>NZ_FZNR01000045.1 GCF_900188005.1 Actinoplanes regularis | reverse complement strand
TCCCGGGTGGCCTGCGTGCACACCACCAGCGCCGGACTCGCGTCGGCGAACATGAAAGCGATCCGATCCACCGGATACTCCGGATCCACCGGAACAAACCCCGCACCCGACTTCGCCACACCCAACAACACACCCGGCACCTCAACCGACCGAGGCAGCATCACCGCGACCAGATCACCACGACCCACCCCACGCGACCGCAACACCCCCGCCACCCGGCCAGACACCACATCCAACTCAGCGAACGTCAGGTCACCCTGCTCACCGATCAACGCCACCGCATCCGGCGACAACCGCACCTGAGCAGCAAACAAATCGGCCAACGACCCCACCGGAACCGGCCGCGACGTCGCATTCCACACCTCGACCAACCGCTGCCGCTCCGCGGAATCCACCACCGCGAGATCAGCGACTCGCGCCGACGGATCCGACGCCACCTGCTCCAGCACCCGAACCAGACGATCCGCCAACGCCTGCGCGGTCGCCTCGTCGAACAGGTCAACGGCATACACGAACGCGCCGATCAGACCCGCCGCCGCACCCGCCTCGTCCCGGCGCTCCGACAACGTCAGGGAGAGATCCACCCGGGCCGACATCTCACCGGTGCGCACTTCCCGCACGTCGGCACCGGGCAGGGTCCACTGCTCCGCCACACCGTTCTGGAGGGTCAGCATCACCTGGAACAGCGGGTGCCGGGCCAGCGATCGGACCGGGTTGAGATCCTCGACCAGGCGCTCGAACGGGAGTTCCTGGTTCGCGAAGGCGGCCAGGTCCGTCTCGCGCACCCGATCGAGCAGGTCGGTGAAGGTAGGGTCGCCGGACAGGTCGGTACGCAGCACCAGCGTATTGACGAAGAAACCGACCAGCTGCTCCACCGCGGCGTCACCACGACCAGCGACAACCGTACCGATCGGGATGTCGTTGCCCGCGCCCATCTTGGACAGCAGCACCGCCAGCGCCGCATGGACCACCATGAACACGGTCGAACCGTTCCGCTGCGCCAGCTCGACCAGCCGCGCATGCGTCCGCGCGTCGATGTCGACCCGTGCCGTGCCGCCCTTGAACGACGCCGCAGCCGGGCGCGGCCGGTCGGCCGGCAACACCAGCTCCTGCGGGGCACCCGACAGGCTCTCCCGCCAGTGATCCAGCTGGCCGGCGATCAGGCTCGACTCATCGTCCAGATCACCCAGAACCTCGCGCTGCCACAGCGCGTAATCGGCATACTGCACACCCAACGCGGTCCACGCGGGCGCCTGACCCTGGCGGCGAGCCACATAGGCCGTACGCAGATCATCGCTCAACAGGCCCATCGACCAGCCGTCGACCGCGATGTGATGCGCCACCAACGACAGCATGTACTCATCGCCGCCCAGCACCAGCAGACGCGCCCGCCACGGCAGGTCGATACTCAGGTCGAACCGGCGTGCGGCCTCCATGGCCAGCTCGGACTCGGCGTCGGCCTCGGTCACCTCGGTCACCAGCAGCGGCGGCCGCCCGGCGGCGCCCTCGAGGATCTGCTGGCACGCCACCCCGTTCACCTCGGGATAGATTGTCCGCAGCACCTCGTGCCGGGCCGCGACGTCACCGACCGCGGCCTCCAGCGCGGCCACGTCCAGATCACCGGAGATCCGGAAGGCCAACGGCAGGTTGTACGGCGTGACCGGCCCGTCCTGCGCGTTCTCCAGCTGGCTCACGAACCACATGCGCTGCTGGCCGTATGACAGCGGCACCAGCTCCGGACGCTCGCGCACACCCAGCGCCGCCCGTACCGGCTGCGCCGATCCTTCGATCTGCTGCGCCACCCCGGCGACGGCCGGTGCCGCGAACAGGGCCCGCACGCTGACCTCGGCGCCGAGCACGGCCCGTACCCGGGCGATCAGCCGCATCGCCGACAGCGAGTCACCACCGAGCTCGAAGAACGACACATCCGCCGGCACCGACTCGACCCCGAGGATCTCGGCGAACAGGCCGCAGAGGATCTCCTCGGTGGCGGTCTCCGGCGCGCGGCCGCCGGGCGTGCCGAGTTCCGGGGCGGGCAGCGCGGCCCGGTCCAGCTTCCCGTTGACGGTCAGCGGCAGCGCATCGATGGTCGTCAGAACCGGCAGCATGTAGTCGGGCAGCCGGTCGGCCGCGTACTCGCGTACCGCGTCGAGATCGAGGCTGCCGGAGGTAGCCACCAGGTAGGCGACCAGGCGTTTGTCTCCCGGCTGGTCCTCCCGGGCGATGACGGCGGCCTGGGCCACCCGCGGATGCGCGATGAGGATCGACTGCACCTCGGCGGGTTCGATCCGGAACCCGCGGATCTTGACCTGCTCGTCGGCGCGGCCGACGACCACCAGCTGGCCGTCGTGGGCCCAGTAGGCCACGTCACCGGTCCGGTACATCCGGGTCCCGGTCGAGGCGGAGCCGGTGAAGGGGCACGCCACGAACCGTTGCGCGGTCAGCCCGGACCGGCCCAGGTATCCCTGTGCCAGCTGTGCTCCGGCCAGGTACAGCTCGCCGGGGACGCCCACCGGCACCGGCTGCAGGAACTCGTCGAGCACGTACGTCTGGCCGTTCTCCAACGGCCGGCCGACCGGCACCACAGCGTCGGCCTCCGACAGCGGGTCGCTCAGCGTCACACACACCGTCGCCTCGGTGGGCCCGTACGCGTTCAGCATCCGGCGGCCCGGCGACCACCGCCGCACCAGCTCCGGCGGGCACACCTCACCCGCGACCGCCAGGGTCTCCACCGATGCGGGCACGTCGCCGGAGGCCGCCAGCACCGACGGGGGAACCGTCAGGTGCGTCACTCCGAAGCGGTCGGCCAGCGCCGCCAGCGACCCGAACGGCGGCAGCAGCTCACGTTCCACCACCACCAGGGCGGCGCCGGACGGCAGCGCGGTGCAGAGCTCGGCGAACGCCGCGTCGAAGCTCGGGGACGCGAACTGCAGCACCCGCGACTCCGGGCCGGCGGCGAACCGGGACACGTGGGAGGCGGCCAGGCTGCCGACGCCGCGGTGCGTGACCACGACACCCTTGGGCACACCGGTAGAGCCGGACGTGTAGATCACGTACGCGGGGTGTGCCGCCCGCAACGGCAGGACCCGGTCGGCGTCGGCCGGCGCGATCGTGGACCGCCCCGCCACCGCCTCGGCCACGCCCGGGTCGTCGATCACCAGGCAGTCCACCGGCGCGGCCGTGGCCCGCACCACCGGCTCGGTGGCGGACTCGCACAAGACCAGGCCCACACCCGCGTCGGCCAGCATGAAATCGATCCGGTGCACCGGGTACGACGGGTCCACCGGCACGTACGCCGCACCGGCCTTACCCACCGCCAGCAGCACCTTCACCAGTTCCGGGGAGCGCCGCAGCACCACACCGACCACGTCGCCCGGGCCCAGGCCACGGGCGATCAGCTCCCGGGCCAGCTGGGAGGACGACTCGGACAGCTCCCGGTACGACCAGGTGACACCCGCACCGAGCACGGCCGGGGCGTCGGGCGTACGGCCGGCCTGCGCCTCGAACAGGTCGGCGAGCGAACCGCCGGCCACCACCGCATCGGTGTCGTTCCAGTCCCGCACCACGCGGTTCCGCTCGCCGCCCAGGAACACGTCCAGCCGGCCCAGCCGTACCTCGGGGTCGGCGCCGACCCGGTCCAGCAGGCTCGCCAGCCGATCGACCAGGATCTCCACCGAGATGCCGTCGAACAGGTCGGTCGCGTAGAAGAGCCAGCCGCGGATCCCGGCCGGGCTGCCGTCCTCGTCCCGGTGCTCGGTGAGGTCCAGCGACAGGTCGACGTGCGCCGCGAGGGTTCCCGGCGACACCGGCTCGACGTCCGCCCCGTCCAGGCTCCACTGCTCGTGCGGCAGGTTCTGCATCGTCAGCATGACCTGGAAGAGCGGGTTGTGTGCCAGCGAGCGGTTCGGGTTCAGCTCCTCGACGAGGCGCTCGAAGGGCAGATCCTGGTTGGCGTACGCCGCCAGGTCGGTGTCCCGGACCCGGGCCAGCAGTTCGGTGAACGACGGGTCGCCCGACAGGTCGGTGCGCAGCACCAGGGAGTTGATGAAGAGGCCGGCCATCTTCTCCAGGGCCACGTCGCCGCGGCCGGCGACGACCGTACCGATCGGGATGTCGATGCCGGCGCCCATCCGGGACAGCAGCATGGCGAACGCGGCCTGCATCACCATGAAGACGGTGACCTGTTCCCGCTGGGCCAGCCGGACCAGCCGGGCATGCGTTTCGGGGTCGATCGTCACCTGGACCGTCTCGCCGCGCATCGACGCCTCCGGCGGGCGCGGCCGGTCGACGGGCAGCGTCAGCTCCTGCGGGGCACCCGCCAGGGCATCCCGCCAGTGCGCGAGCTGCCCGGCGATCAGGCTGGACCCGTCCTCCGGGTCGCCGAGGACCTCGCGCTGCCAGAGGGCGAAGTCGGCGTACTGCACGTCCAGGTCGGTCCAGGCGGGGGCCTCGCCGCTGCGGCGGGCCGCGTAGGCCGTGCGCAGGTCGCCGGTCAGCACTCCCATCGACCAGCCATCGCCGGCGATGTGGTGCACCACCAGGACCAGGACGTATTCGTCCGGCCCGATGACCAGCAACCGCGCCCGCCAGGGAAGATCGACGGTCACGTCGAAGCCGGTGGCCACCGTTTCCTCGACCCGGGCCGGCACCTCGCCGGCGGCGACCGGCACGATGCTCAGGCGTGGGCGGCTCGCGTCCCCGAACAGAATCCGCTGGCCCGCCACCCCGTCGATCTCCGGGTAGACGGTGCGCAGGATCTCGTGCCGGTCGGCGACGTCGGCCAGCGCCGTTTCGAGGGCGGCGATGTCCAGGTCGCCGGAGATCCGTACCGCCATCGGCATGTTGTAGGCGGCGCCGGCCCGTTCCAGCCGGTTCAGGAACCACATCCGCTGCTGGCCGTACGACAACGGCAGGGTCTCGGGACGACTTCGTACGCCGAGCGCAGCCCGTGCCGCACCGGCCGGGCGCGCGATCTGTTCGGCGATCTCGGCGGCGGTGGGGGTGGTGAACAGGCCCCGGACGCCGACCTCGGTCTCGAACACCGAACGGATCCGGGCGATCAACCGCATCGCCGACAGCGAATCACCACCGAGTTCGAAGAACGACACATCCGCCGGCACCGACTCCACACCGAGAATCTCCGCGAACAGGCCACACAGGATCTCCTCGGTCGCGGTCGCCGCGGCCCGGCCCGTGGTCGGCAGGTCCGGGGCTGGCAGGGCGGCCCGGTCGAGTTTGCCGTTGGCGTTCAGCGGCAGCGTGTCCAGCACGAGCAGCGTGGGCAGCATGTACTCCGGCAGCCGCTCGGCGGCGTACGCCCGCACCGCGGCCAGATCGATCAGATCCCCCGCCGCGACCAGATACCCGATCAGCTGGCTGTCACCGGCCACCACCGCGGCCTGCGCGACCTGAGGATGCTGCTCCAGCACCGCCTGGACCTCGGCGGGTTCGATCCGGAACCCACGGATCTTCACCTGCTCATCCGAACGACCCGCGAAATGCAGCAAACCCCCGCCATCCCAGCGGGCCAGATCACCACTGCGATACAACCGGCCACCGACACCCGACGGATCCGCCACAAACCGATGCGCCGTCAGATCCGGACGATCGACATACCCCTGCGCCAAGCCGAGACCACCGATATACACCTCACCGACCACACCCACCGGCACCGGCTGCAAAAACTCATCCAGCACCAGCACCCGGGCATTGCTGATCGGCCGGCCCATCGACGGACCCGCACCCGACACCGGCAGCGTCACCGGCGCCGCAGTCGTGATCACCGTCGCCTCGGTCGGACCATACGTATTCCACACCTGCGAACCCGCCGACCACCGCGACGCCAGACCCGCACTCAAAAACTCCGCACCCAACACCCACCGACGGATCCCCGCCACCTGCGCCGGATCCAACGCCGCCAACAACGACGGCACCACACTGGCCACCCGGACATCCGCATCCCGCACCAACCGCGACAACGCGGCCATATCCTGCCGCTGCTCGCCATCGGCGATCACCAGCGTGCCGCCAGCACCCAGCACCGTGACCACATCCAGCACCGAAGCGTCGAAACTAAACGACGCGAACTGCAACGCCGCCGTCCCCGCGGAAACGTCCAGCACCGGGGCCATCACCTGCGCCAGACTCGCGACACCCGCATGCGCCACCGCGACACCCTTCGGCACCCCGGTCGAACCCGACGTATAGATCACATACGCCAGATCACGGCCGTCAAGAACGACTGCGGGAACCTCGGCACCCAATTCCCAAGCGGGGTCCCAAGCCGACAGCACCAACGACGTGCCCGCGGCCATCAACTCCCGCCGCGCCACCGGAAGCTGCGGATCCAACGGCACAAACGCCGCACCCACCCGCCACACACCCAACAACGCCGCGACCATCTCCACACCACGCGGCAGACACAACCCCACCCGATCACCACGACCCACACCAGCAGACCGCAGTCCGGAAGCGACCCCTTGTGACCATTCGTCCAACTGCCCATACGTCAGCAACCGGCCACCACCGTCACGCACCGCAACCGCATCCGGGGTCTCCGCCACCCACCGAGCGATCATCAACGGCACCGAGTCGGCCGCCACCGGCACCGCGGTGTCGTTCCACTCCCGCGTCACCAAATCGCGCTCGGCACCGGTCAGCACATCGACCTGACTGAGCGTGAGCTGCGGATCCGCGGCCACCTGCGTCAGCACCGCGACCAGACGATCCGCCAGCGCCCGCACCGTCGACTCGTCGAAGACCGACGGCTGGTAGTTCAACCGGAACCGGAGCCCGTCACCGGTAACCATGGTCAGCGGGAAGTTGGTCGACTCGTGCAGGTCCGCGTCGATCAGTCGGATGGCGTCCACCGACGGCTGAGCATCCGGATCGCCGAGGTAGTTCTCGTACGCCATGAGCGTGTCGAAGGTGGCGCCCGGGCCCGCCAGCCGCTGGATCTCGGCGAGCCCGAGGTACTGGTGATCGAGCAGCGCGGTCTGTTCGTCCTGGAGAATCTGGAGCAGGGCGGCGACCGTCTGGCCCGGATCCAGGCGTACTCGTACCGGAACCGTGTTGATGAACAAACCGAGCATGCTCTCCATGCCAGGCAGGTCCGCCGGGCGCCCCGACACGGTCACGCCGAAGACCACGTCCCGGGTGCGCGCGAGCCGGCTGACGAGCAGCGCCCAGGCCGCTTGCACCACGGTGTTCATGGTGACGCCGAGACCGCGGGTGACGGCCTGGAGTCGCGCGCGCACCTCCGGGCTCACGCCGGCCTCCAGCGACGCCGACCAGGTGGCGGAGTCCCCGGTCCGGGCGGGTGCCACGAGGGTGGGCTCGGAGACTCCTTCCAGCGCCTCCCGCCAGGCCTCCCGCGCGGCTTCGGTGTCCTGCTCGGTGAGCCAAGCGAGATAGTTGTGGTACGGAACGACCGGCGGAAGCCCGGTGACCTGGCCGGCCGCCCCGTAGGCCGCCCACAGCTCCCGCATGAGGATCGAGATGGACCAGCCGTCCAGGAGAATGTGGTGCAGCGTGATCATCACCCGGTGCCGTGCCGGCCCCAGCTTGATGAGCACCACCCGCAGCAGCGGCGGCTTCGCCATGTCGAAACGGCGGCGCCGCTCCTCGACACCGATCCGGGCGGCCTCCTCCCGCGCCGCGTCCTCGGCCAGGTCCGAGAGGTCGACCTCCCGCCACGGCAGGGTCACGTTCCGGACGATCACCTGCACCGGCTCCGGCATACCGGTCAATTGGCGGAACGACGCGCGCAGGCCGGCGTGCCGGGCCAGCATCGCCTCCCACGACGTACGCAGCGTCGACGCGTCCAGCGGGCCGTCGAACGTCTGCACGATCTGCTCGACGTACGGGTCGATGCTCGCCTCGTCGAAGCTGGCGTGGAACAGCAGCCCCTGTTGCAGCGGCGACAACGGCCAGATGTTCTCAACCCGAGCCTGAGTCACTGGTTAACCCCTTCGTCTGAGAACGCGCCCTCGAGCTCGTCGATCTGGCGTTGATTGAGCTTGATCAGGGAAAAGTCGGACGGCGTGTGCCCGCCGCTGCCCGGCCGGGACACGTGCCGGGCCAGGCCGCCGAGGGCCGCCGCCCAGTCGTCGGCGAGCGAGCGGAGTGCCGCTTCGGTGACGACGAGCCGCGGCGCGGCGAGGACCAGGGTGAGTTCAGATCCGGCCGGCCGGTCCCGGACGAGAGCCAGCACTTCCAAGGCGTGTGCGGCCGGGATCGCACCCGAGGTGTCGGTGTACCCGTCGCCCTCCGAGGCCCGGTTCCAAGCCTGCCCGCCATCCGCGGCCTCGGCGAAACGGCCCAGGTAGTTGAAGCCGATGCGCGCGGCCGGCAGCCCGGCCAGGACCGGTGCCGTCTCGGGATCGAGATGTCGCAGGATGCCATAGCCGAGTCCGTCGCCGGGGATGGCCCGAAGCTCCTCCTTCGCCCGCTTCAGGATGCGGCCGGCGGCACCGCGCCCGGCGCGTACGTCGGCGAATTCCCCAGCGCGGGCCGAGAGGCGAACCGGATGCTGCTCGGTGAACCATCCGACCGTCCGCGACAGATCCATCGAGGCGGTGAGCGGCACCCGCCCGTGGCTCTCCAGGTCGATGAGGTAGTCGCGGGCGTCGGGCTGGCCCTGCCGCCGGCACCATGCACTGAGCGCGACGACCAGGGTGGCCAGCAGCACGTCGTCGACATCCGCGTGGAAGTTCGCCGGTACGGCCGTGAGGATCGTCGACGTCACGTCCGCCGGCAGGGTCGTGGTGACCTCGTGCACCGGGCCGTGCGCGGCGCCCGGTGCCAGTGCGGTCACCGGGTTGGTGTCGCTGACGACGCTGGTCCATCGCGCGAGTTCGGCGCGGCGATCCGCGCTGCCGGCCTGTGCCGCGAGGGATCGCGCCCAGTGCCGGAAGGACGCCGGCACGGTCTCCAGCTCGGCCCGCTCGCCGCCGGCCAGTGCCTCGTGCCAGGCAGCGAGGTCCGACAGCAGAACCCGCAGTGACACACCGTCCATGACCAGGTGGTGAAGGACCAGCAAAAGCCTGCCCGGTACGCCCGGAGCACAGTCGAACCAGACGAACTGCGCCATCACCCCGCCTCGCGGATCGAGCCGGGCCACCGCCTCAGCGGTCTGCTCCGGTAGCAGATCGGCCGGTGGCCCGGTGGTCGCGTCCACCCGCCGGATCCACTGCTCGACGTCGACCGTGCCGGGTTCGGGGACGGTGAGGCGGTCGGTGTGGAGGGTGGCGCGGAGCATGTCGTGGTGGTCGACGAGCGCCTGCAGTGAGGCGGTGAGGGTGCCGAGGTCGAGGCCGGCGGGGGTAACGACGACAGTGGACTGGTAGACCTGGCCGAGGTGGTCACCGGCCCGGTGCAGCAGTTCGTGCATGACCGGGGTGAGGGGGATGTCGCCGGTGCCGGGCTCGCCGGTGGTGGCGTGGTCTTCGGTGGTGGCGACGGTGGCCAGAGCGGCGGGTGTGCGGTGCTCGAAGATGTTGCGGGCGGTGATGGTCAGGCCGGCCCGGCGGGCGCGGGAGACCAGGAGCATGGACATGATGGAGTCGCCGCCGAGTTCGAAGAACGACGCGTCGGCGGGCACCGACTCGACCCCGAGGATCTCCGCGAACAGCTCGCACAGGATCTGCTCGGTCGCGGTCGCCGCGGCCCGGCCCGTGGTCGGCAGGTCCGGCGCCGGCAGGGCAGCCCGGTCCAGCTTCCCGTTAGCGTTCAGCGGCAGCGCGTCCAGCACGAGCAGCGTCGGCAGCATGTACTCCGGCAGCCGGCCGGCGGCGAACTCCCGCACCGCGGCCACGTCCAACTCGTTGCCGGCGGCGACCAGGTAGCCGATCAGCTGGTTGTCACGGGCGATCACGGCGGCCTGCGCGACCTGCGGATGCTGTTGCAGCACCGCCTGCACCTCGGCAGGTTCGATCCGGAACCCACGGATCTTCACCTGCTCATCCGAGCGACCGGCGAAGTGCAGCAACCCTTCACGGTCCCAGCGGGCCAGGTCACCACTGCGGTACAACCGGCCACCGACACCCGACGGATCCGCCACGAACCGATGCGCGGTCAAATCCGGACGGTTCACGTAGCCCCGGGCCAGGCCGAGACCACCGATATACACCTCGCCGACCACGCCCACCGGGACCGGCTGCAGGAACTCATCCAGCACCAGCACCCGAGCATTGCCGATCGGCCGGCCCATCGACGGACCCGCACCCGCCACCGGCAGCGTCACCGGCGCCGCAGTCGTGATCACCGTCGCCTCAGTCGGACCATACGAATTCCACACCTGCGAACCCGCCGACCACCGCGACGCCAGACCCGCACTCAAAAACTCCGCACCCAGCACCCATCGGCGGATCCCCGCCACCTGCGCCGGATCCAACGCCGCCAGCAACGACGGCACCACACTGGCCACCCGGACATCCGCATCCCGGACCAGCCGCGACAACGCGGCCATATCCTGCCGCTGCTCATCGTCAGCGATCACCAGCGTGCCGCCAGCACCGAGGACTGTGACCACGTCCAGCACCGAGGCGTCGAAACTGAACGACGCGAACTGCAACGCGGCAGTGCCTGCGGAAACGTCCAGGATCGGGGCCATCACCTGCGCCAGACTCGCGACACCCGCATGCGCCACCGCGACACCCTTCGGCGTCCCGGTCGACCCCGACGTGTAGATCACATACGCCAGATCACGGCCGTCAAGAGCAACCGGAGCGATACCGGCGCCGGTCTCCCAGACCGGATCCCACACCGACAGCACCAACGACGTACCCGCGGCCATCAACTCCCGCCGCGCCACCGGAAGCTGCGGGTCCAGCGGCACAAACGCCGCGCCGACTCGCCAGGCACCCAGCATCGCCGCGACCATCTCCACACCCCGCGGCAGACACAACCCGACCCGATTCCCCCGGTTCACACCCGCAGACCGTAGTCCGGAAGCGACCCCTTGTGACCATTCGTCCAACTGCCCATACGTCAACGACCGGCCACCACCGTCACGCACCGCAACCGCGTCCGGGGTCTCCCCGACCCAACGGGCGATCAGCTCCGGAACCGACACGGCCGATACCGGCACCGCGGTGTCGTTCCACTCCCGCGTCACCAACGCCCGTTCGACACTGGTCAGCACATCGACCTGACTGAGCGTGAGCTGCGGATCCGCGGCCACCTGCGTCAGCACCGCGACCAGACGGTCAGCCAAGGACTGCGCCGTGGACTCATCGAACAGGTCCGTGGCGTACAGGATCTCGGTCGTGAAGCCCGCCGGGCGGCCGTGCTCGTCATGGTGCTCGACCAGGATCACCGAGAAATCGAACTTCGCCGCGGCGTGGACCGGGTCGTGGTCCTCCGGCCGCACCAGCACACCCGGCAGACTCCAGCCGTCCTGGTTCTGAGGCAGGTTCTGCACCACGAACATGACCTGGAACAGCGGGTTGCGGGCCAGCGACCGCACCGGGCTCAGCTCGTCGACCAGCCGTTCGAACGGGACCTCCTGGTTGGCGTACGCCGCCAGATCCGTCTCCCGCACCCGGGCCAGCAGTTCGGTGAAGGTGGGATCGCCGGACAAGTCGGTACGCAGCACCAGCGTGTTGATGAAGAAACCGACCAGGTCGTTCAGTGCCGCGTCACCACGACCGGCCACCGACGTGCCCAGCGGGATGTCGATGCCCGCGCCCATCCGCGACAACAACACCGCCAGCGCCGCGTGCGCCACCATGAACACCGTCGAGCCGCTCCGCTGCGCCAGCTCGACCAACCGCGCATGCGTCTCCGCGCCGGCTCGCACGTTGACCGTGGCGCCCCGCATCGAAGCCACCGCCGGGCGCGGCCGGTCGGTCGGCAACACCAGCTCCTGCGGGGCACCGGACAGGGTCTCCCGCCAAAAGGCGAGCTGCTCGGCGATCAGGCTCGACTCGTCATCGAGGTCGCCGAGGACCTCGCGCTGCCACAGGGCGTAATCGGCGTACTGCACGTCCAGACTGCTCCAGGCCGGGACCTGACCCTGACGGCGGGCCGTATAAGCCGCCCGCAGATCCCGGGTCAGCACACCCATCGACCAACCGTCCAACGCAATGTGATGCGCCACGATCGCCAGCACGAACTCGCCGGCCTCCGTCACCAGCAGACGCGCCCGCCACGGCAGCTCGACCCCGAGATCAAAACCTTGTTCCAGGTACGCCGTGAGCTCCGCCGTCACGTCACTCCCGGCCACCTGGGTGACCTGCAACGACGGCCGCCCCGCGGCACCCTCCACAATCCTCTGGTACGCGGCCCCATCCACCTCGGGATAGATCGTCCGCAGCACCTCATGCCGGTCCGCGACATCACCCAGCGCCGCTTCCAGCGCGGCCACGTCCAGGTCACCGGAGATCCGCAGCACGATCGGCATGTTGTAGGCCACGCTCTGACCGGCGTCCTCGATCCGGTTCAGGAACCACATCCGCTGCTGGCCGTACGACAACGGCAGCGAGTCAGGCCGTGGGCGGGCCTCCAGCGCCGGGCGGGCCGCGCCCTCCGAGCCGTGGACGAGTTCGGCGACCCCCGCCACCGTCGGATGGGTGAACAGGCCACGGACGTTGATGTCGGTCTCGAACACCGCGCGGATCCGGGCGATCAACCGCATCGCCGACAGCGAATCGCCGCCCAGCTCGAAGAACGGCACGTCGACCGGCACCGACGGCACACCGAGAATCTCGGCGAACAGGCCGCACAACAGTTCCTCGGTGGCGGTCTCCGCGGCCCGGCCACCGGGCGGGCCGAAGTCCGGTGCCGGCAGCGCGGCCCGGTCCAGCTTCCCGTTCGCGGTCACCGGCAACACATCCAGGAGGATCAACGTCGGCAGCGCGTACTCCGGCAGCCGCTGGGCCGCGAACTCGCGCACCGCCGGCACCTCCAGCACGTCCCCGTCGGCGACCAGGTACGCAACCAGCCGCTTGTCGCCGGGCCGGTCCTCCCGGGCGATCACCGCCGCCTGCGACACCCGCGGATGCGCGGTGAGGACGGCCTGGATCTCGGCGGGTTCGATCCGGAACCCGCGAATCTTCACCTGCTCGTCAGCCCGGCCCGCGAAGTACAGCCGCCCGGCCGTGTCCCACCGGGCCAGGTCACCCGTGCGGTACATACGCTCGCCCGTACCCAACGGGCACGCCACGAAGCGGCCCGCGGTCAGACCGGCGTCGTCGGCGTACCCGCGGGCGAGTCCCGAGCCCGAGATGTACAACTCACCCAGCACACCCACCGGCGCCGGCATCAGGAACTCGTCCAGCACGAAGACCCTGGTGTTGTCCCGTGGCCCGCCGATGGGCAGCACACCGGGCACCTCCGCGCCCGGCTCGATCGCGTGCGCCGTCGCGCACAGGGTCGCCTCGGTCGGCCCGTACAGATGCGTCACCCGCAGACCCGGCTCGGCCGCCATCACCCGGCTCACCGCACCGACGGGCACCACGTCGCCGCCGGTCAGCACCTCGCCGAGCCCGCCGAAGCAGTCCGGTGACACGTCGGCCAGGACGCCGAACATGCCGGCCGTGACGTGCACCGCCGTCAATTCGTGCGTACGCACCAGCCCGGCCAGTGTTTCCGCGTCCATCCGGCTCGGCTCCGCCACCACCACCCGGCCGCCGCTGACCAGCGGAACCCACAGCTCGTAGATCGACGCGTCGAACGCGTGCGGCGCGTGCAGCAGCACCCGCCCACGCGCCGCCGCGCTCCAGCACGAGTCCTGCACCAGCGCCGCCACCGAGCCGTGGCTGATCTCCACGCCCTTCGGCGTCCCCGTGGAACCGGACGTGTACATGACATACGCCAGGTCGGCCGCCGCCGGCCGTACCACCGGCCCGTCCGGCCCGGTCAGCAACGTCTCCACCGCGACCACGTCGATGCCCGGCAGGTCCCGGTCGCCGACCACCAGATCGGTCCGGCGCAGCACGAACTCGGCGCGCGCCAACGGCCACTGCGGGTCGACCGGAACGTAGGCCGCCCCGGACCGCCACACCCCCAGCAGGATCGGGAGCAGGTCAACGGACCGTTCCATCACCAGACCGATCCGCTGCCCCCGGGTCACACCGTGCGCCGCCAGCGCACCGGCCACCCGGGTGCTGGCCTGCCACAACTGCCGATAGGTCAGGCTGCCGGCCGAGCCGGTCACCGCGATCTCGTCGGGCACCTCCGCCACCCGCGCCGCGATCGACTCCACCGCGGATCGCTCCGGTACCGGCCGTGCTGTGTCGTTCCAGGCCTCCACCACGAGGGCCCGCTGGTCACCGGTCACGTCCACCCGGCTGAGTGGGACCCGCGCATCCACGGCCACCTGCCGCAGCACGGACGTCAGCCGCTCCGCGAGCAGCAGCACGGTGGACTCGTCGAACAGGTCCTTGGCGTAGCGGATCCGCCCGGTGAGCCCGGCCGGCTCGCCCGCCTCGTCACGGCACTCACTCAGCTCGAAGGAGAGGTCGACCCGGGCCGCGGCCTCGGCGAGCGGGACCGGCTCCAGATGCGTACCGGGCAGGCTCATCTCGCTCTGCGCCGCATTCTCCAGAGTGCACATGATCTGGAAGAGCGGGTTGAGCGCCAGGGACCGGGCCGGGTTGAGTTCCTCGACGAGTCGCTCGAACGGGACGTCCTGGTTGGCGTACGCCGCCAGGTCGGTCTCGCACACCCGGTCGAGGACCTCGGCGAACGTCGGGTTGCCGGACAGGTCGGTACGCAGCACCAGGGTGTTGACGAAAAAGCCGAGCAGGTCCTCCAGCACCGCGTCGCCGCGCCCGGCCACCACCGAGCCGATCGAGATGTCGCTGCCCGCACCCATCCTCGTGAGCAGTACCGCGACGGCCGCGTGCACCACCATGAACAGCGTGGCATTCCGGCTCTGACCCAGTTCCAGCAGGTCGGCGTGGGTCTGCGCGTCGAGGCGTACGGGTACGGAGCCGCCGCGGAACGTGGCAACCGCCGGGCGCGGCCGGTCGGTGAGCAGCGTCAGCTCTTGCGGTACGCCGGCCAGCGCCTTCCGCCAATAGCGCAGCTGCCCGGCGGCCAGGCTCGACTCGTCGTCGAGGTGGCCCAGGACGTCACGCTGCCAGAGGGCGTAGTCGGCGTACTGCACACCCAGGTCGGTCCAGGCGGGTGCCTGGCCCTGACGGCGGGCCGTGTACGCCGCCCGCAGGTCGCGCCTCAGCACGCCGATCGACCAGCCGTCGAGCGCGATGTGGTGCGCCACGATCGCCAGTACGAACTCACCCGGCGCCAGCACGAACAGACGGACCCGCCACGGCAGCTCGGTGCTGAGGTCGAACCGGCGATCGACGAACGCCGCCGGTTCACCGTCGCTGATCGGTACGGCCGAGAACGGTGGACGAGCCGCCTCGCCCCGCAGGATCTGCTGGAAGGCGATCCCGTCGTTCTCCGGGTAGACGGTCCGCAGGATCTCGTGGCGCTCCGCGACATCACCCAACGCAGCCTCGAGCGCGGCCACGTCCAGGTCACCGGAGATCCGCAGCGCCATCGGCATGTTGTAGACGCCGCCCTGGCCGGTGTCCTCGATCCGGTTCAGGAACCACATCCGCTGCTGGCCATAGGAGAGCGGCAGCAACTGCGGACGCTCCCGCGCCATCAACGCGATCCGGGTCTCCACCACGGCCGATGCACTGACCAGACCAGCGACCTCAACCGCCGACGGAGCGGTGAACAACTCCCCGATACTCAACTCCGCGTCGAACACCCGCCGGATCCGGGCAATCAACCGCATCGCCGACAGCGAATCACCACCGAGCTCGAAGAACGACACATCCGCCGGCACCGACTCCACACCGAGAATCTCCGCAAACAGGCCACACAGAATCTCCTCCGCAGCGGTCGCGGCGGCCCGGCCCGTGGTCGGCAGGTCCGGGGCCGGCAGGGCAGCCCGGTCCAGCTTCCCGTTGGCGTTCAGCGGCAACGTGTCCAACACGGTCAGCAGGGTGGGCAGCATGTAATCCGGCAACCGCCCGGCAGCAAACTCCCGCACCGCGGCCAGATCGATCAGATCCCCCGCCGCGACCAGATACCCGATCAACTGGCTGTCACGAGCCACCACAGCGGCCTGCACGACCTGCGGATACTGCTCCAGCACCGCCTGCACCTCAGCAGGCTCGATCCGGAACCCACGCACCTTGACCTGCTCATCAGCGCGCCCAGCGAACACCAACTCACCGCTGGCAGCCCACTTCACCCGGTCACCCGTGCGATACAACCGGCCCCCACCAAACGGATCAGCCACAAACCGCTGCGCCGTCAACCCCGGCCGACCCACATAACCACGCGCCACACCCGGCCCCGACACATACAACTCACCAACCACACCAACCGGGACAGGCTGCAGAAAATCATTCAAGACATAGACGCGTACGTTCGAAATCGGGCCACCGATCGGCACGCCATCCGTCAACGGGTCACTCATCGTCGCGCACACCGTGGTCTCCGTCGGACCATACGCATTAATCAACCGACGACCCGGCCACCGCTGCACCAACCCCGGCGGACACACCTCACCCGCCACCACCAACGTCTCCACACACGACGGCAACTCCGGCACCGACGCCAACACCGACGGCGGCACCGTCACATGCGTAACCCCGAACCGCTCACACACCTCCGGCAACGGCCGCTGCGGCGGCAACCATCCCGCCGGGACGACAACCAGCCCGGCACCGGACAGCAGCGCCACACACAACTCCGACACCGACGCGTCAAAACTCCACGACGCCAACTGCAACACCCGCGAACCCGCCGACACAGCAAACCGCTCAGCCTGCGCCGCCACCAGATTCCCCAGACCGCGATGGGTGACCGCCACACCCTTCGGCCGGCCCGTCGACCCCGACGTATAGATCACATAGGCCACGTCATCGACACTCACCGGCACCGACACCCGCTCGACGGGAGCGGCCAGCAGGTCCTCCAACAGCACAAACCCGACACCGGACGGAACCAGATCCCGAGTGGCCTCCGTGCACACCACCAGGACCGGGCCCGCGTCGGCGAACATGAAGGCGATCCGATCCACCGGATACTGCGGATCCACCGGAACAAACCCCGCACCGGACTTCGCCACACCCAACAACACACCCGGCACCTCAACCGACCGAGGCAGCATCACCGCAACGAGATCACCCCGGCCCACCCCACGAGCCCGCAACACCCCCGCTACCCGGCCGGACACCACATCCAACTCACGGAATGTCAGGTCACCCTGCTCACCGATCAACGCCACCGCATCCGGCGACAACCGCACCTGAACAGCAAACAAATCGGCCAACGACCCCACCGGAACCGGCCGCGACGTCGCATTCCACACCTCGAGAAGCCGTTCACGCTCCGCCAGGCCCAACACCGCGAGATCAGCGACCCGCACCGACGGATCCCCCGCCACCTGCTCCAACGCCCGAACCAGACGATCCGCCAACGCCTGCGCGGTCGCCTCGTCGAACAGGTCAACGGCATACACCAGCGCACCTGAGAGACCCGCCGCCGCACCCGCCGCGTCCCGGCGCTCCGACAGGAACAGCGACAGGTCCATACGGGATGTCGTCATGGTCGGCTCTACCGAACGGATCTCCAGTCCCGGTAGGCTCCACCGCTCCGGCGGCATGTTCCGCAGCGTGAGCATCACCTGGCACAGCGGGTGCCGGGCCATCGACCGGACCGGGTTGAGTTCCTCCACCAGACGGTCGAACGGCACCTCCTGGTTGGCGTAGGCCGCCAGATCCGTCTCGCGCACCCGCTCCAGCAGCTCGGCGAACGACGGATCACCCGACAGGTCGGTACGCAGCACCAGCGTGTTGACGAAGAAGCCGACCAGTTCCTCCAGAGCCACGTCGTCGCGGCCGGCGACCGCCGTACCGATCGCGATGTCCTCGCCCGCGCCCATCTTGGACAGCAGCACCGCCAGCGCCGCATGCACCACCATGAAGAGCGTGGCGTTCCGGTCCCGGCCCAGAGCCAGCAGTCGTGCGTGGGTGTCCGCGCCGAGGGTCAGTGGAATTGCGCCTCCCCGGAACGATGCGATCATCGGGCGGCGCCGGTCGGCCGGGAGTTCAAGCTCCAGCGGAACACCCGCCAGTTTCTGTCGCCAGTACGCCAGCTGCCCGGCGATCAGGCTCGACTCGTCGGCCGGGTCGCCGAGGATCTCCCGCTGCCACAACGCGTAGTCGCTGTGCCGCACCGGCAGATCCGCCCAGTCCGGAACGCTGCCGTTGCGCCGGGCCGCATACGCCACCCGGATGTCCGTACTCAGGATTCCCATCGACCAGCCGTCCACGGCGATGTGATGCGCCACGATCGCCAGCACGAACTCATCCGGGCCCAGCACCAGCAGACGCGCCCGCCAGGGCAGGCCGGCGCCCAGATCGAACCGGCGGCCGTCCTCCTCGGCCAACGCCGGCTCGAGACCGGCCTCGGTCACCTCGGTCACCGGCAGTCCCGGATGACCGGCCGTGCCTTGGACGATCCGGTGCTCGGGCACGCCGTCGTTCTCGACGTAGACGGTGCGAAGGCTCTCGTGCCGGTCCGCGACGTCGCCGAGCGCCGCTTCCAGAGCGGTGATGTCGAGATCACCACGGATGTGCAGGTGCAGAGGGAGGTTGTAGGGCGACTCGTCGCCGTGCTGTGAACTCTCGATCTGGCTGGCGAACCACATGCGCCGCTGCGCGAACGACAGGGGAACGGTCTCCGGCCGTGGTTTCGCGGTCAACGCTGCCCGGGTTCTCCCGGCTCCGCGCATGATCTGCACGGCGGCACCGAGCACGGTGGGATCGGCGAAGAACTCCCGGACGGTCAATCCGGCGCCGAGGACCACACGGATCCGGGCGACCAGGCGCATCGCGAGAAGTGAGTCGCCACCCAGGTCGAGGAAGGAGTCCTCAGTGCCGACCCGGTCCAGGTCGAGCACCTCACCGAAGAGCCGGCAGAGCTGCTCCTCCAACGGTGTCTCGGGGCCGCGGTCGCCCACCATCGAAGCGAGGTCGGGGGCGGGCAGCGCGGCCCGGTCCAGCTTCCCGTTGATGGTCAGCGGTAGCCGATCGAGGGTTACCAGCAGTGGAATCATGTAGTCCGGCAGCCGCCCGGCAGCAAACTCCCGCACCGCGGCCAGATCGATCAGATCCCCCGCCGCGACCAGATACCCGATCAGCTGGTTGTCACGGGCGATCACGGCGGCCTGCGCGACCTGCGGATACTGTTGCAGCACCGCCTGCACCTCGGCGGGTTCGATCCGGAACCCACGGATCTTCACCTGCTCGTCCGAGCGACCGGCGAAGTGCAGCAAACCCCCGCCATCCCAGCGGGCCAGATCACCACTGCGATACAACCGGCCACCGACACCCGACGGATCCGCCACAAACCGATGCGCCGTCAGATCCGGACGATCGACATACCCCTGCGCCAGCCCGAGACCACCGATATACACCTCACCGACCACACCCACCGGCACCGGCTGCAGGAACTCATCGAGCACCAGCACCCGGGCATTGCCGATCGGCCGGCCCATCGACGGACCCGCACCCGACACCGGCAGCATCACCGGCGCCGCAGTCGTGATCACCGT
>NZ_FZNR01000044.1 GCF_900188005.1 Actinoplanes regularis | reverse complement strand
ACCCTGCCGCCGCCCGTCCCCGCCGAGAATCGGCCGGGCATCGATGCTGACCCGGTGGGTATGCCCGTCGGAGAACGGCAGCAGGTATTCGGCGCCGTGCACCTCTTCGCCACGCAACACCCGCAGCAGCGGCAGGCTCTCGCTCGCGACCAACCGGCCGTCGAGATGGGTCAGCGGGTTGTGCTCGGGGGCCCACTCCAGGATGGGGACGCCGACCGGGAAGGCGTCGTTCATCGCCAGCAGCGGACCGTTGGAGAACACCATCCGGCCCTCCTCGTCACAGGCCGCCACCCCGTGCGCCATGTTCTGCAGCACCGCGTCGAGGAACCGGCGCTGTTTCTCGGAGTGCCGCTGCGCGGCCAGGAACTCGGAGTACGCCTGCGCGGCCTCGTCGACCGCGGTCAGCTCCCGCGCCGACCACTCCCGGGGCCGGTAGTCCACCACGCTGCACACCCCGATGATCTGCTCCCGGTCGCCGTGGATCGGGAAGCCGGCGTAGCTGCGGATGCCGAGTTCGCGGGCCAGGGCGTGCGTCGGCACCCGCGGATCGTCGAGGATGTCGGAGATCATGACAGGGTGCTGGCAGTCGAACACGATCCCGATCAGCATCGAGTCGATCGGGATGGGCTCACGGTTCACCCAGCCGGCCAGCAGCCCGAACGCACCGGCCAGCCGCATCCGCCGGCCGTCCCCGGTCAGGTGGATCAGACCGGTCGGCGCTTCGGCCGCGCGCGCCAGAATCGCCGCGAACCTCGCCGCCGCCCGCTCCGCGGCCCCGCTCGGGTCCATCTCCGCGAGACCGCCACCTCCGGGCTCCCGGCTCCAGGCCGAGAAGGTGCCCTCGAGACCTTTCACCCCCTGAGCCAATCACTGCCGGACACATCCCCGACCGGATTCCGGGAGAATCGCCGACCGCCGCAGCAGCACCCGGACTCGGGGGCCATACATGATCCACTCTAAGGTGAAATCGCCCATTACGGGACAAATCTCCCGCGCGTCGGAGGACCGGGTTGTTGATCTCTAGGTAGCTTGAGGCCATGTCAGGGATGCGGCGGGCACGATGATGACACTGATGGCGGTCTGGGCCGTCCTGATGCTGCTGGCCCTGCCCGCACTGATGCTGCTGGGCGACGCGGAGAAGATGCGGGACCCGGTGGGTGCCCTCAACAACGTGGGGGTGATCCGGCGCTACCACGAGGAGCGGGCCCGGCGCCGCGCGGAAGCCGTCGAGGCGGCGCGGTTCGCCGCCGAGCTTCGGACCGCGGCGGTGCAGGCGCGGGAGGCCGCCGGCCGGTGGCAGGCGCACTGGCGGGCGGCCGAGGAGCATGCGGACGGCGCCTGGCAGGCGTGGCGGAAGGCCGAACAGCGATTCGCTCGTACGCGGGCCGGGGCGGCCTACCCCGTACCCGACCAGGCCCGGACCCCGCAGGAGTACGCGGACCGGGAGACGTTCCTGCACCGGGCGCTCCGGGCGGCGGCGAAGCGCGGTGACCTGCCGGCGACGGCCCTGGCCGCGGCGATCGCCGGGCGCGACGGCTGGGATCCCCGGCTGCACCCGGTCGACCAGGAGATCGTCGTGCTGCGCGCCGTCGCCGGACATCGGCGCCGGTCGCATCGCCGGGCCGTGGCCGCCGAGCAGGCCGCCTGGCAGGACGCGCGGCTGGCCGCTTCGACGCGCGACCGGCTGTGCCGGGAGGCCGTGACCGCGGCCGCGCGGGCCGCCGCCGTACACCGGCACCTGCCGGACCGGGAGTTCCGGATCGTCCTGGTGGGCTCGCGGTCCTGGAGTCGGCGACTGGCCTAGGAACCCCCGGGAATACGATGCCGTCCGTGCAGCCGAGCGACCATCTCGACGACCGCGTTCACGTCATCGGGCGTCGCTGATGCGCGCCCTGGTCTTCACCGGGCCGGAGCGGGCCGAGGTGCGGGAGGTCCCGGAGCCCGTCGCCGCGCCGGGCGACGTCGTCGTCGAGGTGGAGCGGGTCGGCGTCTGCGGCACCGACGTCGAGCTGTTCACCGGCGGAATGAGCTACCTGCACTCCGGCAGGTCGTCGTATCCGCTGCGGCCCGGCCACGAGTGGTCGGGCACGGTGACCGCGGCCGGCCCCGGCGTCGACCCGTCCTGGATCGGCCGCCGCGTCACCGGCGACACGATGATCGCTTGTGGACACTGCCGCCGCTGCCTCGCCGGCCGGCACCACGTCTGCGCCGGGATGCTGGAGGTGGGCATCGCCGACGGCCGGCCCGGCGCGCTGGCCGAGCGGCTCGCCTTCCCCGCCGCCTACCTGAGGGCGCTGCCCGGCTCGGTGGACGCGACCCTCGGTGCACTGGTCGAGCCGGGCGGGACCTCGCTGCGCGGCGTCGAGGCGGCCGCGCTCACCGCCGGGGAGCGGCTGCTGGTGCTCGGTTCGGGCACGATCGGGCTGCTGGCCGCGATGTTCGGCCGGGCCCGCGGCATCGAGGTGCACGTGGCCGGCCGCCGGCCCGAGGATCTGGACCTGGTCCGCGCGCTCGGTTTCGAGCACGCCTGGACCGTCGAGACCCTGCCCGGCCTGGCCTGGGACGCGGTGATCGACGCCTCCAACTCACCGGCACTGCCCGGCCTCGC
Organism: Actinoplanes regularis; assembly: GCF_900188005.1. Taxonomy (GTDB): domain Bacteria; phylum Actinomycetota; class Actinomycetes; order Mycobacteriales; family Micromonosporaceae; genus Actinoplanes; species Actinoplanes regularis. The sequence continues at coordinate 23,737 of NZ_FZNR01000044.1, read as the reverse complement.
GGTCGACCTGGTCGAGCCCGGCCGCCGGGTGGTCTACATCGGACTTTCCGGCACGCCCAGCCTGCTCGACACCCGGGACGTCGTGCTCAAGGACGTCACCGCGATCGGCATCCTCGGCGCCTCGGCCGGCCTGGCCGGCACGATCGCCGCCTACGCGGACCGGTCCGTCGACCCCCGCCCGCTGGTCGCCGCCACCGTCGGCCTCGACGAGGTCGCCGACGTGTTCGCCGGCCACCGGCCCACCGGCGCCGGTCCCGGCCCGAAGATCCACGTCGACCCGCGCCGTGACCACGGCTGATCGGAGTGGTTCGGAGCCGCGCGGCGCGCGGATTGCCGGGCGTCAGGAAGTTCACAGCGACCCATCCAACCCGCTGACCACGACGAATTCCGTGCCGAGAAGACAGACCGCCGGACGACCCGACCGGCGGGGAGATCACTCGGCACGGAAGGAACCACCATGACGGTCAACCCGGCATCCGCGCGGGCCCCCGGAACCCGCCGCCGTCGCATCCTGGCCGCGCTCGGCGTCGCCGCGCTGCTCACCGGCTCGCTGTACAGCCTCGGGCCCGGAAGCGCGACCGCGTCGAGCCACCGCGAGGCGCCCCTGGTCGCCGCCGACCCGGCGATCGACAACACCGACCTGTACGCGTTCGTCAGCCCGGACCGCCCCGGATACGTCACCTTCGTCGCGAACTGGCAGCCGTTCGAGGAGCCCAACGGGGGCCCGAACTTCTACCCGTTCGCGACCGACGCCACGTACCACATCAAGGTCGACAACGACGGTGACGCGAAGCCGGACGCCGAGTTCCGCTGGAAGTTCCGGAACATCGACAACCGGCGTGGCAGCACCTTCCTCTACAACAACGGCCCGGTCACCTCTCTCGACGACGAGAACCTGCTCTTCAAGCAGACGTACACCCTGGAGTCGTCGTTCGACGGCGAACCCTTCAAGACCCGTGTGCAGGACGCCCCGGTCGCTCCCTCCCGGGTCGGCGCGGCGTCCATGCCGGACTACGCGACCCTCCGCGACCAGGCGACCCGGACCCTGCCGGGCGGCTGGAACATCTTCGCCGGCCAGGCCGACGACCCCTTCTTCCTCGACCTGCGCGTCTTCGACCTGCTGTACGGCGGTGACCTCTCGGAGACCGGGCAGGACACCGTCGCCGGGTACAACGTGAACACCATCGCCCTGCAGGTGCCGTTCAAGGACGTGGCACTGAACGGCGACGCCGGCCGCAACCCGGTGATCGGGGTCTGGAGCACGACCGAGCGCAACCGGGTCCGGATCACCGGTGGCGAGCAGTCCGGCGGCAAGGTGCAGGTGTCCCGGCTGGGCAACCCGCTGATCAACGAGGTGATCGTGCCGGCCGCCCTGAAGGACGCCTTCAACGCCAGCCCGCCGAGGCTCGACGCGAAGACCCCGGCGCTGGTCAAGCGGGTGCTGGAGCCCGAGGTGCCGAAGCTGATCGAGTCGATCTACAAGATTCCGGCGCCGAGGACCCCGCGCAACGACCTGGCCGAGATCTTCCTGACCGGTATCACCACCAAGGCCGGCGGTCCGATCAAGGCAGATCTGAACTCGCAGCTCAACAACGCGGACGTACGGGCGTCCCGGTTCACCCCCGCCGAGGAGCTGCGGCTGAACCTCACCGTGCCGGTCGCGGACCAGCCGAACCGGCTGGGCGTGCTCGGCGGCGATCTGCAGGGCTTCCCGAACGGCCGGCGGCTCGCCGACGACGTGGTCGACGTCGAGTTGCAGGCGCTCGTGGGTGCGGCGCAGACCGGCAAGCTGGTCGACGCGCTCGCGACCGGTGACGGGGTGGACGCCAACGACCAGAGCTTCACGGCGGAGTTCCCGTACGTGGCACTGCCCAACGGGGTTGCCGTGAACACCGCGAACAAGCAGCCGGGCGCCGCCGCCCCGCTGCCGAGCACCGACGGGGGCAAGACCGGCGCCGGCGTCGACGCCGACGGTGCGAGTACGGCGCGGACCGCCGGGGCCACCGTTCCCGTGGCGTACGCGACCGGCGCCTCGGGCCTGGCGGTCCTCATCGTCGTGGCAGGACTGTTCCTGCTGCTGCGGCGCCGTCGCGGGCGGGCCACCGGCGCGACGCGCGGCTCCACCGACTACGACCGAACGATCCAGCTGTAGATCGCGCCCGGGCGGGTGCGCCGATCGACGCACCCGCCCGCTTCCGGTGGAGGAGCCATCATGCGACGTATCCTTGTCCGCCTCGGCCTGGCCGCCGCGCTCGCGGTCACCCTGCTCGCGGCCGCGGCCGTGCTGATCCCGCGCCGTCCCACGGCACCGGCCGTGCCGGCGAGCCCGGTCGCCGACCAGCCCCCGGCCGATCTGCTGGCCGGCCGGGTCGAACGGGCCCAGCAGCGGTTGCGCGCCGTCCCGGGCGACTGGCCCGGCTGGGCCGCGCTCGGCGCGGCGTACCTGGAGCAGGCCCGGATCACCGCCGATCCGGGGCTCTACCCCAGGGCCGAGCAGGCCGCCCGCCGGTCGCTCACGCTGCGGCGCGACGGCAACAGCGACGCACTGGTGGTGCTCGGCGCGCTGGCCAACGCCCGGCACGACTTCCCGGCCGCCCGGGCACAGGCCCGGTCGGCGCTCGCGATCAACGACCACGACGCCGATGCGTACGGGGTGCTGGCCGACGCCCTCACCCAGCTCGGTGACCCGGCCGGCGCGACCGGCGCTGTACAGCGCATGCTCGATCTGCGGCCGGGGCTGGCCGCGTACGCCCGCGCCTCCTACGACCTCGAACTGCGCGGCCGGCTCACCGAGGCGGACGACCTGATGCGGCGCGCGCTGGCCGGCGCGGTCGACCCGCACGACGTGGCGTTCTGCCGCGTCCAGCTGGGCGACCTGGCCTTCGGCCGGGGCGACCTGGACGCCGCGGCGGCCGAGTACACGGCGGCGGCCGAGGCCGATCCGGCCTCCATCGGCGCGCGGCACGGCACCGCCAGGATCAAGGCCGCCCGCGGCGACCTGCCGGGTGCGCTGGCCGGCTACGCCGACCTCACCGCCCGTCTTCCCGGAACCGCCACCCTGCTGGAGTACGCGGAGCTGCTGCGCGTCGCCGGCCGGGACGCCGAGGCCGGCGAGCAGCTCGAGCTGGCCGCCGCGGCGCAGCGGCTGTTCACCGCGAACGGCGGCGCGGACGGACTGGCCACCGCCGCCCTCGCGCTCGCACAGGGCCGCCCGGGCGACGCGGTGACCGCCGCCCGCGCCGAATGGGCCCGGCGGCGGCACCCCGATGTGGCCGACACCCTGGCCTGGGCGTTGCACGCCGCCGGACGGGACGCCGAGGCGCTGCCGTATGCCCGGCGCGCGGTCGCGGGTGGCGCGCACCCGGCGACGTACGCGTACCACCTCGGCATGATCCAACTCGGTCTCGGCCGGCCCGCCGCCGCTCGCGTGGAGTTCGAGCGGGCCCTGGCCACCAACCCGTACTTCTCCCCCGCCGACGGCCCCAACGCCCGCCGCGCCGTCGCCGGCCTGCGCACTTCCGGAGGCAACCGATGAGGACGTACCGGCTCGGCGCGATCGTCGCGTGCGCCGCCACCGCGGGAGTGCTCGCCTGGCCGGCGTCACCGGCCGCGGCGCACCCGCTCGGCAACTTCTCCGTCAACCAGTACGCCGGTCTGACGCTGCACCCGGACCGCGTCGAGGTCACCGCGGTGGTCGACATCGCGGAGATCCCGACCCTGCAGGACCGGGCCCGCGCCGACGGCGACCGGAACGGTGACCTGTCGCCGGCCGAACGCGCCGGATACGCGGGGGCGGAGTGCGCGCGGCTGGCCGCCGAGGTCACGGTCTCGGCGGGCGGACGACGTCTGGTGTGGACGGTCACCGGGCAGGGGTACGAGGTGACACCCGCGGCCGGCGGCCTGCACACCAGCCGGCTCGACTGCCGGCTCAGCGCGCCCGCCCCGCTGACCGAGCCGACCGAGGTACGGGTCGGCAACGGCTACCGCGCCGATCGGATCGGCTGGCGGGAACTGACCGCGACCGGCGACGGGGTACGCCTCACCGGATCCCCGCTGCCCACCGAGAGCGTCACCGGGCAGCTCCGGTCGTATCCCCGGGACCTGCTCACCTCGGCGCTGGACGTACGGACCGCCACGATCCAGGTGGACGGGATCGCGGCGCCGGGCACCCCGGCCACCGCGGGCACCACCGCCCGGCCGGCGATCTCCGTGGCCGCGCCGGGCTGGCTCGCCACGGCGCAGAACCGGATGGAGACGGTGCTCGGCGGGCCGCTCACGCCGCTGGTCGTCGGGCTCGCGTTCCTGTTGGCGCTCCTGCTCGGGGCGGGCCACGCGGTCCTGCCCGGGCACGGCAAGACCGTGATGGCCGCCTACTTCGCCGGACGCCGTGGACGCGTCCGGGACGCTGTCGCGGTCGGCGCGACGGTCACCCTGACCCATACCGGCGGGGTCCTGCTGCTGGGCCTGGTGCTCAGCACGTCGACGGCGCTCGCCGGGGAGCGGGTGCTGAGTGCGCTCGGTGTCGCCAGTGGGCTGATCGTCGTGACGGTCGGCGCCGGCATGCTGGTGGCGGCCCGGCGGGCCCGCTCGGCGGGTGCGCACTCCCACGGCCCGCACGGTCACCACCACCACGGCCCGCATGACCACGGCCCGCACGGCCATCATCACCACGGCCCGCATGACCACGGCCCGCATGACCACGGCCCGCACGGCCATCATCACCACGACCCGCATGACCACGGCCCGCACCGTGGCCGGCTCGGCCTGGCCGGGATCGGTCTCGCCGGCGGCCTGGTGCCCAGCCCGTCCGCGCTGGTCGTCCTGCTCGGTGCCATCGGGCTCGGCCGCGCCGGGCTCGGGGTGGCGCTCGTCGTCGCGTACGGCGTCGGGATGGCCGGCACGCTGACCGCGGTGGGGCTGCTGCTCGTCGTCGCCCAGCACCGCCTGACCCGCCTGATCGCCGGTAGCGGCCGGGCCGCACGGTTCTCCCTGCTCGGCAAGAAGCTCGCCGCGAGCACGCCGACCGCCACCGCCGCGCTGGTCGTCATCGTCGGACTCGGCATCGGAGTCCGGGCCCTCGCTTGAGGAGCCGGCACGGGCCACTTGAAACTCATTGTCTACCTATATAGAGTTCCGCGCATGGTTCGAGTGAGACGTCCGTCGGCTCAGACCGTGCTGGTCCTCGACGCACTCTCCGACGACCCGGCCACGTGGCGGTACGGCTACGAGCTCGGGCAGCAGGTCGGCCTGAAAGCCGGATCGCTGTACCCGATCCTGATCCGGCTGCGCGACCGCGGTCTGCTGGAGGCGATCTGGGAGGACCAGCCGTCGCCGGGGCGGCCACCCCGGCATCTGTACCGGTTGACCGGAGAAGGCGTGCGCTGGGCTGCTGAGGTGACGGCCGAGCCGTCGGCGAGCCGGACGACGAGCCGCCCACGACTGCGGGAGGCATGATGAACCAGACCGACCAGGACGGGCCCGCGCGGCTACTCGCCGCGGCCGTACGCGTCATGCCCGCCGTCCGCCGTGACTGGGGCCGGGCGATGCAGGCAGAGCTGGCCTCGATCGCGGAACGGCCGGAGCGGCGGAGTTTCGCCCGGGGTTGCCTGCGCGCCGCTGCCACCGAGTTCCACCTGCTTCGGGGCGTCGTTCATCTGTTCGTGGTGCTGGGCACCCTGGGGACGCTCTTCTCCTGGACCGCCGCCGTCGACCACGCGCCACTGGCGTGGATTCTGTCCATAGTGCTGTCAGCCCTGGCCACGGTGTGCTGGGAGGCCCGTCGGGCCGGGATGCTCGGCCCGGCGGGCGACGGCGTCACGGCCTGGCTGCTACGCGGTTGCGGCTACCTGATCGCCCTGGCCATCGGCACGGTCGCCGTCGCCCACGCGCACCCGGCCACCCTGGAGGCCGCCGACGCCGGCGACGGCATCCTGGTGTTCGCCACCGTCCCGGCCAGTTTCCTGATCGGGCTGGCGCCGACGTTCGCGAAACGGTCGGCGGCGACCGGACGAGTGCTGGTCACCGCGGCCGGCAGCGGACTCGCCACCACCATGGCCTGGCTCCTCATCGTGGTCGTCGCCCCACCGATCCCGGCCTCGACCGGATCGGTGCTCGCCCTGGCCGGGGTGTCCGCGGCCGGCGCGGTCCTGGCGAACTCCGGCCGGACGGGCACCGCCCCGGGCCGCCTGCTCGCGGGTCTGCTCGCCACCGCCACCACGATGGTACTGATCTTCACGGGGGTGGTCCTGCTGGCCCATTGGGGCCCGGACAGCGTCATCCCGCACATCACTCCGCACGCCCTGCCCGCCAACCAGATCACCGAGAGCCGGATCGAGATCGTCGACCCGTACGTGCTGATCCTCGTGCTCAGCGCGATCGCTGCCACCGTGCTCGGCCTCGCCGCGGTGGCCACCCGGCGGCCGCCGGCAGCCGGCCCGTCCTGAGCCCGGTCAGGCCGCGTCCCGGTCGCGGGGGCGGCCGGCCAGGCCGCGCAGCCATTTGCGCAGGGACGCCGCCACCACGTCGTCGTACTCCGCCAGGGCGTGCGGGGCCGAGACCACCGCCCGCGCCCGCCGGCGTGGCCGGGACGCGTCCAGGGCCGCCAGGCACCGTTCGACGACCGCCTCGAAGGTCGCGCGGTCGGCCGCGGCCATCGCCAGCAGGACCCGGTCGAGGACCTCGGCCAGGTCGGGTTCCGGTGGCACTTCGAGGATCCAGGCCCGTTGCCGGAGACGGCCGGCCTCGGTCGGGGCGCACACCTGCGGGGACTTTTGCGTCGCGCCCTTCAGCAGGTGGATGTGGCCGAGCTTCTCCTGACGGTTGAGCGCCGCCACGACCCGGTTGACGCCGACGGCGCGCTGCGGGCCGAACGTCGCGGCGTGCCGCTGCTGCAGCTCGTGCGCGGTCCCGGACCGGTCGGCCAGGAACACGAGCAGGATGTCCCCGAGCGTCGCCGTCATGGCGGTGGCCTGCCCTTCTGGTACCACCAACTTCTACAGGATGTAGAAGTTAACACGCGGCCCGAGGATCGGTCCGAATCGGACCGCCGCCGTCAGCGCTCGCGGTTGTACAGGCGCTTCGACCAGAGGTAGCCGCCCAGGGCGAGGGCCGCGCACCAGCCGAGCGCGATCCACGCTTCGTTCCCGATCCGCTCCCCCAGCAGCAGGCCACGCAGGGTCTCGATGATCGGCGTGAACGGCTGGTACTCGGCGAACCAGCGCAGGCCGGCCGGCATCGACTCGGTGGGCACGAAGCCACTGCCGAGGAAGGGCAGCAGGATCAGCGGCATGGGCGCGTTGCTCGCGGTCTCGACGGTCTTGCTGGCCAGGCCGAGTGCGACGGAGAGCCAGACGAGCGCGAAGGTCACCGCCACCAGGAAGCCGGCCGTGGCCAGCCACCCGACGAACCCGGCGGTGGGCCGGAAGCCGACCAGCACCGCCACCCCGATCACGATGGCCAGGGCGAACATCGCCTGGAGCACGCTGCCCAGGACGTGCCCGGTCAGCACCGAGACCCGGGCGATGTGCATGGTGCGGAACCGGGCGATGATGCCCTCGGTCATGTCCATGGCGATCGAGATCGCGGTTCCCTGGACGGTGGCCGCGATCGTCATCAGGATGATCGCCGGCGACACGTAGTTGGCGTACGCGGCGCGCCCGTCGGCCGCGCTCCGCACCGCCCCGCCGAGCCCGGCGCCGAGCGTGCCGCCGAGCACGTAGACGAAGAGCAGCAGGAAGACGACGGGCATCCCGACGAGCATCACGGTCATCGACGGATAGCGCAGCATCCGCCGGAGGTTGCGGCGCAGCATCGTCACCGAGTCGCGCAGCGGGTGGAATCGCGGGCCGGCCGGGGCCGGAACGGACAGAGTGCTCATCAGGCGGTCACCTTCTCGTCGGTGCGTTCGCCGGTGAGGGCGAGGAAGACGTCATCGAGGTCGGGGGTGTGCACGGACAGTTCGTCGACCGGGACAGCCCGCTCGTCGAGCCGGCCGATCAGGGTCTTCAGCGAGTGCAGGCTGCCGTCGCTGGGCACCCGCAGGGCGAACGCGTCGTTCTCTCGCACGGCCTCCCCCAGCACGCCCAGGGCCGCGTCGAGGCTCTGCGGGTCGGCGAACCTCAGGCGGATGTGCCCGCCGGGGATGCGGCGCTTGAGCTGCTCGGCGGTTCCCTCGGCGACCACCCGGCCGCGGTCGAGGACCGCGATCCGGTCCGCGAGTTCGTCGGCCTCGTCCAGGTACTGCGTGGTCAGGAAGATGGTCACACCGCCGGCCACCAGTTCCCGGACCATCTGCCACATGTCCCGGCGGCTGCGCGGGTCGAGCCCGGTGGTCGGCTCGTCGAGGAAGATCACTTGCGGGCTGCCGACCAGCGTCATCGCCAGGTCGAGCCGCCGCAGCATGCCCCCGGAGTAGGCGCCGGCCGGCTTGCCGGCCGCCTCGGTCAGCTCGAACAGTTCGAGCAGTTCGGCGGCGCGCCGCCGGCCCGCGGCGCGGCCGAGGTGGTGCAGGTCGGCCATCAGCCGCAGGTTCTCAGCGCCGGTGAGCAGCTTGTCGACCGCGGAGAACTGGCCGGTGACGCCGATCGCGGCGCGCACCGCGTCCGGCTCGCGGACGACGTCGTGACCGGCGACCCGGACGTCGCCGGCGTCGGGGCGCAGCAGTGTGGAGAGGATCTTCACGGCGGTGGTCTTCCCGGCGCCGTTCGCGCCCAGCAGGGAGAAGACCGTTCCGCCGGCGACCGTGAGGTCGAGGCCGTCGAGCACGACATGGTCGCCGAACGATTTCCGGAGCCCGGTCACGGCGATCGCCGGCCGGGGTTGCGTGGTGGTCATGTAGGTCCTCCGGGGGTCGGAAGCGGGTCAGGAGCGGTGGATGGTGATGTCGCCGTAGGAGGTGCGGCCGCGGACCTCGACGATCCGGTCGGTCTCCTCGGGGCGGACGGCGTTGTCCAGGTGGTTACGGACCCGGCCGAAGGTGGTGTCGACCTCGAGCCAGGCGGCGGTGCCGGCGGCGATACCGATCTCCAGGTCACCCATCGCGGTGCCGAGCGCGACCGAGCCGCGGACCACCTCGCCGAGGCGGATGTTGCCGTTGGAGGTCTTCACGTCGACGCCGGCACCGGCCCGCGCGATGTGGATGCCGCCGTTGGCGGCGCGGACCCGGACGTCGCCGGTGACCGCGTCGATCACGGTCTCGCCGTTGGAGTTCTTGATCGCCGCGGCACCGTTGATCCCACCGATCCGGACCGTGCCGGAGCCGGTGGAGATGTCGGCGTCGCCGTCGACCTGCTCCGCGCTGACCTGACCGGCCGAGGTGTGCACGCGCAGTGCGCCGGTGCGCTCGAGGGAGAAGGCGCCCGCGGAGCTCTTGAGCCGGCACGGCCCGAGGCGGCCGGTGCCGCGGACGTCCCCGACCTGCAGGTCGGCGGAGAGCTCCGAGCCGCTCGGCAGCTCGATGGACACGTCGACCGACCTGGTCTTACGGGAGAAGTCGAAGGTGCGTTTCGGGCCGGTGACGCGCAGCGTGCCGTTGGTGAAGTCGACGCGGACCTGCTGGGCGGCGCTCACGTCGGACTGGTCGGACCCGTTGCTGGGGCGGACCTCGACCGTGGTGTCGGTGCGGTCGCTCGCGGTGATCCGCACGTAGCCGACGCTGAGGTCGAGATCGACGGTGATCGGTTCGAGCGTCTCGAATTTTGGCATGGTTGTCCCCGCATCATGGGTGGGTGGGACGTCCCCGCAGGTCGGGGGCGTGTGAGGAAAAGGGGGTGGTGCGCGGGTTCAGCGCACCCAGCCGGTGAAGCGCTGCTGGGGGCGTTTCGCCGCGGCCGGCGGCTCGAAGCGCTGTTCGCCGTCCGCGCGGTGCAGGGCGGTGGCGGCCGCCCGGATCAGCCAGGCGTTGACCGAGCGCCCCTCCTTGGCCGCGGCCTCCTCGATCGCGGCCTTGAGCTGCTCGGGCATCCGCACGTTGATCCGCGCGGCGGGCCCCTCCTCGGCGATCGGCACCTCGGTCTCCGGCGCTCCACCATCCGTCACCGTCGCTTCCGCGGCGGTGGGAACGGGCGGCGTGGTCACGACGAAGTCCGGGTCGCGGCCGCGCAGGCGCAGCTCGACCGAGCCCGGGGCCAGGTCGCGGGTGATCTCGTCGGCGGCGGCCGAGAGCGCGTCCAGCAGCGTCATCCGGATCGCCGACTCGAGCGACCCGGTCAGGCGCTCGACCAGCGCACGTGACTCTTCGCCGCCGGCTTCGGCGAGCGTGGCGAACTCACGTCCGAGGTTGCTCACATACGAGGTCAAGTCCATGACATCACTGTGGCACAGTCATGGCACACCCGCAAGCCAATCTGGCACCAGAGTGGTGCCAGATTGGCACCGCTCCTGGTCAGAGGCGCGGCCAGCCGAGCCTGCGGTAGTGCCGGTTGCGATACCCCAGCATGCCGGCGGCCAGCAGCGACGCGATCGCCGAAGCGAGCAGGACCGCGCCCTTCGCCTCAGCGAGCTGAACCTCGTCGGTGTAGGAGAGTTCGGCCACCAGCAGGGAGACGGTGAAGCCGATCGCGCCGAGCAGGCCGACCGCGGCCAGGTCCGCCCAGGCGATGTGCGGATTCAGCGCGGCGCTGGTGAACCGGGCGACCAGCCAGGTGACGCCGACGATTCCGACGAACTTGCCCACGAGCAGCCCGGTCAGCACGCCCCAGGTGACGGTGCTGCCCCAGAAGCCCTCGGCCCCGGAGAGCGAGACCCCGGCCGAGAAGAGCGCGAAGATCGGCAACGCGACCGCGGCGGAGACCGGGCGCAGCGCCTGCTCCGCCCGGTCCGACGGGGAGGCGGCCTCGCCGTCCCAGACCGAAGTGCGCATCAGCAGGCCCATCGCGACACCGGCGATCGTGGCGTGCACCCCGGAGGCGTGCATCAGCGCCCAAATCACGACAGCGAGCGGCCCGAACAGCAACCAGCCCGGCACCGCCGAACGCACCCGGGACACCAGCCGGCCGGACGCGTTCTGGAGATAGCCGAACACCGCCAGGCCCACCCCCGCCGCGGCGAGGACGGCGAGACTCAGGCCGCTGGTGTAGGCGACCGCGATCACCAGCACCGCGCACAGGTCGTCGACGGTGGCCAGGGTGAGCAAGAAGGTGCGCAGTGGCGCGGGCAGCCGCCCCCCGAAGATCGCGAGGACGGCGAGAGCGAACGCGATGTCGGTGGCGATCGGGATGCCCCATCCGCCGCGCGCCTCCCCCGGAGCGCCGGCGTTGATCGACAGGAAGATCAGGGCGGGCACCACGACACCACCGAGCGCGGCGGCGATCGGTAGCGCGGCCCGGCGCGGGTCACGCAGCTCGCCGTGGACGAGTTCGTGCTTGAGCTCGTTGCCGACGACGAAGAAGAACACCGCCAGCAGCCCGTCGGCCGCCCACGCCTCGACCGACAGGTTCAGGTGCAGCGAGGCGGGACCGAGCACGGTGGAGCAGAGCGTTTCGTAGGAGTCGGCGAACCGCGAATTCGCCCAGATCAGCGCCGCGACGGTGGCGCCGAGCAGCAGCATGCCACTGACCGCCTCGGACCTGAGGGCAGCCCTGATCAACCGGCCAGCTGACATACGAAAGACGTCTCCAGGAACCTACGCGGGCACAGCGGTGAGCACAGGCTCGTGAGCGGGCCCCTCCCCTTACTTACGACTCGCGCTCCTGGAGCCGATCCGAGCCAAGAATAAGCCACGAGATCGTCCGCACTCTGCCCTTCGACTATCCGGTGTTACGTTTCTACCGGTATTCACCATCACCGAGCGCGGCTCCGTGGCGGCGGCTTCGCGGAAGGAAACGCACAGCTGTGACGACCGACGTGACCACCGAACTGGCCGGCGCCATCCAGCGCGGCTACGACCAGCGCGACCGGGCGAACATGGCGCCGACGATCGCCTACTTCCAGGCGCTGCTCGATCAGCACCCGGATCATCCGGTCCTGGTGTACGAGGTGGGTGGCGCCTACGACACCGCGGGCCAGGAGGAGACCGCGCGCGGCTACTACGAGCGGGCGCTCGCCCTCGGCCTCGAGGGCGACGTCCTGCGCCGCTGCCTGTGCCAGTACGCCAGCACCCTGCGCTGGCTCGGCGAGCTGGACGAGTCGCTCGCGCTGCTCGACCGCGCCCGCGACGAGTTCCCCGAGTCCGACTCCGTCCGCGTCTTCCGCGCCCTGACCCTCAACGACGCCGAACGGCCGGACGAGGCGGTGGCCGAGTTGCTCACCGTCGTCACCGGACACGCCGAGGTCACCGACCTAGGGCGGTGGGCGGTCGGCCTGCGCGGCCTCGCCCAATGGCTCGCCGAAGGCCGCCCCGAGTAAGCGGTTCCGGACGCCGCGTCGGTGGCGCCGGTCGATCGGCGCCACCGAGCCTTCGGCACGTCGTGGTCAGCCCACGACCGAGCGCAGCGGAATTCCGGCGGCTCGCAGATCATTGATCAGGTTCCGCAGGAACGGGTGTTCCTCGAACTCCAGGCCGTCCGGATTCGGGATGGTCAGGTAGGCCGAATCGCCGACGACCGCGATCGTCGCGGTGCCGGTGTACCGCTCGACCAGGCTCCGGGTCCGGGCCAGGTCGCCGGCCGCCACCTGGATCCGGCCCGGGCGCCACCCGCCGCCGAGGTTGGCCGGTGCCGGCTGGGCCGCCGCGGCCGCCCGGGCCGGCGCGACGCCGGCCGTCCGGGCCGACTCGACCCCGGCCACCCGCGCGCTGTTCGCCGGGGCGAGCAGCGCGTTCGCCACCAACTGCAGACCACTTTCGTTGTACGCCCGGAAGAGCGGGTTGAACGCGAAGAGCACCGCGTGTCCGGCCCCCGTCGGCTCGTCGACGACCACCGACGTCCCCTTCAGGATCTCGGCGTGCACGGTGTAGCCGTTGTGCCAGAACGTGTCGTCGTCCGGGTAGGTCAGCACGTTGACGCCGGTGGTGCTCGGGCTGAGGATCGGGTCGTCGTTGTTGAACTCGAAGTCCTCCGCCGGCCGGCCCCGCGTGATCGGGCTGTCGCCGTCGACGTCCACCCGCAGGTGCGAGCCGATGACCAGGTAGTCGTCCGGCTTGTCGCGCTCCGTCGTGGAGGTCAGCCCGGCGGCCCGGGCCATCCGGGTGCCCTCGTTGCGCAGTCCGAGGTAGGTGTGGCCCGCGGCGATCCAGTTCCGGAGGTTGGCCTGGCCGGCCGCGGTGAGCCCGCCGGTCGGGTTGCCGCCGTCCGGCACCAGCAGGGTCGTGCGTCCGGTGAACGCCGGGGTGTTGTCGTTGATGTCGGCCGTGGTCACCGGCTTGAGGTCGAGACCCCATTGCCGCCCGAGTACGTACCGGGCCTCGCCGTACGAGCCGGAGGTGGTGGAGATGCCGGCGCCCCGGAACAGTCCGACGTCGGGCAGGTCGATCGCCGTGCCGGTGGCGGGCCGGGCGCGAGGGGTCAGGGTGACGCCGAGTGACCTGGCGAGCCGATCGACGACCGGGGTGACGCCCGCCGCCGGCACCCGGATCAGGCCGGTGTCCGGGTCGCGGACGGCCGCGACCCCCTGGCCGAGCAGCCGGAACGTCAGCTGGGCGGCGCCGGCCGAGTCCAGCCGGTAGGTGTACGAGCCGCCGCGCGGTGCCGTCCCCGTCCGGCCGCCCTCGATCCGCTCGACCAACTCGGCCCGGGGCCGCACGTCGTCGCCGGTGTAGAGGGTGTCGATGCCCATCAGCAGCGGGTTGCTCCACGACGACACGTCATAGAAGTACGGGAACGGTGCGTACGGATCCTCGCCCAGGGTCGCCTGGATCCAGTGTTTCTGCGGCTGCGCCATCGGGATCCAGTACGCGCCGGCCGGCACCGTGACGTCGGTGCCGGTCCGCCCGCCGAAGATCCGGGCGTGCGGTACCTTGACCGGCTTCTCGACCTCGTACACCTCGACGTCCATCCGGCGCAGCCGCTCGACCAGCCGCCGGACGTCGGCGAGTTGCCGGCCCGGCAGCAGGAAGTACGACTTGATCTTGACGTCCGGCACCGGGAACTGGACCTCGTTGGCCGGCTGGACCACCTCGTTCGGCTCCAGCGCGCCGGCCCGGCCCTCGGCGAGCGCGTCCGTCCAGATCCGGTAGTAGCTGTTCAGCACCTCACGCTTGTTGGCGGCCGCCCAGCCGAGGGTCGACCACTGGGTGTTGAACTGCTGCTGGACCCGGTCCTGGACCGCAGACCCGCTGCCCTTCTCGAACGTCATGCCGGCCGCGCCGAACCCGGTGGCCGGGACGGTGTCGCCGTAACCCATGTAGAACAGGTCGTAGGTGTCGTAGTTGAAGTAGCACTCGGTGGTGACGGTGTCCGTGCAGGCTCCGTTGTAGCCGAACCCGGCCTTGTTCGCCGCGCCGATCCGGTTGATCCAGTCGACCGGCGCGTCGGCGATCTCGTGATGGATCGGATCGGCGTTCGGCGGGAAGAAGTACTGCCGGCCACCCATCTCGTGGGCGTCGATGAAGACCTGCGGCGGGAACCGCCGGAGCAGCTCGAGCTTGCTGTCGGTCTCCGGCTGGGTGCGCGCGAACCAGTCCCGGTTCAGGTCGAAGCCGAACTCGTTCTGCCGCCGGAGGGCGTCCCGGCCGTCCGGGTTCTGGGTCGGCAGGATCACCGTGATCAGGTTGTCGTTGCGCTGCCGCACCGCGCAGGAGAGCCCGGCGGCCAGCTCGTAGAGCGTCTTGAGGGCGGCGTCGGCGCCGCTCGTCTCCCCACCGTGCACGTTCCCGGCGATCCACACGATGGCCGGCCGGCCGGCGGCGATCCGGCGCGCCTCGCCGGCCTTCGTCCGGCGCGGATCCCGCAGGTCGCGGATCTCCTCGGCGATCTCGTCCAGGGTGCCCCGCTCCGCCTGCCGCCGGCTCGACACCACCGCGTACGGCAGCGACTGGCCGAGCACGCTGGTGCCCATCGTGCCGGTGACCACGCGGTCGGACGCCTTGTCCACCGCGCCCAGGTAGTCGCGGATCTCGGTGTTGGTGACCACCCGCTGCTGGCCGGCGCCGAGTGGGAAGCCGAGGAACGACTCCGGGCTCGGCACCGTGTCCAGATAGGTGGCCGGGTCGCCGCCGCAGGTCGCGGTGGACGGGGTGGCGCCGGCCGGGGTCGCGACCGGAAGCGGGGTCAGGGCAGCCAGCAGCACGACCGTCACGGCGCCCGCCAGACGCGCCGGCACGACCGTTCCGGGTGCGGGCTTCGGGAGCCGCATCGTGTCTTCGTTCCCTTCCTTGGGAATGACTCGAAACGATCAGCAGCCTATGCCAGCAAATTCGACTCGGTCAACGCCTCTAATCAATTGTCAATTGACTATCGCAAATAGGGTTTTAAGCCGCCGCCCGGTCCTCCGAGCCCTGGTAATCGGCACCGTAGTAGGCGGCACGCATGAGCACCTGCATGTCGTCCAGCATCGGCATCCGCGGGTTGGCCGGCGCGCACTGATCCTCGTAGGCGTTGAGGGCCTGCTGCGGCAGAGCCGCGAGGAACGCCTTCTCGTCCACGCCGACCTCGGCGAACGACGACTCGATGCCGACCGCCGAGCGCAGCCGCTCGACGGCACTGGCGAGCGCCTCCACCGCCTCGGCCGAGTTGCTCGCCGGCAGATCGAGCATGGCGGCGATGTCGGTGAAGCGCTGCGGGGCACGGTAGTTCTCGTACTTCGGCCATCCCGACAACTTCGACGGGACGGTGCCGTTGTACCGGATCACGTGCGGCAGCAGGATCGAGTTGGTGCGCCCGTGCGCGATGTGGAAGGTTCCACCGATCGTGTGTGACATGGCGTGCACGATGCCGAGGAAGGCGCTGCCGAACGCCATACCGGCGATGGTGGCGGCGTTGTGCATCCGTTCCCGGGCGTCGCTGTCACGATCGACCACGGACCGTTCCAGGTTCGCGAAGATCAACCGGATGGCGTGCAGGGCGAGCCCGTCGGTGAAGTCGTTCGCGTACACCGAGACGTACGCCTCGATGGCGTGGGTGAGCGCGTCGAAGCCGCTGTCCGCGGCGATGGCCGCCGGGAGGCTGGCTGTCAACTGCGGGTCGACGATCGCGACCGACGGAGTCAGCGCGTAGTCGGCGAGCGGGTACTTCTTGCCGGTCCGGTGGTCGGTGATGACGGCGAACGGGGTCACCTCGGCCCCGGTGCCCGAGGTCGTCGGGATGCAGACCAGCCGGGCCTTCTCGCCGAGAGTGGGGAACCTGAACGCCCGCTTGCGGATGTCGAAGAACTTCTCCCGCATGTCGCCGAAGTCGACCTCCGGGTGCTCGTACTTGAGCCACATCACCTTGGCCGCGTCCATCGCCGAGCCGCCGCCCAGCGCGATGATCGTGTCCGGCTTGAAGGAGCGCATCAGCTCCGCGCCCTGCTCGACCGTGGTCATCCGCGGCTCGGGCTCCACCTCGTCGATGATCTGCACGACCACCCGGTTCGGGCGGCTCTGCAGCACCCGGTCGACCCGCTCGACGAAGCCCAGCCGGGTCATCGTCTCGTCGGTGACGATGGTGACCCGGTGCACGTCCGGCATGGAGCTCAGGTAGCGGATCGCGTACGGCTCGAAGTAGATCTTCGAAGGCACTTTGAACCACTGCAGGTTGTTGTTGCGCCGGCCGATCCGCTTGATGTTGAGCAGGTTGACCGCGGAGATGTTGTTGGACACCGAGTTGCGCCCGTAGCTGCCGCAGCCCAGCGTGAGCGACGGCAGGAACGCGTTGTACATGTCGCCGATGCCACCCTGGGAGGCCGGCGAGTTCCAGATCACCCGGACCGCCTTGACCCGCTTGCCGTACTCCACGACCAGGTCCTCGTCCTGGGTGTGGATCGCCGCGCTGTGGCCGAGACCGAAGAACTCCACCATCTCGATGGCCGCGCGCACGCCCTGCTCCCGGGACTGGACGCGCAGCAGGGCGAGCACCGGGCAGAGCTTCTCCCGGGTCAACGGCTCGCACGGGCCCACCTCCTGCACCTCGGCGAGGATCACCGAGGTGTCCGGCGGAACGGTGAACCCGGCGTTCTCGGCGATCCAGGCCGCGGACTTGCCCACCACGTCCGCGTTCAGCTTCGCGCCGCTGCACGCGGTGCCGTAGGCGGTCGCGCCGAACAGGAACTCCTCCAGCAGGCGCTTCTCCTCGGCCGAGGCGAGGTGGGCGTGCAGTCCGCGGAACTCCCCCAGCACCGCGTCGTAGACCTCGTCGTCGACGATGGCGGCCTGCTCGGAGGCGCAGATCATGCCGTTGTCGAACGACTTCGACAGCACGATGTCGTTGACCGCGCGCGGCAGCTTGGCGCTGGCCTCGATGTAGGCCGGCACGTTGCCGGCGCCGACGCCGAGCGCCGGCTTGCCCGCCGAGTACGCCGCCTGGACCATGTTGTTGCCGCCGGTCGCCAGGATCGTGGCGATGCCGGGGTGACGCATCAGGGCGGTGGTCGCCTCGACCGACGGGTGCTCGATCCACTGGACGCAGTGCTCCGGCGCACCCGCCGCGACCGCCGCGTCCCGCACGATGCGGGCCGCCTCCACGCTGCACCGCTGCGCGGCCGGGTGGAAGGCGAAGACGATCGGGTTACGGGTCTTGAGGGCGAGCAGCGCCTTGAAGATCGCGGTCGAGGTGGGGTTGGTGACCGGGGTGATACCGGCGATCACGCCGACCGGATCCGCGATCTCCGTGATGCCGGTGATCTCGTCCTCGCTGATCACCCCGACCGTCCGCAACTTCCCCATGCTGTGCGTGACGTGCTCGCACGCGAAGATGTTCTTGACGGCCTTGTCCTCGAAGATGCCCCGGCCGGTCTCCTCGACGGCGAGTTGCGCGAGTGCGCCGTGCCGGTTGAGGGCGGCGACCGACGCCTTCTTAACGATGTAGTCGATCTTCTCCTGGTCGAAGGCCTCGTACTCGGCGAGCGCCTTCAGACCGGCGGTGACCAGGGCGTCCACCCCGATCATGGCATCGGACGGTGCAGTCATGAGTCGTCACCTCAAAAATAGTGATGCACGCGTATATCGGCGTTCGCCTTCAGCAGATCGCTTGTCGCCCCCGGGAGGCAGAGCCCAGTGGCACGCCCGGGCCGAGACTTTGGTCCTGCCCCGCCGGTCGCCGCCAGCAGAGGCTGGAGGGAACGTGCGGACGGTTCCCCATGGCCACCACTTTTCCCGTTGATTGGCATGGATTTCACGGCATCGGATGGCGCGGCCGATCGATGTCGGCGGCTTCGCTCACGCTAACACCGGGCCGTGCGCCGCCGGAGCGGAATTGCTCAGCGGCGACCGTTTCCCAGGTGCGCCGATCGGCGGCAAGCTACTGTTCGTACCCGGATCCGGTATTGCCGACCTCGAGGCCGAACAATTCCGTGACCTACCGGAATGTGACCGGAACCGGTCACCTCGAACCCACCGCGCGTTTTCGCCCACCTCTCGCGAGCCGCGACGCGCCGTGCCGGATGCCCGGCTCCCGACCGTCGCGAATGTGCCGTGACACCCCCGACGGGAGCGCTTCCACAGCTCGAGAAGGAGCTTTATGAGACGCCCCCTCCAGGCACTGCTCGCCGCCGGCCTCCTGGCCGCGGCGGGGATCACCGGCCTCGCCCCCGCCGGCCCGGCCCAGGCCGGCGCCCGGATCTGCGACCGGTACGGCTCCACCCCGATCGGCGGCCGCTACGTGGTGATGAACAACCGCTGGGGCACCCGCGCCGAGCAGTGTGTCGACGTCACCCGCGGCGGGTTCACCATCACCAGCCAGCAGGGCGTCGCCGACCCCGGCGGTGCGCCGGTGTCCTACCCGGCGATCTTCTACGGCTGTCACTACGGCAACTGTTCACCCGGCACCGACCTGCCGCTCCAGGTCGGCTCGATCGCCGAGGCGACCAGCAGCGTCGGCTACGACCTCCGCGCCGCCGGCACCCACAACGCGGCCTACGACATCTGGCTCGACCCGGCGCCGAGAACGAACGGCGTCAACGCCCAGGAGATCATGATCTGGTTCGACCGTCAGGGCTCCATCCAGCCGGTCGGCTCACGGGTCGGCACCGCCACCGTCGGCGGCCGGGGCTGGGAGGTGTGGCAGGGCGGCAACGGCGTCAACGCCGTCGTCTCCTACGTGGCGCCCGCGCCGATCGCCAGGTGGAGTTTCAGCGTCCTCGACTTCGTCAACGACGTGCGCAGCCGTGGAGCGATCACCGGGTCGTGGTATCTGACCAGCATCCAGGCCGGCTTCGAGCCGTGGATCGGCGGCACCGGGCTGGCGGTCACCAGCTTCTCGGCGACGTGCGCCCGGCGCTGAACCCGCGGCACGGCTCGCGGCCGGTGACCATCCGATCAGATCGGTGGTGCCTCGATGTCGCAGTCGATCCGCTAGCCGAGCGAGGCGAGGACACCTCGCGCGGGAGCGTCACGTGACTTGGCTCGAGCCTGGCCACGGTGCCCCATCGGTCGTACCAAGAAATGGATCTTGAAGTTGTCCTCCGATCGTCGTTATTGACAGGCTTCTTTCCGTCGCTGGACCATTGGGAGCGCTCCCATCCCCCAGCCTCACGGAGAATCCTCGTGCAGATCTCACTTCGGCGGCGAACCGTCGCGAGCGTCGTCCTGCTCGCGCTCGGCACCGCCGTCATCACCGCGCCACCCGGCGCGCAAGCCGCTCCCGCCACCGACGCCCGCGTCGACATCGACACCCGGGCCGGTCTCGCCACCGTCACCGACACGGCCGTCGGCGTCAACCACGCCATCTGGGACGCCCAACTGGGCACCCCCGCGGTCGCCGACCTGCTCAAGGACGCCGGCGTGCGGATGCTCCGCTACCCCGGCGGCTCGTACGCCGACATCTACCACTGGAAGGACCACACCGCGCCGGGCGGCTACGTCGCCCCGAACACCGACTTCGACACGTTCCTGGCCGGTGCCCGGCGCACCGGCGCGGAGCCGATGATCATCGCGAACTACGGCACCGGCACCGCCCAGGAGGCCGCCGACTGGGTCCGGTACGCCAACGTCACCAAAGGCTACGACGCCACCTACTGGACGATCGGCAACGAGAACTACGGCAACGGGCACTACGGCGCCGCCTGGGAGGCCGACGACCACGCCGACAAGAGCCCCAAGGAGTACGCCGAGAACGTCGTCGCCTACTCGCGGGCCATGAAGGCGGTCGACCCCACCATCAAGATCGGTGCCGTGCTCACCATGCCCGGCAACTGGCCCGACGGCATCGTCGGCGGCGGCGACACCGGAACCTGGAACCAGGAGGTGCTCGCCCGAGCAGGCGCCGCGATCGACTTCGCCGACGTGCACTGGTACCCCGGCGGCGGCACACCCGCCGAGACCCTCACCAAACCCGCCCAGATCCAGGACGCCGCCTACCTGCTGCGCCAGCAGATCGACCGGTACGCGGGCGGCACCCCGGGCCGGATCGGGATCAGCATGACCGAGACGAACGTCGAGGTCGGCCGGAACACCCAGCCGGGCGCGCTGTTCCTGGCCGACGTCTACAGCGGGCTGCTCGCGCAGGGCGTCTTCACCGTGCAGTGGTGGAACGTCCACAACGGTCTCGGCACCGTCTCCACGGTCGCCGGACAGACCGACTACGGCGACTACGGGCTGCTCTCCAGCGGGAACTGCACCGCCGACAACTCGACCTGCCAGCCGGCGCTGAACACGCCGTTCGCGCCCTACCACGCGCTGTCGCTGATCGGGGATCTGGCCCGCGCCGGTGACCAGTTCGTCGGCACCGGCAGCGACAACGCGCTGGTCAGCGCGCACGCCGTGCGCCGGGCCGGCGGCGACCTCGCGGTGCTGCTGATCAACAAGGATCCGGACGCGGAGCACACGGTCGCGCTCAACTACAACGGTTTCACGCCGGGCGCGGCCACCCCGGTCGTCGAGACGTTCACCAACGGCGCCGGCTCGGTGACCACCGCGCCGTCCGGCACGGCGGGCAGCCAGACGCTCCCGCCGTACTCGATCAGGCTGGTCACCCTGCACCCGGAGCGGGTCGACGCGGCCGCGCCACGGGCGCCGGGCCGGCCCACCGCGACCGTAACCGACCGTACCGCGACGATCTCCTGGCCGGCCGGCGCCGCGGGGCTCAAATATGAGGTGTACCGGCAGAACGGCGGGATCAGCGCGCAGCTCGGCGAGACCACCGGCACCTCGCTGACCGTGCGCAACCTGGAGCCGGGCCACCGGTACACGATCAACGTGCTGGCCCGCGACGGCTCCGGACGGCCCTCCCCCGCCTCGCCGCCGCTGACCATCACCACCGGCACCCCCGCGGGCGCGGCGTGCACGGTGAAGTTCCGCGACACCAACGACTGGGGCAGCGGGTACGTGGGATCGATCGACATCACCAACAACGCGGCCGGGACGGTCGGCGGGTGGACGCTCGCGTTCAACTGGCCGACGTCCTGGCAGGACCTCAGCAGCGGGTGGAACGCCACCTGGAGTCAGAGCGGGCGGACGGTCCGGGTGACCAGCGACGCCGGCCTGGCACCGGGGGCGTCGACCAACGTCGGCTTCGTCGGTTCGTACAGCGGGCCGAACGTGCTGCCCGGAGTGTTCACCCTCAACGGCACCGTCTGCACCAGCGAATAGCGGACCCGGGCGGCCCGGTAGGTGTCCCCTGCCGGGTCGCCCACGGTGTTAACGTTCCGGGTGCGGGTCGAGGGGCGCTGCGACGGATGAGAATCCGCCACGCTCGGCCCGTGCCTGGTCGTAAGGGCGCCTCCCACCGGAGGCCGCTCGTGCCACGGGTGCCCTCGGTGGACGACACGCACCGTGAGGGGCGAACGGATGGCACTGGACCTGACCGATTTCATCGCCGGCCTGCCCAAGGTGGAGCTGCACGTTCACCACGTCGGGTCGGCGGCACCACAGACCGTGGCCCGGCTGGCCGAGCGGTACGCCGGGGACACCTCGGTGCCGGCCGACCCGGCGCTGCTGGCCGAGTACTTCACGTTCACCGACTTCGCGCACTTCATCAAGGTGTACCTGTCGGTCGTCGACCTGATCCGCGACGCCGAGGACGTGGCCACCCTCACCTACGACATCGGCGCGGGCCTCGCCGCCCAGTCGGTGCGGTACGCCGAGGTGACCCTCAGCCCGTACTCGCACATCACGCGTGGTATCCCGGCCGAGGCGTACTGCGAGGCGGTGGAGGACGCTCGGCGCCGGGCGGCCCGCGACCACGGCGTCGAGCTGCGCTGGTGCTTCGACATCCCGGGGCCGCCGCCCTGGATGACGGCGGCCGACGTGACGCTCGACGTGGCGCTGAAGCAGCGCCCGGACGGGCTGATCAGCTTCGGGCTCGGTGGCCCGGAGGCCGGGGTGTCCCGGGAGCAGTTCGCCGGCCACTTCGCCGCCGCCCGGGCGGCCGGACTGCACAGCGTGCCGCACGCCGGCGAGTCGACGGGGCCGCAGACCGTCTGGGACGCGGTCCGCCACCTCGGCGCGGAGCGCATCGGCCACGGCATCGCCGCCGCCCGTGATCCGGAGCTGATGGCTCACCTGCGCGAGCACGACATCGCGCTGGAGGTGTGCCCGACCTCCAACGTCTGCACCCGGTCGGTGCCGTCGCTCGCCGAGCATCCGCTGCCGGCACTGGTGGCCGCCGGGGTGCCGGTGACCATCAACTCCGACGACCCGCCGATGTTCTCCACCACCCTGAACCGGGAGTACCAGGTGGCCGCGGACCTGCTCGGCCTGGACGAGCGTGGCGTGGCCGGGCTGGCCCGGCAGGCGGTGCGGTACTCGTTCCTCGACGACGCCGGCAAGTCAGCGATCCTGGCCGAGATCGACGCCTACGTCGCGGGCTCCGGCTGGGTTCAGGCCCTGACGGATCAAAACTGACCGAATTATCCCTAAATTCGGGCCGTCAGATGGTTGGCTCAGAGGGTGAAAGGTTTCGAGGGCGCCTTTCCAGCTCACCCGGGTAGCGATCTCGGGCAGTACTACGCGGACCGGCCGCCCACCGACCGAATCGCGAACCGATTCGCGGCGATCCTGGCCCGGGCGGCTGAAGCGCCGACCGGCCTGATCCACCTCATCGAGGGCAGCGAGCGGATGACGCTGGCCGGAGCGTCCGGGCTGATGGCCGGCTGGGTGATGCCGGAACCCGTGATGGTCAAGTCGATGGTGGTCGGGATCGTCGTCTCGTGCGGGCATCCCGTCATGATCGCCGACATCCTCGATGATCCGCGGGTACCGGAGGACGCTCTGGCCCTCAAACTGGGAATGCGCAGTTACGTGGGCTTCCCGATCCGCGGCGACCGGCAGCAGACCATCGGGGTGTGCAGCGTGGTCGACTACCAGCCCCGGGAGTGGTCGGCGCGGGAGCTGACCGCGGTCGACGAGGCAGCGCAGGCGTACTCCGAGTTCCTGGCCGCGCAGCGGCACTCCGAGAACCAGCGCCGATTCCTCGACACGGTGCTGCAGAACATCGCGCACGGGGTGGTGGCCTGTGACGAGGACGGCCGGATCACTTTCGCCAACAGCTCGATCCAGCGGATGTACAACGTGACATCGGTCGGTCACTCGATTTGGGAGCGGGCGGGGCGTAGCCCGCTGGCCGACCTCGACCGCCGACTGATCTCGGACGACGAGATGCCGCTGACGCGGGTGTTGGGCGGTGAAGTGCTGCGCGACATCGAATACCTGGTGCCGGACCCCGACGGGAGTGTCCGCCGGGTCAGTATCGACGCCCAGCCGATCCTCGGCGGGGACGGGCGGCGGCAGGGC
>NZ_FZNR01000026.1 GCF_900188005.1 Actinoplanes regularis | reverse complement strand
CCACCGCCGCCGACAGCTCCACCGACTCGCTGATCGGCCTGCTCTCCGGCATCGGCGCCCACGTGGCCGAGTTCCTCGAACGACGCCGCGCCGAGAATCTCACCGTGGAACTCGCCCGCAACAAGGACGAGTACCTCGGCCTGGTCGGCCACGAACTCCGCACCCCGATCACGTCCATCACCGCGTACGTCGAAATGCTGCGCGACACCGACCCCGCCGCCGCCGCCGAGGAAGTCCCCGACCTGCTCGACGTCCTCAGCCGCAACAGCGACGCCCTGCAGGAGATCGTCGACCGGCTGCTCGACCTCGTGGCCCTCGACAGCGGACACACCAAACTGATCCGCGAACCGGTCGACCTGACCGAGGTCGTGAGCGCCGCCACCGAGGCCGCGCAGCCCGCCGCCGACGCCGCGGGGCTGAACCTGACCCTCCACCTGCGCCCGGACACGACCGTCGCCGGCGATGCCGCACGCCTGCGACAGGTCGCCGACCAACTGCTCGACAACGCCGTCAAACACACCCCGAGCGGAGGCCGGGTGACCGTCACCCTGACCCGGCCGGACCCGGCCACCGCCGAACTGACCGTCACCGACACCGGAATGGGCATCCCGGTCGAGGACCACCCCCGCCTCTTCGACCGCTTCTACCGCTCCCAACGCACCCGTGACCGGCACATCCCCGGCAGCGGACTCGGCCTGCCGGTAACTCTCGCGATCGTCGAAGCGCATCGAGGGCAGATCCGGTACGCCCCCAGCGAGGCGGGAACCCAGGTCACCGTGCGGCTGCCGATCGCGTGAGCCCACTACAGTGCCGACGTGCAGCTGATTCAGGAATTGACTGAGGTCGCGACAACCCTCGGCGCCTCCCTCGAGCGCCTGAGCAGCAGCCGGGACCGGTTCGGTCCGGCCGAGGCGACGCATTGGGGTGAGGGACTCATCGCCGTGCGACAGGGCTGCGACGGCAACGGCTACGAGGTGACGATCTGGGCCGGAGAGGACATCGCGGCAAAGGGACAGGCCGCTGATCTGCAGGAGATCGTCACCACGATGCTCGGCCGGCAGGCCGATCTGCCGATCCGGGAACTCTGCCGGCGCCAGGAGTACCTCGAACCCGTCGGGCCCGAAGGCCAGGTCGAGGCGCTGTGGCATCTGCTGATCGCGCACGGCGAGGAGTACCTGCATCCGGTGGTCACCGCGGTCACGAGCAATCCCACGCTGCGCGCCCTGCGACCATGGCTCAGTCACGGCGTTCTGCACCTGATCCACCCTCGCGACCGGATCGGCTCGATCCGGTACGGCTTGGCGTTCTATCGCGGCGGCGATGAGCTGTTCAAGCTGGACGTCTACGACAGGGGGTTCGGCCCCGCCGAGACGCTGCCGTCCGCGATCGACAGAGCAGCCGAGGCGGCAGGCTCCTGGTAACGGCCGCTCGCGCGGTCAGGCTGCTGGATCGCCACATGAAAGCAACCGGCGATAGATTCAAAAGAAAACCTTTTCCTGGTACGACCTGTGGAGCCCCGTGGCCAGGCTCGAGCCGAGTCCCGTGCTGTTCTCGCGCAAGGTCTACGCCCCCGGGCCCGCATGGCTGAGCTGATCCCGCCGAGCGTTCATCTGCATGAAGCGTTCCTGGAGTGCCACGCCGAATGGGGTCCGGGACTTCATGAGGACGGATTCGGCCTGACCGCCGACGACGACGTGGAAACGCCCGAGGGCTTCGCCGCCTGGGTGCATCGCCTGGTCCGGCTGACCCATCCGGCAGGTGAACCCTGCCCGCCCGAGAAGCACGCCTCACCGCACTGGATCGTGGAGGACGGCCGGGTGCTCGGCGGAATCACCCTGCGGCACCAGTTCGACGACGACCTCGGCCAGATCGGTTACGGCCTGCGACCGTCCGCGCGAGGCCGTGGGCTGGCGAGCTGGGCGCTGGGCCGGATGCTCGTCGAGGCGCGTACGGTACTCGGCCTGAACCGCGTCCTCATCCCCTGCCTCGCCGACAACCTTGCCTCGGCCCGGACCATCGAACACTGCGGCGGCGTCCTCGAGGGCCTCCGCGACTTCGAGCAGTTCTCGGTCCGGCGCTACTGGATCGCCCTGAACGAATGACCTCGAACGGCCGTCGAGGGAAGCTGGAACGACCCTCCGGCGTCACCACGCCGCCGGGCAGGGCATCATCGGCAGAATCTTGATCTCTGCCGGTAAGCACCAGGAGGATGCATGAAAGCGTTCCGTCAAGCGGTGGAGGCCCGCGACACCGCCGCGATCGAAGCCCTGCTCGCCGAGAATGTCGTGTTCACCAGCCCGGTGGCCTTCAAACCCTATCCGGGGAAGGCGATCACCGCGGCGATCCTGCGCGGCGTCCTGCGGGTCTTCGAGGACTTCCGGTACGTGCGGGAGCTCGCCGGCGCCGACGAGCGTGATCACGCGCTGGTCTTCGAGGCCAAGGTCGACGGCAAGGACATCACCGGCTGCGACTTCCTGCACCTCGACGAGGACGGGCTGATCGACGAGTTCACCGTGATGGTGCGGCCGCTGTCGGCGGCGCAGGCGCTGGCCGAGGCGATGCAGGCCCAGTTCCCGCAGATCCAGCGCGAGGCGACGCAGGGCTGAGCAGGCGCACGGAACCGGGCCGGCGCGTCGGGTGGACGCGCCGGCCCGGTTCGGCCGTACGGATCAGCAGGTGGGCTCGCCGGACTGGGCCGGCAGGCTGACCGCGTTCCAGGCGGCCTTGACCGCGTTGAACTGGGTGCAGCTGCCCGGGTACAGGTTCTTCGCGGCCTGCAGCGTCCATACGCGGTACTTCGCGTAGGAGGAGCTGGAGGTCTTCAGCAGCATCGCGTTGTACATGATCTTGGTGGCGGTCTGGATGCCGACGCCGGTCACCGTGCTGCCGTTGCAGGTCGGGCTCGACGGCTGGCCGTTGCCGCTGCTGCCCTGGGCCAGCAGGTAGAACCAGTGGTTGCCGGGGCCGGCCGCGGCGTGCACCTCCTGGCTCGGGGTGCTGCTGGAGTAGCAGTTGCTGTCACCGGCGAGCGACGGGTTGTACATGTACCGGATCGGGCCGCTGCCGACCAGGTTGACCTCCTCGCCGACCTGGTAGTCGGCCGGGTCGTTCGGGTTCGCCGCGTACGCCTCGGTGGCCGCGCCGATGGTGTCGGCGACGAACTCCTGGGTGCCGCCCTTCGAGATGCCGCCCGGGGTCCTGTCGTCGATGCCGTGACCCAGCTCGTGTCCGACCACGTCGAGCGACGAGATCCACTTACCGGCGGTGTTCTTGCCGATCTGGACCTGGGTGCCGTCGTAGTACGCGTTCTGCTGGTTCAGGCCGACCCGGATCGGCCACGCGCCGCCGGAGCCGTTCTGCGCGTTGCGGCCCAGCCACGACGACAGCATCGCGGTCTGCTTCTGCGCCGCGTACAGCGCGTCCACGCAACCGGTCTCCTTGCTGGTGCCGACGCCGTTGCCCCACACGTTGTCGGAGCCGCTGAACGTCACCCGGGTGGAGGCGTCCTGGCAGCTCAGGTTCGTGACGGTCGGGTCCTTGAGCGAGTACGTCGAACCGGACAGCGTGGTGTTCAGCGAGACCGAGCCGACGATCCAGCCGGTGCCCGTGCCGGTGGCCTCGGTGACATGCTCCTCGGTGGCGAGCACCTTGCCGGTCAGCGCGTCCACGTCGACCGTGAGGCGGCTGACACCCTCGGCGCCGGTGCCGTTGACCGTGGTCTCGTACGCGAGCTTCGCCGTGGCGCCCTCGGCCGCGACGACGATCAGCCGCGTGGTCTCGACCCCGGTGACGGTCTTGAGCTGCTTCTTCGCGGTCGCGATCGCCGCGCTCGCGGAGATCGCCGGAGCGGTCGACACCTCACCGATCGGGCTGCTCTGCGCGACCGACGTGTACCGGGTCTGGCCGGCGCTGTCGGTGACCACCACAAGGTCACCGCCCTTGACCGCCAAGCCCTTGTAGGTACGGTCGTAGGACGCGTAGGTGAGGCCCTGCGACGTGTAGACCTGGCGCCGCTGGAACGCGTCGTGGGCGCCGGCGTGCAGTGCGGCTGGCCGGGCGGCGACCACGGCGTCAGCCTGCGCGACCGCGTCGACCTGCGGGGTGGGCGTTTGGGCGGCGGCCGGACCGGACACCGCGACCAACGCCGTGGCAGCCGCGGTACCGGCGGCCAGGGTGATGGCCAGAGGGATGCGCATCATCTCGCGGACTCCTTTCCCGCCCGTCGGGGTGGTGGGCGGGCTCGACCTCGGTGCGGCGGAGTGGCCGGCACCGGGTGGGACACGAGTGACGCTATCGATAGTTAACTATGTGTGAAATAGGGAAAACCCTTGCAGTCCCGCGGATCACGCCTTCCTGTCGATCACTCCTCGGGCGGACGGCGGCGAATCAGCGCAGCGTAGGCGGCATCCGCGAGGGGCCGGGCGCGGCTCTCCGCGATCCGCGCGGCGGCGGCGCGGGCGAGGATCAGGTCACGGATCTCCTCCGCGCGCCGCAGATCCTCGGCCGAGATCACGACGTTCTCGTGACGCCGCCGCCGGGCCCGCAACCGCTTCCAGCCGGACTGCGCCGCGGGAACCACCGCGTTCGCCAGCGCGCCGGCCACGAGCGGGTAGACGATGTAGACGACCAGGTCGGGTGTGAGGCCGGCGCCGATGGTGCCGCCCCGCCACCGCAGCGAGCTGTCGTCACCGAGTTCGAGGTCGCCGTCGAACCAGGCCGCGCTCACCTCCGGCAGCAGCATGGCCTCGTCCGGCGCGATCGCCTCGACGATGTCCTGGGCCAGGTCACTGAGCCGGAACGTTTCCACGACATCCACCTCTTCTTCGATAGCCGGACCGGACACGCTCATTCCTGGAGCGCGTGGATGATGAGCCAGACCGTGCGCAGCAACAGGCCGTCCAGCAGTTGGTTCTGCTCCTGCGGGAGGACGCTGCCGTCCGGGGGCGCACTGTGCTGCAGCGCGACGGTCACCAGGTTGTGACCGATCTCGACGGCGACGCTCGCGGCGACGACCCGGGCCGGCAGCCCGATGATCCGCGCGGTCGCGGTGACCCGTGTGAAGCTCAGCGGATAGGGCAGTGCCAGATCCGTGCCCCCGCTCGTGGCGATCCGCCACCGCCCGCCTTCCGCCAATCGCTCCGGGAAGGTCCATTCCGGACAGGCTCGCGCGGACGCGTCGGCGCTCAGCCGGGCCTGGTGGGCGCCGCCCGTCGACGGATACGACGCGAGGCCCAGGGTGAGCGGGGAGCCGAGCGGCGGGAGCGCGCTCCCGGGCACGGTCAGGGTCTCGGCCACCGCGGCGGCCGGCTCGGGAGCGCGGCCGGGGCAGCGGAAGGAGAGCTGGCTCAGCAGATCGCCGCGGTTGACCTCGGCGGCCGGTGTCCACCCGGCGGGCAGGCTGCGCCGCGCCTCGGCGAGCGCCGCCCGGAGCCGGTCGACCGGCAGCGGACGCCCGGGATCCTCGACGCAGGCCCGGGGCTCGGTGTCCGGTTCCTCGGGATAGACCGGCCGGCCCAGGCACTTGACGTCGTCCGGCATCCCCGTGATCATTCCGGTCCGCCCGGTCGCCACCGCGCCGGTGGCGGCCAGCACGGCGACGACCAGCGGAACGGTGAGCAGCCCGAGCCGGACGAGAGCGCGCCGGGGCCGCCGGACAACGCGCGCCAGAAGGTCGCCGAGCAGCACGGCCACCGGCAGGGTGAACAGGATCAGCACCAGCCAGAGCCAGCCGCCACGATCCAGGAAGTCCACGAGACGGTCGAGGCGGAACGTGCCGCCCACCGTCGAGTCCCGGGCGAACTGGACGACACCGCCCAGCACCGTCACCACCGCACCGGCCAGCAGCGCGGACGACACCTCGCCGCGCCGGGCCAGGACCGCGGCGGTGGCCAGCCAGCCCGGGATCGCGCACATCCACCACCGGTTGAGCAGCCAGAGGTACACGTCGCCGGTCGGCTGCGCGGCGGCGATCGTGGCGACGACCCCGCCCGCGGCCAGGGCGGCCGCCATGATCACCAGTGTGCCGCGGAGCCGGGTCACCCGTGTCGCGGCCAGCGCCGCGACCGCCAGCGCGCCGGCCGCCCACAGCCGGGGGAAGCCCGTCGAGCCGACCAGCATGGCCCGGTCCGCGCGGACATCCGCCCAGGTCCAGTGCGCGATCGTGAGCAGGGACATGGTCTCCAGGACCGCGCAGACGGCGACCGTCAGACCGAGGACGACCACGATCGTGCGGGCGGCCCGCGGCCACCCGGACGGCCGCGCCGACAGGTCTCCCGCGAGCCCGGCGGCGACGGCGGCGACTCCGGTCCAGGCCGGTGCGACCCAGAGGGCGAAGAACCACTCATGGCCCTCGATCAGATCCGAATGCACCGACGACAGTGACAGCGAACCGACCGAGGGCATCAGCCATCCGGCGGTCAGCCCGGCCGCGGAGCCGAGCACGCGAGCCCACCAGGCGCGCCGGTTCGCGGGCGTACGGCGTACCCAGATGATTGTCGCGACGGCCGACCAGGCCGCGGCCGTGACGAGTTCGACGATCTGTTCGTCCCTGATCCCGGGCAGAACCCCGCCCTGCACGTTGAGCAACAGCGTCAGCAACGCCCGGCCGCCGAACATGGTCAGCAGTCCGAGCAGGGCCGCGACCGCGAAGCCACCTTCCCAGTCCGCCGGGTTCGTGGCGGCCTCGGCCCGGTCGGGCCCGCTCGGATGGGTGGCCAGGAGCCGGCCCGGCCACCAGCGCGGTCGCGGGTTCCCGGCCGGCGCCACCGTGCGCAGCACCTCCGCCAGGCCGCCGGTCTCGACCGCGAACCGGTCCGCGGCCCGCTCCCGACGGCGCCGCGCGGCCGATCGCAGCAGCAGGGCGGCCGCGGCGAAGACCGCCGCGATCAGAAGCGATCTCCGGTACGACCCGGTGGCGAGAGCCGGCTGCAGGAAGACGGGCAGCATGGCGAGGGCCAGCACCGGCACGACCAGCACCCCGGCCCACCCGGTCGCCGCCGTCCAGGACACGTCCCGGGCTCGCACGTGGGCCAGCTCGTGCAGGATGATCAGGTCCCGTTCACCCTCCGACGTGTACCCGTACCCGGACGGCACGGCCACGGTCAGCCGGCCGAACGGAACGCCGGTGGTGTACGGCTGCCGGTCGCGTCCGGCCGGCGCGACCACCAGCCGGGGTCGTCGCCGCCCGGTCAACCCGAGCACGTCGCACCAGTGCTCGAAGCGCCGCGTCACGATGGCGGCCGCATCGGCGGCGGGCGCCCGGCGCCGGATCCGCCGCCGCAGTCGCCTCGGCGTCACCAGCCCCTCGCCGAGCACGCAGAGCCAGGCCAGGACGGGCACGGTCAGCGCGCCGGCCGCCCGCGCGGTGGTCCGCGTCCGGTCGAACCCGGCGGCACACCGGTCGTAGTCCGCGCCGCGCCCGAGCAGCGCCGCGGCCCTGCCACCACCCGAAGGCAGCCCCTGCGCGGCGACACAGTCCTGGACCTCGGCCCACCGGCCCAGGTCGTGCGCGACGAACACGGCCTCGCCCGCGGACACCCCGACACAGGTCAGCGCGACCAGAACGAGTAGATGCATCCATCGCAACGGTGATCCGAAACCCGTCACGATTCGAGATCGTATGTGGACTGTCCGTTATCGAACAGTCAGGCGAACGGGTCGGCCGCGGCGGCGATCGGGCAGCCGATCATGCCGTCAGAGCTCGGCCTGGTGCCGAACGTCGTCCTCCAGCGCGACCCGGTAGTTCTCGGCGAATTCGGTCAGCTCCGCGACCTCGTGCTCCAGGGCCGCGTGCTCGTCGCGCAGCTCGGCCGCCGCCTCGGTGTCGCGCCGCCGCGACGCCTCCTCGATGCCGTTGGCCGTCGACCGCGCCCGCTCGATCAGCTGCTCGGACTGCTCCCGGGCGTCGAGCAGCATGTCCTCGCTCTCCTGGGAGACGCTTGCCAGATGTTCCTCGGCGGTCCGCCGCGCCACGGCGAGGACCCGGCCGCCGTCATCGGCCAACGGCTCGGCGGTCTCCCGGCCGGCGGTCTCCCGGCGGGCGGTCTCCCGGCCGGCGGTCTCCCGGCGGGCGGCCTCGAGCCGGCCGTGCAGGCTGTGCGCGTCCCGTTCGGCCCGGTCCCGGGCGGCCCGCGCGCGGTCCAGCTCGGCGCTGACGGCGGAGAGCGCGGCCTGGTCGTCCTCCGCGGCGGCGTCGACCCGGCGGGCCTGGTCCTGCAGGGCGGCGTTCTCGGCCAGCAGCCGGGCGATCTCCTGGGTTATCTCCTCGCGGAGCGCGTCGACCTCCTCCGCGTCGTAGCCGCGGCTGCCCAGGGCGGCCTTCTGGAAGGTGATGCCGTTTACATCGGCTGGCGTCAGCGGCATGAAGCTCCTCGTACGGTCCTGGCGTGCCCCGGCTTCCTGAGTCGACTTCCGGGAGACCACGGCCGGCCTGGATGGCCGGCGCGGTCGATGGTCGGGAACCGTCCCGACCCGCCAGTGCGAATCGGCTTCACACTGTACGCCCCGGACGCCTGCCGCCTCGGCGTCTTCCCCGGACGACCCGGTGCGGACGCTCAGTGGCCGTCGACGGTGAAGAAGGTGGCTCCGAAGTCGCGGGCGGCCAGGTCCGCACGGCGGATCGCCCACAGCGCCACGGCGCCGTCACCCCAGATCATCCGGGCGTCGTCGTCCTCGTCGAGCTGGAGCAGGGTGACCCATTGCCGGGCCTCGGCCAGGAAGGCGGGATCCTGGTAGGGGTCGGTTCCGGCCGGCGATCGGTGGCCGTGATGAGCGGCGCTCATCTCGAGCGGATGCTGGAAGGCATCGGAGTAGCCACCGACCTGGTGGTCCGGTATGAAACCGCGGTAGCGCCTGACGATGTCGGACAGGTATCGGCCGTTGTACTCGTCGCGCCAGAGCAGGCGGGAGAGATCCGCGATCGCGGCCGGATCCTCGGCCATCGCGGGGTTGTACGACCCCGGAGCGCTGAGGATCGTCCGCGCGGTCAGTGCCACCAGCGGGTACTCGTACTCCTCGGACGGGTGTCGCAGGTGCGACGGCACCTGCCGGGCAGCCGTGGCGATGCCCTCCGGCACGTGGATGACGGTGGGGCGGCCGCTCCTGACGACCTCTTCCATCTCCTCCAGCCGCGGCAGGAAGAACAGGAGCGTCCCGCTGCCGGGCAGTTCCAGGTCGACCTCGTAGGCGCTCAGCACTGCGCAGTCCAGGCGAGCCACGAAGATCTCCGGCTCACCGTCGTCCCGCAGCGGCCACTCCTGGCCGATGGGCAGGTCCGCCTCGCCACCGAGCCGGCCGACGACCGGGTCACCCGGCCGCGCGGGGGTCAGCCTGATCGCCGGACGCAGCGGCAACCGGTCGAAGGCGTCCGCGACGTGCGCCGGCAGTTCGGCACGGACCAGGGCGGGGAGCTCGTTACGCCAATCCAGCACAGCAGACATGATCACAAATACCCGCCGGCCCGCCTCCGTTACCGTTCGATCATGGAAATCTCTTCACGTCTGGCGGTCGTCTCCGGTGGCGCGACGGGCATCGGTCGCGAGATCGCCCACAGCTTCGCCGCCCACGGAGATCGGGTGGTGATCATCGGGCGCCGTGTCGAACTGCTGCGTCAGGCCGCCGAGGAGATCGACCGGGCGATCGGGGCGAAGGTGGTGTTCCCGGTCAGCGCCGACCTGACGGATCCGGCGCAGGTGCAACACGCCGCGGACCGCATCGCGGAGCTGGGAACCGTCGACGTGCTCGTCAAC
Organism: Actinoplanes regularis; assembly: GCF_900188005.1. Classification (GTDB taxonomy): domain Bacteria; phylum Actinomycetota; class Actinomycetes; order Mycobacteriales; family Micromonosporaceae; genus Actinoplanes; species Actinoplanes regularis. Next base: position 110,329 of record NZ_FZNR01000026.1, on the reverse strand, counting down.
AACGCCGGCGCGATCATCACGCCACCGGCCGGTGACGGGCTCGCGGCCCTGGCCGCGTCGTGGCGCCACGATCTGGACACCAACCTCATCACCGCGGTGCTGCTCACGAACGCGCTGCTGGGACAGCTGACCCGACCGGGCGGCCGAGTCATCATGATCAGCTCGGCGGCCGCCCAGCGGGGTGGCGCCGGTTCGCATTCGGCCGGGTCGTACGCGGCCGCGAAGGCCGCGCTGCACGGCTGGGCGCTCGGGCTGGCCAGGCAACTCGGCAAGGACGGCATCACGGTGAACGTCCTGGCGCCCGGTTACATCCAGGACACCGACATCTTCCACGGCCAGGACACCCCTGACTTCGTCGCGGCCAAGATCGCCGACACCCTGGTCGGCCGGCCCGGGACTCCGGCGGACGTCGCGGCGGCCATCGGGTACATCGCCTCCGCCGACGCCGGATACCTCACCGGGCAGATCATCGGCCTCAACGGTGGCGCCGTACTCGGCCGATAGCGACAGCGCGGCGGCAGCGCGGCGGCAGCGCGGCGGCAGCGTCGTTCTGCGAGGGATCGATGCGATTTCGGCGGCGGTCGATCAGATCGGTCATCCGCGAAGCACCCCGGAACCGCTGTGGCCGGGGCGGGCGGTGATCCGTAACCACTGCGACCGGTGCCCCGTTATCAGCGGGAAGCTTGCACTCTTCATACCCGAACCAGGAGATTGATCAGCGGTGCGCGAGGGCGGGATGAAGATCCGGGAGCGGGCGACCGTCGCGGCGGCGGTGGTCAGCCTATTGGTCGCCGTTCTGGCGCTCGGCCGGGATCTGTTCGACATCACGATCCCCGGATTCCGGCCGGCGGCGAATGCCAGTACCGCGAGCGCGAAAGCGGTCAGCGAACTCGACGCCGCGAAGACGCAGTCGGCTCAGCGCCCCAAGCCCACCGCTCAGGATCTCAAGGGCGCCGACCATGCCGCTCAGAACCCCAACCGTGCCGGCAATACCGTTCAGAACCCCAAGAATGCGGGCCGCGCCACTCAGCAGCCCGGCAGGTCCAATTCGCACCGACCTCAGGCGCCCGCCGTACCCGCGGTGGTCGATCCCCAGATCTCGCTGAGTCCCGCCGTGGGTCCGGCCGGCAGCGCGTTCACCGTCAGCGGGCGGGGCTACAGCCCCAGGGGCAGAGTGACGGTTCGATTCAACGCCGCTGTCGTCGCCGAGGGCCAGGCCGGTGCCGATGGAAGCTTCTCCCTCACCGCATACGTACCAGGTGGTCTGAGAGCCCCCGCCTCGGCCTCGTTTCCGGTCCGGGCAACCGATTCGGCCACCTCACGCGGCGATGAAGCCCCGTTCGTGGTCGTGCCCCGGTTCAAGAAGAGGGGCCCGAACCGGCACGGGCACGATCGGGGGCCGATGCACCGGCCGCGGACCGGGCCGTGGTCACCCGCAGATCCCGCAACGTCCGCTGCCGCGGAGAACGCGAGTGGCCCCGGTACGCGCTATCACCCCGGGCACTCGTCCGACCTGGTCTGCCGTCCCCCGTACTGCCGAGGTCCGCACTTCGGGCCGTGAGCAGGACCCGGCCGCCGGGCCACCGGTGGCCCGGCGGCCCGGCGGCCACCGTACGCTTCCGGTCACTGTCCCGGCCGCCGCTCGCGGTTCGGGGGCTTCCCGGTCCGGTGATCGCTGTGCCATGGTGTCGGGTGGTAGTGGCCGGCGTCCGGGAGGGCATGTGCATCGTCTCTGGCGTGCCGCCACGGTCGCCGCACTGCTCCTGATCACCATGCCGGCCGCCGCCTCGGCCGAATCATCCGATGTGGAGTTCGCCGACAGCGCGCCGGTGGCGATACCGGTCGGCAAACCCGCGCCGGTCACGCTCGTGAACAACAACACCACGGTCCGGTACGAGGTCACGGTCACCGCCACCCGGACCGACGGCACCAGCGTGGCTCCCCCGGCCACCGTGGACCTCGCGGCCGGCGGCGTCGCCACGGTCACGGTCCCGGCGCTGAACCCGGCCGGGACGGAGGGGTTCCTGGTCGCGGTCGCCCGGGCCGCCGGTGTCGCCCCGGTGGTGGCGCGCCGCCCGTTCCGGGTCAGCGCCGCCCCGGCGTGGAAGCCGTCCGTCGCCGACTGGCGGATCACCTCGTACCGCGGAGCGGTGTTGCACGGCCCGTACAACGCCACCGTGCCGCTGGCCAAGGACACCTCGTGCGGCGACGCCGCCGTCGTGGTCGTGGGCGCGGTGGCCCGGCCCGCCGGCGGCACGGCCACGGTCACGGCCACCTGCCGTCCGGGGATGACGTCCGTGGATCTGTCGCTGCGCGGCCTCGGCGCCGCGGGCGACTACGCCGGCAAGATCGACCTGGCGCCGGACGCCGACGGGGGCGAGCTGGCGCTGACCGTACGGCACACCGACGACGTCGTGTACCCGGCCCTCCTGCTGCTGGCCGGCATCGCGCTGGCCCTGGTGGCATCGTGGCAGTCGGGGCGGCTGACCACCCTGTCCCGGGCCCGCGAGGAGACGTTCCTGGTGGAGGCGGACGCGGCCGCCGCGCACCAGCGGTTCCGGGCGGCCGCCGAGGGGCGCTCCTGGCGGGCGTACTCGTTCATGGCGAGCCTGCAGGGCCGGCTCGAGGCGGTCCGGCGGGAGCTGCGCGGGTTGCGCTGGCTGGTCAGCGAGATCGATGTCGACAAGGGACGGTACAAGGAGCTGCTCGACGTGCTGGCCGAGCAGCGCGATCTGGTCGACGCGTGGGAGCCGTTCGCGGCCCGGCTCGCCGCGCTGGCCTCGGCCCGGGACGCGGTGACCGGGGAGTCGGGGATCGCGGCCCACGCGGATGAGCTGCTGCACGGCCGGGAGCTTCCGTCGACCGGCGAGGTCCGGCCGCTCGTCGAGGAGGCGGAGCGCACCGAGTCGGCGCTGCTGACGTGGGCGGCCGACGATCGCACCGTACGGAGTCTGCTCGATCTCGGCGTCCGTCTCGACGGCGCCGTCCCGGCCGGACGGGGGCAGGAGCGGCTCGGCCGGGCGGTGGCCGCGGTGCGGAGGATCAGTGACGACATGCGCGGCGCGAAGGACGGACCGGCGTACGCCGAACTGCAGGTCGGTCCCCGGCTCGACGAGCCGGGGACCGAGTTGATCGCCCTGCGGCAGACGTACCTGGGCGTGCTCGGTGGCCAGAGCACGGTCCCGGACAACGGCCGGGCAGGGCCGCCGGCGCGAACCGCCGACGCGCCGCACACCTGGGACGAGGTACGCGAGACGGCCACCGCCATGGCTCGTCGCGCCGCCCTGTCCCGCCGGCTCCGCAATGCCCTGGCGTTCGCCGCGATCGGTGCCGTGACGGTCTGGACCGGACTGGCCGCGCTCTACTTCGACCGGCCGTTCGGCACCTGGCAGGACTACAGCGCCGTGCTGGTGTGGGGCTTCGGGACGCAGACGGCCATTGCCGTCCTGGCCGGCGCGCTGGACCGGATCATCGTGGGCGGATCGGTGGTGCGGGCGTGACCGGCTTGCGGATCAGCGACTACGCGATGTTCGTGCCGGTGCGCGACCACGCCGTCGTGCTGGCCCTCAACACCTGCTACGGCACCGTCGTGGAGCTGAGCGAGGAAACCTACGGGCGGCTGGGCGAGCCGGCCGGGCTGCCGGCGGACGTGCTGTCGTCGCTGGCCGACGGCTGGATCGTCACGGCCCTCTCCCCCGAGGCGGAGCGGGACGCCTTCGCGCGGGAGTTGCACAGGCGCGGTCGGGCCGCCCTGGACGCTCCGCCACGCGTTTACCTGATGCCCAGCTACGACTGCAACCTGAAGTGCGTCTACTGCTTCCAGCACGGCATCCGGCGTACCACGCCGTCGGTCACCATGTCGGAGAGCGTGGCGCTGGCGGCCCTGGACCACGCGGTGGCGGTGCTGGGCGACCATCCGCGAGAGGTGACCCTCTACGGCGGCGAGGCGCTGAGCCCGGACAATCGCGCGGTGGTCGAGTTTCTCTGCCGGGCGGCGCGTGAGCGGGGGATCCGCCTGATGGCGTCGACCCACGCGTGGAACCTCGACCGGTACGAGGACCTGCTCGGACCGGCCGGCATCGAGGCGATCCACGTGACCGTCGACGGCCCGGCCGCCACGCATGACCGGCTCCGGGTCGGTCCGCGGGGCGCGCGGACCTACGAAACGATCATGAGGCACATCGGACTCGCGCTCGGCCGGGGCACCCGGGTCCGGATGCGGGTCAACGTCAACCACCGGGTCCTCGAGGAGCTCGGCACGCTGCGCGACGAGCTGGCGGCCGGCGGGCTGCTCGGCAACCCGCTGTTCAGCGCGTACCTGGCACCGATGTTCGACACCAAGGCGCACGTGGACGCCGGGAACACGGTGCTGTCCCGGTCGCTGGTCGGGGAGGCCGCGCTCGCGGCCCGGCTGGGCGGCAGCACCGAACTGGCGACGGCCTTCTGCGGTTACCCGCCGACCTACGACCGGGTCGCCGCCGCGCTGGCCGCCATACCGCCGCTGCCCGCGGTGGGCAACTGCTGCTACGGCACGCCGACGGTCGTGCTCGACCCGCGGGGCGACGTCTACCCGTGCGTCTTCCTCGCGGGCGAGACGCGGTTCGCCGCCGGCAGCTATCTCGGCGGCGGGTTTGAGCCGGAGCGCTCGTCCGGGTGGGTCGGCGAGGGGACCGGCCGGTGCGGGGAGACCGGCTGCAAGTTCGCGCTGTACTGCGGCGGCGGATCGCCGTACGACTCGTTCGCCCGGCAGGGGAGCACCCAGCCGCGATCGTGCGACTGCGGCGACTTCAAGGACACGTTCGCCGGTTATGCGGCCGCCGCCTACCGCCGGCGCGTCGCGGCGGACTGAGGGTCAGTCGCCGCCGCCGGCCCGGGGCTCCAGGCGCGTGGCGGAGCACATGCAGGCCCCGCACGAGCGAGGCGGACGGTCGCCGCGGCGCGGCCAGCCCATCCGCCGGTTGGCATCGCGCTGAAGCCACTCCTCCAGGGCGTCACGCATCTCGTAGAGGCGCTCCGAGTCGGGATTCACCCGCACACCGTGGCGCCGGTACACCTCCGCGAGCGCGAGATTGATCTCCAGTCGGGTCGAGTCGGCCGCATTCACCAGCTGGACGATCCAATCAGCGAGCTCCTCGAGGCTGAGCTCCTCGTACGGCTTCGGAGGTTCCCGCATGACATCCCACCTTCACGGGGTAGCCGGTCGACGCGATCACAGCCGACCATAGTGGATTTCCAGCACCGTCCCCATCACCCGTTGTGGCCGTTCTCGGCGCCCGTCACGACGCGGAAGCCGAGGCTCGCCCCGTGGGTGTGCGGCTCGCTCATGTCGCCGCGCAGCGCGCACCGGACCACCCGCGCCGTCGACTCCCATCCCCCGCCGCGAGTGACCCGAACCCCCTCCGCCTCGGGGTCGGCCGATGGGGCGCCGCTCACCCAGGGATACGGCCGGTAGAGGCTCGAGGTCCACTCGGCGACGTTGCCCGCCATGTCCTCGCACCCGAACGGGCTGCGGCCGCCGGGGAACACCCCGACCGACGTCGTCTGCTGGAGGTTCGCGGGCAGCGCGTTGCAGCGCCCGGCCTCCCACCGCTCGCCCCACGGATAGATCCGCTTGTCGTCGCCCTTCGCCGCCCGCTCCCACTGCTCCTCGGCGGGCAGGCCGAACGTGCGGCCGCTGACCGCGCCGAGCCACCGGCAGTAGGCGACCGCCTCGAACCAGCTCACCCCGACGACCGGCTGGTTGTCGCAGTTCAGCATGGGGTAGCGGGAGAACGCCGGCGCGTCCCTGGACCGGACCTGCCGCAGCCCGAGATCACGCAGGTGGGCGCGGGCCGCGGCGTCGTCCATCGTGGTGAGTCGCCGCCACATCTCGCGGTCGGAGGTCTCCAGGCCGGCCTCCGCGAACCACCGCTCCATGTCCTCCGGGTGGCCGCGGAAGTACGCGAGGTTGCGAAGCCGCCGGCTCAGCGAGCCGTCCCCGTTGTCCCGAGTCTTGCGCCACACCCACCCGCGCTCGGTCCAGAAGCCGGGATCGTCGTAGCCACCGGCCGCCACGAACGCCCGGTACTCGGCGTTGGTGACCGGGTAGCGCCCGATGCGGAACGCCGCGACCTGGACGGGCCGCTGGGGACGCTCGTCGGCGAAGGCCCACTCGTCGTCCTCCGCGCTGCCGAGCCAGACGACACCGGCCGGGACCGCGCACAGCTCGGGCAGCACGAAGCCGCCGTCGCGGCGGAACCGGGGATCGCCGACGCGGCCCAGGGTCAGCCCCGTCGCCACCCGCTCGCCGAGCCCGATCCGCTCGTCGGTCGCCCGTTCCACAAGCGTCGTGCGGATCTCCTCGACCGTCCGGGCGGTGACCGCGGGCGAGTTGCGCGCCAGGCACTCGCCGGCCAGGCGCGGGTTCACGGCGCGCACCTGGTCGAGCAGGGAGTCGGCGGCGGCGGTCAGGCCGGACGCGAGGATGACCGCCTCCGCCCACTCGCTCTCCGGTGCCGCGCCGGCGTGGTCGTCGTCCGGCACGGGCACCGCCGCGTACCGGCTCATGTCTTCGCCGGTCCGCTGCCTGCGGTCGAGGGCGCACGCGGCGAAGTAGTCCCGCAGTTGCACGCTGCGGAACCGGACCTGCTCGTCGTGCTCGGAGAGGATGCCGGTCTCGACGGCGAAGCGCCATCCCTCGTCGACCACCGACGGCTCGGCGCCGCGGTGCGCCGTCTCGAAGACGACCAGCGCCCGGTCGGTGGGCAGGGCGCCGTTCGGCGAGTCCAGCAGGATGGCGTGCGCGAGCTCGCCCAGCGACACCATGACGAGCGCGAACCTGGCGTCCTCGAAGGAGCCGCGGTCCTCCTCCCGGGTGACGATCGACTTCACGATCCCCTCGAGCAGCCGGGACCGGTTGGCGGGCAGCCGGGAGCCGCTCCCGCGGAACGAGACGATGAGCAGCTCGAGGAAGAGCGGCATCCGCGCCACGTCGAGCAGGCCGCCGCTCTCCAGGGCGTCCCACATCTCGTCCGCCGACGAGCCGACGCTGACGGACAGGGTGCGCAGGATGCGCTCGTCGTCGAGCGGGGCGATCTGGATCTCGGGCAGGTTCAGCTCGCCGCGGTAGGCCGGGGCGCGACACGCGAAGACGAACCGGTTGCCCGGCCAGTCCCGGACGAACTGCCGCCAGGCGCGCACCTTCCGCCGGTAACCGCGGTGCCCCATCTCGTTGAGCCCGTCGCAGAGCAGGCAGATCCGACCCGCCCGCAGCTCCTGCCGCAGCCGCGACCGCACGACGTCGTCCCGGCAGCGCCGCCGGACGTACTCGAGGGGGTCGTCGCCGACGCCGAACTCGTCCAGGGAGATCACGATCGGCGTGGGTACGCCGGGATCGCCGCGCAGGGCACGACCGGCCAGGTCGCGGGCGATGCGGCGCAGCGTCGTCGTCTTGCCGGCCCCGGATCCGCCGAGCAGCACGACGCCGTCCTGCTCGCCGACCGCCTCCGCGATGTCCCGGACCTCGCACGCCACCGCGACCCGCGGGGCCACCGGCTCGACGTACACCATGGAGTACTCGAGATCCTGGGCCGGTTCGACGCTGCCGCCCAGCGGAACCACGTCCGCGTACGGCCGCAGCCGCTCCCCCGCGAGCGTCTCCAGGTAGCGGCGGCGCCACTGGGTCGCCTCGTCGCCCGGCGGCCGGAAGCTCTCCTCCACCAGCGCCCGCACCGGGATCGCCGTGAAGGCGCCGCTGATGCGACCGGCCAGCAGGCGGGCGTTCGGATGCGCGTACAGCTGGTAGGCGAGCCAGGACGGGTCCCCCGCGAGCCGGGCGGCGATGCGTGCTTGCCGTACGGCGTCGGCGACGGGTACGCCCGTCAGCAGCAGCTCGTACAGCCGGTCGACGAACGTGAGCGCGGTGCCGGCCCGGACGTCCCAGGCCGCGCCGAGCATCGCACCGGCACCGTTGCGGATCAGGTCCCGGGGCCAGCCCGAGAGGCCGATCGAGCCCACCGACGACCGGCTGGTGGAGCAGGCGTGCAGGAACACCCAGGGGCCGGAGCGCAGGAATCCCCGCTGCTCCGGGTGCAGCACGTCGACGGGCCGGAACGTCGCGTCGCCGATCGGCAACTCGCTGAGGCCGGCGTGCCGCGGGTTGAGCCGGCCGTGGCCGGTCCAGTGGAAGATCCCCAGTCCGTCGCCGGCGAGCAGCGCCTGCAGGCCGGCCCAGTCGCGGACGACGTCGGCCGGCGCCAGGCCCAGCCGTTCCCGGGCGACGTCGCCGACGTCGCGCAGCTCCGGGTCGGCCAGCACGCACGCCGCCCGCTCGCCCGGCAGCGCGGTCGCGATCGGATGCGAGCCGAGCCATCGGGAGATGCCGAGCTCCTCGCACCAGTACGGCGCGACCACGTCACCCGACACCGGTTTGACGATCTCCCAGGGCAGGACCGCCGCCTCGTCCTCGACCAGGACGAGGACGCTCGATCCGGTCCGGCCGTGCAGCCGCGCCCAGTAGTACTCCCGCAGCGCCGGCGGGATCAGCTCCTCGTACAGCTCGATGCCGACGCCCTGCAGGTGCGTCTCGATCGACCGGCGCTCGTCCGACGAGCCCGCCGCCCAGCCGTCCAGCGCGTCACCGAGCTCGCCGAGCCGGACCGCCGGGTCGGCGATCTCGGTCTCGCCGAAGTCCAGCCGGTCACGGCCGCCCGCGACACCGTGGAATCTCAGGTGCAGGCGGCCGCTGACCCGGGTCACCGTGTCGATCTCGAGCAGCAGGTCGGGCCACTCGAACGACGGGTGACTCATGACTGAGCCAGCCGATTCGCTCGCAAGCTCGCTCACGCCGCCACCTCCGCTGCGCTCCGGCGTCGACATGAGCCAACAACTGAGCCAGCCGATTCGCTCGCAGGCTCGCTCATGCCCCGCCGTCGCTCGGGTCGGCGGACGCCGGCTCCCGGCCCAGGAACGTGGCGCTCACCCGGGAGTCCCGCCGGACGAGCGCGACCTCCGCGCCCGGCTCCCCGGTCCAGCCGGACAGCACGCCCGCGCGAATCGCCAGGCTGCGCAGGTGTCCCGGCGCGCCCAGGCAGGTGAACCGCGCCTCCCCGGACGACCGTCCACCCAGCTCCGCGAGGGCCGTCTCGAGGGTCAGCACGTCACGCACGGCCGCGGCGCCGGGACGATCGCGGAACGCGCCGGTCACCCAGCCGGCGAACCCGCTCACGAACTCGTCCAGATCGCCGCCGCGCCCGGCCGCCGAGGCGAGGTAGTCGAGCGCCAGGTCGTCGAGGTCGTCGCCGATCAGCTCGCCGAGCACCGGATAGGCGGTCCGCAGGAGGTCCAGGTGCCGGGCGCGGTACGCGCTGCCGTAGACGGCGATGCCCTCCCCGTGCGACAGCGGGCGCAGGACCGTCTCGCCGCCGGGCACCGCCTGCTGCGCCGTACCGTCCAGAATGGCGAGCTGGAGCGCCCGCTGGCGATCCGCCAGGCGCCGCGCGTCCGCCCCCGCCCGGATCGGCGGCGCGACCGCCGGCGACGGTGGCCGCGGAGGCCGGGGTCCCACCCGGGCCCGCAGCTCGGCCGCCGTGCGCAGCTCCTCGCGCAGGAGCGCGAGGCTGGGCACCCCGGAGTCCCATTCGAACGACGTCGAGACCGGCCCGAGGCGCCGGCACGCGTGCTCGTAGAGCTCCCAGACCGGCGCCGACACCCGGTCGTCGTGGGTGTCGAGGAGGAAGGCGCCCATGTCCCGGCTGCCGGCCAGGTGGATCTGGACGACCGCGCCGGCCGGCAGCGCGTCCAGGTACGCCGTCGGGTCGAAGCCCAGGTTGCTGGCCGAGACGTGGACGTTGTTCACGTCGAGCAGCAGCCGGCACCCGGTCGCCTCGACGAGCAGGCCGAGGAACTCCGGCTCGGGCATCGTCGACTCGTCGAAGCCGAGGTACGCGGCCGCGTTCTCCAGCACCAGCGGCCGGCCGAGCACGTCCTGCGCGGCGAGCACACGCGAGGTGACGTGCGCGAGGCTCTCCCGGGTTCGGGGCAGCGGCAGCAGTTCGTGGGTCCGCACCCCGTCCACCCCGGTCCAGCAGAGGTGGTCGGAGACCCATCGGGCGCCGATGCCGTCCGCCAGCTCCCGGAGGCCCCGCAGGTACGCCAGGTCGAGCGGGTCGACGCCACCGATGGAGAGCGACAGCCCGTGCAGCACGATCGGGTACCGCTCGGCGAGCCGGTCCAGGACGTCCCGGCGCTGCTCATCGGGCGTCAGGTAGTCCTCGGTGATCGCCTCGAGGAAGTCGAACCCGGAGTCGGGCGCCAGCAGCTCGTCGACGAGTTCGGGCCGCAGTCCCACCCCGAACCCGAGGTCGTCACCGTCTCCCAGCTTCTCGGTCATCAGGGAATCCAGCATCGTCGAAGGCCCGGCGGACCGCAAGAACAGCCGAGGTTCCCTACCGCCGGGCGGTGTGGCCTTTCACGAAGACCGGCATCGTCGCGAGCGTCGTGGTGATCTGCGCGGTCGTGCCGCCCTGGTACACCTGGTGCGTGAAGTAGTCGGTCCAGGTGTCGCCCGGCGGGAACCAGACCGTCGTGGTCGCGGTCGCTCCCGGCGTGGTCACCGGGGCGACCAGGAAGTCGGGGCCGTAGAGGTACTCGGAGCCGGCGACCGCGTACGCCTCCGGCGAGTCCGGATAGGCCAGGTAGAGCGGCCGGGCGATCGGCATCCCGGTGCGATTGGCCTCCCGCGCCGCCGCGTAGGTGTAGGGCCGGAGCTGTTCCCGCAGTCGCAGGAACGTCTTGGCCGAGGCGGCCGCGTCCGCGCCGTACTGCCAGGGCAGGCGGTCGCTGTGGTTGGAGTGCAGGCGGTCGATCGGCTGGAACGTGCCGAACTGCACCCACCGGGCGTACAGGTCGTCGGGGAGTTTGGTGCTGCCCGGCTCGCCGCCGGGTTCCTGGAGTCCGCCGGTGTGGCCGCCGATGTCGTGGCTGATCGCGGCCAGGCCGGTCGCCGCGGACTCCCCGGGCGTGTAGCCGACCTCGAACCGCAGGGTCTGCCAGTTGGAGATGGTGTCGCCGGTGAAGTGCAGGGTGGTGCGCTTCTCGGCCCACGGCCCGGCCGGCACGGCGGTCGGGTTGCCGTAGCCGCCGGCCTGCAGCGAGCCGTAGCCACGGGAGAACGCGAAACCGTCCCTGTCGGCGTACTGCTGGTTGATCCAGGAGTCGGGGGTGACGCCGGGCAGCGACGAGCCGGCGTTGTCGCAGCACCAGTCCAGCCAGGTGAAGTCCTGCTGGAGATCCTGGTGCAGCCAGAAGTACGCGGCCAGCTGGTCGGGGTCGCCCCAGTCGAACACCCCGTCCTTGATCTTTCCCTTGGCGATGGCCTGGGCCTGGGCGTACTTCGGGTCGCTCGTCCTGATGCTCGGGTGGACGTTGTAGGACAGGTGCAGGCCCTGGCCGTGCGCCCAGTCGAGGAAGCCCCGCGGGTCGGGGAACTTGGCCGGGTCGATCTCCCAGCCGTTCCAGGTGTCCGGCGACTTGAAGTCGGTGTCCACGATCAGCACGTCCAGCGGGACGCCCTCGGACCTGAACCGGGGCACGATCGTCTGCTGGAAGTCGGCCGCCGTCCGGTCGTAGTACTCCGAATACCACACGCCGTAGGCCCACTCCGGCAGCAGCGCGGTCGGTCCGGTCAGTGTGGACAGTTCGCGAAGACCGCGAGCGAAGTCCTTGCCGTACGCGAAGAGGTAGCCGTCCTGCTCCTTCGCCGGGCGCTGGGTCACCTTGCGCGTCGCGGGGTCGTAGAGCGCCGACGCGCTGTCGTCCAGCAGCGACCAGCCGTCCTGGTAGAGCAGGCCGGGCTGGGTGAGCGCGCCGCCGTCCACGCCGTCGAGGCCGCGCCGGTAGCCGCCGAGCGGCGCGTGCGGCGCTTTCAGGGGTGCCGTCGCGGCGGCGACCGCGACGGTGTCGACGTTGACGTTGCAGCTGTCGTCGGTGGGACAACCCAGGGTCACCGTGTCGGTTCCGGCCTTCAGCCGGACGGGAACGGCCAGCGTGCGCCAGTAGTCCCAGCCGCTGGTCGGCGCGAGCGAGACGGTCGTCCCGTTGACGGTGACGTCGCGTGGCTGGATGGGCCGGCTGCCGGCCTGCCCGTTCGCGTACCGCAGCTGCACCGCGTAGTCACCGGCCGCGGGGATGCCGGTGATCGTGAAGGCGGCGGACGCTCCGGCGTGCTCCAGGCCGGCCAGGAAGCCGTCACCGGAGTGGCCGTTGTGGTCGGCGGCGTGCTTCGCGCCACCGCTCAGAGCGCCGGTGCCGGCTTCGCAGATCGCGTCGAACGGGCACGGCCGGGCGGTGGTCTGGACCGGTTGGGGGTACGGATCCCCGGGTCGCACGAGCGCCAGGCTGTCGACGTTCACGTTGCCGGAGTCGGCCGCCGTCCGTCCGACGGTGATCCGGTGGCGGCCGGCGGCCAGCGTGAGCTGCGCGGTGACGACCTTCCAGGTGTCCCACGAGCCGGTGGGCGCCAGGGCGATCCGCACCGGGGCGCCGTCGTCGGCCGTGACGCTCAGGCTGCGGCTGGTGTTCTGCCCGTCGCCGCCCTGCGCGTTGGCGTACCGCAGGCCGACCTGGTACGCGCCGGCGGCCGGGACGGTCGTGGTGAAGCCCAGTTCGTCGCCGGTGGCGGTGAACCCGGCCGCGAAGCCGGTCCCGGTGTAGCCGGCGTGATCGGTGGCGGTCGCGGCGGGCCGCAGCGTCTCGGCCTCGCACAGCAGGCCCGGGGTGCAGACCGGGCCGGCCCACGGCGCGGCGTCGACCTGCTGCTGCCCGGCCTTCAGTCGTACCGACAGGTTGTCCCCGGCGAAGGGTCCGGAGCCGACCTGGTAGCGCAGGGTGACCGCGCCCGTCTCGATGGTCAGCCAGCCGTCGTCGATTTTCTTGCGGACGGATCCGCGGGCGAGGCGGCTTTGCGGGAAGCCGCCGCGCCCGACGACGTTGAAGGTGCCCGCGTCGGTGAAGCGGCCGTCCGCGGCGTACTCGGTGCGGATCAGCGTCGGCGAGAGCACCTGGAAGCGCGCGTTTCCCACGGTCACCGTGGTGATGCCGGGTGCGGCCGCGTGCGCGGCCGGGACAGCGGCCGGCAACGAGAGGACGACGGCGGCGAGGACGGCGACGCTGCGGACGGGCATGAGACCACTCCCCCAGGCTCGGCTGAGAGAACGCTCTCACGATCTAGCGATATTCGTCAATCAATCACGGTGCGTAACGGAACTGCGCGACCAGGGTGCGCAGCTCACCGGACATCCGGGCGAGCTCGGCGGTGGCCGCCTGGGCCTGCGCGACACCCTCGGTGGTCTGCTGGGCGGCCTGCGCGACCGTGGCGACGTTCGCGGCGATCCCCTCGGCGCTGACCGCGGTCTCGGAGATGCTGCGGTTCATCTCGGCCGTGGTCGCGGTCTGCTCCTCGACGGCGGAGGCGATCGTCATCTGGTAGTCGTTGACCCGGTCGATGACCGTGGTGATCTCCTCGATCGCCGCCACCGCGTCCTCGGCTCCGGCCCGGATGGCCTCGACCCGCCGGGTGATGTCCTCGGTCGCCCGCGCGGTCTCCTGGGCCAGGTCCTTCACCTCGCCCGCCACCACCGCGAATCCCTTGCCGGACTCGCCGGCCCGGGCCGCTTCGATGGTGGCGTTCAGCGCCAGCAGGTTCGTCTGCCCGGCGATGGACGTGATCGCCTGGACCACCTCGCCGATCTCCCGGGACGACTTGCCCAGGGTGGCGACCGTGGAGTTGGCGGCCTTCGCGGCCCGCATCGCCGACGCCACGACGGCGGTGGCCTCACTGGTCGAGTGCGCGATCTCGCGGATCGAGGCGCCCATCTCCTCGCTGCCGGCCGAGACGGTGTGCACGTTGCTCGACACCTCCGAGGTCGCGCTGGCGACCTCCTTGGCCTGGACGGCGGACTCCTCGGCGGACGCCGCGATCTGCAGCGAGGTGTTCGACATCTGCTCGGCCGCCGCGGCGAGCGACGTCGAGGAGCTGTCGATCGTGTTCATCGCCGCGCCGAGCGCGTCCAGGCTCTGCCTCAGCGCGACGGCCATCGCGGCGATCTCGTCGCGGCCGGTGACGGCCACCGGCGTGGCCAGATCGCCGTCGGCCAGCAGGACGAGACGCTTGCGCACCCGGTCGACGGGACCGGTCACCGAACGCGTGACCAGCACGGCGAGCGCGGCGGCGACGAGCGCCGCCAGCGGCCCGCTGAGCCAGATCAGCACCTTGCCGGTGTGCTCCGCGTCGGTGGCGCTGGCGCGCGCGGCGGCGAAATCGGCGTCGGCCGCCGCGACGACCTTGTCGAGGTGATCGCTGATCTGCTTGAAGGTCTCGATCTCCTTGCCGATGACGAGCGCGTCGGCCGCCTTCGTCGAAGCGCGGGTGTTGTCGCTGTAGAGCTGTGCGATCTGCGAGTCGACGGTCACGTACTCGTCGACCAGCGCGGAGACCTGCTTCAACTCGTCGCGCAGCGCCGTGCTCGTGGCGGCCTCGGCCGCGGCGGCCACCGTCGTCCGGAAGGTCTCGATCGACTCGAGGAACGACTTGCGCGACGATCCGGTGTCCTGCGCGGCGTCCGGCACGCCGCGCCGGGCGTCGAACGCGTACGCCGTCTGCCAGCCGTTGAAGTCGGCGGCCGAGAACTTGGCGTCCTTCATCAGCCCGACGAACCGCTGCGACTGCGCCATCCGGTCGGCGGCGTCGCCCTGCCGTGACGCGGTGAGCAGGCCGGCGGCCATGACGACGAGCAGCAGCACGACAACGCTGGCGAACGCGACGGCCAAACGCATGCCCAGCCGCATCCGGTTGAGGATGGTCACAATCGTACGTTCGGCGAGAACGGCGACCATCTGACCGGTAACCGGCCGGAAATTCCCGGCTGCCCGCGAATCTCCGGCCGGCGGTCAGGCGACCGGCACGGTCAGCCGCCGAGTTTTCCGGCCGCGAACGTGGCCGCCTGCCCGACGGTGCCGTTGCGCGGGTAGGCCAGGTGCGCCGCGAAGTTCCGGCCGTTGCCGCAGACCGGGTCGCCGGTGTTGCAGAACTCCTTGGCCCGGGCGGCGAAGACGGCGCTGCTGCCGGCGATGGTCCGCCGCTGCAGCCCGAGCGGGTTGCCGAAGACCACGACTGCCGCGACGCGGCCCGCGAGGGCGGCCGGGATCGCGTCTCCGGCGGTGCCCGCGTTACGGATGCCCATGGCGATGTCGGTGACGCTCGCGCCCTGCGAGTAGCCGCCGATCACGAACCGCGTGCCCGGGCAGCTCTTGGCGACCGCGGTGATGTGCTGGGTCATGTTCGTGGCGCCGGGGCCGGCGCTGGCCTGGTTGGCGGCGGCCGCGTAGACCACGGCGAACGAGCCGACCTTGCGGCCGGGCAGCTTCGCGGCGAGCTGCTGGGCCAACGGCCGCCCCACGATGCCCAGGCCCTGCGGTTCTCCGGTGCCACGGGCGAAGACGAGCTCCACATCAGAGCAGCCGGCGCCGGCGCGGGTCTCCGTGCCGGCGAACGCCTGCGGGGTGACTATCGCGGCAACGCCGAGGACCGCCGCACCGGCCCCGATCAGCGCGATGCGCCGACCCTTACCTGGCTGATTACGTCGAGTGACCATCTCACCTCTCCTATCCGCCAATAGGTACGTGCCTATCGGTACGCGGGGGAGCGCTGAAAGGTTGACCACCAGCCCAGAAATTTTGCACTGCCGGTGCGGCTAAAACTGACGACCCGGGCTGACCAACACGGTCAGTGACATCCTTGACACCGTCGTAACTGATAGGGCAGTTTACTGACAGCGTTGTCATAGATGACATTCACTGTTCTCTGGGGAGCGGGCTCATGCGCTGTCTGATCGCCGTCGGGACCCTGCTCGCCGGCCTGCTCATCGGTTTGCCGGCCGCTGCCGCCGAGGGCGACTTCAGCAGCGGATTCGAGACCGGGCAGCCCCAGCCGACCTGGACCGACACCAGCGAGGCGAGCGCGGGCGTCGGCGGTTACTGCTGCGGGCTGACCGCGATGGAGAGCGGCGTACGCGCCGAGACCGCGCACACCGGCTCCGCCGCCCTGATGTACTCCGGCAACGACCAGAGCGCCACCAGCTCCTACTCGTACCAGCGGATCTTCGATGTGAATCTGCCGGTGACCGCCGCCAGCAGGCTGTCGTACTGGGTGTACCCGCAGTCCGGCGGCCACCTGGACGTCGCGGTCGACCTGGCCTTCACCGACGGCACGTTCCTGCGCGACTCCGGCGCCGTCGACCAGCACGGGGTCCGCGTGCACCCGTCCTTCCAGGGCAACGGCAACGTGCTCAACTTCAACACCTGGAACAACGTCGTCTCCGACATCGGCGCGTACGTGGCCGGCAAGACCGTCGACCGGATCCTGATCGGCTACGACCAGCCGGCCAACACCGGCACGTTCCGCGGATACCTCGACGACATCGAGATCGCGCAGAGCGCCGCACCCACCCGGCTCAGCGACTATGTGGAGACCCGGCGCGGATCCGACTCGACCAGTGCCTACTCACGTGGCAACACCTTCCCCGGCGTGACCGTGCCGCACGGATTCAACTTCTGGACCCCGATCACCAAGGGCAACAGCGACAATTGGCTGTACGAATGGGCCGACACCACCGTGCAGGGCTTCGGGATCAGCCACGAACCGAGCCCGTGGATCGCCGATTACGCGCAACTGCAGGTGATGCCGATGACCGGCGCGGTGAAGTCCACTCCGGACGCCCGCAAATCCACGTTCAGCCACGCCGACGAGGTCGCCAAGGCGCATTACTACAAGAGCAGGCTGAGCACGTACGGAATCACCGCCGAGATGGCACCCACCGACCACGCCGGGGTCCTGCGCTTCGCCTTCCCGGCCACCAGCGAGGCGGTGATCCTGTTCGACACGGTCGACAGCGGCAGCGGCTCGCTCGCGGTCGACACCGCCGCCCGGGTGATCTCCGGTGAGATCACCCACCGCGGGCAGAAGATGTTCGTGTACGCCACGGTCGACAAGGCGATCACGGCTTCCGGGACGATCACCGGGCAGGGCGCGACCAGCTGGGTGCGGTTCGCCACCGGCGCCGGGGAGCAGGTCACGCTGCGCATGGCCACCAGCTTCATCAGCGTGGCGCAGGCGCACGGCAACCTCGACCAGGAGGTCGGGACGAAGAGCCTGGACACGGTCCGGGAGGAGGCCGCCGCGCTCTGGGACGCCCAGCTCGGCGCGGTGCGGATCGAGGGCGCGACCACCGACCGCATGATCACCTTCTACTCGAATCTGTACCGGGCGCTGATGTACCCGAACAATCGGTCGGAGCTGGTGAACGGGGTGCGGCGGCACCAGAGCCCGTACGACAATCAGCTCCACGACGGGCAGATGTACGTCAACAACGGTTTCTGGGACACCTCACGGGCCGCGTGGCCGCTGTACACCCTGCTCACTCCCACGCGCAGCGGGGAGATGCTGGACGGCTTCGTCAACGCGTACAAGGAAAGTGGTTGGACGCCTCGCTGGTCCGGCCCGCACAACGTCGGCATGATGGTCGGCAGCAACCAGGATCTGGCCTTCGCCGACGCGTACGTCAAAGGCGTCCGCAATTTCGACTACCAGGCGGCGTACGCGTCGATGGTGAAGAACGCGACCGTCTACTCGGCGAACAACGCGAACGGCCGGATCGGCAACCAGGTGTCGCTGTTCAAGGGTTACGTGCCCACCGACACCGCGTCGGAGTCGGCGGCCTGGACCCTCGAGGACGCCAACGACGACTTCGGCATCTTCCAATTGGCCACCGCGCTCGGCTACGGCGAGGACGCGGCGTACTTCCGCAACAAGGCGCTCGACTACACGAACCTCTACTCCCCCTCGGTCGGGTTCTTCCGCGGCAAGCAGAGCAGCGGCGCCTGGCGCACCACCGACGCCGACTTCAAGCCCAACCTGTGGGGCTGCGAGTTCACCGAGGGAGCACCCTGGCACTACGCGACCCCGGCACCGCAGGACCCGCAGGGCATGGCCAACCTGTACGGCGGCCGCGCCGGCCTGGCCGCCAAGATCGATTCCGTCTTCGCGGCGTCCCGCGACTACCTGCCCGGCTGCTACGGCGGCGTCATCCACGAGATGCGCGAGGCGTACGACGCGAACCTCGGCCAGTACGCCCACTCGAACGAGCCGATCCACCACATGATCTGGATGTACAACTACGCGGGCGTCCCGTCGAAGACCCAGGACCGCGTCCGCACCGTCCTGACCACCCAGTACGGCCCCGGGCCCAGCGGTGGCTACCTCGGCGACGAGGACAACGGCCAGATGTCGGCCTGGTACGTCTTCGGCACCCTGGGTTTCTACCCGGCGCGGATGGGCAGCACCGACTACACGATCGGCGCCCCGCTGCACCCGAAGGCCACGGTCACCCTGGAGAACGGCCGCACCTTCACCATCTCCGCACCGGGAGTGAGCGACACCAACCGCTACGTGCAGAGCGTCAAGCTCAACGGCGTCGCGTACTCGAGGAACTACCTCACCCACGCCGACCTCACCGCCGGCGGCACCCTCGAATTCGTGATGGGCCCGAACCCGTCGTCGTGGGGCAGCGCCGCGGCCGACCTGCCGCCCTCGCTGACCACCGGCGCCGGCGCCCCCGCACAGCTGACCGACCGGGCCACCGGCGGCACGCTCACGGTCACCGGCGAGAACCCGCCGAACGAGACCAAGGCACAGCTGACCGACGACAACTCCCTGACCAAGTGGCTCGTCACCGCCGCGACGGCGACACTGACCGACCGGCTCGCCACGTCGACGGCGATCAAGCAGTACACGCTGACCTCGGCGAACGACGCCCCGGAGCGCGACCCGCGGGCCTGGACGTTGCAGGGCTCCACCGACGGCGTCAACTGGGCCACCCTCGACAGCCGCAGCGACATCGACTTCGCCGACCGTCGCCAGACCCGCGCCTTCGTCCTCCCCGGCGATCCGGGCGCCTACCAGCACTACCGCCTGCAGATCACCGCCAACCACGGCGCCCCGATGACCCAGCTCGCCGAATGGCAACTCCTGGGCTGACCTATAGCCGGATATCGCCGCAGCAACGGTCGCCTGTAGACCGCAATGGCGCCCAGCCCGGTCCGTGTGGCTGTCCCCCAGTGGTGTCACGGCTTCTGTCACCACCACCAGAACCAGCCGGACCACGCCGGACGCTGCCCTCGTGCCGGAACGCGAAACATAGGTCGCGCAACGCCCTGCCGCGCCCCGAACACCCGCTGAGGCACCGGAGCGGAGCGCCGTCCATCGGCCGCTTGGCAGAGTCCAGGCCGACGCGAAGAGCGACCCAGACCAGTGGTACTGCACGGTGGCGAGCCGGGCGTCGGGATGGAGCGCCAGCTGGATGTTTAGTTCTAGTTAGTGCCGATGCGCGACGATTAGTTGCCTATCCACTCGGGTCGATCGGCGCCCCGGTCATCCATCTTTGAACGGATTCGCCCACCGATCGTGCAGTCGACACGAAAAAATTTCGTAACCCGATCGATAGGGCAAGGCTACGTAAAACGATCTTGGTCGATTGCCGTCGTACCATAATCCGCATCGTGTGTCGACACAGGAGGGGCTCACCATCACCAACCCCGCCACGGCGAGGAAAGCTCGACGGGTCGAACACATGTCCACACGAGACCACTGGTCGCGTAGCATGACCGAAATAGTCGAGTTGCATAAATGGAGTTTGCCATCAACATGGGCGACATCGAAGACAAACTGAAACTTGCCGACCATACGGGTCGATTCAGTTTCTCTGGCAAAGAGGATAGAGAATTACCCCGCGAGCTTTTGGATATCCCGAAGCTCCATTCTTTGCAGATGCTCGACTATCCAGCCGCAGCGCTACCCAATTGGTTCCCCGAGCTTAACATCGAATCGCTAGATATTTCATGTAACACCTTCACGGCATTCCCTAGAGAAATCTTTAGTATGACCGGGTTGCGGCACCTAGGGGTGCGCATCCCCGGATTAGGTCGAATCCCTCGAGGCATCGAAAGACTAGCTCGCTTGGAGATTCTTTGCCTGACTGGATGCAATCTTTCATCCCCTCCCGCAGGTCTCCATAAACTAAAACATCTCACCGCTCTTAACCTTGGCTTCAACCGCATAAAAGCTTCGAATGAAATCGCACTTCCACCAAGCCTGGAACACCTCATAATATCCGGAAATCCGTTGAACGCAGTGCCGATATCTGTACGCAAATTGGACAAACTTCGCGTTCTAGAGTTTAACTCATCAGGTACTTACAGCGCTGGATACGATGCATCGATCAGGCCCTTGCAGCCACCCTTTCCGGGAAGTCTCGCGCGCGTGTCCGGCGTAGGCCCCCGGAGTAGGCACGGATTGGTTGTAGCATTGCCCTCGTGGCTATTCGACATTCCGGGCCTGGAGTGGCTCGATTTCACTGGCCAACGAATATCGGAGATACCGGAGAACGTCGGGAATCTTGAAAACCTGCGTGGCCTGCTTTTCGCGGAAAATCTTCTGACGCGCATTCCAGATTCAATTTCCCGACTCGGGACGCTCAAGGTTGTCAATATTGCAGGAAACAAAATATATTCGCTACCCGACAATACTTCCAATCTTCGCGGGCTTTCATACTTCGGCCTAAATGGCAACAGCCTTCCTGTCCCGCCCGAGGTTCTTTCGCGGCCACAGGAACCGACCGAGATCTGGGCCTACCTGGACAGCATCCAAAAAGATCAGAAGCGCCTCAACGAGGCGAAGGTTCTCGTCGTCGGCGAGGGGGCGGTCGGCAAGAGTTCGATCATCAGGCGATTGACCCGCGGGGACTTTGACTCGGACGAGAGAAAGACCGACGGCATCGACGTAACTCGCTGGAATGTGTCGGTTGACGGCGTCGGAATCGCCGTAAACCTCTGGGATTTCGGTGGCCAGGAGATCATGCATGCAACTCACCAGTTCTTCCTCACCCGTCGCAGTGTATATCTACTCGTGGTGGACGCTCGCCAGAGTGAGGAACAGAACCGGATCGAATACTGGCTCAAACTGATCCAGGGCTTCTCGGGTGGCTCGCCGGTAATACTGGTCGGCAACAAATGCGAGGACTTCGGTCTCGACATCGACCAACGCGGCCTACGTGGAAAGTACCCCGATATCGTCGACATCGTCGAGACCTCTTGTGCTAATAATGAGGGTATTGACGCTGTCCGTGCATCACTCCAGCACACACTTGGCGACATGTCGCATGTCCAGGATCTGCTGCCCGCATCTTTCTTCAGAGTCAAGGAGCATCTGGAACAACTTGAGGCCGATTACCTTCCTTTTACAGAATACCAAGTGCTGTGCGGGGAGCGGGGCGTGACCACGCTGGCCTCGCAGGAGCGGCTCGTCGAGTTCCTCCACGACCTCGGCACGGTGCTCTGCTTCCGTAAGGATCCTCGCCTCCGGGACACCAACATCCTCAACCCGAGCTGGGTGACCGGCGGTGTGTATCGCCTGCTCAACTCGCATGTGGCCGCCCAAGAAAAGGGCCTACTGACGTGGCAGAAGATCGACACGATCTTAGACGAGGAGAAGTACGTTCCGGAGAAGCGTCAATACATCATTGAGATGATGAAGAAGTTCGAACTGTGCTTCGAATCTGACGATGTATTCCTGATCCCGGACCTTCTTACCAAAGAGGAACCGGACACGGGGCGGTGGGAGGACACCCTCGACTTTACAGTGCGCTACGGCGTTCTGCCGTCCAGCATTATCGGGCGGCTCATTGTTCGCTTGCACTACCTAATCAGCCAGAGAACAGTCTGGCGGACCGGTGTGGTGTTCGCTCTGGATGGCAACAGGGCACTGGTCAAGGCCGACCGCGAGGACGCAGTGATTACGATCAGAGTGTCGGGTCCAGCCAAGGGACGCCGCGGCCTTCTTCAAGCCATTCGCGTCCAATTGCGGACAATTGAACTCACCATTCCAGGTCTCACGGGCGAAGGGCAGGTTCCCGTGCCCGGCTACCCCGGATTCTGGGTTCCTTATACCCACTTATTCAATCTGGAATCGGCCGGCATCGAGAAGGTCACCCCACAAGGGATGATTGATGAATTCCCGATCAGCCTGCTGCTCGACGGCGTGGAAGACCAGTCTTCCAGAGCTCCAGTTCACCCGTCGCCGCATGCCCCACAGCTTGCCCTCGAGCCGAAGGAAGAGCCAGCTGTCGAACGCTTTCGTGTTCTCGGGCTGCCGAAAGTCGGCGCCATGATCGCTCTTGCGGGGCTCCTAATCACCCTGATCGGGACCTGGATCGCCTATCTCGCCTACCGTGGCGACGAGCAGGAGCGCAACAAACCAAAGAGCACGGCCACCACGCCCGTGACGTCAAGGACACCCGGACCGACCATACCCACGTCGGCTACTCAACCGACAGCAACAGTGTCAGCCGACGGCTAGCGTCGGGACTGTCTCGCTCGCTAGCGGTGTTTCCGGCTTCTCGGTTAGTAGATTTCGGCAGCCGTGAACCCGTCGCCGAAAGTGATCGAGAGGGCGTTCAGGGCCGCCTTCCCGCGCATCGCCCATCGTCCCCGGCCCCGCCCAGCCGGGTCCAGCGACCGGGTGGCCAGATAGAGACACTTCAATCAACTCTGCTCGGACGGGAACTGGTCGAAGCCGGATACCGTCCGGCAACCAACTGCCCGGAACAGGCAACCGTTATTACCACACCGCCCGGCTTGCCGACATTATCGCCAGTCGACGACTCTGTAGCGGCAGCTAACCCCCACGGGCCGGCTGCGCCGGCCGTCGACTCGGCGGCCTCCCCGTTTCGGGCGTCTGGCCCGCTCCACCCGACTAAAGTGGTTTGTGTGGTTGCCGTACCGCTTCGGGACACCACGCTGGCCGTACTAACAGCTGCTGTGCTCCTCGCGAATGCCGCCTGTGGCGGCAGCGGCTTTGACAGCACGCCGCCGGCTCAGCGTAGCGGTCCGGCGTCGCTGCAGATCCTGATCGCCTCCTCCGGCGAGGCTGAGACCACGGCCGTCACCGGTGCCGCTACAGCGTGGGCGGCATTCAGCGGGAACACGGCGACGGTGATCCCCGCGCAGGACCTCGCCCAGCAACTGGGCCAGGCCTTCGCCGGCGGCATCCCGCCGGACGTGTTCTACGTCGAGGCGGCCCGCTTCGCCGACTATGTCAGCGTCGGCGCGCTCGAGCCGTACGCGGACAAGATCACCGATGTGGACGACTTCTACCCGGCGCTGCGCCAGTCGTTCACCTACCACGGAACGCTGTACTGCGTCCCGAAGGACTTCTCCACCCTCGCCATGGAGATCAACACCGCGCTGTGGGCCTCCGCCGGTCTCTCCCCCACCGATGTGCCCACCACCTGGGAGCAGTTGACCACGACCGCGCAGCGGCTGAAGGCGAAAGGGATCACGCCGATCGTGCTGGGCAACAGCCGCGACCGGATCGGCGCGTTCCTGGTGCAGGCCGGCGGCTGGATCATCAGCGACGACGGCACCCGGGCGACCGCCGACACCCCCGAGAATCTACAGGCCCTGCGGTACGTACAAGCGCTGCTCAGGGAAGACCTCCTGAAATACCCGAAGCAGCTGGACGCGGGCTGGGCCGGGGAGGCGTTCGGCCGGGGCGAGGCGGCCATCACGTTCGAGGGCAACTGGATCGAAGGCGCGCTGCGGGCCGACTATCCGGCCGTCAGGTACACGATCAACCCGTTGCCGGCCGGCCCGAAGGGCAGAGGCACCCTGGCCTTCACCAAGTGCTGGGGCATCGCGGCCAGGAGCAGGTACAAGCAGCAGGCGATCGAGTTCGTCGAGGCGATGACGACCGGCCGGCAACAACTCAGGTTCGCCGAGGCCTTCGGTGTGATGCCGTCGCGGCAGTCCGCCAAGGATCAATACATCGCCCGGTTCCCCGCCGACAGGCCCTTCATCGACGGCGCCGCGTACGCGCGAGGCCCGGTCAACGCCCCGAAGATGGACAGCGTTCTGTCCGATTTCGACACCGGCCTGCAGCAACTGGCCACCGCTGACCCGGAAACGATCCTGGCACGCCTGCAGAAGTACACCCAAGCCGTCCTGAGCGGCTGATCGTGCGCGCCGGTGGAATCCGCGGGCCCGAGCGCTCCGTCGGCTGGCTGTTCGTCACACCCGCCATCGTGATCATCACCCTGTTCCTGGTGGTGCCGATCGGCATGGCGCTGTGGGTCAGCTTCACCGCGTGGAACGGCCAGGGCAGCCCGTTCCGCTCCGGCGTGCCGATGGCCGGGCTGGACAACTACACCGGCCTGCTCACCGTGGACAGCCTGGCCCGCCAGGACTTCATGACCAGCATCCGCAACAACGGCTACTACGTGCTCATCGTGGTGCCCGCGCAGACGGTGCTGGCGTTGTTCCTCGCGCTCGTGGTCAACCAGAAGCTGCTCCGGGCCAAGTCGTTCTTCCGCAGCGCGTTCTACTTCCCCTCGGTCACCAGCTCGGTGGCGATCAGCGTGGTCTTCCTCTTCCTGTTCACCAGCACCGGCGCCGTCAACCAGCTGCTGGCCCTGTTCGGCGTGGCCGGCCCGCAGTGGTTCGCCGACCCGCGCGGCGTCCTGCACCTGCTGCTCGGGACCGTCGGCCTGGTGGACCCGGCCGCACCGCCGGCCATGCTGACCGGCCACAGCCTGCTCGGCCTCTCCTGGTGGGAGTGGCTGGCCGGGCCGAGCGTCGCGATGTGCGCCATCATCGCCCTGGCCGTCTGGACCACTTCCGGCACGTTCATGCTGATGTTCCTGGCGGCCCTGCAGAACCTTCCGGTCCAGCTCGACGAGGCCGGCCTCATCGACGGCGCCGGCCCCTGGCAGCGCCTGCGCTTCGTGACCCTGCCCCAGCTGAGACCCACCCTGCTCCTGATCGTCACGCTCGGGCTCATCGGCACCTGGCAGATCTTCGATCAGGTCTACGTGATGAGCCAGGGCGACCCCGCCAAGACCACGCTCACCCCGGCGTATCTCTCATACCGCACCGCGTTCAAGGACTTCGACTACGGCTCCGGGGCGGCCATCTCGTTCCTCCTCTTCGTCGTCATCATCGCGATGACGCTGCTGCAACGGCGGCTGATGCGCTCCGGGAGCGAGGAATGAGGAGAAAGGCCGCGGGGTACGCCGTACTCGTCCTCTTCGCTCTGATCTTCCTGTATCCGTTCGTCATCCAGATCGCGAACAGCTTCAAGACCGAAGCCGACGCCGCGGCCCACCCGCTCTCCCCGATCCCGCACCCGTTCACCGCGGCGAGCTTCAAAAAGATCCTGCACGGTACGGATTTCCCGCTCTGGCTGGCCAACTCCGTCCTGATGACCGTGCTGGTCACGCTCGGCCGGGTCTTCTTCGACTCGCTCGCCGGGTACGCGCTGGCCCGGCTGCGCTTCCGTGGCCGGGACACCGTCTCCGCCACCATCCTCGCCATGATGGCCGTACCCGGCGTCGTCCTGCTCATTCCGAAGTTCCTGGTGCTCAACCAGCTCGGCATCTACAACAGCTACACCGCGCTGATCCTGCCGTTGCTCGTCGACGCCACCGGAATCTTCATCATGAAACAGGCCTTCGCGGCCGTCCCCATCGACGTCGAGGAGGCCGCCCACGTCGACGGCGCCGGGATCGTCCGCACCTACTGGTCGGTGGTGCTACCGATGGTGCGGCCCGCCCTGATCACCCTGACCATCCTGTCGTTCCAGGGCTCCTGGAACGACTTCACGCACAGCCTGATCGCCGTGCAGAACCCGGACCTGTACACCCTGCCGCGTGGCCTCGCCGACCTGGTCACCGGCTCGCTCGGGTCCGGCACCCAGTACCCGCTCAAGCTCGGCGCGTCCCTGCTGACGATCATCCCCGTCGCGGTCATCTTCCTCGTCTTCCAGCGCTACTTCGTCCGGGACGCCAACGAGGGCGCCGCCAAGGGCTGACGAGGCGATTCTGGCGCCCTCCGGCACGCTGCAGATCGCTCGGCCCGGCCGAGCCACGATGGACCGCTGGGCGGCGCGGCGTGCAGCGCACAGGAACACCAGCCGGCCGGTATGTCACCATGTCAGCCATGACGATCTTCAGAGAGGCCCATGGCGCGTAAGTCGCCGGCGCAAGTGCGCGCCGCAGCACACCGCCGCCTCGACCACACCGTCCCGACCTTGCCCGGTTTGACAGCGCGAGGCAGGGCCACGATCGCTCAGCTCGAACGCACGCGATTATGGCCAGGAGCCGCGCACCAGGCCCTGAGCGCCTGGAGCCAATTCCTCCACGACCCGGCCCACCGGCTTTTCGATCCCGCACACGGCTGCGGCATCGTCGAGTGCTGCCCGGACCCACGAGAACTCCGGCGCACCCTGCACGTCATAACCCGTGCACTGCCCCGACCCGACGCCCGCCGGCTCCGCCAACGCCTCGCCGAACTCGACGCGCAGTGGTGAACCCCTTGACAGCAAACGCTTCGTGCCTGCAGCGTCTGATCCGGGACCGGGCAGGCCGGAGATCCGAACGCCGGGCTCCACATGTTGCCGCTGAAGGAGCTACCGTCGCGGGTCGCGAAGCGCGCATTGATCGCCCCGACTGTGATCGTTGCCGGACTGGTGGCGGTCTGTGTCTCCGGCGGGTGCGCCGCGCGGACCGGGAAGCCGCTCATCGAGCGGCCCCTGGGTGCCGGCTGCCAAAGCGGGGTGGTTCAACGAACTGGCGGCGCGGGGCGAGATCTACCGCCGTCGCTGAGGTCCCGGGTCAGCCGACCCGTTGCAGGGCCCGGTCGCGACGCTCGGCGACGCTGGAGCCGGATTCGCGGCGGGCCATCCGGCGCAGCACCACCGGGGCGATCAGCAGCCCGGCCACGGCCCAGGCACCCAGTACGGCCACCGTCTCCAGGTGCCGCCAGGAGTCACCGAGCTCGACGGCGACCGCCTCCGGCGGCAGCAGCGCCGACCGCATGCCGAGCCCCATCCAGTAGATCGGGAACGCCTGCGCCACGCCCTGCAACCAGCCCGGCAGCACGCTGATCGGGTAGAAGATGCCGGAGATCGCGATCACCGCGAGGATCGGCAGGGTCAGCAGGCCCTGGCCGCGCGCGCTGGTGAAGACCGAGCCGAGAACGGCCCCGGTGGGCAGGGTCGCGATCAGACCGAGCAGGAGCACGCCGAGCAGCGTCAGCCAGGCGCCGGGCCGGTCCACCGCCAGCCCCCGGACCAGGAAGAGCGCGGGCAGCAGGAAGATCGACAGGTCGATCAGCAGGCCGCCGGAGACCGAGATCAGCTTGCCGGTCAGGTAGCCGAGCAGGCCGTTCGGGGTGGCCTTGGCGCGCAGCAGGGTGCCGTCCTCGCGGTCGGCGGTCAGCTGCTGGCTCATGGTCACCATGGCCATGGCCGCGTTCATCCCGAGAATGCTGGGCAGGACCAGCGCGCCGAGCGGGAAGCCGCTCTGCCCGAACTCGCGATCCCGCAGGAACCAGAGCGTGACCAGCATCAGCACCGGCCAGAAGAAGTGGTTGAACAGGTCGCCGCCGTTGGTGACCGACTGTCGCAACTCGACCAGTCCCCGCGAGCGACCGGCCCGCAGGGCGTTCCCGACCGGGCTCATCGCACTCCTCCGTCCACGGGTCTCAACAGAGACAGATACGTGTCCTCGAGCGATGCCCGATGGACTTCCAGATCACGCAAGTCGTCGCCGTGCTCGCGATACAGCTCGTAGACCAGTCGCGCCGGCCGGTCGGTGGGCCGGCTGAACCGGTCCCCATTCAGCGACCAGCGCACCTCGTTCTGGCCGGCGACGCGGCGGGCCAACTCCTCGGCGGTGCCGTCGCCGATGATCCGGCCGCCGTCCAGCACCAGGACGCGACCCGCGAGCCGCTCGGCCTCGTCGAGGTCATGGGTGGTGAGCAGGATCGTCGTGCCGTGCTCGGCGGCCAGCCCGCGCACGAGATCATGGAAATCACGGCGAGCCACCGGGTCGAAGCCCACGGTCGGCTCGTCGAGGAAGAGCACCTCGGGCCGGCCGACGATGCCGACGGCCACGTCGAGGCGGCGGCGCTGGCCGCCGGAGAGGGTGTGGATCTTCTGGTTCGCCTGCCCGCTGAGGCCGACCACGTCGACCAGGTCGTCCGGGTCCCAGGGCGTCGTGTACCCGTGGTAGTAGGCGCCGACCTGCGCCAGCAGCTCGCGGACCCGCCATTTACCGTGGTCGCGCCACGATTGCAGGACCACACCGACCCGGGCCCGCCACTCCTCGCCGGCACGGGCCGGGTCTGCGCCCAGCACCTCGACGTGGCCGGCCGAGCGGGTGCGGAAACCCTCCAGGATCTCGATCGTGGTGGTCTTGCCCGCGCCGTTCGGCCCGAGCAGGGCGAGCACCTCGCCGCGCCGGGCCCGGAACGTGACGTCGTGCAGGACGTCGGCCGTCCCGTACCGCATCCGCAGCCCGACCACGTCGATCACGACGGCGTCGTCGGCCACGCCGGCGTCGCCGCCCATCGCCACCGGCGAGTTCGCAACGCCGTCAGCGCTCATCGCCACCGCCGAGCTCCCAGCGCCGTCAGCGCTCATCGCCACCGGCGAGTTCCCGGCGCCGTCAGCGCTCATCGTCGCCACCGGCGATCTCCCGGCGTACGTCCTCGATCAGGCGGCTCCGGTCCACACCCGCGAAGTCGAGGGCCCGCGGCACCGTGCCGACCGGGGCGAGCAGGACGCCGAGCAGCACGTGCCCGGGCCGGCAGTCGCGCTTGCGCTGTGCCCCCGCGAAGCCCCGGTCGAGCGCGGCCTTCGCGGTCGCGCCCAGACCCGGCTGGCCCGCCGTCTGCGGGGTCGCTTGCGGAAGCCCGCCATCGACGCGCACTCCCGCAACAGCGAGGCTTCTGGTGAACTCATGATCCAGCGCAGCACGCACGGCCGCGTGATCGATCCCGGCCGCCGCCAGAGTCGGCGACCCGTCCTGGGCGATCGCAAGCAGCATGTGGTGCGCCTCGATCATGGCCGAGCCCTCGGCGTTCGCCTCCGCCCCGGCCATGACAAGGATCTTGTTGAGGTAATGGTCGAAACTGCTCATCCCAAGCGCCTCCTCAGCGCGACACCGGCGGCGATGAGTCGCTTGGCGTGCTTCTTGTAAACGGCCTGACGGGTCACGCCCAGCGCCTCGGCGACCTGCGGCCAGCTCCAGCCGGACCGCATGGCCTCCTCGACGGCGGCGTCCTCGAGCCGATCGGCCAGCCGCCGCAACGCGCCGACGGCCGCGAGCCGATCGGCGACCTCGCCGGCTGCGGAAATCTCCACGGACATGTAAGCAACCGTAGTTGCTTATCAGACCATAGGCAACTCAGGTTGCTTACCAATCTCGCGGAGCGCCTTCAAAACCTTTCCCCGGTACGACCTGTGGAGCCCCGCAACCAGGCCCGGAGGCCAAGCCCCCTGGTGCACTCGCGCGGCGCCCCCCAGCCTCCAGGCCCAGCCGCGCCGCACGGCCCCGTTCCGCCCCATCGGCGGGCCACCGACAAGGCCCGGACTCCTCTACAGTGACGACACATTCACGCAGACCGATCAAGGAGGGTTCCGCTATGCGCGCGCTGGGACGTAAGGCCATCCGCATCGTGATCTCGCTGGCAGTCACAGGCATCGCCGTCTTCACCGCATCCGCGGCCCACGCCGAGAACATCATGGGCAACTGATTCACCCGCTACCTTGAGCCCGCCGCAGCCGAAATGGTGACACCGGCCCGCATCCGCGCCCATCACGCATGCGGCCAAGCGACAAGTTCCCCAGCGGACCGGTGATCACCTGCGGCAGACCTCGGTCGTCGAAGCCACGTGCCCCGCCCCGACCACGCGGTATTCTCTCTTGCGACGCATCCAGTACAAGCCCTGATGCCTTGCGCCGACGCCACACGCACAACAGTGCTGGGTGAATCGGCGAGAGGCAGGGCGTACGGAATTTTATCGCCGAGTCCGAGGCGTCAGGCGCGCCTCCCACTCCGGCTTCGCCGCGGAGCAACGCCGTCCAACTCGACGGCGTTCCGGAAACGCATGGCCCAATAGCGGGCCCCATCGGTGTGGATGCATGCCTCGACACGCGTCCATCAACCAGCCAGGCCGCGGGGTGACGCCCACGCGCCGATCCTCCATGCCCGGTCGCGGCCGTTCAGGAGCACCGGCATGGCACAAAGCAGAAGGAACAACGATGAGATCCACCTTCACGAGAACCGCACCCCGCATGCGAGTGCGATCGACCCTCGCGGCCGTCTCGGCGGGCCTGCTCGGCGTTGCCCTTTCATCCGGGGACGCCCACGCCGCACCGACGCATGGCGGCCAGAACGTAAGCGGTGCCGGTGCCATCGCCGCACAGGACGAGGCTGCGGCGCCGGTATCGCCACACGTCAGCGGCCCGGCGGACTGCAACGTCAGTCTCTGCGTCCACACCGCGAACGTCGGCGTCGACTACGAGGCCTGGGCAGAGTTCAGGGTCAACGTCACCAAGGGCCGCTTCCACATCTGGGGTCCCCGCCTGAACGTGACCACACCGGACAGTCCGTGGCGGGCCGGCCAGAACACCCGGCGGTACAGGGGCCACGGCAGCGGCAGAGTCTGCGCCGAGGGCTGGTCGTACAGCGGCGGCCGCTGGCACTCCCTCGGCCAGGCATGCGTGGCCACCAAGTGAGCGGAGAACCGCACCGCCACCGCGTTCCTTCGGCAGCCGCATGCCCGCCGGCCTGGTGGCAGGTCAGATCCGACCTACAAACCGCCTGATGACACGCCTGCGGCTGCCCGGATCAATTCCTTCTGGCGGACGATCGCACGGAGGCACCTCTCGTTCGCCAACTCGGCGGCGAACACCACCTCCTCGGCCGTCGCGACCGGGAATTCGGGCAGATCCTCACAGTCGCGAACAGCGTCGTAGAGAGCCGCCAGCGTCTCCTTGGCCAGATCGGAGCTGGTCTCCGACGCTTTCACCCCGGACGCAGTACGAGAGACCCACGAACAGTTGCCACAGCGGCATCAGGTCGAAGTTCTCGGCAAGCTCGAGCAGTTCATCGAAGAGATCACCGGCCAATTCCTGACGGCCGGAACCACCAACAGCAGCGCGAATCGAGCGAATGGCATCCACCCACCAAGTTGATTCCGCTGTGGCGCCGGCCAGGTGCTATTCGATGGCTGGTCTAGCTGTTGTTCCGGACCTTGCCGGGCTGTCCTTGCTTGTAGGCGTAGATGAAGGCGATCAGGCCGCCGGCGATGAGAGCGCAGCTCACCGCGACCGCGACGCCGAATCGGAAGTCAGCCGCGGCCTGCTCCTTGAGCATCTCGGGCGTCGGGTCCTGATCGGGCAGCAGATCTCCGGCGGCGCCCATGAACGCGATGCACGGCAGCACGAACGCGACGATGAGCATGATGGCCCCGGCAAGCCGGGACAGACGGGCACGCGGCATCGCAACAGGTTGCCATAAAGGATCTTGTTCGTGCTGCCCGATCACGTCCGCCGCGCTCGCGGTACCGGCTTCGTGCCAGGTCGTCCTACGGGTGATACCGCGCCGGGAACGTCGCCCATAGAGTTCCCCAAACGTCTCACCAGGGGGAACACCGTGTCGGCTCAGGATGTCACGTCATCGGCGGCGAGACGCCGCTGGTTCATCACGGTTCTGCTCGCCATGGTGATCCTGGCCGTGGTGGCCGGGATCGCACTGTCCCGGTCGCGCGACACCGAGGCCGCGACCGGCCTCGGCACCAGCCCCACCGCGACCACCAGCCTCGCCGCACCGTCCGTGGCCGCCTCCGACCCGGCGTCGGCGCCGGCGGCGACGGGCACGCAAACCTCGCGGAGTGTCCCGACCCACAAGGTGACGACCTCGACCGCACCGGCCACCACCGCCCCGGCCGGGCCGTCGATCGCCTACTTCCGTGTCGCGACGAAGCCGTCCTGCCCGTCCGGCACCGACCAGGTCCGGTACGAGGGCCAGCCGGTGGTCCTCGAGTGGAAGGCCACGGGAGCCGACAAGACCACGCTCTCCGTCGACGGCCCCGGCATCTACGACGAGTACGGCGCCACGGGCTCGGCCACGCTGAACTTCCCGTGCGGCGGCGACCCGGGCAGTTTCCAGACCCACACGTACACGCTGAAGGCCATCGGCCCCGACGGCACGAAGTCCAAGACCCTGACCGTCAAGGCGAAGGTCAACGAGATCGCCACCACCTGACACCCCAACGTCAGGTCGCCGCCGACAACCGGAGTGGCGCACGCCACCTGCGAAAACTCTGCCTTCCGCAGCATTTTGCCGGTGGCGTCAAGTTGGTGTTAGCTTCTTGACCATGGAGTCAACTTCTGTGCCGGCAGCGGTGGAGCCGGTCTCCCCCGCCGCCGAGCAGCCCGGGGCCGAGCCCGCAGCGGCCCCGGCCCCGGCGCTGATCCTGCTGGAGTCGGCGGACGACGCCGGCGTGTGCGACGTGAACGGGATGTGTCTGTGATGACGGCGAGCGCTTTCGGCCCCGCGGCCGAGCCGATCACGATCGACGTCTGGAGCGACGTCGTCTGCCCCTTCTGCTACCTCGGTGACAAGATCCTGCAGCAGGCGATCGAGCAATTCCCGCACGGCGGAGCCGTCCAGGTCCGCTACCACAGCTTCCAGCTGAACCCGGGCTTCCCGGCCGGTGAGGCGATCCCGGCCGACGAGTACCTGGCCAAGAGCCTCCGGATGCCCGCCGCGCAGATCGCCGCGTCGCACGCCCAGTTGGCGTCGCGCGGTGCCGAGGCGGGGGTGGAGTTCCGGTTCGACGGCAGCTTCATGGTGAACACGCTGGACGCCCACCGGATGATCCACTTCGCCAAGGCGGCCGGGCGTGAGCACGACATGGTGGATCGGTTGTTCCGGGCCGAGTTCACCGACGGGCTGAACGTCGCCGACCACGGGGTGCTCGCCGATCTCGCCGCCGAGCTGGGCCTGTCCCGGGACGGCGCGGCCGAGGCGCTGGCGACCGGGGCCTTCGAGGACGACATCCGGACCGACCTGGCGCAGGCCCGGGAGCTGGGCATCTCCGGGGTGCCGTTCTTCGTCTTCGACGGCAAGCGGGCGGTCTCCGGCGCGCAGCCGATCGAGATGTTCCGCAAGGCGCTGGACCTGTCCTGGCAGGACCGGGCCGCCCAGCCGGCATGACCGGACCGGAGCGGCCCCGGCGGGCCGACGCCCGGCGCAACGTCGAGGGCATCCGCCGGGCCGCCCTCGACGTGTTCCGCTCGGGTGGCCTCACCACCCCGCTGGACGAGGTCGCCCGGGCGGCCGGGGTCAGCAAGGGCACGATCTATCACCGGTTCGGCAGCCGGCGCGGGCTGATCGACGCGGTCGTGGACGAGCTGGTCGCCGAGCGGATCCAGGGGATCATCGCGGCGGTCGGCCGGCTCGACGATCCGCTCGCGCGGTTCGAGGAGTACCTGCTGCGGATGTGGCTTCTGCAGTACGACGAGCCGGCCGCGAACGACGTGCTCCTCCGGGCCATGCCGGACTCCGAGCCCCTCGTCCACCTGTGCGAGCGGGCACAGCGGTTCGCCCTCGGGGTGCTGACCGACGCTCAGCGGGCCGGGGCTGTCCGGGCCGACCTGACGCCGGAGGACCTGCACCATCTGATCCTGGAGCGGGGTGTGGTGGTGCAGGCGGGCCTCCGGCAGTCCAGGGAGGACTATCAGCGCCGGTTGCGGTTCCTGCTGGACGGCCTGCGGCACGTCCCGGCCCGATAGCGGTCACGCCTATCTGGCGTGCCGGGGCGGGGGCGGCGGGTTGTAGGGATCGTCGTCGTCGAAGGGCTCGCCGTATTCGTTGGTGGCGCCGGGTGCTCCCGCCGCCGGGGCCGGAGAGGCGGCGGCTGAAGCCGGGGAGGCGGTGGCCGGGGCCGGAGCCGGTGCGGCGGCCGGGGCTGGCGCGGGTTCGAGCGCGGCGGTCAACGCGGCCAGGATGGCGTCGAGGCGGGGCCGCAGCAGCCGCCAGTCACGGTCGGCGGCCATCGCCTCGTTCTCCGCGTCGACCGCGTTGACCAGGTCGCGGAGCATGCCGCTGACCTGGCCGGCGTACGCCTGACGTTCGCCGTCCGGAGTGGCCGGCAGCAGGGCGGCCCACCGGCTCTCCAGCGCGGTGAGCTCGTCGCGGACCGTCGGCCAGGCCAGGCCGCGCTGGGCGCTGTTCAGGGTGGTCAGCACCGGCGGGAGGCGGACGCCGAGCACGGTACGGGTCTCCCCCGCCAGTCCTCGGGCCTCGGCGTCCCAGACGGTGAGCTTGCGATTGCGGTTCACCAGCAGGATCCCGACCAGCCCGGTGAGCAGGCCGATCAGCAGCAGCCAGCCCCAGATCCCGGAGTCGCTGTCGTCCTCCTCGGCGATCGGGACGACCTCGGCGGAGATGCTGGTCGCGGCGGCGGTGGGCTCCTGCGTCCTGGTCGGTTCCTGGGTCCTGGTCGGCTCCTGCGTCTTCGTCGGTTCCTGCGTCTTCGTCGGCTCCTGGGTCCTGGCCGGTTCCTGGGTCCTCGTCGGTTCCTGGGTGCGGGTGGGCTCCTGGGTCCGGGTCGGCTCCGGCTCCTCGGTCCGGGTGGTCTCGTCGTCGGTGGGCGTCGGCCGGGTCGTCCGGTCGGCTGTGCGCTCGGCGGACGGCCGGTTCGACGGCAGCCCTTCCGGTGTGCCCTCGCCGGTGCAGGCCGCGAGGCCGACCGGCAGCAGACCCGTCAGAACGAGCGCCGCGAGTGTGCGCCGATATCGCAGGGACTTCATCGATTCCTCATTCCGGGTACGACGGTGGGCGGGGCGCCGGCCGGACCCGGATGGGCTGAACCGGCCGGCGCCCCGCACGTCGCGGGCGACCCCCATCGGCCGCGACGTAACTCCAGGGTTTGGCCTCAGGCCACTTCCCGCAGGTCGTGGCTGGTGTTGTTGAGGCGCCGGCCGGCGCTCGCGGTGACGGTCACGATGTCCTCGATCCGCACGCCGAGGCGGCCCGGCAGGTAGATGCCGGGTTCGATGGAGAAGCACATTCCCGGTACGAGGGGCTGCTCCTCCCCTTCGACCAGGTACGGCGGCTCGTGGGTGGTCAGCCCGATCCCGTGACCGGTCCGGTGGATGAAGTACTCCCCGTAACCGGCCTCGTCGATCACCCGCCGCGCCACCCGGTCGATCTCCTGGCACGGAACGCCGGGCCGGACCGCCTCGAACGCGGCCTGCTGGGCCCGGCGCACCACGTCGAAGATCTCCCGCTCCTCGGCGGCCGGCGGCCCGACGTGGACGGTCCGGGTGGTGTCCGACCCGTAGCCGTCCTTGAGTCCGCCGAAGTCGAGCACCACCAGGTCGCCGCGCCGGATGACCCGGTCGCCCATCTCGTGATGCGGGTTGGCGCCGTTCGGCCCGGACCCGACCACGGTGAAGTCGACCTGCGAGTGACCGTGTTCGATCAGCAGGCGGGCCAGGTCTCCGCCGACTTCCCGCTCGGTGCGGCCCTCGAACCGTACGCCGAGAATGTCCTCATAGGTCGCGTCAGCGGCCGCACCGGCGGCCGCGAGCCGGTCCACCTCGTCCTGGTCCTTGACCGCCCGCAGCATCGGCAGCGTCTGGGTCATCGACGTGTACGACGACCCGGGCACCGCCTGCTGCAGCCCGAGCAGGTGCATCGACCACGCCGAGTCGGAGATCGCGTACCGGCCGGCCGGGTCGAGCAGCCGGGCCGGCGCCGCGTACGGGTCGGCGCCGTCGGCCCAGGTGGTCATGATGACCGCGGGCGCCCCGGCCGCCGCGGCCGCGTCCGGTTGTTCCAGGACCGGGACGATCAGGTGTGGTTCCTGGTCGGCGCTCAGCAGCAGCAGGGTGATCCGCTCGGTGATCGCGGTCGGCTGGTATCCGGTGAAGTAGGTGAGGTCGGGCCCGGGCGTGACCAGCAGCCCGGTCAGGCCGGCCTCGGTCGCCCGGGTCACCCCTCGTTCCATTCGCTGGGTGAAGTCCTTGCTGGTGAAGGGGGTCATCGAGCACCTCCGAGGGGCCGGGTCGGGATCGTGTGGCTGGTGGCCGCGGCGGCCGCCGCCAGGTGCACGGAGGTGACCGGCTCGGCCCGGTGCCGCCGCAGCAGCAGTACCAGGGCGACACCACCGGCGGACATCAGCGCCAGCAGCAGCGCCGCACCGGCCAGCCCGGCCGCGAGCGCGTCGGCGGCGGGTTCGCCGGCCGCGGTCCGGCCGTCGGAGACCGCGGTGGAGACGGTGGCGGCGGCCGCGACCGCGAGTGATCCACCCACGTAGCGGGCCATGTTGGAGATCCCGGAGGCCTGGCCGACCTGATCGGCGTCGACAGCCGAGGTGGAGGCCGACGACGCAGGGCCGTTGGCCAGCCCGAGCCCGATCGACAGCACGATCAGGGGCAGGACGAAGGCGCCGTAGGACCAGGACGGGCCGACGAACACCAGGGCCGCGCAGCCGGCGGCGGAGAGACCGAATCCGATCGCTACGGCGTACCGTGGCCCGATCTTGACCGCGACCGGGGTGATCAGCGGGGTGATCGCGATCATCGCGGCGGCCGCCGGCAGGGTGGCCAGGCCGGCCTCCAGGGCGGTCATCCCGAACCCGGCGGGGTCCTGGAAGTAGAGGCTGAGCAGATACATCAGCGCGTTGATCACGCCGGCCACCAGCAGGATCGCGCACGTCGAGCCGACCAGCACCCGGTTGCGCAGCAGCGCGAGGTCGACCAGCGGCGCCTTGGCACGCCGCTCGGCGAGCACGAATCCGAAGCCGCCCAGCACGGCGACGACCAGGCAGGCGATGGTCGGCACGGAGATCCAGCCCCAGGTCCCGCTCTTGCTGAGCGCGAGCACCAGCGGGACCAGCGCGACCGCGACCAGCACGGTGCCGAGCAGGTCGATCTCGCGGGGCCGGTCCGGGTCGCGCGACTCCTTGACCGTGAAATACGTCAGGGGTACGCAGGCCGCGGCGATCGCGGCGTCGATCCAGAACAGGCCCTGCCAGCCGGTGGAGCCGACCAGCACCCCACCGATCAGCGGCCCGGCCGCCGCGCCGATCGCCGACGCCGCGCCCCAGAGCGTGATCGCCCGCATCTGCCCGGTTCCGGCGGAGTCCACCGAGAGCAGGCTCATCCCGCAGGCCAGGATGGTGGAGCCGGCCGCGCCCTGGATCATCCGCCCCGCGATCACCCCGCCGGCCGCCGAGGAGAGCGCGATCAGCGCGCAGGAGAGCACGAAGAGCACCAGCCCGCCCAGGAAGATCCGGCGGCGGCCGAAGACGTCGCCGAGCGCGCCGGACGTGACGATCACCGCGGCGCCGACCAGCATGTACCCGGTCACCGCCCATTGCAGCGTGTCGATCGAGGCGCCGAGGTCCTGGCTGATCGCCGGCAGCAGGATCGTCACCGCGGACGTGTTGGCGTTCACCACCAGCGCGGACACGCAGGCCGCGAGCAGAACGCCGAGTCCTGCCGCACGATTGACCTGCGACGGTGAGTCGGTCGACGACGCCATGGCCCGCTCCTTTCCGGTCTGCTGCGGCCAGCCTCCCGAAGCCCGCGATCCAGGGCATCGCTCGCGCCGGATGAATCGCCGGGCCGCCGGTTCCGCCTACCTTGCTCGGCATGGACGAGCGAGAGCTGCGACAGTTCCTGCTCTACCTGGGCAGCGCGCTGACCGCCGCCGGGGAGGCCGTCAATCAGATCGAAGAGCACCTGTTGAAGGTGGCGAGCGCGTACGGTTCGCCGAACGCGCGGGTCAGCGTGCTGCCGACCTACCTGGTGGTGGCGCTGGAGCCCGGGGAGCCGGCGACGCTGGAACCGACGAGACAGCTGCGTGGTGGGTTGCGGTTGGATCAGACCGCATTGGTGTACGACGTGCTGCGCGCCGCCGAGCGGGGCGAGCCGACCCCGGCCGAGGGCAGTGAACGGGTGCTCGCCGCGGTGCGCATGCCGCCCCGCTTCGGCGCGTTGACGCGTACCGCCGGGCATGCCGTGCTGATCGGCGGGATCTGCCTGATCCTCGCGCCGACCTGGGCGGACATCCTCCTGGCGGTGCTCTTCGGCGTGGTGATCGGGATGCTCCGGCTGGTCGGCGCGCGGTGGGCCAGCGCTCAGATGATCATGCCGGTGATCGCCGCGTTCACCGTCTCCGCGGTGACGTTCCTGCTGGCCGGCGGCGGCTGGGCGGACGCCGACCTGCGGGCCATGGTCGCCCCGCTGGTGACGTTCCTGCCGGGCGCGATGCTGACCATGGGGGTCGTCGAACTCTCCGCGTACGAGATGATCACCGGCTCGAGCCGGCTGGTCGCCGGCACCCTGCAACTGCTGCTGCTCGCGTTCGGCATCATCGGCGCCGCCCACGTCGTCGGCGTGCCGGCGCCGATCGCCCCGGAGGACGTCCCGAACACGATCGGCTGGTGGGCTCCCTGGCTCGGCCCGCTGGTCGTGGCGATCGGCAACTATCTGCTGCACGCCGGCCCGCGGCGCTCGTTCGGCTGGCTGACGCTGGTCCTCTACGCCGGGTGGCTCGGCCAGTACCTCGGCGATCTCGTCCTCGGCGGATACCTGAGCGGGTTCGTCGGCGCGCTGGTGCTGACCCTGGTGGCGTACGCCGTCGAGCGGGTCCCGGGCGGTCCGCCCGCGCTGGTCTCCTTCCTGCCCGGGTTCTGGCTGCTGGTGCCGGGCGCGCTGACCCTGATCGGGATGACCGAGTATCTCGGCCAGGACACCGTCCGCGGCGCGGAGGACCTGATCGGCGCGGCCGCCTCGATGATCTCGATCGCACTCGGCGTGCTCTGTGGGCACCCGCTGTTCCGGGCCGCCGTCCGATGACGACGGAGCCTTTCATCCGTACGGGATGAAGCTCTTGATCTTGAAAGAATCCACCCTCGGAAAGCATGCAGAGCCGCAACCCGGTGCAACCGCTGTTGCTGATGTTCCCGCTCGGCCTCTTCGCCGTGGCGATCATCCTGGACCTGGCAACGCTTCTCGGCGCCCCCGCCATCATCGGCACCCTCGCCTACTGGAACGTCGTGGCCGGACTGGCCGGCGGGATCTTCGGCGCGCTGGTCGGCCGGCCACGGGTGGCGATCCTGCTGCTCGACCTGGGGGTGCTCTTCTACTTCGCGACCCTCGCCCTGATCCGGGTGCGCACCGGTGACCGCACCGCCGACACCGGAATCCTGCTGCTGGAGCTGCTCGGATTCGCGGCGGCGTTCGCCGCCTCCTGGTTCGGCGGTCGTCTGGAACCGAACCATTCACCAGGGATGAGACGACCGATATCCAGGGCCGCCGATGATTCCGCCGGACTCTCCACTACCCGAAGGGAGGCGGCGTGAGCGCTGAGGCGGAAGACCAGGCGACCTCGCGACCGAAGACCGCACGTGCGGTGTCCTACATCTCCTGGGTGGCGCTCGCGTTGATGACCACCAGCTCGGTGGCCAGCCTCCGCCCGTCGCCCACCATGGCCGTCTACGGCCTCGCCAGCATCTTCCTCTACATCGTGCCGGCCATCGTGTTCCTGCTGCCGACCGCGCTGGTCTCGGCGGAGCTCGCCTCCGGCTGGAACGGCGGCGTCTACAACTGGGTCAGCCAGGGCCTGTCGAAGCCGATGGGCTTCCTCGCGGTCTGGTGCCAGTTCGCGATGACCATCTTCTACTACCCCAGCCTGCTCGGTTTCGTGGCGAGCACCCTGGCCTACGTG
This sequence comes from Actinoplanes regularis, assembly GCF_900188005.1. Lineage (GTDB taxonomy): Bacteria > Actinomycetota > Actinomycetes > Mycobacteriales > Micromonosporaceae > Actinoplanes > Actinoplanes regularis. The sequence continues at coordinate 70,652 of NZ_FZNR01000026.1, read as the reverse complement.
ATCAACCCGGACCTGGCGTCGAGCGGCGTCTGGACCGCCATTGTGATCATGGTCTGTTACTGGGCCGGCGTCTGGGTGTCGTCCCGCGGCACCAAGGGCGTGGCCGGGCTGGCCAGCGGTGGCCTGATCATCGGCACGCTGATCCCGGGAGCGCTGCTGGTGATCCTGGGCATCGCGTTCCTGGGACAGGGCAACGAGTCAGCCGCGCCGATGACCGCCGACCACCTGCTGCCGACCTGGGCCGGGCTCTCCAGCCTGGTGCTGATCGTCAACAACTTCCTGTCGTACTCCGGCATGGAGATGAACGCCGTGCACGTCTCCTCGCTGCGCAAGCCGGGCAAGGAGTTCCCCAGGGCGATGTTCCTGGCCATGGGCCTGGTCCTGCTCATCTTCATCCTGCCGGCGCTGGCCATCAGCTGGATCGTGCCGGCCGAGGAGTTGTCCCTGACCGCCGGCGTGATGCAGGCGTTCGACGCGGTGTTCGCCGCGTTCGACTCGCAGTGGCTCACCCCGATCCTCGGGGTCATGCTGGTCGCCGCGTCGCTGGGCGGCATGCTCACCTGGCTGGCCGGACCGTCCCGCGGGCTGCTGCTGATCTCCCGCAAGGAGGGTTACCTGCCGCCGTTCCTGCAGAAGCTCAACAAGCAGGGCGTGCAGCAGAACATCCTGGTCACGCAGGGTCTGGTGACGACGGTGATCGCGCTGGCGTACGCGCTCATCCCGGACGTGTCCAGTGTGTACTGGATCTTCTCGGTGATCACCACGCAGGTGTACCTGATCATGTACCTGCTGATGTTCGTGGCCGCGGTGCGCCTGCGCCGCAACCAGCCCGACCACCCGCGTGGCTACAAGGCGCCGATGCTGACCGGACTCTGCGGGGTCGGATTCGCGGCGTCGCTGGCCGCACTGCTGATCGGCTTCGTACCGTCGTCGCAGTTCGGCGGGGGCAGCACGGGGGTCTACCTCGCGATCGTGGCCGGTGGGGCGCTCGGACTCGGCCTGCTCGTGCCGTACCTGTTCTACCGGTTCCGTAAGCCGAGCTGGAAGACGCAGACGCAGGAGGAGGTGACGGCGTGAAGGAGCATCGAGTTCTCTACCTGGTCCTCGGTGTGGTCTTCCTGCTGCTCGGGGGCCTGGCCCTGGTCAGTTACCACGGGAAGAAGGAGACCGCGGAGGCCACCGCGAAGGCGCAGCAGCTGCAGACCGCGCTGGCGACCGCCGGGCTGCGGGTGCCGCCCACCGACCGGATCGTCCGCGTCCTCGGCGACGACGGCGGGGCGATCTGCTACGACCCGGGCGACGCGCTGCGCCGCAGCACCCTCTACGGGATGCTCACCAACGGTGCGGCCGGCCCCGGCCAGCGACCGGTTCTGGTCGACAACAAGCTGCTCCAGGGCCAGCTCCTGATCATGAAGGTGTACTGCCCGCAGTACGTGGACGCCTTCCAGGACGTGATCGACGATCTGAAGGACGCCTGACATGGAGCTGCGGGAACACATCGACGAGCTGATGCCACGGGCGCGGGCCGACCTGGCCGACCTGGTGGCGATCCGCTCCGTCGCCGACCCACGCCAGTTCCCGCCCGCCGAGTGCGAGCGCGCGGCGAACTGGGTCGTGGACAACTTCGCCCAGGTCGGTTTCACCGGCCTGGGCCTGCACGAGACGTCCGACGGAAGCAAGGCGGTCTTCGGCGTACGCCCGGGGACCGACCCGAGCGCGCCGACGGTCCTGCTGTACGCACACTACGACGTACAGCCGCCGCTCGACGAGAAGGCCTGGCGGACGCCGCCGTTCGAGCTCACCACGGTCAACGGGCGCTGGTACGGCCGTGGGGCGGCGGACTGCAAGGGCAACATCGTGATGCATCTGACGGCGCTACGGGCGCTGGGTCCGGACGTACCGGTCAATCTGAAGTTGATCGTCGAGGGCTCCGAGGAGCAGGGCACGGGCGGCCTCGAGGACTTCGTGACCCGCAACCCGGACCTGCTGCGCGCGGACGCGATCCTGGTCTGCGACACGGGGAACGCGGCGGTCGGCCTGCCCGCGGCGACGGTGACCCTGCGCGGCCTGGTGAACGTGGTGGTCGAGGTGCAGTCGCTCGGCGGCGAGCTGCACTCCGGGATGTTCGGGGGTGCCGCACCGGACGCCCTCGCCGCCCTGATCCAGATCCTGTCGACGCTGCGGGACCGGGCCGGGAACACCACGATCGCCGGGCTGGAGAACGAGCAGACCTGGCTGGGGGCGCCGTATCCGCCCATCCAGTTCCGTGCCGACGCGGGCCTGATCGACGAGGCCCGGCTGCTCGGTGACGGCACGGTGTCGGACATGATCTGGGCGCGGCCGGCGGTCACGGTCCTCGGCATCGACTGCCCGCCGGTGGTCGGCTCGGCCGCGGCGATCCAGCCGCTCGCCCGGGCCCGGCTCAACCTGCGGGTGCCGCCGGGGACCGACGCGGTGAAGGCACAGGACGCGCTGATCGCCCAGTTGCACGCGGCGGCGCCGTGGGGTGTGCGGGTGTCGGTGACTCCGGAGGCGCTCGGGCAGCCGTTCGAGGCGCGGACCGGCGGGCCGGCGTACGAGGCGCTGGCGTCGGCGATGCGGACCGCGTACGGGCGGGAGATGACGACGCTGGGTCAGGGCGGGTCGATCCCGCTGTGCAACGTCTTCGCGGACACGTACCCGGACGCGGAGATCGTCCTGATGGGGGTGGAGGAGCCGCAGGCGCTGATCCACGCGCCGAACGAGAGTGTCGCTCCGTCCGAGATCGCCGACCTGGCGCTCGCCGAGGCCCTCTTCCTCCAGCGGTACCGCAGGTAGGAGGCTAGCCGGCGGAACCAACAGGGCCGCGTCCATGGCCGGACGCGGCCCCGTTCGGCCCTCCGGTCACTGGTCGGCTGTGGTCGGACCGGACCAGGGTGCGAACGCGTTCGCATCGGTGGGCAGGGTCGCGGTCAGGTCAGGGCAGTGCCGGTGGATCAGACTGGTCATCGAGGTCGCGGCGATCCAGTCCAGGCCGAACTGGGTGTAGATCTCCGGTCGGTAGTCGGCGGTGAGGAACCGGTCGCTCTGCAGGCGGCGTGACGCCATCAGGATGAAGACCCGGAACGCGGTGTCGGAGAAGCCGAAACCGTCCGGCGGTGTCTCGGCGAACAGCCCGACCATCGTGTCCACTTCGTCGATGCCGCGGTAGACGGCGCGCAGCCGTCGTACCGTCTCCGGGTCGGTGCTCAGGTCCTCCCACCGCTTGATGCGGGGCAGGTGCAGCGCAGCGCGGAAGTCGTTGTAGCGAGGAACGCCGCGGCGGCGGGTGCGCACCAGGTCGACCACGGACAGGTCGATCAACTCGCCCTCGCGCTCCAGTTCGAGCAGCGCCTTCGGGTAGTTGTGCAGCGTGATGGCGCCGGGATGGGCGGTGCCGAACGAGTAGAGCACGTTGGTCAGCCCAAGCTCGCGCAGCACGTCGTCGGCCAGGTCGCCGCGCAACTGCGGGAAGGCGGCGTCGCGAAGAAGGCGGCCGGTGGCCGCGTCGTGGAACGCGTAGTCGTCCGGGATGAGCGGGTGCATGCGGTAGACGGTGACGAAGTCCTCAGTGAGCGAGAACGGTGTGCCATGGTGGTCGGGTGTCGTCTTCGGTATGCCGTGCAGCGCGTTCGCGTCGGTGAGCCAGAGTCCGATCCGGCTGAGCAGGTCGTTGGCCGGAACGCCGTACCAGTTGACGTTCATCCCCCGGCGCAGCACCTCGGTGTTCAGGATGGCCGGCGTCCACTCCACGGTATGGATCTTGGCGATCAGGGCTGACACGACAAGCCGGGCGGTCTCGTAGACCCGCAGGTCGCTCCAGTCCGGGTTGCGTCCACGCAGTTCATTGCAGAGCACGTTGTGCTCCCGGGCGAACAGGGTGTGCATGCTGCTGAGCCCGAGCCACCAGGCCTCGTTGAAGCCGGTGATCTCGGCGCCGCGGACGTCCAACGGCAAATAACCCTCCGGGGTCATCCGCAGCTTCGCCCCGTCCCGCAGTTCGGCGGCCTTCGCGGCGTCCGAACCGTACACCTCGGAGCCGTCCCACCAGTGCGATACGACGTTGCCGAACAGCTGCTCGACCCCGTCCGCGCCGGTGCCTCGGCTGATGTTCCCGCCGATCCGCATCCACGGCTCGAGGGGGCCGCCCGGCGTGTTCATCCAGCCGGGCATGTCCGCCGGCAGCGGCACCCGGACGTCGTCAACGCCGAGCGGGTGCCGGGCGTGGACCACCCAATCGTGCACCTGGAACTGGATCCAGGCGGCGGCCAGGATGTTCAGCGAGGTCGCCGGACGGAACGTCGCGCGGTGCAGCAGTTCGCGGCTGACCACGATCGGGTTCGGCTCGTCGACCAGATCGGGTCGGTGCACAGCCGGCACGTTGCGGCCAAAGGCCGCGCCCACGGCACCCATGTCCGGCTCGGACAGATCGTTCGAGCGACCGTCATGGGTACGGAAGTCACGCTCGTCCCGGGCAGGACGAACCGGCGTGGGCCGCGCCCGCGGCGGGGCCACCCGCACCTCGGTGTCGATCAGATTGTCCCGGCGCAGCACCTCTCGCAGAGCGGCCAGGTTGAGCAGCGCCAACGAGGTCGGCAGGCGGTGCCACGGCCGGAACCGGTTGACCGCGCCGAAAATCGCCCGCAGCACGGCGCCGGCGACGTGGTTGCGGATCGGGACGTCGGTGAGCCAGCGTTCCCGGTCCCGGTGTTCCGCACTGGCGTCGTATGCGGCCTTGCGCACGCGGTTGAGGTTGCCGAGCGGCCGGAACTCGTCGGTGGTGTTCCACGGGTTGAACCGCAGCGCGTGCACCGCCGGGTCGTCGGACGACCCGGCACGGATGGTCAGCACCGCGATCGGCTCGGGCGGGGCAGCGGGCGAGCGCCAGTCGACGGCGGCGTCCTCGATCGGCGTCGACCGGACATCGCGGAAACGCTGCACGCACAGCTCGAAGCTCACCTCCCCGCGCGCCAGGCGGCTCACCAACTCGTGGCCCAGAAAATCGGGATCGCCGGCCGGCGGAGCGTCCGCGGCCGGTGTTCCGGGCGCCGGCCGCAGCAGGTACTGCACCGCCATCGCGTCGCCCCAGGCGATCGGGATGCGGCTCCAGAACGTCTCGGTCGCCACACTGCTGATCCGGCTGCGGGCGGCGGTCAGGTTGCGCACGATGCGGACCGTCTCGCCCGGGCCGAGCACGAACACCAGCCGCAGCAGCCCGGCGTATCGCCGCCATCCGCCGCCGGCCGTGGCCACGGCGACCTCGGCGAACTGCCGGGCGTCCCGGGCGTGCGACACCGGTGCGTTGGTCATCAGCAGGTCGTGCTGCTCGTCGGCGGCCACGCTGACCCGCAGCGCCGCGCCACGCAGGTCGGCCTCATGGTCGGAGCGGATCCGGCCTTCCGCGTTGCTGAACCGCACCGCCGTGCGGTAGATCGCACCGGGTTGGGCGAAGCCGGTCCGCAGGTCAGGTGGCAGGTCGAGGAACCGCAGCTCCGCTTCTTCCGTGCCGAAGATGCCTTTGGCTTGGAACCCTGCGGTGATCGGCCCGCCGCCGGAAGCCGTGCGGTTCTTCAGCTGCGTCTTCATGATCTTGACAGCGAATTGTTCGAAGAGCCGCCGCTCGGCCTCGGGTGAACCGCCCAGGTAGGTCTCCGACCAGAGCCTCGTTCGGTTCGTGGTCCGGTCCTCAGCATTCATCGGTGACCCCCGATTGATCAACCCGCGGAAGGCGTCGCGAGCCGATCCTGGCGCAACCGGGGTCGGTGCGGGTGTCTGCTGTCGGCTTCCCGATCCGGACAGGTACCGGTCTGGTGGTCAGAGGCGAACGCGGAAGGCCGGCGCTCCGCGTAAGGCGGGGCGCCGGCACACGGATCAGGCTGGGCGGGCCCGCAGGCCGGCGATGCCCAGAACGATCCCGCAGATCCCGACGAAGCACAGCGTCGTCGCTCCGAACAGGAGGAATGTCGCCATCCCGAGGCCGGGCCAGATCAGGACAGCCACCGCGGCCAGGGTCACGCACAACCCCAGTGCGATCCGCCACCCGCTCCCCGCCCGCCGGTCCCCGATCGCGATGAAGATCTCGGCGAGGCCGTCCAGGAGCCAGCCGAGCGCCACGAACACCACCAGCAGCTTGATCGAACCGGCCAGATCACGCAGGCACAGGATGCCGAGCAGCCCGACCAGGACGCCGAAGACGACGCCCAGGATCCGGCCGGCGACCGGCGCGTCCGGGGACATGACGAACTGAATGATCCGGACCACGCCGAGGATCAACAGGTTGATGCCGAACAGCAGGCCGACCACCTTGAGGGTGGCCGACGGCCAGGCGAACGCGATGATCCCCAGAATGAGGGCGAACACCCCGGCGACCAGGCTCACCCACCCGGCGCTGCGTACCATGCCGACCCCCTCAGCGGTAACGGACCTCGCGGCCGTGCACGGACAGGGCGTAGATCACCAGGACGTCCACGGCGATCATGATCGTGCACCAGACCGGGTACGCGGGCAGGAACATCAGATTTGCCAGGGCGCTGAACACCGCGACGATGATGCCCACCACCCGGGCCCACATCTGCCCGACGAAGACCCCGATGCCGGCCCCCACGGCGACCACCCCGAGCAGCAGGTGGGTCCAGCCCCACACGGTGTAGTCGAAGGTGAGCACCAGCCCGGAGTTGGTGGTCAGGTAATACTCGTCCCGGACGATGGCGACCAGACCCTCGATCGCCTGGAAGCCGCCCATGAGCAGGAGCATCACCCCCGCGAACACCACCGCGCCGACCCACGCGGTCGGCTCCCGGGCGGTTCGGGGCGGGGTGTAGGGCTCCTCCGCATAGTTGGTCGTCTGCTGGGTGTCCGACATGCCGTTCTCCCTCCAGATCAATTCTCGCGGCGCCGGACCGGCGCCCGAGGCAGGTCGCTGAAAGCCGCGGCCACGAAGCTCCCGACCAGTTCGGTCCGGGCCGCCCGGGCCGCGACCACTTCGATCACGGCACCGTCGTCGGTGCGCAGCCGCACCGCGATCGGATTCCGCCCGCACCGCCGGCCCTCCTGCGCCGGCAGCCGGAAGACGCCCTTCGGCAGGACCTCCGCGGTCAGCCTCAGGTTGCGGTCGAGGACCGGCCCGCGCCGGATCACCAGGACCTCACCGGCCCAGCGCGCCCACATCCAGCGCGACCAGCGCCGCCGCAACCGCCGCCAGGCGGCCGGCGGCGGCCCGCAGGCCCGGACCCGGCACTCGAAGGTGGGGCCGTCCTCGGCGAACGCCCGCCGGCGACGCCGTTCCCGGGCGACGGCGGCGATCGCCGCGAGGAGGACGAGGAACAACAGTGACGTCACCACGGGATCCCCTCACGTTCATCGATCGACGGCATGGTCACCGGAGTTCGCGCCCGGTCGCGTCATCCCCGGTGGATGAGCCGCGGTTCCAGTTGCGCGGGCGCCAGTTCTCGACCACCTTGGCCACCGCGGTGATCAGGAAGATCTGACCGGTGAGCACCTCGAACACGGCGACCGTCTGTCCCGGGTTGCCGGCCGGGACCAGGTCGCCGTATCCGGTGGTGGTCACCGTGACGAAGCTGAAGAAGAGCGCCTCGGCCAGCGACGGATCGCCGCGCTCGCCGAAGAACGGACCGGGCTGGATCACCGCCAGGCACTCGTACGCGAACCCGAAAGCCATCCCGATCAGCAGGTACGCGGCGAGCGCCCCGAGCATCGTCTGCAGGTCCACCCGGTCGCGGCGGCTCAGGTCCCGGACGATCGCGATCGGCGCCAGCAGGTACAGCGCACTGGCGGTGGAGAACGCCAGCCCGGTCAGCAGCCGCCCCTGGTTGACCTGGGTGGCCGCGGCGGCGGCCAGCGCCAGCAGCAGCGTGATCGCCCCGGCCAGCCGGAGACCCGGACGGGCCCGGGCAACGCGCAGCGACTGCCACACCGTGGCGGCCTGGACCGCCAGCAGCACCGTCACCATCCAGTGCCGTTCGGCGAAGATCGCCAGCACGTAGGTGCTCACGATCAGGAGCAGGACCAGGCCGTACCCGTGGCGGGGTGTCATCCGGCCGGGTCGTCGTCCGCCGGCAGGCGGCGCACCTCGATCAATCGCAGCCCGAGCCCGTGGATCCGGGAGATCAGGCCGACCACCGCGGACTGATCCGGCAAATTTCCGTGCAGTACCGTCTCCGGCGGCTCCACGCTGACGGTCAGGTCACGCAGCTCGGCGAGTAGCTCGTCGGGGATCACCCCGGAGACTCGGACCTGGTAGGTCGGGTCCGGCATCACTCGCCCCCCTACTTCGCGACGCTGTCGTGGACCCGCGAGTGCAGCAGGCCGAGCTTGAACAGCCGCTCGATGCGCCGCACCGTGAACGGGTGCGACTGCGGCAGCTGGGCCAGCTCGACCCAGAACCCGCGCAGCGCCCGGCCCTGCCGCACCAGCTGCTCCACGTCGGTGGTGTGCTCGGTGTGCCGCCCGGAGGCGAGCAGCACCAGCCCGGACGCGCCGGACGGGCACAGGTGGGCGCCGTGCCGGTCGCAGGAGTACTCCCGCAGCCGGGACAGCGTCGGCCCGAGCACCGGGATCCGCTCCGAGTAGGCGACCGACAGCTGGTACCAGAGCGAGACGTGGTGCAGCCGGATGTGCCCGAGTTCGTGGCCGAGGATGAACCGCAGCCCCTCCCGGTTGTTCTGCTGCAGGTTGACGAAGAGCTCGTTGGCGAGCACCACGTAGTCGTGCCCGGTGGCCTGCGCCGCGAAGGCGTTCAGCGTGCCGTTGCCGTTGGCCAGGTAGATCGTCGGCCGGCGGGGCAGCCCGAGCCGGTGGGCGAAGTCGTCGGCGGTCCGGTAGAGGTCGCCGTACTGGTGCGGGCTCAGCTCGACCGCGGTGCCGCGCACCGAGGCGCGCTGCGTCTCCCTGATGATCACCAGGACCGGAACCAGCAGGAGCAGGCCGATGAACGCGCTGCGGATCGCGGTCGCCCATGGTGTGCCCTGCAGGCGTTCCGGCAGGTAGGGCAGGGTGATCGCGAACTGCAGGATCAACCAGACGATGATCAGGTTGAGCACGACCATGAATACGTAGAACGGCATCTCGGCCGGGTGCCGCAACCGGGGGCCGGCGGCTGATGACGTCGACACGGTGCCTCCTCTCCTGCCCGCGGCTTCGGGCACCGCGGCTTCGTGCCGACGATCCGCGCAGGGACGACCCGGCACCTCATCCCACTGGAGTGAGGCCGGTCGCCGACGGTCCGGAGAGGCTGTCCAAGATGCGGGCGGTCCGCCGCAGGCTCACAGATTCCGAATTTAGTACGACCTACGACTCCCGTTAGCGGTTATGCGCCAAAGCCGTGGGAGCCACCGAGGAGGCTGACGTGACCGGTGAACCCGATCAGATGCGCCGCTGGCTGGCCCGGCTCGCGTTCGCCGCGGCGATCTCCGCCACCGTGCTGGTCCTCGCGGTCGCCGGCCTCGACGGCAGCCTCGGGTTGCTGCTCGTCGCCGCGCTCGGCAGTGCGATCACCCTGGCCGGCGCGTGGTGGTTCCTCACCCATCGCCGGCTGCTGCGCTGGGCGGCCGGGTTCGTCGTGGTGCTCGCCCCGCTGGTGGTGGCCGTGCTCTACGCGCGTGCCGAGCTGGTCTGGGTGGTCGTCCTGTTCGGCCTGCTCTGGACCGTCGCGGTGGCCGCGGGACGGCGCGCTCTCGCACCTGCGGCGGACTGGCCGGCGACCGTGCCGACCAAGGCTCCGGAGCGGCCGTACCTGATCATGAATCCGCGCTCGGGCGGCGGCAAGGTCGGCCGGTTCCGCCTCGCCGAGACCGCCCGCGCCCTCGGCGCCGAGGTGTTCCTCCTGGACGGTCCCGCGGTCGACGTCGCCGCAGTGGCCCGCCGGGCGGTCCGCGACGGCGCGGATCTGCTCGGGGTGGCCGGCGGCGACGGCACCCAGGCCCTGGTCGCCGGGGTGGCCGCCGAGCACGGCGTACCGTTCCTGGTCATCTCGGCGGGCACCCGCAACCACTTCGCTCTCGACCTGGGCCTGGACCGGGAGAACCCGGCGACCTGCCTGGACGCGCTCACCGACGGTGAGGAGATCCGGATCGACCTGGGCCTGATCGGCGATCGCACGTTCGTCAACAACGCGTCGTTCGGCGCGTACGCGACGGTCGTGCAGAGCCCGCACTATCGCGACGCCAAGCTCGGCACCGCCCTCGACCTGCTGCCCGCCGCGCTGGCCGGCGAGTCACCGCTGCGCCTGACCGTGGACGGCACCACGGTTAACGGCCCACAAGCGGTCCTGATCAGCAACAACGCCTACCGGACCGACTCCGGCCGGCGCTCCGGTCTCGACCGGGGTGAGCTGGGGGTCCTCGCCGTGACGCTGCGCGGCGCCCTGGACGCGGCCGGTCTGATCGGCCGCCGGGGCCGGGCCCGGGCGGTGCGCGCCGGCACCGGCCGCGAGGCGACCGTCGACGCCGATCTGCCCGAGATCCCGGTCGGTGTCGACGGTGAGGCGCTGCTCTTCTCGACGCCCGTACGCTGCGAGATCGTTCCCGGTGCACTCCGGGTCCGGGTCCCGCGGCAGCGGCCCGGCGTCCCCGCGCCGCCCCCGCAACTGGACTGGACACGACTGCGGCGGCTGGGTTTCCCCAGCCGCCGCTGATCCCCGGCGCCGTTATCGGCGACGGGCGACGCGCCGGGCGGTACGCCGGCCGGTACGCCGGGCTACTCGACGTGATCCGAACATCTGCGACTCCTCTCGTCAGGTTCCAGCGGGATCGAGGTCAGGCTCCAGCGATCCCGAGGTCAGGATCCAGCGGTCTCGATGTCGTGCAGTTCCTTGGCCTCCTCGGCGGTGAGGAGGCCGATTCCGATCAGGTCGAACGGGCTGACGAACCCGTCCGAGATCCGGAACCCACCGGCCCGCGCGATCGCGTCCCGCAGCGGCACCGCCCAGTGGTGCTCGATCATGATCAGCGCGGCCGCGCTGTCGTTCGGGATCTCGGCCAGCACGTCCCAGGCCTGCGGGTCGTCGAAGACCGCGACCCGTCCGGCGGCGTCGGCCGCCGCCGCACCGAGCGCCGCGCCCGCCTCCAGCCCGGCCTCGCCCTCGATGCCCAGGCCGACCAGGGCGCCGATCTTGCTGCCCAGCTCGATGGCCTCCTCCCTGGTCAGATTGCTCAGGTGCTCGACCTCGATGTCTCCTCGCGCGTCCTTGTGGACGGCGAGCGCGTCGATCACGCGTACGGTGTCGTTCTGCCGCAGTCGTTCCAGCTCGGCGATGACCTCGCCGTGGAAGTTCGGATGCCGGAAGCCCAGCACGATCAGCTGAACGGGTCCGATGGCCATCTGCTGCTCCTTCGCCAATCACTGCTCCAGGAACCCGATCCTCTTGCCCGGCGCCCGGATCCCGCCTCATCCGGCAAGGGTGAGGACCCGTCACGGGGGCGCGCGGCACGCTGGCGCCATGAAGCGCAACCTGGTCGTCGTCGTACTGCTACTGTTCGCGATGGCGGGCTGCTCGGCCGAGGAGGCCGCGAAGCCGCCGGTCTGCGACAGCTGGGACGCGGTGCAGAACACCGTGGACCACATCCGGCACGTCAACGTGTCGGAGAACGGGCTGTCCGCGCTGCGGCCTTATCTGACGCAGCTGCGCACCGAACTCAACCAGCTCTACACGGACGCGAAGAGCCAGTTCAGCGAGCAGGCGGACGCTCTGAAAGCGTCGGTGGAGCAGCTCGCGGCGGACCTGCGGGTCGCCAAGGAAGCGCCGAGCGCGATCAACCTCGCCGCTGTGCGCACCTCGGTCAGCTCGGTCCGCGGCACGGCGAACACCCTGCACAACGCGATGATCTCAACCTGCTGAGGGGGCCGTTGACCATGGAGATCGAGCGGAGCACGGCCACCGGCTGGGTGGCCTGGGTGCTGTTCGGCGGCATCCTGCTGGTGCTGCTCGGCACCCTGCATCTGACCGTCGGCCTGATCGCGCTGCTGCGCCCGGAGCTGATCGCCGGCGACCGCGCCGATCAGCTGCTGGACATCTCACTGACGTCGATCGGCTGGCTGCATGTCGCGCTCGGGGTGATCGCCCTGGTCGCCGGGGTCGGGCTGATCCGCGGCCTGACCTGGGCGCGCGTGGTGTCGGTCGGCCTCGCGCTGCTCGCGGCGCTGGTCAACTTCGCGTTCATCGCGGTCCACCCGGTCTGGTCGGTCATCGGGATCGGACTGGCCGTGCTGATCGCCTGGGCGGTCGCGGCGCACGGTCGCGAGGTCGCCGACGCGTACGGGTCGTGATCCACGGCCTCGACGAGTGGCAGCGACGGCACCGCGTTCCCGGGTTCGGGTACGCGGTGCTCCGCAAGTACCTCGACGACGCGGGCGCCCGGGAAGCCGCCCTGATCACGTACTACGGCTTCCTCAGCCTCTTCCCGGTGTTGCTGCTCGGCGTGACCATCGTGTCCCAGGTCCTGGCCGACCGGCCGGAGCTGCGCCGGAAGGTGATCGACGAGCTCGTGCCGGCGGCCCTGCACGCGGATGTGGACGCGGCGATCGCGGGGCTGCCGACGTCCCACACCGCGCTGCTGCTCGGCTCCGTCGGGCTGGCCTACACCGCGGCCGGGGTGGTGTTCTCGATCTATCACACGCTCAACCACCTGGCGGCGGTCCCGTACCGCGACCGGTCGGACGTGCTCCCCTGGATCCTGCGGGTGCTGGCCGGACTGGTGATCCTGCTGGCCGGACTGCTTGCCACGGCGACAGCTCCGCGCTACTACGCGTTCCTCATCGCTTTCGGGACGCTGCTGCTGATGACCTGGCTGCTGCTGGAGCGGCCGGCGCCGCCGCGGGCGCTGTGGCCGGCGGCGGCGCTCGGCGCGGGCGCGATCACCGCGACGCTGGAGCTCGGTTCGACCGTGCTGCCGCGACTGATCCGGCAGGCCGGGCCGGTCTACGGTGGATTCGCCACCGTCGCCGGCATCTTCACGCTTCTCTATCTCCTCAGCAATGTCCTGGTCCTCGCGGCCGAGGTGGCCGCCGTCCGCTGGGCCCGGCTCTGGCCTCGAAGCCTGGATCCGGCCCGGCCGACGGCGGCCGACCTGCGCGCCTGGGAGCTGCTCAGACGGGAGCAGGCTCGGGAGCCCGCGGCAGGAACCACGCCGCCACCAGACCGATAGCCCCGGTCACCGCGACCGCCAGCATCGCCAGCGTGTACGCCGTCCCGGGTTGCGTCCCGATCCCGGCGACCAGGATCGTCCCGGCCACCGCGCCGCCCAGCGCCGACCCCAGGTTGGAGACGCTGCGCGACAGCCCGGAGATCTCGCCCTGCAGGTCCTCGCCGAACGCGGACTGCACCACGTTCACCGACGGGGTGAGCATCCCGCCGAGCCCGAATCCGATCACGAACAGGCCGGGGGCGAACGCCCACACCGATTCCGAGGCGAGGACCAGCGACAGCAGCAGTACGACGCCGGCCACGGTGACCAGGAAGCCGGCCAGGATCAGCGTGCGCTGCGCCCGCCGTCTGGCGAACCGTTCGGCGGCGAGCGAGGAGAGCAGCAGCCCGGCGGTGGTCGCGGTGAACACCACGCCCGTCTCGATGGCGTTGTATCCCCGCTCCACCTGGAGGTAGGCGGAGACCACGAACGACGTGCCCATCAGCATCAGCCACTGGGCGCACTGGGTGAGCATGCCGAGGTTCGACATGCGGTTGCGGAACAGCGTGGTGGAGAGCAGCACCGGCCGCCCGGCCCGCTCCTTGGCCCGCATCGACGCGAAGAACCACGCCAGCACGGCCGCGCCGGCCACCATCAGCCCGAGCATCACCCAGCCGTTGTCGTCGGCCGCCAGGATCCCGGAGACGAACAGCACCAGGCCGAGCGCGGAGAGCACGGCGCCGCCCGGGTCGGTCGGCCGGCTCGGGTCCGGCGGGAGCGGGTCGTGCACCCAGCGGCGGCTGAGCACCGCGATGAGCAGCACGACCGCCGCCTGGAAGACGAACGCGGCCCGCCAGCTGATCACCGTGGTGATGAACCCGCCGATCAGCGGTCCGGTCGCCGCGCCGACCCCGCCCAGCGCGCTGATCAGGCCGAACGCTTTGGCGCGGGAGGTCATCTCGGTGAACAGCAGGGTGGTCAGGATGTAGACCGGTGGGATCAGCATCGCGGTGCCGATGCCCTCGAGGATCGAGTTGCCGAGGATCAGCAGCCCCAGGCCGGGGGCGGCCGCGCTGAGCAGCGCGCCGACCGCGTAGACCAGCAGGCCCGCGCTCAGGCTGCGTTTGCGGCCGATCCGGTCGGTCAGCTTGCCGCCGGGGATCATCAGCGCCGCCATCACCAGCAGGAAGATGGTGATGGCCAGTTGGACTCCGGCCACGGTTGTGTCCAAATCCTCACTGATGTCGTTTATCATCACATTCATGTTGGAACCGGCGAAGCTGCAGATGAACTGCGCCAGCGCGAAAGGGATCAGCGCCCGCCTGAGTTCCGCCGGGAATCTCCCGGCTCTGGTCTGTTCCGCCATCGCGGTCGCGCCTCCAAGTTCAGTATCTGCCGCTGCCGCGGCTCCACCGTGGGCCCACCTCGCACCACTCCCGGGTCCACGCCCGGTCCCGGCGGCGATCGAGCACGCCACGGGCGATCCGATGGATCCCGGCCAGGGCCGCGGCCAGGCACAGCACCACCGCCACGCCGACCATGACGGCCTGCATGCCGGGGTTGTGACCGGCCGGTGCCGCCTGCTGGACTCCCGAACGGTCCACCCAGATCGGCACCCGGGAGCCGGCCCGGCCACCGGCCGTGACCTGGATGGTTCCGTCGCGCGCGGAGCCGTCCGGCGCGTTCCAGGTCGCCTTCGCGGTCTCCACCGTGGCGTTCTCCACGAGCACGGCGTCCACCGGGAAGAGATGCTCCTGTTTCCACCGCTGGGCCCGCAGGTCGGAGCGGTAGCTCGCGTCGCCGGCGCGCCAGGCCAGCAGCGGCGCACCGGCCAGGAACGTGAGGACCAGCAGGAACACCAGCAGGCTCTCCACCCGGTCCGAGGTGCGGCGCAGCGCATTGCGTTCCCGTCCCCTGAACATGCTCAACAGGATCTGGGCGGCGGCCCGCCGCCGAATCACCCCGGCAGGGTGAGGGTCTGTTCCGGCGGTTCGGTGAGGCTCACCCCATGACCGGTTCACATGTCCGTCTCACCCACGAGAGCGCGGAGGCCACCGCCTCCGCGATCTACGGGATCATCGTGGGCGCCGCGGTCCTGGTCGCCGGGCACGCCCTGACGGCCTTCCGCGACGTCATGGCGGTGCTGACGACCCTGGTCGTCTACTGGGCCGCGGAACGCTACGCGCGGATCGTGGCCGAGCGCATCCATGAGGGACACCGCCCGGCCTGGCACGTCGTGCGCGACCACCTGACCCGGGGCTGGGAACTGGTCAGCGCGTCGCTGCTGCCGCTGCTGGTGCTGATGGCGGTCCGCTGGGCCGGCGCTTCGCTGGTCAACGCGGAAATCGCCTCGCTCTCGTGCAGCACGCTGCTGCTCTGCGTGGCCGGCTGGAAGATCGGCTCGGGCGGGCGGCTGAGCACCCGCGAGCGCCTGGTCTCCACCCTGACCGCGGGCGCGTTCGGTGCGGCGCTGATCGTGCTCAAGACGCTGTTGCACTGAGCGGGACGCTGATCAGCCGCCCGGTGCGCCAGCCGGAGCCCGCCGAAAAACGTTCGACGACGGTAACCATGCCCGCGTCGACGCTGATCCGGCTCCACGAGCGCGGGACTCCGCGGGTGCGGTGACTGGCCGACGTGCCGGCGACGACGACCACGGTGCCGCCCACCGTGCGTACGTCCGGAATGTGGGTGTGGCCGGCCAGCAGCAGGTCGGCGCCGGCCCGCAGCAGCGGACCCCGACCGGCGAGTCCGCGCCCGAAGGGCGGGTGATGCAGCGCGACCAGCCGCAGGTCGCCGCGCGGCGCGGCCCCGAAGGCACCGGCGACCGCCGCCACCTGCCGGCGGGTGACCCGGCCGTCCTTCCACCGCCAGCGTGGCATCGACTGCAGCCCGACCGCGGTGAGGCCGGGCACGCGGGCGATCGGCTCCAGGTCGTCGCAGATCCAGGTCCGGAAGCGGTCGTACGGCCGAAGCAGCCGCAACGGGCTCACCAGCGGCAGATCGTGGTTGCCCGGCACGGTCAGGACCGGCCGCGGCAGCCGCACGAGCAACGCCCGGGCCAGCTCGAACTCGCTGACCCGGGCGCGCATCGTCCAGTCCCCGGTGACCACGGTGAGCGCCGGCGCCGCCGCCGAGACGTCGGCGACCAGGCTCTCCACCGTCTCCCCATCGTGCGCCCCGAGGTGCGGATCGGACAGGTGCGCGACGACGATCACCGCCCGAAGGCGCCCGCGCTGTAGTCCCCGGCGGGAGTCACGATCGTTCCCGCCTTCCCGGCCAGGATCGCGGCGGCGTCGTCGAGCGCGCCGATCGCGGCCACTCCCCCGGTCAGTTCGGTGAAACGGCAGACCGCCTCCACCTTGGGCCCCATCGAGCCGGCCGGGAACCTCTCCCGCCGCAACTCGGCCGGGGTGGCCCGGGAGATGGCCTCGGGCGACGGGCCGCCGAAGCCCCGCAGCACCGCCGGCACGTCGGTGAGCAGCAGCAGCGCGTCCGCGTCCAGGGACTCCGCGAGCACCGCGGTGGCCAGGTCCTTGTCGACCACCGCCTCGACGCCGCGCAACCGCCCGTCCTCGTCGCGGACCACCGGGATCCCGCCGCCGCCCGCGCACACCACGACCGTGCGTTCGAAGAGCAGCGACCGGATGATCCGGGTCTCCACGATCCGCTGCGGCAGCGGTGACGGCACCACCCGGCGCCAGCTTGCGCCGTCGGGGGCGACCACCCAGCCGCGCTCGGCGGCCAGCCGATTGCCGGTCGCCTCGTCGTAGACCGGCCCGACGAACTTGCTGGGCCGGGCGAACGCCGGGTCGGCGGCCGAGACCAGGGTCTGGTCCAGGATCGCCGCGACCTGCCGCCCGGGCAGCGCGTTCTGCAGCGCCTGCAGCAGCCAGTACCCGATCATTCCCTGGGTCTGCGCGCCCAGCACGTCGAACGGGTACGGGATCCGCAGCCCCGGATCGGCCGCGGACTGCAGGGCGAGCATCCCGACCTGCGGCCCGTTGCCGTGGGTGATCACGATCTCGTGATCGGCGGCGAGCGGTGCCAGGGCCTGGACCGCGCGGACCGCGTTGGCCTGCTGCGTCGCGGCGTCCGGCCGCTGCCCGCGCTCCAGCAGCGCGTTGCCCCCGATCGCGATGACGATCCGCATCGTTCAGCTCCCCAGGGTGGCGACCATGACCGCCTTGATGGTGTGCATCCGGTTCTCGGCCTGGTCGAAGACGATCGAGTACGGCGACTCGAACACGTCGTCGGTGATCTCCAGCGCGTCCAGTCCGGTGTGCTCGAAGATCTCCTCGCCGACCTTCGTCCGCCGGTCGTGGAAGGCCGGCAGGCAGTGCATCACCCGCACCGCCGAGTTCCCGGTCGCGCGCACCATGTCCATGTTGACCTGGTACGGCTTGAGCAGCTGGATCCGCTCGTCCCAGGCCTGCTTCGGCTCGCCCATCGACAGCCAGACGTCGGTGTAGAGGAAGTCCGCGCCGCGCACGCCCTCGTTCACGTCGGCGGTGTGGGTGATCCGGGCGCCGGTGGTCTCCGCGATGGCCTGCGCCGCCTTGATCACCTCGTCCGGGTTCCACCGGGCCTCGGGAGCGACCATGCGCACGTCCATGCCCATCATCGCCCCGGCGACCAGCAGCGAGTTGCCCATGTTGTTGTGCGCGTCGCCGAGGAAGGCGAAGGCCACCTCGTTGTCGTGCTTGACCGTGTGCTCCCGCATCGTGAGCAGGTCGCAGAGGGTCTGGGTGGGGTGCCACTCGTCGCTGAGCCCGTTCCACACCGGCACCCCGGAGCAGCGGGCCAGGGTCTCCACGTTCTCCTGGCCGAAACCGCGGTACTCCAGGGCGTCGTAGAAGCGGCCGAGCACCCGGGCGGTGTCCTCGACCGACTCCTTGTGGCCCAGCTGGGTGCTGCCCGGGTCCAGGAACGTGACATGCGCGCCCTGGTCGTGGGCGGCCACCTCGAACGCGCACCGGGTCCGGGTGGAGGTCTTCTCGAAGATCAGCGCGATGTTCCTGCCGGTCAGCCGGGGCACCTCGGTCCCGGCGTACTTGGCGGCCTTGAGCTGGGCGGCGAGCCGCAGCAGGAAGCGCCACTCGTTCGGGGTGAAGTCGAGTTCCTTGAGGAAGCTGCGGTTGCGGAGGTTGACGGACATGATTTCCCCCTAGCTTGCGTCGCGTTCGATCGGGCAGGTCATGCAGCGCGGCCCGCCCCGGCCGCGGCCCAGCTCGCCACCGGCGATGGTGATCACCTCGACGCCGTGCCGGCGCAGGAACGTGTTGGTGGTGACGTTGCGCTCGTAGCCGACGATCACTCCCGGCTCGACCGCCAGGAAGTTGTTGCCGTCGTCCCACTGCTCCCGCTGGGCCGCCCGGATGTCCTCGTTGGTCTCCAGCACCTGGATCTTGTCGATGCCGAGGGTCTCGGCGATGGTGGCGAACAGGTCGTCGTTGCGGACGACCGTCAGCCCGTCCGGATCGTTCTCGGGCCGCACGGTCCACGAGCGCAGCGCGCCCTGCAGGTACGGGTACATCACGAAGGTGCCCCGGTCGATCATGGTCATCACCGTGTCGAGGTGCATCATCGCGTGCGAGTGCGGCAGCTCGATGGCGATCACCTTGGTCGCCGCGCCGGCCTGGAACAGGCTGCGGGCCAGGTTCTCCACGCCCATCGCGGTGGACCGCTCACCCAGCCCGATCATCACGGCGCCGTTGCCGAGCACGTGGATGTCGCCGCCCTCCAGGGTGGCCGGCTGGTGCGGTTCGTCGTCGCCGCCGTACCAGACCTCGAAGTCGGCCAGGGTGAACATCGGGTGGAAGCGGTAGATGGCCGAGCTGTGCACCGACTCACGGTGCCGGGCCGCCATGGCCATCGGGTTGACGCTGACCCCGCCGTAGATCCAGGCCGAGTTGTCCCGCTGGAACAGGTGGTTGGGCAGCGGGGTGAGCACGAAGTCGTCGGCGCTCATCAGCTCCCAGCGCAGACTGTTCACGGTGAATCCGGCCAGCTCCTGCTTGAGCACGCCGCCGATCAGGTAGTCGGCGAGCTTCGCGCTCTCCGCCTGCTCGGCGAGCCGGCGCAGCGGCCCGACCAGGGTCGGCCCGACCGTGTCGTCGGTGATGACCCGGTCCAGCACCCAGGACCGGGCGTGCGGGATGTCGAGCACGTCGGCGAGCAACTGGGCGAAGTAGTGCACCCGCACCCCGCGTTCGCGCAGCACCTCGGCGAAGGCGTCGTGCTCCTCGCGGGCCCGGCGCGCCCACAGGATGTCGTCGAAGAGCAGGTCCTTGACGTTGTCCGGGGTGAGCCGGCTCAGCTCGACGCCGGGACGGTGCAGGATCACCTGCCGCAGCCGGCCGATCTCCGAATCCACGTGGAAACTCATGATGATCTCCGTGATCACTCGTAGGCCGGGACCGGCGGCGGCGCGGTCATCCGGTTGCGTACCGAGAGGTAGACCGGCACGCCGAGCAGGAACGCGGCACCGGCCATCAGGAACGGACCCCAGACGACGTACCAGTCGTCGTGCCCGGTGTTGCGCGAGTACCAGACGAACAGGATCGAGAAGAAGAGGCTGACCAGGGCGATCGTGCTGTCCCGGGCGAACCGGGCGCCGTTGCCCGCGCGGCGGTCCTGAACGCGCCACTTGAGCTGGGCGAGCGCGGAGAAGGCGTACGGGACGGCCGCGGTGATCCCGGTCATCAGCACCAGCGTGTTGAAGACCGTGGCACCGCTGGCGCCCATGTAGCTGACCACCATGGCCAGGCTGCCGAAGACGGTCGAGGAGAGGATCCCGGCGGTCGGCACGCCCCGGCTGGAGGTCTTCCCGAAGAGCGCCGGGAACACCCCGTCCTTCGCGGCCGCGAGCGGCATCTCGGCGCAGATCATGGTCCAGCCGTTGAGCGCGCCGAAGCCGGAGACGATCACCGCGAGGGCGGTCAGGTCGCCGGCCCAGGTACCGCCGCCGGCCATCACATTCGCGGCCACCGAGTACGACGCCTTGTCCTCGCCGAGCGTGGCCGTCGGCACGATGCCGAAGACGGCGATCATCGAGAGCAGGTAGACCACGGCGGCGCTCAGGGTGCCCAGCACGGTGGCCCGGGGCACGTTGCGGGCCGGGTCGCGGACCTTGGCGGCGGCCACGGCGGCGCACTCCACGCCGAGGTAGCTGAAGAGGCAGATGGCCATGGCGGCGCCGATCGCCTGCCAGTCGCTGTCGCCGCTGATGTTGGCCGGCTTGTAGTTGGCGGTGCTGATGAAGAAGAGCCCGACTGTCGACATGATGATCAGGGGGATGAACTTGATGACCGAGGTCCAGAGCTGGACCGCGCCCATGTTCTTGACCCCGCTCAGGTTGATCAGTGCCGGGATCCAGAGTCCGATCAGGGCGATCACGATCGACCAGCCGGTCACGCCGTCCTTGTTGACGAAGTGCTCGACGTAGAAGACCCAGCCGGTGACGATCGCGGCGTTACCGGCCCAGGCGGTGATCCAGTACGACCAGGCGTTGACGAACCCGACGGGGTTGCCGAACGCCGAGCGGGCGTACGCGTACGGACCGCCGTCGGCCGGAACCCGCCGGGACAGCACCGCGAACAACAGGGCCAGGGCGAGCGCCCCGATCGTGGTCAGCACCATCGCGACGATGCTGATCGGGCCGATCCCGGAGAGCGAGTACGGCAGGTTGAAGATCCCGACCCCGATGATGGTGCCCAGGATCAGCGCGGTCGCCTGCGGCAGGCCGAGACTCCGGTTCACGGCTCCGCCGCTTCGGGCCGGCCCACCCTGTTGGTCCTCGCCGAACGGCACATTCGCGGCTCCCTCCACAGTCGATGCCCGTCATCGTCGCCGCGTCACGCCCGCCCGGGCTCACCCCGGCGGGGTGAGCTTCTTGAGGCATCCGCGCAGGTAGTGGTGCACTTCGTCGGCGCCGGTCAGGGCACCTGGCGGGTCCCAGTCGCGGGGGTGGATCAGCACCGGCCGGCTCTGCCCACCGCCGAGGCCGCCGTGGCAGCCGATCAGCTCCTCGAACGCGGCGACCTCCTGCGTGACCGGATCCCAGAGGCTGTTCACCACCAGGTCGCCGGTGTGCGCCAGACGGTCGTGCCGGCGCAGGTCGTCCGCGGCCCGCGGCCCGAAGTCGCGCAGCGGATCCGCCCCCTCGACGTGGTCGTCGTCGAGCCAGCGCCGCCCGTCGTGTCCGAGAACGATCGGTCCCTCGCGCGCTGAGCGGACCAGCACCCAGCCGATCCCGGGATGTCCGGTCAGCCCGGGCAGCAGCGCCGGATACCGCTCCTCGATCTCCTCGAGGCTGACCCGTCCGTCGCGCTGGGCGAAATAGACCAGGGCGAGATTTCCGGAGGCCGCAATCACCACCGGCGGCCTTCCGGCCTCCGCTTCCACGACTTCTTTTCCGGTACGGGTGAGGTCCGCCCGCAACACCCGCGCCCGGCCGGCCTGCTCGTCCTCCACCGAGGCGGTCACCGCGCCGTCCGCGGTCAGCTCCGCCACCAACTCGTCGAACCGGAGCCCGTAGCGCTGGGCGAACGTCGCCCCCTGGCTCTGCCCGTGATCGGAGAGCACCACGAACCGGTACGGCCGGGGCGCCGCCGCGGCCACCTCCTCCAGCGTGGCCAGCACCGCGTCGATCCCCTCCAGCGACGCGAGGGCCTCCGGCCGGGCCGGACCGGCGTGGTGGGCGATCTCGTCGTAGTCGACGAAGTCGCAGTACACCACGGGCGCGCCCCGCATCAGCTGCTCCGCGAGCACGGCCAGGTTGAGGTGCCGCAGCAGCACGTTCGTCGCCCCGCGCAGCAGCACATAGGACCAGGTGCGGCGCATCCGCGGCCGGACCCGCCGATGCCGCTGCCGGCGCGCCTGGTGCACCTCCTTGAGGATCTCCCCGCAGGTCAGCACCAGCGACCGGGTCAGCCCGAACGGATCCAGCAGGTACGCGCTGACGTATCGCCGGGGTCCCTGAGCCGCGCGGCGGGCGGTGCTCATGGTCAGCAGCGAGGTGGGCGCGTCCCCGGAGAACACGTTGCTCACGCTGACCCCGCCGTCGGCGAGCAGCCCGTGCCCGTCCGAGCAGCGGGCCTCGACCAGCGCCGCGTCCCGCGGACGGTTGGTGACGACCATGCGGCCGGTCTCCTTCTCGTACCACCGGAAGGCCGGCACCTGATCGCTCGCCCCGTGCAGCAGCCCGGCCTGGCTGGCCGGCGTGGTGGCCGGCAGCTGCGCGTGCCACTCGACCAGGGCGTGGCTGCCGTCGCCGAGCCAGCGCCCCAGAGTCGGTAGGTTCCCGGCGTCGAGCGCCCAGCGCGCCAGCGGTGCGGAGAGCCCGTCGATCTGGATGATCAGCACACCGGGCGTCTCCGTGCGCGGCACACCGCGCCGGAAGTGCCGGTTCACCCGGAGTAGATGCTGGGTGACCACACCGTCCTGTCCCGCCGTGACCACCCAGAGTCCCGCGCTCATCAGCGCCGCGCCCAGCCAGGCCGCCCCGAACGCGGTCCAGAAGCCGTCGACGTGCACCCCGGGCGCGACCTCCAGCGCCGCGTAGACCAGCAGCGCCTGGCTGACCAGCCACCCGGCCACGACCCCGAGCCAGCCGAGGGTCGAGAGCAGCTTCACCAGGGCCGGCCGCAGCACCGTCCCGAAGAGTCCGAGCAGGGCGGCCGCGATCAGCACCGACCAGCCGTTGTCCGCGCTGATTCCGGGCAGCACGGCGATGGTCAGGCCCAGGGCGACCACCCCGAGCAGCACCGTGACGACAAGGGGCAGGACCCGCATCGCCTCAGCGTCGCGCCCGGGTCCCGGGACGGCCTCACTCCGGCGGGATGAAACACCGGCGGTGGACCGGGACGCCTTGCTCAGGTCGTACCGGGAACCCGTCTCACTCGCCGGGGATGGGACGCGCCGGCGGCGGGCGGCGGACAATGAGCGGGCAAGGCGCGGCGGACCGGGAGGTGACCGCGATGCCGGAACCGAGCGGGTTCCAGGAGCGGATTCCGCGCCGGCTGCGGCCGCGGGCCGCGCTGATTCTCGGCAGTCGCATCGGGCGGCTCATGCTGCGCGGGGCCGGGGAACTGGTCCGGGTGCAGATCTTCGACCGCTCGATGACCCTCGCGGCGCAGTCCTTCACTTCGATCTTCCCGCTGCTGATCATGCTGACGGCGGTGCTGGGACCGGCCAGCCGGGCGCGGATCGCCGACATGCTGCAGCTGCCGGACAGCAGCGAGCGGCTGCTCCGGGAAGCGCTCAGCGGCAGCCACAGCAATGCGTTCGGGCTGGTCGGGTGCCTCTTCGTGATCTTCTCGGCGACCGGGTTGAGCCGGGCGCTGGTCCGCTCCTACCGGGCGGTCTGGGAGCTCGAGCAGAAGGCCGCGACCGCGCGGCAGATCGGGACCGTGCTGGCCCTGGTGGTGTACCTGCTGTTCGCGCGGCTGCTCGGGTGGGTGGTGTCGCTGCTGCCGGGGGCGCCGGTCGTCGGTGTCCTGGCCACATTCGTCGCGGACTGCGCGCTGGCGATCCTGCTGCCGTGGCTGCTGCTGGGCACGGGCGCCCCACGCGGGCCGCTGCTGATCGCCGCGGGCGCGTTCGGGCTGATGATGATCGCGGTCCGCAGCGCCGGGGCGATCTATCTGCCCCGGGCGCTGGAGTCCAGCACCGATCGCTACGGCACGATCGGGCTGGCGTTCACCTTCATCGGCTGGCTCTACGTGCTGTCGTTCTGCCTGCTGCTCTCCGCTGTCATCGGCAGGATGGTCACAGCAGACCCAGCTGACGAGCGATGACGACGGCCGCCCGGCGGCGCCCGGCGCCCAGCTTGCGGTAGATCGAACGCATGTGCGCCTTGACCGTGTTCACCGAGATGCCGAGGTTCTCGGCGATCTCCCCGGCGGTCAGCACGGTCGGAAGGTACTGCAGGACATCGATCTCCCGCTCGCTGAGCGGCCCGGCTGACGGCACCCCCACGATCGCCGGGATCTCTCCGGTGATCTCGGCGAGCACGGCGTCGCCGGACGGGTCACGCGTCTCGGTCAGCCACTGCTGCCGCTCGGCCAGGGCCAGGACCCGGTCCCCGCCGTAGCGCCGGAACGGCCGGCGGATGCGTTCGGGCTCCGCTTTGGCCAGTGCCCGCCCCAGCGCCTCGCTCGCCCGCGCGCTGTGGCCGTGCGCGTCCGCGTCCAGCGCGGTGAGCAGCCAGGCGGTGACCGCGGAGACCCGGTCCGGCCCCTCACGTACCAGGTAGAACAGCTGCTCGGCGGCGTCGTGGCGTCCGGTCGCCTGGCACGCCTGGGCCAGCAGCACCTGCTCCGCCGGGTACAGCCCGTCGCGGGTGCCGTAGCGGGCGAGCACCGGCGCCGGGGTGTTCAGGGCCAGGTCGATCTCGCTGCGCGCCAGGCCGATGATGCGGCGCAGCAGCGGTGCGTCCAGCCCCGGCCCGGCCTCCTGGACCACCCCGCCGAGCACCGCCCCGGCGGTACCCGGCTCCCCCCGCTCCACCAGCAGGTACGCCCGCAGCGTCCCGGACAGCACGGTCATCGCGGCCTCCGGCTGGTCACCGCAGGCGTGCAAAGCCCGTCGCAGCCCGTCCTCCGCCTCGGCCCCGCCGCCCCGGAGCAGCTCGATCGCCGCCTGCACCAGGTGGGCCGGGGCCGTCGCGGCCCGGTCCTCCGCCTCGATCCGGCGGGCCACCCCCAGCGCCGCGGCCGCGTGCTCCCCCGCCGTCCGCAGCGACCCGTGCAGGACCCCCAGCAGGGCGAGGTGTCCGAGCGCGCTGATCTCGACGAGCGGCGTCCCGGCCGCCCGGGAGCCGGTCGCGGCGGCCCAGAGATAGCGGTCGGCGTGGTCGGCACGGTCTGTCCAGAGCAACCCGATCCCCTTGCTGAGCAGCGCGATCGCCCGGTGCTGCGGCATCGACGGCGTCTGGTCCCAGCGCAGCCGGCCGAGCTCGGCGAGCACCTCCGTGGTGACCGTGACCAGCCGGCGCATCTCGCCCCGCCGGTTGATCACCGTGGCCGCCTCCATCGCGTTCACGGCCAGCTCGATCGCCTGCCGGCTCGCCCGGCCCCGGCCGGTCAGCAGGACACGGCTCTGGGTCAGCCGTTGCGACAACCCGTCCATGTCACCGAGCGCGTAGCTGCGCAACGCGGCGCAGAACATGAGCTCGGCGCTGCCTGGTAACCGGTCGACCGGGACCTGCCGCAACAGACCGATCAGTTCGGCCCGGTCCGGCGAGGCGAACAGCGGCAGCCCGTGGTCCACCACCAGGCGGCCGACCAGGTCCCAGTCGCCGGCCAGGGTGGCGTGCGTGAGCGCGGCGAGCGGGGTGCCGTGGCGGGCGTGCCACTGCGCCGCCAGCAGGTGCAGGCGGGGCACCACCTCCGGCCGGATCCGGGCCAGGCGGTACCGCAGGGCCGCCCGGAACTGGCGGTGGTATCGGAACCATCCGGTGGTACCCACCCGCTCCAGGAACAGGTTGGCGTGGGCCAGCCGGTCCAGGATCTGCTCGGCGTGCCGGCGGCCGGTCAGCGCCGTGGCCAGATCACCGGAGATCCGGTCGGGCACGCTGGTCGACAACAGGAATTCCCGCAGCTCGGGTGGCTGCGTGGCCAGCACCTCCCGGATCAGGTAGTCGCCGGCCGCCTCGTCCACCACCGCACCGGCCGGCGCGTCGAGGGCCAGCCGCAGTCCGGCGGCCCACCCTTCAGTGGCCCGGACCTGCGCCGCGACCTGATCGACAGGCGCCCGGACCCCGCGCAGGGCCATCAGCTCAGCCGCCTCCTCGACCCGGAACGCCAGGTCGTGGGCGCGGATCTCGACCAGGTCACCCGCGGCCCGCAGCCGGTGCAGCTGCAGCTCCGGCACGCTCCGGGCGACCAGCACCAGGCGCAGCCGCTCGGGCACCCGGCGCAGCAGGCCGGCCAACGCGTCGAGCACCCGCGGTTCGGTGATCTCGTGCAGGTCGTCGAGGACCACCACGACCGGCCCGGCCGAGGCTCCCAGGCCGGAACCGAGACGACGCAGGAACGCGACCCCGTCGGTGGCCAGCGTCGCCCCACGCCCCGGGATCCGGTCACCGGGCCGGACCGCGCCGCTGGTCTGCAGGGCCAGCAGCAGGTCGGACCAGAAGACGTACGGATCGTTGTGTCCCGGATCGAGGGTGAGCCAGGCGATCGGGCCATTGATCGAGCGGGCCGCGGCCCAGGTCGTGACCGCCGTGGTCTTGCCCCAGCCCGGCCCGGCGCAGACCAGCGTCACCGCCCGGCGCGTCCCGGCGTCGAGCGCCTTCGCCAGGCGGTCCCGCCAGATCAGACCGGGTGGTAGCCGTGGCCGTCCGATCTGCTCGATCGTCTCCGGCATGGGCGGGCCGATGCCCGCGGGTTCCCACATGTAGCCCCCAACCCCTGGGTGGGCACAGGCACGTCCTCCGTGATCCGGCGCGGACGGATCATCACCGTGCTGCCCGCTCGTCGTTCCCTGCTGAGTTCCCCGCCAGCAGGGACAAACCCTTTCGCTGCCACGCCCCCGCCCCCAGGGATCACAGCGACGCAAATCGATTCACCGACACGGAATCACAGTACGTACTTGATCGGCAACTATCAGTATTCGCAGGGGTCGAGGAATAAACTTGCAAGTTGCATGTTCGACTGAGGTTCATCCCCGGCGCGGGAGGCGGGACCCACCCTCCCGGTCGTCTGCTGGGGACATGTCGAACAGTTACGCGAGTGAACGACCCACCGGCGCCGACGCTCCCGCCCCGGCCGCCACCAGCTGGGTGTCCGTGGTGGTGTTCGCCGGTGTCCTGCTGCTGACCCTGGGCGGGTTCCAGGTGACCGAGGGCGCGGTGGCCCTCTACCGCGAGGAGTTCTTCATGGTCACCCGGACCGGGCTGGTGCTCGAGCTGGATTACGCGACCTGGGGCTGGACCCACCTGCTGCTCGGGCTGGCCGCCGTGGCCGCCGGAGCCGGGGTGCTGCTCGGCCGGCTCTGGGCGCGGATCCTCGGGGTCCTGATCACCTTCCTCGGCGCGCTGCTGCACTTCGTGTTCCTGGCCGCGTCGCCGCTCTGGTGCACCATCCTGATCTGCATGGATATCCTGATCATCTACGCGCTCTGCGCCCACGGTCGCGACGTCCGCCCCACCCACGCCGGATGAACCGGCCCGCCGGCCCAGCCCTCGGAAAGGGGCTGGGCCGGCGGCGGTCACGGTGTCAAATGAGGTTCAGGGCTCGGGCGCGGCGCACCGCCTCGTTGCGCCGGGACGCGGACAGCTTCCGCAGGATGCTGCGCACGTGGGTCTTGACGGTGTTCACCGAGACGTACATCGAGGCGGCGATCTCCTCGGTCGGCAGCATCTCGGCCATGCCCCGCAGCACGTCCAGCTCCCGCTTGCTCAGCGACTCCACCACGACCGGCTCGGCGACCGCCGCCTGCGGCGATCCGCCCAGCGCCGCCAGCTTCTCGTCGTCGCGCAGCACCCGCCGCAGCCCGCCCCACACCTGGTGGACCGGCCGCCGGAGGTTCTCCGGCCCGGCCACCCGCAGCGCCCGCCGCAACGCCTCCCGGGCCCCGGGCTCATCGTTCCCGCTCGCCGCCAGCATCGCCAGCAGCAGCCAGGCGTCGAGCGCCACCGGCACCGGCACCCCCGCCGCGTCGGCCACCGTCCGGGCCACCTCGTGCGCCCGGCCGGTCTCGCCGCGCGCCAGCGCCAGGGAAGCGTCCACCACCGCCACGTCGGCGGTCCGCGGGTGCGGGAGGGCGGCGAGCAACTCCGCGACGGCGTCCACCCGGCCCGCCCCGAGCAGCAGCCGGGCCCGGCTCAGCTCGGCCTCCCGGCGCAGCCAGGACGGCGCGCCCGGGACCGGCTCCAGCGCGTTCAGCGCACCGCGCAGCTCACCGCGGACCTGAAGACGGCGGGACCTGACGACGGCGTGCGCGGCGGCGGCGAGCGGATCCCCGGCCGTCTGAGCGCCGCGCAGGTGCCGGTCGGCGGTCTCGATGTCGTAGCGCTCCAGGGCCACCCAGGCGAGCGCCACCTGGGCGGCCACCGGCCAGCGTTCCGGGTCCAGGCCGCACTGCCCGGCCAGGTCCAGCGCCTGCCGCGCCGCGCTCTCCGCACGCCCCAGCCGCCCCCGGTACGCCTCCAGCACCGCCAGGGTCCGCAGACAGTCCACCTTGAGCGTCTCGTACCCGGCCGGGATCACCGCCACGGCCTCGGTCAGCACCGCCACCGCGCCTTCCGCGTCGCCATAGGCGCTGCGCGCCCTCCCCTCAGCGGCCAGCATCAGCGCGCGCAGCTCGGGGTGCCGGGCCAGCTTCCGGGCCGAGGCCACGGCCAGGAACGCGTTCGCCACCGGCGCCACCTCGTCCACCCGCTCCGGGTCCGGGCCGTCGGCCAGCAGCAACAGCTGCATCAGGAAGCAGGTCAGGGTGAGCCCCTCGCCGCAGTCGCTGCCCTGGATCGCGAGCAGGTTGCCGGCCAGCGTGAACAGCTCGCGGGCGTCCTCCGAGCGCCCGTCGCCGTACGCGAGCGCCGCCCGCACGATCATCACCTCCGGCAGGTCCAGATCCTCCGGCAGCCCGCCGAAGAGTCCGCCGAGGCGGCCGGTCTCGCCCTCGAGGATCAGGCGGGCGACCGCCAGGTCCTCGATCACCATGGTCGCCGCGGTTCCCCAATCGTCCGCGGTGACCGCGTGCGCGACAGCGTCGGCGAGCCGGCCGTTCTGCGACAGCCAGCGCGCGGCCCGCCGGTGCAGGGTCGCCACCTGCTCCGGCTCTCCCCAGGCCAGCTGGGCGCGCAGCAGCTCGGCGAAGAGCCGGTGGTAGCGGTACAGGTCGGTGCCGTCGCCGACCGGCTGGATGAACGCGTTCTCCCTGGTCAGCGTCGCGAGTAGACGCTGTGCGTCGGGCCGGGCGGTGACCGTGGCGGCCAGGTCCGCCGAGAACGTGTCCAGCACACTGGTCTCCAGCAGGAAGCGGCGCATCACCGGCGACTGGGTGCGCAGCACCTCACCGATGAAGTATTCGGCGATCGTCGACTCGTCACCGGAGATGGTGGTGACCATCCGGGTCACGTCCGCGCTGCCCTGCATCGCGCAGGCGCAGAGCCGGATCCCGGCCGCCCAGCCCTCGGTGTGCTCCAGCAGCGCCGCCAGATCCGGGCCGGCCAGCGGCACGCCGTGCAGCTCCATCAGCCGGGCCGTCTCCTCCGCGGTGAACGCCAGATCCGCGGTGCGCACCTCACGCAGTTGCCCGGCGAGCCGGTAGCGGTACAGCGGCAGCGCCGGGTCCCAGCGCCCGGCGAGCACCACCCGCAGGCCGCGGGCGTGGCCGAGCAGGAACTCCAGGCCGGCCGCCCACTCCCGGCCGGGCAGCTGGGCCGCGCCGTCCAGGACCAGGACCACCGGGGTGGGCTGCCGGTCGATCACCGCCGCCAGCCGGGCGAGGACCGTCCGGCTGGCGGCGGCGCCGGGCACCGCCGGTTCCGGAGCTGGCACGCCGGCCCGGCGCAGGCCCTCCAGGACGTACGACCAGAAGGTGGCGGCCGGCTCGTCCCCGTTCTCGCAAGTGATCCAGACGATCGGCCAGTCCACCGCCCTGGACCGCACCCAGGACGCGAGCAGCTGCGTCTTGCCGCTGCCGGCCAGCCCGGTGACCAGGGTCACCGGGCCACGGATTCCTTCGCTCACCCGCTCCAGCAGCGCCGGCCGCGCCACCATGAAGGGCGGGGCGGCCGGCACCGCGAACTTGGAAGCGAGCAGAGAGCCGTCCGCGTCGTAGTGGGCTGTGCCGGGTGAGTCCGCGATGAGTTCAATGGACACGTTGCATCCCTTCGAGGCCGACCCCGTTCGATCTCCTCGTTCAGACTCCCGGCGTTAGCACCCCCGCGCATCGTCCGGATCGGATAATCCGTGACTGTAAGTCCTGCTTAGGTTACTGATAGGTTAGAACATGCGTTCCCCATGGTGACAGATCGACATAAAGCCCCTCCGCGGCCAATTCACTTCCGGAGCGCTCGAACACCCGCCCGTCCAGCCGGTCGGTCAGCCGCCAGGCCCGGCCGGCCAGCTCGGGGCGGTTCAGCTCGACGATCCCCTGCACGGGATGATCCGAATAATTGATCACCACGATCGCCGAGTCCCAGGCCCAGGCCAGCAGGTTCTGGTGCGACTGGTTGTCCGGCCAGCCGGCGGTCTCCAGCAGCCGCCACCGCCCCGTCCGGACCTCCGCCGCCGCACCGACCACCCGGCGGTAGAAGTCCCGCAGCCCGCCGTCGGCGTGCTCGGCGGGGTACCGGGCGAGGAAGACCGGCAGGTGCGTACGCCGTCCCTCGAACTGCCCGTCGTGCCACAGGACCGCACCGGGCAGGGTCGCCACCGCCACCGCGGCGGCCCGGCCCCGACCACCCGGGAGCGTCACGGCCGCCCGCGGCTCGTCGTGGTTCTCCAGGAACCGGATGAGCTTCTCCTGGTACTCCAGGCCGGCCGCCAGATGCTTGCGGATCGATCCGGCGTCCTCGTGCACCAGCCGGTCGTAGAGCCGCTTGTCGTAGCAGAAGTCGAAGCCCTGCTCCTGCAGCAGCCACTCGGTGTCCCAGTAGGCCTCGGCGATCAGCTCCACATCCGGGTGCCGTTCCCGCAGCGTGCCGATCACCTGCGGCCAGAACTCGGTCTCCGGGACCGGGCCGGCGGACTGTCCCCAGGTCCGGGCGAAGACCTCGTTGGTCAGCAGCATCGCCATGTCGCACCGGATACCGTCGCACTGCTCCGCGATCCCCGCCAGCGCGGCGGCCGTCGCCGCCCGCATCCCCTGGGAGAACGCGTTCAACTGGACCACGTCGGGCCAGGGCGGGAAGTAGGGGTCACGGCCGTGCGCGATCGACCCGTCGTCCAGGCGCACGAACCAGTCCGGGTGCCCGGCCACCGCCGGGTGGTCCGGGGCGACGTGGTTGGGCACGTAGTCGAGGTACAACTTCAGGCCCCGCCTGCGCAGTTCGGCGCGGGCGACCGCGAGCCCCTCCGGCCCGCCGAGCCGGTCGTCGACGCGGTAGCGCCGCACACAGTACGGCGACCCGGCGACGTCCTCCGGCCCGAGATCCGGCAGCGCCTCCCGGAACGACCGCTGCAACTCCTCGTTCGATTGGGCCACGGCCAGCCCGGCCGGGCTGCGCTCCCAGACCCCCATCAGCCACACCCCGTCCAGGCCGGGCGCGGCCACCTCGTCCCACACCGCACCGGGAACCTCGGCCAGTGTGACGCCGAGGCCCGCGAGCCACGGCCAGGTGTCGATCTCGTAGATCACCGGTTTCATCACGACTCCTCCTGGCCGGAGAACTTGCGGAAGACGCCCGCCATGCCGTCCTGGAGCAGCTTTTTGCCGGTCAGCCCGGCGAACAGGTTGGGGAAGAGCGCCACCAGCCCGGTCCAGCCGGTCTGGTGCGCGGCGCCCAGCCCGGCACCGTTGTCGCCGTGGAAGTACTCGGCGAAGAGGATCATCTCCCGCCAGTGCTCACCGGCGAAGACCTCCTGCCCGCCGTAGCAGGGACGCCGCCCGTCCGGGCCGGGGACGAAGATCCGGGTGAGCCGGTCGGAGATCTCCCGGGCCACCTCGAAGAGCGTCAGGTGCACCCCGGAGCCGGTCGGGCACTCCACAGTGAATTCGTCGCCGTAGGCCACGTACAGGTTCAGCAGGGACCGGATCACCAGGGCGTTGACCGGGAACCAGATCGGGCCGCGCCAGTTCGAGTTGCCGCCGAACATCCCGCTGTCCGACTCGGCGGGCTGGTAGGACACGTCGTAGACCTGGTCACCGACCCGGAACTCGAACGGGTTCGCGGCGTGGAACTTCGACAGCGCGCGGATGCCGTACGGGCTGAGGAACTCCTCCTCGTCCAGCATCCGGGCCAGGATCCGGCGCAGCCGGCCCTCGTCGAAGAGCGCCAGCAGCCGGCCGCGCCCATCGCTCATCGTGATCGTCTCGTGCCGCTCCAGGAACGCCTGCGCGTCCGCGATGATCTCGGGATGCCGGTCGAGCAGGGCCCGGTCGTAGACGGTGGCGGCGGCCAGCGGCAGCAGGCCCACCATGGACCGCACCCGCAGCCGCTGCGACGAGCCGTCCGGCAGCCGCAGCAGGTCGTAGTAGAAGCCGTCCTCCTCGTCCCACATCGACCCGCTGCCGGTGGAGATCCAGGCGAAGTGCTCGAAGTAGGTCTGCGCCTGCTCCAGGTAGACCGGATCCTGGACGGCCAGCTCCAGCGCGATCTGCAGCATGTTCTGGCAGTACAGCGCCATCCACGCGGTCCCGTCGGCCTGGTCCAGGTGCCCGCCGGTGGGCAGCGGCGCGCTGCGGTCGAAGACCCCGATGTTGTCCAGGCCGAGGAAGCCGCCCTGGAACACGTTGCGCCCGTCGACGTCCTTGCGATTCACCCACCAGGTGAAGTTCTTCGCCAGCTTGTGGAAGATCCGCTCCAGCCAGTCGTGGTCGCCCTGCCCGGTGCGGGCCTTCTCCAGCTCGTAGACCAGGTAGGTGGCCCAGGCGTGCACCGGCGGGTTGACGTCGCCGAAGTTCCACTCGTAGGCCGGGATCTGCCCGTTCGGATGCAGATAGCGGCGGCTGAGCAGCAGGTCCAGCTGGCCCTTGGCGAAACCGAGGTCGACCGCGGCGAACGCGACCGACTGGAACGCCAGGTCCCAGGCCGCGAACCAGGGGTACTCCCAGGTGTCCGGCATCGAGATGATGTCGTGCGCGTCCAGGTGGAACCAGTCGCCGTTGCGGATGCCGGGCGCGTCCAGCGGGTTGCGGCCGTGCTCGGTGAGCCACTGCTCCACGTCGTACCCGAAGTACTGCTTGGACCAGATCATCCCGGCCAGGGCCTGCCGGACGACCTGGCGTTGCGGCTCGCCCAGCGCGGGGGCGAACAGATCGGCGTAGAACTCGTCGGCCTCGGCCCGGCGGGCCTCGACGACCTCGTCGAAGGCGTGGTCGTCCCGGTCGGCCGCGGTGGGTGGCTGGTCACTGAGCTTCGCCCGGACGCGATACTCGCCGCCCGCCGGCACCACCATCGTGACCACCGCCGCGGCCTTACCGCCCTCGTCGCCGGCGTTGACCGCCTCCTTCTCCCCCTGGATCAGGTAGCGACCGAACGCGTCCTTGCGGCCGTCCGCGTTCTCCGTGAACAGCAGCGGATGCTCGCCGAGACAGGTCCACCAGCGCTGGCCGAGCCGGTCGTGTTCGGCCCGCACCACCCCGGCGTCGAGGCCGTACAGCCGCGCCTGGGCGCCGGTGTTGCGGAACCACACGGTCGGCAGCAGGTGCAGGACGGCCTCCTCCGGGCCGCGGTTGTGCACGGTGATCCGGGTGAGGATCTCCTCCGGGCCGGCCTTGGCGTACTCGACGACCACGTCGAAGTAGCGGTCCTCGGCGAAGATCCCGGTGTCCAGCAGTTCGTACTCGAACTCGTTGCGGCCGCGCGCCCGGTTGGTGGCGACCAGATCCTCGTACGGGAACTCCCGCTGCGGATATTTGTAGACCATCCGGAGGTACGAGTGGGTGGGCGTCCCGTCGACGTAGAAGTAGTACTCCTTGACGTCCTCGCCGTGGTTGCCCTCGGCGTTGGTCAGTCCGAAGAACCGCTCCTTGAGGATCGGGTCCCGCCCGTTCCACAGCGCCACGGCCAGGCAGAGCTGCTGCCGGTCGTCGCTGAACCCGGCGATGCCGTCCTCACCCCACCGGTACGCCCGGGATCGCGCCTGATCGTGGGTCAGGTGGTCCCACGCGTCCCCTCCCGGGCTGTAGTCCTCCCGGACCGTCCCCCACTGCCGTTCGCTCAGGTACGGCCCCCACCGCCGCCAGTCGACGACGGCGGTGTCGGCGTCCCGCAGACGCCTCTGCTCGGCATTCTCTACTGCGCTCATGCCGCCAGGCTGGACAAGCCCAGGTCAGCGGGCGTCCTCCGGGGAGGATGAAACGCCGCCCGGCACAGCCGGGCGGCGTCTCACAGTCGATCTTCGGTGCGACTACTGGGCGGACGCTCCGTGCAGAGCCTCCTGCAGCTCCTCCTCGGTCTCCTTCGGGAGCGAGGACTTGAGGACGGTGCCGCCGAACTTGCTCAGCGACTCGACCGCCTTGTCCGGGGTGACCGCTTCGAGCACCATGAACAGCGCCGAGGTACCCGGCTGGAGCTCGTCCCGGATCCGCTCCGTGAACTCCTTGTTGATGGCGCCCTTGGCGAGCTTGCCGGTGAGCGCGCCCAGGCCCGCGCCGACCGCCATGCCCAGGATCGGGATGAAGAACAGCATCCCGAACAGCAGTCCCCAGAACATGCCCCAGGTCGTCCCGCCGCCCACCGCGTGGTGGTTGGTGGTGACGTGGTACTTGCCCTCACGGTCCCGGATGATCGTGGCGATCGCGTCCGGCTGGATGATCAGGTCTTTGGCGAGCCGGTTGGCCTCCAGCGACGCCGCTGTCGCGGTGGTCTCGTCCGGGTACCCGATGGCGATCAGTGTTGCCATGACGTGCTCCTTCCCGATTGTGGCGCCACCGCGGCGCGGCCCGGCGGCGTGAAGCCCAGTCAGCCACGGCGCGGCGCGCCGATCCTCATTCCGGGCGAATGACTTCTCCCGGCGGGCGGTCCGCCGCCGGGCCCCTTTCACCCCTGTGGGGCGATGCATCCGTACACCCCGGCCGCGAGGGTCGGAGAAACACCTTCTGCCGTACGAAGGAGCCGGTCATGCACGAGCGCTACGAGATCCGGGTCCGCGGCTTTCTTGGTCCTCTGCTCCGGAGAACGCTCGGTGATCTGCGGATCCGCACCATGCCCCGGCACAGCACGATCCGCGGCCGGCTCTCCGACGACGACCTGGAACGCCTGCTCACCCGCCTGGACCGCTCCGGTGTCCAGGTGGTCTGTCTGACCTCCTTGGGAGAACAACGATGACCCACACCGACTACTCCCGAACCGGCCCGCCGCCCTCACCCTGGGTAGGGATGGTGCTCCTCGCCGGCGTGACACTGCTGCTCACAGGCGGTTTCGAGGTGATCGAGGGGGTCGTGATGCTGGTGCGCGACGACCTCGCCCAGGCTACCGCGGACGCCCTTGCCATCCCGGTGAACTTCACGTTTTGGGGCTGGGTTCAGCTGATCTTCGGCACGGTGAGCGTGCTGGCCGGGGTCGGGGTGCTCTACGGGAAGTTCTGGGCCCGGATCATCGCCATCGTGATCGGGATGTTCAGCGCGTTCTCGAACATGGTGATGCTGCCGGCGTACCCGTTCTGGTGCGCCATCATCATCGCCCTGAACGTGCTCTGTATATACGCGGTCGCGGCGCACGGCCGTGAGATCCGCGCCTGACGCCCGCCCGGCCGGGACCGTTCGAGGAGGCGGGCCCGGCCGGGACGGGTCCCGGCGCCTGGCGCCCGTGGCGCAGCTGCCCCGGGGCGTACTGGTACTGCTGGGGTTCGCCTGCCTGGTGATCGTGGTCGCCGGGCTGCGCTGGGTCGCCGACCTCATCGGACCGGTCTTCCTCGGGTTGATGCTGGTCGTCACGGTCAGTCCGATGACCACCTGGCTGCGCCGCCGGGGCACCCCGGCCTGGCTCGCCGCCGTGGCCACCGTCGTGGTGGTCTACCTGATCCTCGCCGCCCTGGGCGGCGCCCTGGCCGTGTCGGTCAGCCGGCTGATCGACCTGATGCCGCAGTACCAGGCGCAGTTCGCGGCGCTGCGGGAAGACCTCGTCAGCGGCCTGGGCACGCTGGGCGTCGACAGCGAGCAGCTGCGGTCGGCGGTGGCCGGTGCCACCCCGAGCTCCGTGGTGCACGTGGTGCAGTCCCTGTTCGGCGGGCTCGCCGCGGTGCTGTCGAACACCCTGTTCCTGGTCGCCGTGCTGCTGTTCATGTGCCTGGACTCGGTCGACTTCCCGGCCCGGCTCGCCGCCGTGGTCGGCGAGCGGCCGCAGGTGGTCGGGGCACTGCGCTCGTTCGCTCACGGGACCCGCCGCTACCTCGTGGTCTGCACGGTGTTCGGGCTGATCGTCGCGGTCTTCGACACCCTGCTGCTCTGGGCCCTCGGCGTGCCGCTGCCGGTCCTGTGGGGCCTGCTGTCGTTCATCACCAACTACATCCCGAACATCGGCTTCGTGATCGGGGTGATCCCGCCGGCGCTGCTCGGGCTGCTGCAGGGCGGGCCGGAGCTGATGCTCACCGTGATCGCGCTCTACTGCCTGGTCAACTTCGTGATCCAGTCGGTGATCCAGCCGAAGGTCGTCGGGGACGCGGTCGGCCTGTCCGCGACCGTGTCGTTCCTGGCGCTGATCTTCTGGGCGTGGGTGCTGGGCGCGCTCGGAGCGCTGCTCGCGATCCCGCTGACGCTGCTGGCCAAGGGGCTGCTGGTGGACGTCGATCCGAACTCCCGCTGGGTGAACGCGCTGCTCTCCTCCTCTTGGGATGAGGCGCGCGACGCGCCGGCGCCCTGACGATGGCGCAATGACCACCTTCACTGTTTGGAAGTACGACGATCCCAAGGGCGCCGAGCAGGCGTTCGACGCCGTCAAGTACGCCGCTTCGGACGACCTCGTGAAGATCATCGACCACGCGATCGTGAGCTGGCCGGCCGGCGCCGCGAAGCCGGAGACCCATCAGGGCCACGACACCAGCTGGCGGGCGACCGGGTGGGGCGCGTTCTGGGGCGTGGTGTTCGGCAGCCTGTTCTTCATCCCGGTGATCGGCGGGGTCGTCGGCGCCGGGATCGGCGCGCTCGCCAAGGCCGCCGAGGGGACGGGGATCACCCGCGAGCAGCTGGAACGGATCCGGACCTCGATCACCGAGGGGACGTCCGCGCTCTTCCTGGTCACCGACGAGGGCAACCTGGACCGGCTGGGTGAGCGCTTCCACGGCCTGGGCAACCGGCTGATCGAGACCAACCTGACCGAGGCGGAGCGGGACACGCTGCTCGAGACGTTCGGCGACCACCACCCGTGAGCGCCGCCCGGGTGACGGCCGGCCGTGCGGCCAGGAAGCGGACGCCGTTGGACCGGCACGGCGTCTTCCAGCCCCCGGCCGACCGGCCCGATCCGGTCGACATCGTCCTCGCGCAGGAGAAGGACCGGATCCCCGAACTGCTGAACCTGCGGCACGAGCGGATGCGGGCGTCCCCGCTCGCGTTCTACCGGGGCGCGGCCGCCGTGATGGCCGCCGACCTCGTCACCCAGCCCGGCTCCGGCCTGGTCACCCAGCTCTGCGGGGACGCGCATCTGTACAACTTCGGGCTGTTCGCGTCGCCGGAGCGGCGGCTCGTCTTCGACCTGAACGACTTCGACGAGACCTGGCCCGGGCCGTTCGAATGGGATGTCAAACGCCTGCTGGCCAGCGTCGCGCTGGCCGGCCGGGCGAACGGGTTCGGCCGGCGCGACCGGGCCGTGATCCTGCTCCGCGCGGCGCGGCGTTACCGGGAGACGATGGCCGCCTTCGCGGGGATGAGCGAGCTGGACGTCTGGTACGCCCGCGCCGACGTGGACGATCTCGTCGAGCGGCTGGACCACGACCGCCGCCGCAAGGTGCTCCAGGTCGGCGCGAAGGC
The DNA here is from genome assembly GCF_900188005.1 of Actinoplanes regularis. Lineage (GTDB taxonomy): Bacteria > Actinomycetota > Actinomycetes > Mycobacteriales > Micromonosporaceae > Actinoplanes > Actinoplanes regularis. Next base: position 32,916 of record NZ_FZNR01000026.1, on the reverse strand, counting down.
TCGCGGGCGTACCGGTCTGCAGGCGTACCGGAAACTCACGACCGTGGTGGACGGTCGCCGCGGGATCGCCGCCGATCCCCCGCTGCTGGTCCCGGTCTCGGACCTGCTGCCGGAACTGGACCGGCTCCAGTTGGAGGACCGCATCCGCGCGCTGCTGGCCGGTTACCGGTCCACGCTCGCCGAGGACCGCCGGCACCTGTTCGATGCCTTCCGCTATGTCGACATGGCCCGCAAGGTCGTCGGTGTGGGGAGCGTCGGCACCCGCTGCTGGATCGTCCTGCTCACCGCCCGCGACGACACGGATCCCCTGCTCCTGCAGGTGAAGGAGGCCGGCCCGTCGGTTCTGGCGACGGCCACCGTGTGGGCCGCCGCCGGTCCCGCCCCGGGACTGGCGGCCGGCACCGACGGCGAGGGGCACCGGGTGGTCGCCGGGCAACGGTTGATGCAGGCCACCAGCGACATCTTCCTGGGCTGGCACCGGGTTCCCGGCATCGACGGCCGGACCCGCGACTTCTACGTCCGTCAGCTGCGCGATTGGAAGGGCTCGGTCCCCACCGAGGAGATGAACCCGCGGGGCCTGCGGGCGTACGCCGAGCTCTGTTCCTGGACCCTGGCCCGGGCCCACGCCCGCAGCGGCGACCGCGTCGCCATCGCCGCGTATCTCGGCGACAGCGACCGGTTCGACCGCGCGCTGGCGGAGTTCGCCGAGTCCTACGCCACCCGCAGCGAGCTGGACCACATCGCCTTCCGCGCCGCCACCAAGCCCTGACCTGCTACTTCGCGGCGCCCCGCGTCGACGCGGGGCGCGCGGATCGCCGGCGGCGTCATCGCCGCGCGGGGCTCACGCCTGCCTCAATGCCGGGTGGCGGTGCGCCAGCAGCGTCACCGCCGCCTCGTAGGCGATCAGCAGAACCAGGATGATCAGCAAGGACGTCCACGAGGACAGGATCAGGGCGAGGATCACCGCGACCACGACGCCGGCGATGCGCAGCGGATCGAGGTGGGCGGCGATCCAGCCGGGGGCGTGCGCGGCCAGCACCCGCGAGCCGGAACGGACCCCCCGGGCCGTGACCCGGGTGGCCCGGGCCAGCCGATCCCGCGACCAGACCGGGAAACGACCGGGCCCGACCAGGTAGGCCAGCAGCGCCAGCAGCGTACCGATCACGATGATCTGGACGCCGCGCTCCCGCAGCAGACCGAAGATGCTCGTCATCGCGGCGTCCACGCCGTCCCGGTAGGTCCCGGCCGGCACCTGGGCGATGATCTCCCGGCGCACCGCGCGCAGGATCGCGGTGACCGCCACCGCGGCGACCACCAGCCACATCCCCAGCTGCACCGCCGTGCGACGGCGGCCCGGTGAGACCAGGAACGCGGCGATCAGCAGCGCGATCGTCGCGCCGGCGAAGAGCGCCAGGTCCCGCTTCGCGGTGGCCACCGCCTGCTGGGCCGCCCACAGCTTCCCCGAGTCGTAGACGGTGAACTGCGCGAAGTTCGCCGGCAGGGTCACGCCGAGCTCCTCCTGCACCCGCTCACGCAGGTTCTCCGGGATCGCCCCGCTGCTCAGGTCCGGCAGCGTGAGCTGCTTGCCGAAGAGCGTGGGCAACTCCGCGCTCAACTCACGCAGCGCCTGATTGATCAGGGGCAGCAGGTCGAGCTCGATCCGGTCGTTCCGGGCGATCACCACGTCGCTGGTGCCGTTGAGGACGGCCAGCATGCGCTGATGCACCCGCTGGTTGAGCTCCACCCAGAGCACCTGGAACCGGTCGCTGCGCAGCACGTCCGTCACGATCTTGCGGACCTGGTCGCGGATCTGGCCGGTCAGCGGGCCGGCCACGAACGCCGCCTGTTCCGGCAGCACGGCGCGCAGCCGCTGTTCGACGTCGACCACCTTGAACAGCTCCGTGGTCGCGTACTGCGCGACGGCCGCCGAGACCGCCGGGTCCCGCGGGAGCGGTGCGACAGTCGCGACCCAGCGGTCCGTGGTCAACGTGGTTCGTGCCGCCCACAGCCCGACCACGCTGGTGACCAGCGCGAACGCCGCCACCGCGGCGAGCACCGCCGCGATGGTCCGCCGCACCGCTTGGCCCCGGTCACCCCGCCGGGTCCGCGCTCCGAGCTCCGCCCGCAGCGTGGCGACCTCGGCCCGCAGGCGCGCGAGCTCGTCGTCGCCGGACGACGGGTCACGGGAGACCTCAGGCGACGGATCGCCGGCACCCTCAGGCGACGGATCACCGGAGACCTCAGCGGAAAACGCGCTCACGGGACTGGACATGGCCTCTCCCTTCCGACCGGGTGGCCGTTGGCCACCCTGGCGCGGCGAACGGACGCCGGCATGGCCGACGGTCGCTGACGACGGTCGCCGGCGCTTCATCCGGCGGGAATGAACGACGCCGCGGAGGCGGCCGGAGAGCGGCGCGCACCCGGGACGGGCCAGGCCGGATGGTTTCACCCCGGACGGATGAAGCCGGTCCGGGACCCGGGACGCAGGCTGTGGCAATGGCATTGGGGCCGCTGGAACTCATGATCATGTCCTTTCCCGCGGAACGACTGAACGACGGCGTGCTGACGACGCTGGACCGCCTCACCCGGGCCGGGGAGATGCGGATCGTCGATGTTCTGGTGGTCCGCGCCGACTCGGCGGGTGCGACCCGCACCGTGGAGCTGTGCGACCTGCCGGGGCTGCCGGGCAGTCTCGCCTGGGCCCGGCTGGCGACCGGGCTGATCACCGCGACCGACATCGACGAGGTGGCACGGCTCGTCGATCGGGACACCAACGCCCTGGCCGTGCTCCTGGAGCACCGCTGGGTGAACGAACTGGCCGGCCGGGTCGCCGCGTCCCATGGAACCATCGTGGCACTTACCCACATTCCTGGGGCGCCCGGCCGTGGACGCGTGCTGACAACCACGAGTTGAGGGGAGATCCATGACCAGGAGAGAGAGTGCACAGCGACGGGCCGCCGACGCCTACGACGTGCTGCGGGGGCGGCGGGACTACAAGGTGCTGGTCGTGCTGCCGCTTGTCGCGGCGGCCGGCGGCGCCCTGATCGCATTGGGGCTGGAGCGACTGGTGATCCGCCGCCGCGACACGGCGACGGCACCGGAGCCCGCCCTGGACCGCCGGCCCGAACCGGTGGCCGTCCGATGACCGAACTGGACGAGATGGGCCCCGTCGACTACCTGTGCATCGAGTTCCCGAGCGGGAGCCTGACCGGCGGCGCGCTTCCGCTGCTGCTGGATCTGGTGGACCGCCGGGTGATCCGCGTGCTGGACCTGCTGTTCGCCCGGAAGTCACCGGACGGCTCGGTCGTGGCGCTGGACGGGCGGGAGCTGGAGCTCAGTGGGCTGGGCGCGTTCCACGGCGCGGCCTCCGGGATGCTCGGCGGCGACGACCTGAGCGAGATCGGCAACCTGCTGGAGCCGGGTGGGGCCGCGGTCCTGCTGGTCTACGAGAACCTCTGGGCCGCACCGCTGGCCCGGACGCTGCGTCGCGCCGGCGCGCACCTGGTGGGCGGCGGCCGGATCCCGATCCAGGAGTTGCTGGCGGCGCTCGACGCCTCCGAGCCGGAAGAGAAGCCCGAAGAGACCGCATTCATGAGTGGGAGGTGACCGGCGATGCCGGGTCTGCTCAGGGGAATCGCACGAACCGCGGTGGTCGCCGGCACGGCGACCGCGGTCTCCAACCGGGTCTCCCGCCGCCAGGCCGGCCGGTGGGCGCGCCGGGAGGAGGAGCGGTACTACGACGATGAGCCGGTCGAGGCCGAACCGGAGCCGGTCGCGCCGGACCCGGTCTCGACCAAGCTGGGGCAGCTGCGGCAGCTCGGTGAGCTGAAGACCCAGGGTCTGCTCACCGACGCGGAGTTCGAGGTGGAGAAGTCCAAGATCTTGAATTCCTGAACTGCCCGGAGATGGAGAAAGCCGGTCACCGTTGCCGCGGTGACCGGCTTTTTCGATACGGCGGGACCTCATCCCTCCCGGACGACGGTGGTCATGGCGACCTTGTCGGCCAGGCCCTGGTGCCGGCGGTCCACGATCAGCCACAGCGCGCCGATCGGGAAGTAGGCCAGCAGCAGCGCCCGGATCAGCGCGGCGAGCCACCGCACCGGTGTGCCGTCGGCGCGGACCACCCGCACGCCCAGCAGCGCCATTCCGGGCGTACGCCCGGCCAGGCCCCAGAACACGGTGCAGTAGAGCGCCAGCAGGGCCGGCAGGAAGACCAGGTAGGAGGAGACGAGCAGGCGGGCCAGTTGGTGCGCCTCGGCGCCGATCACCGCGGAGACCATCCCGAGGGCGGTCACCGCGGCGCCGGCTACCGCCGCGACGGTGAAGGTGTCGATCAGGTACGCCAAGGTCCGGCTGACCAGCCCGGCGTATCCGGTCACGGCGCGTCGCCGCGCCTCGTCATCCGCAGGGTCAACCGGTCGACGGCGGTGTCGCCCGCGGCCGCGCCGGCGCGGACCCGGCCCACCGCCTCGCCGACGATCGTCTCCCGCTGGCCGCGGACCAGCGCGCGGATCCGGTCCGGCTCGTTCTCCAGCAGCGACAGCACCCGTTCCAGCTGGGCGTCGACCACCCGGCCGACGAGCTCGGAGTGGGCCAGCCGCTCGACGGCGGCGTCCACCGCCCGTTGTGCGCCGCGCCGGCCACGCTCGCGCTCCGCGGCGCCCCGCTCGGCGAGGACCGTCCAGCGGGCCCAGGCCTCGGCGGCCGTACGCAGGCTCTCGCGATCCCACCGGGACCTCAGGTCGGACAGCTTGTCGGCGCTCTTCTCCCCGGCCCGGAACGCCGCGCCGATGGCGACGTCCCCGAGCTGAATCAACGCGATCATGAGGAGCTCCCGGCCCGGCGGCGCCGCAGCACCGCTTTACGGATCTCGGTGGGAAGGATGACCGTGAGCCCGGCGACCAGGCAGATCGCCCACTGACCGAGGTCGAGGCTGATCGTGTGCAGGATTCGCTGGAACAGGCCGAGCTCGGTGGCGAGCACGATCGCGACGAGCGACATCCCGGTGGTCACCACGAACCGCCGGTCGTTGAAGGTCTCCAGGCTGAAGACCGACCGGATCTCGCTGCGGATGGTCCACGAGAAGAAGAGGTTCATCAGCGAGAACGCGGTCAGGCCCATGGTCCGGGCGACGTCGATGTCCCGGTTCTGTTCGGAGAACCAGATCACGAGCAGCGTGATCGCGCCCATGAACACGCCGAGCAGGCCGAGCCAGCCCAGCGTCCGGTTGGCCAGCAGGGGCTCGTCGGAGCGGCGCGGCCGATGTTTCATGATGTCCGGCTCCGCGTTGCCGTAGCCGAGGCCGACCGACTGGAACACCTGGGTGGTGAAGTTCAGCCACAGCGTCTGCAGCGGCACGAACGGCACGCCGGCGGCGATGTTGCCGATGCTCGCCGCGAGGAACGTGATGATCATGGCGGCCAGCACGCCCATCTGGAAGAAGATGTACTTCTTCAGGTTCGCGTAGAGGGCGCGGCCCAGCTCGACGGCCTTGACGATGGTGGCGAAGTCGTCGTCGGTGAGGATCATCGCGGCGGCTTCCTTGCTCACCTCGGTGCCGGTGATCCCCATCGCGATGCCGATGTCGGCCTTCTTCAGCGCGGGCGCGTCGTTGACCCCGTCGCCGGTCATCGCGACGATGTGGCCCTTGCGCTTGAGGATCTCGACCAGGCGCACCTTGTGCTCCGGGGTGACCCGGGCGATCACGCCGATCCCGCCGATCTCCCGCTCCGCCTCCTCGTCGCTCATCGCGCCGAACTCGGCCCCGGTGATCGCCCGGCCGCGGATGCCGAGCTTGCCGGCGATGGCCGCGGCGGTCACCGCGTGGTCCCCGGTGATCATGCGGACCTCGATGCCGGCCGCATGCGCCTCGGCGATCGCGTCCTTCGCCTGCGGCCTCGGCGGGTCGACGATCCCGACCAGGGCCAACGGGGTCAGGCCCTCGCCGATCATGGCGAGCAGGTCGCCGGACGGGTCGAAGGTCTCCGGGTCGAAGTCCTTGCGCGCGGTCGCCATGACGCGCAGGCCCTGGTGGGCCAGCCGGTCGTTCTCGGCCGAGTAGCGGTCGTGCTGGTCCTCGGTGAGCGAACAGCGGGCGAGCAACTGGTCCGGGGCCCCCTTGACGAAACAGCGGATCACCCCGGTGTCGGGCATCCGGTGGAACGTCGCCATCAGCTTGTACGCCGCGTCGAACGGCAGCTCGGCCAGCCGCGGGAACCTCTCCCGGGTCGCCTGCGCGTCCAGGCCACCCTTCTCGGCGAGGACCACGAGCGCGCCCTCGGTCGGGTCACCGATCAGCGTCCCGTCGGTGACCACCGCGTCCGAGGCGAGGATCATCGGCAGCAGGTTCTCCTCCAGGGGAACGTCCGGCTCCCCGGCCACCCGCTTGATCGTGCCCTCGGTGGAGTACCCGCTCCCGGAGATCACGTAGCGCCGTCCCGGGATCGCCATCTCGCTGGCGGTCATCTGGTTCAGGGTCAGCGTCCCGGTCTTGTCCGAGTTGATCGCCGAGGTGGAACCGAGCGTCTCGGTCGAACGCAGCCGCTTGACGATCGCGTTCGACCGGGCCAGCAGCTGGGTGCCGAGCGACAGGATGGTGGTGACCACGGCCGGCAGACCGGTCGGGATGGCCGAGACGGCGAACGCCACCGCGGCGGTGAACACCACGTTGAACTCGTTGCCCCGGGCCAGGTTGATCAGCACGGAGGCGAGCAGCGCGAACCCGGAGATGAACAGGATCTGCCGGGTGAGCTTGTCGAGCTGCCGGGTGAGCGGGGTGGCGGCCTCCTTGTCGGTCTGCAGCATCTTGGAGATGCGCCCGACCTCGGTGGACATTCCCGTCGCGGTGACCAGCAGCTCCCCCGAGCCGCGGGTGACGTTGGTGTTCATGTACGCCATGTCGGACCGGTCACCCAGGTCGGTGTCCTCGGACGCGACCGGTTCGACGTTCTTGGCGACCGGCAGGCTCTCCCCGGTCAGCGCCGACTCGTCGATCTCCAGCGTGGCCGCGCGCAACAGCCGCCCGTCGGCCGGGATCACGTCACCGGCCTCGAACTGCACCACGTCGCCCGGGACCAGCTCCTGCGCGGGCAGCTCCGTGAGGGTGCCGTCCCGGCGCACCCGGGCCTTGATGATCATCATCTTCTGCAGCGCCTCGACCGCGGCCGCGGCCTTACCCTCCTGTTGCAGGCCGAGGACCGCGTTGAGCAGGGTGAGAGCGAGCAGCATGACGCCGGTGCCCCACTGCTTGAGCGGGTAGAGGCTGCCCAGGCCGGCGACGAGCAGGACGATCTGCATCGGGTCGGCGTACTGCCGGACGAACGCGCGCCACCAGGGTTCCCTCTTCGCCTGGGCGAAGCGGTTGGGGCCGTACTTCTCGCGCCGATTGGCGGCTTCCGTGCTGCTCAGGCCCTGCTTCTGGTCGACATTCTCGAGCTTCAGGGCTTCCGGTACGGACAGGACGTGGAAAGTCGTCGTCATCGAGGGCTCCTCATCGGTACGACGGACGGGGGCGGGCCAGGCTCGTCGCCGTCCGCGCGGTGCCGGCCACCAGTGAGCCGATCGCGACGCCGAGGATCATGTTCAACCCCGCGGTGTAGAACTGCGCGCCCCGGCTCGCGTCGGTGACGAACGGGCCGAGCATCCCGACGACCGTGGCCAGCCCGATCACCCAGCCGAAGAACCGCATCGGCCGGGGCGTGGTGAGGATCAGCACGTGTACCAGGCCGGTGGCGGCCAGCGCGCCGAACGCGGCGCCGAGTGCGTACCACCCGGTGCTCGCGTCACCCCAGGCGCCGTCGCCCTTCGGCGCCAGTACTTCGATGTCGAAGATCCCACGGCCGAGCAGGATCCCGGCGACGGCGATCAGGGCCGCCACCACTGCGGTGGCGCCGCCGCCGGCCCATAGCTTTCCGGCGTTGACGACTGGTTTCACAGGTTCGGAGGTCATGCGGTTCTCCTCGGTCACGGTCGCATGGAGCTACCGCGCCGAGAATCGCCGCACCCGCCGCCCACCGCCTCATCCAGTGGGGATGACTGACCTCCGGCCTGATGACCTGGCCGACGCCGGAAAGAACAGCCCGCAACACCGTCGCCTCCACGGTCTCGTCACCGGCGGGGCCGGGCGAGACAGTGGATCATCGGCCCGCTGCTGAAGTCTAAGCGATCGTGACCGTCCCGGCGGCGAGTTCGGCCGCGTAGCACCCGGTCCGCCCGGGCTGGTCACGACAGGTCCGGGTTCCCGCGCGGATCCTCCGACAGGCAGGATGCGCGCGGCCTCGCCGAGATGATGCCCTGGCCATACACCGGATCGAGCGTCACCAGCCACCGTCGAAGAATGCCAGCAGCGCGGGCGCCGGATCGGCCGCCACGGAGGTATTCGCCACCGTCAGCACCATCGCCGACAACGACAGCAGGACGGTGACGACACCGGCGGCCGCCCACAGCCGCCGGCGCCGGCCGACGCGGCGGCGACACCGCCCGAGCGCAGGAACGCCGAGATCATGCCCTTGACGAGGTGGAACCTCAGCCCGTAGTCGACCACCCGCTGCAGGGCCGGCGAGAGATCCCGCTCCCCCGAACCCCAGTAACCCGCGAAGGCAACTTCGAAGGTAGTGCCAGCTATACCAACACGTCCCCAACGGCCGCCGGTTACTTCCGCGGGCCGTCCGCTCCCGGGTTGAGGTTGACGATCGCGGCGTTCAGGGCGGCGGCGAACAGCGTCCAGGCCACATAGGGCGCGAGCGCCGCACCCGCCAGCCGGTCCGCCTTCGCCGCCCGGCGCAGCAGCACCAGGTTGGAGACGTTCAGGGCGGCGATCTCCGCCAGCGCGGCCCTCGGCCGCCGCGCGCGGAAGAACAGCGCGGTCCAGGCCGCGTTGAGAACCAGGTTGATCCCGTACGCCCGGCGGAACGCCCTCCGCTGCGACTCGTCCCCGTGGTTCAACGCGCGGGTCCCGGCCACCGCGATCAGCGCGTACAGCGGAGTCCACACCGCCGGAAACGCCGCGGCCGGCGGCTGCCAGCCCGGCTTCCGCAGCGCCCGGTACCACCGCGACGACGGATCGGTGGCGATCGACCCGGCCCCGGCCGCCGCGACGACGGCGGCCGAAGCCTTCACCCACGTGGGAACGGTCATGCCCGCAGCACCGCCGACCCAGGAGTCGACAGCCGCCGGAAACGATGGCTCGGCAGGTTCACGCTTGATCGCCTCTTCTCCTCCGCCCCTGACTACCCGCCCCGGTCCCCCGCAAACAGGAGCGCGCCGCCTGGGCCTCGCGGGGCAAGAGCACAATGCAGGCGTGACGAATGAAGGGCTGGTCGGGCGGGTCGGCACGGTGTTCACCGCGATCCGCGGTGGCGAGCGCGCGGGAGAGGTGCGCCTGCTGGTCGCCGGGATCGCGCACTACTACCTCGCGTACGCCCCGGTGCCCCTCCCCGCCGGCACCGAGGTGCTCGTCATCAACAGCCGTGGCGCGCGCCAGATCGACGTCGAGCCATGGCCCGCTGTGCCGCCGGGCGAGATCACCCGCGGCGTCGAAGAAGGGCTGTAGAAGTGTTCGGTTATCGAGTGCCCGCCCCCAACGAGGCGTTGCTGATCAGCGGCCGGAAGCAACGGGGCGCGGACGCGTTGCCGTTCAAGATCGTCACCGGGCACGGCGTCTACGTCCTGCCCGTCTTCTCCAAGGCCAGCCGGCTCACCCTGGCCATGCAGGAGGCCGAGGTCGTCGAGGACTGCTACACCAAGCAGGGCCTGACGCTGGCGGTCCGCGCGGTGATCGCGTTCAAGGTCGGCGACGACCACGAGTCGATCGCCGCGGCCGCCCGGCGGTTCCAGGGCGACCAGGGCCAGATGCCCACCCTGGTCGGCCGGATCTTCTCGGGTCACCTGCGCAGCATCATCGGCAGCATGACGGTCGAGTCGATCATCCGCGAGCAGCAGACCCTCGCGGACGCGATCGTCGACGCCAGCAAGCCGGAGATGGCGCGGATCGGGCTCGCCGTCGACTCGCTGCAGATCAGCAGCATCGACGACAAGGGCGTCGGCTACATCAAGGCGCTCGCGGCGCCGCACCAGGCGCGGGTCAACCAGGAGGCGAAGGTCGCGCAGGCCGCCGCCGACCGGGCGAGCGCGATGGCCCAGCAGGAGAGCATCCGGCACCAGGCGGAGTACGCCCGGCAGACCGCGATCGCCCAGGCGCAGTACCAGGCCGAGATCGACCAGGCGCAGCAGACGGCGGCGCAGGCCGGCCCGCTCGCCGCCGCCCGCGCCACCCAGGAGGTGATCGCCGAGCGCGCGTTGGTGGCGCAGAAGAACGCCGAGCTGCGCCAGGCCGAACTGATCGCCGAGGTGGTCCGCCCCGCCGAGGCCGAGGCCGAACGGATCCGCGCGCTGGCCCGCGCCGAGGCCGACGCCACCAAGCTCTCCGCCGAGGCCGCCGCGGCGCAGGACCGGATCGCCCTCGACCAGGCGATCATCGACAAGCTGCCGGAGATGCTGCGAGCCGCCGCCGAGGGCCTGCGCGGCGCCAACCTCACGGTGCTCGACGGCGCCGAGGGGCTCAACAGTGTGGTCGCGTCCCTGGCCTCGCAGGGTATGACAATGCTCGAGACGATCCGCAGCGGCATGCGCGTCGAGCCCACCGTCCAGCCGGGCAACGCGGTGGCGCCGATCAGTCCGAAGTCCGTCGCCTGACCGACCCGGCCCGGCCGTGCGATCACGGCCGGGCCGGCGACGTGATCCTTTCGTGAGGCAACCTTCACCGTGCCTCGCCCCTGCGGCCTCTAGCGTCGCGAAGGTGCACATAGGACAGCGGACCGTCGCACTGCTGATCGCAGCCGTCGCCGTGCTCGGCCTGACCGGCTGCTCCCCCGAACCCGATCCCTACTTCGCCCTCAGAATGACGGACGGCAAGCCCACCCTGCTGATCGCCGAGTGCGCCCTGACCAGGATCGACTACATCTCGATCTGGGAGCGCGGCGGGACCGGCGCGAGCGGCACGGCGAGTCCGGAATGGCAGGTCGACTCGCCGCTGCGCCCGATTCCGTCGACCACCATCAAGACCAGCGCCGTTGACGCTCCCGCCCAGGTCACCCTGCTCGAGGTGCCGCCGGGCTGGTTCACGCAGAAGGACACCCTGCGAGAACTGCGGGACGGCACCGAGTACTACCTCTCGGGCGGCCTGGCCAACGTCGGCTCCCTGTCCTTCACCCTCGCCCAGCTCAACGCGCTGGCCCCGGGCGACGTGCTGACCAGCTTCCGGAAGAAGCAGGTCGTCACCGAGCAGACGTGGCGCGACAAAGCCTGTTCATGAGGGCGGGCCCACCGGTGCGGCGTCGCGACCGGCCTCGCGGTTCACGCCCGTCGTGCCGAGCGGCTCTTCCGGACGCGGACCGGCGGCCGGCGCGCGGCGCAGTTGCAGGACGATGACCGAGGAGAGAACAAGCAGGCCACCCGCGTACTGGAGGGGGGTCAGGGACTCGCTCAGGATCACGGCGGCCAGGGCGGTCGTGACGACCGGTTCGAACGTCGACAGGATCGCGGCGGTGGACGGGCCGGTGCGGCGCAGGCCGGCCAGGAACGTGAACATCCCGAGCACGGTCGAGACGAGCGCGATGCAGGCCAGCCAGAACCAGCCTGCGGGCCGGAAGCCGACATCGAGGCCGCCGGTCAGCGGGGTGTAGACCGCCAGGGCCACGGCCGCGCCGGCCATCACCAGGGCCGACATCAGGGTCGGCGGCAGGCGGTGGACCACGGTGTCCGAGACGAGGATGTACGCGGTGTAGGTGAGCGCGCAGCCGAAGCCGAGCAGCGCGCCGAGCGCGTCGAAGGACATGCCGCCGGTGCCGGCGAGCACGAGCAGGGTTCCCGCGGAGGCCGCCGCCAGGGCCACGCAACGGCGGGGTGTCAGCCGGTCCCGGCCGAGCAGGATGGCACCGACGGTCACCAGCAGCGGATACGTGTAGAGGATCAGGGACAGCAGCGAGGCGCTCATCCGCTGCAACGCCGTGAAGTAGAGGCCGGCCTGCAGGGCGTACCCAAGAACGCCGAGACCGAGAGCGGTGACCACCGCGCGCCGATCGACGAACACCGACCGCCGGGTCCTCGCCGCCGCGGCGGCGAGGATCGCCGCGGCCAGGGCGAACCGGACCAGCAGCAGCATGCTGGGTGAGACGCCCGCCTGGAACGCGAGCTTGCCGAAGATCGCCATCGCGCCGAAGCACGCCGCGGAGAGCAGGCAGAGAAGTGGACCCATGGCTGAGAGCTTGACGGTACGCAACGATCAGGTCCAGTGATGATTGCTGGACCTGATTCGTTAGAATTTGTGCATGGTCGAGTTCGATCTGCGACGGCTCCGGTTCCTCCGGGAGTTCGAGGAGCGGGGCACCCTGGGAGCGGTCGCGGCCGCGCTCGGGTACAGCCCGTCCGCGGTGTCGCAGCAGCTCGCCGTGCTGGAGAAGGAGGTCGGCGCGCGCCTGTTCGAAAAGGCGGGCCGCGGCGTGCGGCTGACCGACGCCGGTGCGCTGCTGGCCCGGCACGCACGGGTGCTGCTGGCGACGGCCGAGGCGGCGACCGCGGACCTGGCCGCCCTGGGAGACGAGGTACGCGGCACGGTACGGGTGAGCGGGCTGCAGTCCGCGGCCCGGCGGCTCCTGGTGCCGACGGCGGCACGGATGATGGCCGCGCATCCCCGGGTCCGCATCGAGGTGCACGAGCTCGAACTGGAGCAGGCCCTGCCCGAGCTGCGCCTCGGCGCGATCGACCTGGTGATCAGCGACGAATACGACGGCCACCCCAGACCCAGGCCCGAGGGCCTGCGCTTCGAGATCGTGTACGAGGAACCGCTTCGACTGGTGCTGCCCGCGTCACACCCGCTGGCCCGCGACGGCGCGCCGGTCCCGATCGCCGGGTTGCGCGACGACGTCTGGATCGCCTCCAGCGCGGGCACCGGGCAGCACCTGATGCTGGTCGGGACGTGCCGCTCACTCGGCGGGTACGAACCCGACCTGCGGCATTTCGCGTACGACGCGGAGGTGCAACTGGAGCTGGTCCGGTCGACCGGGGCGATCGCGTTGCTGCCGGGGCTGACCCTGCCGGCCGGCGATCCGGCGCTGGCGATCCGGGACGTGGCCGAGGCGAGCGTGGGACGGCGACTGGCCGTGCTCACCCGGGACGGGCAACAGGCGCCCGCCCTGACCGCGTTCCTTTCCACAGTGCGGGAACAGGCGCGTGCCCTGAGCCGGGACGTGTGAAATCTTGGGCGCATGTCGAAGCAGCCTTTCGCCGAAACCCCGCCACCGCCGTACGTCGCGGTGATCTTCACGTCCACCCGCACGGACGGTGACAACGGGTACGCGAGGATGGCGGAGGCGATCGAGGAGCTCGCTCGTGAGCAGCCGGGATATCTCGGGTTCGAGGCGGCGCGGGAGGACATCGGGATCGCCGTGTCCTACTGGACGGATCAGGAGGCGGCCCGCGGCTGGAAGCAGGTCGCGGCTCATCTCGTGGCCCAGCGCCGCGGCCGCGAGACGTGGTACCAGGACTATCGGGTCCGCGTGGCCACCGTCGAGCGCGATTACAGCATGGAGTCGTCACAGTTCTGACCGGCCTGTCGCCCTGAAGTCGATCGCGGTCAGCGCGCCCTTGAAGTCGATCGCGGTCAGCTCGTCTAGAAGTCGATCGCGGTCAGCCAGTCGCCGCCGCGCAACGGCCGGTATCCGAGACCGCCGGCGAGCGCCCGGACGACGGCCGGCATGTGCGCGGCGCCGTAGACCACCGCCACCTCGACCGGCTCGTCACGGCGCTCCGCGTGGATCCGCTTCAGCTCGGCGACCAGCAGCTTGTCGCGGTCGTCGAGGAAGACCCGGTTGATCCAGGCGATCCGCGTGAACCGGGGCTCGCTGTCGTCGCTGATCTCGAGGTTGCGGCGCAGCAGCCAGTTCCGGCCGCCGACCGCCATGGTCACGGTCAGGTACGGCACCAGGAAGAGGAGGTCCAGCCAGCCGGTGACCGGCAGCCTGTCACGCCGTCGCGGCTGCGGGTCGCCATCCGGCCAGACCGTCGGGACGCCCAGCGAGCGGTAGTCGATGTCCTGATGTACGAGTTCACCGGCCTGCCGTTGCAGGGTCAGCCGCATCGCCGTGAGATAGGCGAGCCCGGTCGAACTGGGACCGTCGTAGGTCTCGGCGACGACCAGGTGGCAGCCGGTCAGGCGGCGGGTGATCTGCCGGTAGTAGTCGGAGCGGCCGATGTGGATCGTCGGGATGAGCACGAACCGCAGGGGTGCTGCCCGGTGCGCGAACGTGATGACGGACGAGCGGACACCGAACATGCTCACCTCGGTCAGCTGCATGACGCCTCCCCCGTGAGAGTGACCTCAGGGTAGGAGCGACTCGCCATCACGGCCGTCCTCGCAGTCCTGACCGGCCTCACAGCCCTGACCGGCCTCACGGGCCTGACCGGCCTCACGGGCCCGACCGGCCTCACGGGCCTGAGCGGCCGAAAGTGTCAGGGGCGGCCCGTAGCCTGTCGACGTTCGAGCACGATCTCGGAGGAAGGGGCTGGGCATGGCTACGTTCGTCCTGATCCACGGCGCCGGTGACGTCGGCTGGTATTGGCATCTCGTGACTGCTGAGCTGCGGGCTCGGGGTCATGACACCGTCGCGCCGGATCTCCCCTGCTCCGACGACGCGGCCGGCCTTCCCGAATATGTGGACACCGTGGTCGACGCGATCGGCGACCGGACCGATCTCGTCGTCGTCGGGCAGTCGCTCGGAGGCTTCACCGCGCCGCTCGTCTGCGACCGGGTTGCGGTGGACCTGCTGGTGCTGGTCGCCCCCATGATCCCCGCCCCGGGCGAGGCACCCACCGATTACTGGACCGCGACCCGATACGGCGACGAGGCCCGCGACCAGTACGACGACACGATCGACCTGTTCTACCAGGACGTCCCGCCCGAACTGGCCGCCGAGGCCCTGCGCCGGGCGCCCGGTCAGTCCACGACCCGGATGGCCGAACCATCACCGATGCTGGCCTGGCCCGACGTGCCCACACGGGTCCTGAGCTGCCGCGACGACCGGCTACTTCCCACCGGCTATCTTCGGCGCGTAGCCCGCGATCGGCTCGGCATCACTCCGGACGAGATGGACGGTGGGCACACGCCCGCACTGAGCCGCCCACACGATCTCGCAAACCGCCTCGACGCCTACGCCGCCGAACCCAGCCTGCTCCACCGATGAAGCCCTGGCCACTGAAGTCCACTCGGTTCTCGGTGCTGCCCAAACCAAGAACCGGTTCAGCGAAATCACGCCCCAGAACCGGCTCAGGGAAATCACGCCCCCAGAACCGGCTCAGGGAAATCACGCCCCCAGAACCGGCTCAGGGAAATCACGCCCCCAGAACCGGCTCGGCGAAATCACGCGCGAGAATCCATGCGGAATGCCAACCCTCGAGCTGGCGCCCATGCTCCTCAACCACCGCGACACCACCACGCGACCCAGCCCAAGCACGACGGCTGGACCCCACGATGCTCACCCCAGCCACGACACCACCACCCGACCCAGCCCAAGAACAACGGCTGGACCCCACGGCGCTCACCCCAGCCACGACACCACCACCCGACCCAGCCCAAGAACAACGGCCGGACCCCGCGGTGCTCTGCACTCCCGCAACCACCACTCGTTCCAGCCCAGCCACCACCACTCGTTCCAGCCCAGCCACCACCACTCGTTCCAGCCCAGCCACCACCACTTGGTCCAGCCCAGCCACAACGGCTGGTTCCGGTGGCACTCACACCGCCGCGACACCACAACTTGATCCGGCCCGCGTTCGGCGGTGGAGCTGATTGGTGGCGTCGCCGCTGGCGATGCAACTGCAAAGCCAGCGAAGGTCAGCTGACCGAAAGCGGCGGTAGCAACCCGGCCCCGGAACGGCGGCCGGCAGCGCACCCAGCCAGCGGTAGGTTGGTGATCATGGTGGGCTGGAGGATTCGACCGGCTTCGGCGGCGGACGTCGAGGCTGCGGCCGAGTTGCGAGCCGTGGTGCTGCGGGCGGATCTGGAGCGGCTCGGCCGGTATGACGAGCAGCGGGTCCGGCAACGACTACGAGACGGGTTCGCGCCGGCGCACACCTGGGTGATCGAGGTGGACGGCGTGTTCGCCGGATGCATGGCACTGCGACCGGCCGCGGACGCGTACTGGCTGGAGCACTTCTATCTCATGCCACACCTGCAGGGCAGCGGCATCGGGACAGCAGTGCTGCGCGACCTGCTGGAGCGATGCGATCGTGACGGCACGCTGGTCCGGCTCAACGTGCTGCGAGGCAGTCCCGCTCAACGGCTCTACCAGCGGCACGCGTTCACGGTCGAGACCCAGGATCCGGTGGACGTATACATGGTGCGGCAACCTGCCCGCGGCCCTGTGACCTGACCGACGCCTAACAGCCCGACCGAACACCCGATCACCCGACCGATGCAACGGCCGGACCGACACCCAACCGCCCGACCGACACCCAACAGCCGGACCGACACCCAACAGCCGGACCCACACCCAACAGCCCGACCCACACCCAACAGCCCGACCCACACCCAACAGCCCGACCCACACCCAACAGCCCGACCCACACCCAACAGCCCGACCCACACCCAACAGCCCGACCCACACCCAACAGCCCGACCGACGCCTGACAGCGCGAGCGGCTGGTGTGCGCACCGTCCCGGCGCCAGCCGCGGTCCGGCTCTTAAGGTGGAGCGCATGGTGAGCGCCGCGGAAGCTTTGCAGGTCGCTGGGCGGCTCGGGCCCTACTTCGCCTGGGAGCCGTGGGACGGGGATCCGGCGTGGCTGCCGCTGACGGAGCTGCTGGATGAGCGGGTGGTGACGAGGCGGGTGGAGATCGCTCGGGACACCCTCGTACGGATGGCTGGTCTTGATCGTGCCGCGATCGGGGAACGGGAAACCGCGTCGATCACCTTTCTCGGGATCGCCTCGCGGCTGTTGTCGCCGCTGCTCGGCGCGGCGGCGGCCGGTGGTGCCCTCCCGCTGCCGGACCTGGACCGGCTGTGGTGGCGGCCGGTCCCAGGCGGTCCGATTCCGATCGCTTACCGTGAGCTGACCGCAATGCCGTGTGCGGAGGAACCGGCCGGAGCCGTCGCCGCGCGGCTCACCGAGACCGCGACGATCGCCCTGGTCGAGCCGCTGCTCGAGACATTCCGCATCCGGTTCGCACTGTCGCCGCAGGTGTTGTGGGGCAACGTGGCGTCCGCGCTGGGCGGAGCGGCCGGGATGATCGCCGACGCCCTGCCGGAGTGCGCGGGCCGGGCCGCGGAGATCGTCGAGGGGACGCTGGCCACGGCGCCGCTGCGGTCCTCGGCGGAGCTGGTCCGGCCGGATCCGGCGCGGGAACGATGGTTCCTGGTGCGCCGCAACTGCTGCCTGTATTACCGCATTCCCGGGGGCGGGACCTGCGGAGATTGTGTGCTGACACCGCCCGCCGACCGACAGCGCCAGTGGCGGGCAGTCCTCAACCGACTACCAGCAATACCGCCTGCCGGCTGAATTCGGCTGGCGTTCACAGCGGTACCGAATCTCCCGTAGTCACCACCAGCGCCAGCCACCGAACCGAGCCGGGGCCCACACACGCATGAGAACCACCATCCGCACCAGCCACCGAACCGAGCTGGAAACCAGCCAGGCATCAGAACCGCGGTGGTCACTTGGACGGGACGATCAGCTGCCGGCGGGGGCCGGTGACACCGGGACCGGACGCTTCCGGCCACCCACGACGCCGATCACCGTGTCGATGGCCAGGAACGCCAACAGTGGCACCCCGAAGAGCGGAAGGAACCAGCCGACCGCGAACACCACCGGCACCCCGACCGCGATCCCCCAGGGCGGCAGCTGCTGCCACGCGTGCCGCGCCGGCGGGGCCCCGACGGCGGCGCGCCGGTCGGCACGGGTGGGGCGGCGCTGCCACCACATCCGGTAACCCCAGACGATCACGCAGATCAGTCCGAATGCGAGAGCCGCCAGCAGGAGCTGGTTGGGCAGGCCGAACAGGTTGCCCATGTGAGCGTAGATCCCCCACTGCGTGAGTTTGGCCAGCAGCGGCCAGTCCGCGAAGTCGATCCGCTCGATGATCGTGCCGCTCGCGTCCACCGCCACGCTGTCCCGGCCGACCGGCCAGAGAGCACGAGTCTGGGTGACCGTCCACGCGGTCGCGGCGTCGGCCGGGACGCTGATCGACACCGGACCGTCCAGCCCGGCGTCGCGGGCCGCGTGGTAGACGGTGGTGAGGGCGGCCGGGTCGACGCCGCCGCCGGGGCCGCCCGGGGCCGCGCTGTCGTGATGCCCGCCGCCGGCGGGGGCCGCCGCGCCGGTCAGGCTGGTGGAGACCGCCGGCCGGCTGGCGTCGAGCGAGTCGATGAGCGCGCCGAAGTTGCCGCCCGCATAGGTGGACCAGGTCAGGCCGGTCGCGGAGAGGAAGAGGAGGCCGACGGCGATCCAGATGCCGGTGGCGGCGTGCCAGCCCAGGGTGCGGCGGACGCCCTTCTTCGCGGTCAGGTCCGGGGTGAGCAGGCGGCGGGCGGTGCGCTTGCCGCGCTGCCGCCGCCACCAGAGGATCACACCGCCGAGCGCGAGCACCCACAGCCAGCTGGCGGCGAGTTCGGAGTAGAGCGCGCCCACCTCGCCCAGGTGCAGGTTGGCGTGCAGGTTGTCGAGCCAGGCGTTGAGCGGTGTGGCGGCCCACCAGGTGGTGAGCTGACCGGTGACCTTTCCGGTGAACGGGTCGACGTACACCGTGTGCTGGTGGTCCGCGTCCAGGGACGGGTCGCTGAAGTCGACCTGGGTGGTGTCGGCGTCGGCACCGGAGCGGGCCGAGGAGGCGCCGGGGCGCACCGCGAGCAGGGCGCCGGCCGGGTGGGCGGCGCGGGCCGAGGCGACCTGTTCGGCCAGGGGCAGGGCCGCGCCGCCGGTGCCGTTGACGGTGAGCTCGGTGCTGTAGACGATCTTCTCCAGCTGCGGGGTGAAGGCGTACAGCATCCCGGTGATCGCCGCTACCAGCAGGAACGGGGCGACGAGCACACCGGCGTAGAAGTGCAGGCGAAGCAGCAGCGGGCCGAAGCCGAACGCCGCTGCGCGGGACTGCGGGGTCGGCGGGGCGGTCGGCGGGGCAGCGGTGGTCATCGGCGCTCCGGTCGGTGGAGGTGGTGATCGGGGGTCGACGCGTTGGTCGACTACCGGAGCCGATTGGTTCCCGGCGTTTTCCGCCGTCGTCTCAGGACCAGGAATCCGGCCGCCACGACGACCGCGGCGCCGAGGCCGATCAGCGGACCGGCGGACGGCCCGCCGGACGCGGCCGCCGCCACGCTCACGGTGGTCGACGCGGCTGCGGGTTTGCCCGGATCGTCGAGATTGAAGGTGTACGACCCCTGCACGGCATGTCCGTCCGACGAGACCACCCGGTAGGCCACCGTGTACGGGCCGTTCGCCAGGTCTTCCCGCAGCGTGACGACCCCGGTGGCGCCGTCGACCTCCGGTTCCCCGGTGGCCACCCGCCGCCGGGCACCGTCGGAGACCACGATCGTGGTGAAGTCCGGGTTGAGCCGCTCGGCGAAGCGCAGCGACACCGCGCGCGGCGCGCCGGTGAGCACCGCGTCGGCCGACGGCTCGGCGGCGAGCAGCCGGTTGTGCGCCCACGCGGGCACCCCCGGCAGCAGCACCACGGACAGCACTGCGGACAGCAGCGCCACCACGACAGCCAGGCGCTTCACGACAGCACCGCTGTCACCACGGCGAGGCGCTTCACGACAGCACCTCCTCGCCGACCCAGCCGCTCGCGGCACAGCCCGGCGGGATCGCGAAGACCGCCGACCCGATCGGCGTGATCCACTCGTTGAGCAGGTCCTTCTCCGCGAGACGCTGCTGAATGGGCAGGTACTGCCGGACGATGTCGGCCTGGTACGCCGCGAAGATCAGTCCGCTGTCCGGCTGCCCGGCCGCGTTCGGCGCCTCGTCGTAGTTGTACGGCCGGCGCAGGATCTTCAGCGCCGGCTCGGTGACGTGCGCCCGGGTGACGTGCGCGTGCTCGGGCATCGACGGCAGCCCGCTGCCGTCGAGCGCGGCGAAGTCCGGTTCGTCGTGCTCGTTCGTACCGCTCAGGGGTGCGCCGGAGATCATCCGGCGGCCGACGGCGTTCTCCTTGTCGCCGACGCTGAGCAGGTCCCACTTCTCGATCTCGGCGCGGATCCGCCGCAACACCAGCGTGGTGCTGCCGTCCGGGCGCCACACCGCGGCGTCCAGGACCGCGCCGGTCGGATTGGCGGTGCCGTCGAGCTGACCGAGCACGTTGCGCTGGGTGAAGCCGGTCCGCTGCACGCCGGGACTGCGGCGGAAGCCACGCTGCACCCAGCGGACCGCGGCGAACGGCCGGGCGTCCTTGATCAGCATGCGCTGGGCGTGGGTGACGGTGAGCGGGTCCTCGGCGCAGATCTGCAGCAGCAGATCCCCGCCCGACCACTGTGGCCCCAGCCGGTCGACGCGGAACGCCGGCAGGTCGGTGACCGGACTCTTCACGCCGGCGGCCCGGTAGAGGCCGGGGCCGAACCCGAAGGTGACCGTCAGCCGGGCCGGGAGGACGGCGAGCTCCGCGTCGGTGTCGCCCAGCGCCGGCTCACCCCGGGTCAGCCGGGCGGCGTCGTCGGAGAGCAGTCGCATCATCCGGCCCAGTGCCCGCCGGTCGGTGCCGGCGGGCAGGGTGAACGCCACGAACGCGGCGTGGGCCGGCGGCTCGGTCGTGACGCCGCTCTGGCGGGGGCCGTGGTAGGCGACGGTGGCCGTACCGAAGTCCGCAGCGGTGTCCGGCGGAGCGGGTGCCGCCCGGAGGGAGGCGACGCCCAGTCCACCCGCGACCGCGCCGGCACCGGCGCCGAGGGTTCCGCCGGCGAGGAGGTGACGGCGGCTGAGCGTCACGGCGCCATGCTCGCCATCGCCGATGGGGCGTAGCTCTCCCCCGCTCCGGCGAACGGCTTGGCGACCGCGCTGAACGACACGGTGCCACCGTCGCCCAGCGTCAAAGTGAACTTCAGCTCGTCGCCGGGCCTGATCGCCGCGGACGGCTTCATCAGCATCAGGTGGTCACCGCCGGGCGCGAGCACGTGCGTGCCACCGGCCTTGATCACGAGACCGCCCGCCCTCGGGCGCATCACCATCGCGCCGTCCTGCATCGCCATCTCGTGCAGTTCCACCGGCGACACCGGCGAGCTGGCGCCGACCACGGTCACGTCGCCGCCCGTGTTGTTGACCAGGGTGCCGAACGCCGCGGTCATGCCGGAGTCGACGGCCTTCACCCAGGGATCCTTGACGGTCAGTGCGGCGGCGGGAGGGGCTGCGGGGACGGCGGTCGCGGTACCGGTCGCGGAGTCTCCACAGGCGGCGAGACCGCCGGCGACGAGTGCGGCAGCCACGACGACGATCGTACGAAATCTCATCATTTGATCTTTCTTGTCGGGATAGTCATATCGATAGTCGCCGCCCGGCGCCGATCAGTTCCCGGAGATTCAAGACCCACGCTGAAAGCACGCCGCGCCCGTCCATCATGGACAAGGTCCACGTCGGATGATCCTGAAGCGGATCATCTGCTACTGTCTCTTGTGTAGGTCGACGAGCACGCCCAGCCCCGAAAGGACCCCTCCAGATGAGCGACAGCGACCACGGCCCGGGCCAAGGACCCAGCGCCCGCCCTCTCACCGATCAGGAACTGGTCCAGATCCTCGGCAAACAGCAGTTCGGGGTCCTGGCGACCGTCAAACGCGACGGCCATCCACACCTGGCTTCGATGGTCTTCGTCTGGGACGCCGAAGAGCGGGTCATCCGGTTCTCCTCAGCGGAGGGACGCGTCAAGGTCACCCACCTGCGCCGTGACCCGCGGGCCACCCTGCACGTGCAGGGCGACACCGTCTTCGCCTACGCCGTCGCGGAGGGCGAGGCACAGGTGTCGGAGCCGAGCGCGGAACCCGGCGACCCCACCGGACGGGAGCTTCTCGCCATGATCGGCGGCCTCGACGAGGCGGCGGACGAGGCGGCGTTCCTCGAGCAGATGACGAAGGACCGGCGCGTGGTGATCAGGCTCCGGGTCGCCCGCCTGTACGGAACCGCCCTGGACGGACCCGCGAACGCCTGACCGGCCGATCAGACCAGGAAGTCGCGCAGCAGCCGGCACCGCGCCGGATGCCGCAGCTTCGACATCGTCTTCGCCTCGATCTGCCGGATCCGCTCCCGGGTCACCCCGTAGACCTGGCCGATCTCGTCGAGGGTCCGCGGGGTGCCGTCGACCAGCCCGAACCGCAGGCGCACCACCCCGGCCTCGCGGTCGGTGAGCGTGGCCAGGATCGCGTCGACCTCATCGCGCAGCAGGGTGTGGCTGATCGCCTCGAGCGCGACGACCGCGTCCTCGTCCTCGATGAAGTCGCCGATCTGCGCGGTGTCGCTCTCACCGCCGATCGACTGGTCCAGCGAGATCGGTTCCCGGGCGTGCTGCTGGATCTCCAGCACCTTCTCCGGGGTGAGATCCATTTCGCCGGCCAACTCGGCGACCGTCGCCTCCCGGCCCAATTCGTGCAGACAATCGCGCCGGACCCGGACCAGCTTGTTGATCAATTCGATCATGTGAACCGGGATGCGGATGGTTCGCGCCTGATCGGCCGTCGCCCGGGAAATGGCCTGACGAATCCACCACGTCGCGTACGTGGAGAACTTGAAACCCTTGGCATAGTCGAATTTCTCGACCGCGCGGATCAGACCGACATTACCTTCCTGGATGAGATCGAGGAATGGCATGCTGCGCCCGGCGTGCCGTTTCGCGATGCTCACCACGAGCCGCAGGTTCGCCTCCAGCAGGTGGTCCTTCGCCCGGTCCCCGTCCCGCGAGACCAGGTGCAGATCCCGCACCAGGTCCGCGGGGAGCACGCGTTCACCCTGGTCGTGGGCGCGCAGCAGCTCGGTCGCATAAAGCCCGGCCTCGATGCGTTTGGCGATCGCGACCTCCTGCTCGGCGGTGAGCAGCGGGACCCGGCCGATCTCCCGCAGATAGGCGCGGACCGGGTCGGCGGAGGTGACAGCCTTGGCCTCGGCCCGCGCTCGCAGGACGGCCGCGGAATCCGGCTCATCCCAGGAGAATTCGTCGTCGCCGGTGCGGATCTCGCTCGCCGTGGCTGTCATTGATCAGCTCCTGGATGGTCTCGTGGCTTCGCAGGCGGAAATGTGCACCGCGGAGCGGCCATCTGGTCTTCGGCGAGGAAACCGAAGTCCGCCCATTGTAGCTGCTCAACTACGAAAAGTACGGCGTCGGCAGGCGGATGATTATCCGAGCGGATTGACGCGGCGACCCGCTGTCCGAGCCGCGCCGCGCGGCGCCGATCGGGCGGAAGACACGGGTAGTGGGCGAGCGCGGACGCGCCCTATCGTCGGGGCATGGTTCCGACGAGATTCGGCGCGGACCGGGACTGGAGCGAGCGCGCGTCCCGGCCGTTGCGACTGCTGGCCGGGGCGGGAGCCCGGCCGACCGCCGCGGAGATCTCCGCGCTGGAGACGGGCCTGAACCGGCGGGACGAACCGGCCGCGGCACTGATCCGGGCCGTGCGCGAGACGCCGGGGCTGACCGTCCGCGATCTGCACCGTACGGTCGCGGCGGGACCGTACGACGACGTACCGGAGCCATTTCGAACGTTCTTCTCCGCGGTCCTGGACCGGCCCGCATGGGTTGACGACGATCTTCTCGAGCGGGGAGCCGAGGCCTGCCGGGCCTTCGGGATGGACGCCGGGCTGGTCCTCGCCTACGGGTCGCTGCTCGGCGGCTACCGGACCGGCGCGGCCCTCGAGCCGCTGGTCCGGACCGGACGCCTGACCGGCGGCGAGACGCTGCGACGGATCCGGGAGACCTCGCTCTGGTGGCGGGCGGTCACGGCGCCGGGCGGGCTGGCGCCCGACGGCGCGGGATTCCGGACCACCTTGCACGTACGGGTCATGCACGCCCTGGTCAACGCCCGGCTGGAGGCCGACCCGAGCTGGGACCACGCGGGCCGCGGACTCCCGATCAACCAGTACGACCAGGCCAGCACCCTGGGCGTGTTCTCGACCAGCTTCCTGCTGCACCTGCGCCTGCTCGGGGTCCGGGTGTCCCGCGCCGACGCGCGGGCCGTGATGCACCTGTGGTGTTACGTCGGCTGGCTGCTCGGGGTCGACGACGCCTGGCTGCCGCACACCGAGCGGCGCGGACGCCGGCTGCTCTACCACTTCCTCTCCTACGACCCGCCGCCGGACGGGAACAGTGTCGCCCTGGCCCGGGCGCTGATCACCATGACCGACGAGGTGACCCACGGCTGGCGGCGGGTCTACGAACGGGAGCGGGCCCTGTCGGTGAGCACGTGGCTGCTCGGCCGCGCGGCGATGCGGGACCTGGGGCTGCGTAGCCGTCCACCGTGGTACGGCCTCGCCCGGATCACCGCGAACCTGCTGATCAGCCAGGGTCTCGGTCGCCTGCCCGGCGGCCGCGGGATGCTGCTGGCCCGCGGCGAGCGCCAGGCCCGGGCGCAGTTCGCGCGCTGGGGCACGCCGCTACCGGACAGCGAGCCCGGACACCACGACAGCCCGCCGGCCACCACGCCCGGACACCGCGACAGCCCGCCGGCCACCACGCCCGGACAACGCGACAGCGCACCGGCCATTTCGCCCGGACAACGCGACGGCACACCGGGCAGCACCGCGGGGCACCGTGACGGCAGGATGACGGCATGACAGGGACAGACAACGATGGACGGCGGCTCAGCGGGCTGGTGGTCGGCTCGCTGGTCGCACTCGGCTTCGGCACGGGGTTCGTGATGGCCAACAGCGGGGGCCTGCCGAGCCCCTGGCCGACAGTAATCCGGATCGCCGGGGCCGTGGTCGCGATCGCGCTGCTCGTGACGCTCTTCCGGGTGGCCCCCTCAGCGCCGGCACCCCGGCAGGGCGACGTCGCCGGGTTCACCGACCGGCGGTACCTCTACACGGTCGCCGGCGAGATCGTCGCGCTGTTCGGCGGGCTCTACGTGATCAACCAGATGCTGGACGCCCCGGAGGTGGGCGTCGCCTGGGTTGCCGTGGTGGTCGGTGTGCACTTCTTCCCGCTGGCGAGGGCCTGGCGAATGCCGCTCTACAACTGGCTGGGCACCGCGATGACCGCGCTCGGGGTGGCCGGCTTCCTCGCCCACGCGCTCGGCGCCTCCGACGGCACGGTCGGGCTTATCGCGGGGGTCGGCTCGGGCGCGGCTCTGTACGCCACGGTCGCCGCCGCGATCCAGGACACCCGCACCCGCGCCACCCAGAACGCATACGGCAACCAGCAATAAACTTCAAAATCCAAATTTCTCGGTACGACCGATGGAGCTCACTGGCCAGGCCTCTCGGCCACGCCCCGTGACATCACCCCTCCACGGCCGGCCCCGGAGTGCTGTCCGCCGTCCCGTTACCACCCCTGGATCCCGGAGCGACCTCGGCCGCCCTGACAGGACGCCAGGGGCCAGCCGCGTCGC
Source organism: Actinoplanes regularis (assembly GCF_900188005.1). Taxonomy (GTDB): domain Bacteria; phylum Actinomycetota; class Actinomycetes; order Mycobacteriales; family Micromonosporaceae; genus Actinoplanes; species Actinoplanes regularis. Next base: position 7,358 of record NZ_FZNR01000026.1, on the reverse strand, counting down.
GGGTTATCGCCCGGGGCCCCTGGTCGTGGGCTTCCCGCTGGCCGTGAGCGTCGGATCCGGCGATCAACAGGCCGTCCTGCCGTCTCGGGACAGCCGCCTGTCCGGGACCTGACCTACCCCCGATCGCACTCAAGGAAGTCGATCCGTTGCGGGGAGTGAAGATCACCCCCTGCCGCACGAAAGTCGTGGCCCAGACCTTATTGACCCGTTATCGGATCGATAAGGTACGGTCCCTGATCAAAGCTCACGGGGAGGTTTGCGAATGGCTGACATCAGTTGGGCACGCCGGATGGACGCGATCACCGGCGGGGCCATCGTGCTCACCGTCGACGCGGTCGTGTTCCTGATGACAGCGCTGGTCGGAGCGCCGTTCGTGCTCTTCTTCCTCTCCAGCGGGGACGATCCGCTCGGTCCGCTCTGGCCCCTCGCCACCGTATGGGTGGTCTCCGCCGTACTCGGCTCGGCCGCCGCGGCCGCCGCGTTCCTCATCGGCGCCCGGAACACCCAGCGGATCCGTCAGGCCGGCGCCGTGACCGCGCTGGCCGCCGCGGCGGCGACCGTGACCCTGGTCGCCACGTCGATCAGCGAGTCACCGGTGCTGGCCGCGGTCAGCGCGCTGTTCGCCGCCGCGAATCTCGGCGGGGCGAAGCTGCTCGCCACCCCGGAGCCGGCCGGAGCGGAGGCACCGCCGGCACTGCCCGACGCGTTCCTGCTCGCCGCGCCGCTCGCGGAGGCCGAGGTCCGGACCCGGGAGACCATCGAACTCCAGGTCCGCCCGCAGCCCACACCGTCGGACGAGCCTTCGGAAGAGTCCTCGGACGAACTCTCGCAGGAGCCCGCACAGGAACTTCCCGAGAAGCTCTCACGCGAAGTCCTGGAAGCGCCCGCAGAAGAGCTTCCGGAAAAGCCCGCACAGGAGCCTTCGGACGAACCGCGGTTGGAGCACTCTCCGGTCCCGGTGCTCCCTCGTCCCCGGCGGCCACGCGGACCGGCGGCCACCCGCACCCTGGCCGGCATCCAACTCCCGCCACGCGCCCGCCGGACCCACCCCAGCCGGGGCTGACCAGCAAACCACCTCACCCCGGCCGGCACCCAACTGCCGCCACGCGCCCGCCGGACCCACCCCAGCCGGGGCTGACCAGCAAACCACCTCACCCCGGCCGGCGCCCAACTCCCGTCACGCGCCCGCCGGACCCACCCCGGCCGGAGCTGACCAGAAAGACCGAAGCCGAACAGAGGACCGGAACAGGTCAGGAGCCGGCGCGCCGCTCCGGGAGCCCGCGGCATGCGGGCCGACCCGGGCGCCGCCGGCGACCGGACCCGGGCCGGCGGTCCGAGCATGAACGGCTGGTCACACCGTAGTCACGACCGGACCCTGTGGACCAGACGCGCGATGGCTTTCCGACACTCCGACGCGCCGGACCGCCCCTGCCCTGTCGATAAGGACGATCAGCAGAAGGAACGCGGCGATTGCCGTGGCCGTGCGGAGGTAGTGGTAGATCTCCCACCGCTGGAGAAGTTCGGCGTGGTCAAGCGGCAGCGAACTCGCCGACCACGTCTTGATCCTGCCGTTGATCGGCACGTTGCCGAATCGGGTGACCAGCAGCGACGTGAGCGCCAGCGAGCCGGCTCCGGCGGCGTACCCGCGGGCGGCGCCGCGCAGGGTGATCGCGAGCCAGAACGAGCTGAGCAGGCTGACCGCCATCAGCGCCTGCATGAAGATGCCGTTCATGTGCATGAGAGCGGTACGGAATTGCAGGTGGACGTCGAGCGGAACCGCCTTGAAGGTCGGCACGACCGAGACCACCGCGTAGGCGAAGGCGCCGGCGAGCAACCCGGTGGACAACAGGGCGACCCCTCGCGCGAGGCGACCGGCGCGGTGACCACCGGCGTTGACCAGGTAGGAACCGACACCGAGCACCGCCTCACCGGCCCGGCGAAGGTTCGTGGACTCCGCACCAGCCATCGCGCTCTGCCGCCTCCGGCGGCGTGACAGCACCCATCGGCTCAACCCTTCCATCGTCGCCCCTCCCCCTCTGCCGGACAGCCGAACCACGTCAGTCGTCCCGTCAGGCACACCGTAGCGCAATCTTCTCCGTCGAGAAATTCTCTCGCGAGACTATCTCGTTTGAGTAGACTCGGCGTCGTGCGTGATCCAGACACCGTCGGCACCGACATCGGCCGCCTGCTGGCCCTGGCCCACAAACGGGCCACCAACACGTTCGCCCACGCGCTCCGGGATCTGGATCTCGACGGCCGCCTGTTCGGCGTGCTGAGCACGCTCGCCCGCATCGGCCCCGCGACACAGGCGCGCCTGATCGTCGAACTGCACAGCGACAAATCGGTGATGCTGCGCGCCGTCGACGATCTCGAACGGCTCGGCCTGGTCACCCGCGAACCGGTGCCGCACGACCGCAGGGCACGGGTCGTCGTGCTCACCGAGGCCGGTCACCGACGACTCGTCGCCGCTACCGGCATCGCCCGTCAGGTCTCCGCGGAGCTGTTCGGCTGGATGAGCGACGCCGAGCAGAACGTACTGCGAGATCTTCTCGAACGGTTCGTCGGCAAGGATCTCGCCGGTCGCCCGTCCGGCGACTGATCGAGACGCTTCGTCCGGCCCAGGGTCCGGGCCGGTTCACCAGCTGCCGGAGCCGCCGCCGCCGTCGGAGAAGCCACCGCCGAAGTCGGAAGAGCTGCTGGAGCTGGACGAGGAATCGCTGGACGAAGAGCCGCTGGAGGAGAACGAGTCGTACGTGCTGGCGGCGAGAAAGCCGGCCGACGCGGCAGCGCCGTCCGCGGCGTGGGAGCGGTCGGCGGGGTGGTGGGGGTGATCGGCCCAGCCACGCACCCGGGGGCCCTTGGCGCCGGCCGGCGCGGGGGCCCGCCGGGACCGGGCGCTCAGCAGACCGATGCCGATCAGGCCGACGAGGGCGAGCCCGGCCACCGGCAGCCAGGAGGGTGCGCCACTGCCGCCGGAGACCTCATCGTCGTACAGCGAAATGTCCTCGGTCCCGGCGAGGTCGGTGCCGCCGGCCTCGGCGGGCGCGAGGCCGGCCAGCTCGGCACCGGTCGCGATCTTGTGACCGATGTGGCGGCGGACCTCGTCGAGCCCACGCAGGATGCCGTCGGCATACCGCTCGTCGGCGAGCTCCGGGGTGATCACGTCGTCGACGATGCCGGCGGCGGCCGTGTCGTCGAGACGCCGCGCCATCCCGGTTCCGGTCTCCAGACGTACCTTGTGATCGTCGACCGCGACCACCAGCAGCACGCCGTTGTTCTTGCCGGCCTTGCCCACCCGCCACCGGTTGAACAGCCCGGTGCTCCACTCCTCGATGGTCGCGTCGCCGGTGGTCGGCACGACGGCGACCGCGATCTCGTCGGTGGTGACCCGCTCGTCGGCGCGCAGCACGCCGGTCACCCGGTCGCACAGCTCGGCGCCGAGCACGCCCACCTGGTCCACGCAGCGGCCGTGCGGGGCCGGGTAGGCCGGCGCAGCCAGGGCGGGGGACGACACGGCGACGACGAGGGCCGAGGCGGCGATCGCGGCGGCGAGGCGCGGGTACGCAGTCATACCGCCACTATGTCGGACCTGATCAAGCGTTGATATCCGAGAAACGGCCGCGCGCCGGTCAGCCGGTGAGATCCCGTAGGCGCCCGGAGATCGCCTCGGCGATCTCCGTCCGCCGGCGCTCGACCAGCTCCGTCAGCTCACCGATCTCATCCAGAGCGGCGGCCCGCTGCGCCTCGATGCCGGAAACCGCCTCGGCGTGCGCGTGCCGCGCGTCGGCGACGATCGTCGAGGCCCGCAGCTGGGCCTCGCTCACGAGCTGACCGGCCTTGGTGGTGGCGTGCTCCACCAGGGCCTCGGCCTCGCGGCGGGCCTCGGCGACATACTCGTCCGCGTTGCGCCGCGCCACCTCCAGCATGCGCGGATCGTCCAATCTGACCGGGGCCTGCGCAGCGCGGAGCTGCTCCAACTCGGCCTGCAGGGCGAGGGCGTGCTCCTGGGAACGCAGGCATTCCACCTCCAGCCGGCGGATCCGTTCGGCTAGGTCCTCATGGGTGAGCCGGTCACTCAGCGTGCGATTCTCCGCCGCCAGGCGGAGCATCTCGTCGGCCACATCGTCCAGGAACGCGTCGACGTCGTCCTCGTGGTAGCCGAGCCCGCCGGGGCGGGGCCGCCGGAACGCGGCGCTGTGGACCTCGGCCGGGGTGAGTGGCACGGCACACCTGCCTTCCTGTGCACGTTCCCACAAGATGGGTGGAACGCCGCTGATCGGATCGACCAGGTCAACGTCGTCAGGCAGTACACCCGGCCCCGGGAGCCAATGTCAACACCGGGTGTCCGTCAAGCCCCATTGGCGTGAGCCGCCGCCAGCACTTCACCGACCACCGTGAGCAGTTCGACGGACGTGAACGGCTTCTGCAGGATCGGGGTCTCCTGGTCGATGCCGTGCATGCGGCGCACCTCGGCGCCGCCGTAGCCGGACATGTACAGCACCCGCAGGTCGGGGCGCCGCAGCCGCAGGCGCTCGGCGAGGGCCGGGCCGGAGCAGCCGCGCATCAGGGTGTCGGTGACCACCAGCGCGACCTCGTTCAGGTCCATGCCGGCCAGCGATTCCTCGCCGAGGGCAGCCGCCCGGTAGCCGTTCTTCCGCAGGATCCGGAGCACCACATCCTGCACGTGCTCATCGTCCTCGACCACCATGATCAACTCGCCGTGGCCCTGAGCCGGCTCACGCGCGGCCTCGTCTTTTGGCGTCCCGTCCGACGCCACGGCCAAGGGCAGCAGGATGCGGAACGTCGTGCCGACCCCCGGCGTCGAGTCGACGCCGATCGTCCCGCCCGCGTCGCCGACGATGCCGTAGACGGTGGCCAGCCCCAGTCCGGTGCCCCGATCGCTGGGCTTGGTGGTGAAGAACGGCTCGAAGAGCCGTTCGCGCACCTCGGGGGTCATTCCGCAGCCGGTGTCGCTGACCGTGAGCCGGGCGTAGCGGCCGCGCGGCAGCGGGTCCGTCAGGCTGTCGCCGAGCTCCACGCTGTCGGTCCCGACCACCACCACGCCGCCGTCCGGCATCGCGTCCCGCGCGTTGATCACCAGGTTGAGCAGGATCTGATCGAGACGCCCCCGGTTGGCGCGGACCAGCGTCTCCCCGGTCGCCGGCCGACAGACCAGCTCGACGTTCTTCCCGATGGTGCGACTGAGCAGCTCAGTGGCCTCGGTGACCACCTGGTTCAGGTCGATGATCTCCACCTGGGTGGGCTCCCGCTTGGCGAACACCAGCAGTTGCGCGGTCAGCGACTTGGCCCGCTCGGCCGCTTTCCGGATGCGCACCAGGTCGTCGGCCCCCTCGCCGGTGACCTGGTCGGCGAGGAAATCAGCGTAGTTGAGGATGATCGCGAGCAGGTTGTTGAAGTCGTGCGCGATACCCCCGGCGAGTTGGCCGAGACTCTCCAGCTTGGCGGCGCGCGAGGAACGTTCCCGGACCGCCCTCTCCTCGGCCTCCCGGCGCTTCTTCTCGGTGATGTCACGTTCGGTGGCGGCCCCGGCGACCACAACGCCGTTCTGGTCGCGGATCGGCCAGACCGTGACCGACACCAGGATCGGCGTGCCGTCCTTGTGCAGTCTGGCAGTCTCCTCGAGGTGCACTTCCCCGCCGGCGGCGAGCTGTGCCAGCGCCTCATCGACGGCGGCCTCCCGCCCGGGCGGCAGGATGTCCGTCAGCCGGTGGCCGATCACCTCACTCGCGGACCAGCCGTACATCCGTTGCGCAGCGCTGTTCCAGGCTAGAACGACGCCGTCCAGGGTGCTCGTGATGATCGCGTCAGAGGACTGCTCGGCGACGGCGGCCAGCATCTCCCGCTCCCACGTCGCCTCGATCGACACCTGCAGCAGCCGCTGGTGATAACGGGCCAGACCACAGCTGATCACGGTGATGGCGACCACGACCATTAGCCGCAGCACCTGGTCGGCGGTGCCGTACAGGCCCTGCCAGGTCGAGATGGCGAAAGCGGCGGCAAGTGCGTATCCGCCGACCAGAAGCACGCCCAAGGGAGCGGCCGAGGTCACCGCAAGCGGGGGTCCGATCGCCAGTATCCCGAACAACAGCATCCGGGCCGGTTGCAACGCGACGAACACCCCGAGAACGGTCACCGTGATCATCGAAACCAGGACGACACGCGATCTCGGACGTATACGTACGCCCGAAATCGGTATCGCATGTCTCGGAACCATCTCCCGAAAGCGTAGTCGCGCCCTAGGAAGATTTTTCCAGGAGCAACGAAAGCGCAGGTGGGACGCTTCTTAGCGAAGGTTCACAGATCCCAGGGCGGCCTGGTCACGGCTGCCGGCCGGCAGACCACAACGAGAGGCAAGGCCATGAAGATCGCCGTCATCGGGGGCACCGGGCTGATCGGCTCGCAGGTCGTCGCGCTACTGAACGCGGGCGGGCACGAGGCCGTCCCGCACTCCCCCTCGACCGGCCTGGACCTGCTCAGCGGCGAGGGGCTGGCGGCGGCGCTGGCCGGGACGGACGTCGTGGTCAACCTGACCAACTCGCCGACCTTCGACGAGGCGTCCCCCGCCTTCTTCCGTACCACCATGAACAACCTGCTCGACGCCGCGAAGGACGCCGGGGTCGGCCACGCGGTCGTGCTGTCGATCGTCGGTGCCGACCTGGTCCCCGACCTGGTCTACTACCGGGCCAAGGTGCTGCAGGAGGAGATCCTGAAGAGCGGTCCGATCCCGTGGTCGATCGTCCGCGCCACCCAGTTCTTCGAGTTCGTCGACGCGGTGCTCGCCTGGACGGGCGACGCCGGCACGGTCCGGCTGCCGGCCACCCCGATCCAGCCGATGGCCGCCGCCGACGTCGCGCGGGCGGTCGCCGAGGTCAGCACCGGCGCCCCGCTCAACGGCGTCCGGGACATCGCCGGGCCGGAGGTCTTCACCCTCGACGAACTGGGCCGCATCACCCTGGAGGCCGAGGGCGACGAGCGTGCCGTCGTCACCGACCCGGCCGCGGGCATGTTCGCCGCCGTCCCCGGCGACGTGATCATCGCCAGGGAGGGCGCGGTCATCGCGAAGACGTCGTACCGGGAATGGCTCGCCGCCCGCTGACGCCACCGGGGAGCCCGTACGACCCGGGGTCGTACGGGCTCCGCGGTTCCTACTCGCCGGCCGGCACCGGGGCGCTCTTCTCCGCGCTGCGGAAGACCAGCTTGGACTTCTCGACGTTGGCCGGGTCGCCCTCGCAGTCCACCACCACGATCTGGCCGGGGCGCAGCTCGTTGAAGAGGATCTGCTCGGACAGGGTGTCCTCCAGCTCCCGCTGGATCGTGCGGCGCAGCGGCCGGGCCCC
>NZ_FZNR01000042.1 GCF_900188005.1 Actinoplanes regularis | reverse complement strand
GCGGTCGATGCTCAGGCCGGTGCGGCCGGTCTGCTCCGGCGCCAGGAAACCCAGGGTGCCGACCAGGCCCTCGCCCGGCTCCGGGGCGCCGGTGACCGCGAGGTCGAAGTCGATGAGCAGCGTCGGAGCATGGGACCGCAGCACGACGTTGGCCGGAGTGATGTCGCGGTGCAGCACGCCGGCGCGGTGCACCGCCGCGAGCGTGCCGGCCAGGGCGTGCGCGGTGCGGACCAGGTCGGGCAGCGGCATCGGCCCGGCCGGTGGCGGTGCACCGCCGTCGTCCTCGAGCACCAGGGTCCGGCGCGGCTGGTACGCGGCCAGGCGGGGGACGCCGGGCAGTCCGGCGAGCTTCTCCAGGACGGCGCGTTCGTGCTCGATCCGTCGGGTCGCGCCGGCTCCGGTGGCGTGCTTGCACACCACACCGGGACCTTTGGGTGAGCTACAGCGGGTGACCTGCGTCCGGTCACTCAGGTAGAGCAGTTCCTCACCCTCGTAACGGAGGATGCCATCCTTAACGCGTTTTTCTCCCACTTCCATAGCCAGTCGATCCCCTGGCGCCCGTGCATCCGGGCAGGCGTACCCCTCGTGGGCGTGATGGTGGCTAACGGGCGGCCGTCGGCGCCTCCAGGTGCGCTTCCGGGCCCGGGAAGACCAGAGCGGTGTGGTCGTTGTCCAGCCAGCGAACCTCGTACGGAGGAGTGCCGTCGGAGTGCGGCAGCGCGGTGACGATCCCGACGCGGTGCGGATCGCCGACATGAATCCCCTTGAGTACGAGTCGATCACCGACGTGCGCGATCATGATGCCTCCCAGATTCGAACGTGCTGTCCCAGTCATCCTCGCCCCCCGAGCTGGGCCGCGGCACGCAGTTGGCGCAGTCTCGGGTCCGGTTCCACGCCGACGGGCGTCAGCCGGAGCTCGGCGTCCACCGCGATCACGCCGTCGGGTCCGGCGAGCACGGGGTTGAGGTCCAGTTCGGCGACCTCGGGCAGGTCTTCGGCGAGGCGGCCGAGGCGTAGCAGCAGGTCCTCGAGGGCGTCGGTGTCCGCGGCTGGTGCGCCGCCATAGCCGGTGAGCAGCGGGGCCGACCGCAGGCCGCGCCACATCCGGCCGGCGTCCAGGTCGGTCATCGGGACCAGCCGCAGGGCGCGGTCGTCCGACAGCTCGGTGCGGACACCGCCGAGCCCGAGCAGCACCAGGGAGCCGAACAACGGATCGTGGACGACCCCGGCGACCAGCTCGACCGGCCGGTCGTACTGCCGCTGGACCAGGACGCCGGTGCCGGGGCGCCCGGCGGCGGCGACCGCGGGGAAAGCCGCGCGGACCGCCGCCGCGTCGGTGAGGCCCAGTCGTACACCGCCGGTGTCGCTCTTGTGCACGAGATCCGGGTGCGCCGCCTTGAGCACCACCGGACAGCCGATCCGTCCGGCCGCGGTGACGGCCTCGGCCTCGGTCGCCGCGGTGCCGGCGGGCAGGATCGGGATCCCGTACGCGGCGAGCAGCTCGACGGTGCGGTTGTAGGGGAGCCATCCGCCGCCCGTGGCGAGCGCCTCGTGCACCAGGGCGCGGGCGGAGGTCACCTCGACGTGGGCCGGCGGACCGAACGGTCGCGTCCCGGGGGCGCGACCGTCTGGTTCAGCGATCACCACCCTGCTCAGTGCCCGGGGCCACCGCCGCCGTAGTAGTAGCCCCGGTCGCCGTAGTAATAGCCCTTGTCCCCGAAGACGCCGTTGTTCCCGTAGCGACTGTTGTCGATGTTGTCGCTGTTGTTGAAGATGTTGATCTCGAAGCTGTTGTCGACGCCTCTGCTGTTGTCGGTGCCTTTGTCGCACGGCCCGCAGTCGGATGTGGCCGCCGTGCTCGTGCCCCCCGCGGAGGCGAGCGCCGGGCTCGCTCCGATCGTCATCCCGGCGATGAGTCCGATGCCCATCATCAATGCGCGCGTCATGGTTTCTATGTTCCTGCCTTCGTTTGAAGAAATGCTCACAGAAATGAGCAAACCATGACGTTTCGGGCATCTCCCGACTTCTGAAACTAGGTGGCTGTTCGGGTGATTACCACCCTGGCCGAACGGCCAGGGTGGAGTCGGCTCGGGCGGTCCGCCCCGGCCGGTACCGGCCGGCGAGAACCGGCAGGTACCGGGCGAGCAGCGGCCCGGCGACGGCCAGCAGCAGCGTGTACGCCACGACCGTGCTGGCCAGCACCGGTTCGCTGGAGCCGGCGACGGTGACCACGACGATCGAGAACTCGCCCCGGGCGATGAGCGCCGTACCGGCGCGCAGCCGGGCGCGCCGACCCGTGCCGTCACGCCGGGCGGCGTACCAGCCGGTGAGAATCTTCGTCACGACCCCCGCCAGCGCCAGCCCCGCCGCGACCGGCAGCGCGTCCACCAGATCGGCGGGCCGGACCATCAGACCGATGGAGAGGAAGAACGCCGCCGCGAACAGATCCCGCAGCGGCGCCAGGACCGCGCCCGCCCGGACCGCGTTCTCCCCGGTCAGCGTCAGACCGATCAGCAGCGCGCCGATCGCGGCCGACACGTGCACCATCTCGGCCAGCGCGGCGACCACGAGCGTGGAGCCGAGAACCCGGAGCATGAGCTGCTCCGGGTCCGGATGCGCCAGCCACCGGTTGACGTGTCCGCCCCACCGGTGCGATCCGGCGAAGGCGGCGGCGACCACCGTCACCGCGAGGGTGATGCCGATCAGCGCCTGCCACCAGGTGCCCCCGGACCCGAGCACGGCCAGCAGCGGCAGGTAGACCGCCATGGCGAAATCCTCGATCACCAGCACCGCGAGCACCGACGGCGTCTCCCGGTTACCGAGCCGCCGCAGGTCGGACAGCAGCCGCGACACGATGCCGGAGGACGACACCCACGTGGCACCGGCGAGCGCCAGCACGCCCACCAGGTCCAGACCGAGCAGCAGGCCGGCCACGAGGCCGGGAACGGCGTTGCTGACGAGGTCGACGGCGGCGCTCGGCACATGCCGGCGGGCGCTGCCGGCGAACTCCTCGGTGGTGAACTCCAGCCCGAGCGTGAGCAGCAGGAGCACCACCCCGATCGAGGCGCCGGTGCGGACGAACCCGTTCGCCTCCGGCACCGAGACGAACCCTCCGTCGCCCAGGGCCAGGCCGGCGAGCAGGTAGAGCGGGATCGCCGGGATCGCCAGCCAGCGCGCCACGGATCCGAGAACGCTCAGGACGACCAGCACGATCCCCAGCTCGAGCAGCAGGGCCAGAGACGCGTGCATGGCGGTTCAGCTCTCGATCACCACGGGGGCCGCTGCCGTCGTCTGAGTCATGCTCCCAGAGTTCGCCCGGTATCCGTGGACGGTCAGGGCCCAAGGTCCCGAAGGTGAGGGGACCGGCGGCCGCACCGGCCGGCACGCCGCGCCGACCGGTGCCTGTCACGTGGTCGCTTCTAGCTGTACAGGTGCGCTGGACGGTGGGTGATCTCCTCGATGTCCGAGGCGGTCGCGTCCAGCAGTTGGTAGGCGAGATCGGACAGCGCACGCGACGTCGCAAGCTCGTCGCCGATCTCCGGCACCTCCCGATCGCGTGGTGCGCGGCGGGCGGTGCCCTCACCCCGCACCGGTAGTCGGCCCTCGCTGCGCAGCACGGCCACCGCATGGGTACGGCGGTCCTCCGCGTCCTCGTCGATGGCGATATCGACCGCCCAGTTCCGCGTTCGAATCATCACTACCTCCCCTCGCGGTCCTGCCCTCATTCTTCTCCCCGGGCGGGTGTCCAGGGGCGACTCCCACACAGTGATGGTCATCCGGCCTCCCCGGCACCGGAGCCATCGAATCGAGTGCGTTTTTCTGAGCCCCGGGTCGCGGGCCGCATATCGTGGAGATCCGAAAGGATCCCGCAGGGCAATGCCCGCACCGACCAACGCGCCGTGTCCGGAGGTCCGTTCGTGTACGTCGTCATGCTCTCTCCGGAGTGCGCCCCGGTGGCGCAGGCGGGGGGCCTCGGAGAGGTCGTCTACGGCCTCAGCCGGGAACTCGAGATCCGCGGCAACGCCGTGGAGATCATTCTCCCCAAGTACGCGTGCATGCGCTACGACCAGATCTACGGCCTGTGTGTGTCGTACCGCGATCTCTGCGTGCCGTGGTACGGCGGTGTCGTGCCGTGCACCGTGTGGTTCGGCTTCGTGCACGGCCGCAAGTGCTACTTCATCGAGCCGCACTCGGCGGACGGCTTCTTCGAACGGGGCAGCTACTACGGCGACGACGACGACATCCTGCGCTTCGCCTTCTTCTGCAAGGCGGCGATGGAGTTCCTGCTGCACGCCGGTAAGCGGCCCGACGTGGTGCACTGCCACGACTGGCAGACCGCGCTGGCTCCGGTGCTGCTGTTCGAGCAGTACCAGCACCGGGGCCTGGGCACGCAGCGCGCCTGCCTGACCATGCACAACATCCGCCACCAGGGCCGCTGCGGCGAGGAGGTGCTGCGGGCCACCAGCCTGCTGCCCACTGGCCGCTTCACCGTCAAGGAACGGCTGGCCGACGATCAGCATCCCGGCGCCCTGAACCTGCTCAAGGGGGGTGTCGTCTACGCCAACTTCGTCACCTCGGTCTCGCCCCAGTACGCCTGGGAGAGCCGCTGGACCGATCAGGGCGCGGGCCTGAGCGAGGCCCTGCACCGGCACGCCGGCAAGTTCGGCGGCGTTCTCAACGGGGTCGACTACGACGTGTGGAACCCCGAGACGGACGAGCTCATCCCGTACAACTACTCGCGGAAGGACTTGGCGGGCAAGTACGCCGACAAACGGGCCCTGCGCGAGCGGTTCTGGCTGGCCGATTCGTACCGGCCGATCGTCGCGTACGTGGGGCGGCTCGACGAGCAGAAGGGCGTGGACCTCATCCACCACGCCGCCCACTCCGCGCTCGACCGCGGCGCTCAGTTCGTCCTGCTCGGCTCCAGCACGAATCCCGCCGTGGAGGAGCGCTTCCGTCAACTCAAATGGCACCTCAACGACAATCCCGACTGCCACCTCGAGCTGCAGTACACCGCCGAGCTGGCGCACCTGGTCTACGCCGGCAGCGACCTGCTGATCATGCCGAGCCTCTTCGAGCCGTGCGGGCTGGCGCAGCTGATCGCGATGAAGTACGGCACGGTGCCCGTGGTGCGGGCCATCGGTGGCCTCTGCGACACCGTCTTCGACTGGGAGCACTCCGACCAGGACCGGCACCTGCGTAACGGCTTCGTCTTCCACCAGCCGGATCCGGCGGCGGTCGACTCGGCGCTGCACCGCGCGATCGGGCTCTGGTTCCACCACCCCGGTGAATTCCGTGAGCTGATGGTCAACGCGATGCGCGCCGATTACTCGTGGTCCACGCCGGGGCGCCACTACCTGAACATCTACCACCACATCAGGCATAAGTGAGATGACCCAACTTGACGAGTACGTCGACGGCCTGCCGAACCTGTGCGGCTCCGAGCAGCAGGTGCAGGCGATCGTGGAGCAGTCCCGGAACACCGCCGTCCATAACGGTCACACCGGGCTCGACCTCGGTGCGATCGACGCCGCGTGCGCCATCGCGCTGCACATGCACCAGCCGCTGATCCCCGCCGGCGAGAACCTGCACACCGCGGAGATCATCAGCAACCTGCAGTGGATGCTGCAGCACCCGGACGTGGGCGACAACCACAACGCCGCCACCTTCCTCTGGTGCTACAAGCGGATGGGGGAGTTCATCCCCACGCTGCTCGCCGAGGGACACCGGCCGCGGGTGATGCTCGAGTACTCCGGCACGCTGCTGCACGGTCTGCGGCGACTGGGTGCGAACGACGTCCTCGACGCGCTGCGCCGGATCACCTGCGAACCCGAGACACGCGCGGCCGTCGAATGGCTGGGCTGCGGCTGGGGGCACCCGGTGGCGCCCTCCACCCCGGTGCAGGACTTCCGGTTGCACGTCCGGGCCTGGCAGCACCACTTCGCCGCCCTTTTCGGCGCCGAGGCGCTGGCCCGGGTGCGCGGATTCAGCCCGGCTGAGATGGCGCTGCCGAACCATCCGGACGTCGCCTACGAATTCGTCCGCACCCTGGTCGACTGCGGCTACACGTGGGTGCTGGTGCAGGAGCACACGGTCGAGTCACCCGAGGGCCGGCCGCTCGAACAGCGGCACCTGCCGCACCGCCTGGTCTGCCGTAGCTCCCGGGGCGAGACCGCGGAGATCATCGCGGTGATCAAGACCCAGGGCAGCGACACCAAGCTGGTGGCCCAGATGCAGCCGTACTACGAGGCGCGCGGCCTGCAGCCGGTGGAGCTGGCCGGACACCGGGTGCCGCCGCTGGTCACCCAGATCGCCGACGGCGAGAACGGCGGCGTGATGATGAACGAGTTCCCGCCCAAGTTCTACGACGTGGTCCGGGAATCCTCGGGCACCCGGACCCCGCTGGTGAACGTCACCGAATACCTCGAGCAGTTGTTCGCCACCGGTCTGCGCCCGGGCGACCTGCCGGAGCTGCAACCGGTGCAGCAGCACCGGATCTGGGAACGGATGGCACCCGGCGACGGGCCCGACCGGCTGGCCGCCACGATCGACACCCTGCGTGGGAGCGACGATCGGTTCCACGTCGACGGCGGCAGCTGGACCGGCGACATCTCCTGGGTGCGCGGCTACGACAACGTACTGGCACCGATGGAGCGAGCCAGCTCGCTGTTCCACGAACGGGTCCTGGCCCGCTCGGTACCCACCGACGATCCCGGGTACCGCGCCGCGCTGTTTCATCTGCTGGCCGCGGAGACCAGTTGCTACCGCTACTGGGGCGAGGGGATCTGGACGGATTACGGCGCGGAGCTGTCGCGCCGCGCGATCGAGACCGCCGAACGCCTCTGACACCGATCCGGAGCAGTGCCATGCCGTACGACGTCAGCCACGCACTCGTCCTCAACCTCCACCAGCCTCCCAGCAACCTCGACGACCTGCTGACCGACTCGCCCTGGGAGGCCACCGAGATCCTGTACGCCCTGGACCGCATTCCCCGCGCCCTGTGGCGGCACGAGCAGCACGCCCGGCTGCACCTGTCGCTCTCCGGGACCCTGCTGGAGACGCTGTCGGCACCCGCCTTCCAGCAGCGGGCGTACGGCATCGTGGACTGCGGGGCGCTGCTGTGGCACCTGCAGAACACCCGCACGATCCGGATCCTCGGCACCGCGTACTACCACCCGGTCCTGCCGCTGATCCCGCCCGGCGACTGGGCGGAGCAGCTGGCGCGGTGGCGTGGCATCGCGGGTCACCTCTTCGCCCGCACCGACTTCGGTGGCTTCTGGCCGCCGGAGATGGGCTTCCGCATGGAGATGATTCCGCTGCTGCGGCAGTGGGGCTACCGGTATGTGCTGGTGGACAGCGAGCATGTCGAGCTGGTGTCCCCGATGCGCTGGGAGCGGCTGCGCTATCGACCGCATGTCGCCCGCCACGACGGCCAGGAGATCGTCGTGGTGGTCCGGGACCGCGAGCTCTCCGACGCGCAGGAGTCCGGCATGGACGCCGACTGGTTCGTCCGCGAGGTCGGCGAGCGCACCAGGTGGTGCGACTTCCCACCGCTGGTGACCACCTGCACCGACGGCGACAACGGCGGATGGTTCCGGAACACGTCACCGCATGCCAACTTCTGGTCGGTCTTCCACGACGATCTGCTCCAGCGCGTCACGGCCGGTGGCGGCCTCCGCCCCACCTTCATCGACGACTACCTGGACAGCTACGGCGCCGACGGCGAGGTGCGGGTGAAGCCCGGAGCCTGGAACACCGGATGGCATCACGGCACCGGCTTCACCCAGTGGACCGGGTCAGCCGCCCAGCGCGACGCGCTGACCCGGGTCGCCGAACTCTCCCAGGACCTGCGGGCTCGAGGCGCTGACGGCCGCGAGGACCTGCGGGAAGCTCACTGGCGTGTCCTGCGCGCCGAGACGAGCTGCAACTTCTACTGGGGCGAGGCGTGGCTGCCGCGCTGCCACGCGGATCTGGACGAGGCCGAGCGGTTACTCACCCACTGAGCTGGCCGGTGGGCAGTTCGAAAATCACCTGGCGGATCCGGCGGATCGTCGCGTCGAGGCGCTCGACCGCCTCCTCGATCCGCTCGTGTGCCTGCGGGCTGGTCACGAACCCGTCGGCGGTCTGCAGGGTCATGCCCGTCCAGGAGAGCTCGCGGATCACGTCGGCGTGCAGGTCGGTGGCGATCCGTTCGCGCTCTCCGATCAGGTCGCGCTCGCGAAGCGTCTGCTGTGCCCGTTCGTACTCCAGCAGGAGCGCGGCCCGAGCGGCGAATTCTCGTAGGATTTCCAAGTCCTCGGGCCGGAACCGGGGGCCACCGGCTGACACCGCCACGACCAGGACGCCGATCGTGGTCGGTCCGGCGACCAGCGGGGCGGCCAGCACCGCCGCCATGCCGGTCAGGAAGTCTCCGTCCGGCGATCGGCTCGCCAGATCGTCGATGAGGATCGGCTGGTCCCCGGCCAGCACCTGAGCGGTCACGGTGCCCGTCAGCGGCAGCTCCGCACCGACCTCCGGGCCGGCCAGGCAGCCGTCCGCCGCCCGGATCCGGACCTTGCCGTGCTCCGCCGGGCTGCTGATCCATGCCTGATCGGCGCCGAGCAGAAGCCGGGCATGAGCGGCGATCGACGCAAGGGTGTCACTGGATTCATGCTCCGCAAGCAGCCCGTTGGTGATCTCGGTGAGCGTCTCCACCCGGGCACGCACCGCGCGAGCGGCGGTGTCGTCCCTGGTCACCTCCGCGAAGCCGCGCAGCCGGTCACCGTCGAACAGTGCGGTGATCACGACGTGTGCCCAGAACCGGGTACCGTCCGCGCGCACGCGCCAGCCGTCATCGTTGTAAACCCCATCGCGGGCGGCCACCGCCAGGTCCCGTGCGGGCCTGCCGGCGGCTACGTCCTCGGCGGGATAGAACACCGAGAAATGCCGGCCGATGATCTGATCATCGTGGTACCCGTGGAGCCGATCGGCGCCAGTGTTCCACGCCGACACCGTGCCGTCGGCGTCCACCAGGAAGATCGCGTACTCGGCGACGGCGTCGACGAACAGGCCCAGCAGTTCCTCGCTGCCGGCCACGTCGGCGGGTGCCGCAGCGGTCACGGTGCATCACCTTGACCCGGCCGCGGCCGGTTCAGCCGATGACCGTTCCTCGGCTCGGGTGACGAGACGGTGTGTGGGCGGGCATCCGCGGATGACAACGATCGGCGCGCGCCCGTGGTGCAGCAACGTCTGGGTGACCGATCCGAGCATCCCGTGGTACGGCGAGTGGCCCCGGGCACCCGCGACGATCAGCGACGCCTCCCGCGCCTCGCGGGTCACCACCGTGGTGGGGTCGCCCTCCAGGATGCGCAAGCACGGGTCGACCCCGTAGGCGCGTGCGTAGGCCGCGACCGTCTGGTCGAGCGAGCGCGTCGGGTTCCCCGTCTCACGGACGTGGACGAGGGTGAGGCCGGTCTGTCGATGGGCGGCCGCGTCGAACGCGTAGTCGAGCACCAGGTCCGAGGTGTCGTAGTCGGTGATCCCGGCCAGGACCGGTCCGTCCGGCGGGGCAACCGCCCGGGTGATCATGACGGAGTTGAAGGCCCGCGCCGCGAGCTGCACCGCCATCGCGTCGGCGGTCAGGCAGACCAGCTCGTTGAGGTTGCCGTCGCCGATGACGGTCAGCGCGGCGTGCCGGGACAGGCGTAACAGGCCGGTCAGCGGGTCGTCCTCCAGCAGCTCGGTGGTGATCGTCAGGGTCGGTGCCACGGCGGCCGCCGCCTCCACGGCCTGTTCGAGCAGACCTCGCAGGTCCCGGCAATCCTCGGCGACGCCCGGTGGCCAGTCGAACGCGTGTATCAGATGGAGCGGATAGTCGTGATCGGCGGCCTCCCGTGCCGCCGCCTCGACCGCTCGCCGGCCGGCCGGTGACGCGCCGACTCCGGCAACGATTCTCGTCAGCCCTGACTTGTTCATTTCCCTCACCCCCTGAGCCGCCACGACGGCGGCCGGTCCGGTGGGTGACCTGCTGCTCACCTACTTTCAGGCTAGGCCGTCCGGGCGGGCCGCGCAGGCCGTATCAGGCCCGCGGAAAGTCACGTGTGAGCAGGACTTATGGCGGCTACTCCGGCACCTCGAGGAAGGGCGCGGCCACCGCGTCTGCCCGGGTGGTCGAACCGGTACCGACCGGTTCGTGGCTGTTGCCGGCCGCGTGCGCCGTCGCGGGTGCCGAAGCGCCATCACGAGGGTCAGCCCGAGCCCGAGCGCAGACCGCGCACGCATAAGAATCCCCTTTTATGAGAAATGCTCAGAACAGCATATTTCTAGCATTTCGGGAGATTCCTGGGACGAAAATGGCTCGCCGAGCGGGTACGCCTGATACCGAAAATCCCGGGCGGCTGTGGCCGACCGGGATTTCCAGTATGGGCGCGATCTCGTCGGCCCGGCGATGGGTTCAGGGGGCGGCAGGTGCCGCTCTCCCTTCAGTGTGGGTCCGGCGCGCGTCCCCTACCAGGGCCGAAAGACCCTTCTTCGCCTCCTGTCGTCAGCCGGCCGTGGTCGCTTCCCGCACCACCGGGTCGCGGTTCGGTTCCGGCCTGGCGGGGCCGGACGGGATGACCACGACCGGGCAGGCCGCCCTGCGGATGCAGGACTCGCTGACCGAGCCGAGCACCCGGTGCCGTAGCGGGCTGTGTCCGTGACTGCCCAGCACCAGCAGGTCGGCGTCGCGGGACGCGGTGGTGAGTACCTCCGCGGGGGAGCCTTCGATGAGCTCCGCGGCGATCGGCATCTGCGACCCGTGTTCCGCGACTACCGCCTTCACCTCGCGGTCGAGAACCGCCGCGGACTGCTCTCGCTGCTGCTCCGGTGAGGTCACGGCGAGCATCTCGGCCCCGGCGCCGTCCCAGTGCCAGGCCATCACCGCCTGGACCGCGGTGACCCGGTCGGCGGCTTCCTGAGCCGCCCACTCCAGTGCGCGGCGGCCGCTCTCGGAGCCGTCCACACCGACGACGATCAGTTGGTGTCTCATGTCTGCCTCCTTCAACGGTCGTCCGGCACCCGCGGGGGCCCGGGTTCTCTCCTCATCGTCATTCCTGTCGATGCCCACCGGGCAGGGCCACAGGTCCTGAACCTTGTCCTACCGGTCGGAGCCGGAAGTCCTCACCGACCAGTCGCGGACCTCGGGCATGTCCTCGAGATGCTCGACGATGTACGCCTCGTGCCGGGCCAGCTGCTCCTCGCACCAGGTCTTGAGCTCGGTGGCGCCGTGCGGCACGCGCCCGGCGTTGTTGATGGCGTCCATGACCAAGTGGTAGCGGGAGGTCCTGTTACGGACCGTCATGTCGAACGGGGTCGTGGTCGTGCCCTGCTCGACGAAGCCACGCACGCGGAACCGGTCGGCGTCCGGGCGGCCGTGCACCAGCTGGTGGATCGCGCCGGGGTAGCCGTGGAATGAGAAGATCACGTCGACGCTGTCGGTGAACAGCTCGGTGAAGAGGGTCTCGCTCATCCCGTGCGGGTGGTCCTTGCGCCGGGGGAGCGTCATCAGGTCGACGACGTTCACGACGCGAACCTTCAGGCCGGGCAGCCGCTGCTTCAGGATCTGCGCGGCGGCCACCGTCTCCATGGTGACCACGTCGCCGGCGCAGGCCAGCACGATGTCCGGGTCGCTGGTGTCGTCGTCGGTGCCGGCCCACTGCCAGATCCCGGCCCCGCGCGCGCAGTGCTCGACCGCCTCGGCCATCGACAGGTACTGCAGCTGCGGCTGCTTGTCGATGACGATCACGTTGATGTACGACCGGGACCGGAAGCAGTGGTCGGCCACCGACAGCAGGGTGTTGGCGTCCGGCGGCAGGTAGACCCGGGCCACGTCCCCGCGCTGGGTCAGCACGTTCTGGATCAGACCGGGGCCCTGGTGCGAGAAGCCGTTGTGGTCGTTACGCCATGCAGTGGACGTGAGCAGGATGTTCAGGCTGGGGACCTTGGCCCGCCAGGGCAGGTGCCGGGCCTCCTGCAGCCACTTGCCGTGCTGGATCGTCTGCGACGCGCTGACCATGGCGAACGCCTCGTAGGTGGCGAACATGCCGTGCCGCCCGGTGAGGTTGTAGCCCTCCAGCCAGCCGTGGCAGTTGTGCTCGCTGAGCACCTCCATCACCCGGCCGTCCCGGCCGATCGCGACGTCGTCCGGGGTGACCTGCTCCATGAAGGCGCGGTCGGAGACCTCGAAGACCGCGCCGAGGCGGTTGCTGTTCGTCTCGTCGGGGCAGAAGAGCCGGAAGTTGTCGGGGTTGCGGGTGTAGACGTCGCGCATCAGCTCGCCGAGCTTGCGGGTCGACTCGGCTCGTTCGGCGGCCGGCCGCGGCACGTCTACGGCGTACTCCCGGAAGTCGGGCAGGTCGAGGTCGCGGGTGAGCAGGCCGCCGTTGGCGTGCGGGGTGGCGCTCATCCGCAGATCGCCCTCCGGCGCCTGCTCCCGGATCAGCGCGATGGGCGCGCCGTCCGCGTCGAAGAGCTCCTCCGGGCGGTACGACCTGAGCCAGCGCTCGAGCAACGCCAGGTGTTCCGGGTTGTCCCGCACCCCGGAGAGCGGCACCTGGTGCGAACGCCACGTGCCGGTGACCGTGACGCCGTCCACCTCGTCCGGCCCGGTCCAGCCCTTCGGCGACCGCAGGACGATGAGCGGCCAGGTCGGCCGGCTGCCGTCCCACTCGCCGGCGCGGGCGGCGGTCTGGATCTCCCGGATCCGGTTCCACGCGAGCGCCAGCGCGGCGGCGAATCGGTGGTGCATGCCGGGCAGATCGTCGCCCTCGACCTCGATCACGTCGTAGCCGTGCCCGCGGAGCAGGTCGCGGACCTCGTCCGGGTTCTTCCGGGCCAGCACGGCCGGCCCGGAGATCTTGGCACCGTTGAGGTGCAGGATCGGCAGGACGGCACCGTCGCGCTCCGGGTTGAGGAACGAGACGCCCTTCCACGAGCCCTCGAGGGGGCCGGTCTCCGCCTCGCCGTCGCCGACCACCGCGATCGCGAGCAGGTCCGGGTTGTCCATCACCGCGCCGAACGCGTGCACCAGCACGTACCCGAGCTCGCCGCCCTCGTGGATCGAGCCGGGGGTGGTCACCGAGACGTGGCTGGGGATGCCGCCCGGGCTGGAGAACTGCCGGAACAGCCGCAGCATGCCGGCCTCGTCCTGGCTGACCTTCGGGTAGATGTCGCTGTAGGTGCCTTCCAGATATCCGGCGGCGACCAGCGCGGGGCCGCCGTGGCCGGGGCCGGCCAGGTAGACGGCCTGCTGGCCGGTGTGGCGGATCAGCCGGGACACGTGCGCGTAGATCAGCGACAGGCCGGGGCTGGTGCCCCAGTGGCCGAGCAGCCGCGGCTTGATGTGCTCGGCGGTCAGCGGCTCGCGCAGCAGGGGATTGCCGCGCAGGTAGATCTGGCCGATGGTCAGGTAGTTGGCGGCGCGCCACCAGGCGTCCAGCCGGGCCAGGTCACGATCGTCGAGTTCGGCGAGCGCACGGGGTTCGGACACGACCACGGTCACGGCGTCTTCCCTTCGAGGATTCTGCATCTGTCGATGACCCTAGATGCGGACGGGTCCCGCCTCCCAGGGTCACCGAGCCGTCCTCAATGGGACCTTCGGCCCTACGGCGTGTCAACTCGAAGGACCTCGGCGAGCGGCCGGCGAGGCGTCGCCGCGGCCGGTGGCCCGTAGCCGAGCCGGATGATCATCTGGGCCCACCGGCCGGCCGTCGTATCGGTGAGAAGCCTGCGGATCTCCGGGATCTCCAAGGGCTGGCTGATGGGGGTGGTGGCCAGGCCCAGGCGGGTGGCGACCAGCAGGACGTGCTGCAACGCCTGGCCCGCGAGGACCCAGTGCGGCGGGTCGTCGCCGCGGGTCGCGAGGACGGCGATGGTCGGGTGCGCCTCGAACCGCTCGCTGGTCCGCCAGGGCTGGGTGTGCATCAGCCCGAAGTCGCGGATCGGCAGTCGTTCCAGCGCGTCCCAGGGCCCGATCGCGGTCGGCGGGATCCCGTCGTGCCGGCCTTTCCGGGGGCCGGTCCAGCGGCCCAGCTCCGCGCGGTAGCCGCCGTCGGCGCGAAGGCGGAGCTCGGCCACCTGCCCGAGCCCCAGAATCGCGTTGCGGCTGGCCGCTCCGGCGATCGTGAAGGTGGCGCCCTCGTCCGCGGCTGCCCGGGTGAGCTCCTCGGTCGCGTCGGCGGGCACCACGGCGGCGGTGAACGGCCGGCGGTTGGTGTGCCGTAGCGGGATCGCGGCGGCCAGCGCCGCCACCGCCTCGGACGGTGCGGCCCGCCCGGTCAACTCCACCCGGGCCACCAACTCGGGGGAATCCGGCTCCGGAAAGAGCACGTGCGCAGAGGTCCAGCCCCGCGAGCGCAGTGCCAGGCGCAACGTGAACAGGGCCGCGCCGACACTGATCAGCAGTTCCCGGCCGGACGGGTCCAGCGCGTCGAGCCGGCGGCCGGCGTCGGCGTACACCCGCACCGCCCCGCCGTCGATCCGGAAGCGCCACGGCTGACTGTTGTGCAGCGACGGGGCCAGCGTCGCGGCCTGCACGCATCGGGGGAGAACGCTGCTGTCGACGGTGGTCATGCACCCTACGTTCGTCCTGTTCCTCCCCGTCCAGTAGGGACGTCCGGCCCTACTGGACGGGGCCTTCGTGGGATTAGCAAGGAGGTAGAGCTCCAGGACGAGCGGGTGAGGGGTGAAGATCGATGGCCGGATATGTGTACGACTTCATCGAGGGGAACAAGGACCTGAAGGACCTGCTCGGCGGCAAGGGCGCGAACCTGGCCGAGATGACCCGGATGGGCCTGCCGGTGCCGCCCGGCTTCACCATCACCACCGACGCCTGCCGGGAGTACCTGCGCACCGGCACGGTTCCGGACGGCCTGTTCGCGGACGTCGAGGACCACCTGCGGCTGATGCAGACCCGGATGGGCCGGACGTTCGGTGACCCGGACGACCCGCTGCTGCTGTCGGTGCGCTCGGGCGCGAAGTTCTCGATGCCCGGGATGATGGAGACGATCCTCGACATCGGCCTGAACGACACGAGCGTGGCCGGTCTCGCCCGGCAGAGCGCCGATGAACGATTCGCCTGGGACTCCTACCGGCGTCTGATCCAGATGTTCGGCAGGACCGTGTTCGACATTCCCGGCGAGGATTTCGAGAGCGAGCTCGCCCAGGCCCGCGTCTCCGCCGGCGTACCGACCGACGCCGAACTGGGCCAGGGGCAGCTTTACGACCTGGTCGAGGCGTACAAGAAGGTGTTCCACGCCCACACCGGCCGCGACTTCCCGCAAGCGCCGCACGAGCAGCTCTTCCTCGCGATCACGGCGGTCTTCCGGTCGTGGAACGCCGAACGCGCCGTGCTCTACCGCCGCCAGGAGCGGATCCCGCAGGACCTGGGCACCGCCGTGAACGTGATGGCCATGGTCTTCGGCAACCGCGGCACCGACTCCGGCACCGGGGTGGCGTTCACCCGCGATCCGGCGACCGGCCGGCGCGGCGTCTACGGCGACTACCTGCGCAACGCCCAGGGCGAGGACGTGGTGGCCGGCATCCGCAACACGGTCGGCCTGGCCGAGCTGGCCACGATCGACCCGGCGAGCTACCGGCGGCTGCTGTCGATCATGGAACGGTTGGAGGGGCGCTACCGGGACCTGTGCGACATCGAGTTCACCATCGAGAACGGCAAGCTGTGGATGCTGCAGACCCGGGTCGGCAAGCGCACCCCGGCCGCCGCGTTCGTCATCGCCGCCCAGCTCGTCGACGAGGGCACCATCACCCTCGACGAGGCGCTACGGCGGGTCACCGGCGAACAGCTCGCCCAGCTGATGTTCCCGAGCTTCGACCAGGACGCCGCGCCCGCACCGCTGACCATCGGCGTGCCGGCCTCACCGGGAGCGGCGGTCGGCGCGATCGTGTTCGACTCCGCGGCGGCCACCGCGGCCACCGGGCCGGTCATCCTGGTGCGCCGTGAGACCAATCCCGACGACCTGCCCGGCATGATCGCCGCCCAGGGCATTCTCACCGCGCGCGGCGGCAAGACGTCGCACGCCGCCGTCGTGGCCCGCGGCATGGGCAAGACCTGCGTCTGCGGCGCCGAGGAGCTCGAACTCGGCGACGACACCCTCACCGTCGGCGGCCGGACGCTGCGAGCGGGCGACGTCATCTCCATCGACGGTACGAACGGCCGGGTCTACCCCGGCTCGGTGCCGGTGCGCCCGTCCGAGGTCGTCCGCTACTTCGAGGGCGAACTGACCGCGTACGGGGATCCGCTGCTCGCCGCCGTGGAGCGCCTGATGATCCACGCCGACCACAACGCCCGCCTCGGCGTTCACGCCAACGCCGACAACGGTGCCGACGCGGCCCGTGCCCGGCGCTTCGGCGCCACCGGTGTCGGCCTGTGCCGCACCGAGCACATGTTCCTCGGCGACCGCCGGACCCTGGTCGAGCGGCTGATCCTGGCTTCCGGCGACGCCGAGCGGGAGGAGGCCCTGGCGGCCCTGCTGCCCCTGCAGCGCGCCGACTTCGAGCAGCTGTTCGCGGCGATGGACGGCCTGCCGGTCACCGTGCGGCTGATCGACCCGCCGCTGCACGAGTTCCTGCCCCCGCTGGAGGAGCTGACGGCACGGGTCGCCCGCGCCGAGGCGCTCGGCGAGGATCCCGGCCACGACGGGGTGCTGCTGGCCGCCGTACGCCGGATGCACGAGCAGAACCCGATGCTCGGCCTGCGCGGCGTCCGCCTCGGCCTGGTGATCCCCGGACTGTTCGCGATGCAGGTCCGGGCGATCGCCGAGGCCGCGGCCGCCCGGGTCGCCGCCGGCGGTGACCCGCGACCGGAGATCATGGTTCCGCTCGTCGGCGCGGTCCAGGAACTGCAGGCGGTACGAGCGGAGGCGCAGGCCGTGCTGGCGGAGGTAGCCGGAGCACCGCCGATCCGGATCGGCACGATGATCGAGGTGCCCCGGGCCGCGCTCACCGCCGGCCAGATCGCCGGTGCCGCCGAGTTCTTCTCCTTCGGCACCAACGACCTGACCCAGATGACCTGGGGCTTCTCCCGCGACGACGTGGAGGGCGCGTTCTTCGGCCGCTACCTTGGCCTGGGCGTCTTCGCGGTGTCCCCGTTCGAGACGATCGACGCCGACGGCGCCGGCGAGCTGGTCCGGATCGCCGTCGAGCGCGGCCGCGCCGCCCGCCCGGAGCTGACCGTGGGGGTCTGCGGTGAACATGGCGGCGACCCCGCTTCGGTGCGGTTCTTCCACACCGCGGGACTGGACTACGTGTCCTGCTCACCCTTCCGGATCCCGATCGCCCGCCTCGAGGCGGGCCGTGCGGCGATCGCCGGCGTGGCCGTTTCGGAGAGTCGATAGGTACAAGATCATGAACATGGGTATATCTGGTGTGTGCCCACCGGCCGGTGGGCACACACCTCGGCCCGAGAAGGAGGGAATGCCATGAGGCGAGCGGTGACAGGAGGAGAAGGAGGGTCGGCCGCGAGCGACCGATCGGCGAGGCGGAGCTATGTGTAGCCGTACGGGGCGTGGGGGCGGTACGGGGCCTCCAGCCCGGCCACGTCCTCCTCGCTGAGGGTCAGGTCCACGGCGGCGAGAGCGTCGTCGAGCTGGGCGGGCCTGGTCACCCCGACGATGGGCGCGCTGACCGGCGCCTTGCTCAGCAGCCAGGCCAGCGCGATCTGGGCGGGCGGCCGGTCGCGCCCGGCGGCGACCGCGCGCAGCACGTCGACGATCTCGGCGTCGTTGCCGTCGAGGCGCCGCGCGCGGCCGGCCTGCTCGGCGGCCGCGCGACGGCTGTTCGGCCCGCCACCGGCCAGCGAGCCGCGGGCCAGCGGGCTGTACGGGAGCACGCCGACGCCCTGGTCGGCGCAGAACGGAAGCATCTCCCGTTCCTCCTCGCGATAGACGAGGTTGTAGCGGGTCTGCATCGACACGAACCGGGTCCAGCCGCCCGCCCGCGCGGTGTACTGCGCCTTCGCGAACTGCCACGCGTACATCAGGGAAGCGCCGAGATAGCGCACCTTGCCGGCCCGGACGACATCGTGCAGCGCCGCCATGGTCTCCTCGATCGGTGTCTCGGGATCCCAGCGGTGGATCTGGTAGAGGTCGATGTAGTCGGTGCCCAGCCGCCGCAGGGAGGCGTCGACGGAGTCCATGATGTGCTTGCGGGACAGGCCGCGGTCGTTGGGACCCGGCCCCATCGGGTAATAGAGCTTGGTCGCGAGCACGTAGTCACCACGCCGGGCGAAGAGCCGGCCGAGCAGCCGCCCGGTGATCTCCTCGCTCACGCCGCCGGAGTACATGTCGGCGGTGTCGAAGAAGGTCACACCGGCGTCGACGGCGTGCCTGACGATCGGCTCGGCCCCGTCCTCGGGCAGGAACCACGGCTCCACGGTAGGATCGCCGTAGCTCATCATGCCCAGGCCGATCCGCGACACCTTCAGACCGGACGAGCCGAGCCGGACGTACCGCATTCCGCTTCCTCTCCATCGATGTGCGGGGACTGCTGCTGGTGGATCACGACCGCGACCGTCACCAGCGCCACGCCGAGCAGGTCACGGACGGTCGGCAGCTGGGCGAGGACGAGCAGGCCGATGAGCGTCGCGGCGGCCGGAAGGAGGCTCAGCATCAGCGCGAACGTCGCTCGGCGTACGCGGGCCATGGCGAGCTGGTCGGTCACGTACGGGAGGACCGAGGAGCAGACACCCACCGCGACCCCGGCCAGCAGCCAGCCGGGATGACCGAAGGCCGGCGCCGCGCCGGCGAGGCCCAGCGGCGTGGTCACCACCGCCGCGACGAGCATGGCGGCGCCCAACCGGTCGACGCCACCCCATCGGGAGCCGTCGCGCGTTCCGGCGGTCGCGACCCGGTGGCCGAGCGTCAGGTAGAGCATGAACAGCGCGCAGTTCGCGAAGGCGAACCCGAAACCGATCGGCTCGCCGGTCAGCCGGACGCCGGTGAGGGTGAACACGCCGGCGACGGCGAGCCCGAGCGAGAGTGCGTTGCGGGAACTCCTGACCCCGGCCGCGGCCAGGGCGATCACCCCGAGGAACTCGATCGAGCCGACCGTGGCCAGCGGCAGTCGCGCGATGGCCAGGTAGAACGTCGTGTTCATCAGCGCCAGCACGACGCCCAGCGCCAGCGGGATCCGGCGGTGCGGGGCGGCCAGTTCTCGCGCCAGCCGCCACGGACGGCGCCACACCGCGAACACCAGGGCCGCGCTGACGATCCGGAGCCAGGCGACGCCGAAGACGTCCAGCCGGGCGAAGAGCAGCACGGCGAACGCCGGCCCGAGGTAGTGGAAGACGGCGCTGCCCGCGATGAACGCCGGAGCGGCCAGCCGGGCCGGCGAGGAGCGTGTCGTCATCGATTTCCGCACCCGAGTATCGTCCGAAGCGCAGCGGCGGCCGTGAATGGCACATTGAAGGCGGGAGGCGCGATTTGCCTACAGAATCAAGGCCGGCGAGACTCCTGGACGCGGTGAATCTGCGGGTGCTGTCCGAATTGCAGGCCGATCCCCGGCTGTCCATGTCGGAGCTGGCCCGGCGCGTCGGCATGTCCGCGCCGGCGGTCACCGAGCGGGTCCAGCGGCTGGAGGCCGCGGGTGTGATCGCCGGGTACCGGATGGAGATCGATCCCGCCGCGCTCGGCCTGCCGGTGACCGCCCTGGTCCGGATCCGGCCGGGCCCGGGCCAGCTGCCCAGGATCGCCCGGGTCGCGCGGGAGACGGCGCAGGTGACCGAGTGCTACCGGATCACCGGGGAGGACTGCTTCCTGCTGAAGGTCCACGCACCGTCGATCGGCGAACTCGAGGAGATCCTCGACCGCTTTCTGCTGTACGGGCAGACCACCACCTCTATCGTGGTCTCCACGCCGGTGCCGGATCGAGCACTACCGCTGCCTACCACGGTGCCTGAATGACGAGGAAGCATGCGAGCCACCCGGACGGACGGCGCTGAACTGGTTCGGGCGGCGCGGGCCGGCAGCGGCGCGGCCCGCGGCGAACTCGTCTCGGAGTACCTGCCGATGGTCTACACGATCGTCCGGCAGGCACTCGACGGGCACCCGGACGTCGACGACGTCACGCAGGACATCATGCTGCGCGCCCTGCGGCAGTTGGGGTCGCTGCGGTCGCCGGAGCGGTTCCGCCCCTGGCTGGCGGCGATCGCGCTGCACCAGATCAGCACACACCGGCACCGGGTGGATCGCGACGCGGCCCGTGTCGTGCCCCTCGACGACGCCCCGGAGCTGCCGGAGGCCGACGCGCGCTTCGAGAACGTCGCCGACCTGCGGGTCGAGCTGTCGGCGCAGCGCCGCCAGGTGCGGCGGGCCGGCCGCTGGCTGGACGCGGACGACCGGGTGCTGCTGTCGCTGTGGTGGCAGGAGGTGGCCGGTCGGCTGTCCCGATCGGAGCTGGCGCGGGCGCTCGGCGTCACGGTCCTCCACGCGGGCGTCCGTGTGCAGCGGATGCGCGCACAACTCGAGCTCAGCCGGGCGATCGTGGCGGCGCTGGAGGCGAGGCCCCGGTGCCCCGGGCTGGCGGCCGAGCTGCCGGGCTGGAACGGAACGCCCGGCCCCCGGTGGCGTAAGCGACTGGCCCGGCACGTTCGCGGCTGCACGAGCTGCGCCCACGCGGAAGGCGAGCGGGTGCCCACCGAACGGTTGCTCGCCGCGCTCGGGCTGCTCCCGGTGCCCGCGACGCTGACGGCGGCGGTCCTGGCCAAGGGCGCGGGCGCCGGGGGAGCCGGGCTGACCCTGACCAGCGGCGCCGCGGCGAAGGCCGGGTTGCTCGGTCAGCTGACCCCGCTGGCCGCGACGCATCCGGTGCTGACCGCCGTGGCGGCGGGAACCCTGATCGTCGGCGCGACCGCCGGCGTGGTGACGGCGGCCGATCAGGAGGACCCGCGACCGGCGGCGATCGCGCCGACCCCGCGGCCGACGACGATCGCGGCGCCGACTCCGGCCCGCCCGCTGACCCCGTCCGCCGGCGGCAATCGAGCTGGCCCGCTGAGCCCGGGACCGGCG
Organism: Actinoplanes regularis; assembly: GCF_900188005.1. GTDB lineage: Bacteria > Actinomycetota > Actinomycetes > Mycobacteriales > Micromonosporaceae > Actinoplanes > Actinoplanes regularis. Next base: position 12,518 of record NZ_FZNR01000042.1, on the reverse strand, counting down.
TCGCTGGAGTCGGCGAACGCCGCCGGGCGGTATGTCACGGCCGCCGGCGACTTCGGCATGCTGACCGGGGTCGGCCCGGCCAACACCGTCACGGCCCGTCGGCAGGCGACCTTCCAGGTGGTAGGCGGGCTCGCCGACCCGCGGTGCTTCTCGTTCCGGACCGCGGACGGCCGCTACCTGCGGCACTCGTCGTGGCGGCTACGGGTGAACGAGAACGACGGCTCGGCCCTGTTCGGCGGGGACGCCACGTTCTGTCCCGGGGCCGGGCAGCCCGCCGAATCGATGATGCTCGAGTCGTCCAACTATCCCGGATGGTTCCTCCGGCATCGGGGCGATGAGCTCTGGGTGGATCAGTTCGACGGCAGCGCCGGCTTCCGCGCCGACGGCTCCTTCCTGGTGCGCCCGGCGCTCGAGGGCTGACCCGACCGCTGCCACGGTGCAGAAACCCGGCATCGGGATTCGCGCGTACCCCACTCGAGGAGTTCACGATGGGGCCGGCTCCGGCGGCGACCACGGGCTGCCGCCGTACCGGCCGGGCCTCCTGACCCTGCGGCGTCAGCCGGCCCGGCCCCGGGGTGGGGTTCGCGTCCCGCCCCGGGGCCGGCCGTCACGCGTACGGGTCGAAGGGGATCGCGGCCGGCTTGGCGGCGTTGAGCAGATACTCGAACGAACCGTCCTTGATCTTGATGGTGGCCGCCCCGAAGTCGGCCGCCATCAGCTTGTTCCGCAGGTCGGCGGTGGGCCAGCCGTTCCAGTCGACCAGGGGCGGGTAACGCCAGTTGTGGTAGTGGTTCTCCGGCGGCTCGTCGTTGCTGTTGGCGAGCCGGAAGAAGTGGGTGGACGCACCGTCCTTGTGGTAGACGGTCTTGGGGTGACTGCCGTCGAAGCGCACCTGCGACCGGGCGTAGGTCACCTGTGAGCTGTGCTGGGTGGTGGTGACGTACTCGACCTGGTTGGAGGCCTGGTTCACCCAGGAGATGACGTGTTCCCAGTCGTGCCGGTGGCCGCCGAGCCCACTGCCGGCGACGGCCTGGTCCTTCTCGAAGTAGCTGGCGTAGACGATCGCGCACCAGCCGTTGTTGCACTTCGAGCGGGCGTAGGTCTGGGAGTTGTCGAGATCGGACTGGTCACGGCAGCTGCCGTTGACCGCGCCGGCGGTCTTCAGCCCACCGTTGAGCGTGCCGTCGGGGCCGATCGCCGGCGTGGCGTAGCAGCCGTCGGTGTCGTAGTCGTACGCCGGCGAGAACGATTGCTCGTACCCGCCGGCGTTCTGGGGAAGGTTGTGGGGCGGGTCGGCGAAGGCCGGCGCGGCCCAGACCCCGAGGAGGAGCACGGTGAGGCCGGACGTGGCCCCGACCCGGGCGAGGGAGCGGTTGCGACGCATGAGTCGATCCTTCGTGTCGTCACGCCATCGGGCTGGCGGCGCGAAGTGATCTTCGTCGGAATGATAGAGGTTGGTCAATAGGCCCCGATCTGGTGGGTCGCTCCCGGGTCGCCGGCCCACCTGTGCGAGCATCGCCTCGTGCGTAACGAGCAGCGCCTCCGGGCCCGGACGCCGGAGTCACGAGCCTTCGCGGAGCGCGTACAGCTCGTCATGAACCTGACCGCACGCCTCAACGCGCTGCCCTTCGACGACCTCGAGGCGCGCAGGATCGTGCTGACCGAGATCTTCGGCGGACCGATCCCCGGCTCGCTCGCCATCCTGCCGCCGTTCTACTGCGACTACGGGCTCGGAGCGTCGTTCGGGGAGCGCGTCTTCATCAACCAGGGCTGCTACTTCCTCGACCTCGGCGGCATCACGATCGGCGACCGCGTCCTGATCGGCCCCCGGGTGACGCTGAGCACGGCCGGCCACCCGGTCGAGCTCGACGAGCGGTACGACTTCATCACGCACGCGCCCATCGTCATCGAGGACGACGTGTGGATCGGCGCCGCGGTCACGGTCACCCCCGGTGTGACGATCGGCCGTGGCTCGGTCGTCGGCGCGGGCGCCGTCGTCGCGAAGGACGTGCCGCCGCTCAGCGTCGTGACCGCGACCAGCGTTGTCGAGCGAAAGCGTCTTCGGTGATCTGTGACGCGGACCGGCCCTTCATGTGCGGCTTCTCCAACGGCCTGGAGGAGTTGGTGATCAAGGTGCCCCGGCCGGCGTTCCGCGAGATGACCGGGCTCGACTCGCTGCCGGCTCCGCTGGTGCGCGACGTCGCGCGGGGCGACCCGGCGGCGCGGACGTTCGCCCGGCTGGTCGACCGCGCGCTCCGGCCCGACGGCGACGGGACCGTCGACGAGGAGGCGGCGCTTCGGCTGCTGGCGAGCATGACCGGTCGTACCACCGCGGATCCCGCCATGGTGCATCTCGCCAACGCCCGTTCGTTCATCGAGGACCATCTGACCGATCCGGGGCTGAACGCCGCACGGGTGGCCGCCGGAGTCGGGATCAGCGAGCGGCACCTGTCCCGGGCGTTCGCCGCGACGGGGACCAGCCTGCCGCAGTTCGTGCTGGCGCGCCGCCTCGAGCGGGCCCGGACCCTGCTGTCGTCCGGTCCGGCGGAGACGGTCGCGCGCGTGGCTCTGCGCTGCGGGTTCGGATCCGCGACGTACTTCTCGCGGGCGTTCACCGCCCACTTCGGGGTTCGGGCGACGCAGGTGCGCCGGTCGGCCGTCACCGGCCGTTCCGCGTAGTTCTCCGAATCCGCCACGGCTTCCCATTTCCGCCTCGATTCGCCTCCGGCTCTTGCCGGGACCGTGACTCCCGGCGCGACACTGTTCGCGCAGTGACGGGGACCACATCGCGCGGAGCGAGGAAACACCATGGAATTCAGCGACGGTACGGGGCCGGCGGCCATCACCGACGTCCTGATCGTCGGTTCGGGCCCGGCGGGAGCGGCGGCGGCCCTGTTGCTGTCCACCCTCGACATCCCGAACATCATGATCACCAAGTACCGATGGACGGCGAACACGCCCCGGGCGCACATCACCAACCAGCGGGCCATGGAGGTGTTCCGCGACGCCGGCATCGAGCATCAGGTCCTGGCCGACGCCACCCCGCACGACCTGATGGGCGACACCGTCTTCTGCACGTCGATCGCCGGCGAGGAGATCGGCCGGATCCTCACCCGGGGCACGCATCCGGGCCGGCACGGGGACTACGAGCTGGCCTCGCCGTGCCTGCCGGTGGACATCCTTCAGACGTACCTGGAACCGATCCTGGTCCGCAACGCCACCGAGCGCGGCACCCAGGCCCGCTTCGCGTACGGCGTCGAGCTCGGCCAGTTCTACGAGTCCGCCGCGATCGTCACCGACGGCAGCACCAGGCCCGCCCCGACCCGGGATCCCGAACTGTTCTACGAACCGTCCACCGTTCCCGGCGCGCGCCTGCCGCACGTCTGGGTCGGCGACCCGCGAACCCGGATCTCCACCCTGGACCTGGCCCCGATGACCCGGTTCACGCTGCTCACCGGCATCGCGGGCGAATCCTGGGTCGCCGCCGCCGACAAGGTCGCGCAGGAGCTGAACGTGCCCCTGGAAACGGTGGTGATCGGGCCCGGCCGGGCGGTCACCGACCTGTACTACGACTGGGCCCGCGTCCGTGAGGTCGAGGAGGACGGCGCGATCCTGGTCCGCCCCGACAAACACATCGGCTGGCGGTCGGCGCGGCTGGTCGCCGACCCGTACCAGGCCCTGCTCGGTGTGCTGACGAAGATCCTCGGTCGCGGTGCCGCGTGAGCCTCACCTTCACACACGAGACGTTGCCGCAGCGCGTGGTGTTCGCGTCGAACCAGGCGGTGCGACACGTCGCCGCGGAGGTGGCGCGGCTGGGCCGGCGGCCCCTGGTGATCGCGGCCGGGGCGGAGCGGCACCTGGCCGAGCCGGTGCTGGCCGCCCTGCCGGACGCGGCCCACCACCGCGAGGTGGCCATGCACGTCCCGGTGGCGGTCGCCGAGCGCGCCCGTGCGGCCGCGGCCGAGCACGACGCGGACGTGCTGGTCAGCGTGGGTGGCGGGTCGACCACCGGGCTGGCCAAGGCGGTCGCGCTGACCACCGGGCTACCGATCGTCGCGGTCCCGACCACCTACGCCGGCTCCGAGGCCACCGACGTCTGGGGCCTGACCGAGAACGGCCGCAAGACCACCGGCTCCGACCGGCGCGTCCTGCCGCGGACGGTCATCTACGACGCCGCGCTGACGCTGTCCCTGCCGGCCGAGCTGAGCGTCGCCTCCGGCCTCAACGCGCTCGCACACTGCGTCGACTCGATGTGGGCACCGCGCACCGACCCGGTCAACCAGGCTCTCGCCCTGGCCGGTGTCCGGGCCCTGAGCAGCGGACTTCCCCTGGTCCTCGGGGAGCCGCACGGCCTCGAGGGGCGCGAGCAGGCACTGTACGGCGCCTACCTGGCCGCGGTCGCGTTCGCCTCGGCCGGCTCCGGGCTGCACCACAAGATCTGCCACGTCCTCGGCGGCATGTTCAACCTGCCGCACGCGCAGACCCACGCCGTCGTACTGCCGCAGGTCCTGGCTTTGAACGCCCCCGCGGTCCCGGACCGCGAACGACAGCTCGCGGAAGCGTTCGGCGCCGAAACCGCCTCCGGCGGACTGCGGCGCCTGCGTACGCGGATCGACGCACCACGCGCCCTGCGCGACCACGGGATGCGGGAGACCGACCTGCCGGCCGCGATCGACGCGATCCTGGCCGTCGTGCCGGCCGGCAACCCGGTCCCGGTCACCGCGGCCCGGCTCGACCTACTGCTACGCCGCGCCTGGGCGGGGGAGGAACCCGAATGAGTACCGACCAGTGGGACCGCGAGCAGCAGTTGGTCGAACGCGTTGTCGCGTCCTTCGACGGCACACCGGATCCGCGGCTGCGTGAGCTGATGCGCGCGCTCACCCGGCACCTGCACGACTTCATCCGCGAGGTGCGGCTGACCGAGGCGGAGTGGCAGCGGGCGATCGCGTTCCTGACCGCGACCGGGCACGCCACCGACGACCGGCGACAGGAGTTCATCCTGCTCTCCGACGTGCTCGGCGCGTCCATGCAGACGGTCACGGTGAACAACGAGGCGGACGGGAACGCGACCGAGGCGACCGTCTTCGGCCCGTTCTTCGTCGAGGACTCGCCGGAGATCCCGCTCGGCGGGGACCTCGGCGGCGGCGCGCCCGGGCGGCCGCTGTGGGTGGAGGGCGTGGTCACCGACACCGGAGGTGATCCGGTGCCGGGGGCGCGGATCGAGGTGTGGGAGGCCGACGACGACGGCTTCTACGACGTGCAGTACGACGACGACCGCACCGCCGCCCGCGGCCACCTGCACACCGGTCCGGACGGGTCGTACCGCTTCTGGGCGATCGTGCCGACGCCGTACCCGATCCCACACGACGGGCCGGTCGGCGGGATGCTCGCCGCCACCGGTCGCTCCCCGATGCGCGCCTCCCACCTGCACTTCATGGTGGCGGCGACCGGTCTGCGCACCCTGGTCACCCACATCTTCGTCCGCGGCGACGAACTCCTCGACCGCGACAGCGTCTTCGGCGTCCGCGACTCCCTGGTCAAGGACTTCGAGCCGGAGCCGGCCGGGACACCCACCCCGGACGGCCGCGACCTCGGCGACCGCCCGTGGAGCCGGGTCCGCTTCGACATCGTCCTCGCCCGACGGGGGGAATGAACGGCGCCGGTCAGGCGACGGCCTGCCGCACCGGCCTGCGGAACGGTAGCGCGGTCAGACCGCCCGCCAGCATCAGCACGAGCCAGCCGACCAGGAAGGGCAGCGACATCGTGGGCTGCCCCAGCCACTCCCACAGTGGATGCCAGCGGAAATGCGGCTCCCTCAGGTGATGCGCGAGCAGTTGCGGCGCGGCCAGCAGGATCGGCGCCCACCAGAGGAACATCGCGAGGCCGAACGCGACCTTCGTCAGCGGGCCGAGCCCGGCCCGCCGGCTGACCGAGCCGAACAGCAACCAGCCGCCGGCCGTGCCGAGCAGGAACGCGAGGAGGCCGGCGGGATAGGCGGTCCACGGAGTCGCCCGGGTCATGGCCAGATCCATCACCGGCGTCGTGCCGGCGCCGTTGAGGTGCACCTCGAGGAGGTTGTCGCCGCGCCGCGCGGACAGGGTGATGTCGGAAGGGATCGAGGCGGGATCGCACTGCGGAGATTCCGCGACGCAGTCGTACGAGTGGGAGTAGACCGGCTCACCGAGGTCCCAGCCCGCGGCCCGCAGCCGCTCCCGCAGTTGTGCCAGCGTGGCCGGCTGGGTGCCGGCGGGCAGGCGATCGAAGGAGGCACCGAGCCCGGCGAACGAATATTCGCCGCCGTCGCCGAGGAGCAGGTCGCCGGCCGACCGCGAACCCAACGGGCTGCCGTAGATCAGGAAGACCGCGGACGGGTCCTCGCGGTCGAGGTCGCGGACCTGCTCACCGGGGTAGAGCTGCTCGACGGCCGCGGCGAGCTCGCGGTGATCGAGGGGCCGGGAACCGAGCCAGGCGAGCCAGGTGCCGAAGGACGCCGCGAACAGCCCGCAGGCGAGGGCGAAGACGGAGGCCCACACCACGACACCGCGGCTGGTGGGCCGGCCCAGACGGGCGCGAAGGCCGTTCATCGCAGAAACATATATTGCTGATCAATATCTGGCCAGGGCGGTGCGGCTCAAGCGCCAGGCTAGGGATATGGAGCTGCGACGCGATCCCGATCGTCGTCCCGCGCTGCTCGCCGGCGAGCGGGTGGTGCGCGTCGAGGCGGTGCCGTTACCGGCCCGGCTGACGCGGCCGGCCGTCCTGCCCGCGCTGCGGCGCTTCCTCGGCCCGGACGACCGGCCGGTGAACGCCGCCGGGCTGCCGGCGGGCGTCGACCCGGCGCGGGCGCACGGGGAGCTGCGCCTGTTCGAGGCGCTATTCAGCCGTGACGCGCTGATCGTGGCGGAGACGGTCGACCCCTGGCATCCCGCGCTGACCCGCAACACCGTGGTCCGGCTCGCGCGGTTGCAGGGCAGGACGTTGCACCGCGAGCGCGAGGAGGAGCCGGGACGGATCCCGCACGAGGTGCGCGTGCCGGAGGATCCGGTGGCCCGCCGGCTCACCGCGGCGTCCGGCTGGGCCTGGCCGTACTACGGTTCCGTCGACGCCACCTGCCTGTGGCTCAGCGCGGCGGTCCGGTGCGCGACGCGGGAGCCGGCCCTGCTCGGAACCGCGATCCGCGGCCTCGACGGGCGGGAACGGTCGCTGGCCGGGTGCGCGGCGGCCGGCACCCGCTGGCTCGTCGGCCGGCTCGAGGCGAGCCGGCACACGCTGCTGGAGAGCCGGCCGATGTTCGGCACCTCGATCGAGAACCAGGTGTGGAAGGACAGCTGGGACGCGTACTCGCACGCCGACGGGACCCTCGCCACGGTCGGGGGCGTGGCCTCGGTGGAGGTTCAGGGGCTCGCGTACGACGCGCTGATCGCCGTCGCGTCGCTGCCGGAGCTCGACGGTGCTCCCAGCGCCGCCCGGCTGATCGATCTCGCCGCTCAGGTACGCCGTCGCGTGCTCGGCAGCTGCTGGATCCAGGACAGCTCGGTGAGCGGGGGCGGCTTCGTCGCGCTGGGAACGGACCAGGACGACGCCGGGCGCCCGCGGCCGCTCGCCGTGCTCGCGTCGAACATGGGTCACCTGCTGCTCTCCGGGATCCTCGACGCGCCGGAGACCGCGGCACTGCGCGAGCGGGTGGTGGAGGCGCTGTTCGATCCGTCCCTGTTCTGCGCCGCCGGGTTCCGTACGCTCGCGCGGCGGGAGCGACGCTTCCGGACGACCGGCTACCACACCGGCAGCAGTTGGCCGTGGGACAGCTACCGGATCGCGTGCGGGCTCGCCCGGGCCGGCTATCCGCGGCTGGCGGCCCTGGTCCGCGAACGGATCGTGCGTGCCTGCGCGGCGGCGGGGTGCTTCCCCGAGTTCTTGGCGGTCGACGACGCGGATCGGCTCATCGTCACCGACCGCGTCATCGAGGTCGTCGACGCGACGGGCCGGGGAAACCGGATCGAACAGCCGCCGCAGCTGATGCAGGCATGGACCGTCGCGGCGGTCGCGGCGGCCAAACGCCAGCACGCCCGCCGCCCGCCGAACCCGGCGACCGGCGACCACGAGCAGCGGATCCTTCACGCCCTGGACGCGCCGCTCCGCCGCTGAGCCCGGGTTTCGCGGCGTATCCGGGCATGATCGACGGGTGTTACGCCCGTTCTCCGTGATCGCCGCCGGTGATCGCCGGGTCCTGTTCGAGCAGGCGTCGGAGCAGGTCGACGGCGTGGGCGAGAGCTGTCTGGTCGCCGGTGGACAGGGTGTCCTCGATGGCGCGGGCGAGCCAGTCGGCCCGGCGGGTGCGTTCCCGCTCGAGGACGGCGTGTCCCGCCGGGGTCAGGGCGATCGGGGCTTTACGCCCGTCGACCGGATGGGTGCCCCGCTCGGCGAGGCCCTGTTCGACGAGCTGGCTCACGGTGCGGGCCATCGACTGCGGGCGCACCTGCCGGGCCGCGGCGAGGTCGCTGGTGGTCATCGGGCCCTGGCGGCCCAGTAGCCCGATGACGGCGGTGACGCCCGGCGGGGTCGGGTCGTCCGCGCGAACCCGCCGCGCCAGCTGGCCGACGACGAGTCGGAGTTCGGCGGCGAGGTGTGTCACGTCAGGCATGTGGTGAGCCTAACCGTGTTGCACAGCGAGACTGAACAGCGTGGCTGTGTAATTTATACAGCATGGCTGTACAGTCTTGCTGTATAAATTCGCCGCGAAGGAGTCCCGCATGCCTGTCGACCGTCTCCCCGAGCGCACCGCCGTTGTGCTGATCGACCTTCAGAAGGGCATCACGGCGCTGCCCACGGTGCATCCGGCAGCCGATGTCGTCGCCTGCGGCGCCCAGCTTGCGCGCGCTGCCCGCGCCGGCGGGGTGCCGCTGATCCGTGTCCGGGTGGCATTCTCGGCGGACGGCGGTGACGTTCTGCGCGCCCCGACGGACGCCCCGCCGCCGGCCATCACCCCGGCTCCCGACTTCGCCGAGTACGACGACCGCATTCCGGTCGAGCCCGGCGACATTCTGATCACCAAGCGGGGCTGGGACGCCTTCTACGGCACCGAACTGGACCTGCAGCTGCGACGCCGTCAGATCACCGGGATCGTGCTGGCGGGCATCTCCACCAGCATCGGTGTGGAATCCACCGCGCGCACCGGCCGTGAGCACGGATACGACATCGCGGTGGCCGGCGACGCCGTGACAGATCTGGTCGCCTCCGCACACGACACCAGCCTGCGGGTCATCCTTCCCCGGCTCGCCCGGATCGACAGCACCGCGGTCATCGCCGACGCACTTGCCCGAGGCTGACCCAGGTCCGGTTCGAGGCCCCTGAGCCGCGGGAGCGGCACGACGTGGTCGAGGATCCGTGGGCCGGACGGGCCAAGGACGGCGTCACGCCAAGGGCCGGTTACGCGGGTCCGGGGACGACCCGGTTGCGGCCGGTCTGTTTGGCGAGGTAGAGGTTGCGGTCGGCAGCGTGCAGGGCCGCGGTGTGGCTGCGCGGGGCGCTCACGTTGGCCGCGGCGACACCGATGCTGACGGTGACGGGCAGGCCGTTGGTGGTCTCGTGCCAGTCGTGGTCGGCGACGGCCCGCCGGATGGCATCGAGTTTGGCCGCGGCGGCGGCGACCGGTGTGAGCGGCAGCACCAGCAGGAACTCCTCGCCACCGAGCCGGGCGGCGAACCCGGTCGCGGCCACCGTGGCCAGTCCGGTGTCGAGAAGCTCCGCGACCCGGACGAGGACCCGGTCGCCGACCTCGTGCGCGAGCGTGTCGTTGATCCGTTTGAAGTGGTCGATGTCGACGATCGCGACGCTCAGGTCCGGGTCCGCGGCGACCAGGGCGGGCAGCTCCTCGTCGAGGTAGCGGCGGTTGCGCAGGCCGGTCAGCGGGTCGCGGCGAGCCTGCTCCCGGAACTGCTGCGCCTCCTCGCGGGCCTCGGCGGTCTCGAACCGGGCGTGCCGGGTCAGCGCGTTCGCCTGCTGTTGCTGGGTGAGCAACTCCTCGTGGGCGGCGAAGAAGGTCTTCTGCATGGCGTACGCCTCGGCGTACTCCCCGCGGGCGGCGTGCAGCTCCGCCTGCTCCTGGTGCACCCGGACCAGCAACCCGTGCAGGTCACGTTCGATGCACCGCTCACGGGCGGAGTCCAGACTCAGCTGGGCCCGGTCGGTGGCGCCGAGACCGCGCTGGGCGCGTGACAGGTTCAGCAGGTATTCGGCGAGCTGGCCGGCGTTGTCGATGTGCCCGGCCTCGTGCTGGGCGATGCATACCAGCATCGTCCGTTCCGCCTGGGCGTACTCGCCGCTCTCGATCTGGATCGCACCGATCGTGTCCAGCGGGCCGGGGCCCAGGTCCAGCCCGTGTGCCACGGCGTGGTCCTGCATCCGCCGGGCGACCTCCCGAGCCCGCGGAATTTCGCCGGCCTCGTACTCGGAACAGGCCCAGTTGTTCAGCACCATGCCGAGCTGCGTCCACAGCCGCAACTCCCGGGCCAGCGCCTCGGCCTGGCGGAAGCGTGGCCGTGCCGCGGCCATGTCGCCGTTCTCGGCGAGCGCGTCGGCCAGTGTGGAGCGGTGCCAGATCTGCATGTGCGGGGTGGCGGTCTCGTCGAGCAGCTCGACCGCGCTCAGCGAATGCTCCAGGCACTTGGCGGGGTTGCCCGACAGTCGTTCGATGTTGGCGAGGCCCAGGTGGGTACGGGCCTGCAAGCGACGGTCGTCGTGCTCGACGGCCCAGTGCTGGATCTCGTGGAGCTGTCGCGCCGCCCTCGCGATCTCGCCGGTCCGTTGCAGCATGACGGCGCGGCAGAAGCGGGCGCGAGCGATGAGATCGTCGTCGCCCAGCGCGACGGCCTGCCGTTCGAGCTCCACCGCGACGTCGTATCCGGCGTCGGGGTCCCCGGGAGTCGGGTCCTCCAGCATCAGCAGGGCAGCCGACAGCTCAGCGGCGCTGATCGCGGCCGCCTCCGTCGAATCCACTCCTGCTCCTGTCACTGCTGGCCTATCGGGGGCGGGGCGAGCAGGATGAGCGATTCCCGGGCACTGTGAGCCCGCGCACGCGCTGTGGCCGATCCGGCTGGATCGCGCTCACGGCGCCCGTGGTCCGCGGCACGCCCGCGTCACTCCTCCTCCGGGTCGGGTGTGGCCGGGGGTCTGCCCGGCCCGCGCATCCGGCCGACGCCGCCGGGGAGGCGGCCGGCGTCGGAGAGGGCCTTGCGCAGCAGGTACTCGATCTGGGCGTTCGTGCTGCGGAGCTCGTCCGCGGCCCAGCGCGCGAGTGCGTCGTGCACGGCGGGGTCGAGCCGGAGGAGGAGCTTCTTCCGTTCGGTGGGCATGTGTGCCTAGGAGTAGAGGGTGCCCGCGTTGACCACGGGCTGGGCGTCCCGGTCGCCGCAGAGGACCACCAGCAGGTTGCTGACCATGGCGGCCTTGCGCTCCTCGTCGAGGTCGACGACGTGGTTCTCGGCGAGGCGGAGCAGGGCCATCTCGACCATGCCCACGGCGCCCTCGACGATCCGGGTGCGGGCCGCGACGATGGCGTTCGCCTGCTGCCTGCGCAGCATGGCGTGGGCGATCTCGGGGGAGTAGGCGAGGCGGGTCAGCCGGGACTCGACGATCTTCACGCCGGCGGCGGCCACCCGTGCGCCGATTTCCTCCGACAGCCGGGCGGTGATCTCGTCGGCGTTGTCCCGCAGGGACATCCGGGCGGTGTCGTGGGAGTCGTAGGAGTAGCTGTTGGCGATGTGCCGCACGGCGGTCTCAGCCTGGATGGCGACGAACTCGATGAAGTCGTCGACCTCGAAGCTGGCGCGGGCGGTGTCCTCGACCTGCCAGACGACGACGGCGGCGATCTCGATGGGGTTGCCGTCGGCGTCGTTGACCTTGAGCACGTCGGTCTCGTGGTTGCGGATGCGGGTGGAGACCTTGCGCCTGGCGGTGAGCGGGTTGACCCAGCGGAGCCCGTCGGTGCGGACGGTGCCGGTGTAGCGGCCGAGGAGTTGCAGGACGCGGGCCTCGCCGGGCGCGACGGGGGTGAGGCCGGCCGCGGCGATCAGGGCGGCCAGGACGAGCAGGAGGCTGACGCCGATGAGGCTCGCGGCGACCGCGGCCTCCTCCTGCTGCACGCCGACGGCGAAGACGGCGAAGCTGAGCAGGATCACCAGGATGGAGAGGGCGAGGACCAGCCAGCCCGAGGCGTCCCGGGCGACGCGCTCGCGCACCTGTGGGGTGGGTAGGTCGAGGTGTTCCGTCATGACGGGCTCCCTGGAAGTGGCGATGTCTCGAGGCTAGCAATGTGATATCACTTTTCCAAGTGGGCCGTCGGTGTGTGCGGAAATACCCGTTCGTTTCCTCAAGTACGGCAACCGGGTGGCACCCGCTTGGGTCCCCGGCCTACTCCGCGCGCCCTGGAATCTCTTTCCCATGCCCGGTCGACACGCGACCGGACAACCGGGGGAGAATTGATTTTGCGACGTGCCAAGCTGCCCATGTTCGTGACAGCT
>NZ_FZNR01000064.1 GCF_900188005.1 Actinoplanes regularis | reverse complement strand
CCAAACCACCCGTACCACCAGTCACCAACACCACCGAATCAGCACCGAAAACCGGCACAGAATCAGCAGCCGGAACCGCACGCACCAGGCGCGGAACGAGCAGCGCGCCGTCGCGTACGGCCACTTCGGGCTCGCCGGCGGCGAGCGCCGCCCGCAGCAGGCCGTCGGGGACCGGGGCATCGGCCGCCACGATCAGGAAGCGGCCGGGGCTCTCGTTCTCGGCCGAGCGGACCAGGCCGGCGATCGCGGCCTGGCCGGGATCGGTGCCCGTCACCACGACGAGGCGGGACGAGGCGAACCGGTGGTCGGCGAGCCAGTGCTGGGCCGCCGCGAGCACCGCGGTGACGTCCGCGGCCGGTGAGCCCGAATCGGGCGCGGTCAGGACGGCCGCGTCCGGGGACCCGGTGAGCCCGTCGACGTCCAGGCCGTCGACGTGGACGAGGGTCCCGTCCCATTCGGCGTCCGACGCCGGGCCCGCGGTCCAGTCCAGGCGGTAGAGGTGCTCGGCGGGCCGGGTCTCCAGTTGGCCGGCGGAGACGGCGCGGAAGGCGAGTTCGTCGATCACGACGACCGGGACCCCGGACGGGTCGGTGGCGGTCAGGGCGATCGCGTCACCGCCCGCGGGACTCAGGTGGACCCGCAGGTGGGTGGCGCCGGCCGCGTGCAGGGTGACGCCGTTCCAGGCGAAGGGCAGGCGGGCCTTTCCGTCGTCGGGGAACAGCTCGCCCAGGCCGATCGCGTGCAGGGCCGCGTCGAGCAGGGCGGGGTGCAGGCCGTACCCTCCGGCCTCGGCGTCTTCGGGGAGGGAGACCTCGGCGAAGACATCGGTGCCACGGCGCCAGGCGGCCCGCAGGCCGCGGAAGGCCGGGCCGTACGCGAAGCCCTGCTCGGCGGCGTTCGGATAGAGGTCGTCCACCGCGATCGCGCGGGCGCCGGCCGGCGGCCACTGGGTGTCGGCGAGCGCCGTCGCCCGCACCTGGGTGAGCAGGCCGGTGGCGTGACCGATCCAGCCGTCGCCGGACTGCGAGTAGATGGTGACCGAGCGACGGCCGCCGGACTCCGCGCCCACGACCACCCGCAGCACCACGGCGTCATCGTCGGCGATCACCAGCGGGGCCTGCAGGGTCAGTTCCTCGAGGTGGCCGTGGCCGACCTCGTCACCGGCCCGGATCGCCAGCTCGACGAAGCCGGTGCCGGGGAACAGCACCGACCCGAGCACGGTGTGATCGCGCAGCCAGGGCACGGTGCCGGTGGAGATGCGGCCGGTGAGCACGACCTCGCCCGACTTGGGGAGGGCGACCACGGCCGCCAGGAGCGGGTGGTCGGCCGCGGTGATGCCGGCCGAGGTGACGTCGCCGGTCGTGGCGAGGCGCAGCCAGTAGTGGTCGTGTTGGAAGGGGTAGGTCGGCAGGTCGACGGTCTGCCCGTCACGACCGGCGTAGAGAGCGGTCCAGTCAAGGTCGATGCCGCTTTCCCACAACCGCCCGATCGCCGTCAGCAGCGACTGCGGCTCGTCACGATCGCGACGCAACGCCGGTACGAACAGTGCGTCCACGCACTGCTGGCCCATCCCGGACAACACACCGTCCGGACCCAGCTCCAGGAACCGCGACACCCCCGCATCGGCCATGTAAGCGACCGAGTCGGCGAACCGGACCGCTTGACGCACGTGACGCACCCAGTACTCGGCATCGAACTGCTCGATCACCGCGCCGGTCACGTTCGACACCACCGCCAGCTGCGGACGCTGATACTCCAACTCCGCGGTGATGACACCGAACTCCGCCAGCATCGGTTCCATCAACGCGGAATGGAACGCGTGACTGACCGACAACCGGCGAGCCCGACGACCCTGCCCCTTCCACTCCTCGACCAACGCGTCCACAGCCGC
>NZ_FZNR01000040.1 GCF_900188005.1 Actinoplanes regularis | reverse complement strand
GCCACCACCACAGCCTGAACGCCGCAACGCCGCCCGGCCGTCAGCCCGGACGGCGTGTCATCCAACACCGTGAACGTTCTTGGTCAGGGCACTAGAGTGCGCAGGTGCCTACGTTCCCGCTCGCGTACCGGTGGACGCTGGGCGTCGTCTTGATCATGGTGGCCGCTACCTGGTGGCGGCCGCTGTATCCGGCTGAACAGGCCATGCACCACTCACTCACCGCGCTCGGACTGGCGGCGCTGGTGCTCGTGCAGCGCCGCCGGCTGCTGCCGTACCCCTCGTTCCTCCTGATCCTGATCTTCCTGGTCCTGCATTCGGTGGCGGCTCGGTGGATCTACTCGTTCGTGCCCTACGACGACTGGACCGATCTGCTGTTCGGGGTACGCCTCAACGAGCTGTTCGGCTGGCAACGCAACAACTTCGACCGCCTGGTGCACCTGTCGTACGGCCTCTGCTTCGGCCCGGTGTTGTTCGCCCGGTTTCGCGAGGCCGGGCGCAGCGCCCGCTGGGCAGCGCTGGCGGCGGTGGACGTGGTGCTGTCCACGAGCGCGGCCTACGAGTTGTTCGAGTGGGCCATCGCGTTGACGCTTGCGCCGGGGGCGGCCGAGGCCTACAACGGCCAGCAGGGTGACATGTGGGACGCGCAGAAGGACATATTGCTGGCTACGGGCGGAGCCGTGGTCGCGGTGGCGATCGCCGTCGCGGTCGCTTCCCGCCGCGGCCTGCCCGGCCGGACAAGATCCGACCCCTGACGGCGCCGTCGCCGCCAGTTCGTCGAACCAGATCCACGTCCGGAGCCCATGGGCCGTCCCGCAGCGTGATGGTGGACATCACCAGCGGGCTGCCGAAGTTCGGAGTTATGGCCATGATGGTCGGATGCGAATCACGGTCCTTGTGGATTCGCGGACATCTACCGGCGGCTGAGGCTGTTCTGGACGAGGTCGACGAAATCGGTGTGGATCGGATCGTGCTGCTGGGGGGATATCGCTGGCGGTCCGATGCTGGCGCAGACCCTTGATCGGCTGGCCTCGCTGGGGGATACCGTGGTGTGGGCCCACTGCAATGGCGAGTGGGAGCTGGTCGCGGGCTTCGATGGGAAGGCCGCGACCGGCCCGGCAGGGGAGGTTGTGGCCGCGTGTCTGCCGCTGCTCGAGCAGCGGCGCCGCGCTCGTGACTGCCGACAGCGGCGCCCGATGGTCGGCAGAGTTACGACGCGACGGTCTTCAGCTCGGCTGCTCCGAACGAGACCGAGAACCGCTTGCACCAGATGCTGACGCTGCGGAAGGCGCTGGGATCGATGTCGGCGGCGAGTCGATAGACCTGGTCGCCGTGGTTGCCCTTCAGTTTGCCCAGCTCGACATATGTGCCGTCGTCGAACACCCGCCACCCGGCGGTTCCGGTGCGCACCTGCTGGTCGGAGAGCCACACCCGCAGGTCCGGGCCGTCGCTGGTGTCCAGGCCGATCAGTTCTAGTTGGTGGGTGCCGTCCGGGTTGCGCACCACCCGGGCCTCACCGCTGGTGTCGTGCTCATGAGTGACGAACGAGCCCTGCGCGATCACCGCCGCCGCGGAGGCTACCGCCGGGGCAGAGGAGGCACCGGCCGGCTGTGGTGTGGGGGAGGGCAGACTCGACAAAGTGTCGGTCACGACGGTGTCGGTGAACAGCCGCCACGGCTGGAACCAGTAGAGCGCACCTGCGCCGCCGATGCTGAGCGCCGCGATGACGACCCACGTGGCCGGCCTGGTGAGAAGTCGCTGAATCACGGTTCGAGTCAAGCGGCTTCCGACCCATGAGCACCAGGTCCGCGCGGCTTACGGTCCTCTTACGGAGGAGTCTCGGGGCCGGCCCTGACGTCCGTGGTCGCCGTCGGCGGGGTGTGGGCCCTGGCGACATGCCCGGCCCGTCGTCGGCGACCCGCAGCGCCACACGGCCGGTGCCGGCCGTGTGGCGTTACAGGTGCAGATAGGCGGGAATGCGCGGCCCGCACGCACGTGCCGGTCAGGCGGACCGCCGCTGCGACTCGCCGACCACGGCCTCGGCCATGCCGGCGATTGTCGCCTTGTCGTACATGACGTGCAGGGGCAGGTCGACACCCAGCCGGGCGCGGATCCGTGCCGAGATCTGCGCCACGGTCAGCGAGTGACCGCCCAGGTCAAAAAGGTCGTCGTGGATGTCGATCGCGGTGGTCCCGAGCACGTCGGACCAGATCTGCTGGATCTCGCGCACCGGGCCGGCGGCGGTGGGTAGGTCACCGTGCGGGGCCGGCGCGTCGGGCCGGGCGGCGTCGACGGGGCGGGCGCGCAGGGCGACGCGATCGACCTTGCCGCTGGTGTTGAGGGGCAGTGCATCGATCAGCTCGATGACGCCCGGCACCATGATCGCCGGTAGCGTGCCGGCCAGGTGCTCCCGGAGCACGGCTGGCGACGGTGGCGGTCCCGCCGGCACCGCGTACGCGACCAGGCGCTGCTCCCCGGCCTCACCCACGCTCACCACCGCCGCTCGGGCCACCTGCGGGTGTTCCAGCAGTCGCGTCTCGATCTCGCCCAACTCGATCCGGTGGCCGCGCAGCTTGATCTGCTCGTCGCGCCTGCCGGCGAACTCCAGGACACCGTCGCCGCGCTGACGTGCCAGATCTCCGGTGCGGTAGAGCCGCGCTCCCGGCGGGCCGAACGGGTCGGGCCGGAACCGGTCGGCGGTGAGTCCGGGCCGTCCGAGATAGCCGCGGGCCAGCCCGACACCGCCGATCCACAGCTCGCCGAGCAGGCCCGGCGGCACCGGGTCGCCCCACTCGTCCAGAACGTGCACGGTGGTGTCGGCGATCGGGGTGCCGATCGCCCCGGGGCCGGCGTCCGGCAACTCGGCGGCGGTGGACCAGATGGTCGTCTCGGTGGGGCCGTACACGTTGAGCAGTCGTCCGGCCCGCCCGGCGAGGCGCTGTGCCAGCGGCTCGGTGAGCGCCTCACCGCCGGTCAATGCCGTGACGCCGTCGAGGGCGAGGCCGCCGTCGAGCATCAGCTGCCAGCCGGACGGGGTCGCCTGGACGTGGGTGACGCGGTGGTCGGCGGCCAGCCGGGCGATCTGCTGGCCGTCGCGGGCGGCCTCGGGTGGCACGATTACCACGGTGCCGCCGCTGATCAGCGGCAGGTACAGCTCGAGGGCGGCGATGTCGAAGGTCAGGGCGGTGAGGGCGAGCCACCGATGCCCCGGGCCCGAGCCGAGCCGGTCACGGAAATCCAGCAGCAGGTTGGCCAGCGAACGGTGTTCCACCTGCACGCCCTTGGGCTGGCCGGTGGACCCGGAGGTGTACAGCACGTAGGCACACTCGCCCGGATGCGGCGGACGTCCCGGCGCGAATCCGCCGGCGGCTGGGCTCGCCGAGTCCCACAGCAGGACCGGGGCATCGACGGCAGGCAGCGCGGTCTGCCCATCGTGGCTGGTCAGCACCAGGTCCGGCCGCGCGTCGGCGAGGATCCGGGTGTTCCGCGCCGCGGGGTGGTCGGGGTCGAGCGGCAGGTAGGCCGCGCCGCAGCGCAGCACCGCGAGCTGGGCGACCAGCGCGTCGACGCCCCGCCGGGCCAGGAGGGCCACGACGGATCCGGTTCCGATGCCGGCCCCATGCAACCGTTGGGCCAGCGCGTCGATCGCCGCGCCGAGCTGCGCGTAGCTGAGCGACGCACCGCGGTCTTCGACCGCGGTGGCTTCGGGCGTCCGGGCGATCTGTTCGGCGAGCAGTTCCGGCAGGGTGGTCCGCGGTCCGCTGCTCGTGGCCCGGCCGGCCTGCGTCAGCGCCTGCTCGCGTCCGGCGAAGGGCAGGCTGTTCCAGGCTTCGTCGGGGTGATCGGCCACCGCCCTGATCAGCTCCCGCCAGTGCGACGCGATCCGCTCGACGTCGGGGCGGCTGATCACACCGGGGTCGAACTGCAGGGTCACCCGTTGCTGTTCCGGGCCCTCGACCACGTGGATCCGCAGGGCACCGCGGCTGGTGTGGTTGGGTAGCGCCCAGTCCACGACGGTGTCCAGTCCGGAAAACTTGGCGGCCGCCTCCCGTCGCCGGTAGCCGAGCGTGACCGGGGCGAGCGCGACCGCCGGCCGGACGGTGCCGACCGCGCGCGACAGCGGCACCTCCCGGTACCGGTAGAGGCCGTCGGCGCCGGAGCGGAGGCCGAACTCGGCGACCAGCCGGGTGGTGAAGTCCCGGAACGTCTCGCCCCGGTGGGCGGCCAGGGCGACCGGCAGCTCGTTGACGTGGGCACCGATGTGCGGGAACTCCGCGGGTGAGCGGGTGCCCAGGTCGACACCGATCATCGGCGTCTTGTTGCCGTACCGGCGCAACAGCAGCAGCCAACCGGCGAGCGTGATCACGAACGGGCTGTGCCCGAGCCGGCGGCCGGTCGACCGGATCGCGCTCCACAGGCGGTCGTCGAGGTCGAAGGTGACGGCCTCGCCCGGCCCGGCCGTCCCGGGCACGCCCCGCAGGCCCGGCAGCACCACGTCGGTCGCGCCGGTGTGGTGCCGTGCCCAGAACCGCCTGGCCCCCGGGAGCAGGGCCGCCAGCCGCTGGTCGCGCGGGGTGGCGGCGGCGTCGAGGGGTGGCAGGGCGTCACCGGCGTACGCGGCCGCCAGGTCGTCGACGAAGACGGAGGTCGAATGCCCGTCGAAGACGATGTGGTGGGCGACGACCAGGAGCCTGGCCCGCCGCGGCGCCAACCGCAGGAGGGTGCACCGCAGCAGCGGGCCGCGCGCGAGGTCGAAAGGCCGTTCGATCTCCGCCCGCTCGATGGCTTCCGCGTGGTCCGGATCGGCCTGGAGGTCCACCGTGGTCAGCAGCGGCGGCACCGCGGCGGGTACGCGCACCGGCAGCCCGTCGCGTTCGACGAACGCCGCGGCCAGCACCGGGTTCCGCGCGACCACCTGACGGATCGCGCCGGCCAGTGCGGTCTCGTCCAACGGACCGTCGAAGGTGATGGCGAACGGCATCGAGTAGACGGTGCCCAGCCCGCCCAGGCGTTCGGTGAACCAGATGCCGCTCTCGGTGACCGTCGCGAGCGCACCGAACGGGTCACTGGTGTTCATCATCGCTCTCTTTCGTGACGGCGGGATCGGTGGTCAGCGTGGCCAGGAAGGACCGCCCGAACGGGTCGGAAACCGCTGCGGCGGGAGCCGATACCGGGGGATGCCGGCGGGCCGGTGGTTCGAGCAGTCGCCGGATCTCGGGCTTGACCGGCTTCCCGGTCGCGTTGCGGGGCAGGTGGTCCACCACGAGCAGCCGCACCGGCAGCTCCGCCCGAGACAGCCGGGTGGACAGGAAGTCGCGCACGTCATCCAGGTCGACCGGGCGGTCCAGCCGCACCACGGCCGCCGGCACGGCGCCCATCACCGGGTGCGGCACGCCGACGGCGGCGGCCTCGGCGACGGCCGGATGTTCCAGCAGTGCCGCCTCGATGCGCAGGGTCGAGACCTTCAGTGCGCCGGACTTGATGACGTCGGATTCGCGGTCGACCAGGATCAGGAATCCGTCGGCGTCCAGCCGGCCCAGGTCGCCCATCCGGACCCACCCGTCGCGGAACACCGTCGCGCTGCCCGACGGGTCGCCCAGATAGGAGCGGGGTGGGGCGTCGGAGCGCAGCCAGACCTCGCCGACCTCGCCGGGCGGCAGTTGGCGGCCTGCGGCGTCGGTGATGCGCAGGTCGTGACCGCTGACCGGGCGGCCCAGCGCCTCCGGCCGCTCCGCGTCGACGATCATGCTGATCTGGGCCGGCACCGCCTCGGTCGAGGTGTAGTAGTTGACCAGCACGGCCTGCGGGAACGCCTCGGTCAGACCGCGCGCGGCCGCCGGCGGGAGCGCGGCCGCCGACGAGCTGAGCAGTCGTACGCAGGACAGGTCGTGACGCCGATGGGCGTCGCTGCGCAACAGTTCGACCGCCATCGACGGAACCAGAAAGACCGTACCCGCGCCGTGCCGCGCGATAAGGCCGCAGAAGCGGTCGGCGTCGAAGCGGCCGGCGCACAGCAGCGTGGGCGCGGCGGTGAGCGCCTCGATCAGCATCATCTGCCCGGCGTTGGTCCCGATCGGGAAGGCGTGCACCATGGTCCGCGAGTGCGCGTAGCGACGCGGCCGCGGATTCAGCACCTGCCCGTGGCACAGGTTGGCGTGGCTCGCGGCGACATCCTTGGGTTCTCCGGTGCTGCCCGACGTGCACACGATCTGCGCCACGTCGCCCGGTTCGGGCGGGTCGGGTTCGCCGGTCACGGCGGACGTTCCGGCTGCCGTCAGGTCGCTGCCGCAGGCGCTCCACCAGGTGCCGTCCGGCGGGGGTGATCCGACCTGGTGCAGCACCGCGGTCACTCCCACCCGGCGCAGCAGGTCGTGCTGCTGGACCGGCGACAGGCTCACAGACACCGGGATCACCGCCGCACCGGCGGCGACGACCCCGCAGAAGGCGACCGCGTACCCGCACCAGTCGTCGTCGTAGCGCAGGGCGACCCGATCACCGCGCCGCACGCCACGGCCGGCCAACGAGCGGGCGAGGGCCTGCGCGTCACGCTGCCAGTCGGCGAAGGTCAGGCTCCCCTCGCGACTGTCCAGGATGGCTACCCGGGTGGGGTCCCGCTCGGCCCGGGCCTGGAGGAGGTCTGGCACGGTCAGGGGTAGGGCAGAAGGCATTCCGGCGACCTCGCATCGGCTTCGGGCCTCGGACACTAACACCGGTAGATCAACCGATGAAAGGCGTTGCAGAATCTTTCAGCAAAGCCTTGCAGAGCCTCGATCGATGCCGCAGAGTCTGTGACCGGCGCGCCGGAACCACCGGCGGTCGATGCCACGGGGGCTGTTCGATGACGTTGACACCTGCGCAACCACCCGAGCCGGCCCGCCTGCCGGGCGTTGGCTGGAGCCCGACCGAATCGGCGCTGGCCGCGATCTGGCGCCGGCTGCTCATGGTGCCGACGGTCGAGCGCGCCGACGACTTCTTCGCCCTCGGCGGTGACTCGTTCCGGGCCACCCAGCTGGCCAACCAGGTCGGCGGTGTCTTCGGTGTCCGCGCCGACGCGAAGCTCGCCTTCGACCGTCCGGTGCTCGCCGGGCAGGCGGCCTGGATCGACGCCGCCGCCGGCATGCCCGATGCCACCGGCGGACCCGCCGCGACCCGGCGCAACAGCACCGTCGCGGAGCATCCGTCGAACGTGCCGCTGAGCACGCAGCAGCTGGAATTCCTGGACTGGATGTCCGCCACCGAACCGCCTCGCGATCCCGGTGCCATCTGCACGGCGATCCGCATCCGCGAGCCGTTCGACGCGGAGCTGCTGCGCCGCTGCCTGGAACTGCTGGCCGAGCGCCACCAGCCACTGCGCACCGTGGCGACGCCTCGGGGCCGGGGCATCGCGCTGTCGACCGCCGAGCACCTGCCGCCGGTCGTCGAGGTGGTGACCGCCCGGGGCGACACCGCGCAGCAGCGCGTCGCCGCAGCCGCCGAGCTGGCCCGCGCCGAACGCAACCGGGTCGGCGATCTGGTCACCGACCCGCTGGTCCGCGCCCTGGTCATCCGCATCGCCGACGACGACGCCGTGCTGGTCCTCAGCGTGCACCACTTCGTCTTCGACGGCTGGTCACTCGGGGTGCTGCTGCGGGAACTCGGCCTGCTCTACTCGGCGCTGCGTGCCGGGAGTCCGTCGCCGCTGCGTCCACTGGCCATGGACTACGCCGGCTACTGCGCCTTCACGGCGGCGCAGTGGGAGCTCAACCGGGATCACTGGAAGCGGGTCCTGCACGGGGCGCCGAGGGCGTTGACGCCCTTCCCCGGGCGGCGGGCCGGCGACCGGTTCTCCCGGCGCCGCCACCCGTTCGTCATCGACGCCGAGCTGGCCGGGCGGCTCCGCACCGCCGCTCACCACCACGGTGGAACGCCGTTCATGGCGGTCGCGGCCTGCTGGAGTCTGACCCTGTCCCGGTGGAGTGGCGCGGCCGACATCGTGCTGATGTCACCGGTGCCGGGCCGGGTGGCCCCCGAGCACGACGCGCTGATCGGCTGCCTCGTGCAGTCCTTGCTGATCCGCGTGGACACCTCCGGCGCCCCCGGCTTCGGCGCCATGCTGGGCCGGATCCGGACCAGCGCGCTGGACGCGGCGAACCACCAGCTGCACGCCTACCACGAGACCGCGCCCCTGGTGCCGTACCCGGCCCGCATCCACTACGAGAGCTGGGGCGGCGCCCCGTTCTTCCCGGGGCTGCGGTCCGAGGCGTTCGCCGTCCCCCGCGAGCAGGAGGACCTCGACTGGCCGACCCCCGGCGGCGAGGACGACCTGAGCACGCCGGAACTCATCGTCGAGGAACGACAGGACGGCAGCATGGCCGCCGCGGTGGTCTACAACCACCACACCTTCACCGCAGAGACCGCGACCCGCCTGGCCGCCGCCTTCCGCGACCAGGCGGAGGCCGCCACGGGCGCCCCGGGAGCCGCACAGTGATCGACCTCTCCCCGCAGCAGGAACGGATGTGGTTCCTGCAACGGCTCGACCCGAGCGACGCTTCCTACAACATCTACTGGATCCACCGGCTCCGCGGCCCGCTCGACGCCGAGGCGCTCGCCCGCGCCCTCGAGGCGACCGTCACCCGGCACGAGGTGCTGCGCACCCGCTACCGGCAGCACGATGGCGTGCCGGTCGGCGACGTGACCGCACCGGCGCCGGTCCCGGTGGAACGCGTGGACGTCGACCGGCCGGACGCGGTCGACGCCGAAGCAGCCGCGCACCGCCTCGTGCTGGACCGGATCAACGAGCCGTTCGACCTCGCCGCCGGGCCACCACTGCGGGTCACCCTGCTGCGGCTGGGCGACGCGGACCACATCCTCTGCGTGGTGGTCCACCACATCGCCGCCGACGGGCTGTCGATGCGCATCGTCGGCGACGAGATCGCCGCCGCGTACCGGTCCTTCGTGGCGGGTGCGACGCCGCCGGCGCGCCCGGTGGAACCGGCCCACCGCGACTACGTCGCCGCGCTGCACAGCGACGCCGGCCGACAGTCCACCGAGCAGGCCAGGAAGTTCTGGGCCGACGAGCTGGCCGGGGCCGCGGACCTGCAACTCCCGGTCGACCTCCCCCGGGCGGCCGTGCGGACGACCACCGGCGGCCTGCACCGCTTGGAGTTGCCCGCCGACCTGCTCCGGGAGGTCGACGCCGTCGCCCGGCGGCACCGCTGTACGGCGTTCATGATCCTGCTCGCCGCGTACGAGGTGCTCCTCGCCCGGCACGCCGGCCAGGAGAACTTCTGCGTCGGCGTCCCGGTGGCCGGCCGCGATCAGGTCGAGTTCGAGCGCGTGGTCGGCTGCCTGGCCACCACCATCGCCATCCGGGCCGACGTGGCGGGAATGCCCAGCTTCGACAGCCTCGTCGAGCGGGTACGCGCCCGGTGCCTGTCCGCGTTCAGCCATCAGCACCTGCCGTTCGCGGAGGTGATGGCCGCCCTCGACGTGTCGCGCGACCGCTCCCGTACGCCCGTCTACCAGGCCATGTTCTCCCTGCAGTACGAACAGCCGGAGCCGTTCTCGCTCGGCTCGGCGAGCGGCGCCGCGTACCACGTCGACCACGCGCAGGCCAAGTGCGACCTGGCGATGGAGATCTGGCGTGGTCCCGCCGGCGCCCGGCTGGACGTGAGCTACTCGGTCGGCCTGTTCACCGCGGCCACCGCGGAACGGCTGGCCCAGCGGTTCGTGACGCTGCTGCGCGGGCTGCTGTCGACACCGGACGTCCCGGTCGGCTCGGTGGACCTGCTCTCTCCCGCCGAGCACCGGCTGCTGATCGAGTGGGGCGAGGGCGGCCCGCTGACGCGGGGGTCCGGGGCGACGGTCCTCGACCGGTTCCTCGACCAGGCCCGCCGCTCGCCGCAGGCGCCCGCCGTCTCGTGGGACGGCGGCGAGTGGAGCTATGCCGAGCTGGCGGAGCAGAGTCGCCGGGTGGCCGCGCGGCTCCGGGCAGCCGGGGTGCGGCCCGGCGGGGTGGTCGGGGTCTTCCTGCCCCGCGGCGCGATGCTGATCGCCGCGCTGCTCGGCGTCTGGCGGGCCGGCGCGGCCTACGTGCCGCTGGATCCGCGGTACGCGGCCGGCCGCACCGCGCAGGCGCTGCAGGACTCCGGGGCGGCGTGCGTGCTGGTCGACGCCCGCTCGGCCGAACAGATGCCGGCGGAGTCGGACACCCCCGTGGTCCGCGTCGACGACGCCGGGACCGAGGAGACCGCCACGGGCACGGCGCCCGAGGGCGGAGACACCGCGTACGTCATCTACACGTCGGGCTCCACCGGCCGCCCGAAGGGCGTCGCGGTCAGCCACGCCGCCCTGACCGCGTTCCTCGACGCCACCGCCGCACTGGTGGGTGGCACCGGGCCGGAGGCGGCCTGGTTGGGGCTGACGTCGGTGTCGTTCGACATCTCCGGCCTGGAGATGTACCTGCCGCTGGCCACGGGTGGCCGGGTCGCCGTGTGCGGCGAGGAGATCGCCGCCGGCGACGGCGCGGCCGTCGTCGGCTTCGCCCGGCGGCAGCGGGTCACCCACGTCCAGGCGACGCCCTCGGGCTGGCAGGTGCTGCTGGCCGGCGGATACCACCGGCCCGAGGTGACCGCGCTGGTCGGCGGCGAGGCGCTGCCGCTGCCGCTGGCCCGGCAGCTGCGTGCCGCCAGCGGACGCCTGTTCAACATGTACGGTCCGACCGAGACCACGATCTGGTCGGCGTGCTGGGCAGTTCCCGCCGAGCCGGCGCGGGTGTCGCTGGGCGGTCCGATCCCGGGCACCCGGTTGCGGGTGCTCGACCCGTCCGGCGGCCTCTGCCCGATCGGGGTGCCCGGCGAACTGGTCATCGGTGGTGCCGGTGTCGCGCTGGGCTACCTGTACCGGCCGGACCTGACCGGGCAACGGTTCGTACCCGACCCGTGGGGCCCGCCCGGCGCGCGGATGTACCGCACCGGCGACCTGGTGCGGTACCGGGCCGACGGTGGCCTGGAGTTCCTCGGCCGGCACGACCAGCAGGTCAAGGTGCGCGGTCACCGGCTGGAACTGGGTGAGGTGGAAGGGGCACTGCGCGCCGCGCCCGGGGTCCGGGAGGCCGTCGCCGCGCTGCACGGCGATCGCCTGGTGGGCTACGTCACCGGCGACGTCGACGCCGAGCGGGTGCGCGCCGGTCTCGCCGCCGTGCTGCCCGGGTACGCCGTGCCGTCCACGGTGCTCGTGTTACCCGCGCTGCCGCTGACCCCCAACGGCAAGCTGGACCGATCGGCGCTGCCGGCGGAGCCCGCAGTTCCAACGCCGACCGACCGACACGAGTACGTGGGCGCCGCCGCGCAGCTGCACGACATCTGGTGCGAGGTGCTGGGACGGGCCTCGATCGGTCCCGACGAGAACATCTTCGACCTGGGCGGGCACTCGTTGACCATGGCCAGGATCGCCGCCCGGATCCGCGAACGGGTGGGGGTGGACCTGCCGCTGTCGGCGTTCTTCGACGCTCCGACGATTCGCGGGATCAGCCGGCTCGTACAGGCCGACCGGTGACCGCCGGCACCGAGCAGCCGCTCGCGCTGGCGCCCGCCCAGGAGCGGCTCTGGTTCCTGCACCGGCTCGACCCGGCGGACACCGCGTACCACATGTTCTTCACCCTGCGGCTGCGCGGCGACGTCGACGTGGCGGCGCTGTCGTCCGCGCTGGCGGCGCTGACCCGCCGGCACGAGCCGCTGCGCACCCGCTACGCCGAGCGCGACGGGGTGGCGACAGGCCTGGTCGCGGCGGTCGGCGGGTGGCCGCTGCACGAGGTGGATCTCAGCGCCGCGGCGGACCCGCCCGCCGCCGCCGATGCCGCGATCCGGCAGGACCTGGAACGGCCGTTCGACCTGAGCGCCGCGGCCCCGCTGCGCGCCACGCTCTACCGGCTGGCCGCCGGCGAGCACGTGCTCTCCCTGGTGCTGCACCACATCGCCGGCGACGGCTGGTCGCTGAACGTGCTCGGCGCCGAACTGACCGAGCTCTACAACGCCGCGCGCGCGGGTCGGCCGCCGGCGCTGGCCCCGCTGCCCACCAGCTACGGCGACTACGCCGCGTACGCCCGGCAGCGCGCGGCGGCCGACCGCGACTTCTGGCACGACCGGCTGGCCGGCGCGGCGCGGCTGGACCTGACCGGACTGGCCGCCGGGGCCGACGCCGACGCCCCGGCCTCGGCGGGCGCCTTCCACCCGGTGCCGCTCGCCGCGGACGTCGTCCCCGCGCTGCGCGAACTGGCCCGCGCCGAGCGCGCCACAGTGTTCCTGGTGCTCCTCACCGCCTTCCAGGTGCTGCTGGCGCGCCACACCGACCAGCGCGACCTGTGCGTGGCCGCGCCGCTGGCCGGCCGGGACCGCAGCGAGTTCGAGCCCTTGATCGGCTACCTGAGCAGCACTGTCCTGCTCCGCGCCGACCTCGGCGACGACCCGTCCTTCCGGGACCTGCTGCGCCGCAACCGGACCGACCTGTTCACCGCGTACGGCCGCCCGAGCCTGCCCTTCGAGGAGTTGGGCGCCGGCGCGCCGTTCGACGCGCTGTTCGTCCTGGACAGCCCCACCGAGCCCACCGCGACCTTCGACGGCCTGACCGCGGAGCCGGTCGCCACCGGGCTGCGCCGGGCCAAGACGCCGGTGACGCTGGAGGCGCTCGACCTGCCGGACGGGCGGCTGCGCCTCCTGCTCGGCCACCAGCTGCGGTGCTGCGGCGAGGCGACCGGGCGCGACCTGGCCCGGCGGCTCGGTCGCCTGCTCACCGCCGCGGCACACGCCCCGCACCAGCGGGTGGCGCGGCTGGCGATGATGACAGCGACCGAGTCGGCCGAGCTTGTGGCGGCGGGTCGCGGGCGGCGGCCGGACGAACCGGCCCCGGACGTGTTGGACCTGATCCTGGCGCAGGCCGCCGCGACCCCCGCCGCGACCGCCCTGATCGACGGCGACGACGAGCTCAGCTACGCCGAACTGGCCGCACGGATCGAGGCGGTGGCGACCCAGCTGCGCGCGCGGGGCGCCGGGCCGGACACGACGGTCGCGGTCCGCGGGGAACGCGGCGCGCAGCTGGTCGTCGAGCTGCTCGCGGTGCTGCGGGCCGGCGCCGCGTACACCTGTCTCGACCCGGCGGACCCGCCGGCCCGCCACGACCTGCTGATCGCCGGCAGCGGGGCCGCCCTGCTGCTCGCCGGCGGGCGGGTCGAGGAGTTGCCCGGCGCGGCCGGTCCCGCGCCCACCCGGGCGGCGCCGCCGCTGGAGCTGGCCTACCTCTGCCACACCTCCGGCTCGACCGGCGCGCCCAAGGCCGTCATGGTGACCCGGCAGGCGGTGGCGGCCCGGGTGCGGTGGATGTCCCGCGAGTACCGGCTCGGACCCGGCGACCGGGTGCTGCAGTTCGCCTCGGTCTCCTTCGACACCCATGTCGAGGAGATCCTGCCCGCCCTGGCCGGCGGCGCGACGGTGGTCGTCGGGCCGCAGCGGGGCGAGCTGCTGCCGGACTTCCTGTCCACCCCGCTGGCCGCCACCCTGACCGTGCTTGACCTGCCCACGAGTTACTGGCACGAGCTGGCGATGCGGGAGTCAACCCGGTGGCCGGCGGCGCTGCGGCTGTTGATCATCGGCGGCGAGGCGGCGCGCGCCGCCGCCGTCACGGCTTGGCGGCGCGCCGTCGGGCCGGGGGTACGGCTGGTCAACACGTACGGGCCGACCGAGGCCACGGTCATCGCCACCGCCGTCGAGGTGACCGGCGACCACGCCGACCCGCCGATCGGGCTCCCCCTCGACGACACCGACGCGCACGTGCTGGACGCTCACCTGATGCCGGTGCCGACCGGCGCGCCAGGCCAGCTCCACCTCGGCGGCGCCGGCCTGGCCCGCGGGTACCGCGGCGAGCCGGGGCACACCGCCCGCCGGTTCGTCCCCGACCCGTTCGGGCCGCCCGGCGCCCGCCTCTACGCCACCGGCGACCGGGTGCGCCGCACCGCCGACGGGCAACTGCACTTCCTCGGCCGCGTCGACGACCAGGTCAAGATCCGGGGGTACCGGATCGAACCGGCGGAGGTGGAACGCCAACTGCTGGCCGAGGCGGAGGTACGCGCCGCCGCGGTGACCGTACGCGACCAGGCGCTCGTCGCGTGGGTGGTGGCCGACCCGGTCGACACCGGTGTGCTGCGGGCCCGGTTGGCCGACCGGCTGCCCGAACGGCTGGTGCCCGCACACGTCGTGGCGCTCGACCAGCTGCCCCTGACGACCAACGGCAAGGTCGACCGGGCCGCCCTCGCCCGACTGGCGCTGCCCACCGCGCCGGCCGCCGACGGCCAGGTGCCGCCGCGCGACGACGCCGAGCAGTTGGTGGCCGACGTCTGGTCCGAGGTGCTGGGCCGTCCGGCGGTCGGCGCGTTCGACGACTTCTTCGCCCTGGGCGGCCACTCCCTGCACGCCCTGCGGGTCGCCGCCCGGCTGGCCGACGCGATCGAGGTCGAGGTGCCGCTGCGGCTGCTCTTCGAGCACCGCACGGTGGCGCAGCTGGCGTCCCGGATCACGGCCCTGGTGCTAGCCGACATCGAGCAGACGGTGGGCGGTCAGACACCGGTCGCCGCCGGGAAGGTCGGGAATGACTGAGCAGCTCTCCGCCGAGACGCAGTCCCTGCTGGCCCAACGCCTGCGCCGCCGCCCCCGCGCCACCAGCCCGGGCATTCCCCGGCGCACCGAGGCCGACCCGCCGCTGTCGTACGCCCAGGAACGGCTGTGGTTCATGGAGCAGTACGCGCCGGGCACCCGGGCGTACACGATCCCCGTGGTGCGCCGCATTCGTGGACCGCTCGACCCGTCGGCCGTCCGCGCGGCGCTGGGTCACCTGGTCGCCCGGCACGAGGCGCTGCGTACCAGCTTCCCGGCCACCGACGACGGCCGGCCGCGGGCGGCGCTGGCCGCACACGCCGAGCCGGTGCTGCGGGTGGTGTCGGCCGCCGACGAGCAGCAGGCGCAGGCCCTGGTCGACGACGAGCTGGCCCGGCCGGTGGACCCGGCCGGCGCGCCGATGCTGCGCGGCCTGCTGATCCGGGTGGCGCCCGAGCAGCACATCCTGGCGCTCGCCATCCACCACCTGGCCTGTGACGGGTGGTCTGCGGAGCTGCTCCTCGGTGAGCTGCTCGCGCTCGTCGGCGGGCAGGCGCCGGCGGCGGAACCGGCCGTCCGCTACGGCGACTTCGCCGCCTGGCAGCGGGCCGAGCGGACCGGCGAGTCGGCGCGGCGGGATCTCGCGTACTGGTTGCCGCGACTGGCCGGCGTACCCGCGTTGCAGCTGGTCACCGACCATCCCCGCCCGGCGCGGCAGACCTTCGCGGGCGCGCAGCACCACGTCGGCGTCGACGCGGCCATCATGCGGCGGCTCGCCGCGCTGGCCCACGACCGCGCCGCGACGCCGTACATGGTGCTGCTGGCCGCGTTCCAGGTGCTCCTCGGACGGATCAGCGGACAGCGGGACTTCGCCGTCGGCACGCCGGTGGCCGGCCGCCACCGCCCGGAACTCGAGGACGTCGTCGGGGTCTTCGTCAACACCCTCGCCATGCGCGCCGAGCTGCACGGCGACCCCACCTTCGGGCAGCTGCTGGACCGGGTGCGCGCCAGCGCGCTCGACGCGTTCGCCCACCAGGAGCTGCCGTTCGAGCAGCTGGTCACCGCGCTGGACCCGGCACGCGACGTGAGCCGGCCGCCGGTCTTCCAGGTCCTGTTCGCGCTGCAGAACTACGGCCCGGCCGTGCCGAACCCGGGCGCGCTGACCGTGGAGGGCCACCCGGTGGGCAACTTCGCGACCCGGTTCGAGCTGGAGCTCTACGTCGACGAGGGCACCGACGGCTGGCACTGCCAGTTCATCTACAACCCCGACCTGTTCCAGCCGGCGAGCATCGAGGCGCTGGCGGCCAACCTCCAGGCGCTGCTGGCGGCAGTGAGCCGGGACCCGGACACACCCCTGTCCCGGCTGTCCTGGCTGGACGACTCCGCGCAGGCCGCGGCGCTCGCGGCGAGCCGCGGCCCGGTCGTCGAGCTGCCCGCGCAGCGCACGCTGCACGCCCTCGTCGAGGCGGGCCTGGCCGACGCGCCGGACCGGACCGCGGTCACCGCGCCGGAGGGATCACTGACCCGCGGGGAGCTGGCCGCCCGGGCCAACCGGATCGCCCACCGGCTGCGCCAGGTCGGCGCGGGCCCGGGAGCGATCGTCGCGGTGCACGCCGAACGGTCCCTGGACCTGATCGCCGCGCTGGTCGGCGTGCTCAAGTCCGGTGCGGCGTACCTGCCGCTGGACCCGGACTACCCGCCCCAGCGGTTGCAGTACATGCTCGCCGACTCCGGTGCGGCGGTGCTGCTGACCCAACGGCGGCTCGCCCCGCCCGAGCCGGACGGGGCGACGGTGCTCCACCTCGACGACGCGGACGCGTGGGCGCACCAGCCCGCGACCGATCCCGCCCCGCTGGCCGGGCCGCACGACGGCGCGTACGCCATTTACACCTCCGGCTCCACCGGCCGCCCCAAGGGCACGCTCGTCAGCCACCAGGCGATCTGCAACCGGCTGCACTGGATGCAGCGGACCTACCGGATCGGCGAGCACGACGCGGTGTTGCAGAAGACGCCGGCCAGCTTCGACGTGTCGGTGTGGGAGTTCTTCTGGCCGCTCATCGCCGGGGCACGCCTGGTGCTGGCCCGCCCCGGCGGGCACAAGGATCCCGGCTACCTGCGCGACGTCATCGCCGCCGAGCGCATCACCACCGCCCACTTCGTGCCGTCGATGCTGGGTGCCTTCCTCACCGAGTCGGACATCGAACGCTGCACCTCGCTGCGCCGGGTCATCTGCAGCGGCGAGGAGCTGCCGCCGGCGCTGGCCGCCCGGCTGCACGAGCGGCTCGGGGTCGAGGTGCACAACCTCTACGGCCCCACCGAGGCCGCCGTCGACGTGTCGGCCTGGCCCTGCCCACCCGAGGAGTGCGCCGGCGTCGCCCGGTTGCCGATCGGCACGCCCATCCAGAACATCAGCCTGTACGTGCTCGACGAGCACCAGCGGATGCAGCCGGTGGGCGTACCCGGTCAGCTGTTCATCGCCGGCGTCGGACTCGCCCACGGCTACCTGGGCCGCCCGGCCGCGACCGCGGGCAGCTTCCGGCCCGACCCGTACGGCCCGCCCGGGTCACGCATGTACGCCACCGGCGACCTGGCGCGCCGCCGCGCAGACGGCGCGCTGGAGTTCCTCGGCCGCATCGACTGCCAGATCAAACTGCGCGGCATCCGGATCGAACCGGGTGAGATCGAGGCCGCGCTGACGGCACTGCCCGGGGTGGCCGAGGCCGCGGTCGTGGTACGCGAGGACCGCCCCGGCGACCAGCGGCTGGTCGGCTACCTCACCGGAGCGCCGCAGGACTCCACGGCGCTGCGGGCGGCGCTCAAGCGCAGCCTGCCGGATCACCTGGTGCCCAGCGCGTTCGTCCACCTCGGCGCGCTGCCGCTGGGCCCCAGCGGGAAGCTGGACCGGGCGGCCCTGCCGGCGCCGCAGCGGAGCGTCGGCGCCGCCACCGAGGCGGCGCCGCGGACACCGACCGAGGTGGCGATGGCCCAGGTCTGGCAGGAGGTGCTCGGCCTCGACCGGGTCGGGCTCGACGACGGCTTCTTCGACCTCGGCGGGCATTCGCTGCTGGCCATCCAGGTGGTGGCCCGCCTCCGGGCCCGCGTCGGCGCCGGAATCAGCGTGATGGACCTCTTCCAGCATCCGACCGTGCGGGAACTGGCCACCCTCGCCGAGGCCGGCCCCGACCGGCCGCGACACCTGCTCCACGAGCTGACCCGCACCGACGCCGGCCGCAGCGCCGACCTGACCCTGGTCTGCGTGCCGTACGGCGGTGGCAGCGCGGTGGTGTACCAGCCGCTGGCCGACGCGTTGCCGGCCGGCCACCGGCTGTTCGCGATGACGATCCCCGGACACGACCTCGGCGCCGACGACGCCGCGATCCCCTTCGACGAGCTGATCGACCGGTGCGTCACCGAGATCCTCGACCGGATCGACGGCCCGATCGCCCTCTACGGGCACTGCGGCGTCGGCAGCGCCGTCGCCGTCGAACTGGCCCGGCGGTTGGAGGCGAGCGGACGGTCCCTGGAAGCCGTCTACATCGGCGCCATCTTCCCGTTCGCCCGGCCCGCCAGCCGCACCATGCGACTGCTGTCCAAGCTGGCCCGGCGCGAGGGGCTGACCGGCAACCGGGTCTACGAGAACTGGTTGCGCGGCCTGGGCCTGGAGATGGCCGAGCTGGACCAGGAGCAGGCTCACCGCATCATCCGGAACATGCGCCAGGACAGCGACGTCGCCGAGCAGCGATTCACCACCATGCTGCACGAGGGCATCGACCGGATCGCCGCACCGGTCGTCTCGGTGGTCGGCGACCGCGACCCCGCCACCGAGTTCGCCACCGAACGGTTCCGGGAATGGCACTTCCTCAGCCACCGGGCGGCGTTGGTCGTGCTCGACGAGGCCGGTCACTTCTACCTCAAGTACCGCGCGGAGGAACTCGCGCAGATCGTCACCACCGTGCACCCCGCGCTCGACGACGCGGCCGCCGCCGGGCGGCAGGCCCGCCGGCCGGAACGCACCTGGTGGCTGGCGGGCGACTCCACCGCGGAGCGGGCGTCTGCCACGGCGACACCCGAGGTCGCGCCGAGCATGGGCCGGTTCCTCGCCGTGGCCGCGGGTCAACTCGTCTCCATCACCGGTTCGGCGCTCACCGAGTTCGCCATCCCCATCTGGATCTACCTGACCACCGGGTCGCTCGCGCAGTTCGCCCTGTTCACCGTGCTGGGCCTGGTACCCGGGCTGCTGCTCGCCCCGGTCGCGGGCGCGATCGTCGACCGCACCAGCCGCAAGCGGGTGCTCCTCGCCGCCGACTGCGCCGCCGGTGGCACGCAGGTCGCCCTCGCCCTGCTGCTGGCCGGCGGGAACCTTCAAGTGTCCTATATCTATGCGCTGGTCACCGTGCTGTCCGTCGCGCTGACCTTCCAGCGACTGGCCTACGGCTCCGCCATCCCCCAACTCGTGCCCAAGCACTACCTCGGGCACGCCAACGGCATCGTTCAGATGATCAACGGCGGTGCCGCCGTGATGGCGCCCCTGCTGGCAATGGCGCTGATGGCCGCGATCGGCCTGGGCGGCATCCTCCTGCTGGACATCGCCGGATACGCCGTCGCGATCGTCGTCACCGCGCTCGTACGCTTCCCCGCCACGGCGGCGTGGCAGCGACGCGAAAGCCTGGCAGCGGAGATCCGGGCCGGCCTGCGGTACTCCTGGGACCACCGCGGGTTGCGCGCGATGCTGCTGTTCTTCGCCGTGCTGAACATCTTCCTGTCGCCGCTGTTCATCCTGATCACACCGTTGACGATGTCGTTCGGGGGAATGGCCGAGGCGGGCCAGGTGGCCGTCTGCGGCGGGCTCGGCGCGGTGGCCGGTGGGCTGCTGATGGGCATGTGGGGCGGCCCGCGTCGGCTGCGGATGCGCGGCATGCTGGCCGCGGCGATGGTCCTGGCGACCTGCTGCGTCATCCCCGGCCTGCGCCCGAGTCTCTGGGTGGTGGGGGCGGGCGTCTTCGCGATGAGTTTCGCCCTCAACGTCATGAACGGCATCTACTTCACGACGGTGCAGGTCAAGGTCGCGCAGCGCTACCACGGACGGGTGTTCGCGCTGAACACCGTCATCTCGTGGTCGACCCTGCCGCTGGGGTTCGGGGTGGTCGCGCCCGTGGGCAGCCAACTGTTCGAGCCGCTGATGGCCGACGACGGGCCGCTGGCGGGCACCGTCGGCCGCCTGCTCGGCACCGGCGAGGGCCGCGGGACGGCCCTGATGTACGTGGTCTTCGCCGGGGTCATGGCGCTGATCGTGGTGCTGGCGCGACGCACCCGCACGCTGCGGACTTTCGACCACGAGGTCGCCGACGCGCCACCGGACGACCTGGTCGGACTGGAGATCATCCAGCGGGCGCGCCAGGCGGCCGGCCCGGACAGCACCGCCGAACACGCCGTGACCCGGCGCGGCGACGGCACCCCTTCACCGGAGAACAGAGAGGTACAGCGAGTATGAGCACCACCGAGCCCACCGTCCTCGTGGTCGTCAACGACGAGGAGCAGTACTCGATCTGGGCCGAGGACCGCGAGGTGCCGGCCGGGTGGCACCCGACCGGCTTCCGCGGCACGGAGCAGGAATGCCTCGCACACATCGACCAGGTCTGGATCGACATGCGTCCGCGCAGCCTGCGCCAGGCCCTCGGCGAGCAGGTCGGGCCGACCGCGTAGCACCGCTGCCGGGGTCGCGTCGGCGGAGAGCGCACCGGTTCAGGCCGCGATGCGGAGCGTTGGTGCCCGCCGCGCGAGGAGCCGGGACACGACGAGCGGATCGTCGCGATCACCCTGGCCGGGCCCGGTGTCGTGGTCAGCGCCGACTCGGCCGGCACGCTGCTGGCCCGCTGATCACTGGGCGGGGGTTCTTCGTTCATGCGCTCCGCCTGAAGGGCTGGAACGGTCAGGCCCCCGGTCCTCGGTCCGGATTCGTGCGCGCGGCCTCGGCGCGCGCTTGCGCCACGATCTGGGCAGCGGTGGCCTCCGCCTCGGCGATGTGGTCGGCGGCCTGCGCCTCGGCAAGCTGCAAAATGTGCTCGACTCGGGGACCCAGGTTCGCGAACGTAGGCCTGTTGTCCGGGGCCTTGTCATCGGTTGCGGCCGCGATGCGGCCTGCCGTCGCGTCGCCGACGAGGTCGGGTGTGCCGGAGCGGGCCCGGACGGCGAGCAGGAGCAGCCCCACCCCGACAGCGACGAGCGCCGGCGGCAACGCCGACCGGCCGAGTTGCCCGCCGGCGATCATGCCGACGCCTGCACCGAGCAGGAACAAACCCCAGCGCTTCATGGCGGCATGCTATCGACGGATTACAACGAATCGAAGGCTGTCTGCCAGAGCCGGCGTTCGGGGACCTTGGCGGCGGTCCCCGCCGGTGGCCTGGCGGGGACCGGCCGGCCTCAGTCGGTGATGTTGTACTTCAGCTCGTACACGGCGTCGCCGTTGCTGAACGTCCGGGTGGCGTTGGTGACGGCGTCGCAGGCGATGGTCTCCCGCTCGACGGTGACGTTGCCCGGAAACTTGTCCAGCACCAACCGCACCTCCAGCCCCACCGAGCCGAAGCCCGCGATCGGATTGCCGAACGCGGCAGCGGTGTGGGTCTGTCCCAGCAGGTACATCACGCCGTCGCCGCCGGCGGGGAACCAGCGGTCCTCCACCTTCAGCCAGACGTAGTCCTTCTGGCTGCCGTTGTCGGTCTGCAGGTTGCGGGCCTCCAGCGAGACCATTTCGAAGTCGCAGCTGGTGGCGGCCGCCGCGGGTCCCGCTCCGGCAAGCACGCCGGCCAGGCCCGCGCCGGTCAGGCCGAGAGCCAGCAGCGCGCGTCCGGCCGTACGGGTGAGTCGGTTCTTCATCGCTTCTCCTTCTCGTCGCGGCGTCCCCGGTCGGCGGCGCCGTTTCCATCGACCATCCGGATCGCTGTCACGGCCGGGTCCAGGTCGCCTCAGGGCGGTCGGGCTGGCACATTGACGACAATGAGTTGCGGCCGCGGCCCGCGGCGGCGACGCTGACCGGCGAGGGGGCGCGGTGAATCCGTCAGCGGGAAAGACGTGGGCGCCGTCCCGGCACACCCTCCGAGTAGTCAGCGCGGCGGCCGGATACGGCAAGACCACCGCGCTGCGGGCGTGGTATCCGGCGGCCGGGGCACGCTGGCACCGTGGGCTGCCCGGCGGCACCGGCGATCCCGCCGACGCTCTCGCGGGCGCGGTGCTCGAGGAAGCGCGGGCCGGCGTCCGCCAGATCGTCTTCGACGACCTGCCACGCCTGCCGGTGGGCACGGCGCGCGCGCTGACCGAGGCGTTGGCCCGCCTGACGGGTACGGAGGGTTCCGTCGACGTCGCGCTCGCCTCCCGATGGCCGCTCGGCGCCGCGACGACCGCGCTGCCGGACATGACGCAGGCCGTCGTCGGCCCCGCCGAGCTGTCCCTGCCGGTCGACCGGGTCGCCGACCTGCTGGCCGACGAGTACGACGTGACCGACTGGACCGCCGGCGGGTACGACGCCGGCGCCTGCGACCTGCCGGAGCGGGTCCACCAAGCGACCGCCGGCTGGCCCGCGCTGGTCCACCTCGCCGCCGAGATGCTGCGGACCGGCGGCGTGCCGCACGGGGACCTGCTGCCCATGCTCGCCGCACCCGGCGGGCTGATCGCGGGCTACCTGGCCGAGGAGGTGCTGCCGACCCTGCCCGAGCCCGCGTTCCGGCTGCTCGAGCAGGTCGGGGATCTGGCGCCGATCGATCCCGACCTGTGCCGGGCGCTGTGGCATCCGGGTGCGGCGGAGACCGCCCGCCTGCTGGCCCGCTGCGGTCTGCTGACCACCGCCGGGTCACCGCCACCGGTGCCGGGCGGGCCGCCGCCGTCCCCGCGAATCGTGCCGGTGGTGGCCGAAGTCGTCCTCCGGTCCCGGAGAACCGGCGCCCGCACCGCCGTACCGGCCACCGTTGTGGCCCGGGCCGCGGCCTGGTTCGACGAGCACGGTCCGGCGGTGTCCGCGGCGATGGCCCACCAACGCTGCGGGCAGCACGAGTCCTGCGCCGAGGTCATCGAGCGGCACGGCGAGGCGATGCTGGCGGCCGGGCACGCGGAGGCCGTCGGGCGGCTGATCTCCGAGCTGCCGGCCGCGCTGCGTACGCCCCGGCTGTGGCTCTTCCTGGGCGACGCGCGGCGCGCGGGCGGGGACCTGGAGGCCGCCATGCGGGCGTACGCGGCCGCCGCGCCGGGTCTACCGGCCGGCAGCGCCGCGCTTGCCTGGCGGATGGGCCGGCTCCACTACCACCGCGGCGACGCGCGGGCCACGCTGGCGGCCCTCGCGGGGGCCGGGCCGGGACCCCACCCACCGGCCG
Organism: Actinoplanes regularis; assembly: GCF_900188005.1. GTDB lineage: Bacteria > Actinomycetota > Actinomycetes > Mycobacteriales > Micromonosporaceae > Actinoplanes > Actinoplanes regularis. The sequence goes on along the minus strand of NZ_FZNR01000040.1, from coordinate 17,243 downwards.
ACGCCGCGCAAGTGTGCGCATGGACCGCCACCGGTCACCTACTGGCCGGCGACCCGGAGACCGCCCTGCGCCACGCCCGCGAAGCGGTGTCGGTGGCGCGCGCCGACATTCCCGCGGAGACCGCCGGCCTCGACCCGACCGGCGCGGACTTCGCGCTCACCGCCGCCCTCGCCACCGCGCAGGTGAGCGTGGCGCTGTGTCTGGGCGCGCTCGGTGACGACGCGGGCAGCGACGAGCACTACCGCCTCGCCCAGCCGGTCGCGGAACGCATCGGCGACATGGTCCTGCTCACCCGGATCATGAACAACCGCACCTACCATCTTCTGCAAGCCGCGCGGTTCACCGACGCCCTGGCCGCCGCCCGCACCTGCGCGCGGTATGCCGCGGCGGCACGCCAGCCCGAGCTGCGCGACATCGCCACCTGCAACGAGGCGGACGCGCTGGCCATGCTCGGCCGCTTCGACGAGGCCGTCCGGCAGTACGAACGGGCGATCGCGGGTTACCAGCGGGCCGGGTCGAGGCGGGTGGCGGGCGCACAGCTCGGGCTGGGCGAGGTCTACCGGCGCCGGGGATGGCGGGAACAGGCTCGCGCCGCGTACGAGCGGGCGGTGCGGATCTCGACCGAAACCGGGGACGGGCACGTGCGCGGGCCCGCCGAAGCCGGCCTGGCGCTGGTGCTGATGGCCGACGATCCCGACACCGCCGCCGCGCACGCCGCCGTGGCCGGATCGGGCGACACCCCGGCGTTGCTCGCGCGGGGCTGGCTGGCCCTGCGCCGCGGCGACCGGGCGGCGGCCGGCGAACTGGCCACCCGGGCCTGCGAGAGCGCCCGGGCGCAGGGTGATCGACTCGGCCTCGCCGATGCCCTCGAGCTGCGCGGCGCCGTCCACGCGGGCGGGCCCGCCGAGGAGACCGGTCGCGCCCGCACCGCGCTGCGCGAGTGCCACGCCATCTGGGCCGAGGCCGGGGCGACCGTGGAAGCGGCCCGGATCACCGTCGCGATCAGCCGGCTGCCGGGGGCAGGGCCGGACGACCGGATCCGCGGGCTGCTGGCGGCAGAGCGGATGGAGTCCGCCGGTGCCGTCGCGGCCGAGCCGCTGTTCGCCGACCGGCCGCTCGGCCCGGCCGCGGACAGCGCGGCGGCCGAGGTCAGCGTCCAGGCCCTCGGTCGGTTCGAGGTGCAGGTGGGTGGCGAGCCGGTGCCCCCGTCACGGTGGCAGTCACGCAAGGCCCGCGACCTGCTGCGCGTCCTCGTCGCGCGGCGCGGCCGGCCGGTCCCCCGCGAGGAACTGTACGAACTGCTCTGGCCCGACGACGACCCGGCCAAGACCGGACACCGGCTGTCGGTGCTGCTGTCCATCGTCCGCGGTGTGCTCGACCCGGCCAAGGCCCGGGCTGCCGACCACTATCTGGTTGCCGACCAGGCGAGTATCGCCCTGGACGTGACCCGGGTGCGGGTCGACGTCGAGGATTTCCTGTCCTATGTGGCACGGGCCGCCCGGCTGCTGGACGCCGGCGACCGGACGGAAGCCCGCGAGCTGCTGGTCACGATCGACCGGCACCACGCCGCCGACGCCTTCGACGACGAACCGTACGCGAGCTGGTCGGGCCCGCTGCGGGAACAGACCCGGAGCGCCTATCTGAGCATGCTCCGCATGCTGGCCCAGGTCTGCGACGCCGCCTCGTCGATCGACGCCGCCACCGGATACCTGCTGCGGCTGCTGGAACGCGACCCGTACGACGAGCCGGCCCACCGGAGCCTGGTGCGCCGTCTCGTCCATGCCGGCCGGCACGGCGAGGCGCGCCGGGCCTTCGACCGCTACAGCCGGGCGATGCGCGAGATCGACGTACGGCCGCCGGACCGCAGCCTGCTCGCGCCACCCGCCCCGGGGCGGGCGCTCAATGAAACGTACCGATGAGGCCGGTCTCCAGCGTCAACGACCCGTCACCGTCGTTGTCATCTTCGTCTTCGGAGGCGAAGGCCGCCGGCGGAGCGTAACCGCCGAACAGCGTGCCGCGCGCCCAGCTGACGCCGCCCTCACCGGCCGGCACGATCGCGTCCAGGGTGGCCTCGGCGGGACCGGTCACCTTCGCGCCCGTCGCCCACGGCCTCAGGTCCTCATTGTCGTCCTGACGGCTGACGAACTTGGGCCATCCGGCGCCGTCGTTGCTCGCGTGCTCGAGTTGGCTCGACACCACCCCCAGCCGGCAGACGGCGAGGGCCGTGACTTCGGCCTCCACGCCGCCCGGCCCGCTCGCGGTCACCTCCACGGCGGTCACGTGAGGGTTGATGTCGACGCCGGCGAGGTGACTGATCGCGGGATCCCCGGCGACGTGGAACCCGACGCCGACGAGCCCCTGGTCGCTGGGGCAAGCGGCTCGGGCCGTCCCGATGCCTTTGCCGACCACCAGCACCGGTTGCATGTTGCTCGAACAGACCGCGAACGCGACGAGGGACCAGTTGGCGGTCAGCCCCTGCGGAGCCGTAGCGGTCACCAGAACCGCGCCCGCCTCGACGCTCGGCACAATCGCCGTCAAAGCGGCCCCGCCGTTACCCGCCTGTTCGTAGTTGACGGCTCCGCCGGCGGCGTACGGCCACGTTCCCTCCGGGCACTTCACCGCGACGGCTTTGACCGGCTCGGCGTTGGACGGGCCGATGTGTGCCACCCGCGTGCCAAAGGCGGTCGCGTGGGCTGCCTGTGCCGTGCCGGCCGCCGTCTCGGCCACCGGGATCGCCAGTGCGCCCGCCGCCAGGCCTGCGACCAGCGCGACGATCGCCGTCCGGCATCCGATGAGTGGTGTCTGCGACATGCCGTTCTCCTCTCGGCCGCCGCGCGGACGGCGTCGGCCGGTTCCGATGCTCCGGACCGGCGTCACGGTGACGTCAGGGTGCGGTGTCGGCTACCCGGCAGACCACCCGCCCTGACGCCACCGTGAGGCAGCCCGGACGCGTCGATGCCATGGTGCGGCAGGACAGCACCGATCGAACGGAGAATGCAATGCAGATCCCGACCAGGCGTACGCGGTGGCTCGCCCCCGCCATCGCCGCCACGCTGCTCGCCGTCGCGTTCTCGGCGCCCGCCTCCGCGGCCGACGAGGACGACCAGATCCCGCCGGAGGTTGGGCCGACGGCCTGCCTCGGCGGTCCCCAGCAGCTCTCGCTGGCCCGGATGAGCGACACGCCGACCACGATCGGCGAGACCGGGTCGTTCGTGCCGCTCGCCTCATCCGGCGTTCCGGTGACGGTCCCGGCCGCCGCCAACGATCAGTTCGTCGTCCGGTTCAGCGGCGAGGTCGCGCTCGCCGGGCAGCCGGTGCCGGTGACCGTGCCCGCCGACAACGTCCAGCTGCAGATCATCATCACCGGGGGCGGTGTCACCCAGGTGATGGCGCCGCTGAACGACCCGACTTTCACTACCGGCGTGGGCGAGTCCAACGCGCTGCAGGCGTGCCGACGCCTGGGCCCGGGCAACTACACCATCGGGGTGCGCTGGCGCATCGTGGACCTGGACGCCAACAACGTGCTGACCGCCACGATGGACGACTGGATGTTGTCGGTCGAACAGAATGACTGACCGTTCGGAGCGGGCACGGCACGCACTTCCCGTGCCCGCCCCGACGCTCAACAGTTCTGGGGACGCCAGGCCCGGCCGGCCCGATCGATCCTCCGTGGCACGCCTCGGCTCGGCACGCTGAGCGTACGACGGGCCGGCGCTGCTGACCGGCGCCGGCCCGTCGTGGCTGGTCAGCCTGGGTGTCGTTTGCCGCCGCTCTGAACGCCGCCGCTCTGATGGACGAGGTGTGTTTCGCGGCGGCCGCTGTGCAGGGGGTCAGCCGCTCGGATCTGCTGGCCATGGCCGAGCGGAAGCGGGAGCAGCGCGGCGGCTTCGACGACCGGATCGTCTGGCTCGGCAACACCACCCCCGGCAACTGACACACCCACCTCCCGACCCGCGACAACAATCGAGATCTATGACGACAGCCGATGGTCTCGCTGACGCAGTGCCGGAACCTGCCCGCGTTCCTGGCCGAGGCGCACCGGATCGGCGTGCTGTGCCGGCGCGGTGCTGTCCATCAGCTCTGTCGCGCCCGCCTATGCGACAGCCTCGCCGACATCCCGGTCGGTTCGATGCTGCGCGGATGACAGCGGCGGCCGGGATCGGCACGACATGCGGATCGGTGGCATGAGTTGGGCATCACACCCGCCACCCACAGCAAACCCAAAGCCCGCATGTCATTATCGTCGTGTTGACGATAAATAGGAGGCGATCCTCATGAGCGAGTGGACAGGCGTCGATGTCTGGGTTCTGCGAACCCTGAAAGGCACCCACAATGACAATCGTGCGCAACTGGCCGATCTGATCGGCATCGGTGACTTCATCGAACGAGCCGTCTTCGAGGAATTCGAGTTCACCCGCGCGATGGGCAACCTGGTCGCCGCCGGGCTGGCCGATTTCGGCGACGGCGCCTACTGGCTGAGCGAGACCGGCCGGCGACTGCTCGAACGGCGCACCGACCGCCTGCCCGCAGGACTGCGCAGACTCGGCCCACCGGCGGGCACTCCGATCACTCTGGAACCCGGCGAATTCGACCGGGCCGAGCAGGTCTACCGCGACGCGATGGCCGCAGGCCGGAACGAAAAGGCGAACTGATGAACCCCGGACACCACGACAGCCCGGTCGAGGCGCTGATGCCCTCGACATCGAGGTGGCGGCCCGCGCCGCAGCGCACGCAGAAGCCGCCCGAACCACGTGCATTCGGACGGCTTCTGCGTGATCTTGTCGGCGCAACGCCGAGCTCGGCCTGAGGTTAGGAAACGATGTTCTTACCGCTCGCGCCGGTGCCGGTCTTGGTGGGCTCAGAATCCTGCTGGACAACGAGATCGGCACCGGGCAGCGCCAGCAAATGCGACAAGGTCAACCGGCAGGCCGAACTTGCCAAAGCCGAGGCGGCTGCGCAGAAAGTCGTCGCCGCGTACTCCCGGCCGGAGTATGCGACCCAAGACCAGACCGTCGCCGTGCTGACCGTCTGCAACATCGCTGATGGGCTGGTGTTCTCCTACTTCGGCGGCCGCCCCAACCTGGAGCCGAAGCAGGTAGCCGCAGGGGCGGGGCTCGCTTACGTCATCAACGTGGGCAACGCTGTGCATGCCGAGCCTCTGGTCATCACCGAGGCCAAGAAGAACGCGGCCGGAAGCCCGGTCAGCCCGATCGTGATCTACGCGTCGAACCCGTTCTGCGGTGCGGACAAGGAGAACTGCAAGCTCCTGGTCGGCAGCGAACCAGGGGCGCAGATCCTGCCAACGTCAGCATCGAAACGGAAGTCGAGGGCGGCGATCTATGCGCCCGGTATCGTTTGGCCGTGACCATGCTCGACCTTGACTTGCACGATGCCGTCACGGAACGCGCCACCCAGTTACACGCTGATGCGCACCGGATTTTGTCCGTAGCGTGCGTGCAGCGCATGGCACCGCTGCTGGTCCGTTCGGCACGCGAGAACGAGCTGCGCCGGCCGTTGCTGCCGATCGCTGACGAAGGCCTCACCGTCGCGTGGATGCTCTGCCTCGGCCAAAATATCGACCCCGCCGACGTGGCCGCCCGGCTGCGCGCCTACGCCCCGGAAGACGCCGACGACAAGATCTTGGACGTTGACTCGTCGGTGCTGGCATTCGTCCGCGACTTGCCAGACCTGTTCGATCAGCCGCGCCTGTTCATCAGTTCGGTCTTCAATCTCATGTCCAGCTATCGCGACTGGCATCGCCAGGTAGCCGATTATGGGTCGGGCCCATTGTTCGAGATCGCCGCCCTGCTACGCGAAGTCGAATGGCTCGAAGATGCCGCGGTGACCCCGGAGCTGGTGGACCGGATCCGGGAACATGCCATCTGGGCGGGAAAGCACCTGGTTGCGATCGTCGAGGACTGGAGCAGATAGTACGGCCAGCTGTGGCGAGGGCGACCAGGCGTCGTCCTCGCCGTACCCGGCTCGTCAGCGTCCGCGGCCGCGCTTCCACGTCTGCGGGGTGGTGTCGGCCGCGGTGGAAGTCGCGAATGGGCGCAGGGAGCCCAGGTCGTGCGGGGTGTCGTCGGGGATCCACTTCGTGAGTGAGACGTTGCGCCGGTGCTCCAGCTGATTGCCGGTCTTCTTTGCGGTACCAGGTGTCGATGAACTGTTCGCCGGCGGGGCGGTGAATCTCCGGCAGCCGGAACCGCGTTCCGGTCTGCCGCATCTGCTGCACGGTAGCGTCGCTGAAACGGGACAGCTCTCGCTCGACGGCGTCCAGCTCGCTGCGGCTTCAGCGACGGCGGCGCTGGCCTGCATCGCGGCGCGCACGAGCCGGGCTGCCGTGTTCTCGTGCGGCTGCAACCGTCGATCGGTGGTGGTCTTCTCCTGGTCCAGGCGTCGACGTGCCACGCGGGTCTGCTCGGCGCCGATCCGGGCCGGAGCACCGCCCTCGGCCTCAGCGGCGATCTCGGCGCGCGCAACGATCGTGCCGACACGCTGCGCGTCGGGCTGGCCTACCTGAACATGGCGAACGCGGTCAAACAGGTCGCCGGCGATGCTGCCACCGACACGCTGCAGGCCGCCCACGGGAAGAGGGTTACGGTGTCGCTGCTGCGGAAGGTGACGCGGGCCGACGTCACGGAGGACAACGCCGACCTCGGCGTGAAAATGATCAAGACCAAGAGCGTCAGCAGGGGCATTCGGGTGTACGCCACTAATCCGTGGACGCACCGCACCGCCGCCTACACGCTCAAGGCGTCCGGCAAGAAGGTCACCCATCGCCCAGAAGTGACCGAGAAGGTCCTGTCCGGAATGGGAGATAGGGTCATCGGCCCCCGCGGACAGCGGATAGCGCACGCCGCGGGGGTCGCGCGGGTCGGGAACTGCGGTGAGGGCGTGGCAACAGACCGCGGTGTTTACCATCGGTGACCGGCACAGCTGGGTTGAAGGAGGTGGGTGCTGTTACAGCGAGTACGGGGATGAGAGCTGATGCATCGGCGGGTGGAGTCTTGCTCGGTGTCGTGAAGCGTCGCAACTCCATGATCACCGATGCGACCTCATCCGCTTCTTCCGCCTCCATAAAGGCCGGTAGCCCAACAAATCTCCTGGGTCAGAGCTCTGCTACCCGACTACGCAACGGCTCTGAGGCGCCGGTGGCCAGGTTGATCGCCGTGCAGGGTGCGGCGCAGATTCGTGCCCGGGGTCAGGATTCGGTGCCGGAGGCAGGCGGGCATCCAGCAGGCACGGATGCGGGGCAGTAGGTCGAGGTGGGTTTCGTCCTCGGCGAGGACGATGGATCCGGCGGGGAGTGCGGCGATCCGGTCGCGGATGTTTGCGCAGGTCTGGTCGTGGCCGGGGTCGCTTTTGGAGATCAGGCGGGGCCTGCACCAGCGGGCCTGTTCGCGGATGCGGCGGCGCAGTGTGGTCAGGCTCAAGGCGGGTCGGCCCAGGGCTCGCCAGAGGCGGGCGGTGGTCCAGGCTGTCGGGGGGTCATGAGCAGCCGGTGGATGGGTTCGCCGAGCCGGGGGCTGCCTTGCGGGGCCCGCCCGAGCGAGGTCGGTCGGGTAGCCCGGTCAGTCCTTCCTGTTGGTGGCGGGCGATCCAGCGGCGGACGGTGGCGGGGTCGTAGTGCAGCCGTCGAAGACGAACGTGTGATCAGCCCGGGCGGTGGGCGGCCAGCAGAATCCGCGGGGTCTCGGCGAGGACGGGCGGTGTGTCCCGGGCCTCCTCGAAGATCACTTCGGCTCCGGGGCCGAGCTCCCGGCTCAGCGCCTCGGTCTCGGCGAGGACCGCCGCGTAGACCGCGAGTTGCCGTTCCTTCCAGTGTGGCGTCTCCTCCCGGGAATCCACCACCAGACCGGCACGGGTGAGCATCCGGCTGTGGTCGAGGTAGGCCGGCTCCCACGTGGTCAGGACGAGCCGGGCACCGGGACGCAGGATCCTGGCCACCTCGGCCAGCGCGGCCGGCTTGTTCCACACCATCCACAGGGCGTCGATGCTGAGCACCGCTTCGGCGACACTGTCCGGCAGACCGGTCTCGGTGAAACTGCCCTTGCGGAACTCGGCGTCGGGCAGGCCGAGCCGCGTGGCGAGCGTGGCGGCGCCCTCGACGGCGGCCGCCACCACGTCGAGACCGAGGAGACGTGCGCCACGGGCCTGCGCCACCGCGACGCCGGGACCGCCACGGCCGCATCCGATGTCCACCAGCAGGCCGCCCCGCGGAGGGTCGAGCAGTCCAGCTATGCGGTCCAGGTCGGTGCGGGTGACGAAGCCGAACGGCTCCAACTCGGCCGGGTAGTCGTCGCCGTACACATCCTGGTAGATGCCCCGCAGGGTGGGGCTCTTCGCCTGGTGGCGGTAGAAGTCGGCGTACCGGCGCTCGGCGGTCTGGGTTGTACTCACGGAGATCTCCTCAGGGACGGGCCGGGCTCCGGGCGCCGAGCCGGCAGTAGGCCGGTCCGGGCCGTCGCGGGCACGGTCGCTCGCCGCGGTCTGTCCGGGCAGGCTAACCAGCCGGATCCACCGGGGCACAGCCTCGCCGGGCCGGCACAGTTGGACATCGGCGTGGTGCTGCACGCCGGCGCGGTGCGCCGTGATCCGGGTCCGGCCGCAGTTGGACGACCGATTGACCCTGATGGAAGCGGAACCTACTGTCCAGCGCGGGACGCCCGTTCACAGGAGAAGGACACAGGCATGGCTCTCGCACGGGTCAACGGCATCACTTTGAGTTACGACCAATACGGGTCGGGTGAGACCGTCGTCCTGGTCACCGGCACCGGCGCGCCCGGCCGCACCTGGAAGACGCATCAGGTCCCGGCACTGCGGGCGGCCGGCTACCGCGTCGTCACGATGGACAATCGGGGCATCGCTCCGACGGACTGCGGGACCGGCCAGTTCACGATCGAGGACATGGCGGCCGACGTGGCGGGCCTGATCGAGTTCCTGGACGCCGGGCCGTGCCGGGTCGTCGGGTTCTCGCTCGGTGGCATCATCGTGCAGGAACTGCTGGTCACCCGGCCCGAGCTGGTGAGGAAGGCGGTGCTGATCGGGGCGGCCGCCCGAGTCGACGGGCTGATCCGCGGGGTGGTCGAGGCGGAGCTGGACCTGGTCGACAGCGCGGTCAAACTGCCGCCGCGGTACGCAGCGGTGGTCACCGCGTTGCAGAACCTCTCGCCGCGTACGCTCGACGACCCGAACCTGCTGCGCGACTGGCTCGACATCCTCGAGTTCTCGGCCGTCGACCCGGCGTCCGTCCGCCGGCAGCTGACCGTGCAGCTGATCGCGGACCGGCGCGAGCGCAACGCGAAGATCGACTGTCCCTGTCTGGTGATCGGCTTCGCCGACGACCTCGTGGTACGCCCGCACCTGTGCCGCGAGCTGGCCGGCAGCATCCCCGGTGCGACCTATCGTGAGCTGGCGGATTGCGGCCACTATGGGAGCCTGGAGCGACCCGAAGCGGTGAACTCACTGCTCGTCGAGTTCTTCGCGACGGGCGGCTGAACCGCGGGACATCGGTGTCCAGCCGTCCAGATCGGCTGGTTGGACACCGATCAGCGTCCGCGCGTCGCGACCGTCACCGGGCCGCGCGGCAGGTGCACGGGCGGCTCGGGGAATGTGACGGTGACCGCGAGACCGCCACCCGGGAGGGGAGCGATGTGCACGGTCCCGTCCTGTGCCTGGACGATCGCCTGGACGATGGACAGACCCAGCCCGAGCCCGTTGGTGTTCGTCGTCCGCTCGGTCTGCAGGCGCTGGAAGGGCTGCAGGAGCCGGTCGATCGCCTCCGGTGGGACCACGGGTCCGGTGTTGCGGACGGTGAGCACGGGGCGGGCGCCGAGGGTGGTGACTCGGACCTCGAGCCAGCCGTGGGGGGTGTTGTGCCGGATGGCGTTGTCGATCAGGTTCGTGATGAGACGTTCGGTGAGGTTGCGGTGTCCCGCCATCAGGGCCGGCGTGATGTCGGCGCGGAGGGCGATGAGCCGGTGCTCTGCCTCGGCCTGGCGGCTGGTCACCGCTTCCCGGGTGAGTTCGCCCAGGTCGAACGGCTCACGAACCTCGATCCCGGCCTGGCCCCGGGCGAGAGTGAGCAGCGCCTCGATGAGTCGTTCCTGCTGAGCGCCGGCGGCCAGGATGCGCTCGTGAGCGATGCGAAGAGAGGCCTCCGAGGCGTTCGGGTCGGCGAGCGCGACCTGCCCGAGGGCGCGTTGCCGGGCCAGCGGGGTGCGAAGCTCGTGGGAGGCGTTGGCCACGAAGCGGCGCTGGGCCTCGAACGACACCTGCAGCCGGCTCAGCAGGCCGTCGAAGGTGTCACCCAGCTCCTTCAGCTCGTCGTCGGGCCCCTGCAGGGACAGCCGCTCGTTGAGGCTGGTGGCCGAGATCCGGCGGGTGGCCGCGGTGATGGTCCGCAGTGGGCGCAGCACCCGCCCGGCCATCAGCCAGCCGAGAACGACCGAGGCAGCCGACATGATGGCGAGCGCGATGGCGGAGTTGACCCAGAGCGTCTGCAACACGACGACCCGCTGGCTCGCCAGGGCGGCCTCGGTCGCCGGCATCGAGAATTCCATCGACGACTGTTGGGGGCCCATGTTGCCACCCCCCTCCGGCAGCAGGGGTGACGGTGCTGCCTGCCCGGCCGGGGCCATCTGCGCGCCGTCCTGCGGGCCGGAGCCGAAGTGCATGATCGAGTACCGCACCAGGAAATAGGTGGTGATCAGCAGGGCGGCGCCGATGCCGAAGAACAGCAGGCCGAAGAGTACGGCCAGCCGCAGGCGGACGGTACGGCGTGGCAGGCGGAGACGGAGCGGCATGTCGGTTTCTCAATCCTCGTGGATGCGGTAACCGCGTCTGGCGATGGTCTCGATGATCGGCGGATCACCCAGCTTGGCCCGCAGCCGGCTCATCACGATCTTCACGGCATTGGTGAACGGGTCGGCGGACTCGTCCCACACGCGTTCCAGTAACTCCTCCGCGGAGACGGCCCGGCCCTCGGCGGCCATGAGGATCTCCAGTACACCGAACTCCTTCGGGCGCAGATCGATCGGCTGGCCGCCCCGCGTGCAGGTGCGGCGGGCGGTGTCCAGCACGAGGTCACCCTGGCGCAGCACCGGAGGCACCATCGGCTGGACCCGGCGGGCGAGGGCGCCGACGCGCGCCACCAGTGCGGGAAAGTCGAAGGGTTTCGGCAGGTAGTCGTCGGCCCCCATGTTCAGGCCCTCCACCAGGTCCTCGGTGGTGGCGGCCGCGGTGAGCATGAGGATGCGGCTGCGGCAGCCCGCCGCCATCAGCGCGTTGCACACGTCGTCGCCGTGCATGCCCGGCAGATCGCGGTCGAGGACGATGACGTCATAGCCGTTGCAGGTCGCCCGTTCCAGCGCGGTGACTCCGTCGAATGTCACATCGACCGCCATGTGCGCCTGACGCAACCCGGCAGCGACGATCTGCGCCATCTCCTCGTCGTCCTCCACCACCAGAACTCGCATCCTCGCCGGACCCTCCACTTCATGTCCCGAGCCTCAGTCAATCGTCACAAGCTTCCCCATGATGCTCCAGCGCCGGTTTCCCGGACGTTTCAGCACTGCGGCGGCCGGGCCGCCCGACTTGATCGCGAGGCGGGCGCACAGCGAACAGATCATCTGCGGCATCGTCAGCCTCGACGCCGGACCGGCCACTCCGCTGAACCTCAACGCCTATGCGAGAGGACACCGGGCAGTGGAAAATTGTCTGTATTGGACCCGAGACGTTACCTTCGGCGAAGACAATTCCCAGTCAGGACCGGGACGACTCCCCGCAACCTGGCCGCAATGCGCAACCTGACCCTGGACACCTTCCGCATTGCCGGGTGTGCCGACATCGCCCACGCCCCCGCGATCTCCACGACCGCGTCGATGCCTTCGCCGTCCACGGCATTCAGCAAACCATGATCAAGCCGGGCATAAAACAACAACGCCGAGGCCGTGGAGCGGAGCGCGCCGGCCGGTGGGTCCGAAAATGCCCGAAAAAATAATGGCGTCCAAGTGCGGATAATTGCGGTTGGACGTTAGTCAATTCCGTCTTCTTGCCGGTTCGTCGTACGTCTGGTTATCGTGTGGCCGTTCATGTTGATGAAACGAGGGGGAAGTCATGGGCAATCCATTTGACGATGAGCAGGGCTCCTTCTTTGTGCTGGTCAACCACGAGAACCAGCACTCGCTCTGGCCGACTTTCGCCGACGTCCCCGCCGGATGGCGGGTGGTATTCGGTGAGGCATCGCAGAAGGAGTGCCTCGACTACGTCGAGGCGAATTGGACGGACATGCGTCCGCAGAGCCTCATCGACGACATGAAGGAATACGAGGCGACTGCCGAGGCGAAGCCGCTGAACGCTGAAGAGATTCCTGTTTCATGACCCTCGGCCCTGGCCCGATGATGCGCGGCATGGCCCCGGACTCGTCTGTGACCAGGCAGAACATCAAACCGGGCACTCTCAAGCGAGCACTGCCGTACGCGCGTCCCCACTTCCGTGTCATGGGGATTCTGCTACTGGTGACAGCCCTGAACGCCGGAATCACGGTTCTGACACCCATTCTCTTCAAGTATCTGATCGACGACGGAATCGTTGCCCGTAACGGCTCCGTCGTGTTGTGGATCTCCCTCTCCGTGGTCGGGCTGGCATTGCTGAGCGTCGTTTTCGGCATGGCCGAGGCGCGGTATTCCGGCCGGGTGAGCGAGGGGATCGTCTACGACCTGCGGACGACGGTCTTCGACCACGTGCAGCGACAGCCGCTGGCGTTCTTCACCAGGGCACAGACCGGTTCCCTGGTGAGCCGTCTGAACACCGACGTGGTCGGTGCCCAGCAGGCCGTGAGTTCGGTTCTCGCCTCGGTGGGATCCTCCGGACTGACCGTTGTTCTGGTGCTGGGCACCATGTTTTATCTGTCCTGGCAGGTCACGCTCATCTCGCTGCTGATCCTTCCGCTGCTGGTGGTACCCGGAAAGATCGTCGGCCGGACTCTGCAACGCGTCATGCGCGAACAGATGCAGATGCACGCGGAGATGGGCTCTGTGATGAACGAACGGTTCAACGTCAGTGGGGCCCTGCTCAGCCAGCTCTACGGCAAGCCGGCCGCCGAGACCCGCCTGTTCGCCAAACAGGCGGCGCGGCTGCGGGACCTCGGCGTGCTCGCGTCGACGTACGGCCGGACGCTCTTCCTCGCCATGACCCTGATCGGCTCGCTCGCCACCGCGCTGGTGTACGGCATCGGCGGCGGACTGGCCATCACCGGCACCCTGCAGGTGGGCACACTCGTGGCCCTGGCCACGCTGCTCACCCGGCTGTTCGGGCCGATCACCCAGCTCTCCGACGCGCAGACGAGCGTGCTGACGGCGCTCGTCAGCTTCGACCGCCTGTTCGAGGTGCTCGACCTCAAACCGCTGATTGCGGACAAGCCGGGCGCGATCGCCCTGCCCGCCGCGCGAGTCACCGACGGCCTGGCACCGGAGATCCGCTTCAACCAGGTGGCGTTCCGCTATCCGTCCGCGGCCGACGTCTCTCTGGCGTCGCTGGAGTCGATCGCGGTGGCAGCCCCGAGGCGTACGACCAACGCCCTGGTGCTGCGGGATGTCAGCTTCGTGGCGCCGGCCGGAAAGCTGACCGCCCTGGTCGGACCGTCCGGTGCCGGCAAGACGACGATCACCCACCTGGTGCCGCGTCTCTACGACGTCACCGAGGGGTCGATCCAGGTCGGCGGGCACGACATCCGGGATGTGACGCTCGAATCGCTGCGCGACTCGATCGGGATCGTGACCCAGGACGCGCACCTGTTCCACTCCACGATCCGCGCGAACCTCACCTATGCCCGGCCGGACGCGACCGAGGAGGAACTGATCGAGGCGTGCCGGGCGGCGCAGATCTGGGATCTGATCGCCGACCTGCCCGACGGGTTCGAAACGGTGGTGGGTGACCGCGGCTATCGCCTCTCCGGTGGCGAGAAGCAACGGCTCGCCATCGCCCGTCTCCTGGTGAAAGCGCCGATGATCGTCGTCCTGGACGAGGCGACCGCGCACCTGGACTCGGAGTCCGAAGTGGCTCTGCAGAAGGCGTTGAAGACCGCGCTGGCGGGACGGACCTCGCTGGTGATCGCCCATCGGCTCTCCACCGTCAGGGAAGCCGACCAGATCCTGGTGATCGACGAGGGCCGGGTTCAGGAGCGGGGCACGCACGACGAATTGATCGAGTCGGGCGGGCTCTACGCCGAGCTGTACCACACCCAGTTCGCGCGTTCGGAGTCGGCGGACGACGAGCCTGTGGACGACGAACCGATTCCCGAGCCGGTGGGTGCGGGGTACGGAGCGTTTCCGGGCGGGCGCCCGGGTTCGGGCCGGCACTCTGGTCCGGGCGGGCACCCGGGTCCGGGCGGGCACCCGGGTCCGGGCGGGTTCCCTTTCGGACCGGGCGGCCCACCGCCGCCGATCCCGGGCTGACGTCGGCCGTCCCCGGCCGCCGGCACCATCACATTCCGCCAGCAGACGCCACGTGAATCCCGTAGGAGGGGAAGCCTCATGGGCGGTCCATCGGAGAGCTTCCGCGGTTCTGATCCGTCGTCAACCGTTCCCCGGCCCACCGGGCAAACCGCCGTGCCACTCGAATGGAGTGGCACGGCGGTGCCGGTGGCGGCCGTGTCGGTTCCGGAGCTGATCCAGCGGTGGGTGGCGGAGACCCCGGATGCGGTTGCGGTGCGTGACGGTGGTGGCCGGTTGTTGACGTATGGGCAGTTGGACGAATGGTCACAAGGGGTCGCTTCCGGACTGCGGTCTGCTGGTGTGGGTCGTGGTGACCGGGTGGGGTTGTGTCTGCCGCGGGGTGTGGAGATGGTCGCGGCGATGCTGGGTGTGTGGCGGGTCGGTGCGGCGTTCGTGCCGTTGGATCCGCAGCTTCCGGCGGCGCGGCGGGAGTTGATGGCCGCGGGCACGTCGTTGGTGCTGTCGGCTTGGGACCCCGCTTGGGAATTGGGTGCCGAGGTTCCCGCAGTCGTTCTTGACGGCCGTGATCTGGCGTATGTGATCTATACGTCGGGTTCGACCGGGGTGCCGAAGGGTGTCGCGGTGGCGCATGCGGGTGTCGCGAGTCTGGCGCAGGTGATGGCCCCGGTTCTCGACGTTTCGGCGGGAACTGCCGCGTTGCAGTTCGCGTCGTTCAGTTTCGACGCCTCGGTGCTGGACGTGGTCACAGTGCTCGGTGCTGGCGGCACGCTGGTGATCGCCGATGGCGAGCAGCGCCGGGATATGGGTGCGTTGTCGCGGTTGGTGCGGGATGCGGATGTCCGGGTGGCCAGTGTGGTGCCGTCGTTGCTGGCGGCGTTGGATCCGGCGCAGGTGGCGGGGATCCGCCGGTGGGTGCTGGGTGCGGAGTTTTTGAGTGCGGGTCTGGCGTCGCGGTGGTCGGCGGGTTCGCAGGTGTGGAACACCTACGGTCCGACCGAGGCGACGGTGATCACGACTGCGGCGCCGGTGATGCTGCCGGTGTCGGGTGCGGGTCCGTCGATGGGCCGGCCGATCGGCAATGCCCGGGTGCTGGTGCTGGACGAGTTCTTGCAGCCGGTACCGGTGGGTGTGGTCGGTGAGGTGTATATCGGTGGTCTCGGCTTGGCGCAGGGGTATGTCGATCGTCCGGATCTGACGGCTCATCGGTTCGTGGCGGATCCGTCTGGTGTCGGTGGGCGGTTGTACCGCAGTGGTGACCTGGCCCGCTGGGATGGCGGGGGTTTGCTGCACTTCGCCGGTCGCTCGGACGAGCAGGTGAAGATTCGCGGGTTCCGGATCGAACCCGCCGAGGTGCAGGCGGTGCTGCAACAGTATCCGCAGGTCGCGCAGGCCGCCGTGATCGCCCGTGACAACCAGCTGATCGGGTATCTGGTCGCGGCGGGGGATCTAATCGATCTGGCCACGGTGCGGGCGTACGCCGCCGAGCGGCTGCCGGAGTACATGCTGCCGACGCTGCTCGTGCTCGACGCCCTGCCGCTGAACGCCAACGGGAAGCTGGACCGGGCTGCCCTGCCGGCCCCGGACCTGCCGACCACCGGCCGGGCCGCGGCGACCGCCGCCGAGGAGATCTTGTGTGCTCTGTTCGCGGAGATTCTCGGTGTGGAGTCGGTGCCGGCGGATGTGTCGTTCTTCGAGCTCGGTGGAGATTCGCTGTCGGCGATGCGGCTCATCGCCCGGATCCGTTCGGTGTTCGAGAGCGAGGTCAGCGTCCGGGGCCTGTTCGCCGCTCCGACGGTGGCCGGGATCGCCGAACAGATCGGGGACGCCGAGGCTTCGACCCGGACGGCGTTGACGGCCCGGGAGCGTCCGTCGGTGTTGCCGCTCTCCTATGGCCAGCAGCGGATGTGGTTCCTGAACCGGATCGAAGACACCGGTCAGAGCGTGGCCTACAACATGCCGATGGTACTGCGGATCTCCGGTGACCTGGACGTGGCCGCGCTGGAAGCAGCACTCGGTGACGTCGCGGACCGCCATGAGGTGCTGCGGACCATCTATCCCGAGGTGGACGGGGTGGCGTGCCAGCGGATCCTGGATGGTGTCGAGGGACGGCCGACGCTACTGGTCACCGAGGTGGCCGAGAGTGACATGACAGCGGAGCTTTCGGCGTACCTCGAACAAGGTTTCGATCTTGGGGTCGAGTTGCCGTGGCGGGCGCGTCTGCTGGCGGTGGCGCCGGGTGAGTTCGTGCTGGCGGTCGTGGCGCATCACATCGCGTTGGACGGTTGGTCGATGGGTGTGCTGACCCGGGATCTGCGGGCGGCTTATACGGCCCGCCGTCAGGGGCAGGCGCCGACGTGGACCGCGTTGGGTGTGCAGTATGCCGATTACGCCCTGTGGCAGCGCGAGGTCCTCGGCGACCTCGACGACGAGTCGAGCCTGATCGCCGGCCAGCTCGGCTACTGGCGGGAGACCCTCTCGGGCATCCCGCAGGAGTTGGTGCTGCCGACCGACCGGCCGCGCCCGGCGGTGGCTTCGATGCGTGGCGGCACAGTCGACGTGGAGGTTGATGCCGAGACGCATGCCCGGCTGGTCGAGCTGGCGCAGCGGAGCGGTTCGACGGTGTTCATGGTGGCGCACGCGGCGCTGGCGGTGCTGTTGTCGCGGATGGGCGCGGGCATCGACATCCCGCTGGGTACGTCGGTGGCGGGTCGTGGTGACGCGGCGCTGGACGATCTGGTCGGTTTCTTCGTCAACACGCTGGTGTTGCGTGCCGACCTGTCGGGT
>NZ_FZNR01000039.1 GCF_900188005.1 Actinoplanes regularis | reverse complement strand
GTGCCGATCGCGGCCGCGATCGGCGACCAGCAGGCGGCCCTGTTCGGACAGACCTGCTTCGAACCCGGCGACGCCAAATGCACCTACGGCACCGGGAACTTCGTCCTGCTCAACACCGGCACCACCCCGGTGCGCTCCACGCATGGGCTGCTCACCACGGTGGCCTACCGGTTCGGCGACGAGCCGCCGGTGTTCGCCCTGGAAGGCTCGGTGGCGGCGAGTGGCTCGGCGATCCAGTGGCTGCGCGACCAGCTCGGAATCCTGCCGTCCGCCGCCGACAGCGAGACGCTCGCCGCGCAGGTCGAGGACAGCGCCGGCGTGTGTTTCGTGCCGGCGTTCTCCGGACTGTTCGCGCCGTACTGGCGGCCGGACGCGCGGGCCGCGATCGTCGGCCTGTCCCGCTACCACACCGCGGCGCACCTGGCCCGGGCCACGCTCGAGGCGATCTGCTACCAGACCCGGGACGTGGTGGTGGCGATGGCCCAGGACTCCGGCACCGCACTGGACTGCCTCCAGGTGGACGGCGGGGTCACCGCCAACGCGCTCTGCATGCAGCTGCAGGCGGACATCCTCGGCGTGCCGGTGAGCCGTCCGGGGGTCGCCGAGACCACCGCGCTGGGCGCCGCGTACGCGGCCGGCCTCGCGGTCGGTTTCTGGAAGTCGCAGGACGAACTGCGCGCCAACCGGCACGAGGACCGGCGCTGGCAGCCGTCCTGGTCGGACGCCCGGCGCGCCGAAGGCACCACTCGCTGGCGCAAGGCCATCGATCGCACCCTCGACTGGGTCTGACCGGAAGGAAATCGATGAACACCGGAGTGATCTCCACGCGGTCGCGTGCGGCGGCGCTGGCCGCCATGGCGAACGGCAAGGAACTGGACGTGCTGGTCGTCGGCGCAGGCGTGGTCGGGGCCGGGGCGGCCCTGGACGCGGCCACCCGCGGACTGTCGGTAGGCCTGCTGGAGGCGCGGGACTTCGCCAGCGGCACGTCCAGCCGGTCCAGCAAACTGATCCACGGTGGCCTGCGCTACCTGGAGATGCTCGACTTCTCCCTGGTCCGCGAGGCGCTCAAGGAGCGGGGCCTGCTGATCCAGCGGCTCGCCCCGCACCTGGTGCGCCCGGTCTCGTTCCTCTACCCGCTGCAGCACCGGGCCTGGGAGCGGCTGTACGTCGGCGCGGGCATCGCCCTCTACGACACGCTCGCGCTCTCCGGCAGTTTCGGCGTGGGCCTGCCGCTGCACCGGCACCTGAGCCGGACCGAGGCGCTGCGCGCGTTTCCGTCGCTGCGGCCGGAGTCCCTGGTCGGCGCGATCCGCTACTACGACGCGCAGGTCGATGACGCCCGGCACACGATGTTCCTGGCGCGCACGGCCGCGGCCTACGGCGCCCACGTCGCCGCCCGCACCGAGGTGACCGGCTTCCTGCGGGAGGGCCGCCGGGTGGTCGGGGTCCGCGCCCGCGACGCCGAGACCGGCGCCGAGCTGGAGATCCGCGCCCGCACCGTGATCAACGCGACCGGGGTGTGGACCGGCGACAGCCAGGCGCTGCTCACCGGCGAGCAGGAGCAGTTCCAGGTCACCGCGAGCAAGGGCATCCACATCGTGGTGCCGCGCGAACGGATCGCCGGGAACACCGGGATGATCCTGCGGACCGCCACGAGCGTGCTCTTCGTCATCCCGTGGGACCGGCACTGGATCATCGGCACCACGGACACCGCGTGGGCCCTGGACAAGGCCCACCCGGCCGCCTCCCGCGCCGACGTCGACTACCTGCTCAACGAGGTGAACAAGACCCTGGCCACGCCGCTGACCAGCGAAGACGTGCAGGGCGTCTACGCCGGGCTGCGGCCGCTGCTGTCGGCGCGCTCGAACACCACCGCGAAGCTGTCCCGCGAGCACGCGGTCGGCACCCCGGCGCCCGGCATGGTCGTGGTGGCCGGCGGCAAGTACACGACATACCGGGTGATGGCGAAGGACGCGGTCGACGCGGCGGTCAAGGAGCTGCACGCCCGGGTACCGGCCTCGTGCACCGAGCAGATCCCGCTGCTCGGCGCGAACGGCTACCGGGCCGCGTGGAACCGGCGGGCGCTGCTCGCCCGTAACTCCGGCCTGTCGGTGGATCGGATCGAACACCTGCTCAAGCGGTACGGCACGCTCGCCGAGGAGGTGCTCGACCTGGTCGCGGCCGACCCGTCGCTGGGCGAGCCGCTCGACGGTGCCCCGGACTACCTGCGCGCCGAGGCCGTGTACGCGGTGACCCACGAGGGGGCGCGGCACCTGGAGGACGTACTGACCCGCCGTACCCGGATCTCCATCGAGACAGCGGACCGTGGCGTGGCCGCGGCCCGGACCACCGCCGGGTTGATCGCCGGACCGCTCGGCTGGGGCGCCGACGATCTCGAGCGGGAGCTTTCCCTGTACGAGGCCCGGGTGGTCGCCGAGCTCGCCGCCCAGGAGCAGCCGGACGACGCGAGCGCGGACGCCACCCGCCGCACGGCCGCCGACATCGCCCCGCTGGTGGCCGCGGCCTGATCCCCGGGCGTGGCCCCGTGACCCGGGGCCACCTCCGGCCGGATCCCTCCGGTGGCTGTCCGGAGGGATCAGAGCAGCGGGCCGCCGGTCTCCACGGGCTCAGAGGGGGAAGCACCGGGGACCGGCGGCCCGGACGGGGACGCCGTGGCGTCGACGTCCGGGAGGAGACTCCACGCGCTCACCCCGATCCGGCCGGTGCTGCCCAGGTCGAGACCACCGTCCGGCGCGACGACCTGCGACGGGCGGCCGGCCATCGGGGCGATGTCGAGGAACGCGACCGTCACCGGTCGCTGCCGGGTGTCGTCGTAAGTGTTGCGCCAGGCCACTGCAGTGCCGGCCCGCTGACCCGGCTTCAGAACCACGGGCTTGGGCGGGCCGTCCCACGGCAGCTCCGAGTGGACGATCTCGTTGACCCCGTGCAGGACCTTGACCTTCAACACCGCCCGGTCGTCGTCGAGGGACCGCACGACCGGGTAACCGTTCAGCCGGTAGGTCCGCGAACCGCAGTTGACCAGCTCCAGGCCGAGCACCCGCAGCCCCATCGCGGCGTCCCCCTCACCGGCCTCGAGCCGGACCCCGGACGGCGGGCACGGCGCGACAGTCGCCGACGGGACAGCGGACGGTGCCGGCTCCGACCGGGACGTCGGCAGCCCCGAGGCCGGTGGGGTCACCGGCTGAGCACAGCCTGCGAGCAGCGCCGCGAGGCCGGCCGGGACGGCGAAGCGGAGTACACGGGATCCGATCACCGGCCCATTCTGTCCGCCCGGGACAAGCGGTGGCGGCCGGGCTTCTCGCCCGGCCGCCCGCCTCGTCAGAGACGCCGCAGGATGCTCTCCATCGTGGTGATCTCGGCCTGCTGATCAGTGATGATCTTCTTGGCGAGGGCTGTGGCGTCCGGGTTCGAGCCCTTCGCCACTTCCTCCCGGGCCATCGTGACGGCGCCTTCGTGGTGGGCGATCATCATCGTGACGAACTGCTTGTCGAACGCCGCGCCCTTCGCGGCCATCAGCTTGGTCATGTCCGCGTCCGACATCATGCCGGGCATCGAGCCGTGCCCCATGGACTCGTGGGCCTCCACGCTCATGCTCGGCATCGATGCGGGCCTGCCCCAGGCGGTCAGCCAGGTCGTCATGGTGTCGATCTCGGGCTGCTGAGCGGCCTGGATTTTGCCGGCGAGGCTCTTCACCTCGCCGTCGGCGACACGCCCGTCGGCGAGCGCCGCCATCTGCACGGCCTGCTGGTGGTGGGGGATCATCGCTTGAACGAACGCCACGTCGACATCGTTGAACGAGCCCGTCGCGGAGGCGGCGGCCGACGGCACCGGGTCACCGTGGTTCATGCTCGAAGTCGGCGTCGAATGCGCGCCGCCGCAGGCCGACAGCAACAGGACCGTGGCGACGGTGGCGCCGGTCAGCATGAAATTTCGCATCATTACGGGTCAAAACCTTTCGACAGAAGACAAAGTTGGTACGCGCGAGCGCCTCGGCCGCGAGGAAGCGGCGAGAGCGGCGGGGCTATATGCGCAGTACCGCTGTCGAAGCGAGGGTCAGACCGGTCCGCGATCTCGGGGGCGCCCGGGGCCCACTGCGGCGGGCCATCGTCGCCGGCGCGACACCCGGACCACGGCG
This sequence comes from Actinoplanes regularis, assembly GCF_900188005.1. GTDB lineage: Bacteria > Actinomycetota > Actinomycetes > Mycobacteriales > Micromonosporaceae > Actinoplanes > Actinoplanes regularis. The sequence goes on along the minus strand of NZ_FZNR01000039.1, from coordinate 36,103 downwards.
TGCCGCGAGCAACAGCGCCACCATCGCCAGGATGACGGCGGCCAGTGCCGTGAGGATGGCCGAGCAGACGCTCCACGCACCGTGCTGTCCGTGACCGTCACAGTGGCCGTCGGGGCAGGGATCGGCGATGAACGCCTCGACGGCCGGCGTCGCGGCCGCCGTCAGATTCGCCATCGCGGTGCCGGCGGTGGCGCCCTGCAACCCCGAGTGGCCCAGGGTGTGCATGAACGCCAGGCCGAGAACCGTGCTCAGCAACAACACCGTACGAGCGACACGCCCGATCGGTGGCAGGCGTCGCTCGGTCACGGGCACCACGGTAGCGCCCGGCGGACCGGCGCCTCTCCACCGGGCGACCACAACCAAGCTGCAACCGCGGATACAACCGGCCTGAACCCTCGGCTGCCGAAGGTGAACACTCCCACCCGGAATGAGGAGTTGTACATGCGGATTCGTCGTACTGCCGTCGCTGTCGCCATCGCCGCAGCGGTCACCGCTCCCTCCGTCACCGCCGGCGCGGTCGCGTACGCCCAGACGAGTTCCCCGTCCGCCACAGCTGTCACGAGCACGAAGGCGCACGGCAAGAAGCCCGCCAAGAAGCCGAAGAAGGTCAAGGTGGCCTTCACCGCGACCGGCACGGTCACCGCCGCCGACGCTACCGCGGGCACCGTCACGGTCGCGGTCAAGGGCGGCAGCAAAGACGTCAAGGGCAAGACGGTGACGATCGCCGTGCCGGCCAACGTACGGATCCTGCTCAACGGCAGGAAGGTCAAGGTGAGCGCCCTCGCGGCCGGTCAGAAGATCACCGTGCTGGGCACCCGGATCGACACCGCCTACACCGCGACGAAGATCCAGGCGTCCGGCAAGGGCAAGCCCAAGCCGTCCCCGACCCCCTCCGACACGCCGACCACGCCGGCGACCCCGAACCCGTCGCCGACCGAGGACCCGTCGCAGGACCCCACCGACAGCCCGTCGGGAGAGCCGACCGAGTCTCCGACCCCGGAGCCGTCCGAGACGCCGGACGCCTGACCGGTCCGGCCGCTTGCCGCCGATCCGCGGATGGGACATGCGCGCGGGGCTGCCGTCAGCCCCGCGCGCTCCCGAGCGGCCGTCCGGCGCGACGAGCCGCCGCCACCACGACGACGGCCGCGGCCACCAGCAGGCAAGTAGGCGACAGGCCGAGCGCGCCTATCGCTGGACCCAGTCCTGCGGCGCCTCGACGAGTTTGCAGCGGACCGCGTCGCAGATCAGCGAAGCGTCCCGGCCGAACGAGCCACTGAGATTCCAGTACTCGTCGCTGAGCGCTTCATCATCCGATTCGAGGCGGCCGATCAGGTCGGCGATTTCATCGAGCTCGAAGTAGGTGGCAGCCGCGCTGAACGCGGCGATCTGCTCTGCGGTGCAGGCGTCCAGCGGCCAGCCGGCGCCGTTCGCCATCGCACCGTTGTGGAACCACATCAGGTAGGCCAGGTGCACCATACCGACCGGCTCGTCCGGCAACGCCGCCCACGGCTCCAGGTCGATCGCACGCTCGACGATCGCTTCGACACGGTCACGGTCGAGGTATTCGCCCGGGCCCCAGCGCCAGTCCAAGGAATGCACCCAGTGGTAGTCCGCGCCGGGCGCGCGCAGGATCTCCAGACCACGCGCACGGGGCAGGACGTTCGTGCCGGACTCGACCAGGTGAAGATCCCGTCCGCGGATGTGCCGCTCGGCCCGGCAGTGGTCCGGGCCGCTGACCCACACCATCACACCGTCATGTTCGAAAACCGGTTTGGTCTCCGGATCGACCGCGAAGTAGGTCGCCTCGAGAGCCGCCGGATCGATGACACGCTGCCGTTCGACAGCCTTGTACAACCGCAGTCTGATCACGCCCTCGATTGTGCGGGCATGGTCCCCACGGCGGTCAGACCGCCGCCGGAGGCCAGGGCGCTGTCAGAATCGTGGTGTGGTTGACCTTCCTGGATACAACGATCGCGGCCCGACGACCCGGACGGACCAGGTCTTGCGCGCAACGGCTCGGAACTGCTGGATCGCGCGGGCTTCTGGGCAGCACCCGCAATCCCGCGAGCCCCATTCGTACCGTTGCGTCGGCACATTCGGAGACCCCGACCAGCACTACTCCACTATGGACTCAGATCCGTGACAGGCGATCACGCCGCGCGGATGACCGCGACCGCGGTGTGCGGGTCCGGGACGGTGATCGTCACGCTGCGACCGGTGCGCAGGGTCAGCCGCAGAGCCGGCCCGGTCCGTACCGTGAAGTAGGTGTGGCGAGGTGTCCACCAGAAACCGAGAGACAGGCGCCAGAGCGAAGGCGTCAAGTCGGTCACCTCGGCGTGCTCGATCTCTTCCAGGCGGTAGGTACGGCGTGGCCATCCGAGCATCCCGCAGTGGACCGACACCCCGTTGGGTCCCGCCGCCGTCCTGACGCTCAGTCCGGTCAGCACGTTGATGAGCACGACGACAGCGGCCGCCAGCAGCGGGATCGCGGGGCCGGCCGGGTCGAGCCAGCCGCCGCGCGACAGGCTTCCCAGAGGCAGCAGCGGCACCGTCAGGGCGGCACTGAGAGCCGCGACCAGCGGCCAGTTCGTCGCGCGGCCGGTGTAGATCGAGTATCGGCCTGGGCCGAAGGGTGCGGATGCCGTCATCGGGGCACGATCCTCTCGAGGTGTCACGTCAGTCTCTCGATGAGACGAATCAGGTCGTGGCGTCCGAGGCCGTGCCGACGGGCGACAGCCACGAGCGTCTGGGCCGCCTCGGTGACCGGGGCCGGCTCCGTGACGGCGGACGCGACTCGCGCCCCGCGACCCCGGCGAAACTCCAGCACGCCGTCGTCGCGTAAGCGGCGGTAGGCGGCCAGAACCGTATTGCGGTCGACCGACAACGCCGCCGCCAGCTCAGCCGCCGGCGGCAACTGCTCGCCGACGGCGAGCTCACCCGAGGCCACGCCTTGGCGGACACACGCCACGATCTGGAGTGGCAGCGGCTCCCGCGAGGAATGATCAACCGTCCATCTCATAGTGCTAGCATTATTAGCACCATTTTCCCGGTCGTCAACCGCTTGGAACCGCACCGGGCAATCCGCGGCCGGATTCATCGTCGTGACCATCGGCTGTCCGGGTTGCCGATGTGGAGCGGGCCGGCCGCCCGCTCCACAGACCGGCACCGTCGAGATCAGGACGTGAAGAGGACGTCGTCCACGAGGTAGTTGTCACCCGTCGACGGGGTGCCGTTGCTGGCGAACTTGTAGGCGGACAGCGACGCCGGCTTGGTCATGTACGGCAGGCCGGTCGCGACCGTCGTCCCGTTGAGCGAGACCGCCGCCGTCGACGTGCCGGCCGTTACCTTGATCGTCGACCAGGCGTTCACCGGCACCGCTCCCTGCGCGGTGAGCTGCACCCACGCGCTGCCGGTGTAACGGGAGATCTCCCCGTGCGCGCCGACCGCGAAGTGGTACGCCGTCACCGTGTTCCCGGCGGCGTCCTTGCCCAGCACGTCGAAGAGGAATCCGACCAGGCTGATCGGCTTGAGCCGGAATTCGAACGTCTTGCCGGCGCTGGTCGTGCCGTTCCAGGTGACCTGCGAGATCGCCTCGGTGTTGTTGTCGACGATCCGCAGCGCCGACGCGCTGTCGTTGTCGTCAAGCTCCGTGGTGCGCGTGGTCTGCCAGGCCGTCGTGATGTTGGTGAAACCGCGCGGACGGTTGTTGACCGGGTCGTTCTCGAACGAGTTGATCGACGAGTAGAGCTCCAGCTCGTTCAGGAACGCGCAGCTCGTGCCGAGCCCGTCGTCGCAGTCGCTGCCGGCGTCGAGCTCGACCTTGACGTACCGGGCGTTGACCGGCGTGCCCAGGGTGACGTACTCCATGGCCAGGTGGGTGCGGTCGGTCAGGGTCGCGAGCGGGGCGCCCCAGGTCACGCCGTCGGTGGACGCGTAGACCCGGCCGCCGGCCTGCCGGCCGTTGCGCAACGCGATGCCGATCTTGGTGAGCGGGTAGGTACGGTCCAGGTTCAGCGTGTACGTACCGGCACCCCCCGCCTTCACGGCGCTGGACCAGTACTCCGTGCTGCCGTCGAAGGCCCCGTCGACCCGGGCCCGGGGGTGCCCGGCCACCGCGGTCGTCAGGTCGGTGTCCACCGTGATCACGTGCTTGCGGTACTTGGTCGCCAGGTCGATGCGCCCCACGTCCGGGGTGAGCACGTCGATCCAGCGCTTCCAGATCTCGGTCTCCTTCTTGACCGTGAAGCCACTGTCGGCGCTCGGGCAGGACCAGGTCGTCTCGCACGTGTCACCGATGACGACGGCCCGGTTGGCGGTGAGGTAGTCGATCGCGCCGTACCCCGTCGAGCCGTGGGTCCGGTTGCCGGCGGTCGGGCAGTTGCGGTAGGTCAGCTGACCGACCCAGCCGGTGCCCTCGCCGTTGGTGGAGATCGCCACCCAGTTGTCCGGGCGGCCGCTGCGCAGCACCAGGATGCCGTTCGGCATCAGCTTCAGGTCCGGGGAGACCGCGGTGAGCGCGCCGGTGGTGTCGTTGATCGGGTCGTAGCCGTTCGGGAACGACACGCTCAGGTTCTGCGGGGCTGTCCAGGTGACCCCGTTGTCGGTCGACGTGCTCCAGGCCGGGGTGCCAAGCGCGGTCAGCTTGCCCGCGCTGTCCGGCACCTGGTGCCGCATCACCGCGATCAGCTTTCCGCTCGGCAGCTGCGCGATTCCGGTTTCGTTGTACGAGTTGGTGGCGTTGCCGTTGGCGATGACGGCACGCCGGCTGAAGGTCTGCCCACCGTCCGTGCTGGCCTCCAGTTGGACGCCGCTGTTCGAGCCGTCGGCGGTGGACCAGTACATGGTGACCACGATGGTGCCGTCGGCCAGTTCCAGCGGCACGCCGGCGACCCGCGTCCAGGCCAGGTTGGCGACGAGGCCGAAGGTCGACGGCGACGCGGTCCAGGTGGCGCCGTCGTCGGTGGAGCGATATGCGGTGTACGTGGTCGCGGTGCCCCCGCCGACCCCGTCGGCCGCCTTGAAGGAGTAGCTGAGCAGGGTGCCGCCGCGCAGCCGGATCGCGCCGTTCGTCGGCGGCACCGAGTCCACGGTGTAGGTCGAGGCCGGCCAGCTCGTACCGCCGTCGACCGACAGCACCTGCCCGCTGCGGGACGGCGCGGTCGCCGTGTCGGCGCCCTCGGAGAACCGTGCGTACTGCTTGCGGATCGGCGTGCCGTCCTCGGTGACCGAGTCGGCGCTGATCAGACTCGGGAACGCCGCCTGCCGCAACGCGCCGGCGGTGTCGCCGGGCGGGTTCCAGACCGGCCCGACCTCTGTCCATCCGCCGATGTTGAGCGCGTAGCCGGTGGCCGACGGCCCGGAGGAGTTGACCGGCGAGCCGGTGACGGCGGTGGCGCAGGCCGGATCGTTGGTCGGGGCCGCCGACGCCGGCGCCGCACCGAAGCCTGCCACCAGCAGCGTGGTTACGGCCGCGGCCGCGGCATGAGCCCTGACTGGGCGTCTCATGAATTCTCCCCGTGTCGCCGAATGATCGAACGGGGATGATAGACAAGATCGATGGCCGTCGAGTGAACGCCGGCCGTCGCGCGCGACGGCACGTGAGGCCGGCAGGCCCCGCCTCACGTGCCGCCCTGGTTCGTGTTCAGGCCAGGAAGCCGCCGTAGGGGCCGGCCAGGATGGCGTTCTTCTGGGCCTGGCTGAAGTGCGTGTTCGGGTAGTCGTAGAACGAGGCGGACATCGGGGTGCCGTCGGTCGAGGTGGAGTCGGGCAGGCCGAAGGCGTGCCCGAGCTCGTGGACCATGCCGCCGTACCAGCGGTTCATCGGCCCGTTGACGCCGGCCGCGCCGTCCGCGTCGTGGCCGCTGAGCACCACCCAGCCGGTGCTGGCGCCGCCGCCGGACTGGTTGGTCTCCTCGGCACTGATCTCGCCCACGCACAGCCACCGGCTGTCCGGGTTGGCGATGCCGAACCGGCGCATCAGCTCCTGGTGCATGTTCCCGACCACGCACCAGTAGTGGTCGCCGCCGGTGCAGTTGGTGGTGATGTACCAGTTCCGATCGTGCTCGCCGTTGACGACCTCGACGACGGTGTTGTTGAGCGTGAACGTCTTGCCGAGCTCCTGCCGGTAGTAGCGCTGGGCTTCGCGCATGACGGCGGCGATCCCGTCGGGATAGCGCTGGTCGTAGGTGACGTCGGTCGGTTTGAGCCAGAAGACCCGGACCGTTCGGGTCGCCGGCGACCCGGTGGGTGTCGGCGTGGGACTGGTCGTCGGAGTGGCTGTGGGGCTGGTCGTGGGGGTGACCGTGCCGGTGCAGGTGACGCCGTTCAGCGTGAAGGCGGTGGGTACCGGGTTGCCGCCGGTCCAGGATCCGTTGAAGCCGAACGAGGTGCTCGCGCCGGTGGCGAGGGTGCCGTTGTAGGAGACGTTGACGGCGGTGACCGCGGCGCCGCTCTGGGTCACGGTGGCGTTCCACGCCTGGGTGACGGCCTGTCCCGCGCCGAACGACCAGCGCAGCGTCCACCCGGAGATCGGGTCGCCGAGGTTGGTGACGGCCACGTTCGCCCCGAAACCGCCGGACCACTGCGAACTGATCGTGTACGACACCTGGCAGCCGGCCGCGGCGGCGCTGGCGCTCTGCGCGGTGACTGCCATCGTGGTGCCGAGGGTGGCTACGGCGGCGACCGCCACCAGGACTCGGGTACGCATCGTCTCCTCCAGCGTCACAAGATTGAAATATGTCTATCAATATGCGCGCCGAAAACGTTTTCGGGAAGGGTGCACGAACGGGCGGCTTCGTCTTCGCGACACATCCCCCGCCTGAACGGCTCCGCGCTGATCTCCTTCGGCATCAAGCCGGTCGGCATCTACACCGACGAGCCGGTGAAGACCGACCCGAACCTCAAGGACCTCGACCTGACCGGGATCACCGTCCTCGGCGAGGAATGGGGAAAGATCGACGTCGAGAAGGCGGCCTCGCTCGCGCCGGACCTGATCGTCGGCGACTGGTGGCCGGCCGAGAAGGCGTACAGCGGCCTCGAAGAGGGTGTCGACGAGAAGAGCAAGAAGCTCAAAGAGCTCGCGCCGATCGTCGGCATCAGCCAGGGCGAGTCCATCGTCGACCTCGCTGAGGGCTACGAGAATCTCGCGAAGAGCCTGGGCGCCAAGGTGGACGACCCGAAGGTCGCCGCGAACAAGCAGCGTTTCGAGGCTGCCGTGACCGCGTTCAAGACGGCGACCGCGGCCAAGCCCGGTCTGACCGCCGCCGCGATGGCGCCGAGCGACGAGAACCTGTCGATCGCCAATCCGAAATACGCCCCCGAACTGCTCGACTTCCAGCGGTGGGGGCTCAAGGTGATCAACCCGGAGCGTCCCGACCCCAGTTTCCCGTACTGGGAGACGATCAGCTGGGAGAACGCCGACAAGTACCAGCCCGACCTGATCCTGTGGGACAGCCGCGTCTTCACACCCACGGTCAACGCCGAGTACGGCAAGAAGCAGCCCACCTGGTTCAAGGTCAAGGCGGCCAAGGCCGGCGCCGCCGTGTCCTGGCCGGGATATTGGCTGCACACCTACGGTGACTTCGCCGTCGAGCTGGAGAAGCTCACCACGGCGATCAGCGCGGCCGATGAGAACGTCGGCAACTGATCACCCTCGGATGACCACCACCAGCACCGTCGCGGCACGGCGGGCCTCCGGGCTTGTCGTGCTGTGCGCACTGCTCGCCGTCGCCGCGTTCCTCAGCATCGCCCAGGGCTCCCGGTCGATCGACCTGTCCGAGGTGCTGCGTGCGCTGGGCAGCCTCGGCGGGGACGGGACGATCAACAGCACCGTCACCGTCGAGTTACGCGTCCCCCGTACCCTGCTCGGCATCCTCGTCGGCGCGGCCCTCGGCGTCGCCGGCGCCATCCTGCAGGGCGTCACTCGCAATCCCCTGGCCGACGCCGGCATCATGGGCATCAACTCCGGCGCGGCGGCGTCCGTCGTGTTCGCCATCACCGTGCTCGGCATCCACGGCGTCGAGTTCTACGTCTGGTTCGCGTTCGCCGGGGCGATCGGCGCGACCGTCCTGGTCTACTCGATCGCGTCGATGGGCCGCGAGGGCGCCACCCCGGTAAAGCTCGCCCTGGCCGGCGCGGCCGTCACCGCCGGGTTCGGCTCGCTGACCTCGGCGATCGTGATGACCGACATCGACGCCCTCAACGAGCTGCGGTTCTGGCAGGTCGGCTCGCTCGCCGGACGCTACGCCCCGATCCTGATCGGCGTCGCCCCGTTCCTGCTGGCCGGTCTGGCCGTGTCGCTGGGTTGCGGCCGCGCTCTCAACGGGCTCGCTCTCGGCGAGGACCTGGCCCGCGGCCTCGGCCAGCGGGTGGCGCTGACCCGCGCCGCCGCGTTCGGCGTCGTGGCGCTGCTGGCCGGCGCCGCCACGGCCGCCTGCGGGCCGATCGTCTTCATCGGACTGGTCGTGCCGCACCTGGCCCGTTTCCTCTGCGGACCCGACTACCGCTGGATCCTGCCGTACTCGATGCTGCTCGCCCCGATCGTGCTGCTGCTCGCCGACGTGCTCGGCCGGGTCGCCGGCGCGCCCGGCGAACTGCAGGTCGGCGTGGTGCTCGCCGTACTGTGCGCGCCGGTGTTCGTGGGCATCGTTCGCTACGCCCGGCTCGCGGAGGTAGGACCATGACAGTCGCGACGCTGACCGCCCTGCGCGTCGACCGCCGCCGCCGCACCGTTCGCTCCGTCGGCGTGACGACCGCACTGGCCTGCACCGTCGCCGCGCTGTTCGTACTCACCATGATGGTCGGCAGCTATCGGCTCTCCGCCGGTCAGGTCATCGCCTCGGTCCTGCACCTGACCGACAACCCGAGCGTCGATTTCGTCGTGCGCGGGCTGCGGCTGCCCACCGCTCTGGCCGCCCTCGCGGTCGGCCTCGCCCTCGGCGCCTCCGGCACGATCTTCCAGCAGTTGCTGCGCAACCCGCTCGCCTCCCCCGACTTCGTCGGTGTCACCTCGGGTGCCAGCCTCGCCGCTGTCAGCGGCATCGTCCTCCTGCACGCGGCCGGGCTCGCCGTCTGCGCGTACGCCCTCGGCGGCGCTCTGCTGGCGGCCCTGCTGATGTACGTGCTCGCCTGGCGCGACGGGGTCAGCGGCTACCGGTTCATCCTGATCGGCATCGGGGTCGCCGCCTTCCTCGACGGCCTGATCGGGTACGTGCTCAGCCGGGCCCGGCTCACCGAGGCGCGCCAGGCGATGCACTGGCTCACCGGCTCGGTCGGTCAGGCCAGCGACACCGAACTGCGATTCCTCCTGTACGCACTACTGGTCCTGCTCCCCGCCGCCGTACTGCTGCAACGCCAGCTACGCGCCCTGGAGCTCGGCGACGACAGCGCCCGGGCGCTGGGCGTCCGAACCGAACTCAGCCGAGCCTCGCTGCTGGCGATCGCCGTCCTGCTGGTCGCCCTCGCCGTCGCGGTGGCCGGCCCGATCGTCTTCGTGGCGCTGATCGCCGGCCCGGTCGCCAACCGGCTGCTCGGCCCGGCCGCCGGCGGCATCGCCGCGGCCGCGCTGACCGGGGCCGCGCTACTGCTCACCGCCGACCTCGTCGCCGTGCACCTGCTACCGGTGCCGCTGCCCACCGGCGTGGTCACCGGCGCGGTCGGCGCACCGTACCTGCTGTGGCTGCTCGCCACCACGAACCGGCAAGGAGTAGGCGGATGACCCGGCTGAACGCGCAGGGCCTGTCCCTCGGATACGACGACCGGACGATCGTCACGGACCTCTCCGTCGACATCCCCGACGGCAAGGTGACCGCCATCGTCGGCGCCAACGCCTGCGGCAAGTCCACCCTGCTGCGCGGCCTGGCCCGGCTGCTCAAACCCCGCGCCGGGGCCGTGCACCTCGACGGCGTCCCCCTGGGCGGGATGAGCACCGTGGACGTCGCCAAGGTGCTCGGTCTGCTCCCCCAGTCCCCGGTCGCGCCCGACGGCGTCACCGTCGCGGATCTGGTCTCCCGCGGGCGCTACCCGCACCAGGGCTGGTTCCGTCGCTGGACCGATTCTGATCACGAGGCGGTCGCCAAGGCGCTCGAGGCGACCGGCACCGCCGAGCTGGCGAACCGTCCGCTGCAACAGCTCTCCGGCGGCCAGCGGCAACGCGTCTGGGTGGCGATGGCCCTGGCCCAGGACACCGACCTGCTGCTGCTCGACGAGCCCACCACGTTCCTGGACATCAACCACCAGGTCGAGCTGCTGAGACTGCTGCGCCGGCTGAACCAGGAGTCGGGCAGGACGATCGTGGCGGTGCTGCACGACCTCAACCTGGCCAGCCGCTTCTGCGATCACATCATCGCGATGGCCGACGGCAGCATCATCGCCGAAGGCCCGCCCGTCGACGTGATCACCGCCGAGCTGGTGGCGAAGGTGTTCGGCCTGGCCTGCGTCATCGTGCCGGATCCGGTCGCGGGCACCCCGATCGTGGTGCCCGCCTGAGCAGGACGGTCAGGGCCGGGGAGCGGACACGAGCAGGATGCGGTCGTCGCCGACGATGAGGACACGGCCGTCGTCCGCGACGGCCAGCACGTCGCGGCCGCTCACCGTGTCCCGGTAGTCCAGGGTCTGGCGGCTGCAGCGCTCCTGGTCGCACCGCCACAGCACCTGCTGCCAGTACTCGGGCTCCGCCGGCCCGGCCGAGGTGCTGATCGTCACGTGCGGTCCCGGCGGCGGGGTCGCTTCGGCGGCGGTCACGTACACCTGGGCTCCCGCTGCCGTCACCGCTGCCGACGTCGGGAAGATCTCGCCGCTCTCCAGTGGCAGCGTCCGCTCGCCGATGCGCAGCTGGCCGGGCGCGAAGGTGACGGCCGGCCCGGTGAGGCTGGTGGGAGCGGCCCAGCGCGTGTCCCCCTGCCCGGTGAAGGTCGACGACGCCCGTGGGTTCGCGCAGGTCACGGGGTCACACGTGACCAGGTTGGCGGTCAGGCCGGTGCGGACGGCCAGGATCGGGCGGCCGTCGGAGCCGATCGACAGGCTGGACCGGGGGCCGGTGACGGCATCGCCGGGAAGGCGTTCGACCGTACCGGCGCGATGCCGTTCCGGCTTGGCGCAGGGGGCGTCCGGGCATCGGATGAGGGTGATCGCGAAGTTCGCCTCGCCCGGCTTCTCGTTCTCCGAGGCGAGCGCCAGCCCGAACCAGATGGACTGGTCGGGAGCGACCGCGACGGCCAGCTCCGGCCAGCCGAAGGTCTCCTTGGCCGAGGCGCGGACCGGCACCCACGCCTCCTGACACCCGTCCCGGGTGCAGCGCGCGAAGTCGACGAACGGGCCACCGTTGTCCAGGCCACCGGTCAGCACGGCCTTGACGACAGCGGTGCCGTCCGCGCTGATCGCGGCCGCACCGTAGTCGTCCATCACGCCCGGCCCGTGGTCCTGGCTGACGTACCGTTCGCACGCGTCGTCGTCACAGAATCGGGCGCCGAAGGTGGCCGCGATGACCGGGTGCTTACCGGTGGGCCAGACCACGGCGACCGCGCCACCGGGTGCGTCGCCGTTCGACCGTACGGTCGGCGCCCGGAACGGGTTCACGGCAGCGACCGCGGCCGGCGTCAGCAGCGCCAGCACCGTCGCCGCCGCGGCGGCCCAGGGCCGGCGCACCGGGTCACCGGACAGTTCGGCCAGGCCGGCGTCGACCGCCGACGGGTCCACGGCCGTCTGCCCCCACTCCCCCAGCTCGTCGCGTCGCAGCAGGTAGGTGTGGGTCAGGACGCCGGCCTGCGCCGCGACCAGCGCGGTGACCAGCACCGCGCCGATCACCCGGGTCACCACCGGATGGAGCAGGCCGTTGCCGAGCGGCGCGTCGAACATCCAGGCCAGCCCCGCCGGGACGACCAGGCCACCCAGTACGAAAGCGCCGGCGGTGCCGGCCACCCGCCCGGTGGTCACGGCCCAGACGAACCCGCCGAACTGACGCGCGAGCAGACCGATCAGCAGGCGGGCCGCCAGCACGGCCGCGACCGCGAACACGCCGAAGACCATGATCAGGCCCGGCATCCCCGTCGCGAGGCCCACGACCATCCGCAACACCAGGATCGTGCCGGCCGCCACCGCGCACAGGGCGACGGCGAACACCGGAAGGCGCTTCACCGCGGCCCAGATCGCCGCCCCGGGGCGGACCGCGTGGCCGCGTGCCGCGCCGGTCGCGACCAGCACCGCCGCGACCAGCCCTACCAACCAGAACACGACGACCAGCGCTGTCCTCACCACGGACAGGCGCTCATCGCCGTGCACGACTGGAGCCCCGTTGATGATCACCGTCTGGTCCCGGCCCAGCGACACGTCCAGCAGGAACAGCACCAGCAACGCCACCGCCAGGACCGGCAACAGGACTGCCAGCAACTGCCGCCGATGGGTTCGGGCCAGCTGGTACCCGACCAGGGCGTTGCCGATCAGTCCGAGCGACGCGGATGGTGAGGAGGACACCGCGGGACAGTAACGAATCCGATTCACGATGAAATCCCCTGATCAGCCGGGGATGTCCCGCGACACGGAGGCTTGTGCCCAGGTTGGGTGAGCCGTCCGAGTTCCAGCTGATCTTCTGCGCCCGGGTGGTGCCGCACTCCTGAATCGCCGACAAAGTGTCGGTGTTCTGACCGAAGAGACGCTCGCCCGGGTCTTCCGATCATGCACTTAGATCTTGATGCTTGTCCCCGCGACGCTCCGTAATGGACGAACGGGAAGGAACGACCCTCGTGGCCGACGGCTATGACCTCGTCGTACAGATCAGCGGCACCGACGCCGACCGGGAAGAACCGGCCGTCTTCGCCCGCCGCCTGCGCGCCGAGCTACTCGACCTCGACGTCGACGCTGTCGACCCGCTCGCCGACGCCACCGTCCCCGACGGCGCCAAAGGCGTCTCCGCCCTGGCCGGCGCCCTTGGCGTCCGGCTCGGAGCGGCCGGGCTGGCGTCCACGTTCGCCAAGATCCGTAACTGGGTGTCCCGCACCGAACGAAGCGTCGAGGTGACCATCGACGGGGACACCATCAAAGTCACCGGCGTCACGGCTACGCAGCAGGAAGAACTGATCAACGTGTGGCTGTCCCGGCATGCGCCCCGCCCCTGAACTCGCTGAATCGCGCCACGCGCTCGTCGTCGCCACCGCCACCTACGCCGATACCGCATTCGCCAGGCTTCGTGCCCCGGCCCAGGATGCGACCGCTATCGCCGAGGTCCTCGCCGATCCGGCCATCGGCGGGTTCACCGTCACCGAGGTACTCGACCGCCCGGAACACGAGGTCCGCCGCAGGGTCGACGAATTCCTCGCCGGTCGTGACCGGGGCGACCTGATCCTGGTCTACCTCTCCTGCCACGGCGTTCTCGACGCCCGCGGCCGCCTGTACCTCGCTGCCACCGACACCGTCAAAGGCCGGCTCAGCTCCACCGCGATCGACTCGGCCTGGCTGCTGGACCGGCTCGACGAGTGCCGGGCCCGGCAACAGGTAGTGATCCTGGATTGCTGCTTCAGCGGCGCCTTCGCGGGCATCAAGGCCGACACCGACCTGCACCTGGAACGCCGCCTGGTCGGCGCCGGACGCGGCAGGGCGGTGCTGACCGCGTCCCGTGCCAGCGAGTACTCCTACGAGGGTGCGCCGCTGCCGGGTGGAGCAGCCCCGCACGGGTCGGTGTTCACCGCGGCGCTCGTCGACGGGCTGCGCAGTGGCGGCGCCGACCGCGACAACGACGGCCTCATCTCCGTCGAAGAGGCGTTCATCTACGCCGCCGACGAGGTCCGAGCCACCGGCAACGAGCAGACCCCGCAGCGCTGGCTGTACGGAGGCGAAGGCCAGATCATCCTGGCCTGGAACCCCCGAAGGGTCGCCGGCCGCCCAGACGTGTCAACGCCTCCGTCGATCGACCAGCCAAGCAACCCGCTGGTCGATCCAGTTGGCGCGCCCGGCTCAGCAACGGGAACGGCTGCGACCACCACCGTGCCGCGCGTAGCGACGTCTACGCCTGCCGAGAGGCAATCGTCTCCAGATCACCTGACCACGCGCCCCGGATCTGGAAAGAAGAACTTCAATCGCCTGGCCGTGCTCGTTTCGGTGGCGCTCCTGGTCCTCATCGGAACCGTCGTCTACGTCAAGGTGTTCAGACTCGTCATCACTGCCGAGGCCGAGGTTCGGAGCATCGCGATCAGCCCGGACGGCAAGATTCTGGCCGGCGCTCTCGAGAATGGCACCGCCGGCGTGTGGCATCTGAGCGATCAGAGCAAAATGGCGGGACCGACCAGCAGTTTGCACGAAGCCTGGAGCGTAGCGTTCGGCCCCGGCGGCAAATATATGGCCGTCGCCGGCCGCAGCGGGGACGGCGACAAGTATCCCGGTGAAGTGCACATCTGGAATCTGACCGATACAGGATCCGGGTTCGGCCGGGAGGCATGTAGCGTCCGCGATCAACCGGACACCATCTACAGCATCGCGTTCAGCCCGGACGGCAGGACACTGGCTACCGGCGGTGGCGACGGAACGGTACGGCTGTGGAACCTGGACACGTGCGAGCGGAACGGCAGACCGGAGCAGACCGGTGACCCCATGACAGCCCATCCCGGCCAGGTCTACGGTGTCGCGTTCAGCCCGAACGGAAAGATCCTGGCCAGCGCCAGCAGCTCCGGCTACGTCGACCACGCCAATCCTCGCAGTGACTCGGTGCAGATCTGGGATGTTGCCAGCCAGAAGCAGATCGGTGGACATCTCGCCCCGACCGTCGGCTTTGCCATCGCCTTCAGCCCGGACAGCTCGGTCCTGGCCAGCGGAGGTTCCGACGGGGTGCGGTTCTGGGACACGGCGAACGGCAAGCAACTCGGGGACTTCGTGCCCGGTCAGTTCCTGGCGATCGCTTTCAGCCCGGACGGCCGGATCCTGGCCACCGGCAGCGGCTCCGATCACGACGTACGTCTGTGGACCGCTGCCACACACCAGCAGTACGGCGACAATCTCAGCGGGCACGTCGGGATCGTCAACACCGTCGCGTTCAGTCCGGACGGAAAAACCTTGGCCAGTGGCAGCAGCGATCACACTATTCGGTTGTGGGATGTGGCGACCGACTGACAGCGCGCGCCCGGGTCGGTTTTCCAGCCCCTGAGCGATCAGGGGATCGGCACGGCGACAGCGTTGTAGGTGGTCTCCGGGGTCGACGGGGTGGTGAAGCGGGCGTTGGGCAGGTAGAAGCGCCTGCCGAACTCAGCGATCGTGGTCGGCACGTCGAAGCCCGGGTCGGTGGTCACCGAGACGAGCGAGCCCGCCGTCCCGGACCGGTTCAGCGCGATCTCGGCGATCTGGTTGAGCCGGTTCTGCACCACGTAGAGCGTGCGCCCCCGGAGCCAGAGTCCGTCGCCATTGGCGAGCAGCGTCTCGCCGACGTCGATCCGCGACGTCACACCGGCGGCCGAGACCCGGAAGAGGAATCCGGTGCTGGACTGGACGATGATGAGGCCGCGGCCGTCCGGCGTACTGCTGATGCCGTTGGCGTTGATGCCGGTCTGAAGCTGGAGGTCACCGGTGAGCGGCACCGCGACCGCCTCGGCGGGCAGCCGGCCGAACCTGCCGAACGGCAGTTTGAACAGGGTAAGGCTGCTCGAGTCGGTGAACCAGGCGGCCTCGTCGGTGACGATCACGTCGTTGATGAACGGGCCGTCCGCGGCCGGCCGCAGCTGATAGCTCTTCAGCACCCGGCCGGTACGCAGGTCGAGGACCCGGGCGTCGCCGCCCGAGCCGCCGGCCACGAAGAGCCGGCCGTCGTCGATCTTGAGGCCCAGGGACGGGGTGCCCGGGCCTTCGCTGAACGTGGCGCCCGCGCCGGTGCGCAGGTCGACGCGGTAGATGTCGCCGTCGGCACGGGAGCCGAAGTAGGCGTACGGCTTGTTCCCGATGGCGATGCCCTCGGGCTGGAAGCCCTTCGGCAGGGTGATGGCGCCGGGCAGCGGTCCGGCCGGGGTCGCCGCGGCGGGCGCGGCGGTTACGGTCACCGCCAGGGCGGTGAGAAGCAGAACGTTCGCAAGGGTACGGCGAAGCACAAAACTTCCTTTCCATTGCGTAACGGGACGCCAAGATTCTCGGCCCATGTGCGAGCGCACACAACCGGATTGACCTTGTCACCGTGACAAGGTCTTCACTGGGCGGCGGAGGTGGTCGGACATGACCTCGGCACAGAGCCGCACAGACACCACACGACTGCTCGCGGCGTTGAACGCCGGCAACTCGTCGGCCCGGCTGAGGGCCGCCCTGGCGATCGGGACGCACGCCGGGCCCGAGGCCGTCGACCTGCTCGTGACCCGCAGCGGCATCGAACCGGACTTCTTCGTCCGCGACATGCTCACCTGGGCGCTGACCCGTCTGCCACCGGAGAGCACGGTGCCCCGGCTGGTCGCCGCACTCCGTTCGGAGCGCGCGCAGGACCGCGGTCAGGCGCTGCACACCCTTTCCAAGATCGGCGACCGGAGCGCGTGGCCGGCGATCATGCCGGTGCTGCTGCGGGACCCCGACGACGAGGTGGCCCGCACCGCCTGGCGAACCGCCACCGTGCTGGTCGCCGACGAGGAGAAGGAGTCGCTCGCCGCGGAGCTGGCCCGCCAGTTCGGTCGCGGCGACCGGGAGGTTCGGCTGAGTCTCAGCCGCGCTTTCGTCGCCCTCGGTGACATGATCGAGCCGGTCCTGCAAACGGCCCTGACCGACTCCGACCCGGAGGTGCGTGCGCATGCGAACGCCACGAGACGGCTCCTGCACGACCCCGACGCGGGGTTCGACCTCTCCGTCGCCGTGGCGACCAGAATCGTCGCGCTCGGCCCGGAACAGCCCGTCTCCGGCGAGGACAGTCCTACGTGCTGATCGGTGAGGTGGCGCGCCGCTCGGGGGTGAGTGCCCGGATGCTCCGGCACTACGACGCCCTCGGGCTGGTGCGCCCGACCGGCCGTACCGTCGCCGGCTACCGCGAGTACACCCCCGACGACATCCGCCGGATCCTCTACGTGGAGGGCCTGCGCTTCGCCGGGCTGTCCCTGGGCCAGATCGCCCGCGCCCTCGAGGATCCCGGTTTCACCCCGTCCGCGCTGATCGGCGACCTGATCCGGAAGACCGAGGAGCGCCTGGCCCGCGAACATGAGCTCCTCGAACGCCTGCACACGGTCGACGCCACCGGTCCCGCCGACTGGCGGGACGTCGCCCGCGTCGTCGAGCTCCTGCGCCACCTGGGCTCGCCGAACGCCGCCCGCCGCCAGCAGGCGGCGCTGGCGTCGCCCGGGCACGCTCCGGCCTCCGCCCACCTGCTCGCCAATGCGATCCTGTCCGAATCCGATCCGAACGTCGCCGGCGCCCTGCGCTGGGCCCTGGCCCGGTCCGGCGGTGCGGGCGCCACCCGCCTGGCCGCCGGCCTGACCTCCGGCGACCCCGACGTCCGGCGGCGCGCCGTCGCGGCCCTCGCCGAACTCCCGGGTGACGACGCGACCGCGGCGCTCAACCGAGCGCTCCGGGACACCGAAGCCACGATCCGCGGGCAGGCCGCTCTCGCCCTGGGCGCCCGGGGCGTGACCGACGCGGTCCCCGAGCTGGTCAGCCTGGTCGTCACGGGCCTGAACGACGTCGAGGCCGCCGAACACCTGGGCGCGATCGCGCGGGATCCGTCCTGGGCCGAGCCGATCATGAGTGCCCTGTCCGCCGAGCTGTTCGCCCCGGCCGCGGACTCGGCCATCCGGATGCGACTCACCCAGGCTCTCGCCGAGATGCCCGGCACCCTCGCATCGTCCACCCTGCACCGGCTGACCCACGACGACGACCGTCCTCTGGCCCTGTTCGCCACGGCTCTGCTCGGGACCCTCGAGGCGTGATTTCGAGCCTGGTGATGAGTTGTCGCGCCCGCGGCCGTCATAACTGGGACGGAACACGATGAGGCGGAAGGATGACGTGATGAGCACGGACACGCGGCTGGGCGAGGTCGACGAGCCGACGTTCTCGGGGCTGGCGCAGCAGCACCGGCGGGAGCTGCACGTGCACTGCTACCGGATGCTCGGATCGTTCGAGGACGCCGAGGACACCGTGCAGGAGACGTTCCTTCGTGCCTGGCGGCGGCGGGAGACCTTCGAGGGGCGCTCGACGTTCCGGGCCTGGCTGTACCGCATCGCCACCAACGCCTGCCTGGACCTGCTCGCCAAGTGCCGCCCGGAGCCCGCGACCGGCGGCGAGGTGCGGTGGCTGCAGCCCTATCCGGACCGGCTCCTCGACGAGGTGCCCGCCGGCGACGCGGACGAGCCGGAGACCGCCGCCGTCGCGCGGGAGACGATCGAGCTGGCGTACCTGGTCGCGGTCCAGCACCTCGCGCCGCGACCGCGCGCCGTGCTGATCCTGCGGGACGTGCTCGGCTGGGCGGCGAAGGAGGTCGCGGAGCTTCTCGGGGACTCCGTCAACTCCGTGAACAGCGCGCTGCAGCGGGCCCGCGCCGGCATGCGGGAGCACCTGCCCGCGCAACGGCAGGACTGGACCGGCGGCGAGGAGGACGCCGGAACGCGCGAGCTGGTACGCCGGTTCGCCGAGGCCAGCGTGGCCACGGACATCCCGGCGCTGACGTCGATGCTGCGCGACGACGTCCGATCCTCGATGCCGCCCACCCCGGGCCTGCACGTCGGCCGCGACACGGTCGTGAACAACTGGATCGAGGAGGGCTTCGAGGGCATCACCGGCCTGCGCGCCGTCCCCACCGCCGTCAACCGGCAGCCCGCCGTCGCCTTCTACCTCTGGCGGAAGCGGGAGGGTGCGTACCTGCCGCTGACGATCGACGTCCTGCGCGTCACCGGCGGGGCGATCACCGAGATCTTCATCTTCCACGCCGACCGGTTCCCGCGGCTCGGGCTGCCGGAGCGCCTGCCGGCGGACGGCACGGAGTAGTCCGATACGGCGCGCCAAATCCTAACAAAAAGGAAAATACGGTCCTCTCTTGTATGGTGTTGGGCCATTCTGATAAACGTGGCGGTCGACTCTCCACAGGTCCCACGCCGAGGCGTGCCGCCGGCGTGCGGGCGGGCGCGGACATGACCGAGCCCCAGCCCGCGCCCACGTGGTGCGGTGACGACGTGCTACGGCACCCGATGACGGTGCTGGCCGCGGTGTCCACCGCGTACATCGCCGTCGACGCGGGCGGGCGAGTGCTGGCCTGGAATCCTGCCGCGGAGGCCACGTTCGGCTACGACTGGCGGGAAGCCTGCGGTCGACCGGTTCAAGACCTGATCATCCCGGAGCGGCTCCATGCTCGGCTGACCCTGTTCCTGGCTGGGAATGCCTCCACGGCCTTCCGGCAGTACGTGACCACACGGATGAAACATCGCGACGGCCACGAGTTCCCCGTCGAGTTGACCGCGACCGTCACCGACGATCCCCGCGGACGCATCTACCACGCCTTCCTGAACGACGTCACCGCCGCGCACCGGGCCAGCCGGTTCACCGCCGTGGAGGCAGCCGTCTCCCGCGGCCTGGCCGAGGCGGACTCCAGCGTCTCCGCCGCACAGCGGCTGGCCGACGCGGTCGGCGTCCAGATGGACTGGCCGGTCACCGAGCTGTGGGCCCCCGACGAGCGCCGGGGCGTCCTCACCTGCACCGCCCGGCACCTCGGCCCCGGCCCGCAGCTGGGCCGGTTCTCCGTCGACGAACTCGGACCCGGACGGTCACTGCCGAACCGGGTCTGCCAGAGCGGCAGCCCGCAGTGGATCCCTGACCTGGCGGCCGACACAGCCTCGGTCCGCAGCCAGATGGCGGCTGAGAGCGGTCTGCGCGTCGCCGTGGGCGTACCGATCTCCGCCGGAGGACACATTCTCGGCGCACTGTGTGTCTACGGCGATTACCCCGAAGACCCCGAGAACACCCTCATCGCCCTGCTGGGCGGTGTCGCCGCGCAGTTCGGGCAGTACCTGGAACGGCGGCGCGCCGAGGAACTCGCCGTCGAACTGGCCCGGACCAGGAACGAGTTCCTCGCGCTGATCACCCACGAACTGCGCAACCCCCTGGCCGTGATCATCAGCACCCTCTCGCTGATCGAAGACGAACTGGGAACCCTCACCGAGGCCGAACAACGCGCCTACTTCAATACCATCTCCGGCAGCGCTCAGCGAATGTCCGCAATCGCCGACGACCTCCTCGACGTCGCCCGCCTGGAATCCGGGCAGCTGAACATCGAAGCGGTCGACACCGATCTGTGCTCCATCATCAGCACCGCCGTCGACGCGATCCGGCCTCAAGCCACCCACAAGAGCCTCACCCTCCACGCCCACCTGCCCGACCACCTCCCGCTGCACGCGGACCCGCACCGGTTGCGCCAGGTCGCCGACAACCTGCTCTCCAACGCGATCAAATACACTCCAGCGGGCGGCACCATAACCACCACCGCCAGTCGCGATGCCCGGGAACAGATCACCTGGACCGTCGCCGACACCGGCATCGGCATTCCGGACGCCGACCGGCCCCACCTGTTCCGCAGCTTCTACCGCGCCTCCACCGCGCGGTCCCGGCACATTCCCGGCACCGGACTCGGCCTGGTCATCACCCGCGCCATCATCGAACGCCACAAGGGCAGCATCAGCCTCGCCGAACACAGCGGCCCCGGAACCACCTTCGTCATCTGCCTACCGGTGAACTCGCCCGCCTCGGCACGGTAGGTCCGCAACAGTTCGGAGACCAGGACGCACCCGTCCTCAAATCATCACGGCCCGGCGCCCCGCCGAAGTCGACGGTGAGCCCGCAACAGCGGGCGCCGTACTTCGAAAGGGCCTGCTCTTGCGCCAGCTTCGTCGCCTCGCCGTCACCGCCCTTATCGCCCCGATCGCCGCCGTCGGCGCCACCATGATGATCGCGAGCCCGGCCAAGGCCGCCCCGGCGCAGTCCGGCGCCGCGCAGCCCGGCTCCTGGGACCCCGGCTCCTGGCTGACCGGCTCATGGAACCCCGGCTCCGGGAAGTACGGCTCCTGGAACCCCGGCTCCTGGCTGACCGGTCCGGGCGGGCGCGCCCCGTCGTGGTCCACTCCGTCCCAGCCGACGCCTTCCCAGCCGGCCCCCTCCCGGCCGACCCCCTCCCGGCCGACCCCGTCCGCTCCGGCGGGCTCCTCCGAGCAGGCCGTGCAGACCGAGATCAACCGCCTTGTCAACGTCCAGCGCACCAGCAACGGCTGCGCCGCCCTGACCGTCAACGATCAGCTCACCGCCGCCGCCCGTGGCCACAGCGCCTGGATGGCTGAG
Source organism: Actinoplanes regularis (assembly GCF_900188005.1). Lineage (GTDB taxonomy): Bacteria > Actinomycetota > Actinomycetes > Mycobacteriales > Micromonosporaceae > Actinoplanes > Actinoplanes regularis. The sequence continues at coordinate 14,848 of NZ_FZNR01000039.1, read as the reverse complement.
ACCGGCACGATGTCCCACACCGGCAGCGGCGGCTCGACGTTCAGCGACCGTGTCAAGGCCGCCGGTTACGCTCAGCCCTCCGCCGAGAACGTCGCCATGGGCCAGCGCTCGGCCGCCGAGGTGGTCAACGGCTGGATGAACAGCTCCGGGCACCGCAAGAACATCCTGAACTGCCAGTCCAAGGCCGTCGGTGTCGGCGTCGTCCACGCCGCCAACGGCACCCCCTACTACACCCAGGACTTCGGTTACTGAACCTGGTGAAGTGATGCCCCGGCCGCGGGAAGCGGCTGGGGCATCACGGCGTTACCGCCAGGCGCGCCGCAAGATATCCGTAAAGCGCTCCGTGACCCGATCTGATGCGTGACACTTCCTTCAGGGGTGTGGCCATGCAGATGCTGCGTCGAATACGTATCGGCGCGCGACTCAGCTACGCCTTCGGCGCGATGGCGCTGCTGTTGATCATCATGATCGGCGTTGCCGTCGCGACCACCGTCATACAGAGGCACGCGGACCAACGGGCGGTCGCGTCCTCGGCCCTGCGACGTGACGCGCTGACCGCCAAGTTTCACGCCGCCGACTCCAACGGCTGGCAGACCGGGTACGCGTTCAACACGGTCCGCGGCGTACCGAACGCCACCGACGACTCCAGCGGTCTGCGCGCGAAGTTCCTGTCCTCGGCGGCGGCCTTCCAAGAGGATCTCGTTCGGATCGGCGCACACGACCTCACCCCGGTGGAGCGGCAGCAGCTGGCCACCGCCGAGAACGCCTTCAACCGCTTCATGGACATCGACGCGCAGATCGTGTCCGGATACCGGACCGGCACGCCCGCCTCGGTCGCGGCCGCCAACGACCTGGTCATCGGTGCGGCCCTCTACTGGTTCGACCAGGCCGCCGCCGCCGTCGATCAGCTCGCCGCACAGGCGGAGGCCGATTCCGCCGCGGACACCGCCACGGCACGCACCACGAACACCAGGGGGCTGCAGCTGCTGGTCGTAGTCGGTGTCATATGCCTGATGAGCGCTGTGATGCTGGCCTGGCTGACGACCCGCCGGGTTGCGAACGCCGCTCGGAACAAGGAGATCCTGGCCGCGGTCGTCGAACAGTCCGCCGACGCCACGCTCGCGCTCGCCCTCGACGGAACCATCACGACCTGGACCAGTGGCGCCGAGCGCGTCTACGGCTACACCGCCGCCGAGGCGATCGGCCGTCCCGTGGCGATGCTGCTGCAACCCGACAGCGAAGCCCGGCACGCCCGAGTGCTCAGAGGTCTTGCCGAGGGCCACCAGTTCCAGTTCGACGAGACGCCACGGCGGCGCAAGGACGGCAGCGAGATCTTCGTGTCGACCGTCGTCTGGCCGCTGTACGACGACGACGGCAAGCTCATCGGCGGCGCCGCCACCGAGCGCGACGTAACCGCCCGCAAACAACGCGAGGCCGAACAGAAGATCGCCGACGATCGTGCGGCGCGGGCCGCCCGGCTGGAGAGCCTCGGTCAACTCGCCAGCGGCGTGGCACACGACTTCAACAACCTGCTCGGCATCATCCTGAACTGTGCCGAGTTCGTCGCCGACGACACCGGCGACGAGGCGGCGGACGACCTGACCCGGATCCGCAACGCCGCCCACCAGGCCCAGGAACTGACTAGCCAGCTTCTGCTGTTCGCGAAGCGGGAGCCGACCCAGGTCGAGACCGTCGACCTCAACACGGTCGTCACCGACGCCACCGACCTGCTGAGCCGGACCATCGGCAGCGACATCACCCTGAACTGCCACCCCGGTTCCGAGGCCCTGCCGGTACGAGCCAACCGCAGCCGACTCGACCAGATCCTGCTCAACCTCGTCATCAACGCCCGTGACGCGATGCCCGGCGGCGGAGCCGTGGAGATCGCGACCGGTACGGTCGAGATCTCCGGCGACCCGGACCAGAGCCTGCCGGCGGGGCACTACGCCCAACTGACAGTCAGTGACAACGGCACCGGCATGAACGCGGAGGTCAAGGACCGCCTCTTCGAGCCGTTCTTCACCACCAAAGCGGCCGACAAGGGCACCGGCCTCGGCCTCGCCACCGTCTACGGCATCGTCGGCGACGCCGGCGGCACCATCACCGTGGACTCCACGCTCGACGTCGGCACGACCTTCCGGATCCTGTTGCCCATGTCGTCGTCTCCCCCGCCGGAGCCGACGCCGGAACACCGCACCCGCTCGAGCCCGGACGCGGCGAACCTGTCCTGATCCTCGAGGACGATGACAAGGCGGCGACCAGGCCGGGATCTCCCCCGCACCAGACTCTCGATCACGAGCGGGACAGCGTCGCCCAGACGACCTTGCCGCCGTACGCCGGCAACGTTCCCCACCGGTGAGCCAGACTGTCCACCAGCAGTAACCCGCGCGGGTCAGCCGGGTCCGCCGAGGCCGGTGGCGGCAGCACCGGCAGGGCGTCACCACCGTCCCGGACCGCCACGATCAGATGGCGGCGGCCCAGGGACAACCGCAGATCGATCATCGTCTGGGCATGCACGGCCGCGTTGGTGACCAGCTCACCCACCACGACACTGGCCGGGCCGATCAGGTGCGGCAGCTCCCACCGCACGCATCCCTCGGTGACCAGTCCGCGGGCATGCCGGGCGGCCCCGGAGACGGGCAGCAGGGTGTCGGCGATGGTCAGCGCCCGCTGCCACGGCTCCACGTCCAGCGCCTCCCGCACCGAGGTGTGCAGGGTCAGCCGGCCGTACCCGCTGCTGAGCAGCCGCGCGAGCGCCGGATCGGGCGCGGCGAGCAGCAACGGCGTCCCCGGCCACACCGCGGCCTGGCGTGCGGCCGCCAGGAACACCGACAGCGCGGCGGGTTCGGTCACGATCGCCCCGGAAAGATCCACAACGACCGCGTCCGACTGCTCCATCAGGCATTTGAGCAGGGCGGTACGGACGGTGGGAGCTGACGCCACCGACAACTCACCCTGGACGCGAACCAGCAGACGTGTCCCCACCGGTTCGATGTCGCATCGAACAGTAGACACTCCCCCATTGTCGCTCGCGATAGCTCCCCTCACGAGTACCCGAGCCCGGTGCCGACTCGGCGAGTGGCTGGGCAACGCGCAGGCACACGCGAGACCGTGACGACCGGTCAGGCATCGTCCGGGCCGCCGGGCCGCGGGGACGGGTGTTCGCGTCCGGTGCCGGCCTTGAAGTGGAACGTCTTGTGCGTACCGTCGCAGAACGGCTTGTCGGCGGATCTGCCGCAGCGGCAGAGGGCGATGGTGCCGCGCGCCGCGTCGATCGGTTCACCCTCCGGGGTACGCAGCTCGAAGTCACCGCGCACGATCAGCGGGCCGTCCTCGTACGGCGTGATGGTCGACGTCATGGCCGCCTGGATTTCCGTTTCACGGCGAGCCAAACGGGCATCCGCCCGCCCATGAAGCTGCCGTCACCACGCGGATCCCTCTCCAGCGCCCTGATCGACACTCTCAGCGGCGGCTCCGGTGACCTGACCGCCGAACCCGGCGACGTCGAGGACTTCCAGCTGTCGCTCTTCATCTGTTACGAACTCTCCTACCGGGGCTGGGACGGTGTCGCCGACGAGTGGGAGTGGCACCCTCGGCTGCTGCGGCTGCGCAGCGACCTCGAACAACGCTTCGAGGCACACCTGGGTGATCTGACCGGCGTGCCGCAGCCGGCCGATCCGGACTCCGTGCCGGCCGGACTCGCGGCGATCGTGGCCGCCGACGACGGGCCGCGGCTCTCCGGCTACCTGCGCGCGCGGGCCACCCATGAGCAGTTCCGGGAGTTCGCCGTCCACCGCTCGATCTATCAGTTGCGTGAGGCCGACCCGCACACCTGGGCGATCCCCCGGCTGGCCGGCCGGGCCAAGGCCGCCCTGATCGAGATCCAGCTCGACGAGTACGGCGCGGGCGTCACCGGGCGGATGCACCAGGAGCTGTACAAGCAGACGATGACCTGGTTCGGCCTGGACCTGACCTACGGCGCGTACGTCGACCGGGTGCCCGCCACGACCCTCGCCGTCAACAACCTGATGTCGTTCCTCGGCCTGCACCGCGCCCGCCGCGGCGCGCTCCTGGGCCACCTGGCCGCCTACGAGATGACCTCGTCACTGCCGAACCGGGCGTACGGGACCGGCCTGCGCCGCCTCGGCGGTGACGCGGCCGCGACGGCGTTCTACGACGAGCACGTCGAGGCCGACTCGGTGCACGAGCAGATCGCGGCCAACGACCTGTGCGGGACGTTCGCCCGTACCGAACCGGATCTGGCCGGCCAGGTGCTCTGGGGTGCCCGGTGCGCGCTGGCCGTCGACAACCGCTGGGCCCAGGACGTCCTGGACGCCTGGGCGTCGGGGCGGTCGTCACTGCGCGACTGAGCCAGGCCGGGTCGCGGTCAGCAGCACCACCGCGATCCGCTCGGCCCGGGCGTAGGCGGAGCCGTCCAGCTCCTCGCCGTACACGTCCGGATCCACCTCCCGGTACATCCAGCGCAGGTCCGTCCCGGCGAGCCGCTCGGCGGCGGCCGCCCGTAGCGGATCGTGGCCGTCGACGATGCCGGTGCCGCTGAACAGCACCAGTGCTCCGCCGGGCGTGAGACGTCCCGCGGCGGCGTCGATGATCCGCAGCGACAGGTCGTTGCCGTCCGGGCCGCCACCGTCGCGGTACGTCCGCCCCGCCGGATCGATCATGAACGGTGGGTTCGCGGCGATCAGGTCGAAGCCGCCGTCGACGTCGTCGAGCAGGTCACCGCGCCGCACGCTGACGTTCCCGGTGCCGGCCAGGCCGACGTTGACCCGGGCGTACTCCAGCGCGGTGTCGTTGATGTCGACCGCCAGAACCCGCGCCCGCGGCGCTCGCTTCGCGATCGTGATCGCACCGGCCGCGGTTCCGCACCCGACATCGACCGCCCGGGCGAGCGGTTCGCGACGATTTCGCAGGTACGCGCGGACGGCATCCGCCATCCGATACGTGTCCGGTCCGAAGAAGACCGCGTCGCTCGCGTCCGTCGGGAACGCCGAATGAACGAAGAGCTCCCCGTCGTACGACGAGAATCGCACCCTGCTGCGCCACAGCGAACCGCAAGCCTCGGCCGCGTCCGCGGCCAGCATGAGGTCGAAGACCTCGCCGGGCATCGCCTCCGGCGGGAACGGCCGGCTCCACCCGAACACGTCCCGCAGGTCCCGGGCGACGGCGTTCCCCGGCCGCCGGTTGACCCGGGCCTGCGTCGCCGGGGTGACCGTCGTGAACCGGTACCCGCGGTCGATCAGCTCACGACCGAGGGCCGCCAGCGCCGCGCCGGCCCGCACGGAGCGGATCAGGGCGGTATCGGTCATGACCCGCGGATCCCCCCGAAGACGGCGATCAAACGGCTGCCGGGCGTGTCGCCGCCGCCCCGGAGCGGGATATTCCGGGTGGCACGTCGTGGTTGGCGGCGTCCGTTGCGGGTACACGGCGCGTTGTGGCTGAGATTACTGCGGAAGTGCTGATCAACCGCCTGGCCGAGTGGGGCGTGGACACGGTCTTCGGGATCCCGGGCGACGGGATCAACGGCATCATGGAGGGCCTGCGCCGCCACGCCGACAAGGTGCGATTCGTGCTCGTGCACCACGAGGAGGCGGCGGCGTTCATGGCCACCGCCCATGCGAAGGCGACCGGAAAGATCGGGGTGTGCCTGGCGACCTCCGGACCGGGCGGGATCCATCTGGCCAACGGGCTGTACGACGCGAAGCTCGACCACGTGCCGGTGCTGGCGATCACCGGCATGCAGGAGAGCGGGGTGCTGGGCACCGCGTACCAGCAGGAGGTCAACCTGGACCGGCTGTACGAGGACGTCGCCGAGTACAACCAGGTGGTCATGAACCCGGCGCAGCTGCCGACCCTGGTCGATGTCGCGATCCGCACGGCGTACGCGCGGCGCGGGGTCGCCCACCTGACGGTGCCCAACGACATCCAGGTCGCTCCGGCGGGCAAGGACCCGTACCAGACGGTCGCGCCGGTGCGGTCGCCGTCGACCGCGCCGGTCTACCTCGCCCCTGCGGTGCGGCCACGCGACGCCGACCTGCGCGCCGCGGCCGACGTGATCAACGACGGCAACCGGGTGGCGATCCTGGCCGGGATCGGGGCCCGCGGGGCGGGCGGGCTGCTCGAACAGGCCGCGGACCGGCTCGGCGCGCCGATCGTCAAGTCGCTGCTGGGCAAGATGGTCGTCCCGGACGACTCCCGGTACGTCACCGGCGGGCTCGGACTGCTCGGCACCAAGCCGAGCGAGGAGCTGATGGACGACATCGACACGCTGCTGATGGTGGGTACGAACTTCCCGTACACGAAGTTCCTGCCGCAGCCCGGCAAGGTCAAGGTCGTCCAGATCGACATCGAACCGGCCCGGGCCGGCATCCGGATCCCCACCGAAGTGCCGCTGGTCGGGGACGCCCGGGCGACGCTCGAGGCACTGCTGCCGCTGCTGGCGCAGAAGGGCCACGATCATCTGCGTACGTACCAGGACAAGACGCGTACCTGGCACGAGGCGATGCGGGCCCTCGAGTCGGGCGACCGGGACCCGATCGCCCCGCAGTACCTGGCTCAGCAGCTCGACCTGGCCGCCAGCGACGACGCGATCATGACCTGCGACTCCGGCACGATCGCGACCTGGGCGGCACGGCACTGGCACATCCGCGGCAACCGTGAGTTCTACCTGTCCGGCACCCTCGCGACGATGGCGCCGGGCCTGCCGTACGCGCTGGCCATCCAGCACGCCTACCCGGGCCGGCAGGTCATCGCCTACGTCGGGGACGGCGGGTTCGCGATGCTGATGGCCGAGTTCCACACCGCGATGCGCTACGACCTGCCGATCAAAGTGGTGATCAACAACAACAACTCGCTCGGGCAGATCCTCTGGGAGCAGATGGTGCTGGGCTACCCCGAACACGGGGTGCGGTTCGGCGCGCCCCTGCCCGACTACGCCGGCTGGGCGCGCGGCTGCGGCGGCTTCGGCGCCCAGATCGACAAGCCCGGCGACCTGTCGGCCGCGCTCGACGAAGCGCTCGCGCATCCTGGTCCCGCGCTGCTCGACGTCGCGGTCGATCCGGACGAGCCGCCGCTGCCGGGCAAGGTCTCCTACGAGCAGGCGAAGAAGTTCGCCGCCGCGTTCCTCAAGGGCCAGCCGCGCAAGGCGTCGATCGCCACCACCCTGTTCAAGGACAAGATCCAGCAGCTGAAGGGCTGAGAAGACGGCGGTCATCTCGCTGCCGGCCCCCGACGTCGCCGTCGCGCCCGCTGACAGCGGTACCGCTGAGACGTGAATCTGTCGAGCTCAGCGGCTTCCGCAGCGGGTCAGTCGTGGGAGGACGCCCAGGCGAGGGCGATCGCGGCGGCGTCCTCGGCGAGCGCGCCGGGGAGCGCGAAGTCGTTCTCCGCCGCGTAGGCCCGCCATCGCGCCCCGGCATAGCTGGCCGCGGCCGCGGTGAGCCCGGCGACGATCGCCGGCCCGGCCATCCCGGCGCCCCGCCGTCGGGCGAAGGCCGCGCCGGCGATCGCACCGAGCACGATCCGGCCGCTCAGCGGCGCCGGCTTCAACCGGTTCGGCGCCTTCCGGGACTTGTCGAAGGCCATCTCACCGAGCGCGGCCGCGCCGGCGGCGACCCGGATCCAACCGCGTTTGCGCAGCGCCAATCTCGCCAGCGGGGTCATGCTGCGGGCGCCGGCCGAGGCGCCGAGAACCGCGGATCGAAACAGAACGGTGTCGGTCATGACCCTGCGAGTGCCCCGGGATTCGACGGCCGAAACGACTGGATCAGGGCTGGAGTACGACCTTGACGCAACCGTCCTCCTTGTTGTTGAACAGTTCGTAGGCGCGCGGCGCGTCCTCCAGCGGCATCCGGTGGGTGACCAGGTCGTGCACGGCCAGCGGGTCGTCGTCGCCGGTGAGCAGCGGCAGGATGTCGTCCACCCAGCGCTTGACGTGGGCCTGGCCCATCCGCAGGGTCACACCCTTGTCGAACAGGTCCAGCATCGGGAACGGGTCGGCCTTGCCGCCGTACACGCCGATGATCGAGATCGTCCCGCCCCGGCGGACCGCGGCGAAGGCGGTGCGCAGCGCGCCCATCTGGTCCACACCGACGGTCTCGGTGGCCTTGCGGGCGAGGGGGTCGGGCAGCATCCCGGCGGCCTTCATCGCGGCCGCCTGGAACGGCGTGCCGTGCGCCTCCATGCCGACCGCGTCGACCACCCCGTCCGCGCCGCGACCTCCGGTCATCTCCATCACCGCCGCCGGTACGTCGTCGACCGCCGACGAGTCCAGCGTCTCGATCCCGTGCCGGCCCGCCATCGCCAGCCGTTCGGGCACCTCGTCGACGGCGATCACCCGCTCCGCGCCGAGGTGCCGGGCGATCCGCGCGCTCATCTGCCCGATCGGGCCCAGGCCGACGACCAGCGCCGTGTCGCCGGGTGCGATGTCGGCATATCGGGCCGCCTGCCACGAGGTGGTCAGGACGTCGGAGAGGAAGAGGTAGCGCTCGTCCGGATGCCCGTCGGGCACCTTGATCGGGCCGAACTGTGCCTGCGGCACCCGCAGGTACTCGGCCTGCGCGCCGGGCACCTGCCCGTACAGGCGGGAGAAGCCGAACAGGGCCGCGCCCTTGCCCTGGCTTCTGACCTGGGTGGTCTCGCACTGGGCGGTCAGGCCGCGGCCGCACATCCAGCAGTGGCCGCAGGAGATGTTGAACGGGATCACCACGCGGTCGCCGGGGCTGATCTGGGTGACCTCGGAGCCGACCTCCTCGACGATGCCCATCGGCTCGTGCCCGAGGATGTCGCCAGAATCGAGATACATGCCGAGGACGTTGTAAAGATGCAGGTCAGAGCCGCAGATGGCGGTCGACGTCATGCGTACGATCGCATCGGTCGGATCTTGGATCTTCGGGTCGGGAACGGTCTCGACCGAGACCCTGCCGGTCCCTTGCCAGGTGAGTGCTCGCATATCGGCCGGGTTCCCGCGAAGCCGTCCGGTAATCCCCGGTCATCGAGCCACGACCAGCGCCTGCGGCGCGGCCTGCCTCATCCGGGTACGCAGCCACTTCAACTGAACGGCCGTCTCCGTTTCGCACCTGGTGACGACCTCGAGCAGATCCCGGTCGCGGGCGCCGTTGGCGGCCTGCCCGACGATGGCCCAGCAGATGTCGCACTCGGCGGCCATCAGATACAGGTCCTGCAGGTCGCGCAGGAGTCCGAGGCCGCCGGTGCGGGTGCCCCGGAACAGTTCGGAGTGCAGCCGGTCGGGCTCGTCCGGCACCTGTTCGGAGTACCGCCGCGCGAACGGCTCGAGCCGCTCGGCGTGCCGGTCGCAGACCCGTGCCTGCTGCTCGCAGAGGTGCTCGAGGTCGGGTTCGTCGCCGTGTGCCGCGGCGACCTGCCGGAACGCGTCGGCCAGGTTGAGCTGGGCCCGGTGGAGCAGGCCGAGGTAGTGGGCGAGGTGCACGGCTTACTCCCCCGGCTCGAGTGGGGCGACGCGGACGGCGGTGACCTTGAAGATCGGCTGTTTCGACACGGGATCCCAGGCGGTGGCGGTCAGTTCGTTGGCGGCGCGCGGGGTCCGCTTACCGGGGTCGATGTCGAAGTAGCCGTAGTGGAACGGAACGAACACCACGCCGGGCCGGATCCCTCCGACGCGGGCCGGGACCCGGATGGTGCCGCGCGGCGAGGACACCTGGACCGGGTCACCGTCGGCGATGCCGAGCCGATCGGCGTCGGCCGGATTCAGCTCGACCCACGGTTCGGGCGCGGCGGCGGCGAGTTCCGGGGTACGACCGGTCTTGGTCCGGGTGTGGAAGTGGTAGACGCTGCGGCCGGTGGTCAACAGCATCGGATACTCCTCACCGGGCACCTCCGGCGAGGGCTGGTACCCGGCGGCGTGCAGGAACGCCCGCCCGGCCGGTTCCCGGGCCCGGTACTCGTCGGCGGTGAACTCCGCGCCGGTGCTCAGGTCGTGGCCGTACGTCTCGCAGTAGTCCGGGTCGGTGTTGAAGACACCGTCGGTGTAAAGCCGTTCGGTCCCGTCCGGGGCATCGTCGGTGCACGGCCACTGGATGCCGCTGCCGCCGCGCAACCGCTCGTAGGTGATGCCGGTGTAGTCGCACGGCCGCCCCGCCGAGCACCGCTTCCACGCCTCGAAGACCTCCTGCGGCCCGGTCCACTCGATCAGCGGCCCGCCGTCGCGGTCACGGAAGTCCATCCGGCGGGCGTAGTCGAGGAAGATGTCCAGGTCGGCACGGGCCGCACCGGGCGGATCCACGGCTTTCTCGGACAGGTGCACGGTCCGGTCGGCGTTGGTGAAGGTACCGAGCTTCTCCCCCCACGTGGCGCTCGGCAGGACCACGTCGGCCAGTTCCGCGGTCTCGGTCAGGAACAGGTCCTGTACGACCACGAAAAGCTCGTCACGGCCGAGGATCCGGCGGACCCGGGCGAGGTCGGGCAGCGACACCGCCGGGTTCGTCGCACTGATCCACAGCAGCTCGATCGAGCCCTGCTCCGCGTACCGCCAGATCTGCATGGCGTGCGTCGGCGGCGCCCAGTGCGGGATGGTCATCTCGTCGACGTTCCACAGCCGCGCGAGCTCGCGGATGTGCGCCGGGTTGTCCCAGTTGCGCAGGCCGGGCAGGTCCCCATCGGCGCCGGTCTCCCGGGTGTTCTGCGCGGTCGGCTGGCCGTTCATCTGGTAGAGGCCCGCGCCGCGACGGCCGATCATGCCGCGCAGCAGGTGCAGGTTGTTCACCTGGCAGGCGGCCGCGGTGGCCTGGTTGGACTGGTAGAAGCCCTGCAGCACGGTGGAGAGCAGCCGCCGGGACGTGCCGAGCAGTTCGGCGGCGCGCTCGATATCGCCGGCCGGGACGTCGCAGACGGCGGCGACCCGGTCCGGCGGGTACGCGTCGACCACGGCGGCCAGGTCGTCGAAGCCGACGGTGTGCGCGGCGACGTACCGCTCGTCGTACCAGCCCCGCCGGATGATCTCGCGCAGCAGGCCGTTCAGCAGCGCCAGGTTGGTGCCAGCGCGGACGGCGAGGTGCAGGTCGGCCTCCCGCGCGACGGGTGTCGTACGCGGGTCGACGGCGAGCATCGCCGGTGGTTCGGCACCGTGGCGCCGGTCCAGCATCCGGGTCCAGAGCACGGTCTGCGTCTCGGCCACGTTGTGCCCCCACAGGGCGATCGCGTCGCAGTGGTCCACATCGGTGTACGAGCCGGGCTGCCCGTCGGTGCCGAAGCTCGCCTTCAACGCGGCCGCGGCGGTCGCGGTGCACAGCCGGGTGTTGCCGTCCATGTGCGGGGTGCCGAGGCCCGCCTTGCCGATCACCGCGAGCGCGTAGTACTCCTCCAGGAACAGCTGCCCGGAGGTGTAGAAACCGAAGCGGCCCCAGCCGCCCGGATCGTCGAGCAGTTGCTTCGACCGCTGCACGATGCGACCCATCGCCGTGTCCCAGTCCGTCGGCACCAGGCGTCCGTGTTCGCGGACGAGTGGACGGGTCAGCCGGTCGGGGCTGTTGTTCGCCTGCCAGCCGTACAGGTCCTTGGGATCCAGGCGGCCGTGGTTGACCCGGTCGACGGCGCGTCCCCGTACCCCGGCGATCCGGCCGTCCTTGACGGCGATGTCCATGGCGTCGCCGTTCGAGTGCAGCACCGACGCGGACTGCACCCACCGGTCGACATCACGCGGCGACAACCCGTCCGCGAGCTGAACATCGACACGGTCCGGCCAGCAGCCGCCTTGGCGGTACGGCGTGCGGGCGCCCCACGGGTCCGCGACACGGTCAACCATCTCGGCCCTCCTTGCGGTACCGGCGGAGGGTGCCCGGTGGGCGCGACGGCAAACACGGCTCAGGTGTGAGACGCCGGCGGGAGGGGAATCCTGACCGCCGTGATCCGGCGATGGCGGTTCGGGGCGGCCCTGGTGGTATTTCTGGTGGCGGGCTGCGGGTCGGTGCGGGAGCGGGCCGATGCCGCCGCCGGGACGGCAACCCGCCTGCTGACCGCGGTCGCCGGCCGGGACGGGTCGGCGGCGTGCGCGTTGCTGGCCCCGGACACCGTGGCCGACGTGGCGGAGGCGGCGGGCACGTCCTGCGCGGAGGCGATCCTGGATGAGGACCTGCCCGGCCCGGGCGCGGTGACCTCGGCCGTGGTGTACGGCCAGTGGGCTCAGGTACGGGTCAGCGGCGACACGATGTTCCTGGCCGTCTTCGGCGGCGGCTGGCGGGTGGTCGCCGCCGGCTGTGTCCCGCGGGGCGCCGACCGGCCGTACGACTGCTCGATCTCAGGGGGTTGAGCCGTGCGGGGTCTGTTCGTGCTGCTCCTGGTCTTCATCGCCGCCGGATTGGCGTACGTCATCGCGTTGGGGGTGCTGCACCGGTGAGCCGGTTCCTGCGGAACAACTCGCTGAGCCTGGTGTTCGGGGCGCTGTTCGTGGCGGTCCTGATCGGGCAGGCGTTCGTCGGGCAGGCGGACTTCAATCAGCAGCAGCTCGCCGAGGGGCTGCCGCCGGTGTCGCTGGCCCGGTTCGTCACCTCCGCCAGTTTCGGCGTCGACGTCGCGGAGAACTGGCAGTCGGAGTACCTGCAGTTCTTCCTCTACATCACGCTGACGGTCTGGCTGCTGCAGAGGGGCTCCCCGGAGTCGAAGTCCCTGGATCAGCCCGGCCGGGAATCGGAGAAGGACCAGAAGATCGGCCCGTGGGCGGACCAGGACTCGCCGAAGTGGGCGCGGACCCCTGGCGTGCGGCTGTTTCTGCTGTCGAACTCGCTCGGACTGGTGATGGGCACGATCTTCCTGCTGTCGTGGCTGGCGCAGTCGGTCGCGGGGGTGGTCGCGTTCAACGAGGGACAGCTGAGCGACCGGGAGGATCCGGTCTCCTGGTCGCGCTACCTGGTGGAGCCGGAGTTCTGGAACCGCACCCTGCAGAACTGGCAGTCCGAGCTGCTGGCCGTCGCGTCGATGGCGATCCTCGCCGTCTATCTGCGGCAGCGGGGCTCGTCGCAGTCGAAGCCGGTGGGCAGCGCGCACGCGGCCACCGGCGTCGACGGCTGATCGGCCCCGCTGCCGCGTTCAGCGGGCCAGCGCGTGTTCGAGCTGGGCTTTGGTCATCGTCGACCGGCCGGTGATGTGGCGCTTCTTGGCCTCGTTGTAGAGCTGTTCCTTGGTCGGGCCCTGCGCGCCGGTGTGCGAGCGTTTCCCGCCGCGGTGACCGGACGACACGTCCTGCAGCGAGCTACGGCTCGCGGTCTTGGACTCGCCCGCCCGGGCACGTTCCTTGTTGACGGTACGGGCGGCGATCTCCTTCGCCCGCTTGGGCGGCTCGCCGCGCTTCTCGGCGCTGTCCTTGATGTGCTCGTACTGGCGTTCCCTCTTCGGGCTGGATCCCGCGGGCATCGTTGCCTCCTCGAATGAATCGGTATCAGAGAATGGGTCGTCCGCCGGTGACCGGGATGACCGACCCGGAGATGTAGCTCGCCTCGTCCGAAGCCAGCAGCACGAACACGGGAGCGACCTCGCGGGGCTCACCCGGACGACCGAGCGGGGTGTTCTTGCCGAACTCGGCGACCTGCTCGGGCGGCATGGTCGAGGGGATCAGCGGCGTCCAGATCGGGCCGGGCGCCACCGCGTTCACCCGGATGCCCCGGTCGCCGAGCAGCTGGGCCAGGCCGGCGGTGAAGTTCGCGATCGCGCCCTTGGTGGTCGCGTACGGCAGCAGCGTCGGCTTCGGCTGGTCGTAGTTGACCGAGCTGGTGTTGATGATCGACGCCCCCGCGCCCAGATGCGGCAGGGCGGCCTGGACCAGCCGGAACATCGCGGTGATGTTGACGTCGAACGTGCCGACCCACTCCTCGTCCGGGATCTCCTCGACCGAGTGGTAGGTCATCTGGTGCGCGGCGTTGTTGACCAGCACGTCCAGCCCACCGAGCGCCTGCACGGTCTGCTCGACGACCTGGCGGCACCGCTCGCGGCGGGCCAGGTCGCCGGGCAGCAGGACCGCGCGCCGGCCGGCCTTCAGGACCAGCTCCGCGGTCGCCTTGGCGTCGTCGTCCTCGTTCAGATAGGAGATCGCGACGTCCGCGCCCTCGCGCGCGAACGCGATCGCGACGGCCCGGCCGATCCCGCTGTCACCCCCGGTGATCAGCACCCGCTTACCGTTGAGGCGCCCTGAACCCCGGTAGCTCTCCTCGCCGTGGTCCGGCTTGCGACGCATCGCGGTGGTGGTGCCGGGCGGCCGCTGCTGTGGTTCGTTGTCGACCATCTTCAAGCTCCTGAGCACGGATTGACGTCCGGACACTGTCTCGGGTTCCCCACCACACGAGGCTGAAACAGGGCGCGCTCGCCACCGCCAGGGCCTCCTCGACGGTCTCCCCGCCCGGGCCTTTCCCGACCGCAACCCCGATCTCGTGCCGCACCACATGCACGACCCGAACCAGGACCGGCTGACGCTACGCCGGATCACCTACTTCCGGGTCAAGAGGCAGAAGCTCGGGCCCGCGTACGAGAGATTCCTGACCGACCCTGACGCTGACGGCGTAACGCCTGCGGGAACGGCCCGGGGTTGCGAGGCTCGAGGTTTGTGGAACTACCCGCAGGGCACTGACAGAGGTTGGCCTGGAGTTCGACTTTCGGTGGAAGGGGCTGGCATGCGCGAGACCGGCCAGCTTGAACCGTTCGAGAATCTCGACGTTCTCGCGGATCGGTACGCCCGGGCCCGGGCACACGCCGACGCCCCGGCCCGCTCACGACTACGCGACGAGTTCGTCCAGGAGGCCCTGCCCTTCGCCGGCCGCCTCGCCCGCCGCTACCGCGGCCGCGGCGAACCCACCGACGACCTCGAACA
>NZ_FZNR01000015.1 GCF_900188005.1 Actinoplanes regularis | reverse complement strand
CACCGAAGCAGCCGAACCCGCCGAGATCGCCGCATAGCATCAACCCACACGGATCAGCGATGGCCGACTCTTACACCACGCCCATGGACGTGACCTGGTTGTGTCGCCAGTGTTTGAGGGCTATGGGGCCCAGCTGAGCGAGTCGGGCTGGTTGCCATGGGGGTATCGGGGCCGCTCATAGAACCATCGTGACCAGCCGGGCTCCTGGCGCTGCTGCGACTGTGAACGCGGAAACCAACGTGGGCAACGCGGCGCCGTGCGCCCTCTTGATCCTCGGCTGGGGTGGGTCGGCGGCGCCTGCGGGGGACAGCGAGGCGAAGCGGGCGTTGTTCGGGAAGGGGCGAACCAGGGTAGGGAGACGGGATCCGAATGGGTGCGGAATGGAGACGGTCCGATGGCGGACGCGGAAGACAGCGGCGCGGACAGGGCGCATCGGCGGTCAGGGGCGGAGAGCGGCGGGCCAGACGGGGAGCATCGGCGGTCGGGCGTGGAGAACGGTGGGCCGGACAGGGCGCATCGGCGGCCGGCGTCGGTGGATGACGTCACCGTGCAGGCGCTGGGGAAGCTGAGTGAGGCGCTGGAAACCGTGGAACGGGTGCGCGGGCATCTGTACTCGGTGCACCAGCTCACCGGAAGCGCGGATTTCATGCTCGATGAGGCCGTGTCCCTGTTCATGCAGGCCGGGCAGACCGCGATCGCGGAACGGATCGAGCGGGAGTTGATCGGGCGCAACGTGATTCCGGGGCGCTGGACGTTCCAGCTCGTCGAGGAGTTCGACGACGGGTACTACAGCGAGTTCCAGCAAGTGGAACGGGATGCCAGGAACGAGCTGGCCGGCGGCCGGCGGCACCTCTACGAGGCCGAACTCAAGGAACGGCGCCGTACCCATGGCCGCCGCGGCCACGAGGCTCTGCCCGGGTGAACAGATATACCCATGGCCGCCGAGGCCCCGGGACTACGTGAACAGGCGTGTCTATGGCTGCCGAGGCCCCGAGGCTCTGTGAACAGGTGTGCCTATGGCCGCCAGGGCGCCCGGGTGTACCCATGGGGCCGGGGGGCATGAAACTCCGCCGGGATGAGCAGAGCGAGCCGGCGGCCGACGGCGACGGCGACGGCGAGGCGAGGGCGCCGAGAGGCTACTCGGGGTAGTCGGCGGGTGCCGGGCGACGACGCTGGGCATCGTCGGCGATGATCACCGTCGCGACCACGAGGGCGACGACGACGGCGAAGAACCACGACGCGTCATCGATGACCTTCGCGGCCACCGGCGCTTGGAAGGCCGCCAGGAAGAAGCCCAGCCACGCGAAGCGGCGCTGACGTTCAGACAGGAATCCAGCAGATCGCACCCGGAAATTCTGGCGCGATAAGTCCAATTCGCCGTCACCCGTTCGGCCGATTCTCAGTTGTCCGATGGTGCCTCCAGTCTTGCGTCGAAGCCGCTCAACAGCCGCCGTGGTCGGCGTGTCTGCGCTGGTGGGGGCCGTACTGGCGGGATCTTCTCGAAGTTCCGGGCCGCCGCCGGACCCGGCGCCGAGCCCGGCGCCGTCGGCGAGCGAACGGGTTCTGACCGGCCCGCTGCTGAATCGGACCGGCGCGTGGCTCACGGTGAGCGACGCGGCCAGTCGCGTGCGCGTTCAGACGGCCACCCTGCCCGGCCTGCTCTATCGGGTCAGTTCCGCGCCGGGCTCGGGGGTCGCGCCGGTGGTCGTCCGGCGCGGGGGCCGGGTCGCCGTACACCTGCGGGCTACCGAGGGTAACGGCATCGACGAGGTACGCATCGTGCTGAACCGGGATGTGCGGTGGGACATCCGGCTGCCCGCGGGGGCGGGGGAGCAGCAACTGGACCTGGGCGACGGCAGGGTGAGCCGGGTGGATCTCGGTGCCTCCGGGCTGGCCGAGGTCTCGCTGCCGGACCCGGACGGCACCGTTTCGGTGACCTTCACCGGCGGGGTGGGCACCGCGATCCTGGCGACGAGGACGGGTGCGCCGTTCCGGATCCACCTGGATCAGGGCGCTGGATCGGTTCTGACCCCGTGGGTCATGAACAATGGGACGCCGACGGGCGCGGTTTTCCAGGAGGCCGGCTGGCCCCTGGCCGCCGACCGTTACGTGGTCCGCGCGGTGGCCGGGATGGGAAGCGTGGTCCTGCGCCGGAGTGGGCCGGCCCGACCGCGAACACATTGATCACCGCGGTCCGCTGGGCCCTGCGGTGTGCTGTGCCATGTGACCGGCGTTACCCGGTGGCGCGACCGTAAAACGGATCGAGGGCCCTGGCGGACGGCGAAGCGAACGGCCGTCCCGAAGGGCGGCCGTTCCGCGGTGCGATCGGTGTGGATCAGGCATCGGGCCGATCCACCTGGCCCCGCCAGCCACCGGTGGCGATGCCACCGCGGCTCTCGATGAACTCCTTGAAGCGGTGCAGGTCGCCCTTGATCCGGCGATCCACCAGGCCGAGCTTGTCACCGGCCTTCTCCATGAAGCCCTGCGGATCGAAATCGAGTTGAACCGTCACCCGGGTGTGCGTGTTGTCGAGCCGGTGGAAGGTGACCACGCCGGCCTGCTTCTCGCCCTCCGTGGCGGTCCAGGCGACCCGTTCGTCCGGTAGCTGCTCGGTGATCTTCGCGTCGAATTCCCGCGTGATCCCCGCGATGTGGGTCTTCCAGTGCATGTGGGTGTCGTCGAGCTGCTGGATCTCCTCCACGCCCTCCATGAAGCGCGGAAATTCCTCGAACTGGGTCCACTGGTCGTAGCAGGTTCGGACCGGGACGTTGACGTCAACGAATTCGGTGACCGTGCTCACGCGCTTCCTCCCTCGGTTGCTCTCCATGCTTCGGCGGCGTTCTGGAAGGTTCTGTCGTACGGCAGGGCCGCGATGCGCCGCATCACGTCGTCCGGAGCGGACATGGCCCGCGCCGAGGCCTCCAGCGCGGCCTGGTCG
Organism: Actinoplanes regularis; assembly: GCF_900188005.1. GTDB lineage: Bacteria > Actinomycetota > Actinomycetes > Mycobacteriales > Micromonosporaceae > Actinoplanes > Actinoplanes regularis. The sequence goes on along the minus strand of NZ_FZNR01000015.1, from coordinate 230,107 downwards.
CCCGGGAACGCGGACCGGCCGAGAAAACTCCCGAACCGGCTGAACGCCTCGCCCTGCGTGCTGCCGACGCCGCCCGGGATGTTCCGGCCGAAGTCGCCGTTGGGTGCCATGGCGACTTCCGGCTGGTCATCGCCGGCCGGCTCGGGCATGTGCCATTCCTCGGCACGGCTGCCGGCGGGGCTTCGGAAGATGTCCCGCACCTCCTGAGCCATCCACTCGTCGAGCACCGCGCCGTGCTTGCTGTTTCCCCGTTCCATGATCTCGAGGTGCCCGCGCGGATGCGGGCTAAACGTGGCTAACGTGCGGGATGTGGACATGGTTGACGCGGTCGTCGTCGGGGCGGGGCACAACGGGCTGGTGGCGGCGAATCTGCTCGCCGACGCGGGCTGGTCGGTGCGGGTGCTGGAAGCGACCGGGGCGCCGGGCGGCGCGGTCCGGTCCGGCGAGATCACCGCCCCCGGATACGTCTCCGACCTGTTCAGCGCGTTCTACCCGCTCGGGTACGCCTCCCCGGTGCTGCGCGACCTGGAGTTGAACCGGTACGGGCTGACCTGGACGCACGCGCCGGCCGTTCTCGCGCACCTGCTGCCGGACGGGCGCTCCGCGACGCTCCACCGCGATCTGGCGCGGACGATGGCGTCGCTGGAGGAGTTCGCGGCGGGCGACGGGGAGCGGTGGCGGCGTGCGTACGACGAATGGACCGCCGTCTCCGGCCGCATGCTGGACGTGATCCTGCGGCCGTTCCCACCGGTCCGGGCGGGTCTGGGCCTGGCTCGCGGCCTCGGCGTCGCGGATTCCCTGCGGCTGGGCCGCCGGATGGTGCTCTCGGCACGCGAGCTGGGATCGGAGCTGTTCCGTGGGGAGGGGGCCAAGGTCCTGCTGGCCGGGTGCGCGCTGCACACCGACCTGTCGCCGGAGGAGGCGGGCGGTGGGGTGTACGGCTGGCTGTTGACCATGCTCGGCCAGCAGGTCGGCTGGCCGGTGCCGGTCGGCGGGGCCGGACAGCTGACCGAGGCGCTGGTACACCGGCTGCGGGCCCGGGGCGGCGAGATCGTCTACGGCGCGCCGGTGAGCCGGGTCCTGGTGGCGCGTGGGCGGGCGATGGGCGTGCGGACCGCGGACGGGCGGGACTGGCGGGCCGCCCGGGCGGTGATCGCGGACGTGCCAGCACCGGCGCTCTTCCTGGACCTGGTCGGCGAGCGATGGCTGCCGTCCCGGATGGTCGAGGATCTCGCGCACTTCCGCTGGGACGGGGCGACGATCAAGGTGGACTGGGCGCTCGACGCACCGATCCCGTGGTCGAACACGGAGGTCTGCGGGGCGGGGACGGTGCACCTGGGAGCGGATCTGAACGGGCTGACGCGGTACGCCGCGAAGATCGCGACCGGGGAGGTCCCGGAGGATCCGTTCCTGCTGCTCGGGCAGATGACCACGGCTGATCGGAGCCGGTCACCGTTCGGGACGGAGAGCGCGTGGGCGTACACCCACCTGCCACATCGGGCGGAATGGTCGGTCCAGGAGATCGCCGCGCGGGTCGAGCGGATCGAGGCGGTGATCGAGGGGCAGGCGCCCGGGTTCCGCGGCCGGATCGTCGGGCGGAACGTGTTCGCGCCGGGTGACCTGGAGCGGGAGAACCCGTCACTGGTCGGCGGGGCGCTCGGCGGGGGGACGTCGGCCGCCTTCCAGCAGCTGTTCTTCCGGCCGGTTCCGGGGCTGGGGCGCGCCGACACCCCGGTCGACCGGCTCTTCCTGGGCAGCTCGTCGGCGCATCCGGGCGGTGGGGTGCACGGCGCACCGGGGGCGAACGCGGCCCGGGCGGCGCTGGCCCGGGATCGTGGGCTGTTCGGGGGCGCCTATCGCGCGGCCGTCAGCGGCGCACAGCGGGCGATCTACGGCTGAGCGCCGGCGAAGTCGAGGAGTGCCGCGAAAGGGCTGGTGGTTGACCGGTAACCCCCGACCGGCGCGGCTCTCGATGTTTACGCTGAGGGCCGACGGGCAACGTGTCCTGCCGTCACAACCTTTGTTCAGTCGCGTGAGGAGACCCCGTGCGGATTGCGATGATCTCCGAGCGCGCCAGCCCGCTCGGCGTGGCCGACCTGTCGAAGGCGCTTGTCGATTCCGGGCACGAGGTGCGGGTCTACACCCGCCGCACCGATCCTGACGCCGCCGAGGTCGTCACCGTCGCGGACGGCGTGCGCGTCCTCCACGTGCCGGCCGGCCCGGCCCGGCCGCTGCCCGCCGAGGAGCTCCTGCCGTACATGGGCGAGTTCGCCCGGCTGCTCGGCGAGTACTGGCAGCGGGACGGCTGGACCCCCGACGTGCTGCACGCCCACTCCTGGACCAGCGGCCTGGCCGCGGTCACCGCGGCCAAGCAGATCAACATCCCGGTCGTGCAGTCGTTCTACGAGCTCGGCGCGATCGAGCCGCACCGGCCCGGCCCGTCCCGCACCGGTTACGAGCGAGCGCTCGGCCGGGCCGTCGACCGGGTGGTCGCGCAGAGCCATGACGAGATGCTCGGTCTGGTCCGGATCGGGGTGCCGCGGGCACAACTGACCGTCGTCCCGGGCGGCGTGGACAGCGATCGCTTCAGCCCGGACGGCCCGGCCGTCCCGCGCGACCCGGATCGGCCCCGCATCCTCTCGGTCGGCCGGCTGGTCGAGCGCAAGGGTTTCGGCGACGTCATCCAGGCGATGCGGTACGTGCCCGGCGCCGAGGTGGTCGTCGTCGGCGGCCCGCCGGCCGATCAGCTCCCCGCCGACCCGTGCGCCAGGTCGCTGCGCGCGCTCGCCGAGCGCCTCCAGGTCGCCGACCGGTTCCGGTTGGTCGGTTCGGTGCCGCACCGCGACATGCCGAGCTGGTACCGGTCCGCCGACCTGCTGGTCGCCGCGCCCTGGCAGGAGGAGTTCGAGCGGTCCGCGCTGGAGGCGATGGCCTGCGGCGTGCCGATCATCGGGACGGCGGTGGGCGGTCTGACCGAGACCGTCGTGGACGGTCTGACCGGCGATCTGGTCCCGGCGCGGGACCCGCACGCGCTCGGCGGCGCGGTGCGCCGCCTGATCAACGACAAGGTGCGGCGGTTCACGTACGCGACGGCCGCGCTGGACCGGGCCCGGCAGGCGTACTCCTGGAAGCGGGTCGCCGCGCAGGTCGGCTCGGTCTACTCGGCGGTGACCGGCCTGCGCCGCAGCAACACCGAGCCGGAGACGGTGGTGTAGTCCCCCATCCACCGATCGGTGGATGAAAGGGTTCGCTCGCTGGTCGATTCGGGCACCGGGGCCGGTCCGTGACGCTGGATCCATGACAGTGATCGAGGTCAGTAACCTCAGCAAGCGTTACGGGGACACGGTCGCGGTACGTGACGTGTCGCTTGCCGTCGAGGCGGGGGAGATCTTCGGGATCCTCGGCCCGAACGGGGCCGGCAAGACCACCACGGTCGAGTGCGTCGCCGGGCTGCGGACGCCGGACTCCGGCACGATCAGCGTCCTCGGCCGCGCTCCGCGCGATCCCGCCCTGCGCACCGAGGTCGGTGTGCAACTCCAGGACGGCCAGCTTCAGGAGAAATTGACGGTACGGGAGGCGCTCGAGCTCTACAGCGCCTTCTACCCGAACCCGGCCGACTGGCGGGTGCTCGCCGGTGACCTGGGGCTCGAGGCCAAGCTGCGGGCGTCGTACGGAAAACTCTCCGGTGGCCAGAAGCAACGCCTCTCCATCGCTCTCGCCCTGATCGGCAATCCCCGGATCGCGATCCTGGACGAGCTGACCACCGGCCTCGACCCGCAGGGACACCTGGGACCTGATCGAGTCGATCCGCGACCGCGGCGTCACGGTCGTGCTGGTCACCCACTTCATGGAGGAGGCCGAGCGGCTCTGCGACCGCCTCGCCGTGATCGACAAGGGTCTCGTGATCGCCCTGGACACCCCGGCCGGCCTGGTGGAGGGCACCGCCGTGGAGCAGACGATCCGCTTCCGCCCCTCCGCGCCGTTCGACGACGCCCTGCTCACGAGCCTGCCCGAGGTGCGCAAGGTGCGCCGCCAGGGCAGCCGCGTCGAGGTGGTCGGCACCGGCAACCTGCTGCACGCGGTGAGCTCGGTGCTCGCCGTCCACCAGATCGTCGCCGCCGACCTGCGGGTGGAGCAGGCCAGCCTCGACGACGCCTTCGTCCGGCTCACCGGCCACGAGATCCAGGAGTGACCATGACCGTCTTCGCCAAGACCACCCGGACCGAACTCAAGCTGCAGCTCCGCGAACCGGTCACGGCCTTCTTCACGCTCCTCTTCCCGACCATCCTGGTCGGCATCCTGGGCAGCATCCCGGACTTCCGCGAGCCGTCCCCGGAACTCGGCGGCGCCCGCACGATCGACGTCTACGTCGGCATCGCGATCGCCCTGTCCCTGGCCATGGTCGGCCTGCAGGTGATGCCGGCGGTGCTGGCCACGTACCGGGAGAAGGGCGTGCTGCGCCGGATCGCCACCACTCCGGTCCGCCCGCTCACCCTGCTCGCCGCGCAGATGACGGCGTCGGTGCTGATCGCTCTGGTCTCCTCGGCGCTCTGCATCGCGGTCGGCTACTTCGCCTTCGATGTGCCGCTCGCCGGCAACCTCGCCGGTTTCGCGCTGGCCTTCCTGCTCTGCGCGGCCGGGGTCTTCTCGATCGGGCTGCTGATCGCCGCCCTGGTCCCGACCGGTAAGGCCGGCAACGCGGTCGGCACGCTGCTCTTCTTCCCCTCGATGTTCTTCGCCGGGCTCTGGACGCCGCGCGAGATGATGCCGGACTGGGCGCAGCAGGTCGGCGACTACACCCCGCTCGGCGCCGGGGAACGGGCCCTGCACGAGACGATGACCGGGCACTGGCCGAACTGGCTCTCCGCGGTCGTCCTGATCGGATACCTGATCATCTTCGGGCTCGGGGCCGCGCGCCTCTTCCGCTGGAACTGACAGACTGAACACGGAGAGGGGAGCGTCGATGAGTGGGGAAGCGAGGACCGGGGAGCGCCCGGAGCTGAACGCGCGCCGGTTGATCTTCGTGTCCCTCGGCCTGCTGATCGGCTCGACCGTGCTGGCGATCCTCACTCTGCACACCGAGGTGCCGCAGCAGCCGCTGCCGGTCACCCTCGCGGCGGTGGCCGGCACCGCGGCCTGGGTCCTCGGCGGGATCCGGCTGCTGGCCCGTTTCCGGCAGCCGGGCCCTGCCTCGGCGGTGTTCGTCATCGGGTACGTCGTACTGTCCGGCCTGTTGATCTGGTGCAACCCGTTCTTCGGCTTCTTCGCCTGGAGCGGCTACCTCTTCATCGTGCACACGCTCTCCGAGCGCTGGCTGATGGCCGGTGTTTCGGGCGTCGCGCTGGTGACGGCGCTTTCGCAGACCGGTGGATTCGAGACGTTGCAGGACACCGGCGGGCGGGTCTTCTTCGCCGGCCTGTTCCTGGCCAACGCGGTGCTGGCCTTCATCATGACCCGCTTCCAGCTCGGACAGCTGCGGAACTCGCAGCGGCGGCTCGCGGTGATCGACGAACTGGCGCAGGCGAACGCGAAGCTCGAGGCGGCCCTGAAGGAGAACGCCGGCCTGCACGCCCAGCTGCTGGTCCAGGCGCACGAGGCGGGCGTGCTGGACGAACGGCAGCGGATGGCCGGTGAGATCCACGACGTGCTGGCGCAGGGCCTGACCGGCATCGTCACCCAGCTCGAGGCGGCCGAGGCGCAGCCGGGGGAGCGGGACCGGCACCTGGGCGCGGCGAAACGCCTGGCCCGGGAGAGCCTCGCCGAGGCGCGCCGGTCGGTGCGGGCGCTGCGCCCGCAACAGCTCGACGGCGCCGGCCTGCCGGCCGCGCTCGGCGAGGTGGTGGAGACGTGGGCCAGCCTGCACGACATCCGCGCCGATCTGATCATCACGGGCACCGAGCGGCGGCTGCTGCCCGAGATCGAGGCGACCCTGCTGCGTACGGCCCAGGAGGCGCTGGCCAACGTGGCCCGGCACGCCGGCGCGGGCCGGGTCGGACTGACCCTTTCCTACATGGAGGATCTGGTGACGCTGGACGTCCGCGACGACGGCGCCGGTTTCGACCCGGAGGAGCCCCGCGAGATCACCGAGACCGGCGGGTTCGGCCTCGCCGCGATGCGCGAACGGCTGACCCGGATCGCCGGCACCCTGGCGGTCGAATCCGAACCGGGCGCCGGCACCGCGCTGTCGGCCTGTGTCCCGGCGATCGCCCTCGGAGGTACGCCGTGATCGGGCTGCTCATCGTCGACGACCATCCGGTGGTACGGGACGGGCTGCGAGGCATGTTCTCCGGCGACGACCGGTTCACGGTGCTCGGCGAGGCCGGGGACGGGCGGGAGGCGCTCGCGGTCGCCGCGGCGGTGCACCCGGACGTCATCCTGATGGATCTGCGGATGCCGGTGATGGACGGCGTGACGACGATCCACTCGTTGAAGGAGGCCGGGTCGGCGGCTCGGGTGCTGGTGCTGACCACCTACGACAACGACAGTGACGTGCTGCCGGCGATCAAGGCCGGGGCCACCGGATACCTGCTGAAGGACGCTCCGAGGGAGGAGCTGTTCCGGGCGGTGGTGGCCGCCGACCGCGGCGAGTCGGTGCTGTCGCCGTCGGTGGCCGGCCGGTTGATGGGCCGGCTCCGTTCCCCCGCGGCCGAGAAGGAGCCGCTCAGCCAGCGGGAGCTGGAGGTGCTGACGCTGATCGCGCGCGGTTGCGGCAACCGGGAGACCGCCCGGAAGCTGTTCATCAGCGAGGCGACGGTGAAGACCCACCTGCTGCACGCGTACGCCAAATTGGGGGTCCGGGACCGCGCCGCGGCCGTCGCCGCGGCCTTCGAACGGGGTCTCCTGGGTCGCGAACCCCGCTGAGCGGCGCGCGGCGGGGACGCGATCTCGGCGAGTCGCCCGGCGGCCGGGCCGCCTCGCCGAGATCGCGACGAAGCCGGTGGTGCTCAGCCGGCCAGGGCACTCGCCAGATGGTCGCGGAAGCTGCGCTCGTCCTCGGTCACGGTCTCGCCGCCCAGACCCAGGATGCCGCCGGTCGAGGCGGCGCCGACGACGGCGTCGGTGATCTCCAGCAGCCAGTGGCGGTAGGTCTCGGCGTCGGCCACGGAGGCCTTCGCCGACAGCAGGCCGGCGGTCTCGGCCGCCCGGTCCAGGACATCCCGGAGGTATGCGGCGGGGTTGGCCGGCTCGATCACCGGCGGCTCCTCGCCGAGCTCCGGGTCGCCGGCTTCGGCGACGGCGGCCGTGGCCACCGCGGTCACCAGGGTGCTCGCCGAAGCGCGGGCGTCGGAGATCCGGTTCAGCCCGGCCGCGCTCTCCGCCCGGGTCTTTCGCGCGCTGTCTTGGGTGGCGGCGCTCGCCGCCGTGAGTACCGCGTGCGGCAGGCCGACCAGCAGCCCCCACTCACCATCGGTGAAGCCCAGCTTGGCGTAAAGCGGTTCGTCCGTCACTCGGGTTCCTTTCGCTTCCGTCGGCTCCGACAGCGCATTCTTTCGCACCGGCGGGCCGGCGCCCTCCCACCCCCCTTTACCCGATCATGTCTCCGCTCACCCACGATGTCGACGGTGCCGGCGGCGGCGACCAGGTTCGGGTCACCGCCGCTGAACGGTCCCGCCCGGTCGCCGTTCAGGGCCGGACCTCGTAGACGATGTTGAACGGGGTTTCCGCCGCGCGCCGGAACCGGGTGAAGCCGGCATCGGTCGCCAGCCGCCGGATCGGCTCCTCACCCGCCTGGGCGCCGAGCGAATAGCCACCCTCCTGGGAGAGCGCGTTGGGCACGCACAGGAACGCGGAGAAGGAGTAGTAGACCCGCCCGACCGGGTTCAGGTTCGCCTCGACCGAATCGCCGGCCGCCGGCTCCACGATCATCCAGGTGCCGTCCGCGGCGAGCTGGGAGCGCACGTGCCGGGCCGCGCCCAGCGGATCGCCCATGTCGTGCAGCGCGTCGAACGTGGTGACCAGCTCGTACGGCCCGCCGGTGAAGCTCTGCGCCCCGGCGACCTCGAACCGCGCCCGGGAGTCCAGCCCCGCGTCCGCCACGCGTTTGCGAGCCTGGTCCACCGAGTCGGCGTGCAGGTCCGAGCCGGTGAAGACCGAGGCCGGGTACGCCGCGGCCATCAGCGCCGTCGACGCCCCGTGCCCGCACCCGACGTCCGCGACCCGGACCCCGCCGCGCAGCTTCTCCTCCACCCCGTCCAGTGCCGGCAGCCACGCGGTGACCAGGTTCGCGCTGTACCCCGGCCGGAAGAACCGCTCGCACCCGGCGAACACGTCCTCGTCGTGCTGGTGCCAGCCCAGCCCCTCGCCGGACCGGAACGCCGCCTCGATCCGCTGCTGGGCACGCAGGGCGCCCAGCGCGAGCTGGAACGCCCCCGGCGCGAAGACCGGCCCGTCCGGATCGGTCAGTGCGAACGCCTGCTCCTCGGTGAGCGAGTACCGCCCGCTCGCCGGGTCGTAGGTGACGTAGCCGCCGGCCGCCTGCCCGCGCAGCCACTCCTCGACGTAGCGTGGCGCGGTCCCGGTCCGCTCGGCGAGTTCCTCCGGTGACGACGGGCCGGCGGTCAGGCCCCGGTAGAGCCCCAGCCGGTCGCCGAGTACGACGCCGCCCGCGGCGATCGTCGCGCCCAGATCGCCGACGAATTTCTGCACGAACTCCATCAACCTGTTCTCGTCCACGCACCTGTTTCTACGGATGCGCGGCGCTCGCCGGGCCCGTTCCCGGAATTGATCTGTCGGGTGGGGGTGGGCGAGCGCCGGCTTCCGCTACGAGGCGGCGCTCGCCCACAGCCACAGTAACGACGCTGTCGAACGGGACGGGGCGTCACGGTCTGTAAGAATCACGGCGTGCGGGAAGTGGTCGACGGAGTCTTCGAGCTCCGCCTCGGATTCGTCAATGTTCACCTGGTCGTCACCGACGACGGGGTGGTTCTGCTCGACACCGGCGTGCCCGGGCAGGCCGCGGCGATCGAGCGGGCCCTGCGTCCGCTGGGTGAGCTGCACGCGATCCTGCTGACCCACCACCATCCCGACCACGCCGGCAACGCGGCCGCCCTGCGCGAACGCACCGGTGCCCGGCTGATCACGCACGCCGCCGAGGCGCCGTTCATCAACGGGGCGTTCCCGGCCGAGGAGCCGACCGGTTGGTTGCGCAAGTTCGTCTTCCGCCGGATCGGCCGGGTCGAACCCACCAAGATCGACCAGTTGATCGGTGACGGCGCCGAGCCGATTGCCGGGTTCACGGCCGTGCACACGCCCGGCCACACCCGCGGCCACTTGTCGTTCCTGCTGGACCGGGCCGGTGGCGTCCTCTTCGCCGGGGACGCCGCGGTCAGCGATCGGGGTAAGGTCGCCGCCTCCAGGGTTCTCGACGACCCGGCGCGGGCCGCCGAGAGCCTGTCCCGGCTGGCCGAGCGGGAGTTCGAGCATGCCGTCTTCGGCCACGGGCCGGCGATCAGCGGCCAGGCCGCCGCGCGCTTCCGGGAGGCGGCGGCCTGACGGAACCCGGGAGATCGAAACCGGGACGTATCAAGCCGACCGCAAGCCATGTCCGCGGCGCTCTTTGACGGGAACCAGCAGGGAGTTCTCGACGACGACCGGCACTGACAACGTCTTGTAGCCGACGTCATCGAACAGGACGGTCATCCGCTCCTTCTCGTAGCCCATCACCATGCCGGTGCCCCACTCGCCGTGCCGCACCCGGCTGTGCACCGGGAACGGGCCCTCCTCCTCGACCGCGTTCACCGCCTCGGCGCTGCCGTCCGCGCAGTTGTCGCAGTGTCCGCAGGCGCGCCGGATCTCCTCGCCGAAGTAGGCGAGCAGGGTCTCGGTGCGGCACTGCCGGCTCTCCGCGAAGCCGCGCATCATGTCGGTGCGCGATTTGATCACGGCCTGCTGCCGGGCGAACTCCGCGACCGCGGCCTCGGCGGCCGCGGCCGGAAGCGGTGCGCCGGGTGGGACGGTCAGCTTGCCGCCCTTTCCGGTACGGACAGCGCCCGCCTGCTCCAGCAGAGCCAGATACTGTCCGAGACGGCGTACACCCAGCCCGGTCTCCTTCTGCAGCGCCGTTTTGGTCGCCGGGCCCTTGTGCAGGATCCCGGCCAGCTCCCGCAGCTCGTCCCCGTCGGGGCCGCCGCCGTTGAAGAAGCGCTGGATCGCCTCGTCCTCGGCCCGCCAGAGCAGCAGGACCCGACCGGCCTCGCCGTCCCGCCCGGCCCGGCCGATCTCCTGGAAGTAGCTGTCCGGCGAGTCGGGTAGAGCCATGTGCGCGACCCAGCGGATGTTCGGCTTGTCGATGCCCATGCCGAACGCCGACGTGGCCACCATGATGTCCACCTTGTCGTCGGTGAAGTCCTCGTGGCGCTGCTCGCGCAGGCCGGCGGCCATCCCGCCGTGGTAGTGCTCAGCGGGGTAGCCCGCCTGGGTGAGCCGCGCGGCGAGCTCCTCGGCGGCGCGCCGGGTGGCGACGTAGACGATGCCCGGGCGCCGGCCCTCGTCCAGCATCGCGGTCAGCCGCTTCCACCGGTACGTCTCGTCGGGGCAGTGCGCCACCTCGAGGAACAGGTTCCGCCGGTCCAGCCCAGAGATGTGGATCTCGGGTTTGCGCAGCCGCAGCCGGTTGATGATGTCCTCACGCACCGGTGGGGACGCGGTGGCGGTCAGCGCCAGCACCGGTGGGCTGCCCAGTTCTTTGATCATGTCGCCGAGGGCGAGGAAGTCCGGCCGGAAGTCGGGTCCCCAGGCGGAGATGCAGTGCGCCTCGTCGATCGCGACCAGGCCGGGCTTCAGGGCCCGGACCTCGGCCAGCCGCTCCGGGTTGGCGAGCTGTTCCGGGGTGATGAAGAGGAACTCGGCGCGTCCGGTGCGGAGTTCCTCGATCGCCTCGCGCTGTTCGCGTGGTGTCTCGGCGGAGCTGACCCGGACCGCGCGGAGCTTCGGGTCGTTCCGCTCGTTGAGGGCGGCGATCTGGTCCTGCTGCAGGGCGAGCAGCGGGGAGACGACCACGGTCGGGCCGGGCAGCAGCACCGCCGGGATCTGGTAGATCGCCGACTTGCCGGCTCCGGTGGGGAGCACGACCAGGGCGTCCTTGCGGCGCAGCACGGCGCGCATCGGTTTGAACTGGCCGGGGCGCAGGGACGGCCAGCCGAAGTGGGCCCGGGCCACTCTGCGCAGGCGGGGGCCGTAGATGGGGAGTCTCATCGGGGCGCCTTCGTACCCCTATTTGCCGCCGAACATGCGGCGGATCGCCCAGAGCAGGAAGAGCAGGGCGAGGGCGATGCCGAGGAGCCGGACGGCGTGGATCTCGGACCAGTCGACGGTGGCTTCCGCGAGGGGGGTGAGCGGCACGACGTCACTCTACCGACGTATCGCTCACAGCTAATAGAAAGGTTTGTTGACTAATCGCTGCGAGTGATGTGACCATAGGTCGCCGAACGAGAGAGAACGTTCACATAGACGTTTGCGCCTATTGACGGAGGTACGGGGGCTCATGTCGAACCACGGCGAACTGCCGGAACTTGCCGCTGCGGTCCTCCAGCCGGGGTTCGTCGGCACCTCCGCTCCGGACTGGATCCGCCGATGGCTCGGCGACGGCCTCGGCGGCGTGGCGCTCTTCGCCCGCAACGTCGAATCGGCCGCTCAGGTCGCCGCGCTCACCGCCCAGCTGCGCGCCGAGCGCCCCGACGTGATCGTGGCGATCGACGAGGAGGCCGGCGACGTCACCCGGATCGAGTCGCGGCTGGGCAGCTCCCGGCCGGGCAACCTGGCGCTCGGCACCATCGACGACCCGCTGCTGACCGAGGCGGTCGCCCGGGACCTGGGCCGCGAGCTGGCCGCGGCGGGCATCACCCTGAACTACGCCCCGGACGCGGACGTCAACAACAACCCCGACAACCCGGTCATCGGGGTCCGGGCCTTCGGCGCGGAACCCCTGCTGGTGGCGCGGCACACCGCCGCCTTCGTGCGGGGCCTGCAGACGTACGGCGTGGCCGGTTGCGCCAAGCACTTCCCCGGCCACGGCGACACCAGCGTCGACTCGCACCACGACGTGCCGCTGATCGACCGCACCGCCGAGGAACTGGCCACCGGCGAACTGGTCCCGTTCCGCGCCGCGATCGCCGCCGGCACCAAGGTCGTGATGACCGGCCACCTGCTCGTTCCCGCCTACGACGCGGACCTTCCGGCCACCCTCAGCCCGCGGATCCTGACCGGGCTGCTGCGCGAGGAGCTCGGCTTCGACGGCCTGATCGTCACCGACGCCATCGAGATGCAGGGGGTGCGCCGCCGCTTCGGCCTGGCCGGCGCCACCGTGCGCGCCCTGGCCGCCGGGGTGGACGCGATCTGTGTGGGCGGCGACCACGCCGACGAGGAGACCGCGGTCCGCCTGCGGGACGCGATCGTCGCCGCGGTGCGCAGCGGCGAACTGCCCGAGGAGCGGCTGCGTGACGCCGTGGCCCGGGTGCGGGCGCTGGGCGACTGGACCACCCGTACCCAACGGGAGGCCGGAGTGGTCCGCGGCCCGCGACCCGCCTCGGAGATCGGCTTCGCGGCGGCCCGGCGCGTGGTCCGGGTGACCCGCGCCGAAGGCGCGCCCGAGTTGCCCGTCACCGGCGTCCCGCACGTCGTCGAGTTCGCCCCGACGCGGAACATCGCGATGGGCAGCGAGACGCCGTGGGGCATCGGCGCGCCCCTGGCCGACCTGCTGCCCGGGACCACCTCGGTCCGCTTCGGCGCGGAGGACCTGGAGGGTTCGAGCGACCCGGCGAGCCTGGTGCTGGCGGGTGCGGGCGGTCGGCCGCTGGTCCTGGTGGTCCGGGACGTGCACCGGCACCCGTGGGTCGCGGACGCTCTGGCCGACGTCCTCGAGATCCGCCCGGACGCGATCGTGGTCGAGATGGGCATCCCGGTGAAGGTGGTCGGCGGCGTCCATGTGGCCACGTTCGGGGCCACCCGCGCCTGTGGCCTCGCGGCCGCCGAGATCATCTCCGGCGCGGTGGTCCCGGAGCCGGTCGCCGCCTGATCCAGGGGCGGCGGGCCTCACGGGCCGTCCCCTCCGGGGCGACGCCCTGGCTCGGCGAGCGCCTGTCTCGTACCGTGGAAGGGTGTCGATCATGAAGCAGCGCCGCGCCGCCGCCCTCCTCGTCTCCGCCGCCCTCGGGGCGGCCCTGCTCACCGGTTGCAGCAGCGACGGTGTCGACTGCAATCTCGACCAGTGCACGGTGACCATCCAGCGGGAGACCGACGCCTCGGTCGAGGTCCTCGGCGTGGAGGCGGAGTTCGTCAGCGCCGACGACGACTCGGTCACCCTGCAGGTGGCCGGCCAGCAGGTGACGCTGGAGAAAGGGCAGCAGGCGGTCGAGGTCGGTGGCTTGCAGCTGTCCCTCTCGAGCGTGACGAAGAGCGAGGTCCAGGTCCAGGTGTCGCGGTAGCACGCGAGTTTGGCGCGGGGCGCGCCCGGTCACATTGAGAGGCATGTCCTCCAGCACCGTCAAGAATCAAGCGTCCCGCGCCGCCGACAGCAAACTTCTGGAGTACCTGGCCCGTGGTGGCTTCGTCGGGTACGGCGTCATCCATCTGCTCTTCGCCTGGATCGCGCTGGAGGTTGCCTTCGGCGGATCCCGGCAGGAGAGCGACCAGTCCGGTGCCCTGCGGGAGTTGGTCGGCCACTCCTACGGCAGGACGCTGCTGGCCGCCATCGCGATCGGCCTGGTGGCGATGGCGATCTGGCAACTCCTCGTGGCGATCGTCGGGCAGCGGGGCGAGCGGAACCGCGGCGCGATCGCCGAGCGGGTGATCTCCGCCGTCCGCGCGGTGCTCTACGTCTACCTGGCCTGGCTCGCGGTCAAGGTGATCCGGGGCGGCAACGCCTCGATGGCGGACAACTCGGAGAACAGGTCGGCCGGGTTGATGCAGGACTCCGGCGGCCGATTCCTGGTGGCCCTGGTCGGCGTGGTGATCGTCGGCGTCGGCGTCGGGATCTTCGTGTACGGCCTCAAGCGCAAGTTCGCCGAGCACCTGAGGGTGGAGCGGATGCCGGCCGCCGGTCGCCAGCCGATCCTCCGGCTCGGTATGGCCGGCTACATGGCCAAGGGCGTCGCGTACGCGATCGCCGGTGTCCTGTTCGTCGCCGCGGCGGTGACCTACGACCCGGACAAAGCCCGTGGCCTGGACGCGGCACTGAAGACGCTGGCCGGGTACTCGTGGGGCGTCTGGCTGCTCGCGTTGATCGCGGCCGGCATCGCGGCTTTCGGCGTTTACTGCCTCGCGCAGGCGAAGTATCGCAAGATCTGACTGACACACCGCGGCGGCCTGGTGTGAGCTTGTAACCACATATCCGCCACAGCGGGTGTGCCGGTGGCCGGAGCGGGCAGGTTGAAGTGCCGGCACAGCACTCGACCGTGGAGAGGAAACCTCGTGTCCGACGTTCTGACCGCCGTGCTCGGCGTCGCGGGAGCCGCGGTCGTGGCCATCGTGATCGTCGAGGCGTCGCGCTGGGTGATGATCCGTATCGGCCGTGGATCCGGGCTTGTCGTCAACCTCGCGAAGGACCTGCACAAACCGTTGCTGGTAACCCTGACCCTGGTCGCGGTGCAACAAGCGATCAGGGTCTACGCCGGAGAGTTCGCGGGCCGGGCCAGCGTGGTGCACGTGCTCGTGATCGCGTGTATCGCCGCGTCCGCCTGGCTGGTGGCCGCGCTGCTCCTGGCCCTGGAGGACGTGGCCCTGGCGCGATGGCGCACCGACGTGCCGGACAACCTGCGCCGCCGCCGGATCAAGACCCAGGTGGTGATGCTGCGCCGAATCACCGTCGCGTCGATCGTGGTCATCACCGTCGGCGTCATGCTGATGACCTTCCCCGAGATCCGGGCGCTGGGCGCCAGTGTCCTCGCCTCGGCCGGGCTGCTCAGCGTGATCGCGGCCCTGGCGGCCCAGAGCACCCTCGGCAACGTCTTCGCCGGCCTGCAGCTCGCGGTCAGCGACGCCATCCGGGTCGACGACGTGGTCGTGGTCGAGCAGGAGTGGGGCCGGATCGAGGAGATCACGCTGACCCACGTCGCGGTGCAGATCTGGGACGACCGGCGGCTGATCCTGCCCACCTCGTACTTCACCACCAAGCCGTTCCAGAACTGGACCCGGACCAGTTCCGCGCTGCTCGGCACCGCCGAGGTCGACGTGGACTGGTCCACTCCGATCGAGCCGCTCCGGGCCGAGCTACGGCGCCTCTGCGAGGCCTCGGAGCTGTGGGACGATCGGGTCTGCGTGTTGCAGGTGACCGAGGCGACCGGCGGGATGATCCGGCTGCGCGCGCTGGTCAGCGCCGCCGACGCGGGCGCGCTCTGGGACCTGCGCTGCCTGATCCGGGAGGGGCTGGTCGGCTGGGTGTGGGAGAACCAGCGTGGTGCGCTGCCCCGAACGCGTACTCAGCTGTACGACTTCGACGACGAGCTGGCGCCGATGCGTCAGGCTCGGAAGATGTCCGCGGAGGTCTCCGAGGACGCCCGGGTGTTCAGCGGCGGTCACGATGGCGAGGCCCGCGGGGCCGCGTTCGGTGCCGGCGACGGACACGTGGCGGAACCCGGCGGGCCCCATCCGGCCCCGGCCGGGCGATGACGGGTTTCAAAGGATTGAGACATAGGTGATCAGGGCATACACCGGACACAGCGAAAGGGGGAACGATGGCCGATGTGCTCAATGGCAGGGCTCGACCATTGAACGAGCAGTCGACCGCGGAACTGGTGCAGCGCGCCAGTGAGCAGCTCAGCAAGTTGGTCCGGGACGAGCTGACCCTGGCCAAGGCCGAGCTGGCCGAGAAGGGCAAACACGCCGGGATCGGCGCCGGTCTCTTCGGTGGCGCGGGCGTGTTCGCCATGTACGGTGTCGGTGCCCTGATCGCGACCTCGGTCATCGCGTTGGACCTGGTCTGGCCGCTCTGGCTGGCCAGCCTGGTGGTCACTGTAGCGATCTTCCTGGTGGCCGGCGTGCTGGCGCTGGTCGGCCGGGCGCAGCTGCGCCGAGCGGTCCCGCCCGAGCCGCAGGCCGCGATCGCGAGCGTGAAGGCCGATGTCGACGAGGTCAAGCAGGCGGTCAAGGAACGAGGCCGGGCATGAGCGAGATCATCAGTGAGAGAAACGGTACGGCGAAACCTGACCTGGTGGCGCTGCGCGCGGAGATCAAGCAGACCCGGGCCGAGCTGGGGGAGACGGTCCAGGCCCTGGCCGCGCGGGCGGACGTGAAGGCCCGCGCCCGCGAGCAGGTCTCGCAGACCAAGCAGCGGCTGCTCGATCAGGCGGCGCTCGCCACTGGACGGCTGCGGGACGCGACGTCGAGCGCCAAGGACACGTCCGGCGACCTGGCGCACGGCGCCGTCGCCCGGGTGCGGTCGAATCAGCTTCCCGCGGCGCTGATCGTGGCCGGTCTGGCCGCGGTGGTCGGGGCCATTCTCATCATGCGGGGGCGGCGCTGATGGCGGGCAGGCTGGGGAAGGTGGCGCTCAAGCCGGTGAATCTGGCGCTGGGCGTCGCCGCCGGTGCGCTCGCCGGGGTGCTTTTCAAGCAGGTCTGGAAAATGGCCTCGGGTGATGACGACGCTCCGGACGCCGGTGACGAGGAACGCGGCTGGGGTGAGGTGCTCGCCGCCGCCGCGTTGCAGGGCGCGATCTTCGCGGTGGTGAAGGCGGCTGTCCATCGTGGCAGCGCGATCGGCACCCGGCGGCTCACCGGTCAGCGGCCCGACTAGATCATCACCGGTATAGACAGGAGTCTTGACGGCTCCCCTCTTCGTAAGCGCGAAGTGGGGAGCCTTTTCCATATCTGGCACGCTTTATTGGATTCCTTCGAGGGGCAGCTTTGCGGCCCGTTTTTCGGGTACAGTGTGGCCAGTTTTTGCGTACGTGGTTCGCTGCTTCCGCCAGGCGGCGCGACACCGACCCGATCCCGGGAGGGTCACCAGGTGTCTCAAAGCCGAACGGATGGGACGTCCTCTGAAAGGGCCGCCTCGCGGCGCCGCTGCTCGAAAACGGTCATCGGCCCCGCGCTCCGCTGCCGCGGTCGGGCGGGCCGGCATTTTCAGAAGGAGAGTTCAGCATGGCGCAAGGAACCGTGAAGTGGTTCAACGCAGACAAGGGCTTCGGCTTCATCACCGTCGACGGCGGGGGTGCTGACGTGTTCGTCCACTTCTCGGCCATCCAGACGAGCGGCTACCGCACTCTGGAGGAGAACCAGCGGGTCGAGTTCGAGATCGCCCAGGGCCAGAAGGGCCCGCAGGCGGAGCAGGTTCGCCCGCTCTGAGACCAATCCGCCGGTCGCGAGGCCGGCATGCCGGCCGCCTGGCGGAGGCCGGCCTGACCGTGGCCCCGCACCCTCGCCGAGGTTGCGGGGCCTCTTCTGTACGGCCTTTGTTGCGGGCCGCATTATCGACCAATTCAGTGACGATCCGGTCGCGTGCGACGCCCACCTGCCAAGAGGTGGTCGCCGGGCGCGACCGGTCGCGCTTCATGGGCCGCCCCGCCTTCGTTCCAATGGCGCGTGTCGATGGTTGCGGCGGATATCGGCGGTTCTGTGGTGTTCTTGCCGCCGTGCTGGTGGCGGAGGTCGATGGTTATGCGGTTGTCTTGCCGCCGCTGCGCCGACGCATGCCGATCACCACGAGCGCCAGGCCCAGCAGGGCCACGACACCGCCGACCGCGGCCCAGGCGGTCTTGCCACTCATCAGTTCGTGCTCGAACAGGTCAAGCCCCTGCAGGGTCCAGACCGAGCCGAGCACGATGCAGACCAGGCCGAGGGACATGGTCAGCCACCCGCGCAGCCGGACCGGCTCAGCCGCGGTGCCGGTTTCATTGTTCACCATTTGTCGTGCACCTGAGGGCGAATCAGCTCATCGTAGACGGCGATGATCTTTTCCTGGGTTTCCGGCGAAAGGGATGCCAGTTCGGCGGCGTGCGCGTTGGCGCGAGCCTGTTCGGGATTACGAGCACCGGGGATCACCACAGTGGTCCCCCGCTGATCGAGGATCCAGCGCAGTGCGAATTGCGCCATCGTGACGCCGTCCGGAACGAGCGGCCGGAGCCGGCGAACCGCTTCCAGCCCGGTGGCGAAGTCCACTCCGGAGAAGGTCTCGCCGACGTCGAACGACTCGCCGTGCCGGTTGTAGTTGCGGTGGTCGTCGGCGGCGAACGTGGTGTTCTCGTCGTACCGGCCGGAGAGCAGGCCGCTGGCGAGCGGGACCCGGGCGATGATGCCGACCCCGGCCTCGGCGGCGGCGGGTAGCACCCGCTCCAGCGGCTTGAGCCGGAACGCGTTCAGGATGATCTGGACGCTGGCGACACCGGGACGAGCGATCGCGGCGAGCGCCTCCTCGACCTTCTCGACGCTCACGCCGTACGCCGCGATCCGCTTCTCCTGCACCAGCGTGTCGAGCGCGTCGAAGACCTCGGCGCTGTGGAACACCGGGGTCGGCGGGCAGTGCAGCTGAACCAGGTCGAGAGTGTCCACCCCGAGGTTGGCCCGGGAGCGGTCGGTCCAGGCGCGGAAGTTGTCCAGGTGATAGTTCGCCGGCTCCTGGGGGAGTCGGCGACCCATCTTGGTCGCGACGGTGAGGCCGGGCTTGTCCTTCACGAACGCGCCGACGATCTGCTCGCTGCGGCCGTCGCCGTAGACATCGGCGGTGTCGATGAAGGTGACCCCGGCGTCCACCGCGGCCTGAAGGGTGGCGTGCGCGTCGGCCTCGCTGACATCGCCCCAGTCGGCGCCGAGCTGCCACGCGCCCAGCCCGATCACCGAGGCGTCGCGGCCCATCCGGCGAAAGCTTCGTTTTTCCACGTGGAGACCCTACCGCCCGCCTGTTATTTTCAAACAAAACGTACGTACGGTTTAAGGGGTGCGGCATGTGGGATCCCGCTGTCTACCGGCGCTTCGGCAACGAGCGCTCCCGTCCGTTCTTCGATCTGACCGCCCGGATCGGCGCCGACTCGCCGCGGACCGTGGTGGACCTGGGCTGCGGGCCCGGCGAGTTGACCCGGACCCTGGCCGAGCGCTGGCCGGGCGCCAGGGTGACCGGTCTGGACTCCTCGCCCGAGATGATCGCGAAGGCGTCCGCCGCATCCGGTGGCGTGGAGTTCCGGCTGGCGGACATCGCGAGCTGGCGGCCCGGGCCGGAGACCGACGTGGTCGTCACCAACGCCGCCCTGCAGTGGGTGCCGGGGCACCAGGAGATGCTGTCGCGCTGGGTGGCCGGTCTGCCGGGCGGGGCCTGGCTGGCCATGCAGGTGCCGGGGAACTTCGACGCGCCCTCGCACCGCCTGCTGCGGGAGACCGCCGCCGAATTCGGTGTCGACCGGGTGCTCCGCGAGTCACCGGTCGACGAACCGGTCGAGTACGCGGAGCGGCTGACCGCGGCCGGCGCCACCGTCGACGCCTGGGAGACCACCTACCTGCACCTGCTGCCGGCCGACGACGCCGAGCACCCGGTACTGCGCTGGATGGAGGGCACCGCGCTGCGCCCGGTCCGGGCCGCGCTGGACGAGCCCGGGTGGGAACGGTTCCGCGCCGCGCTGCGGAATCGACTGGTCACGGCGTATCCGGCCGGACACGGCCACGTGGCGTTTCCGTTCCGCCGTATCTTCGTGGTGGCTGCTATCTAGGAGAGACTTTGACGGACCTGACGAAATTCATCGCCGGCCTGCCCAAGGCCGAGCTGCACGTGCACCACGTGGGCTCGGCCTCCCCGCGGATCGTGGCCGAGCTGGCCGCCCGGCACGAGGGCACCTCGCCGGTGCCGGCCGATCCGGCGGCCCTCGCGACGTATTTCGAGTTCCGGGACTTCGCCCACTTCATCGAGATCTACCTCAGCGTGGTCGACCTGATCCGGGACGCCGAGGACGTACGGCTGCTGACCTACGAGATCGGCCGGGAGCTGAGCCGGCAGCAGGTGCGGTACGCCGAGCTGACCGTCACGCCGTACTCGAGCGTCAAGCGGGGCATCCCGGCACCGGCGTTCTGCGAGGCGATCGAGGACGCCCGGACCGGCGCCCGCCGTGACTTCGGGGTCGACCTGGCCTGGTGCTTCGACATCCCGGGCGAGGCGGGCCTCCCCGCGGCCGAGGAGACGCTGCGGGTCGCGCTCGAGGAGCGGCCGGACGGTCTGATCAGTTTCGGACTGGGCGGGCCCGAGATCGGGGTGCCGCGGCCGCAGTTCAAGCCGCACTTCGACCGGGCGCGGGCGGCCGGGCTGCACAGCGTCCCGCACGCCGGGGAGACCACCGGACCGGAGACCATCTGGGACGCGATCCGCGAGTTGGGCGCCGAGCGGATCGGGCACGGCATCGCGGCGGCTCAGGACGAGAGCCTGATGGCGTACCTGGCCGAGCACCAGATTCCGCTGGAGGTGTGCCCCACCTCCAACCTGCGCACCCGGGCGGTCACCGACCTCGCCGAGCATCCGATCGCCAAACTGGTCGCGGCCGGGGTGCCGGTCAGCGTGAACTCCGACGACCCGCCGATGTTCGGCACGACGCTGGAGCAGGAGTACGCCGTCGCCGCCGACCTGCTCGGCCTCGACCGGGCCGGCGTGACCGAGCTGGCCCGCGGCGCCGTGCGGCACAGCTTCCTCTCCGCGAGCGGCAAGGCCGCGCTGCTCGCCGAGATCGACGCCTACGCGGCCGGCTGACCGCCTACGGGTACAGCGGGTCCTGCCAGCAGGCCAGCATCACCAGGGTGCCGACGGTGAGGATGGTCAGCCAGCGGACCAGCCGCCGCCGGTTGAACCGGGCCGGATCCTCCTCCGGCCCGGTCTCGGGCCTGCTCACCACGTCGCGCATCGCTTCTCCTGTCGTTCCTGGTGGTCCAGCTGCCACACCGGCTGATGAAGGGTGTCAGCTGGGCACAGCGGTCCAGCTCTGGTGGCGTTGCCCGGTGTCCGGTTCCAGGGCCAGCACCCGGTGCCAGCCGAAACGCTGGCCGCCGACGCCGACCGTCAGGTCGCCGGTCTCGCTGCGCAGCGTGAAGCCGAAGGCCGAGGCCTGCAGGCGCCAACTGGTGCCGGGGCTCTGGCAGTCGCCCTGGACCAGCGGCGCGCCGGCCACCGGGGCGCCGCCGAGCGGCATCAGGCACTTGCCGCTGGCCCGGGAGACCAGGGTGTAGCTGCCGGAGTCGGCCGCCGGCACCAGCTGCCACTGCTGCTGGTTGCCGCCGTCGGCCGGGCCGAGCGTGGCCGGGGTCCCGTCGGCGGCGCGGGCCGCGTAGAGGTCGGCGGCGCCGCCGGTGAGGGAGTTCGTCAGCACGAACCACGAGTTCTGCACCGGCCGGGCCGCCGGGGCGGTCCGCGCGGAGCCGGTCGCGTGGTAGTCGAGCGTCTTGCTCTTGATCTCCACCCGGTACGTGGTGTCCGGCTTCAGCCCGATCAGCAGGGCCCGGGTCGCCTTCGTCGTGGCCACCGGCTCGCCGTCCACGGAGACCTCGTACTTCGCGTCGTCGGAAGCGGCGCTCCAGTTCAGGCGGACCGACATGCTGGTCGCGTCCCGGATCTCCAGCGCTGCCTGCCCGGCACCGGGCACCGGCGCGCCCGAGTCCTGGTCCCCGGAACCCTGGTTGCCGCTCCCGGCGTGGAACGCGGCCGGCTCGGTCTCGAGGCCGTCCACCGGTCCGGTGCTGACCCCGGGCAGCGGCGACGAGGTGCTCGGCGACGCGCTGGGACCGGCCGTGGGGGCGCTGGTCGGCGCGGCGGTGCTGGGCGACGGGTCCGGCCGGGCCGGCGTGCTGGTGGCCGGCGCGCTCGGCCGGACACCCGGGACCGCGCCGGGGACGTCCGGGATGTCGTCGCCGCCGTCGCTGCGCAGCAGGAAGTCGCTGAGCGCCACGTTCCAGTGCGTGTCCAGGTAACTGCCGGGCCTCGGGTTCGTGTTGAAGTAGTCGTCGTGGCCGCAGTCCAGGCGCACCTCGTGCGACTTCGGGCAGACCGAGCGGACCTCCTTGCCGGACCGGTCCCGGCCGCAGAGCAGGTCGTAGTCGTCCAGGCAGCCGCCCGCGCCGGTGCCGTTCGGGGCGCCGTTCAGCACCGCGCCGAGGATGCGGGTCAGCTCGCGCGCGGCCATCGCCGAGCTCCAGCAGCCGGAGTCGACCCGGGCGTACGACGGCCCGGCGTTGTTGCGGTTGGTGCGGCCCGCGCGCTTGTCGTCGACGTACGTGCCGATCCCGCAGTAGACGTTCGCGTCGGAGAAGAGCAGGTACTTGCGGTCGGCGCGGTTGTAGCCGAGGTTGCCCAGCGCCTTGACGGTCGCGGCGAACGAGTCGAGCGACCCGGCCGGCAGCTCCACCTCGGAGACCGAGACCGCGCACTCCGGAGTGGTCACATAACGCACGTGCCGGGAACCGCCGGTCTCGCCCGCGCTCGCGTCGAAGATCGCGTCGACGCCGGCCGCCCAGGTGCGGAACGAGTCGACGTACTCGTTGTAGCGGGTGGTCGTGCCGGCGGCGTACAGGTACAGCGGCTGGACCCGCTTGCCGTTCTGCCCGTCACCGTCGCAGGCCACGCCGTCCGGGCCGAGGACGAAGTCGGCGTTGCCCGGTGCCGGGTCCGCGATCAGGGCCGGGGCGGCCGGGGTCAGCGCGCTGCCGCCCAGGTCCCGGGCGATCTCGGCGTCCGAGGGCACGATCACGGGCTGCATCGTGCTGACCGTGCCGGGCAGCCGGGTGGCGGTGGTGACCGGGCTGACGTCCGTACGGACGTTCAGGCCGGTGGGCGCCGGGTCCGGCCCGGCGGTGCAGGTCTCGTCGAAGAGCAGATACGACCCGGCGCAGAGCCGGTCCGCCGCGGCCGGCTTCAGCCCCGCGTAGACCAGTCCCTGATCGGGAACGTCCTGGGGGAGCGCGGTCAGCTCGAAGTTGCCCGGGTCGTCCGCCGAGGAGGCGCCGATCACGCTGGGCCCGACCACGCCGCCGACCCCGAGCAGGGCCAGCCCGAGAGCCACCGGAAGCATCCGGCTGGTGACGGAGCGTGATGATTGTCGCTGCTCGGCCTCGGCGCGGCGCCGCCCGGCGGGCGACCCACGGAACGCTGACCGGCGATGCGCGGGCAAAGCGTCTCCTCGTCGAGCTGGCACGCGGTGGGAGGTGGCCATGGGGTGCCCGCCTCCCACCACGCCGGGGCTCCGCCGGCCGCGGCGATGGGGACGTGCTGCGGTGAGCGAACCGGGGAGCCGGTTGGGATCGGAGCGAACACTGCCAGGCCGCAAGAGCCAGGGGAACACTCTTAAAACAGATCTAAGCAACTCTTGTTCCGTCTGGGGGAGTAGTCCGTCACTGCTCTTGCACTTCAGCTGCCGCGCTGCCCACGGCGGCCGCGGGGACCGCGACCGACCAGGCCGAAGCGGCTCGGCGTCTTCGGGGTGGCCTCCGCGTCGGCGATCAGCATCACCACGCTCGCGCCGCCCATCGCCGCCCGGTCCAGGCTGACCGAGCCGCCGCTGGACTGGGTCATCCGGCGGGCGATGTCCAGGCCCAGGCCGGTGGAGCCCTGCTGGCTCTGGCCCCGGCGCAGCGCCTTCTCCGGGTCCGGGATGCCCTGGCCGGCGTCGTCGACCCGCAGCGCCACCCAGCCGTCCCGGCGGGAGAGCGCCACCTCGAACGCCGTGCCCTGCGGGGTGTACCGGAACACGTTGCCGAGCACCGCGTCCAGCGCGGCGGCCAGCTCGGCGCGGGCCACCGGCACCGGGATCCGCATCTGCGCTCCGAGCACGCGGTGCTGCCGGTTCTGGTCGTCGGCGAGCGCGGACCAGAACGTCATGCGTTCCCGGACCACCTCGCTGGCGTCACAGAGCCCCTCCTCCGAGGCCGCCGCCACCTGCGCGGCGACCGCCTGCCGGGTGGTGTTGATCAGCTGGTTGACCTCGTCGTCGAGGGAGGCGATGGCCTGCCGGATGCGCCGGATGCCGCGGCGGCGGTCGACCTCCTCCGCGGTCAGATCGATGATCTGGGTGTCGTCGGGGTCGAGCGCCTCGGCGTCCAGCCGCAGCGCGGTCAGCGGGGTGCGCAGCCGGTGCGACAGGTCCGCGACCAGCTCCCGCTCGTCGGTGCGGGAGGTGACCAGGCGGTCGGCCATCCGGTTGAACGCGTACCCGACCTCGGCCAGCTCGCGCGGGCCGGAGGGGTGGATGCGCACGCCCAGATCGCCGTCACCGACCGCCAGGGCCGCCTCGACCAGATTGTTGGCCGAGTCCACGGCACCCCGGGCGAGCCGGTCCACCACGATCACCGAGCCGCCGACCAGCAGCACCGCCAAGCCGAGCAGCAGCCACCAGTCACGCGCGGTGTTCTCGCCCAGCGCGGCGTCCGGCACGAAGGTCTCGATCACCCACGACTTGCCGTTCGCGGTGACCGGGTGCAGGCGGATCACGCCGCCGGCGACGTCCAGGGTGCTGGTCTCGGCGCCGGTCGCGGCCCGGTCGATCTCGGCGGCGCTGGCCCGGCCGCCGGCGCTGGGCGCCAGGCCGGGGGTGTGCACCACCGGGTCGCCGGCGGCCTCGACCGCCGCGGCCACGCCCTTGTCCCCGGCGCCGGCCACCAGCGCGCCGGCGACCGTCGCGGTCTGCAGCGCGGCGTCGGACAGCGCCTTCTCCCGATGGTCGGAGCGCAGGCCCCAGCCGAGTGGGACGAGGAAGACCAGGGCGGCGACGGCGGTCGTGGCGGCGGTGATGTACGCCAGCCGCAACCTCAGTCCGGCGCCACCAACCGGAATCCGACCCCCCGCACGGTGCGCAGGTAGCGGGGCTTCGCCGCGGATTCGCCCAGTTTCCGGCGCAGCCAGTACAAATGCACGTCGATGGTCTGGTCCTCGCCGACCGAGGGCTGCCGCCATACCTCCTCCAACAGCTCACGACGGGAAACCACTCGGCCCGGGCGGGCGGCGAGGTACGCCAACAGGTCGAACTCCTTGCGAGTCAGAGCCAGTGACTGGTCGCCGAGCGTAGCGCTGCGCTCGCCCACGTCAACCCGCAATTCACCCACCTCGTGGACGGCCGGCTGGGCGGCGCGGCTGGCGCGGCCGACCCGGCGCAACACGGTGGCTATCCGGGCGTCCAGGTGTGCACCGGTGAACGGCTTGACCATGTAGTCGTCGGCGCCGGCCCGGAGCAGGCGCACGACGGTCTGCTCGTCGTCCCGCGCGGTGGCGATGATGATCGGCACGTCGGTGATGCCCCGGAGCATCCGCAGCGCGTCCGAACCGTCCAGGTCGGGCAGCCCGAGATCGAGCACGACCAGGTCGGGAGTCTCCGCGGCGACCCGCCGGAGGGCCTCCAGCGCGGTGCCGACGGCGTGCACGGCGTGCCCCCGGTCGGCGAGCGAACGGAGCATGGCGCCACGCACGACATGGTCGTCTTCGACGAGCAACACCGTGGCCATGCGAAGACCGTACCGGCCCCCGCTGGCAGAACCTAAAAGGTGATGGAGCGAGATGTTTTGATGACTCTCAGTGATGGAATACGATCTGAGGCACCGATGTCATTCACTCTCTTTCCTGACACGCGACTCGCGCTGGCCCGCGAGAGCCTGGCCGGCCTCAGTGTCGGTGACGCGCTCGGAGCGCAGTACTTCGTACCCGGCAACCACCCGTCCGACCTGCTCGAAGCGCGGGTCCCGGACCCGCCGTGGGACTGGACCGACGACACCGAACAGGCCTGTTGCCTGGTGGCGACGCTCGCCGAGGGCGACTTCGACCGGGACGCGTTCGCCGAACGGCTGGGCCGGTACTTCGAGCCGTACCGGGGGTACGGTCCGGGCGCGGTGGTGATGCTCCGCCAGATCCGCGAGGGGCTGCCCTGGCCGATCGCCGCCGCCGCGGTCTTCGACGGCCAGGGTTCGTGCGGCAACGGGGCGGCCATGCGGGCCGCGCCGCTGGGGGCCTGGCACGCGGACTCCCTCGCCCGGGCGGCGACCCAGGGGGCCCGCGCCGCCGAGGTGACCCACGCGCACCCGGAGGGCGTCGCCGGCGGGGTGGCGGTCAGCGTGGCCGCGGCGTTCGCGGCGGCCTCCCGCCTCGACGGGCACCGGCCGGACCCGGGGCAGTTGCTGCGCGTCGCTGCGGCGCACACCGCGCCGAGCGTGGTCCGGGACGGGCTGACCGAGGCGGCCACCCTGCGGGTCCGGCTGGCGGAGGCGGCGGAGCGGCTGGGCAACGGGGGCCAGGCGACCGCGCAGGACACCGTGCCGTTCGCGCTCTGGGTCGCCGACCGGTACCTCGAGGACTACCCGGCGGCCGTGGCGGCGTGCGTGGTCGCGGGCGGGGACGTGGACACCACGGCGGCGATCGCCGGGGGAGTCGTGGCGGCGTACACGGGAATCGACGGGATCCCCGGTGAGTGGCTCGGTCACCGCGAGCCACTGCCCGCCTGGCTGGTCGCCGACGGCGACGAGTGAAGCTTGCGCGCCGCGCGAAAAGCGGATATCCGCGACGGATAGCATTCTTGACGGCCCGGAGCAGCCGGGTCGTCACTCTTGGCGAATGGAGATCACCGTGTCTGCACCCCGTACACCCGTCGCGGCCGACCCCCTAGTCGTCCCGGCCGGGACTACGGCGGCCGACGCGGTGGCCGCCGCCGGGCTCCCGGCGAACGGGCCGAAGGCGATCGTCGTGGTCCGCGAGGCCGACGGGCGCCTGCGCGACCTGGCCTGGGCGCCCGCGGCCGACACCGAGGTCACCCCGGTCGCGATGGACGAGCCGGATGGGCTGGACGTGCTGCGCCACTCGACCGCGCACGTGCTGGCCCAGGCCGTGCAGGACGTGTTCCCGGAGGCGAAGCTGGGCATCGGCCCGCCGATCCGGGACGGGTTCTACTACGACTTCGACGTCGAGAAGCCGTTCCAGCCGGACGACCTGACCAAGCTCGAGAAGCGGATGCAGGAGATCGTCAAGGCCGGGCAGACGTTCCGCCGCCGGGAGTACTCGTCGCTCGACGAGGCCAAGGCGGAGCTCAAGGACGAGCCGTACAAGCTGGAGCTCGTCGACATCAAGGGTGACGTGGACGCGGAGGCCGCGGCGGTCGGCGCCGGCGAGCTGACCCACTACGACAACCTGGGCAAGGACGGTGAGCGGGTCTGGGGCGACCTGTGCCGTGGCCCGCACCTGCCGTCGACCCGGCTGATCCCGGCGTTCAAGCTGATGCGCTCGGCCGCCGCCTACTGGCGGGGCAGCGAGAAGAACCCGCAGCTGCAGCGGGTCTACGGGACGGCGTGGCCGTCGCGGGACGAGCTCAAGGCGTACCTGAACCGGCTCGCCGAGGCCGAGCGCCGGGACCACCGCAAGCTCGGCACCGAGCTGGACCTCTTCTCCTTCCCGGACGAGATCGGCTCCGGTCTCGTGGTCTTCCACCCGAAGGGTGGCGTGATCAAGCGGGAGATGGAGGACTACGTCCGGGCCCGGCACATCGAGGAGGGCTTCCAGTACGTCGGCAGCCCGCACATCACCAAGGAGGGCCTGTTCCACACCTCGGGACACCTGCCCTACTACAAGGACACGATGTTCCCCCCGATGGAGCTGGAGGGGGCGAACTACTACCTCAAGGCGATGAACTGCCCGATGCACAACCTGATCTTCAGGTCGCGCGGGCGGTCCTACCGTGAGCTGCCGATGCGGCTGTTCGAGTTCGGCACGGTCTACCGGTACGAGAAGTCCGGTGTGGTGCACGGCCTGACCCGGGTGCGCGGCCTGACCCAGGACGACTCGCACTCCTACTGCACCGCCGAGCAGGCCCCGGCCGAGATCAAGCACCTGCTGAACTTCGTCCGCTCGCTGCTGGACGACTTCGGCCTGGACGACTACTACCTGGAGCTGTCGACCCGGGACCCGAACAGCGACAAGTTCATCGGGACCGACGAGCAGTGGGCGAAGGCGACCAAGGTCCTCGAGGACGTGGCGACCGAGTCCGGCCTGGAGCTGGTGCTCGACCCGGGCGGCGCGGCGTTCTACGGCCCGAAGATCAGCGTGCAGGCGAAGGACGCGATCGGCCGCACCTGGCAGATGTCGACCATCCAGTACGACTTCAACCAGCCGGCCGGATTCGGTCTGGAGTACCAGGCGGCGGACGGTTCCCGGCAGGAGCCGGTGATGATCCACTCGGCGAAGTTCGGCTCGATCGAGCGGTTCTTCGGCGTGCTGGTCGAGCACTACGCCGGCGCGTTCCCGGCCTGGCTGGCGCCGGTGCAGGTGGTCGGCATCCCGATCCGCGACGACCACGCCGGCTACCTGGAGGAGTTCGTCACCCGGCTGCGCAAGGCCGGCATCCGTGCCGAGGTGGACCACTCGCCGGAGCGGATGCAGAAGAAGATCCGGACCGCGCAGCAGCAGAAGATCCCGTTCATGGCGATCGCCGGCGACGACGACGTGAACGGCGGCACCGTGTCGTTCCGCTACCGGGACGGCTCGCAGCGCAACGGGGTCTCGCTCGACGAGGCCGTCGCGCACGTGACCGAGGTGGTCCGCTCGCGGGTCAACACCGGGCCGTCGGCGGTCTGACCCCGTCCCGCCGCCACGCCGACCGGCGTGGCGGCGGCCACTGTCCCAACCCGGCGGA
Source organism: Actinoplanes regularis (assembly GCF_900188005.1). Classification (GTDB taxonomy): domain Bacteria; phylum Actinomycetota; class Actinomycetes; order Mycobacteriales; family Micromonosporaceae; genus Actinoplanes; species Actinoplanes regularis. The sequence goes on along the minus strand of NZ_FZNR01000015.1, from coordinate 201,555 downwards.
CACCCGCATAGGATGCGATGGTGATGGAAGCCACGGGCGAGCCGGACGGTCTGGAACGGCTCTGGACTCCGCACCGGATGACCTACATCACCGGTGAGGACGCGCCCGAGGGTGGGTATGAGAAGCCGTCCGGGTGCCCGTTCTGTCTGGCGCCCGGGGTCTCCGAGGCGGACAGCCTGGTGGTGGCCCGTGGCGAGCTGGTCTTCGCGGTGCTCAACCTGTACCCGTACAACCCCGGTCACCTGATGGTCTGTCCGTACCGGCACGTCGCCGACTACACCGAGCTGACCGAGCCGGAGACGGCCGAGGTGGCCGCCTTCACCCGGACGGCGATGCGGGTGATCCGCACGGTGAGCCGGCCGCACGGCTTCAACCTGGGGATGAACCAGGGCTCGGTGGCGGGCGCCGGGATCGCCGCCCACCTGCACCAGCACGTGGTGCCGCGGTGGGGCGGCGACGCGAACTTCATGCCGGTGATCGGGCGGACGAAGGTGCTGCCTCAGCTGTTGACCGACACCCGGCTCCTGCTGTCGAAGGCCTGGCCGGCGGAGTAGCCGGCGACCCCGCCCCACCTCAAGCGGCCGGTGGCACGACCGCGTTCAGCGCCCGGATCCCGGCGACGATCTCCTCCGCGGACGGCGCGTTCTTCGGGTCGGTGAGCCACTGCGTGAGCACGCCCGACATCAGGGCCATCTGCACCGAGCCCAGCGAGCGCACGGTCGCCTCGTCCAGCTGATCCTCCGGCGTGCCGGTGAGCATCGCCGCCATGCCCGAGCGCCCGGCCTGGATCCCGCCGGCGAGCTGTTCCCGCAGCTGGGGGTTGTGCTCGGCCTGCAGCGCGACCTCGATGCTGGCCAGCCAGAGCGGCCGATCGGTCTGGATCGACCGGATCACCCGCCGCCAGAAGTCGAGCATCGGGTCGTCGCCCGCCGCCGGCTCGCCGAGGGCCCGGCCGACGGTGTCGCCCCACTCCTCCATCGCGCTGAGCATCGCGGCGGTCATCAGGGCCTCGGTGGAGCCGTAGTGGTAGCCGATCGACGCCAGGTTGGTGGCGGACAGCGCCACGATGTCCCGGGCCGTGGTGCGGGCGTAACCCTTCTCCAGCAGCGCCTTCTTGGCGCCTTCCAGCAGCTGTTCGCGATGCCCCATGGTCAGTGATCCTAGTTTCTATACAAGCGTATAAGACATTTGTATAGTAGCGGCATGACGAACTCACGGGTACTGATCTCAGGCGCCGGCATCGGCGGTCCGGCTCTCGCCTTCTGGCTGGTCAAGCGCGGCTTCCAGGTGACCGTCGTGGAGCGGGCGGCCGAGCTGCGCGCGGCGGGCTACAAGGTGGACGTGCGCGGCGCCGCGACCGAGGTGCTGCGCAAGATGGACCTGCTCGCCCCGGCCCAGGCCGCCGACACCGGCATGCGGCGGATCACCTACGTGAAGCGCGACGGTGGCTCGATCGCCGAGCTCCCGGCCGACCTGCTGATGGGCCGCCGCGGCGACGACCTCGAGATCATGCGGGGCGACCTGACCCGGATCCTGTACGACGCCACGGCCGCCGAGGTGGAGTACGTGTTCGGTGACTCCGTGACGTCCCTGGTGGACGGCCCCGACGGCGTGGACGTCACCTTCGAGAAGGGCGCGCCCCGCCGCTTCGACCACGTGGTCGGCGCGGACGGGCTGCACTCGGCCACCCGGCGGCTCGTGTTCGGCGAGGTCCCCCTGGACCACCTGGGCGCCTACATCTCGATCTTCTCGCTGCCGAAGGTGCCGAACGACCTCGGTGTGGTGCGCGAGGAGCTGATGTACTCGCGCCCCGGCCGGCTCGTCTTCGCCTACGCGATGGACCCGGACCAGCCGGCCCGGGTCGGTATGGCCTACGCGTCACCCGAGGTGGCGTTCGACCGCCGCGACACCGCCGCGCAGAAGGCGATGGTCCGCGCGGCGTTCGCGGGGCAGGGCTGGCGCGTCGACGAGTTCCTGGCCGCGATGGACGCCGCGCCGGACTTCTACTTCGACTCGATGAGCCAGGTCCAGCTGCCGTCCTGGTCGTCCGGCCGGGTGGCGCTGCTCGGCGACGCCGCCCACTGCCCGTCGCCGGCCTCCGGCCAGGGCACCAGCCTGGCCCTGGTCGGGGCGTACGTGCTGGGCCGGCACCTGGGCGAGCCGGACGGCTTCGCGGCCTACCAGGACGCGATGCGGCCGTACGTCGAGAAGAACCTCGCCTTCGGCCGGAAGATGGCCAAGGACATGGTCCCGAGCAGCCGCCTCAGCATCGCCTTCCGCAACTACGGCATGCGGACCCTGAAGTTCCACCCCTGGAAGGAGCAGATGATCGACAGGGTCCTTGCGCCGATGCACGAGGCGGCCAACGCCATCGCGGTGTGACCCGGTGGCTAGTGCTGCTGCTTCTTGACCGCCTCGGCGAGATGCGTGGGCATCGGCTCGTGCCGCAGGTACGAACGGGAGAACGTGCCCGCCCCGGACGACAGGGCGCGTAGCTCCACCGCGTACCGGACCAGCTCGATCGCCGGCACCTCGGCCCGGACCAGGCTGTGCCCGCCGTCGTCCTCGGTCTCCGTGCCGAGCGGCCGGCCCCGCCGGCCGGACAGATCACTCATCACCGCGCCGACGTAGGTGTCCGGCACCCGCACCACGATCTCGTCCACCGGCTCCAGCAGCGTCATCTGTCCCGCGCCGGCCGCCTCGCGCAACGCCAGTGCCCCGGCGGTCTGGAACGCGGCGTCCGAGGAGTCCACACTGTGCGCCTTGCCGTCGAAGAGCGTGACCTTCAGGTCGATGACCGGGTAACCGGCCACGAGGCCCTTCTCCAGCTGCGCGCGGACACCCTTCTCCACGGACGGGATGTAGTTGTGCGGCACGGCGCCGCCGACCACCTTGTCGACGAACTCGAAACCGGAGCCGCGGGGGAGCGGTTCGACCTCCAGGTCGCAGACCGCGTACTGCCCGTGGCCGCCGGACTGCTTGACGTGCCGGCCGTGCCCCTTGGCCGACGCGCCGAAGGTCTCCCGCAGCGCCACCTTCACCGGCTCGGTCTCCAGCTCGACACCGCCGGCGCGGAGCCGGTCCAGCACCACGTCGGCGTGGGACTCACCCATCGTCCAGAGCACCAGCTGGTGGGTGTCCGCGTTGCGCTCCAGGCGCAGCGTCGGGTCGCCGGCGACCAGCCGGGCCAGGTTCTTCGCGAGGGCGTCCTCGTCCGCGCGGGACTTGGCGACCACCGCGATCGGCAGCAGCGGCTGCGGCATCGACCAGGGTGCCATCAACACCGGGTTGTCCTTGCTGGAGAGCGTGTCACCGGTCTCCGCGCTGCCCGACTTGGTGATCGCGCAGAGGTCGCCGGCGATGCACTGGGAGACCTCGCGCAGCTGCGCGCCGAGCGGCGTGTAGATGTGCGCGACCCGCTCGTCGGCGTCGTGGTCGGGGTGGCCACGCTCGGCCAGGCCGTGCCCGGAGACGTGCAGCGTCTGGTCCGGCCGCAGGGTGCCGGAGAAGATCCGGACCAGCGAGACCCGGCCGACGTGCCGGTCGATCGTGGTGCGGACCACCTCGCCCACCAGCGGGCCGTTCGGGTCGCAGGTCAGCGGCGGCCGGGGCGAGCCGTCCAGGCCGGTGATCACCGGCAGGTCGTGCTCCAGCGGCGACGGGCCGGCGTTGACCAGGCAGTCGAGCAGCGCGTCCAGTCCGACACCGGTGGCCGAGCAGACCGGGATGACCGGGTAGAAGTTGCCCCGGGCGACCGCCTTCTCCAGGTCCGGGATCAGCGCGTCGGTGGAGATCAGCTCCCCGCCGATGTACCGGTCCATCAGGGTCTCGTCCTCGCTCTCGGCGATGATCCCCTCGATGAGCTGGTTCCGGTCGTCGGCGATCGGGTTGAGGTGTTCCGGTTCGGCCTCGCCGGCGCGGGGCGGGTACCCGTTCGAGTAGTCCAGCACCTGGAGCGTGATCAGGCCGATCAACCCGACGGTCGACTGGCCGTCGTCGCCCAGCATCGGTTGGTAGATCGGCATCACGTTCTCGCCGAACGCGTCCTGGCAGTCCTGCAGCGTCTCGTCGTAGTCGGCCCGCGGGTGGTCCAATCGGGTGATTGCGACGGCCCTTGGCATGCCGACCGTGGCGCACTCCTCCCAGAGCGCGGTGGTCGCGTCGTCCACCCCATCGACCGCGGAGACCACGAACAGCGCCGCGTCCGCCGCGCGCAGCCCGGCCCGCAGCTCACCGACGAAGTCGGCGTAGCCCGGCGTGTCCAGCAGGTTGATCTTCACGTCCTGATGCATGACCGGTGCGCAGGAGAGCGCCACCGAGCGCTGCTGCCGCACCGCCGCCGGATCGTTGTCGGTCACCGTGGTGCCGTCCGCGACGCTGCCCGCGCGAGGGATGGTCCCGGTGGCCGCGAGCAGCGCCTCCACCAGGGTCGTCTTCCCCGCGCCGGAGTGGCCCACCAGCACCACGTTGCGTACTCTGCCGGGCTCTGTCACCACCGGCGCGGCCGCGCCGGCGAACCCCTTCTCCGAGCTTTTCTGCGCCATGCCGAGCGCTCCTGTCGTTTCCGGTTCGTTACACCGCTGTTCTATGAATCCCACACCCGGGGCTGCCCCGTCGCAAGGACCGATGGCCATCCGACGTTCCGGATGGTGACGATCCGGCCAACCGGGGGGCGAGCCTTACCGCTATCCGGTACACGCCGTTATGGTGGGACGGCCATGGCAAAGATCGTTCAAGTAACGGCCCGTGCCGTCGTCTCGTACGGCGTCAACCCGGTCGCACGTTTCCTGCTCAAGATCGGCGTTACCCCTAACGCCGTCACCATCGCGGGCACCGTCGGAGTGCTCATCGGTTCGTACTTCGGTGCGCGAGGACATCTCCTCGCCGGCACCGTGATCGTAACCGCCTGCGCGCTCACAGACGCACTCGACGGCACGATGGCCCGCATGAGAGGCGGAACCGGCAGATTCGGGGCACTCCTCGACTCCTCCATGGACCGGCTCGCCGACGGGGCGGTGTTCGGCGCGGTCGTCTATTACCTGGCCGGACAGGGCAATCCGTACGGCGGAGTGGTCGCCGCCCTGATCAGCCTCGTCGCGGGTCAGGTCGTCTCCTACGTGAAGGCCCGGGCGCAGAGCCTCGGCCTGAACGCCGACGTCGGCCTCGCCGAGCGTCTGGAGCGCCTGCTCATCGTCGGGGTCGGCGGCCTGCTCGGCGCGGCGGGACTGGAGTGGGGCCTGCCGGCCGCGCTCTGGGTGCTCGCGGTGCTCTCCCTGGTCACCGTCTTCCAGCGGCTCATCCACGCGGCCCGCACCGAGCCGAAGGTCTCGGCCGAGTGAAGGACCAGCTGACCACGCTCGGCTTCACCGCCGGGTGGCGCCTGGTCCGCGCGCTGCCGCTGCCGGTCGCCCAAGCGCTGTTCAGGCGGGTGGCCGACCGGGCCTGGAAGGCGAACGGCCCGGGCACCCAGCGGCTGCGCCGCAACTACCAGCAGGTGGTGGGCGCGGACATGCCGGAGACGCTGGTGCGGGACGGGCTGCGGTCGTACGCGCGGTACTGGATGGAGGCGTTCCGCCTGCCGTCGCGGACGCGCGAGCAGAACGCGGCCGGCTTCAACATGCGCGCCGACTGTCACGAAGAGATGAAGAGCGTCATCGCCGAGGGCAACGGCCTGGTCCTGGCCCTGCCGCACGTGGCGAACTGGGACGCGGCCGCCGCCTGGGTGGTCGCCAACGACTGGCGGATGATCACCGTCGCCGAGCGGCTCAAGCCGGAGGCGGTCTACCGGAAGTTTCTGGACTACCGCGAGAGCCTGGGCATGCGGGTGCTGCCGCTCACCGGCGGCGACCGTCCCCCGCTGGACGTGCTCGCCGAGCACCTCGAGCAGGGCTGGGTGGTCCCGCTGCTGGCCGACCGGGACCTGTCCCGTGGCGGCGTCGAGGTGGACTTCTTCGGCGGGAAGACCCGGATGCCGGCCGGCCCGGCGCTGCTCGCCATCCGCACCGGCGCCCCGATGTACACGGTCGACTGCTGGTACTCGGAGGACCGGGTCGAGGCGGTGCTCCGTAAGATCACACCGCCGGCGGAGGGGCCGCTCGACGAGCGGGTCAAGCGGACCGTGCAGCTGATGGCCGACGCCTTCGCGATCGGCATCGCCGACCATCCGCAGGACTGGCACATGCTCCAGAAGCTCTGGCTCTAGGGGGAGTGCCGTGCGGATCGGGATCGTCTCGCCCTACTCGTTCGACGTCCCCGGCGGCGTGCAGAACCACATCATGGACCTGGCCGAGGCGCTGATCGGCCTGGGCCATCACGTCAGCGTGCTCGCGCCCGCCGACGAGGACGCCGACCTGCCGGAATATCTGGTGCCGGCCGGGCGGGCGGTGCCACTGCCGTACAACGGCTCGGTGGCCCGGATCGCCTTCGGGCCGGTCTCCACCGCCCGGACCCGCCGCTGGCTCGCCCGCGGCGAGTTCGACGTGCTGCACGTGCACGAGCCGCTGACGCCCAGCCTGTCGCTGCTCGCGGTGCTCTCCGCGCGCGGCCCGGTGGTGGCCACCTTCCACACCGCGATGACCCGGTCCCGGGCCCTCGCCGTCGCGCAGAACTTCCTGCAGCCGGTGATGGAGAAGATCACCGCCCGGATCGCGGTCAGTGAGCTGGCCCGCAAGGTCCAGGTGGAACACCTCGGCGGCGGCGCGGTCGAGATCCCCAACGGGGTCGCGGTGCGGAAGTTCGCCACGGCGGACGCGCTGCCGGGATGGCCCGGCGAGGGCGGCACGCTCGGTTTCCTCGGCCGTTTCACCGAATCCCGCAAGGGGTTCCCGCTGCTGCGTACGGCGTTCGTCACGCTCGCCCGGCAGCGCCCCGGCCTGCGCCTGCTGGTGGCCGGCCCCGGCGACCGCGACGAGCTGTTCGCCGGGATCCCGGCCGAGCTGCACTCCCGGGTCGAGTTCCTGGGCCTGGTCAGTGAGGCGGACAAGGCCCGGATGCTGCGCAGCGTCGACGTCTACGTCGCCCCGAACACCGGCGGGGAGAGCTTCGGCATGATCCTCACCGAGGCGATGGCGGCCGGCGCGACGATCGCGGCGAGCGACCTGGACGCGTTTCGTCGGGTATTGGACGGTGGCCGGGCCGGCGCGCTCTTCCCGAACGGCGACGCGGACGCGCTCACCACCCTGCTCGGTGACCTGCTCGACAGCCCCGATCACCGGGCTGACCTGGCCTCCCGTGCTCGGGTGGCGGTCGGCGCGTTCGACTGGCCGAGTGTGGCCGCCCGGGTTCTCGAGGTCTACACCACGGCGATCGAGGCCACCGACGGGCGGGTTTTCGACGACGAACCGGCATGATCGACTCGGGGCAGGTGACAGCCGGAGACGTTTCGGCACTACGATGCCCCGCATGTGGTGGGTGGTGGGTGCCGTCGTGCTGGCCGCGATCTTCTCGGCGTACCTCGGATGGACCGCCCAGCGGGTCGAGCGGGTGCACGCCCGCGCCCAGTCCGCCGAGCGTGCCCTCGACGCGCACCTGCTGCGCCGTGCCGCGGCCGCCGCGGTGGTCGCCGAGCAGATCGAGTCGGTCGAGCTGTACGCCGCCGCCCGGCTCGCCCTCGACGCGGAGCCGGACGAGCGCGAGTCCGCGGAGAACGACCTCACCCGCCATCTGCAGGGCATCGTCCTGGACCCGGCCGACCCGGCGGCACGCACGCTGATCGGCAGCAGCCGGCGGGTGGTGCTGGCCCGCCAGGTGCACACCGACCTGGTCCGGGACGCGCTCACCGCGCGGCGGCGCAAGCTGGTGCGGGTGCTGCGGCTGCCCGGGCGGTACCCGCGGCCGCGCTACTTCGACATCGTCGAGCCGGTCATGCCGCCGCTGCCGGTGCCGAGCGCCGCGCCCGCGACACCGCAGCCGGTACAGACCGTCTGAGCGCGGTAAGCCGGGCCGCAGCCACCGGCCAACCGCGAGCGGCGTCAACCACGGCAACCAGGTGGCCACCCTGCCTGGCCAGCCAACCCCAGCCGACCACGGACCGCGGCGCGCGGCAGCGGCCCGCACGACGGCACGGCCCCGCGCGAGATCGGCACGGCAACGAGGCCGCGAGGCCTGCTCACGGGGCTCCATCGGTCGTACCGGGGAAATGGGATCTTAAAATTGATCGCCGGTCGCCTTGAGCCGAAAAAGGGCCGCCCACCAGGGCGGCCCTTCCTCGTGACAGCGATTACCAGCCGCGCTCGGCGAGGCGGTGCGGCTGCGGGATCTCGTCGACGTTGATGCCGACCATGGCCTCACCCAGGCCACGCGACACCTTGGCGATCACGTCCGGGTCGTCGTGGAACGTGGTGGCCTTGACGATCGCGGCGGCCCGCTGCGCCGGGTTGCCGGACTTGAAGATGCCCGAGCCGACGAAGACACCCTCGGCGCCCAGCTGCATCATCATCGCGGCGTCCGCCGGGGTGGCGATGCCGCCCGCGGTGAAGAGCACGACCGGCAGCTTGCCCGCCTCGGCAACCTCCTTGACCAGCTCGTACGGCGCCTGCAGCTCCTTGGCGGCGACGTAGAGCTCGTCCTCGGGCAGGGTCTGCAGCCGGCGGATCTCGGCCCGGATCTTGCGCATGTGGGTGGTCGCGTTCGAGACGTCGCCGGTGCCGGCCTCGCCCTTCGAACGGATCATCGCGGCGCCCTCGGTGATCCGCCGCAGCGCCTCACCCAGGTTGGTCGCACCACAGACGAAGGGGACGGTGAACTGCCACTTGTCGATGTGGTTCGCGAAGTCGGCCGGGGTCAGCACCTCGGACTCGTCGATGTAGTCGACGCCGAGCGACATCAGGACCTGGGCCTCGACGAAGTGTCCGATCCGGGCCTTGGCCATCACCGGGATCGAGACGGCGTTGATGATGCCGTCGATCATGTCCGGGTCCGACATGCGCGAGACGCCACCCTGAGCGCGGATGTCCGCGGGGACCCGCTCCAGCGCCATCACGGCGACCGCGCCGGCGTCCTCGGCGATCTTCGCCTGCTCGGGGGTGACGACGTCCATGATCACGCCGCCCTTGAGCATCTCCGCCATACCGCGCTTGACGCGGGCGGTTCCGACGGCGGGCTGGTTCTCAGACATACGACTCCTCGTGCGGGGTTTGTTACGGCGATCCTACGAAGTGGGCCGCCGACGCCTCGATAGCCAATCGACCCCACGGTGGCCTGCATTAGCGGTCGGCGGCTCGGGCGGGGGTTTGTCCAAGGTCACCCGCGGCCGCCTCTGACCAGCCCGGATCGGGGTCCTAGAGTTGGTGGCGTGAACATCGGAGTGCTGGCCCTGCAGGGCGACGTGCGCGAACACCTGTCCGCTCTGGCCGAATCAGACGTGCTTGCCCGGCCGATCCGGCGGCCCGAGGAACTGGCCGACGTCGACGCACTGGTGATCCCCGGGGGCGAGTCCACCGCGATCAGCAACCTCGCGATCACTTTCGGCCTGCTCGACCCGATTCGGAAGCGCATCGCGGACGGCATGCCGGTGTACGGTTCCTGCGCCGGCATGATCATGCTGGCGACCACGGTTCTGGACGGCCGCCCCGACCAGGAGTCCTTCCAGGGGATCGAGATGACCGTCCGGCGTAACGCGTTCGGCCGGCAGGTCGACTCGTTCGAGGCGGATGTGGAGATCGAGGGCATCGAGGGCGGCGACTTCCACGCCGTTTTCATCCGGGCCCCGTGGGTCGAGCAGATCGGCCCCGACGTGCGGGTGCTGGGGCGAGTGGCCTCCGGTGACGCCGCCGGTAGGATTGTCGCCGTTCGGCAGGGGAACCTGCTCGCCACGGCATTCCACCCGGAGCTGACCGGCGACCTTCGCGTCCACCGGTACTTCGTCGAGATGGTCCGCCAGGCCGCACCCGCACGGTAGACACGGAGGTTACGCATGTCCGGCCACTCCAAGTGGGCGACGACCAAGCACAAGAAGGCGGTCGTCGACGCCAAGCGCGGCAAGATGTTCGCCAAGCTGATCAAGAACATCGAGGTCGCGGCGCGTACCGGTGGCGGCGACCCGTCCGGTAACCCCACGCTCTACGACGCCATCCAGAAGGCGAAGAAGTCGTCGGTTCCGAACGACAACATCAACAACGCGGTCAAGCGCGGCTCCGGCCTCGAGGCCGGCGGCGCCGACTGGCAGACGATCATGTACGAGGGGTACGGCCCGAACGGCGTCGCCCTGCTGATCGAGTGCCTCACCGACAACCGTAACCGCGCCGCGACCGAGGTGCGCACCCGGCTGACTCGTAACCACGGCACGTTCGCCGACGCGGGCTCGGTGTCCTACCTGTTCAACCGTAAGGGCGTGGTGATCGTCCCCAAGGGTGAGCTGACCGAGGACGACGTGATGCTCGCGGTGCTGGAGGCCGGCGCCGAGGAGATCAACGACCTGGGTGACTCGTTCGAGGTGGTCAGCGAGCCGACCGACCTGGTCGCGGTGCGCACCGCGCTGCAGGGCGCCGGCATCGACTACGACTCGGCCGAGTCGCCGCTGCTCCCGACCATGACGGTTGAGGTCGACGAGGACGCCGCCCGCAAGGTGTTCAAGCTGATCGACGCGCTCGAGGACTGCGACGACGTGCAGAACATCTACGCGAACTTCGACGTCTCCGACGAGGTAATGGCACTCATTGACGCGTGACATCTAGTCGCAGGGCAACTAGGCTGAGGGGGTGCTTGCTTTGACCGAGCCATCAATACCCCTGTCCGTCATCAAAGATCTGGACGTTGATGATCTTGTCAAGCTGCCCCGCGGCCGATACGAACTGCATGACGGAAACCTCGTCATCATGACCCCTACGTCCTTTTGGCATAAGGACATGGTGTTGCGGATCTGTTCAATGCTGGTCGCGGCCGGCGCCCGAGCGTTCCAGGATCCTGGGGTGCGCGGGAGTCGGCCGCGAGACTGCCGCCTTCCGGATGTCGGTGTGGCCATCGCGCCCCCGCCGAATACCGCCGACTATTCGAATCTGCCCGGTTCTGCCTACAGCCTCGTGGCCGAAGTCGTCTCCGAAAACTCGCCGAACGGCGAGTACACCCACAAGGCGGACTGGTATGCCGAGCAGGGCATCCCGGAATACTGGATCGTCGAGCGGGATTCTGAGCGCTCCCATGACGATGCCACGGTCATCATTCAGCGGCTGACCGCAGGCGTGGGCGGCCAGGCTTATACCCATGTGCGGACCCTCAGGCTCTCCGAGCTGGAAGCCGAGTATCGCGCGAAGCGAGTTGCCGGCTAAGCCGGTGGGCCGGCGAGCCAGGCCATGGACTGGACCATGGTGGCTACCAGGAGCAGGCCGCCGATGATCAGGCGGGCGATGCGGCGGTGTTCGGAGCGGCGCCAGGCGTGGACCCAGGCGACGGTCGCGTCGGCGAGGGTGCGGAGGCCGGCCCGGGTCGTACCGTCGAGCACGGCGGCCTTGCGGAGAGCGAGGCTGGCGGCCGGGCCGCTTACCTGTGCGAAGACGCTCGCCGGCGGGCGCAGTACGCGGACCTCGACCTCGTAGATCTGATCCTCGCGCCAGGCGTGGGCCCGTTTGGAGAGGCGTTTGCGCAGGTAGAGGCCGGGGGTGTCGGAGTGGGTGAGGCGGCCCCACCAGTACAGCCGGCGCCAGTGGCCGGCCAGGTCGACCAGGGCCTCCTGGTAGATCTCGTGACCCACCGGATCGCCGCCGGCCAGGCGCAGTGCATCGTGCCGCAGCTCCTGCTCGTGAGCCGCGACGGTGCCGACGAACTCCGGCGGCGGGTCGTCGGCCATCGGCGGTATGAGGTACATGACGTCCTCCCGCCTCCATCGTCGGAGCGTGTCGGCGGTGAATGCAAGCGGTGACCGTATTAGGGTGTCGAACACACGTACGTGAGGGGAGGCCGCGGTGCGCGTACTCGGCATCGACCCGGGTCTCACCCGGTGCGGCGTCGGCGTGGTCGAGGGGGTGCCCGGCCGGCCCGGCAGGATGATCGGCTACTACGTCGTCCGCAGCGAGCCCGGCGAGGACATCGCGCTGCGCCTGCTGAACCTGGACCGGTCGCTGGCCGAGTTGATCGCCGAGCACAAACCGGACGCGGTCGCGGTCGAGCGGGTGTTCGCCCAGCACAACGTGCGGACCGTGATGGGCACCGCGCAGGCCAGCGGTGTCGCCGTGCTCGCCGGGGCACGGGCCGGACTGCCCGTGGAGACGTACACGCCGAGTGAGGTCAAAGCGGCCGTCACCGGGTCCGGGACCGCCGACAAGGCGCAGGTCACCTCGATGGTCACGCGCCTGCTGCAGCTCGACGCGCCACCGAAACCGGCCGACGCGGCGGACGCCCTCGCCCTGGCCATCTGTCACATCTGGCGCGGCGGAACCCGCGCGAAGATCCAAGCCGCGGCCCTGGCCGCCGCCCGCAGGAGCCCTCGATGATCGCCAGCGTGCGCGGCGTGGTCGCCGCGATCCTCCATGACAGTGCCGTGATCGAGGTGGGTGGTGTCGGCATGCGGGTCTTCTGCACGCCGAACACGCTCGCCGGGCTGCGCGTCGGCGCGGAGGCCCGGCTCGCCACCACCCTGATCGTCCGGGAGGACTCGCTCACCCTCTACGGCTTCGCCGACGACGACGAGCGGCAGCTCTTCGACCTGCTGCTGACGGCGAACGGGGTCGGGCCGCGGATCGCGCAGGCGGTGCTCGCGGTGCACCAGCCCGACGCGGTGCGCCGGGCGATCGGTGGCGGCGACCTGGCGGCCCTGACCCAGGTCCCGGGCATCGGCAAGCGCGGCGCCGAGAAGCTGATCGTGGAGCTCAAGGGCAAGATCGGCCCGGTCGGGCTCGGCGACGGCGGCAGCACGAGCGTGCTGGCCGGCGCCTGGCAGGAGCAGGTCCGCCAGGGTGTGCTCGCGCTCGGCTGGAGCGCCGCCCAGGCCGATCAGGCGGTCGCCGCGATCGGCGAGACGATCGAGGGTGAGCCGCCGTCGGTGCCGGTGCTGCTGCGCCAGGCGATCCGGCTGCTGGGCAAGACGCGATGAGTGACGAGCTCTCACCGGAGGCCCGGGACGAGGAACTGGACGCCGAGGCGAGCGTCCGCCCGAAGCGACTGGCCGACTTCATCGCCCAGCACCGCGTCCGTGACCAGCTCGAACTGCTGCTCAAGGGAGCGATGGGCCGCGGTTCCCCGCCCGACCACATCCTGCTCTCCGGCCCGCCCGGCCTCGGCAAGACGACCTTGGCGAACATCGTGGCGGCGGAGCTGGGCACCGGGATCAGGACCACCAGCGGGCCGGTGATCGAGCGTTCTGGCGACCTGGCCGCGATCCTGACCGGGCTCGGACCGGGCGACGTGCTCTTCATCGACGAGATCCACCGGATCGCCAAGCCGGCCGAGGAGCTGCTCTACAGCGCGATGGAGGACTTCCGGGTCGACGTGGTGGTCGGCAAGGGGCCGGGCGCCACCGCGATCCCGCTGGACGTGGAGCCGTTCACGCTGGTCGGCGCGACCACCCGGGCCGGCCTGCTGACCGGGCCGATGCGCGACCGCTTCGGCTTCGTCGCGCACCTGGACTTCTACTCTCCCGCCGACCTGGACGCGCTGCTGCACCGCTCGGCGCGGATCCTCGGGGTGCCGATCACCGCGGCGGGCGCTGCGGAGATCGCCGGACGCTCCCGGGGCACGCCGCGTATCGCGAACCGGCTGCTGCGCCGGGTCCGCGACTTCGCCGAGGTGCGGGCGGACGGCGTGGTCACCGACGAGGTCGCGCGCGCGGCGCTGAAGGTGTACGACGTCGACGAACTCGGCCTGGACCGGCTGGACCGGGCGGTGCTGCGCGCGCTGATCGAGTCGTTCAAGGGCGGCCCGGTCGGCCTCTCCACGCTCGCCGTCGCGGTGGGGGAGCAGTCCGACACGGTCGAAGAGGTGTGCGAACCGTTCCTGGTGCGGGCCGGTCTGCTCGCGCGCACCTCACGTGGCCGGGTGGCCACCGAGGCCGGTTGGGCACATCTCGGCCGCACTCCGCCGCAAGACGGCAGGTCGGGCGTGTTTCAGGGTGACCTGTTCGCACGAGATACGTAAATATCCCTCGTGATGTGAACGTGACGTGTGCCGCATTCGTAGTCTCCAGGTTGACCGATTAGACTCGCCCCCGCTCAACCCGGATGTTTTGACGCCCCGGCACACCTCAACAGAGGGTGTCGGAGGCCTACGGAAGGCTGTTTCTCGTGTACCTGGCCGCTTCCAACAGCTCCAACCCGCTGGGGATGGTTCTGCCCTTCATTCTGATCATCGGCGTGATGTATCTGCTGGTCATCAGGCCGCAGCAGAAGCGGCGGCGGGAGGCGATGGAGCTGCAGAACAAGCTCGGAGCCGGGGACGAGATCGTCACCATCGGCGGCCTGCACGGCACCGTGGTGAGCGTCGAGGACGACGTGGTGACTCTGGAGATCGCGCCCGACGTGCAGGTCCGGTTCGCCCGGCAGGCGATCTCCCGGGTGATCACCCGCGCCGACGAGCCGGCCGCCGAGACCGTCGAGGCCGAGCCGGTCGCCGCCTCGGAGACCGTCGAGGAGCCGGTGAGCCCGGTCGTCGAAACCCGGAAGCAGGACTGACAAGAGTTCGACCCCCGGACCGGGCCGCGGCGTCCCTGCCTGCGGCTCCGGTCCGTCCCGGCCGCCGTTCGAACGGTCGTCGGCCGGCCATCGATCGACAGCGCCGCGCGGTGCGCGCGGCCTGAACACAGGGAGACCTAACGCCGTGGCACGACCACCACAGGGACAGATGCATCCTGGACGCCAACTCGGCGTGCTCGGCCTGATCTTCGTCGTCCTGTATCTGCTCGTCTTCTTCGGCGGTGGAGCCAAGGGCAGCTTCGCCGATCGCCTTCAGCCGAAGCTCGGCCTCGACCTGGTCGGCGGCACGCAGGCGACGTACATCGCGAGCCAGGCCGGTGGCAAGCCGAGCAAGGACGCGATGGAGCAGGCCCGCACGATCATCAACAACCGGGTGGACGCCCTCGGCGTCTCCGAGGCCGAGGTGGTCGTCCAGGGTGACAACACCATCGTGGTCTCCCTGGCCGGTAAGGCGGACGACCAGCTCAAGGACCTTGCGCAGGCCGCCAACATGCGGTTCCGGCTGCTGATCGGCACGACTCAGGACGTCTCCGCGACCGCGTTGAACCCGCCGTCGCCGTCGCCCAGTGTCTCGGCGAGCGGCGTCCCGTCGGCGGCCCCGTCCGGCTCGGTCGCTCCGAAGAGCAGCGCCAGCGCCCCGTCGGTGGTGTCGAGCCCGTCGGGCGGCACGGGCGGCCAGGGCGGTGGCGAGGCGGTGCCCAGCGCCACCCCGTCGGCCAACCCGAGCGCCTCGGCGTCGGCCCCGGCTGCCACTCCGAGCGCGTCCTCGTCGCCGGCTCCGGTGACGGCGGACGTGAAGGCGCAGCGTGCGGAGGTCGAGAAGAAGGTCGGCGCGGCACTCTGGGCGCAGGCCGAGAAGCTGACCGCGCCGGTCGACCTGTCCAGCGACCCGAAGGCCGGCCTGGCGTACAAGCCGTTCTCCACGCTGACCCCGGCGGAGATCGCCGTGCTCAGCCCGGAGATGCAGTTCAACGTCCCGACGATCAGCTGCGACCAGCTCGACAAGCGGCCGAACGGCTCGATCGACAACGAGAAGTCCCAGGTGGTGGCCTGCTACGGTGGCCAGGCCAAGGTCCTGCTGGACAAGGCGACGGTGGTCGGTGACGACATCGCCAACGCCAGCCCGCAGCTCGACCAGCAGAACGGCCAGTGGGTGGTCTCGCTCGACTTCAAGAGCGAGGGCCAGAAGAAGTGGGCCGACCTGACCCGGGTGGCGTACAACGCGACCTCCAGCGACCCGTGCTTCACCGCCGTCCAGGCGCTCTACGGCTCGGCCGAGCACTGCGCGGTCGCGGTCGTGCTCGACAAGGAGATCCTGTCGGCGCCGCAGATCCAGGGCGTGCTGACCGGCTCGTCGCAGATCACCGGCAGCTTCACCGCGGCCTCCGCCAAGCAGCTGGCCGACCAGCTCAAGTTCGGCGCCATCCCGGTCACCTTCGAGGCCGGCCCGATGCAGACCATCTCCGCGACGCTCGGTTACCAGCAGCTTCAGGCGGGCCTGATCGCCGCTGGGATCGGCCTGGCGCTGGTGGCGATCTACGCGTTCTTCTACTACCGCCTGCTCGGCTCGGTGATCTTCCTGAGCCTGCTGCTCTCCGGTCTGCTCACCTTCGGCGCGCTGGTCTTCCTCGGCCGCACCATCGGGTACACGCTGACCCTGGCCGGTATCGCCGGCTTCATCGTGTCCCTAGGTGTCGCGGCGGACTCGTTCGTCATCTACTTCGAGCGGCTCAAGGACGAGATCCACGAGGGCCGCTCGCCGCGCAGCGCGGTGCCGCGGGCGTGGCACCGGGCCCGGCGGACGATCATCTCGGCGAACACCATCACCATCATGTGTGCGGTGGTGCTCTACATCGTGTCGATCGGCGCGGTGCAGGGCTTCGCGTTCGCGATGGGTCTCTCGACCATCCTCGACCTGCTCGTGGTGTTCCTCTTCCGGCACCCGATCATGACCATGTTCGCCAACACCAAGGCGTTCATGTCGCCGCGGGTCAGCGGCCTCGGCCGCGTCCTGCGCCGCACCCCGACCGAGGAGTCCGGCTCCTCGCGTGTGAAGGAGGCCTGACATGGCCCGTCCCGGTCTCGCGACCCGTCTCTACGCGGGTGAAGCGAACATCAACATCGTGGGCCGCCGGAAGATGTGGTTCACCATCGCGACGGCGCTGGTGCTGATCGCGATCGGCAGCTTCGTGATCCGCGGCTTCGAGCTCGGCATCGAGTTCGCCGGTGGTACCTCGTTCAGCGTGCCGGCCTCGGTCGAGGGCAAGACGCTGACCCAGGACGAGGTCGCCAAGGCGGTCGACAAGGCCGTCCGGGAGGCTGACCCGGAAGCCTCGACCACCGCGGTCCAGCAGGTCGGCGAGGGCGCCGATGCCAGCTTCACGGTGCGTGCGTCGGCGCTGTCGGCGGACGAGGTGAGCAAGGCCAAGGCCACGCTCGTCACCGATCTCGGGGTGGAGGCCAAGAAGATCAGTGACAGCCAGGTCTCGGCGGCCTGGGGCGGCAAGGTCACCCAGCAGGCCATTCTCGGTCTGATCATCTTCCTGGTCCTGGTGGTGGCGTACCTGATCGTCCGGTTCGAGTGGCGGATGGCGGTGGCCGCGCTGGCCTCGCTCGTGCTCGACCTGGTGCTCACCGCCGGTGTGTACTCGCTGGTCGGCTTCGAGGTGACGCCCTCCACGGTGATCGGCTTCCTGACGATCCTCGGTTACTCGCTGTACGACGTCGTCGTGGTCTTCGACAAGGTGCAGGAGAACACCCGGGGGATCACCGCGGGCAGCACCCGCACCTACGCCGAGGCGACCAACCTGGCGGTCAACCAGACCCTGATGCGGTCGCTGAACACCGGTCTGGTGGCGCTGCTGCCGGTCGGTGGCCTGCTCTTCATCGGTGCCGGCCTGCTCGGCGCGGGCACCCTGAAGGACCTGGGCCTGGTGCTCTTCGTCGGCATGGGCTTCGGCGTCATCTCGTCGATCATGTTCGCCGCGCCGGTGCTGAGCGCGCTGAAGGACCAGGAGCCGAAGATCAAGGCGCACAACGCCCGGGTGCTGGCCCGCCGGGCCAACCGCTCCGACGACGTGGCCCGCGGCGACCAGGGCCGCCCGGCGAACGCCACCGACTCGGACGTCCCCGCGATGGCCGGCAGCACGGCCCCGCGCCCGGGCGCCCGTCCGGCCAACCGTCGCTCCGGCAACCGTCCCGGCGGCAAGCGGTAAACCTGTAAGCAGTTCGATCGAGCGGCCCGTCACCGATGGTGGCGGGCCGTTTCGTCGGCCCGTTCCGGCCCGCCGCTAGGCTGTCCGCCGTGACTACCGAGATTCCCCTGGCGACCGGTGACTGCGGGGCCGAGCTGGCCGCTCTGGTCGCGGGCGCCAGCATCGACGTGCCGGACTTCCCCAAGCCCGGAGTCGTCTTCAAGGACCTGATGCCGCTCTTCGCGGACGCCGAGGTGTTCCGGCGGGTGATCGACGGCATCGCGGCGCACCACGGTCCCGGCTCGTTCGACGTGGTGGCCGGGGTGGAGGCGCGCGGGTTCGTGGTGGCGGCGGCGCTCGCCTACGCGGCCGGCACCGGGGTGGTTCCGATCCGCAAGGCCGGCAAGCTGCCGCGCAAGGCCCTGTCCGCCTCGTACGCGCTGGAATACGGCGAGGCCACCCTGGAGGTGCATGAGGACGCGTTCGTGGCCGGGCAGCGGGTTCTGGTGGTCGACGACGTGCTCGCCACCGGGGGGACCGCGGCCGCGGCGATGGACCTGGTGGAGCGGGCCGGTGGCACGGTCTCCGGCTTCACCGTGCTGCTCGAGTTGGGATTCTTGAACGGGCGGGCGAGGCTGAGCTCGCGTGCGGTGCGCTCGCTGCTGACCGTTTGATCCCCGTTCGTTGTTGTTCGCCCCGCCGGTCCTGGCCGAATCGGAGGTTCGGCCGGGCCAACAGCGATGTCGGTGCGGGTAGGATGGTCGTTCCAGAGGGCCACCCCTGGATGAAATCGTCTTCGACGGGCTTCAGACTCCGGCGAGGATCATGGCGAAGGTGATGAGGAGGCCGGTGTCCAGCGACGTCGTCCCTCCGGCGGAGGGCACGGTGCAACCGACCCAGAACTCGCGGACCGGCACGGGCGAGGTTTCGCCCGATGGCCAGGCTCGCCTCGACGAGAAGACCGCTTCCGACGGGGCCGCGCCCGCGGCTGTCGGTGACCCGGAGACCACCCAGCCATCCCCGCTGACCGGTGAGACGACCGGCTTCGGCTTCGCCAGCGCGCCCACCGGCCGGCGGGTGCGGGCACGACTGGCCCGGTTCAACGCACCCTGGCAGAGCACGCAGGTCAGCGAGGTCCTCGAGCCGCTGATCGCCACGCACCGGGCGAGTCACCCCAAGGGTGACGTGCGCCAGTTGCAGAAGGCGTTCGACGTGGCCGCCCGCTGGCACTCCGGGCAGTACCGCAAGTCCGGCGACCCGTACATCACGCACCCGCTCGCCGTGGCGACCATCCTGGCCAACCTGGGCATGGACACCACGACGCTGGCCGCCGCGCTGCTGCACGACACGATCGAGGACACCGACTACGGCCTCGAGCAGCTGCGCAACGACTTCGGCGCCGAGGTGGCGCTCCTGGTCGACGGTGTGACCAAGCTCGACCGGGTGAAGCTCGGCGACGCGGCGAAGGCCGAGACGATCCGCAAGATGGTCGTCGCGATGGCCAAGGACCCGCGCGTCCTGGTGATCAAGCTGGCCGACCGGCTGCACAACATGCGTACCCTCACCTTCCTGCCCCGCCCCAAGCAGGAGCAGAAGGCGAAGGAGACGCTGGAGATCCTGGCCCCGCTGGCCCACCGGCTGGGTATGAACACGATCAAGTGGGAGCTGGAGGACCTGGCCTTCGGCACCCTGTTCCCCAAACGGTTCGAGGAGATCAACCGCCTGATCGGCGAGCACCAGCCGCAGCGCGAGGCGCTGCTGCGCCAGGTGACGAACCGGGTCAGCCTCGACCTCAAGTCGGCGAAGATCAAGGCCGAGACGACCGGCCGCCCCAAGCACCTCTACTCGATCTATCAGAAGATGATCGTCCGGGGCCGGGACTTCAACGACATCTATGACCTGGTCGGCGTCCGCATCCTGGTCGACACGGTCCGCGACTGCTACGCCGCGCTGGGCGTGATCCACGCGAACTGGCAGCCGGTGCCGGGCCGGTTCAAGGACTACATCGCGATGCCGAAGTTCAACATGTACCAGTCGCTGCACACGACCGTGATCGGCCCCACCGGCAAGCCGGTCGAGATGCAGATCCGGACGTTCGCGATGCACCGGACGGCCGAGTTCGGCATCGCCGCGCACTGGAAGTACAAGGAGCAGAAGGGCGCGACGATCGTCGGCCCGCCGGCGCACATCGACGAGATGACCTGGCTGCGGCAGCTGCTTGACTGGCAGCGGGAGGCGAGCGACCCGTCCGAGTTCCTGGACGCGCTGCGGTTCGACCTGTCCAGCCAGGAGGTCTACGTCTTCACGCCGAAGGGCGACGTGATCCCGTTGCCGACCGGCTCCACGCCCGTCGACTTCGCGTACGCGGTGCACACCGAGGTCGGGCACAAGTGCATCGGCGCGCGGGTGAACGGCAAGCTGGTGCCGCTGGAGTCGACGCTCTCCAACGGCGACGTGATCGAGATCTTCACGTCCAAGTCCGCCACGGCCGGCCCGACGCAGGACTGGCTCGGCTTCGTGAAGAGCCCGCGGGCGCGGACGAAGATCCGGCAGTTCTTCAACAAGGAGCGCCGCGAGGAAGCGATCGAGGACGGCAAGGACGCGATCGTCAAGGCGATGCGCAAGCAGGGCCTGCCCCTGCAGCGCATGCTGACCAGCGACAACCTCACGACCATCGCTCGTGACCTGCACCTGGCCGACGTCTCCTCGCTCTACGCCGCGGTGGGCGAGAACACCGTCTCCGCGCAGTCCGTGGTCGCCAAGCTCGTCGCCGGTTTCGGTGGCGAGGAGGGCGCGGTCGAGGACATCGCCGAGACCGCCGTCGCGACCCGGCCGCCGCGCAACCGCAGCACCGCGCAGGACCCGGGTGTGGTGGTGAAGGGCGTCTCCGACGTCTGGGTGAAGCTGGCCCGCTGCTGCACCCCGGTTCCGGGGGACGTGGTGTTCGGCTTCGTCACCCGCTCCGGCGGGGTGAGCGTGCACCGGGAGGACTGCGCCAACTCGCAGGACCTGCGCGATCAGGACGAGCGGGTCGTCGAGGTGAGCTGGAAGCCGACGTCCGCGTCGACGTTCCTGGTCGCCATCCAGGTGGAGGCGCTGGACAGGCACAAGCTGCTGGCCGACGTGACCCGGGTGCTCTCCGAGGAGCGGGTGAACATTCTGTCCGCGACGGTCACCACGACCCGCGACCGGGTGGCGGTCAGCCGGTTCACCTTCGAGATGGCCGACCCGAAGCATCTCGGTCACCTGGTGGCGGCGGTGCGGAAGGTCGACGGCGTGTTCGACGCGTACCGGGTGACGTCCGGCGCCTGAGCCTCCATGACCGGGCTGGGGAGCGCGCGGCGCGCCTCGGCCCGAGCCGGTGCCGGGATTTGCCGTGAGCGTGCCCTGATCTGGTCCTGTGTCCGAGTTTGCGCGTGATCTAAGCCTGTTTCAGGGCTTACGTGCGGCGCGCTGCGGTCCGGGGTTGCGCGGACCTCGCGCGAGATTGCCACAGCGCTTGGGCCGGGAGGCCTGGGGGCGGGACCTCATCGGTCGTACCGCAAAGAAAAGGGCGGCCCGAAGCGGGCCGCCCGTTTCTCGTGGACCTTGCGTCAGGAAACCGTCATGGTCTTGATGTCGAGTTCCTTCTTGGGGTGACCGCCGCCGGCGCTCGCCGCGAACGCGCCGTCGTCACCGGCCTTGACCACGCTCTGCACCACGTCCATGCCCTTGGTGATCTTGCCGAGCAGGGTGTAGCTCGCGGGGAGCTGGGTGTCCTCCGCGCAGATGAAGAACTGGCTGCCGGTGGAGCCGGGCTGGCCGGTGTTGGCCATTGCGATCGAACCCGCGGGGTACGGCTTGGTGGTGTCGGTCGGCAGGTTCTCCTCGGCCATGGTGTAGCCCGGGCCGCCGGTGCCGTCGGTCTCGCGGTAGCCCTTGCCGGTGGCGAACGGGTCGCCGCACTGCAGGACCTTGAACTTGTCCTCGTTCACCAGGCGGTGGCACTTGGTGTTGTCGAGGAACTTCTTCGACGCGAGGAACTTGTAGCTGGCGCCGGTGCAGGGAGCCTTGGACAGATCGATGTTCGCCTCGATCGGGCCGAGGTTGGTGTCGAGGGTCAGCGTGCTGGTCCCGGTGTTCGGCACCGTGGCCGGCGGCATGCCGACGTCCTTGACCTTGCCACCGCCGGCCGCGCTGGACGGGGTCCAGGTGCAGGCGACCATGCCGGCCGGGACGGTGTTGGCGCTGCCCGCGGACGTCTTCTTGTCGTCCTTGCGCAGGGCGCTCGCGATCCACACGGCCGCGCCGGCGATCACCACGACGGCGAGGGCGGAGCCAATGATCGCCTGGCGGCGGCGCCGGCTGCGAGCCGACGCGGCACGCTCGGCCATCTCCTTCTCGAGCCGGGCTCGCGCCGCCGCGCGCTGCCGGTCCTTGATCGACGACACGTCGTTCCTCCTGCTGGTCTCTTCCGAACTCACGACTGCGCGCTCGCCGAGGGAGCTGCCGCGGCTGCGTCCGCGGCGACGGTCAGGCTCTTGATGGTGATCTTCTCCTTGGGCTTGACCTTGTCGCCCGCGTTGTCGGCCACCGTGGGAATTTTGCCCATCTTCGCCAGGGTGTCCAGTCCGCCGGTCACCTGGCCCACGATCGAGTACTTCGGCGCCGCCGTGGTCGGTGCGTAGTCCTTGAAGAAGATCAGGAACTGGCTGCCGTTGCTGTTGGCCGGGTTACCGATCGTGGCGACGGTGCCCTTGGGGTAGAGCACGGCGGCCTTCGCCCCGGTGCTCGCGCTCGCCGACGGCTCCGGCTGGGCCGGAGCGTTCTCGTCGTAGTAGCTGTACGTGGGACCGCCCTGGCCGGTGCCGCTCGGGTCACCACAGTGCACCGCGCCGATGTCGAGGATCTCGTGGCAGTCGGTGTTGTCGAAGAACTGCTTGCCGGCGAGGTAGGAGAAGCTGGCGGCGGCACAGGGAGCGCTCGCGACGTCCAGGCTCGCCTTGATCGGATCACCCTGGTTGGTGGCGATCGTCATGATCTCGGTGCCGGTCTCCGGAAGGTTCTTGGTGGGCGGGGTGCCCACCTCCTTCAGTTCGGCGTTGGTCGACTTGTCGAGCGGCGACCACAGGCAGACGTCGACGGCCTCGGTGGAAGTCTTCTCGTCCTTGTCGAACGCGCCACCGATCCAGGCGCCGCCCACCGCGACCACCAGAACTGCGAGAGCGATACCGCCACCGGCCAGGACGCGGCGGCGCCTGCGCTCCCGGACGGCCCGGCGAGCCATCTGGCGATCGAATTTCGCGCGCGCGAGCTTGCGCTGCCGGTCCTTGCTGGAGGCCACTTAACGCTGTCCTTCCCTGTGCATGTCAAGGGGTGCGGCACGCCACACGCCCGCAAGAGTGTACGGGTACCTCCTGAGAAAGTGGTGTGCGGCTGCCCAGCTAGGCTCGTTACAATTCGCACCTGTTTTCTGTGAGGGGGACCGGCTCGTGCTCGTCGCCAGCTTTCCGGCGCAGGCCTTCGGCACCAACTGTTATGTGTTGGCCGCCGGCCCGGGCGAGCAGTGCCTGATCGTCGACCCCGGCATCGGTGTGTTGGACCAGCTGGACGAGGTGCTCGCACAGCACCGGCTCGCCCCGGCGGCGGTGCTTCTCACGCACGGTCACCTGGACCACACGTTCTCCGTCGCGCCCGTCTGTGGGGCCCGCGGGATCACCGCGTACGTGCACCCGGACGACCGGGAGATGCTCGCCGACCCGTCGAAGGGGCTGAGCGCCGACCTGAGCTCGCTCTTCGGCGGCCGCCTGGAGTATTCGGAGCCGGACGACGTCGCCTCCCTGACGGACGGCGCGGTGCTGAGCATCGCCGGGCTGGAGATCACGGTCGATCACGCTCCCGGCCATACCGGCGGGTCGGTGCTGTTCCGCCTGCCGGGCGCGACCTCGTCCTGGGACGCGGACGAGGTCTGCCTCTCCGGGGACGTGCTCTTCGCGGGCTCGATCGGACGCACCGACCTGCCGGGTGGCAGCACCCCGACGATGATGGCCACGCTGCGGGACAAGATCCTGCCGATGGCCGACGACACCGTCGTGCTGCCCGGCCACGGACCGGCCACCACCATCGGCCGTGAGCGCGCGTCGAACCCGTACCTGCGGGAGCTGACCGCGGCGCCCGGCCGCTTCCTTTAGGAGAACCAGTGCCCATTTCCGGCTTCCCTGAGTGGCTGCCGTCCCAGCGCATGATCGAGCAGTTCACGCTCGACAAGATTCGCTCCACCTTCGAGCTGTACGGTTTCGCCCCGCTGGAGACCCGTGCCGTCGAGCCGCTGGAGACGCTGCTCTCCAAGGGCGAGACCTCGAAGGAGGTCTACCTGCTGCGCCGCCTGCAGGACACCGCCGACGCACCGGCGAAGGGTGAGGACCAGCTCGGGCTGCACTTCGACCTGACCGTCCCGTTCGCGCGGTTCGTCGTGGAGAACCACGGCAAGCTGCAGTTCCCGTTCCGGCGCTACCAGATCCAGAAGGTGTGGCGGGGGGAGCGGCCGCAGGAGGGCCGCTACCGCGAGTTCCTGCAGGCCGACATCGACGTGGTCAACCGGGACACGCTGCCGTTCCACTTCGACACCGAGATGCCGCTGGTGATCGGTGACGTGTTCCGCTCGCTGCCGATCCCGCCGGTGGTCATCCAGGTCAACAACCGCAAGGTGTGCGAGGGCTTCTACCGCGGTCTCGGCCTCGCCGACACCGGTGAGGTGCTGCGCACGGTCGACAAGCTCGACAAGATCGGCCCGGAGAAGGTGGCGGCCCTGCTGGTGGAGACCGCGGGCGCGACGGACGCGCAGGCGGCCGCCTGTCTGAAGCTGGCGGAGATCTCCGCGTCCGACGGGTCGTTCGTGGACCGGGTGCGGGCGCTGGGCGTCGACGCCCCGCTGCTCGACGAGGGGCTGAGTGAGCTCCTGCAGGTCGTGGAGACGGCCGGTGAGCACGCGCCCGGCCTGGTCCGCGCCGAGCTGAAGATCGCCCGGGGCCTGGACTACTACACCGGCACGGTCTATGAGACCCAGATGCGGGGGTACGAACAGCACGGCTCGATCTGCTCCGGTGGCCGCTACGAGACGCTCGCCTCGGTCGGCAACACCCGCTTCCCCGGCGTCGGCATCTCGATCGGCGTGTCCCGGATGCTGGGCCTGCTCTTCAAGCAGGACGCGCTGAGCGTCTCGCGCTCGGTGCCGACCTGCGTCGTGGTCGCGCTGCCCAGCGACGACCAGCGGGCCGAGTGCGACCGGATCGCGGCCGCGCTGCGCAAGCGGGGCATCCCGACCGAGGTGGCGCCGACCGCGGCGAAGTTCGGCAAGCAGATCCAGTTCGCGGACCGGCGCGGGATTCCGTACGTCTGGTTCCCGGGGTCGCCGAGCACGGTCAAGGACATCCGCTCGGGGGAGCAGGTCGAGGCGGACGCCTCGACCTGGATGCCGCCGGCCGCCGACGTGCACCCGCTGGTCACCGGAGTCTGACGGTACGACCGTGAGCGTCCCGCCCTCGTCGGCGGGGCGCCGGCGGACCTGAGCGGGCCGGGGACCGGACCTCGGACGGGTTCCGGGAGCGGGCCCGTCCGGTGGTCAGCTGGTGGGCAGGTCGAAGATCAGGCAGCTCGACGTGGCGTGGGCGATCAGGCGGCCGCGCGAGTCGGTCAGGCGCGCCTCGGCCAGTGCGGTGCGGCGGCCCTGCTGCAGGACGGCGCCGGTGCAGGTCACGATGCCGGTGTCGACGGTGATCGGGCGCAGGAACTTCACGTTCAGGTCCATGCTGGTGTAGCCGGTGCCGGCGGGCAGGGTGGACTGCACCGAGCAGGCGGCGGCGGTGTCCAGCAGGGTGGAGATGATCCCGCCGTGCACGGTGCCGATCGGGTTGTAGTGGAACTCCTGGGGATCCAGGGTGATGACGACACTGCCCGGCTCGACCACCATGCTGTTGCCGCCGATGAGCTGGAAGACCGGCGGGGGCGGGACGTCGCCGGCCGCCATCGCCCGCAGCACCTCCAGGCCGCTGCGGTGTGCGAACAGCTTGACGTGCTCGGTCGGGTCGGTCCAGGAGAAGGTGCGGGTCCGGGAAGTGACCGAAGCTTCCTGAGTCTGCGTCATAGACGCAGGCTGGCACGGGCTTGCTGCGTCTGTCAACGAGACCTAGCCTGACGGCATGGTCGGTAAGGTCACAAAGCCGAGCGCCCTCGACTGGGACGTGGACAACTGCACCATCTCGCGTGCCATGGAGATTCTCGGCGAGAAGTGGACGATGGTGGTGCTGCGCGAGGTCTTCACCGGCCTCCGCCGCTTCGACGACATGCGGGTGCGGACCAGGATCCCCCGGCAGGTGCTGGCGAACCGGCTGTCCGCGCTGGTCGAGCACGGGGTGCTGCGCCGCGAGCCGTACCAGGAGCCCGGTGCCCGGGTGCGCCATGAGTACCGGCTGACCGAGAAGGGCTTCGACCTCTATCCGGTGCTGATCGCGCTGGCCGGCTGGGGCAACCGGTACCTGGCCGATCCGGAGGGGCCGCCGATCCAGCTCGTGCACCGGGACTGCGCCGCCGAGCTGCACGTCGAGATCTACTGCGCCGAGGAGCACCCGGTGACCGAGCACCGCGACGTCCTGCCGCGGCTGGGGCCCGGTGCGCGGAGGCGGGAGGATACGACCTCCACCGAGCATTCCGATTAGGGGGTTGTTTCGGTTTTGTTCTGATTAGTCTCAGCAGTGGCCGATCTGAGCCCTGCTGAGGAGGCGCGGTGGAGGCCCGACTACTGATCATCGGAGGCGCCGCCGGGCCGGGACTGCTCGTCCGCTTCGTGGAGCTGGCCGGGGCCCGGGCGGCCCGGATCGTGGTGATCGCGACCGCGAGTGAGGCTCCGGAGACCGCCGAGGCGTTCTACGCCCGCACGTTCACCTCGCTGGGCGCGGGCTCGGTCCGCGCGCTACGCCTGAGCACCCGGGCCGAGGCGAACGATCCCGGGGCGGCGGACGTCCTGAGGGACGCGACCGGGGTCTTCTTCACCGGCGGCGACCAGGAGCGGATCACCGCGGTGCTGGGTGGTACGGCCACCGACTCGCTGCTGCAGGAGCTGGTGACGGACGGCTCCGTGGTGCTCGGCGGGACCAGCGCGGGCGCGGCGATGATGTCGGCCACCATGATCGTCGACGGGGACGGCCCCGGGGTGACCGCGGCCAGCGTGCGCACCGGCCCCGGCCTGGAGTTCCTTCCGGGCGTGCTGATCGACCAGCACTTCGCCCAGCGCGGGCGGCTGAACCGGCTGCTCAGCGCGGTCGCCCTGTACCCGCACGAGCTCGGGCTGGGCATCGACGAGGACACCGCGATCCTCACCCACGGCGACCGTTTCGAGGTGCTCGGCAGCGGTGCGGTCACGGTCGTCGACGCGGGCGCCGCCACGGACATCCGGGTGCCGGCGAGCGGGCCGATCGCGCTGGCCGGGGCACGCATCCACGTGTTGCCGGCGGGGCACACCTTCCACCTGACCGGCCGGCGGCCGGGGATTGGGGACCACTCGAATGAGGATCGAGAGTCTGCGCCGCCTGCGCGGCCCCAACGTGTACCTGTCCCGGCCGGCGGTGGTGGCCCGGCTCCGGCTGGAAGAGCTGACCGACCGGGAGACCTCTGACGTCACCGGTTTCACCGAGCGTCTGCTGCGGGCGCTGCCCGGGCTGGCCGAGCACCACTGCGCGGCGGGTGCCCCGGGCGGGTTCGTCAGCCGGCTGCGGGGCGGCACGTACTTCGGTCATGTCGTCGAGCACGTCTGCCTGGAGCTGTCCCAGCTGATCGGCCGGGACGTGAATTTCGGGCGTACCGTCCCGGCCGGCGAACCCGGTGTCTACGACGTGATCGTGGAGTGCCCGCTGGACGAGTCGCCCGAGTCACGAACGCCGGGCGAGCTCTTCGACGTCGCGGTCGACCTGGTGCTGGCCGTCCAGGCCGGGCGGGCCGGCGTGGCGCCGGACGACCGGCTCGCCGGGCTGGCCGCCTTCGCCGAGCGGGAGGCGACCGGTCCGAGCACCCGGTCGATCATCGCGGCCGCCCGGCGGCGGGGTATCCCGGTGGAGCGGTTCGACGACCTCAGCCTGGTCCGGCTCGGCTGGGGTGTGCGGCGGCGGATGGCCTGGGCCGCGATGACCGATCGGACCAGCGGGGTGGGCATCGACATCGCCGGCGACAAGGAGATCACCCGGCGGCTGCTCGGGGAGGCCGGCGTCCCGGTGGCGGCCGGCGGCGCGGCCGACAGCGCGCGGGAGGCGGTCCGGCTCCTGCACGAACTGGGCGCGCCGGTCGTGGTGAAGCCCCGGCAGGGACGGCACGGGGAACACGTCGTGCTCGGGCTGAGCACGCCGGAGGCGGTCGAGCGGGCCTTCGCCGAGGCGGGCGGCGACGTGGTGGTCGAGCGGCAGCTCGCCGGCCGGGACTACCGGGTGCTGATGGTGGCCGGCGAGCTGGTGGCCGCCGCTGAGCGGGTCGCCGCGCATGTTGTCGGCGACGGCCGGTCCACGCTGGCCGAGCTGGTCGAGCGGACCAATGCCGATCCGCGCCGCGGGGTCGGGCACTCACGGGTGCTCACCCGGATCACCCTGGACGAGGCGGCGCTGCGGCTCGCCGGCCGCGCCGCCGACGACGTGCCGCCGGAGGGCGCGATCGTCTGGCTGCGCGACGGCGCCAACCTCTCCACCGGGGGGACCAGCCGGGACGTCACCGACCAGGTGCACGAGGACGTGATCCGGTTGTGCCGGCGGGTGGTCGCGCTGATCGGGCTGGATGTCGCCGGGATCGACCTGCGGCTGCCGGAGATCGCCGCGCCGCTGCCGCCGCCCGGTCCGGAGGACCCGGTGGCCGGGGTGATCGAGGTGAACGCGGTTCCCGGGCTGCGGATGCACCTGGCGCCGGTCCGCGGCCGGGCCCGGGACGTGGGCGACGCGATCGTCCGGGCGATGTTCCCGGGCGGCTCCGACGGCCGGATCCCGACGGTCGCGGTGACCGGCACCAACGGCAAGACGACCGTGACCCGGCTGATCGCGCACCTGCTCAGCGGTGGTGGCCAGCGGGTCGGCGCGGCGACCAGCGACGGGGTCTACGTGGACGGGCGCGCGGTGTTCCTGGCCGACGCGACCGGTCCCCGCTCGGCGCAGCAGGTGCTCGGCGATCCGCAGATCGAGGTGGCGGTGCTGGAGACGGCGCGCGGCGGGCTGTTGCGGCGCGGGCTCGGCTACGACTGGTCGGACGTCGGGGTGATCACCAACATCACCGCCGACCATCTCGGACAGGACGGGCTCGACTCGGTCGAGGACCTGGCGCACGTCAAGGCGGTCGTCGCCGAGCGGGTCCGGGACGGCGGCACGCTGGTCCTGAACGCGGACGACCCGTGGGTGCGCGACCTGGCCACCCGGCCCCGGGTGCGGGCCGACCGGAAACGCCTGGTCTGGTTCGGACTGGACCCGGCGAATCCGGTGCTGACCGAGCACCTGGCGCGGGGCGGTACGGCGTACCTCCTGCACGACGGCTGGCTGACGCAGGCGACCGGAGCGCGGCGCACCCCGCTGCTGCGCCTGACGGAGGTACCCGGGGCGTACGGGGGAGCCGCCCCGTACGCCGCCGCCAACGCTCTCGCCGCGATCGCCGCGGCCCGTGCCGTCGGCGCCCGGCCGGAGACCGTGGCCACCCGGCTCGGCGAGTTCGACCCGAGCGTCGACAACCCGGGCCGGGGCACGCTGCTGCGACTCGGCGACGTCTCGATCTTCCTGGACTACGCGCACAATCCGGCCGCGCTGGCCGCGACGCTGCGCACGCTGCACCGGCTGTGGGGGATGAACCGCTGCCTGGCCGCGGTGACCCTGCCCGGCGACCGCCGCGACGACCTGCTCGCCGCGTCCGCGCAGGTCCTCGCGGACGGGCTGACCCGGGTCGTGCTCTACGACGACCAGGATCGCCGGGGGCGCCCGGCCGGGGAGGTCTCCGCGCTGGTCGAGCGGGAGATGCGGGCGCGCCGGCCGCGGATCCGGGCGGTCCGCGCGGACGGCTGGCGGGAGGCGGTGACCACCGCACTGGGCCTGGCCGCGCCGGGCGATGTCCTGCTGGTCATCTATGAAAAATGGGCGCCGATACGGGAATATCTGGAGGAATTGGGCGCGGCGCCGGCCGATACGCATCCGGTCCTGCCGGCCATGACGACGATCCGGGCGACCCCGCGACTCACCCGGCACCTCGCGGAGAGCGCCCTGGGGGTGTCCGGGAGTGTGACAGATCATGGACATCCATGATCTCTCTGTGTAATTGAACATTGACCGATCGTGCATATGTCCACGATGGGGTGACCCGGGAAGTTGAAACCGCAAGTTCCGACGAAGCGGGCAATCTTGTGTGGACCTGCGTAGGAAAGCGCTTTCCTGCCCTTTCGGGTAACTGCACGCGCCGCTCGGCTGATCCAACTGACCGTAATTATTGCCTGGTAGATCGCGTGCTGATGGGTCGAACTGAGGGGCGATAGGTACTAACATCCTCGCCGTCGATGGGAGATGCTCGGGATCCGATGGCGGGCCCGACTCGCCCGGCGTTGGACAGCATGGCGGTGCGGTCCGGCGTTTCCTCGAAGCGCGCATGTGGGGGCACATGAGCACGACGGACCTGCCCGGTTCGGGTCTGCTCGCCGGCCGATACCGGCTGGTGGAGCGGCTCGGAGCCGGCGGGATGTCAGTGGTTTGGCGAGGGTTCGACGAAGTGCTGGGGCGTCAGGTCGCCGTCAAGGTCCTGCCCCCGTCCACCAGCGCCGATCCCTCCTTCCGTCGACGGCTGCGCGCGGAGGCCCAGGCCGCGGCGCGGCTGAGTCACCCGCACATCACCAACGTCTACGACTACGGCGAGGCCACCACGATCGACGGCGAGCCCGTGCCGTACGTCGTGATGGAGCTCGTCGACGGCGAGTCGCTCGCCGCCGTGCTGGCCCGGGTCCGGACCCTGCCGTGGAACAGCGCCGTGCGGATCAGCGCCGACGTGGCGGCCGCCCTGGCCGCCGCGCACGCGCGCGGGATCGTGCACCGCGACGTCACCCCGGCCAACGTCATGCTCACCCAGTCCGGGGCGAAGGTGGTCGACTTCGGCATCTCCGCCCTGATCGGGGAGAACGACACCGACCCGGACGGCAGTCTGCTCGGCACCCCGGCCTACCTGGCGCCCGAGCGCCTGGAGGGCGGCCAGGTCAGCCCGGCCACCGACGTCT
This sequence comes from Actinoplanes regularis, assembly GCF_900188005.1. Lineage (GTDB taxonomy): Bacteria > Actinomycetota > Actinomycetes > Mycobacteriales > Micromonosporaceae > Actinoplanes > Actinoplanes regularis. The sequence continues at coordinate 170,497 of NZ_FZNR01000015.1, read as the reverse complement.
ACGCGGTCGGCCTGCTGATCTACCGCATGCTGATCGGTCAGCTCCCGTGGGACGTGGGCACCACCACGGCCCTGCTCCGCGCCCACCAGTACGTGGAGCCCGATCCGCTGCCGCCGGTCGACGGGCTGCCGCACGAGGTCGACGCGCTGGTCGGCCGTTGCCTGGAGAAGCGCCCGGCGGACCGCCCGCCGACCGCCGAGGTGGCGCACCTGCTGGCCGCCGTCGCGGCGGGCGCCCCGATGCCGGGCAACAGCGGCTTCCACGGTGGCTGGGAGGACAGCGGCGAGGACACCACGATCCTTCCGTCGGGCTACCCCTACGCCGGGCTGGGACCGGCGGCCGCTGCCGCCGCGGCGCTTCCGCCCGCTTACCAGGAGATCGGCCCGCGGGGCCCGCAGCTGCGTCCCGGAGCCGGTGGGCCGTCGACCGCCCCGGCGGACAATCGCCCCCCGGCCCGCAGCCGGAAGCAGCTCCAGGCCCGCCGCGCCCTGGTGGTGGCGGGCACCGTCGCGCTGATCAGCGCGCTGACGTACGGCTGGAGCCTGGCCGCCGGCCTGACCGAGGGCGACGATCGGGCCAACGCGGTCACGCCCGGCCCCAGCCTGGTTCCGGCGGCCGGCAACTGCATCGTCAGTTACGCCGTCTGGTCGCAGGGCAACGGCCGGTTCAAGGCCCAGGTGACCCTCGCCAACCGGGACGACAAGCCGGTCGACAATTGGAAACTCTGGTTCCTGATGCCGGGCGACCAGACGATCTCCGGCCAGGGCAAGGTCGACCTGACCCAGGACCAGCGCGCGGTCACCGTCCAGTCGGCCGGCCCGCTCGAGCCGCAGAAGAACACCACCCTGCAGATCACCGGACGGTTCGCGCAGAGCAACGCCGCCCCGATGCTCTTCCAGCTGAATGGGAAGAACTGTCAGGCGTACGTGTCCAGCGAGCCGGGCGAGCCGTCCCGGCCGGTGGAGCAGCTCTCCGACGGCACGGTCCGGCTCGGCGCGCCGGCGTCGGAGTCCACGCCGACGCCCGGCATCTCCGTCGACCCGGGCGGCATCGTGCACATCACGCCCACCAGCGGCGCGCCGGCCGCGACCACGACGACCACCCCGGCTCCCGGGTCGAGCAACTCGTCGGCGCCGATCAACGGCGGCGACGATCCGACCGGTGGGCCGACCGACACCATCCCGCCGAAGCCGGGCGATTCGCCGACACCGACGACCGTGGCGTCGACCTCCACCAGCAGTCCGGCCGTGGAACCGCCGCCGGCGCCGGGCACGTCGGTGGACGGCTGCGACGTGGTCGACTGTGTGGATATCGTCGACGAGTGAGCCGATCGGGTCGGGCGTGATCGGCCGACCCGGCAGGGTTCGCCGGGGCTGAGAAAACAAGAGGTCGAATCGGTGTGAGCCGCGTTACGGTGGGATCGAGAAACGACAGACGCTCTGCTTTGATCCGCCCCGGTTCAGCGTGTTGCTCAACCGAACTTCTACTGCCGGGATTGCGGTGCTTTCGCACGGCGTGGCTGCCAACCGGCAGGCGCCTCACGGGGATCATGGTGATCACCGTGGGGCTGAGAACGGCGGCCATGTCTGCGTCCGCGTGAGCGTCGGCCGGACCAAACAAGCAGGTCGTCGCAACGGGGAGTTCGACAATGATCAGCACTGTGAAGGATCTGGCCGCCGAGGCACTTTTCGTCTCGTGCCTGCAGCCGTCTGAGTGCCCCAGCCGCATTGCCGTGGAGGAGGCGATCACCAACATGATCCTCCTGTACGGCAGCGATGGATGCGCCGCCGGCGTGGCCACCGAGTTCGGTGATCACCCCGACGTGGCGGTCCGCCGGATGCGCTGGGTGCAGACGGCGCTCGCAGAGGTCGTGACGATGTGTGTCCCGTCGCTGCACTGAAGATTTCCCAACATAGAGAGACGACCCGCAGGCCAGCCCCGGCCGAGCGGGTCGTTTTTTTGCAGTGATCTGCCGGACCTGAGGGTTTATGCGAAAAAACTCCACAAAAGCAACTGAGTTCGGGCCCCACTGCACCCGAAGGCGGCAAGTGTTCTTCTCGTCAGCCGGTTCACCAGCCGGTTCGTACGAGCGAGGAGGACTACGTGACCGCCACGACCCAAGTCCCCGCCGCCATCGGCATCACTCATGACGCGCCCTCCGCGCGCGACATCGAGGACCTGATCCGCGAGAACATGCCGATGGTTGGCCACCTGGTTCGGGAATTGCTCAACCGGGTGCCCGGCCACGTCCACGCGGACGACCTCTCCTCAGCCGGGTTCGCGGCACTGCTCGGAGCGGCTCGTTCCTTCGACGTGACCCGCGGGATCCCCTTCCACCGCTTCGCCGCCGTGCGGATCCGGGGCGCGCTGCTGGACGAACTCCGGGGTCAGGACTGGGCGAGCCGATCGGTGCGGGCCAGGGCGCGGCGTGCGGCCACCGCCCGCCAGGAGCTCACCGCCGCGCTCGGGCGAACCCCCAGCGACGCCGAGGTGGCCGAGATGCTCGGCGTCGGGGTCTCCGAGCTGGCGAGCGTCGAGGACGACGTGCAGAAGGCGTCGTTGCTGAGCCTGCAGGGCTTCCCCACCGGGGCGGCTGAGGAGATGGTGCCGGAGCTGTCCGAGGGGCCCGAGGACCTGCTGCTCAAGCGGGAACGCCTGGGCTATCTGCACCAGGCCATCCAGGCGCTGCCCGAGCGCCTGCGCCAGGTCGTGGAGGAGTCGTTCCTGCAGGAACAGCCGCTCAGCGAGGTCGCGGCCCGGCTCGGGGTGACCGAGTCGCGGATCTCCCAGCTCCGGACCGAAGCGCTGCGGCTGCTGCGGGAGGGCCTGAACAGCTCGCTCGCGCCGGAGTTGCTCACCGTCGCGGCCGGCGGACCGCGTACCCGAAAGGGATGTCTGCAGCGGCGCCGCAGCGAATACTTCGCGAAGGTGCAGCAACAGGGCAATCTGCACACGCGGCTCGCGCTGACCGACAGCCACGGCGTACCCATCGCGGTCGCCGCCTGAGGTCCGCGGGCGGCTCCCGCGCCGCTGTGCGCGGAGCCGATTGCGGCGGTACGACGTACCGCCGCACGATGTACCGATGCGTGCCGTAGTCATCGATGCCGTCCGTGCCCGGCCCGAGGTCCGGGAGGTTCCCGATCCCACGGCCCCGCCCGGCGGGGTGGTGGTCCGGGTGATGGCCACCGGGATCTGCCGCAGCGACTGGCACGGCTGGGCGGGCCACGACGACGAGATCGTCTTCCCGCACGTGCCGGGCCATGAACTCGCCGGTGTGGTGACCCAGGTGGGCCCGGGGGTCGGCCGCTGGACGGTTGGCGACCGGGTGACCGTCCCGTTCGTCTGCGGCTGCGGCCGGTGCGAGTGGTGCCGGAGCGGGCAGGCGCAGATCTGCCCCGACCAGCGGCAGCCGGGGTTCACCCACTGGGGGTCGTTCGCCGGGTACGTCGTGCTGCACGCCGCCGACACCAACCTGGTGGCCATCCCCGAACAGGTCGGCTTCGCGGCCGCGGCGAGTCTCGGCTGCCGGTTCGCCACGGCCTACCGCGCCCTGGCCGGCCGCGCGAGGGTCGCCGAGGGGGAGTGGGTGACCGTGGTCGGCGCGGGCGGCGTGGGGCTGAGCGCCGTGATGATCGCCCGCGCCCTGGGCGGCCGGGTGATCGCGGTGGACCGGAATCCGGAGGCGCTGGCCGTGGCCGCCGCGCTCGGCGCGGAGCACACCCTGCGCGTCGGTGACGCCGACCTCCCGGCCGCGGTCGCGGAACTCACCGGCGGTGGCGGCCACGTCGCCGTCGACGCGGTCGGCAGCGAGCAGGCGTGCGCCGACGCGATCCTCAGCCTGCGCCGCCGGGGCCGGCACGTCCAGATCGGCCTGCTGCCGCCGGTCGGCGGGCACCCGCGGGTGCCGATGTCGCGGGTGATCGGCTGGGAACTCGATCTGCTGGGCAGCCACGGGATGGCGGCGGCCGACTATCCGGGCATGCTGGCGCTGATCGAGCGCGGTGTGCTGCAACCCCAGCGCTTGATCGAACGCACCGTCGGGCTCGACGAGGCGGCGTCGCTGCTGCCCGGCTTCGACCAGGCGACGGTCGCGGGCATGACCATCGTCGACCCGGCCCACTGACGACCGGGTCAGGCCGGGACGGGCGCCTTCGCCGTCGGGTGAGCGGCGCAGAACGGGTCGAGGACCGCGCGGACCGCACGGATGTCCGCGTCGACCGCGGTCGCCAGCAGGCCCGGCCCCGCGAGCGGCATGACCGCCGCGTTCGGCGTGGCCGATCCGGCGGTCAGGGTGGCCGGACCCGCCGTGACGACGGTGCCGAGGGCGCGGGCGTCGCCGAGCACCGCGGCGCCGTTCCAGCCCGCCGCGCGGGGGCCGACGGCGAGCTCGTGCCGGTGCAGGGTGCTGCCGTCGTACCTGATCAGGGTGTCAGCGACGAAGTCGCCGGGGTCCTCACCGTGCCGGCCGCAGACCAGGTCGTCGCGCCACAACAGCGCCCCACCCGCCGCCACCGCGACCCTGGTGATCGCGAGGTGATCGCAGCCGGCGGCGGCGATCAGCGGCTCCGGGATCCACCGCAGCGTCCCACCCGCCGCGACCGTCGCGTTGATCGTCAACCGGGAGGCCGGCGCGGGCCGCCCCGGGAGCGCGAGCTGCGCGGCGACACTGAGCAGCTCCAGCCAGGCCCCGGGGCCGACCTCGATGTCCAGCCGCAGCTCGTCACCGCGCAACGGACCCGCGGCGCCACCGACGAGATGCACGGTGACGCCACCGGCCACCCGGGGTCCGGTCTGCCGCAGCAGCAGCGGCGACTGTCCGCGCAACACCGCGAGCCGGGTGCCGCCGAGCCCGTCCGACTCCGCGACGACCCGTGCCTCAGCCTTCAAACCGGCGCTCCCTCTACAGCTCTCGTCCGTGCTCGCGGGCCGCCACCAGGCCGCGGATCCAGTCGGCGACCGGCGCCGCGGCCCTGTCCTCGGCCAGGGACAGGAAGACCGTCGGCAGCTCGTGCCGGCGGGCCTTCGCGTCCCGTTCCATCACCGAGAGATCCGCGTTCACCAGCGGCGCCAGATCAGTCTTGTTGATCACGAGGAGGTCCGCGGTGGTCACCCCCGGCCCGCCCTTGCGCGGCACCTTGTCGCCCCCGGACACATCGATCACGAAGATCTGCCGGTCGATCAGACCCTTGCTGAACGTGGCGGTCAGGTTGTCTCCGCCGCTCTCCACCAGCACCAGGTCCAGCGGCCCGAGCGAGGACTCCAGGTCCTCCACCGCGTCGAGGTTGGCCGAGATGTCGTCCCGGATCGCGGTGTGCGGGCAGCAGCCGGTCTCCACCGCCCGGATCCGCTCCGCCGGGAGAACCCCGTTGCGCAGCAGGAAGTCCGCGTCCTCGGTGGTGTAGATGTCGTTCGTCACGACGGCCAGCCGCAGCTGTTCGCCGAGCGCCCGGCAGAGCGCCGCCACCAGGGCGGTCTTGCCGGAGCCGACCGGCCCGCCGATGCCGACGCGCAGGGCCCGCGGGCCGCTGTGCAGGGGGGCGTGCGGGTCGACACCCGGATCGGGGTGCGTGTGCGGAACCTCATCGGGGCCGTGTTCGTGCGGCTCAAGATGCTGCGGTTCAGAATGCTGCGGTTCAGGATGCTGCGGTTCAGGATGCTGCGGTTCAGGATGCAAAGAGACGCACCTCCCAGGTGGCGTGATGCTCGGCGCCGATGTCGAGCAGGGGAGCGCCCGCGGCCGGCAGTTCGTCGACCGGGTCACCGGACCGGGCCGCGGCGAGTTCCGCGATCCGGTCGCATTCGGGGGCGAGTCGCGCCAGCAGCGCGTGCACCGCGTACGGATCGAGTCCCAGCAGCCGGACCGCCGCGCTGGCCGAGCCGGTGATCGTGCCGTGCGCCGCCGCGACCGCCGCCTCGTGGGGCGACAGCCCGGCGGCCGACGCCAGCGCGCCGAGCGCGACCGGCTGATGGGGTTCGCGGCCGATCGCGGCGACCGGCCACATCGCCCGTCCGGCCCGCAGCAGCGCCCGTCCCTGCGCCCGCGACGCCTTCCGCAGCGCCGGCGACGGGGTCCGGGCGTCGAGTCCGGCGTCGAGCCCCGCGAAGGCCGCGGGCGCGGCACAGGCCGCCGCCGCGAACGCCGCCGAGACGAGCGCGCTGGTCGCCAGCTTGCCGCGGAGGAACCCGTCCAGGTCGGCGACGGACCGCACCCGGCCGGCGGAGACCTGGGCCTCCAGACCGGCCGAGTGCGCGTGCCCGCCGGACGGCAGCCGTCCGTCGGCGAGCAGCAGCAGCGTGGCGAGACTCATCGGGCTGTGCTCGTCAGAACAGGAAGTACCGCTGGGCCATGGGCAGTTCGGTGACCGGATCGGGCTCGACGACCTCGCCGTCGATCCGGACCTCGAACGTGTCGGCGCTGACCTCGATCCGCGGCATCGCGTCGTTCAGCGGCATGTCGGTCTTGCCGACCGATCGCGTGTCGCCGACCGGGACCAGCGTGCGCTTCACCCCGATCCGGTCGCCGAGCAGCGCGTCGATGGCCGCCGGGGCGACGAACGCGAGCGAGGTCTGCGCCGGGACGACACCGTAGGAGCCGAACATCGGGCGCGGCAGCATCGGCTGCGGCGTCGGGATCGACGCGTTCGCGTCGCCCATCTGCGCGTACGCGATCATTCCGCCCTTGATCACCAGAGCCGGCCGCACGCCGAAGAAGGCCGGATCCCAGAGCACCAGGTCGGCGAGTTTGCCCTCCTCGACCGACCCGACCTGGCTCGCCATCCCGTGTGCGACGGCCGGGCAGATCGTGTACTTGGCGACGTACCTCTTGGCCCGGTTGTTGTCGGCCCGCCCGTCGCCGGCCAGCGCGCCGCGGCGCGCCTTCATGACGTGCGCCGTCTGCCAGGTCCGCATGATCACTTCGCCGACCCGCCCCATCGCCTGCGAGTCGGACCCGATCATCGAGATCGCCCCGAGGTCGTGCAGCAGATCCTCGGCCGCCATCGTCGACGGCCGGATCCGGCTCTCCGCGAAGGCCAGGTCCTCCGGCACCGCCGAGTTCAGGTGGTGGCAGACCATCAGCATGTCGAGGTGCTCGGCGAGGGTGTTCCGGGTGTACGGCCGGGTCGGGTTCGTCGACGACGGCAGTACGTTGGGGTGCGACGCCACGGTGATGATGTCCGGCGCGTGGCCGCCCCCGGCGCCTTCGGTGTGGTAGGCGTGGATCGACCGCCCGCCGATCGCCCGGATCGTCTCCTCGACGAACCCGGCCTCGTTCAGGGTGTCCGTGTGGATCGCCGCCTGGACGCCGGAGGCGTCACACACCTTGAGGCAGGCGTCGATCGCGGCTGGCGTCGTACCCCAGTCCTCGTGCAGTTTGAAGCCGCCCGCACCGCCCCGGAGCTGCTCCCACATGGACTCCTCGGAGACGGTGTTGCCCTTGCCGAGCAGCAGCACGTTGATCGGGAACGTGTCGATCGCCTCGAGCATCCGCGCGAGGTGCCAGGCGTTCGGCGTGACGGTGGTCGCCTTGGTGCCCTCGGCCGGGCCGGTCCCGCCGCCGATGATCGTGGTGATGCCGGACGCGATCGCGGTGTCCAGGATGGTCGGGCTGATCAGGTGCACGTGACTGTCGATCGCCCCGGCCGTCAGGATCTTGCCGTTGCCCGCGATGATCTCGGTGCTGGCGCCGATCATCAGGGCCGGGTGCACGCCGTCCATGGTGTCCGGGTTTCCGGCCTTGCCGATCGCGGTGATCCGCCCGTCGCGGATGCCGACATCGGCCTTGACGATGCCCCAGTGGTCGAGCACGACCACGCCGGTGATCACGGTGTCCGGCGCGCCCTCGGCGCGGGTGACCCGGGACTGGCCCATCGACTCGCGGATCACCTTGCCGCCGCCGAAGACGACCTCGTCACCGGGGGCCGGCCCGGCGCTGCGGTCCTCTTCGATCTCGATCAGCAGGTTCGTGTCGGCGAGCCGGATCCGGTCGCCGGCGGTCGGTCCGTAGAGCGCCGCGTACCGGTCGCGGTCCAGCGAGGTCATGCCGGCTCTCCGCGGTCCAGCGGGCCGGCGGCCAGGCCGCGCAGGCCCGGCACCACCCGGTTGCCGGCGAGCGGGACCAGGGTGACGTCGCGGGGCATGCCCGGTTCGAAACGGACCGAGGTGCCGGCCGGGACGCCGAGCCGGTGGCCCCAGGCGGCGGTGCGGTCGAACTCCAGGGCCGCGTTCGACTCGGCGAAGTGGAAGTGCGAGCCGACCTGCACCGGCCGGTCGCCGATGTTGTGGACGGTCAGGATCAGCGTCGTCCGGCCCGGATTGATCGCGATCGTGCCGTCGCCGAGGAGGACCTCGCCCGGGATCACGAGATCGGCCCGTGGACGGTGACCAGCTTGGTGCCGTCCGGGAAGGTGGCCTCCACCTGCACCTCGGCGAGCATCTCGGGCACTCCCTCCAGGACGTCGTCGCGGGTGAGCACCCGGCGCCCGGCGTCCATCAGCTCGACGACGCTTCTGCCGTCGCGCGCCCCCTCCAGCAGGAAGGCGGTGATGATCGCGGTGGCCTCGGGATGGTTCAGCTTGAGTCCGCGGTCGCGCCGCTTCTGAGCGACGTCGGCGGCCACGTGGATGAGCAGTCGGTCCTGCTCGTGCCGGCTGAGGAACAAAGGAACCTCCTGGGTGCGCCCGGAGATGCTCGCATTTGGAAGTTTCCGACGTGTAACCGTTCCGTGTTTCACCGTGATGACGACGAGCGGGTCAGGCGCCCAGGCGGGCCTCGATTCCGTCCACGAGCAGGCTCACGGCGAGGGCGAAGCCGGCGTCGTCCGCCTCCCCGGTGCCGATCAGGCGCTGCATCGTCCCGTTGACTTCGGTCAGTAACAATCCGCCCACCATCACCGCCAGGACGGCGCCGGTCTGCTCCACCTCGGGATCGGGCAGTCCGGCGCTGCGCAGCACCACGCAGAGTGATTGCCACATCGGGCCGCGCCGCTGGATGAAGTCGTCGTCGGCGAAGGCGTGCCGCATCAGGTGCGGGTGGGCCAGGCTCAGGGCGCGGAACTCGTAGGCGAGCCGGGTCAGCTGCTCCTGCCACGTGCCCGGTCCGACTGCGATGTGTCGAGCACCCTCCGTGACGAGCCGAGTAATTCCGTCGACCACGGCTGCCTTGTTCGTCACATGGTGGTAGAGCGACATCGGGTTCACTCCGAGTAGTGCTGCCAGCTTGCGCATGCTCAGAGCCTGGATGCCGTCGGCGTCGACCATCTCCAGCGCGGTCGACAAGATCAGATCTTTTGTTAAACGTTGATCAACTGAATTTGCACCCACAGCCATACGCCGTATGGTACAGCCATACACCGTATGGCGGAGGAGCCAAGTGGAAACGAACGCCCCCATCCCCACCCCGCGTGGCCTGCCCATCGTCGGCAACGGACTGCAGGTCCCGGTGGAGGGAACGCACCAGTTCTTCGCCGACCTCGCCGCCCGCCACCCCGGCGGCCTCTTCAAGCTCAACATGGCCGGCCGGCACGTCGTCCTGGTCTACGACCCGGACCTGGTCACCGAGGTGTGCGACGAGTCCCGCTTCTACAAGCCGATCGACCCGCCGCTCGCGCACGTTCGGGACTTCGCCGGGGACGGCCTCTTCACCGCGCGGCAGGAGGAGCCGGCCTGGGGTCAGGCGCACCGGATCCTGCTGCCGGCGTTCAGCCAGCGGTCGATGAAGGCGTACTTCCCGCAGATGCTCGAAGTCGCCGAGGACCTCGTCGCGGCGTGGGACGGGAAGACGGATGTCGACGTCACCGACGACATGACCCGGCTGACGCTGGACACCATCGCCCTCGCCGGGTTCGGGCAGCGCTTCAAGTCCTTCGAGCAGCCGGAGCTCCACCCGTTCCTGCAGGCCATGGGGAACGCCCTGACCGAGGCGATGGACCGGACCCGGCAGCTGCCGGTGGTCACCGGGCTGAAGCGGCGCGCCGACGCGGCGTACCGGGCCGACATCTCCATCATGCAGGCCACGGTGGACGAGGTGATCCGCGCGCGCCGGCAGACCAACGACAAGTCGCGGGACCTCCTCGGCCTCATGCTCGACGCCACCGACCCGCTCACCGGAGAGCGGCTCTCCGACGAGAACATCCGCAACCAGGTGCTCACCTTCCTGATCGCGGGCCACGAGACCACCAGCGGCACCCTCTCCTTCGCGCTGCACCACCTGATGCGCAACCCGCACGTCCTCGCGCAGGCCTACGCCGAGGTGGACCGGATGCTGCCCGGCGACACCGAGCCGACCTACGAGACGATCATGAAGCTGGACGTGATCCCGCGGATCCTCGACGAGACGCTCCGGCTGCACTCGCCGATCACCGCGATCGGCCTGGCCGCGCGGGAGGACACGACCCTCGGCGGGCGGTATGCGATCCCGGCGAACCAGAAGATCGCCGTACTGATGAAGCCCCTGCACACCCACCCGTCGGCCTGGACCGACCCGGAGACCTTCGACATCGACCGGTGGCTGCCGGAGGCCAAGGCCACGCACCACCCGCACGCCTACAAGCCGTTCGGCAACGGGGAACGGGCCTGCATCGGCCGGCAGTTCGCCCTCACCGAGGCGCGCCTCGCGCTCGCGCTGATCCTGCGCCGGTTCGTCATCTCCGACCCGCAGGGCCACCAGCTCAACATCAAGCAGACCCTGACGATCAAGCCGCAGGAATTCACCCTGCGGATCCGGCCGCGGCAGGACCACCAGAGGCTCGCCACGGTCGCGGTCGCCGACGAGGCGCCGGCGACCGCCTCGGCCCAGGTGCAGGCTTCGGGTGTACGGATGAGAGTCGCCTACGGCTCCAACCTGGGCACCTCCGAGGACCTCGCCCAGCAGCTCGCCGACCGGGCACGGCGCTCCGGCTTCGACGTGACCGTGCAGACGCTCGACGAACTCGCCGACGACCTGCCGACCGACGGGCTGCTCACCGTCGTGACGTCCAGCTACAACGGCAAGGCGCCGGACAACGCGCAGCGGTTCGACCTCGTGGACCTTCCCGCCGGCGCCCTCGCCGGGGTCTCGTTCGCGGTGCTCGGCAACGGCAACACGCAGTGGGCCACCTACCAGGCGTTCCCCAAGCGGGTCGCGGAGAAGCTGGCCGTCGCCGGCGCCACCGAGCTGGTCGAACGAGGTGAGACGGACGCCGCCGGCGACTTCGACGGCATGGCCACCGCCTGGTCGGAGCGGCTGTGGACGGCGCTCGCCGCCTCGTTCGGCGCGACCGCCGCCGAGGTGTCCGGTCCGCGATACACCGTCGAGGTGCTCGGCGAGGACCAGGTGCGACCGGCCGTGGTGTCCGGCAACGCCCACCCGATCATGGTCGAGGCGGTGCGTGAGCTGGTCGGCGACGCGGACGGGCTGTGGGACTTCAGCAGGGAGGCGCCCCGGCCGGGCGTCAAGGCGATCACCGTGCGTCTCCCCGAGGGCATGACGTACGAGGCCGGCGACCACCTCGCGGTCTACGCGAAGAACGACCCGGAGCTGGTCGACTGGGCGCTGCACACCCTGCGCGTCACCCGCGACATGGTGATCCGTCTCGGTCAGGGCGGCGACCGGCGAACCGGCCTGCCGATCGGGGTCCCGATCACCGCCGGACTGCTGCTCACCGACTTCGTCGAGCTGCAGGAGCCGGCCACCCGCGGCCAGCTCGCCATCCTCGCCGAACACACCCAGTGCCCGTGGACGACCCGGCAGCTGGCCGCCTGGACCGCGGACACGCCCGCGGCGAACGAGACGTACGCGAACGAGATCCTGGCCAAGCGCGTCTCGGTCCTCTCCCTGCTCGAGCGCTTCCCCGCGATCGAACTGCCGTTCGCGGTCTTCCTGGAGCTGGTCGGCACGATCCGGCCGCGGTTCTACTCGATCTCGTCGTCGCCGAAGGTCGACCCGGCCGCGGTCACGATCACGGTCGGCCTGGTGGACGGGCCGTCCCGGACGGGACAGGGCCGCTACCGGGGGATGTGCTCGCAGTACCTGGCGGGGCTGACCGAGGGCGACATCTTCTACGGGCACGTGCGAGTGCCCGCACCGCCGTTCCGGCCCCCGGCCGACCCGGCCACGCCGATGATCCTGATCGGTCCGGGAACCGGCTTCGCGCCGCTGCGCGGCTTCCTCCAGGAGCGGGCGCTCCAGGCGCCGTGCGGTGCCGTCAAGGTGTTCTACGGCTGCCGCCACCCGCAGCACGACTGGCTGTACCGGGAGGAGATGGAGAAGTGGGCGCAGGACGGGGTCGCCGAACTGCACCTCGCGTTCTCGGCGGTGGACGGGCACCCGCACCGGTATGTGCAGGAGGCGCTCGCGGAGGCGGGTGACCAGGTGTGGGAGCTGCTGGAGCAGGGGGCGCACGTGTACCTGTGCGGGGACGGGGCGCGGATGGCGCCGGCGGTCCGCAGCGAGCTGGCCGCGATCTATCGGAGCCGGACCGGGGCCGGGGCGGAGCAGGCGGACGAGTGGTTGCGGTCGCTGGAAGCGTCCGGCCGGTACCAGCAGGACGTCTTCGCCTGACAGGGTGCTCATCAGGGGCCGGCGGACTCGTTGTTCGCCGGCTCCGAGCCGCTCGGATTTCCATGCGGACCGGGAGGTTGCCGGCTCACGGACCGTTTGACGGTGGGTCGCTCGGACTTGCGGGAGCGGACGACGGGGTGGTCGCCGCCGGTGTGTCCTGCCGGCCGAGCGGGGAAGAGACCAGGGCGACGGCGGTCGCGCCCCACAGGGCGGCCAGGAGTACGACGAGGATTGGTAGCCAGAGCCGCGTACCCGATGGGCTCCGGGCCGTTATGGGTTCTGCGGCCGCCGGCGGCGACAAGGGCACCGTGTCGTTCCCGATGTCGTCTTCATCGTTCGGGAGCGATAGGGGTCGTAGGTCGTTGTCGTTGGTGCCTTTACCGGCCAGCAGTGACAGGGGCACCGTGTCGTTCCCGATGTCGTCTTCATCGGTCGGGAGCGATAGGGGCCGTAGGTCGTTGTCGGTGGTGCCTTTATCGGCCGGCAGTGACAGGGGCACCGTGTCGTTGTCGGTGCTGTCTTTGCTGGTTGGCAGTGACAGGGGCATTGTGTCGTTGTCGGTGCTGTCTTTGCTGGTTGGCAGTGACAGAGGCACCGTGTCGTTCTCGGTGCTGTCTTCAGCGGTTGGCGACACTGACAGGGGTACCGTCTCGGGCTCGGTCGCGAGCAGGTGAGCGGGCGCGCCGTCGATCGCCGAGGCGGCGGCCGCGGCCATCGCCGCCGCCGACGGGTGCCGGTGCGCCGGATCCTTGGCCAGCGCCTGGGCGACCAGCGCGCGGACCGGGAACGGCAGGCTGGTGGGGAGCGGCTCCGGCTTCGCCGAGACGTGCCGCAACGCGACGGAGATCGCGTCGCCCTCGAACGGGGGCCGGCCGGTCAGGCAGTGATAGGCGACCGCGCCGAGGGCATACAGGTCGGCGGCCGGACCGACGATCTGCTTGGCCACCTGCTCCGGCGCCATGTAGCTTGCTGTGCCGATCACGTTCCGCGCCCCGGTCAGCGTGACCGACAGCGCCGAGCGGGCCACTCCGAAGTCGACCAGGACCACGTGCCCGTCCGGTTCGATGATCATGTTCCCGGGTGTGACGTCCCGGTGCACGATCCCCGCCCGGTGCACCGCGTGCAACGCCCCGGCCACCTGCGCCACCAGCGCCATCGTCTCGCCGGGGGAGAGGCGCCCGTACTCGGCGATCCGGCGGTCCAGCGGCTGTCCGTCGATCCGCGCCATCACCAGGTAGGCGCCGGAACCGAGAGTGCCGTAGTCGTGGACCGCGGCCACCCCCGGATGCCGCAGCGCGGCCATCGACCGGGCCTCATGCTCGAAGCGCTGACGAAAACCGGGTTCACCGGCCCGCTCGACCAGCAGCATCTTCACCGCGACCGGCCGCCCCAGCACCGTGTCCGTGGCCCGCCACACCTCACCCATCCCGCCGGCCGCGATGCGATCGTCCAGCCGGTATCGCCCATTCAGCGACTCACCGGGCGCGGGCATGAACTCAGCCTACCGGCAGCATCAACGCCTATCGATCTAGATGCTCTTCGGTGACGCCGCTTCCTCCAGCCGCCGGTCTCATCGGTCAGCGATAGAACGCCGGTCTCTGCTTTACGCTCCCGGTCGCCTGCCCGCTCCCGGTCGCCTGCCCGCTCCCGGTCGCCTGCCCGCTCCCGGCCGTTTGCCGCTCCCGGCCGCTCTCCGCACTCCACCGGTCGCCGCTTCCGCTGGCCGCCGGGAGAAGGCCGGAATCTACCGGTCGCTGGAGGTCAGCCCTCGTACTTGCCCGATCCGTTGTTTCCGTTGCCCGAGCCGCTGTTGTCGGTCTCACCGCCGCTGTCGTCGTCTCCGCCGTTGTCGTCGTCGCTGGAGGTCTGGGTCGGGACCGCCGTGGTCGGCTCCCGGGTCGGGGTCGTCGTCTCGGTGCTGGTCGTCTCCGCCCCGGTCGGCTGCGCGGGCCCGGTCGTCTTCGTCTTGTCGCCGGTCGGCGCACTTGTCGGCCGGGACCGACGTGGCCCGCCGGTGTTGTCACCCCGGTTCGTCCCCTTCGGGGTCGGACGGGCCGAGACGGAAGCAGAAGGTTTCCCGGTCCCGGATGGATTGCTGCCCGCAGGCTTGTCACCGAACAGCCCGAACGGATCCGCAAGCGCGATCGTCGCACCCAGCCCGAGCAGGACCAGGACGGCCGCCGCAACGGCGACCAGGGCCCGTCTGCGCGGCGCGACGTTCACACCGGAGGCCACTTCTGACGCCGTCCAGTTCACCGATGTTGGTCCTGGCGCCGCTCCGGCTCCCGGCCCTGTTGTTCTCGTCGCGGCTGCTGCTGCCGATCCTGTCGCTCCCGCTCCGGTTGCGGCTTCCGGTCTTGTTGCTCTCGTCGCGGTTGCCGCTTCTGGTCCCGTTGTTCCCGTCGCGGTTGCCGCTTCTGGTCCCGTTGCTCTCGTCGCGGTTGCCGCTTCCGGCCGTGCTGCTTCCGTCGCGGTTGCTGCTTCGGGCCATGCTCCCGCCTCGGCGGCCGATGCCACGGCCGCGTTGTCGCCGGTCGCGTTGAGCGCAGCGAGGCTTTCGTCCGCATTGGTGTTGCCGTCCCGGGCCGGACCGGTAGGCAGAGGGACCCCGAACCGAGGCCTTCCTACCATCGCTCGCCCTGCGAATCCCGCGACTGCCCCGACCGGCATCACCCGGGTAACCGCGTCCCGATCCTCGCTCTCCGGCTCCGTCTCCGCCGCCGTACCGCCCGGGAGGGCGACGCTCTCCGCAGCGGCGGCTTCCGCGGCCGTGGCCATCGCGGCAGCGGACGGGAAGCGCTCATCCGGCTGCTTCGCCAGAGCGGTGCCGATCAGGTCGCGGACCGGCTGGGGCACGTCCCCGGAGAGCGGCGAAGGCTCGTCCGTGATGTGTTGAAGGGCGACCGCCAGCGGGTTGTCCCCGACGAACGGCGGCCGTCCGGTGATGCAGTGATACGCCAGCGCGCCGAGCGCGTAGACGTCCGCCGCCGGCCCCGTGGCCCGTTTCGACACCTGCTCGGGCGCGATGTAGAGCGCCGTGCCCACCACCTCGCGTGCTCCGGTCAGAGTGACCGAGTTGGCTGAACGCGCCACTCCGAAGTCGACCAGCACCACCGTCCCGTCCGGTTCGATGATCAGATTGCCGGGCTTCACGTCCCGGTGCACGATCCCCGCCTCATGCGCGGCCTGCAACGCCCACCCAGCCTGGGCCACGATCGACATCGTCTCCGCAGCCGGGAGCCGACCACGATCGGCGAGGATACGGTTCAGCGGTTGTCCGCCAACCCGCGCCATGACCAGGTAGGCGCCGTCCTCGGTGTCCCCGAAGTCGTACACCGCGACCACACCCGGATGCCGTAGCGCCGCCATGGTCTGCGCCTCATGCCGGAACCGGTTCAGGAAGCCGGGGTCGGAATCACGACCACCCAGCAGCGTTTTCACCGCGACCGGCCGGTCGAGCACGGTATCGATGGCCGCCCAGACCTGACCCATGCCACCTGCAGCGATCCGGTCGTCCAGCAGATACCGTCCGCCGAGCAACTCTCCGGGTCTGGGCATAGGTGTTCCTCTACCCAGGAGTGCCGTCGGCTATCCCGCCCGCGCTCCCCGACGTGGGCCGTGCACGTCCACCCCACCGCCCCAGCCGACCTCCTCCCCGCGTGCGTGCTGCGTGCCGCTCTTGCCCGGGAGGCCCGATGTCGGTGTGCTGGCTCGCGTGCTGCGTGCCGCTCTCGCCCGGGAGGCCCGATGTCGGTGTGCTGGCTCGCATGCTCCGCGCCGCCCTTGCCCGGGAGGCCCGATGCCGGCGCTGGCTCGCGTATTCCCTACCTCGCCCGGGTCGGGCAGCAACATTCGAGCCGGCCAGGCCCGGCTGGCTGGCGCACGTCACGACACGACACGACACGACACGAGGCTCAGCATCACTCCCCGACGTAGAGGACGGCGTCGATCTCGATGTCGAAACCGACCAGCGGCACCGGCAGGGTCGTCCGTACCGGCAAATGCTCGCCCTTGATGTACTGCCGGTAGATCTCGTTCAGCTCGGCGAAGTCCTCGAAGTCCCGCAGGTAGACGCCGACCCGGACGGCATCGTCCAGGCTGGCCCCGGCCGCCTCGGCGACCGCGGCGAGATTCTGAAACGCGGCGTGCGCCTGCTCGGCGAAGCTACCGGTCACCCAGGTGCCATCCGGCCGGGCGGGCACGGCGCCGGCCAGGTAGATGGTGTCGCCGGCCACGACCGCATGCGAGTACGGCCCACCGGCGGGCGCCGCCTTGTCGGTGATGACAGCTCGTTTCGGCATCAGGAACTCCTCGGTCGGTTTCGCGGGAACTGTTCGGCCAGCCCGTCCACTCCCACCAGGGGCGTGGCGAGCAGGTCACGGATGTGGTGCGCGCGGCGGTCCAGGGCGGTGCGCTGCGCGTCGGTGAGCGGGACCCACGGCGCCGGCGGGGCGGGCAGCCGCGGGGTGAGCGGCCGGCCCGCCACGTAAGTCGCCTCATTGACCAGTCGAACCGGCGATACCCGGATCGTCCGGTGCGCGTCGGCGACCGGGAACTCCTCCGCTCGTACCTCGAAAACCGCGAGGTCGGCAGGAGCGCCGACGGTGAGCGTCCCGCCGGGCAGGCCCAGCGCCCGGGCCGGCCGCGCGGTGACCGCCGCGATCACCTCGGAGAGCGCGACGCCGACTGCCAGTAGCTTGGCCATCGTGGTCGGCAGGTCGAAGACTGGCCCGTGCAGCGACCGGGAGTGCAGGTCGGTCGAGATCGTGTGTGGCCGGAGCCCCGCGTCCAGCTGTGCCTCCAGCACGTCGAAGGCGAAGCCGCCGGAACCGTGCCCGAGATCCAGCAGCACACCGCGCCCGGCCGCGGCGTGCACCGCCGGGCCGAGCGGGGCGGCGATCCCGCTCGCGCAGTGAGTCACGATGTCGCCGGGCCGCAGCAGCCCGAACACCTCGTCGAGCCGCGGTGGAGCAGTCCCGATGTGGACCATCACCGGCACCCCGCAGGCCTCCGCCGCTGCCAGGCCGCGGCGTAGTGGCTCGATGCCGTTGTCTCCCACCGTCTCCCGGTCGATGCGGACCTTGATGCCGCGGATCAGCTCGCGGTTCGCCTGAACGGTGTCGATCGCCAGCGCGACGTCGCAGTTGGCCAGGTCCCGGCTCTCCCCGGTGCGCCCGGCCAGGCCGACGGCGGAGATGTTCAGCAGCGCCGGCACCCGGACGGTGGCCGTGGCGGCGACCCGGCGCAGGCCGTCCAGTGTGTACGCCCCGGCCGAACCGGCGTCCACCCAGGTGGTCACTCCGGAGTGCCAGGCCACCGGATCCGGATCGATGCCCCAGTAACCCGTACCGACATGCGTGTGCAGATCGATCAGCCCCGGGGTGACCAGCCGCCCGGCGGCGTCGATCACCTGTCGCGCGAGGCGGGGCAGATTCGGCCCGATGGCCGCGATCCGCCCGTCGCGGATTCCCACATCCCCGACCACCCCGCCGGTCAGCGGCCCAGGTTGGACCGTTCCGCCGGTCAGTGGCTCGCGTCCGGCAGCCCCGCCGGTCAGTAATGTGCCGCCGGTCAGGAGCAGGTCGAAGGTCACCGGTCACCACCCGGTGCAAGTGCGGCCCGGATCGCCAACCGGTAGAGCCGGGTGGGGCGGCCCTTGTGGTGCGGTTGAGCGCTGCCGTCGGCGGCCACCAGCCCGGCTTCGCCGAGCTTCCGGATCAGCCGGCGCCCGCTCGGATCGGTGATCCCGAGCGCCCGTGCCAACTCCCCGGGGCTGATCGGGCGCCCGGCCAGCGAACGCTCCAGCGCGGCGAGCCGGGACATCGTGGCGGCACTTAGCCCAGCGCGGACAGCCAGTTCCTCGAGGCCGCCGTGCTCCCGGTAGGTGTAGGCCAGCGGTGGCCCGGCTGCCCCGATCGGCCCGATCATCATGCCGTCCTCGGTGATCAGGTAGCCGATCGTGGAGCCGTCCCGTTCGGCGCGATCCGCGGCCTGCTCGGCCAACGCCACGCTGCTGCGCGCGGAGGCTCCGATGCCGAAGCCCGCCGCCGGGCCGCGGCCCCGCGGTGTGCCCGGGCCTGCCGCCCCATCGGCCGTCGCCCGCTGATCTGCCAGGCCCGCCTCGTCCCTGAAGGCCGCGCCACCCTCCGCCAGGTTCGGCGGCTCAGCGACCGTCGTTTCGTCCACAGCCGGACTTGACCCGGCGGCCCTTGTGCCGTCCACAGCTGGGCTCGGTGACTCAGCGGTCGTCGTGCCTGTCTCCTCCGGGCTTGGTGGCCTACCGGATGCAGCGCTGTTCGCTGCGGGGGACCGGGTGCCGTGGAAGCCGCTCATCTCGCCGAGGGGCAGGCTGACCCAGTGCTGGGTCAACGTCTCGAAGACACCCGCCGGTGCGAAGGCGATCACCCCGCGTGGCCCGTGCTCGTCGATCCAGGCGTCGGCCAACTCGGGCAGCTCGGACAGCGCCTGCCGCAGGGCCTCGCGGGCGCCCGGCTCGGGGGCGCGGAAGACCGCGGCGGCGAATCGCTGCTCATCGGCCTGCTGGCTGCGCACCCGCGAGACCAGGTCGTGCAGGTCGGCGCGGATCGTGCCGGGCGTGGCCATCGCCGGTAACACGGCGGTCCGCCCGTCCAGCGCGGCGGCCACCTCGGTGCGCACGGTGATCACGTAGGTCGCGCCGGTGCGTTCCAGATGCTCCCGGTGGAACTCCACCACCTCGCCGACCGGTTGCTCGGGCCGGAACGGGAGGGTGGCGATCGCGGCACGGTCGAGGCCGAGCGCGGCCGCCACCTCGGTGACCGTCTCGTCGGGGAAGGTGTCGATGCTGACCGGAGTGGCCGGCCAGCCGTTGCCCCGGGCGCGGGCCCAGGCCAGCGCCAGGTCGAGCGCGGCGGAGCGGGTGATCACGACGGGCAGGCCGGGCGGCAGCAGGTCGCGTGCCCGCGCGTGGGGAACCGGCCCGAGCAGCAGACCGTCCAGCGTGCCAGTGGCCAGCAGATCGCCGACCCGGTCGCGGATCTCCGCCTCCCGCTCGTAGACCGCCCACGCGAAGGAGACGCCGGTCAGCGTGCGTGCCGCCTCGGCGAAACAGCCCCGCTGACCGGAGTGGACCACGATCCCGATGACCATCTCGCCTCCTCTGGTGGTTCGTATGTGGCTCGTAGTAGCGTGCAGGAAAACGCCAGGCAGGTCAAGGAGGCGACATGAGCGAGCCACTTACGAACCTTGTTCCGCGACCTCTCCTGGCCGTTCCGGCCGAGGGCGACTTCCAACTCGACACCACGACGCCGCTCGACGCCGCTCCAGAGCTGACCGGCGTGGCCGTCTGGCTTCGTGGTGTGCTCGGCCCGGCGACCGGCTGTCAGTTGCCGCCCGGGCCCGGCGGCGTCCGCCTGCAATTTGATCCGGGACTGCCGGCCGAGGGCTATGAGCTGGACATCCGTCCCACCGGCGTCGACATCCGAGGTGGCTCCGCAGCCGGTGTCTTCTACGGCGCGCAGACCCTGCGACAGCTGCTGCCCCCGGTCACGCTACGCCGTGCACAGCTCTCCCGCGGCCCGTGGACGCTGCCCGGCGGTCGGATCGAGGACGCGCCCCGATTCGCCTGGCGAGGGGTGATGCTCGATGTCGCGCGACACTTCATGCCGGTCGCGGACGTGCTGCGCCTGATCGACCTGATCGCGTTCCACAAGATCAACATGCTGCACCTGCACCTCACCGACGACCAGGGCTGGCGTCTCGAGGTGCCGGGCCGGCCCCGGCTCACGTCGGTCGGTGGCTGGCGCCCGGCCACGATGCTGGGCTCCCGGCAACATGAGCGCCACGACGGCCGGCCGCACGGCGGTTTCTACTCCAGTGACGATCTGCGGGAGATCGTGGCCCATGCCGCGGCGCGCCAGATCACCGTCGTGCCCGAGGTCGACATGCCGGGGCACATGCAGGCCGCCATCGCGGCCTACCCGGAGCTCGGCAACGGCTACTCCGGCCCGGTCCGCACCGCCTGGGGCATCTCCCCGCACGTGCTCAATCTGGGCCCGGAAGCGCTCGACTTCTGCCGCGCCGTCCTCGACCACGTCTGCGACCTGTTCCCGAGCGGGCTGATCGGGATCGGCGGCGACGAGTGCCCGGTCGATGAGTGGCGTGACAGTCCGGTCGCCCGGGCCCGTATCCAGGCGGAGGGCCTGGCCGGACCCGAGCGCTTGCAGTCCTGGTTCACCGCGCGAATGGCCGAGCATCTCGCCGGGCGCGGCCGGCGCGTGTTCGGCTGGGACGAGATTCTGCTGGGTGGGGCGCCGCCCGGAGCGGTGATCGCCGCCTGGCGGGGCACCGGGCCCGCGGTTCACGCTGCCCGGGCCGGGCACCCCGTCGTGTCCTGCCCCGACACCTCGGTCTATCTGGACTATCGCCAGTCCGACGACCCGGCCGAGCCGACTCCGGTGGGCACCCGTCTCACCCTCGCCGACGTCCACGCCTTCGACCCCGTCCCGCCGGGCCTCACCCCGCCCGAGGCCGGCCTGGTCCTCGGTGGGCAGGCGAACCTCTGGACCGAGCACATGGAGTCCTCCCGCCGCGTCGACTACCAGGCGTTTCCCCGCCTCTGCGCGTTCGCCGAGACGGTCTGGGGTCCGGCAGGGCGCGACTTCACCGAGTTCTCCGTACGGCTTTCGACCCACCTGGGACGGCTGGACGCCCTCGGGGTGAACTATCGGCCGATGACCGGGCCTCGACCGTGGGACGCGCGGCCCGACGCCCCCGGCAACCCTCGTACGCTTGATGATCGTCTCGCGGAGTTGCGGGAGATGACCGCCGGCCTCGACCGGGTGCCGACATGATCGCCGCAGACCGCGACAGTGCAGACGGTGACCGGCCTCGGTCAGGCACCGACATGATCGTCACGGGTCGTGCCGGTGCAGGCGGTGACCGGCACGGCTCAGGGCAGCTGGGGCAACAGCAGACGCGCCAGTCGCAACGGCCGCCCGGTGTCGGCGCCGTCACCTTCGGCGTTCCAGACCTCGGAGAGCACCGCCTGCACGAAACCCCAGGCGACCACTCGCTCGATCGGCATACCGAGCCCGTCCGCGAGCTGCTCGATCCGGGTCGGCACCAGCTTCAGCACGGTGTCGTCGGCATCCATCGGATCAGGGTTGTAAAGCATGGCCCCGATCTCGTAACCGGGGTCGCCCACCACGCCGTGCGGATCGATCGCCAGCCACGGCTCTCGGCCGGCGGTGAGCACGTTGTCGTGATGCAGGTCGCCGTGCAGCACGACCCGCTGGGTCGCGGTCGCGCACAGCTCGCCGAGCAGACGCCGCGCCCTTTCGACCAGGTGCCGTGGCACCGGGCCGTCGCCGGGGAAGCGGCGCAGGTGTGCGTCGAAGGATTCGCGCCGCGTTGCCAGTTCCGGGAGCGCGATGCCGGACGGTGCCGGGCGGTGCAGGCGTCGGATCACTCCGAGCAGCGCCGCCGTGGCGACCTCGTCCCGCCCGGGCACCAGCGACCGCGCTCGTTCACCCGGCGTGGCCTCCTCGAGCAGCAACGCGCCGCGCTTGGCGTCATGACCCAGCACCGAGATCGCGCCGCGCCCGCCGAAGAACGCCAGCGCGGCCGCCTCTCGCGCCAGGTGATCCGATTCTGGTACGCCCATCTTCAGCACCGCGGTGGACCCGTCGGCCCGACGCACCCGCGTCACCCAGTTGAGACTCAGCGGATAGGCCCGCTCCAGACGGAGATCCCAGTCCCGGAGCACCTTGGTCGCGATCGCGGGCAGCTCCGTGAGCCATCGGGCGCCGGCAGCGCCCCAGTTCTCGGTGACCTGACGCGTGAACGTGTCCGGCAGGGCGATCTCCACCATGCGCGCAGTCTCGCAAGCGGCGGCAACACCAGGATCGATCGAAGGAGGCCGGAATGACGATCGACTGGCGGAGCAAGGGCTTCTGGCTTCCGCACGGGACATGGAAAGCCGAACAGAGCGCGGCGGAGCGACCGAGCATCTTCGACGGCGGCTTCACCTGGCCGCTGATGGTGGTGCGCCACGCGGCGGTGGAGGCGAACATCGCCACCATGGCTGCCTACTGCCGGCGGCACGGGTTCGACTTCGCCCCGCACGCCAAGACGACCATGGCACCCGGCCTGATCGAGGCCCAGTTGCGGGCCGGTGCGTGGGGGATGACGGTGGCCACCGCCAATCAGGCCCTGGTGCTGCGGCGGCTCGGCGTCGAGCGGGTGCTGATCGCCAACCAGGTGCTCGATCCCACCGCCCTGCGCTGGCTGGCCGCGGAGAGCGCCGCCAGCTGGGAGGTCTACTTCCAGGTCGACTCGGGGGCCGGGGTGCGGGCGGCGGCCGCGGCCGGCCACGCCCGAGTCCTGGTCGAGCTGGGCCATCCCGGCGGGCGGACCGGCGTTCGCACGCTCGACCAACTGGAAGAGGTTGCCAGGGCCGCCGTCGCCGCCTCCGGGGTCGAGCTCGTCGGCGTGACCGGATATGAGGGTCAGCTCGCCGACCGCTCCGGCGTGGACGCCTTCCTGGACCGGCTGGTCGCAGGGGTCGACCGGCTGTCCGAAGCCGCGTTGCTGCCGGAGCGGCCGCTGGTCTCGGCCGGTGGCAGCGCGTGGTTCGACCGGGTCGCCGATCGTCTCGGCGGGTTGAGCCCACGGGCACGCCTCGTCCTGCGCAGTGGGGCCTCGGTCACCCACGATGATGGGTTCTACCGGGAGCGGACGCCGTTCGCGCGGGTCCCCGGGGAGGGTCCGCTGGCCGCGGCGTTGGAGATCTGGGCGCAGGTGCTGTCCGCGCCGGAACCGGGGCTGGCGCTTGCCGGGATGGGCAAGCGGGACGCCCCGTTCGACGAGGGGTTGCCGGTGCCGCTCGGGATCCGGCGCGCGAACGGGGCGACCCGGTCGGCCGACGGGCTGCGGGTAACCCGGCTCAACGATCACCACACGTACCTCGAGGTGGCCGACGGGTGCGAGGTGGGGCCCGGAGATCTGGTCCGATTCGGCATCTCACATCCGTGTACCGCGTTCGACAAGTGGCGGGACATCCCGGTGGTGGATGAGGAACGGCGTGTGGTCGATGTGCTGCACACCTATTTCTGACCCGGCTTCGTCCTGTGGAGGCGAGAGCGTGGTCGGCAGCGGGAGAAAATGCGTGACGGACAGAAGTCGATCTTGGGAGACTGCGCGGCATGACAGCGACACTCACGCTCTGGCGGCCGACCGGACCGCAAGAGCTCGACCTGGTACGGGCTTCGGGGTGGCGGCGGTGGCCGCCGAGGCTGCCGGACCAGCCGATCTTCTACCCGGTGCTCAACGAGGACTATGCGGTGAAGATCGCTCGGGATTGGAATGTGCCGGCCTCGGGGGTCGGATTCGTGACCCGGTTCGAGGTGGATGCGGCGTTCGCGGCTCGGTATCCGGTGCGCCAGGCCGGTGGGGACACGATTCTCGAGCTCTGGGTGCCGGCCGAGGAGTTGGAGGAGTTCAACGACCACATCATCGGCACGATCGAGGTCGTCCGCGAGTTTCGCTGACCGCCGTCCCGGCGTGAGAAGAGCCCGCCGGGACGGGACCTACCGGGTCCGGGAAGCGGACGAGGCTAGGAAGCGGACAAATTCAAGAGCTGGCAAAGGCGCGGAAGCGGGGAAGGGCGAGCCAGGAGCGGCGGAAGATCAGTGCGAGTGGGTGAAGCAGAAGAAATTATCGTAAAACGGCCCGTCACACGCGGCTCGGGGCGGTCCTGACAGAATGTCAGGTGCGCCCAGCGAACTCGGTTAGGAGACATTTCCGTGATCAGGACCCATGACGCCGGAAGCCTGCGTGCGACTGACGCCGGCACTACGGTGACGCTCGCCGGTTGGGTGGCCCGCCGGCGCGACCACGGCGGTGTCATCTTCGTCGACCTGCGGGATGGCTCCGGCGTGGTGCAGGTGGTCTTCCGCGAGGAGGACGCGCACGCGCTGCGCAACGAGTTCTGCGTGAAGGTGGTCGGCGAGGTCAACGCCCGCCCGGCCGGCAACGAGAACCCGGATCTCGCCACCGGCGCGATCGAGGTGGTGGCCAGCGAGCTGACCGTGCTCTCCGAGGCCGCGCCGCTGCCGCTGCCGATCGACGACACGATCACCGCGTCCGACGACATCCGGCTCAAGTACCGCTACCTGGACCTGCGCCGCTCCGGCCCGGCGAAGGCGCTGCGCCTGCGCAGCCGCGCCAACCAGATCGCGCGTGAGGTGCTGCACGCCCGCGACTTCAACGAGATCGAGACGCCGACGCTGACCCGGTCGACGCCGGAGGGTGCGCGCGACTTCCTGGTCCCGGTCCGCCTGCAGCCCGGCACGTGGTACGCCCTGCCGCAGTCCCCGCAGCTGTTCAAGCAGCTGCTGATGGTGGCCGGCATGGAGCGCTACTACCAGATCGCCCGTTGCTACCGCGACGAGGACTTCCGTGCCGACCGGCAGCCGGAGTTCACCCAGCTCGACATCGAGATGTCGTTCGTGACCCAGGACGACATCATCGCGCTCGGCGAGGAGATCGTCAGCAAGCTCTGGAGCGAGCTGGCCGACCACGAGATCCCGCTGCCGATCCCGCGGATCACCTGGACCGACGCGATGAACCGGTACGGTTCCGACAAGCCCGACCTGCGCTACGGCGTCGAGTTGGTCGAGCTGACCGACTACCTGCGCGGCACCGAGTTCCGGGTGTTCGCCGGCGCGATCGACGCGGGTGGCTACGTGGGCGCGGTCGTCATGCCGGGCGGCGCCTCGCAGACCCGCAAGGAGCTGGACGGCTGGCAGGACTGGGCGAAGGCTCGTGGCGCCCGTGGTCTCGCCTACGTCGTGCTCGACGCGGAGACCGGCGCCCCGCGTGGCCCGGTCGCCAAGAACCTGTCGGACGCGCACCTGTCCGGCCTGGCCGACGCGGTCGGTGCCAAGCCGGGCGACGCGGTCTTCTTCGCCGCTTCGACCGAGCGGCGCGAGGCGCAGGAACTGCTCGGCGCGGCCCGTATCGAGATCGCCAAGCGTGCCAAGCTGATCGACGAGAGCGCCTGGGCGTTCTGCTGGGTTGTCGACGCCCCGATGTTCGAGAAGACCGACGAGGGCGGCTGGACCGCGGTCCACCACCCCTTCACCTCGCCGAACGACGAGTGGCTCGACCGCTTCGAGGAGGCGCCCGACAAGGCCCTCGCGTACGCGTACGACATCGTCTGCAACGGCAACGAGATCGGCGGCGGCAGCGTCCGTATCCACCGCGGCGACGTGCAGAGCCGGGTCTTCGACCTGCTCGGCATCACGCCGGAGGAGGCGCAGGACAAGTTCGGCTTCCTGCTGGAGGCGTTCAAGTACGGCCCGCCGCCGCACGCCGGTATCGCCCTGGGCTGGGACCGGACCTGCATGCTGCTCGGCGGTTTCGACTCGATCCGTGAGGTCATCTCGTTCCCGAAGAGCCGCGGCGGTTTCGACCCGCTGACCGGCGCGCCCACGCCGATCACGGCGCAGCAGCGCCTCGAAGCGGGCGTCGACGCCAAGCCGAAGGCGAACGCCGGCATGCCCGGCACCGACGGGCAGGCCGTTCCGGTCCTGCACTCGAACTGACGGGTAGCCTGGTCCGGTCCTGCACCCGAGCCGAGTGGCAGACCGCTCCGGCCGAGTGCTCGAACTGACGAAGACGCCGCGGTCCCGCAAGGGACCGCGGCGTCACTGCGTGCGGGGCTACTGCGTCACTGCGTGCGGGGCTACTGCGTCACTGCGTGCGGGGCTACTGCGTCACTGCGTGCGGGGCTACTGCGTCACTGCGTGCGGGGCTACTGCGTCACTGCGTGCGGGGCTACTGCGTCACTGCGTGCGGGGCTACTGCGTCACTGCGTGCGGGGCTACTGCGTCACTGCGTGCGGGGCTGATGGTCATCGGGTCCGCTAAGGGGCGGCCGACGCTGGCTCGGCCGACATTGCGTCACTGCGCAAGGGGAGATGCGGGGACGCGTCGATCCTGTGAGACTGTTCGGCGTGGAGCCGACCATCGTCCGGTGCGCCGAGCAGTTGTATGTCGGTCGCCGGGAATCGATCACCATGACCGAGTTCGCCCGCGTCGCCGATCATCTGCCCACCATGTTCTCCGGCCTCGCGCAGCGTGGCATCCAGGTCACCGGCGCGCCGTTCTTCCGCTATCGCATGATCGACATGGCGGCGGAGATGGTGGTCGAGGCCGGCATCCCGGTCGCCGGACGGGTTCTGGTGGAACCGCCTGACTTCATGGACAAGCTGCCAGCGGGCCGTTACGCGACGGTCTCTCACGTGGGTCATCCGGACCAGCTGATGGGAATCACCGCCCGCCTGCTGGACTGGGGCCAGCGGAACGGCCTCGTCTGGGACATGACGCCGACGCCGACCGGCGAACGGTGGAACGCCCGCCTCGAGATCCTGATGACCAATCCCGCCGAGCAGCCGGACATGCACAAATGGGAGACCGTGCTGCTCTTCAAGCTCGCCGACTGACAGTCGGGGCCTGGGTTCAACCTGCCTGGAACCTTGGCCACCTGTGCCATGTTTCAGCCACAACTTGCCAAGATCTAAACCAAGGCGGTCGTACGGCTGGAAGGCCCGTTGGTCCTGAACGCCGGGCGGCGCAGCGCGGAACAGGCCCGATCCAAGGCGCGCAGCGCATTAGCGGATGCCCATTAAAAAGGTGGGGCTGCTCCGAAAGCGGGGCCCGCGGGCAGTCAGGTGGCGGGGTCACACAAAGCTGGTCGGGTGACGAGTCTGCGAGGGGCTGTTCAGGTGACGAGGCCGCGCGGGCTGTTCAGGTGATGGAGCCGTGGGGGCGGTTCAGGTGGCGGGGCCGATCAGGTCGGTGTTGTGCCTGGCGGCGAGCAGGAGGACGGGATCGCCGGTGACCCGCCACGCCTCGACGGCGGCGTCGGCGAACTTGATGGCGTGAGGGTCGCCCGAGACGACCGCCCGGTCGAAGGTCTCGTCGGGATCCGGCGTCGAGCCCATTTCGAGCAGGACCGACCGAGCAGCCGGGTCCGGATACGGGGCTGAATAGGCCGCCGAGACAGCGGCGGCCGCGGCCCACCCGGCGGCCAGCGAAGGGGCGGCCAGCCCGGGCGGCAGCGCGGGCAGGGTGCGTAGAACAGCCGCCGGCGCGGTTGCCGCGTGCACCAGCATGACCGGGTTGCCGTACCCGTAAGTGAGATGCCGGCGCACCGCGGCCGCGACGATGCCGCGAAGCCGGTCCCGTTCCGGGCCGGCGCCGGGAACCGCGCCGGCCGCCTGCGGCCAAGCCGGAAGGTCGGCGAGCTGCGCGAGCCGGTGCCGGATGCCGAGGCGCTGATCCGGCACGCGCGGGACGGCGTCCAGCGCCGTCCGTGGGTCGGAACTCGGGTACGGCCCCTGCCCGGCCGGAACGAGAGGCTGCCACCGCGCCGCCCAGTAGGCCAGCCCCTGCCCCAGCTCCGCGACCCGCGCCGGAGTCTCCTCCGCCAGCAGCGCCCGCACGGCGTGTCCGACCCGGATCACCCCGTGCGTGGCCCCGGCCGCGATCCCCGGCAGGAGCCGGGGCCACCAGGCCGCGAGCACCTCCCGCCACGGCGCGGATTGCGCCTCCCGCTCGAAGAATGCGAGCCAGTCACCGGCACGGGAGGCGTTCCCGAGCGGTTCCCGCCACTCCTCGGCGGAGATCGGCGAGATCCCGCGAGGCGTCTCCTCGAGCCGGTCCAGGTAGCCATCGATCCATCGGTGTACGGCCGCAGAATGTCCGTTCTGAATCAGTGCTTCGGTGGCCATCGGCGCGTGATTGGAGAGCCAGCCGTCGAACTCCGGCCCGGTCCTGTGCAGCCGTTCCAGCGCTTCGTCGAGCACGTCATTTCCCATGTTCACAAGCTTGCAACTTAAACTCGCCTTTAATGCAAGTGGCAGGAACCGGCAGGTCAAAGCATATGCATGCCAGTTATGCACAAAAACTTTGCATAGATTCCATGCATAGATACTGTGGATCCATGGCCGACGAACTCAGTCACGTACACCTGACCGGCGCGCAGATCCGCGCTCTCGCGCAGCCCCTGCGCCTGCGACTGCTCGGCCAGCTGCGGCTCGCCGGGCCGGCCACCGCCACGAAGCTCGCCGCGGAGCTGGGCACCAACACCGGTGCGACCAGTTATCACCTGCGCCAGCTCGCCGAGGTCGGCCTGGTGATCGAGGAGGAGCGTCCCGGATCGGGCCGGCAGCGCTGGTGGCGGGCCGCCCACGACATGTCCGGCTTCCGGCGCAGTTTCTACGAGGGTGATCCGGAGGCCACCGCGGCCGTCGACTGGATGGAGGCGCAGCAGGTCAGCCGCTTCGCCGAGCTGGCGCAGAACTGGCGGCAGGCGCTGCCGGAGGAGAGCGAGGTCTGGCAGGACACCGCCGAGATCTCCGACTACATGGTCCAGTTGGGCTCGGCGCAGACGACCGCCATGATGCGTGAGATCGAGGAGGTCATCGAGCGGTACCGGCGCGACGGCCTGGACGATCCCGCCCCCGACGCCCGCTTCGTCGCGGTGTATGTGTCCGCGCTCCCGCTCGTCGACGGCCTCATCGAGGCGGGGGAGAACGAGTCGTGAGCCTCTCCATGCGCCAGACGCGGTTCCGCTATCTGCTGCTGATCGTGCTCCGCTGGCTCCCGGTCGGCTTCACCATCCCGGTGCTCACCCTGCTTCCGCTTGACCGGGGGCTGACCATCGCGCAGGCCGGCGCGATCGTCGCCGTCCAGGGCGTGACCGTCCTCGTCCTGGAGTTGCCCACCGGTGGTCTCGCCGACGCGCTCGGCCGTCGCCCGGTGCTGCTGCTGGGCGGCGTGATCAATGTGGTCTCGCTGGCCGTGTTGTGCGTCGCCGACTCGATCGCCCTCTTCGCGGCCGCCTGGCTGCTGCAGGGCGTCTATCGGGCTCTGGACAGTGGGCCACTCGACTCCTGGTATGTCGATCGGTCCCTGGCCGCGGATCCCGACGCCGACATCGAGACCGGACTGAGCCGCGGCTCGGTCGTGCTCAGCCTCGGCATCGCCGCCGGTGCACTGATCAGCGGTGGCCTGATCTGGCTCGGCCCGATCGGATCGGTGCGTGCGTTGACCGTACCGGTGCTGGTCGCTCTCGGGTTGAGCGTGCTGAGCACGCTGTCGGTGGCGCTGCTGATGCGGGAGGATCGCCCGGCTCGCGGAATGGCGGCCTGGGCCGCCTCGGTCCGTGGCGTGCCGGTCGCGATCGGCTCCGCTCTCGGCCTGGTTCGCAGGTCCCGGGTGGTGTTCGCGTTGATCATGGTGGAGCTGCTGTGGAGCTTCGGCATGGTCACCTTCGAGAAGCTGATGCCGATCCGGCTCAGCGAGGCCGTGTCCGGCAAGGAGGCGGCGGCTTCCCTGATGGGCCCGGTCAGTTCGGTCGGGTGGGCGGCGTCGGCGGCGGGGGCGGCGCTGATCCCGCTGCTGATCAGGCGGATCGGTGCATCGTGGACCGGCTTCGCGCTGCGAATCCTGCAGGGGCTGACGATCGTCGGGATGGGCCTGCTGGCCGGCCCGGCCGGAGTGATCACCGGATTCCTGCTCACGTACGCCGTGCACGGCGCGGCCAACCCGGTGCACGCGGGACTACTGCACCGGCAGGCCGAGGGGGAGTACCGGACGAGTCTGCTCTCACTCAACTCCATGGTCGGGCAGCCCGGCTTCGCGATCGGCGCGATCGTGTTGACCGGGATCGCACAGAGCGTGAGTGTCAGCGTGGCCATGCTCGTCGGGGCTGTGGTGCTGGCCGCGGCCGCGCCGCTCTATCTGGTGAAACCCAAGTTTCGGGAACCCATCGACGGGGGTACCAGCCCAGCATCGGCTCTCACCCCCGGAGGAATCTGATGCTCGCTATCGCCGCCGCCGTCGTCTTCGGTGTCTACCTGCTCGCTGACCTGCTGGACACGAACTTCGGCGCCCCCGACCTGTTCAACTTCAGCACCATGGCCTCGCTCGGCCTGCTGTTGCTCGCCCTTTACCTCGCGGGTGTCGGCAGGGGCTCGGCCACCGGCACCGGCACCGGCCGCCGGTTCTACGGCCGTCGCCCCGGACGCGGCTGAGTTTCCACGCTCCCGCAGGCCCGCTTATGCACGGTGAGTAGTCGTGCGTTCGCGGGCCGGGAGCTTGTCCACAGGTGCCGCGATCGCATTTCGGATCGGCCTCGAGGGGCCGGTACTGTCGGTTGCGATGGAAACGGACGGGCTTTTCTCTCTCGCGCAGCCGGACCTGTCGACCGTGGTTCCGGCCGCGGGCTTCGGCGCTCCGGCGGCCGACGCACCGCTTCCCGTCCGGATGCGCCCGACCGGTCTGGACGAGCTCGTCGGGCAGCAGCACCTGCTCGCGCCCGGCGCCCCGCTGCGGCAACTGGTGACCGGCTCCAGCCCGATGTCGGTGATCCTCTGGGGCCCGCCGGGCACCGGCAAGACCACCATCGCCCACCTGGTCGCGCACGCCACCGACCGCAAGTTCGTGGCCATGTCCGCGCTGACCGCCGGGGTGAAGGACGTGCGAGCCGTGATCGACACCGCGCGTCGCCAGCGGCGCTCCGGCGGTCCGCCGACCGTGCTTTTCATCGACGAGGTGCACCGCTTCAGCAAGACCCAGCAGGACTCGCTGCTCGCCGCGGTCGAGGACCGGACGGTCACGCTTCTCGCGGCGACGACCGAGAACCCGTACTTTTCAGTGATCTCGCCCCTGCTCTCCCGCTGCGTGCTGCTGACCCTGCAGGCGCTCGAGGAGGACGACGTGCGCGGGTTGATCCGCCGCGCGGTCTCCGATCAGCGTGGGCTGGGCGGCGCGGTCATGCTGACCCCCGAGGCCGAGGATCATCTGGTACGTCTTGCCGCCGGTGACGTCCGTAAAGCGCTCACCGCCCTGGAAGCCGCCGCCGGTTCCGCGATCGCTCAGGGCGCCACCCGGATCGACCTGGCCACCGCCGAGCGGGCCGTCGACGTGGCGGCGGTCCGCTACGACCGGGACGGCGACGCGCACTACGACGTGACCAGCGCGTTCATCAAGAGCATGCGGGGCAGCGACCCGGACGCCGCGCTGCACTATCTGGCCCGGATGCTGGTCGCCGGGGAGGATCCACGGTTCATCGCCCGGCGCATCGTGATCTTCGCGAGTGAGGACGTCGGGATGGCCGACCCGCAGGCGCTGGTCGTGGCGACCGCGGCGGCCCAGGCGGTGCAGCTCATCGGCCTGCCCGAGGCGCAGCTCAATTTGGCACAGGCGGTCGTGCACATGGCCACCGCCCCCAAGTCGAACAGTGTCACCACGGCGCTCGGCGCGGCGATGGCCGATGTCCGGGCCGGCCGCGGCGGCCCGGTCCCGATACACCTGCGTGACGCGCACTACTCCGGCGCGCGTGGTCTTGGTCACGGTCGCGGCTATCGGTACCCGCATGACGACCCTCGGGGCGTTGTCCGTCAGCAGTACGTCCCCGACGATCTAGTCGGCACCGACTACTATCGGCCGACCGAGCACGGGGCCGAGCGTGCCGTCGGCGAGAGGGTGCCGCGTCTCCGCCGGATCGTGCGAGGGCTGACGTCCCGTACCGCTTCGGCCGGCGGTGCGGACCGCGCGGCGGGTGGTGCTCCGGTCCCGGATGCGTCACAGTCGTCGGCGGCTCCGGCGTCGGTGGGTGCTCCGGCGGCTTCCGCCTCGGTGGAGGACGTGGGTGCTTCGGCGGCCTCCGTCTCGGCGGAGCGTGGTGCCGGTGCGGCGGCGGTCCCCGTTTCCGCGGGTGACGGTGACGGCGCGCCGGCTGTTCCCGTTCCGGCGGGTGGCGGCGTTGACGGGGCCGGGCCTGGCGGGGCGACGAACCCAGCGGGAACGGAGACGGGATCAGGTGCGGCGGCTGCCGGACCGGGTGCCGACAGTGACGAGAAGCGGTCAGACCAGAGCGGCGACGCCGCCGGGAAGGAACAGCCGTGACACCGCGCGGTGCCGAACGGCCCGACGACGACGCTGGACACGACGGCGGCAAGAAGGGCCGCCGCTTCGGGCGTGGCCGCGCCGAGCAGCCGGTGGAGCCGGCTGAGATTCCGCGCGAGGAGACCGGCTGGCTCGATGACCTGCGTACGGCCAAGGAACAGGCCGGCGCGATCGGTCCCGGTACGCGCCCCGGCGAGGCTCGGGTGAGCAAGTCGGGCCGGATGGCGCCGGGCCCGGACGAGACTCCCGATGACGCCGGGCCGGTCTTCGGTGGCGGCTTCGATCTCGAGCAGCCCTCCGGTGCCGGGCCGGCCGCCCGGCCCGCGGACGGTCCGCAGCCCGGCTGGCAGGCCGCCTCCGGTCAGTACGCCACCGGACGGCCGGGCGATGCAGCGGCTCAGCGGCCGCCGGCGCCCGGACAGCGTCCCGGTCAGGTGCCGGGCGGCGCTCCCGCCGCGGGAGCGGCCGCCGCGGTTCCCGGCGTGGCCGGGCCAGGGCAGGCTCCACCGGTCCGGCGGACCGGGCCGAATGCCGGCCAGGGACCGTCCGCCGTGCCGGTCAACCCGGGGGCCGGACAGGCTCCGCCGGGTTCGGGCCCCGGCAGGGCCGCGCAGGTTCCGCCTGGTCAAGGTCCCGGTGTGCCCGGGCGGGTTCCGCCCGCGCCGGTTCCTGGTCAGATGCCGCCCGCCGGCCGACCGGGTCCGGCGCCGCAGGGGCAGATGCCGCCCGGGGCGGTTCCGCCCGCTCAGCGAGGCGGCCCGATGCCCGGCCGCCAGCAGATGCCGCCCGGTCAGATGCCGCCCGGTCAGATGGCGCCGGGTCAGGTGCCGCCGGGTCAGGTGCCGCCGGGCCAGGGGGCTGCCGCACCGGTGCCGCCGTCCGCGCGGCGGGATGGTCCTGGCGCGCCTGTCGTTCCGCGTTCCGGCAATGCTCCGGAGATCCCCGGGCCGCGCTCCATGGCGCCGGATCCGAACGGCGCGGCTCCCAGTGCCCGCCCGGTTTCTCCCGGTGTACGGCCGGTTTCCCCCGGAGTGCGACCGACGTCGCCGGCCGCTCCGGCCCGTGACCGGTTCCGCACCGACGCCCAGCCGTCCGGGCCGATCCCGCCCGCCGTGTACCAGACCGGGCCGATCCCGCCCGCAGGCGGCGGATTCCCGGCCGACACGGTGCCGCCCAGCGTCTACCAGAACGATCCGGTGCCGCCCAGCGTTTACCAGACAGGCCCGATCCCGGGCGGCGAGGAGGACGGCCGCCGCTCCCGGCAGCGCCAGGGCGGTGACGGCTTCCCGGCCGAGTCTGGCGAGCCGACCAGCCGTGGACGCAACCGCCGTGCTCGCGGTGAGACGACCGGTGGTCCCGAGGGTGTCTACGGCGGCCGGCCGGAGGGCTCGCACGCCGCGCCGGACGGTACCTATGGCGGTCGCCCGGCGGAGGGCGCGCACACTTCCCACACCGCGCCCGACGGTGTCTACCCGGGTCGCGGGCCACGGCCCGTTTCCGGTGCGCCGACCTCGCATGCTGCCCCGGACGACTCGGCGCATTCCGGGCCGGGTTCCCGCGCGGCCAACGGCGGACCGGCACGTTCCGCCCCGGGACCGCAGATGGCGGGCCCGGCCGGGATGCGTGGCGGTGCCGCGCGGCCGACCTCGGGCGCACACGCTATGCCGGAGGACCGCTTCGGCCTCTCCGCGGCCGGCCCGCAGGGTGGCAGAGGCGCCCAGGACCCGCGTGAGCAGGGCAGCGGTCGGCACGAGGCGGCCGATGTCCGTGGACCCGGAGCGCCTGGACCCGGCATGCCGGGGGCCGCTCCAGGAACTCCAGGAGCCGGACCCGGGGTCTCCGGTGCCGCGGTGCCCGGACCTCGGCGGGTCGGGCCCGGTGACGGGCGGCCGATCCGGGCTGCCGCGGCCGTGGTGCCGCCCGTGGTGCCGGGCCGCCAGGGGAAGCGTTCCCCGGCGGTGCCCGGGCGGGCCGGTGCGATGGCGGAGAGCACCTCCGGAGTCATTCAGCGTCCTGCCCCGCGCAGCGGCAATGGTCAGTTGCATCCCGATGAGGACGGATTCACCACCGACCGGCGTGCCCTGGAGGGCGGCCAGACCGGTGCGGTGATTCCCAGCCAGGGCGGCGGAGTCTCGGTGCCCGGACAACCGGGTCCGGGCCGACGTGGGCCCGGTGATGCCGGAGGTGGGCCGGCGGCGGCCGATTCGCCCTTCGCGGACCTGGTCGGTGCGCAGGTCGATCCGGGCGCGAACGAGCAGGCGGCGCGCGCGGCCGGTAGCCCCGGCCGCCGGGGTGAGAGCGGCGCGCCCCGTGGCCCTCGCCGCGCGCCGGGTCCGGAGCAGAGCCAGGGTTTCCCGGCGGGTGCGGGTGGTCCTGAGCAGAGCCAGGGTTTCCCGGCCGGCATGGGCGGGCCGGACCAGAGCCAGGGCTTCCGGGCTGGCATGGGTGGTCCCGAGCAGAGCCAGGGCTTCCGGGCTGGCATGGGTGGTCCTGAGCAGAGCCAGGGTTTCCGGGCCGGTGCGGGTGGCCGTGGGCAGGGTCCGGCCACTGGTGGCCCGGGGCAGGGTCCGGGCGTGGGTGGTCCGCAGCAGAGCCAGGGTTTCCCGGCTGGCATGGGTGGTCCTGAGCAGAGCCAGGGTTTCCGGGCCGGTGCGGGTGGCCGTGGGCAGGGTCCGGCCACTGGTGGCCCGGGGCAGGGTCCGGGCGTGGGTGGTCCGCAGCAGAGCCAGGGTTTCCCGGCCGGCATGGGAGGACCGGACCAGAGCCAGGGATTCGCGGCCGGAACGGGCGCGCCGGAGCCGACCTCGCGGGGGCGCCGTCGACGGGCTGTTCCCGAGCAGAACCAGGGTGAGGGGCGCGGACCGGACCAGAGCCAGGGCTTCCCGCCCGGCGCCAGCCCCGCTACGGGCCGGCGTGCGGCGAACCCCGGCCAGGGCCCGGGTGGTCCGGGGACAGGTCGGCGTGGCCCGGGCCCGGAGCAGAGCCAAGGTTTCGTGGCCGGCGAGCCAGGCCCGGCGGGTCGCCGGGCGATGGGACCGGAACAGAGCCAGGGCTTCCCGGCCGGTGCCCGTGGGGCCGAGCGTGGAATGTCCAGCGGGCCGGTTTCGCCGGCGCCGGGACCTCGCGGTGGCGGGCCCGCGCGCGGTGGCGCGCCGGTGGGCGGCTCGGCGCGGGTCGGTGCGGCGGGCGCCGCGGCGGTTCCCGGGCCGGGTGGCCCGGGCAGCGGTTCCGCCCGAGTGCCGGGCAGCGGTTCGGCCCGAGTGCCCGGAAACGGCCCCGCCGGTCCGGACGGCCCCGCTGGGCCCCGGGGTCCCGGTGGGCCCGGTGGGCCGAATGGGCCAGGCGGACTCAACGGACCCGGCCGTGCCGGTGTGCCCGGCGGTCCCAATGGACCCGGCGGTCCTAGTGGGCTGGGTGGTCCTAATGGACCTGGCGGCCCCGGTGGGCTGGGTGGTCCCAATGGACCCGGCGGGCCCAGTGGGCTGGGTGGTCCTAATGGACCTGGCGGCCCCGGTGGGCTGGGTGGTCCTAATGGACCTGGCGGCCCCGGTGTGCCCGGCGGTCCCAATGGACCCGGCGGTCCCAATGGACCTGGCGGGCCCGGTGGGCTGAGTGGGCCAGGCGGTCCAGACGGGCCTGGCGGCTCCGGTGGCCCCAGGCGTGGTGCGGCTTCTGTCGCGGTGCCCGGCCAGGATGATCTTGATAACGGTGGGCCGGGCGGCCCGCCGCGTGGCGCGGCGTCCGTCGGCATGCCCGGGAGCAACCGGGGCACCGGCGCTGCAGCCGTGCCCGGAAACAACCGGGGTGCAGGGCAGGGAGAGAACGGGGCTCCCGGACCTGGAAGCAACCGGGCCACCGGCCCTGGAAGCAGCCGGGCTGCCGGGCCCGGAAGCGGTCCGGGTGGCCCAGCGCGCGGCACCGGAGCCGCCGCCGTGCCCGGAAGCGCCGGTTCTGCGGCGGTCGCCGGCCGTGGCACCGGATCAGCATCGGTGCCGGGAATCACATCCGCGCCGGGCGTTGGGAACAGGCCGGGTGCTGGGAACGGGCCGGGCGCTGGGAACGGGCTGGCTGGTGGGAACGGACCGGGTGCTGGGAACGGGCTGGCTGGCGGGAACGGGTCGGGTGCTGGGAACGGGCTGGGCGCCGGGAACGGGCTGGCTGGCGGGAACGGGCCGGGCGCTGGGAACGGGCCGGGCGCTGGGAATGGGCCGGGTGCCGGAAACAGGCCGGGGAACGGGCGCGGGAACGCACCTGGCCCCGGAAAGGGCCCGGGCAACGGTCCAGGACCCGAGAACGGCCAGACCGACGGCCCGGGGAACGGAACCGGAACCATCGCGGTGGCCCGCGTCGGCGCGAGCGTTCCGCCGCCCGGGAACGGTGCCGCGCCCGTACCGCGAAATGCGAACGCGGCCGGGAGCGGACCGCTCAGCAGGACCGGCGACGAGTTCGGTGCCGAGCCCGAGGGCAGCCTGTCCGAGCTGCGCCAGAAGCTGCGCACGCAGCGGCGGCTCCGGCTGATCACGCTCACCACGCTGGCGGCGCTGGTCCTGCTGGTGTTGCCGGCGTTCTTCGGGATCCGCGCGGTCAGCAGCGACCCGGTCTTCGCGTCCCTCGACGCGCTGAGCGTGCCGTCCTGGGCCGCCCAGAAGACCAAGGACAACGGCAGCGGCAGCCGCTGGTGTCTCATCGACTGCCGGTTCCGGGAACGGGTGACCGATTCGGAACGGCCGTTCAAGGAGACCACCGAGGCGTACACGAAGGCTCTCAAAGCCGCCGGTTGGACGCAGTGGAAGGTCGTGGACTGCCCGGAGTCGCCGGTCAAGGCCGAGGAGGGCACCTACACCTGCTGGAAGCGGGACGAGTTCACTCTGGACCTGGCCATCGGCCTGCCCAGCTGTGCGCTCGACCAGCTGGCCCTGGACGCGTATCCGGCGGCCGGCACCGAGGCGGCCGAGGCGGGCGAGGGCGCCCCGGAGAAGTGTGAGGGGTCGACGGTCAGCATCAAGGTGCGGAACGAGATCGCCGACGATCGGGGCAAGACCGACAAGAAGCCGGGACCGGTCGGCGTGACGCCGGAGCCGGTCCTGGACGAGAACGATCCGCTCCTGCAACAGCCGACACCAGAGGCGTCGTGACGCGCGTGGTGGTCACGGACGGTAGGGTCTGCACGTTGTCCCCACCGTTACCGTGACCACCCGATGAGGAGACGCGCTACATGAACGCCGGAGATACCGCTGGTCTGATCGCGGCGGGCGCCTTCCTGATGCTCGTCCTCGTGCTCGCTGTGCCGCTGCTGAAGCTGGGTCGTACCGTGGACGCCGCGACTCGGGCGATCAACGAGGTGACCGATCGCACCGGACCGCTGCTCGGCAACGTCAACACCACGGTGGAGAACGTGAACACCGCGCTCGGTCAGGTCCAGGTCTCTTTGGACGGTGTGAACCTCCAACTGGCCAAGGTCGACACGATGACCGAGCACGCGCAGAACGTCACGGCCAATGTCGCCAACCTGGTCACCGTGGTCTCCGCCGCCGCGGCCAACCCGCTGGTCAAGGTTGCCTCGTTCGGGTATGGCCTGCGTAAGGCCGCCGCCGCCCGCCGGCACGCCGAGGATGAGCGTGAGGTCCGCACCGAGATCAAGCGGCGCCGCAAGGCCGGTCGCTGAGCTACCCGGAAGAGGGGAACGCTGCCATGAAACGCCTGCTTTGGCTCGGTGTCGGGCTGGCCGTCGGAGCCATCGTCGTCCGCAAGCTGACGCAGAAGGCCGAGGAGTTCACCCCGACCGGAATAGCCACGTCGCTCTCGCAATCCGCTGGCGGGCTCGTCGAGTCGGTGCGTAGCTTCGTGGAAGACGTCCGCGAAGGCATGGCCGAGCGGGAACAGCAGATCCAGGCGGCATTCGCCGCCGGTGAGCTGTATGAAGACAAATTCGCCGAGCTGCGCGACGACTCGTGGCCCGGTTCGCAGGAGGGGTTTCGATGAAGACGGCGGAAGTAAAGCGGCGCTTTCTGGCGCATTTCGAGGCCAACGGGCACACGGTGGTCCCGAGTGCCCCGCTGCCGGCCATCGATGACCCGAACCTGCTGTTCATCAACGCCGGCATGGTGCAGTTCGTGCCCTTCTTCCTGGGCCAGCAGACCCCGCCGTACGCGCGCGCCGCGAGCGTGCAGAAGTGCATCCGTACGCCGGACATCGACGAGGTCGGCAAGACCAGCCGGCACGGCACGTTCTTCCAGATGAACGGCAACTTCTCGTTCGGCGACTACTTCAAGGCGGGCGCGATCCCGCTGGCGTGGGAGCTGTCCACGAAGCCGGTCGAGCAGGGCGGTTTCGGCCTCGACCCGGAGAAGATCTGGGCGACCGTGTATCTCGACGACGACGAGGCGATCGAGATCTGGAAGCAGACCGGCCTGCCCGCGGAGCGGATCGTGCGCCGCGGCAAGAAGGACAACTTCTGGTCGATGGGCATCCCCGGCCCGGCGGGCCCGTGCTCGGAGCTGTACTACGACCGAGGACCCGCGTACGGCCGGGAGGGCGGCCCGGAGGTCGACGAGGACCGGTACCTGGAGTTCTGGAATCTGGTCTTCATGCAGCACGAGATCACCGACGTGAAGTCGAAGGAAGAGTTCCGGATCGTCGGTGACCTGCCCAAGCAGAACATCGACACCGGCATGGGCCTGGAGCGCATCGCCTCGATCCTGCAGGGCGTCGACAACCTGTACGAGATCGACGAGGTCCGCCCGATCCTGGCCCGCGCGGCGGAGATGACCGGCAAGAAGTACGGCGCGCACTCCGGGCACGCGGCGAGCCAGAGCCACCCGGACGACGTCCGCCTGCGGGTGATCGCCGACCACGTGCGCACCGCGCTGATGCTGATCGGTGACGGCATCGTCCCGTCGAACGAGGGCCGTGGCTACGTGCTGCGCCGGATCATGCGCCGGGCGATCCGGGCGATGCGCCTGCTCGGCTGGCAGGAGCCGGCGCTGCCGATCCTGCTGCCGATCGCGCGCGACTGCATGTCCCCGTCGTACCCGGAGCTGGCCGAGGAGTTCGGGCGGATCTCCACGTACGCGTACGCGGAGGAGGACGCGTTCCTCTCCACGCTGAAGGCGGGCACCACGATCCTGGACACCGCGATCACCGAGACCAAGTCCGGTGGTGGCAAGCAGCTCTCCGGTGACAAGGCGTTCCAGCTGCACGACACGTACGGTTTCCCGATCGACCTGACCCTGGAGATCGCCCAGGAGCAGGGCCTGCAGGTCGACCAGGACGGCTTCCGCCGGCTGATGGCCGACCAGCGGGCGCGGGCGAAGGCGGACGCGGCGGCGCGCAAGACCGGTCACGCGGACCTGTCGGCGTACCGTTCCGCGCTGGACGCCGGCGGCAAGGTCGAGTTCACCGGTTACCAGGAGATCTCCCGGGAGTCCCGGGTCCGGGCGCTGATCACGGACCGGGGCCGGGTCGAGGTGGCCGGTGAGGGTGACTTCGTCGAGCTGGTGCTGGACACCACCCCGTTCTACGCCGAGGGCGGTGGCCAGCAGGCCGACACCGGTGTGATCAAGGTGGGCGGCGGCCAGCTCGAGGTGGTCGACGTCCAGCAGCCGATCCCCGGCCTGATCGTGCACAAGGCGCGGGTGATCCGCGGTGAGGTGCGCGCGGGTGAGGCGGGCCTCGCCGAGATCGACGTGACCCGCCGTAAGGCGATCTCCCGCTCGCACACCGCGACCCACCTGGTCCACCAGACCATGCGGAACTTCCTCGGCGAGTCGGCGACCCAGGCGGGTTCGCTGAACGCGCCGGGCCGGCTGCGGTTCGACTTCCACACCCCGGGCGCGGTCAGCCCGTCGGTGCTCTTCGACGTCGAGCAGCAGATCAACGAGGTGCTGCTGCGCGACCTGGAGGTCAACGCGTTCGTCACCTCGCAGGAGGAGGCGCGCCGGCTCGGTGCGATGGCGCTCTTCGGCGAGAAGTACGGCGACGAGGTCCGGGTGGTCGAGGTCGGTGACTACGCCCGCGAGCTGTGCGGTGGCACCCACGTGGCCCGCTCCGGCCAGCTCGGCCTGGTGAAGATTCTCACCGAGTCGTCGATCGGCTCCGGCGTGCGCCGGGTCGAGGCGCTGGTCGGCATCGACGCGTTCGGCTTCCTGGCCAAGGAGCACCTGCTGGTGTCCCGCCTGGCCGATCTCTTCCGGGTCCCCGGCGATCAGGTCGCCGACCGGGTCGAGCAGACCGTCACGGCGCTGCGCGACGCGGAGAAGGAGCTGGAGAAGCTGCGGGCGCAGATGGTCCTGGGCGGGGCGGGCGCGCTCGCCGGCCAGGCCAAGGACGTGCGCGGCGTGGCGTGGGTGGGTACGGAGGCGCCGGAGGGCGCGGCCGGCAACGACGTGCGCACGCTGGCTCAGGAGATCCGCGGCAAGATCGATCCGGCGCGGCCGGCGGTGGTCGCGGTGACCTCCCGGGCGGGCGGCAAGGCGTCGCTGATCGTGGCGATCAACGCGGCCGCGAAGGGCCGGGGCCTGTCCGCGGCCGACCTGGTCAAGGGCGCGCTCTCCGGACGCGGTGGCGGCAACGCCGACCTGGCGCAGGGCGGCGGCGTGCCGGCGACCGAGGCGGCCAACCTGCTGGCGTCGATCGAGAAGGCGCTGTCCGAGGCCGGCTGAGGCCGCGGCGGGCTGGAATGTGATTGGTAAGGGATCCGTCGCCCAGTGCGACGGATCCTTTCCTTTTCCTTGAGAATTCCTGGCTCAAGCACAGGCGGCAGTTGTAATGGGGGCCGAAGCGGTTAAGCTTTGCCCGCGATCGAGAGCAAGTTATCGGCGTAAGTCGATATAGGCCCTCGTCGCGTTACGGAGCTTGTTCGCAGGACACGGAGATGCGGTTTGCTGGTGTGCGGGGAGAGAGCGTGACGCACGGCTTCACTCGGGGGGTGCGCCTCGGGGTGGACGTCGGACAGGTGCGGGTCGGGGTCGCCAAGTGCGATCCGGACGGGATCCTGGCCAGCCCGGTGGCGACCGTGGCACGGGACCAGCAGGCCGGCGCGGACACGGTCCCCGCCGACATGGCCGAGCTGGCCCGGCTGGTGGAGGAGCACGAGGCCGTCGAGGTCGTCGTGGGTCTCCCGGTCGCACTCAACGGGCGGGAGGGCGTGGCGGCCGGCCACGTCCGGGCGTACGTGCAACGGCTCGGCGAGCTTCTCGCGCCGCGGCCGGTCGTGCTCTCCGACGAGCGGATGTCGACCGTCGTCGCCAGCCGTAGGCTGAGCGAGCGGGGCGTCAGAGGTCGTCGGCAGCGTGCGGTCGTGGACCAGGCGGCCGCCGTGGAGATCCTGCAGGGCTGGCTGGACGCGCAGCGGAGGCAGACTTAATTGAGCGACAACGACCTGGATCTTTCGTTCGCCGGAGCCGAAGACCGAGGCCGCTGGAGACATCGCGAGAGAAAAGGCGGACGAGGGCGTACGTTCCTGGCCCTCATCCTGGTCCTCGTGCTGTTCGGTGGGCTCGGCGGTGTCGCCTATGTCGGTTACGGCAAGGTGAAGGGCTTCTTCACCGCTGAGGACTACAGCGGCCCGGGCACGGGTGAGGCCGTCATCGAGGTGAAGCCCGGCCACACCGCGACCGACATCGCCAACACCCTCTACAAGGCGGGCGTGGTGAAGAGCGCGGCAGCGTTCGTCAACGCTGCCGAGGACAACCCGAAGAGCTCCGGCATTCAGGTTGGATCCTATCTGCTCCGCAAGCAGATGAAGGCCAGTGACGCGCTGGCCATGCTGCTGGATTTGAAGAACAAGAACGTCAACCGGGTGACGATCCCCGAGGGCCTCATCTCGTTGCAGATCTACGACCGGCTGTCGAAGGCGACCGGCATCCCGGTGAACGACTTCAAGAAGGCCGCCAAGGATCCGCAGAAGCTGGGCGTGCCGGCACTGTGGTTCAAGCGAACCGACGGCAAGAAGGTCGACAAGACCAACATCGAGGGCTTCCTGTACCCGGCGACCTACGAGTTCTCCAAGAACGACACGGCCACGGACATCCTCGAGGACATCATCGCGCACTTCAACGATGAGATGGAGAAGCTGGACTTCGTCAACCAGGCGAACACGAAGCTGCACATCTCGCCGTACGAGGCGCTGGTGGCCGGGTCGATCGCTCAGGTCGAGGCGCTGCTGCCGGAGGACATGGGTCCGGTGGCACGGGTCCTCTACAACCGGGCTTACACCGGGAACTTCCCGTGTACCTGCCTTCAGCTGGACAGCACGGTCAACTACTGGCTGCGGATCACCGGCAAGAGCGCGAAGTCGTCGGAGAAGCTGCTCGTCACGGAGTTGCACGACCCGAAGAACCCCTACAACTACGACGTCAAGGGCATGGCGGTCGGACCTATCAGCAGCCCGGGCGAGGTTGCCCTGAAAGGTGCGATCACCGCCCCGAAGAGTGATTACTACTTCTTCGTGACTGTCGATAAAAAGGGCGCAATGGCGTACGGCAAGACCAATGACGATCATGAGGCTAACATCAAGATCGCCTGCAAGAACGGCATTCCGATCTGCTGACGAAGTATTGCGGCATCAAGGCCGGCCGACGACAGTCGGCCGGCCTTTGTCGTAAGGTGGCGCCGATAGTGGATCCGTGACAGCCTTCGCGACATAACGCCGATCGAGGGTTTGTCATGCTGGACCCGCAGCGGAGGCGGAGATGCTCGACGACCTGGATTCGGTACTGGAGGAAGAACAGCAGTCGAAAGCGGAGGCGCCACGCAACAACACCCGTGCCGGACGCTCGACGATCGCGTTCTTCCTCAGCCTGGTCCTGCTCAGCCTGCTGGCCGGCGGCGGGTGGTTCGCGTACAGCAAGGTGACGGGCTTCTTCGTCGCCGACGACTACCCGGGCCCCGGCGGAGCCGAGGCGATCGTGCAGGTGAAGACCGGTCAGTCGGCCACCGAGATCGGCAACCTG
Organism: Actinoplanes regularis; assembly: GCF_900188005.1. Classification (GTDB taxonomy): domain Bacteria; phylum Actinomycetota; class Actinomycetes; order Mycobacteriales; family Micromonosporaceae; genus Actinoplanes; species Actinoplanes regularis. The sequence continues at coordinate 127,050 of NZ_FZNR01000015.1, read as the reverse complement.
CTGTACCAGCAGAAGGTCGTCGCCTCGGTGGACGCCTTCGTCGACGCCGCCGAGGACAACAACCGCAGCAAGAACATCCAAGCCGGCTGGTACAAGCTCAAGGTGGAGATGAAGGCGAGCGACGCGCTCGCCCTGCTGCTCGACCCGAAGAGCCGCTGGGTCGTCAAGGTCACCCTCCCGGAGGGGCTGACCTACCAGCAGAGCTTCCAGAAGCTGTCGGAGGCCACCGGGATCCCCGTGGCGGAGTTTCAGAAGGCCGCGAAGAATCCGGTCGGGCTCGGGGTGGACGAGTCGTGGTTCAAGCGCAGTGACGGCAAGAAGATCGACAAATCCAACATCGAGGGCTTCCTGTTCCCGGCGACATACGACCTGTCCCCGAAGGCCGACGCCACCGAGGTGCTCAAGACGATCATCGGGCACTTCAACTCGGAGATGGAGCGGCTGGAGTTCGTCCCGACCGTCCAGAAGTCGCGCGGGGGGATCACGCCGTACGAGGCGCTGATCGTCGCGTCGATCGCGCAGGGCGAGGCGCTCAAGGACGAGGACATGGCGAAGGTGTCCCGGGTGGTCTACAACCGCGCGTACAGCGATGACTTCCCCTGCAACTGCCTCGGGATGGACAGCACGGTCAACTATTGGCTGCGGCTCAACGGGAAGGACATCAAGGCGTCCGAGCATTTGACCCAGGCGGAGTTGCACAATCCGAAGAACCCGTACAACACGCACGACAAGCCGGGGCTGCCGCCCGGGCCGATCGGCAATCCCGGCGAGGTCGCGCTGAAGGGCGCGATGAACCCGACGAACAACTTCCCGTACTTCTACTTCGTCACCGTCGACAAGGACGGGACCATGGCTTACGGCAAGACCGCCGCCGACCACGACAGAAATCTGCAGATCGCCTGCCAGAACGGCATTCCGTTGTGTTGATGCCGGCTTCGTAGAATACGGCGGCGACTTCGATCTCTCGACCAGGACGGGACCCGCTGTGCAGACTTCCAGCCCGCGACGGGCAGCCGTCCTCGGCAAGCCGATCGCCCACTCGCTCTCGCCCGTGATCCACCGCGCCGGGTTCGCCGCCGCCGGCTTGACCGACTGGACGTATGAGGCGATCGAGTGCGCCGAGTCCGAGCTGCCCGACCTGGTGGCCGGGTTCGGCCCGGAGTGGGCCGGTCTGTCGCTCACCATGCCGCTCAAAGAGGCCGCGCTCAAGCTGGCCACCTCGGCGACCCCGGTCGCGATCGCCGCCGGCGTGGCCAACACGCTGGTCCGGCAGGCGGACGGCGGCTGGCACGCCGACAACACGGACGTCCCCGGGATGGTCCGGGTGCTGCGGGAGGCCGGCGTGGGCGCCGGCACCGGCCGGCACGCCGCCAAGGAGGCGCCGCCGCGGATCACCGTGCTGGGCGGCGGCGGCACCGCACGTGCCGCCCTGGCCGCCGCGGCCGAGCTGCGCGCCGAGGTGGTCACCGTGGTCACCCGCCGTCTCGCCGCCCTCGCCGACCTGGAGCCGGTCGCCGGCGCGCTCGGTCTGAAGCTTACGGGCGTGGCCTGGTCCGACGCGCCCGGCGCCTTCGACACCGACGCGGTGATCTCCACAGTTCCCAAGGGCGCGGCCGACCAACTGGCCGCCGAGGTCACCTGGCGGGCGGGGACGGTGCTCTTCGACGCGATCTACGACCCGTGGCCGACCCCGCTCGCCGCCTCGGCGGTCGCGGCGCAGCTGCCGGTGCTCTCCGGGCTGGATCTGCTGCTGGCCCAGGCGCTGAGCCAGTTCGAGCAGTTCACCGGCGTGGCCGAGGCCCCGGAGGAGGCTATGCGGGCCGCTCTCGACGCGGCGGTCGCCAGCCGCTGATCCAGGGATCAGATTCAAGATCCCGATTTGGTACGCCCATTGCTGTCCGGAACGCGGGACGAGGTATGCCTGGTTCCGGGCTGTTCCGGCGTCGTGCCAGACTGTGAATCGTGTTGCGCTGGCTAACCGCAGGTGAATCGCATGGACCGGCGCTCGTCGCGCTGCTGGAGGGTGTTCCCGCCGGGGTGGAGGTGACGAGCGCGGACATCAGCCGGGATCTGGTGCGTCGCCGCCTGGGTTATGGGCGTGGGGCGCGGATGAAGTTCGAGCAGGACGAGGTCGAGTTCATCGGTGGTGTCCGGCATGGGTTGACGCTGGGTAGTCCGGTTGCGATCCGGGTTGGTAACACGGAGTGGCCGAAGTGGGAGACGGTGATGTCTCCGGATCCGGTTGATCCGCGGGTGCTGGCCGAGCAGTCGCGTAATGCGCCGTTGACGCGTCCGCGGCCGGGTCATGCGGATCTGGCCGGGATGCAGAAGTACGGGCACACCGATGCTCGTCCGATTCTGGAGCGGGCCAGTGCGCGGGAGACCGCGGCGCGGGTTGCTGTCGGTGTGGTCGCGAAGCAGTTGATCCGGCAGGCGTTGGGGATCGAGATCGTCTCGCATGTGATCGAGCTTGGTCCGGTCGCCGCGAAGTCCGGTCTGATTCCGACGCCCGATGACTTCGACCGGATCGACGCGGACCCGCTGCGTTGCCTGGATCCGGAGGCGAGTGCCCGGATGGTTGCCGAGGTCGACGCCGCGAAGAAGGACGCTGACACGCTCGGCGGGATTGTTGAGGTTCTGGCGTACAACGTTCCGCCGGGTCTGGGTTCGCATGTGCAGTGGGATCGCAAGCTCGATGCCCGGCTGGCGACGGCGTTGATGTCGATCCAGTCGGTCAAGGGCGTGGAGATCGGTGACGGGTTCACTCAGGCCCGGTCTCGCGGTTCGGTCGCTCATGATGAGATCGTTCCCACGCCTGAGGGGGTCAAGCGGGTCACTGACCGGGCCGGTGGCCTGGAGGGTGGCATCACCAACGGTGAGCCGTTGCGGGTGCGTGCCGCGTTGAAGCCGATCTCGTCGTTGAACCGGGCGTTGCAGACCATCGACATCACCACGGGTGAGCCGGCCACGGCGATCAACCAGCGTTCGGATGTCTGTGCGGTGCCGGCCGGTGCGGTGGTGGCCGAGGCGATGGTCGCTCTGGTGCTGGCCGAGGCCGCGACGGAGAAGTTCGGTGGTGACTCGGTCGGCGAGATCCGCCGCAACCTCGCGTCGTACCTGGAAAACCTGGTGATCCGCTGATGCGCCCGGTCGCCGTCCTGGTCGGACCGCCCGGCGCCGGCAAGACCACGATCGGTGAAGCCGTCGCCGCGGCCCTGGGCACGGCCTTCGCCGACACGGACTCGATCATCGAGACCCGAGCCGGCAAGCCCATCCCGGAGATCTTCATCGACGATGGCGAGCCCGCCTTCCGCGCGCTGGAGCGCACGGTGGTCGCGGAGTCCCTGGAGACGTTCGACGGGGTCCTCGCTCTCGGTGGCGGTGCCATCCTGGACGAGGGCACCCGGAAGCTCCTCGTGGAGCACACGGTGGTTTTCCTCTCGGTGGAGCTCGCCGACGCCATCAAGCGGGTCGGCCTCGGCGCCGGCCGTCCGCTGCTGGCGATGAATCCGCGGGCCACGATGAAGTTCCTGCTGGAGCAGCGCCGCCCGCTCTACACCGAGGTCGCCGCGCACACGGTCAGCACCGACGACCGTGAGCCCGAGGAGATCGCCGCCGAGATCGCCGCCCTGCTGCGCGGTCCGGCTTAGGTCACCCGGAAGTCCCGGCTGGCGGAACGCGCACAACCACGGCGAACCGGAAGCCGGGGCACGGATAGGGTGACGCCCGTGGTGACGCGAATTGCAGTGACGGGTGACCGTCCGTACGACGTGGTCGTGGGCCGTGGGCTGACCAAGGAGCTGCCGCCGTTGCTGGAGGGCGCGGCCCGGGTGGCCGTGCTCCATCCGCCGGCGCTGCGGGCTCGCGCCGAGGCGGTGGCCGAGGCGACGAATCTGAAGACCGTGCCGATCGAGGTGCCCGACGCCGAGCGGGGCAAGTCGATCGAGGTCGCGGCGCGGTGCTGGGACGAGCTCGGGGCCGCGGGCTTCACCCGTACCGACGTGGTCGTCGGGGTCGGCGGGGGCGCGACCACCGACCTCGCCGGATACGTCGCGGCCGCCTGGCTGCGCGGCGTCCGCTGGATCCCCGTCGCCACCTCGGTCGCCGGCATGGTCGACGCGGCCGTGGGCGGCAAGACCGCCGTCAACATCGCGGCGGGCAAGAACCTGGTCGGCGCGTTCCATCCGCCGGCCGGTGTGCTTTGCGACCTGGACGCCCTGGACACGCTGCCGCGGGAGGACATCGCGGCCGGCCTTGCCGAGGTGGTCAAGGGCGGCTTCATCGCCGACCCGCGCATCCTGGAGCTGGTCGAGGAGAACCCCGAGGCGGCCCTGGACCCGCACAGCGACGTGCTGCGTGAGCTGATCGAGCGCAAGATCCAGGTGAAGGCGGACGTGGTCGGTGTGGACCTGAAGGAGTCCGGCCTCCGGGAGATCCTGAACTACGGCCACACGCTGGGCCACGCGATCGAGCGGCGTGAGAAGTACACCTGGAAGCACGGCCACGCGGTCGCGGTCGGCATGATCTTCGCGGCCGAGCTGGGCCGGCTCGCCGGACGGCTGGACGACGCGACCGCCGCGCGGCACAGGGCGATTCTGGAGCTGCTGGGGCTGCCCACGTCGTACCCGGAAGAGGGTTGGAGCGAGCTGCTGGCCGGGATGCGCGTGGACAAGAAGACGCGGGCCGCGACCTTGCGGTTCGTGGTGCTGGACGGCCTGGCGAAGCCGGGCGTCCTGGCCGGGCCGGACGACGGCCTGCTGCGGCGGGCCTACGCGGAGGTGGCGCGATGATCTACGTGCTGAACGGCCCGAACCTGAACCGGCTGGGCACCCGGGAGCCGGAGATCTACGGCAAGACCACGTATCAGGACCTGGTGGACATGTGTGAGAGCGTGGCCGAGGACCTGGGGGTGACCGTCGAGATCCGGCAGACCAACGCCGAGCACGAGATGATCGAGTGGCTGCACCGGGCCGCCGACGAGGGCGCCGACGTGGTGCTGAACGCGGGCGCCTGGACGCACTACAGCTTCGCGATCCGTGACGCGTGTGCCATGTTGCGCGGCACTCTGATCGAGGTGCACATCTCGAATGTCCACCAGCGGGAGGAGTTCCGGCACCATTCGGTGATCACCGGGGTTGCGACCGGGGTGATCGCCGGGCTCGGTATCGACGGGTACCGGCTTGCTTTGGAACACATCTGCCGGTAGGCCCGATTCGCCCTCACCAGGTCATCGCCGGTAAAGTGGTTCGGTCAGCGATTCGCGTCAAGATCAAGGCAGGACATGGCTTCCACCAACGACCTGAAGAACGGCCTGGTTCTCAACCTCGACAAGGAGCTGTGGTCCGTCGTTGAGTTCCAGCACGTCAAGCCCGGTAAGGGTCCGGCCTTCGTGCGGACCACGCTGAAGCACGTGCTGTCCGGCAAGGTCGTCGACAAGACCTTCAACGCGGGCACCAAGGTCGAGACCGCGACCGTGGACAAGCGTGCGATGCAGTACCTCTACCAGGACGGTGAGGACTTCGTCTTCATGGACCTGGACACCTACGAGCAGATCCACGTCTCCGGCGCCACGGTCGGTGACAACGCCAACTACCTGCTGCCCGAGGCCGAGGCCACGGTCGCGCTGCACGAGGGCGTGCCGCTCTACATCGAGCTGCCGACCAGCGTCTTCGTCGAGGTCACCTACACCGAGCCGGGTCTGCAGGGCGACCGCTCGACCGGTGGCACCAAGCCGGCGACGATCGAGACCGGCGCCACGGTTCAGGTTCCGCTCTTCATCACCACCGGTGAGAAGATCAAGGTCGACACCCGCGACGGCCGCTACCTCGGCCGCAGCTGATGGCTGAAGGTCCCAAGAAGGAACGGCTTGCGCGCCGCAAGGCGCGCAAGCGGGCGCTGGATGTCCTCTTCGAGGCCGACCTGCGTGATCTGCCGCCGCCCGAGGTACTGGTCAGCTACCTGGGGCGGATCGCCAAGCCGCACCCCGAGCACCTGGCGTACGCGATCACCCTGATCGAGGGCGTCGCCTCGAACCTGAACCGGATCGACGAGTTGATCGCCAGCTACGCCGAGGGCTGGACGATCGACCGGATGCCGGTGGTCGACCGCAACCTGGCCCGGATCGCCGTCTACGAGCTGATCTACGAGCCGGAGGTGGATGATCCGGTGGCGATCACCGAGGCGGTGGAGCTGGCGAAGGAGATGTCGACCGACGACAGCCCGCGCTTCCTCAACGGTCTGCTGGACCGGATCGCGGCGTTCGCGACGAGGTGACGACAGCCGGATCGCGGTGTTCGCGACGGTGGCAAGAAACGTGAAACGGCCTGGACCGCGTGGTCCGGGCCGTTTTCATATTGAGCAGTTGGAGAAGCCCGCGTCGATCTGGGGGGCCGACGCGGGCTCTTCTTTCTGCGGCAGGCTCAGCTGGCGAAGAACGCCCGCGGGTCGGCCACCAGAACACCCTGCTCAGTCAGTCGCTCGATCAAGCCGGACGGCGAGATGTCGTAGACGATGGCGAGGGCGCGCAGGTCGTCGGCGCGGATCGAGAGGACCCGGCCGTTGTAGTCACCACGCTGCTGCTGGATGGCCCGCGCGTACCGCGCCACGTAGGCGAGGTCCTCACCGGTGGTGTCGTACAGCTTCTCGAGGTCCAGGACGATCTTGTTGGTGGCCTCGAGTCGGATGCCACTGCCATCGGGCAGCAGCTCGGAGACGGGCACCCGGTAGAAGTCGGCCAGTTCGGCCAGACGGGACACGGTTACCGCACGGTCGCCTCGCTCGTACGAGCCGACGACAACGGCCTTCCAGCGGCCGTTGGACTTCTCTTCCACGCCCTGCAGGGACAGGCCCTGCTGCTGACGGATGGAGCGCAGACGAGCGCCCAGCGACTTCGCGTACTCAGACGGCATTCGGACACTCCCAGTACTGTGCTCGGCCCGGAGGGTTCTTCCTCACGGATCGCTACGCTGCGTGACGGTACGGAGTTTGTGAGCGCCGGTCAAGTGCTGGTTACCGATGAGTCGTGCGGGCCGCACCAAAGTTACCGACTGTATCCCTTGTTGTTAGATTTGTCCGTCTTGTTCTTGGGTAGGGCAGGTCACCCTGGTCAACGCCTTGTCCACTGGTAACGTAGCGTCAGCCATAGGGTCGGTAACCGCACGGAAACCGTCCCGACAGACGTCCTTTAACGACCCGTCCAGTGAGGCGGGGAAGGAGGTCCGCCGTGGCACAGCCACGCGCAGACGCGCCAAGCAAGATCATTCTTGCCGGATCCGACCTGTCCCGGGTCGTCGACCGGATCGCCCATCAGATTCTGGAGAAGACCTCCGGAGCCACCGGCACCGTGCTGCTCGGCATCCCCACCCGGGGTGTACCGCTGGCGCACCGCCTGGCCGCCCGGATCCACGCCTTCGAGGGCGTCGAGGTCCCGGTCGGTTCTCTGGACATCACGCTCTACCGCGACGACCTGCGGCTGCAGGCGACCCGCGCGCTCGGCAAGACCGAGCTTCCGGCCGGCGGCATCGAGGGCCTGCGGGTGATCCTCGTCGACGACGTGCTCTTCTCCGGCCGCTCGGTGCGCGCCGCCCTGGACGCGCTGAAGGATCTCGGCCGGCCCAGCTCGGTGCAGCTCGCGGTGCTCGTCGACCGGGGGCACCGGCAGCTGCCGATCCGCGCCGACTACGTGGGCAAGAACATCCCGACCGCGCACAGCGAGAGCGTGAAGGTCGCGCTCACCGAGGTGGACGGCGCCGATGAGGTGCGCCTGATCGGAGGTCTCCAGTGATCAAGCACCTGCGCTCCGCCGCGGACCTGGACGCCGCGACCGCCACCCTGATCCTGGACACCGCCGCCGAGATGGCCGCGCTCTCCGGGCGCGAGGTGAAGAAGCTGCCCGCGCTGCGCGGCCGCACCGTGGTGAACCTCTTCTACGAGGACTCCACACGCACCCGGATCTCCTTCGAGGCGGCCGCCAAGCGGCTCTCCGCCGACGTGATCAACTTTTCCGCCAAGGGCTCCAGCGTCTCCAAGGGTGAGAGCCTCAAGGACACCGCGCTGACCCTGCAGGCGATGGGTGCCGACGCCGTGGTGATCCGGCACTCGGCGAGCGGCGCGCCGCACCGGCTGGCGAACTGGGTCGAGGGCTCGGTGGTGAACGCCGGTGACGGCACCCACGAGCACCCGACGCAGGCGCTGCTGGACGCGTACACGATGCGTTCCCGCCTGGGCCGCCTCGACGGCCTCAAGGTCGCGATCGTGGGCGACGTGCTGCACAGCCGGGTGGCCCGCTCCAACGTGCTGCTGCTGACCACGCTCGGCGCACAAGTCACCGTGGTCGGCCCGCCGACGCTGATCCCGCTGGAAGTCGGTGCCGCGCTGTCGGACAAAACCCAGGTCTCCTACGACCTCGACGCGGTTCTGCCGGAGAGCGATGTGGTGATGATGCTCCGCGTCCAGACCGAGCGGATGCAGGACTCGTACTTCCCGTCCGCGCGCGAGTACAGCCGCCGCTACGGGCTCGACGTGCCGCGGCTCAAGAGGCTGCCGGAGCACGCGATCGTCATGCACCCCGGCCCGATGAACCGCGGGATGGAGATCGCGCCCGAGGTGGCCGACTCACCCCGCTCCACGATCGTCGAACAGGTCGCCAACGGCGTCAGCGTCCGGATGGCCGTCCTCTACCTGCTCCTGGGAGGCAAGTGATGGCGTACCTTCTCAAGGGCGTCTCGGTCCTCGGCGCCGCGCCGACCGACCTGCTCATCAAAGATGGCGTAATTTCCGATAAAACGGACAAGGATGCGGTCGTCATCGACGCCGCGGGGCTGGTAGCCCTGCCGGGCCTCGTGGACGTCCACACCCACCTGCGTGAACCCGGCCGCGAGGACGCCGAGACGGTCGAGACCGGCTCCCGCGCCGCGGCCCTGGGCGGCTACACCGCGGTCTGCGCGATGGCGAACACCTCGCCGGTCGCGGACACGGCCGGCGTGGTCGAGCAGGTCTGGCGGCTGGGCCGGGAGGCGGGCCTGGTCGACGTGCAGCCGATCGGCGCCGTCACCGTCGGCCTGGCCGGCAAGCAGCTGGCGGAGCTGGGCGCGATGGCCGACTCCGCGGCCACGGTCCGGATCTTCTCCGACGACGGCTTCTGCGTCGCCGACCCGAAGCTGATGCGCCGCGCGCTCGAATACGTGAAGGCGTTCGACGGCGTGATCGCCCAGCACGCCGAGGAGCCGCGGCTCACCGAGGGCGCGCAGATGCACGAGGGCGAGGTCAGCACCCGGCTCGGCCTGACCGGCTGGCCGGCGGTCGCCGAGGAGGCGATCATCGCCCGGGACGTGCTGCTCGCCGAGCACGTCGGCAGCCGCCTGCACGTCTGCCACGTCTCGACCGCCGGTTCGGTGGAGGTGCTGCGCCAGGCCAAGGCCCGGGGCGTCCGGGTCACCGCCGAGGTCACCCCGCACCACCTGCTGCTGACCGACGAACTCGCGGCCGGCTACGACCCGGTCTTCAAGGTCAACCCCCCGCTGCGTACGTCCTCCGACGTGATGGCGCTGCGCCAGGCGCTGCGGGACGGGGTGATCGACGTGGTCGCCACCGACCACGCCCCGCACGCCGTGCAGGACAAGGAGTGCGAGTGGTCGTACGCCCGCCCCGGAATGTTGGGTCTGGAGACCGCGCTGCCGATCGTGCTGAGCGTCTTCGGTGAGCAGTGGGACCTGATCGCCGACCGGATGTCGATCGCGCCGGCCCGGATCGCCGGACTGGACGGGCACGGCGGGGACCTGACGAAGGCCGGCACGCCGGCCAACCTGACGCTGGTGGACCCGTCGGCGAGCTGGGTCGTCGACCCGAGCGGGCTGGCGAGCCGCAGCAGGAACACGCCGTACGCGGGTATGACTCTGCCGGGTCGCATCGTCGCGACCTTCCTGCGGGGCGAAGCGACGGTTCTGGACGGGAAGGCAGTTAAGTGACCCCCTCTAACGATTTTCCGGGATTGCGACGGAGTCGCCCTGGAAGCGCAGCGATTCTCGTTCTCGAGGACGGGCGTTCGTTCGCCGGTACGGCGTACGGCGCCGTCGGCGAGACGTTCGGCGAGGCGGTCTTCACCACCGGCATGACCGGGTACCAGGAGACGCTGACCGACCCCTCCTTCCACAAGCAGGTCGTGGTGCAGACCGCGCCGCAGATCGGTAACACCGGCGTCAACGACGAGGACGACGAGTCGGACCGGATCTGGGTCTCCGGCTACGTGGTCCGCGACCCGGCTCGCCGCCCGTCGAACTGGCGCTCCAAGGGCGACCTGGGCGAGCGCCTGGCCGCCGAGGGCGTCGTCGGCATCAGCGGCATCGACACCCGCGCCCTGACCCGCCACCTGCGCTCGCTGGGTGCGATGCGGGTCGGCGTGTCGAGCGTCGACCTCGACCCGCACTCGCTGCTGGAGAAGGTGCGCAGCCAGCCGCAGATGCTCGGCGCGGACCTCTCCGCCGAGGTCACCACCGGCGCGAAGTACACGGTCGCCGCCGAGGGCGAGCACCGCTACACGGTCGCCGCCCTGGACCTGGGCATCAAGCGCAACGTCGCGCGGCGGCTGGCCGCCCGCGGCGTCACCACGCACATCTTCCCGGCCTCCTCCTCGATCGAGGACCTCCTGGCGGTCAGCCCGGACGCGGTGTTCTTCTCGCCCGGCCCGGGCGACCCGGCCACCGCCGACGGTCCGGTCGCGCTGGCCCGCGAGGTCATGCGCCGCGAGGTGCCGCTCTTCGGCATCTGCTTCGGCAGTCAGATCCTCGGCCGCGCGCTCGGGTTCGGCACCTACAAGCTCGGTTACGGCCACCGCGGCATCAACCAGCCGGTGCTCGACAAGACGACCGGCAAGGTCGAGGTGACCAGCCACAACCACGGCTTCGCGGTCGACGCCCCGATCGACAAGGTGATCGACACCGACTTCGGTGGTGTCGAGGTCTCGCACGTCTGCCTCAACGACAACGTGGTCGAGGGCTTGCGTGGCATCGAGGTGCCCGCGTTCACCGTCCAGTACCACCCCGAGGCCGCCGCCGGCCCGCACGACGCCGACTACCTGTTCGACAGGTTCGTCGAGCTCGTCGAGAAGAAGGGCTGACACAGATGCCGAAGCGTGAGGATCTCAAGCACGTCATGGTGATCGGGTCCGGCCCGATCGTCATCGGCCAGGCCTGCGAGTTCGACTACTCCGGCACCCAGGCGTGCCGGGTGCTGCGCGAGGAGGGCATCCGCGTCTCGCTGGTCAACTCCAACCCGGCCACGATCATGACCGACCCGGAGTACGCCGACGCGACCTACGTCGAGCCGATCACGCCGGAGTTCGTCGAGCTGGTCATCGCCAAGGAGCGCCCGGACGCGATCCTGCCCACCCTGGGCGGCCAGACCGCGCTGAACACCGCGATCGCCCTGCACGAGAGCGGCGTGCTGGAGAAGTACGGCGTCGAGCTGATCGGCGCGAACGTCGAGGCCATCCGCAAGGGTGAGGACCGCCAGCTCTTCAAGGAGATCGTCGCCAAGGCCGGTGGCGAGACCCCGCGCTCGCGGGTCTGCCACTCGATGGACGAGGTCCGGGAGACGGTCGCCGAGATCGGCCTGCCGGTCGTCATCCGCCCGTCGTTCACCATGGGCGGCCTCGGCTCCGGTATGGCGCACACCGACGCGGACCTGGAGCGGATCGCCGGCGCCGGCCTGGCCGCCTCCCCGGTGCACGAGGTGCTCATCGAGGAGAGCGTGCTCGGCTGGAAGGAGTACGAGCTCGAGCTGATGCGCGACAAGCACGACAACGTCGTGGTCGTCTGCTCGATCGAGAACGTCGACCCGATGGGCGTGCACACCGGCGACAGCGTCACCGTCGCCCCGGCCATGACGCTCACCGACCGGGAGTACCAGAAGCTGCGTGACCTGGGCATCGCGGTGCTGCGTGAGGTCGGCGTGGACACCGGCGGCTGCAACATCCAGTTCGCGATCAACCCGGACGACGGCCGGATGATCGTGATCGAGATGAACCCGCGGGTCTCCCGCTCCTCGGCGCTCGCGTCGAAGGCCACCGGCTTCCCGATCGCCAAGATCGCCGCGAAGCTGGCCATCGGCTACACCCTGGACGAGATCCCGAACGACATCACCCTGAAGACGCCGGCCGCGTTCGAGCCGGCGCTGGACTACGTGGTCGTCAAGATCCCGCGGTTCGCGTTCGAGAAGTTCCCCGGCGCCGACCCCGAGCTGACCACCACGATGAAGTCGGTCGGCGAGGCGATGAGCCTGGGCCGTAACTTCGCCGAGGCGCTCAACAAGGCCATGCGCTCGATGGAGACCAAGGCCGGCGGCTTCTGGACCACCCCCGATCCCGACGAGACTCTCGAGGAGACGCTGGCCGCCCTCCGGGTGCCGCACGACGGGCGGCTCTACACGGTCGAGCGGGCGCTGCGGCTGGGCGCCACGGTCGAGCAGGTGCACCAGGCCAGCGGCCGGATCGACCCGTGGTTCCTGGACGAGATCAAGGCCCTGGTCGACCTGCGGGCCGAGCTGCTGGCCGCGCCGGTCCTGGACGAGGAGCTGCTGCGCAGGGCGAAGCGCTCCGGGCTCTCCGACAAGCAGCTGGCCGCGCTGCGGCCGGAGCTGGCCGCCGAGGACGGGGTCCGCGTGCTGCGGCACCGGCTGGGCGTACGCCCGGTCTACAAGACCGTGGACACCTGCGCGGCCGAGTTCGAGGCGAACACCCCTTATCACTACTCGACGTACGACGAGGAGACCGAGGTCGCGCCGAGCGACCGGCCCAAGGTGCTGATCCTGGGCTCCGGTCCGAACCGGATCGGGCAGGGCATCGAGTTCGACTACTCCTGTGTGCACGCGGTTCAGGCGCTCCGGGGTGTCGACTACGAGACGGTCATGGTCAACTGCAACCCGGAGACGGTCTCCACCGACTACGACACCGCAGACCGGCTCTACTTCGAGCCGCTCACCTTCGAGGACGTCCTCGAGGTGTTCCACGCCGAGGACTCCTCCGGCAAGGCGGCCGGCGGCCCGGGCGTGGTCGGCGTGATCGTCCAGCTCGGCGGCCAGACCCCGCTCGGCCTGGCGAACCGGCTCAAGGCGGCCGGCGTCCCGATCGTCGGCACCTCGCCGGAGTCGATCGACCTCGCCGAGGACCGCGGCCTGTTCGGCACGCTGCTGAACGAGAACGACCTGCGCTCGCCCGACCACGGCACCGCCACCTCGTTCCAGGAGGCCAAGGCGATCGCCGACACGATCGGCTACCCGGTGCTGGTCCGCCCGTCGTACGTGCTGGGCGGCCGGGGCATGGAGATCGTCTACGACGAGCCCACCCTGAAGGGCTACATCGAGCGGGCCACCGAGATCTCCCCGGACCACCCGGTGCTGGTCGACCGGTTCCTGGACGACGCCGTCGAGATCGACGTGGACGCGCTCTGCGACGCCACCGGCGAGGTCTACCTGGGCGGCGTGATGGAGCACATCGAGGAGGCCGGCATCCACTCCGGCGACTCGGCCTGCTCGCTGCCGCCGATCACGCTCGCCGGCTCGCACCTGGCCGAGGTGCGCCGCTACACCGAGGCGCTGGCCCGGGGGATCGGCGTGCGCGGCCTGATGAACGTCCAGTACGCGCTCAAGGACGAGACCCTCTACGTCCTGGAGGCGAACCCGCGCGCCTCGCGGACCGTGCCGTTCGTCTCCAAGGCGACCGGTGTGCAGCTGGCGAAGGCCGCCGCCCGGATCATGCTCGGCGCCACCATCGCCGAGCTGCGGGCCGAGGGCATGCTGCTGACCGAGCGGGACGGCGGTTCCGTCCCGGCGGGCACCCCGATCGCGATCAAGGAGGCGGTGCTGCCGTTCAAGCGGTTCCGCACCCCGGCCGGGCACAGCGTGGACAACCTGCTCAGCCCGGAGATGAAGTCGACCGGCGAGGTGATGGGTATCGACGCCGGCTTCGGTCAGGCGTTCGCCAAGTCGCAGGCCGCGGCGTACGGGTCGCTGCCGACCGCCGGCAAGGTCTTCGTCTCGGTGGCGAACCGGGACAAGCGGTCGATGATCTTCCCGGTCAAGCGGCTCGCCGACCTCGGCTTCACCATCGTCACCACGGCCGGTACCGGCGAGGTGCTCAGCCGCTACGGCATCGAGTGCGAGGTCGTCCCGAAGCACTACGAGAGCCCGGTGATGAACGCCGTCGAGCTGATCCTGGCCGGCGAGATCGCTCTGATCATCAACACCCCGCAGGGGTCGGGCGCCAGCGCCCGGCAGGACGGCTACGAGATCCGCAGCGCCGCGGTCACCGCCGACATCCCGTGCATCACGACGGTGCCGGGCGCGGCCGCCGCGGTGATGGGCATCGAGGCCCTGATGCGTGGCGACATGCGGGTCCGGCCGTTGCAGGAGCTCCACGAGCTGCTCCGGAGCGAACGGTGAACCTGTTCACCAAAGCCGTCCGGCCGGTGCTGTTCCGGCTGGGCGGCGGCGACGCCGAGGCCGCCCACGAGTGGACCCTGCACCGGCTCGCCTCGATGCCACCCGCCGCCCGCGAGGTGATGCGCCGCCGGTTCGCCTTCTCCGCCCCGGTGGACGCGTTCGGCGTCCGGTTCCCGAACCGGGTCGGCCTGGCCGCCGGGATGGACAAGAACGGTCTGGCGCTGCCCGCCTGGCCGGCCCTCGGGTTCGGCTTCGTCGAGGTGGGTACGGTCACCGCCAAGGCTCAGCCGGGCAACGACAAGCCGCGCCTGTTCCGCCTCCGCGAGAGCGAGGCGATCATCAACCGGATGGGCTTCAACAACGCCGGCGCGGCCGCCCTCGCCGAGCGGCTGCGGGAGCTGGGACCGATCGGGGTGCCGCTCGGCGTCTCGCTGGGCAAGTCCAAGGTCACCCCGCTGGACGAGGCGGTCGAGGACTACCTCGAGTCCTACCGGCTGCTGCACCCGTACGCGGACTACATCGCGATCAACGTCTCCTCACCGAACACGCCCGGTCTGCGGAGTCTCCAGGACCGGGAATTCCTCACGACCCTGCTGAAGGCGCTGAGCGGCCCGGTGCCGGTGCTCGTGAAGATCGCCCCGGACCTGACCGAGCCGGCTATCGCCGAGCTGCTGGAGGTCTGCCTGGAGCAGGGCGCGGCCGGCCTGATCGCGACCAACACCACGCTGGCCCGGGACGGTCTCGCCCCGGCGGACCAGGGACTGGCCACCGAAGCCGGTGGGCTCTCCGGCAGGCCGCTCACCGAGCGGTCCCGGGCGGTGGTCAAGTTCGTGCACGACGAGACCGGTGGAAGGCTGCCCATCGTCGGGGTCGGCGGGATCCTCTGCGCCGACGACGCCGCGCGGATGCTGGACGCCGGCGCCACGCTGGTGCAGCTCTACTCCGGGTTCATCTACAAGGGCCCGGACCTGGTCAAGGCGGTCGCGCAGGGCGCCCGTCCGGCCCGCGCGCACGTGACGCGATGATCCCGGCCGGGCGCGACCTGCTTGCGCTCGACCGGGCGCACGTCTGGCACCCGTACGGCCCGATGCCCGGCAGCGGCGATCCCTATCTGGTGGAGAGCGCTGCCGGGGTCCGGCTGCGGCTGGCCGACGGCCGGGAGCTTGTCGACGGGATGTCGTCCTGGTGGGCCGCCGTGCACGGGTACCGGCATCCGGTGCTGGACGCCGCCCTGGCCGACCAGGCCGGGCGGATGAGCCACGTGATGTTCGGCGGTCTCACCCACGAACCGGCCATCACCCTGGCCACCACGCTGGTCGAGCTGACCCCGCCGGGCCTGGAGCACGTCTTCCTGTGCGACTCGGGGTCGGTGAGCGTCGAAGTCGCGATCAAGATGGCGTTGCAGGCCCAGCGGGCGCTCGGGCACCCGGCGCGGCAGAAGCTGGCGACCTGGCGTGGCGGATATCACGGCGACACTTTTCACCCGATGAGCGTCTGCGACCCGGAGGGCGGGATGCACTCGCTCTGGACCGGCGTGCTGCCCGCGCAGGTCTTCGCCGGTCCGCCGCCGGCCGGGTACGAGCCGGCGTACGCCAGCGCCCTGGCCGACCTGATCGAACGGCACGCGGGTGAACTCGCCGCGGTGATCGTCGAGCCGGTCGTGCAGGGCGCCGGGGGGATGCGCTTTCACGACCCGGGGTACCTGCGTGTGCTCCGTGAGGTGACGGCCGAGCACGGCATCTTCCTGATCTTCGACGAGATCGCCACCGGGTTCGGCCGCACCGGGAGGTTCTTCGCCGCCGAGCACGCCGGGGTGAGCCCGGACATCATGTGCCTGGGCAAGGCGCTGACCGGCGGGTACCTGAGCCTCGCCGCCACGCTCTGCACGCCCGGGGTCGCGGCGGCCATCTCGGCGGGGGAGGGCGGTGGGCTCGCGCACGGACCGACGTTCATGGGCAACCCGCTCGCCTGCGCGGTGGCGAACGCCTCGCTCGGGCTGCTGCGCGAGGGGGAGTGGGCGAGCCGCGTACCGAGGATCGAAGCCGCCCTGCGAAGCGGCCTGGAACCGCTGCGCGGCGCGGCCGGGGTCGCGGACGTGCGCGTCCTGGGCGCCATCGGCGTCGTCCAGTTGGACCACCCGGTGGACGTGCCGCGGGCGGCCGCGGCCGCGGTCGCCGAGGGCGTCTGGCTCCGGCCGTTCCGGGACCTGATCTACACCATGCCGCCGTACGTCACGGACGACGCCGACGTGGCTCGTATTACCGCCGGAATCGCCGCCGCGGTGGCGGCTAGCTGACACGGGAGAGGGGTCTGCCCCATGGAAACCTTCGGCGAACGACTGCACGCCGCGATCACTCAGCGCGGTCCGCTGTGCGTCGGCATCGATCCGCATGCCGCTCTGCTGGCTCGTTGGGGCCTCTCCGACGATGTCGCCGGCCTGGAACGCTTCGCCCGTACGGTGGTCGAGGCGCTGGCCGATCGGGTGGCTGTTCTGAAGCCGCAGGCGGCGTTTTTTGAGAGATTTGGGTCACGTGGCGTCGCGATTCTTGAGTCAACTATCCGACAGTCTCGAGAGGCCGGAGCCCTCGTCCTGCTCGACGTGAAGCGCGGCGACATCGGCTCGACGATGGCCGCGTACGCCTCCGCGTATCTCGATCCGGCGAGTACTCTCCGCTCCGACGCGATTACTGTGAGTCCCTATCTCGGAGTGGGTTCATTGCAGCCGGCCTTCGATCTCGCGTCCTCGACCGGTGCCGGAATTTTCGTACTAGCACTGACTTCGAACCCTGAGGGCGCTTCGGTCCAGCACGCCGTCGCGCCTGGTGGGAAGACCGTCGCGCAGACCGTGATCGACGAGATTTCCCAGCTCAACGCGGGTGTGAGCCCGCTCGGAAGTTTCGGCTTGGTGGTTGGCGCGACGATCGGGAAGACCGGTCACGAGCTCGGCGCCGTCAACGGTCCGCTGCTCGCGCCGGGCCTCGGAGCCCAGGGCGCGACCCCCGCCGACCTGCGCGCGGTCTTCGGCGAAAGCCTGCACAACGTGTTGCCGTCGTACTCACGGGAAGTTCTGTCGGCGGGCCCGGAGATCACCGCTCTGCGGGCCGCGGCGGACCGTGTTCTGACCGACTGTCGCACCGCGCTCGGGTGAAACAGCCTGCGTACCGGGCCGGGGAGTGGGGTACCCCCACGTTGCCGAATGCGCCGTTGACCGCTAGTTTTCCCGGCGCCGGGAACCACATGCCCCTTTGGTTCCATGGCACACCACGTTTCACAGAAGCGCCGGTATTGAACCACCGCCGCGTTAGGGACCTGAGGAGAACTGGTGCCGCTCCCGTCACTGAGCCCCGAGCAGCGCGCTGCCGCGCTGGAGAAGGCCGCGGAAGTTCGCAAGGCTCGGGCTGAGCTGAAGGAACAGCTCAAGTCCGGCAAGACCACCCTCGCCGCCGTGCTGGACCGCGCGGAGGGCGACGAGGTCGTCGGCAAGCTGAAGGTCTCGGCCGTGCTTCAGGCGCTGCCGGGCATCGGCAAGATCCGTGCGACCCAGATCATGGAGAAGCTCAAGATCGCCGAGAGCCGCCGGCTCCGGGGTCTTGGCGACCAGCAGCGCAAGGCCCTCCTGGGGGAGTTCGCTGCGAACTGACTCACCGGCTCGTGTAGGAATGAGCCGTGAGCATGGATGACGACGCGCGCCCGGCAGCACGCCTCACCGTCCTTTCCGGCCCCTCCGGGGTCGGCAAGGACAGCGTGATCGAGCTGATCCGGGCGCGCTCGCCTTGGATCCGGTTGTCGGTGTCGGTCACGACACGCAAGAAACGCGACTACGAGACCGACGGCGAGCACTACCACTTCGTGACCAGGTCCGAGTTCCAGCGTTTGATCGACGGCGACCAGCTGCTGGAGTGGGCGGAATTCGCGGGCAACCTCTACGGCACGCCCCGCGCACAGGTCGAGGGCTGGCTCCAGCAGGGCCGGCCCGTTTTGTTGAAGATCGACCTCCAGGGCGCCCGTCAGGTACGGGCCACCATGCCGGAGGCGCTTCTGGTCTTCCTGGCCCCACCGAGCGTCGAGGAGCTGCGGCGCCGGTTGATCGGCCGGGGCACCGACGACGAGGAGACGATCCGCCGCCGGCTGGCCCACGCGGACGAGGAACTCGCCGCCGAGGCCGAGTTCGACGTCACCGTGGTGAACGACTTCGTCGAGCGCGCCGCGGACGAGCTGGTAGGCTTGCTCGGTTCGTCTTTTTTAGCGCCGGCGTCCCTTATCGGACCGGCACCAGCTAACGAGCATTAAGGATTTTTCAGTGGGAACTGTCGCCAACCCCGAAGGCATCACCAACCCGCCGATCGACGAGCTGTTGGACAAGACCTCGTCGAAGTACTCGCTGGTGATCTTCGCGGCCAAGCGCGCCCGCCAGGTGAACGCCTACTACAGCCAGCTCGGCGAGGGTCTGCTGGAGTACGTGGGACCGCTGGTCGAGACCACTCCGCAGGAGAAGCCGCTCTCCATCGCGATGCGGGAGATCAACGCTGGTCTGCTGACCGCCGAGCCGACCGACCACCCGTAACCACCTGCCCTGGTGCCCTCTGTTCGCCGAAAGTGCGGACCGGGGGCACTTCGCATATCCGCTCCCAGTCGTTCTGACTGACGTGAACCCAGGAGTCGTGACGTGACCGAAGTCGTCCTCGGCGTCTGTGGGGGCATCGCCGCCTACAAGGCGTGTGAGCTGCTCCGGCTGTTCACCGAGTCCGGGCACGGCGTCCGCGTGGTGCCGACCGCCTCGGCGCTGAAGATGGTCGGCGAGCCGACCTGGGCCGCGCTCTCCGGTCGCCCGGTCGCCACCGAGGTCTGGGAAGAGGCCCACGAGGTGCCGCACGTGCGGATCGGCCGGGCGGCCGAGCTTGTCGTGGTCGCGCCGGCCACCGCCGACATCCTGGCCAAGGCCGCCCACGGGATCGCCGACGACCTGCTCACCAACACCCTGCTGACGGCCACCTGCCCGGTGGTCTTCGCGCCGGCGATGCACACCGAGATGTGGGAGCACCCGGCGACCCGGGCCAACGTCGAGACGCTGCGCTCGCGGGGCGCGATCGTCATCGAGCCGGCCGTCGGCCGGCTCACCGGCAGGGACACCGGCAAGGGCCGGCTGCCGGATCCCTCGGCGATTTTCGAGTACGCCCTGCGTGTTCTGCATCATGGTGCGAAATCTGATCTTTCGGGCCGGCACGTCGTGGTGACCGCGGGCGGGACCCGTGAACCACTCGATCCGGTGCGTTTCCTCGGCAACCGTTCCTCCGGCAAGCAGGGCTACGCGCTGGCCAGGGCCGCTCTCAGCCGGGGCGCCCGAGTGACTTTGATCGCGGCGAACGTGGGTCTGCCCGACCCGGCCGGTGCCGAATTGGTCCGCGTGGGTACCACCGAGGAGCTGCGCAAGGCCACCGTCGAAGCGGCCGCCTCGGCGGACGTCGTGGTGATGGCCGCCGCCCCGGCCGACTTCCGCCCGGCCACCGTCGCCGAGCAGAAGATCAAGAAGGCCGACGACGGGACGCCGGCGCCGATCACCCTGGTCACGAACCCGGACATCGCGGCCGAACTGGGTGCCGCCAAGCGTCCCGGTCAGCTGCTCGTGGCGTTCGCCGCGGAGACTCACGACGCACTCGAACACGCCCGGGGAAAAATGGTCCGAAAGCGGGCAGATCTCATCATTGTGAATGAGGTCGGCGTCGACCGCGTTTTCGGCCAAGACCGCAACACCGTCACTGTGCTGGGCGCCGACGGTTTTGCCGAAGCTCTCGACGAACTCTCTAAAGATGATGTGGCCGATAGGATTTTTGACCATGTCGTGGACCGGCTGGACAGCCAGGTCGGCGCCGGTCGGTCGCTCTGATTACACTTCCGCGTTACCTGTATTCGACAACTGAGGAGCACCGTGGCACGCCGCCTGTTCACTTCCGAGTCGGTCACGGAAGGCCACCCGGACAAGATCGCTGACCAGATCAGCGACGGGATTCTCGACGCCCTGCTCGCGCAGGACCCGCGGAGCCGTGTCGCGGTCGAGACCCTGATCACCACCGGCCAGGTGCATGTGGCGGGTGAGGTCACCACGCAGGCCTATGCCGACATTCCCAAGATCGTGCGGGACACCATCCTGGGGATCGGCTACGACTCGTCGAAGAAGGGCTTCGACGGCGCGTCCTGCGGCGTGAGCGTCTCCATCGGCTCGCAGTCCCCGGACATCGCGCAGGGCGTCGACAGCGCCATCGAGCTGCGCGAGGGTGACTCCGAGCACATCCTCGACCAGCAGGGCGCCGGCGACCAGGGCATGATGTTCGGCTTCGCCTGCTCGGAGACCCCCGAGCTGATGCCGCTGCCGATCGCCCTCGCGCACCGGCTGGCCCGCCGGCTCGCCACCGCGCGCAAGGGCGGCACGATTCCGTACCTGCGCCCGGACGGCAAGACCCAGGTCACCATCGAGTACGACGGCCTGCGCCCGGTCCGGCTGGACACGGTCGTGGTCTCCTCGCAGCACGCCGCGGACATCTCGCTGGAGTCGCTGCTGACCCCGGACGTGCGCGAGCACGTCATCGCCCCCGAGCTGGAGGGCCTCGGTCTCGACACCGAGGGCTACCGGCTGCTGGTGAACCCGACCGGCCGCTTCGAGATCGGTGGCCCGATGGGCGACGCCGGCCTGACCGGCCGCAAGATCATCGTTGACACGTACGGCGGGTACGCCCGCCACGGTGGCGGCGCGTTCTCCGGCAAGGACCCGTCGAAGGTGGACCGGTCGGCGGCGTACGCGATGCGCTGGGTCGCCAAGAACGTCGTCGCGGCCGGGCTGGCCGAGCGCTGCGAGACCCAGGTCGCCTACGCGATCGGCAAGGCGCACCCGGTCTCGCTGTTCGTGGAGACCTTCGGCACCGAGAACGTGCCGGTCGAGCGGATCGAGAAGGCCATCAAGGAGGTCTTCGACCTGCGGCCGGCCGCGATCATCCGGGACCTGGAGCTGCTGCGCCCGATCTACCAGCAGACCGCGGCCTACGGCCACTTCGGCCGGGAGCTGCCGGACCTGAGGTGGGAGAGCACCGACCGCGCTCAGGACCTGAAGAACGCCGCGTCCTGATCGTCGCTTTCGTGAAGCCGGCGCCCTTTCGGGGCGCCGGCTTTCGCATGTCCGGCGCCGGCCGGAGGCGCGGCAGCGGCCCGGGGCGCGTGAACCTCGCGCGGGAGCGCCACGGGACTCGGCTCGAGCCTGGCCACGGGGCTCCACAGGTCGTACCTCGGAATGGGTCTTGAGGGTTTTGAGATCTTGGCGAGGTCTGGCGGGTCGTCAAGATCTCGTTGGGCCGGGTCTTCGGTGATCCGGGGGACGGTCTTTTGCGTGATTGTTCGCATGAGAGTCCTCGGTGGCCCAAACGGCTACTCTGACGCGATGGCGGCTGTCCAAGGTGAACGGCTGTTCCTGGTCCGGCACGCGAAACCCGTGGTCGACCCGGAAGTGCCGGCTGAGCAGTGGCAACTGGCGCAGGAGAGCCGGGTCGCGGCCCGGCTGATCCGGCTACATGTCAAGCATCCGGCGTACTACGTGGCCAGCAGCGAGCCGAAGGCCGCCCAGACCATGCAGGAGATCGCCGGGGCGCAGCGGGTGGTGACCGACGACGATCTGACCGAGGTCCATCGGCCACACGTCTGGCTGACCGACGAGGACTACCACGGGGCCGCGCTGGCCTACGCGAACGGGCGCTGCCCGGACGGGTGGGAGTCACTGGAACGGGTGATCGAGCGGTTCGACGCGGCCGTGGTGCGGCATGCGGCGGCGGCCGCGGAGCGCGGGCAGACGCTGGTCGTCGGGACGCACGGGC
Organism: Actinoplanes regularis; assembly: GCF_900188005.1. Taxonomy (GTDB): domain Bacteria; phylum Actinomycetota; class Actinomycetes; order Mycobacteriales; family Micromonosporaceae; genus Actinoplanes; species Actinoplanes regularis. Next base: position 104,761 of record NZ_FZNR01000015.1, on the reverse strand, counting down.
TGGCGCCGACGGTCTGGATGGCCAGTCGCTACCGGCTGGACCCGGATCCGGCGCGGTTCTGGGAGGGTTTGCGCTTCCCGGACATCGTCGAGATCGATCTGCAGAGCCAGACGGTGAGCTGCCTGGCCCACTGATCCGGCGGACCCGGATGGTGAGCTGCCCGGCCCGCTGACCCGGTGCGCCCGGAAGTGTCAGGGGGTCCGGGCAGAATGTTCGGCGATGGCGACCAAGGGTGTGCGAGCGGATCGGGAGCCGGCGGAGCGTCTGCCGGTGGCCCGGGTCTGCGTCGACGTGCAGCTGCCGCACCTGGACCGGCCGTTCGACTACCTGGTCGCCGACGCCGAGGACGAGGCCGCGCAGCCGGGCGTGCGGGTCAAGGTGCGGTTCGCCGGGCAGCTGGTGAGCGGGTTCCTGCTCGCCCGGGCCGAGGCCTCCGAGCACCAGGGGAAGCTGGCCTACCTCGAGAAGGTGGTCTCCCCGGAGCGGGTGCTCGACCCGGAGGTCGCCCGGCTGGCCCGGGCGGTGGCGGATCGTTATGCGGGGAGCCTCGCCGACGTGCTGCGCCTGGCGGTGCCGCCGCGGCACGCCCGCGTGGAGGCCCAGGCCGCGAAGGACCAGGCGAGCGCCGAACCCGACGAGCCGGGAAGCGATGCGGCGGGAAACGACGCGGTGGATGATGACGCGGCGTCGCCGGGGCCCTGGGCGCCCGCGCCGGGCGGCTGGGATTCGTATCCGGCGGGCCCGGCCTACCTGCGGGCCCTGACCGAAGGGCGACCCGCCCGGGCCGTCTGGTCGGCGCTGCCGGGGGAGGACTGGCCGGTCCGGGTCGCGGAGGCGGCCGCCGCGACCGTCGACGGCGGCCGGGGCGTCGTGATCGTCGTCGCCGACGCCCGTGACCTGGAGCGGGTCGACCGGGCCCTGGGCCAGGTGCTCGGCCCGGGGCGGCACGTCGCGCTGAACGCGGCGCTCGGCCCGGCCGAGCGGTACCGGCGCTTTCTCGCCGCCAGCCGGCACCAGGTCCCCGTGGTCGCCGGGACCAGGGCGGCGATCTGGGCCCCGGCCGCCGAGCTGGGTCTGGTGGTGATCTGGGACGACGGCGACGACCTGCACGCCGAGCCGCGCTCGCCCTATCCGCACGCCCGGGACGTGTTGCTCACCCGCGCCCAGCTGGCGGGCTGCGCGGCCCTGGTCGGCGGCTTCGCGCGTACCGGGGAGGCGCAGCTCCTGCTGGAGACCGGGTGGGCCCGGGAGATCGTCGCGGAGCGCGGCGTGCTGCGGCGGCGCCAGCCGGCGATCTCGCCGACCGGGGACGACCCGCAGCTGGCCCGGGATCCCGGTGCGGTGACCGCCCGCCTGCCGAGCCTGGCGTGGCTGACGGCCAAGCAGGCGCTGGAGGCCGGTCATCCGGTCCTGGTCCAGGTCCCGCGGCGGGGTTACCTGCCGGCGGTCGCCTGCGCCGAGTGCCGCAGCCCGGCGCGGTGCCCGGAGTGCTCCGGGCCGCTGGGCCTGCACAGCGCCCGGGATGTGCCGGTCTGCCACTGGTGCGGGCGCTCCTTCCCGGCGTACAGCTGCCCGGTCTGCGGCGAGCGGCGGCTGCGCGCCTCGGTGACCGGGGCCCGGCGCACGGCCGAGGAGCTCGGCCGGGCGTTCCCGAATGTGCCGGTGCGCACCTCCGGCCGGGACGAGATCTTGGACACGGTGCCGGCCGGCCCGGCGATGGTCGTCGCCACCCCGGGCGCCGAGCCGGTCGCCGCCGACGGCTACGGCGCGGTGCTCCTGCTGGACACCTGGGCGCTGCTCAGCCGCGCCGACCTGCGGGCCGCCGAGGAGACCATGCGGCGCTGGCTGAACGCGTCCGCGCTGGCCCGGCCCGGTTCGCGGGGCGGCCGCGTGATCGTGGTCGCGGACGGCTCGCTGGCCCCGGTGCAGGCCCTGCTGCGCTGGGACCCGGGCTGGTTCGCCGCCCGTGAGCTGGCCGAACGCCGCGAGCTCGGCTTCCCGCCGGCGGCCCGGATGGCCAGTGTCACCGGCCCGGCGCCGGCCGTCGCCGAGCTGCTGACCATCGCCGACCTGCCGGACGGCACGGAGCAGCTCGGCCCGGTGCCGGCCGGCGAGGAGCAGGAACGGATGCTGCTGCGGGTGTCCCGGTCCCGGGCCGCCGGGCTGGCACACGCCCTGCACGTGGCCGCCGGGGTCCGCAGCGCGCGTAAGGCGGCGGTCGCGGTACGCATCCAGGTGGACCCGGCCGAGCTCTTCTAAGTCCGTAGACTGGGGCAAGTCGTTTCCAAGATTTAGGAGTTCCGCCGAGTGACCGTCCAGCCCATCCGTCTCTTCGGCGACCCGGTTCTGCGCACCGAGGCCGACCCGGTCGTCGACTTCGACAAGGAACTCCGCAAGCTGGTGAAGGACCTGACCGACACGATGCTGGACGAGGGCGGCGCCGGCCTGGCCGCCCCGCAGCTCGGTGTCGGCCTGCGCGTGTTCACCTTCGACGTCGACGACGTGGTCGGGCACATCGTCAACCCGGTGCTGTCGTTCCCGGACGAGGAGGAGCAGGACGGCCCCGAGGGCTGCCTCTCCATCCCCGGCATCTACATCGACACCAAGCGCCGGCAGAACGTGGTGGCGAACGGTTTCAACGAGCACGGTGACCCGATCCAGCTGGTCGGCACCGGGCTGATGGCGCGCTGCGTGCAGCACGAGACCGATCACCTGGACGGCGTGCTCTTCCTGGACCGGCTGGACTCCGCCGCCCGCAAGGAGGCGATGAAGCAGATCCGCTCCGCCGAGTGGTACGACGTGGCCAAGCCCCCCACCATCAAGGAGAGCCCGCACGGCCGGGGCGTCTTCGGCCTGGGACGGTGACCTGATGCGACTGGTCTTCGCCGGCACGCCCGAGGTGGCGCTGCCCAGCCTGGACGCGATCGCCGCGTCCGGGCACGAACTGCTCGCCGTGGTCACCCGGCCGGACGCTCCCGCGGGCCGGGGCCGTCACCTGGTCCGCTCGCCCGCCGGCGCGTGGGCCGACGAGCGCGGCATCGAGGTGCTGACCCCGGAGAAGCCCCGCGATCCCGAGTTCCAGCAGCGGCTGCGCGATCTGGCGCCGGACTGTGTGCCCGTGGTGGCGTACGGCGCGCTGGTCCCGCCGTCAGCCCTGGAGATCCCCAAGTTCGGCTGGATCAACCTGCACTTCTCGCTGCTGCCCGCCTGGCGTGGCGCCGCGCCCGTGCAGCACGCCGTGCTGCACGGCGACGAGGTGACCGGGGCCAGCGTCTTCGAGCTCGAGGCGGGCCTGGACACCGGCCCGGTCTACGGCACGGTGACCGACCAGATCCGGTTCAACGACACCTCCGGCGACCTGCTGGGGCGCCTCGCCCACGAGGGCGCGGGGCTGCTCGTCGCGGTGCTCGACGCGATCGAGTCGGGTACCGCCCGGGCGCACCCGCAGCCGCGGGACGGGATCAGTCTGGCTCCGAAGGTCACCACCGACGACGCGCGGATCCGCTGGAGCGACCCGGCGTTCGCGGTGGACCGGCGGATCCGGGCATGCACCCCGGCGCCGGGCGCGTGGACCACGCTGCGCGGCGAGCGGCTGAAGCTGGCTCCGGTACGGCCGATCGCCAACGGGCCGCACCTGGAGCCGGGCGAGCTGCGGGTGGAGCGCACCCAGGTGCTGGCCGGCACGGCCACCACCCCGGTGCAGCTGGGCGAGGTCCGCGCGGCGGGCAAGAAACCGATGGCCGCGACCGACTGGGCGCGCGGTATGCGTATCGAAGCAGGGGAAAAGCTCGCGTGATCGACTGCACCGCAGCGAAGCAAGGGCCAGGAGAGCACGCCGAAGGAGACCCGAAGTGACGGAACACAGGGCTTCACGGCCGCACAGCGCCGGCCCACGGCGGCCGGCCGGGCCGGGACATTCGCGTGACGATCGCAGCGGGCGGGCGCCGCGGGCCGGTCGGCCGCCGTCGGACCCGGCGCGGCAGGCGGCGTACGAGGCGATCGCCGCCGTGCACCGTGACGACGCGTACGGGAACCTGGTCCTCTCCGACATCCTCAGCGAGATGGGCCTGCACGGGCGGGACGCGGCGTTCGCCACCGAACTGACCTACGGCACGCTGCGTGCTCTCGGCACCCTCGACCTGATCGTCGCCTCGGCCGCCGGCCGGGACGTGGCCCGGATCGACCCGCCGGCCCGGGACGCCCTGCGGCTCGGCGCCTATCAGCTGCTCTACACCCGGGTGCCGTCGCACGCCGCGGTCAACCAGACCGTCGACCTGGTGCGCTCGGTGGCACCGGCGGCCTCCGGGTTCGCCAACGCGGTGATGCGCACCATCTCCGAGACTCCGCTGGACGCCTGGCTGGAGAAGGTCACCCCGAAGTACGAGGACGACCCGATCGCCAGCCTCGCGGTGCAGCATCATCATCCGCAGTGGATCGTCCGGTCGTTCGCCGAGGCGCTCGGCGGCGATCTGGAGGAGACCGCCCGGCTGCTGATCGAGGACAACCAGCCGCCGGCCGTGCACCTGTGCGCCCGTCCGGGGCGGTCCGACGCGATCGACCTGGCCGACGAGGTGAACGGGGTGCCCGGGGCGTTCTCGCCGTACGCGGTGTATCTGCACGGGGGTGCGCCGCGTGACCTGGCCGCCATCCGGACCGGTCGCGCGCACGTCCAGGACGAGGGCTCCCAGCTGGTCGCGGCGGCGCTGCTGGCCGCCCCGATCGAGGGCCGCGACACCCGCTGGCTGGACCTCTGCGCCGGGCCGGGCGGCAAGACCGGCCTGATCGGTGCGATCGCCGCCGGCCGGGGTGCCGAGGTGACCGCGGTCGAGGTGGCCGAGCACCGGGCCCGCCTGGTCGAGCAGGCCACCGAGGGCATGCCGGTGACGGTCTTCCCGCTGGACGGGCGCTCGGTGGGCCGCGACCCGGACCTGCCCGAGGAGTCGTTCGACCGGGTGCTGGTGGACGCGCCGTGCACCGGGCTGGGTTCGCTGCGGCGCCGGCCCGAGTCGCGCTGGCGCCGGCAGCCGGCCGACCTGCCGCCGCTCACCAAGCTGCAGCGGGAGCTGCTGGTGGCGGCGCTGCGGGCGGTCCGTCCGGGCGGCGTGGTGGCGTATGTGACGTGTTCCCCGCACATGGTCGAGACCCAGGTGACGGTGAGCGAGGGCGCCCGGCGCAGCGGCGTCGAGGTGGATTTCGTGGACGCGCGTCCGCTGCTGCCGCCGGGCATGCCGGGGCTGGGCGCGGGCCCGACGGTGCAGCTGTGGCCGCACCGGCACGGGACCGACGCGATGTTCCTCGCGGTCCTGCGCCGCACCAGCTGACGGGTTGTCCACAGGGCGGTCGGGAGGCTCGGCGTGAGGTCATACACTGCATCGGTGACGCCTTCACCGATCATCGCGCCGAGCATCCTGGCCTCCGACTTCTCGCGCCTCGCCGAGGAAGTGCACGCCATCGAGGGGGCGGCCGACTGGGCACACGTGGATGTCATGGACAACCATTTCGTGCCCAACCTGACGATCGGCCTCCCGGTGGTGCAGAGCCTGCGCAAGGCCACCAAGATCCCGTTCGATGTGCACCTGATGATCAACGACCCGGCGCGCTGGGCACCGGCCTACGCCGAGGCGGGGGCGTACAACGTGACGTTCCACGCCGAGGCCTGTGACGACCCGGTGGCGCTGGCCAAGACGCTGCGCGCGGCGGGGGCCAAGGCGGGGCTGGCGATCGACCGCGACACCCCCGTCGAGCCGTACCTGGAGTTGTTGCCCTATCTGGACACCGTGCTGATCATGACGATCAAGGCCGGGTTCGGTGGGCAGAAGTTCCTGCCCGAGATGCTCGACAAGGTGCGTGACGTGCGGCGCCGCGTCGAGGTCGGTGGCCTCGAGGTCCGCATCGAGGTGGACGGCGGCATCGCGGCGGACACCATCGAGCAGGCCGCCGAGGCGGGCGCGGACGCGTTCGTGGCGGGCACCGCGGTCTATGGGGCTGCCGATCCGGCTGAGGCGGTGCGTAAGCTTCGGGCACAGGCCGCCAAGCACATGGGAATCTGATGTGAGTACCGCCGAGCCGGGGCCCGTGGTCGACGACCTCGGGCTCGACGCCGAGGAGCAACGACCCGACCTGATCCTGGTCGTCGACGACGATCAGGACATCGCGAGTTTCGTCGAGTTCAACCTCAAGGTGCACGGCTTCGACGTGGTCAGCGCGCGGGACGGGCAGGAAGCGCTCGACATCATGGAGACGCACCGGCCGGACCTGGCGATCGTCGACTGGATGATGCCGCGGATGGACGGGGTCGAGCTGATCCAGGCGCTCCGGGCCGATCCGCTGACCTCGGCGCTCCCGGTGATCATGCTGACCGCCAAGAGCATGACCGTCGACAAGGTGGTGGGGCTGACCACCGGCGCCGACGACTACCTCACGAAGCCGTTCGACACCGCGGAGCTGATCGCCCGGGTGTCGACGACGTTGCGCCGCAACAAGGAGTTCCGCGAGGTCTCCCCGCTGACCGGTCTGCCCGGCAACGCCCGGGTGCGCCGGGAGATCAATGACCGGATGCGGGCCGGCGGCGACTACTCGGTCGGTTACATCGACATCGACAGGTTCAAGAGCGTCAATGACGTGTACGGCTTCGACCGCGGCGACGAGTTCATCATCGCGATGGCGCGCAGCCTGCAGCGGGCCAGCGCGTCGACCGGGAAACCGTCGATCTTCCTCGGCCACATCGGCGGCGACGACTTCGTGTTCATCTGCCACCCCGATCAGGTGTTGCCGCTGACCAAGAGCATGGTCACCGACTTCGAGTCGGCCGCCGACCGGCTCTATGACCAGAAGGACGCCCGGCGCGGCTACATCGAGGTTCCGGATCGGCGCGGCGGCAAGCAGCGGGCCGCTCTGGTCACCCTCTCGATCGGGGTCGCGCAGGCGACCGCCGGGGGCCGTCAGTTCAACGACCCGCGGACGGTGATCGCGGTCGCCTCCGAGATGAAGAAGGTCGCGAAGTCGCAGCCAGGCTCCTACGTCGCCATCGACCGCCGCCGCGAGGCGGAGAGCTAGCGTCAGCCCACTCGGGCGGGTGCGTAGGACGGGACGTACTCCTGGCCGGTGAGGGCCTGGATCCGCGCGATCAGCTCGTCGGTGAGCCGGCGGGCGTCCGCCGCCGATCCGACCTCGACCGGCAGGGCCGGGCCGAAGGTCAGCGACACCGCGTGCCGCCGGGGAAGACGGCGACCGGCCGGCCGGATTTGATCGGTGCCCCGCAGCCCCACCGGAACGATGGGAACGCCGGCCTGGGCGGCGAGCCGGACGGCCCCGGTCCGGCCCCGGTAGAGCCGCCCGTCGGGCGACCGGGTGCCCTCGGGGAAGACCGCGACCAGACCCCCGCCGCGCAGGATCGGTACCGCCGCGTCGAAGGCGGCCAGGACGGCCCGGCCACCGGCGCGGTCGACCGGAATGGCGCCCATGCCGGTCACCACCCGCCGGGTCAGGCCGGAGGAGCGGAAATACTCCGCCTTGGCCCAGAAGGCGATGTGCCGTGGGGTGTTCACGCCGAGGAAGAGCTGGTCGGCGATGGCGTGATGGTTGGCGCACAGGATCGCGCCGGAGTCGGCGGGCAGGTTCTCCAGCCCGGTCACGGTGGTCGGCCAGAGGCCGCGCAGCAGGCCGCCGAGGGTGCGATGGGCGGCGGCGTAGAGGGGTGGCATCCGGGTCACGGCTGGCCTTCCGGGTCGGGCCCGAGATGGGCGGCGAGGATCGCGTCGATGAACGGCGCCGGGTCCGCGGCTCCGGCGGCGAGGGTCAGCGATCCCCAGTTCCAGAGCTCCGCGGTTCCGTGCAGGGCGGCCCAGATGGCGCCCGCGGTGATCTCGGCGGGCGGGCCCGGGTCGGGGCGGGCGGCGGTGACCAGCTCGACCAGGAGGTGGAAGAGGGGGACGGACGCGTCGCGCAGTCCCAGCCGGCCACCGCTCTGCAGGATGTCGTGGCGGAACATCAGCTCGAACATGCCGCGGTTGGCGGCCGCGAATCGTACGTAGACCCGGGCCAGCACGGTGATCCGCGCGCGCGGAGCCGGCCCGGCGGCCCGCAGCGCCGCCTCCACCTCGGCGGAGAGGTCGGCGAAGCCGGACCTGGCGATGGCGGAGAGCAGCGACAGGTGGGTCGGGAAGTAGCGGCGCGGAGCGCCGTGGGAGACGCCGGCGCGGCGGGCAATCTCACGTAGTGAGAGAGCGCCCGGCGCTTCGGTGCGCAACAACTCGGCCCCGACGCGCACCAGTCGATCGTGTAAGGCGTCGTCAGGAGGCATAGACACTGTCTACCAGAGCGCCGTAGACAGTGTCTACGGCAGGTGCGCCGAGCCCCCGGTTCTGACAATCTGCGGGTATGGACGTCGACGCGCTTCGGGCCGGCACGCCCGGCTGCCGCCACCGGATTCACCTCAACAACGCGGGTGCGGCGCTGATGTCGCAGACGACCCTGGACGCCGTCGTCGGGCACCTGCGACTGGAAGCGGAGATCGGCGGCTACGAGGCGGCCGGCGCGGCCGCCGGCCGGGTAGCCGCGGTCTATTCCGGGCTGGCCGAGTTGCTCGGCGGGCGGGCCGACGAGATCGCGCTCTTCGACAACGCGACGCACGCCTGGCAGGCGGCGTTCTACGCGGTGCCGCTGCGGGCCGGGGACCGGGTCCTGACCGGGCGCAACGAGTACGGCAGCAACGTCCTGGCCTACCTGCAGGCGGCGCGGCGGGTGGGCGCCGAGGTCGTGGTGGTGCCGAACGACGAGCACGGGCAGATCGACACACAGGCCCTCGCCGCGTTGATCGACGACCGGACGAAACTGATCGGCCTGACCCACGTGCCCACCGCGGGTGGCCTGGTCAACCCGGCCGCCGCGGTGGGGCGCGTGGCCCGGGCGGCCGGCGTGCCCTACCTGCTGGACGCCACGCAGTCGGTCGGCCAGTTCCCGGTCGACGTCACGGAGATCGGCTGTGACCTCCTCTGCGGCACCGGGCGCAAGTTCCTGCGCGGGCCGCGCGGCACCGGCTTCCTCTGGGTGCGCGACGGGATCCTGGACCGGCTCGACCCGCACATCGTGGAGATCCAGTCGGCGGAGTGGGACGGCGCGCGCGGCTTCGGGTGGGTGCCGGGGGCGCGGCGGTTCGCCACCTGGGAGCTCAACTACGCGGCGGTGCTCGGCCTGGGCGCGGCCGTGGACCAGGCCCTCAACCTGGGGCTGGTGGAGATCGGCAAGCGCAACGCGGAGCTCGGCGACCGGATGCGCGGCCTGCTCGAGGACACCCCCGGCGTGACCGTCTACGACCTCGGCCGCGAGCAGTGCGCGATCGTCACCGCGAAACTCGACGGGGTGGCGTCCGAGCGGGTGGTCGCCCGGCTGGCCGAGTACGGCGTGAACGTCACCAGCACCGTGCCGGCACACCAGCAGTTCGACACCGAGGACCGCGACCCGCCGCCGCTGGTCCGCTTCTCGCCGCACTACTACAACACCGAGGACGAGGTCGAGCACGCGGCGGCCCTGGTAGGGGCCATGGTCGACAAGCCGGTGTGAGATCCGCGACGCCTGGGGTGGCAAATCCGCGAGCGCGTGCAAGACTCGGGGTTAACCCACCACGCGCTGGCGGGACTCGGTGAAATTCCGAACCGGCGGTGATCCGCTGCGAAAGCAGCGGTAAGCCCGCGACCCGGACGCCTCCTAGGCGGCCGGTGGACCTGGTGAGACTCCAGGGCCGACGGTTGATCGGGCGAAAGCTCGGTCAGACAGTCCGGATGGGAGACAGCGCGCGGAGTCGGACGGGTGTGCCCTGATCAGGGCCGCATCCGGACCGGGGCGCGCGAAGCGTACCCTCGGTGTCCGATTCCTGGCGTCTTCTCCCAAACCTGTCGCGCGTGACTAGACCGCGCGAGAGGAATGCGACGCAGATGGTGACCGAGGACGAGGCGATGCGCCGCGCGATCGCGCTGGCCGCCCGGGGCCTCGGCACGACCAGCCCCAACCCGGTGGTCGGTTGCCTGCTGCTCAGCGCCGACGGCGAGGTCGTCGGCGAGGGCTTCCACGCGTACGCAGGTGGCCCGCACGCCGAGATCGTCGCGCTCGCCCAGGCCGGCGAGCGGGTCCGCGGCGGCACCTGCGTCGTCACCCTGGAGCCCTGCAACCACACCGGCCGCACCGGCCCCTGCTCGGAGGCGCTGATCCAGGCCGGCCTGCGCCGGGTGGTGATCGCGGTGGACGATCCGAACCCGGTCGCCTCCGGTGGCGCCGCCACCCTGCGGGCCGCCGGCCTCCAGGTGGCGACCGGGGTGCGCCGGGCCGAAGCGGAGCTGGGCAACATCGCCTGGCTGACCGCCGTGCGCCGGTCCCGCCCGTTCGTGACCTGGAAGTTCGCCGCCACCCTCGACGGCCGCTCGGCCGCCGCCGACCGCACCAGCCAGTGGGTCAGCTCGGCCGAGTCCCGATTCGACGTGCACGCGCTGCGCGGCACGGTGGACGCGATCGTGGCCGGCGTCGGCACCGTGCTCGCCGACGACCCGCAGCTGACCGTCCGTGACCTGCGGGACGGCTCGCTCGCCATCAAGCAGCCGCTGCGAGTCGTGGTCGACTCCGAGGGGCGCACCCCGGAGAACGCCCGCGTCCGTGACGCCGCCGCGCCCACCTGGATCGTCACCGCGGCCGAGGCCGGTCGTGGGCCGGACGGCCGGGTCGACCTCAACGCCGTGCTCACCGGCCTCTACGCCCGCGGCGTCCGTAGCGTCCTGCTGGAGGGCGGCCCGACCCTGGCCGGCGCGTTCCTCGCGGCCGGCCTGGTCGACCGGGTGATCGGCTACGTCGCGCCGAAACTGCTCGGCGCCGGGACCTCCGCCCTGGTCGACGCGGGTGTCGGCACCATCGCCGACGCCATCGAGCTCGACTTCACCGACATCGCGCAGATCGGGGGCGACCTGCGCTTCACCGCCACGCTCCGCCAAAAGCCATCCGACCACCCCATCCACCACCCACAAGCGGATTGGAAGGCCAACTGAATGTTCACGGGCATCGTCGAGGAGTTGGGTGAGGTCATCAGCCTCACCGAGGGCAATGAAGACTCCGCCGTCATCGCCGTCCGGGGACCGCTGGTCACCTCGGACGCCCGCGACGGCGACTCGATCGCCGTCAACGGGGTCTGTCTCACCGTCATCGACAACGTCGACGGCGTTTTCACCGCGGATGTGATGGGCGAGACCCTGCGGCGCTCCTCCCTGGGCGCGCTGAAGGTCGGGGGCAACGTGAACCTGGAACGGGCCGCCGCGCTCGGCAGCCGCCTCGGCGGTCATCTGGTGCAGGGCCACGTGGACGGGGTGGCGAAGCTGGTCGGCCGGGAACCCGCCGACCAGTGGGAGGTCGTGACCTTCTCGCTCCCCGCGGAACTGGCGCGCTACGTGGTCGAGAAGGGCTCGATCACGGTGGACGGGGTGTCGCTGACCGTCATGACGGTCACCGACGACACGTTCGCGGTCGGGATGATCCCGGCCACCTCCAAGCACACGGTGCTGGGCAGCAAGGCCATCGGCGAGCCGGTCAACCTCGAGGTCGACGTGATCGCCAAGTACGTCGAGAAGATGCTGGGGAGCCGCAATGTCTGAGAGCATCGAGCGCGCGATCGCCGAGATCCGGGCCGGTCGCCCGGTGATCGTGGTGGACGACGAGGACCGGGAGAACGAGGGCGACCTCATCTTCGCGGCCGAGCACGCCACCCCGGAGCTGGTCGCGTTCATGGTCCGTTACACCTCCGGGTACATCTGCGTGGCGATCACCGAGGCCGAGGCCGATCGGCTGGACCTCCCCCCGATGTACCACACGAACCAGGACAAGAAAGGCACGGCGTACGCGGTCGCCGTCGACGCCAGGCACGGCGTGAGCACCGGCATCTCCGCCGCCGACCGGGCCCGCACCATCAACCTGCTCGCCGCGGCGAGCACCGAGCCGACCGACCTGTCGCGCCCGGGGCACGTCGTTCCGCTGCGGGCCAAGGCCGGCGGCGTGCTGCGTCGCCCGGGCCACACCGAGGCCGCGATCGACCTGGCGGTGCTGGCCGGGTGCCGTCCCTCCGGCGCGCTCTGCGAGATGGTCAACGACGACGGCACCATGCAGCGCCGCCCCGACCTGGAGAAGTTCGCGATCGAGCACGACCTGGTGCTGGTCAGCATCGCCGATCTGGTGGCCTACCTGCGGGAGCGGAACGGCAAGCAGGTCGAGCGGGTCGTGGAGACGGTCCTGCCGACCGAGCACGGTGTCTTCACCGCGGTCGGTTACCGCTCGCAGACCGACAACGGCGAGCACGTCGCCCTGGTCTACGGCGACCTGGCCGACGGTGAGGACGTGCTGGTCCGGGTGCACTCCGAGTGCCTGACCGGGGACGTCTTCGGCTCCCGGCGCTGCGACTGCGGCCCGCAGCTGGACGCCGCCCTGGAGCGGGTCGCCACGGCCGGCCGCGGGGTGGTGCTCTACATGCGCGGGCACGAGGGGCGGGGCATCGGCCTGCTGCACAAGCTGCAGGCCTACCAGCTGCAGGATCGCGGCTTCGACACGGTCGACGCCAACCTCGAGCTCGGCCTGCCGGCCGACGCCCGCGATTACGGCGTCGGCGCGCAGGTCCTGTACGACCTGGGCGTGCGGTCGATGCGGCTGCTCACCAACAATCCGGCGAAGCGGGCCGGCCTGGAAGGATATGGCCTGCGGGTCACCGGCCGGGAGTCGCTGCCGGTCCGCCTGCACCCGGAGAACGTGCGCTACCTGCGGACCAAGCGGGACCGGATGGGCCACCTCTTCGAGGCGTTGGGCTGACTCGGGCCGATTCTGCGGTGATGATGACGACGATAGAGGGGGAAGATCATGGCCGGCTTCGGTGATCCACACACCCAGCCCGTCGACGCGGCCGGGCTGCGGCTCGGCATCGTCGGCTCGCGCTGGCACAGCGACCTGGTCGATCACATGGTCGAGCGGGCGAAGGCGGCTGCCGAGGCGTGCGGCGTCACGGAGATCCACGTGGTCCGGGTGGCCGGCTCGGTCGAACTGCCGGTGATCGCGCAGGCGCTAGCGAAGCGTTGTGACGCGGTGGTCGCCCTCGGCGTGGTGATCAAGGGCGAGAGCCAGCACTTCGAATACGTCTGCGACGCCGTCACGGCCGGCCTGACCCGGATCGCGCTGGACGAGCGGACGCCGGTCGCGCAGGGCGTGCTCACCGTGCACAGCCTGGGCCAGGCCCGGGACCGGGCGGGTCTGGCGGACTCGATCGAGGACAAGGGCTGGCAGAGCACGATCGCCGTGCTCGACGCCGCACTCGCCCTCCGCGAGGTCCAGAAGCTGGGCTAGCTGTGCTTATCGGCGTCGCCTTCGGCTCGCGGGCATTGCGCCCTTGGCGGCCGACGTCGAGAGGCCCGAAAAAGACCACGGCTCCGCCTAGCCTTTTTCGGGCCTCTCGACGTCGGCGGGCGCAATGCGTTTGTGGCTGGGCTACAACCGGCCGGCCTCGATGATGCGGGACAGGAACTGACGGGTGCGCGCTTCGACGGGGTCGCCCAGCACCTGTGATGGCGGCCCCTGTTCGAGGACCCGGCCGGCTTCCAGGAAGGCGACGCGGTCGGCTACCTGCTTGGCGAAGCCCATCTCGTGGGTGGCCAGCACCATGGTCATGCCCTCGCCCTTGAGGTCGCGGATCATCGTGAGCACCTCGCCGACCAGCTCCGGGTCGAGCGCCGAGGTGACCTCGTCGAGCAGCAGCAGCCGGGGGCTGTTGACCAGGGCGCGCACGATCGCGACACGCTGCTGCTGGCCGCCGGAGAGCCGGTCCGGGTAGGCGTCGGCCTTGCCGGCCAGGCCGACCCGCTCCAGCCACTGCACGGCCTGGTCGCGAGCCTCGGCGGCGGGCCGCTTGTGCACCCGGACGGGCGCCAGCGTGATGTTGTCCAGGACGGTCATGTGCGGGAACAGGTTGTAGGACTGGAAGACCAGGCCGATCTTCTGCCGTACGAGATCGGGGTCGGCCCGGGGGTCGGTGATCTCCTCGCCGTCCAGGTGGATCGTCCCGTCGTCGATCTCGGCGAGCAGGTTCACGCAGCGCAGCAGCGTCGACTTGCCCGAGCCGGAGGCACCGATCAGTGCCACCACCTCGTGCTCCGCGACGTCCAGGGTGAGGTCGTCGAGGACCACGTGGTCGCCGAAGACCTTGCGCACGTTCTGGCAGGAGAGCACCACGTCAGGTCCCCGCGTTCTGGCGGCGGGCCGCGCGCAGCGTCACCCAGTCGGTGACCGCGATCAGCGGCAGGGCGAGAAGGACGAAAAGAACACCGGCGACGATGTACGGCGTGAAGTTCGCCGACTGGGCCACGCCGATCTGCGCGGCCCGGATCGCGTCGATCGGCCCGGCCAGCGAGATCAGCCCGACGTCCTTCTGCAGCGCGACGACGTCGTTGAGCAGCGCCGGAGTGACCCGCCGGACGGCCTGGGGCAGCACCACGTGACGCATGGTCGCTCGGTAGCCGAGACCCAGCGACCGGGCCGCCGCCACCTGGCTGGGATGCACCGACTCGATGCCGGCCCGGAACACCTCGGCCAGGTAGGCCCCGTAGGTGATCACGATCGCCGCCCCGCCGAGCACCAGCACGTCGGGGGTGCCCTGCAGCCGGAGGCCGGGGATGCCGAACGCGAACAGGTAGATCACGATGATCAGCGGCAGGCCGCGGAACGTGTACGTGTAGCCGGTGGCCAGCGCCCGTACCGGAAAGAAGACCGCGCCCCGCATGGTGCGCAGCACCGCGATCAGCAGCCCCAGCGCGAGCGCCAGCACCGCGCAGAAGACGAGCAGCTGCAGGTTGAGCCAGAGGCCGGTCAGGATGTCCGGAAGGAACTTCCGGGCCACGTCCGGGTCGAAGAACGACTGCCTGACCCGCGGCCAGCCGGGTGACCCGGTGATCCCGACGGCGAGCAGCGTGCCGACGACGGCGGTGGAGAGAGCGGCGAGCAGGACCGAGCGGATCGCCTGCCGGCGACGGAAGGCGATCCGCTCCTGCTGTCGAGCGCTTGGTGCATGGGTCACTTGAGTTCGGGTGCTCCCGCGTCGGACAGCCAGGTCTTCTCCAGCGCCGAGAGGGTGCCGTCCTGGCGCAGCTGATCGACCACCGTGCTGACGCAGCCGGTCAGCTTCGAGCCCTTGTCCAGCACCAGGCCGAACTGCTCGGGCACACCGACCTGCGGCAGCTGGCCGACGATGACGCCGTCCTTCAGCTCGGCGCCGGTCATGTAGAACGCGGTGGGCAGGTCCACCACGATGCCGTCGACGGTGCCGTTCTCCAGCGCCGCCTTGGCGTCGTCGTTGCTGTTGAACACCGACGGCTTGGTGGTCGGCTTGATGATGTCGGTGATCGCCTGGTAGCTGGTCGTGCCCACCTGGGCGCCGAGCTTCGCGCCGGCCAGGTCGGCCAGCGACTTGGCGCCAGCGATCTTGGACTTCTTGGTGGTGATCACAGTCTGCCGGACCAGGTAGTACGGCGAGGAGAAATCGACCGCCTGCTTGCGCTCGTCGGTGATGGAGAACTGGTTGATGTCGAAGTCGAACTTCTTGGGCCCCGGCGCGATGGCGTTGTTGAACGTCACCGGTGTCCAGACGACCTTGTCCTTCGGGTACCCGAGCCGCGCGGCCACCTGGTAGGCGACCGCGGATTCGAAGCCCTTTCCGTTGTCGGGCTTGTTGTCGGAGAACCACGGCTCGTACGCCGGGTTGTCCGTGCCGACGGTGAGTTTGCCGCTCGTCACCGTGGTGAGGGCGCCGGACGGGCAGGCGTCGGCCACGGTGGCGGGGGATGCGGACGTGGTGGTGTCGTCCTCGACCGGGGAACAGGCCGTGACGGTGGCGAGCGCCAGCGCGGCGCCGCTCACGAGGAGTGGGGTGAAACGGCTGACCATGCGGGCAGCTTAGAAGACGTCCCACGGGCTGGGGTCGTTCGTAGTCAAACCGTGAAGAGCTGCAACAATCGGTTCCCGTGAAGACGTTCGAAGAACTGTTCGCCGAGTTGCAACGCAAGGCGGCGGAGCAGACCCCTGGTTCGGGCACGGTCGCCGCGCTCGAACGCGGAGTCCACTTCATCGGGAAGAAGGTCGTCGAGGAGGCGGCCGAGTCCTGGATGGCCGCCGAGCACGAGGGCCCCGAGCGGGCCGCCGAGGAGCTCTCGCAGCTGTTCTACCAGGCACAAGTTCTGATGATCGCTACCGGTCTCGAGCTCAAGGACGTGTACCGACATCTCTGACGTGCGCCCCGACCCGTCCGTGAGAACGAAGGAGCACGTCAATGCTGCGTATCGCCATTCCCAACAAGGGCACTCTCTCCGCGCCGGCCTCCCAGATGCTGAAGGACGCGGGCTACCGTCAGCGCACCGATCTCAAAGACCTGGCCTGCCGTGACGAAGCCAACAACGTCGAGTTCTTCTACCTGCGGCCGCGCGACATCGCGACGTACGTCGGCTCGGGTGATCTGGATCTCGGCATCACCGGCCGGGACCTGCTGGTCGACTCCGGGGTGCCGGCCAACGAGCTGCTCGACCTGAAGTTCGGCGGCGCCACGTTCCGCTGGGCCGCCCCGGCCGGTTCGCTGACCTCGGTCGACCAGATCGGCGGAAAGCGGATCGCCACCGCGTACCCCGGGGTGGTCAACAGCTACCTGGACGAGCACGACCTGAAGGCCGAGGTGGTCCGGCTGGACGGTGCGGTGGAGAACGCGGTCCGGCTCGGGGTCGCCGACCTGATCGCCGACGTCGTGGAGACCGGCGCGACGCTGCGCCAGGCCGGCCTGGTCACGCTCGGCGAACCGCTGATGCGCTCGTCGGCGGTGCTGATCGGCCGGCTGGCCGAGCCCCCGACCGGCGCCTTCCAGCTGCTGCGGCGACTCAACGGTGTGCTGGTCGCCCGCAACTTCGTGATGCTCGCCTACGACGTCCGGGCCGACCTGTTGGAGCAGGCCACCGGCCTGACCCCGGGCATCGAGTCGCCGACCGTCTCGCCCCTGCACCGGGAGGGCTGGGTCGCCGTGCAGGCGATGGTCCAGCGCAGCCAGGTGCACCGGGTGATGGACGAGCTGTACGAACTCGGCGCCCGTGCCATTCTGGTAACCGATATCGCGAACTGCAGGTTGTGATGGCTGACGTGATCTACCGCCCACAGAAGATCCGCTGGGTCGCCGGCTCGCTGGCGGGCGCCGTGGTGGTGCTCTTCACCGTGCTCAGCTTCGGACTGCACGGCCAGGCCGGCTTCGAGAACGCCGGCCAGGTCGGCTCGGGCAGCTTCCAGCGCGGCGACCAGGCCGCCATGATCGGTCTCGGGGTGCTGATCGGCCTCGGCATCCTGACGTTCTGCCGGCCCCGGGTCACGGCGGACGACCAGGGTGTGCACGTGCGCAACGTGATCGGCGGCTACGACCTGCCGTGGACCGTGGTCCGCGCGGTGCGGTTCGACCGCAACTCGCCCTGGGCGCAACTGGACCTGCTCGACGACGAGCAGGTGTCGATCCACGCGTTGCAGGCGGTCGACAAGGACTACGCGGTGGACGGGGTTCGTACCCTCCGGGCCTTGCATTCGTCCTCCAAGGCATGACCGGCCGAGCAATGGCCGGGAGGGCGTGCCGAGGCAGCTCAGGGGCCTGATAGACTGGCGGGCAGTCGACCACGTCCTGCCCTTGGGCAGGGCGCGAAAGAGGAGCCCGCTGGTTCCCACCCGAGTCATTGACTATGGCCGGGTCCGGTCACCCGAGCAGGGAATATTTCCTGTACGGGGCGCGTCCTCCCTTGGACGCCGATGACCGGTCGAGCGGGCCTCGGCATGCGCTTCTGAGCTTTCTGGCTCGGTGCGCGGCCGAGGTCTTCTGCTTTCCCGGCCGCTTCCGCCCTCGGGTGGAAGCGGTGACTCGGGGCCGACCGACATTGGCAGAGTAGGTACGTTCTGAGGAGGCCCCATCAGCGTCGAACCACGCGTGAACGAACAGATCCGGGCTCGTGAGGTCCGCCTGGTCGGTCCGGAGGGTGAGCAGGTCGGCATCGTGCCGGTCGAGCGTGCCCTTCAGCTGGCCGCGGATGTAGACCTGGACCTGGTCGAGGTTGCTCCGATGGCGCGGCCGCCGGTGTGCAAACTCATGGACTTCGGCAAGTTCAAGTACGAGAGCGCACTCAAGGCCCGCGAAGCGCGGCGCAACCAGCAGCAGACCGTCATCAAGGAAATGAAGCTCCGGCCGAAGATCGACCCGCACGACTACGAGACCAAAAAGGGTCACGTGGTGCGGTTCCTCAAGGCGGGCGACAAGGTCAAGGTGACGATCATGTTCCGCGGCCGCGAGCAGAGCCGCCCCGAGCTGGGCTTCCGGCTTCTGCGCCGGCTCAGCGAGGAGATCTCCGAGCTGGGCTTCGTGGAGGCCAGCCCGAAGCAGGACGGTCGGAACATGATCA
The DNA here is from genome assembly GCF_900188005.1 of Actinoplanes regularis. Lineage (GTDB taxonomy): Bacteria > Actinomycetota > Actinomycetes > Mycobacteriales > Micromonosporaceae > Actinoplanes > Actinoplanes regularis. The sequence continues at coordinate 86,288 of NZ_FZNR01000015.1, read as the reverse complement.
TGGTGCTGGCGCCGCACCGGGCCACGAAGGCCGCTGCGGTCGCCGCCACGGCGGCCGGAGGCAAGCCCGCCCGTGAGCCGCGTGAGGGCGACGGTACTGAGGTCCCGCCGGCCGACCCCGCCGACACCACCGCAGAGTAGACAGCTTTTCCGCACGTCCCCCCGGTACGAGCGGAAAGATCAGAAAGAGGCGTTCTAAGTGCCGAAGATGAAGAGCCACACCGGCATGGGTAAGCGGGTGAAGGTCACCGGCAAGGGCAAGATCGTGCGTGAGCTGACCGGCAAGCGCCACCTGCTCGAGCACAAGTCCTCCCACGTGACCCGCCGGATGACCGGCACTGTGGTCGTGGCCAAGGCCGACACCGCCCGTGTGAAGAAGCTTCTGGGCCGCTGACGCGCGCCTGACACGTTCCCCTGTAAGGAGTACTTGAAATGGCACGCGTCAAGCGGGCGGTAAACGCCCAGAAGAAGCGCCGCACCCTGCTCGAGACCGCGAGTGGTTACCGCGGTCAGCGCTCCCGCCTGTACCGCAAGGCCAAGGAGCAGGTGCTGCACTCGATGCAGTACTCGTACCGCGACCGTCGTGACCGCAAGGGTGACTTCCGTCAGCTCTGGATCACCCGCATCAACGCGGCGTCCCGGGCCAACGGCATGACCTACAACCGCCTCATCCAGGGCCTGAAGCTGGCCGAGGTCGAGGTCGACCGCAAGATCCTGGCCGACCTCGCGGTCAACGACGCTGCCGCGTTCGCGGCGATCGTCGAGATCGCTCGCGCGGCCGTCGCGGCCGAGGGCATCGGCGGCGCCGCCGCTCAGGCTGCCTGAGTTCACGCATCGCCAGGCGCCCCCCGAGAAATCGGGGGGCGTTTCCTTTTGAGAAGCCCGGAGCAGATGTTCACACCGCGTACCCCGAGAATCGTCGCGGCCCGGCGCCTGCAGCGCCGTAGGGACCGCGATCACGTCGGCCGGTTCCTCGCCGAGGGGCCGCAGGCCGTTCGCGAGGCCCTCGCCGCCGGCGTCGTGCTGGAGCTGTTCGGCACCCCGGCCGGGCTGAACCGGTACGCCGAGCTGACCGCGCAGGCGCCGGAGGTCTCCCCGGTCACCGATGAGGCGCTGGCCGCGCTCACCGAGACGGTGCACCCGCAGGGCCTGGTCGCGGTCTGCGAGCAGGTGGACGTGCCGATCGCCGCCGCGCTGGCCAAACGGCCCGGGCTGGTCGCGGTGCTGGCCGAGATCCGGGACCCCGGCAACGCCGGGACCGTGCTGCGTACGGCCGACGCCGCCGGGGCCGGCGCGGTGATCTTCGCTGGTGACGCGGTCGATCCGTACAACGGCAAGTGTGTCCGGGCGTCGGCCGGCTCGCTCTTCCACCTCGACGTGGTCCGGGCCCCGCTGGACGTGCTCGACCTGCTGCAGGACTCCGGCCTGCAGGTGCTGGCCACCAGCGGCACCGGCTCGGACGATGTGGACTCGCTGCTGGACGGCGGCCTGCTGAGCGCGCCGACCGCCTGGCTGTTCGGCTCCGAGGCGCACGGCCTGTCGCCCGCGATCCTGGCCGCGGCGGACCGGCGGGTGCGCGTGCCGATCTACGGCGGCGCGGAGAGCCTCAATCTGGCCGCGGCGGCCGCCGTCTGCCTGTATGCGAGTGCTCGCGCGCAGCGCTGAGGGTATGCTGGCCCGCATGTCAGGTCCGAGGTCTCTGTTTATCCGGCCCGCTGGTCGCGGGCGCCGGATCTGACCCTCCTGCGCGAACTTCGCTGACCGGCGGGCTGCGGCTCAGCCGTGCCTCCGTACACTGCCCGATGGCACATCCGGTGTGAGGGAGTTCGCCCGACCATGTCCTACCGCAACGATCCGTACGACCCGAAGCAGGCCGCCCTGCTCGACCCTTCGTCGCTCGAAGAGTTGATCAAGCTGGCCGAGGTGGCCTTCGCCGAAGAGGCGAACACCCTCGACGAGCTCCGGGCCTTGAAACCCGTGCACCTCGGCGACCGCGCGCCGGTGTCGCTGGCCCGCCGTGAGATCGGCTCGCTGCCGCCGCACGCGAAGTCGGAGGCGGGCAAGCGCGTCAACGCCGCCCGCCAGACGGTCCAGGCGGCCTACGACGCCCGCGAGGCCGAGCTCGAGGCCGAGCTCGCGGCGCGGATCCTGGTCGACGAGCGGGTCGACGTCACCCTGCCGTGGACCCGGCGCCCGCGCGGCGCGCGCCACCCGTTGACCACGCTGATGGAGCACATGGGCGACGTCTTCGTCGGCATGGGCTACGACATTGTCGACGGTCCCCAGCTGGAGCTGGAGTGGGCCAACTTCGACGCGCTCAACATCGGCCCGGACAACCCGGTCCGCGGCGCCTCCGACACGTTCTTCGTGGACCTGCCGGGCCTGGTGATGCGGACCCACACGTCTCCCGGCCAGGTGCGCACCATGCTCACCCGGACGCCGCCGATCCGGGTCGTCAGCCCCGGCCGGGCGTACCGGACCGATGAGCTGGACGCCACCCACAGCCCCGTCTTCCACCAGATCGAGGGCCTGGTCATCGATGAGGGCATCACCATGGCCCACCTGCGCGGCACGCTGGACCACTTCGCCAAGGCGATGTTCGGCCCGGACGCGCGGACCCGCTGGCGGCCGCACTACTTCCCGTTCACCGAGCCGTCCGCCGAGTTCGACGTCTGGTTCGCCCAGCACCGCGACGGCCCGCGCTGGGTCGAGTGGGGCGGCTGCGGCATGGTCAACCCGAAGGTCCTGGTTGCCTGCGGCATCGACCCCGCCAAGTACTCCGGGTTCGCGTTCGGCATGGGTGTCGAGCGGACCCTGATGTTCCGCAACGGCGTGAGCGACATGCACGACATGGTCGAGGGCGACGTGCGGTTCACCACGAACTTCGGAATGGAGTCCTGACGCGATGAAGACGTCACTGTCGTGGCTGCGCGAGTACGTCGAGCTGCCCGCGGACCTCACCGCGGCGCGGCTCGACGAGGCGCTGACCAACCTCGGCATGGAGGTCGAATCGATCGTCGACCAGGCCGCCACCGTCCTGGGGGACCTGGTCGTCGGCCGGGTGCTGACGATCGAGGAGCTGACCGGGTTCAAGAAGCCGATCCGGTTCTGCACCGTCGACGTCGGCCGGGAGGCGCCGCAGGAGATCGTCTGCGGCGCGAGTAACTTCGCCGAGGGCGACCTCGTGGTGGTCATCCTGCCCGGCGGTGAGCTGCCCGGCGGATTCAAGATCGGCGCGCGGAAGACGTACGGGCGCAACTCGCACGGGATGATCTGCTCGGCGGCCGAGCTGGGGCTCTCCGGCGACCACTCGGGCATCATCGTGCTGCCCGCCGGCTCGCAGACGCCCGGTGTGGACGCGCGTCCCGTGGTCGGGCTGAACGACGTGCTGGTCGACGTCGAGATCACCCCCGACCGCGGGTACGAGATGAGCGTCCGCGGTATCGCCCGCGAGCTCGCCACGCACTTCGGGGTCGCCTACACCGATCCGGCGGCGATCACCTTCCCGGTGGGCACCGCAGACGCCCCGTGGCCGATCACGGTCGAGGACACCGTCGGATGCGACCGGTTCTCCGTCCGCGTCGTGCGCGGCGTCGACCCGGACGCGCAGTCGCCGGAGTGGATGCAGCGCCGCCTGATCCAGGCCGGTATCCGGGCCATCTCGCTGCCGGTCGACATCACCAACTACCTGATGCTCGAGTTCGGTCAGCCGATGCACGTCTTCGACCTGCAGCGGCTGCGCGGCGGCCTGCTCGTGCGCCGGGCCCACCCGGGCGAGAAGCTGACCACCCTGGACGGTGTCGCGCGGGTGCTCGACGCCGAGGACATGGTGATCTGCGACGAGACCGGTCCGATCTCGCTCGCCGCCGTGATGGGTGGCGAGACCAGCGAGTGGCAGCCGGGCACGGTCGACGTGCTCCTCGAGGCCGCGCACTGGGACCCGGTGATGGTCGGGCGCACCGCCCGCCGGCACAAGCTGTTCAGCGAGGCCGCGAAGCGCTGGGAGCGCGGCGTCGACCCGCAACTGACGCTCGCGTCGCTGGAGAAGGCGGTCGCGATCCTGGTCGAGCACGCCGGTGGCACCGTCGACGAGCGGATCCTCGACATCGATCACGTGGCCCCGCCCGCCGTGATCCACCTGCCGGCCGACCTGCCGTCCCGGATCATCGGCCTGCCGTACGGCCCGGACCGGATCGCCGAGCTGCTGACCGCGGTCGGCTGCACGGTCTCCGGGAGCGACGTCGTCCCGCCGAGCTGGCGTCCCGACCTGCTCGCCCCGATCGACCTGGTCGAGGAGGTGGCGCGGCTCGGCGGCTACAACGACATCCCGAGCGTGCTGCCGCCGGCCGGCGCCAGTGGCGGCCTCACCCCCGCGCAGCGGCGCCGGCGCTCGGTGGGCCGGGCGCTGGCCGAGAACGGGTACGTCGAGGTGCTGTCCTACCCGTTCGTCACGCCCGCCACCGCGGACCAGCTCGGGCTGCCCACCGGCGACCCGCGACGCAGCGCGGTGCGGCTGGCCAACCCGCTCTCCGAGGAGGAGCCGCTGCTGCGGACGAGCCTGCTCGGCCCGCTGCTCGGCACGCTCAAGCGCAACCTGGGCCGCGGCCAGCGGGACGTCGCGCTCTTCGAGGCCGGCACGGTGTTCCTGCCGCGCCTGGCCGCCGCCGCCCCGCCGGTGCTGGGTGTCGACCGCCGGCCGGACGCCGAGGAGTGGGCGCAGGCCAACGCGATCGTGCCGGACCAGCCGTGGCACCTCGCCGCGGTACTGGCCGGCGACGCCGAGCCGTCCGGCTGGTGGGGCGCGGGCCGCACCGCGAGCTGGGCCGACGCCGTCGAGGCGGCCAGGATCGCGGTCAGCGCCGCGGGCATCCCGGCCGACCGCGTCACGGTCCGCGCCGCCGAGCAGGCGCCCTGGCACCCGGGTCGCTGCGCCGCGATCGTGGTCGACGGCAACGTCGTCGGCCACGCCGGCGAACTGCACCCGGCCGTGGTCAACACCCTCGAGCTGCCCAAGCGCACCAGCGTGATGGAGCTCGACCTGGACGCCCTGCCGGACGCCCCGGTGATCGACGCCCCGCGGATCTCCACGTTCCCGCCGGCGCTGATCGACGTGGCCCTCATCCTGGACCACACGGTCCCGGCCGAAGAGGTCCGCGCCGCGCTCGTCGAGGGCGCGGGGGAGCTGCTGGAGTCGGTCGCGCTCTTCGACGTCTACGAGTCGTCGCAGCTCGGCGAGGGGAAGCGGTCGCTGGCCTACAAGCTGACCTTCCGCGCCCCGGACCGCACGCTCACCTCCGAGGAGACGATCGCGGCCCGCGACGCCGCGGTCGCCGTCACCGCTACGCGTTTCGGCGCCACCCTCCGGGGCGCCTGACCGCTGGTTTCGGCGCCGCCCGTTGACGGCGCCTGACCGCTGCACCACCGGCTGGGCCCGCGACTTCTTGTCGCGGGCCCATCCGCGTTCCAGCCGGCCTCGATGGTGGCATCGACCGCTGCCATCACCAGGACCAGCCCGGCCGAGACCCCACGTTCAACCCCATTCCCGGGTACGGCCTACGCCTCCCGTCCGTGGGCCTTTCGGCCCAAGCCCCGCCCCCACCCACCGCGAGACCCGCACCGCACCAGGCAGCCTCGCGCCGTCACCCGGCCCGGCGGCTGGGCGCCATCGTCGTGCTGCGCCTGACGACCACCATGGAAGCCGGCCCGGAGGGCAGGGCTCGTGGAGGTCAGGGAGCCCCGGGCGGGCGAGCGCCGGCTCGCAGCAGTCGGCGGGCGTGCGGGCGCTCCTCCGGGGCGATCCGGGCGCAACCCGATTCGATCAGCTGCCACGGCCCGGCGCGGAGCGCCGCGTCGATCCTGCCGCGCACCTCGTCGACCCGGTCCGGCGCGGTGGCGAACAGGATCCGCAGGCGCAACCGCGAACCGTCCGGCTCGGCCGCGGTGTGGTGCGCCGCGAGCGGACACGGCGGCTCGTGCTCCCAGGATCCGCAGAGCGCAACGGTGATCGCCCCGCCCGGCGCCCGCGGATCGGCGCCCGGCTCGAGCACGAGGGTGGCGTGGTGCACGTAAACCTGCCGCATGACCGCAAACCTAACCCGGACGCCGCACCGATGATCGCCGCGTGCTGACCGGACACCACACTCCGACATGACGTGCCGACCGGGCGTTCTGGCAGCGGATTCTCAAATTGCGCCAGGGGTCCGGCGGTGACCGGGCAACCGGCTGGGTCACCCGGTTCTATCCCTACCTGGGCGAGCGGGACCAGCCCAACCCCTTGCTCGACCGGCCGATCGACGACATGACCGAGCCTGGGATCGTGTCCGACGACGCGACGGCCACCCTGTCCCGGGTCAAGGTGCTCTACGAGGACCTGCGCATCGGCACCCAGACCCTGCTGGCCCTCAACGCCGGGTTGATCGCGGTCGTCCAGGACACCGACGGCTCGCTGCGCCCGATCGCGGGCTGCCATCTCACCCGGAGTGGCCCTGAACTGTCCGACGTCCTGGACCGTGTCGAGCGGGAGGGCCGGATGGGCGAGCCGGCGGAGTACCCGCCGTATGTCGACACCCCCGTGCTCACCGCGCTGTACGGACGTTTCGAATCAGGCGCCCTGTTCGACGGCGCCTGGCGTCTGCGACCGTTCGACACCTCCAACGACCTCGGCGGCCATTGGTGGATCGCGCCGGTTTTCGACCTGAGTGACGGTCGCTCGCTCTGCGTGGTCGGCGAGTTCGCGAGCGACCGCAACTACTGGACGATCGCTCACTGGGCCGACCGGAAGCTGGTGGACGACCCCGCCGGCCTCCGGGTCTTCGGGCAGTCCCTGGCGGAGCTGCTCGAAGTGGCCCTGGACACCGGCGGGGACGTCACTCACCTGGACAGTGGCGCGCTCTCCGACTACTTGGAGATGTAGAGGCGCTGCCCGGAGGGCCGGAACCCGACCCGCTCGTAGACCCGCCACGAGTCGTCACCGGAGGCCTCCAGCCAGGCGACCTCCGCCCCGCCGGCGAACAGTTCGGCGGTGATCGCGGCGGTGATCGCCCCGGCCAGGCCCTGCCGGCGGAACCGTTCCCGGACGGCGATCCCGGCGACCTCGCTGAGCCCCTCGTTCGGGGCGACCGCGGTGCCGCCACCGGCGAACTCGCCGTCGGCCGTCCGGGCCGCGATCATCACGCCGCCCGCCGACCGGTTGCGTCGGTACCGCTCGACGTCGGCCGGCGTCGAGCGGAAACCCCCGCCGAACGCGTCGTTCTGCGCCGCGATCATGCCGGCGAATTCCTCGTCGGACTTCGGGGCGAAGACCTCGAAGCCTTCGGGTACGGACGGAACGGCGAGGGTGTCCGGCGTGCAGATCAGGTACTCGTTGCGGGACTCGACGGTGAAATCCGCGTCCAGCAGCAGCTTCTCCAGCGTGGGAGCGCAGCTGATGACGTACTCCAAGCGAGGTTTGCGGCCGTCGAAAGCCGCGACCAGATCGCGGACGTCGGTCGCGGTGATCTCGGCGCCGGGAACCGGCGTCGCGTAGTTGATGTGGGGACTGTCGGTGCTCAGATCCAGCCCGAGCACGAACGGCCCGGTCTCGACCGGGTTCGGCCGGTTACGCAGATTGGCGACGACAGAGCGCTGAATGCGCAGATCCATGGTGGGAAGACCCTTCCGAGGGCTCAGAGAAAAAGGGAAGCAAGAAGCCGTTGGTGGACACCGGGGCAATCATTGGCTTCACTCTTTCGAGCACTCGGGGATCACGCACCAGGAGCGTGGTCGTGGAGCGAACCTATCAGGCCGAGGGGCGTGGCGCAGCAGCCGGACTGCGGTGTCCGGAAGTGTCCACCGCTCGTACGCCGAATTGCACGTTGTCTTTGGAGATGTCCACGGTCGCCGTGTCGACCTTGCCCACCGCGACCACGTCGGTCCAGTCCGCGGCGGTCGTCTCCCGCCAGAGCACCTCGTAGCCGGCCAGGTCGGGCTCGCTGCCCAGAGTCCAGCGCAGGGTCGTCCGGTTGGTCAGCTGGGTGGTGTCGATGACCACGCCCTTCGGCGTGCCGGGCGCGTTGGCGAGCGACCAGAGGGTGGCCGCGTTCACCCGGGCGACCCGCGCGATGTAGCCGAAGTCGCAGAACTCGACCAGGTCGCCGTACTGCACACCGTCGACGACCTTGACGTCCTGGTGCTCGTGGGCGAAATTCTCCCGCGGCTCGGTGAACCGGGCCGCCGGATAGCCGCGCAGCAGGAACGAGACGTGGTCGCTGCCGCGCAGGTAGCGGTCGCGACGCCAGACGACCCGGACGTCCATCCCGGTCTGCGGGTTCGCCGCGACCTCGCCCACGAAGCGGCCGAGCTGGCGCGACGGCCCGTCGTTCTCCCCGCCGACACTGCGCCGGGTGCTCGCCTCGGCCACGGTCTCGGCGGTCGGCACGCCCTCGACGAAGAGCCGGACGGTGTGCGGCGCGGGCCGGCTGCCGTCGTGCGCGTCGCCCGTCCCGACGATGTCGTTGCTGAACATGCCCTGGATGTCGGCGCCCGCGTCCCGGTAGGCCTGGGCCAGGTGGTCGGAGCCGTAGAGGCCCTGCTCCTCGCCGGCCACCGCGGCTAAGACCAGGGTCGCCTCGGGTGCCCGCCGGGCCAGCACCCGGGCCAGTTCCAGGACGACCGCGACCCCGGAGGCGTCGTCGTCGGCGCCCGGCGCGTCGCTGGTGAAGTCGAGCACGTCGGTGGCGCGGGAGTCGTAGTGGCCGGTGACCACGTAGATCCGTTCCGGGGTGACGCTGCCGCGCAGGGTGGCGATCACGTTGGTGATGGTCGTCGGCGTGGGTACGCGCGGGGAGACCGGCTGCACGAAGGACTGGAGCTCGACGGTCATCCGGCCGCCGGAGGCCGCGGCGTGGCCGGTCAGCTGCCGGTGGATCCAGTCACGGGCGGCGCCGATGCCGCGTACCGGATCGTCCTGTGCGGACAGCGTGTGCCGGGTGCCGAAGGCGGCCAGCCGCCGGACGGTGGCCTCGATCCGCCGTGGATCGATCTCCCGCAGGATCTCCTTGAGCTCGGAGCCGGGCGGGCGCCGGCGCGGGCCGGCCGCCTGCGCGGCCCGCGCCGGCGCGACCAGGGGTGCCGCGACCGCGGCGGTGAGCAGGGCGCGCCGTCTCGTCATGCCCGTCACTCTCGTCCACTCTGGACAAGATGTCCACGTTCGTCAATGTCAGATGCTGCCATGCAGGTAGCGCTGCACGGTCGGCCCGAGCCAGGCGACCGCCGCGTCCCGGTCGAGATCGGCCACCGGGGGCAGCTTCAGCACGAACCGGCAGAGCGCGAAACCGAGGATCTGGGTGGCGACCAGCCCGGCCCGGGTCGCGGCCGTCGCCGGATCGGGCGCCACCCGGGCGGCGATCGGCCCGAGTTGGGCGGCGAAGATCTCCCGCATCCGCTCGGCGGCGGCCTCGTAGGTGACTCCGGCCCGGAGGAGCGCGAGCAGCTTGTCGTCGCCGGCCCAGCGGTCCAGGAAGTGCTCGACCAGGGCGGCGCCGTGCCGATCGGGCGGCACCCCGTCGAGGTCGGGCAGGCGCAGGTCGAACTCGGCGGCCGCCGCGAACAGCTTCTCCTTGTTGCCGTAGTAGCGCATGACCAGGGACGGGTCGATGTTCGCGTCGGCGGCGATGGCCCGGATGGTGGCCCGCTCGAAGCCGTCGGCGGCGAACCGCTCGCGCGCCGCGGTGAGGATCGCGGCTCGGGTGCTGTCGGAGCGGCGTGGTGCTGTCATGCCACAAATCTATGTCAACGCACGTTGGCCAACAAGTGTTGACGAGGGCGCTGAATCCTGCCTATCGTTGTCAACAAGCGTTGGCCAACAAGCGTTGAGGGAGGTAGTCATGCACACCACCGTGGCGATCGTCGGAGCCGGCCCGACCGGCCTGCTCCTGGCCGGAGACCTGGCCCGGGCCGGGGTCGAGGTGACCGTCTTCGAGCGCCGGTCCGACACGTCGAATCTGACCCGTGCCTTCGGCGTCCACGCCCGGTCCCTGGAGGTTCTCGACGCCCGCGGTCTCGCCGACGACCTGATCGCGACCGGCGCCAAGATCGAGGGGCTGCGGTTCTTCGACCGGATCCGGTTCGACCTGTCCGGTCTGCCGTCCCGGTTCCCGTATGTGTTGATCACGCCGCAGTACAACGTCGAGCACCTTCTGGAGGAGCGAGCCGTCAAGGCCGGCGCGCAGATCGTCCGCGGTGCCTCCGTGACCGGTCTGGATCAGGACTCCGACCGGGTCACGCTGACCTTCGCGGACGGCGCGACGGTCACCGCGGACTGGGTGGTCGGCGCCGACGGCGTGCACAGCGCGGTCCGCGCGGCGATCGGGCAGCCGTTCCCCGGGCGCTCGGTGCTCACCTCGATCATGCTGGCCGACGTCCGGCTGGCCACTCCGCCGCCGGACGCGCTCACGGTCAATGCGGTCGGTGGCGCGTTCGCGTTCGTCGTCCCGTTCGGCGACGGGTGGTATCGGATCTTCGCTTGGGACCGCCGTAAGCAGGTCTCCGACGAGGTCCCGGTCACCCTCGAGCAGATCCGCGAGGCCACCCGCCAGGCGCTGGGCACCGACTTCGGTGTCACCGAGAGTCGCTGGATGTCCCGTTTCCACAGCGACGAGCGCCAGGTCCCGAACTACCGCGTCGGCCGGGTGCTGCTGGCCGGTGACGCCGCGCACGTCCACTCACCGGCCGGCGGCCAGGGCATGAACACCGGCCTCCAGGACGCCGCCAACCTCTCGTGGAAACTCGCGGCCATTGTCCAGGGCTGGGCACCGGCCGGTCTGCTCGACTCCTACCAGGCCGAACGCCATCCGGTCGGCAGGCTGGTGCTCCGTAGCAGCGGCACCCTGATCCGCCTTGCGCTGCTCCGCACCGCCGCGACCCGCGCGATCCGCAACACCGTCGGCTCCGTGCTGATGTCGCTGCCGCCGGTGCGGCGCAAGGCCGCCGGCATCCTCTCCGGCGTCGGCATCGACTACGCGGGCGCTCCGCGCGCCGCGGACGTCACGCTGCGCGACGGAAGCCGGCTCTACGAGGCGCTCCGCTCCGGGAAGCACGTGCTCCTGACCGATGAGGATCAGACCCCTCGGGGGTACGACCTACGCCTGCACGTGGCTACGCCACAGGCGAAGTCCCGCCTCGCCACCCTCGTCCGCCCCGACGGCTACATCGCTTGGCAGGGCCCCGCCGCCGAAGTGGAGTCCGCTCTCCGCACCCACCTCGGCCCCGCCGAGCGGTAACAGGCGGCCCGGACCAGCCACCGGCGATCCGGACCCTCCACGCCGACCTCGTGCGGGGGTCTCGGGTCAGCTGTTGGCGGTCCGGGGTCGTCATGGTGCTTTCGTGGGGGAGAGCCTCCGGTCAGCCGTTGGCGACCGCGGTCTCCACGCCGATCTCGTGCGGGCCGAGGAAGATCGGGTCCCGGCGGATGCCCAGATCCCAGGCGGCCTTGACCGCGGCTGCCCACTCCCGGGTCTGGCCGCGCGCCCACAGCGGCTTGTAGAGGCGAGCCGTGTCGTCGCCGACCCCGGTGGCCTCGATGCCGAGCGCCCGGCACAGCGCCACCGCCCGCGGCACGTGGAACGACTGGCTGACCACGATCGCCTGACGAACCCCGAAGATCTGGTTGGCCCGGGCGCAGGAGTCGTACGTGTCGAAGCCGGCGTGGTCCATCACGATCCGGTCGGCCGGCACACCACGGGCGACCAGCCAGACCTGCATCGCGCCCGGCTCGTCGTAATTCCACTCGGCGTGGTCACCGGAGACCAGGATCGCCTTGACCTTGCCGGCCTCGTAAAGCTGCCGGGCGATCTCCAGCCGCGCGGCGAGGAACGCGGACGGCACGCCGGGCGCGTCGACCTGCGCGCCGAGCACCAGCGCCACCGGCGCGCTCGGCACGTCCGCCAGTGAGTACACGTGGCCGGCCGACTCCTGGCGTACCCACAGGTTGCTGGCCGCCACGGTGAGCACGGCGAGCGCGGTACTCAAACCACCCAGGAGGATCAGGCGGCGCAACGACCGGGACCTGCGGAAACGAGCGAACGATAGCTTTGGCACGCCGCCCACTCTGGCAGGCTTCGACAACGAGCACCTACCCCGATCGTGCCATCCGTCCCGGAGACCGGCCGCTGTTAATGCTGGTCACGCCCCCAGCGCAGCCGGGCCTCGCCGGCTGGGGGTCATGGTGGTGGCGATACCACCACCCGGCCCAGCCGGGGGTCGGTGGCTGGTGCGGGTGGCGGTATCGCCGGCTCGGTCTAGCTGATCCGGAACTTGGCGGACTGCAGGGCGGACAGGCGCGAGTTCGGCCCGACGAGCAGTTCGAAGTCTCCCGGCTCGACGACCCGCCGGCCGTCCGCGTCGACCAGCGTGCACTCCGCCGCCGGGATCTCGATCTCCACGGTCAGGCTCTCGCCCGGCGGCACGGTCACCTGCCGGTACGCCTTGAGCTCACGATGTGCCCAGGTCACGCTGGTGACCAGGTCGCTGACGTACGCCTGAACGGTCTCCACCGCCGGCCGCGTCCCGGTGTTGGACAGCCGCACGGTCGCCCGCACGACCCCGTCGGCCGGCACGTCCGGCTCGCCGATGGCCAGTCCGTCGTACACCACCGTGGTGTAGCTCAGTCCCTCGCCGAAGGCGAACAGCGGGTCCTGGGTGAGGTCCGCGTACCGCGTGCCGTGCTGGCCACGCAGCTGGTTGTAGTAGACCGGCTGCTGCCCGACGTGACGGGCGGCCGAGATCGGCAGCCGCCCGCTCGGCTCGATGAACCCGAGCAGCAGCTCGGCGAGCGCCTGCCCGCCGCGCATGCCGGGGTTGAACGCCTGGATGATCGCCGCCGCGCCGAGCGCCGACGGCGGCAGGACGAGGGGCTTCGAGTTGATCAGTACGACGATCATCGGGGTGCCGGTCGCGGCGACCGCGTCGAGCAGCGCGATCTGCCCGCCGAGCAGGTCCAGGGTGGCCGTCGAGCAGCCCTCCCCGGTCAGGTTGACGGTGTCGCCGACCACCACGACCGCGTAGTCGGAATCGGCGGCCAGGGCGGCGGCCGCGGCGATGCGCGCCGGGTCGACCGGTGCGGACTCGGAGACCGGCGGGCGGGGCTGCCCGTCCGGGAACGTCTCGCCCTCCGGGTCCGGGACCAGGCGTTCGATCTCGGCGCCCCGCTCGTGGACGACCTCCCAGCCCGCCGGGACGGTCGCCCGGATCCCGTCCAGCACGGTCGAGGTCAGCTCGCGCGGGTGCCCGTCCATCAGCCAGCCGACCTGGCCGGAGTCGCCGGCCCAGTCGCCGAGCTGGGCGGAGACGTCGTCGGCGTTCGGGCCGAGCACGGCGATCCGGCGGGGGCCGCCGGCCGGGTCGATCGGCAGGGTGCCGTCGTTGCGCAGCAGCACCAGCGAGCGGCGGGCAACTTCGAGGTTGAGCTCGCTGTGCGCGCTGCAGCCGATCACCTCGCGCTGCCGGGCGGCGTCCGGGGTGCGCGGGTTCTCGAACAGGCCCAGTTCGAATTTGAGGCGCAGGATCCGGCGTACGGCGGAATCGATGTCGGCCTCCGCGAGCAGGCCCCGCTCGATCGCCTGCTGGGCGCCCTCGAAGAATCCGGGGGTCGTCATGACCAGGTCGTTCCCGGCCTTGACCGCCAGCGCCGCGGCCTCCGCGTAGTCGGCGCAGACCTTCTGTTCCCAGACCATCCGCCCGACGTTGTCCCAGTCGGTGACCAGCGTGCCGGTGAAGCCCCACTCGCCCTTGAGCACGTCGTTGAGCAGCCACTTGTTCGCGGTGATCGGCACGCCGTCCATCGACTGGTAGCCGAGCATGAAGACCTGGCAGCCCTCCCGGGCGGCCCGCTCGAACGGCGGCAGGAACCACGAGCGCAGCTTGCGCCGGCTGATGTCGGCCTCGCTGGCGTCCCGGCCGCCCTGGGTCTCGGAGTAACCGGCGAAGTGTTTGGCGGTGGCCAGGATGCCGGTCGGGTCGGTCAGGCCGGCGCCCTGGTATCCGCGGATCATCGCCGCGCCGAGGTCACCGATCAGCAGGGGGTCCTCGCCGAAGGTCTCGTCGACCCGGCCCCAGCGCAGGTCCCGGGCGATGCACAGCACCGGGGAGAAGGTCTGGTGGATGCCGGTCGCCGACACCTCGACCGCGGTCGCCCGGGCGACCCGTTCCAGCAGCTCCGGGTCCCAGGACGCGGCCATCGCCAGCTGGGTCGGGAAGATCGTCGCGCCCGGCCAGAACGAGTGGCCGTGGATGCAGTCCTCCGCGGTGAGCAGCGGAATTTTCAGTCGGGTGCGGGCCAGCAGCTCGCTCGCCTCGATCAGCTTGGCGGGCGAGGTGTGCAGGATGGATCCGGCCAGTTTGTCCTGAATGATCTCGGCCAGGTCCTGCCGGGCGTCCAATTGCAGCATCTGCCCCACCTTCTCGGGCAGGGTCATGCGGCTGAGCAGGTCGTCGACGCGCTGCTCGACGGCGAGAGCGGGATCCAGGTAGGGGAATTCTGCGGGCATGCGGGCCCCCGGTCGTCATGACCGCGAAGCACGGTCTGCCAAACATGAACGTCTCGGAGTCTTCCAGTCCGGAACCGGTTCCGGCACCCCGGCCCGGTTCCGGAACTTTTAGATCCTCGCCGATGGTGGCCGGACGGTGCGGAAACATCTGGAAAGCGGGTGAACCGGGACGGCGGAACCTCGTCGATGCGGGTAAGGTCCGATAGGATCGCACATATCGGAGTCTTTCGATTACTCTGAGTAATCGTCTCGGTGTCGCTGTCCGAGACGGTGAGGGGGAGCATGAGGTCGGTCGATCGGGTGCTGCAAGACAGCTCGGAGGCGATCGAACACATCGAGGGCATCTGTTTCAAGACCGGACCGCCCCGGTGGATCGGCGCCGAACTGGAATGGACCACACATCGCGCCGGCGACCCGGCCGCCCACCTGCGGCCCGAGGAGCTGCGCGCCGCACTCGGCGGGCACGCGCCCGCCAGCCTCGGCAATCCGGAGCCGGAGCCACTGCCCAGCGGTGGCGCGGTCACCGTCGAACCGGGCGGCCAGGTCGAGATCTCCTCGGCCCCGGCGGAGTCCCTGCCCGCCCTGCACGCCGCCGTCACCGCCGATCACGCCCTGCTCGCCGAGTTGCTCGGCCGGAGCGGGATCGTGCTGGGAGAACGCGGTATCGACCCGCATCGCGAACCGCGCCGCATCCTCGACACCCAGCGGTACGCCGCGATGGAGCGCGCCTTCGACCGGGCCGGCCACACCATGATGAGCAGCACGGCCGGCCTGCAGATCTGCCTGGACGCCGGGGAGGCCGGTTCGGCCCCCGCGCGCTGGGCGGCACTGCACGAGATCGGGCCGCCGCTGCTGGCCCTCTTCGCGAACTCCCGCGAGCACGCCGGCCGGGACACCGGCTGGGCGTCCGCCCGGATGGCCGCCTGGTACGGCATCGACCCGCGTCGCAGCGGACCGGCGCTGAACGGCGGCGACCCGGCCGGCGACTGGGCCCGGTACGCCCTGGCCGCTCCGCTGCTCTGCGTGCGCCGCGACGGTGACTGCTGGGACGCGCCACCCGGCGTCACCTTCGCCGACTGGATCACGTCCGGCGTGTTCGTGGAGCGGCCACCGACCGTGGCCGACCTCGACTATCACCTGAACACCCTGTTCCCGCCGGTACGGCCGCGCGGCTACCTGGAGGTCCGCTACCTCGACACCCAGCCCGGTGAGGAGTGGATCGTCCCGGTCGCCGTGATCGCCGCGCTGATGGCGGACGACTCGATCACGGCGCGGGCCCGGGAGATCGCCGCCCCGGCCGCCGATCGCTGGTGGGTGGCCGCGCGGGACGGGCTCGGCGATCCGGTCGTCCGCACGGCGGCGGCCGGGCTGGCCGAGCTGGCCTGCCGGCACTGCGACGCGGTCGGGCTGCCGCCCTCCGTACGGGAAACGGTTTTCGACGTGGTCACCCGGCGCCTTCAGGCGTTCCTCAAGACCAGCCCCCTGTGAAGGCCGGCCCGTTTCCGGGTAGGCCGGCTTTCCCTGTGAAGGCCAGCGTGGAAGGAACCGCACGATGACCCCTGACAAGAATCTGATCGCGGCGGAGCTGGAGCGGACCCGGGCGCGCACCGCCCTGCTCACCGAGGCGGTCGACGACGACGAGCTGATCCGGCAGCACTCCCCGCTGATGTCCCCGCTGGTCTGGGACCTCGCGCACGTCGGCAACCAGGAGGAGCTCTGGCTGGTCCGCGACGTCGGCGGCCGGGACCCGGTCCGGCAGGACATCGACCACCTCTACGACGCGTTCAAGCACGCCCGCGGCGACCGCCCCGCCCTGCCGCTGCTCGACCCGGCCGAGTCGCGGAAATATCTGACGCAGGTCCGGGAGAAGGCCCTGGACGTGCTGGACCGGGTGCGGATCGACGAGCGGCCGCTGGTCGCGGGCGGCTTCGCGTTCGGGATGATCGTGCAGCACGAGCAGCAGCACGACGAGACCATGCTCGCCACCCACCAGTTGCGGGCCGGCGGCCCGGTGCTGTCCGCGCCGGAGCCGCCGCCGGGCAACGCCCGGGTGCGCGGTGAGGTGCTGGTCCCGGGCGGCCCGTTCACGATGGGCACCGACACCGACCCGTGGGCGCTGGACAACGAGCGGCCGGCGCACGCCGTCGACCTGCCGGCCTTCCTGATCGACGCGGTGCCGGTGACCAACGCCGCCTACGCGAGCTTCATCGACGCCGGCGGCTATGACGATCCGCGCTGGTGGAGCTCGCGCGGCTGGGCGTACCGGCACGAGGCCGGGCTGACCGCGCCGCTGCACTGGATCCGGGACGGCGGTGACTGGCTCTACCGGCGGTTCGGCCGGGTCTCGCCGGTGCGGGGCGACGAGCCGGTGGTGCACGTCTGCTTCTTCGAGGCCGAGGCGTACGCGAAGTGGGCCGGCAAGCGCCTGCCGACCGAGGCCGAGTGGGAGAAGGCGGCCCGCTGGGATCCGGAGACCGGCCGTTCCCGGCGCTACCCGTGGGGTGACGACCCGCCCGGCCCGGAGCACGCCAACCTGGGCCAGCGGCATCTCGCCCCGGCGCCGGTCGGTGCCTATCCGGCGGGTGCGTCGCCACTCGGCGTGCACCAGCTGATCGGCGACGTCTGGGAGTGGACGTCGACCGTCTTCCACGGCTACCCCGGCTTCAAGGTGTTCCCGTACGCGGAGTACTCCGAGGTGTTCTTCGGCGGGGACTACCGGGTGTTGCGCGGCGGCTCGTTCGGCACCGACGCGGCCGCCTGCCGGGGCACGTTCCGCAACTGGGACCACCCGATCCGGCGGCAGATCTTCAGCGGCTTCCGATGCGTGCGGGAGCTGGCCTGATGTGCCGCCACCTGGCCTATCTCGGCCCGCCCGTGCCGCTGGCGGCATTGCTGCTGGACCCGCCGCACGCGCTGGCCCACCAGGCCTGGGCGCCGGCTGACATGCGCGGCGGCGGCACCATCAACGCGGACGGTTTCGGCGTGGGGTGGTTTCCGCCCGGCGCCGACCGGCCCGTCCGGTACCGCAGCGCGATGCCGATCTGGACGGATGCCGCGCTGCCCGCGCTCGCCGCGGCCACCCACTCCGGGGCGGTGCTCGCCGCTGTCCGGTCGGCCACGATCGGGATGCCGGTGGTGGAGACCGCGGCCGCGCCGTTCGCCGACGGCCGCTGGCTGTTCAGCCACAACGGCGTGGTGCGGGGCTTCCCCGGCGCCCTCGCCGGGCTCGCCGCCGATCTGCCGATCGAGGACCTCCTGACACTGGACGCGCCGACCGACTCGGCGGCGCTCTTCGCGCTCGTCCGGCATCAGTTGCGCGCCGGGAAACCCCCGGACGAGGCGATGGCCGCGCTGGTCCGGGAGATCCGGCGGACCGCGCCCGGCTCGCGGCTGAATCTGCTGCTCACCGACGGCTCGCGGATCGTCGCCAGCGCGGCCGGCCATGCACTCTCGGTCCGGGCCGGTGACGGGGCGGTGCTGGTCGCCTCCGAGCCGCTGGACGCCGATCCCGCCTGGCGGCCGATCCCGGACGGGAATCTGCTGGTCGCCACGCCGGTTCACCTAGCAATTACCTCTCTTTCCTGAAATTTCCCGCTATTCGTACCTGGGAGAAGCATGTCTGTGCTGGAGAAGCATCTCGACGAGCAGGACCTGGCCCGATCCCTGCGCGACGACGTGCGTGTGGGTCTCACCGCCACCCCGAAAAGCCTGCCACCCAAGTGGTTCTACGACGCCCGCGGCAGCGAGCTCTTCGAGGAGATCACCCGCCTGCCGGAGTACTACCCGACCCGCACCGAGCGTTCGATCCTGCGGGAGCACGCCGGCGCGATCGCCCGGATCACCGAGGCGAAGACCCTGGTCGAACTCGGCTCCGGCTCGTCGGAGAAGACCCGCCTGCTGCTCGACGCGATGCTCTCCCGGGGCACGCTCGGGTCGTTCGTACCGCTCGACGTGTCCGAATCCGCCCTCTCCTCGGCGGTCGACGCCCTCGGCCTCGCCTACCCCGGCCTGAGCGTCACCGGCGTGGTCGGTGACTTCATCCGCCACCTGCGCCGACTCCCCGACGGCGACGGCCGCGTGGTGGCCTTCCTCGGCGGCACGATCGGCAACCTCGTCCCCGCCGAGCGCTCCGCGTTCCTCGGCGACCTGCGCTCCGTCCTGCACCAGGGGGAGTGGCTGCTGCTCGGCGCCGACCTGGTCAAGGACCCGGGCACGCTGATCCCGGCGTACGACGACGCGGCCGGCGTGACCGCCGAGTTCAACCGCAACGTGCTCCGGGTCATCAACCGCGAACTGCGGGCCGATTTCGATCCCCTCGCCTTCGAGCACGTCGCGCTCTGGGACGCGGAGCGGGAGTGGATCGAGATGCGGTTGCGCTCGCTGCGGGACCAGCGGGTGCACGTCGCGGAGCTGGATCTGGACGTCGCCTTCGCCGAGGGCGAGGAGCTGCGGACGGAGACCTCCGCCAAATTCCACCGGGTCGGCCTCGCGGAGGAGCTCGCCGCGTCGGGCTTCGCCCTCCGCCACTGGTGGTCCGACCCGCAGGACTGGTTCGGCGTCGCCCTCGCCCAGGCGATCACGACCTGAGACCCCGCTCCCGTACGACCTGAGCCCGCCCGGTCAGGCCCGATGCCCGCGGACATCGGGCCTGACCGGGCGGGCCGCTCCGTCTCCGGCCGGGTGATGCCCAGGATCGGCAAGTCGCGCACGCGGCGTTCCCGTTCGGACGACGATCGAGTCGCGGTTGCCGCGCGGAATGTGAGTTGATACGGTTCTCTGCATAGTCATGCGGAGATGGGGTGTCTCATGGGAGTCCGGGTCGCGGTTGCCGGGGCGAGTGGTTACGCCGGTGGTGAGTTGCTGCGCCTGCTGGCCGGTCACCCCGAGTTCGAGCTGATCGCGGCGACCGCGCACAGCCAGGCCGGGCAGCACGTGACGTCGGCGCATCCGCAGCTGACCGGGCTGGACCTGACGTTCAGCAGCACCGACGCGGCCGCGCTGAACGGTGCTGACCTGGTCTTTCTCGCCCTGCCGCACGGGCAGTCGGCGGCCGTGGCGGCCCAGCTGCCCCAGACCGTCAAGGTGGTCGACCTGGGCGCGGACTTCCGACTGGAGAGCGCCGAGCAGTGGACCCGCTACTACGGCGGCGGCCACGCCGGCACCTGGACCTACGGCCTGCCCGAGCTGCCCGGCGCGCGCGCCGCGATCGCGGCCTCCAGCCGGGTGGCGAACACGGGTTGTTATGCGGCCACGATCATCCTGGCCCTGGCCCCGCTGATCGCCGCCGGTGTCGCCGACCCGCAGGACGTCGTGGTGGTGGCCGCCTCCGGCACCTCCGGCGCCGGCCGCAACGCCAAGGTGCACCTGCTGGGCAGCGAGATCATGGGTGACCTCTCGCCGTACAAGGTGGGTGCCCACCAGCACGTCGCCGAGATCAAGCAGGCCACCGGCGCCGCGTCGCTGTCGATGACCCCGATCCTGGCGCCGATGCCGCGCGGCATCCTGGCGACGGTCACCGCGAAGCGGCTCAACGGCGGCGACCCGCGCGAGGCGCTCCAGGCGGCGTATGCGGACGAGCCGTTCATCCACGTCCTGCCCGAGGGCGTCTGGCCGCACACGGCCGCCACCTCCGGTTCCAACTCGTGTCACCTGCAGGCCACGGTCGATGTCGACTCCGGCCGCATCATCGTCGTCAGCGCGCTCGACAACCTCGGCAAGGGCGCCGCCGGCCAGGCGGCGCAGAACGCCAACATCATGTTCGGCCTGCCGGAAACCGCGGGCCTCAGCGTCTTCGGAGTTGCCCCGTGACCGTCACCCATCCCAAGGGATTCCGTGCCTCCGGCGTCGCCGCCGGGCTCAAGCCCAGCGGCAACCCCGATGTCGCCCTCGTCGTCAACGACGGTCCCGACTACACCGCGGCCGCCGTCTTCACCGCCAACCGGGTCAAGGCCGCGCCGGTGCTCTGGAGCCAGCAGGTGGTCAAGGGCGGCGTGATCCGCGCCGTCGTGCTCAACTCCGGCGGCGCCAACGCCTGCACCGGTTCGCAGGGCTTCCGTGACACGCACGCCACCGCCGAGCACACCGCCTCGACGCTGCGCACGACCAAGAAGATGATGATCGGCCCCGGCGACGTCGCGGTCTGCTCGACCGGCCTGATCGGCGAGCTGCTCCCGATGGACAAGCTGCTGCCGGGCGTGAACGCCGCGGTCAAGGCGCTCGCCGCGGACGGTGGCGAGCAGGCCGCCCAGGCGATCATGACCACCGACACGGTCGCCAAGAACTCGGTGGCGTCACGTGACGGCTGGTCGGTCGGCGGCATCGCCAAGGGCGCCGGCATGCTCGCCCCGGCCCTGGCCACCATGCTCGTGGTGATCACCACGGACGCGTCGGCCGACAACGAGACGCTGGACGCGGCGCTGCGCGCGGCCACCCGGGTCACCTTCGACCGGATCGACGCCGACGGCTGCATGTCCACCAACGACACCGTGCTGCTGCTGGCCAGCGGCGCCTCCGACCGGCAGCCGTCGCTCGAGGAGCTGACCGCCGCGGTCACCGAGGTCTGCCACGACCTCGCCCAGCAGCTGATCACCGACGCCGAGGGCGCCACCAAACACATCGCGATCGAGGTGGCCGGCGCGGCCACCGAGGCCGACGCGGTGCAGGTCGGCCGGAGCGTCGCGGGCAACAACCTGGTCAAGACGGCGTTCTTCGGCAACGACCCGAACTGGGGCCGGATCCTGGCCGCCGTCGGCACCACGACCGCCGCCTTCGAGGCGGACCGGATCGACGTGGCGATCAACGGGGTCTGGGTCTGCCGCAACGGCGCCGCAGCCGAGGACCGGTCGAAGGTCGACCTCTCCGGGCGGGACGTGCGGGTCACGATCAACCTGCACGAGGGGGAGCTGAACGCGACGATCTGGACCACGGATCTCTCCCACGCGTACGTCCACGAGAACTCGGCGTACTCGTCATGAAAGCCCAGGAGAAGGCCGCGATCCTGATCGAGGCGCTGCCCTGGCTGGAGCGCTTCCGCGGCGCCACGATCGTGATCAAGTACGGCGGAAACGCCATGATCGACGCCGAGCTGCAGCGCGCGTTCGCCGCCGACATGGTGTTCCTGCGCCACGTCGGCATCAAGCCGGTCGTCGTGCACGGCGGCGGCCCGCAGATCAACCGGATGCTCAAGCGCCTCGGCATCGAGTCCGAGTTCCGCGGCGGCCTGCGGGTGACCACCCCGGAGACCATGGAGGTCGTCCGGATGGTGCTCACCGGCCAGGTCGGCCGTGAGCTGGTCGGCCTGATCAACCAGCACGGCCCGTTCGCCGTGGGCCTCTCCGGTGAGGACGCCGGCCTGTTTACCGCGGTCCGCCGCGGCGCGACGATCGACGGCGAGGAGGTCGACATCGGTCAGGTCGGCGACGTCGAGCGGGTGGACACGTCCGCGGTCGACGACCTGATCGCGGCCGGCCGGATCCCGGTGATCGCCACGGTCGCCCCCGACGCCCGGGGCGTGCTGCACAACGTCAACGCCGACACCGCCGCCTCCGCGCTCGCGGTCGCGCTCGGTGCCCGCAAGCTGGTGGTCCTCACCGACGTGCCCGGGCTCTACACCAACTGGCCGGACACCTCGTCGCTGACCAGCGAGATCGATGTGGACGCGCTGGCGAAGCTGCTGCCCGGCCTGGAGGCCGGGATGGTGCCCAAGATGGAGGCCTGCCTGCGCGCGGTGCGCGGCGGGGTCCCGTCAGCGCACGTGGTCGACGGCCGGCTCGCCCACTCGACGCTGCTCGAAGTCTTCACGGAAGAAGGAATCGGAACGATGGTGGTCCCGTCATGAGCGAGCTTGCGAGCGAATCGGCCGCTGGCATCGGGAGCGAAGCAGAGGTGACAGCGTGAGCACCCTGCCTGAGCGCTGGCAGCAGTCCATGATGAACAACTACGGCACCCCGGCGTTCGGTCTGGTCAAGGGCGCGGGCGCGGTGCTCACCGCGGAGGACGGCAAGCAGTACGTCGACTTCCTCGGCGGCATCGCGGTCAACGCCCTCGGGCACGCGCACCCGGCCGTGGTCGCCGCGGTCACCCAGCAGATCCAGCAGCTGGGGCACGTCTCCAACTTCTACGTCTCCGAGCCGTCGGTGGCCCTGGCCGAGCTGCTGCTCGCGCTGGCCGGCCGGGCCGGGCGGGTGCTGTTCTGCAACTCCGGCGCCGAGGCCAACGAGGCCGCCTTCAAGATCTCCCGGCTCACCGGCCGCACCCACGTGGTCGCCACCGAGGGCGCCTTCCACGGCCGGACCATGGGCGCGCTGGCCCTGACCGGTCAGCCCGCGAAGCAGGATCCCTTCCGGCCGCTGCCGGGCGACGTCTCCCATATCCCGTACGGGGAGATCAGCGCCCTCGAGGCGGCCGTCACCGACGCGACCGCGATGGTCATCCTCGAGCCGATCCAGGGCGAGAACGGCGTGGTCGTCCCGCCGGCCGGTTACCTGACCGCGGCCCGGGAGATCTGCACCCGCCACGGCGCGCTGCTCGTCCTCGACGAGATCCAGACCGGCGTCGGGCGGACCGGGCACTGGTTCCACCACCAGAGCGAGGGTGTCGAGCCGGACATCGTGACGCTGGCCAAGGGGCTCGGCGGCGGGCTGCCGCTGGGCGCCTGCATCGCCTTCGGCGCGGCCGCCGACCTGCTGCAGCCGGGCATGCACGGCAGCACGTTCGCCGGCAACCCGGTCGCCTGCGCGGCGGGCCTCGCGGTGGTCCGGACGATCGCCGGGGAGGGGCTGCTCGACCACGTCAAGCGGGTCGGTGAGCAGCTCCGTCGCGGGATCGAGGGGCTGAACCACCCGTACGTGAAGAAGGTCCGTGGCGCCGGGCTGCTCCTCGGCATCGTCCTCAACGAGCCGGTCTCCGCGGAGATCGCGGCGAAGCTGCGCGACGCGGGCTTCCTCGTCAACGCGACCAAGCCGGACGTCGTCCGGCTCGCCCCGCCCCTGATCATCTCCTCCGATCAGGTGGACGCCCTGATCGCTGCCCTGGACGGTATCCGGTGACCCTGCGCCACTTCCTCCGCGACGACGACCTCAGCCCGAAGGAGCAGTCCGACGTCCTCGACCTGGCCGCCGAGATGAAGGCGAACCGGTTCGGGTTCACCCCGCTGGCCGGCCCCCGCTCGGTCGCGGTCTTCTTCGACAAGGCCAGCCTGCGGACCCGGCTGTCGTTCGAGGCCGGCATCGCCGAGCTGGGCGGTCAGCCGATCATCGTGGACACCCAGAACACGCACTTCGGCCGGGGCGAGAGCCTGGCCGACGCGGGGCGGGTGGTCTCCCGGTACGTCGCGGCGATGGTCTACCGCACGCACGGAGACGAGCGCCTGGCCGAGCTGGCCTCCGGCGTCGACGTGCCGGTGATCAACGCGCTCTCCGACGGCTACCACCCCTGCCAACTGCTGGCCGACCTGCTGACCATCCGGGAGCGGTTCGGCACCACCGGGGGGAAGACCCTGGCGTACGTCGGTGACGCCGCCAACAACATGGCCCACTCCTACCTGCTGGCCGGGGCCACCGCCGGGATGAACGTGCGGGTGGCCGGCCCGTCCGGTTTCGACCCGGCCCCGGCCGTGGTCGCCCGTGCCGCCGAGATCGCCGCGTGGACCGGCGGTTCGGTCGAGGTGCTGCGCGACCCGCGTGAGGCCGCGGACGCCGCGCACGTGGTGGCGACCGACACCTGGACGTCGATGGGGCAGGAGGCGGACGGCAAGGACCGGCTCACCCCGTTCCGGCCGTACCAGATCAACAAGGAACTGCTGGCGGTCGCCGATCCGGAGGCGATCGTGCTGCACTGCCTGCCGGCGCACCGCGGCGACGAGATCACCGACGAGGTGATGGACGGCCCGCAGAGCGTCGTCTTCGACGAGGCCGAGAACCGCCTGCACGCCCAGAAGGCGCTGCTGGCCTGGCTGCTGGCGGTCAACGAGGCATGAGCGACCGGAAGGAGCTCCTCATCGGCGCGGAGCGAAGCGGGGTGTCGAAGTGAGCGGACCGATCACGAGGGCGGGACGGCACGCCCGGATCGTCGAACTGATCCGGGGTCGCACCGTGCGCTCGCAGACCGAACTGGCCGACCTGCTCGCCGCGGAGGGCGTGCAGGTCACCCAGGCCACGCTCTCCCGTGACCTGGAGGAGCTGAACGCGGTCAAGGTCAGCGGCGCCTACCTGATCCCGGAGGACGGCAAGCGGCCGCTGCGCGAGACCACCGGGCAGGGGCCGGCCCGGCTGATCCGGCTGCTCAGGGAGCTGCTCACCGGCGTCGACTCGAGCGGGAACATCGCGGTCCTGCGTACCCCGCCGGGCGCCGCCCAGTTCCTGGCCAGCGCGCTGGACCGCTCCGGCCTCTCGGATGTGGTCGGCACCATCGCCGGCGACGACACCATTTTCGTGGTGGCCCGCGACAACGGACCCGATTCCGGTGCCGCCCTCGCAGAGAAGCTCGGAAACTGGAGCCGGTCGGACGCCGACCGCCAGGAGGAGAACCGATGACGCACTTCCCGCCCGCGGTGGAAACCCGCTTCCCGGACTTCGCCGACCACACCGGCAAGCTGGCCGGGCTCGGCGTGGAGTTCTTCCTCGCCTCCAACGAGACGATCCGGCCGCACCTCAACGAGACGCCGTACGGGCACAAGCTGACCTGGCTCGACTTCACCGACACCACGGAGAAGGACTGGTCGATCCGGGAGTTCCTGAACCTGTTCAACGTGATCAACGGCATCGCGTTCGGCGACCGGGGCATCCCGATGCCGCAGTGGGTGATGGTCGACCTGATCCTGATGCCGGCCGCCGCGCTGATCGCCAGCCTGCCGCAGGACGAGTTCGCGGCGATGGTGGAGCGTTCCACGTTCCGCTTCGACACCGACGTCAAGCAGCTGCTGCGCAAGGTGCAGGAGGACATGCGGGCCAGCGGCTACACCGGCCCGGTGCCGGTCGGTGGCTACTGTGCGGCGCCGTCCGCCGAGCCGGGCCGCTGGGTGGGCTGGTCGCTCTGGTCGCTGATGCCGGCCGTCGGGCTCGGCAAGGCCGCCAAGGCCCTGGCCCTCTCCGCCTACCGCGCGCAGAAGCTGGACGGCGTCACCCAGTACGACAACAGCGCCCTCAAGGTGCACACCGAGTTCGGCGCGCTCAAGGTGCTGGTCGCCACCGTGCCGTTCCACACCGCGCCCGGATCGTTCGTCTACCAGAGCGACCTCACGCTCCCGGCCGGGGGCGGCTTGTCCGAGCCGAGCTTCCTGCTCGATCCGTTCGACTACAGTCGCCAGCAGGCGATGCAGAAGGACATCGAGTCGGGGCGCTCTGAGTTCTATGTCCTCCCGCCCGGCCATGTTCGCCGGGACGGTAAGACATATGTGCCGATTCTCGAAAAGGAACTGCCGCGATGACCAAGCGCAAGATCGTTCTCGCCTTCTCCGGTGGGCTGGACACCTCGTACGCCCTCGTGGACTTCCGCGAGAAGGGCTGGGACGTGGTGACCGCCAACATCGACACCGGCGGCCTGCACAGCGGTGAGGCCGAGGTGGTCTCGGCCCGGGCGCGGGAGCTGGGCGCCGTCGAGCACCACGTCGTCGACGCGCGCGCCGAGCTGTACGACCGGGTCGTCACCTACGCGATCAAGGCGAACTACCTGCGCAACGGCGCCTACCCGTCGTGCGTCGGCGCGGAGCGGCTGATCCAGGCGGAGAAGGTCGTCGAGGTGGCGCTCCAGGTCGGCGCGGACGCCGTCGCGCACGGCTCGACCGGTGCCGGCGCCGACCACGTCCGCTACGACGCGGTGATCCGCGCGCTCGCCCCGCACCTGGAGATCATCACCCCGGTCCGGGACGAGCGGCTGGTCCGCGAGGAGGAGGCCGAGTTCCTGCGCAGCCGGGGCTTCGCGGTCAGCGAGAAGGTCAAGAAGTATTCG
The DNA here is from genome assembly GCF_900188005.1 of Actinoplanes regularis. Taxonomy (GTDB): domain Bacteria; phylum Actinomycetota; class Actinomycetes; order Mycobacteriales; family Micromonosporaceae; genus Actinoplanes; species Actinoplanes regularis. The sequence continues at coordinate 59,821 of NZ_FZNR01000015.1, read as the reverse complement.
ATCAACGAGGGCCTGATCGGCACCTCGATCGGCGGCGAGGAGACGTACGGCTCCTGGGAGTACCTCCCCGAGGACGCCTGGACGTACACGAAGTCGATCGACGCCGCCCCCGAGCAGGGCGTCGAGCTGCTGCTGACCTTCCACAAGGGAGAGGTCGTCGCGGCCACCACGGCCGGCGGCGACGCCGTCGAGGGCACCGGGCCGGGCGCGCCGAACTACGCGATCCTGCGGGCGCTCAACGTGCTCGGCGGTGAGCACGGCGTCGGCCGGGGCATCCACATGGGCTCGACCATGGTCGGCAACCTGGCCCGGGTCGGCTTCGAGGCGCCCGGCATGCTGATCCTCATCGCGGCCCACCGCGAACTGGAGAAGCTTGTCCTCTCCAACCGGCAGCAGGCCACCAAGGCCACCCTCGGCAACACGTACGGCGACCTGCTGCACGAGGCCGTGTACTTCGACCCGATCATGGACGACTTCCGGGCGTTCCTGGACTCCAGCCAGAACCGGGTCACCGGGACCGTGCGGGTGCTGCTGCACAAGGGCAACATCGTGCTGCTGGGCAGCAAGAGCCCGCACAGCCTGCTGGACGCCGCGACCCGGCAGGGCGTGGTCTACGGCCACGGATCGTCGGCGTGGACCGGCGAGCAGGCGCGGGCGTTCGCCCACATGTACGCCATGCCGGGCAGCATCGCCCGCGTCGCCGGCCAGCCCGCGGAGTGACAACACGGCCGTCGGGACGCTCGTCGCTCATGGCATCACCGCGACGAGCGTCCCGCGGTCAGTGCTCCAACGGTGGTGAGGCCTCAGCGGGTAGCGCGAAGACATCGTCGCTACGCAGGCAATCCCCGCGCGGCTGAGGAGACAGCGGCCAAGGCTCGTCCGTCACGACCTCGGCACGCCATCCACCGATCGCGAGCCCGTCCCCGGCATACGCGGTGAACCGGTCGTCGACCGCGTCCCCGAGCAGCCCGGCATGCTCGAGAACGACGAACAGCGCGTCCGCCGCACACGACACCATCTCGGCCGCGTCCTCAGCGCTCGCGCCCGGCTCGAGTTCCTGATGGATCCGCCGAGCGGCGGCGAGCAGCCGCCCGGCATCGGTAACGGTGAAGTCCCGCCGCAGCCGCACGGACAGGTTCATCCCGTCGACGAGCGGCTCGGCCCCAGCAATCCCGTCGGTCACGTCAGCACGATACGACCAGCGCCGCCGAATTACCGGCCCGGCGTCCAGCCCAGCGTGCTGCCCACCCCTCGGTCGAGCCGGCCCTGTCGGCTGGCGCCCATAGCCGTCAAAATGCCGCGACACCGCCACCGAGCCCAGCCTGTTTGCGATGGCTGGGTCCGGTGGCGGTGTCGCCGGTACGGACAGCTATGTGCGAACCAGCCGGCTGCGGCTGGCTGGGCCCGGTGGTGGTGTCGTCAGCGGGGGACGACCTTCTCGACCGCCCACTGGCGCCAGGTGTCCAGTTTGTGTTCGACCGTGGCGAGCTGCTCCCGGACCGGACCGGGGCCGGTCGAGCCCGGCGTCGTCCGGGCGGCCAGGGCCGAGGAGACCGAGAGGACCTCGCGGACCGCCGGGTCCAGGTGGTCGCTGACCGACTTCAGGTCGTCGTCGGTGAGATCGTCCAGTTCGCACTCCCGGGCCGAGCAGAGCGCGACCAGCTTGCCGGTGATCTCGTGGGCGTCACGGAACGGCACGTTGCGGCGGACCAGCCAGTCGGCGACCTCGGTGGCCAGGGAGAAGCCGACCGGGGCGGCGGCGGCGAGGCGGTCCACCCGGACGGTCATCGTGGAGACCATCCCGGCCAGGGCGGGGAGCAGCAGCTCCAGGGTGTCGACCGCGTCGAAGGCCGGCTCCTTGTCCTCCTGCATGTCCCGGTCGTACGTCAGCGGCAGGCCCTTGAGCATGGTCAGGACCGTGACCAGGCCGCCGATCAGGCGGCCGCTCTTGCCCCGGGCCAGCTCGGCGATGTCCGCGTTCTTCTTCTGCGGCATGATCGACGAACCGGTGGCGAAGGCGTCGTCGAGCTCCACCCAGCCGAACTCGGTGGAGGTCCAGAGCACCACCTCCTCGCCGAGCCGGGACAGGTGCACGCCGATCAGCGCGGTGATGAAGAGGAACTCGGCGACGAAGTCACGGTCGGCGACGGCGTCCATCGAGTTCGGCGCGGGGGCGGCGAAGCCGAGTTCCTTGGCGACCGCCGCCGGGTCGAGCGGCAGCGAGGAGCCGGCCAGGGCGCCGGAGCCCAGCGGGCTGATCGCGGTACGCACGTCCCAGTCGCGCAGCCGCTCCAGGTCGCGCAGCAGCGGCTGGACGTGGGCGAGCAGCCAGTGGCCGAAGCTGACCGGCTGGGCGTGCTGCACGTGGGTCAGGCCCGGCGCCGGGGTGTCGACGTTGCGAGCGGCCTGCTCGGTGAGGGCGTCGGCCAGCTCGATCAGCGCGACGGCCACCCCGCGGGCGTGATCACGCAGGTAGAGCCGCAGGTCGGTGGCGACCTGGTCGTTGCGGGACCGGCCGGCGCGCAGCTTGCCGCCGAGCGCGCCGAGGCGCTCCAGCAGGCCGCGCTCCAGGGCGGTGTGCACGTCCTCGTCCTCGATGGTGGGGCGGAACTCGCCGGTGGCGCAGGCCGACTCCAGGTCGTCCAGCGCGGCCAGCATCCGGCCCAGCTCGTCCGCGTCGAGCAGGCCCGCGTTGGCCAGCACGCGGGCGTGCGCGCGGGAGGCGAGCAGGTCATAAGGCGCCAGTCGCCAGTCGAACTGGACGCTGACGCTCAACCGGGCCAGGGCCTCCGCCGGGCCACCGGCGAATCGCGCACCCCAGAGCCGGGTCGGCTCGTCACTCTCCGGCACACCCACTCCTCGATCGTTGGCTCAGCGCTGGCTTCCCGACCCTATCGTCGCGAGGGGGCGACGAGGTGTCACCCGACGGTGCCGGGAAGGCCGTGCGCATAAAAATGCTTTGTCTCTGATAATATTACAGCATGGCAGATCTCGATCTCACCGGCGACGTGGTCGCTCTCACCCGCACCATCTGCGACATCCCCTCGGTCAGCGGCGACGAGAAGGAGCTCGCCGACGCGGTGGAGGCCGCCCTGCGGGGGTGTGCCCACCTGGAGGTGCTGCGCGACGGTGACGCCGTGGTCGCCCGGACCAACCTCGGCCGCCCGACCCGGGTGGTGCTCGCCGGCCACCTCGACACCGTGCCGATCAAGGACAACGTGCCGGTCGTGGAGGACGGCGAGATCCTGCGTGGCCGTGGCACCGTCGACATGAAGGCCGGCGTCGCCGTCATGCTTCAGCTTGCCGCGCTCCTGGAGACGCCGCGCTACGACGTCACCTACGTCTTCTACGACCACGAGGAGGTCGCGGCCGCGCTGAACGGGCTCGGCCGCCTGGTCCGCAACCACCCGGAGTGGCTGGCCGCGGACTTCGCGATCCTCGGGGAGCCGAGTGACGGCACCGTCGAGGGCGGCTGCCAGGGCACCATGCGCGTGAAGATCACGGTGCCCGGGGAGGCCGCGCACGCCGCCCGTTCGTGGCGCGGCAGCAACGCGATCCACAGCGCCGGCGCGGTTCTCGACGTGCTGCGGGCCTACGAGCCGCGGCGGCCGGTCGTCGAGGGTCTGCAGTACCGCGAGGGTCTGAACGCGGTGAAGATCGAGGGCGGCATCGCCGGCAACGTCATCCCCGACCTGTGCACGATCTTCGTGAACTATCGCTTCGCCCCGGACCGCGACACCGACGTCGCCGAGGCCCACCTGCGCGAGGTCTTCGCCGGCTTCGAGCTCGAGGTGACCGACCGGGCGCCGGGTGCGCGGCCGGGGCTGGACCAGCCGGCCGCCAAGGAGTTCGTCGAGCTTGTCGGCCGTACGCCGCAGGCGAAGCTGGGCTGGACGGACGTGTCGCGCTTCGCCGGTCTGGGCATTCCGGCGGTCAACTACGGGCCGGGGGATCCGCTGCTGGCCCACACGGACGGCGAGTTCATCCCGGTGCCGGAGATCCGCGTCGCCCTGCAGAACCTGACGAACTGGCTGAGCTGACCGCCGCTACGGGGGACATATGGCCGGTCCGCGGAAACAAGCGGCGAGAGTCTGGGTGGTCACAGCGAGGCCACCTTCCGGTAACGGGCGAGCAGGAGCAGGAGGCACGCGGCGACCAGGCATGCCGCCTCGATGCCGTAGATCGGGCCGAATTCGCCCACGCCCACGTCGAGCTGGCTCTCCCTCTCGGTGAGCCACTCGCCGACGCCTCCGATCAGGAAGGCCGGGCTGGCCAGCCCGGACAGGCTGTTGGCGGTGGTGCTCGGCAGCGAGGCGAGTACGCCGACGACCGGGACGGTCATCATGAAGACTGCCACGATGCCACCGGCGGCGAACGCCTGCTTTCCGGTGAGCGACGCGATCAGCAGGCTGAGACCGGCGAACATCACCGCCCAGAGCAGGTTGTAGGCCCAACCGGGCAGCAGGTCCCAGAGCTCGTCGAACACCCCGCTGACGCCGGTCCTGGTGGTGAACGCGGCGCCGAGGAACATGATGAACTGCGGCACGCCGAGCAGCAGCCAGATCGCGGCCGTCATGGCGGCGAACTTGGCGATCACGTAGTCGGCCGCCCGCAACGGACGGCTGAAGTAGAGCGGCAGCACCCCGGCCCGCAAGTCGCGGGAGACCAGTTGCGGCGCGACGATCGCCGCGAAGAAGACGATCAAGAGGCTCATCTGGTCGGCGTACTGGACGTAGCTGAAGAACATCTCTCCGGTGATCGACCGGACGGCCGCCGCGATGACGGCGACCAGCAGCATGATGCCGGCCACGAGCCAGGGGAAGATTTTCGCCTTGGCGGAGCGGCCGAGCCCGAAGGCGGCGCGCAACCCGTGCACGAAGAGGGCCCGCTGCATCGCGACGCGACCCAGCCGGGGACCGGAGTACCGCTGGTAGCCGATGTCATGGATGACGCCGGTCTCGGACATCGGCGGTCTCCTTCGGGGTGAAGAGGCAGCCGCCGTTTTTATTGGCGTCACCGTGACGGAAGTACGAACGCGGGGACCCTGGCCCGTCGGCCGCCGCTCACGCTACCTGCGAAACCGGGTTGAGAAACACCCGCTCAGCGCTGCAACCGGGCCCGGTCTGGGCGCTGAGGCCCAGCCGAGTCTGTTGTCACCGACGGTCGGCGACAGCGCCGGCAGCAAGCCGCGCGACGCTGAACCGGTTCAGAAAGTTGGAGCGACCTGGATCGCCGCTAAAAAGTGACGCGGGTCACATTGAAAGAGTTGCGAAGAGTGATGGCCGAGGCGGGTTCTCGTCACCCGGCGTTGCAAGTCGCGCGCATGCCCTTGCGACGGGTGTCCGAAAACGTCGCCGATTCCTGGAAACCTTGCGGGAAGGCCGCCTCAACCTGGGCCGACGCCGCCCGCCCGAACGAGTTCAAGAACACGCTCTCCCGAGCAATCTCGCATCTTTGTCTTGCAGATCGTGCAAGAAATTGCAGCAAGTTTCTTCAGCCGGCCACGGGATCGGGTGCGGCGGGTACCCGGAAGATCGGCCGGGCGGCGGTTGGCCGAAGGGCCGGCCGGGCGGCGGGCAGCCGAGGGACCGACCGGCCGAGCGGGCGTCGGCTGCGGCGGTGACCAGTGCTTATGCGGCAGGAGCTTCGGCGGTCAGAGCCCGCCGCGCGGGTGCCATCGCCGTCGAGTTACGCACCACCAACTCCGGCCGGAAGAGGTACTCCGACCTGGGCGCACCATGCCCGTTGATGTCGTCGACCAGCGACCGCACCGCCGCCACCGCCATCGCCGCCACCGGCTGCCGCAACGTCGTCAGCGGCGGATCCGTGAACGCCATCAGCGGCGAGTCGTCGAACCCGATGATCGAGACGTCACCGGGAACTCTCATCCCACGGCGCCGGGCGGCCCGGATCGCGCCCAGCGCCATCATGTCCGACCCGCAGATGATCCCGGTGACGCCCTTGTTCAGCAGTCGTTCAGCAGCCACCTCGCCCCCTTCGACCCCGAAGAGTGTCAGCTCCACCAGGTCATCCACTTCGGAGGCGAGGACGCCGAGTTCGCGCTGCATGGCGGCCCGGTAGCCGTCGAGTTTGCGCTGCACGGGGCTGAACCGGTGAGGTCCGGAGATCATCCCGATCCGCTGATGGCCGAGGGAGGCGAGGTGCCCGACGGCCAGGTCGCCGGCAAGCTGCTCGTCGCAGGAGACGAACGGCGCGTCGATGCCGGCGGTGTGGCCGTTGACCAGCACGATCGGCAGCGGGCGGGTGAGCAGCCGCTGGTAGCGCTCGATGTCGGCGGTGGTGTCGGCGCGCAGGCCGGAGACGAAGACGATGCCGGAGACCTGCCGGTCCAGCAGCATCTCCACATACTCGTCCTCGGTGACGCCGCCGGGGGACTGGGTGCAGAGCACCGGCGTGTAACCGGACTGGGCCAGGGTCGACTCGATGACCTGCGCGAACGCCGGGAAGATCGGGTTGTCCAGCTCGGGCACGACCAGGCCGACCAGGCCGGCGCTGCGCTTGCGCAGCCGCTCGGGGCGCTCGTACCCCAGCACGTCGAGGGCGGTCAGGACCGCCTGCCTGGTTTCCGGGGAGACACCGGGGCGGTCGTTGATGACGCGAGAGACCGTCGCCTCGCTGACCTGGGCTTGACGGGCAATGTCCGCCATCCGTGCACGCATGTTGCCACTGTAGTGCCGGGCCGTTACAGGTCATGAGCCTGCAAGCCCTTCCATTGGCTGCAAGAGCTTGCTAACGTCCCCGCAACAAGGACGACACCTTACCGATCTTGTGGGCGCCGAGCTATGTCCGCGCTCAGGTCATATTTTCTCATGCAAAATCCGTCTAAGAACGGGAGTACTACCATGCGCATCCGAACTGCGGGTGTGATCGCCGCAAGCATGCTCTGCCTGGCCGGCGTCGCCGCGTGCGGCGACAAGAAGGACGACAAGGCCGCTGGGTCGAACCCGTCCGCTGCCGCCGCCTCCGGCGAGCTGGTCATCTGGGCCGACGACAAGCGCTCCGCCGCGCTCAAGCCGTTCGCCGACAAGTTCGGCCAGGAGAACGGCGTCACGGTCAAGATCCAGGCGATCTCCAAGGACCAGCAGACCGCCTTCCTCACCGCCTCCCAGCAGGGCAGCGGCCCGGACGTGATGGTCGGCGCGCACGACTGGATCGGCAACCTGGTGCAGAACGGCGCCATCGACCCGGTGCAGCTCTCCGACGCACAGAAGAGCGGCATCCAGGCCGGCGCCATCAAGGCGATCACCTTCAACGGCCAGACGTACGGCGTTCCGTACGCCACCGAGAACCTGGGCCTGATCCGCAACACCGAGCTGGCCCCGACCGCCCCGGCCACCATCGAGGACCTGGTCGCCACCGGCAAGAAGCTCAAGGCCGAGAAGAAGGCCTCCGAGATCCTCTGCCTGCAGTCCGGCCAGAACGGCGACGCGTACCACTCGTACCCGCTGTACGCCTCGGCCGGCGGCTACCTGTTCGGCACCACCGCCAGCGGCGACTACGACGCCAAGGACCTGGGTGTCGGCAAGCCGGGCTCGATCGCCGCGTTCGAGAAGCTGCGCGCGCTCGGCGAGAAGGGTGACGGCGCCCTGAAGCGCTCGATCACCGGCGACAACTCGATCGCCACCTTCACCGGCAAGAAGTGCGCGTTCCTGGTCTCCGGCCCGTGGGCGACCGCGGACGTCAAGAAGGCCGGCATCAAGTACGACATCTCCCCGATCCCCGGCTTCAAGGGCGGCAAGGAAGCCACGCCGTTCCTCGGCGTGCAGACGTTCTACGTCGCGTCGAAGGGCAAGAACAAGGCCCTGGCCCAGGAGTTCGTCACCAACTACGTGACCACCCCGGACCTGGCCGTCGCCCTCTACAACGCCGAGCCCCGGCCGCCGGCGCTGACCGCCGCCCTGGAGCAGGTCAAGGGACAGGACCCGGACCTGGCCAAGTGGGCCGACGCCGGTAAGAACGCCATCCCGCTGCCGGCGATCCCCGCGATGGCCGCCATCTGGGAGCCGTTCGGCAAGGCCGAGGCCGCCGTCATCGGTGGTGCCGAGGCCAAGACGACCGTCGAAGCCGCCGCCAAGACGATCTCGTCCTCGATCAAGTAATGACGACGCAGCTCGAAGGGCCCGCTACGCGGGCCCTTCCCGCCCCCGAGGAAACGACGCCCGAGCGGAGTACGACGACTGCCGGGCTGCTGGTCAAGATCGTGCTGCTCGGCCTGCTCGTGGCAACCGCGGTCTGGGCGGCTTTCCCGCTGGCCAGTGGTGAACACTGGGTCGGTCTGGGAATCCTGCTGGCGACCACCGCCGGGCTGCTCTACCTGTACATCACCCCGCGGCACATCCCGGCGAAGTACCTGGTCCCCGGCACGATCTTCCTGATCATCTTCCAGATCTTCCCGGTGCTCTACACGGCGAGCACGGCGTTCACCAACTTCGGTGACGGCCACCGGGGCACCAAGGCGGAGGCGGTCACCGCCATCCAGACCGCGTCGGTCACCCGGGTGCCCGGCTCCACCGAGTACCAGCTGAAGATCGTCACCGAGGGCGATCCGGCCACCGGTGCGCTGGCCTTCCTGATCACCGACCCGAAGAGCGGTCAGGTCTCCATCGGCGACGCCGACGGCCTCAAGCCGGCCGACGGGAACCCGCCGGCGGGCTGGACCGTGCTCAACGCCGGTCAGGCGAGCGCGCGCAGCAAGGAGATCACCGACTTCGCGGTGCCGACCGCGGCGGGCGCGATCCGCTCGGCGGGGCTCTCCCGGGCGTACGAGGGAAAGGCTGTTCGGGCCTTTGATCCCGCGACCGACAGCATCACCGACACCACCAGCGGCAAGGTGTGGAAGGCCGACGACGACGAGGGCGCGTTCATCGCGGCCGACGGCGAGCGGCTGGCCCAGGGCTGGAAGGTCGACGTCGGGTTCGCGAACTTCACCCGGGTGCTCACCGACGAAACCATCTCCAAGGACTTCCTGCGGACGCTGATCTGGGACTTCATCTTCGCGATCGCGTCCACCGGCGGCACCTTCGTGCTCGGCATGTTCTGCGCGATCGCGTTGCAGTCCAACCGGATGCGGTTCAAGGGCTTCTACCGGGTCGCCATGGTCCTGCCCTACGCCATGCCGTCGTTCGCGATGCTGCTGGTCTGGCGGGACATGTTCAACACCGACTTCGGTCTGATCAACAACGTGCTCGGCATCCATGTCGACTGGCTGGGCAGCGCGTTCTCCGCGCAGATCGCGGTGCTGCTGGTGCAGCTCTGGCTCGGCTACCCGTACATGTTCCTGGTGACCACCGGCGCGCTGCAGGCGATCCCGGGTGAGCTGACCGACGCCACCAAGGTGGACGGCGCCGGCCCGTTCCAGGCGTTCCGGGCGGTCAAGCTGCCGCTGCTGCTGGTCGCGCTGAGCCCGCTGCTGATCTCGTCGTTCGCGTTCAACTTCAACAACTTCAACGCGATCTACCTGACCACCGAGGGCGGCCCGTTCCCGGCCGACAACCCGAGCAACGGCGCGACCGACCTGCTCATCACGTACACGTACCGGCTGGCCTTCGGCGGGTCCGGCGCCCAGTACGGCTTCGCGGCGGCCATCTCGATCTTCATCTTCCTGATCGTGGCCGTGGTCTCCGTGGTGAGCTTCCGGCGCACCCGCGCTCAGGAGGAGGTCTACTCATGATCAGATGGATGAAGCAGGTCGGGTGGCGGCATCTGGTTGCCATTCTGGCCGTGCTCTTCTCGCTGGGGCCGATCGTCTTCGTGCTCTCGGCGGCGCTCAACCCGCTGGGCACGCTCTCGTCGAGCACCCTGATCCCGAGCGGCGCCTCGGCCGACAACTTCACCCGGCTGCTTCAGGACACGAACTTCCCGTCCTGGTTCCTGAACTCGGTGGCGATCGCCGGGCTGGCCAGCCTGATCTCGCTGTTCCTCTCCGCGCTGGCCGCGTTCGCGTTCAGCCGGCGGCGGTTCAAGGGGCGTCGTACCGGCCTGCTGTCCCTGCTGTTGATCCAGATGTTCCCGCAGTTCCTGGCCGTGGTCGCGCTCTTCCTGATCTTCTCGAAGATCACCGACCTGTGGCCGGCGATCGGCTTCAACACCTGGTGGGGCATGATCCTGCTCTACCTGGGCGGCGCGCTCGGCGTGAACACCTGGCTGATGAAGGGCTTCTTCGACACGGTTCCGAAGGAGCTGGACGAGTCGGCGACCGTGGACGGCGCCTCGCACACCGGGATCTTCTTCAGGATCCTGCTGCCGCTGGTCTCGCCGATCCTCGCGGTCAGCGGCCTGCTCTCGTTCATCGGCACGATCAACGAGTTCCTGCTGGCCAACCTCTTCCTCACCGACGGTGGCTCGAAGACCCTCGCGGTCGGGCTGTACGGCCTGGTCCAGGGCTCGGAGCGGAACACCAACTTCGGGATCTTCTGCGCCGGCACGCTGCTGACCGCGATCCCGACCGTGGGTGTCTTCATGTACCTGCAGCGCTACATCGTGGAGGGCCTCAGCGCGGGTGCGGTGAAGGGATGACCCGGCTGCTCCTGCCGCACCATGACGGCTCCGAGGGGTACGTCTCGAACCCCACGCCGGCCCTGGGCGAGACGGTCACCGTCTTCGTCCGGGTGCCGGCCGGAGCCCGGGTGTCGCGGGTGCATCTGCGCTGGGTCCACGACGGCGAGCCGGTCTTCGCCCCGGCGGTGGTGGACCGGCGGGACGGCGGCGGGGAGTGGTGGCGGGCCGAGCTGGAGGTCCGCAACCCCGTCACGCGGTACCGGTTCCTGCTCCGGACCGCGGGCGGTGAGGTGCGCTGGCTGACCGGCTGCGGCCTGACCGGGCACGACGTCCCGGACGCGACCGACTTCCGCCTGGTCGCCTACGCCCCGGGGCCGGCCTGGGCGCGCGACGCGGTGGTCTACCAGATCTTCCCGGACCGCTTCGCGCGCTCCGCCGCCGCAGACTCCCGGCCCACCCCGGACTGGGCGGTGCGTTGCGCCTGGGACGAGCCGGTCGCGGCCGCGGGCCCGCTGCGCGCGACCCAGCTGTACGGCGGGGACCTCGACGGCGTCGCCGAGCACCTGGACCACGTCGCCGACCTCGGCGCGAACACGGTCTACCTGACCCCGTTCTTCCCGTCCCGCTCCAACCACCGCTACGACAGCGCCTCGTTCGACGCCGTGGATCCGCTGCTCGGCGGGGACGCGGCGCTGGTCCGGCTGGCCGAGGCGGTGCACGCCCGGGGCATGCGCCTGATCGGTGACCTGACCACCAACCACACCGGCGACGCGCACCCGTGGTTCCCGCGCGAGCGGGACCTCTATTACTTCACCGCGGACGGCGGTTACGAGTCCTGGATGGGCGTACCGAGCCTGCCCAAGCTCAACTGGGGCGGCCACGAGCTGCGCCGCCGGTTCGCGCGGATCGCGCAGCACTGGCTGACCTATCCGTACGCCCTGGACGGCTGGCGTGTCGACGTCGCCAACATGACCGGCCGCCGCGGCGCCGACGACTGGTCCCGCGAGGCGGCCGTCCTGCTTCGCCGCGCGGTGCAGAAGGTCCGCCCGGACGCGCTGCTGCTCGCCGAGCACGCCCACGACGCCACCGGCGACCTGGACCGCAACGGCTGGCAGGGCACGATGAACTACGCCGGCTTCACCCGCCCGGTGTGGAGCTGGCTGCGCGCCGACGAGCTGCCTTTCCCGGACTTCCTGGGCGTGCCCGGCGAGGTGCCGCACCGGGACGCGGCGGCCCTGGTGGCGACGATGAGCGCGTTCTCGGCGCAGATGTCCTGGCGGTCGTGGACGAGCTCGTGGCAGATCCTCAGCTCGCACGACACCCCGCGGATCCGGTCGGTGGTCGGCGACGCCGCTCGCCACGAGGTCGCCACCGGCCTGCTCTGCACCCTGCCCGGCACGCCGATGATCTTCGCCGGCGACGAGCTCGGGCTGACCGGCTTCAACGGTGAGCACTCCCGGACGCCGATGCCGTGGCGCCGGCCGGAGACCTGGGACCGCCGGACCCTCGGTGCCTACCGCGAGCTGATCGCGCTGCGCCGGACCCAGCCGGCGCTGCGTGCCGGCGGCCTGCGCTGGGCGCACGCCGACGGTGACACCCTCGCCTTCCTGCGGGAGACCCGGGACGACGCGGTGCTCGTGGTGGCCCGGCGCGCGGCGGGGGAGCCGCTCCGGTTGTCCGGGCTGCCGGCCGCGGTCAGCGGAGAGAACCTCTACGGCGGCGCCGAGGACCTGAAGGTCGCCGCAGATGGATGTATTGAAATATGTGGTGACGGACCCACCTTCCAGGTGTGGTCCGTGCGTAACACCTGACGAATCACCCGATATTCACCGATCGGAAGGGTGCACCTGTGGCATCGAAAAGAACCCGGTTGGGGACCGCGTTGTTCAGCCTTCTCCTACCTCTGATCGCGGTCCCGGCCGCCGAGGCGTCCGCCGCCCCGGCCGAGCCGAGCGCGTCCGTCATCGCCAACTGGGGATCCGACCAGCCCGCGACCGATGAGCAGTACTACTTCGTCCTGCCGGACCGGTTCGCCGACGGCAACCCGGCCAACAACAAGGGGAACCTCTCCGGCGACCGGCTGTCCACCGGGTACGACGTGACCGACAAGGGCTTCTACCACGGCGGCGACCTCGCCGGCGTGATCGACCGGCTGGACTACATCCAGGGGCTCGGCACGACCGCGATCTGGCTCGCCCCGATCTTCAAGAACCAGCCCGTGCAGGGCACCGGCAGCGACATCTCGGCCGGCTACCACGGGTACTGGGTCACCGACTTCACCCAGGTGGACCCGCACTTCGGCACCAACGCGGACCTGAAGAAGCTGGTCAAGCTCGCTCACCAGCGGGGCATGAAGATCTTCCTGGACATCATCGTCAACCACACGGCTGACGTGATCAAGTACCGGGAGAACCAGTACACCTACATCGACAAGGCGACCTCGCCGTACACCGACACCGAGGGCCAGCCGTTCGAGGACCGGAACTACGCGTCCTCGAACTCGTTCCCGGCGGTGGACTCCAGCGGCTACCCCTACACGCCGATCTTCGCCAACAGGGCGGACGCCTCGGCCAAGGTGCCGGCCTGGCTGAACGACGTGAACATGTACCACAACCGCGGCAACTCGACGTTCTCCGGTGAGAACAGCGAGTACGGCGACTTCTTCGGCCTCGACGACCTGTGGACCGAGCGTCCCGAGGTGGTCAAGGGGATGACGAAGATCTACTCCGACTGGATCGCCGCCACCGGCATCGACGGTTACCGCCTCGACACGGTCAAGCACACCGACCTGGACTTCTGGCCGCAGTTCACCAAGGGCGTCCAGGCCGCCGCGGCCAAGGTCGGCAAGAAGGACTTCTTCATGTTCGGCGAGGTCTACAGCGCCGACCAGGAGGTCGAGTCCACCTACGTCCGCAAGGGCGGGCTGCCCGCCACCCTGGACTTCTCGTTCCAGGAGGCGGCCCGGGCGTTCGTCACCGGCGCCGGCAACGCCACGGCACTCTCCGACGTGTACGCCAAGGACGACCTCTACACCACGCCGACCACCAGCGCCGAGCGGCTGCCGACCTTCCTCGGCAACCACGACATGGGCCGGATCGGCTCGTTCATCGCTGCCGCCGCCACCGCGGACACCCAGCTCAAGCGCGACCAGTTGGCGCACGAGCTGATGTTCCTGACCCGCGGCCAGCCGGTCGTCTACTCCGGTGACGAGCAGGGCTTCACCGGGCCGGGCGGCGACAAGGACGCCCGCCAGGACCTGTTCGCCAGCAAAACCGCGGACTACCTGGACGACGACCTGATCGGCACCGACCGGACCCACGCGGTCGACAACCACAACACCGGCCACCCGCTCTACCAGGCCATCGCCGCGCTCGCCAAGCTGCGCAAGGCGAACCCGGCCCTGGTCGACGGCGTGCAGGTGACCCGGTACGCGGCCGCCGGCGCGGGCGTCTTCGCGGTCTCCCGGATCGACCGGGCGAAGCGCTCCGAGTACCTGGTCGCCGCCAACAACGCCACCACCACCCAGACCGTCAGCTTCGCGACCTCGTCCCCGGGCGCCACCTTCACCGGCCTCTACGGCGGGTCGGCCCCGGTCGTCGCGGACGCCGCCGGCCGGGTCACGGTGACCGTGCCGGCGCTCTCCACCGTCGTACTGAAGGCCGGCGTCAAGGTCGCCGTGCCGTCCGCCGCGCCCACCGTCAGCATCACCGCGCCGAAGCAGGGCGCCTCGGTCCCGACCCGGACCGAGCTGACGGCCGCGACGACCGGCGACCCGCTCGCCACGGTGACCTTCGCGGCGCAGGTCGGCAACGGCCCGTGGCAGCTGCTCGGCACCGCCGACAAGGCCCCCTACCGGGTGTACCACGACCTGGAGGGGGTGGCCGGCGGCGTTCCGGTGAAGTACAAAGCGGTGGTGCGCGACAGCAACGGGCGGCTCGCCTCGTCCTCGGCGGACATCACGGTCGGCACCCCGGTTCCGGCCTCCAGCGTCGAGTACGCGATCGTGCACTACCAGCGCCCGGCCGGCGGCTACGCCGACTACGGCCTCTACACCTGGGGCGACGTCGACGCGTCGATGTCCACCACCTGGCCGAACGGGCAGCCGTTCGCGGGTGAGGACTCCTACGGCCGGTTCGCCTACGTCAAGCTCGCGCCGAACGCCAAGAGCGTCGGGTTCATCGCGGTCAGCAAGGACGGTGTGAAGGACACCGACGCCGACCGGTCGCTCGATCCCACGAAGACCCCGGAGGTCTGGCTCAAGCAGGGCGACCCGGCGGTCTACACCTCCCGGCAGGCGGCCACCGGCCAGCCCGACCCGGCGCAGGACCAGAGCACGGCGGTCATCCACTGGCGTAAGGCGGACGGGGACTACGACGGCTGGGGGCTGCACCTCTGGGACGGCGCGGCGTCCGGCACCGACTGGGGAAGCCCGCTCAAGCCCACGAAGATCGACTCGTTCGGCGCCGTCTTCGAGGTTCCCCTCGCCGACGGGGCGACCGGACTGAGCTACATCATCCACAACGGCGACGCCAAGGACCTCCCGGCCGACCAGCGGCTCACGTTCGCTGAGACGGGGCACGAGGTCTGGCTGCTCGGCGGGCAGACGAATCGGCTGCTTCCGCTGGTCAAGACCGCGGGTGGCGGCGGCACGGTCGACCTGGCCAAGGAGTCGGCGGTCTGGATGGACCGCTCGACGATCGCCTGGCGGACCAGCACCGGCACCACGTTGCAGGAGGTCGGCGCGGGCACCGACGGCAAGGTCTACGACCTGGTCTACTCGGCGGCCGGCGGGATCGGGGTCGCCGAGGGCGAACTCACCGGAGACTTCGAGAGCCTGCGGCTCAGCTCGCGGCGCAACGGCCTGACCGAGGCCCAGCGGGCGAAGTTCCCGAACCTGTGGCAGTACGGCGCGTTCAAGGTTTCCGCCTCGAACATCTCGGACATTCTGCGGGGCCAGGTCGTGATCACCGAGCGGGACGCCGCCGGCAAGCTGCTCTCGGCGACCGGGGTGCAGACCGCGGGCGCGCTCGACGACGTGTACTCGTCGGCGGTGAACGCGGAGCTCGGCTACGTCCACGGCGGCGTCTCGGTCTGGGCGCCGACCGCTCGCAGCGTCGAGCTGGAGATCTACGACAACGCCACCTCCTCGGCCGCGACCCTGAAGCCCATGATCCGGGACAACCGGACCGGCGTCTGGTCGCTGCGCGGGGAGAAGGGCTGGTACGGCAAGTACTACAAGTTCCGGGTCACCGCGTGGCAGCCGGCCGCGCAGAAGATCGTCACCGCCTCGGTGACCGACCCGTACTCGGTGGCGCTCTCCACCGACTCCAAGCTGAGCCGGTTCCTCGACCTGAACGATCCGGCGCTCGCACCGGCCGGCTGGAACAAGCTGAAGAAGCCGGCCGCCACCGCACCCGCGAAGATCCAGATCCAGGAGCTGTCGGTACGGGACTTCTCCATCTCGGACAGCTCGGTCCCGGCCGCCCAGCGGGGCACCTACGCGGCGTTCACCGGTTCGTCCAGCGGGATGAAGCACCTGACGGAGCTCGGCAAGTCCGGCGTCACGCACCTGCACCTGCTGCCGGTCTTCGACTTCGCGACGATCCCGGAGAACCGCGCCGCCCAGGCCCAGCCCGACTGCGACCTGGCCGCCCTGCCGGCCGACTCCGACCAGCAGCAGGCGTGCATCGCGAGGGTGGCCGCGACCGACGGCTACAACTGGGGCTACGACCCGTTGCACTACACGGTCCCGGAGGGTGGCTACGCCGTCGATCCCACGAACCGCACCAGGGAGTTCCGCTCCATGGTCACCGGGATCAACAAGGCCGGCCTGCGCGTGGTGATGGACGTCGTCTACAACCACACCTCGGCCGCCGGTACCGATCAGAACTCGGTGCTCGACCAGATCGTCCCGGGCTACTACCAGCGGCTGCTCGCCGACGGCACGGTGGCCAACTCGACCTGCTGCGCCAACACCGCGCCGGAGAACGCGATGATGGGCAAGCTGGTCGTCGACTCGATCGTCACCTGGGCCAAGCAGTACAAGGTCGACGGGTTCCGCTTCGACCTGATGGGCCACCACCCGAAGGCGAACATCCTGGCCGTCCGCGCGGCGCTGGACCGGCTCACCCTCGCGCGCGACGGCGTCGACGGGAAGAACATCTACGTCTACGGCGAGGGGTGGAACTTCGGCGAGGTGGCGAACAACGCCCGCTTCGTCCAGGCCACCCAGGTCAACATGGCCGGCACCGGGATCGGCACGTTCAACGACCGGCTCCGGGACGCGGTCCGCGGTGGCGGCCCGTTCGACGACAACCCGCGCATCCAGGGCTTCGGCTCCGGCCTCGCGGACCAGCCGAACGGGGACGCGGCCAACGGCACGGCGGCCGAGCGGAAGGCACGGCTGCTGCACTACCAGGACCTGATCAAGGTCGGGCTGAGCGGCAACCTCGCCTCCTTCAGCTTTACCGGCAGCTCCGGCGAGACCGTCAAGGGCTCGGAGGTCGACTACAACGGCTCACCGGCGGGTTACAACGCCGCGCCGAGCGAGGCGATCACCTACGTCGACGCGCACGACAACGAGATCCTGTACGACGCCTTCGCCTTCAAGCTGCCCCAGGCCACCTCGGCGGCCGACCGGGCCCGGATGCAGTCGGTGGCGCTGGCCACCACCGTGCTCGGCCAGGGGGTCGGCTTCGTGGCCGCCGGCAGTGAGCGGCTGCGCTCGAAGTCCCTCGATCGCAACTCGTTCAACTCGGGTGACTGGTTCAACGAGATCGAGTGGAACTGCGCCAACGGCAACGGCTTCGGCAAGGGCCTGCCGCCCGCGGCGGACAACCAGTCCAAGTGGCCCTACGCCAAGCCGCTGCTCGCCGACCCCGCCCTCAAGGCGGACTGCGCGGCGATCAACCTGGCCGACGCCCGCTACCAGGAGCTGCTCCGGATCCGGAAGTCGTCGCCGGTGTTCGGGCTGGCCACCGCGAAGCAGGTGCAGGACCGGCTCTCCTTCCCGCTCTCCGGAAAGGACGAGACGGCCGGCGTGATCACCATGACGCTGGACGCGCGCGGCCTCGACGGGAAGTGGAAGTCGATCACCGTGGTGTTCAACTCGACCGCCACGGCGGCGACGCAGCGGGTCCCCGGGCTCGCCGGTAAGAAGGTGGCGCTGCACCCGGTTCAGCAGACCTCCGCCGACCCGCTGGTGCGGACCGCGTCGTTCGCGTCGGCGACCGGCACGTTCACGGTTCCGGCCCGTACCGTCTCGGTGTTCGTCCAGGGCTGACACCCGTACCGTAAACGCCGGCCCCGCTCACCCGATCAGCCCGGGAGGGCGGGGCCGGTTCCGTCAGGCGTGCAGGACCGGGGCGGAGAGCCGGGCGTGCAGGTCGTCGGCCGGCTCGGGGAAGCCCAGGTGGTAGCCCTGTGCGTACCTGCAGTCCATGACGCTGAGCAGGTTCAGCTCCGAGGACTCCTCGACGCCCTCGGCGACCACGCGCAACCCGAGCGTGTGACCGAGCTGGATCACCGCGTTGACCAGCTCGCGCTGCCGCCCGTTCGCGGCCAGCCCGGTGATGAACGAGCGGTCGATCTTGAGCTCGTCCACCGGGATGTCCCGCAGGTAGCCCAGCGACGAGTAGCCGGTGCCGAAATCGTCGATGGCGATCTTCACGCCGAGCTGGCGCAGTTCCTCGAGGCGGGCCGTGGAGACCGCCAGGTCGCGCATCAGGACCGTCTCGGTCAGCTCCAGCACCAGGCAGTTCGGCGCGAGACCGGTGGCCGTCAGGGCGTAGGCGACCTGGTCGGTCACGTCCGGCTCGTCCAGGTGAGCGGCGGAGAGGTTGACGCTGACCCAGGCCGGCGCGGTCTCCGGGTCGTCGTCCTGCCACTGCTTGACCACGCGGCACGCTTCGAGCAGCATCCACCGGTCGATCTCCACGATCATGCCGGTCTCCTCGGCGAGCGGGATGAACGAGCCCGGTTGCCGCAACCCCTGGACCGGGTCCTCCCAGCGGACCAGGGCCTCGGCGCCGACCATCCGGTTGTCCGGCAGGGAGAACACCGGCTGCAGGTGCAGCCGCAGCTCGCCCCGGTGCACCGCCTGGCTGAGCCGGCACTCCTGGTCCAGGCGGTCGAGCAGCTGCTCGTGCATCCGGTCCTCGAAGAGCAGCCAGCGGTTCTTGCCCTGGTCCTTGGCCGCGTACATGGCCACGTCGGCGTTGCGCAGCACCTCGTCGGCACCGGTGTAGCGGGCCGCGTCGGTGATCACGCCGACGCTCACCGAGACCAGACTCTCCCGGCCGTTCAGGACGAACGGCTCGGACAGGACGTCGAGGCAGGACTGGGCCAGCAGCTCCACGGTCGCCTGGTCGGCCCCTTCCAGCAGGACGGCGAACTCGTCGCCGCCGAGGCGGGCCACGGTGTCCTGCTCACGCAGCGCCCCGGTCAGCCGCTGGGCCGCGGTCTGCAGCAGCAGGTCGCCGGCGGTGTGCCCGAGGCTGTCGTTGACCCGCTTGAAGCCGTCCAGGTCCAGGTAGAGCACGGCGGACAGGTCGCCGGTCGCCCGGGAACGGACGAGGGCGTGCTCCAGCCGGTCCAGCAGGAGCTTGCGGTTGGGCAGCCCGGTCAGGGTGTCGTGCAGCGCCTGGTGACGCAGGTCGAACTCGAGGGCGCGCTGCCGGCTGACGTCGCGGAGCACGATCACCGAGCCGATCTTCCGGCCCGCCTTCTCGATCTCACTGACCGTGTACTCGACGCGCACGCTCGAGCCGTCCGGGCGGTGCAGGAGCCGCTCGCTGGTGCCGGGGGTCAGGACGGTCGCCAGCACCTCGGCCGCGCTCTCGAGCAGCTCGGGAACCTCGATCCCGGTGATCCGGCCGGCCGCCGCGTTGGCGAAGGCGATCCGGCCGTGGGCGTCCAGGCCGCAGATGCCCTCACCGGCGTTGGCCAGGATGCTGTCGGTGTACTCCTTGGCGAGGATCTGCCGGGCCGAGTGGTCGAGCTGCTCGGCCATGCTGTTGAAGGCCCGGGCCAGCGCGCTGATCTCGTCGCGGTTGTCGGTCGTCGGCACGCGATGCGAGTAGTCGCCGGTGCCGATCACGCCGACGGCGTCGGTCAGGGCGGTGATCCGCCGGGTGACGGAGTTGGCCACCGTGTATCCCAGCAGCAGTACGAGGAGGAAGGCGACCGACGCGGTGACCATGATGATGTATTGGGTCTGCCGGGCGCCGGCCAGCATCTGCTCGTAGAGCGGGCTGTACTCCAGGATGACCGCGCCGATCACCTGACCGCTGGAGAGGGCCATCGACACCACGACCTGCTTGATGCCCTCCGGGTGGTCGGCGCTCGACTCGACGAAGACCCGGGGCTTGCCGTCGTCGATGGTCTTGCCGACCTCGTTGCCGGGGTCGGCGTCGAAGCGCAGGCCGACGTTCTCCCGGTCGACGTCACCCAGGATGTACTTGCCGGCGTCCACCGCGACGATGTCCCGGTTTTGGGCCTCGTGCAGCCGGTTGATGTAGTTCGTCAGCGCGGTCGGGCTGTAGAACAAGGGTGCGGCCAGCTCGCCGGGATTGTCGATGGAGAGCCCCAGCGCGATGTCCTTGCCGATCCCGTCGGCGACCTGCGCGGCCTCGGTGGCCGCGGCTTTCTGCACCGAGACCGTGTTGCTGTACCAGGCGACGGTCGCGGTGGTCGCGACCAGAAGTGCCACCACCAGGTATCCACCCAGCAGCTTCTGCCGTACGTTCATCGACCCTCCCCAGCGCAGACCGCCTTCAGATCGGCGCTGTGGGGTGGGAAATAAGGGGTCAGACCGAGACCGGCTCGCGGAGCGGCTCTTCAGCGTTTTTGTCGGACCTTTGCCGGAGTCGTCCGGTGACCCCGAGAACGATCGCCACCATCGCCGCGGCACCGGTCACCGCGCCGACCACCTGGGTGGGCAGGTCGAACAGCTTGAGCGAGCTGGCCAGCAGCACGATGATCAGCGCGGACCGGACCAGGCCGCCCGGGGCGCGTGACGAGATCCGGGAGCCGATCAGCACGCCGGGGATGGAGCCGAGCATCACCGCTCCGGCGATGTCCAGGTGCAGGTCGCCGAAGAAGGCGTGGCCCAGGGCCGCCGCGGTGACCAGCGGGACGGCCTGCACCAGGTCGGTGCCGACCAGATCGTTGGCGCGCAGCCGGGGGTAGAGCGCGAGCAGCGCCACGATGATCAGCGAGCCGGAGCCGACCGAGGTGAGCCCGACCACCAGGCCGCCCATGACGCCGATCAGCAGGGTCGGGACCGGCTTCACGGTGATCTCGGCGGGCGGGCCGTCGCCGTTGCGCCGGGCGGCCCACGCTTTGAGGATCATGCCGCCGGCGGCCAGCAGCAGTGCCGCGCCCAGCGAGAGCTTGACGATGTGCTGCACGTTCTCGTCGTCCCCGAGCAGGCGGAGCAGCAGCACCCCGAGGAAGGCGCTGGGCACGCTGCCGGCGCAGAGCCAGCCGACCAGCCGCCAGTTCACCGTGCCGCGCCGGGCGTGCACCGCGCCGCCGAACGGCTTCATCACCGCGCTGGCCGCGAGGTCGCTGGAGATCGCGGCGACCGGGTTGACGTGGAAGAGCAGCACCAGGATCGGTGTCATCAGGGCGCCGCCGCCCATGCCGGTCAGCCCGACGATGATGCCGACGCCGAGACCGGCGAGCGCCATGCTGAGGTCCATGCCCGGAAGTTTGCTGGGTGATCACCCACCTTGTCTACTAAATCAGTTGAGATTGTCGAGTTTCCCGTGGGCTGGGACGACACGCTCAACGCGAATCGGTGAACGACTCCCAATCCAGGCCGAGCTTGCGGAGGCGGCGCAGCAGGCCGGGGTGGCGGACGCCGACGTACATCTCGAACCAGTCCGTGTCGTCCTCGCCGATCAGCACCACCGTGCCGGGCCCGGCGTAGCACCGGGAGAACAGGCACGGCCAGCGCATCGGCCGCAGCGGCACCTGGCGCAGCGGCGCGACGATCCGCCGCGCCTGCGGCCGGTCGACGAACGCCATCCCGCCGAGCGGCCCGTCCATCGCGGCGCGGGCGAGGGTGGAGTGCAGCAGGTAACCGCCGAGCCGCTCCCGCTCGGGGAGCAGCCGGTCGCTCAGCCCGTCGTACCAGAGCCGTGGGTCGTCCCGGTCCGGCTCCATCACCAGGGTGAACACGCCGTCACCCGCCTGGCCGAAAGTGAGCAGGCCGTCCGGGCGGCCGGCGAGCGACTCCTCGAAGATCTGGGTGGAGACACCGTACACCTCGGGCCGTCCCGCGGCCGCCCGGCGGAAGGCCCGCAGCGCGGCGGGCTCCCCGGAGTGCGCCGGCTCCTTCGCGGCGGGAGCCTCGCCGTACCAGTCCGCGATGAACCGCTCCATCGCGCCGGCCGGGTCGTGGCCCACCAGATCCAGCCAGCCCAGCCCCGGCGTGACCCGGCCGAGCAGGTCGGGCGGGACCGGCGCCTCGAACCGCAGCCGGATGTCGTGCAGCGCGCCGCGGCGGTAGCCCAGCTCGGTGGCCTGCGCCACGCCGAGCGCCAGGCACCCCTGGGGCAGCCGGGCGAACGCGTGGACGGCCGGTCGCAGCACCGTGCCCAGCCGCTCCTCGACCAGGTCGGGGAACGGCCCCGGCAGGGTCATCTCCGTGCCGGTCGCCGTGGTGGCGATCACGACGAGGGTGTCCGAGCCGACCGCGTAGGCGGTGTCCGCGTCGGTCAGCAGCGCCGCGCCCGGCCCGGCCAGGGCGAGCGCCTCGGGCTCCTCGACCACCGACCAGAGTCCGATCTCCACCGCCACACGGTAAACGTCCCGGCGGCGCGAGACGGGCACAGTGACGCAGCCCTCACCGCCGAACGATGTCGTCTGGTGGCGGCCGCACTCGCCGGGCTCGGCTGACCGATTCTCGGCACCCGAGCGACTCGGAGTCTTTTTGGCACATCCGAGCCGCTGCCTGCGGCGTCGAGGTCCGGGCGGACGGCCGGCGAACGGGCGCGCTCCCAGGTCAGCGGTGCGACCGGCGGATCGCCCGGAAGGTTCCGCGGCTCGGAAATTCACAAGCATCTAACCGCGACAACAAGAAGTAAACGTAGGATCTACGACAAGTGACCAGTCGACCTCTTTGGGGCTCGGTGCGGAGCCTGATCGCGGGGGCGTCGTTACGGAGGCACCCACCATGCATGATCAAGTGCTGGCGTTGATCGATGACTGTCTCACCAGGATGATGCTGCTGCGCAGTGATCTGGCCGCGGCGCGCTGTGTCCGCCTGGGGGAGCGGCGCGGCACCGTGCTGGAGGCGATCGGCGCCGCGGAGGAGTTCGCCGCCTCCGCCGCCCTGGCGATCGGTGAGCCGGCGCGCACCACCGAGCCCGCCCGCTGACGCCGCGGGGTGCACCAGGGTCCCCGCAAGTTACCGGCGAGTCAACTGTCCGGCTCCATCGATGAAGCCTCGCTGAAAATTGGATTGATCCCGGCCTGGCCCGGCGTCGCCCTTGCTAGATAGAAGGGCATGACTGTCCTTCCTGGAGCCACGGTCCATCGTCGTACCGTTCTGCTCGCCGGCCTGTCCGCCGGTGCGGTCGCGGCCGCCGCACTGCCCTCGGCCGTCTCCGCGGCCGAGTCCGTCTTCCAACACGGGATCGCCTCCGGTGATCCGCTCCCAGGCGGCATCCTGCTCTGGACCCGGGTGACCCCGACCCCCGAGTCGGTGCCGGCCTCCGGCGCCGGCCCGGACGTGGAGGTGACCTGGCAACTCGCCACCGACTCGGCGTTCGCCACCGTCGTGCGCTCCGGCACGGTCGGCACCGGTCCGGCCCGCGACCACACGGTGAAGGCCGACGTCACCGGGCTCAGCCCGGCGACCACGTACTGGTACCGCTTCGGCCTGAACGACGTCTGGTCGCCGGTCGGCCGGACGATGACCGCCCCGGCCGCCACCGACGCCATCGCCCGGCTCCGGGCCGGCGTGGTGAGCTGCGCCAACTGGGAGGCCGGCTACTTCGCCGCCTACCGGCATCTGGCCGAGCGCGGCGACCTCAACCTGGTGGTGCACCTCGGCGACTACCTCTACGAGTACGCCACCGGTGAATTCGGCGCCGGCGACACCGTGGTGCGCAGGACGTCCCCGGAGCACGAGACGGTGAGCCTGGCCGACTACCGGACCCGGCACGCGCTCTACAAGACCGACCCCGACCTCAAGGCGCTGCACGCCTCGGTCCCGTGGGTGATCACCTGGGACGACCACGAGGTCGCCAACGACATGTGGAGCGGCGGCGCGGAGAACCACACGCCGGGCACCGAGGGCGACTTCGCCGCCCGGGTCGCGGCCGCGCGGCAGGCGTACGCGGAGTGGATGCCGGTCCGGCTCGCCGAGGACGGGCACATCTACCGCAGGCTGCGCTACGGCGACCTGTTCGAACTCTCCATGCTGGACCTGCGGACCTACCGCTCGGAGCAGACCGGCGGCGCGGACGTCGACGACGAGGACCGGACGATCGCCGGCGCGGCCCAGATGTCCTGGCTCACCGCCGGCCTGGTCGACTCGACGGCCATCTGGAAGATCGTCGGCAACCCGGTGATGATCTCCCGCCTGGACGTCCTCGCCCTGCCGGCCTGGCTGCTCGGCCCGCTCGGCAAGCTGATCGGCGTCCCGCAGAACGGCGTGGTGCTCAACGCCGACCAGTGGGACGGTTACAACGCCGACCGTGAGCGCCTGGTCGACACGCTGCGCGCGCACCGGACGAAGGACGTCGTCTTCCTCACCGGCGACATCCACACGAGCTGGGCCAACGAGCTGACCACCAAGGACACCGGCACCGCGAACCCGGCCGCCGCCGAGTTCGTCGTCCCGTCGGTGACCAGCGACAACATCAATGATTTTCTCGGCACCAGCGCGGGTGGCCCGCTCAGCCTGCTCGCCGCCGGCCTGATCAGGGGCACCAACCCGCACGTGCGATGGGTGGAGACCGACGGGCACGGCTTCGGCGTGCTCGAGGTGACCCGCACCCGCTGCCGGATGGACTGGTACCACCTGGCCGACCGCACCAGAAAGGACACCTCGGCAAGGTGGGTCCAGGGGTGGTCCGTCGGGCGCGGCTCCTCGAAGATCCGCAAGGAGTCCGCGCCGGCTCAGCGCCCGCGTTCCCAAGAAAAACCATAGATTCCTTTCTCCGGTACGACCGGTGGAGCCCCGTGGCCGGCCCTCTCGGGCCAAGCCCCGGGGCGGACCCGCGCGTCATCGTCGCGCCGGGAGGACCCGGCCGCGCGCAGCGGCCGGGCGGCGCGGAGACCTCGCGCGAGACCGGCGCGGGGCTCGGCCGAGAGGCCTGGTCACGCGACTCCATCGGTCGTACCTGGAAAGGGTCTTCGGGGTTGATCGCCGGGTGTCGGTCCGAGCGGTCTTGACCGGCCGGGACCGCGGGGGATCCGGATTCGCGTCCTCACATGTTGTCGAGGCGGGTGGCGGCGAGGGCGAGCCAGAGCTGGACGCGGTCGGCGGTGGAGGTGAGCGAGCGCCCGGTCAGCTTCTCGATCTGGTCCAGGCGGTAGCGGACCGTGTTGCGATGGACGATCAGGCGCTCGGCGACCGCGGCCACCGACCCGTTCTCGTCCAGGTAGGCGTGCAGCGTCTCGACCAGCGACCCACCGTGCTCGGCGTCGAAGTCGCGCAGCGGCCGCAGCACATCCCGGGCCAGGTCCCGCAGCGGCACGTCCTCGCTGGCCAGCAGCAGTCCGGAGAGGCTCATCTGCTCCCGCTCGTTGATCCCCGGGCCACGGGTCATCGCCTCGTGCGCCTCGTAGTAGCTCCACCGCAGACCGGTCATCCCGGCGTACCAGCCGCCGACGCCGACCCGGGCCGGGTTGCCGTGCCGGCTCAGGTGGGCGTGCAGCAGCAGGGCGGCGTCGCGCGCCGACTGGCCCGGCTCCAGGACCGCGATCAGGCAGTCCTCGACGACGGCGGTGGTCGCGCCGGGCAGCGGGGGAGCGGTCAGCAACCGCCGCCCGTCGGCCGCGGCGACCGTGGCCACCAGCAGCGCGTGCTCGTCGGCGGCGCGGATCCCGAACGGCGCGAGCCGCCGCTCCGACTCCGGGCCGCCGATGACGCCGCGCACCAGGTCCTCCAGGACCTGCCCGGCGAGCTGCCGCTTGCCGGCCAGCTCGGCGCGGCGCCGGGCCAGCTCCAGACCGACCAGACTGACCGCGTACGGCAACACGTCCGCCGATCGCCGCGGCCGCCGGCAGCAGAGGTACGCCTCCACACTGTCCTCCACCGTGATCGGCAGGATCGCCGGCTGGTCCGCCTCCCGCCGCCCCGCCGAGCGCGCCGCGAAGAGGATCTGCTCCACCGGCCACGCCGCGCTCGCCGGAGCCGTCGCCAGCACCCCGCCGTACACGTCGAGCACCATCGCCGGCGCGCCCAGGATCTGGTGCAGTGACTCGATCAGCGCGCCCAGCCCTCGCCCGGAGAGCAGCGACTTCGCCAGCGTGTCGTGTTCGTCGAGCAGGTCGGCGAACCGGCCGTACTGCTCCTCCAGGATCCGGTCGGCGACGAACCGGTCGACCGCGATGAACGGCGTCTCGTACGGGATCTCCAGCACCGGCAGCCCGTGCAGCCGGGCCTCGGCGAGCGTGCCGGCCGGGATCCGGTTGTGGGTCAGCCCGATCCCGAAGCCCAGCCCGGCCGCCTTCCCCTCGGCGACCCGGGCGACGAATTCGCGCTGTACCCGCGCCGACCGCTGCCGCAGCCCGGTGGTGAGCACCAGTTCGCCACCGCTGAGGAAGGGTCGCGGGTCGGCCAGTTCGGTCACCGCCACCCAGCGGACCGGCTGGTTCAGCGCCGTCTGCGCCCCGTCGACCAGGCGCAGGCTCAGGTCGGGGTCGGCGAGCACATCGGCCAGGCGCAGCGTCATGGCGGGACTGTACGGCTGCACAAAGCGTCTGCGTAAGGACTGGACACATGTCCATTTACCACTACGCCCCGCTGCTCCTACGGTGACCGGAACGTCACGGGAGGTTGAAACGTGTTGCAGGTTCCGGCCCGGATCGGCGGGCGCCCGGTGAGCGCCGCGGAGTGGATCGAGGTGCGCAGCCCGTGGGACGGCGCTCCGGTCGGCCGCGTGCCCGCGCTGACCGGCGCGCACATCGCCGAGGCCTGTGAGGCCGCCGCGAAGGTGCTGGCCCGTCGTGACTTCCCGCAGCACGCCCGCGCCGAGGTCCTGGCGCGCGCCGCCGAGATGCTGACCGAGCGCGTCGAGGAGTTCGCGGTCACCGTCGCCCGGGAGTCCGGCAAGCCGATCGCGGACGCCCGGGCCGAGGCTGCCCGCTGCGCGGACACCCTGCGCTTCTCGGCGGTGGAGGCGCGCAAGCTGGCCGGTGAGCTGGTCCCGATGGACGCGTCGCGGGGTGGCCTGGGACGGCTCGGCCTGGCGATCCGGCATCCGGCCGGCGTGGTCGCCGCGATCACCCCGTTCAACTTCCCGCTCAACCTGGTGGCGCACAAGCTCGGCCCGGCGATCGCGGCGGGCTGCCCGGTGGTGCTCAAGCCCGCGGAGCTGACCCCGATCTCCGCGATCCGGCTGGTCGATCTGCTGGTCGAGGCCGGTCTGCCGGGGGACTGGATCTCGGTGGTGACCGGCACCGGCCCGGAGACCGGCACCCCGCTCGTCGAGCACCCGGTGCCGGCCGTGGTGTCGTTCACCGGCAGCGTGCCGGTGGGGCGGCGGATCCAGCGGACCGCGGCGGGCAAGCGGGTGCTGCTCGAACTGGGCTCGAACGCCCCGGTGCTGATCGAGCCGGGCGCGGACCTTCAGCGCGCGGTGGCCGCGATCCGGCGCGGCGGGTTCGCCTACGCCGGCCAGGTCTGCATCTCCACCCAGCGGGTGCTGGCCCACCGGTCGGTCTACGACCGGGTCCTGGAGCTGCTCCGGGAGGCGGTGTCCACGTTGCGCCTCGGTGATCCCCTCGACGAGCGGACCGAGGTGGGCCCGCTGATCTCGGCGGCCGCCACCGACCGGGTCGTGGACTGGCTGGACACGGCCCGGGCGGCGGGCGCGTCCGTCACCGGAGGCGAGCGGAACGGCCCGCTCCTGGCTCCGGCCGTGGTCGCCGACCCGCCCCGGCATCTGGACGTCTACCGCCAGGAGGTGTTCGGGCCGGTGGTGACCGTCACGCCGTACGCGGGGATCGACGAGGGCATCGCGCTGGCCAACGACAGCGACTACCGGTTGCAGGCCGGAATCTTCACGCCGGACCTCGCCGTGGCCCTGCGGGCCGCGAGCGAGCTGGACTTCGGCGGGGTCCTGGTCAACGACGTGCCGACCTTCCGGGCCGATCAGCAGCCGTACGGCGGGGTCGGCGACGCCGGCAACACCCGGGAGGGCCCGGCGTACGCGATCAACGAGATGACCGAGCTGAGATTCGTGAGTGTGAGCGCATGACTTCTTCTCCGGCGATCCGGCTGACCGGGTTGCGCAAGTCGTTCGGCGCGGTCGAGGCGGTGGCCGGGGTCGACCTGGAGATCGCCGACGGCGAGTTCTTCTCCATGCTGGGCCCGTCCGGCTCCGGCAAGACGACCGTGCTCCGGCTGATCGCCGGTTTCGAGCTGCCCACCGGCGGCACCGTCGAGCTCGGTGGCCGCGACGTTACCCGGCTCGCCCCGTTCGAGCGGGACGTGAACACGGTCTTCCAGGACTACGCGCTCTTCCCGCACTTGAGCGTGCTGGAGAACGTCGAGTACGGCCTCAAGGTCCGCAAGGTGCCCAGGAGGGAGCGCCGGGAGCGCGCCGAGCAGGCGCTGGCGAGCGTCCGCCTCGAAGGTTTCGGCAAGCGCCGGCCGGCCGCCATGTCCGGTGGCCAGCGGCAGCGGGTGGCGCTCGCCCGGGCGCTGGTGAACCGTCCCAAGGTGCTGCTGCTCGACGAGCCGCTCGGCGCCCTCGACCTCAAGCTGCGCGAGCGGATGCAGGTCGAGCTGAAGGCGATCCAGCGCGAGGTGGGCATCACCTTCGTCTTCGTGACCCATGACCAGGACGAGGCGCTGACCATGAGCGATCGGGTGGCGGTCTTCAACGACGGAAGGATCGTGCAGGTCGGCAGCCCGGAGGAGGTCTACGAGCGGCCGGCCAGCTCGTTCGTGGCCGGGTTCGTGGGCACCTCCAACGTCTTCACCGACGAGGTGGCCAAGGCGCTTTTCCGTCGTGAGGGGACTTTCTCGGTACGTCCGGAAAAAGTAGATATCTCGGTCGACGGTGTGACCAACGGAGTCGTCGCCGAAGTGATCTACGCGGGCCCGGTCACCCGCTACGTGGTGGACCTGGACGCCGGCGCCCGCGCGGTGGTGGTCGAGCAGAACCGCATTCTGCGGACCGGGCTGCGGGGGCAGCGGGTCCGGCTCAGCTGGCACGACGAGCACGTGATCGAGATCCCCCAGGGAAAGGACAGCGCTGATGCGGCATAACGGCAGATGGAGGACGGCGATACTGGCGGCGGGCGTGCTGACGCTGGCCGCGTGCGGTGGTGGCGCCGACAAGGGCGGCGGCTCCGGCCCCGGCGGGCTCACCGTCCCGAAGATCGACAAGCTGGCGTCGCTCGGCGCGGGCGAGGGCTCGGTCAACATCGTCTCGTGGGCCGGGTACGTCGAGGACGGCACCACGGACAAGGCCGTCGACTGGGTCACCCCGTTCGAGAAGGAGACCGGCTGCCAGGTCAACAACAAGGTGGCGGCCACCTCGGACGAGATGGTCACGCTGATGAAGACCGGCGAGTACGACGTGGTCTCGGCCTCCGGGGACGCGTCGTTGCGGCTGATCTACGGCGGTGACGTCGCCCCGGTGAACACTTCTTTGCTTTCGAGCTACCAGGACGTCTTCGACGGGCTGAAGAACAAGGTCTGGAACTCGGTCGACGGCGTGGCGTACGGCCTCCCGCACGGCCGCGGCGCGAACGTGCTGATGTACCGCAAGGACACGGTCAACCCGCCGCCCACCTCGTGGGCCGCGGTGTTCGACCCGAACTCGCCGTACAAAGGCAAGATCACCGCGTACGACTCGCCGATCTACATCGCCGACGCCGCGCTCTACCTGATGAAGACCAAGCCGGACCTGGGCATCAAGAACCCGTACGCCCTCGACGACAAGCAGTTCGAGGCCGCCGTGAGCCTGCTCAAGGAGCAGAACAAGGCGATCGGCGAGTACTGGTCGGATTACACCAAGGAGGTGCAGGCCTTCAAGGCCGGCAACTCCGTGCTCGGTACGTCCTGGCAGGTCATCGTCAACCTGGCGCAGGCCGACAAGGCGCCGGTCGACGCGGTTCTGCCGACCGAGGGCGCGACCGGCTGGTCGGACACCTGGATGATCTCGTCGAAGGCCAAGCACCCGAACTGCGGCTACCTGTGGATGAACTACATCGTCTCGCCGAAGGCGAACGCCCAGGTCGCCGAGTGGTTCGGCGAGGCGCCGTCGAACCGGCTCGCGTGTGAGCAGACCGCCGCCAAGGACCACTGCAAGACGTTCCACGCCGACGACGAGTCCTACCTCGACCAGGTCTGGTACTGGACCACCCCGCTGGCCCGGTGTGTCGACGGCCGCACGGACGTGACCTGCAAGGACTACGCGGCCTGGACCCAGGCCTGGACGACGATCAAGGGATAGCGTGACCAGTCTCGGTTCGTACCTGCACCGGCACCCGCGCCTGCGCCTGGCCGGGCTGCTCTCGGCGCCCCTGCTCTGGCTGGTCGTCGCGTACCTCGGCGCGCTCGCGGTGCTGCTGGTGTCGGCGTTCTGGACCGTGAACGGGTTCACCGGCGGCGTGGTCCGGCGGTTCTCGCTGCAGAACTTCCGGACCCTGCTCGCCGAGGAGGTGTACCGCGCCGTCACCCTGCGCAGCATCGGGGTGGCGGCGGCGGTCACGGTCCTCTGCGTCGTGCTCGCGGTGCCGATGGCGTTCTTCATGGCCAAGGTCGCGTCGGCGCGGGCGCGGCATGCTCTGGTGATCGCGATCCTCACCCCGCTGTGGGCCTCGTACCTGGTCAAGGCGTACGCCTGGCGGATCCTGCTGGCCAACGGCGGCCCGATCGACACGCTGCTCGGCGGGCCGGGACACGGTCCGGGCTACGGCCTGCCGGCGACGGTCATCGTGCTGTCGTACCTCTGGCTGCCGTACATGATCCTGCCGATCTACGCCGGCCTGGAACGTCTCCCGGACTCCCTCCTGGAGGCCTCGGCCGACCTCGGCGCCCGGGCCGGCCGCACGTTCCGCGCCGTGGTGCTGCCGATGCTGGTCCCGTCGATCTTCGCCGGCTCGATCTTCACGTTCTCGCTGTCGCTCGGCGACTACATCGCCGTGCAGATCGTCGGCGGCAAGACCCAGCTGATCGGCAACCTGGTCTACGCCAACATCGGCGCGGCCAACAACCTGCCGTTCGCCGCCGCGATCGCCACCGTCCCGGTCGTGATCATGGTGATCTACCTGTTCGCGGTCCGCCGCTCGGGCGCCCTGGAGGAGTTGTGACGCTGTCCGGCCCGGCTCGCTGGGCACTGCGCCTGTTCATGGTCGCCGGCCTGACCTTCATCTACGTCCCGCTGCTGCTGGTCCTGGTCAACTCGTTCAACGGCGACCGCACGTTCGCCTGGCCGCCGCACGACCTGACCACCCGCTGGTGGTCGGCCGCGTGGGAGAACGAGGGCGCCCGGCAGGCGCTGATCACCTCGATCCGGGCCGGGCTCGGTGCCACCGTGTTCGCGCTGGTGCTCGGCACCATGGTCGCGTTCGCGGTGCAGCGCTTCGCGTTCTTCGGCCGCGACACGATCTCGCTGCTGGTCGTGCTGCCGATCGCGCTGCCCGGCATCGTCACCGGCATCGCGCTGGACAGCGCGTGGCGCTCGGTGATGGGCGACCTCGGGATCGGCAAGGGCTTGTTCTCCGTGGTCGTCGGGCATGCGACGTTCTGCGTGGTCACGGTCTACAACAACGTGCTGGCGCGGCTGCGCCGCACCGGCACGAACCTCGAGGACGCCTCGGCCGACCTGGGCGCGTCACCGTCACAGACTTTCCGGTACGTCACCTTCCCGCTGATCAGGTCGGCCCTGCTGGCGGGTGGACTGCTCGCGTTCGCGCTCAGCTTCGACGAGATCATCGTGACCACCTTCACCGCCGGCCCGGGCGTGACCACACTGCCCATCTGGATCTTCAACAACCTGTTCCGGCCCAACCAGGCGCCGGTGGTCAACGTGGTGGCGGCGGTGCTGATCGTGTTCTCGGTGCTCCCGGTCTGGCTGGCGCAGCGCCTGGCCGGACCCGAGGCCGGCGCCAGCCGAACGTAGCCCGCGCCGTCCCGGCCGGGCTGCAGTGTCCTATCAGCACCGAGCGCCCGCGCTCGGGCCACGTTCGCCGTGCAGATCCTCGGTCTGACCATTCCGTCCCCCGGCTTGAGCAGATGAGCCGATTCGGCCCGTCGCGCTTTCCCGCCGTCAAGAATGGAGAGATGGCGTGCGGCACCGTGTGGGGCACGCGGAACCTGGCCCGGCTCGCCGGTGGATGCACGGTGGCGGCGGGTGCTGCGGTGCTGCTCGGATACGCCGGCGGGATCCGCGGGCTCGCACGTCCCGTGCCGGCCGGTCCCTTCATGGTGCCGCTGACCGCGGTGGCCTTCGTCCTGGCCGGAGCAAGCTTGTGGCTGCTCGCGCCGCGCCCCGCCGCCAACACGCCGCCACGGCTGGCCGGACAGCTGCTCGGCTGGCTGGTGGCGATCATCGGCGCCGCCACGCTGGCCGAGTACGGCACAGGCCGGAGCGTCGGCATCGATCTCCTGTTGTTCCCGGACCGGACGCGGGTGTGGTCGATCGGCGGCAACCCCGGACGACCGGCCCTGTACGCCGCCGTGGCGTTAACGGCTGTCGGCATGACCCTGGCCCTGCTGGACCTCGACGCATCCCACGGATACCGGCCGGCCCGCATCCTCCTGCCGGCCACGGCCCTGGTGACGGTGATGGTCACCCTCGGCAGCGCCTACAACCTCCCCGTCGTCACCTCGCCGGACATCGGGCTGGCCCTCAATGCCAACGCCGTCCTGGTGATCCTGACCATGGGCCTCCTGCTCTGCCGGCCGCAACTGCCACCCACCCGGGTGTTCTGCGGCCACGGACCGGGCGCGCTCGCGGGCCGGCGTCTGGCCCCGTTGCTGGCTCTGGTGCTGTTCGCCGGCATTTTGGCGATCGTCGCCTCCGGCCGGCGGATGCCGGACGGAGGACTCGCCGTAGCAGCCGTCACCATGCTCCTGCTCCTGGCGCTCTACCTGGTGTTCGCGCGTGCCGGCGCCGCGCTGGACAAAGCCCAGCGCGAACGCGAGGACTTCATGCACCAGCTCGAGGCCCGCGAACGGCTCGAGGCCCTCGGCGTCCTCGCGGGCGGGGTGGCACACGACTTCAACAACGCCCTCGCCACCATTCTCGGCACCGCGGCGCTGATCGCCGAGGATCTCGGCCCCGGGCATCCCAGCCAACCCGACATCGAACGAATCCAGGCCAGCGCGCAACGGAGCGCGGACCTCACCAGCCAATTATTGATCTTCGCCCGGCAGGAGCCGCGGCGCGCGGAGGCCATCGATGTCGGCGCTGCCATCCGCGGGATCGAAGACCTCCTTCGCCGCACCATCGGTGAGGACATCGACTTCAGCTGTCAGACGGCCGACGGCCTCCCGCCGGTGATCCTCGACCGCAGCGACCTGGAGCAGATGGTTCTCAATCTTTCGATCAACGCCCGCCACGCCATGACCGACGGCGGGTCGTTGACCATCCGCGTCGCGTCGCTCACGCTGCCGCCCGACGCCACGCCGTCGCTGCCACTGCCGGCCGGCCGCTACCTCCACATCGCCGTCGCGGACACCGGCACCGGCATGCCGCCCGAGGTGGTCAGACACGCCTTGGAACCGTTCTTCACCACGAAACCCGCCGGCCAGGGCACCGGGCTGGGGCTGGCCAACGCCTACGGCGTCGTCACCCAGGCCAACGGCCATATCGCCATCGACAGCGAACCCGGCCGTGGCACGACCATAAACATCTATCTGCCCGCCGCCACTACCACCGCGGCGGATCCCGACACTTCGACGCCGGCGCGCACCGCCCCGACCGGCCACGCCGAGACGATTCTGCTCGTCGAGGACGAACCCGCGGTGCGCCATACCGTTGCCCGGACGATGACCCGCCACGGATACCAAGTCCTGGAAGCCCGCTCCGCCGACGAGGCGAGCGGCATCTTCCACCGGCCCGCCGTGCACGTCGACCTGCTGCTCACCGATGTGATCATGCCCGGCGCCTCCGGCTACCAACTCGCGGAGCAGTTGCACGAGGAGAAGCCGGACCTGCCGGTGGTCTTCATGTCCGGCTACAGCACGACGACGCCACCGGACGACGACACCACCTACTTCATCCGCAAGCCGTTCAGCTCCCAGGAGCTGCTGACCTTGGTATCCAAAGCGCTGGGAGCGCGATGAGCGCGGCATCGATTGCCGGTCGCCGCACGTGGCTTCGGTCAACCCGCGACACCCGATCCGGGTGCGGTGCCGGACAGGCTAACCGGGCAGCTTGCAGATCCGGCGGAGCATCCGGTCCAGGGCCGCCTTGTCGTCGTCGCTGACCGGCACGGCGGTGACCAGCGGGTCGCCGCCCTCCAGTGTGACCGTCGCGAGGAACTCGAACGGTTTCTTGATCTCGGCCAGCGCGTGCGCGTCGCAGCGGGCCGGCCTGGCGGTCAGCGGCACGGACACGGTCGGCTGTGCGGCGGTGACCTCGGCGAGCGGCACCGCCGAGGGGAGCTCCAACCTGTACATCACGTTGCCGTCCAGCTCCCGCACCTGGACGGTGCCGGTCGCGGCGGCGGTGCGCTCGACGACCAGATCGCCGCGCAGCCCGGCCGCGCCCGCGTCGGTCCACGGCCCGAAGCGCAGGGTGACACTCCGCTGGATCCGCTGGGTGGCGCAGTCGGCGGCGAGCAGCCGGTCCAGCAGCGGGTTCGGGTCGGGCAGCGGGATGGTGATCCGCTGGGTGGCGGCCGAGCCCTCGGGGTGGGCGGTCACCACGACGTGCGACGCGGCCGCGGTGGGTACACATGTGCCCGTCCCGTAGGAGACCGGCACGTCCACCCGCAACCCGCCGACCGGCAGCAGGGCGTCGGTGCCGACCGTGGCCTCGCCGTCGAAGGACGGCAGCACCGGCTCCACCCGGGTGACCCGGACCGGCACGTCACCGTTGTTGTGCAGGGCGATGGCCAGCTGCCGGTTCACCTCGTGGACGCGCCACTGCTCGGCGGTGGCCGACAGGTGCAGCGTGGGAACAGTGGCCTTCCGGGTCGACGCCCGGACCGTGACGGCCCCGGCGGCGGCGAGCAGCACGACGGCGGCGGTGAGGAGCAGGGCCGGCCGCCAGCGCATGCCCGTGACTGTAGACGCTCGGCCGCGCTCGTGGTGGCCGTGGCCTCGGGCGTTCAGCCGGGCTCGTGGTCGGTGGCGCGGGCGGCGCAGAGGAAGGCGCCACCGGTCGCGAAGGCGCCCAGGACGCCAAGCGAGATCTGCTGCGTGTGGTCGAGTTGCCGCTCGTAGGTCGCCTCGTCGACGACGGTGGTCCGGTCCAGGACGTACGCTCCGTCCGCGTTTATCCCGGGGTTGCCCTCCAGCGCGAAGAAGGCCAGCACGATCGCCAGCCAGAACCCGAAGAAGACCACCCCGGTGGTGAGCGCCGCCCACATCGGCACGTGCGGTGGCACCCAGGAGGAGAGCGCCCACAGCCGCCGGGGCTGCTGGGTGCGGTAGCCGCGCCGGTTCGACAGGATGCCGGCCGCGAATCCGGGCACGGTGAGCAGCGCCGCGACTCCCACCACGACGACCTTGTCCACCGGCCGATGACCCAGCGCGAGCGCCAGGATCAGGCCGCCCGACCACAGCACCCCGGCTCCGCACAGCACGCTGTAGCAGAGCAGTGCTCGACGCGACATCATCACCGGGAAACGCTAGTGCCCGTCCGCCCGCGACGTGGACTGTTTCAGCGACGGGTCAACCCCTGCACAGGGGCGCGGAACGCTGCTAATCTGACAAGTTGTCGCGTCATTTTTCGACGCGAGCGGAGAAATCCACTATCAGAATAAGCCTTGGAGGCACGGGTGTCAAGTCTGTCAAGTCTCGCCGAGGAACAATCTCACCTCAGCGCGATCTACGGCCGCCTCGACGAGCTCCGGGCAGAGACCCGGGAGCGCCTGGCCGAGACCCGGCTGCGCGCCGGCGGTGCGGTGGAAGGACTCTTCCAGCGGGACGTCGCCGTCCACCGGTACGCCGAACGCCTCGCCCAGTACGACGCCGTCGAGCAGGGCCTCTGCTTCGGACGGCTGGACCGGCGCGACGGCGAGCGCCTGCACATCGGCCGGATCGGGATCCACGACACCGACCACCCGCTGCTCGTCGACTGGCGGGCCCCGGCCGCCCGCCCGTTCTACGTGGCGACCGCGATCACCCCGTACGGCGTGACGCTGCGCCGCCACATCCGCACCCGGGACCGGACCGTCGTGGAGCTGGACGACGAACTCCTCGACCTGGACGCCGCCACCGACCACACCCTGGTCGGCGAGGCCGCCCTGCTCTCCGCGCTGACCGCGAACCGCACCGGCCGGATGCGTGACATCGTCGAGACCATCCAGGCCGAACAGGACCGGGTGATCCGCGCCGAACCGGGCGGCGTCCTGGTCGTCCAGGGCGGCCCCGGCACCGGCAAGACCGCGGTCGCGCTGCACCGCGCCGCCTACCTGCTCTACACGTACCGGGAGCAGCTCTCCGCCCGCGGCGTCCTGATCGTCGGCCCGAACACCACTTTCCTGCGCTACATCTCGCAGGTCCTCCCGTCCCTCGCGGAGACCGGCGTCATGCTCGCCACCCTGGGCGATCTCCATCCCGGAACCGTCGCGCGCCGCGCCGAGCCGCCGGCGGTCGCGGAGATCAAGGGCCGGGCCGCGATGGTGGACGTGCTGGCCGCCGCCGTCCGCGACCGCCAGCGGATCCCCGCGGAACCGCTGGAGATCGAGGTCGACCGGCACGTGCTGCGCCTCACCGCGGAAGACTGCGAACCGGTCCGGCGGCGCGCCCGGGCCGCGGACCCGCGGCACAACCTGGCCCGGCCGGTCTTCGTCGCCGGCCTGCTGGACGTGCTCGCGGCCCAGGTCGCCGAGCGGATCGGCGCCGACCCGTTCTGGGACGATCCGCTCGGCGAGAACGACGCGCTCTCCTCGCCGAACGTGCTCGACGAGACCGACCTGGCCGACCTCCGCGGTGACC
Organism: Actinoplanes regularis; assembly: GCF_900188005.1. Lineage (GTDB taxonomy): Bacteria > Actinomycetota > Actinomycetes > Mycobacteriales > Micromonosporaceae > Actinoplanes > Actinoplanes regularis. The sequence continues at coordinate 22,992 of NZ_FZNR01000015.1, read as the reverse complement.
TCGCCGCGAACGCCTCGGTCCAGGCCGCGATCGACGCACTGTGGCCGGTGCTCACGCCGTTGCGACTGCTCACCGACCTGTACGCCGCGGCCGCCGCCCTCGACTCCGCCGCGCCGCTGTTCAGCCCCGCCGAGCGTGAACTGCTGCGCCGGGCACCCGGGGGTGGCTGGTCGCCGGCCGACGTGCCGCTGCTCGACGAGGCCGCCGAACTGCTCGGCGAGGACGACCGGGCGACCCGCGCCGCACAGGCCCGCGAACAGTCCAGGCGTCTCGCGTACGCGCAGGGCGTCCTGGACATCACGGCCGGTTCGAAGTCCTACGAGCTGGAGGACGACGACGAGGCCGCGATCCCGAACATCGCCGACATCATGGAGGCCGACATGCTGGCGGAGCGCCTGGACGAACGGGAGTTCCGCTCGGCCGCCGACCGCGCCGCCGCCGACCGGGACTGGGTCTTCGGCCACGTGATCGTCGACGAGGCGCAGGAACTGTCCCCGATGGCCTGGCGGCTGCTGATGCGCCGCTGCCCGAGCCGCTCCATGACGGTCGTCGGCGACCTCGCCCAGACCGGTGCTCTCGGGGCTCCGGCGACCTGGGCGGAGGTGCTCGCGCCGTACGTCGCGGACCGCTGGCGGCTGGCCGAGCTCACGGTGAGCTACCGCACCCCGGCCGAGATCATGGACTACACCGAGCGGGTCCTGGCCACCGCCGACCCGGCGATCGTCCCGCCCCGCCCGGTCCGCTCCAGCGGTGTCGACCCGTGGGAGGCGACCGGCTCCCTGTCCGACCTCGTGGCCCGGGTGTCGGACGAGATCGGATCGCTCGGCACGGGCCGGCTCGCCGTGATCGTCCCCGCCGGCCTCCGGACGGCCCTGGCCGCCGCCCTCCCGGCGCTGACCACGGGCGCGTCGCCGGACCTGGAGGAGCGCGCCGTCCTGCTCACGGTCGCCCAGGCCAAGGGCCTGGAGTTCGACACGGTCGTGGTCGTCGACCCGGCCGAGATCCTGACCGGCTCCCCGCGCGGCGCCAACGACCTGTACGTCGCCCTCACCCGCCCCACCCAGCGCCTCGGCGTCTTCACCCTGCTCGCGGCCTGACCGCACCCGCCGGGCCGGGCCGCGTCAGGCCCGGCCCCGGCGGGCAATGGTCATCCGCGCGCGCCTCGCGCCACCGGCCGGTCCGGGTTGCGGGGCAGCGGCGGCAGCTCCGGGCGGTCGAGCCACGCTATGAACAGATCGTCCAGGGGCCGCGTCGCGAACCGCCCGGCGTGCTCGCGGAACTGCTCCGTCGTCACGGTCTGATGCTGGTGCTCGGCGACCCACGACCGCAGCAGCGCGAAGAACGCCGCCTCGCCGACCCGCAGGCGCAGGGCGTGCAGGGTGAGCGCGCCGCGCTTGTAGACCAGCGGGTCGAACATCCGCTCCACCCCCGGGTCGCCGATGGCGAGGTCCGCCGGCTGCGTCGCGAGCCAGGCGTGCCACTGGGCCGCGTGGGCGGCCGCCGACGGGCCACCGGAGGCGCCGGACCAGAGCCATTCGGCGTACGTCGCGAAGCCCTCGTTGAGCCAGATGTGCCGCCAGTCCGCGACCGTCAGGCTGTTGCCGAACCACTGGTGGGCGAGCTCGTGCACGATCAGCCGCTCGTGGGTGCGCTGCCCGTCGACATGGTTGCGCCCGAAGACGGACATGCCCTGTGCCTCGATCGGGTCGTCCAGGTCGTCGTCGACGACCACCACGACGTACTCCGGGAACGGGTACGGCCCGAACAGCCGCTCCAGGTCGGCCATGATCTCGCCGTGCCGCCCGAAGTCGTACCAGAACACGTCCTGTACGCGGGGCGGGATCGCGGCCCGCTGGACCACCCGGCCGGCGGCCAGCTCCACCAGCTCGTAGCGTCCGACCTGGACACCCATCAGGTACGGGGCGGTCGGCTCGTTCCGCTCGTACACCCAGGTGGTGTTGCCCGCCCCACGGCGCCGGGTGACGAGGTCGCCGGTGACCACCACCGTGTACGGCGACGCGGCGGCGACCTTCACCCAGAAGGTGGCCTTGTTGTCGGGCCGGTCGTTGCACGGGAACCAGGACGGCGCCCCGATCGGCTGGCTCGCGACGAGCGCCCCGTCGGTCAGCTCGTCCCAGCCGATGTCACCCCAGTGGCCGGAGATCGGTACGGGCTTCCCGGCGTACCGAATCTCGATCTTGAAAATGGCCCCGTGCCGGATGGCGTGTTCCGGTTTGATCCGGAGCTTGTCCGGCCGATGGGCGAATTTCGCCGGCCGCCCGTCCACCCGGACGTCCTGGACGCGGAACCGCCCGAGGTCGAGGGTGAAGCGGGACAGCGACTGGGTGGCACGCGCGGTGATGACCGCCTTGCCGGCCAGCCGGTTCGACGTGATCCGGTAGTCGAGGTCGAGGTCGTAGTGGAGCACCCGGTAGCCACCGTTGCCGTGTCCGGGAAGATAGGAATCGGCCGAATGGTCGGCGCCCGGTGCGGCGCCGACCGGTCCCGCCGCCGGAGTCATGGCAGTTGCGAAGCCGTGGCCGGCCAGGCCGCGATCGGGTTGCCGAGCCACTGGCTGTCGTCGGGAACCGCGTCACCGCGGGTGACCAGCGAACCCGGCCCCACGGTGGTGCGCGCGCCGATGCTCGCGCCGGGCAGCACGATGCCGTGCGGGCCGAGCGTGGCGCCCGCGCCTAGAGTCACCTCGTCCATGCTCATGATCCGATCATGGAACAGATGGGTCTGGACCACGCACCCCCGGTTCACGGTCGATCCCGCGCCGAGCCGCACCAGATCGTACTCGGGCAGCCAGTACGTCTCCAGCCACACACCTCGGCCGATCCGCGCGCCGAGCGTCCGCAGCCATATGGTCAGCAGCGGTGTGCCGGTGGCGAAGCGGAACAGCCACGGCGCGGCGAGCACCTCGACGAACGTGTCGGCGAGCTCGTTGCGCCACACGAACGACGTCCACAGCGCCCGGTCGGTGACCCGGAACCGGCCGATCAGCAGCCACTTCGCGGCCGTCGCGGTCAACGCGGCGACGATCGCCGCGGCGAGCGTCACCGGCCCGGCGGCGAGCGCCGCGGCCCAGCCGCCCCCGGTCCGCCAGATCAGCGCCAGCGCGGCGAGAACGAGGATCGCCAGTGCACCGGCGCAGATCACCGGGATGATCCGGCACAGTTCGATCGCGGCCCGGGCCACCTTCAGCCGGAGGGGCGGGTCGAAGGTGCGGCTGGCGTCGGCCGCCTCGACGGTCCGGCGCAGCGGCATCGGCGGGGCGCCGAGCCACGACGAGCCCTTCTTCGCCTTGTGCGGCGCCGACGAGAGCACCCCGACCAGGCCCCGCTTGGGAACCGACCGGCCGGGCGCCGCCATCCCCGAGTTGCCGAGGAACGCCTGCTTGCCGATCCGGGCCGGCGCGACCCGGAGCCAGCCGTGGCTCAGCTCGTACCGGGCCACCATCGTGTCGTCGGCCAGGAACGCCCCGTCGTCCACCGTCGTCATCGCGGGCAGCGCGAGCACCGTGGAAGCCTCCACGCCACGGCCCACCTTGGCGCCGAGCAGTCGCAGCCACACCGGGGTGAAGAGGCTGGCGTACATCGGGAACAGTGCGATCCGGGCCATCCCCATCAGGCGTTCGGTGGCCCAGACCTGCCAGGCCACCCGGCCCTGAACGGGGTGGAAGCCGGTGCGCAGACCGATGCTGAGCACGCGGACGGCGACCAGCACGACGAGGGCGTAGCAGGCCAGATAGGCGACGGAGGCCACCGGGACGGCGATCAGCGCGGCCTGCAGAGCCGGTCGGCCGGAGACCGCCCAGCCGAGCACGGCGAGCGCCGGCAGCACGGCCACGACCGGGACCAGGCCCAGCAGGTGGGCGGTCAGCCCGTACCAGGCGACCCAGAACCGGGACCCCAGTCGTGAGCGGTCCGGACGCTGCGCCGGCCAGCCCTCGGTGTTCTTGGCGGCGGCGGGAACGGCCGGGGAACCGGCCCAGCGCTGGTTCGACGGCACGGCACGGGCTACGGTCGAGCCCGCGGCGATCTTCGCGCCCTTGCCGATCCGCGCGTCCGGCATGAGGGTGCTCCGGGCGCCGACCCGGGCGCCGCCGCCGACCCGCACCGTGCCGATCCGGACGACGTCCCCGTCGACCCAGTAGCCGGAGAGGTCGACCTCCGGCTCGATCGCCGCCCCGCGGCCGATCTTCAACAGGCCGGTCACCGGCGGCGCGGAGTGCAGGTCCACGTCGCGGCCGATGCGCGCGCCGAGCAGCCTGGCATAGGTGATCATCCAGCCCGCGCCGGCGACGCCGTTCGCACCGGTCAGCTCGGCGAGCCGCTCGGCGGCCCAGAGCCGCAGATGGACACCGCCGCCGCGTGGGTGGTCACCCGGGCGGACGCCGTGCAGCAGCACCCGAGCGCCCGCGGCCGCCACCGCGATCCGGCCGGCCGGGCTGAACAGCAGCACCCAGCCCGCCGCGAGCCACCACCAGGAGACCCGCGGCGCCCAGGGCGCCGCGTCGAACAGGGCGAGAACCCGCCCCATCGCGGCGAGGGCGGTGAGCCAGCGGAGCCCGACGAGCGCGAGCATCGGCAGCAGCAGCACGACCTGCGCCAGACCGGCCCGCCGGGGAGTGGGCCGGACCTCGGGGCGGGCCGTCGTCTCCGCGCTGATCGCCTCGAGCACCGTCACCATCTGTGACAGGCGGGGGTTCTGGTAGACGTCGGCCACCGACACCTGCGGGTACGTCTGCCGGATCCAGGCCACCAGCTGTGCCGCGTTCAAGCTGCTGCCGCCGCTGCTGAAGAAATCGGCGGCCCGGTCCGCCGGGCGTACGCCGAGGATCTCCTCCCAGCCGTCGGCGAGCCACTCCTCGGCCGCGGTCAGCTCGGTCGCCGGCCCGGTGGCGACCGCCAGCGGCCAGGGCAGCGCCGCCCGGTCCACCTTGCCTGACGTCCGGGTCGGCAGGCCGTCCACCACGGCCAGCAGCGGGACGAGCGCGGCCGGCAGCCGCTCGCGGATCCGCCGCGTCGCGGCCGCCAGGTCGAACTCGCCGCCGTCACGGGTCACCAGGTAGCCGACCAGGAGCTGGTTGCCGCCGGCGGTCTGTTTCACCGCGGCGGCCGCCCCGGCGACGCCGGGCAACGCCTGCAGCGCGGCGTCCACCTCGCCCAGCTCGATCCGGCGTCCGCCGAGCTTCACCTGCTCGTCGCCGCGCCCGAGGAACAGCAGCCCCTCGGGCTGCGCGCGCACGATGTCCCCGCTGCGGTAGGCCCGGCTCCAGTCGAGGGCGGGCAGCGCCGCGAACTTCTCGGCGTCCTTGGCCGCGTCGAGGTAGCGCGCGAGGCCCACGCCGCCGATGACCAGCTCGCCGGTCTCGCCCATCGCCACCGGCTCGCCCGTGGGGTCGACCACGGCGAGCTCCCAGCCGGCGAGCGGCAGGCCGATCCGCACCGGTCCCTCGCCGGTCAGCCGCGCGGCGCAGGCGACCACGGTCGCCTCGGTCGGCCCGTACGTGTTCCAGACCTCCCGCCCCTCGACGGCCAGCCGCTCCGCCAGCTCCGGCGGGCACGCCTCCCCGCCGAAGATCAGCAGCCGGACCCGCTGGAGCGCCTCAACCGGCCACAGCGCGGCGAGCGTCGGCACCGTCGACACGACCGTGATGCGCTGCTCGGCCAGCCACGGGCCCAGGTCGACGCCGCTGCGGACGAGCGCGCGGGCGGCGGGCACCAGGCAGGCGCCGTGCCGCCAGGCGAGCCACATCTCCTCGCACGACGCGTCGAAGGCCACCGAGAGACCCGCGAGGACGCGATCCCGTGGCCCGAGCGCCCCGGCGGCGTCGTCGACGAGGAACAGCTGCGCCTCGGCGTCGACGAACGCGGCCGCGGAGCCGTGCGAGACCGCGACCCCCTTCGGGGTGCCGGTGGAACCGGAGGTGAAGATGATCCAGGCGTCGTCGGCCGGTCCCGGCCGTCCGGGGCGACCCTCCGGGGTACGGCGCGGTGAGACGGTCAGGCCGTCACCCAGCACGGCACAGACGCCCGCCTCGGCGAAGACCAGCTCGGCGCGCTCCTCGGGATCGTCCGCGTCCACCGGTACGTACGCGGCACCGGCCGCGAGCACCCCGAGGATCGCGAGGTACAGTTCCGCCGAACCGGAGGAGATCCGGATGCCGACCCGGTCGCCGACGCCGACCCCGTGCCCGCACAGGGTCTTCCGCAACGCCTCGACCTCGCCGGCCAGCTCACGGTAGGTCAGTCCGGTGGCCCCGGCGTCGATCGCGGGAGCCTCCGCGTGGTCGCGCACCGTCGCGTCGAGGATGTCGAGCAGTGTGCGGCGGATCGGGGCGGACCGGGAGTGGAACAGGGCCGGAGCCCCCGGCGGATCTTCGATCTCGGAAAGCTCGATCAGCCGTAGGTCAGTGGTCACGGTCACCGGGCGCACTCCATCTCCGCCCGGGTTAGCCCCGAGGCAGCCCTCAAAGCTACGGGTGGAGAACGCAGAGTGGCGGCTTGATGTCGAATACGTGACAGCCGACACACCGGCATTCGGGGGCCGGAGCGCGAGTCATTCCACTGTCGACTGTTGTGCGGCGATCCGCCGGCCCGTACGGCGCGCCGCGCCGGCAAGCGTGTACTTCGCGTCGTGGCTGTACCGGGTGTGCACGTGGTGATCGCCGACCAGGTCCGGATCGTCGTGGCCGGGACGGGTCAGCCGCCGTGGGCCGGCGTGCCGGTGCGCCGCCGGGGAACGTGCCGCCGATAGGCGCTGACGGTCGGGTCGTCCTTGATCCAGAAACGCCACGGGAGGTCGTGGGCGGAGGTCACGCCGACCCGCGGTCCGCTTTCGATCAGCTCTTCCGGTATCGGTGCCGGCGGCGGCGTGATCGTCAGCGGGCCGGTGCCGTCGACCACCGAGGTTCCGTACGCCGACCGGTCCAGGCCGAGCACCTGGGTCAGCTTTCCCGGCCCGGCGGCGAGGTCTCGATCGGCTTTCACGGTGGGGCGTCGCTCACGGGCCCGATCGACGCCGTCGACGACCTCTCCGGCGCGCAGGAGGACCGCCGCGGCGACCCCCTCCTCGCCGCAGACCACGTTCAGGCAGTTGTACATGCCGTAGATCTGGTAGACGTAGAGCCGGCCGGCCGGGCCGAACATCACCGCGTTCCGGTTGGTGGGTCCGCGGTGGGCGTGGCTGGCCGGATCCGTGCCGAGACCGCTGTAGGCCTCGACCTCGGTCAGTCGCACGGTCACCCCGTTCGCGGTGAGCCGCCATCCGAGCAGCCCTCGGGCCGCCTCGTCGGCCGCCTCCGCCGGCAACCGCATCCACCCGTACTCCACCACCTCACCCAATCACAACCGCCCGCGCTTGCCGCACCCAGTGACGAACGTGTTACTGGTCGGTATAGTTCGCCGCCATCGGGACGGGCTGGGGAGCTGACAATGGCGCAGGCAGGGGAGCCGCGGGGCGGCGAGGAGGCCGCGACCACTCCGGAGGCGGCAGTCGAGCCGGTTCCGGACGGTGGTGGCGCGGATCCGGGTGCGGCCGGGGAAGCCGGGGAGCCGGACGGTGCGGCGGATCCGCTGGAGACGACGCGGGTGCTCGGTCCGGAGGTGGTCGCCGGGCTGCGAGCCGCCATCGCGGAGCGGGACCTCGCGGCGGCGGGCGGGACCGTGCAGCCGGAAGTCGCACCGCAGCAGAACATTCCACAACAGACCGTGCTGCAGCAGGCCGTGCCGCAACAGGCTGTGCCGCAACAGGCTGTGCCGCAACAGGCTGTGCCGCAACAGGCTGTGCCGGAACAGGGCGTGCCGCAGCAGAACACACCACAAGCCGTGCCGCACCGGGCCAGGCCGCAGCGATTCGTGCCGCAACGGGTCGGGCCGCAACGGGCCGCGCCACAACGGGCCACGCCACAACGGGCCACGCCACAACGCGCCGTGCCACAGCAGGCCGCGCCGGTAGAAGCCGTGCCGGCGGCGCCCGCGCAACCGGACCAGGCTCCCGGCCGTACCCCCAAGGATCTGAAATCCAAGTCGCGCCGCAACTGGGTGCTCACCGGCGCCGCCGCGGCCGTCGTGATCCTGATGTGCTGGGCCTGCAACGGCCTGGGCGGCGGCGCCGCGCCGTCCGCGGAGACCTCGGCCGGGGGCGTTCCCGGCGCACCCAGCGCCTCGGCCTCGGCGGCCCCGGCCAGTCCGCGGGCCGCCACCCGTCCGGTACGCAAGGTCAGCGACCTGCACTCGGTCTGCTCGCAGACCTACTTCCCGGCAGCGCCGAAGTACCGGGGCAAGGCCCCGCACCCGATCGTGATCAGCGCCCAGGAGCGCCTCGACCTGGGGGACCGCTCGGTCCGGACGCTGAACCGCTATGCCTTCTCCGGCTCGGCGGCGGGGAAGTCGGCCTGGGCGCCGGTCCCGGCCAAGGGACAGCTCGTCGCGTGCCTGGATCTGCTCGGTGGCGGCGCGAAGCTCAAGGACTGTCCGGGCGACAGCGCCAAGGCGCCGAAGGTGCCGCTCATGGTGGGCCGTTACCGGCTCGCCGTCTATGAGGTGGCCACCGGCCGGAAGCTGTCCGAGACCACTCTGAACGGCTCCGGCAAGGTCTGCCCGTGGGTCGCCGTGACCGGTTCCGATCCCACGCTGTACACGCCCGTCGACGACAGCCAGTTGTATCGCGCGCTGCGCCCGAAGGTGGCTCAGAGCGTGTCGTCGCCCGTCCAGCCCAAGAAGCGTTCGTAGAGGTCGGAGGGGGTGCCGCCGGTGCCGGCGGCCCAGTCGTCGATCGCCTCGATCAGGCATGAGCCGAGGTAGACGGCGAGGCCGCGCGGAAAGTTCCGGTACTGATCGGTGAGCTCGTCCTTGGCGGTGGCGCACGGCCAGGGCTGACCGCAGACCCGGCAGTCCCACCGGGGGCGCTCACCGACATGTTCGGTCCGCGGCACGAGCATATCCACTCCCCGTAACCCCTTACCTTCCGCGACTCTACGACTACACAATGGAGCGTTGCGTGCCCTAGGCTCGGGCTCAAGCCGTGGCGGCGAGAATCCCGGAAATGGATTCTCGGCGTCTCGATGCAGTCGTTCCGATCGTCTCGAACGAGACAGCCCGGATGACCGCGCCGAGACGCAGCGGCGCGCGATGTGCACGCCGCCAGGCGGGGTGGCGTGCGACGGGAGGAGGTCGCCGGCATGTCCGAGACGGGTTCGACGGTACCGAGACGGCAGGTCGGGCGGCTGCTCAGGCAGTTACGGGAGCAGGCCGGCATCTCCCTGATGGCGGCGGCGCAGGAGCTGGAGTTCTCCCGCGCCCGGATGTACCGGATCGAGAACGGTGAGGTTCCGGTCCGCAAGCACGACGTGATCGCCATGTGCGGGGTGTACGGCGCGCCCGGCCACATGACCGAGGTGCTGATCGGGCTGGCCCAGGAGTCCAAGGCGAAGGGCTGGTGGCACGCGTACGGCGACGTCGTACCCACCTGGTTCGAGCTCTACGTCGGCATGGAGCAGGCCGCGTCCCGCCTGCGGCAGTACGCGCCGGGCGTCATCCCCGGCCTGCTGCAGACCCGGGAGTACGCGGAGTTCGTCTTCGGCCGTTGGCAGGGCGACGACCCGGCCGCCGTGGAGAACGCGGTGGCCGTCCGGCTGGAGCGGCAGTCGCTGCTGAACCGGAGCCGGCCCAGGCCACCACGACTGGACGTGATCATCGACGAGGGCGTGCTGCGGCGGTGCGTGCCGGACACCCTGGGCATGCAGAAGCAGCTCGCGCACCTGGTGAACGTCTCCACCCGGCCGGACATCAGCGTCCGGGTCGTCCCGTTCGCCGCCGGCCCGCACCAGGCCTCCAGCTCCGGGCAGTTCACCGTGCTGGAGTTCCCGGCGCTCGGGACCGCCTCGCCGGAGCCGACCATCATCTACTGCGAGAACCTCACCGGCGCCCTCTATCTGGACAAGCTCGCCGAGGTCGAGACGTACGAGAACATCTGGGCCGCGCTCGAGGCGGCCGCGCTGAGCCAGTCCGATTCAGACGATCTCATCGGCACGATCATCAAGGAGAGCGATGGTTGACCTGAGCGGTGCCGTCTGGCACAAGAGCACCCGCAGCGGCGGCAACGGTGGGGACTGCGTCGAGGTGGCCGCCAATCTCCCCGGCATCGTGGCCCTGCGCGACACCAAGGACCCGGACGGCGCCACCCTGATCTTCACGCACGCGGAGTGGCGCGCGTTCCTGGAGGGCGTGCGAGCCGGCGAGTTCGATCTCGGGGAGCGGTGACTTAGAAGTCCGTGAGCCGCACCTTAAGGAATCCTTTGCGGGCGCCTGCGCGCCCGGCCGGTCACGCATAGTCGTGGGGCGCCGTCCCCCTGTCCGGTCTCCCGAGGTGAATATCCGTGTCGCTCTCCGCTGCCGTCCGTCTCCGGTACAAGCTGGCGGCGGGTTCGACAGCCGTGGTCCTCGGTGCTGGGCTCATCGTGACGGGCCTGGGTCAGCAGGCCGCCGCCGAATCCGGCGGCCCGGCCGACGTCCCGCTCGCCGCCACCGTTCCCGGCAGCGCCCTCCCCGTCGACGAGGAGGTCGTGCAGAGCCCGTCTCCCTCGCACACGGCCACCCCCAGCCGGAAACCGAGCTCCTCGCCGGCGGTCAGGAAGACGCCCAAGCCGGCGAGCACCACGAAGAAGGCGGCCTCCGTGTCCGGTACCGGCTCCCCCGTGACCGGCGTCGTCGACGCGCTGCTGAAGCACATCAACGCGGCCCGCGCCGACGAGGGCCTGCCCGCGCTGAAGCTGGACACCGAACTGTCCAGGGCGTCCACCCTGCACAACCAGCTGATGATCGACGGGTGCGGGCTGTCGCACCAGTGCGACGGGGAAGCCGGGATCGGGGACCGGTTCATCGGTGTCGAGTTCCGTACCGCGGGCGAGAACATCGGCTTCGGCTCCAGCAAGGCCGGCGCCGCCGCGATGATCGAGGCGGCCAACGGGCTGACCGACTCCATGCTCGCCGAGGTCGCGCCGAACGACGGGCACCGCAAGAACCTGCTCAACGAGGACTTCACCCGGATCGGGCTGAGCGTGATCCGCGACAGTCAGGGCCGGACCTGGATGACCCAGGACTTCGTCGGATGAGGACGCGCTAGCTAGCTCGCCCGGCCGGTCGTGCCCCGGTCCCGCAGCAGCGGCGTCGACCGCTTCCAGCGCGGTCCGTCGCCGTCCTTGCGCCTGCGCGCCATCCCGGAGAGCGCCTCGAGGACGACCCGGTTGCCCAGCAGGGCGGTGATCTCCGCGTGGTCGAACGGCGGGGACACCTCGACGATGTCCATGCCGACCACCGGCAGCTCGTGGCAGATCCGGGAGACGCTGTCGAGCAGCTGACGGGCGGTGAAGCCACCCGGTTCGGGGGTGCCGGTGCCGGGCGCGTGCCCGGGGTCGCAGACGTCGATGTCGACGGAGAGGAAGACCCCGTCGCAGCCGTCCAGGGCGATCTCGAACGCGCTGTCCAGCACCGCGTCCAGCCCCCGCTCGACGATCTCGCTCATGTGGAACGAGTTCATCCGCTGATCGGCCATCCAGTCCAGGATCTCCGGGCCCGGCCAGTAGCCGCGCAGGCCGAGCTGCAGGAACCGGTCGCCGCGGACCGCGCCGGACTCGATCAGCCGGCGCATCGGCTGGCCGTGGCCGTAGAGCGAGCCGAACTCGATGTCGCCGGTGTCCGCGTGCGCGTCGAAGTGGATCACCGAGATCCGGCCCTTGCCGTGCGCGTTCGCCACCCCGGTCACGTCCGGCCAGGTCACCGTGTGGTCGCCGCCCAGGATCAGCGGGATCGTCCCCTGCCCGGCGAGGAAACCGACCGCTTCTTCGATGGTCCGGCAACTGCGCTCGATCTCGCCGCTGAAGACCTCCAGGTCGCCGGCGTCCTTGACGGTCAGGTCGGTGCTGAGCGCGTCGACCCGCATCGCCATGTGCGGGCGGGAGCCGTCGTGCGCCAGGTAGTCGGTGCCGCGGATGACCTGCGGGCCGAATCGCGCGCCCGGGCGGTGCGAGGTGCCGCCGTCGAAGGGCGCGCCGATGATCACCACGTCGGCGTCGGAATACGTCTCCGGCTCCCGCCAGTCGCAGGCCGGGATGCCGAGGAACGTGTAGTCCGGTCCGAACATCGGTCCATAGCGCGTCATGGTGGGTATCCTGCCCGGCTGCCGGTACCGGCGGGAGCCGTATCGCCATTCTGTATGGCCGTACCGGAAAGGCTTAAGGTTCAGCGGTGTTCGCAAAGCTGATCTCCTTCCTGCGCGGGTTGTTCGGAACGGCGCCGAGGCCGACGGCTCCCACCACCCGGCCGGCGCCGCGCCCGGCGCCGCCGAGACCCACGACCCCTCCTCGCGCGGACGCGCCGCGGAAACCCAGGCCGTCCGCGGGACCCAAGCCGGCGGCGCCCAGACCCAAGCCGGCGGCGCCCAGGCCGCGCCCGCCCCGGCAAGTCCCCACCCAGGATCGTGGCCGCACCATCGCCTATGCCCCGAACCTCGACGGCGACGCCGACCCCGGCGAGATCGTCTGGACCTGGGTCCCCTACGAGGACGACCCCGCCCAGGGCAAGGACCGCCCGGTCCTGGTCGTCGGCCGGGACGGCCGCAGCCTGCTCGGGCTCATGCTCTCCAGCCAGAGCGAGCGCGACGGCCAGCGCAACTGGCTGGCTCTCGGCGCCGGCGAATGGGACCGCACCGCACGTCCCAGCTGGATCCGCCTGGACCGGGTCCTGGAGATCGAGGAGGACGGCATCCGCCGCGAGGGCGCCATCCTCGACCGGGGCCGCTTCGATCGGGTGGCGGCCCGGCTCCAGGGTGACTACGGCTGGGCGTGATCGGACGGCCGGATAGCGTTGCGGTCATGAATGAGGACGTCATGACCGGCTTCGGCGGCAAACAGGCGTGGCTGGCGATCGCCGGCCGGGACCAGGTGGCCGTGACCGCGGCCCTCGGCCTGCGCGATCTCGGCCCGGTCCGCTGGCGCGACGGCCTCGACCTGGCTCATCTGACCGGCGACCGGGTGGCGGTGACCCCGCCGCTGCCCGGTGCCCGTGACACGTCCTGGGTGCTCGTCGCCGGCCGTTGGCTGCTGAACCCGGGCCCCGACGTGGTCGCCCTCTCCGATGTCCTCGAGACCGAGGTGCAGTACTTCGCCACACATCGCGTAACAGAGTTGCATCGATGGCAGCGGGCAGTGAAGGGTGACCTCGTGCGAGCGTTCGGGTACGTCGGCCAGACCGGCGAGGTCACCTCGTGGTTCGGCGAGCCCGGCCCGGCGGAACGGGAGGCCGGCCTGCCCGGTGAGCTCGACCCGGAGGCCAGCGTGCTGGTCTCCGAGCGTGACGTGTTCCGGGTCGCCGGCGCCTGGAGCATCGATCCCACCACGTTGACCGGGCTCCCGCCCGGCCCGCTGCGGATCGGCGCGGCGGATTGACTTCCCCCCGGAGGCCACCACATGCGCAAGTACGTGATCATGGGAGTCCAGGGCAGCGGCAAGGGCACCCAGGGTCAGCTGCTCGCCCGCGAACTCGATCTGGTGCACATCAGCGTCGGTGACATCTTCCGCTGGAACGTGCGCAACCACACCAAGATGGGTGCCCAGGTCAAGCGGATCATGGCGGCCGGTGAGCTGGTCGGCGACGACCTGGTCGAATCGGTCGTCCGCCACCGGCTGCAGCAGCACGACTGGAACTACGGCTTCGTCATCGACGGCTTTCCGCGCAACGGCGCGCAGGCCGAGTTCTTCATGGAGAGTTACGACCTCGACGCGGTCATCCACCTGGAGCTCCCCGACCACGAGGTGCGCCGCCGGGTGCTCAGCCGCCGCCTCTGCCCGAGCTGCGGCATGGACTACAACCTGATCGCCGACCGCCCGGAGCAGGAGGGCCGCTGCGACATCTGCGGCCACGAACTGGTCACCCGCGCCGACGACACGCCGGAGGCGCTCGAGGCCCGGCTCCGCGACTATCACGAGAAGACCCGCCCGGTCCTCGAGCTCTTCCAGCGCAAGGAGGTCGTCCACGACGTCGACGCGCGCCCTCCGGTCGACGAGGTCCAGGCCGCCATCCGCAAGACCCTCGCCCTCCCGCCCTACATCCCGGCGCTCCCGGCCTAGACCATTCATTTCGCGGTACGACTACGGAGCCCCGTTCGCAGCCCTCTCGGGCCAGGTCCCGGGTCCTCCCGCGCGGTGTCGCGCCGCCTGGCGGGCCGCGACGCGCCGCCCGGTCCGTCCCGCCAGGGGTCAGACCGTCGCCGGCCGGCGATCGTGGGCCGGTGACGGCCAGGTGGCCACCACCGCGACCGTCGCGACGGCGAGGAGGCCGGCCAGCACGCGATAGCCGACGGTCAGACCGGCGAGGAAGTCGTCGGCGGAGCGCAGCGCGTGGTGCTCGTTGAGCACGGTGCCGATCAACGCGACCCCGAGGGCCGCGCCGACCTCCCGGGCCGCCGAGTTCAGCCCGGAACCGAGCCCGGCGCTGCTCGCGGGCAGCCCCGCCAGGATCCCGCCGGTCAGCGCCGGTGCGCACAGCCCCATGCCGGCCGCCATCAGCAACAGGTAGGCGGCGTAGATCGGGTACGGCGTTCCGGCGTCCACGCTCGACAGCAGGAGCAGCCCGGCGACGATCCCGGTGAGCCCGGCCGCGATGACCGGCCGGGGCCCGTACCTCTCGGTCAGCGGCACCGCCCGCCGCGAGACGACCCCCATCCCGATCGCGAGGGGCCCGATCGCCAGCCCGGTGACCAGGGTCGAGTACCCCTTCACGTTCTGCAGGAACTGCGCGTTCACATAGAACAGCCCGAACAGCGCGAGAAACGTCGCCCCGACACCGAGGGCCCCGGCCCGTACCGACGGGATCCGGAAGACCCGCGGGTCGAACAGCGGCCGGCGGGAGCGCAGCGCATGCCCGCCGAAAGCGCCGAGCAGGACCAGGCCCGCCGCGAACGACCCGAGCACCAGGGTGCTGGCCCAGCCCTTCTCCGGACCCTCGATGATGCCGTGCAGCAGCGCGAACAACCCGCCGGTCAGCAGCACCGTGCCGACCGGGTCGACCGGCGCGTCATGCCGCGGGGCCCGCGGCACGTACCTCGCGACGCCGGCCACCAGGAGCACGGCCACGGGGACGAAGGTGAGGAACAGGGCCGGCCAGTCGAAGTACTCCAGCACCGCGCCGGCGACCAGGTTGCCGACCATCCCGCCGAGCCCCATGCAGGCGGTCCACAGTGCGATCGCGTGCGGCCGGCGCTCCGGGCGGGTGGCGTGCAGCAGCAGGGCCAGGGTGGCGGGTTGCGCGAGCGCGGCCGCGACGCCCCCGAGCGCCCGGCCGGCCTGGAGCGCGGCGACGTTCGGGGCCAGCGCGCTGATCAGGTTGGCCGCGCCGAAGAGGGCCAGGCCGGCGAGCAGGACTCCCTTGCGGCCGATCCGGTCGCCGAGCGCGCCGGCCGGGATCAGCAGCCCGGCGAAGGCGAGCACGTACGCGTCGACGATCCAGACCAGATCGCTCGCGCCCGCGTGCAGGTCGCTCGCGGCGAACCGCGGGATGGCCAGGTTGATGCCCGCGACCAGGGACTGGAGGGTGAGCACGGTCAGGCACATCAGGACCAGAGTGGAGTTCTCCCGTTTCATGCGATCGACGCTAGGATCGGCGATATCTAACGTCAAATGCATGCTTAGCAAGGGAAGGTTGCGCCAGACGCAATGAATCTGGATCTCAATCTGCTGATCGCCCTGGACGCGTTGCTGGAGGAGGGCAGCGTCGGTGGAGCGGCCCGCCGGCTGCACCTGTCCGAGCCCGCCGCCAGCCGCGCGCTGGGCCGGATCCGGACCGTGATCGGCGACCCGATCCTGGTCCGCGCCGGCCGGCGGATGGTGCTCACCCCGCGCGCCCAGGAGCTCCGGACCGAGGTCCACGCGCTGGTCGAGCGGGCCCGCGCGGTGTTCACCCCACCCGGCCCGCCGGACCCGGCGACCCTGCGGCGGGTCTTCACCGTTCTCGCCGACGACGTGGCGATCGCGTTCGGCCCCGAGCTGCTGGCCCGGGTCCGCACCGAGGCGCCCGGCGTGAGCCTGCGATTCCTCGGCGAGGACTCGTCACCGGACGGCGGGCTCGCGCTCCGCGACGGCCGGGCCGACCTGGACATCGGCGTGGTGCAGGACGCGCCGCCGGAGATCATCGTCGAACCGCTCTTCACCGACCGGATGGCCGGGGTGGTGCGCGCCGGGCACCCGCTCACCGAGGGCGAGCTGACCCCGGAGCGGTACGCCGCGGCCACCCACGTGAGCGCGTCCCGCCGCGGCAAGCTGACCGGCCCGATCGACGACGCGCTGGCCGAGCTGGGCCTGACCCGCCGGGTGGCCCTCGCGGTGCCGACCTTCGGTGCGGCGCTGATGGTGGTCGCCCGTACCGACCTGGTCGGGGTGATGCCCTGGCGGCTCGGCCGCCGTGCGGTCGAGGCGCTCGGCCTGGTCGCCCTGGAGCCGCCGATCAGCCTGCCCGCCAAGGAGATCGCCATGGCCTGGCACCAGCGTTACGACGCCGACGGTGCCCACCGCTGGCTGCGCGCCCGCGTCCGCGAGACCATCGCCCACCTCACCGCTCCGGGCCCGGCTGCTGAGACTCGGCGGTAATCTGGCCGACATGGTCATGCCCAACGTCGGGGCGCTGATCGCATGGGGTCTGATCACGGCGTTGTTCATCCCCGCCGGGTGGTTTCCGAACGGGAACCTGGCTCAGCTCGTCGAGCCGATGATGATGTATCTGCTGCCGACCCTGTTCGGTCTCAGTGCCGGCCGGGTGGTGCACGGACAGCGCGGCGCGGTGATCGGCGCGGTCGCCACCTTCGGCGTCATAGTCGGTTCCGACGTGCCGATGTTCCTGGGCGCGATGATCATCGCCCCGCTCGCCGCGTACACCCTGAAGCGCTTCGACAACGCGGTCGACCGCAAGGTCAGACCGGGCTTCGAGATGCTGGTGGACAACTTCTCGGCCGGCATCCTCGGCGCCCTCTTCGCGATCCTCGGCAAGCTGGCCGTCGGCCCGCTCGTCGACATCCTGACCAGGGCGGCCGGCAAAGGCGTCGACTGGCTGCTCGAGCACCACCTGACACCGCTCTCCTCGGTGCTGGTCGAGCCCGCCAAGGTGGCCTTCCTGAACAACACGATCAACCGCGGCGTGCTGGGCCCGCTGGGCGTGCAGCAGGCGGCGGCGAACGGCAAGTCGATCCTGTTCCTGATCGAGACGAATCCCGGCCCGGGTCTCGGTCTGCTCACCGCGTACCTGCTCTTCGGCCCGAGGTCGCTGCGGCCGAGCACCCCGCCCGCGATGATCATCCATTTTTTCGGCGGCATCCAGGAGGTCTACTTCCCGTACGTGCTGATGAAGCCGCGCCTGGTCCTCGCGATGATCGCCGGCGGCGTGGCCGGCGTCACCGTCTTCATGATCACCGGGACCGGTGCGGTCGCCATCCCCACCCCGGGCAGCATCTTCGCCTACTTCGCGGTCACCGCGAAGAGCGGCTATCTCGGTATGCTCTTCGGCGTGGCCGCCGGGGCCGCGGTCACCTTCGTGACCGCCTCGACGCTGCTCGGTTTCGGCAGGCTGAAGTCCGATCGGAAGACCGACGAGGTGGCCGTGGACCTTTCAGGGAAGACGCTGGACGCGGGCCCGGTCGTGGTCACCATCAACGGCAAGGACATCCACAAGCTGGTGGTCGCCTGCGACGCCGGCATGGGCAGCAGCGTGATGCTCGCCGGCACCCTGCGCAAGCAGCTCGGCAAGTCCCACGTCACGGTGGAGCACACCGCTGTCAGATCGATCCCGGCCGATGCCGACATGGTGGTCTGCCACGAGGGCCTGGCCGCGCGGGTCCGGTCGGCCGCCCCCGGCAAGCCGGTCGTGCCGTTCCAGATCTTCCTCGGCGACCCGGCGATCACCAGGGTCGTCGAGGCCATCCAGCAGGGCACCGACCTCGATGTCTGAGCTGCTGGACCGCCGGGCGATCAGGCTCGCCGAGCCGGCGGCCGACCGTGACGACGCGATCCGCCGCACCGGCGCGGCCCTGGTCGGGATCGGCGCGGCCGCGCCGGGATACGTCGACACCATGCTCGTCCGCGAGCAGTCGATCTCCACCTACGTCGGCGCGGGTGTCGCGATCCCGCACGGCACCGTCGACGGCAGGGGCCTGGTCGAGCGCGACGCCCTCGCGGTGCTGCGCTTCCCGGACGGCGTCGACTGGGGCGGCGAGCGGGTCACCGTCTGCGTCGGCATCGCGGCCCGCGCCGACGGGCACGTCGGGCTGCTCGCCGCCCTCGCCGCGGTGCTGCTCGACGAGGACCAGGCTCGTGAACTGCGCGAGGCCACCGATCCGGAGACCGTGATCCGGCTGCTCGGCCCGGTTCAGGCCGCCGGCGATGCCTGAGCGGGCGAGCCTCTCGGGGATCGGGGTCTGCCCGGGCGTCGCCGCCGGGCCGCTTATCCGCCTCGCCGGCGCGCCGGTGCTGCCCCCGCCGGTGCCGGTCGGCGACGCCGGGGCGGAGACGGTACGGGCCTACGGGGCCCTCGCCGAAGTGGTCGCCGACCTGGAACGGCGTGCCGCTCGTGCGGCCGAGGCGACCGTGGCCGAGGTGCTGCGCGCCGAGGCGACGATGGCCGGCGACGAGGAACTGCGCGACGCGGTCCGGGAACACGTCGAGGCCGGAGCCGACGCACCGCACGCGATCGCCGCCGCCTTCGGCACGTTCCGGGAGCTGTTCGCCGCGGCCGGTGGCCACCTCGCGGAACGGGTCGCGGACCTGGACGACCTGCGTGACCGGTCGGTCGCCGTCCTGCTCGGCCTGCCGATGCCCGGCCTGCCCCCGCCCGGCCACCCGTACGTGCTGGCCGCCCGCGACCTCGCTCCCACCGTCACCGCCGACCTCGACCCGGAGCAGGTCCTCGCCCTGGTCACCGAGGCCGGCGGTCCGACCAGCCACACCGCCATCCTGGCCCGGGCGCTCGGCCTGCCCGCCGTGGTGGCCTGCCCCGGCGTGCTGGAGGTCGCCGAGCACACTCTGGTCCTGGTGGACGGCGCGACCGGCCGGGTCGAGATCGGCGTCGACGAGGAGACCGTGGCGGCCGCCCGGCTCGGCTCCGCCGGCTCCGTCGGCTCCGCCGGGGACGAGGCGATCACCGGGCCGGGCGGCACCTCCGACGGAGCTCCGGTGAGGCTGCTGGCCAACGTCGGTTCGGTACGCGACGTGCCGGCCGCCGACCGGGCACACGCCGAGGGGATCGGGCTGTTCCGCACCGAGCTGCTGTTCCTCGGCCGCACCTCGGAACCGTCCAGGGGTGAGCAGGTCGCGGCGTACCGGGACGTCTTTCGCGCGATGGCCGGGCGGCGCGTGGTGATCCGGACGCTGGACGCCGGCGCCGACAAGCCGCTGCCGTTCCTGCACCAGGACGAGGAGCCCAATCCCGCCCTGGGGATTCGCGGCCTGCGCGTGGCGCGGCGACGTCCGGGCGTGCTGACCACCCAGCTCGCGGCGATCGCGGACGCCGCCGCGGAGTGTGGCGCGGAGGTCTGGGTGATGGCCCCGATGGTGTCCACCCTCACCGAGGCGACCGAGTTCGCGGCGGCGGTGTACGAGGCGGGCCTGCCGAAGGCGGGCGTGATGATCGAGGTGCCGGCCGCCGCGCTGCGTGCGGCCGAGCTGTTGCGGGCGGTCGACTTCCTCAGCATCGGGACGAACGACCTGAGCCAGTACGCGTTCGCCGCCGACCGGAGCGGCGGCGACCTGGCCGACCTGCTCGACCCGTGGCAGCCGGCGCTGCTGCGGCTGATCGAGATCTGCGGGGACGCGGGACGGGAGACCGGGAAGCCGGTCGGGGTGTGCGGGGAGGCGGCCGCGGATCCGCGGCTCGCGCCGGTGCTGGCCGGGCTCGGGGTGAGCAGCCTGTCGATGTCACCGCGGGCGTTGCCGGGGGTGCGGGCGTCGCTGGCGCGGTATTCGTACACGGAATGCCGTCGCCTGGCCGAACTCGCCGTCGTCGCCCCCGACGCGGCCTCGGCCCGCGACCTCATCGGATAGCGCCCCGGAGAAGTCGAAGGCCCCCGCCGGCGGCGGAGGCCTTTCATCGGTCGATCCTCGGCCTCTCACTAGTTGAACGGGAATCCGGGCCCGAAGTTCAGCCGCACGTTGTCCAGGTTCATCCCACGCACGTTCGTCATCATCCGGATCACGTCCAGCGCGACCTGGGGCGTGCCGGGCGCACCCTGGACCACGATCACCCGCTTCGTGGTTCTGTCCCGGTAACCCGCCTCGATCCGGTAGGTGAACCGGTTGGCGGGGACGCGCGCGATCGTGTACGACGGCCGCAGCGCCAGGAAGGCCGCGCTGGACGCCAGCCGCAGCACCGCCGCGTCCTCCCGGGTGTTGGCGCCGACCAGGGTGGTCACGGCTTGGCCGCTCCCGCCACCGGTGCGGACGAGGGCCACGGCGACCGCCTGGCGGGTGACGACCGGCGAGGTCTGTGCGGACGGCGCGGCCGGCTCGGCCGCCACGGCGGGCGCGGCGGTGCCGGTCAGGCCCGCCAGCAGTACAGCAGCGCTTAGCAGAAATCTACTCATGTGGCCATAATAATGGCGTATAACGGACTAGATTATGCAAATGCCCCAAGTCTTACAAGACGCTCCTCAATCACTTCACAGACCCGCTCCACCACCGCGAACCGGGCGTACTTCTTGTCGTCACCGGGGATCACGTGCCAGCGGGCCCGCGGCTGATCCGTGCGCGCCAGCATCTCGTCGATCGCCTCGGTGTAGAGGCCGCGCTTCTCCCGGTTCCGCCAGTCCTCGTCGGTCAGCTTCCAGGCCCGCAACGGGTCGTTCGCCCGGCTCTCGAACCGGCGCAACTGCTCGGCGGCGGAGACGTGCATCCAGAACTTGATCAGGATCATGCCCTCCGCGGTCAGCATCCGCTCGAACTCGTTGATCTCGTCGTACGCCCGCATCCACTGTTCCTCGGTGGCGAACTTCTCCACCCGCTCCACCAGCACCCGCCCGTACCAGGACCGGTCCAGCACCGCCATCCCGCCGGCGCCGGGCAGCACCCGCCAGAACCGCTGCAGGAAGTGATGCCGCTTCTCGTCGTAGGTGGGCGCGGCGAACTGCGACACCCGCACGTGACGCGGGTCCAGCGGCGACACCAGCCGCCTGATCGCCCCGCCCTTGCCGGACGCGTCCCACCCCTCGAACACCACGCAGAGCGGCGGCCCGATCCGCTTCTCCCCGGCCTGCCCGCCCCCGCTCATCTGACCGCCGAGCATCAGGCGCAACCGGAGCAGCCGCTGCTGAGCCTTCTCCAGCCGCTCCGTGGCCTTCTTCTCGCTGATCCGCACCGGAGGTTTCGCGCTGCTCAGGTGATCCATTCGCTCAGCATCCCGCAAACCCGGTGTGATCCGCAGCCGGCGGTGCGGGAGAATCCGTGCGTGACTCTCGTAGACGACCTGACGTGGCGTGGACTGATCCAGGACTCGACCGACCCCGATGAGCTGCGCAAGGCACTCGACGGCTCCTCGATCACGTTCTATATCGGGTTCGACCCGACCGCCGCCTCGCTGCACGTGGGCAACCTGATGCAGCTCGTCACGGCCCGCCGGCTCCAGCTCGGCGGACACCGGCCGCTGCTGCTCGTCGGGGGCGCCACCGGCCAGATCGGCGACCCGGGCGGCAAGTCCACCGAGCGCACGCTCAACTCGCAGGAGGTCACCGCCGGCTGGGCCGGGCAGATCCGGGAGCAGGTCGCGCCGTTCGTGACCTACGACGGGGACAACGCCGCCACGGTGGTGAACAACCTGGACTGGACCGGCCCGATGTCGGTGATCGACTTCCTGCGGGACGTCGGCAAGCACTTCCCGGTCAACAAGATGCTGGCCCGCGACGTGGTGCGCAACCGGCTGGAGACCGGGATCAGCTACACCGAGTTCAGCTACCAGCTGCTGCAGGCCAACGACTTCTACCAGCTGCACGAGAAGTACGACTGCCGGCTGCAGTTCGGCGGCTCCGACCAGTGGGGCAACATCACCGCCGGCGTCGACTTCGTGCGCCGCCGCGAGGGCGGCCCGGTGCACGCCTTCACCACCCCGCTGGTGCTGAAGGCGGACGGCACCAAGTTCGGCAAGAGCGAGTCCGGCACGGTCTGGCTCAACCCCGAGATGACCTCGCCGTACGCGTTCTACCAGTTCTGGATCAACGCCGACGACCGCGACGTCGTCACCTACCTGAAGTACTTCAGCTTCAAGAGCCGCGAGGAGATCGAGGAGCTGGAGAAGGCGACCGCGGAGCGGCCCCAGGCCCGGCTCGCGCAGCGGGCGCTCGCCGAGGAGATCACCGCGCTGGTGCACGGCGATGAGGAGGCCCGGCAGGCCATCGCGGCCAGCCAGGCGCTCTTCGGGCGAGGCTCGCTCGACGAGCTCTCCGCGGACACCTTGCGCGCCGCTCTGGCCGAGGCCGGACTGCTGTCGGTACGGGGTGAGCTTCCCGCTGTGGGCACCCTGCTGAAGGAGTCGGGACTGGTGGCCAGCGCCAACGAGGCCCGGCGCACGATCAGTGAGGGTGGCGCCTACCTGAACAACGAGCGGATCACCGACGGTGAGGCGGTCGTGCCCGCGTCCGCGCTGCTGCACGGGCGGTTCCTCGTGCTGCGGCGGGGGAAGCGGACGTTCGCCGGCGTGGAATTCTCGTCCTGACGGTTTCTCGAAAGCCCCGGTCCCGCCTGGGACCGGGGCTTTCGCGTTCGTCCGCAGCGCCCTGACCTGAGGGTTTTAACTCGCATGGGTGGTGTGACCACGGTCGCTGCTTGCTGATTTGAAGTTGCGGGCATCGGCGAGTAATGTTTTCGAAGCCGCCAGGGAGACGGGCGAGCGAACGAGACCTGTGAGGGGCTCGGAGCGGCCGTCCTGACGGAAATCCTTCCAAGATCTCGCGGTCTAGTGT
>NZ_FZNR01000038.1 GCF_900188005.1 Actinoplanes regularis | reverse complement strand
CTCCTTCGTGATCTTCAATCAATCCGAAGGATCTGCGATGGCCGCCTCCGTTCACTCGGAAAACCAGGTCGTACACCACTTCGGTGGACGTGACCACCGACTTCTCGGCCCTGTGCCTGGCAACCTCTCGCCGCCGGCAGACTTCTCGGCTCTCGCCTCAGCCGAACTCGCGCCCAGCCAACCTCTCGCGTGCACCCCGGTCGACTGTGTCCCCGCGCGCTGGCCGGCCCCTCGCCTCCCGACCGACTTCTCGGTCCTGTGCCTGGCAACCTCTCGCCGCCGGCCGACTTCTCGGCCCACGCCCCACGGCCCACGCCTCAGTCGAAGTCGTACCTCCAACTAACCTGTCGCCCCTCACCCACGACCGATCTGTCGCCCCGGCTAACCTCCCGCTCTCGCCCCGGTCGACCCCTCGCCCCAGGCCAAGACCTCCCGGCTCACCTCAGTCGACTTACTCTCGGAGCCTCGGCTGGCCCCCTCGCCTCTGCCTGACTTTCTCTCCTCGCGCGCGGCCGTCGATCAGGAGCTAAAACGGGCACGGCTCCTAGGAGCCGTGCCCGTTACCAATCCAGCGCCTTGCGACCTCCGATCGCCCGGCCTCGGCTAACCCCTCAAGCCTTGGCCTCGAACCACGGTCTAAGGAACGGGCACAGCTTCGAGAAGCTGTGCCCGTTTGCCTTTCAGTACCTTGCGGTCTCATCCGCCGCGGCGTTCTGTCGCTGTGAAGCGGGCGCTGATTTCGGCGGCCGTTTCACGTGAAACATGGAGCGGCGGATAGGGCCTAGGGCTCTATGTTTCCGGCACCAGCAGCCGCGCCCCCGGCGCCGGTGCTGAGTACGCCCGTACCGACGAATCCGCCAGCTGCCGTTCCAGCCCCTGCGGTCCCAGCTCCCGCGGTCCCAGCTCCCGCGGTCCCAGCTCCCGCGGTCCCAGCTCCCGCGGTCCTAGCTCCCGCGGTCCCAGGCCCCGCAGTTCCAGACCCCGCAGATCCAGACCCCGCAGATCCAATCCCTGCCGCTTCAGACCTTCCTGCTCCAGAACCTACGGTTCCAAACCCTGCCGCAGCAGCGCCTGCCGTTCCAAAGCCTCCCGGGGCAGAGCCCGCCGAGGTGGCGCCTCCCGGGGAAAAGCCTGCTGCGTTGCGGGCTGTCCCCAACGATGCATCGCGAGACGGTGCGACTCCCAGCCCGGAGGTCTCAGATCCTGGCACGATCTCTTCGATGTCGGCCGGGCCCGCCTGTGTCACGAGACCTCTTGCCGAATTCGGCTGTCCGGGAACGCCGCCGGCTGTGGGGGAGTCGTCATGCCGCGCCCAAGAATCAGCCGGACCTCCGGCTGTCTGGACGTCGCCCAACGTTGCGGGGCGGCGTTCCTCTTCAGCGCCGGTCGTCGGAACGTTCAAGGTGCCCGACGACTCCCACTCGATGTGCGCCGGCTCCGCGATGGCCGTGCCGCCGAAGTCGGCCAGCCAGGCAGCGACGAGCGCGAGGTTCTCCCGCCACCGCTGCTCGGGGATGACCGGCAGTATGTCGTCCCACAGCGAGAGGAAGGTCCCGCGGAGCTGAAGCCGGCCATAGGGCCTCGCAAGAAACCACATGTGTAGGTGCGCGGAACCGTCTCCCCACCGGTTGACATGGACACGAGCCACGCCGTCGAGTGACCGGATCGCACGTTCCAGCCGGACCGTCATCACGCCAAGCTCGGCCGCGAGGAGATTGGGAAGGTCGCCCAGGTCCAGATGTGATCGGCACTCCAGGATCAAAACCATCGGCAGGCCGGTGGGCCGATCCATCGCCCGAACTCGCCAGCGCTCCGAGACCCAGATGTACGCGTCATCGGGCGTCCCGCAGGCCACGCACTCGGAGCCGTCCTCACCGCTCCGTGGGGGCTCAACCTCCACCGGCGGGGCGAGCTTCTTGACTCGCATGTCCCCCTCGAACGGGAACGACGGCCAGCGGGTGAAGTCGGGCATGGGGGCGGTGTTCTCAGACACGACGTGACCTTAGCCCAGGTCAGGACGGGCTGTCCCGGGTCAATTTCGCACGATCGGGGGGATGTTCCTAATGAGTCAGCGCCGGGTCAAATCCGGGGATCTTCGCACCCTTCACGCTTCGACAATTGTCAGCGCAGGTACCCCGGTGCACAGGACGCGTAGTTATCCACAGAAGTTATCCACAGCCCCTCCTGTTTCACGTGAAACACGACGTAGAACGCTTGCAAGCCCTGTGGATAGCGCCGTGGACAACTCTCGCCGCATCGGCGTCGTTTCACGTGAAACGGGTCGCACTGGTTGTCCAACCGGCTCAACACACAGCCTGTGGATAGTGGGCCCGACCCATGTGTCGGCGGCCACACTCGACCGGCTCGATCAGTGACGGTTACCCCCTCTGCTGCTGGCCGCGGTCTCCTCGCGCCTACGTCTGGCGCGCCTCGATTCCCCAGGCCCCCGCCTCTGCCCAGCGCCTCTCCGACCCCACCGGCCGCTCCCTCTCCACTCGCCCCTTCCCCGCCGCTTCCGCTCTCTGCCCGCCCCTTCCGTATCTGGTCGTTGCTTCCCCTTTCCGCCTTCGCTCTCCAAAGCCGCCGCCAATTCTCATCACCCTCGCCGGACGCTCCCCGTCTCCGCCTTCTGCTTCCCCTGTCGGCTCTCGGACTCGTCTCTGCCCTCGGCTCTCGGATTCCGACTCCTAGCTCTCCGACTCAGCCCGCCGCTTCCCCCTGACCCCCCGGGCCCACCGCTTTCCTCCGGCCCCGCCGCTTCCCCCCGCCCCCCCGGACCCCCCGGACCCCCCGGACCCCCCGGGCCCGCCGATTCCCCCGGGCCCGCCGATTCCCCTGGACCCCCGGGCCCACCGCTTCCCCTGGGCCGCCGATTCCCCTGGACCCCCGGGCCCACCGCTTTCCCTGGGCCGCCGATCTCCCCCCGGGGCCGCCGCTTCCTCCCAGGCCGCTGCTTCCTCTTCTCTCCGTCCTCGGCTCTCCAGACGGCAGCAGGCACGGATCGGCGCCGGTATCACGGTCGAAGGTTCTGCCAATTCCCCATCACCGCCGCTGGGCCTCCCTGTCTCCGTTCCCGACGCCTGCCGCCTCCCCGGCTCAAGCCCTGGACTCCCCGCCGACCCCTGGATTCCCCATGCCCGCCTGTCTGGCCTCGCTCCAGGTTCTGCGCCCGCGACGCAGGGGTCCGGCGCTCGCCCCTCAAGCCAGCAACCGTCAAGCCGGCGTTTCACGTGAAACGGCAAAGGGGGTCGCGCAACTCGGGGATCCCGCCACCGTCAGGCTCCATTGGGCGCCCCGATGCCCGGAGATCGCTAACGGCGAACGCTCACCACAGAAAGCAAGGCTGGTCGCGATGCGCAAAGCAGGGAAGACGATCGCAATGGCCTTAACAAGTCTCGGGCTGCTATGCCATCGGAGGGGAGGGTCAGGCCAGGGCCAACAACGAATCTGCCACAGCAAGGCCAAAAAGGTCGTCGCGAGCCACAGCGAAGACGAGCGCAGTCGCGCGATGGAGGCAGGGGCGTCGCAGCGCCGCAGCAAGGAGGGGTGCGCGCCGCCGTAGGACGGCACGGCTGCAACGGAACACAGCGACTACGAAAGGCCACCACGCCACGAGGAGGCCGAGACGTCGCGGCACCACAGCACGAAGAAGGCGCCGCGCCGCCGGAAGACGGCACGGTTCCAACGGAACACAGCAACAACGAAAGGCCACCGCACTACGAGGCGGCAGAGCCGTCGCGGCACCACAGCGAGAAGGGGGTGCGCGCCGCCGTAGGACGGCACGGTTCCAACGGAGCACAGCAACAACGGAAGGCCACCGCACTACGAGGAGGCAGAGCCCGTCGCTGTGCCACAGCACGAAGAAGGCGCCGCGCCACCGGAAGACGGCACGGTTGCAACGGAACACAGCAACGACGAAAAGCCACCACGCCATGAGGAGGCAGAGACGTCGGAGCGCCACGGCACGGAAGAGCGCCGCGCCGCCGTAAAGACGGACGGCTCTAGCCACCACAGCGAGGGATAGGTGCCACGGCAGAGAGAGGCCGTAACGCACTACAGCAATGAGGTCGTGACGCACCAGAGTGAGGAGCGGCCCCATAACGCATCACAGCAGGGGGAGCGGTCATGGCGCTGCACGGACCGCGAGTGCGCTCGGGCACCCCTCAACGCCCGAATTCGGGCTTCTGAAAGGCCGCTGGGCCGACTTTCCCGCTCCTACGAAACCCCAGGAGAATGGCTCTCACAGAACCTGAAAACGAGAAAAGCGCGCATTCAGAACGCGCGCTCCTCCTTGCCAAACGGGGATCTACTCCTCTGTATCGGAGCGCGCCCCCTCCTCTTCAACACCGATCATGCCCACGATCCGCTCCAAGTCGTCCACGGTCGCGAACTCGATCGTGATCTTGCCTTTGTTCCGGCCGATGTCGACCTTCACCCGAGTGTCGAACCGATCGGACAGCCGCTCGGCGAGATCATTCAGCGCCGGCGCGTGCACCTTCGCTCGCCGAGCCGGGGCTGCCTTCTTGGTCGGCCCCTCCTGCTGCGCCACCTGAACGATCTCCTCGGTGGCCCGAACGGAGAGCCCTTCCCGCACGATCCGCCCGGCGAGTTCCTCCTGCGCCTCCGCACCGTCCAACCCGAGCAGTGCCCGAGCATGCCCCGCGGAAAGCACTCCCGCCGCGACCCGCCGCTGCACCGGCGCAGGCAGATTCATCAGCCGAATGGTGTTGGAGATCTGCGGCCGACTGCGACCTATCCGCCGAGCCAGTTCCTCATGCGAAACCCGGAACTCTTCCAGCAACTGCGAATACGCCGCCGCCTCTTCCAGCGGGTTGAGGTTCGCCCGGTGAATGTTCTCCAGCAGCGCGTCCCGCAGCATGGCATCATCCGGCGTGTTACGGACGATCGCAGGGATGCTCTCCATCCCGACGGCCTGGGCCGCACGCCACCGGCGTTCACCCATGACCAGCTCGTACCGGCCGTCACCGAGGTCCCGCACGACGATCGGCTGAAGGAAGCCGACCTCCTGGATCGAGGTCTTGAGCTCCTCGAGCGCCTCCTCGTCGAAGACATGTCGCGGCTGCTTCGCGTTCGGCTCGATCGAGGAGACGGGCAGCTCGGCGAAGTGCGCTCCAGGAACCGGTGCGAGCTCGTTCTCCATGACGGGTGCCTGCACCGGTACCGGCACGGCCGGAGCTAGCGGCGATGCGGGTGGGCTATCGGGTACAACGGCGACCGCCCCGGCGGGAACTGCCGACGCGGTGGCTTCCGACCCGTTCTCCGCCGGCTCGGCCGCAGGCGCCGTGGGGATCAGCGCGCCGAGGCCTCTACCCAAGCCTCCCCGCGGACGGTTCTTCATGCCGTGCCTCCCGTGTTGACCCCGCGCACCGCGATCTCCAGAGCCGCCTCAAAGTAGCTAGTTGCGCCTCTTGATCCCGGATCGTAGGTCATCACCGACTGGCCGTAGCTCGGAGCCTCGGACACTCGCACGTTCCGGGGGATCACCGCGTTCAGAACCTTGGTTCCGAAGTGGTTCCGGACATCCTGCTCCACCGCGTCGGCCAGGCGGGTACGTCGGTCGTACATGGTGAGCAGGATGGTGGAGACGTCCAACGTCGGGTTCAGATGCTGCCGGACCAGGTTGATGTTGTTGATCAGCTGGTTCAGGCCCTCAAGCGCGTAGTACTCGCACTGGATCGGAATCAGGACCTCCTGCGCCGCGCAGAGTGCGTTGACCGTCAACAGGCCGAGCGACGGCGGGCAGTCGATGAAAACGTAGTCGAACTTCTCCGGATGACCGGCGATCGCTCGGGCCAGCCGTGACTCGCGAGCCACCACCGACACCAACTCGATCTCGGCACCGGCCAGGTCGATCGTGGCCGGCACGCAGAACAGGTTCGGAATGCCCTCGACGCCCTGGGCGACCTCGGCCAGCGGCACGTTGTCGATCAGGCAGTCATAGACATCCGGAACGCCGGCATGGTGCGGCACGCTGAGACCGGTGGACGCATTACCCTGCGGGTCCAGGTCGACCACCAGTACCCGGTTGCCGTGAAGCGCGAGCGCCACCGCCAGATTCACGGTGGTCGTCGTCTTCCCGACGCCGCCCTTCTGGTTGGCGACGCAAATCACCCGAGAGTGGTCCGGACGCGGCATCATGATCTCGCCGCTCGGGTTGAGGATCTGCACAGCTCGCAACGCTTCCATGGCTAAGGGCGGATCGTCCTCAATTCGACCCGGCGTTTCACGTGAAACATGCTCGTCAGGCTCAACAGACGCACCAGAAGAGGCGGACCCGGAGGCTGGCGAGGCAGAAGTGGGCGCGACGGACACCTGGCCCACCGCGGGAGGGCCAGACCTCGGTGCCGGGGCGGGGGCGTGTGGGTCCTCCGGCTGGTGCGGCGTACCGGCGCCGTACCCGTAGGTTGCCCCGGAAGCTGTCGGGTAGTAGCCGCTGGGCCGTGGCTGAGGAACGCCCTGCCCACCGGCGTGGAGTCCACCCGCGCTTACTGCCGACGGTCGGTCGAGAGGCGACTCGGTTTCACGTGAAACACCGTACTCATGCACCGCTTTATCCCTGTTGGCTAGGAACGGGTCGGCCGGCGAAACGAGTGTCCCGGCGGGAGAGATCCGGTCCACACTATCGACGCTTGGCCAGCCTACGGCCGACAGGCGAGCGTCGCCACGTCCGTGCACAGGATGAGTCGAGCGCAACGTCGCATTCTCGTTCATGGCCGCTTCGGCAAAAGGCGTTATGCCCGGCACACGCCGCAAACTGCCGCCCTGCTCAGGTGGTTCCAATGGGTCCGGACCGCCTTTCGGCTCAGCCGCCGCGCGGGGCTGCTCCATCCGTACGGTAGGAGGGTGCGCCCTGCGCGCAGTTCGCTTCCTCGCACCCCGCCGACCCATCTAACCCCTCCGCTTGTTCCCCCGTCCGCCGCCGCGGCCCTCACCGGCCGCCCGGCCGCCGGACCCACCAGCCCGGCCACTCTGCCCGTACCGCCCACCACCGCCGCTCTGCCTGGAGCGGCCCGCAGCGTTACCAGCGCTGCCCCGAACCGAGCCATCCGCGGCGGCACCGCTGGAACGACGGCTGGATCCGCCACTGCGGCCCCGACCGACCTCCACCTCCCGCTCCTTGACGATCTCCACCACCGTCGCCGGCGGGTCGATCAGCCCGACCCCGCACAACCGGATCTGCGGCTCCCCGCCACCGATCCGCTCGATCGCGGCCCTGTGCTCACCGATCTCCTCGTCCGCCGACGCCCCCTTGAGTGCCAGCAGCCTGCCCCCGACTCGCGCCAACGGCAGACACCAACCCGCCAGTCGATCCAGGGCGGCCACCGCTCGCGCCGTAACGATGTCCGCACCGGCCACCTGCTCGATGACTTCTTCGGCTCGCCCCCGCACAACCGTGACGTTGTCCAGGCCGAGCTCGTCGACTGCCTCGGTCAGAAAGGCGGTACGCCGAGCGAGCGGCTCGACCAGCGTGATGTCGAGATCCGGCCGGGCCACTGCCAGCACGATACCGGGCAAACCAGCACCAGAACCGACGTCCACGACAGATGCCCCGATAGGGAATAATTCGGCCATTACCCCGCAGTTGACGAGGTGTCTCTCCCAGAGTCGAGGCGTCTCCCGTGGCCCGATCAAGCCGCGTACAACACCGTCGGTCGCCAGCAACTGAGCGAACCGACCCGCCAGCGCCAACCGATCACCGAACACCTCGACCGCCGCGGCGGTCACCTCGGCCGGCGGCTGCCGAACATCAACCACTGAAAAATCACCTATGGAGGAGGAGGGATCGAACCCGGACGGACTCGAAGAAGCGGCGGGGAAAGACGACGGCCCGGGCGTTGTGACGCCCGGGCCGAGGTCACCCGCGCCGAAGCGTGGGTCAGTCATCTCACTCCGCCGTACGAACCACGATGCGCCGGGCCGGCTCCACGCCCTCGGACTCGCTCTGCACGCCCGGGATGGCATTCACGACGTCGTGCACGCACTTGCGCTCGAAGGCCGACATCGGCTCCAGCCGAACCGGCTCACCGTGCTCCTTGACCTTCTCAACGGCGTTCCGCGCCACCGCGGCCAGCTCCTTGCGCCGGGCCGCCCGGTAGCCGCCGATGTCCAACAGCAGTCGGCTCGGCGATCCGGTGGCCCGGAAGATCGCCAGCCGGGTCAGCTCCTGCAACGCCTCGAGGGTGGCACCACGCTGACCGACCAGCGGCTGCAGCCGGCCACCGACGACCTCGACCATCGGACGGCCGGCGGAGACCAGCTCGTCGATGTCACCGTCGTAGTCGAGGATGTCCAGGAGACCCTCGACGTAGTCCGCAGCGATCTCGCTCTGCCGGAACAGGTCGCTGTCCGACGCGACGCTCTCCGACTTCTTGGCTTCCGGAGCAGCCGTCTCCTCAGCGGGTTCCGAGACCGGAGCAGAGGAGTCGGAAGCGGGGGGAGTACTGGTGTCGGTCACGGTTTCATCTCCGTTGTCATTCGGCCGGACCAAGATCGGTCCGCTGTTTCCCACGCCGCCCGGCATGCGTACAGGTCGTGGGGAGGTCTGTAGCAAGGGGAGCGCGCGGGGCCGGCATGCCGGCCCCGCGCCGCGATCATCCCTTGGGTTTGTTCGCCGGTCGGGCGCCCTTCTTCGGATTCACCGGTTTGGCGCCGGGCTTCGGAGCGAGCGCCCGAGTGTCGACAACCGGGTTGACGGGCTCCTCGACGGCGTTCTTGCGGCCGAACAGGCCGCCGCTGCGGCCCGGCTGCACCGGGTTCTTCGGGTCGTTGCCACGCGAAGAAGAACTCGGGCGCGCGCTCGAACCGGTCTTGGCGCCGGCCATCTGCGGCGGCGGGAACTTACGCAGCACCCACTGCTGCTGGGCCAGGGTGAACAGGTTGTTCGTCACCCAGTAGATGACCACACCGATCGGGAACAGCGAGCCGGAGATCAGCAGCGAGAACGGGATGCCGTAGAGCATCAGTCGCTGCACCATCTTCTGCTGCGGGTCCTCCGCCCAGCCGGTCTTGAGGATCATCTGGCGGCTGGTCAGGAACGTCGTGCCCATCATGACCAGGATCAGGACGCCGGCCAGGATCTTAACCGTGGTCCCGTTCGCGTTCATGGCGGCCAGCTCAGCGTCGGTCGAGCCGAACTTGGCACTGATCGGCACGTTGAACAGGCGCGCCGCGGACGCGCTGTTGAACTGCTCGAGCGTCCAGCCATAGATCGTCTTGTAACGTTCCGGCAAGTTCGGGTCCAGGTGCCGCAACACGTGGAACAGGCCGAGGAAGACCGGGATCTGCAGGAGCATCGGAAGGCAACCCATCAGCGGGTTCGCCTTCTCCGTCCGGTACAGCTCCATCATTTCTTTCTGGAGCGTCTCCCGGTCACCCTTGTGCTTCTCCTGAAGGGCCTTCACCTTGGGCTGCAGTGCCTGCATCGCCCGCTGGCTCTTGATCTGCTTGACGAAGACCGGGAACAGGATGACGCGCAGCGTCACCACCAGAAAGAAGATCGAGAGAACCCAGGCCCAGTTCGTGCCGAGCACCCGGTCTTCGGGAATCCCGATCGCGTCCCAGAGGGAATGCCAGCGAAGGAGGATCCACGAAATGGCGTAGTAGATCCAGTCGAGACTCAATCTAAGCTCCAGTCACATCGGCAGGACGGTGACGGATCGGGTCAGGGACCGGGTCGTACCCGCCAGGGTGGAAGGGATGACAACGCAGGAGCCGCCAGATCGCCAGGCCCGTCCCTCGCAACGCGCCGTGCCGCGCCAGGGCCTCCTGGGCGTACGCGCTGCACGAGGGATAGAACCGACAGCGTGCCGGCAGCGCCGGACTCAAGTATCGACGGTACGCGACGACAGCCGCGGTCAGGAGCCGGGCGGCCAGGCTCATCGGGGCCGCCGGGGACGACGAGCGGACGCGAGCGCGCCCGTGAGGTCGGTGGCGAGATCCGCGTACCCCGCCTCGGCGGCCGGCGGCAACGCCCGTACCACCAGCGAAGCACCCGGCGGAAGGTCGATGAGCAGGGGCCGGACCAGGTGACGCAGTCGGCGCCGGACCTTGTTCCGCACCACCGCGTTGCCAACGGCTTTGGATACGACGAAGCCGGCGCGCGCCGTGGAGGCGTGCGCCGGCTCCTCGATAAGCAGGTGAACGACCAGAGTTCCGCGACCGGCTCGACGGCCACCGCGGATCGCCGCGGCGAAGTCCGCGCTACGCCGCAG
The DNA here is from genome assembly GCF_900188005.1 of Actinoplanes regularis. Classification (GTDB taxonomy): domain Bacteria; phylum Actinomycetota; class Actinomycetes; order Mycobacteriales; family Micromonosporaceae; genus Actinoplanes; species Actinoplanes regularis. The sequence continues at coordinate 31,627 of NZ_FZNR01000038.1, read as the reverse complement.
TCGTTGCGTCGCGGCCAGCACGACTACCTGGACATTCCGACCCGACTAAGCGCCGACTCAGGCCGACAGCTTGTCGCGGCCCTTGGTACGGCGGGCGGAAAGGATGGCACGGCCGGCACGGGTGCGCATGCGCAGCCGGAAGCCGTGGGTCTTGGCGCGCCGGCGGTTGTTCGGCTGGTAGGTGCGCTTGCTCACGTCAGAACTCCGTCTTCAACTACGTCAGGGGGCATCCGCTGCAAGACGCCACTTTATCAGAGCGCGGCGGAGCAACCGCATAACCCTACGCAGGGCTGTTGCAGCGGTCAACCATATCCTGGGTCGGCACGCCGACATGCACGAACCTCCGAGCGGCCAGCAGGTCTTTCCACGCACAAAGTGAATCTTTTCCTGCGAACGAGCAGGGGATGGTCGGGACAGCGGTTGTAGTCCCCCCACAAGCGCTGTTAGCGTGCGCGGTTGCTGGTCTTACCCGGTCGTTCGCATACCGCGAGGCAGCGGCCAAAACCGGACAAGCAGGTGGATCGTTCGCCAAGGTGAGCCTGTTTTAAGCCCGCGCCGCTACAGGCTCCGGTGAATCTGCCGACCATCCGGCCGGGAGCGCCATCGGCACCACCACGGGTTGTGGATAACCTGTGGATAGCCGGTGGCGCCGTGCGTGTTCAGCGCGTTAACTGTGCTGGGTTGGGGGAGCCGATCGGTTGCCTGCACTGGCGCCGACAGGCACAGGGGAAGGCCGGACACAAGGTCCACCGGGGGTCGGTGGCGATGGGGGTGGCGCGGCGGTGGCCGATCAGGTCGACCTGGGCATGCTGTGGCAGGACACGCTCAGCGAACTGTCCGAGGAGATCGCTTCGCGGCAGCAGCGTGCCTATCTCCGGTTCACCCGGTTGCGGGCGATAGTCGAGGACACCGCGCTGCTGTCGGTTCCGGACGCGTACACCCGCGACGTGATCGAGCTGCGGCTGCGACCGGCGATCACCGAGGCGCTCACCCGGCGGCTGAACCGGCCGATCCAGGTGGCCGTCACCGTCCGCCCGCCCGAGGACGGCACCGGCATGCCCGGCACGGTCTACGGCACCCCGGTCGAGACGGACACCGAGCCGGCTCCCCGCGAGGCGCCGCCCATGCACTACGCCGAGCCACCACGCAGCCCGGATCCACAGCATTACCAGCCGGAGCTGCCCCCCTACCCGGCCGAGTCGCCATACCAGCCGCCGGCTTTCGGACCGCCGGACCGCGCGCCCGAGCCGTACCCCACCGGCTCCGCGCAGCACTCCGCGCCGGCCTCGCCGTACATCCGCAGCGTGCCCACCGCCCGGGACGGCCAGGAGGCGCTCTTCGCCGACCCGATGCCGCCCGCGCCGCAGACCGCCCACGCCCCGGAGAAGCACCCCGAGCGTGAGCTTCCCCCGGCACCGAACGAGCCCGCCGCTCTCCGGATGCCCGCTGACCCGGCACAGCTGCGCGAGAACCAGCGCCATCCGGACAACCGCCGCGACGACCAGATGCCGATGCGCGCCGGCGACAACGGTCCCGGCCGCGCCCCGATCGACCTGCGCGGCCCCGGCGCGTCGCCGCGTCCCGGCGGTAACGACGGGAATCGGCTCAACCCGAAGTACATGTTCGAGACATTCGTCATCGGCTCGTCCAACCGTTTCGCGCACGCCGCGTCGGTCGCGGTGGCCGAGTCACCGGCGAAGGCGTACAACCCGCTGTTCATCTACGGCAGCTCCGGGCTGGGCAAGACCCACCTCCTGCACGCCATCGGCCATTACGCAACCACCCTCGGGCATGCACGCTCCGTGCGCTATGTCTCGACCGAGGAATTCACCAACGATTTCATCAACAGCCTGCGGGACGACAAGACGCAGGCGTTCCAGCGTCGCTACCGGGACGTCGACATCCTGCTGATCGACGACATCCAGTTCCTGGAGAACCGGGAGCGGACGCAGGAGGAGTTCTTCCACACCTTCAACACGCTGCACAACGCGAACAAGCAGATCGTGATCAGCTCCGACCGCTCGCCGCGGCAGCTGGCCACTCTGGAAGACCGGATGCGTACCCGCTTCGAATGGGGTCTGCTCGCCGACATCCAGCCGCCGGACCTCGAGACGCGAATCGCCATCCTGCAGAAGAAGGCCGCGCAGGAGCGCATGTACGCCCCCGACGACGTACTGGAGTTCATCGCGTCCCGGGTCTCCAACTCGATCCGCGAGCTCGAGGGTGCCCTCATCCGGGTGACCGCGTTCGCCAGTCTCACCCGTTCCCCGGTCCAATTGTCACTGGCCGAGGAGGTCCTGCGCGACTTCATGCCGGACGGTGCGGGCCCGGAGATCACCGCGGACCAGATCATGGTCTCCACCGCGGACTACTTCGGCGTCTCCCTGGAGGACCTGCGCGGCCACTCCCGCAGCCGGGTGCTGGTCAACGCACGTCAGGTCGCCATGTACCTGTGCCGCGAACTGACCGATCTCTCCCTGCCCCGGATCGGACAGGCCTTCGGCGGCCGCGACCACACCACGGTCATGCACGCCGACCGCAAGATCCGTCAACACATGGCCGAACGCCGCTCGCTGTACAACCAGATCGCCGAGCTCACCAACAGGATCAAACAGAACTCCTGATCCGGTACGACCTGAGCCCGGTCCAACCGCAACGCCGCCAGCCCGTCGCGCATCCCGCCGGCGGGCTGAAGCGTTTCCCCGCCTCGAACGGCCTCGGATCCTGGGTAGCGCGTTCACCGTCTCCACCGCGCATCGAGGGTCGCCGTCCTGGAGCATCGCGCCCGGCACGGAACCTCCGCCCGGGCGGCCGGCCCGATCCGAGATCGCAACGGGATCCAGAGCGCCGACATGTGCGGATTCGAGTTACCCACAGGAACACGCGGTTACCCACAGGCAGGTGACAACGGGGCTGAACTGGGGCAACGCGGGATCCACACGTTTATCCACCGGTTTTACACGGGGTTTTCCACAGAGTTACCCCCAGATCGGCCGGTGACCTGCATAAATTGGCTCACTTCGATGCCAACTTTTGAGGGCGGCCGAGGCAAAGTTGTCAACGTCGGAACGGGTCTGTTTCGTGCCAACGTTATCCACACTCATCCACAGGCATCCACAGGCGTTCTCCCCAGTCGGTGGACAACGCTCGGCCCGTACTCCACAGATGTGGACTGACCCTGGGGAAATCGATGTGGACAGACACGGAGAGTTAGCGATTAGTCAGCTGCCTGTGGATGAATGTGGATTACCTGTTGAAGGTTCTGGGGATGACGAGTCGGTACCGTCCCAGTGCTGTCCACAGGTCAGGTGACCAACCCGGTGGATTACCGGTGGATAGCCGGTGGATAACCGTGGACAACGGGCCGCGCAGCCGGTGGTTGTGGACACAGACCCCAGGTTGTACCCGGGTTTCCCACATGTGGCTCACCGGTGGATAACGCTGTCACCTGCGAAAACGCTGGTTTTCCACAGTTTGCACAGGCCCTATGAAGACGACTAGATATTTCTCTAAGAGAGAAAAAGAAATAGTAGGGCTGTGGAAGTTCGGCAGGTCCCGGTTCTCGGCTCGAAGAGAAGCCAGCACCGAGAGGTACCGGTGCCCTGCTTCCGGAGCACTGCGGCCTCGCTCCGGTGAAGTGGTGTGGACGCACCCTCCGGAGTCGATGGAGAGTTGGCACCTACAGAAGCCGGTACCTCGGTGGGCCGGATCCCGGGGCGTCCAGCCCTCAGTCGGAAGATCGTCAACTCCGGCGGGGCATCGACATTTCGCTTCCGGGCCGGAGCAAGGCAAGGTAGGTCGGTCGTAAAGGCAAGGCGGGCCCGGCCTCGCGACCCCGGGGTCGGGCACACGTGAACACGGTCAGCGCCATAGAGTTCCAGTGGGCTCCACGCCCCGTAGAGGAAGCATCGCGGAGGACAGCATGAAGTTCCGGGTGGAGCGAGACTCGCTCGCCGACGCCGTGGCCTGGACAGCCAAGAGCCTTCCCAGCCGGCCGTCAGTGCCGGTGCTCGCCGGTGTCCTGCTGCGAGTCACCGACAGCCGGCTGCAGGTCTCCGGGTTCGACTACGAGGTCTCCAGCCAGGTCTCCGTCGAGGTCCAGTCGGACGCGGACGGCGCCGCGCTGGTCTCCGGCCGGTTGCTCGCCGAGATCACCAAGGCGCTGCCCGGCAAGCCGGTCGACATCGCCGCTGTCGGTTCCCACCTGGAGCTGGTCTGTGGCAGCGCGCGTTTCACCCTCCCCACGATGCCGGTGGAGGACTATCCGACCCTGCCGGATATGCCGTCCAGCGCGGGCCTTGTCGACGCCGCTACGTTCGCCTCAGCGGTTTCCCAGGTGGCCATCGCCGCCGGCCGGGACGAGACGCTGCCGATGATGACCGGTGTCCGGATCGAGCTGAACGGCTCGACGATGGCGATGCTCGCCACCGACCGCTACCGGCTGGCCATGCGTGAAATCGAGTGGACCCCGGACGACCCGGAGATCAGCCTGAACGCTCTGGTTCCGGCGAAGACGCTGAACGACACGGCCAAGGCGCTCGGCCCGCTGGGCGGTTCGGTCACGCTGGCCCTGGCGCAGGGCAATGCCGGCGAGGGCATGATCGGTTTCGCCGGTGGCACCCGGCGGACCACCAGCCGCCTGCTCGACGGCGCCAACTACCCGCCGGTCCGTTCGCTCTTCCCGGCCTCGCACAACGCCGAGGCCCGGATCGCCGTCTCCGCACTGGTCGAGGTTGTCCGCCGCGTCGCGCTGGTCGCCGAGCGCACCACTCCGGTGCTGCTCAGCTTCAGCGAGGACGGTCTGGTGGTCGAGGCCGGTACCACCGAGGAGGCGCGCGCCAGCGAGGCGATGGAGGCGTCGTTCACCGGTGAGGCGCTGACGATCGGCTTCAATCCGCAGTACCTGATCGACGGTCTGCAGAACCTCGGAGCCCCGACCGCGGTGTTCTCCTTCGTCGACGCGTTCAAGCCCGCTGTGATCTCGCCCGCGGGCGAAAGCGGCGAAATCATCCCGGGATACCGCTATCTGATCATGCCGATCCGGGTAACGCGCTGATACTGAGCGAGCAACATTCGCACTCCTAGGGGAGAGACGATGCAACTCGGCCTGATCGGTCTCGGTCGAATGGGTGGCAACATGCGGGAACGACTTCGTGCCGCCGGGCATGAAGTCGTCGGATTCGACCAGAATCTGGCTGTCAGTGATGCCAGCAGCCTGGCCGACCTGGCCGAGAAGCTCGCCACGCCTCGGGTGGTCTGGACCATGGTGCCGTCCGGCAAGATCACTGAGGACACCATCGACGCTCTCGCCGAGGTTCTGTCACCCGGCGACGTCATCATCGACGGCGGAAACTCCAAGTTCACCGACGACGCCCCGCGGGCCGAGCGCCTCGCGAAGAAGGGCATCAAGTACATGGACGTCGGTGTCTCCGGCGGCGTCTGGGGCAAGACCAACGGGTACGCCCTGATGGTCGGCGGCGACGCGGAGACGGTGGCGCACTGCATGCCGATCTTCGAGGCGCTCAAGCCGGCCGGTGAGTTCGGGTTCGCGCACGCCGGCGGTCCGGGCGCCGGTCACTACGCCAAGATGGTGCACAACGGCATCGAGTACGGCCTGATGCACGCGTACGCCGAGGGCTACGAGATCCTCGAGGCGTCTGAGCTTGTCGAGAACGTGCCCGCCGTGATCAAGAGCTGGCGGGAGGGCAGCGTTGTCAAGTCGTGGCTGCTCGACCTGCTGGACCGGGCTCTCGACGAGGACCCGAAGCTGGCCGGTCTGAAGGGTTACGCGGACGACACCGGCGAGGGCCGGTGGACGGTCGACGAGGCGGTTCGCCTCGCAGTGCCGGCTCACGTCATCTCCGCGTCGTTGTTCGCCCGGTTCGCCTCGCGGCAGGACGACTCTCCGGCGATGAAGGCCGTCGCCGCGCTGCGCAACCAGTTCGGCGGCCACGCCGTCAAGCGCTGATCCATGCACGTACGCCGGGTCGAGCTCGTCGACTTCCGTTCCTACGAGCGGGTGGCTGTCGATCTCGATCCCGGCGTGTCCGTGCTGGTCGGGCAGAACGGCATGGGCAAGACGAACCTCATCGAGGCACTCGGCTACGTGGCCGCCCTGGACAGTCACCGGGTGGCCACCGACGCCCCACTGGTCCGTTTCGGTGCCGGTTCGGCGGTGATCCGCTGCGCGATCGTCCATGATGGCCGGGAACTGCTGGTCGAGCTGGAGATCGTGCCCGGTAAGGCGAACCGGGCCCGGCTGAACCGATCACCGGTCCGCAGGCCGCGGGAGGTGCTCGGCGCCCTGCGGATGGTGCTCTTCGCGCCGGAGGACCTGGAACTGGTCCGTGGCGATCCGTCCGAGCGCCGTCGTTACCTCGATGATCTGCTGGTCGCCCGGCAGCCGCGGTACGCCGGGGTACGCGCGGACTACGACCGGGTGGTCAAGCAGCGCAACGCGTTGCTGCGGACGGCGTACCTGACCCGCAAGGTGGGCGGGACGCGTGGGCAGGACCTGTCGACGCTGGCCGTTTGGGATCAGCATCTGGCGTACCACGGGGCGGAGCTGCTGGCCGGCCGGCTGGAGCTCGCCGCGGCTCTCGGGCCGCATTTGACCAAGGCGTACGACACGGTGGCGGCGGGGAAGTCGACGGCCTCGATCGCGTACGCGTCCCGCCTCGGCGAAAACGTGACGCCGGACCGGGCAGCCCTGGAGGCGGGGCTGCTGGCAAGCATGCGGGAGCGGCGGCCGGCCGAGATCGAGCGGGGTACGACGCTGGTCGGCCCGCACCGCGACGACCTCGCCCTGTCGCTGGGCGAGCTGCCCGCCAAGGGCTATGCGAGCCACGGCGAGTGCTGGTCGTTCGCGCTGGCCCTGCGTCTCGCGGCGTACGACCTGCTGCGGTCGGACGGGATCGAGCCGGTGCTGGTGCTGGACGATGTCTTCGCCGAGCTGGACGCCGGTCGGCGAGACAGGTTGGCGGCGCTGGTGTCCGATGCGGCCCAGTTGCTGGTCACCTGTGCGGTTCCCGAGGACGTGCCGGCGGCGCTGCGGGGCGCGCGGTTCGACGTGACCAGCGGGTCGGTGATCCGTGCGTCATGATTTCTGCGGAGGGTTCCACAACCTGTGGATAACTGTTGCGGTGATTCGCGAAGAACCGCACGGATTGTTCGACCCGCAACGGCCGACAGCGTCGAGCACGGCTCGCCGATGCGGTCTAGTCGTCGCTCTGCGGCCCTGAGCGTGTCGTGGAGCGGGTGTGGGGCCCGGACGCCGGGTTGGGTGTGGATCGTGGATTCTGCGGGCCCTGGTGAGCTTGTTGACGGGGTGTCGGCCGGTGGCACGAGTGGCGGTTGTCCACAGGAGGTGACGGAATGCCACGTGAGGTGAGCGGGACGGACGACGGGCGACCTGGCTCGCGGCCGTCGCGGGCAGCCGAACCGGCTGCTCCGAGCGGCGATGGCGGCCCTGCGGGACAGTCCGCCGCTTCGGGTGCGGATGGTCCCCTCGCCTCGGAGGCCGGGAAGGCGGGGCCGGAACTGGCGCGGGCGGTCCTGGACGCGGCTCTGGCGAAGCGCCGGGATGCGGCCCGCCAGCCGCGCAGGCGGACCGGCGGCGGAAGCGGCGAGAAGCGGCTCCGCGGCTATTCCGGTCCGGGACCGGATCCGCGTGATCCCCAGCTGTTCGGGACGATGCTGGAGCGTCTGATGAAGGCGCGGGGCTGGGAGCGGCCGAAGGCCGAGGCGACCGTTTTCGGCGCCTGGGAGAAGGTGGTCGGGCCGGACATCGCCGCGCACAGCCGGCCGGTGAAGCTCGAGGCCGGGGTGCTGACCGTCGAGGCGGAGTCCACCGCGTGGGCCACCCAATTGCGGATGCTCACCGCCCGGCTGCTGAAGCAGATCGCCGCTGAGGTCGGGCACAAGGTGGTCACCAAGCTGAACATCCACGGGCCGGCGGCGCCGTCGTGGAACCGCGGCCCACGTCGGGTGCAGGGCCGTGGCCCTCGCGACACCTATGGCTGACCGCGGCGGGTCCGGGAATCTCCGGCCTGGTGTGACCGTGACCGCTCGCGGACGGTGCGAGGATCAGTAGTCCGCGAAGACCGCGAAACCACGATCGGCGCAGCGGCGGTAGAAACCCGCCAGGATCGCCAGTTCGGTACGGGCGAAGCTCCAGTGCGGGGCGTTGCCCGCGTCGTCGCGCAACGCCGTGAGCCGGTGGTCGAGCCAGCGCAACTGCTGGTCGGCCAGGCGCCCACCGGCGATCGCGGTCCGCATCACCTCGGCCACCGTGTCGAAGGTGACCAGGTCACCGAACTTCTCGTGACCCTCGACGAAGCGCTCCAAGCCGCCGGCGATCCACGCGCAGCCGTCCGGGTCGATCACCGGGTCCTCGTCCTCCGCGGCCGCGTCGGTGGCGTAGAGCACGCCCTCGAGGCCGAGCAGCAGGTCGACCAGTTCGGTGTAGGCGGTCGCGCGCACCGTGCCGGTCTTGGCGATGTGCAGCGCCAGTGCCCCGGTGGGCGCGGCGATCTCGGGAGCGTCGGCGATCGCCCCGAAGTCGACGAACTCGGCGGGAGCCACCGGGTCGTAGTACTGGTTCGTCCGCGGCCAGTGCACCGCGACGTTGTCCAGGCCCTTGTCGTGCGCCATCGGGGCAACCCTTTCTCGACCCGACCTCATGGCCGTTCGGCCATGTACGGCCTGTGCGGGCGAGGTTACGACACCAACGCCTGCTGTTGACAGGCAGTGTGGCAGCGGGCGTCGGCCGGGTCCGGCAGGCGCGCCCGGCCCGCAGCGTTTGCCATTCTGCGAGCAAGCTGTTCCGTGTAGGGGGAGACGCGGGAGGCGGGCTAAATCGCGCTACGGATGTCTCAGGCCCCCAGAAGGGGTGCCGGACCCTCGCCAACTCGCTTCGGCGGAGTAGAATCGACAGCGACCGGGAAAACTGTGCTTGACGGTGGTTGAGCTGTTACACGCAGCCACTTTCGTCACGCTACGCGGTTTTTCCAGCCGATCACGATCCGCGGGCAGCCCGCGGCGACCGGCGTGCACGGTTCCACCGGTGGTCCGCTTTCTTCCGCGGTGTCATCAAGCTGGTGTCTCGTGTGCGCTGATTGCTGCTGGACGCCTGCCAACCCCGTGCGGGGCCCCATGGGTCCGGTGCGAGAAAGCGGCCGAGGGTGGCAGAGAACAATCAGGAGTACGGTGCCGATTCAATCACCGTGCTCGAAGGCCTTGAAGCGGTTCGCAAGCGTCCCGGCATGTACATCGGCTCTACCGGCGAGCGGGGTCTGCACCACCTGATCTGGGAGGTGGTGGACAACGCCGTCGACGAGGCGCTCGCGGGGTACTGCGACACCATCGACGTGGTGCTGCTGGCCGACGGTGGCGTTTCGGTCACCGACAACGGCCGTGGTTTCCCGGTCGACCTGCACCCCAAGCTGAAGAAGCCCGGCGTCGAGGTGGCGCTGACCGTGCTGCACGCGGGTGGCAAGTTCGACAACCAGGCCTACAAGGTCTCCGGCGGTCTGCACGGCGTCGGCGTCTCGGTGGTGAACGCGCTTTCCACTCGGATGGCGGTGAAGATCCACAAGAACGGCTTCGTCTGGCGGCAGAAGTACAACGCCTCCGTGCCGGAGGAGCTGATCAAGGGCGAGACCACCGAGTCCACCGGCTCGACGGTGCAGTTCTGGCCGGACCCGAACATCTTTGAGACCGTCGAGTTCGACTTCCAGACGATCTACCGCCGGCTCCAGGAGATGGCGTTCCTGAACCGCGCGCTCACCATCAACTTCACCGACGAGCGCACCGAGTTCGCGGACGAGAACGGTGAGCCGCGCAAGGTCACCTTCATGTACGCGGGCGGCATCTCGGACTTCGTCCGGCACCTCAACGCCACCAAGAGCGCGATCCACAAGACGGTGATCGAGTTCGGTACCGAGGACAACGAGGCCGGCATGGGCGTCGAGATCGCCATGCAGTGGAACGAGTCCTACGGTGAGTCGGTCTACACCTTCGCGAACCGCATCAACACCCACGAGGGCGGTACCCACGAAGAGGGCTTCCGGGCCGCGCTGACCACGATCGTCAACAAGTACGGCATCGAGAAGAAGTTCCTCAAGAGCGACCAGAAGTTGTCCGGTGAGGACATCCGCGAGGGTCTCGCCGCGATCATCTCGGTGACCCTGCGTGAGCCGCAGTTCGAGGGTCAGACCAAGACGAAGCTCGGCAACACCGACATGAAGAGCTTCGTGCAGCGGGTCGCCAACGAGCAGCTTGCCGACTGGTTCGACCGCAATCCCGCGGACGCCAAGCTGATCATCACCAAGGCCGACCAGGCCGCTCGCGCCCGGATCGCCGCACAGCAGGCCCGCAAGCTGGCCCGCCGTAAGTCGCTGCTGGAGTCCGGCTCGATGCCGGGCAAGCTGGCCGACTGCCAGTCCACTGACCCGCGCGAGACCGAGCTGTTCATCGTCGAGGGTGACTCGGCCGGCGGTTCGGCCAAGCAGGGCCGGTCGAGCAAGTACCAGGCGATCCTGCCCATCCGCGGCAAGATCCTGAACGTGGAGAAGGCCCGGATCGACCGGGTGTTGAAGAACAACGAGGTCCAGGCGCTGATCACCGCGCTGGGCACCGGTATCCACGACGAGTTCGACATCGGGAAGCTGCGGTACCACAAGATTATTCTGATGGCCGACGCCGACGTCGACGGCCAGCACATCCAGACGCTGTTGCTCACCTTGCTGTTCCGCTTCATGCGGCCGCTCGTCGAGCAGGGGCACGTCTACCTGGCGTCGCCGCCGCTCTACAAGATCAAGTGGAACAAGCGGGGCGACGACGCGCAGTACGCGTACTCCGACCGTGAGCGTGATGGATTGATCGCCCTGCGTCAGCAGAAGAAGGCGAACGCCAAGCCGGATGACATCCAGCGGTTCAAGGGTCTCGGCGAGATGAACTTCCACGAGCTGTGGGACACCACTATGGACCCGGACACCCGGACCCTGCGTCAGGTGACCCTGGACGACGCCGCGGTGGCTGACGAGTTGTTCAGCGTGCTGATGGGTGAGGACGTCGAGGCTCGGCGGTCGTTCATCCAGCGCAACGCGAAGGACGTCAGGTTCCTCGACATCTGACCCCTGGCTGGCATCGCTGGTCACGTGTCCACAGCGTGGGGCACCTTTCCACAATGTTATCCACAGCTATTTGCGGGCTTTGGCCGAATTTGCCTGGCTACACCTTGAGTAAGGGTTAACAGTGACTGACATTCCCGAACCCACCGACGGCGACGAATCCCAGGATGAGAACGGCGGTGGGGTGACCCAGCGCGTCGAGCCCGTCGGGCTCGAGGTCGAGATGCAGCGCTCGTATCTCGACTACGCGATGAGCGTCATCGTCGGCCGCGCTTTGCCCGACGTGCGGGACGGCCTGAAGCCCGTACACCGCAAGATTCTTTATGCGATGTACGACGCCGGCTTCCGGCCCGACCGCGGGTACGTGAAGTGCGCGCGCGTGGTCGGTGACGTGATGGGTAACTACCACCCGCACGGCGACTCGTCGATCTACGACGCCCTGGTCCGGATGGGCCAGCCGTGGTCGCTGCGGTACCCGCTGATCGACGGCAACGGCAACTTCGGCTCGCCGGGTAACGACCCGCCGGCCGCCATGCGGTACACCGAGTCGAAGCTGTCCCCGCTGGCCATGGACATGCTGCGGGACATCGACGAGGACACCGTCGACATGCAGGACAACTACGACGGGCGTACCAAGGAGCCGACGATCCTGCCGGCCCGGTTCCCGAACCTGCTGGTCAACGGGTCCGAGGGCATCGCGGTCGGAATGGCGACCAAGATTCCGCCGCACAACCTGCGCGAGATCGCGGCGGCCGTCCAGTGGTGCCTGGACAACATCGACGCGGACGAGGCGACCACGCTCGACGCGCTGCTCGAGATCGTCAAGGGCCCGGACTTCCCGACGTACGGCCTGATCGTCGGTCAGCAGGCAATCCAGGACGCGTACCGGACCGGGCGGGGTTCGATCCGGATGCGCGCGGTGGTCGAGGTCGAGGAGGACACCCGGGGCCGGCCATGTCTCGTGGTGACCGAGCTGCCGTACCAGGTGAACCCGGACAACCTGGCCGAGCGGGTCGCGGAGCTGGTCAAGGAGGGCAAGCTCACCGGTATCGCGGACATCCGGGACGAGTCGTCCGGACGTACCGGTATGCGGCTGATCCTGGTCCTCAAGCGGGACGCGGTCGCCAAGGTGGTGCTGAACAACCTCTACAAGCACACCCAGCTGCAGGAGACGTTCGGCGCGAACATGCTGGCGCTGGTCGACGGCGTGCCCCGCACGCTGAACCTCGCCCAGTTCATCCGGTACTACGTCGAGCACCAGATCGAGGTCATCCGCCGGCGGACCGCGTACCGCCTGCGCAAGGCCGAGGAGCGGGCGCACATCCTGCGTGGTCTGGCCAAGGCGCTGGACATGCTCGACGAGGTGATCGCCCTGATCCGGCGGTCGCCGACGGTCGAGGATTCCCGTCAGGGCCTGATGACGCTGCTCGACGTCGACGAGATCCAGGCCACCGCGATCCTCGACATGCAGTTGCGCCGCCTGGCCGCCCTGGAGCGGCAGCGGATCGTCGACGAGCTGGTGAAGATCGAGTTGGAGATCGCCGACTTCAAGGACATCCTCGCGAAGCCGGAGCGGCAGCGGTCGATCATCTCCGAGGAACTCGGCGAGATCGTGCAGAAGTTCGGCGACGACCGGCGCACCCAGATCATCCCGTTCGACGGCGAGGTCTCCATGGAGGACCTCATCGCGCGCGAGGACGTTGTGGTGACCATCACACGAACTGGTTACGCGAAGCGCACCAAGGTCGACATGTACCGATCGCAGAAGCGCGGCGGCAAGGGTGTCAGCGGTGCGACCCTGCGCCAGGACGACATCGTGTCGCACTTCTACGTGATTTCCACGCATGACTGGATGCTGTTCTTCACGAACAAGGGCCGGGTTTATCGGGCAAAGGCGTACGAACTGCCCGAGGCGAATCGCGTCGCAAAGGGACAGCACGTCGCGAACCTGCTGGCCTTCCAGCCGGACGAGCACATCGCGCAGGTCATCCAGATCCCGAATTACCAGGTCGCGCCGTACCTTGTGCTCGCCACTAAGAATGGTCTCGTGAAGAAGACCCGCCTCGACGAGTTTGACTCCAACCGCAGCGGTGGCATCATCGCCATCAACCTGCGGGAGGATGACGAGTTGGTGGGCGCTGCCCTGGCGGCTTCGGAGGATGACCTGTTGCTGGTCTCCAAGAACGCCCAGGCCATTCGTTTCAACGCGACCGACGAGGCGCTGCGCCCGATGGGGCGGGCGACGTCCGGTGTGATCGGCATGCGATTCGGTGACAACGACGAGCTCCTGGCCATGGAGGTCGTCCGCGAGGGCATGGATGTGTTGGTTGCCACCAACGGTGGGTATGCCAAACGGACACCGATCGAGGAGTATCCGGTGCAGGGGCGTGGCGGCAAGGGGGTGCTCACCGCGAAGATCACCGAACGTCGTGGTGGACTTGTCGGCGCTCTGGTGATCAGCCCGGAGGATGAACTGTTTGCCATCACCAGTAATGGTGGTGTCATCCGGACTCCCGTGAAGCCTGTACGGCGCACACGGGATCGGAACACAATGGGGGTCAAGCTGATGGACCTCCCTGAAGGTGTAACCATCGTGGCGCTTGCTCGCAATGCCGACGAGCCTGACGAACAGGACTAGTTGATGCCGGAGACACAGGCGAAGTCGGGGGGCCCCGGGACCTCAGCGACTCCGGGCGATGCGGCGAAGAAGGACGGCGCCGCAGCGACTGGACGCGAGACCGCTGGGCGCGCCGCTGTCCCCGCCGATGCCCCGTCCCCGCCGAAGTTCACCAGGGCGCCGGGGATGGCCCCGCCGCCCGGTGAGCCATCCGCCGCCGGATCGGACGCAGACGCCAAACGGCCCAGCGGTCCCGCTGTGGCCAAGGCTTCGGCGGCGGTGCCGGTCGTGACCAAGGGCAAGGGCGCCGCGCCCGGGGCCGCCTCGGCGCGCCCTGGAACGGTGCCTGGCGCCCCTACGGGCGCCGCTGCGCGCCCGGCGGGCAGTGTGCCCACGGTGACCCCGCCCGGTGCCGCGAATCAGCGCACCGTGCCGGTCTCCGGGTCGGCCGCGGCGCCGGCCGGTCCGGGTGGGACGTCGGCAGTGGGGGCCGCCCGGGTCTCCGAAGCGGTTCGTTCGGCCCGTTCCACGGTCTCCTCGGCCGCGGCACGTGGTCCGCGTCGGGCCCGGCTGAACCTCAAGCGGATCGACCCGTGGTCTGTGATGAAGTTCGCGTTCGCGGTCTCGATCGTGCTGTTCATCGTGGTGGTCGTCGCGACCTCGGTGCTCTACCTGGCATTGGACACGATGGGCGTCTGGACCTCGGTCAACGACAGCCTCAAGGAACTGGTCAGCGCGAGCGGCGGTACCGGTGACACCGGCGGCTTCCGGATCACCGCGTGGGGCGTCATCGGCACGTCGATGCTGATCGGCGCGGTCAACGTCGTGCTGTTCACGGCGCTGGCGACGCTCGGAGCGTTCATCTACAACGTGTGCGCCGACCTGGTCGGCGGCATCGAGCTGACGCTCGCGGAGCGAGACTGACGTACCTGATCGGGTTGTGGGCCACCCCCGCTTTGGTGGCTCACAACCCGATGCGGTAACGTTCAATCCGCAGTTGAGGGGGCTATAGCTCAGTCGGTTAGAGCGCAGAGCTGATAACTCTGAGGTCGCTGGTTCGATTCCAGCTAGCCCCACAGGCGATCGGGCGATTCCGATCCGCAAGTCGAGCGGATCAAGGATCGCCCGTTATGTCTTATGGCCCTTTGTGCGTCTGCGGTCCCGGATTTGGGGGTACTCGATGCTGAAGAAGCTTCTCATCGTGGCGGCTGTCGTCGGTGCGGCTGCGCTGGTGGTCAAGAAAGTCAAGGCCTCCAGCGACGAGCGTGCCCTGTGGCATGAGGCGACCACCGCTCCCGACCTGCGCTGAGGCGCTGTCCGGGGCCTTAGCTCAATTGGCAGAGCACCGCCTTTGCAAGGCGGGGGTTAGGGGTTCAAGTCCCCTAGGCTCCACATTTCAAGCCTCTCACCAGGCGAAACGCAAGACCAAGATCGTTGGGACCACTTTGGGACCACCTCATCCCAGGTCCCACCGACCAGCGGCAGCCGCTTTCAACGCCTCGCCGACGACCCCGCGACGACGCTCACGGCGCGGCCAGAAGTGCACATAGGCCTCCAATGTGATCGACGGCGAAGCCGGCCGAAGCGCCCGCTGCACGTCCTTCGGCGGGCCGACCTTCTGACGAGGCAGGTCAGGAACGTCCTGATGCCGCCTGGTCGACCGGGCTTGCACATCGTCAAGGGCGTCGATGGAACTTTTTGAGACTCTGGGGGACGGCGGTTCTGAAGATCGGCGCGATTGCCCGATCTTCACTCCGCTGGCTTCGCCGCCTCCACCCTGCTCAAACAGGGCGACAAGGGACTGGCCTGGCTTGCCGCGGACCGCAGCGTGCAGGCCGCTCAGCAGACCGAGATCCCACTGATGATCGGCTTCAGCGCCCGGATCATCACCCACGCCCTGATGGATGGCGGCCATCACCGCGCCGCAGCTAGCAACGCCAGCAGTGCAGCCCAGCGCATGGACGCTGCTCTCAGCCAGCCGACTGATGACGACCTGTCGGTCTACGGCTCGCTTCTGCTCCGTGGTGCGATCGCAGCCGCTCATAACGGCGACCGCCACACCAGCACCGAACTCCTCGACGAAGCCGAGCAGGCTGGCGACCGCTTGGGCCACGAGGGCAACCACATGTGGACCGCCTTCGGCCCCAACAACGTCCTGTGTCACCGCGTCAGCGCCGCCCTACGGTTCGGCGACGCCGGCACTGCCATCGACTACGCCCGTCGCGTCGACCTCGACGCGCTGCCCCATCAACGAACGCAAGGCCGTCCTTCTGCTCGACGTCACACGCGCATTCCTGATGTGGGGCAAGCGCGACCAGGCCCTCCGTACGATCCAGGCCGCCGGTCAGATCGCGCCGGAAGAGATCACCGGACGCCCTCGGATCCGCCAACTCGTCGGCGACCTGGTCGCCACCGCACCGATCAGCGTCCGCCGCGACGCCCGTGAGTTCGCCGACGCTCACGGAATCGCCGGATGAGCACCGACAGCAAAGTCCTCTACATCGTCGTCTGCGCCGCTGGCCCTGCTGGCGAAGTCGGCCAGCTCGTCAAACTCGCCCAGGACGATGGCTGGACCGTCCAGATCATCGCCACGCCACCAGCCCTTGACTTCATCGACATCCCCGCCGGTGGAGGAACAGACCGGCCGTCCCGGATGCAGCCAGTACCGCAAACCCGGCGATTTTCGAAGTCTCCGAGCCGACGCGATCATTGTTGCCCCGGCCACCTACAACACGATCAACGGGATTGCCCAGGGAATCTCCGACACCTACGCCCTCGGTCTCCTTGCCGAGGCACCCGGACTCGACATCCCCGTCGTTGTTCTGCCCTTCGTCAACAGCGCGCTTGCCGGCCGTGCACCGTTCCTCCGCAGCATCGAACAACTACGAGCCGAAGGAATCCAGGTCCTTTTCGGGCAGGGCGAATTTGAACCCCACGTTCCCGGAGCCGGAGGTGATCGCCTGAGTACCTACCCCTGGCATCTCGCACTACAACACCTCTGATTTCCGGGCGCCGCTAACATGGACGTTCTTCGCCATCAGAGCGGCTATCAAGGAGGTGGCCATCGACGCTCAGTGGGGCCATTTCTGGTTCCACCGCATAGTTGACGGGATCTATCCCAGTGCAGGAGCAAGAGTGGACCTTGGCCGCTTGTGTCGACATGCTCACATGCCGCGATTCGTGCTCGCCGGTCGCAGATCACTTGGCGGACGACTATCGCGCATCACTTGACGGAGGGCAGAGGTCTTCGGGGTTGTACTGCCGAATTGGGCTGTTCTGGATCAAGGCGCCGCGCAAGCGCGGCGCGGGCCGGCCGCGCTCGGCCTGCTGGCGGCCTTCGGCCGGTGCGCCGGCTAAGACCGTTGGAAGCCACTTGGTCGGGATACGGCTTGGCACGCGGCCCAGGCCACTGAACAGATCCTGGGCCGCATGCCAGCACGCGTATTCAAGCAGTCTTGTCAGACGCCTTCGATCGAACCGACGCCGCCGCAGCCGCGGCCAACGCGAGACAGTTCGAGCCGGTAGAAGCTGTAGACGCCGGAGATGGTCTTGCTCAGAGTTTCCACGCGTCCGGAGTTCACCACCTTGTTGTTGGCGATGTCCCGGACCTTGTAGTCGAACTTGCATCCGGCGTACGCGCCGACGCTGATTTTCACGGTGTGGTTCGAGTACGCCCCTACGCTAGCGGTCTGGCAAGTGTTGGGCAGCAGAGGGTTATATCCGTTGACCGAGCAGCTACGACTCGTCGCCTGGGCCGCGGTGGCCGTTCCCGCGAGGACGGCACCGGAGACAGCCAGCACGATTCCCGCCTGCTTCAAGATGTTGTGCATCGAAACCCCGTTCGGTCAGAAGAATACAGATCTATAGATCGCTTCTCGTGACTTAACCATGCATAAATTTGTTCCTGCAATGAGCAAGATCATAATCTGGCCTCGACGGAGCAACGTTTGGATGATCAGCAAGAAGGCGATGTCAGGCAACAGAAGGTGATCTAAGGAGCCGCAGTTTAGGAGCGACAAGGAGCTCTTTCATTGATGATCATGCATTCGGGTTCAAGTTCATTAGGCTCCACGTGATGAAGCTCTTACCCGTCGCCAGCGAGGGCATCAGTCGTTTCGACTGATTCAAGCTGGTTGTGTCGAGATCCTATGAAGACGGAGGCCTCCTTGCCGGGGGCATCTGTCGATGCGAGCTTCGATCTCCTGGCGTGGTGACGCGGCTGGCTCTTCTGACGGCGGCGACGGTGCTTGCGGCAATGACCGGGTGCGGCGGATCGCGGATGGCTTTCGAACCTGTGAACGATGACGAGGCGCATCTCTGAGTGAGCCGTTTGGGGCACGATTCCATCTGACCATGGTGTGTGGGGTGCGGTCGAACCGGGGTGGTTCCGACGATCGGTGGGACGGGTCACGAGACCGTCTTCTGGTCTCAACTGGTGGGGCCGGGGCGCGGGCCGTCTTCGCCGGAGTCGCCAATCCGGGGGCGGTCGGCCGCTGCTCCTGGAGGACGGCGTCGGGTTGGACAGCACAATCGTGGAGCCGTTGTCGGCGGGGACCGAGTATCGGTGCGACGCCATGCGGCAGGGGTCGCTGCGCGTCCACCGGGAGGGGCGGCTCGAGACGGACGTGACGTATCCCATCGAGACGGCGATCACGTGCATCGACGCGCGAACCCGGCTCCATCTAACCGGGGAACTGCTGGAGGCAAGGATGTATCTGCTGGTCACCGTTCCGACGGTGTAGCAACGCATATGCCCGATCTGGGGCTGCCAAGTATCCACAGAGGAATGAAGGAATCCTGCGGAAGGCCTGTTCGACGGTTAGCCTGCGACTCGTGAGCGAACGAAGACGGGCCGCCGCCGTGATCGTGCGGGACGGCCGTGTGCTGATGGTGCACGAGCGCAGCCGGCGATCCGGTGGCGGCGAATGGTGGACCCTGCCGGGTGGCGGGCTGGAGCCAGGCGAGACCGCCGAGGACGCCGTGCGGCGTGAGGTCTTCGAAGAGACCGGCCTGGTCGTCAGCGACCTGAGGTATGTGCTGGAGATGCCGTACCCATCCGGCATGACCTCGGTCTTCGCGGTGTCGGTGGCCGACGGCGAGCCGCGGGCCGGGCACGATGACGGGATCGGTCCCGAACCGCTCGGGTTGGACTGGTTGCCGGTGCCGGAGTTGCCGATCGAGACGAACGGTGTACCGGTGCCGCCGCTGATGGTGGTGCTGCCGACGATGGCCTCGCAGGCTGGTCGTCAGACCGGCGATGATTCGGACACCGACGGAGCGGTCGAGAGCGGCGCCGCGACGGCCCGCCGGCGCTCGGCGACGAAGTAGGCGCAGGCGAAGGCGTAACTCAGGGCCAGAATCAGGCCTAGGACCCGGATCGGGCGGGACGTATAGGGCAGTGCGGCGATCGTGAGCGAGCCGACCGCCCAGCTGGCGAGCAGCACGGTGTTGACCACGTCGTGCCGCTCCCAGCGCCCGCTGCGGCGATGGGCCTGGCGCTGGATCTCCACGGTCAAGGAGTGCGCCATGCCGAGCGCCAGGAGTGCCAGGAGGCTGGTCGCGAAGACGGAGTGATGGCCCACCGCGGCCATCGCCGTTGCACCGGTCATCAATGCGAGACCGCTGAGGGTCCCGACGCGAGCCTTGCGGCGTTCCTGAGCGCTGCCATCCCCCACAACCCAGACGTTCGGCAGGATCAGCTGAAACCTGAGTAGGGGACCCCACTGTCAGAAGCGTGAATGACGCGACATGTGGCGGCGACATCGGCGGGCGGGCCCTCAGACCTTTGAATGGCCCGATCATTTGAGTGATGGTCGCCGATATCGTTTCACGTGAAACGCTATCGACCGGCGTTGACGCCTTCGCGGCGCGTGATCTCGGCGAAGGCATCCAGCAGGGCGGCGGATTCCTGGGCGCCCTGGACCTTGTACTTCCCGTTGACTACGAAGGTCGGGACGCTCGTGATGTCCAGCTCCCGGGCCTCGATCAGATCGGTGGTGACCGCGTTGGTGCCGGCGTCGGATTCTAGGTAGGCGAGGGCGGTCGCCGCGTCCAGTCCGATCGAGCCGGCCACTCCGGCGAGCGCGGGGAGCGAGCCGACGTTGATGCCGTCGGCGAAGTGGGCCCGCTGCAGGGCGTTCAGCATGTCGGCCTGCCGATCCTGGCCGGCGGCCCAGGCGATCAGTCGATGCGCGGCGAACGTGTTGGCGGCGATCGCCCGGTCGAAGTCGAGGACCAGGCCCTCACCCGCGCCGATCTCGGCGACGTGTTTGAACATCTGTTCGGCCCGCTCCGCGCCACCGGCCTTCGCGGCCATCACCTGCCTGATCGGAACCGGCTGCGGCAACGGCAACGGGTCCAGCTGGTAGGCCCGATAGGTGACCGTCGCCTCCGTGTCGAACTCGGCAAGCGCGTTCTCGAGACGCTGCTTGCCGATGTAGCACCATGGGCAGATGACATCGGACCAGACCTGGATGTCCATGCTTCTCCGTTCAGGGTGAAGTCAAGGGGTGAGGTTGGAACTCAGTTCAGCTGTTCGGCGATCTGACGCTTGAGGCGACCCAGAATCGCCGTGCCGCCGCGGATCCGGAGCGGGCTGATCGCTTGGGCGAGGCCCATGCGAGCGTAGAGATCATCGGGAATGGCGAGGATCTCGGCCGCCGACGCCTCGGCCAGTCCTTCGGCGAGGATGCCGGCGAACGCCCGGGTGGTCGGTGCCTCCGGCGGGCAGTCGAACCATGTGACCACGGTGGTGTCCGGTTGCACCTCGGCTTTGAGGAAGAACGCCGTCTGGCACTCGGGAACCTGCTCCATGCCGTCGTGTGCGGCAAGCTCGGCGGGCAGCGGTGGCACCGCATCGGAGAACTCCAGCAGCATCTCCAGGACCACCTCGCGGGGTGCGGAGGCGAAGTCCTCGACGATCTCGGCCAGCTTCGGCGGCATGTCACTCACGACGACCAAACTACGCGCAGAGAGCGAGCGGCCAACCGCACTCGAGAGGAGTGCTACATCCCAAATTTGACCAGGCGGTGGCCGCGCGGCAGGGGCCGGCCAGGTGGTGCGGATGGGTGATGCCCGCGGCGCCCGGGTGGGGTGGGCGGCATCCGGGTGGTGTCAGCGGGCGGTGTGGGCGGCATCCGGGTGGTGACAGCGGGCGGTGTGGGCGGCAGCGGGGCAATGCGGACGGACGGGGTGAGCAGGCGGTGTCGGCGGCAACCCCGGTGGCGGGCCCGAGCAGGTCAGGCGGCGGCCGCATTCGAGCGCAGAACCACATCACTCAGACCGATCAGGCCGACGATCTTCCGGTCGGCGTCGCAGACCAGAAGGCGGCGAACGGCCCGCGACCGCATGGCCTGTACCGCCTCCTCCACTGTGGCGCCCTGCTCGATGAGGATGATCTCGCGGGTGGTGATCGCGCCGAGCGTGGTCGCCGCCGGGGACAGACCCTCGGCGACGGCCCGGACCACGATGTCCCGGGCGGTGACGATCCCGGACATGGTCGGGCCGCGCGTCACCACCACATCGCCGATGCCCTGGTCCCGCATCGCCTGTGCGGCCTCGTCGAGAGGAGTGTCCGCCGGCAGGTAGACCACCCGTCGGGTCATCGCCTCAGCAACCAACCTGGCCATACTCGAGCCCTCCCGCCGTCGACACGTCGCCTACCCAGTCTTCCCGCGATTACCCCGCCGGTGTCCACAAAGGGTGCACCCCCGCCCGTACGACGGTCGCGCGATCGGGTGTAGAGCCGCCGGCCGCGCGGTGGCCGAAGCCGGTGCGCCCTACGACTAAATCACGTGCTTATCTAGGTGTCGCCATCGTCACGTACCGATCGCTGGCTGTTCGGTGGAAAACTGGCCGAGCTGAGCAGGCGTTAGGGGGGGCGCGATGGTCTGGCGCAGCTATGTGGCGATGGGTGACAGCTTCACCGAGGGCATGTGCGACGAATACCCGGACGGCACGTACCGAGGCTGGGCCGATCTGGTCGCCACCCGCCTCGCGGTCGATTCCGGCCCGGACTTCGGCTACGCCAATTTGGCGATTCGTGGCCGGCTCCTGGACCAGGTGATCGAGGAGCAACTCGAAGCAGCCCTGACGATGAAACCCGACCTGGTCAGCTTCTCGGCCGGCGGCAACGACATCCTGCGGCCACGGGTCGATCCGTGGTCCCTGGTGGAGAAGATCGCCCCGGTCATCGCCCGGATCCGTGCGACCGGGGCGGACGTGATCCTGTTCCGATTCGCCGACGTCGCCGTGCACCTTCCGGGCGGGCAGCGGATGATCGGCGGCCGCGCGGCCACCCTCAACGACGGGATGCGGGAGATCGCGGAGCGGCATGGGGCGTATCTGGTCGACCTCTTCGCCGACCATGCCTATCTGCACCGCGACATGTGGAGCGACGACCGGCTGCACCTCTCCGAGACCGGGCATCGGCGGGTCGCCGGGCACGTGCTGAATGCGCTCGGCGTCGGGGCCGAGGAGGACTGGATGCTGGTCCCGCCGGCGCCGCAGCCGACACCGTGGCTGCTGGCGCGCAGCGCGGATTTGCGCTGGGCCCGGGAGCACCTGGCGCCCTGGGTCGGGCGGCACCTGCGCGGACGTTCGCTGGGCGATCTCGTCACGGCAAAGCGACCGGTGCTGGGACCGATCAGCGACTGAGAAGGGTTAACGTGACAGGCATGTCCGTTCCGAACGATCCGGCGCAGGCGTTCCAGGCCTACGCACATCCCGACAAACTCGTCACCACCGAGTGGCTCGCCGCGAATCTGGACACCGCCGGCCTGGTGGTGGTCGAGTCGGACGAGGACGTGCTGCTCTACGACACCGGCCACATCCCGGGTGCGGTCAAGGTCGACTGGCACCTCGAGCTGAACGATCAGGTCACCCGTGATTACCTGGACCCCGCCGCGTTCGCCGCGATGTGCGAGGCCAAGGGCATCGGCCGGGACGACACGATCGTGTTCTACGGCGACAACTTCAACTGGTGGGCGGCGTACGCACTCTGGGTCTTCAGCCTTTTCGGGCATCGCGACGTGCGGTTGCTCGACGGCGGCCGGCAGAAGTGGGTGACCGAGGGTCGCCCGGTGACCCGGGAGAAGACCACCCGGCCCAGGGCGGAGTACGCGGTGCCGGTCCGCAACGACGCGGAGATCCGGGCGTTCCGTGACCAGGTGATGGGCCACATCGCCAGCGGACGGCCGCTGGTCGACGTGCGCTCCCCGCAGGAGTACACCGGCGAACTGACCCACATGGCGGCGTACCCGCAGGAGGGCGCGCTGCGTGGCGGGCACATCCCGGGCGCGGTCAGCAAGCCGTGGAAGTCCGCGGCGAACGACGACGGCTCCTTCAAGGCGCACGACGAGCTGGTCAAGATCTACCGGGACGAGCTCGGCCTGGAGTCGGCGGACGACATCATCGCGTACTGCCGGATCGGCGAGCGGTCCAGCCACACCTGGTTCGTCCTGCACCACCTGCTGGGGTACCCGCAGGTTCGCAACTACGACGGCTCTTGGACGGAGTGGGGCAACCTGGTCCGGGCGCCGATCGCCAAGGGAGCGGAGCCCGGCGGGCTGAGCTGATCCTCCGCAGCGGACGTCTGGGATGGCGCGGCCGGGGAAGGCCGCGCCATCCCAAATGACGCCGCTTTTGTCAGACGGACCCGGTACCGTGCGTCGCCGTGAGCAACACGTTCCAGGTCGATCTTCGGGGCATCGTCGACCTGCTCAGTCACCACCTCTACGCGAGCCCACGCGTCTACGTCCGAGAGCTGCTGCAGAACGCCGTCGACGCGATCACCGCCGTCGGCCCCGACCACGCCGGCCGGGTCGAGATCACCACCGGCGAGGCGCTGCGGATCACCGACAACGGCATCGGGCTCACCGAGGCGCAGGTTCACGAGCTGCTCGCCACCATCGGCCGCAGCTCGAAACGGGATGAGCTGGGTTTCGCCCGGCACGAGTTTCTCGGCCAGTTCGGCATCGGCCTGCTCTCCTGCTTCCTGGTGGCCGACGAGATCCGGGTGCACACCCGGCGCGAGGGTGCGACCCCGGTCCTCTGGACCGGATATTCCGACGGCCGCTACGACGTGCGGCCCGGTGACGAGCGCGAGCCGGGGACCACCGTCACCCTGCTGCCGCGCCGTGGCTCCGAGCACTATCTGACCAGCGCGACCGTCGTCGAGCTGGCCGGGCTCTACGGCTCGCTGCTGCCGGTGGAGGTGACCGCCGACGGTCACCAGGTCACCACCGGAACGGTGCCCTGGGCACTCCCGGCGAGCGAACGCAACACGTACGCGGAGTCGATGCTCGGGTTCCGCCCCTTCGACGTGATCGATCTGAACGTGCCCGGTGCCGGCCTGACCGGCGCGGCCTTCGTGCTGCCCACCCCGGTCAACCCGGCGACCCGCGGCGGTCACCGGGTCTACCTCAAGCGCATGCTGCTCTCCGAGAACGTGGAGGGCCTGCTCCCCGACTGGGCGTTCTTCGCCCGCTGCGTGGTCGACAGCACCGAGCTGCGGCCGACCGCGAGCCGCGAGGCGCTCTACGACGACGGCATGCTGGCCGAGACGCGGGACGCGATCGCCGACCAACTGCGCGGCTGGCTGGTCCGGCTCGCCACCACCGACCCGCGCCGCCTCGCCCAGTTCCTGCAGATCCACCATCTCGGCGTGAAGGCGCTGGCTCTGCACGACGACGAGATGCTGCGCCTGGTCGAGCAGTGGTATCCGATGCAGACAAACATGGGCGAGCTGACCCTGGCCGAGTTCCGTGCACGGTACGGGGTGCTCCGCTACGCCGCCACCGCCGACGAGTTCCGGCAGCTCGCCGCCGTCGCGGGCGCGCAGGACGTGGGCCTGATCAACGGCGGTTACGTCTACGACGCCGACCTGATCCAGCGTCTCGCCGCCGTCGATCCGGAGGTTCACGCCGAACGTCTCGACCCGACCGATCTGACGACCCGGTTCACCGCCGTCGACGCGGAGACCGAGCTGCGCCTGCGCCCGTTCCTGTCGGCCGCCCAGCGCCGCCTGGATCGGCTCGGCTGCGAGGTCGTGGTGCGCTCGTTCGACCCGGCCGGCCTTCCCGCGCTCTATCTGGTGAGCCGTGCCGCCGCCTTCCACGACGAGTTCACCGCGAGCCGTGACCAGGCCGACGACCTGTGGGGCGGGGTGCTCGACGCACTCTCCTCGACGGTGCCGAACGACCGGCCGCAGCTGGTCCTCAACCACCGCAACCCGCTGATCCGGCGGGTGGCGGCGCTCGGTGACGCCGAACTCGCCGCCCTGGCGGTCGAGTCGCTCTACGGCCAGGCCCTGCTGCTCGGCCATCATCCGATCCGGCCGGCCGACGCGGCCCTGTTGACGACCTCGTTCCTGGGCCTGCTGGACCGGGCCGTTCCCGGCGGAAACGGGGAGGAGAGCCGATGAAGACGGCGGAGGAGCTCTGGGACGTCATCGAGGAGGCACACGACCTTCCGTACGGCGCGGCCCAGATCGCGCTGGTCGAACAGGTGCTGCGGTACGCCGACGGGGCCGGTGACCCGGCGCTGGCTTTCTATACCCGGCTCTTCGCGACCACCGCGTACATCTACGGCGGCGAGTCGGTGAAGGCGTTCGCGACCTTCTCCTGGTGTGTCAGCGACTTCGACCGTAATCCACAGCCGTACCACGAGCGCTGGACGCACAATCTTCTCTGGTTGTTCAAGACCATGATCAGCGCGTTGACCAAGTTCCCCGAGATTCCGCTGGCGCGGACCTACGCGGTGCTCGACGACATGGAGCGTCGCTACCGCGAGAGCGGTCACGGCATGCAGCCGGTGTACAAGCACCGCTACCTGGTCGCCAGCCACATCGGCGCGGCCGAGGAGGCGCACTCCTGGTTCGAGAAGTGGCGGGCCGCGCCGCGGACCGAGCTCTCCGACTGCGAGGGCTGCGACCCCACCACCCTGGTCTGGCACCTGAACGACCGGGGTAGCTACGACGAGGCGGTGGAACTGGCCGCTCCGGTGCTGGCCGGTCGGCTGAACTGCACCGAGCAGCCGCAGAGCATCCTCAGCGAGCTGATGGTGTCGTACGTGCAGAGCGGTCGCCCGGCCGAGGCCGCCGACGCGCACCGGCGTTCCTACCTGGTCGAGCGGGGCAATCTGGCCGATCTCGCGGGGATCGGCGACCACATCCTGTTCTGCGCGCGGACCGGCAACGAGGCCCGTGGCCTGGAGATCCTGCAGCGGCACATCGACTGGCTGGACCGGGCGCCGTCGCCGTCCGCCGGGATGAGCTTCGCGGCCGCCGGCGTTGCGCTGCTGCGCCGGCTCGTCGCGCTGGACCACGGCGACACGTTGATCCGCCGGACCGGGCGGGAGGAGATCACGGCCGCTGCACTCGCCGACGAACTGGCGGCCTACGCGACCGAGCTGGCCCGCCGTTTCGATGCCCGCAACGGCACCGACCACCAGGGCGAATCGATCGCGGAGCGGATGTCCGCCGTGCCGTACGCGGTCGGTCTGCGATTGTCCCCGACGGCCCGTCGGACACCGGTGCCGGAGGCACCGAAGATCGAATCGCGGCCGCAAACCGTCGAGATCCCGGTGGAGGCCACCGAGGCCGAGCTGCTCGACCTGGCCGAGAGCCACCTCGACGAGGACGACTTCGACAGCTTCGGCGCGGTGCTCGAGGCCTATGCGAGCCGCTTCCCCGACCCGGTCGACCCGCGGCTCGCCGGGCGCCTCTGGACCTTCCGTGGCATTCAGATTCCCGGCGACGACCACGAGGGCACCATTGCGGCCTGGGAGAGGGCGGCCGCGGCGTGGGAGGAGGCCGGAGAGCCCGGTAAGGCGAGCGGCCTCCGGGCGCGGATCGCGACGGAGCGGGCCCGGGCCGAGCTCGGTGATCCGGATGAGGCGCTGGCCACGATCAAGGCCGACATCGCTCATCAGGATGACAACGGCACTCACCGGGATCGGTCGAGCGCCTGGCTGCGGCTGTCCATGGTGTATTTCATGCTTGGCCGGCTGGATGAGGCCAACAAGGCCGGCGACCGGGCCGACGAGCATGCCGCCCAGTGTGGCGAACACCGTCGGCTGGCGTACCACGCGCTGATCCGGGCGCAGAACCGCGGCGCGGCGAACCGGCTCGACGAGGCGCGCGAGGCTGCCCGGATCGCTTGGAATTTCTACCGGGAACACGGCCCGGGACGGTCTGGTGCCGAGGCGGCGACCGTCTACGGGCAGCTTGCCGAAGACCCGGCCGAGGTGGTGACCGCGATGACCGAGTCGCTGGCCGGCGGGGTGCCCGGCGCCGAGTTGGTCGGGCACGCGCTGCGTGGCCGCGCGCTGATCGCCCTGGAGCGGCAGGACGAGGCGATCGACGATCTGGTCGAGGCGGTCGCGATCTGCGCCGAGCAGGAGAACGAGCGGTCCGGGATGTTCGCCCGGCAGGACCTGGCGCAGGCGTACCGGATGGCCGGTCGTCTGGTGGAGGCGGCCGAGGTGGCCGAGGAGGCGCTGCTCGGATTGGAGCGGCTGGGCTTCGTCGAGCGGGCCAATGACGCCCGGTTCCTACTCGCTCGCGTTTATCGTGATCTTGATGACAGTGACCGGGCCTTGGGCCTGTTCCGAGAGCTGATCGAGGCGCTGGCCGACAACCCGGACGGTCGCGGCCAGATCGGCGAGGAGGCCGGCGACCTGCTCTACAAACTGGACCGGGACGCCGAGGCGGCGCTTACCTTCCAGGCCGCGGCCGAGGCGCTTCGTGAGGCCGGTGACCCGGTCGGTGAGCTGCGGGTGCTGCGGCGCCGGCTGATGGCGCTGAACTATGCCGGCCAGGTCGCCGAGGCCGAGGAGGTGATCCCGCTCCATGCGAGCCGGTGTGCGGAACTCCCCGCCGAGCTGGTCGAAGAGCCCGCCGTGCAGTGGGAACGCGGGGTGTTCGCCTTCGAGATCGGCAATCTGCTGATGCGTCGTGGCCGGTGGGCCGAGGCGGTGCCGCACCTGGCCGGCGCCCCGGAGCGGCTTCGCTCCATCGGGGCGGACCGGGAGGCTGATCGGGTGACCGGCATGCGAGCCGAGGCGCTGCTCCGGTCCGGTCGGGCGGTCGAGGCATTGGGCCTGCTGGAGACGTTGCCGCCGGAGGCGAGGATTCCCGAGGTGTACGACGAAGCGCGGGAAGTCGTCGATCGGCTGAACGACCGTTAAGCGAGGACTTGACGACGCGTTAAAGTGGCGAGGTGACGACGGTAGATCAGCGGCACCGGACCACCCCACCGGCGCCCCGGCGGCGGTCTCGACGCGAGGAGATTCTGGAGATCGCGGTCGGGCTCTTCGCGGCCCGGGGCTATCACGGTGTCTCGATGGACGACATCGGCTCGGCGGCCGGCGTCACCGGCCCGGCGTTGTATCACCACTTCGCCGGCAAGGAGGCGATGCTGGTCGCCGCGCTGATCCCGGTCAGCGAGAGCCTGCTCGAGGGCGGCCGCGAGCGGGTCGCCCGGCACACGGCCGACGCCGAGGCGGCCCTTGCCGACCTGATCGACTTCCACGTCGAGTTCGCGCTGGCCAACCCGGCCGTGATCGCCCTGCACCTGCATGAGCTGGATCGCCTGCCGGAGGAGCCGCGCCGGCAGATCCGGCGTCTGCAACGGCTCTATGTGGAGGAGTGGGTGGGTGTGCTCACCCTGCTCCGCCCCGAGCTGGAGCCGGCCGAGGCCCGGGTGCTGGCCCATGCCGCCTTCGGCCTGATGAACTCGACGCCGTTCCTGGGCGGTGAGGTGGAGAAACGCCGGAGCGCCGACTTGCTGCGCGAAGCCACCCTGCACGCCCTGACCGGTCGCTGAAGATTCGCCATCGAGCAGAGCCGGACAGCCGTACAAGAGGCTGACGGCTGCGGAAAACCGGCCGCCCCACAGGGTGGGCCGGCAAGCCGAACACTGGGAGCCTCATGATCGAGTCGTTGCTCGTCGCCAACCGCGGCGAGATCGCCCGCCGGATCATCCGTACCGCGAAGCGTCTCAACATCCGCACCATCGCGGTGCATTCCGAGCCCGACGCCGACCTGCCGTTCGTCCGGGAGGCCGACGAAGCAGTCTGTATCGGCCCGGCGAACCCGGCACAGAGCTACCGGAACACCGAAGCCATCCTGGCCGCGGCGAAGGCGACCGGCGCCCAGGCTATCCATCCCGGGTACGGGTTCCTCAGCGAGAACGCGGCCTTCGCCCGTACCGTCGAAGCCAACGGCCTGGTGTGGATCGGACCCGGCGCCGACGCGATCACCGCGATGGGCGACAAGATCAACGCCCGCAACCTGATGGCCGCGGCCGGCGTCCCGGTCGCCTCCGGCACGGCGGAGCCGGTCGCCGACGTCGACGCCGCGATCGAGGCGGCCGCCGGAATTGGCTATCCGATCATGGTGAAGGCAGCTGCCGGCGGTGGCGGGATGGGCATGGGCGTGGCGGCCGACGAGGCCGCCCTGCGCACCGAGTTCGGCAAGGTCCAGGCGTTCGCCGAGCGGATGTTCGGTGACGGTTCGGTGCTGCTGGAGCGTTACTTCCCCCGGGTGCGGCACGTCGAGGTGCAGATTCTCGGCCTGGCCGACGGACGGGTGATCGCCCTCTCCGAGCGGGAGTGCTCGGTGCAGCGCCGCAACCAGAAGCTGGTCGAGGAGGCCCCGTCCCCGGCGATCACCCCGGAGCTGCGCGAGCGGATGAAGGCTGCCGCGGTGAAGGCGGGAGAGGCGGTGAACTACCGCAACGCGGGCACCGTCGAGTGCCTGCTCGACCCGGCCACCGGCGAGTTCTTCTTCCTGGAGATGAACACCCGGCTCCAGGTCGAGCACCCGATCACCGAGCTGATCCACGGTATCGACCTGGTCGAGCAGCAGCTGCGGATCGCCTCGGGTCTGGCGGTGAACTTCGACGTCGATCGAGAGACGACGGGTCACGCGATCGAGCTGCGGGTCAACGCCGAGGACCCGAAGCGCTTCCTGCCCGGCCCCGGCAAGGTCGTCACCTGGGTGGAACCGGCCGGCGAGGGCGTCCGGGTGGACTCCGGCTACACCGAGGGCAACACGGTCACGCCGTTCTACGACTCCCTGCTGGCCAAGCTGGTCCTCTTCGGCGCCGACCGCGCGGACGCGCTGGCGAAGGCCCGTCAGGCCGTTGCCGGTTTCCGGATCGAGGGCCCGAAGAACAATCTGCCGTTCTTCGCCGAGCTGCTGGAGAACGGCGAGTTCGTCTCCGGCGACTATGACACCGGCATCGTGCCCCGGATGAAAGGATGAGATGAGTCATGACCTTCATCAGCATCCGTGAGGTGGCACCCCGGGACGGCCTCCAGAACGAGGAGCCGGTCCCGACCGACGGCAAGGTCGAGCTGATCGACGCGCTCAGCCGGACCGGCGTGGGCCGGATCGAGGCGGTCTCGTTCGTACACCCCAAGGCCATTCCGCAGATGGCCGACGCGGACGAGGTCTGGTCGCGGATCACCCGGAGCCAGGACGTCCGGTACTCCGCGCTGATCCCGAACACCCGAGGCGCGCAGCGCGCGCTGGCCGCGGGTTTCCGGGAGATCGAGGTGGTCGTCTCGGCCAGCGACACCCACAACCGGCGCAATCTCAACCGCTCCACCGACGAGTCGCTGGAGGACATCGCCGGGCTGATTCCGCTGGTGCACGAGGCCGGCGGGACGCTCGAGGTGATCGTCGCGACCAGCTTCGGCTGCCCCTACGAGGGCGACATCGCGCCGGAGCGGGTGGCGGGCATCGTCGAGCGGGTCCGCGCCGACGGCGCGGATCGCATCGCCTTCGGTGACACGACGGGGATGGCGACTCCGCGCCGGGTCCGTGACCTGCTTTCCGTGGTACGCCCGGACCTGCTCCACTTCCACGACACGCGCGGTACCGGCCTGGCCAACATCGTGACGGCGCTGGAACTGGGGATTGTCGAGTTCGACGCCAGCGCCGGCGGACTGGGCGGATGCCCCTACGCTCCCGGCGCGTCCGGCAACGTCGCGACCGAGGAGGTCGTGCACATGCTGCACGATATGGGTTTCGACACCGGAATCGACCTGGATAGTTTGATCGATGCGGCCGGACTGGCCGAACGTCTGGTCGGCCGCTCCCTTTCGTCGGGCGTTCTGAGGGCCGGTCCGCGTACCCGGCTGGTGTGATTTTACGACCGATTCCGGCGATCATTTTCCCGTTTTGTTCGCGTGACTTTCCGCTCGCTCACCTCGTTACCAATACCGAGTGGCCGACATCGCCTGTTCCGGAAGAACCGGAATACTAAAGCGAGGCCGACGACGAGGGGTGGGTCCGATGCCGGGCTGGAGGGTCGAGCGCACGCCGCGCGCGGCGTCCGGTGCCGTGTCGTCCGCCCTCGGCGGCTCCCCGTTCATGCCGCCCCCAAGCCAGGGGGTGGAGCGGCGGCTGGAGCGCCGCGCCGGACGTGCCGGTTCCCGGTGGGTCCTGCGTGCACTCGTCATCGGCGGCCTGGCCGGGGCGGCCTGGCTGCTCACCGGCGCCGCCGCGCATGCCGCGGGTCCCGAGCTCGAGCCGGTGAGCGGCTCCTCCCTCGAGACCGCGTTCGGTGCTGCCAAACCGGCGACCGGCGACGAACCCGTGGTCGGTGGACTCCTGAAGGCGGCCGTTCAGCCGCTGGAGTCCGGACCCGAGATCCACGATCGGGTCGTGACGTCGATTCACACCGACTCCGTGTCGGTGCAGACGGACGACGAGGCCGCGATCGATGCGAAACCCCTCGACCAGGACCGGCGATCGGTGACCGCGCCGCTGCGCACCAGCGGCGGCGAAACGGGCGATCGAGCCGAGGCCGAGGGGAACGCGGTCGCGCCGGTACCGGCGGAACTTCCGCCGCCC
Source organism: Actinoplanes regularis (assembly GCF_900188005.1). Lineage (GTDB taxonomy): Bacteria > Actinomycetota > Actinomycetes > Mycobacteriales > Micromonosporaceae > Actinoplanes > Actinoplanes regularis. The sequence goes on along the minus strand of NZ_FZNR01000038.1, from coordinate 15 downwards.
GGCACACCGGCGGCG
>NZ_FZNR01000002.1 GCF_900188005.1 Actinoplanes regularis | reverse complement strand
GCCACCACCACAGCCTGAACGCCGCAACGCCGCCCGGCCGTCAGCCCGGACGGCGTGTCATCCAACACCGTGAACGTTCTTGGTCAGGGCACTAGTGGGCTTGGCTGGCGGGCTTGGTCTTGCCGACGCTCCGCGCCCGGTCGGCGAGCATCTCCAGCGACTGGCGGATGAAGTCGCGGTCGGCCTCGGGCGTGGAGGGGTCGGCGAGCTTGCGCAGGATGATCTGCACGTCGGGCGGCAAGGGCGCCTCGGGCGTGGCCTGCGGGTCGTCATCGGTCATGCCGAGGACGGCCATGGCCTCGGTGAGGCTGGCGCCGACAACACGGCAGAAAACCTTCACGCGGTCGATCTCGGGGAGCTGGGTTCCCTTGGCGTTGCGCCACCGGCTGAGCGTGCTGGTGGAGATCCCGCTGAGTTCGTAGATCTTGCGATCGGAGAGGGCCGGCCGGACGCTGCGTAGCGCGCGGTTGACGAACTCGGCCCAGCGCGCAAGCGCCACCGCAGGATCCAGGTCAGCCACGACACAACCATATGTTCCGTTTGCGGGACGATTGTCCCGTGGGCGGGACGTGTCCCGTCGACGGAATCCGCCGGGCCGCCGGTAGGTGTGAGGGCGGAGATTGAGTATTCGCTTTTCCGCATAGACGCGCATGGCTTACATCCTGTGGTCCGACCGTACGTGATCGGAATCATCCGAAAGTATGAGTGTCTCCGTGCATGGAGACGCCTACGCTCGTCTCCATGCACGGAGACAATATGGCAATTAGCTCCCTGCGCGGAAGTGTTCTTCCGGCGGATGGCCAACTCGCATACAGCGTCAAGCTCGCAGCCAAGGTCCTCGACCTCGGCACGCGGAAGGTCGAGCAGCTGATCGCGAACGGCGGCATCGCCTCCTTCACGGAGGGTCGCTCCCGCCGGATCACGCGGTGGGCGCTCGAGGAGTACTGCCGTCGCAAGGAAGCCGAAACCGCGTGACCACCCACCCGGTAGGCGGCGCCGGCACCGGGCCCGGCCGATTCGACGCGCTGATCGCACCCCCGTGGTGGCCGGCCTCGCAGGAGCGCTGGACCGCCGCGATCGAGGAACTCGCCGCGGCGATCGACCGTCCCGACGTTGCCACCCTGCTGGCCCCCCGCTCCGCGACCTCCTGAAACAGAAGCGCGCCGCCCGGATGCACCCGAGCGACGCGCAGATCACCGGATAACCCACCACGAGAGGAAAGGCATCCGATGACCGAGAAGACACTACCCGGCCGTCCGCCCCAGTGGGCATTCGCGCTGCTCGCCGAGGTACAGGCGTTGCGGTCCGAGGTCGCCTCGCTTCGCGGCATGGTGAAGCTCCCGGAGGCTGCGGCGACCGACGACCGCGCTGGACGCATCGCCGACATCCGGGCGCTCGCCGACCTGCTGGAGGCGAACCCGGGGTTGCCGATGCCGTGGCGCACCGAGGCATACGAGCACATCGCCGTCTACGACGACCCCAGCGCGACTTCCCGGGTCGCGACGGTCCGCAGAGTCGCCGACATCCTCGGCGTCACGGTGGACGACAGCTTGGACGACCGTACGGAGTGCAGCGTCAGCTTGGGGCGTGCGCAGTAGAAGTTGCTCACCTGGCACAAGGACGGCCGGCCCGCCGAGGAGCCCGCTGACCCGACCGGGCAGACCTTCACCCGCGACGACCTGGACGTGGCCGACGACCCGAGGCCCGTCTCGCCCGCCCGGCCGCCGGCCCGCATCGGTGACGCCGAGAGCCACATCAGCACGGACGGTCACCGCGAGAACGACGAGACGCCGCAGCCGACCGCGACCCGCCCGCTGATCGAACTCGTGAGCGAGTCCCGCTGATGGCGCTCTTCTGCCAGATGTCGCAGTTGCTCGTGCGTGCCGCGGTCGCCGCCCGCCTGCCGGTTCCGCAGATCCCCGCGTGCGACCAGCTGGCCACCCACGGGGTGCTGCTCGCCGTGATCGGCCGCGACGACGCCACCGAGCTGAAGGCTGCGGCCTGCGTCTTCCACGCGTTCGTCGCTGTCGAGCAGTACGGCGCCCGCCACATCCCCAAGCCGCTCTTCGTCTGATCTCCCCGGCCCGGGACGCAGGTCCCCCAGGAGGCGACCCGGGCCGGGGCCTCCACCTTCACCTCGCAGGAGAAACAGCCATGACGACCACGACCAGCCCCGGCCCGGGCGAGCCCCGCGCCGTCGGCGAGACCACCCAGGTCATCCGTCCTGTCGCGACCGACTCGTTCCCGGTCGTCGTTCCCGGCACCGTCGACCCGGCCGCCGACGAGAAGAGCAAGCCGTACGTGCCCCGGCACCGCCAGCCCGTCGAGCCAGCCGCGCCGGCGCCGGGGCGCTGGATCATCACCAAGTTCTTCGGCGCGCGCTTCGGTGGTGCCCGGTGACCGGACCTCGCACCCTCACCGCGCCGGCCGCCGTCCTCGTCGAGTTCGGCTGCGAGCGCCGCTGCCAGGCCGAGCTCGACCTGGACGGCATCCCGTCCCGGCACACCGCCGGACAGATGAACGCGGCCGCCGAGGCCGCCCACAAGCTGGCGCACGAGGCCAACCCGCCCGAGAAGGTGTTCCGCTTCAGCGACAACATCCTCGTCCGGGCCGACGCGCTGGACGTGGTCGCGTGAGCGCGGCGAAGGCCAAGGGCACCCGCTGGGAAGGTGTCATCGCCGCCTACCTGGTCGAGTCCGGCTTCCCCGGCGTCGAGCGCCGCGCCCTGGCTGGCGTCGCCGACAAGGGAGACATCGCCGGGTTGCCCGTCGTCGTCGAGGCGAAGAACTGCAAGACGACCACCCTCGCGGCCTGGGTCGACGAGGCCACCGTGGAAGCCGCGAACGCGGGCGTCGCCGTCGGCGTCGTCTGGCACCACCGCCGCGGCAAGGCCTCCGCTGCCGACGGCTTCGTGACCATGTCCGGCGCCGCGTTCGTCGAGCTGCTACGGCAGGCGGTGAGGGACTGATGCGGTTCCTCGGCGGTCGCCGCGAGGCGGTTCTCCAGCTGTGGGAGCCGTCGCCTCGGGAGCAGCTGCGCTCGGTCCGGCTGGTTCTCACCAACACGCTTGCCTGCGTCGACCAGCTGCTGCTCATCGCCCGGTCCGAGCCGGAGGCCAGTGGGCGGCAGAAGGTCCTCGACGCGCTGCTCGAAGTCCGCGAGGTGCTCGCGCCGGGTCCGGTCACGGGCCGGGCGGCGGTGCCGGTGGGGAGGCAGTCGTGACCGAGATCGAGTACCTCGCCAGCAAGCTCAGCACGGCGGAACTCGCGAAGCTTCGCCAGGAGATCGACACGCAGGTCGCGGCCGCCGTGAAGGAGGAGCGCGCCCGCGTCCGGAAGCTCCTCGCGGGCCCGGTGCTGGCGGCGGTCCGCTGCATCCCGGAGCGGCAGATCTACGCGGTCGGCGTCGACTACGACGGCGCCGCGGTCCGATCCGACCTGCAGGCCGCCTACCGGGCGATCCGGATCGGTGAGCAGCCGCAGGCAGGCCAGTCGTGATCGACAACGGTTCCATCACCCAGGAGAGTCCCGTGACCAGTTTCGACGTCGATCTGCGCCTGGCGGACCTCGTCGGCACCAGCATCGGCACCCCGCCGACCATCCCGGCACGGAAGCCGGCCGCCGGCATGGAGTTCGCGCCGCAGCAGCAGGAGGCGATCGAGAAGATCGTCGACTGGTACACCGCCGAGCAGGACAGCCCGCAGATCTTCCGGCTGTTCGGGTACGCCGGCACCGGCAAGACGACCCTCGCCCGGCACATCGTCGACGAGCTGGGCGTCAACGCCCAGTACGCGGCGTTCACCGGCAAGGCCGCGTACGTCCTGCAGCAGAAGGGCTGCGAGGCGCGCACCATCCACAGCCTCATCTACCAGGCTGTGGAAAAGGTCCGCGCCCGGTTGGAGGAATTGAAGCGCCAGCGGTCCTCGGTCGCCGACCCGGCCGACGCCGCGGTGCTCGACCGGGCGATCGAGGTCGAAGAAGAGAAGCTCCACACGCCCGACTGGATTCTGCGCGAAGACTCCGAGCTGGCGTTCGCGCCGCTGCTGGTGCTCGACGAGGTGTCGATGGTCGGCGAGAAAATCGCCGCCGACCTGCTCTCGTTCGGCGTGAAAGTCCTCTGTCTCGGCGACCCGGCGCAGCTTCCCCCGGTCGAGGGAGGCGGGTATTTCATCCACGCCACCCCGGACCATCTGCTTACCGAGATCCACCGGTCCGCGCTCGACTCCCCGGTGGCCCGGCTCGCCACCTCGGTCCGGCGGTCCCCGCCCGGTGATCGCACGCTCGGCATGGCCGGCATGGACGGCGACTCCGGCCGGTGCCAGTTCGTCACCCGCGACCAGCTGGCCGGGTTCGACCAGGTCCTCGTCGGCACCAACAAGACCAGGTGGCAGGCCATCCATCTGCTGCGCGACATCGCCGGTCTGGCCGGGCCGATCCCGCAGCCGGGCGACAAGGTCATCGGCCTCGCGAACAACTCGGACGTCTTCAACGGCCAGCAGTTCGCCGTGGTCTCGGCGAAGGAACCGGACCGGGACCGGATCACGCTGCAGCTGCTCGACGACGCTGGCGACGAGCGGCGGATCACCTGCTGGCTGTCCGGGTTCGCTGGCCAGGACGGCGAGAAGCTCGCCAAGCGGGACGGTCGCGGCACCGTCTCGGCGCTCACCTTCGCGCAGGCCATCACGTGCCACAAGTCGCAAGGGTCGCATGGGACCGGGTCCTCGTCGTCGACGAGTCGTGGATCTTCGCCCGGGCCGCCGCCAGCGAAGCCGAGAAGGCCGGCCACCCGCCCACCGCCGCGGCCGCCGCCGGACACATCAACGGCCAGCGGTGGCTCTACACCGCGATCACGCGGGCCGCGCAGCAGGTCGTCGTCATCAATTCCCCGAGGGGGTTGCCCGCGTGAGCAGCCTGAGCTACCTATCGCTGTTTTCCGGTATCGGCGGCTTGGACCTCGGCCTCGACCGCGCGGGCTGGACCTGCGTCGGTCAGGTCGAGCTGGATGCCTGGTGCCGAACCGTACTTGAACACCACTGGCCGGGAGTGCCGAAGCATGACGACGTCCGTACCTCACCGGCCTGGTGGGCCACCGAGCCAAGACCCGCTGTTCGACTGGTTGCCGGCGGCTTCCCCTGCCAGCCGTTCTCCCAGGCTGGCCTTCGCCGCGGAATTGCGGACGAGCGTTGGGGATGGCCCTGGTTCCGTGCTGTCATTCGCGCAGTACGACCGGACTACGTCCTCGTGGAGAACGTCCCAGCTCTCCTTGGTGACGCCGACGCCTTCGGATGGATGCTCGGTGACCTGGCCGAGGACGGGTTCGATGCGGACTGGACGCTCCTATCCGCATGCGCCCTGGGTGCACCACACTCACGTGAACGGCTGTTCGTTGTGGCCTACGCCAACGGCGTGGCTAGGTCGGCGGCCGTCCCACGCAAGGTGCTCGCCAACCCTGCGCCATCCCGGTGCATCGAAGGAGCTGACCGACGCGGTCGGACAGGCGGGGACCCATGGACTGCTGAACCCGACGTGGGTCGAGTGGCTCATGGGGTTCCCGCCCGAGTGGACCGACTTAGAGGACTCGGCAATGCCGTCGTCCCCCAGCTCGGAGAACTCGTCGGCCGCCTGATCCGCGATCACGCCCAGCAGAACCTGGTGCTGACCAGAGCAATCGGTGATGCGGTATGACCGACCCGCTTACCGCATTGATTGCCGGGCTCCCGCCGGCCGGGCCGCCGCCATCCACCGTCCGCGAGCTCCGCCAGGTCCTCATCAGCTACGAGGCCTCGCGGCCGCGGTCCATGCAGCGCGAACTTGGCCCGTCGGAGCTGGGTACGCCGTGCCAGCAGCAGATCGGCCGGAAGCTGGCCGGCGCCCCGCGCAAGCCGATCGACGCGCCGACGTGGGCGCCGTTCCAGGGCACCGCCGTGCACGCCTCGATGGAGGACGTCGTCGCGCACTGGAACAAGCAGCTCGGCCGCGAGCGGTGGCTGGCCGAGGACCGGCTGGTCGTCACCCCAAGCGCGCCGAACACCGGCGGCCGGCCGGACTATCCCTCGGTCGCGGGCTCCGGCGACGCGTTCGACCAGGACCACGACATGGTCGTCGACTGGAAGCACGTCGGGAAGACCGCGCTGGAGAAGCTCGACCGAGCCCTGCGGATGGGCAAGCCGACCGCCGAGCAGGTCAGCCCGGAATACCGCACCCAGGGCCACCTCTACGGGCTCGGCCACAAGGCGAAGGGCCGCCCGGTCCGGTACGTGCGCCTGGTCCTGCTGGCACGCGACTACGACTACGACAAGTCGCGGGAGTGGACCGAGCCGTACGACGAGGAGATCGCGCTCGCCGCGATCGGCCGCTACTAGGACACGTTCAACCTCGTGCACGGCCTCGGCGGGGCGAACGCCGGACACCTCATCACCATGATCCCGGCCGCGCCCGGCAAGGACACCTGCAAGTGGTGCCCGTTCTACCGGCCCGGCCTCGCGTCCGACTGGAACGGCTGCGCCGGCGACCGGAGCCCGCAGGCGCACGTTGCTCGAGCAACCGCCGGACTCATCGACTCCGGCGCCGCGGCGGCGCCGGCCACCATCAGCACCAAGGAGATTCCGTGACCCAGGACGCCAACGACATCCTCATGGGCGGCGGATCCGCCGCATTGAAATTCGACACCATCGGCGTCAGCCACACCAGCACCGTCGCCGCCGAGCCGACCAGCAGCCAGCAGACCGACTTCCGAACGAAGGCCCCGGAGACCTGGCCGGACGGATCGCCGAAGATGCAGGTCCTCGTCCAGCTGTCGACGACGCTGCGCGACCCAGCCAAGCCGGACGACGACGGCACCCGGACGCTCTACATCAAGGGCAAGGAGTTGACCAACGCGATCCGGAACGCGGTCCGGGCGTCCGGCGCCAGCGGCATCCACACCGGTGGCGTCCTGACGATCACCTACGTCGCGGACGGTCCGGCCCAGGCCGGTCTGAGCGCGCCGAAGCTGTACGCCGCGCAGTACCAGCCGCCCGCGGTGTCGTTCGCCGGTGTCACCGCATCTGCGGCACCGGCTCCGGCGGCGCCGGTTCAGGCGTACGCCACGCAGCCCGCTCCGGCCGCGGTCGCGCAGCAGGCCCTGCCCGGCACGCTGGCCTGCCCGCCCGGTGTCGACCCGGGCATGTGGGCGACGCTGCCGCCCGCCACGCAGGAGGCGCTCGTCGCCGCGCACACCGCGCAGCAGCAGCGCTTCCCGGCCGAGCCTCCCTTCTAAGCCGAACCCGTCCCACTGCCTCGCCAGCCGCTGGTCCGCCGGCGGGGCAGTGATTCCCTCAATCGATGTAGGTACATACCGACAGGGAGTCCCGTGCTCGACCTTGCCACCCCGCGCCTGGACCTCGACGCCGCACGCCTCTGGCTCGACGTGGTCCACGGCCAATCCTCGGGGCACCTGCTCATCTGCTCCACCGACGACTGGGCGGGCCACGCCTTCACCGCCGACCAGGTCGACCTGGCCGCCGCCTACATCGCCTCCCTCGACCAGGCGGGACGCGAGGGCATCTACCTCCGGATCACCTCGACCACCACGGTCCCCGAAGCCGGACGCCGCGGTGGCGCCGCAGACTCTTCGGCACTCCCGGCGCTGTGGGCCGACCTCGACCTGGCCGGGCCGGGCCGGGCCACGCCGAAGAGAATCTGCCGCCGGACGAGGCTGCCGGCCGTGCGGTCATCGCCGCGACCGGGCTGCCAACGCCCACGATCTGGGTGCACTCCGGCGGAGGCCTCTACCCGATCTGGCTCCTCGACCAGCCGCACCAGATCACCGCCGAGAACCTCGACGCCGCCAAGCGGCTCGCGAAGGACTGGCAGCGCGTCATCGAGCACGCCGCCGCGTCGCTCGGCTGGCGGTACGGGCGCGGCGTCGGCGACCTCGCCCGGGTGCTGCGGATCCCCGGCACCGTCAACCGCAAGGAGGGTCTGGCGCGGCCGTGCCGGATCATCTCGGCGCAGAACGTTCGGTACTCCTACGCCCAACTGGTCGACGCGCTCGACGCCGCCGTCGCCCGGATCGCGCCCGCGCCGTCGCCGAATAATGTTCGGCCGAGCGACCCGGCGACTCTCCCGGCCGTGGACCGCCCGGCCGGCGCGATCAGCCCGCTCGACGACTACGCCGAACGGAATTCGTGGGCGGACATCCTCACGTCCGACGGCTGGCGCGAACACTACAAACAGGACGACGTCACCTACTGGACCCGGCCCGGGAAGGCGACCGGCACGAGCGCGTCGACGAACGCCATGGGCACCGACAGGCTCCACGTCTTCACCACCGCGGCCGCGCCGCTCGAGGGCGGCGAGTCGTACTCCAAGGGTGGCTGGCTCGCGGCCCGATTCTTCGGCGGCGACCACTCGGCGGCCGCGCGTGATCTCGCCGCGAAGGGATACGGCACGCCGCTACCCGACCCGGGCGCTGAGCACCGCCAGGCGCTCACGGACATCCTCGGCGGGCCAGTGCCCGACCCTCCGCCGGCCGCCGCGCCGTCGCGGGTGTGCTCTGCTGAGATCGACGTATCCAACTCGGCGATCGCGGCGGACTGGCTCCGTGACGAGGCCGGCCGGGGCAAGCTGTCCGGGCTGTTCCGGCGGCTCGACACCGTCGTCCACACCCCGCTCGAAGGTGAAGACGGGTACGTGCCGCTCGGCGGCGAGAACGACCAGGACGGCCCGGCGCAGGTCCGCCCGGTCACCGACTCGACGCTGGCCTCGCGGATCACGTACACCTACGGCATCTTCCGGTGGAAGAAGGTCGGCGAGAGCGACGAACCGATGCCCGCCCTGTTCCCGCGGTCGGCAGCCCGGACCGCGCTCGACGTGCCCGACATGCTGCCGAACCTGCGGCCGCTGCGCGGGGTCGTCCACAGCCCGGTGTTCCGGCCGAACGGCACGCTCCTCGAGGAGCCGGGATACGACGCGGCGACCGGGCTGCTGCATCTGCCCGAACCAGGGCTGGAGATCCCGCGGGTCGCCGCCGAGCCGACTGCCGCCGAGGTCGCCGACGCGGTCAAGCTCGTCGACGAGATGGTGGCCGGCTTCCCGTTCGTCTCCGACCACTTCAAGGCCAACTACCTCGGATACCTGCTCACGCCGCTGCTGCGCGCCATGTGCCCGCCGCCGTACAAGCTGCACGCCATCGAGGCGCACCAGCCAGGCTCCGGCAAGACGTTGCTCGCCAACCTCGCCCGGTGGATCCACGGCGGCGTGTTCCGCGCGGAGATGCCCGACGACGACACGGAGTTGCGCAAGCAGATCACGAGCATTCTCAGCGTGACCACCGGCCCGGTCATCGTGGTCGACAACGTGAGCGGCGCACTGAAGAGCAGCACCCTCGCAGGCCTGCTCACCTCCGACCAATGGGACGACCGGCCGCTCGGCTCCACCGGCTGGACGCGGGCCAGCAACGACAGGCTGTGGACGATCACCGGCAACAACCTGTCCATCGGCGGCGACCTGCCGCGGCGCACTATCCGGACCGCGATCGACCCCGGCCGACCGAACCCGGAGCTCCGAACCGGCTTCGCGATCTCCGACCTGGAGAGCTGGGTGAAGGAGCGTCGCGGCGAGCTGCTGCACGCACTCCTGACGATCGTCCGCTCCTGGGTGGCCGCGGGTCGGCCGATGCGCGCCGAGAAGTCCTCCGACGGGTACGCGCGTTGGGTTCGCACCGTCAACGGCATCCTGGCCCACGCCGCGATCGGCGGAGAGTTCGACCACGCCTCCACGCAGATCGAGGTCGGCTCCGATGACGACGAGTGGGGCGTCTTCCTGAACGCCGTCCACACCGCCTACCAGGACGAGACGTGGACGGCCAAGGGCCTGCTCGCCGACATCGACATGGGCGGGCTTACGCCGACCGGGCGGATCCCGATCGACGCGCTCCCGGGCGACCTCGCCGACAAGGCCGCGTGGCACCCGAACGGGCCTGCCGGCGTCTCGAAGTCGCTCGGGAAGTGGCTCTCGAATCGGACCGGACGTTGGGCGGGCGGATTCGCGGTCCGGCAGGCAGGCGAGACCCGGGATAAGGCAAAAACGTGGCAGATCGTGACATCGGGAACCGGTGGCGACTGATGTGGTGCGGGGTTTGGGACTTTGCCGGGTTTCTTTCAGACCCCCGCGCGTGCGTGAACTACGAAGCGACTACGGAGAGTGCATATTCCGTCGGGAGGCTTACGGGCGTTGGCCACAGAAAACCCGGCAAAGTCCCAAACCCCGCAGCGGCGGTCCGGTAGTGACCCACTTCGCCTCCACCGCCGCCCAACTCGACGCCTGCCGCCGCTGCGCCATGCCGATTCTCGTCGCCCTGGACGAAGGCATCGTCGTCCGCGTCGACCTGCTGCCGCTCGCCAGCATCGGCGCGCAAGTCGAAGCCCTCGCCGCCGGAATCCCGACCTACGCCCGGCTCCACGACGGCCAGCTTGCCTACCGCTGCTCCACCCGGCTCTCCGATCCCCGCATGACCGAACGCGTGCACGCCCGGCACGCCTGCACCACACGGAGGACCGCATGAACCGCCCCACCTGCCTCCGCTGCGGCAAGCCCAACCAGGACGGCTACATCTGCGCCCAGGAGGGCCGAGACCTCGCCGACGCGCTCCGCCAGGCCGCCGGCCATGCCGAGGACGCCCCCAATGTCATCGCGCGCCAGACCCGCTACGGGAGTGGATTCGGCAGCCGTGGCGGCCGCGAGCGGCCCCTGATCGTCAACCTCGAGGCCGCTGCCGACTACGCCACCGTCGAGAACACGATCACTACCTGGGCCCGGCACACTGCTGGCGGCCACCCGATCGCAGGGACGCTGGCCGGGGCCGCACGTGAGCTTGCTGGCGACGTCGAATGGCTGCGCCATCAGCGCGAGGCCGGCGAGGCATTCGACGAACTCCACTACGCCTGCCGCCTCCTGGAGCAGCTCGTCGACCGGCCCGGCTCGGGCAAGCAGCGCCTCGTCGGCATGTGCGACTGCGGCCGCATCCTCTACGCACCCCACGGCCGCGACATCGTCCAGTGCAAGGCCAGCAACTGCGGGGCCAGCTGGAATGTTGACGAATCCCAGGAGATCCTTCGGGCCGCCCTCGACGAGAAGCACGTCACCGCGGCCGAGGCCGCCCACCTGGCCGGCTTCCTCGAAACCGACCGCACCGGCTGCCAGATTCGCAAGCTCGTCAACAAGTGGAACGAACGCGAGGTGCTACAGCCCGTCGACGGGATCCCCGGAAAGATCAACAATGAAGGCAGTCCGAGAATTCTGCCGCTTTTCCGCTTCGGCGACATTGCTAATTTATTGGACCGGATGCGGCAGAGGCGACACCGCTCGCCGGCGGCCTAATATCACTGTCACGGAAAGGTAGTTGCAGATCGGTGAAGCCGACCGCGACTACCTTTCCGTGACAGGAAAATTGAATCCTAAGTTTGTTCTCTGCTGTGGCCAGAAGGAATTTTAATTCCTATCCTGAGGCTTGCGCCTTTAACTGCGGCGGAGCTGGTTAGTAGTCAAAGAGCACGATATAGCTCGACCACGATCCGTCACTGTACTGGTAGCCGATCGACATTGGCACGTAGTAAGAAAGTCCGCTGGTGCTGCACTTTGCCTGGCTGGTGCCGTTGGTTACTGAACCGCCGTAGTAGTAATGTGTCCCGAGCGACAAGCTGTCGCAATGTGCTACTGCGCGATATTTCCGACCACACGTGTTGTTGCTGATGGTGATCTTAATTCCGCGTGGATCCGAGTCCGCGCTGCCCCACGACAGCTTGCCGGAGTTGCATGCCGCGGCAGCTGGCGACGCAGTAAGCGCTACCATGCCAGCTGAAATGGACACGGCGGCGACTGCAGTTGCGGCAGTCATTTTCACCTTCACCAGATCCCCCTTCTAGTGGTTGTTGACCTGCTTGCCGAGAGCTCTATTAATCGAGCTTCGTTAGGCTACATTGTCAAGTTACATCGCTCTATATGACATATTTCACAGCTTTTACGTCTAGATTTGAGCATCTGGACAAATGGGAGCTTTAGCCAGATTGGATAGGGGGCGGTCTGCGGGGCCGGAAGGCATTTGGGATACCCGCAAGGCAAGCGTGCGCTGATGAGCCCGCGGATCAGCGTTATAGCGGCATCGACGGGTGGCGTTCGCTGCAGGACCGGCGGCACGACATCCTCGACCAGCTCACCGGGACGCGGGCGATGCTCGACCTCCGGCTCATCGCCGCGCTCGGCGAGCCCAGCTATTGGCGCCGGAACCACAAAGGCGACCGGCTGCAGGACGACGGTGCCAGCCGGATGGAGATGCAACCCCGCAACCAGGGATCCGAGTTCGTCGGCAACCGGCTCCGCCCGCTGGCCGCGGCGGTCGCCGCCCGCACCCCCGCACAGATCAGCGACGGGTTGCGCGGCCGCAGCATCCGCGACGAGATCGGCAAGGACGACGCCCAGAGCTGTACGCCAACCGGCCTGGCGGACCCCGGACCCACCGACAACGCGCTGGCCTGGTGCGCGCTCTGGGGCATCTCGCAGTTCCCCATCGCGTTTCGTCGGAACGGCGTCGCGCTGACGTCCGCCCACACCGGACGCGGCACCGCCGGATACTACGCCGTGCCGGTGTGGTCCGGCCGATGGCGAACCGCCCGATACCGCAGCGTCGTCGTCGGTGGCCAACTCACTCGATTCGCCGAGGGCGGGCTTACCCCGAGCAGTCTCGGCAGGCCAGCCGGTCCGACCGTCCTCGTCGATGCTATGACCCGGGAGTGGCTGGCCGCCCGAGGCGTCACCGGCGTCGTCCGCTTCGAGGTACGGCGTTTCGGTAGCGCCAGCGCCCCGGAACGGCGGGCGGCTCGCGGCACGATCCTGAAGACCGGCCAGTCGTGATGTCCGAGCTGCCCCCCATCAGCCTGGTCGCATATCAGGCATTCTGCCCCCGCTGTGCCTGGGCGGAGGCGATGGGCGAGACGACCGACACCCACCAGGTGGCGGCCGGTATCCCGGCGCACACGCCGGCCGTCAATCCGACGGGTTCGCGTTCCCGGCGGCACCAGGCCGTCGATGTGGTCAGTCACGACCTCGGCGTGATCGGCCGCTGCGACACCGTCGAACTGGACGACGAGGCCATGACAGTGGTCGAGCACAAAGCCACCCCGATCCGTCGGCGTCCCGAGGTCACCCAGCCGATACGAGTCCAGGTCGCGCTCCCAGACGGGACGCTGGCCACATAGGCTCGCGCGCACGACGTGGTGTCGCAGCTCCTCCGGGGCTGCCCTTCATTGAGGCAGGATCGTCGCGGCCCGGATCGCGTCGTTGCCGAAGGTCGCAGCTCCTCCGGGGGCTGCCCTTCATTGAGGCATCAAAGAGCAGGTCAAGACCGGGCAGACGTTTACGTTCCGTCGTAGCTCCTCCGGGAGCTGCCCTTCATTGAGGCGTGACCGGTTCCGCCGACTGGTGTGTCAAGGGGCCCTCCGGCAGATCGCCTGAGGCTCTGTCCGGCTTGAGTTTTGAGCGCTCGATCGGGGGCCAGTTGGCCGTCATCAGTGCTCACGCTGGACTTTGACTGCCGCGTGAGCTGGTCAAACGTCCCGGTAGTGGGTCGCCGAGAACGGTGGTGGGGTGGTTCGCATGGTGCAACGTCCGGCCCACCCAGGTCACGGCGCTGCGGCTGATCTAGTGCTGTGACCACGAACGTTTGAGGTGTTGGGGTCAGGCTGCTCGGGTGGCGGGTTGGCCCCAGCGTCGTTGGCGTTCGCTGCGGATGCGGGCTCGTTCGCGGCGTTGGGCGGCCAGGACGTCGGGGTGGCGGGCGTTGGCGTTGCGCCAGCGCAGGTAGGCGTGCAGTTTCCGGGCCAGGATGGTGTGGTTCGGGTGATTCGAGCCGGCGATCACGAACGTGCGTAAGGGTCCGAACTGCGCTTTGATCGGGTTGGCCCAGGACGCATACGTCGGGGTGAAGCACAGTTCTACCTTGCTCCGGGTCGCCCAGGCCCGGATGCGTTTGCCCTTGTGGGCGGAGAGATTGTCCAGGATCACGTAGATCGGTGCCCCGTCCGGCCTGGCCTGGCTGATCGACTTCAGTGCGGCCAGGGTGTTTGCTGCGCCCTTGCGGCGTCGCACGACGCCCCAGAGTTGGTCGTCGCCGACGCTGTAGCAGCCGTGGAACTGCCGCACGCCGTGCAGTTTGTGATAGTTCGCCGGGAGCCGGTCGGGATGCCGTGCCGGTGCCCAGCCGGCGCCGCCGTGCGGACGGATCGCGAGGGGGCCGAACTCGTCGAACGCGAACACTCGCTGGGGGAAATGGCTGCTCACGTACTCGATACGGGCGAGTTTGGCGTCGCGGTCAGGGTCGTTGGACTCCTTCCAGGTCTTGGTTCGCTGAAAGGTGATGCCGTTGCGGTGCAGGATCTGGCGCAGCCGCTCCCGCCCGATGCTGATCGGACGGGAAGCCTGGCCGGCGAGGTAGTCGGCGAGCTTGCGCACGCTCCACCGGGTGAACGGCCGCCCCAGCGCTTCGGGGCGGGCTTTGGCCGTCGTGACGATGAACGTCTCGTCGTCAGGACTGATCTGGCGGGGACGGCCACCCGCCCACTGAGGGTTTAGGCAGGCCATGCCCATTTCGTTGAACCGATGGATGAGCTGCCGGATCGTGTCCTCATCAGCCTGCACCAGGCGGGCAATCGCCGGCACGGTGTTACCGCCGGCGGAGGCGAGCACGACCATGGCCCGCCGTAATCGGATCGGTGAGCCGGTGCCCCGGCGCGTGATGCGCAGCAGTTGCTGACCTTCTTGATCGGTCAACCGCCGTACGCGTACAGAATCTGCCACCAGCACAGCCTGACGGCCGAGCCACCGCCCGACCGTCAGCCCGAACGGCGTGTCATCTAACACCGTGAACGTTCTTGGTCACGGCACTAGCCATAAGCGCCTTTCCCCGAGTGTGATGGACTCCGCCTTCAGCTAGTTGGTTCCTCAGCCAACAGCACCCTAGACCGCCGATCACAGTGCGATGGCGGCAGGATCGAAGGGATAGACACTCCGCCCGCTCGGCGAGATGAAAATCCGACTTGTCAACACGATATAGCACAGGTCTTGCTAAGGGAGCCGGCGTCAGGACAGCTATTCGAAACCGCTCCCGATTCGCTCTCACTCAACGCCTAGCCAGTAGCGCGCAGCGTGTGCGCACGATGGGTCGGGTGCCATCGATCTCACCTGGCGGGCGACGTGGACGCAGCGGTCATACTTGCTAAAGAACCGTAGGATAGTGCCTCTGTGGCGATTATCGCGTGCCAACTGGCGCTGTCTTTGTCGACCGGACGGCACACTGCACTGAACTGGATAGAACGCTACGATAGCCGCCAGCCGGGCGCTTCTTCCCCGCATTCTTCACGTCATCGCTGGTGAACCTCTCCTTGCTTTGTAACCAAACTCGGTAGCCCGAACCCGAGGGAAGCGCCATACCCAAGACCTGTGCGGAGCATCAAGGCTGGTTCTCGGGTAGAGATCGCAATGCGTCACCGCATACCTAAAGTCACGCAGGCAGTCCAGTTAGTCGCCGATATGCTTCCCGCAATGCTTGGGAGCACTTCGAGCTACAGTCGCAGCATCCCGACTTGTACGGCGATATTAGGGCGATGCGTGAGAGCGGCGTTGCGCGGACCCCATAGTCGTCCCGTCCGATTTGGAGTCTCTCAAATGCGAAACCTCTCACGTAGGTTTTCGACTGTGGCGTCCTGGAAATCGAGCTTGAAAAGAGTAAGCACGATGTCAAGCAGTCTCGGGAAGTAGTTTTCCTCTGTCGTCATGTCGTAGGTGACCCTTCCTTGAAGGAGGGGGGGGAGGGAGTGCTGTCTAGTTCCGGATCGCAATAGTGGAAGCACGGATGACTTATTAGATTCTCTACCGGTCATTCGATTGTTGATCAAATCAACTTCTGCGGCGACGATGCTGCCGAACTCCGAAACATCATTCTCATACTTTTGTCTGTAAGCTGGCGACCCTACTACGATAATAAAATCAGATTTATCTATACGTTCGAGGAATCGAGGGACGCTCGCACCTGCCGACGAGTTGTTCCATACGTCGAGGATCACTGCGACATCCGCAACTTCTAGATCTCGAGCAAGTTGATGCACCCATTTGTCATCATCCCACTGCCCCCAAGCATAGCTAATAAAGCACGTCGGCTTAGTTAGGCCTCGGTCTCTCGCTATAGATTTAACATGGACTAGGGCGGATTGGTATGCGGACCGGCCGCGTGCGACTCTCTGCTGTACCTGGACTTCCCCGTCGATCTGCCCAGGTAGCTCGACGATAGTGATAGATGGTAAAGGACTTCTTTCACCACACTCTTCACAATTTATGAACGTTCGCCGCTCCGTCATGCGACGTACCACGGTTGATCGCTCCTGGATATACTTGCAAGCATTACATGAAACTGAGGGGAATCTTTCTATCATAATGTTCCGTCTCTTAAGGAATTCCTCAACTAATCCTTGGAAAAGTAGACGGGCGGACACTGAAGTGGGCGGCGCGTAAGAAAGAACGATATCTACTACTCCGGACGCGCGTGCGATCTGTCTGAATCCGCAAATTTGGTCTGAGTCGAGTTCATACTCGGCATTATCCCGCCAATGCTTTGCGCGCTTGAAAGTGTTAGTGTAGCCCAGCAGAACCACCAAGGCCGAGTAGACGTTCTCGACATTTCCGGAAATTCTATAGGTGACGAAGTCGTCTGTATCGCGCCTTTTTGCCAGTGAAATTCCCTGATTAATCAATGCAGGAAAAACGAGAAAAGTCTCGGATCCCAAGCTTTCCCTGAAGCAGAGATCGCGACTTATGAACAACAGAACAACAGCGTCAAGAAGGATCCTCTGCTGCTCTCTGGTCATGCCTGCAATTTCCGGGAAAACTATCCTTCCCTGAAGGATGTCGCTTTCGCTAAGAGCGCCAAGGCCCTTAGGATTGCGGCGAGCTTCAAGGATTACCGACGACGCAAGTGAGATCATGAGATCTGGTGAAAAAAGGACATACTGGGTAAGAGAAGAGTCGGCCAAAACGCCAAGGTAGCCGTGATTGCGCAACGCTCTTACGGCAGCCACGAGTAATTCCTTGGGCACGGATTTCCCGCGTTCCTTATTCACGATCTCGACCAGCTGGTCTACTGGCACGAGAGCCTTCGCTGCCGAATCGGCTGAACTTTTTAGTCGAATGACCCTCTGTTTTACCTCTTGAAAAGCCTCCGTCGAAACAGTCACCTGGACAGGCTGTTGTTCGATGGCATTTTCAATCTTTTGTAATAGTTTATCAATCCCGGCGCCAGTAGCGGCGCTTGTTTCTACGTATCCCAGTTTCATGCCATTGTCATGGCAGAAGGTTTCTATTTCTTCCTTCGAAATAGCGGCGAGGCCGCGGTCGCTCCTAGACCCCACGAGAATTGCATCGGGGAGCGCGCCGGTGTCTGAGCGAAGGTGCTTGATCCAATATTCAACGCCAGCCAAGACTTCCTCTTGTCTAGATGCATCGAATAGCACTAATGCAACATCGATATCCTCAAGGAACAAGGAGTGCACCAGCCGATATTCTGGTTGGCCAGCGAAATCCCAGAGTACTGCACTGACTTCAACGCCATCCGGCCTTACCGTAGATAGCTTGTCGATTACCCAGAACTGCTGCCCGTGCGTTGACTCCTGTGGCTTGAACTCGCTATGTGCGATACGCCAACCCAGTGTTGATTTGCCGACTCCACTGTCGCCAACCAATGCCAAGCGCTTGGTGGCGTATTCCGTCGCTTGTATTTCACTTTTGAGTTCTGGGAATGCGTAAGTGCCGAGAATCTCGCCAACCAGAAGAACCATCTTGCTCGCGTCGGGAGTGATAAGCAGGCGCCCGTTTCGGTTGGGAGTTACGTCAAAAGACTTAGGCGATTCCCGTCCTTGCAGGCTAAAAATACGAGCCGTGCCGGTCTCGTCCCGTGAAAGAACTGCGCCTTTGGAATTCAGAACCCTCAACTCTACAATTGGAGCAGTATGAACCTCAAAAGTCCGGAGCAACTCTCTGGACTCTACATCGTGCACGTATACGGTTCCGCTCGATGTTCCTGAGATAGCCTGCTTTCCATCGCCAGATAACGTGATGACCGTTGCGGATCCTACCTCCGATAGTGACCTGCCGACCCCTGCCGTTATGTCCCATATGGCTACCTCCCCAGCAACGCGGCCGGAAAAGAGGCAGAATCGTTGATCTTGGGTAAGAGCTATAGTGTCAACTGGTCCATTGATTGACCAGCTCTCTTCTAGCGGGAAAGCCCCATTATCTATCAGTGTAACTACACCGCTGGTATCACCTAGTGCAAACTTTGGCTGATTCGCATTACCGGCAACTGCCAGCGCTGTATACCGATACTTACCTTCGATGCGATTCACAAATATCGGCTTGTCGGGTTCTCTTATAGGAAAGACGGTCAGGTAGCGGCCGGCAAGGTGCGCAAGCAGATCGTCCTCGGGTCCGAACGCGATCAGGCCGCCCTTGCTTGTCGGAACTTTCAGTGTTGTGTAGGTGTCAGGCTTATCCAAATGAACCAGATAGAGCCCACGCGTGGAACTGACCGCAACGGATCTGGCGTCATGAGAGCTTTCGAGATACCGGAATTCCGCCGCCCGTGGAAGAATTGCCACGGACATGTTCTTATAATCCGCATCTGGAGGGTAGCGATTCATCAGCTTCCCTCAGCTCTTCCAGGCCGTGACAACGGAAACTGCTGTCACGGTAACAAAAAGGAGCCCATGAACCATGGAAACTACAGGTGTAAAGGCGGTGCGGAGTAGGCTAGGGGCAGAGGCCTTATGCTCAGACACGGTTAAGCTATATGGGTCATCTGAGCTATCTCTCCTTGCCTTTTCGTAAAGTCGTCGATACAGGCGCTCTTGACGCAGGTAATAAGAATCTAAGTACCAGAATGCCGAAACGGGCACGAGTGTAATTGCCGCAATCCCGGGCGACTCTTTGCTTGCGGCAAAGCCTAGTGACGCCGTCGACAATGTCACGGCCCATGTCTTAATTTGAAATGAGTTGCTTGCCATACGCGCAATCACACCTGCGATGAGATCAAGATGCTTCTCAGATGCCACTGGTGAGCCTTCCCGCTGTCATAGCGCCACACGGCAGTCGCTTCGCCTCAGCGGTGCCCGTTGTTCTAGTGGCATTCAGTATCGTCCAATGTGGTACAGCTGGGAAGTGACCGACTGCCGGATTGGCCTCTTCTGAATCAAGGCGCCGCGCAAGCGCGGCGCGGGCCGGCCGCGCTCGGCCTGCTGGCGGCCTGCGTCCGGCATCGGCCGGCGCGCCGGCCAATACCTGTTGCGGTGCGTGATCCGGAGTGATGCCTCCGGTGAGAGCCGCTCGGGCGGACGGGATGGTTGGCGAGCGCAGATCTCGCCGCGCTGCGGTGCCGAGCCGGGTGTTCGGCCGGATCGGATGCCAGGTTCCGACGCCGTAGTCTCCCGGGGTGACGTCATCAGGTAGAAGCGATTGGTCATTCGCCACGGCCCGTAAACCTGCTCGATTCGGTCTGGCGCGCGACAAGGCTGACCCCCGAAAAGGATCATGCCTACGTTGGGGACGGAACCCTGTGTGGGCTTCCTGAACATCAAGTCGAGGCTTATCTAACCCTCTTCTTCCCGGAGGGTGCCCAAGCTTGTTCAGTCTGCCGGCGGCACTGTCAAGCGGCCCCGACGCAGCCCTCTGCTCAGGAGCGTCTCCATGATCGGGTTCTGCAGGCCGAGGAAAACTCTCTCCGCGAGGAGCTGCTCGCGGCGCTCCGTGTCGGTGCCGACGTCCGGCCCTGGGTCAACGGCTTGGCCGCTGATATGGCGAAGTTCTACGCCCATCTAGACCAGATCGTTGATGGTCGCGCTGCTGTAGCTGCTGCGTTGGACACCGACGGAATAGCAGGGTTGGCGCGGGTCCACCATGGCTCTTGGCAATACATCGTCGCCCTGCCAGAGGGAGGCCAGGCGGTGCTTGGTCGGGCAACGCCCGATCCCAAGATCAATGCGCGAGTCATCCCGATCGAAGAGGCGTGGGGGATCCAGAGGCGTAGGGTTCCGGCGGGCCCGGTCGTAGTTGCTGATCCGCTGCTTCGCGGCTTGCCACCGGAACCGGTGGTCGCCGTTGGCGAGCCTCCCGCAGAACGGTCAGGCGCCGGCCAGACGTGAGGAGGCCAGCGCGTTCAGGGAGACGCCCTGCTCGGCCGCCCGGATGGCCAGACGGCGGTGGACCTCTTCGGGTACGCGGACCTGGAACTTGCCGGAGTAGTGCCGGTCGGCGATGGCCACGGGCGGAGTTTCGCCGGAGGTCTCCATGTCGGCGACGATCTCTTCGGCGACGCGCTGGATGCCGATGAAGGCCTCCATCCGGTCTTCGGCGAGCCAGGAGACGGAGGGCAACTCGGCGACGGTGCCGACGTACTCGTCGTCTTCCGCTGACCAGTGCACTCGGTAGGTGTAGTGGTCCGCCACGCTCATGCTCGCTCCTCCAGCTTCTCGATCGCGTCAGCACTTGCTTGACCTGGCAAGGCTTTGCCTTGCCGCCCTTGTCCTGAATGTTGACCCGGGTCGCCGGGCCACGGCATCTTGAACACGTAGTTCGATGTGCCCTGCGATCGTGGTTCCGCGAAGTACTGCTGGCAGACGAACAACAGGTCCGCGAACCGGATGTTGTTCGGGTTCCGGCGCATCTCCGCCAAGATCTTCGCCAGTCTGTCCGCCACATCACCGACGATACTCCGCTCAGTATCGCCGGTGATACTACGATCTCGGAGCAGGCTCTTGATTCAAGTGTGGCTCGGATGATTCGCAGGCCAGGGTTCCGGTGGGCCAGGTCGTAGTTGCTGCCGCGCCGCTTCGCGGCTTGCCACCGAATATGGTGGGTGCGGCGGTGCCGTGGGTTGCCGAACGCCGGGACGAGCGGTCAGTGCGGGCAGGGCCGCGGGGCGGGCGGTGCGCGAGCAGCGCGCAGCCAAGATCGAATAGTCCGCAATCAGTCCGCACGAGGTCCGCAAAAGCAGCGGAACGCTGTCAGATCATGGCAGGCGTCTTCGCAGCTCAGCAGGTGTTTGTGCCGGTAGATCAAGTTGGCTTTTCGATCTCATAATCCCTCGGTCGCGGGTTCGAGTCCCGCCCGCCCCACCTCATGTCCGGCCTGCGTGTTCACGCTGGTCGAATGTGGCATTGCGCGAACCGCGGGTCGCTCGAGCCTGGTGCCGGGCTCGATGTGGCAAGTGGGTACATGCCCAAGAGTCGTGGTCGTCCTGCGGGACGAGGCAAGCCGAGGCGCCCGTAGCGCCCGGCGGTCAGCTCACGGTCTGTCGCGATCAGCCGTCACGGCCGTTTCGGCGGAGCTGTCTCCACAGCGAAACGTGGGCACTCGAGACCGCTCCGGGACCGTGAACAGGACCGAGCCACCCCCGTTTTATGTGGCCCGGTCCGTCCCCGGTTCCGACCTTTCCGCTGGCCGGTTCGATCGTGTGACGCCAAGCGTGGCTCAGCACTGTTAATGAACTGTTGTCGCCGAGGCCCGCCGGATGTGAGGCTGGTCGGCGGGCGAGTGACGGCATGCCGTCGCGGCTTGAAGACGTTCGAGGACGGGAGGCCGTGGTGGAGGTCCGCCTGCTGGGTCCGGTGGAGACATGGGCGGACGGCCGGTCGGTCGAGCTCGGTCCACCGCAGCGACGGCACACGCTGGCGGCCCTGGCGGTCGATGCGGGTCGCCCGGTCACCATTGACGCTCTCGCCGCCCGAGTGTGGGACGAGCCGCCACCGGCGGCGGCCCGGATTCTGCAGGTGCACATCACGCACCTTCGGCGGCTGTTGGCCTCCGCCGCGGGCACGCCACCGGCCCGCCTGCTGCGCCGCTCCAGCGGCTACCTCCTCGACATGGCGCCCGAACGAGTCGACGCCCACCGGTTCGCCGACCAGGTCGGACGCGCCCGTGGCGCCGACCCGTCCACCGCGCTGACACTGCTACGCACCGCCCGGGAACTGTGGCGGGCCGAGCCGCTCGGCGGGCTGAAGGGAAGCTGGGTGGAACGGACCCGGCACATGTACGGGGAGCGGTTCCTCGCCGCCATGATGGCCTGGGGGCTCGCCGAGTTGCGGGCCGGCAACCCGCTCGTGGTGATCCGGCCGCTGGCCGAGCTCGCCGTTGATCACCCGCTGACGGAGCCGCTGGCCGATGTCGTGATTCGGGCTTATGCCGCCGCTGACCGGCCCGCCGACGCCTTGGCGTATTACGCCAAGTTCCGTCGCCGGCTCGCCGACGAGTTGGGTGCCGATCCGAGCGCGACGCTGCAGGCCCTGCACCAGGCCATTCTGCGCGGCGAACCGGTGGCACCGAGGGACACCGTCGAGGTGGCGGCCAAAGCGCCGGTCACTGTTGTCGTGCCGGCCCAGCTACCGGCGGATGTTCCCGGTTTCGCCGGCCGTGCCTCGGCCCTGCGCGCCCTCGACAATGTGCTGGCGGAGACCGCGATGGCGGTCGCGGTGGTGTCCGGCACCGCCGGGGTGGGCAAGACCGCCCTTGCCGTGCACTGGGCGCATACGGTGCGGTCTCACTTTCCGGACGGTCAGATCTTCGTGAGCCTGCGCGGCTTCGACCCCACCGGACAGGTCGTCTCCCCGCAAGAGGCACTCCGCAGCCTGCTCGACGGGCTGGGCGTCGCCCCCGAGCGGGTGCCGGCCACCCTCGACGCGCAGGCCGCCCTGTACCGCAGCGTGGTGGCTGGCCTGCGGCTCCTGCTGGTGCTGGACAACGCCCGCGACGTCGAGCAGGTCCGGCCGTTGCTGCCGGGCACCGCCACCGTTGTCGTCGTAGTGACCAGCCGGGCGCAACTCACCGGTCTGCTGGCCAGCGGGGCATCCTCCGTACCGGTGGGTCTGCTGTCCCGTGGGGAAGCCGAGGAACTGCTGACGAACCGGCTCGGACCGGGGGTCGTAGCCCAGCGTGACGCACTCGACCAGGTCATCATGGCCTGCGCCCGGTTGCCACTGGCGTTGAGCATCGCCGTGGCCCGGACCCGGCAGACGAACTTTCCGCTGACCGCGCTCGCCGCCGAGCTCAGTGAGGCAAGTGACCGGCTGACCGCGTTGGACGTCGGCGATCCGGCCGGTGATGTCCGGACGGTGCTCTCGTGGTCGTACGCTGCCCTGAGCGAATCCGCCGCCGGATTGTTCCGGTTGCTCGGGCTCGTCGTCGGACCCCACTTCGACGTTCCCGCGTTGACCAGCCTCTCCGGGATGCCGGAGCGGGACCTTCGCACGCCCCTGCGCGAGCTGACTCGGGCGAGCCTGGTGACCGAGTACGCTCCCGGCCGCTACAGCCAGCATGACCTGCTGCGCGAGTACACCGCCGAACTCGCCCGTCGCGACGATTCGGAGGACGTACGCCGGTCCGCTGTCGTCCGCCTGCTCGATCACTACCTGCATACCGCGTACGCGGCGGATCGCCTGCTCAACCCGCCCCGCGAAGCCATCGCCCTGCCCCTGGGCGAGCCGGCAGCCGGCGTGCGTCCGGAGCGGTTCACGGACCTCGGCGACGCGATGGCCTGGTACGGCGAGCACCACGCCGTCCTGCTGGCCGTCCTGCGGCAGGCCGCGGCGGTGGGACTCGACCGGCTCGCATGGCAGCTCGCCTGGTCGATGGAAACCTATTTCTCCCGGAAGGGCCACCTGCACGATCAGGTCGAGGCCTGGCAGATCGCCATCGAGTGCGCGAGCCGCCTCGGCGAACTGCCGGCCCGCGCCTACGGGCACCGTAACCTGTCTCAGGCCAGCACCAGGCTCGGCCGCTACGGCGAGGCGAACGACAACCTGAGGCGCGCGCTGGAACTCTTCACGAAGGCGGGCGACCGCATCGGCCAGGCCCGCACCCAGCACCACCTCGCCTACCTGTTCGGCCAGCAGAAGCAGCCCGCGACCGCGCTCGATCACGCCCGGCAGGCCTGGGCGCTCTACGCCGGCACCGACGACCGGACCGGGCAGGCCGAGGCTCTGAACGCGATCGGGTGGTACCACGCGCTGCTCGGCGAGTTCGAACAGACTCTGACGTACTGCCGGCGGGCGCTGGAGATCTTCGAGGCGGACGGTGACCTGCACGGCGCCACCGGCGCCTGGGACAGCTTGGGGTACGCCCACCACCACCTCGGTCACCTCAACGAGGCCATCGACTGCTACCAGCACGGCCTCACGTCGGCCCGAAGCCTGGACCACGACCTGTTCGTCGCCGAGTTGCTGGTGCACCTCGGCGAATCCCACCATGCGGCCAGGCGGCCCGCCGCAGCGCGCATCGCGTGGACGGAGGCGGAGCAACTGCTGACAGCGCTCGACCACCCGAGCGTCTCCAGCGTCCAGGAGTCGCTGCGTCAGCTCGATGACTGAGCCGCCGCCGACCGATCGGGTGGAATGACGTATTGCTCGAAACACGCTGAGGAGCGCAAGCGCTTGGGGTTGACGCGGAAGCAGGTACGTGTGGGCGCCGGTGCCCGGATGCGGATCATCTTCGACTACGGCAGCGACCTCCGGCAGATCGCCTGATTCGCTGTCCCCCTTGTTTTCGAGCGTTCGAACGGCGGTCGGTTGGCCGCATCAGTGCTCACTTTGGACTTTGACTGCCTCGTGAGCTGGTCAGACGTCCCGGCAGCGGGTCGCCGGTGACGATGGCTGGGTGGTTCGCATGGTGCAACGTCCGGTCCGCCATCTCTACCTGGTGTTTCTCTTCGGCTGGAGCGCTTCGAAGGCCGGAGAAACATGATCAGTCAGCACTCTCGCGGGTCGCGGCCTGGTCCAAGTCGTCTCCAAACAGGTCCGCGTAGACGTTCAGGGTCATTGCCGCAGAGGCATGACCAAGCATCCGTTGTACGGCCTTGACGTTGGCGCCTTCCGCTACGGCGAGGCTGGCGGCGGTGTGGCGGAGCTCGTGCGGAGTCAGTCCCTTGAGCCCGTGGCCTGTGGCTCAAGCAGCTCAAGGGCTCACGGCTCTACTCCGCGAGAGTGACCGACGCCTATCGCGCCCTCCTGCTGAACGTCGGCGAGCGACACAAGGACGCGCCCCGTGACCGATCGCTACTGTTCGTCGCGGCCACCCGAGCACGCGACGACCTCGCTGTCTTCTGGCATGGGCGCCGAAGTCCCTTCATCCCGGCAAGTCTCGTGCAGCAGGATGATGCCCGCTCTTGAGATGATCTCCGCTGGTCACGCGGCCTATGCCGGATTCACCTGGATCATGAACGATCTCTGATCGATCGGGGTTTATCTAGGTGAATGGCGGATCGGTGTGCGGATCTGGTTCTGCCTGGTCGGTCGGCGGCGGTGGCGTCGCTCGGATGGCGGGAGGCGTGGTGGGGCAGTTGGCCGAACGGCTCGGTCAGGTGATCGCGGAGGCGAGGTCACCTGACGGCGGGTTGTGGGCGTCGTTTCGGGGTTCGGACGATCTGCAGGCGGGCTTCGCTCCGGGCGCGTATCGCCGATACTCGCCGGCCGATCTGGAGCGGCGGCTCGGCGCGCTCGCGGCGGTGCTGTGGGCGCGTTACCGGCGAGAATATCTGGAGGTCGTCGCTGCCTGGGCGGACTCTGACGCCGACCCGGAGCAGAACGCCGAGGACCGCCGTTTCCAGCAGGCGCTTGAGCAACTCGATGTCGCGGGAACGTCGCCGGCGCGGTGGGTCAGGGTCACCAGCCGCGCCCTGGCTTCGTGGGATTTCCGGCTCAGACCTGAGACGCTGCGAGTACTGCCTGAGCACGAATTCCTTGCTGAGACAACCGGCGCGGTCACCGCCCTGCTGGCCGATCACCGAGCGAAAACCATTCTGCTGACCGACGAGGTCTACGACATCGGCCTGCCCCGGTCGATGCGGGAAGCCGGAGCGCAGCACCCATGACGACAACACCGTCCCACCCGCCGGCTCGTACGGGCCTGCGCCCCGGCCACTGGCTACTGATCGCCCTGGTCGGTCTCCTCCTCGCCGGTGCGGTCTTCGTCATCGCCCGACGCGACAGCGCTCACGATCCCCAGGCAACCTCCTCCACCCCGACACCGACGACGGCGCCGGCCACCGACAGCGCTGCCATACGCCCGGACTGCGTGCCGCAGATCACCGCGACAGGCTTGACTCCACGGCTGCCGGGCACGTACGGCTTCACTTACACCGCGGCCTGTGACCAGGTTGTCCGGGAACTCGGGTTCCAGGTCACGGCGCTAGATGCCAAGGGCGCTGTCCTGGCCGGATCTTCGCCGGACGTCGTGTCTGGTGGGGTGCTCTTTCCCGGCCACACGCTGGCCGCGGCAGGGGAGGTACCGGTGCACGGGAAGACCCCGGCCAAGATCCGGGTCGAGGTCGTGCACTACCTCGTGGAATCGCCGGATGCCTACACGGCCTGGGCCCGGGACCTGCAGGTGGTTGATCTGGTCCGCGGCAAGCCGGACGAACTGGGCACCTTCACGATCACCGGCAGCCTGCACGCCGAGTCCGAGACACTGCCGCTCTGCGTCGCGGGGTACGTGCTTCTCCTGCGAGACAAGGCGGGGGAGATCCTGTATGCCCAGCAGCAACTGGCGACCATCACTCGCACGCCGACGTTTGACGTGGCGCCCACGGACGACATGGACTTCGCTCACACGCAGATCTTCGCGTTGCAGACTCCACGCACTGAGCAACCGCCGCGAGCCGGCGTGACCTGCGACGGCCGCTGACCGACACGATCAAGGAGCAGCAGCATGGGCTGGGAGCTGGCGGCCGATCTGTCCGAACTGAAGATCGTCGGGAGCATCGACCTGCCGACGATCGGCTACACCTACGCCACGATGAATCAGGCGATCAACGGGACCGCGGCATACGACCGGGCCGCCTTCGAGACCCCGGGCGGGGGCATCGCAGCGACCCAGGCCGTCTGGTCGGCGCTTCGCAGTGACCTGCAGACGATCCTCGGCCGGACCGCGAACAACATGCAGCAGGCCGCCGCCGTGATCACGAACGCGGTCGCGGCATACGCCGAATACGACCAAGCCGCAGGGCAGAGCCTTTACGAAGCGTGGAGCAACGGGCAGCAGCCCGGCGTCGTCGACACCGAGGCGAAGTACGTGCACCAGTCGCCGCCTCCGGTGGTTCTGCCCGACGGCTACTGATCAGAGGGCGCGCGGGGAGACCACGATGACATTCACCTACCACGCTCCTGACGAGCTGCAACAGCTCGGCGAACACATCAGGGACAAAGCGATCCAGGTGACCATGGATCAGTCCGCGTCGTACTCGGCTGCTCAGCAGGCTGCCAACAACGACGCGACCCGGGCAGAGACCGGCCAGCTCACGCAGGCCGAGGGATACACGCCACCGACCCACGGGCGCCCGGACGACGAAGACAACCTGCGCTCCTGGGTCAGTCAGGCGTACGCCGAGATCCCGGCCATGTTCGCCGCCTTCGCGCTGCCGAGCCCCGACACCTGCCGACCGGCGCTCGAAGCGCTGTACGGAACCGCGGCCACCGTCCAGGTGGACCTGCAGATGGTCGCCCGGGACAACTCCGTCACCGCACCGAACGCGGTCCGGCCACTGGCCGACACCGCGCAGGTGGGCGAGGTGGTAGACCTCATCCGCAGCCATATGAGTCAGTGGCGGGGGACCGCTGCGACGGCTTTCAAGGGCTACCTCAAGACCAGCGAGAGCGCCGCGGCCCTGCACCGGGAACTGGCGCTCTCGCTGGCCCTGGGTCTGGAGACCCAACTTGAGATCAACCGGCGGATCAATACCGACATCTGGACCATCGGCCAGCAGACCCTCAAGGCGCTGGACGGACTCGACTCCTGGTGCCCCGGTGGGAATGCCTCCAAGGTCACCGCTCTGATCACCATCGGCGGCGCCATCGCGGCCGTCGTCTATGCCGGTGTCGCGGTAGAGGCCGGCGCGGCTGCCTCAGCGCTGGCCGGCGCAGTCGGCGTCGAGGGATGGCAGAGCCTGGGCACGATTCTGGGCAACACCGGGCCCTTCCAGGAAAAGAAGGTCGGGATCGGGGGCATGACCGTGCCGCCGATCATCACCGGCATGCAGAACGCCATGACCGAACTCAGCAAGACGGCCGATGCGCTTCAGCAACAGCTCACAGAAGGGCTCAGCAAGTACACCTTGACTGTGCACACCAATTCGAACTGGGACAGGCTTCTCATTAGTCCGCCGGAGCAGTTCACCCGGTACACCCACGCCAATGCGCAGACGCTCCGGACCCCGGACGGTCTCTACGTCGCCTGATCAACGTAAGCGGTAGCCATTACGCCCCGACATCCGGTGCTCCACGTTCGCGCCCAGGGCCACGCCCGCTCCACGGTGTGCGGGTCGACGGCAGACGGGATGACAGTCAGGCGGCCTTGCTGGTTCTGGTTCGCCGCTCCTGCTCGTAGTGCTCCCGGGGCGACTTTTCAGCTGTCCGAGGCGAGAGTTCGCCGGTCACACCGATTTCCGTGCGGGCAAGGTGGTTGAAGCGGTTGATCGCTTCGTAGTAGTTCCCCGCGGCGATGTGCCAGCCCTCAACGTCGGCGTCGTCCAGCAGACCCCGGGCGAACCATTCCAAGCGCCAGACCGTGCGGTTCAACTCTCGGGCTGCCTCGACAAGATCTCTGCCTGCCATCATGGCGAGCGCCTCGAATAAACCGCCGCGGGCCAGGTTCGCCTCCGCGAGTTGGTCCAGCCCATCCTCTCGGCGCAGGCGCGGTGCCTGGTCGTCGAGGCCGACATCTGCGCCTATGCGCTGCGCGATGCTCCGCATCCGCTTGACGTCGGCTACATAGGCGCCGTAGGTCTGGAGGCGACGTTCTCGCCATTCGCGGTTGAGCGCCCACCGCTCACGCCGGCTCTCGCCCAGTACCGCGAACGCGTATGACAGGACGGCGCCGACGACGACACCGACGAGAGCGATCAAAGGGCTGGCGATGTTCACGGGACGCCTCCATTGGTGGCGGGTGAGAACCTGGCCGGAGCTTTGTCAGGCGGTCTGACCTCGTATGACGCTTGATCAAACCGCGTCGTCGGTGTTCAGGGTTCCTGTGTGCGCGGTCGTAGTTGCTGCCGCGGCGGTTCGCGGCTTGCCACCGGAACCGGTGGTCACGGAGGGTGAGCCTCCCGCGGAACCGTCAGGCGCCGGCCAGGCGTGAGGAGGCCAGCGCGTTCAGGGAGACGCCCTGTTCGGCCGCGCGGATGGCCAGACGGCGGTGGACCTCTTCGGGTACGCGGACCTGAAACTTGCCGGAGTAGTGCCGGTCGGCGATGGCCACGGGCGGAGTTTCGCCGGAGGCTTCCATGTCGGCGACGATCTCTTCGGCGACGCGCTGGATGCCGATGAAGGCTTCCATCCGGTCTTCGGCGAGCCAAGAGACGGAGGGCAACTCGGCGACGGTGCCGACGTACTCGTCGTCTTCCGCTGACCAGTGGACTCGGTAGGTGTAGTGGTCCGCCACGCTCACGATCGCTCCTCCAGCTTCTCGATCGCGGTCAGCACTTGCCTGACCTGGTAAGGCTTTGCCTTGCCGCCCTTGTCCTGAATGTTGACCCGGGGTCGCCGAGCCACGGCATCTTGAACACGTAGTTCGATGTGCCCTGCGGTCGTGGTTCCCCGAAATACTGCTGGCAGACGAACAACAGGTCCGCGAACCGGATGTTGTTCGGGTTCCGGCACATCTCCGCCAAGATCTTCGCCAGTCTGGTCGGTGTCGTTCCCGCACTCACGCTCGCGGGGGTCGGCCTCGCAGGCCGTTTGTTCCTCATCGCCTGTCCAGGGTCCACAGGTGGATACGGTGTTCGTCGTCAACAGCCGCCATCAGGCCGTCCTTCGGACAGCACGCCAGCGGGCCGCCGTAGCCGACGACCGGGTCGGCGAGCGGGGTGAGGCCCGGCAGCGTCCAAAGGCGCAGCTCACCTCCGCTCGTGACCAACAGCGACCCGTCCCGGTCGAACGCAAGGCCGCGAATCGGCTGGGAATGGGGCACAGCCGACTCGCCGACGACAACGCGCTCCTCGGTTCTCCAGACTCTCACCGTCCGCCCGCCGGCCGCGGCCAGCAGCTGACCGTCCGGGCTGTAGGCGACCCGCATCAGTCCCTCGGCGGAGACCGGCAGCGGGTCGCCGACCGGTGACCAGCCGGCCGGGTCCCAGAGACGTACCGTGTCCTTTCCGCAAGTCGCCAGGTAGCGCCCGTCGGGGCTGACCGCGACTCCGGAGACTTGGCTACGATGCGCCTCGATCGGTTCGTCGACGGCCCGTCCGGCGGTGTCCCAGAGCCGCAGAACCCAGTCGTGCGTGCCACCGACGATGAAGCGGCCGTCTGGGCTGAACGCCAACGCTCGGACGGTGCTGGGGCCGGTATCGATCGGCCCGCCCAGTGTCTGTCGGGCCGCGACATCCCACACGCGCATGGTCTGGTCGCCGGCGGCGCTCGCGAGGAGCCGTCCGTCGGGACTGAACGCGACCGCGTGCACCGCCCCGCGGTGGCCGATCAGCGACTGGCCCGGCCCACCCGTGCGTGGATCCCACAGCCGTACCGTGTCGTCGTAGCTGCCGCTCGCGAGCAGTTCACCGCCGTGGTCGAAGGCAAGCGATGTGATGTAACCGGTGTGTCCGGACAAGATCACGCCGGTTGGCCGCAGACCGGCACGGCGGGATCGACTCGCCGTGCCGGTGCGGCCGGCTTCGTCGAGACGGCGGCGAAGAGTGTCTATCTCGGCGCGGGCTCTGACGTTCTCCTCGGTCAGCTCGCGGAGGCGACGGTGCAGGTCCGCTGTTGTGGAGTAGTCCTCGCTGGACGGCGCGGGTTGCCGATGCCGCTGCTCGGTGGCGGTCTCCCAGGCACGCAGCCAGACTTGCACCGACTCGCCCGGCGGCACTCCGCACGCCTCGGCAAACCATCCGACGAAGGCCCGGCCGGGCGGTCGCTTCCCCGCCAGCACCTCTGAGATCGTGGTTCGTTTCAGGACCACGTCACGGCGGCCGGCGAACCGCTGCTTCGCCGCCCATGACTCCAGGTCGCGTAGCGACGGTTTTCCGGCTCGGACGTGCAGGCGGCGCAGTAGCGTCACCAGGTCCGCCATGCTCGTCACCGCGACGGGCTCACAGCCTCCGGCACTGTCCGGCATTGTCCGACAGCATAGAGCAACCTGCGCAGCTTTCGTGTCCGATGTCGTCCCGCCGTGGCCGGGGTCGGTCGGCTTTGGCCGACCTCCTGGCGGGACACCGCATCGGCCTGGCGTCATGGGAGTACAGCACTCTAGTCGCCCTCCACGAAGGAGTCGCCGTGACCACCGTTCTCCCGGCCCTGACCGCGCTTCTTCCACTTCTCACGGCAGCCCTGCAGTTTGCCGCGACGATGGCCGCGGCGAGAACGGCGAAAAATGCACACGCCCGCGAACGGCGTTGCTGCACCGAGTTCGACGATGCGTCATGGCCGGCGGACAATTGATTGAGCCATTCCGTGCAAGGGTCTGACTACTGAGGATCGTCACGTGGTGCGGTCGCGATCGCCGCGGAGGATGGCCAGGGCCGCGGCGACGATCTTGCAGATTCGGGTGCCTCTCGGACCTATCGGACACCGAGACAGCTACAGCCGGCAACCGAGACCGATGGCGCCGTCGGCGTACTGGCGCAAGCGCTGGATGGACTCCGGCCGCATTACCGATCAGCCCCCTCAACTGATGGAGCTGCTTGAAGGACTGCCTGAGTGAGTACGCAGATCGAGATCGTCGCGTGGAGCAGCAAGATGCCGAAGGCAACGAACATCGCGCCGCTGAAGAAGAAGTGGACGGTCATCAGCCCGACGAGAACCGTAACAACAGTGAGAAGAACGGCCGTCACACCTCGAAGAGCACCCGATATGCCGCGCCAGGCCAAGATTGCAGCAAGTGCCGACAACACAGCAGCCGACACCGCCACAACAACGGTCCCCGCGCGCCCGAACGGCGATGCGTCAGCGACCTCCGGGAGTCCCCAGGCGGCGAACGCCAACGCTAGCGGCTCGATCACCGCAGGTGCGGCCCACAACAGGAGGGCCAAGCCATCCATCCGCTGCGCCTCAGTCGAACGTCTTGCCACGCCTCCACCTCCGGTCAGGAAGAGACAGAGTGTCTGATCTCGCACCCTGTGCAACCCGTGTCAGGAACTAGACCGCTCCCGCGGTATTGGTCAGCGTCAATGTGGCGCCAATCGCAAGAGCAGGTCGCACTGGTATACACCGGCTAGGTCCCAGAAGGTTCAGCTAAGTAAATTCAGCGAAGGTCAACCGGAATCGTCGATCTTCATCAAGAAGTCGGCGAACCAAAATGTTTGCGCGATCCCGGGTGCGGACCTGTGACCTGGCGTGCGAGGCCAGCCTCCGCCTTTGGTTGCCGCACCGGCGGACGTGTCGAGGTTGAGAATGCGGCCTTGTCGTGCTGACGCTCGAGTGGATCACGGAGAGTCAGCTGTCCCGATGTGATCTCTTGTAAAGGCTAAGGGCGATCCATCCGCGTAACCGGTTGCCGTGAGTAATCTCCGATATCCGCTCGGTGGCTGTCGCTCAAGGTTTGCTCCCCGTGTTCCGTGCATAACTTTGTGACATCCGGCCAGTTGAAGGTCGTGATCATTGATCTTTGAGCAGAATGTGGACGATCGAGCACCTACATCGAGCCCTCCCCACGGACAGTAATTCGCAAGGGGACAGTGGCGAGGGGGCATGGTGGGCGAGATGGCGATGGGGCCGTTCTTTGATTACGGAGCGATGGCCTTGATCCTTGCGGCTGCGGGGGTGGTCGCTGGCTTGGTGCGGACCTACATCGCGCACCGCACGCGGTTGCATGCGGAACGGGAGGCGTCGGTGCGGGCCGCCGCCCGCTCGACCGGGCTGATGGGGCTCGCTGAGCGGCACCGCGGTGCTATCCGGATCGTGGAATCCGATCGTGACGGGCATCGCGAGGTGGAGTTCGGGGGCCACGAGCCGATGATCGGCAGCAGGAGTGAGGAGGCGGCGTGAGCGCGGTGGACGGCTCGGCGGCCCTGATACCGCAGCCGGACGAGGGAGAAGAGGCGCGGCGGGCAGAGGCCGGGCGACTCAAGAAGAAGTATGACGAGGAGTTCGTCGTCTTCACCGAGCAGAGCTACCACCTGGCCGAGCGGATTCTTCGCGCCTGGTGCTGGAATCGTGAGGCCCTCGAGGATGCTCTTCACGAGGCCTATCTGCATGGGCGGGTCCAGTGGTCGAAGATCCGGGACTACCGCGATCCGATCGCCTGGATCATCACCACCGCCCGGAACAAACTTCTCAACGAGCATGACCGGCGTCAGCGCGAAGCCGCAATGCCACCCGAGGTGCTGCCGCCGGTCGGGACGCAATCGGACCTCGCTGACGCGTGGGAGGCACAGGAGACGCTGCGTGGCTGGCTGCAGCAGCTACCGGCACGGCATGCCGAGGTGTTCCAGATGTCGCGTGAGGGCTTTTCCAACCAGGAGATCGCCCGCATTCTCGGCTTGGCCGACAGCAGCGTCCGCAGCTACAAAGTTGCTGCCAGACAGCAGTTGCGCCAGTTGGCTGAGGAGGCCGGCTATACCGACTCGAAGAGCCGCCGACGTCTGGGGAGTACTCGTGGACATCGATGACATTCTGGTTCTGGCCGAGGCACGCGAGCCCAGCTCACTGGAGCTCGCCCGGGCTCGGCGAGTCGGGCGGATGGTGCGGAGTGAATATGATCGTTCGCTCGCCGACGGTTACGAGATCCTTGTCGACACCGATCTCGTCGATCCGCTCACGGCGACCATCGACGAGGCCGCACGGATCGAGCGCGCGGCACAGTTGGTGAAGCGCGGCACGATCACCTGGACGATGGGCTCCGGCAAGACTGCCGGCGCGTTGAAGTGGTCAGACCAGATGGCGATGATTTTCGGCCATGCGCCGGGAACGCTGCACCTCACCGTGGATTCGCTCGTCAAGCTCGTTCATCCAGGGGACGCGGCGACGGTTCGTGAAGCCGTCGAATCCGCATGGTCCCGGCGTCGTCCCGGCGAGATCACCTTCCGCGCGATCCACCCGGGCGGCAGTGTCCGCTACGTTCACTGCCACATCGAGGTGCTCACCACCGCTGGTGAGCCGTCGGGAATCGTCGCCACGGGAGAGGACGTCACCACCCTCGAACTCGCGCGGCAAGAGCGTCGCCGGCTTGCCACCCGCAGCGAGATGCTTTGCGTCGATCTGGCGGCCCGAGACCCGATGACCGGGCTGACCAACCGTGGCTACCTCACCGATGAGGTCGATCGCGCCCGGCGCACTCTGGAGGGTGCCGTCGTCGTCGTGGCGACGGAGACGGTCACCCACCTGGCCGTCGCCACCACTGACCGGGACCATGAGGAGTTGACGTCCGATGTGGCGGCCCTGCTGCGTCTGGTCGTCGGGCCCGATCTGACGTGCGGCTCGGTCGGTCCCGGAATCTGGGGCGTGCTGGTCACCTCCGAGGACGAGCACGCCGAAGCCGCCGACGCCCTCGCCCTTCGGATGGTCGGTGCCATCCGGCGGCATCTGTTCACAGTCGGGCAGAAGGCGCTGCGCCTGTATGCGTGGGCAGGTGTGGCACGCTTTGCCAAGGGTGTGCCTGACACCGGATTCGATCTGCTGGTCGACGGCGAACACGCGGCTCGTGAGGCCCGCCGCAAGGGCGCCGTCGTCCATGTATTCGACCAGCCGACCGACGGTGGCGACCGGGTGAGCCGCTGCCGATCCCGGATTCGGCATGCGGTGGCGACCGACGGGTTCGCGCTCTACGCGCAGCCCATCGTCGATCTGGCCCTGAACCAGGTCACCCGCCACGAGATCCTCCTGCGGGTCCGCGACACGACCGGCGACCTCATCGCCCCGTGGGCGTTCCTCGACATGACCGAACGCTTCGGTG
Organism: Actinoplanes regularis; assembly: GCF_900188005.1. Classification (GTDB taxonomy): domain Bacteria; phylum Actinomycetota; class Actinomycetes; order Mycobacteriales; family Micromonosporaceae; genus Actinoplanes; species Actinoplanes regularis. The sequence continues at coordinate 938,307 of NZ_FZNR01000002.1, read as the reverse complement.
AGATCGTCGCCGTGGACAGGTGGGTCATCGATCATGCCCTGGAACTGATCGGCCAAGGCGTGCAAACCTCGCACTATCAGATCAACATCTCCGGGAAGTCTCTCGCCGACCCCAGCATGTTGACCTACGTGACCGAGGCGATACGCCGGCACGAAGTGAAGCCGGAGTGCCTCACCTTCGAGATCACTGAGACCGCGCTGATCGAGAACCGCAACGAGGCGCTTGCCTTCGCCACCGGAATCAGGGAGATCGGCTGCCAACTCGCACTCGACGATTTCGGCACCGGGTACGCCGCCTTGGCCTACCTGAAATACCTACCGGTGGACCTCGTCAAGATTGATGGCCTGTTCATCGTCGACATCTGCCAGTCTCCGCCGGATCGGGCCGTCGTGTCGAAATTGGTGGAACTCTGTCACGCGCTCGGCATCCGTGTCGCAGCCGAATGTGTCCAGGACGATGAGACCGTCAAGCTGCTGCGAGAGTACGGCGTCGACTTCGCCCAGGGCTACAAGTTGGGAAGGCCCGCACCGATCACGGCGAGCCTGAAACAGCAGGAGAACACGATCGAGATGGAACTTCGGTTCCCTGAACTGCGTACCGCCATGGGTTGACGCGCTGCGGCGGTTTCGTCAACGAGTATCAGTGGGGCGATCTCAAGGAATGGTGGGACGAGGAGGAGCGGCCAGGCTGGACTGACACAGATCCCCGCCATGCGAGGCGAGCGCGTCGCGGGGATCGATCGGCCCGGTTAGGTCTTGTGTGGACGGTCACGGGGCAGCAGGGTGAGGGAGGCAGTTTCCGCAAGCTTGCGACCCCCGGGGGACCCTGATGGCGTACCGTCGCTTGCCCGCCCTGATCGCAACCATGACCCTGGCCCTGACCACCGCCCTGGCCCCCTCGTCCGCCCAGGCCACGCCACCCGGCCCCAACGCCGTCGTGGTCTGGAACCTGAACGCGCAGAACGAGATCTACGAGGTGGCGAGGCAGTCGCCGGCCACCGCGGCACGCAGTTTCGCGATGGTGCAGGGGGCGGTCTACGACGCCGTGAACGCGGTTGCCGGTGTGCCGTACCAGCCGTATCTGACCGCACCGAAGGCTCACCGCGCCTACTCCGCCGACGCCGCCGTGGCCGCGGCCGCCTCCGAGGTTCTGCTGTCGCTCTTTCCGGAGCAGGCCGCGACCGTGCGCGCTCAGTACGACGCCGCCCTCGCCGCGATCCCCGACGGCTGGGCCGAGCGGGGTGGCGTCGCGGTGGGCCGGCAGGCCGCCGCCGCGATGATCGCGGCGCGGGTCGGTGACGGCGCCTTCGGCTCGGCCACCTGGAACGTCAGCACGGCGCCGGGTCAGTGGCGGCCCACCCCGCCCACGTATGCCCAGGATGGGGCCTGGTTCGCCGACCTGCGGCCGTTCGTCCTCCCGGACGCGGCGATGTTCCGCACGTCGGGGCCGCCGGCGCTGACCAGCGCCGCGTACGCCCGGGATCTGAACGAGGTCAAGGCGATCGGTGGGGTCACCAGTACGGTCCGCACGACCGACGAGACGCAGGCCGCGATCTGGTGGCACGACCGCAGGCTCACCGAGTGGGCCATGAAGCGCCAGCTCGCCGAGTCGCGGCACTTGAGCACGCTGCAGACCGCGCGAATGTTCGCGATGGTCGACATCACCAATGTCGACGCGCTGATCGCCTGCTACAGCGAGAAGAAGTACTGGAACTTCTGGCGCCCGGTCACCGCGGTGCAGGAGGCGGACGGCGACGGCAACCCGGCGACCGCCGGTGACCCGTCCTGGATGCCGCTGCTGGTGACGCCGCCGTTCCCGGACTACACGTCGGGTCACACCTGTTCCTTCTCGGCGATCGCCCTGACCTGGCAACGGTTCTTCGGTCGTGACGACCTTCCGACGAGCGCGTACAGCGCCGACTCCGGCACCACCCGGGCCTTCTCCAGCTTCTCGTCGGCGCTGGCCGAGGTCGTGGAGGCGCGGATCTGGGGCGGTGTGCACTTCCGTACGGCTGATGTGCAGGGTGTCAGGATCGGTGCCGGAACCGCCCGGTACGTGCTCGCCCGGGAGTTCCGGCCCCGTCACTGATCTTCAGAAGGTCACCGGCAGGGAGTTCAGCCGTTGACCGATCGGCACGTTCGGCTGCCGGTCCGGTGTCACGTAGGCGGGACGCAGGTCGGGGCAGCGCTCGAGCAGGAGCCGTAGGCACTCGTCGGTCTCCATCCGGGCGAGCGCCGCACCCAGGCAGTAATAGGTGCCCATGCCGAAGGCGAGGTGCCGGTTGCGCTGCCGGGTGATGTCGAAGACGTCCGGGTCGGGAAAGACGTCCGGGTCGCGGTTCGCGGCCATGAGCGCGAGATAGATGTGTTCTCCGGCGGGTACGGTGTGCCCGGCCAGTTCGACGGGCTCGGTGGTGACGCGCCCGATCACGCTGGCCGGGCCGTCGTAGCGCAGCATCTCCTCGACGGCGAGTGGCATCAGCTCCGGGTCCTCCCGCAGCCGGGCCAGTTGGCCGGGGTGCTCGAAGAGCAGCGCGAGGCCCTTCGGGATCAGGTTCGCGGTGGTCTCGTGGCCGGCGAAGAGCAGCAGTACGCAGTTGGCGACCGCCTCGTCCTCGGTGATGACGCCCTCGGCCTCGGCGGCCATGAACATGCTCAGCACGTCTTCCCGGGGAGTGCGGCGGCGCTCGGCCGCGATCTCCCGCAGGTAGTCGTGCATCTCGAGCATGCCGCGCTGGGCCTGGCGCAGCTGCTGGACGTCGCTGTTTCCGAAGATCAGCAGGATGTCGCGTGACCACGCCTGCAGTTGTTCGCGGTCGCTGATGGGCATGCCGAGCAGCTCGGCGATCACGTTCGCGGGGAGCGGGTACGCCAGGTCGCTCACCACGTCCATCCCGCCTTTCGGGGCGACGGCGTCGAGAAGCTCGTCGGTGAACTCGCGTACCCGTGGCCGCAGGCGGTCGACCATCGCCGGCGTGAAGTAGCGCTTGAGCAGCTGCTGGAAACGGACGTGGTCGGCCGGGACGGTGTGGCCCATCCACATCTCGATCGATTCCCGGACCGGGGCCAGTTCCTCCTGCTCCGCGGGGGTCAGGCGCTGGAGCGCCCGGGCCATGTTCGCGGTGTCCATCCGTTTGTCCCGGAGCGCGGCGTTGACGTCCGCGTAGCGGGTCAGCAGGTAGGCGTCGAGCCCCGCCACCCGGGCGAGTGGGCTCTCGGCGCGGACCCGGTGCAGGAAGCCGTTGGGGTCCGTCATCGCTTCGGGACTGAACAGGTCGTATTCCCGCACTGAAGCGGCATCGTCGCTCATGGTGGCGATTCTGGCGAACTTCAATGATCGATATCTATGCCAAGTTCGGCGGCGGGCGGGGTCCCCGAGGTGAATTCCCGGGAACGCTCCGGTCCTGCCCGGCGCTTCGCCGTGCTCTTGGCAAGGGTCCGGGTCGGGTGCGATCGTTCAGCGAGTGACGGGGGAGGCTGCACTGGACGAGGACGAGTTTCTCTGGCTGGAAGAGCTTGACGCGCCCGAGGCCGTGCGGTGGGTGGTCGAGCGCAACGCGGAGACCTTGGACGGGCTGGCGGGGCCGGGCTTCGCGCGGTCGCGGGAGGCGGCCCTGGAGGTGCTCGACAGCAAGGAGCGCATCCCCTACCCGGGCTGGCGGGGTGACGGGCTCTACTACGACTTCTGGCGGGACGCCGATCATCCCCGCGGGCTGTGGCGGCGGACCACGCTGGAGCAGTTCCGCCGTGACCGGCCCGAGTGGGACGTGCTGCTCGACGTCGACGCCCTGAACGCGGCCGAGGGGGAGAACTGGACGTGGAGCGAGGTCACCGTGCTCCGGCCCGGCTACGAGCGCTGTCTGATCAGCCTCTCCCGGGGCGGCGCCGACGCCGTCGTGGTGCGCGAGTTCGACCTGCGGGGCAGGAGGTTCGTCGACGACGGGTTCACGCTGCCGGAGGCGAAGAGCCGGGTCAGCTGGATCGACGTCGATCACCTCTACGTCGCGACCGATTTCGGTCCCGGCTCCATGACCTCTTCGGGATATCCGCGGATCGTCAAGCGCTGGCGTCGCGGTACTCCGCTCGCCGCGGCGGAGCTGGTTTTCGAAGGGCACGCCGACGACGTCACGCTCGGTGCCCACCATGATCCGACACCCGGTTACGAGCGCGACTTCGTCACCCGCCACCTGGACTTCTATCGCAGCGAGCAGTATCTGCGCCAGGCCACCGGGAGGCTCGTCAGGATCGAGGTGCCGGCCGACGCCGATTGCGACGTGCACCGGGACTGGTTGCTGATCAGGCTCCGGTCCGAGTGGGTGGCCGGCGGTGCCACGTATCCGGCGGGGGCCCTGCTCGCGGTGGACTTCGAGCAGTTCCTGGCGGGCCGGCGGGATCTCACCGTCCTGTTCCGGCCGGACGGCCACACGTCGCTCAGCTCGTACCTGTGGACCCGCGACCACCTGCTGCTCGTCACGATGGTCGACGTCAAGACCAGGGTGGAGGTCCTCACCCCGGACACGCCGCACTGGCGGCGCCGGCCGATGCCCGGTGCCGTGGAGTTCGATCAGACCTGGATCGTCGAGACCGACCCGGACAACGACGACTCGTACCTGATCTCCTCCGAGGGGTTCCTGCGGCCGGCGACCCTCAGCCTCGGGACGGTCGGCGGCGAGGTCACGGTCCTCAAGCGGGAGCCGGCGTTCTTCGACACGGGCGGGATGGCGGTGCGCCAGTTCTTCGCCGTCTCGGCCGACGGCACGCGCGTTCCGTACTTCGTGGTCGGGGCGACCGCCGGAGGCCCGGCGCTGCTCACCGGGTACGGCGGCTTCGAGGTCGCGCTGACCCCGGGGTACGACGGTGTCATCGGGCGTGACTGGCTCGCCCGCGGCGGCTCCTACGTGGTGGCGAACATCCGAGGCGGCGGCGAGTACGGTCCGGCCTGGCATCAGGCCGCGCTGCGGGAGAACCGGATCCGGGCGTACGACGATTTCGCGGCGGTCGCCGCCGATCTCGTGACCCGGGGGATCACCACACCGGAGCGGCTCGGCATCATCGGCGCCAGCAACGGCGGGCTGCTGATGGGCGTCATGCTGACCCGTCACCCGGAGCTGTTCGGGGCGGTCGTGGCGAAGGTGCCGCTGCTCGACATGCGCCGGTACACCAAGCTGCTCGCCGGAAAGTCGTGGGTGGCCGAGTACGGCGACCCCGACGACGAGGCCGACTGGGCGTACCTGCGCGGGTTCTCGCCGTACCAGAACGTCCGTGCCGGCCGGTCGTACCCGCCGATTCTGTTGATCACCTCGACCCGGGACGACCGGGTGCATCCCGGCCATGCCCGCAAGATGGCGGCCCTACTACGCGCGCGGGGGCACGAAGTGTCCTACTACGAGAACGTGGAGGGTGGCCACGGCGCGGCGGCGGACAACGAGCAGGCCGCCACCGTCTCCGCGCTGGCCCTGGAGTTCCTCTGGCTGCGACTGAGCTCCGGCGCGCGGTGACGGCTCAGGGGCCGGCGCGGGCGTGCCGGCCCCTGAGCAGGCTGAATCAGACCCGGCACTGCCAGGTGCTGGAGTTACGGAAGTTGACGAAGCGGTCGATGGTCGCGGTGGTGCCGGTCGTGTACCGGCAGACGGCGGGCAGGCTGACGTCGAAGTAGACCGGGTTGACCCGGCTGTAGTTCACGCAGTGCCAGTCGTAGACGGTGCTGCCGAGCAGGGCGGACGCGCTGTGGCCGGTGGAGACGCAGTAGTCGTTGATCGCCGGGGCGACCACGGTGGAGGTGACGCGCCAGCACTTGACCGACTTGGGGTCGTTGAAGTTGTCGATCCGGTCGACGGCGGCGTCGGTGCCGTAGGCCCACCGGCAGGCCGCCTCGAAGGTCAGGTCGTGCTGGCTGCCGTCCCCCGCGACGCAGTGCCAGTCGTACGCGGTGGAGCCGGTCAGGGCGGCGTCGGAGTAGCCGATCGAACGGCAGTAGGCGCCGACGTCGAGGCCGCCGAGCTGTTCGGGGGTCGAGGACGCCGCAGCGGCTGGACTGATCACGGCCAGCACCCCGGCGAACGCGACGGACAGGGTTAGCAGCACTTTGCTGAGCGAACGCATAGCTCTCCTGAAAGCTCCGAGCATGTCCTTTTTGGACGGGCAGGCTCAGCCTAGGGCGCTGACGGCATTCTGCAAGAGTTTGCAAAGAGAACGTAACTTCATACAGCCAATGATTCATCTTGCAGTCATGGCGGGGCGCGCTACTCGGTCGGGCGTTGGACCGCATGATGTCTCCCGAGTTATGACAAATGGTGCTAAAGCAGCCAGAACATAGGTGCGCTGGACCACCGGAGGGAGTCATCGTGCACTTGATCAGGACCGCGATAGCCGTGCTCGCCCTGGTCGTCGGCACCCTGGCCGCTCCCGGTACGGCAGGGGCCGGGGCGTGTCTGCGCACCATGAACGTCGTCGCCCACGAGGACGACGACCTGCTCTTCCTCAACCCGGAGATCAGCGACGACATCGCCGCCGGACGATGCGTCACCACCGTCTACGTCACCTCGGGTGACGCCGCCCGGGGCGCGAACTACTGGCGCGGGCGCGAGGAGGGGGAGATGGCGGCGTACGCCCGGATGGCGGCCCGGCCCGCGCGGTGGACCGAGGACACGCTGACCGTCAACGGGCAGGCCGTCCACCGCGCCACCCTTGACGGCGCCCCGGTCACCCTGCTCTTCCTGCGCCTGCCCGACCGGGTCGGCGGCTGGCCCGACCAGACCCTGCAGATGCTCTGGCTCGACCGGACGGCGCGGATCCGCACCCTCGACACCGGCCAGACCTACACACGTTCGGCGCTGCTCGGGGTCCTTCTCGGGGTGATGGAGACGTACCAGCCGTGGATCCTCCGGACCCTCGACTTCCGGAACCCCTACGGCGACGGTGACCACGACGACCACCACACGGTCGGCTATCTCACCTGGGACGCCCAGCAGCGTTATCGCACCCCGCACCGGACCATCGGGCACCTCGGTTACCCGGTCGGCAACGAGCCCGCGAACCTGACCGCGGCGCAGTACGACACGAAGCTCGGCTACTTCCTCACCTACGCACCGCACGACCCGGTGGTGTGCCAGACCGCCGACTGGTGCACGCGCGGCAACTACGGCGCTTTCGCCCGGCGCAACATCGCGGTCGCCGCACCCGTCGGCCCCGGACGCAACGTGGCCGCCCAGTCCTGGGTCACCGCCTCCTCGGGGCGGGCGGCCAGCGCGCAGGTGGCGGCCAAGGCGGTGGACGGGCGGCTCGGCGCCACCCTGATCGGTGAGTGGGTGACCCTGCAGCAGAAGGCCGGAGCCTGGCTCGCTCTCCGCTGGCCCGCCCCGCAGCGGATCGGCCGGGTGGTCCTCTACGACCGGCCGAACCCTCTCGACTGGATCACCTCCGGCGTCCTGCTCTTCTCCGACGGCAGCGTGATCCGCGTCGGCCCGCTGCCGAACAACGGCGCTCCGCTGGTCGTCAAGTTCGCCCCGAAGACGGTGACCAGCCTGCGATTCGTCGTCACCGGGGTCTCCGCCGTCACGAAGAACACCGGCCTGGCCGAGATCCGCACGATCACCGCCGGGTGATCATCGGCGGGCGGCCGGTGGCGTGATCCGGACGCGCCGGGTGGCCGGGCGGGTCTCGATGTCGCCGAGCTGGCCGGTCACCGTCGCGCACAGCTCGGTGTAGCTGTCGAAGGTGAAGTCGTTAAACAGGGTGTAGCCCGCCCACATCAGGTTGGCGCAGACCTGGGCCGGCACCCGCCCGGTCGCCGCACCCATCCCGACCAGCGCGACCGACTCGATGCTCCCGGGCTGCCGCGCGTTCTGCATGTGGATGGCCTGGAAGGCGGCCGCGCAGGCCAGGGCGACGTTCAGCGTCTCCCGCACGTTCTCCGCGGACGACTCCATGGTGGGCGTGGAGATCAGGAACTTCGGGACGGCCGCGCCGGACGGCACACAGACCGCGCTCCCGATCGGCAATGCCCCGTCGAACCCGTCCCGGATCGCGCGCTGCACCCGCAGCTGGACACCGGCGCCGAGGTGCTGCTTGATCACCGCGTCCACCCCGCCGTTCATCGCGCCGCGCGAGTTCGTCGGGCTGACCCAGGCGTCCACCCGCTGATTCACGATCGATCCCTTGTGGATCTCCACGCCCGGGCTGTCGGCGAACGCGGACTCCCACGCCTTGATCACGCGAGGGTTGACATCGGTCAGAACCACCTTGCGCAGCATGCTCACAACCACTCCCGCACTCCTGAAGAAGAAAGGTGCCGGCAACCTACAGCGAGGGTCCGACAAGAAATCGGCCTCCGGCGGCCTGCCAGTATTCGCGCCGTGACGGAGACGAACGACCCGCTGAAATTGACGGAGCTCTTCGCCGGTGGCGGTGAGCCGTGGCAGCCCCTGCTCCAGCCGGTGATCGAGGCCCAGCCGGGCGCCGCGGACTTCATCGGGCCCGGCCGCGACCCACGGGTGGTGCCGGTCCGGGAGCTGACGTTCCAGGCGCTGAAGCCGAACCCGCCGCACAAGTGGAAGGTCGTCGTCTTCGGCCAGAATCCCTACCCACGGCCGGAGAGCGCCACCGGCATCGCGATGTTCGACAACACCTTCCACGACTGGGCGGACAGCCAGTTCGGCCGGGTGGTCAGCATCCGCTGCATCATCAAGGCCGCCGCGATGTGGAAGTACGGCATTCCGAAGAAGACGCCGATCGCGGATCTCCGCGCGTTGCTGAAGTCGAACGACACGGTGCAGCCGCCGGAGTGGTTCCAGGCCATGCTGACCCAGGGCGTGCTGCTGCTCAACGCGGCGCTGACCGCGAGCGCCGACGGGGTGCTCGGGACCGGGCAGCACACCGCGTTCTGGCGGCCGGTCGTGGAGCGGATCGTCGAGGAGATCCTGCGGGCCAAGCAGGAGGCGGACGAGGCGGACCGGGGTGTCGTCTTCGCCTGGTGGGGCGCGCACGCCCGTACCCTGAAAAGCCTGGTCCTCCGGTTGCAGAAGAAGTATCCCGGCGTCGAGGTGCGGCACCTCGACCACCCGAACCCGGCCGCGCAGGGCGACATCTTCTGCGACGACGAGCACTTCACGGTGGTCAACGACGCGCTGCACGGGCTGGGCCTGGATCCGGTCGACTGGCTGCCCAGCACGGGATGGAACCAGACCTCGGGCGACGCGGACCGGATGGGCGCGTTCATCACCTCCACGATGGAGCTGCACCAGCTCTACCTGGAGCGGCTGGCCAGCGTCAAGGACGAGGGCCTGGCCCTGCCGGCGATCACCGGCGTCTTCGACACCCCGCTGCTGGACTTCCGCAAGGCGATCGCCCCGGCCGCCGAGGCGCTGGGCGGCCTCGGCCAGCACGTCGACCGGTCGCAGAGCTTCGGCGACCGGCTCACCGGCACGAGCGGGCTGAGCGCCGACGAGATCGCGGCGCTGTTCCTGTACACCTGCGAGTCGGCGTTCTACCGGAAGATCAACGCCACGTTGCGGGATCCGGACCGCAGCCGGATCAGGCCCTACCTGCCGTACCTCCGGCTGTTGTTCTCCGCCGTCTCCCGGCTGCCGGTCCGCCGCGAGCCGCTGTGGCGCGGCGTCGGTCTCGACCTGCGCGCGCAGTACCCGGTCGGCCGGACCGTGACCTGGTGGGGTGTCTCGTCCTGCACCTCGAAGCTGGGCGTCGCCCAGGCGTTCCTCGGCGGGCGCGGCAAGCGCACCCTGTTCGAGGTGACCCCGTCGCGGGCGGTCGGCATCCGCGGCTTCTCCGCCTTCACCGGCGAGGAGGAGTTCATCCTGGCCCCGGGCACCCAGCTGAAGGTGACGGCGGTGAAGGCCGAGCGCGGCGGCCTCTGCACGGTCAGACTCACCGAGCTCGAGGAGCAGCGTATGGTCGCCTGAGCCCAGCGCCCTCGGGTGCGTGACGGGCGAGGTGTTCATGGCATATCGTGCCGAAGTCGTGACTTTTGGTTAATTCGGGAGAATCATGCCGCGTCGCTGGCACATCGCCGTCCTGGCTCTGCTCGGGATCCTCGCGCTGGCCTGCGAGGGTGGCGTGGACGCGGCCGACCCGGAGTCGACGAGGACCAGGACCGTGGCGCCGACCGGTGGCGCGCCGGGCTACCCGGCCTCGATGGCGGCGCTCGGCGACTCGATCACCGCCGGCGTGGGCAGCTGCGTGGCGTACCTGGCGTGCACCCGGAACTCCTGGGCGGCCGGCACCGGCAGCGGTGTGGACAGTCACTACCAGCGGATCCTGGCGGAGAACCCGAAGATCAGACGGCAGGTGCACAACTTCGCCGAGCCCGGGGCCAGGGCGGGGGCGCTGGCCACGCAGGCCGACCGGGCGGTCGACGCGAAGGTGTCGTACGTGACCGTGCTGATCGGCGCGAACGACGTCTGCGCCGGGCCGGCCGGCCGCATGACCCCGGTGGCGACGTTCCGCGACCAGGTGGACCGCGCCCTGGCCACCCTGAAGAAGGGGCTGCCCAGGGCGCGGGTGCTGGTGGTCAGCATCCCGGACCTGTACCGGCTGTGGCAGGTGGGCCGCGAGGACGATCAGGCGGTCGAGGTCTGGGAGTCCCGCGGCATCTGCCCGGCGATGCTGGCCAGGCCGGCCTCCGCCGCGTCCGCCGACGAGGAGCGGCGCCGCGCGGTGCGCGATCGCATCGAGGCGTACGACGAGCAGCTCCGTGCGGCCTGCCGGGCGTACGGCAGCCGGTGCCGCTGGGACGGCGGCCGGCTGCACGACGTCCGCTTCACCGTCGGCCGGCTGAGCACGTTCGACTACTTCCACCCGAACATCGAGGGCCAGAACGAGATCGCCGACGTCACCTATCCGGACCGTTTCGACTGGTGACTCCCGGCGCCTCGGGCGTGGACCGCGGCCAGCAGCGTGCCCAGGCACAGCGCGGTCGCACTCAGGCTCAGCGACCAGTGGATGCCGACCACCGCGCCGAACAGGCCGACCGTGATCCCGCTGCCGAAACGCAGGCCGTTCGCGGACATCCCGTAGACGCCGATCACCCGGCCCCGGTCCGCGGGCGGGGCGATCAGCTGCACCACGGTCTGCCCGACCGACATCGACGCCAGGTTGGCCACCCCGCCCGCGACCAGCAGGAGCACCGCCAGCGGGTAACTCGGGGTGACCGCGAAGCAGAGCGTGAACAACCCGTAGAGACCGGTACTGATCACCGCGGAGATCACCGTGGGACGGATCCATCCGGTGGCCTCCAGGACGAGACCGCCGAGCACGCCTCCGGCGCCGTTGGCGAAGAGCAGGACGCCGTACGCCGTTCCGGCGCTCCCGCTGCCCAGGTCCTGAGCGAAGAGCGGCATCGCCGACTGCAGTGACGCGCCGACGAAGAACGATCCCAGGCCACCCAGGATGATCATGCTGACCAGGGTGTGATCGGCGCGGACCTCACGGAGCACCCGGACCGAGTCCATGATCCCGACCCGTCGCCGCTCGCGGGGCACGCCGCCGTGCCGGCTGTGCCCGGTGAACCGGGTACGGAACAGGAACAGGGTGAGCGGCAGGTAGAACGCGATGTTCGCGAAGATGCCCCAGGTCGAACCGAGCCCGAGCAGCAGCGCCGAGCCGACCGCCGGCCCGAACAGCACCCCGAGGCTGCGGAACGTCGCGTTGAGCCGGACCGCGCTGGGCAGCTCCTCGTCACCGACGAAGTCGTGCAGCATCAACTGCTCGCCGGGGCCCCACAGCGCGCCCGCGACGCCGTGCAGCACCAGCAGCACGCAGGCGTGCCAGACCTGCAGCGTGCCGGTCAGGAAGAGCACGCCCCAGGCCGCCGAGACCAGCATGAACAGCGCCTGCGCGGCCTGGATCACCCGGCGGCAGTCGTACCGGTCGGCGAGCGAGCCGAACCAGACCGACAGGAACAGGAACGGCACCCAGTGGCTGATCACCTGGAAACCGGAGAGCACCGGCGAGTGGAACCTCTCCCACAGCACCCAGTAGGTGATGACGTGCTCGATGTTGTCGGCCATCATCGCCAGCGCGGCCCCGAACAGGTAGGGCCGGCTGTCCGGGTTGCGCAACGCGGCGAACCGTCGCGGCGCGCGGGGAACAGGCGTGGATTCACCGCAGGTTGCGCACATAGTGAGGACCTCCACCGGACAGCCTGGAGCCTGCCGCGGCGGCCGGCACGCCAGGCCCCGGCGAGGTGATCAGCACCACCGCCGGTGATGGAACTCGTCAGGAGGCGACCATGGATCTCGCGGAGCGCGACGGCACCGGTCCGCGCACGAACCTGTCCCTCGCCCGGGACCTGCGGACGCTCGGTCTCGGTGCGGGCGACACGGTGCTGCTGCACTCCTCGCTGAGGTCGCTGGGCTGGGTCTGCGGCGGCCCGGTCGCCGTGGTCCAGGCGTTCCTCGACGTGCTCGGGCCGGCCGGGACGCTGGTGGTGCCCGCGTTCGCCACCGAGAACCGGGACCCGGCGCGGTGGGCCGGTCCGGAGATCCCGGCGTCCTGGTGGCCGCGGATCCGGGACAGCCTGCCGCCGTACGATCCGCGGCTCACGCCCTGCCGGGCGCTGGGGATCATCCCGGAGACGGTCCGGTGCTGGCCCGGCGCCCGCCGCAGCCCGCACCCGCAGACCTCGTTCGCCGCGATCGGCGCCCGGGCCGAAGCCCTGATGAGCCGGCACGATCTGGCCAGCGAACTGGGGGAGGAGTCGCCACTGGCCGCGCTGGAGGCGGCCGGGGCCAGGATCGTGCTGCTGGGGGTGGGCTTCGACCGCTGCACGGCGTTCCACCTCGCCGAGTATCGGCTGCCCTGGCGCACCCCGCGCGACAACGCCTGCGTGATGACCACCCCCGCGGGACGGGCCTGGGTGCCCTATCGCGGCGTCCTGCTCGACGCGGGTGACTTCGCCGCTCTCGGCGCCGATCTGGAGCGCACCAGGACGGTGACGGTGGGATCGGTCGGATCTGCCCGGGCCCGGTTGCTGGAGCTGCCGGCGGCGGTCGCTTTCGCCCGCGACTGGCTGGCCGACCGTCGCCGCTCGCCGGGGGAGGCATCGACGAACGCTATACGCATGCCGGGCGACGGCCTACGCTGAGGGTAGTCGAACGGCTACGAGCCGTTCGATTTCCGGCCGGTCCCCGATGCGAGGTAATCCCCATGACCGAGGACAGCGAGATCGTCACGGCCCTTCGGCAGAACCCTCCCTCGGCATGCGAGCGTGAGTCGCTCGCCCGCCTCCGACCCGCGCTGCGGTGGCGGCTCGCCGCCGACGGCTCACCGGGCGACGAGGTCCAGGGCAGCGCCTTCGCCAACTTCATCGGCACACAGCACCCTGAGGCGCTGGCCGCGTGAGTCCGGAGGCCGGCGGGGAGCCGGCCACCTCGCCGATCCGCCAGATCCTGTTCAAGATGCACAGTCGGTGCAATCTGGCCTGCGACCACTGCTACGTCTACCGGCACGCCGACCAGAGCTGGCGGGATCGGCCCCAGGTCATCTCCCGCGCCACCATCGACCTGGCCGCGGCCCGGATCGCCGAGCATGCCGGCAAGCACGACCTGCCGTTCCTCACCGTCATCCTGCACGGCGGCGAGCCGCTGCTGGCCGGGCCGGATCTGATCGACTACCTGGTCCGGGCGGTCCGCGGCGCGGTCACCACCGACACCAAGGTCGCGTTCGGCCTGCAGACCAACGGCCTGCTGCTGAACCGGGAGTATCTCGATCTCTGCGCCCGGCACCGGATCCGGATCGGGGTCAGCCTGGACGGTCCGCCGGCGGCCAACGACCGGCACCGCGTGTACGCCGACGGCCGGGGCAGTCACGCCGGCACGGCTCGTGCGCTGCGGACCCTCAACGAGGCGTGGAACCGCCCGGTCTACGGCGGCATCCTGTGCACCGTCGACGTCGCGAACGACCCCGCCGAGGTGTACCGGCACCTGCTCTCCTTCGACCCGCCGGAGATCGATTTCCTCCTGCCGCACGGGACCTGGGACCGGCCACCGCCGGCCCGGGGACCGGACCGCGGCAGCACGCCCTATGCCGACTGGCTCAAGGTGATCTTCGATCTGTGGTACGAGGCGGAGGTCCCGCAGACCCGCGTCCGGCTGTTCGAGTCCGTGGTGTCGCTGCTGCTCGGTGGCCCCAGCGGCAGCGAGGCGATCGGGCTCGGGCGCATCGACCTGGTGACCGTGGAGACCGACGGCACGCTGGAACAGGGTGACGTGCTGAAGACCGTGGCACAGGGTGCCCCGGCGACCGGCCTGCATGTCCGATGGCACTCGTTCGACCAGTACCTGGAGCATCCCGGCGTGCGGGCCCGCCAGTCCGGGCTCGCCGGCCTCTCCGCCGAGTGCCGCCGCTGCCCACTGGTCGAAGTCTGCGGTGGCGGCCTCTACGCGCACCGGTTCGGCCTCGGCCGGGAGTTCGACAACCCGTCCGTCTACTGTGCCGACCTGGCCGCCTTCATCGGCCACGCGGCGCAACGGCTGGCCGCCGACCTGTCCCGGCGGGTTTAGCCTCCGGTGTCGATCTGGACGTCAGGGGTATCTCAGCGGTCCCTCGGTGCGGTAGTAATGACAGAAGCCCTACCGAGTGGCCTGACGGGTCGCCGGCCGGTCTGGAGGAGAGGCCCTGGACACGGCCTGTGACCGAGGTGCCTGGGTGGTCCCGTCGACGGTCGCCGGGAGGCCGGATGCTGTACTTCTTTCTGAGTTGTGCTCCGGATGAGGACGAGATCTTCGTACACCGCCTGCACCGTGATCTGAGTGCGGAGATCACCCGGCGGATCGGCGCCGAGCCACAGCAGGTCGTCGGTTACCTGGACGCCAGCGGGACGGCGAACTGGCCGTCCGACGCGCGGGCGGCGCTCAGCACCTGCCAGACCTTCATCGCGCTGTGGTCGGCGAAGTATCTGGGCAATGACCGCTGCGGCCGGTGCTGGGGGATCTTCGCCGATCGCCTCCGGGCGGACCGGTCCACCGGGGACCGGGACGCGGACTCCATGATCCCGGTGCTCTGGGCCGCGGCCGACCTCCCCGAGAACGCGCTTGCCGAGGAAGATCTCGACCTCCGTCCGCATCGGACGCCCAACGACGACGACCTGCGAATCCTGATGCGGCTGCGCTCCCACCGCCCGGCATACCGGGCGTTCGTCGCGTCGCTGGCCCACCGGGTGGTGGAGACCGCGCACACCCGGCGGCTGCCACCGGCCCGTCTGGCGATCGACGTCGACGGCGCGGTGAACCCGCTGGCCGGTCGGAGGTTCGGGCACGGCGACGGCCACGAGGCGACGAAGGTCTACGTGGTGATCGCGGCCGGCACCCGGGAGCAGATGCGTACGATCCGCGACGACCTGCGGTTCTACGGCAGGCGTCGGGAGGACTGGGCGCCCTATCAGCCGGTCGCCCCGCAGTCTTTGGTGGCGCGGGCCCGGGACATCGTCTCCGACCGCCGGCTGCAGTCCGAGGTGGTCTCGATCGAGTCGGTGCCGGAACGGCTGCGAGGCGGCTCGCGTCGGGACATCCTCGTGCTGCTCGTCGACGCGTGGGCCACCCGTCTGGAGCATCTCGGCCGGGCGTTGCGCGAGATCGGGGGGCGCGACGACTCGGCGGTCGCGGTTCTCGTTCCGGCCAACCGGGACGATCCGGAGACCACGGCGCACCGCTCCGAACTCCGTCGCGAGGTGCTCGAGACCTTTCCCGGCCGATCGTCCTGGCGTGACTCGCTCTTCCGGGTCGGTGTCGACTCACCGGACGACTTCGACACCGATCTCTCGGTGGCGATCGCCACCGCGCAGCGCCGGGCGTACCGGCGTGGCGTGGTGGAGCCCCAGCCGGGCAAGGGCACCCGTCCCGTGCTGGAAGGGCCATGAATCGATGACCTTGCGGGTGGTGCCGGGTGTGTTCCTTGACCGGCGCGTGACAATGACCGAAGGCCGTGATGTCCGCCCGTACGGCGGAAACGAGGCAGGGCGGTGACGTATGGGACCCTCGGGTCAGGACGGTCAGATCATCACCTTCTACTCGTTCAAGGGTGGGGTCGGCCGGACCATGGCACTGGCGAACGTCGCCTGGATCCTGGCCAGCACCGGCCGGCGGGTGCTCACCGTGGACTGGGACCTCGAGTCACCGGGCCTGCACCGGTATTTCGCCCCCTTCCTGGCCGACCGGGACCTGCGGCAGTCACCCGGCGTGATCGACGCCGTCACCCGCTTCGAGCGCCGGGCCAGCGAGGCCGCGCTGCGGGGCGAGCGCCTGCAACCCGACGAGATCCGGCGGCTGGCCCGGGTGCAGGAGTACGCGACCTCGCTGGAGCGATATGACTTTCCGCGCGGTGGCTCGATCGACTTCGTCTCCTCCGGCGTGCAGGCCCCCGAGTACTCGCACGTGGTCAGCAACTTCGACTGGGAGACGTTCTTCACCGCCCTGGACGGCGAGGACTTCCTGCTCGAGCTCGCCCACGGGATGCGGCGGCACTACGACGTCACGCTGATCGACAGCCGTACCGGGCTGAGCGACAACGCGGGCATCTGCACGGTCACGCTCCCGGACACCGTGGTCAACTGCTTCGCCTACAACAACCAGAGCATCGAGGGCGCGGTGTCGGTGGCGAACACCATCCGCCGGCTGCGTCCGGACGACATCCGCATCTTCCCGGTCCCCAGCCGCGTCGAGGACGGCGAGACCGCCAAGCTCAACCGCCGGCGTGGCCTGGCCCAGCAGCAGTTCCGGGACTTCGTGGCGGCGCTGGGCTATGCCGATCCGAGCAAGTACTGGGGTCAGGTCGAACAGCCCTACAAACCCTTCTACGCGTACGAGGAGACCCTCGCCGCCTTCGGTGACCGGCCGTATCAGGAGAACGACCTGCTGGCCGCGTACGAACGTCTCGCCGGTGAACTGGTCGGCGAGAAGTGCGAGCTCGGCGAGATCTCGGAGGCGATCCGCCTCGGGTGGCTCGCCGAGTTCGAACAGCGCGGCACGGCGAACCCCGGACCGGCGCTGATCTGCTACACCCCGCGGGACCGGATCTGGGCCGAGTGGATCGCCTACCAGCTGCGGCTGGCCGGGCAGCGCAGTGTGCTGCAGGACGTCAACGCGTCCGTCGACGCCGCCGACCTTCTGGCCCGGGTGGACTGCGCGGTCATTCTGCTCTCCCAGGAGTCGGTCCGCGCGCCCCAGATGGAGCACTGGTGGCGGTTGATGATCCGCCGCGACATTCCGGGCTTCGGCCGATTCGTCGTTCCGGTCCGGGTCGACGGTTTCCGGCCACCGGAGCCGTTCACCGAGCGTGAGTCGGTGGACATGTTCAACGTGCCGGAACGAACCGCGCGCGACTCGCTGATGGAGCGCCTCGACCTCCGCGACTCGGGTCTCGGGCATGTCGGCATCTCGGGCGGCCCACGTCCGCGGTTCCCGTTCGAGCCGGCCCGGGTCTGGCGGGCGCCGGCGCGGAACCCGGGCTTCACCGGCCGGGACGCCACCCTGGAAGCGCTTCGCGAACAGCTCAACGCCAGCAACGCACAGACCGGCCCGGTGGTGCTCCAGGGCATCGGCGGCGTCGGGAAGACGCAGATCGCGGTCGAGTACGTGCACCGGTTCAACGCGGACTACGACATCGTCTGGTGGATCTCGGCGGACCAGCCGTCCCTGGTGGTGACCGCGCTGGCCGACCTCGCCCGGGAGCTGGGGCTGCCGATCGCCGGCTCGGGCCGGGCCGACGAGGAGGCGGCCGCGGTGCTGGAAGCGCTGCGGCTGGGCAAGCCGTCGTCCAACTGGATCATCATTTTCGACAACACCGAGGACCCCGAACAGATCCGGCGGTTCCTGCCGACGGGAGCGGGCGACATCATCGTCACCACGCCCGGCCAGGAGTGGTCCCGCACCGCGTGGACGCTCGACATCAACGTCTTCGACCGGTCGGAGAGCCGGGCGCTGCTGACCCGGCGCGCCCCGGGGCTCTCCGATGCGGACGCCGAGGAGATCGCCGCCAAACTGGGCGACCTTCCGCTCGCCGTCGAGCAGGCCGCGACCTGGCTCGCCACCACCGGGATGTCGGCCCGGAGCTACCTGGAGATCCTCGACGAGCAGCTTCCCCGGATCCTCAACGAGCCACCGCCGCCGGGTTACCGGCACCCCGCCGCCGAGACCTGGCGGCTCTCCCAGGGCCGGCTGCGCCAGGCGAACCCGGCCGCGGCCTTCCTCGTCGAACTGCTGGCCTTCCTGGCGCCCGAGCCGATCCCCACGAGTCTGCTGGACAGCCCCGGAATGGCTGACGCACTCGCGGTCTACGACCCGATGTTCCGCGACTTGTTGATGCGTAACTCGTTGGTGCGGGAGGTCAGCCGGTTCGGGCTGGCCCGGGTGGATTCGGCGATTCGAGCGCTTCGCATGCATCGCCTGGTGCAGAGTGTCATTATCAGCGACCTCGCTGTCGAGGAGCAGAGGCGCAGGCGGGAGCAGATACACGTGATCCTGGCGAAGGCCGAGCGTGGCGAACCGTCGGACCAGGCCAACTGGCCGAAATACCAGGGGATCCTGACCCATCTGGAGCCCTCCGGCGCACCGGACTCCGATGATCCCGAGGTGCACCAGCTCGCCGTCGACATGGTCCGGTACCTGCGTTACCGCGGTGACCTGGTCGGTGGACGCCGCCTCGCCGAGCGGACCATCAAGATCTGGGAGAGCCGCCTCGGGGTTGAGCACCTGTCGTTGCTGCGGATGCGCAGCGAGCTCGGGAACATCCTGGAGGCGCACGGCGAGTACCAGGCGGCACTGGAGATCCAGGAGGACGCCGCGCGCCGGATGATCCTGCAACGTGGGGAGACGTACCCGTACGCGTTGATCGCGCTCAGCGGCGCCGCCGCGGCGCACTCGGGTCTGGGGCAGTACCAGCGAGCCGTGCAGCTCGGCGAGCAGGTCCTGATGCACTGGCAGACGACCGTGGGGGACAACCACAGCCGGACCATCGCGGCCCGGAACAACTACGCGCTCTGGCTGCTGCTGGCCGGTGACTTCGGGCGGGCCCGGGAGATCGGCGAGCAGGTGGTGGTCGTCTCCGAGACGTTCCTCGGGCCGCTGGCCCGGGCGACCCTGCTGTACAAGGGCAATCTGGGTCGCTACCTGCGCGTCGACGGTGACCTGCGGCGCTCCGAGGCGGTCCTGCGGGAGACGCTGGTCAGCTGCGCGGAGTCGCTGGACGGCGCGGACATCATCGCGCTGACCGCCCGCAAGGACCTGGCGGTGACGCTGCGGCAGCTCGGCAAACTGGACGAGGCCCGGGAACTGATCGAGATGGTCAGCGCCGCGCTGGAGGGCGTCGCCGGGGCGGAACACGCCGACGTGCTGACGTGTGACCTCGAGGTCGCCTGCGTCGAGTGGGCGGCGGGTGATCACCGGAGGGCGCGCGAGGGAACCGAGAAGGTGCTGGCGAACTATCGCCAGATCCTGGGCGACGAGCACCCGTCCACTCTCGCCGCCGCGAACAATCTGGCCGTCCTGCGGTTCGCGGAGGGTGATCCGCGTGCCGAGGCGGCACTGACCGAGACCCTGGCGCGCTATGCGGCAGCCCTGCCGGCGGCACATCCCTACCCGGCCTTCTGCCGGGTGAACCTGGCGAACATCAAGTTCGAAGAGGACGCCGGTGCGGCCCTGGAGCTGGATGTCCTGTGCCTGCAGGAGCTGCTCGAACGTCTGCACAGCCGCAGCCACCCGGCGGTGCTGGCAGCCTCGGTCAACCTGGTCGCCAGCCGTCTGGCGACCGGGGACAAAGGTCGCGCCGAGACCCTGCGCGAAGAGACCGTCCGGATCATCGGCGACGTCCTCGGCGGCGAGCACCCCTACCTCGTGACCCTGTACGACGGCGGCCGGATCAGCCTCGACATCGAACCGGCCACCACCTGATCGGCGGCGGGTAGTCACGTCTCATCAAGCCTTGGAGTGCTTCTGCTACCACGGCAAGGCGAACCTGGTCATCGGCTTCCGCGTTCCGTGCAATGGGGATCGTGGCGGGTGCTAGGCTTCCCCCGCTCGCATTCAGAGGGGTGGCGATGAAGCCGGCACTGCAGCCCGAGGACGACGCATATGTCGTCGCGGTCGACACACTCGAAAAGGTCGATCGGGAGCTGATCGACAGCGAGGCGTTGCAGGCCACCCTGGACCGGATCATACGCGACGAACCGGTAGCGGCGACCGCTTTCACCAATTTCGTCAGTTGAGCTGATGGCCGGTTTCTCGGCGCTGCCCTTCCGGCAGGTATTACTCAAACTTCACAGCCGGTGCAATCTGGCCTGTGACTACTGCTATGTCTACCGCCACGCCGACCAGTCGTGGCGTTCCCGGCCACGGGTCATGTCACCCGAGGTCATCGACGCCGCGGCGCGGCGGGTGGCGGAGCACGCCCGGACCTGGGGGATCGATTCGCTCGCCGTGGTGCTGCACGGTGGTGAACCGCTGCTCGCCGGTCCCGAGGTGGTGGCGTCGGTCGTCGGCGCGGTCCGGGACGCGCTGGGCGGTGCCGCCGCGGCCCGGTTCACCGTGCAGACCAACGGGGTGCTGCTGGACGAGCCGATGCTCGACGCCCTGGTGCGCCACGACGTCCGGATCGGGGTCAGCCTGGACGGCGGGCGGGTGGCGAACGACCGGCACCGGCGATATCCGCACGGGGCGGGGAGCTTCGACGACGTCGCGGTCGCGTTGAACCGGCTCCGCGAGGACCGGTACCGGCATCTTTACCGCGGTCTGCTGTGCACGATCGACGTCCGCAACGACCCGCTCGAGGTGTACGACGCCCTGTTGGCTTTCGAGCCGCCGAGCATGGATCTCCTTCTTCCGCATGGCAACTGGACCAGTCCGCCGCCGTTCCGTACCCCCGGTGACCCCGCCACGCCGTACGGCGACTGGCTCGTCGCCGTCTTCGACCGCTGGTACGACCGGCCGCAGAGCACCGACATCCGGCTGTTCAGCTCGATCCTCTCGTTGCTGCTCGGCGGTGCCAGCGGCTATGAGGCGACCGGCCTGGACCCGGTGGACTACGTGACGATCGAGACCGACGGCGCCATCGAGCAGTCGGACGCGTTGAAGACCGCCGCCGATCGGGCGGCCGCGACCGGGTTGAACGTGTTCGACAACGCGTTGGACGAGGCGTTGGCCCATCCGGGCGTGCGGGCCCGGCAGATCGGGCTCGAAGGGCTGGCCGAGACCTGCCGGCGGTGCCCGGCCGTCAAGATCTGCGGCGGCGGTCACTACGCCCACCGGTTCCGTGCGCCCGGCGACTTCGACAATCCGACCGTCTACTGTGCGGACCAGCGCCGGCTGATCGACCACATCCGGGACCGGGTGTTCGCCTCTCTGCACCGGGCGATGCCGGCCGGGGTCGGCTGACCTCACATCTGCGGCGGATCGATGTCGCAGTTCAGCCGCCGTCCGGTGCGTACCGCGTCGGTGTTCGGATGATCCGGTCCCAGGATCCGGGTGGACTGGTCGAGCACCTCCCGGCCGAGTCCCCGGGCGGTCTCGTCCTCGCCGATCGCCGTCAGCGTGATCGCCAGGTTGTTCCGTGCGGCGATGGTGTCGGGGTGATCCGGTCCGAGTGCCGCCTCCAGCCGGCCGCAGACGTCCCGGTCGCTGGCGAGCGCCTCCGGCAGGTCACCGCTGTCGTACAGCTCGTTGCCGCGATTGACCAGGCAGGCCAGGGTGTACGGATGATCCGGCCCCAGCAGGTCCCGGAACCGCCGGATCACGTGCTCGCTGATCTCCCGTGCGCCCGCGTGGTCGCCGAGCCTGCGCTTGAAGATCGCCACGTTGTTCTCGCACGCCAGGCTGGAAGGGTGATCCGGGCCGAGGCGGGTCCCGTACTGCCGGAGGGCGGTGCTCGCCGTGCGGAGCGCGGCCTCGTCGTCGCCGAGCGCGGACTGCACGTTCGCGAGGTCGTTGAGGCAGGCCAGGGTCTCCGGATGGGTGCGGCCCAGCCGCCGTTCCAGCTTGGGCCGGATGTCGCGGGTCAGCACGTGCGCCTGTTCCAGGTCGCCGAGCTTGCGGAGCGTCACGGCGAGCACCCGGGCGATCTGGAGAGTCTGGGTGTGTGTGGGGCTGTGCACCTCCGTGGAGCTGCTCAGGACCTGGCTCAGCAGTCGCTGGGCGTCGCTGAACCGGCCGAGATCCCGGTAGCTGCGACCGAGGTTCGCGCCTACCGCCAGGGACTGCGAGAGCTGCTTGCCGAGGTGACGGGAGAGCGTGTAGGCGCGGTCGCCGATCTCGGCCGCCTGCCGGAAGTCGCCGATGAACAACAGGGACAGGGCCACGTTGTTCATCGCGAAGATGGTGCGCTGGGCGCCGGCGCCGAGGATGTTGGTCGCCAGGCTGAGCGCCTCGTTGTCGAGGTCGAGCGCCTCCCGGTAGCGGCCCAGCCCCTTCAGGTCGGCGGCCAGGCCGTTGAGGCTCATCACGATGTACGGATGGTTCGGGCCGACCTGTTCCAGCAGGAGCTCGTGCACCTCGTTGTCGATCTCGAAGGTCTCGGTGTACCGCGCCTGGGACCGGATCGGGTTGGCCAGGTGCAGGCGGAGCCACAGGGTCGTGAGATCGTCCGTCCCGCCGCCCTGCCGCCACGCGGCGAGGGCGCGTTCGCCCAGCTCCTGGCTGTCCTGCAGATCGCCGATCCGCCACAGGTACCGAACCATGTCGATGACCAGCTGCCGGACGTTGGCGACCGGCGAGCTCAGCACACCCGTCG
The DNA here is from genome assembly GCF_900188005.1 of Actinoplanes regularis. Classification (GTDB taxonomy): domain Bacteria; phylum Actinomycetota; class Actinomycetes; order Mycobacteriales; family Micromonosporaceae; genus Actinoplanes; species Actinoplanes regularis. Next base: position 915,580 of record NZ_FZNR01000002.1, on the reverse strand, counting down.
GCTCCATGTGGCGGCGGATCAGGCGGTAGTCGGGCCAGGTGGCGGGGTCGTCGGGCTCCTTCGGGTTGGCGGCGGCCAGCACGTCGTGGACATCGCGTTCGGTCTGTACCCGGTCCTCGGGTGACATGTCCGACCGGATGACCGTCTGGACCAGCCGGTGCATCTCGATGGTGTTCTGGCCCGCGTCGAAGCGGGCCAGCGCGTACCGGCCGATCTCCTGGACCAGGCGCCCGATCAGCAGCGGCTCCTGCAGGGTCGGGTCGAGCGGCTGGAGCAGGTCGACGAAGCGGCTGCTGTAGAGCAGGCGCATCGGGATCGGCTCCGGGGCGAAGAACGCGCAGACCTCCAGCAGGCGGGCCGCGGCCGGGAAGTCGGCGCGGATGCGCTCCAGGGACAGCCGCCAGGTGCCGGCCGGAGTCCGCTCGTACCCGGGTGGCGGGTTCTCCCGGAGCATCCGGGGCAGCTCGGTGTCGAGCAGTTCGGAGTAGGCGTCCGCGGGCATTCCCGTCGCGGCCAGCCAGGCGGCGGCCTGCTCGATCACCAGCGGCAGATCCCCCAGCTTGCCGGCGATCATCTCCGCGTCGGCCTCGGAGATCGCGGGCACCAGACGGCGGATCAGGCCGACACTCTCGACCCGGGTGAAGACCGGGACCTCGGTGGCCGTGACGTACCGGCCCCAGGCCACGTTCCGGGTGGTGATCAGGATGTGCCCCGGCCCGGTGGGGAGGTAGCGCCGGATCTCCTCCGGCTGGTCGGCGTTGTCGAAGACCAGCAACCAGCGACGGTACGGCTCACCGCGGCGCAGCGCGTCCAGCACCCCGTCGACCGCTTCGGCGGTGGTGGAGCCGGCCGGCAGGTCCAGGGCCTCGGCGAGCTCCGCCAGCGAGGCGCGGACCAGGCTCGGCTGCTCGGCGGGGATCCACCACACGATGTCGTAGTCGGCGGCGAAGCGGTGGACGAACTCCAGGGCGATCTGCGTCTTGCCGGCGCCGCCGAGGCCGTAGAGCGCCTGCGGGGTGGCGGCGGTGACGCTGATCGGCAGCCGGTCGCGGAGCTCCTCCAGCAGCCGGGTCCGGCCGGTGAAGGTGGGGTTGCGCTGCGGCGGGTTCCAGACCGGCGGGGTGTTCGCCGGGAACCTCGAGCCCGACCGCTGCGACGGGCGGGCGTTGGTCGCGGGCGTTTCGAGATGGACCCGGTCGAAGGCGCTCAGCAGGACCGGCCGGGCCTGCTCCTCGCCGAGCCCGAACAGGTCCAGCTCCCGGGCCCGGGGCGGCTCGGCGAAGGCGACCGGGAGCCGGCTGTTGTCGATCCGGATCCGGATCAGGTTGCCGCCGGCGTAGTCCCTCTCGGCGGCCTGTTGCCAGAGCCAGGCGGCCCGCGGCGAGCGCAGGTAGTCGCGCGAGATCAGAACCAGCAGCCGGGCGGCGGGACCGCCGGCCGGGGACAGGTCGCCGGCCGGCTCACCCGGCGTGCCGGCCAGGTCGACCTCGTGCAGCGTGACCGACTGACCGATCTGCTCCAGCTCCCCGGCGATCCAGTCGGCCCAGGTCCGGTCGATCGACGCGTAGCTGATCACGGTGCGCGGGTTGATGGACGGCTTCTGCCGCTCGAACGTCGACAGCCAGCGCCGGCGTTCCCGCTCGTCCATCGCGGGCAGCTCGGTCACCGCGTTGCCGGTGATGATCCGGGTGAGCCGCTCGAACGAGGAGAGCAGCGAGTGCTCCTGGCGGGCACGTTCGCCGAAGGTCGCCAGGATCTCCTCGTACGCGAAGAAGGGCTTGTAGGGAATCTCCACGTCCCCCCAGTACGCCGTCGCGGCGTCCGGCTCCAGTTGGAGGAAGGGCTCGAACCGTTGCCGGGCGTGGTCCCGGCCGGTCTCGAGCTTGAACAGCTCGGCGTCCTCGACCCGCATCGGCACGGGCAGGATCCGAACCGGGCGCCGGTTGCCGAGCCGGAGGATGGACTCGGCGACCGCGGCCGCGCCGTCGATGCTCTGCTCGTTGAAGGTGAAGCAGTTGACCACCGTGTCCGGCAGGTTGACCGTGCACATGCCGGCCGAGTCGCTGAGCCCGGTCCGGCTGTCGATCAGGACGTAGTCGTACCCCTGGGCCATGTTCTCCCGCAGGGCGCGCAGGAACTCCTCGCCGCCGAGCCGGTCGTAGAACGCCGCCCAGTCGAAGGTGCTGACCGTTCCGGAATAGGCGGCGTTCTGCTGGCCGGCGGGCAGCAGGTCGATCAGGCCCCGCCCGGGAAAGCTCCAGGCGAGGGAGACCGCCTCGCGCTCCACGTCGGCGTAGCGGTGGTACCACTCGGGCTCGTTCGGGTCCGCGGTGGGATCGACCGCCGCCGCGGCGAAGTCGCGGATCATGTCGATCACGCCGCGGGAGTGCCGCAGCTTCTTGTCCACCAGGAAGGGCCGGAAGTAGTGGTGCAGGCCCGGTGACTCCAGGTCCCAGTCGACCGCGAGGACCCGCCGCCCGTTGGCGGCCAGGATCCAGGCCACATTGGCCACCGCCATGGTCCGGCCCGTGCCACCCTTGAAGGAGTAGAAGGTTACGATCTGACCTGATTCGTGGCCGTCCGGCGGGGATGTCATGGCCGGGACTCCTTTTCTGGTCGTAACCGGTGGCAACGGCTCCGGAAGCATCCCGGCGGGGTCAGGGGCCGCGGAGGATCGGCCGCTGCCCGGATCGACCGGGCAGGGGGCGGCGCACCGTGTTGGTGCGGAACATCCGGTTGCGGGACCGCTCGAGGATGACCCCCAGATCCGCGTCGAACGACTGCGGGCTGAGGATCGCGCTCCGGAACGACGCGCCGAGCCGGGCGTTCATCTGCCGGCCGAAGACCTGGCCGAGCGCCGCGATCAACTGGGTCAGATTCGCCTGGGTCTGCTCGTCGTCGTGCCCGGCCGGGACGAGCACCGCCGCGGCCCGGGCCGGTTCCTCGTCGGTGCCGCCCTCGTCGAATCGGGCCAGGGCGCTGCGGTGCCGGGTCAGGCCGGTCACCCAGAGGTCGACCAGCAGGACCACGATCCGCTCCGCGGTGTCCCGGTCGGCGCCGAACCGCCCGTGCGGACTGTCCAGATCGGTCACCAGCGCCTGGAACTGATGCTCGAGCGCCACCTGCTGGGCGCGGTCGGCGATCGGCGACGTGAGATGGGGCCGGTACGGCGCCCAGTGCTCCGGCAACTCACCGTAGAACTGCGGGTCGCGCTCGAGGCCGGACAGGTGCAGGGCGTCGAGGTCGGACCGGGCCGGCGCGGCGATGATGAACTCCACCTGGGCCACCGGGCCGCTGCCCGGCAACGCGGGCCTGCCGGCGTCGTGGAAGGCGCTGCGGACCTGCTCGAACGGCAGCGTGCTCGGACGGGTCGGCACCGGCCGCTCGGAGGTGGCCACCTCCACGATCTGCTGGGCCAGCCGGGCGAGCATCTCCAGGTAGTCGTCCCGGTACCGGGCGAGCCGGATGATCTGCCGCAGGCCGGTGCGGCTGTAGGCCTCCGGCATCCCGTGGTTGAGGTACTGGCGGGCCTCGATCGCGGCGGGGAGCCGGGGCGGTGGCAGCCAGAGCAGCGGGATCAGCGGCGGTGGATCGGCCGCCGGGTCCTTCTGCTCCAGCGTGTCCAGTCGCTCGGAGAAGAGCGTCCACTCACGACCGCACGGCTCGCTGATCAGGTATCGCGGCGAGATCAGGGCCACGAAGGTGCGGCAGTTGCCGAGCGCGCTCACGAGCGTTCGCGCCCACTCCTCCCCGACCTGCATCTCCACGTCGAGGAAACCGACGACCTGTGTGGTCGGCAATCCCGCGTAGGTGCGGACCTCGGCGGAGAGGTCGTTGAAGAACGTCCTCACCGAGTCCCGGTCGTCGCCACGCGCATAGCTGAGAAAGAAGTAGTAGTCCGGCAAGCGGTGCTCCCAGTCGTGGCGACACTGTTGACGGTGATGGTCATCGATGCACCAAGAGCGGTCGACGGCGGGTCGCTCACGAGGAGTATATAGTCGGTTACCCAACTTCCACATGCCCCAGACCCGGACCTCCGAGGGGCGAAGGGCCGGGGCCGGGGCGGGCCGGACGGGTTCGGGTCAGACCGTGAGCGCCTCCCGGACGGTGGACTCGGCATCCGCGCCACCGTCACCGGTCGAGGTCACGCGGCCGGCCTCCAGGACGTAGTAGCGCTGGGCGGCCCGCAGCGCGAACCCGACATGCTGCTCCACCAGCAGGACCGACATGCCGCCGCGGGCGGCCAGGGCCAGGATGGTCTGTTCGATCTCGGCAACCACCGACGGCTGGATGCCCTCGGTCGGCTCGTCGAGCAGGAGCAGCCTCGGCCGGGTGATCAGGGCGCGGGCCAGCGCCAACTGCTGGCGCTGGCCGCCGGAGAGCAGGCCGGCCCGGCGGCCGAGCAGCTCCTTCAGGGCGGGGAACAGGTCCAGCGTCTCCGCCATGGCGGCCCGGCCGTCCTTGCGGCCGTCCGCGACCAGCTGCAGATTCTCCAGAGTGGTCAGATGCGGGAAGCTCTGCTGGCCCTGCGGGACGTACGCCATCCCGCGCGCCACCCGCTCGTGCGGCGCACGTCCGGTGATCTCCTCGCCGTCCAGCGAGATCGTCCCGGAGCGGGGCTTGAGCAGGCCGATCGCGGCGCGCAGCAGGGTGCTCTTGCCGGCGCCGTTGTGGCCCAGCACGGCCGCCACGCCGTCGGTCGGCACCGTCAGTGAGACGCCGTGCAGGACGACGCTGCGTCCGTAACCGGCGTGGACGTTCTCGAATCGCAGCATCACGCCTCCTGAGCCTGCACCGCGTGACCGAGATAGACCTCCTGCACCCTCGGGTCCGCCTGGACCTCGGCGACGGTGCCCTCGGAGAGGATTCCTCCGGCGTGCATCACCGTGACGGTCCGGGCGAAGCGTCGCAGGAAGTCCATGTCGTGCTCGATCACCACGACGGTGTGGGTCTTGCTGAGCTCGCCGAGCAGTTCGCCGGTGGCGTCCCGCTCCTCCTGGCTCATCCCGGCGACCGGCTCGTCGAGTAGGAAGAGCTTGGCGTCCTGGACGAGCAGCATGCCGATCTCCAGCCACTGTTTCTGCCCGTGCGGCAGGGTGCCGGCCGGCTGGTCGCGGACCGCGGTGAGCCGGATCGTCTCCAGGGCCCGCTGCACCTCGGGCGGCACCGACGAGCGGCGTCGCAGCAGGGTGAGCGGGCCGCGGTTCCAGCCGGCGGCGATGTCCAGGTTCTGCAGGACGGTGAGCTCCTCGAAGACCGTGGAGTTCTGGAACGTCCGGCCGACGCCCAGCCGGGCGATCTTGTGCACCTTGCGGCCGAGCAGCTCCCGGCCGTCGAAGGTGACCGATCCCGAGGCCCGGGCCAAGCCGGTGATCGCGTCGATCAGCGTGGTCTTGCCGGCGCCGTTGGGCCCGATGACGAACCGGACGTCGCCGGCCGGCACGTCGAGGTCGACGCCGCCGACCGCGACGAAACCGTCGAAGACCACTTTCAGATCCCGTACCACGAGACCGCTCATGCCGCCACCTCCGCTGCGCTCCGGCGTCGACATGAGTTATGCACTGAGCTGACCGATTCGCTCGCAAGCTCGCTCATGCCGAGGCCTTCTTTCCGGAACGGCGACGCAGGAAGACCGTCAGGGAGGCCAGGCCGCCGGGGAGGAAGACGACCGGCAGGATGAAGAGAAGCCCTTCGAAGTACGTCCACGCCGACGGAAGCCGCTCGGAGAGCGCCGTCCTCGCCCACGCGACGGCGATCGCGCCGAGCGCCGGGCCGACGAGGCTCGCCCGTCCGCCGACCGCGACCCCGATGACGAACTCGATCGACGGGACCACGCCGATCATCGCGGGGGAGATGATCCCGACGGCGGGGACGAAGAGCGCGCCGGCCAGACCCGCCATCCCGGCCGCGACGACATATGCGACCAGCTTGACGTTCGCCGGGTCGTACCCGAGGAAGCGCACCCGCTCCTCGCCGTCCCGGACCGCGACCAGCAGCTCGCCGTATCGGCTGCGCATCAGTTGCCAGGCCACGCCGAGCACCGCGAGCAGCACGGCGGCCACGATGAAGTAGATCATCCGGCGGTTGATCGGGTCGTTCAGGTCGTACCCGAAGAAGCCCTGGATGTCGGTGAGGCCGTTGGTGCCGCCGGTCGTGCCCTGTTGCCCGATCAGGAAGATGGCGAACGCGGCGCAGAGCGCCTGGGAGAGGATCGCGAAGTACGCACCCCGCACCCGGCGCCGGAAGATCAGCAGGCCCAGCGGCAACGCCACCAGCATCGGCAGCAGCACCGTCGCGGCCAGCGCGAACGCCGGCGAGGTGAATGGCCGCCACCACCACGGCAGGGCGTCCAATTGTCCGTACAACTGCATGAAATCGGGCAGCTGGCCGGGGCCCGCGTCGGCGAGCTTGAGATGCATCGCCATCGCGTAGCCGCCGAGGCCGAAGAAGACGCCCTGGCCGAGGGTGAGCATGCCGCCCCGGCCCCAGGCCAGGCCGATGCCGACCGCGACGATCGCCAGGCAGAGGTACTTCGCGAGCAAGCCGAGCCGGAAATCGCCGAGCACCACCGGCGCGACGGCGAACAGCACCACGGCCGCGACCGCGAAGCCGGCCGCGGCGCGCGACCCGGTGCCCGGCCCGAAACGGCGTCTCGCGGAGCGGCCGGCGGCGCTGGGCGCGATCGGTGGATCCTGAAGGGTGGTCATGCTGTGCCTCCTACGGCATGCCCTCGCGGCCCCCGCTTCGCTGCGGTGCGGTCGGTCATGCCAGGCTCCTGGTCCGGAGGGTGAACAGGCCCTGCGGGCGCCACTGCAGGAACGCGACGATCACCACGAAGACGATCACGCTGGCCACGCTGACCGTGGTGGTGTACTCCACCATGGACTGCACGATGCCGAGCGTGAACGCGACGATCACGGTGCCCTTCAGCTGACCGATACCGCCCACGACGACGACCAGGAAAGCGTTCACGATGATGTTGGTGCCCATGGTCGGGCCGATCGGGCCGATCAGGGTGAGCGCGACCCCGGCGATCCCGGCCAGGCCCGAGCCGATGAAGAAGGTCAGCCGGTCCACCCGGCCGGTGGCCAGCCCCGAGACGGCGGCCAGATCGCGGTTCTGCACCACGGCGCGGATCCGGCGGCCGAGCGGGGTGGTCCTCAGGCCCACGATCAGCGCGACGACCGCGGCCAGCGCCAGGACCAGGATGAACACCCGGCTGCTGGAGATCACCAGGTCGTCGGTGACGTGGATGCTGCCGGTGAGCAGCGACGGTGCCCTGGTCTGCACGTTCGGCGCGCCGAAGACGTCCCGGGCGGCCTGCTGCAGGATCAGCGAGACGCCCCAGGTGACCAGCAGCGTGTCCAGCGGGCGCGCGTAGAGCCGGCGGACCAGCAGCACCTCGATCAGGACGCCCGTCAGGCCGGCCACCACGAAGGCCACCGGCAGGGCGACGACCAGGGATAGCCCGGCACCGGAGAGGACTTTCTGCAGGACGTACACGGTGTAGGCGCCGGCCATGATCAGCTCGCCGTGCGCCATGTTGATCACGTTCATCTGACCGAAGGTCAGCGAGAGTCCGAGAGCGATCAGCAGGAGGACGGCGCCGATGCTGATGCCGGTGAAGAGTTGACTGAGGACGAGCGTCACGGTGAACCCCTCCAGCGGGCCGCCCTCGCCGAGGACGGCCCGCCTCTCGACGATCAGGACAGGCCGGTCGCCCAGCTGTAGCCCTTGAGGTACGGGTCCGGCTTGATCGGCTCGCCGGAGTTCCAGACCTCCTTGATCAGGCCGTCGTCGCCGATCTTGCCGATTCGGGCGGTCTTGAAGATGTGCTGCGTCGGGCCGTCCACGGTGACCTTGCCCTCCGGGGCGTCGTAGGTGATCCCGCCGACCGCCGAGGCCGCCTTCACCTTCTCCACGTCGAACGAGCCGGCCTTCTCGACCATCGCCTTCCACAGGTAGACCGAGGTGTACGCGGCCTCCATCGGGTCGCTGGTCGGCTTGTCCGCGCCGTACTTCGCCTTGTACGCCTTGACGAACTTCTCGTTCGCCGCGCCCGGTGTGGTCTGGTAGTAGTTCCAGGCCGTGAGCTGTCCGGCCAGGTACTGCGTGCCGATGCTCTTGACCTCCTCCTCGGCGATCGAGACGGAGACCACCGGCATCTTGTCGGCGGTCAGGCCGGCCGACTTGTACTCCTTGAAGAAGGCCACGTTGCTGTCGCCGTTGAGGGTGTTGAAGACCGCGGACGCTCCGGACGCCTTCACCTTGTTGACGATCGTGGAGAACTCGGTGGAGCCCAAGGGCGCGTAGTCCTCGCCGAGCACCTTCATACCGTTCGCCTCGGCGTACGCCTTGATGATCTTGTTGGCGGTGCGCGGGAAGACGTAGTCCGAGCCGACCAGGTAGAGCGAGGTCTTGCCCTGCGCCTTCAGGTAGTCCAGGCCGGGCACGATCTGCTGGTTGGTGGTGGCGCCGGTGTAGAAGATGTACGGCGACTGCTCCAAGCCCTCGTACTGCACCGGATAGAAGAGCAGCGACTTGTTCTTCTCGAAGACCGGCTTGACCGCCTTGCGTGACGCCGAGGTCCAGCAGCCGAAGACCGCGGCGACCCGGTCCTGGCTGATCAGCTTCTGGGCCTTCTCGGCGAAGGTCGGCCAGTCCGACGCGCCGTCCTCGCTGACCGGCTCGATCTGCTTGCCGAGCACGCCACCGGCCGTGTTGATCTCGTCGATCGCCAGCTTGAGCGAGTCCCGGACGGTCACCTCGCTGATCGCCATGGTGCCGGAGAGGGAGTTGAGCAGGCCGACCTTGACGCTCGACCCGGCCGTGTCAATGGTTGCGCCGGCCCCGGAGGCCGCGGTGCTGTCGTTGGTCTTGGCGCCACAGGCGGTGAGAGCGGCGAAGGCCGCCACCGCCGCGACAACGGCCGCTGAGCGACGGCCGCGAATCCTGAACATGAAACCTCCTAGCCTCGATTTCGAGGCACAAATCGCATTGATGTCGATGGAGTTCATGCGCCGGGGTGTCCGGACGTGGGCCGCTCTGACCGGCTGCGATGTCGGTCCAGGGCAAATACAGTGTCAAATTCTTTGATTTCCGCGCTGTTTCCCAGAACTTAATAGGCGGTTTCTGTGGCAGGCGGAACAGAAACAAAAAAGCCGACCATGAAAATGGTCGGCTAAAAGGAACTTAGTTCCTCCTGGAAGCATCTTGTCCGCTGCGGGCGGGTGCTGTCAAGGCAACTGGGTCAGCACGTCGAAATCCACCCCGCGCGCCTCGGCCAGGTAGATCCGCTGGTTCACGTGCCGGCGGCGCAGGTGGAGCAGGCCGCGCGGGCCCTCATAGGACACCGAATCGGCGTTCGCCCCGATCGCGCGGACGTCCAGCTCACCGGCCTGCTCCACGAGCGCCGCGAGGAGCAGCACACCCTCGTGACACGACTCGCCCAGGCTGCCCAGCGGTGGCGCCTCCACGCCGAAGCGGTCCGCGTACCGGCCGTGGAAGTCCAGATTCTCCGGGGTGACCATGCCGGCGAAGAAGCCGGCCGTGCTGAACAGGTCGTGCGTCGCCGAGGCGCCGCTGGCCAGCAGCATGTTCTCGTCCATCAGGGTGCTCAGGCGCAGGCAGCGGCCGGGCAGCCCGGACCGGGCGAAGGCTCGGTTGAAGCGCACCGCGTCCATCCCGACCAGCAGCATCAGCACGGCGTCCGCGGCGGAGACCTCGATCCGGCGCAGCACCTCGGAGAAGTCGGCCGTGGCCAGCGGCACGTAGCTCTCGCCGACCAGGTGCAGGCCGTTCGCCGCGGCGTAACGGTGCGCTGCCCGGGCGGTACGGCGCGGCCAGACGTAGTCGTTGCCGACCACGTACCAGCGGCGGGCGGTACGCTCCCGGGCCAGCAGGCGCATCGCGGGGAAGAGCTGAACCTCCGGGGTCTCGCTGGTCATGAAGACGCCCTCGGTGCGCTCGCCACCCTCGTAGAGCGCGGTGTAGACGTACGGCACCCGACCGGCGACCCGGGGCGCGACGGCCTGCCGCACCGACGAGATGTGCCATCCGGTGACGCCCTGCACCGCGCCCGAATCCACCAGGGCCGCGACCTCGGCGGCCACCACCTGTGGGGGAGCGCCGCCGTCCACCGTGACCAGGCGCAGCTCCCGGCCAAGGACACCGCCCGAGCGGTTGACCTCCTCGGCGGCCAGTTGCGCGCACAGCTCGGCACTCGGCCCGAAGATGCCGGCCGGGCCGCGCAACGGCACCACCAGGGCCACATCGAAGGGCATGGCCCTCATCGTGCTGGACGCCAGGCCCGCGGGGGAAGAGGTAACATCCCGACGATGCGGGGACCCACGGATCTGCTGCACCTGCTGACCCGGGCCGAGCGGCTGCTCGCCCGTCGGCTGTCCACTCTCCTCGACGCGGAAGACTGCTCGCTCGACGCGTGGCGGGTGATCACTCTGCTCGCCGACGGGAGCCGGTTCATGACCGAGATCTCCGAGCGGGCCTTCATGCCGCCGGGCAGCCTCACCCGGCTGATCGACCACCTCGTCGAGGAGAACGTCGTCTACCGTCGCGGCGACGACCTCGACCGGCGGCGGATCAAGGTGTACCTGACCGCCCGCGGGCGCCGCCTCCATCAGCGGGTCGACGGGCGGATCCGGGCCGACCTGGGCGACGTGCCGCTCGGCGACAGCCTCGGAGACCTGCTCGAGGCGCTGGAGTCGACCGGTCGTCCGAGTCGGAGCACTGTGTCCATCGAGTAACGTGGATCACATGCCGGACCTGTATTCACGGCGCTCGTTCATCGCCGGAGTGCTCACCGCTGGGATGCTCTCCACCGCCGCCGGCTATCTCCTGACCCGCCGCACGCCGGTCAAGCTCACCCTGGTCACCGGGGCCGACAACACCGGCGGGCGGAATCTGCTGATCAACCTCTGGAACAGGTTCCACCCCGACGTGACGATCGAGGTCGTCACGGTCAACAGCGCCACCCAGGACCAGTACGACAAGTTCATCAGCACCAAGGCCGACATCTACAACCTCGACGTCATCCACATCCCGCGTTTCTCGGCCCGGGACCGGATCACGCCGATCGGCCCGCCCGACGGCATCACCCTGCTCGCCCCGGTCCAGCGGGTCAGCCAGGTCGACAACGATCCGACGCGGCTCTGGGCGGTCCCGTTCAACACCGACGTCGGCATGCTCTACCGGCGCGTCACGGACAAGCTGGCCGCCGACACGGAGACCGCGCTCGACGCCGTGATCAGGGAGAATGGGCAGTTCGTCGGCCAGCTCGCGATCGAGGGCTCGGTCACCGACGAGGCGTTCGTGATCAACGTACTGGAGCAGGCCCTCGCCCAGGACCGGACGATCCTCGACGACCGGGGCGTGGTCTCGACCAGCCTCGGCCAGTGGCAGCGCGCACTGAGACCGCTCGCCGACGCCCTGCGGGAGAACCGGATCGTGACGGCGGCCGGCGAGGAGAACACCAATGCGCTGTTCCAGCAGCGCGACCTGCGCTACATGCGGAACTGGCCGGTCTGGTACCCGGCGATCGACCGGGTCGAGCGGAAGAAGCCCGGCACCGCGGCGATCCGCCTCGGCCGGCTCCCGATCGGCATCCTCGGCGGCCAGGGCCTCGCGGTCGCCAAGGACAGCGAACACCGCGAGGAGGCCGAAGCGGTGATCCACTTCCTGACCGGCATGCCGGCCCAGAAGCTGCTGGCCACCTACGGCTTCGCGCCGACGGCGCAGGAGGCGTACAACGATCCGGAGGTGAAGGCGGCGGTGCCACATCTGGAGATCGTCCGGTCCGCGGTGGAGGATGCCCATCCGCGACCGATGAGAGCGGGGTATGCCGACTTCGCCCGGGTCTTCCGCCAGCACACCTACGACTACCTCTACCGCCGCGTCGAACTCACCGACGGCTTCGTCGAGGGAATGCAGGGGGCGCTGCGATGAGCAAGCGGATCGGCCTGCGGGAGGCGCTGCGATGAGCGAGGAGACCGGCCTGCAGGCCTGGCTCGTCCCGATCTTCGTGACCGCGGCGATCATCCTGGTCGAGGTGGCGATCTGGCTGGTGACGAGCCGCCGCAAACCGTCCCGGCCGGCCGCCACCCTGTCGGACCGTCGCGCCCAGACCGTCGCGCTCGGGCTCCTGGTGCTGCTGGCCCTCGCGGTCGCCGGCATGGCCAGCCTCGGCCCGAACCTCGCCGACCAGCTCGCCAGCGTGATCGCCGCGCTGCTCGGCGGCGTCTCCGCCTTTCTCACCTACCTGTCCTACAAGGCCAGCCAGGACGCCAAAGCCGCCGCAACAAACGCAAAAGCCAAAAACCCCGAGAATTCAACCAAAATCAACGATCAATAGAATCAAAACCCCATTTCCCCGGTACGACCGATGGAGTCCCGTGGCCAGGCTCGAGCCGAGCCCCGTGACATCGCTCCCGCGCAGGCCCCGCGCCATCCCGGACCGCTGCTGATCGGTTGATCCACCCGGGGCGTCATGCGGAGAAACCTTTCGATACAGTCGCCTCCCAGATGCGAAAGAGGCTGACAGAGCGACATGGCTGAAGACGGGACGGGCTCCGCGCCGGCCGAACCTTCGAAGACCGCCGGTGCGTCCCCGGCTGATCCGGCGAAGATCCACGCGGCCTCCGATACCGGGCTGGACGGCCTGGCGGTCGGCACCGGTGACGCGGACAAGACCGAGCACGCGCCTCTCGCCCAGTGGGCAAGCCGGGCCGGGGGCCACCCTCAGCCGCCGGCCGGATCCGCGGAGCTCCAGGTGCCCAGCGACCCGTGGCCGGCACCGATCCAGGGCCTGGGATTGGCTGCCGACCAGGCGGCGGTCGATCACCTGGAGACGCTGCAGTACACCCCACCGCCACAACTGCCTGACGCCGCCCTGCCCCCCACCCTGCCCCCCACCCTGCCCGCCACCCTGGTCGCCGGCCGGGACCGGGGCTCCCGCGGCCTGGTGGCCATCCTGGTGGTCACCGCCGCCGCCCTCCTCGCCGGCGCGGTCACCCTCGGCGCGCTCGTGCGGTCGCAGGCCGAGAAACGGGCGACCGACTCCACCGCGTCCGGGTCGTCCTCCGCCCCGGCCGCCGGCACCACGCGGCAGTCGTACCCGGCGTCCGTGCCGTCGACCGGCGCCACCGGCGACCTGAAACCGATCCCCGCCGGTCCGGTGGCGCAGGGCGTACCGCCGGAGACCGTCTACGAGATGGACGAGATCTGCCGGGGCGAGACCTACTGGCCGATGCTGCCGAAGCGGGCCGGCAAGGCACCTCACCCAGTGCTCGTCTACGGCGACCTGAGCGACGGGACGCGGCTGCCGTACACCATGTTCGACACCTGGTTCCTCAAGTCGAAGGCCAAGGAGACCGCCTGGTCCTACGACAAGCCCCCGACGACGATCCAGCTGGTCGCCTGCGTGGACCGGGTGTCGGTCGGCGCCAAGGTCCGCAGCTGCGGCGCCGGGGTGCTGTACCGCGCCACCTACCGTCTGCACGCCTACGAGACGGCCACCGGTAAGAAGCTCCTGGACACCAGGATCAAGGCGAACGACACCTCCTGTCCGCGGGTGGACCGGCTTCCGGACGACAAGATGATCTACATGGAGCCCAGCGAGTCCGCCTTGGTCGCGGCCCTACGCAAGTTCGTCGAGAAGTAGCCCGCGGGCACCGGCCCATCGGGAACAAGATCTACTCCGGGACGCCCACTACCGTCTCGGCCTCGGAGAGCCGCTCGGTCCCCGAGTTCGGCAGGATCCGCCAGCCGGTCCGTTCCAGGGTCTCCCGGACCGCGGCGATCTCCGGCACGTGCACCGGCACCAGCACCGACCCGCCGTCGTACTCATCGTCGGTGATCAGGCGGGTCACCAGGTCCGGCATCCGGTCGCCGAAGATCGCGTCCCACCGCTCGATCTCGCCCACCGGGGCCCCGGGCAGCACCTCCGCGGCGATCCCGGTGGCCCGCCGATCGCTCGGCAGGGGACCGGCGTCCTGCCGGCCGAGCCACGCACCGGCCGAGGCCAGCGCCGCGGCGACCACGAGCGCCACGAAGACCACCTCGATCCAGCGCCGGTGCCCGGCCTGGTGGCCGGTGTGCCGCACGTCCGTGGCGAGAATCGACATGCGGGCGCCTCAGGACACGCTGTCGAAGCGGGTGACGAACCGCCGCTGCCACGGCGTCTCCACCGCACTGCGGTGATAGTGCTCGCGCACGTACGCGACGGCCTCCTTCGGCGGCACACCGTCCAGAACGGCGAGGCAGGCGAGCGCGGTCCCGGTCCGTCCGCGACCACCCCAGCAGGCGATCTCGACCCGCTCACCGTCCGCGCGGCGCAGGGCTTCGATCAGGACCGATCTGGCGTACGACGGATCGGCCGGCAACCAGAAGTCCGCCCAGCGCACCCAGCGGGTCTCCCACCCGAACTCGGGCGGCGCCGAGCCCAGCAGGTAGACGCCGAACCGCGGCGCATGCCCGGACGGCATCGCCTGCCGCAGCCCACGCCCCCGGACCAGCAGTCCGGACGGCAGCCGCAGCACCCCCGCGGTCCCCGGCTCCCAGCCCGTAAATGCGGTCACGTGTCGGGATGCTAATCCGTTAGGGTCCACGCCTTGTGATCGCTCCTCTGGTCCGAGCCGTGCTGCCGCCCCGAATCGGTAAAAGTTTCCGCTGGCTGGTCGCCTCGTCCTGGGCGACGAACCTCGGTGACGGCATCTCCGCGGCGGCCGGCCCGCTGCTGGTCGCCTCGCTCACCGACGACCCGTTCCGGATCGCGCTGGCCGCCCTGCTCTCCTGGGCTCCGCCGCTGGTCTGCGGCCTGTATGCCGGGGTGCTCTCCGATCGGCACGACCGGCGCCTGATCGTGCTGATCGCGAACGCGGTCCGGGTGATGGTGCTGCTCGGGCTGATCGGCACGCTGGTCACCGGGCGGCTCTCGGTCGAGCTCGCCCTGGTCGGCCTCGGGCTGCTCGGCACGGCCGAGGTGTTCGCCGACAACACCACCGGCACGCTGGCCCCGATGCTGGTGTCCCGGGACGACCTGCCGCTCGCCAACGCCCGGCTCCAGGCCGGTTTCATCACGCTGAACCAGCTGGCCGGCCCGCCGGTCGGCGCCGCGCTGTTCGCCGCGGGCCGGGCCTGGCCACTGGTCGCCGAGGCGGTGCTGCTCTGCGCGGGGACGCTGCTGGTGTCCCGGGTGACCCTGCCGCCGCACGGGCGGGCCGAGCCGGCCGCGAGCGTGCGGCGGGATCTGGTCGAGGGGGTGCGCTGGGTGGTGCGTCATCCGGCGGTACGTACCCTCTGCCTGATCGTCCTGATCTTCAATCTGGCGTACGGCGCGGCCTGGTCGGTGCTGGTGCTCTACGCGAGCGAGCGGCTCGGGCTGGGCTCGGTCGGCTTCGGCCTGATCACCACGGTCGGGGCGGTCGGCGGAATTCTCGGCACCGTGGCGTACGGCCCGCTCACCGCCCGGATCAGCATGGGCAACCTGATGCGGGCCGGCCTGATCATCGAGACCGGCACCTACCTGATCCTGGGCGTCACGACTTCGCCGTGGGTGGCGCTGCCGACCTTCTTCCTGTTCGGGGTGCACGAGTTCGTCTGGCGGACCACCGCGATCACGGTCCGGCAGCGGGCGGTGCCGGCCCAGCTGCAGGGCCGGGTCGGCGCGGTCAACATCATCTGTGTCTTCGGCGGCATGGTGGTGGGTGCGGCGGTCGGTGGCGTGCTGGCCTCGCGTTACGGCGTGATCGCCCCGTTCCGGGTGGCGTTCGTCTGCGCGGTGGTCTTCCTGATCGCGCTCTGGCCGCAGATGAAGCACATCGCCCACGGGGATTCCCGGCCGTTATAGTCACTGCCATGCACAGCATGTTCAGCGAGCGACGCCGCCGTCTTCACGGCCGCCGCTGAGTCTGTGCTTTCCACCGGCGGGTCGATCCCGCCGGTTCACTGTGCGTGCCACCGGTCGACCCGCTTCGTTCGTACGTAGAAGTGGGGTTGACCTTGAATCTCGAAGCTCTTCTGCAGGACCGGCTGGCACCCGCCCTGGAAGCGGTCGCCGGCCACCCGGTCGATCCGGCCGTGCGGTCGTCGCCGCACGCCGATTTCCAGTCCGGTGCGGCCCTCGCCCTGGCCCGGGAGTTGGGCCGGCCGCCCCGGGAGATTGCCGCCGAGGTGGCCGCCAAGACCGATCTGGCCGGTGTCGCCGAGATCGCCGTCTCCGGCCCCGGCTTTCTCAACCTGACCGTTTCCGACAGCCTGCTCACCGAGGCCCTGCGGCGGATCGCCGCCGACGATCGGCTGGGGGTCCCGCCGGTGGCGGCGCCGGAGCGGGTCGTGATCGACTACTCCGGTCCGAACGTGGCCAAGGAGATGCACGTCGGCCACCTGCGGTCGACGATCATCGGGGACGCGCTGGCCCGGATGCTGGAGTGGCTGGGGCACGATGTGATCCGGGTGAACCACCTCGGCGACTGGGGCACTCCGTTCGGAATGCTCGTCGAGCACCTGATCGACCGGGGCGGCGCCGGTGACCACTCGATCGGCGACCTGACCGCTTTTTATCAGGCCGCACGGGTCAAGTTCGACACCGACGACGACTTCCGGACGCGGGCCCGGCTCCGGGTCGTGGCGCTGCAGTCCGGCGACCCCGTCTCGCGGGAGCTGTGGCGGAACCTGGTCGCCCAGTCGGAGCGGTACTTCCTGGACGTCTACGCCCGGCTCGGTGTCACGCTCGGTCCGGACGATTTCGCCGGGGAGAGCGGGTACCAGGCCGATCTCGACGGCATCGTCGCCGAGCTGGGGGAGAAGGAGCTGCTGGCGGAGAGCGACGGGGCGCTCTGCGCGTTCCCGGAGGGTTTCACCGGGCGGGACGGCGCCGCGCTGCCGCTGATCGTCCGCAAGGCCGACGGCGGTTACGGGTACGCCGCCACCGACCTGGCCGCGCTCCGGCACCGGATCGGGCGGCTCGGCGCGGACCGGCTGCTCTACGTGGTCGGCGCCCCGCAGCGGATCCACTTCGAGATGGTCTTCGCGGTGGCCCGGGCGGCCGGCTGGCTGCCGGACGGGGTGACCGCCGAGCACATCGGATTCGGCTCGATCCTCGGGTCGGACGGCAAGATGCTGAAGACCCGGGCCGGCGACACGATCAAGCTGGCGCGGCTGCTGGACGAGGCGGTGACGCGGGCGTCCGCGCCGGCCGTCGGGATCGGCGCGATCAAGTACGCCGACCTCTCCGGCGACCGGCGGGGCGACTACGTCTTCGACTGGGACCGGATGCTGGCCAGCACCGGCAACACCGGCCCGTATCTCCAGTACGCCCACGCCCGGGTCCGGTCCCTGTTCCGGAAGGCCGGCACCGGGTCCGGCACGGTGACCGTGACCGAGCCGGCCGAACGGGACCTGGCCCTGGTCCTGCTCGGCTTCGAGCCGGCCGTGACCGCCGCCGCCGAGCGGGCCGAACCGCACCGGCTCGCGGTCCACCTGCACGAGCTTGCCGCCGCGTTCTCGGTGTTCTGGGAGCGGTGTCCGGTGCTCCGGGCCGACGGCGCCGTGCGGGCGAGCCGGCTGGGGTTGGCCGCCCTCACCGCACGCACCCTCCAGACCGGAATGTCCCTGCTGGGGATCGAGGCGCCGGAGGAGATCTGAGCAGATGTCAGGGTCGCCCCCGGCAGCCTGTCGCGGCTGCCGGGGGCGTGTCGCTCTCGTCAGCCGAGGTGGCCGACGATGCCGATGAGCGACTTCAGGGCGGCGAAGATCAGCGTGGCCACGAGCAGGACCGCGAGCGCCTGCAGGATCGTCCAGCGGAGCCGGATGATGACCCGTACGGCCAGGTAGAGCGTGAGCGCGCTGCCGAGCGAGTAGGTCATCAGCGCTACCCGGGAGCTTTCGTCAGGGACCGCGGCACCGGCACCGGCGAGCACGGCGACGGCGCCGGCGACGACCAGGCCGCACCGCCTGATCGCCGGATACACCTGTCTTTTAAGGAAGGATTGATTTACGGGAATCTCGGAAACCGGTATTTTTGACAAGGCGGACTCTCCGGAGTGCGTTGGAGCGGGTGCCCCTCGAGATCGCGCTGGGAATCGGGACCTCGGGGGTGCCTGTGCCGGGGGAGTTGCGTTGAGCGTGGTTTCGGGCGGAGTCACCGAAAGCGCGGGCCGGCACGCGGTACACGGTGGACCCCGAGGTGGCCTGGCAGCCGAACACCGGGCGCTCCACACCGTCATCTCCGCCTCCCTGGAATCAGCTTCAGGGACTTGAATGAAGTTCAGGCTAAGCGGCTCCAGTCGAATGAAACAAGCTTCAGCCGTTGATTCACTCATGTTCACGCGTGCTCTTGAGCATTGTTTGCCGATCGCCTACCGAGGTACTGGTCGTATGGGGACGCTTCCCATAAGATTTTCGGACCTACCTGAAGTTTCAGTGAAGGATTCATCTCATGCAGCCGGGAGAGCTCGACGGTGCGCGTCTGGCCCGGCGCCTGCGCGAGTTGCGTACCGCGCACTGGCCGGAGCTCAAGGTCACCCAGCAACAGGTCGCCGAGGCGGTCGGCGGTGAGAGCGGCCCGCTGAGCCTGTCCCTGATCTCCTCCTGGGAGTCGGTCCGGAAACCCGTGCTGCCGCCGGCGAACCGGCTGGCCGGATACGCGATGTTCTTCGCCACCCGGCGCTCCGTGGAGTCCAGCCCGGCCCGCCTGCTGAGTGAGCACGAGCTGACCGCCGACGAGCAGCGAGCCAGGGAGGAGCTGCACGCCGAGCTGTTCAGCCTGCGTTTCCCCGGTGGGGATCCCACGGAGCACGACCCGCAGCGCGCCGCCCACATCGGACCGGCCGCTGCCGTGGTCGAGCCCGGCACCTGGTATTTCCCGGATCAGCGGCCGATCATCATCGTGAGTGGGAGCCTGCCGAAACGCTTCCGCGAGCGGATGCCGTTCACGGACACCAAGGATCGCGACTACGTCCGGTCCTACAGCCTGGCCGACCTCGACGCGCTCATCGAGGTGCATGGTCACATCCGGGCGGTGAACCCGGCTGCCGACGTCCACATCCGCCGCTCCGAGGAGATGGTGGAGGACGACTTCACCTCACATCTGGTGCTGATCGGCGGCGTCGACTGGAATGCGGTGAACCGGGACATCACCCGCCGGCTCGATCTTCCGGTCCGCCAGCAGCGACGGCCCAACGACGAGGACATCGGGTGTTTCTCGACCGCCGACGGCCGGGTCCTCGAGCCCGTTCTCGACCAGTCGAACGGGTTACTCCTGGAGGACGTCGCCCACTTCTTTCGTGGGAAAAGTCCATACAATGCGCGCCGAACAGTGACATTGTGTAATGGCATGTTCGGACGCGGAACCTACGGTGCCGTCCGCGCGTTGACCGACGCGAAGTTTCGTGATCGAAACGAGAATTACATCCGGCAACGCTTCCCGAACGCGGCCGCGTTCAGCATGCTGATGCGGGTCCGGATCAATCCGAACGGAGCCGTGGTGACGCCCGACTGGACGCAGGACGCGGAACGGTTGCACGAGTGGCCGTCCGCGGCCGAGGAATGAGCCAGGTCGGACACCATCGTTCCCATCGCGGTCTGATCCAGACGTCCGCGCCGGGTGACCATCGCGCACCGGTGGACGCCATCATCGTGCCCAGCAGCCGTTCCGGGCTTCTCCTCGTCGAGGCCGGGCGTCTCGCCGTCCTGCTGGACGCCACGCTGCTTGTGCTGTGCAGCAAGTACACCGATCCGCGGGTGGTGATCGAGCACCTGGCGCGGATGTCGAACCTGAGGGTGGCCGCGGTCGAGTTCCCGAAGGACGGGGCGCCGGGCCTGCCGGTGCTCGAGACCTCCACCGTTCTCGGCCGGTCACGACTGCAGCGCCGCGCCGACACGAGCGCCAAGCGCAATCTCGGGCTGGTGCTGGCCCGGATGTCCGGGTGGCGCAACGTGGTCTTCCTGGACGACGACATCACCGTGCCGGACGCGTACGACCTGGAGCGGGCCGCCGCGCTGCTCGGCACCCACGATGGTGTCGGGCTGGAGATGGGTGGATATCCGGACAACTCAGTGGTGTGTCATGCGAACCGCCTGACCGGCGACAAGCAGCAGGACACCTTCATCGGGGGCGGCGCCCTGGCGGTGCCGGCGGACCGGATCGACTCGTTCTTTCCGGAGATCTACAACGAGGACTGGTTCTTCCTGCTCGGCGACGCCGGTCTGCGGCCGGTCGGCCAGATCGGTCGCGCGTGGCAGCGGGACTACGACCCGTTCCTCAACCCGGACCGGGCCCGTGGCGAGGAGTTCGGCGATGTGCTGGCCGAGGGGATCTTCGCCCGGCTGGATCACGGCTTGCCGATCGCCGTGGAAAGAAGCTACTGGTCCGAGTTCCTCGCGGTGCGCCTCGAGCTGATCAAGGGCATCGAGAACCGGATCGACCGGGGCACCCCGCGCGGTGAGCAGATGCTGAAGGCGCTCGGTGCGGCCAAGGGGCGGCTGCGGTACATCCAGCCGGAGGACTGTGTCCGCTACCTCGAGGCCTGGCGGAACGACCAGAAGACCTGGCGGGACTACATGGGCGGCATCGGCCGGAACTCCGAGAACGCCGTGGGGCCGGCGACGGTCCAGGCGGCGCTGCGGAGCTTCGGCCTGGTGAGCCTCACCTCGCCGGCTCGGGATCGGTCCCGGACGAAGCCGGAGCGAGCGGCGCTACGGTCGAGGCGGGAGATGTCCGTTCTGCACTGATCCTGGTGGAGCGCGGTGGTGGTCGATGGTCCGAGGCCGGGCTTCCCGGAGTGCGTGGTGTTTCCGCTGGGTATCGGGGCACTGGGCGAATTTGAGGAAACTTTGACGAGCGTGCAACCTTCCGTTGATCGACCGACGGGCTGATCCCCCGTTAGGGTGCGTTGTTTGCGGCGCCCACGAGGCGCGCGTACCGAACTTCTGTGAAAGGTTCGCAATGACGCTTTCCAACGGCGTATCGCGGCGCGGTGTGCTGGCCGTCTCGGCGGCTGCCGCCACGGCGCCGCTCGCGTTCCCGGCCGTGGCGCAGGCCGGTGGCAAGGGCCACCCGACACCCCCGCCGGCCCCCCAGACGTACCACCTGACCGTCCTGGGCACTTCGGACCTGCACGGCAACGTGTACAACTGGGACTACTACAAGGACGCCGAGTACGACGACTCCGCGCACAACGACGTCGGTGTCGCCAAGGCGGCCGCGCTGATCAACAAGCTGCGTGCCGAGGCGACCGGCGCCACGCTGGTCCTCGACGCCGGTGACACGATCCAGGGCACCCCGCTGGCCACGTACTACGCCAAGCAGGAGCCGATCACCGAGACCGGTGAGAAGCACCCGATGGCCAAGTCCATGAACGTGCTGCACTACGACGCGGTGACGCTGGGCAACCACGAGTTCAACTACGGTCTGCCGCTGCTGAACCTCTGGATCCGCCAGCTCGGCTTCCCGGCCCTGGCGGCGAACGCGGTCAGCGCGAAGACCGGCAAGCCGGCGTTCACGCCGTACGTCATCAAGAAGGTCTCTCTCGGCCGGCACGCGCCGACGCTGCGCGTCGGCATCCTGGGCCTGACCAACCCGGGCGTGGCGATCTGGGACAAGGGCAACGTCGAGGGCAAGCTCAAGTTCCTCGGCATGGTCGAGACCGCCGCCAAGTGGGTGCCGGTGATCCGGCAGCGCGGTGCGGACGTCGTGATCGTGGTGGCGCACGGCGGCGACAGCGGCATCTCCAGCTACGGCTCCGAGCTGCCGAACGAGAACCCGGTGGCGCTGATCGCCCAGCAGGTGCCGGGGATCGACGCGATCCTTTTCGGGCACGCGCACGCGGAGGTCGCGCAGCGGTTCGTCACCAACACCGCGACCGGCCAGCAGGTGCTGACGTCGGAGCCGTCGAAGTGGGGCCAGCGCCTCACCAAGATGGACTTCGAGCTGGTCCGCGAGCACGGCTGCTGGAAGATCACCAGCAAGGCGTCGGCGACGCTGAACACGAACACGGTCGAGGCCGACCCGAAGGTGCTGGCCGCGGTGCAGAGCCAGCACAACAAGACCGTGGCGTACATCAACCAGGTCGTCGCCGCGTCGACCCAGGAGCTCTCCGCCGCGACCTCGCGGTACGAGGACACCCCGATCCTGGACTACATCAACAAGGTGCAGACCGACACCGTGGTGGCGGCGCTGGCCGGCACGGCGTACGCGAGCCTCCCGGTCCTGTCGATCGCCGCGCCGTTCAGCCGGACCGCGGTGTTCCCGAAGGGCGACGTCAAGATCAAGGACGTCGCGGGGCTCTACATCTACGACAACACCCTGGAAGCGGTCGTGCTGACCGGCGCCGAGGTGAAGGCGTACCTGGAGTACTCGGCGAAGTACTTCAAGACCCTCGCGGTCGGCGCCCCGGTCGACGTGGCGAACATCAACGAGAGCACGGTGCCGGACTACAACTACGACACCCTCTCCGGGGTCGAGTACGACATCGACATCAGCAAGCCGGTCGGCAGCCGGATCACCCGGCTGCAGCTCGGCGGCGTGGACGTCGCCGCCGACGCGCAGTTCGTGGTCGCGGTGAACAACTACCGCCGCTCCGGTGGCGGTGCGTTCCCGGGCATCGTGAAGACCCAGGTCTACAACGAGCAGAAGGAGATCCGCCAGCTCCTGATCGACTGGGCGCAGGCGGAGGGCAAGATCGACCCGGCCGACTTCTTCGTCAAGAACTGGCAGCTCGTCCGCGAGGGTGTGCCGGTCACCTTCTAGGCGACCGTTTTCCAGACGCCGTCGGTGTCCGCCTCGATGTGAATCGCGGCGGACCGCCCGTCGGCCAGCTGGAACGTGCAGTCGTAGGGGCGCAGCCCGTCGGCGCCACGGTCACCGACCGGCACACAGCCGCCGGTCTTGACCGTGGTGCCGACCGCAGCCTCGACCCGCCCGTCGCTCAGCACCTTCTCCTGCACGGCGGCGGTCGCCCGGTCCTCCCGGGCGTTCTGGTAGATCGGCAGCGCCACCTCGGCGATCAGCACCCACCAGAACGCCGCCCCGCCCAGCAGCGCCGCCAGGAACGCGACCCAGTACGGGGCGGGGGACCGGCCGTAGACCCGGGCCTGGCCGGACCGCCGTATCGCCGAGCCCACACCCAGCACGCTGAGGAAGAACGTCCAGCCCACCACGGGCCGCCAGGACGGGCCCGGCGGCCGGACATCGCCCGCCATCGCGTGCGGGAAGCGGACCAGCAGCCCGCCGTGCTTGTTCTCGGGCGAGCCGTACGGCGGGACCGTGCCCCCGAACGGCAGCGGGCCCAGCTCGGCGGTCTCCGCCTCCTGCTTCCCGACCCACGGCGGCGCGGCGGGGTACTCGTTGTGCGACATCTGGACGGTCAACTTGCGCCCTTTCCGGTAGCGGCTCGGGTGCAAATTCCTCCGTGCCGCCCGGGTTCATCGGCCGGGGCCGGGCTGAGTTGAGGTTTAGTTGCGGCCGGTTGCGATTTCGGTGCCGTCCAGCGGCACCTGCATCTCGGTGACCCACTCCGCGAGCTCGGCGGGGCAGTGCAGGTACACCTCGCGGGCGTAACCGGGCGGGACCGGACGGTACCCGTTCTCCTCGATCCAGGCGGCGATCCTGCCGCCGGTACGGAACGCCTCCGACATGGGTCCCTGGTGCACGGCGGAGGCCGCCTCGATCGGTGGCAGCACCACCACGTCGAATCCGGCCCCCTCGGCTCCACCGACCTCGGCGTCGCCGATCGGGAACGCCGCGTGCACGGTGATCGTCTCGTCCTCGGGCCCGGTCGGCGCCGGCCTGTAGTACGCCAGCGGGGAACCGGTCACCGCCACCCCGGCCCGCAGCAGGAGCTCCTCGAGACGCGGGTAGAGCGGGGACAGGTTCTCGGTGATCGACGTGGGATGGTCGTACCCCAGGGCGGTGGCGGACAGCTCCGCCACCCGAACCGCGGGCACCTGCTTCAGGACGACGTCTCCGGTGTTCATGTGGCCCTCCGCCTCGATCATGCGGAGACGCGCGTCGACCAGGGCGAGGCGGGCGTTGTCCCGCTCCACCTGGGCGGCCAGTTCGGCCCGCCGCAGCCGCAGCATTCCGCGCAGCTCACCGGGCTCGACCTTCTCCTCGATCATCAGCTGCACCTGGTTCAGGCTGAAGCCGAGGTCCTTGAGGGCGAGGATCCGGTTGAGCCGCAGCAACTGCTCCGCGGTGTAGAAGCGGTAGCCGCTGTGCGGGTCGACGTGGGCGGGACGGAGCAGACCGATGGCGTCGTAGTGGCGCAGCATCCGCACCGACACCCGGCCCAGGCCGGCGAAGTCTCCGATACTCAACATGGTCGCTCCACCGTCCCGCCTGACACGGTGTCAGGGTCAAGTCCCGGCGTTCGGCTCCGTCGGCGGGGTGGTCGGCGTCGGGGCCGTCGTGGTGGTCGTCGGATTGTCCGTCGGCGGGGTGCTCGTCGGCTTGTCCGTCGGCGGGGTGCTCGCCGGGCCGGTGCTCGGCGGTGCCGACGGCGCCTGGGAGGTGGCCGTGGCGGTGGGCGCCGTGGTCCTGGTCTTCTTGGTGGGGGCCGTGGACGGCTCGGCGGAGTCGGTCTCCACCGGGGCCGCGCTCTCCTGGTCGTCCGGGCCGAACGGCTGCTCGACGGTCTGATTCGGCTTCGTCTTGGTGGTGCCGCCGTCCTTGCTGGCGTCGGCGCCGGTGCCGCTGGACAGCGCCCACACCACCCCGAGGCCCCCGGCCAGGACGAAGAGCGCGACGATGACGATCATCAGGCCGCGCTGCGTGCGCGGCATCGCCACCGGTGGCGGCGGCATCGGCGGCGGGGCCGGCGACATCCGCGGTCGGGTCATCGGCTGCGAGCCGGTCATCGAGCGCGGGCCGCTCAGCGAGTGCGTGCCGGTCGTCGAGTGCGAGCGGGGCATCGGCTGCGTGTTCGGCGCCGGGCTGATCGGCATCGGGCTCCGCGGGGCGATCAGCGAGGTGCCGGTGAGCCGTTTCCAGTCCTTCGGAGAGCCGACCGCCGCGTAGGCCGCCTCGGCGAACTCGGCGGCGCTGGCGAACCGGTCGGCCGGCTGCTTCGCCATCGCCCGGGCGATCAGCTCGCGCACCTCGAACGGCACGTAACTGGGCAGCGGTTCCGGCTCGTCCTCCAGGTGCCGCAGCGCCACCTGCAACGCGTTGTCCCCGTCGAACGGGGGGTAACCGGCGATGCAGTGGTAGGCCACCGCGCCCAGCGCGTAGACGTCCGTGCCGGGCGTCAGGTTGCCCTTGGCGACCTGCTCGGGGGCCATGTAGAGGGCGGTGCCGACGATCGCGTTCAGCCCGGTCATGCTGGTCATCGCGTTGGACCGGGCGACGCCGAAGTCGATCAGGATGACCGCGCCGCTCGGCTTCACGATCAGGTTGCCCGGCTTGATGTCGCGGTGCACGATGCCGGCCTCGTGCGCGGCGTGCAGCGCGTCGGCGGCCTGCGCCACGATCGACAGGGTCTCGTCGACCGGGATCGGGCCCTGCTTCACCCGGTTGGACAGCGGCTCGCCCTCGACGAACGCCATCACCAGGTAGGCGACCTTCTCCGGGCCGCCGGAGTCGCCGGCCTCCGCGTAGTCGTAGACCTCGACGACGCCGGGATGCCGGAACGCGGCCATCATCCGGGCCTCGCCGTAGAACCGGGCGGCGAACTCCGGATCGTCCAGCATCGCGGTGCGCAGCACCTTCACCGCGACGACACGGCCCAGCACCACGTCGGTGCCGCACCACACGTCACCCATGCCACCGGTCGCGATCCGTTCGTCCAACCGGTAGCGGTTGTCCAGGAGATGTCCCGCACTGAGCACCAGGTGGACCTTTTCTGATCGGGCGGCCGGGCCGCGTGAGGCGTTCTGATCGTGCGCAACGCCGCTCAAGAGTACAGAGCCCGGCCGATCAACGGGAGGGTCAGCGGAGGCACCTCTATTTCGGTCACGAAATCCTCGATGAGCTGCGGCAGGACGGTGCCCCGCGACGCCGGGAACCGGGCCCGGAACCACGGGGTGCGGCGGCCGGATCCGGCCGCCGCACCCCGTCGAACTCTTCGTTCCGCCGCGGTCACTCCCCGTACGTCGGGGTGACCATCACCGCCGTCTCGGAGAGCTCGAGCTGCTCGTTCTCGGCCTCCCGCTCCAGCGCGGCGCGGGCGGTCGTCGCGGCGACCCAGCCGGCCGCCAGGCCGAGCAGGCCGATCCCGGCGATCAGGCCCCACGGCCGGCCCGGTCTCCGCCCGGCCAGTGCGTTGGCGGCGGCGTTGGCACGGGTCCAGGCTTCGTCGGCGGCGTCACCGGCGAGCCCGGCCAGCACCTGACCCTTCTTGCTCGCCCGGTGGGCCAGCTTGTGGCTCCGCTTGTTGGCTTTCGCGGCCAGTCTGCGGCCGCGCCGGCCGGTGTCACCGGCCAGTCTCTGACCCTGCCGGCTCGCCCGGTCGGCCGTGGTGAGGGCCTGCTTGCCGGCGTCCTTGGCGGTCTCCCCGGCGGTCGCCATGGCGGCCGACAGGTATTCCCAGGCCTGGGAGGCCGTCCGTTCGGTGCGGTGGTTCCTCGTCGCGAACATCTCGGTTACCTCCTGCGCTCGCCCTGCACTCCGGTTCGTGCCCCGGTGGGGACCGCGGCAAACGTCCGGCATGGATGGCATCACGTTTTCAAAACGATTTGACGGCCCCCAGTAGTCTTGACCTCGCTCACAGGGCCACTCAGGTGTCTAACAGGTTCGGGGCCTAACCTTTCGGTCAGTTTCACCGAAACCTTCCGGGGGTAGTCCCTTCCACCCTGCTCTTCAGGGTGATCTGGACGGCCTGTCGCACAGAGGAAACAACGCCCGGGACGACCGGGCGGGTGGAGGGAAGAGGCGTGACGCTGTCGATTACGACGTCGACGCTGGCTGACGGCGCCGTCGAGATCTCGCCGCGCGGCGAGATCGACGTCGAGAACGCGTACGAGATCCGTGAGGCCGTGGCGGCTCAACTTGCCGTCGGCTCTCCGGCGCGCATCGAGCTCAACATGCGACATGTGACCTTCATCGACTCCGTCGGCATCAGTGCCCTCGTGGCGGCCTTCCAGCTGGCCCAGGTCAGTGGGGTCAAGGTGGTGGTGACCCGGCCCAGCCGTTTCGCTCACAAGCAGCTCTGGGTGACCGGCCTGCTCGGCCTCTTCGGCAATCCGCAGGCCGAGTCCGACGGCCTCGCCTCACTCGAAGGCGTCTCGCCTCTGTAGGGCAGACCCACGGTCCCGATCTGTGACATGAGTCACTTCGGGGCTAGATCGTCCGGGACTGGAGTCGGATCGCGTCGACGTTGATCCGGACCCGGGTGTCCTCGTGGGGCGCGCGGATCGGCGTGACCACGGCGAAGTTGTCGGCCAGGGCGGCCAGGTCGGTGCCCGGATCCAGCTCCTCCTCGGCGGCCTGGACCGCTGTGCGTACGAAGCCGTCACCGGCCTCGGCGATGCTCATCTGGACCTGACCGAAGCGGGCGAGGGACGCCTGCTTCAGCCCCCGGATGCCGTCGAGGTGCAGATCCGGGACGTTCAGGTTGTAGACCGTGCCGGGCGGGGTGTGCATCAGCGACGGCATCATCCGCACGGCCAGTTCGGCGCCGCTGGCCCAGTGGTGTTTCTCCTCGTCGGCCTTGTGGATGGCGTCGAGGGCGGCGCCGCCGCTGGCCGCGGTCGCCTGGGCCGGGGTGAGCACGTCCAGCGAGACTGCCAGGCCGCGCAGCCCGGCGTGCGAGGCGGTCAGCGTCGCGCCGACGGTCCCCGAGTGGACCACCGCGGCACCCGCGTTGGCGCCCCGGTTGATGCCGGAGACGACCAGATCCGGCGGCGGGCCGAAGGCCTCCCGGAGGGCGAGCAGGACGATGTACGCGGGGGAGGCGGCCACGCCGTACGCCGGGACGCCCTTCGCGCCGGCCAGGTCGTGCGGCTCCGACACGATCTTGCCGTCGTGCACGACCGCGGTCATCGACGCGCTGCTACCACTGGACTCGCTGAGCGGGGCGGCGACCACCGTGTCGTACCCCGCGTGCCCGAAAGCCCGTGCCAACCAGCGGATGCCCGGTGCCTCGATGCCGTCGTCGTTGGTGATGAGGATTCTCAGGTTGCGCTGGGTGCCCGGATTTGCGGTCATGATGCCTTCCTGATCGGGGTCAGGCGGACTCGTTCGGTCAGCACCCGGACGGCGTCGACGTGCCCGGTCCCGAGGCCGTGCCGGGTGACGTTGAGGGCGCCGGCGGCCGCGCCGGTGCGCACCGCTTCGGTCATCGAGCCGCCGTGCGCCAGGGTGGCGGCCACTCCGGCGGTCATCGAGTCACCGGCGCCGCGGTGCTCGGCGGCGGTCAGCCGGGGCAGGGTGACCGAGTAGATCTCGTTGTCGACCAGGGCCAGCGCGCCCTCGTCGGCGCGCGACACCAGGACCGCCTCGGCGCCGTCCGAGTTCAGTTTGACCAGGGCATTCAGCAGCTCATGGGTGGAGCCGTCGGAGGCCAGCCCATCCTTGATCAGCTCCTCGTGGCTGATCTTGACGACGCTGAGACCGGCCGCGAGCACCTCCTCCAGGTACCGGCCGCACAGGTCGGCGATCACCCGGCAGCCGTTCGCGCGCAGATCGGTGGCGAGCCGTCCGTACACCTCCGGCTTGATCACCGAGGGGTGCGCCGGGCCGCTCAGGATCGCTATGCCGGCTCGCAGGCCCTCGGCGAGGGTGAGGTTGTAGAGCTCGTCCAGTTCGTGCCGGGAGAGCGGGACGCCGGGCCGCTCGGCGATCTGCTGGCGGCTACCGCTACGCCGGTCGTGCACGTACCAGCCGGTGCCGTGGTCGCGGGTCACCAGCCGCATGGTCACCCCGGCCAGTTCCGTCATCAGTGGGGTCAGCACCCGGCCGACCTCGCCGCCGGCGGCCGTGCAGAGGGTCACCTTCGCACCCAGCGAGGTGAGCATCCGGGTCTGCCAGATGCCCTGGCCGCCCGGATGCACGTGCAATTCGGGTTCGTCGTGGTGTTGCTCGATGGTCACCGTCAGCTGTGGAGCCGGCGCGAAGACCATGACCCGACCGTCGCTCATGTTTGGCATTCTCATCTTTTTGCGCATCCGGCGTGGCGGATACCAAAAAGAACAGAAGCGACCTTTCAGGCCTCGAAACCTTTGCCGGTGAGCTCGATGATCGCGTGGGTCAGTTCCGGGCGGGCGTCGAGCAACTCTTCCAGACGGATGCGCCACTTGCCCGCCTCCAGGTCCGTGGCGGACCGGTCACCGCCGGTCCGGAGATCCGCCGCCACCAGCCGTTCGTGGGTGGCGATCAGTTCGGAGTACATCTCCTGGCCGAGCAGTTCACGCAGCCGCCAGCTGAAGTCGAAGAAGTCCGGACCGCGGGCGGCGCGGACCAGGGCACGGGCGCCGTCCCAGATCACCCGGGGGCGATGTTGAACCGGTGGGGTCATGGATCAATTGTTTCGCCATCGATGTGATGATCGCCATACCGGTCACCGTCCGGAGAGGGACACGGCAGCCGCCCACACCGGCCGGCTCCGGCGTCCACGACGCCGGAGCCGGCCAGAGCCTTTACGGGTGCCAGGCGGGGTTCGTGCCGACCGTCGTCAGGCGCTGGGTGGCGCGGGAGAGGGCGACGTACAGGGTGCGGACCCCGGCCCGGTCGATGGCGATCTCGCCCGGCTCGACCAGCACGACCGCGTCGTACTCCATGCCCTTGGCCTCCAGCGCGGTGACCACCTGCACGCGTTCCGGCAGGCCCTCCACCCAGCCGGCCATCTCGTCCCGGCGCGGCACCGGGGCGATCACGCCGATCGTCCCGTCCACGTCCGCGAGCTGTTTCTCGGTCAGCTCACGGACCGCCGCCGGCAGCAGGGCCCGGCCCGTCACCACGTCCACCGGATCGACGCCGGTGGAGCGCACCGCCGAGGGCAGCGGCAGGTCCGGCATGATCGCCCGGATCACGCCGGCCGCGACCGCGAAGATCTCCGACGAGTTCCGGTAGTTGGTGGTCAGCGCGTAACCGTTGCGCTTGCGGGAGCCGAGCGCCCGCTCCCGGGCCCGATCCAGCTCCTCCGGGTCACCGGACCAGGCGGTCTGCGCCGGGTCGCCGACGATCGTCCAGGACGCGTACTGCCCACGGCGCCCGATCATCCGCCACTGCATCGGCGAGACGTCCTGCGACTCGTCGACGACCACGTGCGCGAAGTCGCGGTAGTCCTCCTCGCGCTGGACCTGCTGGGCCCGCGCGGCGGCCTGCCGGTCGGCGTAGGTGCTGACCTCCTGGATCCCGTCCCGTACGTGGAAAGGGTTCTTGGTCTTCTTCGCGGCCTGCCGCGGGCGGCCCATCAGCTCGTCCAGCTCGTCGAGGAGCGCCACGTCGGCGATCGTCGGCCCGTGCTCGGCCAGCCCGTCGAAGGAGCCCTCCAGGGCGGCGATCTCCTCGCGGGAGAGCAGCCCGTTGGCGTACGCCCGGAGCCGTTTCGGCTCGGCCAGCCAGCGCAGCACCCGCATCGGGGTGAACCGCGGCCACCACGCCCGCAGGAAGTTCCGGAAGTCGCCGCGGTCGGCCAGCTCCGACTCGAACTCCCGCTTCTCCGGCAGTCCGGTCACCTTCTGCTCGCGGGCCTGCGCCCAGAGCGCGTCGAAGACCCGGTCGAAGCCGTGGCCACGGACCTCGTTGCGGCGCGCGCCCCGGGGCAGCGCCTTGCGCCGGATCTGCTCCAGCTGCTGGGCGTTCAGCCGCAGCAGCACGCCGCGGTAGAGCAGGCGCAGCTCGGTCGGGCCGCCCGGCACCGCGTCGTGCGAGGCACGCTCGAGCACCCGCCGCATCCGCAGCGAACCCTTGATCGCGGCCACCTCGCCCGGATCGACCCGGGTCGCGTCGTAGCCCGGCACCAGTGAGCCGAGCGAGCGCAGGGTCGCGGTCTCCTCGCCGAGCGAGGGCAGCACGGTCGCGATGTACTCGACGAACACCCCGGACGGGCCGACCACCAGGATGCCGCCGCCGGCGAACCGGCTGCGGTCGGAGTAGAGCAGGTAGGCCGCGCGGTGCAGGGCCACCGCGGTCTTCCCGGTGCCCGGGCCGCCGGTCACGATCGTCACCCCGCCGGCGGGGGAGCGGATCGCGTCGTCCTGCTCGCGCTGGATGGTGGCGACGATGTCACGCATCCCGCGGCCGGTCGCCTTGGCCAGGCTGGCCAGCAGCGCGCCGTCGCCGACCACCCGCATGCCGGGCGGCGCCGACTCGGGGTCGAGCAGGTCGTCCTCGATGCCGAGCACCCGTTCCCGGCTGGACTGGATCATCCGGCGCCGGACCACGCCGAGCGGCTCGGCGGGGGTGGCCCGGTAGAAGGCGGCGGCGGCCGGTGCCCGCCAGTCGACGACCAGCGGCTTCGAGCTGTCGTCGCGGATGCCCATCCGGCCCACGTAGTGGGTGGCGCCGGTCTTCAGGTCGAGACGGCCGAAGACCAGGCCCTCGTACTCGGTGTCCAGGGCGTGCCGGCGGCGGGCCGCGTGGAAGACCATCGCGTCGCGCTCGACCAGGGCCCCGAAGGTACCCACGCCGGCCAGGCGATAGCCCTCCTTCTCGGCCCGGGACGCGTCCTGGCGCAGCTCGGCCAGCCGGGCGTACACCAGGTCCACATGCTGCTGCTCGACCGCGATCTCCTGTTGCAGGACGGTGGCGTCGCTCAAGTCGGTCGTTCTCCCTTTCATGCGCACCACCAGCGCTCGCGCGAAGGGGGCAATCGAACTTACTCCTGCCCGGCAACTCGCGACGAGGCGGCCTGGGATTCACCGCATCGTTCGAGCCTTTCAGAAACGAGCGGCGGGGTGCGGATGTTCCGGCTAAGCGGCCAGCCGGCCCCGCTCCAGTCCGGCCGCGCGGGTGTTCCCACCGACGCCGCGGTACACCCGGCGGATGATCGAGACGAGGGCGTCGGAGACCTCCTCCGGGCGCTCCAGCGGCAGCATGTGCCCGGCCCCGGCCAGGACATACAGCTCGGCGCTGGGCAGCGCGGCGGTGATCGACTCGGCACACGCCGGCGGGGTCAGCCGGTCCCGGTCCCCGACCAGCACGGCGGCCGGCATGTTCCCGAGCTTTGCCAGGGTGTCCAGCCGCTGCTGCGTCCCGATCGACTCCCGGAAGCCGCCGATCGAGCGCAGCGACGTCCGGCCCACGCTGCGCAGGGTCAGGCTCAGGTCGTCCTCGGCGCAGCGGTCGCCGAAGAGCAGCCAGCGCAGGGCGGGGGCCAGGGCGGGCAGTACGGCCCGGTGCGGCCGCCAGACGCCGGAACGGGCCAGCACGCCGGCGCCGAAGGTCTCGCCCATCCGCATCAGCCCGGCCACCGGGTCCGGGAGGCCGTACCGGGTGTGGGTGTGGCCCTCCGCGGTGGTGGAGACCAGCAGCAGGCCGGCCACCCGGTCGGCGAACTCGGCGGAGTGGCGGTGGGCGTACTCCATGATCGTCATACCGCCCATCGAGTGCCCGGCGAGCACCACCGGCCCGGCCGGCGCCAGCCGCCGCAGCACCTCGGCCAGGTCGTCGCCGAGCTGATCCAGGGTGGCCGAGCTGCGCCGGGTGGCGGAGGAGCGGCCGTGCCCCCGGGCGTCGTACGCGATCACTCTCGGTGCCCGCAGGCCGAGCCCGTCCAGCGTCTGCGCCTGATGCCGCCAGGTTCGCCGATCCAGGCACCAGCCGTGCAGCAGGACCACGGTCACCCGGGCGTCCGCCGGGCCGGAGAGCTCGGCATGCAGGCGCGCGCCGTCGGGGAGCAGGATGTCGGTTCGTTCGGACACGGGCACCTCCGCGTGATTCACGCCCCCGCATGTACCCACGGGTAATAATCATCACTCGCGGTTACTTGAAATCGCTAGCGTCCATAACGGTCGCCGTGAGTTGCCTCGCAATTACTTTCCCTGGCCGTCCGGGTCGCGAGAATCGACGACATGACAGCCATCCGAGCCGCCCGGGCCACCACCCCGGGCACCGCCCTGGGTGAACTCATCACGGGCAACAAGCGATTCGTGTACGGAAAGCCACACTACGGTCATAATGTCACCCAGGCCGCCGCCACGGCCGGTGGGCAGCAGCCGCACGCGGTCGTGCTGGGCTGCATCGACTCACGGGTGCCGCTCGAGGCGATCTTCGACCAGCCGTTCGGCTCGATCTGCGTGGCCCGCTCGGGCGCGCACGTGCTCGACCGGTCGATGCTCGGTTCGGTGGAGTTCGCGGTGTCGTCGCTCGGCGTCTCGCTCGCCGTGGTGGTGGGACACAAGCGCTGCGGCGCGGTGACCGCCACGGTCGGTGCGGTGCGCTCCGGCGCCCGTCCGGAGGGCGACGTCGGCTATCTGGTGGGAGAGATCGCCTCCGCGGCGGACGGGATCGACCTGGACGACCCGTCGGCGACCGATCAGGTGGTCCGGGCGCACGTGATCCGCACCGCGCAGCGGCTGCGGGAGAGCGATGGGCTGGCGGCGTCGGTCGCCGAGGGCCGGCTCGACGTGGTCGGCGCGATCTACGACCTGGACACCGGGTGGGTGGAGTTCCTCAGCAAACCTTGATCCGTATGTGCTGATCATCGCCAGACGCGAAAAGGCACCTCCCGGTGAGAACCGGGAGGTGCCTTCTTTCAGCGAGGCTGCTCAGCCCTCGAAGACACCGGCGTCGACGAGCCGCTGCTCGGCGTCGGCCCAGCCGTGTCCCGGGTTGCTGGTGTGCAGCGCGGTCAGCTCGGCACGGATCTTGGTGCCGTGGCCGGCACCGGCCAGCACCCGGATCTCCTCGACGAAAGCGTCGGAGGCGGTCGAGAGGTGGGTGGTCTTGCCGTTGGTCAGGTTGCGCACGTACGCGTAACGGCCGTTGGCGAGCGGGATGAGGTACTTGTACTCACCGAGCACGCTGAGGGCGCCACCGGTGCTCTGGCCGGCGCGGACTGATGCGCGGGCGGTCTTTGAGGTGTTGCTCGCCACGGCGGTACTCCTTGAGGAAAAGCTTGAGCAGATAAAAAGGCCGTATCAACTCTACACGACCGCTGGTGAACCGTGCCGTCGGAGCAGGTACGGGCGTTGGACTGGATATGCCACTACGACTGGTCCCGCAGTCGATGTTGCGGATTCTCTGGCGCACCATCCGTACCAACCGGCATCATGGGACACGATCAACCGCGGTCGAGGTCGTAGGGGAAGACGCACCTCGGTCTCCGGGAGGTCACCGTGCCAACGTGTGGCGTCGTATACGTCCACTCAACCCCGCTCGCCGTGTGCCAGCACGTCGAATGGGCCATAGCGCGCGTCCTGACCGCGCCGGTCAACCTGCAATGGACCGTGCAGCCGGTCGACCCCAGCATGCGCCGAGCCGAGTGCAGCTGGACCGGACGCGCGGGAACTGGCGCCGAGCTGGCTGCTGCCCTCCGGCAGTGGCCCATGATCCGTTTTGAGGTGACCGAGGAACCCAGCCCGGGACTGGACGGCGAGCGCTTCATGCACGTCCCCGGCCGAGGGCTGTTCCACGGCACGATGGGCGCCTCGGGCGACATCCAGATCGGCGAGGACAGGCTGCGCGCCATCATGGCGTCCGCCCGGGCTCCGGAGGCGCTGGCGCACGCGCTGGAACGGGCGCTCGGCACGGCCTGGGACGCGGAGCTGGAGCCGTACCGGTACGCCGGCGACGGGGCCCCGGTCACGCTGCTCACCCGGGTGGGGTAGGGGGATCGCGTGGCGGCGCTTTCCGTGACCTGATTCGATGGCGATCGTGAAAAAGTTCTCCCGCGTCGCATTTGTCGCCCCGTTGCTTCTGTTCGCCGGAGCCTGCGGGGACGGTGCCAAGGCTCCGCAGGGTGCCGCGTCGAACGGCCCCCCGGGCGGCCCCCTCACGGCCTCCGCCTCCGCCCCGATCTCCGAGTCGGCGTCCGCACCGCCGATCGACCCGGCGGTGCGGGCCGCGGACACGGTGGCCCGGCTCACCGACGAGGACCTGGCCGGCCAGGTGCTGATGCCCTACGCCTACGGCGGCTCGGCCACCCAGGTGGACGCCGGAGCGGCGGCCGGCAACCGGCAGCTGGCCGGCGTGAACACGCCGGCCGAGATGATCGTCAAGTACCGGCTCGGCGGCCTGATCCTGGTCTCCTTCACCCAGCAGGACCCGACCGGCAAGACGAACCCCACGTCGAACGTGGAGAATCCGAAACAGGTCCGGGCGCTCACCGACGGCCTGCAGGCGGCGGCCCGGCAGCTGCCCGCCGCGGCCCCGCTGATGATCGGTACCGACCAGGAGTACGGCGTGGTGACCCGGATCACCGACGGGGTCACCCTGCTCCCGTCGGCGCTCGCCATGGGCGCCGCCGGCAAGCCGGAGCTGACCGAGGCGGCCTGGCGCGCGGCCGGCGAGGAGCTGGCCGCGATGGGCGTCACGGTCGACTTCGCCCCCGTCGCCGACACCCTCGGAGCGGCCGGAAGCGCGGTGATCGGATCCCGGTCGTACGGATCGGACCCCAAGGCCAACGCCGCTCAGGTCGCCGCCGCCGTCCGTGGCATGCAGGCCGGCGGGGTGGCATCCGCCCTCAAGCACTTCCCGGGTCACGGGCACACCAGCGGGGACAGCCACGACGAGCTGCCGGTGATCAAGCAGAGCGCGGCCGCCTGGCGGGCCCAGGACCTGCCGCCGTTCCAGGCCGGCGTGCAGGCCGGTGCCGGCTTGGTGATGTCCGGCCACCTGGACCTGCAGGCGGTGGACAAGGGGGTGGCCGCCACCTTCTCCCACAAGGTGATGACCGGCGTGCTGCGCGGCGAGCTGAAGTTCACCGGGGTGGCGATCACCGACGCGATGAACATGGCGCCGGCGAAGAAGTGGCCGGCCGGTGAGGCGGCCGTCCGCGCTCTCAACGCGGGCAACGACATGCTGCTCATGCCGCCGGACATCGGTGCCGCCCGGGACGGCATCCTGGCCGGGCTGAAGAGCGGCGCGCTGAAGCGGGAGCGGCTGGTCGAGGCGGTCACCCGGATCCTCACCCTCAAGTTCCGGACCGCGGCCACCCCGCAGCCGGACCTGTCCGTGGTCGGCTCCGCCGCGCACCAGCAGGCGGTCTCCGCGCTGGACGCGGCCTCGATCACGGTGCTGCGCGGGCGCTGCTCCGGGCCGCTGGTCAGCGGGGCGGTCACGGTGACCGCGCCGTCGTCGCGCGAACTGGCCCGGGCGAACCTGGTCAAGGCGCTCCAGGCGGCCGGGGTCCAGGTGCAGGCCGCGGGCGGGGCGGAGATCCGCCTGGTGGGGTACGGCGACAAGCCGATCGACCTGTCCCCGGACGCGGCGGTGACCGTGATGATGGACCTGCCCGGGCTGCTCGCCTACGCCAAGTCACCGACCCTGCTGGCGACGTACTCGTCCAGCAAACTGTCGCTGGACGCGCTGGCCGCGGTGCTCGCCGGTAAGGCCCCCGCGCCGGGTAAATCGCCGGTCGCGGTCGCCGGACTGCCCCGCAGCGCCTGCGTGAAGTAGGTCTACAGGGGAATGTTGCCGTGGGCGCCGCGGGCGGGCGGCGCCGCGGCCAACGCCTCGGCGATCCGCCGGCGGGTCTCCTCCGGCCGGATGACGGCGTCGACCAGCCCGTCGGGCTTCTCGACCTGGTCCCGGGCCAGCCGCTCGTGGAGGGCGTCGCGCTCGTCGGGCGGTGCGGCCGCGATCCGCCGGTGGTGCAGGATGGGCACCGCCTCGGCGGGATCGTGCACGGCCAGTTTCGTGCCGGGCCAGGCGAACACCGCGGAGGCGCCGAGGGCGGTGGAGTTCATGGCGAGGTAGGCGCCGCCGTACGCGCGGCGGGTCAGCAGGGTCACCCGGGGCACCACCGCCTCGGCGAAGGCGTGCAGCAGCTGGACGCCGCTCACCACCACGCCGTCCGGTTCCCGGCCCTGGCCGGAGAGGTAGCCCGGGGTGTCCACGAGCACGATCAACGGCAGCGCCAGGGCGTCGCACATGCGGACGAAGCGGGCGGCCTTCTCGGCGCCGTCCGCGTCGAGGCAGCCGTCCAGGTGGTCGGGGTTGTTCGCGACCACCCCGACCGTGCGGCCGGCGAAACGGCCCAGCGTGGTCACCACGTTCGGGGCCCAGGAGGCGTGCAGCTCCAGGCCGTCGCCGTCGAGCAGGGCACGGATCAATGGGCGTACGTCATAGGCCTGGTCCGTCCCCACCGGCAACAGTGAGTCGAGCGGCCGGCCCAGGGTGCTGCCCGGCCTGACGTCCGCCGGCGTCAGCCGGCCCGGGTGGCCCAGCATCCGGACCGTGCGGCGGCTCTCGGCCACCGCGGTCGCGTCGTCGTCGGTGATCAGGTGTGCGGCGTGCGTGGCGCCACCCGTACTCGTGATCACGATGTCGGTGAGGGCCGAGGCGTACGCGGCGCTGCCGGCCGTCGGCCCGAGCAGCACCGAGACCTGCGGGATCCGGCCGGAGGCCCGCACCGTCGCGGCGAAGACCTGACCGGCCGCGTCGAGGGCGGCCATGCCCTCGTCGAGCCGGGCCCCACCGGAGTGCCAGACGCCGACCACCGGAACGCGTTCGCGGACCGCCAGGTCGATCGCCTCGACGATGCGCCGGCAGCCCCGCACGCCGACGGCGCCGCCCATCCGGGTGGCGTCGGTGGCGAAGGCGACGGCGGGCGTGCCGTCGACCGACCCGCGGGCGTGCAGCACCCCCGAGTCGTCCCCGGCGGCGAGCAGCCGCATGGTGTCGTGGTCGAAGAAGGCGCGCAGCCGCGATTGCGGGTCGCGGTTCACGGCTCCTCCTTCATGCGGACGGGCTCCCAGGGCACAGCCCCG
Organism: Actinoplanes regularis; assembly: GCF_900188005.1. Classification (GTDB taxonomy): domain Bacteria; phylum Actinomycetota; class Actinomycetes; order Mycobacteriales; family Micromonosporaceae; genus Actinoplanes; species Actinoplanes regularis. Next base: position 877,756 of record NZ_FZNR01000002.1, on the reverse strand, counting down.
GGAGCCCGTCCCAACTCTTCCTGGTCAGGAACGCGTGAAGACCAGGGCCACGTTGTGGCCACCGAAACCGAACGAGTTGTTCATCGCGGCCGCGATCTCCAGTGGACGGGCCTTGTGCGCCGCCACGTCGAGGTCGAGCCGGTCGTCCGGGTCGTCGAGGTTGATGGTGGGGGGAACCACGCCGTCGCGGATCGCCAGGATGGTGGCGATCGACTCCAGCGCGCCCGCCGCGCCCAGCAGGTGTCCGGTCATCGACTTCGTCGAGGTGATCACCGGGTGGCTGCCGAGAGCGGCCTTGATGCCCTTGATCTCGCCCATGTCGCCGACCGGGGTCGAGGTTGCGTGCGCGTTGACGTGCACGATGTCGGCGCCGGTCAGACCGGCGTCGCGGACCGCCATCCGCATCGCCCGGATCCCGCCGTTGCACTCCGGGTCGGGCTGGACGATGTCGTAGCCGTCCGAGGTGATCCCGGCACCGGCGAGGCGGGCGTACACGGTGGCCCCACGGGCGGCCGCGTGGTCGGCGCGCTCCAGGATCAGCGCGCCGGCGCCCTCACCGAGGACGAACCCGTCCCGGTTCTTGTCCCAGGGCCGGGACGCCCGCTCCGGGTCGTCGTTCCGCGTCGACATGGCGCGCATCGAGGCGAAACCGGCGATCGGCAGCGGGTGGATGACGGCCTCGGTGCTGCCGGCCACCACCACGTCGGCCCGGCCGGCCCGGATCAGGTCGAGACCCAGGGCGACCGCCTCGGCGCCGGTGGCGCAGGCGCTGGCCATGGCCCGGACCCCGGCCCGGGCACCGAGCTCCAGCCCGACGTACGCCGCCGGGCCGTTCGGCATGAGCATCGGCACCGTGTGCGGGCTGACCCGGCGCGGCCCGGACTGCTCCAGGACGTCGTCCTGGTCGAGCATGGTGATCGCGCCACCGATACCGCTGCCGAAGCTGACCGCGAGGCGCTCCGGGTCCAGGCCGGTGCCGGCCAGGCCGGCGTCGGCCCAGGCCTCGTTGGCGGCGACGATGGCCATCGCCTCACTGCGGTCCAGTCGCCGCATCCTGACCCGCTCGATCACTTCCGCCGGGTCGACGGCGATCTGCGCGGCGATACGTACGGCCAGTTGCCCGGCCCACTCCTGGGTGAGCGGACTCACCCCGGAGCGGCCGGCGAGCATAGCGTCCCAAGTGGACGCGACGTCCCCGCCCAGCGGGGTCGTCGCGCCGAGCCCGGTGACGACGACGTCTACAGTGCTCATCTCAGGCGTTCGCCGTGATGTAGTTGACGGCATCGCCGACGGTCTTCAGGTTCTGCACCTCGTTGTCCGGGATCTTGACGCCGAACTTCTCCTCGGCCGCCACCACGACCTCGACCATCGACAGCGAGTCGACGTCCAGGTCATCGGTGAACGACTTGCCCTCGGCGACGTCCTCCGGGTTCACGCCGGCGACCTCCTCGAGGATCTCGGCGAGGCCGGAGGTGATCTCTTCGCGAGTAGCCATGGTTGTTGTTTTTCCTCTCGAAACCGATGCTCGAAACTGGTGTTACTAACAGGACACGGGCAGTCGCCGCTACGGGCAGCGGACGACCTGACCGGCGTAGGTGAGGCCACCGCCGAAGCCGAACAGCAGCACCGGCGCCCCGGAGGGCACCTCGCGGCGCTCGATCAGCTTGGACAGGGCCAGCGGCACGCTCGCCGCGGAGGTGTTCCCGGACTCGACCAGGTCCTTGGCGACGATCACGTCCGGGCCGAGGCCCAGCCGCTTGACGATGCCGTCGATGATCCGGGTGTTCGCCTGGTGCGGCACGAAAGCGGCCAGCTCGGACGGCTCGATCCCGGCCCGCTTGCACGCCTCGATGGCGAACGGGGCGAGCTCGGTGGTCGCCCAGCGGAAGACCACCTGGCCCTCCTGCTTGATGTACGGCTGCCAGCCCTCGATCCGCAGCACGTCGCCCTTGTCCGGGGCCGAGCCCCAGAGCACCGGGCCGACGCCGGGCTGCTCACCCTCCGGCACGGCGGAGACCACCGCGGCGCCCGCGGCGTCGCCGAACAGCACCGCGGTGGTGCGGTCCGACCAGTCGGTGACGTCGGAGAGCTTCTCCGCGCCGATCACCAGGGCGTTGCGGGCGGCACCGGCCCGGATCGCGTGGTCGGCGCTGCCCAGCGCGTAGGAGAAGCCGGAACAAGCGGTGTTCAGGTCGTACGCGGCCGGGGCGGCGATGCCGAGCTTGTTCGCCACCCGGGTGGCGACGTTCGGGCAGCGGTCGATCGACGAGCAGGTCGCGACCACGACCAGGTCGATGTCGGCGGCGGCGAGCCCGGAGGCGGCCAGCGCTTTCTCGGCCGCGTAGGTGGCCATGTCGGCGACCGTCTCGGTGTCCGCGATCCGGCGCTCGGCGATGCCGACCCGGCTCCGGATCCACTCGTCGTTGGTCTCCAGGGTCCTGGTCAGATCCTCGTTGGTGACCACACGCGAGGGCTGGTAGTGGCCCATCGCGACGATGCGGGAACCCGCGATCATCCTGTTCCTCCTTCTGTCGCGACTGAGCGCGTCAGTGCTGTGGCGTGGCGTGGCGGGCGATCAGATCGCGCGCGGCGGGCAGATCGTCCGGTGTGTTCAGCGTGACGATCTCCGGAGCGCCGTCGCCCTTGAGCTCGCGCTTGACCAGGCCGGCGAGGGTGCCGGCCGGGGGCAGCTCGATGACCCCGGTGACGCCGAGGTCCTTGAGGGTGCGCATGCACAGGTCCCACCGGACCGGCGCGGTGACCTGGCGCACCAGCCGGCTCACCATCTCCGGGCCGCCGGTGACGGCCGTGCCGTCCAGGTTCGACAGCAGGGTGCGGGCCGGGTCGTGGGCGGTCACCCCGCCCGCGGCGGCGGCCAGCGCCGCCTCGGCGGGCGCCATGTACGGCGTGTGGAACGCTCCGGCCACCTGCAGCGCGATCACCCGCGCCTTGGCCGGCGGAGCGGCCGCGAAGTCGGCCAGCGCGGGCAGCGCCCCGGCGACGACGATCTGGCCCGCGCCGTTCCGGTTCGCCGGGTGCAGCCCGTGCTTCTCGATGGTGGCGAGCACCTCGTCCGGGTCGCCGCCGAGCACGGCGGACATCCCGGTCGGCTCCAGGGCGCAGGCCGCGGCCATCTCCCGGCCACGGACCCCGGCCAGCGTGATGGCGTCCTCGGCGGACAGCACACCCGCGACCGCGGCGGCACCGAGCTCGCCGACGCTGTGGCCGGCGACCACGCCGACCAGCTCCAGCGGCAGCTGCTCGGCGGCGAGCAGGGCGGCCGCGATCAGCAGCGGCTGGGTCCGGGCGGTGTCCTTGATCTCGTCGGCGTCGGCGTCGGTGCCGAGGTGAACGAGGTCGACCCCGGCGAGCGCGGACCACGCGGTGAGGCGGGTCGCGGCGTCGGGGAGTTCGAGCCAGGGGGTCAGAAAGCCGGGCTTCTGGGAACCCTGGCCAGGTGAGAGTACGGCGAGCACGGTGACGACTCTTCCCGATCGGAGGGCGTTCCGGGGTTGCCGGGTGCAACGAAACCCTACGACAAGCCTTGTAGGAAACCTACAAAACGTGGGGTAAGTTGCCCTGGTTAGACACTATTCCTCGGTCTGTTCGTTAGTGGTAGCCCTGTGTGACTCACGCCGCAGGATCCAGGCGCCCGATGCTCAGGGCCATCCGCAGCGCGAAGGCGTCCCGGCCGTCCAGCGGGGAGAGCGCGGTGACCTCGGTGATCCGCCGCAACCGATAACGAACCGTGTTCGGATGCACGTAGAGCTCCCGGGCCGCACTCTCCAGTACCCCGCCCGCGGCGAAGAACGCGTCCAGCGTCTCCAGCAGGCCCCCGCCCGCCCGGGCCAGCGCGGCGTACACGTCGTGGCGGAGTTTCCGGCGGGCGTCCAGGTCGCCGGCGAGAGCCCGCTCCGGCAACAGGTCGTCGGCGGCCACCGGGGTCGGTGCGCCCGGCCAGGCCGGCGCGGCCCGGAAGCCGGCCAGCGCGGCCCGGGCCGACTCGGTGGCCTGCTCCAGGGTCGGCACGGCCGGCCCGGCCACGATCGGCCCCTCGCCGAAACCCGAGCTCAGCGCGGCCGCGGTGGCCACCGGGTCGGCCGCACCGCCGACCACCGCGACCAGCCGGTCGCCGTGCAGGCCGCCGATCAGCTCGAGCCGGGCCCGGCGGGCGGCCCGGTAGAGCGCGTGCAGCACCGCCGTGATGTCGCCGCCGGGCGAGCGACCCACCACCACCGCCACCGGCGGCGAGTCCACCCAGCCCAGCGCGGCCGCCCGGCTGGCCAGCACGTCCGACGAGTCGCCCCGGAGCAGAGCGTCGACCAGCATCGCCTGCAACCGGGCGTCCCACGCGCCGCGGGACTCGGCGGCCCGGGCGTAGACCCGGGCGGCGGAGAAGGCGATCTCCCGGGAGAACCGCAGGATCGCCTGGAGCAGCAGGTCCCGCTCGCCCTTGGCGGCGAAGCCGGGCACCTCGGCCTCGGCGACGTCGATGGTGACCTTGACCAACTGCACGGTCTGGGTCAGCGTGATGGCCCGGGCCAGCGCGCGTGGCGCGGCGGCGAACACCTCGTCGGAGATCTCCTGGGTGCTGGCCGCCACGGTCGCGCCCGAGCGCAGCCACTCGACCAGGGACCGCACGCCGGCCTGTGCGACGAGCATCACCCAGGACCGTTGATCGGCCGGCAGTGCCCGGAACCATGGCAGTGTCTCGTCCATCCGGGCCACCGCGGAACTCGCCAGGGCTCCCGCGTGCCGCTCGATCCGGCGCAATGTCGCAGGTTGCAGCGGGTTCGTAGAGGTTTCCGGCGAGGATTCGATGCTTCGGCTGTCCGCCACCTGCCCAGAGTGTCACGCCGCCTCCGGGCGATGCGAACCTGACGCTTTCGTTACTTTTATAACGATTATCGGATGTAGCGGTGCGCCTCTCCCGCGATTCCTGTCAGTGACCTGGCATCGTGTCGGACTAGTGCCTCCCGGTCGGGGTTCAACCTTGGCCCGGGAGTGCCGATGAAGAGACGGTGCCGAAGAAGCGACTCAGGACCGATATCGAGGATCGAGGAGGGGCGATGATGGAACGGGACGACGCGACGCGTGCCGAGATCGATCCCGCCCTTGAAGAGCTGCCACCGGTCGCCGACGAGGAGCCGATCGCCGTGTCGGAGCCGGGCCGGGTCGGTTGCCGCACCGAGCTGCGGGGCTGGGCGGGTGCCCACCTGCACGGTGCCGTGCGCCCTCGCCGCCGGGCCGCGGGCCGCGGCCGCCCACCCGGCCGTTGGTGCTGACTCGGGGCTGACTACTTCCGGCTCGGGGCATTCGTGGCTTTCGCGTGCGCCGGGTAGTTTTCCGCTCGCCTCGTTCGAGTGAGTGCGAGCGGTGGCCCGGGCGCGTTTCGCCTACCGGAGCGGCGCCGCTGGTCAGGTGAACAGGTGGACGACAAGAGACGGCTGATCCTGGACCAGGCGCTCGCCCTGGTGGACGAGCGAGGGCTGGCCGCCATGTCGATGCGGGCGGTGGCCGAGCGGGTCGGGCTCACGTCGATGGCGCTCTACCCGTACGTCGGTGGCAAGGATTCCCTGCTCGACGGTCTGGTCGATCTTCTGCACCTGGAGTTGGGCACGTCGGTCGGCGATGATCTCGCGGAGATCGACTGGCGGAAGCGGCTGCGCGCGCTGGGCCGGGCGGTGCGCTCGCTCGCCCGCGCCCACCCCGGCGCCTTCCCCCTGCTGTTGAACCGCGCCGCGGCCGGATCCTCGTCGTACTGGCTGACCGCGGCCCTGCGCGGCATCCTGCACGACGCCGGGGTGAGCGACCGGGAGGTCCCGCGGCTGGCCCGGATGATCTGCGCCTTCCTCCTCGGTTACACCACCGGGGAGATCACCGGCGGCCTGCCCGCCGGAGCCCCACCGGGCCCCACGGAGGACCGGGGGAAGGAAGAACGCGGGCTCGATCCGGCCGCGACGGAGGCGGAGTTCGACGCCGACCTGGAAGATCTGGCCGCTCTCGTCGAACAGGCCGCCGGCCCCCACGACGGTCTTTCGAGGTGCGAAATACCGCGGTGAGGGCCGGTTCGTACGGCGTTGCTCGGGTAGGCGTCAGATGCGCCGGCGGATCAGGAAGGCCATCCCGGCCAGGCCGCTGAGGATGACCAGCAGGATCGCGCCGTTCAGCAGGAGCAGGCGGCGCATCTCGCCGAAGACCTGGCTCGCGCCGGTCACCGGGTCGAGCTCGGACGAGTTGAGGTTCTCCCCGATCCCGCCGCCGATGCCGCCGTTGACCACGTCGGGCTTCTCCTTGAGCGCCGCGCCGCTGAGCCGCAGCGACTCGGACATGGAGAGCCGGCCGTAGAACCAGCCGTCGGTCTTCGTCCCGGACGGCTGGTTGGCCGGCCGGTGTGCCCGGGGACCGCCGGTGGCCAGCGGGTACAGGTCGTACAGCTGGGTCGCCTTCTCCTTGATCAGGACCTTGATGGTGAACCTCGGGCCCAGTTTGTCCTTCTTGGGCGCCGCGGTCTGGGGGGTGGCCGACGCGAGCCAGCCCACCTCCTCCATCAGCATCCGGAAGAGCTTCGGGTCCTCGGCCTGCAGGACCTTGATGCCTTCCGCCGGCACCTTGTCGCCGGTCAGCAGGATCGTGTCCGGCTGCGGCTTCGGCTTGGTCGCCGCGACCGTGTCGTTCTTCTCGGCCGCCACGGCCGGAGCCGCACCGAGCGTCACGGCCGCCGCGATCGCCAGCGCGATCGCCGCGGCCATCCGTTTCATCGCCTGTCGAACCACCATCCGACCTCCCCCGTCCGTGGATGACATGGCTACGTGGACTGCTGCTCGTGCACCGGTGATGACCGGCGCCCGGCATCAGCCTCCAGCCTTCCCGAGCACCAACCCGGCCGCATCTCGCGGCAGGGTGAATTGGAGCCATTTGGCGGGACGAACGCGGAGGACGGTAAAGCCGTTGATCAGCGGCCGAAATATTACCCAGTCCCCGCAATCGATGGGGGCGGTGGCCACCCATGTAGCGGACCGCATCACCGCATTCGACGACCAGCTATGGTGGCCGGCCGTCAAATGCGGTAGAAGGGGGCCTGATCAGGCGGAAAGGCGAGCCTTGGCGGCGGCGATCCGGGACAGGGTCCGCTCCCGGCCCAGCACCTCGATCGACTCGAACAGCGGCAGGCCGATGGTGCGACCGGTGACCGCGACCCGGACCGGCGCCTGGGTCTTGCCGAGCTTCAGCCCGCGTGCCTCGCCGACCTGCTCCAAAGCGGTCTTGAGCGCCTCGGCGGTCCAGTCGGTGAGGTCGGCGAAGGCGGCCGCGGTGCCGTCGAGAATGTCCACTGCGCCCTCCTTCATGGCCTTCGCCCAGGACGCCTCGTCTCGCACCGGTTCGTCGAGGAAGAGGAAGTCGACGTACTCCACGATCTCGGAGAGCACCGCGATCCGGGTCTGCGCCAGCGGGGCGATCGTGGTGAAGACCTCGGAGTCGAACTTCTCCGGCGACCACGGCGGGGCCGGGATGGTCTCGGTGCCGGACAGCCACGGCGCGCAGACCTGGGTGAACTCGCTCGGGGTGAGGGCCCGGATGTACTCGCCGTTGAACGCGCGCAGCTTCTTGACGTCGAAGAACGCCGGGGCGTGGTTGACGTCCTCGATCCGGTACTCCGCCTCGACCACCGACCACGGGACGATCTCCCGGTCGCCGGTGGGCGCCCAGCCGAGCAGCATCAGGTAGTTGCGCATCGCGGCGGCGAGGTAGCCCTCGTCGCGGTACGACTCCAGGGCGACCTTGTCGCGGCGCTTGGACAGCTTCTGGCGCTTCTCGTTGACGATCACCGGGACGTGGCCCCAGACCGGGGGAGTGACGCCGAGCGCCTCCCAGAGCAGCTGCTGCTTCGGCGTGTTCGGCAGGTGCTCCTCGGCGCGGAACACGTGGGTGATCCCCATGCTCATGTCGTCGACCACGTTGGCCAGCAGGAACACCGCCGAGCCGTCGCTGCGGGCGATGACGAAGTCCTCGAGCAGCTTGTTGTCGAAGGTGGGCTTGCCGCGGACCAGGTCCTCGACGACTGTCTCGCCCTCGTCCGGCGTGCGGAAGCGCAGCGCGCGCCCCTCGCCCGGGCCGAGCGCGCGCTCGCGGCAGAACCCGTCGTAGCCGGTGTGCGAGTTGCCGGTGCGGGCGACCGCGTCCTCGCGCTTGCAGTCGCAGTAGTACGCCTTGCCCTCGCCGTAGAGCCGGGTGGCGGCGGCGGTGTGGTCGGCCGCGTAGGACGACTGGTAGTAGGGGCCCTCGTACGTCCCGCGTTCGATGCCGATCCAGTCCAGCGCCGAGATGATGCCCTCGGTCCACTCGGGCCGGTTGCGGGCCGCGTCGGTGTCCTCGATCCGGAGCACGAAGACACCGCCGTGCTGCTGGGCGTAAATCCAGTTCTGTAGCGCCGAGCGGGCGCCGCCGACGTGGAACATGCCAGTGGGTGAGGGGGCGAAACGTACGCGAACAGTCACCGCCACAGCGTACCGAGACTCACGAGGGGAATTTGACATGGCGGTGACGAACGGCGTACTTTACCGATCAGTTAATTAAAGAGTCGGTTAAATAAGGAGCTGGGGATCATGGGCAAGGTGGTCGCGGTGGAGTACGTGACGCTCGACGGCGTCTTCGAGGAGCCGGCCTGGAGCGGCCCCTATTTCAACGAGGAGCTCAGCGGCTGGCAGGCGGAGAACCTGCGCGAGGCCGACGCGCTGCTGCTCGGCCGGCACACCTACGAGGGCTTCAAGGCCGCCTGGCCGCAGATGGAGGCGACGACCGGGGACTTCGGGGTGAAGATGAACTCGATGCCCAAGCACGTGGCGACCACGACGCTGAGCACGCCGGAGTGGAACGCGTCGTTCCTCGAGGGCGAGGTGGCGGACGCCGTGGCCGAGCTCCGGGCCCGCCCGGGCACCCTGCTGATCAACGGCAGCGCGAGCCTGGTGAACTACCTGACCCGGCACAACCTGATCGACGAGTACCGGATCATGATCTTCCCGGTGGTGCACGGCGAAGGGCGCCGGCTCTGGGCGGACGGCACCAGGATCGCGCTGTCGCTGCGCGAGAGCTGGCAGACCAAGACCGGCGTCCAGGTGGTCACCTACGTGCCGGCCTGAGACGAAAACGGGGCCCGGCGCGTCTCGCGCCGGACCCCGTTCAGATCAGTCGATCAGCTGTCGCCGCCGGTCTCACCGACCGGTGCCGCGTTGACGTCGTCGATCGCGTACTTCTTGGCGGCCTCGCCCGGTACGTGCGCCGGCACCTTGCCGCGCAGCGCGAGCTCGCGCAGCGTGGCGACGGTGACCGACTCGCCGTCCACGTGGAAGTGGCGGCGCAGCGCGTGCCGGGTGTCGCTCATGCCGAAGCCGTCGGTACCCAGCGAGGTGTAGCCGTTCGGCACCCAGCGGGCGATCAGGTCGGGCACCGCCCGCATCCAGTCGCTGACCGCCACCGACGGGCCCTCGCTCGCCTCCAGCTTCTGCTGGATGTACGGCTTGCGCGGCTCGTCGCTCGGGTGGAGCAGGTTGTGCTCCTCGGCCTCGATGGCGTCGCGGCGCAGCTCCGTCCAGGAGGTGACCGACCAGACGTCGGCGCTGACCCCCCAGTCCTGGGCGAGCAGTTCCTGCGCCTTGAGCGCCCAGCGCATGCCCGTGCCGGAGGCCAGGATCTGCGCCTTCGGACCCTTGCCGACCGAGCTCTTCGAGTACAGGTAGATGCCCTTGAGCAGGCCCTCCACGTCGACATCCGCGGGCTCGGCGGGCTGGATCGCCGGCTCGTTGTAGATGGTCAGGTAGTAGAAGATGTTCTCCTGCTGCTCGCCGTACATGCGATGCAGGCCGTTCTCCATGATGTGCGCGATCTCGTACGCGAACGCCGGGTCGTACGCCACCACGGCCGGGTTCGTCGCCGCGATCAGCAGCGAGTGCCCGTCCTCGTGCTGCAGGCCCTCACCGTTCAGCGTGGTCCGCCCGGCGGTGGCGCCGAGCAGGAAGCCGCGGGTCATCTGGTCGGCGGCCGCCCAGAGCTCGTCGGCGGTCCGCTGGAAGCCGAACATCGAGTAGAAGATGTACAGCGGGATCATCGGCTCGTCGTGCGTCGCGTACGACGTACCGGCCGCGATGAAGCTCGCGGTCGACCCGGCCTCGTTGATGCCCTCGTGCAGGATCTGGCCGTTCGTCGCCTCCTTGTAGGACAGGAAGAGCTCCCGGTCCACCGAGGTGTACGTCTGGCCGTGCGGCGAGTAGATCTTCTTGGTCGGGAAGAGTGAGTCCATGCCGAAGGTACGGGCCTCGTCCGGGATGATCGGCACCCACCGGGCGCCGAACTCCTTGTCCTTCATCAAGTCCTTGAGCAGGCGGACGAAGGCCATCGTGGTGGCCACCTTCTGCTTGCCGCTGCCCCGCTTGACGTCGCTGAACGCCTTCGAGTCCGGGATCTGCAGCGACTTCGCCCTGGTGCGCCGGGACGGGATCGACCCGCCCAGGTCGCGGCGCCGCTCGAGCATGTACTGGTACTCGTCGGACTTCTCGCCGGGGTGGTAGTACGGCGGGAGGTACGGGTTCTCCTCGAGCTGCTTGTCGCTGATGTCGAGGTAGAGCCGGTCCCGGAAGCCCTTGAGGTCCGGCAGGGTCAGCTTCTTCATCTGGTGCGTGGCGTTGCGGGCCTCGAAGTGCGAGCCCAGCGTCCAGCCCTTGATGGTCTTGGCGAGGATCACCGTCGGCTGGCCGGTGTGCTCGGTGGCCGCCTTGTAGGCCGCGTAGAGCTTGCGGTAGTCGTGACCGCCGCGCTTGAGGTTCCACACCTCGTCGTCGGTCATGTGCTCGACCAGCTTGCGGGTGCGCGGGTCACGGCCGAAGAAGTGCTCCCGCACGTACGCCCCGGACTCGCCCTTGTAGGTCTGGTAGTCACCGTCGGGCGTCGCGTTCATCAGGTTGACCAGCGCGCCGTCGGTGTCCGCGGCGAGCAGCGAGTCCCACTCCCGGCCCCAGACGACCTTGATCACGTTCCACCCGGCGCCGCGGAAGAAGGCCTCCAGCTCCTGGATGACCTTGCCGTTGCCGCGCACCGGGCCGTCGAGGCGCTGCAGGTTGCAGTTCACCACGAAGGTGAGGTTGTCCAGCTCCTCGCGGGCGGCCACGCCGATCGCGCCGAGCGACTCGACCTCGTCCATCTCGCCGTCGCCGAGGAAGGCCCAGACGTTCTGCTGGCTGGTGTCCTTGATGCCGCGATTGTGCAGGTAACGGTTGTATCGGGCCTGGTAGATCGCGTTCATCGGGCCGAGGCCCATGCTGACGGTCGGGAACTCCCAGAAGTTCGGCATCAGCCGGGGGTGCGGGTACGACGGGAGGCCGCCGCCCGGGTGGCTCAGCTCCTGGCGAAAGCCGTCCAGCTGGTCGGTGCTCAGGCGGCCCTCGAGGTACGCCCGGGCGTACATGCCGGGGGAGGCGTGACCCTGGAAGAAGATCTGGTCGCCGCCGCCCGGGTGGTCCTTGCCCCGGAAGAAGTGGTTCATGCCGACTTCGTAGAGGCTGGCGCTGGACGCGTACGACGAGATGTGGCCTCCGACGCCAATCTCGGGACGCTGCGCGCGGTGCACCATCATGGCGGCGTTCCACCGGACGTAGGCCCGGATCCGCCGCTCGACGAACTCGTCACCCGGGAACCAGGGCTCGCGCTCCGGGGGAATGGTGTTGATGTAGTCGGTGGACGTCAGTGGCGGAACGCCCACCTGTCGTTCGCGAGCGCGCTCCAGCAGGCGCAACATCACGTAACGGGCTCGTTTTGCGCCCCGCTCGTCGATGACTCCGTCGAGGGACTCGACCCACTCGTTCGTTTCCGAGGGGTCGATGTCCGGAAGTTGGCTCGGCAGGCCATCGCTGATCACCGGGCGCTTACGCTCCGTGGCCACAGGCAATCCTCTTGGTTGAGTGTCGGAACCGGTGCGATCCAGGTGGCGTATCGCCCGGAGGTCTCCCATCCTGCCCCTTAACGGTGGGCGTCGTCACGCCTAACGGTTCGTGCAGCGATACGCGACACATGTACTGACCGGTAACTTTGTGAATCACCCTTGTAGAAACGAGAAGCGGACCTGCCGTGTGGGGTTGTCGCCGTTCGGATCGACCAGGCAGATCGATTGCCAGGTGCCGAGCGCGATCCGGCCGGCGACCACCGGGAGCGTCGCGTACGGCGGGATCCAGGCCGGCAGCACATGATCACGGCCGTGCCCGCGCGAACCGTGCCGGTGCCGCCACTTGTCCTCGGCCGGCAGCAGGTCGTCGATCGCGGTGAGCAGGTCGTCGTCGGAGCCCGCGCCGGTCTCGATGATCGCCAGCCCGGCGGTCGCGTGCGGCACGAAGACGTGCAGCAGGCCGTCCTGCTCGGACGCGACGAAGGCCTCCGCCTCACGGGTGATGTCGACGACGACGGGGGAGCTCCCGGTCCGTACGGTGATCACTTCGGTACGCATCCGCCGAGCCTATTCGCCCGGACGGACCATCGCGGACGGTGACGCTCGAAGATCGACACGCATGATCGGGTTTTCGGCGGGTGGCAGGGCTCGCCCGGGTCCGCGATGCTGACTTTGTGACCACCCCGCAAAGCCTCGACGAGCGGTTCCGCGATGCGGTCTCGGCCCTGCGACCCCCGGAACACCGGCGTGCCCCCGGCGACCCGGTCCGCGACGGCGGGACGCTGACCGGTGCCCGCGCCCTGGAACTGTTCGACGCCCAGCTCACCAGCAGACATCTCGACCTCGCCGCGCGCTGGCTGCGCAGCTTCAACGAGGGCTTCCACACCGTCGCCTCGGCCGGACACGAAGGGAACGCGGCGGTCGCCGCCGCGCTGCGCGGCGACGACCCGGCCCTCCCGCACGACCGGGCGGCGGCGTTCTACTGCATGCGCGCGGTGTACCGCTCCGAGCCGCCCGGCGCCGGCCCGGCCGCCCAGCGGCTCGAGGACGCCGCCCGGGACGTGCTGCGCGGCGTGGTGGCGTCGGTCCGCGACCCGATCAGCGGCGGGCGCGACAAGGTCTTCGGCAACCCCGGGCTGCACCTGGTCCCGGTGATCTCGACGGCGGCGGGTCACCTGCCGCGGGCGGTCGGGCTCGCGTACGGCCTGAGCCGCTCGCCCGACCCGCGCTGGCCGTCCGACGCGATCGTGGCGGCCACCTTCGGCGACGACGGGGTCGACCAGCCCGGGGCCACCGCGGCCCTGCACGCCGCGGGCTGGCACGACCGGGCCGACCAGCGGATCCCGCTGCTGCTGGTGTGCGAGGACGACGCGCCCGGCGGGCCGGCCCCGGAGGGGTGGGTGGCGGCGGTGCTGCGGGGACGGCCCGGGGTGCGGTACTCGTACGCGGACGGATGCGACCTGGCCGCCACCTACGACGCCGCCGCCGAGGCCGCGGAGTACGTCCGGCGCGAACGCCGCCCGGCGGTGCTCCACCTCGGCACGGTGCGCCTGCTGGGCCGCCCGGGAGACCCGGATCCCGGCCCCGACCTGGACCGTGACCCGCTGGTCGGCACCGCCCGGCTGCTCGTCGAAGCCGGCCTGCTCGGCCCCGACGACGTGATCACCCGGTACGACGAGGTGGGCTGGCAGGTCCGCAAGGCGGCCGAGGAGGTGCTCGGCGAGCCGAAACTGGCCACCGTCGGCGAGATCGTGGCCTCGCTGGCCCCCCGCCGGCCCCTGCGCGTGGCGCACGCCATCGCGGACGCGGCCGGCCACGCCACCGGCCCGGGCGCGGCCGCCCGCTCCCGGATCTTCGGCGGCCGGCTGCCCGAGCAGGCCGGGCCGATGACGCTGGCGCAGACCATCAACGCCACCCTCACCGACGCCCTCGCGGCCCGCCCGCAGCTGCTGGTCTTCGGCCCGGGCAGCACCGCGGGCGGGCGCCACGGGGTCACCGCCGGCCTGCGCGGACGCGGCGGCGAGCGGGTCTTCGACACCCCGCCGGACGCCACCAGCGTGGTCGGGCTCGCCCTCGGCGCCGGGCTCGCCGGCCTGCTCCCGGTCCCCGAACTGCCCGACCTGGCCAGCCTGCACAGCGGGGAGGACCAGGTGCGGGTGGAGGCGGCGACCATGTCGTTCCTCTCCTCGGGCGCCTACCGCAACCCCCTGGTGCTGCGCATCCCGGCGCTGGCCGATCCCTACGGGCTGGGCGGCCCGCTGGCCAACGACAACTCCCTCGCGGTGCTCCGGGACGTGCCCGGCCTGGTCGTCGCGGTCCCGGCCCGGGCTCAGGACGCCGCGCCGATGCTGCGCACCTGCCTGGCCGCCGCGGAGGTGGACGGGAGCGTCTGCGTCTTCCTGGAACCGGCGTCGCTGTATCAGACGAGGGACCTCTATCAGCAAGGCGACAACGAGTGGCTGGCGCCCTATCCGGCCCCCGATCGATGGGCCGCCGAGCACACCCCGATCGGCCGTGCGCGCATCTACACCCTGGGCACGGCGCAGGACCTGACGGTCGTCACGTACGGTGGCGGGGTGCGGATGTCCCTGCAAGTCGCGGCCCGGCTGGCCGCCGATGGGTACGGCACCCGGGTGGTCGATCTACGCTGGTTGAGTCCACTTCCGGTGGCTGACCTGCTGCGCGAGTCGCTGGCCACCGGGCGGGTGCTGATCGTCGACGAGACGCGCCGCTCCGGCGGTGTCGGCGAGGGTGTGCTCGCGGCGCTGGTCGACGGGGCGTTCGTCGGATCCGTGCGCCGGGTGGCCGCGGCCGATGCCCCGGTTCCGCTGGGTCCGGCCGCTCAGCACGTGCTGGTGGGAGAGGATGCCATCACACAGGGTGCCCAGGCCCTGCTGGCGCGGTAAATTGCCACACACCCGGTGTGCCACTTGCGTCCGGGGCCCGGAGTGTGTGGACTACCCCCAAAGTTCCAGAGCAATTTCAAAGGCTTTTTGACGGCTAGGAGGATTTGGACAGTGAGCGCGACCGCGGGTCAGGCCGACGGCGTACGCAGCCTGGCGGACCGGTTCGGCTTCGAGCCGAACATGGTGGTCATGGAGATGGGTTACGACGATGACGTCGACGAGGATCTCCGTGACGCCCTGACCGAACGCGTCGGTGAGCTGGTCGATGAGGACACCGACGAGGTCGTCGACGCGGTGCTGTTGTGGTACCGCGACGGCGACGGTGATCTGTTCGAGCTGCTCACCGATGCACTTGGCCCCCTCGCCGACAACGGCGTGGTGTGGTTGCTGACCCCCAAGGCCGGCCGCGACGGCCACGTCGAGCCGAGCGAGATCAGCGAGTCGGCACCGACCGCCGGCCTCCAGCAGACCTCGACGGTGAACGCCGGCAAGGACTGGACCGGGGCTCGGCTCGTCTCCCCTCGGGGCGCCAAGAAGAAGTAGCTCACCGTTACCCCAGCCCAGGCCGGCGTCCCGCAGGACGCCGGCCGATCGGCGTGACTAGGCTGACCTCGTGCCGATCGAGACGGGCGCGCCGGCGCCGGACTTCCTGCTGAAGGACCAGAACAACCAAGAGGTACGCCTGTCCGGCTTCCGTGGCCGCAAGGCGGTCCTGCTGGTGTTCTACCCGTTCGCCTTCACCCGGACCTGCCACGGCGAGCTGACCGAGATCCAGAAGCGGCTGGACGAGTACGCCGACGAGCGGGTGCAGGTGCTCACCGTCAGCGTGGACTCGGTCTACAGCCACAAGGTCTGGGCGGAGCAGGAGGGCTTCGAGTTCCCGCTGCTCGCCGACTTCTGGCCGCACGGTGAGGTGGCCCGGTCGTTCGGGGTTTTCAACGAGGAGACCGGCTTCGCGAACCGCGGCACGTTCCTGATCGACGCCGACGGGATCATCCGGTTCGCCGAGATGGCCGGGCCGGGCGAGACCCGGGATCAGACCGCCTGGCGAGCCGCGCTCGCCACCCTGGGGTCCTGATCCGGCGGCAGGGTAGGATGACCACTCCGGTGTAGCTAGCGGTGCCGGGCGCGTAGCTCAGTGGGAGAGCACTCGCCTTACAAGCGAGGGGTCGTAGGTTCGAAACCTACCGCGCCCACCAACGACCCCGACCCGGGGAGACGTCACACGATGCGGTCGTCGGTCCAAAACCTACCGACGGTCTCCGCTGTTCCGTCAGAACAGGTATGGACATGACGAGTGCAGCGGGTCTGGTCGATCCCTGGCGGGACACCGATCGGGACATCGGCGGCCGCTATGCCCATGACACGGCCGTTGCCCTGCGGGTTCGCAACCTTCGGCACAACGTGGTCCGCTTCGGCGGCCGGCCGCTGGAGATCAGCGCCAACTACTCGGCACTGCTGGAACGTACGACCTGCTCGGATCGGGACGGCAGTGGTGCGGACCTCGTCTGCTGGAACGGCGGTCCCGGCGAGGTCTGGGTGTGGGAGATCGTGCACGACGACCCCGAGGGACGCGGGCGGAGTGCGGTGGCCCTGGACAGGCACATCGCCGCGGTGCGGGCCGACCCGCGGGCGACCGGCAGACGGGTCGTTCCCGGGCCGGCGGGTGTCTTCGCCCCGGCTACCGACGTCGGCCAGCAGATGGGCTCGCCGCGCAACGCCGTCAAGGTCGACACCCGGGGAGCCGGTGTCGAGGTCTACCAGGTCCGCCGCTACCGGAGCCGGTCGGCTGTCCCGCGCGCCAACCACGAGGCGCTGGACGAGGCCATCGACATCATGCATGAGGTGGAGGACTGGGAGCGGGACTACGAGCGTCGCCTGTGCGGCCGGCCCCACGTTCACCACGTGCCCCTCGGCTGACCGGCAGCGTCGATCCGCTCTCTCGCTGAGCAACGACACGTGGGCTCAAGTTGCCAAGATCGCGGTAAAGCTGAGGGACGGCGAGCGGCGGGTCGGCGTTGGGCCGACCCGCCGCCGTCACGGTCAGGCGTGCTCCGGTGGATCGGTGCGGGACGGCCGCCACCGGCCGCCCGGTGGGATCTCGCCGAGATGCTCCAGCCGGGCTCGGACGCCACCGGTGGTGCGGCCGAGCTCGGCGGCCAGCTCGGCCTGCCCGGCGCCCTCGTGGTAGCGCTCACGGAGGCGCTCGTCGTCGGCGAGCTCCCACCTGGCGCCGCGGTTGGGTGCCCGGCCCCGCTGGGCCGGCGCCCGCGCCGAGCCGGGGCCGGGTATGCCGGTCATCGCGATCAGGCCGGCCAGGGTGGAGGCGAGCACCTCGGTGAGGCCGGCCAGGTCGCCTGGAGCGAGACTCCCGCTGATCTCGCTTATCACCCGGCCGTCGCGGTCGCTGCTCACGATGCAGAGATCGAGCCGCTGGTCCTCGGTGGGGAAGACGGTGACCTGGTAGTCGGTCTCGCCGAGCAGGAGGCGCCGGTCGAGAGTGATCGGGGAGTCGCGGAGTGCTGTGTCGGTCATGGGAGTGAAACTAGGGCTACCCTCTGACAGTTTTCCGGGGCGTGCCGGTCAGCGGAGCCGGGGTCGTCTGCGGCCCGCCGCGGCGGCCCGGGCGAGCCACTTCCGGTAGTGCCCGGCGAACGGCTCGGTGTCGCCGGTCAGCGCCGCGTGCAGTTCGGTGGCCGCGCCGGTGGCCGCGGTCACCACCTCGTCCGGATATCCGAAGCGGACCCGGTGCGCGGCGAACTCGTCCTCGTCGTCGATCACCACCCGGCGGTCGTGGAACCGGATCAGGTCGATGTCCAGGTCGATCACGGTGAACTCGGCCGGGCCGGTCCGGCGAACCGGGGTGGTCACGTCGCAGTAGATCTCCGAGCGGCTCGGTTCGGCCGAGAACATCGCCATCCACCAGGCGTCCCGGGGGATCAGCCGGACCGAGTCCGATCGGGTCCAGGAGAGCCGGCGCAGGCCGTAGCTGTACCGCACCATCGTGCCGCGCGGGGTGCCGATCCAGGTGCCGAACTCGTCCTCGCCGAGCAGGCGGCCGGTGACCCGGCGGTGCGGCCGGCCGTCGTACTTGCGCAACACCAGGTCCACCGCATCCACGCCCGCGACGCTAGCGCAACCTCAGTGCAACCGGGTGTGGCTCAACTCGCCCCGAGGTTCTCCGATCTCTATCAGTGTCCGCGGGGATACCCGCGACAGGCGGGTCCGGCCGGTGTCCCCTCGGCGGTTCGGGCCCGCCTGGATGGCGGCCGACGGCCCGCGTCGAGAGATCTGGTCGCCTGATTTTTCATTCATCCGCGTCATCCCTTCGGATGACTCGCCCCGTGTCGTGGTCCGGGATACCTTGTCGGATGACATGTGTTCCCGTGCACACACCCGGAGACCGGGCGGCGTCGCTCTAGGCGGCGCGCCGCGCGGTGGAGAGCTGGCGGGGCACGATCGGTGTCCGGGGCGCCCGGCGCACCGAGCGCGCGAGCATCTCCTGCACCCGTTCCGGGTCCGGCAGGGTCCAGTCCACCTGAGTGGGCGTGATCACCCAGCGGACCGGGCCTTCGATCGTCCGGCTCGGTGGGGCGGGGATCCACGAGTTCAGCCCGTGGCGGACCACGTCCAGCCGCAGGTCGAGTTCGGCCCGGAGCGGGCAGCCGGGGCGGACCAGGAACATCCAGCGACCGGCCGCGGTGACCGCGACCGGCCCGGCCACGCCGGCGCCCAGGTCCGCGGCGGGGCGGCCCAGCACGGCCGGCACCTCCAGCACGTCGAAGGCGTCGCCGGTGGTGAGCAGCACGTTGTGCGGCCGGCGCCGCCACCACCCGGCCACCCGGCCGGGATCGGTGGTGGCCGACTCGGCGAGGGAGTCGACGGCCGGATGGTTACCGGTGATCGGGCAGCCGGGGCGCCCGCAGGCGAACCGGGAGCCGTCGAGGAAGGCGCCGGGCGCCACCGCCCAGCCGTGCCCGGCGTAGGTCTGTGCCGCCCGGCGCAGGCGTGTCCTATCGAGACGATCGAGAAGCGACGGTGGGACGAACGGCTGACGGTTGGTCCACTGCATAGCCCAATTCCCCCCGGATGCGGGTCTGCTGCGGTCATGTCGGGCGGGACAGCCGTATCCCAGCGAGACGAACGTCGTTGGGTCGGTCAGATCCACCCTTTGCAACTTGCAAGAAAAACTACGAGCATCGGTGAGCAGGCGATCACACACGCTGTGCGATCTGTGCGCACGTGAGCGGTTCAAACTGCAGGTCACCGGATGGCTCAACCGGCGGAAGGGCCGCCGGGTGAGTGGGGGAGGCACCGTGGACGAGCTGCCGATCGGCCGCCGCGTCGCCTACTGGCGAGGCAGGCGCAAGATGTCCCAACAGGTCTTCGCGGACCGGCTGGGCAAGAGTAAAAGCTGGGTCGACAAGGTGGAGCGCGGGGTCCGCCGACTCGACAAATTCTCCGTGGTGTATGACATCGCGGACGTGCTCCAGGTCGATGTCCAGCTGCTGCTGGGCAAGGAGGTGGAGCGCAAGCCGGAGACGCAGAACTGCATCGACCAAGTCGAGGTCGAGGAGATTCGCGCGGCTCTGGAACGGTATGACCAGATGAGTGCGTTCTTCCAGGCGGTGCCGCAATCACCACCGCTCGCGGAGATGCACAAAGCGGTCAGTCACGCCTGGCTGACGTACCAGCACGCGAAGTACGGCGTCCTGGCCCGTGCGCTGCCCAAGCTGCTGCGCGACGCCCAGGCGGCGGACAGCGCACACGCCAACAGTGAGCAGGCGCCGAAGGCCGCGCACCTGCTCGGGCAGGTCTACCAGATCGCCTCCTCGGCGCTGCGGAAGGTGGGCGAGCACGAGCTCTCCTGGCTGGCCGCGGACCGATCGATCGCGGTCTCGCAGCGCGCCGGCGACCAACTGCTGGCGGGGCTGGCCAGTTACCGGGTGGGCAGCGCGCTGCTGGCCCTCGGCCGGGTCCGCCCGTCGCTCGAGGTCAACGTCAACATCGCGAACCGGCTCGCGCCCGGGCCGTCCCGCCCCGAGGCGGAACAGCTCTCGGTGTACGGGATGCTGCTGCTCAACGGCGCGATGTCGGCCTCCCGGATCGGCGACAGTGCGACCGTGCGGGACCTGCTGAGCGGCGCCGAGCAGGCGTCCCTCGAGCTGGGTGGCGACTTCAACCACTACTGGACCTCCTTCGGGCCCACCAACGTGCAGTTGCACCGCTGTGCCACGGCGGTGGAGCTCGGCGACGGGCGGACAGCGGTGGAGACGCACGAGCGGATGGACCGGGCCGGGTTCAACGCCCTGCTGCCTGAGCGGCGGGCGCACCACTACCTGGACATCGCCCGTGGTTACACACAGATCGGCGACGTGGAGAAGGCCGGCGAGATGCTGCTGGAGGGCGACCGGCTCGCCCCCTCGGAGATCCGCTGCCGCCCGCTCGCCCACGAAGTCCTTTCCGACGTGCTCCGGCGTACCAGGGGCACGCCGCCGGCTCCGATCGCGGAGCTGGCCGAACAGATGGGAGTCGGTGTATGAGGTGGGTCCGCGCGTGATGACGGGTAACCCCTCACCCGGTGTGCTGTACATCCTCGTGTGCGGCTCACCCATGGCCCGCGACGTCGGGATCCTGGTCAGCATGGCCCAGCGGGACGGCTGGGAGGTCTGCGTGATCACGACCCCGGACGGGCGCAAGTTCGTGGACGCCGCGGCCTTGCAGGATCAGACCGGACATCCGGTACGAACGTCGTACAAGAATCCCGGCGACCCGGACGTGCTGCCGCCCGCCGACGCGATGATCGTCGCGCCGGCGACCGTCAACACGGTCAACAAGTGGGCCGCCGGGATCACCGACACGCTGGTGCTCGGTCTCCTGGTGGAGGGCTACGGATACGGCGTACCGACCGCCGTGGTCCCGTACACCAACAAGGTGATGGCCCTGCACCCGTCGCTGCACGAGAGCCTCGCCAAGCTCCGCGACTGGGGCGTGCACGTCCTCTACGGCGAGGACGTGTGCCGGTTCGGCGGTCCCGGTCAGACCGACCGGTTCCGCGGACAGTTCCCCTGGCGTCGTGCCCTGCAGGCGGTCAGTAACCCCATCACGGCCGCGAGCCGAGTCGAGCCTGGGGCGGTTTCCTAGCCGTATAGAGTTTCCGGTCGTGGACCCTGCCGTTATACCTACTGTTCGCCAGGTGGTCGACGCCCTGGACGGGCGTTACCCCCAGAACTGGGCGGAGTCCTGGGACCGGGTCGGCCTGGTGCTCGGCGAGTTCGAGCACGCCGTCTCCCGCGTCCTCTGCGTCGTGGACTGCGTGCCGGAGACCGTCGACCAGGCTCTCGAGGTCGGTGCCGATCTGATCGTCGCCCACCACCCGTTGCTGCTCAAACCGGTGTCGTCGATCGCCCCGAACACCTTCAAGGGGCGCGTCGTGCACCGGCTGATCCGTGCCGAGGTGGCGCTCTACACCGCGCACACCAACGCTGACATCGCCAACCCGGGTGTCTCCGACGCGCTCGCGGCCCGGCTCGGCCTGACCGGGCTGCGCCCGCTGGTGCCGGCCGAGGGCGTGGCCGCCGGCGAGGGTCGTGGCGCGGGCCGGATCGGGGCGCTCGCCGAGCCGCTCACCCTGGCGGAGCTCACCGCGCTCGCGGCGCGGCGGCTGCCGGCCACCACGGCCGGGGTGCGCGCCGCCGGCGATCCGGAGCGGGAGATCCGCACGGTGGCGGTCTGCGGCGGTGCCGGCGATTCCTTCCTGGCCGACGCGGCCCGTGCCGGGGTGGACGCGTATCTTTGCGCGGACCTGCGGCACCACACGGCCGGTGAGCATCTCGCGAACGACGGCCCCGCGCTGCTCGACGCCGCGCACTGGGCCACCGAGCGGCCCTGGCTGGACGACGTGGCGGCCTGGCTGCGTGCGCAGTTCCCCGTCGATGTGGTGGTGTCCGACCTGGACACGGACCCCTGGACTGTTCATTCCGCCTCTGCGCTGAAGGAGAACCACTCGTGAAGGCCGCCCCGCAAGCCCAGCGCCGCCTGCTCGACCTGCAGGCGGTCGACACCGCTCTGGCCCAGCTCGCGCACCGTCGCAAGAACCTGCCCGAGCTCGCCGAGATCGAGGCGGTGGCCCGGGAGATCTCCGCGCTGGAGGACGAGCGGGTCCGTGCCCAGGTCGCCGTCGACGACCTGGACCGGGACATCGCCCGGTTCGAGAAGGACATCGACCAGGTCCGGCAGCGCAAGGCGAAGGACCAGCAGCGGCTCGACGCGGGCGGTTCGCTGAAGGAGGTCGAGGGCCTGCAGCACGAGCTGGCCACGCTGAACCGGCGGCAATCCGAGCTGGAGGACGCCGAGCTGGAGCTGATGGAGCAGCGCGATTCGGCGGCCGCGGTGCTCGCCGGCGTCCAGGGCCGGCTCGGCGCGGCGCTCGATCGGCGTACCGACGCCGAGCGGCGGCGGGACGAGACGTCCACGGAGATCGCCAAGGAGCAGGAGTTCAAGTCGGCGTCGCGCGGCCCGCTCGCCGCGGACCTGCCGGCCGACCTGGTCACGCTGTACGACAAGATCCGCACCGAGACCGGGATGGGCGCCGCGCTGGTCTACGCCGGCCGCTGCGGCGCCTGCCGGATCGAGCTGTACGGCGCGGACCTGAACCGGGTGAAGGCGGCCCCGTCCGACGACGTGGTGCGCTGCGAGGAGTGCCGCCGCATCATGGTGCGCACGTCGGAGTCCGGGCTGTGAGCGGTGACCTGCGAGTCGTCGTCGAGGCGGACGGCGGCTCGCGGGGCAATCCCGGCCCGGCCGGGTACGGCGCGGTGGTCCTGGACGCGGCGAGCGGCGAGGTCCTGCTGGAGCGGTACGCCGCCCTCGGCACCGCCACGAACAACGTCGCCGAGTACTCGGGCCTGATCGCCGGGCTGCGCGCCGCCGCCGAGCTGAACGCCACCCAGGTGGACGTCCGGATGGACTCCAAGCTGGTGGTCGAGCAGATGTCCGGCCGCTGGCAGATCAAGAACCCGGGCCTGCGGCCACTCGCCGCGGAGGCTGCCGGCCTGGTCGCGAAGTTCCAGGCGGTCACCTTCGACTGGATTCCGCGGGAGCGCAACCGGGCCGCCGACGCCCTGGCCAACCGGGCCATGGACGAGGCCACCGGTGTCCTCGTCGGCGAGCCGGCCGAGATCGGCCGGCGGGGGGAGACCGGGGAGCCGGCGGAGATCGCCAAGCCCCGGTCCTGGGCGCCGCCGTCGCTGGAGAACGCGACCCGGCTGATCCTGGTCCGGCACGGCGCGACCGCGATGACCGCGCAGGGCCGCTACTCGGGCCGCGGCGACGTGCCGCTCACCGACGAGGGCGAGGCGCAGGCGATGGCCGCGGGCGGCCGGGTCGCCGGGTTGTCCCGGGACGTCGCCGCCGTGCTGGCGTCGCCGCTGGTCCGCTGCATGCGGACCGCCGAGCTGATCGCCGCCGAGGTGGGCGGCGTGCCGGTGACGGTGATGGACGACCTGATCGAGTGCGACTTCGGGCTCTGGGAGGCCAAGACCTTCGCCGAGGTGCAGGAGAGCTGGCCCCGGGAGATGGCGGCCTGGCTGGAGTCGACCAGTGTCGCGCCGCCGGAGGGCGAGTCGTTCCAGGCGGTGGCCAAGCGGGTGCGCGGGGCGCTCGCGAAGATCGTGCAGGCGTACCCCGGGCAGGTCGTCGTGGTGGTGTCGCACGTGTCGCCGATCAAGTTGATCCTGCGGGACGCGCTGGCCGCGGGTGACGCTTTCCTGCACCGGTTGTTCCTCGACGCGGCGGGCGTGTCCACGATGGATATCTGGCCGGACGGCAATATCGCGGTCCGTTCGGTCAACGAGACCGCCCATCTTCGATAGTTGACCCTGTGGGGCGAGACGTTTAGCTTCCTCGATTAGGAAACTTTCTTCAACGTTTCGCCCCTGGAGGGCTCATGCGCGGTTTCACCCGCCGCCTCGTCGCCGTGGCGGCCGCCGCCACTGCCGTCGTGGCCACCGCACCGACTCCCGCACAGGCACATAACTCGAACTCGTCGTACGTCAAGGTCGGCTACTTCACGCAGTGGGGTATCTACGGCCGCGACTTTCAGCTGGCGAAGGTGCAGAAGTCCGGTGCGGCCGCCCGGCTCACCCACCTCAACTACGCGTTCGGCCCGGTGACCGCGGACGGCGTCTGCGCCTCCGCCGACCCATGGGCCGACTGGCAGACCCCGTTCTCGGACGCGAACAGCGTGGACGGGGCCGGCGACGTGGCGGGCCAGCCGATCGCGGGCAACCTCAACCAGCTCGCCGAGCTCAAGAAGAAGAACCCCCGGCTGCGCGTGCTCATCTCGCTGGGCGGCTGGACCGGGTCGGCGTACTTCTCGGACGCGGCCCTGACCGACGCCTCCCGCAAGAAGCTGGTGGCCTCCTGCGTCAGCCTCTGGCTCAAGGGCGACCTGCCCGGCCTGCCCGCGGGCGTGGCCGCCGGCATCTTCGACGGCGTCGACCTGGACTGGGAGTGGCCCGGCTCGGACGGCAACGCCGGCAACGTCGTCCGGCCCGAGGACAAGCGGAACTTCACCCTGCTCGCCGCGGAGTTCCGGGCCCAGCTGGACCGGCTCGGCAAGGCGAACCGCAGGCACTACGATCTGACCGCGTTCCTGCCCGCGGCACCTGCCAAGATCGCCGCCGGCTTCGAGACCGGCAAGATCTTCAAGTACCTGGACTTCGGCACCCTCCAGGGCTACGACTTCCACGGCACCTGGGAGCCGAGGACCAACCAGCAGTCCGCGCTGCGGGTGCCGGGCGGCGCCCCGGACAACCCGGACTTCTCGGCGGAGAACGCGGTCAACGCCTGGCTGGCCGGCGGTGCGCCGAAGCGCAAGCTGGTGCTCGGCCTGCCCTACTACGGCCAGGGCTGGACCGGGGTGACCGGAGGCGGCTCCGGGCTGTTCCAGCCCGCCGCCGGGCCCGCGCCGGGTGTCTTCGGCGCCGGCACCGAGGACTGGAAGACCCTGAAGAACCTCCCGGCGCAGGGCTACACCGTGCACCGGGACCCGCGGGCCGGTCACGCCTGGCTCTTCGACGGCAACACCTTCTGGACGTACGACGATCCGGCCGCCCTGCTGCAGAAGACGCTCTACATCCGTATGCGGGGGCTGGGCGGCGCGATGATGTGGTCGCTCGACGGTGACGACGAGAACGCCACCCTCACCCGGACGGTGTCGCTGGGCCTGTTCTGAGTGGCCAGAGGCGGTGCTGCCGTTCGGCGCACCGCCTCACCCGTTCGGCGCACATTGATCGCCAAGGATCCGGCTGCCTCGTTAGCGTGACGGAAACCATACGCGCTGTTGAGGGAGGCGGATCATGACGGAGCCGGAATCCCCACGTCGAACCGATAGAAGCCCCTGGAACTGGTTACTTCCGGTGCCGATCGTGGTGCCGTTGCTGACCCCGCTGTACAACCACGCCGAGCCACGGCTCGGTGGTTTCCCGCTCTTCTACTGGCTGCAGCTCGCCTTCATCCTGCTCGGGGTCGGCACGACCACGCTCGTCTACCGGATGTCGAAGCGGGGTGACCGCTCATGAGCGAATCGGTCAGCTCAGTTGAAAACTCATGGCGACGCCGGAGCGCAGCGGAGGTGGCGTCATGAGCGAGCACATCACCGAGATCGTCGTCTTCACCGTGCTGTTCCTGCTGGTCAGCGGGATGGGCTTCGTGGCGGCCCGGTGGCGTGCCCCGCAGGACATGGCCCACCTCGACGAGTGGGGCCTGGGCGGGCGCAGCTTCGGCGGCTGGATCACCTGGTTCCTGGTCGGCGGGGACCTGTACACGGCGTACACCTTCGTCGCCGTGCCGGCCCTGATCTTCGGCGCGGGGGCCGCGGGGTTCTTCGCCGTGCCGTACACGGTCGTGATCTACCCGATGTTCTTCCTGATCCTGGTCCGGCTCTGGTCGGTGTCGCACCGGCACGGCTTCGTCACCCCGGCCGACTTCGTTCGCACCCGGTACGACTCGCCGACGCTGGCGCTGCTGGTCGCGATCACCGGGATCGTGGCCACCATGCCGTACATCGCGCTGCAGTTGGTCGGCATCGAGGCGGTCCTCAAGACGATGGGCGTGACCGGGGACAGCCCGATCGCCCGGCACCTGCCGATCATCATCGCGTTCGCGATCCTGGCGGCGTACACCTACCAGTCCGGGCTGCGGGCGCCGGCGCTGATCGCGTTCGTCAAGGACACGCTGATCTACATCGTCATCGCGGTGGCGGTGCTGTACCTGCCGTACAAGCTCGGCGGCTGGGGTGCGATCTTCGAGGCGGCGGACAAGAAGTTCCAGGCGTCACCGGCGCCCGGCGACGGGATCCTGCTGAACGCGAACAACCAGGTGCAGTACTTCACCCTGGCACTCGGCTCGGCGCTCGCCCTCTTCCTCTACCCGCACAGCATCACCGGCGTGCTGGCCGGCAAGAACCGGGGTGTGATCAAGCGGAACATGTCGGCGCTGCCGGCGTACAGCCTCCTGCTCGGCCTGATCGCGCTGCTCGGTTACATGGCCATCGCGGCCGGGGTGAAGCCGCTGCCCGGTGCTAAGGCGGGCAGTGTCGACAGCAACACCGTGGTGCCGCTGCTCTTCGACACCAACTTCCCGGCCTGGTTCACCGGCGTCGCCTTCGCCGCGATCGGCATCGGTGCCCTGGTGCCCGCCGCGATCATGTCGATCGCCGCGGCCAACCTGTTCACCCGTAACATCTACAAGGAGTACCTGCGCCGCGATGCCACCCCGGCCCAGGAGGCCGGCGTCGCCAAGATCACGTCGCTGGTGGTCAAGATCGGGGCGGTCGCCTTCATCGTCTTCCTCGACCCGCAGTTCTCCATCGACCTGCAACTGATCGGGGGCGTGATCATCCTGCAGACCGCGCCGGCGGTGATCCTCGGGCTCTACACCCGGTGGCTGCACCGGGGAGCGCTTATCGCCGGTTGGGCGGTCGGGATGGCGCTGGCCTTCTGGATGCTCTGGCAGATTCCGAACGCCGCGACCGGCCGTAAACACTTCGGCGGGTCGGCGTTCCCGCTGTCGGAGTTCGGCTTCGACACCAAGAAGACGATCTACGTCGGGTTCGTGGTGGTGCTGGTGAACCTGGTGGTCGCGGTGCTGGTGACGTTCCTGCTGCGGGCCACGAAGACGCCCGACGGCGTGGACGGGACGACGCCGGACGACTACTTCGCCGACGAGGGCGACCCGCGGATCGAGCGGGAGCGGACCACGACGGTCGACACGGTCTCCTCGACCTGACCCGGTCCGTCTTTGATCGGCGCGCGCCGTGTCCCGCTCGGGGCACGGCGCGCGTGCTCACGGCGTACTCGATCAGGCGGTTGAGGCCGCCGAAGAATGCCGCGCAGCCCTTTCAGCGGGGCTTCTGTCCCCATTCCGAGGTGGCCCGACCGGCCCGTATCCGGCAGTGATCCCGAGCCGCCTCAGCGCACCGACCTTGACGTAGAAGGTCAGCGTGCAGCCGAAGGTCCCGTCCGCGTGTTGCATCCGGGGCGTAATGATCATGGCCTCGTCCCCGAGGAACGGATCCCAGTCGATGCCCCAGCTAGGCAGTCAATCCTGCACAAGGTCGTGGAAGTAGCGACCGTTCTCGTCGTTGCGGTACGAAAAGATCACCTTCACGCCCACAGATTAGCGGCGAACGGGCTACGCGCGTCGTCCGTGCGTGATCGGCTGAGTTCAGCCAGAACAGCGAACGACTGCGGAGGAGGGTCATGAACAGAATGACCGGACTGCTGGCCACCGGCGTCGGTCTGATGATCGGCGCGTTGATCGGGATCGGTCCCGCGGCAGCCGCGCCCGACGCGCACCGCGGAGTTCCCGACTCGATCGAGCAGATCTCCGACGCGAGCAAGAAAGCGGGTGAGCAACTCGTCGATGCCGCCAGGAAGGCGGGCCGGAAGATCGCCGATGCTGCCAAGAAGGCGGCCCCGCAGCTCGCCGACGCTTGGAAGGACCTGGTGCAGAAGGGCGATGACGCCCTGCGAAAGGCCTTCTCGGACCGCGACCGCCCGCCGCCCGAACCCGACCGCGGGGAGGTTCGACTCGCCCTCGACGGGCGCGCCACCCACGGTTGACGTGCGACCTCGCGATGGCCGGGGCGGCGGACGAGCCGGCCTGTACGCCGGATTCTGTAGCCGGTGACTTGCGTCGCCGGTGGCGGCCATCCATCTCGGCCTGCCGTTGCCGACAGGCTCATGCGGCCTACCCGCAGGATCAGGCGAGCAGCCCTCGAACCCTGCGCCGGTCGCGACCTCGCGGTCGCGGCCTTGCTTGGCCTTGCTCCGGGTGGGGTTTACCGAGCCGCCCCGGTCACCCGGGGCGCTGGTGAGCTCTTACCTCACCGTTTCACCCTTACCGCCTGGCACCGAGGCACCGGCGGCGGTCTGTTCTCTGTGGCACTTTCCCGCGGGTCACCCCGGGTTGCCGTTAACAACCACCCTGCTCTGCGGAGTCCGGACGTTCCTCGGCGGTGCCAGAGGCACCGACGCGGCCGCCCAGCCGACTCGTCCGTCGCGCCGCAATAGTACGTCCCGGCCGGTGGCGGGTTGCGGACCCGGTCCGGGTTTCGGGCTGGTGAGACGACCGGCGGCGCGAGATCGGCGGTGCGGGACACCGTAGGGTCGCTCGCATCATGGACTTGTCGCACATCCTCCTGCTGGTCGTCGCGGGCCTGGCGGCCGGCGGCGTGAACGCGATCGCCGGTGGCGGGTCGCTCATCACCTTCCCCGGCCTGATCGCGACCGGCCTGCCCGCGGTCGACGCGAACGTGACCAATTCCGTCTCGGTCTTCCCGGGCTATGTCTCCAGCGTCGCCGGGAGCCGGGCCGATCTCGCGGGGCAGGGCGGGCGGGTGCGGGCCGTGCTGCCGGCCGCGGTCCTCGGGAGCGCGGCCGGGTGCGTGCTGCTGCTCGCCACGCCGGGGCGGGTGTTCGAGGTGGTGGTGCCGTTCCTGGTGCTGGCGGCGGCGGGGACACTGGCGTTTCAGGAGCGGTTGCGGGGGCTGGTCGGACATCCCAGGGTGATGTCGCGGCGGCGGGCGGCGGTCACCCTGCAGGTCGTGGTGCTCGTCGGGGCCGTGTACGGCGGATATTTCGGGGCGGCGCTCGGGGTGATGTACGTGGCGGCGCTCGCGCTCATCCTGGACGAGCCGTTGAAGCGGATCAACGCGTTGAAGAACGTGCTGTCGGCGGCGGTCGGGCTGGTCACGGTGCTGGTGTTCGCGCTGTTCGCGCATGTGCACTGGGGTGCGGTGGCGGTTCTCGCCCCGGCGACGGTCGTGGGCGGCTATGTGGGCGCGAGGGTCGCCCGGCGGCTGCCCGCCCGGGTGTTGCGGTACGTGATCGTCGCCTTCGGCACACTGATCGGTCTCCTCCTGCTCTATCGGGCCATCATCTGACGAAAGCGGAAACGGGGCGAAAACTGAAGCAGTCGAAAACGGGAGCAAACGGCCGCTAGAATGCGACAGTGCCTCGGAGCCCAGGAACACGACGACGGCGGAACCGGGGACGGGTCCGAAAGCGGCCACCCGCGAAGATCGATGATCTGCCTACCTGGTCGGCGGCGAAATCAAAACAGCCCGCATTCACGGCGTACGCGAAAAGGGGTTTTGCGGGCCACTGATCGCGGCCATCAAGACCTCCAGGGCTTCTTCTTCGTCCAGGTTGTGCAGGCTTTTGCAGCTCGCGGCGCGCAGCGCCGCGGGTACCGGGGCGGAGTCGAGCCGGAGCACCGTCAGTCCGGGCGCGAGGGGCACCAGATTCCAGTCCGACTCGGAGGCCCGGTGCTCCGCCGAGTACATAACGATCACCGGATCCGGGCCGGAAAGCGCGGCCGCTAGCCGATGCGCGAAGTCGACCCCCGCCGGAAGCATTTCCACGACATGGCCCGCTGCCTGCAGTGATGTGTTGATCCATTGTGCCCAGGGAGCGTCCGCGGGACTGTAGGAGAGGAGTACGGGCACGTCTCCAGCATGCCGCAACTCGCTCCACATTGAGCACCGGGCTTCGAAGGACGTCGCTCGACGGATGTGATGTTGTCATCCGTTGACGTGCAACTTGCACAACTCATAGTGTCGAAGTGGTGACGCCGGGTGGACCCTTATGCAAAACGGGGGTGTCCTGGCGACGGGGGAATTTACCAGCAACGGAGTCGAGGAGCGCTCGATGACTCTCGCGATCGGGATCAACGGCCTCGGACGAATTGGTCGCAGTTTGACCCGAATCATCGCGTCCGCGCCGAATCCGGGCGTCTCGATCGCCGCGGTGAACGACATCGCGTCCACCGAGAAACTGGCGTACGGCCTGCGCCGGGACAGCATCCGGGGACCGTTCCCGGGCACGGTGACCGCCCGCGGCGAGTACCTGGTGGTCAACGACCACGCGATCCGCGTCCACCACCAGGAGCGCCCGGAACGGATTCCCTGGGCCGACCAGGGGGTCGACGTGGTGATCGAGGCGACCGGCCGGTTCCGGGCCGGTGGCCAGGCGCGGACCCACATCACCCACGGTGGCGCCCGCAAGGTGGTGATCAGCGCCTCCGCCGACGACCCGGACGCGTTCCTGGTCCTCGGCGCCAACCACCTGAGCTACAACCCGGCCGTGCACGACGTGGTCTCGCCCGCCTCCTGCGGGGTGAACGCGCTGACCGTGATGGCCAAGGTGCTGCTCGACCGGTTCGGGCTGCGCTCGGTGAACACCTCGGTGATGCTGGCCTCCCAGGGCTGGGGGCGGGTGCAGGACTCGCTGATCGGCGCGTCGCGCGACGATCCGCGGCTGGGCCGGGCCACCGGGGAGAGCATCATCCCGCACAACCACGTGGTCGGCGACCTGGTCCGGGTGGCGCTGCCGGAGATCGGCGAGATGCGCTACAGCTACTACTGCGTACCCACGCCGATCGGATCGCTCGCCGAGCTCGCCGGGCAGACCGGGCGGCCGGTGTCGGCCGAGGAGGTCAACCGGGCGATGGCGGAGGCCGCGGCCGGGCCACTGCGCGGCATTCTGGCGTACGACCCGGACCCGACCGTCTCGATCGACGTCAAGAACAACCCGGCGTCCTGCCTCTTCGACCCGTCCGGAACGCAGACCACCGCCGACGGCGGGGTGAAGGTGCGCGGCTGGTTCGACAACGAGTGGGGCTTCTCGAACCGATTACTCGACCTGACCCGCCTGGTCGGCGAGTTGCTGCCGGTCACGTCGGCACACGTGAGCTGGAGTGTCGTCTAGGTTGGCTCGCATGATCACCCTTGCGGACGTGGAAGCCGCCGACCGGCGTATCGACGGCCGGATCCGGCGCACCCCGCTGGTCGAGGCCGAGCCGGACCGCTGGTTCAAGCTCGAGTACCTGCAGCACGCGGGCTCGTTCAAGACCCGCGGCATGATGAACAAGATCCTGAACAGCGCCGTGCCGGCGGCGGGCATCGTCGTCGCGTCCGGCGGCAACGCGGGCCTGGCGGCCGCCTACGCGGCCCGTGAGCTGCGAGTGCCGGCCGAGGTGTTCGTGCCGGTCACCGCACCGGCGGTGAAGGTCGCCAAGCTCGGCAAGCTGGGCGCCCGGGTGGTGCAGGTCGGTAACGAGTACGCGGAGGCCTATGCCGCCGCCCGGGAGCGGACCGACGCGCTCTTCTGCCACGCCTACGACGACCCGGACATGGTCGCCGGAAACGGCACACTGGGCCTGGAGATCGCCGATGAAGCGGACACGGTGCTCGTCGCCGTCGGCGGTGGCGGTCTGGTCGCCGGCGTCATCGCCGCGCTCCGCGACCGCGCGAAGATCGTCGCGGTCGAGCCGGTGAACTGCCGGGCGTTGAACGCGGCGTTGGCGAACGGGGGCCCGATCGACGTCCCGGTGGCCGGCGTCGCCGCCGATTCACTGGGCGCCCGCCGCGCCGGTGAGATCGCCTTCGAGCTTGCCGCCGACGCCGGGATCGAATCCGTCCTGGTCGAGGACGACGCGATCATCGAGGCCCGCCGGAGGCTGTGGGACGACTACCGGATCGTCGTCGAACACGGCACGGCCGCCGCCTACGCCGCGCTGACCTCGGGCGCCTACCGTCCGGCCGCCGGTGAGCGGGTGATCACCCTGCTCTGCGGCGCCAACACGGATCCGGGCGATCAGGGCTGATCCGTCCCCTCCGGCGGTGCGACCGGAGGGCCCACGACTTTAGTGATTTTCCCGGAGTCCCTCAGATTTCCGTGGTCCCGCCGACCAGTAGGGCGTGGGAATCGAGGGAGTGAACGGACGCATCGCCGATATCCAGAGCCGGATCCTGGCGTTGCAGACCCAGCAGGCCACCACCGTGACCGCGACCCGGACGTCGCAGTCGGCGGCCGGTGGGAGCGGCACGACGTTCGCCAGCCACCTCCAGGGTGCGATCGCCGCGCAGCAGGGTCCCGCGGCCAAGAAAGCCTACAAACTCAACGAAAAAGGCATTCCGGAGGATCTCGCCGCGTACGGCAACGGCCGGATCCCCACCGAAGTGCTCTCGCAGGTCGGCGACACCCGCCACAAGCTGTGGGGTCCGGCCGCGGAACAGCTGACCCGGCTCGTGGCCGATGCCAAGCGGGACGGCGTGAAGATCGGTATCACCGACTCGTACCGTTCGTACAACGAGCAGGTCGACCTGGCCCGCCGCAAGGGCCTCTACTCGCAGGGCGGCCTCGCCGCCAAGCCCGGCACCAGCGAACACGGCTGGGGCATGGCCACCGACCTGGACCTGAGCCCCGAGGCGCTGGCCTGGATGCGCCAGAACGCCGGCCGCTACGGCTTCGTCGAGAACACCAAGCGCGAGAGCTGGCACTGGGCCTTCCGGCCGAACACCTGACACTCCAGCCCACTCGAAGTCCTTACCGGGGGGAATGCGGGACCGCGGCGGTTGCGTCGCGGTCCCGCGCCGCTCCCGGCAAAAGATCAAAATCCTTCGGCGGTACGACCTACGCGCCCCGTCCGCAGGCCTCGCGGCCCAAGCCCCGTGCCGGTCGGGCGGCGGGGGAACCGTAATCGTCAGACGCGGCAGAGGATCTCGCCGTGCGGGATGCTGAACCAGCCGTCGGGGGACTCGGACCAGCGGCGCCAGCCCGCCGAGACGCGTTCGAGGTCGGCCCGTGTCGCGGCACCGGTCCGCAGGGCGGTGGCCGCCATGTCGGACTCCAGGATGCGGTCGGCCCACATGGTGCCCCACCAGTGGCGGTCGGCGTCGTCGGCGAAGCACCAGATGCTCGCGGTCGCCGTCACGTCGGTGAAGCCGGCGGCCCGCGCCCAGGAGAGCAGCCGGCGGCCGGCGTCGGGTTCGCCGCCGTTGCCCCGGGCGACGTTCTGGTACAGGCTCAGCCACTCGTCCAGCTCGGGCGCCAGGGGGAACCAGGTGAAGCCGGCGTAGTCGCTGTCCCGCGCGGCGACGAGGCCACCGGGGCGGGTGACGCGGCGCATCTCGCGGAGGGCGGCGACCGGGTCGGCGACGTGCTGCAGGACCTGGTGGGCGTGGACCACGTCGAACGTGTCGTCCGGGAAGTCGAGGGCGTGCACGTCGCCGACGGCGAAGTCGACGTTGCCCGAGCCGCGGCGGGCGATCTCGGCGCGGGCCAGGCCCAGTGCCTCGTCCGTGCGTTCCAGTGCGGTGACTCGTGTGACCTGCGTCGCCAGATCGGCGGTGATCGTGCCGGGGCCGCAACCGACGTCCAGCAGCGTGATTCCGGAGGAAAGATGCGGCAGCAGGTATGCGGCCGAATTCTCTGCGGTGCGCCAGCGGTGTGAGCGCAAGACCGACTCGTGGTGCCCGTGGGTGTACGTCGCCATGCCCTCGAAGCTAGCCACTTGGTCCCCTAATGTGGGACACCAATCCCGTATTCTGAAACAACTGATTTCTTGGTTCGCAGTTCAGGACGTAGTTTGGTGCCCATGAGGATCGGCATCGTCGGCGCGACGGGACAGGTCGGTGGCGTCATGCGCCACATCCTGGCCGAGCGCGCATTCCCGGTAGACCAGCTCCGGCTCTTCGCTTCCGCGCGCTCCGCGGGCCGCACCCTTCCGTGGGGTTCCGGCGAGGTGACCGTCGAGGACGCC
Organism: Actinoplanes regularis; assembly: GCF_900188005.1. Classification (GTDB taxonomy): domain Bacteria; phylum Actinomycetota; class Actinomycetes; order Mycobacteriales; family Micromonosporaceae; genus Actinoplanes; species Actinoplanes regularis. The sequence goes on along the minus strand of NZ_FZNR01000002.1, from coordinate 843,808 downwards.
GAGACCGCTGACTACAGCGGCCTGGACATCGTGATCTTCTCCGCGGGCAAGGACGGCTCCAAAAAGTACGGACCGCGGGTCGCCGCGGCCGGCGCCGTGGTCGTCGACAACTCCTCGGCCTGGCGGATGGATCCGGACGTCCCGCTCGTCGTCGCCGAGGTGAACCCGGACGCGGCCCGGGTGCGCCCCAAGGGCATCATCGCCAACCCGAACTGCACCACCATGGCCGCGATGCCGGTGCTCCGGCCGCTGCACGACGAGGCCGGGCTGGTGTCGTTCATCGCCACCACGTACCAGGCGGTCGGCGGTGCCGGGCTGGCCGGCGTCGCCGAGCTCGACGAGCAGATCAAGAAGGTCGCCGACCGGGCCACCGAGCTGACCCACGACGGGGCCGCCGTGGAGTTCCCGGAGCCCAAGGTCTTCCCGAAGCCGATCGCGTTCAACGTGATCCCGCAGGCCGGCTCGTTCGTCGACGACGGCAGCTTCGAGACCGACGAGGAGCAGAAGCTCCGCAACGAGAGCCGGAAGATCCTCGGGCTGCCGGACCTGCTGGTCTCCGGGACCTGCGTGCGGGTGCCCGTGTTCACCGGCCACTCGCTGCAGGTGAACGCGCGCTTCGCCCGGCCGCTCTCGCCCGCCCGGGCCCGTGAGCTGCTCGCCTCGGCCCCCGGCGTGGAGCTGTCGGACGTGCCGACGCCGCTGCAGGCCGCCGGGCGCGATCCGTCGTATGTGGGACGTTTCCGGGTGGACCCGACGGCCGAGAACGGGCTGTCGTTCTTCATCGCGAACGACAACCTGCGTAAGGGTGCGGCGCTGAACGCCGTACAGATCGCTGAGCTGGTCGCCGCCGAGCTGCGCTGATCCCTTCCCTGCTGGTTACCGCCCCGGCCGCGTCATCGCGGCCGGGGCGGCTCCTTTTTCGCGGTGCGCGCATGGTCGGGGCCGGCGGTGCTCGTCGAGACTGCCCGCGGCGCCTATCGCGGGCGCCCGCAGCGTTTGTCGCGGGTGTGCGTGGTGCTCATCGCGGGTGTGCACGGCGATTGCCGTGAGGATCCGTGGTGCTCATCGTGGGTGTGCGCGGCGATTGAAGCGGGCGTGCGCGGCGCTTAGCGAGGGTCGTTGTGGCGGTCATAAAGGGCCGCTGTGGCGCTCATCGAGGGTCTCTGTGGTGTGAATGCCGAAGGGAACCCGGGCGAATTGACCGGTTGGCTCGTTCCGATGAGTAATGACGGTCAATAACTGCGATCCACAATGGAAGTCCTGGGCATTTCACCCGAATCGGTAGCGCATGGTCGTTTTTAGTTGCACAGTGATGGAATGAACGACAGTGGGCTCGGCGGGGCGGGCTACTTCTGGTGCCTCCGACACCACCGAGTCGAGATCGGCGACGACGTGTGTCCCGCCCAGTACCGGCTCGGCCCGTTCGCCACGGCTGACGAAGCGACGCGGGCCCTCGAAACGGTCGAGAAGCGCAATGCCGAGTGGGATGCCGAGGATGCCCGCTGGACAGGGGAAAGCAGCTAGACCGTCACCCCGTTTCCTGTCCGACCTTCCCTGGCCTAGTTGTGCCCGCAGTCATTCGCAAGGAGGAACACCCCGATGCCCGCTGCCAAGAAGGCTTCGAGCCGACCCGCCGCCTCCGGCGCAGATCCAAGCCCCCTTCCCGGTACGGCAGAACGCGCATCCGCGGCTACGGCGGAGACCGCATCCGCGGGTGCAGCGGGTACCGCTTCTACGGGTGCCGCGTCTGCGGGTGCGGCAGAGCGCGTGTCCGCGGGTGTGGCGGGAACTGCGTCTGCGGGTGCGACGGAGCGTGTGTCCGCGGGTGTGGCGGGTACCGCGTCTGCGGGTGCGGCGAAGCGCGTGTCCGCGGGTACGGCGGGAACAGCGGCCGGATCCCGGAGTCGACGGCGCGTCGCGGCGGCCAGTAGCAACGCTCCCGACAGGACGCGGGTGACAGTGTCGGCTGACACCGGTGCGGAGCGGGACTGGAGCCCGGCCGATCCGCAGGACTCGGGGTCGGCGTGGCCGGCGTCGACGGCCGAAGGGGCGCGGCCGGACGACGGGGACACTGCTGCGACATCGCGCGGCGAGTCGACCGATCGGCCGTTCCTGGGCGGTTGGCTCCCGCCGTCGCGGGGCGCGGTGAAATCGGATGGCGAGTCCGATCACTGGGGTGCGGACCGGCCCGACCTCGAGGCGCTCAGTGTGCTGGAACCGGCGGACGGGAGTGTCGAGGTCCCGAGGACGGACGAGGCGTCGGAGCAGATGGCGGCGTTCGCCAAGAGCGCGCGGGCCCGTGGAGAGCTGTTCCTGTCGCCCGAGGACGACGGGACGGTCGAAAACGGCGGGGTGGTCCGGAGTACGCCGGTGCGGAAACGGGCGGGCGTCGCCTCCCGGGCGGGCGCCGCCTCCCGGGAGGCGGCGAAAGCCGCGGCCTCGTCGGGTATCGCGGCCTCGTCGGGTGTCGCCGAGAAGGCGGCAGCCGGCGCGGGGGCGTCGGCGTCGCGGGTGACCCGGCGGGAAGCGGCGGCTCGGCGGGCGGCGGCCCGGGTGTCGACCGGTAGTGGCAAGGCCGTGAGCGAGCCCGATCTGGTGCAGGGCGCGGATGAAGTGGCCCGGCCGGTCGCCGGCACCAAGGCGACAGGCAAGCGGGTTGCCGCCAAGGCAGCGGCCACCAGGACCACGGCGAAGAAGGCGGGCACGGTGGCCAAGGCCGCGCCGGCGAAGAAAGCGGGCGCGGTGGCTGAGGAGACGGGTGTGGCGGCCACGGCCGCGCCGACGAAGGCGGGTACGGCGGCCAAGAGCACAGTGAAGGCCACCCAGGCGAAGGCCGCCACTGGCAGGGCAGCGAAGGCGACGTCGGCGCGTGGGACGGCCGGAGCCGGCGGTGCGGAGGCCCCCGTCAAGGCGGTCGGTTCCAAGGCGGCCGCAGCCCGGCCCGCGACGCCGGTGAAGGCTGTCGGGTCGAAGGCAGCCAGCGCGAAGAAGGCCGCCCCGGTCAAAACGGTGAGGAGCAAGGCGACCGCGACCAAGGCGACCGCGACCAAGGCGGCGGCGACCAAGGCGACCGCGACCAAGGCGGCGGTATCTAAGACGGCTACTACTAAGGCGACTGCTGCAAAGGCGACTGCGACCAAAGCTGCTGCGAGTAAAGCGACCGCGGCCAAGGCTGCCGGGAGTAAGGCGACCAGGGCCAAGGCTGCGGCGAATAAGGCGACTGTGAGCAAGGCTGCCGCGAATAAGGCGGCTGCCGCGCGTGCGGCGGTCGTGGCCGAGGAAGCGGCTACCACGGCGACCCGGAGCAGGGCGGTCGCGAAGAAGACGGGGGGCCGGGTGGTCGGCGCTTCGAAGGTCACAGCGGGAAAGGCCGCCGGGACAAAGGCTGTCAGCGGCAGGGCGCCGGGTGCCAAGGGAACCGCGACCAAGACAACGGCCACCAAGGCAATGCCGAGCAAGGCCGGGGCAGCCAAGGCGACGGTGGCCAAGGCGGCAGCGGTGAAGGCAACGGGTACCAAGGCGACGGCGGCCAAGAGGACGGCGACCAAGGCGGCGGGCACCAAGGCGACAGCAGCCACGGCCACCGGCACCAAGGCTGTCAGCGGCAGGGCGCCGGGTGCCAAGGGAACCGCGACCAAGACAACGGCCACCAAGGCAATGCCGAGCAAGGCCGGGGCAGCCAAGGCGACGGTGGCCAAGGCGGCAGCGGTGAAGGCAACGGGTACCAAGGCGACGGCGGCCAAGAGGACGGCGACCAAGGCGGCGGGCACCAAGGCGACAGCAGCCACGGCCACCGGCACCAAGGCGACGGTTACCAAAGCTGCCGCGGCGAAGGCTACGGGCACCAAGGCGACGGCGGCCAAGAAGACAGCGGCCAAGTCAACGGCCACCAAGGCAACGGCGAGCAAGGCAACGGCGAGCAAGGCCGGCGCAGCTAAGGCTACGGGCACCAAGGCGACAGCTGCCAAGAAGACGGCGGCGAAGGCGACCGGCACCAAGGCGACAACCGCCAAGAAGGCAGCGGGCAAGGTGACCGGCACCAAGGTGACGGCGGCGAAGGCGACAGCCATCAAGGCAACGCCGAGCAAGGCCGGCGCAGCCAAGGCGACGGGCGCCAAGGCGGCGGTTACCAAAGCTGTGGCGGCGAAGGCTACGGGCACCAAGGCGACGGCGGCCAAAACAGCGGGTAAGAAGGCCGCGGGAACCAAGAGCACTGCGGCGAAGGCGACCGGGGTCAAGGCCACCGCTGCCAAGGCGGCCGCTACGGAACGGGGTGCGGCCAAAGCGACGGTTGGTAAGGCTGCGAAAGCGGCCAAGACCACGGCTGGTACCCGGGCGGGAACGGCTGCTGCGAAGACCACGGCCAAGGCTGCGGGCCGGAGTGCGGCCGCTACCAAGGCCACGGCAGCGAAGGTCACGCCAGCCACGAAGGCGACGGCCACAAAAACGGCCGCCGTGAAGGCGGCGACGACTGCGAAGAAGGCGTCCGCTACAAAGGCGGCCGCGAGCAAGGCGGCGACGACTGCCAAGAAAGCGTCCGCTACGAAGGCGGCCGCGAGCAAGGCGACAGCGAAGGCGGCCGCGAGTAAGGCGGCGGCGACTGCCAAGAAGGCGTCAGCTACAAAGGCGCCCGCGAGCAAGGCGCCCGCAAGCAAGGCGCCCGCGAGTAAGGCGCCCGCGAGCAAGGCGACAGCCACGAAGGCGACGGCGACGGCTAAAAAGGCGGCGACCAAGGCGACGGCCAGCAAGAGTGCTGGAGCCAGGGCGGCGGCGCCCAAGGCCACCGTGGCCAAAACCGGCACCGCGAAGGCGACGGCCAGGACGACCGCTGCCAAGACAGCCGGGGGCGCGGTCGCGAAGGCCGCCAAGTCGGCCGCGTCGAAGGCCGGAGCCGAGTCCGCCGGGTCGAGCGCGGCATCGGCTGCGGCCACGGTCCCGGCCGGAGCAGCGCCCGCGAAGGGGACATCCGCGAAGAAGGCGGCCAACAAGTCGGTCGCCGCGGCCCCGGGCAAGGCCACCGGAAACGCGGCCAAGGCCGCCAGGACGACCCGCGCCTCCGGTACGAACAGTGGTGCTGTGGGCGGCGCCGCCCGCGGCTCCCGGAGCGCCGCCACGGCCGCGTCCGCGTCCCGGGCGAGTGCCGTGCGTGCCCCGTCGGGTGCGGTCCGCCGCAACCGCTGACCGGCGGAGTCGCGCACGAGCTCGATCGCCCAGAAGACGCCCAGCCCACGGACCATCCACCCGTGAGCACGAACGGGCCGCGCTGAGAATGGCGCGGCCCGTTCGCTGTGTGCAGGCCCGCGTGGTGCGGCCGGGACGCTTCAGGGCGTACCGGAAACTGGTCGTATCGGAAAGGCCCTGGGCCGTTCCGGAAACAGGTCGTACCGCGAAGGCCCCGGGCCGTTCCGGAAACAGGTCGTACCGGGAAGGTTTGGACCGTTCCGGAAACAGGTCGTACCGGGAAGGTTCCGGCCGTACCGGGAAAAGGTCGTACCGGGAAGGTTCCGGCCGTATCGGGAAAAGGGTTTAGAAGGTGTGTTCAGCGGCCGGGAACTCGCCGCTGCGGACCTCGTTCGCGAACTGCCGCGTGGCGTCCGTCAGGGCGCCCGCGAGGTCGGCGTAACGCTTGACGAAGCGCGGCGCCTTGCCGGTACGCAGGCCGGCCATGTCCTGCCAGACGAGGACCTGGGCGTCGGTGTCCGGACCGGCCCCGATGCCGACCGTGGGGATCGGCAGTTCCTTGGTGATCTGCTTGGCGACGTCGCCCGGGACCATCTCCAGGACCACCGCGAACGCGCCCGCGTCGGTGACCGCGCGAGCGTCCGAGATCACCTCGGCGCCCTCGTTCTCCCGGCCCTGGACGCGGTAGCCGCCGATGGCGTGCTCGCGCTGCGGGGTGAAGCCGATGTGCGCCATCACCGGAATGCCGGCGCCGGTGATCGCCTCGATCTGCGGGGCCATCCGGCGGCCGCCCTCCAGCTTGACCGCGTGGCAGCCGCCCTCCTTCATGAAGCGGACAGCGGTGCGCAGCGCCTGGGTGGGGCCCTCCTCGTAGCTGCCGAACGGCAGGTCGCCGACGATCAGCGAGTGCTTCGTGGCCCGGACCACGGCCTTGACCAGCGGCAACATCTCGTCGATGGTGACCTGGACGGTGGTCTCGTAGCCGTACACGTTGTTGGCGGCCGAGTCGCCGACGAGCAGGACGGGTACGCCGGACTGGTCGAAGATCGATGCCGTGTACTGGTCGTAGGACGTCAGCATCGGCCAGCGGTCACCGCGGACCTTGGCGTTGAGCAGATCGCGGGTGCGGACGCGGCGCGTCGCCGGCCCCCCGTACAGGGTCGGGATTTCCGACATTTCGAAACTCCTCCCTCGAGGCCGCTCGGATGCGGTCCCCGGGTGCGCACATCGTCGCACCGGGGACCCGGCCTCGGTCAGGCTTCAGTGGAGGTTGTCACACCCCGGCTGCCGCCTTAACTCGGACTGATCGCTCCGCCTTCACGGAACCTGCTGGTGATCGGCAGGCGGCGGTCGCGGCCGAACGCCTTGCCGGAGATCTTGGTGCCGGGGGCCGACTGGCGGCGTTTGTACTCGGCCAGGTCGACCATCCGCAGCACCCGGTCGACCAGGGCCGGATCGTTGCCGGCCGCGATCAGCTCGGCACGGCCCAGGTCGTGGTCCACATACCCCTTGATGATCGGATCAAGCACCGAGTAGTCGGGCAGCGAGTCGGAGTCCCTCTGGTCCGGGCGCAGCTCGGCGCTGGGTTCCTTGGTGATCGAGTTCTCCGGGATGGGGGCGTCGCCCTGCGCGTTCCGCCAGCGGGCGAGCTCCCAGACCATGGTCTTCGGTACGTCCTTGAGCGGGTTGAACCCGCCGACCGAGTCACCGTAGAGCGTGGAGTAACCGACCGCGAGCTCACTCTTGTTACCGGTGGTGAGCACCAGGTGCCCGTCCTGGTTGGAGAGCGCCATCAGAATCACGCCGCGGACCCGGGCCTGCAGGTTCTCCACGGTGACGCCGGAGAGCGCCATGTTCGCCAGGAAGGCGTCGACCATCGGCTGGATCGGCTCCACGCGGTAGCTCAGGCCGGTGCGTTTGGCCAGGTCGGCGGCGTCGTCCTTGGAGTGCTCGGAGGAGTAGCCGCTGGGCATGGAGACGCCGGCGACACGGTCCGGGCCGAGCGCGTCGACGGCGATGGCGGCGACGACCGCGGAGTCGATGCCGCCGGAGAGGCCGAGGACGACCGAGCGGAAGCCGTTCTTGTCGACGTAGTCGCGCAGGCCGAGGACGAGGGCGTTCCAGATCTCCTCCGCGTCGGACGTGCGGTCGGCGATTTCGCCGGTGATCCGGCCGTTCAGCGGTGCGAGAGCGCCGGGGATCGTGACCCGGTCGATCGACATGTCGTCCGGGATGTGCTGCTCGACCCGGGGCTTCGCCGCGTCGGTCGAGCCCTCCGGGTTCGGTGTCGCGTCGGCGAGCGGCAGATCCAGGTCGTGTACGAGCAGCTCCTCGCTGAACTGCGGGGTCCGCGCCAGCAACTCCCCGTCCGCGCCGACGATCATCGAGTCGCCGTCGAAGACCAGCTCGTCCTGGCCGCCGACCATGTTCACGAAGGCGACCGCGGCGCCCGCCTCGACGGCACGGCGCTGAACCAGCGGAAGTCGTACGTCGTCCTTGTTCAGCTCGTACGGCGAGGCGTTGATGTTGACCGCCAGGCCGACGCCGGCCCGCCGGGCCGCGGTGAACGGGCCACCGGCCTGCCAGATGTCCTCGCAGACGGTGAGCGCGATGTCGACGCCGCCCAGCCGCACCACGGTCAGCGAGTCGCCGGGCTCGAAGTACCGGTTCTCGTCGAAGACGCCGTAGTTGGGCAGGTGGTGCTTGAAGTAGGTGGCGGCCACCGCGCCGCCGTGCAGCAACGCGGAGGCGTCCCGCCGGCCGATGCCGGGCGCCGCGTCCGCGCTGATCGCGGCCGGCCCGTCGGCGTCCACGTACCCCACCACCACGGCCAGGTCGCCCAGCCCGTCGGCGGCCAGGTCGGCGGCGAGCTGACGCAGGGCGTGCTGGGAGGCGTCGACGAACGAATTGCGGAAGACCAGATCCTCGATCGGATATCCGGTCAGCATCATCTCGGGGAAGGCGACCAGGTGCGCCCCGGCTTCCGCGGCCCGCTTCGACCAGCGGCGGATCGCGGCCGTATTTCCGGGAATGTCGCCGACCGTCGAGTTCACCTGAGCGAGGGCGATACGCAGCGTTGGCATGCGCCTTATTGTTCCCCAATGCCGAGGGTTCGGTTCCGGACCCAGGCCGACGTCACAGGCCAAGGTCAGCGTAGTCTCGGCTTGAGGCATTGATACCGGGACGAGGGGTGGAAGTGGACCGACAGCAGGAGTTCGTGCTTCGTACGCTCGAGGAGCGCGACATCCGTTTTGTCCGTCTCTGGTTCACCGATGTGCTCGGCACGCTGAAAAGCGTGTCGGTAGCTCCGGCCGAGCTGGAGTCCGCCTTCGAAGAAGGCATCGGCATCGACGGCTCGGCGATCGAGGGATTCGCCCGGGTCTACGAGTCCGACATGGTCGCCATGCCGGACCCGACCACCTTCCAGGTCTTCCCGTTCGAGGGCGGCGGCAGCGGCGAGAGCGCCCGGATGTTCTGCGACATCCTGCTGCCCGACGGCAGCCCCGCCTGGGCCGACCCGCGCCACGTGCTGCGCCGGGCCCTGGCCCGGGCCGCCGAGAAGGGCTTCACCTTCTACACCCACCCCGAGGTCGAGTTCTTCCTGATCCAGGACGAGGCGAACGACGGCTCGGTGCCGAAGCCGGTCGACACCGGCGGCTACTTCGACCACACCACGCACGCGGTGGCCCGGGACTTCCGCCGGCAGGCCGTGCTGGCCCTGGAGCGGATCGGCATCTCGGTCGAGTTCAGCCACCACGAGGTCGCCCCCGGCCAGCAGGAGATAGACCTGCGGTACGCGGACGCGCTGACCACGGCCGACAACATCATGACGTTCCGGCACGTGGTCAAGGAGGTGGCGCTCTCCCAGGGCGTCAAGGCCACCTTCATGCCGAAGCCGTACACCGACCAGCCGGGCTCCGGCATGCACACCCACCTGTCGCTGTTCGAGGGCGAGCGCAACGCGTTCTACGACAGTGAGGACCCGCAGAAGCTGTCCAAGACGGCCCGCGCGTTCATCGCCGGTCTGCTGGTGCACGCCCGGGAGTACACGGCGGTCACCAACCAGTGGGTCAACTCGTACAAGCGGCTCTTCCCGATGCAGCTGCCGGACCGGATCACCGAGTCGCCGGCGTTCGTCAGCTGGGGCCACCTGAACCGGTCCGCCCTGGTCCGGGTCCCGGCGTTCGGCAAGCCGAACTCGGCGCGGGTGGAGGTCCGGTCGATCGACTCGGCCGCCAACCCCTACCTCGCGTTCGCGGTCATGCTCGGCGCCGGCCTGAAGGGCATCGAGGAGGGCTACGAGCTGCCGGCGGGCGCCGAGGACGACGTCTGGTCGCTCTCCCCGGCCGAACGCAAGGCCGCGGGCTACGAGGCGCTGCCGGAGAACCTGTCCGAGGCGATCGACGTGATGGCCGGCTCGGAGCTCGTCGCCGAGGTGCTCGGGGAGCACGTCTTCGACTTCTTCCTCCGGAACAAGCGGGCCGAGTGGGAGCAGTTCCGGCGCGAGGTCACGCCGTACGAGCGCCAGCGGTACCTGGGCGCGCTCTGATTTCTTGAACGCCAGGCGGCGACGGCCCCGGGGGGTCGCCGCCGCCTGACTGGTTCAGTCGCCCCGCGCTGGGGAGGGGGCGTCCCCAGAGCGACTGACCTTTGAAGGCACCCGGAGGACTGGACGCTCCCAGACCCCGGCCCGCCGGATGCCGGCTCCTCTCATCCGTGCCACTGCCGTTGTCGCTGCTCCTGCGGCTGTTGTTCCTGATCCTGCGGTGTCTTCGGAAGACCGTTGGGCTCGGGCCGGTACCTCGGGCGGGTGCTGGGGTCCGGCCTGTGCAGGCCGCAGAACCGTTCGACGCGGGTCCGGTCCTTCCTGCCGGCCCGCTGGACCAGCTCGTCGAAGTGCCGGTCGTCCAGGGCCTTCACCCGATGATCGGGGTCCTTGCCGCTGAACTCGCGGCAGAGGTCGTCCACCTCGCGCGCGAGGGCCGGTGTCGAACCGGAGGGTTTCGGCCGTACGGAGGGCGAGGGTTTCGGCGGGTGGCTGGCCGAGTACGACGGGCCGGCCACGCTGATCGGGTCGGGCAGGGCGCCGGTGTTCGCCGCGAGGGCGACGCCACCGACCGCCGCGGTGGTGGCGAAGGCGGCCGCGGCGACCTTCAGGGTCAGCAGCTTCGCCAAAATGGAGCGTTTCGGTGGGGTCACCGGGCCGGAGGAGTGGGCGGCGGCCCGGAAGGCGGCCATCGCGGCGGCCTCACCCGACAATTCGTCGGCCGTGGCGGGCGCCTTCGCCGTGGCCAGCAGTTCGGCGAGGGGATGCCCGATCGTGGCCCGGTCGCCGCGCAACAGATTCTCCGCGGTCTTTCGGTCCATCGGACTCCATCCCTCCTGGCTGCTCATCTCATCTCCTTCAGCGCCGCAGCCCGGATCTGTGTCACCTGGCCACGAACCGGCCCCGACCTCGGCTCCGGCCCCGACCTCGGCTTCGGGGGTGGCTCCGGCTTCGGGTCCGGGCTCGGGTTCGGGGTCAGCTTCGGGTTCGGCTCGGCGAGCCGCTGCGCCAGCTGTCTCAGGCCCCGGTAGGCGGCGGTGCGGACCGCGCCGGCCCGCTTGCCGAGGATCGAGCCGGTCGCCTTGGCGTCCAGCCCGACGACCACGCGCAGCATCACCGCCTCGGCCAGGTCCCGGGGCAGGGTGGTGATCAGGGCGATCGCGGCGTCCGTGGAGACCAGCTCGATCGCCCGGTCCGCGGTGTCGTCGTCGGCGTGGAGCTCCGCGAGCTGCTCGCCCGAGCCGGCGGCCGGCACGCGGTGGCGTTGCGCGCGCAGCAGGTCCATTGCTCGGTGCCGGGCGATCGTCGCCGTCCAGCCGCGGAAGCCGTCCCAGGTCCCGGAGAAACGGTGCAGGTCACGGGCGATCTGTAGCCAGGACTCCGAGGCGACGTCCTCGGCGTCGTCGCCGACCAGTACCCGCAGGTAGCGCAGCAGCGCGGGCTGTTGCAGGCGATAGAGCCGCCGGAACGCGTCCTCGTCGCCGCCCCGCGCGTCACGCAGCACGGCGTCGAGGTCCTCCGGTGCCACCATCAGTCGACCTCCGTCCGGCCAGGCGGACAGCCGGGCCCAATTGCTACAGCGCCAGGTCCCGAAGTTTTGTCACAGGGGGTACGGTCTCATCTGACGTCATGCGACAAGGGGAGTGGCCGTGCTGCAGGATCTGCTTGAGGGTGCCGGGCGGAGCATCGTCTTCGGTCTGATCGGCATCGGCTTGATGGCCGTCGGATATGTGCTGATCGACCTGCTCACGCCGGGCAAGCTGCGGGATCTGATCTGGGTCGAGCGCAATCCGAACGCGTCGCTGCTGCTGGCCGCGAACCAGCTCGGTATCGCGGCGATCGTCTTCACCGCCATCTTCACGACCTATGACTCGTTCGGGCAGGGGCTGGCCTCGACGCTGCTCTTCGGCCTGGTCGGCATCGCGATCATGGGCCTGGCCTTCCTGGTCCTGGACTGGATGACGCCGGGCAAGCTCGGCGAGGTCATCTGCACCGACGATTTCCACGGCGGCGCCGTGGTCAGCGCCGCCTCCCACTTCGGCGCCGCCCTGATCGTCTGCGCCTGCATCGCCTGACCCAAACCCGAAACCAAGATCAAAACCGGGCTCCGGTACGACCGACGGAGCCCCGCTTCCAGGCCAGAGCCAAGTCCCGTTCCTGTCCCACGCGATGCCGGGCCCGGACGTCCCACACGCCTGATCCGACGGCGCTTCCGTCGCCCGGAATACCACCCTGCCCGCCAGTCGGTCGGGCTTGGCTGGTCGAGGCCCCCGACGGCGGCGAGTAGGACCAGGAGGAAGCGATGACCCGACGCACCCGGCCGTCAGCACGCGGCCTAGCAGTCATCGGAACGGCCATCGCCGGAATCCTCATCGCGAGCGGCAAGGCGAGCAGCCCTGAGCAGGTGCTCATGATCGCTCTCGGGGTATTCCTCGCCCTGGGCCTGGCCTGGATCCGGTTCTCCAAGGAGGAGAACCAGGCGGCCTTGCTGGCCGGAGGAGCCCCTTGCAACCGGCCGCGTCACCGCTGACGAAGATCGCACCGGTCTGCGCTGGATACGGCCTGCCTGTTCGCCGCGGCGCGGGGATCAGCCCGGCGGCGAACGTTGCTGGGCCTGGTGGCGCGTTTGGGGGCCGGGGTGGGGTGGGCGTCGCGTGGGACCGGCACGGGGCTTGGCCTGTGGCCTGGTGGCGGGGCTCCATCGGTCGTATCGAAGGACGGGTTTGATTTTTAGGAATTTCGGCCGAAGTCGCCGATGGCGGCGGCGAGGCCGGAGCGGCGGACCCGGGGAATGTCCTCGGCGATGGCGCCCGCGGCCAGGATGATGGCGACGGCCGCCAGCTGTGCGATTGCCAGGAGGTGGCCGAGTGGGGCGGTGGCGAGGCACAGGGCCGCGATGATGACCCGGTAGGTCGCGCCGGGCAGGTGGAGCAGGCGCAGGAAGACGGCGTGACCGAGGAGATAGATCGCGACGCCGCCGCCGAGGGTCAGCGCCTCGCCCCAGTGCAGGTCGTCGAAGGCGTGGCCCAGCGTCTTCTTGATGCCGACCGCGGTCACGACGATGCCGAGCAGCATCGGGATGTGCGCGTAACCCCAGGCGTTCAGGGCCAGCCGGGCGCGCAACGCCGGCGCCTCCATCCGTGCCAGCACGTGCTCGGAGCGGCGGTCGCCGTCGGCGAAGTAGGCCCACCACAGGTAGTAGGCGACGCAGAGGCCGAGCACCGCCGCGAGGATCACGCCGCCGGTCAGCTTCATGCCGGTGACGCCGACGCCGATCGCCAGGATCGACTCGCCGATTGCGATGATCATGACGAGGCTGTGCCGCTCGACGAAGTGGCCGGCGGAGATCCGGTGCATCTCCATCGGGTGCAGATAGCCCGCCGCCACCTGCACCACCGGGGCGGCCAGCCAGCACAGGTGGCGCCACGGCTCGGGCAGCAGGCCGCCGGCCAGGACCAGCAGCGCGGCCAGCAGGTTGAGCGGGCCGAGCGTGCGCATCATGCCGATCGCCGCCGGGCCGGGCTGCAGGAACAGCACCGAGTGGGCGATGTTGACGACCAGGTAGCCGGCGCCGAACACCCAACCGTACGCACCGAAGGCGTCCGGGATGGCCAGCGCCATCACCAGGAACCCGGCCATCCCGGCCAGCAGCAGCGTGCGCCGGCCGGGAGTGTCCGGGGCGACGGCGTTGGTGAGCCAGGCATACCCCGAATACATCCACCAGACCACGATCAGCACCAGCACGACGTTGAGCAGGCCGCCCGGCGTCAGGTGATGCGCGAGCGAGTCGGCGAGCTGGGTCACCGTGAAGACGAAGACCAGGTCGAAGAAGAGCTCCAGGGTGGACACTCGGGTGCCGGGTGACTCCTGCGTCATGCCGGGAAGACTAGGCCGTTCCCGGTGACAGATGGGTGTCGAGCGACCCCACTTCTGCACACAGGCGAGTGGCCTCGGTCACGCTCGGCCTGATCCAGGGGTCCCGCGCGCCGGGAGCCGGCTTTGCCATGATCATTGAATGAGTTCCGAACCGATCCGCCTCGAGCCGGTCACCGCCGCCAACTGGCGTGACTGCGCCGCCCTCACCGTCCACGAGGAACAGAAGCGCTTCGTCGCCGACGTGACCTACTACCTCTGCATGTGCAACTACGGCGACACCTGGCACCCGCTCGCCGCCGTGCGCGGCACCGAGGTGGTCGGCTTCGTGATCTGGGCCGTCGACGACGACGGCAGCCGGTGGATCGGCGGCCTCGTCGTCGACGCGAAGCACCAGCGCCAGGGGATCGGCCGGGCAATTGTCGGGCAGTTGCGGGCCCGGCTGATCGCCGAGCCGGGCACGCCGAACGTGGCGCTCAGCTACCAGCCGGAGAACACCTCGGCCCGCTCGCTCTACCTCTCGATGGGTTTCACCGAGACCGGCGAGATCGAGGACGACGAGGTCGTCGCCCGCTGGAGCCCTTCGTAGAGCCGAGGCCGGTCATTCGGTACGCAGCGCTGTCGCGGTACGGGCGCGCGCGGCCCAGCCGGCCGGCAGCAGGGCGCCGAGGACCGCGATGACGACGCCGCCGAGACCGAAGAGCACCAGCTCGGCCGGGCGGTAGACGTCGAGGACGGAGGCGGGCAGGTGGAAGCCGAAGGTCTGCCCCATGTCGCCCACGATCATCCGCTGCGGGAGCACCCCGGGCGGCGTGCCGAGGGCACCACCGATCAGCCCGGTGACGACTACCGAGGCGATGACCATGACGACGGTCTGCCGGGGAGCCGTCCCCAGGGCCTTGTGGATGCGGCTGCACCTGTCCGAGGCGACCGTCAAGACCCACGTGGCCCGGATCCTCGCCAAGCTCGGGCTCCGCGACCGGGTGCGGGCCGTCGTCCTCGCGTACCGGACCGGACTGGTCAGCCCGGCGGTCTCCGGGTAGGACCGACCCGCCCGGTGCGCAGCGGCGACTGTCGGTGTTCGGCGGCGGAGGGAACCGATAGCCTCGACACGTGAGCACAGCGCTTGTCATCGAGAACGATCCGACCGACGACCTCCGGCGACTCGGGGAGTGGATCACCGAGGCGGGGCTCGGGGTCACCGTGCTCCGGCCGTACGCGGGTGACGAGCTGCCCGAGACCCTGGACGGCTTCTCCGCGCTGATCGTGCTCGGCGGTGACCAGAGCGCGTACCCGGACGCAGCCGGCGCCCCCGGCGCGCCGTGGTTCCCGGCGTGCGAGGCGCTGCTCCGCAAGGCGGTCCGGTACCGGGTGCCCACCCTCGGCGTCTGCCTCGGTGGGCAGCTGCTGGCCAGCGCACACGGCGGCCTGGTGGAGCGCAGCCCGTCCGGCTCGGAGATCGGCCCGGGGCTGGTCGGCAAGCGCGACGCGGCCGACAGCGACCCGCTGTTCAAGTGGGTGCCGCTGCTGCCCGATGTGATCCAGTGGCACCGCGACGAGATCACCGAGCTGCCGCTGAACGCGACCCTGCTCGCCGCGTCCAGCCGCTTCCCGCACCAGGCGTTCCGGATCGGCGACCGGGCCTGGGGCCTGCAGTTCCACATCGAGTGCGACGCCGAGATGATCGCCGACTGGACCCGTGACGGCGCCGCCGAACTGGAAGAGCTCGGCTTCGACCCGGAGGCGGTGGTGCTGGCCGTCGCCGAGATCCTGCCGGACGTCGAGGAGGTCTGGCAGCCGTTCGCGGCCCGGTTCGCCGCGCTCGCCCTGGGCAACCTCCCGGACGCGGAAACGCCCAGGACCCTGCCGTTGCTGGGGCAGTGAGATGACCCGCCCGACCCGGCTGGCCCGCTACGGCTTCGCCGACAACGGGGCGAACGCCGCCGACCTGCTCGGCGACCGGGGGCTGCGGCTCTGGGACAGCGGGCAGGGCCCGATCAGCAGCGAGGCGGCCGACCTGATCCACGCCCTCTCCCGGTCCGCCGATCCGAACCTGGCGCTGCGCCAGTTCCACCGCCTGGTCGACGCGGTCTCCCGGGCCGCCGAGCGGGCCAACGGCGGCCGCCCGACCGGTCCGACCGGCGAGATCATCGCGAACGCGGCCACCAAGGAGCTGATCGACGAGCTCTACCGGGACCACGGGCTGCGCCGCCGGCTGGTCGCGGTGCTCGGCGCCTCGTCCACCCTCGGCGATCACCTGGTCGCCAACGAGCAGGAGTGGCGGACCCTGGCCACCACCGAGAGCGGGCTGCCGCCCGACCCGGAGGGCCACCTGGAGCTGGAGGCGCCGACCGTGCCGGCGCTGCGCCAGGCGTACCGGATCGCGCTCCTGCGGATCGCCGCCGCGGACCTGACCGGCGGCCGGGGCCTGGAACCCACCATGGCCGCCCTCTCCCGGCTCGCCGACGAGACGCTCGCCGCGGCGTACGGGATCGCGCTGGCCGGCCTGCCGGACGGCACGCCCGAGCCGCGCCTCGCGGTGGTCGCGATGGGCAAGTGCGGCGGTAACGAGCTGAACTACGTCTCCGACGTCGACGTGATCTTCGTGGCCGCCGGAGACGAGGATCTGCAGGCCGGCACCACGATCGCGGCCCGGCTGATGGAGATCTGCGGCCAGGTGGCCTGGCCGGTGGACGCCGCGCTGCGGCCGGAGGGCAGCCGCGGCCCGCTGGTCCGCACCCTCGCCAGCCACCAGGCCTACTACCGCCGCTGGGCGCGCACCTGGGAGTTCCAGGCGCTGCTCAAGGCCCGCCCGGCGGCCGGTGACCAGGTGCTGGCCCTGCAGTGGCTGGCCGACCTGGCGCCGCTGGTCTGGCACGCCGCCGAGCGGCCCGAGGCGGTCGCGGACGTCCGCGACATGCGCCGCCGGATCATCGAGAACGTGCCGGCCAAGGAGCTGGCCCGGGAGATCAAGCGCGGTCCGGGCGGCCTGCGCGACATCGAGTTCGCGGTGCAGTTGCTGCAACTGGTGCACGGCCGGGTGGACGAGACGCTGCGGCTGCCGGGGACCCTGCCGGCGCTGCGCGCCCTGGTCGCCGGGGGATACGTCGGCCGGCAGGACGGCGAGACGCTGCTGCGGGGGTACCGGTTCCTCCGCGCCGTCGAGCACCGGCTGCAACTGCAACAGCTGCGGCGTACGCACACCGTCCCGGACGATCCGGCCGGCCTGCGCTGGCTGGCCGCAGCCCTCGGCTACACCGCCCTGCCCGGCCAGGACGCCGTCGAGGCGTTCCGCGCGGACTGGGTCGGGCACGCCGCCAACGTCCGCCGCCTGCACGTCAAGCTGCTCTATCAGCCGCTGCTGGAGGCGGTGGCGCGGGTGCCGGCCGAGGCGCTGCGGATGACCCCGGCCTCGGCCCGCAAGCGGCTGGAGATCCTCGGCTTCGCCGACCCGGCCGGCGCGCTGCGGCATCTGGAGGCGCTGACCGGCGGCGTGACCCGGACCTCGGCGATCCAGCGAACCCTGCTGCCGATGCTGCTGCAGGAGTTCGCCGATGCCCCGGAACCGGACCGTGGCCTGCTCAACTACCGGCACGTCTCGGACAAGCTCGGCAGCACCCCGTGGTACCTGCGGCTGCTGCGCGACGGCGGCCCGGTCGCCCGGCGGCTGGCCCGGGTGATCAGCCTCTCCCGGTACGCCACCGATCTGCTCACTCGTGATCCGGAGGCGCTGCGGCTGCTCGCCGATGACCCGGAGCTGCGGCCCCGCTCCACCGAGAAGCTGCGGGACGGGTTCGCCGCGGCGGCCGAGCGGCACGCCGACGATCCGGTCAAGGCGATCGCCGCGGTCCGCGCCCTGCGCCGCCGCGAGCTGTTCCGCCTGGCCTGCGCGGACATCCTGAGCCAGGGCGGTGACCTGGCCCCGGCCCACCCGATCGACGTGCACGAGCTCGGGGCGGCGCTCTCCGCCGTCACCGACGCCACGCTGAACGCCGCGCTGCTCATCGCCCGCCGGGCCAAACCGGGACCGGCCGGGCTGCGCTTCGCGATCATCGGGATGGGCCGTCTCGGCGGGTACGAGATGAGCTACCCCTCCGACGCCGACGTGCTCTTCGTCTACGAGGGCTCGGACGAGCAGGCCGGGCCGGCCGCGCACGCCATCGCCGAGGAGGTGCGCCGGCTGCTCAACGCGCCCGCCCCGGACCCGCCGCTCGGCGTCGACGCCGACCTGCGCCCCGAGGGCCGGCAGGGCCCGCTGGTCCGCAGCCTCTCGGCCTACCAGCAGTACTACGACCGCTGGTCGAAGGTGTGGGAGGCGCAGGCGCTGCTGCGGGCCCGTTTCGTCTGCGGCGACCCCGAGCTGGGCCGGGCCTTCGAGGCGCTCGCCGACACCAAGCGTTACCCGCAGGGCGGCCTGACCCGGGAGCAGGTGGTGGAGATCCGCCGGATCAAGGCCCGGGTGGAGACGGAACGGCTGCCCCGCGGCGCCGACCCGAACACGCACACCAAGCTGGGCCGGGGCGGTCTGGCCGACGTCGAGTGGGCGGTCCAGCTGACGCAGCTGCGGCACGCGCACGAGCTGCCCGGACTGCGCTGCACCCACACCCTGGAGGCGCTGGACGCCGAGCGGGACGGCGGCCTGGTGGGTGCGGCCGACGCGGAGGCGATGAAGGCCGGCTGGACGCTGGCCGCGCAGGTCCGCAACGCGCTCACCCTGGTCCGCGGCCGGCCCACCGACCAGCTGCCGCGGCACGGGGTGGAGCTGGCCGGCACGGTGCTGCTGCTCGGCGGCGGTGACCCGGGCGAGTTCGTCGACCGCTACCTGCGGATCACCCGCCGGTCGCGGGCCGCGATGGAGCGGATCTTCTCATGACGCGGCGGCGATCACCTGGGTGAGCGCGCCGTGCAGTCGCTGCAGGTCCTCGATCGGCAGGCCGAGTCGGGCCACCACGGCCGGCGGGATCTTGAGGGCCTCGGCGCGCAGCTCCCGGCCGCTGTCGGTCAGCGTGATCGCCAGGCTGCGCTCGTCGGCGGGGTCCCGCTCGCGGCGCAGGTAACCGATCGCCTCCAGCCGCTTGAGCAGCGGGGACAGCGTGCCCGGGTCGAGTGCCAGCAGCTCGCTGAGGCGGCGCTGGGTGAGGGGTGACTCACCCCAGAGGGCGAGCATCACCAGGTATTGCGGGTGGGTCAGGCCCATCGGCTCGAGCAGCGGTCGGTAGATCGCCACGACGCTGCGGGCCGCGACCGACAGGGCGAAGCAGACCTGCTGCTCCAGGGCCAGGGGATTCTGATCACGCACTAGTCGCACTCCTCGGGTCGCCCGGCTATCCTAACAATAGTTGGGGCACAAACTATTGGCCCGCCAACTAAGGAGGAGAGCGCCGTGGCGAAGTTGCTGGACCGGTTCGCCGCCTGGTTCCACGAGACCTTCAACGACATGTGGTTCCGCACCCTGATCGGCCCGGCGCAGACCAAGGGAGCCGTTCAGGGCTGCGACGAGTTCGCCCGCGAGGGGTGGAAGGCGGACCTGGAGCGCCGCAAGCGGTTCACCCGCGAACAGCGGGCCCGCAAGCGCGCTTCCTAGCTGGACAGGGTGTATCGGCCCGGCCCGGGGACCCGGACGATCGTCCAGTCGCCGTCGCGATGGACCGTGGCGCCGCCGGAGGCGGTCAGCCAGCGGTACCAGCGGACCCGCACGCGGACCTCGCCCGCGGCGGGGGCGGTCCAGGTGATCGCGGCGGCGGTCTGCCGGATCAGCGTCGCCGGTGCGGCGACGATCGGCCGCGGGTCGGCGACGGCGTACAGGCGCCAGTGCGGGCCGGTCCAGACCAATTCGAGGTACGGGAGACCGGCCGTGACCAGTTCCACCTCCGCCCGCCCCGGCCAGGAGAGTTCGGCGTCGGGCACCGCGACGAACTGGACCGCCTGCTCGGCCAGCCACTCGCGATAGCTGTCCGCGGTGAGCGCGACACCGGTGCCGGCAGCGCCGGGAACCGTGGTGAAGAAGAGCGGGTTGCGATCGATATCGGCCTGCCGGAGCCAGCCGCGGGCGAGCGGGACGTCACCCATCAGCGCTGCCTCCCAGTAGTCCCTGGTCGGCGGGATCTCCACCCTCCCGGTCAGCCCGCGCGTGGCCAGGAACGTGGTCAGCGGCCGGAAGTAACCCGGGTCGGCGGTCGGGTTCCCGATGTCCCGCAGGTCGGCGGAGACCACCGGCGGCTGCCACCAGGCGACGAAGATCAGGACTCCGAGGGTGAGGGGCGCCTTTCCGGCGCGAACCGGAATCCTGAGGTACGCCGCGAGCACCGGCAGGGCGAACATCACCGCCAGCCGTGTGGCGTTCAGGCCCACCGGCGTGTGGATCAGGGCGGCCGCGAGCACGCCCGCCGAGGAGAGCAGGGCGCCGATCCGAATCGGTCGTACCGGCACCAGCGCCGCGACGACCAGCCCGGTCACCACCGCGTGCAGGGTGTCGGTCCGGCTGATGTTCATCCATCCGCCGTCGCCGAAGAGCAGCGCGTTCAGCCCGATCAGCAGGGCCGCCGGCCCCGCCACGAGCAACCCCCGCGCCGCACCACCCCGGGGCCAATCCCGGCGCGGGCCGGAGAGGAGGAGGGCGGCGCCGGCGAGGCCGAGGAAGAGGCCGACGACCGGGCTCGTCGCGGACGCCAGGGCGGCGAGAAGGGCGGCGGCGACCGCCGCGGACCGGCGGGGGAGGAACGTCAGGGCGAGGAGGGCGGCGAGGGCGATACAGACCCCGAGGCCGTACGTCACCCGCCCGCTGACCAGGTTCCCGGCGAGCCCCACCACCCCGAGCGGGGCGGCGAGCCAGAGCCGCGTGGCACCCGTGCGGCGGAACAGGGCGGCCAGCAGCACCGCCCCGGCGACCAGCGCGACCACGCCGGTGACCCGCACCCCGAGCAGCGCCATCACCGGCTGCGACACCAGGCTGTACCCGAACTGGTCGACACCCGCGTACCACCGCAGGTCGATCGGGGTCCATCCGTGCTCGGCGAAGAATCCGGCCCGTGCCACCTGGGCGGCCAGGTCCGAGCCCATCCAGGGCGCGGCCAGATAGACGCCGCCGAGTGCCGCGGCGAAGAGCGCGACGACCCACTCCACCCGGTGCCGTGCCCACATCCCGCCGACAGTACCGGGTGCCCCGGACGTTGCAGCGCGTCACGGTAGGGTCGTCGCCATGCCCCGTCCGTCCCTCGTCCGATACACGGGGCTCGCAGGTAGTGCCCTACTGGCGGGTGCCGCGTACCTGGGCGGCGCCCACCAGCCGTGGGAACCCACGGTGACGCCGCGCACTATTCTCGCCGGGCACAACGGGCTGGCACTGCCGCTGCTCTGGCTTTTCGGCACGGGACTGCTGATCGGCGCGTGGCTGGCCGGTCGGCGGGCGGTGCCGTCGGCGCGGTGGGTCTGGGTGACCGCCGGGCTGTGGGCGTTGCCGCTGCTCCCGTTCCTGCCGCTGGGCAGCTACGACGCCTACTCGTACGCGTGTCAGGGTTGGCAGCAGGCGGCCGGGCTCGATCCGTACGCCGGAGGGGTCGATCTTCTGGGGTGTCCGTGGGCCGACGCCGTCGCGCCCACCTGGCGTGCCGCCCCCGCGCCGTACGGCCCGGTCTTCCTGGTCCTCGCCGCGGTCGCGGCGAAGCTAGGCGGCTCGCTCACCGGCACCGTCGCCATGCTCCGCCTGATCGCCGTTCTCGGCGTCGCGGCGATCGGCGCCTGCCTGCCGTCGCTGGCCCGCCGGTGCGGCGTGCCGGTGGAACGCGCGCTCTGGCTGGTGTTGGCCTGCCCACTCGTCCTGACCCATCTGGTCTCCGGCACGCACAATGACGCGGTGATGGTGGCGCTGCTGGTGGGCGGCCTGGCGGTGGCCGCGAGCGGCCGGGCCTGGCCGGCCGGCGTGCTGTTCGGGCTCGCGATGGGGGTGAAGATCACCGCCGTCGTCGCACTGCCGTTCGCGATCTTCCTGATCCCCAGAGCGTGGTGGCGGGCCGGACTGGAACTGGCCGGGGGAGCGGTGGGCGCCCTCGCGGTGGTCTCGCTCGGCTCCGGGCTGGGCCTCGGCTGGGTCGGCGCGCTGGCGGAGAGCGGCGTCTCGGTGCAGTGGACCTCGCCGCCGACCGCGATCGGGATGACCCTGGAACTGTGTGGGGTGCCACACGCGGTCGCGGTGACCCGGGTGCTCGGGATCATCGCGCTGGCCGGCGTGCTGGCCTGGCTGTTCCGGCGGGCCTGGCGTGGTGGCGATCCGCTGCTGCACGCCGGGCTGGCGCTGGCCGCGACGGTGCTGCTCGCCCCGGTGTTCCACCCGTGGTACGCGATCTGGCCGCTGGCCGTCCTGGCCGCGACGCTGCGGCCCGAGACCCGATGGCTGGCCGTACCGTGCGCGGTGGCCGCCGCCCTCTGCTTGCCCGACGGATACAACCTGGCCCTCGCCACCAAGGCGCAGGGCGCAGTCGGGATGACCGTGTTCGTCGGTTTTCTAGCGTGGAAAGTGCTGCATGAAGCGAATCGTGACGTTGACCATCTCCGTGCTGTGCGCGGTGGCGCTGATCCTCGTCTCCTGGAACCGTAACCGGTTCTTCGACTCCAAGGTCTACTTCGGCGCGGTCCAGTACTGGTTCCGCGACGGCGGGATGGTCTACGACTGGCTGCGGCCGGGCACCCCGTACGGCTTCACCTATCCGCCGTTCGCCGGCCTGGTCATGTCGCCGATGTCGGTCCTGCCGTTCCCGATGGTGGTGGTGCTCGCCTCGATCGGCACGTTGGTCACCGTCGGCCTGTTGATCTGGTGGCTGGCCGGGCCGCTGCTGCGCGGCCTGAAGCAGCCGCTGTGGTTGACCTTCGGGGTCGCGTTCTGCGTCGCGATGGCCTTCGAACCGGTCCGCGAGACGCTCAGCTTCGGTCAGGTGAACACCCTGCTGCTCGCCGTGGTCGCCGCGGACCTGCTGTTCGGTGTGGCGCGCGGCCGGTGGTGGGGCGGGGTGGGGATCGGGCTGGCCACCGCGGTCAAGCTGACCCCCGGCGTCTTCATCCTGTACCTGCTGGTCACCCGGCGGTGGCGGGCGGCGGGCACGGCGATCGGCGCGACGGCCGGGGCGACGGTGCTGGCCGGGGCGCTCTTCCCGGACCAGTCCCGGGAGTTCTGGACCTCGGCGCTCTGGGACACCAACCGGGTCGGCTCGCTCTGGTTCCTCTCCAACCAGTCGGAGCGGGGCATGCTCGCCCGGCTGCCGTTCGACGTGGTGGAGTCCAAGCTGTGGGTGGTCTGCGTGCTGGCCACCCTGGTGTGGTGGGGCGTGCGGGTGTCGCGGTCGCCGCAGGACGTGGTCGGCGGGCTGGCGCTGACCGGCGTGCTGGGCTGCCTGATCAGCCCGGTCACCTGGATCCATCACTGCGTCTGGCTGATCCCGGCGCTGATCCGCTGTGTGGAGGCGGGCTGGAACGGGCCGAGCCGACGGCCGGCCTACCTCGCGGCCGCCGCCTACGTCCTGATGACCTCGCATCTCACCTGGATCTACGAGAACCGTCCGTACCCGCCGCTGGCGATGCTCGGCAGCAATATTTATGTCCTGTTCGGCCTGGCTCTGCTGATCTGGACACCGGTCGGTACCCGGATTTCGACTCCCGTCCATGAACCGGACAAGATCATGGCGTAGTCAGGCTGCATGTCCCTACGCCGTACCACCTCGGCGGTCGTATCCGTCCTGGTTCTGGCCGCGTTTGCCGGCGCGCCCACCGGAGCGGCCGCCCATGGTCGCTCCGGATCGTTCCACCGGCTCTCCACCTTCCCGGTATATCTGAACTCATCGATAGATGACAACGCGGCGGCTGAGATCTCCACGGTCACCGAGGACGGCCGGACGGTCGTCTACACCGACAGTCCGGGCGAGCGCCTCGGGTTCGTCGACATCACCGATCCCGCCCGTCCCGTCGCGGCGGGCACGCTCGCGGTCGGCGGCGAGCCGACCTCGGTGGCGCACCTGGGCCGGCTGCTGCTGGCCGGGGTGAACACCAGCGAGTCCTATGCCGACCCGTCCGGCAAGCTGGTCGTGATCGATTCCCGGACCCGGGCCGTGCTCCGTGAGCTGGACCTGGGCGGGCAGCCTGACTCGGTCGCCGTCGCGCCGAGCGGCCGCTACATCGCGATCGCCGTCGAGAACGAGCGGGACGAGGACGTCAACGACGGGCAGATCCCGCAGTTGCCGGCCGGCTACCTCGCCGTGATCGACACGAGGACCTGGAAGGTCGGCCGGGTCGACCTGACCGGCCTGGCCGCGATCGCGCCGAGCGACCCGGAGCCCGAGTACGTCAGCGTCAACTCCCGGGACGAGGCGGTCGTCTCGCTGCAGGAGAACAACCACCTCGCGGTCGTCTCGCTGCGCACCGGCCGGGTGATCAGGCACTTCAGCGCCGGCACGGTCACCGTGACCGGCGTCGACACCCTCGACGACGACCGGATCGAGCTCACCGGCTCGATCACCGCGAAGCGGGAGCCGGACGGCGTCACCTGGATCACCGACGACCTGTTCGCGACCGCGAACGAGGGCGACTACGAGGGCGGCTCGCGCGGCTGGTCGATCTTCTCGGCCCGGACCGGCAGGGTCGTCTGGGACGCCGGCAACACGCTCGAGCACCTCGCCGTCGAGTACGGGCAGTACCCGGACAAGCGGTCGGACGCCAAGGGCATCGAGCCGGAGAACGTGACGTTCGCGCGGATGGGCGGGGTGCCGTACGTCTTCGTCAACTCCGAGCGGGGCAACTTCACCGCCGTCTACGACGTCACCGATTCCAGGAATCCCAGGTTCAAGCAGCTCCTGCCCACAACCAACGCGCCCGAGGGCGTCGTCGCGGTGCCGTCCCGCGGCCTGATCGTGGTCTCCTCCGAAGAAGACGACGCGTCGATCGGCATCCGCGGCACGGTGCAGGTCTACGGCTTCGGCGCCGCCCGGAACACACAGCTCCACTCGGTGCGGGACCTCCCGTTCGGCACGCTGTCGGCGCTCTCCGCGGTGCCCGGCCGGCGTGACCGGCTCGTCTCGGTGACCGATTCCGCCTACTCGCCGACCCGGATCCTCGGCCTGTCGACGAACGGCGTCATCGACTCCCAACTGACCGTCACCAAGAACGGCGAGCCGATCGGTTACGACGCCGAGGGCCTGGTGGCCCGCAAGACCGGCGGTTACTGGCTGGCCGTCGAAGGATCCTCCACCAAGAAACCCAACCTACTGGTACGGCTGAACGCCGCCGGTGCGGTGCAGGAGGAGATCCCGCTCTCCGCCGACGTGGCCGCCGCCGTCACCACGAACGGGCTCGAGGGCGTCGCCGAGGTCGGCACGAGCGTGTGGGTCGCCGTCCAGCGCGCGATCAAGGGAGACCCTGCGAACACGAACCGGATCGGCCGGTACGACACGGTCACCGGCACCTGGTCCTGGCTGCTCTACCCGGCCGACCTCGCACCGGTCGGCTGGAGCGGCCTCTCCGAACTGGTCGCCGTCGACGCGGACACGTTCGCGGTGATCGAGCGGGACAACCAGCGCGGCACCCAGGCGTCGATCAAGAGGATCTACACGTTCGACGTCCCGAAGAGCTGGACCGGCACCCCGACCGTGACCAAGCGGCTGGTCAAGGACGTGCTGCCGGCGCTCAGGGCGGACAACGGCTGGGTGCAGGACAAGCTCGAGGGCCTCGCGGTCGCCGGCAACGGTCGCACGTACGCGGTGACCGACAACGACGCGATCGACGACGCCACCGGCGAGACGGTCTTCCTGGACCTGGGCCGGCTGCTCTGATCTGACGGGCGCTGACGCGTTCGTGACGAGCGTGTCAGCGCCCTGTCAGCGCCCCCGCGCACGGTGTCCGCATGGGAAATGACACCACCAACGCGATCTACGCCGAGGGCCTGGTGAAACGCTACGGCGACACCACGGCGCTGGCCGGGGTGGATCTGGCGGTCCGCCCCGGCACGGTGCTCGGACTGCTCGGGCCGAACGGGGCCGGGAAGACCACCGCGGTCCGCGTCCTCGCCACCCTGATCCGCCCGGACGCCGGGCACGCCACGGTCGGCGGCTTCGACGTGGTCCGGCAGGCCCACGAGGTCCGCAAGCTGATCGGTCTGACCGGCCAGTACGCCTCGGTCGACGAGCAACTCACCGGCGCCGAGAACCTGATCATGATCGGCCGGCTGCTCGGGTTCTCCCGGGCCGCCGCGAAAGCGCGCGCGCGAGAACTGCTGACCCGATTCGATCTGCTGGACGCCGCCGACCGCGCGGCCGGCAAGTATTCCGGCGGCATGCGGCGCCGCCTCGACCTGGCCGCCAGCCTGGTCGGCGACCCCCGCCTGCTCTACCTGGACGAGCCCACCACCGGCCTGGACCCGCGCAGTCGCAACGAGGTCTGGGACATCGTCCGGGGCCTGGTCGCCGACGGGGTGAGCGTGCTGCTCACCACGCAGTACCTGGACGAGGCCGACCAGTTGGCCGACGAGATCGTGGTGATCGACCACGGCCGGGTGATCGCCACCGGCACTCCCGAGCAGCTCAAGGCCCGCACCGGCGCGCAGACCGTGACCGTTCGCGCCCAGCTTCCCGAGGATCTCGAGAAGCTGGTCGCCGAGGTCCGCCAGGTCGCCGCCGGCGCGGTGGACGTGCGCGGCGACACCGTGGTCGCACCGGTCACCGACCCGGGCGCGCTGACCGCCCTGGTCCGGCGGCTCGACGAGGCCGGCCTGACAGTCGCCGAGATGGCCCTGCGCAGCCCGAGCCTGGACGAGGTCTTCCTAGGACTGACGGGAGTGGCGGCATGAGCGAGCTTGCGAGCGAATCGGTCAGCACAGTGAACAGCTCACGCCGACGCCGGAGCGAAGCGGAGGTGGCGGCGTGAGCACCATGGCGATTCGGAACACCGGGACGCTGGCCTGGCGGACGTTGGTGCAGATCAAGCACAACCCGATGGAGCTGATGGACTTCAGCATCCAGCCGATCATGTTCCTGCTGCTCTTCACGTACGTCTTCGGTGGCCAGATGGCCGGCTCACCCCGCGAATACCTGGCCTTCGCCCTGCCCGGGATCATCGTGCAGAACCTGCTGTTCGCCACCATGAACACCGGCGTCGGCCTGAACACCGACATCAACAAGGGCGTCTTCGACCGGCTGCGCTCCCTGCCGATCGCCCGCTTCGCCCCGCTCGCCGGCCGGATCGTGGCCGACGTGATCAAACAGGCGTGGGCGGTCGTCCTGCTGCTGGCCGTCGGCGCGCTGCTCGGCTTCCGGATCGGCACCGGCCCGCTCCAGGCGCTCGCCGCGTTCGTGCTGCTGCTCGTCTTCGCGGTGGCCGCCTCTTGGATCTCGGTGCTGGTCGCGATGCTGGTCGACGAGCCGGACAAGGTGCAGATCTTCGGCTTCGTCCTGATCTTCCCGCTGACGTTCGCGAGCAGCGCCTTCGTGCAGCCCGCGACCATGCCCGGCTGGCTGCAGGCGTTCGTCAAGGTCAACCCGACCAGCGTGCTCGCCGACGCGGTCCGCGGCCTGCTCACCGGCGGACCGGTGGCCGGGCCGGTCCTGCACTCACTGCTCTGGGCCGCCGGGCTGCTGCTCGTCTTCGCCCCGCTCTCGGTGCGCGCCTTCCGCCGCCGGGTCTAACCCGGCCGCCGCCAGGGCGGTGGTCATGGTGATCCCGTCGCCACGACCGAAGGCCGCTTCGAAGCCCGCGTCGCCGAGTGCGGCGCGGGCTTCGCGCGCCACGATCACCGCCTCATCGATCGTACGATCGACCGACCCCCGCACCGAGTCGGCCGCACCCAGCAGGAACGCGGCCCGCTCCGGGTCACCCTCGCGCAGCGCGAGATCCGCCCAGCCGGCCAGCACCTGTGCGATCACCGGCGAGTCCCGGGTGACCACCGCGATCCGCAGCGCCGCCTCGTGGTGCGCCCGGGCCGCGGCGAAGTCCCCGGCCGCCGCCTCGATCAGCCCCCGGGTGCTCTGCGTCATCGCCCGGAACTGCGGCGCCAGCGTCGAGTCCGCGATCAGCGCCGCGGTCCGGTCCACCTGCTCCCGGGCCTCGTCCAGCCGGCCCTCCGCCCGGGCGATGGTGGCGTAGGCGTGGTGCACCGACGCCATGATCTCCGGGATGCCCAGGTCGAGGGCGTACCGCCGGGCCTCCTCGATCGTCCGCCGGGCCTCGTCCGGCTCACCGGCCAGCCACAGCTGGTGCGCCAGCTTGGCGCACATCTGGGGCACCTCCTCCCGGATCCCGACCTCCTTGAGCAGGTCGATCGCCTCCCGCTGCCAGCCCACCGCCTGGGCGAGATCGCCGCGCGCCGCGGTCAGGTCGGCCAGCGCGCTCAGCGTGAACCCGATGCCCCACCGGTCGCCGACCACCCGGAACTCGCCCAGCGCCGCCCGCAGGTCCCGCTCGGCGACCTCGGCCGGCTCACCGAAGTTCAGCCGCACCTGCCCGATCATCATCTTGACGACGGCCCGCAGCCACGGGTCCGGATCGTCGGCGATCCGCTCCGCGGCCCGCAGCGCATCGTCCTGCCGGGTGCCGTAGAGCGCCGCGACCAGGCCCACCATCCGCAGCCCCGGATGCCCGTCGTGGTCCGGCACGGCGAGCTCGACGGCCCGATCGAAGAACGCCTTCACCTGGGTGAACTCCATCGGGCCCTCGACGCCGTTGAGCGCCGCGAGGGTGCAGGCGAGCGCCAGCTCCCGCCGGTCCGCCGGTCCGTCCAGGGCCAGTGCCTCGGTGCAGAGCGCCGCGCCCTCGGTCCGGTGCCCGCACAGCCACCAGTACCAGCCCAGGTTCGCGACCAGCGCGATCGCGGTCACCCGGTCCCCGGCGGCGAGCGCGGCCCGCAGCGAGGCGTGCAGGTTGTCGTGCTCCTCGCGCAGCCGGGCCATCCACGTCAGCTGCTCGGCCCGGCGCAGGTGCGGCTCCGCCTCGCGCGCCAGGGCGAGCAGGTGGGCGGCGATCGACCGGCGCAACGGCTCGAACTCGCCGGCCTCGGTGAGCCGCTCCAGGCCGTACTCCCGAATCGTCTCCAGCATCCGATACCGCCCGTCCGTGCCCAGGACCAGCAGCGACTTGTCCACCAGCGCCCCGAGCAGGTCCAGGTCGGCCTCGCAGACCTGCTCCACCGCGGCGATGTCGGCGCCACCCGGGAAAGCGGCCAGCCGTCGCCACAGCCGTCGCTCCGCTTCGGACAGCAGATCCCAGCTCCAGTCGACCACCGCGCGCAGCGTCTGGTGTCGCGGCAGCGCGGTCCGGTTCCCGCCGGTGAGCAGGCGGAACCGGTCGGCCAGCCGGCCGGCGAGGACAGTGGCCGGCAGGGTGCGCAGCCGGGCCGCGGCCAGCTCGATGGCGAGCGGCATACCGTCCAGCGCGCGGCAGATCCGCACCACGGGCGCCACGTTCGCGTCGGTCAGGGTGAAGCTGGTCGCCCGGTCCAGCAGCAACCGGACCGCCGGGAAGCCGGCCGCGGCTGCCGTGTCCGCATCCGCCGGCGGCAGCGCGAGCGGTTCGACCGGGTAGAGGCCCTCACCCGGGATGCCGAGCGGCTCCCGGCTGGTGGCCAGCAGCCGGAGACCGGGCGCGGCCCGCAACAGCAGATCGGCGACCTCGGCGGCCGCCTCGATCAGATGCTCGCAGTTGTCGAGGATGAGCAGCAGTTCGCGGCCGGCCACCGCGTCCCGCAGCCGCTCCAGCGGATCCCGCCGGACGCCCAGGAGCACCTGTTCGCGCAGGTCCAGCGCGGTCAGAATGGCCTGCGGGATCTCGGCCGCGTCCCGTACCGGAGCAAGCTCGGCACGCCACACCCCACCCGGCAGCCGGGCGCCGACCTCGACCGACAGCCGCGTCTTCCCGCTGCCGCCCGGACCGGTCAGGGTGACCAGGCGATGCGTGCCGATCAGGGCGCGGACCGCGCGGACGTCGGCCTCCCGGCCGACGAAGCTGCTCAACTCGGCGGGAAGGTTCCCCCGTTGCGGCGCGGGCTGCTCCCGCAACAGCTCGAGGTGGAGTTGTGCCAGCTCTGCGGAGGGGTCGGCGCCGAGCTGATCGGCGAGGCGGCGACGGGCCCGCTCGAAGACGTCGAGGGCGCGCCCCGGGCTTCCGTTCCTCCGCAGGGCCTTGATCAGGAGGGCGACCAGGGGCTCGTCCAGCGGGTGGGCGGCGACGAGGGCCTCCAGGTCGGGGGTTACGTCACGGTGGGTCAGCTCGGTGGCGAGCCAGGCCTTCTGGGCGCTGAAGTGCAGCTGGTGCAGCCGGACGGCTTCGGCCGCGGCGACCTCCGGGAACTCGGGATCGCCTCGCCAGAGCTTCAGGGCCTCGCCGGGCTCGCTTCGCTGAAATCGGTGTACGTCCACCTTCGCTGGATCGATCGCGAGTCGATAGCCGGTCGGCGTGGCCTCGATCCGCAGGTCCGGGGCGGCGCGGCGCAGACGGGAGACCAGCGCTTGCAGCGCGTTCGGCGCCGCCGCCGGTGGCGCCTCACCCCAGACCCCCTCGATCAACCGGTCCGCGGAGACGTTACGGCCGGCATCCAGGGCGAGCAGGATCAGGAGGGTACGCAGCCGAGCGCCCGCGATCGGCACGACCTCCCCGGTGCCGGCGCGCAGCTCCAACGGCCCCAGCACCGCGATCTCCACGGAACCGATTCTGCCCGGCCGCACAACCGCGTGGCGCGGCGACCGGGCAGGTGCTTCAATGCCGCGGTGCCGAAACGACCCACCCCGCCGATCGTCACCGCGATGTGCATCCTGCTCTATCTCGGTGGCGGCCTGACCGTGTTCTATTCGCTGGCCGGGAGCCGGGTCCACGGGGGCCCGCTGGCCAACGCGCTGCCCGTGTTCGGGCAGACCCTCTACGGCGTGTTCATCCTGGTCCTGGCGTTCTGCCTGCAGCGGGCACACCGGTGGGCGTGGTGGAGCGTGCTGGTCGCGAACGTCCTGTCGCTGATGCTCGGGGCGCTCTCCGTCGGACTCGGCGGCCTGGACAATGTGGGCTCGGCGGCGATCCCGGTGATCTACCTGATCCTGCTGACCCGCCCCGCCGTCCGAGGCTGGTTCTTCGAGCCGCGTCCGTCGCCGCCGCTCCCCGAACCCTCTGACCGACCAACAACAGAGCCCTGATCCTCGGATCGCGGATCAGGGCTCTCGGCTTCCCCGGGTCTTCCCTGCGCCGCGGGCACACTGTCTACTCGCAGCCGACTCCGTCGCCGTCCCGGTCCAGGTGCTTCGCATAGCCGGGGTCACCCCGATGGATAGGGGCCGCGCCCGCGGCCCGTACCGCGGCACAGTTCTTGTAGTAGACCTCTTCGGGTTCGGTGGTCATCGGCTTCGTTTTCGGTGTGGTCGTCCTCGGCTTCGCCGCCGGTCTGGTCGTCGTCGGCTTCGGCGCGGGCGGAACAGACTTCAGCGTGGGTGTTCCGGTTGTCGTCGGCTCGGCGCTGGGCGCCGTGCTGGGCGCTGCGGTCACAGCATCGCCGGCGCCGACGAGGTTGGCCGGGCTTGCGGTGGGAGCACTGCCGGGTCTCGTCGAGACCGGGTCGGAGAGCATGTAGCCGAAGAGCATGGTGCCCCCGCAGCACAGGACGAGGACGGCACCAATGACGATGGTCAATATTTGCCAGAGGGGCTTTTTTGGCGCCGGCGGTGGGGGCCAGGCGGGTTGCGGTGCTGTCGGGTAGGTCACCCGACCACTGTGACCGCGACGATGATCTTCGTCGATCACCGGATCGGATCTTTACGCGGTAACGATCGGCCATAGCGGACCGATTCTGATGCCCTCGGCGGCGGGACAAGGCTCGGCGAGCCGTCGACCGTTCCCTCGCTGGGTGGTCGACGACTCGCCGGTTGTTCCTGTTTGGTCCCGGGTCCGCTGGAGCGGCGTGATCCCAGGTCAGAGCAGTGTGTGCTCAGACGTTGTAGTACATCTCGAACTCGTGCGGGGTCGGGCGCAGACGGACCGGGTCGATCTCGTGGGTGCGCTTGTAGTCGATCCAGGTGGAGATCAGGTCGTCGGTGAAGACGCCGCCGGCGGTGAGGAAGTCGTGGTCGTTCTCCAGGGAGTTGAGCACGGCGTCCAGGGAGCCCGGCACCTGCTTGACGCTGCCCCACTCCTCCGGCGGCAGGTCGTACAGGTCCTTGTCGATCGGAGCCGGGGGCTCGATCTTGTTCTTGATGCCGTCCAGGCCGGCCATCATCTGGGCGGAGAAGGCCAGGTACGGGTTCGACGACGGGTCCGGCACGCGGAACTCGACGCGCTTGGCCTTCGGGTTGCTGCCGGTCACCGGGATGCGGGTGCAGGCGGAGCGGTTGCGCTGCGAGTAGACCAGGTTGACCGGGGCCTCGTAGCCGGGCACCAGGCGCCGGTACGAGTTGACGGTCGGGTTGGTGAACGCGAGTAGCGACGGCGCGTGGTGCAGCAGGCCACCGATGTACCAGCGGGCGGTGTCGGACAGGCCGGCGTAACCGGTCTCGTCGTAGAACAGCGGCTCGCCGCCCAGCCAGAGGCTCTGGTGGGTGTGCATGCCGGAGCCGTTGTCACCGAAGAGCGGCTTCGGCATGAACGTCGCCGTCTTGCCGTGCTCCCAGGCGGTGTTCTTGATGATGTACTTGAACAGCTGCATCTGGTCGCCGGCGTGCAGCAGCGTCGAGAACTTGTAGTTGATCTCGCCCTGGCCGGCGGTGCCGACCTCGTGGTGCGAGCGCTCGACGGTGAAGCCGGTGTCGACCAGGCGGCGCACCATGGCGTCGCGCAGGTCGGAGTAGTGGTCGACGGGGGAGACCGGGAAGTAGCCGCCCTTGTACGCGGTCTTGTAGCCGCGGTTGCCACCGGCCTCCTCGCGGCCGCTGTTCCAGGCGCCCTCGATCGAGTCGATGTAGTAGAACGCCTGGTGGGCAGAGGTCTCGTGGCGGATCGAGTCGAAGATGTAGAACTCCGCCTCGGCGCCGAAGTAGGCGGTGTCGGCGATGCCGCTCGCGGCGAGGTACGCCTCGGCCTTCTTGGCCACGTTCCGCGGGTCACGCGAGTACGCCTCGCGGGTGAACGGGTCGTGGATGAAGAAGTTGAGCGCCAGCGTCTTCTGGATCCGGAACGGGTCGACGAAGGCGGTCGCGACGTCCGGCAGGAGCATCATGTCGGACTCGTGGATGGCCTGGAAGCCGCGGATCGAGGACCCGTCGAAGGCGAGACCGTCGGTCACCACGCTGTCGTCGAACGACTCCACCGGGATGTTGAAGTGCTGCATCACGCCGGGAAGATCACAAAAACGCACGTCAACGAACTTGACGTCCTCGTCTTTGAGGTATCGCAGGAGTTCCTCGGGATTGGCGAACACACGTCCTCCTGGCACAGTATTCCGATACCGGGCGGCCTGGGCCGCCACCTGGCAAGGCTGGTCGCGACGTTATGGGTACGGAGTTGCCCCGGCGTATCCCTATTGTTTCCGCCGTGTTACGTAACAGGATGATCAGGCACGGCGTGAGCGCGGCGGCCGACCTACGGACCCTATCGCGTACGCTCGGCGGCTGTGGCAGCTTCCACCAACGACTTACCGCAGGCCACGGGCCGTCCGGAACCGGCCGGCGGCGGGCGGCGACTGATCGCGATCTTCATCGACTGGATCCTCTGTCTGCTGGTAGCCGGCCTGTACGCCAGCCCGAGCAGGGTGCCCTGGCCGCCGATCGTCCTGCTGATCCTGCTCAACACGGTCTTCATCGGGCTGTTCGGCCAGACGCCGGGCATGCGCCTGGCCCGGATCCGCTGCGTGTCCTACGCCGACGGCGGCGCGATCGGCCTGCTCCACGGTCTGTACCGGGCGCTCCTGCTGGCCCTGCTGGTCCCGGCCCTGATCGCCGGCACCGACGGCCGCGGCCTGCACGACAAGGCGGCCGGCTCGATCGTGACCGGGAGTCCGCGCTAGATCCGGCCTGCCCGGCCGGGCCTGGCTATCCGGCCCGGCCGAGGCTCGCGGCGTGCTCCGGTCGCAGCCGGCCGGAGCCGACGACCCGGTCCTCGATGAACCGGATCACCGCGCGGTCGAGCAGCTCGTCGCGCCGCACCCGGGGGTTGCCGCCGGACGCGATCTCGGCCAGCTCCCACAGCTCCGTGGTGAAGGCCGCGAACTCCTCCCCGGTCACGTAGAAGACCGTGGCCGGGGACTCCTCGCTGCCGACCTCACCGACCGTCCCGGCCCGGGTGTCGTCCGGCGTCACGGAGTAGGGCGAGTTCAGCAGCTCGCACCACCGGACCTCGGCGGCGGTGGTGAACTCGTCCTCCCGCGGCGGCCGCGCGGCCGCCAGGGGCGGCGGGTCGGCCGGCACCCCGGGCACGAACGTGATCAGCCCGTGCAGGTTGAGGGCGACCGAGAAGATCCCGGCGAACCGGGCCTCCTCCTCGGGCGACTCCGCCTCCCACTCGTCCGGGAAGACCTGGACGGTGTAGTTGGCCGGGTTGCCGATCTTCACCACTGCCGTTTCCTCCGGTGCGTCACTGGCCGCCGCCGAGCACGCGCCGGATCTCCGGCTCGTACGCCTGCTCGTCCCGCCTGCTCGTCACCACGCCGCCGCCCGGGGTCTGCACCTCGAACGCCTGCTCGTCGGTGACGATGCGCGCCTCGTCGTCCTCGATCGGCGCCGGCACGTGCTCGCTGTAGGTCCGGCGCTTGCTGAGCTCGGGGTTGACGGTGCCCTGCTGGTGCTCGCCCTGCGTGGCGGCATGGCTGCGCAGGCCCCGCGGGACCCCCTCCAGCCCGGCTCCCCGGGAGCCGGTGAGCGGCGTGGCCGGCGCCTCGAGCATGCCCGAGCCGGCCTCGGCGCGCGCCTGCTCGGTCCCGAAATAGTCGGCCCAGGGGGAGGAGTGCCGGTCCTGGGACGGCTCACCGCGGCGCCGGGACGGCGGCTGGGTGGGTGCGGCCGGGGTGGTCGGCCGGTTCAGCACCGGCGGCGCGGTGCCGTCCGGGCGGAAGGCGTCGCGGCTGCCCGCGCTCGCGGTCGGGTTGAGCGCCTCGGCGCTGCCGGGCCGCTTCCGGTCCTTGTTCCCGGTGGGATTCTTCAGTACGGGCGGCGCCGTGCTGCCCGGTGGACGGCCGAACGACTCGTCGCCCGCCGCGGGAGCGCCCGGAAGCCGGGTCAGCTCGTCGCCTCGCCGGCGTTCCCCGGTGCGACCGGGCATCGCGGGCGTACGCCCGTTCGGGCCGCCGGTGCCGCGGCGCAGGGTACGGCCCGGCGGCTGGAGTCCGGTGCCGGGTGGCTGGCCGGCGCCCCGGCCGAACGAGTTACGGCCGAGCTGGCCGGGGTTCGGCGGGAGGGCCGGCGTGGTCGGCGCGGTGGTGCCGGGGCGCAACCCGAGCGCCTGCTGACCGGTGCCGGGCGGCAGCCCGGGCAGGGTCCGGCCCAGGCCGGGGCGGACCACCCCGGGCGGCAGGACCGGGAGCCCACCAGGCAGGCCGGGCGGCAGCGTCGGCTGGTTCGGCAGGCCGGGCGCCGGCGCGGGGGTGCTTGTCGGCGGGTTGGCCGGCGAGATCGGCGGTTCGTTCAGGGTCGGTTCGGTGGGGTTCACGACGCTGAGCGCCGGCGGGATGGCCGGTGGCGTCGCGGGCGGCAGCGCCGGGGGAGCGGCCGGCGGCGGTCCCGCGGAGCCCAGGCTCGGCGGGTTCGGCGCCGGCGGGCTGCCCGGGTTGTTCAGCACCGCGTTCATCGGCTGGACCGGCGGCCCCATGCCGGACGTCAGCGTGGAGATGTAGTCGTAGTACTGGTTCGCGTACTTCTGCGCGAGGATCTGCGCCTTCTGCTTGTACTCCTCGTGGATGGGCTTCTGGTCCGCGGCGATCTCTTCCTTCGCCGACTCCGACCAGCTCCATGAGGTGCTGGTCATGAAGCTGCTGAAGTTCTCCCAGCCGCTGACGTCCTCCGCCGCGTGGAGCTTCGACTCGTACTCCGCGACGAGCTTCTCCATCTCGTCGCGCGCGTCGCGTGTGACATTCACCAGATGGCGCAACGCGGTGACGTTCTGCTGCGCGGCGTCGATCCACATGTCGAGGTAGCTGAGCGTCTCGCCGGGGCCCCGCTTGAGGAACTCGCCGGCGGCTGCCGGGGACTTCCAGTCCTCCTGGAGCTCGACGCTGCGGCGGTGGACGAAGTCCTTGACGTCCAGCATGAAGGCCACCGCGTTCGCCCACTGGTCGGCGAGGGCGGCGATGTCCTCCGGATGCATGTTCTTGATCTTGCGATTGACGTCGTCGATGGTCAGCGAGTTGCCCTCGCCGGGCGCCGACGTGAACGGCACGTTGGCGCCCGGGTGCGACTTGTAGTGCGTGTACCCGCTGTACTGGCTGTACCCGTAGTTCTTGTCGGCCTCGAAGCCGAAGTAGTTCGCCATCTAGCCCGGCACCTCGTCTCGGTACGGGTCGTACTTGCCGGCGATCGTGTCGGACACGCCCTCCTGGCCCTCGGTCTGCCGGCCGACGGTGACCCTGTCGGTCGGCTCGAAGTGGGTGCCGTCGCCGTCCTTGTCCTTGACGCTCTTCTCCGACGTCTCGGTGACGACCTTGCTGCCCTCGTCGAGGTCGGTCGTCTTCCGGTTGGTGGTGACGTCCTTGGCGTCCCTGGTCTCGGTCACCTCATGACCGACTTCACCGGACGACGTGTACGTGGTCGTCGTCCTGGTCGAGCCGGTCTTGTTGCCCTTGGCGTCGTACGACTCCTCGGTGGTGGTCTGGGTGTCGCCGTTGAAGTAGGTGGTCACCCGGCTCGAGGAGGTGGTGACGACGTGACCCTTGGCGTCGTACACCGTGGTGGTGGTGATCGTGCCGCCACCACCCGGGACGTTTGTGATCCGAACCTCGCGCTTCTCGCCGTTCGGCCCGAACGAGGTCTGCACTGTCTGGATCGGGCTGACCTGCCTGGTCTCGCCATCGGTCCACAGTCCACTGGCGGCGTCGAGCGGCGCGGCCTTCGCGTTGGCCTGCTGGTCCCAGTACGTCTCGCCGAGGCCCTTCGGCAGCCCGGACGGGCGCGGCACCGACTTGTCGCCGAAGGCGAACAGCACGTCGTTGAGGGAGGCGGCCGACATCGCGTCGCCGGTCCCGTAGCTGTCGGCGATGGTCTGCGCCGCGCTGCCGACGTTGTGCAGGGTCTTGCCGAGCATCTCGAGGTAGGCGAAGAGCTCCGAGGCGTTCGCCAGCACCTGCGCCTTCACCGCGGCCGCCTCGCCGAGGACGTCGGAGCTCCAGGCGTCCATCGGCATCTGGGTCAGCCGGCCCAGATGGGTACCACGGGTCACGAGGTCCACCTGCTGGTCGGACATGTGCTTGGCGTACTTGCGGAGGCCCTCCAGCTTGACGTCCAGCGGCGGACCGCCGTCGAGCCACGGGGCCCGCGCGTTCGTCGCGGTCTGTTCCGGGTACGGATTGCCGTTGTCGCTCATCACGCCTCCCCCGAGTTGTGGCCACTCATGCGGTCCCCGAGCCGGTCCCCGAAGGTTAGTACGACAGGACACCAGGCGGGGGACGCTAGAGAGTACGCCCCCTTCCCCGAACGGGTTCGAACCGTTTTCGCTCGAGGGGTGTACGTGATGGCAGGAGTCCATGGCGTACAGAGCGGGGTGGCCGCGACAGCCGACCTTGGCTACCTTCGAGTCCACATGGGCGTTTCGCGGTCGCTCCCAGAGTGCGCCGACAACGAGAATCGGGGTGAACCACCTTGTCAGGAACTCCGGGTATGGGTCAGCTCCATGCCACACAGGACCAGTTGAATACGATGGCGCAGAGATGCGAGGAAACCGGACAGCACATCGCGGGCGGCATGGCCCGGCTGCTCGAACGGATTCAGTCGCTCGGCGGCGGTGGCTTCCAGGGCACCGCGAACAACGCGCTCCAGGACGTCTCGGTGCAGCTCAACGACGGCCTGAAGAAGATCATCAACGCCCTCGACGAGCTCGCCGGCAAGATGAGCAGCGCGTCGAAGCAGTACGGCGTGCACGACGAGGACGCCGCGCAGGAGATCCGCAACGCGGCCGCCTCCACCGGGGACAGTTCCGTCATCAGCATCCTGCGCGGCTGAGCGCGTAGCCGAGATCGGAGAGGCGAGTCAGATGGGTATCACCTACAACTTCGGCGAGATCAGCGATGTCGCCATGGCCATCGGCACCTTCGAGGGCCAGATGGACCGTGAGTTGGCCGACCTCTACGCCGAGTTCAGCAAGACGTTCGCGGAGGACTGGACCGGCGCCGCCGGTGAGGCCTGCGACCAGGCCCGGCAGAAGTGGAACCAGGGCGCGCTCGAGATCAAGGCGGCGCTCCAGTCGGTGGGCGTCAAGCTCGGTGCGTCCGCGGAGCGGATGCAGCAGATCGACCAGCAGATCGCCGCTGGGATGTGACCGCCACCGGCCGCCGGCGACAACCGGCGGCCGGCGCGCGATATCGGCAGTCCGGTTCGCCGGAGACGTACGACGGGATAGGTGCGCCGATGGCGGACGTAGCCGGGCGGCCCGACTGGGGTGCTCTCCGCAACATGGTCGCCGACCTGAGCAGAGCCACCGCGGAACTCCCCGAGATGCAGAAACGCATGCTCGCCGTGACCGGCACCGCCTGGTCGCCGGACCGCATGATCAAGGCCGTGGTCGGGCCCCGCGGGCACCTCATGGAGCTCGAGATCGACCCGCGGATCCTCCGCCAGCCCAACTCCAAGGCGCTCGCCGCGAGCATCGTGCAGACCGTGCGGGCCGCCATCGAGGAGGCCGGCAAGCAGAGCAACGAGGTACTGAACGACGCGCTCCCCAGCGACCTCCGGGCGCTGGCCGGAACGGATGTGCGCACCTTCGTCGGCAGCCACGACACCGACGTGCGCAAGCGGTTGGAGGACGACCATGGGTGAGTACGTTCGGATCAGCTCATCCCCGACCGACATCATCAACATCGCGCACCGGATCAGGGATCGCGGCGAGGACCTCGCCAAGGCCGTGCGGGAGCGCATCCCGGAGATCGAGGAGCGTGAGGGCCGCGAGGGCACGTTCCCGCCCGACCAGTTCACCAACGAGTTCCACCCGCAGTACGTCACCGCTACCACGGACGCCGAGGGTCACCCCTCGACCGCGAACGTGGCGCTGCGCAGCGCCGCCGCGTACTGCGGCGACAAGCTGATCGAGATCGGTAGGTACGTCGCCGACGCGATGGCCTCCTACGATGTCACCGACGAGCAGTCGGGTGCCGACATCGCGAAGTCCGGGCAGGTGTGAGGCGACGGTGATGCACCGGCCGGACGGCCCGGCGGCGCGTCGTGGCTAGCGGCGACGACCACGAGGTCATGACGACGATCCTCGACTGGTTCGCTTCCGTCGAGGAGTACATCCCTGGTGCCCGCAGCTGGGTCGGCGAGATCATTCTCGGACCGATCCCGGAATCCAGCGCCAACGACGTCTACGACCTCGCCGACCAGTGGGGCCTGCTCGCCGAGACGCTGAACGACGCGTACAAGGACATCTCCCAGGCCGCCAACGGCATCCTGGAGAACTGGTCCGGCGACGAGTCCGCGCAGCGCTTCGCCGAGCAGTGGTTCGCCTACCTGGAAGGCCTCCGCTCGACCGCCTCCGGCACCGGCGAGATGCAGGGCGCCGTGCAGAAGTTCGGCCTCGAGGTCGAGCTGATGAAGTTCATCGCCGCGGTCAACCTGGTGATGCTCGCCGTCTCGCTGTTCATGCTGATCCTGGCGATCATCCCGTCCGGCGGCGGCTCGATCGCCGCCGCGCCCGGGCTCTTCGCGCTCTGCCGCAAGGCCCTCCTGGAAGCGGCGACCGCGGCGGTCCGGAAGATCGCGTCGATCTCGCTCAAGGTCCTGCTCAAGTCGATGGTCCAGCTCTTCAAGAGGCTGCCGTCGGCGCTGGCCAAGGGAGCGCCCCGGGTGCTGGCGGCCGGAAAGGGCGCCGTACCGAAGGTCCTCGCCGCGGGCAAGAACGCGACCTCGCGCGCGCTGGCCGACGCCGGTAAGAAGCTGAGCAGGGACGCCCTGGCCAAGGCCGCCAGGACCGGTCTCACCAACCTCACCCCGCGCCAGCTCGCGGCCCGCGGCATCTCCAAGGCGGTCGCCCAGAAACTGGCCGCCAAGGAGCTGCGCAAACTCGCCACCAGAGAGCTCACCGGCACCCTGAACAAGGGGGTCCGGCGGACGCTGCAGCGCGAGCTGTCCAAGGAGATCCGCGAGCAGCTCCTCAAGAACTGGGCGAAGAAGAAGGTCGGTCAGGAGGCCGCCGAGTCCGCCGCCACCAGGGTCGCCACCACCGAGCTGGAGAAGATCGCCGCCCGGCGGGCGGCCGAGGCCGGTCTCGGCCGGGAGTTCGTCTCGTACGTCGGTACCCGCACCGCGTTCGGCGCCATGTTCATGGGCGGCACCGACGTGCTCGGGCAGATGTTCCAGGAGATGTCCGGCAACCGGACCGAGATGGACTGGGGTCACGTCGGCACCAGCACACTCCAGGGTGCGGCGTTCGGCGCGGGCATGTTCGGCGGCCCGATCGGCCACGCCGTCGGTGGCGCGCTGGCCGGCGGTGGCACCGCCCTCGGCACCGAGGTCTACGCGGTCGCCACCGGCCAGAGCGACTCGATCAACTGGAGCAACGTCGGGCACGGCGCGGTGCAGGGTGCCGCGGCCGGCGTGATCTTCGGCGGTCAGACCCACCTGGAGAGCTCGCACATCGGCGGTGGCCACCTGCGGATCGGCGAGGACGTCCAGGTGCTGCCGGGTGCGAGGGAGGGCGACTTCACCGTCGTCTCGGCGCGTTCCACGCACAACGAGAGCCTGGTGCTCACCAGCGACGGGCAATTCTCCTGGTCGACCGACTACAACGGCGGCAGCTCCGGGCACAGCGAGGGCTTTCGCTCCACGGACACCGGCATCCAGGCCCAGCACATGGCGCCGGCCGCCGCGTCGACCGCCGCCGCGCCGGGTCGTACGGAGGCGCTGGCCGGGCGGAGCGACAGTCCGGTCCGGGCGGAGACCGGGGCCCGGCAGACCACGTCCACCGGGAGTGGCGCGACGGGCGTGGCGGGGCAGGAGCGGGTCGGGGTGGGCGGTGACGGGCCGCCTCCCGATGGTGGGCCGCCGGCAGCGGCCCGGCCGGAGCAGACGGCGACCGGGGATCACACGTCCGCGGCGGACCGCGGGGCGGATGATGGGCCCGCCGACCGGGGCGCGGGAGATCGCCCGGCCGCGGCCGGGACCGGCGTGCGCGACAGCGGGATCCGGGACTCCGGACCTACGGACCGGGTCATCGACGGCGGCGACAGATCCATTTCAGACGGTACGGCCTCGGATCGTCCCGAGGGTGAACACTCCGCCGGTGACCGTGCGGGCGCGGATCAGCAGCCGGGCGATCGTTCCGGCACGGATCGGCCGGCTGTCGACCGGGCCGCCACCGATCGTCCGGGTGTCGATCGTCCGGTGAGCGACCGGACGGGTCCTGATCAGCCGCTGACCGACCGGGTTGATGGCGATCGTGTCGCGACGGACCGGGTTGGTGGTGATCGCGCGGCGACCGATCGGGTTGGTGGTGACCGTGCGGCGACCGATCGGGTTGGTGGTGATCGCGCGGCGACCGATCGGGTTGGTGGTGATCGCGCGGCGACCGATCGGGTTGGTGGTGATCGCGCGGCGACCGATCGCGTGGGTGGTGACCGTGCGGCCACCGAGCGACCGGCCGGGGAGCGCACTGTTCCGGACCGCGCGGCCTCCGATCGCACACCGTCGGGTCGGGGCGCCTCCGAGCGCGCTTCTTCCGAGCGGGTCGCCTCCGAGCGTGCTTCTTCCGAGCGGGCCGTCTCCGAGCATGCTTCTTCCGAGCGGGCCGTCTCTGAGCGTGCTTCTTCTGAGCGGACCGCTTCTGAGCGTGCTTCTTCTGAGCGGACCGCTTCTGAGCGTGCTTCTTCTGAGCGGGCCGTCTCTGAGCGGAGTGGGACGGAGCATCGCCGGGATGAGGTGGCGCCTCCTACCCGGCCTGGGGAAGAGGTGCCCCGGCGGGCCGATGTGGACGGTGTGCGACGGGGTGAGGAGCCGCCAGCGATCCGGGAGGAGCGGCCTGCCGCTGAGCATCCGGTTCGTGAGGGCGAGCAGGCGCATCCCGGGCGTGACGGGGAGGGCGGTGGGCGGCCGCACGACGAGACTCCGCCGGACGGGCCGCCGCCGCACGATGAGACTCCGCCGCACGACCCGAGCGCCGTGGGGCCCGGTGAGAAGGCGATGGCCGCGGCCGGGCACGAGACCGGTGTCGACCCGACGCCTGAGTCGATCCGACAGGGGACCGTGCGGTTCCGTGAGCACCCGGACTTCCCCCGCATCGCGGAAGAGATGCGGGAGCTCGGCGTCGAGATCTACGAAGAGGACGCCGGGTGGCCGGAGACCGAGTACCGGCACGTCTACGACGCCAAGGGCAAGGTCTTCTGGCGGCTCGAGAAGCGCATGCGGGTCATTCCGGACATGCGATTCCTGGACTTCGAGCACGAGGTCGGCCACGTCCACCAGATGGAGAGCCGGGCCCGTTTCCCGAACGGCCCAGAATGGGGTACGAACGCGGTCCGGGACACCGGGGACGGCACCTTCCCCTCGGCGAAAGCGGTGCCGAACATCATCGGCAACCGGATGTTCATCGTCGAGTACCACGTGCGGCTCGAGGAGATCATCCGGCTGGATCGGAACGGCGCCGACCCGGCGATCGTCGCGAAGCACATCGAGGGCCTCGGCGAGTACGCGCGGGAGTACAAGCAGCACGTCGAGACCCGATCGCAGAGCAAGAACGCCAAGTTCGCCGCCGATCACTTCCCGGACA
The DNA here is from genome assembly GCF_900188005.1 of Actinoplanes regularis. Taxonomy (GTDB): domain Bacteria; phylum Actinomycetota; class Actinomycetes; order Mycobacteriales; family Micromonosporaceae; genus Actinoplanes; species Actinoplanes regularis. Next base: position 801,375 of record NZ_FZNR01000002.1, on the reverse strand, counting down.
TCCCGGCGCTGCGCGAGCAGGTCGACGCGATCGCCGAAGCACTGCCGGAGCGAGCCGCAGCCGAATCGCCGGCAGCCCGCGAGACGCCGGCAGCCCGCGAGACGCCGGCAGCCCGCGAGACGCCGGCAGCCCGCGAGACGCCGGCAGCCCGGGAGACGTTGGCAGTTCGGGAGGCCCCGGCAGCCCGGGAGACGCCGGCAGTTCGGGAGGCTCCGACTGCCCGGGAGACGCCTGCAGCCCAGGAGAGGCAGGCGGGCCCGGAGACGCCGCGCGGGACTGATCATGATTCGGAGTCCGGTAGCCCGATGGCGAAGCGGGGCGACACCGGCCGCTCGCACGTTCCCGGTGAGCATGATCCGTTCCGGCTGATCTCGGTCGACGGGCCGCCGATGGACCGCCCGGTGGCCGCGCCGCACGAGGTCGTCCACACCCTCAACGGCGAGATGACCGACCTGGTCAACGGGCGCCAGCCGAGTGAGCCGGGCGTGCCGCACCACGGCACTTGGGACAGCGACACGCAGGTCATGCGGGTACGGTTCGGCGACGGCCTCGAGGTGGACGTCAAGATCCAGGTGAACGAGTCGGTGCCGCCGGGCCGCGCGGTCGTGGTCCGGCCCCCGATGGAGGCGCTCGACGGGGGCGGCTGGCGGCAGACCGAACCCGCCGGCGTGGTGCTGTCGACCCACGTGCCGGAGGACGTGGCGGCGCGGCCTTCACACGTACGGGAAACTTTGAATGACGCCTGGCGCATCCTCCACAGCGAGGTGGGCGACCAGCTGCGACCGCCGGCCGAAGGCCCGGCGGGCCGGGCAGCGCACGAGGGCGTGCCGGCTTCGCCCCACGACAGCGCGACCGCACGCGACAGCGCGACCGCACGCGACAGCGCGACCGCACATGATGGTGTGACCGCACGCGATGGTGTGACCGCACGCGACGGCGCGTCCTCGCACGATGGTGGGGCGGCGCCGCACGATGATCCGCCGCCGCCGGGCGAGCCGATGCGGGCGGAGGAGCCGCCGCAGTCGCTGCGGATCCTGGAGATCATGCGCGGCGAGGACGTGCCGGAACTGCCCGCCGAGGTGGTCAACCGCCATCCGGCCACCCGGGCCGAACCGCCACCGGCCGAAGGACTCAACCGGGACCAGGTCTCCGCGCAGCTGCGGTCGCGCACCGGGCCGGAGCAGTTCGGCCGGTGGTCCACGGAGCACCTCGCCGAGCAGAACGAGCACGGCGGTTGGCAGCCGAAGTCGCCGGCCGAGATCAGCCGGACCGTCGACCGCCTCGCTGAGCAGGTACTCGACCAGGTGACACCGCGCCACGAGGAGCCGCCGACCCGCACACCGCAGTCACACGAGCAGGCTCGGCAGGAGCAGGCCCGGCAGGAGCAGGCCCGGCAGGAGCAGGCCCGGCAGGAGCAGGCCCGGCAGGAGCAGGCCCGGCAGGAGCAGGCCCGGCAGGAACGCGTTCGTGAAGAGCGGGCCAGGCAGGAAGTGGCCGCTCGGGAGCGCGCCGAGGCCGAGCAGCGGGCCCAGCGCGAACAGGAGCTGCACGACCAGCGGCGCCTAGAGGAAGAGCAGGCCGAGGGGCGGCGGCGTCTCGAGGAGCTGAACCGCGAGCGGCAGCGGCACGAGGACGAGTTGTTCGAGCAGCAGCGGCGCGACGACGAGCTGCGTGAGCAGCAGCGCCGCGACGACGAGGCTCGCGATCAGCGGCGCTGGGAGGAGGAGGCCCGGGCCCGTGAGGAGGCCGAGCGCGCCGCGCACGAGCAGCCCGGTGACGGCCCGGGTGGGCGTGGCCCGGACGGTGAGTCGCCGCGGCGACCGGGCGAGCCCCGGCCGTCTCTGCGCGAGCTCTTCGCTCCGGACGAGAACAGCCTTCCGGAGTCGGTGCGGCGCGCCGAGGCGGCGTTCCGGCACGAGATGGCCGGGCGTGACTTCGCCGGCCTGGAGGTCCGGGTCCGCGAGGTGGTGGCCTTCTCGGAGGGCCAGTTCGAGGTCCGGATGGACATCCACCGCCCCGGCCAGTCCCAGCCGGTCGGCGTCGTCCACCGGCTGTTCTCCCGGAACCCGGACGGCACCGTGGAGGTGCACCACGAGAAGCTGAAGCTCGACCGGTGGTGGCAGGGCAGGGGTTTCTCCCGGGCGTTCAACAACCACATGGAGGGCTGGTACGTCGAGTCCGGCGTGGACCGGATCACCCTGCGCGCGGCCATGGACATCGGCGGCTATGTCTGGGCCCGGGACGGTTTCAACTGGAGCCGGATGTTCGGCGAGCGGTTCCCGTCCGAGGTGTTCGCCCGCCTTCGTACGGAGATCAATCGGTTGAACCAGGACCTCGGGCAGATGACCGAGGCCCTGTCGCGCGGCGACGTCGAGGCCGCCGACCGGATCGCCGGCAAGTACGGCTACCGCGACTCGGCCGAGGGCCTGAGCCGGATGACGCAGGAGTCCCGGGACGCTGAGGCGCTGCACCGCAGACACGCCCGGACGAGGTTCGGACACCCCGACTACCCGACGCCGTACGAGCTCAGTCAGGTCGGCCGGGCCGGTCAGGAGGGCGCGGAGGGCAGCTGGATCGGCAAGCGCGCCATGCTCGGCTCGGACTGGCGTGGGGAGCGGGCGCCGCGCTGGCACGAGGAGGCTCCGCTGCGCGTGGAGCCCGAGACGCCCTCGCCCAGCCTCGGCGGGCACCCGAACGAGGCCCCCAACCTGCATCGCGAAGCGCACGAGCCGTATCGTCCGGCGGACGACCAGCCGTATCGTCCGGCGGACGACCAGCCGTATCGTCCGGCGGACGACCAGCCGTATCGTCCGGCGGACGACCAGCCGTATCGCCCGGCGGACGACCAGCCGTACACCGAAGCCGATCGCCGGCTCCAGCAAGACCGGATCGACCGTGCCCTGAACCCGGACCGTTACGCGGAGCCGGACGCGGCGGACGCGAACCCGAACGCCAACGACACCCCGGAACATTCGCACGACCACGGCACTCCACCGCGTACGAACGAGGACGTCCTCCTCAACGGCAGCGACGTCCCCTTCACCCACGACGCGGTGGCCCACGTCGCTGATCTGATGGGTCTCGACCTCAGCGGGGTCGACGTCCATCTGATCTCCGACCTCGCCGAGGCCCGGATGTACGACCGGGAGGGCGTCAGCGCCGTGACCCCGCCGGAGTACGGCGGGCGGCAGGTCCGCCTCGGCCCGGCCGCGTTCGCCGACGCCGAGACGCTGGCGGCCACGGTCGCCCATGAACACACTCATGTCAGGCAGTTGCGCGAGGGCCGGGTCACCGGACCGCACATGCTGCGCGAGTTGGAGGCGGAGGCGTACGCGAGCGAGAGCGCGGCCGTCCAACGCTTCCGGCAGGGTTTCGAAGGGTGGGAAAGTGCCGGAGAAGGCGCAGTTCTTGATCGAGGAGATCACCGACCTGGCGAGCCGGGGCGGCCTGCTGGTCTCGGGGAAGGTACTCGCTGGGGTGATCACGACCGGGGAGACCCTGCGGGACGCGGTGACCGGGGAGTCGGCGAAGGTTCTCGGGGTGGAGTTCGAGACTCCGCGGAGCCGGCGGATGGGCTGGGTCACGCTCGTGGTGGAGCGCACGAACCCGACCCCGGTCTTCGTCGGCCGGATCCTGGTGACCTGAATCGACCGATCGGCGGCCGCCGGCCCGGCGAGCCACCGTTCGGGTTCGACCGTTTCTACAGCGACGGGGGATGGCCCGCCGAGGCACGGCGGTTCGAGACCGCGGTCGGCGTGCACTTCTTCAACGACCCGCACACGCTGGGCACGATGCGGGAGGCCGTGTCCCGGCTCCGGGAGGTGCTCACCGACCTGGCGACGATCGGCGAGACGGAGCCGGTCCGTAAGGCCGAGATCGCCCGCGAGGTCGAGCAGGCCTTCTTCCGGGACGATCCGAGAGCTGTGGAGAGCGCCGGCCAGGTCGGGCGGGACGTGCCCCTCGACACCCTGCTGCGGGAGGGCAACGTCCGGGAACTGGCCACCGCGTTCTACAACGCGGCGTACTCGAACCGGTCGAGCCCGCACCGGCTGTCCATGGCGCTGATCTCGGCGTTCGACCACGGCCGGCTGCGGGAGGCCCTGGCGGCCGGGCTCGATCTGCGGGAGCTGCGGGGCGTCCACCACCAGGTCGAGATGAGCACGGTCCGCAGGGTCGTCGGCTCGCTCGAGGACCGGCTCCCGCCGGAGGTCGAGCGCCGGTTCGCCCGGGATCCGATGACGACCGGGAACGCCCTGCGGCCGACCCAGCGTGGGTACCGGAACCTGCTCGAGGTGGTGAGCAGCCAGTGGAAACGGGGAGACGCCCCGGAGCGGCTCCTGCCGGACCGGGCGAACACCCTGGGTCACTACGAACGGATCGGCGCGCCGCTCGGGAAGTTCGAGAGGGAGTTCCTGGAGCGGATGGGCGGGGAACGTCTGGGGGCCGATTCGAAGCTGGCGTGGCGCGAGGGCGAGGTCGTCCACGACATCGAGAAGCTCGACAACACCCGCTGGGCCCGGGGTGTCAAGCGGGACGGCCACACGATCCAGGACGGCGTCTCGGCCACCACGACCCGGATGCTGACCGCGGCGCAGCTGATCGGCTTCCACGGCCCCAGGGCGGAGAGCTTCCTGCACGGCCTGATGGGCTGGATGCTGCCGTCCCGGGACCACTCGCTGTTCGAGATCCTCCGCGGTGCGAGCATGGCCGAGGTCGAGCCGGTCGCCGTCCACTCCCGGTCACAGCGGCTGACCGCCGCCGACCTGCACCGCAGCCTGCCCGGCGTCGACCTGCACACGATCCGGACCGAGATCGCACGTGACGGTCTGGTGCCGCACGAGGTGTTGTATCTCGACCATGCACAGGACACCTCGGTCAGGGGGTTCACCGAGACCCACCACAAGGTGCCGGAGATCGCGGACCGGATCTGGTCGCAGCTGCGGAGCGGCCGGGTCGAGGAGGGCAGCCCGCTGCGTGAGTGGATGGAGCGCAACGGGATCGACCCGGACCGGCCGGAAGAGGTGCGCGCGTTCGGCGAACGCCTGACGAAGCCGCACATCATGGCCCTGACCGTCTACACCAGACACAGTCACTACCTGATCAACAACGTGATCACCGCGGAGATGCTGAACCCGACCCCGGCCGAGACCCCGGTGCGGATCGTGCACGACCGGAAGATCAACGCGCTGGTCGACAACTACCTGAACAACAAGGTCGACGGGGCGAAGCAGTTGCCGCTGCCCCTGGCTCTGCGGCCGATCGTGCACGTCGGGGACGGGCATCTCGACTCCACGTCGGCGTACCGGCCGTCGGCCGAGCGGTACATCGCGTCCACCCGGGCGATGCGGGACGCCCAGGCAGAGGCCGCGCGCCTGCTCGCCGCGGGCGATCAGGCCGGTGCCGCACGGGCCGCCGAGGCCGCGGACCGGGCCGAGGCCCAGGCCGGCCGGGCACACCGGGAGATCCGCCAGGAGCTGCGCAAGGTGGCACCCCGGCTGTTCGAGGAGATGCGCTGGCATGCCGACATGTCGTTCGACGCGCTCCAGCAGCTGCCCACGGTCGGCAGCCGGGAGGAACCGGTGATCGCGTACCGCGGCGACTGGACGACCAGGTACTACTCGCCGATCTACGGCTCGAAGGCGTTCCCGGACGGCAGGGCGCTGAGCGTACTGAGCATGAGCCCGCTGTCGGACGTCGCGGTGCGGTTCATGTCGGAGAACCCGGCCGGTGACAACCGGGTGATCGCCGTCTACAAGCTGACCGGTGTGGCCGCCCGGGACATCTCGGTGTTCTCCTCGTTCCCGGAGGACCGGGAGGTGGTCCTGCCACCGGGTTCGAAGACCCGTCAGGTGTACGACCCGGCGCTCGTCGAGGCGACGCTGGAAAAGCTGCCGGAGGAGTGGCGCGGCAGGTGCGAGATCATCGTCCTCGAGGAGAGGGGCGGAGATGGTTGACGCGCGGATCGAGACCGGTGAGCAGGGCTGGCGATACTTCAGCGGCCTGCATCGGCTGCTGCTCCGGCTGGCCGGCCAGGTGCCCGGCGACTGGCTGACCGACATGCGGCGGATGCTGGCCGGGGGTGACCTGGTTCTGCTGCCCGACACGGTGGCGGGCTCGGCGGTGGAGTTCGGTGTGCCGCTGACCAACGGTGAGGTGGCCCTGCTCCGGGAGATGACGCGGGCCTTCCTCGACGAGGACCCGATGGCGCTCGACCTGGTGACCCTCACCGAGGAGACCCCGCTGCCCCGGTACCGGTTCTTTCCGGTGCCGGCCGAGGTGCTGGCCACCGACGCGGACCGGATTCCGCCCCGGATGGATTTCACCGGCCGCCCCGGCGAGAGTCTCTGGGAGCTGCCGCCCGTGCTGGCCCCGCTCAACGACCTCGCCACCCGGCTGACCGATCTGGCGGACCGGTCGCCGATCATCTGGCTGCGCGAGGAGGACGACGTCCGCTCGGTCGCTCGGACCTGGCGCTTCCCGCCGGACGGGCCGCTCGACGGCGGCGTCCGCGTGGTGCTGGTCGAGGTGAGCCCGTACGCACCGGCCTGGGATCGGGCGCACGAGGCCTCGCGGGCCCTGGCCGGCCGTGGTGACGGCACCGCCGAGGTCGAGGTGTACTGGGCCGGGGAGGAGCTGCCGCCGTACCACCGGGCGGCGCTCGACGGCGCGGCGCTGCTCTGGCGCCCGGGGGAGAGGTAGGCCGAGTTGTCCACAGCAGACGTGTCCGAAGTCGCCTACTTCGCCCGGCTCCGGGAGGGTGACCCGGTCACCGCCCCGTCCTGGCTGCTGCGCCGGGTCCCGTCCCCGGACGGCCCGGTCGACGAGCTACTGGGCCGGGACGGTGTGTGGCGGCCCTCGCCGATGCTGGCGGCCACCGGGCGCGGTGAGCTGCCCGGCCCGTTGAAGCCGCTGGTCAGCGTGTTTGCGGTGGCCCTGGAGTCGGCGGTACGCCGCGAGTACGAAGCGGTGTCCCGCGCCCTGGCCCGTCAGCGGGCCGGCGAGTTCCCGCTGCGCCTGGCCGTGCCGGGATACGGCAGCGGCTACCTGGACGCCGAGGCGCGCGCCGAGATGGTGGCGTTCCTGACCGGGGCGCCGCTGGTGGTCTCCGGGCCGGACGGGGCGTACCGGACCGACGGCATGTGGGTATGGCCGGAATCGATCGCCGATTCCGTGCTGGCCACCGGCCTCCCGCCGGAGGACGAGCTCTTCCTGCACATCGAGGACCGGGCGTTCTGTCACCCGGAGGAGCTGGAGAAGGTCGTGCTGGACCGGGCCCGATTTCTGGTGGAGTCCGCCCCGCGGACCGAGGGTGCGGAGCGGGTCCGCGAGTTCAGCGTGCCCGGCATGCCGCCGCCTCCGACCACCGAGGAGCGGCTGGGCGAGCTGGCCGGCTGGCACTCCGAGTGGCAGGGCAGGCACGCCGGGAGCACGCCGTACCGAGCCGAGGAACATCCGGACGACGAGGACTACGAGCGGCACCACGTCGACGTCGAGGCATCGGCGGAGGCCGAGACGGAGTACACCGCGAAGGCCCGGCAGATCATGGGCCTCGACCCGAAGACCGGCCGTCGGGTCGATCTCTGATGGGGGACGGGAGCGAGCGGATCGCCGGCGGCAGGTACGCGTTTCGCGCCGCGCACCCGGCCAGCCCGATGCTGCGGGTGCGCTACCGGCACGGGGTGCCCGTCGATCCGTACGGCTTCCCGGACTGGACGCCGTATGCGCGGACGATGGTCGCGCTGCCCCCGGCGATCGCGGATCTCACGGTGGAGGAGGCGCGCGTCGTCGACGTGCGTACCGCGGACCGGACGGCCCGCGCCGGCGGTGACCCGCTCTGGGCCGGCGCGGTCGGCACCCCGGTCGGCTGGACCTGGGCGCACGTCGCGCAGACCCGGCACCTCGCGCTGGTCCCGGCCGAGCTGCACAGCAGTTTCCGGCACCTCGGCGGGGTGAGCGTCGGGGCGCGCTCGCTGGCCGGTCACGGTCTCCGGGCGCCCGGCGACGAGCCGCCGGGCATCCTGGTCACCGAGCGACTCTCGGCCGCCGCACTGGCGGCGGCGGAGGACCGCTTCGGCGTTCGCCTTCCGGCCGCCTATCGCGATTTTCTCGGGCGTACGAACGGTGGCGCGCCGGACGTACCCGCGGTCCATCCCGGATTCGGCTTCGTTCTCGACCAGCCGCTGTTCGGTTTCCGTGCGGACCGGACGCAGGACCTGGGCTACCTGAACGAGTTCTTCGGCGATCGGCTGACCGAGGAGTGGCTGGGCATCGGCCCGGTTCAGGGCGGCCTGCTCACGTTGCGGGTCAGCGGCGCGGGCGCCGGCACGATCGGGTTCCTGGACGACGACGATCCGCGCGACCGGGACCACTTCACCGCCGTGGAGGTCTGCGAGCGGCTGATGCACCGGGTGGCCGGTGACTTCGCGTCGTTCTGGCTGGCGCTGCGTTCCGTACCGGCAGATCTTGAGGAATTGGCGGCGAGCGCGACCGCCCGGCTCGCCACCCCCGACGGTCTCGGCGTTCTCCTGCCGGGCTCGCACCGGAGGCTCTCGTGAACGGGCAGCCGGAGCAGGGGCCTGCCGAGTGGGCGCCGTCCAACGAGGTCGAGCGGGCGATGGCCCTGGCCGCGGTGGCCGACGAGCGGCAGACCTACTTCCAGCTGGTCGCGGTCGCCGATCTGTTCCTGCCGCAGCTCACCGGTGATCGGTCGGGGCGGCAGCGGTTCCTCACCGTGCACGCCTTCGACCACGTCTTCCTGCCGGTGTTCAGTTCGGTGGAGAGCCTGGCGCGGCAGTTCGGGCACGCGATCGACGGCTACGTCGTCACCACCTACGCGGAGCTGCGGCGCAAGTGGCCGAACCCGGAGTGGCGGCTGGCGATCAACCCGGGCACGCCGATCGACGCCTACCTGCCGGTGGAGGATCTGGCCGGCGCCGCGGTCGGCGACCGGGTCGTGCCGACCCTGGCGGAGCTGGTCGAGACCTCGGTCGAGGAGGATCTGGAGGAGGCGCGGTTGCGGGCCCTTCACGAGGCCGGCGACTACCCGGACGACGATCCGATGACCGCGATGAGCGCCGCCGCCGACGCCGGTGACGTGTACGGCTTCATGGAGCGCCTGCTCGACGCCGTGGTGCTGGTCCCGACGACCCGCCCGGCCCAGGCCGAGGAGCTGGTCGACGCCGGCTTCCCGTGGCGGTACGCCCCGGAGCACCGGATCGAGGTGTTCACCAGTCCGGCGTCCCTGGCCGCCAGTCATCCGGACCAGGTGCCGTACGTCGAGGTGGGTTTCTCTTTCGTCCTGGCCTGCTGGCCGGAGGGCTGGAGCCTCGCGATCGATCCGGACGGCGACAACCCGCTGGAGTTCGGCGCCGAGCAGGTGCCGTGGCTGCTCACGTTCGGCCCGCCGGAGACCTAACTCCGCTTCACGTCCACCCGGTCGGAGCGGGAGATGTCGCCGGCGGCCGGGGCGGTGATCCGCGGGACCGTGCCGAACTGGCTGAGCGTGAAGGTCGCCGTGGCCCGGTAGGAATCCGCCGGGTGGAACGCCGGGTTCCCGGTCGGTGTCCCGCCCGGCGGCTCCTGGTAGCTCAGGTAAGCCTCCACCTCGAGCTTCTGGAGCAGTCCGTCGGCGTTCAGCACCGCGTGCAGGGTCATCGACGAGATCACGTTGAAGTAGTCGTCCAGTCTGGAGCCCAGCTGCGTCGGGCAGACTCGGCTGCCCTTGTCACAGGAGATCCGGTACTCGTGGTCGCCGATCTTGGACTCGGCGGCGATGCTCTCGTCGGCGCGAGCGAAGGCCGGCAGCCAGGTGACGATGTCGGCCACGTTGAGCTGCGGGTTGGCGAGCTGGTTGCCCCACAGCAGGATGGTCTCGCTCGCCTGGTACCAGGGACGGCCGTCGGCCGGTTTCAGGGCCTGCGAGGTGTAGTAGTCGGCGTTGCCCAGGTGCAGGCGCCGCGCGCTCACCACCGGGCTGTCGTCACCCTTGGAGATCATCTTCGCGTACGTCGTGTCCCAGCTCGGCTCCGCGAATCGGACCTGGCTGACGCCCTCCCACCCGCCGGACGGGCCGATGCCGTCCAGTGTGGCGGTGAAGTCGACCCGGGCGCCGCCACCCGCCTTCTCCAGCTTCTCCTGGATCCCGGTCAGCTCCGCGTACGCCGCCTTACGCTCGGCGGCGGTGCCGGTGCTCGCGTCGCATCCGGCGACGCCGATCAGGACGGTGACAAGGCAGCAGAGGATGACGCGCTTCTTCATCGGGCTCCCGGGTGGACGGCAGTGCACCAAAGGGTAACGCCCGCAGGGATCGACCGGCATATCATCGGCGGGTGCTGCCGGTTGCCAGGACTCGCGACGAAGCCCATCCCCGCATGGGCCGGCCCGGTCTTGGCCGCGCCGCCGCCGTGCTGGCTGTGGCGCTGGCCGGGATCATGGCACCGGCCGGATTGACGCCGGCCCGTGCCGCCGACTGCGTCTCCGCCGGTCAGGTCTCCGGAGGAGTCGCGTGGCCGCGGACGATGCTGGCGGCCGACTCGGTCAGCCAGTTCGCCAGGGGCGGTGGCGTCCGGGTCGCGGTGCTCTCCACCGGGGTTCAGGCCGACAATCCGCAGTTCACCGACCAGGTGCTGGCCGGCAATGACGCGGTCGACAACAAGGGCACCGCGGACACCGACTGCCGGGGCACCGGCACCCAGGTGGCCGGCGTGATCGCCGCGAAGCCGGCCAACGACAGCCCGGTCACCGGGCTGGCCGGCTCGGCCGGCATCCTGCCGGTCCGGGTCGTCCCGGACGATCCCGGCGCGGGGGAGACGTTCGCCCAGCCGGACGTGCTGGCCCGCGCCATCGACCTCGCCGTGGCCAAGGGCGCCGACGTGATCGTCGTGGCCAGCCCGGCCTACGACGACAGCAACCGGCTGCGCACGGCGATCGCGGCGGCGATCGCGGCGGACGTGCCGGTGATCGCCGCGACCGGTGACCTCGGTTCGGCCCAGGACGGAAATCCGACGCCGTTCCCGGCCGCCTATCAGGACGTGATCGCCGTCGGCGCGATCGACCAGAACGGCAAGATCTTCGAAAAATCCGGCCACGGTTCGTACGTCGATCTGGTCGCCCCCGGCGTCGCCGTACCCACCTTGCAGGCCGACGGCCTGGTCGAGGCGGACGGGACCGCGATCGCGGCGGGCTACGTCGGCGCGACAGCGGCCCTGATCCGCAGCCGCGTCGGCCGGATGCCGGTGGCGGACGTGACCCGCCTCCTGACCGCATCGGCCAGCCCCACCGTCACCGGTGACGCTTTCGGCGCGGGCGTGGTCAACCCCTACAGCGCGATCACCGGCAAGGTCTCCGGAGCGCGTGGGCGGGCCCTGCCCGCCCTGTCCGCCGCCCCGGCCGCCGGCGCCGACACGGAAAGACGCCGCCGGTTGGCCGCCTTCGCCGGCGCCACCCTCGCCGCGGTCGCGGTCGTCGCCGTCCTGATGGTCACCGCCGCGATCCGGCGCAGCCGTCGCCAGCACTGGCGGCCCGCTCTGGCGCTGCCCCTCCCGCTCTACGACGAGCCGGTCGAGCCCGGGCCCCCGGTCATGCTCCTCGACGACCCCGCCGAACCCACCCGCTAGCCGCCGGCCGGTTTGATGGCGGCGGCCGGGTCGAGCGTGACTCCCGCCGGAATCGTGTTGACCAGGGCCGTGGGCACCTCGGTGGCCGACGTCGCGGCGTATCCGAGGCGGCCCAGCGCGTCCGCGTCGGGGACCGCGTGCCGCACGCCGAGGTCGGTCACCAGCTGGTAGCCGCCCGATCCCGGAACCTTGACCAGCGCGAACATCCCCGCTGGAACCCCGATCGCGTCGGCGAGGGCGCGCCCTCCGACGCTGCCCGCCGTGGGAACGGCCGAGGAGAGGCCGGCGGCCGCGCCACCGATGGTGATCGACGGAGCCTTGGCGGCGACGCGGGTGACCGCGCAGGCGGTCGTGCCGGCGGCAACCGTGGCCAGCGTCGGCGGGGTCGCCGGGGGCTGGGCGTCGGCGTTGCCGGCCGGCTTGAGCTGCGGGGCGTCGGCCGGATTGTTCACGACGGTGACCGGGACGTTCGTCGGCTCGGCTGGGAAACTGGCGTTCAGCAGCGCCCTCTGCAACGCGGTGATCGGCAGCAGGCCATTGTCCAGCACCAGGTAGAACTGCTTGTTGCCGACGCCGAAATCGGCCGCGAGCACCTGACCGTTGACGAAGTTGGCGACCCGCGCGGAGCGGGCGCCCCGGTTCTGCACCTGGACGGCGGCGATGTCCGTCCCGGCCGGCAGCGCGTTCAGCCAGGCGGTGCTGACCAGGGTCGGGTCGACCGCGCCGTACAGTGCCGGCAGGGTGGTCTGGGCGTTCCGGAACTTGTGTTTGCGGCCGTGCCAGACCAGCTCGATGTCGTCGGCTCCGGTGCTCACCAGCAGACCCTTGTCGCCCAGGTCGGTGCCGGCCGGGCCGGTCGAGCCGACCAGCAGCGTCCCGGTCGGGTTCGCCCCCGGGACCAGGCACATCGACCAGGGCAGGCCGACCCGCTGACCGGCCGCGGGCAGGGAGGCCGGCGCGTTCGGGATGCCGATGGTGACGCCGCGCGGCGTCCCGGCCAGTGCCTTGGCCGCGACCCGGTAGACGACCGGGTTGGCCCGGCCGGCGGCCAGCTTGGCCGAGGTGAAGTTGAGCGCGGGATTGAGCCGGCCACCCAGGTAGACGAAGCTCGCGCCGGACTCCCGCTCGACCACCACCGAGCCGTCGCTCTTCCACTGGTCGGTGCCGACCTTGGTGAGGATGCCGTAGATGCCGAACCCGGCGCCGATCAGGATCGCCACCATCAGGCCGCCGAAGAGCGCGCCGATGCCGCGCCGCAGCGGGGACTGCGCCGGGTCGGTCTCCCGCATCACGAACGCGGAGATCACCCGCTGGTTCAGGAACTGGTACGACTGCAACTGGTCACGACGAGAGGTCACGGCGGCTCACCCGCCGATCGAGGAGAACAGCCCGCGGATGTCGTCGAAGACGCCCATCACCGCGCACGCCAGCGGGATCAGCGCCATGATCGCGATGACGTCCAGCAGGTCGGCGGCCCGTCCCAGATAGGGCGAGGGCTGCCGCTGGCTGTAGACCACCGCGGCGATCAGCGCGACCGCGCCCGTCAGCACCGCGCCGGCCAGCACCAGCAGGCCCGGCACCGCGCCGGTGACGACCGCGCCGATGCCCAGCACGGCCAGGCCGGCGACCCCGGCCACCAGGAGCGGGACGCGCTGCCGCGGCGTCGCCAGCAGCCGGGCGCGCAGCAGCAGGGCGGTCACCGCGGCCACGATCAGCAGCACCACGGCCGTGCCCGGATCGGACCAGGCCAGGTAGAGGATCGCGACGACGCTGCTGAACGCGGCCGCGAGCAGGAGACCGGAGAGCACCTCGTCGGCCCGGACCACGGCGGCGAAGACGTCCGCCCGGCGGGGCATCGGCTTGTCCTTGAGGATCTCCTCGGCCCGGCTGGGCAGCTCCGGGAACGGCAGCCGGCCGATCCAGCTGGCCAGCACCGGGTAGCCGGGGAGCAGCCCGATCGCGGCGGTCAGGGCCACCGCGGCGGCGCCGTCGGCCGGCACCCCGGCGAGCGTCAGCAGCGCGGCCAGCAGGCCGGTCAGGGCGATCGCGGTGCCGGCCACGAAGAGCCGGGGCAGCCCGGCCACGCCGGCGTGGCCCAGCATGCTGAAGACCAGCAGCACCGCCGAGCCGAGCAGCAGGGCCGGGGCGCCGATGCCGAGGAAGCGGGACCCGGAGTCGGTGAGCAGCCAGGCGCCGCCGAGGAACGCGTAGGGCAGGCCGCTCGCGGCGACCACGGCGCCCGCACCGGCGTCGGTGAACGCACGCGACAGCAGGATGCCGACCACGGTCAGGCCGAGCGCCACGGCGAGCGCGACGATCGCCGAGAGCTGCCGGGACGGGCCGCCGACGGCCAGTCCGAAGAGGCCGATGAGCAGGGCCGCGGCGAAGATCGCCAGGCCGCAGCGGCGGGTCGCGGCGGCGCCCCAGGACCGCCCGGAGCGGCGGGCGCCGCTGGCGATCACCTCGACGACGTCGTCGTACGCCAGCTCCGGCCAGTCCTCCCGGGCCGGTTTCAGGTGCAGCAGCTCGCCGTCCCGGACGCCCTGGGCGGCCAGGTTGCGACCGGGCTCGAGGGCGTTGCCGGTGGCCCGCCGCAGCACCCAGCCACCGTGCCGCTCGGCCGGCTCGCCGAGCGCGCCCTCGGCGTGCCGCAGCAGATGCGGCAGCAGCTCGCCGACCAGCATGTTGTCGGGCAGGGCGATGTCCATCCGGCGGGTCGGCGCGGCGATCGTCACCCGGGCCAGACTCGGGCCACCCGGTGCGGTCACGCGGTCACCTCCTGCTGTGCCTGTGTGCCACACAAGCTAGCAGGCCGAAACGGATTGATTCGCCCCGGCGAATGGCTGGCTAGGATGGGCACAAGGGAGACTCAGCAGCCGCGGGGGAGCCAAGCGTGACCGTCACCATCGTCAAGCGCCCCCCGCGGCGACCCGCGCCGGTGATGCCCTCCGGGGAGGTGCTGCTCGACCCGCCACCGGAGGTCCCGCCGCCCGCCGGCAAGGGCTGGACCCGGATGTTGATGGTGCTGCCGATGGGCGCCGGCGCGGCGGCCATGGGCCTGATGATGGGCGTGCAGCGCGGCGGTCCACTGACCTATGTCGCCGGCGCGATGTATGGGGTGTCCATCCTCGGCATGATCGCGATGATGGCGACCAACACCTCGGGCCCCGGCAAGCGCGAGATGATCGAGTCCCGCCGGCAGTACCTGCGCCATCTCTCCCAGCTCCGCGCCCAGCTGCGCAACACGATCCGGCAGCAGCGCGAGGCGCTCTACTATCGCAATCCCGACCCGGCGACACTGTGGACCTTCGCCGACAGCGGCCGGCTCTGGGAGCGGCGCCGCAACGACGCCGACTTCACGGTGGTCCGGATCGCGGTCGGCGTCCAGGAGGTGGCGACCCGGCTGATCCCGCCGCAGACCCGGCCGGTGGACGAGCTGGAGCCGCTCTGCGCGATGGCGCTGCGCAAGTTCGTCAACACCTACTCGGTCGTGCCGGACCTGCCGGTCTCCGTCGCCCTGCGCGACTTCTCGCACATCTACCTGCGCGGCTCCGACGAGGCGGTGCAGGGCTTCTGCCGGGCGCTGACCGCCCAGATCGCCACCTTCCACGCCCCGGACGACCTGCGGATCGGCGTCTGCGTGCCGGACCACCAGCGGCGCCGGTGGGAGTGGGCGAAATGGCTGCCGCACGCGCAGCACCCGGACAAGACCGACGCGGTCGGCCCGGTCCGGCTGGTCGCGCCGAGCGTGCCCGCGCTCGAGGCGATGCTCGACGACGTGCTGGTCAACCGCCCGCGGTTCGATCCGTCCGGCCCGGCGCCCGGCGGTCCGCACGTGGTCGTGATCATCGACGGCGGCTCGACGGCCGGCTCCGACCACCTGATGACCGAGGGTGGCGTCGCCGGCGTCACCATCCTCGACCTCTCGGTCCCGCCGCCGCGACTGCTCGACGACAGCTCGGTGGTCCTGGAGATCGCCGCGGACGGGACGATCACCGGCACCACGATGGACGGGTCCACCCAGGTCGGCCAGGCCGACACGCTCGGTCCCGCCGAGATCGAGGTGCTGGCGCGGGAGCTGGCGCCGCTGCGGCTCTCCGCCGCGACGTACGGTGACCAGCCGGCCATCTCCCAGGACATGGGGCTGGCCGAGCTGCTGGAGGTCGACGATCCGTACCAGATCGCCCTGACCGACCTCTGGGCCAGCCGCCCCAACCGGGACCGGCTGCGGGTGCCGATCGGCATCGGCGTCGACGGCCGGCCGGTCGAGCTGGACCTCAAGGAGTCGGCGCAGGACGGCATGGGCCCGCACGGCCTGCTGATCGGCGCGACCGGTTCCGGCAAGTCGGAGCTGCTGCGCACGCTGGTGGTGGCGCTCGCGCTGACCCACAACCCGGAGATCCTCAACTTCGTGCTGGTCGACTACAAGGGCGGCGCGACCTTCGCGTCGCTGGACCGGCTGCCGCACACCGCGGCCATGATCACCAACTTGCAGGACGAGCAGCCGCTGGTCGACCGGATGCTCGGCGCCATCCAGGGCGAGCTCACCCGGCGGCAGGAGCTGCTGCGCAAGGCCGGCAACTACGCCTCGCAGCGGGACTACGAGCGGGCCCGGGCGGCCGGCGTGCCGCTGGCCCCGCTGCCCAGCCTGATCCTGATCGTCGACGAGTTCTCCGAGCTGCTCGCCGACCGGCCGGACTTCATCGACATGTTCGTCCAGATCGGACGGGTCGGCCGGTCGCTCGGCATCCATCTGCTGCTCGCCTCGCAGAAGCTGGAGGAGGGGCGGCTGCGCGGCCTGGAGTCGCACCTGTCGTACCGGATCGGTCTGCGCACCTTCTCCTCGATGGAGAGCCGGGCGGTGCTCGGCGTTCCGGACGCCTACGAGCTCCCGCACCACCCCGGCCACGGCTACCTGCGGGCCGGCACCGACGGTCTGGTCCGGCTGAAAGCGGCGTACGTCTCCGGTGCCGTCCGCAGGGAGGGCGTCGTCGCCGCCGGCGGCACCCGGGCCGGCAGCCCGGTCCGCGAGTTCAGCACCTACTACGTGGCGCCCCTGCGGGAGGAGCGCCCGGAACCGGAGACGGCCGCCCAGGACCTCGAGGAGAAAGTCCAGGGCGACACCCTGATGGACGTCCTGGCCCGGCAGATGGAGAGCCAGGGCACCCCGGCACACGAGGTGTGGCTGCCCCCGCTGGACAAGGCGCCCACCCTCGGCCAGATGCTGCCGCCGGTCATCTCGATGCCGGACCGCGGCCTCACGGTCGACGCGGCCGAGCGGTTCGGCACCCTGCACGCCCTGGTCGGGATCATCGACAAGCCGTTCGACCAGCGCCGTGATCCGATGTGGCTGGACCTCGCCGGGGCGTCCGGCAACCTGCTGGTGATCGGTGGCTCGCAGTCCGGCAAGTCGAACCTGCTGCGCACCCTGATCGCCAGCCTCGCGCTCACCCACACCCCACGTGAGGTGCAGTTCTACGGCCTCGACTTCGGTGGCGGCCCGCTCAGCGGCGTCACCGACCTGCCGCACGTCGGCGGCGTGGCGACCCGCCGGGACACCGACCGGGTCCGGCGCACGATCGCCGAGGTCCACGGCCTGATGCGGGGCCGGGAGGACCTGTTCGCCCAGCAGAGCGTGGAGGGCATGGCGGCCTACCGGCGGGCCAAGCAGCAGGGCCGGTACGCCGAGGACCCGTTCGGCGACGTCTTCCTGGTCATCGACGGCTGGTCGACACTGCGGGCCGATTTCGAGGACCTGGAGCCGACCGTCAACGATCTCGCCAACCGGGGACTCGGCTTCGGCATCCACGTGATCGCCGCGACGAACCGGTGGATGGACGTCCGGCCGCAGATCCGCGACGTCTTCGGCACCCGGATCGAGCTGCGCCTCGGCGAGCCCAGCGACTCGCTGATCAACCGCCGGGAAGCGGTGAACGTGCCCGACCAGTCGCCGGGCCACGGCCTCACCCCGGAGGGGCACCACTTCCTCGCCGCGCTGCCCCGCATCGACCGCGAGCAGCGCGCCGACGACCTCGCCGAGGCGGTCGCGGAGCTGGTCAAGCACACCACCGAGCACTGGAGCGGGCCGCCCGCTCCCCGGGTCCGCCTGCTGCCGCCGGAGCTGCCGTTCGACATGCTGCCCGCGGCGCGGGGCCCGGTCGTCCCGATCGGGATCGCCGAGTCCGACCTGCAACCGGTCTGGCTGGACTTCGACGCCGAGCCGCACGCCCTGCTCTTCGGCGACATCGAGAGCGGCAAGAGCTCGTTCCTGCGCAGCCTGGCGAAATCGATCGTGGCCGGGAACAGCCCGTCCGAGGCCCGGGTCCTCCTCGTCGACCTGCGGCGCAGCCTGCTCGGCTGCATCCCGCAGGAGAACACCATCGGGTACGGCACGTCCCACCAGGTCACCGCGGACCTGATCAACCAGATCGCGGTCGCCATGCGGGAGCGGCTCCCCGGCCCGGACGTGACCCCGGAGATGCTGAACAACCGCAGCTGGTGGAAGGGCCCGCAGCTCTACGTCCTGGTCGACGACTACGACCTGGTCGCCGCCGCGTCGCAGAACCCGCTGCTGCCACTGCTGGAGTTCCTGCCCCAGGCAAGGGACATCGGCCTGCACCTGGTGATCACCCGCCGCATCGGCGGTGCCGCCCGCGCCATGTTCGACCCGGTCATCGGCCGCATCCGCGAACTGGCGTCGCCGGGCATCATGATGTCCGGCCCGCGCGAGGAGGGCCCGCTCTTCGGCACGATCAAACCTCAGGTGCTGCCCCCGGGCCGCGCCTGGATGATCACCCGCAAGCACGGTGCCCGTCTGGTCCAGCTCGCCTGGACCCCACCCGTCCGCTGACGTGTTTCGAGGCTGTCCGACGAACTCCGCTTGTCGGGCAGCCTCTCGGCGTGACGCCACCAGACCTCGGTTTCACCCGCTTACCACGCATTCGCCCACGACGCCAGATGCAGGCAGTGCGGCCGCTGAACGGTCCTACCGTGCCGGTACCAGGAAGTTCAGCCGTGGGTCGGCCATGCCCGGCGCGATCTGAAGGATCTCGGCGTCAACGACCCGATGGGCGACGAACGGGTCTGCCGCCACCCGCTCCTGGACCTGCGACAGCGACATGTTGTGCGCCAGCAGCACGCCCCCGAGCCCCGGCTGAATGCCGCCGGCCAGCAAGAACACCTGATCATCCAGGCCCTGTTCGATCCACCGCTGGTGGCCGGGCAGATGTTCGCCGGCGGCGGCCTTGTTCTCGGCGAACCGGAGCAACACGATGAACATGCGATCCCTCTCTGGGGCTAGGAGCGGGCTGATTTGCTGGTGCAGTCGGCCAGCCAGGCTTCCAAACGCTCCACCTCGCGGCGGACGAAGTCCTCGTTGCCGAAAGCGTTGGCCAGCGTGGCGATGCCCTGGCTGAAAGCCAGCACGTGCAGGGCCATCGCGTCGGCTTCTGCCGCGTGGCCGAGCGCGGTGAACTGCGTGCCGAGCCAGTCACGAAAAAGTGTGAACAGGGCGGCGGCTTCTGGCCGCGACGGGTGATGCAGCTTGGCTAACTCCGCGGTCAGGGTGCCGACCGGGCAACCGAAGTCACGGATGTCCGCGCCGTTGGTCTCCACGATTCGGATGAATCGGCGGATCCGCTCGGCAGGCTCAGCAGCCTCGTCCTCCCAGCATCGCAGCATTCCGCGGGTGGTCTCGATCCGGGAATCGATCACCGCGGCCAGGATCTCGTCCTTGGTCTTGAAGTGGTAGTAGAAGTTGCCCCGGGAGAGCCCGACAGCCTCGGCGATCGTCGTGAACGAGGTGTGCTCGAAACCTCGCTCGTAGATGAGCCGATCGGCCGCCGCGACGATCTGCGCCCGGGTCTCGCTTCGTGCCATCTTCCGCGACACCCCTTCTTGTGCGACCTCAAGCCGGTAGGACGATCATCCTAGATGGATCTTAGGATGATCGTCCTACCGAGTGTCAAGCGGCAATTCGTCGTCGCCGGGGTCGCTGAGGCCCTGGCCGGCCGAGCCGGACGCCAGCGGATGGCATGGTGGCCATCGCCTACTTGCCGCCGCCGGATGCCCGACCGAATGGATCATCGGTCTCGACAGCGGTGCCGTGCGCGGTCCGGTCAGCGGCGAGGGAGGCCGACGAACTGCTGCTCGGTCTGGGTCTGGGCGAGGAACAGGTAACGGTCGGTGCCCTCGCCGATCAGGGCCAGCATGTCGTCCGCCATGAACTGGAGGAACTGGCTGCTGTGCGGGCGCAGCTTGAGCGCCGACGCGGCCAGGGCGGCCTCGTCGCCACCGAGGCGCTGGAGCAGGGTCAGCTGGACATCCTGCAACGCGGCCAGGCCGGGGCGGTCAAGCTGGCGCAGGATGGTCAGCTGGGTGCGCCACGGGCCGAGCGGCGGGGTGGTGGCCGGGCCGGTCATGCCCAGGTCGTACACCACCAGGGTGGGCATCTGCGCGCTGCCGCTCGGCGCCTCGCCCTGGTCGCTGCTGTGGACGGTGAGCCGGTTGTACTGGCCGGTGGCGCGCTCGCCGAACCCGGCCCAGGCGCGCGGCTCGGTGGTCACCACGACCACCCGGGCACCCAGCGCGAACGCCCGGAAGATCAGCAACTGGGCCGCCCACACTCCGCCGACCAGGGCGATCCGCACCGGCTCGGGCGCGAACAGGTGCAGTGGCACCGGCGCGTGCTGACGGTCGCGGCCGAGGACCAGCCCGGCGCCGGCGGACGGCGCGACGGTGACCCGGCGCAGCGTCTTCCGCGAGATCGCGTGCCAGCCGATGTGCAGCGGCGAGACCTTGCCGGAGGGGCCGGTGCGGGCCTCGTCGTCCTCGTCCCCGGGTTCGTCCGGCGGGAAGTCGTCCTCCCACCCGTGCGCCGCCTGGGCCGCGGCCAAGGCCCGGCCCTGCGGCCCGGCCAGCGGCGCGGACGTCAGCTGCGGTGCGGCCAGCCGGCGTCCCGTCGCGTCGGTCGTGCCCTGCTGCTCCTGCTGGAGCTGCACCGCTGGGGCCTGGACAGGCTGGACCGCCTGCGCCGGCTGGACCGGTGCCATGGCCTGTCCCGGCGGCGGCGCCAACTGCCCCTGGCCGGGCGGGAACGGACCGTTGACCGGCGGGAACTGGGCCTGCGCGGGCGGGAACGGGGCCTGTGCGGGTGGGAACTGGGCCTGTGCGGGCGGGAACTGCGGCGGGGGAGGTAGCGGCGCCTGTGGCGGGCGTACCTGCGCTCGGGCAACCACGTTCGGCGGATGAACCGCCGGCGGGGGCGGCAACTGTTGCTGCGGCTGCTGCTGGTCGTCCGGGGAGTCCGGGTCCGGCTGCGACGGGTACGGCCGCCAGGAGCCCTCCCGATCCGGCTGGGTCATCCCGCCCCACCTCCCGTCGGCGCCGTCGCATAGGCGGCCGGCCCGTGCTCCCCCTCCAGCGGCTGAAGCTCCGCGCCGACCCGCCTGACCCCCTCGACCAGCACCCGGTCCAGGGCCCCGAGATCGGCGTCGGGCCGGGTGGCCAGCCGGATGAAGGCCCGCACCGCCACGTCGTCACCGTCCGCCGCGGCGTTCAGCACCAGCGCCACGCTGGTCTGCGCGGCCGGGGCGGTGGCGGCCCAGGCGAAGAGCGACCCGATCTCGCCGGCCGACGTCGGCCAGGTCTTCACCCAGTACGTCCGGTGCACCAGCCGGGCCGACCGCCAGTGTGTCCACTCCTCGTCGACCTGGGAGCCCTCGGCCAGCGAGCCCACCTCGACGTCGCAGGAGCGGGCGAGCACGGCCAGCAACTCCTCGGCGTCCAGCAGGCGGCAGCCGATGCCGATCCGGCGCAGGCTGGTCGCCACCTTCCGGCCCAGGCCGGCCACCAGGGTGGCCGCCGCCTCCAGGTCGGCGGTGTGGTCGTGCAGCGCCTCGGCCAGGATCCGGGCGTCCACCCGGACACTGATCGTGGACTCCCGGTGTGCCGGGACCGGCGCCGGGCTGAGCGACTCGACCAGCTGCCGGTACGACGACCCGGCCGGCGACGACGCGTGCACATCCGGGCTCGGCGCCGGCACGGTGTGCGTGACCAGCTCCAGCACCACGCCCGGCTGCTCGGTCGCGGCCAGCACGCTGACCAGCGCGTCCAACGGGATCGGTGCGGCGTCGTGGTGCACCGGGGCGGTGGGCGTCAGCGCCACCACACTGAACCAGCCGGCCTCGTCCCTGGCCACTCCGGCGTGGGCGCCGTCCTGCGCGGTCAGGTCCCGGACGGCCAGGCCGGGGGCGATCGTGCGGAGCGCGGCCAGCACCGGCCCGGCGCCGGTCTCCAGCGCGGCGGCGCGGCGCCGCGCGTGGCTCCGGGCGACCTGGCGGTGCTCCAGCCACCAGCGCCCCCGCTGCCGGGCGAAGAAGATCACGATCAGGGTCAGCCCGAGCACGCCGGTGACCAGCGCGGGGAGCGGCCCCTGGATCGCGGCCGCGACGGTGGCCAGCACCGCCAGCTCGGCGATCACGATCTGGGTGAGGCTCAGCGGGCCGACCTGGCCGCGGCGTGGGATCGCCCGGACCCCGGCGTCGACCGCGGTATCGGCCGGGCTCGTCGGCGTCGCGGTCGGCTGTGGTGCTCCGGTGGGTTGCGGCAGGCCGGAGGTCGGCACCGGGACGCTGCCCCGGGCTCCGGTGTTCGCCCGGCGCAGGGGAGTGGCGGCGGCGGTGGCGTGCGCCTGGGCCGGCGCGCTGACGTTCGGCGGGGGAGCGGAGGGCGGCACGGCGGCGCCGTACGCCTGCCCCGGGTAGCTGTCACCTGGATTCACCGCAGCCTCCCCGCTCGCCCCGTAGTGAGCTCATTCTATGTGCCGACGCTGCCCCGGCGGTGGCACCGTCAGCGGATCGCCGCCAGCAGATCGTCGAGGACCAATGTGGTCAGATCGTCCCGGCTGGGCATCCGGCCCAGGGACCGCAGCCGCCCGGACTGCACCTTCCGCATCCCTTCCAGCAGCTTGCGGGCCTCACGCGCGTTGCCGAAGTTCCGGTCCCGCTCGATCTGGGAGAAGTGCTCGTGCAGCGCCTCGCTGAGCCCGGGCGCGAACGCGTAGTCGTCGTTCTTGGCGATCCGGGTCGCGATCATCACCAGCTCGTCCGGCCCGTAGTTCTCGAATTCCAGGGTCTTGGCGAACCGGGAGGCGAGGCCCGAGTTGGCGTCCAGGAAGTCGAGCATCTCCCGCGTGTAGCCGGCGACGATCACGGCGACCTGGTCGCGGTGGTCCTCCATCAGCTTGACCAGGGTGTCGATCGCCTCCTGGCCGAAGTCGGCGCTGGCGCCACCGGCCCGGGACAGCGTGTACGCCTCGTCGATGAAGAGAACGCCGCCCATCGCCTCCTCGAAGACCGAGGTGGTCTTCTCCGCGGTGTGTCCGATGTACTGACCGACCAGGTCGCGCCGGGAGACCTCGCGGAACCGGCCGTTGGGCAGCACGCCGAGTGCCTTGAGCAACTGGCCGTAGATCCGGGCCACGGTCGTCTTGCCGGTGCCGGGAGCGCCGGTGAAGATCAGGTGGTGGCTGGCCGCGCCGACCGACAGCCCCGCGCTGCGCCGCCACTCGTTCACCTGGATCTCGTCGATCAGGGCCCGGACCTCGTTCTTCACCCCGGCCAGGCCGATCATCGAGTCGAGCTCGGTGAGCAGCCGGTCGACCTCGACGGCGTCCTGACCACCGGTGGCCTCGGTGATCCCGGCGCGTGGTGCCGGGCCGCCCTCGGAGAGCGTCACGGTGGCCTGCGCGCGCGGGTCGACGCTGACCTTCGGCTCGGCGGTGCCCTCCACCCGGCACTGCTCGATGACCGCGGTGCAGCCGGCGCCGACCACGATGCCGGAGCCCGCGGTCTGGTGCACCCAGGTCTCGCGCACCGTCGGCGCGCTGCTGTTCGCGATCACGATGCCCGCGTCGCCGGTGCCGGAGACGTCGCAGCGCTCGATGACGGGGCGGCCGGACTGGTAGACGTAGACCCCGCGGTAGCCGCACCCGGTGACGGTGGTGTTGCGGATGGCCGGGTCGGCGCCGAGCCGGACGATGATGCCGTCGTCGTTCACCCCGTGGACCTCGCAGGCGTCGACCGTGCCGCCGGCGTCGGAGAAGACCAGGCCGTTCTGCCCGCGCAGCACGCGCACCTCGGTGGCCTCGACCGTGGACATGTCGGTGGCCTGCAGGCCGGCACCGTAACCGGCGGAGAGGCGGCATTTGCGGATGGTCAGCCGGGCGCCGGTGGCCGCGATCGCGGGATAGTCCCCGGAGGTCAGGTCGAGCCCCTCGACGGTCACCTCGCCACCGAGGACGGCCAGCGCCGGCCCCTCCAGCCCGGCCGCGTCCACCACGACCGTGCCCTCCTCGCCGGTGCCCCGCACGGTGAGCCGTCGCCCGGTCAGCTCGATCCGCTCCTGGTACGTGCCGGGAGCGACGGTGATGACCGCACCGTCCGGCGCCACCTCGAGCGCGTCACGGATCGTCGGATAGCTGCCGGGGACCGCCAGGGTGCTGACCACGGGGGGCTCCTTATTGCGTGTACGTGTGATCGCGGATGGTGTAGGCCACTTTCTTCACGTCGTTCGCCGCGGCGGCCGGCGCGGTCATCCGGAGGACGACCTCCCGATTCAGCACCTCCTCCGGAGTGGAGCGCCAGAATCCGACGTAGACCACGCCGTAGACCGGCTTGCCCTCGACAGCGTCGGTCTCGACCCAGGACTGCAGCGAGGTCCCGCCGGTCCACCGTAGACCCCAGGCCTCCTCGCGCTTGCGCAGGGCTTGCCGGGCGGCGTCGTCGCAGACCGCCACGCAGGTACGGACGATCAGGTCGCCGCCGGCCTCGACGGTCTCGCCGTCGAACACCCCGCAGCGATAGTGCACCGCGGCCTCGGCCTTCGCGGCCAGGGTGCACTTCCAGCCGTCCGGCACCTTGAAGTCGAAGCCGACACCGTCGAGATCGGTCACGTCCTGGACGCCGGTGCTCTGGCCCTCGAACGTCGGCCAGGTGTTCTTGGGCCAGTCGTCCGGATCGGGAAGCAGGCCGGGCCGGGCGGGCGGGGTGGCCGGCAGCAGCAGTTGCGCGTCGGTGTAGGTGACCGGTGCGGTGCTGGGTGACGGTTTCGGATCATCGCCGGCGGTGGCGGCGACCAGACCCGCGCCGGCCGCGGCGCCGAGGAGCAGGGAGACCAGGGCGACGATCAGCAGCAGGAGGCGGTCCGGCCGCGGTCCGTCGCCGATTCTCCCGTACGGCGGGGGAGCCGCCGAGATCGGTGCCGCCGAGATCGGGTCACCGAAAGCGGGCAGGCCGGAGCTCGGGTCCCCGGAGACCGGCCGCCCCGAGACCGGTTGCGGGGAGCCCGGATAGGCGGACACCGGCTGTCCGGCGGCGGCCGACACGGGCTGCGCGGAGATCGGGCGCGCGACCGGCTGGAACGGCACGGTCGGCGGGTCGGGCTCCGGACGTACGAAATCGAGGTCCCGCCCGACCGTCGCGTCGTCGGCGGCGGGCGGACCGTGCTCCGCGGCGACCGGTTGCAGTTGTTGGCCGAGGGCCGTGAAGATCTCCGCCGCGCCGGCGCCCGTGCCGGAGCACGCCACCCAGGGGCGGTTGCTGGCGTGGTCGGAGTCCACGATCGGCAGCCGATCACTTTCGGACTGGCCGAGCGCCTCGGAGGCCGCCGCGAAGGCGCTCCGCCACCGGTCGTCGGCCGAGGCCAACTCGTTGAGCCGGGCGACCGTCAGCGGCAGCCCCCGCGCGTCGGCAGCCGACCAGACGTCGCCGACCTCGCAGCTCGACAGCCGGCGCTGCAGGCGGTAAGGCCCAGCGGTTGGCATCTCGCCTCCGTCTTCAGTTCGCGGCCCGGTGACGGGGGTGGGGCACCGGGGGTGCGGCGCTGGAGATCAGCGCGGGCGCTGCTGCCGGAACGCGCCCTTGCCGCCCGGCCGCATGTTCTTCGGGATCGCGCCCTTCGGCATCTGCGGGCGGGCCATCAGCGCGGACAGTCGCGTGTCCAGCGCGTTGACGTCCTTGCCGGTGAGGTTGCGGGGCAGCCGCAGCATCGTGGTGCGCAGCTTGCGGACCGGGAGCTGACCCTCCTCGGTGCCGATCACGTAGTCGTAGAGCGGCGCGTTGCCGATCACCTTCGACAGGCGCTTGCGCTCCTGGCTCAGCAGCCCCTTGACCCGCTGCTGGTTGCCCTCGCCGAGCAGGATCACGCCGGGCCGGCCGATCACCACGTGCACCATGTCGAACTGGGTGGTCGAGCTGGCCGCCGGGCGGACCCGCCAGTCACCACGCATGTTCTCCATCAGGGAGGCGGCGGCTCCGGGCTGGCCCTCGGCCACGTTCATCATCGCCGCGTTGGAGCGCAGGTTCAGCACGATCAGGACGGCGAGCAGGGTGACCAGCACGCCGACCGGGATCCAGATCAGGCCGAAGCCCAGGAGCACGGCGAGCACGGTCAGTGCGACCGGGATCAGCACCGCCGCGATGACCAGTGGTAGGAACCACTTGTCCTGTTTCGCGGTGAAACTGAACACCTGGCCGATCTGCTTCAGGCGCTCGACGAACGACACCTTCTCCTGGGGCTTTGCCATAGCCGGAAAGTGTAGTCAGCCTCAGGTACCTTACGGCGTCCCGGGCACCCGCGTCGGCCGTCGTAAGGGGCCCGGGGCAGTGGGATATCGGGCGTCGTCCCCATGTCCCGGGGCCGCCTTCGCGCGAAGAGTCGATGTCAGCGAGAAAGACATCGGCCTGAGGAGCGCGGAGAGATGACTCCCGAGATCTATTTCGAACTGACCCGTCAGCGCGCCGGGGAGCTGCAACGGGAGGCCGAGGAGTACCGGCGTGCCCGGGAGGTCCTCGACGGCCGGCCCCGCCGCCGGCTCCTCGTACGGTGGCCGGCGCCGCGGTCGCGTACGGCATGATCGGCTTGAATTTCCTGTCGGACCGGCATGGCATGCTCGGCCTCATGACGGTGACCGGTCACAGCGAGATCCTCGTCGGCCGCGATGCCGACCTGGCCGCGCTGCACGACGCGCTGCGCCGGGTGCGGTCCGACGAGCCGGCCGCGATGCTGGTCGGGGGCGAGGCCGGGGTCGGCAAGACCCGGCTCGTCGAGGAGTTCACCCGGGCGCTTGCCGGCGAGCCGGTCCGGGTGCTCACCGGTCAATGCCTGGAGCTGGGTGAGGAGGGTCTGCCCTTCGCGCCGTTCGCGGCCGCGCTGCGCGAGTTGGTCCGCCGTGAGGGGCGCGAGGTCCTCGACGGACGGGAGGCCGACTTCGCCCGGCTGATGCCCGAGCTCGGCCCGCCCTCCGAGTTCGGCGAGGCCCATCGTGGCCTGCTCTTCGAGCTGGTCGGCGCGCTCTTCGCCCGGCTCTGTGCGCAGCGGCCGCTGGTGCTGATCCTGGAGGACCTGCACTGGGCCGACCGCTCCACCCGTGACCTGATCGGCTTCCTGATCCGCTCGTCCCGTGCCCCACGGATGCTGTTGCTGGCCACCTACCGCACCGACGAGCTGCACCGCGGCCACCCGCTGCGCCCGTTCGTGGCCGAGCTGGAGCGGGTCCGCGGCGTGCGGCGCCTGGAGCTCGACCGCCTCGACCGGGAGGGCACCGCCGAGCTGCTCGGTCACCTGCTCGGCGCCGAGCCCGAGCCGCAGACCGTTGACGCGGTCAGCAGCCGCGCGCAGGGCGTCCCGTTCTTCATCGAGCAACTCGCCGCCACCGCCGACCCGGCCTGCGCGGACCTTCCGGAGACCCTGCGCGACCTGCTGCTCTCCCGGGTCGACCTGCTGCCCGAGGCGGCCCAGCGGATGCTGCGGGTCGCCGCGGTCGGCGGCACCCGGCTCGGGCACGACCTGATCGCCCGGGTCGCCGGCGTGGACGAGATCACGTGCGAGTCCGCGCTGCGCGTGGTCGTCGCCGCCCAGCTGATCGTCTTCGACCCCGACGGGGGCTACGAGTTCCGGCACGCCCTGGTCCGCGAGGCGGTCCACGACGACCTGCTGCCCGGCGAGCACACCCGCCTGCACGCCCGCTACGCGGAAGCGATCGAGACCGACCCGCAGCTGGTGCCGCCCGGCCGGGCGCCGGCCGAGATCGCCCACCACTGGCACGCCGCGAAGAACCATCCGCGGGCCCTGGTCACCGCCAAACAGGCGGCCGACGAGGCCCGGCGGCGTTTCGCCTACGCGGAGCAGGCCCGCCTGCTCGACCGTGCCCTGGAGCTCTGGGAGCAGGTGCCCGAAGCCACGGAGCTGCTCGGGGTCCGCCATCTCGACCTGCTCGAGGAGACCGCGCTGGTCGCGATCGACTCCGGTGAGCTGCAGCGGGCGCTCAGCCTGACCCGGGCCGCGCTCGCCGACCTGGACACCGGGGCCGAGCCGGTGCGCGCCGCCCGGCTGCTGGTGCGCCGGGCCAAGCTGGTGCGCCTCGCCGGCAAGAGCGACGGTTTCGCCGAGGCCAAGGAGGCGTACCGGTTGCTGACCGGCGCCCCGGACGATCGCGTCCGGGCCGGGCTCCTCGGCGACGTGGCCTACCTGTTCGCCAAGTCGGACGGGGACGAGGTCGAGCGGATCTGGGAGCAGCTCCGGGCCTCCGCCGATCAGCACGGCGACGCCGCCGCCCAGATCGCCGCGGAACTCACCAAGGGCCAGGTCTGCGCCGGCCGGGTGCCCGCCGCCGAGGGGCTGCCGATTCTGCGGGCCGCGGTCGCCGAGGCCCGCGCCGCCGGCGACGAACGGGCGCTGACCCGCGGCCTGATCAACGTCTCCGATGTCCTGTTCGAGCTGGGCCGCTACGCGGAGTCGGCGACGGCGGCCGCCGAGGGGGTCCCGCACGCGGTTCGCTACGGCGTCTCCCGCACGACCGGGGTCTACCTGCTGTCCAACCAGGCCGAGGCGCTGCTTGCCCTGGGCCGCTGGGACGAGGCCGACGCGCTGCTGGCCGAGGCCGCCCGCCAGGATCCGCCCGGTCTGGTGGCCGTGCCGTGGTTGCGACTGCGGGCCAGGCTGCGCCTGTTCCGTGGCCACCCCGGGGCGGGACATCTGATCACCCGCCTGGTGAGCATGCTCGGTAAACCGTATGTGCCGCCGGAGAAGAAGCTCTGGATGCTCGAGCTGCGCATCCTCGCGGCGCTCTCCGCTCACGACGGTGCCGCCGTGCTGTCGGCGGCCCGTGCCGCGGTGCACGAGCCGGTCCTGCTCGATCGGCCGCGTTACGCCTGGCAGCTGCTGACGGCCGCGGCCCGCGCCGCCACCTTCCATCGGGAGGCGGGGCGAGGCTCGGTTCACCGGGAGGCGGGGCCGGGCTCGGTCCATCGGGAGGCCGGGCCGGGCTTGGCTTCGCCGGGTGACCCGGCGTGGGCCGGGCCCTCGCGTTCAGCCGGTGACTCCGCCTCCGACGGCGCCACCCCTGCTGACGTGGAGCGGCTGGTGGAGCGGATCCGGTGGGCCGCCCAGCGGCTGCCCCGGCGCTACCCGGCCGAATTGGCCGCCGCGGCCCAGGTCGAGGCCGAGCTCGATGGTGGCGCCGACCGGTGGAACGCGGCGGTCGCCGCCTGGCGAGTCGACAGCCAACCGTTCGAGCTGGCCTCGGTGCTGCTCCGGGCCGCCGAGGCGAACGCCGCCGACCGGCCTGCCGCTGCCTCGGCGCTGGCCGAGGTCACCACGATCGCCACCGGGCTGGGCGCCGCCCCGCTGCTCGAGGCCGCCGAGGTGCTGGCCCGCCGGCTCGGGGTCCGCCCGGCCGTCGCCGGCCCGGCGACCGAGGTGCTGACCGCCCGGGAACACGAGGTGTTGCGGCTGGTCGCCGAGGGCCAGAGCAACGGCCAGATCGCCCACCGCCTGTTCATCTCGCCGAAGACGGCCAGCGTCCACGTCTCCCGCATCATCGCGAAGCTGGAGGTCACCAACCGGGTCGAGGCCGCCGCCGTGGCACGCCGCCTCGGCCTCCTCGACGACTGACCGCGCCGCTCGCTGTGGCCCGCCGTCCCGCCTTCTCGGCGATTGATCGTGTCGAGCGCGGTGGCATGCCGTTCCGGCCTTCTCGGCATCGGAGCACGTTGGCCGCGGTGGCATGCCGTGTCGGCCTCCTCGTCGGCGGGCCAAGTTGGCCGCTGTCGTGTGCCGTTCCAGTCTTCTCGGCGGCTGATCGCGTCGACCGCTACGGCATGCCGCCTTGGTCCCCTTAGTTGCCGGGTGGGTGCGGAGAGTTGCCGGGTGGGGGCAAATTTCCCGGCTCTGGCGTGGGCGGACGCAGGCGGGCGGGGCGAAGGCTAATCCCGCCTGGCGGGTGCCCGATATGGCTGGTCGACCGACAGTTTAGGGAGCCGTCATGCACGACAAGTTCCGTTCGTCCCTCGGGGGCCGATGATGGACGGCGCCGTGGACGTGGCCAATCGTATGGTCGAGGCGCTGTTCGGGCCGGAGGGTGACATCCCCTGGTGGGCCTGGCTGGGACCGATCATCCTGCTCCTGGCCAAGCTGATGTACCCGGTGGTCTTCCCCGAAACAGCCGCCGCCGAGGCGGAGTCCGATCGTCGCCTTGCCGAGTTCTGCCGGGAACGTGACGGCAAGGGCAAAGCGAAGAAGAGCAAGAAAGGCAAGAAGGGCAAGAGGTGACCCTTCGGAAGGCCCGCAACCACTCCAGGCTCGCATGATCCTGGACCACCGGTTGCGGGCCCTCACCGTCTCCGGACCAGGTTTCCGGAGCGCTGGGGCGCGGTGCCGGTGGCTGGAAAGACGCCGGCCCCGGTGAGAAACCGGGGCCGGGCGAGAACGATGCGGCAGGGTCAGCCGCGGGCTTCGAGAGCCTGACGGTAGAGGCGACCCGCCCGGTACGACGACCGGACCAGCGGCCCGCTCATCACCCCGGCGAACCCGATCGCCTCGGCCTCCTCACGGAGCTCGACGAACTCCTCCGGCTTCACCCAGCGCTCGACCGGGTGGTGGCGCGGCGTCGGACGCAGGTACTGCGTGATGGTGATCAGCTCGCAGCCGGCCGCGTGCAGGTCGCGCAGGGCGGCGGAGATCTCCGCGCGCTCCTCGCCCATGCCGAGGATCAGGTTGCTCTTGGTGACCAGGTTGGCGGCCCGGGCCTGGGTGATCACGTCGAGGGAGCGCTCGTAACGGAAACCGGGACGGATCCGCTTGAAGATCCGCGGGACGGTCTCGACGTTGTGCGCGAGCACCTCGGGCTTGGCGCCGAAGACCTCGGCGAGCTGCTCGGGCTCGGCGTTGAAGTCCGGGATCAGCAGCTCGACGCCGCAGCCGGGCTGCAGCTTGTGGATCTGGCGGACGGTCTCGGCGTAGAGCCAGGCGCCGCCGTCGGGCAGGTCGTCGCGGGCGACGCCGGTGATCGTGGCGTACTTCAAGCCCATGGTGGCGACGGACTCGCCGACCCGGCGCGGCTCGTCGGCGTCGAACTCGGCCGGCTTGCCGGTGTCGATCTGGCAGAAGTCACAGCGGCGGGTGCACTGGTCGCCACCGATGAGGAAGGTGGCCTCGCGGTCTTCCCAGCACTCGTAGATGTTCGGGCAGCCCGCCTCCTGGCAGACCGTGTGCAGGCCCTCCTTCTGCACCAGACCGCGCATCTGGGTGTACTCAGGGCCCATCTTCGCCTTGACTTTGATCCACGGCGGCTTCCGCTCGATGGGAGTTTCGGCGTTGCGCGCCTCGATGCGCAGCATGCGGCGGCCCTCGGGAGCAATAGTCACAACCCAGAAGATACGCCGGAGAGGACCGGTCGCGGCGTGTGGGCGACGAGGCTCACGTGACCTTCCCTGTGACCGCCGTCACGCCACCTCGAATGCGGTGTGGAAAACGGCTTGAACAGGCATCGAAGACCGGATTAGCCTTCCGCACCACGGCAGTGACGGGACCGAGTAACGCTCCGATCCGCCGGTCGAGAGAGCCACCGGCAGCTGTGATGGTGGCCCGAGCGCCGGAGCACGAAGACACCCCCGAGCCGAGCAGTGCAAGAGGCGTCCCGCGAGCAGCGGGGCGCGAAGGTGCGGTGGTACCGCGAGGATCCCGCTCGCCCGCACCTCCCTGGGGCCGCGTTGCAGCACCCGAGGAGGTAACCCGCCATGCAACGCATCCTCTCCACCGAACTGGCCGCTCATCCGTACGAGAAGGTCCGGGTCGAAGGCTGGATCCACCGCGTACGCCGGCTGAAGTCGGTGACGTTCCTGATCGTCCGTGACGCCGCCGGTCTGGCGCAGGTCGTGATCACCGAACCGGCCCAGGTGGCGACCCTCACCGAGGAGAGCGTGGTCTCCGTCATCGCCACGGTCACCCCGAACAGCCAGGCCCCGAACGGGGTGGAGCTGACCGGCGCGGAGGAGATCCACGTGCACTCCGCTGTCGGCGTACCGCTGCCGTTCGAACTGCATCGGCCCGCGCTGACCGCGGCCCTTCCCGCCCAGTTGGACCACGCCGCGCTCGCCCTGCGCCATCCGGCCCGCCGGGCCGCGCTGCGGATCTCCGCGGCCGCGACGGCCGGTTTCCGCAAGGCGCTGGAGACGCAGCGGTTCGTCGAGATCCACACCCCGAAGATCGTCGAGTCGGCGACCGAATCAGGTGCGAACGTCTTCGAACTGGACTATTTCGGCCGGCCCGCCTATCTGGCCCAGTCGCCACAGTTCTACAAGCAGATGATGGTCGGCGTCTTCGAGCGGGTCTTCGAGGTCGGGCCGGTGTTCCGCGCGGAGAACAGCGACACCGCGCGGCACCTGACGCAGTACACGTCGCTCGACGCCGAGATGGGCTTCATCGCGGACCACCGTGACGTGATGGCAGCGCTGACCCGGACCATCGCCGGGATGTTCGGCGAGGTCACCGAGCGGACCGGGACCGCGACGCCGGAGGTGCCGGTCGAGATTCCGGCGGTGCACTTCACCGCGGCGCTGCGGATCGCCGGGGCGCCGGCGGACGAGCCCGACCTGGCTCCGGCGCACGAGCGGGCGCTGGGCGAGTGGGCGCTGCGGGAGCACGGCTCGGAGTTCGTCTTCGTGACCGGCTACCCGATGCGCAAACGACCGTTCTACACCCACCCGGACCCGGCCGACCCGGCGTACTCCAACGGGTTCGACCTGCTCTTTCGCGGTTTGGAGATCGTCACCGGCGGGCAGCGGCTGCACCGGCACGCCGACTATGTCGCCGCGCTGCGCGCGGCGGGCGAGCCGCCGGCGGCCTACCAGGGCTATCTGGACGCTTTCCGGTACGGCATGCCACCGCACGGCGGCTGGGCGATCGGCCTGGAGCGCCTGGTGGCCCGGCTGACCGGCGCGGCCAACGTCCGGGAGGCGATGGCCTTTCCACGCGACCCGCGCCGGGTCACGCCGTAGGTTTGAGCGGTGATGATCGATCTTGACGCGGCTCCGCCACCGGGGGCCGAGCGGCCCCTTCGGGTCCCTTGGCGCAAGCTGCGGATCGCGGTCGTCGCGGTCGCTCTGTCCCTGCTCGGCGCGGCGGCCGCCCCACCCCGCCCACGGGTGTTCCCGGAGGTCACGAACACGGGTGGGCGGGGAGTGGTGGCGGTCCTGCTCACCCCGGAGGCGCTCTACACCGTGCACCACAGCGTGGACGAGGAGGTCGAGTTGGTGGCCCGGCCGCTGGCGCCGGGCGGCCCGTCCTGGTCGGTCCAGCTGTCGCTGAACACGATGAACGATCTGCTGCTGACCAGGTCGGGATCGGTGCTGACGATCAGCGACGACGTGAGCTCGACGGTCCTGGACGCCGGCACCGGCCGGGAGCGCTGGTCGGCGCCGAGTTGGGCGAGCCCGCGCGTCGTCGGCAACCGGGTGCTGCTGGCCGGCTCCGACGATGCGGGCTCCGGCAGGCTGGAGCTGGCCGACGTGGAGACCGGCCGGATCCTCTGGACCCGGCCGGGCGACGCGTCCGATGCGTTGCTGGACGCGACCGGGCGTTACCTGCTGACGCTGGACGGTGGCGGGAACGTCCAGGTGCGTTCCGCCCTGGACGGCCGGCCGCTGGCGAGGCGGAGGCTGGACGACGAATCCATTGATCTACGGACGTCGATCAGGCTGGTCGGCGATCGGGTGTACGTCTTCGGCACCGCCACCGTGACCGCGTTTCACCTGCCCGGCCTGACCCCGGCCTGGCCCGCCCCGGGCAGCGTGCTCATGCCGTCCGACGCCACCACCTGCGGCGACCTGGTCTGCGTGGTGGGCCGGCGAGGTATCAGCGCGCTGGACCCGGTCACCGGGACGACGCGCTGGAGCTCACCGGACCGGATGTTCTACGCCGGCGCGGTGGTCCGAGCCCTGGACGGACGGAACGTACTCCTCGATCCGGCGACCGGGCGGGTGGTCCGCAGGCTGGGCCGGGGCATGGTGGCCGGCGGCCTGATGCTGCGCCAGGACGGTGACACCGGTACGCAGGTCACCGACCTGCGTACCGGTCAGGTGTACGGAAGCCTGCCCGGCGTCCTGCCGTTCGGCTGCGTCGCCGCCGGGGAATACCTGGCGTGTTCCAGGCACGGCGGCACTGTCGTCTTCCGGGTCAGAGAAGCGTCGTGAGGTGCCGCTCGACGACCGGCAGCACCTCGGCCACGGTCACCGGCCGGCCCAGCTCGGCGCTGAGCGAGGTGACCCCGGCGTCCCGGATGCCGCACGGCACGAACCGGTCGAAGGCCGTCAGGTCGCAGTCGCAGTTGAGGGCGAAGCCGTGCAGGGTCACGCCGCGCGCCACCCGGATCCCGATCTGGGCGATCTTGCGGTCCAGGCCGCCGTCGGTGGCCCGGACCCAGGCGCCGCTGCGGCCCTCGACCCGCTCGGTGGCCACCCCGAACTCGGCGCAGACGTCGATCAGCAGCTGCTCGACCCGGCGGACGTAGGCGACCACGTCGACCGGGTCGGGCAGGCGCACGATCGGGTACCCGACCAGCTGGCCCGGCCCGTGCCAAGTGATCTTGCCGCCGCGGTCGACGTCGACCACCGGGGTGCCGTCGAACGGCCGGTCGGCCGGTTCGGTGCGCTTGCCGGCGGTGAAGACGCTGGGGTGCTCCAGCAGCAGGACCGTGTCCGGCTGTTCGCCGGTCGCCACGGCCTCGTGCAAACGCTTCTGCTCTTCCCAGGCGTCGCGGTAATCGACCAGCCCCGGGCGCAGAACGGTGAGTGCGGAGGTTGTCACAGCGGCCAGCCTAACTCCGTACTCACCGGTACTCACCGGTCGACGGGATCCACACCGCGACGGATGCGCCACACCAGCACGCCGCCCACCACCTCGGGCTCACCGAGCAGGTCACGGGCGACGGCCTCGACCGCGGCCCGGTTCAGCGTCTGGTGGTCCGAGCCGGTGATCTCGCCGGGCAGGAACACCGCGTCCAGGCCCCAGTAGTCGAAGTCGGCGCGGGCCTGGGCGCGGTCCTCGTTGTTCATGCTGGTGATGTAGCCGTACCAGGCGGCGCGCAGGAAGAGCCAGTCGGTCGCCCGCGGCGGCGCGCCGATCCGGCCGGGCTGCTCGCGGCCGCCCTCATCGGTGGTCTGCGGGCCGAGGAAGTAGCCGTCCGGCATGCGGAACTGCCGCCCGCCCCGGGCCATGGTGTACGCCTGCCAGCGCTGCCCGTCCGCGGTCACGTTGAGCGCGAACGGCAGCGCGGACATGGTGCCGCCCTCGGGAACGTACTTCTGCCAGGTGCCGTCCGCGATGAACGTCGGCTCGGCGGCGCGGTACTGGATCCGGAGCGGGAGCGGGAAGATCGGCAGCAGGCTGACCACGACCGCCGCCGTCAGCGCGGTGTTCAGCATCCCGCCGGACGGGCCTCGCCGGCTCAGCAACTGGTCCAGGATCAGGGCGAGCAGGACGCCGAAGACGCCGACGACGCCCAGCGCGAACCGGAGCGGCAGGGCCGAGTCGAAGAGCGGGACGTGGGTCAGGGCGGCGTAGGGGAGCGGGACGTCGTACTCGTGCTTGTTCACGTTCAGCCGCGGGCCGAGCGAGAGCAGGAAGAAGATCAGGCCGACCAGGCCGACCGCGCGCAGGGTGGCCCGCCGGCCGGGCTCCGCGCGCCGCCAGAGCAGCGCGAACGAGACGATCATCAGGATCACCAGGGGCACGCCGAAGAACGACGTCTCCTCGGTCCGGTTCGGCGCCAGGTCGGCGTGCCAGCCGAGGTGTCCGGCCAGCGAACGGTTCGGGAACGACAGGTACGCCGCCGCGTCCTCGACGAAATGCCGCTGGTTGAACCCGGTCCCGGAGAACGTCCACGGGCCGGCGAAGTGCATGTAGAGCGGGTATGCGAGCAGTGACCCGGCCACCACCGCGGTCACTCCGAGCGCGCGCAGCACGGTCGGCAGAGCCGCCCGGGCCTCGGCGCGCACCGGCCGGGCGAGCGCCCACACGATCATGAAGATCCCGCTGGCCAGGGCGGTGAAGAAGAGCCCCTCCGCGGCGATCGAGAAGCCGATCGCGAGCAGTACGCCGAGCATGAGGCCGTTGCGCAGCCAGCGGCCCGGCTCGCGCAGCTTCAGCACCCGCCAGAGCACCACCGGAACGATCCAGCCGGAGGTCCAGTTGAGGTGACCGTTCGCGTGCGAGATGAACCCGGGGGCGAAGCCGCAGAACAGCCCGGCCACCGTGGCGGCGAGGGCGTTGTGGACCAGCCAGCGGCGCAGGAACAGGTACCACGCGAAGGCGGAGCCGGCCAGGTTAAGCGTGAGCACGGTCACGAAGCTGACCTGCGGGCCGGCCAGGTGGGTCAGCGGTGTGAGCAGCACCGTGTACACCGTGACCGAGGTGTTCGTGGCCAGGTTGACGCCGTGCGGGGCGTTCAGCAGGGCGGCGAAGAACGGGTCCGCGCCCTGGGTGACGGTGTAGTACCCGTACCCCATCAGCCACTCGAAGAACGCCTGGTCGCCGACGTTGTCGGAGAGCACGTTCGTGTACGGATCCGCCCAGAGCCCACTGGCCACGTACACCGCGAAGGAGAGCGCGACGATGGCGACGGTGAGGTGGACCGGCCATTCACGCGGCTTGGCGCCGGGTGTGCTGGCGGCTTCCTCGGAGGGGGGATCGGCGGACGCGGCGGGGGCGGGGGCGGAGACGGACATCACGCGCAGGTTAGCAGCGCGAGCTGAAGATCAGGGGGTGCTCGCCGGTTGCTGTCCGAGTGCGGCGCCCAGAGCGGACCCGATGTCCGGGTAGGTCCACGAGAATCCGGCATTGCGAAGAACGCTGGGAATGACCCGTTGGCTCCGCTGGGCCTCCCCGGCCAGCTCGCCCAGCACCAGGTCGAGCATCGGGCCGGGCACGGTCAGCAGCGCGGGCCGGCGCAGCCGGCGGGCCAGGGCCCGGGTGAACTCGAGGTTCGTGCACTGCTCCGCGGAGACCAGGTTGACCGGCCCGGCCACGTCCTCGCGTTCCAGCAGGAACTCGGCGGCACCCAGCCAGTCCGCGAGCGCGATCCAGGCCATCCACTGCTGTCCGCCGCCGATCCGGGCCCCGCCGCCCAGCTTGAAGAGCGGGAGCAGCGGCTTCAAAAGCGATCCCTGCCGGTCCAGGACCGGCGCGGTGCGCAGCGGTACGACCCGGGTGCCGGCGTCCTCGGCGGGGTGGGCGGCGGCCTCCCAGACCCGGCAGATGTCGGCCAGGAACGTGTTGCCGGCCGGAGCCTCCTCGGTGACCTCGTGGTCGCCGGTGTCGCCGTACCAGCCGACCGCGGAGGATTGCAGCAGGGTGCGCGGGCGCTCTCCGGCGGGCAGCTTGGCGATGGTCCGGGCGATCGTGTCGGTGCTGTCCACCCGGCTGGCCCGCAGCACGTTCTTGTAGGCCGCGGTCCACCGGCGCGCGCCGACGTTCGCACCGGCCAGGTTGATCACCGCGTCGGCGCCGGCGAGCACCGCCGGGTCGAGCCGCCCTTGGGAGGGACTCCAGGTCGCCTCGCCGACCCCGGCCGGCTTCCGGACGAGCCGGGTGATCTCGTGGCCGCTCTGGCGCAGCCGCTCGGCCAGCCGGACACCGAGGAAGCCGGAGGCGCCGGCCATGACGATCCGCATGATCTGATTCTTTCCCGGAGATCAGACAAGTCAAAACCGAAGAAAGCCGGGGGTGTGTCACACCCCCGGCTTTCGTTCAGTCGATCAGAGACCCAGGTCCGGCTCGAAGTGGCCGGCCTCCAGGCGCTCCTTGACGGTCACCAGGAAGCGGGCGGCGTCCGCGCCGTCCACGATCCGGTGGTCGTAGCTGAGCGCCAGGTAGACCATCGAACGCGGGACGATGATCTCGCCCAGCTCCGGGTCGTTCACGATCACCGGGCGCTTGACGACCGCGCCGAGACCGAGGATGCCGACCTGCGGCTGGTTGATGATCGGCGTGTCGAAGAGCGCGCCCCGGCTGCCCGTGTTGGTCAGCGTGAACGTGCCGCCGCCGAGCTCGTCCGGCCCGATCTTGTTGTTCCGGGTGCGCTCCGCGACGTCCGCGATCCGCTTGGCCAGGCCGCCCAGGTTCAGGTCGCCGGCGTCCTTGATCACCGGGACGACCAGGCCCTTCGGCGCGTCCACCGCGATGCCCAGGTGCTCCGAGCCGTGGTAGGTGACCGTGCCGGCCTCGACGTCGATCGAGGAGTTGACCACCGGGTGCTGCTGCAGCGCCTCGACCGTGGCCAGGGCGAAGAACGGCAGGAAGGTGAGCTTCACCCCGTGCTTGGCCTGGAAGTCGGCCTTCGCCTTGTTCCGCAGCGTCGCGATCTTGGTGACGTCCACCTCGACCACCGTGGTGAGCTGCGCCGAGACCTGCAGCGACTCGACCATGCGGCGGGCGATGGTGGCCCGGATGCGGGTCAGCTTCTCGGTGTGGCCACGCAGCGGACTCGGCTCGGGCTTGGCGGCGGGCGCCGGGGCGGCGGCCGGAGCCGGAGCGGCCTGGGCGGTCTTGGCCGCGGCGGCCTTCTCGGCGGCGTCGAGCACGTCCTGCTTGCGGATCCGACCTCCG
This sequence comes from Actinoplanes regularis, assembly GCF_900188005.1. Lineage (GTDB taxonomy): Bacteria > Actinomycetota > Actinomycetes > Mycobacteriales > Micromonosporaceae > Actinoplanes > Actinoplanes regularis. The sequence continues at coordinate 762,820 of NZ_FZNR01000002.1, read as the reverse complement.
ACGCCGGTCCCCGTCAGCGAGGACAGGTCCACGCCCTTCTCGGCCGCGAGCTTGCGCACCAGCGGGGTCACGTAGCCGGCGTCACCGGCGCCGTTCGCCTTGACCGTCTCCGCGGCCGGCGCGGCCGGCTGGGCGGGAGCGGGCTTCGACTCGACGACCGGAGCCGGAGCCGGAGCCGGCGCGGGAGCCGGGGCCGGAGCGGACTCGACCTTGGGCTGCGGCTGCTGCGGGGCCGGAGCCGGCGCCGCGGCGGGGGCGGACGAGGCGGAGCCGACGATCGCCAGGGCGGCGCCGACCTCGACGGTCTCGTCCTCGGCGACCTTGATCTCCAGCAGCGTTCCGGCCACCGGGGACGGGATCTCGGTGTCCACCTTGTCGGTGGAGACCTCGAGCAGCGGCTCGTCCAGCTCGACGGCGTCGCCGACCTGCTTGAGCCAGCGGGTGACGGTGCCCTCGGTGACGCTCTCGCCGAGCGCCGGCATCTTCACCGCGACGCCCTCGGCGGAGCCGCCGGTCGCCTGCGGCGCGGGAGCCTCCTGCTCGACCGGCTTCTCGGTCGACGGCGTGACCGGGGCCGGCGGCTCCGGCTCGGCCTGCTGCGCGGGGGCGGCGGCGGGGGCGGCCGAACCGGCGTCCTCACCCTCCCCGGCGATGACGGCCAGCTCGCTGCCGACCTCGGCGGTCTCGTCCTCGCCGACCACGATGCGGGTGAGCACACCCGCGGCCGGCGACGGGATCTCGGTGTCCACCTTGTCGGTGGAGACCTCCAGGAGCGGCTCGTCGACCTCGACGCGCTCGCCCTCCTGCTTGAGCCAGCGCGTGACGGTGCCCTCGGTGACGCTCTCACCCAGCCGCGGCATGGTTACCGATACCGGCATTTTTCCCCAAACTCCTTAACGCTTTCGCGATCGAATCAGCTGTGCGCGTGCAGGGGCTTGCCCGCGAGCGCGAGGAAAGCCTCGCCCAGCGCCTCGTTCTGCGTCGGGTGGGCGTGTACGAGCTGAGCGACCTCCTCCGGGAAGGCCTCCCAGTTGTAGATCAGCTGGGCCTCGCCGACCAGCTCACCCATCCGGGCGCCGACCATGTGGACGCCGACCACCGGGCCGTCCTCGACACGGACCAGCTTGATGAAGCCCGCGGTCTTGAGGATCTGGCTCTTGCCGTTGCCGCCGAGGTTGTAGTTGTACGAGGTGACCTTGTCGGCGCCGTACTTCTCCTTGGCCTTGGCCTCGGTCAGGCCCACCGAGGCGACCTCGGGGTCGGAGTAGGTGACGCGCGGGATGCCCGCCTCGTCGATGACCGCCGGGTTCTTGCCGGCGATCTCCTCGGCCACGAAGATGCCCTGCTGGAAGCCGCGGTGCGCGAGCTGGAGGCCGGGCACGATGTCGCCGACGGCGTAGATGTTGCCGACCCCGGTGTGCAGGCGCTCGTTGACGATCACGAAGCCGCGGTCCAGGGTGATGCCCTGCTCCTCGTACCCCAGGTTCGCGGTTGTCGGGCCACGGCCGACCGCGACCAGCAGGATCTCGGCCTCGACGGTCTCGCCGCCGGCGATGGTGACCTTGACGCCGTTCTCGGTCTTCTCGACCTTCTCGAAGGGCTTGCCGACCTTGAAGTTGATCTTCCGCTTCCGGAAGGCGCGCTCGACGGTCTTCGAGATCTCCTCGTCCTCCGCGGCGACCAGCCGGGGGAGGGCCTCGATGATGGTCACGTCGGCGCCGAACGACTTCCAGACGCTGGCGAACTCGACGCCGATCACGCCGCCGCCCAGCACGATCGCGGAGCTCGGCACCCGGTCCAGCTTCAGGGCGTGCTCGCTGGCGATCACCCGCTTGCCGTCGACCTCCAGGCCCGGCAGAGTCTTCGAGTACGACCCGGTCGCCAGGATGACGTTGCGGCCGGTGTAGCGCTGCCCGTCGACCTCGACGGTGTCCCGGCTGACCAGCCGGCCGGCGCCCGGCACCAGCGTGATGTTCTTGTTGTGTCCCAGCAGGCCCTGCAGGCCCTTGTACAGACGGCCGACGACGCCGTCCTTGTACGCGTTGACCCCGGCCATGTCGATCCCGACCAGGTCGGCCTTGATGCCGAACTGCTCGCTCTCCCGGGTCTGGTCGGCGATCTCCGCCGCGTGCAGCAGCGCCTTGGTCGGGATGCAGCCGCGGTGCAGGCAGGTGCCACCGACCTCGGCCTTGTCGATCAGCGCTACGGAGAGGTTCAGCTCGGCCGCGCGTAACGCGGCCGCGTACCCGCCGCTGCCCGCGCCGAGAATGACGATGTCGAAGGTTCCGCCGTTCGGCTGGCTCACGTTGACTCCAGTGGTCGAGTCGTCGCCATGTGGGTCACACAATGGAAACGGTCACAGTCCCGTCTCGGACATCTTGTCACTTGGAGACCCGCTCAATGCAGCCAGGTGCCCCAAGACGCGTTGGCTCGTCGTACCCTTGCGGGATTCCGCGTGACGAGGAGGAGAAGTGGCTTGGTTTCGGCGTCGCCCCCGCGCCGCAGGGCCCGGTGGCCGGCAGGTGGATCAGGCCGATCTGGAGCATCTCACGCAATTCGTCCGCTCCAGGAAGGGCGTCGAGGCCTTCGTCGAGCCGCGCACGACGGTGACCGAAACCACCGTGTTGCTTGTGGCACATGATGGCGAATGGACCCGTCGGCGAATTCAGTCGCCTGAGGTCGCACGCCGTTTCGCGCTGCAACTCTCGCTGCCCATCTATGACGTCCGGTTGCTCGGATATCCGCAGCGGATGCGCGATTACAACGCCCGTCAGAAGCGCCGCCCGGCCTGATTGGCACCGGGCGGCGCCCGCCGCTAAAGCGTCTCGACGACCTGCAGCAGGGTGCGGATCGGCACCCCGGTCCCGCCCTTGGTCCAGTACCCGGTGGCCTCGCCCGAGTGGTAGCCCGGACCGGCGATGTCGATGTGCGCCCACTCCACACCCGGCTCGACGAACTCGCGCAGGAACACGCCACCCTGCAGCATGTGCCCGGCCCGGTCCAGGCTCGAGTTGGTCTGGCAGATGTCGGCGATGTCCGACTCCATGCCCTTGCGCACGTCGTCCGGCAGCGGCATCCGCCAGGTCGGCTCGCCGACCAGGTCACCGGCCGCCTTGACCAGGTCGGTCGCCCCGTCCGAACCCATCAGGCCGGAGATCTTCTTGCCCAGCGAGATCACCTGGCCGCCGGTCAGGGTGGACGCCTCGATCAGGTAGTCGGTGCCGTCCTGGCAGGCCCGGGCCATCGCGTCGCCGAGCACCATGCGCCCCTCGGCGTCGGTGTTGAACACCTCGACCCGCTTGCCGTTGAACATGGTGATCACGTCGCCCGGCCGGTACGCCGAACCCGACGGCATGTTCTCCGCGATCGCCAGGTAGGCGGAGACGGCGACCCCCGGCTTGACCGCGGCGATGGCCAGCATGGTGGCGGCGACCGCGGCGGCGCCGGCCATGTCCGACTTCATCTCCCACATGCCGGCGGTCGGCTTGATGCTCACCCCGCCGGTGTCGAACGTGATGCCCTTGCCGACCAGCGCGACCCGCTTCGGCTCGGCGACGCCCTCCGGCACGTAGGTCAGCTTGACCAGCCGCGGCGGCGCCTCGGAGCCCTGGCCGACCGCCACGATGCCGCCGTAGCCACCCGCCTTGAGCTGATCGAAGTCGAGCACCTCGACACCCAGGCCGGCCTCGCCGGCGGCCGCCGCGATCAGGTCGGCGAAGTCCGCCGGGCGCAGCACGTTCGGCGGCATGTTCACCCAGTCGCGAGCCTGCCGCACCGCGCGGCCGACCACCTCGGCGCGGGCCAGCTCGGCCGCGGCCGCCGCGTCGCCGGCGTCCGGCACGTGCACCTGCAGCGCGGTCACCGGCTCCCGGCGACCCTTCTGCGGCTTGGTCTTGTAGCCGGCGAACCGATACCCGCCGAGCAGCGCGCCCTCCAGCACGGCGCGCAGCACCACCGGGGCGTCCGCGTCGTCGGGCAGCGGCAGGGCCAGCGCCACGGTGGCGCTGCCGGCCAGGGCGCGGACCGCGGCGCCGGTGCCCCGGCGCAGGGTCTCCAGGTCCGGGGCGGAGCCGGACGGCTCTTCGCCCAGGCCGACCGCGATCACCAGCGGCGCGGTGATCGTGCCGAGGGTGGCCAGCTTGGTCACCTCACCCGGCGCGCCCGAAGCGCCGAGCAGGGCGAGCGTCGCGGTCAGCTTCCCGTCGAACGCGGCGGTGATGCTCTCCGCGCCGGACGCCGGAAGCAGGACGCCCTCCTGGTCAGGCTGGCTGTGCAGGCCGATGACGATGGCGTCGACCGCCAATTCCGCCGGGTCGGTGTCGACCAGGCTGAGGCTGGGCTGGGTCACTCGGGCGCTCCGGGACGTCGGGGCCGGAAGACGCCTGTGGGCGGTGCTCCCGGCTTCTGGGAAACAGTTGGTATTCCACGCGACTCTAACCAGACCCAAGGTCAACGGTAAGTTGAGTCTCATGTCTGCCGAGTTCTCGCGCTCCCCGCTGCACGATCGTCACGCCGCACTGGGGGCGAAATTCGCCCCGTTCGGTGGCTGGGAGATGCCACTGGAATACGCCGGCGGCGGCGTTCTGCGGGAGCACGCGTCGGTCCGCGAGGCGGCCGGCGTCTTCGACGTCTCGCACCTCGGCAAGGCCCGCGTGCAGGGTCCCGGCGCCGCCGACTTCGTGAACTCCTGCCTCACCAACGACCTGGCCCGGATCGCCCCCGGCAAGGCGCAGTACACGCTCTGCTGCGACCCCTCCGGCGGCGTGGTCGACGACCTGATCGCGTACCTCTACGGCCCCGACGACGTCTTCCTGATCCCGAACGCCGCGAACACCGCGGAGGTCGTCCGCCGGCTCTCCGCCGCCGCCCCCGCCGGCATCAAGGTCACCGACCTGCACCGCGACTTCGCCGTCCTCGCCGTCCAGGGCCCCGGCTCCGCGGCCGTCCTCGCCAAGCTCGGCCTGCCGACCGACCACGACTACATGTCCTTCACCGAGGCTCGGCTCGACAACGCCCCGATGGTGGTCTGCCGCACCGGCTACACCGGCGAGCACGGCTACGAACTGGTCATCCCGTGGGACGGCGCCGGCACGGTCTGGGACGCGCTGATCTCCGCCGGGGTCCGCCCGTGCGGCCTCGGCGCCCGCGACACGCTGCGCACCGAGATGGGCTACCCGCTGCACGGCCAGGAGCTGTCCCTGGAGATCAGCCCGGTCCAGGCCCGCTCCGGCTGGGCGGTCGGCTGGTCCAAGCCGTCGTTCTGGGGCCGCGAGGCCCTGCTCGCCGAGAAGGAGGCCGGCCCCCGCCGCACCCTTCGCGGCCTGGAGTTGACCGGCCGCGGAATCCCGCGCGGCCACATGCCGATCTTCTCCGGCGCCACCCAGGTCGGCGAGACCACGAGCGGAACGTTCTCCCCGACGAAGAAGATCGGCATCGCGCTCGCCCTCATCGACACCGACCCGGCGCTCCCCGACGGTGCCGTCGTCGAGATCGACATCCGCGGCCGCCGTACCGAGGCCCGCCTGGTCAAGCCGCCGTTCGTCAACCCCTCCGTCCGCTGACGCGAGAAGACCCCACGCGCGGCGGCCGGCAGGACCGGCCGTCGCGCGCCACCGGGCCGGCTTCGCGCACGTCAAACCCTTGGCCGGGGTACGACCATGGAGTCCCGCCCCCAGCCCTCGCGGGCCAAGCCCCGTGCGATCCCGCACGAGCGAAGCGTCAGCGCAGGGTCAGCGTGATCAACGTGAGCGTGGTGCCCAGCTCCGCACAGGCGCCCAGAACATCGCCGGTGACGCCACCGAGGCGGCGGGTGCAGTGCCGGAGCAGCAGGAGAACCGCCCCGAGGGCGACGACCACGGCGAGCGGGCCCTGCCAGGGACGGCCCGGAACCGCCGGGATCGCGGCGGCGAGCACGACGGCCGCGACCGAGACGACGGCGAGGGTGGGGACCGTCGAGGCGACCATCGCGCCCAGCCCCCCGGGACGGGCCGAGGGGACACCGCGGCGGCAGGCCAGCGAGATGGCGAGCCGGCCGGCGGTCCACCCGATCACGATCGGCCACCAGCCCAGGGCGGCGATCGAAGCGGCCTGGATCAGCACGGTCGCGGCGAGCGCCACGACCCCGAACGGCCCGATGTCCGGCTTCTTCATGATCTCCAGAGCGGCGGGTCCGGAGCGGTAGGAGCCGAGCGCGTCGACCGTGTCCGCCAGGCCGTCCAGATGCAGACCCCGGGTGAACAGCGCACCGGCGGCCACCGTGATCCCGGCGGCGACAAGCAGGGGCGCGCCGAGCGCCCGCAGGCCCTCGTTCAGGCCCGCGAGCACCACGCCCAGCAGCGCGCCGATCAGCGGGGCGAGACCCATCGCGACGGCCGCGACGGGCCGGTCGACCCGGCCACCGCGCACCGGGAGGACGGTCAGCGTGGTGACCGCCAGCCGCATCCCGGCCGGCCAGCGCCCGGCCCGGGCCGCCCGCTCGCCGGTCACGACCGCCCGGCCGCGCCGCTCTCGACGCCGCCGGCACCGTCCTCGCTGTCGCCGGCACCGTCCTCGCTGTCGCCGGCGTCGTCCTCGCTGTCGAGTCCGGTGGCCAGGTTCCCGAACCCGTCGTTGATGAGGTTGACGGCCGTCACGTCGGGGTCGTCGTCGAGGCCGGCGTCGCCGTGCTCATCCAGCAACGCCGGATGCACCGGCAGCGCCGCGGCCAGCCCCACCATCGTGCGCAGCATCGGCAGCGCCGCCAGGGCGTTCGCCCCCTCGCCCAGGTCCAGCCCCAGTTCCAGGACCGGCGTCAGGCCGAGCACGTCCGCACCCTGCTTGACCAGCGCCAGCGTCCCCGCCTCGGGCAGCAGGCACCAGTGCCGGGTCTGCCCGGCCAGATCCCGGGCGATCAGCCCGGCCGCGATGCCCAGCGGACCGTCCAGCAGCACCGGGATGCGCCGGGCGGCCGCACCGAGCAGCAGGCCCGTGGCGACCGCCAGGTCCAGGCCGCCGAGTTCGCGCAGGATGTCATGGGCGCCGCGCGGCTCGTGCCGGATGCGGTGCAGTGCGTCGCGGACCGCGCCGCAGCGGACCATCCAGGCATTGTCGTCGAACCGTCCGCCGGGCAGCAGCACCCGGGGGAGCGTCGCGGCGGCCTCGGCGCCGGTGGTGGCGGCGAGCACCGCGGTCGCCACGGCCTCCACCCCGACCCCGATCCCGGCCAGCAGCAGCGCGTCCCGGCCGGCGTCGGCGGCCTCGTCGGCGAGTTGCCAGCCCTGGCGCAGGGCGGCCTCGACGGCGCCCGCCTCGGCGACCGGGCCGTCCTCCATCGCTCCGGCGGACCGCACCCGCAGCACGGCGATGTCCGCACCGGCCTGCCCGGCCAGCCGGCCCAGCAGGCCGATGCCCAGCTCGGCCTCGGCGACCCGGCGCTCGGCGTCCAGCGAGTCGGCGCCGGCGGCGGCACCGCCGCCGTGCCGGCCGGAGATCACCACGACGCGGACCGACGACCACGGGCGCGGGGCGGTGCTGTCCTGGGTCGAGGCGGCGAACTCGACCGCCTCGGCGACCATGCCGAGCCCGGCGCCGGGCAGGTCGAGCATGCCGAGGCGGTCCCGGGCGTCCGGGCCGGCCTCGCTGCTCGGCAGCGGCAGGTCCATGCCCGGCTGGATGACGGTGAGGCCGGAGGCGATCAGCGGCAGCGTCTGGGTGCGCCCCTGGAGCGCGTCGAAGGGCTCGGCCACGGGCGGAGCCACCACCTCCGCCTCGACCGGCGTCGCGACGAAAGCGGGGTCGGCGGGGGGAGTGACGAAGACCGGCGGAGGGGGCGGCGCCGGGGTGGCGGCGGCGGGCGGCTTCGGTCGCGGGGCCGGGGTGGCGATCCCGGCCTTGCCCTTGAGCCAGGTCGGCTGGCCGGCCACCACCAGCACCACACCGTCACAGGCGTCGGCGAGCGACTGGTTCGTGGTGCCCAGCGCGTCGGCGAAGGCCCGTCCGACCGGGGTGACCGGCACCAGCGAGAGACCGACCTCGGGGCTGACCAGCACCACCCGCGCCGGGGTGGAGCGCACCGCGGCGGCCAGCGCCGCCACGTCCGCCTCGTCGTCGTTCGGCTGCCGCGCCGGGTCGAGCACCGCGGCCACCCAGCCACCCAGATCGTCGACGAGCAGCGTGTCATCGGGCTTCGCCTCGGACAGCAGCTCGGTGAGCCGGGCCGGGTCGGCGCCGGTCTCCTCGGTCGACCAGGACTGCGGGCGGCGCCGCTGATGTTCCTCGATCCGGGCCAGCCACTCCGGGTCGTCCTCGCCGCCCACCGCGGTGGCGACATACCGTACCGCCGGGGCGTCGGCCACCAGCGATTCGGCGAACGCGGATTTGCCGGAGCGGATCCCGCCGAGCACCAGGACCGTGTTCCACCGATCTTCGGACATGCCCCGTACCTTAAAGCCGGGTCGCACACGCACAAGCCGTAGGGTGGAAGGCCACCGACGTACGACGTGAGGGGGGCGGCCCAATGCCGTGGAGTTGGCGGTACGAGGACGTCGACGGCAAAGCTGTCGAAGGACCGGCCGAGACGTTCAGCAGTCAGGCCGACGCCGAGTCCTGGATCGGCCAGGAGTGGCGCGGATTGCAGGCCGGCGGGGTCAGCACGGTCACGCTGGTCGAGGACGATCGGGTCGATTACCAGATGAGCCTGCAACCGGCGGAATGACGTGACCTACGAACCGGTTTTCACCCGTACCCCCCGGCACGCGTTCATCCCGAGCCCGGTCTTCGTCGGCATCGTCGCGATCTTCGCGGTGAGCGGCTTCCTGGTCTGGACGAAGTTCGGCAACGTCGGGTTGGACGTGTTCCTGTTCGTCGTCTCCGGTTGGCTCGTCTCGCTCTGCCTGCACGAGTACGCGCACGCCGTCGCCGCGTTCTTCTCCGGCGACCTGACCGTGGCCGAGCGTGGGTACCTGCGGCTCAACCCGCTGAAGTACACCAGCCCGCTGCTGTCGATCGTGCTGCCGGTGGTCGTGGTGATCCTCGGCGGCATCGGCCTGCCCGGCGGCGCGGTCTGGATCGACCACCGGTACATCAACAGCCGGCTCAAGGACTCACTGATCAGCGCGGCCGGGCCGCTCACCAACGTGATCCTCGCGCTGGTGGCGGCCATGCCGTTCCTGCTGGGCCTCGGCCCGGACTTCGTCGAGACCGGCAGCCGGACGTTCGTCTACACCGAGCACCCGGAGTTCTGGCAGGCGCTCTCGCTGGTCGCGTTCCTGCAGATCACCGCGAGCGTGCTGAACCTGCTGCCGATCCCGGGCCTGGACGGCGGCAGCATCCTGCGGCCCTGGCTGAACCCGGCCTACCGGCGCGCCTGGGACATGTTCGCGCCGTTCGGCTTCCTGCTGCTGTTCGTGGCGCTCTGGCAGACCAGCGCCGGTGATTACTTCTACCGGCTGGTCAGCTCGATCGCCGAGCTGCTCCACCTGCACCCGGGGCTGGTCTCCGACGGATTCGACCTGATGCGCTTCTGGTCGAACTAGGACCGGCTGCTCACGGCCGGCCGACCGGGCTGGTCGTGAGCGCCGGATCCCGGGTGACGACCGGGTCGACGATCTCGTCGATCGCCTTCAGCAGCCCGTCGTCCAGCTTCACCCCGGACGCCTTCGCGTTGTCCCGGACCTGCTCGGGCCGGGACGCGCCGATGATCGCCGCGGACACGTTCGGGTTGTGCAGCACCCACGCGATGGCGAGCTGCCCCATGGTCAGGCCGGCCTCGTCCGCCAGCGGCTTCAGCCGGGCGACCGCGTTCAGCACGTCGTCCTCCAGCCACCGGGCGATGAAACCGGCCCCGGACTTCTCGTCGGTGGCCCGCGACCCGGCCGGCGGCTGCTCACCCACCCGGTACTTGCCGGTCAGCACGCCCTGCGCCAGCGGCGACCAGACGATCTGGCCCAGCCCCAGCTCCCGCGACGCCGGCACCACCTCGGCCTCGATCACCCGCCACAGCATCGAGTACTGGGGCTGGTTCGACACCAGCCGGATCTTCAGCTCGTCGGCCAGCGGTTTCGCCGCCCGGATCTGGGTGGCGGTCCACTCCGAGACGCCGATGTAGTGCGCCTTGCCCCGGTGCACCACGTCGGCGAACGCCTCCATGGTCTCGGCCAGCGGAGTCCGATGGTCGAACCGGTGCGCCTGGTAGACGTCGACATGATCGGTGCCCAGCCGGCGCAGCGAGCCGTCGATCGAGGCCATGATGTGCTTGCGGGACAGGCCGCTGTCGTTCGCGCCCGGCCCGATCCGCCAGTACACCTTGGTGAGGATCTCCAGGCCGTCGCGTCGCTCGTCCTTCAGCGCCCGGCCCAGCACCTCCTCGGCGCGGGTACCGGCGTAGACGTCGGCGGTGTCGAAAGTGGTGATCCCGCAGTCGAGGGCCGCGCGCACGCACGCGAGCGCGGCCTCCTCCTCCACCTGGGACCCGTGGGTGATCCAGTTGCCGTAGGCGATCTCACTGACCAACAGGCCGGAACGGCCGAGATGACGGAACTCCATCCGCCGACCCTAACCGGATCTCAGAGCACCGGCCTCGCGTCCGGACGGACCCGCCCGAGCTCGACGACCGCCTCCGCGCGCTCCACGTACCGGGTCTCCACCAGTGGCTGTCCCTGCCGGTCCAGCGCACCCCAGCGTCCCGCCTCGTCGGCGATCAGGAACGCCGACGGGTGGATCACCACGGCCTTGTGCACCGGTGGGATCACCGGCTGCCCGGTCCGGTCGACCACGCCCAGGCCGTTACCCGTGTCGACCACCGCGAAGCCGTCCTCGCCGAAGCCGTCGACCGGCCCACCGCTGCTCAGCACCGTGGCGAACTGCCGGTACTTCGGCTGCACCGCGATCCGCCCGTGCCGGTCGATGGCGCCCCAGCCACCGGCGCGCCGGAACAGTGCCAGCCCGTTCCGGAACGGCCGGACGTCCTCGAAGCCGCCCGGCACGATCAGCCGGTTGTTCCGGTCGATCGCGAACCAGCCGCCCTGGGGATCCCGGGTGACCCAGGCCAGCCCCTCGGCGAACTTGTCGGCCGCGAGATAGCCGGAGTCGGCGCCGATCAGCACCGTCCCGGACCGGTCGATCAGCTCCCACGCGTTCGACTCCGGGCGCCGCACCCAGGCGGCACCCTCGGCGAACGCCTGCGCCTGCGCGTACCGCGGCTCGACGGCCGCCGCGTACCCCCAGAGGCCGGTGCCGTCGTCCCGCAGCGGCGTCGGCGCCGACGGCAGGTTCAGCAGCTCGTCGCGCCCGCGCGGGTACGGGCCCCAGCCGTCCACCGACCGCCGGGTGATCACGTCGAGAGCCAGCTCGACCCGCTCCACCAGCTCCGCGTCGCCACCCTGGCACAGGTCCAGGGCACGCTCGAAGTGGTTCACGGCCTCCAGGAACCGGCCCTGCTCGAACGCCGACCGCCCGGCCAGCTCCCGGATCTCGGCACGGACCCGGGCCGGCAGCTCCGGCGAGTCGGCCCGCGCGTAGAGCCGGTCCGCCTCGTCGAACTCGTCCCGCCAGTGCAGCACGTGCGCGAGCCGGGCCCGCGCGACCGAGATGGTCCGCGCGTGCGCGCTCGCCTCGGCGTGCCGCAGCGCCTCCCGCCCGTCGGCGACCGCGCTGTCCAGCTCGCCCAGCACCCGCGAGACGACCGCACGCAGGCTGAGCAGTCCGGCCCGGTCGAGGTCCCGCTCGGCGAACTCCAGCCGGTCGGTCAGCCGGTCCGCGAGATCCCAGAGCCGGTCCGGCTCGTCGACCTGCTCCCGGAGCGTCCGCGGATCGAACATCCACGGGTACGCGGCCAGGATCTCCTCCGGGTCGGCCCGGCGGCGGTCCGTGGGGGCATGCTGGTTCCGTCGCTGCCGGATCGGCGCCGCCGCCGCGTCTTCGACGCGATCATTCCCGGACTCTCCGGTACGGCCGTCCGCGTCCGCCTCACGCTCTCCCGCGGCCTTCCCGCGACGGCTGTCGGCGTCCTCCGCAGTCTTTCCGCTACGGCTGTCGGCGTCCTCCGCAGTCTTTCCGGTACGGCCGTCGGCGTCTGCCGTGTGCTCTTCCGAGGTCTTTCCGGCACGGGGGTCGGCGTCTCCCGTGCGTTCTTCCGAGGTCTTTCCGGTGCGAGCGCCGGCGCCTTCCGCACGCTCGTCCGCGGCCTTTCCGGTACGGGCGTCCGCGCCTTCCGTGCTCTCTTCCGCCCCTTGTGCAGGGCGGCCGACAGCGTCCTCGGCCGCCGCTGTGGACACACTGAGGTCAACGGCCTGGGCCTCGGTCGGGTCCGGCGCTTCCGGAGCCGTCCCGGCGATCCCGCCCGCCTCGCCGTCTCCGGCTACAACCGTCTCGGCGGCCGGCGTCGCGCCCGCCCCAGCATCCGGCGTCGCGGCCGTCGGGGCAGCCGACGATTCCGGGTCCACTCCCGGATCGGCCGCCGCGAAGGCACTGTCCGTTCCGTCCGCGGCCGGCGCGTCCACGACGGCCGGGACAGCGATGGCCGCCACCGGCTCAACCACGTCCGCTGGTTCGGCTTCGACCGACTCGACCACGTCTACTGGCTCTGCCTCGACCGGCTCAACCGCGTCTACCGGCTCGGGTTCGGCCGGCTCGACCACGTCTATCGGCTCTGCCTCGACTGGCTCAACGGCGTCTACCGGCTCGGCTCCGGCCGGCTCGACCACCACTACTGGCTCTGCCTCGACCGGCTCAACCGCGTCTACCGGCTCGGGTTCGGCCGGCTCGACCACGTCTACCGGCTCTGCCTCGACCGGCTCAACGGCGTCCACCGGTTGGGCGTCCGTCGTGGTGTTCCCACTGGTCGTCACATGCTCCGCAACCACTGCCGTGTGCTCGTCGACAGCGGCTGTCATGTGCTCCGTGACGACCGGCACCGAGTGCCCGTCCTCAACGGCGACAAGGTTGTCGGTCGCGGCGGTCGCAGGGCTTTCGTGCTCTGCGGTGCCAGGGCTTTCGTGTCGGCCGGTGACGGGGTTTACGGTCGCGGCGGTGGCAGGGGTTTCCTGTTCTGTGGAGACAGAGCTTTCGTGCCGGCCGCCGATAGGGCTGTCGTATTCGAAGGCGACAGGGATTTCCTGCTTCAAAGCGGCGAACAGCGCCGCGATCACGTCGGCCGCGGACTCGCCCGTCGATGACGTCGTCCCGGACACCGGAGCGTCCTTGCCCGAACCGCTTTCGTCACCGAACGGTTTATCGGCCGCGTGGAATCCGTCGAGTACATGCTCAGAATCGGTCACGCCGGGCAGCTCGACACCGTTCGGTTCGCTCACAAGGCTCGCGACCTCGGCGTTGTGCTCCACACCCGAAGACCCGTGCCCCAGAACCTCCCCGGACCCGGTCGGCGTCTCGTCGCCGTACTCCGCGGCATTGGCGCTGCGGAAAGACTCGTCGACCGGATCGGCGACCCCCGCACCAGCCGTGCCGCCGTGGACCGGCGCGGTGCCCCCGCTGACCACCGTGGAATCGGCGACCGGCGCGATGGGCTCCTGACCCGCCCCGAAGCCGAACCTCTCCGCGATACTCGCGGAACCCCACGTGCCTGCACCGCCGACCGCCGCGCTGTCGGCCGTCGTGTCGCCGACCGTGGTGTCGGCACTCGTCGTGCCGTTGACCCAGGTGTTGCCGGCCGTGGTGTCGTCGGTCGGCACCTTGTCGGCCGTCATGTCGCCGGCCGTCGTGCTGTCGGCCGTCGTGTTGTCGACCGTGGTGTTGTCGACCGTGGTGTTGTCGACCGTGGTGTTGTCGACCGTGGTGTTGCCACTCGTCGTGCCGTTGACCCAGGTGTTGCCAGCCGTGGTGTCGTCGGTCGGCGCCTTGTTGGTGGTCGTGCTGTCGGTCGTCGCGTCGCCGACCGTCGTGCTGTTGGCCGTGGTTTCGTTGACCCAGGTGTTGCCGGCCGTGGTGTCGTCGGTCGGCGCCTCGTTGGTGGTCGCGCTGTCGTCGGTCGGCGCCTCGTTGGTGGTCGCGCTGTCGGTCGTCGTGTCGGCGGCCTCGGTGTCGCTGTCCGTCGAGTCGTCGGTGCCGGGGGCGAACCAGCCGGTCGGCTGCGTGTCCTCCGTGACATCGGCGGAACTCTCCGGTTCCGCCAGCGGCGAGGTATCGGGCACCGGCGTCTCCGCGCCGAGCCCGCTCATCGACAGCAGCCACCCCAGCCCGCGCGGCTCCTCCGCCGGAGGCTGCGGCATCGCAACCGGCTGCGGCGCAGCAGATTGCGGCATCGCGACAGGCTGTGCCGGGGGCTGCGTACCCGCGGGCGCTCCCGGCCCGGCCTCCGCGAACGGAATCCCGGTGACCGGTGCGTTCGGCTGTACGGCAGGCATTCCGGCGACCGGGGTGCTCTCCTCCACAGCGGGAACCCCGGTGACCGGGGCACTCGATTCCGCGATCGGCATGCCGTGTCCGGCCGCGGAGGCCGAGCCCGGCACGTCCGGGGTGACCCGGCGCGGGTCGACTGCCGGGGCGTGCTCCACCGGCGGGAACGCCTCGCCACCGTGCTGCGGAAGCGCGAATCCCGAGTCGGCCCGCCCGGCGTTCCTCGCCTGCGCGGAATCATCCGAAACGATCGGACCACCCGCGCCCGAACCGGACTGACCGTGGCCGGGTTGTCCGTGCCCAGACTGACCATGCCCGGGCTGTCCGTGCCCGGGCTGTCCGTATTGCGGCTGCCCGTGTTGAGGCTGTCCGTGTTGAGGCTGTCCCGAGTGGAATCCGCCCGCCCGGTGCTGGTCCGGCACCGGCGGCCCGGCGACCGGCGCGGCCGTACCCGAGACAGGCGCGATGTTCGGAACAGGACCGGCGATCCCGGAAACCGGCGCGTTGCCGGGAACCGGGCCGGCGACGCCTGAGACAGGCGCCGAGGCGGCTCCGGGGACCGGGGTGGCGGCGATCCCGGAAACCGGCGCGTTGCCAGGAACCGGGCTGGCGACGCCTGAGACAGGCGCCGAGGCGACCCCAGGGACCGGTGTGGCGGCGATCCCGGAGACAGGTGCGGCGGCGATGCCGGAGACAGGTGCGGCGGCGATGCCGGAGACAGGTGCGGCGGCGATGCCGGAGACCGGCGCGGCGGCGATCCCGGAGACCGGCGCGGCGGCGATCCCGGAGACCGGCGCGGCGGCGATCCCGGAGACCGGCTGGTTGGTGACCCGTTCGCGCTCGTCACGGCGATAGTCAGGCCCAGGCACCACGGGCGTCTGACCAGGCGAGAAGGGCGCCTGACCAGGGCGAACCGCGGCCTGCCCCGGGCGAACAGGCGGCTGTCCAGCGTGGATCGGCGGCTGGCCGGGCTGGACCGGTTGCTGTCCAGCGTGAGCTGGCGGCTGACCGGGGTGAACCGGCGGCTGCCCAGCGTGGACCGGCGGCTGGCCGGGGTGAGCCGGTTGCTGTCCAGCGTGAGCTGGCGGCTGGCCGGGGCGGACCGGGGGCTGTCCAGCGTGAGCCGGCGGCTGGCCTGGGCGAACCGGCGGCTGGCCGGGCCCACCCGGGTAGATCGCCGCGGGCGCCACGGTCGGCTGCGGCGGAGTCATCCGGGTCGGCTGCGCCGCCGGACGCGACGGCGCCGGGCTGTTCCGCTCCTGCGGAGCCGGTCGCAGATCGAACGGCGCGTCCTGCGTACGCCCGCTGTCGCGTCCCGGCCGTGCCGGGAACGCCTCCGGGGGAGCCGGACGCGCGCTGCCATAGGTCGGCCCGGCCGGCGACACCGGCCGCTGCCCGGAACCGTGGCGAGGGTCCACCCCCGGCCGCGACTGTTCCGGCATCGGCCGGGGTCCGCCCTGCTCCGGCATGGGCCGAGGGCCGCCCTGCTCGGGCATCGGACGACGCCCCTGGAACCCGGGCTGCTGCTCGGACTGCGGAGCGAACCCACCGGGCGCCCCGAAACGCGGCTGACGACCCGACCCGTCCGCCCCACCCGCGTGCTGCGGAGGAACGGAACCACCCGAATGCGGAGGAACGGGGCCACCTGAATGCGGAGGAACCGGCACACCCGGATGCGGGGCGACAGGACCACCCGAATACGGCGCACCCGGACGCGCGCCGCCGGGACCACCCGAATGCGGAGCACCCGGATGCGGCGAAACCGGCCCACCACCCGGACGCGGCGGAACGGGAGTACCGGGCGGAATCGGCCCACGAGGACCACCGGGCCCCTGCGCCCCACCCCGACCGGGTCCACCCTGCTGACCAAGCCCTTGCTGACCGGGCCCACCTTGCTGAGGCCCACCCTGCTGCCCGGGCCCCTGCTGACCGGGCCCGGAGCCCGGACGCCCGTGCGGCGCCGGCGAAACCTGCCCCGGCCCGAACCCGTCACCACGGCCCCATGGCTGCTGCTGACCGGGCCCGCCCTGCGGCCGCCCACTCCAGTTCTCCGGCCCACGCTGACCGGGACCACCGGGCACGCCAGGTTCACCCCGACGGGGTCCGTCCTGCGGCCCCCGGGCCGCCGGTGTCTGGGGATGCCCCGGATTCACCGGTACGGACGGCACTCCCCGCCCGTAAACGGGGGCACCACCACGAGCCTGATCCGGCCCCCCGTAGGGCCGGTTCCACGCCGGGTCCTCCCGAGCGTCGCGCTGGCTACCGCCGTACCGCTGCGGGTCCTCGGCCGGAACCCGGCCACGGCCCTGCGCCGCGCCGCTCGCCGGTGTCGGGCTGACCGGCGCGGACCCGGCGGAGCCGCCGCGGGAGGCCTCGTAGACCGGGGTGTGCACGGCCTTCCGGCGTCCCGGGTCGCCCGGGTAGCGCTGACCGGGGAGTGGCTCCCACTCCCAGGTGATCTCGTAAACCCACGCCGGCTCGTCGTCCCAGCCTTCTGCGCCCGGGCGGGAGCTCCAACCGTTCATCGGGCGACCGGGCCCGGCGATTGGCAACGCTCCGTCACGGCGAACTCCAACGTGTGTCAAAAAATCGAGCCGTGGCTACCCGGGGACCCGGGTACATTCTCCCGGCTCCACTGCGGGTTAGTTGGAAGGAGACTAGCGGCGTGGCCGGGAAGGACGCCAGCGTGCTCACGATCTCTCCGGACGGTCCGTTACGCGGCTCGATTAGTACTTTCGGTGCACTGGTCGGGTCGGGTTTCCGGCGGTACACGACCTATCGTCAAGCCACCATAGCCGGAACGTTCACCAACATAGTCTTCGGCTACGTGCGTTGCTACGTACTGCTCGCCGTGGCGGCGAGCACACTCGACGGCCGGCCCGCCGGATACGACACGGAGCAACTGGCCACGTACGTCTGGTTGGGTCAAGGTTTACTCAGCGTGGTGATGCTGTGGGGCTGGGCGGAGCTCGCCGAGCGCATCCGCACCGGTGATGTCGCGGCCGATCTGTTACGTCCGGTGCCTCCTTTGATGGCATATCTCGCCGCTGACCTGGGCCGGGCCGGGCACGGAATGATCACCCGATTCGTCCCGCCGGTCCTGGTCGGTGCCCTCTGCTTCCCGTTGCGGCTGCCGACACGCTGGCAGACGGTCCCGTTGTTCCTGCTCTCCGTGCTGATCGCGGTGGTGGTCAGCTTCGGCTGCCGCTACCTGGTGAACGCGACCGCGTACTGGCTGCACGACGCCCGTGGGCCGATCATGTTCTGGGTGCTCGGCGCCGGGGTGCTGGGCGGTCTCTACTTCCCGCTGCGGCTCTTGCCGGACTGGTTGGCGGTCACGCTCTGGCTGGGCACGCCGCTGCCCAGCATCCTGCAGACGCCGCTGGACGTGGCGGCCGAGCGGGACGGCCCGGGCCTGCAGCTCGCCCTGGTCGCGTTGCAGGGCTGCTGGGCGGTCGCGCTGCTGGCGCTGGCCGCGCTGGTGCAGCGCCGGGCCGAGCGCCGCCTGGTGGTGCAGGGTGGGTGAGCTGAGGGCGTACGCGGCGCTCGCGGGCGCCCAGGCCCGCTCGGTCTTCTCCTACCGCTCCTCGTTCGTGATCGAGCTGGTCGGCAATGTCGGCGCCACGGTCTTCGACGTGCTCACGGTGCTGGTGCTGTTCCGCGCCACCGACCGGATCGGCGGGTTCACCCTGCCCGAGGCGCTGCTGATGGCCGGCATCACGTCGGCCGGGTTCGCGCTCGCCGACTTCGTGGTCGGCAACGTCGACCGGCTCAAGACGTATGTGCGGGCCGGGACCCTGGACGCGGTGCTGGTCAGGCCGCTCGCCGCGCTGCCCCAGCTGCTGCTGATGGACCTGCCGATCCGCAAGCTGGTGCGAGTGGTGTTCGGCTTCGGCGTGCTGGCTGTCGCGATCGGCCTGAACGATCCCGATTGGACGCCGGCCCGGGTGTCGCTGATCGTCCTGGCCCCACTGTCCTGTGCGGTGTTCATGGGCTCGATCTTCGTGATCAGCGCGAGCCTGGCCTTCTGGTGGGTCGATTCGGGGGAGTTGGGCAGCGCTTTCACGTACGGCGGGAAGGACTTCGCGTCGTACCCGATCACGGTCTACGGTCCGGCCTTCCGCGGTCTTTTCGCGTACGCCCTGGGTTTCGCGTTCATCTCCTACCAGCCGGCGCTGGCTCTGCTCGGCCGCGCCGATCCCCTCGGCCTGCCGTCCTGGGCCGGGTTCGCCGCCCCGGTCGCGGCGTTCGCCGTGGCGGCCGTCGCCGCCGGCGTCTGGCGCACCGGAATCCGTCACTACCGGAGCACAGGATCATGATCAAAACCGAAGACCTCCGGAAAGATTTCGCCGTACGTGTGAAGAGCGGCCGTTTCCGCAGGGAGAAACGGACCGTTGAAGCTGTCGCCGGCGTCTCGCTGAACATCGGCGCCGGTGAGATGGTCGGCTACATCGGCCCGAACGGCGCCGGCAAGTCCACGACCCTGAAGATGCTGACCGGCGTGCTCTCCCCGTCCGGCGGCCAGGTCGAGGTGTGCGGCCTGCGCCCGGTTCCGCAGCGCACGAAGCTGGCCCTGCGCATCGGGGTGGTCTTCGGCCAGCGCTCCCAACTCTGGTGGGACCTGCCGCTGGGTGAGTCGTTCGCACTGCTCAGACACATCTACCGGGTCCCGGCCGCGGAGCACCGCGAACGGCTGCGCCGCTGCCGTGAGCTGCTCGACCTGGACGGGTTCATGGACACCCCGGTCCGTCAGTTGTCGCTGGGTCAGCGGATGCGCGGCGAACTGACCGCGGCGCTGCTGCACGGCCCCCGGGTGCTCTTCCTGGACGAGCCGACCATCGGCCTGGACGTGGTGAGCAAGCAGGCGGTCCGTTCGTTCCTGGCCGAGCTGGGCGGGACCGGGGACGTCACGCTGGTGCTGACCACGCACGACCTGGCCGACATCGAGCGGCTCTGCGAGCGCCTGGTGGTGATCGACCACGGCCGGGTGGTGCACGACGGCACGATCGAGGCGTTGCACGCCCGGTACGGTTCGCGCCGCAGCCTGGTCGCCGACCTGTCGTCGCCGTTGCCGGAGGGCTTCGAGCTGCCGGGCGCCACTCTGATCGGGGTGGAGGCCGATCGTCACCGGGTCACCTTCGCCTTGGACGGGGTGACCGCGGGCGCCGCCGTGGCGGACCTGGTCGCGGCGGTCCCGATCCGTGACCTCTCGGTCGTCGAGCCGGACATCGAGGATGTGGTGGCCCGCCTCTACGTCAGCGGTGCTCCATGACCAGGACGGCCCAGGACGGCTCCAGCGCCTCGTAGCGGTGCGGAACGTCGCCGGGGAACGTCACGTAGTCGCCCGGCCCGACCTCGACCGGCTCCTCGACCGGCCCGGTCCGGATCCGGCCCGATCCGACCACGATGTGCTCGACGCTGCCCGGGATGTGTGGCTCCGCCTCCCGGGCCTCGCCCGGCGCCAGTTCCATCAGATAGAGGTCCCGCCGTACGTGCGGCGATCCCGTCGCCAGCAGGGTCGCCACGAAGTCGGCCCGGTCCGCCCGCAGCCGGGTCGCGCCCTCGCCCGCCCGGATGACCCGGACCTTGGCCGGCTCGGGTTCGACCAGCCGGCTGAACGGCACCCCGAGCGCCACCCCGAGCGCCCACAGCGTCTCGATGCTGGGGTTCCCGGCACCGGCCTCGAGCTGCGACAACGTGGATTTCGCCAGGCCGGCGCGGCGGGCCAGCTCGGCCAGGGAGATCCCGGCGAGGTTCCGTTCGCGGCGCAGCGCGGCGGCGATGACGGCGAGCGGCGGCGCCGGTTGCTCCATCAGTGTTCGCTCCATCGGTCTGGTTGTTCGGTTTGACGAACGATTCAGGTTCGTTCAACATGACGAACTATGGGTACGGTATATCGAACGCGAGCCCGTCCGCGTGACGTGGCCGCGCTGGCCGCCGCGACGCTGGCAACGGGCGCGTCGTTCGGCGCCATCACCATCGCGTACGGACTTCCGAACTGGCTCCCGTCACTGATGTCGATCGTCGTCTTCGCCGGCGGCGCCCAGTTCCTCGCGGTCGGTCTCCTAGCCGCGGGCAACCCGCTCGCGGCGGTCTTCGCCGGCCTCCTGCTGAACGCCCGCCACCTCCCGTTCGGTCTGGCGGTCGCCGACACGCTCGGCCCGCGCTGGCGTGACCGCCTGATCGGCAGTCACCTGATGACCGACGAGGTGGTCGCCTTCACCCTGGCCGAGGAGACCCCGCAGGCCCGGCGCCGTACGTACTGGCTCGTCGCCGTCGCCCTGGTGATCTCCTGGAACGTGGGCACGGTGCTGGGCGTCCTGCTCGGCGGCGTCACGGGCGACCCCGACACGTTCGGCCTCGACGCGGCCTTCCCGGCCGCCCTGCTCGCCCTGATCCTGCCGTCGCTGAAGGACCGGGAGACCCGGCTGGTCGCCCTGACCGGCGCCGCCCTCGCGGTGCTGCTGACCCCGGTCCTCCCGGCCGGCCTTCCGGTCCTGGCCGCCCTCCTGGGTCTCCTGGTCCTGCTCCGTCCCCGCCGCCCCGCGCCCGCCACGCCGGAGGAGCCGTCGCACCAGCACTCCGGTCCCGCCGCACCGTCTTCCGGGAGGAACTGATGTTGATCGCCGCGATCATCGCCCTCGGCGCCGGCACCTACGCGATCCGGCTGAGCGGCGTGCTGCTCCGCGACCGCCTGGAGCTGTCACCCGCCCTCCAGCGCCTGCTCCCGATGGCCGCCGCCGCCCTGCTGGCCGCCCTCGCCGGAACCGCCGCCCTGATGGCCGGCACCGAGTTCTCCGGAGTCGCCCGCCCGGCGGGAGTGGCCGTCGGCGCCCTCCTGGCCTGGCGGAAAGCCCCGTTCGTGCTGGTCGTCGTGGCCGCCGCCGCGACCGCCGCGCTGCTGCGCCTCGCCGGCCTGCCCTAGCACGGCGAAGGCGCGGGATCGAACCGGGAAAGCACGGAGCCCCGGCGCGCACACAGCGCGCCGGGGCTCCGGAGAAGCAGCAGGATCAGATCTTGGCGCCGAGCTCGACCTTGGTCTTCGGCACCCGCATCCGGCGGAACGTCAGCCCGCGCATGATGCCGTAGAGGTACAGCGAGCCCATCCGCTGGTCGGTCTTCGGGAAGCGGGCCTGAACGGTCCGCTTGATCCGCCGGGAGATGAAGATGCTGTCGACCACCACGGCGAACGCGAGCAGCGCCCACAACACGTTGCTGGCCAGCGCGACCAGGTCGTTCTTGACCAGCGAGCCGACCATCACGATCACCGCGCCGGCGATGAAGAACGAGCCGACCGTGCGCCGTGAGTCGACGATGTCGCGGACCAGCGAGCGCTCCGGCCCCCGGTCGCGGGCCAGCAGGTAACGCTCGTCGCCGTTGCGCATGCCGGCGCTGGCCTCGGCCCGCTCGACGCGCTGCTTGTCGCGCATCTGCTTCATGGCCTCTTTGCGGTCGGCCGGAGCCGTCTCCACCCGCCGGCCCTGGGGGACGCGTTTCGGCGTCACCACACCCAGCTCTTTCTTGCTCGGCGTGTAGTTCTTGCGGCGGTTGTCGGGAGGCGCCGTCTCGGTTACCGAGGCGGTGGCGTCTTCGACGAGGTCGACTGGCTTGCGGCGAAACAGCGGGGACACGAGACGAGCGTAGCCAAACGGCGCGGTGTGTAGCACACCGCGCCGTTGATCGAAATGAAATCGCAGCTCAGGGGCGTTCGACGTGAGCGCCGAGGGCGGCCAGCTTGGCCTCGAAGTCCTCGTAGCCCCGCTTGATCAGGTTGACGCCGTAGACCCGCGAGGTGCCCTCGGCGGCCAGTGCCGCGATCAGGTGCGCGAAGCCGGCCCGCAGGTCGGGGATGACCAGGTCGGCGGCGTGCAGCTTGGACGGTCCGGCGATCACCGCGGAGTGCTTGAAGTTGCGGCGGCCGAACCGGCACGGGGTGCCGCCGAGGCAGTCCCGGTACACCTGGATGGTGGCGCCCATCGAGTTGAGCGCCTCGGTGTAGCCGAGCCGCTGCTCGTACACCGTCTCGTGCATGATCGAGATGCCGCGCGCCTGGGTCAGGGCGACGACCAGCGGCTGCTGCCAGTCGGTCATGAAGCCGGGGTGCACGTCCGTCTCCAGGGCCACGGCCTTGAGCTCGGTGCCCGGGTGCCAGAACTTGATGCCGCCCTCGGCGCCGGTGACGCCCGCGCGGGCGACCCGGTCGTCGGTGATCTTCAGCTCGCCGCCGATGGACCGGTAGACGTTCAGGAACGTCATCATGTCGGCCTGCCGGGCGCCGACCACCTCGATCTCGCCGCGGGTGGCGAGCGCGGCGGCGGCCCAGCTCGCGGCCTCGATCCGGTCCGGGATCGGCTTGTGCTCGTAGCCGTAGAGCTTGGGCACACCCTGGATCTCGATCACCCGGTCGGTGTGCACCGTGATGATCGCGCCCATCTTCTGCAGGATGCAGATCAGGTCGATGATCTCCGGCTCGATCGCGGCGTTGCGCAGCTCGGTGACGCCCTCGGCACGGACCGCGGTGAGCAGGACCTGCTCGGTGGCGCCGACGCTCGGGTACGGCAACTCCAGCTTGGCGCCGTGCAGCCCGTTCGGGGCGCTCAGGTGCATGCCCTCGGGCGTCTTGTCGACCACCGCGCCGAACTCGCGCAGCGCCTGGATGTGGAAGTCGATCGGGCGCGGGCCGATGTGGCAGCCGCCCAGGTCGGGGATGAACGCGTGCCCGAGCCGGTGCAGCAGCGGGCCGCAGAACAGGATCGGGATCCGGCTGGACCCGGCGTGCACGTTGATCTCGTCGGTGCTGGCGCTCTCCACGTTCGTGGGGTCCATCACCAGCTCGCCGTCCTCGGCGCCGTCGCTCACCTTGACGCCGTGCAGGCCCAGCAGGCCGCGGACGACCTCGACGTCACGGATGCGCGGGACGTCGTAGAGACGGCTCGGGGACTCGCCGAGCAGCGCGGCGACCATCGCCTTGGAGACCAGGTTCTTGGCGCCACGGACCCGGATCTGTCCCTGCAGCGGCGTACCGCCGTGCACGATCAGGACATCGTCGGTCAACGTAACCTCCAGCCGGTTGGGCGTACGGACGCCCGGTGATCGAGTGGGCAGAACTCGAGCGGGGGTACCCGATCCTGCAACCGGGGAAGCATAGCGCTGAGTGACAAGTCCGCCAGTCGTAGCGGCGGCCCGAAAACCAAGTAGCCGGGCCGTCACTCGCCGGTGTGAAATCTTTCGACTACTGAGAGTTACGGAAGTGCGAGCATTTGGTCGAGCGCTACCCGGGCCTCGTGAGCGGTTTTCTCGTCCACCGAGATCACGTTCGGCACCCGTCCGGCGACCAGTTCCTCAAGGGCCCACACCAGGTGGGGGAGGTCGATCCGGTTCATCGTCGAGCAGTAGCAGACCGTTCGGTCGAGAAACATGATCTGCTTGTCCGGGTGGGCCAGAGCGAGCCGGCGCACCAGGTTGAGCTCGGTGCCGACAGCCCAGGCCGAACCGGCGGGCGCGGCGTCCAGCGCCTTGATGATGTATTCGGTCGAGCCGACCTGGTCGGCGGCCCGGACCACGTCGTGCCGGCACTCCGGGTGGACCAGCACGTTCACCCCGGGCACCCGCTCGCGGACCTCACGGACGCTGTCGAGGGTGAACCGGCCGTGCACCGAGCAGTGCCCGCGCCAGAGGATCATCTTGGCGTTGCGAAGCTGCTCGTCGGTGAGGCCACCGTGCGGCTTGTGCGGGTCGTAGAGCACGCAGTCGTCCAGGTCGAAGCCCATCTCCAGCACCGCGGTGTTGCGGCCCAGGTGCTGGTCGGGCAGGAAGAAGACCTTGCTGCCCTGCTCGAACGACCAGGTCAGCGCCCGCTTGGCGTTGGACGAGGTGCAGACGACACCCTTGTTGCGGCCGACGAAGCCCTTGATGTCGGCCGACGAGTTCATGTAGGTGACCGGGACGATGTCGCCCGCGATGCCCAGGTCCTGGAAGTGCTCCCAGGCGGTCTCCACCTGGCCCAGCACCGCCATGTCGGCCATCGAGCAGCCGGCCGCGAGGTCCGGGAGGATGACCCGCTGCGCGGACGTGGTCAGGATGTCCGCGCTCTCGGCCATGAAGTGCACGCCGCAGAAGACGATGAACTCCGCGTCCGGCCGGGCCGCCGCCTGCTGGGCGAGCTTGAACGAGTCGCCGGTGACATCGGCGAACTGGATGACCTCGTCGCGCTGGTAGTGGTGCCCCAGCACGAACACCCGGTCGCCGAGCGCGGCCTTCGCCGCCGTCGCGCGAGCCACCAGATCGGGGTCGCTGGGCGCGGGCAGATCACCGGGGCAGTCCACGCCGCGCTCGCTCGCCGGGTCGGTGCCCTTGCCGAGAAGCAGCAGCGAGAGGGGGGTGTTTCCAGGTTCGGTCCAGGTCGCTGTCACGGATTCATCGTTGCACAGCGGCTGGGACGGTAGCTGCGCCCGGACAGGGTGTGCTGGCACACTCCGGGGGTGCGCGTACTGATCTGCCCGGACAAGTTCGCCGGCACCCTCTCCGCCCCCGAGGTCGCCCAGGCGGTGGCCGACGGCTGGGCCGTCCCGACCGACGACCTGGTGCTGCGGCCGATCGCCGACGGCGGGCCGGGCTTCGTCGAGGTGCTGGCCACCGCGCTGGGCGGCCGGCGGATCAAGGTGCGGACGGTCGACCCGCTGGGCCGTGGGGTGCCGGGCGAGATCCTCTACGTGAACGGCACCGCCTACGTGGAGAGCGCGCAGGCCTGCGGCCTGCACCTGCTGACCGCGGAGGAGCGCAACCCCAACACCACCACGTCGTACGGCCTGGGCCTGCTGCTGGCCGCCGCCGTGGAGAGCGGCGCCGCCCAGATCGTGATCGGCCTCGGCGGCTCGGCGGTGAACGACGCGGGCGCCGGCATGCTCGCCGCGCTCGGCGCCGCCCCGCTGGACGAGGCCGGCTACGCGCTGCCCTACGGCGGCGCTCCACTGATCACCGCCGCGGCCCTGGGCGGAGTCCCGCAGCTGCGCCAGGTCGCCCTGGTCGCGGCGACGGACGTGGACAACCCGCTGACCGGCCTGCACGGGGCCAGCAACGTCTTCGGCCCGCAGAAGGGCGCGACCCGGGACGACGTGCTCCGGCTCGACGCCGCGCTGGAGCACTTCGCCGGCGTACTGGAGAAGGCTTTCGGGATCGACGGTCTGGCGGCCCGGCCGGGCGGCGGCGCGGCCGGCGGCATCGGGGCCGCGCTGATCGCCCTCGGCGCCCGGGTGACCTCCGGCATCGGCCTGGTCAGCGACCTGATCGGGCTGGACCGGGAGCTGGACGCCGCGGATCTGGTGATCACCGGCGAGGGCAGCTTCGACCACCAGTCGCTACGCGGCAAGGTCGTCGCCGGCATCGCCGCCGGGGCCCGCGACCGGGGTCTGCCCTGCGTGGTGCTGGCCGGACGCAACGAGACCGGGCACCGGGAGGCGTCGGCCGCCGGGGTGACCGAGACGCACACGCTCGTGGAACATTTCGGCTCGGTCGGGACAGCGATGGCCGAACCCGCGCGTGGCCTGCGGGAACTCGCCGAGCGGATCTCCCGTCAGTGGAGCCGCCCCTGACCTGCACCGGCGGTGCCGGACGAAGGTGATCTGAACCCACCCGGATTGGGAATCACCGGGAATGGGGTTAGCGTTGGCTGGTACGGCACATGACCGCACCTGGCAGGGAGATACCTAGTGACCACTGAAGCGCACACCGAGTCGACCGAGGCGACCGCCCCGACCGGCGTCATCTTGACCGACGTCGCGGCTGTGAAGGTCAAGGCCCTGATCGAGCAGGAAGGGCGCGATGACCTGCGCCTGCGCATCGCCGTACAGCCCGGTGGCTGCTCCGGCCTGCGCTACCAGCTCTTCTTCGACGAGCGTTCGCTCGACGGCGACGTCGTCACCGACTTCGACGGCGTCGAGGTCGTTGTCGACCGGATGAGCTCGCCGTACCTGGCGGGCGCCACCATCGACTTCGCGGACCGGATCGACGCTCAGGGCTTCACGATCGACAACCCGAACGCGCAGAACTCGTGCGCCTGTGGTGACTCGTTCCACTGATCTCGAAGCACTCGGTGACAGGCCGCCCCGTTCACGGGGCGGCCTGTTCCCTGTAACCGCCCGGTAGTCTCTAGTCGTAACGACCCCACCCAAACTTGAGGGCCGCCATGAAGATCGCCGTAACCGGCTCGATCGCCACCGATCACCTGATGCACTTCCCGGGCCGGTTCGCCGACCAGCTCATCGCCGACCAACTGCACAAGGTCTCGCTCTCCTTCCTCGTCGACGACCTGGTCGTGCGCCGCGGCGGCATCGCGCCGAACATCGCCTTCGGGATGGGCAAGCTGGGCCTGCGGCCGATCCTGGTGGGCGCGGTCGGCGCCGACTTCGCCGACTACCGGTCCTGGCTGGAGCGGCACGGGGTGGACTGTGACTCGGTGCACATCAGCGAGGTAGCGCACACCGCCCGGTTCGTCTGCACCACCGACGACGACCTGAACCAGATCGCGTCGTTCTACGCCGGCGCGATGGCCGAGGCGCGCAACATCGAGCTGACCCCGGTCGTCGACCGCGCCGGCGGCATCGACCTGGTGCTGATCAGCGCGAACGACCCGGCCGCGATGATCCGGCACTCGGAGGAGTGCCGCGCCCTCGGCTACAAGTTCGCCGCCGACCCGTCCCAGCAGCTGGCCCGGATCGACGGTTCGGACGTGCTGACCCTGATCCGCGGCGCGGAGTACCTGCTCTGCAACGAGTACGAGCGGTCCCTGCTGGAGACCAAGTCCGGCCTGACCGGCGACCAGATCCTCGACGAGGTCCGGATCCGGGTCACCACCCTGGGCAAGGACGGCGTGGAGATCACCGGCAAGGGGATCGAGCGGATCCACGTGCCGGTCGTCCCGGACGTGATCGGCGAGGACCCGACCGGTGTCGGCGACGGCTTCCGGGCCGGCTTCTTCTCCGGCCTCTCCTGGGGCGTCGGCCTGGAGCGGGCCGCCCAGGTCGGTTCGCTGGTCGCGGCGCTGGTGCTGGAGACGGTCGGCACCCAGGAGTACGACATCAAGCCCAACGACTTCATCAAACGACTGGCCGCCGCCTACGGCGACGAGGCGGCCGCGGAGATCGCGCCGCACCTGCCAGCCTGAGGTAAGAACGATGGTTCTAGCGGTCTTCGCCGGCCTGCCCGGCGTGGGGAAGAGCACCCTCGCCGGCGCGGTCGCGGCCGAGCTGCCGGCGGCGGTGCTCGCCGTCGACGTCGTCGACTTCACCCTGCAGCGCTACGCCGTGCACGAGTCCCGTCCCGGGTACGCGGCGTACGGCGTGGTGGCCGCCCTCGCCGAGGAGCAGCTCAAGATCGGCCACCACGTGATCATCGACGCGGTCAATCCGGTGAAGGCGGCCCGCGACCTCTGGGTCGACCTGGCCGAGCGGATGGCGACGCCGCTGCGCGTGGTCGAGGTGGTCTGCGGCGACGACGCCGAGCACCGGCGCCGGGTCGAGGAGCGGTACGCCGCCCGCGACCACGACGGCGTGCCGGACTGGGTGCGGGTCCTGGAACGCCAGTCGGAGTACGAGCCCTACCTGGGCCCCCGCCTGGTCGTCGACACACACCTCGCCAAGGATCCGGTGCCGACCGTGATCGAGTATCTGAGTTGAGTTGACTGGCTTCGCTTCGCTCCGCGGCGATTCGCCTTGTAACCGATGAGTTGGTGCCCGGTTTTCCGCCGTCCGCAAACCCCGCGGCCGTCGGAAAACCGGGCACCAACTCATCGGCGGCGAATCGCTATTTGAGGCGGCGGATGTCGAATTGGTGGCCTTGGGCGGTGATGAGCTCCTGGCCTTTCATGCGGCACCAGGCGGGGATGTCGTTGGCCGCAGCCGGGTCGTCTGCGAGCACCCGGACGATCTCGCCGACCGCCACCTGCGGCAGTGACTTGGCCAGTTTGATTACTGGGAGCGGGCAGCGCTGGCCCAGGCAGTCCAGGGTGATCAGAGGCCGGCCTCCTTTCGGATCTCCGCTACCAGTCCGGGTAGCACCGTGAGGAATCGTTCGACCTCGGCGTCGGTGACGCCGGGATGCAGGGATAGCCGGACGTTGCCGTGGCTGAGGACTCCCATCGCTTCCAGCACGTGACTTGGGCGCAGCGTGGACGAGGTGCACGAGGAGCCGGACGAGACGGCGAAACCGTGCCGGTCCAGCGCGTGCAGCAGCGCCTCGCCGTCCACGTAGAGGCAGCTGAAGGTGACCAGGTGGGGGAGCCGGTCAACGGGGTCGCCGACGATCTCGACGTCCGGCACGGTCGCGGCGACCCGGTCGCGGATCCGGTCCACCAGCGCGCTCAGGCGTTGCCCCTCGGTCCGGGCCTCGGCGGTCACGGCCCGCAGGCTCGCCGCCGCGGCGACGATCGCCGGCAGGTCCGACGCGCCCTGCGCTCTCGGGCGATAAAGATCATCCTGTGGAGTGGGTGAGATCCATCGCACCCCTTTTCGGACGACGAGCAGCCCCACGCCGGGCGGCCCGCCCCACTTGTGCGCGCTGGCGCTCAGCAGCGACCAGCCGGTCGGCACCGGGACCCGCCCCACCGACTGCGCGGCGTCCACGAAGAGCGGCACCCCGGACTCCGCGCAGTACTCCGCGGCGGCGGCGACCGGCTGGATCGTGCCCACCTCGTGACTGGCACTGATCAGGGCGGCCAGGGCCACCCCGGGCGCCGCGACCGAGGCGGCCCAGGCGTCCAGGTCGAGCCGTCCGAGCCGGTCGACCGCGACCTCGGCGGCCTCGGTGGTCCCGGCGGCGTGCAGCACTGTGGAGTGCTCGATCGCCGAGTGCACCAGCGTCCGACCAGCGCGTTTGCGGCCGGCCAGTCCGCCGAGGACCGCCGCCTGCGCGGCCGCGGCGCCCGAGGGCCAGAACGAGAGCTCGTCCGGTCGTACCCCCAGGATCTCCGCGACCACCGCGGTGGCGGCCTCCTGGAGCCGCTGGGCGCGCCGGCCCGCGGCGTAGAGGCGGGCCGGGTCGGCCCAGCCGTCGGCGAGCGCGGCGAGCAGGGCTTCCCGCGCCACCGGATGCAACGGAGCCGCGCTGGCCGCGTCCAGATAGACGGGCGCACCGGCCGGATCGCCTGTGTAATCCACACAGGGAACGGTATCGTCCGGTTGACTGGTGTTCTTCTGGGAGCCGACGGAACGCCCCCCGGTGGCGGGCGGCCCGGCCCTGGTCGAGTAGTGTGCGACCGTCAGTGAGCCTTGCCGCCAGGTGTCCGGTTTCGGCGGGCGGCGCTGCTAAGGAGGCAGAAGCAGGTGGGCGCAAGGAGTTCGGCCACACGGCCGCGGGCAGTGGGCCGGGCGGCCGGGCTGGGTCTCGGCGCCGCGGCGCTGCTGACGCTTCTCTCGGGCTGCTCGATGGAGGATGTCGGGAGCAAGTTCGGCCATTTCGGATGGCCCGGCCCGGGTGTGAGCCTGCAGGCGCACAAGATGTATGACCTCTGGATCGCCTCGACGATCGCCGCGCTGATCGTCGGCGTCGGCGTCTGGGGCCTGATCTTCTGGTGCGTTGTCCGGTACCGCAAGCGCGGCGAAGAGCTGCCCGTGCAGACCCGGTTCAACATGCCGATGGAGGTCCTCTACACGGTCGCCCCGGTGCTGATCGTCGCGGTGCTCTTCTACTACACCGCGATCATCCAGACCGACGTGGACAAGCTGTCGAAGAACCCGGACCAGATCGTTCAGGTCACCGGTTTCAAGTGGAACTGGGAGTTCGACTACCGCGACGGCATCGGCAAGGACGCGAACACCGTCACGTCCACGATCGGCTCGTCGGACATCATCCCGATCCTGGTCCTGCCGGTCGGTGAGAAGATCCGCTTCGAGGAGACCAGCAAGGACGTCATCCACTCGTTCTGGGTGCCGGAGCTGCTGTTCAAGCGGGACGTCATGCCGGGCAGCGTCCGCAACGTCTTCGAGGTCACTCTCGACAAGGAGGGCCGCTACGTCGGCCGGTGCGCCGAGCTCTGCGGCACCTACCACGCGTTCATGAACTTTGAGCTGCTGGTGACCTCGCCGGAGAAGTTCGACCAGTTCCTGACGGCGAAGAAGGCCGGGCAGTCGACGCAGGAGGCGCTGATCGCGATCGGCGAGAACCCCTACGCGACGACGACGAAGCCGTTCGACACCCGCCGCGGCACGCACAGCTGGAACCAGGGCGGCGCGACCGCCGCGGGGAAGTAGAGGCTTGACATGAGGACCGAGTACAAGATCTTCCTGGGTGTCTCCCTCTTCCTCTTCGGAGCGGCGGCCGTCTACGGCTTCTACACCCACGGCCAGCAGCACCAGATCGAGTGGGTCGGCACGATCGCGCTGATCCTCTCCGGACTGCTCTGCTCGATGTGCGGCGGCTTCTTCTGGTTCGTCGCCCGGCGCATCGACCTGCGCCCGGAGGACCGTGAGGACGGCGAGATCGCCGAGGGCGCCGGCGAGCTGGGCTTCTTCAGCCCGGGCAGCTACTGGCCGTTCGGCATCGCGCTCTCCGCCGCGGTCGCCGGCCTCGGCCTGGTCTTCTGGATGTGGTGGCTGATCGCGCTGGGTCTGGTCGCGGTGGTCTTCACGTCCTGCGCGATGCTCTTCGAGTACTACACCGGTACCCGGCAGACCGTGGAGCACTGACCGCCCAGATCCGCTCGACTCGAGAAAGCCCGCGCCGCACGGTGGCGCGGGCTTTCTGCTTTCCTCCGCCGGTACGACCGATGGAGCCCCGCCTCCAGCCCTCGCGGGCCAAGCCCCGTGCGAGGCACGCGCGGCGCCATCACCGCTCCAGGCCGTCACGCGCCGCCGGAGCGCCGGCACCGGTGGAGCTGGAGGTCCGAGGACAAGGAAACCCGCACCTCGTGAAGGCGCGGGCTTCCTGCTCCGGATCAGGCGGCCGCGGTGCGCTGCTGCGGGGCGATCCGGCGGGAGCCCTTCGGCTCCATCCACAGGTGCACGACGATCGGGGCGACGACCTCGGCCGCACCGCAGCGGGTGCAGACCAGCTCCGGGCAGTCGTCGTGCCCGTCGTCGCAGGGCGGCGTCTCGAAGAGCATGTCACCGTCGCAGACGACGCAGCGCATTTCGCGTTCGTGCACGGGCTTCTCCTTCGTTCGGAAGGTGGGATTACCCGAATGTCCTTCAGACGCTGTCACGTCCACCGGACGATGCCGAGCATTGACAACGGCGTGTTGCACTCTTTTTCTGGATTTTTCAGCATCTAGTGCCGCAAGCACTGCCCTGCCACGCCTCGAACACGGCCCGCCATATCGATCCCGCCCGCTCGGCGGAAGCCTTCCGTCCGGAAACACCTCATAGGAGGCAGCGGACGCTCAGCAGACGCGTGATCAGAGCTGTCGAGCGTTCAGCAAGAGGCCGGACGAGGCGTGGCCAGGAGCGTCGAGCGTTCATCAACGGCGGCCTGACGCGACCGGGAGCGGGCGTTCATCAACCGCAGCCTGACGCGACGACCCGGGGGCGGGCGTTCATCAACGGCTGCCTGACGCGTACCCAGGGGGCGTCGGGCGTTCAGCAACGGCGGCCCGACGCGTACCCAGGGGCGTCAGGGATTCATTCGGCGGCCTTGGCCGCCTGCGCCGCACTGACCCAGCGCTCCAGCAGCGCGCTCGTGGCACCCGAGTCGATCGCCTGCGCGGCACGGGCGATGCCGTCCCGCATGGTGTCCCGGAAATCGCCCGGGAAACCGCCCTGCGCGGCGAACGCCGCCGCCGCGTTGATCAGCACTGCGTCCCGCACCGGACCGGTCTCACCGGCGAACACCCGGCGGGCCACGTCGGCGTTGAAGGCCACGTCGCCGCCGCGCAGATCGGCCGGCTGGCTGCGCGCCAGGCCCAGCTCGGTCGCGTCGACCAGCATCTCCTCCACCTTGCCGTCACGGGCCAGCCAGAGGCGGGTGGGCGCGGCGGTGGTGAACTCGTCCAGGCCGTCCTCGCCGCGCATGACCAGCGCGGAGTCACCGCGCCGGGCGAACACCTCGGCCATCACCGGGGCCATCCGCGGCTCGAAGCAGCCGACCGCGGCCGCCGTCGGGCGGGCCGGGTTGGTCAGCGGGCCGAGCATGTTGAAGAAGGTCGGCACGCCCAGCTCGCGCCGGGTGACCGCGGCGTGCCGCATGCCGGGGTGGTACCGCGCGGCGAAGCAGAAGCCGATGCCGGCCTCCACGACCGTCCGGCGCACCCCACCGGGGCCCAGGTCGAGCGGGATGCCGAAGTGTTCCAGCAGGTCGGCGGTGCCGGTGGTGGACGACGCCGACCGGTTGCCGTGCTTGACGACGGTCACCCCGGCGGAGGCGGTCACGATCGCCGCCATGGTGGAGATGTTCACGGTGTTGGCCCGGTCGCCGCCGGTGCCGACCACATCGACCGCTCGGGTGCGGATCTCCGTGGGCAGGTCCACCGGGGTGGCGTTGGTGAGCATCGCCTCCACCAGGCCGGCCAGCTCGGCCGGCGTCTCGCCCTTGGCGCGCAGCGCCACGGCGAAACCGGCGATCTGGGCCGGCGTGGCGTTGCCCGCCATGATCTCGCCCATCGCCCAGGCCGTGTCCGCGGTGGCGAGTTCCTCGCCGCGCAGCAGGGACATCGTCAGATTCGGCCAGGTACGTGCGCCCATGGCGGGGCCTCCGTCGGGGGTGTCTTCAGTTGGTCACGTGCGGGGGAGGGCGCCCAGCGGGATCGCGCCGGCCCGGCGGGCCCGGAGCAGCCCCGCCACCGTCTGCCCGGCGACGACCGGGTCGAGCGGGGCCAGCAGGGTGGCGTCGACCTGCGAGTAGGCCGCCAGCCAGCGGTCCGCGGCGCGGGCGATCACGACACAGGTGGGCGGGGGGTCCTGGTACTCGTCCTTGGTCTGACGGGCGATACCGAGCCCGCCGGCGGGGGTCGCCTCACCGTCGAGCACCATCAGGTCGATCTGGTAGTCGTCGAGCAGTCGACGGCACTCCTCCCAGGAGGAGGCGTCGGTGAACTCGACGGAGAGATCGGCCGCCGGACGCGGCCCGATGGCGAGCCGGATCCGGTCGCGCACCGTGGCGTCGTCGCTGTATAGCAGAACCGTGTACTGGGTTGCGGGAGTGTCGCTCATCTTTGTGCCCCACTTCACCTCGGAGGTCCGGCCGATCGTACCGAATCTGTTATCCGGCGTCGGGGCCCGGGCGTACGACGTTCTCCGAATTTGTGATCTTGGCCGCTGAGGCCGCCGCGGCGGCTGAAGCCGCGGCCGCGTCCTCCATCTCGACCCGGTCCAGCGCGCGGTCGATCCGGCGCGCCTCCCGCTCCGACTGGCGCACCCACTGCATCACCAGGACGCCGAGCATCGTGACGCTGACGATCTCCCCGCCGGCCCACAGGATGCCGCCCGCGGTGACCTGGTCGCTGTGCGGATCCATCCAGGTCAGGTGCAGGTTCGGGTACCAGTCCCCGCCGAGCAGGTCGGTGGCCTGCATGATCGTCAGCCCGAGCACCGTGTGGAACGGCACCGACAGCACCATCAGCAGCGCCCGGCCCGGGTACGGCCAGCGGTTCGGCAGCGGATCCAGCCCCAGCAGCGGCCAGAAGAAGAGGCAGCCGGTGACCATGAAATGGATGTGGATGAACTCGTGCAGCCAGGCGTGCTCCAGCGTCTGCCGGTAGAGCCCGCTGAAGTAGAGGACGAACGGGTTCGCGATGAACAGTCCGAAGGCGACCAGGGGAAACGTCACGACCCGGACAAAACGGCTGTGGACGAACTTGAGCAGCACCTTGCGTGGCTGCCCGTGCAGCACCCGCAGGGCCAGCGTCGTCGGGGCGCCCAGGGCCAGGAAGATCGGGCCGACCATGGAGAGCACCATGTGCTGGACCATGTGCACCGAGATCAGCGTGGTGTCGTACGCCTCGATGCCGGTCACCGAGACCGCCGCGATCGAGCCGAGTCCACCCCCGAGGAAAGCGGCGGTACGCCCGGCCGGCCAGTGGTCGCCGCGTTGCCGCAGGCGCTGCACGCCGTACAGATAAAGCGCGGCGGCGACGAGCAGGCCCACCGCGACCAGGCTGAACAGATGGAACCGGGTGAAGATGGCCGCCGCGGTGAACGGCGGAAGTCCAGTATCCCCGCCACCACCCGCGAGCGAGGCAAATTCGACTGACTGCACCCCTCGAAGCTAGTCCTACGCTGGTCACGGAAACTTCCGGGCTGCCCACAGTGCCGGATTAGGGACCCCGCCTGACCTTGGACCTACCGCGGGGGAATAATGAGCCCGTGACAGCGGCAGCCATCGACAAGAGCCGGATCCACTCGCTGACCCGACCCAACATGGTCAGCGTCGGGACCATCGTTTGGCTCTCCAGCGAGCTCATGTTCTTCGCGGCGTTGTTCGCCATGTACTTCTCCATTCGGGCGGCGGCGCCCGGCATGTGGGCGGAGCACACCAAAGAGCTCGACATCCCGTACGCAACAACGTTCACGACGATCCTGGTCCTGTCGTCGGTGACCTGTCAGCTGGGCGTCTTCGCGGCGGAGAAGGGTGACGTGTTCGCGCTGCGGCGTTGGTTCACGATCACCTTCGTGATGGGCCTGATCTTCGTGCTCGGCCAGGCGAACGAGTACCGCAACCTGGTCCACGAGGGCGTCAAGCTCAACGGTGACGGTTACGGCTCGATGTTCTACCTGACCACCGGGTTCCACGGTCTGCACGTGACCGGCGGCCTCGTCGCCTTCATCGTCTACATGATCCGAACGACCATGGGGCGCTTCACTCCGGCGCAAGCGACCTCCGCGATCGTGGTGTCCTACTACTGGCACTTCGTGGACGTGGTCTGGATCGCGCTGTACGCCATGATCTATTGGCTTCAGTGAGCGTCGTAATCCGCTGAGCTTCAGGTTCAAACCAGAGGGACATAAGCCCATGACTTCTGACACCCCCGCCCGCAGGCGCTTCCGGGTGTTCTCCCGGCGCCCGGGTGCGCCCAGCCGGGCGCGCCGGCGGGTCGGCGCGGCGGTGCGCATGCTCGCGGCGCTCGCGCTCGCCGGCGGCGTCTACACCGCTTTCACCCCCGGCGCGTTCGCCGAGGACAACACCCAGCTCTCCACCGCCGCGCAGCAGGGCAAGGAGCTCTTCGACAACAGCTGCATCTCCTGCCATGGGCGGGACGGGCAGGGTGTCCAGGACCGCGGCCCCAGCCTGATCGGTGTCGGCTCCGCCTCGGTCGAGTTCCAGGTCGGCACCGGCCGCATGCCGATGACCCGCCAGGAGGGCCAGGCCGAGCAGAAGAAGCCGCAGTTCAACACGGACGAGACCAAGCAGATCGCGCAGTACGTCCAGGAGATCGGCGGCGGTCCGCAGATTCCGGCGGGCTCCCTCGTGGATGACCTGAAGGAGAACCCCGAGTCGCTGGCCCGCGGTGGCGAGCTCTTCCGGGTCAACTGCACCTCGTGCCACAGCTTCACCGGCGCCGGTGGTGCGCTCTCCTCCGGCAAGTTCGCGCCGAGCCTGCACGACGCCACGGCCGAGCAGATCTACGCCGCGATGCTGACCGGTCCGCAGAACATGCCTGTCTTCGGTGACAACCAGATCACGCCGGACGAGAAGCGCGAGATCATCACCTACGTCACGAAGCAGCTGCAGGAGAACCAGGACTCGGGCGGCATCTTCAACCTGGGTGGGTACGGTCCGGCGACCGAGGGCATGGCGATCTTCCTGATCGGCATCACGATCCTGGTCTTCACGTCGCTCTGGATTGCGGGGAAGTCATGAGCACGGCGCACCACGGCGGGACCGGCACTCCGGTCGACGTGAACGATCCGAAGCTGACCCGCTTCGACATCGTGAAGGAAGGCCTGCGGCGCGACGACATCGAGATCGTCACGTACGAGTCGCAGTTCCAGGGAGCGAACTCGAAGGCCGAGAAGCGCGTCGTGCGCAACATCAGCCTGCTGTTCATCATCTCCGGCCTCGGGGCGCTCGCCTTCGTGGTCTTCTACATCATCTGGCCCTGGCGGTACGAGCTCGGCAACAACCGGAGCGACTACTTCACGCCGATCCTCGGTGGCACCCTGGGCGTCTCGCTCTTCGCGCTCGGCATCGGCATCCTGGCCTGGGCCAAGAAGCTGCTCCCGCACGAGCTGTCGATCCAGCAGCGGCACGGCGACCCGTCCAGCGACGAAGAGCGGCTGATCACCGGCCAGACCATGATGTACGTGGCGGACGAGCTCGGGGTGCAGCGTCGCCCGCTGCTCAAGGGCGCGATCGCCATCGGCGTGGCGCCGCTCGGCCTGGCTGTGGGGGCCCCGCTGGTCGGCGGCCTGATCCAGAACCCGCACAAGGACAAGCGGCCGATCATGTACCACACCGGCTTCGACAAGGAGGCCAACGGTGGTAAGCCGGTGCGGCTGACCCGCGAGGACGGATCGCCGATCCGCCCCGAGGATGTCAGCACGGGCGGTCAGCTGACCGTCTACCCGGGCATCCCCGGCGGCGCGACCAACAAGTACGCCGACTCGCCGACCCTGCTGATCCACCTGCGGTCCGACGACGCCGCCACGGCACGGGCCGCGGCCGACAGCGACAAGAACGGGCGCAACAAGGGTTCGATGTGGGGCAACTACGTCGCCTACTCGAAGATCTGCACCCACGCCGGTTGCCCGGCCAGCCTGTACGAGCAGCAGACCAACCGTCTGCTCTGCCCGTGCCACCAGTCGCAGTTCCTGATCACCGACAACGCACAGCCGGTCTTCGGCCCGGCCACCCGGCGTCTGCCGATGTTGCCGCTGTCGGTGGACGACGAAGGTTTCTTTGTGGCAACGTCTGACTTCAAGGACACTGTCGGACCCGACTTCTGGGAGCGGCCGTGAAGCGCCGAAAGCTCGATCCAGCCGCGGCAACCGCCAATTTCGCCAAGGGCGTCGATGACCGCTTCCAAGCGGCCACCCCGCTCCGCGGGCTCCTGAACAAGGTCTTCCCCGACCACTGGTCTTTCCTGCTCGGTGAGATCGCCCTCTTCTCGTTCATCGTGCTGCTGCTCAGCGGGGTGTTCCTGACCCTCTTCTTCGATCCCACGATGAAGGAGGTCGCGTACCACGGTTCGTACCTGGGCCTGCGTGGCACCGAGATGTCGGGCGCCTACGAGTCCGCGCTGAACCTGTCGTTCGAGGTGCGCGGTGGTCTGTTCATGCGGCAGATGCACCACTGGGCGGCGCTGCTGTTCATGGCGTCGATCGTGGTGCACATGGCGCGCGTCTTCTTCACCGGCGCGTTCCGTAAGCCGCGTGAGGTCAACTGGGTGATCGGCGTCGTGCTGTTCCTGCTCGGGTTCTTCGCCGGCTTCACCGGTTACTCGCTGCCGGACGACGGCCTCTCCGGCACCGGTCTCCGCATCGCCTCCGCGATCATGCTGTCCCTCCCGGTCATCGGCACCTGGCTCTCCGCCGCGATCTTCGGCGGGGAGTACCCCGGCGAGCTGATCATCGGCCGGTTCTACATCGCGCACGTGCTGCTCATCCCGGGCATCCTGCTCGCGCTGATCAGCGTCCACCTGGGCATCGTGTTCAAGCAGAAGCACACCCAGTGGCCGGGCCCGCTGCGGACCAACGAGAACGTGGTCGGCGAGCGGATGTTCCCGCGGTACGCGATGAAGCAGGGCGGCTTCTTCATGGCCGTCGCCGGCGTCATCGCGCTGATGGCCGGCCTGTTCCAGATCAACCCGATCTGGCTGTTCGGTCCGTATCGGGCTGCCGAGGTCTCCTCCGCGAGCCAGCCCGACTGGTACGTCATGTTCATGGACGGCCTGGTCCGGCTCATGCCGAACTGGCAGATCTACTTCGGGGACTACAGCCTGCCCCCGCTGTTCTGGCCCGCCGTGGTCGGCCTCGGCGCGCTCTTCACGCTGCCGATGCTCTACCCGTGGCTGGAAGCGCGGAAGCTGAAGGACACCCGTACGCACCACCTGCTGCAGCGCCCCCGGGACAACCCGGAGCGCGTCGGTATCGGCATGATGGCGCTGACGTTCTTCATCATCGCCACCATCTCCGGTGGTAACGACGTGATCGCGGACAAGTTCCACATCAGCCTGAACGCGATGACCTGGGCTGGTCGTATCGGCCTGCTGATCCTGCCGCCGATCGCGTACTACATGTCGGTCCGGATCTGTCTCGGCCTGCAGCAGCACGACCGCGAGGTCCTCGCCCACGGCGTGGAGACGGGCATCATCAAGCGCCTCCCGAACGGGCAGTTCGTCGAGGTCCACCAGCCGCTCGGGCCGGTGGACGACCACGGGCACCCGATCCCGCTGGAGTACGCGGGCTGGGTCGTGCCGAAGAAGATGAACAAGCTCGGGGCGCTGGCCCCGGCGGTCAAGGGCTTCTTCTACCCGGTGGAGAAGCCGGCGGACATTCCGGTCTCGCCGGCCCCGATCTCCAGCGGCGAACGCGAAGAGATCTCGTCGAAGAGCTGAGTGCTTCACCCAGATCGGCCCGCCGGTACTTTCCGGCGGGCCGATCTGCTTTCCCGGGCTTGTGGATAGCATGGGCGCGGAATGTTGACCTCATGGGTGAGGAGACCTCGGGTGAATACCGCGATCGTCCATATCGACTGCGCCACCGATTCGATTCCGGAGGTCGCGGAGGCCCTGGCGGCGCTGGACGGGGTCAGCGAGGTGTACTCGGTGGCCGGAAACGTCGACCTCATCGCGATCGTGCGGGTGCCGAGGTTCGACGACATCGCCGAGGTCATCGCCGGGCGGATCTCGAAGACCCCCGGCGTGGTCAACACCGAGTCGCACATCGCCTTCCGGGCCTACTCGAAGCACGACCTCGAGGACGCGTTCGCGATCGGGCTGCCCGACGCGGACTGAGCCGCTCAGCCGACCGGCACGGTGAGGCCGCCGGGGGCCCGGATGACGTCGGTGAGGGTCTCGCCGGCCGCCACCGTGGCCCCGGGCCAGACCACGCAACGGGTGACGCTGCCGGCCACCCGGGCGCCCGCCCCGATCACCGATTCCACGGCGACCCCGGTGACCTCGGCGGACGGGTCGGCCAGGCCGGTGCCGGCGGCGTGCAGGTTGGCCTCCAGGTAGAGGGCGGGCGTGCCGGTGTCGAGATAGTGGCCCTCGTAGCCGATCAGTTCCAGGGCGCCCTCGGCTTCCGCGGGGCGCCACACCGTACCGACCAGATCGGCCTGCTGGTCCTTCAGCACCGCGACGTACCGCCAGGGGATCAGCGAGAAACCCGCGAAGCGGTTTCCGCTGAAGCCGCCGGTCTCGCCGGGCCGGCAGGGCTTGGTCAGCAGCCGCACCGTGTCGCCCGACCAGCCGGCCAGCAGCGCCGCGATGTCCTTACCCGGCTCCCGGAGCGGATCGGCCAGGTAGGCGTCGGCGTTGCCGACCAGCACGCCGCGCCCGTCGATCCACTTCCGGAGCCGGGCCACACCGCCGGAGGTGCCCAGCGGGCCGTCCGGCTCGACCGAGAGGTGGGTGCGGCCGGTCGCGTGCCGGACCACCTGGTCGGCGAGGTAAGCGGCGTTCACGGCCACCTGCTCCGGACCGATCAGGCCCAGGCCGGTCAGGCGGCGCAGGGCGTGGTCGAGCAGCGGCAGGTTGCCGACCGGGCAGAGCGCCTTGGGCACGGCCTCGGTGAGCGGGCGCAGCCGCCGGCCCTCGCCGGCGGCCAGGACGACACCGCAGACCTCGGTCACTTCGGGAACTCGGTGCGGGTCGGGGCGGCGCCGGCGGACGGGACCGACGGGGGCAGCTGGCCGGCCCGCGGGCCGATGCCGTAGATGCCGAGCAGGCGCTCCGTCGGCCAGGTGAGCTTGGGCAGATCGTCCAGGGGGAACCAGCGGGCCTCCAGGACCTCGCCGCCATCCACGACCAGCGGGGTGCTGGACGCCGGCACCCAGCCGAACCAGACGGTGTCGACGACGCCGCCATTCGGGTGGACGATCGCGTTCGGATTGCCGGGGTGCAGGTCACCCGGCTCGATCCGGACGCCGGCCTCCTCGTGCAACTCCCGGGCGGCACCGACGGCGGGCAGTTCGCCGCGCTTGAGCAGGCCGGCCGGCAGGCCCCAGCCGCGACCCGGTG
Source organism: Actinoplanes regularis (assembly GCF_900188005.1). Taxonomy (GTDB): domain Bacteria; phylum Actinomycetota; class Actinomycetes; order Mycobacteriales; family Micromonosporaceae; genus Actinoplanes; species Actinoplanes regularis. The sequence goes on along the minus strand of NZ_FZNR01000002.1, from coordinate 722,388 downwards.
GCTGGCGCAGCAGCAGGAGCCGGCCCGGCTCGGGGGCCTCCGAGTCGCGGATCACCGTGACCGCACCGACCAGGTACTTCGGAGAGATCGCCCGGGCCAGGTGGCGGCGCACCGGCAGGGGGAGGCCGTAGAACAGTTGGTATGCCAGGCCACGCACCTGCCGAGAGATGTTCACGCGCGTAAGGCTAGCCCGGCTCGCTGTGCGCTTCAGTCCGGGTGGTCGACCATCGCGATGAGCTGCTCGACCACCGCGTCGGGCTCGACCGTGCGCTCGCAGACCGCCACCAGCAGGGTTTCCAGGTCGGGGTAGCCCATGTCCTCGGCGAGCCGGCGCAGCGGCACCTCGCTGGCCAGGCCCCGGTCGTGCTTGCGGAGGGTGAGGCCGATGGTCGCGCGGCCCAGGCGCACCTTGTCGGCGATGCTGATGCCGGGCTCGTTCCGCTCGTCGAAGTAGCGGTTGATCTGCATCTGCGCCTGGCTCGATTTGACGAACCCGAGCCACTCCTTGCGGGGGCCGCGTGGCGAGTTCGGCTCGACCTCGATGTGTCCCTCGTTCTCCGAGAAGATCTCGACGACGTCACCGTCACGCAGGGGGGAGGAGAGGGGGGCGAGACGTCCGTTGATGGTCGAGGCGAGACACTGGTCGCCCTTCTGCGGGCCCAACTCGTACGCCAGGTCGACCGGGGTGGAGCCGTTGGGAAGTTCGTACGCGTTGCCGTGGGCGAAGACCGTGATCTGTCCCTCGGCCAGGTCACATCGGAGCGAGTCGAGGAACTGCGCCGCGTCGGTGGTGTCCTGTTGCCAGTCGAGCACCCGTTTCAGCCAGGTCAGCTGGTCGGCGCCGGGCGGCTCGTCGGACACCTTGGGATATCGGTAGCTGGTGGCGACGCCGTACTCCGAGTAGCGGTGCATGGTCTCGGTGCGGATCAGCACCTCGACCAGGCGACCCTCCGGGCCGAGCACGGTGGTGTGCAGGGACCGGTACAGATTGTTCTTCGGCGAGGCGATGAAGTCCTTGAAGCGGCCGGCCACCGGGCGCCAGCGGCCGTGGATCGCACCGAGCGCCGCGTAGCAGTCGGTGTCCGGGCCGTCCACCACCACCGCGATCCGGGGCAGGTCGAGCGGCACGGTGTGGCCGCCGGCGACGGTGTCCTTCCAGATCGAGTAGTAGTGCCGGGGGCGCGCGGTCACGTCGGCGTCGACCCGGGAGCGGCGCAGCGCGGCGCGCGCCTTGGCGGAGACGTCGGCGAGGTATTCGTGCCAACCGGGACGGTTCTTCACGTGCTCGTCGATCCGGGCGAACGAGTCCGGCTCCAGGTGGAAGAGCACCACGTCGTCGAGGTCACGCTTGAGCGCCTGGATGCCGAGCCGGTCGCAGAGCGGGACCAGCACGTCCAGCGTGGCGTTGGCGATCCGGGCGCGGGAGGCGGGGGAGCGGGCGTCCAGTGTGCGCATGTTGTGCAGCCGGTCCGCCAGCTTGATCACCAGCACCCGGACGTCCTTGCCGGCCGCGACGATCATCTTGCGGATGGTCTCGCCCTCGGCGGCCTTGCCGTAGAACGCCTTGTCGAACTTGGTCACGCCGTCGACCAGGTGGGTCACCTCGGGGCCGAAGTCGCCGTGCAGCGCCTCCAGCGTGTAGCTGGTGTCCTCGACGGTGTCGTGCAGCAGCGAGGCGACCAGGGTGGTGGTGTCCATGCCGAGCTCGGCGCAGATCTGCGCGACGGCGAGTGGATGCGTGATGTACGGATCACCGGACTTGCGGAACTGGCCGCGGTGCATGCTCTCGGCGATCGCGTAGCTGCGGCGGAGCACGGCCACATCGGCCGACGGATGGATGCTGCGATGGGTCCGGGCCAGGGTCGAGACCGGGTCGTCGTCGTTGCCCTGAAAGCTCAGCAGCGAGCGCAGCCGTCTGGTGAAACTGAGCGGGCTCGGGGAGCCGGCCGAGGACGTGGCGGCCGGCAGGGCACGACCGAGAGCGGCGCCGTGGCCGGCGTCGACGTCCACCCGGACACCCCCTCACCGATCGTCCATGCTCCTCAACGAAGCATGGCACGGAATCCCGCGACGGCTGAAGTGGCGGCGACCCGAATCACCACAAGAACCCGAATCAACCACAAGAAGCCGCGCGTGCCCTACAGCCTAAGCGAGCGAGCGTCATACGAACGGTCAGTTACGGATAGGCGAACGGTCGAGTCTTGGGTTGAAGCAGCCGATTCAGCCCTGGTGAGCAGTGCGGTGAAACGCGCGGCGCCACGAGCCGGTGACACCCAGTCGCCGGAGGTTTCCACCAAGCGGGTGTCCACCCGGTCCAGCCACGCCAGGATCCGTTCGGTCTCCTCGGCCGACGCGGCCGGCACCGGGCCCGGTCCGGGAAGGACCGTCTCCGCGGTCAGCCGCACCGCGTCCAGGGTGGGGCGGGGATGCTCCCGGGGCGGAGAGGTGGCCGCGGCCGCCAGCCGGCCGTGCCGGATCACCACGATCTCCCAGCCGCCCTTGTCGTCCCGGCGGGCCGCGACGATCTCCGGCAGGCGGGTCAGCGCGTCCAGTCGCTGCATCCGGATCAGGGCCCGCAGCAGGGCGATCAGGCGGGAGCGGACGGTCGCCGCCTCCTCATACCGCTGCTTGTCGCTGAGCGTGTCGATCCGGGCCAGGATCGCCTCGATCACCGGGCCCGGGTCGCCGGAGGTGGCCGTGCGGAACGGCGCCGCGGCGCGCAGGTCGTACTCCTGCGGGGAGATCTCGTGCTCGCACGGGGCCGGGCAGCGGCCCAGCTCGGCCAGGGCGCAGGCCGGCGTGCGGGTGCGCAGCGAGAGCTTGTGGTTGCACTGTCGCAACGGCACGGCGTCGTAGACCGCGGCGGCGGCCAGCTCGGCCGTGCGCCGGGAGGAGAACGGACCCAGGTGGGTCGCGCCGTCCGTGCCGAACCGCCGGACCACCGACAGCCGGGGGAACACCTCGTCGGTCAGCTTCAGCCAGACCACCCGCTCGGGGTACTTCGAACGGCGGTTGTACGGCGGGGAGTGTGCCGCGATCAACCGCAACTCCCGTACCTCGGCTTCCAGCTCGTGGGCGCACTCGACCGCCTCGACCCGGACCGCGGCGGTGAGCATCTCGGACATCCGCGGACGCTTCTCCGAGGCGGTGAAGTAGCTGCGCACCCGCTTGCCGATGTCGTTGGACTTGCCCACGTAGAGCGGGCGATCGTCGGCGGCCCGGAAGACGTAGATGCCGGGCACGTGCGGCAGACCGTCGGCCAGATGCCGCCGGTTGCGCTGAGCCGGGGTGATCGCCTTGGCGAACTCGATCGCGTCGCCCAGGGTGTGCACCCGGAAGCTGCCCAGCCGCTCGATCAGGCCGTGCAGCACGTCGACGGTGGCCTTGGCGTCGTCCAGCGCGCGGTGGTTGGGCTGGACGACGGAGCGGAAGAAGTGCGCCAGCGTGCCCAGCTTGCGGTTGGGCACCTCGTCACGGGTGAGCGCGCGACGGGCCAGCGCCGCGGTGTCCAGCACCCGGGGCGCCGGCCACGGGTAGCCGTGCTTGGCGCAGGCGGCCTTGAGGAACCCCACGTCGTAGGGCGCGTTGTGGGCGACCAGCACGGCGCCGCGGAGGAACTCCAGCAGCGCCGGCAGCACGGTCTCGATCGGCGGCGCGGGGCGCAGCATCGCCTCGGTGATGCCGGTCAGGACGGTGATGAACGGCGGCAGCGGCTCACCCGGGTTGACCAGGGTGCCGAACTCGGCGAGCTGCTCGCCGGCGCGCACCTTGACCGCGCCGATCTCGGTGATCCCGCCGCCGTCCGGTGCACCGCCGGTGGTCTCCAGATCGAGCACGACGAACGTGGTGTCCGCCAGGGAGACCGCGGCCGGGTCGACCGAGCCGTCGGCGGACAGCAGCGTGTCCAGAGTGCCCTGCACATAAGCCGGTTGTGCCACGCCGGGCAACACTAGAGCGGGGGTACGACAGAATCCGAGCCCGCCCGGAAAAGATCACTTGCCTCGACAAGCGTTTTCGCGGGCCACGGTGTGAGAATGGGGGGATGTCCGCGCCGCTGAACCCCGACGACCGCCCCGTAGAGGAGGCGGTGCCGACGGTTGCGGATCTCACCCCGGAGGCCGTTCTGCCCGAGATCGGCCTTCCGGAGCCGATCCTCCCGGAGATCGTCCGTCAACGCATCATGACGCTGGCCGCCGCGGCCCTGCCCGGTCTGCCCGCCGACGAGATTCCGATCGTGCTGCGCAAGGTGGCCCGCTTCGCGCCGAACCGGCGGGCCCGGCTCGGCGGCCGCGAGATCGCCGCCCAGCTCACCGCGGATCCGCTGTTCCGGCAGCGGCTCGGTGCCCGGATCGTGACCGAGGCCGGTGACCTGGGCTCCGCGGTGACCAACGGGGTCGCGCCGGCCGCGGCCGACCCGGTGGAGGTCGCCGCGCTGGCCTACCTGGCCCGCCCGTCCGGCTGGCGTGACCTGATCGAGCTGGCCGGCGACGTGGTCCGGGCCGACGCGGACAGTGCCGCGCTGGCCGACCGGATCCGGGTCGCCGAGCAGCGCGCCACCCGGGCCGAGCACGACCGGGCGGTGGCCCGGGTGGAGGCCGACAAGCTCCGCGACGAGCTGGCCCGGGTCCGCGAGGAGCTCGGCCAGCTGCGCGAGGAGGCGCGGAACACGGCGAAGGCGCTGCGCGAGGCGCAGGCCGCGCAGAAGCGGTCCGCGGACCTGCTGGCCACGGAGAAGGGCCGCGCGACGCGCCTCGCCCTGGATCACGAGGCGGAGGTACGCCGGATGCGGTCCCGTCTCGCCGACGCCGAGGCCGCCGCGGCCACCGGCAAGCAGGCCGCCAAGGACTCCCGGGCGGTCGACGACGCCCGCCTCTGGCTGCTGCTCGAGACGATCGGCCAGGCCGCCACCGGCCTGCGCCGCGAGCTGGCCCTGGACCCGACCGACCGGCTGCCGGCCGACTTCGTGGCGGACGCCGCGGCCGACCGTCCCGGGGTGCCCGAGCGCTCCCGGGCCCGGGCCCAGGACACCGACGACCCGGGCCGCCTGGATCAGCTGCTCGCCCTGCCCCGCGCCCACCTGGTCGTGGACGGGTACAACGTGACCAAGCGCGGCTTCGCCGACATGTCCCTGGAGCAGCAGCGCAAACGCCTGATCACCGGGCTGGGCGGGATCGCCGCGCAGACCGGGGACGAGGTCACCGTGGTCTTCGACGGGGCCGAGCGGGTGCACGGCCTGCCGCCCGCGCCCCGCGGCGTGCGGGTGCTCTTCTCCCGCAAGGGGACCACCGCCGACGAGCTGATCCGGCAGCTGGTCCGGGCCGAGCCGCCGGGCCGTCCGGTGGTCGTGGTCTCCTCCGATCGGGAGGTCGCCGACGGGGTGCGCCGGCACGGGGCGTACCCGATGGGCGCGGACTCGTTGCTGCGCAGGCTCGCGCGCTCCTGAGTTTTCTGTCGTACCCCTCGCATAGCGTGACGGTCACCTGAGGTGACCGGCCCGTCGCACGGTCGGCCCTCCTGGGCGAGGGAGGGGTAATGATCATCGATTGTGGTCGTTGCGCCGAGCGGACCGACGAGTGCACCGGGTGCCTGGTCAGCCTGCTCGCGCGGACACCTGACGGGATCGCCGACCTGACTCCCGGCGAGCTGCGGGCGATCGAGACGTTCGAGCTTGCCGGTTTCGAGGTGGAGCTGCTGGAGACGCCGGAGCCACCGGTCGTGGTCCCACTCCGCCGCCACGTGGCGTGATCATGGGCGTTCTCTAGGATGAGCGTTCATGACTCCCCGGTGGTGGGCCCTCGTCTCGTTCGGGGTGCTGTTGGTGGCTCTGGTCACCTTCGCGGCGCTCACCGTGCCCTGGCACCGTGCCCCGGCACCGCGCGCCGATCAGGTGGCCGTGCTCGACCAGTTCCCGCACGACCAGGTGGCTCGGGCCCGGCAGTTCCGCTCCGAGCTGCGCCCCGGTAACTACGCCGGCATGCTGCTGGGCCTGTTGGCGGCCCTGGTCCTCGGGCTCACCCCGATCGGCGCGCGGCTGGTCGAGCTGGCCGGCCGGCCGTTCGGCGGCCACTGGCTGGCCCGCGCGGTGCTCGGCGGCCTGCTCGTGGTCCTGGTGGGTGAGCTGCTCACGCTGCCGCTCGCGGCCTGGCGGCACTCCATCGTGGCGCGCTACGGCATCTCCACCCAGTCCTGGGGCGGGTGGGGAGTCGACCTGCTGAAATCCCTCGGGGTCTCGGTGGTGCTGGGCGGGCTGGCGCTGGCCGGCTTCTTCGCCGTCACGCACTTCGCGCCCCGCTGGTGGTGGGCGTTCGGGGCGGCCGGCGCGGCCGGGCTGGTGGTGCTGCTCTCCTTCGTGCTCCCGGTGGTGGTCGAGCCGATCTTCAACAGGTTCACCCCGATGCCGGACAGCCCGCTGCGGACCGAGCTGATCGCGCTGGCCGACCGGGACGGCGTGCCGGTGAAGGACGTGCTGGTCGCCGACGCGTCCCGGCGTACCCGCGCGGTCAACGCCTACGTCTCCGGTCTGGGCCCGACCCGGCGGATCGTCGTCTACGACACCATGCTCACCGAGGCCACCCCGGACGAGGTGGTCTCGGTGGCCGCGCACGAGCTGGGTCACGCCAAGGACGGCGACGTGCTGACCGGGACGATCCTGGGCGCGCTGGGCGCCGCGCTCGCGGTCGTCGCGGTCTACCTGCTGGGCTCCTGGGCCGGGCTGCTCCGACTGGCCGGGGTGGACTCGATCGGCGAGCCCCGGGCGATCGGGCTGCTGCTCGCCCTGGCCGCGGTCGCCGGCCTGGTCGCCGGGCCCGGACAGGCGTTCGTCTCCCGGCGCATCGAGGCCCGCGCTGACCAGCACGCCCTGCGGCTGACCGGCGACCCGCAGACCTTCGAGGCCATGCAGCGCCGCCTCGGTACCGTCAACCTGTCCGATCCTGATCCGCCGGCCTGGGAGTTCCTGATGTTCGCCTCGCACCCGTCCACCGTGCAGCGGATGGCCGCCGCCCGCGCGTACGCCCGAGGCGAGCGCTGATGGCCCGCACCCTGCTGGTCACCAACGACTTCCCGCCCCGGCCCGGCGGCATCCAGCAGTTCGTGCACAACCTGGCGGTACGCCAGCCGGCCGGCTCGGTGGTGGTCTACTCGTCGACCTGGAAGGGCGCGGCGGCCTTCGACGCCGAGCAGCCGTTCGAGGTGGTGCGGGAGGACACCGGGATGCTGCTGCCCACCCCGGCGGTCGCCCGCCGGGCCGCGGAGCTCGCCAGGTCACACGGCTGCGACAGCGTCCTGTTCGGCGCGGCGGCGCCGCTCGGGCTGCTCGCCCACGGCCTGCGCCGCAACGCCGGGATCACCCGCGCGGTCGGGATCACCCACGGGCACGAGATCGGCTGGGCGGCGCTGCCCGGCGCCCGCGGCCTGCTGCGCCGGATCGCCCGCGGCAACGACGTGATCACCTACCTGGGGGAGTACCAGCGCACCCGGCTGGACCGCGCCCTGCACGGCCTGACCTCGCTGAAGCGGCTCGCCCCCGGCGTCGACGTGGACGCGTTCCACCCCGGCGTGGACGGTTCCGCGGTCCGGGCGCGACACGGGCTGACCAACCGGCCGGTGGTGGTCTGTGTGTCCCGGCTCGTTCCGCGCAAGGGTCAGGACATGCTGATCCGCGCCCTGCCGGAGATCCGCCGGCGGGTGCCCGGCGCCGCGCTGCTGCTGGTCAGTGGTGGGCCGTACCGCAAGACCCTGGCTCGCCTGGCCCGCGAGCACGACGTCGAGTCCGACGTGGTGTTCACTGGTTCGGTGCCCTGGGCCGAGCTCCCCGAGCACTACGCGGCCGGCGACGTGTACGCGATGCCCTGCCGCACCCGGGCCGCCGGCCTGGACGTCGAGGGCCTCGGCATCGTCTACCTGGAGGCCTCGGCCACCGGCCTGCCGGTGGTCGGCGGCGACTCCGGCGGCGCGCCCGACGCGGTCCGCGAGGGCGAGACCGGCTACGTCGTCGGCGGCACGGACGTGGCTGCCATCGCCGCCCGGGTCGCGGAGCTGCTGTCCGATCCTGATCAGGCCCGTGCGATGGGCAAGGCGGGCCGGGCGTGGGTCGAGCGGGAGTGGCGCTGGGAGACCCAGGCCGCCCGCCTCACCGAACTGCTGACCCCACCCGCCTGAGCCACCCCGGCCGGGTGAGGCGGCCGAATCTTGCCCGCGGCGGCCGGGTGAGGCGGCCAAATCTTGCCGGCGGCTGAATCACGCGGGCGAGATCTCGCCCGTGACTGCCGCGATCCGTGACCCACGGCGGGGAACAAGCTGGTCAGTGGTTCCAGCCGGCTCGGTTTCTGCCACTCTCGCGGCTGATGCCGGATCCAGTCCGTGGCCAGTCGCCGAAGCGTTTCTCGTGCAGGTGGGTGAAGAAGTAGCACATGACCTCGCAGTAGGCGTCCATGACGGCGAGCCGGGGATCGGCGCTGACCGCCTCGTAGTACGCCCGGCCCAGGGCCACGATGTGGCCGCGGGCGTAGAGGAAGCCGTCGTCGGAGCCGTCGGTCGCCTCGTGGATGTCCTCCCGATCGATGTCGTAGAGCTTGCGCTCGAGGACCCGGTCGAGGGCGGTCAGCTCCTGAGCGGACAAATCGGCGCAGTCGGCGGTGAGTTGCTCCAGGAACCGGTCGAGCCAGGCGTCAATCGCACAGAGGTCGGCACCGGGCGGCGGGGCGAGCAGCTCCGCGCGAAGCCGGGCCGGCTCGTCGCCGAGGGTGGCCCAGGCCGACTCGATGAGGGCCCAGAAATGGGCCTCGTCGGCTGCGGTCGGAAGGATCGTGGTCATGGCCGGCACGCTAACAACGGGGTCTGACATGAATGAGCGGAAAATCGCGTGACACCGGGCGCGCGGGCGGGATAGGAGTGGAACGGAGGGACCCCCCGAGCGGAGGCTGCCGATGCCGGACGTCACCCCCGACCATTCCACAACCGACGACACCGGCCCCACCGAGCCGCCGCCCTCGGCGCCCGCCCCGGGACCGCCCTCACCGGCCGGCCCCGTGAAGGCCGAAGCATTGAAGGCCAGGGCCGAGAAAGCCGAAGCTGTGAAGGCCGGGGCTGTGAAGGCCAAGGCCGAGAAAGCCGAAGCCGTGAGGGCCGAAGCCGTGAGGGCCGAAGCCGTGAAGGCCGGGGCACGGGACGCCGGGGCGCGGATCGGCGGGGGCGGGGAAACTGATCGTGCCGAGGCGCCGGCGCTGGGCGGGGACGACGGTGAGCTGACGCTGCCCTACTGGCTGACCAGCACCCAGGAGGCGGCGAACAGCTCCTTCCTGCAGATGTCCAGACGGCTGCCGCGTCTGCTCGGGCAGGCCTGGCTGCTGGCCTGGCGGGCCGATCCCCGTACCGCCGTCGCGGTGTTGGTGTTTCAGGTGAGCGCGGGTGTCGCCGCCGCGCTCGGGCTGATCAGCGTGGTCGGCGTGTTCGACGGGCTGCTCCAGGCCGGACCGACCCCGGAGCGGGTGCGCGCCGCCGTACCGTCGCTGGTTCTGCTGATTTTGGCGCTGGCCGCGCGGGGCCTGCTCCAGGGGGCGGCGACGGCGGCCCATGGCCGCCTGTCGCCGGTCGTCTACGAGGCGGCGGAGAACCGCCTGCTCGACCTGACGACCCGGGTGGACCTGGTCACCTTCGACGATCCGGAGTGGCGGGACGCCATGCAGCGGGCCCGCGACCGTGGGATCCACGCCGCCCAGCAGGTCGTCGACTTCGGCATCGAGCTGCTCACCAACCTGGTCGGGCTGGTCGCCGCGGCCGGGGTGCTGGCGGTGCTGCACCCGCTGCTGCTGCCGTTGCTGGTCTGCGCGGTGGTGCCGACCGGCTGGGCGGCGGTGCGCGCGGCCCGTGCCGGGTACCGCAACCAGCTGCGGTACATCGCGGTCTGGCGGCGGCAGCGGATGCTGGCGGACCTGCTCGAGGCCCGCGAGCCGGCCGGCGAGGTGCGAGCTTTCACGGTACGGCGGTTCCTGCTCGCCGAGGCGGCCCGGCTGCTGCGGATCGCCACCGTCGCGGAGATCGACGTGGCTACCCGGGCGGTCCGCACCAATCTGTACGGCCAGGCGCTCAGTGCACTGGTCACCGGCCTGGCCTACCTCACGCTGCTGTGGCTGCTCTGGACCGGGCGGATGGAGCTGGCCGTCGGCGGTGCGGCCGCCTATGCGATCAACATCGGCATCGGCCGGCTCCGCGAGCTGGCGTTCTCCGTGAACCGGGTCTACGAGCAGGGCCTCTACTTCGCGGACTTCCAGGGCTTCTGCGAGATGTCGCTGAAGCACGCCGAGCCGTCGCCGGAGCGGTCGGCCCCGGCCGGTTTCGAGGAGATCACGCTGGACGGGGTGACGTTCCGCTATCCGGACGCGGAACGGCCCGCGGTGAACGGGGTGAGCCTGACCCTGCGTCGCGGCGAGATCGTCGCGCTGGTCGGGGAGAACGGCTCCGGCAAGTCGACGCTCGCCGCGATCCTGGCCGGGCTGTACCGCCCGCAGCAGGGCACGATCACCTGGGATGGGGTCGACGCGTCGCGGTTCCGGCCGGAGTCGGTGCGCGAGCAGGTCGCGGTGGTGATGCAGGAGCCGACCCGGTGGCCGCTCTCGGCCCGGGCCAACATCGCGATCGGACGGCACGACCGTCCGGCGTCGCTGTCCCAGGTGCAGACGTCGGCACGGGCCGGGGACGCGCACGATTTCGTGATGGAGCTGCCGCGGGCGTACGAGACGCTGTTGTCCCGGCACTTCACCGATGGCGCGGACCTCTCCGGTGGGCAGTGGCAGCGACTCGCGGTGAGTCGTGCCTTCCACCGGGACGCGCCGCTGCTGATCTGTGACGAGCCGACCGCGAACCTGGACGCGCGGGCCGAGCACGAGGTCTATCGGCGGCTGCGGGACCTGGCGGCCGGGCGCACGGTGGTGCTGATCACGCACCGGATGGCGAGCGTGCGTGAGGCGGATCGGATCTACGTGCTGGATCACGGGGCGGTCGTGGAGCAGGGTGGCCACGAGGAGCTGATGGCCGCGGACGGGCTGTACGCGCAGTTGTTCACACTGCAGGCCAGCGCCTATCAATCGGCCTGACCACGTGCCACAGTTATCCCATGGATCCGGTGGGGATAGCGGCGGTTGCTTCGGTGCTGGTGGCAGGGGTGGCCGTGGGCCTGTGGCGCCGCCGCACCGACGGTCGCCTGCGTCCAGCCGGTCCGGTGGTCCCGGCCGGCATGGTCGATGACGCGGCGCTGGAGCAGACTGGCCGCGTGAGCGAGGACGTGGAGATCGAGCGGCTCGACCCGGCGCTGCTGGAACGCCTCGGGGTGGAGCCCGGCCGGGTCACGATGCTGCAGTTCTCCACCGCGTTCTGCGCGCCCTGCCGGGCCGTGCGCCGGGTCAGCGCCGAGGTCGCCGCCCTGCTGCCGGAGGTCCGGCACGTCGAGGTCGACGCCGAGAGTCACCTCGACGAGGTGCGCGTGCTGAACATCTGGCGCACCCCGACGCTGCTGATCCTCGACGCGGACGGGCGGGTGACCCGGCGCGCCACCGGGATCCCCGCCAAGCCGCACCTGATCGCCGCCCTCGCCGCGTCGGGCGTGACCGGCTCGCCCCGCTAGACCTGCCCCGCCCGCGCCGGGACACCAGACCCAGCCCAGGCAGCTCGGCTGGGTCCTTCCGGGCGGGACACGTCCGCGAGGCCCAGCACAGGCAGCTCAGCTGGGTCCGGTGGCTGCTTTTCGGGCCGGGACACGACTGCGAGGCCCAGACCGGGCGGCTTGGTCGGCTCCGATGGGTCAGGCTGGGACGGGGATCGGGGCGGGTTCGGCGGTGACGCGGGTCAGGTTGCGCGAGCCCGGAATCAGCAGTTGCGAGGCGCTCGCCGCGAACAGGACGAACGCGCACACCACCAGGACCTCGTCCACCCCGAACCGGGCGACCAGCGGACCGGCCAGGATGTTGCCCACCGGCATCGCCAGGAACGACGTCAGGTAGTCCCAGGAAGCGACCCGCCCCAGCATGGCCTGCGGCACCCGCTCCTGGATCGCGGTCTCCCAGGCCACCCCGAAGAACATCAGGCCGCCGTACCCGATGATCGCGCCGGCTAGGACGGCGGTCAGCATGCCGGGCCAGACGTAGGCGAGGGCCCAGAACGGCATCAGCAGCAGCGTGAGCCATCCGGCCCGGAGCAGCCGGCGGGGCTGGAAGCGCAGCGCGAGCGCCGAGCCGAGCAACCCGCCCAGGCCCTCGGCCGCCGAGACCCAGCCGATCGCGGGCGCCCCGCCGAGCCGCTGCACCGCGGTCACCTGGACCAGCACCAGGATCATCCCGTTGGCGATGTGGTAGACGGTGGCGCCGAACAGACCGCCGAGCAGCCAGTCCCGGCTGCGGATCTCCTGCCAGCCGGCGGCCAGTTCGCTGAGCATCGGCTCGCGGGGGCCGCGCTCGGCCTGTACCCGGAGGAGGCCGGCGGCGACCCCGGAGAACAGGAAGCTCGCGGCGTTGACGGCGAAGCCGGCCGGGGCGCCGAAGGCGGCGACGGTCAGGCCGCCGAGCGCCGGGCCGGCGATCCCGCACGCCGTCTGCAGCATGCTCAGTGTGGCGTTCGCCGGCTGGAGCCGCGAGGCGGGGACGAGCAGCGGCTTGAGCGCGGACATCGCCGGGGTGAAGAACGCGCCGGCGCCGGCCGACACCACCGTGAGCGCGCAGAGCACGGGCAGGTGGTAGCCGCCGCCGACGAACATCACCGCGATGCCGGCGGTGGCGACCAGGCGGATCAGGTCGGAGACGACCATGACGTGTCTCGGCTGGAGGCGGTCGGCCCAGACGCCGCCGAAGAGCGTGCCGGCCAGCATGGTGACCACCGAGGAGGCCATCACCAGGCCGAGGTCGCCCGCGCCGCCACCGTGCGTGACCACCGCGACGGCGAGTGCCACGGTCTGGAAACCGTTGCCGAGCCAGGACAGGGTCTGTCCGGTGGCGAGGAGTCGGAAGTCGCGTGTCATGCCCCGAAAGTAATTCAGCGTCTAACTATCAGGCAACTAATAATCAGATGCGTGCCAGAATGGGGCATGGAAGACGGTGTGGATCAGCACGTGTCGCGGTGGTCGGCGTTCTGGAAGGACGAGCCGGCGTTCGCGCCCGAGGTCGAGGGCGCGCTGGTGCGGATGAAGCACATCCTGCGCTGGATCGAGCGCTCCGACGCGCTGGCGTTCGCCCGCAACGACGAGGACTTCACGCTGCAGGACTTCAAGACCCTGCACGTGTTGATGATTCAGCCGTGGCCGACCGAGGCGACCCCGGCGCAGCTCGCCGAGGCGGCGAATGTGACCCGGGCGGCGATGACCAGCCGGCTGGACCGTCTGGAGTCGGCGGGGCTGGTGACCCGGACGATCGACGCGGCGGACCGGCGGCGGGTGCTGATCCGGCCGACGCCGGAGGGCAGGCAGATGTGGAACAAGTACATCTTCGCCGGCATCGCGCGCGATCAGGCGGCGCTCAAGGCGCTGTCGGTGGAGGAGTTGGGGCAGCTCAACGGGCTCCTGCGGAAAGTCCTACTTTCCCTGGGGGAATAATAGGGGCATGGAACTCGATCCGCGCGGCCAGCGTTTCGCCGCGACCCTGACCAGCATCGTCATCGCGCTCGTGCTGATCACCGGCTCCGGCTGGCTGGCGCTCGCACAAGCGGTGGTCTTCGCGATCACCGCGTACCGCCCGCAGCGGGGTCCGTACGCGTTGATCTTCAAAAAGCTGATCCGGCCGAGGCTGGGGGGTCCGGCGGAGCTCGAACCCGCCGCGCCGGTACGTTTCGCGCAGCTTGTCGGCTTCGCGTTCCTGAGCGTCTCCGCGGGGGGATATCTGGCCGGCGCGGAGACCCTCGGGCTGATCGCCGCGGCCTTCGGCCTGCTCGCGGCGTTCCTCAACGCTGCCTTCGGGTTGTGCCTGGGCTGCGAGGCCTATCTGGGGATTCGTAGGCTGACAGGCAGAAACGCCGAAAGCGTCGAGAATGTCTAGAACTTCGGGGCGTCGGGAGCTTCCAGGAGCCCCAGCCGCAGCGCCGTCATGAGCGCCTGGGCCCGGTTCGCCGCCCCCAGCTTCTCGTAGAGCTTCGAGATGTGCGTCTTCGCCGTCGATTCGGAGACGAACAGCTGCTTGGCGATCCCGGCGACGCTCATGCCGTCGGCGAGCAGCCGCAGCACCTGACCCTCACGCGGGGACAGCTGCGGTCCGGACGGGGCGAGCCGGCGCTTCATCGCCTCGGCCAGGTCGGCGGCGGTGAACGCGCTCGGCGCCGACGCGGCGTGCCGGGCGGCCGCCACGACCTCGTCCGCCGGGGCGGTCTTCGGCACGAACGCGCTGGCCCCGGCCTCGAGAGCGCCGAACAGCTGGTCGTCGCCGGCATACATGGTCAGGACCACGATGCCCATGTTCGCGTTGTTCTTGCGCAGGGCGCGGGTGGCCTCCAGGCCACTGCCGTCGGGCAGCCGCAGATCCATGATCACGACATCCGGCTGCAGCGCGCCGGCCTGGCGCACCGCCTCCGCGGCCGTCGCCGCCTCGCCGACGACCTCGAACTGCCGGTCGCGCTCGAATGCGTGTCGCAGCCCCTTACGGATCAAGTCGTGATCGTCGACAAGGAGGACCTTGGTGCGCGTCGTCGGCGCAGGACTGGTCGACATGCTCGGGTTACTCCCCTTCTGGAGCGGAAACGCTATCCCGCACGCTATCGCGCCGGGGCGGGGTTCCGAGCACTACGGCGACGGTTGTCCCGCTCGGGTGTCTCGGGGTGATCTTGAGTCGTCCCCGGATGCGCTCGGCCCGCTCGGCCATGATGGTGAGACCGTACCGGCCATCGGGCCGGTTGTCGGCGAAACCCTTGCCGTCGTCGGAGACCTCGATCTCCACGTACGGCGGGTCGACGGTGCAGGTGACCCAGAGGTTGGACGCCCCGGCGTGCTTGCGCGCGTTGGTGATCGCCTCCTGTGCGATGCGCAGCAGCTCGGCCTCGGTCGCGGCGGGCAGGCGCGCCGTCGACTCGTCGAAGGTGAAGTGCACCCGCAGGCCGGCGCTGGTGCCGAGGGTGCGGGCGTACTCGGCGATCGCGGCGGCCAGGCCCCCGTTGCGGTCCACCTCCGAACGCAGCTCGAAGAGGCTCAGCCGCAGCTCGGTGATCACCCGGGTCACCTCACCGCGCAGCGTGCGCAGCTCCTCGGCCGTCTCGTCGGCGCCCTCCGGGAGGGTGGCCTGGGCGTTGTCGATGCCGTAGCCGACCATCACCAGTTCCTGGGCGACGCCGTCGTGGATCTCCCGGGCCAGCCGCTGGCGCTCCTCGTTGGTGGCCAGCGAGCGGACGTCGTCGAAGAGCAGGGCCGCCTCCAGCCGCAGCGCGGCCGGATCGGTCACCTCGGTCACGCTCTGTACGACGGCGGGCGGGTACGCCCCCGCCGCATCCGTCTCCAGGATCACCAGACCGATCGTGCGCACCCCGGCGACCAGCGGGATCACCAGCGAGGAGACCTCACCGCCGCGGTGCGTGCGGGCCTGCGAGCGGTTCGCCGCGTGTGGCTGCTGGGTGGCCCAGGCATCGGCGATCGCCGAGTCCGCGTCGAGGGTGGTCTCCCAGTCGACCCGCTCGGCGCCGGTCTGCGCGAGCACGACGAGGCGGCCGCCGCCGCTCGCCGACAGCACCGCGGCGCGATGCCCCGGCGCGGCCAGGCGCAGCTCCTCGAGCAGGTGCTCGGAGATGCCGCCCGGGTCCAGGGTCGCCCCGGGCAGCGAGCGGGCCACGCTGCGCAGCTGGGTGAGCAGGCGGGTGGCTTCCGCGTACGGCTGCGGGGTGGCCTCGGCCGGCTGCAGGAACTGGCGCATCGCCTCGGCCGCGAACGTCACGATCGCGCCGAGCACCAGCCACTGCCCGCCGGCGGCCAGATAGCCCGGATCGGCCAGGACGGTCCGCGGGTCGGCCACCGCGCCACCGGCCACCAGCGCGACCGCGGCCACCCCGAGCAGCGCCGTGCCCTCGGTCGCCTTGCGCCGCAGCGCCGCGGTGAGCAGCGGGACGGCCAGGTAGGGCAGGATCGCCTCGGCGCGGAAGCCGGCGGCGGCACCCTCGGACGCGGCGGCGATCGAGCCGGCGGCGAAACCGGTCACGATCACCTCGGCGAACCGGCCGGCCGGGGCGAGGATCGGGTGCTGGCGGGCCACGAAGGCGGGCAGCGCGGCGACCGCGAGCAGGGCGATCCAGCCGAGCTGCCGGGGGTCGCCGGTGGCGATCACGGTGAGCACGGCGACCAGGACGAGCATGATCACGCGTGCGGCGGCTTCGAGCGGACGGATGCGCGTGGATCCGCTGACGAGGGCTGGCACGTCACGGATGGTAGCGGCAGTGGCGGGAATCGGCCCGTCGAAGCCGGGGCGGTGGCACGCTTTGTCGTACGCAGCGGGTAGCCTGCCGTGCATGGCGGACACCTCGACCCAGTCGATTCAGGTCGCTGCCCCCCTGGCTCGGGTGGCCGCGGTCATCTGCGACTTCCCGAGCTATCCGGAGTGGGCCGAGGCGATCAAGCAGGTCACGATCGTCGAGGAGTATGAGGACGGCTACGCCGCACAGGTCGCCTTCCGGATCGACGCCGGCGTGATGGCCGACGAGTACACGTTGGAGTACGCGTACGCCGACGACCTCTCCCGGATCGAGTGGCACCTGGTCGCCCCCTCCAAGGCGCAGAAGTCCCAGGAGGGCTCCTACGACCTGGTGGAGACCGCGGACGGCGGCACTACCGTGACGTACACCCTGGCGGTGGAACTCACCATCGGGATGCTCGGGATGTTCCGCCGCAAGGCGGAAAAAATGATCATGGATACGGCGCTGAAAGAGCTCAAGCGCCGTGTGGAGAGCCTGCCCGCGGCCTGACCGCGGGGGCGTTGAGGGGGAACGGATGGCCGGGTCGGCACGCGAGGAGGCGGAGCGGCTGGTGGCCGCCATCCTCGCCAGGGCGGCGTCGGCCGGCGCCGGCGCCGCTGCTCGGGGTCGCCGCGATTCCGGCGATTCCTCCGGTACGACGCAGGCCCCCGCCGCGGAGGCGGCGGCGTTCGTCGGTAACGCGGTCGACGGCTTCTTCGGCATGCTCAACGACGTGGCCCGGGGCCACGGCGACGGCACCGCCCAGCAGAGCGCACCGCCCGGCTGGGCGACCGGCAGCGCCGAGTGCTGTGTCTGCCCGGTGTGCCGGGCCATCGCCGCGGTCCGCGATCCCAGCCCGGAGACCGTCTTCAAGGTCGCCACCGGGGCCGGGGACATCGCCACCGGCGCGGCGAGCGTGCTGCGCGGCTTCTCCTCGCTCGCCGGCTCGGTGCTGGGCGACCGCCCCCGCCAGTCCGCGAAACCGGCCGGCGGGGGAGCGGCCCGCCACGCGCCGAGCCCCGATCAGGCCTGGTCGGCGGCGACCCGGGCGGCGGATCCGCCCCCGGCTCCCGCCGAGCCCGGTGCCGGCGCGCCCGACCCGGAGGCGGACCCGTGGGCGGCGGCGACGGCGGAGAGCGCCCGCGAGGCCGACGCGGCCCGGGCCCGGGCCCGCGCCGCCGAGCAGGCCGTGGCCAAGGCGGTCGCCGACGCCCGTCGCACCTCGGCCCGGAAACGCGCCGTGCCCGAGCAGGGTGGGCGGCCCGAGGCGGAGGCGGCGGGCGTGGAGCACGCCGGGGTGTCCGGAAACGTCCCAGGTGGGCGTGTGTGGCCGGGTGCCGACGTCTGGTCCGTGGCCACCGCGGAGGCGGCCGCGAGCGACCCGGCCGGGACCCGTAGCGTGGATCATGTGCGGGGCGCCTCGGCGCCCGAGGATCGCGACGCCGCGACGGGCGACGGCGCCCACGACGGCGACGCGATGTGAAGAGGGGACGGGCAGCGTGACGCTGACCATCGGAATCGACGTCGGCGGTACCAAGGTGGCCGGTGGCGTGGTCGACGAGCACGGCAACGTGCTCGCGTCGAACCGCAGGCCGACGCCGGCGGAGGACCCGGCCGGCACCCGGGACACGATCGTCGAGGTGGCCGCCGAACTGGCGGCGCAGTACCCGGAGGCGACCGCGATCGGGATCGGTGCCGCGGCGTGGATCGACGCCGCCGGTTCGACCGTGCTGTTCGCGCCGAACCTGGCCTGGCGCGACGAGCCGCTGCGTGACTACGTCTCGAAGGCGGTCGGCCTGCCGACCGTGCTGGAGAACGACGCGAACGTGGCCGCCTGGGCGGAGTTCCGCTTCGGGGTGGCCAAGCACGCCGACGACTCGATGGTGATGATCACCGTAGGGACCGGCATCGGCGGCGGCATCGTGCTGAACGGCAAGCTCTGGCGCGGCGCCAACGGCGTCGCCTCCGAGCTGGGCCACATCCAGTCGGTGCCGGACGGGCACCCCTGCGGCTGCGGCCGGCTCGGCTGCATCGAGCAGTACGCGAGCGGCAACGCCCTGGTCCGGTTCGCCCGAGCGGGCGCGCGGCAGGAGCCGGAGCGCGCCGCCAAACTCCTGGCGCTCGCCGGTGGCGACCCGCTGGCGATCAGCGGACAGCAGATCACCGAGGCGGCCCGCGCCGGGGACGGCGTCGCGATGGACGCGTTCGCGCAGATCGGCTACTGGCTCGGGGTGGCGCTGGCGGATCTCGCGCAGAGCATCGACCCGCAGATCCTGGTGATCGGCGGCGGCGTGGTCGACGCCGGCCCGCTGCTGATGGGGCCGGCCGAGCGGACGTACCGGGATCAGCTCGCCCAGCGCAACCGCTTCCCGGTCGCGGAGGTGCACGCGGCCCAGATGGGCAACACGGCCGGTGTGGTCGGCGCCGCCGACCTGGCCCGGCGCGCGTAAACATGGGGGCGGGGATGTCCGGGGTGCCGCTGCGGGTGCTCAGCTGGAACGTTCACGGGTTGAAGGACGACCGGGCAGCGCTCGTCGGCCTGGTCCGTGAACTGGCCCCGGACGTCCTCGTCGTGCAGGAGGCACCACGCCGGTTCGGCTGGCGGCGCAAGTGCGCGACCCTGGCCGGCGAGTGCGGCCTGGTGGTGGCCGCCGGTGGCCTGCCCGCGCTGGGCAACCTGCTGCTGGTCGGCCTGCGGGTGGCGGTCAGCGAGACCCGGTGCCTGCGCTACCCGCTGACCCCGGGGCGGCACATGCGCGGCGCGGTCTTCGCCCGTGGGCGGGTGCGCGGGGCGTCGTTCACCGTCTCCGGCTCGCATCTGGCCACCGACCCGGCCGAGCGGCCGGCTCAGGCGATGCACTGGAAGACCGAGCTGAAC
This sequence comes from Actinoplanes regularis, assembly GCF_900188005.1. Taxonomy (GTDB): domain Bacteria; phylum Actinomycetota; class Actinomycetes; order Mycobacteriales; family Micromonosporaceae; genus Actinoplanes; species Actinoplanes regularis. The sequence continues at coordinate 703,109 of NZ_FZNR01000002.1, read as the reverse complement.
AAGCTGGACGGCCCGCTGATCGTGGCCGCCGATCTGAACGAGGGCCCGGGCGGCGGCGCCTGGCGGACCGTCGAGGACGGGCTGCTGACCACGCGCGACGACGACCCGACGTACCCGGCGGCGGCACCCAGCCGACGCATCGACGGGCTCTTCGTCAGTCCCGGCATCGAGATCGAGCGGTACGAGATCATCTCGTCCGACCGGGCCCGCGCCGCGAGTGATCATCTACCGGTTCTCGTGGATCTGGCACTCCCTTCCGACTGAGGCTCACGTCTGGCAGGATCGCCGGGTGCACGACTCCCCGGACCTCGGCGACCGCCGCGACGCCGTCTGCGTCGTGGGCGCCGGCGCCAGCGGCCTGACCGCCGTAAAGAACCTGCGTGAGCTGGGCTTCAAGGTCGACTGCTACGAGCGGGAGACCGCTGTGGGCGGCGCCTGGAACTGGCGGCACGACCGCAGCCCGGTCTATGCGGGCGCCCACCTGATCTCGTCGCGGCCACTCACCGAGTTCCCCGACTTCCCGATGCCGGACACCTGGCCGGACTATCCGCACCACAGCCAGGTGCTGTCCTACCTGGAGCGGTACGCCGCGCACTTCGGGCTGGGCGAGCACATCTGGTTCGGCACCGAGGTGGTCTCGGCGGTGCCGACCGGTGACGGCGGCTGGGAGGTGACCACGCAGTCGACCGGTGGCGGCTCGTCCCGCACGTCGCGGTACGCCGCGGTGATCGTGGCGAACGGGCACAACTGGGATCCGCGGAAACCGGAGCTGCCCGGCGAGTTCCGGGGCCGGGTGATGCACGCCGCGGCCTACAAGGACCCGGCGGTGCTGCGCGGCCGCAAGGTGCTCGTGGTCGGCGGCGGCAACACCGGCTGTGACCTCGCGGTGGAGGCCGCCCAGCAGGCGACCCAGGTGTGGCATTCGACCCGGCGCGGTTACTGGTACGCGCCGAAGTACGTCCTCGGCCGCCCCGCCGACCAGGTCAACGACCGCCTGCTCAAGTGGCGGCTGCCGCTGCGCCTGCGGCAGTGGCTCTACCGCCGCACGGTCCGGATGACCACCGGTGACCTGACCCGGTTCGGGATGCCGGCGCCGGACCACCAGCCGTACGAGAGCCACCCGATCGTCAACAGCCAGCTGTCCTACTACCTGGGCCACGGCAGGATCACCCCGGTGCCGGACGTGACGGCCTTCGACGGTCCCGCGGTCGAGCTGGCCGACGGCCGCCGGATCGAGCCGGACCTGGTGATCACCGCGACCGGTTACCGGCCGCGCTTCGAGTTCCTCGCCCCCGAGCTGCTGGACCTCGACGAGCACGGCCGTCCCGACCTGCACCTGCACGCCTTCGCCCGGCGGAACCCGACGCTCGTCGTGATCGGCCTGCTGCAGCCGGACTCCGGGGTCTTCCCGCTGGCGCACTGGCAGAGCGTGGCGGCGGCTCGATGGCTGCGACTGCGCCAGTCCGACCCGGCCCGGGCCGCCGCGGTGCAGCAGAAGGAGTCGGCCCGCCCGCTCGCGACCTGGTCGCGGCGGCGGGTGGTGAAGACCGAACGGCACTGGTTCGAGGTCGACCACATCGACTACCTCCGCTCGCTGGAGAGCCTGCTTAACCAGATGGAGCCCTCCTCATGACCGCTTTTGATCTGCTGCGCTTCGAGGACTGGACCGATCCGGTGCCGGCGGCCGAGCGTGAGGTGGCCGCGCTGCTGCCGGAGGACGACGAGAACCGGCCGCCCGTACTGTTCGTGCCCGGCCTGGGCCATGGTGCCTGGGCGTTCGCCGAGCACTGGCTGCCGCACGCGGCCGGTCGCGGCTACCCGGCGCACACGCTCAGCCCGCGCCCCGGCGGTGACCTGCGTGCCCAGGTGCACGACGTGGTGCAGACCGCCGCCGCGCTGCCGCGCCAGGCGGTGCTGATCGGGCACGGGGTGGGCGCCCTCGTGGTGGCTCACGCCCTGAGCCGCTATCCGGCCCGCGCGGCGGTGCTGGTGGCGCCGGTGCTGGACGGCTGGGCCGCGCTCGGGTCGGCGCTGCGGGCCAATCCGGCCGGTGCGCTGCCCGCCCTCTTCGGCGGCCGGCTGCGGCTCTCCGCCCGGCAGCTGTTCGGCTCCGCCCTCCCGGCCGAGCGGGCGTCCGAATACCTGAGCCGGATCGCGCCGGAGCCGCGCGCCGAGCTGATCCGCCGGTTCGCCCGGCCGCGGCCGGTCGGCGCGCCGCCGGTCCTGGTGGTGGGCAGCCCGGACGACCGGGTGGTGGCCCGCAAGGCCCTGGACCGGGCCGCGGCGGCCTACGGCGGTGCCCCGCTGCTCTTCCCCGGAATGGGTCACGACCTGATGCTGGAGGAGAGCTGGGCCGAGCCGATCGACGCCATTGTCGACTGGCTGACCAAACAGCTCTAGCGTCGAGCGGCTCCAGCGAAAGCCGAGCCGTTCCAGCGAAAGCCGAGCCGCTCTAGCCCAGCTGCCGGGCCAGCCGCCCGGTGTGGTCGAGCGCGGTCAGGTAGGCGCGGGCCCAGGCCAGGATGTCGTGCTCGGCGATGTGCCGCCGCATCGCGCTCATCCGGGCCGCGAGATCGGCGGGTTCGGCCTCCAGGGCCCGCAGCAGGGTCTGCTTCAGCCCGTCCAGGTCGTGCGGATTCACCAGGAAGGCCTGCGACAGCTCGGCGGCCGCCCCGGCGAACTCGCTGAGCACCAGCGCCCCCGAGCCGTCCTCCCGGGCCGCCACGAACTCCTTGGCGACCAGGTTCATCCCGTCCCGCAGCGGGGTCACCACCATCACGTCCGCGGTCCGGTAGAGGGCGGCCAGCTGGGAGCGGTCGAACGGCTGGTTCAGGTAGTGGATGGCCGGCTCGCCGACCCGCCCGTACTCGCCGTTGATCCGGCCGACCTCGCCCTCGATCCGGTCCCGCAGGTCCTGGTAGCTCTCCACCCGTTCCCGGCTGGGCACCGCCACCTGCACCAGCACGGTGTCGCCGACCTTCACGTGCCCGTCACGCAGCAACTCCCGGTACGCCGTCAGGCGGTGCTCGATCCCCTTGGTGTAGTCCAGCCGGTCCACGCTGAGCAGCACCCGCTTCGACTCGCCCAGGTCGTGCCGCAGCTGTTTGACCTGGCGGACCACATCCGGCCGGGTGGCCAGGGCACGCATCTCGTCGACGTCGATGGAGACCGGGAACGCCCCGGTCCGCACGGTCCGCCCGTCCACCTCGATCGTGTCGCTGGTGGCGGTGGCGCCCAGCAGCTTGCGCGCCAGCTGGGCCAGGTTGTGCCCGGCCTGCTCGCGCTGGAAGCCGATCAGGTCCGCGCCGAGCATCCCGTGCACCAGCTCGACCCGGCGGGGGAGTTGCATGAACAGCTCCGGCGGCGGGAACGGCACGTGCATGAAGAAGCCGATCAGCAGGTCCGGTCGCAGCTCCCGGAGCATCGTCGGGACCAGCTGCAGGTGGTAGTCCTGCACCCAGACCGCGGCGTGCCTGCCGGCCACCTCGGCGGCGGCCTCGGCGAACCGCTGGTTGACCGACCGGTAGGTGTCCCACCACTCCCGCTGGAAGACCGGCTGCTGCACCGCGTCGTGGTAGAGCGGCCAGAGCGTGGAGTTGGCGAACCCTTCGTAGTAACCGTGCTGTTCCTCGGCGGAGAGCGCTACGGACCGCAATCGCACGCTGCCGAGGTCGGGCAGCCGCGGCGCCAGGTCCATCTCGCCGGCCCAGCCGATCCAGGTGGCCGGGGTCTGTTGCAGGATCGAGTGCAGGGCCCCGCTCAACCCGCCTGGGCTGCGGCGCCACTCGCAGGCGCCGTCCCGGGCGGCGCTGTCATCCAGGGGCAGGCGGTTGGAGACGACGACGAGTGAACTCTGACGCATTACGGTAGGTTACCGTCAGGGCACCCAAGTTTGTCGATGTGACCGCTTTAGACCACTGCGCCGTCGTCGAACTCATCGTCGTCGTCACCCGACCGCAATCGCCAGACCAGGGTGGCCGCGCCGCCGACGATCGCCGCGAAGCCGAAGAGCATCACGAAGAAGCTGTCGATCGGGATCAGCGTCGGGAAGAGGAAGAGCACGAAGCCGAGGATGACGCCGAGCACGCCGACGACCGCGTACTTCGAGATGTGCGGCAGGGGCGGGGGTGGCGGCGGAACGTACCGCTCGTCCTCCTCCGCGACCTCGGGGAAGCCGAACGGGTCCAGCACCGGGTAGACGACCGGCTCCGGTGGAGGGTCGGTGCGCCGCCGGTTCAGCGGGCGGCCGTTCTCGTCGACCGGGCGGCCCTTCTCCCTGCGCTCGGCGTCCGAGGTGGTGCCCTCGGCCTCCGGCCAGGGGGTGACCTCGGGATCGACGGTGGTGTGGAAGCCGGCGATGATCTTGTCCCACTCGGCGTCCACCTCGGCCTGCGGCCGGGGCGCCGGAGCGGGCTCGGCCGGCGGGGTGGGTGGCAGACCGTCGGTCACCTGCTGCAGGTGCGCCTGGGCGGCCTCCAGGTGGGCGCGGTCCACGTAGAGCCGGTCGATCGGGCGGGCCGGCAGGGTCGTCGCCCGCAGCACCGGGTTCAGATCCGCGGTGGGCTGCAGGTAGGCCGCGATGCCGTCACCGGCCAGCACGTCGAGCAGGTGCTCCCCGACCCGCGGGTCCACGTCGCCCGCGACCGCGTAGTCAGTCGCGTCGAGTCCGTTGTCCCGTCGCCCGCGACGGGCACCGCCCGCTGTCACCGATCTACACCCCCCTCGCCGATCGTGCCTTGAATGGTGACACGGCAAGCGTCTGTTGCGGGAGTGCGTTGTGGCGCGCCGCTCCCGCTTCGTACGCTTCTCCTCGCCCCGGGACGCCGGTGGCATCCGCTGAAAGGACCGCAGTGTTCTACTGGCTGCTCAAGTTGGTGATCCTCGGACCCGTGCTGAGGCTCCTCTTCCGCCCGAAGGTCGAGGGTCTGGGGAACGTGCCACGTTCCGGGCCGGTGATCCTCGCTTGTAACCATCTCTCGTTCTCTGACTCGATCTTCACCCCATTGGTGATGAAGCGGAAAGTGACCTTCGTCGCCAAAGCTGAATACTTCACCGGGAAGGGGATCAAGGGCTGGCTCTCGCGGATGTTCTTCGTCGGCGCGGGGACGATCCCGGTGGACCGTTCGGGTGGCGAGGCCGCCCAGGCGGCGCTGGACACCCTCCTGAGGGTGCTGCGCGAGGGGAACGTCGCGGGGATCTACCCCGAGGGCACCCGCTCGCCGGACGGGCGGCTCTATCGCGGTAAGACCGGGGTGGCCCGGCTGGCGCTGGAGAGCGGCGCGAAGGTGGTGCCGGTGGCGCTGCTCAACACCGACGAGATCCAGCCGACCGGCACGCTGATCCCGGCGATCAAGCGGGTCCGGATGCGGGTCGGCAAGCCGCTCGACTTCTCCCGGTACGCCGAGTCGCGCGGCGACCGGTTCGTCGAGCGGGCCATCACCGACGAGATCATGTTCGAGCTGATGGCGCTCTCCGGCCGCGAGTACGTGGACGTCTACGCCTCGAAGCTCAAGGACGCCCAGTTGGTCTGACCCACTGTTCGCCCGACCTCGCCGATCGCGTCGCCTCCGGCTCCGCGTCGGCCCTTCGGCATGCGTCAGGTCCGCTTCGCCCCCTCTCAACCCATTTGCCGGTACGACCGACGGAGTCCCGTCGCCAGGCCTCGCGGCCCAAGCCCCGTGGTGCTTCTCGCGCGATGTCCGGCCCGCTCACGGTCGCATCGCGCCGGCCGGATAGCGGCTGGTCCTCGCGGTCGTATCGACACCGCCGACACCACCGAGAGAACCAACCCGGGCCGGGGGCGCGGCCGGCCCCGTGAGTGGGCTGGACATGGCGCGAGAGCATCACGGTGCTTGGGCCGCGAGGCCTGGACCACGGGACTCCACCGGTCGTACCGCCGGATGATCGAACCGCGGGTGAAGCGGACCCGGCTGCCGCGCCGGATCCGTCAGTTCATGCCCGCCCTGCGCCGGAGCGCCTGCACGTCCGTCACCACGATGCGCCGGCCCTCGGTGCGCAGCCAGCCGCGGTTGGCGAACGAGCCGATGGCCTGGTTGACGCTCTGCCGGGAACCGCCGGCCATCTCGGCGAGCTGGCTCTGGTTCAGCTCGATGGTGATCATCGGCGCCTGGCTTTCCCCGGAGAGCCGGACGAGGGTCTTGGCCACCCGGCCGGGCAGGTCGAGGAAGACGTGATCGGCGTTCTGCTCGGTGAGGCGGCGGATCAGGCCACCCACCGAGCGCATCACCGCGTCCAGAATGCGCGGGTTCGAGTGCACCAGGTCCATGAAGGCCGCCCGGGACAGCGACAGCGCCTGGGAGTCCTCGATGGCCTCGGCCGAGGCGCTGCGCGTGGACGCGTCCAGAAGCGACACCTCGCCCAGTACGTCCGGCGGCCGGACCACGGTGAGCACGGCGCGCTCGCCGGTCGGAGCGGTGCGGAAGACGGCGACCGCGCCCCGCTTCATGATGATCAGGGAATCACCCGGGTCGTGCTCGACGAAGAGGATCTGCCCCTTGCGGTAGTGGCGCGGAACCGCCGCGGCGATGACCCGCTGTCGTACATCCGGCTCGAGCCCGGCGAACATGTCCACGCCGGTTAGCGCGTCGCCGGAATCCGGCAGTCGATGGTCCACGGCGTATTCCTCCCCCCGATGGAAACCGCGTCGACTCGGCCTGCGCCGGCCCCACGACGCGAACGATCACTCTTAGCACACAGCTCGCTCCGATTGCCATTTCTACAACGGACACAGAAACTCGCCTCGTACGATCATGTCCCTTCGGTTGCTTTCTGTAAACACCTCATCGCCTTCTGTGATTGCCACCCTCGCTGTCCGTCGCATTTGAGCGGTGTGCCGAGATAATCCCGCCGTGCCGGAAGACGAGATTGTGCGAACCGTGTTGCGCGACCAGTGGCACCTCTCGCCGAGCGAGATCGTCGAGCTGCCGACGGCTCGTCTGTCCCGCGGCTGGGAGGTCACCGCCGGAAGTGAGCGTTATGTGGCCCGGCTGGTGGAGAGCACCGCGCGCCTGCCGGCCGAGGCCGGTCTGGCCGCGGCGGAACACCTGCGCGGCGTGCGGATCGAAGCCGGTGAGCCGGTCCGCACCCTGGCCGGCGCGCTCACCGTGGAGACCCCGCACGGCGTCCTCGCGGTGTTGCGCCGGCCGCCCGGCCGTCACCTGGACGGCGCGGACCCGGTCGACCAGCAGTGGTGGGGGGAGCGGCTGGGCGCCGTGCACCGGGCGCTCGACGGTTTCCGGCATCCCGGCCTGCGGCCCTGGCAGCCGATCGACCCGGAGGCCGCGCATCTCGACGCCGAGCCCTGGCTGCGCGCGGCGGTCACCGCGGCGGTCACCGCGGCGACCCGGCTCACCGTCACCGATCGGCTGACCTACGGCGTCCTGCACGGCGACCCGGCGCCGGAGACGTTCGTGCTGGACACCGCGACCGGGCGCGCCGGCCTGCTGCACTGCGGCGCGTGCGGGACCGGGCCGCTGGTGTACGACGTGGCCGCCGCGGTGCTCTACGCCGGCGGCCCGGAACGGGCGGCCGAACTGCTCGACGGTTACCGCGCGGCCGGCCCGGTCGCGGCCGACGAACTGGAGGTCGCGCTGCCGGTCCTGCTGCGGCTGCGCTGGGCGGTGCTGGCCGAGCGGTCGGCGCGCCGGGACTGCGCCGCGGGCCTGACGGCGGCGCGGGCGGCCCTGGAATCCATGCCCGGATGACGATGGGCGAGGATGTACCGCGATGGTGTATCGCTATTTCTACGACTGTGAATTCATCGAGGACGGCCGGATCGTCGACCTGGTCTCGATCGGTGTCGTCGACGAGTTCGGCCGCGAGTTCTATGCGGTCAGCACGCAGTTCGACGACAGCCGCGCCGTGCCCTGGGTGCGTCGCAACGTGCTGGACAAGCTCCCGTCCCCGGCCGACAAGGCCTGGCGCAGCCGGGAGCGGATCCGCGAAGACCTCTACGAGTTCCTGACCGAGCCGCTGCGCGGGCGCAACGAGCAGATGGAGCTCTGGGCCTGGTACGCCGCCTACGACCACGTGGCGCTCGCCCAGCTCTGGGGCGCGATGCCGGCCCTGCCCCGGGAGATCCCCCGGTTCACCAAGGATCTGCGCCAGCGCTGGGACGACCTGGGCCGTCCCGCCCTGCCGGAGATGGCCGGCCGGCACGACGCGCTGGTCGACGCCCGGCACAACCTGGCCCGCTGGGAGGCGATGAGCGCGGGTTAACCGCGCCGGCGTGCCTCCATCGGTGGCACGCACTCGTGCATGATCGCCTCGACGTCGTCCAGGGTGACCGCCGGGCCGAGGTCGCCCTTGTCCGGCCCGGCCCGGAGCCCGTCGATGATCATCGTCAGGAATCGCCGGTAGATCTCCGGCCGGGCGTCGCCGGTGCACCGGGCCAGCTCGGTGACCATCGCCGTGATGATCGGCAGGTCGTGCATCCCGACGTCGGCCCGGAGCGTCCCCTCCGCGTGGGCGCGGTCGACCAGCTCCTGCACCAGCGGCACCAGCTGTGCCCCGACCTCGGCGAAGTGCTGCTTGTCGATGCCGACACAGAGCGCGGCGTCGCGTAGCCCCCGGTCGGTCGCGTGCAGCTCGATGGAGCGGCGCAGCATCATCGTGAGCCCGTCCCACGCCGACGGCAGGGCCATCGCCTGCTCGGCGAGGGAGACCAGATCCTCCAGCCGGTCCGCGAAGACCGCCTCGATCAGCGACTCCTTGGTGGGGAAGCGCCGGTAGACCGTGCCGACGCCGACGCCCGCCTGATGTGCCACGTCGTCGAGCGTGGCGGCGAACCCCCGGGTCGCGAAGACATCGTGCGCGGCGAGCAGGATCCGCTCGCGGTTGCGCTGCGCGTCCCGCCGGAGCGGGCGGGCGGTCTCGGTCATGTGGCCAAGCCTACAACTAAATGGAGGTTATCCCTCAACTTATCCTGCTAGCCTGCCGAAGTGGAGGACGTACCTCTACTTCTGGAAGGGCCGTGGATGAGCACCCTTACTGATCGACCCCGCGGAGCCGTGCGTGAGGCGTCCGCTGCTACGACGCCTTCCGACGGGCGCTGGTGGGCGCTGGTCGTGCTCGCCCTCGCGCAGCTGATGGTCGTGCTGGACGCCACGATCGTGAACATCGCGCTGCCCACCGCGCAGGCCGACCTCGGCTTCTCGGACGCCTCCCGCCAGTGGGTGGTCACCGGCTACGCGCTCGCCTTCGGCAGCCTGCTGCTGCTCGGCGGCCGGCTCTCGGACTTCTTCGGGCGCAAGCGGATGTTCCTGATCGGTCTGATCGGCTTCGCCCTGGCCTCGGCGCTCGGCGGCGCGGCCAACGGCCTCGAGATGCTGATCATCGCCCGCGCGCTGCAGGGCGCGTTCGGCGCGGCGCTGGCCCCGGCCGCGCTGTCGCTGCTCTCCACGACGTTCACCGAGCCGATCGAGCGCGGCAAGGCGTTCGGCATCTTCGGCGCCATCTCCGGCGCCGGTGGCGGCATCGGCCTGCTGCTCGGCGGCGTGCTGACCGAGTACGTGTCGTGGCGCTGGTGCCTCTACGTCAACCTGGTGATCGCCGCCCTCGCGGTGGCCGGCGCCATGCTGAAGCTCAAGGACGAGCCGGTCGCGGCGCACGGCCGGATCGACATCCCCGGCACCATCACGGCGGTCGTCGGCCTGGTCGGTCTGGTCTACGGCCTCGGCAAGGCGGAGACCGACGGCTGGACCGACGCGTGGACCCTCGGCCCGATCATCGTCGGGGTGCTGGCGCTTATCGCGTTCGTGCTGATCGAACGCCGGGTGGAGCACCCGCTGTTGCCACTGCGCGTCGTCCTGGACCGCAACCGCGGTGGTTCGTACGCCTCGATCGCGATCGCCGGCGCGGGCATGTTCGGCATCTTCCTCTTCCTCACCTACTACCTGGCGCTGGTGCTGCACTTCACGCCGGTCAAGACGGGCCTGGCGTTCCTGCCGATGCTCGGTGCGGTCATGCTCACCGCGACCACGGCCGGGTCGATCCTGGCCCCGCGGATCGGGCCGCGCCCGCTGGTCCCGGTCGGCGCGCTGGTCGCGGCCGGCGGCATGGTCTTCCTGACCCGGCTCGACCTGGACTCGACGTACGCCGGCGGGGTGCTGCCCGGCCTGATCATCATCGGTCTGGGGCTCGGCCTGGTCTTCGCGCCCACGCAGAACGCCGCCACCTCGGGCGTCGAGCACCGGGACGCGGGTGTCGCCTCCGCGATGATCAACACGGTGCAGCAGATCGGCGGCTCGATCGGCACCGCGCTGCTCAGCTCGTTCGCCGCCGGCGCGGCCGAGGACTACCTGGTTGGCAAGGAGCTCTCCCCGCTGACGCAGGCGCAGGCCGCGCTGGAGAGCTACCACACCGTGTTCTGGTGGTCGACCGGCTTCTTCGTGCTGGCCGCGGTGGTCGCGGCGGTGGTGTTCCGCACCGGCCCGCTGGACGTCGACCCGGACGCCGCACCCGTCATCGCCCACTGACGAGCCCCTCCGCCCCCAGCGGTTCTCCTGGCACCCGCCAGGGCCGCTGGGGGCTTTCTCGTACCCAGCGCAGCCGCGGTCCGTGCCGGATTCCGCGCGGGCCGAGGCGCCGGGCGCGGTCGAATCGTTGCTCTCAAGTGGGAAGGGGCGGATTTAGCAGCCCCGCGGGCGGAGACTAGAGTTCGGTTGCGGCTCGCCCCGGGCCGGCAGCGCTGCCGACGAAGACGCTCCCGGGGATTCTCACGAGCTATCTGCATCTCGCTACCCGCAAGGGGAAGGACGAGGAGAAACATGCGTATCGGCGTGCTCACCGGTGGCGGCGACTGCCCCGGTCTCAACGCGGTAATCCGTGCCGTGGTGCGCAAGGGCGTCACCGCTTATGGTCACGAGTTCGTCGGCTTCCGGGACGGCTGGAAGGGCCCGCTGGAGGGTCTGACGAAGCCGCTGGGTATCGCGGAGGTCCGCGGCATCCTGCCGCGCGGTGGCACCATCCTGGGCTCGTCCCGGACCAACCCGTTCAAGATCGAGAACGGCGTCGAGCGGATCAAGGCGAACCTGGTCGAGCAGGGTGTCGACGCCCTGGTCGCGATCGGCGGCGAGGACACCCTCGGCGTCGCGACCAAGCTGCACGACCTCGGCGTCAACGTCGTCGGCGTGCCGAAGACGATCGACAACGACCTCAACGCGACCGACTTCACCTTCGGCTTCGACACCGCGGTGAACATCGCGATGGAGGCCATCGACCGGCTGCACACCACGGCCGAGTCGCACCACCGCACCCTGGTCGTCGAGGTCATGGGCCGGCACGCGGGCTGGATCGCGCTGCACGCCGGTCTCGCCGGTGGCGCCAACGTCATCCTGCTCCCGGAGCGGCGGTTCGACGTCGAGCAGGTCGCGACGTACGTGACCAAGCGCTTCCAGGTCGAGTACGCGCCGATCGTCGTCGTCGCCGAGGGCGCCCAGCCGCTCGACGGCCAGATGGTCCTGCACAACCAGGAGCTGGACAGCTTCGGTCACGTCCGCCTCGGCGGCATCGGCCAGTGGCTGGCCGAGCAGCTGGAGCAGAAGACCGGCAAGGAGGCCCGCACGGTCGTCCTCGGTCACATCCAGCGCGGTGGCACCCCGACCGCGTTCGACCGGGTGCTCTCCACCCGCTTCGGCCTGCAGGCGATCGACGCCGTGCACGAGGGCGACTTCGGCAAGATGATGGCGCTGCGCGGCACCGACATCGTCCGGGTCCCGCTGATCGAGGGCACCGGCGAGCTGAAGACCGTTCCGCTGGAGCGGTACGAAGAGGCCGAGGTCTTCTTCGGCAACTGATCGTGTTGTGATGAATGCCGGGGACAGGGTCTGTCCCCGGCATTCTCTCTGAACGGAGCTCTGCGTTGCCCAAGCACACCGTCGCGATGCTCGGCACCGGCAAGATGGCCGAGGCCGTCCTCGCCGGTCTCCTGCGGTCCGGTTGGTCGGCCGACCAGTTGGTGGTCACCGCCCGTCGCCCGGCGCGTGGCGCGGAGCTGGCCGAGAGATACGGCGTGACGGTGGTGGGCAACACCGAGGCCGCCGAGCGGGCCGACATTCTGGTGATCGGGGTCAAACCGCAGGACGCCGCCGCGCTGCTCGGCGAGATCGGCCCGAAGGTGTCGGCGAACAAGCTCGTGGTCTCGCTCTGCGCCGGATTGACCACCGGCTTCTTCGCTGATCGGCTTCCCGGGGACGCCCCGGTGATTCGGGTGATGACCAATACCCCGGCGCTGATCGGTGAGGCGATGACCGCGATTTCCGCGGGCCCGCACGCCACCGGCGAGCAACTGGCCGTCGCGGAGGAGATGTTCAAGCCGCTCGGCGCGACCGTCCGCGTCCCGGAGTACCAGCAGGACGCGGTGACGGCGCTCTCCGGCTCGGGACCGGCGTACTTCTACCTGATGGTCGAAGCCATGATCGACGCCGGTGTCCTGCTCGGACTGCCGCGCCAGGTCGCCCACGAGCTGGTCGTCCAGACCGCCGTCGGCTCCGCGGTGATGCTCCGCGACTCCGGCGAGCACCCGGTCAAGCTGCGCGAGGCGGTCACCTCGCCGGCCGGCACGACCGCCGCGGCGCTCCGCGAGCTGGAGAACCACGGGGTGCGCGCGGCGCTGCTCTCCGCCCTCGAAGCGGCCCGTGACCGGGCTGCCCAGATTGCCGGAGAAATGCGGCAATAGTAACCATTCTTCGTGGCGCGAGTTACGTTGGGAGAATGGGTTCACACGTAGCGTGAAATGGGCATGTGGTTACCAGTTACGTTCGTGTGAACAGCTCGCCGTGGGCCCCGCCCGCCATTAGGCTGGCACGGTTCCACTGCTCATCGTCCGATTGACTGTGGTGATTCCTCATGGCTGCCAGCCCACCCCCGGAAGTACGCGAACTCGTCCGGATGGAGGAGTTCGAGCAGGCGGTCGGTGTGCTGTGCAGGGTCTGGGGCGCCGAGAGCCCGGTCGATCTGATCAACGCGTCGACACTGCGGGCGATGTCGATGGCCCGCAACTACGTCGCCGGGGTGTTCGTGCTCGGCCGGATGGTCGGCGCGGCGGTGGCCTTCCGCGGTCCGGACCACCTGCACCTGCACATCGCCGGAGTGCTCCCCGGTCACCAGGATCTCGGGCTGGGATACCTGCTCATGGAGCACGAGCGGAAATGGGCGAGCAAGGCGAAGTTCAAGTCCATCCAGTGGACGTTCGACCCGCTGGTCCGGCGTAACGCGCACTTCTACCTCACCAAGTTCAACACCAGCGTCCAGGGGTACGAGCGGAATCTCTACGGCAGCCTCAACGACGGGCTGAACGACGGTGACGAGACCGACCGCCTGCTGATCTCCTGGGACCTCGCCTCCGATTCGGCACCCGGTGGCCCGGAGCCGGTCGACGCGCCGTTCAACCCCGACTTCTTCTGGGACTACGCCCAGTCGACCGTCGCGCTGCACGCCCTCCAGGACGGCGCGGTCCTGCTGGTACCCACTCCGGCCGATGTGGAGGCGCTGCGGATCAAGGATCCGGGCCTGGCGCGGGTCTGGCGGGAGGGCGTCCGGGCCGGTTTCGAGAAAGCCCGGGACGACGGTTACGAGGTGACCGGCTTCAGCCCGGACGGCTGGTACGTACTGCGGCCCCGGCGCATTCCAGCACCTCCTGAGCACAGCCCCAGGAGAGGGTGACCCCACCGCCGCCGTGCCCGTAGTTGTGCAGCACGTGCGGGTGGGTCTCGTCGGGCCCGATCCGGACCTGCTCGCGCACCGGCCGTAGACCCACGTGGTGCTCGAGGATCCGGACGCCGGCCAGTCGTGGCTCGGCGGCCGTGCACCGGGCCAGGATGGCATCGGCCACCTCCGGGTTTCGCGCCGTCGACCAGTCCCCGGTGCTGCGGCTGCCGCCCAGCATCACCCGGTCGCCCTGCGGCAGCAGATAGGTTGTCAATCCGTCCGAGTCGTCGTCGTGCTCGACGAAGAACTGATCGAGACCGGGATTCTCGGCCACCAGCAGGTCGCCGCGCACCGGCGCGACGGGGTCGCCGGCGATCAGTTCGCGGGCACCCAGCCCGGTGCAGTTCACCACGAGCGGCGCGAGCCGCGGCAGTTCCGCCGCGGTGACCGGATCGGTGATCGTCACCTCGACCCCGAGATCGTCCAGGCGCTCGCTCAGATATTCGAGATAGCGGCTCATGTCGATCAGCGGCACACGGTACCGCCAGCCGTTGGTGAACGTCGGCGGCAGCGTCGCCGGGTCACACCTGCGCACGTCGTCCGGGCCGGTGCCGGGCCGCGGGGTCACCAGCGTGCCGCGGCTCGCCTCGACGCCGTCGACCATCCGGACGCCGGTCCGCGGGTCGGTGGCCAGCTCACGGAAGACGGCGAGGGACCGGAGCGCCCAGGCCAGGGCTCGCTCGTGAGCGACCAGGTGGGGGCCCCAGATGGCGCCGGCCGTGCACGAGGTGGTCCGGCCCGGTGGCTCGGCGCTGCGGACGTGGACGGAGAACCCCGACTCGGCGAGACGCAGGGCGCTGGTCAGGCCGGAGACCCCGGCGCCGATGACGACCACGTCCGTGTGGCGAATCATTCACACATTTTAGTCGAGGTGGGCGAATGGATCGACGTTCACGAGTGGGCTCGAATGCGTAAGGTGACAATACGAGGACGTTGCGCGATCGATGGTCGTGCGGTCCAATCGACTCCTGGAGGAGTCTCCGATCGACAGCGGCGGGGGACATGCTGGTTCTGGGCGAGGTGCTCACATCCTTGTTGCCGACGTCAGCGGCCCTTCCGGCCGACGTCGGGGTGCGTCTGCTGGCCCTCACCACCGGGGCGCAGGTGCTGCGGTCGGATCGGCCGATGCCATGCGTCGTGTCGCCGGAGCGACTGACCGGAGTGGACTGCCAGATCCCGATCGGATCGCAGCGCACGGCCCGGACGATCGGCACCGTCACCACCCGCGCGCTGCTCGTCGGCGGGCATGTCCTGCAGTCCTCGGCCCGGACGGTGGCGGTGCGCAGCACGCAGAACCGCCGGCTGCCCTGGTCGTACTATCTCGCCCGGCCGAGCACCGTCGAGATCGTCGGAAGATACCGGGAGCGGGACACCGCCGAGGCGTTCCTCGCCGCCACGCCCGCCTCGCCGTTGCTCAACCTCGGCGCGATCGCCGGGCACACCGCGGAACGGGTCCGGGCCAGCTCGATGATCGACTCCCGGGTGCCGTTCCGGAGCGGGCGGACCACGCTGCGGTGGATCGCCGTGCTGGCCGACGACGCCGCGAGGCCGGACAGTGTCACGTTCACCGTCGAGGGCGAGGGCCGCCGGACGGTCCGGGTGCACGCCCACGGTGACGCGCTGGCCGACGTGGTGGCGCTCTGCGAGGACCTGGCGCTGCACGACTGGCTGCTGACCACGCTGACCGGCATGGTCGCGCGCGCCCCGCTGAGCGGCCCGAGGGCGTCGGCCGCGCTGGACCGGATCCGGCCGGCCTTCGACCACCTGCTGCATCTCTGGATGCCCGGCGCCCGGCTGGAGACCGGGATCCGCCGGTTCTGGGAGCAACTGGAGCAGCATGCCGGGTTCGGCCGGCAGTGGACGACCACGGTGCAGCGCATCCGGGACCATCTGGCGCTCAGCACCCTGCGGGAGCTCGGCCGGCTGACCGGGCCGGCGTCGTCGTGAGCTGGCTGTCCACGCCGAGCGACGGCTCGGGCACCGGGCTGTCCGAAGTGGTGCGCAAGGTCGGCGTCGCGCTGCTCACCGGCGGGGTGGCGTTCGCCATGACCAACCTCGCCCATCAGGACCCGATCCTGTCGGTCACGCTCTCCGTGCTGATCGGCGGCTCGGCGCTGGTGGTGCAGTTCCTGATCGACTTCGAGAGCCGGCTGCGCGAGGTCCAGATCGGTCAGATGGACCAGGCGCGGCAGATCCGGGAGTGTGTCGACGAGCGGTTCCGGGCGATAAGCGAGGCGACCGAGCTGTTCGGCCTGATGGAGGAGTCGATGGTGCAGACCGAGGTGCTCAGCCAGCTGGTCCGGCACTCGACCCGGATCGGGCCGGACTCGTCCACGCTCGCCCACCGGCTCGCCCAGCGGGAGCTGAGCCGGATGGCGGAGTTCCTGAAGGAGCTCGGCGACGGCGGCGAGGCGATCTACGACGGCGAGGACCGGGACTGGCTGCTGGGCCTGACCTACTCCGCCACCCAGTGCATCGACGCCACCAGCCTGACCACGGTCGACGGCGGCGGGATGTGGTCCACCGACCTCGGGCAGCGCTATCTCGACGCGCAGCGGGAGGCGGTGCATCGGGGCACCAAGGTCCGCCGGATCTTCATTCTGGACCGGCCCGGGCCGCAGGGTGACGACGCGCTCGACGAGGTGTTCCGCCAGCACAGGGACATCGGGGTCGAGGTGCGCGTCCTCGATCTCGCCTCGGCGACCCACCTGCGGCGGACGTCGCTCTTCGACTTCGTGCTCTTCGACGGTGTGATCAGCTACGAGGTGACCACCGGTTCGTGGATCGACGAGAGCACGCGGCCGATCGTCGTCAACACGCGGCTCGTGCTGCGATCCAGCCGGGTCGAGGAGCGGCGGGACCGCTTCAACGAGTTGTGGGACGCGGCGCGGCCCTGCTGAGCCGCGCCGCGGTCACAGCACCCGGGTGGCGTCGCCGTCGAAGACGTACGCGATGCGCTCGACAAGCTCCTCGGGGAGGGCGAAGCCCTCGCCCGCGGCCCGCTTGGCCACCTGAAGGCGCACCTCCTCGTCGACGGCGACCTGGCTGAGCACGATGCCGACGGCGGTCTCGATGTTCAGGAATCGGCGGGCCAGGACGGAATGCGTCCGGTACGCGGTGAACGGCTCGGCCGCCGCGTTGAGCTGGAGCACCGCCGGCATCTCCGCCCAGGAGGCCAGCAGCCCGTCGGTGGCCTGCCGCGGGGGCGCCACCGGGCGGCCGTGGTGGCGCAGCATGCCGAGCCGCATCAACTGCCAGACCGCGGCGAGGTAGGGGCAGGACCAGAGCCGCCCGCCGTCCTCCTCGGAGAAGATCTCCACGGCGACGAAGATGGAGTGCCGGTTGCGGGCGTTCTCCACCGGCGGCCGCCATCCGGTGTTCGAGCTCATCGCGGGGCGCGACGAGGTGCCCGGCGGCCGGTCGCCGTTGGTGAGCCAGCCGCTCTCCTGCGGTGGCGGCCACACCCCGTCGGTGCCGGCCGGCGGGTCGGCGACCAGGCGGTCGAGGATCAGCTCGGCCGGGCTCACCTCACCCGCCCGGGCGCAGCCGGCCTCCCGGGCGATGTAGTCGATGGTGAGGTCGTTCTCCCCGGCCGCCTGGACCAGCTCGCCGATCACCGCGGCCGGCGGATCGTCGAACGTGTCGAAGTAGTCGTCGATCATGAAGCAGGTGCTGACCCGCGGTGTCCGCTTCGGTCCCAGCACGTCGGCGAGGCGCTCGCGCGCGGCGGCGACATAGGGCCGCACCTGGAGGAAGTGCCGGCGGAACTGCTCGATCCCGCCCGCGAAGTCCTCCTTGTACAGGTGGCCCAGCTCGATCGAGAGGTGTGCCAGCGGCAGCTGCTCGACGCGTGGCTGCGCCGAACGCTCCTCGTAGCGCGCCTCCGTGCCGGTCACCGCTGGTCCCACACGTCGTCGTCGACGATCAGCTCGGCCAGTTCGGCGAAGGCGTCGGCGGTGGCGCGGTTGGCGATCCGGCTCACCGTGAGGTCGTGGTTGGTGATCAGCTGCTCGCGCCACTGGAGGACCGGGTCGAGCGGCACCGAGCCGAGCAGGTACAACGCGCCGGCGCCGCGCTCCCGGGCCAAGTTCTGCAGGTCGCCGTTCCAGTCCTTGACCCAGGCGGCCTGTTCGGCGGTGAGACCCTGCGCGGCCGGGCTGAGCATGGCCGTCCGGACGAAGCGCAGCTGCCCGAGCAGCCGCTCCCGGTCGTGGCCCAGCTCGACGCCGGTCTCCAGGATCCCGTGCTCGCCGTGGACCAGGCCGCCTGCGGCCTGGATGTGCTGCTGGGTCCACCGGTGGTAGACCAGCCAGCGGACGGTCGGCGGGGGCCGCATGTCGGCGACGGCGGCCAGGGCCATGTGAAGTGCGTACGACCGGCCGGCGCTCAGGTCGACGAAGACGACGTCGAACTCCTCGTTCAGCCGGCCGAGCAGCTCCCGGCAACGACGGATCATCTCCGGGCTGCTCGGGAACTCGCCGCCCCCGCTGTCGCCGGGCAGCAGCGTGAGCCGGCCGGCGCCGAGCGGCCGCTCCCGCATGCTGAGGCGCTCGGAGTCGGCGAAGACGTCGCAGCGATGCGGGTCGGCCACCGTGCCCAGCAGGTACGAGTGCAGGCCGCCGCCCTCCACGAGAAGCTTGCCGGTGTCGACGTCGAAGACCGCGCCCGCGGTCGGCGACCCGAAGTCGAAGTCGAGATAACACACATCGTTGCCGGCCAGCGCGGACTGGTACGCCACGTTGCTGGTGGTGACCGAGCGCCCGGTTCCTCCCTTGTCGGAGGTCGCGAAGACCAGCATCACGACTCGCCGTCGAGGTCGCTGCGGGCCGCGGCGAACCGGTCGAGACGCAGCAGCACGTCGCTGGCGAGCGAGGCCGCGGTGCCCGGCCGCTCCTCGAGGATCGACCGCGCTCGCTTCAGCCGGGCCTGGAGCTCCTGCAACTCGGTGCGCATCGCCTGACCGCCGTTCGGTGAGCCCTGGAGAAGCTCCTGGTCGTAGAGGTGGTCGGCCTCGCTGAGCAGGTCGCCGGCGAATTCGGTGAGCTGGGTGCTGCGCAGCGGTGGCTCGGTGAGCACCTGCGCGGCGGTGACCAGGCAGTCGACCACGCGCTTGGTGTGGTACCACGAGGGTGTCTCGTAGACGACGTCGTACTCCTCGAAGACCAGCCGCGGCTGGTCCCAGAGCCCGCGCCGGCGCTCGCCGGGGAGTCGCCGGCTGTCCAGCTGGGCCCAGATCTGGTCGGCGAGCGCCAGCATCCGGCCCCGCAGGTTCGGGTCGCCGAGCAGCCCGGCCAGGCTGATCGTCCGTTTCAGCAGCAGCGGGGCGAAGTCGGAGAGGAACCAGGTGAGCACCGGGCCGGTGTCGGCCTCGCTGCCGCCGAGTTCGATCGGGAAGCCGGGTGCGTGCACCTGATAGGCCTTGTCGCCGCCGAAGACGCGCCGGGTGATCCGGGACCGGTTCGCGAGCTCCTCCAGCACCAGGCCGACCCGGTCGAGGTCGGCGTCGCGGGCGCGCTTGCGGACCAGGTCCTGCACCACGATCGAGGAGACGTGCAGGCTGAAGTACTCCGACTCGTTCTCGGTGATGCGCTGCCAGGGGATGTCCTCCAGCGGCCACCGGGCACCGCCGATGTTCGCCACGGAGACCGTCGACCAGTACGACTGGGTCAGGTCCCAGCGCAGCTGGAGCCCCTGGGCCAAACGCAGCTGTTCCTCGTTGAGCAGGCCGAGCTGCCGGGTGCGAGCCGAGACGAGGGTCTCGATGGCGTCCAGCGCCATCGAGGTGAAGTAGATGTACGGCGCCGGCTCGGCGAAGCCCGGCGCCTGCTCGCCGACCTCCTCCTTGGTGGTGATGGCCGGTGCGTCGCGGACGACGCCCCAGCTCCAGCCGCACTCGAAGAGCCGGTCCGGGTGGTCGAGGTCCTCCGCCAGGCCGGCGCCGGAGCCCATGGTCACGTCTCGCAGGCTGGCCCGGATCTCCTGCAGTGACTCCTGGATCAGCGGGACGATCCGCCGGGTGGAGAGCCCACGCTGGTTCACCGTGCGGCACAGGGCGCGGCCCTCGCGGGAGTCGACGTCGAAGATGTCGACCGTGAAACTGCGGAGCAGGCCGATCATCGCGGCGGTGAGCCGTTTGCTGGCCATCGCCTCGAGCCGGTCGATGTCGGCCCGGGCGCTGCGGCGTTTCAGGTTGCTCCGGAACTGGCGGGCGAAGCCGATGGTGGCCAGGGAGAGCGAGAGCGAGATGGCGAACGAGTCGACCACCGGCTGGGCGAGCTGCTCGTCGCTGATCTTCTCGTGGTCCGGGTCGCTGGAGCGGAAATAATTCCCCGCCGAGAAGATCGGGGTGCCGGACGGATCGGTGTAGGTCGTCAGGTACTCCTCGACGGCCTTGAGCAGGGTGATCGGGATGTCGAGCCGGCCACCGAGTGCCTTCATCGCGTCCAGCACGTCATCCTCGACCCGGTCGGGCTGGTCGAGGGTGAACGGCTTGATGGATGTCGCCGGGCCGAGGATGCAGAGCAGTTGCTCGGCGTCGCTGATCGAATTGCGCCCGTCGCGGCCACCCCAGTGCCACTGGCCGTCCTTGAACGAGTAGTCGACGACCGCCTGCCAGATCTCCAGCAGTTGTTGTCGTGGCTGAACCCTCATCGGCGATCACCTATCACTCGCGGAAAGCCGTCAGTGCCGGTGCGCCGTCAGTTTATAAACCAGACGCCAAGCGCGGAATGGCAGAAAAGCACCATCCCGCGCCGGTCGGGGATCAGTACCAGATTGCGATCTTGGAGCCGTTGTTCTCCTCC
Source organism: Actinoplanes regularis (assembly GCF_900188005.1). GTDB lineage: Bacteria > Actinomycetota > Actinomycetes > Mycobacteriales > Micromonosporaceae > Actinoplanes > Actinoplanes regularis. The sequence continues at coordinate 682,578 of NZ_FZNR01000002.1, read as the reverse complement.
GGGGGACTGGGGAAGGACAGCGCGGTGTTCGTGGCGACGCGGTGGGCGGTCCAGGCGACCGCGGCGGCGTCCAGGACGTCGTCGGGTGGAGCCTGACCCGCCGGGCCGAGCTGGTCAGGCAGGACGATGCCGTTGCGGGCCAGCAGCTCGCGCCGGCGGGACTGACCGCTCCAGGTCTTCTTGGCGAAAGGGAGTGGTTCGCCGGCCATGGTCCGGAAGGACATCTCCGGATGAGCCTCGAAGAGCAGCCTGGGATGGCGTTCCCAGATCGCGTTCGCCTCGAGCAGCTTCGGGCGCAGCGCCCAGGACTGGCGGCTGAGCCCGGCGCCGGTGAGCTCGCGGCAGAGCCGGTTGGCGGCACCGAAGTCCGGCTCCAGCCAGACCGCGCGCGGCGGTACCCGGAACACGCTGCCGCGGCGCGGGCCGAGCTGGTCCGCGGCGAGCGTGTCGGCGGCACGCCAGCGGTCCGGCAACATGCCGAGGGGGATGTCGACGCCGATCACCGCGGCGCCGGAGCTGCCCGCGACGATCTCGTAGAGCGTGGAGGCGAGCACCGCGCGCCCGAAGGCGCCGTCGCGGAGCTCCACCCCCACCCAGCCGAGCGCGTACGCGTCGACCCCGATCACGTGGATGCTCACCGCGTCACCTCCGCTGCGCTTCGGCGCCACGATGAGCTGAGAACTGTGCCCATGGATTCACTCGCAAGCTCGCTCATCGCGTCACCTCCGCTGCGCTTCGGCGCCACGATGAGCTGAGAACTGTGCCCATGGATTCACTCGCAAGCTCGCTCATCGGCGGCTCAGTGGGGCAGCAGCTTATCGATGGTCGCGACCAGCTCGGGGTCGTCCGGCTCGACCCGTGGGCCGAATCGGGCGGCGACCGTGCCGTCGGGGGCGACCACGAACTTCTCGAAATTCCACTGGATGTCCGGCCCGTCGCCGATCAGTTCCCGGAAGAGCGGGTGCCGGCCGGGGCCGTTCACCTCGATCTTCTCGGTCATCGGGAAGGTGACGCCGTAGTTGACCCGGCAGAATTCGTCGATCTCCGCGGAGGTGCCCGGCTCCTGGCCGGCGAACTGGTCGCAGGGGGCGCCGAGCACCACCAGGCCGCGGTCGCGGTAGGTGTCGTAGAGGGGTTGCAACTTGTCGTACTGCGGGGTCAGGCCGCAGCGCGAGGCCACATTGACCACGAGCAGGACCGATCCGCGGTAGCGGTCCAAATCGGTCGCGCCGCCGGTAAGGGCGTCAATGCTGACGTCGAAGATGGTCATGACCGAAGCCTACGCGGTGTAGCCGTACGAATGCACGCCGTGTTCGCCCCGCAGTCTCCGTTAAAGAGACCTTAAAGGTCGTCATCTGGCTTGACTCGTGTTAATCGATGTCGTTACCGTCTCTTCATCCCTCTCTCTGGAAAGTTTCCTAAATATTTGAGGAGACCGTAGTGGGCAAATCCCTCCGCCGGGCGCTGCTCGCCGGTGCGGTCGTGATCGGGGCTTCCGCCTCGGTCCCGCTCGTGCAGGCGAACGCGGCGACCGCGTGTGCCACCGCCTGGTCTGCCACCTCCGTGTATGTGAAGGACAACAGCGCCTCGCAGAACGGTCACAACTACACCGCCAAGTGGTGGACCCAGAACGAGTCGCCGGACACGCACAGTGGCCAGTGGGACGTCTGGATCGACAACGGCGTCTGTGGCGGCACGACCACCCCGACCACCGCGCCGACAACCGCACCGACGACGGCGCCGACCACGACGCCGCCGACCACCACCCCCACGACGGCGCCCACCACGACGCCGCCGACCGGGGGCAAGAACGTCGTCGGCTACTTCGCCGAGTGGGGCGTCTACGGCCGCAACTACCACGTCAAGAACCTGGTGACGTCGGGCTCGGCCGCCAAGCTGACGCACATCCTGTACGCGTTCGGCAACACCACCGGTGGCCAGTGCTCGATCGGTGACTCGTACGCCGACTACGACCGCGCCTACTCCGCGGCCGAGAGCGTCGACGGCGTCGCCGACACCTGGGACACCGGCGCGCTGCGCGGCTCGTTCAACCAGCTGCGCAAGCTCAAGAAGCAGTACCCGAACCTCAAGGTGATCTGGTCGTTCGGTGGCTGGACCTGGTCCGGTGGCTTCACCCAGGCCGCCGCGAACCCGACCGCGTTCGCCAACTCCTGCTACAACCTGGTCAAGGACTCCCGCTGGTCGGACGTCTTCGACGGCATCGACATCGACTGGGAGTACCCGAACGCCTGTGGCCTGAGCTGCGACGCGTCCGGCCCGGCCGCGTACAACAACGTGATCACCGCGCTGCGCAACAAGTTCGGCTCGAGCTTCCTGGTCACCTCGGCGATCTCCGCGGACGGCTCGAACGGCGGCAAGCTCGACGTGGCCGACTACGCCTCCGGCATCGCGAAGCTGAACCTGGTCTTCCCGATGACGTACGACTACTTCGGCGCGTTCGCCGCACAGGGCCCCACGGCCCCGCACTCGCCGCTGACCTCGTACACCGGCATCCCGACCGCGGGCTTCTACTCGGACGCCGCGATCCAGAAGCTGAAGAGCAAGGGTGTGCCGGCCAACAAGATCCTGCTCGGCATCGGCTTCTACGGCCGCGGCTGGACCGGGGTCACCCAGGCCGCTCCGGGTGGCAGCGCGACCGGTGCCGCCCCCGGCACCTACGAGGCGGGCATCGAGGACTACAAGGTCCTGAAGAACAGCTGCCCGGCGACCGGCACGGTCGGTGGCACGGCGTACGCCTACTGCGGTTCCAACTGGTGGAGCTACGACACCCCGTCGACCATCGCCGGGAAGATGACGTACGCCAAGAACCAGGGTCTCGGCGGCGCGTTCTTCTGGGAGTTCTCCGGCGACACCAGCAACGGTGAGCTGATCTCCGCGATCAAGGGCAACCTCTGATCTCAGGAGTGGGAACAGGGGGCACCGGGTCTGATCCCGGTGCCCCCGTTTTCGTAGGCTCTTCACATGCGCCGTGAGTGGCATCAACTGAGCCATCCGGGAGTCGCGACCTCCCGCCCGTCCACCGACTCCGCCGAGGACGAGGCCCTGGGCCTCGACCGGTGGCGTGAGCTGCCGAGAGTCCAGATGCCGCCCTGGCCGGACATGGACGAGGTCGGGGCCGTCTGCAAGGTCCTCGAGAACGTCCCGTCGATCGTCGCGCCGTACGAGGTCGACCAGTTGCGGGTCCGGCTCGCCGACGTGTGCGAGGGCCGGGCGTTCCTGCTGCAGGGCGGTGACTGCGCGGAGACCTTCGCCGACAACACCGAGAGTCACCTGCTGGCCGGCGCGCGCACGCTGCTGCAGATGGCGGTGGTGCTGACGTACGGTGCGTCGATGCCGGTGGTCAAGGTGGCCCGGGTGGCCGGGCAGTACACCAAGCCGCGGTCGTCGCTGACCGACTCGCTCGGGCTTCCGGCGTACCGCGGGGACATGATCAACTCGCTGGACGCCGACGAGGCGGCCCGGGTCGCCGACCCGCAGCGGATGATCCGGGCGTACGCGAACTCCGCCGCCGCGATGAACATGCTCCGCGCCTACCTGGCCGGCGGCCTGGCCGACCTCAACGGTCTGCACGACTGGAACAAGGACTTCGTCCGGGCCTCGCCGGCCGGCGAGCGCTACGAGGCGATCGCCCGCGAGATCGACCGGGCGCTGGACTTCATCCGCGCCTGCGGGATGACCGACAACGAGGCGCTGCGCACGGTCAGCCTCTACTGCTCGCACGAGGCGCTCGCGCTGGAGTACGACCGGGCGCTCACCCGCGTCTCCGGCGACAAGGCGTACGGGCTCTCCGGCCACTTCCTCTGGGTCGGCGAGCGCACCCGGCAGCTCGACCACGCGCACATCGACTTCATCAGCCGCATCGCCAACCCGATCGGTGTCAAGATCGGCCCCGGCACCAGCCCGGAGACCGCGATCGAGCTGTGCGAGAAGCTGAACCCGGAGAACATCCCGGGCCGGCTCACCCTGATCAGCCGGATGGGCAACGGCAAGGTGCGCGACGCGCTCCCGCCGATCGTGGAGAAGGTGCACGCCACCGGCGCCAAGGTGGTCTGGCAGTGCGACCCGATGCACGGCAACACCCACGAGTCGTCGAACGGCTACAAGACCCGGCACTTCGACCGGATCGTCGACGAGGTGCTCGGCTACTTCGAGGTGCACCGGGCCACCGGGACCCACCCGGGCGGCATCCATATCGAACTCACCGGTGAGGATGTCACCGAGTGCCTGGGCGGCGCGCAGGGCATCGAGGACCTGGACCTGCCGGGCCGCTACGAGACCGCCTGCGACCCGCGGCTGAACACCCAGCAGAGCCTGGAGCTGGCTTTCCTGGTGGCGGAGATGCTCCGTGGTTGACCTGCGCTCGGACACGGTGACCCGGCCCACCAGCGGGATGCGGGAGGCGATGGCGACCGCCGTCGTCGGCGACGACGTGTTCGGCGACGACCCGACCGTGAACGACCTGGAACAGCACGTGGCCGCGCTGTTCGGGCACGAGGCGGCGCTGTTCGCCCCGTCCGGCACGATGGCCAACCAGATCGCCCTGCAGCTGGTCGCCCCGCCCGGCGGTGAGCTGCTGGCCGGGGCGGACGCGCACGTGGTGACGTACGAGCTGGGCGCCGCCGCGGTCTTCGGCGGGATCTCCACCCGGACCTGGGCGGCGACCGGTGCCGCGCTGAACGTGGACCGGATCGCCGCCATGATCCGCCCGGCCGGCTTCCCGTCGGTGTCGACCGCGGCGATCGCCGTGGAGCAGACCCACAACCTCGGCGGCGGCGGGGTGACCCCGCTGGCCACGCTGCGCGACCTGCGCGCGGTGGCCGACGCGCACCAGGTCGCCCTGCACTGCGACGGGGCCCGGCTCTGGCACGCGCACGTCGCCGACGGGGTGCCGCTGGCCAGTTACGGCGCGCTCTTCGACACCCTCTCGGTGTGCCTCTCCAAGGGGCTGGGCGCCCCGGTCGGGTCGCTGGTGGTGGGCAGCCGGGAGAAGATCGCCCGGGCCCGGGTGATCCGCAAGCGGATGGGCGGCGGCATGCGGCAGGCCGGCATCCTCGCCGCGGCCGGCCGGTACGCCCTCGACCACCACGTGGAACGCCTCGCCGAGGACCACGCCCGGGCCCGCCGGCTCGCCGAGGGGCTGGCCCCGCTCGGGGTGGTGGACCCGGGCCGGGTGCGCACCAACCTGGTCCCGCTGGACCTCACCAAGGCCCCGCTGGACGCTCCGGCGCTGGCCGCCGCCGCGGCCAGCCGTGGCGTCCTGATCGCGGCGATGCTGCCGAAACTGGCCCGCCTCGTCGTCCACCTGGACGTCGACGACGAGGGCATCGACGAGGCGATCGCGGTCCTCAGCGTTCTGCTCGCCTAGCGCCGCAGGGCGGCCGAGTTTCGCACGACGGCCTGCGCGAAGCCCCGGATCAGCGGATGCGGGGCTTCGCTCGCCAGCTCTGGCTGGAAGAGCGTGGCCAGGTAGAACGGATGGCCGGGGAGTTCGGCGACCCGGACCTCGCCGGACTCGTCGTGGCCGGTGAAGCGCAGGCCGCAGGAGGTCAGCAGGTCCAGGTACGCGGGGGAGAGGCCGTAGGAGCAGTGATAGCGCTCGACCGTCCGGGCCGTGCCGAGCAGCCGTTCCGCCAGGGAGCCCGGGGTCAGCTCGACCGCCGCCTCGTGCCCGGCCAGTGAGCAGGCGAGCGGCACGATCAACTCCGCCCCGGTGGAGTCGTCCGGCGAACCGTTCTCCGTGTGCAGCGCGGTGGTCAGGCCGCAGACGTCCCGGGCGAACTCCAGCATGGCGTGCTGGAAACCGCCGCACGTACCCAGGAACGGGATGCCCTCGACCCGCGCGGCCCGGGCCGCGGCGACACCGCCGGCCTCACTTCGGTACGGACTCCCCGGCACCAGCCAGATCCCGTCGAACCCGCGCAGCGCCTCCGGATCCTCCGCTGCCGGAGTCGGCACCCAGTACACGTCGAGATCCAGCCCCTCGCTCTCCCGCAGTGCGTCGAGGACCAGGGGAATGCGGGTGTGCGCGCGAACCGTCGGCGACCGGTCGCCGACCAGAGCGATCGAAATCATGTGCCCATCGTCGTCTCCGCGCCGAGATCACGTCCAACGATCGTTGCTGCAGTCGGCATTAGGGTTGCTGATGTGGATCCGCACCTGCTGCGTACGTTCGTCGAGGTCGCCGAGACCGGTTCGTTCTCCGCGGCCGCCGACCGCCTCAGCTACACCCAGTCCGCCGTCTCCCAGCAGATCGCGGCCCTGGAAGCCGACCTCGGCACGCCGCTGCTGACCCGGCGTCCGGTCGCCCTGACTCCGGCCGGGGAGCGCCTGCGGCGCCATTCCAAGATCATTCTGGTACGGCTGGAAGCCGCCCGGGCCGACGTCACCCGCACCATCGCCCCGCCCGGCCGGCTCACCCTGGGACTCACCCCGCTCGCCTGGTCGGCCCCGGTCGCCGCGGCCCTGACCCGGATCCGCGCCGAGTCCGCCCGCCTGCGCACCCGCCTGCTCGTCGCGGAGCTGGACCGGATCGTGGCGGCCACCACCACCGGCGCCACCGACCTCGGCCTGGTCGACGGCTTCACCGCGCCCAGCGACCCGTTGCGCCTGCCCGAGCCGGGTGACCGGCAGGCGGCGCGGGTGACCGAGTGCCCGGCCGTGGTCGCCGTGCCGGCCGGGCACCCGCTCGCCCGGCGTGGCTCGGTGGAACTGGCCGACCTGGCCGACGCGTACTGGATCGACGCGCCCGGGGTGGCCCCGCTGCACCGGCTGCCGCTCGACGGGCTGCGGGCGGGGCTGCACTACGACGGGGCCGAGGTGACCGTGCTGACCGGGCTGGTCGCGGCCGGGCACGGGCTCGCCGTGCTGCCGGAGTGGCTGGTCACCGGCGCGGCCGGGCTGGCCGCGGTGCCGCTCGGCGTCCCGCGCCTGGTGCACCGGGTCGAGTTGCTGCGCGCCCCGGCCGCCGACGACCCGGACGAGCCCGCGAGCCGCCTGGCCACGCTGCTCACGGCTTGAGCCCGCTGCGGTCGGCGGCGTCGCGGTCAGGCGTCGCGCAGGCCCTTGAGCAGCGCGATGTCGGCCGCGTGCCCCTCGTGCTCGACGCTCGGGGTCTCCACGATGATCGGCACGCCGGCGGTCGCCGGATGGGTGAACAGCTCCGCGAACGGAGCCGCGCCGATCGTGCCCTTGCCGATCGTCTCGTGCCGGTCGCGGGTCGAGCCGCAGGCGTCCTTCGAGTCGTTCGCGTGGATCAGCTGCAGCCGGCCCGGGCCGGCCGCCGTCACCAGCGCGTCCAGCGTCTCGGTCATTCCGCCCGGGGTGGCCAGGTCGTGCCCGGCGGCCCAGGCGTGGCAGGTGTCGAAGCAGACACCCAGCCAGGGGTGCCCGTCGACGGCGGCCAGGTAGGCCGCCAAGTCCTGCACCTTCGAGGCCAGGCTGCGGCCGCCACCGGCGCTCGGCTCGACCAGCAGCTTCGGCAGGCCCTCGGCGGCGGCCGTCTCGAGCAACGGCAGCAACTGCTCGTGCAACTGGTGCATGGCCTTCTCGGCGTGGGCCTCGTCGACCGAGCTGCCGGCGTGGTAGACCACGGCGGTCGCGCCGATCGCCTTGCCCCGCCGCAGGGCGTGCTCCAGGGCGGCGATCGAGCGCTCCACCGTGAGCTCGGTCGGCGAACCGAGGTTCACCAGCAGCGACGCGTGAATGTAGGCGGGCAGCTCCCGCTCCCCGATCCCGTCCCGGAACAGGACGTCCTGCTTCGGGTCGCCGGGCGGCAGCGCCCAGCCACGGGAGTTGGAGACGTACACCTGCAGGGTTTCCGAGCCGGCGGCGTCGACGTAGGGGAGGGCGGCCTTGGCCAGCCCTCCCGACGTCTTCGTGTGCGACCCGATCCGGCGGTCTAGAAGCACGTGATCTGAACTCCGCTGTTCGGCTGGACCTGTGTGTTCGGGCCCGGGTTCTGGCCGTGCACCGCCGAGTTCGGGTTCAGCGGGTTCAGGTTGTTGACCTGCACCTGCAGCCCCAGCCCGCGCAGCGTGCCCTCGGCCTGCTGGCACGGCTGGTTGTTCAGATCCGGGATGGTGACCAGCGGCGGGCCCTTGCTCAGGTCGAGGGTGATCTCGGCGTTCTTCTCCACGCCGGTGCCCGCCTTCGGGGTCTGCGCGAGGACCTGATCGGCCGGCTCGTCGCTCTCCTTCGTGCGCTCCAGCGCGGTCAGGCCCAGCTCCTGCAGCTTGGCGCGGGCCTCGTTGATGTTCAGCCCGACGAGGTCCGGCACCTGGATCGGGGCCCGGCCCTTGCTCAGCACCACGGTGACCGTCGCGCCCGGCTTCAGCTCGGTGCCGGCCTTCGGGTTGGTGGAGATCACCACGCCCTGTGGCACGGTGTCGCTGTAGGCGGCCTTGCCCTCCTTGTACTTCAGGCCGACCTCCTCGATCGCGCCCTTCGCCGCGGCCTCCTCCTGACCGCTCACGTCGGGCACCGGGTGCACCTCGGGACCGAGGGAGAGGAACAGGGTCAGCGTGTCGCCCCGCACCACCTCCTCACCCGGGGCCGGGTTCTGGCTGACCACCGAATCCGGGGCGACCGTGGCGCTGTACTGCCCGGGCTCGCCGTAGATGACGCCGAAGCCGGCCTTCTTCGCGGCCGCCTCGGCCTCCGCCTTGGGCAGGTTCACCAGACTCGGAGCCTCGGTGTACCGCCCGAAGGCGACCCACCAGGTGCTGCCGATCACGACCAGGGCGATCACCGCGATCAGCGAGAACAGGGTGACCCGGCGCCGGTCGGCGAAGAAGCCCTCGCCGCGCGAGCCGGCCGCCGGTCGTCCGTACGGCGCCGGCCGGGCGCCGCTCTGCTCGGGCAGCCGTGCCCAGTTCGGGCGGTGGCCGCCGGGCGGCTGGTAGCCGCCACCGGGAACCGGCGGGACCATGGCGGTCGCGTCCGCGGCGGGCACCGTGGGCACGATCGTGGTGGCGTCGGCGACGGCGGGCCGGCCCGGGACCTGGCGCATCAGCGCGGTCTCCAGGTTGATGCCGCCCAGCCCGTCCCGGACCGCCTGCACCTCGGTGAGCAGCCGGCCGGCGTCGGTCGGCCGGTCGGACGGGTTGCGGCGGGTGGCCCGGGCGACCAGCTCGTCGAGCGCCCGCGGCAGCCCGGGGACCAGCGTCGACGGGGCGGGCACGTCGTTGTCCACGTGCTGCCAGGCCACCTCGACCGGGTCGGCGCCGTCGTACGGCACCTGGCCGGTGAGCATCTCGAACAGGACGATGCCGGCCGAGTAGACGTCGGTGCGCGCGTCCGCCTGGCCGGCCTGCACCAGCTCCGGAGCGACGTACGCCACGGTGGCCATCAGCTGGCCGGACTCGTCGACGGTGCTCGCCTCGATGGCCCGCGCCAGACCGAAGTCGGCGACCTTGACCACGGCGTCGACCAGGTCCGCCACGCCGCCGCTGGGCGCCTCGGCGACCAGCACGTTCTCCGGCTTGACGTCGCGGTGCACCAGGCCGGCCCGGTGCGCGGCGGCGATCGCGGAGAGCATCTGCTCCACGATGGCCAGCGCCTCGACCGCGCTCAGCTTCTTCCGCTGGGCCAGCAGGTCACGCAGGGTGCGGCCCTGCACGAACTCCATCACCAGGTAGGGCAGGCCCTGGTGGCGACCCTGGTCGTAGACGGCCACGACGTTCGGGTGGGTGAGCCGGGCGATCGTCTTCGCCTCGTCGGTGAACCGGTCGACGAAGTGCACGTTCGTGGCCTGGGACGGGTGAATGATTTTCAACGCGACGGGGCGCCCGAGCCGCTCGTCGGTGGCCCGGTACACGGTCGCCATGCCACCACGGGCGACGCGACCGGTGATCCGGTAACGCCCGTCAATCGTTGTGCCGATCAACGTATCGGCGACTGTGGTGTCCATCGGCGTGAAGTGTATGTGTCTTTCCGGTGGGGGCCACCCAGGATGTCACAGCTGAGTCCAAACGGGTATCTGAACGGCTGTGACCTGCACCGATTGACGGCCGATCGGCGGCGGGTTCCGGTTTCACCCCGCATTTCGCCAGGGCCGGTGCCGGTGTCGCCGCCCGTCGCGGGGGCTCGGGTCGCTCGCGTCCGGGCTGGGTTCCGCCGATCCGCCGGGCGGTGCGGACTCGCTGACGGCGGGCGGGGTGACGGCCGGCGCCGGCACCGAGGCCGGGGCGGTCGGGGTGGGCACCGGGGGCGTGACGCAATTGCACTTCGGCGTGCCGGCCGGTGGTCGCGGAACAGTCGGTTTCCCGGTGACTGTGCTCTTCGTCGCGCCGGCCGGCCGGTGTGCCGCCTCCGCCGGCCGGGGTGCCACGGCGCCCCGGTGTGTCCCGGTGGTTCGCGCGCCGGGGCCGGCGGCCCCCATCCGAGTGGTGGGCTCCCCGGCCGCGGGGCTCGCCGAGGGGCTCTCCGCGGGGGTGGCGGACGCCGACGGCGGCGGTGCCGGGGCGGCTTCCGGCCGGTCGGCCGCGGCGGCCAGACCGTACGTCACCAGCAGGTACGACCCGATCGCGCCGACGAGCGCGAGAAGGCACAGCGCCGTGACCGACAGGAATCGCCGCCGTGGCTTCGCGCCGGTCTTCTCCGGCACGGTGCGCCACTCCATCAGTGAGCCGGGGAACGTGCTCAACCCGGTCGAGGTGACGTCCGGTCCGTCGTTGCGCTGGGCCGGGCGGCGGCCCAGGTCGTACCGGACCGAGCGCAAGGCCCCGGCGACCTCGCCGCGCATCCTTCGCCTCAGGCTCATCAAATCTTCTCCGATCTGGTCTGGCACCCTTGTAGGCGTGAGCGAACCTGTCATCACCGAACCAGCCGGATGGATCAACCTGCCCGACCTCGCCGAGAGATTCGGCCTGTCGATCAGCAAGGTCAACCAGATGATCAAGGACGGTGACCTGCTCTTCGTCCGGCGCGACGGCGTGCGCCTGGTCCCCGCCGAACTGGTGGCCAACGACACGGTCCTGAAGCATCTGCCCGGTGTGCTGAACGTGCTCCGCGACGCCGGGTACAACGACGAAGAGGCGTTCCGGTGGCTGTATGAGGCCGATCCGAGCGTCGGCGGCAGCGCCGCGATCGCGCTCGGCGGCCCGCAGGCCCGTGAGGTCAAGCGACGCGCGCAGGCGCTGGGCTTCTGACCTTCAGATCAAGACCATGGGGCATTTGACGTACGTCGCGGTGCTCGCCGGCTGCCTGGCCGGCGCCCTCTGGCTGGAGCCGATCCTGCGGGTCGGCGTGCTCCGCCGGTGGCGCCGGCTGCTGCTGACGGTGCTGCCCGTGGCGGCCGTCTTCGTCCTGTGGGACCTGGGCGCGATCGCCGCCGGGCACTGGCACTTCGATCCCGCGCAGATCACCGGTGTCTTCCTGGGCGGTGGACTGCCCCTGGACGAGGTGCTGTTCTTCCTGGTCGTGCCGGTCTGCGCGATCCTGGGGTTCGAGGCGGTGCGGACGGTGCTGCGCCGGTCGGCGGGGCGGGAGTGAGTTACACCACGGCGGCCTTACTGGGCGTACTGGCGGCTCTGATCGTCGATGTGCTGATTTTTCGGACAAAGCTGGTCACTCGGCTGGTCTTCTGGGCGACGTACCCGATCATCCTGATCTTTCAGTTGATCTCCAACGGCATCCTGACCGGGCGGAACATCGTCCGGTACGACCCCGGCGCGATCATCGGCTGGCGCCTGGTCCACGCCCCGGTCGAGGATTTGCTGTTCGGGTTCGCCCTGGTGCTGAGCACGCTGTCCCTGTGGGTGGCGCTGGGCCGGCGTGCCCACGTCGCGAGCGCTAGACGGAACGACGGGTAGCCGCCTCCGCCAGCCGGTGCAGCACCTCCCGCGCCTCCCCGTCGATGGGCGCCGCGGCCAGCGCGTCCAGCGAGCCGGCCATCAGCTCCTCGATCCGCGCCTCGGTCGCCGCCAGGGCCCCGCTGTCCCGGATCGCCGCCCGCAGCCGTTCCACCCCGGCGTCGTCCAGCCGCGGATCGCCCAGCGCGGTCTCCAGCTCCGACCGGCCGGCCTCGTCCAGGGCTCCGAACGCGGACGCGACCAGGTAGGTCCGCTTTCCCTCGCGCAGGTCGTCCCCGGCCGGCTTGCCCGTCTGCGCCGGGTCCCCGAACACCCCGAGCACGTCGTCACGCAGCTGGAACGCCTCACCCAGCGGCAGCCCGAACGCGGAGTAGGCGGCCGACACCTCCGGCCCGGCCCCGGCCAGCGCCGCGCCCAGCAGCAGCGGGCGCTCCACGGTGTACTTCGCCGACTTGAACCGGGCCACCTTGCCGGCCCGCTCCAGCGAGGTGTCCCCGGTCGCCTGGGTTAGCACGTCCAGGTACTGCCCGACGGTCACCTCGGTGCGCATCGTGTCGAACACCGGCCGGGCCCGCGCCAGATCGGTCAGCGGCAGCCCGCAGCCGTGCAGCAGCTCGTCCGACCAGACCAGGGCCAGGTCGCCGAGGAGCACCGCGGCACAGTCGCCGAACCCGCCGGCGCTGCCCCGCCACCCCGCGCCGGCGTGCAGCTTCTCGAACCGGCGGTGCACCGACGGCACCCCGCGCCGGGTGTCCGAGCGGTCCATCAGGTCGTCGTGGATCAGCGCACTGGCCTGCACCAGCTCCAGCGCCGCGACGGCCGCGACCACCCCGTCCGAGTCGGCGCCCCCGGCCCCGCGAAACCCCCAGTAGGCGAACGCCGGCCGGAGTCGCTTCCCGCCACCCAGCACGAACTCGGTCACCGTGGCGGCCACCTCGGCCAGCGCCGGGTCGATCGCCAGCAGCCGGTCCTGCTGCCCGGCCAGGAACGCGGCCAGCGCCTTGTCGACACGCGTGCGCAGATCGGCCGGTTCGAGTGGGGAAGTCGTCACACCGAGACGCTACTTGTTCGGGTAGAACGCCCGGTCAACCGGCCCGGTAGAGTTCCGGTGTGTCTCTCGGACTTCCCTCCAAGCTGCCCGGCACGCCGTCCATCGGTGAGCTGATCCGCGGGGCAGCCCCGACGTTCTCGTTCGAGTTCTTCCCGCCCAAGACGCCGGACGGTGAGCGCCTGCTCTGGCAGGCGATCCGCGAGCTCGAGTCGCTGCGGCCGAGTTTCGTGTCGATAACCTACGGCGCGGGTGGCACCACCCGGGAGACCACCGTCGCGGTCACCGAGCGGGTCGCCACCGAAACCACCCTGCTGGCGATGGCCCACCTCACCGCGGTCGACCACTCGGTCGCCGACCTGCGCAACGTGATCGGCCGGCTGGCCGGCGCCGGGATCCGCAACATCCTCGCCCTGCGCGGCGACCCGCCGGGTGACCCGATGGGGGAGTGGGTACGGCACCCCCGGGGCGTGCTCTACGCGGAGGATCTGGTCCGGCTGATCCGCGAGGCGGGCGACTTCAGCGTCGGGGTGGCGGCATTTCCGTACAAGCACCCGCGCTCGGCCGACGTCGCGGACGACACCCGCAACTTCGTCCGTAAGTGCCGCGCCGGGGCGGACTACGCGATCACCCAGATGTTCTTCGACGCCGACGACTACCTGCGCCTGCGGGACCGGGTCGCGGCCAGCGGCTGTGACACGCCGATCGTGGCCGGGGTGATGCCGGTGACCCGGATGGCCACCATCGAACGGTCCACGCAGCTCTCCGGCGCGCCGTTCCCGCCGGCGCTGCTGCGCCGCTTCGAGGCGGTCGCCGGCGACGAGGCCGCGGTGCGTGAGCTGGGCCTCGAGGAGTGCTCGCGGATGTGCGCGCGGCTGCTCGACGAGGGGGTGCCGGGCATCCACTTCATCACCATGAACCGGTCGACCGCGACCCGTGAGGTCTGGCAGCGGCTCGCCCCGTCGGACGTGGCCGCGGCCGTCTGAGAGCCGCCGTCGATGACCTGGGACGAGTACGCGGTCGCCTGGTCCGGTCTGCACGGCGGATTCGACCCGCGGAAAGGGTCGTGGGTCGTGCGTGGGTGGGTGCGTACGGCGTACCGGATCGGCTTCTGGCTGAGCCGCAACCGGGTGTCGCCGATGACGGTGACCACCTGCGGTCTGCTGATCTCTCTCGGCGTGCCGGCCGCCGTTCCGGTCAGCCTGCTGCTCGCCGCCCTGCTGGTGCTGGTCGCGGCGGCCGCGGACGGCCTCGACGGCGCGGTCGCGGTGGTCTCCGGGCGGGTGACCAGGACCGGTTTCGTGTACGACTCGGTCGCCGACCGGGTCGGTGAAGCGGCCTGGCTCGTCGCGTTCTGGCTGGCCGGCGCCCCGGGCTGGCTGGTGACCGCCGCGGGCGCCGCGAGCTGGCTGCACGAATACGTCCGCGCTCGCGCCGTCGCGGCCGGAATGTCCGAGATCGGGGTGATCACCGTCGCGGAGCGGCCCACCCGTGTCCTGATCGCGGGCCTGGGGCTCGCGGTGCTCGCCGTCCTCGATCTCCCGTGGCTGCCGCCGGCCCTCTGGGCCGCGCTGCAAGTGGCCGGCCTGGTGCAATTGTCGGTGGTCGTTCACCGGGCTCTGCGCTGACCTTTAATCGGTTGTCGGCGGTCGATGCCGAGCCTATTTTCTTCCTCAGTTCCTCGGTTCGGCAGGTCTGCTCTGACCTGCTGATTCATTGTAAAAACGAGTTGACGGAGGTGAAACGGAATGAGCGCGGTTCTGGTACTGAACGCCGACTGCGGGCCGCTGCACCGGGTCAGCCTCCGGCACGCGATTCGGATGCTGTTCCGGCAGGTGGCCGTGGTGCACGAGGCGCAGCCGGACGCGACCATCGGTGTCTACCAGGTGCCGACCGTGGTGCGCCTGGTCAGTTATGTGGTGACCCGCTGGCGGCGCGGCCGCGGCCCGGGCTGGACCCGGGCCGGTGTGCTCGCCCGCGACAAGCGGACCTGCGGTTACTGCGGCGATCCGGCAACGACCATCGACCATGTCATGCCCCGCTCGCGTGGTGGCGGCAACGAATGGCTGAACACCGTGGCGGCCTGTGGCCGCTGCAACAACCGGAAGGGCGACCGCACCCCCGCGGAGGCCCGGATGCCGCTGCGCGTCACGCCGTACGCGCCGGCCTGGGTGACCTTCGCCTGATACAGGCGGCCGGCGGGTGAGCACGGGGGCCCGCCGGCCGTCCCCATCCGCGGGCCGTCCTCGTCCCCGAGCCGTCCCCCGGTGGGCGCTGGATCTCGTCGCCGCGGAACCGTTGGCTCCGGATCGTCTGGTAGTGGACGATCCGGAGCTAGCCTTGTCGCATGGCCGCTCCGCAACGAACCGTGCTCGACGTCAGCCGCCTGCTCAACGAAGCCGGTCATACGCTGACGAATCGCCTCGCCGGCGCCCTGGCCGAGGTCGACCTGACGCCGCGGATGCAGTGCGTGCTGGTGCACGCGCTCGAGGAGGAGCGCACCCAGATCCAGTTGGCCGCGCTCGCCGGGCTGGACAAGACGACCATGGTCAGCACCGTGGACGAGTTGGAGAGGCGTGGCCTCGCCGAGCGGCGGGCCTCCCTGACGGACCGGCGAGCGCGGATCATCGCGGTCACCGAGACGGGCCGCGCGGTCGCCGAGGAGGGGCAGCGGATCGTCGATCGGGTCCACGACGAAGCGCTCGCGGGGTTCCCCGAGGGGTCGCGCGCCGCCTTTCTGACGCTGCTCCAAGCTCTTGCCGCCGAGTCGGTGACCGGACCGGTTCGCCGTGCCCGGGGCAGGTGAGGGCCCCCGCGAGCTAATCCCGAAGGGGATTGGTCCTCTCTAGATAGTTCCGAAGCGGATTATCTGCTACGGTCGCCCCATGAGTCCTTCTCGTGGGGCAACACTGACCGTGCTCTGCACCGTCGCACTGATGATCGTTCTGGACAGCACCATCGTCGCCGTGGCGATCCCGGCCATTCAGCGGGATCTCGGCTTCACGCCGGCCGGTGTGGCCTGGGTGGTGAACGGATACCTGGTCGCCTTCGCCGGACTGCTGCTGCTCGCCGGCCGGCTCGGTGATCTCCTCGGCGCCCGCCGGGTCTTCCTCACCGGGCTGCTCGTATTCACCACGGCCAGCCTGCTCTGCGGCCTCGCGCCGACCGCCGGCCTGCTGGTCACCGGCCGATTCGTGCAGGGCGCGGGCGGCGCGCTGGCCTCCGCGGTAGTGCTCGGCATGATCGTCCGGCTCTATCCGGAGCCGGGTCCGCAGGCCCGAGCCATGGGAATCTTCAGCTTCACCCAGGCCGGCGGTGCCGCCATCGGCTTCGTCATCGGCGGCGTGCTCACCGATCTGGCGGGCTGGCCCACCATCTTCCTGATCAACGTCCCGATCGGCCTGGCCGCCTGGTTCATCGGTCGCCGTCTCCTGCCCGTCGTGCCCCCTGCCGCCGATCCCGCTGTCACCGAAACCGCCATCGGCGGACGATCTCTCGGCGAACGGGCTATTGGCGAGCGGGCTCCCGAAGGGCGGGTTGTTGGTGGACGGGCTCTCGGTGGGCGGGTTGTTGGTGGGCGGGCTCTCAGCGGGCGGGTTGTTGGTGGGCGGCTGGATCTTCTCGGGGCGGTGCTGGTTACCGCGGGTCTCTCGCTCGGCGTCTACGCCATCGTCGCGAGTGGCGAGAAGGCTCCGCCGGTCCCCGCCTGGCTGCTCGGCGCTGGCGCGCTCCTGCTGATCATCGCGTTTCTGGTGCGGCAGGGCCGGGCACCCGTCCCGCTCGTCCCGCTCCGGCTGCTGCGCCGCCCATGGCTGCTCGCCGCGAACGCCGCGGTCGTCCTGATCCTGGCCGCCGGCATGGGCTTCCAGTTCGTCAACACGCTGTACCTGCAGCGGGTGATGGGCTTCGATACGCTCCGGACCGGGCTCGGCTTCCTGCCCACCCCGATCGTGATCGGCCTGGTGTCGCTCTTCGTGGCAGCCCGGCTGACCTCCCGGTTCGGCCCGCGGCGGGTACTGCTCGCCGGCCTGGCACTGCTCGGTGTCGGCCTGTTGCTGCTGGCCGTGGCCCCGGCGAACCCGTCCTATCCGGTCGACGTGCTACCCGCGCTGATCGTGATGGGCCTCGGCGTCGGCGTCACCGTCCCGGCAATCATGATGCTCGCCATGGCCGGCGCGTCCGACGAGGACACCGGCCTGATCTCCGGCCTGAACAACACCGCTCAGCAGGCCGGCGCCGCCCTCGGCCTGGCCGTCCTCGCCGCCGTCGCCGCCAGCCGCTCCTCCGCCCGGCTGGCCGCCGGCCTGCCCGAGCCGCTCGCCCTCCGCGACGGCTACAGCCTCGCCTTCCTGACCGCCGCCGCGTTCGCCCTCGGCGCCCTGCTGATCGTCCTCACCGCCCTCCGCCACCCGCCGACCTCGAACCCCGCTCCGTCCTCGGAGCCTTCAAGTCCCGCCCAAGTGAGCGGCAGTTGATGGGCTTTGCCCGCTCGGAGTGCCGGTCACGGTTCGCCCCCAAGCGCACCACTTACCCGAACAATGGTTTGGAGAACGGGCATCGGGGACGTTCTTCAGGCCGACTTGGAAGGTGATGGCAGCATCGGCCGTGGTGGTTACGAAAGCGATCTACCTCAACTCCCGCGGCAATGATCCAGCTGAACGTGCCGCTCAGCTGGATCCTCCAAGAGAGACTCTGCTACGCGTACGTAATCATGGCGAGTGTGAGCACCGATGAGGCGAAGACCAGCGCCGGCAGGTCACGGGCGACGAGGCTGCTGATGGCCGGGCTGGCCGTCGCTGTCGTTGCCGGTGCCGGTGTCTGGTGGTCACTGCGGGATCAGTCCGAGCCCGGCACCAAGCTCCCCGCCGGTGAGCAGGCGCGGCTCGCCACCGCAGTGGCGCCGATCCTCGAGGCCGGCCTGCCGGACGCGAGGTATAGCCGGCTGGCCTGCGCCGTCAAGATTCTCGGGACCGAGCCTGCGGACGCGGCCAACACGCAGGTGGTCACCACCGCGTACGTGTGGTCGTTGTGCCGGAGCCTCGGCCAACCGGTGATCAGCGAGTCGGGCCTGCCCGCGGTCGTGCACCTCGGCACCCCGACCCGGGTCGAGGCTCCGGACCAGCCCACCCTGTCCAGCGACATCGGGATGCTGTTCCCGAAACGGCTGCAGGACGCCGCCCGGGACGACGGCTCATACGCCGACGAACTGAACGCCGCAGTGGAGGAGAGGGCACGGCAACTGTCCTGACCGGCGGCCGCGGTCAGAGGCCCTCGGAGGATGGCGGCCTCATGGCCAGCGGCCTGTTCGACCACGCACCGCATCGCGACCCGGACCACCGACACCGCTGGAACGCCCTGGTCGACGGCAACAACCACCAACCCGACCGCACCATCCGGATCACGATCAGAAACGAACGCATCCGCTGTCGGTTCCCGTTGGCCGAGGGTGAAGCTTGCCTGGCCGGCGGAACCTGCCTGTCGGTTCCGCCGATGAGCATGACCTCTCCGTAAATATTGATCAAGAGTGGACGGTTGGCGGTCGGTGCGCGCTTCTGGCTCGGTTTGAGCGCGTCGGTGACTTCGGCGGACCGGAGTCTGAGCGGGTGGCGCCGAACGCCTGCGCGGAATGTCATTCGAACCTGCCCGCCGTCATCACAACTTCTCCACAGTGCGCAGGTATGTTCCAGCTGTGGATGACAGCGCGATACCGGAAACACAGGCACTCGAAATCGGGATATCGAGACCGACTCTCGTCATCTTTGCAGCGGCCATGCTTGCGACTGGTGGCGCGCTATTCGCTGGCGAGGTCTTGCTATCCACGGACCGGTACTTCACCGGCATGCGAGTCTATGAACAAGCGGCTGCTGATGACGTGATCGAGAACGAAGGGGCGTTCGGAGCGGTCGGTGTCGTCCTGCATGTCTACCCCGCAGCGCTTGGCGTCATCATCGGTTGCGGCCTGGTCTTTTTGGCCTTCTTCACCGCCATCGGGCACAACTGGGCTCGTGCCGTCAGCTGGATCATGGGTGTTCCCGTACTTTTCTGGTACGGCGCCCTGGCCATTTTGTACCTCGCCCTGTGGTTCCTATCCGATCCGGTCACGGCGAACTCGATGCCACCAGAGCTGACGCGGCGATACGAACAGGCCTGGCCAGGCTGGTTGGACACTTTGGACAACGCACTCATGATTTCCGTCCCACTGGTGTTGTTGACCGCCTTGGTATGCCAAACAGTTCCAGCGGCAGACACCTATTTCCGTTTCCGGCGGCAGCAACCCGGCAACGCCAAACTGGTTTGATCCTGCACGCGCGTCCATAGACAACGCGCAATCCCATAGGAAACGCGCAATTTCATCGACAACGGGCATGCCTGCAGACAATGCGCACGTCGCAGGAAATGTGCGCGTCCGCAGACAATGTGTGCGCTGCACTCTCGGTGGGTCATCACCTTCCGTGACAAGAATTAGACGACGCTGTCCGGTCGAGTGACGGGCCGCTGCCCACCAGCGCCCTGTTCTGCGTGATCGCCACCGGCCCGGCCCGGCCCGCCCGGCCCGGCCCGGCCCGCCCGGCCCGCCCGCCCGCCCGGCTCGCCCGCCCGGCCCTGCCCTGCCTGCCCGGCCCGCCCGCCCGGCTCGCCCGGCTCGCCCGGCTCGCCCGGCTCGCCCGGCTCGCCCGGCTCGCCCGGCTCGCCCGGCCCGCTCGGCCCTGCCTGCCCGGCCCTGCCTGCCCTGCCCTGCCTGCCCTGCCTGCCCTGCCCGGCCGTGCCCTGCCGCTCGGCCCGCTCGGTCTGCCTGACCCGGCCTGGTCTGCCCGCCGGGCCGGCCTGGCTGGTTTGTCGGGATCGGTCGGGATCAACCCGGCGGACCGGACCATCGCTGTCAGTCGAGTCGCCCCATCCCGATGCGGGTGTCTGCGCCGCCGGGAAGCGGCGATCGATCATGTTGTCAATCTTTCGTTGACAAGCTGTAGGGTGAGGGTGTGGTGGATTTGAGCGAGCTGTGCGAGATCCGGGCCCGGCGCGCACGCCTTGACGCTGAGGAGCTGGCGCTGATCGATCGTGCGCGACGGGATGGGGCGACCTGGCCGGCGATCGCCGCCGCGCTGGGCTTGGCCAGTCGGCAAGCGGCCGAGCAGCGTCGGCATCGTCTGGCTCAAACTGCCGAGCGGGAGGCGCGGCCGTTCCGGGCCGAGATCGATTCTGCGTATGGCGACGGCCCCGCGCACCTGCGTGAGGCCGCAATCGACCTGCATCGCCGGATCGGCGCGGACCGTCGATGGGATGGCCGGTTCCCGCGCGCGGCGCTGGTTCGCGAGACGTTGTCGGTCGCGCCCGATGCCCCGCCGGGCGCGCTCTACGACCTGGTCAGCCAGGCTCTCGCCGACCTCGGCGCGGGCTTGCCGGCCGCGACGCAGGCCGCCGTCGATCGTCTGCGGGCCGACTTCGAGGCGGCAAGTCCGGGCTGACATGGCAGGTGGGATGCCTGGATTGACATGGTAGGCGGCAAGCCCGGGCTGACATTCCAGGCGGCGAGCCCGGGCTGCGATGGCAGGCGGCCTGCCTGGATTGAAATTCCAGGCAGCGAGCCCGGGCTGACATGGCAGGCGGCAAGCCCGGGTTGACGTTCCAGGCAGCAAGCATGGATTGACATGACTTCACTGAATCACCAAGGATATGAGTCCATCAGACTCAATCCTGAGGTGAGCCATGCGCCGGAACGCCGTCCTGTTCGTGCTGATCTCTCTCTGCTCCGGGTTCGGCAGCACCGCGATGGCGCTCGCCGCCGGCCTCTGGATCCTTGAACTGACCGGCTCCGTCGGCCTGGCGGCCCTGGCCGGCCTCGGCACATACCTGCCGGTCCTGACCGCGCCGTGGCTCGGCGCGCTGGTCGACCGGTTCCCGCGCCGCCCTCTGGTGATCACCGTCGACCTGGTGCTCGGCGCCGCCATCCTGACGCTGCTTGCGGCGCCCTCGGCCGCCTGGATCTACGCGATCCTGCTGTTGCGCGGCTTCAGCTATGTCCTGCTCGACGCCGGAGAGAGCGCATTGCTCCCGGCAGCGGTCCCGACGGAGTCGCTCGGTGACGTCAACGGATGGCGGTCCTCAGCGCAGGAAGGCGCGAAACTTCTCGCGCCGCTCGCCGGCGCGGCCCTGTACGCGTGGCGCGGGCCGCATGCGGTGGTCCTGCTCTGCGCCGCGCTTCCGCTGCTGACCGCCGCGATGTACGGCCTGGTCCGCCTACGCCCGTCCACTCCGAAGCCGGCGGCGGACGAGTTTGCCGCGACGCCGGTGGCGGGCGAATGTGCCGCGACGCCGGTGGTAGACGAGCGTGGAGCGGCGCCGGTGGTAGACGAGCGTGGAGTGGCGCCGGTGGTAGACGAGCGTGGAGTCGCGGCGGTGGCGGGCGAGCGTGGAATGGCGCCGGCGATGGGTGAGTGCGCGGCGACGCGGGCGGCGAGTAAGTGTGCCGCGACGCAGGTGGTAGACGGGCGTGGAGTCGCGCCGCTGGTAGACGAGCGCGGCGCGGCGCGGGCGGTGGGTGAGTGTGCGGTAGCGCGGGTGGTGGCTGAGTGCGCGGTGAGGCTGGTGGATGAGCGTGCCGTGGCGCGGGCGGTGGGTGAGTGTGCGGTAGCGCGGGCGGCCGGTCAGTGCGCGGTGAGGCCGGTGGATGAGCGTGCCGTGGTGCCGGTGGTGGACGAGCGTGGAGCGGCGCGGGTGGTGGGTGAGTGTGCGGTGGGGCCGGTGGTGGGTGAGTGTGGGGCGACGGTGGGGGCGGGTGAGCGTGGGGCGATGTTGGGCTGGGCGAACGTGCGGGCCGGGCTGATCGCTCTTTGGCGGGAGCCGATGCGGACGCCGGTGCTGGTTGCGGCTGTGGCGATTGCTGTTTCCGGTATGACTAATGCGGCGGTGCTGCTGCATTTGGTCGATGGGTTGCATCGGCCGTCGACGCAACTTGGCATTCTGTCCAGTTGTCAGGGGGCTGGGTCGATTGTGGGCGGGCTGCTGGTGGGCCGGCTGCTTGCTCGGTTCACGGCGGCCCGGGTTGCCGCGCTTGGGGCGGTGCTTTTTGGCATGGCCTGTGTGGCCTGGGCGCTGCCCTGGTGGCCGGCGATGATCGCTGGGAGTGTGCTGGCTGGGATCGGACTGCCGTGGACGCTGATCGCCGGGGTCACCGCGATCCAGACCGGCGTCCCCGAGCACCTGCTGGGCCGGGCCGCCGCCACCGGCACCATGGTCATGTTCGGGCCGATCGCGCTGGGGATCCCGCTCGGTTCCGCGCTCGCCTCGCTCGGTGCCGGCCCGCCCCTGCTGCTCGGCGCCGTGACGGTCCTGGTCACGGCGGGTATCAGTGGGCGATCAGCTTCAGGTAGTCGATGACGTCCTGAGGGTCCTGGGTGGCACAACCCACGTAGTTGTCCGGACGGATCAGGAGCAGAGCGGAATCCCGTACGTCATAAGCCTGCTGAGCCGCCACGGCCGTGACGTGATGGACCGGCACCGAGGCCGGCAGGGCCGGCAGGGTGGTCTGCGGGCCGAAGGCGAGCAGTGTCGCGTGCCCGCCGCGGAGCAGGTCGAAGACCCGGCGACCGTCGCCGAGCGGCGCGTCCGGCGCCCGATCGCCGGCCCGGACCGCGCCCGGCGCCGTGCGATGCTCCGCGGCGAGCGGGCCACCCCGGTAGTTCAGCGTGAGCTGACGCAGGACCGGGTCGTCGCGGCGCATCGCGTCGTCCTGGTTGGTGACGTGACGGCGGTGCAGGTCGGTGCTGATGCCCAGGACGTCGGCGGCGACCGGCAGCCGTTCCGCCTCGTAGGTGTCGAGCAGGGCGTCGTCGCCGGTGGCGAGTTTCCAGCCCAGGTTGTAGCCGTCCTGGATGCCGGTGTTGAGGCCCTGGCCGCCCGCGGGGGAGTGCACGTGCGCGGCGTCACCGGCGAGGAACACGTTGCCGGTTCGGAAGTGGGACGCCATGCGGATGTTCGCGCGGAACCGTGACGTCCAGCCCACCTCGGTGATCGTGATCGAGGGATCGACCGAGGCGACCAGCTCTTCGGCCGGGGTGTCCGTGGGCGGCGCTGTGAGCTGCCACCAGTCGCCGCCCGGCAGCGGGCACAGGCCCAGCCGGAACCCGGGGTCGGCCGGCCAGACGTGCCAGTGCGAGCGGTCCAGACCGGACAGCCGGACGTCGGCGATCAGCATCTGCTCGTCCTCGTGGGTGGTGCCGAGGAACTCCACCCCGAGCGCCCGGCGCACTGTGCTGCGTCCGCCGTCCGCCCCGACCAGGTAGCGCGCGGTGACCACTTCGCCGGTGTCCAGGGTGACCCGGACCCCGTCGGCCTGCTGCTCCACCGAGTCGACGCCGACCCCGAACTCGACCGGCACCCCCTCGGCGAGCAGCTCGGACGTGCGCCACTGGGGGACCATCAGCAGATTCGGATAGGGCACCTCGGGTGTCGGCTCGTGCAGCTCGTCCATTCGCCACTCGACGGTCTCGCCGTCCGGCCGGTGCACCCGCAACGCGGGGTAGTCACCTCCGGACTCCTTGAACCGGTCGATCAGGCCCAGGTCGTCGAGCACCTCCAGGGTGCGCGGTTGCAGTCCCTTGCCGCGTGAGCCGTCGAACGGCCGTGACGACTTCTCCACGATGCGGAACGGCACGCCGTATCGCTGCAGCTGGCGAGCCACGGTGAGGCCGGTCGGGCCAGCACCGGCGATGAGAGTGAATTTCGATTCAGTGAACATGGATTCACCATAGGGCGCTGATACGCTCCCGTCAAGGTGCCGGGATTTCGGATGGTGGTGAGCGGACGGTGGAGACCGAGCGGCCGGTGACGCGGCAGGGGTTCCACAGCGATCCCGATGGCAGCGAAGAGCCCCGCTTCCACGGCGATCCCGGAAGTCAGGAGCCCCGCTTCCACGGCGATGCCACCCGTGAAGAGGGCGATCCCGATCCCGGTGTCCGTGAGGAGCCTCGCTTCCACGGCCAGGTGGGCCTACGCAAGCTGCAGGCGGCGCAGACCGGGGCCGAGCTGAAGGCGGCCGCGATCCGGGTCTTCGAGCGGGTCGGCTACCTGAACGCCAAGATCACTGACATCACCGCTGAGGCGGGCCGGGCCACCGGCTCCTTCTACAAGCACTTCGCCAGCAAGGAAGCGCTGCTGGAGGCGCTGCTGGCGGACCTGCTGGCCGAGGGTGACGCGAACGCCGAACTGCCCGGGCACGGCACGGATTTCCGCGATCGTGACGCGATCCGCTGGCACGTCGCGGCGTTCTGGTCGGTCTACCGCCGGCACCGGGTCGTCATGGTGGCGCTGCAGCAGGCGGCCCTGGTCTCCGAGGCGTTCGCCCAGCGCAGCCGCGAGATGCTGGCGCCCGACCTGGGCCACATCGTGGACCATCTGTCCAAGCTGAGGCTGCCCGGCGACCCGCTGGTCTCCGCGTCCCTCTTCGCCGTGACGATCAGTGGCTTCGCGTCCACCTGGCTCTCCGAGGCCAGCCGCCCCGACCTCGGCCGGACGCTCACCGATGAGGAGGCCATCGA
Source organism: Actinoplanes regularis (assembly GCF_900188005.1). Taxonomy (GTDB): domain Bacteria; phylum Actinomycetota; class Actinomycetes; order Mycobacteriales; family Micromonosporaceae; genus Actinoplanes; species Actinoplanes regularis. The sequence continues at coordinate 658,162 of NZ_FZNR01000002.1, read as the reverse complement.
GACGCTGACGACGTTTCTCCACGGGGGCCTGGGCGGCCGCTGACGGCGATCGGGTGCCGTGTCGGGGCACGTGATCGGTGGGCCGGAGTGGCCCGCTGACGGCGATCGGGTGCCGTGTCGGGGTGCGTGATCGGTGGGCCGGAGCGGCCCGCTGACGGCGATCGGGTGCCGTGTCGGGGCACGTGATCGGTGGGCCGGAGTGGCCCGCTGACGGCGATCGGGTGCCGTGTCGGGGTGCGTGATCGGTGGGCCGGAGCGGCCCGCTGACGGCGATCGGGTGCCGTGTCGGGGCACGTGATCGGTGGGCCGGAGTGGCCCGCTGACGGCGATCGGGTGCCGTGTCGGGGTGCGTGATCTGTGGGCCGGAGCGGTCCGCTGACGGCGGTCGGGCGCCGTGTCGCAGCACGTGATCCGCGGAGCGGTCCGCTACGAACTCCAGCGGATCAACGGTCCGCGCTCGCGGGGTGGTCGGTGGCTGTCAGCCGGCGGCGGGGCGCAGACCGGCGAAGATGACACCCAGTGTGCGTTTCTGCAGGCCCTCCTCCCAGCCACCGTGCAGGGCACCCTGGCACACGCTGATCAGCAGCGCCATCACCTCGGGAAGGGCGACCTCCGGGCGCACCGTCCCGCCGGCCTGAGCCTGTGCCAGCAGCCCGCCGAGCGCCTGCTCCAGGCGACCGACCGCGTCCGGCAGCCGGAGGTCCATCCCGGCCCGGGCCAGTAGCTCGACGACCGAGCGCTTCTCCGCCGCCTGCGCCACCAGTCGCTCGAAGAACTCGAACAGCCCGGCGGGCCCGTTCAGTTCGCCGGCTTCGGCCACCAGCCGGGCGAGCAGCTGCTTCATGATCGCCGCGAGCAGGTCGTTCTTGGTGGGGAAGTGGCGGAACACGGTGCCGATCGCCACCCCCGCCCGGCGCGCCACCTCTTCGGTCGACGCGTTCGCTCCGAGCTCGGCGAAGACCGTCTCGGCGGCGTTCAGGATGCGTGCCCGGTTCCGCTGGGCGTCCGCGCGCAGCGGCGGCCCGTCATCTCCGGAAGGCCGGTGCTCTGGCAAGTCGAGTCCCCACTCACTATTCTCGGCGACAGCTAAGTCGAGTCATAGCTCATCTTAATCGGAGGTGCACCGTGACGCCGCAGCAGATCTTCGCCCGGATGCGAGAGCAGTGGCTGGCCGGCGAGCCGACCTACGACGGTGTGGGTCTCGCCGACGACGTGGTGGTCGAGACCCCGTTCGCCGCTCCCGGGCGGCCCACCCGCACCGTGGGCCGGGAGCGCGTGCTGGAGCAGGCGCGGGCCGGCCGGGCGAGCTTCCCGGTCCGGTTCGAGGACTGCCGGGACGTCGTCATCCACGAGACCGGCGACCCGGACGTGATCATCGTGGAGTACGAGCTGGTCGGCAGGCACGACGTCACCGGGGTGCGGGCGTCCGCCCCGTTCATCGGGGTCCTGCGCACGAGGGACGGCCTGCTCGCCGGTTGGCGCGAGTACCAGCACACGATGGCGATCGCCGCCGCCCTGGCTCCCCAGTCGGACGGGCTCACCGGACGTACGGGAAACGGATTTTGATCTGGGTGTCAGAAAAGCGGAAGCCCGCGGAGACCGCGGGCCTTGAACCGGGCGCCCGGCACGCCATTGTGCCGGGCACCTGGAGATTCCGGGGGCCTGATGGCGGGACACCACGCTGTGTCCGACCACCGGGAGAGCCGGGGCTCAGCTCTTCGCGATCGCCTTGCGGTAGTCGCTGTTGAGGCGGCCGATCAGGCTCAGCGGGATGCCCTTCGGGCAGACCTCCGCGCATTCGCCCATGTTGGTGCAGCCGCCGAAGCCGGCGTCGTCCTGCGCCTGGAGCATGTCGACGACCCGGCTGTCCCGCTCCGGCTGGCCCTGCGGCACCAGCCCGAGGTGGGTGATCTTCGCGGCGGTGAACAGCATCGACGAGCCGTTCGGGCAGGCCGCCACGCAGGCGCCGCAGCCGATGCAGGTGGCCGCTTCGAACGCGGCGTCCGCGTCCTTCTTCGGCACCGGCGCGGCGTGGGCGTCCGGCGCGGTGCCGGTCGGGGCGCTGATGTAGCCGCCCGCCTGAATGATCTTGTCGAACGCGGTGCGGTCGACCACCAGGTCCTTGATCACCGGGAACGCGGCGGCGCGCCACGGCTCGACGTCGATCACGTCGCCGTCGGAGAAGTGCCGCATGTGCAGCTGGCAGGTGGTGGTGGCCTTCTCCGGGCCGTGCGCCACGCCGTTGATTACCATGCTGCACGCGCCGCAGATGCCCTCGCGGCAGTCGTGGTCGAACGCGATCGGGTCGTCACCGTCGAGAATCAGCTTCTCGTTCAGCACGTCGATCATTTCCAGGAACGACGCGTCCGGGGAGATGTCCTTGACGTCGTACGCGACCATCCGGCCCCGGTCGTTGGAGTCGGACTGACGCCACACCCGTACCTTGATGTCCATTACTTGTAGCTCCGCGTGCTCGGGTGGACGTACTCGAAGACGAGATCTTCCTTGTGCAGGGTGGGCCGGCCGTCGGCGCCGAAGTACTCCCACGCCGCCGCGTAGCCGAACTCGTCGTCGTGGCGCATCGCCTCGCCGTCCGGAGTCTGGCTCTCGGCCCGGAAGTGGCCGCCGCACGACTCCCGCCGGTGCAGCGCGTCGATGCACATCAGCTCACCGAGCTCGATGAAGTCGGCGACCCGGCCGGCCTTCTCCAGGTTCTGGTTGAGCTCCTCGCCCTTGCCGGGCACCTTGACCCGCGCCCAGAACTCCTCCTTGAGCGCCCGGATCAGGCCGATCGCCTTGGTCAGCCCCTCCTCGGTGCGCTCCATGCCGCAGTACTCCCACATGATGTGGCCGAGCTCGCGGTGGAAGGAGTCCACGGTCCGGTCGCCGTCGATCGACAGGAACTTCTCGATCCGGTCCTCGACCTGCTTGCGCGCCTCGGCGACCGCCTCGTCGGCCTCGGTCACCTTGGGGAAGGGGCCGGCGGCGAGGTAGTTGTTGATCGTGTTCGGCAGCACGAAGTAGCCGTCCGCCAGGCCCTGCATCAGCGCTGACGCGCCGAGCCGGTTGGCGCCGTGGTCGGAGAAGTTCGCCTCGCCGACCACGAACAGGCCGGGGATGGTGGACTGCAGGTCGTAGTCGACCCAGAGGCCACCCATCGTGTAGTGCACCGCGGGGTAGATCCGCATCGGCGTCTCGTACGGGTCCTCGCCGGTGATCCGCTGGTACATCTCGAAGAGGTTGCCGTACTTCGCCTCGACCGCCTTGCGGCCCAGCCGGCTGATCGCGTCCGCGAAGTCCAGGTACACGCCGAGGCCGCCGGGGCCGACGCCGCGACCCTCGTCGCAGACGTTCTTGGCGGCCCGGGACGCGATGTCACGGGGCACCAGGTTGCCGAACGACGGGTAGATGCGTTCCAGGTAGTAGTCGCGCTCGTCCTCGGGGATGTCGGCGGCGCGGCGGGTGTCCTTCTGCGCCTTTGGCACCCAGACCCGGCCGTCGTTACGCAGCGACTCCGACATCAGGGTCAGCTTCGACTGGTGCGAGCCGGACTCCGGGATGCAGGTCGGGTGGATCTGCGTGTAGCAGGGGTTCGCGAAGAGCGCGCCCTTGCGGTGCGCCCGCCACGACGCCGTGACGTTGCAGCCCTTGGCGTTGGTGGAGAGGAAGAAGACGTTGCCGTAGCCGCCGGAGGCGAGCACCACCGCGTCGGCGAGCTCGGTGGTGATCTCACCGGTCACCATGTCGCGGACCACGATGCCCCGGGCCTTGCCGTCGACGATGATCAGCTCGAGCATCTCGTGCCGGGCGTTCATCTCGACGTTGCCGAGGCCGATCTGCCGCTCCAGGGCCTGGTAGGCGCCGAGCAGCAGCTGCTGACCCGTTTGGCCCCGGGCGTAGAAGGTCCGGGACACCTGGGTGCCACCGAACGAGCGGTTGTCGAGCAGGCCACCGTACTCGCGGGCGAACGGGACGCCCTGCGCCACGGCCTGGTCGATGATGTTCACCGACTCCTGGGCCAGCCGGTAGACGTTGGACTCGCGGGCGCGGAAGTCGCCGCCCTTGACCGTGTCGTAGAACAGGCGGTAGACGGAGTCACCGTCGTTGCGGTAGTTCTTCGCGGCGTTGATGCCACCCTGCGCGGCGATCGAGTGCGCGCGGCGCGGGCTGTCCTGGTAGCAGTACGACTTGACGCGGTAGCCCTGCTCGGCCAGCGTCGCGGCCGCGGAGCCGCCGGCCAGGCCGGTGCCGACCACGATGACCGTCAGCTTCCGGCGGTTCGCCGGGTTGACCAGCTTGGCGGCGAACTTGCGGCGCTCCCAGCGGGTCTCGATCGGTCCGTCCGGGGCGGCCTTGTCGACGACCGGCTCGCCCTCGATCCAGAAATCCGTCTCAGTCATTTCAGTCCACCAATCCGGCCAGCACCGCGACCGGCACCGAGAGATACCCGACGACCAGAACCGCGGAGAGCAGCAGCGCGGCGGTCTTGGCGCGCTTCTGACCCTTCTCGGTCTGCTGGCCCAGCGTCCGGGCCGCGCTGAAGATTCCGTGCCACAGGTGGAAGCCGACGGCCACGATCGCCAGGACGTAGAAGAGCGTCACGTACCAGCGCTCGGGCGCGAAGTCCGCGACCACGTTGGCGTACGGGTGCTCGGGGTCCCCGTTCGGGTTAACCGTGCCCGTGGTCAGGTCGAGGATGTGGTAAATGATGAACAGGAAGACGATCACGCCGCCCCAGCGCATGGTGCGGGCGGCGTAGCTGCCCTGGATCTTGGGGCGGTGCGCGTACTTCACCGGGCGGGCCTTCTTGGCGCGCACGGTCAGCACGGCTGCGGTGTAGATGTGCGCGACCACGGCGACCGTCAGGGCGATCCGCTGGGCCCAGAGGTACCACATCTCCGGCAGGACCGGCGTGCCGAGCGACCGCAGGAAGTGCGCGTAGTGGTCGAACTCGACGTCACCCAAGAAGATCTTGAGGTTGCCGACCATGTGCACGTAGAGGAAGAGCACCAGCAGGATGCCGCTGACGGCCATGATGATCTTCAGAGTGATCGACGAGGGCCGGACCACCTTGCGCGGGGTGGGCGTTGCCGTCGCCCCCGCCGCGTTCTTGGTCTTGGGAATTGGAGTATCTACCGCCACAGTCTGGACGGTAAGAAGTCCTAGGCCATTCGTCTAATGCATGATCGGGCGGGCGGTCATAGCTATAGGCTATTACTGTGCAGCTGCAACAACTCCGGTACTTCCTAGCGGTGGTCGAGACCCGACACTTCACCCAAGCAGCGGACATTTTGGGCGTCTCGCAGCCTACGTTGAGTAAGCAGATTCACACCCTTGAGACGTCGCTGGGAGCGCCGCTCTTCGAGCGGATGCGCGGTGCGGTCGCCCTCACCGTGGCCGGGGAGACCCTGCTTCCGATGGCTCAGCGGATCGTCGCCGACGCGGACGCCGCCCGCGACGCGGTGCAGGACATCGTCGGCCTGCGCCGGGGCGAGGTGCGCCTCGGCGCCACCCCCAGTCTCTGTTCCTCCCTGGTGCCGACCGTGCTCAAGACGTTTCGCGCCGACCACCCCGGGGTCAAGTTGTACATCAGTGAGGGCAGCTCGCAGGACCTGATCGCGGGCCTGCTCGCACACTCCCTCGACCTGGCCCTGATCGTCCAGCCCGAGCACGGCGTGGACGCCGCGCTGGTCACCACCGATCTGGTCCGGGAGAGCCTGGTGGTGGCCTCGGTCGCGGACGGGCCGCCGCCGACCGTCGCCCGACAGCTGGAGCTGAGCGAGCTGCGGCACACCCCGATGGTGATGTTCCGGGAAGGGTACGACATCCGCGAGGTCACCCTGCACGCCTGCGAGCGGGCCGGCTTCACCCCCAAGTTCGCGGTCGAGGGCGGCGAGATGGACGCCGTGCTCTCCTTCGTCGAGGCGGGCCTCGGTGTCGCGCTGGTGCCCAGCATGGTGCTGGCCAACCGGCCGCTGCTGCGGGCGACGCCGCTGGCGCCGCCCGGCATGCGCCGGACGATCGCGCTGGCCCAGCGCCGGGCGGTGGTGCTGCCGCACGCGGCCGCGGCGCTGCGCGAGGTGGTCCTGGAGCACATCGCCTCCGGTGGGCTGCCGTTCGGTGTACGCGCTCTCTGAACCTCCGTCCACTTAGGGTAGTCAACTGCCCACCGCGCGTTTAAAGTCCTGGGTGTGTGGCATGGCGAACTCCACGACCCACGACTCGTCGACGTCCATGACGCCGAGTGTCCCTGGGGCTGGGAGGACGACTTCTTCATGGCCGTTCTCGCCGAGCGCTCCGCCCACCGGGTGGCCGACCTGGGCTGCGGCACCGGCCGGCTCGCCATCGCGATGGCCGAGGCCGGTCACGAGGTCACCGGGGTCGACCCGGCGCCCGCCGCGCTGGCCGCGGCCCGGCGCAAGCCCGGCGGCGGGCGCGTGCGGTGGCTGCAGGGCTCGGCCGACCGGCTGACCGTCAGATCCCTCGACGCCGCGTTCATGACCGGTCACGTGGCCGAGTCCTTCGTGGGCGACGAGGAGTGGGATGCGGTGCTGCGCGGGCTGCGCCGGGCGCTGGTCCCGGAGGGCCGGCTGGTCTTCGACAGCCGGGACCCGGCCCGCCGGCCGTGGGAGCTGTGGGATCCGGATGGCTCGCGGCGCACCGTGGTGCTCGACGACGGCGACGCCGTGGAGGCGTGGAGCGAGGTGGAGGAGTTCGGGAGGAATACCGTGCACGTCACCGAGCGCTACCGATTCTCCGACGAGCGGGAGCTGGCGAACTCGGCCACGCTGCGTTTCCGTACCGAGCCGGAGCTGCGCGACTCGCTGCGGGAGGCGGGCTTCCGGGTGGACCGGATCTACGGCGGGTGGGGCCGTGAGCCCGTTGGCCTCAGCGGAGACGGCGAGTTCATCGTGATCGCGATCGCCACGCCCCGGTTGATGTCTTGACGGTCACGGATGTGCCGAGATGTTTTGCAGAAGCTTAGGGACCCTTGCGGGACCTGGATCCCGGACTACTATCCGCAACCATCGGTCTCGACCTTTACTGATACTTGTCGATCTTCACGCGATGTCGAGGTGGCATGTCCGAGAACGAGTGGCCCGACCCACGACTGCCGGATCGGATCGAGTGGAGCCAGCCGCACCATGACCCGCCTCCCGGCCGGGCGCGCGCCCTGCTGGCCGCCGCGGTGGTGGTCCTGGTTCTGCTGGCCGCCGGCGGGATCGCCTGGCGTCTGATGAGCAACCGGGGTACGCCGGTCGCCCAGCCCAGCGCGCCACCGCCGGCCTCGACGCGGGAGACCCCGCCGCCCTGCCCCGAGCCGAAGCTCCGGGTCGCCGCCGCGCCCGAGATCGCCCCGGTGATCCAGCGGGCGGCCGGCACCCTCAGCCAGCCCGGGCAGCGCTGCTCGGAGGTCACCGTGGAGGCGGTCGAGCCCGGCACCGCGCTCGCCGCCGAATCCCAGCCCGACGTCTGGGTGCCGTCGAGCAGCGCCTGGCTGGCCGTCGCCAAGTCGCGGGGCCGGGTCTACACCGCCGCCGGTGCCCCGCTCGCCTGGTCACCGCTGATGATCGTCGGACCCGAGGCGATGAGCGGCCTGTTCGCCCCGAACGGCGCGACCTCCTGGACCGGGCTGGTGCAGGGCACGATCCAGAAGCGGCTGCCGGCGGTCCGGATGCCCGACCCGACGCTCACCACGACCGGTCTGCTCGCCGTCTACGCGATCCACCAGGCCACCGCCAAAGCGAACCCGGACGCCGGGATCGGTCAGTTGCAGGCGCTGACCCTGCGCAGCCGGCTGGAGAACGCGGCGGTCGACCCGACCGGGCTGCTCGGCCAGATGGCCGGCCAGACCGACTCCACCGCCGCCGCCTACGAGGTGGGCGTCTTCCCCATCACCGAACAGCAGTTCCTCGGGTACGAGAAGGCGGGGCACGACGTGCGGCTGGCCGGTGCGCCGCCGGCCGACGGGCAGGTGGACGCCGACTATCCGTACGCCACGCGCAAGGGCGCCCCGGCCGACCTGGCCAAGCGCCTGCGCGCGGCGATCACCGCAGAGGCGCTGACCGCGGCCGGGTTCCGGACCGGGGCGACCAAGGGCGCGCTGAAGCTGCCGGCCGACCCGGGCGCGCTGATCGGCCCGGCCCGGCAGTGGGCCGGCTACAAGGCGGTGGCGTTCCAGGTGCTGCTGATGATCGACGCGTCCGGCTCGATGAACGAGAAGATCACCGACCGGTCCGGGCGGACCGTCACCAAGGCCTCGCTGCTGCGCGAGTCCGGCGCCAGCGCGGCGCAGCTGTTCGGCGACGACACCAGCCTCGGCATGTGGTTCTTCGGCACGCCCCGGCCGGACAGCCCGGCGCACACCGAGGAGGTGGCGTTCGGGCCGATCCTCGGAAGCACCGGCGGCAAGCTCCGGCGTGACCAGCTGGCGGCGAAGATCGGCGGGTACCGGCCGGTGGTGAACGCGGGGACGCCGCTCTACCAGACGGTCCTGGACGGGGTCGCGGAGATGCGGGGGCACCTCAAGCCGAAGGCGGCGACCGTGGTCGTGGTCCTCACCGACGGCTCGGACGGCGGGACGAAGTACCGGATGTCCGATGCGGACTTCCTCAAGAAGTTGACGGGCGGCGTGACTCCGGCGAAACAGGTCCCGGTGATCGCGGTCGGTTACGGTCCGGACGCGAACATGCCGGCACTTCAGCGCATGGCCAAAGCCACCGGCGGTCAGGCGATCGCCGCCAAGAATCCGGCCGACCTGGCCGCCGGCATCGCCCAAGCCTTCCTGGCCGCCCATACTCGCCCCTAACCACGCCCACCACCCCGAAGCCCCGAAACCCGAAGCCCCGAAGCCGCAAGCACCGCGTGGTCCAGCCGGATCCCACTCGCGTTGCGCCCGCCGATGTCGAGAGGCCCGAAAACGACTAGCGAAGCGTGGTCGTTTTCGGGCCTCTCGACATCGGCCGCTAAGGGCGCAACGCCCGCGAGCCGAAGGCGACGCCGATCAGCCCAGCGACGATTTGGGCGGAGAGGGCGACCATCGGGAGGCCGCCGCCGGGATGCGCTGAGCCGCCGACCAGGAACAACCCCTCCACCGGACCGCGGTTGGCGGGACGCAGCAGGCCGCCCGCGGTGCCGTAGATCGCGCCGCCCGGCGTCCCGGTCGCCTCGGCCAGCGCGGCCGGCGTCCGGACCTCCGCGAACACCAGGCGATCCCGTACGTCCAGGCCGCGCGCGGCCAGCACGTCGAGGATCCGATCCCGGTACGCCCCGGCCAGCCCCGGCCGCCGCCAGTCCACCTGGGTCCAGCCGGTGCCCTGCGGTGCCGCGTTGACCAGCACGAACCACGCCTCGTGCCCGGCCGGCCGGACCGCCGGATCCGTCGCCCGGGTGACGAAGACGGTCGGATCGCCGGCCGGGCGCGCCCGCCGGCCGGGGCCACCGAACACCGCGTCGAACTCGGCGTCGTAGTCCCGTGGGAAGAAGACGTTGTGGTGGGCCAGTTCCGGGGTCTCCCCGCGTACACCGAGCAGCAGCACGAACCCGGCCAGGCTCCGGTCGGCCAGCCCGGCCAGGGATCGCGGGCGGGGCAGCAGGTCCCGGTAGAGCGTGACGGCATCCACATTGGAGACCACCACGTCGGCGCGGACGAAAGTGCCGTCGGCCAGGTGGACGCCGCGGACGCGCCGATCCGCCGCGATCTTGGCGACGGGCGAGCGGAGCTCGATGCGTACGCCCGAATCGGCGCAGCGAGAGCGAAGCGAATCGGCGATGGTGACCAGGCCGCCCGGCAGGTACCAGCCGCCGAAGGCCAGCTCGGCGTAGGGAATCGCGGCCAGCGCGGCCGGCGCCCGGCGCGGATCCGCGCCGGCATAGGTGGCATAGCGGTCCAGCAGCATCCGTAGCCGCCGATCGTGCAGATAGTGCCGGCCCAGCGAGCGCAGCGAGCGGCCCGGCGCGATGGCGGCCAGGTCGCCGAGCCGCCAGGAGAGCCGGGCCAGGGACGCCGCGGTGACCGGGCGCCGCAGCACGGACTCCCAGGAGGCGTGCCAGATCCGCTCGGCCCGGCGCCAGAAACGTGCCCAGTCCCGGGCCGCCTCGGCACCGAACGCCGCGGCGACGCGTTCCAGGAAGACCTCGTGGTCGGCGGAGGAGTCCAGGGTCGTGCCGTCCGGGAAGAAGTGCCGGACCACCGGATCCAGCGGCTCGGGGCGCAGGTCGAGGCCGAGTTCGGCGAAGACGTCCGGGAGGGTGAGCAGGCTCGGCCCGGTGTCGAAGCGGAAACCGTCCCGCTCGTAGCCGGCCAGCTTGCCGCCGACGTCGCCGGACTGCTCGTGGACGGTGACCCGGTGCCCGGCCTCGGCCAGCCGCACGGCCGCGGCCATTCCACCGACGCCGGCCCCGATCACCACGATCTCGCTCATCCCAGGATGATCCGTGATGCCCGGACTCTTGTCGCGCCGAGGTGGCCGGCTCGGGGAGCTTGCGGTCAGGGGACGGGGCGGCCGCGCCAGGTGAGCCGGTTGCGGCGCCGCAGGTGGAAGGAGCGCGCGATCAGGTAGGCGAACAGGCTGATCGAGAGCGGGTGGGCCAGGGCGTCGGGAAGGGCGCGGCCGCCGGTGGCCCGGGCGGCGATCACCCGGCCGGTGACGCCGAGCAGGTAGGCGACCAGGGCCGGGAGCGGGTAGCCGGGGGCGGCGAGCGGTGGGACGACGTACAGGAGAAGGAGGACGAGCACGACGGCGGTCGCACCCGCCGCGGACCCGAAGGACGCCCACAGCGATTTGGCGTAGCCGTCGGCCAGGTCGCGCCAGGAGTCGTACATCCGGCAGGTGGCCAGGCGCGAGCCGTCGGCGAGCGCGATCCGCCCGCCGGACCGCTTCACCGCGCGGGCCAGGGCGAGGTCCTCCAGGATCTCGCCGCGCACCGCGGTGTGGCCGCCGGCCCGCTGGTAGCCGGCCCGGTCCAGGACCAGCCACTGGCCGCCGGCGGCGGCCAGCGAGGGGCGCGGCGAGCGTTCCATGCCGCGCAGCGGCAGGAAGGTGAGCCAGGACCACTGCAACAGCGGCTGGACCAGCCGCCCGGCACCGACGATCTTCGGGTACGGACTCAGCAGCGTCACCCCGGTACGACGCAGCAGCTCGACGGCCCCGGCGACGGCGTCCGGCTCCAGCACCACGTCCGCGTCCACGAAGACCAGGACGTCGGCGTCGCCGGCGAGGTCCGCCAGCCGCCGGCAGGCCTGCGGTTTGCCCAGCCAGCCGGGCGCCGGCGGGTCCCCGGCGTGCAGGTGGACCCGGTCACCGGCCACGGCGCGGACCACCTCGGCGGTCCCGTCGGTCGAGCCGTCGTCGAGGACGTGCACGGTGAGGTCCGGAACGCCCCGCTGGGCGAGCAGGGACCGCAGGCACGGGGTGACCCGGGCGGCCTCGTCGCGCAGCGGCAGGAGCACGGCGACGCGTTCGGCGGTGGTCGCGTCCCGGCGCGGGCGGCGCAGCAGCAGCGCGTTGATCAGCGTGTGGCCGGTGAGCAGCAGCAACGGCACCAGAATCGGCCAGACGGCGGTCATGCCGGGAGGCGCGGGCGCAGCAGCAGGGGGAGGACCGCGGCACCCATGATCACCGCGCCCCACGCCGCGGAGGCGGGCAGGGAGAGGAAGACGGCGTGGGCGAGCACCGACGAAGCGTACGTCCAGAGCCAGAGCGCCAGAGCCGGCGCGTCGGAGCTGAGCGGACCGGCCGTGGCCCGGCCGGCGGCGGCCGCGAGCGCGGCCATCAGCAGCACTGCGAAGCCCAGCCACCCCAGGTAGTTGCCGAGCGGCACGCCGGGCACCCCGGGCAGCGCGGGTGACGGATCCCGCCACCGCCAGTAGTCCTCGGCGACCATCTGCGGGTCGAGGAAGAGATCCCAGGCGGCCAGCCCGGCGGCGGCGATCGCGACGCGCGACGCTCGGCGCCGTGCGAGACGCAGCGCGGCCAGCCAGGCCGGCCAGGCCATCCAGGTCCAGGCCAGCGGGATGATCAACGGTACGCCGAGCAGGCGCGGACCGAGGCGGCCGGAGTACTCGTAGGAGCCGAACGGGAAGCCGGTGGCCACCCCGATCGCCTCGACCACGAACCCGCCGGCCATCGCGCTCAGCACCAGCGCCACGGCCGCCCGCGGGCCCCGCGCGAGCAGCGCGTGCACCAGCGAGAAGGCGACACCGAGCAGCACGGTGACCACGGTCAGCCGGGCCCGGGCGTCACCCTCGGTGAGTGGATAGCAGATCTGCGTCAGGACGAGCGCCGCGAGCAGTCCCCACGGCAGCCACCGGGCCGGCACCCCTCAGCCGCCGGCTACGCCGGGTGCATCCTCGAGTGGGCGCTCGACCAGCGGCAACTCCCGGCCGAGGACGGCGAACGCGCGCTCGTCACCCGGGAAGTAGAAGTGCCGCAGGACGTCCGTGAAGCCGTAGCGGCGGTACAGGCGCCAGGCTCGGGACAGCTGCTCGTCGGCCTCCGGGGTGGAGAGCAGGACCGACCGCCCCTTGGCCATGGCGAGCAGGGCCCGCAGCTGGCGGGCGCCGACCCCGTGACCCTGGGCGGTCGGGCGCACGTGCAGCTCGACCACCTCGAAGCAGTCGGCCATCCACTGCCGCCGGGACTCCTCACCCAGGGCGTACCGGACCTGGTCGTGCCACCACTGGCCGGGGGCCGAGGTGTAGCCGTACCCGAAACCCATCAACCGGCCCTCGGTGGTCAGCGTGGCCACCGCCCGGAAGCCGGGCCGGCGCACGTGCGACCCGATGTAACCCCGGCGGGTCTGCAACAGCTCCTGGCGGTAACCCATCGCCTCGCCGTAGACCCCGACCACGTCGTCGAGCCGCCGCAGCAGGTCGTCCGGCTGCCACGCTACGAGCCTCATCGCGCTGTGTGCTCCCGTCCCTCGGCCCAGCCCAGTACCGACCTGTCGCCGCTGATCCCGCGCACCGCCAGCCGGGCGAACAGCTCCTCGGCGTACCAGCGATCGACCGGGGTCCGGGCGATCGCCGCGCGATGCTCCGGCTGACGGTACGCGAACGCGGTGAGGTCCGCCGCGCCGCGCCACACGCTGACGGTCCCCGGCCAGCCGATCGGTGCCTCACCGATCCCGAACCGGGCGAGCAGCCCGGGCGCGGCGGACACCTCCCGGGCCACCGCCGGGACGGCCCGCCAGAACCGGAGCGCCCGGGTGGGACGCAGCCGCGCCCGGGTCAGTGCCAGCACCGGACCGTCGTGGTGACGGCCGGTCGGCTGGAACGGGTTCCGGCCGGACCAGGTGCCCCGGCTGGTCAGCGGCTCCAGGTCGAGGCGGGCGTGACTCTCCGCGATCCGGTCCCAGGCGGGGAACCGTACCGGGGAATCGCTCACCGTGATCACCGCCCACCGGGTCAGGTCCGCGTCGCCGGGCCCGAAGCTCTCTCCGGCGCCGGTGCCGAGGAGCTTCCCGAAGCGCACCCCGGCCGGTCGGCGCCGGGTGACGGCCATGCGGAGCAGGGCCGAGCCGACGGCGCGCCGTGGCACCCGCCACACGTGCAGGGTGACCAGCGGAGCGCGCTCGTCGGCCATCGCGTCAACCTACCCGGCGGGCCGCTCGTCCAGGCCGGTCGCCGCGGCGCTGGCCGCCCACAGACCGGCCGCCAGCTCCGGGTCGCGGGCGTGCGCGGCCGGCCGGGCGACGGTGCGGCCCACGTAGTAGGCGCCGTTCTCCAGCTCCCCGGCCGGGGCGGTGCAGAGCCAGGTCAGCAGCTCACCGGCCTGCTCCGGGGGGACCAGGCCGGGCGCGTACCGGTAGAAGAGCCGGGTCAGCCGGCTCGCGCCGAAGTTGGTGCGCACCACGCCGGGGTGGAAGGAGACGCTGAGCACGTCCTCCCAGCGGCGGGCGGCCTCGGCGGTGAACAGGATGTTGGCCGACTTGCTGGCCCCGTACGACCGCCACGAGCTGTAGGACCGGTAGTCGTCGACGAAGTTGGTGCCCGGCCGGCCCTGCGCGTGCGCTCGGGAGGCGGTGTTCACCACCCGGCCGCCGGCCAGCCGGTCGCGCAGCAGGTGGGTGAGGAGGAACGGGGCCAGATGGTTGGCCTGCATGGTCGCCTCGAAGCCGTCCACGGTCTCGCGGGCCTGGCTGATGATCCCGCCGGCGTTGTTGGCCAGGACGTCGATCTCCGGGACGTCGGCGAGCAGCCGGTCGGCCAGCCCCCGTACGTCGTCGAGTTTTTCGAAATCGGCCTGGAAGTGCCGCGGTTCCCGCCCGCCGCCGGCCTCCCGGACCTGCTCGACCGCCGCCGCCAGGCGGTCGGGGTCACGGCCGACCAGCACCACCTCGTCGCCTCTGGCCGCCAGTTGCCGGGCGGCGGCCAAACCGATGCCGGAGCTTCCTCCGGTGATCACGATTGTCTGCGTCATCACGCCTCCTGGGCCGCGGCCCGTTGTGGTTCTGGTGCATCCTGACATCCGCATGATTCAGGGAGAGGGTGGCATGGAATCCGAGATCAACGTTCCGGCGGTGGTGGAGCCGGTCCGGGAGCCAGCGTCCCCGCACGCGCTGTCCCGCTGGCTGCTGGCCCATCGGGTGCAGCCGGTCGGCCCGGAGACCGAGAACCCCGCGCATGAGCAGGCCTGGTGGAAGGTGATGTGCCTGACCGGGGTGGACTACTTCTCCACGCTCTCCTACCTGCCGGCCATCGCGGCGCTGGCGGCCGGCGCGCTGTCGCCGCTGGCCACCCTGCTGATCGTGGCGCTGACCCTGCTCGGCATGCTGCCGATGTACCGGCGGGTGGCCCGGGAGAGCCCGCACGGGCAGGGCTCGGTGGCGATGCTGGAGAAGCTGCTGCCGTTCTGGCGGGGCAAGATCTTCGTCCTGGTCCTGCTCGGCTTCGTCTGCACCTCGTGGATCATCACGATCACGCTCTCCGCGGCGGACGCCACCGTGCACATGTCGGAGAACCCGTACATGCCGGCGTCCCTGCACGGTCACGAAGTGCTGATCACCGTGCTGCTTCTGCTGGTCCTCGGCTTCATCTTCCTGCTCGGCTTCAGCGAGGCGGTCGGTCTCGCGATCCCGCTGGTCGCCGTCTTCCTGCTGCTCAACGCCGTGATCACGGTGGTCGGGATGGTCGAGGTCTTCGACACCCCCGGCATGCTCGCGACCTGGACCGATCGTCTGACCGAGCACGGCAGCGGGTTCGCCGACCTGATCGGACCGTCCATCCTGGCCTTCCCGGCGCTGGTGCTCGGGCTCTCCGGCTTCGAGACCGGGGTCAGCATGATGCCCCTGATCAAGTCCGACGGGCTGGAGTCCCGCGTCCGCAACACCCGGAAGCTGCTCACCACCGCGGCCGCGATCATGAGCGTCTACCTGATCGCGACCAGCTTCGTGACCACGGTGCTGATCCCGCCGGCCGCCTTCGAAGCCGGTGGGGAGGCGAACGGGCGCGCGCTCGCGTATGTCGCGCACGAGTACCTCGGCGAGGGCTTCGGCACCGTCTACGACATCAGCAGCATCCTGATCCTCTGGTTCGCCGGGGCCTCCGCGATGGCCGGCCTGATCAACATCGTGCCCCGCTACCTGCCCGGTTACGGCATGGCGCCGGAATGGGCCCGGGCGGTCCGGCCGGTGGTGCTGGTCTACACGGTGATCAGCGTCGGCATCACGATCGCCTTCAAGGCCGACGTGAACGCGCAGGCCGGGGCGTACGCCACCGGCATCCTGGCGATGATGGTCTCCGGCGCGGTCGCGGTCACCATCTCGGCGCTGCGGGCCCGGCAGCGCGGCGCCGGCCTCGGCTTCGCCGTGCTCACCCTGGTGCTGCTCTACGCGCTGATCGACAACATCATCGAGAAGCCGGACGGCATCGCGATCTCCGCGGTCTTCATCGGCGGGATCATCCTGGTCTCGCTGATCTCCCGGGTCACCCGGACCACCGAGCTGCGCACCGACCGGATCGAGTTCGACGAGGAGGCCCGGCGCTTCATCACCGACTCGATCGAGCACGACGGCGAGCTGAACATCGTGGCCAACCAGCGGCAGGCCGGTGACGAGGCGGAGTACGACGCCAAGGAGGGTGAGCAGCGCGGCATGAACCCGGTGCCGGGCCGGGCCGACATCCTCTTCCTGGAGATCGACGTGGTCGATCCCTCCGAGTTCAGCGACGTCCTCGAGGTGCGCGGGGTCAAGGTGGGCCGGCACCGGATCCTGCGGATGGAGAGCCCGGCCGTGCCGAACTCGATCGCGGCGGTGCTGCTCGCGTTCCGGGACGTGACCGGGGTGCGGCCGCACTGCTACTTCGAGTGGGCGGAGGGGAGCCCGCTCGGCCACCTGTTCCGCTATCTGCTGTTCGGTCGCGGCGACACGGCGCCGGTGGTCCGGGAGATCCTGCGGCAGAGCGAGCCGGATCCGGCCCGTCGTCCCAGGGTTCACGTCGGATAGCTCACGGTCCGCTTCCGGTCGCTGTTCACACCGTTTCTCCGGTACGACCGATGGGGTCCCGTGCGAGGGCCTCTCGGCCGAGCCCCGTGGTGATCTCGCGCGGCGTCCGCCGCCGCTCACGGCTGTAGGGCGCCAGCGGCGTCCGCCGCCGCTCACGGCTGTAGGGCGCCTGCGGCGTCCGCCGCCGCTCACGGCTGTAGGGCGCCTGCGGCGTCCGCCGCCGCTCACGGCTGTAGGGCGCCTGCGGCGTCCGCCGCCGCTCACGGCTGTAGGGCGCCTGCGGCGTCCGCCGCCGCTCACGGCTGTAGGGCGCCTGCGGCGTCCGCCGCCGCTCACGGCTGTAGGGCGCCTGCGGCGTCCGCCGCCGCTCACGGCTGTAGGGCGCCTGCGGCGTCCGCCGCCGCTTACGGCCGTGGGGCGCCCGCGGCGTTTCCGGCGTGATCTTGGCAAGTTGTGGCTGCCATCCGGGCCTGGCTTGCCAAGATCGGACTAGGTTGGGCGATTCGCAGGACTGGCGAACGGGAGGGTCGCCGCCGGTTGTCGCAGGGCGGGCGCCAGGAGCAGGGTGACCGCGACCGAACCGCCAGCCAGCAGCGTGATCGCGGTGGCCGGGGAGGTCAGCTCGGCGAGCACGCCGGCCACCGCCGCGCACACCGCCTGCATGGTCAGCATGCCGGAGCTGTGCAGGCCGAGCGCCTGCCCGCGGTTCTCCTCCGGGACGAGCTCCACCAGGCGCTCCTGGAGCAGCAGCGTGGAGCAGTAACCGACGGCCGCCACCACCGCCAGCGCGACCGCCACCGCCATCGGCGGGTGCAGGGCGAACGGCAGGTACGGCACGGCCAGCAGCAGCCGCAGGAACGGGGCGAGACGCCGGCGCCAGGACGGCGTCAGGAACCGCCCGGCCAGCACGTCCCCGGCGAGCATGCCGAGCGCCGAACCGGCCAGCAGCAGGCCGGCACCGGACGGCGCGAACGGCACGAACAACGCCTCGCAGCCGACGATCAGGCCGTTGGGCAGCCACAGTCCGGCGTAGACCGGTCGTATCCCGGGAATCGCCCACAACCGCGCGTTGACCCGCCACGTCGCCGCCACCGAGGCCCGGCCCGTGGCGCGCGGAGCCCGCCGGGCCAGCCCCGTCCTGATCACCAGCGCCGCGACCAGGTGGGCCCCGGCGCCGGTCAGCAGCGTCCCGGCCGGCGACAGCACGGTCACCAGCGCGCTCCCGGCGGCGAACCCGGCGATCTGCATCGCGCCGTTGGAGATGTTCAGCGCGGAACGGCCGAGCAGGTACGAGTCCGCGACCACGTCGGTGAGCAGCCCGGCCCGCACCCCGCCGCTCACCGAGGCGGCCAGACCCATCGCCAGCAGCACCGCGAACACCCCGGCGATCGACAGGCCGGGCAGCGCCAGCAGAGCGGTCAGCACGGCGGTGAGCAGGGCGAGCCCGGCGCCCGCGGCGCGCGGCGGCCACCGGTCGGCCGCGGAGAGCAGCAGCGTCGCGCCGGCCAGCTGCGCCAGCGACGGGCCGAACATGCTCACCGCCGCGAAGAACGGCGAGCCGGTGCGGGCGTAGACGTCGGTGGCCAGCGCCAGGCCGGTCACCGTCGCCGCCGCGCTCTGCAGGCAGGTGGCGGTGAAGATCGGCGTGAACTCCGGCGTACGGAACAACTGGCGGTAGGTACGCATGGTTCGTCAGTCTTCGGGCCCGCCCGCCGGACGGTTAATGTTTCGCGCTGGGACGAAAGGTGGTGGCCCGATGGGCTGGTGGCAGGTGGACGCCGACACGCTCGCGACCAGCCGATTCGTGCTCTCCCCGCTGGCCGAGACGACCGCCGCGCTGATGTCGCTGCGCTGGAACGCCGCGGAGTTCCCGCTCGAGCGGGAGTGGCTGCGCGCGTACCGGCCGGCCTACCTGGAGCGGCTCGCCGGAGATCCGCTCACCGCGGCGCTGGTGGAGGCGGCGCTGCGGCCACACTGGATCGCCGACTTCGTCGCGCCACCCCCCACTGAGCTGGAGCAGCCGTTCGAGGCGGAGGTCGCGGTGGTGCGGGCGACACCCGCCCCGCGGGCCCGGCGGAACATCGCGGAAGGTCTCGGCGGGCGGCTGCCGTCCGAACTGGACCGGGACGATCTCGGTGCACGGATCGCGGACCTGCTGACCTGGATCTGGCACACGGCGATCGAACCGGACTGGCCGCGGCGCCGGCGCCTCCTGGAGGCGGACGTGCTGGCCCGGACCAGGCAGCTCAGCCTGGGCGGGTGGCAGGCGGCGCTGGACGGGCTGCGCGACGGGATGCGGTGGCTGGGGGATGGGCGGCTGCAGATCAACGCGTTCGACTATCCGCCGCGCGACATCTCCGGCGCACGGTTGCTCTTCGTGCCGAACACGCTCAGGCGGGGGTGGGCCTCCTGGGAGGAACCGCGTCCGCTGCGGTATGCGCTGATCTACCGGGCCTCGGGGGTGCTGGCGGATCCCGGTGCCGGGCGGGTGGTGCCGGGGTCGCTGGGGAGGTTGGTCGGGGCGGGGCGGGCGCGGGTTCTCGTGGAGTTGGAGCAGCCGAGGAGCACCAGTCAGTTGGTGGCGATCACCGGGCTGGGGCTGGGGTCGGTCGGTGGGCATCTGCGGGTGCTGCTGGAGGCGGGGCTGGTGACGCGGCGCCGGGCTGGGCGGAGTGTGCTTTACCTGCGTACGGCCGCGGGGGAGGCGGTCGTACGGGCCGCCGGCGGTTGAGCGGGCCTCCGCGCCCTCGCCCACCCCGGAAGTCACTTCCCGGCGGTCAAAGGTGTCGATCACTTGTTCGAAAAAGTGGTCGCCGAGGGCGTCGTGAAGCTTGCGTTCCTGTCGTAGGCGAGTGTTAGTCTCTGCTGTAGTTAGAACGGATGTTCGAAAGGGTGTTCGCTCTGGCTCCCGGGAGCGTGTTTCGCGGCGTGTCTTCCGGGTGCGGCACCGCGAAGTGCCGCACTGCGTGGTCCGGGCATTCGCGGGTTCGGGCCTCGTGACAAAGGCAGGCCGCCGCTCGTTGCCCCCGACCCCCGGTGGCGGGCGGCGGACCCGCCGGCAGTGTCCGGCCGGGTGTGGTGTGGGGAAGCTTCACATCCGGCCGGTCTGCGGCCGGGGCTCCCACTGCCCGTGGAGCCCCGGCACCGGCCTCACGGCCGTTCCCGGAAGGGAGCGGTTTCGGGTTGGCCGTTGCGTCTTCCTCCGCAGCGGTCCGGTTCGGCCAGCACGTCGGATGCGGAACAGGCGAGGAGAAACGACCATGGCGAGCACCACAGCCCCCGGCCTGATGTCGGTCCCGGGCCAGGCGAACACGCCCGGTCTGACCGCTCGGGCCGATGCGCCCGGCTTGACCGCTCAGCCTGACATGCCCGGTCTATCTGCTCGGGCCGATGCGCCCGGCTTGACCGCTCGGCCCGACATGCCCGGTCTGGCTGCTCGGACTGGTACGCCGGGTCTGGCTGCTCGGACCGATATACCCGCTCAGCCTGACATGCCCGGTCTGTCTGCTCGGGTCGGCACGCCCGGTTCGACCGCTCGACCCGACACGTCCTCTTTAGCCGCCCCGGCCGACCTGCCCGGTCTGGCTGCTCGGGCCGGCGCATCCCGCCTGGCCGCTCGGACTGATATGTCCGGTCTGGCCGCTCGGGCCGATGCTTCCGGTTTGACCGCTCGGGCTGGCACGCCTGGTCTGGCCGCTCAGGCTGGCACGCCCGGCTTGAGCGTCCGGGCCGACATGCCAACGGTCCCGGCGCACATGCTGCCCCACCGCACCCCGGCCCAGCTGCTGGCGATCGCCCGGCAGGATCTGACCGAGGCGGCGCACACCACTCCCGACGGCCTGCGATACGCGGCGGCTCACCTGGCCGCCCTGCGCGCGGCCGCGGCTCTGCTCGCCGCCCGGGCCCGCCCGGCCGCACCCGGGCGGCGTACCAGGGCGACCAGCGTCTGGTCGCTGCTGGTGCTGGTCGCGCCGGAGTTCAGTGACTGGGCGGGCTATTTCGCCCTCGGCGCCGGCAAGCGCGCGGCCGCCGAGGCCGGCATTCCCCACGTGGTGAGCGCCCGCGAGGCGGACGACCTGCTGCGCGCGGCCGAACAGTTCGTCGCGGTGGCGGAGTCCTCCCTCGGCCTCTCCTACCAGCCACCACTGGCCGCCTGACCGATCTCATCGGCCGAGATCCCGCCATGCCGACATCGCGGACCGGTGAGGTGCCCGGGTTGCGTGTGGCAACCCCTGGCATCGCCGGCTCCGCTGATCTCCGATGGTGCCCGGTCAGGTACCGCCCGGCCAGGCACACCAAGCCGGGCACCATCGGTCACCGCCTCACCAGACCCGGTGCCGCCGAGCCGCACTTCTCCTCCAGATCCTCCGGACCGAAATTCTGAGCCCGCTCCGAGTGCGGGTCCCCGGGTCGCGCGCCGGAGGGGTGCGCGCGACCCGATCGGGAGGACGTGTGGCCAGGCGGGAAGGGATGTGCGGTTCGGGTGGTGGGGTGTGCGGCCCGCTGGGGAGAGGCGCGCGGGGCGTGTGCCTCGGGCGGCGGAGTGCGCGGGGCGTGTGCCTCGGGCGGCGGAGTGCGCGGGGCGTGCGGTTCGGGTGGAGGGGTGTGCGGTCCGCTGGGGAGAGGCGTGCGGTTCGGGAGGGTGCGCGGCTTAGGCGGATAGGGAGTGCGGCTCGGGTGGAGGGGTGTCGCCGCGGTTGAGGAACACACGGGGAACAGAGCGGGGCACGATGGCAGGGCGCATGATCAGCGGGACGGCCGCCCTTGCTGGGCTGGTTCGACCGGCGAGCGAGGCGGATGAGCCGGGCGCGCACCGGATGCTGCCGGTCGCGGCCGAACTGGGCAGTCTGCTGCCCGGGCGTGGACTGCGGCGGGGTAGCACGGTGGCGGTGGCCGGCGGCCGGGCCGCGCGTGCCGGCGGCGGGACGTCGCTGATGCTGGCCCTGCTCGCGGCCGCGTCGCGGGCCGGTTCCTGGTGTGCGGTCGTCGGGCTGCCGGCGTTGGGTGCGCTCGCCGCGGCGGAGACCGGCATCGCGCTGGAGCGACTGGCGCTGGTGCCCGAGCCCGGACCGGACTGGCCGACCGTGGTGGCCGCGCTGATCGACGGTGTGGACGTGGTGGTCACGGCGGTTCCCGGGCCGGTGTCCGGGTCCGTCGTGAGCCGGCTGGCGGCCCGGGCCCGGCAGCGCGGCAGCGTGCTGGTGCCGTTCGGTGACTGGTCCGGTGCGGACGTGACGTTGCGGGTCAGCGGTGGTCACTGGGAGGGGCTCGGGGACGGCTGGGGCCGCCTGCGCCGCCGCGAGGTCACCGTGGTCGCCAACGGCCGGGGCGCGGCGGCCCGCCCCAAGGAGCTCACCCTCTGGATGCCGGGCCTGACAGCCCGCCCGGCCACCCCGGCATCCCGCCCCGCTACGCCCCAGACTCATCCTGACGCCCCCGCTACATCCCGATCTGCCCCCGACGCCGCTGGCGCTTGTCTTGACGTATCCGGGGTTCGTTCCGATGTTGGTGCTCGTTCCGAGGTATCCCGGGTCCGTCCCGACGCCGCTGGCGTTCGTCCTGACACATCCCGGGTCCGTTCCGATGCGGTTGGCGTTCGCACCGAGGCATCGCGGACTCGTTCTGAAGCCCTTGGCGTCCGTGCCGCCGCAACGTCGTCGACCTCGGATGGCGGGACGTTCCACGCCGTTCCGGCGCTGTCCCTCGGTGATGCCCCGCCGCCTACCGCGGTGACCACCGTTGCGCAGACCGCCGCTTGCGATGTGATCTTGGCAAGTTGTGGCTGCTGTCTGGGCGTAGGTCGCCAAGATCGCAATGGGTCGAGCGGTCCGGCGCACGTATGCGGTCACGGCGTTGGCGGTGCTGAAGCGGAGGAGGAGCGCGAGGCGGGGCTGATTGTCGTGGGGACGGCGGAGGGGGCCGGCGCGGACGCGCGGTCGTCCCGCTCGCGGGCGGGCGGCCCGGCTCGGGGCCGGGCGGGTAGGCAGCCACGGGGAGCGGCTTCGCCCGGGGCTTCGCGGAAGCGGCGTGGAGTGCCGGCGGAGTCCGGGGTGATGGGGTGATGGCGAACGGGGTGAGGACACTGCTGGTCTGGTGTCCGGACTGGCCGGTGGTCGCCGCGGAGATCGTGCTGGGGGTGCCGGCGGCGGAACCGGTGGCGGTGTTCGCTGACAATCGGGTGTTGGCCTGCTCCGAGGCGGCTCGGCGGGAGACCGTGCGCCGGGGGCTCCGGAGGCGGGACGCGCAGGGGCGGTGCTCGCGGCTGATCGTGGTGGAGCACGATCCGGGGCGGGACGCGCGGGCGTTCGAGCCGGTGGTGGCCGCGGTCGAGGAGGTCGCGGCCGGAGTCGAGGTGGTCCGGCCGGGGGCGTGTGCGCTCGTGGCGCGGGGGCCGTCCCGGTACTACGGGGGCGAGGAGGCCGCCGCCGAGCGGATCGTCGAGCACATCGCGCAGGCCTGCGCGGTGGAGAGTCAGGTGGGGATCGCGGACGGGGTGTTCGCGGCCGGGATCGCGGCCCGTAGCGGGCGGATCATCGAGCCGGGCGGAACCGCCGGGTTCCTGGCGGACATGCCGGTCGAGGCGCTGGAGCGGCCCGAGCTCACCGACCTGCTGCGCCGGCTCGGAGCGAAGACGCTGGGCGAGTTCGCCGCGCTGCCGGCCGGGGACGTGCTGACCCGGTTCGGTTTCGACGGGGCGCTGGCGCATCAGCTGGCCCGGGGCGCCGACCATCGGCCGCTCGCGGTCCGGCGGCCGCCGCCGGATCTGGCCGTCTCGGAGACCTACGACGAGCCGCTGGACCGGGTGGACACCGCCGCCTTCGCCGGCCGGGTGCTGGCCGAGCGCCTGCATGAGCGGCTGGCCGGGTACGGGCTGGCCTGCACCCGGCTCGGGGTGGAGGCGGTCACCGCGGACGGCCAGGAGCTGCACCGGGTGTGGCGGCATGACGGCCTGCTCACCGCGGCCGCCATCGCCGAACGGGTGCGCTGGCAGTTGGACGGCTGGCTGACCGGCGCGCGCCGGAACGGGCCGGCCCGGCCGACCGCCGGTCTGGTCCGGTTGAGCCTGATCCCGGACGGGATCCTGGCGCACGCGGGCCTGCAACCCGGCCTGTGGGGTGACGCCGGCGCCGAGCGGGAGCGGGCGCACCGGGCGTTCAGCCGGGTGCAGGGCCTGCTCGGGCCGGAAGCGGTGGTGACGCCGGTGGCCGGGGGCGGCCGTTCCGGAGACGACCAGATCCGCCTGGTGCCGTGGGGCGACGAACGGTCACCGAGCCGTCCGGCCGCGCCGCACGACGATCCGATCCCGGGCCTGGTCACCGTTCCGGTGCTGGACCGGGCCATCGCTCCGGACCTGCCCGGCTCGCGGCGGTTCCCGGTCCCGGCCGTCCCCGCCGGCCCGGTTCGAACCAGGCCGTCCACGGGGGACAGCGCGGCGCCGCGGGAGAGCCCGGGGGAACGGCTTGCCTCGGTCTCCCACCTGCGCCTGATCACCGGACCGCAGGAAGCGCCTGGCATGCAGTCGGAGGCGCCTGCCGCGCAATCGGAGGCGGCCGCTGACGACGGCGCGGTCGCTGCTTCGGACGTACGGCCGGAAAGCCTGGAGCCGGCGCGGCCCACCGCGACCGTCGTCGTCCGGGGCCGTAAGGCCCGTCCGCCGTTGCTGCCGCCGTGGCCCGGTCGTCTCCCGCGGCCGTCTCCCGCGATGGTGTTGCCGCAGCCGATCCCGGCGGTCGTCCACGACGAGACCGGCCTCCCGGTCGGGGTGTCCGCGCGCCTCGAGCTCACCGGCACCCCCACCGTCCTGACCGTCGACCGTTCGGCACCGCTGCCGATCACCGGCTGGACCGGCCCGTGGCCGATCGACGAGCGCTGGTGGGTGCCGGAGGAGGCCCGGCGCCGAGCCCGGTTCCAGATGTCCCTGGCCGACGGCCGGGCGGTGCTGCTCTCGCTTGCCGCCGGTCAATGGACGGTGGAGGCGATCTATGACTGACGGATCAGCCCGGCGGACTGTCAGAGGATCCAGGGTTGCCCGATCGGCCGGCTGGGCTGCCAAGAGATCTGCGACGGACCGGAAGGCGCGATGAGTTTCCACAATCCCGGGGTGCCCTGGGCCGAATTGGAGCGGACGCTGTCCGGAAAGCCGGCGGAGAAGCCGACCGGGAAGCCGGACCGGAAGGGCCTCTGGTCCGATCCCGGCTCGAAGCAGGTGATCGATCCGATCGCGGCGGAGGCGGACGGCGGCGACTCCCCGGCCTTCAGTCGCAAGCGCGAGCCCTACCGCCCCGCTCCCGGCCTGGTCCGCGCCGAGGCCGCCGTGGACTACGCCGAGCTGCACTGCCACACCAACTTCAGCTTCCTGGACGGCGCCAGCCACCCCGAGGAACTGGCCGAGGAGGCGGCCCGGCTCGGGCTGACCGGCCTGGCCGTCACCGATCATGACGGCTTCTACGGCGTGGTCCGCTTCTCCCAGGCGGCCCGCGAGCTGAACCTGCGGACGATCTTCGGCGCCGAGCTGTCGCTGGGCCTGACCCGCCCGCAGAACGGCGAGCCCGACCCGGAGGGCACCCATCTGCTGGCGCTGGCCCACGGGCACGAGGGTTACGCCCGGCTGGCCCGGGTGATCTCCGAGGCCCAGCTGCGGGGTGGTGAGAAGGGCAAGCCGGAGTACGAGAGTCTGGAACTGATCGCCGAAACCCTGAGGGACCATGTTCTGGTGCTGACCGGCTGCCGCAAGGGCCCGGTCCCGCTGGCCCTGGCCACCGAGGGGATGGACGCCGCCGCCAGGGAGCTGGACCGCTTGATGGACCTGTTCGGTACCCCGAACGTGGCGGTCGAGCTGACCGACCATGGCGATCCCTACGACGGCGATCGCAACGACGCCCTCTTCGAGCTGGCCCGCAGCCGCCGGCTGGAGGTGGTGGCGACCGGCAACGTGCACTACGCCACCCCGTCCCGCCGGCGTCTGGCCACCGCGCTAGCCGCGGTCCGGGCGCGTCGCAGCCTGGACGAGATGGACGGCTGGCTGCCCGCCGCCGGTACCGCCCACCTGCGCGGCGGTGCCGAGATGGCGCGCCGGTTCGCGGGTTATCCGGGCGCGGTGGAGAACGCCGCCATGTACGGCCACGGCCTCGCCTTCGACCTGAACCTGGTCGCCCCGCGCCTGCCGGACTACGAGGTCCCACCCGGTCACACCGAGATGAGTTGGCTGCGGAAACTGACGATGGACGGCGCCCGGGAGCGCTACGGCGAGGACAACCCGAAGGCCTATCAACAGCTGGAGTACGAGCTCCGGATGATCGAGGAGCTCGGCTTCCCCGGCTATTTCCTGGTCGTCTACGACATCGTGCGGTTCTGCCGGCAACAGCGGATCTACTGCCAGGGCCGGGGATCGGCGGCGAACTCGGCGGTCTGCTACGCCCTGTGGATCACCAACGTCGACGCGGTCCACTACAACCTGCTCTTCGAGCGGTTCCTCGCCCCGGAGCGGGACGGCCCGCCGGATATCGATGTGGACATCGAGTCGGACCGGCGCGAGGAGGTGATCCAGCACGTCTACCGGAAGTACGGCCGGGAGCACACCGCCCAGGTCGCCAACGTGATCTCCTACCGTCCCCGGTCGGCGGTCCGGGACATGGCCCGGGCGTTCGGTTTCTCGGCCGGTCAGCAGGATGCCTGGAGCAAGCAGATCGACCGCTGGGGCGACGTCGCGACCGCGGACGGTGACCTGCCGGAGCAGGTGGTGGAGTTCGCCAACGCGGTCCAGGACTTCCCCCGTCACCTGGGCATCCACTCCGGCGGCATGGTGATCTGCGACCGGCCGATCATCGAGGTCTGCCCGGTGGAGTGGGGCCGGATGCCGGGCCGCAGCGTGCTGCAGTGGGACAAGGACGACTGCGCCGCCGTGGATCTGGTCAAGTTCGACCTGCTCGGGCTCGGCATGCTCTCCGCGCTGCACTACGCGTACGACATGATCGAGGACGAGTTGGACATCGGCACGATGCGGCTCGACGACTCCGAGGTCTACGAGATGCTCTGCCGGGCCGACTCGGTCGGGGTGTTCCAGGTGGAGAGCCGCGCCCAGATGGCGACGCTGCCCCGGCTCAAGCCCCGGGAGTTCTACGACCTGGTGATCGAGGTGGCGCTGATCCGGCCGGGGCCGATCCAGGGCGGGTCGGTTCATCCGTACATCCGGCGGAAGAACGGCCTGGAGCCGCCCGACGTGCCGCACGAACTGATGAGCAACGCGCTGGCCAAGACGCTCGGCGTGCCGCTCTTCCAG
The DNA here is from genome assembly GCF_900188005.1 of Actinoplanes regularis. Classification (GTDB taxonomy): domain Bacteria; phylum Actinomycetota; class Actinomycetes; order Mycobacteriales; family Micromonosporaceae; genus Actinoplanes; species Actinoplanes regularis. The sequence continues at coordinate 631,437 of NZ_FZNR01000002.1, read as the reverse complement.
GAGCAGTTGATGCAGCTGGCGATCGACGTGGCCGGTTTTGATCCGTCCGAGGCCGATCAGTTGCGGCGCGCGATGGGCTCGAAACGGTCCGTCGAGAAGATGGAGAGGATCAGGATCCGGCTGTACGAGGGGATGGCCGGCAACGGGATCACCGGTGAGCTGGCCGACGACCTGTTCCGCAAACTCTCCGCGTTCGCCAGTTACGGCTTCCCGGAGAGCCACGCGATGAGCTTCGCCTACCTGGTCTACGCGAGCGCCTGGCTGAAGCGGTACCACCCGGCGGCGTTCTGCGCGGCGCTGCTGAACGCGCAGCCGATGGGGTTCTACTCGCCGCAGACGCTGGTCGACGACGCGCGCCGGCACGGTGTCGAGGTGCGCCGCCCCGACATCAACCGCAGTGCCGCGCTGGCGACGCTGGAGACCACGCCGGCGAGCCGGCGCAAGGCGGAGGCCGGGGAGCCACCGCAGGCGTGGGGCCTCGGTGGGCCGGTGGTCCGGCAGGGCCTCGGTGCCGTCCGTACGATCGGGGCGGAGCTCGCCGAGCGGATCGAGAACGAGCGCCGCGACCATGGGCCGTACCGATCGATGACCGATCTTGCCCGCCGGACCGGATGCTCGGCCGCTCACCTGGAGGCGCTGGCCACCGCCGACGCCTTCGCGGGTTTCGGCCTCTCGCGTCGTGAGGCGCTCTGGGCCGCCGGAGCGGCCGCCCAGGACAAACCGGACCGTCTTCCCGGGACGGTCACCGGCACCGAGGCACCGATGCTGCCCGGGATGAGCGAGATGGACGTGCTGGTCGCGGATGTCTGGGCGACCGGGTTGTCGCCGGAGACGCATCCGGTCCGGTTCCTCAGAGCCGGGCTGGATCAGGCCGGGGCGTTGCGGATCGCCGACCTGCCGGAGGTGGAGGCGGGCACCCGGATCCGGGTCGGGGGGATCGTGACGCACCGGCAGCGGCCGGCGACCGCGGGCGGGGTGACGTTCGTGAACCTGGAGGACGAGACGGGGATGCTGAACGTGACCTGTTCGCCGGGGTTGTGGCTGCGGTACCGGCGGGTGGCGCGGAGCAGTTCGGCGCTGCTGGTGCGCGGGCGGCTGGAGCGGGCGGAGGGGGTGCTGAACCTGGTGGCGGACCGGTTGGAGACGCTCCACCCGCCGGTCGCTCCGGCGTCGCGTGACTTCCGCTGACGCGCTTCTCCGCGTACGAAAGGAAGGGTCTTTTCTGCGATTTGCCGGAAATTCCCGGTCTGATGTTATAAGGTGCGCTACCGAGAAGCATCGGAGTGCAGCATGTTGTTCCGCGTCCGCACGAGCCTCACCGCCGGAGCGGCTATCCTGGCCACCGCGTCATCCGCCGCTGCCGCCGGCGGCGAGACCGCCCGGGCGCCCGTCACCGGTTCCCGTCTCACCCTCGCCCACGTGGCCGAGGGTGGCCCGGCGACCGAGGTCTCGCTCACCTGCGACCCGGACGGCGGCCGCCACCCCAAGCCGGCGCAGGCCTGTGCCGAACTGGCCCGGGTCGGCGCCGACCCGGCCAAGCTCAAGCCGGCCGACCGGTACTGCTTCCTGCTCTACCAGCCGGTCACCGCGCGGCTCAGCGGAGTGTGGCGGGGACGCGCGGTGAAGTGGGCGCACCAGTACGGCAACAACTGCGAGATGAACCGCGCCACCGGTGTCCTCTTCGATTTCTAGCCTTGTCCCGGCGGATAGGCTGCCCGGGTGGACACTGCAACCGCACGTACCGGCCGCCCGCTCGTCACCGCCCGCAACGCGGCGGTCTGGGCTGTCCTGCGCCGGGAGTTGGACCGGCACGCCGGCCGTGAGCTGACCGTCCTCGACGTCGGCGGCGGCACCGGCGGATTCGCCGTCCCCCTCGCCGAGGCCGGGCACACCGTCACCGTGATCGACGCCAGCCCGGACGCACTCGCCGCGCTGACCCGCCGCGCCGCCGACGCGGGCGTCGCCGACCGGGTGCGCGCCGTCCAGGGCGACGGCGACGCGCTCGCCGGGCTGGTCGAGCCGGGCAGCGCCGACCTGATCCTGTGCCACGCCGTGCTCGAGGTGGTGGACGACCCGTCCCGGGTGGTCGCCGCGATCGCCGCCGCGCTGCGGCCCGGCGGCGCGCTCAGCCTGCTGGTCGCCGGCCGCTCGGCCGCGATCCTGGGCCGGGCCGTCAACGGCCACCTGCGGGCGGCGTCCGCGCTGGTCAACGACCCGGAGGGCCGGTCGGGGCCGCGCGACACGCTGCGCCGGCGGTACGACGCGGTGACGGCCGAGGCGCTGCTCAGCGCGGCCGGGCTCCAGGTCGAGGAGACCCATGGCGTACGGGTGGTCGCCGACCTGCTGCCGGCCACCGTGATCGAGGAGGACCCGCAGGCGGTGCTGGACCTGGAGCTGGCGCTGAGTGCCCAGCCGCCGTTCCGGGACATCGCCTCCCAACTGCATCTCTTCGCCCGCCGGCCATGACCGCGCCCGTTCCGGGTGCCGACTCCGCCCCGGTCTCCACGCTGGAATCCGTACCGGAAACCCTCCCGGACGACGGGTTGCATCCCGACGCCTTGCGCCCGGTCCGCCCGGCATACGGTGTCGCCAGCCTGGCCGATCTGCTGCCCAGCGTGAGCGCCGTGCTCGGGGTGCCGGGCGCGGTCGACGTGCTCGGCCTCGGCGCCCGGCTGGACGGGGTGGACAAGATCGCGGTGCTGCTGGTGGACGGGCTGGGGGCGTACCAGTTGCCGCTGGCCGCGCCGCACGCCCCGGTCCTCGCCGACCTGGCCGCCGGCGGCCGCGGGCACGCCGGCACGCTGACCGCCGGGTTCCCGTCCACGACCCCGGTCAGCCTGGTCACGCTCGGCGCCGGGGTGCCACCCGGCGCGCACGGCGTGCTCGGCTTCACCGTCCGCCGGCCGGATGGCCGGCCGCTCACCCACATCATGTGGGGTCAGGATCCGGACCCGAGCGTGTGGCAGCCGGTGCCGACCCGGATGGAGCTCGCCGCCGCGGCCGGAGTGCGGGTCACCGTGGTCAGCCGGCCGCAGTTCGAGGGCAGCGGGCTGAGCCTGGCGGCGAACCGGGGTGGCGTCTACCGGGGCGCCGCGGACGGCTCGGCGGTCGCCGACGGGGTGCTGGCCGCGTTGCGTGAGGCGGACGGCCCGGCGCTGGTCTACGGCTACCACCCGGACCTCGACCATTTCGGCCACGAGGACGGGGTCGGCTCGGCGACCTGGCGGGAGGCCGCCCGCGGGGTGGACCGGCTGCTCGACCGGGTGGTGCACGGGCTCCCGCCGCGCTCCGCGCTGCTGGTGGTCGCCGACCACGGCCAGCTCAACGTGCCGGCGGAGAGCCGGCGGGACATGGCCGCGATCCCGGAGCTGCGCGACGGTGTGGTCGGGGTGGCCGGTGAGCCCCGGGTCCGCTACCTGTACGCCGCGGACCGCGCGCGGGACGACGTGCTGGCCAACTGGCGGGGGATCTTCGGCGACGAGGCGTCGGTGCTGGTCCGCGAGGAGGCGATCGAGGCCGGCTGGTTCGGGCCGGTGCCGGACGGGCACGCCGACCGGATCGGTGACGTGGTGGTGATCTGCTGGGGCCGGGCGGTGGCGGTCGCGTCCGGGTGGGAGCCGGCCAAGGCGGGCCAGTTGGTGGCGTACCACGGGTCGGCGACAGCTGCCGAGATGACCGTGCCGCTGTTGATCGCCCGCTGACCGGCGGACGATCGCCAACCATCAGCGTCACTCGATGTCGCGACTGTTTCACCAGACGTGATGAGCTGGTGAGACGGGCTTTTCGGACGAAACGATCTTCTCGGCATGGAAAATCACCCGCACTCGGCCGTCGTCCCGCTTTCCGACCCGCCAACCCCCTCGTAGACTTGCGTGATAAGGCAGCCGACGGCTGCCCCGGCCCCAGCTTGGGCCGGACATGCGCCCGGGGAGGAAAGCCGTGCCGCTCTCGGAGCACGAGCAGCGGCTGTTCGATCAGATCGAGCGGTCGCTTGCCGAGGACCCCAAATTCGCCTCGGCTGTGCGGGCCAACGACCCGCGTTTCCACGCACGGCGCCGGCTCATCATCGCCGCGTTCGTGATCGTGCTTGGTTTGGCTCTAGTCGTGTATGGGGCGGCTTCCGGTCAGGTGCTGCTCGGCGTCGCCGGCTTCGTCGTGATGCTCGGGTCGGCCGCCTTCGCGATGCAGTCACGAAAGCGTGGCCAGGCCCCAGACCTGAAATCCGTCGGGGGGACAGCCTCACGGCGGACTCGCCAGGGTCGCAAGGGAAGCGGCGGGCTGCTGGACCGCCTCGAGGACCGCTGGAAGCAACGCCCCGAAGGACAGCGTTAAGCGGGGCTGATCCGGCTCCGCCGCGCTAGGCGGAACGCCGAACCGACTTCGGCTCCGCTGAGTCCCGCAGCGAACGCTGAATCGACCTGGTTCTGCTCAGTTCCGCAGCGAACGCTGAATCGACCTGGTTCTGCTGAGTTCTGCAGCGAACGCTGGTTCTGCTGAGTTTCGTAGCGAAGGTTGAATCGACTCGCTTCGCTGGGTTTTCTGTGGCAAACGCTGAAGCAATCTGGTTCCGTGGCAAAGCTCCTGATGACCGGTGAGAAGGAAGGTAATTTTCCGCCCGCCCGTAACCCTGCGGGTGCCGGAGGATTACTTACCTTCTCACCGCTGGCATCTGCGGGTCCGGTCACCGCTGGCGGCGCTACCTGAGACACGCTCCGCAACGCGCGGGAGTCCAGCTGGTGCCGGCTGTTTTACAACCGTGGGATCCAGCCGCTGCATCGGCTGGGTCCCACGGTTGCATCGAGCCCGCTGAAGCGACTCTTAGGACCAGCTCGGCTGCTACCCGCAGCGGGCCAGGACCGCGGCGTCCGGCTGGGTTTCAGAGTCGCATCGAGAGCGCTGATATGGCCGAGCAGCCGGACACCCGATGTGGGCTGGCGGCTCCGCAAACGCGGAAACACGTGTATGCGATGCCGTACCGTGTCCCGATCAGCCGGCGAAGATTCCGCATCGGACCACTGTCCAGGAGCACCCGCCACTTGCTGGGACGACCGCGCCCACGTGTCGCAGCCTGTGGGCCGAGGCTCGTAGGTCGCACCGACCGAGGCCGGTTGGTTGCATCCTGTCGGCTGCGGCTGGTGGTTGCGCCTTGTTGGGCGGGCCGGTTGGTCGGTTGCGGGCTGTCGGGTGCGGCTGGTGGTTGCGGTTTGTTGGGCGGGCCGGTTGGTCGGTTGCGGGCTGTCGGGTGCGGCTGGTGGTTGCGGTTTGTTGGGCGGGCCGGTTGGTTGGCTGCAGCCTGGTGACCGGGCCGATTGGTTACTGCCGGCTGGTGGCCGTGGTCCGGGCGTAGGTTGCCGAGATCTGACCGGGTCGCCGGGGTGGACCAGGCTGGTCTCGCTGCGCGGTCTGTCGGCGGCGACTGTTCGCTGAAGTTTGGAGGGGCGCCGCTGGGCGGCGCCCCTCACTTCGTCAGCGGGTGCGGGTGAGCAGGCGGCGGAGGTTGAAGCGGGCGAGGCTTTCTCGGGCCCGGCTCGCGGCCTCCATCGTGCGGGTGCCGGCCTCGGCCAGCGCCAGCCGCCATTCGAGCAGGATCGACGGTGGGAACAACGTCGCCCGGAGCCGGACCCGGGCCGAAGCCGAGTGGGACATTCCGGCGCGCAGGCGGCGCAGGGCTGAGGTCAGCTCCGCGCCCTGCAGCGGCTGCCGGGCGTAGCGGGCCCGTTCCTCGGCGGTGCCGAGGAGCTCAGCCGCGGCGGCCGGCTCGGCGGAGAGCAGCGTCTCCTTGATCAGCCGCTGTGCGGTGAGCCGTGGTGTCTCCGTGGGGTCGACCGCGATCTGGAAGTCGATCATCGTGTCGATCAGCTCGTCCCACGCCGCGTGGGCGTCCGCCCGGGCCTGGGCGGCCTCGCTGGTGACCTCGATCCCGGTGACCGTGCCCGCCGGTCCCGGCTCGCCCGGATCCACCACCGCGGGCGGCGGGCCGATCGTCGCCGCGTTGCGCCGGCGTCGCAGCAGGACCCGGCGCAGCGCCGGAACCAGGAGCAGCGCGATCAGGGTGGCGATCGTCCCGCCGATCAGCAGGCCCGTCCAGTTCTCCTCGTCGGAGCTGAAGGTGCCCGCCGTGGCCGTGCCGCCACCGTCGTTCGCCCGGTCGGGCCGCTGGTTCTGGCCGGGGGCGAGCGACGCGCTGGAGTCGGGCACCGGGGCGGCCGACGTCGGGGTGGAGGGCGAGGTCGTCTGGTCGACGTCCGGCGCCCAGTTGGATCGGGCCGACCCGGACACCCCGGCCGACGGTGTCGCGTCGAACGGTACCCAGCCGAAGCCTTGCAGGTAGACCTCGGTCCAGGCGTGCGCGTTGCGGTTGGTGATCACGAAGGTGTCACCGTCCTCGGCCGTACCCCGGGTGAAGCCGAACGCCACCCGGGCCGGGATCCCCGCGGCCCGCACCATCCACGTCATGGCGACCGCGTACTGCTGGCAGAAGCCGACCTTGTTCTTCAGGAAGGCCTCGATCTCGGCGAGGTTCCCGGCCGGCTGGGTCTGCAGGCTGTACGTGTAGCCGTACTTCTTGGAGAACGACTCGTAGATCGCCCGGGCCTTGTCGTAATCGTTGGTCTTGCCCTTGGTCAGCTTGGCGACCAGATCATTGACGAAGGTGTTCACCGGCACGCTGGTGTACGCCCGCCGGAGCGGGTCGTCGGGGCCCAGCGCCGGCGCCGTCCGCAGCGCGGCCGGGGTGTACTGGGCGCGCAGGTAGTCGACCGAGTACCTCTGCTTGCTGGTGGTGCTCCGGTTGGAGTACAGCACCTGCTGGTTCGGGTCGTACGCCCAGGTGCCGGAGAGATCCTTGATCCCGACCGGGTACGAGTACGTCGGTGCCATGGTCTGCCGCAGCGCGTCCGAGACCTCGATCTCCGCGTGGTACTGCTGGAACGTGGTCTGGTTGGTCGAGCTCTCCCGGCGCGGGTCCGGCAGGCTGCCCCGGTTGAGCGCGTTCCCGCTCGGGGGCTGGCTGCCGATGCCGGTCGCGGTGAGCTGGTCCGCGACGGCGAACCGCAGGTAGAACGGCTCCTTCTCGGTCGTCGTCACCTTGAGCAGGTTGACCGTGGTGCTGTCGGTCAGCTTGCCGCTCAGCGCGGCGAACAGGTCGATCCGTCCGCCGTTGCCCGTGCCCAGCCCGCCGCCGACCCCGTTGCCGCTCTGGGTGAGCTGGGACAGCAGGCCACCGGTGACGGTCGGCAGGGCCAGCGGCAGCAGCACCGCCACCAGCACACCGGCCACACCGAGCCGGCGCCCGGCGGCGGCCAGCGGGGACGGCTCCCAGACGTCGACGTCCCGCCCGTCGCCGGTGAACCGGCGGCCGAACCGGCGAACCCGGTCCACATTGTCGGCGACCAGCAGCCAGAGGTAGCCGCAGGCACCCACGATGAACGGGGTGACCGGAACACTGTCCAGATAGACGGCGACCGGGATGGAGTAGATCGCCAGCATCGGCAGGCCGGCCAGGGCCGGCCTGCGGAACACCGCGGTCAGCAGGTCCACCACGATGGCGACCACGCCGAGCCCGAGGACCGCGACGAAGAGCAGCCCGTCGCGGTCCGGTACGGGCACCGCGTACGACCGGGTGTCCTCGCCGGCCTGCTGGATCAGCTCGGCGAAGTGCGCGAGCGTCGCCGGTGTCGGCACCAGCAGCTCGTGCCCGCTCGGGAAGATCCAGGTCAGCGTGACCAGCAGGGCCAGCGCCATGCTCAGCCCCTGCGCCCAGCCGGGGAACCGCAGGGTCCGGGCGAGCACCGCCGCACCGGCGATCATCACCACCGTGAGCAGCACCTGGAGCAGCCAGGTCCAGGAGTCGAAGATCGTCGCGAGGGGTGCGGAGGCGAGCAGCGTGGCGGTGGCCGCGACCAGCCCGAGACGGCGGCGGCCGGTCATCGGATCACCCCGCTGACCGTCTCGGCCATCGCCGCGCGATAGGCGAAGCCCTGCGAGCCACGACCCACCGTGGGCCAGAGGGCCGGCAGCGTCTCGCCGTGCGGCACGGGCACTGAGCGCCAGCCGCTGCGCACCAGGGCCAGCGACGCGGCCGCGTGCTCCCGGTCCGACTCCTGCCGGTCGCCGGTCGTCATCGGGATCCAGGTCGAGCTGTCGATGGCGAATCCGATGCAGGTCGCGCCGTTGCCGCGGAGCTGGCTGAGAAGGTGTGCCTCGGCGGTGGTGAGCGTGCCGAACAGGCCGATCACCAGGCCGCCGTCGGAGCGCCGGCGAACCTGCTCGACGAGCACCGACACGTCGCCGCCGGAGACCGTCTTCACGTCCGCCAGGGCGTCCAGGATCAGGCCCTCGCCGCCGCTCTCGGTGCCGTCGATGTCCACTCCGGTCCCGGTCACCAGGCGCACCTTGTAGCCGGCCTCGCGCAGGTGCACCGCGATGCTGGCGGTCGCCGAGACGGCCCACTCGAAGCTGGCCGTCGGGCCCTCGCCGCGGTGCGCCTGCGCCCGGGTGTCCAGGACCACCGTGGCCCGGCTCTCCCAGGGCTGCTCCTCGCGGCGGACCATCAGCTCGCCGGTCCGGGCCGTGGACCGCCAGTGCACCCGGCGCAGATCGTCGCCCCGCCGGTACTCCCGGGTGGCGGCGTCGTCCTCGCCGTGCACCGCCACCGAGCGGGCGCGGCTGTCCCCGGCACCCGCGTACTCCCCGGCCAGGCGGACCCGGGGGAGCGGCTGGACCAGGGGGATCACGGTGAGCTGGTCGACGCTCGGGAACGAGCGGGTCATCTCGCAGAGCCCGAACGGGTCGGTCAGCCGGATCACCAGCGGACCGATCGGGTACCGGCCGCGCACGTCGGCGCGCACCGTGTACGCCACCGAACTCGCCTGGTGCGCGCCGAGGCGCTCCAGCACCACCCGGGGCCGGCTGCCCAGCGCGTACGGCAGGCGGTCCTCCAGCAGCATGGTGCCGGTGGGCAGCCGGGACAGGTTCTGCAGGCGCAGGACCACCCGCGCGCTGGAGCCGACCGGGGCCCGGCCCGGCGAAAGCGTTCGGGTGCAGGCCAGCTTGTAGCGGCTGCGCCCGACGTACGCCGCGGCTAGCAGCGGCATCGCGGCCAGCAGCACCGCGACCCGCAGCAGGTCACGCTCGCCCAGGATGAGCGCCGAGATGCCGGCGGCGACCGCGGCTGCCAGGAACGAGCGGCCGCGTGTGGTGAGACCCCGCAGCGCCTCCCGCATGATCACCGCCCCCGGGACTCGTACGGCGCGCGGCCGTCCCGGGTGTCGTAGGGGCTGCGGTTCGCGTGCGGGATCGGCAGCCGGTGCACGATCTCGGACACGATGGTGTCGGTGGTACGCCGGTTGAGCTGCGCGTCCGCGGTCGGGATGAGCCGGTGTGCGAGCACCGGAACGGCCAGCGACTGCAGGTCGTCGGGCAGCACGTAGTCACGGCCCTCCAGCGCGGCCACCGCCTTGGCGGTGCGGATCAGCTGCAGGGTGGAGCGCGGGGACGCGCCGAGGCGGATCTCCGGAGCCTCCCGGGTCGCGGTGACCAGGGCGATCGCGTACTGCTGGACGGCGTCCGCGGCGTGCACCGCGCGCGCCGTCTCGATCAGCCGGCGGACCAGCGCGGCGTCGGCGACGGCGTGCAGATCGTTCAGCGGGTCGTGGTCGCCGTGGCCGCTCAGCATGGCCAGCTCGGCCCGGGGGTCCGGGTAGCCCATCGCGATCCGGGCGGTGAACCGGTCCCGCTGCGCCTCGGGGAGGGGGTATGTGCCCTCCATCTCGATCGGGTTCTGGGTGGCGACCACCATGAACGGGGCCTGCAGTTCGTACGTCGTCCCGTCGACGGTGACCTGCCGCTCCTCCATGCACTCCAGGAGGGCGGACTGGGTCTTCGGGGACGCCCGGTTGATCTCGTCACCGACCACCAGGTTGGCGAAGACGGCGCCCGGCTTGAACTCGAAGTCCCGCGTCTCCTGGTTGTAGACGCTCACTCCGGTGACATCACTGGGCAGCAGGTCCGGCGTGAACTGGATCCGGCGCACCGAGCAGTCGATCGAGCGGGCGAGCGCCTTGGCGAGCTTCGTCTTGCCGACGCCCGGCACATCCTCGATCAGCAGGTGCCCCTCGGCCAGCATGACCGCGAGGGCCAGCCGCACCGTCGCGCTCTTGCCTTCGATGACCTGCTCGATATTGGCCATGATGGCTTGCGCCGCGGCGCGGAATTCCGCGCTCGTCAGCGGTCCTGTCGGTTCGCCCCAGGTCGGCGTTGTCACGGGCTTTCCTCCAAGTGATACGTACCCCTCAGCAGCGGCTCACCCACTGTCAGGGCACCGGAAAGGTTGCGGGCGCCCAGCGGTCCGTGGGCCTCCGGCGCTCGCCGCCCGTCCTGACAGGTTATCCCCGGACGCACACCCCGCCGAAAGGCCGGAACGAGCAGGGATTTCTAGAAAACTGGACGAACACGGTCCATCTACCGACGGTGATCGGATTTCGGACTTGATCTGTGCTGAGGGGTATACCGGTCGCCGTCCGTGACGGCGAGCGAGTACCATGGCGCGCATGGCTCGGTGTGTTCTGCTCCTTAGCCGGCCGTGCTGATCCCGCCTCGGTGACAGCACGGCGCCCCCTCCTGCGTGAGGGGCTTTTTTGTGCCCGGAGCGCGTGACCCCAAGCCCAATGACGTAGACGAGATGGTGAAGATGAGCGAGACCGAGAACCCGTTCCGCTACACCGCCGCGCTGGCCGGCGAGATGGAGCTGCGCTGGCAGCGGTACTGGGCGGAGAACGGGACGTTCCACGCGCCCAACCCGGTCGGCGAGCTGGCCGACCCGGACCACCCGCGGGCCGGTGCGCCGAAGCTGCACGTCCAGGACATGTTCCCGTACCCGTCCGGAGCCGGCCTGCACGTCGGCCACCCGCTGGGCTACATCGGCACCGACTGTTACACCCGCTACCAGCGGATGGCCGGCTTCAACGTGCTGCACCCGATGGGCTTCGACGCCTTCGGCCTGCCGGCGGAGCAGTACGCGGTGCAGACCGGCACCCACCCCGCGGTCACCACCGCGGCGAACGTGGAGCGGTACCGGCAGCAGCTGCGCCGGCTGGGTCTGGCGTACGACGAGCGCCGGTCGTTCTCCACCACCGACCCGGAGTACTACCGCTGGACCCAGTGGATCTTCCTGCAGGTCTTCAACTCCTGGTTCGACCCCGCGCGGGGCAAGGCGCGCCCGATCAGTGAGCTGATCGCCGCCTACGAGGCGGGGGAGCGCGGGCCGGAGTGGGCCGGCCTGTCCGCGGTCGAGCGCCGCAAGGTGATCGACGGCCACCGCCTGGCCTACGTGAGCGAGGCCCCGGTCAACTGGTGCCCCGGCCTGGGCACCGTGCTGGCCAACGAGGAGGTCACCCCGGAGGGCCGCTCCGAGCGCGGTAACTACCCGGTGTTCCAGCGCAGCCTGAAGCAGTGGATGATGCGGATCACCGCGTACGGTGACCGCCTGGTCGACGACCTGGAGTCGCTGGACTGGCCGGAGCCGGTCAAGCTGATGCAGCGCAACTGGATCGGCCGCAGCCGGGGCGCGCACGTCGACTTCCCGATCGACGGCGAGCACATCCGGGTCTTCACCACCCGCCCGGACACCCTGTTCGGCGCCACCTACATGGTCCTGGCGCCCGAGCACGAGCTGGTCTCCAAGGTCATGCCCGAGCGGTGGCCGGCCGGCACCAACCCGAAGTGGACCGGTGGCGCCGCGACCCCGGCCGAGGCCGTCGCCGCGTACCGCGCGGCCGCCGCGGCGAAGACCGAGGAGGAGCGGACCGCCGACGGCAAGGTGAAGACGGGCGTCTTCACCGGTGCGTTCGCGGTCAACCCGGTCAACGACGCGCGCGTCCCGGTCTTCATCGCCGACTACGTGCTGGCCGGTTACGGCACCGGCGCGATCATGGCGGTGCCCGCGCAGGACGAGCGCGACTGGGCGTTCGCCGAGGTGTTCGAGCTGCCGATCATCCGTACCGTCGAAGCGCCTGAGGGTTTTGAAGGTGCCTTCACGGGCGACGGTCCGGCGATCAACAGCGAGTGGCTGAACGGCAAGGGCGTGGCCGAGGCGAAGGCCGCGATGATCGCCTGGCTGGAGGAGCAGGGCAAGGGCGTCGGTGCCACCACCTACCGGCTGCGCGACTGGCTGTTCAGCCGGCAGCGGTACTGGGGCGAGCCGTTCCCGATCGTCTACGACGAGACCGGCCTGCCGATCGCGCTGCCCGAGTCGATGCTGCCGGTCGAGCTGCCGGAGGTCGACGACTTCTCGCCGCGCACCTTCGACCCGGACGACGCGGACACCGAGCCCGAGACCCCGCTGTCCCGCAAGAAGGACTGGGTGCAGGTCGAGCTGGACCTGGGTGACGGTCCGAAGACCTACACCCGCGAGACGAACACCATGCCGCAGTGGGCCGGCTCCTGCTGGTACGAGCTGCGCTACCTGGACCCGCACAACGACAAGGTTCTGGTCGACCCGGAGAACGAGAACTACTGGATGGGTCCCCGCTCCGAAAAGGACGCGGGCGGGGTCGACCTGTACGTCGGCGGCGTCGAGCACGCCGTGCTGCACCTGCTGTACGCCCGCTTCTGGCACAAGGTCCTGTTCGACCTGGGGCACGTCTCGTCCTTCGAGCCGTTCCGGAAGCTGTTCAACCAGGGCTACATCCAGGCGTACGCGTTCCGGGACGGCCGCGGTGTGATCGTCCCGGCCGAGGAGGTCGTCGAGCGTGACGGCAAGTGGTACTACGGTGACCAGGAGGTCGTCCGGGAGTACGGCAAGATGGGCAAGTCCCTGAAGAACGTCGTGACCCCCGACGAGATGTGCGACCAGTACGGCGCCGACACGTTCCGGGTCTACGAGATGGCGATGGGTCCGCTGGACGTCTCCCGCCCGTGGGAGACCCGCGCCGTGATCGGCTCGCAGCGCTTCCTGCAGCGCGCCTGGCGCCTGGTGGTCGACGAGGAGACCGGCGCGGTCCGGGTCACCGACGAGCCGCTGGACCCGAAGTCCCGCAAGGTGCTGCACAGGGTCATCGCCGGTGTCCGCGAAGACATGGACGAGCTGCGGTTCAACACGGCGATCGCCAAGCTGATCGAGCTGACCAACACGCTGACCCCGCTGCCCACGGTGTCGCGTGAGGCGGTCGAGCCGCTGGTGCTGATGATGTCGCCGTTCGCCCCGCACCTGGCCGAGGAGCTGTGGGGCAAGCTGGGCCACCAGGGCACGCTGGCCTACGCCGACTTCCCGGTGGCCGACCCGGCTCAGCTGGTGGCCGACTCGGTCACCTACCCGGTGCAGATCAACGGCAAGGTCCGCGGCCGGGTCGAGGTCGCCCCGGACACTCCGGAGGACGAGGTCCGGACCACGGCTCTGGCCGCCGTCGCCGAGGCGCTGGCCGGCAAGGAGCCGAAGAAGGTCATCGTCGTCAAGGGCCGCCTGGTCAGCGTCGTCGTCTGACGTGCTGTCCCGCCGGGCGCTCAACCGGGCCACCCTCGCGCGTCAGATGCTCCTGGCGCGCGAGGCGGTCCCGGTGACCGACACCGTCCGGCGGCTGCTGGGTCTGCAGGCACAGACGGCGGCCTCGGCGTACCTCTCGCTCTGGAATCGGGTCTTCGATCCGGCCGGCTTGGATCAGGCTTTCGCGGACCGCACGGTCGTCCGGGCGACCCTGCTCCGGATCACGCTGCACGCGGTGGCCGCGGATGATCACCCGATGCTGCAGAACGCGGTGCTCCGCATCCTGCGCGCCGCCCGGCTCGGCGACCGCCGTTTCACGGTGAGCGGCCTGACCGCGGCCGACGCGGACGAGTTCCTTCCGGTGCTGCTCGCCTTCACCGCGACGTCGCGGAGTGCGGCCGAGATCGACCGGATGATCACGGAGCATTTCGGCGGGGAGCGCAGAGGGCTGTGGTGGGCGCTGCGGACCTGTGCGCCGCTGCTGCGGACACCGACCGGCGGGCCCTGGTCGTTCGGCCGGGAGGACACCTTTCTTACCGCGCCCGAGCTGCTCCCGGTCGAGCGCCGGGACGCGTCGACCCGAGAGCTGGTCCACCGCTATCTGACCGCCTACGGTCCGGCTTCGATCGCCGACATGGGGCAGTTCACGCTGCTGCCGGCGCGGATCCTGCGAGAGGCGGTCCGGTCGCTCGCTGATCAGCTGGTGGAGCTGACCGCGTTCGACGGTACGAGGTTGTACGACGTACTGGATGGCCTGCTGCCGGACGAGGAGACGCCGGCACCGCCCCGGTTACTGGGGATGTGGGACAACGTGCTGCTCGCGCATGCGGATCGGACCCGATTCACGACGGCGGAGCACCGGAAGATGTTCGCCCGGATGAACGGTGACCTCCTGCCGACGGTTCTGGTGGACGGGCGGGTGGCCGGGATCTGGCGGATCGTGCCGTCGGGTGTCGAGGTCTCCGCGTTCCATCCGATCGGTGCGGCCGACTGGTCCGGGCTGGCGGCTGAGGCGGCGGGGCTGGTGGAGTTCCTCGCCGAGCGGGATCCCGCGGTCTACCGGCGTCACGCCCACTGGTGGGACAAGCCGCTCCCGGTCGCGGAGACCCGCATCCTCCCCTGAGCGGCGCCCCGGCACGGGACAGGCCCGCCGACCGGGTCAGGCGAGGGCCGGACGTGGCGGCCGGCTGAGTCAGGCGGGGGCCAGGGCGCGGCGGCCGGCTGGGTCAGGCGGGGGCCAGGACGCGGCGGGAGGTCTGGCGCCAGCGGATGACGATCGCGGTGGAGAGGATGAAGCTGATCACCGCGGGCGCGATCGTGAGCGGCCCCATCCTGCCGGGAGCGGCGACCGCGGCGCCGATCACGGCGTAGGTGACCGTGGACGGGATGGCGGCGATCGTGGTGCCCAGCAGGTAGCGCTTGCGGCAGACGCTGGTGGTGCCGTACGCGTAGCCGACCAGCCCGAACGGGGCGAGCGGCAGGAAGCGGACCAGGAGCACGGCGGCGAGCCCCCGGCGGTTGAGCCAGCCGTCCAGGCGGGCCAGCCGGCCGCCGGTCTTGGCCTGCAGGGCGCCGCGACCGGCCCAGCGGCCCAGGTAGTAGGTGGCGGTGGCGGCGATGATGGCGGCGGCCAGGGCGGCGATCGCGCCCGTCGCCGCGCCGAGCAGGGCACCGCACGCGACGGTGACCGCGGTGCGCGGGACCAGCACCGACAGCAGCAGGCCGCCGAGGACCGCGACGGCCACGGCGGCACCCGGGCCGAGCGCGACGACCGCGTCGCCGATCTCCCGCATGGGCAGCAGGGCGGCGGCCCCGGCGAGGCCGCCGACTCCCAGGATGAGCAGCCCGACCCGGAGGAGGCGGTGCCGGCGGCTCATGGCGGCGGGGTGGCAGATCGGTGCGGCCTGGACGGCCCCGGGGATGGCGCCCGTGGGGCGATCGAGGTTGTCGGTCATGCAGGCCTACCGCCCCAACTGTCGTCGGTTCAGGACAAGGTCGTGCAGGGCTGTTGCGTCGGGGTCGTGGTCGTCGGCGTCCTCAGGCGGGTAGGCCCGCGGCGAGCCGTTCGCCCCGGAGCCGTTCGGCCCAGGCGTCGTCGAGGGGCGCAAGCCTATCCGCACCGGTTGACCAGCGAAGTAGCAAATCGGCTAGATCTGGGTTGCGAGCCAGCGCCGGGCCGTGCGAGTACGTCCCGATGATCTTTCCGTACCAGGCCCCCTCGGTCTGGCCGTCGTTGCCGATGCCACCGGTCACCCGGGCCAGCGGCGCGGCGTGCTGGCCCAGGTGGGTGCGGCCGCCGTGGTTCTCGAAACCGGTCAGCGGGGGCAGGCCGAGCCGCGGGTCGATGTCGCCGCGCAACTCGCCGACCGCCCGGGTCTCGCCCCGGTCGGAGGTGATGTCGAGCAGGCTGAGCCCGGCACACTTGGTCCCCTTGGCGAAGAACGAATGGCCGAACAGTTGGTAACCCGCGCAGATCGCCAGTACCGAGGCGCCCTGGTTGACCGCCCGGTGCAGACCGCCGTCGGCGATCAGCCGCTGGGAGGCGAGCGCCTGTGGACCGTCCTCGCCACCACCGATCAGGTAGATGTCGGCGGTGGTCGGCATCTGCATGTCGGAGCGGACCTCGTAGGTCTCCACCGGGATGCCGCGGGCGGCCGCCCGGTGCGCCAGGATCAGCATGTTGCCCCGGTCGCCATAGGTCGACAACAGATCGGGGTAGATCCAGACGATCCGCAGCGTGCTGTCGTTCATGATCGAGAACTCCGTCTTTCCGTAGCGGACCGGCTCAGTTGACGCGGTCCAGCACCGCTCGGATGTCCTGGAACGCCGTGTAGTTGGCGATCACCTCGAGGCGGCCCGGCGGCACCTGCGCCAGCGCCTCGTTGAAGGTGTGTACGTGCTGGAACGGCACCTGGTTCACCTGCAGGCGCACGGCCAGGTCGAAGGCCCGGTCGCCGGTGATCAGAACCGGGCGGCCGCGCAGCGGGGAGAAGTCGACGTCCCACAGCCAGGAGGTGTCCAGGCCGTCGGGGTCCCGCGCGTTGATGGAGAGCAGGGTCGGCGCCTGGTCGGCCATGTCGAAGGCCTCCAGCCAACTCGCCGGGTTCTTCGCGAGCAGCAGGCGGATGTTCCGCCCGTCCCGGTCGACCTGCGCGTAGCGCCCGGCGATCGAGGTCACCCGGGAGAGCCGGGGGAGCGCCTCGATCGGGCGGACCCCGAACTCGCCGGCGACCGCGAGCGCCGTGGCCGCGTTGCCCAGGTTGACCTTGCCGGGGAGCTGCAGCTTGACCAGGTGCCAGTCGCCGCGCGGGTCGATGACGCCGTCCTCCTCGACCACCCACTGCGGGGTGGGACGGCGCAGCGGGCAGCCGACGCACCACCAGTCACCGTTGGCGCGCTCGATCGGGTGGCCGCTCTCCGGGCAGACGGCGGAGTCGTCCTGCCAGCGCTGGCCGGCGCTGAACCAGGTGGTCTGCGGGCTGGCGCCGGCGGCCCAGACGACCAGCGGGTCGTCGGCGTTGGCGACCACCCGGATGTCGGGGTGGCCGGCCAGCGCGGTCCTCCACAGCTGCGCCATCATCGCCACCTCCTTCGCCCGGTCGAGCTGGTCGCGGGAGAGGTTGAGCAGCGCCACCACCTTGGGGCGGGTGGAGTCGATCACCTGGGCCAGGTAGTGCTCGTCGACCTCCAGCACGGCGAACGGGGTGTGCCCCTCCTTCGCCAGCGCCGAGGTGTGCCCGGTGGGCATGTTCGCGCCGTAGCCGTTGGTGGCGACCCGGCCGAGCACGCCGACCGCGGCCGCGGTGAGCCGGGTGGTGGTGGTCTTGCCGTTGGTGCCGGAGACCAGTGCGACGGCGCGGCCGGACGCGAGGTGAGCCAGGAGGTCCGGGTCGATCTTGAGGCCGATCCAGCCACCGATCACCGAACCGTCGCCGCGTCCCGCGGCCCTGGAGAGCGCGGCCGCAGTCTTCGACGCGGTGGTCGCGACTATGGCCCGCAGAGGCAATTTCCCGTCCGTCACGCCAGCGAGGGTACCGGACCCGGGGGTTACGTCGAGTTGCCGGAAGGCCTGGATCCTCGGACCGGGCCGGATGGGCCGAACGGGTTACCGCGTTTGTGCCGCTGACCGGCGATGCCGTCCCTCGCACGGGCATTCACCAGAGTTTTTATGTGTTCCGGTTCACCCATTCCGATCGACGCAAAGTAATTGCTGAATCACGACGCGTAATGACATTTGTCTTGTGGAGCTAGCAAATTGGACAGCGACCAGTGTGCCAATCACTGTGTGTGATCAATTCACGCCTGACGATCATGGGGAAAGTCAGGTACCAAAGATTTACCGGCGGCAACCGCTCGCCGGTCGCGCCGACCTGGTTCACGCCGAGCCCTGCCCCGGGCCGGTCGACGCGACCACCGAAATTCAGCAAGCTGACAAGGCATCAGGGGGCAGGGACGGGGGACCCATTCTCGGTCCGTACCGCGCCGCGCGAGAACCGGCGGCGCAACCGGTCGGACCTCGGGGTGAAGCCACCACGGTGGCCGGGCAAGCCTTCCCGCCCGAACCCGACAGCTAACCTCGCAGGCGTGCCGGAGGGATCTCTCTACCGTGCACGAACACAGTTCGAGCCGAGGCCGCCGCATTTCCGGCGCCGGAACCGCCGCACTGTCCCTGGGTCTCTGCCTCTGCGCGGGCCAGCTCGTGGCGGCGTCGCCCGCCTCGGCGGCCGCCGCGACCCCGGTCACCGCCGCTACCGCGAAGGCCGCGACCGCGGCGGTGAAGCCCAAGCTGACCAGCAAGGTCAGCAGCCACAGCCTCGCCTGGGGCAACAGCATCAAGGTCACCAGCAAGGTTCTCGATCCGCGTACCGGTAAGGCTGCCAAGGGCACCGTCCGGTTGCAGATCTACAAGAACGGCAAGTGGGTGCTCTGGGCCAAGAAGGCCGTTCCCAGCAGCGGGACGGTGACCTTCACGGCCGCGCCGAAGGCCACCGTGTGGCTCCGGACGCTCTTCACCGGCCCCGGTTACGTCCAGGCGTCCAGCAGCATGAAGATCACCGTGCGGGTCAACGGTGCCAAGATCCTGGCCGAGGCCAGGAGTCACACCGGCGCGCTGTACAAGTTCGCCGCCGCCGGGCCGAAGCGGTTCGACTGCTCCGGCTTCACGCAGTACGTCTACAAGGCGGCGGCCGGCAAGAAGCTGCCGCACAAGGCGGACGGGCAGCAGCATTACGGCAAGGCGGTCAGCAAGTCCGGCAAGCGGGTCGGCGACCTGATCATCTTCCGGTCGGGGTCGTACGGCTACCACGCGGGCATCTACGCGGGCGGCGGCTACATGTACGACTCGCCGCACACCGGCGCCCGGGTCGGCAAGCACAAGATGTACGGCAGCAACTACGTCGTACGGCGCCTGGTCGCCTGATCCGGTGAACGGCGCCCGGTGAGTACCGCGCCGGTGCCGAGTACGTGAGTAGGTAAGTAAGGAAGCATCGCCAGTGGGGCGCGACCCGGATCCCGGGTCGCGCCCCACTAACGTCTCCGGCTTCCGGAGGGTGCGAGGGGGTCCCCCACTTTCCTCCCCAGGGGGCCCCACATTCCTCCATCGAGCGTCCGGAAGAGGCTTTCGCCGGGACTTATCGACCCTCCTGTGCCCGATGTCGGAAACCGGACCTGGTGGATCATGCCTTCGCCCTCCACTTCGAGCCACCCCCTTTGAACAGGGATTACGTCCGCGAAAACTGCTCGGGACCGGTCGCTTTCGGGTTGCAGGTGGAGGGAAGTGGAGTAGAGTGGGGCCCAGTGGCAGGACCGAGGAATCGAACCACGGGACCCAAACCGCGGAGCCTGCCGGCCCGAGTTGACAGACGGACCACCTCCTCCGCGAAGGGGCGGCCGTCCCGGCAAAGGGGTGGGGCCGATGTTCCTCGGCACGCACACTCCGCGCCTCGACGAGAAGGGCCGGCTGATCCTCCCGGCGAAGTTCCGCGACGAGCTGGCGGGAGGTGTCGTGATCACGAAAGGGCAGGAGCGCTGTCTTTACGTGTTCCCGATGCCGGAGTTCCAGCGCATCGCGGGCCAGCTGCGCGAGGCGCCGGTGACGAACAAGTCCGCCCGGGCTTACAGCCGGGTGTTCTTCGCCAGCGCACACGACGAGGTCCCCGACAAGCAGGGCCGGGTCACCATCCCCGCACATCTGCGGGAGTACGCGAGTCTCGGCCGGGATCTCGTGGTGATCGGGGCCAGCACCCGGGTCGAGATCTGGGACAAGCAGTCCTGGGACGACTACCTCTCGGCGAGCGAGGAAGACTTCGCGGACATCGAGGAGGGGGTGCTGCCCGGCGGACTGTAGGGCGTGGCACTCGGTGGATCGCTGGGAGTGCGGTCCGGACGCCACTGCTGCCGTACTGCGAGATCTCCAGCCGCTCCCGCTCCTGGCGCCTCTTCCCCGGCGCCAGGCGCGTGTCCGGGGCCGGGCCCACCGGCACGGGACAGAGCGGATGGGGATCTGGCGGTATGGATGGGCGTTCCGGGCCGGAACGGGCAGTTTCAGGTAAGAACCGAGTGATACGCGAACGGGTGGGTCAATGGGGGTCGACATGGGGGAGCCGCGTGGCACGCACGTTCCGGTGCTGCTGGAACGCTGCCTCGAGCTGCTCGGCCCGGCTCTGGCCCGGCCCGGCGCGGTGCACGTCGACTTCACGCTGGGTCTCGGCGGTCACGCCGAGGCGGTGCTGGAGCGGTTTCCCGACGTCGTCCTGATCGGACTGGACCGGGACACCGAGGCGCTCGCCCACTCGCGGCATCGGCTGGCCCGGTTCGCCGAGCGGATCCACCTGATGCACGCGGTCTACCACGAGCTGCCCCGGGTCCTCGCCGAGCTGGACGTGCCGGCGATCGACAGTGGACTCTTCGACCTCGGGGTCTCCTCGTTGCAGCTGGACGAGGCGGACCGCGGCTTCGCGTACGCCCAGGACGCGCCGCTGGACATGCGGATGGACCAGTCCCGCGGGATCACCGCGGAGGAGGTCGTCAACTCGTACGAGCCCGGTGCGCTGGTCCGCATCCTCCGGCAGTACGGCGAGGAGAAGTTCGCGCAGCGGATCGTCTCGTCGATCGTGCGGGAGCGGGCGAAGTCCCGGATCGTCTCCACCGCCCGGCTGGCCGAGCTGGTCAAGGACGCGATTCCGGCCGCCGCGCGGCGAACGGGTGGAAATCCCGCGAAAAGGTCGTTCCAGGCACTACGCATTGAGGTCAACGCCGAGTTGGACGTGTTGGAGTCCGCGATTCCGGCGGCTTTGGATGTGTTGTCGCCCGGCGGGCGACTTGTAGTGATGAGTTATCAATCTCTGGAGGACAGGATCGTCAAGCGCGCGCTCACCGCGAGGGCGCGTAGCACCGGGCCGATCGACCTTCCGGTCGAGCTGCCCGGGACCGGTCCGACGCTGCGGCTGCTGACCCGGGGGTCGGAACCGCCCAGCGAGGCGGAGGTGGCGGAGAACCCGCGGGCGGCTTCGGTGAAGCTGCGCGCGGTGGAACGGATCGACGAGCAGGGGAGCAGGGCGAACCAGCCGGGACGGGGCGGCCGCGAACGGCCCCGGATGGCTGCGAACGGCGGGGGACGAGGGCGCGAGCGCCCGGGGCTGAACCAGGAGGGGGAGGGGGAAGCATGAGCGAGCGAGCCGACGCGCCGCGGTCGGGGGGCCGTGCGGGGCAACCGCGCGCCGCCGACACGCCGCGGTCCGGGGGCCGTGCGTCGCAACCGCGAGCCGGCGCCGGCGAGCGTGGGCGCGGGGCGGGCCGTGGCACCGGGACCGGGGGGACCGGCGCGCGGGGGGCGCGCCAGTTCGCCGAGCGGTCCGACACGCGCCGGTCCGGGATCGGGCGCGACGAGCGCCGCGAGCCGGCCGAGCCGGTCATCGAGATCGAGATCGAGGGCACCGCGGCGAAGCGGCTGGCCGACGGCGCACCGGCCGCTCCGGCCCTGCCCCGCCTGCGGGTCGCGCCGCCGCTGCCGATCCGGGCGCCGCGGCCGACGTTCGCGGCCGGGGTGATCCTGCTGGTGCTGGTCGGGGTGGTGGGCATCCTGCTGATCAACACCAAGACCATGGAGCAGTCGTTCCGGGTCGACGCGCTGCGCAAGAACCAGGCCAGCCTGGACGAGCAGCAGCAGGAGCTGGAGCAGCAGCTGATCCAGGTCTCCAGCCCGGGCAGCCTGGCCGCCGCCGCGCGCCGGCTGGGCCTGGTGCCGGCCGAGAACCCGGCGATGATCCGGCTGCCGGACGGCAAGATCATCCGCACGCCGACGCCGGGCAAGGGCCAGACCTCGGTGACCGCCCAGGAGCCGCTCGTCACCGACGGCGCCGACCAGCACACCACCGGCCAGAACGCTGTGGGAACGGGGAAGTAAGCCGTGTCGCCGCGAGCCGACGACGAGACACCGCGCCGGGGCACTACGCCCCGGCGCGGCGCGTCTCGTGCCGTCCCCACCGAGGGACAGGACGAGCCCGAGCGCCCCGAGCGGCGTGGTTTCTCCGGCATCGGGGAGGCGCGGGCGTACACGCCTCGCGGCCGCACCGTGGCCGAGCGGGGACGCAACCCGCGGACCGCGCGGACCGCGGACCCGTTCAGGCCGGCGCTGCAGGTGGTCGAGGGCGGCGAGGGCGGGCCGCGGGCGCGACAGCGGGGCGCCCGCCCGGCGGAGCCCCGCGAGACCGCGCAGAGCCGTGAGACCGGCCAGAAGCGCAACCCGCGCGAGACCGCGCAGAGCCCTGAGACCGGCCAGAAGCGGAGCCCGCGCGAGACCGCGCAGAGCCGTGAGACCGGCCAGAAGCGGAGCCCGCGCGAGACCGCGCAGAGTCGTGAGACCGCCCAGAAGCGGAACCCGCGCGAGGCGCGGGAGAAGAAGGATCCGCGCGAGGCGCGCGAGCGGCAGAGCCCCCGCGAGCCACGGGAGAAGCGGCCGGCCCCGGAGGCGCGCGAGCGGCGTGCCCCGGACAAGGACGATTCCCGGGTACGCCGTAACCCCGAACCCGCCCGGGACGCGAGCTCACGCCGTACCGGAAAACCGGAATCCGGACCACGGCGGACCGTGACCGAGCGAACCCGCCCTGGGCCTGCCCGGGAGCCGGCTCGCCGGCCGCGGCCGGTGCCCGCCGAGCCGCCCAAGCTCGCCAACAGCACCCGCCGCCTGCGGCTCGGCACCGTGCTGGCGCTCTCGCTGTTCGTCATGATCGGGATCCGGCTGGTGGTGCTGCAGGTCGGCACCTCGGCCGCCGAGGTGGACAGTCTGGTCAAGCTGCGCGAGAAGCGGCTCAGCACGGTCGAGCTGCCCGCGGCGCGGGGCAGCATCCTGGACCGGGACGGCTGGGTCCTGGCGAACAGCGTCGAGGCGCGCTACATCTACGCCGACCCGGAGAACCCGAGGCTGCAGAACGACATCCCCGCGACGGCCGCGAAGCTGTCCCCGCTGCTCGGCGTCGCCGCCTCCGCGCTCGCCGCGAACATGCAGCGCAAACAGGTGATGGGAACCTGGCTGAGGTTCCGCTACCTGGCCCGCGGCGTCGACATCTCGGTCGCCGACAAGATCGAGGATCTGGATCTCGCCGGCATCTACACACACATCGACGAGCGGCGGGACGTGCCCGCGGGGGATCTGGCGGCGAACCTGATCGGCTTCACCGGCGAGGACCAGCACGGCCTGGTGGGCCTGGAGGCGCGCTACGACGACCTGCTGCACGGCACCGACGGCAAGCGGGTCTTCGAGACCGGCAAGGGCGATCTGAACCTGCCCATCCCGGGCGGTTACGAGCAGTACACCCCGGCCAAGCCGGGCAGCTCGCTGACGCTCACCATCGACCGGTACGTGCAGTGGCAGGCGCAGAAGCTGCTGAGCGCCGAGGCGAAGAAGTGGGACGCCACGGTGGCCGGCGCGGTGATCCTGGACGCGCGGACCGGCGAGGTGGTGGCCCAGGCCAGCTACCCGACCTACAACGCGGCCAAGCCGGGGGACTCCGAGCCCGCCCAGCGGATCGATGTGCCGACCGCGGTGGTCACCGACCCGGGCTCCAGCCACAAGGCGCTGGTCTTCGGCGCCGCGCTGCAGGAGGGCCTGATCACGCCGGAGTCGACGCAGGTCGTCGCGCCGGCGATCGAGCGGGGCGACGAGCCGTTCCGGGACAGCCACCCGCAGCCGAAGGGCACCAAGCTGACGATGGCCGGGATCCTGGCCTACTCGTCGAACGTGGGGACGATCCTGATCGGCGAGAAGCTGGGCAAGCAGAAGCTCTACGAGTACCAGCAGAAGTTCGGGCTGGGCAGGGCGACCGGCGAGGGCATGCCCGGCGAGGCACCCGGCCTGCTGCTGGCGCCGGACGACTGGAGCGGCTCGGCGTACGGGTCGGTGCCGATCGGGCACAGTGTCTCGGTCACGCTGGTGCAGATGGCGGCGGCGTACGGGGTGATCGCCAACGACGGCGTCTACATCCAGCCGCACCTGATCCGGTCGACCGTCTCCGGGGACGGCAAGGTGACCCCGGCGGCCGCCCCGGCGACGCACCGCGTGCTGGACGCCAAGATCGCCGCCCAGCTGCGCACGATGATGGAGGCGGTGGTCGAGGACAACGAGGGCACCGGTACCAAGGCGCAGGTCCCGGGTTATCGGGTGGCCGGCAAGACCGGTACTGGCAAGATGGTCGTCGACGGCGAGTACACCAGCCACAACGCCAGCTCCTTCGTGGGGATGGCGCCGGCCGAGAACCCGCGGTACGTCATCGCGGTCGCGATGGATGTCGCCAAGGGGACCGGCGGTGAGGTGGCCGCCCCGGCCTTCGCGCAGATGATGTCCTACACGCTGTCTCACTACGCTGTGCCACCGTCGACCACGAAACCACCGACCTTCAAGATCCATGGATGAATTCAGGGTGCATGGCGTTGACGGGAACGCGTGGCATACCAGGTAGGGTCTGACGCCGTGTCAGGCATTCCCCGACCCGGTACCGTCGCGCCGTTCCGGCTGACGCGGCTCGCTGAGCTGCTCCCAGCCACGCTGCACGGTGGTGACATCGATGTCACCGGGGTCACTCACAGTAGTGGCGCGGTGCGCCCAGGAGATCTTTACGCGGCGCTGCCCGGCGCGAACCGGCACGGCGCCGAGTTCGTCGCCGACGCGGCCCGCTCCGGCGCGGTGGCGGTGCTGACCGACCCGGCCGGGCGCGAGGCCGCGCTGGCCGCCGGGTTGCCGGTGCTGGTCGCCGACGAACCGAGAGCGGTGCTCGGCGCGGCCGCGGCGGCGATCTACGGCGAGCCGTCGCGGCGGCTCACCATGATCGGCATAACCGGGACGGCCGGGAAGACCTCGACGTCGTACCTGGTCGAGGCCGGTCTGCGGGCGGCCGGCCAGGTCACCGGGCTGGTCGGCACGGTGGAGACCCGGCTCGGCGACTTCGTGGTGAAGAGCGTCCGGACCACGCCCGAGGCCACCGACCTGCAGGCGATCCTGGCCGCCGGCGTGGAGCGCGGGGTGACCGCGGTGGTCATGGAGGTCTCCAGCCACGCCCTGGTCATGGGACGTGCCGACGGGATCCGGTTCGCCGCGTCCGGCTACACCAACTTCGGCCAGGACCACCTGGACTTCCACCCCACCTCGGCGGATTACTTCGAGGCGAAGGCGCGACTGTTCGACGGGCGCAGCGCCGTCGGGGTGCTCAACCACGACGACCCCGCCGTCATGGCGCTCGTCTCCCCGGAGACGATCACCTATTCGGCGTCCGGGAATCCCGCCGCGACCTGGTGGGCCTCCGACGTGCGGCCGTCCGAATACGGTCAGCTCTTCACCGCGCACGGCCCGGACGGCCGGACCGTCGAGACCGGCGTCGCGCTGCCCGGGCTGCACAACGTGTCCAACGCGTTGCTCGCGCTCGCCCTGCTGGTCGCGGTCGGGATCGACCCGGCGGTCGCCGGCCGGGGGATCCTGGAGTGCCGCGGGGTGCCCGGCCGGCTGGAGCAGGTGCCGGCCGCGAGCGAGATCCTCGGCGTGGTCGACTACGCGCACAAGCCGAACGCGATCGTGGCCGCCCTGGCCGCGCTGCGCGAGCTGGCCATCGGGCGGGGCGGGCGGCTGATCTGCGTGATCGGCGCCGGCGGAGACCGGGACAAGGGCAAGCGACCGCTGATGGGCGAGGCCGCGGCGCACGGCGCCGACCTGGTCATCGTCACCGACGACAACCCCAGGACCGAGGACCCCGCTTCCGTACGGGAGGCGGTGCGCCGTGGCGCCGAGGAGGCGCACACCGCCGCCAAGGTCGTCGAGGTGGCCGGCCGCCGCGCGGCGATCGACGAGGCGGTCCGCCTGGCCGGTGCCGGCGACGTGATCGCCGTCCTCGGCAAGGGCAACGAGCAGGGGCAGGAGGTGAACGGCGAGGTGCTGCCGTTCGACGACCGGATCGAGCTGGCCGAGGCGCTGGAGGGCCGCTCATGATCGCCCTGACGCTCGGCGAGATCGCCGCGGTCACCGGGGGCCGCCTGGTCAACAGCGACGGCTCGGAGACGGTCACCGGGGGCGTCGAGTACGACTCCCGCAAGGTCGGGCCGGGCGGGCTGTTCGTGGCGTTCGCCGGCGAGAAGGCGGACGGGCACGACTTCGCCCCGGCGGTGGTCGCCGGCGGTGCGACCGGGGTGCTCGGGACGCGGGACGCCGGTGTGCCGGGGGTCGTGGTCACCGACCAGTTGAACGCGCTGGCGAAACTGGCGCGCGAGGTCGTGGGCCGGCTGCCGGAGCTGACCGTGGTCGGGCTGACCGGGTCGTCGGGGAAGACCACGACCAAGGACTATCTCGGGCAGCTGCTGTCCCGGCTCGGGCCGACCGTGGCGCCGGCCGGGTCGCTCAACAACGAGCTGGGTTTTCCGTACACGGTGCTGCAGGCCGACGAGAAGACCCGGTTCCTGGTGCTGGAGATGGGCGCCCGCGGTGTCGGGCACATCCGGTACCTGACCGATATCGCCCAGCCGTCGATCGGGGTCGTGCTGAACGTCGGCGCGGCGCACCTCGGCGAGTTCGGGTCGGTGGAGGGAACCGCCCTGGCCAAGGGGGAACTGGTCGAGGCGTTGCCGCCGTCCGGCGTCGCGGTGCTGAACGCGGACGACGCGCTGGTGTCGGGGATGGCCGCGCGGACCGGCGCCCGGGTGCTCCAGGTGGGCGAGGCGGAGACGGCCGACCTGCGGGCGACCGACGTGGTCGTCGACTCGTCGGGCCGGGCGTCGTACGTACTGAAATTTGGGGTTGAACGGAAGAACGTCCGGCTGGGGGTGGCCGGACGGCATCAGGTGGCGAACTCGCTCGCCGCCGCGGCGGTCGCGCTGACCGCCGGGATGGCCCTCGACGATCTGGTCACCGCGCTCGGCGAGGTGGGCATCGTCTCGGGCCGGCGGATGGACGTGTTCGAGCGGCCGGACGGCGTGACCGTCATCGACGACTCGTACAACGCCAACCCGTCGTCGACCGCCGCGGCGCTGCACGCGCTGGCCGCGATGGGCGCCGGCAGGCGCACCACCGCCGTGCTCGGCTACATGGCCGAGCTGGGCGAGCACGAGGTGTCGGGGCACGCCGAGGTGGGCCGCCTGGCCGCCGAGCTCGGTGTGGACCGGCTGATCGCGGTGGCGGAGAACGCCCGCCCGATCCTGGACGGTGCGGCGGAGGTGGGCGCGTGGCGGGGCACCGCCCGATTCGCCGCCGACCAGGCTGCCGCGATCGAGATTCTGCAGACCGACCTGCACGCCGACGAAGTCGTGCTGGTCAAGGGTTCCCGCTACCGCACATGGGACGTCGCCGACTGGCTGCGGCGTTCCGAGGAGGTTTAGCCCTGTGAGGGCAGTCATCGTCGCGGCCGCGGTCGCCTTCCTCATCTCGCTCTTCGGCACCCCGATCGCCATCAGGGTCTTCTCGGCGCTGAAGGCCGGACAGCCGATCCGGACCATCGGCCCGCAGTCCCACCTGGGCAAGCGAGGCACCCCGACCATGGGTGGCGTGGCGTTCATCCTGGCCACGGTCTTCGCGTACGTCGCCGGGCACGTCGCTCTCACCACGTTGCCGGAGCGGCAGATCGCCCAGGAGCGGCCCACGATGACCGCGCTGGTGCTGCTCGGCCTGCTCGTGTTCTGTGGCGCGGTCGGCTTCCTGGACGACCTCCTGAAGGTCCGCAAGCGCAACTCGGACGGCCTCAGCGCCAAGGGCAAGCTGCTCGGCCAGCTGCTGGCCGGCGTCGGCTTCGGCATCGCCGCGCTCTACTTCCCGAGCACCAACGGGGAGACCGTGGCCAGCGAGAAGATCTCGTTCATCCGGGATGTCAGCTGGCTGGACGTCGGCAAGGTCGGCGCGGTCATGGTCTTCGTCTTCGTGATCATGGCGATGTCCAACGGCGTGAACCTGACCGACGGCCTGGACGGCCTGGCCACCGGCGCGTCGATCCTGGTCCTCGGGGCGTACTCGCTGATCGGCTTCTGGCAGTACCGGCACTGGTGCGGTGACGACGACTACCGGCTGACCAGCGAGCTCACCAAGGCGCACTGCTATCAGGTTCGCGACCCGTTGGAGATCGCGATGATCGCGGCGGCCGCGGCGGCCGCCCTGGTCGGCTTCCTGTGGTGGAACACCAGCCCGGCCCGGATCTTCATGGGCGACGCCGGCGCGCTCGGCCTGGGCGGCCTGATCGGCGGTCTGGCGGTGGCCACCCGGACCACGCTGCTCTCGGTGATCATCGGCGGCCTGTTCGTGATCATCACGATGTCCCTGGTGATCCAGGTCATCTCGTTCAAGACCACCGGCAAGCGGGTCTTCCGGATGTCGCCGCTGCACCACCACTTCGAGCTGGCCGGCTGGAGTGAGGTCAACATCGTGGTGCGGTTCTGGATCATCGCCGGCATCTGCGCCGCCATCGGGCTGGGTCTCTTCTACTCCGACCATCTGGCGGTCATGGGCTAACTCTCGGGCGACACGCCATCGGCCTAGGCGTCGATGGCGTGTCACCCGGACGATGATGGGGGCATGGCGGACGACCGAACCCGAATAGCCCGCCCGTCACTGAGCCGGCAGCTGTTGCCCGCGGTGCACGGGCTGCTGGCCCGACCTCTCTCCTCGTACTACCTGCTGATCGCCAGCGCCGGTCTGCTCCTGCTGATCGGGCTGACCATGGTCTTCTCGGCGACCAGCGTCAAGGCGTACGCGGCGAACGGCAACGCCTTCTCCGCCATCTCCAGCCAGGCCGTGTACGCGCTGCTCGGCCTGGTCGCCTTCTGGATCTGCCAGCGGCTGCCCGGCCCGACCCTGCGCGCCCTGGGTAAGTACGTGCTCGGCGTGGCCATCGTCCTGCTCTGCTTCCTCAACCTGGTCGTCGAGCTCAAGGGCGTCGGCCCGAACAAGATCGCCCATGTCGGCCCGATCTCGGTCAGCCTGCTCTCGCTCTCCACCGGCGGCGTCAGCGTCCAGCCCTCCGAGCTGGCCAAGCTCGGCCTGGTGCTGTGGGGCGCCGACGTGATCGCCGGCAAGGGCCCGGCCCTGGGGCACTGGCGGGAGCTGGCGATGCCGCTCTTCCCGGTGGTCGGCCTGCTCTTCGTCCTCGTCGGCTACAACGACGTGGGCACCATGTTGGTACTGCTGGCGCTGATCGTCGGCCTGCTCTGGGCGGCCGGGGTGCGGCTGCGGGTGTTCGGCGCGCTCGGCGTGCTCGGGCTGACCGGTATCGGCCTGCTGATCGCCGCGGCGTCCCGGGGGGCCGGCTCCGGCTCCGCGGAGGCGGCGACCAACTACCGCGTGCAGCGGCTCACCGCGTTCCTCACCCCGCTGGACAAGTGCGACCTGAGCGACACCTGCTACCAGCTGGTCCAGGGTCGCTCGGCGATCTTCGAGGGCGGCTGGTTCGGCGTCGGCCTGGGCAAGAGCGCCCTGAAGTGGGGCTGGGTCCCGGAGGCGGAGAACGACTTCATCTACGCGATCGTCGCCGAGGAGCTCGGCGTGGTCGGCTGCACCGTGGTGCTGGCGCTGTTCGCGGTGCTGACCTACGCCGGGTTCCGGATCGCCCGCCGCTCGGCCGACCCGTTCCGCCGGCTCGCGGCCGCCGCGATCACCACCTGGCTGGTGGCCCAAGCCGTGATCAACATGGGCGGGGTGGTCGGGCTGTTGCCCATCACCGGCCTTCCGCTACCGTTCATCTCCGCAGGTGGCAGCGCACTTGTCGTGGCCATGGCGGGGATCGGCATGCTGGCTTCCTTCGCCCGGGCGGAACCGGACGCGGCACGGGCCCTGAACGCCCGTCCGACGCCGCGATGGGTACGGCTAGTCTGGGCCCCGCTGCCGCCGCTCCCCTCGCAGCGGCGGCCGGGACAACCGCGTCCGCCTGCCCTGAAGAAACCGGGCGGTCAAGCCGGCGGCACGGCGCCCGTGGGCGCGGGGGGCGGAAGGAGACGGTGATGGTTCAGCTGCGGTCGGTCGTGCTCGCCGGGGGAGGCACCGGCGGACACATCTATCCGCTGCTCGCCTTCGCCGATGCGTTGCGCCGCCATTTCCCGCACATCCGGATCACCACGCTGGGCAGCCCCAAGGGGATGGAGAACCAGCTCATCCCGGCGGCCGGCTACGACCTGCGGGTGATCCCGGCGTTCCAGCTGCCCCGATCGCTGAACCTGGACCTGCTGCGCACCCCGGACCGGATGTACCGGTCCGCGCACGCGGCCGGCGAGATCATCGACGAGGTGCAGGCCGAGGTGGTGGTCGGGTTCGGTGGTTACGTCTCGGTGCCGGCCTACCTGGCCGCCTGGCGCCGCGAGATGCCGATCGTGATCCACGAGGTGAACGTGCCGCCCGGGGTCGCCAACCGGATGGGCATGAAGTTCACCAAGCGGATCGCCGTCGGCTTCCCGCACCAGCTGGAGCAGGCCGAGTCGCTGCGCAACGCGCGCCTGGTCGGCGTGCCGCTGCGGACCGGGATCACGCAGATGGACCGGCCGGCGCTGCGCCCGCAGGCGCTCTACCACTTCGGGTTGCGCCCGGACCTGCCGGTGCTCTTCGTCTCCGGCGGCTCCTCCGGTGCTCGGACGATCAACCTGGCGGTCGCCGCGGCCGCCAAGCGGCTGGCCCACGCCGGCATCCAGGTGCTGCACGTTCAGGGTGGTCGTAACGACCCGTTCGACGTGCCGAACGACCTGCCCGTGCCGTATGTCGTCGTGCCCTACCTGTCGGACATGCAGCTCGGATACGCTGCCGCCGACCTGATGCTCTGCCGGGGCGGGGCGATCACGGTCGCCGAGACCACGGCGCTCGGCATGCCGGCGATCTACGTGCCGTACCCGTTCAGCAACCAGGAACAGCGGCGCAACGCGATCCCGGTGGTCGAGGCGGGCGGCGGTCTGCTGGTCGACAACAGCGAGATGACCCCGGAATGGATCGAGCGGAACATCATCCCGCTGGCCCGCGACCGGCAGCGGCTGGCCGGCATGGGTCACGCGGCCGCCGCTTACGGGCGCCGCGACGGTGACGAGCAATTGCTCCGCTTCGTTCTGGAAGCAGTGGGCCGATGAGGGCCGCTCGCTCTTCGAGGGCGGCGGACCCGGCGCGGGCCGCTCGTTCTGGAGGCAGTGGACCGATGAGGGCCGCGAACACGGTGACTGAGGGAGTGAAGTGGTGAACACGGCGGAGTTGACGCCAGCCGGTGAGATGACCGCCGAGGACCTGGGCAGTGTGCATCTGATCGGGATCGGCGGGGTCGGGATGGCCGGCCTGGCCCGGCTCCTGCTGACCCGGGGTGTTCCGGTCTCCGGCAGCGAGTTGCGGGAGTGGCCCGCCCTGGCGGCGCTGCGCGCGCTCGGCGGGACGGTGCACATGGCGCACGAGGCCTCGAACCTCGACGGCGTCGACACGGTCGTCTACTCCACGGCGATCCCCAAGGATCACGTGGAGATGGCCGAGGCGCGCCGGCGCGGGCTGCGGGTGCTGCACCGCTCGGAGGCGCTCGCCGCGACGATGACCAACCGTAAGACGATCGCGGTGGCGGGCACCCACGGCAAGACCACCACCACCTCGATCATGACGGTGATCCTGCAGCACGCCGGTCAGGACCCGTCGTTCGTGATCGGTGGCGAGCTCTCCGCGGCCGGGTCCAACGGGCACCACGGCAGCGGCCCGCACTTCGTGGCCGAGGCCGACGAGCACGACCGCTCGTTCCTGATCTACCGCCCGCACGTCGCGATCATCACGAACATCGAGGGCGATCACCTCAACAACTGGGGCGACCTGGAGACCCTCAAGGCGGGCTTCCTGGAGTTCGGCGAGCTGGCCGACGGTTTCGTGGTGACCTGCGCGGACGGGCCGGGCACCGAGGAACTGATCGCCGGGCTGCGGGCCAAGGGCAAGACCGTCTACACCTACGGCGAGTCCGAGGACGCCGACCTGCGGATCAGTGACGTGGTCTCGACCGTCAGCGGGGTCCGCTACCGGGCCGAGCTGAACGGGGAGTCGCTGGGCGAGTTCAAGCTCGCGCTGCCCGGCAAGCACATGGGCCTGAACAGCGCCGCGACCGTGCTCACCGCGCTCAAGCTGGGCCTGCCGCTGCAGAAGATCGTCGAGGCGCTGGAGTCGTTCCCCGGCGTCCGCCGCCGGTTCGAGCGCAAGGGCATCGCGGCCGGTGTCCGGGTCTACGACGAGTACGCCTACCACCCGACCTCGGTGCTGGCGGCGCTGCGCACGCTGCGCGAGGTGGCCGGTGAGGGCCGGCTGATCGTGGTGTTCCAGCCGTACCGGGTGTACCGCACCCGGGACCTGCAGGCCGAACTGGCCGAAGGGCTGGCGGTCGCGGACCAGGTGATCGTGATGGAGGTGTTCGGCCCGGGGGAGACCCGTGGGCCGGGCGAGGGCGGTCTCGCCCTGACCGCCGCGGTCGACGTGCCCGCCGACCGCAAGATCTTCGTCCCGGACTGGGAGGACGTGCCGGCCGAGGTGGTCCGCCGCAGCCGTCCCGGCGACGTGGTGGTGACCATGGGCGCGCCGCCGATCTCGCTGATGGGCGACGAGTTGCTGGCCGCGCTCGCCGAGGCCGACCTCCAGCCGGGTCTAGCGGGCTGATCCGTGGCGGGCGGGGGCACGCGTAACTGGCGCCTGGTCCGGGCCGACACCGACGCGGTGCCGCCGTCCGCACGCCGGTTCATGGCCCGCGCCCGGCAACGGCGGCTGCGGGCCGCCCTGCCCTGGCTGGCCGGCATCGGCGTGCTGCTGCTCGCCGGTGGCCTGATCTGGCTGGTCTACGGCACCTCGGTGCTCGGTGTGCGGACCGTCGAGGTGGTCGGCGTCCAGGTGCTCGATCCGGAGCAGGTGCGGGCCGCGGCCGCGGTACCGGCCGAGCGCCCGCTGGCCCGGGTCGACTTGGACGAGGTCAGCGCCCGGGTGCGCGGCCTGAGCGCGGTCGACAAGGTGGTGGTCAGCCGTGCCTGGCCGTCCACCCTGCGGATCGAGGTGGTCGAGCGGGTCGCGGTCGCGGCGGTGCCGACCGCCGGCGGGCAGTACACCCTGATCGACGACGACGGGGTGCCGTTCCGGACGGTCGCCGCGCCGCCGGCCGGCCTGCCGCTGGCCCGGCTCCAGTCGCCCGGGCCGGCCGACTCGAACACCGGGTCGGCGCTGACCGTGCTCGCGGCGCTCAGCGACGACCTGCGCGAGCAACTGGTCGCGATCTCGGTGATCTCGCCGGTGTCGATCAAGTTGGAGCTGCGCAAGGAGCGCGTGGTGATCTGGGGTGACGACACCCAGAGCGATCAGAAGAGCAAGGTGGCCACCGCGCTGCTGCGGCGCGAGGGCCGGGAGATCGACGTCAGCGCGCCGACGGTCGTGACCATTCGATAGCCAGCCAGCTAAACAGACAAACACGTACGAACGGAATATTAGCGTCAAGGTTACGGGTGAGTCGCATTCTCGCCTCGTAAGCGGGCGCGACACGCCGCTCGAGTTCTTTGGTCGTGGCCCGATGTCCGCATACGTTGCGTCGAGAGGTTTGAGTGGTTGACATAACCCTCTACCTCTAGTAGAGGGTGAGGGTTTCCTCGCCCTCCCTTGTACGGCAGTGGATGTCGAAGTGCGGATCCCGACCGGAACCGCAGGGGCCCTCGACATCCGCCAACCCCGGAAGGGAAGGCTGAGCCCGATGACACCTCCACACAACTACCTTGCGGTCATCAAGGTCGTAGGTATCGGCGGCGGCGGCGTGAACGCCGTGAACCGCATGATCGAGGTTGGGCTCAAGGGCGTCGAGTTCATCGCGATCAACACCGATGCCCAGGCCCTGCTGATGAGCGACGCCGACGTCAAACTGGACGTCGGCCGGGAGCTCACCCGCGGCCTCGGCGCCGGCGCCCAGCCCGAGGTCGGCAAGAGCGCCGCCGAGGACCACCGCGACGAGATCGAGGAGGTGCTCAAGGGCGCCGACATGGTCTTCGTGACCTGCGGCGAGGGCGGCGGCACCGGTACCGGCGGCGCCCCCGTGGTGGCGAACATCGCCCGCAAGCTGGGCGCGCTGACCATCGGCGTGGTCACCCGCCCGTTCTCCTTCGAGGGCAAGCGGCGCCAGGTCCAGGCCGAGGCCGGCATCGACGAGCTGCGCAACCAGTGCGACACGCTGATCGTGATCCCGAACGATCGGCTGCTGGCGCTCGGCGACCGCGGCATCAGCATGATGGACGCGTTCCGCCAGGCCGACCAGGTGCTGCTCTCCGGTGTCCAGGGGATCACCGACCTGATCACCACCCCGGGTCTGATCAACCTGGACTTCGCCGACGTCAAGAGCGTGATGAGCAACGCCGGCAGCGCGCTCATGGGCATCGGCAGCGCGCGTGGCGACAACCGCGCCGTCGAGGCCGCCGAGCGGGCCATCTCCAGCCCGCTGCTGGAGCAGAGCATGGACGGCGCGCGCGGCGTGCTGCTCTCCATCGCCGGCGGTTCCGACCTCGGCCTGTTCGAGATCAACGACGCGGCGCAGCTGGTCACGGACGCGGCGCACCCGGACGCGAACATCATCTTCGGCGCGGTGATCGACGACGCGCTCGGTGACGAGGTGCGGGTGACCGTGATCGCGGCCGGGTTCGACGGCGGGACGCCCTCGTACAAGCCGGCCGAGCCGGTGCGCAAGCAGAACAACCCGCCGGCCCCGCCGGTCAACCCGTCGGTCCCGGTGCCGGCGATCAACCCGGCCACACCGGCGGTCAGCCCGGCCACGCCGGCGCCGCGCAAGCACGTGCTCTTCGACGACGTCGACGTGCCGGACTTCCTGAAGAACGGTTCCTGACCGCGACCCATGGTGAGTGACGACAGGCGGCGGGCCGAGCTCGCCGCCAATCTTCAGCAGGTGCGCGAGCGGATCTCGCGCGCCTGTGTGGCGGCCGGCCGGCCGGCCGAAGCGGTCACCCTGACCGCGGTGACCAAGACGTACCCGGCGAGCGACGTGCTGTTGCTCGCCGGTCTCGGCGTCACCGACGTCGGGGAGAACAAGGACCAGGAGGCGGCCGGCAAGGCCGCCCAGGCGCGTGCCGCGGGTGCGCGCCTGCGCTGGCATTTCGTCGGGCAGTTGCAGCGCAACAAGGCCAAATCGGTTGCCGCGTACGCGGATGTGGTCGAGTCGGTGGATTCGGTGCGCCTGGTCGCGGCGCTGGACCGGGCCGCTGTGGCGGTCCGCGACGAGCCGCTCGAGGTGCTGGTCCAGGTGAGCCTGGACGGTGACCCGGAGCGCGGCGGAGTGGTCGGCGACGATCTCTGGCGGGTATCCGACGCGGTGGCCTCATCGGACGGACTGCGGCTGGGCGGCGTGATGGCCGTGGCCCCGCTCGGCCAGGATCCCGGCGACGCGTTCGCGCGACTGGCCGAATTGGCTGGTCAGCTGCGGTCCGCGCAGCCCAGTGCGACGACCGTTTCGGCGGGGATGAGCGGCGACCTGGAGGCCGCGATCCGGCACGGGGCGACACACGTGCGGATCGGTACATCTTTACTCGGGATGCGAAACTCGCTGCGGTAGCCTTGCGGCGGGCAGCAAACTACACAGGTGTTGTTTTACGCGACGCGTCTCCGACGGCGGCCGTTGCGTCCGACGACGCAGCGTCGCAGCGGGTCACAGGTCCGGATCGGACCCGGTGTCCGGCTAGCCAGGGGGGACGCGGCACGCCATGAGGGGGCGCGGGCCGCAAGAGCGGACGGAGGTGGGGCATGAGTACTTTCCGCAAGGCGGCCGTCTGGCTGGGGCTGGCCGAGGAGGAGGACGACCGCGACTACGACGAGCGTGGCTACCAGGAGCGCTCCTACCGGTCGTCGCGCAGCGGTCGGGACCACGACCGTGACCACCGCTACTCCACCGCCGACCGATACTCCGAGGGCTTCGACGACGACGAGGTCGAGGAGGAGCGCCCGGCGCCGCGGCTGCGCTCCGAGCGGGACCGGTCCGAGCGCTCCAGCCGGCTCAGTGAGCGCGCCTCCTCGGTGCGCGCCGAACTGGACCGGGACGACGAGGACCGGATCGAGCGGGCCAGTGTCCGTTCCATCACGCGCCCCTCGGTGGCGCCGGAGCAGCCCTCGGCGCTGACCTACTCCACCCGGGAGAACCTCGCGCTCGCCCCGCAGCCGCCGGCCCACCAGCCGCACGTGCAGCACCGTCCGATGGAGGACGAGCAGCGGTATCAGATCACCACGCTGCACCCGACCACGTACCGGGAGGCCCGGACGATCGGCGAGCACTTCCGGGACGGCGTACCGGTGATCATCAATCTCACCGAGATGGATGAGTCCGACGCCCGCCGACTGGTGGATTTCGCTGCCGGGCTGGCCTTCGGCCTCCGGGGTACGATCGAGCGCGTTACCAACCGGGTTTTCCTGCTCTCACCGGCTAATGTCCAGGTCACCGCGGAGGACAAGGCCAAGATCGCCGAGGGTGGGTTCTTCGCCCAGAGTTGACCCCGAACGAGGGATCCGCCCGACGTGCTATCGATCGTGTTCCAGATTCTCTATCTGTTGGTGTACCTCTTCATTCTGGTGTTGTTCAGCAGGTTCGTCATGAGCGCAGTGCTCCAGTACGGACGCCGATGGCAGCCGGGCAGGGGAGCGTCAGCCGCACTCGAGTCCGTGTGGAGCGTCACGGATCCACCTCTCAAGGCGTTGAGGCGTGTGATCCCACCGCTCCGCATTGGTAACGTGAGTTTGGACCTGGCTTCCATCGTGCTGCTGGTTATCCTGTTCGTGCTTATGAGGTTCGTGTTATACCGGCTGATCCACTAGACAGCAGCCCCAACCGCGGCCGCGACTGACCCGAGGAGTTTCGATGCCGCTGACCCCGGCCGACGTGCATAACGTCGCCTTCAAGAAGCCCCCGATCGGCAAGCGGGGGTATGACGAGGAGGAGGTCGACGCCTTCCTGGACGAGGTCGAGCGTGAACTCGCCCGTCTGATCGAGGAGAACAACGAGCTCCGTGCCCAGGTGGAGCGCGGCGGTCGGGGTGGCGCGCCAGCCGGCCCGAGTGCTGACCCCCGCCTCGCTGCCGAGCTCAACGACATGAAGGCCCAGCTCGACCGCGTGCAGCGGGACAAGACGGCGGCCGAGCAGGCGGCCCGGCAGATGCAGGCCGAGCTGGAGCAGGTGCGCGCCCAGGGCCCCGGCCCGGGTGCCGGTCCCGCCGGCGCCGATGGCGAGCAGCAGGCTCTCCGGGTGCTGATGATGGCCCAGCGCACCGCCGACGACCACGTGTCCGACGCTCGCCGCGAGGCCGACAAGCTGCTCTCCGACGCCCGTTCCAAGGCGGAGGAGGTCACCCGTGAGGCGCGGGCCAAGGCCGACGCGCTCGAGCGCGACGCGCGCCAGCGGCACCAGGAGGCCATGGGCGGCCTGGACGCCAAGCGGACCGCGCTGCAGAAGCACATCGAGGAGCTGAAGCAGTTCGAGCGGGAGTACCGCACCCGGCTGAAGGCGTACCTGGAGAGCCAGCTGCGCGACCTCGATGGCCGGGGCCAGGGCCTGGAGGCCGAGATGGCCCGGGCCGACGCGAGCCGCTCGGTCGGTGGCTCCGGTGGTCTCGCCGCGGCCGGCCTGGCCGGGTCGTACGGCAGCCGCTCGAACGCCATCGAAACGGGCCGCTGACCAGAGCCCCCCGCACCCTCGACGAGGATGAGCCATGATTGCTTCCAGTTTCCCGCTCATCCTCGTCGCGGTGGTGTGCCTCGTGATCGGCCTGGTCCGCGGGTCGAGCAGTCTTCTCATCGCATCGATCGTGGCCAGTCTTCTCGCTGCGGTCGTCCTCGTCATCGGCTGGCGTCAGAGCGCCGCGGCCCGTCACCCCGAGCCGCAGGACCCGCCCGACCCGCTGGACGAGACCCCATCCTCGGGCCCCGCCCCGCGCCGCACCTCGGCGGCGCCCTCCGATGCCCATGATTCTTTCCCGGCCGACGCCCCGTTCGCAGGCGATTCCGGGTACCTCGGCGAGTCGGACTCCGCCGGCTCTCCCGGGCCCGCCGAGTTCTCCACCGCGACGGGCCGGACCGGCCAGGACGACTTCTCCGGCGCCTACGCCGATCGGGCGTACGACGAGCGCCCGACAGTGGATCAAAGTGTCCCGGCGGATCCCTCGCGGTCTCCCGGTGCGCCAGCCGCGGGAACACACCTGACGGACGAATCCGTCGAATCGCCCGGCTCGACGGCGGACCATCAGGCCGCCTCGTCGGCGATCGGCGAGGCCCGCGGCAGCGAGGCCGATGACCAGTCCTGGCGCCGCCCGACCACCGCCGCGGCCGAGGCCGACGACCAGTCCTGGCGTGGCCCGGTCGCCGCCGAACCGGCCGCCGCGGCCGGCTTGGGCCAGAGTCTCCCCGGGCACGGTTCGCCGGTCGCCGACGCCGGGGACTCCTCGCTGGGCGACGGGTTCGGCGAGCCGGACGCGGACGATCCGGACGACGAGCCGCTGCCGCAGGCGGTCCGGCCGGCCGATGCCGTCCGGGTGGCTCGCCTGGACATCGAGGTGCTGGTGGTGGACGGGCGGCCGCGGTACCACGTGGCCGACTGCCCGCACCTGGTCGGCCGGATCACCGAGCCGCTGCCCGCCGCGGAGGCGGTCGAGCTCGGGTTCAGCCCGTGCGGGCTGTGCCGCCCGGTCGACCGGCTGCTCGGCGCCGACGCCCGGCGCTGACCGCGCCATGGCCAGACGGGAAGTGCCCTCCGGGGTGTCGGTGCCGGTGCGGGTCCGACCCGGTGCGGGCCGCACCCGGGTCGGCGGGCGGTATGCCGGGCCGCGCGGGCCGGCGTTGATCGTCGCGGTGGGCGCGCCCGCGGTGGACGGGAAGGCGACCGAGGCGGTTCGCCGGGCCCTGGCCGACGCGCTCGGGGTGCGGCCCGCCGAGGTGGCCCTGCGGATCGGCGCCACCAGCCGCGACAAGGTCTTCACCGTCGACGCCCCGGCCGCGGACCTGGAGCCGATCCTGGCCCGCCTGCTCGGTGCCTGAGCCGGAAGCTGACACCGGGTGACACCTCGTGTTGCAGGAGTTACTCGCGGTGTATCGTCGGGTATCCGATC
The DNA here is from genome assembly GCF_900188005.1 of Actinoplanes regularis. Taxonomy (GTDB): domain Bacteria; phylum Actinomycetota; class Actinomycetes; order Mycobacteriales; family Micromonosporaceae; genus Actinoplanes; species Actinoplanes regularis. The sequence goes on along the minus strand of NZ_FZNR01000002.1, from coordinate 592,391 downwards.
GGCGGCCGGTTCGTTCGTACCGGTTTGTCGGATGACGAGGCCTCGACAAGGTTGTCGAGGTATCTCACGTTCCGTATCCTTGCCACCCTCCGCAGTGCGCGGCGTTCCAGCCGCGCCATTTGTGCAGGTGGGGCAAGATCTACGGCGGTAGCGAGCGATCGGCCCCGGGCTGACGGAGACGGAAGGCCGGTCCGGCGCGACGGGCGCCGCCCGGTGGGAACGAGAGATGGAGAGCCCGGCGCGGAGAGTGACGGCCCCGGGCAGGCACGGGGGAGGGAAGAAGCCCGGCGGATCGGTCCGGCCGGCCGGGTTCGAGGACCGCTGACCGCCGCGCCGGGCGCGGCCGAGGGAGCGACGATGGCCAAGGCAGCTGACATCCGGCCCGCTTCGAGCGGTGGGGCCGCCAACGAGCGGAACCGCCCCACGGTCGAGACCGAGCGGATCAGGGAAGCTCTGGTGACGCGGCTGACCGAGTTGCAGGCCGAGTACGATCAGGCGCTCAGTGCGATCACCGAGCTCTCGCGCGAGCGGCTCGCCGACTCGGCCGGGGACGACCAGGCCGACACCGGCACCAAGACGCTCGAGCGGGAGCAGGAGATCACGCTGGCCAACAACCTGCTCGAGCGGATCACACAGGTGGAACACGCCATCGACCGGCTCGGGCAGGGCAACTACGGTTGGTGCGAGCGGTGTGGTGACCAGATCCCGGTGGAGCGTCTGGCCGCCTTCCCGTCCGCGACTCTCTGTGTCTCTTGCAAGCAACTGGAGGAAAGACGCTGAACGCCGACAAAGCCTTCGGGTCGGCCCCGCGCGCCGTGGTGGTGCTGATCGCCACCGGGTTGATCGCGCTGGCGCTCGACCAGTGGGTGAAGTACCTCTCCACCGAGCATCTCGACCCGAACGAACCGGTCCGGATCCTCGGTGGCCTGATCTATCTCTCGCTGCTGCGCAACAGCGGGGCGGCGTTCAGCTTCGGCAGCGACCACACCTGGGTCTTCCCGGTGATCACGCTGGTGGTCGTCGGCTGGATCGGCTGGATGGCGACGAAGCTGCGCTCGGCGCCGTGGGCGGTCGCGCTCGGGCTCGTGCTGGGCGGGGCGCTGGGTAACCTGACCGACCGGCTGTTCCGCGCGCCCGGCCCGTTCCAGGGCCACGTGGTCGACATGATCAGCGCGTTCGCGCCGTACGGCGAGAAATTTGCGGTCTTCAATATCGCGGACAGCTGCCTGACCGTCGGTGTCTGTCTGGCGGTGCTCCTGGAGCTGACCGGCCGGCAGCGGGACGGCAGCCGGCTCAAGAGCAAGAAGGCCGAAGCGGCCGAGGCGGGGGATAAAGCATGAGCGAGCTTGCGAGCGAATCAATCAGCTCAGTTGTTGGCTCATGCCGGCGCCGGAGCGAAGCGGAGGTGGCGGCAATGAGCGAGCTTGCGAGCGAATTAGCTGGCTCAGTTGTTGGCTCATGCCGGCGCTGGAGCGAAGCGGAGGTGGCGGCATGAGCGGCACACGTTCTCTTCCGGTGCCGGATGGGCTGGACGGGATGCGGCTGGACCAGGCCGTGTCCCGGCTGTTCGGGCTCTCCCGGACGGCGGCGGCGACCCTGGTCGAGGCCGGTGACGCGCTGGTCGACGGCATTCCCCGGCCGAAGTCGGACAAGGTCGCCGCGGGATCGTGGCTCGAGGTGACGCTGCCGGCCCCGGTGACCGCACCGGTCCTGGTCGCCGAGCCGGTGCACGGGATGTCCGTGATCTACAGCGATGACGACATCGTGGTGGTGGACAAGCCGGTCGGCGTGGCCGCCCACCCCAGCCCCGGCTGGACCGGCCCGACCGTGGTCAGCGGCCTGGCCGCGATGGGCCAGAACGTGGCCACCAGCGGCGCCGCCGAGCGGCAGGGCATCGTGCACCGCCTCGACGTCGGCACCACCGGCCTGATGGTGGTGGCCAAGTCCGAGATGGCGTACAGCGTGCTGAAGCGGGCCTTCAAGGAGCGCGAGGTGGAGAAGCGCTACCACGCCGTGGTGCAGGGACACCTGGACCCGCTGCGGGGCACGATCGACGCGCCGATCGACCGGCACCCGACGGCCGACTACAAGTTCGCGGTGATGTCCGAGGGCAAGCCGAGCGTCACCCATTACGACACGCTGGAGGCGTTCCGCGCCGCCAGTCTGGTCGACGTGAAGCTGGAGACCGGGCGCACCCACCAGATCCGGGTGCACTTCTCGGCGCTGCGGCACCCCTGCGTCGGCGACCTCACGTACGGTGCGGATCCCACCCTGGCGGCGCGGCTGAAGCTGAACCGGCAGTGGCTGCACGCCCGGGAACTGGCCTTCGTCCACCCCCGGACGCATGATGAGGTCCGCTTCGTCAGCGACTACCCTGACGACCTGAAATTCGCGCTGGACGTCCTGCAGGACGCCGGCTGACCGGCTGATCTCGGGAGAAGACCGTGGGCCCCGCGCCTCGTCTGCGAGCGGTCCTCGTCAGGTTCGGGGGCGGTTCGCTCCGGTTACAGGTGACGACCGGACTGGTCCTGGTCGCTGTCGCCACGCTCGTGCTGGCCGTGGTCTGGGCCGGCCGGCCCGGCGGCCCGGCCGGCGAGGACCCGGGCGACGTGGTGCGGGTCGGGGTGATCGAGGGCCAGTCGGTCGGCGGTTACCTCGACGCCTCGCGGCGTGAGCTGGACATGCTGACCGATCCGGCCAGCCCGATCGCCGGGGACACCTGGGCGCTGGTCAGCCTGCGCGACTACGTGGCTCCGGGACAGCTGCCGACGCTGCTGAGCGGTGCGGTGGCGGCCCAGGCGTACGCCCGGGTGCCGCTGACGGACACGCGGACCCAGGTGTCGCTGATCCCGGTCTACTCGATGCCCGGCGACGTGACCGCCGGCATGCTCGACGCGGCCCTGGTCCGTGATCGGGAGCAGGCCGACTATCAGCGGCTGGAACGGTCGCTGACCGGCGAGGGTCAGCGTGAGCAGCGACTGCGGCAGACGTACGGGAACGCCGCCCGGATCGCGGCGCTCGAGGCCACGGCGTACCGGACGGGGTGTTCCTGCGTCTTCGCGGCCGTGGTCCGGGCCGCTCCCGGGGTGCTCGCCGGCATCGCGTCGCAGCCCGGGGTCCGGGCCGTCGATCCGGCGCCCGAGGTGCGGAGCCTGAACCGCACCGAGTTCCGTCCGCCGCTGCCGGAGGAGAACGGCACGGTCACCGCCGAGCCGTCCACGAGACCTGTGCCAACCGTGGTGCCGGACGTTGCCAGCGGGTCCCCGGCACGGTTACCGTCGTCGATCGGAATCGCTGTGACTTCCGACTCACCCGATGGCGGTGAGCCGGCGTCATCGACTGCCGCCTCCTCGTTGTCGGAGCCGCTTGGCGTACCCTCGGAAGCGGAGATGAGCGCAGCTCGCGACCCGTCCGACGGGTCTTCTGGCGTGTCCGGCGCCGAACCTGGACGCTAGTTTTTCCGTTTCACAGGACGTTCGGGTGGATGCACGTGCACGACCGGCGTGCCGCCATGTGATCAAGAACGACATGGGAATGGGCGCTCGGTCGGTGGCCCGAATAGGGTTCTCATCCGTAGCCTGTCATGGCGAGACACCCTCGCCGGAGAACGACGTCGGGTAGGCGCAGAAAGGACACGCCGTGGACGGGACCGAGACCGGCTGGGGCCGGCCTGCGGAACCAGCCCCGCGCTGGCGAGCCCTGCTCGACCGGGCCCGGCATGGTCACCGCGCCGAAGAGCCCGCGGAGGAGCCGAAGCCGGAGCAGGCCGCGGTTCCGCAGCAGTGGGGCCAGCAGGCGGCACCGACCCGCGGGTCGGCCCGGCCGGTGAATCCGCTGGACAGCCGGGGTTTCGACGGGCAGCGCGATCCGCGGCAGCCGGGTGGTGGTGAGGCGCAGCGGCCGATGCCGCAGCGCCCGGTCAACCCGCTCGACCCGCGCTGGCAGGCCCGCCCCGACCAGCAGGGGCAACCGCACAACTTCTTCGAGCCGGCGCCGCGTGCGCCGCAGCCGCCGGCCGCGCAGCCGCCGTCCCGGGGTGCCTACCCGCCCGCACCCGGCTATCCGCCGCCGATGCCGGCACCGGCGCCGCCGCAGCCCAACGGCTATCCGTCGCAGCCGGCCTACCCGCAGGCGTACGCTCCGCCGGTCGCGCCGCCGATCGCTCCCCGGCCGGCCGCGCCCCAACCGGCGGCCCCGCGCCCCGTCTCGCCGCCGCCGGCCCCGCCGCGCCCCCAGCAGAGCCCGGTCGCGCCGTCGTCACCGCCCGGTGCCCGGATCGAGTGGCGGCAGACCCAGGCCGAGGACGGGATGGACCGGGCCGTCGCGGTGATGCGGCGCAAGCTCGGGCAGCCCCGGGTGCTGGCCTTCGCCAACCCCAAGGGCGGCGTGCACAAGACCACCGCGACCGTGCTGGCCGCGGCGACCATCGGCAGCGTCCGCGGCCGCGGCGTGATCGCCTGGGACGACAACGAGCTGCGTGGCACGCTCGGCCTGCGGGCCGGCAGCGCCCGGCACGCGCGGACCATCAAGCACCTGCTGGCCGACCTGATGCGGATCGAGAACCTGCACGGTGAGGCGCTGTTGCAGGAGCTCGACGCGTACCTGCGGCACGCCTCCGACGGGTCGTACGACGTGCTGGCCGGTGAGGAGAACCCGCGCTTCGCCCAGCGGCTGGACCAGGGCACCGTGCGCCGGGTGACGGACCTGCTGCGCCGCACTCACGACGTGATCTGTGTGGACACCGGCAACAACGTGGAGAGCGTCAACTGGCAGACGGTCATGCGGGCGGCCGACCAGCTGGTGATCACCACGGTGCCCCGGGAGGACGCCGCGTTCACCGCGGACTGGATGCTGGACGTGCTCGAGGAGAGCGGGATGGGCGAGATGGTGTCGAACGCCGTGACGCTGATCTCCTGCCCCTCGCCGGGCCAGCTGCCGCTGCTGGAGGACTTCAAGAAGCACTTCGCGACGCGCACCCGAGCGGTCGCGGTGGTGCCCTACGACCCGGCGCTCGAGGTGGGTTCCTCGATCGAGTACGGGGACCTTCAGACGGAGACTCGGCAGGCGTGGCTGCGGGCCGCGTCGACGATGCTGGAGCCGTTCGCGGAGTAGAGAAGCGCTAGGATTTCGGGGCGTCGCCAAACGAAGAGGGGGTCCCGGGTGTCCGACTCGTTCGTGCATCTGCACGTTCACACCGAGTATTCAATGCTCGACGGAGCGGCCCGGGTCAAAGAGCTCATCGGCGAGGCGAAACGGCTCGGCATGCCGGCCGCGGCGATCACCGACCACGGCAACATGCACGGCGCCTACGAGATGTACAAGCAGTCAAAAGACGCCGGCATCACCCCGCTGATCGGCGTCGAGGCCTACGTCGCGCCCGACTCCCGGCTGAACAAGAGCCGGATCAAGTGGGGCCGCCCGGAGCAGAAGAGCGACGACGTCTCCGGTAACGGTGCGTATACCCACATGACCATGTGGGCGCGCAACGCGGTCGGCCTGAAGAACCTGTTCCGGCTCAACTCGCGGGCCTCCATCGAGGGCCAGCTCGGCAAGTACCCGCGGATGGATTTCGACATCATCGCGGAGCACGCCGAGGGCATCATGGGCACCACCGGCTGCCCGTCCGGGGCCGTGCAGACCCGGCTGCGCCTGGGCCAGTTCGACGAGGCGTTGAAGTCCGCCGCGATGTACCAGGAAGCGCTCGGGAAGGACCACTACTTCCTCGAGATCATGGACCACGGCCTGTCGATCGAGAAGCGGGTCCGCGACGGCCTGCTGGAGATCGGCAAGAAGCTGGGCATCCCGCCGCTGGTCACAAACGACTCGCACTACACCTACGAGGCGCAGGCAGAGGCGCACGACGTGCTGCTCTGCGTGCAGACCGGCAGCAACATCGCCGACCCGAACCGGTTCCGGTTCGACGGCAACGGCTACTTCGTGAAGTCGGCCGAGCAGATGCGCGCCGTCGACTCCTCCGAGCCCTGGCAGGAGGGCTGCCGCAACACGCTGCTGGTGGCGGAGAAGGTGGACATCGACGGGATGTTCACGTTCAAGAACCTGATGCCCCGGTTCCCGATCCCGGACGGCTTCTCCGAGGAGGAGTACTTCCGGCACGTCGCGTACGAGGGCCTGCGCAAGCGCTTCCCCGGCGGGATCCCGGACACGCACGTCACCCAGGCCGAATACGAGCTCGGCGTGATCATCGAGATGGGCTTCCCGGCGTACTTCCTCGTGGTCGCCGACTTCATCCAGTGGGCGAAGAACAACGGCATCGCGGTCGGCCCGGGCCGTGGCTCCGCCGCCGGCTCCCTGATCGCGTACGCCATGGGCATCACCGACCTGGACCCGCTGCCGCACGGGCTGATCTTCGAACGGTTCCTCAACCCCGAGCGGGTCTCGATGCCCGATGTCGACATCGACTTCGACGAGCGTCGGCGCGGTGAGGTCATCCGGTACGTGACGGAGAAGTGGGGCGACGACCGGGTCGCCCAGATCGCCACGTTCGGCACGATCAAGGCGAAGGCCGCGATCAAGGACTCGGCCCGGGTGCTCGGTTACCCGTTCGCGGTCGGCGACCGGATCACCAAGGCCATGCCGCCGGACGTGATGGGCAAGGGCATCCCGCTCTCCGGAATCTTCGACAAGGAGCACAAGCGCTACAGCGAGGCCGGTGAGATCCGCTCCCTCTACGAGACGGACCCGGACGTCAAGAAGGTGATCGACACCGCGCAGGGGATCGAGGGCCTGATCCGGCAGACCGGTGTGCACGCGGCCGGCGTGATCATGTCCGCCGAGCCGATCATCGACCACATCCCGCTGATGCGCCGGGCCGCCGACGGCGTGATCATCACGCAGTTCGACTATCCGACCTGCGAGACGCTCGGCCTGCTGAAGATGGACTTCCTGGGCCTGCGGAACCTGACGATCATCGACGACGCGAACAAGAACATCGAGATCAACCACGGCAAGCCGCTGGACCTGCTGGCCCTGCCGCTGGACGACCAGGGTGCGTACGACCTGCTGGCCCGCGGTGACACGCTGGGCGTGTTCCAGCTCGACGGCGGGCCGATGCGGTCGCTGCTGCGGCTGATGAAGCCGGACAACTTCGAGGACATCTCCGCCGTCCTGGCGCTGTACCGGCCCGGTCCGATGGGCGTCGACTCGCACACCAACTACGCGCTGCGCAAGAACAAGCTCCAGGAGATCACCCCGATCCACCCGGAGCTGGAGGAGCCGCTGCGGGAGATCCTGGAGCCGACGTACGGCCTGATCGTCTACCAGGAGCAGGTGCAGCGCGCCGCGCAGATCCTCGCCGGTTACTCGCTCGGCCAGGCCGACCTGCTGCGCCGGGCGATGGGTAAGAAGAAGAAGGAGATCCTCGACAAGGAGTTCATCCCGTTCCGCGACGGCTGCCGCGAGCACGGGTACTCCGACGAGGCGATCCAGGCGGTGTGGGACGTGCTGGTCCCGTTCGCGGGGTACGCGTTCAACAAGGCGCACTCCGCGGCGTACGGCCTGGTCTCCTACTGGACGGCGTACCTGAAGGCGCACTACCCGGCCGAGTACATGGCCGGCCTGCTGACCAGCGTCGGCGACGACAAGGACAAGATGGCCGTCTACCTGGCCGAGTGCCGGCGGATGGGCATCCAGGTGCTGCCGCCGGACGTGAACCAGTCGGCCGGCCCGTTCACCCCGGTCGGCAAGGACATCCGGTTCGGTCTCGGCGCGGTCCGCAACGTCGGCGGCAACGTGGTGGAGGCGATCGCTCGCTGCCGCAAGGAGAAGGGCGAGTACACCGAGTTCTACGACTTCCTGTCGAAGGTGGACGCGGTGGCCTGCAACAAGCGGACCATCGAGTCGCTGATCAAGGCGGGCGCGTTCGACTCGATGGGGCACAGCCGCAAGGGCCTGCTGGCCGTGCACGCCGAGGCGATCGACGCGTACGCCGGGGTCAAGCGGAACGAGGCGGCCGGCCAGTTCGACCTGTTCGGCGCGTTCGGTGACACCGAGGGCGCTCCGTCCGCCACGGTGGCGATGCCGACCATCGGCGACGACGAGTGGGACAAGCGGGACAAGCTTGTCTTCGAGCGGGAGATGCTCGGCCTCTACGTCTCCGACCATCCGCTCGCCGGCCTGGAGCAGGTGCTGCAGAGCAACGCGGACACCAGCATCGCCGCGCTGAACGAGGAGGGCGCGGTTCAGGACGGCCAGGTGGTCACGATCGCCGGCATCCTCACCGGGGTGCAGCGCCGGATCACCAAGCAGGGCCGGGCGTGGGCCTCGGCCACCGTCGAGGATCTTGCCGGCGGTGTCGAGACGCTCTTCTTCCCGAACACGTACGAGGTGATCGGGCAGTACATCGCCGAGGACGCGATCGTGGTGGTCAAGGGCCGGGTGGACCGGCGCGACGACACCCCGCGGATCATGGCGATGGACATGTCCATACCGGACATATCACACAACCCGGACAGTAAACCGGTGGTCCTGACCATGCCGATCACCCGGGTCACCCCGCCGCTGGTGGACGAGCTCAAGGACATCCTGGTCAGTCACCCGGGCGACACCGAGGTGCACGTCCACCTGCAGAACGGCAAGCGGACCACGGTCGTGCGGCTCGTCGCGGCGCGGGTGGCGGCGACCCCCGCGCTGCGTGCCGACCTCAAGATGATCCTCGGTCCCGCGGCGGTTGCCTGACCCGTGGGTGGATCTGAAAGGATCAAAGAGTGCAACCTGAGGAGCCCGTGACACCACCGGTCATGTTGGAACGGCCGTCGGCGGAGTCGTGGTGGTGGCTCCAGCAGGGCAGCCGCCGGTCGTGGCGGCGGACGCTCGCCGTCGGATTCGGCAGCGCGGCGGTGGTCACCCTGCTCGGTGCCCCGCTCGGGCTGCTCTGGCACACCCTCGCGCCGGGCGTGCCGGTGATCGACGCCGGCGAGAACGGCATCGTGATCAACGAACCGTCGCCCGAGCAGTACATCGCGGCGGACGGCTGGCTGGTCCTGCTCGGGCTCGGCTTCGGCCTGCTCGTGGCGATCGCGGCCTGGCTGGTCCTGCGCCGTGACCGGGGGCCGGCGCTGCTGCTCGGCGTGGTCGCCGGTGCCGGGGTGGCCACCAACTGGGTCGCCGTCCCGCTCGGCGAGCTGCTCGGCAAGGACGCGTACGAGCATTGGCGGGCCGCGGCCACCCAGGGCGCGACCTACCTGGCACCGCCGGCGCTGCACTCGATCGCGCCGACGCTGGTCCCGGCGTTCGCCGCGGCGATCGTCCTGACCCTGCTGGCCGGCTGGTCGAACGATCCGGACCTGGACCATCCGGGCGCCCAGCCCGGTTACGGCCCCAACCACGGGCAGTACGACCCCCTGGAAGGGCCGCCGCTCAGTTCGGACTGGCCGGTCGGGCCAGATCCGACAGCGGCACCGGCACCGCCCGCACCCGGGCCAGCAGACCAGCCTCGCGGTTGAGCAGCCGGAGCTCGGCGCGCAGCCGGGCGGTGGTGTCCACGGCGGCCAGCAGCGAGTGCCGTTCCTCCAAAGTGAGCTGGGCGGTCGCGGCGACCAGGTGCGAGAGCACGGTCGCGTCGTCCGGGAGCTGATCCAGGATCTCCGCGTTCGGCCGGAGCAGCTCCAGGTAGGTCTGGAAAGCGGCGAGCACGCGGGGCCGCAGCAGCTGGGCGACCGCGTCCGCCGTCTCGTCGGGCAGCCACTCGACCCGGGCGGTCAGGTAGGGCTCGTCGCCCTGCTCGATGTCGAGGATCCGGAAGCGGCGGCGGCCCACCGTCATGATGTCGAACCGGCCGTCCGGCAACTCGGTCACGTGCCGCAGCTCGGCGGTGCACCCCACCTCGAACAGCTCGGCGACGGCGACCGGCGTGGGCGTCGGAGCCGGGCCGTCACCGGGCTCGGGCGCCACCTCGCTGCCGTGCCGGAGGGTGACCACGCCGAACTCGCCCGGCGTCTCGGCCGGGCTGGCCGTCATCTCCCGCACGAGGGCGCGGTAACGCTCCTCGAAGATGTGCAGGGGCAGCACCAGACCGGGGAAGAGCACCGTGCTCAGCGGGAAGACCGGAAGCCGATCGCTCACGCGTTCAGCCTAGCGTTCCGCTGACCTTGGTCAACCCGGTCGGTAAACGGGTCGCCCCTGGTCGGCCGGGATCGCTACCGTGCCGCGGTGACATCGAACTTTGAGTGTGTCGGGCTCGGCGGGCTGGACCGCGCCGCGTTCAATCGCCTGCTCAGCCCGATCATGGCCGAGTCCGTGTTGCTCGGCGAGCGCGACGGGCTGACCGTGCGCCGGTGGACCGACCCCTCCGGGGTCCGCCTGGTGCTGACCCTGCGCGGCGGCAAGCTGCAGGAGATCCTGCCGTCCTTCGCCGGCACCCCGGGGGCCCGGCTGCGCGCCGCCCGGCGGGTCAACGACGAGATGATCGTCGCTGACGTGCTCGACGAGGAGGGCGAGCAGGTCACCATGCTGGCCGCCGCGGCCGAGCAGTTGCACCTGCTCGGCGAGCCGGCGGACGGCCGGGGCGCGATGATCGCGCTGGGCGGCGGCGTGACCGTGCACCCGGACGAGGACGCCTGGCACGCGTCGGACGCGAGCCTCCTCGGCACCCCGGAGGAGGGCGCGGACCCGGTCCGGCTGGGCGCCGAGTCGTTCATCTCGTACGGGGTCTTCGACCAGGCGAACGGCGAGCCCTACGCGCTGCTGGCCGGGGTGGTGCTGAGCGCCGAGCGGCGCCGGGTGCGGATCTCCGGCGGCGAGTTCTCGGTGGCCCGGGTCCGCACCGCCGGCTTCGAGACGGAGGTCTGCCTGTCCGGCGACCTGCCCACCCCGGTCCCCGGGAACGTGCTCGGCGGCACCGTCTACCTGATCGCCGACCTTCCGTTCGTGAGCGTCCCGGCCCCGCGCCGCCGGTCGTGGTGGCGTAAGTGACACGTCCCAACGCCTGGGCCGGGCCGGTCGCGGGGATCCTCCGCCGCGGCCGCGGCCTAGACTGTTTTCCGTGCTGAATCGGATCGACCTGCGCGGCTCCCGCCGGGACCCGCGCGGTCTGCTGCCCCGTGCCCAGCTCGACGTCTCCGTTGCCGTCGAGAGGATTCGCCCCGTTGTCGAGGCGGTCCATCAGCATGGGTTCAGCGCGATCCGGGAGGCGACCGAGAAGTTCGACGGGGTGCGGCTGGAGCGCCTGCGGGTGCCCGCCGAGGCGATCGCGGCCGCGGCCGAGGCGCTCGACCCGGCGGTCCGGGCCGCCCTGCTCGAGGCGATCAAGCGGGCTCGCAGGGTGCACGCCGACCAGCGCCGCACCGACGTCACCACCCAGGTGGTCGACGGCGGCACGGTGACCGAGCGCTGGGTGCCGGTGAGCCGCGTCGGGCTCTACGTGCCGGGCGGTCTCGCCGTCTACCCGTCCACCGTGGTCATGAACGTGGTGCCCGCCCAGGAGGCCGGCGTCGAGGGCCTGGTGGTGGCGTCGCCGCCGCAGACCGCCAACGACGGCCTGCCCGACGCGCGGGTGCTCGCCGCGTGTGCGCTGCTCGGCGTGACCGAGGTCTACGCGGTCGGCGGTGCGCAGGCGATCGCGATGCTCGGCTACGGGTCTCGCGGCGTAGCCGCTTCTGATGGCTCAGCCGGGGCCGACCTTTTGGATCACTGTGAGCCGGTCGACGTGATCACCGGGCCGGGCAACATCTGGGTGACCGCGGCCAAACGGCTGCTCCAGGGCCGGGTCGGGATCGATGCCGAGGCCGGGCCGACCGAGATCGCCGTGCTGGCCGACGAGACCGCCGACCCGCGGCACGTCGCCGCCGACCTGATCAGCCAGGCCGAGCACGACCCGCTCGCGGCGAGCGTGCTGGTCACCGACTCGCTCGCGCTGGCCGACGCGGTCGAGGTGGAGCTGGACAAGCAGGTCGCCGCGACCCGGCACGACGAGCGGGTGCGGACCGCGCTCTCCGGCGAGCAGTCCGCGATCGTGCTGGTCGACGACCTGGAGCAGGGGCTCGCGGTGGTCGACGCGTACGCGGCCGAGCACCTGGAGATCCAGACCCGGGACGCGCGGGAGTGGGCCATGCGGGTCCGCAACGCCGGCGCGATCTTCGTGGGGGCCTGGTCGCCGGTCTCGCTGGGGGACTACGCGGCCGGTTCGAACCACGTGCTGCCGACCGGCGGCTGCGCCCGCCACTCGTCCGGTCTGTCGGTGCAGTCGTTCCTGCGCGGCATCCACGTCATCGAGTACGACGAGGCGGCCCTGCGTGACGTCGCCGGACACGTGGTGGCCCTGGCCAACGCCGAAGACCTGCCGGCGCACGGGGACGCGGTGAAGGCGAGGTTCCAGGGATGACGACCATCGACGATCTGCCGATCCGGGACGACCTGCGGGGCAAGACGCCCTACGGCGCGCCGCAGCTCGACGTCGCCGTGCGGCTGAACACCAACGAGAACTCGTACCCGGTGCCGGACGACGTGGTCGAGGCGATCGGCAAGGCCGTCCAGGCCGAGCTGCGCGACCTCAACCGCTACCCGGATCGTGACGCCATCGCGCTGCGCACCGAGCTGGCCAGCTACCTCGGCCACGGGCTGACCACCATGAACGTCTGGGCCGCGAACGGCTCCAACGAGGTGCAGCAGCAGCTGTTGCAGACGTTCGCCGGTCCGGGACGCAAGGCGCTCGGCTTCGGCCCGTCGTACTCGATGCACCCGCTGCTCGCGGCCGGGACCGGGACCGAGTGGATCGGCGCGCTGCGCGACCCGGACTTCGGCCTGAGCCCGGAGAAGGCGGTCGCCGAGATCGAGCGGCACGACCCCGATCTCGTCTTCCTCTGCTCGCCGAACAATCCGACGGGCACCGCGCTCGACCCCGCCGTGATCGACGCGGTGCTGCGGACGGCACGCGGCATGGTGATCGTCGACGAGGCGTACACCGAGTTCGCCCGGCCCGGCACACCGAGCGCGCTGGCCCTGCTGCCCGGGCACCCGCGCCTGGTGGTGAGCCGCACCATGAGCAAGGCGTTCGGCTTCGCCGGTGGCCGGCTGGGCTACCTGGCCGCCGACCCGGCCGTGGTCGACGCCGTTCAGCTGGTCCGCCTGCCGTACCACCTCTCCTCGATCACGCAGGCCGCCGCCCGCGCGGCCGTCGTGCACCGGGCCTCGCTGCTCGGCACCGTCGAGGCGATCAAGGAGCAGCGCGATCGGATCGTCGCCACACTGCGGTCCCGCGGCACCGAGGTGGCCGACAGCGACGCCAACTTCGTCCTCTTCCGGACGGAACCGGATCAGCGGGCCGCGTGGCAGGCGTTCCTCGACCGGGGCGTGCTGATCCGCGACGTGGGCCTGGCCGGCTGGCTGCGGGTCACCGCCGGCACCGAATCCGAGACATCCGCGTTCCTCGACGCCGCCGAGGAGATCCTTTCCGCGCCGCTTCGCGGCTCACAGGACGACGAACGAAGTGAGGAGACACCGTGAGCCGTACCGGGCGGATCGACCGCGTTACCAACGAGACCAAGGTGCTGGTCGAGATCGACCTCGACGGCACCGGCAAGGGCGACCTGAGCACCGGCGTCGGCTTCTACGACCACATGCTCAACCAGCTCGCCAAGCACGGCGGCTTCGACCTGACCGTGCGCACCGAGGGCGACCTCGAGATCGACTCGCACCACACCATCGAGGACACCGCGATCGCCCTCGGCGAGGCGTTCGCCCAGGCCCTCGGCGACAAGCGGGGCATCCGTCGGTACGGCTCGGCCACCATCCCGATGGACGAGGTGCTGGTGCGGGCGGCCGTCGACCTGTCCGGCCGGCCGTACGTGGTGCACGACGAGCCGCTGCTCACGCCGTACATCGGGCCGGTCTACGCGACCAGCATGACCCGGCACATCTTCGAGGCGTTCGGTCACGCGGCCAAGGTGACCCTGCACGTGGACGTGCTGCGGGCCTGCCGCCCCGGCGGCCACCCGGACGCGCACCACGTGGTCGAGGCCCAGTTCAAGGCGTTCTCCCGGGCCCTGCGGGAGGCCGTCGAGATCGATCCACGCAACGCGGGCGCGCTGCCCTCCACCAAGGGCGTGCTCTGATGACCGCGCGGGTGGTGATCCTCGACTACGGGTCGGGAAACCTGCGCAGCGCGGAGCGGGCGGTGGCGCGTACCGGGGCGGACGTCACCGTGACCAGCGACCTGGCGGCGGCCGCCGGCGCCGACGGCCTGGTCGTGCCGGGCGTCGGCGCCTATGCCGCGTGCATGGCCGGCATCGACGAACTGGGCGCGGGCCCGGTGATCGCCGAGCGGGTCGCCGCCGGCCGCCCGGTCCTCGGCATCTGTGTCGGCATGCAGATCATGTTCGACTCCGGGGTGGAGCACGGGGTGGAGACCAAGGGCCTGGGTCTGCTGCCCGGCTCGGTCACCAGGCTGCACGCCGAGCGGATCCCGCACATGGGCTGGAACACGGTGACCGTGCCGGCCGGCTCGCGGCTGCTGAGCGGGCTGGCGCCGGACACCCGGTTCTACTTCGTCCACTCGTACGCCGCGCAGGATCTGGAAGCTCTGAGCGCGGCCACGGTGACCACCGCCGCCCACGACCAGCCGTTCGCGGCGGTGGTCGAGGCCGGTGCGCTCAGCGTCGCCCAGTTCCACCCGGAGAAGTCCGCCGACGCGGGGTACACGCTGCTCGGCAACTGGGTGAAATCCCTACCGTGAGCAAGGAACGCGCGCGGCGTCGGGCCGAGCGGCTCGCCGTCCTGGAACGGGAAAAGGCGGCTCGCGCCCGGAAGGTGGCCCGCCGGGCGCGGGGCCGTGCTCTCCTAAAGAGGCTCGCGCCGCCCAGAATGGGCAGCGACGGCCGGCTGTACCGGCGCAACCGGCGGCAGCGGATCGGCATCGTGGTCGTCCTGCTGATCGCCATCGCCGCGGTCTGGCTGTTCATCCCGGAGCCGGCGCTGCGCATCCTGCTCACCGTCCTGCTCGTCCTGGCCGCCCCGGCCCTCGTGGTCGTCGTGCTCGGCCGCCGTTCATAGGAGATAGATCGTGACGCTGCAACTGCTGCCCGCCGTCGACGTCGCCGACGGCCAGGCGGTCCGCCTGGTCCAGGGCGCCGCCGGTTCGGAGACCGCCTACGGTGACCCGCTGGAGGCCGCCCTGGCCTGGCAGAACGACGGCGCCGAGTGGATCCACCTGGTCGACCTGGACGCCGCGTTCGGCCGCGGCTCGAACGCTGAGCTGCTCGCCGACGTGGTCCGCCGGCTGGACGTCAAGGTGGAGCTCTCCGGTGGCATCCGGGACGACGAGTCGCTGACCCGGGCCCTCGCGACCGGCGCCCAGCGGGTCAACATCGGCACCGCCGCGCTGGAGGACCCGGAGTGGTGCGACCGGATCTGCGCCGAGTACGGCGACCGCGTCGCCATCGGCCTGGACGTGCGCGGCCGCACCCTGGCCGCGCGTGGCTGGACCCGGGAGGGGGGCGACCTGTACGAGGTCCTCGCCCGTCTCGACAAGGCCGGCGCCACCCGGTATGTGCTGACCGACATCACCAAGGACGGCACCATGCGCGGGCCGAACCTGGAGCTGCTGCGCGAGGTCTGCGCCGCCACCGATCGGCCGGTGATCGCCAGCGGTGGCGTCTCCACCCTGGACGATCTGCGCGCCCTGACCGCGCTCGAGCCGATCGGTGTCGAGGGTGTGATCGCCGGCAAGGCCCTCTACGCCGGCGCGTTCACCGTCCGCGAGGCGCTCGAGGTCCTGAAGCGTCCGTGAAGTCGCGCTACATCGTCGGTGTAGCAATTCTCGCTGGTGCTTAACGGTTCCCGCCGTCCAGGCTGGAGCCATGAGGCCGCGTGACATCGCCCTGGCCGTCGCCGTCGCGGCGGTCTGGGGCGTCAACTTCGTCGTTATCGAGACCGGGCTGGACCACTTCCCGCCCCTGCTCTTCTCCGCCCTGCGCTTCGGCCTGGCCGCGTTCCCCGCCGTGCTCTTCGTCGGCCGGCCACAGGTGCCGTGGCGCTGGATCGCCGCGGTCGCCCTGATCCTCGGCGTTGTCAAGTTCTCGCTGCTCTTCGCCGGAATGGCGGCCGGGATGCCGGCCGGGCTCAGCTCACTCGTGCTGCAGAGCCAGGCGATCTTCACGATGCTCTTCGCCACGATCTTCCTGCGCGAGCGGCCGCGCCCGGTGCAGATCGCCGGCCTGGTCGTGGCCGCCGCCGGGGTCGCCCTGGTGGCCACCCGGATGGGTGCCGGGCTGCCGGCCTTCCTGCTGGTGATCGGCGCGGCCGTGGCGTGGGGCCTGTCGAACGTGGCCACCCGCAAGGCGTCCCCGCCGGACACGCTGCGCTTCATGGTCTGGGTCAGCGCGCTCGCCACCGGCCCGCTGATCGCCCTCACGCTGCTGATCGACGGCCCGGCCGCGGACCTCGCCGCCCTGCGCGGCGTCGACCTCGAGTCGATCGCGGCGCTGCTCTACATCGCCCTGCTCTCCACGCTCGGCGGCTTCGGCGTCTGGGGCTACCTGATCCGCAAGCACGGCGCCGCCACGGTCGCCCCGTTCTCCATGCTGGTCCCGTTCTTCGGCATCGCCTCGGCCGCGCTGATCCTCGGCGAGCCGGTGCACGCCGTCGATCTGTTCGGCGGGGTGCTGGTGGCCGGTGGCGTACTTTTGGGACTGGCCCGGTCCCGGCCCGTCGTGAAAACCCAGGTGGTTAGGGTGGGTGCATGACAGTCGCGGTGCGTGTCATCCCCTGCCTGGACGTGGACGCTGGACGTGTGGTCAAGGGGGTCAACTTCGTCGACCTCCGGGACGCCGGTGACCCGGTGGAGCTGGCCGCGGCCTACGACGCGGCCGGCGCCGACGAGCTGACCTTCCTCGATGTCACCGCCTCCTCCGACGACCGGGGCACCATGCTCGACGTGGTGCGGCGCACCGCCGAGACGGTCTTCATCCCGCTGACCGTCGGCGGCGGCGTCCGCTCGGTGGCGAACGTGGACGTGCTGTTGCGGGCCGGCGCCGACAAGGTTGGCGTGAACACCGCGGCGATCAACCGCCCCGAGCTGATCAGCGAGATCGCCGAACGCTTCGGCAACCAGGTGCTCGTCCTGTCGCTGGACGTGCGCCGGGCCGCCGGCCAGCCGTCCGGCTGGGAGGTCACCACGCACGGCGGCCGGCGCAGCGCCGGGCTCGACGCGGTCGAGTGGGCGGCCCGGGTCGCCGAACTGGGTGCCGGCGAGATCCTGCTCAACTCGATGGACGCCGACGGCACCAAGGCCGGCTTCGACCTGGAGCTGATCCGCGCGGTCCGCGCCGTCGTGAACATCCCGGTGATCGCCAGCGGCGGCGCCGGCGCCGTCGAGCACTTCCCCCCGGCGGTCGAGGCCGGCGCGGACGCCGTCCTGGCCGCGAGCGTCTTCCACTTCGGCGACCTCACCATCGGCGAGGTCAAGGAGACCCTGCGCAACGCCGGCAATCCGGTCCGCTGACGGCCGCACCCGGCAAAAATCCAAATTTCCCGGTACGACCTACGGGTCCCGTGGCCAGGCTCGAGCCGAGTCCCGTGCCGGTCTCGCGCGAGACTTGCATCACCCGGCGCCGCTGCCGCGCCTAACGGCCCGCCTCAGCCAGCTGGCCGCCAGGGTCGTATCAACAGTCTTGATGCGACCGCGCCGACCAGCCGGATGGGCCTCAAGACCACTCAACCAAAGTTGATCTTGAGTACGGTGGTGGGTGGGTCGCGGCCTCTCGGGGATTGCTCGCGGGTAGGCGGGTGGTTGGGGTCGGTCGCCAGGCGGCGTGGCCCGCGGGTTGCGGCCGGTGACGCCGCTCGCAGATGCTGGTGAGCATCGGTGCGGGCGGCGGCTGGGGGAGTGACCAAAGGCGGACGGTGGCTGGTGAGCCTCGGCGCCCATCTTCGGGTTGCGGGGGGCGGCCGGGAGGGTGATCGAAGGCGGACGGTGGCTGGTGAGCCTCGGCGCCCATCTTCGGGTTGCGGGTGGCGGCCGGGAGGGTGATCGAAGGCGGACGGTGGCTGGTGAGCCTCGGCGCCCATCTTCGGGTTGCGGGTGGCGGCCGGGAGGGTGATCGAAGGCGGACGGTGGCTGGTGAGCCTCGGCGCCCATCTCCGGGTTGTGGTGGCGGCCGGGAGGGTGGCCAAAGGTGGACGGTGGCTGGTGAGCCTCGGCCCTATCCGCAAACCGCAGGCGGCGGTTGGAATGGTGACCAGAAGTGGACGGTGGCCGGCGAGCACCGATAGTGCGGCTGTGGGGTCCGACGCATAAGACCGCACCCAAGATCAACCTACGCTGAGTGGCATTGGGGTGGGCGCGGCTGGTATTTAGGGTGTCGGCGGTCCTGGGGGATTCTGGAGGTCGCCGGACTCCGGCGGGCGGAGTGCGACGAAGCCGGGACGGCTCAGGTCAACGGCCGTCGGCGAGGCGGTGGCTGTATTCGCGGACCGCGGCGGTGTAGACGTTCTCGCTCAGGGTCCAGTCCGTGTAACCGGGCTGAGCGGCGCGGTTCAGCTGCGCCTGCAGGGTCATCACCGCGGACGACAGGCCGCTGAACGGGCGGGTCCGCCAGAGCTGCTCGCCCGCCGAGGCCACCTCGATGATGTCGTCCTCCACGGTGATCAGCCCGGCGCCGGCCAGCCGGCGGATCGATTCCTCGAGATCGGTGCGGTTCGGCACGCTGTGGTGCAGGAAGTCGGCCGCGGCCAGCAGATCGGCGAGCGTCGCTCCGGAGACCGGCAGGGCGGCATGCAGCGCCCGGTCCCGCTCCAGACGCTCAGCGATGACCGCGGAGACGAAGATCCACGCGTCGTTCCAGTTCCAGTCGCCCGCCCCCATGCCGCAATGATGCCGTGCCGTCGGCATGTCGGGAAGCGAATGTGTCCGGATGATCACTGGCTTGTGACCCGTCCCAAAACAGGATCTTCGCGGTTGATGGCGGCATAGGCCGCGCATCGGGGTCGGCCTATCTCAGTGTGCGGGCACCGCACGGGTGTGCGGGTGCCGACCGGGCGGGATCGGCGGGTCTGGGTGGGCCCGGGCGGGGCGCGGGCAAGACGGGATCGGCGGGTCTGGGTGGGCGCGGGCAAGGCGGATCGGCGGGCCCGGGCGGGGCGCGGGCGGGAGGGTGCCGGACGCGACGGGCCTCGATGGTCCGAAAGGTCGGTGGCAGGGCCCGCCGGCGAGGGCCGTGTGACGCGACGGACAGGAACCACATCGCCACTTTGGGGGCCAATTCCGCGATGTTAAGGTGCCAATCATCGGGAGGTGGCTATGACAACCTCGGTTCGAGGTGACCAATTGGCCCGGCTGCTCGGCCGTTGGCATTCGCTGCCGGGGCGCCATCGCAGCCCGGACTACGCCGCGCTGGGTGCCGCGGTGCGTGGGCTGCTCGCCGACGGGCGGCTCGCCCTCGGCGTGCGGCTGCCCGCCGAACGTGAGCTGGCCGACTCGCTCGGAGTCAGCCGGACCACGGTGTCGGCGGCGTACCGCGCGCTGCGCGAGAGCGGTCACCTGACCAGCCGGCGCGGCGCCGGAAGCTGGACCACCCTGCCGCACGGCCACCGGGTCGCCACCTCCGGGCTGTGGACCCCGGGCGACGACCTCGACATGATCGACATGGGGGTGGCCGCCTCGGCCGCCCCGGTCGAGCTGGTGCCGGCCGCCCGGGCCGCCGCCGAGGACCTGCCACGCTACCTGGGCACCGCCGGCTACCACCCGACCGGTCTGTCCGAGCTGCGTGCGGTGGTGGCCGAGATCTACACCGCCCGCGGCGTGCCCACCTCGCCCGAGCAGATCCTGGTGACCAGCGGCACCCAGCAGGCGCTCGACCTGGTGCTCCGGCTCTCCGTGCCGGCGGGTGCACCGGTGCTGGTGGAGACGCCGACCTATCCGAACGCGCTCGCGGCGCTCTCCGCCCGGCGCGCCCGGATCAGCACGCACGGTCTGGACACCGCGACCGGCTGGGACGGCGAGATGCTGCTCGGCGCGCTGCGGCAGACCCGGCCCCGGCTGGCGTACATGATTCCGGAGTTCCACAACCCGACCGGTCACCTGATGCCGGCCGACCTGCGCGAGCGGATGGTGGCCACCGCCCACGCCTGCGGCACCGAGCTGGTCGTCGACGAGTCCTTCGTGGACCTGCCGCTGGACGATCCGGAGATGCCGCCGCCGGTCGCGGTCTTCGACCGGCACTCGCGGGTGATGTCGATCGGCGGGATGAGCAAGCCGTACTGGGGTGGACTGCGGATCGGCTGGGTGCGCGCGTCGGCCCCGCTGGTGCAGCGGCTGGCCGCGATCCGGGTGGGGGTCGACATGGCCAGCCCGGTGCTGGAGCAGCTGGTCGCCGTGCACCTGCTGCGCTCGGCGTCGTCGATCGTCGAGGCCCGGCGCGCGCAGCTGCGGTTCCGGCGGGACGCGCTGATCACCGCGCTGCGGGAGCAGCTGCCGGAGTGGCGGTTCTTCGTGCCGGGCGGCGGCGTGACGCTCTGGGTGGAGCTGGACGGGCCGATCTCCAGCGCGCTGTCCCGCGCGGCCGAGGAGGTCGGCGTCCGGCTCGCTCCCGGCCCCCGTTTCGGCCTGGACGGAACCCTGGAGCGCTTCCTGCGGCTGCCGTTCACCCTGCCCGCCGACGACCTCACCGAGGCCGTCCGGCGCATCGCCTCGGTCCGCCATGACCTCGACCACGCCGCCCGGCCGAGTTGGCGCACCCCGGCCGTGATCGCCTAGCGCCGGGCTGCTTCAAGCGGGCCGTGACGCGCGGCAGCGGTCCGGAGCGGCGCGGGCCTCGCGCGAGAGTGCCACAGGGCTCGGCTCGAGCCTGGCCACAGGGCCCGACAGGTCGTACCGAAGAAATCGATGTAAGCGGAAGAAGGCCGCCTTCCTCGAGGGAAGGCGGCCTTCTTCCGAGTACGGGTCAGATCTGGGCGAGCGAGCCCTCGTACATCTTCTCGATCTGCTCGGCGAAGTTCGTCTCGACGCTGCGCCGCTTGATCTTCATGGACGGGGTGACCTCGCCGGCCTCGATGCTGAGGTCACGCGGGAGGATGGCGAACTTCTTGACCGTCTCCCAGCGGTTCAGCTTGGTGTTCAGCTCGGCGAGGTAGCCCTCGACCAGCGCGTGCGTCTCCGGCGCGACGACGATCTCGGAGTAGCTCTTGCCGGCGAGCGGCCCGTTGGCGGCCCAGCCCGCGATGGCGTCCTCGTCCAGCGTGATCAGCATGGTGACGAAGTTGCGGTTCTGGCCGACCACGATCGCCTGCGAGGTGTACGGGCACACCGCCTTGAACGCGCCCTCGATCGCGCTCGGCGCGATGAACTTGCCGCCGGACGTCTTGACCAGGTCCTTCTTCCGGTCGGTGATCTTCAGGAAGCCGTCCTCGTCGAGCTCGCCGATGTCACCGGTGCGCAGGAAGCCGTCCTCGGTGAACGCTTCCGTGGTGGCCTCCGGGAGGTTGTGGTAGCCCCGCATGACCGGCGCGCCGCGCAGCAGCACCTCACCGTCGGCGTCGAGGCGGACCTCGAGGTCGCCGATCGCCTGACCGACCGAGCCGATCCGGAGGTGGCCGCGGCGGTTGATGAAGTTCGCCGCGCAGGCCTCGGTCATGCCGTAACCCTCGAGGACCGGCAGGTTCGCCGCGGCGAAGAACTCGGCGATGTCCCGGCTGAGCGCGGCCGAGCCGCTGACCAGCACGCGGATCCGGCCGCCCAGGCGGTCCTGGAGCTTCTTGAAGACCAGCCGCTCGGCAATCGCGTACTGCAGCTGGAGGAGGGTGCCGACCGGCTTGCCGGCCTGCTCCAGCGCGACCTTCTGCTTGCCGGTCGCGACCGCCCAGGTGAAGATCTTCGACTTCAGGCCGCCGCCGGACAGGCCGCTGGTGACGGTCTTGTTGTAAACCTTCTCGTAGATCCGGGGCGGGGCGCACATCAGCGTCGGCTGGATCAGCGCGAGGTTGTCGACCACCTTGTCCACCCGGCCGTCGACGTAGGTCGGCACGCCGACGTGCACGATGCCGCAGAGCAGCGTCTTGCCGAACGCGTGCGACATCGGCAGCCACAGGTAGTGCAGGTCCTCGGGGGAGAACAGACCCAGGTTCTCCTGCGCCACGCCCTCCCAGGTCCAGCCGCGGTGCAGCAGCTCGACGCCCTTCGGGCGGCCGGTGGTGCCGGAGGTGTAGATCAGCGTGGCGACGTTGTCCGGGGTCAGCTGCTCGACCACCGCGTCGATCATGCCCGGGTTCTGGCTCAGCGCCGCGGCGCCCAGCTCCTCCAGCTCGGCCAGGGTGATCTGCGGCGGGTTGGCGCCGGCGTCGGCCAGGCCGTCGATCAGCACCACCTTGGTTACCGAGGTCTCCGTGCCGGCGATCTTCAGCGCCTGCTTCGGGTTCTCCGCGATCAGCACCTTCGACCCGGAGTCGGTCACGATGAACGTCGTGTCCTCCGGCTCGGTGGTCGGGTAGACCGTGGTGGCCGAGCCGCCGGCCAGGTTGATGCCGAGGTCGACGAGGATCCACTCCAGCCGGGTGCTGGAGAGGATCGCCACCCGGTCCTCCAGCCCGATGCCGAGCTCGCGCAGGCCGGCCGCGATCGCCTTGGTGCGCTCACCCACCTGGCGCCAGGTGAGCCAAGCCATGCCGGTGTCGTCAGCGTTCGGCCCGGCGAGCGCACGCGCTTCCGGGGTCTTCGCAACACGCTGAAGCAGCATGTCCGGAATCGACCGGTAAGGAACATCGAGAGCCATCAGGTGCCGCCTTAACCCTGAATTGGGGGGACGTTACGTCGTTGTTACCGCAGGGTAATGCGCAGGCGGTGACACGGCTAGACTGCCCCGGAAACTGTCGGGAATCTTAGTCGCTACGTTGTGAGCATGGTTTTTCTGGTGGTCGGCGGGACCGGCATCGACACCGTGGTTCCCGTCGCCGATCTGCCGGTGCTCGGCGCCGACTCGGCGCGGCCGCGCGGCCCGATCGAGGATCACGTCTCGCACACCGGCACCTGCGTGGCGCTCGGGCTGCGCGCTCTCGGTGCGCCGGTGCGGGTCATCGACACGATCGGGGACGACGATCCGGGACGCCGGGTGACCGGGGCCTTCCAGGAGTGGGGGATCCCGCTGCACGCGGCGCCGGCCCCGGGCGGGACCCGGCGGGCGGTCAACCTGATGAGCCCGGACGGCCGGCGGCTCTCCCTCTACGACGGGCGCGACGTTCCCGGGTACCGGTTGCCGTCCTCGTACTACTCACCGCTGCCGGACGGTGTCCGGCACGCGCACGTGACGATCGTGGACTGGGCCCGGCACGTGTTGCCGTCGCTGCGGGCGGCCGGGGTGACCGTCTCCACCGACCTGCACGACTGGGACGGGGAGAACCCGTATCACCGGGACTTCGCCCTCGGCGCGGACGTGGTCTTCATCAGCGGGGTTCAGCTGGGCGCGGGTGCGGCCGAGTGGATCCTGGCCGAGGGGGTGGCCTCGCGGGTCGTGGTCACGCACGGCGCCGGCGGGGCGGATCTGATCACGCGGGACGGGACGACGCACCGGGACGCGGCCGATCCGGGCGCACCGGTCGTGGACACCAACGGGGCCGGGGACGCGTTCGCCGCCGCCTTCCTGGCCGCCTGGACGGCGGGGAAGAGCGACGGCGAGTGCCTCGAGGCCGGGACGATCGCGGGGGCGTACGCCTGCACCCGTACGGTCGGTGCGGGAGCCTTCATCACCGCGTCCGAGCTGCTCCGGCGAGGCTCGTCAGAGTAGCGAGACGAGCAGGGAGACCGGGCCCGCCGCGGCGGCCGGGCCAGCGGCCAGTCCGAGCACACCCGTCACCACGATGAGCAGCACCGCTGCCCGAAACCCTCCACGTCGGATCGCCATGCCAGCTCCTCAGGTGTCAAGTGGACGTTCCATGCCTGAGAGTAAGTGCAGGCTTACATGTGCCGGGAATATCGGATTGTCTATACCGTCGGGGCGTGGATCTGGTGATCGAGGCCGGGCCGGGGTCCGGCGGGACGACCGCGGCGGTGTACCGGGCGTTGCGGGTGGCGATCGCGGACGGCCGGCTGCCCGCCGGTCATCGGCTGCCGGCCAGCCGGGCTCTCGCCGCCGACCTGGGCGTCTCCCGGGGCAGCGTGGCCGGGGCGTACGAGCGGCTGGTCGCCGAGGGGCACCTGACCGCGCGGGTCGGCGCCGGGACGTTCGTCGCCGAGGCGCGGACGCCGCGACAGCCGCCCCGCTCCGTCCCGGACCCGCTGCGGCCGCGCGCCGGATGGGCCGCCGGCCCGGACCCGACCAGCGGGAACGAGGAGAAGCCGCGGTACGACTTCCGGGTCGGCATCCCGGACGCGTCACTCTTCCCGTTCGACACCTGGCGGCGGATGGTCGGCGCCGAGCTGCGGCTGCGGGCCAACGCTCCCGGGACGTACGCGGATCCCTACGGCCACCCCGCCCTGCGCGCCGCGATCGCCCGCTACCTGGGCTACGCCCGCGGCCTCCGGACCACCGCCGACGACGTGCTGGTCACCAACGGCGCCCAGCACGCCTTCGACCTGATCGGCCGGGTGCTGCTGCGCCCCGGCGACACGGTGGCGGTCGAGGATCCCGGCTATCCACCGGCCCGCGCCCTGTTCGCCTCGCTCGGCGCCCGGATCGTCGGCGTGCCGGTCGACGCCGAGGGCCTGGTGGTGGACGAACTGCCGGCGCACGCCCGGATCGTCTACGTCACCCCGTCGCACCAGTTCCCGCTCGGCCCGGTGCTCAGCCCGGAGCGCCGCCGCCGGCTGCTGGACTGGGCCCGCCGGCGGCAGGCCGCGATCGTCGAGGACGACTACGACAGCGAGTTCCGGTTCGGCAGCCGGCCGCTCGAACCGCTGCGGGCGCTGGACCGCTGCGAGCGGGTGCTCTACGTGGGGACGTTCTCGAAGACCATGCTGCCGACGATCCGGACCGGCTTCCTGCTCGCCCCGCCGAGCCTGCGGCCGGTCCTGGCGGCGGCCCGGCAACTCGGCGACGGGTACGGGCACGTGGCGATGCAGGCCGCACTCGCCCGCTTCATCGAGGAGGGGCAGTTGGCCCGGCACGTGCGCCGGGCGCGCCGGGAGTACGCCGCCCGGCACGCCCGGATCGTCGCCGCCCTGACCCGGCTGCCGCAGTTCGAGGTGATCCCCTCGGCCGCCGGGCTGCACGTGACCGCTCTGCTGGACAGGGCTCCGGCCGGCACCGCGAAGCCGCGCGGCCTAGCCTTCGACGACCTGGCCCGATACGGCGGCGACCGGCAGGGGGTCGTCCTCGGGTTCGGGGCCGTCGACCCGCTGAGGATCGACGAGGGGCTCGCCGCCCTGGCCGCCCTTCTTTGAGAAGACCGCCTGATAGATCAGCGCCCCGGCGGCGATCGCCAGGCTGAACAGCGCCGGCCACCCGTTCAGCCAGAGCAGCCCGGTCACCGCCACGAACGCCGCCCCGGCCACCACCCGGGACCAGCCGCGCGGCAGCAGGCGCAGCGCCGCCGCCGTCCCCAGCACGTAGACCAGCGTGAAGCAGCCGGTGACCAGCAGCGTCGAGGTGTGCAGCCCGAGCGGCAGCAGCGCGCACCCGACACCGGTCACGAAGATGAAGGTGAGGGAGCGGCGCCGGCCCCCGAAGACCCGGTCGGGCAGCGCGCCGTCCCGGGCCAGCGCCACTCCGAGCCGGCTCGCCCCGGCGAAGTACGCGTTCATCGCGCCCAGCGTCAGCACCACCGCGACCACCGCGGTGACCGGCCGGGCCGGCCCGCCCAGCCCGATCGCCAGCAGGTCGGCGAGCGGCGCCCGGCTGCCCGCCAGGGCCGGCCCCAGGGCGAGCACGCTGACCCCGGCCACCGCCAGGTAGAGCACTCCGACCACGGCGACCGCGATCAGCGTGGCCCGGGGCACGTCCCGGCGCGGGTCGCGGTACTCCGCCGAGAGCGAGGAGAGCGCCTCCCAGCCGGCGAAACCCCAGACCAGGATGGCCGCGGCGGCCCCGACCCCGGACCAGCCGTGCGGGGCGAACGGGGTCAGGTTCGCGGTGTCCAGGTGCGGCAGCGCGGCCAGCACGGTCACCACCAGCAGGGCGGCCAGGGTGCCGGTGAGCACCAGTTGGATCCGGCCGGAGACGCGCAGGCCGAACCAGTTCATCGCGTACGTCGTGGCGGCCAGTACGAGAAAGGTGAGGAACTCGGTGGTCCGGCCGCCGCCGAGCACGCCGGCCACGTACCCGCCGGTGAACCCCGCGGCGACCGGCGCGCCCAGCGGCACCGCGAAGTAGAAGCACCAGCCGACGGCGGCGGCGGCCCGCCGCCCGAAGGCCATCCCGGTGTACGTCGCCACCCCGCCGGCATCCGGGAAGCGCGCGCCGAGCGCGGCGAAGGTCCAGGCCAGCGGCGCGGAGAGGAGGATCAGGGCGAGCCAGGCGAGCAGTGCGGCCGGGCCGGCGGCCGCGGCGGCCAGGGCCGGCATGGAGATCAGGCCGGTGCCGAGCACGGCACCGATGGAGAGCGCGGCGCCTTGGGCCACCGAGAGTCGGGCGGTCATGGCACGAACCTAGGTCCCGATTGGCCTATTCGCCTAAGCCAATCCGGCCACAATCGGCCGGGCCAATCCGCGACGGCCGGGCCGATCCTCAGAAGCCGAGCCTGGCTCCGCGCAGGCGATCGGCGATCGCCGGGTCGCCGTCGATCACGACCCGGGCGATCCGCTGCCGGCCGGAGAAGAACAGCGCCAACTCGCCGGCGTCACCGGTGATCCGCACCTGTGGGGCCGGGCCGGTCCGCACCGGCGGGAAGCCCTCCGCGATCACCTCGCCGGGCACGCCCAGCCGGCGCAGCGCCAGCCGGGCGGTGAACTTGACGCTGCGCCAGAGCGCGGCCTGCTGACCGGCGGGCAGCGGGCGCGGCTCCCACCCGCTCGCGGCCCGGCGGACGTCCTCGTGGTGGATGAAGAACTCCATGGTGTTGGCCAGCCCGTCGACGAGCGGGTTGCTGACCGGGCTCCAGATCGGCGGGTTGCGCACCTCGGCGATCAGGTCCGGGTACGGCAGGGCGGCCTTGACCAGGCGCACCCGCTCGCCGTACGCGGCCAGCGCCGGGACGAGCAGGCCGGCCGAGGCGTCCGGGCGCCGATCCCGGACCGCCAGATGAGCGGCCAGATCCCGGGTGGTCCACCCGGTGCACAGCGTGGCCGCGTCCGGGCCCGCCTGCAGCAGCAGGTCAGCGAGGAGCCGGCGTTCCTGGCGGGCGTAGTCGTTCATCGACCGATGGTATGCGCGGCTGTGGCACACGGTGTAATCGTGGCCACAATGTAAACACAGGGCTTGGCGACAGCTCGTCCGGCGAGGTGGGATCGGTAAGGCCGGACGCCCCGGCGATCACTTACCAGTCAGGTAGGAATTTGAGCAGCAGGGCCAGCCGTGACGTGCTGGGACGGGGTCTGCGGGTGCTCGGACACGCCATCCGCACCGAGCCGCGGCTCTTCACCATCGGCACGATCGGCAGCAGCCTCTTCGGGCTGCTGATCATTGCGAACTCGTACGTCGTGGGCTGGGTGATCGGCGACATCGTGGTGCCCGCCTTCGCCGAGCACCGGGTCAGCACCGGGCAGCTCGCCCTGGTCGCCGCCGTCTTCCTGGGGATCAGCGGCCTGCGCGTGGCGAGCATCTTCGGCCGCCGCCTCGGCGCCGGGTTCATGCAGTTCCGGATGCAGGCCCGTTACCGCGGCGCGGTGACCCGGCGCTACCTCTCCCTGCCCCCGGCCTGGCACCAGCGGCACGCCACCGGCACCCTGCTCTCCAACGCGAACTCGGACGTCGAGGCGGCCTGGGGGCCGATCGCCCCGCTGCCGTTCGCGGTCGGCACGATCGTGATGCTGCTCGGCGCGCTGATCTCGCTCTTCGCCACCGACTGGGTGCTCGCCCTGGTCGGCGCCACCCTGTTCCCCGGGCTCTTCGGGCTCAACCTGGTCTATTCGCGCCGGATGTCGCCGCGGCAGATCCGGGTGCAGCAGACCCGCGCCAAGGTCAGCGCGGTCGCGCACGAGAGCTTCGACGGCGCGCTGGTGGTCAAGACGATGGGCCGGGAGGCGGACGAGTCGCGCCGGTTCGGCGTCTTCGTCGACGAGTTGCGCGACTCGCTGATCGCCGTCGGCCGGCTGCGTGGCCTCTTCGACCCGCTCATGGACAGCCTGCCCAGCCTCGGCACCCTTGCGATCCTGCTGCTCGGCGCCTGGCGGCTGCGGACCGGCGCGGTCGAGGTCGCCGACGTGGTCAGCGTCGCGTTCCTCTTCACCGTGCTGGCGTTCCCGGTGCGCGCGATCGGCTGGGTGGTCGCCGAACTGCCGCGCAGCGTGGCCGGCTGGGACCGGGTCCAGGCGGTGCTCGGCGCCGAGGGCGATCTCGCCTACGGCGAGGGGACCCTCTCCGGTACGGGCCCGGCCGAGCTGCGGTTCGACCGGGTGAGTTACCGGTACGCCGGTGGGCCCGAGGTGCTGCGGAACGTGAGCTTCACCGTTCCGGCCGGCCGGGTCGTGGCCCTGGTCGGCGCCACCGGCTCGGGCAAGTCGACCATCGCCTCCCTCGCCGTCCGGCTGGTCGACCCGGAGTCCGGCACGATCAGCCTGGACGGCGTGAAACTGCCCGACCTGGCGCTCTCCGCGCTGGCCGGGGCGGCCGCGGTGGTCCCGCAGATCCCGTTCGTCTTCGACGACACGGTCCGCGGCAACATCGCCCTGGACCGGCCGGGCGTCGACGAGGACGCGGTCCGTGCGGCGCTGAGCCTCGCCCAGGCCGACCGGTTCGTGGCCGGGCTGCCGGACGGGCTGGACACCGCGGTCGGTGAGCGCGGCACCTCGCTCTCCGGCGGGCAGCGGCAGCGGCTCACCCTGGCCCGGGCGCTGGCCGGCGAGCCCCGGCTGCTGGTGCTCGACGACGCCACCAGCGCGGTCGACCCGCGGGTGGAGGCGGCCATCCTCGGCGCGCTGCGCGGGGCCGACGCCGGGGCGTCGATCCTGGTGGTGGCGTACCGGCGGGCCACCATCGCGCTCGCCGACGAGGTGGTCTACCTGGAGCGCGGCCGGGTGGTGGCGACCGGGACGCACGCCGGGCTGATGGCCTCCCACGCCGGGTACCGGGACCTGGTCACGGCGTACGAGAAGGCGGAGCGGCAATGAGCGAGCTTGCGAGCGAATCGGCTGGCTCAGTATTTGGCTCAGGCCGACGCCGGAGCGAAGCGGAGGTGGCGGCATGAGCGATCAGGGAACCCTTGCCACCGTCCGGCGCGGCCTGGCTCTGTCGCCGGAGCTACGGACCGGGCTGGGCGGCACGATCGTCCTCGCCGTGCTGCAGATGGCCGGCCGGGTGGCCATCCCGATCGCCGTGCAGCAGGGCATCGACCACGGCATCCGCGCGGCCGGCGGTCCCCACCTGGGAGTGGTCGCCCGGATCGTCGCGTTCACCCTGGGCGCGCTGCTCATCTCCACCCTCTGCGGATATCTGATGACCCGCCGGCTCTTCACGGTCAGCGAGACCGCGCTGGCCGGGCTCCGGGCGCGGACCTTCCGGCACCTGCACGACCTGTCCATGCTGCACCAGCAGTCCGAGCGGCGCGGCTCGACGGTGTCCCGGGTGACCAGCGACGTCGACCAGATCTCCCAGTTCCTGCAGACCGGCGGCGTCCAACTGCTGCTGGCCTCCGGTCAGCTGCTGGTCTCGGCCGCGGTGATGTTCGTCTACTCCTGGCAGCTCGCCCTGGTGGTGCTGGTCGCCTTCGGCCCGGCGGTCGGGGTGGTCCGGCTGTTCCAGAAGCGGCTGCGGGCCGTGTACCAGGCGTCCCGGGAACGGACCGGGGTGATGCTCGGCGCCATCGCGGAGAGCGTGGTGGGCGCCACCGTGATCCGGGCGTACGGCGTGGCCGGCCGCACCCAGGCGCGCCTGGACACCTCGATCGAGCGGCTCCGGCTGGCCCAGCAGGACGCCCTGCGGACCAGCGTGACCAGCTTCTCCAGCGGCGAGATCGGCGCCGGACTGGCCTTGGCCGGTGTGGTCGTCGTGGGCACCCTGCTGGGAGTGGACGGTGAGCTGACCGTCGGGCAGCTGACCGCGTTCCTGTTCCTGGTCACGCTCTTCATCCAGCCGGTGCAGATCGCCACCGACATGCTGAACGAGGCGCAGAACGCGGTGGCCGGCTGGCGCCGCATCCTGGACGTGCTGGACGTCGAGCCGGACGTGGCCGACCCCGACGACCGGGGCGTCCCGCTGCCCGAGGGCCCGCTCTCGGTGCGCTTCGCCGACGTGTCGTTCCGCTATCCCGGCGGCCCGATCGTGCTGTCGGGGGTGGACCTGTCGCTGGCGGCGCGCAAGAAGTACGCGGTGGTCGGCGAGACCGGCAGCGGCAAGAGCACGTTCGCGAAGCTGCTCACCCGGCTGATGGACCCGGTCGGGGGTGAGGTGTCGCTCTCCGGGACGCCGCTGACCTCGGTGCGGTTCTCCTCGCTGCGCTCACGGGTGGTGATGGTGCCGCAGGACGGGTTCCTCTTCGACGCCACGATC
This sequence comes from Actinoplanes regularis, assembly GCF_900188005.1. Lineage (GTDB taxonomy): Bacteria > Actinomycetota > Actinomycetes > Mycobacteriales > Micromonosporaceae > Actinoplanes > Actinoplanes regularis. The sequence continues at coordinate 561,873 of NZ_FZNR01000002.1, read as the reverse complement.
GCGGAGAACATCCGCTTCGCCGAGCCGACGCTCACCGACGCGCGGCTGCGGGCCGCCTTCACCGAGCTGGGACTGGCCGACTGGCTGGCCGGACTGGCCGAGGGGTTGGAGACCCCGGTGGGGGAGCGCGGGGAGGCGCTCAGCGTCGGGGAGCGGCAGCTGGTGGCGTTGGTCCGGGCGTACGTCGCCGACCCCGACCTGCTGGTGCTGGACGAGGCCACCAGCGCCGTCGACCCGGCCACCGAGACGCGTCTGCAGCACGCGCTGGACCTGGTCACCCGGGGCCGGACCACGGTGGCGATCGCGCACCGGCTGTCCACGGCGGAGGCCGCGGACGAGGTGATCGTGGTGGACGCGGGCCGCGTCGTACAACGCGGCCCGCACGCCGTCCTTGTTGCCGAGGAGGGCTCCATCTACGCGAAGCTCTACGCCAGCTGGTTGGAACAGACGCGGGGCTAGCTGGCTGGGCTGGCTTGGCTTCGCTTCGCTCCGCGGAAGATCGCCTGGTAACCGGTGAGATGGCAGGTGGTTTTCCGCCGCCCAAACCCCACGGGCGTCGAAAAACCACCTGCCATCTCACCGGCGGCGATCTTCGGGAGTGAATGGTCCCTGGGGTTGGGTTAGCGGGCGTAGTACTCGACGACTAGTTGTTCGTCGCAGAGGACTCGGATCTCGGAGCGCTGCGGGAGGCGGAGCAGGGTGGTGCGCAGCTCCTCGAGGACGGTGGAGAGGTACGGGGCGGTCGGGCCGTCGATGTGGGCGCCGGTCGCCGCGATCTGGAACGGCGGCTTCTGGCGGCTCGACTCGCGGACCTCGACGACCTGTCCCGGCTTGAGCTTGTAACCGGGCCGGTCCACCTTCTTGCCGTCCACCGTGAAGTGACCGTGCACGACGAGCTGGCGGGCCTGGTAGATGGTGCGGGCCAGCCCGGCCCGGAAGACCGTCGCGTCGAGACGGCGCTCCAGCAGGCTGACCATGTTCTCGCCGGTCTTGCCCCCGGCCTGCTGAGCGGCGTCGTACGTGGCCCGCATCTGAACTTCGCTGATGTTGTACTGGTGCCGCAGCCGCTGCTTCTCGAGCAGACGGACCTGGTAGTCCGAGCTCTTGCGCCGGCCACGGCCGTGCACGCCCGGCGGGAACGGCCGCCGCTCGAAGTACTTCACGCACTTGCGGGTCAGTGGGATGCCGAGCGCCCTGGAGAGCTTGGCTTTGGGTCGCGAGTTGTTCACTCCGGATCTCCTGTTACGGTTAGCCTTGCCTAACTTAGGTTAGCCTAACCGGTGCCCGGAGGTGCTCGTCATGCAACCCAGTCCCGCCGAGATCGCGCGTACCATTGCCGCCGGTCACCTGCCCGCTGTCGCCCACATCGCGTGCCACCCCGGGCCGGTCCCGGTCCGGCACGTGACCGACGTGCAGGGCCGCCCGCTGCTGCTCGTGCCGACCGAGAGCACCCTGTCGACGGCGCTGCGCCCGCAGCCCGGCAACGACGACACCGCGCTGGTCCTCGACATCCGGGACGTGCCGCCGATGTCCTCGTCGCCGGCGCTGGGCCGGGTCTGGGTCTCCGGCTGGGCGGCGCGCCTGCACGGGGACGAGGCCCGCTCGGCCGCGCTCGACTACGCCGACACCGATGCCTGCGGCGACCTGCTGGACGTCGGCGGATCCCAGGCGCTGTACCGGATGGACGTCGCCGAGGTGCGCTACGAGCGCGACGAGCACCTGATCGAGATCGACCCGGACGACTACGCCGAGGCGTCCCCGGACCCGTTGCGCGCCGTCGAGTTCGACCTGATCGCCGACCTGGCGGATCACCACGTGACGGAGATGAGCGACTATGTGCGGCGGCAGCTCGGCCCGGCCGCCCGCCCGGACGACGAGCCCCGCGTGGTGCGCCTGGACCGGTACGGGTTCCTGGTCCGGATGAACGGCCGCAGCGCCCGCCTGGCGTTCCCGCGCCCGGTCACCGACCGCCACGACCTGGCGCATCTGCTGCACCCGATCCTCTGCCGCCGGTGCGCCGCCGCCTGATCTCCACAGAGCCCGGGATCCCGTCGCCCACCTTCTGCCGCCGTCGGGTGGCGGGATCCCGTTCGCCCCGCCCTCCGGTGCCGCGGAGCGCGGGGTAGCGAAAAGGCGGGCGGCCCCGTGCCGGGGGCCGCCCGCCTTTTCCAGGTCGAGCCTTACAGCGAGAGGATCCGGTCCAGGAACTCTCGGTAGTTGCGCATCGCCATCCGCATGCTCTCGGTGTCCGTCGTGCCGGTGCCGCGCAGCGGGTCCAGCTCGTCCCGCTCGGCGAGCAGCACCTCGGTCAGCTCGTTCACCGCGTCGGTGAGCAGGTCGTGTGCCCGGGTCAGCGCGTTCACCGGGTCGTCGACGAACTCGGCCTTCACCTCGTGCCAGGCGGCCCGGAAGTGCCGCGCGGCGTCGTCGTCCCAGATGGTGGCCCGGATGGTCGCCGGCTCCTCACCGGCGGCCGGCTCGGCGTCGAGATCGTCCTCGTCGCGTGCCGCGCGCCGGCCCGGCCGGCGGACCGGCTCGGCGTCCTCCAGGCTGGCAGAGCGGCGGGCCGCCGGGCGCGACTCCTCGTCGGTCAGGCCGCGGCCGAGGTCGCCCACCGAGACGCCGGCCAGGCCGGACTCCGGGAACGGCTGGAACTCGAGCGGCGGCGGGGTGACCGAGCCGGCCTGCGGCGCGGACGGGCCGGCCGGGGTCACCGAGGCGACCCCGTAGACCTCGCCGGAGCGGCCCAGGCTGTACCCGGTGGTGGCGGGCGAGCCGAACGCGAACCCGGTCTCCGGGGCCGGCGGCAGGTCCATCGGGGCGCGGCTGGCCGGGATCTGCGGGGTGGGCAGCGGCGGCATCACCGGGAACTGCAGCTCCGGCATCGGCACGGTGGCCGAGCCGGTGGCCGGCGCGGACGGCTGGGCCGGGGAGACCGGAGCCGCGGAGGCGGCCGGGTCGAGCGGCGCCGGGGCCGACTGGTCCTGACCCTGCTCGGGCTGGTCCAGGGCGCCGGCCGGGTGGTCCGGGGTGAAGTCGGTCGCCAGGTACGGCGCGGGCGCGTAGCCCGGCGACACCGGCGCGCCGGAGACCGGGCCGGCCGGGCCGCCCGAGGTGGGCGGCACCGGGACCGACGCCCAGCCGGAGACGGCGCCCGGCTCGTCGAGCGGGTTGTCCGTCACGGGCGCCTCGTCCGGGCCCGCCGCCTCGCCGGCCTGCGCGTACCCGGGGGCTCCAGCCCGTCCGTTCATTTCCTCACGTCCGTTCTCGTCGCGTGGAACCGCCTCGTCGGCGGTGTCCTGACCGGCCTCCGGCGACGGGTCGTCCGGCGGCTCGTCCACCGGTGTCGTACCGACGGACTCCTCGTCGGCCGGTGGCTCGGCGACCTGGACGTCGCCGGGTTCGGCGACCCGGGTCTCCTCCGCGGCCGATGTCTCCGCCTCGATGGCGTGCCCGTTGACGCCCGGTTGCGCGTCCGGGGCTCGGCCACCGAAGAGGAAGCGCCCGGTACCGCCGAGCCGGAATCCCCCGAAAGTGGTCTCCCGGCCCGGTGCGTCGGCCTCGGGCTCCTGGGACTCTACGTCCTGACCAGCCTCCGGCTCGTGGTCCGAAGGGACCGAGTGATCAGAATCGCCGTGCCGCTGGACCGGTGGCCGTTGGTCGCGGGCCGGGCCGGAGCCGCGGTTCGCGGCGCGGTGCAGGCCGAACGGATCGCTCGATGGCAGGTCGCCCGGGTCGCCGTGGAAGCCGTTGGGTCCGCCGGGGCCCTGCGGGCCGCGGGTCGAGGCGACCGGTCCGAACGGGGACACCGGCCTGGCGCCGAAGGCCAGCGACGACCCGGTGAGCAGGTCGGTGGGGAGCGGCGGGAGAGCGACCTCCAGCGGCTCGGCGGCCCGGCGGGAGCCGAGCGACACCATCTCCGCCTCCGGCGCCGCTTCGGCTGGTGGATGACCCGGCACGGAATCCGAATCCGGACGCACCTGCCAGAAACGGGCGAGTCCGGGTGCGGGCCGGGCGTTGTCGGGGCTGGACGTCGGGTCCATCGGTAAACCACTCCCGTCGCAAGGCGCGCCCACCGGGGCTCAGAGGAGCTGCGCAGACACACCGGCGGCGGGCGCCGGGGCATCTAGGGCAGTGCGGCGCCCCGCCGACGGTACCGTCCCGATCGGCCCGGCACATCCCCTGTGCCCGGATCGTGGGGCCCCCGCCGAACCGTGGGACGGGCGCTGCGAATCTTCCGCGGGGATGGGAGAGAATCGGTCTCGTGCCCGTATCAGATGCAGAGACGTCCCTCGACGCGGCGATCGTCGCCAGGCTCAAGCGCACTCCCGACGGCCTGGTCGCCGCGATCGTCCAGGAGCACGGCACCGGGGAGGTGCTGATGCTCGCCTGGATGGACGCCGAGGCGCTGCACCGCACGCTGACCACCGGCCGGGCCACCTACTGGTCCCGCAGTCGCCAGGAGTACTGGGTGAAGGGCGCCACCTCCGGCCACCACCAGTCCGTCCGGCGGGTGGCGCTGGACTGCGACGGGGACGCGCTGCTGGTCACCGTCGAGCAGACCGGGGCGGCCTGCCACACCGGCGCGCACAACTGCTTCTCCGACGAGTTGCCCGTCTCGGCTCTGGAGGCCCGGTGACCAGCGGAGTCACGTTCCCGGACGAGGCCGGGTTCGTCGCGGCGAAGAGCCGCGTCGTACCAGTCACCCGCAAGCTGCTCGCCGACGGCGAGACCCCGGTCGGCGTCTACACCAAGCTGGCCGGCGGGCCGGGCACCTTCCTGCTCGAGTCGGCCGAGCAGGGGCTGGCCTGGTCGCGCTACTCCTTCATCGGGGTGCGCAGCGCCGCGACGCTGGTCGAGAAGGACGGGCAGGCCGAGTGGCTCGGCACACCCCCGGACGGCGTACCCCTGGGTGGCGATCCGGTCGTGGCCCTGCACGAGACGGTGGCCGCGCTGACCGGCGGCGCCGCGCCCACGGCCGATCTCCCCCCGCTGACCGGCGGCATGGTCGGCTACCTCAGCTACGACCTGGTCCGCCGGTTCGAGCGGCTGCCCGCCACCGCCGACGACGACCTGCCCCTGCCCGAGCTGGGCATGATGCTCGCCACCGACCTGGTGGTGCTGGATCACCACGACGGCTCGGCGCTGCTGGTCGCGAACGCGGTGCTGGCCGAGGACGCCGACGACGCGGCCCGCCGCGCGGCCTACCACCACGCGGTCGGCCGGCTGGACGCGATGACCACCGCGCTGTCCCGCCCCACCCCGCCGATGGTCTCCACCGTGGTCCGCTCGCCCGCCGGTGAGCCCGTCAGCCGGACCGCGCCCGGCGACTACCAGAAGGCGGTCGAGCGGGCCAAGGAGGCGATCCGGGCCGGCGAGTGCTTCCAGATCGTGGTCGCCCAGCGGTTCGAGCGGCCCACCGACGCCAACGCGCTGGACATCTACCGGGTGCTGCGGGCCACCAATCCGAGCCCGTACATGTACCTGCTCCGCTTCGACGACTTCGACATCGTCGGCTCCTCGCCGGAGGCGCACCTCAAGGTCAGCGCGAACCGGACCGCCCTGCTGCACCCGATCGCCGGCACGCGCTGGCGGGGCGCCACCCCGGAGCAGGACGCCGCGCTCGCCGCCGAGCTGCTCGCCGACCCGAAGGAGCGCTCGGAGCACGTCATGCTGGTCGACCTCGGCCGCAACGACCTTGGCCGGGTCTGCGAGCCGGGCACTGTCGAGGTGCCGGAATTCGCCCGGATCGAGCGGTATAGCCACGTCATGCACATCGTGTCGACCGTGGTCGGCAAGCTGCGCGCGGACCGGAGCGCGTTCGACGCCCTCGCGGCGACGTTCCCGGCGGGCACCCTCTCCGGCGCGCCCAAGGTCCGGGCCATGGAGATCATCGAGGAGCTGGAGCCGACCCGTCGTGGCCTCTACGGCGGCACGGTCGGCTACTTCGGCTTCGCCGGCGACATGGACATGGCCATCGCGATCCGGACCGCGCTGGTCAAGGACGGTGTCGCGTACGTCGGCGCGGGCGCCGGCATCGTCGCCGACTCCGACCCGGCCGCCGAGGAGCAGGAGACCCGGAACAAGGCCGCCGCGGTCCTGGCCGCGATCGCCGCCGCCGAGACGCTGCGCGCCGCCCGGTGAACCGCCGCTCGCACCTGGCCGCGATCGTGGCCTGCCTGGCCGGGGCCGGGCTGACCCTCTACGCGGTCACCCGTACGTGGTCGCTGACCGTCGAGCACCGCGCCGGCCTCTCCGACCTGAGCACCGCGCGGACCGGCGCCGACGAGCAGCCCTGGCTGATCGGCCTGGCGGTGGTCGCGCTGGCCGGAGCCGGTGCGCTGCTGGCCACCAGGGGCGTGTTCCGGCGGGTGGTGGGCGGGCTGCTGACGCTGGCCGGGGCGGGCGTCGTGGTGGGCGCGATCCTGGCCCGGAGCGGTCTGGCGGCCGGCGAGGCCGGTGCCGGGGCGTGGTCCTGGCCGGTGGCCTGCGTCCTGGGCGGTGTCGCGATCGCCGCGGGTGGGTTCCTCGCCGCACGCCACGGTCATCAGTGGGCGGCGATGTCCTCCCGGTACGAGCGGACACCCGCCACGGCGGCCACCGTGCGCCGGGAGAGCTCGGAGCTGGAGCCGGCCGACAACCGGGCGGCCTGGGACGCACTGGACCGCGGGGACGATCCGACCGTTTGACGGATTTTCCGCCCGGTCCGTGCGGTCAGCGGACCCGGGCGGCCACGGTCCGGGTCGATCGGCGGGCCGGTCGCTGGGGTCTGGTGGCGACGATCGCGGCCGCCGCCCGGCTGGTCTCGGCGCGGGCCACGGCGAGGGCCCGGTCCGCCTGGATCGCGGACCACGCGTTGTCCTGGGCGGTGCGCATGTTGTCCGGACCCACGACAGCCCGCTGAACGCCGGTGACGACCTCGGCGGCGATGGCGACCAGGGTCCGCGAGACCTCGGCGAAACCGGCTGTCTGAGGGGTCTGGTCAGTGGCCATCGCTCGACTCCACATCATTGTCCGGGTGGCAGCGTCGTCTACGCCGTGCACAAGTCTGCCCGAGCAATAGGATGCCGGAGTCGTATTTCCGCACGGTGACATGGTCGTCAACGGAGCGTGGCGTTGGGCCGTTCGGTGGAGGCGCCCCAGTTCAACGGGGTGAGGCTCGTTCACCCGATGTGAGCGAACCGACATACGGACCGAGCAGCCTGGCATTATGCCCCAGCCCACCTCGTGAGGCGCGCCATACCCCGGGAGCCCGGCGACCGGCCGGACCTCCTAGCATCGGGCGGAAGACACCCGGAGAGGGGAGTCATTCCGTGACATCCGATCAGGCGGAAGCAGGCAGTGGCGGCCCAGCACGGCCGCAGAACGTACTCGAGGAGATCCTCGCTGGCGTACGTGAGGACGTAGCGGCACGTCAGGCGCGGATTCCGTTGGAGCAGGTGCGTGAGCTCGCCGCGGCGGCGCCGCCGGCGATCGACGCGTACGCGGCGCTCCGCAAGCCCGGCGTGGCCGTGATCGCCGAGGTGAAGCGGTCGTCGCCGTCCAAGGGCGCGCTCGCCGACATCCCCGACCCGGCGGAGCTCGCCGGTGAGTACGCGGCGGGCGGCGCCCGCTGCATCAGTGTGCTCACCGAGGGCCGCTGGTTCGGCGGCTCGCTGGACGACCTCGACGCCGTCCGTGCCGCGGTCAAGGTGCCGGTGCTGCGCAAGGACTTCGTGATCTCCAGCTACCAGGTGCACGAGGCGCGGGCCCACGGCGCCGACATGGTGCTGCTGATCGTCGCCGCGCTGGAGCAGAACGCGCTGGTCGGCCTTCTCGAGCGGATCGAGTCGCTGGGGATGACCGCGCTCGTCGAGGTGCACAACGAGGAGGAGGCGGACCGGGCACTGGAGGCGAACGCCAAGGTCATCGGGGTGAACGCCCGGGACCTGCGCACCCTCGAGGTGGACCGCTCGGTCTTCGAGCGGATCGCTCCCGGTCTGCCGAACAACGTTGTGAAGATCGCCGAGTCCGGCGTCCGTGGCCCGCACGATCTGATCCGGTACGCGTCGGCCGGCGCCGACGCGGTCCTGGTCGGCGAGGGGCTGGTGACCCAGAAGTCGCCGCGCGACGCGGTGGCCGAGCTGGTCAACGCCGGCAATCACCCCGCGACCCCGCGGCCCGTCCGGTGAGCGGCCCAGCGGCGACCCTGCCGGATCTCGCCGGCCACTTCGGTAAGTACGGTGGCCGGTTCGTTCCGGAGGCGCTGATCAAGGCGCTGGACGAGCTGGAGGCGGCGTACCGGTCGGCCAAGACCGACCCGGAGTTCCAGGCCACCTTCAAGGACCTGCTGCTGAACTACGCGGGCACGCCGTCGCTGCTCTACCGGGCGAACCGGCTCTCCGCGGCGCTCGGCGCGGAGATCCTGCTCAAGCGCGAGGACCTGAACCACACCGGTGCCCACAAGGTGCGCAACGTGCTCGGCCAGGCGCTGCTCGCCAAGCGGATGGGCAAGCCCCGGGTGATCGCCGAGACCGGCGCCGGCCAGCACGGCGTCGCCAGCGCGACCGCGGCCGCCCTGCTCGACCTCGAGTGTGTGGTCTACATGGGTCAGACCGACACCGAGCGGCAGGCGCTGAACGTGGCCCGGATGCGCATGCTCGGCGCCACCGTCGTCCCGGTGACCAACGGATCGCGCACCCTGAAGGACGCGCTGAACGAGGCGCTGCGCGACTGGGTCTCCACCGTGGAGACCACGCACTACCTGCTCGGCACCGCGGCCGGACCGCACCCGTTCCCGGAGATCGTCCGCGACTTCGTCAGCGGGATCGGGACCGAGGCCCGGCAGCAGTGCCTGGACCAGCTCGGCCGGCTGCCGGACGCGGTCGCGGCCTGCGTCGGCGGCGGCTCCAACGCGATCGGCATCTTCCACGCCTTCGTTCCCGACGAGGGTGTCCGGCTGTACGGCTTCGAGGCCGGCGGCGACGGCGTGGAGACCGGCCGGCACGCGGCGTCGATTACCGGCGGCTCGGTCGGTGTGCTGCACGGCAACCGCACCTATCTGCTGCAGGACGAGGACGGGCAGACGATCGAGTCGCACTCGATCTCGGCCGGTCTGGACTACCCGGGTGTCGGCCCGGAGCACGCCTGGCTGCACGACACCGGCCGGGCGAGCTACGAGCCGGTCACCGACGCCGAGGCGATGGCCGCGTTCCAGCTGCTCTGCCGGACCGAGGGGATCATCCCGGCGATCGAGAGTTCGCACGCCCTGGCCGGCGTCGCGAAGATCGTCCCGCGGCTGCGCGAGGAGCTGGGCCGCACGCCGACCATCGTGGTGAACCTGTCCGGTCGCGGCGACAAGGACGTGCACACCGCCGGCGCGTACTTCGGCATCCTCGACAAGGCCGAGACCGTCGTCCCCGGGGAGAACACGTGACGATCGCCAAGACGTTCGCCGAGGCGAAGGCGGAGGACCGCGCGGTGCTGATCGGCTGCATGCCGGCCGGTTTCCCCACGGTCGACCGGAGCATCGAGCAGATGATCGCGATGCACGAGGCCGGCTGCGACGTCATCGAGGTCGAGCTGCCGTACTCCGATCCGGTGATGGACGGCCCGGTGATCCAGAAGGCCAGCGACATCGCGCTGGCGAACGGGGTCCGGACCCGGGACACCCTGAAGATCATCGAGGCGGTGGCGTCGGCCGGCGCCACGGTCGTGCTGATGACCTACTGGAACCCGATCGAGAAGTACGGGGTCGACGCGTTCGCCCGTGATCTCGCCGCCGCCGGGGCCACCGGGCTGATCACGCCCGACCTGATCCCGGACGAGGCGAGCGAGTGGATCGCGGCCTCGGACCGGCACAAGGTCGACCGGACGTTCCTGGTCGCGCCGAGCTCGACCGACGAGCGGATCGCGATGACCCTGGAGAACTGCCGGGGCTTCGTCTACGCGACCGCGCTGATGGGTGTCACCGGTGCCCGCAACGCGGTCTCCTCGCAGGCGCCCGAGCTGGTCGCCCGGATCCGGAAGATCGACCCGGACCTGCCGGTCGGCGTCGGGCTGGGTGTCGGCAACGGCGCGCAGGCCGCCGAGGTGGCCGCGTTCGCCGACGGTGTGATCGTGGGCAGCGCGCTGATCCGCTGCGTGCTTGACGCTCCCGACCGGGCGGCCGGGCTGGACAGCCTGCGCGCGCTCAGCTCGGAACTGGCGGAGGGTGTGCGCCGCCGCTGATGGGCAACGTCAGCTGGTTGTCGCGCAGCCTGCCGATCATGGCGGGCGAACTGCCGCGCTTCGACCTCGGGTACGTCCCGGCCGAACCGCGTGAGCTGTTCCTGCGCTGGTTCGGCGAGGCGGTCGCGGCCGGGGTCGGCGAACCGCACGTGATGAGCCTCTGCACCGTGGACGAGGACGCGCTGCCGGACGTGCGGGTCCTGGTCCTGCGGGAGCTGGACGAGCGCGGCTGGCACTTCGCCACCGACCGGAACAGTGACAAGGGGCGGCAGCTCGCGGCGAACCCGGCCGCCGCGCTCGGCTTCCACTGGCGGGAGCAGGGCCGGCAGGTCCGCGTACGCGGAAGAGTTGTTGATCTTGGAGAGGCGGCCGCGACCGCCGACTTCCTGTCCCGTTCGCCGCGGTCCCGGCTGGCCTCGATGATCGGCGCGCAGAGCGGCGTGATCGCCGATCCCGCCGCCGAGGAGCGGGCCTGGTCCGAGGCGGAGGAGCGGCTCGCGGCGGATCCCGGCTTCGTTCCCGCGAGCCATGCGGTCTACGCGGTCGACCCGGTCAGCGTGGAATTCTGGCAGGGTGACCCCGGCCGCCGGCACGTGCGACTGCGGTACCGCCGGTCGGCCGAGGTGTGGATACAGGAACAGCTTCGGGGCTGAGCCGAACCTGGGCATTGCCAACGGGCTGCTCGGCGGTAGCGTGTGCACCCGTGAACTACGCCCTCATCCCCAGTCCCACCACGTCGGTGTGGCACCTGGGCCCGTTCCCGATCCGGGCCTACGCGCTCTGCATCATCGTCGGCATGGTCGTCGCGACCCTTCTCATGGAGCAGCGGCTGCGCCACCGGGGCGTGGCGCCCTGGGTGTCGCTGGACATGGTGGTGTGGGCGGTCCCGTTCGGCATCATCGGTGCCCGCGTCTACCACTTGATCACCTCGCCGCAGGACTACTTCGGTTCCGGTGGTGACCCGATCCGGGCCCTCTACATCTGGGAGGGCGGCCTCGGCATCTGGGGCGCGGTGGCCGGTGGCGCGCTCGGCGCGTGGATCGCGGCCCGGCAGATCGGCCTGCCGCTGAGCGTCTTCGCCGACTCGCTCGCCCCCGCCCTGCCGGTCGCGCAGGCGATCGGCCGGTTCGGCAACTGGTTCAACAACGAGCTGTACGGCAAGGCCACCACGCTGCCCTGGGGCCTGCAGATCCACACGATGGACTCGGCCGACCCGGGCCACGCCGCGACGGTCGACGGCGAACCGCTGACCCTTCCGGACCTGTTCCACCCCACCTTCCTCTACGAGGCGATCTGGGACCTCGGGGTGGCCGGCCTGGTCTGGCTGCTGGACCGGAAGTTCAAGTTCGGCCGCGGGCGGGCGTTCGCGCTGTATGTGATGGCGTACACGGTCGGCCGCTGCTGGATCGAGATGCTCCGCACCGACACCGCCAGCCACTTCTTCGGCGTCCGGCTCAACGTGTTCACCTCGATCGTGGTGTTCCTGGGCGCGGCGATCTACTTCGTCGTCATGCGTGGCCCACGGGCCTACGTCGTGCCGGTCGACGCGCCGGACACCGCGCCGGAGGCGTCCGGCATCGGGCAGGTGGACGTCTCCGAGGGTGGCGAGCCGGTCAAGACGCCGGTGGCGTACCAGGTGGTCAGCGAGGAGCGGTTCCTGGCGTACCAGCAGACCGGCGTGCTCCCGCCCGAGACGCCGGCCGCGTCCGGGACGCTGGAGGCGCCTGAGTTGCCGGCGGTCTCCGAAACGCCGGAGGAGAAGCCGGCCGCCGCGGCCGACGACGAGGCCGTCGACCGGCCCGTCGCCGACCGCTGACGGGCGAGTCCGGAGGGCGAGCGGCGATGCGTACGGCCGTGGTGGTCGGTGCGGGGATGTCCGGTCTGGCCGCGGCCGGTGCGCTCGCCCGGACCGGTTGGCGGGTCACGCTCCTGGAGCGTGCCGAACGGATCGCCGCCGCGCCCACCGCCATGGTCCTCTGGCCCAACGGCTGCCGGGCCCTGGACTCGCTGGACCCGGACGGCGGCTGGTCGGCGATCGCCTCCCCGCTGCCGGACGGCGGGGTCCGCCGCCCGGACGGCCAGTGGCTGGTCCCGCCCCGCTCCCGGACAGGCGCGACCGGCCCCGCCCCGGCCGTCGTCCACCTGGAGGATCTGTACGACGCGCTGGTCGCGGGCCTCGGTGACACCGAGGTCCGCACCGGCTTCGAGGTGACCACGGTCCGCACCGGCCGGCGGGAGCGTCCCGCGGTCGGCGACGGCCGCACCCTGATCGAGGCGGACCTGCTGGTCGCCGCGGACGGCATCGACAGCCGGATCCGGGCGGCGCTGGTCCCCGAATCGGTCGCGGTCGGCTCCGGCTTCGCCGCCTGGGAGGCCGTGATCCCCGGTTATCGCTTTCCCCGGCCCGCCGAGGGCCAGGTGCTGGGCGGCGAGACGCTCGGCGCCGGCTACCGGTTCGTCGCCATCCCGCTCGGTGCGCACGCGGCCGGCAAGGGCGGTGTCTACTGGGTGGCCACCGCGGTCGGCGCGGCCCGCCCGGAATCCGCCGCCACCCAGCTGGCGCTGCTGAAACGCTGGTTCGCCGGCTGGCACGAGCCGGTCGGTGAGCTGCTGTCGCTGACCCGCCCCGAGGAACTCGTCCCGCAGGGCGTCCGCGAGCTGCGGCCGCTGCCCCGGACGTACGCGTTCCCCTCCGGCCCCGGCGGGGTTGTGCTGATCGGCGACGCCGCCCACGCCATGCCGCACCACCTCGGACAGGGTGGCTGCCTGGCCTTCGAGGACGCCGCCACGCTGCGCTCGCTCTTCGCCGACGCGGCCCCCGGAACCGCGCTGACCGGCGCGCTCGAGGGTTATACGCGGCTGCGCCAGCCGCGCATCACGACGGTGGTCCGGCAGAACCGCCGGATGTCCGCGGTGGTCCAGGCCCGCGGCCGGCTCGCGCTGCGGGCCCGCGACGCGGCCCTCAACCACATGCGTCCCCGCATCCTGGGACGGCTGCACGCCGCCTCGGACTGGTCCCCGCCCGAGTAGATCCCGCGGTGGTCCCGGCAGGCGATCCGCTTCCGCTTCCATCCTTTTCCGGTACGACCTACGTCTCCCGCCCGCAGGCCTCTCGGCCGAGCCCCGTGGTCATGGTCATCATGTTCGGCCGTCCGTATCATGGGACAGATAGGGACTTCACGGCGATTTCACGCGCCCGATACACGTGGCTACTCTGTGATTAAATCCTCGCCCGTGCCCCGCCCGATGGCACCGGAAAGTGGCTTCGACCTCTCGGCCGTACCAGATGTTGGGAAGTGTGAGCGATTCGCACCCGCCCGCCCCGGGAGCGTCAGAGCGGCACGGCGGCCGGTTCGGCGACACAGGCCGTGCCGATCCGGCGGAACCCGACCTTGGTGTACAGCCGGGCCACGTCGTCGTCCCCGGCGGTCAGGAAGATCAGCCGCGCGCCGCGGTTCAGCAGGTCCCGGGCGAGCACGGCCGTGAGCTGCGACGCGTATCCCCGGCCCCGCGCGGACGGGAGGGTCGCCACCCCGGCGATCTCGGCCACGTCACCGACCCGCTGACTGGTCCCGGTGGCCACGATGCCCTCCTCCGGCGACTCCACCACCACGCTCCGGTAGTCCCCGCCGGCCAGCATCGCGCGGGCCGACGCGACCGCCTCGTCGCTCAGCTCGACGCTCGTCGCGGCGTTCCGCTCGGACGGCCCCGCACCCTCGATGATCAGGGATTCCTCGGCTATCGCCAGTGGTGAGCGGTAGGCCGGGCTGGCGAACGCGAGCCGTGCCACCGCCCGGGACGCGACCAGGTCGGAGGGGAAGCCGGGGGAGTCCGGATCGAGGGCCCGGATCGTCGCGCCGAGCACCGGCAGGTCCGGGACCAGGGCCTGCGGATCGAGGCGCAGCAGCGGCGCGAGCAGCACTTCCAGGCCGGCCGAGCGGGCCACCGCGAGCAGGTCCGGAGTGGTCTCGTGCACCCACTCGAAGGCCTCCGGAACGCCCAGCTCACGCTGGCGCGCCCGGGCCTGGGTGAGGTCCGCCGCGGAAGGGGTGCGTGAGCCGGGCCGGGGACGGGCATAGTAAGGCCAGCCGTCGCCTTCACGGACGAAGAGCACCAGCGAACCGATCTCCTCGATCCGGGCCCATGGCCGGGGCAAAGCGTCGTAGAACTGTTCGAGTCGGTCGAAGTAGTCGGAATCCGCTCCTGCCATCGAGCGAGACTACCGGTCGCCGGTACGGCTGTGCTATTCAGTTCGTCCACACAAAGCCGTTCTCCGGGGCTAGGTGTGATCAATCCGCATCTGGCGGAGATCAGTGTCTCTTAACGTAGACTCAAGAGACTTTGCAGGGCCGACGTCGTCCCGACCTTGATCCGAAACACCAGAGACGACAGGAGGCCCGGTGGCATATCCGCACCCCCAGGGGTTGTACAACCCGGCGTACGAACGTGACGCCTGTGGCGTGGCCTTTGTTGCCGACATTCATGGCCGTCGTAGCCACGACGTGGTGGCAAAGGGCCTGTCGGCGCTCATCCGCCTGGACCACCGGGGCGCGCGTGGCGCCGAGCAGAACACCGGCGACGGCGCCGGGATCATGGTTCAGATCCCGGACGAGTACTACCGCGCGATCACCGACTTCGACCTTCCGCCGGCGGGCCACTACGCGACCGGTCTGGTCTTCCTGCCGACCGATCCCGACGACGCCGCCCGCGCGATCAAGGTCTTCGAGAAGTACGCCCTGGTCGAGGGCGGCGACCTGCTCGGCTGGCGCGACGTCCCGGTGAACCCGGCCGGCCTGGGCGCCACCGCCGAGGACGCGCGCCCGGCGATCCGCCAGGTCTTCCTGGCCGCGCACCGGCTCGTCGACTCGCCCGCCGGCCGGGCCGGTGAGCGGTTGTCCGGCATCGAGCTGGACCGGGTGGCGTTCTGCATCCGCAAGCAGGCGGAGCGGGAGACCGCGCAGCGCGGTGTCGCCGCGTACTTCCCCTCGCTCTCCGCGCGGACCATCACGTACAAGGGCATGCTCACGCCCGAGCAGCTGCCGGAGTTCTTCCCGGAGCTCTCCGACGAGCGCGTCGCGAGCGCCATCGCCCTGGTGCACTCCCGGTTCTCGACGAACACGTTCCCGTCGTGGCCGCTGGCGCACCCGTACCGGCTGATCGCGCACAACGGCGAGATCAACACCATCCGTGGCAACAAGAACTGGATGGCGGCCCGCGAGGCGCTGCTGGCGACCAGGAACATCCCCGGCAACCTCAAGCGGCTGTTCCCGATCAACTCGCCGGAGGCCTCCGACTCGGCCAGCTTCGACGAGGTGCTGGAGCTGCTGCACCTGGCCGGTCGCAGCCTGCCGCACGCGATGCTGATGATGATCCCGGAAGCGTGGGAGAACGACCCGGTCATGGACCCGGCTCGGCGCGCCTTCTACCGCTTCCACGCCAGCCTGATGGAGCCGTGGGACGGCCCCGCCTCGGTCGCCTTCACCGACGGCACGGTCATCGGCGCGGTGCTGGACCGCAACGGCCTGCGCCCCGGCCGCTGGTGGCACACCCGCGACGGCCTGGTCGTGCTCGGCTCCGAGGCCGGCGTCATCGACCTGGACCCGGCCGAGGTGGTCGCCAAGGGCCGCCTGCAGCCGGGCAAGATGTTCCTCGTCGACACCGCTGCCGGGCGGATCGCGCACGACGACGAGATCAAGGCCGAGCTGGCCGCCGCCGAGCCCTACACCGAGTGGCTGCACGCCGGCCTCATCGAGCTCGCCGACCTGCCCCCGCGTGAGCACGTGATCTACACCCACGACTCGGTGCTCCGTCGCCAACAGGTATTCGGCTACACCGAGGAAGAGCTGAAGATTCTGGTCGCGCCGATGGCGCGGAGCGGTGCCGAGCCGCTCGGCTCGATGGGCACGGACACCCCGATCTCGCCGCTCTCCACCCGCCCGCGGCTGCTCTTCGACTACTTCCACCAGCTGTTCGCCCAGGTCACCAACCCGCCGCTGGACGCCATCCGGGAAGAGCTGGTCACCAGCCTCGCGATGACGATCGGTCCGGAGGGCAACCTGCTGGACCCGGGACCGGTGAGCTGCCGGCAGATCGCCATGCCGTACCCGGTGATCGACAACGACGAGCTGGCCAAGATCCTCTCCATCGACGAGGACGGCGACCTGCCGGGCTTCAAGGCGGTCCGGGTCTCCGGGCTCTACCCGCTGCGTGACGGTGCCGCGGGGATCAAGGCGCGGCTCACCCAGATCTGCCGGCACGTGTCCGAGGCGATCGAGGACGGGGTGCGCATCCTCGTGCTCTCCGACCGGGACTCCAACGCGGACCTGGCGCCGATCCCGTCGCTGCTGCTCACCGCCGCGGTGCACCAGCACCTGGTGCGCGAGCAGACCCGCACCCAGGTGGCCCTGGTGGTGGAGTCGGGCGACTGCCGCGAGGTGCACCACGCGGCGGTGCTGATCGGCTTCGGCGCGGCGGCGGTCAACCCGTACCTGGCGTTCGAGAGCGTGGACGACCTGATCGCCACCGGCGTGCTGGTCGGCATCGACCCGCGCAAGGCGGTCCGCAACTACGTCAAGGCGCTCGGCAAGGGCGTCCTGAAGATCATGTCGAAGAT
Organism: Actinoplanes regularis; assembly: GCF_900188005.1. GTDB lineage: Bacteria > Actinomycetota > Actinomycetes > Mycobacteriales > Micromonosporaceae > Actinoplanes > Actinoplanes regularis. The sequence continues at coordinate 545,051 of NZ_FZNR01000002.1, read as the reverse complement.
GGGCATCTCCACGGTGTCCTCGTACTGCGGCGCGCAGGTGTTCGAGGCCGTCGGCCTGGACAACAAGCTGCTCCAGCGGTACTTCGCGGGCACCTCGGGCCGGATCGGCGGCGTCGGGCTGGCCGGGATCCACGCCGAGGTCAAGGCGCGGCACGAGAAGGCGTACCCGGCGAACCAGGCCGAGCGGACGCACCGCCGGCTCGAGGTCGGCGGCGAGTACCAGTGGCGCCGCGAGGGTGAGATCCACCTGTTCAACCCGGAGACCGTCTTCCTGCTGCAGCACGCGACCCGCAGCAAGCAGTACGACGTCTTCAAGCGCTACACCGAGAAGGTCGACGAGCTGGCCGGCCAGGCCGGTTCGCTGCGTGGCCTGTTCCGCTTCGATAGCGACCGCGCCCCGGTCTCGATCGACGAGGTCGAGCCGGCCAGCGAGATCGTCAAGCGGTTCGCCACCGGCGCGATGAGCTACGGCTCGATCTCCGCCGAGTCGCACGAGACCCTGGCGATCGCGATGAACCGGATCGGCGGCAAGTCGAACACCGGTGAGGGCGGCGAGGACGTCGAGCGGCTGTACGACCCGGAGCGCCGCTCCGCGGTCAAGCAGATCGCCTCCGGCCGCTTCGGCGTCACCAGCGAATACCTGGTGAACGCGGACGACCTGCAGATCAAGATGGCGCAGGGCGCGAAGCCCGGCGAGGGCGGCCAGCTGCCCGGCAACAAGGTGTGGCCGTGGATCGCCAAGACCCGGCACGCCACTCCGGGCGTCGGCCTGATCTCGCCGCCGCCGCACCACGACATCTACTCGATCGAGGACCTGGCGCAGCTGGTCCACGACCTCAAGATGGTCAACCCGGCCTCCCGGGTGCACGTCAAGCTGGTCTCCGAGATCGGTGTGGGCACGGTGGCGGCCGGTGTGGCCAAGCTGAAGGCCGACGTCATCCTGATCTCCGGCCACGACGGCGGCACCGGCGCGTCCCCGCTGAACTCGCTCAAGCACGCCGGCACCCCGTGGGAGCTGGGCCTGGCCGAGGCGCAGCAGACGCTGCTGCTGAACAAGCTGCGGGACCGGGTCACCGTGCAGGTCGACGGCCAGCTCAAGACCGGCCGGGACGTGGTGATCGCGGCCCTGCTCGGCGCCGAGGAGTTCGGCTTCGCGACCGCGCCGCTGATCGTCTCCGGCTGCATCATGATGCGCGTCTGCCACCTGGACACCTGCCCGGTCGGCATCGCCACGCAGAACCCGGTGCTGCGCGAGCGGTTCACCGGCAAGCCGGAGTTCGTCGAGAACTTCTTCCTCTTCCTCGCCGAGGAGGTCCGCGAGCTCCTGGCCGAGCTGGGCTTCCGCAGCATCGAGGAGGCGATCGGCCACGCCGAGGTGCTGAACGTGGTCGAGGCGATCGACCACTGGAAGGCCAAGGGTCTCGACCTGTCGCCGGTGCTCTACGTTCCCGAGCTGCCCGAGGGCGCGTCCCGCCGCGGCGTGGTGGCCCAGGACCACGGCCTGGAGAAGGCGCTCGACAACGAGCTGATCGCGCTCGCGCAGCCGGCCCTGATCAAGGGCACCCCGGTGCGCGCGACCGTGACCACCCGTAACGACCAGCGCAGCGTCGGCGCGATGCTGGGCGGCGAGGTCAGCCGGCGGTACGGCGGCAACGGCCTGCCCGACGACACCATCGAGTTCACCCTCCGGGGCACCGGTGGCCAGTCGTTCGGGGCGTTCCTGCCGCGCGGCGTCACCCTGCGGCTGATCGGCGACACCAACGACTACGTCGCCAAGGGCCTCTCAGGCGGCCGGGTGATCGTGCGGCCGGCCGAGGACGCGTCGTTCGTCGCCGAGGAGAACACGATCGCCGGCAACACCATCCTGTACGGCGCGACCGCGGGCGAGCTGTTCCTGCGTGGCCGGGTCGGCGAGCGGTTCGCGGTCCGCAACTCGGGCGGTGTCGCGGTCGTCGAGGGCGTCGGTGACCACGGTTGCGAGTACATGACCGGTGGCACTGTCGTGGTGCTCGGCCCGACCGGGCGCAACTTCGCCGCCGGCATGAGCGGCGGCAAGGCGTTCGTGCTCGAGCTGAACCAGGATCTGGTGAACCCGGAGCTGGTCGACCTGGCGCCGCTCACCGACGAGGAGCGCGGCCTGCTGCGTTCGCTGGTGGAGAAGCACCACGCGGAGACCGAGTCGGCGGTCGCCGAGCGGCTGCTGAAGGACTGGCCGGCCGCGGTCGAGCGCTTCACCGCCGTGGTGCCGCGTGACTACAAGCGCGTTATGGAGCTGATCAGGACCGCCGAAGCCGCCGGTCGCAACGTGGACGAGGCGGTCATGGGGGTCACCAGTGCCTGATCCGAACGGTTTCCTTCGCTACGAGCGGCAGCTGCCCAAGCGGCGTCCCGTCCCGGTGCGGATCATGGACTGGAAAGAGGTCTACCCGCCGGCGGGCGAGGAGCTGATCCGGGACCAGGCGACCCGTTGCATGGACTGCGGCATCCCGTTCTGTCACGACGGCTGCCCGCTGGGCAACCGCATCCCGGACTGGAACGACCTGGTCCGCACCGGGAGCTGGGAGACGGCGGCGGAGTCGCTGCACGCCACCAACAACTTCCCGGAGTTCACCGGCCGGCTCTGCCCGGCGCCGTGCGAGGCGGCCTGCGTGCTGGGTATCGCCGACGACCCGGTGACCATCAAGCAGGTCGAGGTGGAGATCGCCAACCACGCCTTCGGGCGGGGTCTGGTGCCGCAGCCCGCGCCGGTGGCGTCGGGCAGGTCGATCGCGGTGGTCGGTTCCGGCCCGGCCGGTCTGGCCGCCGCCCAGCAGCTGGCGCGAGCCGGCCACGCGGTCACCGTCTACGAGCGTGACGACCGGATCGGCGGCCTGCTCCGGTACGGCATCCCGGACTTCAAGATCGAGAAGCACGTGATCGACGCGCGGCTCGAGCAGATGGCCTCCGAGGGCGTGGAGTTCCAGCCCGGGGTCGAGGTCGGTGTCGACATCACCGCCGACGACCTGCGGGAACGGTACGACGCGGTGCTGCTCGCCGCGGGCGCGCTGGCCGGCCGGGACACCCTGGAGACCCCGGGCCGGCACCTGAACGGTGTCCACCTGGCGATGGATCACCTCGTCCCGGCCAACCGGATCGTGGCCGGCCTGCAGGAGACCACGCCGATCGACGCCAAGGGCAAGCACGTGGTGATCATCGGCGGCGGCGACACCGGGGCAGACTGCCTCGGCGTCGCGCACCGCCAGGGCGCCGCCTCGGTCACGCAGCTCGACCAGTACCCGCTGCCGCCCGAGAACCGGACCGGTCTGAAGGACCCGTGGCCGACCTGGCCGATGATCCTGCGCAACTACGCCGCGCACGAGGAGGGTGGCGACCGCGTCTTCGGCGTGGCCGTGCAGGAGTTCGTCGGCGACGGGAACGGCAACCTGGTCGCGATCCGGCTGGCCGACGTCTCGGTGCAGCGGGTCGACGGGGTCCGCACGGTCACCGTCGTGCCGGGCTCGGAGCGTGAGCTGCGCGCCGACCTGGTGCTGCTGGCGATCGGCTTCGAGGGCACGGAGGACCAGCCGCTGCTGGCGCAGTTCGGCCTGACCCGCAACCGGCGCAACGTGCTGGACGCGGACAGCGGCTGGCAGACCGACGCCGAGGGCGTCTTCGTCGCCGGTGACATGCACAAGGGCGCGTCGCTGATCGTCTGGGCGATCGCCGAGGGCCGGTCCGCGGCCGCAGCGATCCACGACTACCTGGGTGCGGCGGGCGAGCTGCCCGCGCCGGTCCGCCCGGACCAGGAACCGCTCACCGTTTGAGTGAACGTTCATTGGGGCCCGTCACCCGAATGGGGGTGACGGGCCCCTTTCCGTGCTGGTCAGCGCCGTCTTCGGCGTACCGGCGAAGGTCTTGCGGCATGTGGCGGCGGTCGCAGCGAGGCGACCGTTAAGCTGGTCCGGCGGTCGTTGAAGCCCGCGGACGACGCAGCGAACCCGTGATTTCCTCCGGTTGAGCTCGCCGTCGACACCCGCAGTTCATGCCGAGGACGGGGGTCGGCCGCCGAGCCGCCCCAGGAGAAGGATTAGCCTGATGGCCGTGACACGCCGCGTAAAGATCGTCTGCACGATGGGCCCCGCAACCAAGTCTCCTGAGCGGATGCTCGGCCTGGTTGAGGCGGGCATGAACGTGGCCCGGATGAACTTCAGCCACGACACCCGGGAGAACCACCGGGAGATGTACGAGCTGGTCCGTGCCGCCGCCGATGAGGCCGGACGCGCGGTCGCGATCCTCGCCGACCTGCAGGGCCCGAAGATCCGGCTGGGCAAGTTCGCCGACGGCCCGCACCGCTGGGAGACCGGCGACCGGGTGGTCATCACCGGCGACGAGATCGTAGGCACCCGGGAGCGGGTCTCCTGCACCTACACGAAGCTGCCGCAGGAGGTGAAGGTCGGTGACCGCCTGCTGATCGACGACGGCAAGGTCGCGGTCGAGGTGACCGCCGTCGAGGGTAACGACATCCAGGTCCTGGTCACCGAGGGCGGCCCGGTCAGCAACAACAAGGGTGTCTCGCTGCCCAACGTCGCGGTCAGCGTCCCGGCCATGAGCGAGAAGGACGAGGAGGACCTGCGTTTCGCGCTCAAGCTCGGCGTCGACCTGGTCGCGCTCTCCTTCGTCCGCTCGCCGGAGGACATCAAGCTCGTCCACCAGGTGATGGACGAGGAGGGTCGCCGCGTCCCGGTCATCGCCAAGGTGGAGAAGCCGGAGGCGGTCACCCACCTCGAGGCGATCGTCCTGGCCTTCGACGGCGTCATGGTCGCCCGCGGTGACCTGGGCGTCGAGCTCCCGCTGGACCAGGTCCCGCTGGTGCAGAAGCGCGCCGTGCAGCTGTGCCGGGAGAACGCCAAGCCAGTCATCGTCGCCACCCAGATGCTCGACTCGATGATCGAGAACTCGCGGCCGACCCGCGCCGAGGCGTCCGACGTCGCGAACGCGGTGCTCGACGGCGCCGACGCGGTGATGCTCTCCGGCGAGACCTCCGTCGGTAAGTACCCGGTGCTCACGGTCAGCACGATGGCCAAGATTGTCAGCACCACCGAGAACGGGCAGTTCGGCGTCCCGCGCCTGCAGCACGACCCGAAGACGCACGGTGGCGCGCTGACCATCGCCGCCTCGCAGATCGCCCGGAACATCGGCGCCAAGGCGCTGGTCGCGTTCTCGCAGACCGGTGACACCGTGCGCCGTCTCGCCCGGCTGCACTGCGACCTGCCGCTCTACGCGTTCACCCCGGTCCCCGAGGTCCGCAACACCCTGGCGCTGAGCTGGGGTGTGGAGACCTTCCTGACCGACTTCGTCGAGCACACCGACGACATGTTCCGTCAGGTGGACGCCAAGATGCTCGGTCTCGGCCTGGCCAAGCCCGGCGACTACGTGGTCGTCGTGGCCGGTTCCCCGCCGAACGCGCCCGGTTCCACCAACACCCTGCGCGTGCACCAGCTCGGCTCCCTTGTGGGCCCGTCCGCCGGATGACGCAACCCCTGCAGGGTCAGGCCGCCGTCGACCAGCTTCTGGAGATCCTCGACCTGAAGCAGGTCGACGCGGCCACGTTCACCGGGGACAGTCCACAGACGGGTGCCCAGCGCGTGTTCGGCGGCCAGGTCGCCGGGCAGGCGCTGATCGCCGCCGGGCGGACGGTCGATCCGGCGCGGAACGTGCACTCGTTGCACGGTTACTTCGTCCGGCCCGGTGACCCGACCGAACCGATCACGTTCCATGTGGAGACGATCCGGGACGGGCGATCCTTTTCGGTCCGCCGGTCCACCGCCAAGCAGCACGGCAAGACGATCTTCTTCATGTCGGCGTCGTTCCAGCTGCTCGAGGAGGGCCTGGACCATCACGAGCCGGCGCCGTCCGGGGTGCCCGCCCCGGAGGACGTCCCCACCATGCGCGACTGGGTGACGAAGTACCCGAGCCGGCGGGCCGCGTTCAACGCCAGCCCGCAGGCGGTCGACGTGCGCTACATCGGCCAGCCCGGCTGGGTGCCGCCCGGCGACCGGGACGCCGACCCGCAGCAGCGGGTGTGGATGCGGGTGGACGGCAAGCTGCCGGACGACCCGCTGATCCACGCGTGTGCGCTGACCTACGCCTCGGATCTGTCGTTGCTGGACGCGGTGCTTTCGTACCACGGCGAGGTGTGGGGGCCGGGCGGTGTGGTCGGCGCGAGCCTCGACCACGCGCTCTGGTTCCACCGCGGGTTCCGGGCCGACGAGTGGTTCCTGTACGACAGCGCGAGCCCGTCGGCCAGCGGCTCCCGCGGCCTGGCGAACGGGCGGATGTTCACCCGGGACGGGCGGCACATCGCCAGCGCCGTCCAGGAGGGCCTGCTGCGCCGCGTCGGCGCCTGAGCTCCGCGCCGACCGGTCGGCTTCGCGCGGACCGGTCGGCTTCGCGCGGACCGGTCGGCTTCGCGCGGACCGGTCGGCTTCGCGCGGACCGGTCGGCTTCGCGCGGACCGGTCGGCTTCGCGCGGACCGGTCGGCTTCGCGCGGACCGGTCGGCTTCGCGCGGACCGGTCGGCTTCGCGCGGACCGGTCGGCTGTGCGGAGACCCCTCGGCTCTGCGCGGACTGTCGGCTGCGGGGAAACCCCTCGGCTTCGCGCGGACTGTCGGCTGCGGGGAGACCCCTTGGCTCTGCGCGGACTGTCGGCTGTGCGGAGACCCGTCGGCTCTGCGCGCACCCGTTGGCTCTGCGCGCACCCGTTGGCTCTGCGCGCACCCGTTGGCTCTGCGCGCACCCGTTGGCTCTGCGAGGACCCCGTCGGTGATGGATCCCGGCCTGGCGACCGGCCGTTTCATCGGATCCGCCACCGGCGGGGCCGGGGGACAGGACTTCCTAGCGGCCGCCCGCCGGATGCTCCGGCGTGGCGGCGTTTCCGGCGGGGGCGCTCTCGACGCCCTTCGGTGTGTCCGGCGCCGGCGGCGGGTTCTTGCGGTCCGGTGCGCCCGCCCGCGGCCCCGTGACGCCGGCCTGCGCCAGCATCGTGTCCAGCTCCGCGGTGGTCCGCAGCACCCGGTCGTGGAACGACTCCTCGTGCGGCGCGGCCTCCGTGGCGATGCGGTCCTCCCGCGCCCGGTGCTTGGCCGGCTTCCGCCTGGCACCCGCAAAATCGGTCACGCCGGCGGCATAGCCGGCCTGCCCGGCGGCCCATTCCGCCGGCTGCTCCCGGAGGTCCCGGTGCTTCGTCGCGATCTCCCGCAACCGCAGCGCGGTCACCAGGTCGGCCACCGCGCGCAGCACGCCCAGAGCACCGATGATCACCACGATGCTCTGCCCGCTGCGCGCCAGCGGGCTCGCGGCCAGGAAGCCGAGCGCGGTCTCCAGCACCCCGACGGTGACGATCAGGCTCCACACCCGGTCGGTACCGCGGGTCATGGTCCCGGTGGCCACGTCGACCGCGCCGCGGACCAGCAGGTACCAGCCGGTCAGCGCGGCCGTGGTGGTCCAGCTGCCGTCGTCGCTGAGCATCATGACCACGGCGGTGGCGGCGAAGAGTACGGCCAGGCCGGCGTTCAGCCACCAGGTGGCGGTGCCGGCCAGTGCCCGCAGCGCCTCGCACACCGCGCCGAACAGCACGATCGGCCCGGCCACCGTGGTGATGTCGGCCGGCTCCAGGCGCAGCACGCTCCAGCCGGCGACCAGCCACGCGGCGGCGGCGAACATCAGGAATCCCCACATGCTCCCGCGCGTGACGGTCAGTGGCGACGAACCGGACCACAACATGAGGCCTCCCGCTGATGCTGTCCTTGCCATGACAGCATCCGGGGCAGGCCGTGGCGGGGCGTTCGCCCAGATTGCCCGGGAGACGCACGCCTTGTGAGAGCATTTTCGTGCGGGGTAATGGACGTACCGGAATAGCCGGATTTCTTTTCTCCGGTGCCGCCGCGGGCGGCTCCCCGCGTCCCGCCGCGCCGCCGCCCGGACCCTCGATGACGCGGCGAATGTTTCCGGTAAATGTGTCTCGTGTCACCGCGTGGTCAACGGTGAATGCGGTGCTCGCCAGGCGGGGCCGCGAGGTGGTATTTCTGGTGTCCCCGGTGGGATTCGAACCCACACTGAATGGATTTTGAGTCCATCGACTCTGCCGGTTGGTCTACGGGGACAGTGCAGTGGCCGCACCGTTGGAAGCGGTGATGCCAAGCTCAGCGAGAGACAGCCTACCTACTACGCTGGGGAGGGTGACACCCAGATACCGGGGTGTCGCGACAGAAGAGGGTTGGGGGAAGAGGTTCCGTGGCCGACACGCAGGCTGGTGCCGAGCGCAGGCGGGTGCTCATCGCCGAGGACGAGGCCCTGATCCGGTTGGATCTCGCCGAGATGCTCGTCGAGGAGGGCTACGACGTCGTCGGTGAGGCCGGGGACGGCGAGACCGCCGTCCGGCTGGCCGAGGAGCTGAAGCCGGACCTGGTGATCCTGGACATCAAGATGCCGATCATGGATGGCCTGGCCGCCGCCGAGCGGATCGCCGGCGGGCGCATCGCGCCGGTCGTCATCCTCACGGCGTTCAGCCAGCGAGACCTGGTCGAGCGGGCCCGCGCCGCGGGTGCGATGGCCTACCTGGTGAAGCCGTTCCAGAAGTCCGACCTGGTGCCGGCGATCGAGATAGCGCTGTCGCGTTACTCCGAGATCGCCGCGCTGGAGTCCGAGGTGGCCGGGCTGACCGACCGCCTGGAGACCCGCAAGTCGGTCGAGCGCGCCAAGGGCGAGCTGATGACGAAGTATGCGATGACCGAGCCGCAGGCATTCAAATGGATCCAGCGCACGGCCATGGACCACCGCATGACGATGCGCGAAGTGGCGGATCGGATCCTCAAGGAAGCCGAGGGTGATACGCCCTCGACCGAGTAGCCACCGGTCGCGTATTGGCTCTTGACCGGCTGCCGAAGCTGGTAACGGCTCGATAACGGCCAGCTGGTTGGCTCCTAGGTGAAGCTATGATCCCGGCCAGTCTTCGCGACACAGGTCTTGCGGGGATTTCTGCTGCTAAACACGAGGAGCATCGTTGCGTAGAGCCGTGATCATCTTCACGGCCGTTCTCGGATTTGTGTTGACCTCCTTGGGGTTCGGCGCCACAAGCGCACTGGCCGCAGGTGAGTCTTTGCAAGGCACGTTGACCAACGCCGGCCAGCCCGTGGCCGGCGTCGTCATCAACGTTTCCGACGAGAGCGGCACATCGGCCGGTAAGGCGACCTCCGCCGCGGACGGCAAGTGGTCCGTGCCGGTCAAGGGGCCCGGTACCTACAAGGTCGACCTGGACACCACGACGCTCCCGCAGGGCGTGACCGTCGCCAACGGTCGCCCGAGCCTGACCCTGACGGTCTTCGAGGGCGCCGCGCGGAACGTGCTCTTCCCGCTGGGAACTGCCGCCGCGCCGGGAAGCGAACCGGCCGAAAGCGAGGGCCCGTCGCAGCTGGAACGGGTGCTCGACCTGATCTACACCGGCATCCACTTCGGATTGATCATCGCGTTGGCCGCGCTCGGCCTGTCGCTGATCTTCGGCACCATGGGCCTGACCAACTTCGCGCACGGTGAGCTGATCACCTTCGGTGCGCTCAGTTGCTTCGTCCTCAACGTGTGGTGGAACGTGCCGGTCGTAATCTCGGCGATCCTCGCGGTGGTCGTCGGCGGCGCTTTCGGCTGGTTCCAGGACCGGGTGTTCTGGGGCTGGCTGCGTACCCGCCGGACCGGCCTGATCAGCATGATGATCATCTCGATCGGCGTGGCCCTGGTGCTCCGCTACGTCTACCTGTACATCTTCGGTGGCACCACCGTGCAGTACGCGGAGTACGTGGCGCAGCCCGGCATCGACCTGGGCCCCATCGCGGTCGCCCCGAAGAACCTGGTCATGGACGCCATCGCGATCGTCGTCCTGGTCGTGGTGTCGCTGGCGCTGACCAAGACCCGGCTGGGCAAGGCCACCCGCGCGGTGTCGAACAACCCGGCGCTCGCGGCGGCCTCCGGCATCAGTGTCGACGCGATCATCCGGTTGGTCTGGACGATCGGTGGCGCGCTGGCCGCGCTCAGCGGTGTCATGCTGGGCCTGTTCCAGGGCGTCAACTACCAGATGGGCTTCCAGATCCTGTTGCTGGTGTTCGCCGCGGTCACCCTCGGCGGTCTCGGCACGGCGTTCGGCGCCCTGCTCGGCAGCCTCGTCGTCGGTCTGGCGACGCAGCTGTCCACGCTGTGGATCCCGACCGAGCTCAAGAACGTCGGCGCCCTTGTCGTGCTGATTGTGATCATTATGTTCCGGCCGCAGGGCATCCTGGGCCGCCGCGAGCGGATTGGCTGAGGGAGGTTCGATGCCCTGGGACATCATCTTCGGCGTCTCACTGGAGTCGCTGTTCAACGCCAGCATGATTGCCTACGCCCTGGCCGCGATCGGCCTGAACGTGCACTTCGGCTACACCGGCCTGCTGAACTTCGGCCAGTCGGCGTTCCTCGGTGTTGCGGCGTACGGCCTGGCCATGACCGTTTCCACCTTCGGTCTGCCGTTCTGGGTCGGCATCGGGGTCGGCCTGGCCGGCGCGGTCGTCCTGGCCCTGCTGCTGGGTATCCCGACGCTGCGGCTGCGCGCTGACTACCTGGCGATCGTGACCATCGCGGCGTCCGAGATCATCCGCCTGCTCTACCGGTCGGTCACCCTGAGCGACTGGACCGGCGGTTCCGACGGCCTCCAGTCGTTCTCGGACGACTTCTTCGCGCTGAACCCGTACAGCTCGCCGCTCGAGGTCGGCATCATCAGCCTCGACGCCCGTGAACTGTGGGTGATCACGGTCGGCTGGATCCTCATCGCGATCTCGCTGCTGATCGTCTTCCTGGCGATGCGCAGCCCGTGGGGCCGGGTCATCAAGGCGATCCGCGAGGACGAGGACGCGGTCCGCAGCCTCGGCAAGAACGTCGTCTCGTACAAGATGCAGTCGCTGATCCTCGGCGGCGTGCTCGGCTCGCTCGGCGGCTTCATCCTGGCCCTGAGCAAGGCGGCCGTTCAGCCGGACACCTTCGGCACCGAGTTCACGTTCTACATGTACACCATCGTGATCCTGGGTGGCGCCGCCCGCGTCTTCGGCCCGGTCGTGGGCTCGATGATCTTCTGGTTCCTGCTCGCGTTCATCAACTCGCTGCTGCCGGAGCTGATCAAGCACGGCTACATGCCCGAGTGGCTGATGAAGACCTCGCAGGCGGGGCCGTTCGGCTACATCCTGGTCGGCCTCGGCCTGGTCCTCTTGCTGATCTTCCGGCCGCAGGGCATCTTCGGTGACAAGAAGGAGGTCATGCTCGATGGCCGATGACACCACCGTTGCGCCCGGCGTGGCCCGGGCGCGCGAGGCGCTCAAGGACGTTCCGCACGAGCCGGGCGCCAAGAAGAAGGACCCGATCCTGGTCGCCGACTCGGTCGTGCGCCGCTTCGGCGGTCTGACCGCGGTCAACGTGAACCACGTGGAGATCCCGCGGGGCGCGATCACCGCGCTGATCGGTCCCAACGGCGCCGGCAAGACGACCTTCTTCAACCTGCTGACCGGCTTCGACCGGCCCGACGAGGGCAAGTGGGAGTTCAACGGCAAGTCGCTGGCCGGGGTTCCCGCCCACAAGGTGGCCCGGCAGGGCATGGTCCGCACGTTCCAGCTCACCAAGGCGCTGTCCCGGCTCTCGGTGATCGACAACATGCGGCTCGGCGCCACCGGTCAGAAGGGCGAGAAGTTCTGGCCGTCCCTGATCCCCGGCATCTGGTCCGGTCAGGAGAAGGAGATCACCGAGCGGGCCGACGAACTGCTCGTCCGGTTCAAGCTCGACGCCAAGCGCGAGGACTTCGCCGGCAGCCTCTCCGGCGGCCAGCGCAAGCTCCTGGAGATGGCCCGGGCGCTGATGGTCCAGCCCGACATGGTCATGCTGGACGAGCCGATGGCCGGTGTTAACCCGGCGCTGACGCAGTCGCTGCTCGGCCACGTGAAGAGCCTGCGTGAGGACGGGATGACCGTCCTCTTCGTCGAGCACGACATGGACATGGTCCGCGACATCAGCGACTGGGTGATCGTGATGGGCCAGGGCCAGGTCATCGCTGAAGGCACCCCGGACACGGTGATGGCCGACCCGCGGGTGATCGACGCGTACCTTGGTGCGCACCACGACGGCACCGAGCACGACCCCGAGGCCGTCGCGGAAGAGATTGCGGAAGAGGAGGCGGCTGCCGATGAGTGACGAGACCAGCAGCAGCAACGTCGTCGAGGGGCGCGACGCGCACCTGGCGGCCGCCGAGGGCGCCCTGGTCCGGGCTGACGACCTGACCGCGGGCTACCTTCCCGGCGTCAACATCCTCAACGGCTGTGACCTCTACGCCAAGCAGGGCGAACTGGTCGGCATCATCGGCCCGAACGGCGCCGGCAAGTCGACCCTCCTCAAGTCCCTCTTCGGCCTGGTGAACATCCGGTCCGGCGACGTGACGCTGGGCGGCGAGAAGATCACGAACCTCAAGGCGGACAAGCTTGTCGCCAAGGGGATCGGCTTCGTCCCGCAGACCAACAACGTCTTCGGTACCCTCACCATCGAGGAGAACCTGGAGGTGGGGATCTTCCTGCGGCCGAAGCGCTTCAAGGAGCGCTTCGACTTCGTCGCGGAGCTCTTCCCCGCCCTGGGCCAGCGCCGCAAGCAGCGGGCCGGCTCGCTCTCCGGCGGTGAGCGCCAGATGGTGGCGATGGGCCGCGCCCTGATGATGGAGCCCAGCGTCCTGCTCCTCGACGAGCCGTCGGCGGGCCTCTCGCCGGCCATGCAGGACGAGGTCTTCTTCCGCACCAAGCAGATCAACGAGACCGGCGTCACGGTCATCATGGTCGAGCAGAACGCCCGTCGCTGCCTGCAGATCTGTGACCGCGGCTACGTCCTCGACCAGGGCCGTAACGCGTACACGGCTTCCGGTCGCGACCTCATGCACGACCCCAAGGTGATCGAGCTCTACCTGGGCACGCTCGCCCGCGCCTGATCCGCCTTACCTGCGAGGCCCCGGACCGACGGTCCGGGGCCTCGCGGCATTCCCTCCCCAACAGCCCACACCAACCACCCGCTGCCCGGATGATCCGCAACACCCGTTCCACGGATCCCGCCTCCGGCGCGCCCTTCCGGTCCAGCGTGTCCTTGCTGCCCCGACAGCTCACACCGACCACCCGCTGTCCGGGTCGTCCGCGATCCCCGTTCCACGATCTCGCCTCCGGCGCGCCCGTTCCGGTCCAGCACAGCATCATTTCTTCGCGCTGCCTGCGGCGTGGCGTCGCTTCATCGCGCTGATTCCGTCCGGCATTGCCGTATCGCGCCGCCTGCGGCGTGGCCTTGCTTCATCGCGCCGTTTCCGGTCCGGCGCGGCACGGCTGGTTTCTTTAAACCCGATATATCCGATACGACCGATGGAGCCCTGCCCAGGGCCTCTCGGCCGAGCTCAGTGGCAGTCTCGCGCGGCGTCTTGCAACACCAGATCATTTCGCGCACCGAGGCCGCGACGGGTCACCGCGCAAGGGGGCTGCCCAATTCCGGCCGCAGCGCGACGCAAGCCCTCAGCTGGTCCTGGCAGTCGTAACAACACCCCTGACGGGGCGATCAGGCCCAGCCGAGACGGCCAGGCTAATGCTCATTGCTCTTTCGAGGGCTCGGATACCGCTGTGGGAGCCAGCTGACGAGGCCGGGCTGGTGCTCATCGGCCCTATCCGGAGGCTCGGACATCACCGTGAGAGCCAGCTGCGGGGCGACGCTGTCGCTCATCGCTCTTTCGAGGGCTCGGAAACCGCTGTGGGAGCCAGCTGACGGGGCCGGGCTGGTGCTCATCGCCCTATCGGAGGCTCGGACATCACCATGGGAGCCAGCTGCGGGGGCGGGGCTGTTGGGGGAGGGGCGGTATCGGGGGCACGGCGCGGTCGGGGGAAGGGCGGTGTCGCGTGGGGCTGGCACGGGGCTTGGCCGGGAGGCCTGGAGGCGGGGCTCCATCGGTCGTACCGGGGAAAGGGTTGGAAGTGCGGAAAAGGGCGAGGGCCCGGCCAGATGGCCGGGCCCTCGCTGGAGTCGCTGAAGGTCAGCCGATCTTGCCGGCCTGGTACGCGACGTTCTTGTACTTGTTGTCAGCGCCGTACTGGTAGATACCGATGGTGGCCTCGGCCGGGTCACCGGCATCGTTCCACTCGATCGGGCCGCTCAGGCCGTCGTAGTCGATGTCCTTGCCGGCGTCGAGCAGGGCCTTGCAGTCCTTGAAGGTGGTGCACTTCTCGCCACCCTTGCTCACCGCGGCGAGCTGCTTCGAGTACTCACCCGGAGCGTCGCTCTTGGCGGCGGTCGCGGCCAGAGCGGTCAGGATGGTGGCGTCGTAGGACTCGGCCGAGTAGGAGAAGTCCTTCAGCGCCGGGTCGACCGTCAGCAGCTGCTTCTGGAACTCGTCGGTCGCCTTGGCGCCCGGCAGGGTGCCCTTGGCGCCCTCGAAGGTGCCCTTCGGGAACTCGTCGCCGTAGTTGGAGAGGTTGCCGTCGACGAAGTACCACTTCTTGGTCTTCGCGGTCAGGCCGGCCTCGACCAGCTTGGGGACGATCTTCTTGGTCTCGTCGAAGCCGATCATGACGATCGCGTCCGGGTTAGCGGCCTTGATCTTGCCGACCTCGGCCGAGAAGTCGGCCGCCTTCGGGTCGTAGACCTCTTCGGCGACGACCTGGCCGCCGCCGGACTCGATCGCGGCGCGGGCGCTCTTGGCGAGGCCGGTGCCGTACGAGTCCTGCATGACCAGCAGGCCGACCTTCGCGTTGCCGTCGGCGACGATCAGGTCACCGAGGACGCGGCCCTGCAGCTGGTCCGGCGGGGCGGTCCGGAAGTAGAGGCCCTTGTCGTTGTACGTCGTGAACTGGTCCGACGTGTTCGCCGGCGAGATCTGGACGACGCCCGCGCCGGTGATCTTGTCGATCACCGAGAGGGAGACCGAGGACGAGGCGGCGCCGATGATGACGTCGGCCTTCTCGGCGAGCAGCTTGTTCACGGACTGGCTGGCGATGTCGGTAGAGGTGTCACCCGAGTCGGTGTCGCTCTCCACAACGTCCTTGCCGAGAACACCGCCGGCCGCGTTGATGTCCTTGACGGCGAGCTTGACGCCGGCGAACTCCGGCGGGCCGAGGAACGCGAGCGAACCGGTCTGCGGCAGCAGCGTGCCGACCTTCAGCACGCCGTCGCCGGCGGCCGAGGTAGCGGCCGAGGACGAACCGGTGGCCGGCTCCTTCTTGTCGTTCGAGCATGCGCCCAGTGCAAGAGAAGCGGCACCCAGCACGGCGACGCTGCGCCACGCGAAGTTGCGGCGGATCATCAATTCTCCTTTGTCCAGCTGCGGCGGGTACGGGGTACCGCCCCACTGCCAAAAACGCTGATGGAGGCAACCTAGTGAGCCGAGGACCGCTGCACTAGGTGCAATGTGCCGCTGCAACAGGACAGTTGCGCAGTCGTAACCTTACGCATCCGTCGGAGTGAACCGCTGGCCGTCGTCACCGGGCGACCGGTTGAACTGCACCTCCGCACGGTCAGTGTCGACCGGCTCGACGGCGCTCCGGTGCGGGTCACGGCGTACGGCAGGATGATCGGGGGGAGTGCCGCCGTTGATCTCACACTTCCCAAATCCGGCTCGAAGCGGCAATATCCACCCGGACCACCCCTTGAGTTACACCTAGGAGTCATCATGTTCCGCAGCCACTCCGGCCGAGCGATCCTCGGTCTGGCTGCCGCGGCGGCGCTGACGCTGTCCGCGGCCGCGTGCGGTTCGGAGTCCGACGAGACGTCGACCGGAACCGCCTCGCTGCCCAGTGCCTCCGCGGACACCGCTCTCGCGGCCAAGGTGCCGGCCGACATCAAGGCCGCCGGCAAGCTGGTGATCGGCACCGACTCGACCTACGCGCCGAGCGAGTTCATCGACACCGACGGCAAGAGCATCGTCGGCTTCGACGTGGATCTGTTCAACGCGGTCGGCCAGAAGCTGGGCCTGACCACCGAGTGGCAGACCGCCAAGTTCGACAGCATCATCCCGGGTGTCGGCAGCGGTAAGTACACCGTCGGCGTCTCGTCCTTCACGATCAACGCGGACCGGATGAAGGAGGTCAACATGATCTCCTACTTCTCCGCGGGCACCCAGTGGGCCGCCAAGACTGGCGCCACCGTCAACCCGGACGACGCCTGCGGCAAGAAGATCGCCGTGCAGACCGCGACCGTGCAGGCCGACGACATCGCCGCCCGGTCGAAGAAGTGCGTCGAGGCCGGCAAGGCCAAGATCACCGTCGACCAGTACCAGGCCCAGTCGGACGCGACCAACGCCGTGGTGACCGGCAAGGACGACGCGATGCTGGCCGACTCCCCGGTGACGGCGTACGCGGTCAAGCAGACCGGCGGCCAGCTGGCCCTGCTCGGCGACATCTACGACTCCGCGCCGTACGGCTACGCCGTGGGCAAGAGCCAGACCGAGTTCGCGAACGTGATCGCGGAGGCGGTCAAGGCGCTCATCGCGGACGGCACCTACAAGTCGATCCTCGACAAGTGGGGTGTCGGTGCCGGGGCGATCGGCGCTCCCGCGGTGAACCCGCAGGCCTGAGCGTCTTCCAGGGATGACGCAACCGACAGAGACCGGGCGGGCACGGCCTGAGGCGATCAAGGCCGTGGCCGTCCGGCATCCCGGCAGATGGGTGATGATCGCCGTTCTCGCGGTGCTCGTCGCGATGTTCCTGCACATGATCTTCACGAACGACGGCTTCCGCTGGTCGTTCATCTTCTCCTCGTACGCGCCGGGCAAGCGCGGCGTGATGTTCACCGAGCCGGTGCTGGAGGGCCTGCGGGGCACCCTCCTGCTGACCCTGTTCTCGATGCTGATCGGCGTCGGGCTGGGCATCGTGGTCGCGGTCATGCGGCTCTCGCCGAACCGGGTGCTCTCCTCGGTCGCCTGGGTCTACACCTGGTTCTTCCGGGCCGTGCCGCGGCTCGTGCTCGCGGTGATCTTCGGCAACCTGAACATCCTGTGGAGCCGGATCGGGTTCGGCCTGCCGTTCGACAAGCAGATCGGCCAGCTGTTCGGCATCGACAACTTCGACGGGCAGATCTTCAGCATCAGGTCGACGGATCTGCTCGCCGGTTTCGTGGCCGGCATGATCGCGCTGGGTCTCTCCGAGGCGGCCTACATGGCCGAGATCGTCCGGGCCGGTATCCAGTCGATCGACACCGGGCAGTCCGAGGCGGCGGTGGCCCTGGGCATGTCCCGCGGCCAGGTGCTGCGCCGGGTGGTGCTGCCGCAGGCGATGCGGGTGATCGTGCCGCCGACCGGCAACGAGGTCATCGCGATGGTCAAGGACACCTCGCTGGTGGCGTACGTGCCGGTGACCGGCGAGCTCTTCTTCCAGTTGCAGCAGGTCGAGGCGCGTACGTTCGTGGTCCTGCCCTGCCTGGTCGCCGCGCTGATCTGGTATCTGATCATCTGCAGCGTGCTGATGGTCATCCAGTTCTTCGTGGAACGGCACTTCGGCAAGGGGTACGGCGCGGCCGGCAAGGCGCGTCAGCGGCTCCGTGACATCCAGGTCGAGCAGGGCGGGCGGATCACCGCGACCGGGGAGGGGACGCCGTGACCGAGATGGTGCGGGCCGAGAACGTACACAAGTCCTTCGGTTCTCTCGAAGTGCTCAAGGGTGTCGACCTGACCGTGCCGCAGGGCGGGGTGAGCTGCGTGCTCGGCCCGTCCGGTTCCGGCAAGTCGACGTTCCTGCGCTGTATCAACCACCTGGAGAAGATCAACGCCGGCCGCATCCTGGTCGACGGCGACCTGGTCGGTTACCGCGAGCGCGGCGGCAAGCTGCATGAGATGAGCGAGCGGGACGTCGCCCGGCAGCGGCAGTCCATCGGGATGGTGTTCCAGCGGTTCAACCTGTTCCCGCACATGACCGTCCTGGACAACGTCATGGAGGCCCCGTGCCGGGTCAAGCGGGAGAAGAAGGCCGAGGTGCGGGACCGCGCCCTGAGCCTGCTGGACCGGGTCGGCCTGGCCGCGAAGGTGGACAACTACCCGGCGCAGCTCTCCGGCGGCCAGCAGCAGCGGGTGGCGATCGCCCGGGCCCTGGCCATGCGGCCCAAGCTGATGCTCTTCGACGAGCCGACCAGTGCCCTCGACCCGGAGCTGGTCGGTGAGGTGCTCGAGGTGATGAAGGGCCTGGCCCGGGACGGGATGACGATGATCGTGGTGACCCACGAGATCGGCTTCGCCCGGGAGGTCGCCGACGAGGTGGTCTTCATGGACGGCGGGGTCGTCGTCGAGAAGGGCTCGCCGAGCGAGGTCATCGCCAATCCGCAGCAGGAACGTACCAAGGCATTCCTCAGCAAGGTGCTGTAAAGCGGGCGGGGCGGTCGGCATTCCTGTCGTACCTCGGGTCTAGAGTTCCTGGACGTGAGCGACGACGTGACGACCCCCCGCCTGCTGCTGCTCGACGGCCACTCACTGGCCTACCGGGCCTACCACGCGCTGCCCGTGGACAACTTCTCCACGGTCACCGGCCAGGCGACCAACGCGGTGTTCGGCTTCACGTCGATGTTCATCAACATGCTCCGGGACGAGAAGCCGACCCACATCGTGGTCGCCTTCGACGTTTCCCGCCGCTCGTTCCGCACCGAGAAGTACCCGGATTACAAAGCCGGTCGCGCGGAGACCCCGGCGCCGTTCCAGGGCCAGGTCAGCCTGATCAAGGAGGTCCTCGAGGCGCTGCGCATCCCGGTGGTGGAGAAGGCGGGGTTCGAGGCGGACGACGTCATCGCCACCCTCGCCACCCAGGCTCGCGACGCGGGCATGGAGGTGCTCATCTCCAGCGGTGACCGGGACGCGTTCCAGCTGGCCACCGAGCACGTCACGATCCTCTATCCGGGGCGCGGCGTCTCTGACGTCCGCCGGATGACGCCCGCGGCGATCGAGGAGAAGTACTTCGTGCCCCCGGCCCGTTACCGGGACAAGGCCGCCCTGGTCGGGGAGAGCAGTGACAACCTGACCGGCGTGCCCGGCGTGGGGGACAAGACCGCCGCCAAGTGGATCAATGAGTACGGCGGGCTGGACGGCGTCGTCGCCAACGCCGACAAGATCAAGGGCAAGGCCGGTGAGAGCCTGCGCGCCCACCTTGCCGAGGTGCTGCGCAACTACGAGCTCAACGCGCTGGTCCGCGACCTGGAGCTGCCGCTGCGGCCGGAGGACGTGCGCTGGGTCGGGTGGGACCGCGAGGCGGTGCACCAGGTCTTCGACGCGCTCGAGTTCCGGGTGCTGCGCGAGCGGCTCTACTCGTACCTCGACGCCGTCGAGCCCGAGGCCGAGGCCGGCTTCGACCTCGACGGGCGCGTCCTGCGCGGCGGGGAGGTGGCCGGCTGGCTGGCCGAGCATGCCGGCGCGGCCCCGGTCGGCGTCGCCGTCACCGGCACCTTCGGCCGTGGCACCGGGCAGGTCAGCGGCATCGCGGTGGCCACCGGCAGCGGCCCGGCCGCCTGGTTCGACCCGGCCGGGCTGGACGAGGGCGACGAGCAGGCCGTCGCCGCGTGGCTCGCCGATCCGGCCCGGCCCAAGGTGATCCACGACGCCAAGCCGGCCCTGCTCGCCTTCCGCGCGCACGGCTGGCAGCTGGTCGGCGTCACGGTCGACACAGCCATGGCGGCCTACCTGGCCAAACCCGACCAGCGGGCGTACGACCTGACCGATCTCGCCCTGCGCTACCTCAAGCGCGAGCTCAAGGTCGACGCCCCGGCCGACGACAACGGTCAGCTCGCCCTCTCCTTCGACGGCGACGGTGCGGACACCGCTGTCGAGGAGGGCGTGATGCTGCGCGCCCGGGCCACCCTCGACCTGGCCGACGTGCTCACCGCCGAGCTGTCCCGCGACGGCGGCGAGTCGCAGCACCTGCTCGACGAGGTGGAGCAGCCGCTCTCGGTGGTGCTCGCCGAGATGGAGAGCAAGGGCATCGCCGCCGACACGGACTACCTCTCCGAGCTGGAGTCGCACTTCGCCGCCGAGGTGAAGGCGGCTCAGCAGGCGGCCCACGAGGTGCACGGCCGGGAGTTCAACCTGGGCTCGCCCAAGCAGCTGCAGGAGATCCTCTTCGCCGAGCGCAACCTGCCCAAGACCAAGAAGATCAAGTCGGGTTACACCACCGACGCGGACGCGCTGCAGGACCTGTTCACCAAGACCGAGGACCCGCTGCTCGCCCACCTCCTGCGGTACCGGGACATGGCCAAGCTGAAGTCCACGGTGGACGGGCTGCTCAAATCGGTCTCCGACGACGGGCGCATCCACACCACGTTCAACCAGACGGTCGCCGCCACCGGCCGGCTCTCCTCCACCGACCCGAACCTGCAGAACATCCCGATCCGGACCGAGGAGGGCCGGCGGATCCGCCGCGCCTTCATCGTCGGCGCCGGGTTCGAGCAGTTGATGACGGCCGACTACAGCCAGATCGAGATGCGCATCATGGCGCACCTCTCCGTGGACGAGGCGCTGATCGCGGCGTTCAACTCGGGCGCCGACTTCCACGCCGCCACCGCCTCGTCGGTCTTCCACGTCGGCCTCGGCGAGGTCACCGCCGACCAGCGCCGCAAGATCAAAGCGATGAACTACGGCCTTGCGTACGGATTGAGCGCCTACGGTCTCTCCAACCAGCTCACCATCTCCACCGACGAGGCCAAGACGCTGATGGACGAGTACTTCGAGCGTTTCGGCGGGGTGCGCGACTACCTGCAGTCCATCGTCAAGCAGGCGACCACGGACGGCTACACCGCTACCGTCCTCGGCCGCCGGCGTTACCTGCCCGACCTGACCAGTGACAACCGGCAGCGTCAGGAGATGGCCAAGCGGATGGCGCTCAACGCGCCGATCCAGGGCTCGGCGGCGGACATCATCAAGATCGCGATGCTGAAGGTCGACGAGGCGCTGCGGACCTCGGGGCTGAACTCCAGGATGCTGCTGCAGGTCCACGACGAACTGGTCTTCGAGGTGGCCCCCGGGGAGCGCGATGCGCTGGAGGAACTGGTCCGCCGGGAGATGGGCAACGCGTACCCGCTCGCCGTCCCGCTCGAGGTCTCCGTCGGCACCGGCCGCGACTGGAACGGCGCCGATCACTGATCCGCCGACCACGGACCCGTCGGCCGCTGACGTTCATCGGCCGGCGGGGGCGAATCATCCGACCGGGTGACGGTCGGCGGGGTTTCGAGCCCGTTCAGGTGGCCCTGGGCCGTTTCGGGTACCCCTGAGCCAACCTGGTTTGCCCGGATCTGCCACTCTGGACCGATGTCGAGCCGATCGATGTCGATGGAGCAGACCGAAATCCCGGCGGTGCCACGCGTGACGGCCTCGGTCGTCGGCCTCGATGTCCCGCCGTTACGGGCGGCCGGTGCCGGGCTCGGCGGCACCCCGCTTCAGCCGGAGGGCATCGGGCTCGGTGCGGCTCCCTTGGAGGCTTCCAGCGCCACCGCGTTCGCCGCGATGTTCAAGGCGCTGGGCGATCCGGTCCGGCTCCGGCTGCTCTCGATGATCGCGTCGGCGCCCGGCGGCGAGATCTGCGTCTGTGACCTGAGCGGCGCCTTCCACCTGACCGGGCCGACCATCTCGCACCATCTGCGGATCCTGCGCGAGGCCGGCCTGGTGAACAGTGACCGCCGCGGCACCTGGGTCTACTACCGAGCTGTGCCGGCCACCCTGATCCTGCTAGCCGGCCTGTTGCACGGCTCGGCCTGAGCCCCGGCCTGCTGTTTGTACGGCTTGGCCTGAACCTCGGCCTGTCGCACGGCTCGGCCTGAGCCCCGGTCAGCGGCGGGGCAGGTCGCAGACGAAGATCGCGGTGCCGGGGAAGAGCCGTCCCCGCAGCGGGCTCCACTGTCCCCACGTCTCCTCATGACCTTCCGGCCACTCCGGCTCCACCAGGTCCCGCACCACGAACCCGGCCGCCACCAGCTCCCGGATCCGGTCGCCGATGGTGCGGTGCTGTTCCAGATAGCTGACCCGTCCCTGCTCGTCCCGTTCGACGTACGGCGAGCGGTCGAAGTACGAGTTCCGGGCGATCAGACCACTCTCATCCGGCTCGTCCCAGAAGATCCACCGCATCGGGTGAGTGACCGAGAACACCCAGCTGCCGCCGGATCGCAGGACCCGGGCGACCTCCCGCATGGCGGCGGCGGAGTCGGCCACGAACGGGATCGCGCCGAACGCGGTGCACACGATGTCGAACGACGCCGACCGGAACGGCAGCGCCAGTGCGTCGGCCTGCACCAGCGGAACGGTCACGCCACTGCGGGACGCCGCCTCTAGGGCGTGCCGCAGCATCCCCGCCGAGAGGTCCAGCGCCACGGCCTGGGCGCCCTGCCCGCGCAGCCACCGGGCTCCGGCCGCGGCGCCGGCGCCGAGCTCCAGAATCCGCTTCCCCTGTACGTCGCCGAGCAGCCCCGCGTCGGCCTCCCGCAGCCGCTCGGGGCACCAGACGAAGTCGACGTCGCCGAGGAAGGCGCCGTGCTCATCCTGATAGTCGTCAGCGTCGAAGTCCCACCAGGCGCGGTTGGCGTGGCGTGTTTCATCCTCGGTCACCCGCTGGGGCGAGTCCGGGCTCGCCGGTCGGTGCGACGGCGTCTCGATCGTGGGGATCTCGGTCACTCGATCACGGTACGACAGGCGCGTCGAGCGTCCGGAATCGGTTCAAAACGGGCATGCTGACGGGTTCTGCTCCAACAATGTGCCGCGGTCCTCAGGAGGGCTTGCAACCTGTGGTAATGCGCACGGTAAGCTAGTCGATGCGCTCGCGGATCGTGTGCCTCGGCAGGGAGCAGGTTCCGTGGTCGCCGGTCTCGGCATGATCGACTGGCAAGGTCAACTGCTCCTGGGTTGAGTCGTCTCTTTCGTTCGTGCCGCTTCCGGTGGCAGTTCCGTCGAGCGCGGGAGACACCACGAATCCATCCGTTCGGAGCAACTGTCCACATGACGAGCAGCATCGAGGCCACCTCGAGCGCCAACAAGGTCACCGTCGACGACCTCGGCTCTGAGGAAGCTTTCCTCGCGGCCATCGACGAGACCATCAAGTACTTCAACGACGGCGACATTGTCGAAGGCACCGTCGTCAAGGTCGATCGGGACGAAGTCCTGCTCGACATCGGCTACAAGACCGAGGGCGTCATCCCCTCGCGCGAGTTGTCGATCAAGCATGACGTGGACCCCGCGGAAGTGGTGTCGGTCGGTGACCACATCGAAGCCCTCGTCCTCACCAAGGAGGACAAGGAAGGCCGTCTGATCCTCTCGAAGAAGCGCGCTCAGTACGAGCGTGCCTGGGGCACCATCGAGAAGATCAAGGAGGACGACGGCGTCGTCCGCGGCTCGGTCATCGAGGTCGTCAAGGGTGGTCTCATCCTGGACATCGGTCTCCGCGGCTTCCTCCCGGCCTCCCTGGTCGAGATGCGTCGCGTCCGTGACCTGCAGCCGTACGTCGGCCGCGAGCTCGAGGCGAAGATCATCGAGCTGGACAAGAACCGCAACAACGTGGTTCTGTCCCGCCGCGCCTGGCTCGAGCAGACGCAGTCCGAGGTTCGCACCGAGTTCCTCAACAAGCTGCAGAAGGGCCAGGTCCGCAAGGGCGTCGTGTCCTCCATCGTCAACTTCGGCGCCTTCGTGGACCTGGGCGGCGTGGACGGCCTGGTGCACGTCTCCGAGCTCTCCTGGAAGCACATCGACCACCCCTCCGAGGTCGTCGAGGTCGGCCAGGAGGTCGAGGTCGAGGTTCTGGACGTCGACCTGGACCGCGAGCGGGTCTCGCTGTCGCTGAAGGCGACCCAGGAGGACCCGTGGCGTCAGTTCGCCCGCACCCACGCGATCAACCAGATCGTCCCGGGTAAGGTCACCAAGCTGGTTCCGTTCGGCGCCTTCGTCCGCGTGGACGACGGCATCGAGGGCCTGGTGCACATCTCCGAGCTGGCCGAGCGGCACGTCGAGCTGCCCGAGCAGGTCGTCCAGGTGGGCTCCGACGTCCTGGTCAAGGTCATCGACATCGACCTGGAGCGTCGCCGGATCTCGCTGTCGCTCAAGCAGGCCAACGAGAACTTCGTCGAGGGCGAGGAGCACTTCGACCCGACCCTCTACGGTATGGCTGCCACGTACGACAACGAGGGCAACTACATCTACCCGGAGGGCTTCGACCCGGAGACGGGCGAGTGGCTCGAGGGCTTCGACAAGCAGCGCGAGGCGTGGGAGAAGCAGTACGCCGACGCTCGCGAGCGTTGGGAGGCCCACACCAAGCAGGTGCAGGCGTCCCGCGAGGCCGACGCCGAGGCTGCGCTCAACCCGGCTCCGGCCGGCGGCGTGACCACCTCGTCGTCCTCCACCACCTCGTCGAGCTCGTCGGCCCCGGCGCGCTCCGCCGAGGAGCCCGCGGGCACCCTGGCCACCGACGAGGCTCTCGCCGCCCTGCGCGAGAAGCTGGCCGGCGGCAAGAGCTGACCCACCCGGTTGCTCCGGTAACAACCTGAGAAAGACCGTCCCGGCCTTGGCCGGGGCGGTCTTTCCGCATTTCAGCGGCGTTCGCTGATTCCGGGGTTGCCTCTGTGTTCCAGCGGCTTCCCGGGTCCCAGCGGTCTCTCCGCATTTCAGCGGCGTTCGCTGATTCCGGGGTTGCCTCTGTGTTCCAGCGGCTTCCCGGGTCCCAGCGGTCTCTCCGCATTTCAGCGGCGTTCGCTGATTCCGGGGTTGCCTCTGTGTTCCAGCGGCTTCCCGGGTCCCAGCGGTCTCTCCGCATTTCAGCGGCGTTCGCTGATTCCGGCGTTGCCCGTGTGTTCCAGCGGCCCTTCCCAGCTTCCAGCGGCCTTCCCAGCTTCCAGCGGCCTTCCCAGCTTCCAGCGGCCTTCCCAGCTTCCAGCGGCCTTCCCAGCTTCCAGCGGTCTTTCCGCATTCAGCGGCGTTTGCTCATTCCGGCCGTCTTCGGGCGGTCCGGCCGTGATGGGCGCCACGTCGAACCGGTCGTGGGCTCGGGATGCGTCGGCGGTGGGCCGCGGTGTGTCGCGCCTGGACCGGAGACGCGCGGGATTCGCCAAGTCGTGACCCCGGCCCGCCGCGCCGGAACGCGACCGGGCCGGGATACTGATCGCATGCTGATGGTCGGTCTCACGGGTGGCATCGGCGCGGGCAAGAGCGCGGTCGCCACCCGCCTCGCCCAGCTCGGAGCGGTCATCATCGATGCCGACAGGTTGTCCCGCGAGGTCGTCGAGCCGGGCACCGAGGGGCTCGCCGAGATCGTGGCCGAGTTCGGCACGGGCATGCTGACCCCCGCCGGTGAACTGGACCGGCCGGCGCTGGGGGCGCGGGTCTTCGGCGACGAGGCGGCCCGCCGTCGACTGGAGCGGATCATCCACCCCCGGGTCCGGGCGCGCACTACCGAGATGGTCCGGGCCGCCCCGCACGACGCGATCGTGGTCAACGACGTCCCGCTGCTGGTGGAGACGGGCCTGGCTCCGACGTACCACCTGGTGATCGTGGTGGCGGCGGACCGTGCGGTGCGGATCGGGCGTCTCGTCCGCGATCGTGGCATGTCGGAGGCGGAGGCCGCCGCCCGGATCAGCGCGCAGGCCGACGACGCCACCCGGCTGGCCGCGGCCGACGTGGTGCTGCCCAATGAGGACGATCTGGCCGCGCTGCACGCCCGGGTGGACGAGTTGTGGCGGGACCGTCTGGTCGAGTTCGAGCGCAACGTGCGCCTGCTCACCGCCGCCCGCAAGGCCCCTGAGCTGTGCATCGCGGCGCCCGATCCGGAGTGGCCGGCCGCGGCCGACCGGCTGGCCCGGCGAATCCGGCATCACCTCGGCGACACCTCCGGCTCCACCGGCGTGCATCACATCGGATCGACCTCGGTGCCGGGTCTTCCGGGCAAGGACATCATCGATCTGATGCTTTCGGTACGAACGTTGGACGAGGCCGACGCGCTCGCCCCACGTCTCGCCGCCGCGGGATTTCCGCGCCGGTCGGGGGAGTGGGTGGACAACGCGCGTGGGCTGCGGGGCGAGACCTGGCCGAAACGGGTGCACGGCTCGGCCGACCCGGGGCGGCCGATGATCCTGCACGTGCGTGTGATCGGGTCGCCGGGGTGGCGGTTCGCGCTGCTCATGCGCGATCACCTGCGGGCGGTGCCGGCGGCGCGGGACGCCTACGCGGCGGTCAAGGCGGAGCTAGCGCCGCGGTTCGCGGACCGGGCGGGCTATGCGATGGCGAAGGAGCCGTGGTTCGACCAGGAGGCACGAGCCGCGAATGAGTGGGCTCTCGCCTCCGGCTGGCTGCCACCGTCTTCCTGACGTCGATCTGCCGCGCGCTGGACGTGCGGATGGCGTTTCCTGGCTCGATCGGCCGTGCCTTGGGCTGGAGTGGCGCCTTCTTGGCCTTGATTGGCCGTGCGTTGGGCTGGGGCGGCGCTTTCTCGGCCTTGATTGGCCGTGCGTTGGGCTGGGGCGGCGCTCTCTTGGCCTTGATTGGCCGTGCGTTGGGCTGGGGGCGGCGCTTTCTTGCTCTCGATCGGCCGTGCGTTGGGCTGGGGGCGGCGCTTTCTTGATCTCGATCGGCCGTGCGCTGGGTGTGGAGCGGCGCTCGCGGCGGCCGGCCGGCTTGTCGCACGGCCCCCGGGGGTGCGCTCGCCGGGTGCCGGGGCGCATCGACCGCGGTGCGGCGCGGCTGGACCGTTGGATGATCCCGACCGCGCTCGTCGGCCGCCGCGAGCGGCCTACCCAGCCAGGGTAGGTGGCGCGGGAAAGACCCGACAATGGCACCAGGCGAGGCCGAATGTGCACCATCGGCACGCCCGGCCCGACGATGGTCCCGGCGTCCGTCGCCCGGGTGCCGGAACTTGTCATACCCCCGACGTACGGTGGTGGACATGGCGCTCGACATCCCACGACTCGACGGCCGCTTCGAGGTCATCAGCGACTACCAACCGGCCGGTGACCAGCCCACGGCGATCGACGAGTTGGAGCGGCGGGTCCGCCGTGGCGACCGGCACACCGTGCTGCTCGGCGCCACCGGCACCGGCAAGAGCGCGACCACGGCCTGGCTGATCGAGCGCCTGCAACGGCCGGCGCTGGTGCTCGCGCCGAACAAGACGCTCTGCGCCCAGCTCGCCAAGGAGTTCCGCGAGCTGCTGCCGAACAACGCGGTCGAATACTTCGTCAGCTACTACGACTACTACCAGCCCGAGGCGTACATCGCCCAGACCGACACCTACATCGAGAAGGACTCCTCGGTCAACGAGGAGGTGGAGCGGCTGCGTCACTCGGCCACGATGTCGCTGCTGACCAGGCGCGACACCATCGTGGTCGCCACGGTCAGCGCCATCTACGGCCTCGGCACCCCGCAGGAGTACATCGAGCGTGCCGTCAAGGTCAAGGTCGGTGGCGAGATCGACCGCGACAAGCTGCTGCGCCGGTTGGTCGACATCCAGTACACCCGTAACGACGTGGCGTTCCAGCGTGGCACGTTCCGGGTGCGCGGCGACACCCTGGAGATCATCCCGGCGTATGAGGAGCTGGCCGTCCGGGTCGAGCTCTTCGGCGACGAGGTGGAGAAGCTGTACTACCTGCACCCGCTCACCGGCGAGGTGGTCCGCGAGGTCGACGAGCTGATCATCTTTCCGGCCACGCACTATGTGGCCGGCCCGGAGCGGATGGAGCGGGCGATCCGTGACATCGAGGCGGAGCTGGCCGAGCGACTGGCCGAGCTGGAGCGGCAGGGCAAGCTGCTGGAGGCGCAGCGGCTGCGGATGCGGACGACCTACGACATCGAGATGATGCGCCAGGTCGGCTTCTGCAACGGCATCGAGAACTACTCGATGCATATGGACGGCCGCCGGCCCGGTGAGCCGGCGTACACGTTGCTCGACTACTTCCCTGACGACTTCGTCACCGTCATCGACGAGTCGCACCAGACGATCCCGCAGATCGGCGGGATGTATGAGGGCGACGCCTCGCGGAAACGTATCCTCATCGAGCACGGCTTCCGGCTGCCCAGCGCCGCGGACAACCGCCCGTTGCGGTGGGACGAGTTCCTGGAGCGGGTCGGCCAGATGGTCTTCCTCTCCGCGACCCCGGGGCCCTGGGAGATGGAGAAGGCCGAGGGCGAGTTCGTCGAGCAGGTGATCCGGCCGACCGGCCTGGTCGACCCGCAGGTGGTGGTGAAACCGACCAAGGGCCAGATCGACGATCTGATGCACGAGATCCGGTTGCGCACCGAGAAGGACGAGCGCGTCCTGGTCACCACGCTCACCAAGAAGATGGCCGAAGACCTCACCGACTACCTGCTGGAGAACGGGATCCGCGTGCGGTACCTGCACTCCGAGGTGGACACGTTGCGCCGGGTCGAGCTGCTCAAGGAGTTGCGAAAGGGCGACTACGACGTCCTGGTCGGCATCAACCTGCTGCGTGAGGGTCTCGACCTGCCCGAGGTGTCGCTGGTGGCCATCCTGGACGCGGACAAGGAGGGCTTCCTGCGCAGTGGCCGGTCGCTGATCCAGACCATCGGGCGGGCCGCACGTAACGTGTCCGGCGAGGTTCACATGTACGCCGACAAGATCACTCCGTCGATGCGGAACGCGATCGACGAGACGGACCGCCGCCGGGCCAAGCAGGTTGCCCACAACGAGGCGAACGGGATCGTGCCCCAGGCGCTGCGGAAGAAGATCCACGACATTCTCGATGACATCTATCGCGAGGCCGAGGACACCGACTCGGCGATCGTGGGCGGCGCGGGCCGGCAGATGTCGCGGGGGAAGGCGCCGGTCCCCGAGACCCGCTCCAAGGGACGTGCGGCCGCCGGGCCGGCGCGCGAGGGCATGGCCCGGGCCGAGCTTGCCCAGCTCATCCAGGATCTGAACGATCAGATGCTGGGAGCGGCTCGCGAGCTGCAGTTCGAACTGGCGGCCCGGATCCGCGACGAGATCTCGGAGCTGAAGAAGGAGCTACGGGGCATGGACGCCGCCGGGGTGCGGTAGGCGGCGGCCGCGTGAATGGGCGCTGCCGGGGGCGGCGGTGTCGCGGGGGACGGGCGGTGCCCGGGCGGCGGTGTCGCGGGGGATGGGCGCTGCCGGGGGTGGCGGTGTCGGGGTGGCGGTGTCGCGGGGATGGGCGCTGCCGGGCCGGAGCCGGGGCGCGGTGGGTGGTGGCACTGGACCGGTTGGCCGGCTGGCATCGGGCTGAGCGGTGGCAGCCTGGTCAGCGTTTGCGGTGGCTTCGGCGGCGGGAGCGGGAGGTCCGGGTTCGGGCGACGGTCGGTCTCACCTGCCGTCGCCGGGTCTCGGCTGCCGCTTCCCGGCGTTTGATCCAGCGCCAGAACAGGACTACGCCGGTGATCAGAAGGGCGAACAGTGTGGTTCGCAAGAGGTAATGGCGCAGCCGTTGCGACCCGGTGCCGGTGCCGGTGACAACATCCGGGTCTCCCACGGCGACGAGGACGGAGAGCTGAGAGCCGGGCCGGGTGCCGTCGGGCATCCAATGGGTCCAGGCCTCCCGCTCCTGGTGCTCCCAGGGGAAGGACACCTGGTACTGGACCTCGCCATTGACGTCGGTAGCGACCTGGAGGACCGAGGCGGTGACCTCGGAACTGCCCAGGGCCAACTCGGCCTCGCGGTACAGGTCCGCTCCGGCGTTGAAGAGGCCGAGGAATCCCAGGCAGGCGATCATGATGGCGAGGCCGCGGATCCGGTCGTACTTCACCGCGCGATGATGACAGCCGCCTGCACTCCCGCCCAGGTCAGTTGAGGGAGAACACCCAGGTCGGCTGAGGGAGAACGCACAGGTCAGCTGAGGGCGAAGAGGCCGGTTGTGCAGGGCAGACCGGTTGTGCAGGGCAGACCGGTTGTGCAGGGCAGACCGGTTGTGCAGGGCAGACCGGTTGTGCAGGGCAGACCGGTTGTGCAGAGCAGGTCGGCTGGTGACGGACAGGTCAGCTGGCGAAGAAGTCGTGGTCGGGGTCGGGGCGCCCGGACACGGTGGGCAGGTCGGTGAAGTATTCGGCCAGCGGGGGCCGGGCGAGCGTGGCCACGATCGCCGCGCGCCACTGGGCGAAGCGTTCGGTGCGGCGGAAGTTCTGGTCGTGGGCCTCCACCGAGTCCCACTGGCTCAGCAGCATGAAGCGGGTGGTGGACTCGACACCATGCTTCAGTCGAAGCCCGCGGCAGCCCTCGGTGCCCGCGATGAGCGGACGGACGAGTTGATAGGCGGCGACGAAGTCGTCCTCCCGGCCGGGCATCACGTCGATAAGCATGACTTCGAGGATCATGCCCGCAAGCGTCCCATACGCACCAGATGGTGGCCTTGCCAGGCCGCCCGGCGCGGATTGTGCGAGAGTGACATGAATGATATGGGCGGGCTGGTCGTCGCCGCCGGGTGGAGCGGTTTCCACCGGTCGGCCGGCACCGTTGCCGACCCTGCCCACGGCATGAAGTTGCTGGTGAGAGCGCTGTGGATCGAGTTCCGACAGGCCGAATCGAGGTTAAGGCGGGATGGCGTCAGGGTTACCCGCCGACGACGGCCGCGCTGAGTGGATTGCGGCGCGAGGCGCCTCACTCGTGGCCTCCCGATGTGTCGATCGGGGTCGGGATGCGCAACAATGGCTGTGTGGGAGGGGAGTATTCCCCCGTCCCGGTCTCGTCAACACGGAACGTCTCGCTGGGTGACCTGCGAGCGACCCGGGGCCGGGGGTCGCGATGTGGATCGCGGCGGAAGAGACCTCCGACAGTCGCACGCCGCTGCTCTTCTCGAAACCTTGAGAAAGCGCAGCGGCGACACGTGTCTGCCGGAGGGTCATGTTGAACGTTTCAGCCTGGGTTTGGCTCGCCACATTGGTGGCGCTCATCGCGGTGCTCGCCGTGGACCTATTGATCATCGGGCGGCGGCCGCACGAGCCCACCATGAAGGAAGCCAGCGGCTGGGTGGCCTTCTATGTCGCGCTCGCGCTGCTCTTCGGAGTAGGGATCTGGGCCGTCGCCGGCGCGCAGTCCGCGGGTGAGTTCTACACCGGCTGGCTCACCGAGTATTCGCTGAGCGTCGACAACCTGTTCGTCTTCGTCATCATCATGGCCCGCTTCGCCGTGCCCCGCCGCTATCAGCAGAAGGTCCTGCTGATCGGCATCGTGCTCGCGCTGGTCATGCGGGGTGCGTTCATCGCCGCCGGTGCGGCGCTGATCTCCCAGTTCTCCTGGGTGTTCTACATCTTCGGCGCGTTCCTGGTGTACACCGCCGTGACGCTGGTGAAGAGCGGCGAGAACGACGAGGACGACTTCAAGGAGAACCTGCTGATCCGCTGGGCGAAGCGGGCGCTGCCGCTCTCCTCGTCCTTCGGCGACGGGCAGTTCCGGGTGGTCACCGCGGCCGGTAAGCGCCTCTTCACTCCGATGCTGATCGTGATGATCGCGATCGGCACCACCGACCTGATCTTCGCGCTCGATTCCATCCCGGCGATCTTCGGGATCACGAAGGAGCCGTACCTGGTCTTCACCGCGAACGTCTTCGCGCTGATGGGCCTGCGTCAGCTCTACTTCCTCCTCGGCGGCCTGCTGGAACGCCTGGTCTACCTGAACCTCGGCCTCGCCGTCGTGCTCGCCTTCATCGGCGTCAAGCTCTTCCTCGAGGCGCTGCACACCAACAGCCTTCCGTTCATCAACGACGGTCAAGGTGTGCACTGGGCCCCGGAGATCCCGATCTGGCTCTCTCTGCTGGTCATCCTCGGCACGCTCGCTGTAGCCACGATCGCCAGCCTCGCCAAATCCGCCCGGGACCGCAGAAAAGAACTCGTGGCCACCGGCCAGTAGAGGCCGAACTTCGGAAGTCCCGCACGGGCCCGAGCGACTCATGTTGCCGGGCCCGTGTTGTCTTCCGGCATCCTCCGCGCGACGATCGTACCCAAATTTGAATCTCGTACTTCAAAAACAGGAAGCTGATAGCTAGCATCGGGCATCGACAGGAGTCCGTCCGCACCACGCGGTAGGGAGAAGGCCTGATGGGAACGTTCGTCCTCGTTCATGGCGCCTGGCACGGCCCCTGGGCCTGGGAGCGCGTGGAGACGTCGCTGCGGGCCGCCGGAGCGCGCACGATCACTCCGGACCTCAGCGGCCGAGGAGACGACGGGCTGCACGAGCACGCCCGGGCCGTCATCGCCGCCCTCGACGGCGCCGCGGAGAACGACATCGTGCTGGTCGGCCACAGCTACGCGGGGCTGGTCGTCCGGGAGGCCGCCGACGCGCGGCCCGGCCTGGTCGGCCACATCGTCCTGGTCGACGGATGGGCGGGTGCCGACGGCGCCAGCCTGTTCAGCCTCGCCCCAGAATCGTTCGTCGCCGCGGTCCGCGCGGCCGCCGAGACCCGCGGCGACGGCCACCGGATCCCCGCGCCGCCACCGGCGGCGTTCGGCATCGACGACCCGGACACCGCCGCCCTGCTGGCGGAGCGCCTGGTTCCGCACCCGCTGCGCGCGTTCACCGAGCCCACCCGCTTGACCGGAGCCGTCGACCGGATCCCCGGCACGGCCGTCTACTGCAGGCCGCAGACCTACCCGTTCGACCGCTTCGGTGAAGACCTGGGATATCGGACGGTCGCGCTCGACGGGCCGCACGACGTGATGCTCACCGACCCGGAACGCCTCGCCGGGACGCTGCTGCGGGCTCATCCCTTCAAGAACAGGAAACGCGAAATCTAGAGTATTGAAGTGGAGCAGCGAACGTACAACCAGTACTGCGCGACCGCGCGCACCCTCGACCTCATCGGCGAGCGCTGGACGCTGCTGTTGATCCGTGAGCTGCTGACCGGGCCCAAACGCTTCGGTGACCTGCAGGCCAGCCTGCGTGGTCTCGGGACCGGACTGCTCGCCGCCCGGCTCAAACACCTCGAGAACGAGGGGCTCGCGCGCCGGATCAAGCTCCCACCGCCGGCCCGGACTCCGGCGTACGCCCTAACCGAGGCCGGTGCGGAGCTTGGGCCGGCGGTCCTCGCGCTGGCCCGGTGGGGCCTGCGATGGGCGATGGAGGAACGGCGTGAGAGCGAGACGTTCCACCCGGGCTGGGCGGTGCTCGGCCTGCGGGCCTGCTTCGACGCCGAGGCGGCCGCCGGACTTCACGCGGTGTACGAGTTCCGCGTCGGCGACGAACCCTTTCACGCCCGGATCGGCGACGGTCTGATCGAGACCGTGCACGGACCGGCTCAGCACCCGGACGCGACCATCACGATCAGCGACGACGCGTTCCTCCGGATCACCGGTCACGAACTCACCCTCACCGAGGCGATCGAGAGCGGTGCGGCCTCGGCGGCCGGTGACGGCGAGGCCCTGCGCAGACTCGGCACCCTGTTCCGGCTGCCGTCGCCACGGCGTCGCAACGATTGACCACGACCGGGCGCTCGATGGCGTACGCCCGGTCGGCGGTGTCGCGGAGCCTTCCCGCGTACGCTGGCGAAAGCCCCGTCCGAGACCTGGAGTCGTCCATGAACCTCAGACCTGAATCGGCGCGGTGGGGCTTTCCGCCGCAGCAGCCGCACCAGCCGTTCGACCTGCCGCCGGCGAGCCCGGAATTTCCTGGCTGGCTCGAGGAGCGCCTCTTCGACCAGCGCATCATCATGCTGCGTGGCCAGTTGGGCAGCGACGCGGCGACCAGGATCTCGGCCGCGCTGCTCACCCTGGACGCGGCCGGCCAGTCGCCGATCCAGCTGCACGTGGCCTGCCCGGGCGGGGACCTGAGCGCCGCCCTCGCGGTGGTCGGTGTGGTCGACGCGCTGGTGTCGCCGGTGCACGCGCTGGTCACCGCCGAGGCTGGTGGGTCCGCCCTGGCGGTGCTGGCCGCCGTCGATCGGCGGGCCGGCTATCGGCATGCCCGGTTCCGGCTCACCGAGCCGCGGGCGGCCGGGGTGACCGGGACGGCCGACGAGGTGGCCGCCGCGGCGGGGCAGCATCTGCGGGAGTTGGAGGAGGTCGTGGTCCGGCTGGCCGGGGTGACCGGGAAACCGCGGAGCCGGGTGGAGGACGACCTCTCGGCGGGCCGGAACCTGAGCGCGGCCGAGGCCCTGGAGTACGGCCTGCTGGACGAGGTCATCACCCCGAAGGCCCGCTGAACTTCGAAGCCCGCTGAACTTCGACGGCCTGCTGAACTTCGAAGCCCGCTGAACTTCGACGGCCTGCTGAACTTGGAAGGCTCGCTGAAACGAAGAACGGCCCCGGGCGAAAGCCCGGAGCCGTTCTCAGACGCGCTGGATCAAGAAGCGACCTTGACACCCATCGAACGCGCGGTGCCGCTGACGATCTGGATCGCGGCGTCCATGTCGTTCGCGTTCAGGTCGGGAAGCTTGCGCTCCGCGATCTCCTTGACCTGCGTGGCGCTGAGCGTGCCCACGGTCTGGGTCAGCGGGTTCGACGCACCGGACTGGATCCCCAGAGCCTTGCGGATCAGGAAGCTGGTCGGCGGCGTCTTGTAGGCCAGCGTGTGGCTGCGGTCCTCGTAGACCGACACGATGACCGGGATGATCTCGCCCCGGTTCTTCGCGGTGGCCTCGTCGTACTCGACCTTGACGGCACGCATGTTGGCGCCGGTCGGGCCAAGCATCTTACCGAGGTCGACCATCGCGGCGTTACCCGCCTCAAGCGCGAGGGTTACCTCATGGGTCTTCTTCTTGGGAGGCATTGGGTAAGGCTCCTTAGGGTGAGCTGCGGGCCGAGACAACGCAGCTCGCCAGCATCAACGACACACGACAACCCCGAGACCTTACTACCGCTCTGACGAGAGGGTCAAAACGGCTGGATAAGCGGGGTCTCGGGTCCGTCGACCAGTGTAGCTCGCGGTTCCATCGAGCCGGGGACCGCCCCGGCTCAGTACCGGTCGCAGAAGCAGGACGACATCAGCGAGCGTACCGAGTCGACGTAGGCCGGGTTGGGCAGCTTCTTCGTCTTCGCGTTCTGCAGCACGGCGTCCGGGCCGGCCTGGTACGCGGAGATCACCAGATTCAGCAGGCACCACGAGCTGTGCGTCTTGCACTTGCTCGCACTCAGGTCGTACGTCTTCTCACCGAACTGCTTCTGCGACATGTACCGGGTCAGCCAGGCCAGGTAGTTCGCCCCGGCCGTCGCGTTCTCCTGGTACTTCGACACGTTGTAGCTGAGCCCGAACCGGTTGTTGATCATGTCGACCGTCTCCGGCATCAGCTGCATCAGGCCCTGCCCGCCGTCACAGTTGAAGACGTTGCTCTGCCAGCCGCTCTCGTGCCAGGCGATCGCCTTGACCAGCGGATAGTTCAGCTTCAGCGTGGGCGCCTCGTGGGTCCAGTAGATTTTCCCGGCCGCGGTTTTCAGCGCCGCCTTCACCTTGGTCTTGGATACCTCGGTGCCCTCGGTGGTGTGGCACGGCGACACCTCGAAGTTGTTCACGTCCTCGGGCGGAATGGTCGGCGTCTTCGACACCTTCGTCTTCGAGGGCTTGGGCGTGGGCGACGACGTGGTCTCCTCCGGCGTCGGCGAGTCCTCCGGCGTGGGCTCCTCCGACGGCGACGACGGCGACGACGGTGCCGTCACCGCCACCGGTGCGCTGCCCTCCGCCTTGTCGTCCCCGCGACCGCCCAGACCGCAGCCGGCGACCACGACCAGCACCGCCGCCGCGGCCATCAACCGAACCCTCATCGACCAAGTCCTTCCCCGAACGGACACCGGAGAAGAACGTTAACAATTGATGATCTCGGCGCGGTGACCGGCAAATCGCCCAAAAGATCTCAAGGTTCTGGACTTGACCCCGTGTCACCAACGGCAACCTGAATTGGGGACAATGGCGGTATGCAGACCCGCACCGACCTCCGCAATGTCGCCATCATCGCTCACGTCGACCATGGCAAAACCACCCTGGTCGACGCCATGCTCCGACAGGGCGGTCAGTCCCACGCGCGTGGAGAGATGGCCGACCGCGCCATGGACTCCATGGACCTGGAGCGGGAAAAGGGCATCACCATTCTCGCCAAGAACACCGCGATCAGCTACCAGCCGGCCGAGGGCGACCCGGTCACGATCAATATCATCGACACCCCCGGCCACGCCGACTTCGGCGGCGAGGTCGAGCGCGGCCTGACCATGGTCGACGGCGTGGTGCTGCTGGTCGACGCGTCCGAGGGCCCGCTGCCGCAGACCCGCTTCGTGCTCCGTAAGGCGTTGCAGGCCCGCCTGCCGATCATTCTGGTGATCAACAAGGTAGACCGGCCGGACGCCCGGATCAAGGAGGTGGTGGACGACACGTACGCCCTCTTCTTCGACCTGGACGCGGACGAGGACCAGATCGAGTTCCCGATCGTCTACGCCTGTGCCCGCGACGGCATCGCCTCGCTGAACCAGCCGGCCGACGGCGCCGTCCCGCAGGACAGCGCCGATCTGGAGCCGCTGTTCAGCACGATTCTGAACACCATCCCGGCCCCGACCTACAACGAGGACGCGCCGCTGCAGGCGCACGTGGTCAACCTGGACGCGTCGCCGTTCCTCGGCCGTCTCGCGCTCTGCCGGGTGCACGAGGGCACGATCCGCAAGGGCCAGACCGTGGCCTGGTGCAAGACCGACGGCACGGTCACCAACGTGCGCATCTCCGAGCTGCTGATGACCGAGGGCCTGGAGCGCAAGCCGGCCGAGAGCGCCGGCCCGGGCGACATCATGGCCGTCGCCGGCATCCCGGAGATCATGATCGGTGAGACCCTCGCCGACGCCGAGAACCCGAAGCCGCTGCCGCTGATCACCGTCGACGAGCCGGCCATCTCGATGGTCATCGGCACCAACACCTCGCCGCTGGTCGGCAAGGTCAAGGGCGCCAAGGTCACCGCCCGGATGGTCAAGGACCGCCTGGACAAGGAGCTGATCGGTAACGTCTCGCTCCGCGTTCTGAACACCGACCGCCCGGACGCCTGGGAGGTCCAGGGCCGTGGTGAGCTCGCGCTGGCCATCCTGGTCGAGCAGATGCGCCGGGAGTCCTACGAGCTGACCGTCGGCAAGCCGCAGGTGGTCACCAAGGTCGTCGACGGCAAGGTGCACGAGCCGGTCGAGCGGCTGACCATCGACGCGCCCGAGGAGTACATGGGCGCGATCACCACGCTGCTGGCCACCCGCAAGGGCCGGATGGAGCAGCTGACCAACCACGGCACCGGCTGGCTCCGGATGGAGTGGCTGGTCCCGGCGCGCGGCCTGATCGGCTTCCGCACCGAGTTCCTCACCGAGACCCGCGGCACCGGCATCATGCACCACCTCTACGAGGACCACGAGCCCTGGTTCGGCGAGCTCCGTACCCGTCAGAACGGGTCCCTGGTCGCCGACCGCGCCGGCGCGGTCACCGGGTTCGCGATGATCAACCTGCAGGAGCGCGGCCAGCTCTTCGTCGAGCCGAGCACCGAGGTGTACGAGGGCATGATCGTGGGTGAGAACTCCCGCGAGGACGACATGGACGTCAACATCACCAAGGAGAAGAAGCTCACCAACATGCGGGCCGCGAGCGCCGACAACACCGAGCGGCTGATCCCGCCGCGCAAGCTGTCGCTGGAGCAGGCCCTCGAGTTCTGCCGCGAGGACGAGTGCGTCGAGGTCACCCCGGCCGCCGTCCGAATCCGCAAGGTCGTCCTCGACCAGAACGCGCGTGGCCGGGCCGCCGCCCGCCGCAAGCACCAGTAACCCACCGCGGTTTCCGAAACGCCCCCGCCGGACGCCGGCGGGGGCGTTTCTGTTCCCGCGAAGAATTCCAGCGCGGTGCAACCCGCCGCGCGGCGGAGTCGTCAGGGAGGTGTGACAGTGAGGGAGGACTCGTGAGAAGCGAGCGTGACGAGCAGTTCCACCGCTTCGTGGTGTCCCGGAGATCCGGCCTGGTGCGCACCGCCACCCTGCTCACGGCGGGCGACGCCCACCTGGCAGAGGACCTGGTCCAGTCGGTGCTGACCAAGCTCTACGTCGCCTGGCCGGCATTCCGGCAGGCCGACAATCCGGAGGGTTACCTGCGCCGGGTCATGGTCAACGCGTTGACCGACGAACGGCGGCGCTGGTGGCGGCGGCGGGAGGAGTCGATGGCAGACGTGCCGGATCTTCCCGCGGCGGAGCCGGCCCGGCAGGGCGAAGTGGCGGACGGGCTGCGCGCGGCCCTGAAACAGCTGCCCCCACGGATGCGGGCGGCACTGGTCTTCCGTTACGTCTACGACCTCGACGTCGCTGACACCGCCGACGCCCTCGGATGCTCCGAGGGAACGGTGAAGAGCCAGACCTCCCGGGCCCTCGACCGGCTCCGGGTGGTCATCGGAGAGAACCCCGCGTTCGCCCACCGCTGAAGAGAGCATTTCGATGATGAATCTGCGTGATCAGCTTGCCGATCTGGCCGGAGAGCCGGCCGAACCCACTACCGTCCAGGCCGACGCCGACCTGGCCCGGGGCCGCGCCGCCCTGCGCCGCCGCCGGGGCCTGCGGGGCGCTGCCGGCTCGGCCCTCGTGGTCGCTGTCGCCGCGGCGGCCTTCGCGTTCACCACCACGGGCACCCCCACCGGCTCCGTCCCGACGGCCGGTGGAGCGCCCACCGCCACCACGGCCGATTCGTTCCGCCTGGTCGCCTACACCGGGGAGCAGCCCGCCGGCTTCTCCGTGGACAAGGTCCCGGCGGGTTGGGAGGTTCAGGGCATCACCGAGTACTCGCTGGTCCTGGGCCCGATCGGCGCCCAGCCCCGGAACAGCGCCGACCCGCAGGGCAACGTCGCCGACACCGATCCGGACAGCTTCGTCGGCAAGGTCGCGGTGATGCTCCAGTCGGTCGACGAGAAGGGAACGCCCGAGGGCGAGACCGTCAAGGTCGGCGATCAGAAGGGCATTCTGGTCAAGAAGGAGGGCGACAAGGACGGCCGGACGCTCTACGTTCCACAGCAGAACGGAGTCAACCTGCAGATCCAGGTCTGGGACGGGATCGGCTGGTCGGCCGACGAGATCGCCCAGTTCGCCGCGGGCATCCACGTGAACCCGAACGCGAAGCAGGGCCGGGGCTGATCGGGCGGTATTGACGTGACGCCGGATCCGGGTGCGCGATCGCCCGGGTCCGGCGCGGTGGTGCCCCTACCGGCCGGCCGGCTTCGGGCGCTCGAAGCGGTGGAACAGGCGGCAGAGGCCGGCCAGCGTGAGGCCGAAGACCGGCAACCAGAGGAGCCGGTACACCGGCCATGCGCCGTCCGGCGGGTCCAGCAGGCCGGGCAGCGGACCCGCGAGCAGACCTCCGAAGGTGACCAGCAGCAATGCCGTCTGATGCCAGCAGTACAGGGTCATCGCGGCGAGGTTGAGCACCGCGACCGGCGCCCAGACGGCCGGCCGCCGCAGCAGCCCGGCCAGCCCCGGCCGGACCAGCAGGAACACGCCGATCTGGACCGCCGCCAGGGCCAGCGCGAACAGGGACGGCGGGTCGAGGTTCGACCGGCCGGCACCGGGCACGCCCACCGCACTGGCCGGATAGCCGGCCAGGAGGACCAGGGCGGCCCCGGCGATCACGCCGGCCGGTGCCAGGACGAGCCCGGTCCGGCGTGGCAGGACGCCCTCGGCCAGTGCGATCCCCAGCAGGTAGGGCACCGCCCAGCCGACCGGCGCGGCGACCGGGGACGGCCAGGACACCCAGCCGGAGTCGCCGGCCGCGATGAGCGCGGCCAGGGGCAGGACCGGCCACGTTCGCCAGCGGATCACGGCCGCCCGTAGCAGCGGGGTGAGCGCGGTCAGCACCAGGTACACCAGCAGGAACCACATCGGGTGCGTGACCAGCGACCGGACCACGTGCCGGGTGCTCTCCGGCGCCCCGGTGACGCGGAGCAGCAGCAGGGCCGGCAGCCACACCGCGGCGAGCACCGCGACCGGCCGGACCAGCCGGGCGAACCGGGTGGTCAGCCAGGAGCCCGGCGGCCGGGACCGGAGGCCGCGCGCCGCCGCGTACCCGCCGGCGAAGAAGAACGGGCCCAGCGTCTGCAGGAACCAGGTCGCCGGGACCAGCGCCGGATGATCCGGCAGCGGGCTCGCGCCCTGCCAGACCGCCGGCCGCTCGGCCTCGCTGACCAGGGCGGAGACCAGCCAATGACCGAGAATCACACCCACGACGGCGTACGCCCGGAGCGCGTCGACCGTCCGGTCCCGGTCCACCGGGGTGGCCGCCCGCACCCGCGACCTCCAGCTCGCGATCATGACCGGGCGATCCGGGCCAGCTCGGCCAGTGAATCGGTGCCGGGCGCCAGGTAGTGATCGTGATCGGTCACGTCCGCGGTGGCGAACACCCGGGCGCCGAACCCTGGACGGGTCGGCGCGGTCCCGTGCCCGATGCCGAGCCACCGCACGCCCGGCACCCAGCGAACCCAGTCCCGAGCGCTCCGCCCGGCCCAGATCCGTGCGCCCGTGCCCAACTCAGCGGCGGTGCGCACACCCATTCCCGGGCTGCCGAACACCGCGAGGTCGGTCACCCGCGGGGACAGCCGCGCCGCGGCCCGGCCGATCACGGTCGATCCGTAGCTGTGCCCCAGCAGCGCGATCGTCGCCTCCGGGCGGACCGTCACCAGCCCGTCCACGAACCGGGCCAGCGCGACACCGCCCGCCTTGGCCAGGTCCTCCCGCTTGGCCTCGTCGACCCCCTGCGGGGTGTCGTAGCCGAGCCAGGCGATCACCGCGAACCGGCGGCCGGCGGGTGCCGCCGCGGTCATCGCCCGGTACAGGTCGGCGGCCTGGAGCGCGGGGGACCGGTACGACCGGCCGCCCACCCCGGACCAGAAGTTCGCCAGCCGATTGCTCATGCCGGGCACCAGGACGGCGATCCGGTCCGCCGCCGACAGGTCACCGAAGACCTGCGCGACCCGGCCCCGGCCCCGCGGGTCGAACAGCAGATAGTCGCCGCCGGGATCGGGATACGCCACGCCGGTCGCGCGCATGGACAACCGGTTCGCCGCGTAGCGCAGGGCCACCGGCGCGCCGTCCAGGTTGCCGAGCACCCGGGGATGCGCGGCGACCAGGGCGAGCCGCTCGGCGTGCCCGGCCGTGGACAGGAAGCGCCCCACCTCGGCGGGCGCGGCGGTCACCGGGTCCGGAAGGTGACGGTGGTCGGCACGCCACGCGGCGACTCCCGCCGGGGCCGCCGCCGGCGCGGTTCCCGGGGCGGCCAGCGCGGAGCCGGCCGAGGGGGCCACGACGACCGCCGTGACGGCCAGGAGGGTACGCAGGCGTCGGAACCGTCGCATTCGGACGGTGGCGTCAATCATGCCGTTCAACCTGCCGGGACCGCGGAGCCGTCACATCGGCCCGTGGATCACAGCGTCGGTAGCCCGTCGGCGTACGCCCGCGAGCCGATGTCCGGACCCGCCCGCCTGATTACGATCGCCGCATGTCCGTCCCTGTTCCCCGCCGTCCCGCCTGGCTGGCCTGGGCCGGCGGCCTGCTGTTCCCGATCGCGCTGTTCCTGGCCGCGACAGCGCCGGGCGGTGACCAGTCGCTGCGGGTGGCCCTGATCGGCTTGTCCATGCTGCTGCCGTTCGGCTTGCTCCGCCGAGCCCCGATCGCGGCCCTGCTGTCGATCCTGCTCGGCGGGGTCGCCGTGGTCCTGGTCCTGCACAACGAGTGGTATGGGCGGACCATCGCGGTCATCGCCGCCGTCGTGACCTACATCGCGGTGGGGTTCGTGGCATCGGCCCGGTCCCGGCGCGTCTCGATCCTCGCCGCGTTCCTGGCGGCCGGCGTTCAGGTGGCGCTCTCTCTGATCGATTGGTCCGGCACCGCGATGCCCTCGGTGTTCACGGTCGAGGTCATGGCGGTCGTCACGGCCTGGGTGATCGGCTATTCGGTCCGGCAGCGCCGCCGGTACGCGGCCGCCGAGCGGGAACAGGCCGAGGCCCGGGCGGTGCAGGCGGAGCGGTTGCGGATCGCGCGTGAGCTGCACGACCTGATCGCGCACAGCATCGGGGTGATCGCGGTTCAGGCAGGGGTCGGTCGCCGGGTGATCGACACCCAGCCCGCCGAGGCGCGCAACTCGCTGGCCACGATCGAGGAGACCAGCCGGGAGACGCTGGCCGCGCTGCGCCGGATCCTCGGCTCGCTGCGCCGCTCCGATCCCGGACCTGGCACGGCACCGCTGGACCCGGCGCCCGGGCTGGCGGACCTGGACGGCCTCGTCGGCCGGACCGCCGACGCCGGCGTCCAGGTCGGCCTGCACCGGCACGGCGATCCGGGGCCGCTGCCGCCCGACATCGACCTGTCCGCGTTCCGGGTCATCCAGGAGGCGGTGACCAACGTGATCCGGCATGCCGGCACCGGCCGGTGCGACGTGACCGTCGACCGGCGGCCGGGCGAGCTCTCCATCGAGATCACCGACGACGGGCGGGGTGGCGAGCCGGGCCCCGGCTACGGCATCCCGGGCATGCGGGAACGGGTCAGCCTGTTGAACGGTGAGTTCAGCGCCGGTCCCGGGCCGGTGGGCGGGTTCCGGGTCGCCGCCCGGATCCCGATCCCCGTGGAGGCGCGATGAGCGTCCGGGTGCTGCTCGCCGACGACCAGCCGCTGATCCGCAGTGGGCTGCGGGTGCTCATCGCCGACACCGGCGACCTGAGCGTCGTCGGTGAGGCGGGCACGGGTGCCGAGGCCGTGCGGCTGGCCAGGGAGCATCGGCCCGACGTGATCGTGATGGACATCCGGATGCCGGTGATGGACGGCATCGAGGCGACCCGGCATCTCATGGCGGGCCCGGACCCGGCCCGGGTGCTCATTCTCACCACCTTCGACGACGACGAGTACGTGTACGCCGCGCTGCGGGCCGGCGCCAGCGGCTTCCTTGTCAAGGACATGGCCCTGGACGACATCCTCGGAGCCATCCGGGTCGTCGCCGCCGGTGACGCGCTGATCGCCCCGAGCGTCACCCGGCGGCTGATCGAGCAGTTCACCGCCCAGTCGCCGAGCCGGGATGCCGGGTCGCGGGGCCGGGACGCCGGGTCCCCGGGCCGGGCGGCCCGGGGGTCCGAGCCGGCCGCGCCCTCGCGGTCGGTCGCCGGCATCACCGAGCGGGAGCAGGAGGTGCTCACCCTGGTCGGCCGGGGCAGGTCGAACGCGGAGATCGCCGCCGACCTGCACATCAGCCCGGCCACCGCCAAGGCGCACGTGGCGCGCCTCTTCACCAAGCTGGACGCCCGTGACCGGGTGCAACTGGTGATCATCGCCTACGAGGCGGGTCTGGTCTCAGCGGGATGAGCCCACGGGTGTAAGCCCGCGAGCCGATGTGCGCGGGCCGCCGGTTGCCTACGGTCACAGCTCCCACCCCACGATCCGTGACCTCGGGAGAACTCATGCTCCGCCTC
Organism: Actinoplanes regularis; assembly: GCF_900188005.1. Taxonomy (GTDB): domain Bacteria; phylum Actinomycetota; class Actinomycetes; order Mycobacteriales; family Micromonosporaceae; genus Actinoplanes; species Actinoplanes regularis. Next base: position 501,685 of record NZ_FZNR01000002.1, on the reverse strand, counting down.
GACCGGCCGGCCCTGACCAACGCGGTGACCAGCGCGCTGTCCCGGCACACCCGGTATCTCGACACCGAACTGCACACCCTGCGCGGCCTGGTCCGCCCGGGCGACGTCTGCGTGGACGTGGGTTCGGCCGCCGGCCTCTACAGCCAGGCGTTGTCGCACCTGGTCGGAGCGGGCGGGGTGGTGCACAGCGTCGAGCCGCTGACCTTCTCCCACCCGTTCTGGTCCCGGGTCCTCGGCGCCCGGCGGCGCGGCAACGTCCACCACCACGCGGCGGCGCTGGGCGCCGAGCCGGGCCGGGCCGCGATGCGGGTGCCGTTCGGCTCGCGGGGCCCGGCCACCAGCCGGTCCTTTCTCGACTGGGAGAGCCACGGGGTGGGTTCCAACGACGAGTACGACCTGCACGCGGACCTGCTCGTCGACGTGCTGACCCTGGACGGCCTCTGCGCCACCGAGCGGTTGACCCGCCTGGACTTTGTCAAGATCGACGTGGAGGGTGGCGAACTGCACGTCCTGACCGGCGGAGCGGAGACCATCGCCCGGTTCCGGCCCACCATGCTCATCGAGATCGAGGCCCGGCACACCGCGCGCTACGAGTACTCACCCGACGACGTGGTCTCCTGGCTGACCACTCGCGGATATTCCATGTACGCCTGGCAGCGCGGCTGGAAGGCGACCGAGCGGGTGTGCGCGCACGCCAACAACTATCTCTTCCGGCCGGTGCCCGGATCCCGCCCCGGCACCGGCGACAACCCCTCGCCCGCCCAACGCTGAGGGAGACGGCGTCACCAGCCGCGCTCGCGCCACTCGGCCAGGTGTGGGCGCTCGGCGCCGAGTGTGGAGTCCTTGCCGTGGCCCGGGTAGAACCAGGTGTCGTCCGGGAACCGGTCGAAGAGCTTGTGCTCCACGTCGTTGATCAGCGACTCGAAGTCCGTCTTGACACCGCGGGTGTTGCCGACCCCACCGGGGAAGAGGCTGTCGCCGGTGAACAGGTGGACGCGGCCGCCGCCGGGCTCCTGGTAGGCCAGCACCACCGAGCCGGGCGTGTGACCGACCACATGGATCACCTCCAGGGTGTGCTCGCCGATCTCGATCACATCGCCGTCCCGCAGGGTGCCGGTGACCACCGGCAGCGAGCCGGCGTCGGCGGCGTGGGCCAGCGACCTCGCGCCGGTCGCCTTCACCACGTCGTCCAGGGCGAACCAGTGGTCCCGGTGCTGGTGCGTGGTCACCACCGTCCGCAGGCCCGCGTCGCCGATCAGTTTCAGCAGCTCGGGGGCGTCGTTCGCGGCGTCGATCAGCAACTGCTCGGAGCCGGCGCGCAACAGGTAGGCGTTGTTGTCCATGGGGCCGACCGACACCTTGGTCAGGGTGAGCCCGCCACCGAGATCACGGGTGCCGGGCGCCTCGCCGGTGTATTCCTGGGTCATTTCCACCTCCGGAGAGAGTCACTTCCACCGAGCGGGCTGGGGGAGCTCGCCGTCGGGTGAGACGGTCAGGTCGGCGCCGTCGGCCCGGCCGGCCAGCCACGCCGCGATCGAGCGGGTCGGGCCGCCGATCGCCGGGGCCTCGGCCGCGCCGGAGGGCGAGCCGATCACCAGTGGATGGTCCACTCCGGCCGGGTGCAGCACCATCGCCGGGGCCGAGGCCGGCAGGTCGCCGGCGATCTCCCGGAGCAGCCGCAGGGCGAACGCGTCGGACCAGTCCACCGGCGTGTAGCCCCGGCCCAGGTCGACGTGGTGCACCTCGACCTCGCGCAGCCGGGCCCACGGCACGACGGCCGCGGAGGGGACGACCGCCGGGAACCGGAACGTCCAGGCGGTGGCCGGCATGGCGGCGGCCGCGTCGGCGAACCGCTCGTGGGCGGCGCGGAGGTCGGCGATCTGCTCGGCGAGAGGCCGGCCGGCGCCGGCCTCGATGCCGGCGGTCCGCGCCTCGACCGACGCGTACGGCGGGGTCTCGACGCCGGTGCGCGCCCAGGTCAGCAGGTTGGTGTAGGCGTCGGCGTTACGCGCGACGTGGGTGAGGACGTGCCCCACCGTCCAGCCGGGCAGTGCGGACGGCTCGCCGATCACCGAGTCGTCCAGCCCCTCGGCGGTCCGCAGCAACGCCTCGGTGGCCTGCTCAACGTCGGTCATCAGGACCAGCGGGTCGATCGTCACGGAACGACCCTAGCCGGTCCCGGGCACTTCGCCGGGCTCTGTCCACAGGCCCGCGGAATTCACTTTCGCGGCGCTGAGGGTGACCGTACCGTCGACCCGAGACGCGCCGCTTTGATCGAACCCGCGGAGGAGGTGAGGCACGTGCTGTCCGTTGTTGTCGCGTCCCTTCACCCGGGGGCCTCCGCCCCCTCTCGACCGTAAAGGGTTCCCATGTCATTCGACCTGTCCCAGCTCGGCTGGGACGACACGTTCACATCCTCGTACCGTCCTTATGACCGCCCCGACACCGTCCCCGGACGGGTGTTGCGCGCCGATCGCGGGATCAGCACGGTGCTCACCGCCGGCGGCGTGACCCGCGCCAGTCTCGGTGGCAACGCGCTGCTCGAGGCCGCCCGCGACCCCGCCCTGCTGCCCTGCGCCGGCGACTGGGTGGTGCTGCGCAACTGGCCCGACCGCCGGGTCACGCTCGAGCTGGTGCTGCCCCGGCGCACCAGGCTGATCCGGCGCACCGCCGACAAGGACGCCTCCGGCCAGGTGCTGGCCGCCAACATGGACACCGTCGCGGTGGTCGAGCCGATCTTCCCGGAGCCGAACGACGCTCGCGTCGAGCGGCTGCTCGCCCTCGCCTGGGAGTCCGGCGCCGACCCTGTGCTGGTGCTCACCAAGAGCGACACCGTCCGCGACCCCGAAGCGGTGGCCCGGCAACTCGCCGCCCTGGCCCCCGACGTCCCGGTGATACCGGTCAGCGTCCAACGCGGCGCCGGCCTCGACCGGCTACGGGAACTGGTCGCCCCGGGCCGCACGCTGGCCCTGCTCGGCCGCTCCGGCGCTGGCAAGTCGACCCTGGCGAACGCGCTGGCCGGGACGGCGGTGATGCCGGTGCAGGCGATCCGGGACGCCGACGGCAAGGGCCGGCACACGACTGCGTGGCGAAATCTGATCACCGTCCCGGGCGGCGGCTGCGTGGTCGACACCCCGGGCATCCGCGGGGTCGGTCTGCTCGACACCGGGTCCGGGCTGGACCGGGCGTTCGCCGACGTGATCGAGCTGGCCGATCGTTGCCGCTTCGACAACTGCCGTCACGAGTCCGAGCCGGGGTGCGCCGTCCAGAGCGCGCTCGCCGACGGCCTGCTGCCGCCGCGCCGCCTGGCGAGCTGGCGCAAGCTGCACCGCGAGGTCGCGGTGGAGAGCCGGCGGCGCTCGGTCCGGCTGGCGACGGCCCCACGCCGAAGGCACAACTGAGATGAAACCCGCTTTCCGGTACGACCGTGGCGGCATCCGGCAGCCCGGGGTGCGTACCGGAAAGCGGGTCTGAAAAGCGCAAGCGGGCCGGACCGCCCGCCCCCGGGGTTTGGGTGATTACCAGGGGGCTCTGGCAGAATCCGCCCGATGCAAGCGGCGGAAGAGATGCTCGAAAAGCAGGATGAGACGGTCGCCACAGTGGCCCGGACCGGGTTCACGGGGTGGCGGCGGTTCGACCTCTGGGTGCTGCTGAGCTTCCTGGCGCTCGCCGTGTTCGTGATGATCCGCCTCTGGATCGATCCGAACGGTCGCGTCCTCGACGGCAACGACGACGACCACGGCATCTTCCTGTTCATGCTGGCCCACGGCGAGCGGGTGGTCTTCGACGGCGCCTCGCCGTTCTTCGAGAGCCGGTTGAACGCGCCGGTCGGCGTGAACATGATGGCGAACACCGCGATCCTGGCGCTGAGCCTGCCGCTCGCCCCGGTCACCCACTTCCTGGGCGCCGGCGTCTCGGTCGCGTTGGTGCTCACCCTCGGCCTGGCCGGCACCGCGGCGGCCTGGTACTGGCTGTTCGCCCGTCACCTGGTCCGCAGCCGACCGGCGGCGGTGCTCGGCGCGCTCTGGTGCGGCTTCGCGCCGACGATGATCTCGCACGCCAACGGGCACCTGAACTTCGTCAACCAGTACCTGGTGCCCCTGATCGTGTGGCAGGTGCTGCGGCTGCGCGAGCCGGGCCGGGCGGTGCGCGGCGGGATCGTCCTCGGGCTCCTGATCGTGCTGCAGATCTTCATCAACGAGGAGACGCTGCTCTTCATCGCGCTCACCCTGGCCGTCTTCGTGGCGTCCTACGCCGTCCTGCGGCCGCAGGAGGTGCGCGAGGTGGCCCGCCGGTTCCTGGCCGGGCTCGGGGTCGCCGCCGGGACCTCGCTGGTGCTCGCCGGCTACCCGCTGTGGTACCAGTTCTTCGCTCCCGGCAACTACCACGGGCAGCCCTTCAAGCCGGACGAGTTCGTCACCGACCTGCTCTCGGTGGCCGCCTACCCGCGGCAGGCGGTGGCCGGGGTCGACTCGGTGGCCGAGCGACTGAGCGTGAGCGCCACCGAGGACAACACGTTCTTCGGCCCGTTCGGTCTCTTGATGATCATCGTGTCGGCGCGGATGCTCTGGCGTTCGGCGGCCGCCCGGTCCGCGGTGATCGCCGGGCTGGTGCTGCTGGTCGTCTCGATGGGCCCGCAGCTGCGGGTCGCCGGCGTGCGCACCTCTATCCCGCTGCCGTTCGCGCTGGTCAGCCACCTGCCGGTGATCGACCTGGTGAGCGTCACCCGGTTCGCCATGGTGCCGGCGACGATCGCCGGGATCCTGCTGGCGCTGGCCGCCGACCGGGTGGGGGAGCTCACCGCGGTGCGCCGCCGGTGGTTCGGGATCGGCATGGCGCTCGCGCTGGTCCCGCTCTTCCCGAAGCCGCTGCCGGTCGTCCAGGGCGACCCGCTGCCCGCCTTCCTGACCGCCGGGACCTGGAAGCAGTACGTGCCGGAGGGCCGGACGCTGGTGCCGGTGCCGATGCCGGACGTCACGGTCGGGCGGGCCGCGCAGCGCTGGGCGACCCTGGAGAACCTGGACTTCGCGGTGCCGCGCGGCTACTTCATGGGCCCGGCCGACCCGCCCGGCGATGACACCGGGTCGTGGCGCGCGCCACACCGGTTCACCTCCGAACTGCTCACCCGGATCCAGGAGACCGGCCGGCGCCCGGAGTTGACCGCGGCCGACCGCGGGAAGATCGCCGAGGACCTGGCGTACTGGCGGGCGGCGGTCGTGGTGCTGGTGCCGCAGGCCCAGAACGCCGCGGTGCTGCGGGCCACGCTGGTCGACGCGCTGGGGGAGTCCCGGGTCGTCGGCGGGGTGGAGATCTGGGTCGTGGGGGATCACCCGCGGGAGTGAGGTTCCAAGGTCCGTTCTGCGGGAATGTCCGCCATGTGGGAGGCGCTGCACCTAGGCCGGCGAAAAATGTCAGACCCCGTCGCTAGAGTGGCTCGTTGCTTTCAAACACCTGTACGGAGAGGCTAGTTGTGGCCGACCGACTGACTATTCGTGGCGCCCGCGAGCACAACCTGCGCGACGTCAACCTCGACCTGCCCCGCGACGCCATGATCGTCTTTACCGGGCTCTCCGGTTCGGGCAAGTCCAGCCTCGCGTTCGACACGATCTTCGCCGAGGGGCAGCGGCGCTACGTGGAGTCCCTGTCGTCGTACGCGCGGCAGTTCCTCGGCCAGATGGACAAGCCGGACGTGGACTTCATCGAGGGCCTCTCGCCGGCCGTCTCGATCGACCAGAAGTCGACCTCCCGCAACCCGCGTTCGACCGTCGGCACCATCACCGAGGTCTACGACTACCTGCGGCTCCTCTTCGCCCGCACCGGCATCCCGCACTGCCCGGTCTGCGGTGAGCGGATCAGCCGGCAGACCCCGCAGCAGATCGTCGACCGGGTCCTCGCGATGCCCGAGGGCACCCGCTTCATGGTCCTCGCGCCGGTGGTCCGCGGCCGCAAGGGGGAGTATGTCGACCTCTTCGCCGAGCTTCAGGCCAAGGGCTACGCCCGCGCCCGGGTGAACGGGGTGGTGCACCCGCTCACCGAGCCGCCGAAGCTGAAGAAGCAGGAGAAGCACACCATCGAGGTGGTGGTCGACCGGCTCAGCGTCAAGACGAGCAGCAAGCAGCGGCTGACCGACTCGGTGGAGTCCGCGCTCGGCCTGGCCGGCGGGATCCTCCTGCTCGACTTCGTCGACCTGCCGGAGGACGACCCGGAGCGCGAGCGCCGCTTCTCCGAGCACCTGGCCTGTCCGAACGATCATCCGCTGGCGATCGAGGACCTCGAGCCGCGGGTCTTCTCCTTCAACGCGCCGTACGGCGCCTGTCCCGAGTGCTCCGGCCTCGGTACGAAGAAGGAGGTCGACCCCGAGCTGATCATCCCGGACGTGGAGAAGAGCCTCAGCGAGGGCGCGATCCAGCCGTGGGCCGGCGGGACCACCCAGGAGTACTTCCTGCGGCTGCTGGAGGCGCTGGCCAAGGCCGAGGGCTTCAAGCTGGACACGCCCTGGCGGGCGCTGCCCAGCCGGGCGCAGAAGACCATCCTGCACGGCTCCGAGGACCAGGTCCACGTGCGGTACCGGAACAAGTACGGCCGGGAGCGCTCCTACTACACCGGCTTCGAGGGCGTGGTGCAGTGGATCGAGCGGCGGCACAACGACACCGAGAGTGACTGGTCGCGCGACAAGTACGAGGGGTACATGCGCGACGTGCCCTGCTCGGTCTGCGGCGGCGCCCGGCTCAAGCCCGAGGTGCTCGCGGTCACCGTGGCCGGCAAGAGCATCGCCGACGTCTGCAACCTGTCGGTGGGTGAGTGCGCCGACCTGCTCGCCGGGCTGGAGCTCGACGACCGGCAGAAGCTGATCGCCGAGCGGGTGCTCAAGGAGATCAATGCCCGGCTGCGCTTCCTGGTCGACGTCGGCCTGGACTATCTCTCGCTGGACCGTGGCGCCGGCACCCTCTCCGGCGGCGAGGCACAGCGCATCCGGCTCGCCACGCAGATCGGCTCCGGGCTGGTCGGCGTGCTCTACGTGCTCGACGAGCCGTCCATCGGCCTGCACCAGCGGGACAACCACCGGCTGATCGAGACCCTGGTCCGGCTCCGCAACCTCGGCAACACGCTGATCGTGGTGGAGCACGACGAGGACACCATCCGCACCGCGGACTGGATCGTCGACATCGGCCCCGGCGCGGGGGAGCACGGTGGGCACATCGTGCACAGCGGCACCGTCGAGGGGCTGCTGGCCAACGAGCAGTCGCCGACCGGGGCCTACCTGTCCGGCCGCAAGTCGATCCCGGTGCCGGCGACCCGGCGTCCTCGGACCGCGGACCGCGAGGTGGTCGTGCACGGCGCCCGCGAGCACAACCTGCGGAACCTGACCGTGCCGTTCCCGCTCGGCCAGTTCATCGCGGTCACCGGGGTCAGCGGCTCGGGCAAGTCGACCCTGGTCAACGACATCCTGCACACCGTCATGGCGAACCAGATCCACGGTGCCCGCCAGGTTCCCGGCCGGCACACCCGGGTCACCGGGCTGGACCTGGTGGACAAGGTCGTCGGCGTGGACCAGTCGCCGATCGGGCGCACGCCGCGGTCCAACCCGGCCACCTACACCGGTGTCTTCGACCACATCCGCAAGCTGTTCGCGGAGACCGCCGAGGCCAAGGTGCGGGGGTATGGTCCGGGCCGGTTCTCCTTCAACGTCAAGGGCGGCCGCTGCGAGAACTGCTCCGGCGACGGCACCATCAAGATCGAGATGAACTTCCTGCCGGACGTGTACGTCCCGTGCGAGGTGTGCAAGGGCGCCCGGTACAACCGGGAGACCCTGGAGGTGCACTACAAGGGCAAGACCATCTCCGAGGTGCTGGGGATGTCGATCGAGGAGGGGGCCGAGTTCTTCTCGGCGCTGCCGGCCATCCACCGGCACCTGCGCACCCTGGTCGACGTCGGCCTGGGGTACGTGCGGCTGGGTCAGCCCGCGACCACCCTCTCCGGCGGTGAGGCGCAGCGCGTCAAACTCGCCTCCGAGCTGCAGAAACGCTCCACCGGACGGACCGTCTACGTGCTCGACGAGCCGACCACCGGCCTGCACTTCGAGGACATCCGCAAGCTGCTGATCGTGCTCAACGGGCTGGTCGACAAGGGCAACACGGTGATCACGATCGAGCACAACCTGGATGTGATCAAGACGGCCGACTGGCTGATCGACATGGGTCCGGAGGGCGGCAGCAAGGGCGGCCTGGTGCTGGCCGCCGGGACCCCGGAGGAACTGGCCGAGGTGCCGGAGAGCCACACCGGGCAGTTCCTGCGGCACATGCTCGGGCTGACCGGGGACGGGGCCGGGGCACCGGCCGCGACGGCGCGGGGGGCCAAGGCCAACGGCGAGAAGGCGAGCGCGGCGAAACCGCGGGCCACCCGGTCCCGGGCGAAGACCGCGGTCTGACGGCCTTCCCGGTCCTCGGGAAATTCCGGCACGACGATCGGCGGCGGTCGGCTCTCCCGAGCCGGCCGCCGCGCTCGTCTGCGCCCGGCCGGATCGAGCTCGGGTGCTCGCCGTTCCGGGAGATTCGGCGCCGGCTGGAACCCCGGGCGGCGCCGCGGTGTCATCGAAGCGCGGCACGTGGACGGCGAGACGAAGTACGCCACTGCGGGAAATTTGATTTTAGGAACTTTTTAGATGACTCATAGCGACCGCGCCAAGTCGGTCACCTAAGGTCTACCGCGCGTCGGTTGTTCGGCCCGAGTGATCGAACCGGCCCGGCGTATGCGTACGAATGCGGGAAAGCCGGCGCGCACAGCACGGTTAAATCTGACCGCACGCATGAACCGATCGCGGCACGGGCCGCGTACACAGGGGCGACTCCGCGTGACATCCGACGCGGACATCAGTACTGGAGGGCGACACATGACTGACGTGCAGACCGAGACCGGCGCCGACACCCAGGTCGAGCAGGCGGGCTCCGCATCGACCCGCCGCGTCGTCCTCATGGGCGCCGGCGGCCTCGGTGCCGCGGCGGTCCTGGCCGCCTGCGGCACCGCTACCGGCACCAACCCGAACGGCACCGACTACGCCGCCACCCCGGCTCCGGCCGGCAGCAAGGGCCCCGCGGCCGGTGGTGGCGGCAACACCGGCGGGGACAGCGGTGGCGCGGCGGCGGGCGCGGCCCTGGCGCTGGTCGCCGACGTGCCCGCGGGTGGCGGCATCATCCAGGGCGACTACGTCATCACCCAGCCCACGCAGGGCACCTTCAAGGCTTTCACCAAGATCTGCACGCACCAGGGCTGCGAGGTCGGCGAGGTGAAGAACGGCACGATCAACTGCCCGTGCCACGGTGCCAAGTTCTCGATCGAGGACGGCTCGGTGGCCGGTGGCCCGGCTCCCAAGCCGCTGGCCGAGACGAAGGTCAAGGTGGACGGCGACAACATCGTCGCGGCCTGACGCCGGTTTTCGCGCAGGCCGGAGATCCGGCGCCGTGGCGGCGGCACCGGACCTCCGGTCGGGCAATCATGTCAGTCCCTGGCACTACTGTTGTGGTTGTGCCAGACCCGTCCACTTATCGTCCAGCACCCGGTACTATTCCCGACTCCCCGGGCGTCTACCGCTTCCGTGACCCGGCCGGCCGGGTCATCTACGTCGGTAAGGCCAAGAGCCTCCGGAGCCGGCTGAACTCCTACTTCGCCGACGTCTGGTCGCTGCACGCGCGCACCCAGCAGATGGTGACCACCGCCGGCAGCGTGGACTGGGTCACGGTCGGCACCGAGGTCGAGGCGCTGCAGCTCGAGTTCTCCTGGATCAAGGAGTTCGATCCGCGCTTCAACGTCAAGTACCGCGACGACAAGTCGTACCCGTTCCTCGCCGTCACCGTGAACGAGGAATTCCCCCGGCTGCAGGTGATGCGCGGCGCCAAGCGCAAGGGCGTCCGCTATTTCGGGCCGTATTCGCACGCCTGGGCCATTCGCGAGACCCTCGACCTGCTGCTGCGGGTCTTCCCGGCGCGCACCTGCTCGTCCGGCGTCTTCAAGCGGTCCGGCCAGGTCGGCCGCCCCTGCCTGCTCGGTTACATCGGCAAGTGCTCGGCGCCCTGCGTCGGCCGGGTCAGCGCCGAGGAGCATCGCAAGATCGTCGACGACTTCTGCGACTTCATGGCCGGCCGCACCGACACGTTCGTGAAGCGGCTCGAGCGCGACATGCTGCAGGCCTCGGAGGAGCTGGAGTTCGAGCGCGCGGCCCGGCTGCGCGACGACATCGCGGCGCTGCGCCGGGCCATGGAGAAACAGACCGTGGTGCTCGGCGACGGCACCGACGCCGACGTGGTCGCCTTCGCCGAGGATCCCCTGGAAGCGGCCGTGCAGGTCTTCCACGTCCGGGACGGCCGGGTTCGCGGCCAGCGCGGCTGGGTGGTGGAGAAGGTCGAGGGGCTGAGCACCGGCGACCTGGTGCACCACTTCTGCAGCCAGATGTACGGCGGGTCGGAGGGCGAGGCCGACGTCCCCCGTGAGCTGCTGGTGCCGGCCCTGCCGGAGGACAGCGACGCGCTCGCCGACTGGCTCTCCGGGCACCGGGGCAGCCGGGTCAGCCTGCGGGTGCCGCAGCGCGGCGACAAACGCACCCTGATGGAGACCGTGGCCCGCAACGCCGGGGAGTCGCTGCAGCGGCACAAGCTGCGCCGGGCCGGTGATCTGACCACTCGGAACAAGGCCCTGGAGGAGATCGCCGAGGCGCTCGGGCTGGACTCGGCGCCGCTGCGCATCGAGTGCTACGACGTCTCGCAGATCCAGGGCACCGACGTGGTCGCCTCGATGGTGGTCTTCGAGGACGGCCTGGCCCGCAAGGCGGAGTACCGGCGGTTCGCCATCCGGGGCAACCCGGACGGCAGCGGCATGGACGATCTCTCCGCGATGAGCGAGGTGATGCGCCGGCGGTTCGCGCGGTACCGGGCGCAGGCCGGCCCGGTCGCGCCGAGCGCCCCGCCGGCGCTGGTCGCGCCGAGCGCCTCGCCCGAGCCGGACGAGGCCGGCGAGACGCCCGGTGAGCTGCCCGGCATCGACCCGCTGACCGGGAAGCCGCGCCGCTTCGCGTACCCGCCGCAGCTGGTCGTGGTGGACGGCGGCCAGCCACAGGTGAACGCGGCCGCCGCGGTCCTGGCCGAGTTGGGCGTCACGGATGTGGCGCTGTGCGGGCTGGCCAAGCGGCTGGAGGAGGTCTGGCTGCCCGGGGAGGACTTCCCGGTCATCCTGCCGCGCACCTCCGAGGCGCTCTACCTGCTGCAACGGGCACGGGACGAGGCGCACCGGTTCGCCATCACGTTCCACCGGCAGCGCCGCGCCAAGCGGATGACCGAGTCGGCGCTGGACAGCGTCGCCGGGCTGGGGGAGACCCGGCGCAAGGCGCTGCTGCGGCACTTCGGATCGGTGAAGCGGCTCGCCGCGGCCACGCCGGAGGAGATTATCGAAGTGCCGGGGATCGGCCGCCGGACCGCCGAGGCGGTGCTGGCCGCGCTGAATCCGGCGGACGCCCCGGAGAAGAGCTGAATCGGGGCCGATGAGGGGTGCCGTGTTCCCGCCGCCGGACAACCTGTCCGGCGGCTGGAACGGCACCCGTCGGCCTACCATGTTGTGTCCGCCTGAGGTGTGCGGGCTAAGCGACGCGGGAGGCGTGCGTGACGAAAGCGATGCCCGAGTTCGGACCCGGCGACGTGGTCGACCCGGACGAGGCCGGTACCGACCTGGTGGTGGTCACCGGGCTGTCCGGCGGTGGCCGCAGCACGGTGGCCCGGGCCCTGGAGAACGTCGGTTTCTACGTGGTCGACAACCTGCCGCAGGCGCTGATGCTGGAGATGGCCGAGCTGGCCTTCGCCGCCGGCGGCGCGGCCCGGCGTACCGCGATGGTGCTGGACGTGCGCAGCCGCGCGTTCTCCACCGACCTGACGGGCGCGGTGCGGGCCCTCAAGGAGCGGGGCTTCTCGCCGCGGGTGGTCTTCGTGGACGCCGACGACGAGGTGCTGATCCGGCGCTTCGAGTCGGTCCGCCGCTCGCACCCGCTGCAGGCCGACGGCCGGCTGGCCGACGGGATCGCCGCCGAGCGCAAGCTGCTCGAGGAGGCCCGCGAGCACGCCGACGTGATAATCGACACCAGCCACCTCAACGTCAACCAGCTCCGCCGCCGGGTGGAGGAGCTGTTCGGCGGCGAGGACGCGCGCAAGTTGCGGATCACCGTGCTCTCCTTCGGCTTCAAGTACGGCCTGCCGCCCGACGCCGACTACGTGCTGGACGCCCGGTTCCTGCCCAACCCGTTCTGGGTACCGGAGCTGCGCGAGCACACCGGTCTGGAGGAGGGCGTGAGCAGCTACGTGCTGGGTCAGGAGGGCGCCACCGACTTCGTGGCGACCTACGCCGGCCTGATCGCGGCCACCGCACCCGGTTTCGAGCGCGAGGGCAAGCGGTACCTGACCGTCGCGATCGGGTGCACCGGCGGCAAACACCGGAGCGTGGCGATCACCGAGGAGTTGACCTCGCGGCTGAGTGCGATGCGCCTCTCGGCACACGCCTCGCACCGCGACCTGGGGCGCGAGTGACGGCCCCGGTCAGCGGCCCAGCGGACCGGCCGGAGCGGCCGGTCCGGGTGGTGGCGTTCGGCGGCGGTCACGGGCTGAGCGCCTCGCTGCGGGCGCTCCGGTACACCTCGGCGGAGGTTCCGCTGGAGATCACGGCGATCGTCACGGTCGGTGACGACGGCGGCTCCAGCGGGCGCCTGCGGGTCGAGCGGGACGCCCTGCTGCCTCCGGGCGACCTCCGGCAGGCCCTGGCGGCGCTGGCCGACGAGCACCCGACCGCGCAGCTCACCGCGACGGTGATGCAGCACCGGTTCGTGTCGATGCAGGAGCCGGGCGCCGTTCCGCTGCAGCCGGTGGTCCGCGGCCCCCGGCTCGAGCGCCGGGCCGACCGCAGCAAGGACACCCTGGCCGGGCACACGGTCGGCAACCTGCTGCTGCTCGGCCTGATGGAGATGCTCGGCGACCCGGTGCGGGCCCTGGACCACGCGGCCGCGATGGTCGGCGCGCACGGCCGGGTGCTGCCGATGGCCCTGCACGCGGTCGGCATCGAGGCGGACGTGGCGATCGGCGAGCCGGATCGCCCGGACGAGCTGGTCACCGTCCGCGGGCAGCACTCGGTGGCGGTCGCCGACGGCCGGGTGGAGGCGTTGCGGCTGGAGCCGACCGACCCGCCGGCCTGCCCGCAGGCGGTCCAGGCGGTGCTGGAGGCCGACTGGCTGATCTTCGGTCCGGGCAGCTGGTACACCAGCGTGCTGCCGCACCTGCTGGTGCCCGGGCTGGCCCGGGCGATCGTGGCGAGCCGGGCCCGGCGGCTGGTCACGCTCAACCTGGGCACCGACCGGGAGACGCACGGTCTCTCCGCGGCCGAGCACCTCGGCACCCTGCACCGCTACCTGCCCGAGCTCCGGGTCGACGCGGTGCTGGCCGACGTGAAATGGGCAGGAGAGCCCGAACCGGTACGTGTCGCCGCCTCGCGGATGGGAGCCGAGTTGGTATTGGCACCCGTCGCCGTTGCGGACGGAAGCCCACGGCATGATCCTGAGGCACTGGGTGTCGCACTGGTGCCAGTATTGGGCGCCGCTCGTTAATCCCTGGCATGAGTGCGGCACACACTGTCCTTGATCCGGCGCATGAGGTGACAACACGATGGCGATGACGGCAGCGGTCAAAGACGAGCTGAGCCGGGTCGACGTGCCCAAGCCCTGCTGTCGCCGGGCGGAGATGGCCTCCCTGCTCCGGTTCGCCGGCGGGTTGCACATCGTCTCCGGCCGGGTGGTCGTCGAGGCTGAGCTCGACACCGGGGCGGTGGCGCGCCGGCTCCGGCGGGAGATCGCCGACGTCTACGGCTACTCCAGCGAGGTACATGTGCTGGCCTCCGGCGGGCTGCGCAAGGGCAGCCACTACATCGTCCGGATCGTCAAGGACGGCGAGGCGCTGGCCCGGCAGACCGGCCTGCTCGACGTGCGCGGCCGTCCGGTCCGCGGGCTGCCGCCGCACGTGGTGTCGGCGAACGTCTGCTGCGCGGTGGCCGCCTGGCGGGGTGCCTTCATGGCGCACGGCTCGCTCACCGAGCCGGGCCGGTCGAGCGCCCTGGAGATAACCTGCCCCGGCCCGGAGGCGGCGCTGGCCCTGCGTGGCGCGGCCCGCCGGATCGGCATCACCGCCAAGGAGCGCGAGGTCCGCGGCGTGGACCGGGTGGTGATCAAGGACGGTGACGCGATCGCCGCGCTGCTCACCCGGATCGGCGCGCACTCCAGCGTGCTGGCCTGGGAGGAGCGCCGGGTGCGCCGCGAGGTGCGGGCCACCGCCAACCGTCTCGCCAACTTCGACGACGCCAACCTGCGGCGCTCGGCTCGCGCGGCGGTGGCCGCGGCGGCCCGGGTCACCCGGGCGCTGGAGATCCTCGCCGAGGACGCGCCGAACCACCTGACCTCGGCCGGGCGGTTGCGGCTGGAGCACCGGCAGGCGTCGCTGGAGGAGCTGGGCGCGCTGGCCGACCCGCCGCTGACCAAGGACGCCATCGCCGGGCGGATCCGGCGGTTGCTGGCGCTCGCCGACAAGCGGGCCCGTGACGTCGGCATCCCGGACACCGAGGCGGCGGTCACCCCCGAGATGATGGCCTGCTGATTCACCCGGTCCGGTGAACTGAATCACGCTGCGGGCGGCGTGGACCGCCTCGGGGTGGGACGTGCCTTCTGGCTGGATTCGGGAGTCATTGTCCGTACTGCGAAGGTCTTCAGGTCTTGTGTCGTAAGCGGGCGCGCCGCGCCTGCCCGGCACCGGCGGAAACCTCGCGATAATCCGATTTAGGTAACGTTCAGGTTGCGCCCCGCCGCGTCCTGCGCGGGGGGACTCGGCTAGGGTCATCGTTGACGGCGACGGTGCCGGCAGTTCGGCCGAACCCCCGCTGTGACGCCGCCGAAGTGTCTTTTGCTGCGGCGTTCTCGTTCCTTCGGGCGCGGCGGCCGAACGCCCCTGTGCAGGCGCTCCACGCGACCCGCACGAGATCCTCCGCCGGTCGCACAATCCGGCGGACCGAAACGAGGAGACCACCTGTGACCATCCGGGTTGGCATCAACGGCTTCGGCCGTATCGGTCGTAACTTCTTCCGGGCGGTACTCGCCTCCGGGGCCGACGTCCAGATCGTCGGCGTGAACGACCTGACCGACAACGCCACTCTCGCTCACCTGCTGAAGTACGACAGCATCCTGGGCCGCCTGGGCCACGAGGTGAAGGCGACCGCAGACGAGATCACCGTCGGTGGCCACACGTTCAAGGCGTTCGCCGAGCGTGACCCGAACAACCTGCCGTGGGGCGACCTGGGCGCCGACGTCGTCATCGAGTCGACCGGCTTCTTCACCGACGCCACCAAGGCCAAGGCGCACATCGACAAGGGCGCCAAGAAGGTCATCATCTCGGCTCCGGCCAAGAACGAGGACATCACGATCGTGATGGGCGTCAACGACAACCTGTACGACGCCGCCAAGCACACGATCATCTCGAACGCGTCCTGCACCACCAACTGCCTCGCCCCGATGGCGAAGGTCCTGAACGACACGATCGGGATCGAAAAGGGTCTGATGACCACGATCCACGCGTACACCCAGGACCAGAACCTGCAGGACGGCCCGCACAAGGACCTGCGTCGCGCCCGCGCCGCCGCCCTGAACATCGTGCCGACCTCGACCGGCGCCGCCAAGGCCGTCAGCCTGGTGCTGCCGGAGCTGAAGGGCAAGCTGGACGGCTTCGCGCTGCGGGTGCCGATCCCCACCGGCTCGGCCACCGACCTGACCTTCACCGCCGCCCGTGACACCTCGGTCGAAGAGGTCAACGCCGCGATCAAGGCGGCCGCCGAGGGCCCGCTCAAGGGCATCCTGGTCTACACCGAGGACGACATCGTGTCGGCCGACATCGTCACCGACCCGGCCTCCTGTGTCTTCGACGCCGGCCTGACCAAGGTCATCGGCGGCAACCAGGTCAAGGTCGTCGGCTGGTACGACAACGAGTGGGGCTACTCGAACCGCCTCGTCGACCTGGTCAAGCTCGTCGGAGCCTGATCTTGAAGACTCTCGACGACCTGCTCGGCGAGGGTGTCTCGGGTCGGCGCGTCTTCGTGCGCGCCGACCTGAACGTCCCGTTCGACAAGGCCAACCCGGGCGTGATCAGTGACGACGGCCGTGCCCGCGCGGTGCTGCCGACCGTGATCGCGCTGCGTGACGCGGGCGCCCGCGTGATCGTGGCGTCCCACCTGGGCCGTCCGAAGGGCGCGCCGGACCCGAAGTACACGCTCGCGCCGGTCGCCAAGCGACTGGGGGAGCTGCTGGGTTCTTCCGTCGTCTTCGCCTCCGACACCGTCGGTTCCGACGCGCAGTCGAAGGTCGCGGCGCTGGCGGACGGCCAGGTTCTGCTGCTGGAGAACCTGCGCTTCAACGAGGGCGAGACCTCGAAGGACGACGCGGTTCGCGGGGCTTTCGCCGACGAGCTGGCGAAATTCGCGGACTTCTACGTCGACGACGCTTTCGGTGCGGTGCACCGGAAGCACGCCTCGGTGTACGACGTCGCGGCTCGCCTGCCGCACTACGCCGGTGGCCTCGTCGTCAAGGAGGTCGAGGTCCTGCGGAAGGTGTCCGAGACCCCCGAGAAGCCGTACGTGGTGGTCCTCGGCGGTTCGAAGGTCTCCGACAAGCTCGCCGTGATCCAGGCGCTGCTGCCGAAGGTGGACAAGCTCCTCGTCGGCGGCGGCATGTGCTTCACCTTCCTCAAGGCGCAGGGTCACGAGGTGGGCAAGTCCCTCCTCGAGGCCGAGATGGTCTCCGTCTGCGCCGACCTGCTGGAGCAGGCGCAGGGCCGGATCGTCCTGCCCGTCGACGTCGTCGCGGCCACGGAGTTCTCCGCGGACGCTCAGCACGACGTGGTCGCGGCCTCGGCCATCCCGAATGACCGCCTGGGTCTCGACATCGGCCCGAAGTCGACGGAGCTGTTCGCGTCGGCGATCGCCGGTGCGAAGACCGTCTTCTGGAACGGCCCGATGGGCGTCTTCGAGCTCGCCCCGTTCGCCGCGGGTACCCGTGGCGTCGCCGAGGCGATCACGAAGATCGACGGCTTCTCGGTCGTCGGCGGCGGCGACTCTGCCGCCGCGGTCCGCACGCTCGGCCTGGACGAGTCCGCGTTCGGCCACATCTCCACCGGCGGGGGCGCGTCCCTGGAGTACCTCGAGGGCAAGACGCTGCCGGGCGTCGCCGCGTTGGAGAAGTGATGGGTGACGTGACCCGCAAGCCGATCATCGCCGGTAACTGGAAGATGAACCTCAACCACTACGAGGCGAATCTGCTGGTCCAGAAGCTGGCGGCGAGCCTGACCAGCGAGCAGCTCGAGGCGGTGGAGACGGTGGTCGTGCCGCCCTTCACCGACCTGCGCACCGTGCAGACCGCGATCGAGGGCGACAAGCTCGCGATCGCGTACGCCGCGCAGGACGTCTCGAAGCACGCGTCCGGCGCGTACACCGGGGAGATCGCAGGCTCCATGCTGGCGAAGCTCGGCTGCACCTACGTGGTGATCGGGCACTCCGAGCGCCGCGAGTACCACGGCGAGAGCGACGAGCTGATCAACGCGAAGATCAAGGCGGCCTTCACGGCCGGCCTGACCCCGATCTTCTGCGTCGGCGAGGGGCTGGACATCCGCGAGGCCGGCAACCAGGTCCCGCACGTGCTCGCGCAGGTCGACGCCGGCCTGGACGGGCTCAAGGAAGACCAGATCAAGCAGATCGTGATCGCCTACGAGCCGGTCTGGGCGATCGGCACCGGCAAGACCGCGACGCCGGATGACGCCCAGGAGGTCTGCGGAGCGATCCGGGGCCGCCTGGTCGAGAAGTACGGCAGCGAGGTGGCCGAGGTCGTCCGTATCCAGTACGGCGGTTCGGTGAAGGCGTCGAACATCGCGTCGATCATGGCCCAGCCCGACGTGGACGGCGCCCTGGTCGGTGGAGCCAGCCTGGACGCCGAGGAGTTCGCCTCCATCGTGCGCTTCAAGGAGCACGTCGCTCGCTGAGTTGTCTTGCGTGCGTGCCCGGCCGTTCAAAACGGCCGGGCACCCGCTATTGTGGGACCGCTGCTGTGCCCTTCGAGAGGAATGAACCCGACCATGCCGATCGCGTTCGCGTACACGTTGATCGTGTTGCTGATCATCACCAACATCCTCCTGACCCTGCTGATCCTGCTGCACCGGGGCAAGGGTGGCGGCATGTCCAGCATGTTCGGCGGCGGCGTGACCTCGAGCCTGGCGGGCTCGTCGGTGGCCGAGAAGAACCTGGACCGTTACACGGTTCTGGTGGCGGTTCTCTGGTTCGCCTGCATCGTCGGGCTCGGGTTCTGGCTGAAGCAGGCCCTGCCTTCCTGACCCGCCGGTAGAGTCGTACAATCTGCCGCGCGGCCGGTTTTACCGGCCGCGCGGCTTTTGCTTTTCGCCGTCCTTTTTGATCTTCTTTCCGCCCCATGAGACAGGAGTGACGTCCGTGTCCAGTGGCAGCGCCATCCGCGGCAGCCGGATCGGTTCCAGCCCGATGCGTCCCGACGAGCGCACCGAACCAGCACCACGCCGGCAGGTGAGCTACTTCTGCGCCGCCGGTCACGACAGCCGGATCTGGTTCGCCGCCGAGGTGACCGCCCCGGAGACCTGGGACTGCCCGCGATGCGGTCAGCCGGCCGGGCTCGACCAGGAGCGGCCGCCGGGACGGTTGCGGGCCGAGCCCTACAAGTCGCATCTCGCGTACGTCAAGGAGCGCCGCTCCGAGGAGGACGGCGAGGCGATCCTCGCCGAGGCGCTGGCCAACCTGCGCCGGCGGCGCGGCCGCTGACCCGGACGGGTCACCGGCCTACAGCGGGCTGGTGTCCCGGCCGAGGTAGCAGGCGCCGGGGTCATCCGCGACCGGCAGGTCCCGGAAGCCCAGACGCTGGTAGAAGGCGTAGGCGCTGCGATTCTGCCGCGCCATGCCCAGGTGCACGCGCGGTACGCCGGCGGCGCGCAGCCCGGCCAGGAACGCGGCCATCAACGCGCGCCCCTGCCCCCTGCCCTGCCACTCGGGCAGCAGGTCGATGTGCAGGTGGGCCGGGTGATCGGCGAGCGCCGGGTGCAGCATCCGCTCCGGGCGCCGGTACAGGTCGAGCATGACCTGATCGCGCGGGTCGCCGTCGACCAGCCGGTCGGCGGTGGCCGGCAGCCACTCGTTCCGGTACCGCTCGACGAACTTCGCGGTGTCCGCGGTGCCGATGATGTAGCCGACCGCGCGACCGTCGCCGTCGTCGAGCACGTGCGCGTGCTCCGGCTCGAGGATCACGTACGGCGCCGCCCAGATGTCCCCGAGCAGCCGGTCGGAGCTGAACAGCCCGCGGGCGTCCCGGCCCGCGGCGCCGGTGCGAACGCAGATGTCGTAGATGTCGTCGAGGTCCTTCGATCGGTAGGCACGAATCGCAGCAGGCACCTCCGGGAGTCTACGGATGGCAGCATGGTGCGAATGAACTGGACTCTCGAGGTCGTCATCGTCCCGGTCTCCGACATCGACCGCGCCAAGCGGTTCTACGCCGAGCAACTCGGCTTCCACGTCGATCACGACACCGCCTTCGGCGATCAGGTACGGATCGTGCAGCTGACGCCGCCGGGCAGCGGCTGCTCGATCGTGATCGGCAAGGGCGCGGTGCCGGAGATGGCGCCGGGCTCGCTGAGGGGTCTGCAGCTGGTGGTCCGCGACATCACGGCGGCCCACGCGGAGCTGGTCGCGCGCGGGGTCGACGTCAGCGACGTGACCACGCTGGGGGAGAACCCGACGCCGACCCCGCATCCGCTGGACAACGTCGGGTTCATCTTCTTCAGCGATCCGGACGGGAACGGCTGGGCGGTCCAGCAGATCTCGTCGCGTTCCTAACGCTTGGCGGCGGCCGCCTCGTCCAGCAGGAACAGCGTCCGGCGTACGCCCTGGGCGTGTGCCGCGGGGAGGTCGCCCCCGCTCAGCACCGTGGCGATCGGCTCGGCCTTGTCCGGCCCGGCCGCGACCAGCCACACCTCGTCGGCGCCGCGGATCGTCGCCAGGGTCAGGGTGATTCGGGTGGGCGGCGGCTTCGGGCTGTCGTACGTGGCCACCACGGTGCCCTCCCGGCCGAGCACCGGGTGCCCGGGGAAGAGCGACGCCACGTGCCCGTCCTCGCCCACGCCGAGCATCAGCACGTCGAACCGGGCTCCGGCCAGCTCCGCGGCGTACCGGGCGGCGGCCGCGTCGGCGTCGTCGCCGTCCGGGCCGTCCGTGGCCGGCATGGCGTGCACCCGGGCCGGGTCCAGCGGCAGCGCGTCCAGCAGCGCCGCCCGCGCCTGCGTCTCGTTGCGGTCCGGGTCGCCGGAGGGCAGGAAGCGCTCGTCGCCCCACCACAGGTCCACCCGGGACCAGTCGATCGCCGCGGCGGCCGGCAGGTCCCGCAGCTGGCCCAGCACCTTGGCGGCCACCCGGCCACCGGTCAGCACCACGCCCGCCGTACCGTGCACCGCCTGGGCGTCGATGATCCGGATGGCGAGCCGTGCCGCCACCGTCGACGCCAGGATGTCGGCGTCCGGAACCACCACGACCACGGTCTCACTCACTGCGCTCTCCCTCTGCTGCTGAGGGGCCGTCCACCGATGGCGGACGGCCCCTCGTTCCGTAGTTGTGTGCTCTAACCGGCCATCGCGTCGGTCGTGCTGGCGGCCCGGGCGGCCAGCGCCGGGTCCTTCCAGACGTGCACGCGGCTCGCCGGCCGGTGCTCCAGGCCGGTCACCCCGGCCATGGCACCCAGCGCCTCGGCGTAGATCTGGTCGGCGTCGAGCCGGCGCAGCTCCTCGGCGAGCTCGTCGCCGACCGGCCGCTTCGGCAGCGGCATGTACCGGTCCTCCTGGCCGGTCCGGCTGAACAGCGCGGTGCCCTCCTCCCGGGTGACCCGCACGCAGTCGCCGTTGGCGCACTGGAGCTCCACCGCGTACATCCGCGGGGCGCGGTCGGTGTGCTCCAGCACCGGCTCGATGCCGAGCCGGGACTTGAGCCAGCCGAGCATCAGCCAGGCGGTCGGGTCCTGCTGCGGCGCGACGATCTTCGCGCCGGTCACCCGTGCCTCGGTGGCGTCGAAGGCACCGGCCACCAGGGTCCGCCACAGCGTGATCCGGGTCCAGGTCAGATCGGTGTCGCCGGGCGCGTAGTCGGCCGCCCGCTGCCGCAGCGCGGCCACCGGGTCGGGAGCCTGCGCGCTGTCGGTGATCCGGCGGTCCGCGACGACGCCCAGGAAGTCGTTGGCGATCATGTTGGGCGGCTCCTCGTGCCACCAACTGACCACCGGGACGTCCGGGGCGAGCAGCGGGATGACCACCGACTCGGCGTGCAGCGCGAGCCTGCCGTACATCCGCATCACGACCGCCTCGGCCGGGCCGAGCCGGCCACCGACGACGATCTCCGCGTCCAGCCGGCTGCGGCCGTCCAGATCGGAGCGGACCACGATCAGCAGCCGGCAGGGGTGCGCGGCGGCGGCGATGGTGGCGGCCGCCTCGGCCTCCCGGACCTTCTTCTCCTCGACCACCGCGATCAGGGTGAGCGCCAGCCCGGAGGCGACGCCCCCGGCGCTGCGGCGCTCCGCGGCGAGGGCCTTGACGACCTCGTTACCGGTGGTGTCCCACAGCCCGATCATGCTCGCCTCCAGGCGCGGCCTTCGCTTTCCAGCATTTCGTCCGAGGCCCGTGGGCCCCACTCGCCGGCTCGGTAGGGCTCCGGTGTGGTGCCCGCCCAGGCGGCCTCCAGCGGGTCGATGACCCGCCAGGACTGCTCGACCTCGGCCGCGTCCGGGAAGAGCGTGCGGTCGCCGATCAGCACGTCCAGCACGAGGCGCTCGTACGCCTCCGGGCTGGACTCGGTGAAGGCCTCGCCGTACTGGAAGTCCATCGCGATGTCGCGGACCTCCATGGCGGTGCCGGGCACCTTGGAACCGAACTTGAGCACCACGCCCTCGTCCGGTTGCACCCGGATGACCAGTTGGTTGTGGCCCAGCATCTCCACGTCGGCCGGGTCGAACGGCAGGTGCGGTGCCTTCTTGAAGAGGATCGCGATCTCGGTGACCCGGCGCGGCAGCCGCTTGCCGACCCGGACGTAGAACGGCACGCCGGCCCAGCGCCGGTTCTGGATGCCCAGGCGGACCGCGACGTACGTCTCGGTCTTCGAGTCCGCCGGGATGTTCTTCTCCTCCAGGTAGCCCACCGCGCGCTCGCCGGCGACCCAGCCGGGCAGGTACTGCCCGCGGACCGAGCCCTTCGCGATGTCGGCCGGCAGGCTGACCGCCTTGAGGACCTTCAGCTTCTCGGCCCGCACCTCCTGCGGGTCGAAGCTGGTCGGCTCTTCCATCCCGACCAGCGCGAGCAGCTGGAGCAGGTGGTTCTGCAGCACGTCGCGGGCGGCGCCGGACGCGTCGTAGAACGCGGCCCGGGTGCCGATCCCGACGTCCTCGGCCATGGTGATCTGTACCGAGTCGACGTACTTCGAGTTCCACACCGGCTCGAACAGGCTGTTCGCGAAGCGCAGGGCCAGGATGTTCTGGACCGTCTCCTTGCCCAGGTAGTGATCGATCCGGTAGACGTCGTTCGGGTTGAAGACGTCGTCGACGAGCGCGTTCAGGGCGACGGCGGTCGCCAGGTCGTTGCCGAACGGCTTCTCGACCACCACCCGGCGCCAGCCGCCGAGCTTCGCGCTGTCCGCCAGACCGGTGCGGTTGAGCTGGTTGAGCACCAGTGGGAAGGCGGCCGGCGGGATGGAGAAGTAGAACGCCGTGTTGCCCTGGATCCCGTTGCGCTCGCGCAGCTCGTCCAGGGTCTCGGAGAGCCTGTCGAAGTCGGCGTCGTCGTCGAACGAGCCGGGCACGAACTGGAACTGCTCCGACAGCCGCTGCCAGACGTCCTCGCGCCACGGGGTGCGGGCGCCCTTCTTGGCGGCCGCGTAGGCCAGTGAGTTGAAGTCGCCGTCGCCCCAGTCGGCGCGGGCGAAGCCGACGATCACGAAACCCGGGGGGAGCAGGCCACGGTTGGCCAGGTCATATACGGCCGGGATGAGCTTCTTACGGGACAGATCACCGGTAACGCCGAAGATCACCAGAGCGCAGGGCTCCGGAATCCGCGGGAGTCGTCGATCCTGTGCGGTACGCAGCGGATTACCCACGTTGTCATCCTGCCAGTTTTTCGCGAATGGATCGGCCTGTCGCGGAGTGTTCCGCGACAGGCCGCAAGGTGTTCGTCAGACGCTGGTGCCGGCCTTCAACGACTTCTCGACGTGCTCGAGCAGCTCCTTCCAGCTCGACTCGAACTTCTCGACGCCCTCGTCCTCGAGGACCTTCACGACGTCGTCGAAGTCGATGCCGGCCGCCGCCAGGTCGGCGAAGACCTTCTTGGCGTCGGCGTAGTTGTCGGTGATGGAGTTGGGCTTGGTGGTGCCGTGGTCGGCGAACGCCACGATCACCGACTCCGGCATGGTGTTCACCGTGCCGGGGGCGATCAGCTCCTCGACGTAGATGGTGTCCGGGAAGTCGGGGTTCTTGGTCGACGTGGACGCCCACAGCGGACGCTGCGGGTGCGCCCCGGCGGCGGCCAGGGACTTCCACCGGTCGGTCCCGAAGACCGCCTCGTACGCCTCGTACGCCAGCCGGGCGTTGGCGATCGCCGCCTTGCCCTTGAGCGCCTTGGCCTCGTCGCTGCCGATCTTGTCGAGCCGCTTGTCCACCTCGGTGTCCACCCGGGAGACGAAGAACGACGCCACCGAGCCGATCTTGGACAGGTCGTGGCCGTTCGCCTTCGCCTGCTCCAGGCCGGTCAGGAACGCGTCCATCACCGCGCGGTAGCGCTCCAGCGAGAAGATCAGCGTCACGTTCACGCTGATGCCGGCGGCCAGGGTCCGCGTGATCGCGGGCAGGCCGGCCAGCGTCGCCGGGATCTTGATGAACAGGTTCGGCCGGTCCACCAGCCACCACAGCGTCTTCGCCTCGGCGACCGTGGACTCGGTCTCGTGCGCCTTGCGGGGGTCGACCTCGATCGAGACCCGCCCGTCAACGCCGTTGGAGGCGTCGTACGCCGGGCGCAGCACGTCCGCCGCCGCGCGCACGTCGGCGGCGGTCATCAGCCGGACCGCCTCCTCGACCGTGACACGCTGCTCGGACAGGTCCCGCACCTGCTCGTCGTAGGCGTCCGCGTCGGACAGCGCCTTCTGGAAGATGCTGGGGTTCGTGGTGACCCCGACCATGTGCTGCTCGCGGCGCATCTTGTCGAGTGAGCCGCTGGTCAGCCGGACCCGGGAGAGATCGTCGAGCCACACCGCCACACCCTGGGCGGAGAGCTCTGCCAGTCTGTCGGTCATTGCCTTCAACTCCCTCAGTTGCCGGTCTTGGAACCGGTGATCTCGCCGAGCCTGGCCAGCGAGGCGTGCGCCTTCGCCACGACGTTGTCGGCGTTGAACCCGAACTGCTCGAAGAGGACCTGCGCCGGGGCGCTCGCACCGTAGTGCTCGATGCTGACCGCCTCGCCGGCGTCGCCGATGATGCGGTCCCAGCTCATCCGGATACCGGCCTCGACGCTGACCCGCGCCTTCACCCCGTGCGGCAGGACCTCCTGCTGGTACGCCAACGGCTGCTGGAAGAACCACTCCTGGCAGGGCATCGACACGACCCGGGTCGGGGTGCCCAGCGCCTCCAGGCGCTCCTGCGCGGTGAGCGCGATCGACACCTCGGAGCCACTGGCGATCAGGATGACCTTCGGGACGCTGCCGGACGCCTCGGAGAGGACGTAGCCGCCCTTGAGGGTGCCCTCCGCCGACGCGTACCTCGACCGGTCGATGGTCGGCAGGTTCTGCCGGGACAGCGCCAGCGCGGTCGGGCGGTCGGTGTGCTCCAGGGCGCCGCGCCAGGCCCACGCGGTCTCGTTGGCGTCGGCCGGGCGAACCACGTCGAGGCCGACGATGGCGCGCAGCGCGGTGAGCGTCTCGATCGGCTGGTGCGTCGGGCCGTCCTCGCCGAGACCGATCGAGTCGTGCGTCCACACGAAGATGACCGGCAGCTTCATCAGCGCGGAGAGCCGGACGGCGCCGCGCATGTAGTCGCTGAAGACCAGGAAGGTGCCGCCGTACGGCCGGGTGCCGCCGTGCGCCGCGATGCCGTTGAGGATCGAGCCCATGCCGTGCTCACGGATGCCGAAGTGCAGCGTGCGGCCGTACTCGTGACCGGGGAACTCCTTGGTCGCGTACTCCGCGGGGATGAAGGAGGGCTCGCCCTTCATCGTGGTGTTGTTGCTCTCCGCGAGGTCGGCGGAGCCGCCCCAGAGCTCGGGGAGCACCGGCGCGAGCGCCTCCAGGACCTTGCCGGACGCGGCGCGGGTGGCCAGGCCCTTCGCGTCGGCCGGGAACTCGGGCAGCGCGGCGGCCCAGCCCTCCGGCAGCTTCTTCGCGGCGAGCCGGTCGAAGAGCTTCTTCGCCTCGGCGTTCGCGTCGGCCCAGGTCTGGAACGCCTTGTCCCACTCGGCGTGCGCCGCCTTGCCACGCTCGATGGCCTGCTGCGCGTGCTTGACGACGTCGTTGTCGATGGCGAACGGCTCCGGGGCGAACCCGAGGATCTCCTTGGTCGCGGCGACCTCGGCGGCGCCCAGCGCCGAACCGTGGATCTTGCCGGTGTTCTGCTTGTTCGGCGCCGGCCACCCGATGATCGTCTTGAGCACGATGAACGACGGCTTGTCGGTCACCGACTTGGCGGTCTGGATCGCCTTCCAGAGCGCCTCGACGTCCTCGGTGTACGGGTCGGAGGAGCGCCAGTCGACGGTCTGGACGTGCCAGCCGTACGCCTCGTAGCGCGCGCCGACGTCCTCGGACTTCGCGATCCGGGTGTCGTCCTCGATGGAGATCTCGTTGTCGTCGTAGATCACCGTGAGGTTGCCGAGCTTCTGTACCGAGGCGATGGCGCTGGACTCGTGGCTGACGCCCTCCTCGATGTCACCGTCCGAGCAGATCGAGTAGACCTGGTGGTCGAACGGGGACTGACCGGGCTTCGCCTGCGGGTCGAACAGGCCACGCTCACGGCGGGCCGCCATGGCCATGCCGACCGCGTTGCCGATGCCCTGGCCCAGCGGGCCGGTGGTGATCTCGACGCCGGGGGTGTGGCCGAACTCCGGGTGGCCCGGGGTCAGCGACTCCCACTGGCGCAGCGACTTCAGATCGTCCAGCGACAGGCTGTAGCCGCTCAGGAAGAGCTGGATGTAGAGGGTGAGGCTGGAGTGGCCGCAGGACAGCACGAACCGGTCGCGGCCCGCCCAGTGCGGGTCGGTCGGGTCGTGCCGCATGACCCGGTTGAACAGGAGGTAGGCGGCCGGCGCCAGGCTCATGGCCGTGCCGGGATGGCCGTTGGCGGCCTTCTCGACGGCATCCATGGCCAGGACCCGCACCGTGTCGACCGCCTGGCGGTCGAGGTCGGACCAGTTGAGAGCAGGATCGTTGGCACCCACGTCTGTTGTGCTCCTCGGGGCAGGGATTGTGGAACCCTTTTTCGGCTTGACCCTATCCAGTAGGGCTAAACGTCTGCGCAGCGAACGTCATAGGCACATACGCTGTGAGCGGACACGCGGTTGAAGGGTGTGATGGTCTCCATCCTTGCCGGGTGCCCCGAGCAGCGCAGACGGTGGCGCGTAGGCTGTCCGGGCGGCTGGGCCGGGTCGATCGACGCCCGGGAGGCGGCTGCGAGTTGGTCCAAATGCCGGAAGGTGGCTGTCCGTGAGCATGATCACCGAGCGTTCCGTCCAGCGACGGTCGCCCGGCGTGGCGGAGCCTGCGCCACGCGTGGAGACGCGACGTGACCGGATGGCGGTGTTCCGTGCGTACCTCGCGCTGACCAAGCCGGCGATCGTCGAACTGTTGCTGGTCACCACAGTGCCGACGATGATGCTGGCCGCCGGCGGCTGGCCGGAGCTGGTCACCTTCTTCGCGGTGCTGGTCGGCGGCGCGCTGGCGGGCGGCGCGGCGAGCGCGCTGAACTGCTACATCGACCGCGACATCGACCAGCTGATGAAGCGGACCAAGCGGCGCCCGCTGCCGGCCCACGAGATCACCCCGCGCGCGGTGCTGATCTTCGGGCTGACGCTGGCCGTGGTGTCGGTGGTCCTGATGGCCGTCCTGACCAACTGGCTGGCGACCGCGCTGACCGCGTTCTCGATCTTCTACTACGACGTGATCTATACGCTCTGGCTGAAGCGGCGCACCCCGGCGAACACGTTCTGGGGCGGTGTCTGCGGCGCGGCGCCGGTGGTCATCGGCTGGGCGGCGGTCACCGGATCGATCGCCCCGATGGGCTGGGCGCTTTTCGCGGTCGTCTTCTTCTGGCAGATGCCGCATTTCTACGCACTTGCCATCAAGTACAAGGACGACTATGCCCGGGCCGGCATCCCGATGCTCCCGGTGGTGCGTTCCGCGTCCCGGGTGAACTTCGAGATTCTGCTCTACACCGTGCTCACCGTGGCCTCGTCGCTGATCGCCTGGCCGCTCGGGGTGGACCTGGGGCTCGGCTGGATCTACGGGGCCGCCGCGGTGATCACCGGCGTGCTCTTCCTGGGCGAATCGATCCGGCTGGTTTACCAGACCCGCAACGGCGGTCTGGTGAAGCCGATGCGGCTGTTCCAGCTGTCGATCACGTACCTGACGGTGCTCTTCATGGCGATTGCCGTGGATGCGCTGGTCTGAGGTTGCGTTAAGTGATCCCGGTTACGGGCAAGTCGCACCGGACGCCCGCAATGTGACCAGCGTCAACTACACCCCGTCACTCGATAGACTGATTCTGTTCACTTCGCAATTCGGGCGCAATTGGTACAAAGCGATGCGGTTGACGGAGGAACCCGCTGGTAACGGGTGTCACAAAAGGACTCCGGAGTACCCCGGGAAACCTCGCTGAGTGCTTAGGCTGCGAGGCATGGCAGAAGGTTCCGTAACGACACTGACCTCCGAGATCAAGACTTTCGCCGCCGGGCACGGTGGCGCCAAGGCGGTCATCGAGTACGTCGGTAAGCGCGGCGCCCGCATCGTTCTCGTCGGTGAGGACGGCGAGTGGTCCGACCAGTTCGCCCAGGACACCGGCGTCGCCCGGCAGGCGTGCGAGCACGCCGGCGTCGAGGTGGAGAACGCGTGGGAGCGCGAGCTGCTGGAGCAGATGCGGCCCAGCAACGACCTGTGGCGGTCGATGGCGCGCCGGAGCATGGCCCGCTGATGCCCGTCGACACCCGGGTCGCCCTGGTCACCTGCGCGATCTTTCCCGATCTCTGGGACGACGACCATCTGCTGCGCGACGCCCTGCGGGCGCGCGGCGTGGCCGTCGACGCGGTGCGCTGGGACGACACGGATGCCGACTGGTCGGTCTACGACCTCACGGTGATCAGGTCGCCGTGGGACTACGTCGCCCGTTGTGACCAGTTCGTCGACTGGGCGCGCGGTGTTCCCAGGCTGGCCAACCCGGCCGACATCATCGCCTGGAACACCGACAAGCGATACCTCAGCGAACTCGCCGAGGCCGGCGTCCCGGTCATCCCGACCGGCTTCGTCGGCCCCGGCGAGACCTGGTCCCCACCCGCCGAGGGCGAGTGGGTGGTCAAGCCGACCGTCTCGGCCGGCAGCCAGGACACCGCCCGTTACACCCTGCCCGCCCAGCTCGAGGCGGCGCGCGCACACGTCACCCGGCTCACGACCACCGGCCGGACCGCGATGATCCAGCCCTACCTCTCCGCGATCGAGACCGCCGGCGAGACCGCGGTGCTCTGTCTCCCCGACGCCACCGGCGAGCTGACGTTCAGCCACGCCATCCGCAAGGGCCCGATGCTGCGGCACACCGGGGAACACCAGATCGACCCGGGCACCGAGGACATCGCCCCACGCACCCCGTCCGAGGCGGAACTGGAGGTCGCGCGGCTCGCTCTCGCCGCGGTCCCCGGCGGCGCGAAGCGCCTCCTCTACGCCAGGGTCGACGTGATCCCGGGGCCGGACGGCGCCCCGATGATGGTGGAATTCGAACTCACGGAACCGTCGCTCTTCTTCAGCACCGCCCCCGGCGCCGCCGAACGCCTGGCCGACGCCATCCTCGCCCGCGTCTGACCACCCGGCTCGAACGCGGCGCCCCCAACTCCGTCGTCGCGCCGGGTCCGAGCCGGGCTCACCGGCGGCAAGCATCAAATTCAAGACCATTCCCGAGTACGACCACTGAGGCCCCGTGGACGTGACCGGCCGGTAGCGCTGCTCGCTGCGGGGTGGGTGGCTGGGGTTGGTCGCCATGCGGTGTGGCCGGTGGGCTACGGCTGGTGGCGCCGTTCGTGTCGGCTGATGGGCGCGGTCGTCACGGGATGCGGTCGGATGGTCCTGGCAGGTGGGCCGCGACGGCGCATCCAAGGCTTGCGTGGCGGTACGTGCGCAAAGTTTCCGCGTCCGCGGCGGTTCGTGTCGGTCCCGGCTGGTTGTCATGGTCGTATCGGCGCGATTTTTGCGACGCTGTGGCCCAGCCGGTGCGGCTCGGCTGGGTCTGGCGGCCGGATCCTGGGTCGGGGCAGAACCATCAGCACCAGCCGGACCGCAAGTTTCCGCAATCCCGCCGTACCTTCGGCAAGCAAACGCGCCATCCCGCGAACCGCAGGTGGCGGCCGGGGCGGTGACCGGAGGCGGATGGTGGCTGGTGAGCGTCAGTGTCCGTCCGCGGATCGCGGGTGGCGGCCGGGGCAGTGACCGGAGGCGGATGGTGGCTGGTGAGCGTCAGTGTCCATCCGCGAACCGCGGGTGGCGGCCGGGGCGGTGACCCGAGGCGAACGATGGCTGGCACGCCAGCAGTGGCACTGCTGGCGCGACCCACGAGATCGCATCCGGGATCAACTTCCGCCGGCTGGGCGTGGTGGTGTCTCGGGCCCGGGTGGCGAGATGCGAATCGGTCAGGCGTGGCCGGCTGGATGTGGTGGTGACCCCCGGTCCGGCGTGACCGCGACCGACCGCCTGGCCGGTCAGACGGCGGGAACCGGCTCCTGGGCCGCTGACGGGGTGACCGACGGCGACGCGGCGGACGACCCGGTCGGTCGCTCCCGCAGGGACCACAGGACGGCCAGCGTCGCCGTCCAGACCAGTCCGGCGCCGAGCATGTGGCAGGCGACCAGCACCACCGGCAGGTGGGTGAAGTACTGGACGAAGCCGACCAGGCCCTGCGCCAGCTCCACCACGACGAGCGTCAGCGCGGCCCGGACGGCCGCCGGCGGGGCCTGTACCGCGCGCAGCGCGAACCACAGCGCCACCGAGAGGCCGATCAGCAGGAAGACCAGGTCGGCGTGGACCTGGGAGATCCCGGCCGGGTCGAGTCCGTTGCGCTTGGCGCCGCGGTCGCCGGAGTGCGGGCCGCTGCCGGTCACCACCACGCCGACGGCGACGACGGCCAGGCTGGCCAGGGTGGTGAGGCCGGCGAGCGCGCGCAGGGGGCCCGGGACCAGCGGCACGGGCGCGGCGTCGCCCTCGTCGACGCGGCGCCAGAACGCGTACGCCACGGTGATCAGCGCGATCGAGAGCAGGAAGTGCAGCCCGACGACCCACGGGTTGAGGTTGGTGAGCACGGTGATGCCGCCGACCACGCCCTGCATCGGGATGCCGAGGCCGACCGCGACCGAGAGCCGGACCAGCGACCGGCGGCGGGGCCGGCCCAGGGCGCCGAGGAAGCAGGCGACGGCGAGCAGGGCCAGCACGAACGTGAGCATCCGGTTGCCGAACTCGATGACGCCGTGGACGCCCATCGCGGCCGTCGTCGTGTACGACTCGTCGGTGCACCTGGGCCAGGTGGGGCAGCCGAGGCCGGAGTCGGTGAGACGGACCGCCGCGCCGGTGACGATCAGCGCGACGTTGGCGACCAGGGACGCGAGGGCCAGTGGGCGCAGCACGGCGGTGAACGGGCGGAACAGCGGCTCGAAGGACTTCACCCGGTGGATCGTACGCGCAAAGTTGATCTTGAAATAACGCATCCCCGCAGGCCGGTGTGGTGGATCACCGAGACCGGGTTTGCAGCTCTCGGAGGAAATACGTAACGTTGTGGTAGTGAAAAACGAGGTGCTGGCCAGCAGTGGTGCGGGGGCGTCTGCCGCCGCATCGGACGGCCGCACCCGTGATCGCGTCGCCCAGTTGCTGCAGCGTGACCCCGCCACCGCTGCCGAGCTCGGCGCCCAGCTCGGGCTCAGCCCCGCCGCGATCCGCAAACATCTGGACGCGATGCTCGCCGAGCACCTGGTCGAGACCCGTGAGGTGCGTCGCACCGGCCCGCGCGGCCGGGGCCGCCCGGCAAAGGCCTACGTGCTCACCGCCGCCGCCCGCGACGATCTGAACCCGCACCACTACGACAACATCGCCGCCGCCGCGCTGCGCTGGATCGCTCAGCACAACGGGCCGGAGGCGGTCAGCGCGTTCGCCGCGGCCCAGATCCAGGCGCTGGAGGACCGCTGCCGGTCGGCCCTGCACGAGGCCGGCACCGAGCCGATCGCCAGGGCGGAGGCACTCGCCGATGCGCTGACGGCGGAGGGCTACGCTGCCAGCGCGACCACGATCGCGTCCGGCGGGCAGTTGTGCCAGCATCACTGCCCGGTGGCGCACGTGGCCGCCGAGTTCCCTCAGCTGTGCGACGCCGAGACCGAAGTGATCTCGCGGCTCATCGGTACCCACGTGCAGCGCCTCGCGACCATCGCGCACGGCGACGGGGTGTGCACCACGCACATCCCGGCTCGCGGTGCGCACCCGACTACGCCACCCGCCGCCCACCAAACGGACTGCGGCAGCCTCATCGCCGAAATCACGGTTAGGACAGATACATGACTGACCAGATCGTCACTCAGGAAGAGCACCTGGCCGCTCTTGGCAAGTACGAGTACGGCTGGGCCGATGCCGACGTCGCGGGCGCCACCGCGCAGCGCGGTCTGTCCGAGGCCGTGGTGCGCAACATCTCAGCCCTGAAGAACGAGCCGCAGTGGATGCTCGACCTGCGTCTCAAGGGCCTGCGCCTGTTCGACCGCAAGCCGATGCCGAACTGGGGCGCCGACCTCACCGGGATCGACTTCCAGAACATCAAGTACTTCGTGCGCTCCACCGAGAAGCAGGCCGCTTCCTGGGAGGACCTGCCGGAGGACATCAAGTCGACGTACGACAAGCTCGGCATCCCGGAGGCGGAGAAGCAGCGCCTGGTCGCCGGCGTCGCCGCGCAGTACGAGTCCGAGGTCGTCTACCACGCGATCCGTGAGGACCTCGAGGCGCAGGGTGTCCTGTTCCTCGACACCGACACGGCTCTCAAGGAGCACGAGGACGTCTTCAAGGAGTACTTCGGCACGGTGATCCCGGTCGGCGACAACAAGTTCGCCGCGCTGAACACCAGCGTGTGGTCCGGCGGCTCGTTCATCTACGTGCCGAAGGGTGTGCACGTCGACATCCCGCTGCAGGCCTACTTCCGGATCAACACGGAGAACATGGGCCAGTTCGAGCGGACCCTGATCATCGCCGACGAGGGCAGCTACGTGCACTACGTCGAGGGCTGCACCGCGCCGATCTACTCCTCCGACTCGCTGCACTCCGCGGTCGTCGAGATCGTCGTCAAGAAGAACGCGCGAGTTCGGTACACGACGATCCAGAACTGGTCGAACAACGTCTACAACCTGGTCACCAAGCGCGCCACCTGCGAGGAGGGCGCGACCATGGAGTGGATCGACGGCAACATCGGCTCCAAGGTCACGATGAAGTACCCGGCGGTCTACATGACCGGCCCGCACGCCAAGGGCGAGGTGCTCTCGATCGCGATGGCCGGCGAGGGCCAGCACCAGGACTCCGGCGCCAAGATGGTGCACGCCGCGCCGCACACCTCCTCGACGATCATCTCCAAGTCGATCGCCCGTGGCGGTGGCCGTACGTCGTACCGCGGTCTCGTCCAGGTCCTGGAGGGCTCCGCGCACTCGAAGAGCACCGTCAAGTGCGACGCGCTGCTGGTCGACACGATCTCCCGCTCGGACACGTACCCGTACGTCGACATCCGCGAGGACGACGTGAACATGGGTCACGAGGCGACCGTCTCCAAGGTCAGCGAGGACCAGCTCTTCTACCTGATGAGCCGGGGCCTGACCGAGGACGAGGCGATGGCGATGATCGTGCGCGGCTTCATCGAGCCGATCGCCAAGGAGCTCCCGATGGAGTACGCCCTGGAGCTGAACCGCCTCATCGAGCTGCAGATGGAGGGCGCGGTCGGCTGACCGCCCCCGTCGCCTCACCCCGCCCCCGAAGAATCCAAAGGACGAGATGACTACCGAGGCCATCGCCCCGCCGAGCACCAAGTCGCAGGTGCTGCGCTCCTTCGACGTCGCCGACTTCCCGGCCCTCAACGGCCTGGAGGAGGAGTGGCGTTTCACCCCGCTCAAGCGGCTGAGTGACCTGGTCAAGGCCACGGCGCTGACCGGCGCGGCACCCTCCGTGGAGTACGGCGACCTGCCCGCCGGCGTGACGGTCACCACCGCCGACGACGTCGAGCCGGTACTCATCCCGTTCGACCGGATCAGCGCGCTGGCCTACGGCTCGGCCGCCGGCGTCACCGTGATCGAGGTGGCGGCCGAGGCCGAGCCGGCCGAGGCGGCCGTGATCCGCCTGGTCGGCAAGGGGGGCGAGGCCGCGGCCGCGCGCACCGTGGTCAAGGTCGGCAACTTCGCCAAGGCCACCGTCGTGCTGGAGCAGACCGGCACGGTCACCCTGGCCGACAACATCGAGGTGGTGCTCGGCGACAGCGCCCAGCTCACCTTCGTGACCCTGGCCGAGTGGGACCGCGACGCGGTGCAGGCCCAGCACGTGCGGTTCCGGGTCGGCAAGGACGCCCGGGTGCAGCACGTGCAGGTCACCCTCGGCGGCGACCTGGTCCGCCAGTTCACCAGCGTGGAGTACACGGGGCGGGGCGGTGACGCCGAGCTCTGGGGGCTCTACTTCGCCGACGCCGGCCAGCACCAGGAGCACCGTCAGCTGGTCGACCACTCGGTGCCGGACTGCCGCAGCTACGTGGGTTACCGGGGTGCGCTGCAGGGCAAGTCGGCGCACACCGTCTGGGTCGGCGACGTGCTGATCCGGGCCGCCGCGACCGGCACCGACACGTACGAGATCAACCGCAACCTGGTGCTGACCGACGGCGCCCGCGCGGACTCGGTCCCGAACCTGGAGATCGAGACCGGTGAGGTCGCCGGCGCCGGGCACGCCAGCGCCACCGGCCGGTTCGACGACGAGCAGCTGTTCTACCTGATGGCGCGGGGCATCCCCGAGGCTGAGGCCCGCAAGCTGGTCGTCCGTGGCTTCTTCGCCGAGCTGATTCACAAGATCCCGGTCGAGGCGCTGCGCGAGCGGCTCGGCGATGCCATCGAGGCGCGGCTGGCCGAGGCGGGTCAGTAGTGATGTTCGAGAACGTCGGGCCGGCGTCCGACATCGCGAAGGGCACCGCGCTCCAGGTGGAGGTCGACGGTGTCGAGATCGCGGTCGTGCACGCCGACGACGACAACTTCTACGCGGTCCGCGACGAGTGCAGCCATGCCTCGGTGGCCCTCACCGAGGGGGAGGTCGACGGGTGCATGCTGGAGTGCTGGCTGCACGGCTCGCGCTTCGACCTGCGTACCGGTGAGCCCTCCGGACCGCCCGCCATCGACCCGGTGGCGACCTATCCCGTCGAGATCCGCGACGGAGACATCTACGTTTCGACGAAACCGAGCAATGGAGTAGAGCCGTGAGCACCCTGGAGATCCGCGACCTGCAGGTTTCGGTGAAGCTGCCGGATGGCGAGCTGAAGCCGATCCTCGCCGGGGTCGACCTCACCATCAAGTCGGGCGAGACGCACGCCATCATGGGCCCGAACGGCTCCGGCAAGTCGACGCTGGCCTACTCCATCGCCGGCCACCCGAAGTACGAGATCACCGGTGGCTCGGTGACGCTGGACGGCCAGGACGTGCTCGCCCTGACCGTCGACGAGCGCGCCCGCGCCGGTCTCTTCCTGGCCATGCAGTACCCGGTCGAGGTCCCCGGCGTCTCGGTGGCGAACTTCCTGCGTACCGCGAAGACGGCGATCGACGGCGAGGCGCCGAAGCTGCGCACCTGGGCCGGCGAGCTGCGCGGTGCCATGGAGAAGCTGCAGATGGACCCGGCGTTCGCGCAGCGCAACGTGAACGAGGGCTTCTCCGGCGGTGAGAAGAAGCGGCACGAGATCATGCAGCTGGAGCTGCTCAAGCCGAAGATGGCGATCCTCGACGAGACCGACTCCGGCCTCGACATCGACGCGCTGCAGATCGTCAGCGAGGGCGTGAACCGGGTCCGGGCGACCGGCGACACCGGCTTCCTGCTGATCACCCACTACACGCGGATCCTGCGCTACATCAAGCCGGACTTCGTGCACGTCTTCGTCGGTGGCCGGATCGTCGAAGAGGGCGGCTCGGAGCTGGGCGAGCGCCTCGAGGCCGAGGGCTACAAGAAGTTCGTCAACGCCTGATAGCGGGAGAACAAATGAGCTTCGACGTCGCGCGGGTGCGCAAGGACTTCCCGATCTTCGAGCGGGAGGTGAACGGCCACCCGCTGGTCTATCTGGACAGTGCCAACACCTCGCAGAAGCCGGTGCAGGTGCTCGACGTCATGCGCGCCCACCAGGAGAAACACAACGGCAACGTGTCGCGCTCGGTGCACACCCTAGGCACCGAGTCGACCGAGCTGTACGAGGGCGCCCGGGCCAAGGTGGCGGCGTTCATCGGTGCGGGCAGCACCGATGAGATCGTCTTCACCAAGAACTCCACCGAGGCGATCAACCTGGTCGCGCACGCGGCCGGTCAGTTGCTGAAGCTCGGCCCGGGCGACGAGGTCGTGATCTCCGAGATGGAGCATCACTCGAACCTGGTGCCCTGGCAGCTGCTCTGCGAGCGGACCGGCGCCACGCTGCGCTGGTTCGGTATCACCGACGAGGGCCGGCTCGACGAGTCCGCGCTGAACGCCCTCGTGAACGAGCGCACCAAGCTCGTCTCGGTGGTGCACATGTCGAACGTGCTCGGCACCATCAACGACGTGTCCGCGCTGGTCGCGCGGGCCCGTCAGGTCGGTGCCCTGGTCATGCTGGACTGCTCCCAGTCGGTGCCGCACTTCCCGGTTGACGTGCGCGAGCTGGGCGTCGACTTCATCGCCTTCACCGGACACAAGATGCTCGGCCCGACCGGCATCGGCGTGCTCTGGGGCAGGTACGAGCTGCTCGCGACGATGCCGCCGTTCCTGGCCGGCGGGTCGATGATCGAGACCGTGGCGATGGGGAAGACCACGTTCGCCGCGCCTCCGGCCCGGTTCGAGGCCGGCACCCCGCCGATCACCGAGGCGATCGGCCTCGGCGCGGCGGTGGACTACCTGACCGGGCTCGGTATGGAGAACATCCACCGGCACGAGCAGGAGATCACCCGGTACGCGCTGGAGCAGCTCTCCGCCGTCCCCGGCGTGCGGATCTACGGCCCGGTCAAGCCGGAGGGCCGCGGTGGCACGGTGTCGTTCGGGGTGGACGGCGTGCACCCGCACGACGTCGGGCAGATCCTGGACGCGCTCGGCGTCGAGGTGCGGGTCGGCCACCACTGCGCCCGGCCGGTGTGTGTGCGGTTCGGGGTGCCGGCGATGACCCGGGCCTCGTTCTACCTCTACACGACCACGGACGAGATCGATGCCCTGGCGCGCGGCCTCGACCAGGTGCGGAAGGTGTTCGGCTGATGATGCTCGACGGGTTGTACCAGGACATCATCCTGGATCATTACAAGCATCCGCACGGGCGTGGCCTGCGTGAGCCGTTCGACGGGGAGGCGCACCACGTCAACCCGACCTGCGGTGACGAGATCACCGTGCGGGTCACCGCCGACCTGGCCGACATCTCGTACGACGGGCTGGGTTGCTCGATCAGCCAGGCCTCCGCATCGGTTCTGCACGAGCTGCTGCAGGGTAAGGACCGGGCGGCGGTCGCGGAGATCCACCACGCGTTCGTCGAGCTGATGCAGAGCCGCGGCCAGGTGGAGCCGGACGAGGACGTGCTCGGTGACGGGATCGCGTTTGCCGGGGTGGCGAAGTTTCCGGCCAGGGTGAAATGCGCCCTGCTGCCGTGGATGGCGTTCAAGGACGCGGCGGCGCGCGCGGGCGTCGAGGTGGGCGCGAGCCCGGAGGTGAAAGCATGAGCGAACAGATCGATTCCGTGCAGACGGTGGCGACGGCACCGGCCGGCGCGGCTTCCCCCGCCGAGGACCAGGTCCCGGGCTGGTTGGAGGCCGAGCGGGCGGAGGCCGCGGAGGCGGGCGAGCCGGTCGAGGTGCCGGAGGTGGGCGTCTCGTCCGCGAAGGGCGCCGAGCCGGTCAAGAAGGCGTCGACCGCCGACGTCGAGGAGGCGATGAAGGACGTCGTCGACCCCGAGCTCGGTATCAACGTGGTCGACCTGGGCCTGGTCTACGGCGTCCACGTGGACGACGAGAACGTCGTCACCCTGGACATGACGCTGACCTCGGCGGCCTGCCCGCTGACCGACGTGATCGAGGACCAGACCCGGCAGGCGCTGACCACCGGCCCGGGCGGCGGCCTGGTGCAGGACTTCCGGATCAACTGGGTGTGGCTGCCGCCGTGGGGCCCCGACAAGATCACCGACGACGGTCGTGAGCAGCTGCGGGCACTCGGTTTCAACGTCTGAGACGAACCGGCGGAAGGCGGCGCGCGTGCAGC
The DNA here is from genome assembly GCF_900188005.1 of Actinoplanes regularis. GTDB lineage: Bacteria > Actinomycetota > Actinomycetes > Mycobacteriales > Micromonosporaceae > Actinoplanes > Actinoplanes regularis. Next base: position 463,855 of record NZ_FZNR01000002.1, on the reverse strand, counting down.
GCGCCGCCTTCGTCGTTCTCCGGTGTCAGGGTCAGCGCCAGGCGCGCTCCAGCGCCGCCGCCAACCGTCGCAGCCAGGGCAGCGCGTGCGGTTCGGTGATCAGCTCCGGATAGTCCTGGATGAAGTTGTTCCACTCGAGGTCCGTCCAGGTCAGCACCGACTCGGCGGTGAACTCGTCGGCCTCGTCGCGCAGCTCCGGCCGCATCAGCTCCCGGACCAGGGCGAGGTCGACCGAGGTGTGCTCGGCCAGCAGGACAGCGTCGTACAGGTCCTTGCCCTGCGGATAGCAGTCGGTGGCCAGCCAGAGCAGTTTCCACGCCAGCGACAACCCGGCGGTGGCCGCCAGGACCGGCTCGCGGAGACCGGGCAGCAGGAGCGGCTCCGGTGCTGTCGGCAGCTCCTCACCGAACACGATGTCGATCTGCACGATCCCTTCCGGGACACCCGGGACCTCGAACGGGATCGTCAGGCGGCGGCCGTCGGCCCGCTCGTAGGTCCAGATCGCGGACTCGGCGACCCGGTCCGGCCGGAGCCCGGCGGCGGGACTCGCGGCCACCGCCGCGACGATCCCGTCCAGCAGCTCGCGAGCCGCCGCGCTGTCGCTCGCCAGGCTCGCCGGGGCGACCACGAAGTCCAGGTCACCCGGCTCGCGAGCGGCCGCGCCGACCCAGGCCGGCATCGCCGCGCTGCCACGGAGCACCAGGTCGCCCGGCAGCACGGTGCCGGCGAGCACGGACAGGATGTGGGTCGCCGCCGCCCGCCGGGCAGCCCGCCAGCGTTCCCCGAGCCCCGGGACGCCGAAGATCGGCTCGCCGGCCCGATAGGCGTTGTGGTGATGCTTGAGCGCCGGATCGAAGACCAGGCCCTGCCGGGCGTCCCGCACCGGACGGTAGGTCGCCGGATACGCGCCCCGGCGGTATGGCGGGGCGAGCCGGTCCAGGCGGTGGACCGGCGGGTGCGTCTCGAAATCCCCCGATATCTCAGTCACGGGGCGGAGCGTAGTCCGGCTGTCCGACAGGTTCCCGCAATATATCGGCCCGCGCGCATAGGATCCGGGCGTGGACACCTTCACCGCTTCCGACGGCACCCGGCTCGCGCTGCACCGGTCGGGAGGCGGTGAACCGCTCGTCTGCCTCCCCGGCGGCCCGATGCAGGCCGCCGCGTACCTCGGCGATCTCGGTGGCCTCTCCGCGCACCGGCTGCTGCTCATCCCTGACCTGCGCGGAACCGGCTCCTCAGCGATCCCGGCGGACCCCGCGACCTATCGCTGCGACCGGCAGGTGCCCGACGTCGAGGCGCTGCGCGAGCGACTCCAGTTGGAGCGTTTCGACCTGCTCGGGCACTCCGCCGGTGCGTCGCTGGCGCTGCTCTACGCCGTGCGTCACCCGGCGCGGGTGCGCCGGCTGGTGCTGGTCAACCCCAGCCCGCGCGCGGTCCACCTGGAGATCACCGATCTGGACCGGCGGCGGGTCGCCGAGGAACGCCGAGGCGAGCCGTGGTTCCCGGAGGCGTTCGCCGCGCTGGAGCGGGTGCAGACCGGGCAGGCGACGCCGGCCGACGGCCGGGCCCTGGCGCCGTTCATCTACGGCCGGTGGGACGCCGAGACGCAGGCCTACTCGGCCCGCGAGGCCGGGCAGAAGAACAAGGTCGCGGCCGCGGCCTACAACGCCGAGGGCGCCTTCGACCCCGATACGGTACGTACGGGGCTGGCCGGCCTGGCCGCGCCCGTCCTGCTGGTCTCGGGCGAGCTCGACCTGCAGTTGCCGCCGAAGGCCGCCGCCGACTACGCCGGCCTGTTCCCGCAGGCCGAGCTGGCCATGGTTCCGGGCGGTGGACATTTCTCCTGGCTGGACGACGCGGAATGGCTCGTCCAGAAGGTCATCGGTTTCCTAGGAACCCGATCAGCAGCGGGTTGATCAGGTCGGGGCGCTCCAGGCTGGGCAGGTGACCGGCCCAGTCCAGCTCGACGTGCCGGGCGTCCGGCAGCGTGCCGGCCAGCCGTTCCGCGATCTCCCGGAAGTCCGGCAGGTCGTGCCCGCCGGAGAAGAGCAGCGTCCGCGCGGTGATCGTGGCCAGGTCCCAGTCCACTTCGATCTGCTCCGGCTCCGGGGCCCCCGGCGGCTGCAGGTCGAAGACCCGGCGCTGCATGGTGCGGACCGCGGCCCGCGCCTCCTCGCCGGCCTCCGGGCCGAGCCACACGTCGACGTTGAGCTCGACCGCGGCGTCCAGGTCCCCGGCCTCGAGCAGGGCGTCCTCCCGCACGGCGAACGCCAGCCGCTGTGGACTCTTCGGATGGCCGGGCAGGGCGGTGCAGAGCAGCACCAGCGCGGAGACCCGGTCCGGCCGGCGGGCGGCGAGCTCCAACGCGATCTGGCCGCCGCCGGACGAACCGACCAGCGCGACCGGGCCGTCCCCGAACAGCTCGGCGACCTCGTCCGCGTCGTTCCAGGGCTTGTCGGGGATCGAGGACTCGCCGAATCCGCGCAGGTCGCAGCGGGTGACCCGGAAGCCGGCCGCGGTCAGCGCCGGAACCTGGGGATCCCACATCCGGCGGTCGCACACAGTGGAATGCAGCAGCAGCACGTCCGGGCCGTCCCCGGTCACGTCATGAGCGATCTTCATCCGGCCGAGACTACTTTGCACCGACCAGGGCCTTGGCGGGCAGGACGCGATGCTCGTCGAGGGCGTGCCAGGCGGAGAAGAGGAACGGGGAGAGGGTGACCATCAGGTAGCCGATGCCGACCAGCAGGGCGCCGGCGTGCAGGCCGAGCGCGTCGGCGGCCCAGCCGCCCAGGACGCCGCCGAGCGGGATGCCGGCCCAGGCGAACGCGATCAGCACGCTCATCACCCGGCCGTGGACGCGGAACGGGATGCGCTCGTAGACGGCGGCCAGCAGGATCGGGTTGACCGTCGCCATCAGCGTGCCGGCGATCGCGGCGGTCGTCAGGATCAGCCACAACCGGTCGGACAGGGCCAGCGCGAACAGTTGCGCCGGGCCGCCGATCAGGAAGCACACCGCGAACGTGGCGCGGCGGGGCAGACGTGGTCCCAGGATCGTCCAGAGGATGTTCCCGGCCACCGCACCCACCCCGAAGGCGGTACCGAGCACGCCGAGAGCGGCCGGTCCGTGCGGTCCCTCCCGCACCCAGACCGGTACGAACACGGTCAGGTACGCCTGGTCGAAGAGGTTCGTCACGAACAGCAGCGACATGATGCCGATGATCAGGCGGTCGTGCCGTACGTACCGGAACCCGCACCGCAGGGCCGCGGCGTAACCGTCCTTCTCCTCCTCCGCCGGTCCCGCTCCGGTGGAGGAGGGCCGCACGTGGCAGAGGATCAGCAGCGCGCACACGCCGAACGTGGCCGCGTCGACCAGCAGGACCCGGGTCGGCCCGATCGTGGCCACCAGCACCCCGGCCAGTGGCAGGCCGAGCAGCGTGGCGATCCGGCTGATTCCGTCGTAGAGGGTGGTGCCGCGCTCGGTGGTCAGCCCGGCCTCGGCGATCATCCGGGGCAGCAGGGCGCGTTTGGCCGTGTCACCGAACCCGCGTAACGCCCCGGCCAGGGCGATCAGGCACAGCAGGGTGTGGAACGGGATGGTGCCGGTGGCGGCGAGGATCGGGATGCCGCTCACCGCGAGCAGGCTCGCCACGTCCGCGGCGACCGCCGTCGAGCGCGGGCCGACCCGGTCGACGATCGGACCGCCGAGCAGGCCGGCCAGGACGTACGGCAGCATCTCGGCGAAGCCGGCCACCCCGGCCAGCAGCGCCGAGCCGGTGCTGGTCAGCACCAGCCAGGGCAGCGCCACGAAGGTGATCCGGCTGCCGAGCAGGGAGATCGCCTCGGCCGCGAGCAGGCCGACCAGTCCACGCCTCACCGCTGGTTCCTCCGCAAGAGTGCGGGCATCGAACCAACCTATCCATGCAAAGAATTCTTTGGAAGATGCCGATCAATGGATTCTGGTGGGTTCAGGCCGGTGGCAGGTGGTCGATCGCGTTGTAGCGGTCGAGTTTGAGGCCACCGTTCCCGTCGCTCACGAAGCGACTGACCGACGCGTTCCGCACGGCGCCCGCGGACTTCTCCACGGCGGCCAGCTCCGCCCAGTCCAGGTCCTCGAGCACGGCGCGGGTCATCAGCACCACCGCGTCGTGGGCGACCACGATCACCCGGCGGCCGGCGTGCTCGGTGTGCAGGTCCTCCAGAAAGGACGTGAGCCGGACCCGGATGTCGGCGAACGACTCGCCGCCGGGTGGCCGGTACTCCCACATCCCGGCCTCGGCCAGGCGTGCCGCCTCACCGGGGAACCGGGCCGCCACGGCGGCCCGGGTCAGCATCTCCAGCTCGCCGAGGAGCCGGTCGACGAGCCGGTCGTCGGTGCGCGGGACGGTCGTCGTCCCGGCGGCCTCACCCGCGATCCGCCAGGTCTCCCGGGCCCGCAGGTAAGGGGAGGTCACGGCGACCTGGGGCCGGCGGTCCTCCGGCAGGGCGGCCAGCCAGGTGCCGACCGCCCGGGCCTGCTCCATGCCCAGCCCGGTCAGCGGGACGTCGGCGTCCCGGCCGCTCAGTGCCGTCTCCAGCAGTCCGTTCCGGTTGGCCTCCGGGAAGGCGACGTTGGCCAGGCTCTGCCCGTGCCGGATCAGGATCAGTTCCGCGACAACGCCCATGAATCGGACTTTATCTGTCACAGTCCGTCGCCGGAAAGGCGCATCGGGTGATGTCTCGGCCTGCCGGCCGGTCCGACCAGGGCCTTGTATGAGGAAAATCGCTGGCCGGGCGGCCGGGCGGCCAGCATGATGGCGGCGTGATCGAGCCGATGTCCTTCCGCACCGTCCCTGTCGCCGTGGCCGAACGGGCCGGGCGACAGCAGCGGACCGACCGCGAGATCACGGCGCCGAAGCAGCTGCCATGAGCGCACCGTTCCTGGCCGGCGTCGTCGCCGGCTACGGGATCGCGGTTCCGGTCGGGGCGATCGGCGCACTGATCGCGGGGCTCAGCGCCCGCACGTCCCTGCGGGTCGGTGCCGCGGCGGGGCTGGGCGCGGCCACGGCGGACGGGATCTACGCCTGTGTCGCGGTCGCCGGGGGTGCGGCCGTCGCCGGCGTGATCGCTCCGGTCGCGGAGCCGTTGCGCTGGGCCGGGGCCGTGGTCCTGCTGGCGCTGGCGGCCTGGACGGCGTGGGGCGCGCTCCGGAGCACCGGAACCGGTGAGCGGGACGAGCGCCCGGCAACGGCGCTGCGCGCGTACGCCGGAATTCTCGGGCTCACCCTGCTCAACCCGGCCACCGTGATCTACTTCGCCGCGCTGGTCCTCGCCAACGGCGGCGCCGGCGGCGGGATCTGGTTCGTCGTGGGTGCCTTCCTGGCCTCGGCGAGCTGGCAACTCCTGATCGCCGGGGGTGGCTCGCTGGTGGGTCGCCTGCTGACCGGCCGGCGGGGTCGCCTGCTCACGGCGCTGACCTCCAGCCTGGTGATCGCCGTCCTCGCCATCCGCCTTCTCGCCGGCTCCTGACCGCCGGCCCCGGGCTCTTGCATGCTCGCCCCTTTGTGCCACGGGGAGGTATGTCGATCAATGTCTGCCAAGTTCGTACGGTGATCACGTCCTGAGCGCTCCACCGGTGGAGGGTGGCACCAGCGATCTCACCGGGCTTGACGCCCGGGTGGCCGGGGCCGGCGTCCCACGGCCGTAGGCTGACGAGAATGGGTGAACGGCCGGCCGCCGGCGGCGGCAAATGGGTGGATGTGGCGCCCGAGCGGGTGGGGCGCTGGCTGGAGAACTTCGCGACCCGCCACGGTGCGTACCGGGAGGAGGGCCTGACCCTGGTCGCCGCGGACGGGGCGGAGGCGACGCTGCACGCGCCGCCGGGCGCCGGGGAGCCGGGGAGCGTGGCCGAGCTGATCCGCGCGGCGCTGGAGCCGCGGCGGCTGGGGCTGCTGCTCGCCCGGAAGGGCGCGGTCGCGGCCGGGATCGCCGACGGGACCGAGCTGACCTCCTCCAAGGTGGACACCCACTACGTGCAGGGGCGGACAGCGGCGGGTGGCTGGTCGCAGCAGCGCTTCGCCCGCCGCCGGGCCAACCAGGCCAAGGCGGCGACCGCGGACAGCGCCGGGATCGCCGCGCGCGTTCTCCTTCCGGAGGTACGGACCCTGACCGCGCTCGTGACCGGTGGTGACCGCGCCGCCGTGGACGCGATCCTGGCCGACCGGACGCTCGCGCCGGTCGCCGCGCTGCGGGCCGGGCGGCTGCTGGACGTGCCGGAGCCGCGGCACGCCGTACTGGTCGAGGCGATCGCCCTGGCCCGCGCCGTGCGGGTGCTGATCCGCGAACCCTGACCCGGGACGTCCCGGCGGACCCCGCCCGGCGGAAAGGATCCGGCCGCCGTCCCGCGCCAGGTGCGGGTCGGCGGCCGGAGGCCAGGGATCGGAAACGGTCAGTCGCCCGCCTTGACCGCGCCCGGCGCGAACGTGTCGCACTTCTTCGGATCACCCGAGTCGTACCCGGTGCGGAACCACTTCTGCCGGTCCGCCGATGTGCCGTGGGTGAACTCGCGTGGGTCGATGGTGCCACCGTTACGTTGCTGGAGTGTGTCGTCACCGATCTGGCCGGCGGTCTGGATGCCCTCCTGGATGTCCGCCGCGGTGAGACTCTTGAAGATCTTGTTGCCCTTGGCGTCGGTGGTGCCGGTCGCGCCCCGGGCCCAGGCCCCGGCGTAGCAGTCGGCCTGCAGCTCAAGCCGCACCGACTCCAGGTTCGCCTGGTCCGGGTTGGACCGCTGCGCCCGCCGCATCTCCGCCTCGGTGCCGAGTAGGTCCTGCACGTGGTGACCGTACTCGTGGGCGAGCACGTAGGGCTGGGCGAACTCGCCGGGCGCGCCGAGCTGCCGGGCCATCTCCTGGTAGAAGGTCAGGTCGATGTAGACCTTGTTGTCGGCCGGGCAGTAGAACGGGCCGACCCCGGAGTCCGCGGTGCCGCAGCCGGTGCTCACCCGGTTCGAGAAGATCCTGGTGGTGGCCTTCTCGTATGGCTTCCCGAACGCCTCGGGCAGTTCGGTGGCCCAGTACGCCTGGATCGAGTTGATGTAGAGGACGTTGCGGCAGTCCAGTTGCTCGCGGGCGGTCTGCTGGTGGCACTCCTGGTCGAGGCTGGTGTTGTCGGCGTTCGGGGAGCCACCGTCGCCGCCCAGGGTGTTGATCCCGAAGTAGCCGCCGACCAGGGCGAGCAGCACCGTGATGACGATGCCGGTCAGGCCGCCGCCACCGATGGGCAGCCCACCGAAGCCACCCCCGCCGCCGCCCGAGCCACGAAGGTCCTCGACCTGACTGGTGTCGATCTCGGCGTTCTCGTTGAGTTCCATGCCGTCCTCACTTCGCCACGGTTGCACGGCGTGTACCCGATGATCTTGCGGCCTAATCGAGTGGGAGTTGACAGCGGCCGCCGGGTAGTATGGCCGCGTGCTGCTCTGCGAAGGCTGACCTGCCCAGCGCCGACCGTCCAGGGGACGGCCGGCGTCTTTTTGCGCCCTGAGTCAGCCCAATCACCGAGAGCGAGAATTTCCATGATCACCGCCACCGGACTGGAACTCCGCGCCGGCGCGCGCATTCTGATCTCCCCGACCACCCTGCGGGTGCAGCCGGGCGACCGGATCGGCCTGGTCGGCCGCAACGGCGCGGGCAAGACGACCACGCTGAAGGTGCTGGCCGGCGAGGGCATCCCGTACGCCGGCTCGGTCGAGCGGACCAGTGAGATCGGTTACCTGCCGCAGGACCCGCGGACCGGCGACCTGAACGTGACCGGGCGCGACCGGGTGCTCTCCGCCCGCGGCCTGGACACCATCCTCGCCGAGATGCAGAAGCTCGAGGTGCAGCTCGAGGAGAGCGCCGACGAGAAGCTGATCCGGCGCTACGGCCAGCTGGAGGACCAGTTCGCCGCCCTGGGCGGGTACGGAGCCGAGGCCGAGGCCGCCCGGATCTGTGCCAACCTGGGCCTGCCCGACCGCGCCCTGGCGCAGACCATCGGCACCCTCTCCGGCGGTCAGCGCCGCCGGATCGAGCTGGCCCGCATCCTGTTCGCCAACTCCGGGCAGAACGGCAAGGGCATCCTGCTGCTCGACGAGCCCACCAACCACCTCGACCAGGACTCGATCGCCTGGCTGCGCGGTTACATGGCGCAGCACAAAGGCGGCCTGATCGTGATCAGTCACGACGTCGAGCTGCTCGACGCCGCGGTGAACAAGGTCTGGTACCTGGACGCGAACCGCTCGGTCGTCGACATGTACAACATGGGCTGGAAGACGTACCTGGAAGCGCGGGAGACCGACGAGCGGCGGCGCCGCCGGGAGCGGGCCAACGCGGAGAAGAAGGCCGGTGCCCTGCTGGCGCAGGCCGACAAGATGCGGGCCAAGGCGACCAAGACGGTGGCGGCGCAGAACATGGCGCGCCGGGCCGAGAAGCTGCTCGGTGGCCTGGAGGAGACCCGGGTCTCGGACAAGGTGGCGAAGGTCCGGTTCCCGAGCCCGGCCCCGTGCGGCAAGACGCCGCTGACCGGGCACGGCCTGTCGAAGTCGTACGGGTCGCTGGAGATCTTCGCGGACGTCGACGTGGCCGTGGACCGCGGCTCCCGGGTCGCCATCCTGGGCCTGAACGGCGCGGGGAAGACCACCCTGCTGCGGATCCTCGGCGGCCTGCTGAAGTCGGACACCGGTGAGGTGCGCGCCGGACACGGCCTGCGGCTCGGCTACTACGCCCAGGAGCACGAGACCCTGGACGTGGACCGGACGATCCTGGACCACATGCGCAGCGCCGGCTCCGAGCAGACGGACACCGAGCTGCGGAAGATCCTGGGCGCGTTCCTCTTCTCCGGCGACGACGTGGACAAGCCGGCCGGGGTGCTCTCCGGCGGTGAGAAGACCCGGCTGGCCCTGGCCACCCTGGTCTGCTCCGGCGCGAACGTGCTGCTGCTGGACGAGCCGACCAACAACCTCGACCCGGTCAGCCGGGAGCAGGTGCTGGACGCGATCGCCAACTACCCGGGCGCGATCGTGCTGGTGACCCACGACGCCGGCTGTGTGCAGGCGTTGAAGCCGGACCGGGCGATCCTGCTGCCGGACGGCGACGAGGACGCGTGGAGCGACGACCTGCTGGAACTCGTCGAGCTGGCGTGACCCCATAGCAGGTTGTGAGGGGTCCTGGATCATTGGCATCGTCAGTTGTCAACTGGTGCCCACACAGACAGTGCGATGTTCGGGCGTTTGAGGGCAGGTCGGACTTGCGCCCGTACGCGCACCTCATCCCACAGGGGTGACTCACAGCCCCCGCACAGCTTCGGCGCGTAACCCTCGGCGTGTCGTCCTCGATCGAGTGTTTCTGCAGGTGATCGATGGTCTTGGTGAGCCTGCCGAGTCGTGGGTCGCGCGCCGAAAATGTCGCCCCGCGCCCTGCGGGCAAACGGTCTGACATTGATGCGCGTGGTAACCGTCAAGTTCCTGACAGTAATAAATGGGCACGTTCCTCGGCGGTAGATGCCTAGCGCATGATCGTTGGAGGCGGTGTAATAGGTGGGACCGTATCTGACCGCACTGTCTGCGACGTGAGGATTCAAGATGGCAGCCACTGGCACAGCTACCAGTACTGAGAAGGGTCGTCGAATCGTCGGTAGCGAGCGGCAGTCGCTCGCCAAGGACCTGGTGAAGCGTTACACCTCCGGTGAGAGCATCCGGGCGCTTGCCGCTTCGACTGGCCGGTCCTATGGATTCGTCCACCGCGTGCTAACCGAATCGGGCGTGCAGTTGCGCCAGCGCGGCGGCGCCCGCCGCCGCAAGAAGGCGTGACGGCGGACAACGCCGAGCCGGTAACCGCGGTAACAGCCGATGATGTAGGCGTTCGCTACGAACAGGCTGGGCCGGTCGCGACGGTCACGTTGTGCCGGCCCGACGTTCTCAATGCACAGACTCCGGCCATGTGGGCGGAGCTGAGCAACATTTCCCGAAAATTGCCGGGCGACGTCCGCGTCGTCATTGTGCGAGCCGAAGGCCGCGCGTTTTCCGCCGGCCTGGATCTGTCCGTTGCCCGCGGTGACGGCGATTCCGCACTGGCTCGACTGGCGCAGTTGTCATCTGCCGACTGCGCCGATCGGATTGCGGGCTTCCAGACCGCGTTCACGTGGTTGCGCAGCCCGTCCATCGTGTCCATCGCGGCGGTGCAGGGACATGCCATAGGCGCCGGCTTCCAGTTGGCGCTGAACTGTGACATGCGAGTGCTCGCCGATGACGCGCGGTTCTCGATGGCCGAGGTGACGCTCGGCCTGGTGCCCGATCTGGGCGGGACGAAACGGCTCACCGAGCTGATCGGCCCGTCCCGGGCACTGGAGATCTGCGTGACCGGGCGACGGATCCCGGCCGACGAGGCGGACCGGATCGGCCTCGCCACCGCTGTGGTGCCGCGGGACGAACTGGACGCGGCGGTCGCCGACCTGGTCGCCGCCGTACTGGCCGGGGACGCGGGGGCCGTCGCCGAGATCAAGGGCCTGCTGGCCGGGGCACCCGGCCGGTCGTACGCGGAGCAGGACCGGGCCGAACGGGAAGCACAGACCCGCCGGCTCGCGGAACTGCTCGGGTCCGGGGAGTAGGGACCGTTTCGGGCAGCGAAACGGTCCGCGCCGAGGAATAGCGGCCGCACCTCCCGGGTTGTCGTAGTCGCTCGACGCCCGGGAGGTGACGAATGAGCATGACCAGCTGGAACATGCTGCGCTCGATCCAGAGCGCGGAGCGGGTCGCGGCACACCAGGTGACGCCCGGCACCATGCGGCGGATCCTGCGGTTCGCCGAGCCCTACCGCCGGGACATCGCGGTGTTCCTGCTCGCCGTGGTGGTCGACGCCGGAATCGGCGTGGCCACCCCGCTGCTGGCCGGTCACGTGATCAACGCGATCACCGGTGGCGGGCCCGGCGCGGCCACCACCGTGGTCCGGATCGCCCTGCTGATCGCCGGCCTGGCCGTCGTCGACGCACTGCTCTCGCTGGCTCAGCGGTGGTACTCGGCGCGTATCGGTGAGGGCATCATCCTCAGCCTGCGGACCCGGGTGTACGACCACGTCCAGCGCATGCCGCTGCAGTTCTTCACCCGCACCCAGACCGGCGCCCTGGTCAGCCGGCTCAACAACGACGTGATCGGGGCCCAGCGGGCGTTCACCTCGACCCTCTCCGGCGTGCTCAGCAACGTCATCCAGCTGGTGCTCACCGCGGCGGTGATGTTCAGCCTGTCCTGGCCGATCACCGTGCTGTCGCTGGCGCTCCTCCCGGTCTTCATCATCCCGGCGCGACGGGTCGGCCGGCGGCTCGCCGAGATCACCCGGGAGTCGTACAACCTCGACGCCAAGATGAACGCGACCATGACCGAGCGGTTCAACGTCTCCGGCGCGCTGCTGGTCAAGCTCTTCGGGCGCCCCGACAGCGAGGCCGCCCGGTTCGGCGAGCGCGCCGAGCGGGTCCGCGACATCGGGGTCCAGCAGGCGATGTACTCCCGCACCTTCTTCGTCGCCATGTTGCTGGTGGCCTCGCTGGCGCAGGCGCTTACGTACGGCCTGGGCGGCTGGCTCGCCGTTCACGGCCAGGTCTCGGCCGGCACCGTGGTCACCCTGGCCCTGCTGCTCACCCGGCTTTACGGCCCGCTCACCGCACTCAGCAACGTCCGGGTGGACGTGATGAGCGCGCTGGTCTCGTTCGACCGGGTCTTCGAGGTGCTCGACCTCGAGCCGGGGATCGCCGAGAAGCCGGACGCGGCACCGATCCCGGCGGGTTCCGGCCGGATCGAGTTCCGTGACGTCCGGTTCCGCTACCCGAGCGCCGCCGAGGTCTCCCTCGCCACCCTGGAGGACGTCGCGACGCTGGACCGGACGGAGAACACGCCGGTCCTGCACGGCATCGACTTCACCGTCGAGCCGGGGCAGCTGGTCGCGCTGGTCGGCCCGTCCGGCGCCGGCAAGTCGACCACCTCGATGCTGGTCTCCCGGGTCTACGACGTGACCGGCGGCGCGGTCCTGGTCGGCGGCGTCGACGTGCGCGACGCGACCCTCGACTCGCTGCGTGACACGGTCGGTGTGGTCACCCAGGACTCGCACCTCTTCCACGAGACGATCGCGGAGAACCTGCGGTACGCCCGGCCGGGCGCGACCGAGGACGAGATGTGGGCCGCCCTGGACGGCGCCCAGGTCGGCGACCTGGTCCGGTCGCTGCCGGACGGGCTGGAGACCGTGGTGGGGGAGCGCGGCTACCGTTTCTCCGGCGGCGAGAAGCAGCGCATCGCGATCGCCCGGCTGCTGCTCAAACAGCCGTCGATCGTGATTCTCGACGAGGCCACCGCCCATCTGGACAGCGAGTCCGAGGCGGCCGTGCAGCGGGCCCTGACCGAGGCGTTGCGGAACAGGACCGCGCTGGTCATCGCCCACCGGCTCTCCACGATCCGGAGCGCCGACCTGATCGTGGTGCTGGACCGGGGGAAGGTCGTCGAGCGCGGCACCCACGACGTCCTGGTCGCCGCCGGTGGGCTCTACGCGGACCTCTACCGCACCCAGTTCGCCGCGGCCGCCACGCCGTACCCCGAGGAAGCGGTTGAGATCATCACTGTGCCGGCGACTACCGTGGAGCCGTGACGGGTCTCCTGGTCTTCGCGGTGGTGTTCGCGGCGGTGCTCTGGACGTTCGCGCGGTTCGGCGGCTGGGTGCGGCGCAAGGGTATCGGCGGAGGGATCATGGGGCCGATCGACGAGGCGTGGCATCCGTCGGCCGAGCGGTTCCGGCGGGAGTCGGTGATCCAAGAGCAGCGGGTGCTGCCACCCCGTCCCGGTGACGAGACTCCTGACTGGACTGCTCGCCCGGGGCGCTGAGGGGACGCGATCACAGCGTGCGCATCGCACCGCCGTCGACCGGGACCACACAACCGGTCACATAGCCGGCCGCCGGGGAGAGCAGGAACGCCGCCACCCGGCCGAACTCCGGCGCCTCCCCGATCCGGCGCACCGGGATCGCCGCCGCCGCCTCGGCCGCCGCGGTCGCCGGATCGCCGGTGTTCTGGAACAGCTCCCGGTTGCGGTCGGTCATGAACCGGCCGGGCAGGATGCCCAGCACCCGGATGCCGCGCGGCCCGTACTCGTCGGCCATGTCCTTGGCGACCATGGCCAGGCCGGGCCGGAGCCCGTTCGACAGACCGAGCCCGGCGAGCGGCGTCTTCACCGAGGTGGAGAGCACCAGGCCGATCGCGCCGCCCTCGGGCAATGCCGCCGCGAAGGTGCGCGCGGCCCGGACCGAACCGAGGAAGACCGTCTCGAACGCACCGCGCCACTGGTCGTCGCTCATGCCGCCGGCGGTCCCCGGGGCCGGACCGCCCACCGAGATCAGGGCGCCGTCGAGCCGGCCGAACCGCTCTGTCGCCAGGTCCACCAGCTCACGTGGCGTGCCCGGGTCGGCCAGGTCGGCGGTCAGCCCGACCGCGTGCCCGGCACCCAGCTCGGCCACCGCGTCGGCGACCTTCTCCTCGTCCCGCGAGGAGATCACCACCCGGGCGCCGTCCGCGACGAGCGCCTGCGCGGTGGCGAAACCCAGCCCGCGCGAGGCGCCGGTGAGGATGAAGACGCGATCAGCCAGCCCCAGATCCATGTGGGACATCATTTCATCAGCCGGCGGCCGGCGGCGGCTCAGTGCCGGCGAACGGCGTCCTCGACCAGATCCAGGACCCGGGCCAGGTCGCCGGGGGGACGGCCGGTGGCCAGGTGCAGGACCAGGCCGTCGTAGGCCAGCTCCAGGAACTGCGTCAGCACGTCGACGGGCACGTCCTGGCGCAGGACGCCGGCCTCTCCCTGGCGCTGCAGGCGCTCCCGGGTGGCGTCGGCGATCGCGGCCGAGCGTTGCGCCCACCGCTTGGCGAAGGCCGGGTCGGTGCGCAGGCGGTGCGAGACCTCGAGCTGGGTGCCGAGCCAACCGGCCGTGTCACCGTCGCTGGTGCCGGCGAGCTCCAGCAGGTCGCGCATCACCTGGACGAGGCCGTTGCGGGCGACGGTCTCGACCATGTTGACCGCGTCGTCCTCGGCGACCGCCAGGAACAGCGACTCCTTGTCGCGAAAATGGTGGAAAATCGCGCCGCGGGACATGCCCGTCGCCTCTTCCAGGCGGCGGACCGTGGCGCCCTCGTAGCCGAACCGCGCGAAACAGCCTCGCGCCGCGTTGAGGATCTCGTGGCGGCGAGCGTCGAGCTGGTCCTGGCTAACCCTGGGCACGCCGCTGATCGTTTCATGTGGCCCCGCAGTCTTGCAATCCGTACGTACGGCTTTTTAGCGTCTCGCGTCCCTCGATCGGATGATGCGAATTTCGTCAAGGGAACTGCGCTTTGTTTACAGTCCTGGACTGTTCGCTTTGGCCGGTGCTCACGTAAAGTGCGCGCGTGCCTCTAGTCTTCCTCGCTCTGGACGACACCCTGCTCGACCGCAGCGGTGCGTTCCGGCTTTGGGCTAAGGGTTTCCTCGACGAGATCGCCGCACCTCAGGACGATCTCGACTGGTTGGTCGCCGTGGACGCTGACGGCCTGACCTCCCGGTGGGACCTCGCCGACCAACTCCGGGACCGCTACCAGCTAAGAGTGCCTGCCATCGATCTCGTCGACGAGCTCTACGAGGGCCCGCTCGCCCATGAGCGGCTCGACCCGATGATCGGCTGTGCGCTGGAGATCGCCGCCGACGCCGGCCTCATTCCGGTGGTCGTCACGAACGGTGCCGCGGAGCAGTCCGAGGGGCGCATCCGGCGCACCGGCCTTGACCGCTATGTCGCCGATTGGGTGATTTCGGAGCAGGCGGGGGTCAGTAAGCCCAACCCGCGGATCTTCGCGCTCGCCGCTCAGCGGGTTCGTATGCGTCTGGCCGGGGCCTGGGTCCTCGGCGACAGCCCGGAGGCCGACATCGGTGGCGCGGCGGCGCTGGGTCTGCCGAGTGTGTGGCTGCATCGGGGGCGGGAGTGGGTGGACACCCGGTTCGCGCCGACCCGGGTCGCCGGGAATGTCATCCAGGGCATCTCGGCGATCATGGCCACCCGCTGACCGTCGTCGTCCCTATCGCTGACGTGCCGGCCGGCTGGTCCACATGTTCGTGTGCGGGCCGGCCTGATCGCCACCAGCGCCAGCAGGCTGAGCTTCCAGGGTCACATGCACACCCGCGAACCGCAGGCGGCGGCCGCGGTAGCTGGTTGGCGTGTTGCTGTGCGGGGCCGCTGCCCGCGTCGGTGTGGTCCTGATAAATCGGTTGCGGCTGGGGTGGGGGTAGGAAAGAGTCGTCCGCGCAACGCGGGTTCCGCGCTGCTGTGCTGTTCCGGCTGCTTCGCGCCGGTGGAGAGAGAAGGGGGTGGCCAAGAAATGGCTGTCTTTGCGATGCCTGCTGTTCCGGCTTCCCTGAAAACTTCTTTCTCCGAGGAGAACCTCCAGTGCGAGAGCACGACTCCAACGGTCCGGCGACCATGCGCCGCGGCCGTCGCAAGTTCGACGACGACGAGCCCGATTTTCTGAAGCGTGGCCGGCTGGAGCCGGCCCTGCGTGAGGATCCCGACCTGCCCGAGGTCGGAGACCAGTGGTCCAGCTGGGACGGTGCGCTGCACGGTCCGGAGCCGAGACCCGATTGGGTACGTACGGAGCACGGCGCGGTCGACACCGAGCTGGGTGTCCTCAAGACCGGCAAGGAAGCGGACGTCTTCCTGGTCCGGCGCTGGCTTCCGGCGACCGGGCAGAGCAGCATGATCGCCGCCAAGCGTTACCGGGACGGCGACCACCGGATGTTCCACCGTGACGCCGGCTATCTCGAGGGCCGCCGGGTGCGCCGGTCCCGGGAGATGCGGGCGATGACGAACCGCACCTCGTTCGGCAAGGAGCTGATCGCCGGGCAGTGGGCGGCCGCCGAGTTCGACGCGCTCGGGCGGCTGTGGGAGATCGGCCAGGAGAGTGGGCTGGTCTGTGTGCCCTACCCGGTGCAGCTGAGCGGCACCGAGGTGATGCTCGAGTTCATCGGTGACTGGGAGACCGGGGAAGCCGCGCCACGGCTGGCCCAGGTGCGCTCCGACAACGCCGACCTGGAGAGCCTGTGGGAGCAGATGACCGACGCGCTGTCGGTGCTGGCCCGGGCCCAGGTGGCGCACGGTGACCTGTCGCCGTACAACACGTTGGTGCGGGACGGGCGCCTGGTCCTGATCGACCTGCCGCAGATCGTCGACGTGGTCGCGAATCCGCGGGGTGCCGAGTTCATCGCGCGGGACGTCACCAACGTGGCGACCTGGTTCCGGGCCCGCGGCCTCACGATCGACGCGGAGGGCCTGATCGAACGCCTGCTCTTCGAGGCGGGGCTGCGGTGACCGGGCGTCCCCGGCCCGGCCCGCCGCGCCCGATCCCCACGCGGGCGTCGCGGATGGGCGGTTGCCGCCGCCCGCGCGACAACCGCCCGGCCGGCCGCTGAGGCGGGACCGGAACGGGTCGATGCGGATCGCGGCCGTCGTCGAGATGGCGGCCGCGAACCGGGTCACTGGATGTAGTTCTCCACCTCGCTGACGCTGTGGGCCCGCTCGGCGTCCGGGTCGTTGCCGACGTCGCGGGCGGCCCGGCGCCGGCGCAGCAGGTCCCAGCACTGGTCAAGCGCCTCCTCGAGGCTCTTGAGGCGGGCGTGCTCGTCGGCGGACGAGATCTCGCCCTGGCCCAGCTGCTGGCGCAGCTCGTGTTCCTCCTCGACCAGGCCGCGAATTCGGGTCAGCACACTGTTGTCATCCATCCCCGAAGCTTATTCACCACGCCGCCCCTCGCCCGGCAACCACTTACATGTCTGACGTCGCCGTACTCCGCTGCTGCCGGTGTCCCCCGCGACAACCGCCGCCTCCGGGCCGTGCCGGACTTGATCGGTGACCGTAGATTTTCCCGGTGTGGCTACGGGATGGATACGACGGCTGCGGCTGGCGACCGGAGACGGCGCCGGCCTGACCCAGCGCGCGCTGGCAGCGGTCGACGACGCGAAACGCGCGCATGACAGGGGCGATCGGGCGACGGCGCAGCGGATCGGCGAGGCGGCGGTGGCCGAGTTGCGGTCGCTGGTCGCGTCGGGTGTGCGGGGGGCCGAGCCGGGGCTGGTACGAGCGCTGCTCACCCAGGCGGAGTACCTGCGGGAAATGTCCCGGCACGCTGAGGCGGTGGCAGCCGCCGAAGAGGCGGTGACCGTGGCCCGGGCCGATCCGGCGCGCACCGGGTCGCTGGTGCTCGCCCTCTCCTCGCTGGCCAACCAGTTGCTGGTGGCGGGCCATGTGAGGGAGGGGCTGGCGGCGGCCCGGGAGGCGCTGGCGGACGACATCGTGCAGCCGGACGCGGTGCTCGCGTGGGTGTTGGTCACGCTGGCCAACGCGCTGGCCCAGGTCGGCGAGCCCGAGGAGGCGCTGGCGCAGAGCGAGCGCGCGGTCGGGATGTGGCGGGTGCTGGCCGCCGGGGCTGATCGGAAGAGCCTCTTCCAGTTCGGGCAGGCTCTGAACAACCACGCCAATCGGCTGTACGCGGCCGGCCGGTGGGCGGACGCGATCGAGTTCAGCGCCGAGTCGGTGGCGCTCTTCCGGCGCCTGGCCGAGAAGCTGCCGGACAAACTGGGGACCGCACTGACCAACTACGCGATCGTTCTGAGCCGGATGGGCCGTGAGGAGGAGGCGCTGGCGGCCGCGGCCGAGGCTGCAAGCCTGGACGGGCTGTCGCCGGCGGGGCGGGCGGCGGCGCTGCGGGCCTACGGCGGTCGGCTTGCCATCCTGGGGCGCATGACCGAAGCGGTGACGGCGACCACCGATGCCGTCGGGTGGTACCGGCAGATGCTGGAGCAGGACCGCGACGCGTTCCGCGCGGTTTTCGCCGAGGCGGTGAGCGACCTGGGCGGGCAGATCGAGGATCCGGCGGAGGCGCTGCCGCATCTGCTCGAGGCGGTGGCGCTGCGGCGGGAACTGCTGCGGGTGAACCGGGCCGTCGCGCTGCCGGGGCTGGCGCAATCGTTGGCCGTGCTCGCCTGGAGGCTGGATGAGCTGGACCGGTTCGACGAGGCGATCGACGCCACGGCCGAGGCGCTGGTGCTGATCCGCGAGGCGGCGGCGGCGAACCGGGCCGGGACGGTGGTGAAGTTCTCCTTCATTCTGCGCGACCATGTGGCCCGGCTGGAGAACGCGGGCCGGCTGGACGAGGCCCGCGCTCTGGTGGCGGAGACGGTCGAGGTGTCCCGGGAGGCCGCCGAGGGCCGGGAACCGGCCGGGTCGCGGGGGCTCGACCTGGCGCTGGAGTTGCAGGCCAGGCTGGAATAGACAGAGGCCCCGCCTGAACCAGGCGGGGCCTCCGTCGTTGCGGAAGATCAGCCGCGGAGCATCTTGCGCAGCACGTACTGCAGGATGCCGCCGTTGCGGTAGTAGTCCGCCTCGCCGGGCGTGTCGATCCGGACGACGGCGTCGAACTCGACACCGGTGTCCGTGGTGACCTTGACCGTGCGCGGCGTGGTGCCGTTGTTGAGCTCGGTGACGCCGGCGAACGAGAACGTCTCGGTGCCGGTGAGGCCGAGCGACGCGGCGTTCTCGCCCTGCGGGAACTGCAGGGGCAGGACGCCCATGCCGATCAGGTTGGAGCGGTGGATCCGCTCGTAGCTCTCGGCGATGACGGCGCGGACGCCGAGGAGCATGGTGCCCTTGGCGGCCCAGTCCCGGGACGAGCCCGAGCCGTACTCCTTGCCGGCCAGGATGACCAGCGGGATGCCGGCCTCCTGGTACGCGACCGAGGCGTCGTAGATCGTGGTCTGCTCGCCGGTCAGGTGGTTGACCGTGAAGCCACCCTCGACGCCCTCCACCAGCTGGTTGCGCAGGCGGATGTTGGCGAAGGTGCCACGGATCATGACCTCGTGGTTGCCGCGGCGGGAGCCGTAGCTGTTGAACTCGGCGCGCGGGACGCCGTGCTCCGCGAGGTACTTGCCGGCGGGGGAGTCCGGCTTGATCGAGCTGGCCGGGGAGATGTGGTCGGTGGTGACCGAGTCGCCCAGCTTGGCCAGGACCCGCGCGCCGGTGATGTCGTTGACCGGGCTCGGGTCCGCGGCCATGCCCTCGAAGTACGGGGGCTTCCGGACGTAGGTGGAGTCCTCGGACCACTCGAAGGTCTTGCCGGTCGGCGTCGGCAGCGACTGCCACTGCTCGTCGCCGGCGAAGACGTCCTGGTAGGCGGTGCTGAAGCCCTCGGCGCCGATCGCCTGCGCGATGACCTCGTCGATCTCCTGCGGGGACGGCCAGATGTCGGCCAGGTAGACCGGCTTGCCGTCCGACCCGGTGCCGAGCGGCTCGGTGGTGATGTCGAGGTCCATCGAGCCGGCCAGCGCGTACGCCACGACCAGCGGCGGGGACGCCAGGTAGTTCATCTTGACGTCCGGGTTGATCCGGCCCTCGAAGTTCCGGTTGCCGGAGAGGACGCTGACCGCGGTCAGGTCGGCCTCGTTGATCGCGGCCGAGACCTCCTCGGGCAGCGGGCCCGAGTTGCCGATGCAGGTGGTGCAGCCGTAGCCGACCAGGTTGAAACCGATCTTGTCCAGGTACGGCGTGAGGCCGGACCGGTCGTAGTAGTCGGAGACGACCTTGGAGCCGGGAGCGAGGGTGGTCTTGACCCACGGCTTGCGGGTCAGGCCCTTCTCCACCGCCTTCTTGGCGAGCAGGGCGGCACCGATCATGACCTGCGGGTTCGAGGTGTTGGTGCAGGAGGTGATCGCGGCGATCACGACCGCGCCGTGGTCGAGCTCGTACTCGACGCCGTCGTCGCCCTTGACCCGGGTGGGCTTGGAGGTCCGGCCGGTGGAGCCCAGCGCGGCGCTGAACAGGTGCGGCTTGTCCGCCTCGTCCTCGACGTTGTTGGCCGGCGAGTCGGAGGCCGGGAAGGACTCCTCGCTGGCCTCGTCGGCGTGGCCGTGCGGCGAAGTGTAGGCCGGAAGGGCGTCGCGGAACGCCTCCTTGGCCTCGCTGAGCAGCACCCGGTCCTGCGGGCGCTTCGGGCCGGCCAGCGACGGGACGATCGTCGACAGGTCGAGCTCGAGCTTCTCGGAGTAGTCCGGCTCGGCGTTCGGGTCGAGCCAGAGACCCTGGCGCTTCGCGTACGCCTCGACGAGCGCGACCTGCTGCTCGGTGCGGCCGGTCAGCTTCAGGTACTCGATGGTCTGCTCGTCGATCGGGAAGATCGCGACGGTGGAGCCGTACTCCGGCGACATGTTGCCGATGGTGGCCCGGTTCGCCAGCGGCACGGCGCTCACGCCGGGGCCGTAGAACTCGACGAACTTGCTGACCACGCCGTGCTTGCGCAGCATCTCGGTGATGGTCAGGACCAGGTCGGTGGCGGTGGTGCCGGCCGGCGCCTCGCCGGAGAGCTTGAAGCCGACGACCCGCGGGATCAGCATGCTGACCGGCTGGCCGAGCATGGCGGCCTCGGCCTCGATGCCGCCGACGCCCCAGCCCAGCACACCCAGGCCGTTGACCATGGTGGTGTGCGAGTCGGTGCCGACCACGGTGTCCGGGTAGGCCTGGCCGTTGCGCTCCATGATCGTGCGGGCCAGGTACTCGATGTTGACCTGGTGCACGATGCCGGTGCCCGGCGGGACGACCTTGAACTCGTTGAACGCGGTCTGGCCCCAGCGCAGGAACTGGTAGCGCTCACGGTTGCGCTGGTACTCCAGCTCGACGTTGCGCTGGAAGGCGTCCGCGCGGCCGAACAGGTCGGCGATGACCGAGTGGTCGATGACCATCTCGGCCGGCGAGAGCGGGTTGACCTTGGTGGGGTCGCCGCCCAGGTCCTTCACGGCCTCACGCATGGTGGCCAGGTCGACCACGCAGGGGACGCCGGTGAAGTCCTGCATCAGCACCCGTGCCGGGGTGAACTGGATCTCGACGTTGGGCTGGGCGTCCTTGTCCCAGTTGCCGAGCGCGTTGATGTGGTCGGCGGTGATGTTCGCGCCGTCCTCAGTACGCAGCAGGTTCTCCAGGAGGATCTTCAAGGAGTAGGGCAGGCGCTCGTGCCCCTTCACCTTGTCGATCGTGAAAATCTCGTAGCTCGCGTCACCGACGCGCAGCTCGCTCTTCGCACCAAAGGTGTCGAGGCTGGCCACCGTCATCTCCTTCACACCCAGCGACTGGAAGTCAAGTCTTTCGCACCGAAAGGGCGACCTTCGGGTTAGGTTTGCCTAACTCTCGGTTGTGCGTCTTCGGTAAACCGTACGTCCGTCTTGCTAGCCCCCGCAAGGCGGGGTCCACGTGCCGATCCTCCCAGTCGGCCGGGGTCCGCCGGGCCGGTGTTCGCGTTCGTCGATTCGGCCGGCCGTTCTGTCATGGGTGACTGTTAGCGTCCGGGCATGATCACGGAGGCTCGCCAGCACATCGTCAACCATGTGGCCCGGGGCCGGCGTGACTGCGCGACGATCGTCGAGGACACGGTGGAGTACCTGCACGGGGAGGCGGAGCCGGCGCAGATCCGGGCGCTGGCCTGGGGGCTGGTCGGGCCGGCGTTCGAGGCGCACCTGGCCGCCCAGGCCGGGTGGCCGGAGCGGACGGACAACGACCGGCTCACCGACGCGTTCCAGGCCCTCGACCGCGCCGGAATCGTCGCCCGTGAGGAGTTCTCCTGCTGCCAGAACTGCGGGGTCGCGGAGATCGGCGGGGAGTCGGAGTCGGGCCGGGGCTACGTGTTCTACCACTGGCAGGACGCGGAGCGGGCGGCCGACGGCGGCACGCTCTACCTCGCGTACGGGCTGATCAAACCCGCGGCCGAGGGCGCGTCGGCGGTGCGGATCGGGCAGGAGGTGGCGGCGGCGCTGCGGGCCGAGGGGCTCGAGGTCGTCTGGGACGGGTCGGCGGGCCAGCGGATCAACGTGCGGATGACCTGGGCCCGGCGGCGGCACGGGCGGCTGGCGGCGTACCTGGCGGAGGACCCGGCCGGGTCCCCGGCGATCGAGGTCGAGGTGATCAGCGGGAAAGCCGGCCCCGGGGTCGGTGGGGTCACGCCGGCGCTCCAGTTGGAGCGGCTGGTGCTGCCGTGGCTGCCGGACGAGGTCACCGTGCGTCTCACCACGCCGGACGGGCGGGCGATCGAGGTGCACCGGGAGTTCGACCGGCTGGTCGATGCCGATGGGCGGCAGACCGGGAGGTTCGCCGGCCTGAGCCTGCTCGGCGAGGGCGAGGGCGAGGGCGACGTGATCCCGGAGGACGGACTTCTGAGCGTGCTGGTCTCGACGACGGGGCTCGGGTGCCGGCCGATGACCCTGCCGGAGACGTTCGCCGCGTTGCGCGGGCTGCCCTGCACCCGCTCCTGGCTGTCAGCGGTCGGCCGCTCCGGCGGCTGCGTGCAGATGGTGTGGGAGGAGGGACGGCTCTGGCTGGAGACGCCGGACGTCGAAGCCGCCGCCTCGTTCGGCAAGTACGCCACCGTGGCCGAGGCGGAGAGCATGCTCGCCGTCCTGGCCGAGGAGGACCGGGTGGCCGTCCGGGATCTCGCCGGGGTGATCGCCAAGCCCTGGTGATCGCCGCGCTCGACGCGCTGCGCTAGATTGCGCCGCGTGGCCCGCCGGTGGTCGGTGGCCGCCTGAAGGGGAGGTCCTGGTGCGGTTCGAGCGTGCCCTGTGCGCGTTTGCCCTCGTCGGTGTGGTCGCCGGGTGCACTTCGTCGTCTGATCCGAAAATCGTCGAGTCGACGACTTCGGCCGCGCCGGCCGTCGCCGGCTCGGCGCCGGCCTGGACCGAACCGGGCTCCTATTCGTACAAGCTGACCCGTGGCTGCGACGCGGCCAAGCCGCTCGGCATTTACCAGGCGACCGTGCAGGGCGGCAAGGTCACCGGCTCGACCCGGGTGGGTGGCGCGACCGCCGCTCCGGATCCGTCGGCGGCCGTCGACCTCGGGCCGGTCACCGGCGACGAGGGCGAGGAGATCGAGGTCCCGACCCTCGGCGAACTGGTCGCCATGGCGCAGACCAGCGCCGACGACGGCGGCCAGGTCAGCACCGAGTACGACACCGCCGACGGGCACCCGGTCAAGGTCACCGTCAACGTGAGCGGCGAGGCGGACGGCGCCGAGTGCTGGGGGATCTCCGACTACAAGGTCGGCTGACGATCGACGAAACGGGCCGGCGGCGTGGCTGATCAGCCACGCCGCCGGCCCGTTGCCGTGTTTCGGGGCGTCAGCTCGGGAGCCGGGGACCCGCCTCCCGCTGGGCGGCGAGCCAGGACTCGACCTCGGACGAGGTGCGGGGCAGGCCGTCCGACAGGTTGCGGCAGCCGTCGGCGGTGACCACGACGTCGTCCTCGATCCGGATGCCGACGCCGCGCAGCTCCTCGGGGACCAGGTCGTCCTCCGGCTGGAAGTAGAGACCCGGCTCGACCGTCAGCACGTAGCCCTCGGCGAGCGCGCCCTCCCGGTACGTCTCGTTCCGCGCGTGCGAGCAGTCGTGGACGTCGATGCCGAGCATGTGCCCGAAGCCGTGCAGGGTCCAGCGCCGGTAGACGGTGCTGTCCTCGGCCATCGCCTCGTCGACGCCGACCGGGAGCAGACCCAGGTCGTGCAGCCCCTCGGCGAGCACCCGCATGCACGCCTGGTGCACGTCCTTGAAGCGCACGCCGGGACGGATCGCGTCCATGCCGGCCTGCTGCGACGCGTAGACGATGTCGTAGACCTGGCGCTGCAGCGGCGTGAACGTGCCCGAGACCGGGACGGTGCGGGTGATGTCGGCGGTGTAGAGGTTGTGCCCCTCCACGCCCATGTCCATCAGCAGCAGCTCGCCGGGCTTCGTCACGCCGGTGTTGCGCACCCAGTGCAGGATCGTCGCGTGCGGACCGGCACCGAGGATCGAGCTGTAGCCGACGTCGTTGCCGTCGTGCCGGGCGCGCAGCCCGAAGACGCCCTCCAGCAGGCGCTCCTTGACCCCGCGGTCGGCCGGCAGGACCCGGGCCACGTCCTCGAAGCCGAGCACGGTGGCGTCGACGGCGGCCTGCAGCTGAGCGATCTCCCACTCGTCCTTGACCAGCTTGAGCTCGGAGATCACCCAGGCCAGCTCGCGGTCGCGGGGCTTCTGCCGGTCGGGCTCGTAGGCCAGGATCGCCCGGTCCACGTTGGCGTCGAGCCCGCGCAGCACCCGGGTGCGACCCGGCGCCGACTGGGCCAGGGCCGAGCCCAGGTGGCCCAGGGACGCTGTCTCCAGACCCAGCTCGGTGGACTTCTCCGCGAGGGTGTGGGTCCGGCCGACCCAGAGCTCACCGTTGCGGTCGCGGAAGAACCGGTCGGTCTCCTTGGAGTTGCGCTCCCGGGTGAAGAGCACCGCCTCGTGCCCGGACTCGGTCGGGTGCAGCACCAGCACGCTGTCCGGGTCGCGGTCGCCGGTCAGGTAGAAGAAGTCGCTGCCGGGGCGGAAGTGGTAGTCGGTGTCGTTGGCGCGCACCTTCTCGTTGCCGCTCGGGATGATCAGCGTCTCCCCGGGGAAGGCCTCGGAGAGCGCGGCCCGGCGCTTGGCATAGTTCGGCGTCTCGGGCAGCGGCGTGACCGAGATCGGGTCCTCCCGCCAGCCGGTTCGCATGAACTGCAGGAACGCCTCCGGGAAGGCGGGGTCGTGGGACTCCGTCCGGGGTGCGGACTGCGTGCCGCCGTCCTTCTGCGCCATCGTGTGGTGCCTCCGTTCTCAGCTGTGACCCGACGTTACCGCCTGGCTCCGGCGGAAGGCAGCGCGCGGTGGCCCGTCCGGCAGCCCTTTCGACCGTAAAGGTCGAGCTTGCTGCCGGACGTCCGTGGTCATGTGAGCAGCGACTCCCACACGGTCGGTCGCTGTCGCTTCCGGTGGCGAGGATCAGTGCCCGTCGTTCAGGGTGAGGCAGCCGACCCGGGCGCCGGCCGTCCCGGCCACGCCGGGCCCGGTCTTGGTCGTCTCGGCGTGCAGGACCAGCGACCTCGGCCAGTGATTGGTGGCGAAGCTCCAGGCGTGCGTGTTGTTCACCGACGCCGCACCCTTCGCGTCCGTGGTGAAGTCCAGCCAGATCTCGTTGGTCGGGTTGGCGTAGGCCGGATCGGCCGACGGCGTGGTGGGGGTCGCGGCCGGGTCAGGGTGGTGCTGGAAGTGTGGCCCGGCGGCCTTCGGGTCCGCGCCGCACTCGGCGATGTGCACGTGTGCGCCGTAGGCGTGCCCGGGGGCCAGCCCGCTCACGTCGAGCCGGGTCCAGAGGCTGTCGCCGGTGGACTTGAGTTCGACCTTCACCGAGGCCCCGAGCGGCACCAGCGTCTTGTCGTAGGAGTACAACCGGTTGGCGGGTTTGGTGGTCGGCGGAGCTGTGGAGGCGGCCGGAGCGGCCGCGGCGGTGGCCGGTGTGGCCATGGGAGTGGCAGGGGCGGCCGCCGAGGTGGCCGGGGCGATTCCGGCGGTGGTCGACGGGGTCGTGGAGCCGGTCGGTGGAACCGTGGGGCCGGTCGGTGGAACGGAGGAACCGGCCGACGGGACCGTGGAGCCGGGCGGCGGCGCGGCGGAGGCGGACGGTGTGAGATAGACGCCGGTCACGGCGGCGGTCAAGGCAGCGGTCACGGCGAGAAATGCCTGGTTGACTGACATGCCCTAATTCTGACAAAACCGGATTTGTCCGGTGATGGAACCCGGGGGTGGATTTCGCCGGTTCGGCGCGCGAGGCTGAAACCTGGTGTGGAATACGGGCGTTCCGGGTGTCGGGTGGGATTCGAGAGGGAGCGGTATGAGCTACGCGGTGGTGCTGGGCGAGGCGCTGATCGACCTCCTCGAGGCCGACCTGGGCGGTGAGCTGATCTACCGCCAGGCGATCGGCGGCGCGCCGCTCAACGTCGCCGTCGGCGTGGCGCGGCTGGGCGGCCGGGTGGAGTACGCCGGCTCGCTCGGCACCGACGTGCTCGGCGACCGGATCGCCGCCTTCCTGAGCGAGGCCGGCGTCGGTGACAAGGGCGTACGCCGGGTCGACGCCCCCACCACGCTGGCGGTCACCACGTTCGAGGGCGCCGAGCCGGCGTTCACGTTCTACGGCGAGCCACCCTCGTACGCCCTGCTGCGCCCCGCCGACCTGGACCACGGCGTCCTGGCCGGCGCCGAGGTGCTCTACACCGGCTCGATCTGCCTGCTCCGCGAGCCGTTCCGGGCGGCCGCCCGCGCGGCCTGGGCCGGCTTCGGCGGCTTCCGCGTCTTCGATCCGAACGTCCGGCCCCGGCTGCTGCCCGACGACGCCGCGCTGGCCGCCCTGCGGACCCTGGTCGAGGAGTTCTTCGCCACGGCCGACCTGGTCAAGCTGAGCTCGGTCGACGCCGAGCTGCTCTACGGCGACAGCGATCCGGCCGCCGCGGCCGGGCGGATCCGCGCGCTCGGTGCCGGCACGGTCGTGGTGACCCGCGGCGCGCGGGGCGCGCACGTGGCCGCGGCGGACGGCGAGGCCACCCTGCCGGCGCCGGTGGTCGACGCGATCGACGCGACCGGTGCCGGCGACTCGGTGATGAGCGCGCTGGTCCGTCGCCTGCTGGCCGACGGCCGTCCGGCCGGCCTGACCGGCTGGCGGGAGTACGTCCGTTACGCCCTCGCGGTCGCCGGCCTGGTCTGTGAACGCCAGGGTGGCGCGACGGCGATGCCCACCCCGGCCGAGCTCGCCGCCCGGTGGGGCGAGCTCTAGGCCCCGAGCGCGCGGGCGATGAAGTCGCGCCGGTCGACCAGGGCACGCTCGACGCGGACCTCGGCCACCACGGTTTCCCCGTCCCGGACGACGACGTCGAAGAGCAGCTTGCGCCCGTCCATCTTGGCCAGTGTGGCGTGCGCGACCACCCGCCGGCCGACCGGCGTCGGCATCCGGTGCCGCACCTCGGCCAGGGTGCCCACCGTGGTGATCCCGCCGGGGATGTGCCGCGCGGTGGCGGCCACCGTGGCGGCCTCGGCGAGCGCGAGCACCCGGGGTGTGGCCAGCACCGGCACGTCCCCGGAACCGACGGACTGGGCGGTGTCGGAATCGGTGACCGTCAACTCGACCCGGGCGTTGAGGCCGGGAGCGAACTCCGGGAGCTCCATTCTCACACCTTAGGCCCGCGCGGGCCGCTGCCAGAATGGGTCGTCGTCGGGTTGACCGGGCTCGGCCGGTGCCGCGGGCGGCGGATCGGCGGCCGGTGCGGACGACGGCGGCACCCGCCGGGCCCGCCGGGCCCGGCGAACCAGCTCGTCCGCGAGCGCCCAGGCCTCCGCCACGTCCCGGTCCCGGGCCACCGCGGATCGCCCGCCGGCCGCGTCCGCGTAGACGGTGGCGAGGCGGAGCAGCCGCTGAAGTGGACCCTGCGTCACCCGGACGCTCTGCAGCCGCGCGTACGGCACCAGGGTCATCTCCCGTGACACCCGGCCCTCCCGGGTGACCAGCACGTCCGGGTAAAGCCCGGCGCCCAGGAACCGCAGCCCGATCGGATGCAGCCAGCGCACCCGCTCCGGCGGCGGTGACGTGGCCAGGGTCGTCAGGTCGACGCCGGGCAGCACCGTGCCGATCAGGAATCGGGCCGCGTGCTGGTCGCCGACCGGCAGCAGCCGGTCCGAGCCGGTGTCGTTGCCGTGCTCCGGCGCGTCGTACCCGGCGACGTCGAGCTGGAGGTAGAGCCAGCCGTTGAGGCGCCAGAGGAACGGCCAGGTGATCCGGACCGCCTGCACCCGGTGCAGCGGCACCACCTGGCTGCGCGTCTCGGTCAGGCCGTAGCGCAGCAGCAGCCGTCCGCCCGGGTCGCGGGCCAGCCGGAAGCTCCAGTCCCGCAGCACCCGGCGGATCGGCTGGAGCAGCACCCCGGCCATCGCGGTGACCGTGCTGGCGATCCCGATGAAGGTCCACGAGCCCTCCATCACGAACTGGGTGATCACCCAGGCCACGCCGATCGGCAGCAGGAACGCCTGCGGGGTGAGCAGCTGGCTGATCAGCAGCTCGCGGTTGCGGACCGAGAAGAGCGGTGCGGCGCCGGGCGTCCCGGCCGCCGGGTCCGCGCTGGGCGCGACCGCCGATTCGGGGGTACGACCGGAGAGGTCCAGCAGACGCTCCCGCAGCGCCGCGGCCTCCCGCACGCTCAGGTAGGCGAGCGGCGCCTCGGTCTTGCTCCCGCCGACCACCTCGAGCCGCAGCTCGGCCAGACCGGTCAGCTGGGCGAGCAGCGGCCGGCGCAGCTCCACCGACTGCAGCCGGTCGAGCGGGATGGCGCGGTGGCGGCGCCACACCAGCCCCTCATTGATCCGCAGCTCGCGGGCCACCACCTGATAGCCGGTGTTCCACCAGCTGATCAACGAGAAGATCAGCGCGCCGACCGCGAGGACCAGCACCACGATCCCGAAGTGGACCGGGCCGAGCTGGTTCAGGGTCTGCCAGGAGAGTGCCGCGACGATGACGAAGAGGCTCTTGGCGCCGTGCAACAGCGGGCTGAGCGGGTGCAGCCGTTGCCGCCCGGTCCCTTCGGCGCTCTCGTGCCGGCCGGGCTGTCCGGGCTGTCCAGGCGTCTCGGTGGCGGTCACAGGCCCTCGGCCCGGTCCTCGCCGAGGGCGGTGAGCCGGTCGCGCAGCCGGGCCGCCTCCTCCGGCGGCAGGCCGGGCACCTGGGCGTCGCTGGCCGCGGCGGCGGTGTGCAGTTGCACGGTGGCCAGCCCGAACGCCCGCTCGATCGGGCCGGCGGTGACGTCCACGAACTGCATCCGGGCGTACGGGACGATGGAGAGCCGGCGGATCACCAGGCCGTGCCGGACCAGCAGGTCGTTGTCGCGTTCGGCATAGCCCCAGGCGCGCACGGCGCGGACCGCGACCGTCGCGCGCCACAGCCCGAGCAGCAGCACCGCGGCGATCCCGGCGAGCCAGCCCCACTGGCGGCCGATCAGCCAGCCGACGCCGAGGCCGATCACCAGGATCCCCTGCCAGATGGCGAGCCCGATCAGCTCCACAGTGATCAACTTGCGGGAGACCGGATGCCATTGAACCGTGTCCGGCCAAGGTTGCAGGGCATCGACGGCGGTGGGCACGGAAGGATCGCTCACATCTAGAGAGCCTAGGAGACTCCGGCGTCTTCCGACGACACGAAAGGCGTCACTTCCTTCAGGAACGAGCGCGCTTCCAGGAACGCGCCCAGGGACAGCCGATGTTCGTCGCAGGCCAGCCAGGTCTTGCGGTATTCCGGCGTGTGCAGCTTTGGATTGTTCCAGAGCAATTGCCAGGCAGCGGACGCGCGACAGCCCTTGGCGGAGCACTGCGGGTGGAGTTCCTCAACCATGCCGACCAACATAAAGGAAACGACTTGGGAGAAATAAAAGAGGTTTAGCGCCGGGCGGCCACGGGGGAAGCCGCCCGGCGACGAGGTAAATGCTACACGGTTCAAAGACTTACGTATCCACCCGGTGAGCGTGCCCGTTCCGGCGTATCGCGCAGAAAGATCAACATCTTCGGCCGATGGCGCCCTGGGCTGCGGCGATCATCCGTGGTGCGGATGATGGTGACGGTCAGGTGACACCGGGGGTCTCTATGCTCCTAGGAACCTCTCAGCCGTATGTAGTTGTCTGTCATGTAAGTCTTGAGCGTCGGCATCCGAGCCGGCGCATCACGACCGTTGTGGAGGACTGGTGGCGCAGCCCAGCACGCCCGAGACCGAGGCCGGCCCGGTGACGGCGGTCCCGCCGGCGCACGACGCGTCGCAGCTCGAACGAGCCATGTTCGAGGTCAAGCGGGTCATCGTCGGCCAGGACCGGATGGTCGAGCGGATGTTCGTGGCGCTGCTGGCCCGCGGTCACTGCCTGCTGGAGGGCGTGCCCGGCGTGGCCAAGACCCTCGCGGTGGAGACCATGGCCAAAGTGGTCGGGGGCACCTTCTCCCGGGTGCAGTTCACGCCCGACCTGGTCCCGGCCGACATCGTCGGCACCCGGATCTACCGGCAGTCCAGCGAGCAGTTCGACGTCGAGCTCGGCCCGGTCTTCGTCAACTTCCTGCTCGCCGACGAGATCAACCGGGCGCCGGCCAAGGTGCAGTCGGCGCTGCTCGAGGTGATGGCCGAGCACCAGGTGTCGATCGGCGGCAAGAGCTACGAGGTGCCCGACCCGTTCCTGGTGATGGCCACGCAGAACCCGATCGAGCAGGAGGGTGTCTACCCGCTGCCCGAGGCGCAGCGTGACCGCTTCCTCATGAAGATCGTCGTGGGGTACCCGACGGACGCCGAGGAACGCGAGATCGTGTACCGGATGGGGGTCAGCCCGCCCGAGCCCAAGCAGATCTTCACCCCGGCCGACCTGCTCGCCCTGCAGCGCCGCGCCGACCAGGTCTTCGTGCACAACGCGCTGGTCGACTACACCGTCCGGCTGGTGCTGGCCACCCGCGCGCCGGCGCAGCACGGCATGCCCGACGTCGCCCAGCTGATCCAGTACGGCGCCAGCCCCCGCGCCTCGCTCGGCATCGTCCGCGCCACCCGGGCCCTGGCCCTGCTCCGCGGCCGTGACTACGCGCTCCCGCAGGATCTGCAGGACGTCGCGCCGGACATCCTGCGGCACCGCCTCGTCCTCAGCTACGACGCGCTCGCCGACGACATCCCGGCCGACCACATCGTCGCCCGGATCATGCAGGCTGTGCCGATGCCGTCGGTCGCCGCCCGGCAGGGCACCTCGCCGAACGGGAGCCAGCACCCGCCCGCGCCGAACGGCGCCCACCCGACCAGCGGGGTGCCCGCCGGGATGCCGTACCCGGCGAACGTCGCCGGCTCGCAGTTCCCGCCGAACGGCCCCGGCTGGCCCGGCCAGGCATGAGCGAGCTTGCGAGCGAATCGGTTGGCTCGGTGCGGACCGGCATGAGCCCGCCTGCGAGCGAATCGGTCACCTCGGTGCGGCGGAGGTGATCGCATGAGTCGACCGCTCGGCACGGCGCAGGCGCCGCCGGAGGAGGCGGCGCGGGCCGAGGCCGTGCTCGCCCGCCTGCAGTTGCTGGTCACCCGGAAACTGGACGGCCTGCTCCAGGGCGACTACGTGGGCCTGCTGCCCGGTCCGGGCACCGAGGCCGGCGAGTCCCGGGAGTACCGTCCCGGCGACGACGTGCGCCGGATGGACTGGCCGGTCACCGCCCGCACCACGCTCCCGCACGTGCGGCGCACGGTCGCCGACCGGGAGCTGGAGACGTGGATGGCGATCGACCTGTCGGCCAGTCTCGACTTCGGGACCGCGAAGTGGCTCAAGCGCGATCTGGTGATCGCCGCGGCGACCGCGGTCACCCACCTGACGGCGCGGGGCGGCAACCGGATCGGGGCGGTGGTGGGCACCGGCTCCGCCGTACCGGAGAGCAATTCCCTGCGTGGTCTCTTCAAGCGCCGGGCGGCGACGGCGGCCGGGACGGACGCGCCCGGCCCGTCGGTGGTCCGGATGCCGGCCCGGCCGGGCCGGAAGGAGGCGCAGGGTCTGCTCCGGGCGATCGCCCGGACCAGGATCCGGCCCGGGCGCACCGACCTGGGCGCCCTGATCGACCTGCTGAACCGGCCGCCCCGGCGGCGCGGGGTCGCCGTGATCATCTCCGACTTCCTGGCTCCGGCGGAGAACTGGTCGCGGCCGGTGCGCAAGCTCGGCGTCCGGCACGACGTGCTGGCCATCGAGGTGGTCGACCCGCGCGAGCTGGAGCTGCCCGACGTCGGCGTGCTGACGCTGACCGACCCGGAGTCCGGTGAGCTGCACGAGGTGCAGACCGCCGACCCGGCGCTACGCGAGCGCTACGCGGCCGCCGCCGGTGAGCAGCGGGCCACGATCGCTCGCGCGCTGCGCGCGGCCGGCGCCTCCCACCTGCGGCTGCGCACCGACACCGACTGGCTGCTGGACATCGTCCGTTTCGTGGCCGCCCAACGACACGCACGCACCCGGGGGACCACTCGATGATCCGCTTCCTGGCTCCGTGGTGGCTGCTCACGCTGCTGCCGGTCCTCGCCGTCGCCGGCGCCTACGTGTGGCGGCAGTTCCACAAGCGGTCGTACGCGATGCGCTTCACCAACGTCGACCTGTTGCGTACCCTCGCCCCGCGGGGCCTGGGCTGGCGCAAGCACGTGTCGGCGGCCGCGTTCCTGCTGATGATGGCGGCGCTGGCGTTCTCCACCGCGCGGCCCTCGGTCGACACCGAGCAGCCGCTCGAACGGGCCACCGTGATGCTGGCGATCGACGTGTCGCTGTCGATGCAGGCCGACGACGTGGCGCCGAGCCGGATCGAGGCCGCGCAGGAGGCGGCGAAGGCGTTCGTCAACGAGCTGCCGCCCACCTACAACCTGGGCCTGGTGTCGTTCGCGAAGGCGGCGAACGTGCTGGTCGCGCCGACCAAGGACCGGGCCGAGGTGCTGGCCGGGATCGACGCGCTGACCCTGGCCGAGGCGACCGCGACCGGTGAGGCCGTGTTCACCTCGCTGGACGCGATCCGCTCGGTGCCGTCGGACGGCGCGGACGGCGCGCCGCCGGCCCGGATCGTGCTGCTCTCCGACGGCTACCGGACGTCCGGCCGGTCGATCGAGGACGCGGCGGCCGCGGCGTCCGGAGCGAACGTGCCGGTCAGCACGATCGCGTTCGGCACCGACACGGGCGTCGTCGACATCCGTGGCCAGCTCCAGCGGGTGCCGGTGGACCGGCTCTCGCTGCAGGAGCTGGCGGACCGGACGACAGGCCACTTCTATGAGGCGGCCTCGGTCAGCGAGCTGAAGAACGTCTACGAGGACATGGGCAGCTCGATCGGGCACCGGACGGAGCCGCGCGAGGTGACGCAGTGGTACGCGGCGACCGCGCTGCTGCTGGGCCTGCTCGGTGCCGCCGCCAGTCTGCTGTGGACCTCGCGGTTGCCCTGACCGCCGGCTGTGCTCTAGCTGTTGTGCGAGGTCAGAACGAAGAGGAGCACGACCCAGGCGGACAGGACGGTGAAGCCGAGGGGTGCGATGAGGTTCTTCATGGTGGAGCCACCTTCCGCGTCGTGACTGAGCGAAATCTGCGGTGCGCAGGTCACGTCGCGGCCATGCCCGCCCCCGGGTGTCGCGGCGCACACGACACGACCGGCTCCGCCGCGAGCGGCAGGGAACCGGTGGGAACGGGTGGGAGATCTGGTCAGCGGTCAGAAACGCTGACGAGCGTCCCGGCCACGACTAGGAGGATCGCTATCTCGCACAGCGATCACCTCCGCAAAGTCGTCGGGCTCGGGAACCGTGCAGGACTGTACTACTTAAGCGCCACTTAAGAAACTCAGGTTCCCCCCAGGTGGCGCGGAACACCCCGGCGCGTCACCCGGGTGGATCACTCGCCCGCCGCGACCAGGCCGCTCTCATACGAGAATACGACCGCCTGCGCCCGATCGCGCAGCGCGAGCTTCGTCAGGATCCGCCCGACGTGCGTCTTCACCGTCTGCTCGGCCACCACCAGGTCGGCGGCGATCTCCTGGTTCGACCGGCCGCGCGCGATCAGCCGCAGCACCTCGGTCTCCCGCGGCGTGAGCGTGCTCAGCGCCGCCGGCCGGGGCTGGCCCCGGCGTGGGCGGGCGGCGAACTCGGCGATCAGCCGGCGCGTCACCGACGGGGCGAGCAGCGCCTCACCGGCCGCCACCACGCGGACCGCGCGCACCAGGTCGGCGGCCGGGGCGTCCTTGAGCAGGAAGCCGCTGGCACCGGCGCGGAGCGCCTCGTACACGTAGTCGTCGAGGTCGAAGGTCGTCAGGATGAGGATTCTGGGGCCGCCGGACTGAGCGTCGCCGGCCAGCCGGCGGGTGGCCTCCAGGCCGTCCATCACCGGCATCCGCACATCCATCAGCACGACGTCCGGCTGCAGGGCGCGGGCCGCCGTGATCGCGGCCGCGCCGTCCGCCGCGTCGCCGACCACCAGCAGGTCGGGCTGCGCGGCGAGCAGCGCGGCGAAGCCCTGCCGGACCATCGCCTGATCGTCCGCGATCAACACCCTGATCATCGAGCCTCCGGCTGCAGGGGAATCCGGGCCAGCACCTCGTAGTGGCCGGCGCCGTCCGGCCCGGCCGTCAGCTCACCGCCGAGCAGCGCCACCCTCTCATGCATCCCGATCAATCCGTGGCCGGGTCTGCGGCCCGGATCCGGCGTGGTCGTCAGCTTGTTGCGAACGCACAGCTCCAAGCGATCGCCGGTGGCGCGAGCGCGCAACCGCACCGGGCCGCCCGGCGCGTGCTGGGCCGCGTTGGCCAGGGCCTCCTGCACTATCCGGTACGCCGCGAGCCCGGCCGCCTCGCCGATCTCGTCCAGCTCCGACAGCTCGTCGACGACCGGCAGGCCGGCCCGCCGGGTAGCGGCCACCAACTCGGCGATCTGCCCGTACCCGGGCTGTGGCACGCGTTCCGCGTCCTGGCCCTCCGCACGCAGCACCCCGAGCAGCCGGCGCATGTCGGTCAGTGCCGCCCGGGCCGCCCCGGCGATCTCGGCCAGCTCGTTCCTCGCCCCGTCCGGCAGCCCGGCCAGCCGGTACGGCGCGGTCTCCGCCTGCACCGCGATCATCGACATGTGGTGCGCCACCACGTCGTGCATCTCCCGGGCGATCCGGGTGCGTTCCTCCAGCACGGCCCGCTTGGCCCGCTCCAGCTCGTTGATCTCGGACTGCTCGGCGAGCAGCTCCCGGGTGCGGCGGCGGCGGGAGACGATGTCGCCGAGCGCCGCGATCGCCACGACCAGCATCCCCGCGCCCCACGCGTTGGCGTCCGGTGCGAACAGGAACACCGGAACGAGGGTCAGGATCGTTGCCCAGATCGTGACCATCGACTCACTGACTGCGGCCAGCCGGCCGAGCACCAGGAGCGCGCCGACTATCTGCACGGTGTTCCACGGCCAGCTCTCGTCGGGCACAGCGCCGGCCACGCCGAGGAAGAGCATCGGGAACATGAGCCGCCAGGCCGCCACCGGCCACCGGTACGCCACCGCGACCGGCAGCACCGACCCGGCGGCGATGACCCCGGCCAGCAGGGGCCTCACGTCCCGCAGGTCGGTGATGACCTCGAACGCGACAAAGCCGAGGCCGACCAGCGCAAGCACGATCGGAGGCAGCACGTACCGGAATCTGCCGCGGGCGGCCGGGCGGATCTTCTCCCGACCGTACGCCAACTGAAGCAACGGCCCCATTACGCCGTTTTGCCGCCCGGGGCCAGTAGTCTCCATCCCCAGCAGGGTAAGGCGCCGAGAGGGCGCTGTCGTGACCCTGCGGTACCCCCTACCAGGGTATGACCCGTACCTCTCGAAGGAGTGCGCTGTGCCTCGCACCGTGTTGGTGACCGGCGGAAACCGCGGGATCGGCCTGGCCATCGCCCGGGCGTTCGAAAAGCAGGGCGACCGGGTGGCGATCACCCACCGCGGCTCGGGCGCGCCCGAAGGTCTGTTCGGCGTGCAGTGCGACATCACGGACAGCGACGCGGTCGACGCGGCTTTCAGCCAGGTGGAGAAGGAGCTCGGCCCGGTCGAGGTCCTCGTCGCCAACGCCGGCATCACCGACGACACGCTGCTGCTGCGGATGTCCGAGGAGCAGTTCGAGCGGGTCCTGGACACGAACCTGACCGGGGCGTTCCGGGTCGCCAAGCGCGCCAGCGGCAAGATGCTGCGCGCCAAGTGGGGCCGGTTGATTTTCATCTCGTCGGTCGTCGGCCTGTACGGCGGACCCGGCCAGGTGAACTACGCCGCGTCGAAGGCGGGCCTGGTCGGCATGGCCCGTAGCATCACGCGGGAGCTGGGCACCCGGAACATCACGGCGAACGTGGTGGCGCCCGGCTTCATCGAGACCGAGATGACCGACGTCTTGCCCGAGTCGCGCAAGGCCGAGATCATCAAGGCCGTCCCGGCCGGTCGTCTCGCCACTCCCGACGAGGTCGCCGCGGCGGTGACCTTCCTGGCGAGCGACAGTGCGGCGTACATCTCGGGCGCCGTGCTCCCCGTCGACGGGGGCCTCGGCATGGGGCACTGATTTTCCGAGAACTTTTTCAGGAGAGAATGTTGTCTGGACTGCTGGCCGGCAAACGGCTGCTCGTCACCGGCGTCATCACCGACGCCTCGATCGCCTTCTCGGTGGCGAAGCTCGCGCAGGAGAACGGCGCCACCGTCGTGCTGACCGGTTTCGGCCGGCTCTCGCTGGTGGAGCGGATCGCCAAGCGGCTCCCCGAGCCCGCGCCGGTCATCGAATTGGACGTGACCAACCAGGAGCACCTGGATTCGCTGACCTCCCGGGTCCGTGAGCACGTCGACGGGTTGGACGGCGTTGTCCACTCCATCGGCTTCGCTCCGCAGAGCGCCCTCGGCGGCACCTTCCTGGAGACGCCGTGGGAGGACGTCGCCCAGGCGCTGCACGTGTCGACCTACTCGTACAAGTCGCTGGCCACGGCCTGCCTCCCGATGATGGACCACGGCGGTTCGATCGTCGGGATGACCTTCGACGCGACCAAGGCGTACCCGCTGTACGACTGGATGGGTGTCGCCAAGGCCGGGCTCGAGTCGGCGTCCCGCTACCTCGCCATGTATCTCGGCAAGCACGGGATCCGCAGCAACATCGTGTCGGCCGGGCCGCTGCGCACCATGGCGGCGAAGTCGATCCCGGGCTTCAGCGACTTCGAGGACGCCTGGACGCAGCGGGCGCCGCTCGGCTGGAACCTGACCGACCCGGAGCCGACCGCGCGGGCGGTCTGCGCCCTGCTGTCCGACTGGTTCCCGGCGACCACGGGTGAGATGGTGCACGTCGACGGGGGCTACCACGCGATCGCCGCGTGACGGCGCTGACACCGGACGGGTTGCGACGCTGCCGCTAGCCCGTCCGGTGGCAGGATGGGCGGGTGGTTTACGACGCGTTCGTCCTGCTCTCCTTCGGCGGGCCTGAGAAACCCGATGACGTGATGCCGTTCCTGCGCAACGTGGTGCGCGGGCGTGGCGTACCGGACGAGCGCCTCGCCGAGGTGCGTGAGCACTACATGCACTTCGGCGGGGTCTCCCCGATCAACCAGCAGTGCCGCGACCTGCTCGCCGCCGTGGACGCCGAGTTCGCCGCGCACGGCATCGGCCTGCCCACGTACTGGGGCAACCGCAACTGGCACCCGATGCTCGCCGACACCGTCGCCCGGATGCGCGACGACGGTGTCGAGCACGCGCTCGGCTTCGCGACCAGCGCGTACGGCGGCTACTCGTCCTGCCGGCAGTACTGGGAGGACATCGCCGCGGCCCGCCGGCACGTCGGCCCGAAAGCGCCGCAGATCAGCAAACTGCGGCAGTTCCACGACCATCCCGGCTTCGTCGAGCCGCACGCCGAGGCGGTCCGCGCCGCGCTGGCCACCCTCGACCCGGCCCGCCGCGCCACCACCCGGATCGTCTTCACCGCGCACTCCGTCCCGGTCAGCATGGCCCGCACCGCGGGGCCGGCCGGCGGCCGCTACACCGCCCAGCTCGAGGAGACCGCCCGGCTGGTGCGGGCCCGGGCCGCCGACGACCTCGACCACGACCTGGTCTGGCAGAGCCGCTCCGGCCCGCCGCAGGTCCCGTGGCTGGAGCCGGACGTCAACGACCACCTGGCGGCGCTCGCCGAGAAGGGCGTCACCGACGTAGTGGTCAGCCCGATCGGTTTCGTCTCCGACCACCTCGAGGTGATCTGGGACCTGGACAACGAGGCGAAGGACACCGCCGCGCGGCTCGGGCTCGGTTACGCCCGGGCGGCCACCCCCGGCACCCACCCGCGGTTCGTCGCCATGGTGCGCGAGCTCGTGGCCGAACGGCTGGGTGATCAACCGCACACCGGGCTCGGTACGCTCCCGACCTGGGACGTCTGCCCGACGGACTGCTGCCCCCCTGCGAAGCGACCTGGAGCCACCCAATGAAGGACCGCAAGCCGATCGAGAGCTGGCTCACCGACATGGACGGCGTGCTCGTCCACGAGGGCGAGCCGGTCCCGGGCGCACCCGAGTTCGTGAACCGGATGAAGGCGTCCGGCAAGCCGTTCCTGATCCTCACCAACAACTCCATCTACACCCCGCGTGACCTGCAGGCCCGCCTCACCCGGATGGGCTTCGAGGTGGACGAGCGCTCGATCTGGACGGCCGCGCTGGCCACCGCGCAGTTCCTGGCCGACCAGCGGCCGGGCGGTACGGCGTACGTGATCGGGGAGGCCGGCCTGACCACGGCGATGCACGCGTCCGGCTACGTGCTGACCGAATTCGATCCGGACTACGTGGTGCTCGGCGAGACCCGCACCTACAGCTTCGAGGCGATCACCAAGGCGATCCGGCTGATCAACGCCGGCTCCCGGTTCATCTGCACCAACCCGGACGCCACCGGCCCGTCGAACGAGGGCCTGCTCCCGGCGGCCGGTTCGGTGGCCGCGATGATCTCCCAGGCGACCGGGGTGAAGCCGTACTTCGTCGGCAAGCCGAACCCGATGATGATGCGCTCCGCCCTGAACGCGATCGGCGCGCACAGCGAGAGCACCGCGATGATCGGCGACCGGATGGACACCGACGTGCTGTGCGGTCTCGAGGCGGGGCTGGAGACGATCCTGGTGCTGACCGGCATCAGCAGCCGGATGGAGAGCGAGACGTACCCGTACCGCCCGTCCCGCATCGTCAACTCGGTCGCCGACCTGATCGACGAGATCTGACCGCGTGCCGGCGTGGGAGGAGTCCTACCTCGGTCAGTTGCGCGGCTCGGTCGGCCCCGGCCGGGTGCTGATGACCGTCGGGGCACGCGCCGTGCTGCGCGACTCCGTTGGCCGGGTGTTGCTGATCCGGCGCAGTGACAACGGCCGGTGGGCGCTGCCCGCCGGCACCATGGAGCTGCGGCAGACGCTGCGTGAGTGCGCGATCCGTGAGGTGTTTGAGGAGACCGGGCTGACCGTGCACGGGGTCACCCCGTTCGCGATCTACTCGGGGGAGCAGTTGAGTACCAGCGCGTATGGGCAGCCGTACCAGCACATCACGCTCGCCTGCCGGGCCGACTCGTGGTCCGGCGAGCTGTTACGGGAGACGGACGAGACCATCGACGCCGGGTTCTACCCGGTCGACGCGCTGCCCGAGACGACCGGGCCGAACACCCGGCGCACCCTTGAGGACCTGGCGCGCTTCGAGTCCGGCGCCCCGTTCGTGCTCGCATGACCGCCTTCAACGGCGGGACGCCGGGCGTGGTCCCGGAGGTCGTCGCCGCCGCTTGGGTGTGCGTGCGGGATCGGCGGGTGCTGGTCGTCCGCGCGCACAACTCGGACGCTTTCTACCTGCCCGGCGGCAAGCCCGAGGCCGGGGAGACGCACGCCGAGGCCGCCGCGCGGGAGTCCGAGGAGGAGGTTGGCATCGCGCTTCGGGCTTCTGACCTGCGATTATTCCGTACGATCGAAGCCCCCGCGCACAACCGCCCGCCGGGCACCCGGGTCCGCCTGGTCTGCTTCACCGGCAAGTCGGACGCCACTCCGGCCGCGGCCAACGAGATCGCCGAGCTGGCCTGGTTCACCTCCGCCGACGCCCCGCACTGCGCCCCGGCCATCCGCCTGCTCCTGGACGAACTGGTCAGTGCCGACCTGATCGACTGAGCTCGAACCAGCGGTTCGCGACCCGGGTGTGCAGGCTGAAGCCCAGCTCGACCGGCCCGTAGATCACTTCCAGCCCGAGCGCCTCGGCCGGCGGCGGCGTGGTGGGCAGTCCCGCGGCGTCGGCGAGCCGGGGCAGCAGCCCGAAGATGAGCAGGGTCCCGTCCGGGGCGCTGATCGTGTCGAAATGGCGCACCTCGGCGGCGTCGGCCTTCAGACCGGTCTCCTCGCCCAGTTCCCGCACCGCGCCGGCCTGCCACGTCTCGCCGAACTCGATGAAGCCGCCGGGCAGGGCGAGCCGGCCCTGCGCCGGCGGGATGCCACGCCGCACCACCAGCAGGCCGGAACCGATCGGCTGGATGGCCACCGCGACCGGGGTGGGATTGCGGTACATCGTCTCGCCGCAGGCGCCGCACCGGCGCGGCCACGGCTGCCCCGGGACGAACCGGGCCCCGCAGTACGTGCAGTGCGCGTGCCGGTCCTGGGCCACGGGGAACGCCGTCACGCGTGCAGCGGCGCGTTGCAGGCGGCGACCAGCGCCTGCCGGCACGCCGCGGTCAACGGGCGCAGCGCCTCGTCACGTTGCCGCGCCTCGAAGCCGTTGACGGCGCCGCCCGGCGCGTTCGACCCGGCCAGGGCGAGGACCTGGTCGAGCACGATGGCCCGGGCGAACAGCCGCCGCGACCGCGGGTCGAAACCGGGCGGCAGGGTGGCCGTGCTCTCCGGGCGGCGCAGCGCCTGCAACGCGCCGGCCAGCTCCGGCTTCCACTGTGCAACGTCCAGTTTGGTGAGCCGGGTGGTGGCCTCGGCGAGCGCCGCGGTCAGCTGCGACTCGGCCTCGGCCGCGTCGATCTGGAAGCCCGGCCGGTGCTCCGGCGCGGGCAGCGCCTGCCACACCACGGTCTCGAACTCCACCCCGGAGCCGGACGTGTGCCGGCGCACCTCCGGCACCAGACCGAACTCCGGTGTGATCACCGCCTCACCGGCCAGCAGCGCCGCGCCGGTCAGCGGGCCCGGGCCCGGCAGGCCGCGGGGGTCGCCGGGGACCGGCAGCACGAGGTGGATGTCGTCCGGGCGCAGCTTCGCGAAGATCGGCAGGCCCTGCCCGAGCGGCACGTCGGTCCAGGTGCCCGGGGCGTCGGCGACGAGGTGCTCCTCGTCCTCGGCGATCTCGTCGGCCAGGTCGTCGAACGGGACCAGCCCGGCGCGCCAGGCCCGCACCCAGGCCACGAATCGGGTGGACCGGTATGCGGTGCGGGTGGCCGCATCTGCTGCGGGTGACATGCGAGCAAGGGTACGTGCCGTTGCGGAACCTTGTCTCGACTCGGAGCGTCACCCCGGCGTGTCCGAAAGGACGGACTACCGTGCGGGTCATGTATGGGGAGGACGTGCTTTCCGGCAACTGGCGCCGGCGAAAAGTGACTCCGGAGGTGGACGCCGAGCCGGGCCTGGTCGTCGAGGACGCCGACTCCGGTTTCTGCGGCTCGGTGACCGGTTTCGAGCTCGGCGCGGTGGTGCTGGAGGACCGGCACGGCAAACGCCGCAACTTCCCGCTCGCGCCGGCCGCGTTCCTGCTCGACGGGCGGCCGG
Source organism: Actinoplanes regularis (assembly GCF_900188005.1). Lineage (GTDB taxonomy): Bacteria > Actinomycetota > Actinomycetes > Mycobacteriales > Micromonosporaceae > Actinoplanes > Actinoplanes regularis. The sequence goes on along the minus strand of NZ_FZNR01000002.1, from coordinate 422,714 downwards.
TCACACTGCGGCGACCGGCTCCGGTGGCGGCGCCGGCGCAGCGGAAGATCACCGCCTCCGGGTCGATCGCGGTCGACGGGGTGACCGCGCGGGTGGCCCGGGCCGGGCGGATCTGGGTGGAGGGCATCCACGACGCCGCCCTGGTCGAGCGGATCTGGGGCGACGACCTGCGGATCGAGGGCGTGGTGGTGGAGCCCCTCGACGGCATCGACGACCTCGCGGCCACGGTCCGGGACTTCCGGCCGGGCCCGCGGCGCCGCCTCGGCGTGCTCGTCGACCACCTGGTGCCGGGCTCCAAGGAGAGCCGGATCGTGGCGTCGGTCGACCACCCGGACGTGCTGATCACCGGGCATCCGTACGTCGACATCTGGCAGGCGGTCCGGCCGGAGCGGGTGGGCCTGCGGAAGTGGCCGGTCATTCCGCCGGGACGCCCCTGGAAGGAGGGGGTGTGCGCGGCCGTCGGCGTCCGCGACACCGCGGACATGTGGCGCCGCGTCCTCGCCTCCGTCAACTCCTACAAAGACGTCGAAACCCCACTCATCAATTCCGTGGAGCGCCTCATCGACCACGTAACTGTTTAGTTTGGCTCGCCTTCGGCTCGCGGGCATTGCGCCCTTGGCGGCCGATGTCGAGGGGGCCGAAAACGACCACGCTTCGCTAGCCGTTTTCGGCCCCCTCGACATCGGCGGGCGCAATGCGTGGTGGCAGGGGTTCGAGCAATGCGTGGCGTGGGTTAGAGCAATGCGTGGCGGGGGTTCGAGCGATGCGTGGCGTGGGTTAGAGCAATGCGTGGCAGGGGTTCGAGCGATGCGTGGTGGTGGGTTAGAGCGATGCGTGGTGGTGGGGGTTCAGGTTTGTAGGGCGCGACCGATGCGGTGGGCGGCTTCGGTCAGGCGGTCCGGGGAGTGGGCGGCGTAGCCCAGGATCAGGCCGGGAGGGCCGGGGAGCAGGCGGTGCCAGCTGAGCGGATGGGCCAGTACGCCGGTCTCGCGGACCCGGTCCGCGAACGCCACGTCGTCGGTGCCGGCCGGCAGCTCGACCAGCAGGTGCAGGCCGGCCGCCACGCCGCGGACGCGGGCCTGCGGCAGGTGGGCCCGCAACCCCGCGAGCAGCGCGTCCCGTCGCGCCCGCTGCCGGGTGCGTACCGTCCGCAGGTGCCGCTCGTAGTCGCCGCTCGCCAGCAACTCCGCCAGCACCAGCTGGGGCAGCGCGGAGCTGCCCAGGTCGCTGGCGTGCTTGGCGGCCAGCAGCTCGGCCTGCATCCCGCGGGGCGCGATCAGCCAGCCCAGCCGCATCCCGGGCGCCAGTGACTTGGAGACACTGCCCAGGTAGGCGACCCGTTCCGGCGCGGAGCCCTGCATCGCGGCCACCGGCGCCCGGTCGTAGCGGTGCTCGGCGTCGTAGTCGTCCTCGAGCACCAGCCGGTGCTCGCCCGCCGCCCAGGCCAGCAGGTCACGGCGACGATCCGGGGCCAGCACCACCCCGGTCGGGAACTGGTGCGCGGGGGTGAGCAGCACGGTGTTCAGCCCCGTCGCGTGCAGCGGGCCGACCAGCAGGCCGCTCTCGTCGACCGGGACCGGCTCGGTGCGTACGCCCCAATGGGCCAGCTGGTCGCGGGTGCCGCGCGAACCTGGATCCTCGACCGCCACCGCGGCTTCGCCGCGGGCCCGGAGAACCTGCGCGAGCAGCGTCTGACCTTGCGCGACGCCGCCGCAGACCAGGACGTCGTCCGCGTCGGCCCGGACCCCGCGGGTACGGGCGAGCCAGGCGACCAGCCCGGCGCGAAGTCGCGGGGCGCCGCCCGGGTCGCCGTACCCGAGGTCGGCCGAGGTCACCCGGTCCAGCACCGCGCGTTCCGCCCGCAGCCAGGCGGCCCGGGGGAACGCGGCGAGGTCCGGCACGCCGGGGGAGAGGTTCAGGTCGATGCCGTCCGGGGTGGAGAGGGGTAGCCGCAGCTCGTGCAGTGTCCGTCGCCGGTCGGCGGCCGGTCTCGGCGGGACCGCCGCGTCCTGGACCACGACCGTTCCGGAGCCGGTCCGGGCATCCGCCAGCCCCTCGTCGGTAAGCCGCTGATAGGCCTGGACCACGACGCCCCGGGAGACGCCCAGCTCGGCGGCGAGCAGCCGGGTCGCCGGCAGCCGCGCACCCGGCGCGAGCCGTCCCGCCATGATCGCGCTCCGCAAGCCGTCGGTCAGCCAGCCGGTCAGCCCCTTGGCCGGCGCCTCCGCCGCCCGCAGCTGCAGGAAGTCCGACCCACCCGCCGGTGGCCGGGAGGGTTCGGTGCCGGGAATTGGTTCACCTCATCACGCCGGGATTGGTCCTCGAACCGGACCATACCCGCTACGAGCATGGGACGCATGAAGGCGTTTCCGATCCTCGCCGGCGGGACCGGCATGGTCCTGGTCGGCGGCAGCGTCGCCGTCTCCGGCCACCTCGCCGACGCGCCCGACCTCACCGTCCAGGCCCTCCGGTACGGGGTCGCCTGCCTGCTCCTGCTCGCCTGGGCGCGCCGGACCCGGACCGCGTTGCACCGCCCGCGCGGCCGGGAGTGGCTCTGGCTGCTCGGCGTCACCGGAGCCGGCCTGCTGGTCTTCAACATCGCCCTGGTCCACGGCGCCCGGCATGCCGAACCGGCCGTCCTCGGCGTCGCCGTGGCCTGCGTCCCGATCCTGCTCGCGGTCGGCGGCCCGTGGCTCACCGGCCACGCCCCGGCCGCCCGGGTCCTGTTCGCGGCGGGCGTGGTCACCCTCGGTGCGATCCTCGTCGAGGGCCTCGGCCGGGCCGACGGCGCCGGCGTGCTCTGGGCCGTGGTCACCTTCGCCTGCGAGGCCCTGTTCACGCTGCTGGCGATCCCGGTGCTGGGCCGGCACGGTCCGCTCGGGGTCTCCGTGCACGCGACGTGGCTGGCCACCGTCCTCTTCGGGGTGTTCGGCGTGCTCATCGAGGGTCCGGCCGCGGTCCTGCGGCTGCACCTCGACGACGTGCTGGCCGGGGCCTACCTCGCGGTGGCGGTCACGGCGGTCGCCTTCCTGCTCTGGTACACCTGCGTCGCCCGGCTGGGGCCCGGCCGCGCGGGCCTGCTGACCGGTGTCGCCCCGGTCTCGGCGGCCCTCACCGGGATGGCTCTCGGAGGTCCCGCCCCGCGCCCGCTGGTCTGGCTCGGCATCGCCACGGTCGCCGCCGGCCTCGCCCTCGGCCTGACCACACACCGCCGAACCCCGCCCGGCCCCGACCGCGCCGCCCGATCCGAGCAGGACCTCACGGTGGAGTCCGAGTCGGAGCCCGGAGCGGGGGCGGGTGGTGGGGCGGGCGGGGTGGCGCGATCGGGCCGGGGCTCGGCCGAGAGGCCTGGGTGCGGGAGGCGTAGGTCGTACCGGCGAGGGAATTTGATTCTGGGTCAAGCGAGGTCGGCCGGGTCCCGGCTGTAGACGAACGTCGCGATGTCGATTTTGGAGATCTCGCCGTCGGCGGATCGCAGGATCGTCAGGAACTCGCCCTCGTCGGTGCCGGCGGTGCCGCGCCAGCGGCCCGGGGTCTCCTGACGGAAGACCGTGCGGCGGCGGTGCGGGCCGGTCATCAGCAGGGTGTCGCCGTCCGGGGCGAGGTGGTACTCGCGGCCCATCCACCACCAGCGGCCGCAGAGCTCGGCGGCCTCGCCTAGCGGCGGCGCGGGCGGCTGCCAGGCCGGCGGCGGGGTGGACGGCTCGCTGTCCAGGACCGTGGTCAGGGTCCGCAGGCTGATATCCGTGATGGTGTCGTCGCCGGCCAGGCCGTAGGCGTTGGCGAAGACGACGACACCGATCCGGCTGCGGCGGTGCACCGCGAGGTGGGCGACGTAGCCCGGCATCGATCCGCCGTGGCCGACGTAGACGCGTTCGCCGACGCGGAACAGCTGCGGGCCGAGGCCCTGGGCGGCGGTCCAGGACTCGAGGTCGCTGATCGTCACCGGGCTGCACATCTCGTCGACCGTGTCCCGGGCGACGACGGCCGGCGCCGGATCGGCCAGGAAGCCGGCCCACTTGGCCATGTCGGTGACCGTGGACCAGAGCTGGCCGGCGGGCGCCATCGCGCCGGTGTCCGGGCGGGGCTCCTCGTGCAGGGCGCCGCCGAGCTGGTGCACGACGTAACCGCGGGCGTACGGCTCGAGCGGGAGGTAGCTGGTCCGCTTCATGCCCAGCGGGTCCAGGATCCGCTTGGTCACCAGCTCCGCCCAGCTCTGCCCGGTGACCCGGCCGGCAACGGCGCCGAGCAGGCCGTAGGCGAGGTTCGAGTAACGGTAGCGGCGGAACGGGGCGCCGGTCAGCTTCTCGTACGTCAGCCCGGCCAGCAGCTGCTCCACGTCGCCGCCGGGATTGCGCTCCCACCACGGGCCGTCCGGCTCGCGCTGCAGGCCGGAGACGTGCCCGAGCAGCTGGCGCAGCGTCACCCCGCCGATCGGGGTGCCCGGCAGGTGCCGGTACAGCAGGTCGTCGAGGGCGAAGAAGCCCTCGTCGCGCAGCTGCATCAGGAGCGTCGCGGTGATCGTCTTGGTGATCGAGCCGATCCGGTACTGGGTCTTCGGGTCCGGTCTCGGGGTCTCCCCGGCACCGGCGAGGTGCAGCACCGCCCGGTCGCGCACCACGGCCAGGGCGAGCGACGGCACCCGGCCGAGGGCCTGTGCCCGGGCGGCGATCTCGTCGACCCTTCGGGTGGTCTCCGGAAGCAGTGTCACGGTGGCATTCCTCCTGCGGTGCGACTGATGGGGTCAACTGTCCGAGCAGCATTCGGGTACGCCGGACCTGGGGATCGCCGGGGGTGCGTGGACGTGACACGATCGTTGATGTGGAAGCCGTACTCTGGATCGTCCTCGCTGTCGCACTGGCGATCGGCGAGGCCTTCACCGCGACCATTCTGATCATCTTCTTCGCGGCCGGCGCGGCGGCGGCGGCGCTGGCCGCTGCCCTCGGCGCACCGCTGCTTCTGCAGGTGATCGTGTTCGCCCTGGTCTCCGGGCTTTCGGTGACCGCCGTCCGGCCGGTGATCATGCGGCACGCCCGGCCCGCGCTGGAGACCGGAGACACCCCCTTCGGTATCGAGGCGATGGAGGGTCAGCACGGCACCGTGCTGGAGGACGTGAACGCCGACCACGGCCAGATCCGGATCGAGGGCGAGATCTGGCAGGCCCGGTCGTTCGACGGCCGGGAGACCTTCACGGTCGGCCAGCGGGTCCGGGTCGTCAAGGTTCGCGGCGCTACCGCTCTGGTCTGGCACGACGATCTGCCCGACGTCTGAGAATCATCACCATCACGTACATATAGAGAGGCGCCATGGGAGCAGTCATCGCTGTCCTGGTCATAGTCATCGCGCTCTTCGCGGTGATCACCATCACCCGGTCCATCCGGATCGTCCCGCAGCAGCGCATGGACGTCGTCGAGCGGCTGGGCAAGTTCAAGCGGACCCTCAGCCCCGGGTTGAACATCCTGGTCCCGTTCGTCGACGCGGTACGCAGCAAGGTGGACATGCGGGAGCAGGTGGTCTCGTTCCCGCCGCAGCCGGTGATCACCTCGGACAACCTGGTCGTCTCGATCGACACGGTGCTCTACTTCAAGGCGGTCGACCCGGTTCGCGCCACCTACGAGATCGCCAACTTCCTCCAGGCGATCGAGCAGCTCACGGTCACCACGCTGCGTAACGTCATCGGTTCGCTCGACCTGGAGCGGGCGCTGACCAGCCGCGAGGAGATCAACCGGCACCTCTCCACGGTGCTGGACGAGACCACCGGCCGCTGGGGCATCAAGGTCACCCGGGTGGAGATCAAGGCGATCGAGCCGCCGCCCAGCATCCGCGACTCGATGGAGAAGCAGATGCGCGCCGAGCGGGAACGCCGCGCCACCATCCTCAACGCCGAGGGTCACAAGCAGGCCCAGATCCTCACCGCCGAGGGTGAGAAGCAGGCCGCGGTGCTGCGCGCCGACGGTGACCGGCAGTCCCGGATCCTGCAGGCCGAGGGTCAGGCCAAGGCCATCCGCACGGTGTTCGACGCGATCCACCAGGCGAACCCGTCGCAGAAGGTGCTGGCCTACCAGTACCTGCAGTCGCTGCCGCAGATCGCGAACGGCTCGGCCAACAAGGTCTGGATCGTGCCGACCGAGCTGACCAAGGCCCTGGAGGGCCTGGGCGGCGCGCTCGGCGGCCTGGCGAACATGGTCGGCGACACCCCGTCGCCGCGGGTCGACTCGGGCGAGGTCGAGCGCGAGGCGGCGGAGGCGGCCGCGGCCGCGGCCGCCGAGGCGCAGCGGGTGGACGCCGAGGTGCGTGCGGCCGAGGCACAGGTCTCCGGCGACCCGGACACCACCGCCGCGCTGACGGCCGGGCAGCCGGTGCCGCCGTCCGCGGCGATCGGTGAGACCGACGCCGACAGCCTGCCGGACAAGGTCTGACCTTTTTGGGACGGCTCGTCGCTCCGGCGACGAGCCGTCTGCGTTTTCCGAATATTTTGTGAGATAAGGCTCACGGCTTCCTGCAAGTTTGGCATGCTTCGACTCGGATTCCGACGGTCGCCCCCGCCGCTGGAGCGTGTTGCCCCTGCGAGCGAGGCGGAGCCATGAGCATCAGCCAGCGTCAAACCGCGAGCGGGCGGCCCCTGCGGGTCGCCCCGGCCTGGGTCGGCGCCGCCCCAGCCGGCTCGTCCGCGGACCACTACCTGCTTCCGGTACGGGATGCCGTCTGGATCTGGTCGGTGCGGAGATTCGCCCGGCTGGCCCTCTGGGCCCTGCCCGCGGCCGCGGTTCTCTACGGCTGGCTCACCCTGGGCGTGAACATCCCGCCCGGGCCGCTCCCGGTCGGGCTGCTCGCCGGCTGGCTGGCCGCCATCGCCCTGATCGCCCTGGCCGGGCTGCTCGCCGGGTCACCGACCCGGCGGGTCGCGATGTCCGGCCTGCTGGTCACCCTGGCCGGCGCCACCCTGCTGCTGCCGCTGGCCGCACTGCCCGAGGAGACCGCCGTCGACGCGGTCCCGATCGCGCCCGGGCAGGTGCCGATTCTGGTCGAAGTGGCCTGCGCGATCTGCGGGGCCGGGATGCTGCTGCTCGGCTGGGCGGTGTTCCGCTCGAAGCTGGTCAACCCCGCCGACGGGGTGCTGCTGATGCTCGCCTCGGTGGCGCTGGGTGCGGGATCGTACGCGGTCAAGCCGTTGCCGACGGTCGGAGCGTTGCTGCTGCTCGCGGCGGGGATGGGGCTGGCCTGGACGGGTGGCAGGTTGGTGCCGCGCGCCTAAGACTTGTCCCGACGGATTCTTTTCCAAGGGGGCAGCCATGGCACGCGTGATCGCCGACATCTCGATCTCCTTGGACGGGTTCGTGACCGGTCCGAACCCGGGGCTGGAGAACGGCCTCGGTGACGGCGGGGAGGCGCTGCACACCTGGGCCCTGCACCCCGACCCGGTCGACCACGACGTGCTGGACAGCACGGTCGCCGCCACCGGGGCGGTGATCATGGGCCGGCGGCTGTTCGACATCGTCGACGGCCCGCACGGCTGGACCGACGAGATGGGGTACGGGGCGGACCGCGCCGCCGAGCCACCGGTGCTCGTCGTGACCCGCCAGCCGCCGGCGCGGGTGCGTCTCGCCGACCGGATGACGTTCGTCGTCGACGGGGTCGCCGGCGCCGTCTCGAAGGGCCTGGCGATCGCCGGCGACCGGGACGTGGTGATCATGGGCGGCGCGGCGGTCATCCGTGGCGCGCTCGACGCCGGCCTCGTCGACGAGTTGCGGCTGCACCTGGCGCCGGTGCTGCTCGGCGCCGGCACCCCGCTCTTCGGGGACGGCCGGCTCCGGCGACTGCGGCAGGTGCACGTGCGGCCGTCCGGCAACGCCACCCACCTGACCTACCTCGTGCACTGATCAGGAGGCCGGATCCCGGGTCAGCTCGTAGAAGGTGATGGCGGCGGCGGTGGCGACGTTCAGGGAGTCGACGTTGTTGTGCATCGGGATCGCGACCCGCACGTCGCTGGCCTTCAACGCCTCCGGGGTCAGCCCGGGCCCCTCCGCGCCGAGCAGCAGCGCGGGACGCCGCCGCTGCTCCGGGGTGAGTCGGTGCAGTGCGACAGAGTCCGGGGCGGGAGTCATCGCCAGGAGGGTGAAACCGGCGTCGCGGATGGCGTCGAGCGGCTCCGGCCACGTGTCGGTCTTGGTGTAGGGGATGGCGAAGACCTCGCCCATGCTGACCCGCACGGCACGCCGGTAGAGCGGGTCCGCGCAGTTGGGGGAGAGCACGATGGCGTCGATGCCGAGCGCGGCGGCGCTCCGGAACAGCGCGCCGAGATTCGTGTGCGTGTTCAGGCCCTCGAGAACGGCGAGATTCCGGGCGCCGGCCAGCAGCCGATCCAGGGTCGGCAGCGGGCGGCGGTGGAAGGAGGCGAGGATCCCGCGGTGGACGTGGAAGCCGGTGATCGACTCCAGCACCGGCGGGGCGGCCGTGTAGAGGGGAACGCTCTCGGGCAGCCCGGTGAGCTGGCCGGCGCGCTTCTCGTCGACGAGTGCGGAGCGCATCTGATAGCCGGCGCGCAGGGCGCGGTGGATGACGAGCTCCCCCTCGGCGATGAACAGGCCGTTGGGCGGCTCCCAGCGGGTACGCAGTTCGAGGTCGGTCAGCGCGCGGAAGTCGCCGATGCGGGGGTCGTCGGGGCTGGTGATGGCGATGGCTGGCACACCAGCATTGTGCCGACCGGACCGGGTGACCGGTGCGGGCCGGTCCCGGCAGCGGCTTGACCGAGTGCCGTTCCATCTGCGGAAGTACGGTTGTACTGTCCTTGCGTTCCGCTACTCGGGGGGTGTCAGTTGACGTCTGGTCAGGGATCAGACCCACACCTGCTCGCCCTGTTGCGGGCCATCCGGCTTCGCCAGAGCGCGCCCGACGCGGCGGCCGCCGGCGTCGCTGACACCGCTGCCGCGCTGACCGACATGTCCACCGAGAGGGTCGAGCCCGAGCCGGACCCGGCGGAGTCCGCGACCGGATATCCGGTCACCACTCCCTCGGCGCGAGGCGCCGCTGCCGGCCAGGAGTCCGCGGTCGGCGACGAGGGCCGGCGCGGGGCGGGCGCCGGAGGGATCGGACGGGCCGCCCAGCGCGGCGGGACCGGTCCGGCCGGCGAGACGGCCGGACAGCCCGGGAGCGCGGCGACCGGCGCTGGGGCGGGCGGTGGTCCGCGTCCCGGCTCGGAGCTGCTCTGGCGGGGCGGCCAGGGCGCCGTTCTGGGCCGTTCCGGGCTCGGGGGACGGGCGCCGGACTGGGCCGGAGCGAGCGCCGCCTACGGCGTACCGGTCAATCGGGTCAATCCCATCGGCGGGATCAACCCCGCCGGTCCGACGCCCCCGGTGCCCAACGTCCCGGGCGTGCCGAAGGTACGCCCGATCGGCGCGCCCGGAACCGAGTTCCCCTCGGCGAACACCGATCAGGCCGGTACGCCCCTCGCGTACCGAACCGCCCGGCAGAACGTGTCCGCCGACGGCATGGAGCCGGGCGACACCACGGCGCTGCTCGACACCCAGCGGCTGCTCAGCACCAGCCTGGCGCTCGCCGGCGGCAGCGACGAGGTGGCCGGGCGGCTCTGGTACGCGCTGCTCCAGGCCCAGCCGGACCTGCTCGCCGGCCTGCCCGGCGCCACGGATTCCCAGCGCGAACAGCTCGGCCGGGCGCTCACCTGGCTGGTCCAGCGGATCGACGACCCGCCGGCCGTGGTGGCCGGCTGCGCGCGGCTGGGCGCCGCCCTCGCCGAGTGTGGCGTGCAGTGGACCCAGCTGCGGCTGGTCGGCGCGGCGCTCGCCGAAGCGCTGCGGGCCGGGATGGAACCGGGCGAGTGGCGGCAGGAGTTCGACCAGACGTGGCGCTGGGCCTGGCAGCACATCTACAAGTGGCTGGTGCACGGCGGGACGCTGGTCGCCTACCAGCCGACCGTCTGGGACACCGAGGTGATCAGCCACGAGCTGCGCCGGCCCGACCTGGCCGTGGTCCGGCTGCGGCCGTTCCTGCCGCTGCCCTACCGGCCCGGGCAGTACGTCCGGGTCGAGGTCGACGGCGTACCGGGGGCCCAGCGGCCGTACTCGGTGGCCGGCAGCCCGCTCCTGAACGACGAGATCGAACTGCACGTCCGCGCCAAGACGGAGAACGGGGTCAGCGGAACCCTGGTGTACGAGACCCGGGTCGGTGACCGGATCCGGGTCGGTCGCGCCGAGGGCGACATGGGCCTGCCCGCCGAACCGCGCCGGGGCATCCTGATGATCGCCGGGGACACCGGGGTCGCGCCGATGAAGGCGATGCTCGCCCACCTGGCCGCGAGCCAGGACCCACGGCAGGCGGTGCTGTTCTGGGGCGTGCGCAACCTCGGCGAGCTTTACGATATCGACGAGCTGATGGAGCTCTCCCGCCAGGCGCCACGGATCACGATCGTCCCGGTTGTCGCCGAGGGCGATCCGGGACCGTACCCGTTCGGGCTGGTCACCGACGCGGTGGCGGCCTACGGCGAGTGGTCGCGGTACGAGGTGTACCTGGCCGGGCCGCCGCTCATGCTGGCCGCGACCGGTGTCGCGTTGCGGGAACTGGGTGTGGACCCGGGGCGCATCCACCACGACGCACCGGAGTGATCACCGCCCAGCACACGGTGACCGCCGGCGCTACCCGCCTCCGGTAGGGATTCGTCCTGCTCAAGGCGCCTTGTCAGGGCAGACTCGGGTCTCGGGCCGTGCTGCTCACCGCGGCGGGCGGGAGAGGGGGATCCGGGCGTGGAGATCGACGATCACCTGCTGGGAGCGGCCCTTCCCAAGTTGCGGGCGGTGCTGGCGGAGACGGCCCTTCCCTCGCTGCGGCTGACCGTCGCCGCCGAGTGCGCCCCGGACACGACGGGGACCCGCCTCGGTGGGCTGCCGCTGCTGGCGCCGGGTGTCGCCTGGCCGTACTCGCCCTCCGGGAACGCGCAGTACTTCCTCGGCCAGTTGAACAGCGACGACGTCAATGCGGGGCTCGGGGCCGCGTACCTGCCGCCGGAGACGGTGCTGGGGTTCTTCTACGACTGGGCGGAGCAGCGGTGGGGCTTCGATCCCGCGGACGCCGGGCACTGGCGGGTGGTGGTGACGCCGCTGGACTCGGCGGTCGGGTCCGCTTCCAGCCCCGTCTCCGGCCCCTCGGAGTCGTTCACCGGGCACGCCGTCGATGTCGCCGTGGTGCGGACGGTGCCGGGGATCGAGGAGCCGGAGGTCGAAGCCGGGCGGGGGAAGCACTGGTGGCAGCGCCGCGACCCGGTCGAGGACTTCTACCGGGCGTTCGAGCACGACGACGTCCCGCTGCATCGCGTCTTCGGCTGGCCCGACCTGCTGCAGGGCCCGATGCGGCTGGAATGCCAGCTCGCCGCGAACGGCGTGCACCACGGCAACCCGGCCGGCCTCGAAGGCGCCCGGGTCGAGCAGCTCAGGCCGGGTGCCGAGGACTGGCTGCTGCTGTGGCAGGTCGACACGGACGACACCATGGACTGGGTCTGGGCGGACTCCGGTCGGCTCTACTACTGGATCCGGCGCCAGGACCTGGCCGTCGGTGACTTCGACCGGTCCTGGCTCGTGCTCCAGTGCTCGTGACCGCCCCGGCCGTCAGAGGGCGTCGTCGAGGATCTTCAGGTACGCCGGCGGGATGTGGTGCTGCCCGCCCGGCGTGAACACGTTGCTGTGTGACGCGTCCGCCCAGGCCGACGCCGGGACCGCCGCACGCAGTGCGACCAGCACCGGCGCGTCGTCGGTCAGCATCGAGAGCGCCACCAGGCACTCCTCGGCCTCCCCGACGCACTCGAACGGCTTGTGCGCGTCGACCCCGAGCAGCTCCAGGAAGCCCGGCACCTGGGCCGGGTCCGCGAACAGGTCGTGCCCGAAGATGTGCGCGAGCCGCTCCCGGGGCATGTGCGGTGCCATCGCCAGGAAGACGAAGCGGCACTTCGGGCAGTCACCGCACCAGCGCGCCGTCGGGTCGTGCAGCTTGAAAGCCTTGTTACAGCTTGTAACAACATCATCGTACGCTGTGTGATCGGCGAACAGCTGCGCGATGTGCAGCTCGGAGAGCGTCCGCAGCAGCGAGAAGTACGGGTCGACCAGCCCGGTGTGCGCCGCCACCGCGTCCCGCAGCAGCCCCTCCGCGAGCACCCCCTTGGACCACTGGTGGTTCACCTCGTGCCCGTTCCAGATCAGGTTCGGGTCGGAGGCCGAGCGCTCGTTCGACATCACCACCGGACCCAGACCGTGCCAGACCGCGGTGGCGATCGCGATCAGCGAGTTGATCGCGGTGACCGGGATGTGCCCGTTCAGCGCGCCGGCCTTGTTCAGCTCGAACAGGCGCGGGTCGAGGCGGCGGCGGGCGGCCAGCGCGGACAGGCCGGAAGCGGCGTTCACGTTCTCGATCACCGGGTTCGGGTTCACCGAGAACGGCACCGGGCCGAGCCCGGCCGCGCGTAGCAGCTCCAGCGTGACGATCGAGTCCTTGCCGCCGCCGACCGCGGAGAGCGGCGCCCCGGTGACCTCGGCCGGGGTCGCGGCGGGCAGCACGCCCGGGGTCTCCACGGTCAGCTCCAGGACGTGCGGGAGCTGGTTGCGGTACGCGTACTCCGCCAGCCCGTCCGTGTAGACGCGGGTGAACCAGGCGGCCACCTCGGCCGCGACCGGCCGCGGCGCGAGCACCCGGCGCGGGGCGCCGACCTTGTAGTAGCTCACGCCGGCGACCACGTGCAGCAGCTCCAGCACCCGGTGGAGCGTCTCGGGGTGCTGTGGCGTGGCCGGCACCGGGAGCGTGATCGTCTCGGTGAACTCGAGCGGTTCCGGGCCGTCGAGAAGGTAGTCGAACGTGGCGACCCCCGTCGTCGGGTCGAACGCGTACGAGGGGAAGCGCATGACGTCGAACTGCACCCGGGAACTCCTGTCTGACGGCCGACGGGCAATATTAGTGCGGTCCCGCGAACAACTGACCTGGGGAGACGACGTGCGCCTGACAGACCTGCGTGGCCGATCGGTGGCGGTCTGGGGAACCGGCAGGGAGGGCCGCGCCGCGGTGAACGCGATCGCCCCGCACGAGCCGGCCCGGCTGATCGCGGTGAACGACGGCGCCGGATACCTCGACGACCCCTGGGACGACCCGCGCGCGCCGCTGGCCGGCGGCGAGCACGCCTTCGCCGCCCTGGTCAGCGCCGACGTGGTGGTCCGCTCGCCGGGCGTGCCGTCCACCCACCCGTTCATGACCGAGTTGCGCGCCCGCGGGATCACCGTCACCGGCGGCAGCGCGCTCTGGATGGCCGACCACGCCGCGAAGACCGTCGGCGTCACCGGCAGCAAGGGCAAGAGCACCACCTCCAGCCTGATCAGCCACCTGCTGGCCGCGATCGGCCGGCCCAACGCGTACGGCGGGAACATCGGCGTCCCGCTGCTCGACCTCCCACCCGCCGAGCTGTACGTCCTGGAGCTCTCCAGCTACCAGTGCGCGGACCTGTCCGACTCGCCCCGGGTGGCCGTGGTCACCTCGCTCTTCCCGGAACACCTGGACGCCCACGGCGGTGAGCGCGAGTACTACCGTGACAAGCTCAACATCCTCGGCCACGGTCCGGATCTGATCGTGGTGAACGGCGCCGACGAGCGCCTGCGCGACGAGATCCGTGGCGTGATCGACCGCAACGGCTTCCCCCCGGTGCCCGCGGCCGCGGACGACTCCCGGTTCCGGGTCGAGGACGGCACGGTGTTCTGCAGCGACGAACCGCTGTTCGAGCGTGACGCGCTGCGGCTCAAGGGCAGGCACAACGAGCGGAACCTGTGTGTCGCCCTCGCCGTGCTGGACGGCATGGGCGTCGACGTGGTCGGCTCGCGGGCCGAGTTGGAGGCGGCCGTCCGGTCGTTCCAGGGCCTGCCGCACCGGCTCACCGAGATCGAGGACCCGTCGGGTGTGACGTTCGTCGACGACACCCTGTCGACGTCGCCGTACTCCGCGATGCATGCCATCGAGGCCTACGAGGGGCGCCCGCTCACCGTGTTGGTCGGGGGCACTGATCGCGGCCTTGACTACGCTCCGTTGCGAGATTTTCTCGCCTCGCGTGAACTCACAGTGATCGGGATGCCGGACAGCGGGCCGCGCATTCTGTCCGAATTGTCTGGGCTGTCGAAGATCACGACGGTTTCGTCGGAGGATCTCGCTGACGCTGTTCGGCTGGCTCGGGAGGTGACCCCGGCCGGTGGTGTCGTTCTGCTGTCGCCGGCGGCGCCGAGTTATGGGCGGTTCCGGAACTTCGAGCACCGGTCCGAGGCGTTCGCCGAGGCCATCCGGGAGACCGCCAAGTAGTCCGCGATCGTTCGGGGGCGGCCCGGGCGCGATCGGCCTCGGCCGCGACGCGCCTCGGTGACCGCCCCCTTGTCGTCGGCGCGTCCCGGCGGCGGTCCGGGTGCGCGCCGCTCGCTCGCGGTTCGTGTTGTCCGCTCGGCGCGCGACCGCAGTAAGAGAAAAATTTTGATCTTGTTTCCTGCGTGACGACGAGGTTTCGCGGAGTAGTGAGAATCGCCCCCTCGGTCGATGGGACCCTGCCTGATCGGCCCTGTGTCGACAGTCCGAACAGTTGATGGCAAAACGTGCCCAACTTGGACATGTGATGCGGGCCACGCTGTAAGGGTTATTTGCGGATCGATGGCTGCCATTCGGAGTCCGCGAAACACGCGTTCATCGGCCCAGGTCAGGTAACGGTTTGAAAACTTCGTCCACAGTCTTGACACAGGGGGGCGGTTAGTAAGAACTTTTACCGCGACAGTAAACAGTCCTTCCTGAAAGGGTGTCCGATGGCTGAGCCGGAGATGGACGGCACCGCGTCGACCGCGGTCGCCGACTCACCGGCCCGCGACCAGGCTGCCCCCAACGGGAGCGACCCGACGATGCGGGACCGGCTTGAGCAGGGCCGCTGGGTCCGCGGCGGCACGGACAACGGCCGTACCGAGAAAACTGAAAAAAGTGACCGGAACGGGAGCGACTCCATGGACCGCCCGGGTTCCGACGGGGTTCTGGTCCGGGTCCGGACGCTGCTGCCCGAGTTCACCGGAGCCCTGCAGCGCGTCGCCGAGCAGGTCCTCGCCGACCCCGCCGCCGCCTCCCGGGCCACCATCGTGGAGCTCGCCGAGCGCAGCGGCACCTCACCGGCGACCGTGACCCGGTTCTGCCGGGCGCTGGGGTTCGACGGCTACGCGGATCTGCGGCTGGGCATCGCCGCCGAGACCGGGCGCGCCCGGCTGGCCGGCTGGACGGTGGACATCGGCCGCGAGATTCAGCCCAATGACCCCCTGGAGCGGGTGCTCGGCCAGATCATGGCCGCCGACACCAGGGCCATGCACGACACCGCCTCGCTGCTGGACCTGGGCGAGGTGGAGCGGGCCGCGGTGGCGATCGCCGGCGCGGCACGGGTGAACATCTTCGGCGCCAGCGGAAGTGCGCTGGTCGGCGAGGAGATGCAGTTCAGTTTGCACCGCATCGGCATCCCGGTGTGGGCCTGGACCGACGTGCACAACGGTCTGGCCAGCGCCGCGCTGTCCCGGCCCGGCGACGTCGCGCTCGGGATCTCGCACAGTGGCGAGACCGGCGAGACGATCGAGCTGCTCGCCGAGGCGAGCAGCCGGGGCGCCACCACCATCGCGCTGACCAGCTTCCCCCGTTCCCCGCTGGCCGAGCTCGCCGACATCGTCCTGCTCACCGCCACCCAGGCGACCACCTTCCGGCCGGACGCGCTCTCCGCGCGGCATCCGCAGCTGGTGGTCCTCGATCTTCTGTACGTCGCCGTCGCGCAGCGAACCCACGAACGCTCGCACGCCGCCTTCCAGCGCACCGCTCAGGCGGTGCACGGCCACAAGGCGGCGAAAGACGCCTGAATCGCACCACCACCACCCTTTTTGAATGAAATCCCTTCGGGAGGAAAAGTGAAGCGCAAGATCGCGGTCGCCGCGGCGCTCGCTGCGACGCTGCTCGGCACCGCCGCGTGTGGTTCCAACAGTGACGACAAGGGCACCGCTTCGACCGACACCAAGGTCGACGGCACCGGCAAGACCATCAAGGTCTGGCTGATGGTGGACGCCCAGACATCCTGGAAGAACGTCGTCGACGACGCGACCAAGCGGTTCACCGCGGCGACCGGCGCCCAGGTGAACGTCGAGTACCAGCAGTGGGCCAACCACCTCACGAAGCTGGACGCGACGCTGGCCGGCTCGGACGTTCCGGACGTGGTCGAGCTCGGCAACACCGAGTTCTCGAAGTACGTCTTCAACGGTGGCTTCGCCGAGGTGAACAAGTCCGACTTCGAGAACTCCGACACCTGGCTCTCCGGCCTCTCCGGCGCCTGTGAGCTGGACGGCAAGACCTACTGCGTGCCCTACTACGCGGGTGCCCGGGTGCTGATCTACCGCACCGACCTCTTCAAGGCCGCCGGCATCACCGCCGCCCCGAAGACCTACGACGAGTTCCTCGCGGACGCCGAGAAGCTCCAGACCGGGGCGAAGGGCAACAGCAAGTTCGGCTCCTTCTACATGCCGGGCCAGTACTGGTACGCCGCGATGTCGTTCGTCAAGTCGACCGGTGGCGACATCGCCAAGAAGGACGGCGACAAGTGGGTCGGCCAGCTCTCGCAGCCGGCCTCCCAGCAGGGTCTGCAGCGCTGGGTCGACGCGGTCAAGAAGTACTCGAAGGCCGACGTCACCAAGAACGAGAACGACCAGGCCGGCATCTTCTCGCAGGGCCAGGCGGGCATGTTCTACGGCAACGCCTGGGAGCAGGGTGTGGCCGAGGAGGTCCGCAAGGACCCGAACGACCCCAACTCGCCGCTGGTCCCGACCAAGGTGAAGGGCAAGCTGGCCGCCGCGCCGCTGCCGGAGATCCCCTCCTTCCTCGGTGGCTCGAACCTGGGCGTGACCCAGAAGAGCGCCAACAAGGAGCTGGCCGCTCAGTGGATCAAGGCCTTCACCGACAGCACCTCGATGGCCGGTCTGGTCAAGGCGAACGCCCTGCCGAACGCGTCCTCGCTGATGGACAAGGCCGCCGCGGACAACCCGACGATCGCTCCGGCCGCCCTCGCCGCCAAGCAGAGCTGGTTCCCGCCGAACGCCGAGAAGTGGGCGGACGTCGAGAAGGGCAACGTCCTGCAGACCATGCTGACGGACGTGCTGACCGGTAAGAAGAGCGTCGCCGACGCCACCAAGTGGGCCGACGACCAGATCAACACCACCCTCAACGAGTCCTGACGACCAGGTGCCGCCCGCCCTGCCCGGGCGGGCGGTGCACCCCCTCGTGGAAGAGGACTAGCTGATGACCGCCGTCGACTCCCCGACGACCCGGCCGCAGGCGGCCGGTGGGGTCACCGTGCAGAAACCGGCCGCCCAGCGGCCGTCGCGGCGCCGTCGCCACGATGCTCTGGTGCCCTGGCTGCTCACGCTGCCCACCCTGCTGGTGCTGGCGCTGCTGCTGGGCCGCCCGCTGTACCGCATGATCGTGCTCTCCTTCCAGAACATGCGGCTGCGGGAGCTGCTCACCGGAGTCGCCCCGCCGTGGGTCGGCTTCGAGCAGTACCAGAAGGCGCTGACCGACTCGACGTTCTGGGGCGTGGTCGGGCGGACCGCCGCGTTCACTGTGGTCTCGGTGACCGTCTCGGTGCTGGCCGGGCTGGCCGTGGCGCTGCTGATGCGCCGGGTGCACCGCCGGGTCCGACTGGCCATGATGATCGCGATGATGTTCGTCTGGGCGCTGCCGCAGCTGGTCGCCGCGCAGGCCTTCGTCTGGCTGACCGACTCCGACTTCGGGGTGCTGAACTACCTGATCGACAAGATCCCCGGGGTCGACTACGCGAACCACAGCTGGTTCGTGAACCCGTGGCAGGGCTGGACGCTGATCACCGTGCTGGTGGTCTGGGCCGGCATCCCGTTCCTGGCGATCTCGCTCAGCGCCGGCCTCACCCAGGTGCCCAAGGAGCTGCTCGAAGCCGCCACGGTGGACGGCGCGACCGCCTGGCAGGCGCTGCGCAACATCACCCTGCCGATCCTGAAGCCGCTGCTGACCATCGTCACCACGCTGTCGGTGATCTGGAACTTCGGGCTCTTCACGCAGGTCTGGGTGTTCCGTTCCGGGCATCCGGAGCCGTACTTCCAGACGCTGGCGACGTACTCGTACACCCAGGCGTTCGGTCAGTCCCGGTACAGCTACGGGTCGGCGATCGCGGTGATCACGGTGCTGCTGATGCTCGGCGTGATGGTGTTCTACATCCGCCAGATGTTCAAGATCGGAGAGGTGGACTGATGGCCGCTCGTCAGGACGACGGCGTGCTGACCGTCGGACGCAGCCGCATCGGCACGATCTTCGCGAACACCGGCGGCGTGCTCTTCGCGCTCGTCATGATCTTCCCGGTGTACTGGGTGCTCAACACCGCGTTCAAGCCGCGCGACGAGGTGATGAGCTTCGAGCCGTACTTCCTTCCGGCCCACCCGACGCTGGACAACTTCGTGTCCGCGATCAAGGCGGAGAACTTCCTTTCCGGACTGGTCAACGGCCTGATCATCACCGGTTTGGCGGTGGCCGCGGCACTGGTCGTCGGCTTCCTCGCGGCTCTTGCGATCGCGCGCTTCAACTTCTATGGTCGCCGGGCGATCATCATGATCATCCTCTGTGTCCAGCTGGTGCCGCTGCTCGCCCTGCTCATCCCGCTCTTCCTGATGCTGCAGGGCTGGGAGCTCACCAACAGCCTGATCGGCGTCGCGCTGGTCTACCTGGTGCTGCTGCTGCCGTACACGGTCTGGACGCTGCGTGGCTTCATCGCCGGCATTCCGAAGGAGCTGGACGAGGCCGCCATGATCGACGGCTGCACCCGGCCGCAGGTGTTCTGGCGGATCATCCTGCCGCTCACCGGCCCCGGCCTGGTCGCCACCGCGGTCTACGGATTCATCCAGGCCTGGAATGAATTCATCATCATCAATACGCTCAACAGTCCGGCCAAGCAGAACCTGATGGCCTGGCTGTTGCAGAACCAAACCGAACGCGGTACCGCCTGGGGGCCCCTCATGGCCGGTGCGATCATCACTTCCCTACCTGTGGTGATCTTCTTCCTGTTGATCCAGCGGAACATCGCCACCGGGCTGACCGCCGGCGCAGTCAAGGGCTGATCCAAACCCTGTTACACCTGAAAGGACATCGATGTCTGAGATGACTAACTCTTCGCTGGACCGTCGTACCCTGCTCCGCCGCGCCGCCGCGGTGGGCCTGGTCGCGGCTCCCGGCGTGAGCTTCCTTAGCGCCTGTGCCGGCTCCGACGACAGCGGTGACACCAAGCAGGCGACCGGCACCAAGTCGGCCGACAACCCGCTGGGTATCGACCCGAAGGCCGGCGTCGAGATCGTGATCTTCGACGGTGGTCTCGGCACCAAGTACGCCACCGACGTCGACACCCCGCTCTTCAACAAGAAGTGGCCGGACGCGAAGATCACGTACTCGGCCACCCAGCAGGTCGCCACCACGATCAAGCCGCGGCTGAACGCGGGCTCCGCGCCCGACATGATCAACAACTCCGGCTCGGACATCATGGACTTCGGCGCCATCGTCAAGGCCGGCCAGGCGGCCGACCTGAGCGACCTGTTCGCCGCCCCGTCGCTGGACATCGCCGGCAAGACGGTCGCCGAGACCCTGGTCCCGGGCGCCGTCCAGCAGGGCACCTACGACGGCAAGCCGTTCGCGGTGAACTACTCCTTCACCGTCTTCGGCCTCTGGTACAACAAGAAGCTGTTCGACAAGAACAGCTGGACGCTCCCGACCACCTGGGCCGACTTCACCGCCCTGCTCGACAAGATCAAGGCGGCCGGCATCACGCCGTTCGGCTACGCGGGTGCCAACGCGCCGTACTACATGGTCCGCGCGATCATGACCAGCGCCGCGAAGATCGGCACCGAGCAGGTGCTGAAGGACATCGACAACCTGAAGCCGGGCGCCTGGACCAACGACGCCGTGCTGCAGGCCGCCAAGGCCTGGGGTGAGGTCGGCAACAAGTACATCGACAAGTCCTTCCTGGGCCTCAAGCACACCGAGGTCCAGCTGCAGCAGAACCAGGACAAGGTCGCCTTCTACCCGTGTGGCTCCTGGCTGGAGAACGAGCAGGCCGCCAGCACCCCGGCGACCTTCGAGTACGCCATGATGGCGTTCCCGAGCGTCACCACCGCGGACAAGCTGAAGGCGACCGCGATCAACGCCGCGGCCGGCGAGATCTACTTCGCGGCGGCCAAGAGCAAGAACCCGCAGGGTGGCAAGGAGTACCTGCGCACCATGCTCTCGAAGCAGGCGGCGCTGGAGTTCACCAAGCTCACCAAGTCGCTGACCGTGGTCGCCGGCGCCGCTGACGGCGTCGTGATCTCGCCCGGACTCACCAGCGCCAACGACGCTCTGGGCAAGGCCGGCCAGGAAGTCTTCATGGGCTACCTCTTCGACACCTGGTACAAGAAGCTGGACGACGCCTCCCGTGAGGCCGCGAACCAGCTGATGTTCAAGGGCGGCGACGCGAAGAAGTTCTGCGACACCATGGAGGCCGCCTCGCAGGCCGTCGCCAAGGACTCCTCGATCACCAAGTTCACCCGTTCCTGATCCGGTCTTCAACCCCTAGGTAGGCGTCATGCGGCACGGCAAGTACCCCTTCATCATCGGTTTCCTTGTCGTGCCGCTGGCGCTCTATCTGGTCTTCGTGGTCGGCGCCTACCTGCAGATGTTCCAGCTGTCCTTGACGGACTGGTCGGGCTTCGGCGGGTTCAACTACATCGGCGTCGACAACTTCGTGAAGCTGTGGGACGACCCGGTCTTCTGGGTCGCCCTGCGGCACAACATCTACATCCTGATCGCGATGCCGATCGTCACCATCGCGTTCGCCCTGTTCTTCGCGTTCCTGCTGAACGTCGGCGGCAAGAGCCGCGGTGGTGTCACCCAGGGTGTGTGGGGCTCCAAGGTCTACCGGGTCATCTTCTTCTTCCCGCAACTGCTGGCGCTCGCCATCGTCGCGGTCATCTTCGGCCGGGTGTTCGGTTCGGACCGCAGCGGCATGCTCAACGGTCTCTTCCCCGACTCGTGGTCGCCGTGGCTCTTCCTGGCCGACGAGCGCTGGGCGCTGGCCTGCATCGGGATCGTGCTGGTCTGGCAGCAGATCGGCTTCTACGTGGTGCTCTTCTCGGCCGGCATGGGCTCGATCGGGCAGGAGATCTACGAGGCGGCGGCGCTGGACGGCGCCACCAAGGTGACGCTGTTCTTCCGGATCACGCTGCCGCTGCTCTGGGACACGCTCCAGGTCGCCTGGGTCTACCTCGGCATCGCCGCGTTCGACTGCTTCGCCCTGGTCAACATCATGTCGGTGAACAAGGGCGGCCCGGACAACGCGACCCAGGTGCTGAGCTACCAGATCTACCTGAACGCCTTCCAGAACTCGCAGGCCGGTTACGCCTCCGCGATCGGCGTGGTGCTGTTCTTCCTGACCCTGACGTTCGCCGCGCTGACCCTGCGGGTCACCCGTCGCGACGCCGTCAACGCCTGACCCGCGGAGATCGAGATGACGAACCTGGTTACCGACCCGCCCGCGGTCGCCACCAAGCCCGCCCCCGTCGCCACCCGGGAGCGCCGGGTCAACCCGCTCAACGGCATGGCGCACATCGCCCTGCTGCTCTGGGCGCTGGCGACCGCCGGCCCGCTGATCTGGGTGCTGCTCGCCTCGTTCAAGAGCAACTCCGAGATCTTCCTGGGCAAGCCGTTCGCGCTGCCCGAGCACTTCTCGTTCAAGACGTACACCGACGCCTGGAGCGAGGCGCACATCGGGCAGTACTTCCTGAACAGCGTCTTCGTGGTCGCGATCAGCACGGCCGGCACCATGCTGCTGGGTTCGATGGCCGCGTACGTCCTGGCCCGCTACAAGTTCCCCGGCAACCGGGCGATCTACTACCTGTTCGTCTCCGGCCTGGCGTTTCCCACGTTCATGGCGCTCGCCCCGATCTTCGGCATCGTGAAGAGCATGGGCCTGCTGAACACGTTCACCGGCCTGATCCTGGTCTACATCGCCTACTCGCTGTCGTTCACCGTGTTCTTCCTGGTGGCGTTCTTCCGGACGCTGCCCGCCGAGATCGACGAGGCGGCGCTCGTGGACGGGGCCGGCCACCTGCGGCGGTTCTTCCAGATCATGATGCCGATGGCCAAGTCCGGCCTGATCAGCATCACGATCTTCAACATCGTCGGCCAGTGGAACCAGTACCTGCTGCCGGTCGTGATCATGCAGGGTGCCGGTTCCGACGCGAACTGGGTACTCACCCAGGGCATCGCGAACATCAGCGTCTCGGCCGGCTACCACGCCGAGTGGTCCACGCTGTTCGCCGCGCTGACCCTCTCCATCCTGCCGATGATCGTGGTCTACGGCATCTTCCAGCGGCAGATCCAGGCGGGTCTGACCGCGGGCGCGGTCAAGTAGGACCCTCGGCCGTACGACCTACGGACCGATGACGGGCCGGGCGCACCACCTCACCGGGGTGGCGGCCCGGCCCGTACCCGTTCTCACCGGCGGCGTGGTCCCGGGGAAAACTGTCACACCCCCGGGTGACAATGCTGATCATGCTGGTGGCGGCGGTTCAGGATGCGGAGGGCCGGGGCGGACGCCTCGTGGAGATGCCCGCCGGCGTCCCGTCGCGTCCCGTCGCCGACCTCGCCACCGCGATCGCCGAGCGGGAGGCGGCGGATCAGCCACGCTGGATCTGGCCGGCCACCACCGACATCTATCCCGCGCTGCTGCGCGCCGGCGTCCGGGTCGCGCGCTGCCA
The DNA here is from genome assembly GCF_900188005.1 of Actinoplanes regularis. Taxonomy (GTDB): domain Bacteria; phylum Actinomycetota; class Actinomycetes; order Mycobacteriales; family Micromonosporaceae; genus Actinoplanes; species Actinoplanes regularis. Next base: position 399,882 of record NZ_FZNR01000002.1, on the reverse strand, counting down.
TGACCTGGAGCTGACCGAGGCGCTGCTCTCCGGGCACGCCGGGCGCTGGGGCGAGCCACGGGGGCTCGCCGCGGCCCGGGCCCGGCTGCACGGCCTCCCGGTCCATCCCGACCCGCCACGCTCGGAGCCCGCGCCCCCGGGCTTCGCCCAGGGTGCGCTCTTCGAAACCGCCGGCCCGCCGCCCGCCGCCGGCTTCGACGCCGAACAGGCGATCATCGAGGTGTACGCGGATCAGCAGCGCCGCCTCGCCGGGACCGAACACCCCGGCCGCTTCCGGACGCTCGTCGCCGCCGAGTCGGCCGGCGCCCTGGTCGCCGCCGAGATGGGCCACACCGGCCTGCCCTGGCGCGCCGACGTGCACGACCGGCTGCTGCGCGAGCTGCTCGGCCCGCCCCAGCCGGTCGGCCCGCCGCGCCGCCTCGCCGAGCTGACCGCGGAGATCAACGCGGCGTTCGGCACCCACAACCTGCACCCCGACCTGCCGGCCGAGGTGGTCCGCGCCTTCGCCCGGGCCGGCATCCAGATCCCGAACACGCGGCGCTGGGTGCTGCGCGAGATCGACCACCCGGCGGTCGCCCCGCTGCTCGAGTTCAAGGAGCTCTACCGGCTCTGGACGGCGAACGGCTGGACCTGGCTCGACTCCTGGGTCCGCGACGGGCGCTTCCACCCGGAGTACGTGCCGGGCGGCGTCGTCTCCGGCCGCTGGGGCGCCCGGGGCGGCGGCGCGCTGCAGGTTCCCAAGGTGATCCGCCGGGCGGTGATCGCCGACCCCGGCTGGACGTTCGTGGTCGCCGACGCCGGGCAGCTCGAGCCCCGGATCCTGGCCGCGGTCTCCGGCGACGACCGGCTGGCCCGGGCCGCCGCCGCGGGTGACCTCTACGCCGCGCTGGCCCGGGACTCGTTCGCCGGCGACCGGGCCAAGGCCAAGATCGCCCTGATCGGCGCGATGTACGGGCAGACCGGGGGTGACGCGCTCCCGGCCCTGGCCGTGCTCCGCCGGCACTACCCGACCGCCTTCGACTACGTGGAGCAGGCCGCCCGGACGGGGGAGAACGGCGGGCTCGTCCGCTCCTGGCTCGGCCGCACCTGTCCACCGGCCGCCGGCCCGGCCCGCGACGCCGGGCTGGATCCACCCGATGAGGTGGCTCCACCACCCGGACGGGCGAGGGGGCGATTCACCCGGAACTTCGTGATCCAGGCCACCGCCGCCGAGTGGGCGCTGATCCTGCTCGCCACCCTCCGGACCGCGCTGGCCGGCACGCGGGCCGAGCTGGTCGCGTTCGTGCACGACGAGGTGGTCGTGCACTGCCCAGCTGACCAGGCAGAACAGGTTTCCGAAGCGGTTCGCGAGTGCGCCACCAGGGCCGGACGGATGCTTTTCGGCGCCACCGAGGTGCGGTTCCCGCTGGACGTCTCAGTGGTTGGTTCCTACGCGGATGCCAAGTGAGGGAGTGGGTAAAGTTGGGGGTCCGGCCGAGAGGCGCTGCAGCGGGGCCACCCGTCACGCTCGACCGGTGATCCACCCGCGAACAAGGGCGCCTCCGACTCTCTCGGAGGTGTATCCCGTGACGCAAACCGTCACCAAGCTGCGCGAACTGCTCGCCGAGCGGGTTCTGGTCCTCGACGGCGCCTGGGGCACCATGCTGCAGGGCGCCCGGCTGACCCCGGCCGACTACCGCGGCGACCTGATCCCCGCGGATCACCCGAAGGACGTCACCGGCGACCCCGACCTGCTGATCCTGACCCGGCCGGACGTCATCCTCGACGTCCACCGGCAGTACCTGGCGGCCGGCGCCGACATCACCACCACCAACACCTTCACCGCGACCAGCATCGCCCAGGCCGACTACGGTCTGGAGCACCTGGTGCGCGAGATGAACATCCAGGGGGCGCGGCTCGCCCGGCAGGCCGCCGACGAGGCCGGCGGCCGGTTCGTCGCCGGCTCGATCGGCCCGCTCAACGTGACCCTCTCGCTCTCGCCCAAGGTCGACGACCCGGCGTACCGCGCGGTGACGTACGACCAGGTCAAGGCGGCGTACGCGGAGCAGATCCAGGCCCTCGACGAGGGCGGCGTCGACCTGCTGATGATCGAGACGATCTTCGACACGCTGAACGCCAAGGCGGCGATCGCGGCGGCCCGGGAGGTCGCGCCGCACCTGCCGCTGTGGATCTCGGTCACCATCGTCGACCTCTCCGGCCGGACCCTCTCCGGCCAGACCGTCGAAGCCTTCTGGCGCTCCATCGAGCGGGCCGAGCCGCTGGTCGTCGGTGTGAACTGCGCGCTCGGTGCGGCCGAGGCCCGCCCGCACGTGGCCGAGCTGGCCCGCCTGTCGAACACCTTCGTCGCCTCCCACCCGAACGCCGGTCTGCCCAACGCGTTCGGCGGCTACGACCAGACCCCGGCGGAGACCGCCGGCCTGATCCGCGAGTTCGCCGAATCCGGCCTGGTCAACATCGTCGGCGGCTGCTGCGGCACCACGCCCCCGCACATCGCGGCGATCGCCCAGGCGGTCCAGGGGGTCGCGCCCCGCCGGATCGACCCGCCCGCGCCGACCACCCGGTTCAGCGGGCTGGAGCCGTTCGAGATCGGCCCGGACACCGGCTTCGTCATGATCGGCGAGCGCACGAACGTGACCGGCTCGGCCAAGTTCCGCCGGCTGATCGAGGCCGACGACCACCAGGCCGCCGTCGACGTGGCCCTCGACCAGGTCCGCGGCGGCGCCAACCTGCTCGACGTGAACATGGACGCCGACCTGCTCGACAGCGAGCAGGCCATGGTCACGTTCCTGAACCTGATCGCGACCGAGCCCGAGGTGGCCCGGATCCCGATCATGATCGACAGTTCGAAGTGGAACGTGCTCGAGGCCGGCCTCAAGTGCGTGCAGGGCAAGGGCGTGGTCAACTCGATCAGCCTGAAGGAGGGCCCGGAGCTCTTCCTGGAGCAGGCCCGCCGGATCCGTGCCTTCGGTGCCGGCGCCGTGGTGATGGCCTTCGACGAGCAGGGCCAGGCCGACACCACCGAGCGCAAGGTCGAGATCTGTGCCCGCGCCTACGACCTGCTCGTCGGGGACGGGTTCGACCCCACCGACATCATCTTCGACCCGAACGTGCTCGCCGTCGCCACCGGTATCGCCGAGCACAACGGGTACGCGAAGAACTTCATCGAGGCGCTGCCGCTGATCAAGGAGCGTTGCCCGGGCGCCCGCACCAGCGGTGGCATCTCCAACCTCTCCTTCGCGTTCCGCGGCAACGACATCGTCCGTGAGGCGATGCACTCGGCGTTCCTGTTCCACGCCGTCAAGGCCGGTCTGGACATGGGCATCGTCAACGCCGGCCAGCTCGCGGTCTACCAGGACATCCCGGCCGACCTGCTGGAACTGGTCGAGGACGTGATCTTCGACCGGCGCGAGGACGCTACCGACCGCCTGGTCACCTTCGCCTCCACGGTCACCGGCAGCGGTGCCAAGCGCGAGATCGACCTCTCCTGGCGCGAGACGACCGTCGAGGAGCGGCTCAGCCACGCGCTGGTGCACGGCATCGTCGACTTCATCGAGGCGGACACCGAGGAGGCCCGGCAGAAGCTGCCCCGGCCGCTCGACGTCATCGAGGGCCCGCTGATGGACGGCATGGGCATCGTCGGCGACCTGTTCGGCTCCGGCAAGATGTTCCTGCCCCAGGTGGTCAAGAGCGCCCGGGTGATGAAGCGCTCGGTCGCCTACCTGCTGCCGTACATGGAGAAGGACAAGGCCGAGGGTGCCCGCGGCCAGGGCAAGGTCGTGCTCGCCACGGTCAAGGGCGACGTCCACGACATCGGCAAGAACATCGTCGGCGTCGTGCTCGGCTGCAACAACTACGAGGTGATCGACCTCGGCGTGATGGTGCCGACCGCGAAGATCCTGGACACCGCGATCGCCGAGGGCGCCGACGTGATCGGCCTGTCCGGGCTGATCACCCCGTCGCTGGACGAGATGGTCGCGGTCGGCGCCGAGATGCAGCGGCGCGGCATCAAGCTGCCGCTGCTGATCGGCGGGGCGACCACCTCCAAGCAGCACACCGCGGTACGGATCGCGCCGGCGTACGACGGCCCCACCGTCCACGTCCTCGACGCGTCCCGGGTCGTCGGCGTCGTCTCCGATCTGCTCGACGCCGACCGTTCGGTAAAGCTGGACGAGGCCAACCGCGCCGAGCAGGAGCGGCTGCGCGAGCAGCACGAGAAGCGGCACGCCCAGCCGCTGCTCACCCTCGCCCAGGCGCGCGCCAACCGGGAGCCGGTCGACTTCGCCGACCTGCCCGTCCCGACCTTCACCGGCGTACGCGAGGTGCAGCCGACCATCGCCGAGCTGCGTGAGCTGATCGACTGGCAGTTCCTCTTCCTGGCCTGGGAGCTGAAGGGCAAGTACCCGGCGATCCTGAAGGAGCCGGTCGCCAAGGAGCTCTTCGACGACGCCAACACCATGCTCGACAAGATCATCGCGGACGGCTCGTTCCAGGCCCGCGGCCTGTACGGCTTCTGGCCGGCCCACGCGGAGGGCGACGACATCGTCCTGGAGAACGGCCGGAGCTTCCCGATGCTGCGTCAGCAGACCGAGAAGCCGGCCGGACGCGCCAACCGCTGCCTCGCCGACTACATCGCGCCCTTGCCTTCCCGCGGGGAAAACCCGGACGAAAACCAACGGGGGAGCGATCACCTGGGCGGATTCGCAGTAGCGATCCACGGAGCCGAGAAGCTGGCCGCGAAGTACGAGGCGGAGCACGACGACTACCGCGCCATCATGGTCAAGGCGCTGGCCGACCGGCTGGCCGAGGCGTTCGCCGAGTATTTGCACCTCAAGGCCCGTCGCGAGTGGTTCGAGCCGGACGCGAAGCCGAAGCTGGCGGATCTGCACGCCGAGCGGTTCCGTGGCATCCGCCCCGCGCTGGGCTACCCCGCCTGCCCCGACCACAGCGAGAAGAGGGACCTGTTCCAGCTGCTCGACACCGGCCGGATCGGCGTCGCCCTGACCGAGTCCTTCGCCATGATGCCGGCCGCCGCGGTCAGCGGCCTGATCTTCGCCCACCCCGAGTCGAAGTACTTCACCGTCGGCCGGCTGGGTAAGGATCAGGTCGAGGACTACGCCGCCCGGCGTGGCGTGCCGGTGTCCGAGGTGGAACGCTGGCTGCGGCCGAACCTGGCCTACTCGATCGACTGACGGGAGAGCCCGGGGATGGTCCCGATCGTGGTGATGGGGGTCGCCGGCTGCGGCAAGAGCACGGTCGGCAAGGCGCTGGCCGACCGGCTCGAGGTGCCGTACGCGGAGGCCGACGACTTCCACCCACCGTCCAACGTGTCCAAGATGCACGGCGGTGAGGCGCTCACCGACGCCGACCGCGAGCCGTGGCTGGCGGCGATCGCCGGCCGGATCGGGACGGCGGCGGGGCGGGGGCTGGTGGTGTCCTGCTCCGCGCTCAAGCGGGTCTACCGCGACGTGCTGCGCGGCGGCGACCCGGGTGCGTTCTTCGTCCACCTGGTGCTGACCCCGGAGGTCGCGACCGCCCGGGTGAACGGGCGGTCCGGCCACTTCATGCCGAGCACCCTGGTCGCGTCGCAGTTCGCCGTCCTGGAGCCGCTGGGCGTGGACGAGAACGGGATCGGCGTGGACGCGACGCTGCCCCTCGACAGGATCGTCGAGAAGGTGCTGAGCCGCCTCTGAGCCGCCCTGCAGGCACGTCCGGGCGCTGGACGCCCGGACGTGCGTGGGCTACTTGGACGCCCAGATGTCCAGGTTCAGGCGCTCCAGGAGGACCGGCGCGAACAGGCCGACGAGCGACACCAGGGAGATCACCGTGAAGGCGGTGCTCAGGATGACCGTCTCGGTCTTGCCGCCGACCTTCACCGCGAACCGGTTCGGGATGCCGATCATCCGCCACATCCGGCCACGCCCGGTCGGGATCGGCCAGAAGATCGGCACGCCGTTCTTGGTGATCATGTCGCCGAGCAGGTGCACCACACAGCCGGCGCCGACCGCGAAACCGAGCAGCGGATAGCCCCGGTCGCCGGGCAGGTTGACCGCGGTGAACCAGGCGATGGCGGCCGCGGCGAGCGTGACGATCAGCCAGCCGGCCTTCTCCGCCCACTTCTCGAACAGGCCGCGCAGCGCCAGGCCGGCCATGAAGAAGATGATGCCGACCACCGCCCACTTGCCGTAGTGCGCGGCGAGCTCGGTGGTGCCCCAGCCGATCAGTGCCGCGAACGGCAGGGTGTGCGTGAAGGTCCGGTGCCCGTGGTCCCGCTTCGGGTCCTTGCTCTGCCGGGTCGCCGTGTAGATCCCCAGCGAGATCTTCTCGATCACCTCGGCCACGAAGAGCGAGATGACCCCGAAGGTACGGGCGACCGTGGCGCCACCCTGGTTGGTGGTCACCTTGCCGGACAGGTCGAAGTCGGGCAGCAGCGCGCCGCCGGCGGCCATCGCGGTGCCCACGCCGATCATCAGCGGCGTCTGGTGATAGTCAGCGAACTGGTCGAGCGCCCAGCTGCCGGCCAGCCAGGCGGCCGCCCCCGACAGTGCGTGCGACGGACCCATCATGTGCGTCGTCCCTCCCCGAACAAACTGCGACACTCTCGCAGAGCGGGGAGCGAAGATCAACGACCGGCACGTCCACAGCGGAGTGGAGTCGGCCACCCGACAGTCGTCCATCAGTGGCGCAGGTGCGCCGTGTGCGTGTAGCGAAGCTCGTAGTGGCCCCAGCGGGCGTGCCGGATCAGGCCCATCACCAGGAAGAACAGCGGGATGGCCGGCCAGAACCAGTGCGCGCCGGAGAGCAGCCAGAGCGCGGTCAGCACCCCGGCGGCGATCATGACGAAGCTGCCGTGCCGCTGCAACGACCGGCGTGTCGCGGCGCGCCGGTGTGGCATGCGGGCCAGCGCCTGCCGGCCGCCGTGCGGCAGGTCCCGGGTCAGCTGATCCAACTCGTCGCGGTACTTCGCGGCGTATGCGCCGGCCAGGCGTTCCTCACCCTCGTCCAGGCTGAGACGGCCCTCGGCCATCGCGGCGCGCACGATCTCGGCGATCTCCTCGCGTTCGGTGTCGGAGGTCCGCAGCCGGGCCGGCTCGGGCCTGGTGACTTGTTCGGGATGCACGATGTCCTCCTCGGCGGGTTCCTGCAATCCAGGGTCGCCGCCGGCCGGCGGCGGCGCGTCGGCCCGGGGAAGCATCCGGGCGAGGTGGGCCGGGGCCGTGGGATCTCTTCGGGTACGACCGTGGGAGTAGCCGGGACCCCGGAGGTACGTCCATGGGCGTATGCCGAGATCCGGTCCGTGGACCGATGCCCGCCCGGGCCGTCGTGACGTAGTTTCGGCAGCATGAGGGAGCGTGGCCGGGATCGAGGGCGGCGGCCGGACGGCGGCCGTGACGGCTGGTGCCCGTTCCCCGGGGATCCCGCCCGCCCGGACGGATCGGCCGGCTGGACCTCGGAGCCCGGCTCCGCGGCGCCGGGGTCGCCGACCGGCGAAGCGGCCGACGATTGGCGCGACGAGCCGTGGCGGGACGGGCCGGAGCGGGACTGGCCGCACTGGCGGCGCCGGATACGGCAGGCGCACGGTGGCTGGCCGTCCGGCGTCGTGATCGCGACCACGTTCATCCAGATGGTCGGCATGAACAACCTGTCCGCGCACGGCAGGCTGTACCGGCCGTGGGACAACTTCACCACGCTCCTGCTGCTGATCGGGCCGGTCGCGCTGCTCTGGCGGCGGCGTGCGCCGCTCTCCGTCTTCGCGGTCGCCTCGGTCGCCTCGATCGTGCTCGCCACCCAGGCCGCGCCCTATGTGGCCTACGCCGCGGCGCCCGCCGTCGCGCTCTACTCGCTCGCACGCGAGGGCCGCCGCCAGGCCTCGCTGATCGGCGCCGCCACCGCCTGGGCCGCCTGGCTCGGCGTCACCCTGGGCCTGGCCGGGCCGCTCGGCCTCGACCCCGGGGTGCAGCCGAAAACCGGCCAGGCCTGTTTCGCCGCCGCCGGGCTCGGCCTGATGATCCTGCTGGGCGCCGCCGCCCGGATGCGCGCCGAGAACTACGCCGAGCAGGCGCGGACCCGCACCGAGCAGGCCCGGACACGCGCCGAGCAGGAGCGCCGGCAGGCCTCCGAGGAGCGGTTGCGGATCGCGAGAGAGCTGCACGACGTGCTCGGCCATCACCTGTCGCTGATCAACGTGCAGGCCGGCGTGGGTCTGCACCTGATGGACCAGCGGCCGGAGCAGGCGCGCGAGGCGCTGGCCGCGATCAAGAGCGCGAGCGCGGAGGCGTTGCGCGAGGTCCGGTCCGTTCTGGGGGTGCTGCGGACCGAAGGGGAGGCCGCGCCCCGGCAGCCGACGCTCGGCCTGAACCGGTTGCAGGAGTTGACCGAGGCTGCGGGGATCCCGGTGCGCACCACGGTCACCGGGGAGCCGCGCGAGCTGCCGGCCGAGGTGGACCGGGCGGCGTATCGGATCGTGCAGGAGGCGCTGACCAACGTACGCCGGCATGCCGGACCGCAGCCCGAGGCGGACGTCGCGGTGGGCTATCTGCCGACCGCCCTGTACCTGTCGATCCGTAACGGTGGGCCGGTGACGGCGGAGCCGCCGTCTCCGCTCCCCGACGGTGAGCGAGGCAGTGGGATCACCGGGATGCGCGCCCGCGCGGAGAGTCTCGGCGGCCGGCTGGAGGCGGGGCGCCCGCCGACCGGCGGCTTCCTGGTCACCGTGATCCTCCCGACGCGGCAGCCGGCCAACGGCACGACGTCCCAGGCTTCCGGCGCTCCGCCACCTTCCCCCGGCGAGAACGGCGCCGCGCGGCGAGAGCCAAGGGAGAACTGCGCCGCACGGCAGGAGCCGGACAACGACGGCGCTGCGCGGCGGGGGCCGGGGGAGAGCGGTGCCGTGCGGCGGGAGTCGGAGAACGATGGCGCTGCACGGGGAGAGCCGGGGAACGACGGTGCTGCGCGGCGGGAGCCGGAGAACGACGGCGCTGCGCGGCGGGAGCCGGAGAACGACGGTGCTGCGCGGCGGGGGCCGGGGGAGAGCGGTGCTGCGCGGCGGGAGTCGGAGAACGACGGTGCCGCACGGGGAGAGCCGGGGAATAACGGTGCCGTGTTGCGGGAGCCGGAGGAGAGCGGCGCCGCGCGGCGGGAGTCGGGGAACGACGGTGCCGTGCGGTGGGAGCCAGGGGAGGACTGCGGCGTGGGGCGGGAGCCGGAGCAGCACGGTTGTGTGCGGCGGGAGCCGGAGCGGGACGGTGCCGAGGAGAGCGCGGAGGATCGTGTGACGTCTGAGGGGGAACGATGATCTCGGTGGTGCTGGCCGACGACCAGGCGCTGGTGCGGGCGGGCTTCCGGGCCCTGCTCGACGCTGAACCGGACATAAGGGTGGTCGGCGAGGCTGCGGACGGCGTGCAGGCGGTCACCATGGTTCGCGCGACCCAGCCGGATGTGGTGCTGATGGACATTCGGATGCCCGGCGTCGACGGGCTCGAGGCGACCAAGCGGATCGCGGCCGATCCGGTCTGCGAGGGTACCCGGGTGGTCATCCTGACCACCTTCGAGCTGGACGAGTACGTCTTCGAGGCGCTGCGCATCGGTGCCTCCGGCTTCCTGGTCAAGGACACCGAACCGGTCGAGTTGCTGCGCGGTGTGCGCGCGGTGGCCGCCGGCGACGCGCTGCTCTCGCCGAGCGTGACCCGCCGGGTGATCGGGGAGTTCGTCGGGTCGGGTGCTGCCCGGCGACCAGAGCCGCCGCGGGGGCTGGACCAGCTCACCGACCGCGAGCGCGAGGTGATGGCGCTGGTCGCCGAGGGACTCTCCAACGACGAGATCGCGACTCGCCTGGTGATCAGCCCCGCTACGGCGAAGACCCACGTCAGCCGCACCATGATCAAGCTTGGTGCCCGGGACCGCGCCCAGTTGGTCGTCCACGCATACGAAGCGGGTCTCATCCGCCCCGGCTGGCTCGCATGACTCCCGGCTGACCCCTCGGGCCGCGCCGCGCGGCCCCGCCCTCGGGCCGTCGCCGTGCGATGCCTACCTCGGGCCGTTGCCGCGGGCCCCGACCTCGGGCTGTCGGCGCGTGGTGGGGATCTCGGGTGTTGGCGGGTGGTGCTGGCCTCGGGTTGTTGCCGTGCGATGCCTATCTCGGGCTGTTGCCGCGTGGTGCTGGCCTTGGGCTGTTGCCGCGTGGTGCTGGCCTTGGGTTGTTGGCGCGTGGTGCTGGTCTTGGGCTGTTGCCGTGCGGCCCTGACCTCGGGTTGTTGGCGCGTGGTGTGGACAGACCTCGAGTGTTGGCGGGCGGCGCTGGCCTCGGGCTGTTGCCGTGCGATGCCGATCCTGGGCCTTCGGCGTGCGGGCCGACGCTGGGTCGTTCGCGGCACCGGCTCCGGGACGGGGTGGCGTGGTGCGGATTATCTGGCCTTCGGCGGCGGTGCCGATCCTGGGTCGTTCGCGGGGCTGGCTACGGCCCGGGGTCGGTGTGGTGCCGACCCGGGCCGGGTGTTGTCAGAGGTGCCGCTGCCGCCAGAGGTGCCGCTGTCGCCGGAGGTGCCGCTGTCGCCGGAGGTGCTGCTGTCGTCAGAGGTGCGGGTGTGGTCAGTAGTGGTAGTGGCCGATGAGGGACTGCAGGTCGGAGCCCATCCGGGCCAGGTTTGCCGTGGCCTGCTTGGCCTCGCCGATGCCCGCCGCGACACCCTGGGCGGCCTCAGACACCCCGGAGAGGTTGCTGGCGATCCGCTCCGAGCCGGTCGCGGCCTGCGACACGCTGCGGTTGATCTCGTGGGTGGTCGCGGTCTGCTCCTCGACGGCGCTCGCGATGATCGTCTGGTACTCGTTGATCTTGTCGATCACGTGGGTGATCTCCGCGATCGCGGCGACCGCGCCCTGGCTGTCGTTCTGGATCGCGTTGATCCGGCGGGAGATGTCGTCGGTGGCCTTGGAGGTCTCCTGGGCGAGGTCCTTGACCTCGCTGGCGACCACGGCGAAGCCCTTACCGGCGTCGCCCGCGCGGGCCGCCTCGATGGTGGCGTTGAGGGCCAGCAGGTTGGTCTGCTCCGCGATCGCGGTGATCATCTTGATGACGTTGCCGATCTCCTGGGAGGACTCGCCGAGCTTGGTGACGGTCTGGTTGGTGGACTCGGCCAGCTGGACGGCGTTGGTGCCGACCTGGGCGGCCACGTTGGCGTTCTCGGCGATCTCGCGGATCGACATGCCCATCTGCTCGGACGCGGCGGCCACGCTCTGCACGTGACCGGCGACCTCCTCGGCCGCCGTGTTCACGACGCCCACCTGCGCGCTGGCCTGGTCGGCGTTGTCGGCGACCAGTTCGCCGGTGACCGACAGCTCCTGGGAGGCGGAGGCCAGCGCGTCGACGCTGCCGGCGACCGCGCGCACCAGACCGAGCTTGCTCTCCAACTCCTCGTTGAACGTCTCGGCCAGCGCCGACAGCTCCCGGGTGCCGGACGGGGTGAGCCGGAACGACAGGTCGTGGGGGTCGCGGGCGTGCAGCGCGTCGGTGAACCGGACGACGACCCGGCCGACCTTCGCCTGAAGCAGGTAGAGCACCGAGCCGATGGCGAGCGGCAACGCGACGGCGAGCGCGATCAGCAGGGCGATCGAGGTGTTCGTCTGGTCGGTGGCGTCCGCGACGGCCGACGCCGAGCGGTCGTTGAGCTGCTTCTGGAACTCGTCGATCGGCGCGGTGATGACCGCCTTGTCCGCGGCGTACGCGTCGTCGAACATGATCGTGCGGGCGACCTCACGCTTGCCGGCCGGGCTCAGCGCCTCGTCGGCGGCGTCGAGCGCGGTCTGGGCGATCGCGGCCGGCATGTCGGCCTCGGGCGTGCCGGCGGCCTCCAGCATCAGGCGCTGCGACCGCGACTCGGTCCCGACCAGCTTGTCGGACTTGGCCTTGGCCTCATCGACGAGGGCGAGTTCGTCGGCGGTGGCGCCGAGGTCCTTGAGCTCGGCGAGCACCGTGTCACGGGTCTTGGTGGCGGTGATTTCGGTCCAGTAGTTCGTCAGGTGCTGGGCGTCGCCGGTCGCCGCGTACAGCCGGCCCTCGGCGGTGAGGTAGTCGGAGGCGGCCTGCAGCCGCATGCCGAGCGCCTTGAACTGGGCCTGACGCTCATAGGCACGCTTCTGCGCGCCGACCGCCGTCCGGACCGTCGTCACGGAGAGCACCAGCAGGCCGGTGATCAGAACAAGGGTGCCGATGGCGGCCATGTTGATCGTGGACTGCCGCAGGTTCCGGCGGGGGCGTGCGGACATGGCTTTGCCCTTCGAGCGGTGGACCTGCCGGGCTCGGCGAGGTTGCCACCTGATCGGCGCGGGCGAACCTGTCTTCAGTGGTTCGGCTCACTAAACATTCCGTTCTGCTCCCGGTTCTGATCTCGCGGTCCACCAGGCTTTCCGGTCGTCCTTTCAGAGGTCGGGCGCGGCGGAGTGGGCCGGGGCGTCCTCTCAGTGGCCGGGCGCGACGAAGTAGGCCGGGTCCTTTTAGAAGCCGGCCTCGCCGGGCGCGGCGAAGTAGGCAGGGGCGTCGTCCTCGAGGGCGATCGCGAGCATCCGCCGGGTGAACGGGGTGAGTTCGGGCAGGGCGTCCACGGGGAACCAGCCCACCGCCAGGGATTCGCTGTCGTTGACCCGGGCCTCGCCGCCGACCGCCCGGCACCGGAAGAACATGTTGACCATCTGGCAGTGGTCGCCGTTCACGTAGGTGACCTCGTGCGACACCACCCCGGCCAGCCGTTCGATCTTGATCTGGACCGCGGTCTCCTCCTCGACCTCGCGGGCCACGGCGCCGGCCGGCTGCTCGCCCGGGTCCATCAGGCCGGCGATCAGGTTCCACTGCCCGTTGTCGCTGCGCTGGTGCAGCAGGACCTCGCCGCGGTCGTTCAGGACGATCGCGGCGACCGTCGGGAACATGAGCAGGTCGTGACCGACGTGGGCCCGCAGGTTCTGGACGTAATCGGAGACAGGCATGACCCGGACCCTATCCGCGGGCGGTTGCCGGGGTGTGAACGCCGGACAGGTCCGGCGTGGTGCCGGGAAGCGGGCGCCGGGACTATCCGGGGATGGCTGTCCGGGCGTCAGGTGCGGCGTGGTGCTGGGAAGCGGGTGCCGGGTGTATCCGGGGATGGGCGTTGGGTGCGGCGTGGTGCCGGGAGGTGGTGTCGGGACTATCGGGGGATGGCTGTCTGGGCGTTGGGTGCGGCGTGGTGCCGGGAGGTGGGTGCCGGGACTATCGGGGGATGGCTGTCCGGGCGTCGGGTGCGATCACCACGCGGTTCCGGCCGGCGGATTTCGCCGTGTAGAGCGCCTCGTCGGCGGCCCGCAGGAGGTCCTGCGGGTGGAGGTCCGGGCCGAGCGCGGCAGTAGCCCCGACGGACGCGGTGACCGTGATCAGGGTCTGGTCGTCGACCTGGATCGGGAGGCCGGCGACGGCGAGCCGGATCCGTTCGGCGATCAGCGGCAACTCGTCGTCGCCGACGTGCGGGACCAGGGCGACGAACTCCTCGCCGCCGTACCGGGCGAGCAGGCTGCCGGCCCGGCCGCCGCTGGACAGCCGCCGCGCCAGCTCGCACAGCACGCGGTCGCCGCCCGGGTGGCCGTACGTATCGTTGATCTTTTTGAAGTGGTCGATGTCGATCATGAGTAGGCCGAGGCGGTAACCGGACCGGGCGGCCCGCCGGCACTCGGTCGCGAGCGTCTCCTCGAGGTGCCGGCGGTTGCTCACCCCGGTCAGCCCGTCGGTGTCGGCGGCCCGCCGCTGGGCCGCGACCAGACCCGCCATCCGGGCCAGGACCAGCAGGAACATCACCGCGCAGGCGGCGCTGGACAGCGGCACGTTCAGCTCCTGCCCAGCCAGGTACTCGGTGAACTGCAGGCCCGGCACCATCAGCACGGCGCAGGCGAGCATGATCAACCGGGCCGGGGTGGCATCGGGGGCGGCCACTTGGCTGCGGGAGTCGAAGTCACGCATCACCGGGTGCAGCGCGCAGGCGGCGAGCAGGCCGAGCGAGACCATCCAGAGGCCGGCGGTGTACGGCTCGGTCGTGTTGTCAAAGCCCATGATGCCCATCACGGCGTAGGCGGTGTCCGCGGCGAACATCAACCCGAGGTAGCCGAAGAGCATCCGGTGCACGCTGCCACGGTTGCCCGCGCCGAGCACCAGCCGGACCGCGAGGATCAGCAGCATCAGATCGAGGACCGGGTACGCCGCCTCGGTCAGCTTCGCGGGCAGCGCGAGGGCCGGGTCGCTGGCCACCGGTTCGATCAGGAACACCCAGGTCAGCATCCCGGAGCTGAGCGCGATCACGAGCGCGTCGATCGCGGTGGCGAAGTCCCAGCCGGGAGTGCGCCGCCGAACGAAGATCAGCACCGCGACGCCGGTCAGCAGGTAACTGCTCAGGTAGAGCACGTCGCTCGGGGTCGGCTCAGCCATGTCCCCGGTGCTCCAGACGTCGTAGCTGTAGACCGCGTCGGCGGCCGCGTACACCGTCTGGCCGAGAGCCAGCATGATCCACGCGGCGCGCCGGGCCGGCCGGTGCAGCCGGACGCCGACCAGGATCATGATCGGGACGGCGCAGGAGACCGTCGAATACGTGATCTCGGAGACCAGGAACGGCAGGCCGAACAGCTGCGCCAGGATTTGGAACAGCGCGCAGGCGGCCACGACGGCGAGCCAGAGCCGCCACACGATGCTGGCCCTGCCGGCCCGGATGCGATCCATGTCCCCACCATCGGGAGCGGCTGTTGCCGTCCGGGTACGCCGTCGGTTGCCTCAGAGTTTTCGCACCCGCAGGTGCTCGGCGACCGACCACGCCTGGAACGGGCAGCCGGTGGCATCGTGCGGAGCATCACCCTCGGCGGTCTCCGAGATCGAGCCGAGGCCGAACTCGGTCAGGTGCCGCTCGGCGTCGGCGAGTACGTCCGGGACCTCGACGCCGAGCCGGCGCCAGGCGCTCACGTACGGGCCGGTGAGCCAGGGCCAGACGGTGCCGGTGTGGTACGCGGTGTCCCGCTCGGCCGGCCCGCCCCGGTGCCGCCCGTGGTAGCCGGGGGTTCCGGGCGCCTGGCTGCGCAGCCCCGCCGGGGTGAGCAGGGCGGCCCCGATCCGGGCGAGCACGGCCGGGTCCGGGCGCAGCGGGGCGTGCGGCAGCGACCAGGCGAGCAGCTGGTTGGGCCGGAGCGGGTGGTCGCCGAGCACGTCCCGCAGCAGCCCGGACGGGGTGGGGAAGGCGCGGGCGAAGCTCTCCCGGGCCCGGGCATGCACCGGCGCGAAGGTGGAGCCGAGGGTGGCCAGGCCGTTGATCCAGACGGCGTTCACGTCGACCGCCTTGCCCGACCGGGCGGTCACCGGCACCCCGTCGACCCGGGCGTCCATCCAGGTCAATGCCGTGCCGGGGGCGCCCTGGACGAGCAGGCCGTCGGCCGGGTCGGCGCGGATGCCGTACCGGGTCCCGGCCAGGTGGTGCTCGATCACGCCGGCGAGGGCCGGTCGCAGCTCGGCGGCGAGATCTGTGTCGCCGGTGACCGTCACGTGCCGGTCGACCGCGTGCAGGAACCAGAGTGTGCCGTCGACGGTGTTGTACTCGACGCCACCGGTGTCCGCGGTGTTCGCCAGCATGCCCTCGGAGAGCGTGGCGGCGTAGGCGCGGAGCAGGTCACGGCCGAGCGAGGCGCGGCCGGTCGCCAGGAACAGGCCCTCGTAGCTGATCATCGTGTCTCGCGACCACGCGCCGAACCACGGGTAGCCGGCCACCACGTCCGGGCCGTTCCGGGTCCGGACCACGAACGCGTCCGCGGCCAGGGCCAGGGTGGCCTGTACCGGGTCGGCGGGGCGGGCGGCGGCGACCACCGCCCGGTTGCGCGTCCGCGCGGCGTCGACCACGTCGGTGGCGGGCGGGGGCGGCTCGTCGAGAGTGCCCGCCCAGGCCGCGCAGGAGGCGGTCGCTCCGGGGCGGTCCAGCGCCGCGTGGAAGCTCCCCGCGTACCACAAATCCTCTTGATCTTGAAGGCCGCGTGCGGCCTCCTCGCGGTAGCGGGCGCCTCGGAACCATTCGCCGGCCGGGGTGAAGCCCGGCCCGGAGATCCGGTAGGCGCCCTCGACCACGCAGCCGTCCGCGGCGGCCGCGACGTCCAGTGTGGTGGATTGCGCACCGTGGGCGTCCCGCCAGGCGCAGAGCGCCTCCAGCGCGAGCCGCACCGGGCCGCCGGCGATCAACCGGTGCACCACCGCGACCGAGGGGCGGCCGTGGACCATGGCGATCTCCCGCTCGATCACGACGTCACCGATCCGCCACCGCCACCGCGGCACCCCGTCGATCAGCGCGAACGAGGTGAGCAGCAGGTGCCCGCGCGGCTCGACCGCCCCGCCGGACCACTCGTGGCAGCCCAGCCGCACCCGCGCCCCGGACGGCAGCGTCAGTACCGCGTCGAGGGACGCGAGGCCCAGCATGCGGGACGCCGGTGTCATTCCCGCCACCACCAGCAGGCCGTGATAACGGCGGGTACGCAGCCCCGTGACGGTGCCCATGGCATAGCCGCCGGTCCCGTCGGGTACCAGCCATTCCCGGGCCGAGCCGCTGGTCAGATCGGTACAGACCTGTGGTCCGAAGGTGATCGGGAACGGGACGGACAAGGGAGGAGACCTCCGGCAGTGGGGGAGAATCGGCGGAGCAGACACTCTTGACACCAGACCATGACAGTCTCAGTGTGATCGACTCCGGGGTCGTAAATGGTGGGGATGGTGAGGACGGACGTGTCGGAGCGGGAGCGGCTGGCTCAGGCCGACTCCGGCGAGCAGCCGTGGCGTGCGTGGGGTCCCTTCCTCGCGGAGCGTGCGTGGGGGACGGTCCGGGAGGACTACAGCGAGCACGGGACGGCGTGGGACTACTTCCCGCACGATCACGCGCGGTCCCGGGCGTACCGCTGGAACGAGGACGGCATGGCCGGGGTCTGCGACGACCGGCAGACGTTCTGCTTCGCGCTCGCGCTCTGGAACGGTAAGGACCCGATCCTCAAGGAGCGGATGTTCGGCCTCGGCGGCGACGGTGGCAACCACGGCGAGGACGCCAAGGACTACTGGTGGTACCAGGACTCGACGCCGACCCACTCGTGGATGCGGTGGCGTTACCACTACCCGCAGGCCGAGTTCCCGTACGACCAACTGGTCCGGGTCAACGGCCGGCGCTCCCGGACGGAGAGCGAGTACGAGCTGGTCGACACCGGCGTCTTCGACCAGGACCGGTTCTGGGCGGTCACCGTCGACTACGCCAAGGCCGGCCCGCACGACATGTGCCTCGCGATCACCGTCGCCAACCGCGGCCCCGAGCCGGCCACCCTGCACGTGCTGCCGACCCTGTGGTTCCGCAACACCTGGTCCTGGGGGCTGCCGAACCGGCCGATGCCGTCGCTGACCGGCAGCCCCGGACGGCTCACCGGGCAGCACCCGTCGATCGGGCACATCACCCTCGACGCCGAGGCCGGCCCGCCCGCGCTGGTCTGCGACAACGAGACCAACTCCCAGCGCCTGTGGGGACTGCCGGGCCGCAGCCCGTACCCGAAGGACGGGATCAACGACTTCCTGATCTCCGGCATGCCGACGGTCAACCCCGACGGCGTCGGGACCAAGGGATCGCTGCACTACGAGATCACCCTGAAGGCCGGGGAGACCCGGACGATCCGGCTGCGCCTGACCCAGAGCGAGGCCCCGGCCCCGCCGCTCGACCTCGCCGACGAGTGGGCCGCGGTGATGCGTGGCCGGCTCGCCGAGGCCGACGACTTCTTCGCCGAGGTGATCCCGGCCGCCGCCACCGAGGCCGAGACCGCGGTGGCCCGGCAGGGCGTCGCCGGTCTCATGTGGGGCAAGCAGTTCTACCACTTCGACGTCAAGCAGTGGCTGGTCGGCGACCCCGCCAACTCGCCGCCACCGCCGGGCCGGCGCTTCGGGCGCAACCACGGCTGGTGGCACATGAACAGCTTCGACGTGATCAGCATGCCGGACCCGTGGGAGTACCCCTGGTACGCCGCCTGGGACCTGGCGTTCCACTGTGTCAGCATCAGCCGGGTCGACCCCGGCTTCGCCAAGTCGCAGCTGCTCCTGCTGCTGCGTGAGTGGTACATGCATCCGAACGGGCAGATCCCGGCGTACGAGTGGTCGTTCTCCGACGTGAACCCGCCCGTGCACGCCTGGGCGGCGCTGCGGGTCTTCGAGATCGACGGCGGCCACGACTTCGACTTCCTCGCCAAGGTGATGCACAAGCTGCTGCTCAACTTCACCTGGTGGGTCAACCGCAAGGACGTCGGCGGCAACAACGTCTTCGAGGGCGGCTTCCTCGGCCTGGACAACGTCGGCCCGTTCGACCGCTCGGCCGCGCTGCCGGTCGCCGGCGTCCTCGAGCAGTCCGACGGCACGGGCTGGATGGCGATGTACGCCCTCAACCTGCTCGACATGTCGATCGTCCTGGCCCTGCACGACCGGGCGTACGAGGACATGGCCACCAAGTTCTTCGAGCACTTCACGTACATCGCCGAGGCGGCGTACCGGCAGGGGCTCTGGGACGAGGAGGACAGCTTCTTCTACGACGTGCTGCGCCTGCCCGACGGCCACCGGGTGCCGCTCAAGGCCCGCTCGATCGTCGGCCTGCTACCGCTCGCCGCGACCACCCGGCTCACCTCGGACACCCTGAACCGGTTACCCGAGGTGACCGCCCGGGTCCGCTGGATGCTGCACAACCAGACCGACTACGGCAACGTGATCAGCTCCCGGCGCCTGGGCGCCGACCGGCGCCGCCAGCAACTGCTGAGCATGGTCGGCCAGGACCAACTGCTGCGGATCCTGGCACGGTTGCTGGACCCCGAGGAGTTCCTTTCGCCGTACGGCCTGCGCACGCTCTCCCGGGCGCACCTGGAGAAGCCGTTCACCGTGTCCCTGGGCGGATCCGACTTCACCGTGGGTTACGAACCCGCCGAGAGCACCAGCGGCCTGTTCGGCGGCAACTCGAACTGGCGCGGCCCGATCTGGATGCCGGTCAACTACCTGCTCGTGGAGGCGCTCCGGGAGTTCGCCGAGTTCTACGGCGAGGACCTGCGGGTGGAGTATCCGACCGGCTCGCAGGTCAAGGTCTCGCTCACCGAGGTCGCCGACGACCTGGCGCGGCGGCTGATCGCCCTGTTCGTTCCGGACGCGGACGGGCGCCGCCCGATCTACGGCGCGACGGACCTGTTCCAGACCCACCCGGACTGGAAGGACCTGGTCGTCTTCCCGGAGTACTTCCACGGGGACAACGGCGCGGGCCTGGGCGCCTGGCACCAGACCGGCTGGAGCGCCCTGGTCGTCGACCTGATCCTCACCCTGCGCGCCGGCCGGTGAACGAGCGGTCCGGCGTCAGCGGGTCCGGCTGACGATCACCTCGGCCACCTGGCGTAGCTGGTCGTGGTCGGGGTGGAAGCCGGCGGCGATGTCCGGGTGCAGCCCGGCCTTCGCCTCCTCCAGGAGCATCGCGGTGACCTGCTCGACGCTCTCCCCGGTGTACCGATCGCCGACTCTGACCGTCGCGGCCTGGAGGGCCGAACTGAGCTGATCCTCCAGCGGGCCGCGTAGTTTCTCTTCCACCGGGTTGAGCGATCGCGGGTCGAGGGTCACGTGCGGCTCGGTCAAGGTGTCCTCCGAAGGTCAACGACGCCGTCCGCATACCCGTCGTCTGCTCTCCGGTAAACCCCGCCAAGGTCCACTCACGCCGGTTTTCACCCGACGGGGGTGCCGGTGGTTCAAGGTGAGGCTCTCGGTCACCTCGAACCACCGGCACAACTAGTCGCTACCCGTTCGTGAGCGGGCTAACCACCTCGCTCAGCAGCGGCGGAAGAAGTTCCCGGAGCACGTCGATCCCGTCCCGGCTGAGGACCGACTCGGGGTGGAACTGAACACCGGCGAAGGACGGCCCACGCAGCGCGTGCACGGCCCCGTCCACCGGGTCCCGGGCGAGCTCCACCCGGCCGTGCGCGGACTCGAACGACGCGCCTGGGGAGACGGCGGCGAAGCTGGAGTAGAACCCGACCCGCCGTACCGTGCCGAACAGGTCGACGTCCCGCGCCAGCCCCTGATACGGCGCATCCCGCCGGATCAGCGGCAACCCGAGTTCCAGGGCGAGCATCTCCTGCCCCAGGCAGACCGCGAAGAGCGGCAGACCGGCCGCCAGGCGCGCCGCCACGACTCCCCGCACGACGGCCATCTTCGGGTCGTCCGCGTCCTCCGGATCGCCCGGACCGGGCCCGGCCACCAGCAGGTCCGCGGCCGGTAGCGGAGCCGACCACGGTACGACCGAGACGGCCAGGCCGAGCGCCTTCAACTGGTGGGCCAGCATCGCGGTGAAGGTGTCCTCCCCGTCCACGATCACCGCGGTCCGGCCGGCGAGCGACGGCAGCGCCAGCGCTCCCGGCTCCCGCGAGTCCAGCCAGAAGCGGGCGAGCCCGGCGTTGCGTGCGGCGAGCACCCGCAACTCCTCCTCGCCGGCCGCGGGCGGTGCCGAGGTCCGTACCGGAATGGTCGCCGCCCCCAGCGCGGCCAGCACCCCCGCCGCCTTCGTGTGGGTCTCGGCCACCTCGCCCGCCGCCGTCGAATGCCGCACCAGGGTCGCCCCGACCGGCACCCGCAGCGTGCCGCCGGGCGTGATCTCCGCCGTCCTGATCAGGATCGGCGCGTCCAGCGTCTGCGTGCCGTCGTCGGCGACCGAGAGCAGCGCCAGTACACCCGCGTAGTAGCCCCGGCCCCGCCGCTCGTGCCGCGCGATCACCCGGCACGCGTTCTCGATCGGGCTCCCGGTCACCGTCGGCGCGAACATGGTCTCCCGCAGCACCTCGCGGACGTCCAGCGAACCCCGCCCGGCCAACAGGTACTCGGTGTGGGTCAGGTGCGCCATCTGCTTCAGGTACGGCCCGGCCACCTGCCCGCCGTGCTCCGCCACGGTCGCCATCATCTTGAGTTCCTCGTCGAGGACCATGTACAGCTCCTCGAGCTCCTTCGGATCCCGCAGGAAGTCGAGCAGCGACCCCGAACCGTTGCGGAACGTCCCGCTGATCGGATTCATCATCACGATCCCCTCGTTGACGCTGACGTGCCGTTCCGGGGTGGCCCCGACCAGCGTCCGCGCCCCGGTGTGCACCAGGAACGTCCAGTACGTCCCGCGCTCGTTCGCGAGCAGCCGCCCGAACGCCGCTCGTGCCGCCGCGACCGGATCCCCCTCGACGGACGCCTCGAACACCCGGTGGATCACGAAGTTCGCGCCCGCGCCGTGCCCGATCTCGTCCCGGAGCACGTCCTCGACGATCGCCCCGTACTCGTCGTCGTCCAGATCGAACCGCCCGCCGGAGACGCTCAGCTCACCGGCCGGGAACGCGGTGAGCGGCTGGGTCGACACCGACGAGACGAGCAGGCACTCCAGCGGTGCCCCGTCGTCCACGCAGTCGAAGCCCCGCTCCGCGATCTGCCGGAACGGGATCAGGGCGAGCACCTGCCGCCCGGGTTCGAGCGGAATCGCGGCCAGGGTGTCGACGGTGATCACCTCCCCGCGCAGCACCTCGACGTGTTCCGCACCGTCGCGGTGCAGCAGGGCGAACGCGCCACCGTCGAGATCGATCTCGTGGTCGGAGCCGGGCGCGGCTGTCTTGTCGGGCATGGTGTCCTCGTTCCGGGCCGGGGCGACCGCCCGTCGAGTCCGGACCATACGAGAACGGCCGCCTCGACGAGGCGGCCGCGGGTTGGTTACGCGCGAAGTGTGGCCGCCGTCAGGCGGGCCACCACATGCTCAAGCGCGCGTTCATGCCAGGGAGCTTAACGGCGGCCGCCCGGCCCGCGCCACCCCGGCTCGCGGTCCGTGCAATTCGGTGGCCGGCCCGGACGGCGGCTGTTTGACTTCGGCGGTGATCAGTGACGTGCGGCTTCGTCGATGCCTCACCGAGTCGTGGGGGCTGACGGCGGCCTCGATCGAGGTGCACAACGGTGGGATGAACTCCGCTACCTGGTTCGTCGATGACGGTGACGAGCGTTGGGTGGTCAAGGCGGTGGCCCCGGATTCGGCCCGTTCGTTCGCCGCAGGGCTGGCGGTCGCGGCCGCCCTCGAGGTGGCCGGGGTGCCGGCGGGAGCCCCGGTCGCGACCGGCCGCGGGGAGTACGTCGTCGAGGCCGGGGGAGTGCCGCTGGCATTGCTGACCTGGGTTCCCGGGGCGGAACTGTCCGGCGTGGGACCGGGTGACCAGCGGATGATCGGCGGGACACTCGCGCGGGTGCACCGGGCGCTGCTCGACGTGCCGGTTCCCGGCGGGGAACGGTTTCACTGGGTCGATCCGCGGGGTGAGCACCTGGGGATCCGGCCGTGGGTCCGGGGTGCGGTCGCCGCGGCCGTGTCGG
This sequence comes from Actinoplanes regularis, assembly GCF_900188005.1. Taxonomy (GTDB): domain Bacteria; phylum Actinomycetota; class Actinomycetes; order Mycobacteriales; family Micromonosporaceae; genus Actinoplanes; species Actinoplanes regularis. The sequence goes on along the minus strand of NZ_FZNR01000002.1, from coordinate 377,483 downwards.
CCTACGACGGGCTCGATCCGGGAACGCTGACCTGGGGGTTGCTGCACACCGATCCGGCTCCCGAGGCGTTCCGCCTGGATCGTGCGACCGGGGTGTGCGGCCTGATCGACTGGAGCACCGGGATGACCGGGCCGTTGCTGTACGACCTGGCGTCGGCGGTGATGTACGCCGGAGGTCCGGGGCACGCCCGCCCCCTGATCGAGGCGTATCTCGATCAGGGGGTGGTGCCGCGGGCGGAGGTGGAGCGGGGACTGGCGGTGATGCTGCGGTTCCGATGGGCGGTGCAGGCCGACTACTTCGCCCGGCGGATCGTGCTGGGAGACCTGACCGGCATCGCCGGTGCCGAGGAGAACGAGGCCGGGCTGGCCGATGCTCGGGCGGGGCTCGCCTGGTCGGGGAGCACCGCCGAGAGCATCGGCACGGGGCTCGGCTGAGAAGCCTGCGGGCTGAACTCCATCGGTCGTACCTGGAAAGGGTTTTCTGGGTTTTTATGCGGGGAAAGCGTCGCGAATCGCGTCTCGTGCCCAGCGCATGCGGCCGATCGCGCAATCGGGGTGCTCCCCGAACTCCTGCGCCACCAGCGCCGCGCATCCGCTCTCGCCGAGCCGCTCGACCGTCGCGGTGACCGCCTCCCGGATCAGTTCCGGGGTGGGCAGCTGGGAAATCTGCAGGTCCGAGACGAAGAGCGCTTCGGTACGGAGCTCGTGGATCACTGCGGTCATCGGTTCCTCCCCGGGCCGTCATTGGTGCGGTGGTTGATGGGTGATCAGCACACCGTCGCCGGGATGCAGCGCCGGCGCACCCAGGTTGCGGCCTGGTTGCGACTTGTTCCGCGCCGGTCGGGTGTGGCGATCCGTCGCCGGGTCGCGGTCTGGTTGTGACTTGTTCCGCGCCGGTGGAGCGCGGCGATCCGTCGCCGGGTCGCGGTCTGGTTGCGACTTGTTCCGCGCCGGTCGGGCGCGGCGATCCGTCACCGGGTCGCGGTCTTGCTGCGAGTCTTTCCGGGCTGGCCGGCCTGTCGCGATGCGTCGCCCGGTGCGAACCGGACGCGGCCGGCGGCGCTCAGCGCCGCCGGCCGGAGGTCCTGGTCAGCTCGTTCGGGAGGTCAGTAGTGGTAGCCGCCGGTGCCGGGAATCTTGGTGGGCAGCCCCCGCCGGGCCCGTTCGGCCCGCCACGCCGTGGTGACGATGTCCCACAGCCCGCCGACGACCAGCACCGCGACGAGGATGCCGCTCAGCCAGCTCCGCACGTCCGCGCCCTCGACATCGAGGAAGCCGTGGAACTCCGGGTTGAAGAACCGGTCGGTGGCCAGGAGCCAGACCAGAGGCACCGTGTACGCCACGGTCAGCACCGCGTTGACCACCGCGACCGCCCGTGTCCACCCGCCGACCCGGTGCACCCACACGTGGTAGAAGATGCGCAGCACGAGCAGCGCGATCAGCACCGGCCACCAGAAGGCCCAGTTGGCCGGGTCGAGCACCGGCACGTCGGTGAAGGTGAACTGCTGCAGCACCAGCCCCGCGATCAGCAGCGTCGCCCACACCACGCCGCTGATCAGCTGGCCCAGGGTGGCCCGGTGCGCCTCGTACTTCGGCAGGTCCTTCAGTGACCAGCGGGCGCTGATGTCGGCCTTGCCGGCGCCGGTGCGCTCGATGATCGCGAAGACCAGGGTGACCCAGAAGCAGAGGTGCGCGCCGACCGTGATCAGGCCGGTGACCGCACCGCCGATGATCTTGCCGATCTCCGGGTCGTCGAGGATCTGCGCCACCACGCCGACCGTCACGACGATCGGCAGCACGGTCCAGAGCAGCGTTGTGAGCAGCCGGCGCCAGAGCGGGAACAGATCCGGGCCGATCAGGAAGGCGGGGCGGCCCGCATAGCGGTCGGCGAGCCGCTCCGGGTCGCCGAGCTCGGTGAGCGCGGACTCGACGGCGGCCTCCCGGGTCTCCCCGGAGTCGACCCGGGCGTCGACCGCGTCCTCGATGGAGGCGCGCAGCTCCCGGTCGATGTCGGCGCGCTGCTGCTCCGGGATGCGGCGCAGCGCGGTGAACACGTAGCGGTCGACGAGGCTGGTCATTGGTCGCTCCCCAGGTCTGAGTTGATCGGGTCTGAGCTGATCGAGTCTGAGCTGACCGGGTCTGAATTGACCGGGTCTGAGCTGATCGGGTCGGATCCGGTCGATAGGTCGCCGATCGCGGTGTCGAGCCGCTTCCACTCCCCGCGCAGGGTCTCGGCGATGGTCTCGCCCTGCTCGGTGGTCCGGTAGAACTTCCGTGGCCGGGCCTCGTCGGTGTTCCACTCGCTGGTCAGCAGCCCCTGCGCCTCCAGGCGGCGCAGCAGCGGATAGAGCGTGTTGGCCTCGACCTCGAAGCCGGCCCGGCTCAGGGTCTCGAGCAGTGAGTAGCCGTAGCCGGGGGTGCGCAGGACGGTGAGGCTGGCGACGACGACGGTGCCGCGCCGCAGCTCCTGCAGGTGTCCGGCTAGCGTCGCATCCATTGTCATGCCTCTCACGATAGTGTGTGTCGCACACTATGGCAACAGCGCACAGCAAAGTGACGAGCAACCATATAGTTGCGCGTCACGCGTTCGGCGGATTGTGGCTGGTCGGCGGCCTTCTCCATCGGGATGGGGCCCGATGCCGCTCATGGAAAGTTGATCTCGCGGCCGGCCGGGATACAGCCATCAGACCCAACCGCGCCATCTCAGTTGGGCCACGGCATCGTGACAACAGCCTCGATACGACCATGGCGTCCAGCCGAGCTTCCGACACGAGCCGCCGCCACCGCGAACGCGGAAACTTTGCGCATGCACCGCCGGGCCGCGCACCCCGAAAGCCCCGACGGCACCGCATCGGCCTGCCTGCCAGGACCATCCGCCCGCATCTCGGGACGGCCGTGCCCGCTGGTCGGCCGTGCCCGCTGGTCGGCCGTGCCCGCTGGTCGGCCGTGCCCGCTGGTCGGCCGTGCCCGCTGGTCGGCCGTGCCCGCTGGTCGGCCGTGCCCGCTGGTCGGCCGTGCCCGCTGGTCGGCCGTGCCCGCTGGTCGGCCGTGCCCGCTGGTCGGCCGCGCCCGCTGGTCGGCCGTGCCCGCTGGTCGGCCGCGCCCGCTGGTCGGCCGCGCCCGCTGGTCGGCCGCGCCCGCCGGTCGGCCATGCCCGCCAGTCGACCGCGAGCGGCGTCGCCGGCCGCGACCCACCGGCCGCACCGCATGGCGACCAACCCCAGCCACTTACTCGCCCGGGAGCAAACCAGCCCTTGCTAGCGGAGGTTCTGGGACGCGGTCCGGTCCGGGTTGCTGGTCGAGGTCGCAGTGCGGGAGGAGGTCGTGGCGCGGGAGGCGGTCGCGGTGCGAAACGAGGTCGTGGTGCGGGAGGAGGTCGTGGTGCGGGAGGAGGCCGTGGTGTGAAAGGCGGTCGCGGTGCGAAACGAGGTCGTGGTGCGGGAGGCGGTCGCGGTGCGGGAGGAGGCCGTGGTGTGAAAGACGGTCGCGGTGCGAAACGAGGTCGCGGTGCGAAAGGCGGTCGCGGCGCGAAACGAGGTCGTGGTGCGGGGAGGGGAGGGGGTCGTGGTGCGGGAGAGGGTCGTGGTGTGAAAGGCGGTTGCGGTGCGAAAGGCGGTCGTGGTGCGAACGAGGTCGTGGTGCGAAACGAGGTCGTGGTGCCGGGAGGGGGTCGCGGTGCGGGAGGGGGTCGTGGTGTGGGAGGGGCGAAGGTCGGGAGGAGGGTGCGGGGCGGGAGGACGGACCCGGCGCGGGAGATGGTGTTGCGTGGTTGCGGCCCAGCGGCGCTGACGGGGGCGGGTCAGACGGCCGTGGTTGCCTCGATGACGACATACGGGGGCTCTACCGGAGTGGCGGTGCTCCGCCGCAGGCCCGCTCGGCTCAGCAGGTCGTCGAACTCGGCCAGGGTGCGTTCCCGGCTGCCTGCGGAGGCGAGCATGGCGATGTCCATCAGCGGTGCGATGCCGGGCGAGTGGTCGTCGATGACGATCTCGGTGATCACGATGCGGCCGCCGGGGCGCAGGGCGTCGCGGCAGTTCGACAGGAGAAGTACGCAATCGTCGTCGGACCAGTCGTGCAGGATGAATTTGAGCAGCAGGATGTCGCCCGGCGGAACCTCCTTGAAGAAGTCGCCGGCCACCGCCGTGAAGCGGTCCGCCAGGCCGCTCTCGGCGGCCGCCGCCTGTGCGCCGGGCACCGAGTGCGGCAGGTCGAGGACGATCGCTTCGAGGCCGGGATGTTTCGCCAGCATCGCCAGGGCGAAGGAGCCGTGCGCGCCGCCGACGTCGACCACCGTGGTCGCGCCGGCGGTGTCGATCACCTCGACGGCCTCCCGGATGACCGGCGCGGACATGCTGGCCATCGCGGCGCCGAAGAGCGCGCCCTCGTCGGGGTGTGCGGCCAGGTAGTCGAAGAACGACATGCCGAGCGCCTGCGTGGTCTGCGCCTCGCCGCTGCGGATCGCCTCCGGGATCCGTGCCCAGGTCTGCCACATGCACGCGCTGGACTGGGACGCGGCCAGGTCCCGCAGCGACATCGGCGCGTCGCGGTGCAGGACGGTCAGCAGTTCGGTGCCGGCGAAGCCGCCCTCCGCGTACGTGACCAGGCCCATCGAGGCGCAGGCGCGCAGGAAGCGCGCGGTCGCCCCCGGATCGGCGCCCTCGGCCTCGGCGATCTCGGCGGCGGTCCGCGGCCCGTCCGCCAGGTGCTCGGCCAGCGACAGATCAACAGCCGCGCGTACGGCCTGGGCCAGCCACGGGCCGACGAGGAACCCCATCACCGTCTCATATGGACCGACTGTCATACCCGGTAACCTAGCGCCGCGACCCCCGCCGGTCAGCCCACCGTCAGACAGTGCGAAATCCGCACCGGGCTACTCGTTGGCGGCCTTGATCAGGTCGGCCAGGGCGTCCGTGGTGAACGGGCTGCCCGGGAACATCGCCATCCGGCCCAGCGGCAGGCTCCCGAGCATCATCAGCACGGCCGGGTCCGCGGTCAGCGCCGCCGTCGTGGCGTCCCCGGCGCCGGCCGCCGCGGCGGCGAACAGCTCGCCCAGCAGGGCACCGCCGCGCGGGTCGGCGAACCACTCGCCGACGCTGGAGTCCGCGGTCAGCGGCACCCGGGCCGCGTCCCCGGTGACGTGCGAGGTGACCGTGGCCCGGAGGTCGCGGGAGGACGTGCCGACCTCGAACACGTACGAGCCGTCCTCGACGAGCCACCGGTTCAGCCGGGTGTCCCAGTAGGCCAGGTCCGCCCGCTCGACGTTCAGCACCACCTCGACGGTCTCGCCGGCCGGGATCGCCACGTTCGCGAACGCCTTCAGCTCCCGGGGCGCCCGCCGGACCCGGGACCCCGGCAGGCTGACGTAGACCTGGACGACCTCACGCCCGTCGCGGTCGCCGGTGTTGGTCACCGGGACCCGGATCTGCAGGCCGTCCGCGACCGCCTCGCCGTAGGTGAACGTGGTGTACGAGAGCCCGAACCCGAACGGGTACGACACCGCCTGCTCCCGCGCGTCGAAGCCCCGGTAGCCCACGTGCAGGCCCTCGCCGTACCGGACGTGCCCGTGCTCGCCGGGAAAGTCCAGGTAGGACGGGTGGTCGGCGAGCCGAACCGGGATCGTCTCGGCCAGCCGCCCGGACGGGTTGACCCGCCCGAACAGCACGTCCGCGATCGCGCTGCCGCCGGCCTGCCCGAGCAGCCAGCCCTCCACGATCGCCGGCACCCGGGCCTCCCATGGGCTGGTCAGCAGGACCGCGCCGTTGGAGAGCAGCACGACGGTGTTCGGGTTCACCGCGGCGACCCGCTCGATCAGCGCCAGCTGGTCGGCCGGCAGGTCCAGCGAGTCCCGGTCGGCGCCCTCGGTCTCGTGCACGCTGCCCACGAAGACCAGCGCCACGTCGCTGGACCGGGCCAGCTCGACCGCCTCCTCGAGCAGGCCCTTGCCCGGGTCGCCGTAGCCCGCGGCGAAGCTGACGGAGGCGCTGGTGGACGCCGTGATCTGGGTCAGCGCGTCGTCCAGGCGGGTGGGCGTGATCTGCGAGCTGCCGCCGCCCTGGTAGCGAGGGGTCCGCGCGAACTCGCCGAGCACCGCGATGGTCTGCCCCTCGGCGCGCAGCGGGAGGAGACCGCCGTCGTTCTTCAGCAGCACGATCGCCCTTCCGGCGATCTCCCGGGCCAGGTCGTGGTGCGCGGCCGCGTCATAGCTTCCGCGTTCGCGCTTCCCGGCCTTCGCGATCATCTCCCGTACGAGGTCAGCCGAGCGCCGCAGCGTGCCGGCGTCCAGCGTCCCCGCCTCGACCGCGTCCACCAGCGCCCGGTCGCCGGTCGTGTCCGGCCCGGGCATCGCCAGGTCCAGCCCCGCGCGGACCGCGGCGACCCGGTCGACCACGGCGCCCCAGTCCGACACGACCAGGCCCTCGAAGCCCCATTCGTCGCGCAGCACCTCGGTGAGCAGCCAGTGGTGCTCGCTCGCGTACACCCCGTTGATCTTGTTGTAGGCGCACATCACGGTCCACGGCTGTGCCTGGGTGACGACCCGCTGGAACGCCCGCAGGTACAGCTCCCGCAGCGTGCGCTCGTCCACATCGGCGCTGACCCGCATCCGGTCGGTCTCCTGATTGTTGACCGCGAAGTGCTTGAGCGACGCGCCGACCCCCCTGCTCTGCAGCCCGCGCACCCATGCGGTGGCCAGGATCCCGGTCAGGATCGGGTCCTCGGAGAAGTATTCGAAGTTGCGGCCGCCGAGCGGGCTGCGCTTGAGGTTGACGCCGGGGCCGAGCAGCACGGCCACGTCCATCGCCCGGCACTCGTCGCCGAGGGCCTCGCCCATCCGGCGCAGCAGCCCCGGGTCCCAGGTGGAGGCGCTCGCGACGGCGGGTGGGAAGCAGGTGGCCCGGGCGCCGGCCAGGATGTCGCCGTCGGTGGCCTGCAGACGCACGCCGTGCGGGCCGTCGGTCACGGTGAGCGCCGGGAGGTCCGCCGCCTCGACCGGGGTCGTGTGCCAGAAGTCGCTGCCGCTGGTGAGCGCGGCCTGGTCGGCGGTGCTGAGCTCGGAAGTCATGGGGGCGGACTCTCCCTTGCCGGATGCCGTCGCTACCTGAGCGCCTACCCAGCTATTTATCACCAGATTCGATGGATGCGCGACCCCCGCGTCGCGGCCCTGACCGAAGCGGACGTCGCGCGCGAGTGCCACAGCGCTTGGCCTGTGGCCTGCGGACGGGACCCCATTGGTCGTATCGGCGAAGGGTTTTGAAAAAAGCCGGCGGCGGATCGCTCAGGCCGCGCCGAGCCAGGCGCGGACCTCGGCGATCTCGTCCTCGCTCAGCGCGATCGTGGCGGCCTCCGCCCGGTTCAGCACGTTGTCGGCGAACGCCGAGGCGATCTCCACCGCGTTCGGCGGCGGCTGGCGGTAGAGCGGCGCCCCGCCGAACGCGGTGCCCCGGGTGACGAACGCGATCGCGCTGCGGCTCACGTCGACGCCCTGCGCGGCCAGCTGGTCGCGGGCCCAGCGGGTGGCCTCGGTCAGGTTGAAGTGGTGCGCGGCCGCGTAGTCGGCGAGCGCCTGATAGATCGGCGGCCACATCTCCAGGGACAGCCGGGGGAGGCTGAGCAGGGCGGAGAGCCGGCCCACCGGCTCCGGGGCGGGGCCGGTGCTGACCCCGGACTCGGGCGGGTCGTGCCGCGCGGAGTCCCAGAGGAAGTGGTTGGAGAACTTCACGTTCGGCAGGCTCAGGCTCTCCAGGGCGCGGACGAACCCGCCGTTGCCGAACCAGCTCGTCTCGTCCACGCTCGGGCCGAGCTGACGGCGCAGATCGTGGGCGAGCGACGCCAGGTTGAGCGGCCCGGAAGCCGAGGAGTAACGCCAGGTCACCAGGTCACGGAACTGGTCGTAGGAGACCGGGGTCTCCGGGTCGCCGGCCACGACCGGCGCCTCGTCGCTCTCCACCGGCTCGCCCTGCACCAGCTCGAGCAGCTCCTGACTGGTGATCAGCCGGTCGGCGACCGCGGTGAACGCCTCGGCCGCGTCCGACGGCGAGACGATCGTGGTCCGGCGGTCGGCCCGGCGCAGCCGGACCAGCAGCGGTGTCATGTCAGAGTCGCCGGAGGCGATGACGAACTCCTCGAACGACACCGGGTCGGCGAGCGCGTCCACCGCGTCCACCACCATCCGGATGTCCGCGGCGTTCTTCGTGTGGGTCAGCCGCGGGCAGTCGATCACCTCGAAACCGGCGTTCACGAAGAACGGCCGGAACTGCGAGTAGTACAGCCGCTGCTGGGTCGCGTCGGTGTCCGGGTTGGGCACCCAGCCGCCCGGGTTCATGTAGCAGCGCAGGATCAGCCAGCGGCGCGGGCCGTCGACGGTCAGAGCCGTGGTCAGCCGGACCAACCACGCGGCCGGGTCCTTGGCGAACTGGATCGCCACTTCCGGATCCTGCTTGATCAGTCCGCTGAACACGTTGTCGAAGTCCAGATAGAGTGCGGCGCGTACGCGGGCCATGACCGAAAACCTACCGTGCCCGCGACGTGTCCGTCCGTCAAGCGCTTCTCTACAGCCGGCGCCGCCGACCGGCGCCGGTGACCAGCGTGACGCCGACCGCCGCCAGGCCGACCTGCAGAGCCAGCTCGATCCAGTCGATGCCCGCGGTGTCGTCCACCCCGAGGATGGCCGCGATGAAGGTGCCGATCACGCCGGCGACGACGCCGACCAGCAGCGTCATCCAGATCGGCAGGTTCTGCTTGCCGGGCACGACCAGGCGCCCCAGCGCGCCGATGATCAGGCCGAAGACGATTCCGGTGAAGATGCCGTTGATCTCCATGTCAGCTCCTGTCCGAGCTCGGATGGGTGCCTCTAGTCCACGTTCACAATCTCCCGGCCCAGCGGCCAGAAGGCCACCGGCACCAGCTTGAAGTTCGCGATTCCGAACGGGATGCCGATGATCGTCACGCACTGCGCGATGCCCACCACCAGGTGGTGCAGCGCCAGCCACCAGCCGAAGAGGACCATCCAGAGGATGTTCGCCAGGCCGGAGCCGACCCCGGCGCCGGGGCGGGACACCACCGTGCGGCCGAACGGGGCGAGCGAGTAGACCGCCAGGCGCGCGGCCGCGACGCCGAACGGGATGGTGACGATCAGGGCGAAGCAGATCAGGGCCGCGAGACCGTAGCCGAGCGCGAGCAGGAAGCCACTGCCGAAGATGAACCACAGGACGTTGAGGATGAGGCGCACAGGCACAGCATGAACCCGGGTGGCCACCCTTAGGGGTACGCCCCGACCGTGTCGCACAAGACGAACGACGCGGTCGCCGTCCTCCGGTGTCGGGTTCTGCCGTGCGACTCGCCCAGGTACTCGACATCCTGCAGGAACTGCACCTCGCCGGCGGCCATCCGGAGATCGCCGCGGTGGAGCGCTTCGGCACGGACACCGCCCCCGGCGGTCCGTCGCCGGCCGGCCTCCGGCTGCGGTACACGACCGGGTCCGAGGCGTACCTCTGGGGCGCGGTCTGGCCGGGGGAGACGCCGATACCCGTACCGGAGAACCTGCCCCCGCCGTCCCGGCGCGCCTCGCGGGCCGCCGCCTTCGCCGCCCAACTGCTGGACGCCGCGCGGCCCAGCGCGTTCCGCGCCTGGGAACTCGTCGCGCTGAAGGGCCTGGGCCCGGCCGAGGAGCGCGGCAAGGTTCCGCTCGGCTTGCGGATCACCTGCGGCGACGGTACGGCGTTGCTGCTGCGTGCCACGGCCGCCGGCGGTCCCACCAGGGAGCCCGACTCGGAACCGCACCCGGAGTACCGCATCCCCGCCTAGGTCCGCACGCCCCGCTGTCGATCCGGAGCGTTCCCGGTTCGTCGTAGGGTAGGAGACCCATCGCGGGTCACGGCTCGAGGGGAACGACACCATGGCGAAGTACATGCTCCTGATCTACGGCGACGCCGCGCGGTGGGACGCGATGACGCCGGCGGAGCGCAACGCCCACGACGCGGCGCACCAGGCGTTCAGCGAGGCCGCCGGAGCGCGTGTGCTGGGTGGCGAGGAGCTGGAGTCCGCGCCGACCGCGACCACCGTGCGCGGCGACGGGGCCGGTGAGTTGATTACAACGGACGGTCCGTTCCTGGACACCAAGGAGGCGCTCGGCGGCTTCTACCTGATCGAGGCCGCCGACCTCGACGAGGTGACGAGGCTGGCCGCCCTGCTCCCCGAGGTCCGCGCCGAGCACAGCGCCGTGGAGATCCGGCCCGTGGTGTTCCACGGGTGAACGACGCGGTCGTCGCGGCGGTCGCTTCGGCGCACCGCCGCGACTGGGCTCAGGTCCTGGCCACGACCGCGCAGCTCACCCGCGACCTGGACCTCGCCGAGGAGTGCACGCAGGACGCGTTCGCCCAGGCCCTGCTGGTCTGGGCGGACTCCGGGGTGCCGGACCGGCCCGGCGCCTGGTTGACCCAGGTCGCCCGTAACCGGGCCCGCGACGTGCTGCGCCGTGAGGCCGCCTTCCGCCGGACGCTGCCGCTGCTGGTCTCCGACGAGACCGTGCCGGGCCCGGAGGACCTGATCGCCGACGATCGGCTGCGGCTGATCTTCACCTGCTGCCATCCCGGGCTCGGGCGGGAGGCGCGGGTCGCGCTGACCCTGCGCCTGGTGTGCGGGCTGTCGACGGCCGAGGTCGCGCGGGCGTTCCTGGTGCCGGAGAGCACCATGGCGGCGCGGATCACCCGCGCGAAGCGGAAGATCGCGACGGCGCGGATCCCGTACCGGGTGCCCTCCGCCGACCAGCTCGGCGAGCGGGTCGGCGCGGTGCTGCAGGTGGTGCATCTGATCTTCACGACCGGGCACACCGCGCCCGCCGGTCCCGAGTTGCTGCGCCGGGACCTGTCCGGATGCGCCGTCCGGCTGGCCCGTCTGCTGCACCTGCTGATGCCGAACGACACCGAGGTCAGTGCCCTGCTGGCGCTGCTGTTGCTGAACGAGGCGCGGGCGGAGAGCCGGTTGGGGCCGGACGGGCGGCTGCGCCTGCTCTCCGAACAGGACCGGTCGCGCTGGGACGCCGCCCTGATCGCCGAGGGCACCGCGCTGCTCGCCGGCGCGCTGCGCCGCCGGCCGCCGAGCCGGTATGCGATCGAGGCGGCCATCGCCGCCGTCCATGCCGAAGCGCCGAGCTGGGCGGAGACGGATTGGGGCGAGATCGTCGCGCTGTACACGGTATTGCGGCGGATGTGGCCGGGGTCGCCCGTCGTCACGCTCAACCGGGCCGCGGCGATCGGGATGCGGGACGGGCCGCAGGCCGGGCTGGACGCGTTGGAGCCCCTGCTGCGGGAGCCCGCGCTGGCCACGTACGCGTATCTGAGCGCGACCCGGGCGGATTTCCTGCGCCGGCTCGGGCGCTGGGCGGCGGCCGTCACGGCGTACGAGGAGGCCCTGGCGCTGACCGGGAACGAGGTGGAGCGGGCCTTCCTCGCCGAGCGGCTCGACGAGGTCCGAGGCCATCTGACCGGCTGAGCCGTCTCGCGTCTCCAGCGGAGGTCGAAGACCTCGCCGCGCGGCGTGAACGGGAGGCGCGCACCGCGATCGAGGACAGCCGATCATCGGCCGCCGCGCCCCCCGCTACCGCCGTTCCCGGACCAGGTCGCGGGTGATCTCCGCGATGGTGCGGGCCCCGGTCAGGGCCATCGTCAGGTCCAGTTCGGCGATCACGTTGCTGATCACCTCGGCCACGCCGTGCGCTCCGGCGAGGACGAAGCCGTAGAGGTGCGGGCGGCCGAGCAGGACCGCGTCCGCGCCGACGGCGAGGGCGGTGAAGACGTCCGCGCCGCTGCGGATCCCGCTGTCGAACAGCAGTGTCGGCGCGGGGCCGAGCGCCGCGCGGATCTCGGCGAGGGCGTCGAGCGAGGCGATCGCGTTGTCGACCTGGCGCCCGCCGTGGTTCGACACCACGATCGCGTCGACCCCGATCTCCAGCGCCCGGCGGGCGTCGTCCGAGGTCAGGATTCCCTTCAGGACGATCGGAAGATTGGTCCGCTGCTTCAGACCGGCCAGCTGTTCCCAGGTCAGGCTGGGGTTGGAGTAGATGTCGAGGAACGTCTCGACGCTGGCCCGGGGGATCGGCGAGCGCAGGTTGTCCCAGAACGAGCCGGGGTGGTTGCGGGACATCGCCAGCAACGCCCGGATCGCGCCGAGCGTCACCTTCGGCCGCTCCCGCGGCAGACCGGCCCGCTCGGCGACGATCTCCCGGAACACCGGGTCCGAGGTGTACTGGGCGATGCCCAGGCCCTTCGCGAACGGCAGCGAGCCCAGGTTCAGATCCTGCGGCCGCCAGCCAAGCACCGTCGTGTCCAGGGTCACCACCAGGGCGCCGGCGCCGATCCGTTCGGCCCGGGCGATCAGGCTGTCCACCAGCCGCTCGTCCTTGCTCCAGTAGAGCTGGAACCAGCGCGGGGTGTCGCCCATCGCGGCCGCGCTCTCCTCCATCGGATTGCAGCCCTGATTCGAGAAGATGTACGGGGTGCCGGTCGCGGCGGCGCCGGCGGCGATCGCGAGGTCGCTGTCCCTGCCCATCAGCGCGCCGGCGCCGACCGGGGCGAGCAGCAGCGGGCTGGGCAGCCGGGTGCCGAGCAGCTCGATCGAGAGGTCCCGGCCGGCGGCGCCGGTCGCCATCCGCGGCACGATCGCCCAGCGGTCGAAGGCCTCCCGGTTGTGCCGCATGGTCCGGCCCTCGCCCGCCCCGCCGGCCACGTACGCCCAGGCCTCGGCGCTGCTGGCGCGCTTCGCCCGGCGTTCCAGTTCGGCGAAGTCGGTCGGCACCGCGGGGCGGCGGCCCAGGGTGCCCGCGCGGTAGACGGTCGACTGACGGGCCAGTCCGGCGTCCGGCATCTTCGCTCCTCAAGTTGTCGTACCCGGTGCGTAGGCTGCGGCCTAGCGTGAATTTTCGCTGTTGCGGGGGTTCTTCGCTGTTGCAGGGGTTCGCTGTGCCGAAGGGGTAGTCGTGCGGAGGGATCCGAGCATTCTGCACGTTGATCTCGATGCGATGTTCGCCGCGGTCGAGCAGCGCGACAAGGTCTCCCTGCGCGGGAAGCCGGTGGTCGTCGGCGGGGTGGCCGGGCGGGGCGTGGTCGCCACCGCTTCCTACGAGGCGCGCGCCTTCGGGGTGCACTCGGCGATGCCGATGGCCCGGGCGCGGCGGCTCGCCCCCCTCAACACGGCCTTCCTGTCGCCCCGGTTCGCGGCGTACAAGCGGACCAGCGAGGTGGTGATGCGGCTGCTGTCCGAGGTGTCGCCGCTGGTCGAGCAGGTAAGCATCGACGAGGCGTACGTGGATCTCGCCGTCACCGGCAACGACCTGAGCGTGCCCGGCGTCATCGAGCTGGCCCGCCGGCTGAAGGCGGAGATCGCCGTCGTCACCGGCGGTGTGACCGGCTCGATCGGCGCCGCCTCCTCGAAGCTCCTCGCCAAGATCGGATCGGACCTGAACAAGCCGGACGGCCTGACCGTGATCCCGCCCGGCGAGGAGCTCGCGTTCCTGCATCCGCTGCCGGTGAGCCGGCTCGGCGGGGTCGGCCCCGCCACCGAGCAGCGGCTGCACCGGTCCGGGGTGCGCTCGGTGGGCGACCTGGCCGGGGTCTCGCTGGACCTGCTCGTCGACTGGTTCGGCACGGCGCACGGGACCGGGCTGTTCCGGCTGGCCCGGGCGCAGGACGACCGGCCGGTGGTGAGCGACCGGGAGGCGAAGTCGGTCTCCGCGGAGGAGACGTTCGAGGTCGACGTGACCGATCCGGTGCGGCTCAAGCGGGAGCTGGACCTGCTGGCGGCGCGGGTGGTGGGGCGGCTGCGGTCCGGCGGGCTGGCCGGGCGGACCGTGAACATCAAGGTCCGGCACGGCGACTTCACGACGGTGACCAGGGCGGTGACCCGGGATCACCCGACCGATGACGGGCGGCTGGTGGCCCAGTTGGCGCGGCGGTTGCTGGCCGAGGTCGACACCTCGGGCGGGATCCGGCTGCTCGGGGTGGGGGTGTCGACCCTGGCCGACTTCGCCCAGGACGACCTGTTCACGGCGGCCCGCGCCGAGCAGCAGGGCGACCTGTTCACGGCGGCCCGCGCCGCGGACGTCGAGGGTTTCGCGCCGGACGCTGAGCTCGTCACGGAGCCGCCGGAGACAGGCGCCGACTCGCCCGCGCCGGTCGTCGAGTCGCCGCCGGGGCCGGCGGAGGTGACGGGGCCGGCGGTGGTGGCGGGGCCGGCGGTGGTGGCGGGGCCGGTGGTTTGGCGGCCGGGGCAGGACGTCCGGCATGAGGAGCTCGGGGCGGGGTGGGTGCAGGGGAGTGGGCTGGGTCGGGTGACGGTCCGGTTCGAGGGGCCACGGAGGCCGTCCGGGCCGGTGCGCACGTTCGCCGTCGACGATCCGGGGCTGCGCCCCGCCGACCCGCCCGACTGGACCGTTCCCTGACCGGTCAGCCGTGGGTGGGCTCACCTCGTACGGGAACAGCGGTTTTGCTCTTGAAGTGACGGTCGGCGCCGGGATGCGCGGATGGCGCATCTCGCCGGGGTTGACCGAGACCGACCGGTGTGGCGTGGGTTGGCAAGGCGATTTAGGGGGAGTACGAACAGATCGAGTGCGTACCCGCAGGAGGCCTCCATGACCACCGTCGCGCCGCGGCCTGTGCAGGCGACCGTTCCCCGGTCGCTCCGGCGACAGGTGCGCGGGTCGTGGCTGGCTCGCACCATCCGCACCACCGACGCCAAGCAGATCGGTGTCATGTACCTGGTCACCGCGTTCGCCTGGTTCCTGATCGGCGGCCTGATGGCCATGCTGATCCGGGCCGAGCTGGCCCGGCCGGGCATGCAACTGCTCTCCCCGGAGCAGTACAACCAGCTGTTCACCATGCACGGCACGATCATGCTGCTGTTCTTCGCGACGCCGATCGTCTTCGCCTTCGCGAACTTCGTCGTCCCGATCCAGATCGGCGCGCCCGATGTCGCGTTCCCCCGGCTCAACGCGTTCGCCTACTGGCTGTACCTGTTCGGCGGTCTGATCGCGCTCGGCGGTTTCGTCGTGCCCGGCGGCGCGGCCGATTTCGGCTGGACCGCGTACCTGCCGCTGAGCGACGCGGTGCACTCGCCCGGGGTCGGCGGCAACATGTGGGTGGTCGGGCTGGCGCTCTCCGGGGTCGGCACCATCCTCGGCGCGGTCAACATGATCACCACGATCCTGTGCCTGCGCGCGCCCGGGATGACCATGTTCCGAATGCCGATCATGACGTGGAACATCCTGCTCACCGGCCTCCTGGTGATCCTGGTCTTCCCGTTCCTGGCCGCGGCGCTCTTCGCCCTCGCGGCCGACCGGATCCTGAACGCCGAGGTGTTCAACGTGAACACCGGCGGGCCGCTCCTCTGGCAGCACCTGTTCTGGTTCTTCGGGCATCCCGAGGTCTACATCGTGGCGCTGCCGTTCTTCGGGATCATCACCGAGATCATCCCGGTGTTCAGCCGCAAGCCCGTGTTCGGGTACAAGCCGCTGGTCGCGGCGACCCTGTTGATCTCCGGGCTCTCGATGAGCGTCTGGGCGCACCACATGTTCGCCACCGGCCAGGTGCTGCTGCCCTTCTTCAGCCTGCTCAGCTACCTGATCGCGGTGCCCACCGGGATCAAGTTCTTCGTCTGGATCGGCACCATGTGGCGCGGGCAGCTGACCTTCGAGTCGCCGATGCTGTTCGCGGTCGGGTTCCTGGTGACGTTCCTGCTCGGCGGGCTGACCGGGGTGCTGCTGGCGGCCCCGCCGCTCGACTTCCACGTGACCGACACGTACTTCGTGGTGGCGCACTTCCACTACGTGCTGTTCGGGACGATCGTGTTCGCGGTCTTCGCCGGCATCTACTTCTGGTTCCCGAAGATGTTCGGCCGGATGCTCGACGAACGCCTCGGCAAGCTGCACTTCTGGCTCACCATGATCGGCTTCCACGCGACGTTCCTGGTCCAGCACTGGCTGGGCGCCGAGGGGATGGCCCGGCGGTACCCGGACTACCTGCCCGGCGACGGTTTCACCACGCTGAACACCGTCTCGACGGTCGGCTCGTTCATCCTCGGAGCGGCGACGCTGCCGTTCGTCTACAACGTGTGGAAGTCCTACCGGGTGGGGGAAGTGGTGACCGTCGACGACCCGTGGGGGCACGGGAACTCGCTGGAGTGGGCGACGTCGTGCCCACCGCCGCTGCGGAACTTCGACCGGATGCCGCGGATCAGGTCGGAGCGGCCGGCCTTCGACGCGAAGTTCCCGCACCTGGCGGTTCCGGCGGTCGGGGGGATGCCGGAGGAGGGCAGCAAACTCGACCCGGAAAATTCGGACGAAATCAGGAAATAGCAGTATTTGCCGGTATGCCCGAATGATGAGTGACTGCGGAGGTCGCCGTAGCCGGATTTAGGGGCTGTCCGATGAAACATCGGACACATCCTCTTATATCTGGAAGGACGCTTCATGCCGAGCGCCCACCGCCATGTTCCCCGGCCGCGCCGCCCCCACGGCGCCGTGCCCGCCGTCGTCGCAGCAGCCGCCGTCATGGCGCTGACCGTGCCGGCGGCACCCGCGTCAGCCGGCAGCGCAGCCTGCACCGTCGGGGGCTTCACCGCCACGACGCACGCCGATCTGGCCAGGATCAACCTGCTCGACCTGGGCCCGCTCGCCTCGGGCCTGCCCTCCCTCGCCGACGTCCGGCTCGCCCCCACGAAGAGTGAGGTCGCCGTCGGCCGGACCACGGCCACCGCGAGCTACGCCGATGCCAAGCTGCTCGGCATGAACCTGCCCGGCCTCCCGCTGCAGGGCACGGTCGCCACCAGCCGGGCGCCCGGCCACCAGGCGGGTCCGGTCGACGTCACGCTCGCCGCCCTGAACGCCGGCGGCCTGGTCAACGCCCGGCTCGGTAAGGCGACCGCCCAGGCCACCTGGAACGACAAGTACCGCTGCGGGAAAACCGGCCCGCTGACCCGCGCGAGCACCATGATCGAGGGGCTCAACGTGCTCGGCGCGACCGACACCGGCCCGGCCGCGCAGGGACTCGGCGCCCTCACCGGCCTCACCAACCTGACCAGCCTCACCAGTCACGGCGGCGGCCACAGCGGCCCGGGCGGCCGGACGAGCCTGCTCAAGGTCGGCCCGACCGGCGCGACCCAGACCGCCACGGATCTCGTCAAGCTCCGGGACGGGCGGGTCGGCGTCCGCTCCGGCGCCCGGATCACCCTCGGCGAGCTGACCCTCTTCGCCGGCACCCCGCAGGAGATCGCCGTCAAGGTGATCACGCAGCCGACGCTCGAGGTGCTCGCCGGCGGCGACCGGAAGAACTCCACGGTGAACTACCGGCCCGCGGTCCTCTCGGTGACCTCCGCGGGCAAGCCGGTCGCCGGTCTGGACAGCAACAACACCAGCCTCTCGCTCGACCTGCCCAGCGGGACGACGGCCCAGGACGGGCAGGCGTCGCAGATGACGGTGCGGCTCTCGCTCGGCCGGGCGGACCAGAAGATCACCGCGTCCGCGGTGAGCGCCGAGGCGTCCGCGCTCCGCGTCGAGGTCCGGCACGAGTCGGAGTCGGTGCTCGACGTGGCCTTCGGGTACCTGTCGGTGGCGGCGACCGGGCCGTGCCTGGTGAGTGCGCAGGTGCCGATCGCCCGGGTGCCGTCGGCCCCCGCGGTGGACAAGCCGGTGAGCCGTCCGGAGCCGAAGCAGACCACGAAGGCGCCGGCGGCCGCCTCCGGTACGTCCGGAGTCACCAGCTTGGCCAAGACCGGCGCGAACGTGGCGGCGGTGGGGCTCGGCGGCGTGGCGCTGATCGTGGGTGGCCTGGTCGCCCTCTTCCTGACCCGGCGCCGGCACCCCGCCGAGAACTGACCGTCGCGGCACTGGAGAACGGCCGGTCCCGCCCGCGCCCACGCGCGGGCGGGACCGGCCGTTCTCGAGCCGTTCCGCCGATGCCGGCCGGGCGGCCGCGCCGATGGAGCCGGTGGGCGGACCGGGAAACGGCCATAAGATGTTCGGGTGCCGCCGCAGAACCTCCCACCCCGCGACGCGATCCGCCTCGCGGCCGGGGAGCTGTTCGTCCGCGACGGCTACGGCGCCACCACGGTGCGGGCCATCGCGGCGGCGGCCGGGTGTGACCCGGCACTGGTGATCCGGCACTTCGGGTCCAAGGAAGGGCTGTTCCTCGCCACGGTCTCGGTCTCCGGCGACCTGACCAGGATCCTCGCCGGCCCGCTCGAGTCGATCGGCCGGGAACTGGTCCGCTATGTGCTCGACGGCGCCGACAGTCCGGTCTCCGGGGTCTACCGTGCGCTGCTCAGCGCCTCCGACCGTCCGGAGATCAAGGAGCGCCTGCGTGCCTCCATGCACGACGTCTTCGTCAGCCCTCTCGCCGAGCGCGTCGGCGGCGCCTGTCCCGAGCTGCGGGCGCGGCTTGCCGCCGCCCAGTTCGCCGGCCTGATCAACGCGTACTGGCTGGTCGGTGACCCGGTCCTGGGCGGTGCCGAGCACGACACCGTCGTCGAGCTCTACGGTGAGGCCATCCAGAGCCTGCTCAGCGGCGAGGACCCTACGCCGAGGCGAGGCTGAGGGCGCCGATCCGCTTGCGCCGCTTGGCCTGGTACATCGCCAGGTCGGCGCGGGTGAGGACGGCGTCGGCCGTGTCACTCGGCTGTGCCGACGTGATGCCCACGCTGATGCCGATGCGTACCTGTTCGCCGCCGGCGACGAGCGCCCGGGTGACCAGCGTGCGGATCCGGTCGACCATCGCGTCGGCTGCTCCGGGGCCGCGGCAGACGATCACGAACTCGTCGCCGCCGAAGCGGCTGACCAGATCGTTGTCGCGCAGGCCGCGGCGCAGGTGGTCGGCCACGCCGACGAGCAGCGCGTCACCGGCGGCGTGGCCGAGCCGGTCGTTGACCGGCTTGAAGCCGTCAAGGTCGCAGAAGAGCACCGTCAGGTCGTCCGGCCCGGCCGCCAGCTCGGCCTCGATCCGTCCGACACAGGCGGCCCGGTTGGGTAGCCCGGTCAACGGGTCCGAGGTGGCCAGCCGCTGCAGGGCGTGTTCGGCCTCCCGCCAGGCGTTGGACAGCCGGGCGATCCGCACCATGACCAGCGGGATCATCCCGATCGAGGAGATCGCCAGCAGCACGCCGTCGATCGGCAGGCCCAGCATTACGCGGCAGCCGCCGATGACCGGGGCGACCGCCAGCATGGCGCCGAGGAAGACCAGCCGGCCGGTACCCAGTCCGTCGACGGGCGCCGGGCCCGGTGTGCTCATCTCGGCCATCGACGGGTGCAGCGCGGCGCAGCCGACCGCCACGAAGGCCGCCATGTACGGGATGTTCACCCACTCGGTGCCGATCGCGGCGGACACGTTGTCCAGCAGTGCGAACGCGACGGATGCGCCGAGCAGGCGCACCGAGGTCACCCGCCGGTCGGCGACGAGCGAGACCCGCACCAGGGCACCCAGGGTGCCGGCCAACAGGAAGACGTTCAGTAGTCGGCTGATCTGCTGGTTGGTCGACATGCCGTGGGTGGTCATCGCGGGGTACAGGACGATGTTCCACAGAACGCCGCTCAACCCGATGGCGGCGATCACCGAGTCGATGATCCCGCCGATGTCCTTGCGACCCCGTCGCAGCACCACGACCAGCGACGCCGCGAGAATCAGAGCGCCGCCACCGACCATCGTGAAACGGACGATCGCGTCGGCGTCGGCGACGGCCTGCCCGGACTCCGCGAGCAACCACGCCCAGACCACGTTGCCGACGTCGTAGACGACTGTCCCGCCCAGCAGCAGCCACCACGCCAGCCGGGTCCCGGCCCGGGCGCGGCGCAGGCCCAGCAGCAGGGCGGGCAGCGGGCTGAGGCCGACCACCAGGACCGGCCATCCTCGCTGCTCCAGAGGCCAGGCAGGGTAGGTCACCACCAGGAGGCTGGTCAGAGTGGCGTACAGACCCGGCAGCGACACGTTCCAGTCATCGGATGGGTCCGGCCGGACCTTAGAAAGCCGGGCCGAGTCGGCGACCACAGGCGTTCACGGCGCCGTGCTCCGGGGCGGTGTCCGACCAAGCAAAACGCGACGTGTGTTCATGATTGCTGGCAGAATTCTGGTATAGGCCCACGCTGGGTCGCGGGTCGTTCTCGGCCGATGCGCGGAGGAGTGTGACAGCGGCTTGCACGAGAGCATGCCGAGCAGCGATGCGGGGGGCGGGGTGGGAAGCAGGTGAATTGGCTGTCGGCCCGTCGACGTGCTACCCGGATGATCGTCAATGTGGCCTTGATAGCCGCGCTCGTCGCCGTGGCACTTCTGGGCTATTTCGTTTCGCGCCGGCAGGAGACGATGGCGGGCGAGGCGCGGGAGGCGCAGCAGCTCACTCAGGCCGCACAGCAGGTGAAGTATCGGGCGGCGGATTTCAACGGCTGGCAGACCGCATATGCCCTCGACATCGTCCGAGCCGTGCCGGGGGCCACGGACGACAGCTCACCGAGCCGTGCGGCGTTTCTCGACGCGGCGGCGAAATTCGAGAACGAACTGGCCACATTGGACGCCCTGGCCGCACCGCCCGAGATCAAGCGCACGGTCGACGCCATCGAGGGCGCTTTCGCCGAGTTCATGGCCGTGGACCAGGAAGCGTTGCAGCTGTACCGCGCCGGCGGGGCCGCGAACACAAGGGTGGCTTCCGACCTCGTTGTCAACCGCGAGGTCGAGATTTATGTACAGATCGCCGACGGCTGCGAAGTCGCCTCCGATCTGTCGGCCGCGACCGCGGACGCCGACTTCGCCCGTCTCGAGGCGGTGGGTGTGGCCACCCGGCGATACATCGTGGTGCTGTGCCTGTTCGCCGTCGTGCTGGCCGTCGTCGGCGTGACCCTGGCCGAGGCGCGTCAGCGAGCGGTCGCCGAGCGGGCGGACCACGCCCAGCGGCTGGCCAGCCTCGGGCAGCTCGCCGGTGGCATCGCCCATGACTTCAACAACGTGCTGAGCATCATTCTGAACTACACCGACTTCGTGACCGAGCGGGTCCCGGAGGACGCTCGCGAGGACCTGGCCCGGATCCGCACGGCCGCCGAGCGGGCGGCCGGACTCACCGCCCAGCTGCTCATCTTCATCCGGCAGGACGCCGTCCACCCCGAGGTTCTCGACATCAACGCGGCCATCGCCGAAGCGCATGCGATCCTCGCCCGGACCATCGGTGAGAACATCGACCTCGTCATGGATCCGTCGCCGGTCCCGCTGAAGATCTGTGTCGACGCCGGGCAGGTGCAGCAGATCCTCGTCAACCTCGCCGTCAACGCCCGTGACGCGATGCCCGGTGGCGGCACCCTGGTCATCGCCGCCGCCGCCGTCGACATCCAGGGGAAACGGAAGGACCTGCGTCCGGCGATCAAACCGGGGCGGTACGTGGAGCTGCGGGTCAGCGACACCGGGACGGGAATGTCTCCGGAAACCGTCAGTCGCATATTCGAACCGTTCTTCACCACCAAGGCGAAAGGCCACGGCACGGGACTCGGACTCGCGACCGTGTACGGCATAATCGCCGCCACCGGCGGCAGCATCAATGTCAGTTCCAAGCTCGGATCCGGAACGACCTTCCGGATCTATTTCCCGGTCGCGGAGGAGTTCTTCGATCAGGGATGTGCCGTTCCCCCGGGTCTGGAATCGCCCCGTGGGCGCGGTGAGAGCATCCTGATCGTCGAAGACGAACCTGTTCTCGCGGCCAGCATCGCTCGTATTCTGGCGACCGGCGGTTATCAGGTGCGTTCGGTCTCCTGCGGATCGGAGGCCATCGACGCGCACGCCCGAGACGGCTGCGATCTCCTGGTCACCGATGTCGTGATGCCCGAGATGTCGGGACCGAGTCTCGCCGCGGTCCTGCACCGTGCCGATCCACGCCTTCCGGTGCTCTACATCTCCGGTTACAGCGTCGGGTTCGAGCGCCTGCTCGAGCCGGGAGCCCATCTGCTCCCGAAGCCGTTCTCCGCCGACCAGTTGCTCGCGGCGGTCAGCGGCACCCTGGCCGAGGTGCATGCGAAGGCCGGCAAGGCGCCCGGCCCGTAGAGGCGGTGTGTGCGAGGGCCGGCAAGGCGCCCGGCCCGTAGAGGCGGTGTGTGCGAGGGCCGGCAAGGCGCCCGGCCCGTAGAGGCGGTGCGTGCGAAGGCTGACGAGGCGCCTGGCCCGTAGGGGCGGTGCGTGCGATGGCTGGGGAGCGCCTGGCTCGTACGGGCAGTGCGCGCGGAAGCCGGGGAGGCGCCTGCGTGCCCAGGCCGCCGAGGGTGCCCGGCCCGTGCGGGCGCCGGGGGCGCGGTGTGGGTCAGCTGCGGGCGGTGAGGTGCTGGCGGCGGTTCCGGTGCCAGGCGCGGATCCGGCCGCGAGGGCGCCGGTTCAGGGCGCCGGCGTTGGACTGGCCCAGGCAGAGACGCCCGGTAGGGATGGGGGCCATGGTGCCGAGACAGGCCAGCACGGCGAGGGGGAAGCCGTCGGAGGCCGGGCTGCTCGCGGGGCCGGCGCAGGCCGGGCTCGTCACGCTGTGAACGGGGCCGGCGGTGGCCGGGACGGCGTTGGCGCGGAAACGGACCGGCTGGCGCCTCGGGCTGTAGCGCTGGGTGTCAGCCGGGCGGCCCGGGGCGAGCCGTGCGATGACGGTGTTGCCGGCGGCCGGGACCGGCCGGGCGGCGACCGACCCGGTGCGGGTGGCGGTGCCGGCGGGCTCGAGCGCGGCGGTGTCGGCGCGGGCGTGGCGACGGGCGGAGAAGACCCAGCCGCGCAGGATCAGGTAGCGGACGCCGCCGATCAGGCTGCCGGTCAGGGCCAGGATCATGGACTCGGTCAGCGCCGACGGGTGCGGGCCGGCCATCGAGGCGAACCAGGGGGAGACGAACAGGTTGGCCACGTAGACGACGACCGAGGTGAGACCGGCCTCCCAGTGCAGGCGGCCGATCGCGTTGGTGGTCACGTTGAAGGTGATGCGACGGTGCGCCTCGGTGTTGGCCGGGGTCACCACGAGCAGGGCGATCCAGCTGGCCCAGGTGGCGGCGACGATCTCGCGGGCCGAGACGTAGACGAGCGTCTGCAGGACCGTGCTCAGGGCGCCGACCAGCATGAACCAGAGAATCTGGCGGGGCACGGTGGCGTTCCACGCGGGTGGGCGGGCGAGCCGTCCCGAGACACTGGACATGACTGAACGCTTTCGGACAGCGATGGTTACCGCCGTAGTGTCAACATCGTTGACTGGCTGTGTCAACGGCGTTGACGGGGTGATGCGGGTTACCCTGTGCCATCGCGTAGTGGCGGTGTGATGCGGATTCTGTCCGGTTTTGCGGACCGATTCAGGGTAGAAGATGCCGGTTTGTCGGGCCAGTTTGCCGGGTGCGCCACGCGGGTGATGCCGAAGACTGCAACCTCGCCGTTACCGGCTCGTTCCCGATCGGCGACGCCATCTCCCGGCGTTCCGGAGCATATGTGCGACTTCGGAGAAAGCCGCGCGATGCAAGAGAATGGTCCTATCTTCCTAGGACGCTTAGCGGTCCGTAAGGCGCGCCATGGCCGCCAGGGGGCGACGGCAACGCGCAGGAGCCGTAAGGCGCGGGATGGGCCGTCGGAGGTGACGGCGTCGCGCGGGCACCGTGCGGCGCGCGGCGGTCGTCGGAGGCGACGGCGTCGCGCGGGTGAGGACGGGACTTGGGCCGCGAGGCCTACGGACAGGGCTCCATCGGCCGTACCTCCGAGGTCTTGGGTCATGCGGCGGGGCGGGCGGCCAGATAGTCGGCGAAGGTCCGGGTGGGCAGCCAGCCTCGAGCCCTGGCCCGGGAGATGTCGAGCACGACCGGGGCGGTGAGCTGCTCCAGGGCATACCGCGAGAGCGCCGGCTCGCGACGGGTCAGCCGCGAGACCGCCGTGCCGACCGCGGCGACCGCGCCGGCCAGCGGGATCGGGACGTGCCGGACCGGCACGCCGCAGGCCGCGGCCACGACGGCGTCCCGGCTGTACGGCTCGGCGTCCGCGATGTTGTAGGCGCCGGGCGGCCAGCCGGAGGCGGCGAGGCAGGCGTCGGCGAGGTTCTCGACCGCGGTCAGGCTCAGCCGGAGGTCGGGCCCGGGCAGCAGAACCCGACCGCCGCGCACGGCCCGCCGCAGACGGGGCAGCAGGTGCGGATCGCCCGCTCCGTAGACAGCCCGGGGGCGCAGGATCACCGCCCCGGCGGCGAGGGCCCGGCGTTCCCCGGCGGCCTTGGTCTTCCCGTACGCTGTGCGCCCGCCGAGTGGCCGGTCCTCGTCGATCGGCCCGGGGGCGGGCCGGTAGACGCTGGCGCTGCTGACCCAGACGAGCGGCCGCCCGCCGGTCGCTTCCAGCAGTCGCGCGGTGCCGTCCACGTTGACCGCGTGGAAGGCGGCCGCGGCCGCCCGGCCGGGCGGCGGATCGCCCACGGCGGCAGCCAGGTGCAGCACGAGGTCGGCACCGGCGAGATCGGGGACGGTCCGGGTGGCGTCCCAGAAACGGTGTTCGCCCAGCGGCCCGGGGCGCCGGCCGAGGCAGACGACCTCGGCACCGACCGCCGCGGCGGCGCGGGCGACGGCGGAGCCGCAGAAGCCGCTCGCCCCGGTGACCGCGACCCGCATGCCGCGCAGCGTGGTCACCGGGCCGGCGCCAGGATCAGGCGCGACCAGCCTGGCAGGGCGCTGCGGCGGTCGACGCGGGCCGTGACGACCCGGGGGCGGAAGGCGGCCAGGGCGCGCAGCGCGTCGGTGAGTTGGCGGCGGGCCAGGCGGGCGCCCGGGCAGGCGTGCGGCCCGGCACCGAAGACCAACTGGGCGACCTGGGGTGGGGCCGGGTCGGCGGGCCGGGGGTCGGTGCGGTGGGCGTCGACGGCGTGCCGGGCGACCAGGATCAGGCGGTCACCGGCGTGGACCGGGTGACCGTCGACCGTGCCGGGAGCGGCGGCCACCCGGGGAAGCAGCGGGGTCGGCGCGGTGACCCGCAGGAGTTCGGAGGTCAGGGCGTCCGGGGCGGTTTCGGCGTAGGCCCACAGGTCCGCGTCGGCGCACCAGGCGGCGGCCCGGGGCAGGGCGGCGACGGTCGTGTTGATCGCGGCGACGGCCAGCATCGCGGCCATCGCCGGGTCCCGGCCCGGTTCGGGTGGTGTGAGCAGGGCGGTCAGGCGGGCGGTCGCGGCCTCGGCGGTGCGGCGGCCGCCGGGGCGGGGGAGGCCGGGGAGATGTTCGCGGGCGCCGGCGGCCGCCGCGGCGCGGGCGGCCGCGGCCAGCGCCCGGGCGTCGACGTCCAGGCCGAGCAGGGCGGCGGCGGTCGCGCCGGCCAGTTCGGCGGCCACGTCGACCAGGTCGATCCGGCCGCCGGCGGCGAGCGGGGCCAGGCGCCGATCGAGGACGGTGGTCCAGACCGGGCGCAGGCGTTCCACACCGTCGGCGCTCATGCTCTCGGCGAGCGTCCGGCGGGTCCCCCGGTGATCGTCACCGTCCTGATTGAACAGCAGGTCACCGCCGGTCAGGTCGCCCGCGGCGCCGCCGGTGGTCCCGGCCGCGGTGCGATCCAGCGGGACCCGGGTCAACCCGTCGCGGAATGCCGCCCGGGAGTGGGCCAGGACCGTGCCGCCCAGCCGTCGGACCGTCCGCCGCCGGGTGGACGCGAGCAGCGCGAACAGCACCGGATGGCTGAACAGGTAGACCCGCCGGTCGCGTCGCCTGGCGCGCCGCATCCGACTCGTGGCGTGGGCGGTCATCGGACGTGGACCTCGGTCGAGGTGGCCGGGCGCCACCTACGGTCCCAGTACCAGAGCAGGGTGCGGCGGGCGCCCCACGCCCGCAGGCGGCGCAGGCTGTTCTCCACCGTCAGGTCCTCGGCGCGGACGATCCGGTCGGTGTGCCGGCGGGCGCGGTTGAGCAGGGTGACGTCTTCGGAACCGTCCTCGAGGCGCTCGCGGGCGGTGCCGCCGCAGCGCTGGTACAGGTCGGCGGTGAGGGCCAGGTTGTGGCCGTGGATCAGGACGTACGGGGTGCGGAACTCGGGCCGCCGGTGCGCGCCGCGGTACCGGCCGTAGAGCGCGGCGAGCCGGACGACGGCCGGGAAGACGTAGCGCTCGACCGGCGACGGGTGCTCGTCGCGGCGCGGGACGCTGCGGCCGCAGACGAGTTCGGCCCCGGCGGCGAGGTGAGCGCGGGCCTTCGCCACCCAGTCCGGCGCGGGGCGGCAGTCGGCGTCGGTCCGCGCCAGCAGCACCGCACCGTGCGCGATGGCGTGCCGGAAGCCGGTGTCCGCGGCGGTCCCCGCGCCGCGCTCCTCCTCCCGCACCAGCTCGACCGGGAACGGGGCGGCGAAGCGGCGGACCACCTCCGCGGTGTCGTCGGTGGACGCGTTGTCGACGACGACCAGCGTGAAGTCGGTGTCCGTCTGCGCGGCCAGGGCCGCCAGGGTGGCCCCGATCGAGGTGGCCTCGTTGTAGGCGGGCACGATCACCGCGAACGTCCTCATCGGCGTGGCCCGGCGACGGCGAGCGCGGCGGCGGCCGCGCGGTCCGGTTTGCGGGACCGCCCGGCGAGGGGGACGGGCGCGAAGAGCACCCGGTCCGGCCGGGCGGCGCCCATCCGCCGCAGCGGGTCGCGCAGTGCCGCCTCGACGGTCGCCCGGTCCGCGCCCGGCGTGGTCTCCACGATCGCGACCACCTCCTCGTCGCCGTCGCCGGCGGGGACGCCGACCAGCACGGCGAGGGAGACGCCGGGCACGTGCAGGGAGGGTTCGTACAGGCCGGGATAGATGTTCTCGGCACGGCGCAGGATCATGTCCTTGGCCCGGCCGGCCAGGACGACGCGGCGGCCGTCGAGGCGCGCGATGTCGCCGGTGGACACCCACTCGTGCGGGTCGGAGCCCAGGTACCGGTCGCAGACGGCGGCCCCGGCCAGCAGCAGCTCCCCGGTCGTGGACAGTTCGGCGCGGACGCCGGGCAGCAGGTCGCCGACCAGGTCGCCGCCGGTGGTGTGGGCGGATTTCCCGGTGGCCTCGACGGCGGCGGCCGGGAAGACCTCGGTCAGGGCGTAGACGCACCAGGCCTCGTCGGCGCCGGCCGCCCGGACCCGCTCGAGCAGGGTGGCCGAGACCGGCGCGGAGCCGCTGTAGACCCGGCCGGTGAACGGGACACCGGCGTCCAGCGCGGTCCGCAGCTGCGGCGGCGTCAGGTAGGTGGCCTGCGGTCGCAGCGCGGTCACCTGCCGGGCCAGGGCTCGCGGCCGGCGGGCCGGCACGGCCACCGGTGCGCCTGAGGCCAGCGCCGGGACCAGCACGAAGAACATGCCACCGAGGATCGGCAGGCCGGTCCGTGGGCGGACCAGTCCGGCGACGGCCCGCATGCCGGCGGCGAGGCCGGCGCGGGTGTGGACCACGGCGCGCGGGCTCGCTGTCGTCCCGGAGGTGAAGATGACGACCGCGTCGCCGTCGCCGTCGAAGACCGGTGGGGGTGGGCCGCCCGGCGCGAGCGCGGGCGCGGAGCCGGGCAGGCGGCGGCCCACGGTCACGGTCGGCGCGAGCCGGGAGAACCGCGGCAGGGCGAGGCCGGCGCGGCGGGCGAGGGGCGCCGCCCAGCCCGCGGCCGCCTGCGCGGCCGCGTCCGCGACGATCAGCGCCGGCTTCGCCAGCCCGAGCCGGGCCACCAGGACGTCCGGGCCGGCGGAGGGGTCCAGGACGGCGATCCGCAATCCCATCCGGTACGCGGCGAGCAGCACCGCCAGGGCGCGCGGCCCGGGGCGGACGGCGACGCCCAGCGTGTCGCCGGGGCGCAGGCCCCGGGCGTGCAGCGCGCCGGCGTACCGGTCGCGAAGCTCGGCGAGGTCGCCCCGGGTGATCCGGCGCCGGCCCAGCAACGCCGCGGTGTCGTCGCCGGGCCGCAGGCCGGCGGTCAGCTCATCGAGCACGTCAGGTCACCTCGGGTCAGGGGAGAGCGGGCCGCTGCCACGGTCCAGGTACCACTTCGCGGTCCCGACCACGCCGTAGGCCCGGATCCGCCGGGTCGAGTTCTCCACGACCATGTCGCGGCTGTAAGTGATCGCCGCCGTCGTGCTGCGCACCCGGTTGAGGAACGTCCGGTCGGTCGGGGACGGCCGGCGCGGCATGCCGCCGCAAGCCTGGTAGAGGTCGGCGGTGATCGCCATGTTGTTGCCGGCGTGCATCCGGTACGGCGCGAGGTATCCCGCCCCGCGATGGGCCGGGCGGATCCGGCCGAACGCGGCCGCGACCGTGACCAGGCCGGCGAAGAACGCGCGGCCGACCGGCCCGTGCTCGTCGCGCCGCGCGGTGATCCGCCCGCAGGCCATCCCGGCCCCGCCGTCGAGGGCGGCGCGGGCCGCCGCGACCCAGCCGGGCCGGGGCAGGCAGTCCGCGTCGGTACGGACGAGCAGGCGCGCGCCGGCCGCGATGGCGTGGCGGAAGCCGGTGTCGACCGCGCAGCCGACACCTTTCTCCGGCTCGGTGAGGACGTGGACCGGGAACGGGGCGCAGCCGGTGAACGCCCGGACCGCGTCGGAGGTGGTGTCGGTGGAGCCGTTGTCGACCACGAGCAGGGTGAAGTCGCGGTCGGTCTGGGCGGCGAGGGCGTACATGGTGGCGCTGATCCGGGCCGCCTCGTTGTACGCCGGCACCACCACCCACAGGTCGGTGGTCACGAGCACTCCCAGACCATGGTCATGATGCTGACCCCGCCGCCGAGGCCCATCAGCAGCACCCGGTCGCCCGGCCGCAGACCCGGGGCGACCCGGGCCAGCTGTACGCCGAGGGTGGCGCTGGCGACGTTGCCGAGCCCGGTGACGGTCACCTCGAGCCGGTCCCGGGGCACCCCGGTGACCTCGGCGAAACGGTCCAGGTAGGGCAGCGTCACCTGGTGCACCAGGATCTTGGCGTAATCGGTGTGCTCCAGCCCGGTGCGGGCCCGGACCCGGTCCAGGATGCTCGCGCCGACCTTCTCGAAGACGCCGCGCAGCCGGTGCCCGTCGCCGACGAAGTAGGTGTGCTCGTCGCCGCGCGGGTGCCGGGAGCCGCCGCCCGGGATGCCGCCGACCGTCCAGTGCTGCGAGTGCGTCTCGGTGTCGATGTCCAGGATGCCGCCCCGCTCGACCGGCTCGACCACGACGGCGGCCCCGGCGTCGCCGAAGGTGAACCCGGCGAACGAGCGACGGGCCTGCTGCAGGCTGCCGATCCGGCTGCGCATCGCCCGGGTCGGGGTCTCGCCGGTGACCACCAGGGCGCGGCGGGCCCGGCCGGCCAGGATCATCGAGCGGGCCACGTCGATGCCGTTGACGAAGCTGTTGCAGGCGTTCGTGACGTCCAGCGCGTGTGCCCGGCTGCCCAGCTCGGCCTGCACGATGTGGGCGGTGGCCGGTTCGACCATGTCGCGGGAGGCGGAGGCGAACAGCAGCAGGTCGATGTCGAGCGGGTCGAGGTCGGCGCGGGTCAGCGCGGCCCGGGCGGCGTGCAGGGCGAGGGTGGAGGCGTACTCCTCGGGGCCGGCGACGCGGCGCCGTTCGATGCCGGTGAGCCGGGCGAACAGGCCGCGCGGCAGATGGACCCCACCCGCCCCGGCGACGCCGCCCTGGAGCTCTTCCGTGGTGATCTCGCGTTCCGGAAGGTACGCGCCCGCCCCGGTGATCCCGACATACATGACCGCGTATTCTGCCCTAGCCGAAATTCTCCAGGATCACGGTGAGATTTCGCAGTTCGGCGGCCCACTCCTGGCGGGGGGTTCGCCACTCGACGACGTAGGTTCCGTCGTCGCCACCGATCACCCGCCGGGTCCCGCGCATCGGCCCGGTCTCCGGATCCGTGTACGTGTACTCCCACACCGCGTCCGGGGACTCCGGCAGCGCCTCGATCCGAACCCGTCGATACCCCACCAGGTGGATCGAGTGTTCCGCGGTGAGCAGCGCGGCGATCACGTCCTCGGGTGGCCGCAGCCACCGGTTGATCCGCAGTGTGACCCGGTCGCGGGGGTCGCTGAAGGTGACCACGCCGAGCTCCTGGCTCGAGGTCCAGCCGGCGGGCACGGGCACCTGGAAGCCGGTCGGGTCGTGCCACCAGGTGTAGCCCGGTGGCGCCGCGATCCGCGGGGTCTCGCCGCCCTGCGCGCTGCCGCCGACGATCAGGGTGGCGATCAGGGTGAGCGCGGCGGCCAGGGCCGGCATCCGCCGCCGGATCCGGGACTGGGGCGGGTGGGCGACCTGCTCCAGCAGCGCCGCCGCCGCGGACGGTTCGATGCGCCGGGCCGGGTCGTGTCGCAGCAGTCCGGCCAGGACCGGGGTGAGCGGGCCGGCCCGGCGCGGCGCGTCCGGGGGCCCGGCGGCCAGGGCGCGCAGGGTGGCGGCGGTGCTGCCGCGTGCGTACGGCGGGCGGCCCTCGACCGCGTGGTACAGCGTCGCGCCCAGCGACCACAGGTCGGAGCGGGCCGTGGAGCTGCGATTGAAGAGCCGTTCCGGCGCGATGTACTTGGGGGAGCCGAGCACCACCCGGGCCGTGGTGAGTGCGGCGATGCCGGCCGCCGTCACCGCCGGGCCGAAATCGATCAGTACGATCCGGCCGTCGTCGGCGATCAGCACGTTGCCCGGTTTCACGTCGAGGTGCAGCAGCCCGGCCCGGCCGGCGGCGGTCAGCCCGTCGAGCACGGCCAGGCCGATCCGTGCGACCTGGGCCGGTGGTAGCGGGCCCTGTTCCTGGATGACCTGCTGCAACGAGCGGCCCGGCACGTGCTCCATGATCAGCCAGGGGCCGTCCGGATCGGGCAGTACGTCCAGTGTGCGGATCACGTGCGGGTGCCGGACCCGGCCCGCGGCCTGTGCCTCGCTGACCGCCCAGGTGCGCACCACCTCCTGCTGGTCGAGGTGGAGCCCGCTGGGCACCCGGCACTGTTTGATCGCGACGTCGATGTGCCGGACATCGTCGTGCGCCAGCCACACGTGGCTCATGCCCCCCGAGCCGAGGGGCCGGATGATCCGGTACCGCCCGGCGATGACCGCTTGCAGCGTGACCAAAGCCGCACCCCTGATGTCGGCAAACAGTAATCAAGACGCTACCTTGCGTAGGCATACGGTGCCTGTCGGATATCGGGCGATGCGAGGAGCGCCGTTGGGTGTATCAGCCTCTTCGTCGGACCTTCCTGCGGTCTAAATTGGACAAATAACAACATCGCGGCTGCTCCTCTCGGTGGCATCAGTTGCCGCGACACGACAATGGCGTCCAGCCGCGTGTTTCCGGCTGGTTCGTGTGGCGGTGCCGGATCCCTCGAAAGGGTGATGGCGTCCGGCCGTGAGGACCCGGCCGAAATGCTTGCCGGAATGATCAGTTGTGCCCGCGCGGAATCCCCGGAAATGCCCGTGTTCCCGGTGTGCGAGCCTGTCTGAAAAAGCGATGGCTCGATGACTCGGCGCTGTTTCCGGCGAGCCCACATGGAGAGCCGGCGGCCGTCGCGACAGTGTCCACTCAGGAACTTCGAGCCAGGGTCGCCCTGGTGCCGAGCCGTGGCGCGGTACGAGCAGGCGTACCGAGGGAGTGAAGGTGATGACATTCTCGTTACTGGCCGGTAACGTAACTCGTCGGTAAGGGGGTGGGGACCTTGCTCTATGGAACCCCGGCTACGCGACGCCGAGACGCACAGCGCAACCGCGCGGCCATCGTCCTCGCCGCAAGCGAGGTGCTGACCGAGGGCGATCCGGTCTCCCTGATGCCGGAGATCGCCCGCCGTGCCGGCGTCGGCCAGGCGACGCTCTATCGGCACTTCCCGGACCGGCACGCGCTCACCGCCGCGGTGATCGAGCACCAGCTCGACCGCCTGGAGGAGGCCGCCGCGAGCCTGGCCGAGCACCCGGAGCACTTCCGCAGCCTGCTGCGCGCGGTGCTGCACATCCAGATCGCCATGCGCGGCCTCGTCGTGCTGATCCGGCGCCTGGACGTGCCCACCCAGAACCGTTTCCGGCGCCGGGTCCTGACCGCGCTCGCCGGCCCGCTGCGCGGCGCCCGCGAGCATGGCTACGTCCGCGCCGACCTGGTCCCGGACGACCTCGTGCTGCTCTTCATCATGGTCCAGGGCGTCGCCGAGGCCACCACCGACGCGGCAGCCGCCCGCGCCGCCGCCGATCGCTCGGTCGACCTGCTGCTGGACGGGATCTGCCGCGCCGGCCCCGGTTGAGATGTCCTCAGAAGACGATCGTCCAGCCCTCGCGGGCCTGATCGGCGGTGTAGGCGACGCCGTCGACCTTCAGGCCGGCGGCGTTGAGCAGGGTGATCGTGCCGCCGCGGTTGCCGAGCGAGACCGGGGCGGCCAGCGGCACCTGGAGCACGGCACCCGCCGCCAGGCGGCCCCGCAGCGTCTGCCGGTTGGTGGCCCGGTCCACGACCGACCAGCCGGTCAGGTCGATCTCGGCCGGTGACGCGTTCACCAGTGTGACCGTCTCCGCCTCCGGGGCCGGACCGACCGGGTCGGCCAGCGCCGCCACGATCCGTACCAGGTGATCGGGCTCGCCGGTGCCGGGCGTGGGACCCGGCCCGGGCACGTCGGGCAGCCGGTGGCCGGTGATGTCGTCGGTGTGCCAGGCCTGCGATTGGAAGGCCAGGAAGATCGCCACCCACTCGTCGCCGAACCGCAGCAGCAGCCCGCCGTCCTGATAGACCCCGTCGTCGCCGGCGAACCGGCCGTCGTTGCCCTGGTTCATGTGCACGTCGTGCACACCGTTGCCGGGCGAGAAGTGGAAGATCTTGTCGGCCTTCGGCTCCGGGCCCCAGGCCTGACCGAAGATGTACGCCCGGGCGTCGGCGTCGCCGAGGGCGCGGCGCACGTAATGATCGATGAAGTCGCCGAGGTCGTTCTCCGGGCCCGGCTCCGCGGTCGGCACCGGGCGCAGGTCCTGCCGCCGGAACAGGTTGCCGCGGATGTAGTCCAGCGCCAGGCCGCCGGGCCGGCTCTCCAACTCGGTGAACCCGTCCGGCAGGGCGCGCAGCCCGTCCAGCAGCGGGTGCGTGAAGCCGTCCACCGCCAGGTAGAGCAGTTCCGGCGGGGACTGCTGGGAGCGCACGTTGATCGCGGCCCGGTAATCCGTCCCGGACGCGCGCAATTGGATCTGGTAGTGCGGAGTGTCGGTGGTCTCGATCCGGCGATCGATGACAGCGGCTCGCAGAACGCCGTATCGCTTAATCGGCATGACCGGCAGTAAACAGCCGCTCCCGGAGCCGGTCAATCACCCGATCTTCCATTTCGGATCGGTGGATCATCCTTTGCCGCCCGGACACGTCGAATTCATTCATAGGTGTGGGTGACCGATTCTAATGTGGTCGGGATCTCTGGTACTAATTGGGGATCTCCGTATTTGTGAGGTCTTTCGATATCGCGTATCCGCGGGAGGTGGCATGAGCGAGCTTGCGAGTGAATCGGTTGGCTCAGTGGTCAGCTCATGCCGACGCCGGAGCGAAGCGGAGGTGGCGGCATGAGCCTGTCATCGATGGCCGAGGACAGCGCCCTGCGCCTGCGGGGGACCCCCGGCGTCTCTCCGAACGCCGCCGCCGCCACCGCGGCCGCGGTGACCGCCGAGGAGATGGTCAAAGGCGCCCCGGTCGCCGACGCGCGGACCGCCGGGGAGAACGCGGCCCGCTCCTCCGCCGGCACGAGCGTCGCGGGCTCGGTGCTGACCCAGCTGGTCAAGTACGTGCCGACCGAGACCATCTCGGTCTACCTGGCCGTGCAGGCCGCGCTCGGCACGGTCCGGGTCCCGCCCGGTCACGCCGAGTGCGAGGCGAGCTTCGCGACCCGGTGGATCTGGCTGGTCGTGCTCGCGGCGGCGACCCTGCTGCTCACCCTCGGGCTGGCGTACCGCAGCCAGAAGCAGGTGGCCCCGGAGGCCCGCTTCAAGCCGCCGATCGTCGAGCCGGTCGCCGCCGTGGCGGCGTTCCTGGTCTGGGCGCTGTCCCTGCCGACCACGCCGCTGCAGGACTACTGCTCGTACGACGCGCGGGCGTGGGGCCCGGTCCTCCTGCTCGTCGGCACGACGATCATCGCCACCACGGCGTACGTCTTCGGCAAGACGATCACCTGGCAGAAGGTGCTGCAGGACGCCGACCGCTGAGCCCCCGCCCCCGAAAGACGAGTTTCCTGAGAGTGGCCTTCAGCTTCGCTGGGTACGTTGACCGGACTCGGTACCGGGCTCCGGCACCGAGCGGTGCTCTCGAAGAAGGAGTTGATGTCCGCCGTGGGCGGATATGGATGGCAAGTCGTCCTGGTCGTAGTGCTGGTGTTGCTCAACGCGGCCTTCTCCGGCAGTGAGATGGCCCTGATCTCACTGCGCGAGAGCCAGCTCCAGCGTCTGGAGCGGCACACCCGCACCGGCGCCACCCTGGCCCGGCTCGCCCGGGACCCGAACCGATTCCTGGCCACCATTCAGATCGGCATCACGCTCGCCGGTTTCCTGGCGTCGGCGGCCGCGGCCGTCTCCCTCGCCAAGCCGCTGATCGGGCCGCTCGGGTTCCTGGGCAACGCCGCCGAGCCGGTCTCGATCGTGCTCGTCACCGTCGTGCTGACCTTCTTCACGCTGGTCGTCGGCGAGCTCGCCCCCAAGCGCATCGCGATGCAGCGGGCCGAGGGCTGGGCGCTGCTGGTGGCCCGCCCGCTGGACCTGCTCGCCACGCTCTCCCGGCCGGTGGTCTGGCTGCTCGGCAAGGCCACCGACCTGGTGGTGCGGCTGGCCGGCGGCGACCCGCGGGCGGGCCGTGAGGAGGTCAGCCCCGAGGAGATCCGGGACATGGTCGCCCAGCAGCAGGAGTTCACCCCGGAGCAGCGCACCATCATCAGCGGCGCGTTCGACATCGCCGACCGCATCCTGCGGGAGATCCTGGTGCCCCGCCGCGACGTGCTGATCCTTCCCGCCGGCCTGCCGGCCGCCGAGGGTCTGCGGCTGCTGGTCGAGGGCGGTCACTCGCGCGCCCCGGTGACCGGGCCGCTGGGCCTGGACGACGTGCTCGGCGTGGTGCACCTGCGGGACCTGATCGGCGCCGAGGGCCCGGTCAGCGACCGGATGTTCACCCCGCTCTTCCTGCCCGAGACGCTGAAGATCGCCGACGCGATGCGCCAGCTGCGCACCCAGCGCCAGCAGTTCGCCCTGGTGGTGGACGAGCGCGGGGCGATCGACGGGATCGTCACGATGGAGGACCTGGTCGAGGAGGTGGTCGGCGAGATCTACGACGAGACCGACCGCGACGTGCAGGCGGTGATCCACGAGGACGACGGCGCGATGCTGCTGGCCGGCACGTTCCCGATCCACGACCTGCCGGACATCGGCGTCGAGATCGAGGAGGCGGACGAGGGCGACTACACCACGGTGGCGGGGCTGGTGCTGGCCCGTCTCGGGCACATCCCGACGGTGCCGGGCGAGACGGTGCCGATCGACGGTCACACCGCCGAGGTGGTCGAGATCACCGGCCGGGCGATCACCCGGTTGCGGCTGCGGCCGGTGACGAGCGAGAGCCCCGCCACGGTCGCCTAGAACCGCCTTTCGAACTTTCGCTACATCTCTCCGCGAACAGGCCGATTGGGCAGATGGAAACCCTGTGCGGCGGAGGAGGATCAGCGTGCGGTTGTTCGGTGCCCGGCAGGACAGCCCGCAGGTCGACCGGCCGGTCCCTCGTGACGTCGAGGCGCTGGAGGAGCTGGTTCTGGCCCTGGAATCGGCGATCGACGAGACCACCTCCTGGCGGATAACGGTGGCCAGCAACGTGGAGTCGTACGACTTCGGGTACGGCGCCGTCTGGCTCGCCGACGGGGGCCAGCTGCGCTTGTTGCACGAGGTCGGGCCGATCACGCAGCAGGTGCGGGCGGCCACCACCGGCCCGATGGTGCGGCCCGACACCGGTCTGATCGGGCGGGCGTTCCAGACCCGGCAGACCGCGATCGTCGAGCAGGTCCCCGACTGCCGCCGCTGGGAGGCGGCGATGCGGGCCGGCATGGTCGACGGCGTCGCGCTGCCGGTCACCCACGGCACCGCGGTGGTCGCCGTGCTCGAGTACTACTCTGCCACGCCGCTGTATCTGGACGCCGCGCGCCGGGAGAAGTTCGCCTCGATCGCCCGGATCGCCGAGCAGGCGCGCCGCAGCGCGGTCGCCGCCGCGGAGCTGCGCCAGGCCTCCGCCGACCGGGGTGCGGTCACCGCCGTGGTCAACCAGATGGGCGCGGCACGGGACCGGCAGAGCGCGCTGCGTGCGGCGCTGGACGAGGTGCGCTCGGCGTTCGGGTGGACGTACGGCTCGTACTGGGAGGTCGACCCGGTCGAGAAGGTGCTCAGATTCCGGGTCGAGTCCGGCTCGACCGGTGAGGAGCTGCACAAGGCCGCGCTCGCCACCCCGACCGCCGAGGGCGTCGGGCTCTGCGGACGTGCCTGGCGGGCCAAGGACCTGGTCTTCATGCGGGACCTGAGTCAGCTGACCGGCTGCGCGCGGACGGACGCCGCGGTCCGCGCCGGCCTGCGCTCCGGCGTCTGCTTCCCGATCATGAGCGGTGACCAGGTCGTCGGGACCATGGACTTCTTCGCCAACGAGTTCTTCGACCTCTCCGACTCCCGGGACGCGGCCCTGCGCAACGTCCAGCAGCTCGTCAACCAGCGGCTCGACGTGCTGCTCGCCACCGAGCGCTCGGCCGTCAACGCGCGCGCCCTGCTCGACACCGTCGAGCGGCTGCGCAGCTCCAGCGGCGACGCCACCGAGGTGGCCGAGCAGGCGGTCAGCCGGGCCTCGGCGATGACCGCCGAGGTGGCCGCGCTGGGCCAGGCGTCGACGGCGATCGGTGACGTCATCAAGATCATCGAGTCGATCGCCGAGCAGACCAACCTGCTCGCGCTCAATGCCACCATCGAGGCCGCCCGGGCCGGTGAGGCGGGCAAGGGCTTCGCGGTGGTCGCCGGCGAGGTCAAGGACCTGGCCCGGGAGACCGCCGAGGCGACCCAGCGGGTGGCCCAGCAGATCGCCGGCATCCAGGCCAACACGGAGACCGTGGCGACCGGCATCCACACGACCAGCGAGACGATCGGAAAGATGGACGCGGTCCAGATCCGGATGAACGAGGTCCTCGCTGAACAGGCTGATCTGGCCCGCGCATTGCAGGCGTGATCCGGCCCGATGGGGCACAGTGGTCGAATGACTGGCGTTCGGTTATTGGTTGGCACACGCAAGGGCGCGTTCATCCTGACCTCGGACGGGGCGCGCAAAGATTGGACGGTCGACGGGCCGCACTTCGCGGGCTGGGAGATCTACCACGTCAACGGCTCCCCGGCCGAACCCGACCGGCTCTACGCGTCACAGAGCTCCGGCTGGTTCGGCCAGATCATGCAACGCTCCGACGACGGCGGGAAGAACTGGCAGGCCGTCGGCAACGACTTCGCCTACCAGGGCGAGGTCGGAGAACATCTCTGGTACGACGGAACGCCCCGCCCATGGGAGTTCAAACGCATCTGGCACCTCGAGCCGTCACCCACCGACGTGGACACCGTGTGGGCCGGCGGGGAGGACGCCGCCCTCTACAAGTCGACCGACGGCGGGCAGAAGTGGGAGGAGCTGACCGGCCTGCGGCAGCACCCGACCGGCCCGAAGTGGCAGCCCGGTGCCGGCGGCATGTGCCTGCACACCATCCTGCTGCATCCGTCCGATCCCGACCGGATGTACGTGGCGATCTCCGCGGCCGGCGCGTTCCGCACCGACGACGGCGGGGCCACCTGGCAGCCGATCAACGCGGGCCTGCGCTCCGACGGCATCCCGGACGAGGACGCCGAGGTCGGGCACTGCGTGCACCGGCTGGCCCTGCACCCCTCCCGGCCGGACACGCTCTTCATGCAGAAGCACTGGGACGTGATGCGCACCGACGACGCGGGCGGGCGGTGGCGGGAGGTCAGCGGAAACCTGCCGACCGACTTCGGCTTCCCGATCGCGGTGCACGCGCACCAGCCGGAGACGATCTACGTCGTGCCGATCACCAGTGACTCCCTGCACTACGTGATGGACGGCAAGCTGCGGGTCTACCGCAGCCGCAGCGGCGGCGAGGAGTGGGAGCCGCTGACCGCGGGCCTGCCGCAGTCGCACTGCTATGTGAACGTCCTGCGGGACGCGATGGCGGTGGACACCCTCGACGAGTGCGGCGTCTACTTCGGCACCAGCGGCGGACAGGTGTACGCCTCGGCGGACAGCGGCGACAATTGGACCGCGATCGTCCGGGACCTGCCACCGGTGCTGTCGGTGGAAGTCCAGGTCCTGCCGTGATCCGGGTGGTGCTTCCGGTGCACCTGCGCACGCTGGCCCGGACCGGCAAGGAGATCCGGGTCGAGGTGGCCGGGGCGGTCACCCAGCGCGGGGTCCTCGACGCGGTGGAGCGGGACTATCCGATGCTCGCGGGCACCGTCCGGGACCGGCGGACCGGGCAGCGGCGGCCGCTGGTGCGGTTCTTCGCCTGCGAGGAGGACCTGTCCAACGAGTCACCGGACGCTCTGCTGCCGGACCGGGTCGCGAAGGGCGAGGAGCCCTTCATGATCGTCGGCGCCATGGCCGGCGGCTGATCCTCCCGCCGACCCGCGAGCGGCCGGGCACGCCCCGGCCGCTCGCCCCGTGGCTCAGTGCTCGGCCGGGACCGGCGGCCGGACCCTCGGCGGTGTGAGCGGCACCGTCACCCGGGGCGGTGAGAGCGGCACTGTCACCCGGGGCGGTGTGATCGGGACAGTGAGTCTGGGTGGTGTGACCGGCACCGTGAGGGCGCCGGACGGGCCGTTGACGTTCACCACGCTGGGCAGCTTGGTCAGGCCGGTGAGGTTCAACGGCGAGTCGATGTCGTTCAGGAGGTCACCGGGGATCAGATCCGGGTCGAGGCTCGCCACCGGCGGCAGCGCGGTCGCCGCGGATAGGTTGGTCACGCTGGGCAGCCGCGGCGGCAGGGCGGTCGCCGCGGGTAGGCTGGCCACACTGGGCAGCCGCGGCGGCAGGGCGGTGCCGTTCCAGATCGCGGCGCGGGTCCCGATCTGGTTGGTGACCCGCACCGAGGTGACGTTGGTCGAGCGCCAGTTGGCGCAGTCGGCGGGGCCCCAGAGGCCGGTCGCCGCGCCGATGCGGTTGTAGTCGTTACAGGCGGCCTGGACATCCGGATTGACCGTCGTGGAACGAGCCTGCGCCGGTCCCGCGGTCATGGCGAGCGCGGTGAGGATGCCCCCGCCCACGACCGCGAGCTTCGTCGCTGTTCTCATGTGATCCCTCCCTGGCAGTACACCTCGTCGGTTCGGTTTGTTTGTTTTGTCCTTTTGGTGATGCGTCGGCCCCCGAAAAGCTGACCATGAGCGCAGCGGCTATTTCTATCGATCGAGGGAATCTGCGGTCTATTTCCGTAAATGGGAAGTCTGTTGATATATGCGAAGAGTCTGCCGGAACGGCGGCGGCATACCATCGGGGCATGGTGAGGCGTACGGGCGCGGCGACCCGCGAGGAGATCCACTCGGCGGCGGCCCGGCTGTTTCGCGAGCGTGGCTACTCCCGCACGTCGGTGCGGGACATCGCCGCCGCGGCCGAGATCAACCCGGCCCTGGTGATCCGGCACTTCGGCAGCAAGGAGCTGCTCTTCCTGGACACGATGCGGCTGACCATCGACGACGAGCCGCTGCTGGACGTGCCACCGGCCGAATTCGGTGAACGCTTCGTCGAACGGCTGCTCGCCGACGACGACATCCGCGGCGTCTACCTCGCGCTGGTCCGGGGGTCCGACGAGCCGCAGATCAAGGAGCGGCTGCAAGCGATCCACGAGCGCACGTTCGTCGGCCCGCTGCGCGCCCGGCTGGCCGGCCCGGACGCGGACCTGCGCGCCCGCCTGGCCGCCGCCGTGGTCGGCGGTCTGCTCTACGCCCTGTGGGTGGTCGGCGACGACCAGTTGGTCGCCGCCGACCCCGCCGAGCTGGTCGTCCGCTACGGAGCCGTGCTCCAGCAGCTCATCACCCCGGCCTGAGCGGGCCACGCCGCCGTTCTACTGGATGGACCAGCCGCCGTCGGACGGGAGGATCACGCCGTTCAGGTTGACGCCGTCGTCGCTGAGCAGGAACGTGATCGAGGCGGCCAGGTGCTCGGCCGCCGCGACCGCCGGGATCAGCCGCAGGAACGGGCCGGTCCGGCCCAGGCCGAACTCGGACTGGTTGGTGGGGCGCATGCCGGTCGCGACGCCACCGGGGGCGACCGCGTTCACCCGGAGGCCCTCACCGCCGTACATGAAGGCGGTGTTCTTGGTGATGCCGACGACGGCGTGCTTGGACGCCGTGTAGGCCACCCCGGCGGCGTTGCCGCGCAGCGCCGCCTCGGACGCGACGTTGACGATCGACCCGCGCCGCGCGCTGAGCATCGCCGGGACGACGGCCCGGGTCAGCTTGAAGACGCCGTCCACGTTGACCGCGAAGACCCGCTCCCACACCTTGTCGGAGGTCTCGTGGA
The DNA here is from genome assembly GCF_900188005.1 of Actinoplanes regularis. Classification (GTDB taxonomy): domain Bacteria; phylum Actinomycetota; class Actinomycetes; order Mycobacteriales; family Micromonosporaceae; genus Actinoplanes; species Actinoplanes regularis. Next base: position 337,024 of record NZ_FZNR01000002.1, on the reverse strand, counting down.
CCGGGGTGAAGTCGTCCACCACGCCGGCGATGTTGGCGAGGCCGTCGATCCGGTCGCCGGCCGCGGCCATGATCGCGGCGATGCCCGCGTCGCTGCTGATGTCGGCGGTCACCGTGACCACCGACTCCTCCGCGCCGAAGGCCTCGGCGAGCTTGTCGGCGGTGATGTCGACGGCGATCACCCGGCCACCCTCCCGGACGATCCGGGAGGCGGTGGCCCGGCCGATGCCGGAGGCCGCGCCGGTGACGATCACGGTCTTGCCGTCGAACCGGCCCGGCGTGATCCGCTCCCGCCAGGCGCCGGAGTCCGGCTCCTCGTCCGGGACGACGCCGCCGTTGACCCGCAGCACCAGCGCGTCGACCGCGGCCTGGGGCAGCTGTCCCTGACTCAGCTCGACGAGCTGCCGCAGCGGGAGGCCACGCACCGGGGCGAGCTGGGACTCGTCGAAGGCGCCACCCCGGCCGAGCAGCTCGCGCAGCGCCGGGCCGCCCTCCGGGTGGGCCAGCCAGTCACCGATCGTGCTGGACGCGGTCACCGTGTTCGCCATCTCGTGTCCCTTCACTGTGCGACAACGCGGAAGTCAACTTAGTTTACTTCGGGTCGAAGGGATAGACGACGGTCGTACCGGGAAGATCGGCGAGGGGCCGTGAGCGGCGGCGGCAGTTTGCGGATAGCGGCCTCCCGGCCCGGCGCGAGCCGTAAGACTGGCGACATGGCCACCGGGAGCGCCGCGACGAGGGTGAGCCGGCGTCAGGCGAACGTCATCTTCGTGGCAATCGTGCTCGGCACGCTGGTCGCCGCGCTGGACCAGACGATCGTCTCCACCGCGCTGGCGACGATCGTCTCCGATCTCGGCGGCGCCGGATACATGTCCTGGGTCGTGACGGCCTATCTGCTGGCCGAGGCGGTGTCCACGGTGCTGGCCGGTAAGTTCGGCGACCTGGCCGGCCGCAAGGTGATCTTCGTGGTCAGCATGCTGGTCTTCGCCGGTGGCTCGATGCTCTGCGGCTTCGCCCAGGACATGACCACGCTGGTCTGGGCGCGAGGGATCCAGGGGATCGGCGGCGGCGGGCTGATCGTCACCGCGACGGCCCTGATCGCCGATGTCGTCCCGCTCCGCGAGCGGGGCCGGTACCAGGGCGTGCTCGGCGCGGTCTTCGGCGTCACCACGATGGTCGGGCCGACCCTGGGCGGGCTGCTCACCGACCAGTTGAGCTGGCGCTGGGCGTTCTACATCAACCTGCCGGTGGCGGTCGTGGTGCTGGTGATCGCGGTCCGGGTGATCCCGTCGGCGCGGATCGAGACCCGCCCGATCGTCGACTACGCCGGTATCGCCCTGGCCGCTCTCGGTTGCGCAGGCCTGACCCTGGCGATCTCCTGGGCCGGCGACGAGTACGACTGGGACTCCGCCACCGTCATCGGCCTGTCCGCCGCCTCGATCGTTTTGCTCGCCGTGTTCGTGCTGGTCGAGCGCAAGGCCGAGGAGCCGATGCTGCCGATGCGACTGGCCCGCAACTCGGTCGTGGCGATCTGCTCCACGCTCAGCTTCATCGTCGGCTTCGCCATGCTCGGCGCGATGACCGTCATCCCCACCTACCTGCAGTATGTGGACGGCATGTCGGCCACCGGTTCCGGCGTGCGGCTGCTGCCCATGGTGGCCGGCACCTTCAGCGGCTCGATCCTCGCCGGCAACCTGGTCAGCCGCACCGGCCGGTACCGGGTGTTCCCGATCGCCGGCACCGCGGTGATGACCCTGGGGCTGTGGCTGATGTCCAGCCTGAGCCCGCGCGTCGGCGCCGGGCAGATGTCGGCGTACCTGTTCGTGCTCGGCCTGGGGATCGGCCTGAGCATGCAGGTGCTGACGATCGTCGTGCAGAACACCGTGGCCTACGCCGACCTGGGCACCGCGACCTCGGGCGTGACCTTCTTCCGCGCGCTGGGCGGCTCGTTCGGCGCCGCGGTCTTCGGCACGCTGTACCGGGACAAGCTCTTCTCCTACGACGTGGTGCAGAACTCGGCCGCGGTCACCCCCGCGCAGGTGCACGGACTGCCCGCGGCCGAGGCCACCCCGATCATCGAGGCGTACGCGGAGACCATCGCGTACGTCTTCGGCTGGGTCGCCCCGGTCGCCCTGCTCGGGTTCCTGGTCGCGGGATTCCTCAAGGAGCTGCCGCTGCGTGACGGCGCCCGCTCGCACGCCACCGACGTGGGCGAGGGATTCTCCGCGCCGGCCCCGTGCGACCGGGCCGCCCAGCTCGAGCGGGTGATCGGTGACGCCATCCGCAAAGCCGGACATGCCCGGACCGTGCTGAACGAGATCCTGGCCAGCGCGGGTGGCCGGTTGAACCCCTCGCGGGCCTGGGCGATGGGCCAGGCGCACCGGTATGCCCGGGCGCGGGGGAGCGCCGACCTGGCCGCGATCGCGCGTAACCACCGGCTGCCGGCGGAGGTCCTGCAACCGGTGTTCACCGACCTCTGCCAGGCCGGATACGCCCGCCTCGACGGTGACACGGTGCAGCTCACCGCGGCCGGCGAGGAGCAGTTCGACCGGGTCCGGCACGCCTGGCGGGAGTGGCTCGACGTCCGGCTGGAGGATTTCGCGATGACCGGTCCCGGCGACCTCGCCCTGCTCGACCGGACGCTCACCGACATCGCCACGACGCTGGTCGACGAACCCACCCTGGCTGGTTTCCACGACCGAGCCTGATTCCGGCGCCCCGGGTCGGCTAGGGTTCCGCCGTGGGATTGCTGGAGCGGTTCTTCTCTCCGCGGCGCCGATTCGCGGCGCTGGCCCTCCGCGTCGCCCGGCGGACCCCGGGCGTGGAGCGCGCGGTGAACCGGCCGGGGGAGTTCGCCATCGCGATCTACCGCACCGGGGCGCCCGGGCCGGCGCACCTCTACCTCGCCAACATCTTCCGGGAGACGGCCGGGATCTCCCCGGCCGAGCGCCGGGAGCGGCTGGCGAAGCTGGTGCGGATCATGGCGGCTCCGCCGCCCCAGGACGATTGGGAGACGGTACGACCCAAGCTGCGCCCGGTGGTGCGCCCGGTCACCTTCGGGTCGGCCGGTCCGCCCGGGATGCGGCCGCCGATCTCCCGGGCGGCACTGCCGTACCTGAAGGAACTGGTCGTGGTCGACCAGCCGGACGCGATGGCCTACGTCGTGCCGGACCGGGTCGACGAGTGGGGCGTCTCCGCCGACGAGGTGTTCGCCACCGCTCGGGCCAACCTGGCCGAGATGGCCCGGGGCTCGCTGGAGCACCCGTGGCCCAGCGGGCAGCCGCTGATCAGCATGCTCGACGACGGCGACGCGTACTTCACCTCGCTGCTGCTCGCCCCGGGCTGGCTGGAGGAGGTCGGCGAGCGACTCGGCGGCCCGGTCCTGGCGTTCGCGCCGGACAACAACACGCTGCTGCTCTGCCCCCTCCCGGAGACCACCGCCGAGCCGTTCTACGCGCTGGTCGACCAGCACTTCAAGGAGGCGCCGCGGAGCCTGTCACCGGTCGGTTACGTGGCCGGGCCGCAGGGCCGGGCGGTCGCCTACACACCACCGCCCGGCCACCCGCACCACCTCTCCGCCCGCCGCGCCGAGACCCTCCTGGCCCTCACCGAGTACCACGGCCAGACCAACTGGCTCGCCGAGCAGTACGCCCAGGCCGGCGTCGACGTGCACGTCGGCGGCCTGCTCGCGGCCGAGCCGGCGGGCAGCGCCCCGGAGACCATCGCGGTGTGGACCGCGGGGGTCAGCACACTGCTGCCGAAGGCGGACACCATCGCCTTCGTGCACCCGGACACCGGGCCACAGTTCAGCGCGCCCTGGGACGCGGTCGCCGAGCGGGTGGGGCTGCGGGCCGAGCCGCTGCTCGCCCCGGCCCGTTACCGGGTCGACGACTGGCCGTCCCCGGCGGTGCTCGCGGAGCTGCGCCAGGCGATCGGGTGAATGCTTAGGTCGCCGGTCCCACTGGACACCGCCCCTGGGGCAGGGGGCAGACTTGCCGCATGGTGCCGATCGATGAGGAAGAGGCCCGACTGCGGGTGGGCCCGCCGGCCGATCACGCGGCCGGGCTCGAGGCCGTCCGGCTGAGCGTGGCGAACGCCGTGCGGCAGATGGGCGTCCGCAAGACGGTCCGCAACCTGCGCACCCTCAACCAGCACGACGGTTTCGACTGCATGAGCTGTGCCTGGCCCGACCCGCAGGGCCACCGGCACGCCGCCGAGTTCTGTGAGAACGGGGCGAAGGCGGTCTCCTGGGAGGGCACCCGGGACACCGTCGGCCCGGAGTTCTTCGCCGCGCATTCGATCGCCGAGCTGGCCGGGCAGACCGACCACTGGCTGGAGAAGCAGGGCCGGCTCACCCACCCGATGGTCCGCCGCGACGGCGCCACGCACTACGAGCCGATCTCCTGGGGTGACGCGTTCGCCCTGGTCGGCACCCATCTGAACGCGCTGGACAGCCCGGACCAGGCGGTCTTCTACACCTCCGGCCGGGCCAGCAACGAGGCCGCGTTCGTCTATCAGCTCTTCGCCCGCGCCCTCGGCACCAACAACCTGCCGGACTGCTCCAACATGTGCCACGAGTCCACCGGCACCGCCCTGACGCGCACCATCGGCATCGGCAAGGGCTCGGTCACCCTGGAGGACCTGCACCAGGCCGACCTGATCGTCGTCTCGGGGCAGAACCCGGGCACCAACCACCCGCGGATGCTGACCGCGCTGGAGGTCGCCAAGCGCGACGGCGCGAAGATCCTGGCGATCAACCCGCTGCCCGAGGCCGGCCTGCTGCGCTTCGACAACCCGCAGAAGGCGCGCGGCCTGGTCGGCGCCGGCACCGGCCTGGCCGATCGGCTGCTGCGCATCCGGTCCAACGGCGACCTGGCGCTCTGGCAGGCGATCGGCGCCCTGCTGCTGGAGCGCGGCGTCGCCGACCGGGAGTTCATCGAGTCGTCCACGGTCGGTTTCGACGCCTGGGCGAAGCACGTCGCCGACGTCGACCGGGAGGCGGTGCTGGCCGCCACCGGCCTCACCTGGGCCGAGATCGAGGCGGCGGTCGACATGCTGGCCACCTCGAAACGGATCGTGCACTGCTGGGCGATGGGCATCACCCAGCACCGCAACGCCGTCGCCACGATCAAGGAGTTCGTCAACGTCGCCCTGCTCCAGGGCATGATCGGAAAGCCGGGCGCCGGGCTCTGTCCGGTGCGCGGGCACAGCAACGTGCAGGGCGACCGGAGCATGGGCATCTGGGAGAAGCCGCCCGCGCTCTTCCTGGACCGGCTGCGCGACGAGTTCGGCTTCGAGCCGCCCCGGGAGCACGGGGTGGACGCCGCCGACGCGGTCCGGGTCTTCCGCGACGGCCGGGCCCGGGTCTTCATCGCGCTGGGCGGCAACTTCGTGGCCGCGATGTCGGACACCGAGGTGACCGCGGCCGCGATGCGCGGCGCCGAGTTGACCGTGCAGATCTCCACCAAACTCAACCGCAGTCATCTCGACGCCGGCCGGACCGCGCTGATCCTGCCCACGCTGGGCCGCTCCGAGCAGGACCGGACCGGTGGCCGGGTGCAGCGGATCACCGTGGAGGACTCGATGTCCGCGGTGCACGCCTCCCGCGGCCGCTCCGAGCCGGCCGGGCCGCTGCTGCGCTCCGAGGTCGACATCATCTGCCGGATCGCCGCGGCGACCCTCGGCGACCGGCACGACCTCCCGTGGGCCGACTTCGCCGAGGACTACGGGACGATCCGGGAGCGGATCGGCCGGGTCGTGCCGGGCTGCGACGACTACGCCCACCGGGTCGACAACGGCGGGTTCACCATGCCGCACCCACCCCGGGACTCGCGCACCTTCCCGACGCGTGAGGGCCGGGCCGTCTTCACGGTCAGCCCGCTCGAGGTGATGACCGTGCCGGAGGGCCGGCTGGTGCTGCAGACGCTGCGCAGCCATGACCAGTTCAACACCACGATCTACGGCCTCGACGACCGTTATCGGGGGATCCGTTCGGGGCGCCGGGTGGTCTTCATCAGCGCGGCCGACCTGGCCGACCTCGGCTTCGCCGACGGCGACCTGGTGGACCTGGTCTCCGAGTGGGAGGGCGAGGAGCGGCGTGCCGACCGCTTCCGGCTGGTCGAGTACGACACCCCCAAGGGCTGCGTGGCCGCCTACTACCCGGAGACGAACCCGCTGGTTCCGCTCGACTCGCAGGCCGAGGAGAGCGGCACGCCCACCTCGAAATGGGTGATCGTGCGACTGGAGCCCGCGATGTCCCGGTAAATCCGTTCGACTCCCGCAAGGGCCCGTAACGCGGGCCACTTCCGGCTGGTGAACCGGCAATCGGGTACGTACCTTGCCAGCATGATCATGCGTCGTCGCCTTCTCGCCGCTCTCGCGGGCACGTCCCTCACTCTCGCACTCGCCGCCTGCGGCGGCAGCGACGACAAGTCCGCCGCCGGCGGCGGCGAGGCGCTCCGCAAGGTCCAGGTCGCTCTCGACTGGACCCCGAACACCAACCACACCGGCCTGTACGTCGCCCAGGCGAAGGGCTTCTTCAAGGCGCACGGGCTGGACGTGGAGATCGTCCAGCCCGGCGACGCGGACCCGGCCGCCCTGGTCGCCGCCGACCGGATCCCGTTCGCGATCAGCGCCCAGGAGGCGCTCACCCAGGCCCGCGCCGAGAAGGCACCGCTCGTCTCGATCGCCGCGATCCTGCAGCACAACACGTCCGGCTTCGCCTCGCCGAAGGACCGCAACCTGACCCGGCCCGCCCAGTACGCCGGCCGGACCTACGGCGGTTGGGGCGGCGCGATCGAGGAGCCGCTGCTCAAGACCCTGGTCAAGGCGGACGGCGGGGACGCCACCAAGGTCAAGGTGGTGAACGTGGGTGAGGCCGACTTCCTCACCGCCACCAAGAAGGGGATCGACTTCCAGTGGATCTTCTACGGCTGGGACGGCGTCAACGCCGAGCTCAAGGGCGCGCCGCTGAACATCCAGTACGTCAAGGACTATGACAAGGCGCTCGACTTCTACACCCCGATCCTGATCACCAACGAGAAGCGGATCGCCGGCGACCCGGCGCTGGTCAAGGAGTTCACGGCGGCCGTCTCCGAGGGGTACACCTTCGCCGCGAAGAACCCGTCGGAGAGCGCGGACCTCCTGCTCAAGGCCGCCCCGGACCTGGACGCCGAGCTGGTGCGCAAGAGCCAGGAGTGGCTCAGCCCGAAGTACCAGGACGACGCGGCCCGCTGGGGCGAGCAGAAGGCGGCGGTGTGGACCGGCTTCACCGCGTGGCTCTACGACCAGAAGGTGCTCGGCACCCAGGTCGACGCGACCAAGGCGTACACGAACGACTTCCTGCCCCCGGCATGACGTTCCGGAAGGTCCTGCCGCCGGCGATCACGCTGTTCCTGCTGATCGCCGGCTGGCAGGTGTACACCGGGGTGTCCGGGATCGACGCCTGGCTGCTGCCCAGCCCGAAGGGCATCTGGGACGCCGCCGTCGAGCAGCGCGACGTGCTCGGCACCCACACCCTGGCCACCCTCGAGCTGACCCTCTACGGCCTGGCCGCCGGGGTGGCGGCCGGGGTGCTGATCGCGGTCGTGCTCCACCTGGTCCCGGTCCTGCGGGCGGCGCTATACCCGCTGCTGGTGATCAGCCAGAACGTGCCGATCATCGCGCTCGCCCCGCTGCTGGTGATCTGGCTCGGCTTCGGGCTCGCTCCGAAGATCGTGGTGATCGTGCTGGTCTGCTTCTTCCCAGTGGCCGTCGCCACCCTGGACGGGCTGGGCCGCAGCGACCCGTCGATCGCCGACTACCTGCTGATGAGCGGCGCGAGCCGGTGGCAGCTCTTCACCAAACTGCAGTGGCCGAACGCGCTGCCGGCGATGTTCTCCGGCCTGAGGATCGCGGCTACCTACAGTGTCTTCGGGGCGATCATCTCGGAGTGGCTCGGCAGCGAGAAGGGGATCGGCCGCTACATGATCCTCCAGAAGTCGGCGTTCCGGGCCGATCGGATGTTCGTGGCGATCGCCGTCGTGGTCGTGCTCGCACTGGGCATCTTCGGGTTGGTCGCGTTGTTGGAGAAGCTCACCGTGCGGGGGCGCAGGAATGCCTGAGACACTGCGGGTCACCGGCCTGGACCATCACTTCGGCGACCTCCAGGTCCTGAAGGAGCTGGAGATCTCGGTCGGGCGGGGCGAGTTCGTCTCCATCGTCGGCCCGTCGGGCAGCGGGAAGAGCACTCTGCTCCAGCTCATCGGCGGCCTGCTCGAGCCCACGGCGGGCGGCATCGAGATCAACGGTGCGGACGCGATCGGCCGCCGGGGCCTGATCGGTTACATGCCCCAGCAGCCGGCCCTGATGCCCTGGCGGACCGTCGAGGCCAACGTCGTCCTGGCCCGCGAGATCGCCGGGGGCTCGAAGCGCGACTCCCTGGCGAGAGCCCGAGAGTGGCTGGCCCGCGTCGGGCTGGAGGGGTTCGCCCGCTCGTACCCCCATCAGCTCTCCGGCGGTATGCGGCAGCGTGTCGCCTTCCTCCGCGCGCTCATCTCCGACCAGGAACTGCTCTGCCTGGACGAGCCGTTCAGCGCCCTGGACGCGATGACCCGCGCCGACATGCACCGCTGGCTTCTGGACCTCTGGGAGGCGAACCGGCGCGCCGTCCTCTTCGTCACCCACAACATCGAGGAGGCGCTGCTGCTCTCCGACACCGTCTACGCCTTCTCCCACCGCCCGGCCACGGTCCTCGAGAGAATCTCCGTGCCGTTCGGGCGGCCCCGCCGTGCCGAGGTGACCGACGACCCGGAGTTCATCAAATTGCGCCGTCACCTCACCGACCTGCTGACCGGCACCCCGGCGGCCCCACGATGACCGCCGGCCGAGCCGCCGCGGCCGGGTCTGGTGGTGGTGTCAGCGCGCCCGATACGAACGTGGAGCCCAGCCGGGGGGAGTGGCTGGAGAATGCGGTGGACCGGGTGGTGGCGTGGGCGCGCGACCGCGAGCCGTCGGCGGGTAAGCGGCGGGTGCTCGCCGTCGAGGGCCGCTCCGGCTCGGGAAAGACCACGCTCGCGGCCGAGGTCGCGGAACGGCTCGGCGCGCCGCTGGTCCACATGGACGACCTGTACGCCGGGTGGGACGGCCTCGAGCAGGCGGTGACCGCGCTGCGGGAGTGGGTGCTGGAACCGCTGGCGCGGGAGCGGCCCGCCGTCTGGCGACGCTGGGACTGGGTGGCGCACGAGTACGCCGAGGAGCACCGGGTGCCGGAGGCGGACTGGCTGGTCGTCGAGGGGGTCGGGACCGGTGCGGGCGTGCTCAGGCCGTACACCTGCGGGGTTGTCTGGTTGAACAGCCCCACCGCGCTGCGCAAGCGGCGCGCCCTCGCCCGGGATGGGCAGACCTATGCCCCGCACTGGGAACGCTGGGCAGCGCACGAGGAGGTGTTCTACGCGGCCGAGAACGTCTCCGCGAACGCCGATCTGATCATCGAGAACGGTTGAGATCGGCGGTCACCCCTTGACCGCGCCGGCGGTGATCCCGGCGACGAAGTGGCGTTGCAGGAACGCGTAGGCCAGCACCATCGGCAGCGAGGCGACCACCACCCCGGTGAACAGCAGCGGGTACTCGGTCAGGTACTCGCCCTGGAAGTCGAGGAGGGCCAGCGGCAGCGTGCGCTTCGCCGGGTCGTCGATGAACAGCAGCGGATGGAGCAGGTCGTTCCAGTGCATGACGACCAGGAAGATCGCGGTCGCGGCCAGCGACGGCGCCGAGACCGGCACGGCGATCCGGCGGTACGCCGCCCACGGCCCGGCCCCGTCGATCTCCGCCGCCTCGAAGAGCTCCGCCGGCAGGGTACGCATGAACCCGGCCAGGATGAAGACCGCCACCGGCAGCGTGACCACCACGTCGACCAGCATCAGTCCGGTCAGGCTGTTGCGCAGCCCGAGCCGGTCGAACTGGACGTACTGCGGGATCATCACGGCCTGCGCGGGCACCGCCAGGCCGAGCGCGAAGATCCCGAAGAGGACCCGGGACGGCAGCCGGGGCAGGCGCGCCACCGCGAACGCGACCAGGCTGCCCAGCAGCAGGGTCACCGGCACCGAGACCGCGACCACCAGGACGCTGTTGCCGAGCACGCGCAGCAGGTCCTGCTTCTCCAGCACGGTGACGTAGTTGTCCAGCGTGGGCCGGGTGGGCGGGCCGAACGGCGAGGCGAACAGATCGGGGGTGGTCTTGAAGCTGCCACCGACGATCACCACCAGCGGCACCACGATCAGCAGCGCGTATCCGGCCAGCAGCAGGCGCCTCATCCGTGTGCCATCCTCGCGGCTCGGTTCTGCAGGAAAGTGACCACGGCGATCGCGGCCATGAAGACGATCGACTCGGCGGCCGCGTACCCCAGTTGCGAGTTGGCGAACGTCGAGTAGATCCGGGTCGCCAGCACGTCCAGACCGGACCGCGGCGGATTCCCGGCCAGGCCCAGGATCAGGTCGAACGCCTTGAACGACTGCAACGTCGTGTACGCCACCACGAGCGCCGTGGCCGGCGCGACCATCGGCCAGGTCACGTGCCGGAACTGCTGCCAGCGCCCGGCGCCGTCGGTCCGCGCCGCGTCGTAGAGCTCCTCCGGGATCTGGTTGATGCCGGCGATGTAGACGATCATCATCTGCCCCGCGTGGAACCAGATCTGCGCCACCGCCACCCAGAGGATCGCGGTGCTCTCGTCACCGAGGTAGGACGACTCGAACCGGTCCAGCCCGGCCGCGTCCAGCACGGCGTTGGCCAGCCCGAAGTTCGGGTCGTAGACGAACTTCCAGATGAAGGCGACCGACACCGAGGAGAGCACGGTCGGCAGGAAGAACAGCGCCCGCAACCAGGTCGAGCCGCGACCGCGGGCGGCCAGGAGCACCGCGAGCAGCAGCGCCAGCGCGGTCTGCCCGAGCACCACGACCAGCAGGAACTTCAGGTTGTTGGTGAGCGCGTTGCGGAACAGGTCGTCGTTCGAGACCACGGCGGTCAGGTTCGCCGCACCGACGTCGTGGAAGGCCGGGCTGTAGCCGTCCCAGTCGGTGGTCGCGTACCGCAGGCCCTGTACGGCGGGGAGCAGGAAGAACCCGCCGTACAGGGCCAGGGCCGGCGCCGCGAAGAGGTAGAGGGCGCGACGGCTCATCGCTTCTGGTCGACGACCCTCTGGGCGGCCTCGGCGGCCTGCTCCGGGCTCTTGCCGCCGACGACCTGCACCGCCGCGTTCTCCACCGCACCGCGGACGTCCAGGTTGCTGAACTGGAAGCGCGGCGCCAGCGCGGTCTTCCTGGACAGCCACGGCGCGAGCGCCTTGAGGTCGGCGTTGGTGTACTCGACGCCCTTGACCGTGACGTGCTGCGCCGTGCCGTTGGCGTAGACGCCGGCCACCACGGGGTCGGAGAGGCGGTCGAGCCAGGCCAGCGCGGCGTCCTGCTTGGCCGACTTGGCGTTCACGCCGAGGATGAACGTCGCGTTGAACACGCCTTCGTACCTCGCCTTGTCGGCGGTGGTGGTGATCGGCGCGAGCAGGTCGATCGGGAACTTCGCGCCGAGCTTGCGGACACCGGAGACCTGGAACGACCCGGTGGCGAGCAGGCCCGCCTTGCCCTGCGCGAAGAGGGCCAGCGCCGCGTCGCTGCCCGTCCCGGTCGCACCCTTCTGGAAGTACGGCGTGAGCTGCTGATACTGCTTCAACACGGTGAGGAACCAGTCGTCGGTCACCTTGGCCTCACCGGTCTCGATCCGGCCGAGCGCGTCGTCGGTGGGGGCGTTGTTGACCACCATGACGTTGAGCAGCTGGCCGGCATTGGCCGCGTCGCCGCCCGGCCAGGCGATCGGCGTGACGCCCTTGCCCTTGAGCGTGTCGAGCAGCGCGAGGAAGCCGTCCCAGTCCTTCGGGGTCTCGGTCACCAGGTCCCGGTTGGCGAGCGGGGTGTTGAAGACCAGCTGGTACGGCACTCCGAGCTGCTTGCCGTCCTGCGCGCCCGCGGTGATCAGGGCGGGCTCGTACCTCTGCGTGAGCGGCTTGCCGGTCAGGTCGGTCCAGACGCCGGCCTTGGCGATGTCCAGGAACTGCGCGCCCCGGAACGCGGTGAACGCGTCGCCGACCGTGCCGCCCCGGAGCTTCTGCAGCGCCGTGCTCTGGTAGTCGTTCGACGGGGAGATGTCCTGGCGTACGGCGAGCTTGGAGTCCTTGATGATCTGTTCGAAGACGTCCTTGTCCTCGGCCCGCCAGTGGGCGAAGGAGATCTCCCCGCCCGTCTCACCGGGCTTTGTGGACTCACCGCCGGGGCCGGCGCAGGCGGCCAGCAGCGAGGCCGCACCGGTGCCGGCGGCGAGTCCGAGGAGGTTGCGGCGGCTCATCGTCATGCGAGGACTCCTTGATAGGCGAGCACGAGCATGGCCGAGATATTGGCAGATATCCTATAGATCAACAAGGTGATCTAGGACATGTGCACGTGAACAGACAAGGGCTGATTCTATCCAAATCAGTCGATATCTTGGTTCAGTCCTTGAACGCCGCCTCGATCTCCTCGCCGCGCAGGGCACCCTCGCGGAACGTCGTGGTCCCCGTGGTCAGCAGCTCCCGGGCCGCGTCACGCATCGCGCCGTAGGCGGCCCAGGCGAGCGCCCCGCCGATGGAGACGCGGCGCACGCCGAGCGCGGCCAGCTCCGGAACGGCCGGGGCGCCGCCGACGGCCAGCACGTTCACCGGCGCGGGCACCTCGGCGACCACGCGCGCGATCGCCTCCGAGGTCCGCAACCCGGGCGCGTAGACCACGTCGGCGCCCGCCGCCCGGTAGGCCCTCAGCCGCGCGACGGTGTCATCGAGATCGTCGTGGCCGTAGAGGTGGTTCTCGGCGCGGGCGGTGAGGACGATCCCGTGCCGGGCGCAGGCCCCGGCGACCACGGCCACCCGCTCGGCGCCCGCCGTCACGGTCTCGATCCGGCCGGTGGCCGGGTCGAAGTCCTCGATCGAGATGCCCGCCGCGCCGGCCGCGGCCAGCAGGTCGACCGTCTCGCGGAGGCCGGCCGGGGTGTCCGCGAAGCAGCGCTCGGCGTCGACGTTGAGCGGGATCTCGATCGCGGCGGTCAGCGCGGCGACGTGCGCCACCAGTTCGTCCCGGGTGACGTGCTGGTCCTGCCGGCCGAGCGTGGCCGCGAAGCCGGACGAGGTGGTGGCCAGGGCGGCGAAGCCCATGGCCGCCAGCAGCCGGGCCGAGCCGGCGTCCCACGGGTTCGGCATGATGAACGTGCCGGTCTGGTGCAGCTCCCGGAATCGGTCCCGCGTCTCTGTCGTCATGCCCGGCATCCTGGCACGTCTGATCCCGCGGTCCGGGGGTCTATTCCCGTGGGCCGACGGTCAGCACCACTTTGGCGCGGGCGTGTTCGGTCTCCAGGTAGCGGATCGCCGCGGCGGCCTCGGCCAGCGGGAAGGTGCGGTCGATCGCCGGGGTCACCCGACCGGATTCGATCAGGGTGCACAGCTCGTCGAGGGTGGCCCGGCTCGGGTCCGAGCCCGGGACGACCACCCGCTGCCGGCGCTGGAGGCGGGCGAGCAACTGGCCGCGGACGAAGAGCGGCATCGGGCCGATCAGGCTTCCTCCGGTGGAGACGCCGCCGCCGGAGAGGACCAGCGTGCCGTCCGGGGTCAGCACCCGGCGCAGGTCACGCAGGGAGCGGTTGCCGACCAGGTCGAGGACCACGTCGTACCGTTCCGGGGCCGTCGCGAAGTCCGTCACGGTGTAGTCGATCACCCGGTCCGCGCCGAGCTTGGTGACCAACTCGACGTTGCGGGTGCTGCAGACGGCGGTCACCCGCGCCTCCCGGGCCTTGGCGATCTGCACCGCGAACGTGCCGACCCCGCCGGACGCGCCGTTGATCAGGATCGTCTGGCCGGCCTTCAGCCCGCCGTCGCGCAGGCAGGACAGGGCCGCGTTACCGGCCAGTGGGAGCGCGGCCGCCTCGGCGAAGCTCAGGCCGGCCGGCATCGGGGCGAGCAGGTGGTGCGGGACGCAGACGTACTCCGCGAAGGTGCCCTGGAGGTGGCCCAGGTCGGCGAAGACGGCGTCCCCGGCGTCGAAGGTGGTCGTGCCGTTCGTGAAGGTGGCCGCGACCTCGCCGGCGACATCGCGGCCGCGGATGCTCCGGGCCGGCCGGGTGAGACCCATCTGAGACCTCATCAGGTACGGATCGCCGCGCATGAAGTGCCAGTCGTAGGCGTTGAGCGACGCCGCTCGCACGCGCACCAGCACCTCGCCGTCGCCCGGCACCGGGGTTTCCACCTCGGTCCAGCGCAGCCGCTCCGGTCCGCCGTACCTGTCCTGGGTGATCGCCTTCATCCCTGCCTCCTCAGTAGAAGGTGTACGCCGTACACCTGATTTCGAGACTAGGTGTACGTCGTACACCTGTCAATCGGGGGGATTAGGGTTGGCACGTGGATGTTGCCGAGCGGCGAGTTCCGCTCAACCGGGAGCGGGTGTTGCGTGCCGCGGTCGAACTGGCCGACCGGACCGGCCTCGACACGCTGAGCATGCGCAACCTCGCTCAGGAGCTGGGCGTGGTGCCGATGGCGCTGTACAAGCACGTCGCCAACAAGGACGAGCTGCTGGACGGCATGGTCGACACGGTGATCGCCTCGATCACCTCGGCGCCGGTCTCGATCACCTCGGCGCCGGTCTCGATCACCTCAGTGCCGGTCCCGATCACCCCGGCGCCGGTCTCGGTCGGCTCGGCGCCGGTCCCGGTCACCTCGGCGCAGGTCTCGGTCAGCCCAGCGCCGGCAACGATCGTTGCGTCCTCGGTGGATCCGGTGCTCGCGAAGGGGGAGCCGGCAGCGGGTGAGGGCTGGAAAGGCGCGGTCCGGCAGCGGATTCTCGGCGCTCGCCAGGCTCTGCTGCGCCACCCATGGGCCTGGCGCGTGATCCACTCCCGCACCGACCCGAGCCCGGCGATGCTCGCCTACCTCGACTCGGTGATCGGCCTCTTCCTGGCCGGCGGTTTCTCCCCGGACCAGACCCACCACATCGTCCACGCCCTGGGCACCCGGATGCTCGGCTACACCCAGGACCTCTTCAACGACTCGCAGCCGGCCCCGCCGGAGGTCCAGTTGGCGATGGCTCGCGCGATGGCCGACCGCTATCCGAGCCTGGCCACCATGGCGGCGGCGGCCGCCCACGACGAGTCCTCGGTGGTCGGCTCCGGTTGCGACGACCAGTTCGAGTTCGAGTTCGCCCTGAACCTCCTGCTCGACGGCTTCGACCGGTTACCCCGCTGACCTCCGGTCCAAGGGCGACCCGGCAACAGCCCGCGCCCACCGATCAACCACGACCGGCGCCAACCGCCGTGGCCAGCCGCCGCCTTGCTTGGCGGGCTGAGTCGGTAGATCGCGAGGCGCGGCCGTGGGCAACCGCTGCCTTGCCTGGTGGGCTGAGTCGGTAGATCGCGACGCGCGGCCGTGGCCAGCCGCTGCCTTGCTTGGTGGGCTGAGTCGGTAGATCGCGAGGTGCGGCTGTGGGTAACCGCTGCCTTGCTTGGTGGGCTGAGTCGGTAGATCGCGACGCGCGGCCGTGGGCAACCGCCGCCTTGCCTGGTGGCCTGACCTGGTAGACCGGGACGCGCGGCCGCGGCCGGGCGGGGCGGTGCGGGCCTCGCGCGAGACCGGCACGGCAACGTGGCCGAAATGCCTGCCCACGGGGCTCCGTCGGTCGTACCGGAAAAATGGATTTTGAATGTGATCGCCGCTAAATCGGGTGACGGGCGGTTCGGGCTGTGCAAGGGTCCGACCTCATGGAACCGATCAGCGAGGCGGAGATCCGGGCCTCGTTCGTCAACTGCAGCAAGGGCGAGGCGGCGCGGATCAAGCTGCCTACCGACTTCCGCGAGACCCCCTGGGACGATCTGGACTTCTTCGGCTGGATCGACCCGGCAGCGCCGCAGCGGGCGGCGATCGTGGTGCCCACCCCGGCCGGCGCGCGTCCCCGGGTCGGGATCCTGCTGCGCAAGGCGGAGGGCGGCGGCAAGGTGAGCGCCGCCCGGTCCAGCATGTGCCAGGTCTGCCTGACCGACCACAACGCCGGCGGGGTCAGCCTGTTCACGGCACCGCTCGCCGGGGCGGCGGGGCGCAACGGGAACTCGGTCGGGGACTATCTCTGCTCGGACCTGGCCTGCTCGCTCTACCTGCGGGGAAAGCGGCAGCCGAAGATGCGCCTGGTCCGCTTCGAGGAGACGCTGACGGCGACGGAGAAGATCGACCGCGCGCTGCTCAAGCTGTCCGCGTTCACGTCCCGGGTCGCGGGCTCGCCGGCACGCTGAGCGGTTTACCCGGCCGGGTTCTGGCCGGGGACGTTGAGCGGTTTGCCGGCCGGGTTCTGGTCGGGGGCGTTGAGCGGTTTGCCCGGGCGGGTCCTGGTCGGGGGCGTTGAGCGGTTTACCCGGGTGGGTCCTGGTCGAGGACGTTCAGCGGCCGCTCGAAGAACGTCTCCAGCACGACGATCGTCTCGGTCCCGGTGACGCCGTCGATGTCGAAGGCCCGCCGCAGCACGGCCTGTAGCTGCTCCGTGGTCGCGGTGCGGACCTTCACCAGCAGCGACGCCGACCCGGCGACGATGTGGGCCTCCTGAATCTCCGGGATGGCCGCCAGCGCGTCCCGGGTCGGCGGGTCTCCCATCCACGAATTGGCCTGGAGCAGCACGAACGCGAGCACGCCACGCTGGACCGCGGCCGGGTCGACGTCGACGGTGGTACGCCGGATGACCTTCCGCTCGCGCAGCTTGCGTACCCGCTCGTGGGCCGACCCCGCCGACAGCCCCACCGCCTTGCCGAGATCCGCATACGCCTGCGTGGCGTCGGCCTGCAACGCCGCCAGCAGCGCACGATCCGTGCCGTCCACCGTTTCCTCATTTCGTAGAACCTGAATCAGGTGAATCCGTCAATGACCATACTGTGTTCGGAGATGATAGCTTCGATCCGAATGAGGATCAGCTTGCGATGAGGAGCCCGCGATGACCGAGACCATCCCCGCCCAGTTCCAGGTCCTCGACGAACGCTTCAAGTACATCAACGGAGACTTCGTCCTCGAGCGGCTGCACGCCGGCTCGCGCAAGACCGAGGGCCCGGCCTACTTCCCGGCCGGGCGCTACCTGGTGTGGAGCGACATCCCCAACGACCGGCTCCTGCGCTGGGACGAGACCACCGGCGCTGTCGGCGTCTTCCGCCATTTCTCCGGATACGCCAACGGCAACACCGTCGACCGGCAGGGCCGGCTCATCACCTGCGAGCAGGGCAACCGGCGCGTCACCCGCACCGAACACGACGGCTTCGTCACCGTGCTCGCCGATCGGTACGAGGGCAGGCGGCTCAACAGCCCGAACGATGTGGTCGTGCGCGCCGACGGCACGATCTGGTTCACCGACCCGATCTACGGGATTTTCAGCGACTACGAGGGCAACCAGGCCGACAGCGAGTTCGGCGACGACTGCTACGTCTTCCGGCTCGACCCGGCCACCGGTGAGCTGCGAGTGGTCGCCGACGACTTCTGCCGCCCCAACGGCCTGGCCTTCTCCCCGGACGAGCGGCAGCTGTACATCGCGGACACCCGGCAGGAGCCCAGCCACATCCGGGTCTTCGACGTCACCGCCGACGGCGAGCTGGCGGGCGGGAAGATCTTCGCCGAGTGCGACAACGGGCGCTTCGACGGCCTGCGGCTGGACGGCGCCGGCCGGGTCTGGGCCGCGGCCTGGGACGGTGTGCACTGCTTCGACACCGACGGCACCCTGATCGGCAAGCTGCTGCTGCCGGAGTCGGTCGCCAACCTCACCTTCGGGGGTCCGAAGCGCAATCACCTCTTCATCACCGCCGGGATTAGCGTGTATTCGCTGCGGGTCACGGTCAACGGCGCCCGCTATCCCCAGCCCGCGGGAGCCTGATGCGACCTTCTCGCGACCAACCCCCGGAGAGGGCGTGCCCCGCCCGTCGCCGCATCCAAGATCAACTTAGGTGAGTGGCATCGGGCGGGAGCCGGGTCAGGAGTACGCGGCGAACTGGTCGAGCAGACTCTGCGGTGCGGTCTCGTCGAAGCAGAGCATCAGATTCCGAGCGGCCTCCGCGGCGGCCTCGGCGCTGCGCGGGAAGAGCTCCGCCTCGTACGCGGCAAGCGCCTTCTCGACGTCTCCCGGATGCGCGGCGATGGCCTCGCCCAGCGCGGATCCGTCGAGCATCGCGAGGTTCGCCCCCTCGCCGGCGAACGGCGACATCACGTGCGCGGCGTCCCCGACCAGGGTCACCCCGGGCACGCGCGCCCACCGATGCTCGATCGGCAGCGCGTTGATGGTCCGCGGCACCAGCGCGCCGTCCGCCTCGGTGATCAGCGCGTGGAACTCCGGCGCCCAGTCGCGGAACTCGGTCACCATCAGTGCCTTCGCCCGTTCGGTGTCGGTCCAGTCGATGCTCGCGGTCCAGCCGGCCGGCTTGCCGACGGCGATGTAGACGTGCAGGCTGCCGTCGGTCTCCCGGTGGGCGAGGAATCCCCGGCCGGGTCCGAGGGCGAAGAGCATGCCGGCACCGACGGTGCGGGCCGGGCCGGGGTGGCGGGTGTCCGCGTCGAAGAGGTCCACTTCGACGAAGGACATCCCGGTGTAGGTGGGCCTGGCGTCGGAGAGCAGCGGCCGCACCCGGGACCAGGCCCCGTCCGCGCCGACCAGCAGTCCGGTGGTGACGGTGGTCCCGTCGGCGAAGGCGAGCTCGTGCCGGCCGTCGCCCAGGCTGCCGACTCCGGTGAGCTTGGCGCCCCAGCGGACGGTGTCACCGGGCAGCGAGTCCAGCAGCATCCGCCGCAGCTGGTCGCGGTCGACCTCGGGGCGGCCGCGGGTGCCGTCGTCCTCCTCCTCGTGGCGCACCATGCCGTGCCGGTCGAGGATCCGGGTCGCCTCGCCGCCGGGGTGGATGATCTTCTGGAACTCGTCGAACAGGCCGGCCGCCCGGATCGCCACCTGACCGTTGTAGTCGTGGATGTCGAGCATGCCGCCCTGGGCGCGGGCGGTGGGTGAGGCGTCGAGCTCGTAGACGGTCGCGGGGATGCCGTGCACGTGGAGCACCCGGGCGAGGGTCAGGCCGCCGAGTCCGGCGCCCACGATCGTGATCGGTGTGGTCATCGTCTTCTCCTTCAGTGGACGAACAGGTTCCTGACGAACATGTTCTTCAAGGCCGTGCTTTCCCGCCCGGGGCAGGACCGCGGGCGGGCGCGAGGTTGTCGTCTCCTAGCCTTCGGCGATTTCCGGTACGGGGGTGGCCGTGCTCCGGACCCCCGCGACCAGTGCGGTGAAAGCCCAGGTGAGGCGCTGCATCCCGGCCCCGGAGAAGAGATCGTCCCGAGCCTCGGCGATGTTCGGGTGCTCCTGCTCCGGAGCCTCCCGCAACGCCATCACGAACAGCTGCCGCTCGTCGTCGGCCCCGGCCAGCTCGCCCCGGGTGCCGTGCTCGGCCGCCGTCGCGGTGCCGAGTTGCAGCAGCACGTCCACGCCCCAGGCGGCCTGCCCGATCGGCACGCCACCCGCGCGCAGCAGCCCGAGGATCGTGTCGACCAGCCGCAGGTAGTGCCGCCCGGACGGGCGCAGGGTCAGCACCGACCGGGCCAGGCTCGGGTGGTCGAGCAGCAGGTGCGTGTAGGCGCACAGGAGCCCGACCAGCTCGTCGTGCCACCGATCGGCGTCGGCCGGAGGGAGGTGCAGCCGGGCGAGCAGCTCGTCGAGGATCGCGCCGTGCAGCTCGGCCATGTTCTGCACATAGACGTAGAGGGAGGCGGGGCCGGTGTCGAGCTCGGTCGCGAGCCGGCGCATGGTCACCCGCTCCAGGCCCTCCTCGTGCATGATCCGCAGCGCCACGGCGACCGCGCCGTCGCGGCTCAGCGGTGGCTTCGCCGGTCGGTCGCGGCGGCTGACGGGGACGCGTCGAGGACTCATAACGCGATCGTAGCGAACATGTTCGTCAGCGACAAACGCTTCACGGCCCCGAGTCGGGCAGCGTCAGCGACAAACGCCTCGCGGCGCCGCGTCGGGCAGTGTCAGGACGTCAGCGACAAACGCCTCACGGCCCCGGGTCGGGCAGCGTCAGGAGGGCAGCGACGAACGCCTCACGGCACCGCGTCGGGCAGCGTCAGGACGTCAGCGACAAACGCTTCACGGCCCCGGGTCGGGCAGTGTCAGGACGACAGCGACGAACGCCTCGCGGCACCGCGTCGGGCGGTGTCACGACGTCAGCGACGAACGCCTCACGGTACGGCGTCGAGCAGGGTCAGGACGTCGGTGAACATGGCGGTGGTGGCGACCGGGTCGAGGTGCCGGGCCTGCCAGCCGCGGGACCGGAGGCCCTGCAGCACGGCGATCATGGTGGTCCGCACGGTCCGCAGGGTGGCGGGCGAGAGCAGCACCGCCGAGGTGCCGTCGGCGTGGGCCGCCCGGGACGCGGCGCCGAGCGCGACCAGCGCGGCCGCCGACCCGTTCAGGATCTGCGCGATGTGCGGGCGGTCGTGGTCCAGGTTGAAGGCGGCCACGTGGACCGCCAGGCCCAGCCCGGCCAGCAGGCGCCCGGTCTCGTCGCCGCTGAGCACGGCCGGCATGGTGGCCGAGTCGTCCTCGGTGGCCCCCGTGCCGTCGCCGAGCCCGGTCACCAGCTCGGTCGCGACCTCGGGTGGGACGCGCAGCTCGGCGAGGGGGATGTCGGGGAACCGCCGGTGCAGCACGTCCTCGACGGCGTCCCGGATCACGTAACCCGGCACCACCCGGTGCTGCTCGTCGAGCCGTCGCATGATCGCCGCGACGATGTCGTCGAGGGTCATCGGCCGCTCCATCCACCTACCGTATCGAGGCTCGGGCCGTGTCGTGGCGGCGCGGGGGCCTCCCGTTCAGCGTCGATGTAAGTGCAGGTCAGAACCGCTGTATATGTTCGGTGAAACCCGACAGAAGGGTCCGATATGCGATAGAACGACCGTTAGTCAGCCCGATGGAAAACCGACGAACGGGGTACGAGCGGTGGCTACTCCAATGCAGTCCGAGATCCGTAAGGAAGAGCAAGAGCAGCGGCGGCAGAGCCTCAGCACGGCCGCCGCCCGGAACCTGACGACCACCACCAAGACGGTTCCGCAGATGCAGGAGATCACCTCCCGGTGGCTGCTGCGCAAGCTGCCCTGGGTGCAGGTCTCGGGAGGCGCCTATCGGGTGAATCGGCGGATGACCTATCGGATCGGCGACGGCCGGCTCAGCTTCACCAACGTGGGCTCGCAGATCCGGGTCATCCCCGGCGAACTGCGCGAGCTGCCGGTGCTCAGCGAGTTCGACGACGCCGACGTGCTGGCGACCATGGCGGACAAGTTCACCCAGCAGGAGTTCGAGCCGGGCCAGGTGATCGTGGAGTTCGGCTCGGTCGCCGACCGGGTCTACCTGATCGCGCACGGCAAGGTGGACAAGGTCGGCGTCGGCAACTACGGCGACCCGGTCAACCTGGGCGTCCTCGCCGACGGTGAGGCGTTCGGCATGCAGGCGCTCACCGAGGACCAGCGGATCTGGGACTACACCGCGAAGGCGATGACCGCGGTGACCCTGTTGAGCATGCCGCGCTCCGCGTTCGTCGACCTGATGCGCCAGAACGACCAGTTGCGCGCGCACGTCGAGCGGTTCCGTGCCAAGAACCGGCGACCGCAGAACAAGC
This sequence comes from Actinoplanes regularis, assembly GCF_900188005.1. Lineage (GTDB taxonomy): Bacteria > Actinomycetota > Actinomycetes > Mycobacteriales > Micromonosporaceae > Actinoplanes > Actinoplanes regularis. The sequence continues at coordinate 315,317 of NZ_FZNR01000002.1, read as the reverse complement.
ACGGCGAGGCGGCGATCGTGGTCACCGCCGGCCACAAGGGCGAACCGGTCCTGGACGGGACGTACGTCGACTACGAGCAGTGCCCGCGCGAGTACGAGCTGAGCGTCGCCCAGACCGTCCTGCGCGTGCACACCCGGGTCGCCGACCTCTACAACGACCCGATGAACCAGGTGGAGCAGCAGCTTCGGCTGACCGTGGAGGCGCTGCGCGAGCGCCAGGAGTACGAAATGATCAACAACCGCGAGTTCGGCCTGCTGCACAACGCCGACCTGCGGCAGCGCATCCACACCCGCAGCGGCCCGCCCACCCCGGACGACCTGGACGAGCTGCTCAGCATGCGGCGCAGCACCCGGATGTTCCTGGCCCACCCGCAGGCCATCGCCGCGTTCGGCCGGGAGTGCACCAAGCGCGGCATCTACCCGCCGATGGTCGAGATGGACGGGCACACCGTGATGGCGTGGCGCGGCGTGCCGATCCTGCCCTGCGGCAAGATCCCGGTCACCGAGACGCACACCACCTCCATCCTGGCGATGCGGACCGGGGAGGCGGAGCAGGGCGTGGTCGGGCTGCACCAGACCGGCATCCCGGACGAGTACCAGCCCAGCCTGTCGGTGCGGTTCATGGGGATCAACGAGCAGGCGATCATGTCGTACCTGGTCAGCGCGTACTACTCGGCGGCGGTGCTGGTGCCGGATGCCCTGGGCATCCTGGACCACGTCGAGCTCTCGCACTGATGTTGCGGACAGTCGATCTCGGCCGCGAGATCCTGACCGATTTCACCAGTGCGCCGTCCGGCCATCTGAGCGCACTGTTCGTACCGAAGATCGATCTTGCCCCAAGTGGGCTCGGCACCTCGGCGGCCCGCGCCTTCTCGCCCCGGCCGGAGAAGCCGGCCGAGCCGCGGCTCTTCTGCCCCGGGCCGCTGCGCGACGACCGGGCGCTCGGGGAGCAGGTCAACGAGGCCGTGGTGAGCTGGGCCGAGCAGGTCGGGATCTACCCGGGCCGCCTCGACAAGCTGCGGGCGGCGAACTTCGGCCGGTTCATGATGCTCGCCCACCCCGCCACCAGTGATCCGGACCGGCTGCTCGCCGCGACGAAGTGCCTGGTCGCGGAGTGGGCGGCGGATGATTACTACGTGGATGAGGTGTCCCTGGGCGCCGATCCGATGGTGGTCGGCTCCCGGCTCGCGAACCTGCACGCGGTGATCGACCCGGCGGCACTGCCGGGCCGCTACCTGGCTGATCTCGAGGGGTACCACCGGCTCCAGCCGATCTCCGTGGCGTTCCGCAGCGCCCTGGAGCACCTGGCCAGGTACACGACCGTGACGCAGATGGCCCGCTTCCAGCACCAGATGGCGATCCTCTTCGTCGCCTGGGCCCAGGAGGCGGACTGGCACGCCAACCGGCGTACCCCGCCGGTCTGGGAGTACCTGGTGCAGCGGCACCTCAACGACTACCTGCCGCCGATGATCCTGATCGACGTGCTGGGCGGCTACGAACTGCCACCGGAGGAGTTCTACCACCCACGGGTACGCGAGGCGTTCACCGCCGCGGGCGACGCCGCCGTGCTGGTCAACGACCTGTACTCCGGCCCGAACGAGTCCGAGAACGATCACAACCTGCCCAGTGTTCTGGTGGCCAACGAACGGCTCACGCAGCGCGAAGCGGTGTTGCGCACCGTCGAGATCCACAACGAGCTGATGGAGACCTTCGTGACCCTGGCCGCGTCGCTGAGCGCGACCGGCTCGCCCACCCTGCGCCGCTTCCTCGTCGACACGTGGGCGTGGTTGGGCGGAAGCCGCGAGTGGCATGCGACCAGCGGCCGCTATCACGACACCAAGGAGGAGAAATCATGATCACCACCGCTGCTTCCCCTTTGCGCACCGACTTCGAGCGATCCGTGGCGGACTACTGGAACACCCATCGGATCGACCCGGTGAACCTGCGTCTGGGTGAGGTGGACGGCCTCTACCACCATCACTACGGCGTCGGCGAGCCCGACTGGAGCGTTCTCGACGGTCCGGCGGAGACCCGTGAACAGCGGATCATCACCGAGCTGCACCGCCTCGAGAACGCGCAGGCCGACCTGCTGCTCGACCACCTCGGCCCGATCAAGTCCACCGACGTCCTGCTGGACGCGGGCTCCGGCCGCGGCGGCACCAGCATCATGGCCAACGCCCGGTTCGGCTGCCAGATCGACGGCGTGTCGATCTCGGATTACCAGGTCGGCTTCGCGAACGAGCAGGCCGCGCTCCGCGGGGTCGGCGACAAGGTGCGGTTCCACTTCCGGAACATGCTGCACTCCGGGTTCGGCGACGGCTCCCGGCAGGCGATCTGGACGAACGAGACGACGATGTACGTCGACCTGTACGACCTGTACGCCGAGTTCGCCCGGATGCTGCGCTTCGGTGGCCGCTACGTCTGCGTCACCGGCTGCGCGAACGACGTGACCGGCCGCCGCTCCAAGCCGGTCAGCAGGATCAACGAGCACTACACCTGCGACATCCACCCACGCAGCGAATACTTCAAGGCGCTCGCCGCCCACGGCCTCGTCCCGATCAACGTGGTCGACCTGACCGCGGCGACCATCCCGTACTGGGAGATGCGGGCCAGGTCGGAGGTGGCCACCGGGATCGAGGAGGCGTTCCTGACGGCGTACAAGGAGGGCAGTTTCCACTACCTCCTGATCGCCGCCGACCGCGTCTGACCCGCTCGACCACCGAACCGCCGCCGGGGCGCCGTCCCGGCGGCGGTTTCCTGTCCCGGCCGCCGCCTTCGGTCGTACGGCGTCGTGGGTTTGGGGTGAATGTCGGTCTTGCGGCGGCGGTGGGCCTGGAGGTCGTAGTGGGTGGGTGTATCACGTCGCATGATCGGCGGCTCCATCTCGGGTGAATCGGCAATTCCCGCTCCGTGATACATGGAGGACTATGAATGCCGGAGTGTCCAAAGGGGGCGATCATGGGCGATTCTCTCGGGAGCTACCGGTCGGCGATGCGGGACGCCTGGCGCGGCTGGTGGATCAACTGGCCGCTGTCTCAACGGATCCGGGTCGGCGATGTGCTCGACACCACGGGCGACACCATTCGCCCCGCCGGTGACCTGGCCAAATACGGCATCACCTTCGAGACCGGGGCGGCCGCGCCGCCGGCCGACTTCCTGTACGACGCGAACGGCTCCGTCAAGGTCACGTTCAAGCTGGCCGGCGCCACCCCGCAGGGCTTCTCGGCGCTCGCCGCGGCCGATGCCGGCGCGCTGGTCTCGTTCGACGGATCGTCCAGTGTGCTGGCCCTGTTCACCGGCCTCACCCAGGACCGGTTCGCGGACACCCGGGCGGTCGCCGCCGGCCTGGTCCGCCGCTACTGGAGCGGCGACTGGGCGAAGGAGCTGGCCGGGGTCACCGACGTGATCGCGGCCGCGGGCGGCACCGTGCTCGCCGCCGCCGAGCGGGACGCCTCCGCCGAGCTGCGGGTCGACGCGCATGCCGGCGTGGGACCGATCAAGCTCGCCGACCTGTCCGGGAAGGTGGCGGTGGCCCGCTCCAGCGCCGTCGGTCTGCAGTGGACCGGCACCGAGGTCACCCCGTTCTACCGGGTGTTCCGGCTGCGGCGGGACTGGCTGAACCGGGTCGAGACGGATTACGGCCCGAAGCAGCCGGGGCGGGGCGCCGCGCCGGGCGTGGTGCCACCACTGCTGGTCGAGGAGGCGCGCGACGACCCGGACTCGGTGCTGGAAGCGCTGTGACCGCTCTCGACGCCGAGCTGGCCGTCTCCGCCGACGGGACGACCGTCACGCTGACCGTGACCGGCCGCCCGGCCGCCACCGCGAAGGTCGCCGGCGACCTGGACGTGGCGCACTTCGCCGGGGCGCTGGACCGCCGCATGCCCGCCGACACCCGGGCGGGGCTCGGGCGGACCCTGTTCGACGCGGTGATCCGGGACGAGACCGCGCGGCTCTGGGCGGAGCTGGAGGAGGACGGCTCGCCGCTGCGGCTGCGCCTGCACCTCCCGCCGCCGCTGCGCGCCCTGCCGTGGGAGTTGCTCGCCTCGGGGACGGACCGGCTGGCGCTGCGCCGGGCCTCCACGCTGTGGCGGGGTGTGCCGCCGCGGCCCGGCGACCCGATCGACGGCCCGCTGCGGGTGCTGGTCGTGGTCTGCAACCCGACCGACCGGCAGGTGCTCGGCGACGAGGAACTGGCCGGCCTGACCGGTGCCGCCGCCGAGCACCCGGCGTACGCGCACGTGGAGATCGTGGACGGCCCCGACCGGGACCGGTTGACCAAGGAGATCGACCGGCTGCGCCCGCACGTGCTGCACTTCATCGGGCACGGCATGCCACGGGTGCCGGGCCGGGCCGCCGCCCTGGCGTTCAACTGGGTGACCGCCGGCGAGTCGCGTGGCACGGTCTGGGAGCTGCCCAGCACCGAGATCGGCCTGCTCGTCTCGGAGCAGTGGGTGCCCCGGCTCGTGGTGCTCAACGCGTGCCGGACCGCCGCCGACCCGCTGGACCAGGTCGGTGGCGTCGGCGAGGCGTTCCTGCGGGCCGGTGCCGGCGCGGTGGTGGCCATGCAGGCGGACGTCGAGTCGCCCGCCGCCGCCGACTTCGCCGCCCACTTCTACCGGGGCGTCTTCGCCGGTGCCGGCCTGGACCGGGCGGTCGCCGCGGCCCGCACCGAGATGGCCAGGACGTCCGGGGACACCGGTGAGTGGGCGATGCCGGTGCTCACCTGCCGCCTCGACCCGGCCGATGTGCTGCGGACCAGTTTCCGGCGGCTGCCGGACGAGATCGCCGGGCTGGTCGGCCGGCCCGAGTACGCGATGATGCGCAACTTCCTGGACCACGCGTCCGGGCGGCGCGACGCGTGGTGGGCGCTCGACCCGCCGGAGGGGGAGCCCCGGTCGCTGCTGGTGGTCGGCGGCCGGTCCAGCAACCCGCACAAGCCCACCGGGAAGACCTGGTTCACCCGCTGCTGCCTGCTCACCTACTTCCTGCGCGGTTATCGGGTCACCTATGTGGACGTGGGGGTGCCGCTGGCCCGGCCGGACGGCGAGCCGGCCCGGACCAAGACCTGGCTGCACGTGCTGCGCATGATCCGCGAGGCGTGCACCGCGCCGGAGCAGGCCGAGCCGCTGCCGGCGAGCGCGTTCGCCGGCTTCGAGGAGGTCTTCGACCGGCTGGCCGGTACTCCGGACGGGGCGGCCGGCCAGTGGTGGCGGTTCGACGAGAACCGGCCGCGCGCCGCCGAGCACCGTGACCGGATCCTGGACGCGTTCCGGACCGCGCTCGCCGCGGCGGCGGCCGAGCGGCCGCACGTGATCGCCCTGGACAACGCGGAGCAGATCCTGCCCGAGTCGTTCGACGGGGCGATCTACCCGGGTCTGCTGCGCCCGGTCGGGGCCGGTCGGGGCGGGGTGCGGGTGATGCTGGTCGGCAAGGCGGACTGGCTCGCCGAGCGGCTGCCGGTGCGGGACGAGGCGTACTGGGGCCCGCTGGTGACGATCGGTGACTTCCAGGCGGCGCAGATGATGCGGCTGGCCCGGGACTACTGCCGCCGCCGCGGGTTCGACTTCCACCAGCTGGAGCGGGTGTTCCAGGTGATGTCCGAGGTGGAGCCGCAGACCTGGGTGACCCGGTTCAACGAGGTGCTGGTCGCGCTCGGGCTGATCCGGGCGGTGGAGTCGTGAGCGCCGAGGCGCGGCGGCTGGACGAGGTCGTCCGGCTGCTGCGCTCCGGGCAGAGCCTGGAGGAGATCCAGCGGGCCGGGCTGCCGGAGTCGTGGCGGCTGGCGCTGCGGGTGTGCGCGGCCGCCGGAACCTTCGACCGGGACCTGTACGAGCGGTTGCGGACCCGGCACATCGCGCCGGATGCTCCCGCGCTGGACGACCTGGCCGGTCGGAACCTGATCGAGGCGGTCGGCGGTGACCCCCCGACGTGGCAGGTCGCCCGGGCCGACGCCGCCTCCTGGATGGCCGAGTGGCAGGCCGAACCGCGGGTGCTCGCCGAGGTGGAGGCGGAGATCGCCGCCTGGCACGTCTCGCCCGCCGAACGGCTGCGACACCTGCTGGTGGCCGACCCGGCCGCGGCGATGGAGCTGTTCGACGCCGAGTTCCGCGTCGCGGACCGGGACCGGGACTTCGCCCGATGCCAGGACCTGATCGATGTGCTGGGCGATCCGCAGCGGATCACGTATGCCGGGCCGGAGGTGGCGGAGCTGCGCCTGGAGCGGGCCGGCTACCTGCGGGCGCGGCTCTTCTGGTCGGGGGCGTGGAGCCGATCGGCGCAGTTCCTGGAGCCGGACGGGCTCGCCGAGCGGGCGGACGCCCTGCTGGGCGGGGCCGCGGAGCGGGTCTGGCAGATCTTCGCCCCGACCGGCACCGGCAAGACCGTCCAGTTGCAGTGGCTGGTCGCCCGTAGATGTGTGCCGGCCCGGTACGACATCCCCTGCGCCCGCGTCGACTTCGACCTGGTCGATCCGGTGGTGGCGGCCCGCTACCCGTGGCTGCTGCTCCTGGAGATCGCCGAGCAGCTGGAGCGCCGGTGGGCGCGGCGGGTGTTCGAGCGGCTGGACCGGTTCTCGTCGTACCGGGGGATGCTCGACCGGCAGGACGCCGAGCCGGGCCGGGCCGCCATGCGGGGACTCGCCGCCCAGGAGCAGCACGCCATCGACCGGACGGTGTCGGAGATCTTCGTACGGCGGTTCAACGACGCGGCCGGCGCCCGCCCGGTGCTGCTGGTGGTCGACACCCTGGAGGAGGTGCTGCTCGGCGCCGACCCGGACGAGCTGCTGCGGATGCTGGCCCGGATCGTCGCGCGCTGCCCGTCGCTGCGGCTGGTCCTGGCCGGCCGGTACGACCTGCGCGAACGCGCCGCCGCCGGGCTGGCCGGGTTCGGCCCGGTCCAGTCGATCGCCCTCGGCGACTTCAGCCCCGAGCAGACCGGGCGCTACCTGCGGGAGCTCCGGCACATCACGGACGAGCGGCTGTGCACCGCGGTGGTCGAGCGGACCGGCGGCCACCCGTTCCTGGTTGCCATGTTCGCCGACCTGATCGAGGAGGAGCCCGGCACCTCCCCGGAGGATCTGCGCAACTACCGCGACCCGGCGCTGCGGCTGCTGATCGACCGGGTGATCCGCCGGATCCCGGACCACGACGTGCGCTGGCTGGTCCGCTACGGCGTGGTCCCGCGCCGCCTGCACCGCAACGACCTGATCGAGGTGATGCGGCCGTTCCTGGAGCGCAATCGGCAGGGCCCGAACGACCTGGACGATCCACGCCAGGACGAGCACCACCTGAGCGGCCGGGACGACATCTTCCCGTTCCGCTCGTCCGAGGTGGACCCGGCCCGCCTGGAACGGGCCTGGCGCCGGCTGCTCGACTACGCGGCGCAGCGGTCCTGGGTCTCCGAGCCGGCCCGGGACGGCCGGCTGGTCACCTTCCACCAGAAGGTACGGGCGCCGATGCGCGAGCTGATCGCCCGGCAGCCGGTCGCCCGCCGGCTGCACCTGGCGTTCCGGGACCGGTTCGACCGGCTGGCCGGGGAGCATCCGCAGGCACCGGCGCCGTTCCAGCGCGAGTCGTTCTACCACCGGGTTCAGCTCGGCGAGGCGGACGCGGCGGGGTACTGGGACGCGCGGATCCGGAATCGGCGGGCGGCCGGGGACCTGGACGGGCTGGCGGAGCTGGCCCGCGACGTGCTCTCCGACGACTACGTGGACGCCGACGGCGTGCCGCTGCGGCGTGCTGACGGGAGCCCGCTGGTCTCGCACGAGACGGTGGAGCGGGCGTTCGTCTGGCTCGCGTACGCCACGGTGGAGCAGGCCCGGCAGGCCGGTGCGACCCGCGCCGACCCGCTCTGGGCGGCGGCCGAGGGCTTCCTGTCCAGGGCCGCCGCGGTCCGGGGCGGGGCGGCCGCGGCGACCGGCGGGCTGGCGACGGCGATGCACGCCGCCACGCTGCACATCCGGGGCCGCTCCGCCGAGGCCGCGGCCCTGGTCGAGAACGCGCTGCCGGACGCGTCCGAGGACGACCGGATCGACCTGCTGCGGGTCCGCGCCGACGCGGTCGGCTCCGCCTCCGGCGCGATCTTCGCCGAGGCGCTCGCCCTGGCCGAGCGGCGCCGACCGGACCAGGTGGAGCCGCTGGCGCTCGCGCTGGCCCGGGACGCCGAGGCGGCCGGCCGGTTCGACCGGGCGCTCGGCTGGTGCCGCCGGGCCGGTGCGCGGGGCAGCTTCCGCGCCCGGCTGCGGGAGGCCGAGCTGCTGATCGCGGCGTACCAGCCGGGCGTCGCGCTGGAGGTGCTGACCGGGATCCAGCCGGCCGGGCCGGCCGAACGGTCCGCGGCGTGCCGCGTCCAGGCCCGGGCGCACGCCCGGCTCGGCGACAGCACGGCCGCGCTGGACGCCCTGGCCGCCGCCCGCAAGGCCGCGGACGAGGTGCCGGGTGGCGGCGGCGCGGCGCTGGTCGCGGAGGTACGCCAGGACCGCGGCGTGCTCCTCGGCGACCTGCTCCAACTGGACGAGGCGGAGTACGAGCTGAAGAAGGCCGCCGCCTCGTGGACCGCGGCCGGGTTCACCGAGGGCCATCCGGAGTGCGCGTACCTGCACCACCGGTTCCTGGTCCGGCAGGTGGGCGACCTGCGGGCCGCGGCCGCGCTGCTGAGGCCGGCGGTTGCCGAGGGCGACCGGATCGGGATGCTCTGGGACGAGCTGACCGCGGAGCGGCTCGATGCGGACCGGCCGCAACCGGTCGAGGGGCCGCCCCGGTTCGTCGCGGCGGTGATCGCGGCCCGGCTGGCCCGGTCCTGGGCCGCGCACCGGCACCTGATCGACCCGCTGCTCGAAGCGATGGAGCGGATCAGTCCGCCGTCGGCGCGGCTCGGTGTCCTGGCCGAGCTGGCCCGGTGCGCCGACCCGGTGCCGGCCTCCGACGTCGAGCGGCTGCGCCCGCTGCTGACCTGGCCGCCGGACCGGCCGGACGACGCGCCCGCCCAGCTGCCGTGGCTGGCCATCCTGGAACGGCTGGCCGGGAACCGGGAGCGGGCCGCGCGCGTGCTGGCCGGCCTCCCGGCCGCGCACCCCGATCCGCTGCTGGGCCGGCCGCTGCTCGCCGTCGGCGGCGGGGCGTTGCCGAACCGCGCGGTCCTGCTCGCGGACTCCCGCTATCCGCTGCTCCGAGCGGTCGGCCTGGCCACGGAGGCCGCTCCGGAGCTGGCCGAGGAGGCGGTCAGCCTGTGCCGTGGGGTCAGCTGGCCGTCCCGGTGGTCCGCCGACATCTATCGCTGGGCCGCGGTGCAGCTCGGCGATCCCCGGCTGCGTGCGGCCGCGATCGACCTGGACTGGCGGCTCGGCCGGATGTTCGGCGGCCCCGAGCCGGAGCGGCTGGTCGCCGACGGCCCGGAACCCGTGACGAGCCCGCTCTCCTGGCCGCCGGACCTGCCCCGCAGCTTCTACGAGATCCAGGTCCGGCTCGTGCGGGACTGGGCGGATCTGGCCGGCGACCTCGGCCGGGCCCTGACCGGCTCGGAGGCGGTGCGGCTGGACTCCGACGACGTGCTCGTCCACGGGCTGCCGTGGGAGCTGGCCCCGTCGCCCGGGGCGGCCGCCGCCCTGTACCGGGGGATGCCGGGCCGGTCCCGTCCGGTCGACGTGCGCTGGTTGCAGTACGCGCTGAACCTCGACGAGGCCGGCATCGAGGTGGACGGGATCATGGGGCCGGAGACGGGCCACGCGCTCCGGATCGAGGCGCTCGGCCTCCCGCTGCGCGGGAAGCAACTCGCCGAGCTGCGCGGGCGGCTGGCCGCGGACCGGGCCGCCCGGCGCCCGGTCGCGGTGGTGCTGCGGGCGGAGTCCACCGGGCCGATCGCGCCCAGCTCACACGAGGACTACGGATATCACGTGGCGGACCTCTACCACCGGAGCGGCTATCAGGTGCGGCACTCCTACGACCTGCGGCAGGCGCCGGCCGCGCTCGCCGACTCGCCGACGGTCCTGCACGTCTGCGCCCGGCTGGACTATCGGGACTCGGGCCCGTACTTCGCCTTCGGCGGCGGTGCGGACGACACCCTGGAGCCGTCGGACGTGGTGCGGTGGCTGCGGGCGGGCCGGCCGGGCCGGGAGCCGGTGCTGGTGCTCGACCCGCCGTACCCCGGTTCGTCGTACGACATGCCCTGGCAGATCATGCTGCGCAACCTGTTCGCCGCGCACGTCTTCGCCGAGGCCTGCGTGCCGGCGGTCTTCGCCACCGGGCTGATCCGCACCGGCGGCGGCTACGTCGAGACCATCGCGGCCGGGATCGCGCGGGGCGCCTCCCCGCTCGACGCGGTCCGGGCGATCCGGCCGGCGGGGCTTCCGGCGGGCCGGACGCTGGACTGGAAGCTGGACGACGCGCTGCTGGCCGCACAGTCGACCACGGTGTTCGCCGCCGAGACCGCTTTGCTGAGCCTCGAATGAGTGAGCTGGCGAGCGAATCAGCCAGCTCAGTCGGTGGCTCATGGCGACGCCGGAGCGTAGCGGAGGTGGCGGCATGAGCGAGCTGGCAAGCGAATCAGCTAGCTCGGGTGGCGGCATGAGCGAGCTGCGGGACTTGGAGTTGGCGCACGCGGTGCGTGGGTTGTGCGACGAGTGGGCGTACTGGCGGGAGCTGGCCACCGCCGAGGCGATGGAGAAGCACACCAGTCAGATCGAGGCGATCACGAGCCTGCTCGGCGCCGCCCTGGCCGAGGTGCCGGAGCTGGCCGACCCGTTCGAGCGGGTGCTCGACCTGCACCACGTCTGGGATTTCTTCCGGGCCAAGCTGCTGTTGCGGCAGGTGGAACCGCTGCGCCGGATCCTCGACGTCGCCGACGAGCTGGCCTGGGCCGTCTACCACCGGGCCGTCGACGGGCGGTTGAAGGAGCCGCCGCTGGTCTTCCTGGATCGGGGTGCGGTGCCGTTCGCGGCCGCCCGTGGGGTGAGCTACCGGGACCTGCTGCCGCGCGGGGTGCGGACGAGGTCGGGCGTGGAGGCGGTGCGGGGACTGCCGGTCCCGGTGATCGGCATGCCCTGGTTCCTGACCGGTCACCTGCCCGGGGTGCTGCTGGTGGCGCACGAGGCGGGACACCATGTGGAGGACGACTGCGGGCTCACCGCGGAGCTGCCGGGGGCGCTCGCCGGGCTGGACCCGGCCGCGGTGGCACGGTGGGAGCCGTGGCTGGGGGAGGCGTTCGCGGACGTGGTGGCGAGCGTGGCGTGCGGAGCCGCCTACAGGCAGGTGCTGGCCGGCGCGATCGGCGCGGGGGACGGCGCGGGCGCGGCGGACTATCCGCCGCCGGCGGCGCGGATCGAGCTCTGCCACGGTGCGACGGAGGATCAGGGCGACGGCGAGGCGGCGCGGGTGGGCCGGGCCCTGGCGACCTTCGCGTACGCCGGACTGGGCGGCCGCAGCCTCCGCGACGTGCTCACCCACCCGGATGTCGCGAGGGCCCCGTCGGGCGCGGCGGGGCTGCTGCGCGGGCTGGGCAGCGGGCTGACCGACGTGCGCGCGGTGCTGTCGGCCGCCGCACTGGCGTTCCTGACCGGCCCGGCCGGCTACGACACGTTCAAGGTCGGGCCGCGCGCCGTCGACGAGGTGCTCGCACTGCGCCCGCGGGGGCCGCGTCACCGGGACGGGGGCGGCGACGCGACCCGCGCCCGCGACGTGGCCGCCGTGGGCGCCCTGATGCGGGCTCTCTCCGAGCCGGACCCGGCGGTCAGCTGACGGCGGCTCGGCGGGCGGTGTACTCGCCGCCACCGCGCTGCGGGTACGGGACCAGGTTGTCCGGCTTCTCGTCGTACGACTCGGCCCAGCGGCGGCTGGTGCTCTCGAGCGTGTCGGACTCGTAGACCGAGCGGCCGTGGAAGCGCTGCGAGTAGTCGAGCATGCCGTCGACGAGCCGGTCCACGTCGCCGGCCGGGCGGACCACCAGGCGCATGAACTGGCTGGTCATGCCCAGCTTGTTGCCGCACTCGCGGGTCATGATGCCGTGGTTGGCGACCAGGAAGTCGCGCAGCGCCACGCCGGACCACTCGGTCGGCAGCTTGACCAGGTAGAAGTTGCCCTGCGAGGGGAAGACCGTGAGGCCCGGGATGCGCTGCAGCTCCCGGCCCATCGACCGGCGGTCGCGGCTGAGCAGGCGCAGGCTCTCCTCGTACTCCATCTCGTGGTCCTGGATCATGTGGACCACCTTCTCCGCGAGGGAGTTCAGGTTCCACTTCGGCAGCATCTTCGCGATCTTGCCGGCGATCGCCGGGTTGCTCAGCATGTACCCGAACCGGATGCCGTGCAGGCCGAAGTTCTTGCCCAGGGACTTGAGCACCACCGCGTTCGGGCGGATCACCGCGTCCGGGCCGACCGACGGGTAGCGCTCGGCGTCCGAGAAGTCGATGAACGACTCGTCGATGATCACCAGGTCCAGGTCGCTGAGCTGGTCCATGAACCGGATGATGTCGCGGCGCGGCAGGTAGTTGCCGTCCGGGTTGTTCACGTTGCAGACGACCGCGACGCGGGACCGGCGCTCGCGGATGAACTCGACGTACTCCTCCAGGTCGAGCCGGAAGCCGTCGCGCTCCTGCAGCGGGAACATGTCCACCCGCTTGCCGGTCTCCAGGGGCTGGTCGGTCCAGCGGCCGAAGGTCGGGATCGGGACGGCCAGGCTCTCCTTGACCAGCAGGTGGTCGATCCAGGTGATCAGCTCGGTGGAGCCGTTCGCCATCGCCACCGTCTGCGGGTGCAGGCCGAGCACGCTGGCCAGCTTCTTGGTGATGGTGGCGGAGTCGCTGGGGTAGTACTTCAGGATGCTCTTCAGCTCCCTGGTGAGCTCGTCGAACATCTCCGGGGTGGGGAAGTACGGGTTGCACGGGATGCAGAAGTCGACGATCTCCGCACCTTCACCGGCCGCCCGGGCGAGGTCGAAGTAGGAGGCGCTGTGCGCTCCCTTGTGCAGGATCGAAGTGTCGATTCCGGTCCGTGCCACGGTGTCCTCCCGCTGGTCCTCGGTGACGATGCCGCCGACGAGTACGGAGGTCGCAGCCAGATCGTTCACAACTTCGTTGATCCCCTTGGAGGCTTAAGGCGGAGGAAAGGAACAACATGCGGGGAATCCTTCGGATGGCATTGATCGGCTGCGTGGTGCTGGGCTCGGTGAGCGTCGCCGACGAGGCGCAGGCCACGCCCGGCACCGCCGTGACAGCCCGGACCGTCTGGCGGTGGACGGTGGACGACACCGATTACCTGCTGCGGGAGATCACCATCGCGCCCGGCGGCAGCACGGGTTGGCACCGGCACCCGGGCCTGGTGTTCGGCAACGTCCGCGAGGGGACCCTCACCCACCAGCTGTCCGACTGCACGACCCGGCACCGGTACACCGCCGGGGAGAGCCTGATGGAGGACCCGGACGAGCCGCGGTCCCATGTCGGCCGGAACGAGGGGAGCGGGCCGTTGATCCTGGACGTCGTCTATGCGACGCCGCACGGAAAACCGATCAGCCTGGACGTTCCTGATCCCGGTTGCTGAGGCGCTAACGTGAGACCGTGCAGACCGGCTGGCCGGCCTCCCCGGCGATCTACGAGATCGATACCTGGCCGTGGCTGACCGGCCTGTCCCGCCGGCTCGGCCGCCCGGTGACCCTGGCGGACGTGCCCGCCGGGGTCTGGGACGAGGTGGCCACGCCCGGCCTGGACGCGGTCTGGCTGATGGGTGTCTGGGAGCGCAGTCCGGCCGGTCTGGCGGTGGCCCGCGCCGACGACGGGTTGCAGCGGGCGTTCCGGCGCGCGCTGCCCGACCTGGCGCCGGACGACGTGGTCGGCTCGCCGTACTGCGTGCGCCGCTACCGGGTCGACGACCGGCTGGGCGGACCGTCCGGGCTCGCGAAAGCCCGTGCTGAGCTGCGCGAACGTGGGTTGAAGCTGATCCTCGACTATGTCCCCAACCACGTCGCCCCGGACCATCCGGCGGTGCTCGGGCATCCGGACTGGTTCGTGCGCCTGGAGGACGGTTCGATCGCGAACGGGCGGGACCCGTTCTTTCCGCCGTGGCCCGATGTGGTCCAGCTGAACGCGTTCTCCGCCGGGCTGCGGGCGGCGACCCTGGACGTGATGTCGCGGATCGCCGAGCAGTGCGACGGGATGCGCTGCGACATGGCGATGCTGCTGACCAACGAGATCTTCGCGGGTACCTGGGGGCGGCACGCCGGCCCGGTCCCGGCCACCGAGTTCTGGCCCGGCCTGATCGGCGAGCTGCGGGAGCGGCATCCGGACGTCGCGTTGATCGCCGAGGTGTACTGGGACACCGAGTGGCTGTTGCAGCAGCAGGGCTTCGACTTCTGTTACGACAAGCGGCTCTACGACCGGCTCGCGCACGAGGATGCCGCTTCGGTCCGCGCGCACCTCGCGGCCGGCCGGGACTATCAGGACAGACTGGTCCGCTTCCTGGAGAACCATGACGAGCCGCGGGCCGCGGCGGCCATGCCGGACGGGCGGGGCCGGGCGGCCGCGGTGGCGGTGGCGACCCTGCCGGGGGCGACGCTCTGGCACGACGGGCAGTTCGAGGGGCGGCGTACCCGGCTGCCGGTCTTCCTGGCCCGTTACCCGGACGAGCCGGCCGACCTCGGGCTGCGCGACTTCTACCGGCGACTCATCGAGGTCGCCGGCGACGTCCGGCGGGGGGAGTGGCGGCTGCTCGGGACTTCCGGCTGGCCGGACAACCCGTCGCATCAGGACCTGCTGGCCTGGTCCTGGGACGCCACTGTCGTGGTGGTCAACTACGCGGCGCATCCGGCGCAGGGGCGGGTCGAGCTGCCCGGGCCGGCACTGGCCGGGCGGGCCTGGCGGCTGGTCGACCGGCTGGACGGCCGGGTCTTCGAACGGTCCGGCAGTGAATTGGCGACCGACGGACTCTTTGTCGATCTGCCGCCTTGGGGTTTCCACATCCTCACCCTTTCCTAGGAATGGGATAAGAAACGCCTATCTATTGCCTGTGAACATTTGTTTCAACGTTTCCGCAGGTGGGCCAGTTTGACAGGTTCTTGACGGAGAACTCACAGGCGCAATTCCAGATTGCTGGGTTGTGCGCCGGGGATGCGGTTGTCAACAATCTTGTGACCCATTCTCCAGTCCTCTGTGAGGAGTATCCCGTGAAGGACGAAACGGCCCGTCACGCCCAGCCGGGCCCCCGGCGCTGGCGTGGTGTCGCCCTGGCCGCGACCGCACTCGCGGTCCTCGGCGCCGGCATCGCCACCGCGAACGCCGCCACCGCCCCCGACCCCCGCCCCTTGGCCGCGCCCCAGGACCCGACCCGGGGCGCCAAGGGCGTCGCCGGGCTGGTGAACGCCGCCGACGCGTTCCTCGGCACGCTCAGCGACGGCCAGAAGTCCGAGGTGCTGCTCGATCTCACCGAGGAGAACGCGACCGCCTGGTCCAACCTGCCGTGCGCCGGCACCTGCCGGCCCGGGATCGAGCTCGGCACCCTCACCGCCGAGCAGCTCACCGCGGCCGAGACGGTGCTGCGGGTGGCGGCCGGGACCGGGCAGGGCACCGGCTTCGACCAGATCAGGAAGATCATGGCGGCGGACGACCTGCTGGCCGCGGACAGCGGCGGCTCGGCCGGCCCGGGTGACGGCTCGGCCCCGTCCGCCTCCGGAGAGCCGGCCCCCGCGCCCTCCGGCTCGGGCGGGCCGCCCGCCGGCGGCGGTGGCGGCGCCTTCTCGTACGGCAGCGGCTTCTACTACCTGGCGTTCCTCGGCACCCCCTCGGTCACCGGCACCTGGCAGCTCAACTTCGGCGGTCACCACCTCGCCGTCCATCTCACCTACGAGAAGGGCCGGGTGACCGGCGCCAGCCCGTTCTTCCTCGGCGTCGAACCGATCAGCTACACCGACTCGAGCGGCGCCACCGTCGAGGCGATGGCGGCCCAGAAGAACTCTGTCGCCGCCCTCGCCGCGAGCCTCACCACCAAGCAGATGACCGCGGCCACGATGGCCGAGTCCTTCGGGGACGTGCTGGTCGGCCCGCAGAAGGACGGCCAGTTCCCGGCGACCAAGGAGGGCGTCCCGGTCAAGACGTTCTCGCCCGGGCAGAAGCGGCTCGTCCTCGACGCGATCAAGGCGTGGGTCTCGAACAGCGACGACGCCTCGGCGCGGCAGCTCCTGAAGATCTACGAGTCGGAGCTGGACCGGACCGTCGTCGGGATCTCTGGCGGCACCGGCTACGAGACCCAGGGCGACTACCTGCGGATCGACGGGCCGAGCGTGTGGATCGAGTTCGTCTGCCAGAACGGCGTGGTCTACCGGGACCAGATCCACTACCACACCGTCTACCGTGACCACACTCGCGACTACGGCGGAGAGTTCTCGTTCTGATGCGACGGGCACTCATCACCGCACTGGTGGTGACGGCGGCGCTCCTGCTCGGGGCGCCGCCCGCCGCCGCCCACCCGATGCCGCACTCGGTGGTCCTGCTCGACGTGCACGAGACGTCGGTGACCGCGCGTCTGGAGCTGCCGTCCGCGGACCTGGACCTCGCCCGCGGGGGCGAGCCGGTGCGGACGTACCTGGCCGCCCACATCCGGCCACTCTCGACCGACGGCCGGGCCTGGACGGTCACCGTCGGCGAGGTCGCGGTCGGCTCGGCGGAACAGACGTCGACCGGCCCCTACCAGGAGATCACCGCGACGGCGACGCTGACACCGCCGGCCGGTGGCGACCTCCGGCACTTCACCCTCGGGTACGACGTGATCGTCCACCGGGTCGTCACCCACACCGTGCTCGTCTCGGTCCGGCGGGACTGGGCCGGTGGCCGGCTGTCGTCGTCCTCGACGCAGGTCGGCACGATCCAGATCGACAACCGGACCATGACCGTGCCGGCGCTCCGAGTGGACCTGGGTGACGGCAGCCGGTGGTCCGGTCTCCTGGCGATGGTCGAACTGGGCGCCGAGCACATCCTGCAAGGCGCGGACCACCTGCTCTTCCTGCTGATCCTGCTCCTTCCGGCGCCGCTGCTGGCGGCCGGCGGGCGTTGGTCCGGATCCGGCGGCCCGCGCTCGACGGTCGCCAGGATCGCGCGTACGACGCTGGCCTTCACGATCGGCCACTCCGCGGCCCTGGCGGTCAGCGCGTCGACGCACCTGGACCTCCCGGCGTGGCCGGTGGAGTCGTTCATCGCGGCCAGCATCCTGGTCGGGGCGGCGCACGCCGTACGCCCGATCTTCCCCGGCCGAGAGGCGGCCGTCGCCGCGTTCTTCGGTCTCGGCCACGGGCTGGCCTTCTCGTTCACGCTCGCCGAGCTGCGACTCTCCACCGGCCGCCTGGCGCTCAGCCTGTTCGGCTTCAACCTGGGCATCGAGCTGGTTCAGCTGGCGCTGGTCGCGCTGGCCCTGCCGGTGCTGGTGGCGGTCGCCCGCACCCGCTTCGGCCACCGGTTCCGCCTGACCGCCGCCGCCCTGACCGGTGTCGCGGCGGCCGGTTGGCTGATCGCGCGGCTGGGCCGGCCGAACCCGGTGGCGTCCGTCGCGGACAGCGTCGGCACACATCCCACCGTGCTGCTGACGGCCCTGGTCGGGGCCGCGGCAGCGGCCGTTCTCATCCTCACTCGACGATCCGCGGCGACCCGCACCCGACATGGCTGATTCCTCCGGCGGCGTGGCACGATGGCCGGGTGACCAGTCACGAACAGCGCTTGCGTGACCTCAAGCGGTTGCGACAGGTGCGGGACCGGATCGACCGTGACTACGCCCAGCCCTTGGACGTCGAGGCGTTGGCCGCCGGAGCGCACATGTCCGCCGGCCACCTCAGCCGGGAGTTCAAGATCGCCTTCGGCGAGTCGCCGTACGGCTACCTGATGACCCGCCGCATCGAGCGTGCCATGTCGTTGCTGCGCCGCGGCGATCTGAGCGTGACCGAGGTCTGTTTCGCGGTCGGCTGTTCCTCGCTGGGCACGTTCAGCACCCGGTTCACCGAGCTGGTCGGGATCTCGCCGAGCGCCTACCGCAAGAGCGCCGCCGACGCGACCGAGGGCATCCCGTCCTGCGTCGCGAAACAGGTGACCAGACCGATCAGGAATCGAGAAGCCCGGCGCGCGCCGCGTTCCTAGCCTGGTCGTATGGATATCAGAATTCACGCGAGCTTCCTCCCGCACGACGACGCCGAGGCGGCGCTCGCCTTCTACCGCGATGTCCTCGGCTTCGAGGTGCGCAACGACGTCGGCTTCAAGGACATGCGCTGGATCACGGTCGGCCCGAAGGGGCAGCCGGTCTCGATCGTGCTGCACCCGCCGGCCGCCGACCCCAGCATCACCGAGGACGAGCGCCGGGTCATCGCCGAGATGATGGCGAAGGGCAGCTACGCGGCGGTGACCCTGGCGACCGAAGACCTCGAGGGCGTCTTCGAGCGGCTGGTGGCCGGCGGCGCGGACGTGGTCCAGGAGCCGGCCGACCAGCCGTACGGCATCCGGGACTGCGCCTTCCGCGACCCGGCCGGCAACCTGATCCGGATCAACCAGCTCTAGAGCGACCAGCGTCGGGCCCGGGCCGGTCGCTCGGGGGCCGGGTTCCGCCGCGGTTCTATTGCCGCAGGTCGATCGGGGTCCGCGAGTCGCCGAGCGGGCACGGATCGACGGACCGGATCAACGGTGTTGCTACATATACAAGTTACTTGTATATTCGGCGACTATGAGATCAAGTTCGCGCGCCTCCCTGCGGGAGCCCTCGTACTTCGTTCTTGCCGCGCTTCTCGATGGACGACTGCATGGATATGCCGTGGTCAAGCGCGTGGAGGAGCTTTCCGGCGGGCGGGTGAAGCTCGCCGCCGGCTCGCTGTACTCGGTGCTCGACCGCCTGCTCGGCGAGGGCTTCGTCATCGCGGACGGCGAGGAGATCGTCAACGGCCGGGCCCGGCGCTACTACCGCCTCACCGAGAACGGTCAGGCGGTGCTCGCCGAGGAGGCGGACCGGCTGGCCAAGGCGGCCCGGGTCGTGCACGAGCGGCTGTCGAACCCGACTTCCCCCGGGCCGGAAACCGGTCTGCTACCCACCTGGAGGGCCCTGCCGGCATGAGCAACGACATCCTTGAGCGCCGCTATCGCACGCTGCTGCGGTCCTATCCGGCCGACTACCGCCACGACCGCCGCGACGAGCTGCTGGAGATCCTGGTCAGCGACGTCTCGCCCGCCCGGCGCTGGCCGGAGTGGCGGCAGGCGGTCGCCCTGATCCGCGGCGGCCTGCGCGTGCGGGCCGGCGGCGCGGCGGCGCGCCCGACCGCTGTCCTGCTCTGGCAGGGCATGCAGCTGGCGGCGCTGGCGGTGCTCGCCCTCGGCGCCCTGATCGGACTGGACGACCTCGCCGAGGCCGTCCAGTTCGGCGGCCTCGGCACCCCGCTGCGCGCGCATGGCCCGCTGCTGGTGCTCACCTCGGCGGCCTTCCTGGCCGTGCTCCTCGACCGTCGGCGGCTCGCCGCCGGCCTGGTGGTCGCCGCGATCGTCGTGCCGACCGCGATCTCGCAGTACCTGTTCGCCAACAGCATGCCGCAGTGGTGGGCGCCGGTCGTGGCGGCTCCGCTGGTGATCGCCGGCCTGCGTCGTCCCGCCGATGTGCCACCGGCCGAGCGCGGCAACGCCGTCCTGGTCACGCTCGGTGTGCTGGTGCTCCACCTGCTACCGGTCGACCGGCTGATGCTCGTCGACCCGGTGCGGCAGGTCCTCGCCGCGGGCGTGGTCGTCCTGGCAATGGGCGCCTTCCTGTGGGTCGCCTCGGCGGACCAGCGGATGCTGCTCGCGGCGGCGCCGACCTTCGCCCTGGAGACGCTCTACCGGGGCATGACCGATCCCCAGTCGCTGCTGTCGTTCTACCCGTCCGTGGGCCTGCCGTCCCTGGTCGCCGGTGTCGTCCTGGCCGCGATCGCGGTGGTGGCGACGCGGCGGCGTCAGGCTCGCGCCTGACGGTCCGCACGAGGTGCCGGGCGTCCGGTCCGCCATCCGGCCGGACCGGGCGCCCGCTCGTGTGTGCCGGCAAGATCAGGATGTCCGGGTACGTGCGGCGGGGCCCGACCCGTGCGGCACGGGACTCGGCTCGAGCCTGGCCACGGTGCCCCATCGGTCGTACCGCGAAATGGATCTTGAACTTGTTGCCGGTCGTTGCCGGCTGCGTTCCGGGGTCGCGGCCTGGCAGTGATTCAGGTCGAATCAGCCGGAGGTCGGAAGCAGGCCGGGGGTCGCGGCCTGGCAGCGACCCAGGTCGAAGATGCGGAGCACCTCGTCGGCGCGGCCCTCGAGCCAGGCCACTGTCGTCCCGTCGAAGGCGTCCGGGGTCTCCGACAGCGCGCAGAGCGCCCCGACCACCAGGCCGTCGGTGCGCAGCGGCACCCCGACATAGGACCGGATCCGCCCGAACAGCACCGAAGGCGGGAAGTGTCCCCAGCTGTCGGCGTGCAGGTCGCCGATCACCAGCGGGCTGTCCCGGCTGGTGACCCGCCGGCAGGGCGACCACTCGGCCGGCATGCCGCCGGGCTCGTCGAGCCCGGCCGGCGCCCCGGTGGCGGCCACGAACAGTACGGCGTCCTCCCGGACCAGGTTGACCCCGGCGAACGGCGTGCGGAGCCGCTCGGCGACGTCGTCGAGGATCATCCGCAACCGGTTCCGGACCAGCAGCCCGGCCGTGAACAGGTCGGTCACAGCGGCGGTCCGCGTGTCCACGAGCACGTCCAGAGAGCATGTCTCGAAGGCCGTCACTGACATCGAAGGTCCTTTCAACCGGTGACCCGCCGGCCTGGATGTCTCCTGGGCGACCGGTGCGTGGAAGCCAAGGTGCAAGTGGTCGGGTGCAACCGGGTAGCGCCGACGGTTGCGGTTCGGTTGTTAAGACCAAGATCAACCCCTGGAGGGCGTACGTCCGCCGCGCCACCCGTCACGCTGCGCGAACCTCCCATTTCACCTCCGTTACAGTTCGGGGTCTTGACAGATAACGAACGTCGATGGGTGAATGTGTTGGTTCCTGATCGGACAAGTGAATGATCAACTAACGTTTGCGTGTGAAGCCGTTTGGCTTTGAGGGGGCTCCATGTTCAATAACGTAAGTTTCGCGCGCCCTAAGATCGCCGCCAGCCTCGCCGCGGCCGCCCTCCTGCTCGGCGCGGGCGCCTGTGCCAAGAGCGAGGACTCCGGCGCCACGACCGGCACCGGTGCCGCGCCGGTCGCGTCGCAGGTGGTGCAGTCCGCCGCGCCGGGCGCCGCCACCTGCACCGCGGACCAGTACGGCGCCAGCAAGATCGACCTGAAGACCGCCTCCGTCGGCTTCTCCCAGTCGGAGAAGGAGGCGAACCCGTTCCGGATCGCCGAGACCCAGTCGATCAAGGACGAGGCCGCCAAGCTGGGCATCACCAACCTCAAGACCTCGAACGCGAACTCACAGTTCAACAAGCAGATCGCCGACGTCGAGCAGATGATCGACTCCGGAGTGCAGCTGCTGGTCATCGCGCCGCTCAACTCGGACGGCTGGGACTCGGTCTTCGCCAAGGCGTCCGCGAAGCACATCCCGATCGTCACGATCGACCGGAAGATCAACGCGTCCGCCTGCAAGGACTACCTGACCTTCATCGGCTCCGACTTCGCCGAGCAGGGCAAGCGGGCGGCCGACGCGATGGCCAAGGCGCTCGGCAACAAGGGTGAGGTGGCGATCCTGCTGGGCGCGCCCGGCAACAACGTGACCACGCTGCGGACCAGCGGCTTCAAGGACGAGATCGCCAAGGTCGCGCCGGACATCA
The DNA here is from genome assembly GCF_900188005.1 of Actinoplanes regularis. GTDB lineage: Bacteria > Actinomycetota > Actinomycetes > Mycobacteriales > Micromonosporaceae > Actinoplanes > Actinoplanes regularis. The sequence goes on along the minus strand of NZ_FZNR01000002.1, from coordinate 293,562 downwards.
AGGTCACGTTCGAGCAGACCGGCAACTTCTCCCGCGAGGACGGCCAGAAGGTCGCCGAGCAGTTGCTGCAGTCGAAGCCGAACATCAACGGCATCTACGGCGAGAACGACGAGATGGCCCTGGGCGCGATCACCGCGCTGAAGGGCGCCGGCAAGAAGCCCGGCGACGTCAAGATCGTCTCGATCGACGGCACCAAGGGCGCGGTGCAGGGGATCGTGGACGGCTGGATCTCCGCCGTCATCGAGTCCAACCCGCGCTTCGGCCCGCTCGCCTTCGAGACCGCGACGAAGTTCTTCGGTGGTACGCCGGTCGGCCAGGACATCGTCATCCAGGACCGCGCCTACGACGAGTCCAACGCCAAGAGCGACATCGGCAGCGCGTACTAGAGAGCGCTTTCCTGCGGGCACCCGGGCCGTCCGGCCGGGTGCCCGCCCGGCACCGAGGAGGGCGGCGTATGACGCTGCTGGAAGTCGCCGGCGTTTCCAAGATCTTCCCTGGTGTACGTGCTCTGGACGGGGTGTCCTTCACCCTGCGCCCGGGCGAGGTGCACGCGCTGGTGGGGGAGAACGGCGCCGGCAAGTCGACGTTGATCAAAGTGCTCACCGGCGTCTATCAGCCGGACGGGGGCGAGCTGCGCTACCAGGGCGAACCGGCCCGGTTCGGCACCCCGCTGGACGCCCAGCGTGCCGGGATCTCGACCATCTACCAGGAGGTCAACCTCGTCCCGCTGATGAGCGTCGCGCACAACCTGTTCCTCGGCCGCGAACCGCGCAACCGGTTCGGGCTGCTGGACGAGACCCGGATGGTCCGCGAGGCCACCGAGATCCTGGCCGGCTACGGGGTGCGCGCCGACGTGCGCCGCCGGCTCGGCACCCTGGCCCTGGGCGCGCAGCAGATGGTCGCGCTGGCCCGGGCCGTGATGATCGACGCCAAGGTCGTGGTGATGGACGAGCCCACCTCGTCACTGGAGCCGCGCGAGGTGGAGACGCTCTTCGGGGTGATCCGCGACCTGCACGCCCGGGGGATCGGCATCATCTACGTCTCGCACCGGCTGGACGAGCTCTACCAGGTGTGCGACGCGGTCACGATCCTGCGCGACGGCAGGCTCGTGCACACCGGCCGGATGGCCGACCTGGACCGCCGCAAGCTGGTCTCCCTGATGCTCGGCCGCGAGTTCGGCGCGGAGTTCACCGGCTTCAAGTCCGCCGACGACGGCCCGGCCCCCGCAGGCGAACGGCCGGTGCTCCGGGTGACCGGCCTGACCAGCCGGCCCCGGCTGCACGACATCAGCTTCGAGGTACGCCCGGGCGAGGTGGTCGGGCTCGGTGGCCTGCTCGGCGCCGGCCGCAGCGAGACGATCAAGGCGATCGGCGGGGCGTACCCGATCGACTCGGGCGAGATCGAGGTCGACGGCGTCAAACTTGGCCGGTCCGGCACGGTCCGCGCGGTCCGGGCCGGCGTGGCCACCCAGCCGGAGGACCGCAAGGCCGAGGGCATCGTCCCCGGGCTCTCCATCCGGGACAACATCGCCCTCGCGATCCTGCCCCGGCTGACCAGGATGGGCCTGGTCAGCGACAAGAAGATCGACGAGGTGGTGGCCACCTACATGAGCCGGCTGCGGATCAAGGCGGCCGGCCCGGACCAGGCGGTCGGTGACCTCTCCGGCGGTAATCAGCAGAAGGTGCTGCTGGCCCGGCTGCTCGCGACGGACCCCAAGGTGCTGCTGCTGGACGAGCCGACCCGGGGCATCGACGTCGGCGCCAAGGCCGAGGTGCAGGCGCTGATCGACGAGCTGGCCGCCGAGGGGCTCGGCGTCGTGCTGGTCTCCTCCGACGCCGAGGAGTTGGTCGAGGGCGCGGACCGGGTGGTGGTGCTGCGCGACGGTGCGGTGATCGGCACCCTCACCGGCGACCGGGTGACCACCGAGGCCCTGATGGCCACGATCGCGGAGGCCGCGGATGACCACTGAAGCCCTCACCCGCCCGCGGGCGTTCAGCGCGAGCTGGCTGCCGCGCTACGGCGTCTACGCCGCCATCCTGTTGCTGATCGTATTCAACATCGCGTTCACGCCGTACTTCCTGACCCTGAGCAACCTGCGGATCCAGCTGATCCAGGCGGCCCCGGTGGTGATCGTCGCGCTCGGCATGGCGCTGGTGATCGGCACCGAGGGCATCGACCTCTCGGTCGGTTCGGTGATGGCGCTCGCCGCCGCCTTCATACCCCTTTACCTGGGGTACGGGGTGATCGCCGCGATCGTCGTCTCGTTGCTCGCCGGCGTGGCGGTCGGGCTGATCAACGGTCTCCTGGTGGCGCGGGTCGGCCTGCAACCGATCGTGGCGACCCTGGCGCTCTTCGTCGGCGGTCGCGGCCTGGCCGTGGTGATCTCCGGCGGCCGCCTGCGGGACATCCGCAACGAGGACCTGCTCTACCTCGGCTCCGGTGACCTGCTGGGCGTGCCGGTGCTGGTCTGGATCGCCGCGCTGGTGGTGCTGGTGGTCGCGTTCGTGATCCGGCGTACCGTCTTCGGCCGCCGCCTGCTGGCCGTCGGCGGCAACCGGCCCGCCGCCGAACTGGCCGGCCTCCCGGTCAAGCGGGTGCTGATCGGCGTCTACGTGTTCTGCGCCGTGCTCGCCTCGATCGCCGGCCTGCTCTCGGTGGCCCGGATCCAGTCCAGCGACGCGTCGGCGGTCGGCCTGCTGATCGAGCTCTCCGCGATCACCGCCGTGGTGGTCGGCGGGACCCCGCTCACCGGCGGCCGGGTCCGGGTGCTCGGCACGGTGGCCGGCGCCCTGCTCATGCAACTGGTGGTGGCAACCATGATCAAACACGACCTCCCGCCGTCCACCACCGAGATGGTGCAGGCCGTGATCATTCTGCTCGCGGTCTACGTGGCCCGGGAGAGGAGGACCCGGTGACGATGTCCGTCACACTCCCCGCCGGCCCCGGCCGTCTCGCCGGGGTGGTGCAGCGTCAGGGCGCGCTCGCGGTGCTGGTCACCGTGGTGGTGATCAGTCTGGCCACGTTCCCGGGCTTCCGCAGCGCGGACAACGCCGGGACGATCCTGGTCGCCGCGGCCCCGCCGATGCTGATCGCGCTCGGCATGACCTTCGTGATCATCACGGGCGGGATCGACCTCTCGGTCGGCTCGCTCTACGTGCTCGGCGGGGTGGTCGCCGCTTGGGCGTCGCAGTACGGGATGCTCGCCGCCCTGGCCGCGCCGCTGCTGCTGTGCGGGGCGATCGGCGTGCTCAACGGGGTGCTGATCGCCCGTACCGCGATGGCGCCCTTCATCGTCACCCTCGCCGCCCTGCTCGGTGCCCGCGGGCTGATGCGCAGCATCAGCGATCAGGGATCGACCACCTACCTGGTCCGCAGCGACGCGTTCCACGAGCTGGGCACCGGCTCGCTGTTCGGCGTCGGGTACCCGGTCTGGCTCGCCGCCGTCCTGGTCGGACTGGGCATCCTGACGCTGAACCGAACCCGGTTCGGGCACGCCGTGCACGCCATCGGCGGCAGCGAGGACGCCGCCGCCCTGATGGGCCTGCCGGTGCGCCGCGTCAAGGTCTGGGTGTACCTGCTCTCCGGCCTCCTCGCCGGGCTGGCCGGGGCGATCAACGCTGCCAAGCTCGGCTCCGGCGTCACCGTGCTCGGCAGCGGCATGGAGCTCGACGCCATCGCCGCCGTGGTGATCGGCGGCACCCTGCTCACCGGCGGCTCCGGTTCCATCGCCGGAACGGTCGCGGGTGTGCTGCTGCTCGGCGTCATCCAGAACCTGATCAACCAGGTCGGGAACGTCAACAGCAACTGGCAACAGGTGATCAGCGGCGGTTTCCTCGCCGTCGTGGTTGTGGCCCAGACCTATCTGGTACGGGCCCGCCGAACCCATTCTCCTTAAGGAGCAAGCAGCATGCGCGCCCTCGTCCTCCGAGCGGTGGCCGCACTAGCGCTGGCAGCCGGTGGCATCGTCGCCACCAGCTCACCGGCCGCGGCCGTCACCCCCAAGACCCCGCCGCTCACCACTCCCTGGACCAGCCAGGTCTCCACCACCAACCCGCTTCCCGAGTACCCCCGCCCGCAGATGACCCGGCCGGACTGGCAGTCGCTCAACGGCGAATGGCAGTTCCTGAACCCGGACACGGTCGACCGCAACGCCGCCCCGCCGATCGGGCAGACGCTGCCGGAACGGATCCTGGTGCCGTACCCGGTCGAGTCCGCGCTCTCCGGGATCATGCGCAACGACAGCCGTGACCTGATGTTCTACCGCCGCACGTTCACCGTCCCCGCGGCGTGGAGCGGCCGCCGGGTGCAGTTGCACTTCGGCGCGGTCGACTACGAGGCCACGGTCTGGGTCAACGGCACCCAGGTGACCACGCACAAGGGCGGCTACGACCGCTTCGAAGTCGACATCACCCCGCAGCTGATCAGCGGGAACAACGAGATCGTCGTGCGGGTGTACGACCCGACCGACGGGCGTGGCGAGGAGCAGCCGGTCGGCAAGCAGACGAACAACCCCAGCGGCATCTTCTACACGCCCACCTCGGGCATCTGGCAGACGGTGTGGCTGGAGCCGACCGCCACGACGTCGATCTACTCGGTCGACATCTATCCGAACATCGCGGCCAGGACGGTCCGGGTGAAGGTCTTCACCCGGGGAACCGCCTCGAGCATCGTCGCGGAGGCGCTCTCCGGAAGCACGGTGGTCGGCAGCACCACCGGCGCCGCCACCGAGTTCACCGTCCCGGTGCCGAACGCCCGGCTCTGGTCACCCGACGACCCCTACCTCTACAACCTGCGGGTCTCGCTGCGGGACGCGAGCGGGGCGACCGTCGACCAGGTGGTCAACTACTTCGGCATGCGCGAGGTCGGCACGAAGCTGGTCAACGGCGTGCTGCGGCCCACCCTGAACGGCGAGTTCGTCTTCCAGGCCGGCACCCTCGACCAGGGCTTCTGGCCGGACGGCCTGTACACGGCGCCCACCGACGCGGCGCTCGCCTCGGACATCCAGAAGCACAAGGACCTGGGCTTCAACATGGTCCGCAAGCACATCAAGGTGGAGCCCGCCCGCTGGTACTACTGGGCGGACCGGCTCGGGCTGCTGGTCTGGCAGGACATCCCGTCCGGCGGGGACGCCACCAAGACGGCCGCGCAGATCGCCGAGTTCGAGAAGGAGGCTCGCGAGATCATCGACGAGCACCGGTTCAGCCCGGCGGTGATCACGTACGTGCCGTTCAACGAGGGCTGGGGCGAGTGGAACCTGGCCGACACCCAGCGGGTCACCCGGGACCTCGAGGCGTACGACCCGACCAGGCTGATGAACCCGCACAGCGGCTTCAACTGCTGCAACTCCAAGGGTGACCCGGGCACCGGCGACATCATCGACTGGCACATGTACACCGGGCCGGACGCGCCCGTGCCGTCGTCGACCCGGGTGTCGATCCTGGGCGAGTTCGGCGGGCTCGGGCTGCGCACGCCGGGTCACGAGTACAGCCCCAACGGGCAGTACTTCGCGTACGAGCAGATGGCCTCGAACGCGCACCTCAACGACCGGTTCACCGGGATGATCCGGGACTCCGAGCGGCTGATGACCTCGAAGGGCCTCTCCGGGTCCGTCTACACCGAGATCACCGACGTGGAGGGCGAGTACAACGGCCTCTACACGTACGACCGGCAGGTCCAGAAGGTGGACACCAACCAGGTGCGGACCGCGCTGACCAACCTGATCAACGCGTCGAAGAACCAGAACGCGGCGGTCCCGCTCACCCTCGGGCACACCCGGTCGTTCCAGGTGACCACGACCGGCTACACCAACCGGTACCTGCGGCACTCGGACTCGCTCGCGCGCACCGACGTGATCTCCGGGGACACCGCGCGGCAGGACGCGTCGTTCCGTACCGTGGCCGGCCTCGCCGACCCGCGCTGCTACTCGTTCGAGTCGGTGAACAACCCCGGGAAGTTCCTGCGCCACGCCTCCGGGCGGGTGCGGATCGACGCGGACACCGGCGGTACGTTCCGGGCCGACGCCACCTGGTGCTCGCGTACCGGGCTGGCAGCCGGGGGAATCTCGTTCGAGTCGTACAACTATCCCGGCTCGTTCCTGCGGCACCAGTCGGAGCTGGTGTACCTCGCCGCGAACGACGGCTCGGCGCTGTTCGCCGCCGACGCCACGTGGAACGTCGCCAACCCGGCGCAGTGGCGTAGCTCGGTGCTGCTGCCGTTCGACGTGCGGCGCTCCCTGCAGGTCACCACCTGGGGTTACACCGACCGCTACCTGCGGCACGCGAGCAGCCTGGGCTGGACCGAGCACGTCGACGCGGGCAGCAGCGCCCTGCTCAAACAGGACGCCAGCTTCACCCTGCGGCACGGTCTGGCCGACTCGTCCTGCTACTCGTTCGAATCGGTCAACTACCCGGGTCAGTACCTGCGGCACGCCGACAGCCGGATCCGGCTGGCGGGCAACGACGGCTCGGCACTGTTCGCCTCGGACGCCACCTTCTGCGCCCGCCCCGGGCTCGGTGGCCCCGGCGTGACCTTCGAGTCGATCAACTTCCCGGGCAGCTACCTGCGGCACTTCGACGCGCAGGCGTGGATCTCGGCCGGCACCGGCGCCGATCGGAACCGGCCGCAGCAGCTCTCCGCCGACTCCAGCTGGAATGTGGTCACCGGCTGGGCGTAGCGAACCGTACCTCGGCGGCGAGCGGCCGATGGTCGCTCGCCGTCCGGGGCAGGGCCCGCAGCCGGGTCACCGTCATCGAGCGGGCCAGCACCTGATCGATGCGGGCCACGGGCGCCGACGCGGGCCAGGTGAGGGCGAAGTCGGCCGGTGGGGCGGTCAGGCCGCGGCTGATCGGGAGCAGGCCCCGATCGTCCACAGTGGTGTTCAGGTCGCCGAGGACGAGCAGCCGTGCGACCGGGTCCGCCGCCACCAGCGCGCCGAGTCTGCGGGCGCTCTCGTCACGCCGGTCGGACGTGAGTCCGGCGGCGCCGACCCGTACGGACGGTAGGTGGGCGACGTAGACCGCGAGGTCCCCGGACGGGGTGCGGGCGACGGCCCGCAGCCCGCGATTCCAGTCCGTGCCCAGGTCGTGCGGCCGGATGTCGACCGGCGCGGCCTCGGCGAGCGGGAATCGGGACCAGAGCGCGACGGTGCCCCACATGGTGTGGAAGGGCAACTCCGCGTCGAGCACGGCGGCGTAGGCCGGCTCCGCCGCGGGTAGCACCTCCTCCAGCGCGACCAGGTCCGGGTGCGCCTCGAGCAGCGCGCGGGCGGTCGCGGCCGGATCCGGGTTCTCGTCGCTGACGTTGTGCTGCACCGCGATCAGGTCCGGCGCCGGGGTGTCACGGGGGAGCAGGTGACCGCCGAAGAGCGCCAGCCAGGCGGTGAGCGGCAGCAGGACGGCCGCGACGCCGATCAGCGAGCGCCGCAGCGCCGCGAGGGCGAGCAGCGCCGGGACGGCCAGACCCAGCCACGGCAGGAACGCCTCGACGAGGCTGCCCAGGTTGCCGATCGCGTTCGGGATCAGCCGGTGGAGGACCAGGACGGCGGCGGCCAGGAAAGCGACGATCAGGACCGGCATCGGGAGATGTTATCTTAGTTCGCATGCGAACTAACGAGACGGTACGGATCCCGGTCGCGACCGGGGGTGCGATCACGGCCACCATCTTCTCGCCCGCGTCCCCCGAAGCCGTCCTGGTCGTGCACTCGGCGACCGCGACCCCGCAGGGCTTCTACGCCTCGTTCGCGGAATACCTCGCCGGGAACGGGATCGCCACGGTCACCTACGACTATCGAGGCACCGGCCTGTCCGGTGCCCCACGCGACCACCGTGACCTGGGCATGCGTGACTGGATCAGCGCCGACGCGCCGGCCGTCGCGGCGTGGACCGCCGAGCGGTTCCCCGGCCTGCCGCGGCTCGCCCTCGGGCACAGCCTGGGCGGGCACGTCATCGCCCTCGGCGCCGCCGGCACCGGCCTGGCCGCGTCGGTGATCGTCGCCTCCCACCTGGCGAACCTGCGCACCATCCCCAGCCGCCTGGAGCGGGCCCGCGTGCGGCTGCTGCTGCACGTGCTCGGCCCGGCCTTCGGCCGCCTCCTCGGATACGTCCCGGCCAGCAAGATGGGGCTCGGTGAGGACCTGCCGGCCGCCGCGATGAAGCAGTGGGGTGCCTGGGCCCGGCTCGAGAACTACTTCTTCGACGACCCGTCGATGCGGGCCCGGGAGCGGAGCGCCGCCGTGACGGGACCGGTCCTGGCCGTCGGCACCTCCGACGATCCGTGGTCCACCCCGCCGCAGATGGACGCGCTCACCCGGCACCTGACCGGGGCCGAAGTGGAGCGACGGACGTACACACCGGCCGGCGCGGGCGTGCCGGCGATCGGGCACCACGGCCTGCTGCGCCGCTCGATGCGGGACGCCGTCTGGCCGGAACTGCTGGCCTGGTTGCACGCCCACGCGGCGAAGGCGACAAGATGACCGCGTGCGCCTGCCTCGCCTGATCTTTCTGCTCTTCAACGCCGACCGCGCGGTCCGGCGCTGGATCGACGCCCGTTCCGGGGACACCGGGATCGGCGCGGCCGGTGCCGGCGTGCTCTTCTACCTCGCCGGTCACGAGAACGCGCTGATCGGAGACGTGACCGCCGCCCTCGGCGCGTCGCCCTCCGGGATGAGCGGCCTGGTCGCCCGCCTGGAACGGGGCGGCTGCGTGACCCGCTCCCCGGACCCGGCCGACGCCCGGGCCGCGCGGCTCGCCCTGACCCCGCGCGGGCACGCCGCCGTCGGTCGTGCCCGGGACCTGGTCGACGACCTGAACGTGCAGCTCACCGCCGGCTTCGACGACGCCGAGGTGGCGGTGATCCAACGCTGGCTGGAGCACGTGACCCGGGTCTCGAACCAGCGGGAGCCGTTACTTTAGGTAACTGTCGGTCATTTTCTCCGGCCTCTCCGGAGGATCGGCGCTGGGTGGAGAACTCCGCACACTTGGTGAGTTCCTTCCTCCCGCCGCCTCCTAGGAGACCCATGACTGACTCCGTCGTCTACGACCAGATTCCCGTCGTTCGCGCCATCGGCAAGGGCACGACCTCGCTGGCCGCGTTCCATGACGCGTTGGTGGCGATGGAATGCGGTTTCTACAACCTGGTCCGCCTCTCCAGCGTCATCCCGCCCGGCACCAGCGTCGACGCGAGCGGCAAGGCGCCCGTTCCGACCGGCGCGTGGGGCGACCGGCTGTTCTGCGTCTACGCCGAGCAGCACGCCACCCAGATCGGCGAAGAGGCGTGGGCCGGGATCGGCTGGGTGCAGCGGCGTGACGGGCAGGGTGGCCTGTTCGTCGAGCACGAGGGCACCAGCGAGGCGTTCGTCACCGAGCAGATCAAGGCCAGCCTCCGGGAACTGGTCAAGGGTCACGAGGACGAGTTCGACGGCCCGGACTTCGTGGTCCACGGTGCCGTCTGCGACGGCGAGCCGACCTGCGTGCTGGTCCTCGCCCCGTACGAGACCATCGCCTGGAAGGGCGTCACGGCGACCACCGCTCCCGCGATGAACTGACCGACTGGTCTTTTCGAGGCCCCACCCCCACCGGGGGTGGGGCCTCGAGTCGTTGAGGAATCCCTATCGGACAGCAAACGAAGTCCCCGTTGCTGGCCTACCTCGACGAGTCGTACAGCCTCGACTGGTACTGCGTGGCGGCGATGCTCCGCGACGGCCCGGGAGTCAAGGCCATCGCCTCCGCGCTGGACGCCGTCGTGGTCAAGGCGGCCAAGCGCATTCCATGGCCGGGCCCTGAACACACGACGGCCCCGCTCGCGGCGGGGCCCAAGGCTGGGTCGGAAACGAGTCGTTTCCTGCACACCAGGTTTGTCGCGACAACTGAAGACGCAAACGCGGTTCGTGCCGGGTTGTCCTCCGGCGGGTGGTGGCGCGCAAGTCGGATCCCGAAAGCCGGCGGATTCGAGGATGATCGGACCGTGGGTGCGCTGGTGTTCGTTCTTGGCGTCTGGGCGGTATCGGGCGTGGTGTTCCTCCGGATCGGCGATCAGGGCGGCAGGGGCCGTGAGCGGGACTGGCGTTTCGTCCCGGTCCTGGCGGTCGGCTTCGCTGTCCCGCTCGGCGCGGCCTACGGGCTGGCGGACTGGTCCGGCTTCACGTCGTTGCTGGTGGCCGGTGTGGCCGCGTTCGCCGTCCTGTCCTGGCTGTTTCGTCCGGCCCGCGCCTGAGCTGCCGGGCGCCGGGCATACTCGGTCGTTGTGACGAACCGGACGCCTCGCCTCGAGATCGAATACTGCACACAGTGCCGCTGGCTGCTGCGGGCCGCGTGGCTGGCGCAGGAACTGCTCACCACGTTCCCACGGGATCTCGGCGAGGTGGCGTTGGTGCCGGGCATCGGCGGCGTCTTCGAGGTCCGCCTGGACGACGAGGTCCTGTGGAACCGCAAACCTGACGGCTTTCCGGACCTTCCGCAGCTCAAGCGCATGGTCCGGGACCGGGTGGCCCCCGACCGCGACCTCGGTCACTCCGACCGCAAGGACTCTCCGCCCGTCACTGACTGACTGTGGTTGCTTCGGCTGCGGGGACTCTCCGCTTGTCGCCGGCTGACTGTGGTCGCTTCGGCTGTGGGGACTCTCCGCTCGTCGCCGGCTGACTGCGGTCATTCCGGCGGTGGGGACTCCCCGACCGCCGCCGATCGACTCCGGTCTCGGTGATCCGGATCGGACGGTCCTCCCGTTCCTTCCGGCCGGGGTTTCGGCCCGCGGCCTGCTTTGGCGCCCGGTCCCCGGCTGCCTGGACGGAGGGGATGCGGCGGCTCCCGCTGTTCAGAGGTCGGGGCTGTCCGCCGGAGCCATCACGCGCAGGGCGTTGGCGTCGACGGCGATCCGCATCGGGGTGGTGCCGCGGGGTTCGCCGTCGACCTCGACCGGGGCCGGCCGGTCGGTCTCCAGCCAGAGTTCGCGGACCGCGAGGAACGGGCGTTCACGCAGCGTGCGGCGGTGACCCGTGGTGGCGTTGCGGGCTGTCTCGCGCAGCAGCTCACGCCGGGCCGGGCCACCCACGGGGTACGCGCCACCAGCAGCCGGTCGTCGGCGTGCGCGTCCGCGGTGATCGGGCGGCCGGCGTGGAAACCGCCGTTCGCGACGTACAGCTGATGGGTGTGGAATTCCAGTTCGTGGCCCTCGGCCCGGATCATGGCACGGAGGGGGCGGTGCCGGGCGAGCAGACCGAGCGCGGTGATCGGATAGGCCAGCCGTCCGGCCAGCCGTTTCAGCCGGGGCGGGGCGCTGGTCATCACCGCGGCGGAGAGGCCGACGCCGACGTGGTTGGTGAACGGTGTGTCACCGGCCAGCCCCAGGTCCACATCGATCACCTTGCCGTCGATCAGGGTGGTGAGCGCGGCGTCCAGATCCGGTTCGACGCGTACGGTGCGGGCGAAGTTGTTCGTGGTCCCGAGCGGCAGCAGGCCCAGCGCCACGTCCCGGTGCGCGAGCATCCGGCCGGCGGTGCTGATCGTCCCGTCACCGCCGCCCGCGATCAGCAGGTCCGGCCCCTTGTCCAGTGCGTCGGCGAGCAGCGGCTCCAGCTCCCCGGACTGCTCCAGGGCATGGTCCGCGAGCAGCTGGAAACCGGCCGTGAGCAGCCGCCGGCGGGCGTCCTCATAGAACTCCCGCCCACGCCGCGACCGGGTGTTGACGACGAGTGCCGCCCGGCGTTCCCGCCGGATGTCCTCGGTGAGCTGCTGCTTGCTCCGCACCCGCCGACCCTATCCGCCGGGCCCTCCCGCGCAGACGACTCGCCGCCGCCCGCGTTGATAAAGCCTCCGCGCTTGGAGCAGCCTCCGCGCTTGGAGCAGCCTCCGCGCTTGGAGCAGCCTCCGCGCTTGGAGCAGCCTCCGCGCTTGGAGCAGCCTCCGCGCTTGGAGCAGCCTCCGCGCTTGGAGCAGCCTCCGCGCTTGGAGCAGCCTCCGCGCTTGGAGCAGCCTCCGCTGTTGGGGGAAGCCTTTGTGGGCGGAGAAGCGCCTCCGCCTCTGAAGGCGCATCTGCCTTTGGAGAAGCCTCCGCCCCGGCAAGCGCGGTCGCTGCCCGTGTCCCTCCGAACAGGTCGGCAAACTGCGGAAACACGGATGCCCCACGGATCACGGTCCGCGGGGCATCCAGGGAACGGCTAAACGGGGTCAGGAGGTGGCGATGAATCCGGGGTGGGTGATCAGGAAGCTCTTGATGGTGTCCTTCTTGACCGCCTTGAGCATGTCCATGCTGTCCTCGCTCAGCAACTCGACACTTCTGCCGTTGATGGTGTCCGAGTTCAGCTTGCCGGCGTTGGTCTTGATGGTGATCAGGGTGTCCGGGTTCATGCCGCGCATCGCCATCGCCCAGTCGACCAGGGGGATCTTGCGGGTGTCGACCGTCATCGCCTTGCCGAACGCGCCGAGGATCTTCGGCAGCTTGGTCGGCGAGTTCATGCCGTCCTTCAGCGCCTGGTTGATGATCGCCTTGAAGAACTGCTGCTGGTGCCGCTGGCGGCCGTAGTCCAGGGACTTGTCCTCGAGCAGGTCACGCTGGCGGACGAAGTCGAGGGCCTGGGACGGGTTGAAGCAGCGGTTGCCCTTCTTGTAGATGTTCGGCGTCACGCCCGAGATCCTGCTGTTGATCGTGCCGTCCGAATTGATGCGGAACGGCTTGGCCGTGTTGCCGTTGCCGTCCTTGCCGAGGTGGATCGACGTGGTCGTGGTGTCCACGTACATGCAGATCCGGCCCAGGATGTTCACGACCTCGCGGAAGCCCTTGAAGTCGATGATCGCGCCGGCGTCCGGGGTGATCCCGGTGAGTTCCTTCACGGTCTTGGTGAGCAGCTCGAAGCCGCCCGCGAGAGCTTCCTTCTTCTTGAGCCCGCGGGAACCGAAGGCGAACGCGGCGTTGATCTTGTCGTGGCCGCCGGCGTACGACTGGACCCCGTTGTCGTACGCCGGGATGCTGACGTAGCTGTCGCGCGGGAGGGAGATCATGTAGCCGCTGCGGTGGTCCTTGTTGATGTGCAGCAGGATGATCGAGTCGGACCGGACCGGCTCGCCGTTGAGTTCGTCGGGCCGCTGGTCGATGCCGACCAGGAGAATGTTCTTGGCACCCTCCAGGCTGAGGTTCGTCTTCTCCGGCTCGTTGGGCCCGGTCGTGGGGATCAGGCTCTCCTGATCGATCTTGGAAGTGGCCGCGGCCAGCGTCGCCTTCAGGCCGATCACCCCGCCGCCGCCGGCGACCAGCAGCACCGACCCGAAGATTGCGGTCCAGAGGGCCCAGCGTGGGGTGCGGCGTCGGCGCTTGCTCGTCGTGGGCAAAGGGTCTCCTTGTTCAGGGGGCGTGCTCTCGCCGAAATGCCGGTGCCCCCAACGGACCGTGATCCGTTGGGGGCACCGGCGAAACGGCTGGTGGGTCAGGCGGTGGCGATGAATCCGGGGTGGGTCAGCAGGAAGGTCTTGACGGTGTCCTTCTTGATCGCCTTGAGCATGTCCATGCTGTCGTCGCTCAGTAGCTCGACGCTGCCGACGCCGGGCACGCTCTGCGAGTTCAGCTTGCCCTCGTTGGTCTTGATGGTGACCAGGGTGTCCGGGTTCATGCCGCGCATCGCCAGCGCCCAGTCGGCCAGGTTGATGCCACCGGCGTCGACCGTCATCGCCTTGCCGAACGCGCTGAGCAGCTTCGGCAGCTTGCCCGGATCGGCCTTCACGTCCTTCAGGGCCTGGTTGATGATCGCCTTGAAGAACTGCTGCTGGTGCCGCTGGCGGCCGTAGTCCAGGGAGTTGTCCTCGAGCAGGTCACGCTGGCGGACGAAGTCGAGGGCCTGGGACGGGTTGAAGCAGCGGTTGCCCTTTTTGTAGATGTTCGGCGTCACGCCCGAGATCTTGCCGCGGAGCGTACCGTCCGGGTTGATTTTGAACGGCTTGGCCGTATTGCCGTCCTTGTCCTTACCGAGGTGGATCGACGTGGTCGTGGTGTCCACGTACATGCAGACCCGGCCCAGGTCGGTCACGACCTTGCGGAAGCCCTGGAAGTCGATGATCGCGCCGGCGTCCGGCGTGATGCCGGTCAGCTCCTTCACGGTCATGGTGAGCAGCTTGAAGCCGCCCTCGAGCGCTTTGTCCCCCTTCAGGCCGCGGGAGCCGAAGGCGAACGCGGCGTTGATCTTCGACTTGCCGCCGCCGTACGACTGGGCGCCGTTGTCGAACGCCGGGATGCTGACGTAGCTGTCCCGGGGGAGGGAGATCATGTAGCCGCTGGTGTGGTCCTTGTTGATGTGCAGCAGGATGATCGAGTCGGAGCGGAGCGGTTCGCCGTTGAGCTCGTCGGGCCGCTGATCGATACCGACAAGGAGGAGGTTCTTTGCGCCGTCGAGACTGGCGTTCTTCTTCTCCTCGACCGGTTTCGCGGAGCCGAGCAGGTCTCCCTTGCCGACCTCGTCGGTGGCCGCGGCCAGCGTGGCCTTCAGGCCGATCGCTCCGCCGCCGCCGGCCACCAGCAGCACCGACCCGAAGACCACGGTCCAGAGGGCCCAGCGGGGGGTGCGGCGTCGGCGCTTGCTGGTCGTACGCAAGGGGGTCTCCTCATCTGGGGGGCGGGCTTTGCGTCCCTTGAAATCTAGGACGGTCCTTCCACCCATGAAGACGGGTGCGGCAGGCGGAAAGATTGCCTGCGGCAGGTGGATTTTTTCTGAGCGACAGGTTACGGGAAGGTGAACGTCCGCGTTTTGGTAGCCTTCGTCGCCGAACGCCGCTTGCCTGTTGCCCCCCAACTAGACACCTTCCGTTAACCTTCGCGCCGCCGAGGCGACCTACCGTCCAGGCAGCCGAGGACCCGCGGTATCCGACAAATCCTTTCCCGCCGTAAGTGAGTCGCCATGTCCGCAAAGCCGGATGTCAGTGTCGTTATCCCGACGTGTAACCGGCCGGACCTGGCCGTCCGGGCCGTCCGTAGCGCCCTCGGGCAGACGCATCAGAACCTTGAGGTCATCGTCGTCGTCGACGGTCCCGACGAGGCCACCACGGCGGCGCTCGACGAGGTCGGTGATCCGCGGCTCAACGTAATCGTGTTGCCTGAGCGCGGCAAGGCCCCGAACGCCCGTAACACCGGTGCCCGCAACGCCCGCGGCCGCTGGACCGCGATGCTCGACGACGACGACGAGTGGCTGCCCACCAAGGTGGCCCGGCAGCTGGAGCTGGCCGAGGCCGCGGAGGTGGAGTCGCCGGTGGTGGCCTGCCGCATGATCAGCCGGACGCCGCGCGCCGACAACATCATGCCGCGCCGGCTGCCCGAGCCGGGTGAGCCGATCAGTGAGTATCTCGTGGTCCGGCGCGGCCTCTTCTATGGCGACGGATTCGTGCAGACCTCCTGCATCATGGCGCCCACCGCGCTGTGGCTGAAGGTGCCGTTCACCGTCGGCCTGCGCCGCCAGCAGGAGCTGGACTGGACGCTGCGGGCGCTGCGCGAGCCGGGCACCCAGCTGATCTACGCGGACGAGCCGCTGGTCCTCTGGCACCAGGACGAGAACCGTGAGCGGATCAGCCTGGAGAACCCGTGGGAGGAGCAGCTGGCGTGGCTGCGGAGCAGCCGTGACCTGTTCACGCCCCGCGCCTACGCGGCCTTCACGCTCAGCGTGCTCAGCTCGATGGCCGCGTCGACCCGCGACGGCAAGCTCTTCCGTGAGCTGCTCGCGGAGGCCCGCGAGCACGGCCGCCCGGGCACCGTCGACTACCTTACGCACATGCAGATCTGGGCCCTGCCGCCGAGCGTCCGCCACCGCCTGCGCGATGTCGTGATCGGTCGCGGGAGCAAGAACCAGCAGCCGCGGCCCGATGCCGACTGAGCGCCGGGTCGCGATCTGGCGCAGCGCCATGCTGCCCGGATCCGAGACGTTCATCCGCAATCAGGGCGACGCGCTGACCCGCTGGACCCCGACGTATGTCGGCGCCACCCGGATCGACTCGGTGCTCTCCCGCCCCGACGACGTGATCGCCTTCCCGGAGGGCAAGGGCTTCCTGCGGCTGCGCCTCACCGGCACCTCGCCGCTACTGCAGAAGACCCTTTCCGCCGTACGACCGGCGCTCGTGCACGCCCACTTCGGCGGCGACGGCTGGCTCGTCAGTCACTCCGCCGGGCAGCTCGGCGTGCCCCTGGTGGTCACCTTGCACGGGCACGACGTGACCCGTCAGCCGGCCAGCTCCGGCGCCAAGGGGGTGCGCTACCGGCGCAACCTGCAGACCGTGTTCCGGCGGGCGTCGCTGGTCATCGCGGTCTCCGGCGAGATCCGCAAGCAGGCGATCCGCTGGGGTGCCGACCCGTCGAAGGTCAAGGTGCACCACATCGGCATCGAGGTGCCGGAGGCGGTGGCGGAGCTCCCGAAGAAGTGGGACGTGCTGTTCATCGGCCGGTTCGTGGCCAAGAAGGGCATCGACGACCTGCTCACCGCGCTCGCCGCGATCGAGCCACGGCCCCGCGCGCTGATCGTCGGCGACGGCGAGCTGATGCCGGCGATGCGGGCCCGCGCCGAGGAACTGGGCCTGGAGGTCACGTTCACGGGCAGTCAGTCCCCCGACGAGGTACGCCGCCACCTGCTCGAGTCCCGGATCCTGGCCTGTCCGTCGAAGACCGCGCCGGACGGTGACACCGAGGGCCTGCCGACCACGATCCTGGAGGCGGCCGCGCTGGGCCTGCCGGTCGTCGCCACCCGGCACAGCGGCATCCCGGAAGCGGTCGTCGACGGCGAGACCGGCCTGCTGAGCCCGGAGGCGGACCCGGCCGCGCTGGCCGTCTCGATCGAGCGCCTGCTCGGCGACGAGGACCTCCAGCGGCGGCTCGGCGCGCAGGCCCGCAAGCACGTCATGGCGAACTTCGACCTCGTCGAGCAGACCCGGCGACTGGAACTCCTCTACGACGAGGCGCTGGGCTGACCGGAGCGTGACCGCTGGTCGTGATGGCGCGACCAGCGGCTCAGGCCGCGGCTGCTCAGGCCGCGGCTGCTCAGGCGCGGTCGAAGTGCTGCGCGACGGCCCCCAGCCCGAGGGTGAGTGCCGGCCCGGGCAGCCGGGAGCCCAGCCCGTACCGGCGTCCCGGACTCTCCCGGTCGACCAGGTCCTGCCAGAGCCGCGCGACCGGATCGTCGTCGACCGGATCGTGGCCGGCCGGCAGCTTGTGACCGGCCGCCCGCAGCAGCAGGGCCAGGTCGTTCTCCTGGCGCAGCCGCTGTTCCTCGAAGATCCGGCTCCACTGGAGCAGCGAGATCGACCCCTCGACGGTGTCCGGCACCGTCTCGTCCAGCAGCGGCAGGGGGCGTGCCGCCACCCACGCCGCCAGCCGCGTCCCGCTCACCGTGCCCGGGTCGGCGCCCTCGCTGCGGGCCAGGGCGTACGACAGCAACGCGGTCGTCTCCACCAGCAGATGCTGCACCGGGACCGGCCCGGGCGGTTCCAGCCACCAGTGGTCCGCCTCGAGCAGCGCGGCGGCGTGCCGGGTCGCCGCCCGCCACCAGCCCTCGTCCCCGGCGGCCAGCGCCTCGGTGTAGGACCACAGGAAGGTCACACTTCCGTGCCTACCAGCGCCGTTTGACACGAGTCAATCACGCGCAGGCGTGGCAGCGGCGGACCCGCGCCGGGCGTCCCGCGCCGGCCATCGACAGTCGTTCAGCTCCGCGTCCGGCACGGCGGGCCGCCAGACGGTTCCGGCGGATTACCGCGAAGGCCGCGTCGCGAGTGGCTGGCGTGGCTAAAGTGAAGAAATGCAGACAATCAACCACAAATTAGGCAAGGCCGCGTTCAGCTGCTCGCTCGCCTTGGCGGTCTCCGCGGGGACGGGCGTAGCGGCGCTGACCGTCGACCTCGCTCTGACTCCGGGGGTCGCCGCCGCGGCGATCGCCCCCGAGCACCTGAAGGACGCCCTGCTCGCCGTCGGTGACCTGCCCAAGGGCTATGCGTCGATGCCGGACGCGTTGAAAGCCTTCTCCGACGTGGACGTCACCGCCGGCACCAGGGCCGGCGTCTGCAAGACGGCGACCGGCGCCGCGGTCCCGGAGCGGCCGGTCGCGCCCGGCGAGCCGACCGGCCCCGGCCTCCCGGTGCACCCGAACCCCCGGATGGCCATCGCTGATCGCAGCGGGCCCGGCGAGGACAAGGGTGGCAGCGGCTCGGTGCGAGCCGCCTTCATGAAAGGCGACCCCGGGCCGATCCTGCTCGAAGTGATCAACCCGGCCGGGGACCGGTCCGCCGCCATCGTCGACGCGGTGGCCGAGGCTCCGCGCCGCTGCCCCATCTACGAAGAGGGCAAACCCGGATCGTCCGGCGCGCTGCACATGGCCACGCTCCCGCTCGACGTGCCGAAGTTCGGCGACAAGTCCGCGGGCGTGCGCTTCGAGGTCGAACTCACCAACCCGCGAGCCACGGTGCACGGCAAGATGGTCGCGGTCTCCGTCGGGGGAGTGGCCGTCACGGTGCTGCTCGCCAACCTGGAGGACCCGGACCAGAAGGAACTCGTGGCGATCGCGGAAGCCGCCGTACAGAAGATCAAGTCCAAGGAATAGATGGACCGTGCCCACCGGGCCTGTCCCGCGGAGCATGCCGACCGCGGCGTGCTCCGCCGGACAGGCCGCCGGTCGCCTTCGCGGAAACGTCGTCAGAGGTTGTTAGGGCTGAAGTGCATGTAGTCCTTGAGGGACTGCCAGCGGCCACCCCAGGAGAAGCCGTTCGTGGTGAAGGCCAGCTCGGCGCCGGAGCCGTGGATCATGCCGGTGCGGTAGGGGGCGCGGGGGATCCAGGGCTCGCTGTGCGGGGGATCCAGGTAGTCGCCCTTGATCATCGGGTTCTGCCGCGGGTTGACGTCGATGGCCAGGCCGTAGGCGTGCTGGGACCACTTCGTCGTCCCGGCGACGGTGCGGCACTCGTAGCCGCTGGTCAGGACCGTGCGGTCGGTCAGTTCGGGCATGTTCCTCGATACCGGCTCCATCACCATGATCGGGAAACGCCACTGGTAGAGCAGGGCGAAGGCCCTCTTCGTGGCCGGCACGATCGAGCGGTTCACGATCAGGCTGCCGTCGTGGACGACGCCGTTGAAGTCCAGGTATTTCACCCAGACCCGGCGCAGTGACAAGACCGGGACCGGGCACGCCTTGGTGGGGTCGCCGTTCGCCTCGGCCGCGGTGATCGTCTCCGACCAGGTGCTCCAGTCCGGCCAGGTCTGCTCGGCGGGGGAGAGGCGCACCGCGCCGTCCGGCCGCAGCACCGTGTCCGATGTGAACCCGTTCCACTGCTGCAACTCGTCGACCTCGAGGTGATAGCGGCGGGCGATCGCCCACAGCGTGTCTCCGGGCTCGATGATGTGCGCGGCCGGTGTCGCGGCGTGGGCGGGAACCACGGGCATGCACAGCAGCAGGGCGGCGAGCAGGCGTTTCAGCACGAGACAAAGGGTCCGGCCCCGGGCCCGGCGGCGCAGGCGAACGCCGGCAGGTGAACCCGGAAGGAGTCGCCGCCGGCATCCCGGCGAGGCGGCCCGTGCCCGGGTGGTCTCCGTCCTCGGCGGGCCTGGGGGAGGCCGTGCGGCGAATCAAGAACATTCAGGTTCTCGGAACTCCGGTCGAAGAGCAGACGTACAGACAGATACGGAGTGAGTGCGTTCGGTGATGGAATCCCCCCAGGTGCGCCCTGGCGCGCCGCACACCGCTGAGCTGGTCGGCCTCGAGGTGGTCGACGAGCTCGGCCGCGGCGCGTTCACCATGGTGCACCGGGTCCGGCGTGACGGCCGTGACTACGCGCTGAAGCGCCCGCTGACGGGCTCCGGCGGACACTCCGAGCTGCGGACCGTCTTCCAGCGCGAGGCCGCCATGCTGGCCTGCATCGACGACCCGGGCGTGGTCGGCGTGCACGCGGTCGGCGAGGTGGACGGTGTGCCCGCCCTGGTGCTCGAGCACCTGTCCGGCGGCTCCCTCTCCGACCTGCTGCTCTCCGGCGGGCTGAGCGAGGAGCGGACGGTCGCGCTGGCCGCCGAGCTGACCCGCGGGCTGGCCGCCGCGCACCGGGTCGGCCTGGTGCACCGGGACATCAAGCCGGAAAACGTGATGATCAGCAAGGACGGCCGGGCCAAGCTGATCGACTTCGGTCTGGCGCAGCTCGGCCGGGACGACGGCGCGGATTCCGACCAGGCGGTCGGCACTTTCCTCTACACCTCGCCGGAGCAGTCCGGCATGCTGCGCCGTCCGGTCGACGGCCGCTCCGACCTGTACTCGCTCGGCGTCGTGCTCTACGAATGCCTGACCGGTCGGCTGCCGTTCGAGGCCGACGACGTCGGTGAGCTGCTGCGGCTGCACCTGGCGGCTCCGGTTCCGGACGTACGCGAGCGGCGCCCGGAGGTCGACCCCGCGCTCGCCGCCGTGATCAATCGCCTGCTCGCGAAGGACCCCGACGACCGCTACCCGGACGCCGCCGGACTGCTCGTCGCCCTGCGGGAGTGCCCCGGCGGTGCGGCCGCCGAGGTGCCCGCGGTCAGCAAATGGCCGCTGTGCGGGCGGGACGCCGAGGCGGACCGCCTGGCCCGCCGCTGGGAGCGGGCCCGCGCCGGCGTCGGCGGCGTCGTGATGATCAACGGTGGTCCCGGCTCGGGCCGGACCCGGCTCGCCGAGCACGCCACGGGGCTGGCCGTCGCGGACGGGTGCCCGGTCATCTGGGTCACCGGCCGGCCGGACGAGCCGGCCCCGCTCGCCGCCGTTCGCGAGGCGGTCCACGCGTCGATGGCCCGGATCCGCCGGCTGCCCGAGAAGGCCCGCGCGTACCTCGAGCGCAACATCGTCGAAGCCGCGGCGGCCGCCGGCGTCGCTCAGGTGATCAAGCTCTTCGGTGACCTCGGCCTGCTCGAGGCGACCGGGCCGGCCGTCGCCGGCGACGAGCACGTCTTCGCGGCCGGCGCGACCTTCCTCGGCGAGGTGGCCCGCCGCGTCGGCGGCATGATCCTGGTCGTCGACGACGCGTACCTGCTGGACGCGGCGACCCGCAAGCTGGTCGCCGCGCTCGCCCCGGACCTGCCGGAACTCCCCCTGCTGGTGGTGCTGACCGGAACCGGTGACGACGAGAGCGCCCTGGACCTCGGCGTCCCCGGCACGCTGGAGCTGACCTGTACGCCCCTGCCCCCGCCAGTGGTGGCCGAGGTGGTCGCCTCCCGGCTGCCCGGCGCCACGGTACCGGCCGAACTGGCGCGACACGTCACGGTCCGCACCGACGGCACCCCGCTCGCCGTGGTCAGCTACCTGATGCGGCTGCTCGACGCGGGCCTGCTCGGCCCGCTCTGGGGCATCTGGCGGCTGGACACCGCGGGCGCCGACGCGCTGCCGTCCGGGGCCGGGGTCCGAGCCCTGCTCGCCGCCCGCCTGGGCGGCCTGTCCGAGCCGGTCCTCGACGTGCTCACCACCGCCGCCGTGGCCGGCGTCCGGTTCCGGCCGGAAGGTCTGCGCGGTGCCGGCGACACAGAGCTTCTGCAAGCGATCGAGGCCGGCCTCGAACGGCACGTGCTCGAGGCGCGTCCCGGCGGCTGGTACGCGTTCGTCCACCCGCAGTTACGCGACAACCTGCTCGCCCGGCTCGACGCCGGAGGTCTGCGCCGCCGCCACGCGGATCTGGCCGCGGCGTTGGAAGACCTGCCCGTGGAGCTGCGCGACGAGGCGCACGCGTACACCGTCGCCCGCCACTACCAGGGCGCCGGCGAGGCCGCTCCGGAGCAGGGGCGGCGGCGCAGCATGGCCGTGGCCGGCCTGCGGGCCCTCGCCGACCAGGCGCCCGCCGACGCCATCGGGTACCTCATCGAGGCGATCGACGGGGACCCGGCGCCGGGAACCGAGCTGCTGCACCCGCTGGCCCAGGCCTATCAGCGGGCGGGCCGGTTCGCCGAGGCCGACAAGACCCTGGACCGGGCGCTGGCCGCCGAGCCGGACCGGTTGCGGCGGGCCCGGCTGTACATCACCCGGATCGAGCTGAGCCATACGGCCTGGGACGACACCCGGGCCCTGGAGACGGTCCAGGACGCGCTCACCGAGCTGGGCCGGCCGTTGCCCGGGAACAAGCTGCTGCTGATCCTGTCGACGCTGGCCTACGCGTTCGCGGGCGGGGTCGTACGTCGTACCGGAATCGGATTTGGAAAGGCCGAAGGCCGGCGGCGCGAAGCGCTCGCCGTGTTGACCGCAGTGCTGGACGCGGGCGGCTACGCGGCCGCGATCGGGCTCCGGCTGCGTGAGGCGGGCATCCTCGCGCTCCGGGCGATGTACGCGGTGAACCGGCTCGGCCCCAGCCGCGAGTACGCCCGGGTGTACGCCCTGGCCGGCTATGTCCTGATGGTGATCAAGTTGCGCGGTGTCGGCGAACGCTGCCTGCGCCGCGCCGCCGCGGTCGCCGCCGAGCTCGGCGATCCCGCGCTGATCGCCTACGTCGAATGGGTGCACGGGTCCTCGATGCTGCTCGGCGGTTACGACGACGGCACCGCCTGGGAGAAGGCGGTCACCCAGAACGCCCGCTGGTACGAGCCCGCCCAGCTGCTGGTCGGTCACGCCTCCCAGGGCCTGCGCCTGCTGCTGCGCGGCTACCCCGGGGACGCCGGGCGCGAGTACGAGCGGGGCCTGCGGGGCGTGGCCGATCCGGCGCTGACCTACGGCACCTCGCTCGGCATGCTGAGCGCGATGATCCCCGCCTATCAGGGCCGGTTCGGCGAGGCGGCCAGCGCCCTGCAGCGGCTGCGCGAGGCGTTCCCGCCCGGCACCGGCACCCGCGTGCAGCGCGCCAACAATCTCACCGCGACCGTGTGCGTGCTGCTCGAACAGGGCGAGGTCGGCGAGCCGTTCGAGGCGGCGCTGGCCGAGTTCCGCGGGCTCGGGCTACGCCGCAAGGACCTGATGGTCCAGCACAAGTGGATCTTCGTCTTCCAGGCGCACGCCCGGCTGTTCCGGCTGCGGTCCGCCGCCGAGGAGGACCGCCCGGCCCGGCGCGCCGAAGCCGAAGCGGCGATCCGCGAACTCCGCCGGGCCGGTGGCTCGCCGCTGATCAAGTTCGCCCACGCGGCGATCCAGGCGTCGTACTGCCAGCTCGTCGGCGAGCACGAGCGCAGCATCAAGCTCGCCGACGAGACCGAGAAGCGGTCCCGCGCCGTGGACGCGCCGCTGGCGCAGTTCGAGCTGGCCCGGGTCCGGGCCCGCGCGCTGCGGGCGCTCGGCCAGATCCACGAGGCCGAACGGCAGGCCCGTTCCGCCATGGCCCTGGCCACCTACTACGGCTGGGAGCCGCGACGGCGGCAGGTCCGCACCGAGTTCGGCGTGGAGGAGGGGGCGAACACCCACCGGCGTACGGTCGCCGACCGCCGTGGCGTCGTTCCCGCGCACAACCGTCACCTGGAGGCGTTGCAGCAGATCAGCGCGGCTGCCGCCACCGTCCTCGACCCGCGGCAACTGGCCCAGGTCGCGCTCGACGAGATGCTGCGCATCCTGGGCGCCGAACGGGCGCTGTTCTTCCTGCTCGACGAGGCCGGCCAGCCGGTCCGGTTCGCCGGCCGGGACGTGCAGGGGGATCTCACCGACACCATCGAGTACGGCGCGACCCTGGTCGGCCGGGTCGCCGAGTCCGGTGAGGCGGTCGTGGTCACCGGAACCGAGCAGGGTGCCGCGCTCGGCTCGCGCAGCGCCGTCGTGCACGGCCTGCGCAGCATCCTGGTCGTCCCGGTGCAGTTCAAGGCCCGCCTGATCGGTGTCGTCTACCTGGACAGCCGCCTCGCCCGGGGCATCTTCACCGACGACGACGTCGACGTGCTCACCGCGATGAGCAGCCACATCGCGGTCTCCCTGGAGACCGCCCGGGCCGCCCAGCTGCACCTGGCCGTACGGGCCGCGCAACAGCAGCAGGCGCTCGCCGAGATGCTGCGCGCCAGCCTGGCCGAGCTGACCGCGATCCTGGAGCCGGACCGGCTGCTGCGCCGGCTCAGCGGCACCCTGCAGAGCACGCTCGGAGCCGCCTCGAGCTGCCTGGTCGCCCCCGGCGGCGAGGTCCTGGAACCCGCCGAGGTGGCCGGACTGCGGCTGACCCCGGAGGAGAACGCCCTGCTCGACGGCTTGACCGAGCCGGCCCTGCTGGACCCGGCCGGAACCGGTGGGCTGCGCGAGCGGCTGCTGGCCGGCGACCCGGTGGCCCTGGCCGTGCCGCTGGCCGGCCGGGACGGGCCGGCCGGGGTGGTCCTGCTCGGTGGTGGGCTGGACGACACCAGCCGGCAGGTGGCGGCGGCGCTGGCCACCCAGGGGATGACCGCGTACGACAACGCGCGGCTGTTCACCCGGGTGCAGGAGCTGGCCACCACCGACGAGCTGACCGGGCAGCACAACCGGCGGCACTTCTACGCGGTGGCGGGCGCGCTGGTGCAGGCCGCGGCCCGCAACGGCCGGCCGCTCGCGGCGGGGATGCTCGACATCGACAAGTTCAAGAGCGTGAACGACACGTACGGGCATGGCGTGGGCGACGAGGTGATCCGCACCGTGGCCGGCCGGATCCGGGCCGTGCTGCGGCACTCCGACGTGCTCGGCCGGTACGGCGGCGAGGAGTTCGCGATCGTGCTCCCCGATCACGAGGGCGAGGCGTTCGAACTCGCCGAACGGGTGCGGATGGCGGTCGGCGGCGAGCCGATCCCCACCCAGGCCGGTCCCCTCCCGATCACGATAAGCATCGGCCTGACTCGATTGGGTGAAGGCGATACCACGCTCGACGATCTTCTCGCTCGAGCCGATCACGCTCTGTACCGGGCAAAGCAGGCGGGCCGCAACCGAGTGATGTCCGACTGATCTGGAGATGCGCTGGTAAACGGGGTCGCCCCGCGTCGATCCGGGCCCTTATTATCTGTGCGCCTTTCCCGTGATCACGAGGTGCGCCGTGCGAAGTTTCTCCGTCCCTGAGCGGATCGGTGGCTTCGGCGTGCTCGTGGCCGGGGCCGCCCTAGCGTGGCCCACCGGGGTCGCCCGCGCCGGACTGGGCCTGCCCTGTCCGTTACGGACGATGACCGGTGTGCCCTGCCCCGGCTGTGGTCTCACCACCGCCGCCGTCGCGCTCGTGCGCGGGCAGGTCGTGACGGCGTTCCTGGCCAACCCCGTGATCTTCGGTCTGGCGGCTCTCGTGGTCGCCGCCGGCCCGCTCGTGGCGTTGCGTGCCGCGGGTGTGCTGACCCCGCCGAAACCGTGGTCGCCCGCCGGGCGGCGACGGATGGGATGGCTGGCCGGTCTCCTGGCCATGGCGAGCTGGCTCTTTCAATTGCACCGGCTCGGCGTGGGCTGGGCCCAGTAGAAGGACTTGACGAATGACATACCCCCCGCCCAACGACCCGTACGCCCAGGGGCAGCCGCCGTACGGCGGACAGCCTCCGTACGGCGCGCCCGGCTACGGCCCGGCCCCGGTCACCGGTTATGCGAGCTGGCTCCAGCGGGTCGGCGCGTACCTCATCGACGGCCTGGTCTCCGCGCCGTTCGGCATCCTGGCCTCGATCTTCGGCATGAGCACCGACGACGTGACCGGTCTGAAGACCCCGAACGCGATGTACTACGTCTTCCTCCTGCTGGGCTTCGTCGTCTCCGGCTACAACCGGTGGTACCTGGCCGGCACCACCGGCCAGAGCTGGGGCAAGAAGGCGCTCGGCATCCGCCTGGTGGACGCGAACACCGGCCAGGCCATCGGTGGCTTCAAGGCATTCGGCCGCGACATCTGCCACATCGTCGACGCCATCATCTGCTACATCGGCTTCCTGTTCCCGCTCTGGGACCAGAAGAAGCAGACCCTCGCCGACAAGATCGTCAGCACGGTCGTCGTCAAGTAATCCCTGGTAAGTGGTCGGCGGTCCGCGCCGGCTGAAGCGTGTTGAGAGGCCCCGTCGGTGTTGGCGCCGGCGGGGCTTCCGCGTTCCCGGGCCGTCGAGTGTGACCGGCCTTCACCATGCGACGACCAGCTGTGGCCCGATGCCGCCCAGGCGTAAGTCGATCTCGTGCGTGGTACCCACAACGGCGCTGCCGGGTGCTCGCCGGCCACCGCGCGCTTCTGGTCACCGCTCCGGCCGCCGCCTGCGGTCTGCGGGTGGGCGCTGATGCTCGCCGGCCACCGCCCGCTTCTGGTCACTCTCCCGGCTGCCGCTTGCGGTTCGGGGTGGGGGCGTTTGCTTGCCGGAGGTACGGCGGGATTGCGGAAACTTGCGGTTCAGCTGTGCTGATGGTCGTGTCCCGGCCCGGGATACGACCGCCAGGCTCAGCCGAGCCACTCCGGCTGGGCCACAGCGCCCCAACAGCGGCAGCGATACGACCATGACAACGAGCCGCGCCACCGGCCGCAACCCACCGGCACACCGCATGGCGACCAACCTCGGCCATCCGCACACCCGCAGGCAACCCCCGAGGGGCCGTGACCTCGCCCGAGATCAACTTGGATTACGTGGCATCGCGCCGGTCGCGATGTGTTCCGGAACCGAAATGACCTCGACCTACGATGCCGGTGTGAAGTAGCCATGATTAACGGTTGTAAATACTTAACATATTGTTCTCGGTGAGAAGCGATATTCGTCGCCGCATTCGGTGTAGGTTCAATTCCGAGCTGATTCGGGCACGTCCGGATGAAGATCCGTCCGGTTGCCCATCCCTGCGCCTGCGGGAGATCCTCGCGGCGATTGGTGGAAAAGGATTCGAAAATGCGTAGTGTGCTGCTGGCCGCCCTCGTCCCGGCTGTGTTCGTTCCCGGCGTCGCCCATGCCGAGCCGGTTTCCGGCATTTCCGCGGCGGTGCCTCCGGTCGGCGTCGCCCAGGCCGCGCCGGTCTCCGGCATCGCTTCGGCGCCCGTCGCCGGCGTCGCCTCGTTCAGCATGACCGACATCCTCGGTACCTACGGGTTCGGTCGCGCCGCCACCATCGGCGCGGCCGGCGAGGCGGCCGGTGTCTGGTCCGCGCCGACCACCCACACCGGCTTCGGTGGAGAGGATCTGGTGATCACCTACACCCCGTCCTTCAGCCCCGCCGCCACCGAGCGCACGGTCTACACCGCCCGGTACAACGAGGTCACATACCCGCAGGCGGAGTGCGAGCGGGTCGGCGCCGACGGCGTCGCCAAGCACGTCTGGGTCTCCTACCGCTGCCGCAGCGGTATCGCCCCGAGCTACACCCTGCTGGTCCGGTGAGTCCGCAGCCGCATCCGGGCGCCGACGATCAGTGGGCTCCCCGGCCGCGGTCGGGTGTCGCCGAGCCGTGGACTCCCGATGAGCCGCTGACCTCCCGGTCGTCATCCGGTGCGGATGATCCGCCGACGGCCGAAAGAATCCCGAAATCGGAGCGGGTGGAAAGCAGCGCGTTCCGCCCTGATGCCGATCTCGGTCACCGTTTCGACCGGGTCGGCCGTTGACCGACCTTTCCGCGCCTTGCTGAATTCCTGCGAGGTTTTCGGCGGGCCGCGGTCGAGAATAAAAATTCTTATCTTTTGACCTTCCTGGGGGGAGCCCGGTTTCCGTCGTCACCCGGCGGCGGAAACCGGGCCAGGCTTGTTTTCGCAGGTCGCCCGAAAATGCCAAACAACGTTCGTCCGGTACGACCCCGGACGCTCGGTCCGCCAGGGGCACATTGTGTTCTCCCGGCCGTGTTCTCGTGGCCCGGATATTTGCGGTGAGCGGGTGGGATTACGCCCGGACGGGTCGCTTTCGGTTGGCAGGTGGCCGAGCGGGACCCGATGGATGCCACGGTGACGACCAGCGGGTGGCCGGTCGTCACCGCTCGCCGAAGGGTCAGTGGGCCGCCTGGACCCGCCCGGTGACCTCACCGAACGACAGCCGCGAGCCGTCCGCGGCGGGAGCGCTCGCGCTGATCGTGATCTCGTCACCGTCCTCCAGGAACGATCGCGTCGAACCGTCCGGCAGTGCCAGCGGCTCCGTGCCGTTCCAGGACAGCTCGATCAGCGAGCCCCGCTCCTCGCGGGTGGGTCCGCTCACCGTCCCCGACGCGTACAGATCCCCGGTGCGCAGTGAAGCCCCGTTCACCGTCATGTGCGCCAGCTGCTGAGCTGCGGTCCAGTACATCCCCCGGAACGGCGGCCGGCTCACGACGGCCCCGTTCAACCGGACCTCCAGCGTCAGATCCAGCCCCCACGGCTCGTCGCCGTCCTCGAGGTAGGGCAGCAGCGCCTCGTCCCGCACCGGCGGCTTCACCCGTGCCGCCGACAGTGCCGCCAACGGCACCACCCACGGCGACACCGAGGTCAGGAACGACTTGCCCAGGAACGGCCCGAGCGGCACGTACTCCCAGGCCTGCAGGTCCCGCGCGGACCAGTCGTTGACCACGCAGACCCCGAAGACGTGCGACGCGAAGTCCCGCACCGGGACCGGCGTCCCGAGCGCCGACGGTGCCCCGACGACGAACCCGATCTCCGCCTCGATGTCCAGCCGCCGCGACGCCACGAAGACCGGGCCTTCCGGGGACTGGGCCTGGCCCTGCGGCCGCACCACCGGCGTGCCGGAGAGCTGCACCGTCCCGGCCCGCCCGTGGTAACCGATCGGCAGGTGCTTCCAGTTCGGGGTGAGCGCCGGCGAGCCGGGCCGGAACATTCGCCCGAGGTTCTCCGCGTGGTCCCGTGAGCTGTAGAAGTCCACGTAATCCGCGACCTCGAAGGGCAGGCGCAGGGTCACCGACGCGCGGGGCAGCAGGTGCGGCGTGATCCGGTCCTGATGAACCGGATCGGTCAGCCACGCGGTGATCATCGAGCGCAGGGAGGCCCATGACTCCGGTCCCTGCGCCATGAAGGCGTTGAGTGATCCGGTCGCGTGCACGGGGTCTCCGGTCAGCCCGGCCAGATCGAGCACGTGGTCGCCGATCGCCACGCCGGTGCGCGCGTGCTCCGACGACGGCGAGGTGAACACCCCGTAGGGCAGGTTCGTGATCCCGAATCCGGTGGATGCGGGCAGGTCGAGCCAGGTCATACGGTGATTCTCTCCGGGAGCAGGCCGAGTTGGACGAGATCGTGCACAGGGTCCGCGACATCGCACGTACCGAAGGAGGTGAAGACGGACCGCGCCCGGGCGGCCCGCGACGGTGACCAGTCGCGCAGCTCGGCCGAGACGGCGACGGCGTCGGTACGCCGCAGCTGAACCTCGGCGGAGTCGGGGTCGTCGGCGGCGAGCAGCACGTTGAGGAACCCGTGATGGTCGAAACCGGTCGCCGGGTCGGTGTGCCGGATCGCGTGGTGCAGCCCGGCAGTGCATTTGAACGCGACGCCCCGCTCGGCGCAGGCGCGGATCGTCCCGGCCAGCTCGGCGGGGGACGGGAACAGGTCGACACGGAGTCCACCGGTGCGGAGCTTGGCCCGGCATCCGGTGCCCGCGAGCACGTCGAGCACCTCGTCCCGGCTGTCCGTACGCGGCACCTCGATCGCCGTGGGCAGCTCCGGCGGCAACGAGTCCGCCATCGTCCGTACCGCCGATCGCGCTTGTGCGGCGTCGACCGCGACCGTCGTCTCGACCGCGACCAGCCGCAGCGCCGGATTCCTCCGGATCGCGTCGACCGCGGCCGGCAGGTCCGCCGGCGCGGTGGTCAGCGCGATCTCCAGCGGCGGACCGTCAGTCCCGAGGTGTGCGCCCACCTCGGCCAACCGCGCCGCGGGCAGCACGAACGGCCCCACCAGGTCGCCCTGCCGCCGCAGCCAGGCCGGCACCGCGACGGCCATCGGCGCGTTCCCGGGCGGGAAGAGCGCCGCGTCGTCGAAGAGTCGCGTGAACAAGTCGCCGAAGCCGGTCCCGGTCATGCGGACGGGCCGCGGCCGGACCAGGACCAGGCATAGCGCCCGTCATCCGCGACCAGCCCGGCCTCGCCGAGATCGAGCGGCCGGAACGTGTCCACCATGACCGCGGTCTCGTCGAAGAAGTCCACCCCGAGTGAGCCCTCCACCGCCCCGGGCTGCGGCCCGTGCGAATGCCCGCCCGGGTGCAGCGAGATCGACCCCTTCCCGATCCCGGACCCCTTGCGCGCCTCGTAGTCGCCGTCGACGTAGAACATCACCTCGTCCGAGTCGACGTTCGAGTGGTAGTACGGCACCGGCACCGCGAGCGGGTGGTAGTCGACCTTGCGGGGTACGAAGTTGCAGATCACGAAGTTCTGCCCGGCGAAGACCTGGTGCACCGGCGGCGGCTGGTGCACCCGCCCGGTGATCGGCTCGAAGTCGGCGATGTTGAAGACGTACGGATACAGGCAGCCGTCCCAGCCGACCACGTCGAACGGATGCTCCGGCACGACGTGGACGGTCCCGCCGCCACGGTGCTTCACGTAGATCTCGACATCCGTCCCCTCGGCCAGCAGCGGCTCCGACGGCGCGCGCAGGTCCCGCTCGCAGTACGGCGAGTGCTCCAGGAACTGCCCGTACCGGCTGAGGTAGCGCGCCGGCGGGGCGATGTGCGAGCTCGCCTCGATCGCGTAGGTCCGCAGCGGCTCAGGACCGTCCGGAATCCACCGGTGCGTGGTGGTCCGCGGGATGATCACGTAGTCGCCCCGGCCGACGGTGAGCGCGCCGAACACCGTCTCGACGGTCGCGCTGCCCCGCTCCACGAAGACGCATTCGTCGCCGACGGCGTTGCGGTAGTACGGGGACGTCTCGGTGGAGACCGCGTACGAGATCCGGACGTCGGCGTTCCCCAGGACCAGGCGCCGCCCGGTGACCGGGTCGGCCTCCTTGTACTCCAGGTCGTGCAGCTTCAGGTGCCGAGGGACGAGCGGGATGTTCGGGGTCAGGGTCTGGTCGGGCAGCTGCCACGGCCGGGCGTCGACGATCGCCGACGGGATGCCGCGGTGGTACAGCAGCGACGAATCGGAGGAGAAGCCCTCCTCACCGACCAACTCCTCCGCGTACAGCCCGCCGTCGGGGCGGCGGTGCTGGGTGTGCCGCTTCGGCGGGATACTGCCCACCTGCCGGTAGAACGTCACGCGTATGACCTCCGAGGTTTCCCGCGGACCACCTCGGCGGATCGCGCCGTGGTGGTCCAGGATCGTGCGGTCGTCACCAACGGTGGCGGTGACAACCGGCGTGCTACGGAATTTACGAGGTGGTAACAGGCGGCACAAGGGAACGCGGAGATTCGCACGGTATTGCGAGCCCGGTAGCCTGACGTGCGGGAAGGGGACAACGTGCCGAAGATCGTCGATCACGACCAGCGGCGTTCCGAGATCGTGGAGGCGTTTCTGGCGGTTGTCGCGCGCGATGGCCTGTCCGCCGCGACCAGTCGCGCGATCGCCGCCGAGCTCGGGATCGGCACCGGCGCGCTGTGGCACTACTTCGACGGGTTCGACGAGGTGGCGGCCGGGGCGTACATGCGGATCACCGAGCGGACCAACGACCGGATCGCCGCCGCCACCGCCGGCCTGCGCGGTCTCGACGCGTTCTACGCGATGATCCGCGAGATCCTGCCGCTGACCAAGGAGACCCGGGACGAGGCGTTCGTGGTGGTCGCCTTCTGGGGCCGGCTCGCCGCCAACTCCAAGATCGACCAGTCCCGGGCCGACGTGGGCGACAACTGGGGCGGCCAGATCGCGGGCCGCCTGGCCGAGGCGATCGAGGACGGCGTGTTGACCGCGACCATCCCGATCCCCGAGGTCGTCGAGGTGGTCCTGATGATCTGCATCGGGCAACAGGTCAGTGCGGTGATGGCCGACCCGATGGTCGACGCCGGCCGCCGGCTCGCCATGATCGACCACTGCCTCAGCCCCTGGCGCCCCTGACCCACCGACCTCGCGCGTCACCAGCACGGTGCTCGCCGGTTACGTAAGGTGATCCGGGTGGGGACCACCTTGAACGCCGCGAAGACCCGGGAAGCGACGCGCAACGCAGCCCGGATCTCCCTGCAGACCCTGCTGATCCTGCTGCTGGCCTACGTGCTGCTCCGGCTGCTGGGGCTCGTCTGGTCGGTGCTCTGGCCGGTGGTCGTGGCGCTCCTGCTGACCACGCTCACCTGGCCGCCGATGCGCTTGCTGCGTAACCGGGGATGGTCGCCCGCGCTGGCCGCCTCCACGGTCACGGTGCTCTTCCTGATCCTGGTCGGAGGCGTCATCGTGTTGATCGCGGTGCCGGTCTCGGCGCAGGGCGGCAAGCTGGCCCAGGGCGTGATGGAGGGCATTCAGACGGTCCGGGACTGGGCTTCCGGTCCGCCCCTGAAGATCAGCGACGCCGACGTCAACAGCGGCCTGAACACCGCGGCGGACAAGCTGCAGCACAGCGTGGGCAGCATCGCGAACGCCACCCTGACCGGGGTGGGCACCGTGGTGAACGGCCTGGTCACGACGATCCTCGCGCTGTTCCTGATGTTCTTCTTCCTCAAGGACGGGCCGCGGTTCCTGCCCTGGCTGAGCCGCCAGCTGCCGGGCCGGCTCAGCGTCGACCTGCCGGAGATCGCGACCCGCGGCTGGAACACGCTCGGCTCGTTCGTCCGCTCGCAGGCGTTCGTCGGCCTGCTCGACGCGGTCTTCATCGGCCTCGGCCTGTGGATCACCGGGGTTCCGCTGGTGCTGCCGCTGGCCGTGCTGACGTTCGTCACCGCGTTCGTCCCGATCGTCGGCGCGGTCTTCGCCGGCCTCGTCGCGGTGCTGATCGCGCTGGTCTTCAACGGCTGGGTGAAGGCGCTGATCGTGCTCGGCATCGTCCTGCTGGTGCAGCAGTTGGAGGGCAACATCTTCCAGCCGATGATCCAGAGTCGCGGGCTCGGCCTGCACGCCGGCGTGGTGCTGCTCTCGGTGACCCTCGGCGGCAACCTGGCCGGGATCGTCGGGAGCCTGCTCGCCGTCCCGGTCGCGGCTCTGGTCGCGGTCGTCTGGAACTACCTGCGGGAGCAGCTCAGCG
Source organism: Actinoplanes regularis (assembly GCF_900188005.1). GTDB lineage: Bacteria > Actinomycetota > Actinomycetes > Mycobacteriales > Micromonosporaceae > Actinoplanes > Actinoplanes regularis. Next base: position 260,701 of record NZ_FZNR01000002.1, on the reverse strand, counting down.
ACCCACCGCCCGTCGTCGACGATCCGGCGGAGGAGGAAGCGGTCCAGGAGGTCCTGAAAGACGCCACCGCCGGGTGATCCCGCGCCGCAAACCCCAAGACCCTTTCCCCGGTACGACCATGGACTCCCGTGGTCAGGCCTCTCGGCCGAGCGCTGTGCGAGCGGGTTCGACGCCACGCTCGCACAGCGCTCGGGCCGAGAGGCCCGCGGACGGGACTCCACCGGTCGTACCGGGGAATGGGGTTGAGCTCTGTGGTCTTTCTATTGGGTCACTTGAGGTAGGTGGTGTCCGTGCCGATCTTGCCGGGGGCGGGGTTGCCCGTCTGGTCGAGGACGTAGACGCGGAGGTTGCCCTTGGCGCTCAGGGAGATGGTCAGCGAGCCGCCGGTGACCACCTTCCGGTCGCCGGTGACCGTGTCGACGTAGGTGCCGTTCGGGATTCCGCTGAACGTCGCGCTCCCGGAGACCGTGATCAGCGCGAAGCTGTCGACGCTGCCCGAGGTGTAGCGGCGCTTGTAGGCCATGTTGCCCGAGACGCCCTCGGTCGAGTACTGCCCCATCTGCAGCGCCGGCACCGCACGGCGGATCTGGTTGAGCCGCTGCAGGTGCTTGACCAGCGGCTTGGACAGCGTGGTCGCCACGTTGCCGGTCGCTGACGAGACCACCCCGAAGTCGCTCGCGGTGACCGTGCCGCTGACGTTGTCGCCGTAGTAGGCGCGGCCGGTCGTCGCCAGCGGGCAGGTCGGGCCGCAGTCGATCTGCTTGCCGGCCTGGAACTCGATCTCCGACCCGTAGTAGAGCGTCGGGATCCCGCGGAACGTCCACATCAGCGACAGGTTCTCGGCCCAGGCGTCGGTGCCGCCGGAGTAGCGGGTCGAGGACTTGTTCGGGCCGTAGTCGTGCGAGTCGACGTAGACCGTGTTGTACGTGGCGTCGTTGACCGAGTCGTCGGAGTCCTTGCCGTTGCTGAACGCGTTCTGCGCGTCACTGAAGTTCATGTGCATGCGCATGTCGATGATGTTCATGCCGGAGAACTGGCTGTGGTCCGGCGCGTGGTAGGCGTTCCCGTTCAGGAACGCGTTCGTGCTGGTCGGCTGGTTCCCGGTGCCGAGGTTGTTCTCGTAGTTGAACTGCTCGAGCGCCGCGGCCACGTCGTCGTCGGAGTAGGTCGTGCGCTCCTTCCAGGTGTAGAACTGCGCGGAGTGGTTGACCGAGCCGCGGTTCCACTTGTCGTTGACGAACGCCGCGACCTCGCCGAAGACGTAGAAGTCGTTCGCCTTGGTCGCGCCGTACTTCTGCACCAGGTGGTCGTGGAGCGCGGGCAGGAAGCGCCGGTTCCAGGTGACCCGGGGGATGTGCACGGCGGTGTCGATCCGGAACCCGTCCACGCCCATGTCGATGTACTTGTTGTACGCGTCGATCAGGTACTTCTGCACCGTCGCGTTCTCGGTGTTGAAGTCCGCCAGGTCCTCGTGCAGCCAGCAGGACCGGGCGTCCTCACCCTCCCAGTTCCCGATCCAGCACTGGTGGTACAGCGTCGACGGGAACATCTTCGCGGTCGGTGACGGCCACTGGCAGTTGTAGAGCGTGTAGCCCTCCTTGCTCTTCGCGCCGGTGGGCGTGCCGTAGTTCGGGCAGGTGTTGCCCGCCGGCGCGGTGCTGCTCCACAGGTCGCCGTTGTACGGGTAACCCGCGCTGTTCTCCTCGAGCGGGTTGTACTGCTTACCGGCCACCTTCTCGCTGTAGTACCAGCTCCACTGGCTGTCCCGGACGCCGTAGACGGTCGGCGTGAACAGCCCGTTCGCGCCCCACCGGGAGCTGTGGTTGTAGACCACGTCCTGGTAGATCTTCAGGCCCTTGGCGTGCGCGGAGTTGATCAGATCCTGGTACGACGCACCGGTCGACTCCAGCCGCGGGTCGACCCGGTAGAAGTCCCAGCCGTGGTAGCCGTGGTAGTCGTAGTCGGACCGGTTCAGCACCACCGGCGTGATCCAGATGGCGGAGAAGCCCAGCCCCTTGATGTAGTCCAGCTTGTCGACGAGCCCCTTGAAGTCGCCGCGGAACATCGGGTCGCTGTTCGCCGCGTTCCCGGAGGCCACGTTCTGGCTGCCACCGCGGTCGTTACCGGTGTCGCCGTCGTAGAAGCGCGCGGTCAGCACGAAGTAGATGCTGTCCTTGCGCGGGTCCCCGCCGAGCATCTCGCCCTGCGTGACCGGCGCGGCGTCGCCGGTGGTCACGGTCGCCGCCGCGCTCGCCGCCGAGACGTTGCCCGCGGCGTCGAGAGCCTTGACCGTGTACGTGTACGAGGTGTTCGCCGTGAGCCCGCGGTCGGAGTATCCGTTCGTCGAGCTGGAGAGCGTGGTCGAGCCCCGGCTGATCTGGTAGCCGACCACCCCGACGTCGTCGGTCGAGGCGGTCCAGGAGAGCGTGACCGTGGTGTTCACCGCCGTCGCGGTGAGCCCGGCCGGCGCGCTCGGCGCGGTCGTGTCGGCCGGCGCGGTGACGCACGGGCTGGCCGCGTTCGCGGTCACCACCCCGGCGTTCACTGTGGAGACCCCGGTCGCCAGCGAGTAGTTCTTGCCGGAGTTGTTGTCCCAGGTGCCGGCCCCGTTGTTGAACGTGGCCTGCCAGGTGGTGGCGGTGCCGAGGCTGACCGTCTCCCGGACCCAGCCGGTGCACGCCTGCTCGTCCATCACCACACCCGGCACCGTGGTCCAGGAACCACCGGTCGGCGCCCAGTGCAGGTACGTCGTGGTCCAGCCGGTCTTGTAGTAGACGGTCGCGGTGTTGGTCGCCGAGGTCGAGCACGGGGCGGTCGAGCTGACCGCGCCGCCGGTGATGGTGACCGTGCCGGTGCCGACGCTGTAGTTGGCGCCGGAGTTGTTGTCCCAGGTGCCGGAGCCGTTGTTGAAGACGACCTGCATCCCGGCGGCGGTGCCGAGGTCGACGTCCTTCTGGTACCAGCCGCTGCAAGAACTTGCGGTCATCGCGACGCCGGGAACCGTGGTCCACGAGCCGCCGGTCGGCGCGTAGTGGAGGTTCACGGTGGTCCAGGACGCCGACGGTTTGTAGTAGACGGTCACCGAGTTCGCCGCGCGTGCCGCGGGTGCGTTCAGCACCAGCAGGGGAAGCACGCAGAGCACGGCGAGTGCTCTTCGAATGAATGCGGACATGGGGATCCTCCAGAGCCATGGGGGACGGCGCTGCGCGGGGCGTGACAAGCCGGAAACCCAGCGTTCACGTGTGAACGGAAGGTAGCAAGTTCTTTCATCTCTTGAAAGAGCTTCCCGTCAATGTGCCAAGGGGTGGCTTGCATCCTGTGCGGCGGCTGTGAGTCCACTGTGGTTCACGCCCCTCGGGCAGGGGCTGCGAGTCCACAGTGGTCGGCGTAACGTCGGCGGCCATGAGTGACCTAATCGAAAGACGTCTCTCGGGGCTGCTCGCGGCCGGTGCCACCGCGCTGCTCGCGGTGGCCGGCCTGTCGGCTCCCGCCTACGCGGGCGGCGGTGCGGCGAGTCCCGGTGCGGCCGGAATCGGCGACCGGCTGTACCCGCTGCTCGGCAACGGCGGATATGACGTGCAGTACTACGACCTCCGGATCCGCTATCCCAAGAAGGATCCGAAGCAGACGGTCAGCGGCGACGTGACGATCACCGCGATCGCCACGCAGAACCTGTCCCGCTTCGACCTCGACTTCGGCGGTGACTCGGTCGGCAAGGTGTCCGTCAACGGCCGCCCGGCGAAGTTCAGCCGCTCCGGCGACGAACTGGTCATCACGCCCAGCCGTCACCTGTCCAAGGGCAAGCGCTTCTGGGTCACGGTCAGCGGCTTCACGACCACGCCGATCCCGGCCAACGCCGACTCGCCGGCCGGCTTCGTCACCACTCCGGACGGCACGATCATGGCCGGTCAGCCGGACCAGTCGCACGCGCTGTTCCCGAGCAACGACCACCCGCGCGACATGGCCACGTACACCATCTCGATGACCCGCCCGGCCGGCTGGACCGCGGTCGCCAACGGGGTGCACGTCGGCGAGCGCAGCCGTGGCGGCAGGGTCACCTCTGTCTACCGCGAGTCGAAGCCGATGGCGGGTGAGCTGATCCAGCTCGCGGTCGGCGACTTCACCGTGCAGCGGCGGCGGCCGGTCGGCGGCGTGCCGATCCGCGACGTGGTGCCCACCCGGCTCGCCGCGGACCTGCTGCCCAAGGCCGACGTCGAGCGGTCCCAGCTGGCCTGGATGGTGGGCAAGGTCGGGCGGTACCCGTTCGAGCAGTACGGCTCGCTGGTGATCGACACCGATCTCGGCTTCGCGCTGGAGACGCAGACCCTGTCGCTCTACGACACCGGCCTGTTCGGCTACCCGAAGTTCGTCCTCGACCCGATCATGGCGCACGAGCTGGCCCACATGTGGTTCGGCGACAGCGTCGCGCCCTGGCAGTGGAGCGACGTCTGGCAGAGCGAAGGTCACGCCACCTGGTACGAGCTGAACTACGCCGCCGAGCACGGCCAGTTCGAGGACTACACCGGGCAGCCGGACCTGGAGACCTACTTCAAGGCCGTCTACTCCGCCGGCGACGTGTACCGGGCGCGGTTCGGGCCGGTCGCCCGGCCGCTGAAGTCCGACTCGATCTGGGACGTCTTCAACCCCAATGTGTACGACGGTGGCGCGCTCGTCCTCTACGCCCTGCGGCAGAAGATCGGTGCGAAGGCGTTCGACACCCTGGAGCGCACCTGGGTCGCCAAGTACCGCGGTAAGTCGGCCTCGACGCAGGACTTCATCGCGCTCGCCTCGAAGGTCGCACACAAGGATCTGCGCGGCTTCCTGAACGACTGGCTCTACGGCACCGCCACCCCGCCCATGCCCGGCCACCCGGACTGGACGGTCAAGGCGCCCACGGCCTCCGTGGCCGGGACGCTCTCGGCGGGTCCGTCGCGGGTGCACCTCCGCCGCTGAGCACATTGGTCCGTAACCCGGTGGCCCGGTCGTTGCCTTTCCCGGCCGGGCCACAGTAACGTGATCACCGTCACCATCGAGGGGGCATGGCATGATCTAGGAGGCATGGCATGCGGGTTGCGGGCAAGACCCTGGTGGTGACCGGTGCGGGCGGCGAGATCGGCCGCGCGATCACGCTGGAAGCGGTGCGACGCGGGGCCCGGGTGGCCGCCGTCGACGCCGACCCGGACGCGCTGCGGGAGACCGCCCGTCAGGTCGTGGCGCCGCCGCTGCTCTCCACCCACGTGGCCGACGTGGCCGACCCGGCCGGGGCCGCGGGGCTGCCCCCCGTGGTGATCGAGCGCTGGCAGTTGCTGGACGGGCTGATCCACTGTGCCGGAGCCGTCCCCGGCATCGACCACCGGCCCGGGACGCTGCACCTCGCCAGGACCTTCCTGCCGCTGCTGCGGCTGCGGCCGCAGGCGCACCTGGTCGGCGTCGTGCCGGCCTACCGGCAGGCCGTCCACGGGGCTGCCAAGGCCGCGGTCGAACAGTTCGCCGAGGGTCTGCGCGCCGAGTGCGCCGGGACGAACGTGCATGTCACCGCCGCTTTCCTCGTCGACGAGGCGGGCGTCGTGAAGGGGGCGTACCGGGCTGCCCGGGAGATCCTCGACGGCATGGAACGGAACGTGGCCCGGGTGCGGGCCGGCTCGGAAACGCCCCTGCTGGACCGGCTCGGACTCACCCGCGCCGCCCGACCGGCCTGAGCCGGCGCCACCCTGGCTAGAACTCGATGGTCACCAGCATGGTCATCAAGATCAGGCTGAGTGCACCGCAGATCAGGCCCGTGATCGCCTGTGCGCGGCCGTGACGGGCCGGGGCGCGCAGGGACTTGGCGCCGAGTATCACGGCGGCGATCGCGCTGAACAGGGCCGGCATGCCCAAGAGGATGAGCAGCGGCAGGGACGCGAGACCGGCGATCATCGAGAACAGCGGCAGCCGGCTGCCCGGAGCGGCCGCGGGTGGGGCGGCGGAGTCCGGCTGGGTGAGCGCGGATGACGGCAGGTCGTGCACCACGGCGGAGAGGTCGCCCCAGGTGCGCGACTCGTAGGCCTGCCGGGACCGTTCGCTGAATTCCTCGATCGTCAGACGGCCCTCGGCGGTCGCCGTGCTGAGCCGCGCGACGATCGCCTCCCGGTCGGCGTCCGAGACTCGGACATGCGGCGAGGGATACATGCCCGAAAGGCTACCGGTGCGAACCCGCCCGAAACCTCCACCGCTCGGGTGATTACGTGATCTTGATGACTTCGGATGCCCGCTCTGCCCTTTTTCAGGGATTATGTGGCCGGGGACTGGGCGCGTCGGCTTGACAGCACGCGACAGAATCCGAGGACTTCAATGCCATGCATACGGGGGTTTGACCATGGCAGGCGTACCGAACCGTATCCGGCCGTCGGAATCGGGCCCGTGCTGAGCCGCCGGGCGGTCCTGCGCACCGCCGCGGCCGGCGCCGTCGGTGTGCTGGCCGGAGCGGTCGGCGCCCGGGAGATTCCGCACCGGCTGGGGCTGGACCGGCCCCCGGTCGCCGGTGGGTACGCCGCCGCGGCCGACGTGCTCGACTCGGTGCGCCACGCGAGCGTGGCGGTCCGGTACTACGTGGAGACCACCGAGCCGCTGGTGGCGTTCACCTTCGACGACGGGCCGGCACCGCACTGGACGCCGATGGTCCTCGACGCGCTGGACGCGGCCGGTGTTCCCGCCACCTTCTTCATGGTCGGCAGCCAGTTGGAGCGCAACGCCGACCTGGTCCGCGGGCGGATGGACCGGCACGCGATCGGCAACCACACCTGGGCGCACGACGACCTCGCCACGCTCGACCTCAACGGCGTCCTGCGGTCGTTGCAGCGCACCGAGGACGAGATCAAGCGGCAGTTCGGGCGGCCGGTCAGCCTGCTGCGGCCGCCCTTCGGGCACATCGGTGGCTCCACCCTGCTGGCCGCCGATCGGATGGGCTACGACGTGGTGCTCTGGTCAAAGGCGATGCGCGAGAAGATGTACCACAACGACCCGGCCGGGCAGGCGCTCGACATCGTCGAGTCGGTCCGGCCCGGCTCGATCATCCTGGCCCACGACGAGGGTGACGACCGGCGGCTGGTGACGATCCGGGGCCTGGCCGCGATGTTCGACGGCCTGCGCAAACGCGGTTTCCGGATGGTCACCGTCCCCGAGCTGATCGCCTCGGCCACCGCCGCGGGGTCGGGAAAGCAGTGATCCCACCGGGTCACGCCACGAAGTAGCCGTTCTCCAGGTAGTAGGCGGCGCCGTCGGCCCGGGCGCGGACCGCGGCGATGACCCGGCGGGCCAGCGTCTCCGGCAGCAGGGCGATCACGTCCTGCTGCGTGCACCAGGCCCAGCTGCGCAGCTCGGTGGCGGGCAACCGGATCCGCGATGTCTGCTCGGGGGTCGGCACGCCAGCGTCGTAGATCATCATCAGGCTCTCGGTGAAGTCGCCCATGGGCGGAACCCAGTCGGTGACCAGGAGCCGGCCCACCGGAACCAGGACTCCGAGTTCTTCCCGGAGCTTGCGGATCGTCGCCGCGTGCGGCGACTCGCCGGTCTCCACCGCGCCACCGGGCATCGCCCAGTGTGGATGGTTGGTCGGCTCGACCAGCAGGACGCGCCCGAACTGGTCGGAGAGCAGAGCGCCGGCGCCCATCCGCTTTCGCGAGAGCGTTGCGATGTAGTCGCTCGCGGTCACGGGGTCAGGGTAGACCCGGCCACGACGTATTGGGAGGCAGCAATGTTACGAGAAGTGATGCGGGAGTTGTGCGTTTCACTGCCAGTCGCTGACTTCCCCTCTCGTCGTAGCGCCGTCACCGTCCGGCGTTCCGTAGTCGTCGCTGTCCGTGTTCTCGGGGTCGGTACCGCCGGTTCCCCCTCACCTGCGCAGAGCGCTGGTGAAGTGCGCCAGGGATTCGGTGACCGGGGGAGCCAGGCCGACGCCCACGAGGCGGTGGTCCGCACCGGGCACGATCCGCAGGGTCACCGGGGCTCCCTGGACGGCCAGGTGGTCGTGCAGTTCCTGGCTCTGCGCGGCCGCGACCACCCGGTCCTCGGCGCCGTGGACCAGCAGCATCGGCGGCGCCTCGGGGGAGACGTAGCCGACCGGGCTCGCCGGCACCACCTCGCCGGGCAGATCCCGCACCGGGCCGGACCAGACCACCGCCGCCTGCACGGCGTCCGAGATCTCCGGGATCCCGTTGCGGCCGGAGAGGGCCGGGTCGGGGTCGTCGCCGGTCAGGGCGGTGAGGGCGGCGAGGCGGCCGCCCGTGTGCTCGCCCCAGACGCCGAAGCGGGACGGGTCCAGGCCCAGCCGGGCGGCGTGCTCGCGGAGCCAGCGGACCGCCGTCTTGACGTCGTGCAACTGGGCGGGGAAGCGGGCCTCTCCGCTGAGCCGGTAGGCCACCCGGGCCACCGCGAAACCGGCGGCCAGGGTGCGCTCGGTGATCCGGCCGGCGGCCGAGGGCTCCTCGTCGCCGGGTGACCGCTCGCCGCCGTGGATCCAGATGATCAGCGGGCAGGGGTGGGCGGGACCGGCCGGGCGGAACAGATCCAAAGTCAGCGGCCGGCGGTCGGGGAGCTCCGCGATCGAGACGTTCCGCCAGCACAATCGATCACCTTCGGTGACGGGAGGGGTGGTCGGGTCGTTGCACGTTGCAGGAGGCATATCGGCGGTCACGATCTCACCTCGTACCAGAAATGCCGGCGGCGGCAAGGGTCGAAGGCGGTGGTGTACCGGAAAGATGCTTCAGGTCTGTGACACTCCCGGCAAAACGGAAATGTCCGTTTAAACTTTTGCAACACGTGATACTTGCCGCGATGTTGCCCAGACCTGGAGGAAGATCGATGCCTCGTCGCCCGCCCGGCGCCGGCTGCCCGCCGACGTCGGCCCGCTCTCAGGAAGCACAGGAAGGCATAGACACCTACGAGGCCGTGACAACCGTCCGGCCATCTGCTGTTCACCTCCTGTTAACCACAAATATGAACGATTCTGCAACATGTCGTTAAAGGTCGTGTATATCGCCGGGTGGGGTCGCAGCGGAACCACCATCGTCGACAACATCCTGAATTCGTACGACGATGTCTTCTCCACCGGAGAGCTCTTCTATCTGTGGAGTCGCGGCCTGATCGAAGGTCGTAAATGCGGATGTGGCCTGGTCTTTCCCAGGTGTCGTCTGTGGGCGGACATTCTCGACACCGCGTTCGGTGCCGACCGGCCCGACCCGGAGCGGATCTCCCGCCTGCAGCGCGACGCGATCCGGGTCCGCCACACCCCCGCGCTCACCGGCGCGGTCGCCACCCCGGAGGCGGAGGAGTACCGGGCGCTCACCAACCGGCTCTACCACGCGATCGCCGAGGTCACCGGCGCCCGCCTGATCGTCGACTCGTCGAAGGTGCCCTCGGCGGCCGCGCTGCTTCCCGGGATGTCCGGGGTCGAGCCGTACCTGCTGCACATGATCCGCGACCCGCGCGCCGTCACGCATTCCTGGATGCGCGCGAACCCGCGGGTGGACCGGAAGATGACGGCGATGATGCACCAGGAGGCGCCGGTCGCCAGCACCATGCACTGGCTGGTCCGCAACACCCTCGTCGAGCGGCTGGCCGGCGCGTACGGAGGCCGGTACCGGCTGCTGCGCTACGAGGACTTCGTAGCCGCGCCGCGGCGGGCCGTCGAGAGCTTGCTGGACTTCGCCGGGATGCAGGTCGCCGGCGGGCCGTTCGTCGACGAGAGCACGGTGTGTCTCGAGGCGAACCACACGATCGCCGGAAACCCCGGGCGATTCCGCACCGGTGAGGTCGCGCTGCGGCTGGACGACCGGTGGCGCGAGGAGCAGACCGCGGGGCCGCGCCTGACGGCGACGGCGTTGGCGCTTCCGCTGCTGCACCGGTACGGGTACCGGACCCGGACGAGCCGTCCCAACCGTCCCGTGCGCCAGGGCTCGGTGAACGTGCTCGCTGGCGATGCGCTCCTGACCGTCCCGCACGCCGGGGTCCGGTGAGCGTGCCGGCAGGTTCGACGGTCTTCTGACCGGGCACCGCTTGTTGAATTGGGGCCGCTTCGGCGGCCCCTTTTTCTGTCTGCTGGTGAACCGGTAAAGTTCGCCTCCGCGATAATCGAGGTCATCACGTAAGCGCAATTTAAACACCCCTTGAGAAAAACTTAAAACAATGAGGGAAACCGACATGCGGGCAGTGGAAAAACGGCGATGGATCGCGGTGGTGCTCGCCGTCACCGTCGTCCTCGCCGCGGGTGCGTGCTCCTCGTCGTCGGAGACGGCCACCCCCGTCGCCACGGACGACTCCGCCCCGGCCCCCGCCGCACCCAGCGGCCCGGCCGCGCCCAGCGCGTCCCCGTCGGTCAAAGCGCCGGCCGGCACGACGGCGGCCACCGGTGCCTGCGGCCGGGTCGGGTCGGCCAGGCCCGTCACCCGGATCACCGAGGTCAAGCTGCCCGCCAAGGTCACCGGGTACGGTTCCGAGGGCGACACCGAGAAGCTGCCGATGGCGATCGCGGCCCGCCCCGACGGTGGCTCCTGGCTCGCCTGGCTCGGCGCCGGTGGCAAGATCTACCTGGGCAGCCTCGGCTGCGACGACAAGCTGACCGGCACGCCCACCAGCTTCACCGGCATCGACCTGCAGGACGTGCAGGCCGACAGGAACGGCGGCGTGCTGCTGCTCACCCGCAAAGGCGCCTGCGGCGACACCCCGCTCTGCGGTGGCGCCGCCAGCCCGTGCAACACCATGCACATGATCCGCTTCAACACCGCCGGCAAGCTGGTCTGGGAGCGCCAGGTCACCAACCTGACCGGCGGCCGCGCCGGATACGACGACGGCGCCCGGTTCACCTGGTGGTACCAGCACCACGGGCGGCTGGCGTCGGACGGCAAGACGTATGCGGCGTACTTCGGAGTCGCCATCACCGTCAGGAACGGCAGCTGCGTGGACATCCACGAGGGCGACCGGATGCAGGTCGTCAGCTCCAGTGGATCGCTGGTCACCGGGCACAGGGACGCGTTCGAGGTGGGTTGCAGCCATGCCTGGACGTCCCGGGTCGTCTGGGATCCGCGCACCGGCCACTACGTGACGGTCTGCGCGACCGACAACAGTTGCCGGATCGCCCGGCCCAGCCCGTATCGGACCGTCGCCGCCGGTACCTGTGACGGCACGCTCTTCGGCGGTGATCTGGTGCTGGCCAGGTCCAAGGGCTACTGGACGGCGTGGAGCCAGGGTGGCAAGGCGCGCCTGGAGCACTTCACCACCGCCAGGTCCGACACCACGATCACCACCTCGGCCGGGACCAGCCATCCGCACCTGGTCGGCTACGGCACCGGGCGGATGCTGCTGACCTGGCAGTCGGGGGCGGCGATCGCCGCGCAAACGTACGACTCGGGCACGGGCCGGACGGTCGGTGCCAGGTTCACGATCAGCGCGAAGGACCACAACTACACGGCGTTCAAGGCGTACGCCGACGGAAGCGTCGCGTATCCCGCCGCCGGCGGCACCACGTCGGCTATCAAGATCGCCCGAGTCCTCCCGATGAGCTGACCGCCCCCGCCGCCCCGGCTGGTGCCCTTGGCGCTGTCCCGATCTCGGATGCGGTGATGGGCGCCGGCCCGATACGTCCTGCCCGGAAAATTCCCGCCGGCTGGTCAAGGGAGTCGTTGATCACCGGCTCGGCGCGAGACGGCCGGAGGGGACGACCGCTGATTAGTCTTGGGCGGATCAACACCAGGTGCGACCGGCGGGAGTTCGGGAATGCGGTACGTCGCGATCGGGGACAGTTTCACCGAGGGGATGGGTGACACTCAGCCCGACGGCAGCGAACGAGGTTGGGCCGACCTCGTCGCCGCGGGCCTGGCCACCGGCCTCGGCGAGCCGATCCAGTACGCCAACATGGCGATCCGCGGGCGCCTGCTGCGACCGATCGTCACCGAGCAGCTCGACGCCGCGCTCGCGCTCGACCCGAAACCCACGCTGCTCTCGCTCAACGGCGGCGGCAACGACATGCTGCGCCCCGGCGGCGACCTGGAAACCCTGGTGGGCCTGACCGAGCAGGCCATCCAGCGGTGCCTGGACAGCGGCGTACGGGTGCTGCTGCTCTCCGGCGCGGACCCGTCCAGGCACCTGCCCCTCGGCGGCTCGTTCCGGCGCAAGGGCGAAGCGCTGACCGCCGCGTGCGCCCCGCTCGCCGAGCGGTACGACCTGACCTTCGTGGACGTCTTCCGCGACCGTGAGATCCAGCGCGCCGGCTACTGGTCGGCGGACCGGCTGCACCTGAACGCCGCCGGGCACCGCCGGGTGGCGAGCCTGGTGCTGACCGCCCTCGGCCACCCGACCCCGGCCCACGTGATCGATCCCGGCCCGGCGGCGCGTGGCGGGCTGCTCGCTGAGGCGCGTTACTACCGCGAGCACGTGCTGCCGTGGGTGCAGCGCCGCTTGCGGGGGCAGTCCTCCGGCGACAACCGCACCGGCAAATACACCAGCTGGATCTCCGTCCCCACCGCCCAGCCCGCCTGATCCGCCCAGCCCGCCTGATCCGCCCAGCCCGCCTGATCCGCTCAGCCGGCTTGACCCGCCGAACCCGCCACCCGCCCAGCCCGGCTGGTTCAGGTGGTGGGTGTCGGAGGCTTCGATGCGAGCGGGGTGAGCAGCCCGTCACCCCGGGTCCCCGGGGTCAGGGGAAGACGATGGTGTGGTTCTCGTGGCGGATTACCCGGTCCTCGCTGTGCCAGCGGACCGCCCGGGAGAGCACCGCCCGCTCGACGTCCGCACCACGCCGCTGGAGGTCGGCGACGGTGTCCGCGTGGGAGACCCGGACGACGTCCTGCTCGATGATCGGGCCCTCGTCCAGGTTCTCGGTGACGTAGTGGGCGGTCGCGCCGACCAGCTTCACCCCGCGGTCCTTGGCCTTCGCGTAGGGGCCGGCACCGATGAAGGCGGGCAGGAAGCTGTGGTGGATGTTGATGATCGGGACGCCGACCCGCTCGATGAAGTTCCCGGAGAGGATCTGCATGTAGCGGGCGAGGACGATGAAGTCGACGTTGCCCTGGAGCAGCTGCAGGTGCTGCGCCTCGGCGGCGGACTTGTCCGGCCCGGCGGACGGCACGTGGAAGAACGGGACGCCGAAGAAGCGCACCTCGTCGGCGGTGTTCGCGTGGTTGGAGATCACCATCGAGACGTTGATCGGGAGTTCCCCGCGGCGGTGGCGCCAGAGCAGGTCGAGCAGGCAGTGATCGTCCTTCGAGGCGAAGATCGCCACCCGCTTCGGCACCGAGAGGTCACGCAGCGTGTACTCCAGGTCGAACCCGTCGGCGAGCCGGTCCCGCAGGTCCAGTTCGACCTCGGGCAGCCGGGCCTTGAGGTGGTCGAGCGCGAAGACGGTCCGCTGGAAGAACAGGCCACCGTGCGGGTTGTCGGAGTACTGGTCCAGCGACACGATGTTGGCGTCGTGCTTGCCGAGCACCGCGCTGATCGCGGCGACGATCCCGGTGCGGTCCCGGCCGTGCACGATCAGGACGGCCTGGTTGTCGGTCGGCCCGGGCTGTGTGCGGACCGCGGTCGCGTTCTGGGTCAGCGTCACGTCGGGTCCTCCTCTCTGTCGCCGGCGCGGCGGTCGTGCTGCCGCGTGTTCCGGCGGCTCGCGTCGTTGCGGCACCGGGTGTGGGCTGCACGGTAGCGCGGCCGGGTGCCACTTCAAGATCCGAGAAGGAATTCTTCCGTAACGAGGAGGGTGGGGGCGCCCCGGGTCGGTGCGAGTTCGCCCGATGGGATCGGACATCGGGGCGGAAGGCCCCCTCTGACGTGCTGTTTCAGCTCTCGGCGGGCCTGGTCGCGGGCCAGCTCAGCACGGTGTCGGGGATGGCCGGGTCGCGCAGTGCGCGGACGTCACGGCCGGGGATCGCGCAGCCCGCGCTCACGACCAGACGCGCCACCTCGATCGCGCCGTGCGCCTGGAAGTGCGTGTTGTCGGCGACGCCGGTCGGATAGTTCGGTGAGACTCCCGCGTCGAGCCAGAGGAAGTATCCCTTCGTGGCCTCCGGGCCGAGTTCGCCCCACAGCGCGAAGGAGAGGGCGGTCAGGTCGATCAGCGGGGTCCGGGTCTCCTCGGCGAGGGCGCGCATGGCGTCCGGGTACTCCCCGTGCGAGAGGTAGGGAACGCCCGCGGCGGTGAACCGGCGCCGCTCCACCGGGGTGACCAGGATCGGATGGGCCCCGGCCGCCCGCGCCCCGTCCAGATGGAGCCTCAGGTGGTCCTGGAAGGTGCTCCACGGTTCGGTGTACCGCGCCGGGTCCTCGGACTTCTCGTCGTTGTGGCCGAACGAGACCAGCAGCGTGTCGCCCGGGCGGATGGCGGCCAGGATCAGGTCGAGCCGCCCCAGGTCGACGAAGCTCTTCGAGCTGGCGCCGGAGAGCGCGGCGTTGACCACGGCGATCTCCCGGCGCAGGAAGACGGGCAGGGCCTGGCCCCAGCCGGCCCGGGGGACGTCGGCGGTGGCGTAGGTCGCGGCGGTCGAGTCGCCGGCGACGTAGACGGTGGTCTTGCGATGGGCCGTGGCCCGGGAGGCGGCGGGGATGCCCAGGATTCCGGCGGCGGCGGCGCGCAGGACGCCCCTTCGATCGATCGTCATGCCTGCATCAAATCAGTGAGATTCGATGCAGGCAAGCGCTTTCCCTATGGTGAGCGGTTAGAGCGGGTAGGGCAGGGTGGAGACTGGGAACCTCATCGGCCGAGCGCTGCGGGCCGCTGCCGGAGGCGTGGATCCGAGGGGGGTACGACGGAGCAGCCGCCCGCTGAGCCGGAGCCAGCCGACCGACCCGTCGGCATTACGGACAAAGTTGTCCCGAGTGGGCCCGTACGAGCCGTCCGGCGCCATCTCCAGCACATAGTCCCGGCGGTAGAAGACCAGCCACCCGCCCGCGGTGCCGTCGTCCAGCCGGATGAGCAGCCGCCCGGCGTCCGGGACCAGCTCGAACGACGCGGAGACGGGCTGGCCGTCGAAGTCGATCTGCTCGATGACGTAGCGCCCGGCGTACCCGGCCAGCTCGTCGCCGGGCAGCAGCCGGGGCTCGGCCGGCAGGTTGTGCACCCCGGCGAACCGGCTCAGCACCCAGTCGTCGGCGAACAGCTCGCCCAGCAGGACCGGCCCGGTGTCCGAGTTGGTCAGCACGGTGATCGCGAAGTCCCGCTCCGGCACCATCAGGAACCCGGAGTGCTGCCCGGCCCAGTCCCCGCCGTGCTGCACCACCCGGGGTCCCTCCGCCGTCGGCCGCAGCATCCACGTGACGCCGACCCCGTCGAGCTCCACGAAGAGCGTCCCACCCGGCCCCGGATGCGACTGCATCAGGCGCATCGACCGGGAGCTGAGCAGGCGCCCGCCGGTGCCGAGGTGGAACCGGGCCCAGCGCAGCTGATCCCGGGCGCTGGAGATCAGGCCCCCGGCCGGGTGGAGGCTGCGCGGCATCGCGAACGCCGCGGGGTCGACGATCAGCTCGCCCGCCGGGGTCAGCGTGTGCGGGGTGGCCACCCGGGCCCCGGGCAGATCCGCCAGGAAGAACGCGCTGGAGTCCAGGCCCAGCGGATCGGTCAGCAGGGTGCGGACCGCGTGCTCGTACGGCCGGCCGGTCGCCACCTCGATCAGCCGCCCGGCCAGCGACAGCGCCGCGTTGTTGTAGGCGAACGTGGTCCCCGGGGCGGTCAGCTGCGGCAGCCGGGACATCCCGGACACGTACCGGGCGAGGGCCCCCTCGTCGGCGCCGGTGTCCAGGAAGAAATCGCCCAGCCAGCCCGCGCTGTGCTGCAGCACCTGCCGGACGGTCACCCGGGCCGAGGCGGCGGCGTCCGTGGTCCGGAAATCGGGCAGGTAGCTACGGACGGTGCGGTTCAGGTCGAGTTTTCCGCGTTCGACCAGCCGCATGATCGCGGTGCCGGTGAACGTCTTGGAGGTGGAGCCGACCCGGAAGACGGTGTCGCCGTCCACCGGATGGGGGTCGGCGAGGTCGGTCACGCCGTACCCGAGGAGGTGGTCGCGGCCGCGGTGGTGCAGGCCGACCGCGACACCGGGGATGCCGTACCTGGCCATCCCTTCCTTGATCTTCGCTTCCAGATCGGCCAGGGCCGATCTGGTCGTGGCCTCGGCGGGTGCCGGGGCGAGGATCGCGGCGCCGGTAGCGGCCGCGGTGGCTAGGACGGTACGCCGGGTGACCGATGTGGACATGCGACCGACTCTATCCACGGGTGTCACTCCCTGGGTTCGGTCGATGTCCGAACGGGGTATCGGGAGCCGCGACAAGGGAGGTGGGATGGCCGACTCGGAGGCCGAACAGGCCCGGCTGGACCGTGAGGACGAGGAGGAGCGTGAACTGGTCCGGCCGCCTGACGTCAACCGTGACTCGAACCGCTCGGCGACCCGGCTGGAGCTCTTCTTCGATCTGGCCTTCGTGCTGTTCGTCGGGCGCTGCGCGGACGTGCTGGCCGGGGACGAGACGCTGAGTGGCGGGTTCCGGTTCGTGGCCGTCCTGGTCGCCGGCTGGTGGGCGTGGGCGAGCGCCACCCTCTACGCCAACCGGTTCGACACCGACGACGCGATCTTCCGGCTGCTGACCCTCTCCGGGATGGCCGGAGTGATCATCATGGCCGCGTCGGCGGAGCAGGCGATCGGAGCCCATGCGCCGTGGTTCGCCATCGGCTATGTCCTGCTGCGCGTGGTGCTGGTCGCCGGCTACCTGCGGGTGTGGTGGAACCTGCCGGAGACCCGGGTGGGGATCCGGCCGTATCTCTGGGGTCATGCCGCCGGCGCCGCCTGCTGGGCGGTATCGCTCGCCGTCCCCGGCCCCGCCCGGTATGTCCTCTGGGCGATCGGTGTCCTGCTCGACCTGTTCGGTCCTGCCCTCGCGGCCCGGGCTCGGGAGAGCCCGCCGCTGCACCTGGAGCACCTACCGGAACGCTTCGGGCTCCTGGTCATCCTGGTGCTCGGCGAATCGGTGGCGGCCGCCGTGGTCGGCCTGCGCGACGGTCACTGGGCGGCCGAGGTGCTGATCACCGCGGCCTTCGGCTTCCTGGCCACGGCCGCGCTGTGGTGGTCCTACTTCGATCTCTCCGGTGGGGCGGCGAAACGCCGCCTGGTCCAGGAGGGCGGCGAGCGCGTCCAGCGCGGCGTGCACGACTTCTACGTGTACGCCCACCTGCCGATCGCCGTGAGCCTCGCGGCCGTCGCGGTCGGGCTGGAACACGCGATCCTGCACGGCGCGGAGGAACACCTGTCGCCCGGCACCCGAGCGGTGCTCGGCACCGGCCTGGCCGGATATCTGCTCAGCGCGGCGGTCGTCCAGGCGGTGCTGTCCCGGCGATGGCGGGTCGCCCTGATCTGGCCCGGTCTCGGCGTACCGCTGGTGCTGCTGGCCACCCTGCTGCCGGGCCTGTCCCCGGTCGCGCTGATCGCGCTGTACGCGATGATCCTGGTGGGCGGAGTGATCACCGGCGTGACCCAGCACCGGGCGGGGGAGGTTCGGGTCGCCAAGGTGTGACCCGCATGCCCGAAGTCGCGGGTGTCGAGCATTTACATTTACTGCCGACAATGCGCGTAGGGGGTGGGGCGGGTGGGTGACTGGTGGCGGAAGCGATGGCCGCGCATGATCGGCTTCGACGCCGGGTTCATCCCGCAGTTGCTCTGCGTCGCCGATACGACGCCGACCGGCCTCGCCGGCGCCCTCTGCGTACTGGTCGTCTCCGCCGTCGTCGGCATCGGGTTCTGGCAGGCCAGTGAGCCTCGGCGGGTGTCGGTCGGCCGATCGATGTGTCTGGGTACCGTGCTCGGCTTCGTGACCCACTGCGTATTCGTCGCCGTCTTCCGATTGTCATGATCCACCCGTGCGCGGTCGGTCGGCGCCCGGTACTATCCGTGACCTGCACGTAGTGACCCGGACGTGCTCCTGCTCACATCAAGCCTGGTCAGCGGCTTTGGGCCGCGTGATCATGCCCACGGGCGGTAACGTGCCGCCGTTGCGTAGGATTTCGGGCCGCAGCACGTCCACCGACGGGAACCGAGGAATGCGATGCCGCTCACCCCAGCTGATATCCACAACGTGGCCTTCAAGAAGCCGCCGATCGGCAAGCGGGGGTACGACGAGGAAGAGGTCGACGCGTTCCTCGACGAGGTCGAGCAGGAGCTGATCCGCCTCCTCGAGGAGAACAACTCCCTCCGCGGTCAGGCGCAGCGCGGTGGCGGTGGCGGCATGGGCTCCAACCCTGCGGCGACCATGGTGATCACCAATGAGTTCGCCGACCTCCAGGGTCAGCTGGAGCGTCTCCAGGAGGCCCGGGCCCGGGCCGAGCAGAACGCTCGCAACATGCAGTCCCAGCTGGAGCGGGCGCGCAGCGCCGCACCGTCCGGCGCGATGCCGACCGTCGGCGACGACGACCGCAACGCCCGGGTGCTGATGATGGCCCAGCGCACCGCCGACGAGCACATGCGCGACGCGCAGCGCGAGTCGGACACGCTGATGGACGCCGCCCGCAACAAGGCCGAGCAGCTCACCGTCGAGGCCCAGATGAAGGCCAGCACGATCGAGAGCGACGCGCGCCGCAACCACGCCGAGGCGATGGACAGCCTGGTGGAGAAGCGCGCGACGCTGATCGACGAGATCGACAAGCTCGGGCAGCTCGCCTCGGGCTACCAGCAGGCCCTCACGAACCACGTGACCCAGCAGCTCATGGACCTGACGAGCGGCCCCGATTCCACCGAGTGACCCCAGCCGGCGCGAAAAGCCCCGCGGACCTTTTCCGGTCCGCGGGGCTTTTTCATTGAACCCTCTCCATCTCGGCGCTGTATTCGGCGGCACAGGGGGTGAGCGCCGCTTCACACGGCGTTCCCGTCAACGGCCGATGTGGAGGGCGTTATGGGGGACTACGCTGCTGAATTCGCCGCCGGGCAGCCGGCGGTCGGCGAGGCCGCGGACGGCCGCGTCCGGGTCGAGCTCGACGACGACGGCCGGCTGGCCGATCTCTACCTCGACCCGCGGGTGTCGTACCTGCCGCTGGAGGAGCTGCGGGACGCGCTGATCGAGGCGTTCTCCACGGCGCAGGACCGGCGGGCGGAGCGGGTCGAGGCGGCGGCGTCCCGGTACGGCGCCGGGGTGGCCCCGGAGCGGCTGCAAGCCACCCTGGCCGAGGCCTCGGACACCGCGGAGCGCCGGTTCGCCGAGGTCTCCATCGCGCTGTACGACCTGAGCCGAAGGGCGGCGCGGCCGTGGTGACCGGGCCGCTGCTGCGGATCGATCCGGAGAGCGTCGCCGCCGCCGGGCGGGACCTGGCCGGGGTCGCGCAGCGGATGGCGGACGACGTGGCCGAGCTGGAGACCGTGGTCGGCGGCGCGTCCGGCCCGTGGGGCGGGGACGAGGCCGGGAGCGTGTTCGCTCTCGCGTACCGGGCGGTCGTCGACGTCGCGCTGGAGGCGCTGGGGTCGTACACCGAGCAGGTCGGTTTCGCCGCGGCGACGCTGCTCCTGCAGGCGCGGACGGTCGCGGCTGAGGACGCCGAGAACGCGGTTTCCCTGTACGCCGCGAGCGGCACCGCCCCCAGCATCGCGACCGGACCCGGCTCCACGGCAGCGACCAGCTCCGGTTCCACGACAGCGGCAGGCTTCGGCTATGCGCCGGCGACCGGCTCCGGCTCCACGGCAGCGACCAGCTCCGGTTCTACGACAGCGGCAGGCTTCGGCTATGCGCCGGCGACCGGCTCCGGCTCTACGACAGCGACCAGCTCCGGTACTACGACAGCGGCAGGCTTCGGCTATGCGCCGGCGACCGGCTCCGGTTCCGCGTCAGCGGGCGGCGGGGTGTAGCCGCCATGACCATCACCCTCCCGCCCGAACTGACCGAGCCGCTGAGCTGGATCGGCCTGGAGTGGCCGGAGGCCGACGAGGATCAACTCCAGGCCGACGGCCGCGCGTGGATCGACCACGGCACCCGGATGCGGGCGCACGCGGAGCAGGCCACCGCGACCGCCCGCCAGGTCTGGCTGGACAACGAGGGCGCCGGCGTCGAGGCGTTCGAGGCCTGGTGGAACGGCGAGGACGGACCCGGGCGCCACCTGCGGGACTCGGCCGTCGCGGCGGAGATCATCGGCGGCGCGCTGATCGCGATGGCCGGGGTGACGATCGGCCTGAAGGCCGCGTTCATCGCCCAGCTCACCGCCCTGGCGATCGAGATCGGTCAGGCGGTCGCGACGGCGACGGTCACCGCGGGGGCGACCCTCGCCGAGATCCCGGTCTGGATCGCGCTGACCCGGGTCGCGGTCCGGAAGCTGATCCACGAGGCGATGGCGCTGATCGAGCGCGAGATCGCCGTCCTGCTCCGCAAGGCCGCCGCAATGCTCGAGAAAGCAGGCGCCAAGAATCTGGCGGAGGCGACCGTGGCCCGTAGCAAGCGCACCGCCTTCAAAGGTCTGATGCACGATGTCGAGACCGCTGATCTGCGGAGTCCGGTCAACGGCGCCAACTTCTATTCCGGCAAGCAACCGAACGGCGAGCGGATGGGCCAGTACGCGGAGAAGCAGGTGGACGGCATTACATCGGTCACAATCGAAGGAACGCCGGGCGGTCGAAGGTTCGACGCCATGCGGCTTTATGACGAGGCCACGTCTCCGGTCAATGTCGACCAGGCGAACGGGATCTGGGATCGGTTGTCCGAGCGGTATGCCCAATCGGCGAAGGGCGTGGCGACCGCGTGGATCCACGACCCCTCGTCCAGGAGTGCCTGGCTCAGAGTGGAGAAAGGCACCCTCGAAAGGAATCCGGATGTCGCGATGGTCAATATCATTGATCCGTTCTCGTGATCGTTTCCGTCCGCCCGAAGGAGAGTCCGGCATGACGGTCCGTGAGTTGCATCCGCAGCAGGCGCTCCATGTGGAGTCCGGGGTGACGCTCGGCGGAGCCGGCCGTGAAGCGATGGCCTTGCGGCTGGGTGAACATGTCCTGACGCTGCCGGTCGATCGGGGTTATCGCCAGTTGCGCTTCTTCATCCCCACCGAGCCCCGGTGGGATGACGATGGTGAGTTGCTGCCGCCCGAGATCGCGGACAACCTGCAAGCGATCATCACGGAGATTGCGGTCTTCTGGGAGCAGGAGCCCGAGTTCCGATCCATCTTCCGCTGACCGGTCCCTCGTCGGCTCATTCTGTTCCAGTCAGCCCAGTAGTTGGGTCACGCGGGCGGCGTCGCCCCAGGAGAGGGTGAAGCCGGAGCCGCCGTGCCCATAGCAGGCGATCACATCGCCGATCCTCTCGAGGCGGCGGTTGGTGCGGGCCGGGCGCAGACCGACGGCGCGGGAGAGAACCAGCTGATCGGCGAGGGCGGGTACGAGCTTCCGCACCCGCCGCAGGATCGCCTCCTCGGTCGCCGGGTCGATCGTCTCGTCCCAGTCGCCCACCTGTCCGGTGCCGCCGCAGACCACATCGCCGGTGCGCGGCACCACGTACGTCAGCCCGCCGGGGTTGTCCTCGTCGGTGACCCACTCGGTCAGGCCCGGGTTCGCCAGCCGTACCACCTGTCCCCGAATCGGATAGCTCTCGGCGTCCCCGCCGAGCAGCGCACCGGACCCGAGCCCGGCCGCCACGACCACCGCATCCGGCTGCTCGCCGATGATCGACGCCACCTCGGCCGTCAGCGCCTCCGCGCCCTGCCCGCCGGGCACCTGCACCGTGCCCCACGTCGTCGTAACGCCCAGAGCCGCCACCCGGGCACCGAGCCAGGCGAGATAGCGACTCGTCTCGACGACCGGCACGACGCAGCGCACACCCTCCGCGACACGCTCGTGCCGCGGCACCGCGGAGGTCCAGGACAGGTCCGTCTCCGCACGCCGCACCCGGACCAGCCCGGCCCGCAGGAACACGCCGGTCGCCGGATCGTCCGCGAGCCTCGTCAACCGCTCGTAGGTCGCCCGGCCCGACTCCAGCACGTCCGGTTCCAGTGCCACGGCATGCGGGAACCAGATCGCGGCGGCCACCGCCGAGACGCTGTCCCGTGCGGCCCGATCAGCGACCACGTGCACACGGTGGCCGGCCACCGCCGACTCGTGCGCCACGGTCAACCCGAGCACGCCCGCTCCGACCACCACCACTCGGCTCATGCCGCCGACGGTAAGCAGCCCGGCCGATCGCGCGCAAGATCATCGCGGGCCCTGGATCGGGCCCGCGGGCTATTCGTCCCAGACCGCGACCTTGACCAGTTGGCTCTGGTCGCCGACCTGATTGATCGAGGCCACCCAGGCGGGATGTCCTGCCGAGGTGGTGAAGCAGTACTGACTGTTACCCCCGACCGAGACGTAGCGCTCGCGCACCGTCGGCCGGCCGGTCAGGCGGTAGTCACGGCAGCGGGCGTAGGCGCCCTCCTCCGTTCCGGCGTTGGTGTCGTCGTAGGCTGTCCAATTGCGGGCACTGGTGTAGAGGTCGTGGTAAATGCCCAGGTAGAGATCGGTGTCCGCGTTCTGTTGATAATGCTTCTTGCTGCGTCCGGTGTCGAGGTCCACGCCGGCGTTCTGGTCGATCGTGACCACGTCGTCGAAGATCGGGACCGGCTTCGCGCCGCTGGTGTTCGCGGAGCCGGCCGGCGACGATCCCGTGCCGGGTGTCGCGGCGCCGGCTTCGGCAGGCGGTGTCGACGTCGCGTTCAGTGGGGCGGCCCCGTGCTGAACAGGTTTGTCGTCGTCGGCCTTGAAACCGGGAAGGCCGACGACGAACGCGCCGGCCGTGAAGACGGTGCCGAGCACAGTGGAGACTGCCACGATCATGCTCATGCGCCGCCCCTGGCGAGACGACGTACCCGGCCCGGTGGCCGGGCCTTCGGATGTGGGTGGCGCGCCCACGGTGACCGGGCTCGCGCCCTGGGATCCTTGACCGCCCATTCCGCCGATGCCGTTCCCGGCGCCGCTGACGATGAAGGTCGCGTGGTCGCCGAAAGTCATCCCCCCAGGGGGCGCTGACTTGGCCGGCTGGTCCCGTCTGCGAGAAGGCCGCCCAGGAGCCTGGTCAGCTGGTGCCATTCGAAACTCCTTCGATAGGCGACCAGTATCTTGACCGGTCAGCGATCTCCACGCCGGTCCGCTATCCGCCCGCTACGGCATCGCCCCAGGTAATCGCCGGGATTCGCGTGTGCGGAAAGAGATCAGAAGCGGTGCCTCCGGCGCCGGCTTCATCCTTCGGATAATCCAATTCATTCCCTTGGGTTAGTGGGGTGAACCCAGGGGGACGCGGGGCACCGGAGGTCACCCCGCGTCCCTCGGCGGAGTCAGCGGGCCGGGCTGGTCCAGCCGGCCGGCACGTGGGCGAGGCGGACGCGCTGCGGGTGGTCGCCCACCGGCACCGAGACGATCTTCTGCCCGGTGGCGAAGTCGATCGCGGTGACCTGGTCGGCGCCGCTCTCGGAGATGACGCAGGCGCGGCCGTCGCCGCTGACGGTGGCCCAGTACGGCTTGGCCGCCGGGACGAGGGTGCCCTCCTGGAGCGTGGCGCGGTCGACGACGGTGGCGTAGTCGTCCATCGTCCCGGCGACGCAGAGTTTCGTGCCGTCGGGGCTCATGGACAGGCCGTGGTGCCGCGAGTCGTTGACGTAGGTGGTCCGGTCATTGCTGGTGGCCGGATTCTTCGGCAGGGTCTTGACCCGGGTGATCCGGTCGGTGGCGACGTCGTACTCGGCGAAGCCGTTGAAGAACGACACCTGGAAGTACAGCTTCGCGGAGTCGGGGGTGAAGACCGCGGGCCGGACCGCGTTGGACAGGTCGTTGCGGCCGAACGCGTTGAGCCGCGAGCGCATGTCGATCGTTTTGACGGTCTGGTACGTGGCGGTGTCGACGACGGTGATGTGCCGGTCGCCTTTCGTCCAGTCCAGCAGCGGGCTGTCGAGGTCGGTCTCCACGTTGCCGATCGACATGTTCCACAGGTACCGGCCGCCGTCGGTGAAGACG
This sequence comes from Actinoplanes regularis, assembly GCF_900188005.1. GTDB lineage: Bacteria > Actinomycetota > Actinomycetes > Mycobacteriales > Micromonosporaceae > Actinoplanes > Actinoplanes regularis. Next base: position 236,753 of record NZ_FZNR01000002.1, on the reverse strand, counting down.
TTCTCGTGCGGCTTGTCGCCGGTGCTGAACGAGCCGAGCTGAGCGCCGGTGTTGATGTTCAGGACGTGGACGGTGTTGGAGGTGGACGCCGAGATCGCGACCCTGGTGCCGTCGGGGGAGACGGCCATGTGGTCGGCGCGGTAGCCGGAGACCGCGAACCGCCACTTGACCTGCCCGGTGGTCAGGTCGATCGAGACGACGTCGGCGAAGCTGGGCCGGGAGGCGACCAGGGCGGTGCCGTCCGGGGTCGAGTACAGATCGTCGACGAGTTGGTCGTGGCCCTCGCCGGGGCCCTGCCGGATGCCGAGGAAGTAGGCCAGCTTGATCGGGTTGAGGTAGATCTCGGTCAGTCGCTGGGACTTGTCGGGCACGACGTTGATCCGGCCGAGCTTGGTGAAGGTGCCGCTCGACTCGATGACGTCGGCGGTGCCCTCCCAGTTGTTGCCGACGAACATGACCTCGCGCAGGGCGGCGGCCGACGCGGCGCTCGCTACGGCGGCCGGGACGGTGGTGGCGGTCAGGACGACGGTCGCGGTGACGCCCAGTAGGCGCCGGAATCGGGCGGTGGTGGTAGCGCGCATGGGTGCTTCTCCCCGGGGTTGAGCAGGGACGACTGCTCCGAAGCGGGTGGACGGGTGGGTGAGCGCAATTTCAAACTCCGCAGGGTTCTAATTGACGATTCTGGATGTTAGTGCGTGAGTGTCGCAGATCACAAGATGCCGGCTCGGCGGTGTCCCGCCGAGCCGGTCGCGAGCGGATCAGGCGGGTGCGTCCCAGAAGACGTAGAGGGCCTGGTAGGGAACATCGACGGTCTGGCCGGTGGTGCAGGCGGTGGCCGGGGCGACCCCGCCCGAGGTGTAGAGGCGGTTGATGTAGTCGGCCCGGCCCAGGATGCCCTCGCCGGTATGGCTGGCCACCTTGAGCAGCAGCTCGGGGATCGTCCCGGTGCGGGGTGTGGCCGCCACCTTCGTCGCGGTCACCAGGGAGCCGTCCCGCAGTGACTGCCAGCTCGGGCCGGCGAAGTGGTGGAGGCGGCCACCGGTGCCGAGCAGCTGCGCCTCGGGCACCGAGGCGCCGGTGTATCCGCCCTGGGTGGCGCCGGCCGGGACCACGCACGTGTAGTTCTGGGTGCCGGTGACGACCACGTAGGCGCCCACCGGGCGAGATCCGGCAGGCGGCCGGATCTCCTTCGGGATGGCCGGGGCGGCCGGCGCCACGGCGTTCGTGGCGGAGGCGGTCGTCTCGGCGGCCGAGGCGTTGTACGTGACGGTGCCGACGGTGCCGGCGGCGACCGCCAGGCTTCCGGTCAGAGCGAGCGCCCGGATCCGGGAACGTCTGGTACGGAACATGAATCCCCCTGCGTCTTCGGGTGAGCCCCCTGCCCACCTTCAGCTGTCACGAGGCTGAGTCCGTCACGGATTTAGATCATCTCGGTGACTGACCGTTCGTCTCTCGGGTTTCATCGAACGTCCACTGCGGATGGTTGCCCCGTTCAGCAGTCGCCGTAGATCGGCCTAATTCGATGGCCTGACTGCGGTCTTGACACGGCCGGGACGGGCCCGGCGGCGCGGGCCCGTCCCAGCTCGCTCAGTGCCGGACGAGGGTGATGCGGTAGGTGGTCCGGGTGGCACCGTCCTCGGCGGTGGCGGTGACGATCCGGGTGTTCCCGGCCCGGGTGACGGTCACGGTCGCATAGGGATCCGCGGTGGTCGCGGTGATCACGGCCCGGTCCGGATGGGCGGAGATCACCCGGTACGACGTGACCGCCGGGTCGAACCCCCGCACCGGCACGCCGCCGACCCGGATCCCGGTGACCGAGGCGTCGCTACCGACCCCCGGCGCCTTGGCGAAGACTTGCAGCTCAGCCACGGTCAGATACCCATTGGGTACGGCGGTCAGCACCAGGCACACCGTCCCGCCCACCCCGGCGGGCACCGGCACGTCCACCGCGAGGGGACTGCCGGCACCGACCGGGACGACCGGCCCCGCCACCACGCAGGCGCCGTTCGCGTCCGGCACCCCGGCTTGCACGCTCTGCGCGAGCCCGCCACCGGACGAGTTGTCCCGGTAGAAGTGGAGGGTCAGGCGGCTCGGCTGGGCGCCGGCCGGCAGTGTCGCGGTGAGCGTCTCCGTCGCGTCGCGACCCGAGGACTTCCAGTTCGACCAGGCCTTGTCGCCGGTGTCGCCGTTGGTCAGCCCGGCCGTGGAGTAACCCGGCTCGGTGTAGGTCGCGGCGACCGAGACGCCGCCCGCCAGCGCGGCGTCGACCGGGGCGGTGACCTGTACCCGTACCGTCGCGGGCAGGGAAAGACCCGGGACGACCTGGGCGGAGCCGCCCACAGTGCGCACCCCGGCGTCCGGGTATTCCGCGGAGTCCCAGGTCACCGGCACGTCCGCGCGGCCGCCGTGCCGCCCGACCGCCACCACCGTCGCGGGCAGCTCCGGCCGGCCACCGAGGTAGGTCTTGGCCCGCGCGGGCCGGGTCGAGGTGAAGATGTCGACGGTGACCTCCGCGATCGCGCGGTGGGTCCGGCCGAGCACGTCGGTGGCCGTGCCGGTCACCTTGACCAGCCCGGGCCTGCGCCAGGCCCGCTCCGGCGGCACGTTCCAGACCACCGGAAGCGAGTGCCGGCCGTCGGTGACCGTCGCCGGTAGCGTCGGCGTCCGCCCCGGCACCGTGTAGGTCCGGGCGTTCTCGAGGGCGTCCACGTTCTCGTCGACGAACGCCCATCGCTGGTTTCCGCCGGAGGTCGGCTGGTAGAGCCCGACCGCCGTGCCGTCCGCGGTCGACCCGCCGTTCACGTCCAGCAGCTGTCGCGTCTCCGCGTTGATCAGCGTGTACGTCCCGTCCCCGGTGGTCGAGACCCGCCACAGGGTGGCCGTCGCCGAGGCGTCCAGGACGGGCTTGCCGTCCCGGACCCCCAGCGGCTGCCCGGTGCCCGCGTTGGTCACCCGGTAACCGCCGTCGACCGGCTCGAACGTCCAGAGCTGATCCGCCGCCGCCGGGTCGCCGGTCCGGATGGTGATCCCCGGGGCGAGGGATCTGCCGCTGGCCACGCCCCGCAACCGGTAGGGATGCCCGGCGACGATGTGTTGCTCCGCGACCCCGGAGACGCCGCTGACCAGGAGCGTCGTCACCGACTGGGCGGGCACGGAGAGCACCGCCCGTTCGCCGCTGACCTTCACCGGCGCGCCCTGGACCAGCTTTCCGTCCGCACTGGTCACGACGGGGGTGACCGTGGCGTCACGGCTGACGGTGCGGAACTTCGACAGGTTTAGGGTGACCGTCTCGGCCGTGGCCGCCGGGTTGACGTGCACGACGGTCACCCCGGTGCCGTTCACCGCGGCCAGGCTGCGCGTGTCGGCGACCTTGACGATGTGGTCGCCGGGCCGCACGTAGTGGGTGAAGTTCCGGATCGTGTCGTACTTCGTGTTGGTCCGGATCGGGCAGGTCGCGAGGGTGTCCGTGGCCGTGCAGTCGAACGGCACGTGGATCTCACCCCACTGCAGATTCCCCTCGGCCTGCATGTTCTTCGCGTCCTCGATCGGTTGCCACAGGACCCACGCGGACGGCTCCAGCTCACGGAGGTCGTCGACGATCCGCTGGGCGATCCCGAGTCCCGAGCTCATGCCGGTGTAGTCGGTGCCCCAGCTGCCCTCGACCTCGCTCATCCAGAGCGGCTTCTGCGCGGCCTTCGCGATGTCCCGCACACTGGTCCGCTGCCCGGTCCCGTAGGTGTGCACGTTGAGCCGGTCCACGGCGTCCCGGGCCGCCGCCGTCCATCCGTTGTAGTCGGTGACCATGGTTCCCGGGTTGGTCTCGTCCGGCGCCGCGATGTCGCCGTCGTAGACGCGGGCCAGCGCCGAGATCACCTGGGCCTGCAGCGCCGGTCCGGCGTGGGCGCCCTCCTGGCGGCCGCCGGTCGGCTGCCCGTCCGCGCCCAGCGTCGTACTCCAGTAGTTGGTGTTGGGTTCGTTGAGGGGTTCGATGCTGTCGAAGGTGATCCCGTGCGCCTGTTCCAGCCGCTCGGCGACCCGGGTGAGGTAGCGCGCGAACTCGTCCACCCGGTCCGCGCGGATCTGCTCCGTGGTCGAGCTGAACCCACCGCTGACGTAGCCGCTGACGGTCTGGAAGTACGGCGGCGAGTTGCTGAACGCCTCCCAGTGCGTCACCCTGTCCCTGATCTGGTCGACCCACCAGCGCTGGTTCGGGTCGGCGTCCCAGTCCCAGTCCGCCTCGTCGTCCGGGTTCCACCAGTCCTTGTCGGCCGGGGTGTAGGGCTGATCGGCCTTCCAGAAGCCCGGCACCGCGCCGCCCGGCCGCAGGTAGGGGCGCACCGACGGCGCGTTGCCGCCGCCGATGTTGAAGCGGGCGATGTTGAGGTTCAGTCCGTCCGCCCCGAAGACCAGGTCGACCAGCTTCCGGCGGATCTCGTCGGGGTAGCCGCCGGTGGCCTCGGACATCCAGGCCAGGCTGGTGCCCCAGCCCTGCCACTCGGCCCCCTGATAGGAGGGGTCGGGGGTGATGGTCGCGGTCGCGGTGTCGGTTGCGGCCGCGGCGGCCGCGGATGAGGGAATTGCCATCGGTACGACGGTGAGCAGGGCCGTGGCCAGCCCGGAGAGCAGGATCCTCATGCGTGACCCCTCGTGTTTACGTAAACATCGGTGATCGAAACAGTGTCGACATGGGTGTCTGTCGATGTCAAGAACCCAGTCGATCCCCGATCAGGGCCAAATTCTGGATCGCCGCCAGGCCGTACAGCGCGGTGGTGTTGGTGTCCACCCAGGACGCCTCGTCGACCGGGTTCAGCACCTCGGGCCCCTCCCGGCGGGTGGTCTGCCACGGCGACGCGTCGGTGTAGCCGTCGGTGCCGGTGAACTCCTGCCACGCCCGGGCCGCCAGTGCCGCGTCGCCCAGCCGGACCGCGGCGTACGCGGTGAGCCGGGAGTGCCCCTGCTTGAGGATCAGGTTGCCGAAGTTCGCCCCGCACTCGGCCGCCTGCTCGGCCTTGGTCGCGTTGAACAGCCGGCAGTACTGCAGCCAGGCCTGCTCGAAGCCGGGCACGTCGACCAGCCCGATCAGCTCGGCACAGATCTCCACCTGGCCGAACATCGCACTCAGGTGCGACACGCTGACCGTCTTGGCGGCCTCGGCGAACTCCCCGGTGTCGATGTCGTAGAGCCCGCTGCCGGTGACGAAGCCGTTCGGCATCCGGGCGATCGTCCGCATCGTCGCGAGCAGCTTCTGCTGTGCGAGCCCGGCCTTGGGGCCCTGCCGCTCCCACTCGGTCAGCCAGGCCGCGGCCAGCCCGCTCCAGTCGGTGCCCAGCCCGATCGAGAGCGCGTGCGGATCCGGCGTGTACGGCTCGGTCCGGATCTTCCGCAGCGGGTCGAGCGCCAGGAACGTCCGGTCCGAGTCGACCAGCTCACGCATCAGGTCGCCGCACCGCTCGTCGGCGGTCAGGAAGTAGTAGATCCGGCGGTAGGCGGCCGTGCTGATCCGCTGCTGCTTGGCGCTGTCCGCCCAGTGCAGCACGCCGTGCCGGGTGCCGAGCCCGGCCCACTTGCCCAGGTGGTAGACGTCGACCTCGCCGGTGTGCCGGGTCATCGCTTCGGCGAAGCGGAAGATGTCGGCGCGGCCGGAGCGCAGGTAGGCGAGCCACAGCCACAGGTCCGGGGAGAGTTCCGAGTTGTCCCAGGCGTAGCCGCCGACGTCGTAGCGCCAGACGTGCCGGTCGACGTCCGGGGTGTGCATGACGTCGCCGTAGTTCCAGAAGCCGTACCAGTGCCGCTGTTCGCGCTGGTCCCGGTAGTACTTGAAGAGGAAGTCGAGACGGTCCTCGATCTTCGCGCGGGCCGGCGTGGAGCGGTCGACCGGCGCGAACAGGCCGCCGAACGCGCCGCTGGAGGCCAGGTGCTCGGGCGGGGCGACGAGCTGCGGGGGAGTGGCGACGGTCCGGGCCAGGGCGGCCAGCGTGGCGGCCGGCGGGGTGGCGGCCAGGGCCCAGAACGTCAGCTCGGTGGTGCGGGCGATCCCGTACGGTGTGCCGAACTCCGGCTCGTAGTCCTCGTACGTGATCTCCAGCCCCTGCAACTGCTCGGCGTACGTGTCCTGGCCCATCCCGTCGTGGTAGAAGCGGGTGTCCATCGGGCCGGCCTCGGGCGACCACATCCACACCGTCACCTCCGCCTCGTCGCCCGCCGCGCCGCGGAGGTCCAGCTGGGACGGGTGCCGCTGCCAGAAGTCGCGCATCCCGAAGCCGAGCCCGCCGGTCACGCCGCCGACGTAGCCGAAGCCACCGGCGCGCTGCCCGGAGTCGGCGCCGACCCACCCGTACCCCGGCTTGGTCCGTTTCTTGATCGTGAAGCCCTCCGAGGAGTGCTGGCTGAGCGTGTAGTCGCCCCAGGCCGGGATCAGCTCCAGCCGGGTGGTGACCCGCTGGTCCCAGGTGGCCGGGTCGGCCAGCTTCTCGCCGGCGATCTGCGCGGCCCGGACGGTCGCGCCCGGGTCCCGGCGCAGGCCGGTGATCCCGCGGACCGCCTCGCGCAGCAGCCCGTCGCCGTCCCCGCTCAGCCGGACGTGCCGGTCGTAGAGGGCGTCGCGCATCGGCACGCCGGCGCGGACCCCGAGCCCGGCGATGAACTCGCTGCTCCCGTCCGTGTCGAGGATGAAGGTGTGCATCATCCGGACGTGCTCGGCCCCGGAGTAGAAGTAGAGCCGGACCGTGAACGGCAGCCAGGACCTCCCGCGCCGCTGGTGCGTGCCGTCGATCCGGATCACCGCGCGCACCGGCCCGCGCTGCTCCACCTTGACGGACTTGATCGTGCTGGTGAGCGGCTCGGCGGAGGAGCGGAGGTCCTCGATCTTGGTCTGCCGCAGGCTGATCAACCGCAGGTTGCGCGCGATCTCCGTGCCGCCGCGGGTGATCGAGCTGATCAGCGCGGATCCGCGCCGCTCGACGGCCACTTCGATCACGCCGGTGTCGACGGTGATGCGCTCCCGGCGCTCCACGACGGTTACCGGCGCGGCCGCGGCGGTGTTCGATCCGCCGTGGGTCAGCGTGTAGGTCTCGGCGAGCGGCGCGTCGGCGGGGATGGCGTGCGCGCTCCACTTCAGGGTGCCGTCCGGCCAGTAGGCGATCGGCCAGGTCTGCACCGGCACCGCGGCGCCGTCGGCCGCGGTCAGCGCGAAGCTCTCGGTGGGCGCCAGCGCGCCCTTCGGCCACGGCACGCCCCAGGTGTTGCCGATGCCCGAGGTGGGCTTTCCCTCCAGCCAGCGCAGGGCGACGCGGTCCGGCGCCGGCACGGTTGCGAGCTTCAGCGGTACGGACGGGGCCGCGGCCGCCGGTGCGCCGCCGGGCAGCATCGCGAAGGCGGGGGAGGCGGCGACTCCCCGGACGAAGGTACGGCGTGACACATGCGGCATTTCCGGCATGTCAACTCCAGGGGGATGCGGGGATCGGGGTGGCGGGGCCGGCGGGTCAGCCTTTGAGGCCGGAGGTGGCGAAGCCCTCGACGAGCAGCCGTTGGAACGCGGCGAAGAAGAGCAGGATCGGCACCAGCGCGAGCGCGGAGAGCGCCAGCATCGGCCCGTACGAGGCCTGGTCCGTGGTGTCGATGAAGAGCCGCAGGGCCAGCGGCAGCGTGTACTTCTCCGGATCGGACAGGTAGATCAGCTGGCTGAGGAAGTCGTTCCAGGTCCAGATGAAGGTGAAGATCGCGGTGGTGACCAGGGCCGGCCGGACCAGCGGCAGGATCACCGCCCCGAAGATCCGGATCGAGCCGCAGCCGTCCAGCCGCGCCGCCTCGTCCAGCTCGCGCGGGATGTTCCGCATGAACTGGACCATCAGGAAGATGAAGAACGCGTCGGTGGCCAGCAGCTTGGGCAGGATCAGCGGCCAGAACGTGTCCACCATGCCGAGCCGCTGGAAGATCGTGTACTGCGGGATCAGCACGGCGTGCGCGGGCAACATGATCGTGGCGAGCATGAACGCGAACAGCGGCCCGCGCAGCCGGAACCGCAGCCGGGCGAACGCGTACGCGGCGAGCGAGCAGCTGAGCACGTTGGCGAGCGCGGAGCCGCCGGCGACCAGGATCGAGTTGGCGAAGAACCGCCAGACCGGCACCCCGGCCAGTTCGCCGCCGAGTTCCCGGTAGTTGTCGAAGACGAAGTGGCTGGGCAGCAGCGACAGGCTCTGCTCGAGGACCTCGGAGCCCGGCTTGAACGACGCGGCGGCCAGCCAGACGATCGGGTACAGCAGCGGGGTCAGCAGCAGGAGCACGAAGAGATGCCAGCCGGCGGTCCGGAGACGGGCGGCGTTCACGACTCGTCCCCGGCGTAGAAGACCCAGTTGCGGGAGAGGCGGAAGAGCAGGGCGGTCACCGCGGCGACGGCGACCAGCAGCATCCAGCCCATCGCCGAGGCGTAGCCCATCTTGAACTCCACGAAGCCCTTCTCGTACAGGTACAGCGTGTAGAAGAGGGTGGAGTCGCTGGGGCGGCCGGTGCCGTTGCTGACCACGTAGGCCCCGGTGAAGACCTGGAAGGCGCGGATCGTGTCGTACACCAGATTGAAGAAGATGACCGGGGAGAGCATCGGCAGTGTGATCGACCGGAACGTCCGCCAGGGGCCGGCCCCGTCGACCGCGGCGGCGTCGTAGTACTCCGACGGGATCTGCTGCAATCCGGCCAGGAAGATCACCATCGGCGCGCCGAACTGCCAGACCGAGAGCAGCACCAGAGCGAGCAGCGCCCGCTCCGGGGTGCCGATCCAGTCGTTGAAGATCACCCGCCAGACCACCGCGACGCTGACGCTCGCACCGAGCAGTGACGGCGCGTAGAACGCCGACCGGTACGTGCCCTGCGCCCGGCTGCGGCGGTTGATCAGCATGGCCACGCCGAGCGCCGCCGCCAGCTGCACCGGCACCGAGATCAGCACGAACTTGCCGGTGGCCTCGACCGCGTTCCAGAAGTGCGGGTCGACGGTGAGGGCCCGGACGTAGTTGTCCCACCCGACCCACTCCGGCGCGGTGAACAGGTCGTAGTCGGTGAACGAGAGGTACAGCGAGGCGGCCATCGGGCCCAGGGTGAGCAGCAGCGCGCCGACCACCCAGGGAGAGAGGAAGAGGTAGGCCACCGATGGGCGCTCGCCGTAGCGGCGCCGCCCGGAGGCCGCGGTGACGGCGGGTACGGGTCGGTCCAGCACCGTGGTCATCCGGCTCAGGCCCCGAGCGCCTGCTGGATCTCGCTCATCAGGCGAGGCGCCGCCTTCTCGGGTGTTGCCTTGCCGTTCATCACGTCGTCGTAGATCAGCTGGAACTGGGTCTTCACCACGCCCGCGCCCTTCGGCGGCGGCGGGGGAGCGGGCAGCAGTTTCGGGCCGACCAGCGCCTCGTAGTCGGCGACCGTCTTCCACTCGTCGGTCAGCGTCCCGGACAGTGTCTCGCGGATCTTGAGGTTGGGCGGCAGGCCGCGTGCCATCCCGAGCAGCGCGCCCGCCTCCGGGTCGTTGAGGAAGAAGTCCACGAAGGCCAGGGCGGCGTCCTGGTTCTTGGTGCGCTGCGCGACGCTGATCATCATGGGCGGCTGGGTGAACTGGCCGATCCCGGTGCCGGCGGTGGGGAACGCGGAGAGCTTGAACTCGGAGCCGTAGTTGTCCCAGGACTTCATCCCGATCGTCGAGTCCGGCGAGAACTCGGCGGTGGACTCCTTGCGTGGGAACGGCGTGTTCGTGGTGTTGCTGGTGACCGCCGGCGGGGTGAGCGCCTTGGCCTTGGTGAAGTCGACCGACATCTGCCACCAGCGGATCACCTCGGCCTCGGTGTAGCCGAGTTTGCCGTCCGCGGTGTACAGGTCCTTGCCCTGCTGGCGCAGCCAGTCGCCGAACCAGTCCTCGATGCCGAAGAAGTCGCTGATGCCGCTGACCTTCGGCCCGAACTTCGCGCTGACCTTGGCGCCGGCGTCGCGCAGGTCGTCCCAGGTCCAGCCTTCGGCGGGGAGTTTCGCGCCGGCTTCCGTCCAGCGCTTGGCGTCGTACTGGAGCACGTGGGTGGTCTGGCCCATCGGCAGGCCGTACGTCTTGCCGCCGATGACGCCCTGGGTGAACAGTTTCTGTTCCAGGTCCGCGGTCTGCACCTTCGAGCCGAGGTGCGGGGTGAGGTCGAGCAGGGTGTTGCGTTCGGCGTACTCGCGCACGTAACGCTCGCTCATCTGGAGCACGTCCGGGGCGTTGCCGCCGCTCATCTCGGTGGCCAGCTTCTGGAAGTACGGGTCGAAGGCCGAGTACGTGGTCTTGATCGTGATGTCCGGGTGCTTGGTGTGGAACAGGTCCACCACCTTCTGCGTGGCGGCGGCCCGTTCCTCGCTGCCCCACCAGGCGAATCGCAGCGTCTTGCCGTCGTCTCCGGAGTCGCCGCACCCGGCGGCGGCCGTGCCCGTTCCGGCGAGGGCGAGCCCGGCCAGTCCGCCCCTCAGAAGTGTTCGCCTGCTGACCGACATGACGCCTCCCGCTGACTTGGAACGTTTCAGAGCATGCGGAGTTCAGGCCTCCAGCGCCGTGCGTCGGGGGCCCTGCAAATTAACTGTTTTCAATGCGTTGAGGCAGCATTGCACGGCGTTAACGAGTGCGTCAACGCCGAAATGAAACGTTCTCAGCACCGGGAAAGGGTTTTCCCGCAACCGCCGCTCCCGGCTGGTTCGGCCGGTGGTGTCGAGGGGCCGAACACCACCGTGCGAACCAGCCGGGAGTGCTTCCGGTCAGTGCCCGTGTTTGCGGGGACTGACCACGACGCCGCCGCCGGCGGGGCGGGCCGGTCTCAGGTCGAGGAGCACCCTGCCGGGCGCCGACCAGATCCGGACGGCGATCCGGTCGGCGCCGTCGGCAACGGTCACCTCGAACCGGTACGAGCCGGTCCCGTTGACCGTCCCGGTGCCCTGATAGGTGGCGGTGTTCCCGGCGATCCGTGCCGGGGTCTGCGCCGTGGACCGGAAGTACAGGTCACCGCCCGCGAACCGGAGCCAGGTGCTGCCGCCCGAGGGACCCGCGGCGAGCGCGAAGTCCACCGTGCCGCCGGAACGGATCCCGGCGAGGCAACCGGCCGGTGCGGTCAGCCAGCCGCTCGCGGCCGCCTGCCCGCTCCCGGGAACGTAGGTGACGACGAACGGCATGGTCACCGTCGCGGCCGCGCCGTCGTCGTCCCGCACCGTCACGGTCGGCTGGAACACCCCGCCGCGTGCGTACGCGTGCCGGACCGCGCAGGCGCCCGCGCTGACCGTGCCGGCGGCGACGGCACCGTCACCCCACGACGCCGTGCAGGAGAGGGTGTCGGCGGCCCCGGCGTCCGAGACCGGAACGCTGAACCGGACCTCCTCGCCGGTGGTGACCGGCGCGGCGGGTGCCGGCGGCCCGCCCGGCGCCGTGATCGACGGCGTCACATTGGTCACCTCGAGCGAAGCCGTGTCGTGACTGCCGCCGGCGGTCAGAGTGACCGTGTACGCCCCGTCGTCGGTGCAGGTCACCGTCGTGGAGACGGCATGCGGGTCGGCGAAGGTGCAGGGCCCGCCCGAGGACCAGACCGGTGCGTTCGCACCGTTCGAGACCGAGCCGCGGACCGGGATCGTGCCGCCCTCGGCACCGGTGACGTCCGGGCCCGCGTGCGCCACGGTCACCGGGTCCACACTCTCCAAGGTCGGCACGACCGGGTTGATCCTCCCGGCGGCGTCGAACGTGAGCCGGTCGATCGTGGTCTCGCGATGCGTGCCGTCGCCGCCCGGAATCGCGAACCGGTGGTACGCGATGTACCAGTCGTCGCTGTTCGGCGCCCGGACCACCGAGTGGTGCCCGGTCCCCAGGATGCCGAGCGAGGTGTCCTTCGACAGGATCACCCCGATCCGGTCGCTCCACGGGCCGGTCGGCGAGCTGCCGGTCGCGTAGGCCACCCGGTAGTCCGCGCTGCGGGTGTCGTTCTCCGACCACATGAAGTAGTAGGTCCCGTTCCGCTTGATCACGAACGAGCCCTCGTTGTAGTTCGCCGGGTGATACGTCCTCACCAGCGCCGGGTCGAACGAGACCCGGTCGTCGTTCAGCGGGACCTGGTAGGAGTTGCCGTTGCCCCAGTACAGGTAGGACTTCCCGTCGTCGTCGGTGAAGACCGCCGAGTCGATCATCTGCCCGCTGTAGGAGCCGGCCGCCACGAGCGGCTTGCCGAGCGCGTCCCTGAACGGCCCCGCGGGGTTGTCGGCGACCGCCACGCCCAGCTGTTTGGCCGTGTTCCCGCCGGCCAGCCCACCGGAGAAGTAGAAGTAGTACTTCCCGCCGTGCGAAGTGACCGTGGGCGCCCACGCGCTGTCGTCGGCCCAGCTGACGTCCGGCCCGAGGTCGAGGATCACCCCGTGGTCGGTCCAGTGCACCAGATCCTTCGAGGAGAACGCGTGGAACCGCGTGCCGGACCAGCCCGCGAACCCGTCGTTCGTCGGATACATCCAGAACGTGTCGCCGAAGACGGTGATGTTCGGATCGGCGTACAGGCCCGGCAGGACCGGGCTCTTCATCACGAGCGCCGAGACGGTCCAGGTCCGCTGTGCGCCATCGCCGCCGGTTGTCCGGTACGTGACGGGGCTGCTGAAGTCCCGAGGCGTCCCGGACGCCGGGCTGATCGTCGCGCCCTCGGCGAGGGTGAACCGCGGCGCGAGCGCGGTCACGTCGGTGCCCTCGGCCACCGGCAGTTTCACCGTCCCCGCGGCGTCGTCGACGATCGTGTCGACCTTGAGCTGCGGCAGCGTCACCCCGCCGATCGAGGTGCTCTTTCCGGCCAGGTTCAGGATCTCCGGCCCGGTCAGCGCCGTGTTGTAGATCCGGAAGTCGTCGATCGCCCCGGCGAAGTACGGGTCGGCCGAGTAGAGCGACTTCCCGACGTACCCCGAATAGCTCTTCGAAGCGTCGTAGAGGTCCCCGGGTTTGACGGTGACCCCGGTCGCGGAGGCCACCCTGCGCCCGTTCAGGTACATCGCCGCGGTGCCGGCCGTGCCGTCCACGGTGACCGCGATGTGCTGCCAGCTCCCGCCGGGCAGCTGCCCGCTGCTCGCCAGCTTCGACTCCGCCGGCCAGCTGCCGCTGGTGATCGCCGAGTAGAGCAGTGAGGAACCGTTGGAGGGGCTGGTGAACAGGTATTTGTTGCTGTCCGGCCCGAGCGCGTAGATCCACTGGTTGACCGTGGTGGACGCGTTCCACTTCGCCCAGAGCGAGACGGTCGCGCTGGTCGCGCCCTTGAGCACGCCGTTCGGGATGGTCACGTAGGGCGCGGTGGCCGATGAGCTGCCGCCGCCGGCCAGGCTGATCGCGCCGCCGTCGACTCCGGAGGTGAACGACGGCCCGCGGTTGAGGGTCCCGTTGAAGCCGTTGCCCGAGGAGTCCTTGGCGACCGTGCCGCCGGTCTCGTCGAACCTGTACCGCAGCCGGAGGCCCGGGGCGGGCGGCGGCTCCTCGTACCTCGCGGAGATCCGGTCGTACTCGGCCTGGGTGACCGGCAGGACCGTGCCGTGCCGGGGCCGCGACGGCAGCGTGTACCCCGTCTCCGCCGTCCACTGCCCGGAGTCGAGGTCGGTGGTGGAGAACGGGACGTAACCGCGGCCGCCGTACTCGTCGATGAACAGGTACCACTTCTCCTCGGTGTTGCTCTTGAAGATCAGTGGACCCTCGCCGCGGCTCAACTCCGGGGACCCGATGCACTCCGAGACGAAGTCGTAGTCCAGGTCGAGGATCGAGGTCGACTTCTCCTCGATGATGTACTTGCTGCACGGCGAGGACGAGGTGTTGTTCCGCTCGTCCTTGGTGAACCGGTAGTACTCGCCGTCGTGCTCGACCATCGTCGAGTCGATCACCGAGTACCCCGGGTCCTTCCACACCCTCGGCTCGCTGAACGTGTAGAAGTCCCTGGTCGTCGCGTACATCATCCGGTTGTAGGTGGTGCCGGTGTGCCCGGTGTCCGTCTCGTCGTAGAGCTTCGAGGCCCAGAAGACGACGTACGCGCCGAGGCTCTCGTCGTAGAACGCCTCCGGCGCCCAGGTGTTGCCGGCGGTGTCGGGAGAGACCTTGACGAGGCGCTGATCGGTCCAGTTGACCAGGTCGGTGGACTCCCACACCATGATCGACTTGCTGCCGCGGCGCTGCGACCCGTCCCAGTCGCCGTTGCCGTAGATCTTGAGGTCGGTGGCGATCTGGTAGAACTTGTCGCCCTCGGGGGAGCGGATGATGAACGGGTCGCGCAGGCCCTGGGTGCCCAGCGTCGAGGTGAGCACCGGCTGCCCGTCGTTGATCTCGCGCCAGCTCAGCGGGTCGTTGCCGCTGCTGAGCGCGTTGTAGACCTGCTCCCCGTTCGAGTAGCCCTCGCCGGTGAAGTAGCTGAACAGGTAACCCTTGAAGGGCTCCTGAGCGGGCAGTTCGGGCACCTTGGCGGTGAAATCCCGGGTGGCGCTGCCGCTGCCCCTGGTCACGGTCGCGGTCAGGGTCACGGTGGTCGCGCCGGCGCCGTGGGCCGGGCGGTGCACCTCGCCGGTCGCGGTGAGGACCGCCGGATCGGCGCTGGTCCAGGTCACCGTCGTGCCGCCGGCTCCGCTGCTGGGCAGTGCGAGATTTCCGCGTACGTCGTCGAGGTTCCGTACCGCCAGAGCCGCGGCCGCCGCGGCGGCCGTCGCCGCGTCGTCCAGCTCGGCCCGCACCGTGATCGCGAAGGTCTTCGTCGCCACGACGGCGCCGCGCCTGATCGACGCGGTGAGGGTGGCGTGCGCGTCCGGCTGGCCGGCCCGGGGGCGGGTGATCCGCCCGGCGGCCGTGATCACCGCGGCGTCGCTGGTCGCCCAGCTCAGCTTCGAGCCGTTCGCACCCGTGGCCGGCAGGGTCAGGTCCGCGGTCAGTGCGGTGGTGTCGCCGAGGTCCAGGGCCCGCTCGTCGGCCGTGACCGCTGTCTCGTTCACCGGCGTGGCCAGGGTGTTCACCTCGTCGGCGGAGAGCGCCCGGTCGTAGACCCGGAGGTCCCGCATCCCGCCCTTCAGGTACTTGTCGCCGGTGTAGAGCGAGCGGCCGAAGTAGTTCGCGCTCGTGACGCCGCCGCCGACGGTGCCGGGCAGGATGCCGACCGAGGTGTTCGTGCCGACCGCGACGCCGTCCTCGTAGAGCGTCCCGGTCGTCCCGGCCTGGGTGTAGGCGAAGTGCTTCCAGGCGTTCCGGGTCAGGTTGTAGCCGGTGGCCGGCCGGGTGTTCTGCTCGCCGCTCCAGTTGCTCAGCGAGATCGCGTTGCGGAAGCTGTCGCCGGTCGCGAAGAGGTAACCGTTGCCGTAGCCGGTCGCCGAATCGGTGTTGCCGAACCCGTAGAGGAAGTACGGAGTCACCTGCGCGCTGTCTATCTTGACGTCGAACGCGACGGTGATCGCGTCCAGACCGCTCATCAGGTTGTCCGGCGCCTTGACGTACGTGCTGCTGCCGTCGAAGGTCAGCCCCTGGTCGCCGGCCCAGGTGGCGCCCTGCACGACGCCGTCCCGGCCGTGGCCGGAGGCGTCGGCGGCGACCGTGCCGGAGCTCTCGTCCAGCCTGTACCGGAGCAGCAGGCCGTCGGTGACCGCGTCGGCGGCCGCGGCGGGGGAGGTGGTGGCCAGCAGGCCGGCCAGCAGGGAACTCGAAGCGAGAAGCGTCAACAACTTTGCGCGGGTGCGCCGGGGCATCCCATCTCCTCGTGGGGGAGCGGCGCACGGCTTCCCCTCGAGTCGCGCGCGCGTGTCGGAGCGGTTGCCTGAGTGTTAACGCTCACACCGCGACAGTCAAGATTGCCGATGAGCGCGGCCGGAAGAGATCGATCATCGCCGCTCAGGTGCTGATGTCGTCAGGCGACGTCGGCGTGCGGCGGCGGGAGCCGCATGGAGACGGAGAGTCCGCCGGCCGGGCGGGGCTCGGCGGTGATCTCGCCGCCGTGCGCGGTGACGACGGACCGGACGATCGAGAGGCCGAGCCCGCTGCCGTCGGTGGAGCCGGTCCGGTCGGACAGGCGGCGGAACGGTTCGAAGAGACCGGGTATCTCGGCGGCGGTGACGACCGGCCCGGTGTTGGCGACGGTGATCACGGATCCGGCGCAGGTCACCGTCACGTCGCCGCCCGGCACGTTGTAGGCGATCGCGTTCTGCAGCAGATTCTGTACGGCGCGTTCGAGCAGGATCGGATCGCCGATCGTCCGGGCGGGCGCCGAGGAGAACCGCAGGTCGACGCCGGCGGCCGCGGCGCCCGGCCGGGCCGCGTCGACGAGGCGGGCCGTCACCGCGGCGAGGTCGACGGAGTCGCGTGTGGTGAGCTCCTGTTCGGAGCCGGCGAGCACCAGCAGCCCTTCGAGCAGTTTCTCGTGCCGGGCATTCATCGCCAGCAGAGCCGTACCGAGTCGGCGCAGCTCGGCGGGCGGGTCGGGGCGGCTGAGCGCGACCTCGATCAGGGTCCGGTTGATGGTCAGCGGGGTGCGCAGTTCGTGCGAGGCGTTGGCCACGAAACGGCGTTGGGAGCCGAATGCGGCGTCGAGACGGGCGAGCATGTCGTCGAAGGTGTCGGCGAGCTGCCGCAGTTCGTCCTGCGGTCCGCTGAGGCCGATGCGCTCGTGCAGGTTGCTTCCGGCCACCCGGCGGGCGGTCGCGGTGATCTCCTGCAACGGTCGCAGGGTGCGGCCGGCAGCGAGCCAGCCGAGCCAGACGCCGATGATGCCGACCCCGGCCAGGGCGAGGCCGCCCTGGCGCAGCAGGGAGGTGAGGGTCTGCTGGCGGAACTGCGCCTGCAGCGCCTTCGCGAGCCGCATGGTCTCCTCGGCCTGCCGCTGCTGCTCGGGTGTCCAGGTCGGGTCGGGGCTCGTCGGCTGGGTGGCGCCTGCGGCGTCGCCCGACGGCTCCGCTACGCCGGTGTCGATGGTGGTGATCGCGACTCCGGGTATCGCCGCGACGAAGGCGGTACGACCGAAGCTCGGGTTGTTCAGCGCGGACGCGAGCAACAGGTAGGTGATGCCGAGCAGCGCGGTGCCGACCAGCAGGAACAGTCCTCCGTACAGGGCGGTCAGCCGGGCCCGGATGGTCAGCCGGTGCGTTGTCACGGGATCTGGTACCCCACTCCGGTCACGGTGGTCACCACCTGCGGCGGCCCGAGCTTGCGCCGCAGCGTCAGCACGGTGACCCGGACCACGCCGGTGAACGGGTCGGTGTGCTCGTCCCAGGCGCGTTCCAGCAGTTGCTCGGTGCTCACCACCGCGCCGTCGGCACGCAGCAACTCCTCGAGAACGGCGAACTCCTTGCGGGACAGCGGGACGTGATGGCCGTCGCGGTACACCTGACGGCGGGACGTGTCGAGCCGGATGCCGGCGCGTTCCAGTACCGGCGGGGCGGCCGGGCGTGCGCGCCGGCCCAGCGCCCGGACCCGGGCGACCAACTCCGCGAACGCGAACGGCTTGGGCAGGTAGTCGTCGGCGCCCAGCGCCAGGCCCGCGACCCGGTCGGTGATGCCGCCGGAGGCGGTCAGCATCAGCATGCGCACCTCCCAGCCGGCGTTCACCACGGCCCGGCACACGTCGTCGCCGTGCACCACCGGCAGGTCCCGGTCCAGGACGAGGACGTCGTAGCTGTTGACGGCGAGGCGCCGGAGGGCGGCGTCGCCGTCGTAGGCGGTGTCGACGGCGAGGGACTGCAGTCGCAGGCCCTCGGCTATCGAGTCCGCCAGCACGACCTCGTCCTCCGCCACCAGTACTCGCATCGGCTCATGGTGCCCGGTGCACCCGTTAGAAAGCTGTTAGCGCCGGCACTAATG
This sequence comes from Actinoplanes regularis, assembly GCF_900188005.1. GTDB lineage: Bacteria > Actinomycetota > Actinomycetes > Mycobacteriales > Micromonosporaceae > Actinoplanes > Actinoplanes regularis. Next base: position 218,935 of record NZ_FZNR01000002.1, on the reverse strand, counting down.
ATCATTTAACCGGCGAGCTGGTGTGGTGGTTCCCGATTCGAGGGAGGAGCCACGATGACATTCGTAGACAGGGCTCGGCTGATCGTCGTACCGGTGCTGCTCGCGGCAGTGCTCGGCGGTTGCGCGGCGAAGAAGGAGGCGCCGTCGGTGGCATCGGCCGGCGGGAAACCGTCGGCCGGCGCGGCCGCGCCGCCGGCGCGGGACGACGCCGCACAGGGACGCAAGTTCGCGCAGTGCATGCGGGAGAACGGCGTCGACATGGAGGATCCCGGCCCGGACGGCATGATGCCGGGGATCCAGGTGGACAAGGCGAACGAGGCGAAGCTGACGGCCGCGTCGACCAAGTGCCGCGAGTTCCTGCCCAACGGCGGAGAGCCCGGGAAGATGCCGGCCGAGGACGTTGCGAAGCGCCGCGAATTCGCCAAATGTCTACGCGAGAACGGAATGCCGGAGTTCCCGGATCCCGATCCGGAGACCGGCGAGTTCAGCGTCGGCAAGGACAAGGCCGGCGTTCTCGACAAGATGGATGAGGCGGCGCCGAAGTGTCAGCAGTTCGGCGGGGGTGCCATGCCGGCCGTCAGGGTGGACGGATGACCCGCCGGACGGCGGTGTTGCTGATCACGCTGGCAACGCTCGGCGGTGCGGGAACGGCCGCGGTCTTCCTCAGCCGCGGAAAGGAACCGGCGCCCGCCTCCGGCCGCCCGTCGGCCATCACCACGGTACGGCGCCAGACGCTGGCCGAGCAGATCAAGATCGACGGGAACCTCGGCTACGGGGAACCGGTGCCGATGAGGTCGGGCGCCACAGGCACCGTGACGTGGCTACCGAAGGAGGGCGCCACTGTCAGCCGCGGTGGCACCGTGGTGCGCGTCGACGACCGCCCGGTGGTGCTGCTCAACGGCGTCCTGCCGCTGTACCGCCCGCTCGCTCCCGGCACCGAGGGCCAGGACGTGCTCCAGTTCGAGCGCAACCTGAGCGCGCTCGGCCACGGCGGCTTCACCGTCGATGACCAGTACACGGCCTCGACCGCGGCGGCCGTACGAAGCTGGCAGAAGCGGCTGGGCCTGCCGCGGACCGGAACCGTCACCACGTCCTGGGCGATCGTGGCGCCCGGCACCATCCGGATCGCCGAGCTCAAGGCACGGATCGGCGACCCAGGAACCGGTGCGCTTCTCAGCTACACCGGCGCCGGCCCGGTGGTCACCGTCAAGGCTCCGGCCGCCGACGCCGCCTGGGCCGAACCCGGCGCGAAGGTGTCCGTCGCGCTGCCCGGCGGGAAGCGGGTGTCCGGCCGGGTCAGGCACGTCGGTACGAAAGTGACCGGTGCGCAGGGCGAGGACCCGACGGTGCCGGTGACCATCTCGCTGACCGGCCATCCGGATACCGGCGACCCGCACGAATCCCCGGTCGAGGTCACCTACACCGGCCGGAAGCGCGACAACGTGCTCACCGTGCCGGTGCCCGCCCTGCTCGCGCTGGCGGATGGCGGGTACGGCCTGCAGGTCGTCGAGGGCGGTACGTCGCGCTACCTGTCGGTGCACGTCGGCATGTTCGCCGAAGGGCGTGCCGAGGTCAGCGGTACCGGCCTGGCCGAAGGCATGACCGTGGGGATGCCCACATGATCCAGATGATCGACGTGGCGAAGACCTATCCGGGCGGTGTCACCGCGCTGGCCGGTGTCTCGGCCTCCGTGTCCGCTGGCGAACTGGTCGGCATCGTCGGACCCTCCGGCTCCGGGAAGTCGACGATGCTGCACCTGCTCGGCGCGCTGGACCGCCCGTCCGCCGGCACCGTACGCATCGACGGCCACGACGTGGCCGACCTGCCTGACCGGTCGCTGTCCGCCCTGCGGGCCCGCACCATCGGCTTCGTCTTCCAGCAGTTCCACCTGGCGCCCGGGGTGTCCGCGCTCGACAACGTCGCCGATGGACTCCTCTACTGCGGCGTGCGCCGCCGCGACCGGCGCCGACGCGCGGCCCTGGCCCTGCGGCGGGTGGGCCTCGACCACCGGGCCGGCCACCGGCCGCATGAGATGTCCGGCGGGGAACGGCAACGGGTGGCCATCGCCCGGGCGGTCGTCGGCGATCCGGCGGTGCTGCTCGCCGACGAGCCGACCGGCAACCTCGACTCGACCGCCAGCGCCGCGGTGATGGAGCTGCTGCACGACCTGCACGCGGACGGCGCCACCATCGTGATCATCACGCACGATCAGAAGATCGCCGCGGGACTTCCGCGCCGTCTGACCATGTGCGACGGCCGGCTGGGTGAGTCGTGAGCGCGCTGACGAGGCCGGTGCCCGCCCGGCTCGCCCCGGGCGACGTGTTCCGGGTCGGCGCCGCCGGGCTGCGTACCCGGCCGCTGCGTATCGTCCTGTCGGCGCTGGGCATCGCGATCGGCATCGCCGCGATGCTCGCCGTCGTCGGTATCTCCGCATCCAGCCGCGCCGAGCTGGACCGCAGTCTGCGCGCCCTGGGCACCAACCTGTTGACGGTGGCGCCCGGCAGTACCTTCACCGGGGAGCAGGCGCACCTGCCGCCCGAGTCGCCGGCGATGGTGCGACGTATCGGGCCCGTGCGGAGCGTCACCGCCACCGGCCGGCTCGAAGCAAAGGTCTACCGCAACGAGTACATCCCGGCGGGGCAGACCGGCAGCATCGTCGTGCTGGCCGCGCGGGCGGACCTGCTCGGACACGTCGGCGCTCGGCTGGCCGCGGGACGCTGGCTCACCGAGGGGGTCGACGGGCCGACCGTGGTGCTCGGCGCCGGCTCCGCGCGACGCCTCGGCCTCGACTCGCCCGGGCCAAGGATCTGGCTCGGCGGCCGCTGGTTCGGGGTGGTGGGCATCCTGGAACCGATACCGCTCGCGCCCGAGCTGGACTCGGCGGCGTTGGTCGGCTGGTCGGCGGCCCAGCGCATGCTCGACTTCGACGGCTCACCGACTACCATCTACACCCGCACCGCGGACGCGTCGGTCGAGGAGGTCCGCGCCGTACTCGCCGCGACGGTCAACCCGCAGGCGCCCAACGAGGTGAAGGTTTCCCGGCCCTCGGACGCGCTGTCGGCGGCCCGGGCCGCCGACCGCACGCTCAACGGGATGCTGCTGGGACTGGGCGCGGTCGCCCTGATCGTCGGCGGGGTCGGCGTCGCGAACACCATGGTGATCTCCGTGCTCGAACGCCGCGCCGAGATCGGTCTGCGCCGGGCGCTGGGCGCCACTCGCGGGCAGATCCGCCTGCAGTTCCTGTGCGAGTCGCTGCTGCTGGCCATTCTCGGGGGCGGTGCCGGCGTCCTGTTCGGCTCCGTCGCCACCGCCGGCTACGCCTGGTACCGGTCATGGCCCGCGGTCATACCGGGTTGGGCGCTCGCGGGCGGCCTCGTCGCCACCATCGCGGTCGGCGCGGTGGCGGGCCTCTACCCCGCGGCGGCGGCGGCACGTCTCGCGCCCACCGAGGCGCTCACCCGTTGACCCCGACTCCCGGCATGACAGGCAGGTTCAGGGGAGACCCGGTTTGCCGGAGTGTTAACGCTCATGCCGCGACAGCCGAGGTTGCCCACGGGTCCGCAGTGGACAGGTTCGGGGGCGGCCGGAAGGGGCGGCGTGGCGTCAGCGCCGGATCCACTTCCTGACGGCGTCGGGGCCGTACAGCGGCAGGAGGATCGCTGTCGTCACAGCGGCGATCACGAGAACGCCGACCACCCTGGGTGCGTCGAGCATGCCCAGCACGAACACGGAAACGAACAGGAATAGAGACAGCCCGCCGACGTAGATCCAATACGGGTATCCCCGCCGGGTCACTTCCTGGTCCGGCTTGTCGTCGGCGGCTCTGTTCCAGGTGGGTCGCGGCAGGTACTTCATCACGGCGAGCGCCCCGACGGGGAAGGCCGCGAGAAGCAACACGCCGCGTGCGGTCGAGGAGATCAGTCCCAGCCGGACGCCGGCATAACCGACGACCTGAAGCGCCCAGAACATCCCCATGAGAAGGAGCCCCACCCCGATCTTGCGAATCTGTTCGGGCTCGGTGACGCGAAAGCTCGGAGCCCTGCCGGTGACCAGGGCGGACGTTCCAGAGGCGAACAGGCAGAGGCTCACGGCGGCCAGGGCGATGTTCAGCAGATCCATGATCTCCACTCCCGAAACGCTATCCAGGTCCGGCAAGTCGTTAACACCGTTGTAATGGGAGCGCTCCCATGTAACGATGTCGATCCATCCCTAGAAGGGAACGCAGATGCGCGCAATCGCGCGGCTGGCCCTCGCCACGCTTGTGGTCGCGGCCCCGCTCACCGCCGTCATGGCCGCCCACGCCGCTGACGACCCCACCCCCATCACCGTCGTGACGAGCGATTTCGAGGACGGCACGGTGCAGGGCTGGACCGGCCGCTCGGCCGAGACCCTGGCCAGCAGCACCACCGTCGCGCACGGCGGCACCCATAGCCTCGCCGTCACCGGCCGCACCGCCACCTGGCAGGGCCCGGCGCTCAGTGTGTTGAGCACGTTCGCCAAGGGCACCTCGTACACGATCTCCGCCTGGGTGCGGATGGCCGAGGGCTCGGACAGCGCCCGGCTCAGCGTCGAGCGCCGGACGAGCGGGACCGCGACCTACGAGACCGTGGTCGGCAACACCGCTGTCACCTCGTCCGGCTGGGTCAACCTGACCGGCCACTACACGCTCGCCGCCGACGTCGACTTCCTCAACCTGTACGTCGAGACCGCGTCCAGCACCGGCTCGCTCTACATCGACGACGTGACCGCGAGTTACGTGCCGGCGCTGCCGATCCAGACCGACATCCCCGCGGTCAAGAGCGTGGTCACCGAGTTCCCGGTCGGCGCGGCGATCACCGGCGCCGAGATCACCACCGAACACGGCGAACTGCTCGCCCGGCACTTCAACTCGGTCACCCCGGGCAACGCGCTGAAGTGGGACGCGACCGAGCCGACCGAGAACACCTTCACCTACACCCAGGCGGATCCGCTGATCGCGTTCGCCAAGGCGCACGACATGAAGGTGCGCGGGCACACCCTGGTCTGGCACAACCAGACGCCGGCCTGGGTCTTCCAGGACGCCTCCGGCGCGGCGATGACCGCGACCGCGGAGAACAAGGCGCTGCTGCTCGCGCGCCTGGAGAACCACATCCGGAACGTGGCGGCGCACTACGGCGACACCATCGGCACCTGGGACGTGGTCAACGAGGTGATCGACGAGTCGCAGTCGGACGGCCTGCGGCGCAGCAACTGGTACAACATCACCGGGCTGGACTACCTGCGCACCGCGTTCAAGGTGGCCCGCGAGGTCGTGCCCAGCGCCAAGCTCTGCATCAACGACTACAACACGAACGTGGCCGCCAAGCGGGACGCGCTCTACAACCTGGTCGTCAAGCTCAAGGGCGAGGGTGTGCCGATCGACTGCGTCGGCCACCAGATGCACGTCAACGTGAGCTGGCCGTCGATCTCGGACACCGAGGCGATGCTGAAGAAGTTCGAGGGCGTCGGTGTCGAGCAGCAGGTCACCGAGATGGACGTGAGCATCTACACCAGCAGCGGCGAGTCGTTCCCGACGCCGCCGGCCGATCGGCTGCTGTCCCAGGCGTACATGTACCGGGACATGTTCGCGCTGTTCCGCAAGTACAAGGCCGATCTCACCTCGGTGACGCTTTGGGGTCTCGCCGACGACAACACCTGGCTGGACACCTACCCGGTGGCCCGCAAGGACGCGCCGCTGCTCTTCGACACCCGGTTGCAGGCGAAGTCGGCGTACTGGGGAGTGGTCGATCCCTCGAAGATCGGCGCGAGCGCCTCGCCCTCCGTCTCGGTCTCGCCCTCCGCCTCGGTGTCGGTCTCCCCGAGCACCAGCACCAGCCCCGGGACGTCCGGTTGTACGGTCACCTACCGCGTGACGGGCAGTTGGCCGGGCGGATTCCAGGGTGATGTGAAGATCGCCAACACCGGCTCGTCCGCGATCAGCGGCTGGAAGCTGAGCTGGCAGTTCACCGGCGGTCAGGCGATCTCCCAGCTCTGGAACGGCTCGGTGGCCCAGTCCGGCGCGACGGTCACGGTCACCAACGCCTCGTGGAACGCGACGATCGCCGCCGGCGGTTCGGCCTCGGTCGGCTTCCTCGCCTCGTGGACCGGTAGCAACCCGGTCCCGGCCGCCTTCACCGTGAACGGCACCGCCTGCACCGTCGCCTGATCGTGGAGCTCCGAAAGTTTCGGAATATCTTTCGAGTCGGTCACCTGTTCATCGGTTGACGTATATAGACACAAGGCTATACGTTACCGGAATCCGATCGGCATGTTTCCGAAACTTTCGGAGCGCTTCATCCACCGGAGGCGTACCCATGCGAAGGCACTTAGCGGCCGCAGTCGCCGCGCTCGCCGTCCTTACCCCGACCCCCGCTCCCGCCGCGGACCACGACCACAAGACGACCGGTTACCTCTCCACCCAGGCCGGGCCCGGCCGCTTCCCGCTGGTCGCCCGTGGTGCCGCCGCGCCTATCGTGACCAGCGCCAACGACTACCCCGGCGTGCTCCGCGTGGCCGGCGACCTACAGTCCGACCTCGGCGCCGCCACCGGCGTCACCCCACGGGCCGGGCAGGACACCATTCCCGCCGGGCGGGACCCGATCATCATCGGGACCATCGGCCGGTCCGCCCTGATCGACCGGATGATCGCCGCCGGCCGGCTCGACACCCGCGGCGTCGCCGGGAAGTGGGAGACCTCGCTGCAGCAGGTCGTCGAGCACCCGCTGCCCGGCGTGCGGCGGGCCTTCGTGATCGCCGGCAGCGACCAGCGCGGCACCATCTACGGCGTCTACGACGTCTCCCGCCTGATCGGCGTCTCGCCCTGGCACTTCTGGGACGACGTGCCGGTCCCGCACGCGGACGCGCTCTACGCCCTGCCCGGCCGGCACAGCCAGGGCACCCCGAAGGTGAAGTACCGCGGGATCTTCATCAACGACGAGAACCCGGACACCGGGACCTGGGCACCCGCGTTCTTCGGCCCCGGCAAGGCCCCCGGTTACCCGGGTGGGCTGAACGCGAACTACTACGCCAAGGTCTTCGAGACCATGCTCCGGCTCAAGGCCAACTACCTGTGGCCGGCGGTCTGGGGGCGGGCGTTCGCCGAGGACGACCCGGCCAACCACGCCACCGCCAGCTACTACGGCGTGGTGATGGGCACCTCGCACGAGGCGCCGATGATGCGCGGGATCGAGGAGTGGAACCGGCATCCCGCCGGCACCCGCGAGTGGAGCTTCCGGCGCAACCCGGATGCGATCAAGGACTACTGGCGGACCGGCATCCAGCGGATGCGCGACCAGGACATCGAGGGCGTGGTCACGCTCGGCATGCGCGGCAACGGCGACGTCAGCCTGCCCGACGGTGACGGCATCGACCTGATGGACTCGATCATCTCGTCGCAGCGCCGGATCCTGGCCGAGGAGGGCATGCTCGGCGCACCCCAGGTGCAGACCCTCTACAAGGAGGTGCAGCGCTACTGGGACCAGGGTTACCGGCCGCCGGATGACGTGACCGTGGTCTTCTGCGACGACAACTGGGGCAACATGCGCAGGCTGCCCGACCCGGCGCTGCCGGCCCGCAGCGGCGGTTACGGCCTCTACTACCACTTCGACTACGTCGGCGACGGCCGCAACTACAAGTGGGTCGACACCGCCAACCTGACCAACACCTGGGAGCAGCTGAACCGGGCGTACCGGTCCGGGGTGGACCGGCTCTGGGTGGCCAACGTCGGCGACCTGAAGAACGAGGAGGAGCCCGCCCAGTTCTTCCTGGACTACGCCTGGAACCCGGACGCGATCGGGGTCGACGGCATCCGGGACTGGGAACGCCGCTACGCGGCGGAGAACTTCGGCGGACCGCTCGCGGCCGACATCGCCGAGGTCCTCTCCCGGTACGGCGTCCTGCAGTCGCGTCGCAAGCCCGAGCTGCTCAACCGGCGGATCACCGTCGACCCCGCCAAGGACCTGAAGACCGACCCGAGCGCGGTGGTCTACGACGACCAGGGCAACCCGTTCAGCATCACCGACTACGCCGAGATGGATCGGGTGGTCACGCAGTGGCAGGCTCTCGCCGCCCGGGCCGAGCGGCTCAAGGCGCGCGTGCCCGAGGCCTGGCAGGACGCGTACTACCAGCTCGTGTACTACCAGGTCGCGGCGACCGCGAACCTGTACGAGCTGCGGCGGGCCGAGTTCACCAACATCATGTATGCCGCGCAGGGCCGCGCCGCGACCAACGACCTGGCCGCCGAGGCGGAGGCGCGATTCGCCGCGGACCAGGCGCTCAACGCGCACTACAACACCGCGCTGGCGGGCGGGAAGTGGCGGGACTGGCAGCTCCAGCCCAAGATCGGGTACGGGAACGTGGCGCGGTACGGCCCGAACGCCCCGTGGCAGCAGCCGGAACTGAACAATGTGGCGCTGCCGGACGAGATCTATCCGTACCTGAAACGGATCGAGGTGCCCGCCGGCGCGTCGATGGGGGTCGCGCTCGACGGCGGGGACGCCACGACGCTGCCCGAGTTCAGCCCGTGGCAGAGCCAGCCGCGGCAGTACCTCGAGGTCTACAACAAGGGCACCACGCCGTTCGCCTACACGATCACGGCGGACCAGCCGTGGGTGCACGTCACGCCGGCCTCCGGGACGGTGGACAAGCAGGTGCGGGCCACGGTCTCGGTCGACTGGAAGCGCGCGCCGGCCGGGGTCACCGACGTACAGCTGCGGGTCGAGGGCGCGGGAAGCAGCGTCCTGGTGCGCGCGCCGATCCGCGACCCCGAGCTCACGCCGCGGGGGTTCGCCGAGGCCAACGGGTACGTCTCGATCCCGGCGACCGGATTCGACCGCAAGGCCGGTGACTGGCGGGTGCTGCCCGGCATCGGCAAGAGCGGCGACGGCGTCATGCCGCTCGGCGCCGGCGAGTCCCGGCTCGACTACCGGGTCACGCTGACCACCACCGGACCGGTGCGGATCTCCGCGCTGCTGATGCCCCGCAACGGGCAGCTGCGCTACTCCGTCTCGATCGACGGGGCGGCCCCGCAGGTCGTCGACGCGGTCGCCGAGACCGGGGCGATCGACACCACGATGAACCGGCAGTGGGCCCGCAACACCTCGGACAACGTCAACATCACCACCACCACGCACCAGGTCGGCCGGGCCGGGACGCACACCGTGACGTTCCGGGCGATCGACCCGGCGGTGATCCTGCAACGGTTGATCGTGGACACCGGTGGCGTGAAGTACAGCTATCTCGGCCCGCCGACCAGCCGGAGGTTCTGAATCATGAAACGGCGTGCCCTGCTGGCCGGATCGGCCGGAATCGCCGGCGCGGGCCTCGTCCCGTCGCCCGCCGCCGCCTCGTCATCATCGTGCTGGGTGCACACCTGGACCGCGATGCCGCAGCTGACCGAGCCGGGGAACCTGCCGCCGGCACCGTTCACCGGCAGCGACTCGGTGCTCGTGGACACCACGCTGCGGCAGACCGTGCACACCTCGATCGGCGGAAAGCTGATGCGGGTGCGGTTCTCCAACGCGTTCGGGACGACCGATCTGACCCTCACCTCCGCGGCAGTCGCCCTGCCGGCCGGCGGCCGGGCCGGGGTCGCGGAGATCGTGCCGGGCAGCTCCCGGGCGCTCACCTTCAGCGGGGAGGACTCGGTCGTGGTGCCCGTCGGGGCGCAGGTCGTCTCCGACCCGGTGCCGATCAGGGTCGCACCCCGATCGAACCTGACCGTCTCGGTCTATCTCGCCGAGGGGCAGGCCGGGCTCAACCTCACCTCGCATCCCGGCTCCCGGACGACGTCCTGGCTGACCAGGGGCGCCCGGCCGCTGGAAGCCGAGCTGCCGGGCGCGACCCCGGTCGATCACTGGTATCTGATCAGCGGGATCGAGGTGATCGCCTCCGCCGCGGCCGGGGTGGTGCTGCTCGGCGACTCGCTCACCGACGGGCGAGGCTCGACCACCAACGGCAACGACCGCTGGCCCGACCAGCTCGCGGCCCGGCTCCGGGATCCCCGGCTCGCGGTGCTCAACCAGGCGGCCGGCGGAAACCGGGTGCTGCACGACGGGCTGGGGCCGAACGTTCTCGCCCGCCTCGACCGGGACGTCCTCGGGGTCAGCGGGGCCGCCTGGGTGCTGGTCTTCGAGGGGGTCAACGACATCGGCACGGCACCGGCGACCGAGGCCGGGCAGGGGCAGGTGATCACGGCGCTCACCGGGGCGTACCGGCAGATCGTGCAGCGGGCGCACGCGCAGCGGCTGCGGGTCTACGGCGCGACGATCACGCCGTTCGGGGGCAACACCGGGTACGACGATCCGGGCGGGCTGCGGGAACGGGCCCGGGTCGCGGTCAACGGGGTAATCCGGGGCGGGATCTTCGACTCGTACGTCGATTTCGCCGCCGCGGTGGCCGATCCGGCGAACCCCTCCCGGCTCGACCCGCTCTACGACGTCGGCGACCACCTGCACCTGAACCCGGCCGGCTATGCGGCCCTGGCCGCGGCCGTTCCCCGCCGGCTCTTCTGACGCCCTGACGGGGGAAGGGGTGCGGCCACCGCCGGCCGTACCCCTTCCGGGCCTGAGGATCAGAAGATGTGGATCGCGGTGAGCATCGTCGAGAGCTGATGGCCCAGGCCCGCGACGGCGACGACGCAGATGCCGATGATGATGGCGGCCAGCACCGAGTACTCGACGACGGTCGCGCCCTGGTCGTTACCGCCGCGGATGTGGGCCGCGAGCATGGCCAGCTTCTCCATTGCCCTCTCGTTCTTGTCGACGCGAGCCTCCACCTGGCGGCGGAAGCACCGCATGAGATCGGTCGAGTGGTGCGCGGCTGAAGCCTTTTTCGTTGCGAAACGGGTGCGACCGGTCGCGGAATCCGACCAGGACATCGAAGATTCACCTCCGGCCGCGGAAAGCGGTGAGCCGAAAGCGTCAAGGCGGCGTGGACAGCGCCGATCAGTCCTCGGTCTGAGGAGGTGCCGATGCCCGAGGTCTCGCTGGGAGCCGCCCGGTCGCGGCGCTGGACGCTGCGGGCCGTCGCGGGGAACGGAGCCGTCCCGGCCCTGCTCACGACCGCCTACGCGGGCGCCACCTGGTCGAGCCCGAACCGTGGCCTGATCCTGCTGGTGGCGGTCGTCTCAGCACTGACCGGGGCGCTGCTCTGGGTCCTTTCCGACCGGCTGGCCCGGGCACCGCGTGCCTGGATGGCCGCGCTGCTCACCGGGGCGGCGGTGAACCTGGCCGGCGGGGCCGTCCTCGGCCTGCTGGACGGGGGCGTGGCCGGACCGTTCGGCGCGCTGGTGCCCGGCGCGGTGGTGCTGCTCGCCACCGTGCTCTCGCGCCGGGTGTTCCCGGTGGTGGCCGGGTTCAGCCTGCTCGCGTACGGCGCGGTGGTGCTCTGGGGTGAGCCGGCACCGGCCGGATACGTCCTGGTGAACATCCTGGCCTTCGCCGGCTCGGCGACGCTCTGCCGGCGACACATCGCGGTTCTGTCCGCGCTACGGCGGCGCCTCGCGGACGGGTCGCGTACCGATCCGCTGACCGGCTGCCTCAACCGTCGGGGCTTCGACCGCCGGCTCGCCGCCGAGCTGGCCGGGGCGGAACGGGCCGGTAGCCCGGTCACCCTGGTGCTGCTCGACCTGGACCACTTCAAGACGGTGAACGACCGCGACGGCCACCAGGCCGGGGACGACCTGCTCGTCTGGACCGGGCGGGAGCTCTCCGCCTGGGGCCCGGTGGGGCGGCTCGGCGGTGACGAGTTCGCGCTGCTGCTGACCGGCTCCGGCGTGGCAACCGCGGTGGACCGGATCCGGGAGCGGATGCGGCTCTACGCCCCGGCCAGCCTCGGCTTCGCGACGTTCCCGGCGGACGCCGCTGACGCGAGCGAGCTCTACGCGGCCGCCGACCGGAAGCTCTACGCGGACAAGGCCGCCCGCGACCGCCACGCCCCCGCCGCCGAGGCGGTCGCCGCGGTCCGCACCGACCTGGCTTCCCGCGCTGCCGGCCCGTCGTCGCCGAAGACACCGAAGACCGGCAGGAAGCGGCACGCGATCGCCGATCCGGGCTGGATGGCCATGGCGCAGACCAGCGTCGCGGCCGTCTACGTGCTGCTGTTCACCGCCGGCAACCCGCACCGGACCGGCATGATCGCCCTCTGCGCGTGGGGCTTCCTGACCGGCCTCGCGCTGGTCGCCGCCTCGGGCTGGGTCAGCGGCTCGCGCCTGGCCCGCCCGCTGATGCTGGCGTTCGCGGTGAGCTCGTTCGTGAGCTGCGGCGCGATCGCCATCCTGGACGGCGGGGTATCCGGCGTTCTCGGGATCGGCATCCTGCTCGCCATCCCCTTGCTGATGCTCGGCATGCGACCAGCGGTGGCCGGGCCGGTCGCGGTCACCGCCGTCGCGCTCTACGCGCTGGTCGCGGTGATCGCGGGCGGGGCCGGTTTCTGGTACGTCCTGATCCACCTGGTCGGCACGGGCGTCGTGGCCGTGGCCACCGCGATGCTCGGCCGCACCGCCGCCCAGCAGCGCCGCCGGCTCACCGACCTGTCCCGGACGGACGTGCTCACCGACGTGCTGAACCGGCGTGGGTTCGCCGAGGGCTTCGCGGCCGCGCCCGCCCACGCCCTGCTCCTCTTCGACCTGGACGGGTTCAAGCAGCTCAACGACACACATGGCCACGCCGCGGGGGACGAGCTGCTGCGCTGGGTGGCCGGGACGCTGCGCGCGTCGGTGCACCCGCGCGACCTGGTGGCCCGGCTCGGCGGCGACGAGTTCGTGGTGCTGCTCCGCGAGGCCGGGTCCGCGACGAGCACCGCCGAGCGGCTCCAGGCGGCACTGGGCGAACGGACCGCGGCGAGCGTCGGGGTGGCCGTGGTGGGCCTGGACGGGACGGACTTCGACCGCCTCTACGCGGTCGCCGATTCCCGGTTGTACGCGGACAAGTCCCTGCGGGGACGAGCCAGCACCGCCGCGACCAGCGCGACCACACAGAGCGCGGAGAGGCTGAGGAAACCGGCCCGGAACGAGCCGGTGGTGTCCTTCACCGCGCCGAGCGCGTAGACGAACGCGAAGCCGCCCAGATTGGCGCAGAAGTTGCCGAATCCGCTGAGCAGCCCGGCCCGCCGGGTCCCGAGCACCGCGATCGGCAGCGCGAACAGCGGTCCGAAGTAGACCTGCACGACCAGTGAGATCAGCGCGATCACGATCAGCACGGCCGGTATCCCGGGCACGTAGGTGAGCAGGGCCAGCCCGGCCGTGAGGATGGTGAGCGAGCCGCTGATCACCAGCAGCGGGCGGCCGAGCCGGTCGGAGAGGTAGCCGCCGAGATAGTTGGCCGGCGCGGTGACCGCGGCGCCGAGCGCGGCGACCAGGCCGGCCGTGGTGAGGGACTGGCCGCGGTCGACGACCAGCCAGGTGGGCAGCCAGAAGGTGAAGCCCTGGGCGACGGCGAGCCGGGTGAACTGGATCACCCCGGTGAGCCATACGATCCGGTGCCGGAGCAGCCCGGCCAGGTCGGCGAGGCGGACCGGGTCGTCGGCCGGTGGCTTCGGCACCACCGGCCCGGTGGCCCAGCGGTAGAGGGCCAGGGTGAGCAGGCCGGTCGCCGCGAAGAGGCCGAACAGCAGCCGCCAGCCGAGCGGCTCGACCAGCAGCGGGCCGGTCGAGCTGAGCAGGATGTTGGAGGAGAAGCCGCCGGCGACATACAGGCCCATCGCGGTGGCCCGCCGGTCGCTCGGGAACTCCTCGCTGATCAGCAGCAGGCCGGGCGCGAAGACCAGCGCCCGGAAGACCCCGGCGCAGGCCTGGTTCACCAGGAGCAGTTGGTACGACGTGAGCACCGCGAACGCCGCCGCGAGCAGGTTCGTGCCGAGCAGGCCGGTAAGGAACAGTGTGCGCGGGGAGAACCGGTCCGCCAGGAAGCCCGACGGCACCTGCATCAGGGCGTAGCTCAGGTTGCTCGCCGCGGCGAGCGTTCCCGCCTGGGTGAAGGTCAGGCCCAGGTCGGCGCGGATCAGCGGGAGGAAGAGCGCGATCCCGCCGAAGATCAGTGCCTGGGTGCTCTGGCAGACGACGAGGAGGGTGACGATCGCGCGGCGCATCGCGGGATGATCTCACCCGCCCCGGCGGCCGGGCACCCTGACCAACCCGTCTGGTTTACGTTAACATCGCCGTAACTCGATCCCTTGGGAGCGGCGTGGCGGAGGACCGGCTTCTCCAGGCGCAGCGGCACGAGCGGCTGCTGGGCCGCCTGCGTGACAGCGGCGCGATCCGGGTCCGCGAACTCGCCCGTGACCTGGGCGTCAGCGAGCTGACCATCCGCCGGGACATCGCCGCCCTCGCCGCCCGCAACCTCGTCACCCGGGTGCACGGCGGGGCGACCCTGCCGTCACCGGCGCGACCCGTCGTCCGGCCCCGTCAGGCGTGGACCGTCGGGATGGTCGTACCGTCGCTGGATTTCTATTGGCCGCCGATCGTGGCCGGGGCCCGGGCCGCCGCGGCGGCCCTCGGGGTGACGATCCAGCTGCGCGGCTCGAGCTACGACCCGGAGGAGGACCGGCGCCAGATCGGGCGTCTCGTCGAGGCGCGGCAGGTGCAGGGGCTGTTGCTGGCGCCGCTGCTGAAGAGCCCCGACGCGGACCGGATCATCGACTGGATCGGCGGGCTGCCGATTCCCGCCGTGCTCGTCGAGCGGCAGCCCCGGCACTGGTCCCCGGCCGCCCGCCGGATCGAGTGGGTGCGCAGCGATCACTCGCGGGGCCTGGAGATGGCCGTGCACCACCTCCGCGACCAGGGGCACAGCCGGATCGGGCTGGTCCTCTCCGAGGGGAGCCCGACCTCGGCATACCTGTCGCGGAGCTGGGCCGAGCTCGGGCTGCCGGTCGCCATGGTCTTCGCCGATCCGTCGTCGGCGGTCCGGGCCTGCTCCGGGGCCGGGCCGACCGCCCTCGTCGTGCACAGCGACCCGGATGCCATCGCGATCGCCCGCACCGGCCTGAACATCGCCCTCGTCTCCTACGACGACGAGGTCGCGCACCTGGCCGACCCGCCCCTCACGGCGATCCGCCCGCCCAAGAACCACGTCGGCCGGATCGCCGTGGAGCTGATGGTGTCCCGGTTGCTCAGCGGCGACCGCCGGCCCGCGCAGGGCGTGCTGGTCGCCCCGGAACTGGTGGTTCGCGAGTCGTCCCGGGCCCGGGTTGTTCGAGTCTGAACGGTTCTGAACAGCTCGGTTCGCATCGTGGTGCCGATGTTGCGCTGGCATTACGAATGTGGCTATGCGAGCAAGAATCCCCACCGCGCTCTGCGCGGTCCTGCTGGCCGGCCTGTTCGTCGTCCCGGCCACCCCGGCGGCCGCCGCGACCAGCGGCTTCCGCGGCGTGAACTGGGCTGACCAACGGGACAACTTCGTCGACGACACCCTGGTGCTGGGCGGGCTGAGCACCTCCGACAGCTACGCCACCACGCAGGCCAAGGCCAGTGCGATCCTCACCGGGTTCCAGAACAACCTGGGCGCGAACACGGTCCGGATGCCGGTCAACTACCCCACCGTCTCCGGGTCGTACTGGGCGTCCTACACCGGAGCCATCGACATGGCCACCTCGAAGGGGATGAAGGTCATCCTCAGCTACTGGGAGGCGGCCAGCTCCCGCAACGGGCTGGTGGACAACACCACCCAGTTCTGGTCGATGTGGCAGACCATCGTGACCAAGTACTCCTCGAACGCCAACGTCTACTTCGAACCGTTCAACGAGCCGTACGGCTACAGCGACACCGACTGGAAGAACCTCGCCGCCCAGTGGCTGACGAACTACTCCGGCGTCCCCCGCGCCCGGGTCATCATCAGCGGGGCCGGGTACAACCAGCGGCTCACCACGATCGGCAGCGACACCCGCTTCGACGGCACGCTGATCTCCCGGCACATCTACCAGTTCTTCGACAGCAGCCGGCTCACCGAGGACGCCTGGCGGGAAGGACTGCGCACCAGCGTCGGCAGCTACGCCGGCCGGGTGCTGATCACCGAGTTCGGCGCCACGATGACCGACGGGCGCAACTACAACGCGCCGTCGACGACCGACAACTTCATCCCGTTCATCCGGGGCGTCGCGGCCGAGGCGCGCGCCGAGGGGCTGGGCACCGTCTACTGGCCGGGCGTGCGGATCGCCGACCCGTACCGGCTGCAGGAGATCAACGGCAGTGGCACCGCGCTTACCCTGACCACCACCAACAACTCCGGCCGGGACCAGCTGCGCTACTCGTGGGGCCTGGACGTCACCGGCAACACGCTGCTCACCCACTACCGGGTCACCAACCGCAACAGCGGCAAGGTGATGGACGTGGTCAGCTCGTCCGTCGCGGACAGCGCCGAGGTCAAGCAGTACACCTCGAACAGCGGGGCGAACCAGAAGTGGTCCTTCGAGACCCTGAGCGGCGGGTACGTCCGGGTGGTCAACCAGTACAGCGGCAAGTGCCTGGACGTGGCGTCGGCGTCGACCGCTGACGGGGCCAACGTCATCCAGTACACCTGCGGTAGCGGGACGAACCAGCAGTGGTCCTGGGTCGCGTCGGGCAGCTACTACACCCTGGTCGCGCGGCACAGCGGCAAGTGCCTCGACGTGGTCGGGTCCGGGACCGCCGACGGGGTGGACATCAGCCAGTACACCTGCAACGGCGGCACGAACCAGCAGTGGTCGCGGAGCGCGGCATGAAAGCCCTCACCGCGCTGCTGATCTCCGTGCTCCTGCTCTGGGCCGCACCGGCCCAGGCCGCCGCCGTCACGATCACCAACGGCACCCAGTTCGGCGGCGTGCACGCGCACGGCGGCGGAGTGATCAAGGTGGGCTCGTACTACTACTGGTTCGGGGAGAACCGGAACGCCGACGACACGTTCAACGCCGTCAGTGTCTATCGCTCGACCGACCTGCTGAACTGGGAGTTCCGGAACAACGTGCTCACCCGGTCGTCCGCGTCCGAGCTGGCGTCCGCGAAGATCGAGCGCCCGAAGGTCGTCTACAACTCGTCCACCGGCAAATATGTGATGTGGATGCACAAGGAGAACGGGTCAGATTACGCCGAGGCCCGGGCGGCGGTCGCGGTCTCCGACACGGTGGACGGGAATTACACGTACCAGGGCAGCTTCCGTCCGTTCGGCAGCTACATGTCCCGGGACATCACGCTCTATCAGGAGGGCTCGGCGGCGTACATGATCTCCGCGGCCGACGAGAACCGGGACCTGATGATCTACCGGCTCACCGCCGACTACCTGAACGTGGAATCGGTGGTCGGCAACTTCTGGAACGACGCGTCGCGGGAGGCGCCGGCGCTGTTCAAGCGGGGCAGCACGTACTTCATGCTGACCTCGGGGACCTCCGGCTGGAATCCGAACCAGTCGAAGTACGCGACCGCGTCGAGCATCTCGGGCCCGTGGACCGGCTGGACCAACGTGGGCGACGGGACCACCTACAACTCGCAGCCGGCCTACGTCCTGCAGTTGGGCAGCAGTTACCTCTACATGGGGGACCGCTGGGCGGGCGCCTGGGGCGCGCCGGTGAACAACTCCGAGTACGTCTGGCTGCCGATCACGTTCCCGAGCAGCACGTCGATGTCGCTGTCCTGGTCACCGACGATCACCGTGGACGCGGCCGCCGGCACGATCACCGGCAGCGCGGTCCCCTACTACCGGGTCGCCAACCGCGGCTCGGCGAAGGTGATGGACGTCTGGAACGCGTCCACGGCCGACAACGCCGAGGTCCGGACGTACGCCGCGAACAGCGGCACGAACCAGCAGTGGGACTTCCGCTCCACCGGCGGCGGCTATCTTCACGTGATCAACCGCAACAGCGGCAAGTGTCTCGACGTGGCGTCCGCGTCCACCGCGGACGGGGCCAACATCATCCAGTACAGCTGCGGCTCCGGAGCCAACCAGCAGTGGCAGTGGGTGGCGAGCGGCAGCTACTACCTGCTCAAGGCCCGGCACTCCGGTAAGTGCCTGGCGCTGGCCGCGGACGCGATCGATCTCCAACAGTCCACCTGCGGCACCGCGACCACCCAGCAGTGGTCGCGCACCGCTGCCTGAACGCTGCCGGCCGGGCGCCGCACGCGGCGCCCGGCCGGCAGCGTCCGTCGCCATGCCGGGCTCGGACTCCAACGTCTGTAGTAGTGCTGGGTCTACCCCAGGAGTCGAACCAGCGTCCTGTCGGAGGGTGTAGGCGGCCGCCTAACCTGGGACGCGTGACAAACACGCTGCTCCAGGCGGTGACCGGGAGACGGTTTCTAGTCTCGGCCTGGCCGTGGCGCGGGTTCGCCTATTGCGCCACGACAGCGGTGGCCTCCGGCGTTCTCTGGCTCCTGTTTGCGGTGCCGCTGGCGCCGTTGTTCTCGGCTGTCGTGGTGCTCTGGTCCGGGCAAACGGGTGGCTACCTGATCGTGGCGGCCGGCCTCGGGCTGGTCGGAGTAGGCATGCTCGCGCTACTCGGCCCGCGGCTGGCGCTCTCGATGGCCCGGGCCGAACGATGGCGGCTGCGGCTGGTCGGCGATGTCTCGCTGCCGCCAGGGCGTCGCGGCAACCTCTACACCGACCCGGCCACCTGGCGGGCGGTGGCCTACACCGTACTGCTGGGCGTCGGCGGCCCGATGTGGCTCGGGGTGCTGGGGGTCATCGGGCTGCTCGCTCTTTCGACGCCGATCTCGGTGGAGTACCGGATCTCGGTGATGGACTCCCCGGCCGGCATTGTCGGGCGGGCCGTGGGCGGGCTGCTGCTGATCCCGGTCCTGTTCTACCTGATCGCGTTGTTCGGCGGGGTGCACGCCGCGCTGGCCCGGCTGCTGCTGGTCCCGGAGCCGTCCGAGGAACTGGTCGAGGTGGCCCGGTCCCGGACCCGGATGGCGCACGCGTTCGACGCCGAACGGCTGCGCATAGAGCGCGACCTGCACGACATCGCCCAGCAGCGCCTGGTCGCGCTGACTATGCAGATCGGGGTAGCTCGGCTCGATCTGCCGCCGTCCTCGCCGGCCGCCGCCGCGATGGCCTCCGCCCACGAGCAGGCCAAGACGCTGATGGCAGAGCTGCGCGATCTGATCCGTGGGATCAGCCCCCGCGCGCTGCGGGACCTCGGTCTGCAGGCCGCAGTCGAGGAGTTGGCCGCCGCGAGTTCCCTTGAGGTACATGTCGACATCGCCTCGTCGCGCTTCCTGGCGGAGGCGGAGTCGGTGGCGTATGCGGCGATATCCGAGGCCCTTGCCAACACCGCGAAGCATGCGGCCACCACCACCGAGGTCACCGTTACGGTCCGGCGCAAGGCCGACCGGCTGCTGGTCGAGGTCCGCGACGGGGGCGGCGGTGGCGCCGACCCGGCCCGCGGATCGGGGCTGACCGGCCTCGCCGACCGAGCCGCCGCGGCCGGGGGCCGGCTGCTGTTGTCGAGTCCGGCCGGCGGTCCGACGATCCTGCGGGTGGAGCTGCCGTGCGTGTCGTGATCGCCGAGGATTCGGTGCTGCTGCGGGAGGGTCTGAGCGCGATGCTGCCCCGGTTCGGGGTCGAGGTCGTGGCTTCGGTCGGAGATTCCCCCACGTTGCTGGCCGCCGTCCGCCGGCACCGCCCGCAGCTCGTGGTCACCGACGTCCGGATGCCGCCGGACTACACCGACGAGGGGCTGCGGGCGGCCGTCGCGCTGCGCACTGAGGATCCCGGGCTCGCGGTCGTGGCCCTCAGCCAGTACGTGCAGCACGGCTACGCCGGCGAACTGCTCGCCTCGGGCTCCGGCCGGTCCGTCGGCTACCTGCTCAAAGACCGCATCGGCGACGTGGCCGAGTTCGCCGGGCAGCTGCGCCGGGTGGCCGAGGGCGGCACGGTGGTCGACCCCGAGGTGGTACGGCAGCTGATGCAACACCGCCGCGACCCGCTCAAACAGCTCTCCGCCCGGGAACGCGAGGTTCTCGCCGTGGTCGCGCAGGGCCACTCGAACGCGGCCGCCGCCCGGTTGCTCTCTCTGACCGAGGCTGGTGTCGCCAAGCACATCGGCAACCTTTTCACCAAGCTGAACCTGCCGGTCAGCGACGACACCAACCGGCGGGTTCTCGCGGTGCTCGCGTACCTGCGCAGCCGATCCGACTAGGAGCCCTCCTTGATCACCACCACCGCCCGGCGGCGTAACGCCGGGCTCCTCGCCATGGCCGTTCTCCTGACCGCGGCGTTCTTCCTCGCCCCGCCACTGCTGCTCGGCCCCGGCCGGCTTGCCGGCTTCCCGCGCGCCTTCGCTGCCTACTGGTCCTCGAGCGGCCCGGACTTCCCGCCCGACCTCCAGCACCTCATCGACTACCAGTTCCACTACCACCTGGCGCGCGTGATGATCGCAGTGCCGCTGCTCGCCGTGCTGGTGACGCTGGCCGTCCTGCTCCGGCGGTTCCGGCTGCCGATCGGGGCGCTCGCGCTCGCCGTCGCGGTGCTACTGATCGCCAACGTCCAGGGGGCCGTATCGCCCTTCGGGACGCTCCTGCCGAATCTGGCGTCCGGCCCCGCCGACGCCGGTCTGGCCGACGCCCTGGCCCAGGTCCGCGACCAGCTCCACAGCGGCCCGATGTCACCCGCCCTGCACGTGATGCTCGACGAGTACGTCCGGTGGCACGTGACGAAGGGTGTGCTGGCCGCCCTCTTGGCAGCCGTTCTCGTCGGTCTGTCGGTCGTGGCGTGGCGCCGCCGGCGTCGGTTGCTCGGCCTGCTCACGGCCCTGCTGACCGTGGCCGCACTGGTGGTCGTGGCGGCCAACGTGAGCATCATGGCGAATCCCAACCCGCCGTTCCTGCTCCTGCTCCAGGGCAGTTGGTGAGGTTCGCGGCCTGACTGATCCAGTTCACCGTCGAGTGCCCGCGGGTCCGGCAACGCGACCGGGGACAGCGAGGTGCGGTCGCGGTTGCGGCGCGCGAGCCGTTGCCCGGCTGGGTGGAGGCCCTGCGGCTTGCCTTGGAGTGAACTCCAACCCGTAGCGTCGGCTCCATGACCCACACCGACCGAGTCGGAACCACCACCCTGTTGGAGATCGATTGGCAGAACTGGATCGCGGACATCGGGCACGACCGATCCGCGGCCGACCGGGCCCGTGAGGTCCGGCACGCGGCCCGCGTCCGGGGCTGGCCGGTGGTGTGCACCCGATACCTGTCCCGCGACCCCGCCGACCAGCCCCGCTTCGACCCGGACAGCCCGGCCGCGTCGTTCCTCACCGGCCTCGGTCCTGAGCCGGGCGATCCGGTCGTGACCAAACACGACCGCGACATTTTTGACGTACCCGAGACCGCGAGCGTGCTCGCCCGGCTCGGCACCGACCGGCTGGTGCTCACCGGCGTCATGACCGACCACGGGGTCGCGCTGGCGGCGCGCGCGGCCGCCGCGCGCGGGCTGGCGGTCACGGTCGTTGCCGACGCCTGTGCGGCCACCAGCGCCGGGGCCCACGACGACACGCTGGCGGGCCTGCGCGCGGCCGGGGCCCAGGTCCTCGGTACCGCGGAGCTGGTGTCGCGGTGAGCCCCACCATCACGATCGGCGAGGTGGCCGAACGGACCGGGCTGTCCAAGGACACGCTGCGCTGGTACGAGACGGAGGGCCTGATCCCGGACATCCGGCGCGACGGCAGCGGCTACCGGGCGTACGACGAGCAGGCCGTGCGGATGATCGAGCTGGTCATCCGGCTGCGGCGGACAGGGCTGCCGGTGCGCGACGCCAAGGACTTCGTCGCCATGACCCGGCAGGGCGCGGCCACCCATGGGCGGCGGCTCGCCCTGCTGCATGAGCACCGCGACCGGGTGATCGCGCAGCTAGCGCAGCTCAAGGGCGATCTGCAGGCGATCGACGACAAGATCGCGCATTACAGCGAACTCATCGAACAGGGCCGTGACTGCGACGGCCGTTCGGTGTCCGAACCGGGCCTCCGTGCCCGCCAGGGGAGCAGAATATGACAGGTACGGTACCCACGGTCGAGCTCGGCGACGGTCTCGAGGTCAGCGGAATCGGCTTCGGCGGCATGGCGCTGAGTCACGTCTACGGCCGCACCGACCCGCAGGAGGCGCTCCGGACACTGCACCATGCGGTCGATCGAGGCGTGACGTTCATCGATACGGCCGACGTCTACGGCGAACCGCGCGAGGGCACCGACGGGCCCGCCGGCACCAACGAGGAGCTGATCGCGCAACTCCTCGCCGGCCGGCGCGACGAGGTGCGACTCGCGACGAAGTTCGGCATCACCGGCCGGATCGGCGTCTCCAGCGCGGCGGCGGTCCGCGGCGACCGGGCCTACGTGCGGGCCAGCTGCGAAGCGTCGCTACGGCGGCTCGGCATCGACGTCATCGACCTGTACTACATGCACCGGCGCCGGCTCGACATCCCGATCGAGGAGACGGTCGGCGCGATGGCCGAGCTGGTGGCCGAGGGCAAGGTGCGGCACCTGGGGCTGTCCGAGGTGACCGCGACCGAGCTGCGGGCCGCGGCAGCGGTGCATCCGATCGCGGCGGTGCAGAGCGAGTGGAGCATCTGGTCGCGTGACGTGGAGGCCCACGTCGTTCCGGCCGCCCGGGAGGTGGGGGCGGGGTTCGTCCCGTACAGCCCGCTGGGTCGTGGCTTCCTGACCGGCGCGCTGTCGCCGGATCGGGTCGCCGGCGGGATGTTGCGCGAACAGCCTCGCTTCACCGAGCACTTCGATGCCAATCAGCAGGTGGTCGACGTGCTGCGCGATGTCGGTGCGCAGGTCGGGGCGACTCCGGCTCAGGTCGCGCTGGCCTGGCTCTGGGCCCAGGGGGCGAGCCTCGGGCTGCCGGTCGTGCCGATCCCGGGTACCCGATCCGCGCAGCGGGTGACCGAGAACGCCGACGCCCTCGCGGTCCGCCTCAGCCAGGATCAGAAGTCCCGGCTGGACGCCGCGGTCGATCTCGTTCACGGTGGTCGGGCGCTGACCTTCACCGCCAAGGAGTGGATCTCCGCCGGCCGTGAATGAACGAGATGCATATCAAGGGCCGCTACCAGTGCGGACCGCGCAGAACGGGTGAGCGGACCCGCGGAGGGCTCCGTAGGCTGGGCCGTCGTGGATCATCAACAGGCGGCGCTGCTGTTGCTCGGGGGCGTCGGGTGCGGGCTGACCGGGTCGATCGCGGGGCTCGCGTCGCTTGTCAGCTATCCGGTGCTGCTGGCGGCCGGGCTGCCGCCGGTCGCCGCGAGCATGACCAACACCGTTGCGCTGGTGGCCGCGCCGGCTGGGATGGTGGCCGGGGCGCGGCGTGAACTGCGCGGACAGCGGCGGCGGATCTTGCGGGCGAGCGGCGTCTGCACGGCCGGCGGCATCACCGGGGGCGTCCTGCTGATGAGCACGCCGTCCACGGCCTTCGAGGTGATCGTGCCGTTCCTTATCGTGCTCGGGGCGCTGGCCCTGCTGTTCCGTGAAGGTCTGCGGGACTGGTACACGCGGCCGGGGTGGCGGCCGCCGCTCGGCATCGCGATCTTCCTGATCGGCGTGTACGGCGGCTACTTCGGGGCGGCGGCCGGGGTGCTGCTGCTCGCCGCGATGGGGGTCGCGGCGGTCGAGCCGCTCGCGGTCACGAACGCGGTCAAAACGGTGGTCCTGGGTGCCGCGAACCTGGCCGCCGCGCTCCTCTATGCCCTGACCGGCCCGGTGGCGTGGTCCGCCGCGGCACTGCTCGCCGCCGGCTGCCTGGTCGGCAGCTGGATCGGCCCGGCGGTGGTGCGCCGGACACCGGAACGCCCGCTGCGGGTGATCATCGCGGTGGCCGCCGTCGGCCTCGCCGTCTACCTCTGGTGGAAAGCCGCCTAGCAGGCCACGGACCGCGGCGCGCGGCAAAGCCCGGCGCGGCGCGAGCCTCGCGCGAGAGCACCACGGCAACGAGGCCGAGAGGCCTGCCCACGGGGCTCCATCGGCCGTACCGCGGGATCATGGATTTTGAACCTGATTGCCGGCCGCGGCGGTGTCAGGCGGGTTCGACGCCGAAGATCTCGGTGAGGCCGGTGACCTCGATGGCCTGGCGGACCGGGGCGGACGGGCGGGTCACGACCATCGTCAGGCCGGCGGCCGCGGCGCTGTTGCGGACGCCGACCAGGGCGCCGAGCGCGTACGAGTCGATGAACGTCACCTCGGCCAGGTCGAGCGCGAGCTGCCAGCAGGTCGAGCCGGCGACCGCCTTCTCCAAGCCGGCGCGCAGCTCGTCGGCGACGTCCACGTCCAGCTCCGGGACGAGCAGGTTCGCCTGGAGCGTGCCGCCGTCGGCGCTGGTGGAGTAGGACACGATGGCATCAGTGCTCATGGCGCGTCACCCTACCCACCCGGCGCCCGGGGTAAGCATGATCGGCGCCGCGGAAGCCGCGACGCCGATCACCGTGGGAGGTCAGGACTGGCCGGGATCGCGTTGCTGCGGAATCCCGTTGTCACCGGGCGGAGGCACCGACCCGTCGTCGCCCGGCGGAGGCGCCGACCCGTTGTCAGCGGCTGGAGGTGTCGACCCGTTGTCAGCGGATGGGGGAGTGGAGCCGTTGCGGCCCGCCGGGGGTGCCGACCCGTTGCCGCCGGGCGGATCGATCGGATCCGGCCGGCGCCAGATCTCGTTGCCGGGCAGGTCGGCGACGGTCTCCAGGACGACCGGTGCCGCGCCGGGCCGCGCCGGCAGGGCCGTGACCAGCCGGGAGTGGCCCCGGTGCGCGGCGAGCGCGGCCCGGTGATAGCTCTCCACCTCGGCGATGAACCGGTCGTCGGCGTAGACCGTGCCGTCGACCAGCGGGCCGGGGCGGGCCTCCAGCACCGCGATGACGTCCTCGCCGGTCAGGGTCTTGTGGGTCTCCAGGGCGTGCGCCAGCGCGAGCACCTCGCGCCGGTTCTCCTTGAGGATCGTGACCGCGCGCTCCAGCATCGCGCTCAGGTTGTCCTCGATCCGGTCGGCCAGGGCGCGCCGGGCGCTCAGATCGTTCTTGTCCCCCTTGGCCGGGCCGCCGGGCGTGCCGACGCCGAGGCGGGCGGAGGTGGCGTACGACGAGACCGTCGACCCCATGCCCCAGACGCCCTCCATGTTGGTGGCGACGGCGGTCGCCGACTCCAGGTCGCCGGAGACCCCGGAGGAGCTGTCGCCGTCGAAGAACATCCGCTCGCCGGCGAGGGACGCGAGGGAGACCAGGATGTCCGACTCGTAGTGGCTGCGCCAGGTGGTGAACTGGTCCTCCGGCGGGATGCTGGCGACCATGCCCAGGTAGCCGCTGCCCTTCTCGATCGTCGCGATGTCGATCTCCATGTGCTGCCGAGTCCGGTACGCCATCACCGCGTGGCACGCCTCGTGCACGGCGACCGCGTGCCGCTCGCGCTCGATGTACTCGACGTTCTCCGCCGGGCCGAGTTCCTTGAGCTGCTTGGCCTTGATGATGTCGCGCCAGGTGATGGTGTCCCGGTCGTCGCGGATCGCGGTGATCAGCGCCTCGTTCACCATGTCCTTGATGGTCGCGCCGGTCGCGTACGGCGTGATGGTGGCCAGCTTGTCGACCTGCTCCTCGGTCAGCTCGTGTTTGACCTTCTCCAGATAGCCCTGGTACGTCCGCACCCGCCCGGCCTTGCTCGGGTAGCCGACCTTGTAGATCCGGTCGATCCGGCCCGGCCGCAGCAGCGCCTCGTCGAGCGCCTCCGGCAGGTTGGTCGCCATCATCACCAGGATCCGGTACTTCGGCGGGGGCTTCGGCCGCATGCCGAGCGCCCGGCGCACGTGCCGGTTGATGAAGCCGCGTGGCTTCTTCAGCCCGGACAGCTCGGTGAGCAGCGCCTCGAGGGTGCCCATCCCGCCGCCCCCGCCCATCCCGCCGCCGTACATCATCGACTCGCGGGCCAGTTCCCAGCGGGACTGGTCGGACAGGTAGGTGAAGCCGTGACAGGCGTCGCCGAAGGCGCCACGGGGGAAGCCCGGCCCGCCCTGGGCCAGGGCGCCACGGTTGCCGAGCGAGTCGGCCTCGTCGAAGAAGACGATCACGCCGCCGTAGCGGAGGGCGAGCTTGCGCAGCTTGCGGAAGAGGCCCTTGACCTTGAGGACGCCGACGCCGAAGAACATGTTGATGAACGCGCCCGGGTCGACGAAGACGTACGGCCGGCCGGTCTCGCCGGCGACCGCCTCGGCCATCAGCGTCTTGCCGGTGCCGGGCGGTCCCCAGAGCAGGATGCCGCCGGGCACGTACCCGCCCCGGGTCTCGATCGCCTCCGGCCGTTCGAGGTAGACGATGTTCTCCTTGACCCGTTCGAGAACGTGGTCCTGGCCCCACACGTCGGTGAACCGGGTCTTCACGTCGTCGGGGTAGTAGACCTCGACGCCGCCGCGGGACAGGAACCAGAAGATCGCCGCGAACTGGCCGACCGCGATGAACAGGATGAAGATGACCTGCAGGAACATCGGCGCGGCGGACCAGAGCAGGGCCGGGATCTGGAAGATGGCCAGGGCCGGGGAGGTGTCCAGCACCGAGCCGAGCACGACCGCCAGCAGCGTGAGGAAGAGCAGCCACTTGAAGACGCGGGCCAGCCGGAACCGGGTCCAGTCGGAGAAGAGCCGGTGGGTGACGCGCTCGACGCCGCCGAAGACGCCGTGCGTCCAGAGCCGGTGGTACCAGGCGGAGTGCTCGCTGATCAGGTAGTGGATCTGGCGCAGCACCTCGAGCCCGGCCAGCACTCCGATCGCGATGCCGGAACCGCTGTGCAGCCGCTCGTACATCGCGTCCTGGAACGGAAGCAGCGGATTGTCCGCCATGTCCGTCCACACCAGCGCGAAGAAGGCCACCGCGAAGAGCAGCAGGAATTTGACCCGGTCCCAGAGCGGCAGCCGCTTGCGGGTGACGCGTTCGGAGACCACGGGCACCTCGTCGGGCGGGCGGAGACCCTCCATCAGTTGCTCCTCACCGTGAAGGAAGCGGCGATCGTGTCCAGCTCGTCGGACCGGTCCCGGTAGCAGCTGGTGGAGCACCGGATGATCAGCAGGTAGAGCCGGTCACCGGTGTTGTTGACCAGCGCCGTCTGATCGAAGGTGTGCAGCACCCCGTCGGCGAGCTCGTAGTCGAAGACGATCCGGACCCCGTGCAGTCCGTCGGCGGGGGTGAGCACCTCGTCGCGGAGCAGCTCGAAGCCGGTGAGCTGGGTGCTCTGCGCGGCGGACTCGCGGGCGTCCGCGGTCACCGGCAGGAACAGGTCGCGCAGGGTGTCCAGCGAGATCACATTCTGCTGACTCTCGGTGAGGTCGGCGACCCGCGCGTAGACGATCGGCTGGTCGGTGACCTGGCCGGTGAGCAGGTGCGCCGCGGTCGGGGCGGCATCCGCGTCATAGGCGACGGACCACCACATCCGCTGGCGCGCGGCCGAGTTCGCGGAGTCCGGATTGGTCCCGCTGAGGGTGTCGTCGAGGTCGCCGGTGCCGGTCGCGTGCCAGTCGTGCGGAACCTTGAAGTACGTCTTCAGGTCGGAGTTCTTCACATACGTGTACTCCGGAGCGGCGCATCCCGTGGCGACGGCCGCGACGGCGATCACCGCCGCTCCCGTGTGGATCAGCTGCTTCAACACAGTGCACCACCGTCCTGCCGGACCGTTCGTGCTTGCAGTATCACCCCGTGTTGTTACATGGCGGTGCGCCATCCTTGTATTCAGGACCTTGAGTCTCCCGCGCCTGTCCGAACGGTTGGATCAGGACGCCGCCGGCGCCGCCGTCGAATCGCGCACCCGCAGCGCGGGGCTGATCACCACCCGGTGCGCCGGCCGGTCCGGGTCGGCGAGCCGGTCGGCGACCAGCCGTACCGCCGCCCGCCCGATCGACCGGCGCGGCGGCCGGACCGCGGTCAGCGCCGGGCTGAACAGCCCGGCCACCTCGTCGTCGTAGGCCACGACGGAGAGCTGCCCGGGCACCTCGATCCGGCGCTCCTCACAGCGCTGGACCAGGGCGATCGCCTCGGCGTCCGCGTGCACCAGCAGTGCGGTGGTCCCAGTGGCCAGGCAGCGGTCGAGGACCTCGTCCAGGGCGGCGGCGAGGTCCGGGTGCGCCGAGTCCGGGATCTGCGCGTCGACCGTCGCGTGCACGTCCAGGCCGCACTCGGTGGCCGCCTCCAGCCAGCCCCGGTGCACGTGCGGGCGGGTCGGGCTGGGCGCGGCGAGGACCACACCGATCCGGCGGTGACCGAGGCCGGCCAGGTGCCGCACGGCCATCGCGGCGCCCAGCGCGTGATCGGTGACCACCGACTCCAGGGCGACGTGGAACGGGCCGGTCGCCGCGGTGCGTTCCAGCAGCACCACCGGCAGGCCGGTGCCGGCCAGCCAGTCGATGGTGCCGCTCGCGGTCGGCGCGTCCATCCGGGGGGCCACGATCAGTGCGTCCACCCCCTGGTCGACCAGCCGGAGCAGCTGCGGGCGATCATCTTCGGTCTTGTAGGAGGAGCCGCGCAGCACGATCCGCATCTCCAACTCACGCGCCGCCTCCTCCGCGCCACGCGCGACCGCGGGGTAGTAGTAGTCCAGCGAGGGCACCAGCATCCCGAGCGACGCCGTCGCGGTGTCCGGGGCGGGCGGATCGTCCGGCGAGGGCAGCGTCACCCCGCCGTGCACCCGCCGGACCAGTCCTTCCGCGGCGAGTTGGGCGATGTCGCGGCGGATCGTCACGGCCGCCGCGCCGAGCGCCTCGGTCAGGTCGGAGATCCGCAACACGCCGTCGCGCTGCAGCGCCTGCAGCAGCCGGGCACGACGGGTCTCCGGCAGCGGACCCCGCTTGTCCGATGTGTTCACCGCTGCTGCTCCTTCACGGTCAGATCCAGGGTGCCGTTCGAGCCGAGCCCGCTCACGTCGATCTCCAGCCGGGTCAGGCGGTCGCCCCACACGTCGCTGATCAGGGGATCGTCGAGCGGGCGCACGCTCGTCGAGCACGGTACCGGCGGACTCCAGCTCAGCCGCAGCGTGCCCGCGCCGTCCAGCGCGGTGACCACGGCGTGCCCGGCGCCGGTCCGGACCGCGCCGGCGAGGATCAGGTGGATCCGGGTCGGCTCCCGGCCGCCCGGCGCCAGGTCCCACTGATCCCTCACGGTCACCGCGCCGGAGGCGCGATCGAGCCGGGCGGTCCGGCGCCAGGTCCGCACTCCGGCCGCCGGGTAGGCCCGGGCAAGATCCAGAGACATTTCCGAGTACGGATCACCGACGCTCGTGGCTACGCTACGAGCGGAGCAACCGTGGCCGGGGGCCTGAGCGACGCCCCGGATCTCCGGGACGTTGTGCCACGAGCTCCCCATCGTCCACAGGTCGTAACGCCCCGGCCCGAAGGTCGCCGCGGTGTACGTCGGGCGCCCCGGATCCACCAGCACCGGCACACCGCCCAGCGCGACCACGAAGCTGCCCACGTCATTGTGGTTGTGGTGCTCCCCGTTGTGCCCGCCCTTCACCGCGAGCGTCAGCCCGGCCGCACTCCCCGCCGCCCTCCGCGCGACCAGCACCTCGGTCGACGGGAACCACACGTCCCGGGCCAGCCACGACTCACTCCCGGCCGGCGCGGCGGCGAGCCAGTGCGGATCGGTCAGCGCCCGCAGCAGCCGGCCCAGCCCGTCGCTCTCCCGCCCGACCGGCTCACCCGGCCGGCGCTGTGCCGCCGCGTGCGCGACCGCCGCCGGGCCGCCCGCCCGGCGCGCCTCCCGGTGCAGCACCTGCCAGGGCTGTTCGCCCACCGGCCGGGCCGGGCTGTCCGCGTGGTTCAGGTACCACGGCCCGCCCAGGTGCACCCGGTGCGGGAACGCCACGGTCTCCCGCAGCGCGGCCACGGGCGCGTCGCCCAGCACGCCGGCCGACGCGTACGCCAGCAGGTCGAGCGCTTCGAGCAGCCGTCCGGCCCCGTTCCACCAGTACGCGTACCCCTCGTCGATCGCACCGTCGGCCGGCAGCACCGCGACGTACCGGTCGAGCCCCTCGACGACCAGGCGCGTCAGCGCCACCCGCGACTCCTCCGACTGGACCAGCTGCAACGCCGCGACCAGCACGTTCCCGTGGATCCACGGGTTCCAGTTGTGCACGTCGCCGTCCAGCCCGAGCCAGTGCCAGTCCCGCCGCTCCCGGAACGGCCTCAGCACCCGCCGCTCCACCTCGTACCGGATCCGCTCCCGCAGCCCCGGCACCCGCTCGTCGAGCTGAGCGCCGAGCAGGTGGTCGATCCAGGCCAGTTGCGCGGCCACCTCCCCGGCCCCGAGGTCGAGGTACGGCTCGGTCACCGTCGGCAGCACCGACCCGTGCCGGGCGAACGTGTCGTCATGCGCCGGCCAGCACCACGTGCTCTGCTCGCACCAGAGCACGACCCCGTCGGCCACCTCGTCCAGCCACCGCTCGTCGAGCGTGACCGCCGCGAGGACGGTCGCCCGGCTCACCCTGTCCCGGCGGGCCCGGATCACCCGCTCGTAGGTGTCCCGGTCACCGTCCCGGAAGTACCGGGCGAACTCGCCGGCCAGCGGGACCGGCCAGGTCGACCCGAGGTCGGCGGCGGCCCGCTCCCGCAGGCCGCGCAGGGTGACGGCGTCGAGCGCCCCGGCCGCCCACGTGGCGCGATCGGTCGCGGGCGGCACCGGAAGGCACCGGCCGGGCGGCAGCAGCAGGCCCGGGCCGACGGCCGGCCAGGCCCCGGCCAGGGGTCCGGTGAATCGCGTGACCATGTCCCCCTCGCTGATCGAATGTGATCGTAACAGATCACTTCGGCGCTGATGAATGGCTGTCGAGTCCCGCCGCAACCACCCACTCTGGACCTTAGGATCGAGAAATGCCAGGTCGGACGCCGAGATCGATTCTGACTGCATCAGTCTGTTCAAGACATTGACATGCTCGATTGTGAGCGTTTAACTTCCTCGAAACCGAGCCGTCCACTTGCCGCTCGGCGGGTTCGGCGAGTTTGGACCGCTCGGAGAGTTCGGAGAGTGCACGTGTCCGAGGACCGGAGAACGTTCATCGACAACGGTCGGCCGCGGCCGGACTGGCTGCGCGACGACTGGCTGCGTCTCGCCGACCGGATGCTCGCCGCCACCCACCGGCACGCCTCGCCCGGCCACGCCCGGATCGACCTGCCCGGCGCCGAGGGCGGATACGGACACGACGTGGACGGCCTGGAGGGCTTCGCGCGGACGTTCCTGCTGGCCGGTTTCCGGATCGCCGGCGCCCGGGGCACCGGCGTCGACGAGCTGATCGACCGGTACGCCACCGGCCTGGCCACCGGCACCGACCCGTCCTCGCCCGAGCGCTGGACCCGGCTGACCGAGCACTCCCAGGCCAAGGTCGAGGCGGCCAGCATCGCCCTGATCCTGGACCTGACCCGCCCCTGGCTCTGGGACCACCTCGACCCGCGGGTCCGGGAACGAATCGTCGACTACCTGTCGCCGGTCGTCGGCGACGACACCTACCCGCGGATCAACTGGGTCTGGTTCCGCCTGGTCGTGCAGACGTTCCTGCGCTCGGTCGGCGGACCGTGGTCGGCCGCGGAGATCGAGGCCGACCTGGCCGCGCACGACTCGTTCCGGCGCGCCGGCGGCTGGCTCGCCGACGGGCCGAGCCGGGCCTTCGACCACTACAGCGGCTGGGCCCTGCAGCTCTACCCGTTCCTCTGGGCCCGGATGTCCGGCGCGGCGGAGCTCGCGGCCGGCCGTCTCGAGCGGTACACCGACGATCTCGACCGCTATCTGCTGGACGCGCTCGCCCTGGTGGGCGGGGACGGCTCGCCGCTGCTGCAGGGGCGCAGCCTGATCTACCGGTTCGCGGCGGCCGCGCCGTTCTGGGCCGGCGTGCTGGCCGAGGTCCCGTCGACGCCGGTGGGACAGCTACGGCACGCGGCCGACCGCGTCGTGCGGCACTTCGTGGAGCGTGGGGCGCCGGACGCCGCCGGCCTGCTCAGCGTCGGGTGGCACGGGCCGTGGCCGCGGCTCGCGCAGTCGTACTCCGGGCCCGGTTCGCCGTACTGGGCGAGCAAGGGGTTGCTCGGGATCGCGCTGCCCGCGGAGCATCCGGTGTGGACCGCCCCGGCCGAGCCGCTGCCGATCGAGCGCGGGGACGTGCTGCGGGCGGTGCCCGCACCGGGCTGGCTGATCTCCGGCACCCGCGCCGACGGGATCGTCCGGGTGATCAACCACGGGACCGATCACGGGTTCGAGGGACGGGCACGGGCGGACTCGCCGCTCTACGCGCGCCTCGGCTACTCGACGGCGACCGCGCCGGTGCTCGACGAGCCGGGCTGGACGGCGCCGGTGGACCAGTCGGTCGTCCTCGTCGACGGGGCCGGGAACACGACCCATCGGACCGGCATGCGCACCCTGTTCGTACGGGCGGAAGGGTCTGTCGGGCTCGCCGGCTCCGCCGGGCCGGTGCACTGGGTCCGCGCCGACGACAGCGGCCCGGACCACGGCGAAGGACGGGCCGGAACGGTTCGGCCGGCCGGCCGGATCACGGTCGTCTCGCTGGTCCGGGGCCCTTTCGAGGTACGGCTCGCGCGGGTCGACGAGGCCGTCCCCGACGTGGCCCGGCTGCGGATCGGCGGCTGGCCCGGCCCGCTCTCCCGGCTCACCGCGATCCTGCCGTCCGCGAGCGAGTCCGGATTCGCCACGCACGACGACGCGGGCCCGCTGGAGAACCCGGTCCGGGTGCCGTGGATCGACCACCAGGTCCAGGTCGGGGCCTGGACCGCGACACTCGTCACCCTCTCCGCCGAACCGCCGGCGAATCCGCACTGCCACGTCGAGCTCGACGAGGACGTGCGGGTGACCTGGCCGGACGGCGTCACCACCCGCCACCACCTCACCGTGCCATCTCAACCCTGAAGGAGAAGGGATGAAACGCAGAACATTCGCCGTCCTCGGCGCCGTCACGGCGCTCTCGCTCGCACTCACCGGATGCTCCTCCGGGGACGGCGAGTCCGGCGGCGACGGAAAGAACACGCTGACCCTCGCGGGCTGGAGCCTCGCCACCACGCCCGAGTTCAAGGTGCTCGCCGACGGATTCCACACCGCGAACCCGGACATCACGGTCGAGCTCAAGGAGTACGACCCGAAGAACTACGACACCCAGATGATCGCGGACCTGGCCGCCGGCAAGGCCCCGGACGTCTACGTGCAGAAGACCTTGAAGAACTTCTACACCTATCAGAACGGCAAGCAGCTGCTCGACGTCTCGGACGTCGCGTCCGGGCTCGGCTCGACCGCCAACGGACTGCCGTTCTACCAGGTCGACGGCAAGACGTTCGCCGTCCCCTACCGGCAGGACTCCTGGGTCATCTACTACAACAAGGCGCTCTTCGACCAGGCCAAGGTGAAATACCCGGACGCGTCGTGGACCTGGGACGACTACGCCGCCGCCGGCAAGAAGCTGACCGCCGGGCTGAAGACGGCCGGGTCCAAGGCGCTCGGCATCTACCAGCACACCTGGCAGTCGACGCTGCAGGGATTCGCCCTCGCGCAGTCCCCGGGCGCGGACCTGAACAGCGGCAACTTCGGTTACCTGAAGCCGTACTACACCCGGGCGGTCGACCTGCAGAAGGCCGGCGCGCAGGTCCAGCTCGGCGACGCGACCACCAACAGCCTGACCTACCAGGCGCAGTTCGGTAAGCAGCAGGCCGCCATGATGACGATGGGCACCTGGTACATCGCCACCCTGCTCAGCCAGCAGAAGAGCGGCGACGCCGACAAGTTCGAGTGGGGCATCGCCCCGGCACCGCAGGCGGACAAGTCCACCACCGGGACCTCCGCCACGCCGGTCACCTTCGGTGACCCGACCGGCATGGGGATCAACCCAAAGATCAGTAAGGACAAGGTCGACACCGCGAAGAAGTTCCTCGCGTACGTGGCGAGCGCGGACGCCGCGAAGGCGCTCGCCGGCATCGGTATCACCCCGGCGAACACCGACGCCGCGGCCGACGCGATCTTCGCCGTCCCGGGAGTGCCCACCGACGAGGTCTCCAAGTTCGCGTTCACCAAGCACGACACCAAGCCGGAGAACCCGGTCGGCAAGTACACCGCCCCGCTGCAGAACATCCTCAACGACCTGCACACCGCGGTGCTGTCCGGCACCAAGGACATCGACACCGCGATCACCGAGGCGCAGGACCGGGCCAAGAACGAGGTCCTGAACAAGTGACCGGCGCGGGCCCGGCGTTCCGTCCACGCCGGGCCCGCCCCTCTTCGCGGGAGTGCCCATGACGACGACGCCGGCCGGTCGCCGGACCAGGAACACGCTGCTCGGCTGGAGTTTCCTGCTGCCGAACCTCCTCGGCTTCGCGCTGCTCACGATGGTCCCGGTGGCGCTGCTCTTCTACTACGCGTTCACCACCTGGGACATCTTCGGCGGCGCCGAGTGGACCGGGCTGGACAATGCCCGGCAGCTGATGCACGACGCCGGCTTCTGGGCCGCCGTGCAGAACACCCTCTACTACACGGTCTTCCACATCCCGCTCACCCTGGTGGTCTCGCTGGGGCTGGCCCTGCTGCTGAACAAGCGGCTGCGGGCCGTGGCGTTCTTCCGCACCGTGGCGTTCTTTCCGTACATCGCCTCGATCGTCGCCGTCGCCCAGGTCTGGAACATGCTGTTCAGCCCCGGGTACGGCCCGATCAACGCGGTGCTGCGGGCGGTCGGCGTGGACCATCCACCGGGCTGGACCACCTCCGCGGACTGGTCCATGCCGGCGGTGATCCTGGTCGGCACCTGGCGGGAGATGGGCTACTTCATGCTGATCTTCCTGGCCGGGCTGCAGACCGTGCCCGGCGAGCTCTACGAGGCGGCCCGGGTCGACGGCGCGAACGCGTGGCAGCGGCTGTGGGCGGTCACCCTGCCCTGCCTGCGCCCGACCACGTTCTTCGTCGTCGTGATGCTGACGGTCAACAGCTTCAAGATCCTGGACCTGATCCTGGTGATGACCAACGGCGGTCCGGGCCAGTCCACCCTGGTGCTGGCCCAGTACATCTACCGCAAGGGCTTCGAGGAGAACCAGTTCGGCTACGCCTCCGCGGTGTCCGTGGTGCTCTTCCTGCTCTGCTTCCTGGTGACCGTCGTGCAGTTCGTGGTGAACCGCCGAAGGGAGGCGTGAGATGAGCCGGGTCACGCGCCTGCTCGGCTACCTGGCGCTGGTCGTCGCGTCGGTGGCCGTGCTGCTGCCGTTCTACTGGATGGTCGTCTCGTCGCTGAAGACGAACAACGAGGTCTTCACCGTGCCGGTGAAGTGGTGGCCGGAGAGCCCGCAGTGGCACAACTACCTGGACATCTGGACCCGCTCCGACATGACCCGGTGGCTCGGCAACACCGTGCTGCTGTCGGTGGTGGTCACCCTGCTGCAGGTGCTCACCGGCAGCTTCGCCGCGTACGGCTTCGCCAAGGTCCGTTTTCCGGGGCGGGACCTGCTCTTCCTCGCCTACATCGGGACGCTCGCGGTGCCCTGGCAGTCGTACATGATCCCGCAGTTCGTACTGCTGTCGAAGATGCACCTGTCGGACACGCGCTGGTCGATCATCGCGATCCAAGCGTTCGGCGCGCTCGGCGTCTTCCTGATGAAGCAGTTCTACGAGTCCATCCCGGACGAACTGCTCGACGCGGCCCGGATCGACGGGATGAGCGAGTACGGCATCTACCGCCGGATCATGCTGCCGCTCTCCACCCCGGCGCTGGCCAGCCTCGCCCTGATCACCCTGGTCAACACCTGGAACGACTTCCTCGGCCCGCTGCTCTACCTGCGCTCCAGCGACCTGTGGACGATCCAGCTGGGCCTGCGCACGTTCATCAGCCAGTACAGCGCCGAGTACGCCCTGATTATGACCGGCTCGGTGCTCTCGGTGCTGCCGATCGTGGTGATCTTCCTGCTCGGCCAGCGGTACTTCGTCGAGGGCGTCGCGACCACCGGCCTGAAGGGGTGACCGGCATGTTCCGCCTCCGCCACCAGACCCTCGGCGACGTCTTCGACCTGCTCTACCTGGGGCTCGCCACGAACCTGCTGCTCACCGTCGCGCTGCTGCCGGTGCTCGCGGCGCTCTACGTCCCCTGGCTCGCAGTGACCGCGCCGCTCGCCGCGCCGGCGCTCTGCGCGACGTTCGCGGTCTTCGGCGCGCATCCTGGCCCGGTGGTCCGCACGTTCGGCCGGGCCTGGCTCGCCTCCTGGCGCCGGGCGGTTCCGCTCGGCGCGCTGGCCACCGGCGCGCTGGTCGTGCTCGGTGCGGACCTGCGCGCCGCCTGGGGCCGCCCGGCCGGCGCTGCCGTGATCCCGGTGCTGGTCGTGCTGATCGGGCTGGTCCTGGCCACCACGCTGCTCGGCCTGACAGTGCTCGCCGAGCGGCCGGACGCCCGGCTGCGCGAGGTGCTCCGGGCCGGCCTCTACCTGGGGGTGCGCCGGTGGTACCTGACCCTGCCCTCGCTCGGCGTGCTCGCGCTCTTCGAGGCGCTGTTCACGGCCCGGCCGGTGCTGGCACTGAGCCTCGCGGCGAGCCCGCTGCTCTACGCGGTCTGGGCGAACAGCCGGCACACGCTGGCGCCTGTTCTGTGTCCCCTTCAGGAAAGGACCTCATGACGGCGATCGACGTGACCGCCGCCGCGGTCACCGCGGCACTGTCCATCATCGACGAAAATCTGGTCGAGTTCGGCGACCGGTATCCCGGCGACACCACCGTCGGCGACCGCTACGTTCTCCGGCCCGCGAACACCGGCTGGACCACCAGCTTCTGGCCCGGGATGCTCTGGCTGGCGCACGACCTGACCGGGGACGAGCGGTACCTGAAGGCGGCGGGCGGGCACGTGCGCAGCTTCGCCGCCCGGGTCGCAAACGGGTCCGATGTGGACACCCACGATCTTGGGTTCCTCTACACGCTGTCGTGCGTGACGGCGTACCGGCGTACCGGAAACGAGGAAGCGAAGCGGGCGGCGCTGGCGGCGGCCGACCACCTGATGTCCCGCGTCCTCGAACCCGCCGGGATCATCCAGGCGTGGGGCGACCTGCGCGATCCGGCGCAGCGCGGGCGGACCATCATCGACAGCCTGATGAACACGCCGCTGCTCTTCTGGGCGGCGCGGGAGACCGGCGAGCAGCGGTACGCGGCGGCCGCCCGGCGGCACACGGCCCAGCTGCGCGACCACATCCTGCGGCCGGACGGGAGCACGTTCCACACCTTCTACTGGGATCCGGCGACCGGAGCACCGCTGCGTGGCGAGACGGAGCAGGGTCACGCGGACGACTCGTGCTGGGCGCGCGGACAGGCCTGGGGCATCTACGGATTCCTGCTCAACCACCGCTACACGGGTGATCCGTCGTTCCTGGACGCGGCCCGGCGCTGCGCGGACTACTTCCTCGCCCATCTGCCGCCGGACAACGTCCCGTTCTGGGATCTCTCGCTGACCGGCGTCGAGCGGGACTCCTCCGCGGCCGCGATCGCGGTCTGCGGCCTCGCCGCGCTCGGTGAAGACGACGCCGCCACGCGGATCCTGGGCTCGCTGATCGACGACTGCACCAGCACCGGCAACGCGCTGCTGCGGCACGGCGTCTACGACAAGCCGAAGGGCATCGGCGTCGACGAGGGCACGCTCTGGGGCGACTACTTCTACCTGGAAGCGCTGACCCGCGTCACCCGCCCCGGCTGGACCCATCCCTGGTGAGGAGAGACATGGACTACCGATACCACTGCTACATCCCGGCCGGGCACGGGCGCAACGAACTGCCCTTCAACCCGTGCTCGCTGCTCGACTTCACCCTGCTCCGGCTGGAGGCCGGGGAGTCCTGGTCGGGGGAGTCCGGGGACCGGGAGATCCTCGCGGTGATGCTCAGCGGGAAGGCCACGTTCACCGTCGGCGCCGCGAAATTCGCCGAGGTGGGCGGCCGGCCGAACGTGTTCTCCGGCAAGCCGCACTCGGTCTACGTCCCGGCCGGCTCGGCGGTGACCGTCGAGGCGCACGGGCCGGTGGAGATCGCGCTGCCCAGCGCGCCCTCGGATCTGGCCGTGGACCCGTACGTGATCGGACCCGAACGGGTCGTGGCCGGCCGGTGGGGCGCGGCCAACTTCGGGCGCACCTACCACCAGATCCTCACCGAGATCTCTCAGCCGGACCTGCCCGCGCGGCGGCTGATCGTGGGGGAGACGTTCACACCGAGCGGGAACTGGAGCACGTACCCACCGCACCGTCACAAGGTCGACAACCTGCCGGCCGAGGCGGCGCACGAGGAGATGTACTACTTCAAGGTGCAGCCCAGCGACGGGTTCGGGATCTGCCGGATGTACACCGACGAGGGGTACGAGGAGAACTTCACCGTCCGCGACCACGGCGTGCACATGATGCCGGAGGGCTATCACACCGTGGTCAGCGCGCCCGGATACGTCACCTACTACCTGTGGTTCCTGGCCGGGACGCAGCGCACCCAGGGCGCGCTGGAGGACACCGGCCTGTCGTGGGTGGGTAAGGCCGTGCCGATGCTCCGGGACCTGGGGCACTGATGATCCTCGACCGGTTCCGCCTGGACGGGCGGGTCGCGCTGGTCACCGGCGGGAACCGGGGCATCGGGCAGGCCATGGCCCATGCCCTGGCGGAGGCGGGGGCGGAGGTCGCCGTGCTGTCGCGGGCCCGGCCCGACCCGGAGTTCCGCTGGGTGCCGGCGGATCTCGCGGACTTCGACGCCACCTCCCTGATGAACGACTTCGGCCGGCTGGACATCCTGGTCAACAACGCCGGCGTCATCCGCCGGGCGGACGCGGTCGACACCACCGACGCCGACTGGGACGAGGTGATCGGGGTCGACCTCGACGCGGTGTTCCGGCTCTGCCGCGCCGCCGGGCGGGTGATGCTCGCCCAGGGGCGCGGCTCGATCGTCAACATCGCGTCGATGCTGTCGTTCCAGGGCGGGGTGCGGGTGCCGGCCTACGCCGCGGCCAAGCACGGGGTGGTCGGCCTGACCAAGGCTCTGGCCAACGAGTGGGCGGCCGGCGGGGTCAACGTCAACGCGATCGCGCCCGGTTACATCGCCACCGACAACACCGCGGCGCTGCGCGCCGACGCACGACGCGACGCGGCCATCGTCGAGCGGATCCCGGCGGGCCGCTGGGGCACACCCGACGATCTGGCCGGTACGGTCGTCTTCCTCGCCTCCGAGGCCGCGCGCTACCTGCACGGCGCGGTCATCCCGGTCGACGGGGGCTGGCTGGCCCGCTGACCCGGAGGTCAGGCGCGGTGCTCCACCGTCACCAGGATCTCGGTCTCACCGGGGGCCGTCGGCTCCCGGTGCTCCCGATCCACCTCGACGAAACCGGCCTTGGTGGCGACGGAGGCGGAGGCTTTGTTGGCCGCGTCGTAGCGGATGGCGACCCGTTCCACGCCGGGCAGGGTGTGCGCCACCCGGGTCAGGGTGCGGACGGCGGCGGTCATGTGGCCGCGGCCGGCCCACGGCGTGCGCATCCAGTAACCGATCTCCAGGGTGCCCGGGCCCATCCGGGTCATCAGGCCGATCGAGCCGATCAGGTCGCCGACCGCGGTGAAGATCGCGTAGTTGAACTCGGTGCCGGCCGCCCAGTTCTCCACCGAGGACTGGATGAAGCTCCGGCTCTCCGCCGTGTCGTAGCCGTCCGTCGCCCAGGGC
Organism: Actinoplanes regularis; assembly: GCF_900188005.1. Classification (GTDB taxonomy): domain Bacteria; phylum Actinomycetota; class Actinomycetes; order Mycobacteriales; family Micromonosporaceae; genus Actinoplanes; species Actinoplanes regularis. Next base: position 179,346 of record NZ_FZNR01000002.1, on the reverse strand, counting down.
AGGAACCGCTTGAGCTCGGGGAGCGACTCGCTCACCGCGGCGGCGGCCTCGTCGGCCCACTCCGGCTCCCAGCGCTTCAGGACGATGTCCCCAGCATTGATCATTTCAGGTGGTTCCATGACGGCCAGCCTGCTCGATCGACGCGGCCGCACGCAACTCAGGCGGCGGAGCGGTGCCGGCGGCCGGGTTTGCCGGCGTACATCTCGGCGTCGGCCCGGGCGACCAGCCCGGCGCGGTCGAGGCCGCAGCCGGCCGTGGCGCGGGCCGTGCCGATGGTGACGCCCACCGAGACCGGGCCGCCGGCCAGCTCGATCGGCGCCCGGATCGCGTCGCGGATCCGCTCCCGCAGGGCGGCGACCTCGAGATCGGTGCCACCCTGGCACAGGACCAGGAACTCGTCGCCGCCCAGCCGGCCCACCTCGCTGTCCGGGCAGGCGGCGGTGGTCAGGCGGGCCGCGACCGTCTGCAGCACCTCGTCGCCGGCCTGATGGCCGTGCCGGTCGTTCACCGGCTTGAAGCCGTCCAGGTCGCAGAGCAGCACGATCACGTCGGACGGCCCGGCCAGCGCCTGGTCGATCGCGGCCAGGATCCGCCTGCGGTTGAACAGGCCGGTCAGTTCGTCGTGCGAGGCCTGGTGGGCCAGCACCTGCTCGGCCCGCCTGCGCTGCCCGGTGAGCTGGTTGAACCGGACCAGCACCAGCGGGATCACCAGCATCGTGGCGATCGGCAGCAGCGGCCCGGCGCCCTGGTCGCCGCGGAGTGCCTGCATCGCCGCGATGGCCGGGTTCACACTGAGCGCCACGCCCAGCCAGACCAGCCGGAAACGGCCGTCCGTCCGTTCGCGTTCGGCGACCGCCTGCGGCTCGATCATCGCGGGCGCGCCCGGGTGCACCGCGCCGGCGGCGATGGTCAGGAACGCGAGCAGCATCAGCACCCCGGACCAGATGTCCCGGTGCGGCATGCCGAGCGCCCCGGTCGCCAGGCCGGACCCGGTCAGCAGCGCGGTGATCAGCAGGTAGCCGATCGTGCCGCGGGGCGCGCCGGTGGCCGCCACGCTCATCCGGAGCAGGCAGCCGGCCACCGCGCTGAGCACCAGCACGTCGATCAGCACCTGCGCCTGACCGGCCGGGGTGGCGGTGTCCGGCAGGTGAGGTTGGAAGACCCAGATCCAGAGCGCGCTGCCGGCGCACACCCCGAACAGCGTGGCGTCGACGATCCCGCCGGCGTCCGCGCTCATCCGGCGCCGGACCCCCAGCGCCGCGCCGGCCAGGAACAACCCGTGCGCGGTGGCGATCAGCAGATCGGCCGGGGCGGCCTCGCCGCGGCCCAGGTGCCCGTCGACGACCCAGTGCGGCCAGAGCAGGTGCCCGACGAGCAGCAGCACCAGACCGCTGATCGCGAGCAGCCAGGGCCGCCGGTGGGTCAGGTGGCCCGAGATGAGGGCCAGGCCGAAGAGCGCGACCGAGAACACGATCACCAGCATGTAGATCACCACGCGGGTGTCCGGGGTGGCCAGAGCGTAGGCGCCGCCGCCGACGAGGGCGCACGTCAGGAAGCCGGCGTGGACGATCCACGCCGGCGCGGTGGCTCGGGGCCAGCGCATCCGCTCTCCACTCTCTGGGCTCAGGCCGGACTGATCGACCGGTCCCCTGGTGACCTGAGGGGCCGGACCGGCCGGGCCGCGCATTCTGGCTACGGGGAGTGACAAAGCGCTCACCCGCACAGGTGGAGATGTGCCCGAAATGTGCGTTTATTTAGTGATGCTGGTGTTTGCGCAACCTTCAGCGGCGGCGAATCGCGCATCGCCGTAGGCTAATGTCCGGATCCATCGATGTCTCAGTGTGACACGCGGACGGTTTTCGCATCCGAGCGGCAGCTGCGTCGGATTCCCGCCGGAGGGTCAGGCGCCGGCGGGTGGCTTGGTGGGGCAGCCGTGCGAGGCCTTCCACTTCGCGACCGTGTCGACCGGGGACTTGTTCTTGCCGGCCTTCCAGGCGTCCAGGAAAGGCCACGGGTAGATCGCGCCGCGCTGCGTCCACCAGTCACCGGCACCGGCGCACGGCGGGGAGATGCCGAAGTGCAGGTGGCAGGCGCTGGCGTCGCCGGTGTCGCCGACCTTGCCGATCGTCTGGCCGGCGGTGACCTCGGCGCCGACCTGCACCTTGGCGTCGATCTTCGACAGGTGCGAACCGTAGTAGCGCACGCCGTCGTCGCCCTGCATCGAGATCGACAGGCCGCCGCGGGTGGCGCCGTCGTTGACGGAGGCCTTCCACCTGTCGACCTTGCTGACCGCCAGGATCTTCCCGCTGGTGACCGCGCGGAACGTGTTTCCACAGTTCGTGATGATGTCGCTGGCCGGGTAGTCGTGGTGGGTGCGCGCGTACGAGTTGTTGCCGACGACCGGGAAGACGTACTCGGCGGGCTTCTTCGTGGGGGTCGGGCTGCTCGACGGCGACGCACCGGCGCTCGAGTCCGGCAGGCTCGACGACTCGGCGTCGTACGCCCGCGCGGCGGTGGCGGGGCTCGGCGCGGCCGGTGTCCCCTCGCTCACGAAGTACGGCTCGTCGCCCCCAGCGCCGCAGGCGGCCAGCGCCAGCGCCGTCGTCATGGCCGTAACCGCGGCCACGAGCTTGCGCATCGTGCCGTCCCCTCTCCGCCGGTCGGGCACCGCGTGCGCGTCGCCCGACCGCCCACTCTAGGGAACGCCGAGGTTCGCTGCCAGCGGAGCCGGGCGGTCTCACACGGGGCGGGACAGCTCGGTGACGATCCGATCGATCTCGGCGAGGGCGTACCCCGCGAGCCGCTGCTGCGCGGCGATCGCGTCCGGGTCCTTCTCCTCCAGGTCGCCGAGGACCACGATGTTCTCGTCGTTCAGGGTGGCGGCCGGGGCCGTGTAGTTGAAGCTGCCGACGATGGTGAGCCGCCGATCGATCACCATCAGCTTGTGGTGGAGCTTGCGGACGCCGTTGCCGGGCGTGTTCTCGTACAGCCGCGCCCCGGCCCGCTTCAACGGCTCGGTGGCCGCCCACTTCTGGGAGCCTTGTCCGCGGTCGAGGACCCCGCGCACCGGGATGCCGGCCTTGAGCATCCACGCCATGGTGTCGTCGATGCCGGAGGACTGGGCGAAGGTGAACATCGCGAAGTCGACCCGCTCGGTCGCCTTCAGCATCTGCTTCATGATCTCCATCTCCGGGCCCTGCTCGGGGGCGAAGACGGGCTTCACCCGGATCCCGCCGAGCCGGAACTCCCGCGGCTTCGGCTCGTGGCGCTCGTGCAGGTCGCCGAAGGTGCCGGTGCGCAGCCGCTCGAACTCGGCCAGGTAGAGCTCGGCGGCGGACCTGCCGTGCAGCACGACCACGTGATTCAGGTTGTTGCCCGGCTTGTCGAGGACCTCCGGCGGGTTGGTGCCGGTGTCGGTGTGCGTGAAGTTCGTCGAGCCGGTGAGCACCGCCGCGGTCGGCTTACCCGGATCCCGGACGATGAACTTCTGGTGGAAGATGTTCGGGTTCAGGTCGGTGATCAGGTCGATCCCGGCGCGCAGCAGCGCCGAGTGGATCACCCGGTTGCCCTCGTTCTCCCCGGCCGCCAGCCACGGGTCGGCCACCGGCTTCTCCTCGCGCAGATAGTCGCCCTCGAGGACGATCCGCGTCCGGACCCGGCGTGCCTTCGCGGCCAGGATCGACTCGGCGATCAGCCGGGAGTCCAGCTCCTGCACCGCGACCAGCAGACGGGTGGTCGCGCCGTCGATGAACTCACGAATGACCGCGTCCAGGTCGTCCGGCCCGCCCAGCACCGGAGGACCCGCGTAGAACTCGATTCCGCCGAGGTCGACACCCATGCGGCCGAGTGTGCGCCCGGCGTGCGCGGCGGAGTGTCGGCTGATTGACGGCCGTCCCAGGAACGGCCGGAAGGACTACCCCGGCGGGCCGAAAGCCGGACCTCGGGCGGTTGATCCGTCGACCTCGATCGCCCGGCTATCGTGTGGCCGTGACGGTGCGTGTGATGGTCGTTGATGACCACCCGATGTGGCGCGACGGGGTGGCACGGGACCTCGGCGAGGCCGGATACCTGGTCACCGCGGCGGTCGGCGAGGGCCGGCAAGCGCTGCGGGTGGCCGCCGCGGCCCGGCCCGACGTGGTCGTCCTCGACCTGCAGCTGCCCGACCTGTCCGGGGTCGAGGTCATCCGGGGCCTGTGCGCGGCGCAGCCCGGGGTGCGCGTCCTGATGCTCTCGGCGAGCGGTGAACAGCGGGACGTGCTCGAGGCGGTCAAGGCCGGGGCCACCGGATACCTGGTGAAATCGGCCGGCCGGGACGAGTTCCTGGACGCGGTGAGGCGGACCTCGGAAGGCGATCCGGTCTTCACCTCCGGGCTGGCCGGGCTGGTGCTCGGCGAGTACCGGAAGCCGGGCGGGCCGCGCCTGACCGACCGGGAGACCGAGGTGCTGCGGCTGGTCGCGAAGGGGCTGTCGTACAAGCAGATCGCGGAGCGCCTGGTCCTCTCGCACCGCACGGTGCAGAACCACGTGCAGAACACGCTCGGCAAACTCCAGATGCACAACCGGGCCGAACTGGTCCGGTACGCGATCGAGCAGGGCCTTTCCTGACGAACCGCGACCGGCGTCAACGCCCTGGCCGGTCCCGATCGGTCAGCAGCCGGCGCAGCGCGGCCTCCTGTTCGGCGGCCTCCTCGGCCAGTTTCGGATCGGGACCCTGCCGCTGGACCAGGGCGAGGACCTGGAGTGCCCCGTCGTGGATCGGGCGGGCCAGCCGGTCGCGCTCCGCCTCGGCGGCCTCCGCGCGGATCTGGTCGTCCGGCTCGACAGCCGCCCGGCGCCAGAATCCCAGCGCGGCCACCGCCGCCGCGACGACCAGCAGCAGCACGCCGGAGATGGCCAGGTGCCGCACCGAGTTCAGGGCGTCGTCGGCGGGCCTGCCGTCGCTCCCCAGGTAGGTGACCTCGAGGACCTGAAGCAGGCCGGAGGCGATCAGGCCGGCGAGGGGGCCGAACACCGCCGGCACCGAGCGCAGCGGCGCCAGGACCGTGCCGATCGCGCCGGCCACCGCTGTCCCGGCGGCGCTGACCAGGGCGAGGATGACCAGGGCCGGGACCGCGAGGTGCTGGGTGGCGATCGGCTCCGGGCCGGCCGGGCTCGCCTGCGCGGCGAACAGGGCGACCGCCGCCGCCACGCAGAGCGCCCCGGCCGCCGCGGGTCGCCATCGGCCGGCCACAGCGGCGACCCCGATGGCAACCCCGGCCAGCACTCCCCACAAACGGGCCGAAATGTCGTCCTGCAGCGCGAAGTACGCCATCAGCAGCGGCGCGGCGAGCGCGGCCTGCGCGACCGCCAGGGCCAGCATGCCGCCCAGCGACCGTTTCCCGGCGAGCGCGGCGATCCCGACGGCCACGACCAGGCTCGCCACCCCGGCCAGGGCGACGCGGATGAACAGGTGGCGCCGCAACGTGCCCGAGTCGACGCCGAGCAGGCCCGCCGCGGAGTCCTGGGACACCATCGCCAGCGGGATGACCAGGAACAGGGCCAGCCCGGCGACGAGGGGGAGCCGGGTCCGTGCCGGGCCCTGCTCCCCGGTCACCGGGTCGGCGTTCACCCGGTCGTCGGGCTCCACCCGCCAGCAGAACGCCAGCAGCCCGAACGTCGCGAGCGTGATCAGGCCGAGCCGCCAGTGGTCGGCGTCCGGGTCGACGGTCGATCCGCTGTTGCCGACCAGCGCGCTGAAGAACAGCCGGGAGCCGAGGGCCAGCCCGGCCGTCACCGCACCCCACCGCGGCGCGCCGCCGCGCCACAGGCTCTGCGCACACGCGAGCACCCCGATCAGGGCGAACGAGTGTACGAGGGGTCCGGAGAGGAAGAGCACCCCGGCAAGCTCCTTCGGCAGGATCCGTGACTCCACCAGGATCTGCGGGCCGCCCAGCAGCACGGCCACCAGCAACTGGTACGGCCACCAGCGCAACAGGCGCAGGGCCAGCACGATCGCCGCGACCGAGGGCCCGATCACGATCGGGGCCATCACGGCCGGCATGCCGTAGTAGTAGTCGCTGCCGGCCGCGGGCAGCATCGGCATCCCGGAGTCCGCCGACGCCGGCAGGGTCGCGAGCAGCAGGCAGCCGCTCAGTCCGGTGACGATCGCCGGCCAGCGATGCCGGGTCACCGGGGAATCCAGAACTCGATCTCGGTGCCCTGGCCGGGCCGACTGTCGATGGTCATCGTGCCCTTCAGGTCGGTGATCCGGCCGCGCATCGACTGGGTCACGCCGAGCCGCCCGTCCCGCTCCGCCTCGGCCAGCCGGCCCGGCGCGATCCCGGCCCCGTCGTCGCGGACCGACACGCGCACCCCGTCGCCCTCGTCCTCCAGCAGGATCCAGGCCCGGGCTCCCGCACCGGCGTGCCGGCGCACGTTGTCCAGGGCCGCGCGGACCGCCGAGTGCAGCTCGCGCGCGCTGTGCCCGGGCAGCCGGACCGCCTCGGCCGGCGTCGCGACCTCGATCCCGGGCGCGGCCAGCTCGGTCAGCATGGCCCGCAGGTCGGTCCCGCCGGTCTCCCGGCCGTCGGGGGCCAGCGTCCCGCCACCGGCCAGCAGCTTCCGCAACGCGATCTCCTGCTCGCCGGCGAGCTCGGCCAGCGGGGAACTGCCGTCCTGCCGCTGGACCATCGCGAGGACCTGCAGCACACCGTCGTGGATCGGGCGGGCCAGCCGGTCCCGCTCGGCCGCGGCGGCCTCCTTGCGGATCTGCTCGGCCCGCTTGCGTTCCGCCCAGCGCTCGGTCAGGTAGTGGGCGAGACCCAGGCCGCCGACGGCGGCGCCCGCGGCGAGCAGGAGCACCCCGGACGTGTTCAGATGCGACACGTCGTTCAGCACAGTCGAGTTCGGCAGACCGTCGCTCTCCAGGTAGGTGGCCTGAAGCGTCTGGATCGCGGCCGCGGCCAGCACGCCCGCGATCGGGCCGAACACGGCCGGGACCGCGCCGCGCGGCGCCAGGGCCGGAGCGGCCGCGCCGATCACCGCGGTGCCGGCCGCCACGACCAGGACCAGGATCACCAGGGCCGGGACCACCCGGTGCTGCTCGGCCAGACGTTCCGGACGGCCGGTGGTGGCGGCGTACGCGATGAACAACGTGGTGGCCGCCGCGACGGTGAGCCCGCCCGCCGCCGCCACCCGCCACCGGCTCGCCACGGCCGCCGCGCCGATCGCCGCGCCGACGAGCGCGCCGATCCACCGGACCGGGCCGGCCCCGGCGAGCGCGAAGACCGCCAGGGAGAGCGGGGCGGCGATCGCCGCCTGCGCGATCGCCGCGGTCAGCGCGCCGCCCAGCGACCACAGCCCGGCGACCGCCGCCAGGCCGGTGCCCAGCACCAGGACGACCGCGCCGATCATCGCGACCTCGGCGTACGGATGCCGCTGAAGTGTGAACGCGTCGACGCCCATCAGCGCGGCGACGTTCGAGGTGGACAGGTACGACAACGGCAGGGTCAGGGCCATCACCAGGGCTCCGGCCAGCGGCAGGCGCAGGCGCCGCCACGACCGGGACCGGTCGTCCGCCTCGGCGTCGGCGCGCCACAGCCCGGGAAGCGCCGCGAGAGCACCGATCAGACCGGCCACCACAAGGCCGTGCTGCCAGGTCTGCAGACTCGATCGAGGGTCGTAGTAACCGAAGAACTGGTCGACCAGCGACGTGCCGAACAGCCGCGCGCCGAGCGCCAGCCCGGCCATCGCCGCGCCCAGCCCGGCATGCCCGCGGCGGATCAGGCTCTGCGCGCACCCCAGGACGCCGATCAGCGCCAGCGCCTGCGGGACCAGTTGCAGGCTCAGCCGGAGGATGTGTCCACTCTCGTCCGAAGCGATCAGCAGCCAGCCCGCCGACAGGCCGGCGGCGACGATCAGGTACGGCCACCGGCGCAGCAGGCACAGCGACAGCCCGATCACCGCGACCGGGGTGATCGCCAGCACCCACTCGGTGCCTTGAAACCCACGGCCCTGCCGGGTCGCCAGGCTGAACAGTTGCAAACCGGCCGCGGCCGGCGGCGTGCTCGCGAGCAGCAGGGCCCCACTCAGGCCGGCCAGCACCGCGGGCCACCGGCCGGTCCACCACGTATTCACGCCGCTGAGCATGTCAGATCGATCTCGGTCATCGAGGTCGCCTGCCGGAACCACTCCGGGCGCCGCGTGCCACGTGCCGCGGCGCCCGGGTGCGGCAGGCGGGCCGGTGGGCCGTCCGGGCGGTACTCGAAGTGCCACCACTCGTTGTCGTACACCCGGTAGAGGCTGTGCAGCGCCCCGTGCCGCTCCAGCCATCGTGCGCCCTCGGTCGGTCGTACATCCATCGCGGTCCCGGCGACGTGCCGGGACTCCTCCGGCGGCAGCGCCCACCGCCGGGCCTCGGCGACCGAGCCGCAGCGCCGGACCTCCGCGAGGTAGAGCGCGGTCTGCGTGGCCCGGTCCCGATATCCGGAGGTGAGCCCGAGCAGTACGCCGTGCTCCCAGAGCGCCCGGGTGCGGGCCGCCTCGAAGGCCGCGCGGGCCGCCGGCTGCAGGCCGTCCAGGCTCTCCGCCGGGAAGCGGGCGGCGAGCGCCCACCGGCAGGCGGTGTGCCGCGCCCGTCCGGGCGTGACCGCCGCGGCCACCGGGGCCAGGGCGAACGCGGCGATCCGGGTGACGGCGGCGTAGACCGGGTCGCGGCGCCGGGGCGGTCGCGCCGCGTCCCGTTCGGTGTCGTGCTCGTGCATGTACTCAAGATCCCGTTCGGCGCCGCCGGATTCATGAGTACGAGTACTCAGATCGTTTCGAACTCGCGGTGAGTACCCGGCGTACACGCCTGTGTCGGCAGTGGACGGCACGGGGAGTGACGATGAGTGACCTGCACATGGAGCCGGACGTGGTGGAACGGTGCGGGGACCGGCTGACCGAGACCGGCGGCGCGGTGGCGGCGCAGGCCCGGTCCTTCACCGGAACGCGGGCCCTCACGGCCGCGCATTCGGGCATCTCGTCGGCGCTCACCCTGGACTTCTGCCGCCGCAACTGGTCCGATCGGATCGACGGCCACGGCACGGAGACGAGCGTCCTCGGGGACGGTTTCCATTACGCCGTACGGGAGTACCTGGTCGCCGACGCCCGCCACGCCGCCCTGCTGCGCGGCCACAGCCGGGTGCCCGGTGAGTGACATGGTCAGCATGGCCCAGCTTCGTGACCTCGACGTCGCCGCGTGGCAGACCGGCGCGGACGAGTGGAGGGCCCGCTACACGAACCTGCTGTCCACCGTCACCTACCTGCACGAGGATCTGGACCCGCGGGTGTCGGCCGGCGCCTGGACCGGACCGGCCGGGGACGCGGCGATCGCCCACCTGCGCGGGGTGATCAACGGTCTCGAGATCGACGCGCTGGAGTGCCAAGCGGTCTCGCTGGTCCTGTCCGGCCTCACCCACGCCTTCCGGATCAGCCAGAACAGTCTCCGGTCGGCGCTCGGCGCGGCCCGGCTGGACGACTTCCCCGTCACCGGGGATGGGCTGGTCCAACTGCCCGACACCTCGATGGCGCGGCACGACCCGGAGTTCGCGGAGTCGGCCCGGGTCCAGCGGGACCGGCTTCAGAAGCTGGTCCAGCAGGCGGTGGACGCGGCCACCCTGGCCGACCGGAAGGCCTACGAGATGCTCGACCACCTCAGCCAGCAGACGTTCCAGACGGACGCCGGGGCGGCCCTCAACGAGGACGTCGGAATGGCCTCCAAGCTGGAGGTCGACCTGATCGCCGCGACGGTTCCGGACGGCGGTCCCGACGAGGTGGCCGCCTGGTGGGCGGGGTTGCCGCCGGAGGATCAGCAGACCCTGCGGATGGCCGTGCCGTGGGCCCTGGAGAACCTGCCCGGCATCCCGGCGGACGTGCGCTCCGCCCTGCACGGCGGCGGTAGCTACGACCGGGCCGCCGCGAGCAAGTGGGCGATCGACCACTGGAACGACGCCGAGGCCAGCTACGACATCTTCGAGAACAACTGCACGAATTTCGTCTCCGCGACCCTGGCGGAGGCGGGCATGAAGGAGCAGGGTGGCTACTGGTCCGACGACTCGTGGTGGGAGGGCCCGCAGACCGGCAACCGGTGGCTCGACCTTCACGGCGGCTCGAGGTCGGCGAGTTGGGCGCAGGCTTTCCAGTCCTATGAATTCTGGCGTGCGCACGGCACCGAGGTGACCGCTGAACAGGCACAACCCGGCGACATCATCTACTGGGAGACACCGGCCGCGGACGGTGGCCCGGGCGACGTGCACCACTCGGCGATGGTCACCGCGGTCGTCGACGGCGACCTCCGCTACACCCAGCACAACATCGACCAAGTTAACGCGTCTCTCGGCGCTCGGGCCCCGATCGGGGCACTCGGCGGGGGACATGACGTTGTCCATGTGGTTCGACCGGAATCGGACGGGTGAGGCGATGAGCATGACGACAGGCCGGGCCGGCCGGGGTGCGGGGTTGATCGGGGCCGGCGCGGGCGCGCTGATCGCCGGCTGGCTGCTGGTCTGGCCGTGGACCCGGCTGGACAACGAGTACCAGCGGGCCTGGCGGGCGATCTGCAAGGGCTCGACCACCCCTGGCCCGGAGATGTCGCCGGCCGAGTTGCCGCTGGCGCTCGCCTCGACGGGGTTGCTGGTCGCGTCGGTGGTGCTGCTCGTGCTCGCCTTCCGGCGGCTGTCCAGGTCCGGAACGCGGGTTCTCGCCGGGGCACTCCTGGTGGCCGGAATTCTCGGCATGGTGCTCGCCGGAGCGTTCCTGGTCACCGGCGTGATCCTGCAGACCGACGTCGGCCCGGCGGAATGCTTCGGTTGACGTGCCGCCCGGACAGCCGGTACTCATGGGTAACAAAGCCCGGAAGGCTGGTGAGACGTCATGGTGGACGTGACCCGCACGGCGTACCGCACGTGCCCGCTCTGTGAGGCCGCCTGCGGGCTGGAACTCACCGTCACCGGCGACGCCGTGACCGCGGTCCGGGGGGACCGTGACCATGTCTTCAGCCACGGGTTCGTCTGCCCGAAGGGCGCGACCTTCGCCCGGCTCTCCGACGATCCGGACCGGCTGCGCCGGCCGATGCTCAAACGGAACGGCCGGCACGAGGAGGTCTCCTGGGACGAGGCGTTCGCGGCGGTCGAGAGCGGCCTGCGGCCGATCATCGAGGCGTACGGATCCCAGGCCGTCGCCGCGTACCTCGGCAATCCGAACGTGCACACGATGGCCGGTGGCCTCTACATCACCCCGCTGCTGAAGGCCCTCGGCACCCGCAACGTCTTCTCGGCCAGCACCGTCGACCAGATGCCCAAGCACGTCTCCTGCGGCTACCTGTACGGCAGCCCGTTCGCCATCCCGGTGCCGGACCTGGACCGGACCGACTTTCTGCTGATCCTCGGCGCCAACCCGTGGGAGTCGAACGGCAGCCTGGCGACCGCCGCCGACTTCCCCGGCCGGCTCACGGCGCTGCGCAAGCGTGGCGGCCGGTTCGTGGTGGTGGACCCGCGCCGCACCCGGACCGCCGAGCACGCCGACGAGCACCTGTTCATCCGTCCCGGCACGGACGCCTTCCTGCTGTTCGGCATCGTGCACACCCTGTTCGAGGAGGGCTTGACCGAGCTCGGGCGGCTCACGCCGTACGTCAGCGGGGTCGACGATGTTCGCGGCCTCGCCGCGGCCTTCTCTCCGGAGAGGGTCGCGGGGGCCTGTGGCGTCGGCGCCGAGCGGATCCGTGGGCTGGCCCGGGAGCTCGCCGCCGCGCCGACCGCCGCGGTGTACGGCCGGATCGGCACGTGCACGGTCGAGTTCGGCACCCTGACCAGCTGGCTCGTCGACGTGGTCAACGTGCTGACCGGCAACCTGGACCGGCCCGGCGGGGTGATGTTCCCGCTCGCAGCCCACCTGCGACCGAACCCGAAGCCGGGTGGGAAGGGTTTCACGACCGGGCGCTGGCACAGCCGGGTCCGCGGGTTGCCCGAGGTCAAGGGCGAGCTGCCGGTCGCCACCCTGGCCGACGAGATCGACACGCCGGGGGAGGGGCAGGTCCGGGCGTTCCTGACGGTGGCCGGGAACCCGGTGCTCTCCACGCCGAACAGCGGCCGGCTGGACCGGGCCCTCGACGGCCTGGACTTCATGGTCAGCGTCGACCCCTATCTGAACGAGACGACCCGGCACGCCGACGTGATCCTGCCGCCGCTGGACGCGACCCGGAAGGGGCACTACGACTTCTCGTTCCTGACCCTGGCGGTGCGGAACTTCGCGGCCTACTCCCCGCCGGTGTTCCCCGCCGACCCGGGCGGCATGGACGAATGTGACATCCTGGCCCGCCTGATCCTGATCGTCTCCGGTCACGGAGCCGGTACGCCGGCCTCGGCGCTGCACGACCGCATGCTGGCCGGAGCGCTCCAGAAGGCCGGCTTGACGGAGGCGTCCGGGGACGGCCCGGCGGAGCGGCTGCTGGACGTGGCGCTGCGCTCCGGCGCGTACGGCCTCTCCCTGGACGACCTGATCGCCGCCCCGCACGGGGTCGACCTCGGGCCGTTGCAGCCCCGCGTCCCGGAGGTGCTGCGCACGCCAAGCGGCATGGTCGAGCTCTGCGCGCCGCCCCTGGCCGCCGAGGCGGCGCGGCTGCGCGAGGCCCTGGACCGGCCGAGCCCCGGGATGGTCCTGATCGGCCGCCGTCACCTGCGGTCCAACAACAGTTGGATGCACAACGTGCCGGCGCTGGTGAAGGGCCGTGACCGCTGCACGCTGCAGGTGCACCCCGCCGACGCGGACCGGCTCACCCTCGCCGACGGTGCCCGGGCCGAGGTCACCTCACGGGTCGGTTCGCTGGCGGCGCGGGTCGAGGTGACCGACCGGGTGATGCCGGGGGTGGTCAGCCTGCCGCACGGCTGGGGCCACGATCTGCCCGGGGTCCGGCTCGCGGTGGCCGCCGCCCATCCCGGGGTGAACTCCAACGTTCTCACCGACGAGTTGGTGATCGATCCGCTCTCCGGGAACTCCGTCATGAACGGCATCCCGGTCGAGATCAAGCCCGAGGTCGGCTGATCCGGTTGCTATGCAACTCGTTGCATAGCATGATGCCGGGATGGCGCTGGAGCACGCGATCCTGGTCTCCCTGCTGGAGCAGCCCGGGTCCGGATACGAGCTGGCTCGCCGGTTCGAGCGGTCCATCGGCCGCTTCTGGACCGCGACCCACCAGCAGATCTATCGCGTGCTGAAGCGGATGGAGGCGGACGGCTTGGTCACCGCCCTCGAGGTCGGGCAGGAGGGCCGGCCCGACAAGCGCGAGTTCTCGGTCTCCGACGCCGGCCGGGAGGTGCTGACCGGCTGGCTGCACGAGCCGGTGCAGCCGGAAGCCGTCCGGCACGACCTGGCGGTGAAGGTGCGTGGGGCGGCGTTCGACGACGCGGCCGGGCGGGCGGCGCTGATCGGCGAGGTCTCGCGATATCGCGACGAGCACGAGGAGTTGCTCGCACGCTACCTGGGTGGGGAGAAGCGCGACTTCCCTGACATTTCGAAACTGACGACGGGTCAGCGACTTCAACACGTCGTGCTGCGCGGCGGCATCGCTTACGAGCGGATGCTGCTCGACTGGCTCGACGAGGTCCTGGCCGAACTCCGGAAGGAAGCCTGAACGGTGCTGTTCAACCCTAATACGTACGACCCCGAGCAGTTCGACGCCGAGACCCGTCGCCTGCTGCGCGCCACCGTCGACTTCTTCGAGGAGCGCGGCAAGAAGGCGCTGGTCGACAGCTACATCAACCGCACCTGGTACGCGGACTTCCTCGAGTTCGCCGCGAAGGAGCGGCTGTTCGCCACGTTCATGACGCCCGCGGCGGACGGTTCCGGGGAGACCCGCTGGGACACCGCGCGCAACGCCGCGCTCAGCGAGATCCTCGGCTTCTACGGCCTGGACTACTGGTACGTCTGGCAGGTCACCGTGCTCGGCCTCGGCCCGGTCTGGCAGACCGCGAACGCCTCGGCCCGGGAGCATGCCGCCGAGCTGCTCGCCGACGGGCACGTGATGGCGTTCGCCCTCTCCGAGCGCGGGCACGGCGCGGACATCTACGCCACCGACATGGTGCTCACGCCGGCCGACGGCGGTGGCTTCGTCGCGAACGGCACCAAGTACTACATCGGCAACGGCAACGTCGCCGGCCTGGTGTCGGTGTTCGGCAAGACCGAGGACGGCTACGTCTTCTTCAAGGCCGACAGCCGCCACCCGAACTACCACCTGATCAAGAACGTCGTGAACAAGCAGATGTACGTGAGCACGTTCGAGCTCAAGGACTACCCGGTGCGCGAGGAGGACATCCTGCACACCGGGCAGGCCGCCTTCGACGCCGCGCTCAACACGGTCAACGTCGGCAAGTTCAACCTGTGCACGGCCGCGATCGGCATCTGCGAGCACGCCATGTACGAGGCGGTGACCCACGCGCACCGCCGGATGCTCTACGGCAAGCCGGTCACGAACTTCCCGCACGTGCGGCGGGAGCTGTCCGACGCGTACGTCCGGCTGGTCGCGATGAAGCTGTTCAGCGACCGGGCCGTCGACTACTTCCGCTCGGCCGGCCCGCTCGACCGCCGCTACCTGCTGTTCAACCCGATGACCAAGATGAAGGTCACCACCGAGGGCGAGCGGGTCATCGACCTGATGTGGGACGTGATCGCGGCCAAGGGCTTCGAGGCCGACACGTACTTCGACAAGGCGGCCATGGACATCCGGGGCCTGCCGAAGCTCGAGGGCACGGTCCACGTCAACCTGGCGCTGATCCTCAAGTTCATGCCCAACTACCTGCACAACCCGATGACGTACGACGCGGTGCCGACCCGGGACGACGCGGCCGACGACGAGTTCCTGTTCCAGCAGGGGCCCGCTCGCGGCCTCGGCGCGATCCGCTTCCACGACTGGCGGACCGCGTACGACAACTTCGCCGACCTGCCGAACGTCGCGCGCTTCCGCCAGCAGGCCGACGCGCTCTGCGAGCTCCAGGTGGCCGAGGAGCAGCACGCCGACCTGGACTTCCTGCTCTCCGTCGGCCAGCTGTTCGCCCTGGTCGTCTACGGTCACCTGATCCTTGAGCAGGCCGAGCTGACCGGCCTGGACCGTGACCTCCTGGACGAGATTTTCGCGGTCTTCGTCCGCGACTTCGCCCAGCACGCCACGGACCTGCACGGCAAGACCACGACCACCGACGAGCAGGCGGCCTGGGCGCTCGCCCAGGTGCTGCGCCCGGTCGCCGGGGAGGCCCGCACCGCCGCGGTGTGGGAGCAGGTCCTCGCCCTGGTCGGCGCGTACGAGATGCGTCCCTGATCCTGAATCTCGAGCGGGTGGCCCGGCCGGGCCACCCGCTCCCGGGAGTGGCACCGGTACGAAACGTGTCTGCCGAGCCGCGTGGCGGTGGAGAATCAGGCATGACTGTTGACTTGCTCGACGTCGTCCGCGCCGAGCGCGCGCCCCTCGATCTCGCCACCTACTTCGACGAGAAGGCCGCGCGAAGGTACACCGGGCGCCGCTTCGAGTCGTTCGGCGGCGGTGGCGACCTGGCCGCCGTCCAGGACGTGATCACGGCCGTGGACCTGCTGGCGGTGCAGACCCTGTCGGTCGTGGTGCCGGCCGAGACGGCGTTCGCCCTGCTCGACGGCGATCTCGGTCGGCAGGTGACCGCTCTGCTGGCCCGGGTTCCGGCCGATCTCGAGCTGGGCACCCGCGACGCCCGGGAGGCGGTCGGTGCCCGAAGCGCGGTTCTGGAGGCGTGGCAGCTGCTCCGGGACCGGGAGGACATCGGGTTCGTGACCGCCGGCAAGCTGATCGCCCGGAAGCGGCCGCATCTGATCCCGGTCTACGACCGGGTGATCCGCTGCCTCTACGGCCGGCCGCAGCAGGTGTGGGTGCGGCTGCACGACCGACTGGCCCTCGAGGGCGGTGAACTGCGCGGGGAGCTCGCCGCGCTGCGGGCCCGCGCCGAGGCGCCGCCCCGGGTCAGCCTGCTGCGCGTGCTCGACGTGGTGCTGTGGATGCGGCACCACGACGAGCACCGGGAGCAGGACTGCCCGGGTTTCGGCACGGTCTCCCTGGAGCGGATCGACCCCGACGACGCGAAACCCTCCGCCCTGCTGGAACGGGAGCTTCTGGAGCGCGAAGGGCTCGTCTCAGACGAACACTGAGCCCTCCTCGGCCTTCTTGAGCAGCAGCGGGGGCGGGGTGAACCGCTCGCCGTAGCGGGCGGCCAGCACCTCCGCCCGGGCGACGAAACCGGGCAGTCCGCCCTCGTACTGGTTGATGTACTGCAGCACCCCGCCGGTCCAGCCCGGGTAGCCGATGCCCAGGATCGACCCGATGTTCGCCTCGGCGACCGTGGTGAGCACGCCTTCGTCCAGGCACTTCACCGTCTCCAGCGCCTCGATGAAGAGCATCCGCTCGACCAGGTCCTCGAACGGCACGCTCCCGCCTCCGCCCGGCGAGGCGAACGCGGACAGCCCGGGCCAGAGACCGGCGCGCTTGCCGCCGGCGTACTCGTAGAAGCCCGCCCCCGACGACCGGCCCGGCCGGCCGAAATCGTCGATCATGCGGTCCAGGACCGGATCGGCGGGATGCGGCCGCCAGGACGATCCGGCCGCGGCCGCGGTCTCGTCGCGGATCCGCCGCGGCAGGGTCAGCGTCAGCTCGTCCATCAGCGCGAGCACCGGTGCCGGGTATCCGGCCTGGCCGCTGGCCTGCTCGATGCTGGCCGGCGGCACCCCCTCGGCGAGCATCGCCATGCCCTCGTTGGTGAACGTGCTGATCACCCGGCTGGTGAAGAAGCCACGGGAGTCGTTGACCACGATCGGCGTCTTGCGCAGCAGCCGGACCACGGCGAGGGCCCGGCGCAGCGTCTGGTCGGTGGTCTGCGCCCCGCGGATCACCTCGACCAGCGGCATGCGGTCGACCGGTGAGAAGAAGTGCAGGCCGATGAAGTCGGCGGGGCGGCTCACCCCGTCGGCGAGCAGCGTGATCGGCAGCGTGGAGGTGTTCGAGCAGAGCAGCGCGTCCGGCGCGATCACGTCCTCGATCTCGGCGAACACCTTCTGCTTGACCGCCGGGTCCTCGAAGACCGCCTCGATCACCAGGTCGGCGCCGGCCAGGTCGGCGACATCGGCGGTGGGGGTGATCCGGTCCAGCAGGACGGTCACGTCCGCCACGCTGGTCCGGCCGCGCTCGGCGGCCTTTGCGATCACCTTCTCCGAGTACTCCTTTCCGCGCCGGGCCGCCTCCTCGGTGACGTCCTTCAGCGCGACGTCGAGGCCGGCGCGGGCACAGACGTACGCGATGGCGGCGCCCATCATCCCGGCGCCGAGCACCGCGACCTTGCGCACCGGTGGGGTGTCCCCGATCTCCCGCGAGTCGGCGGCGTTCTTGTCGAAGAAGAACGCCTTGATCATGTTCTTGGCGACCGGCCCGGTGACCAGCTCGATGAAGTAGCGGCTCTCGATGGTGAACGCGGTGTCCACATCCACCTGGGCACCCTCGACCGCCGCGCACAGGATGTTCCGCGGCGCCGGGTAGGGCGCGCCCTTGAGCTGCTTGCGCAGCGTGGCCGGGAACGCGGAGAGCTGGGCGGCCGGGATCCCGCCGGGGATCCGGTAGCCCTTGACGTCCCAGGGCTGCGCGGCGTCGGGATGCGCCGCGATCCACTCGCGGGCCGCGGTCAGCAGCTCGTCGGGCGTCTTCACCAGCCGGTCGAGCAGTCCCAGCTCGCGGGCGGCGGCCGCGCGGTGCCGGGTGCCCTGCAACAACACCCGGGTCAAGGCCGGGATCAACCCCAGCATCCGCACGGTACGGGTGACGCCGCCCCCGGCGGGCAGCAGACCGAGCGTCACCTCGGGCAGTCCGATCTGCACCGACGGGTCGTCCAGCGCGATCCGGTGATGGCAGGCGAGCGCGAGCTCGAGGCCGCCGCCCAGCGCCGCCCCGTTGATCGCCGCGACCACCGGCCGGCCCAGTCGCTCCAGCCGGCGGAACTGCGCCTTCACCTCGTTGGCCGTGTCGAATGCGTCCCTGCCCTGTTCAGGGGAGGTGGAGCCGAGCTTGTCCAGGTCGCCGCCGGCGAACCAGGACTTCTTGGCCGAGGTGAGGATGACGCCGGTGACGGTGTCGCGCTCCGCCTCCAGCCGGGTCACCGTCTCGCCCATGCTGCGGATGTAGGCGGCGTTCATGGTGTTGGCGCCGCGCGCCGGGTCGTCCAGGGTGAGCACCACGATCCCGTCGGCGCCCTGCTCCCAGCGGATGGTCTCGGACATGTGGACTCCCATCAGAGGCGCTCGACCACGGTGGCGACGCCCATGCCGGCGCCGATGCAGAGGGTGGCCAGCCCGTACCGGCCGCCGCGGCGGTCCAGTTCGTCGACCAGGGTGCCGAGGATCATGGCGCCGGTCGCGCCGAGCGGGTGGCCCAGCGCGATCGCGCCACCGTTCACGTTGACGCGCTCCGGGTCCACCTTGAGGTCGTCGATGAAGTGCAGCACCGCCGCGGCGAACGCCTCGTTCATCTCGACCAGGTCCAGATCGTCGACGGTCAGCCCGGCCTTGGCGAGGGCCTTGCGCGCGGCCGGGGCCGGCCCGGTGAGCATGATGGTCGGCTCGGCACCGCTGACCGCGCCGGCCACGATCCGGGCCCGCGGGGTTAGCCCGGCGCGGACACCGGCCTGCTCGGAGCCGACCAGGACGAGGGCCGCGCCGTCGACGATCCCGGACGAGTTGCCGGCCGTGTGCACGTGCCGGATCCGCTCGACCCAGTGGTATTTCTGCAGCGCCACCGCGTCGAAGCCGGCCTGGTCACCGAGGGTGGCGAAGGAGGTGGGCAGCGCCCCCAGGCCGTCCAAAGTGGTCTCCGGGCGGACGTGCTCGTCCCGGTCCAGGATCAGCAGGCCGTTGCGGTCGTGGACCGGGACCAGCGAGCGGTCGAAACGGCCCTCGCGCTGGGCGGTCGCGGCGCGCCGCTGCGAGTTCAGGGCGTACGTGTCGACGTCGGTGCGGGAGTACCCGTTGATCGTGGCGATCAGGTCGGCACTGATGCCCTGCGGGACGAAGCTCGTGGCCAGGGCGGTCTCCGGGTCCTGGGCCCAGGCGCCGCCGTCGGAGCCCATCGGCACCCGGGACATCGACTCGACGCCCCCGGCGAGCACGAGCTCCTCCCAACCGGAGCGGACCTTCTGCGCGGCGGTGTTCACCGCTTCCAGCCCGGATCCGCAGAAGCGGTTGAGCTGCACGCCCGCCACGGTGTCCGGCAGCCCGGCGGCGAGCGCGGCGACCTTTGCGATGTCGGAGCCCTGGTCGCCGAGCGGCGAGACCACGCCGAGCACCACGTCCTCGATCTCCGCCGGATCGAGCCCGGGGTGACGCCGCCGCAGCTCGGCGATCAGGCCGGTGAGCAGTGAGACCGGCTTCACCCCGTGCAGCGAGCCGGTCGGTTTGCCGCGCCCGCGCGGGGTGCGCAGGGCCTCGTACACGTAGGCCTCGGTGGCCATCCCGGTCTCCCATCGATCGCCGTCAGTTGTGATTCTTGATTAACTTATTCCCTTGTTTGCCCTTCCTGTCAAGGATTCTCGGACTCGCTCCCGCGCCGCGGTTCGCGGCTCTTCACATCAGGTGATTCACGGTTTACTTTCTGAGCATTGATGATGGCCTCTTCGACGCGGAGGCCCCTCCGCGGAGGTTTTCGCCGGCGACCAACTTGACGGAGGTAACCCCGATGGATCCCTCCCTCGCCCGACGGTGTGCCGACACCGCCCGAGGACTGACCGTTCCCGCACTGCTGCACCGCAACGCCACCGAGTTCGGCGACCTGCCGGCGCTCAGCACCCTGGGCGTCCAGGGCACGCTGACCTGGCGCGAACTGCGCGACCGGGTCGCCGCGCTCGCCCACGGCCTGGCCGGGCTCGGCCTCGGCGCCGGCGACCGCATGCTGATCATGATGTCCAGCCGCCCCGAGCACTGGCTGGTCGACCTCGCCGCCGTCCACCTCGGCGCCGTTCCGTCCACCGTGTACGCCACCCTCGCCCCCGGGCAGCTCGAATACGTGGCCCGGCACAGCGGCGCCAAGATCCTCGTCCTGGAGGGCCTGGCCGAGCTGGAGAAGTGGACTCCGCTGCTGCCCGGACTGCCGGCGATCCGCCACGTCCTGCTCGCCGGCCGTGATCTTCCCGAGCTCGGCGCCCACCAGCCCGACCCGGAGGAGTTCGAGAAGACCTGGCGGGAGATCCGGCCCGAGCAGCCGGTCACCCTGCTCTACACCTCCGGCACCACGGGCGACCCCAAGGGTGTGGTGCTCACCCACCACAACGTGATCTACCAGTCGGTCGTGCTGGAGGCGACGGTCGAGACGCCGAACCACGCGCCGTCGCTGGCCTACCTGCCGCTGGCGCACATCGCGGAACGGATGCTCGGCGTCTACAACGCGATCTACCGCGCCGGGCACGTCACCATCTGCACCGACCCGGCGCAACTGCTCGCCGGGCTGGTCGCCGTCCGCCCGATCTCGTTCTTCGGGGTCCCGCGGATCTGGGAGAAGATGGTCGCCGGCGTCCAGGCCCAGCTCGCCGCGGCCGACCCGGCCGTGCGCAACGCCGTCGAGACCGCCCGCGAGGTGGCCCTGCAGGCCTACAAGCTGCGGGAGGCCGGGCAGCCCCTGCCCCCCGAACTGGCGATGCGGCTGGAAGTGATCGACACCCGGGTGCTGCGCCCGTTGCGGGCCCGGCTCGGCCTGGACAACGTGGTCTGGCCGGGCAGCGGGGCCGCGCCGATCCCGGTCGAGGTGCTGCTCTACCTCGCCGGCATCGGGATCGACGTGCTCGAGGTCTGGGGGATGACCGAGACGACCGGCACAGCCACGATCAACACCCCGGACCATTTCCGTACCGGTACGGTCGGGCGGCCCAACCCCGGCATGGAGATCCGGCTCGCCGAGGACGGGGAGATCCTGGTCCGCGGGCCCCTCGTCTGCGCGGGCTACCTGCGCGCCGACGGCGGGGTCGACCCGGTCACCGACCCGGACGGCTGGCTGGCCACCGGGGACGTCGGAACGATCGACGCCGACGGCTACCTGACCATCACCGACCGGAAGAAAGAACTGATCATCAGCTCGGCCGGGAAGAACATCGCGCCGGCCCAGATCGAGAACCTGCTCCGGGCGCACCCGCTGATCGCGCAGGCGGTGGCGATCGGGGACCGGCGGCCGTACGTGACCGCGCTGATCGTGCTCGACGAGGAGACCGCCCCGGTCTGGGCGGCCCGGCGGGGGATCGCGGACACCTCGCTCACGGCGCTGGCCACCCATCCCGAGCTGCTCGCCGAGATCACCGCGGCGGTGGGGGCGGCCAACGACCGGCTCTCCCGGCCTGAACAGGTGAAACGCTTCCGGGTGCTGTCGAGTGGGTGGACGCCGGAGAGCGGAGAACTGACGCCGACGCTGAAGCTGCGCCGGCGGATCGTCCAGGAGCGTTACGCGGAGGTCATCGGCGCGCTGTACGACGACCCGGCCACTTCCGCCGCGTCGTAGCCGCCTGAACGGCTCGCCCTTCCCGGTATGAGGAGCGAGCCGTTCACGGACGGCTATCGGGTGGCCTCGGCCCAGAGCGCGGCGTCCTGCGGGTCGTATGGACGGGTGAAGCCGCCGCAGCCCCACACGGCGTGCAGATTCAGATCCTCCAGCGGTCTGCGCACCTGACGTTGCCGGTCCTGCTCGGGTCTGGGCTCGGGATAGGCGGAGACCAGCAGCCGGGTGCCGAGCTCGTAGCCGGCGTCGTCGCGGCCGAAGTGGGCGAAGTAGGCGCTGCTGGGGCTGCGCATGGTGACGGTGACCCGGTCCCCGCCGCCACCGCGGAACCATTGATGCACCTCGAACGTGACCTGGTAGCGGTAGCCCTCGCTCGGGCTGGCGATGGCCACCACGGTGCCGTCGAAGGAGAAGGGCAGTTCGGCGACCTCGGCCGGGGAGTAGGTGCGGGCACAGCAGACGAGCGCATCCTCGTCGTACGGGGGTGCGGGGTACCTGGTCGGTGCGGCGACGGCGGTGGGGGTGCCGGTCGCGGGGTGCCGGGGCGTACCGGATGCGGGTGCGGTGCTGCTCGCCGTCGCCAGAAGCACCGCCGCGGTGGCGAAAACTCCCCGCAGGGCCTGTTCGTACCGGTGCTTCATCAAATCTCCTGGGCGTGCATCATTGGGTGGCTTCGGCCCACAGGGCCGCGTCCTGCGGGGTGTAGGGGCGGGTGAAGCCGCCGCAGCCCCACCAGGCGAGCGGATCGTCCAACGGCTTGCGGACCTGGTCCTGCCGGCTCTTCCAGGGTTCGCCGGAGACCAGCAGGCGGGTGCCGACGGCGTAGTCGGCGGTGTTGGCACCGTCCTCGTCGAAGCCGGTGTTGCCGGGCCGCGGCATGGTGACCGTGACCCGGTCACCGCTGCCACCCCGGAACCACTGATTCACCTGGAACGTGACCTCGTATTGGATCCCGGGGGCGCGCACGCCCTGTGGTGGCCGTCTCTTGCGGGGAGCGAAGGCCACGACCGTGCCGTCGAAGGAGAAGGCCCGCCTCGCGACCTCGGCGGGGGAGTAGGCGAACGCGCAGGAGGCGACCGCGTCCAGGTTCGGCGACCGGGTGGGAGCCGGACTGGCCGACGGGGCCGCGGTCGCGGGAAGGGCCCGCGTGTCGGGGCCGGACGTGTCGGGGCGCGGCCTGGTCACGGCCGCCGTCAGGGTGCCGGCCGTCAGCAGGACCACCGCCGCGGTGACCTGGGCCAGCCGGGTACGGCGCCGGCGGCGTACCTTTCGCAGGGCGCCGCCGACCAGGCCGGAGGTGCCGGGGGCCTGGGTGGCGTCGGTGGCGAACAGTTCGCGCAGTTCGTGTTCGACCTGATGACTCATCGGATCTCCTTCACCTCGGTCTCGGCCGCCGTCCGCAGCAGCGCGAGCGCCCGGGAGGCGGTGGCGCGCACCGCGCTCTCGGTGACGCCCATCGCGGCGGCGATCGCGGCGTCGTCCAGGTCGGCGTAGTAGCGCAGGACCAGGACCGTCCGGGCCCGTGGCGCGAGCCCCGCGAGCAGCTCCCGCAACGCGTCCCGGGAGGCGATCGCGTCGCCGGGCTCGACCGGCGAGACCAGGTCGGTCTCGGTCACCTCGACCGGGTACTCACGGGTCCACCGGCGGCGCCGCCAGCTCAGATGCGCGTTGACCAGCATCCGCCGGACGTACGCCGGTGGATCGGTCGCCGCGACCACCCGGCGCCAATGCCGGTACGCGTCGGCCAGCGCCGTCTGGGTCAGGTCCTCGGCGAGATGCCGGTCGCGGGTGAGCACGAACGCCAGCCGCAGCAGATCGGCCCCGTGCCGCGCCACGAACTCCTCGAACGTCACCTTGAGCTCTCCCGTCGACGGTCTTCCACCAGTGAAGACGCATCGGTCCGCGCCATCCGCTGCAAAGCGTGCCGAACAGCGTCGGGGAGATCAGTGCATCGTTGCTATGGCGTCACAGCCTCCGGCCGGGTGGTGACGGACGGCCCGCTGCTCTGAGCGGTGTCACCGTGGCCGCGCCAGGGTGCGCGTCGGGGAGGGGGAGCGTCACGGTCACCGCCGCGGGGAGGGTGACGGTGAAGCAGGAGCCGCCGCCCGGGTTGTCGGCCGCGGTGATCGTGCCGTTGTGACGTTCGACGATCCGCTTGCAGATCGCCAGGCCCAGGCCGGTTCCCTGGTATCCGCCGCCGGTGTGGGCGCGGTGGAAGTTGCCGAAGATGGCGTCGTGTTGCCCGGCCGGGATGCCGATGCCGTTGTCGGCGATGCAGATCTCGACCATGTCCCCGTCCTGGTGGCCGGTGATGGTCAGGGTGGGCGTGATCTCGGCGGCGGTGTATTTGATCGCGTTGCCGATCAGGTTGTCCAGCAGTTGGCGCAGCAGCACCGGGTCGGCCTCCACCGGCGGCAGTTCGCCGATGGTGAACCGGGGCGCGGGTTTCTCGCCGCCCACGGCGGCGTCCGTGCGTGCCTCGGCGATGTCCGCGACGACCGCGCCCAGGTCCACCGTCGCCGGGGCGACGGCGGCATCGCGAGCCGTGGTGTACGCGAGCAGGTCGTCGATCAACCCGCGCATCCGTTCCGACGCGCGGGTCGACCGGGTCAGGTCGGCGATCGCCTGGTCCAGGTTCGGGTGCGGTGGCAGGTCCGAAAGCGCGGCGAGCGCGACGGTGGTCCAGCCGTCGACGCTGGACAGGGGGTTGAGCAGGTCGTGGGCGACGACGCCGGCGAAGTTGGCCAGCTCGTCGCGGTGCCGGCGTTCGTCGGTCACGTCGTGCAGGATCACGACCGCGCTGCGGGTTCCGTCCCGATGGGGCAGCGGTGTGGCGGTGATCTGTACGATGCGGCCTTCCTTCATGTCCGGACTGCGGACCAGCACGTCCAGGTCCTGGGCCTCCTCGCAGATGTGGGCGCGCAGGTGGGCGATCTCCTCCTCGCTGTACCGGGTGCCGTCGAGGCGGAACAGCCCGAAGACGGGATCGGTGGCCTGGTGCTCGAACCCGCTGAGCAGCTTGGTGAAGGCCGGATTGCGCAGCGACAATTGGCCGTCGGGCTCGACCACGGCGAGGCCGCCGGCCATCGAGTCGATGATCGTGGCCAGCAGGTCGGCGTGGGCGGCCGCGCGCTGTTGCTCCTCGGCCAGCTCGGCCCGCTCGACGGCCAGCTCGGCCATCAGCGTGTTGCGTTCGTCGCGTCCCAGCGCCAGGGCCAGCCCGACCACCATGACCAGGGCGAGGAAGATCTGGACCAGAATGGTCTGGGTCTGCAGGTCCGTGACGTACGAGAACGGACCTTTCCCTCTGATCGTGTACTGCACGGCGATGGCCGCCATCACCGTGTTGTGCAGCAGCACGAACGGCGTGGACAGCCGGGTGGCCACCAGCACGGTGAGACTGAGCAGCACGAACGTCAGCGGCAGTTGCGCCGTGGTGCCGAAGCCGATCAGGTAGGCACCCGTGCTGACAACGACGATCCCGGTGTACTCGCCGATTCGCCACAGCGGGGTGTTGAGCAGGGTCGCCAGACAGTGCCACCACCATCCCCCCACCGAACCGTAGTGGAGGCGGAACGTGGTGACGGCCGACCCCAGGAAGACCCCGGCCGATCCGACGACCAGGATGCTGGCCGTGTACCGGGTCAGGTAGAGCGGGAAGTTCGACCAATCGGGGCTGACGTCGAACAACTGTTCGCTGATCACCCCGACAGCGGCGCCACATAGGCTCGCACCGAGCGCCGCGCCGAGTAGACCCCACAGGTCGGTCGGGGAACGCATCGGCTCGGTGCCGCCGGCGCCCCACAGGTTCGGTCGCCAGTACGACAACAGCCAGCAGAAGATCAACGCCTGGAGGACGCTGGTCACGCCGAAGGCCAGGGCGGCGGTCGGCGACGCGGAATGGGTCGCCTGCACCGTCAGGGTCAAGGCCAGCGGGAGAGCAACGAAGTCCGCCCAGCGGGCGCGCGCGCGTCGCTGGGCGCAGAACCAGACCGCCGCGACTCCGGCAGGCCACATCAGGCCGGTGCCGATCGGGCCGAGCACCGTCTGCCACCCGATGAGCACCGCAGCGACATACACGAGCGCGAACAGCGCCGTTCGCGCGAGAGAGCGTCGGTAATTCATTGCTACCGAGACCTCCGTGTAGGGTCCGACCTCCCCTTATCGGCCCGATTTGACCCTTGCTGAGCCGCCCTGACCGGGGAAGCCACTCCCGGCCCTCGTCAGGTGCGGCGCATTCCTAGAAGAGCTTCCGGACCACCCGGCGGGCGGTCCGGACGGTGGCCTCGGGCAGCGGCGATCCGGCGATCCGGCGCCGTGCGGGGGCCGCCATCGGCGCCCCGGGTTCGTGGCCGCCGGAGTACGCCGCCAGCAGCTGGTCCGCCACCGCCACCCGGCCGTAGCGGGCGTCCAGGGCAGCACGCGCGCCGGGCAGGTCCAGCCGCGCTAAGCGGTCCTTGAGCTGTCGGTACGCGGCGACGATGGCCGCCGGGTCGGTGGTCGGCTCGAAGACCGCGCCGGCGCTCTCGTGCAGCCCGGCCAGCGTCTCGGCCGGGCCCTCGCTCAGCGCCACCAGCACCGGGGTGCCGGTGGCCAGCGCCTCCACGATCGTCATGCCGAACGTCTCGCGCCGGGAGGCGTGGGCCAGCACGTCGTGCTCGTGCAGCAGGGCGGTCACCTCCTCCGGGCCGACCGGGGGGCGCACGGTGATCCGCCCGGTGAGGCCGGCCGCCGCGGCCCGCTCGTCGATCGTCCCGGCGAGCGGGCCGGAGCCGACCAGGGTAAGCGTGAGCTCCGGCTCCTCGGCGGCGAGCGCGGTGAACGCGTCGACCAGGGTGAGCACGCCCTTGTGCTCCATCAACCGGCCCAGGTAGAGCCAACGGTCCGGGGCCTTCGGGGGCTCCGGGCGCTGGGCGAACGCGTCGAAGTCGATCGCGTTCGGGACCACGTGCAGCTTGTCGGTGTGGCCGGGGAAGAAGTCGGCGAGCTGGTCGCGGAGGCTTCCGCTGACGCAGAGCAGCGCGTCGGCCCGGTCGAGCATCTCGGCGTAGCGGCGGCGCGCGCCGGGCTGCGCGAAGACCTTGGCCAGGAACGTGGAGTGCTCGGTGACCACCAGCCGGGCGTCGGGGCGGGCCAGCCGGGCGGCCACGACACCGGCCATGATGCCGGTGTGCGCGTGCACGACCGGGGCCTCGATCCGGCCGGTGGGCAGGGCCGCGCGGAGTGCCACGGTCTGCTCGTCGCCGTACGCCAGATAATCGCCGCCGGCCGGGGTGGGAACCGCGACCCTGGTGATCTCGCCCTCGGGCTCGTCGGAGACGACCGCGTTCCCGCAGCGGACCGCCTGCCGTTCCGCGGCTACGCCCAGCAGTTGCCCGCGCAGCCGTCCCGGCGGGTAGTACCAGCTCTGGGTGTGCAGCACCGAGATCCGCTCAAAACGGTCCCGGACGGCGCTGGTCGACCCGCGGACGAACGCGCCCGCGAACGGGTCGTCCGGCGACGGGTACCAGGGGGTCACCACGGCGAGGTCGGCGGGGCCGGTCCGGCGGCCTGGCTCGGCGGCCGGCTCCAGGCGGGTGTCCAGCCCGTAGACGGCGGCGAGGGCCTCGGCGTCGCCGGCGTAGGTCACGGCCGCGGCCCGGGCCAGGCGGCGGGCCTCCTCGGCCGAGCGGACCGGGAGTACGTCGACGGCGGGCGCGACGGCCACGCTGTCCCAGGCGGGGTCATCGGTCCGGGCTAGGGTGACCCGGTGGCCGTCGGCGGCCAGCCGGGCGGTGTGTGCGGCGGCCGCGCGGACCCGCCGCGCGCCGAGAGCCAGGTAGACGACGTTCGTTTCGGGCGGCACGGTATTCACCAGGAGAGGCTAGAGGGTGAACGGAACAGGTCCGAAAGGCTTAGAGGCACCTCGGTTGATCTTCGTGGGCTCGGGTGACCGTACACTCGCGCCATCATGAAGGTTGTCATGCTCGTCGACAACGGCGTGCACGGCGACTCGCGGGTCCAGAAGACCGCGCGGTCGGCGGCCGAAGCCGGTTGGAACGTAACCCTGCTGGGCTGCTCGCCCGGCGACTCCGAGCAGAACTGGCGGATAGGCGACGCCGAGGTGCGGCTGCTGCCGATGGGCGGCGGTGCCGCCTCCGGCGGTGGGGGCCTGCGCCGGAAGCTGGTCCAGCGCGGCGGGCTGCCGCTCGCCCTGGCCCGCAAGGCCCGCCGGCCGGTGGAGCACGCGCAGGTGCGGTACTGGCTGGCCAAGGAGGGTGACCGGGCCTGGCGGCGGCTGGAGCCCGGGCTGTGGAACTACGAGCGGGCGTTCGGCAAGGTCATCGACGAGCTCGCCCCGGACCTGATCCACGCGCACGACTTCCGGATGCTCGGGGTCGGAGCCCGCGCCAAGCAGCGCGCCGCGGCCGCCGGCCGGACCGTCAAGCTGGTCTGGGACGCGCACGAGTTCCTGCCCGGCGCCCGGCCGCGCCGCGACAACGCCCGCTGGCTGCCCGCGCACCTCGCCTACGAGCGGGAGTACGTGCCGGCCGCCGACGCCGTGGTCACCGTCTCCGACGCGCTCGCCGACCTGCTGCGGCAGGAGCACGGACTGGCCGACAAGCCCGCCGTGGTGCTCAACGCGCCGGCCCAGAGCACCGAGGGGGACGTCCCCGACCTGCGGAAGCTCTGCGGGGTCGGCCCGGAGACGCCGCTGCTGGTCTACAGCGGGTCGTCCAGCCCGCAGCGCGGCCTGGACACCATCGTCGAGGCGCTGCCGGAGCTGCCGGGCGTGCACCTGGCGCTGGTGGTGGAGAACCCGTCGGCGCCGCACATCACCGCGCTGACCGCCGCCGAGCGGGTGCACGCCGTGCCCTACGTACCGGCCGACCAGGTCTTCCGGTTCCTGGCCGCGGCGGACATCGGGGTGATCCCGATCCACCATTGGCCGAACCACGAGATCGCGCTGATCACGAAGTTCTTCGAGTACTCGCACGCGCGACTCCCGATCGTGGTGAGCGACGTCCGGGCGATGGCCGAGACGGTGCGCGCCACCGGGCAGGGTGAGGTCTTCCGCGCCAGGGACGCCGCCGACCTCGCCCGGGCGGTACGCGCTATTCTCGCTGACCCGAAGCGTTACCGGGCGGTCTACGACGGGCCGGACAGCCCGTTGCCAGGCTGGACGTGGGAAGCGCAGGCGGACCGTCTGAACACTCTTTATCAGGAGCTTCTGGCATGAGCGAGCTTGCGAGTGAATCGGCTGGCTCAGTGGTCAGCCGCCCCGATGTCACCGTTGTGATCGCGGTGTACAACACCATGCCGTACCTGACCGAGTGTCTGAACTCGCTGGTGCGGCAGACCATCGGGGCCGAGCGGATGCAGATCGTCGCGGTCGACGACGGCTCCACCGACCGCAGCGGCGCCGAACTGGACCGTTTCGCGCGCCGCCACCCCGGCCTGTTCACCGTCCTGCACCAGACCAACTCCGGTGGCCCGGCGGCGCCGTTCAACCGCGGGATCGACGCGGCGACCGGCCGCTACGTGTTCTTCATCGGCGCCGACGACCTGCTCGGCCCGGAAGCCCTGGAACGGCTGGTGACGGCGGCCGACGAGTACGAGTCGGACGTGGTGCTCGGCCGGGTGGTCGGCGTCAACAGCCGGCACATCTACCAGGACATCTACCAGAAGAGCGAGAAGGACGTCGACCTGTTCGACTCGCCGCTGCCGCGCTCGCTGGCGAACACCAAGCTGTTCCGGCGTGAGCTGCTGGAGCAGCACGCGATCCGCTACCCGGAGGACATGCGGATCGGCAGCGACCTGCCGTTCACGCTGGCCGCCTGCTATCACGCGCGGCGGATCTCGGTGCTCGCGGACTACGACTACTACTTCGCGGTACGCCGGTTCAGCGCCACCAACATCACCTACCTGAGCCGGCACGGGCTGCGCATCGAGACGGTCGACAAGATCATGACGTTCGTGGCGGACCTGATCGAGCCCGGCCGGCGCCGCGACGCGATCATGGTGCACCGCTTCGACCACGAGGTCGCCCGGCTCCTCGAGGACGACGTGCTGCGCCTGGACCGGCCGACCCAGGAGCAGCTGCACCGGACGGTGGCCCGGCTCAGCGAGGCTTACCTGACCGACTGGATCGCCGAGCGGCTCGGCCCGGAGACCCGGATCCGGCTCGCGGTGGCCCGGCACGGCGACCTCGACGACCTGCTCGCGGTGATCCGCCAGGACGCTGCCGAGGGTGTCCCGCCCACGGTCGAGCGTGACGGCCGCCGCTACGCGGCCTACCCGGGCTTCGGGCGGCTGCCCGACGAGTGCTTCGACGTGACCGGCTGGGCCGACTGGGACGCCAAACTCGACGCGAAGTCGTTCACCTGGTCCGGCGACCAGCTGGTGATCACGGCGGCCGGCGGCCGGCCGGAGAGCGTGAGCGCGGAGGACATCCCGGCGCAGGTCGGGGTCTCCGGCGACGTCGTGACCATCCGGCTCGACGTGGCCGAGGTGCTCGCCCGGTCCGGGGAGTCCGGGCAGCGCCGGGCCGTGTCCGCGCAGCCGGGCCCGTTCGACCCGGCTCGCGCGCTGGGTGCGCAGACCGCGACCGGCGCGGCCGGGGCCGCGGCGGTCCGCGCGGCCCGGGCCCGGATGCCACGGCCGCTGGTGCGGCGCCGGGGCGGCCGGCTCTTCGCGATCGCCCCGACCGTCGACGAGTCCGGCCGGCTGATGATCTCGGTGGTGCCGCTCACCGCGCGGCGGGTGCTGGCCCGCCTCCAGCGTTCGCCGGGGGCGCGGAAGAACGCCGGCTGAGCGCAAGGGCCCTCAGGACACCCCCAGCGAGGTCCTGACCCCTGCGCTGAGCTCGACCGGGTTGTCCGTCGTGGGAGTAAGGGCGTCCTGCTTGACGGTGTAATAGCCCTGAACGGTGTTGACCAGGTTCCAGGATGTGGCGTCGCGGCGCTGCAGGAGCAGCACGTACTCTCCGCCGCGACGGATGCCACCGGCCTGCTCCGGGCCCGACGACGAGTAGACCACCTCGATCGACGAGCCGGGCTGCGGGTCGCCCTTGGCCACCCTGCTCACCTCGGCGGTGGCCGCCGTCTCGGTGAACCCGTCCCGCGTCACCGTCCGGGTCGCGACGACGGTGACCCGAACGATCGCCTCGGCGCGATCCTCGAGGTCGGCGGTCGTACTGAAGAACGGCTCGTCGGACGACGACGACGGCGGTGCCGGATCCCGCAGCACGATCACGCCCGCGACACTCGCACCGACCACGGCGATCGCCGCGGCCATCCCCCAGACCAGGGCACGGCGCCGGACAGGCGTCCGCAGGGGCGTGGTCGTCTCCGCGGCCGCCCGGCCGCCCAGCAACTCGGCCAGCCGGGCCTCGGCCCGCGCCACGTTCTCGACACGGTCGTTCCGCACCGGATTCGCCTCCTGGATCAGTCGCTTAACGCCTGTCATGCCCGACCTCCGTGACGGCTTTGAAAGACCGCTTGAACGCCTGCCGGGCCCGGTGCAACCGGACCCAGACCGTTGACGCGGACAGGCCGGTGAGCGCGGCGATCTCGCTCGCGCCCAGGTCGTCCCAGTACCGGTGGATCAGTACGTCGCGCTGAGCCTCCGGCAGTCGCGCGAGCGCCTCGGCGACCAGGTCGGCCGTCGCGGCGGCCGGCTCATCGGCCGACGACGTGACGGCGAACCTCCGGTACGCGGAATCGCCCCGCCGCACCGACCGGCGATGATTGCTCAGCACGTGGCGGGCTGTCACGAACAGCCAGGCCGGCGAGAGC
Source organism: Actinoplanes regularis (assembly GCF_900188005.1). Classification (GTDB taxonomy): domain Bacteria; phylum Actinomycetota; class Actinomycetes; order Mycobacteriales; family Micromonosporaceae; genus Actinoplanes; species Actinoplanes regularis. Next base: position 148,026 of record NZ_FZNR01000002.1, on the reverse strand, counting down.
ACCTCACCCCGCGTGGTCCTACCCCAGGCGATCTTGAAGACCTCTGCGGCCAGATCCTCCGCCTCGGCGTCGTCGCCGACCCGGCGTGCGACGAACCGCAGGACCCGCCCGTAGCTCGCCCGGTACAGATCGGTGAACCTCTGCTCAGGTGGATCGTTGCCCATCGGCCCTCCTCGACATGTTCATGTCGGGCGGCGAGCCGATCCTTACCGCCGAGAGGAAATCTTTTCATGCGCCGTGCCTTTTATGCGCCGTACCTCCGAGTATCGCGGCCCGCGAGCACCGGAGCGCGATCCCGATTCGACCCGGCGGCGTCAGTGGGAGTACGGGGGTGAGAGAGTCCGGGCCGTCGGCTTCGGACGCTAAGGGCGGCGCAGGTGCTCGGCCGGGAGGTCGGCGGAGGGTTCGGGGGCGCCCAGGTCGGCGGGGCGGTAGCCCTCCGGGTAACCGGGGTAGGTGCGGTTGCGCGGGGAGACGCCCAGCACGGACGCGCGGCGGGGTGGGAAGAAGCGCAGGGTGTACGCCCGGGCGTGCAGCGCGAAGTCACCCAGCGCGCCGACCCAGCGCGGTGCGGGCGGGAAGCCGAAGGCCCGCAGCATGGGTTCGTCGAGCATGCCGCGGACACCCAGCCGTACGGCGGGGCGCAGGAACGCCGGGAACCAGGCGGCGAAGAGCCCGACCGTGTACTCGCCGATCTTCTGATTGGTCTCCGAGAACACGAAGTGTTGCTGCTCGTAGCCCCGTTTGAACTCGGCGAACTCCTCGTAGCCGGCCGGGATGTCGCGAATCCCCATCCGCTTCCCGACCTCGCGGTAGTAGTGGAACGCGGCCAGCTTCTCGTGCTCGTGCGGCGGCCGCCAGCCGTACCGCTCCAGCCAGTCGATCGGGTCGTAGACGAACGTCGACAGTACGTACAGCATGTCGTCGTTGCTGATCGCGAAGCGTCCGTGCGCCCGGTTGATCACCTTGAGGGCCTCGCGGCCGCGCGGTGAGTCGTACCCGTGGGCGGCGATCTCGGCCATCAGCAGGGACGTGTCGTCGTACCGCTGCTGCGGCCGGAGCCGGAACTCGCCCGTCGCGGCGAGCAGCCGCGAGATGCTCGGCACGCAATACGTCCGGAACAGTGCGAACTCCAGGGCCCGGGTGTAGTCCCACGGGAACTCGCGCCCGGCGGACAGCTGGTAGATCTCCAGGTGGTCGCGCTCCGGATCCAGCCCGGCGATCCGGTCGCGCAGCTCATAACGTCGGCGTCCCATCGGTCATCCTCTCCTCGATCACCGGCGTCCGCCGGCACCGTCCCCGGCCGCGTCATTTTCCACTCGGCGTTGATAGCGTGGCTACATGCGGCCGCAACTGTCCGACGAGGTGGCCGCGGCGCTGCGCGGCCGGATCATGTCCGGTGAGTTGCGCCCCGGCGCGCGGATCCGGCTGGAGGAGGTCGCCGCCCAGCTCGGAGTCAGCATCACGCCGGTCCGCGAGGCGCTGCTCACCCTGCGCGGCGAGGACATGGTCGAGCTGGAGCCCCGCAAGGGATACGTCGTCGCACCACTGTCCGAGCAGGACGTCGTCGACCTGTTCCGGTTGCAGGGCGACATCGCGGGGGAGCTGGCCGCGCGGCTCGCCGAGCGGATCACCGGCACCGAACGCGACGAGCTGGCGCTGGCCGACCGGGCGTTGCAGCGGGCCGCCCGCACCCGCAAGGTGGGCGAGATCGAGCAGCTGGAGTACGAATTCCACCGGACCATCAACCGGATGGCGCAGGCCCGGAAGTTGAGCTGGTTCCTGCACGTGGCGACGCGGTATACGCCGGCCCGTTTCTACGCCGCCGACTCGGGCTGGCGGGAGGCCATGCGGGCCGATCATCAGGCGTTGCTGGCGGCGTTCGCGGCGAAGGACCCGGGGGCGGCCCGTGCGGCGATGGCCCGGCACTTCACCGACGGCGCCGACCTGCTGGTCAAGCACCTTCGTGGCCTGGGGATCTGGGACTGACAGCCGCCCCGCCCCGAACGACGGCGATCCCCACCGCGCCGCGTGTTGACCGTGTGGTGTCGGCCTGTGTTGCGGTCGCGGTGGTTCTGCGGCCTTGATTGGCTGCCATGGGCGTGGCGGCGCCGCGTGTTGATCGTGTGGTGTCGGCCCGTGTTGCGGTCGCGGTGGTTCTGCGGCCTTCATCGGCCGCCACGGGCGTGGCGCATTTTGAACAGGCGCACGGCGCGTGCCAGGACGGCCGGATCCCGGTCGAAGGTCATCAGGGCCATCGGCGCCGGGAACCGCCGCCACGCCACCGACTGCGCCCGGCTGAACTCGCGCAGCCCGTCCGCGCCGTGGATCCGGCCGAATCCGGAGTCGCCGCTCCCGCCGAACGGCAGCGCGGGGATCGCGGCGAACCCCAGCACCGAGTTGATCGACGCGGCGCCGGCGCGCAGCCGCCGGGCCAGCCCGATCGCCTTGCGGCGATCGCCGGAGAAGACCGACGCGGCGAGGCCGTAGCGGGAGGCGTTCGTCAGGCGTACGGCCTGGTCCAGGTCGTCGACCGGGTTGACCACCAGGGTCGGGCCGAACGTCTCGGCGGTGACGGCCGTGGAATCCTCCGGCACGTCGGTGAGGACGACCGGGCTGATGTACGGCGGTCGCACCGACTCGACGCCACCGACGACCGCCCGGCCACCCCGGTCGATCGCGTCCCGCACGTGCCGCCGGACGATCTCCGGCTGCTCCGGGGTGGTCATCCGGCCGTACGGCGAACTCTCTTGATCTCCGGGCCGCAGGTCTTCGGCGATCGCCGCGAGCTTGGCCAGGAACGCCTGGTGGACACCGCGCTCGACGTAGATCCGCTCGACGCCGGCGCAGGTCTGCCCGGCGTTGCCGAAGCCGCCGAACGCGGCCGCCTCGGCGGCGGCGTCCAGATCCGCGTCCGCGGCCACGATCATCGCGTCCTTACCGCCGCCCTCGACCACCAGCGGCGTCAAAGTCTCCGCGCAGGCGGCCATGACCTTCCGCGCGGTCGCCGCCGAGCCGGTGAAGGCGATCTTGTCGACGCCGGACCGGCAGAGCGCCGCGCCGGTCTCCCCGGCACCGGTCACCACCTGCAGCACCGGCTGCTCCGGGACCGATTCTGACCATGCCTCGGCCAGCCAGAGGCCGGTCCTGGGGGTGTGCTCGCTGGGTTTGAAGACGACCGCGTTGCCGGCGGCGAGGGCGTAGGAGATCGAGCCGAGCGGCGTGTAGACCGGATAGTTCCACGGGCCGATCGCGCCGATCACGCCGAGCGGCCGGTATTCGAGCGCGGCGCCGTGATCGGCGGCGAGCAGGCCGGAACGGACCCGGCGGCGCCGCAGCACGCGCCGGGCGTTGCGGGCGGCCCAGTCCAGGTGCTCCACGGCGAGCATCACCTCGAGGAGGGCGTCGCCGTGCGGCTTGCCGGTCTCGGCGCGGATCACGTCGGCGAGACCGTCGCAGTGGGCGGCGAGGTGCCGCTTCCAGCGCAGCAGGCGCGTTCCTCGATCTTGGAAGCTGAGGCCGGACCACCAGGCGGCCGCTTCACGGGCCTGGCTCACCGCGGCTGCCACGTCGGCCATGTGACGTCTCCTCGAGCTCGCTAGATTTGATATTTGATATGTTACGTTCGATGTCAATCCCCAGGTGATCACAGGAAAGGGATTGATATGGATCTTGACTTTACGGATGAGCAGCGCGACTTCGCGGCGGCGGTCGCCGACTTCTGCAAGCGGGAGCAGTGGGTCACGCACCCGCACGATCAGACCGTCTACGAGAAGATGGCGGCGCTCGGCTGGCTCGGCGTGACCGAGTCGTGTCTGGTCGACACGTGCCTGTTTCTGGAGCAGACGGCGTACGGGATGGCGCCCATCGGCGGTTTCGCCACCTCGGCCATCGTGGCCGGTGCGGTGCGGCGGTTCGGCAGCGAGCAGCAGCAGGCGACGGTGTGCGGCGGCCTCGCCGACGGGCGTACCTTCTCGATCGCGATGTCCGAACCGGAGGCCGGAAGCGACGTCGCCGCCCTCGCCTGCCGGGCCACACCCGGCGCGGACGGCACCTGGGTGATCAACGGGCAGAAGACGTGGTGCTCCAACGCCCACTTCGCGGACGCGATCCTGCTGGTGGCGCGGACCTCCGGCAGCCCGGGCGACCACGACGGGCTGACCATGCTGCTGGTGCCGACGGGGACGCCTGGGCTGCGGATCAGCGGGATCGACACGATGGGCGGCCGCGAGGTCAACGACCTCTACTTCACCGACTGCGTGGTGCCGGCGGACGCGGTGGTCGGCGCGATCGGTCAGGGGTGGCGTCAGCTGATGGCCGGGCTCAACCTGGAACGCCTGATCCTGGCGGCCCTGATGCTGGGGACGGCACAGCGGGCCTTCGACGACGCGCTCGCCTACATCCGCGAACGGAAGCAGTTCGGGCGGCCGATCGGGACGTTCCAGGTGCAGCGGCACCGGATCGCGGACCTGGCCACCGAGATCGAGTGTTGCCGGCTGCTGGTCTACCGGGTGGCCGCGCTGGCCGATCGGGAGCCGGGGCGGGTGCTGGCGCGGGAGAGCTCGATGGCCAAGCTGAAGACGACGGAGGTGGCGAAGGAGGTCGCGCTGGCCGGCATGCAGATGATGGGCGGCTACGGGTATGCGACCGAGTACGACATGGAGCGGCATGTCCGGGCCACGCTGGTCTCGACCATCTACGGCGGGACGAGCGAGATCCAGCGGGACATCATCGGCAAGACGTACGGCCTCTGACACCCCGGCCAGGACCGCCGAGCGGCCCGGCCGGGATCCTCGCCGGGGTCAGTTGGTGGTCCGGGTGGGTTGGCCGGGGTCAGTTGGTGGTCCGGGTGGGTTGGCCGGGGTCAGTTGGTGGGCCGGGTGGGTTGGCCGGGGTCAGTTGGTGGTCCGGGTGGGTTGGCCGGGGTCAGTTGGTGGGCCCGGTGGGTCGGCCCGGGTCAGCCGGCGGGTTGGGTGGGTCGGCCGGGGCCAGTGGGTGGGTTGGGTCCAGTGAGCGGGCCGGGTGGTGGGTCTCCAAAATGGCCCGATCACTGCTGCGTCCAGGCGAGGCGGGTGGCCTCTTGCGTGGCGGCGTGCTCGTAGACCGCCGCGGTCAGCCAGGCGCGCGCGAAATGGTGCGCGTCGTGCGGGTCCAGGCGGCCGAAGACATCCCGGGTACGCCGTGTCCCGGCCGCCCCCAGCCCGGTGAGGACCGCGCTCGCCGTGCCGAGGTGGGCGGCGGCGAGGCGGCGGGTGTCGTCGCCCACCCCGGACAGCAGAACCGCCCGGCCTGCGGCCACGACCCGTTCGACCTGATGGCGCAGCAGATGAAGGGGCGGCGCCGTGATCCCGGCCGGGTCGCCGCCGACGCTCGCGGCCCAACTCCCCGGCAGCGCCTGATAATCAGTTCCATCCCCGCCCGGTTCGTCCGGTGTCGCCCCATGGCTGTCTCCATCCGCAACCGGCCCGGATGAACGGTCGGCTCCGTTCGTGGGTGACTGCGGGGAGCGGCTGGCTCCGTCCATGGGGGACCGGGGTGAGCGGCTGGCTCCGTCCATGGGTGTTCGGAAGGAGCTGTCGGCTCCGTCCATGGGCGATCGGGCGGAGCAGTCGGCATCATCCAGAGGCGATCGGGCGGAGTGGTCGGCGAGATCGGCGCGGGCCAGGACGGTAGCGCCGAGGTCGACGTGGCCGCCGTGCCCGACCGGGAGCCACGGCGCGGCGAAGGCCAGGCCATCGACCCGGCGGGGGCCGGTGAACCGGCCGATCAACCGGATCCGCTGCCCCACACCGTGCCTGGCGAGGAGCCGCAGGTTGTTGATGTAGGGCAGGGCCCGGTCCTCGTGCGGCGCGGCGACCACGACGACCAGATGGTGCCGACCAGCAGCCGGCGCCGGATCGTGTCGATCAGTGGCTGGGGGTGGGTCGTGGCGGTCGGTTGGGTCGTGACGTCCGGTGGCTGGCGTCGGATTGTGTCGGTCGGTGGTTGGGGGTGGGTTGTGGCGGTCGGCTGGGTCGTGTCGACCGGTGGCTGGCGTCGGATTGTGTCGGTCGGTGGTTGGGGGCGGGTCGTGGCGGTCGATGGGCGGTGGCGGGGCGTGCCGGTCGGTGGCTGGCGCCGGATGGTGCCGATTGATGGCCAGCAGTAGGCCACGCTGGTCGGCGCCGATGATGGTGCCTTCGAGGAAGGCGAGGTCGTGCGGGGCCGGGCGCTCGTGTGCCGGGAGGGCGGTGGCGGCCAGCCAGCGTGCGGCCTGATCGCCGGGATCAGCCTGCCAGAGTTGGTCGAGCGGCGGGTCGAACCATCCGGTGCCGGAAGCGGACACCGCCTGGCGCGCGCGGCCGTGACTGAGTCTGCCGGTGGCGGAGGCGTGCGCGTTGACCGCCCGCAGGCCGGCGCGGGCCAGAGCGTGGTGGCTGAGCCGCACCTCACCGAGGTCGACCGAGGATCGGACCGCAGCCGCGGTGGCGGGCTCGACGGCGGGTCGTACATCGGAGATCACCCACAGCCGTCCCTTGCCGTCGGCCAGGTAGGTCGCCGCGCCGGCATGGCCGGTCGCGGCTCGCACCGGCTCGCAGAACAGGCCGAACAGGCGCAGATCACCGACCGGTTCGTAGTCCCGGCGGGCGACACCGGCCACGCTGCCGTCGCCGGACATCAGCCGGTGGCAGGCGCTGAGCAGTTCCCGCAGGTCGTCGGTGAGATCGGCCAGCCGGAACGCGGGATCCTCCCGGCGTCCGTTCCGCAGCCGCTCGACCACCCGGATCGCGGATGCCGCCGGGCCGTGCAACCCGGTCGCGCGCGCCTGGTGCACCGCCCGCAACAGGTCGGCCTGGGCCACGGCGCCCGCCCCGGAAACGCCGTTGACAAGCACTGCGGCGCCCGCTGCCCACAAGTCGCCGGCCGCACTCCGCTGTGCCGCAGTGACCTGCGCGGTCTTGGGTTTCGGAGGCGCCGCGGTGACTTGCACGGTCGTCGGTTGTAGGGGTGTCGCGGTGGTCTGTGCGGTCGTCGGTTGTGGAGACGTCGTGGTGGCTTGTGCGGTCGTTGGTTGTGGAGGCGCCGCGGTGGCTTGTGCGGTCGTTGGTTGTTGGGGTGTCGCGGTGGTCTGTGCGGTCGTCGGTTGTGGAGACGTCGCGGTGGCTTGTGCGGTCGTTGGTTGTTGGGGTGTCGCGGTGGTCTGTGCGGTCGTCGGTTGTGGAGACGTCGCTGTGACCTGCGCGGTCGTGGATTCTGGGGGTGTCGCGGTGAGTTGCGCGGCCGCGGGTCCGGGAGGTGTCACGGAGGCCGGCGTCTCCGGCGGTCCGGGATCCGCCGGGATGTTTGGCGGTTCCGGTTGGGCCGTGAGGATCGGTGCGGCGCTCAGGACTGCGGCGCGGTGCAGACAGCGGGGTGCCAGCAGGCAATCGCAGGTGGCCTCCTCCGGCGTGGTGACCGGCACTCGCAGCGTGACCGTCGTCTTGTCGTCGGGCCGGACCGTGACGCTGCCGTCCCCGCTCCCGACCGGCCAGGCGGAGACCTGCGGGAGCACCTCGTCGAGGCGTTTGCGCAGCCGGGCGGGGAGTGCGGCGACCGCCTCGGCGGTGACCGCGGGATCGATCGGTGGCAGGCTCATCGCACCCGCTCCCCGATCCATCCGGCCAGCTCGGCCGGGCTCAGCGCGGCGACCGGCATCCCGGCGGCGACCAGTTGTCCCGCGATGCCGGTGTTGTACCGTGGCTGACCCTTGTCGTCCAGGCTGGCGCAGCCGAGCAGGGTCACCCCGTCGTCGACCAGTGCCCGGACCGCCCCGAGCAGGTCGCCGACCGGATAGCCCTCCTCGAAGTCGCTGATCGTGACGACCATGGTCCGGCTCGGGACAGTGGTGATCTGCCGGGCGTACCGCATCCCGGCCGCGATGTGGGTGCCCCCGCCGACCCGGATCTCCAGCAGCAGCGACAGCGGGTCGGTGACCCGGTCGGTCAGGTCGATCACCTCGGTGGAGAACGTGACGAAGCTGGTGCGCAGTGCCGGCACCCCGGCGAGCACCGACGCGGTCAGCGCCGCCCAGATCGTCGACTCCTCCATCGACCCGGAGACGTCGACGAGCAGGATGACCTGCCAGTCCACACTGCGCCGGCCCGGACTGCGGAACACCGGCCGCTCCGGGACGATCCGCGGCCGGCCGGCCAGGTCCTTCCGTACGGTATGCAGGTTCTGCCGCACGGTCGCGGCCAGATCGAGCCGCCCGCTCGGGCGCCGGGTGGGCCGTGGTGTGCCGAGCCCGGTCAGCGCCGGGCGGATCCGGCGGGCCAGCTGCGCGGTGAGCTCGGCGGTGAGCCGGGCGACCAGCGGCCGCAGCTTGGCCAGCCGCGCCTCCGGCAGCCCGCCGGCCATCGACAGCACCGCGTGCAACAGGTCGATCGAGGGCCGGACCCGCTCCGGATCCGCGGCCAGCACCGCGTCCAGACGGCCGCGTTCCGCGGCCCGGGCGAGAACCTCGTCGCGTACGGCGGAACCGAAGAGATCCTCCAGGTCTTCCAGCCAATCGCGGACCTCCGGGTACGCCGGTTCGCGCCCCGCACCGCCCCCGCCCACGGTGTACGCCCCTTCTCCCTGTCCGGCCCCGTAGAGCTCGTCCAACGCCGTCGCCAGCCGCCGCTGCCGTGGCGCCAGCTTTTCGCTCTCCCGCCCGAGCAACAGCCGCCATCGCTGCACCGCGGAAACCCCACCGTCCGCATCGCCGATCCGGGCGTCGTCGGCACCTGCGACACCTGCGGCATCGCCGGTACCTGCGGCATCGCCGGTACCTGCGGCATCGCCGGTACCTGCGGCATCGCCGGTACCTGCGGTATGGTCCGCATTGTCCATACCGGCCGGAGCGCCCAGGCTCACCGGAGCGCCCACGGTCTCATCGTCCTTGTCGGCTGTTCCCGGCGAGGCTCCGGAGGCCGGCGTGACACCGGCTCCCGGATCAAGACCGAGCGCCCGCACCGCGGCCAGCCCCGCCCGATCGGCGGCGATCCAGCCGGCCACCGTCACGGCATCGGCCACCAGGCGTTCGTCGATCGTCCCGTACCGCTCACCGACCGTATGCAGGAGACGGTCCCGATCAGCGGGGCTGAGCACGTCGAATCCACCGCGCAACGCCGGCAGCCGGCGTACGAAATCGTCGTCCGTCATCCCTTCCACCGTGTCCAGCAGCGGTGTCAGGAACTCGTTTCCGGCCTGCAGCAGCGCCCCGGCGACGCTGAGCGCACCGCGAAACCGGTCCGTCGAACCGGCATCCGGCAGACCGGCCCAGGACGCCAGCCGGATCCCGAACGTGTCCGGTGTCTCGTGCCCGAGCAGCACCCCGACCGCGTTCGCCGCCCCTGCCATCACCGGCGACCCGTCCCGAACCAGGTCCCGGATCGCCCGGCCGAGCCGCAGCCGGCGCCCGGCCTCGTCGGCCGCCCGAACCAGATCGAGCAACGCCCGGGCATCCTCGATCCGGCCCGACCCGGCCAGCCCGGCGACCGCCGCCACCGCGGCCGCGTGCAACTCGTCCCGAGCCGCCCCCAACCCATCGAGCGCCTCAACGTGCGCCCGCTGCCGAGGTTCGGCAGGAGTCTTGTCCCGGGTTGTTGCCGGCTCATCGAGCGCCTCTGCGCGGGGCTGTCTCTGATGCCCCACGGGATTCCCGTCGAGCGCCTCTGTGCGCGGCCTCTCCTGAGGCGCCGCGAGAGTCTGCTCGAGCGCCTCGGGTCCCAGGCCGGCGATGTGGCCTCGAGAAATCCTGCTGATCAGGTGCAGAGCGGCGACGATCTGCTGGATCCCACCACCGTGGCAGACCGCCTGCCGCACGTCGCCGAGCCGCTCCCGGGCCAGCTCCGGCAGACCGCAGACCGCGGCCCGTTCCAGGCCCGCCAGCGCCTGATCGGCGGTCGGCCCACCGGCCTGCCGCTCCCGGCGCCGACGGCTGCCGAGCACACCCCCGGCCGCCTGCGCGAGAGTGACCCCGTGCAGGCCGGCCAGCGCGAGCGCCGCGTCGACGGTCGGCGTCCACTCCACCCGCCAGGTGTTCGTCAACGTCTCCCCACCGGCGACCGGCCCAGCCGCACCGGCGTCCCCGTAGGGCGCGCCGCACGCTTCCAGCCGGCGAATGGCCAGCTCCCGATCCCGGTCGGTGGGGGAGCGCAGCGGGTCGAGCCGCAGCCGCCGCCCGGGCTGTCCCGGCCCGGGCAGTCTCAGCCCGGCGAGTTCCCGCTCGACCGCCGGCCGCAGCCCGGTGACCGGCGCGCCGCCGGGCAGGCGCCCACGCCGCCGCCCGACCAGCACCTCCTCCATGGCCCGGGCGACCCCGCGTCCGGCGCCGGCCGGCGCGCCCTGAGCGAGCACCGTCTGCAGCGCCTCCACCAGTTCGCCCCGCCCGGGCGCCGGCAGGTTCCGCAGCCCGGCCAGATCTCCGGCGACGCGGGCGACCTCGGCCGCTTCGGCCGGTCCGGCGGGCTGCCCGTGCCCCCGTAGCTCCCGCGCGACTTCGACGGCGAACCGATCCGCGGCCGCCCGCAGGCGCCCCGGCTCGGCGCCGGCCTCGAACACCGCCTGCTGCCAGCGCGGATCCCGGATCCCGGCGGGATATCCGGAGCGCGCGTCCAGCAGGTCGAACGTGTACGGAACGAGCGAGATCACCGGCTCCGCGACCCGTGGGCGGCCGACTGGCTGACCCGGGTGCGGGAGGCCGAGGCGTGATGCGGTCCGTCCACGACTCCCGGCGCCGGCCGGAGCGGGATCAGGGTCCGGAGGGTCGAGGAGGACGGGCGCGTGGAACGCTCCTACGACAGCGGAGATACGGCCGGGCACACCGTGCAGGTGCGCTCGCATGCAGGCCTCCCGGCGCAGGTCCAGCGGATCGACGCCGTACCCGGAAACGTCGAATCGCAGTGCCCACCCGGCCGCGAGAGCGGCCCGCCGGACAGCTTCCGGCGGACTTCCCGGGGCCTCCGCCTCGATCCAGCGGTCCCACAGGTCGTCGCCGGCCCGACCGGACAACGCGATCTGCACCGCGTCCCCGAGCCCCGGCCCGCCATCGGCTTCACCCCGGCGGCCCGGCTGCCGCGTGCCGTCCGGCGTGCCGGGCGTGGCCTCGCCGCCCCCGGGCATGCCGAGGCGACCGGCGGCCCAGGCCGGATCGGTCAGCGGCAGATCCCCGCAGATCACCGGCACGCCGGCCTGCCGCGCCCAGCGGACCGCCGCCAGTTCCGGGCTGAAGTCGGCGAACGGGTAGAACGCGATCGGCCGGTCGATCCCGGCCGCGGCCAGGGCGACCGGCGCGACCGTGTCCGGATCGGACAGCCACCGCATCCATGGCTGCATCTCGGCGGGCAGTTCGACCAGGACGGTCTCGGGCCGGAAGGCGTCGAGCAGCGCCGGCACGGCCGCGGCCAGCACCGGCGAGTGGTGCCGCACGCCGATCAGCTGGATCCGCGCGTCACCGGCGAGCCGGTCGACGGCCGCGCGCGGTGCGGCTCGGTCGGCGGCCGACGGCGGGCGGTCAGTCACGGAGGACATCGCGGTGTTCCCACAGCTGGCGCCACATGCGTGAACCCGCCTCGGCCCGCCGCCGCAGCGCACCGTCCCAGTACGCCAGCAGCCGGCCCGCATCCGCCGGGTCGTCCTTGCGGACCACCCCGAGCAGGTGTCCGGGCAGCAGCGACAACGGGTCCGGCCCGGGCAGGTACGCCGCCGACAGCCCGATCGACGCGGCCACCGCCACCGCCTCGGCCGTGCTCATCACCGACGACGGCCGCTCCACCTCCCAACCCTCGGCGCTGACCCCGTTGCGCAGGTCGCGGAACGCCGTGACCAGGGTCTCGAGCACCGCCTCGTCCACCGCGTAGGTCGCACCGCCCCGCTCGACCGCGGCCCGCGCCTGCCGGGTGACCAGCGCGACCTCCGCGTCCAGGTCGGCGATCGGCGGCACCACCTCGAAGTTGAACCGCCGCTTGAGTGCCGCCGACATCTCGGACACCCCGCGGTCGCGCAGGTTCGCCGTCGCGATCAGGCAGAACCCGGGCACGGCGTAGCCGACCGCCCCGTCCTGCCCGGCCAGCTCCGGCACGCTGATCCGCCGCTCCGACATGATCGAGACCAGGGCGTCCTGGATCTCCGGCAGGCAGCGGGTGATCTCCTCGACCCGGGCGACCGCGCCGGTGGTCATCGCGGTCAGCACCGGCGACGGCACCAGCGACTCCGCCGTCGGGCCCTTGGCCAGCAACAACGCGTAGTTCCAGCCGTACCGCAGCTGATCCTCGGTGGTGCCGGCGGTGCCCTGAACGGCGAGCGCGCTGGTCCCGCAGATCGCCGCGGCGAGCAGCTCGGAGAGCATCGACTTGGCGGTGCCCGGCTCGCCGACCAGCAGCAGCCCGCGCTCCCCGGCGAGGGTGACCACGCACCGCTCGACCAGGGCCCGCTCGCCGACGAATTTCGGCTCGATCACCCGGCGGCCGTCGGGCCCGTGGACCGGCGTGCCGCCCGACCCGGCGATGAACGTGACCACCGACCGTGGTGTCATCCGCCAGCCCGGTGGCCGCGCCCCGGCGTCGGCGGCGGCGAGGAAGGCCAGCTCATCGGCGTACCGATGCTCGGGTGGATCGATCTGACGAGCGGTGGTCACCGGTTCTCCTCCAGGTCGTGATAGCGGGGGACGTCACCGTCGGTGATCCGGCCCCAGGCGGTGCGGAACAGCAGCGGCAGTGATGACACGACCAGCCGCACCCTGTCGAGCTCTTGGTACATCGTCAGCTTCCAGGTCTCGACCGGCAGGTGCGGGGCCCGCGCCGCCTGCCAGCCGCCGGGCAGGAAGACCGGGCGTCCGGCGCGCTCCCGTTTCGCGGTGACCACCAGCCCGGCGTCGATCAGCGCCCGCTGCGCTCGTCTCAGCTCAGTGGACGTCCAGCCGTTCCACGCCCGGACTGCCTTGTCGGCCGGGTCGGGCAGCGCGAGCAGCTGCAGGTAGTACGCCGCCGCGTCGCCGTCCAGCCGGTACCGCTCGCGCACCTCATCGACCAGGGTGGGCAGGCAGACCCGGGGATCACGCGGATCACCGGACGCACCCTCCGGGGTGGCCACCGCCTCCTCGATCGACGTGGACAGCAGGATCCGCAGCGCGACCGCGGTCTCGTCATCGACGAGGCCGATCGCCGGGTCGTCGAGGCCGGACAGCTCCGCCGGCACCAGGCTCACCGTCACGTGCCCGTCGTAGGTGTAGGTGTCGACGAGCGCGGGGCCGGCGTCCGGACGGGCGGCCACCCGGTACCAGCCCTCTCCGACCCGCAGGTTCGGGTTGCGCAGCCGCTCACGAACCAGCCGTAGCGCCTCCGGTAGCGCGGCGCGCAGCGGATCGTCCCAGGTCAGGTGGTAGGCCAGCCAGGGCAGGGCGACGGCGGCGGCCGGCAGGTGGTCCGCGTCGAACGGCACGGTCCCGTCCGGGGCCGGGCCGTCGGTGGTCAGGCAGTCGCCGGGAGCCGGGGCGGCGACGGCCCGCAGCAGCGCGGGCGCCAGCGACCTGTCGACGACGCGGGCCAGGCCGGCGACGAGTTCCTCCGGCACGGCCACCCGGCGGCCCCGCAACGCGATCCACTTCTCCGCGATCGCGGCCACGTCCGGCCCGTGTTCCCAGAGCGCGACCGGGTCGGTGGGCATCGCCGCGTCGAGCAGCGCGACCCGCTCCCGATGGCTCAACTCCTGCACGGCCTCTCGGCCGAGCGTGGCGTGCGGTCCGGTGAGGCCCAGCAGCCTTCGCTGCTCGGTGCTCAGGAACGTGGCCTCCCAGCGGGCCACCCCGGGCAGCCCGGCGAGCAGCAGCACCGCCTCGGCGCGGGTCATGCCGGTGGCCTCGGCCAGCGCTTCCGCGGACGAGGGGCGCCACGGCGCGGGCCCCCGCTCGGCGAGCAGGGTGAGGAACGCCCGCAGCCGTTCACCGGCGAGGCGCCCGCTGGGCCGTACGGACTCGCGCTCGTACAGGACCGGGCTGGGCGGCAGGGTGAACACGCCGTCCGGGGCCACCTGGATCACGTCCCGCTGCCATCGTCCGTCAGGGTTGTAGGAATGGTGGTACCCATCGGGCGGGAAGACCACGGTGAGCCGGGCGCCGTCCCGATGCCAGTCGACCGCCCCGTCGACCATGCCGTCCTGGGCCACCCGCACGATCCGGAGCGGCGCGGCCTCCCCGTCCAGTGGCGTCCCGGCGATCGTCGCGAGCAGCCCGGCCAGCGCCGTCCGATCCTCGTCGGACGTGGCCGGCGACGCGGCCCGAAGCGCGACGGCGCCGAGCCCGGCCAGCAGCGACGCCCAGGTCGCGCCGACCGATGGAATCTGGGCAGGGTCGGCGCTGTCCGGCCGGGCCAGGCACTCGCCGACCGCGACGATCTGCTCCAGGAACAGGCACTGCTCACCGGGCATGCTGCGGTAGTGGGCGGGTTCCAGGTCGCCCAGACCGTCCCAGGCGGTGGTGAGCGCGTTGTCGGTGATCCGTGGCAGATCCCGCCGCGGCCGCCGGCCCAACTGCCGGCTGATCTCGGCGATCCGACGGCGCATCCGGACCACCTGGGTGACCACTTCGGCGACCCGGGCACGCAGTGTGGCGTCGGTGATCCCGGGCAGGTGGGCCACGAGGTTCGCGGTCACCGCCTCCCGCAGCGCTTTCGCGCCGGTCACCGAGTCGTCGACGGTGAGCAGCGCGGCCGCGGTGTCCTCGTCCAGGGACCGCAGCGCGGCCGATCCGGCCTCGTCGCGCGCCCGCATGGCGTGCCACCAGGCGAACGGTGGCAGCGTGCCGGTCGAGATCTTCTGCTCGTCCAACAGGTGCGCACCGTCCGCGGTCCAGACGCGGACCGTGCTGTTCGGCAAGGTTACCGGCAGCGCGGCCGTGGAGCCGGGCAGTGACACCGCGCCGATCGGGGTCTCCCCGGGCGTCCGGTGCGGCCCGATCAGCGTGGCGGCCGTTCGGCCGTCGATGCCCTCAGCGGTCGGCACGCCCTCCGGACTCCGGGTCACCCGCCAGCCGGCCAGGCCGTCCCGGACACCCAGTGGTGAGTCGGCGAACTCGGCCGGCACCGGCCGCAGCGACGAGTAGTCCGGGTCCAGCCCGTCACCGGCCGCGGCGAAGAACGCGGGCAGGCTGACCCGGCCGCCCTGCCCGGTCCGGGGGTCGAACTCCCGCCACCGCAATTCCCGGCGCCAGTGCGGTGCGTCCGGGTCCACCGGCTCGCGGCGCCAGAACGCCTGACCGTCGCCGGCCACCCCGTACCCTTCCGGCGAGACGATCCGGGCGTCCCCGGCGTGCATCGGCAGCGATCCGGTCGTGCTGCCGCCACCCGGGACCGGCAGCGGCGGCCGCCACCAGCCCTGCGCCGGGTGGAACTGCCACTCGCCCTCGATCAGGTCGTCCGGCCGCGACGACCAGTACCCGACCTGACCGTTGTCGCCGTGCCAGTACACCAGCAGCTCGCCGTCCGCGAACAGGCAGCCGAAGCGGGACCACCAGCGGTTGGGCGCGTACCGGCGGCCGGCCCAGTCGAAGCGGAAGACGTGCTCGGCGACCCGGCCGTCCGGGCTGATCACCTGCGCCGAGCGTTCGTCGTGCAGCACCAGTTCCGGCCAGGCCACCCCCACGTCGATCTGCTGGAGGCGCTGTGCCGCCCGCTCGTAGGCCGGCCAGGTCAGCTCGGCGAGCAGCCCGGCGCGCAGCGTGCGGGCGAGGACGGCCGGCATGTCGACGCCCGTCAGCAGGCCGAACGCGTCCGGGGCGAACTCGATGGCGGTCGACGACCACAGTGGCGCCAGCTCGATCAGGATCTTGTGGAGACCGGCGACGGTGCTCGTACCGGCCTGCCCGGTCAGGTCACCGATCAGCTCGGTCAGCACCGCGCGCACGCCGGCCGCGCCGAATGCCGCCATCATCAGCTCGGCCGGCATCGGCGCGCTGGTCAGCGATCCGTCGTCGCGGAGCTTGCCGAGCGCCGAGCGCACCCCGGCGCGCAGCAGCGGTCGCAGTTGAGGGTCGGCGGCGATGGCGGCCAGGTCGCGGCGTCCCGGGCCCTCGTCGTCAGCCCACTCGTCGACCTTGAAGCCGTGGGCCCGGCGCACGTCACCGATGTCGACCGGGACGCCCGCGGCCCGGCACACGTCGAGAACGTCCAGGTCGACGCCGAGCGCGTAGCCCGAGATCCGCACCCCGCCCTCGGCCCGCAGCCGGTCCGTCATCCGCTCGACCAGCGCGATCAGCCGGGCGTTGCGGCCCTCGCCATGCAGTTTCAGGAATCGTTCGAGCCACCTGCCCGCCGAGACGGCGCCAGGGGCGGGAGAGGTCAGATCGGCGGCCGCCCCGGTGGCCTCCAGCAGCTCGAGCCACTGCTCCCGCACGTCGGTGCGCCAGCCCGGCGGTTCCGGGCTGATCTCCAGCAGCCGGGCCCGGACCGTGGCGTCCCGCTTGCCGAGCCGGATCAAGATCTTGCGGAGGGACTTCCACACCGACGGGTGCGACCGCGCCGTCGCCGGGTAGGTGAGCAGCAGCGCGACCACCTCCTCCGCCTCCCGGTCCGGGTTCCGGCCGGCGGCCCTGGCCAGCCGCGCCAGATCGGCCGCCATCGAGACATGCGGCGGCAGGCCACCCGCGACCCGTCGCAGCGAGAGGTTCCTGACCAGCTCGTACGCCTCCGCCGGCGGCCTGCGCGCCACCACCTCGCGGGCATAGGCGGCCAGCATCGTCGCGGTCAGACCACCCGCCAGCGCGAACTCCAGGTGCACGTCGCGCACCCGGTCCTCGTCCACGGCCAGCCCGTGCACCTGCTCGGCCCGCCGCGCCTCGGTGAAGCACGACCCGGCCATCCGCTGGTTCTCAGCGGCCAGGAACGCCCGACCGGCCTGCTCCCAGAACGTCGGGAGCAGCTGCGGAGCCGCGGCGCCGAGCCGTTCCGCCAGCTCGCCGTATCCGTCCCGGGCGTTGCCCGGCTTGTGCCGGGCGGTCCGGGCGAGCTTCTCCATCTCCTTGACCAGGGCGAGCGCGTGCCGCCCGTTGGCCGGATCGTGGACCAGCGCCCACGCCGGAAAACCCAGCGCCAGCCGCCGCCCGTGTCCGACCTCGACCGGCGTGGCCGCCCCGGCGAACCCGAGGAACTCCATGCTCAGGTCCTCCGCCGGCCCGACGGTCGCGCCGACCAGCCGCACCATGGTCCGCCCGTCCAGCACCGGGTGCCGGTAGCAGCGCGCGGTCATCACGTCCTGGCCGGCGTCGGTGGGCGGACCCGGCAGGATCGCCCCGGCGTCCAGGAGCTTGCCGCTCATCGGGTGCTCTCCTTCAGTTCGTGATAGCGGGGCAGGTCCCCGGCGACGATCCGGGCCCACGCGGCGGCGAAGAGCCCCGGCAAGGTGTGCGGCACGAACAGCAGCCCGCCGTTGTCAACGTAGAGCGGCAGCTTCCAGGTCTCCACCGGAAGCCGGGGCGACTTGGCGGCCTGCCAGCCGCCGGGCAGGAACACCGGCCGGGCGGCCCGTTCACGCTTGGCCGCCACCACCAGCCCGGCCCCGGTCAGGGCCGCCTGCGCCGTGCGCAGCGCGGCGGGCTTCCACCCGTTCCAGCGCTGTACGGCCTTGTCGGTCGGATCCGGCAGCGAGAGCACCTGCAGGTAGTACGCGGCGGCGTCACCGTCCACCCCGAACCGCTCACGCACCTCGCCGACCAGCCCCGGCACGCTGACCCGCGGATCGTGCGGATCCCCCGGCACACCCTCCGGCGTGCTGACCACGTCGTCGAGCCATCCGGAGAGCAGCGTCCGCAGGCCGCCCGCGGTGTGTTCGTCGATGAAGCCGAGCGCCGGATCGTCCGGCCCGGACAGTCGCGCTGGCGTGACGTGGAAGGTGACCCAGACACCGTTGTTACGGCCGTCGACCAGGGCGGGCCCGGCCTCGGGCCGCTTCGCCACCTCGCACGAGCCGTATCCGACCGCCAGTTCCGGGTTCCGCAGCCGCTCGCGGACCAGCCGCAGCGCCTCGGGCAATCCGGCCCGCAGCGGATCGTCCCAGGTCAGGGTGTACGCCAGCCACGGCAGAGCGATGGCGGCGGCCTGCAGGTGACGACCGTCGAACGCCTCCCCGGCCTCGGCCCCCATCCGGGCGATCTGATCCGCCTGGCCGCGGCCGTCGGTGCTGAGCCAGTCACCGGCCGACGGCCCCGCGATCGCCTGCAGCACGGTCGCCGCGAGGTCCCGGTCGGTGACCCGGGCGAAGTCGGCGAGGAGTTCCTCGGGCACCGCCGCCCGCCGTCCCCGGAGCCGGATCCACTGCTGCGCCACCGCCGCCACGTCCGGACCCTCCGTCCAGAGGACGGCCGGATCGCCGGGCATCGCCGCGTCGAGCAGGGCGACCCGCTGCGGCGGCGTCAGTCGCCGCAGGGCGGCGTGTGCCACCTTGGCGTGCGCCGCGCTCAGGCCGAGGGCCGCGCGCTGCTCGGCGGTCAGGAAGTTCGCCTCCCACGAGGCGATCGACGGCAGGCCGGCCAGCAGCAGGATCGCTTCGGCCCGGGTCATGCCGGTCGCCTCGACGAGCGCCTCGGCGGCCGCGGGGCGCCACGGCGCCGGACCGCGTTCGGCGAGCAGAGCGGTGAACTCGCGCAGCCGCTCGCCGGTCAGCCGGCCGCTGGGCGACAACTCCTCCTCGACGAGCAGGCCCGCCGGCGGCTTGAACGCATGCTCCGCCGACACCTGGACCGCCACTCGGTTCTTCTTGTCGTCCGGCCGGTAGAAGAACTGGTGTCCTGCCGGTAGCAGCACGGTGACCTGAGCGCCGAGCCGGTGCACCGGCTCGGCGGGGGTGTGCGGCGGCTGGGTCAGCGCCAGCACCCGCAGCGGCGTGCCGCCGTCCATCGGGGTACCGGCCACTGTGGTGAGGAAGGCGGCCAGCGCCCGCCGATCCTCGTCGCCGGTCACCGCGGATGCCGCCCGCACCGCGACCGCGCCCAGTCCGGCCAGCAGCGGGGTCCAGATCGGGTCGACCACCCGCAGTGGCTCCGTATCATCGCCGGCCAGGAGCGCGCCGGTCGCCGCGACCTGTGTCAGGATCTCGTGGCTGACCTGTGATCGCTGCCCGTGGCCCTGGTACCTGTCGCGGTCGAAACCGCACAGCCCTTGCCACGCCGTCTCCAGCGCCCCGTCGGTGGCGGCCGGCATCGGAGCCGGCCCGGTGGGCTGCTCGGTCAGGTGCTGCTCGAGTTCAGCGATCCGGCGGCGCATCCGCGCGGCTCGGGCCACCACCTCGGTGATCCGCTCGCGCAGGGCGGCGTCGGTGACCGCCGGGAGGCAGGCCACGACGTTCGCCGTGACGGCGGCCTTGATCCCGACCGTCCCGGTCACCGTGTCGTCGACGGCGAGCAGCGCGGCCGCGGTCGTCTCGTCGAGCGCGCGCAGGACGGCCGATCCCGCCGCGTCGCGGGCCCGCAGTCCGTGCCACCAGGAGAGCGGCGGCAGCGTGCCGTTCCCGTCGGCCAGCTCGGCGAGCAGGTACTCGCCGTCGGCGGTCCAGAGCTGCAGGCGGCCGACCGGGTGGTCGGGCGACCGGGTCACCGGCAGCGGCGCCGTGGCGCCCGGCAGCAGGACGGCACCGCTGAGCTGGGCCGCGCCGTGGCCGTTGCGGCCGAACCGGCGCAGGGTCCGCCCCGGGAGCATCACCCGGCGGCCGTCGACGCCCTCGCCGACCTGGTCGCCGTCGGCGGTGACCTCGGTCCGCCAGCCGACCAGCCCGGCCCGGTAGCCCAGCGGCGATCCGGCGAACTCGGCCGGGGCCGTGCGCAACCGGCAGACCTCGGCCAGCAGGCGCCGGCCGTCGGATTCGAAGAAGGCGGGCACGCTGACCCGGCCGCGCTCGCCGGTCAGCGGATCGAACTCCCGCCACTGCCACCGGTCCGAGCCGTCCACCGGTTCGCAGAGCCAGAACGCCTGCCCGTCGGTGGCCAGGGGATAGAGGGCCGAGGGCGCGTGCTGGTCGCCCGGATGGATCGGCAGGGTGCCGGTGGTCGCGCCACCGCCCGGCAGCGGCAGCAGCACCGGTGCGACGCCCCACCGGACCGGGGTGAATCGCAGGTCGCCCTGGAAGTGATCGTCCGGGCGCGACGACCAGTAGGCGGCGCTGTTCTCCCAGCTCCACGCCGCGACCAGCAGATCGCCGTCGACCTGGCGGCAGACGGTCTCCCGGTACGGCCGCCGGCCGGCGGGTGGCAGCCGGAACACGTGCTCGGTGACCCGGTCGCCGGGCGTGACGACGTGCGCCGACTGGTGGTCGTGCACGACCAGTTCCGGCCACGCGTCGCCGAACTGCACGCGCAGCTTCTGCTTCGCGACCTCCTCGTACGCCGGCCAGGCCAGCTCCGACGGCAACCCGGCCCGCAGCGTCCGCGCCACCACGGCCGGCATGTCGACCGCCAGCAACTTGCGGAACCCATCCGGAGCGAGCGCCACACCGGTCGCCGACCACAGCGGCGCAAGCTCGGTCAGATCGTCGTCGAGGCTGGTCACGGTGCCGTGGCCGGCCCGGCCGGTCTGCTCGATAAGCATCTCCACCAGCACGTCGCGAACGCCCGGTGCACCGAACGCCGTCCGCAGCGTCTCCTCCGGCAGCGCCGGACTGTTCAGCGCGTGGCCGGTGCGCATCCCGCTGAGTGCGGCGCGGATGCTGCGAGCCAGCAGGGCGCGCCATCGCGGGTCGGCCGCGACCGCGGAGAGGTCGCGGCGGCCCGGCTTGCTGTCCCGAATCCAGTCCACCAGCGGGAACGCGTGGTCGCGCTCGCCGAGCGAGACCGGCACCCCGCCGGAGAGGCACACGTCGAGGACGTCGATCTCGGCGACCCACGCGGTGTCGCCGAGCCGCACCCCGCCCTCGGCGGCCAGCCGGGGCAGCATCCGCTCCAGCAGGCCGAGCAGCCGGAGGCTGCGCCCGTTGCGCCGGCCGTGGCGCCGCATCTCCAGCAACCGCTCCAGCCATCGGCTCGCCGTGCCGTCCACGATGTCCGTCGAGGTCAGCCCGGTGGTCGCGCCGGCGCTCTCGAGCAATTCCAGCCACTGCTCGGTCATGTCGGTGTCGTAGCCCGGCGGATCCGGGATGATCCGCAGCAGCCGGGCCCGCACCTCGGCGTCCCGCCGGGCGAGCCGGACCAGGTTCTTCCGGTAGGACTTCCAGACCGACGGGTGCGACCGGGCCAGCGCGGGGTAGGTGAGCAGCCGCCCGGCCACCTCGTCGGCCTCCCGCTCGGCGTCGAGCCCGGCGGCCTTCGCGAGCCGGGCCAGGTCGGCCGCCATCGACGCGTGCGGCGGCAGGCCACCCGCGACCCGGCGCAGCGCCAGGGTCTTGACCAGCTCGTACGCCTCCACCGGCGGCCGCCGCTCGACCACCTGCCGGGTGTACGCCCCGAGCATCGCCGCGGTCAGCGCCCCGGCGAACGCGAACTCCAGGTGCACGTCGCGCACCCGGTCCTCGTCCACGGCCAGCCCGTGCACCTGCTCGGCCCGCCGCGCCTCGGTGAAGCACGACCCGGCCGTCCGCCTGTTCTCAACGGCGAGGAACGCGCGGCCGGCCTGCTCCCAGAAGGTCGGCAGGAACTGCGGCGCGGCCGCCCCCAGCCGCTCGGCCAGCACCTGATAGCCGTCCATGGCGTTGCCCGGTTTGCCCTGCGCCGTCCGGGCGAGCCTCTCCATCTCCTTGACCAGGGCCAGCGCGTGCCGCCCGTTGGCCGGGTCGTGCACCAGCGCCCAGGCCGGGAAGCCCAGCGCCTGCCGCAGCCCGTGCCCGACCTCCACCGCCCCGGCACCGGAGAAACCGAGGAACTCCATGCTCAGGTCCTCGGCGGGGCCGGTCGCGGCGCCGACCAGCCGCACCACGGTCCGGTCGGCCAGCACCGGATGCCGGTAGGCGCGGGCGGTGACCG
The DNA here is from genome assembly GCF_900188005.1 of Actinoplanes regularis. Taxonomy (GTDB): domain Bacteria; phylum Actinomycetota; class Actinomycetes; order Mycobacteriales; family Micromonosporaceae; genus Actinoplanes; species Actinoplanes regularis. Next base: position 126,092 of record NZ_FZNR01000002.1, on the reverse strand, counting down.
GGTCGAGGGCGCGGTCGGTGGCCGGGCCGGCCACGATGCCGCCGGCTTCCAGGACGCTCATCGCGTGGCCGTCTCTTCGACGACCCGGCCGGCGTGCAGGTGAGCGGCCATCCGCAGACCCTCGGACCAGGCGACCGCCGGCACGTCCGCGGTGGACAGCTGCTCCCCGGCCGCGTCGGTGAAGGAGAGACCGGAGGTCTCGGTCTCGTAGCCCGGGTCGCCGTCGCCGATCCACACCGAGGCGACGGCGGTCCTCCCGTCCTCCCAGATCCGGCAGACGACCGTGCCGCCCTGCACGCGATAGCCGGCCGAGGTGGCCCGGGACTGCACGTGCCGCAGCTCCTTGAAGGCGGCGCCACCGTACCGGCTCAGCTCGCGCTCCTGCTCGGCCGGGTCGGCCGGCTTGTGCCAGACCTCCCGGAACAGCTGCAGGGTGCCCTGTTCGACACCGAGGTCGGCGGCGAACTCGCGCAGGTCGGCGAGGTCGGGCAGGCGGACCGGGTGCGGGATGGCGACGCTCTCCGCCATGATCCGGGTGGACTCGCCGTCCAGGTCGACGACGCCGAGGCCGGTGTCGGTGCCGGCGTCGCGCAGCAGGCCGGCGGTGGCCACGTCCCACTCGCCCTTGTCGTCGACCGGGACGATCACCAGGTCGCGCAGCGCGGCCCGCCACGCCTCGTCGAGCCACACCTGCGCGATGACGGCGGCCGGCACCGGCAGCGACCGGATCATCCACCGCTCGACCTCGGCCCGGCAGGTCGCCTCGTGGCGCTTCAGCCACTCGAGCAGCTGCCGCAGCCCGACCACTGCCTCGTGGTCCTTGATCGCCTTGGGCATGCTCTTCAGCGGTTTGCCCGCCGCCGTACGCACGATCACCTTGCGGTGGTCGAGGCTCACCTCATAGTCGGCGCCAGCCGCTATCCAACCCATGCCAATCCCCTCGCTGGAAGTGAGGCGGATTGTGCCAGCGGGCACCGACAATTTCGGGGGCCCGGCACGAGCCGGGCCCCCGAAAAGGCGGAGCGGAAATCAGGCGGAGTGCGACCTGATCGCCTCGATGATGCGCGGCCGCAGCTCAGCCGCCCCGATCACCGCGTCGACCGAGCCGACCTCGACGGCCCGCTGGATGCTGTGCACCCGGTCGAACTCGGTGGCCACCTCACCGAGTTTCTCGGCCCGCACCGACGAGCGCAGCTCGTCCAGTTCGGCCGCGAGTGAGCTGCGGTCCGCCCCGGTCGCCGAGCCGGCCCGGGTCTCCAGCTCCCGGACCCGCGGGTCGGTCGCCGTCCGCTTGTTCACGTCGCCGGTGAACACGACGGCCGCCGCGGGGGCGCCGCCGAGCACGGACGCGAACGACCCCTCCAGGGCGAGGACCGTCATGTTCGGGTTCAGCGCCTTGGAGAAGACCACGAACGCGCCGCCGTGGTACCGGGAGATCACGCAGAAGACGATCGGGCCGCGGAAGTTGACGATGGCCCGGCCGATCTCCGCGCCGTACTCCAGTTGGAGTTTGCGCATCGATTCCGGTGATCCGTCGAAGCCGGACAGGTTGGCGAGCACGACCAGGGGCCGGTTGCCGCTGGCCGCGTTGATCGCCCGGGCGGTCTTCTTCGACGAGCGCGGGAAGAGCGTCCCGGCGGTGTACGTGTCCGGGCCGTCGGTGGGCGGGAAGCCGCGCCGCGGTACGGACCGCGACTCGATGCCGACCAGGCAGACCGGCATGCCGCCGAGGTGCGCGTCCTGCACGACGGAGGTCTCCGCGTCGGCCATGCCGGCCCAGCGCTCCAGGACCGCGTGATCCTGATCGGACACAGCGCGCATCACCGTCCGGATGTCGAACGGCTTCTTGCGGTCCGGGTTGTGTGTGGCCGAGAAGATCTGCCCGACCGTGGTGAAGTCACTGCCGTCGACGATGTGCGGGAAGTCCGAGACGTCCCGGTCGGCCGGGTCGGTGGTGACGGCGGGGCGGGGTCCGGTCTCGCCGGGTACGACGTACGTGTGCTCGTAGTGCGCCATGAGCACGTCGCGGGCGGCCATCAGGTTCGGCGCCCAGTACTGCGCCTGCCCGTTCGGGCCCATCACCCGGTCGTAGCCGCCGATGCCGAAGTTGTCCTCGGCCGACACGCCACCGGAGAAGTCCAGCGACTGCTTACCGGTCAGGACCATCGCCGAGTCGGGCGTCATGACCAGGATGCCCTTGGTGTGCATGAGCATGGTGGCCTCGGCGTTCCAGTACGGCTGGGCGCCGACGTTGATGCCCGCGACCACGATGTTGATCTCGCCGCCGTCCTGGGTGAACTCCACGATCCGCTTGAGTGCGGCCGCGACCCAGTCCATGTTCTCGGTGCCGGAGCTCATCGAGATCCGGGCGCCGGAGGACAGCGCGTACCACTCCAGCGGCACGTGCAGTCGCGCCGCCAGGTCGAGAGCGGCGATGACCCGGCGGCACTCCGGCTCGGAGAGCGCACCCAGCGACTTGGTCGGATCACCGAGCAGCAGGACCCGGCTGATGCCCTCGGGGTGCCGCGGGGTGACGGTCCGCACCACACCGGCCACGAGCGCCGACGCGTTCTTGCCCTTCGGCCGGTCGACCGGCACGAGCGTGTGCTGCTCGTCCAGGTCGTACTCGGCGAAGGAACCGAGGAACTCGGTCAGTTCGTACGGGTAGACGGTGTTGCGGCTGCTGGCCCGCAGCACCTTCTGCCGGTACCCGTCCAGCGGCTCGATCGGCTCGTCCGTCGGCTCGCTGAGGATCAGATCGGTGCCGCCGGTCGCGCTGAACATGATCCGCACGTTCATCTTGACCAGTTCACCGGTCTCCTCGTCACGCCGCCGCGCGATGAAGAGGATCTCCTCCAGGCCGGCGCCGGCCGTGGTCGGCGACACCCGCCGGGCGATCATCTCCATCTCGTTGTGGGTGAGCCCGAGCTCCGGCCACACGTAGATGACGATGCGGTTGGTGCTGAACGCCTTGTCCGACGCGCGTCGCGACCGGGCCCGCCGGATGCCGTCCAGGCAGGTGGAGATGGTGTCCTCGGTGGTCGGCAGGGCGACCAGCCGGCCGTCCTGCTCGCGCAGCTCGGTCAGGTCCCGGATCTGGGCGAACGCGACGAGCCGGTCGTCGGCCGGGTTCTCCCGGGCGACGCACTGGAAGAGGTAGATCTCCTCGTCGGCGGAGGGCAGCCGGGTCAGGTCGAACTTGCGCAGCCGCTCCAGCTGCATCCGCTGGGCGATGTACGGGTGCAGCCCCCGGATCAGCCGCTCCTCCTCCACCCCGGTGGTCGACGGCCGGAAGGTGAAGTGGTGGTGCATGACCGCACCGCTGCGTCCCGCGACCGTGGCTGTCACCCGGCGCACCTGCGGCGGCAGCGGGTGGCGGCTGAGCACCTCGTGCAGCGCGGTCGCCAGCTCCTCCGGGTCGGCCGGCTGCCGCTCCCAGGCGAGGTAGACGTCGGCGTCGATGGCGCCGTCCCCGGTGGCCAGGTCGGCCAGCCCGGCCAGCACCCCGTCCAGCTTCTCGAAGCTCTCGGCGGCCGAGACCAGGCGGGAGTCCCCCTTCTCGGCGATCACGAAGCCGACGTTCCGGACGACGGTCGAGCGCAGCCCGGTCAGGCCCTTGTTGCCGTAGTACCGCCGGGTGAGCACCTCGAGCAGCACCGAGTTGTCCAGGTTGTGGCGGACCAGGCGCTGGCCGAGCAGCCGGACCAGCGGCTCGGTGCTGCGGACCATCTTGGCGATCCGGTCGGCGCGGTCGTCCGACTTCGGGAAGTCGTCCAGGTGGCGCAGGTGCTTGCGGATCTCCGCGTAGACCTTGGCCCGGTTGCGGCGCAGCAGTGGCTGGCCGAACCAGGTGAACACCACGCCGCGGGCCAGGTCGGCGACCGCCGGGAACCGCACCTGAGTCGCGGCGACCAGCCGCTCCAGGGCGAGACCGGCCGGCTCGTGCAGCGTCGCGTCCGGCGGCGGCTCCTGCAGCCAGGAGCGCAGCAGCGCGGCGATCACGGAGGCATCCGCCGCGGACCGCTGCTGGGCCAGGAAGATCCGGAAGACGGCGGCCTCGAGGGCGGGCGTGCGCTCGAGATCGGTGACGCCGTAGTGGCCCAGCGCCTTGCCGAGCTTGGCCTGGAACGACTGCGGCAGGCCGGCCCGCTCCACGTCAAGGCTCTGCAGGTAGGCGTGGAAGTACTCACGGGCGCTGTGCACGTGGGTGTCGCCGCCGTCCTCGCCGGCCGGCCGGTTGCGGCTCAGCTCGGCCAGGTCGGCGAAGACCTCGATCAGGGCGATCTCCCGGTCCAGCGGCCGGTGACCCTCGTCGGTGGCGGCTCGGCGGGCGGCCAGGTAGTCGTCGAGCACCCGGCGCTCGTCGTGCGGGTCGACGTCGAAGCCGAGCAGCAGGCTGCGCAGGTCCTCGTTGCCGCGGGCGGCGCGCACCCGGGCCGGCGACTCCCGCGGCGCGGCGGGCAGATCCACGTCGGCGGCCGCCTCGGCGGCGACCTCCTCGGTGTCGTCGCCGGCGATCGGGTCCAGGCGCAGCAGCGCGGCACCGGCGTCGACCTTGCTGCCGACCGCGACGAGCACCTCCTTGACCCGGGCCCGGAACGGCGCGCGGAGCACCGCCTCCATCTTCATCGCCTCGAGGACCAGGACCGGCGCGCCGGCCTCGACCTCGGCGCCCGGCTCCAGCGGGGTGGCGACCACCAGCGCCGGCATCGGGGAGCGCAGCACGCCGCCCTCGTCGCGGCTGATCCGGTGGGTGACCCCGTCCACCTCGACCAGGGTGATCGCGCCGTGGGTGCCGGTGAGCAGCTTGTGCCGCGCGCCGTTGACGGTGATCCGGCCGCTGTGGCTGTCGAAGCGTTCCAGGCTGACGTCGGCCAGACGGACGTCGTCGCCGGCCTCGATGCCGACCCGGAACCGGTGCGCGCCGACCCGGGCGACCCGCACCCGGTACGTCGACCCGCGCAGCTTCAGGTCCAGCGGCGTCCCGCTCTCGTGGCGAACCTGCGGCCGCCCGCCGAACGCGGTGGAGAGCAGTCGCTGCTGTTCGACCTGCTCCTCGTCCTCGTACACCTCGATGGCGGCGGCGGCCAGCGCGATGCCGGAGTGCCGGTCGGAGACGAGCCGTCCCTCGCCGCGCACCCGGTCGATCCAGCCGGTGTCCGCGCTGCCGTCGATCACCTCGGGCTGGTCCAGCAGGTCGAGCACGAAGCTCTTGTTGGTGGCGCCGCCCTGGATGACGACCGTGGTCTCGGCCATCGCCCGGCGCAGCCGGCCGAGCGCCTCGTCCCGGTTCTTCCCGTACGCGATCACCTTGGCGATCATCGAGTCGAAGTCGCCGGGGATGCTGTCGCCCTCGCTCACGCCGGTGTCGACGCGGATGCCGGGGCCGGACGGGAAGTCGAGCCGGACGATGCGGCCGGGGGAGGGGGCGAAGTCGCGGTCCGGGTCCTCGGCGTTGAGCCGGGCCTCGATGGCGTGCCCGCGCTCGACCGGCGGCGTGCCCTCCAGGCGCTTGCCCGAGGCGACGTGCAGTTGCGCCTTGACCAGGTCGAAACCGGTCACCGACTCGGTGATCGGGTGCTCCACCTGCAGCCGGGTGTTGACCTCGAGGAAGGCCAGCAGGTCCTCGCCGGGGTGGTAGAGGAACTCGACGGTGGCCGCGCCGCGGTAGCCGACCGCGACCGCGAGCCGCTCGGCGGACGCCTTGAGCTCGGCGGCCCGCTGCGGCGGCATCACCGGGGAGGACGACTCCTCGATCACCTTCTGGTTGCGTCGCTGCACCGAGCAGTCGCGCACGCCGATCGCCCAGGCGGTGCCCTGACCGTCCGCGATGACCTGCACCTCGACGTGCCGTGCGCCGGTGACCAGGCGTTCCAGGAAGACGACGCCGCTGCCGAACGCCCGGGCCGCCTCCTGGCTGGTCCGCTCGTAGGCGTCGGTCAGTTCCTCGGCCGAGCTGACCTTGCGGATGCCGCGCCCGCCGCCACCGGCGGTCGCCTTGAGCATCAGCGGGTAGCCGATCCGTTCGGCCGCCTCGAGCGCGGTCTCCAGGGTCTCCACCGGACCGCGGCTCCACGCCGCGACCGGCACGCCGACCTCCTCGGCGATCAGCTTCGAGCCGATCTTGTCGCCGAGCTTGCGCATGGCCTCCGCGCTGGGGCCGATGAACGTGATGCCGATCCGGTCGCAGAGCTCGGCGAAGGCCGGGTCCTCGGCGACGAAGCCCCAGCCGACCCAGGCCGCGTCGGCGCCGGTCTCGACCAGCGCGTGCTCGAGGAGCTTCAGGTCCAGGTAGGGCCGCGAGGCGGCCGGACCCAGGTCATAGGCGAGGTCGGCCTCGCGGACGAAGGTGGCGGTCCGATCGACGTCGGTGTACAACGCGACGGCCTCGATCGGCACGCCGGTCTCCGCGGCGAGCTCCCGGACGGCGTGGATGAGGCGCATGGCGGCCTCACCACGGTTGACGATGGCGATTCGTTTGAACACCCGATCGAGCCCTTACTTCAGCGAAAACCTTCGCCAGGAGACTACAGGTGGTAAAGCCGATTCAGCGGCAACCGCCCTGCTCCAGACCGGTGTAGGGGTTACTCGCGAGTAGTACTGATCGGTAATAAAACCAGGTCCGCCATTCCTGGCGGACCTGGTTTTCTAATTAATGTGAATAGATCTCTATCTCATATAGTGAGAACCCGTAACTGGTGGCGCGGGTCTGTCCGGTGATCCGGACATACCGCGCATCGGTGGCGGTGAAGGCGACGCTCTCCACGCCGCCCCGGCCGCCGGTGACGGCGGCCGCCTGGGTCCAGGCCGTCCCGTTGCCCGAGGTTTCGATCTTGTACGACGTCGCGTACGCCGACTCCCACGAGAGAACCACTCTGGACACTGTGGTGCTCGCCCCGAGGTCCACCTGGATCCATTGGTTGTCCGCCCGTGAGCTGGCCCAGCGGGTGGCCGGTTTCCCGTCGGTCGCGTTCGCCGCCGGATATCCGGACTGGGTGCTCAGCGCCGTGACCGTCCTGCCCGCCGCCAGGTTGGCGACCGTGTCACCGCGCTTCGCCGGGAAGGACACCACCTGCTGGTACGTCGGCCGGTTCTGCCAACCGATCAGGTCGTGCGTGATCCCGCCCAGCGGACTCTGCAGGATCGCGTCGGCACACCACTGATCGCCGGCCGAGCAGTGCTCGTCACCGGGATACGTGGTCGCAGCCGGCTCGGTCAGGGCCGCGCTGAGACTGGACAGCAGCGCGCCGCGGCAGGCGCTGACGGTCCCGCCGCCGCAGTACCTGGTGGACCAGCCCGGCACCGTGTCGCCCAGCACCGCTCGCAGGTCCTTGGAGACCCAGCCCCACCAGCCGTACTGGAAGGACGATCCCTTGTGGCCCTGCGCCTCGTTGGCGGAGGTCGGCAGACTGGAGACCGGCCCGGTCTGCCCGCCGGACGGCGACTCGTTGATCTGCAAGGCGTCCACCAGCGCGCCGAACAGGCCGTCGCCCAGCCCGGACGAGAACTGCGCCTGCACCAGCCGCGGCCACCAGGCGTCGAAGATCCGGATCGCCTCCGCGTCCGTGTACGCCTTGCCGCCCGCCGCCGTCTCCTTGCGCAGCGCCCCGTTCGTCAGCCAGGTGCGCAGCTTCGTCAGCGCGGCGGCCTGCGTGGCGTCGGTGACCGTCGCGGTGTCGATCACCCGCAGCAGCACCGGCAGCACCTGCTTGCCGCGCAGGTCGGTCAGCCCGGCCTGCTCGACCACCTTGAGCAGCGACGCCCGGTCGTACTTCGTCCCGGCCGCGACCCCGGCCTTCAGCGGCGCGTCCAGCAGGTCGGCCCGGTGCACCGCGCCGAAGCTGAAGTTGCCGTCCGCCGCCGAGTACCCGGCCGCCTGCTTGTTGTTCCACGAGACGAAGTAGTCCTGGTCGACCGCCTGCGGGTGGGCCGAGGCGGCCACGTAGGTCGCGGTGTTCGTCGCCGGGTTCCAGCCGCTCCACTCGTTGGCCGCGTCCGCCCAGGTGGGCAGGTTCGGGTCGGCGGTGGCCGGGCGGATCGGCTGGGCGCCGGAGGTGAAGTACGCGTTCTGCGTCGAGTTCACGTAGAACCAGTTGAACGCGAACGAGATCTGCGACGCGGAGTTGGTGAACGCGGCAGCGGTGCCCATCTGCTCGGGTTCGTTGAACATCTGGAAGCCGACCGCCGAGTCCGCCTCGTGCCGGTACGTCGAGCGCAGGCTGGTGAAGGCCACCGGCGTGCCGCCCACCGTGCCCCGCCAGGTGACCAGGCCGTACCTGGTGCGCTGCACGGTCAGCCGGTACGACCCGGCCGCCGTGGAGTCGGCCGTCGTCGGCTTCCACGAGTTGGTCCGGTTCAGGTCCTCCATCGCCGTGCAGGTGCCGTGGTACAGGTACGAGACCGAGGCGGTGGTCGCCGTGCTGCCGTCGGCGTTGCAGAGCCGCACCGCGTACGTGTCGGTGATGTCCTGAACCGACGAGGTGGCGCTCCACGCGTAATCCGGCCCGCGCCCCAGCAGCGTGTACAGGTTGAGTCCGCTGAACGCGACGCCCCGGCTGCTGATCCCGGGACCCTGCAGCTCCTGCAGCATCAGCAGCTGCGGTGCGAAGTAGCCGGTCTGCGGCCCGAACACGGCGACCGGATGCCCGGTGGCCGAGTTCGCCGCCGACACCACCGCGGCGTTCGACATGCCCCGGCTCGCGCTGTCGATCGTCAGCGTGCTGAGCGACTCCGCGATCGCGCTGGTGCCCCCGGCGGTGACGGCGGAGCCGGTCTTGTCGAAGACGAGTTCCTGCGGAACCGCGCTGCCGGCGTCCGGCATGGCGACGCCGGCGGCGTTCGGATTTCCCGATCCGTACGGGAAGCTCTGCCCGTTGTGCAGGGTGAGCACCGCCTCCGGGTCGTTCTGCGACCGGAACTGCTGCCACACCTGGTCGCCGGCGGTCGTGCCGTACTTCGCCCGGGCCGCGACCCGCACCAGCGCGGACTGCATCTCGGTGCCGCCGCCCCCGCCGAACAGGCCGCCGATCACCCCGCCGACCGCGATCAGGTCGGTCAGTACGAAGTCCTCCGGCCCGCCGGCGTTGGTGACCGAGTCGAGGTGACCGGTGAGCACGTACTCGCCGGGGCAGTCCCGGGCGGCCATGCAGTCGTCGATGTACTTGTTGATGCCGGCCAGGTACTGCGTCACGTCGTCGTAGAGCTGCGCGCCCCGGGTGCCGGAGTTGCGCAGCGCGTCGAGCTGCGCCTGCAGGTCCGCCTCGGTGTAGGGCGAGTTGCGCCAGACGCTCTGTTCCAGTTCCCGGTTGCCGGCGGCGCCACCGGCGAACGAGGTGAGTGAGCCGCGCGCGACGTGCCGCATCAGGTCCATCAGGAACAGCCGGTCCTGGGCCCCGGCGTACCCGGCCCCGTACATCACGCCACCACGGGTGGTCCCGGTGACGTGCGGGATCCCGAGCGTCTTGTCCCGCACGATCGTCACGTCCGAGCGGGGCGTGCTGGTGCTGGCCACATTTGCGGTGGCCACGCCGTACGACGCGTCGTTGAAGAAGGTCTTGATCTGTTGTGAGGTCAGTCCGGTGTAGTTGTACGCGAGGTTCGCGTACGGGGCGAGCTGGTCGTCGGAGTGCGCCGGCATGGTGCCGAACACCTGGTGGGCGAGGATCTGGGCGAGGTCGGCGTCGCCGTTCTGCCCGGGCGGCAGGATGTCGGAGCATTCGCCGAGGCAGTAGTCGTTGGTGGCGAACGCCGCGGTGGCCGGTCGTTCGTTCACCTGGACCAGGGCGGCCGAGGTCAGCAGTGAGACGGTGAGAACGGCAATGAGCTGGGGAAAGCGTCGGCGCATGGGCGGGGTCCCTTCGGGGTACGCTCGAACGCGAAAATAGTTCATAGATGTTAAAACTTCGATGTCTGATGGCGCCAGGGTCTCGTCCCCCGTTCGGGGATCACGTTTCGCGTCCGCCGAGCCCAGCCTGCTGTCGCATCCGCGTCCCTCGATCGGGGTGTTGACCCCTCCGGCGAACGGCACCAATCCTTGGCGGCGGTTACGCAACGGCTTCGGCCGACCACCCGCGGCAAAGGGGAAGCGACATGTGGCGCAGGATCCGGCGCGACCAGACCATCCGTGGGCGCGTCGTGCGGATGCTGGCGCTGCCGCTCGCCGCCCTGCTGGCGCTGCTGGCGGTCATCTACGTCAACGAGATCGCCCGCTACCGCGGCGCGGCCGCCACCGAGAGCCGGATCACCGCGATCCTGGCCCTGCAGAGCCTGGTCCAGGAGTTGCAGAACGAGCGGGGCCTGACCGTCGCGGTGCTCGGTGGCAACCGTGGTTTCCGGGAGCGGATCGCCCCGGCCCGCGAACGCGTCGACACCCAGCGGGCCGCCGTCCGGTCCGTGCTCGGCGACACCGCGAGCGCCTCCCTCGACGAACTGGACGGCCTCGCCCAGATCCGCAACAGCGCCGACGCCGGCGCGGCCGACCGGACCGACATCTTCGACTCCTTCACGAAACTGATCGAGGGCCTCAGCGACGACACCCGGCACCTGGAGATCGTCGACGACCTGGAGCTGCGGCGCGGCGCCGAGTCGCTGGAGATGCTGACCGAGGTCAAGGAGTCGACCGCGCAGGAGTGGGTCTTCCTGGACGGCGTGATCACCGCCGGGGGGTTCCAGGCCGGCGAGTTCACCAAGCTGCTGAACATCGTCGCCGCCCGGGACCTGTCGCTGGAGGAGTTCGACGAGTTCGCCGACCCGGCCGGCAAGGACGCCAAGACGAAACTGCTGAACAGCGGCGCGGCGTTGCAGGCCCGCGCCGTGGAGAGCGCGGCGCTGCGCGCCGGCGACCGGCAGAGCCTGCTCGCCGACCCGGAGTCCTGGTGGACCGCGGTCGCCACGATGCTCGACGACATGACCGGCCTGGCCGGCGAGATCGGCGCCCGCACCCTCGACCAGGCGCACAGCCTCCGCGAACAGGCCACCCTGCGGCTCGCGCTGCTCTCCGGCGTGGTCCTGCTCAGCCTGCTCGGCTCCGCCTACCTGGCGATCGGTGCGACCCGGTCGCTCGCCGAGCCGCTGGCCGCGCTCGCCGAGGAGGCCGACCTGCTGGCCGGCGAGCGCCTGCCGGAGGCGGTGCGCCGGGCCGCGGCCGGCGAGGAGAGCGGACCACCCGGCCCCGTGCCGGTGGCCTCGGGCGCGAGCGCCGAGGTGCGCCGGGTCGCCGACGCCCTCGACCGGGTCCGGGCCACCGCGTACGCGCTCGCCACCGAGCAGGCGCGGCTGCGCCGGGGCAACGCCGAGTCCCTGGCCGACCTGGGCCGCCGCAACCAGAACCTGCTCCGCCGGCAGCTCGGCTTCATCACCCGGATGGAACGCGAGGAGTCCGACCCGAACGGCCTGGCGAACCTCTTCGAGCTCGACCACCTGGCCACCCGGATGCGGCGCAACGCGGAGAGCCTGCTGGTTTTGGTGGGCGCCGCCAGCCTCCGGCAGTGGCCCGGCCCCCTGCCGCTGAGCGACGTGATCCGCGCCGCGGTGTCCGAGGTGGAGGAGTACCGGCGGGTCGTGCTGCGCCGGCTCGACGACGCGCAGGTCCAGGGATCGGTCGCCAGCGGCCTCGCCCACATGCTCGCCGAGCTGATCGAGAACGGACTCACGTTCTCCCCGCCGGACCTGGAAGTGGAGATCCACGGGCGGCGGATCGGCGACGGCTACCTGATCGCGATCTGCGACCAGGGCATCGGGATGAACGACGAGGACCTGGCCCGGGCCAACCGGCGACTGCGTGGCGAGGGCGACTTCATGACCGGCCCGGCCCGGTTCCTCGGGCACTACGTGGTCGGCCGGCTCGCCGCCGAGATGAACGCCGAGGTACGGGTCACCCCGTCGGCGGTGACCGGGGTGACCGCCCGGATCAGCCTGCCCGCCGCGCTGCTCGCCGAGCCCGCACCGATCGCTCCCGTCCCCGTCCAGGCACAGGTTTCGGCCCCGCCCCCGGTTCCGGTCTCGCCCCCGGTTCCGGCCGGTCGGCTGGAACAGCCCCGGACGGCCGATCCGACGCGGATCAGGCCCCGGGCGCTGGAGGTCGACTACGTGGTCGTGACCGAGCGTCCCGCGACGCCGGAACTGACGGAGGCCGCTCGTACCACCAATGGTTTGCGCAAACGCATCCCGCGGGCGCGCCGCGCCGGATCCGGCGCCGTGCCGGTCCAGCGATCCGGTTCCGAACCGGTCCCGCGCCAGGAACCGATCGTCGAGGTCAGCGACTCACCCGCCGCGGTGCGCGACCGGCTGACCGCCCTGCGCGACGGCCTCGAGCGCGGCACCTCCCGCACCTTCGCAGCGACCACCGAGGAGCACCGATGACCGTGGAAGCGACCACCGACCGGCATCAGTTCAACTGGATGCTCGGCAACTTCGTCCACCAGACCGACGGGGTCCGCGACGCGGTGGCGGTGTCGTCGGACGGGCTGCTGATCGCCGGCTCCGACGGCCTCAGCCGCGCCGAGGCCGACCAACTCGCCGCGATCGTCTCCAGCATGGCGAGCCTGGCCCGGACCGCGTCCCGGCGCTACGAGTTCGAGGGCCTCAAACTCATCATGATCGAGATGCGCCGGGGCTTCCTGGTGATCTCGGTCATCCCGGGCGGCAGCTGCCTGGGTGTGGTGGCCGGCGGGGACAGCGACCTCGGCCTGGTCGGTTATGAGATCTCCCGGCTCGCCGAACGCTTCGGGGACCTGCTGACCCCCGCGCTGATCGCCGAGTCCAGGCAACGCCTGCCGCGATGAGGTTCGAGGAGGAACCGATCGTCCGCCCGTTCATGATCACCGGCGGGCGGACCCAGCCGATGCGGGACGGGCTGCGGATCGAGACCCAGTTGTACGCCGCTCCGGCCGCCCTGTCCGCGCCGCTGCGGTTCGAGTCCCGCCGGATCGTCGAGCTGTGCCAGCGCCCCAGGTCGATCGCGGACCTCGCCTCCGCGCTCGGCGTGCCGCTCGGCGTCGTCCGCGTCATCGTCGCGGATCTGATCACCGAAGGTTTCGTGCTCGTGGACGACTCGCCGGGGGAGCTCTCCACCACACTGATCGAGAGGATCCGGGATCGTGTTCGGGCGCTCTGAAACGGTTACGGCGTCGCCGCCGATCGCCGTCAAAATCGTCATCAGCGGCGGCTTCGGCGTCGGCAAGACCACCTTCGTCGGCGCGGTCTCCGAGATCGAGCCGCTGGTCACCGAGGCCGAGCTGACCGAGAGGTCGATCGGCGTCGACGACACGTCGGCGGTCGCCGCGAAGACCACCACCACGGTCGCGCTCGACTTCGGCCGGATCACCCTGGACGAGGCGCTGCTGCTCTACCTGTTCGGCACGCCCGGCCAGGACCGCTTCGCGTTCCTCTGGGACGACCTGGTCGACGGCGCCCTCGGCGCGATCGTCCTGGTCGACACCCGGCGGATAGAGGACTGCTTCCCGGCGATCGACTACTTCGAGGACCACGACATCCCGTTCATCATCGGGGTCAACACCTTCGACGGCGCCCGCCACTTCGACCACGCCGAGATCCGGGAGGCACTCGGCCTCTCCACCGACCTGCCCCTGATCGACTGCGATGCTCGCCGCCGCGAGTCCGTGAAGATCGTCCTGGTCACCCTCACCGAACGCGTCCTCACCCGCCGGCTGGAACGGGCCGCCGCCCAGCTGTGACGGGTGCCGCGGATCAGCGGCGAGCGCCGGCCGCCCCCGATCGCATCCGGATCAGGGTCTGCGCCGTGTGGTCGTCCGCCGGGAAGAACGACTCGATCGCCAGCTCCGCCACGGTGATGTCGGTGGGTGTGCCGAACGTCGCGACCGTGCAGAAGAACCGCAGCTCACCGTCTTCCTGGCGGAGGCGCAGCGGCACCACGATGTCGGTCGCCGGGTGCTGACCGCCGGTGGCGGACAGGTCGCACGGATAGACCGTCAACTCGTCGTACAGCTCGGTCAGCCTCGGGTCACCGGTGAGTGCCACCCGCCGGCGCAGCCGGGTCAGCAGGTGGGTCCGCCACTCGGTGAGGTTGACGATGTGCGGTGCCACGCCTTTCGGATGCAGGGCCAGCCGCATCACGTTGACCGGGGGCTCGAGCAGCTCCGGCGCGGCGAGCCCGGTGAAGACCGCGAGACTGTCGTTGGCGTCGACCAGGTTCCAGTCCCGGTCGACGACCACCGCCGGATAGGGCTCGTGGCCGCTCAGCAGCTGACGCAGGGCGGCGCGGATCGGCGACATCTCGGCGGCGTCCAGCGGGTTCTGGCTGTAGACCGGTGCGAAGCCGGCGGCCAGGAGCAGCTGATTGCGCTCACGCAGTGGCAGGTCCAGGTGCTCGGCCAGCAGCTGCACCATCTCGCGGCTGGGCTGGGACCGGCCGGTCTCGATGAAGCTCAGGTGCCGGGTGGAGACGTCGGCGAGGACGGCCAGCTGGAGCTGGCTGAGCCGGCGCTGCTCGCGCCAGTCCCGGAGAAGTTCGCCGACCGGACGTTGCATCTGCATCAGTGTCATCGCTCCCCGTTTCCTTCCACTATGCCCGTACGGACTTCGGCAGCAGCTGCGTGAGCAGCGCCAGAGTCGTACCCACTCCGATCAGGCAGACGAGACCGGCGCTGAACGCGTCGGCGAAGCCGGCCGGGGACGGTGTCTCCCCCAGCACGCCGTAGAAGATCACGCCGATGATCGACACCCCGACCGCGTTGCCGATCTGCAGGGCGGTCGCCAGCAGGCCGCCTGCGGCACCGGCGTGGTGCGGCGCGACGCGCATGAGGACGGTCGCGGTGATCGGGCCGACCACCAGACCCATGCCGGCACCGTCGAGCATCAGACCCGGAACCAGCCACCAGACGGTCCCGCCGACCCCGATCCGGCCGACCGCGACGGCGAGCAGCAGCAGGCCGGCGACCATGGTGAGGCCGCCGACGGCCAGCACCTGACGGCCCAGCCGAGCGGCGAACCGGTGCGCGTTCGTCGAGGTGACCAGGTAGCCCACGCCGATCGCCACGAAGATCACACCGGCGCCGAGCGCGTCCAGCCCGCGCCCCCGCTGCACGTAGAGCGCGAAGATCAGGAAGAACGAGCCCTGGCCCATCCAGAACACCAGCTGGGCGAGGAGGCCGACGAGGAACGCCCGGTCGCGGAAGATCGACGGGGCGATCAGCGGCGAGCCCCGGCGGGCGGCGACCCTCGACTCCACCATCGCGAAGAGCGCGAAGAGCCCGGCGGCGGCGGCGAAGCTGAGCTCGGTCCAGAGCGGCCAGCCCAGCTCGCGGCCCTCGATCAGCGGCAGTACGACGGCCAGCAGGGCCAGGGTGATCAGCAGCATGCCGGCCGGGTCGAGGCGGGGCCTGCCCGGCGCCCGTGACTCCGGCACGAACCTCGGCGCGCAGGCGAGCGTGATCAGGCCGATCGGAATGTTGATCAGGAAGCAGCCGCGCCAGCCCCAGCCGAACAGGTCGACCTCGATGAGCAGACCGCCGATGAGCTGGCCGAACACCGCGGCCACGCCCATGGTGAGGCCGTACGCGCTGAACGCGCGAGCCAGCGCTGGCCCGGTGTAGCCGGTCCGCAGGATGGCGAGCACCTGCGGTGCGAGCAGGGCCGCGGAGACGCCCTGTGCCACCCGGGCGCCGACCAGGAAGCCGGCGTCCGGCGCGATTCCGCAGGCCAGGGACGCGAGGGTGAAGAGGGCGAGGCCCAGGGTGAACATCCGGCGCCGGCCGTAGAGGTCACCGAGCCGGCCACCGGTGATCAGGCCGACGCCGTACGCGAGACCGAATCCGGCCACGACCCACTGGATCTGGGCGGGGCCGGCGGACAGATCCGATTGGGCGGACGGAATGGCGACGTTGACGATGAAGAAATCCAGTGTGGTGATGAAAACGCCGGTCAGAACGGTGAGAAGCAGTCCCCGCCCGCGCGTTGTGGAGGCGTTCCGTGTGCTGGTCAAGGTCATGGTGAAGACGCTCCCGAAGGGGTGCGGAAATGGTGATGCGAAAACAATCGCCGTCACGCGTGCGGCCGGTCAATTACGCCGCAGGTAATGCCTCAGCGGCACGGGACTTGGCGTGTCGCCTGGTCACGGGCGGCGTAGGGCGTACCTGACGATGGGTCTGAAAGGAGCACGGCGGACCCGGCGGCGCGCGAAGGGACGGTGAGCCGCGGGAAGGTCGCGGGGGCCTGGCATCATCGCGGGATGCGGATCGGGTTGCTCGGGGCGTTCGAGGTACGAGCGGACGATGGCGTCCCCCTGGACGTGCCCGGTGCGCGGCTTCGCGGCCTGCTCGTCGGGCTCGCGCTGGAGGCCGGTCATGTCGTTCCGAAAGGGACGCTCGTGGACTGGATCTGGGGCGAGCAACCGCCGGCGGACGCGACCAACGCGCTGCACCGGCTGGTCTCACGGCTGCGCAAGGTGCTGCCCGAGGGGGCGGTCGAGGGGCTGACCGACGGTTACCGGCTGGTTGTGGATCCCGATGACGTGGACGCGGTGCGGTTCGAACGGCTGGTGCGCGACGGTGACCTGACCGCGCTCGGGCTGTGGCGCGGGGCGGCCATGCAGGACGTCGGGCTGCCGGAGAGCGCGGCGTTCGAGGCGGCGGTCACCCGGCTCGAGGAACTGCGGCTCAACGCCTACGAGAGCGCGGAGGCCGGCGCCGGGCAGGTCGCCGAGCTGACCGCGCTGGTGGCCGCGCATCCGGTGCGGGAACGGCTGGTCGCGGCCCTGATGCGAGCCCTCGGCGCCGCCGGCCGGGGCAACGAGGCCCTGCTGGTCTATCAGCGCACCCGGGAGGCCCTGGCCGACACGCTCGGCGTCGATCCCTCGGCGGAGCTGTCCGCGGTGCACGTCGCACTGCTCCGCGGTGAGCTGGGCCGGCGGGAGGAACCCCGGCGGACGAACCTGCGGGCCGAGCTGACCAGCTACGTCGGCAAGGACACGGAGGTCACCGCGGTTCGCGGGCTGGTCGACGGAAGCCGGCTCACCACCCTGATCGGGCCGGGCGGCTCGGGCAAGACCCGGCTCGCGACCGAGACCGCGCGGACCCTGCTCGACGGTTTCCCGGACGGCGTCTGGCTGGTCGAGCTCGCCGCGATCGGCGCGGACGGCGACGTGGCGCAGGCGACACTCGCCGCGCTCGGCCAGCGTGACGCGCTGCTCGGTGACCTGCCGGACGCGGAGCCGGTCGAGCGGGTCGTCGCCGCGATCCGGGACCGCGGGATCCTGCTGATCCTGGACAACTGCGAGCACGTGATCGAGGCCGCGGCCGCCTTCGCGCACCGGGTGCTCGGCGAGTGCCGGCGGCTGCGGATCCTCGCCACGAGCCGGGAGCCGCTGGGGATCACCGGCGAGACGTTGTGGCCGGTCGTGCCGCTGGTCCTCGGTCCGGCGGTCCGGTTGCTGCAGGACCGTGCCGGCGCGGTCCGCAAGGACCTCGGCACCGACGCTCGCACGCTGGCGACCATGGAGCGCGTCTGCCGGGCCCTCGACGGCATGCCACTGGCGATCGAGCTGGCCGCGGCCCGCCTGCGCACCCTCTCCCTGGAGCAGCTCGCCAACCGGCTCGACGACCGGTTCCGCCTGCTCACCGGCGGCAGCCGGACCGCGCTGCCCCGGCACCGGACGCTGCGCGCGGTGATCGACTGGAGCTGGGAGCTGCTCAGCGACGACGAGCGGGTGGTGCTGCGGCGCCTCTCGGTGTTCGCCGGAGGCGCGAGCCTGGAGGCCGCCGAGCGGGTCTGCGGCAGCGAGGAGCTGCTCACCGCGCTGACCGAGAAGTCGCTGGTGGTGACCGGGGGAGAGGACACGCCGCGGTACCGGATGCTCGGGACGATCAGGGAGTACGCGCAGCAGCGCCTCGCCGAGGCGGGCGAGGCGGAGCTCACCCGGCACGCGCATCTGGAGTACTTCACCGAGCTGGCCGAGACCGCGGAACCCCACCTGCGCCGCGCCGATCAGCTGGAGTGGCAGGCGGTGCTGGAGGCCGAGCACGACAACATCGCCGCCGCCATGCGCGGTGCGCTCGCGGCCGGTGAGGCGCGCGGTGCGGTGCGGCTAGCCGCCGCCGCGGGGTGGTACTGGTGGTTCGGCGGCCACAAGGTGGAGGGCAACGAGCTGATCCGGGCCGCGGTCGACCTGCCCGGCGAGTCGGACGACGAGGCCCTGGCCGTGGCGTACGCGTTCGTCGTGCTCTTCCTCGGCTCCGGCCGCGGCGACCAGTTCGTCACCGAGGACTGGATCCGGCGCGGCTACGAGATCGGCCTCCGGGTCCGGGGCGGTCACCCGGCGCTGCGGTTCCTCCCCGCGCTGCGCCACCTGCTGGAGGCCGCGGAGCCGTCCGCGTTCGAGCCGCTGCTGACCGACGACGATCCCTGGGTACGTGCCCTGGCCCGGCTGCAGCTCGGCAAGCTCTGGATGGCGCTGGGCCGGGACGCCCGGGACGCGGACACCCAGCTCGAGACGGCCCTCGCGGAGTTCCGGGCGATCGGCGACCGCTGGGGCATCTCGTTCGCGCTGACCGAGCTGGCCGAACGGTTCGCCCTGCGCGGGGACCTCGCCGGCGCGTGCGAGCGGCTGGAGCAGGCGATCGCGGTCGTCACCGAGGCCGGGGCGATCGAGGACGTCGTGTCGATGCGGCCGCGGCAGGCCAAACTGCACTGGCTGGCGGGCGACCTGCGGGCGAGCGCGGCCGCGATGGCCGAGGCCCAGCGGCACGCCGAGGGGGTCGCCTGGCCGAACGCGCTGGCCGAGCTGGCCCTGGCCCGGGCAGAGCTGGCCACCTGGGACGGCGACGCGGGGGAGGCCCGCCACCAGCTCGGCCTCGCCACGGCGATGCTGGGTGACAAGGCCGCGGAGCCGAACGTCCGGGCGATCACGCACGGACTGCTCGGCTACCTCGCCGAGGACCCGGCGGAGTCCCGGGAGCACCGGGTCGAGGCGCTGCGGGCCGCGACCGAGTCGGCACAGGCGCCGCTGATCGCCGGGGCGCTGGTCGGTGTCGCCGACTGGGCGCTGAGGGCCGGGCGGGACGAGCAGGCCGCGCGCCTGCTCGGCGCGAGCACCGCGGTGCTCGGCATGCCGGACCGTTCGCAGCCCTACCCGGCCCGGATCGAGCGGGAGACCCGCGAGCGCCTCGGCGACCAGAGGTTCACCGAGGCGCTCGCGGAGGGGGCGGGGTCGAGCTGGCCGGAGCTGGCCGAGGTCACGCTCGCTTCTTGAACGTGCGGACCGCCCAGAGGTAACCGACGATCGCGATCCCGGCGCACCAGGCGACCGCGGTGATCGCGTCACTCGCCGACGGGTTGCCGGCCAGCAGCCCCCGGATCGTCTCGATGATCGGCGTGAACGGCTGGTACTCCGCGAACTGCCGGGCACCCGGGCCCATCTTGTCGGCCGGCACGATCGCGCTGCTGAAGAACGGCAGCATGATCAGTGGAACGGTGGCCAGACCGGCGGTCTCCACGGTCTTCGCGGACAGCCCGAGGGCGACCGTGAGCCAGCCGATCGAGAAGCCGAGCAGCACGACCATGCCGATCACACCGAGCCAGTCGAGCGGGCCGGCGGACGGGCGGAAGCCGAGCGCGAAGCCGGTGCCGATGATGGCCGCGACCGCGATCACGTTGTTGAGCAGGCTGGAGACGACGTGCCCGGTCAGCACCGCGGCGCGGGAGACGTCCATGACCTTGAACCGGTTGATGATGCCCTTGGTCATGTCGGAGTTCACGGCCGTCGCGGTCGAGCCGAGCCCGTAACAGACGGCCAGCAGGATCATGCCGGGCGTCGCGTAGTCCACATAGTCGACGCCGACGCTGAACGCGTCACCCAGCAGGTAGACGAACATCAGCATGATCACGACGGGGAACAGAACCGCGTTGAACACGGCGGTCGGGTTCCGGCGGGTGTGCTTGAAGTTGCGGCGCAGCATGATCACCGAGTCGCTCATTTGTCGTTCTCCTCCGTGCTCGGGCGGCCGGTCAGGGCCAGGAATACGTCGTCGAGGTCGGGCGTGTGGACGGAGAACTCCTCGGCGTCGAGGGAGTACTCACCGAGCCGGTCCAGCAGGAGGCGCAGCGACTTGGTACCGCCGTCGCTGGGCACCCGCAGGGTCAGCGTGTCGTCGTCGCGGGTGCCGTCGGGCAGCACCCGCGCCGCCGAGTCGAGCTCGCCCTGGTCGGCGAAGCGGAACCGGACGTGGCTGCCGGGGATCCGGCGCTTCAGCTCGGCGGCGGTGCCCTGGGCGACCAGGCGGCCCTGGTCGAGCACCGCGATCCGGTCGGCGAGCTGGTCGGCCTCCTCGAGGTACTGCGTGGTGAGGAAGATGGTCACCCCGTCGGCGACCAGATCGCGGATGATCTCCCACATCGTGCGGCGGCTGCGCGGGTCGAGGCCGGTGGTGGGCTCGTCCAGGAAGATGATCCGCGGGTCGCCGACCAGCGACATCGCCAGGTCGAGCTTGCGCCGCATGCCACCGGAGTAGGTGGCCGCCAGCTTGGTCCCGGCCTCGGCCAGGTCGAATCGCTCCAGCAGCCCGGAAACCACCTGCGCGGCGGCGGGAACCCGGTGCAGGTCGGCCATCAGCCGCAGGTTCTCCTCGCCGGTCAGCAGCTCGTCCACCGCCGCGAACTGGCCGGTGACCCCGATCGCCGCGCGCGCCGCCCGGGCGTCGGTGGCCAGGTCGTGGCCGGCGACACGGACCGTTCCGGCGTCCGGCACCATCAGCGTGGTCAGTACGTTCACTGTCGTCGTCTTGCCGGCGCCGTTCGGGCCGAGCAGGGAGAAGATGGTGCCCTCGGGAACGGTCAGGTCGACGCCGTCGAGCACGACCTTGTCCCCGAAGGCCTTGCGGAGCCCGGAAACCTCAATCGCTGTCATGCCGACAACGATCGGGGGCCGCCCTGTCAGGCCCCTTACACGCCTCTGACACGGCCCCTGACAGCGACCGGCGTCAGTCCCACCAGAACGACCAGTGATGACCACCGGCCTGCTCGCGTGCCACCCCTTCGACGTCGCCGATCTTCTGGGACAGGTCGTCGCAGTAGATCATCTGCTCGATCGCGCAGCGGGCCACCTCGAGCCGGGTCGCGGGAGGCCGGAAGACGGCCAGCTCCAGTTCGTTTCCCCCGGTGTAGTACAGCTCGGCGCCGTACCGCCGGTGCCAGTGCCGCAGGACCGCCGAGTGATCCTCGGGTGACAGGTCCGGATGCCACTGGGCGCCGAACCAGTTCGGGGGCTGGATGAGCCCCGGCACCAGGATCGGCACCTCATATCCGGCTGCCGCCGGCACCAGCAGGACGGAGTCCGGCGGGTACGGCCCGGTGACCGCCCGGCGTTCCGACGCGGGCCCGGCCACCTCGCCGAGCCGGCGAGCCAGGACCTCCGGGTCGTACTCGTCCGTGGCGTCGTAGCCCCCCTCCGTCTCGATCCACTCGAGATGGGAACGCCGCAGCAGGTCCATCCGCTCGCCCGGATCGACGGCCAGGGCCCTCGGCAGCACCGCGGGCCCCTGAAGCTCCGGCCGGTAGTTCCCCGCCCGCCGCGCGGCGTGATGGGCGTCCGGCCCCAGCACCGGGTACCACCCGTTGCCGGGATGGGCCCGCAACAGCGTGCGCCAGACCTCGTCGTGCCGCTCGGCCGGGAAGCCTGCGCTGAGCAGTCGGACACCGCCCGGCGTCAGCGCCTCGCTGATTTCGGAAAGTTCCAGCTCCGCCAGCACGGACGGCGTTTCGATCGGCACTCCGGCCCACTCCCCCGTTGCTCACGCTCGACCATGGCCGCCGTCCATTATCAACATTCGATGTGGGCGCCGTTGGGGTGCGTGGCTATCGTCGAGCGGGCGGAGGCTGCGATGACGAAGATCGTGATTGTCGGGGACGTCGGTGGGTGCGCGGAGCAGCTGGCCCGGGCGGTCGGCTCGTTCATGGACGAGCCGGACACCGTGGTGATCCAGGTCGGGGATCTGGTGGACCGGGGGCCGGACAGCCCTGGTGTGCTGGCGTTCGTGCGGGAGCGGCTGGAGGCGGCGCCGTCGCGGTGGATCCAGCTGATCGGCAATCACGAGGCGCCGTACCTGGGTGGGGAGCCGTTCTGGCCGGAGCCGCTGGGGGAACCGGAGGCGGCGCTGCTGCGGTCGTGGTGGTTGAAGGAGCGGCTGCGGGTGGCGGCGGCGGTGCGGACCGCCGAGGGCGAGGAGTTGCTGGTCACGCACGCCGGGTTGACGGTGGCGGCCTGGCGGGAGCTGGGCGCGCCGGTGACGGCGGGCACGGCGGCGGACCTGTTGAACACCCGTCCCGAGGAACTGCTGTGGAGTTACGACGGACCGCTGTGGGCGGAGGCGGCGCCGGTGTACTCGTCGTGGTTGACCGACCGGGAGCCGCTGCCCTTCTCACAGGTGCACGGCCATTCGACGATCGTCAGCTTTCCGCATCGGCGGTGGATGTGCGAGGAGCGGATCCGGCAGCGGGCGAGCGTGGACTGGCAGGCGCGGCACACGGTGACGCGGATCGGGGGCGGCCGGTTCGTCGGGGTGGATCCGAAGCACGGGACGCGGGGCGCGCCGGCGTGGGCGCCGCTGGTGCTCGACGGCGCCGAGCTGCTGGTGTGAGTCTGTCCGGCACCGGCAGGTGACCACGGGCGGTAGTCTCGCGCGATGCAGCCGCGGACCGTGCTCGCCGTGCTCGCCGAGTTGGCCCCGGCCGCCGCCGAGCGCATCCTGGACGTCACCCGGGGCTCGCAGCCGATGGTGTGGCTGGAGATCGCGGAGAAGGCGCCGCGGGAGAAGGCGGTCGAGCGTCTCGCCGCCCTCGACGCGTTGCACCGCGAGGAGCGCATCCTCCATCGGGGCTGGGGTTTCCTGGCCGGTCGCGCCGAGATCGAGGGCAAGCCCCGGAAGATCCGGTTGCCGCTGCTCAGCCAGCCGGTGCGCCTGGAACGCTCGCTGCTCGGCTACCGGGTCGTCCCGGCCGGCGACGTCGAGGTGACCCCGCTGGTCGCCGACCGTGAGCTGGCCGCCGCGTTCGAGGCCGCCCCCGGCCTGGCCACACCGGGCTGGCTGGAGGCGATCGGCAGCGGGGCGTGGCTGAGATCGGTCGCCGACGCGACCGGCCTCACCGTCGGCGAGATGATCGGTCCGAGGCAGCGGGTCCCGGCCGAGGGCCTGGTCCTGGTCGCGGCTCCGGCGCTGTTCGTGGTCCGGGACGTGTTCGGTGGCGGCCTCGCCGACAGCCTGCGCAGCTGGGCCGGGCGTGATCTCTCGGCGACCGCGCTCGCCGCGATCTACACGGAGTCGCACACCGACAAGACCGGAACCGGCGAGACCGGAACCGATCACGAACCGGTCCTGTCGCCGCTGCCGCTGACCGGGCCGCAGGAACGCGTAGTGATCCGAGCCCGATCAGAACCGGTCACGGTGGTCTCCGGCCCGCCGGGCAGCGGCAAGAGCCACACGGTGGTCGCGGCCGCGCTGGAGGTGGTCGACCGCGGCGGATCGGTGCTGGTGGCGACCCAGTCGCCGCACGCCGCCGAGGTCCTCGCGGGCCTGCTGGCCCGCTATCCGGGCTCACCGCCGGTCCTCTTCGGCGACGCCGGCGGCCGGGCCGGGCTGGAGGCCGAACTCGCGGCGGGCGCGGATCAGGGGGTCGAGGCGGCCGTCATCCGTTCCGGTCAGGCCCGGGTCAAGGCCGCCCATGCGGCGGTACGGACAAAGAGCTCCGAGATCGTGTCCGAGCTGGACATCGAGCGGGCCGCCGCCACGCTCCCCGATCACCAGCCGCGCCTGCCCGGACTCTCCGCCGACCTGCCCGGCGCCTTCACCGAGAAGCTCGACGAGATCCGGGCGCTGCTGGCCGTCGAGCCGGGTGCCGGATGGTGGTCCAGGCGCCGCGCCCGCTCGGCCCGGCGCAAGGCGTTCCGGCTGCTCGGCGCGGCCGAGTCCGTACCGGAGGAAATCCTCTCCGAAGCGCTCGCCGCGGCCGCCGCCCAGCGTGCCGCCGCCCACCTCGCGGCCACCGGTGGCACCGACCTCGCCGCCCGCTGGGCCGCCCTGCACGACGCCGAGCGCGACCTGCGCGAAGCGGTCGGCCAGGCCATGCGCGACGGTGCGCGGAGCGCGGAGCGCTGGAGCCGCGAGGCTCGCCGCGCGGCCGGCGCCCTGGCCGCGGCGCTGCGGGCCGGCCGCAACCGCCGCCGCGAGTTGCTCGCCCGGATGGAGGCCGCCCCGCTGGTCCGCGCGCTGCCGCTGTGGATCGGCACGGTCGCCGACGTGGAGGATCTGCTCCCGCCCGAGCCCGGGCTGTTCGACCTGGTGGTGATCGACGAGGCGTCGCACGTGGACCAGATCCGGGCCGCGCCGGTGCTGGCCCGCGCCCGCCGCGCGCTGATCGTCGGCGACCCGCGGCAGCTGCGGTTCGTCTCGTTCGTCAGCGACGTCGACGTGTCCCAGGTCCTCGCGGCGCACGACTGCGACGAGCGTCTGGACGTCCGCCGGGTCAGCACCTACGACCTGGCCACCGCGGCCGCCCCGGTCACCTGGCTGGCCGAGCACCACCGCAGCGTCCCGCATCTGATCGACTTCCCGGCCCGGCGCTTCTACGGCGGCCGGGTCTCGGTGATGACCCGCACCCCGCTCGCCGACACGACAGACGCCATCGACGTGGTCCACGTCCCGGACGCGACCCTGGTCAAGGGCGTCAACGAGGCCGAGGTGGCGGCCGCCCTGGCCACCGTGGAGCGGCTGGCGGCGGCCGGTCACCGGGGGATCGGGGTGATCAGCCCGTTCCGCGCCCAGGCCGAGGCCCTGGAGTCGGCCCTGCTCAAGGCGCTGTCCGTGGAGCGCATCGAGGAGCTGCGGCTGCGGGTCGGCACGGTGCACGCGTTCCAGGGCAGCGAGGCCGACGCTGTGGTGGTCTCTTTGGCCCTGCTCGACGGTGACCCGCCGAGCCGCCGCCGCTTCGTCACCGATCCACAGCTGTTCAACGTCATGGTCACCCGCGCCCGTCGCAAGCTGGTCGTGCTCACGTCGCTGACCAGCCCACCCGGTCTGCTCGGCGACTATCTACGGCACGCCGAGGGGCCGCGCGCCGATGAGACCGGCACTGAGCCGTCGGGCTGGGCCGCCGACCTGGCCACCGAGTTGAAGCAGCTCGACGTCGAGGTCCGGCCGGGGTACCCGGTCGGACCGTGGACCATCGATCTCTGCGTGGGGGACGTCGGCGTCCTCTGCGCCGTACACCCGGATGGTCCCGACGCTCACCTGGAGCGCCAGGGCGCCCTGCACCGAGCGGGCTGGCAGCTGATCGACGCCTTCCCGAGCCGCTGGCACGGTGACGTCCGCCGCGCCGCCCTGGAGATCGCGGCCCTGATCTGACCGGTTGCACGACCGCTCCCAAGGCGTATCGTCACCGATAAATATCTTTACTCACACGGGGGATCGTCCGATGAGGCGTCTCGCTGTTGCGTGCTCCGCGTTTCTGGCCGTCGCTCTCCTGCTTGCCGGGTGCGGCGAGGAGAAGAAGGCGCCGGGCGACAAGGTCACCTATCTCACCGCCTTCGGCGCCGTCGGCCGGGACGCCTTCGCCTGGGTGGCGCAGGAGAAGGGGTACTTCCGGGACGCCGGGCTCGACGTCACGATCCAACTGGGCGCGGCGACCGGCGAGAACCTGAAGGTGCTCGCCGCCGGTCGGGCCCAGTTCGCGAGCCTCGACCTGACCGGCATGTGGATCCTCGCCGGTAAGGGGGAGTATCCGGACGTCCGCGCGATCGCCGCGATCCATCAGCAGACCCTGGTCTCGATCGTGTCGCTGGAGGGCGCCGGCGTCACCCAGCCCAAGGATCTCGAGGGTCGTCAGGTCGGCGCCGCGACCGGCTCGGTCAACCAGTTGCTCTTCCCGGCGTACGCGGGGCTCGCCGGCGTCGATCCGGCGAAGGTGAAATGGGTGAACGCGCCACCGGCCCAGCTGCCGGCGCTGCTGGCCAGCGGGCGGGTGAACGCCCTGAGCACGTTCCTGATCGGTGCGAAGGGCCTGTCGAAGGCCGCCGGCGGCAAGCCGACGGTCGTCCTGCCCTACTCCACGTACCTGCCGGAGCTGTTCGGCAACGGCCTCGTCGCGCCGCTCGCGATCACCCGCGACCAGCCGGATGTAGCCCGCCGCTTCCGCGACGCGGCGCTCAAGGGTCTGCAGTACACCCTGGAGCACCCGGAAGAGGCCGCCCAGATCATGAAGAAGGCGCAGCCGGCCGCGGACGTGACAGCCGCCGTCGGCGAGATCACCCTGATGAAACCGTATGTGAAGCCGTCCGGCGTGATCGACCGGCAGCGGGTCGCCGCCGCGATCGCCACCCTGGAGAAGAACAAGCTCATCCCGCCGGGGCTGACGCCGGACTCGGTCGTCGACTTCGCCCTCGCTCCGGCGAGCTGAGCCGATGACGCCCGCCACGTACTCCTTCGACAACGACGACCCGGTCGCGGCGGGCCGGCACCGGCTGCTCGCCGAGGTTCTCGATCCGTTCACGGTCGAGCGGCTGGCCGGGCTCGGCGACCTCACCGGCCGCCGGTGCCTGGAGGCCGGCGCCGGTGGCGGCAGCGTCGCGACCTGGCTGGCGGAGCGCGCCGGGCCGGGCGGATCGGTGCTGGCCACCGATCTCAACCCCCGCCACCTGCGAACGGATCTGGGGTACGCGGTGCTCCGGCACGATCTGAGCGCCGAGCCGGTCCCGGATCCGCCGTGGGATCTGATCCACGCCCGGCTGGTGCTGTCACACCTGCCCGCCCGCGCCGAGATCCTGGACCGGCTGGCGGCCGCGCTCGCGCCGGGCGGGACGCTCGTGATCGAGGAGTGGGCGTCGGCCTATCGCGGGCTCGTCCTGGCCGCGCCGGACGCGACGGCCGCCGCGCTGGTGGAGCGCTACCACGACATCCTGGTGGGGCGGTTGCTGCCGGGCAACGGCGGCGATCCGGCGTGGGGCGGATCGGTGCACGGCGCGATGCTGGCCGCCGGGCTCTGCGGGGTCGGCACCGAGATCCGGGCCTCGTCCTGGGCCGGTGGCACCGCCGGGGCGCGGCTCATCGCGGTCAACATCGAGCAGCTGCGGCCCGGTTTCCTCGCCGCCGGGCTCACCGAACGGGACCTCGGTGAGCTGTGCCGGTTGTCGGAGGATCCGCGGCTGGTGATCCGCGGGCATTTCACCTACTCCACGGTCGGGCGCCGCCGGTGAACCGCTGGTCACCGCCGGTTCTCGGCACGCTCGGTGCGGTCGCGCTCTGGTGGGGCGCGACCGCGGTCTTCGGCATCCGGCCGCTGTTCCTGCCGGCCCCGCCGGACATCGTCGCCGCCTTCCGCGCCCAGCCGGGGTACCTGATGCGAGCCGCCGGCGCCACGCTGGGCGTGACCGCGGCCGGCTTCGCTATCGCGGTGGTGACCGGGCTGCTGGTGGCGGTGGCGCTGACCGCCTCGCGCACCCTCGAGCGGGCCGCCCTGCCGGTGCTGGTGGCGCTCAACTCGGTGCCCAAAGTGGCGATCGCCCCGCTGCTGGTGGTGTGGCTCGGCTTCGGCAGCCAGCCGAAGATCGTGCTGGTTCTGCTGATCTGCGTGTTCCCGGTCGTGGTGGCGACCATGGCGGGGCTGACCTCGACCCCGGCCGAGCTGGGGGAGCTGGGCCGGTCGCTGTCCGCGTCCGGGTGGCAGACCTACGTCAAGATCAGGCTGCCGTGGGCCCTCCCGCAGATGTTCACCGGGCTGAAGGTCGCCGTCTCGCTCGCGGTGATCGGTGCGGTGGTCGCCGAGATCAGCCAGCCGGGCGGCGGGCTGGGCGCCGTGGTCGTGCTCTCCGGCATGTCCTTCGACACGCCGCTCGCGTTCGCCGCCATCGTGCTGCTGGCGTTGCTCAGCACCGCCCTGTTCTACCTGGTCGTGGGGCTGGAACGGCTGCTGGTGCCGTGGGCGCGGGCGATCAGCGGATGATCCGGCTGAAGGGGGTGTCGCGGACGTTCCCGACCCGCGACGGCGAGGTGGCGGCGCTGCGCGACCTCGACCTGGACATCGCGGAGAACCAGTTCGTCGCGGTCGTCGGGCGGTCGGGGTGTGGCAAGTCGACCCTGTTGCGCCTGATCGCCGGGCTGCTCGAGCCGACCGGCGGGGCGCTGACGATCGACGGTGCTCCGGTCGGCCGGCCCCGCCAGGACGTCGTGCTGATGCATCAACTGCCGGCTCTGCTGCCGTGGCGTACCGCGCTCGGCAACGTCATGCTCCCGGTGGAGATCCGGCGACTGCCCCGGGACGAGTACCGGGCCCGGGCGGCCGACCTGCTCGACTCGGTCGGGCTGGCCGGGTTCCACCAGCGGCACCCGTACGAACTCTCCGGCGGCATGCAGCAGCGGGTCGCGCTCTGCCGGGCGCTGATCCAGCGGCCCCGGGTCCTGCTGATGGACGAGCCGTTCTCCGCGCTCGACGCCCTCACCCGTGAGGAGCTGGCGACGCAGCTGCAGGCGATGCACCTGGCCGCGCCGGCCACGACGGTCTTCGTCACCCACTCCATTCCGGAGGCGGTCCTGCTGGCCGACCGGGTCGTGGTCCTCGGCACCCGGCCCGGCCGGGTGCGGCGGGTGCTCGACGTCGGCATCCCGCGGCCCCGGTCGTTCGGCCCCAACGCATACGTGGCGCGGGCGGCCGAGTATGTCGCGGAACTGCACGACCTGCTGCTCGAGGAGTAGAAGACAGCGAGGCTGACGCGAGGCGATCGGTCGCCGGCGGGCGCCTCGCGAAATCCGCGAATCGCTACGTGACCTGGCCGTACGCGTGACACTTTCTGCAGAGAGTGGGTGAGATGCGTATGTTAGGTAGAATTCGTGTCAGTACGCGGCTCTTTGGCGCCTTCGGGTCGGTTGCGCTGTTGTTGATCGTCATGATCAGCGTTGCCGTCGCGAGCAGCGTCGCGCAGCGCCACGCGAGCCAGCGGGCGTCCGAGTCCTTTGCGCTGCGACGCGATGCGCTGGTTGCCAAGTTCCGCGCCGCTGACTTCAACGGCTGGCAGACCGCGTACGCGTTCGACACGATCCGGGGCGTGCCGGGCGCCACCGATGCCGCCGGCCGTATGCGCGCGAAGTTTCTCGCCTCGACGGCGGCTTTCCAGGAGGATCTCGCCCGGGTCGGAGCACGCGAGCTCACCGCCGCCGAACGGCAGCAGCTGACCGTCGCCGAGAACGCCTTCGACCACTTCATGAAGATCGACGAGCAGATCGTGGCTGGATACCGGACCGGCACGCCCGACGCGGTCAAGGTGTCCAACGAACTGGTCTCCGGCGAGGCCCTGTACTGGTTCGACCAGATCGCCTCCGCGGTCGATCAGCTTGCGGTACAGGCGGAGGCCACGGCCGCCGCGGACACCGCCGCGGCACGCACGACGTACACCAGAGGGCTGCGGCTCCAAGTTCTGGTCGGTGCCATCTGTCTATTGATCACTGCGGTCCTGGCCTGGCTGGTGACCCGCATGATCGCGAAAACGGCTCGAAACAAGGCGATTCTGGCCGCGATCGTCGAACAGTCCGCCGATGCCACCCTGGCGCTCACTCTCGACGGGACCATCACGACCTGGAACAGCGGCGCCGAGCGCGTCTACGGCTACACCGCCGCTGAGGCCATCGGCCGTTCCGTGTCGACGCTGCTGCAACCCGGTCGCACAGCCGGGCTCGCCACCGCGCTCACCGGTCTGGCTGAGGGCCGGCAATTCCAACTCGACGAGGCGCCACGGCGGCGCAAGGACGGCAGCGAAGTCTTCGTGTCGACCATCCTCTGGCCACTCCGCGACGACGACGGCAAACTCATCGGCGGCGCGGCCACCGAGCGCGACGTCACCGCCCGCAAACAACGCGCGGCCGCACAGAAGATCGCCGACGAACGTGCGGCGCGGGCCGCCCGGATGGAGAGTCTCGGTCAGCTCGCCAGCGGGGTGGCACACGACTTCAACAACCTGCTGGCCATCATTCTCAACTGCACCGAGCTCGTCGCCGAGGACACCGGCGACCAGGTGGCAGGTGATCTGGCCCGGATCCGCAACGCCGCCGACCGGGCTCAGGAACTGACCAGCCAACTATTGCTGTTCGCCAAACGGGAACCGGTCCAGGTCGAGATCGTCGACCTCAACGTGGTCGTCACGGACGCCACCGACCTGCTGAGCCGAGCCATCGGAAACAACATCACGTTGCATTGCGACACCTGTTCCGATGCCCTGCCGGTGCGCGCCAACCGTGGCCGGCTCGACCAGATCCTGCTCAACCTCGTCGTCAACGCGCGCGACGCGATGCCCGAGGGCGGAACCGTGACCGTGACGACCGGCACCACCGAGCTGTCCGAAGGCCCGGCCCAGACCCTGCCGGCGGGGCGCTACGCCCAACTGGCGGTCAGCGACAACGGCACGGGGATGAGCGCGGAGGTCAGGGACCGAATCTTCGAGCCCTTCTTCACCACCAAACCGGTCGACCAGGGCACCGGTCTCGGCCTTGCCACCGTCTACGGCATCGTCAGCGACACCGGCGGCACCATCATCGTGGACTCCACGCTCCGCGTCGGCACCACCTTCCGGATCCTGCTGCCGATCGCCGACTGATCAGCTGTGCAGCTTCTTGTAGATCGGTGCGAGCTGCTTGTGCAGGCTGGTGTAGATGTCGTAGATGTCGTCGTACTTCGCGCGATCCTCGCCGGGCTGAAAGACGTCGTCGTTCCGGGCGAGCGCCGGGATGTCCGAGAACTCGATCATCCCGGCACCGACCGCGCCGATCCACCCGGCGCCGCGCGCGTTCACCGCGACCGGGTTCGTGTCCCGGCGGATCTCCATCCCCAGCACATCCGCGAAGATCTGGCACCACGAGCTCGACCGTGCCGCACCACCCGTGATCACCATCGACGTGACCGGCGCGCCGAGGAACCTGTCCACGGACTTCGCCATCCACCGGGTGTTCAGCGCGACTCCCTCGAACACCGCGCGCAGCATGTCCGAGCGGCTGGTCTCGAGGGAGATGTTGAGGAAGCCCGCGCGCAGGTTCGGATCGTCGACCGGCGCGCGTTCGCCGTACAACCAAGGCATGTAGAGCACGCCGTCGGCGCCGGCCGGAACCATCGGGATGATCTTGTCGAAGGCGTCGAAGATGGTGCCCTCGTCGCGGGTGAGGCGCCGGCCCGACAGCAGCGGGTCGTCGTACTCGACGATCTTGTCGCGCAGCCAGGTCAGGTTCGCCCCGGCGGTCGCCTGCAGCGCGGTCATCAGATAGCGGTCCGGCAGCGCGCACGGGATCGACGCGATGCCGCTGCCCACGTCGGTCTTCTTGGCCGGTACGTGCGCCGCGATCCACGACGATGTGCCCAGGTAGAGGTGCGGCTCGTTGTCGCGCACCGTGCCGGCCCCGATCGCGGCCGCGGTGTTGTCGATCGCGCCGGCCACCACCTGGACCGACGCCGGGAGGCCGAGGTGATCGGCGGCGCTGGGGGCTAGCGTGCCGATCACCTCGGTGCATTTCACGATCGGCGGGAACTTGTCCGCGTCGATCCCACTGGCGGCGACCAGCGACGGGGCGTACCGGATGCCGTCGGCCTTCCGGTTGTCGGTGACCCACGAGGTGAGGATCGAGTCGACGGTCGCCACCGTGCGGCCGGTGAGCTTCAGGTTGATCCAGTCGAGGACGTTGAGGAACGTCTTCGTCCTGGCATACACATCGGGCATCTCGTCGCGCACCAGAAGCATGTGCGCGGCGGGATCCTTTCCGGTCACCGACGGCATCCCGCCGGTCAGCCGGAGCCATCGAGCGATCTTGAAGACCGAGATTCCCTGGTACGACGGGAAGCCGCCGAACTGCTTGCGCAGATGATCCGCCCCGCGCATGTCCAGCCAGGAGATGCACTGGGTGAGCGGCTCACCGTTCGCGTCCACCGCGATCGTGCCCTCGCCCTGCGTCGAGGAGCAGATCGTGGTCACCGCGCGCAGGTGCTCCGGGAAGTCGCGCCCGAGGTCGGCGACGACCTCGGCCAGCGCATCCCACCAGGCGACCGGGTCCTGCTCGGCGCCCCCGCCGGGCAGCACCCGCAACGGCACCGGGCGTTCGGCCCAGCCCGTGACGGTCCCGTCGACGGCCACCAGGGCGGCCTTCATCCCGGACGTGCCGAGATCGATCGCCAGGACCTGCGGCGGTGTCGCCACCTAGACCCCCTCGACCTGGGCGAAGACCTGGTCGAAACGGTTCAGCGCGTCGTCGATGACCTCGTCGGTGTCGGCCAGCGAGGTGTACATCCGGGAGCCCGCGAGGGTGATGACGCCGTGCGCCGCGTACGCCGCGCCCATCTGCTCCATCAGCGTCTTGCGCGCCTTGTTCTCCTTGAGCAGCTTGATCGGGCTGCGCATGTCCAGCAGCATCACGCCGCTGCACTCCAGGTGGACGATCGAACCCTGGTTGTACGCCACGTACGGCAGCCCGTACTTGTCGATCAGCTTCTGCAGCCCACGGGTCAGCCGGTCCCCGGCCTTGCCGGCGACGACCGGCGCGTTGGTCCGGGCCATCTCCTGGATCGCGAAGTACCCGGCCGCGCAGGACAGCGGGTTCGCCGACAGGGTGCCGCCGACCTGGATGTGCGCGCCGCTCTTGCCGTCCAGCCCGGAGCCGAAGACGCTCATCGCCTCGGACTTGCCGCCGACCCCGCCGGCCATCGGGTACCCACCCGAGACCGCCTTACCGAAAACGGTCAGGTCCGGGGTGACCCCGAAGTAGCCGGCCGCGCCGCCGAGCCCGGTCCGGAACCCGGTCACCACCTCGTCGAAGATCAGCATCGCGCCGAACTCGTCGCAGAGCTTGCGGACGGCCGCGTTGTAGCCGTGCGGCACCGGCCGGGTGCCGGACTCCGGCCCGAACGGCTCGACGATCACCGCGGCGGTGCCGCCGCGCAGCCGGTTCTCGATCAGCTTGCGCTTGAGGGTGCCGAGGTCGTGCGGGAACGCCTCGCGGGTACGGCCGGTGGCGCCCCACGGGATGCCCTTGGCGTTCATCCGGAAGCTGCCCGGCACGCGCAGGCCGTAGACCACGGTGTCGGACCAGCCGTGGTACGCCCCGCCGACCTTGATCACCATCTTCTTGCCGGTCTTCGCCCGGGCCGCCCGGACCGCCGCCATCACGGCCTCGGTGCCGGAGCCCAGCGACCGGTACATCTCGATGTGCGGCATGTACTGGTTGATGATCTCGGCGAGCTTCAGTTCGTACTCGTGGAACAGGCCGGTGACCGGCCCGCTCTCCTTGATCACCTCGGCCACCCGCTCGTTCACCGGGCCATAGTTGCTGCCCAGGATGGTCGGCCCGCCGGCCTGCAGGAAGTCGATGTAGACGTTGCCGTCCCGGTCGGTCAGGTGCGCGCCCTCGGCCTTGTCGATCGCCAGCGGGAACGGGTAGTTGAAGGCCAGGTTGTGCTGCACGCCGCCGGGGATGCGCCGCTTGGCCCGCTCGGTGATCTCCTTGCTGGCCGTGCACTTGGTCTCGAAGTAGTTCAGCACGTCCAGCAGCGCGTCGTGGCGCAGGCCACGGACCGGCTGGGCGACCAGGGCCTTGAGCCGCCGCATGGTGTCCGGGACGTCCAGGTACTCGCTGATCATGTAGCCCAGATCCTCGCCGGGCGTGACCTCCGGAACCTCGGCGACGCTCGGCAGCACCTCGTCCTCGGGGACCCGGACCGGCTCGACCGCGTCGACGATCTGCGAGGCGATCCGCTTCTCGTCCTTCTTCAGCTTGCTGAAGGCGATCTCCCGGATCGTCGCCGGGATCGTGTAGACCTTCCCGGCCTCGCTGGTCAGCGCCATCAGGTAGGCGATCGAGACCTTCTCCAGCAGCGCCATGTTGAACACAGCCCGCGACGGATCGGTCCCGACGGCCACCACCCCGTGGTTGGCGATGATGAACGCGTTGTCCCCGCTCACCACCTTCTTCTGCACGTTCTTCGCGAGGAAGCCGGTGCCGGACGGCGCGTAGTCGATGATCGCGACCTCTTTGCCGAGGAAGCGGACCTGCTCGTCGGTGAGCGCCGGGATCGGCTTGCGCAGGAAGGCGAGGGCCGAGGCGTACGGCTGGTGGGTGTGCACGATCGCGTTGACGTCCGGCCGCTCGCGGTAGATGTTCGCGTGCATGCCGCACTCGATCGACGGCACCAGGCCGCCCGCGCCACCCTCGTCCGGGACGTGTTTGCCCTGGAAGTCGACGATGCAGACGTCCTCGACGCGCATCTTGTCGTAGTCGTAGTTGCTCGGGGTGACGGCGTAGAGCTCGTGGCCCGGGACACGGACCGAGACGTTGCCCTCGGTCGCCTTCAGGTAGCCACGGTCGAGCATGGTCCGGCACATGTCGACCACGTGCTGACGGGACATCCGGTGTTTCACGAGCAGATCCGATCCTGGGGGGTGTCGGGCGTGACCTGCCCAATCGTCACTCCCGCCCCGGGATAAGGCACCGTCCGTTCAGCAGCAATCTAAGGCCGTACCGTTATCACGGGGTGACAAAATAGCCTGCCGTGACCACCGCTTCCGCCTCCGCGACGCCTTGGCAGCGGGTGCCAACCGACCTGGTCGCGGCCATGCGACCGCGCCTGCCGGCGGCCGTGCCCGCGATCGCGGAAGCGGTCGCCGCCGCCAACCCGGCCTTCGCGGAGACCACCGGCGCGAAGTTCGACCGCGACATGCGCACCGCCGTCCAGGTCGCCCTGGACCGCTTCCTCGACCTGGCCGGCACCGACGAGCCGGCCCTGCCGCCCCGCATCCGCGAGGTCTTCGTCGCGCTCGGCGCGGCCGAGGCCCGGGAGAACCGCGGTCCGGAGCTGCTGCTCGGTGCCCTGCGCACCGCCGCGCGGCTGCTGCTGCGCACCGCCTCGGCGGCCCTCGCCGAGTCCCGCCCGGTCACCGTCGACGAGATCATCGACCTCTCCGACGCCACCAGCGCGTTCGTCGACGAACTCGCCTCCGCCTGCACCGACGGCCTCGCCCGCCAGCTGCGCGAACAGGCCGGCGAGGGCGACCGCCGCCGGCGCCGCGCCGCCGACCTGCTGCTCCGCGGCGGTGCGCCGGCCGACGTGGCCCGCGAGGCGGTCGCCGCGATCGGCTGGCCCGCCCTGGACCGGGTCGTCCCCGTGCTGCTCCCCGCCGACCAGGCCCGCGACGCCCGGTTCCGCTTCGCCGCGGACGGTGTGGTCGCCGAACGGGCTCGCGACGCGGTCCTGCTGCTGCGCTCCGGCCCGCGCGCGGAACGTGGCGCCCTGACCGAGGCCCTCGACCGCCGGGACGCCGTGGTCGGCCCGGCCCTGCCCTGGACCGAGGTCCCGGAGGCGGTCCGCCTCGCGGAACGCGCCGCCGAACTGATCGGAACCGGCCCGGTCCCGGTCTTCGTCGAGGACCACTTCGCCGCCCTCGCCCTGCGCGGCGAGACCGGAGCGCTGGCCGCGCTCTCCGCCCGGCGCCTCGAGCCGCTGGCCGGGTTGCGTCCCGCCCAGCGGGAACAGCTCCTGGTCACGCTCGAGTCCTGGCTGCGGCACTGGGGGTCCCGGGCGGCGGTCTCCGCGGAACTCTTCGTTCATCCGCAGACCGTCAGTTACCGGCTGAACCGGCTTCGTGAGCTGTTCGGCCCCGATCTCGACGATCCGGACGCCCGCTTCGAACTGCTGCTGGTGCTGACCCAGCGCCGGTGAATCTGCCCCGGATAGCATCGACGCGAAAGGTGGTGCGATGCGGATCGAATTGGTCACCGGCGACATCACGGCCGAGCGGGTCGACGCCATCGTCAACGCGGCGAACTCGTCGCTGCTGGGCGGCGGTGGGGTCGACGGGGCGATCCACCGCAAGGGCGGTCCGGCGATCCTGGAGGAGTGCCGCGCGCTGCGGGCCAGCCGGTACGGCAGAGGGCTGCCGGTCGGACAGGCGGTGGCGACCACCGCGGGGCGGCTTCCCGCCCAGTGGGTGATCCACACCGTCGGGCCGGTGTTCAGCGCGGACGAGGATCGTTCCGCGCTGCTGCGCAGTTGCTACACCACGTCGCTGGCGATCGCCGCCGGTCTGGGCGCGCGATCGGTCGCGTACCCGCTGATCTCTTCCGGCGTGTACCGGTGGCCGAAGGACGACGCCGTCACGCAAGCCCTGACGGCCCTGGACGCCGAGCAGACCACCGTGGAGGTGGTCCGGCTCGTGCTCTTCGACGAGCAGACCCGCCAGGTCGCGGAACGCGTCCATCAGGATTACCGGCGCTGACGGACACGCCACGCTCGGCGGTCAACGTCCGGCTTCGTGCCGCACCGAACGCCAGACGTTCTGTGCCCAGGCCAGGTCGGCCGAGTCGTCGTACATGCAGGTGACGCCGAGCAGGCCGCCGGGTATCGCGGCGTAGCCGTAGAGCTCGTGCTGTGGTTTGCCGTCGACCGTCGCCGTGAGCCAGAACGCGCGTCGCACCAG
This sequence comes from Actinoplanes regularis, assembly GCF_900188005.1. GTDB lineage: Bacteria > Actinomycetota > Actinomycetes > Mycobacteriales > Micromonosporaceae > Actinoplanes > Actinoplanes regularis. The sequence continues at coordinate 89,638 of NZ_FZNR01000002.1, read as the reverse complement.
CTCGCCGTCGTGTTCCGAATCCTCGCCCGCACATCGTTCGGGCAGGCCCCCGCTCATGTTCGTGATGGCCACGTCAGGGCAGTGGTCTGCCGGAACGGTGAACGTCTCGACGTGGACGGTCCGGCCGGGGCCGATGAACCTCACGGCATTGCTGATTTCTCTCGGCCTCAGGCCCGCGGTACGTTCGATCGACCAGGTCGGGGTGATCTGCTGCCGCACCGGGACCGGCAGCGGGTGCCAGATCCGGCTGAGCACGTCGTCCCGGTCCCACACCTCGGTCAGCACCCTGGCCAGCAGGCTGCCCTCCTCGGCGACCAGATAGGGCAGGCTCTTGGCGTCGCGGACCTCGGCCCTGGCGACCTCACCGAGCAGGCCGGCCCACGGTTTGACGGCGTTGGCGACCTCGCCGCGGAGGTTGAGGTCGACGTATCCGGGTTCGGTCCAGACGTTGAGGGCGTGGCGCAGCTGGTCGTCGTCGAGCTTCAGCCAGACCGAGTACGTCACGCTTGCGCCACCGGTGAGGTGCACCGGCATGAGGCAGCGGAGGAAGCCGCCCACGCCCTCGAGCCGTTGGAAATCCTTGTTGCCCCAGACCGATTCGCGTTGCTCCGGAGACAGCGTCAGCAACGCGTCCGGCAGCTCGGATCGGATGTCGAACTCGACACCGTCCAAGGGCGTGCCGCAGCACGAGCAGTCAGGTAGATGATCAGGCACCCGCGCACTCTACGAGGAGCCCGCGCGACAGGCCGCCCCGGTGAGGGGCTGGCCCGACGGTCCGCCCCGGCGAGGGGATAGCTTGTTCGGATGGCTCTTCTTGATGATGTGGCGAAGCGTGACGGCTGGCGATGCTGGGTGTGCGATGAGCCGGTCGACGCCGACATGTCGGTGAACGACCCGCGTGGTCCCAGCGTCGACAGCCGCACCGCCGACCGGAAGGCCAAGGTGACCGAGCGGCTCGCGCACCGCGCCTGCAACACCCGCAAGGGCGCGGTCAAGGTCGTCATCGCCTGGCCGGACCGCCTGCACGTGGTGGAGCCCGCGCCGCTGATCGCCGTCGCCGAGCGGCTCGAGCGCAAGGGCGGCCGCGAGCTGGTCGCCCGCTGCCCGAGCCGGAAGGACGCCCAGGAGGCGGCGGACTGGCTGGTCGACCGATTCTCCCGGTTGATGCCCGGACTGCCGGTGACCGCGAGCGTCGACGCGGGCGGCGGCCAGTTCCTCGTCACCCTGGCGACCGGCCGTCGCTGACGCGACCTGCCCGGCGGGCGGCTCCCGACGTCAGAGCAGGCTGAGCTGGCCGGGGAACGGTCCGTCGTCCAGGTGGTCTCCCAGCTGCCACAGCCGCAGTGTGCCCGTCTTATGGTGATGGGTGAGCCATCGGCCCGGCCGTTCGCTTGCGGTGATCGAACCAGGGCTGAGGTCGTTCGGGTAACGCACCACGGACCGGCACCTGAGGCTTCGTGCGGAGAGCAGTAGGTGCTGCCCGGCGTCGTCAGGGGAATCCTCAGGCCTGAGTGAGATCAGGATCAATTCGTCGGTGAGGAACGTCGCCCAGTCCGTGAACCTCGAACCGGCAAGATCGGACGGCAGTTCAGGCAGGTCGTTGATGTGGCGCCAGGCCAGTACTGATTCGGTGGCGAGGTCCCGTACGGAGAGAAAGCCTTCAAGGTCCTCGGTCAGGTAGTGCGACCCCGCCGGGTTGAAGCCGTCGAGATCGAAGCCGTCCAGCGGGTGCAGCGCTATGCGGCCGTCCACCAGGCTGATCAGGGCGCTCGGTGAAGGGTACGGCCGAGAAAGAACCAGGCCGGTGCGGGCGTCTCCGGGGCGGTGCAGGAAGCGGGCGGCCTCGGGGCCGGCCAGCGGTACGCGGTGGATCTCCCTGCCGCTCGTGGCGTCAAGGGCCAGGAGCTGCTGGGCATCGGCCAACCTGATCCAGAGGACGCCCTGGGCGTCGATGTGGAGGGTGGTATCGCGATTTGTAGCATTATCAGCGAATCGGTCCCAGGCGCTCTGCCAGATGATCTTCCCGGTGTGGTCGACAGCCGCCATCCCGTTGTCGTCGCCGGCCACGACGAAGCGATCAGTGGCAGCGGCGTTGATGCGAGGGCCGTGAAGCGGCACCCGAAGCCGTCGTCGGAGCTGCAGGTCATGGTCGAACAGGCTGACAGCGTTGCAGGTTGGCTCGGTGGCGATCCATCCCACGCCCGCCGCGGAAGTGATATCCCGTACGCCTTCCAGTCGCCGCTGGTTGATCAAACGGGGGCGCATCGCGAAAGGATAGGACCTCACGGATCGCTTCGTTCGAACGCGCTGACCTCGGCAGGATTCTTTCTGCCAGCCGCGCCTGGCTGGGGTCCGCCCAGCCGTCGCTGGCCTGGTGCGGAGATCTCCGCGCGCAACAGTCGCTGCCAGCGTGGCAGTGGCCGCGTGCAGCCCTCGTTGGTGTGCTGGGGGGACTTCCGCGCGTGGCGGTCGTTGTCGGTGGGGCGGTGTTCGCGGTCGGGTGTGTGTGGCCGTGATTGGTCTGGTGTGGGGGCTTCTGCGCGTGGCGGTCGTTGTCGGTGGGGCGGTGTTCGCGGTCGGGTGTGTGTGGCCGTGATTGGTCTGGTGTGGGGGCTTCTGCGCGTGGCGGTCGTTGTCGGTGGGGCGGAGTTCGCGGTCGGGTGTGTGTGGCCGTGATTGGTCTGGTGTGGGGGCTTCTGCGCGTGGCGGTCGTTGTCGGTGGGGCGGTGTTCGCGGTCGGGTGTGTGTGGCCGTGATTGGTCTGGTGTGGGGGCTTCTGCGCGTGGCGGTCGTTGTCGGTGGGGCGGTATTCGCGGTCGGGTGTGTGTGGCCGTGATTGGTCTGGTGTGGGGGCTTCTGCGCGTGGCGGTCGTTGTCAGTGGGGCGGTATTCGCGGTCAGGTGTGTGTGGCCATCATCGGTCTGGTGTGGGGACCTCTGTGCGCAGCAATCGCCGCCAGCGAGGCAGCTCGGTGAACGGCACGACCAGGCAGAGCACGGTCACGGGCGCCGCGGCCCACCACGGCCAGGCCACCCAGGCCGCCACCGCGGCCGCCACGATCTGCAACAGCACCAACAACACGGTTACCGCGCCCGGCACCGGGACGATCACGCCACCCGGCTTGTCTCCCGGCGTACCGAAGACGGTGGGCAGCCCGATCAGCAACACCACCGCGGCGATCGCCAGGATCGGCGAGTACGACCACAGCGCCCATGGGGTAGCCACCCAGGCGATCAGTTCGGTGAGGAAGCGGAGTGCCGATGCGGTGTCGTTGTGACCCGGCCCGCTCTTTTCGATCACAGTGGACAGTCTGTGTCGTCGTCGGCGCGATGTCGAGAGAATCCTCCCAGGCAGACGGCGTCATGCCGAAGCGATGTGGTGGGGGCGTTGTCCCATGACGACGCGGTCGGGCGTTGCTCCGTGACCACGGGGTCGGGCGTCGCTCCGTGACCACGGGGTCGGGCGTCGCTCCATGACGACGCGGTCGGGCGTCGTGTCGGCACGGGGTCACCGCGCCCGATCGGTGAGCCTTGTGTCTGGCACGGGGTTACCGATCCTCGATCGGTGACCCTTCTACCTGGCGCGGGGTAGCCGTGCTTGATCAGTCAGCCATTGTGTGGGACTCGGCGCTGCCTCGTCCGGCCAATGAGCAGGAGACCAGCTGAATCTATCGGCAGAAATCATTTCTGCGAGCCCGATGCTGTGCCCGAAATCGTTGCGGAACTATTGGTGCGCGCATTGCGGAAATTGATTTTGGCATGATCGTCTACTGGCAGGCTGGGCGGGGGCGCGAGAGAATTGATGTCATGGGCCAGTTATCGCTGTTCGGCAGGTCGGAAATCGCTGCGATGCGGGATCGAACCCTCGCGCGCAACTATTCCGCCGAACGCGAAGAATTCCGTCGTGAGCACGAGCGCCACCGTGCTTGGGGCCTTCAGCAGCGCCACGCCGCGAAGCTTCGTCGAATCCGGCAGAGCCGCTCGGGACCGCTGACAGCGCCCACCCCGGAAAGCTCCCAGTCCAACTCCGCCGCATCCACTTCACCACCCGTGATGCCGCCTGCACCGCGAGCGGCCCCGGCCCCGGCCCCGGCCCCGGCCCCGGCCCCGGCTGCGGCCCCGGCTGCGGCCCCGGCTGCGGCCCCGGCTGCGGCCCCGGCTGCGGCCCCGGCTGCGGCCCCGGCTGCGGCCCCGGCTGCGGCTGCGGCCCCGGCTGCGGCCCCGGCTGCGGCCCCGGCCCCGGCCCCGGCCCCGGCCCCGGCCCCGGCCCCGGCCCCGGCCCCGGCCCCGGCCCCGGCCCCGGCCCCGGCCCCGGCCCCGGCCCCGGCTGCGGCCCCGGCTGCGGCCCCGGCCCCGGCCCCGGCCCCGGCCCCAGTGCCGGAGTCGGTAGTGCCCTTGTCGCGGCAGGCGGAGTGGTCTCTCATGCCGCAGTCGGCGTCGGCGCCGACTCGGCGGGTGGTGTCGAAACGGCGACCGCGGATATCGCAACGGAAACGGTCAGTGGCTCCGGTGTCGTGGTCGACGGCTTCTTCGCCGGGTCGGAGGGTGCCGGGGCGAACGGCAGCGGTTCGGTGGCCCGAGGCGGCGCAACCGGTGGCACTGCAGCCTGGCTCGTGGGCTGGGCTGCGGGTGTCGCTTCTGCCTCGATCGGCTTACGGCTGGTTTTTCATGAATGAGGGTGGTCGTCGCGGGATAGTGGTGCTGGTGGCACTCGGCGATATCTGGTATGGCCGGGTTCCTGATGGTTGCTGTGCGGGGGATGGTGTTAAATCAGGCGGAATTTGCTCGTCCTTGTTTCTGTATTTCTTTCTGCCCCAGCGGGCTATAGGGGTTGGGCGAAAGGTCTGCCGAAATCGCGCGCCGCCCCGGGTGTTGGTTTTCGTTTTGCGGGCTGGGGTTGAAATCGGCTGATCTGGATTCTGTTCCGCGCGGCGAGTGGTCAAGGTGGTTACCACCTGGCTGGCCTGCCGGCAGGTGGCGAAGTCGCTGACCGACTATCGGTGACCGATTGTCGTCGGCTGGTGGGCTCTGCCTGGTGTCTGCTGCCCTCTGCCGGATGTTTGGTGCCCAGTCGCTGGTGATTTGGCTCGTAGCCAGTGGTTTTGAGTTTTGCCCGGTGGTTTCGCCTCGTGCCTGGGCCTGGGCTTGGACCTCCTGCTGGCCCGGCGCGTGGGCTTGGTGCTGGGCCGGTGCCTGGGCGTGGGCCTGGTGCTTGGGCCTGGCGCCTGGGCTTGGACCTCCTGCTGGCTCGGCGCGTGGGCCTGGTGCTGGGCCGATGCCTGAGCTTGGACCTGTTGCTGGGCTGCTGACTGGGCTTGGTGCTGGGCTGGGAGTGCTGGATGGCTCTGGCTCGTGGTCGGCGGCTCTGCCTGGTGGCTGGGGTGCTGGGCCGGCGGATGCTGGGCGTCTCGGTTCATGCTGCGTGAGGGGTGCGATTGGAGCGTCGGATGAGGTCATGATGGCGGGGTGATGGACACCGCCGGGCGTCATGAGTTTCGTGTTCTCGCAGCCGCTCATCCCAGGCTTTCCGTGCTGCTTACCGCGGGTCGGCTGGTGCGGCGGCTGCGGCGGGTGCCGAGGATCGGGTGGGTCACCGCTGATCCGTTGACTGCTCGGAGGATTCTCAACGATCCGGAGCATTTCAGCCTGCTTGGTGAGGGTGGGGTGGGGCATCTCTGGGCTCAGGTGCTCGGTGACTGGGTGTACGAGATCTTCGATGGTCCCGGCCACCATCAACTGCGTGCCCGGACCCGCGATCTGTTCACCGACGAGAGCGCTCGTCGGCTGACCGACCGGGTGATCGGGGCGCGGCTTGCGCGGGCCGGGGCTGAACTGCGGGGTGGCGGGACCGTCGACGTTGCCGATTTGGCGCGGGTGCTGGTGGGGCGGATCGTGGCGGACCTGCTGCAACTGGCGGTGGTCGACCGTGATGAGTCGTACCGGGAGATTTTCGCTACCGGGGAGGAGCTTGCTTCGCTGGCTCTTGGGACCACGGCTTCCACCCGTCTCGGGCCGGAGACCGTGGCCAGGGCCAAGGCGATCGTGAGCAGGTTGACCGCCAACGTCGCGGACTCCTGGCGGAGTGCGCCGGCGGAGACGGTCCTGGGTCGCTGCCGTGAACTGGGCCTGGAGCGGCGTCAGGCGGAGGGGTTGGCGACTCTGCTGATGGTCGCCGGCACCGAGACGGCGGCGAGCGCGATGGCCCGGACCGTTGCGATCCTGCACGACACCGGTGCCCAGCATCGGCTTCGCGGCAATCCGGAACTTTTGCCCGACGCGGTTCGCGAGGGGCTGCGGGTGACGACGCCGGCGCCGCTGATCGGACGGGCCGTCTCCGCGGACGTCACGGTGGACGGTCGGTGGCTGCGGGCGGGGGAGCGGGTGCTGATGCTCACCTACACCGCCAACAACGCGGCCGGTGGCTTCGACCTGGACCGTGGTTACCAGCCCGACCAGCGCCAACTCTGGTTCGGTGCCGGTCGCCACCTCTGCCTCGGAGCGCCGTTGGCCCGCGCCGAGATCTCCGGGTTGTTGCGGACACTTCTGGAGACCGGCCGCCCGTGGCGGATCGAGAGTCGGCGCTACCGCCGTAGCGTCCTCATTCCTTCCTACGCCTCGCTCCCGGTCCGCTTGGCCTGACCTTCAAGGGCCTGAGGAAACAGGCTCCTCCCGCCCATCAGGGTGGTCGAACTGTCGGGCTCGGGGTGGAGTGAGCCGTCAAAGTCGGGGGAGGTCGAGCGGTTGCGTCGTGTGGAGGAGTCGTCAGAGGGTGGTTCGACATCCTTGCGGTTGATCTATGCGTCGGGTCCGTTCGGAGATCGCTCTGCGACTTTGTTACAGGTATCGATTGCTCGATGGCGCAAAAAGTGGATCCCGGTCACGACCGGTTTCGTGGCTGCGACGTTGGCTGGTCCATGGGTTGTCGAAAGCCGTACCCGAGCGACGTTACCGACGAGCAGCGGGCTGATCGGTCCGTGCCTGGAGGCATGGCGGGCCAAGCGCACCTCGGTCGCCGGCCGCGTGGACACTTTCGGCCTGATCACTGAAGGTGAAGCTACCGCCCGCCATGCCGCCGAGCAGGTCCGTGCGCGGACGTGGTCACCGGAGCTTTCGGCCGGGGTGTACGAGAATAAGCGCGGTTGCGACGTGAGCGGCGGCGACATAGCCGATCAGGTCCATCTGCGAGTACCAGGCCAGAAGCGGCAGCGGGGCGCCTACGAACGTCACGGCGGCGATACGGAACCAGCGCGGTGAGACGTCGGCGAGCAGACGCATCAGGCTGAAATTCACCAGGATGGCGGGGAGAGTCAACGGTAGGGTCCAGAGCAGGCCGACCAGGGCCTCGAGCGCCGACAACTTGAGCGACATTCCCCTGCTGTCCAGGTATGTTCCCGCCGTGATGAAGGCGAGATTGAACGCGTAGTAGGGGCCAAGATGTGCCGGTAGCCACAGCAGCCAATGAGCGTCGGCGATTTTCTGGCGGCACAGCATGATGGGTGGCGCGGTCACGGTCATGAGAACCCGCTTTCTTGATTCGGATCGCCGGCGGCCAGGTCGCCGGCTGCGGAGAAACGCGTCGGCGGCCGGCACGGTCTGGCAAAGCCGGCGCTGCCGTCAGCGCCACCGGCCGGCGGCGCACCAAGTGGCCAGGACGACGTGCGGTGCCGGTGTCGGGGTAACGCATCCACGCCAGGGTTTATAGCAGTTTAGCAATGAAGCTATCAAGCTACATTGCTAAGCACGGTACGTCGGAGGCGGCGCGCGGCACCCCTGGCCGGAACCCGCTGCGGCATGCGGCGGCGCCGCTTCGGCGGCGGAACCGCTGGCCGGCATGTGATCCGGCAAGGCGGGAGCGGCGGATGTCGACCGCGACGCGCCTTGTTGACCGCCTGGCGACGCGAACACGCAACGGCGCCATGTGGCGTTCCCCGGTTCACGTACTCGGCGGTGGGTGGCCGTCGCTGGACGACGACCGCCGCGCGGCTGACGCATCCTTCGCCGGCACGGACCAGTTCATTGGCAACCGACAGGCCGCCCATGCCGGCTTGAGCTTCACGCCTAACTTCCTGCCGGCCACTGTGCCGACGCCGTTCAGAGCCGCAGGTGTCCACGTAGCCGCTGTTGACCTTGCAGGGGCCTGGGCGGCACGAAGACGATCGGGCCTTGGGTGGTTGGCAGAGTCACCGCAGAGCCTCAAGGCGGTTGGGAGCTGAACCCTGCCCGAGCGGGATATGCTCGGTGCATTGAGTTGCTTATTTGGCTAGATTGCTAGATTGCTAAGGACGAAAATGGATGACATGTCGATCGGCGCCGAGGATGCGAGCGTGTTCCGTGCACTGGCGGATCCCACGCGTCGACAAATTCTCGAAGACCTCCGGCACGGCGAGCTGACCGCCGGCGGGATCGCCGAGCGCTTCCCCATGAGCGGTCCCTCTGTCTCCCGCCATCTCAGCACGTTGCGCTCAGCCGGTCTGATTCAGGAGCGGCGCGAGGCGAACAAGATCTATTACTCACTGGTCCCAGAACGGCTGGCGCTGTGCGTGGGCCGCTTTCTGTCCACGGTCTGCCCCGACCAGATTGTCGTTCGGCAACGCCGCAAGCAGAGTTCCTGAGGGGTATTTGGAGGACGTTCCGGGAGGTTAGGTCCGTTTATGGATCACGGTGAAGATTCCGGGCTGTCTCTCCGTCACGATCTCGCGGTTTACCAGGCGTTTCAGCTTCGCTCGGGTGCCCTCGACGTGTTTCGGTAAAGGCTCGATGCCGAGGGCGAGGCAGACGTCTTTGGCTCGTATGCCGACGGTCGCGGTGCCCAGGATCGCGAGGATCTGCTGGTAGGCGGAGCTGACGATGGTGGGGTCGTCGGCGGTGAACTCGGTCGCGGCGAGGCGCTGCAGCATGGTGCGGGTGGTCGCCAGGTCGCCAGGTCACGGTCGATGTGGGTGAGTTCGGCTGTGAGCAGGGTGATCTGCCCGCGGTCGCTGCTGCGGTGGTCTCGCGTTCGGCGATCAGGCCGAGGATCGTGTCGAGGTGCACCGGCGGGCCTTACGCGTTGCGCCAGGTCGAGGTGCTGGTGCCGGTAAGCCGGCGGACCATGCCGGCCATCGACGCCCACAGGGTGCGAGACACGCTCGATTCAGGGCGGCTCTCGTATTCGCGGGCCAGGCGGCGGTGCGGCATCAGGATGCCGTAGACCTGCTCGACGATCCATCGCTTCTTGATCGCTGGGGTACGGCTTTCGATCTCCCATGACCGGCCAACGCCGAAGCTAGCGGCACGATCATGACCGGGATTCATCTTTCACGCCATCGAGCGATCGCTATCTGTAGCGAACCTGCGGAGCGATCTCCAAACGGACTCAACGTATAGACCAACCCGAAGGATCTCGAACCACCCTCCCAGGTTGAGGGGTCGAGGGGTTGTGTCGTGTGGAGGAGCCGTCAGGTCTGGGGCGGACGAGTCGTAACGCCGGGGGAGAGAGGGAGCTCGCGCCGGGGTTATTGATGCTTTCCCCAGATGACCGAGCGGATCCAGGGGGTGATGTTGTCGGTGCGGGCGGCGTTCTCGGTTCCGGTGTGCGGGCAGCTTGGACCGTTGCTGACCACGCCCGCCAGAATTGGGGCGAGCTTTCCGCGTTCGGTGAAGTACGGGCCGCCGGAGTCGTAGGGGCACGGTGTGGTGTCCGGCTGCGGCGCGTATCCGTGGAGCCCGATGACCGAGTCGGCGACCGATAGCACTGTCAGCTGGCCGGTCCGCAGGCGAGTCGACGGTACCGGGTTGGTGCTGGTCACGGAGCCGTAGCCGGTTACCCGCAGGATCGTGCCCAGCTCTGGGGGCCGGGTGCCGAGCCGGATCGGTCGTACGTCGAAGATCGGTTTTTCCAGGCGGGCCAGGGAGACGTCGGCGGTTGCGGACTGGCGGACCGCGATCACCTTCAGGACGTGGCCGCCGGTGCCGGTGAGGTCGGTGCGGGCGACGGTGGCGGTGGTCAGGTCGGCTACCGGGTATTCGACCCGGACCCCGTTCGCGTCCCGGAAACAGTGACCGGCGGTGATCACCCACTGTGGTGCGATCAGGGCACCGGAGCAGGCGCTGTTGCGCTTGCCGCCGGACGCGGTCGGGATGCCGGTCATGGTCAGTTTGACCGAGAAGCGATACTTTCCGTCCGGCACGGGCTCGCCATTGGCGACGGCATGCGCGGGTGATGCGGTGCCGGCGAGCGTGCAGAAGAGGGTGAGAGCGGCGATGGCCCAGCGGTGTCTGCCTCGCACAGTCGTTTGTCCTCTCCGGACTTGAGAGCAAAGCCGCATCGACAATAGCTGATACGCAACAAGTGGGCCCCGGCGTTGTGCCGGGGCCCACTCTGCTGCGCGGTGGTGCAGTTCAGCGAGGCTGCGCGGTCGTGCAGGTCAGCGAGGCTGCGCGGTGGTGCGGTTCAGCGGGGTCATGCGGTGGTGCGGGTCGGCGGAGCCTCGCGGTCGTGCAGGTCAGCGAAACCGCAGATCGGCGCGGCCTCGCAACGGTGCAGGTCGGCGCGGCTTCGCGACGATGCAGGTCGGCGCGGCTACGCGGTGGTGCAGGTCAACGCGGGCGTAACGGCACTACCGGAAGCGATCAGACCGAATTCCGCAGACGCCCCGGGCTGAAGCGCCCCGTTCCAGGAGACATTGCGTACCGTCACCGCAGTCCCGCTGGTGGTCAGTGTGCCGTTCCAGACCTGGCTGATCGACTGCCCGCTACCGAGCGTCCACCCCACAGCCCACCCGCTGATCGCCTTGCCACCCGCGGTGACCGTGACCGCCGCCTGGAACCCGCCCTGCCACGAACCGGTCACCTTGAACGTCGCGGTGCAGCCGGCGCCCGGGTTCGGCGACGAGGCGGAGGGGGACGGAGACGACGGCGAGGGCGAGGCCGACGAGGACGACGGCGACGCGGTCGGTGAGCTGGTCACCGGCGGGTTCGGCGCGCTGCTGGCCAGGCTGTACGCGAGGTCCGGCTGGAACGACCCGGCCGCGTACCGGCATCCGTCGGCCTCCCCAGGCGGCTTCACCCAGAGGTACGCGTCGACGTCGCCGTCCCCGGTCGCCGTGGTCGGGTAGGTCCCGATCCGCCGGTCGGTGTTGTCGTCGCCGCACCAGTCTCCGGACGCGCCGCCGTTGCGGCTGGTGTCGACGACGAAGTGTTTCCCGCTGATCCCGCGCCCGTTCAGGGCGCTGATGATCGCCTTGCCGTAGCTGACCTCGGCCGAGTTGGCGTTGAAGTTCGACACGTTGGTGTAGAAGCCGTCCGCGTCGGCGACGCCGGCGCCGGCCAGCCTTCCGGCCTGGTCGGCGGCGCTGTTCCAGGCCGAGTGCCCGGCGTCGAGGTAGACCTTGGCGTTCGGGTTCGCCGCCTTCAGTGTGCGGGTGGCGGTGGCCAGGGCCTGGCCGCGGGCGGTGATCTCGGCGGAGCTCAGGCAGGTCTGCAGCGCGATCGAGTCCGGTTCCAGGACGATGATCGCGGTGCGGTTGCCGAGCCCGCCGGCGACGGCTCTGATCCAGGTCTGGTATTGCGTCAGGTCGGGTGCGCCGCCGGCGCTGGCGCCGCCGCAGTCACGGTTGGGGATGGCGTACGCGGTCAGGACCGGGATCTGACCGGCGGCGTTGGCCGCGTTGACGTACGTCGAGACCTCGGATCCGATCGTGCTGAGGTTGAAGTTGCTGAGCCAGTGTGAGGCCGGCTGACTGGCGATCCGGTCGCGGATGACCGCCGTGCGGGAGTCGCCCGGGTTGGCGGCGACCCAGCGGGCGACCGCCGTGTTCGTGTCGCGGTAGAGCGTGCCGCTGATCGTGCCGGCTTCGGCGGTGCCGGTGCCGATCAGTAGTGCGCCGGCCGCGGCGGTGGCGCCGGCGGCCGCCGCGGCCAGCCATCTGGCGCGAGGGGAAATAGTGGACATGGGCTTCCTTCCGGGGAGAAGGATCGACTGGGAGCGCTCCCAACGTAACGGGGTCATCATCCGTTAGCAATCAGTACGACTCGATGTCCCCGCTCGGCGGGGCATCGATGTAACCGCCCCTGCTCCTCGGAGGTGCCCCAAAAGTTTGCGCGACCAGGTGTTTTAGGGCACCCTAAGCAAGGTAAGGCTAACCAAGTAAAGGTCGTCGCCCGATGTTCGTCTGCATTTGTTACCAGGTCCGCGAACACCAGGTGCGCACCGCGATCCGCTGCGGTGCGCGCACGGAGGAGGCGATCGGCGACGCCTGTGGAGCCGGCACCGGTTGTGGCAGTTGCCTTGATCGGATCGAGGAGCTGATCGAGGAGGAGCGCGCCGACACGCGACTACCGTCCGCTGCGTAGCCACTACGCGCAGTACGCTGACCCCCGAATGGTCACATTACGGGGGTATTCGGCATGCAAGGCGATGCACGTGTCATCGAGTTCCTCAACGAGCAGCTCACCGCGGAACTGACCGCGATCAACCAGTACTTCCTGCACTCCAAGATGCAGGACAACTGGGGTTACACCGTGCTCGCGAAGCACACCAGGGCCGAGTCGATCGACGAGATGCGGCACGCCGAGGTCCTCACCGACCGGATCCTGTTCCTCGAAGGGCTCCCCAACTACCAGAAGCTGTCTCCGCTGCGGATCGGCGAGACGGTCAAGGAGCAGTTCGAGTGCGACCTGAAGATCGAGGTCGAGGCGGTCGACCGGCTGCGCCGCGGGCTGGAGTACATGCGTTCGATCGGTGACGTCACCTCGGCCCGGATCTTCGAGGACATCCTGGCCGACGAGGAGCACCACGTCGACTACCTGGAGACCCAGCTCGGCCTGATCGAGAAGCTGGGCGAGGCGCTCTACCTGCAGAACGTCACGGAGCACCCGGAAGCCGGCTGACCGCCGTGGCGAGTGGCGCGGTGGGCCGCCGGCCGGTGACCCACCGAGCTCCGCGCCGGGATCGGCGGCACCCGGACGAGGACCGGCGTCGCCGCTCTCACCGGAAGCCGGTGAGGCTGAGCAGGGCGTACCCGAGCGCGGTCAGCGGCAGCGCGAGCAGCAGGACCCGGGCGCGGCGATGCGCGGCCGGCGTGATCAGCAGGGTGGTCCCGAGGCCGAGAACGATCAGCACGGTGACGTACGCGACCAGGCTGCCGGTCGAGTAGGACGGGTCGCCGATGCGGCCGATCTCCAGGACGGCCTCGGCGAACAGCACGGCGCCGGGCAGCGCGAGGGCGGCGTCGCGAAGAAGCCGCGGGGCGTCCGCGCGACGGGCCAGGGCGCCTCCGGCGCCGAAGACCAGACCCGCCACAACCCCGAGGATCATCCACAGTACGGCGTTGGCGTCGTACAGGTTCGACAGGTCGTCGTGCTGGATGATCGTCGCGGCCAGGTAGTACGCCGGGACAGCGATCACCAGCTGGCCGGCCGCGGCGGCCGCGGAGACCGGCAGGCTCCACCGGTTGAGCAGGGTGAGCAGGAACGCCGCCACCGCCCACACCGCGATCGAGTTGCCGAGCCCGCCGAACGGGAACGGCACGTATTTGATCCAGATGAAGTCGAGGACTCCCAGCAGCAGACCGGTCGCCGGGGCCACCAGGGCCGCACTTCGGGTGATCTTCATGGGCGCCGATCGTAGGAAGTTCGGCGCCCCCGCGCATCGGACCCCGGTCGGAGCCGGCCGTCCAGCGCATCGGCCGAATGGCCGACCCGCGGTCTCAGCTCTTGACGACGGCCAGCTCCACACGGCGGTTCTCGGCGCGGTGGGTGGGGGAGTCGTTGGCGACCTTCGGACGCGCCTCGCCGTAGCCGACGGTGCTCAGACGGTCCGCGGCCACGCCGAGTTTCAGCAGGCCGGAGCGGACCGCGTCGGCGCGGGCGCGGCTGACCCGAAGGTTCGTCGCCCTCGAACCACGGGAGTCGGTGTGCCCCTCGACGCGGAGGTCCGTGCTCGGATTCGCCGTCAGCAGGTCGGCGATCTGGCGTAGCGACTTCCGGGAGGCCGGGGTCAGCTCGGCGCTGCCGGTGCGGAACGTCAGCGGGGCCACGGCGGACAGGCGCGGCTGCAGGGCGGCGACGGTCATCCGGTCCGTGACCGGGACGCCGGTGCGCCCGGCCGCCGTGGTCAGGGCGGTGCGCGCGGCCTCGGACGGCGCCGTCCCGCTGAGGGTCAGGGCACCGGCCTCCAGTCGTACGGACAGATCAGGGACGCCGGCCGGCAGCGACCGCAACAGGGCGGGCAACGCCGAGAGCGCGTTGTCGGCGGCGACCGTGCCGGCGACCGTGAGCCGGTCGTCGACCACGCCCGCGCCGAACGCCGCGTCGGCGGCGTCGCGCAGCGTGGTTCGCATCTCGGCGGTGGGAACCGTGCCGGTCAGCACGGCCCGCTCGCCGGACGCGGCGAGCAGCACGGCCGCCGGGGTGCGGGCCACCTCCGCGGCCTCGACCGAGACGTGGACCGCGCGGACCCCGGTCACGGCCGCCACGATCGTCCGGACCTGATCGGCCTCGGCCGGGGAACCGGTCACCACCAGGGCGTCACGCCCGGCGAAGGAGACCCGGGCGTCGTCCTGCCCGGCGGCGGCGAGCGCCTGGACGGAGCGGTGGGCGAGGTCGTTCTCGATCCGGTGCCGGTTCGGTCCGGCCTGCCCGGCGACGATCCCGGTCAGCCCGAGCACGGCGACCAGTGCGGCCAGCCAGATCCGGCGCTTGGGGTGGGCGGCGGTCGTCGTCATCGGGCGACCTCCGTGTCGCGGCCGGCGATCAGGCGGGCGGTGAGCTCGGCAAAGGCTTCCTCGTCGCCGTCGGCGAGAAGGCGTGCCTGACGGCTCCAGGTGACGAGGCTCGGCGCGAACGTCATGCCCGCGGCGTTCACGGCTCGGCGTTTGGTGTCGTCGTCCGTGTCGGCGAGCTGAGCGAACGTGCGAATGCCGGCCGCCCTGAGTGCGTCGGCCATCTTAGGGCCGATGCCCTCGATCCGCTCCAGTTCTTCGTCCGCTGTTTCACCCGGCTTCGCGGCCTTTTCTCCGGCGGCTCCGTTCGATTTAGCCGGGGCTGATGAAATGGTTTCCTCGAGCTTGCCTCGGCGCGCGGTGAGGCGGCCTACAATGATGCCGAGAACGAACGCGAGCAGGATGAAGACGAGCGACTGGCCGATGAACCAGACCACCATGACCTCCGGAAACGGGCGCCAGAAAGCGCCGTCGAACAGACGGGAAACCGCGACTGAATGCCCTGCATGCAAAGGCGTTCGTGGATAGCGTGCGGTGCCGGATTTCCCGCGTCCGGGAGCCGTTACATGAAAAGGATATAGCTTCATTTGCATTTGGTAAAATGCGCAGCGGGTAGGGGGTCGGCTACGGAATGAATGCCTTTTCAGGCTCTTTGTCGCTGTGGAAGAACAGGGCAATTGTCCGGGTCGGCTGAAGCGCCGGAACCCCGGTTCGGCGTCCGCGGGGCGTGGCCGGCGATCGCGTCGTACGCCGTCCTGCGCGTCCTCGGCGTCGGCGTCGTCTGGGCGTTCGCGATCGACCGGCGTCGCGGCCTGCCGCAGCTGCTGGGTGGCTATGACGCGGGCTGGTACGCCGGCATCGTGCGACACGGCTACGACACCGCGATCCCGTTGAAGCCGGACGGCGGCCTGGCCATGACCAACCTGGTGTTCTTCCCGCTCTTTCCCGGCCTGATCGCGGCCGCCGACCCGGTGCTGCCGGGCGGACCGGGCGCGGCCGGCATAGCGATCTCCTGGCTGGCGGGGCTCGCCGCGGCGTGGGGCCTGTACGCGATCGGCGCCCACCTGCGCGATCGCGGCACGGGGATCCTGCTCGCGGCGCTGTGGGCGGTGCTTCCGCACGCGTTCATCGAGTCGATGGGCTACACCGAGACGCTGTTCACGGCGCTCGCCGCCTGGTCGCTGTTCGCGATGCTGCGCCGCAACTGGATCACCGCCGGTCTGCTCTGCCTGCTGGCCGGGTCGACCCGGCCGACCGGGTCCGCGCTGATCGCGGTGCTCGAGCTGACCGTGCTCACCGCCGTCGTGCGGCGTCGCGACGGCTGGCGGCCGTGGGTGGCCGGGGCGGTCGCGCCGCTCGGCCTGCTCGGCTACCTCGCCTGGGTCGGGCACCGGGTGGACCGGGCCGACGGCTACCTGCATCTGCAGAACGAAGCCTGGAAGATGTCGTACGACCTCGGGCAGTACACGGTGCGGAGCGCGTACGTCCTGTTGACCGAGGCGTCACCGCTGGCCCTGTACGTGGTCACGCTGGTCGTCGCCGTGGCCTTCGCCCTGCTGATCCTCCTGGTCACCGATCGGGTGCCGTGGCAGCTGACGGTCTACTCCGCGCTGATCCTGGCCATGGCGTTCTTCGGCGACAGCTACTACAACTCGAAGGCCCGGCTGCTGATCCCGGCCTTCCCGCTGCTGCTCCCGATCGCCGCCGCCCTGTCGAAGGCCCGCCGCCCGGCGACCGGAGTGGTGCTGGGGCTGCTGACGCTGGTCTCCGCGGGCTACGGCGTCTACCTCAGCCTGGTGTGGACCTGCTCGCCGTAATGATCATCGGGTCGGGGACTGTCGCGGTTCGCTGCGGTAGGGCTCGGGGGTGAGGGCGGTCCGCCGGACGTCGTAGCCGGGTTCCAGGGTTCCGAACAGGCGGTCCCAGACGGTGGTGTAGAAGCCCAGGTTGTAGCGCGGATCGGCGTGGTGCCCGACGTGCATGGTCGGCGTGGCGACCCATCGGAAGACCGCATTGCGGCGTACGGGTGGGGGCAGCGGCTCCACCCCGAGGTGGCCGAGGATGCCGAAGACGAGGTTGAGCACCGTGTAGGCGGCCAGCGCCCAGATCGAGAACGGGTGGGCGGCGAGGACCAGCAGCCACATCGCCCCGAAACCGATCGCCTCCAGCGGATGCAGGGCGAACAGGGTGATGGGGCGAGCGTCGGCGAAGACGTGGTGCAGCCGGTGCACCCAGGGGAACAGCGCACGAAGATGGACCGTCGCGTGCCCGGCGTACATCAGCACGTCCATGACCATGACCAGCACCGCGAGCTCGGCGATCGATCCGAGGCCGAGGTCGGTGCGCAGGACGATGACGTCGGCCTTCCACAGCCACCAGCCGGCGACGGTGATCACGGTGTTCAGCACCGTCGTGCCGGCGACCAGCGCGAGTTCGAGCGTGCTCACCGGGCCCGGATCCGGCGTGAGGCGCCGCGCACCCGGCAGCCGCAACGCCCCGTGCCCGAGCAGGGCACCCAGCCCGACCAGAACGACGTTCTCCGCGAGGGCCAGCAGTGCGAACCAGCCCGGATGCAGCGTCTCGAGAAGCTCGAGCAGGCCGGTCACGGCCGTCGCCAAGTCATCGATCATCATCCCTCAAGCCGGCCGACACGAAGCCTCAGCATCTTGCTGCGGCCGGTGCTCGAACACAAATCCCCGCCCGGCGGCGTCAGCAGTCGAGGGATCGGGTGGTGAGCCACTCCGCCAGGGCGGGGCGGTCGATCAGGGTGATCCGGCAGCGCAGCGCGACCTCGCGGGCCTGCGCGGTGGGCCGGCCCGTGGTCACCAGCAGGGCCACGTCAGCGCCGTGGATGTCGCGGGCCGTGCCGGCGAACCGCTGCACGTGTGGGCTGCCCAGGTTTCCCGCGAACCGCTTGCACTGTACGACGACGCGGCGGCCGTCCGGTGTGTAGGCGAACACGTCGGCGCCCATGTCGCCGCTGCCGCCCACCACCTCGACCCGGCGGAAGCCGCTGGCCCGCATCAAGCGCGCGGTGAAGTGCTCGAACTGGTCGCCGGACATGCCGTCGGTGACCGCGACCTCCCGCTCGTGCCCGGCGATCCGGCGGCGGCCGCTCACCCACACGGACACCCCGGCCGCCGCCACCGCGGCGAGCCCCACCGCGATCAGCGTCGCCGCCACCGGGTGCGCTTGCGCCTGCCGCACCAGCAGCGTCAACAGTGCGAGCAGCCCGAGTCCACCGAGGACGGTTAGCGAACCGTCGTGCCGGCCCTTGCGGCGCCGGCGTCTGCGTCGAGGCACCCCGATCCCTTTCGTCCGCCCGCTCCCTGCCGACCACGGTAAGCGAGCGGTACGACATCCCGGGTTCAGGCTCCCGCGGTCTGGAGCGCTGTGGCGACGTTGCTGAGCAGTTCGGCGGCGGTGAACGGCTTGTACACGATGCGGGTCGCTCCGTTCGCGTCAGTCGTGGGATCGGCTGAATCGTCGCCCTGACCGGTTATGAACAGTACGGGCAGGGCGGGGTGTGCAATCTGCAGCTCGGCGGCGATGGCCCGGCCGGGCCGGTCCGGAAGGTTCATGTCGATGACGGACAGGGCGATGTCGTCCAGGTCCATGCGGAGGGCGGAGTCGGCGTCGCCGACCGCGGTCGCGCGGTAGCCGTTCCGGTTCAGGATCCGGACCACGAGCTCGCGTACGGTGTCCTCGTCCTCGATGATCAGGATGTGTTCGCCGCATCCGGATTCGGGTGTCTCCGGAGTTTCGGCCTCGGCGCCGGCCGGGTGGACGACGACGGGCAACAGGATCCGGAAGGTGGTGCCGACGCCGAGCGTGGAGTCCACGGTGATCGTGCCGCCGGCGTCGCCGACGATGCCGTAGACGGTGGCGAGGCCGAGGCCGGTGCCCTTGTCGGCCGGCTTGGTGGTGAAGAAGGGCTCGAAGAGGCGGTCCTTGACCTCCGCACTCATGCCGGTGCCGTTGTCGCTGACCGCCAGTTCGGCGTAACGCCCCGCCGACAGGTTCCGGGCCGGGTCCTCGGGCACCTCGGTGATGCCGGTCGTGATGGTCACGGCTCCACCGTCGGGCATCGCGTCGCGGGCGTTGACGACGAGGTTGAGCAGGATCTGGTCGAGCCGGCCGCGGTTGGCTCGCACCGGCAGGGCACCGGAGCAGGTCTGGCTGTTCAGCGTGATGTTGGCCCCGATGGAGCGGCGCAACAGGTCGGTGGCGTCCGTGACGACCACGTTGAGGTCGACGATCTCGACCTGGGTCGGTTCCCGTTTGGCGAACACCAGTAGTTGACTGGTCAGCTCCCGGGCCCGTTTGACGGCGTTGCGGATCCGGTTCAGGTCCTCCGCCACCTCGTCACCGGTGTCCTCGGCGACGAACTCCGTGCAGTTGAGAATGATGGCCAGCATGTTGTTGAAGTCGTGTGCCACCCCGCTGGCGAGCAGGCCGAGGCTCTCCAGCCGGGTGGCGATCGCCGCATGCTGGTCGGCGATCTTCTGCTCGGCCTCGCGTTGCTTGCGGGCGGTGATGTCGCGCTCGGTGGCGGCGCCACCGATGATCCTCCCGTCGTCGTCGCAGAGCGGCCCGAGCAGGGCCGATACGAAGATCTCGCTGCCGTCCTTGCGCAGCCGAGGCGCCTCCTCGTATTGAAACTGGCGGCCCGCGGCCAGATCAGCGAGTACGGAGGCGAGCAGGGCTTCGCGGTCGGGCAGCAGCAGCATCTTCACCGAATGGCCGAGGACCTCGTCGGCGGTGTAGCCGTAGACGCGCTCGGCGCCGCTGTTCCAGGTCGTGATGGTTCCGTCGAGAGTGACCGCGAGGGTGGCGTCGGCGGATTGCTCGACGATCGCGGCCAGGATCGCCCGGTTGCGAGCCGCGTTCGTGATCATGCGGGTTGTCAGCCAGCCCAGCACCGCGGTGATCCCGAGACATATGACGCCGGACACGACCATGAGCTGCAGCCCTCTGTTGCTCGTCGTGTCTGCCGCGGCGGCGTCCGCGTTGGTGTCGGCCTCCGCCTGGGCGGCGAGCTGATCGACCGCGGTGGCGGCTTGGTCGAACCAGTACAGCGCCTCACCGGAGACCAGGTCGTTGGACGCCGCGATCGAGGCGGAGGTGCCGGTCCGGTATCCGGATACGATCCGCGCGTCGACCTCCATGAAGCGGGTGAAGGCGTTCTCGGCGGTGGTCACCTGCTGCCGTTCGGTCGAGGTGAGCTGGTGGGACGCGAGCCGGGTGAGATCCTGCTGGAAGGCGGCCGTCGAGGCCAGGAACTTCGCCCGCGTCCCCACGGTGTCGTCGGTGGCTTCCGGCACGCCCCGGATCGTGTCGAACGCGTACGCGGTCTGCCAGCCGTTGAAGTCGGCCGTGCGGAACTTGGCGACCATCGCGTCATGTCGCAACGCCACGGATTCGGACGCCCGTTGGTCAGCGTGCCGCTGCGCGAGGGTGGTCGCGACGGCCACGCCGATCATGATGATCAACAGCAGCGCGACCGCTCCGAAGGCGCCGCCGAGCCGCACGCCGACACGAACTCGACGCAACATCCGCATGCCCCTACTCCCCTGCAGGAAGTCTCACGCACCAGGCAGGGTCGCATAGCGCTTCGCGGACATGGCGAGGCGCCTCTCCCGCTGACTTTGTATTACGTTAGCGGCCGATCGGTTGTTGAATGGGCGGATTGGGCCGCAGGCTGGTTCGGCGACTTGCCATCGACGTTGGTCGTCATGATCTGCAGGACGGCGGGCAGTCGCTCCACCGTCTCGGCGGACAGGCTCCGCACCGTCTCCTCCGCGAGGGTGACCCAGAGTCGCCGGATCTGATCGGCCAGCGCCTTGCCGCTGTCGGTCAGCGCGACGATCGTGGCGCGCTTGTCGGCCGGATCGGGTGCGCGCCGGATGTGGCCGGCCGCCTCCAGCTTGCGGGTCATCAGTGTGACGCTGGGCGGCTCGCAGCCGAGCGCGTCGCTGAGCTGTGCCTGGTTGCGCGGGCCGGTCCGGTCGAGTTCCAGGAGCAGCGCCTCCTGGCCGACGTGCAGACCGAGCGGGGCCAGCAGCTGTGCCGCCCGCGCTCGATGGCGCAGGCTGAGCAGGCGGATCGCCTGGTTGAGGGCGTCGGCGTAGTCGGGATCCACGGGCTCTCCTTGACAACCGCATTCGTTATGCGCATAAGATTATGCGCATAACCGTTAGGCGCGTAACTAATGCTATCCGGCAGCGAGGAGGCGGTAGGTCGTGATCGAGAACCGTACCGAGACTCGGGCGGCCCGGCTGGTTCTCGCGCTGGCGTGCGCCTGCCAGTTCATGGTCATTCTGGACGTGTCGATCATCAACGTCGCGTTGCCGTCGGTGCGGCGGGACCTCGGGTTCACCGACGCCGGCCTGGCCTGGGTGGTGAACGGCTACGTACTGGCGTTCGCCGGTCTCATGCTCCTGGGCGGCCGGGCGGCCGACCTGTTCGGCCGTCGTCGCGTGCTGGTGGCCGGGCTGGGCCTCTTCTCCCTGGCGAGCCTGGGCGCGGGGCTGGCGAGCACCCCGGAGCTGCTGGTCGGCGCCCGCGCCATGCAGGGCCTGGGCGGTGCGATGCTGGCCCCGGCCACCCTCGCCGTGATCAACACCTGCTTCCCGGCGGGGCCGGCGCGAGCCCGGGCGTTCGGGGCGTGGTCCGCCTCGGGCGGGGTCGGCGGCATGGTCGGCGCGGTCGCCGGCGGCGTGCTGACCACCGGACTCTCCTGGCGGTGGGTGTTCCTGATCAATGTGCCGATCGGGGTGCTGCTGGTCGCGGTGGCGATGACGTCGTTGACCGCGACGCGGGCCGCCCGCCGGGGGTCGCTCGACCTGGCCGGCGCGGTCACCGGCACGGCCGGTCTGGCGGCGCTGGTCTACGGCGTCATGCAGACCGCCGAACACGCCTGGGGATCCGCGCGGGTGCTCGTCCCGGTCCTGGCCGGTGCGCTCCTGCTGGCGGTCTTCCTGCTGGTGGAGAAGCACTTCGCGGCGGCACCGATGATGCCTTTCCGGCTGTTCGAGCACCGCGGTGTGGCCGTCAGCGACGTGCTGCTCGTGCTGTTCGGGGGCGTCGCCGTCGCGATGTGGTTCTTCTCGTCGCTGCTCATGCAGAACGTGCTGGGCTTCAGCGCGCTCGCCGCCGGGCTCGGGCAGACACCCGCCGCGGTCACGTTCGTGGTGGTCGCCCGGCTCGCCGCCGGCCGGCTGTCCCGGACCGGTGTCCGGCCGCTGATCCTGGCCGGGTGCGCCGGTTTCGTGGCCGGGTTCGGCTGGCTCTCGCAGGCCGGCGCCGGCAGCCATTACGTGACCGGCGTGCTGGGTCCGACGCTGCTCGTCGCGGTCGGCATCGGGCTGGTGTTCCCGACGCTGATGGCGTCGGCGACCGCCGGGGTCGAGCCGGGCGACGCCGGGATCGTCGGTGGCGTGGCGAACGCCGCCGGTCAGGTCGGCGGTGCGGTGGCACTGGCGGTGTACGCGACCGTGGCCGCCGCCCGGGCCGGCGCGAGCCCCGCACCGGCGGCGCTGGCCTCGGGGTACGAGCTGGTCTTCGGCCTGGCGGCCGGAGTCGCCCTGGCCATCGCCGCCGTCAGCCTGCTGCTACCCACGCGGCAGCTGACGTTGCAGTTCAATCAAGACACCGAACACGATCAGGGATGGGGAGTACATGACGGAAACGTACGAGAACTTCGACGTCAATGAGTTCCAGCGGCGCCTCATCGAGGAATTCCGCGAGAACGGCGGCAGAGTCGGTGGCATGTTCCAGGACGCCCGGCTGGCCCTGCTGACCACCACCGGCGCCCGGACCGGCCTGGAGCGCACGGTGCCGCTCGCCTATCTGGAGGTCGACGGGAAGCCGGTCATGGTGGCCTCGGCGATGGGCGGCCCGAAGAACCCGGGCTGGTTCCACAACATCCGGCGTGACCCGGTGGTCACCGTCGAGGTGGGCACGGACCGGTACCGCGCGACGGCTGTCCTCGCCGAGGGTGAGGAGCTCGATCGGCTCTTCGCGAAGGTGGTGGAGCAGCAGCCCGCCTTCGCCGACTACCAGGCGCGGACCACCCGCCGGATCCCGGTCGTGGTGCTGCACCGCCTCGAGCCCGGACCGGACGCGGAGAGGGGCCCGGGCGTCACCGTCAGCGGATGATCGCTAGGCCGGGCGCGGCGGTCGCCGCCTCGTAGACGGCGACCGCCGCGCCGCCGGCGCGGGTCACCACCCAGACGTGCCCGGCGGCGGCCGCAATGGCCGCCGCGGTCGTGGTGGGGGCGGAGGTCGCCCCGGTCACGGGATCACCGTGATGCCGCGAAAAGATGCTCGATCGCGCTCGATGACGCCTGTCTCGCGTGCGGTGGCGCCTAACCGGTGGTGGGCAACGGATTGTTCTACGATTCCGGCGTGACCGACGAGTGGGGTGACCGGCTGGCGGGGGATCGGGCGCTGCTCGACCGTGGCAGCACGGCCGAGCGGGTGGCGGACCTCCTGCGGCAGCGGATCACCGAGGGCGTGTTCCGGCCCGGCACCCGGCTGAGCGAGGAGAGCCTGCGAGCCGCGCTGGGCGTCTCGCGCAACACGCTGCGGGAGGCGTTCCGGCTGCTCTCCCACGAGGGACTGCTCGAGCACCAGCTCAACCGGGGCGTCTTCGTGCGGCTGCTGAGCAGCGAGGACCTCCGGGACCTGTACGCGATCCGGCGCATCCTGGAGTGCGGGGCGCTGCGGAACCTGGCGGCCGTGCCACCGGAGGCGGTGGCCCGGGTGGGCGCGGCGATCGAGGCGGCCGACGAGGCGGCGGCACGTGGCGACTGGGTCGCGGTCGGCACCGCGAACATGCGGTTCCACCAGGCGATCGCCGACCTGTCCGGCAGCCGCCGGGTGGCCGGGACGGTCCGGGCGCTGCTGGCCGAGCTGCGGCTGGTGTTCCTGGTCGTGCCCGATTCGCGGCAGCTGCACGAGCCCTATCTGGCCGCGAACCGCGCGCTTCACCGGCTGCTGGCCGCGGGCGACGCGCCCGCGGCCGAGCGGGCGCTGCAAAGTTACTTCGACGACGCGGAGGCGCGGCTGCTCGCCGCGTACTCGGCCGTGGCCTGACCGCCGGGCCTCGGCGCGCCGTGGCGGCCCGGTGCGGCACAGACGCCGCGCGAGACCGTCACGGTGCTCGGCCGAGAGGCCCGACCACGGAGCTCCATCGGTCGTACCGGAGGAATGGTTGAAGCGGTCGCGCCCCCGGACGGTCCGGAGGTTCAGTCGCGGCCGTACTTGTCGAAGGGGACCGTCCAGTCGCCGAGACCGTTCGAGATGTGCAGCTTCCGCGGGCTGTGCGTGACGTCGACGACGTCGCCGAGCAGGAAGTTCTCGTAGACCCACCTGGCGTCGGAGGTGCTCAGGTTGACGCAGCCGTGCGAGAGGTTCGCCCGGCCCAGCGAGCCGTTCCACGGGGCGGCGTGCAGGAACTCGCCCGAGTAGGTGATCCGGGTGCAGAACTCGATGTCGGGGGAGTCGTAGTAGTTCGGGTCGTTGGGGTCGGTGATGCCGTAGCTCGCCGAGCTCATCGAGTGCTTGCGCTCCTTGGAGAGCACGACGTGCGGACCGCCGGCCGTCCAGTAGCTGATCCGCTGGCCGTTCGCACCGGTGGTGCCGCCGCCCTTGCCGAAGCTGCTCTTCATGGTGCGAACCAGCTTGCCGTCGACGTAGACCTTGGTGAGGTGCGACCGGTTGTCGGCGATCGCGATCAGCTGGCGCCCGATGTTGAAGTGCGTCGACGCGTTCTTCTCGCCGTACAGCCCCTTGCCGAGCCGGACGCCGAGCGTATTGACGTTGACCTTGATCTTCGTGCCCTTGGCCCAGTACTTCGCCGGCCGCCAGTGCACGGTCGTGTCGCTCGACCAGTAGAACTTGCCCTCGACCGACGGCGAGGTCGTGATGTCGATCGCCTTCTCCGCGACCTTCTTGTCGACGGCGCGGCTGAACGAGATGATCACCGGCTGCCCGGCGCCGTAGGTGTGGCCGGCCTTCATCGAGGTCATCGCGTTGACCCGGAACGTGGTCTTGACGACGTGGCTCGGCTGCATCGTCTTGAAGGTGGAGGTCTTCTCGGTCGGCGCGCCCGAGCTGTCGACCGCCGTCGCGGTCACCTTGTACGACTTACCGTAGGCGAGGTCGTCGCTGGACTGCCAGGAGCCATCGGCCTGCAGGGAGCCGTCGATCTCCGTCTTGCCGGCGGTGACGGTGACCGACCGCAGGGTGCCGCTCTCGACGGTGACGACGATCGGTTTCGCCGGGGACACCCCGGTGGCGCCGCTCGCCGGAACCACGTTCAGCAGGACCGGTGCGGGCGGCGGCGGGACGGTGCCCGCCTGCTCGGCCGCGACCTGGATGCTGGCGTTCGCCGTACCCGGCGCGGAACCACCGGCGGTCGCGGCGGCGGCGGCCGCGCCGATCGTGCCGATGATGACCTTGCGTCGCTGAATCATGGCTCTCGCAATCGAGGGGGGTCTCGGCCGTGCCCATGATGGCCGTATATGACATGACGCGGCCGAGGCCCGAAAAGTTGCCTGCCGATTCGATCAAATTTGACGAGACATTACTATGCCGCCGCAACGAAGCTGATCACGGTCCCCGGCCGGGCCTGGCCGAGCAGGTCGATGTCGGCCGGGTCGACCACGCCGGCCACCGGATAGCCACCGGTCGTCGGATGGTCGGCGAGGAAGATCAGCGGCTGGCCGTCCGCCGGCACCTGGATCGCGCCGAGCACCAGCCCCTCGCTGGGTAGCTCGCCGTCGATCGCGCGGGTCAGCGCCGGGCCGGTCAGTCGGGCGCCGACCCGGTCCGTCTCGGGCGACACCCGATAGGCCGCCGTGAACAGCGTCGCGAGTGCGGACGGGGTGAACCAGTCGGCACGCGGTCCGAGCCACACGCGCAGCCGCAGCTCGCCGGCGGGCGGCGGGTAGGGCGCGAGGTCCACGCCGGGTGGCCGCGCGGTCACCGGACCGATCGGGAGGACGTCGCCGTCCCGCACCTGATCGGGGCCGAGGCCGGAGAGCGTGTCGGTGGACCGGCTGCCCAGCACCGGAGGCACCGCGATCCCGCCGCCCGCGGCCAGATAGACGCGCAGCCCGGCGGTCACCGGCCCGATGGTGACGAGCGCGCCGGCCGGCACGGCGAGCGGCAGACCCGGGTCTGCGGGCCGGCCGCCGACCGTGACCACGCAGGGTGCGCCGGTGACCGCGAGAGTGAGCGCGCGGGTGGCCCGCAGCCGCGCGCCGCCGAGCAGGATTTCCAGCCCCGCGGCGCCGGGTGGGTTGCCGGCCAGCCGGTTCGCCAGCCGCAGCGCGCCCGCGTCGGCGGCGCCGGAGCGCGGCACGCCGAGGTGGGCGAACCCGGGCCGCCCGAGGTCCTGAACCGTGGTCCGCACCCCGGCGCGCACCACCTCCAACTCGCTCACGGCGTCACCTCCGCTGCGCTCCGGCGCCACCATGAGCTGACAACTGAGCTAGCCGATTCGCTCGCAAGCTCGCTCATTGCACCTCGACGAAACGCACGGTCGCGCCGGGGGACAGCAGGGCCGGCGGATCACGATCAAGATCGAAAAGAATTGCGGCGGTACGACCGACGCACTGCCACCCACCCGGCGAAGCGACCGGATAGACCCCGCTGTACGGCCCGGCCAGCGCGACCGTGCCCGCCGGCACCCGGGTCCGCGGCGACGCCCGGCGTGGCACGTGGTGCCGT
The DNA here is from genome assembly GCF_900188005.1 of Actinoplanes regularis. GTDB lineage: Bacteria > Actinomycetota > Actinomycetes > Mycobacteriales > Micromonosporaceae > Actinoplanes > Actinoplanes regularis. The sequence continues at coordinate 63,198 of NZ_FZNR01000002.1, read as the reverse complement.
GGGTCCAGCCCGGTCAGGTAGGCGAACCCGGGCGCGAAACCGCAGAATGCCACCCGGAACTCGGTGCCGGTGTGTACCGCGACCACGCCCGCCCGGTCGGTGTCCCACAGTCGCGCCACGTCGTCGAGGTCCTCCCCGTCGTACCGAACCGGGATCTCGATCGTCGGCGGCGATCCGGCGGCGGACGGCGGCGCGGCGGACCGGCCGGTCTCCAGCAGGGCGGCGATCCGGTCCGGCTCGGCGACGCCGTCGATCAGGACGGTGCGCGCCGCCGGGACGATCTCCGAGGCGCGCAGCGTCCCCTCCGCCCGAGCGGCGGTGAGCAGGTCGTAGGCGGCGAAGACGGCGGCGGTGTCGGCCACTTCGAGGAGGACGGCCGACGGCCCGGCCCGGCGTATCCGCATGGCTCTCCTCTGTCCGGCTCCGTATTGAAGTATCGCCGGATTGTTGAACGATTTCCAGCCCGTCCCGAAGCCGTAGGTGTCTTCCGGTGCCGAAAGTGCTACTGAGTGGCAACTGCGCCGCTGAGTGGTACGGTCGGGACGTGCAGCAGCGCAGTCCGGTTCGCGAACGCGCCCGCCGCGCCATGCGCAGCGAGCTGGCGATGCTCGCCCAGGATCTCTTCGTGACCAGGGGCTACGAACAGACCACGATCGAGGACCTGGTCTCCGCCGCGGGGATCTCGAAACGTACGTTCTTCCGCTATTTCACCTCGAAGGAAGACCTCGTCCTGGACAAGCGCGACGTCTGGGTCGAGGAGCTGATCGAGGCGTTCGCCGCCCGTCCCGACGCCGAGCCGGTGTGGCATTCGCTCCGGCGGGCCTTCGACGTCGTGGTCGCCCATTTCGACGACGCGACACAGCTCCCCCGCACCCTCGCCGTGGAGAAGGTCATCCAGGACAACTCCGCGCTCGGCGCCGGGGAACTGGAGCGGCTCTCGCGGGTTCAGGACCAGCTCGCCGACCTCATCGGGCAACGTATCGGACAACGTTCACCCGCCGACCCACGCCCGTCCGTCCTCGCCGGTGGAGCCCTGTCCTGCCTGATCGCCGCCAAGAACGTCTGGATCGCCAGTGGGCGGACCGAGCCGTTGAGTGATCTGCTGGACGAGGCGATGGCCACCCTCAAGCCGGCGTAGAACCTTGCGCCTTGAAAGTCGACAGGTGACCGGATGGAGCTGACATGGAACGGCGAATCTTCGGCCTAGAAACCGAGTACGGCATCACGTGCACCTACCGGGGACAGCGGCGGCTGTCGCCGGACGAGGTGGCCCGCTACCTGTTCCGCCGAGTCGTCTCGTGGGGTCGCAGCAGCAACGTCTTCCTCCGCAACGGCTCCCGCCTCTACCTCGACGTCGGCTCCCATCCGGAGTACGCGACCCCGGAGTGTGACTCCCTCTCCGACCTGGTCGCCCACGAGCGGGCCGGGGAACGGATCCTCGAGGGCCTGCTGGTCGACGCCGAGGGGCGGCTGCACGACGAGGGCATCGTCGGCCAGATCTACCTGTTCAAGAACAACACCGACTCGGCCGGCAACTCCTACGGCTGCCACGAGAACTACTCGGTCTCCCGGCACGGCGAGTTCAGCCGGCTCGCCGACGTGCTCATCCCGTTCTTCGTCACTCGGCAGCTGATCTGCGGCGCGGGCAAGGTGCTGCAGACGCCGCGCGGCGCGGTCTTCTGTCTGTCCCAGCGCGCCGAGCACATCTGGGAGAGCGTCTCCAGCGCGACGACGCGGTCCCGGCCGATCATCAACACCCGCGACGAGCCGCACGCCGACGCGGAGCGCTACCGCCGCCTGCACGTGATCGTCGGCGACTCGAACATGAACGAGGTCACCACGCTGCTCAAGGTCGGCAGTGCGGACATCGTGCTGCGCATGTTCGAGGCCGGCGTGGTGATGCGCGACCTGATCCTGGAGAACCCGATCCGGGCGATCCGCGAGGTCAGTCACGACCTGACCGGCCGCCGCAAGATCCGCCTGGCGAACGGCAAGGAGATCAGCGCGCTCGAGATCCAGCAGGAGTACCTGGCGAAGGCCACCGAGTTCGCCGAGCGCAACGGCGACCAGAACGCCAAGCGGATCGTCGAGCTCTGGGGGCGGGTGCTCACCGCGATCGAGACCGGCAACCTCGACCCGGTCGCCCGCGAGATCGACTGGGTGACGAAGTACCAGCTGATCGACCGCTACCAGGCCAAGCACGACATTCCGCTGAGTCACCCGCGGATCGCCCAGCTCGACCTGGCCTATCACGACATCCGCCGGGGCCGGGGCCTCTACGCCCTGATGGAGAAGCGCAAGCAGGTCGACCGCATCGCCAACGACCTGCAGATCTTCGAGGCGAAGGAGACGCCGCCGCAGACCACCCGGGCCCGGTTGCGCGGCGAGTTCATCCGGCACGCCCAGGAGAAGCGGCGGGACTTCACCGTGGACTGGGTCCACCTCAAGCTCAACGACCAGGCGCAGCGCACGGTCCTCTGCAAGGACCCGTTCCGCGCCTATGACGAGCGGGTGGAACGTCTGATCGCCAGCATGTGATGCGACGATGTCGACCATGACGGTCGACTACACCGTACGGCTGCGATTCTCCGACGACTCGCAGGCCGCGGCCACCCATACCAACCTTTCGGCGGTTCGGCTCGACGGGCCGGTGCTCTGGATCGCCGGCGACGAGACCGCGACCGTCGAACGACTGCTCGCCGACTCCCCGGACCGGCCGTCCGAGTTCGGGGACGAGGCCCGTTTCCGCCTCGCCGACCTGGTCGACCTGCCCGGCACGGACGCCGACGAGGAGGCCGATGTGGAGGGCCTGGCCCGCACCGGTCACTTCCTCTGGGCGGTCGGCTCGCACAGCCTGCGCCGCAAGCGGATCCGGGACCGGCACGACGGGCCGAAGGCGCTCAAGCGGCTCGCCCGGGTCGAGGGCCAGCAGAACCGGCAGATCCTGGTGCGGCTGCCGATCGCCGAGGTCGGCGGTGTGCCCACGCCGGTGCGGGAGATCGTGGTGGACGGCGTCCGGCACCGCGCCGCGGCCCTGGACGCGCGCGACGACCTGCGCCGGCTGCTGCGCGACGACGAGCATCTGGCGCCGTTCCTGCCGATCCCCGGCAAGGACAACGGCCTGGACGTCGAGGGGATCGCGGTCCACGGCGACCGGGTCTATCTCGGCCTGCGTGGTCCGGTGCTGCGCGGCTGGGCGTTCGTGCTGGAGCTGCGGCCGTACGTGACGCCGGACGACCCGACCCGGCTGCGGCTGCGGCCGTTCGAGGACGGGCAGCCGTACCGCAAGCACGTGCTCGATCTGCAGGGCCTCGGCGTCCGGGACCTCTGCCCGGACGGCGACGACCTGCTCCTGCTGGCCGGCCCGACGATGGCCCTCGACGGCCCGGTGCGGGTCTACCGCTGGCACGGCGCGAGCCGCGCGGAGATGCCGTCGATCGTCCGCGGCGAGCTGATCAGCCGGGAGCTGGAGCTGACCTTCGGCGAGGGCGACGACCACGCCGAGGGCCTGAGCATGTTCGGCGACGGTCGGATCCTGGTGGTCTACGACAGCCCGGCGAAGGCCCGGCTGACCGGGGACGGGGCGGTGATCGCCGACGTGCTGCGCCTGCCGGGCCGGGCCTGACGGGTGGTCACCGGGCGCCCTTGACGCGCAGGACGCTCAACCCGGACAGGAGCGCGAAGAGCGCCCCGGTCAGGAACAGCATCGTGTAGTTCCCGCCGCCGCCGATCGCCAGCAGCGGCGGGGCGATCGCCGGTGCGAGCGACTGCGGCAGCGTGTTCGCGACGTTCATGACGCCGAGGTCCTTGCCCGCGTCGGCCCACCGGTTCGGCAGCACATCGGTCACCAGCGCCAGATCCACCGCGAAGTACGTGCCCTGTCCCAGGCCGGTCAGCACCATGGCCAGGTAGAACTGCGGCATGTTCCAGGCGACCGCGAGGGTCAGCAGACCGGTCGCGGCGATCAGCGCGGACACGCAGACGAAGATCCGTCGCCGGCCGAACCGGTCGGAGAGCCAGCCGACCAGGTTGCCGCTGGCGACCACGGCGACGATCTGCACCAGCACTCCGGTCAGGATGGCCCGGGTGGCCTCCTGCTCGGTCAGGCCCATCCGCGCGTCCAGATAGAACACCTGGTAGGTGAGGACGGAGTAGATCGCCATGAAGATCATGAACCGGCTGACCCAGGCCCAGCCGAAGTCCGGACAGCGGCGCGGATCCACCCGGAAGCTCCGGGCCAGTTCGCGCAGGGCCAGCGGCGGCCGGTCGGCCGGATCCAGGCGGCGGTCGTCGAGGCGGGCCGCCAGCACGAGCACCGTCACCAGGGCGATCACCCCGGGCACCGCGAACATGGCGACGGGCGTACCGGCGAGACCGTTCGCGATTCCCGCGCCCGCACCGGCGGCCAGGGCCTGCCCCACCGCCATCAGGGCCGAGGCGGTGCCCCGCTGTCCCGCCGGCACCTGATCCGGCAGCAGCGCCAGCATCGTGGCCAGCAGCGCGTTTAGTGCCAGGCTGGCCACGCACCAGCCGATCGCGAGGGTGACCACGGAGTTCGCCGCGCCGGTCAGGGCCAGACCGCCGAGCGCCGCCGTCGCGCCGCCGATCAGCCAGGGGCGGCGCATGCCGAGCCGGGCGGTGGTCCGGTCGCTGAGGTGACCGAAGACCGGGTTGGCGAGCAGGCCGAGCACCGCGCCGAGGCCGAGCACCAGCGAGAGGCTGGTCTCCCGGTCAGCCGGGCCGATGGCGTTGATCTTCAGCTGCAGGGCGGCGATCGCGGGCGTCAGCAGCGCGACCCACATGCCGAAGTGGGCCAGGGTGAGGGCGGCGAGGAAGCCGGGAGAGGCGTGCCGGGGCTCGTCGCGGAGGGAGAGCCGACTCTTCCGGTACGCGTCGGTGGTCGACATCGGAGATGCGGTCTCCTTCGAGCGTCCTGAAGATGATCGGGAGGGCACCGCCGCTGTTTCGCGCCGCCGGACCGGTCCCGGAGCGAACCGTCCGGTCAGGAGGTAGCTCTTACGGGTGGTCTTTTTGCTGGTGGCCGCGGTCGAAGCCAAGGTTACCCCTGGTGGCGGGCCTGGATCATCGGTTCGGCCCATGTTGCGCCTTGACCGCTTCTGATTAGGTTCCTCCCGTTAGGTGTTCTTTGCGGCTATTGCCGCTTATATGCGAAATGGTCGATTCGCCGTGCTGCGCGGCCCTGCGAGCGGGAGGACGAGATGACAGAGCTGGTGTACGTGCGAGGAACTCGTTCCGCCGAGGAGATCCAGGAAGATGTGCGCCGATTCTTCGAAGAGCTCGACCGGAGCGCCGAGGTGCGTGCGGAGCTGGCCGCCGCGGGCATCGACCCGGACGTGTTGCCGGAATCGGAGGAGCGCGCCGGCGCCGTACGGGTCGGTGTCCGGGGCGCGGGCCTGGATCCGACCGGTGTCGCCCTCGTGCTGTCGTTCGCGCCGACCGCCAACACCGTGCTCATCACGTTGTGGAAACAGATCATCCTGCCGCGGATCCGCCGCCGTTACGGCCGTGACGCCGTCCGCGATGAGCGGCCACCGCAAGCGTGAACGCCGGCGGACCGCTTCCGTCGCACGTGCAGAAGGCGGTCTGGGGGCGGGCGCTGGTCTATCAGCTGCTGGACCTGCACCAGCTGCCGGTGGAGGCCGCCGGGTACGGCCTGCTGTGGGAGGGCCTCAGGCAACGGCTGCTCGCCTCGACGGCGCGGCAGCTGGAGTTCTGCCCGCCCGGGCCGCTCGGCGACTACCTGCGCACGCTGGCGCGGGAACTGCGGGCAAGCGTCCTGCCGTTCCCGGACGGCGCGGAGAGGGTGTGTTCCCCGTTGCTGGATGACATCGATCAGGTTCTCGCCGACGCCAGCCGGATCCGCGCGGACGCCGACCAGATCCGGCACGATCTGCTGCTGGCCGCGTTCGCCGACACGCTGCAGACCGCTGTGGACGTCTACCAGGCGAGTGGCTTGAAGGTGCCCGCCGACCTCGTGCAACGAGTGGACGTGACCTTCGACCATCAGTTCGCACCGGTGCAGTCTGCGCTGCCGATCCAGCTGATCGCCACCACCCGGATCGGTGACACCCCGGACGGACCGTCGGCCCGGGTCGATGTGGTCATCGGCGCCGGCCAGCTGGACGAGGTGACGACGTTCTCGCTGCCCTACGTGCTGCTGCACGAGTGCGTCTGCCATGTCCTGCAGGGGCCGTGGGAGCCCGGCCGGGTCCAGGCGGACGCCGACAGCCGGTTCGCGGAGGGCTGGATGGACTACGTCGCGTACACGATCGCGCTCGAGCAGGCCCAGGCGCTGCCCGGCGGCATCGCCGCGCCGTCGCTGCTGGAGGTGCCGCGCCCCGGCGCGTTGCGGGAACACGCCGGCCGGGTGCACCGGGCCCGCTACGAACGCAACCCGTACGACCGGGCGTGGGCGGCTCGGGCGATGGGCGTGCGGGCCGCCCGGAACCTCGCCGACCTGCTACTCCGGCTCCCCGAGCTGGGCGGGGACCCGGCCGCCGCCACCGCGGCGTTCCGGCGCCTGAGCCTGCAGCTGAACGTCAGCGAGTTCGGCAACGCCGAGCGGGACCGGTTCGTCGCCGCGGTCCACAAGGGCACCCTGCAGGGCGTCGACCACGAGCTCGTCGCCCGGCTGCGTGAGTATCTCCGAGGTGACGACCTCGTTCACCTGGTCGAGGGTACGTTATGGCTGTTCACTTGACGAACGAATAGCGGGAGTGGAGCCTGGAGTCAGCCGGGCACTGAGCCAGTGGAAGAAGGTCGATGGCCATGCTTCACCGCTATCGCATCCTCGACGCCATCCTGGCGCTTCGGGAGTTCACCGTCAGCGACCTCGTGCGCTACAGCGGGGTCAAGGACAACACCGTCCGGACGGTGCTGAACCGGGAGGCTCGCCTCGTCGAGCGGGTCGGGGTCCGTGCCGACGGCCGCCGTGGCGGTCAGCAGATCCAGTACCGGCTGCGCCCGGACGCGGAGAACGAACTGATCGGGATACTGCGGAGTCTGGACGGTTTCGGCGCAAACCTTCCTCCGCGCGCGGAGAACCAGGAGGACGACCCGGTGATGCTGTCGCTCATAGCCGCAGAGAACGTCCTGCTGCGCCAGTTGCCGCAGGCGCCGCCCGGTGACCGGGAGGAACTGGTCCACCTGGCCGCGGCCGACTACCAGACCGTGCAGATGCTGGTCGCCGACGACGGTGGGGAGGCCGCGACCCACCGCAAGGTGGTCGAGCTGCTGTTGCGCCTGGCCGAGATCGAGCAGGAGGCGTTACGGCTCACCGCGCCGGCGCCCACCGGAGAGCAACGAGATCCGTCGTCACTGTGGGCGCCGCTCAGTCAGGACGGCGACAAGAAGATCGAAGCGATCGGTCGTGACCTGTACGCCCTGTTGCAGTCGCTGCCGGTGCTGGCGGACCGGCGATTGCTGCCGGACCTCATTCGCCGGATCAGCAACAGTCGTTTCGGACAGGCGATTCTCAGTGCCCGTTGAGGACTGACGAAATCAGTCGCAGCCGCCGTAGCCCATCGTGCGGAAATGCTTCTTGACGTTCTCCGGCACGCCCTCGCAGTAACCGCCGCTGCCGCCGGTGAAGTATCGCCACGATCCGGAGACGTAGTGGAAGGTCGCCACCTCGCTGTCGGAACGGGCGGCGAACCGTCCGGCGATCGCGTAGTCCTGGTAGCACTGCACGTCGCGCAACTCCAGCCCCGGGATGCGCCCGTACTTGTCCGTAACCACCTTCAGCAGGGTGTCCGCACTGACCGGGCAGCCCGCCGCGTGCGTCACGGCGACGGGCGGCGTGGTGGTGGTAGCGGGCGGCGCGGTGGTGGCGGTGGGCGGGCCGACCGGCGGCTGCGATGTGGTGGTGCCGCTGTCGCAGGCGGCGAGACCGGCGATCAGAAAGCCGCCCAGGACAAGGGCGGAAACTGCACGTGCGGACATTTTGTGGCTCCCCCGACGACGCGATTCCTGTCTGGAACCTAAAGCGACTCCGGGGTGTCTGTAATCATGCCTTCGTGCCATCCGGATCGTTTGTCGGCGGCAGCGATTTCCGGAGGTCGCGGCCACGACAGGGCGCCGACGCAGGCCGCCACGAGCGCGGCGGCGCCCACCACGATCGTCAGGCCGCCGACGAGGCTCGTCGCGCTCGCCACGAAGCCGATGATCGGCGGGCCGGCCAGCAGGCCGACGGTGCCGACCGAGGCGACCAGCGACAGGGTCTCCGGCGCGACCCGCGCGGCGGCGACGTAGATGCACGGCGTGACCGCCGCCATCCCCAGGCCGACCGAGGCGAAGCCGAGCAGAGCCGGTACCACGCCGCCGGCCAGCAGGGCGACGGCGAGCCCGGCGGCGGCCAGCGCCGCACCGGCGGTCACCACCGCCTGGTCACCCCAGCGCGATCGCCAGCGGTCGGCGAAGAGCCGGGTGACCAGCATGGTCCCGGCGAAGGCCGCGATTCCCATCGGGGTCAGCCCGGCCGGGGCGCCGGCCACGTCCCGCAGGTAGAGCGCCGACCAGTCGTTCATCGCCCCCTCGGTCAGCTCGGCGAAGACCATCGCCAGGGTGAGGAGCACGGTGACCCGGCCCGGGAGCCGCCATCGCGGGCTCTCCGGCGCGGCGGCCGGCTGCTGGTGGTCTTCGCGGAACGTCCCGTCGCGCGACAGCGCCAGCAGCGCCGCGAGGAGCACCGCGCCCACCGCGAAATGCACCCGCTGGCCGCCGCCGGCCGCCGTCACCGCGGCGGTCAGCAGCGCTCCGGCCAGGATGCCGCCGCTGAACACCGCGTGCAGCCGCGCCATGGTGTTGCGCTCGAAGGCGGCCTCCAGCGCGGCTCCCTGCGCGTTCATCGCGACGTTCAGGCAGCCGACGGCGAGGCCGTCGACGACGAGCACTACCAGGGCCACCGGGAAGCTGGGCGCGGCGGCGAGCCCGAGGAGCACGGCGAGCAGCACGAGCGCGGAGACCCCGGCCAGCCGGCGCGAACCCCACCGCCGCATCAGCCGGGCGACCAGGGGGTACGACACGGTGGCACCGATGCCCGGGGCGAGCAGGAAGAGGCCGACGTCCGCCTCGTCGAGGTGCAGCCGGTCCCGGAACGCCGGAATCTGCGACACCCAGGTGCTGTATTGGAAGCCCAGGAAGCAGAAGAGCGCGGCGATCGCCAGCCGCGACCGGTGGAACGACATGCTTTGATCGCCTTCACTCAGAGGGGCCGGGACATGTACGCCGCTCCCGGCCCGTAGGCCACCGGAGGCGTGATCCCGGGATGCGGGCGGAAGCCGTTGGCCGACCAGAAGAGCGCGCCGTCGCCCACCGCGACCAGCGAGATCAGGCGGTACGCCTGCCGCCGCGCCTCGGCCGTCAGATGGTGCAGCAGCCGCGTGCCCAGCCCGACCCGGCGATGGCCACGGGCGACGACCAGGTCGTGCAGGTGCAGGTTGTCCGAGGCGAAGGCGGTGGTGTCCGGATGGCTCAGGTCCGGGAAGTGGAACCGGGGGTAGGACAGCGCCAGCACGTAGCCCACGATGCGCCGGTCGGCGGCGAGCACGAACGACGTGTCCCGGCCGGCCCGGCTGGCCAGCGCGGCGGGGTCCTCGGAGAGGCCGCTCCCGGCGTACGTCTCGGTCTCGAGCGCGAGCACGCCCGGCCAGTCGTCGTCGGTGAGCGGCCGGGGGACCGGGTTCACCGCGCCCGGCCCGTCAGCGCGGCCGGCCCCGCCGCCTTGGCCGCGACGACCAGCGACCGCCAGGCGTCGATCAGGGTCGCGAACTCAGCCATGTCCCGCGCGGCCGCGTCGAGCAGTTCCTCGCGCCGGGGCGCCAGCCGCTCGGCGAAGACCGCGTACCGGCCGCCGAGCCTGCGGTACGCGTGGTCGAGTTCGTCGAGCCGGCGGACGTTGGGCGCGCGGTCCAGATCGACGCTCTCCCGGACGATGGCGGCGACCCGGTCGGCCCGGACCCGGTGATCGGCGTCCAGCAGGCGCTCGCCCTCGTCGCCCATCCGCTCGTAGATGACGTGCAGGTAGAGCATCGACAGGAAGAACTTCGCCAGCCGCAGGTGGTACGGGTGGAACGCGGCGTCGGTCTTGCGGTCGGGGGTGTGCCGGTTGATCACGTGCCGGTTGTGCAGCACGCCCGGCAGGCGGCTGTCAGGCACCAGATGGATGAGGAAGTAGTCGCTGCCGATCGTCTCGGTCATCGGCGGCAGCGGGATCTCCTCGTGGACCCGGTGGTAGCTGATGTTGCCCATGTCGACGCGCATCGGATCGACCAGGCAGAGCAGCGAGTCGTCCTGCTCGAAGACCTCCGAGTCAGCCCCGGCGAACGACTCCGCGACCAGGTCGCGCTTCTCCTGCTCGGTCGTCCCCTCGGCGGCCCACAGGCTGACGATGTCGTGGTAAGCCTGCTTGTCGAGCTGCCGGATCTCCTCGATGTCGACCGACAGCTCACCGACGTACGACGCGCCGGCGGTCACCACGGGCTTGCCGAGGTCGGCCGGGTCGAGGTCGACCCGGGACACGTCGGCGGCGACCTCGGCCGCCGGCCGTCCCAGCGCGGTCAGTTCGTGGTGGATCGGGTAGAGCGGGGCGCCGTGGTGCTGCTGGAACTCGATGTCCGAGTCCCGGCGGTGCACCGAGTCGCAGCCGAGCGCCGCCGCGATGAGGAAGGCGCGGTTGGTGCAGGCGCCGTAGGACACCCCCGCCGGCAGCATCAGCCCGGCGATCAGGTCCGGCTCGGGGTGGCCGGCGCCGGCGACGACCTCGGTCAGGAAGCGCCGCTGAGCCTCCTCGTCGAGGTGCAGCACGGTGACGTTCCGGGCGGGCGGCAGGGCGCGGACGGCGGCCGCGTGCCCGGCGCGGGTGGTCTCGCCGGTGGAGTCGAGGATCAGGAAGACGACCTCGACGTCGAAGTGCGCGGTGGCGTGGGCGGCCTCCGCCGCCATGGCCGCGATGGTGGCGGAGCACTCCCGGTGCGTGGGCAGGACCAGGCAGGCCTTGCGTACGTGGGCCGGTTCCGTGAAACCGTTGACCGAACCTGCGTGCATCCGTTTCTCCCCGTGCGCGGCGCATTTGTTCTGATCATGCAGCGCGGCCACGCTACCCACCTTCCGGTCACGGCTACCGGTCGGGGGTGCGAAATTCGCATCGATGCAGGTCGGCGGCGCGCCGGGCTCCTTCATGGAGCTTCGCGCCGATCTATAAGCGCCTTGACCTGCTGTGTTGCCGGATGAGAGCGCTTTCAGGTAACCTTCCTGCCAACTCTGTCGGATGTGGCGCCGAGGGCGACGCAATTAACCGATGATCTGTGCCGGAATTGAATTACGGCATTCTACGGACCGCTTTCCCGACTTAATCGTCGAAGACCGATTTCGATGATGTACGCGGATTCGGCGGAACCCGTGGCCGGCCGGAGCGGGTGTGCCGACCAGGGGCTTCGAGCGGCCCTCTACGCTGCCCGGATGGAATCGCTCGACTTGATCGGCTGGGCCGGATCGGCTCTGCTCGTCTGGTCTCTCCTGCAAAGCCGGCTGCTGCGCCTGAGAGCCCTCAACCTGCTCGGCTGCCTGGTGCTCATCGGCTTCAACGCCGCGCTCGGCGTCTGGCCGATGGTGGGGCTCAACGTCGTCCTCTGCGCGATCAACATCTGGTACCTGTGGCGGATGCTGGCGACCCGGCACGACGACAAGGCGTACCAGGTCGTGGAGGTGCGCACCGACGACGAGTTCCTCGGTCACGTCCTGCGGTCGCATCACGACGACATCGTGCGGTTCAACCCGACCTTCACCCCGGCGAGCCTCACCCGCCGTGACGCGGCGGCGTTCCTGGTGGCGAGCGGGGACGAGGTGGTCGGCGTGGTGGTGTTCCACGTGCTGGAGAGCGGTGTGGCCCAGGTGGATCTGGACTACGTCACCGAGCGGTACCGGGACTTCACGCCCGGCGAGTTCGTCTTCCGGCGGGACCGGTACTTCGTCGACCGTGGCTGCCGCACGGTGATCACCCCGCCCGCGATGCGGGCGCCGTACTACGACCGGCTGGGCTTCCAGCGCGACGGGGACTCGTACGTCCTGGAACTGGCCGGCGCGGCGCGGGGCTGATCAGGGGGCCGGCAGCTCAGCGCGGCGTGCGCGCCACTTGCTCGGGCTGTCGCCGAACCGGTGGCGGAACCAGCGAGTGAACGCGCTGGGCGCGGCGAAGCCGAGCAGGTCGGAGATCTCGGTCAGCCGGTAGCGCTCGTTCGACAGGTAGCGCTCGGCCAGCCCGGCCCGGACCAGGTCCACCGTCGAGGTGAAGGTCTCGCCCGAGGCGGCGAGGTGCCGGTGCAGCGTCCGCCGGTCCATGCCCAGAGTGCGGGCGACCTGTTCGGCACCGCAGCGTCCGGTCGGCAACAGCACCTCGACGAGTTCCCTGACCCGGTCGGCGGTGGTGATGTCGCGCTGCGCGGCCAGCGAATCGAGCATCTCGTCGCGCCGGCTGAACGACTCCGGGGCGGCGAGCACGTTCGGCGCGTCGAGGTCCTTGGCGTACAGCACCAGGCCGGTGAAGCCGTGGCCGAAGTGCACGCGCCCGCCCAGCAGCCGGTTGTAGGTGCTGACGTCATCCGGGGCGTCGTGCGTGAAGCACGCCGACAGCGGCTGCCACCGGCCGCCGACGACCTCGCGGATGATGCCGTGCAGGGCGCCCACCGCGAGCGCCTCGGCCTGCGCGGAGGGCGCCGGTTCCCCCATCTCGAACCACATCCGGATGGACGCGAGCCCTTCGGTCTCCACGAGCCGGATCCGGATCGCCTCGTTGTAGCTGAGCTCGTAGCGCATCAGCAGGCTCAGCGCGTCGCGCAGGGTGGTCTCTCCGCGCAGGGCGAGGCTCAGCGGGCCGAGCGTCGACAGCCGGCGGTACTCGGCCAGCCGGAGCCCGAAGTCGGCACGGCCGGACACCCGGGCGGAGAGCTCCAGCAACCGGGCGACGCGGACCACCGGCACCCATTTGTCGGGTGTCGCGAGGTCGGCCGGGTCGAGGTCGACGGCGCGCATCAGGGAGCCCGGATCGACTCCGAGGGACTCGGCGAGCTGCAGAAAGCCGCTGAGTGTTGCGTACCTGATACAGGGTTGCAAACTACCCCCTTCGATGTCCCCGAGGGGTAAGGAATGTGTCCCGTGGAGTAAAGCAGGTGACGGGCGTCACGCCTACTGTTTGCTGCATCACGGCACCGCGGGCGGCCTCGCCGCCCGGCGGCGAACATCGCCCATCCCCTGGAGGTACCTCGTGGCGAAGGCCATCCGCTTCTATGAGCCCGGTGCGCCGGAGGTCATGCGGTGGGAGTCGGTGGAGGTGGGTGAACCGGGTCCCGGCGAGGTCCGGGTCCGGCATCACGCGGTCGGCCTCAACTTCGCCGACACCTACTTCCGCAGCGGGCTCTACCCCGCCGCCCTGCCCGCCGGCATGGGAGTCGAGGGGGCCGGCGTCATCGAGGCGGTCGGTCCCGGCGTCGCGGACTTCGCCGTCGGCGACCGGGTCACCTACACCGGCAGCCCGCTCGGCGCGTACAGCACCAGCCGGGTGATGCCCGCCGCCCCGCTGATCAAGCTGCCGGACGCCATCTCGTTCGAGACCGCGGCCGCCATGACCATGCGCGGCCTGACCTCGGCGTACCTGCTTCGGCGGATCGCGACGCTGGCGCCGGGCGACACGGTGCTGCTGCACGCCGCGGCCGGCGGTGTCGGCCTGATCTTCACGCAGTGGGCGAGCCTGCTCGGCGTCAACGTGATCGGCACGGTCTCCACCGACGAGAAGGCCGAGATCGCCCGTGCCCACGGCTGCACGCACACCATCGTCTACCGGCGCGAGGACGTGGCCGCCCGGGTCCGCGAGCTGACCGACGGGGCCGGCGTGCCGGTGGTCTACGACAGCATCGGCGCGACGACGTTCCAGCAGTCCCTGAAGTCGCTGAAGCGCCGCGGACTGCTGGTCTGCTTCGGCACCTCGTCCGGCGCCGTGCCGCCCATCGACGCGATGCAACTGGCGATCCACGGCTCGCTCTTCGTCACCCGGCCGGCGCTGGCCGACTACATCGCGGACGAGAGCGAGCGGGCGGCGCTCGCCGGTGAGCTCTTCGAGCACGTCTCGTCGGGCCGGATCAAGATCCAGATCAACCAGCGGTACCCGCTCGACCAGGCCGTACAGGCACATCACGACCTGGAGGCCGGCCGCAGCATCGGCTCCTCGGTCTTCTCCCTGGACACCATCACCGATTGACATCCCGATTCTTGAGGGAGGCACACATGCAGGACACCATCGCCCAGACCGCCGAGCAGGTGGCGGCAGTGGAGAGCCCGTTCGAGGTGCACCCGTTGACGGTGCACATCGGCGCCGAGTTGCGGGGCGTGGATCTGGCCGAGGTCTCGCGCAGCGACGAGTTGTTCGGCGAGCTGCGGTCACTGCTGCTGCGTTACAAGGTGCTGTTCGTCCGGGATCAGGACATCAGCCGGGCCGAGCACGTGGCCCTCGCGGAGCGGTTCGGGCCCCTCGAGGACCACCCGGTGGCCGGCAGCGACCCCGATCACCCGGGTCTGGTGCGCATCTACAAGGACCTGGACAGCCCGGCGGAACACTACGAGAACGCCTACCACTGCGACGCGACCTGGCGCGAGGCCCCGCCGCTGGGCTGCGTGCTGCGGATGGTCGAGGGCCCGGCGGTCGGTGGCGACACGATCTGGGTGAACATGGCCGAGGCGTACCGGCGGCTGCCCGAAGAGGTCAAGGCCCGGATCGAGGGCCTGCGGGCGCGGCACAGCATCGAGGCGAGCTTCGGGGCGAACATGCCGATCGAGCAGCGGCTCGCGCTGCACGAGCGGTTCCCCGACGCCGAGCACCCGGTGGTCCGCACGCACCCGGAGACCGGCGAGAAGGTGCTGTTCGTCAACGCCTTCACCACGCACTTCACCAACTTCCACACCCCGGCGAACGTGCGGTTCGGGTTCGACTACACCCCCGGCGGCAGCGAACTGCTCAACTACCTGATCCGTCAGGCCGCCGTCCCGGAGTATCAGGTCCGCTGGCGCTGGACCCGCAACAGCTTCGCGATCTGGGACAACCGCAGCACCCAGCACTACGCCGTACAGGACTACTGGCCCGCCGTCCGCAAGATGGAACGCGCCGGGGTCATCGGCGACAAGACGTTCTGAGCCCATCCCCGGACAGGAGAACCCCTCATGCATTTCCTCGACGACTCGCTGTGGCCGGAGAACCAGGAGAAGCTGGTCATCACCGCCGCGCCGTACGGCCCCGAGTGGGAGCCGGGTGACTTCCCCGAGGACATCCCGGTGACGATGGACCAGCAGGTCCAGACCGCGGTCGACTGCTACAACGCCGGCGCGACGGTGCTGCACATCCACGTGCGCGAGCTCAACGGCAAGGGCTCCAAGCGGATGTCGATGTTCAACGAGCTGCTCGGCCGGCTGCGCGAGGCCGTACCGGACATGATCCTGCAGATCGGTGGCTCGATCTCCTTCACCCCGGAGAACGACGGTGAAGCGGCCAAATGGCTCGAGGACGAGGCCCGCCACCTGCTGACCACCCTGGACCCGGCGCCGGACCAGGTCACCATCGCCATCAACACCAGCCAGATGAACATCGTGGAGTTGATGACCGCCGACGACATCGCCGGCACCTCCTTCGAGCGTCCCGCGCTGCACGAGGCGTTCCGCAACATGGTCGTCCCGGCCGAGCCGGCCTGGGTCGAGGAGCACCTCAAGCGGCTGCGCGCGGCCGGCATCCAGCCGCACTTCCAGCTCGCCCACAGCGCGCAGCTGGAGACCGTCGAGCGCCTGATCCGCCGGGGCGTCTACACCGGCCCGCTCAACATCAGCTGGGTCGCGATCGGTGGCGGCTTCGACGGTCCGAACCCGTACACCATGATGGACTTCGTCCGCCGGGTGCCCGACGGCGCGTCGCTGACCATGGAATCGATCATGCGCGCGGTGCTGCCGATCAACACCATGGGCATCGCCATGGGCCTGCACACCCGCTGCGGTAACGAGGACAACCTCTGGTACGCCAAGGGCGAGAAGATGACCTCGGTCAAGCAGGTCGAGCAGCTGGTCCGGATCGCCGGAGAGCTGGGCCGCAAGGTCGCCGACGGCAAGGAAGCCCGCGACATCTACAAGATCGGCGAGTACTGGGACAGCGCCGACGAAGCCCTCGCGAAGCTCGGTTACGCACCCAACCGCAAGCCCGGCCAGGTCGGCTTCACCTTCCACGCCTGAGCCCGAATCCGCCCGTCCGCTCGCGTGGGGTGCGCCGTGTCGTACCCCACGCCTTCACCCCCTTCTGGTCTCACATAGCACTTTCCCCTCCCGGCTCATTCTTGGAGCGAGCATGGCCTTGCCAATCAGTGCGGGCGTCGTGGCCCCGGCCTCCCCCCTCTCCCGGGTCTCCCGGGTCTTCCCGTGGGTCGTCTTCACGCTCACTTTCGGGCTCCTGCTGTCGGACTACATGTCCCGGCAGGTTCTGTCGGCGGTGTTCCCGTTCCTGAAGGAGGAATGGGGGCTCACCGACACTCAGCTGGGCAGCCTGACCAGCATCGTCGCGCTCACCGTCGGCATCCTCGCGGTACCGCTGTCGCTGGTCGGCGACCGCTGGGGACGCGTCCGGGCGATCGTCGTCATGGCGGTGGTGTGGAGCCTCGCCACGCTCGGCTGCGCGCTCGCCGCCGGCTACGGGCACCTGCTCGCGTCCCGCCTGCTCATCGGCGTCGGCGAGGCCGCGTACGGCAGCGTCGGTCTCGCGGTCGTCCTCGCGGTCTTCTCCGCGAAGCGGCGCGCCTCGCTCACCGGCGCCTTCATGGCCGCCGGTTCGTTCGGCTCCGTGCTCGGCGTCGCCCTCGGCGGCGTGCTCGCCACCCACTTTGGCTGGCGCTGGGCGTTCGCGGTGATGGGCATCTTCGGCCTGGTGCTCGCCGGCCTGTACTGGGCCATGATCAATGAGCGGAAGCTGACCGCCCACAAGATCGACGACGGCGTCGAGAGCGGGCCGTCGCTGGCCGCCGGCGAGCAGCGCGCCCGCCTGGCCACGCTCTTCTCCACCCCCGCGGTGGTCTTCGCGTACCTCGGCGGCGGGCTGCAGCTCTTCATCACCGGCTCGCTCTTCGCCTGGCTGCCCAGCTACTTCAACCGGGCGTACGACATGGCCCCGGACCGGGCGGCGAAGGTCGCCGCCCTGTACATCCTGATCATCGGGGCCGGCATGGTCGTATGCGGCATGATCACCGACCGCGTCGGACAGACCCGGCCGGTCGGCAAGTGGACCGTGGCCATCGTCTTCGGCGCCCTGACGCTGGCCTTCCTCGGCGCGGGCTTCGCGATGCAACCGGGCGGACCGCAGAAGCTGCTGCTCGCGGTGGGCTGCTTCTTCGCCGCCGGTACGACCGGACCCACCGGCGCGATGGTGGCCCGGCTGACCCACGAATCGATCCGGGCCACCGCGTTCGGCACCCTCACGTTCTTCAACAACGTGCTCGGCCTGGCCGCCGGTTCGCTGGTGACCGGCATTCTCGCCGACCGGTTCGGCCTGGAGACCGCCATGCGGTACGTCCCGCTGGTGGCCGTGGTCGCCGTCGTCCTGCTGATCGCGGGACGGCAGACCTACCCGTCCAGCATCCGGCGGCTCGAGCCCGCGACCGTCGCCGACGCCCCGAACGGCGACCCGGCGTGATCCCCGGCCCGGGCACGACGATCATCACGGTGCCCGGGCTCCGCGGGCACGTACCCGACCACTGGCAGACCCTGCTGGGCGCCAGCCGGCCCAACGTACGTCCGGTCGTCCCGCTCGGGCGGGAGAACCCGAGCCTGGACGAGCGGGTGAAGGCCCTGCAACTCGCGGTCGAGACGGCCGGTGGACCGGTGGTGATCGTGGCGCACAGCGCCGGGGTGATCGCCACCGTCCACTGGGCCGCCCGCCACGCCTGGACCGACGGCCGGGCCCGGCAGGTTCGCGGCGCCCTGCTGGCCACCCCGCCGGACCTGGCGGCCCCGCTACCCGACCCGTACCCGTCGCTCGCCACCCTGGCCGAACACGGCTGGCTGCCGATACCCCGGCTGCCACTGCCGTTCCCCAGCATCGTGGCGGCCAGCTCCGACGACTCGCTCGGCGATCCGGCACGGGTCCGCGCCCTCGCCGACGCCTGGGGCAGCCGCCACCACGAGCTCGGCGCCGTGGGCCACCTCAATCCGGCATCCGGCTACGGCGCCTGGCCCGGCGCCGAACCGCTGATCAACGAACTCGACCACGTGAAGGCACTGCCATGATCCTCAACCTCGCCACCCTGCTGGAAGACAGCGCCCGACGGCACCCGGACCGCGACGCGGTCGTGCTCGGCGACACCCGGTTGTCGTACGCCGACGTCGACCGGACCGCCGGCCAGGTGGCCGGCCTCCTGGCGGAGCTCGGCGTCCAGCCGGGCGACCGGGTCGCGCTGTCCTGCCCGAACCTGCCGTACTTCCCGATCGCCTACTACGGCATCCTCAAGGCCGGCGCGGTGGTCGTCCCGCTCAACGTGCTGCTCAAGGGCCGGGAGATCGCCTACCACCTGGCCGACTCGCAGGCCAAGGCGTACCTGTGCTTCGAGGGGACCGCCGAGCTGCCGATGGGAACCGAGGGCTTCGCCGGCTTCGAGCAGACGCCCGGGTGCGAGCAGTTCCTGCTGATCACCGCCGACCCGGCGGCCGACAGCCCGATCGAGGGCGCGCGGACGCTCGGCCAAGCGCTCGCCGGCCGGTCCGGCACCTTCGACACGGTGGCCACCGGCGGGACCGACACCGCGGTCATCCTCTACACCAGCGGTACGACCGGGCAGCCGAAGGGAGCCGAGCTCTCGCACGCCAACCTGGTGTTCAACGCGCTCACCTGCAACCGGCTGTTCGGCAACCTCG
Source organism: Actinoplanes regularis (assembly GCF_900188005.1). Lineage (GTDB taxonomy): Bacteria > Actinomycetota > Actinomycetes > Mycobacteriales > Micromonosporaceae > Actinoplanes > Actinoplanes regularis. The sequence goes on along the minus strand of NZ_FZNR01000002.1, from coordinate 44,256 downwards.
CCACCGACCACGAGCGGCACCTGATCACGCTGCCGCTGTTCCACTCGTTCGGCTCGACCGTGCAGATGAACGCCGGTTTCGCGGTCGCCTCCACGCTGGTGCTGCTGCCCCGCTTCCAGGCGGAGCAGGCGGTGGAGCTGCTGCAGCGGGAGAAGATCACCTTCTTCGCCGGGGTGCCGACGATGTACTGGGGCCTGCTCGGCGCGCTGCGTGAGGGCGTCGACGTCGAGGAGATCGCCCGCAACATGCGGGTGGCCGTCTCGGGCGGCGCGTCCCTCCCGGTGGAGATCATCAACCAGTTCCGCGAGCGGTTCGGGGTGCAGATCCTCGAGGGGTACGGGCTGTCGGAGACCTCGCCCGTGGCCACGTTCAGCGACCCGGAGCGCGAGCCCCGGCCCGGCTCCATCGGCGTCCCGATCTGGGGTGTCGAGGTGAAGCTGATCGACGACGACTGGAAGACCGTCGAGGGCGCGGACCAGGTCGGCGAGATCGCGATCCGCGGCCACAACATCATGAAGGGCTACTACCGCCGGTCGGAGGCGACCGCCGAGGTGATGCGCGACGGCTGGTTCCGCACCGGCGACCTGGCCCGGCGGGACGCGGACGGCTTCTACTACATCGTCGACCGCGCGAAGGACATGATCATCCGGGGCGGCTTCAACGTGTACCCCCGGGAGATCGAGGAGGTGCTGCTCACCCACCCGGCGGTGTCGCTCGCCGCCGTCATCGGGGTGCCGCATTCCTGCTACGGCGAAGAGGTCAAAGCGTTCGTGATCCGGGCCGGCGAGATCACCGAGGAGGAGTTGATCGCCTGGTGCCGCGAGACCATGGCGGCCTACAAGTACCCCCGCGTGGTCGAGTTCGTCGACGAACTGCCGATGACGGCGACCGGCAAGATCCTCAAGCGTGAGCTGGCCGGCCGCTGACCTGGCTGTTTGAGGGTTGCATCGCACCGAACTGCTGACATCGAGGGAAAGTTTAACCCGAGAGTTCAACGATACCGTTCAGGGAATGAATGCTTCCATCAAAGCCGCCGTTCAGGTCGTCGACGCTACCGCGGTCATGGGGACGCTCAGGGCCAGGCCACGACTGCTGGCCCTGGGCGAACCCACCCACGGGGAGGAGATCCTGCTCGAGGTCCGCAACGACCTCTTCCGGGAACTCGTCGAGCGGGAGGGCTACCGGACGATCGCGATCGAGAGCGACTGCCTGATGGGCCTCGTCGTGGACGACTACGTCACCTCGGGCACGGGCACCCTCGACGAGGCCATGGCGCGCGGCTTCAGCCACGGATGGGGCGAGTTCGAGGGCAACCGCGAGCTGGTGCGCTGGATGCGTACGTACAACGACGGCCGGCCCGATTCCGAGCGGCTGCGCTTCGCCGGTGTCGACGGCCCGCTGGAGATCACCGGCGCCGCGAGTCCCCGGCCCGTCCTCACCGCACTCCACGACTACCTGGCCGCCCGGGTCGACGCCGGCCTGCTGCCCTGCACCGCGGAGACACTCGACCGGCTGCTCGGCGCCGACGACCGGTGGACCGACCCCGGGGCGATGATGGACCCGTCCCGGTCGGTGGGGCAGACGCCGGAGGCGGCACGGTTGCGGCTGCTCGCCGACGACCTGGTGGCCCTGCTCGACTGGCAGACGCCACACCTGATCACGGCGTCCACATCGGACGAGTGGGACTGGGCGCGCCTGTACGGTCGCACCGCCACCGGGCTGCTGCGGTACCACTACTGGCTGGCCGACACCTCGCCGAGCCGCCTGATCCGGCTGCTCAGCGTGCGGGACACGATGATCGCCGCCAATCTGCTCGCCGTCGCCGAGCGGGGCCCGACGCTGGTGCACGCCCACAACAGCCATCTGCAGCGGGACAGGAGCAGCATGTGGATGGCCGGGGCCCGGCAGGAATGGTGGAGCGCCGGGGCGATCGTCGGCGCCCGGCTGGGGGAGGAGTACGCCTTCCTGGCCACGGCCCTCGGCACGATCCGCCACCACGGTGTGCAGACGCCGCCCCCGGACACCGTCGAGGGAATGCTGTATGCCCTCCCGGAGGACCGGTACCTCGTCGACCCGGGACGGCTGGCGGCGGCCCTCGGGGACCTGACGCCCGCTCCCCGGGTCTCGCCCTGGTTCGGCTACGCCCCACTGAACCCGGCCCACCTGGCGAGCATCGACGCGCTGATGTTCGTCAAGGACAGCGACAGATCTTCCTTGAGGATGTGACGTCAACCAGGCCGGCGGTGCGTGCGAACGCCCGCACCGCCGGGACTGTGCTAGTTGCGGTAGCGGAACAGGATCCGGCCTCGGGTCAGGTCGTACGGGCTGAGTTCGACGAGCACCCGGTCGTACGGCAGGATCTTGATGTAGTTCTTGCGGATCTTTCCGCTGATGTGGGCCAGGACCTTGTGGCCGTTCTGGAGCTCCACCCGGAAGGTGGCGTTCCGCAGGCACTCGAGGACGGTGCCCTCGAGTTCGATGCCGTTCGACGTTCTAGCCATGATCAGTTCCTCTTTCGTCAGGGTCAGCGAAGGACCAGTTCGAGGTTGCCGCCGGTGCGCCGGCCGCCGACGCCCGCGAAGAGGGCCGTGGCGGCCACGTTGGACTCGGTCACCTCGGCCGCCGCCGTCTGTTTGCCGATGTGGTGCAACGCGCCCAGCGCGTGGGCCAGCAGCGCCCGGGCGATGCCGCGGCGCTGGTGACCGGCGAGGACGGCGATCAGCCCGATCCGTGGCAGCCGGGTCACCATCGCGATCCGCAGCAGGCCCACGTATCGGCCGGACTCTACCGCCACGGCGCATTTCGACGGGTCCAGCACGGGGCGGGCCAGCACCTCGGCCGGCATGTCCGGCCATCCGGGGCCGGCGTCGACCTCGTCACGGATCGCGCGGTCCAGAGCGTGCAGCGGGGCCTGTTCCGCGCTGCCGAAGGCCTTGATCGTCACACCGGTCGGCGGCGGGACCGAGTCGAGGCCGGTGACGCGTGGATCGGTGGGCACGGCGTACTCCCACTCCCGGCGCCGTACCGTGAAGCCGGCTCGCCGCCACCGGGCGGTCAGGTCGAGGTCGGCCTCGTCGACCACCGTATGCAGCGGCCTCGGCAACGCCGCCAGCATGGCTGCGGCCAGCCGGTCGAACGCCACGTCGTGCCAGGCGTCGATGCTGACGAACATTCGCCCGTCGGGCCGGCGCGACGCCTCGCCGCGGCCGACCACCAGGTCGTCCTCCAGGGCATGCCACTGCCCGGGCGCGACGCGCGAGAGCAGCACGGCGTCGCTGAATTCAACAGGACTCATGAATCGGTGCCTTTCGGGGATCGCCTTGTCGGGGGCGCTCCCGGCGACACCTAGGTCACTGGCCGGTCCGTGACAACGAGGGGGAGCACCCACATCGAACAACGTTCACGGGTCTCACCTCCTCAAGCAGTGTCACGGCGCGAGGGAAGCTACCAGCCGCCCGCGTTCCAGGCCAATCATTTTCGCGGCCGGCCCGGCCAGCACGGGCTGGCCGGGCCGCTGCGGACTCAGTAGGCGGCCACCAGCCAGCGCGCCTTGTAGTACGACGGGCCGGTGCCCGAACCGCCGGTCGTCTGAGTCGCCCCCGAGACGAAGGTGACCTTCGTGGAGGTGCCCTCAGGCTCGTCCGCCCAGATCATGGCGACCCTGCCGGAGCCGGGCTCCGTGTCGACGCTCTTGGCCAGCCGATTCGCGTTGATCGACGCGACGCCCGGGTAGTCACCGCACCAGCGGCTGCCGACCTCGGCGCTGGCCGGGTCCGGCCACCGCGTCGCCGTGCCCGTTACCCCACAGCTCGCGGTGGCCGACTTGGAGAACTGCACGACTCCACCGTTCGTGGCGACCCAGAGCCGGTCGGGGTCGCCCGGGACCGAGTTCAGGTCGTGTCCGTACGCCGGGGTGGTCGCCGTGAACGTGGTCTGCGGCGGCAGCGGGTACGCGGTGTCCTGCTCGATCGCCCCGGTGCCCGCGGTGTACCGGTACTTGACGAGCTCGGTGTTACCGATGGCCCACAGCCACGGACCGGTCGGGTCGTACAGCACCTGGTGGGCGCCGGGCAGTTCGACGTCCACCACCGGCTTCGTGCCGGCCGTCCAGTTGACGCCCTGCGCGGCCGTGAACACCTGCAACCGGCCGCTGCGGGCCAGCGCCACCGCCACGTTTCCGTCGGGCATGAGCTCGGCGCCGTGGATGTTCGAAAGGCCGCTCCCGCCGACGTTGATCGCCCATTTGCGCCCGGCCAGCGCGGGGTAGGGGATGACGCCGACGAAGCCGCTGCTGTTGTCGGCCACCACCATCACCTGACCGGACCCGTAGAGACCGGCCGGGCGGAGCTTGACGTCCACACCGCCGCCGAACGCCCCGCCCGCGAGCAGGGAGCTGTCGGTGATCGAGTGATAGGTGTCCGGCGCCCACCGCTGGAACGGGCCCTTGGCGAACGCGTTCGCGTCCGAGCCGTCGTAGAGTTCGATGTGCTTCGACCCGCCGTTGGTGGTGGCGAGCACCGGACGCGTCGAATTGAACCGGATCTCCAGAGTGGGGATGTGGTAGGCGATGCTGCACGGTCCGGCGGCCGCCTGCGTACCCGGATTCATGGAGCAGAAGTCCTTGTACGCCTTCGTCTCGCTCTCGCCGGCGGACAGCCGGATCCCGTTGTTGGCCAGATCGCCGGAGACCCAGGCGCGGACCATCGCGGTCACGTCCAGCCGATTGAGGCCGTCGGACGTCGAGGGGTCCACGAAGTTCGGGTGGTCCTGGCAGCCGTTGGCGTTGCCGATGCCGAACTTCGCGGCCGCCTGCAGGCCGGTGTTCGAGCTCACGGCGGGCTGGCTGGCCCAGGTGACGGTCGTCTGGTTCCACTTGGCCGTGATCGGCGTGGCGTACATCCACCATCCGTCGCAGGAACCGGTGTAGGAGTTGTACAGGCGCAGCGACGCGCTCTCGATGCTTGCCCCCGCCAGCTTCGAGAGGTCGAACTGCATCAGCGATCGGTACTTCGTCGTCCCGTTGTCCGGCGTTCCGATGTGCAGGAACGCCCCACGGCTGTTGTCGGTGTTGTTGACGTTGCTGATGAACGTGTCCTGCACCCGCGTCACCAGGTTCTGCGGACCGCTCTGCACCAGCGGCGATTCCGTGCTCGTGGTGGTCGCGGCGACCGGCGCCGGCGTGGGAGACCGGTCACCACCGGTCCTCGTGACGGCCGTTGCCGCGACCAGCGCCACGGCGAGGAGAAGGTGAGGGGTCATGGCAAGTGTGCGGCGCAATGCAACAGACTCCTGATGCGTCGATGATCAAGGGATACGCCGTAGCCTATCCGTTGATCCGCGAGCGGGTTGTCCCGTTGTCGGGTGATCCGTCCTCAATGGACGCGTGTGACGGGCTGAGGGCCGGCTCAGAACGGGAACGGACGCGGGGTGTCGCGGAGCGAGACCCACTGCAGTTCGGTGAAGTCCTCGGCGGTGAAGGCGAGGCCGAATCTGCCGTAGCCGCTGTCCTTGAGCCCGCCGAACGGCATCTGCGGCTCGTCGTTGACCGGCTGATCGTTGATGTGGACGATGCCCACGTTGAGCCGGCGGGCCAGATCGAGGGCCCGGTAGGTGTCGCCGGTGAAGATGCTCGCGGTCAGCCCGTACGGGGTGGCGTTGGCCTGCGCGAGCGCGTCGTCGCGGTCCTCGACGACCGCCACGATCGCGACCGGGCCGAACGTCTCCTCGGTGGCGATCTCGGCGTCGGCGGGCACGTCGGTGAGCACGGTCGGCGGGTAGCAGGGCGGCTGGGGCGTGCCGCCGGTGAGCACCCGCGCGCCCATCGCGACCGCCTCTTCGACTCGGCGGCTGACCAGCGACAACGCCCACTGGTTGATCAGCGGTCCGACGACGGTCGCCGGGTCCCGCGGGTCACCGGTCCGCAGCGACGCGACCTTCTCGGTGAACCTGGCGGTGAACTCGTCGGCGATCGGGCGCTCCACCAGGATGCGGCGGGCGCACATGCACACCTCGCCCTGGTGGACGAACGCTCCGTAGGCCGCGGCGCTCACGGCGTAGTCGAGATCGGCGTCGGCCAGGACGATCAGCGGGTTGTGACCCGACAGCTGGAGGACCGGCCGTTTGAGGTGACGGGCCGCCAGTTCGGCGAGGCGCCGGCCGATGACGGTGGAGCCGGTGAAGCTGATCCGGCGTACGTGCGGGTGGGTGACGAGCTCCTCGGCGATCAGGCCGGCGTCCCCGGAGGCGTGGGTGACTACGTTGAGGACGCCCGCCGGCAGCCCGGCCTCGGCGAAGAGTTCGGCCCAGAGGGTCCCGCCGGTGATCGGCGATTCCTCGGAGGGCTTGAGGACGACGGTGTTGCCCAGGGCGAGCGGGCCGGCCACGGCCCGCCCGGCGAGGGCGAGGGCGGCGTTCCACGGAGCGATGGCGGCGACCACGCCGACCGGGCGGCGGACCGCCAGGGCGCGGCTGCCGGGCAGGTTCGACGGGAGGATCTGCCCGGAGGGGGAGTAGGCCAGGGCCGCGGACTGCCGCAACAGGGACAGGCAGAAGGTGAGCTGGACGTCGGCGAAGTGGGCGCCGCAGCCGGTCTCCGCGGCCAGCAGGTCCGTCACCTCGCGTCGGCGCTGTTCGAGGGCGTCGGCGGCGCGCAGGAAGACGAGCTGGCGGGTGTCCGGTGGCAGCTCCGCCCAGCCGGGGAACGCCGCGTGGGCGGCCTCGATCGCGCGTTGCGTGTCATAGGCGTCGCCGGAGGCGACACGGGCGAGAGGCCGGCCGGTCCACGGGTCGTTGTCGGCGTGGTCGCGCCCGTTGAGGGATGCGACCCATTCGCCGTCGATGTAGTGCCGCACCTCGCGAAGGCGCTCGTCGCCGGTGCTCACACGTCAGATCTCCTCGCCGACGGTCGGGCGACGCGCCGCTGCAGATGGTATCCAACGGGAAGAAGTCGCAGGTGGAGGCGGTCGGCGGGCAGACTCCAGAGGCCGCGGGGCAGGTACAGTGCGAACCCGGCGGCGATGATGCCGAGGCCGATCAGATAGCCGGCGCCGTACTGCGCGAACTGCTGTTGCAGCAGGAAGAAGAGGATCGCGCCGAGGATCGGTCCCTCGAAGGTGCCGATCCCGCCGACCAGGACCATGAAGATCATGTACGCGGTCCACTGCACCCCGAAGATCGACTGCGGTTGGATGAACAGGGTGTTGGCCAGGGTCAGCGCGCCGGCCGCACCGCAGCCGAAGCCGGCGAGCACGAACAGCCCGAACTTGAGCGGACCGGTGCGTACGCCCAGGGCGGCCGCGGCGTCCTCGTCGTCCCGGATCGCCTGCAGGGCCACGCCCATCCGGTGCCGCAGCAGGTAGACCACCAGACCGAGCAGGAGCAGCAGGATCGCGAGGGTGATCCAGTAGGTGTAGGCCCGGCGCAGGTTGGGCGCGTACGCGTTGAGCCCGCGCAGCGAGATGCCGGTGCCGCCGCCCAGGTCCGCGTCGAGCGCGACGAGCAGGGCGAGGGTCTCGGCGACGACCCAGCTGCCGACCGCGAACTGGCCACCGCGCAGCCGCAACAGCAGCGGCGCGAGCAGCACCGCCAGCAGCGCCGAGGCGACCGCGGCCAGCAGCACCGCGAGGTACGGCGGCACCGCGTGCTGGGTGAGGAAGATCGTCGCGTAGGCGCCGGAGCCGAGGTACGCCTGCTGGCCGACCGAGACCTGCCCGCCGTAGCCGGCCAGGGCGTTCCACATCACCGCCAGGATCATGAAGATGAACAGCGTGGTCAGCTGCTGCACGACACCGGCGGCGAACCCGAAGGGGACCGCGAAGAGGGCGACCCCGGCGGCGAGCAGTGCGGCGGAGGAGATCCGGGTGCCGGTGCTGGACCGGCGCACCGCCCAGAGCGCGGGGACGTCCGCTGAGGTGCTGGTCATGTGGTGCTCCGGGTGATCAGGGACCGGCCGCGCGGGCTGGCGAGGATGCCGAGGAAGTCCAGGTGACCGGCGAGGATGGAGTACTGCGGGTCGATGGTGGCGCCGATGGTCTGGGCGACGCCGAGCACGATGCCGCCGGTCAGGGTGCCCCAGAGCGAGCCGAGCCCGCCGATGACGACCGCCTCGAACGCGAAGATCAGCTGGGTCGGGCCCGAGGACGGGTCGAAGGTCGAGTGCACGGCCAGGAACGTGCCGGCGACCGTCGCGACGCCGACCGCGATCGCGGTGGCCCGGGCGTAGACCGCGGAGGCGGGCACGCCGACCAGGGCGGCCGTGTCGCTGTCCAGGGCGGTCGCGCGCATCTCCCGGCCCCAGCCGGTGTGTCGCAGGCAGAGTTGCAGGCCGCCGAGCATCAGGACGGCGGTGGCGAGGGTGAGCACGCCGAGGTAGGGGATCGACAGCTGCGCGGTCAGGTGCCAGCTGCCGGTGGACAGGGTTCCGGCCGACCCGCCGAGGGAGCGGACATCCGGCGAGTACGCCTGCAGAAGTCCGTTCTGGATCACGATGCTGAGCCCGAACGTGACCAGCAGCGGGGTCAGGGTGCCGCCGCGCAGGCTGCGGGCCAGGACGGTGTACTGCAGCGCGTAACCCAGCGCCAGCATGACCGGCAGCGCCAGGGCCAGCCCGAGCAGGGGCGAGACGTTCGCCCGGGTGGTGATGCTCCAGACCAGGAACGCGCCGAGTACGGCGATGTCGCCGTGGGCGAGATTGATGATGCGCATGACCCCGAACAGCAGCGACAGGCCGCAGGCGAACAGGGCATAGAGCCCGCCCAGCAGCAGGCCCTGGACGACGGCGTTGATCCAGTTCATCGCGGCTCCGAACTCTGCAGGCCGAAGTAGGCCTCGGTTACCTGCTCGCGGGTGAGGTCGCCGGCGGGGACCGCCAGGACGACGCGTCCCTCGAGGACACAGAGGACGTGACCGGCGAACGACAGCGCGCGCCGCAGGTCCTGCTCGACCAGGATCAGGGTGGCTCCGGCGTCACGGAGCCGGCCGAGGCCGGCGTAGACGGTGTCGACGGCGGTGGGGGAGAGGCCGAGCGAGACCTCGTCGACGATCAGCAGGCGCGGGTTGGTCATCAGCGCCCGGGCGATGGCGGTGACCTGCTGCTGGCCGCCGGAGAGGTTGGCCGCGCGGCGATCACGCAGCGGGGTCAGCATCGGGAACGCGTCCAGGACGCTGCCGACGTTCCACGGGCCGGGGCGGGCGCGGCGTCCGGCCACCCGCAGGTTCTCCTCGACAGTGAGCTCACTGAAGAGGCGGCGGCCCTCCGGGACCAGGGCGATGCCCTCCCGTACGCGGCGGTGTGCGGGCATCCGGGTGATGTCCAGGCCGTCGAAGGTGATCGTGCCGCCGGCTGCCGGGTGCGCGCCGGCGATCGTACGCAGCAGGGTGGTCTTTCCGGCGCCGTTGGCGCCGACGATCGCGACGACCTGCTGGTCGGCGACCGAAAATGACATTTCCCGTACGGCGTTCAGCAGGCCGTGCCGGGCGCTGAGCCCTTCGACCTCGAGCAAGCTCATGCCGCCACCTCCGCTTCGCTCCGGCGTCGACATGACCTGACACCTGAACTGACCGATTCGCTCGCAAGCTCGTTCATTGGGCCTTTCCCAGATAGGCGTCCACGACGACGGCGTCGGACAGGACCGCCTGCGGGTCGCCGTCCGCGATGATCCTTCCGGCGTCCATGCAGACCAGCCGGTCGACGGCCTGGACCAGGACGTGCACGATGTGTTCGATCCAGACGACGCCGATCCCGCGTTCGCGCAGCTTGCGGACGGTGACCACCAGGTCGACCGCCTCGGCGTCGGTGAGCCCGCCACCGATCTCGTCGAGCAGCAGGATCCGCGGGCCGGTGGCGAGCGCCCGGGCCAGTTCGAGGCGCTTGCGGTGCAGCAGGCCGAGGCTGTCGGCGCGCCGGTTCGCGAGCTCGATCAGGCCGCAGGTGTCGAGCACCTCGGCGCAGTGCCGATAGGCGTGCTGCCCGCGCAGCCCGGCCCCGTACGAAGCGCCGACCAGGACGTTCTCCAGCACGGTCAGGCCGGCGAACGGTCGTGGGATCTGCATGGCCCGGCCGATGCCCCGCCGGCAGCGGGTCGCCGGTGAGGTGGTGGTGATGTCCTGGTCGTCGAGGGTGATCGTGCCGGCGTTCGGTCGTAGCGAGCCGGCGAGAAGGTTCAGCAGGGTGGTCTTGCCGGCGCCGTTCGGCCCGACGATGCCGACGGCGTCGCCCGCGACCACGCTGAAGTCGACATCGTCGAGGACCACCAGGTCGCCGAAGCGTTTGGACAGGCCGCGCCCGGTCAGGGCGCGGGCCGCCGGGATCGCCTTGCTCACGCGCCGTAGGCCTTCAGCTGGGCGGCCACCGGGACGTTCGGGTCGGACGAGTTCTCGCAGAGCACGAAGTCGAGCGGGTACTTGCCGCCGGTGGTCCTGACCCACTGGCCGCCGAGGATGGGGGTGGCCACGACGTTGCCGTTCGGGCCCTTGCCCCACCGCAGCCGGCCGACCGGGGTCTGGACGTCGAGGGTGCCGATCGCCTTGGCGACCGCCGCCCTGTCCTTCGGGTTCGCGACCGCCCGCAGCGCCGCGGCCGCGACGTCGAACAGGGCGAGGCTGGGGCCGAGCTGCTGGCTCCACTGCTTGCCGGCCTCGTTCTGGTAGCCGTCGGCGAGCTCCTTCGACGACACCTTGGTCAGTGCGGACGTGTACGGGTAGGTCGGCGTCCAGTAGGCCGCGCTGGCCAGCCCGGCCCCGATGTCACCGAGCGCCTCGACCTGGGACGGGAAGAGCCCGGTCTTGGCGATCTGGGCGATCCTCGGCCGGAAGCCCTGCTGGGCGGCCTGCCGCCAGAACGTCGCGAAGTCGGGCGGGATCGGGAAGGTGTTGAAGATTTCCACACCCTCGGCCTTGAACTTCGCGATCTGGGCCGAGAAGTCGTTGGTCCCGTCGGTGTACGCGCCCGGGTCGACGATCGTGTAGCCGTCCTTGGCCAGCAGCGGTCCGAGCGCCGCGCGGATGGCATTGCCGTCGGAGTCGTTGGGCCACATCACGCCGACCTTCTTGTTGGTCGGGACCTGCGGCCACAGGTGGGTGTACGCCTGATGGAACTGCTCCACCCCGAAGCAGAAGTGGTACGTGTACTTGAACGCTTGCTTGTCCTCGGGCTTGGCGCCGCGGCCGAAGTACCAGGCCTCCCACGGCACCACTGTGGAGATGCAGGGGACTCCGGCGGCTTCGCAGGCGTCGGAGACCGGATTGACCGTCTCCGGTGTCGAGGTGGCCAGCATCAGGTCGACGCCGTCACTGTTGATCAGATCGTTGGCTACCTGGGCCCCGCGCTGCGGGTTGGACTGGCCGTCCCGGTCGATGATCTGGAGGTCGTACCGGGTGCCACCGATCGTCAGGCCGCCGGCGAACGCCTTGCGGGCCAGGGACAACACGTATCCGTCCGGCTCGCCGAACGACGCCGCGGGGCCGGTCCGCGGGCTCACGAAACCGATCTTGAGAGTGGAGCCGGTGGCCTGCGCGCCGTCGTCGGCGAGCTTGCCGCAGGCGGCCAGGCCCAGGCCGGTGACACCGGCGCCGAGAGCACGAAGCAGGGAACGCCGGGAGGCGGAGAACGACAAGGGGATTTCCGGGGAGTTGATCATTGATTCCTCCGGGAACTAGGTGCGCAGGAATCTAGGAGCGTCTGTACGAGAGAGTCAACGAAGTGTTTCGATTAATGAAACGCCGTTGCTACCTTCACCGCATGACCGCCGAAAACGATCCCGGCTCCGGCTCCACCGGCCAGGTCGCCCTCTCCCAGTCGCTCGAGCGCGGCCTGCTGATCCTCTCCGCGTTCGCCGACGGCGGGCTGCTGCTCGGCATCGCCGACCTGGCCCGCTCGGTCGGTCTCAACCGCTCCACCGCCTACCGGTACGTGGCCACCCTGGCCAAGCTCGGCTACGTCCAGCAGGACCCGGACACCCGCAAGTACTCGCTGGGCCCGCGCGTGATCGACCTCGGGTTCGCCGCACTGGCCTCGATGGAGGTGACCCGGGTCGCGATGCGGCACCTGCAGGCGCTGTCGGACGAGACCGGCTGCGCGGCGAGCATGGCGGTGCTCGACGGCCAGGACATCGTCTACGTTGAACGGTGCCGCAGCCGGCGCGCCGGCACCATGTCCATGGACCTCAACCTGCACGTGGGTTCGCGGCTGCCGGCCTACTGCACCTCGATGGGGAAGGTGCTGCTGGCGTACCGGGAGCCGGGCACCCTGCGGGCCCTGCTGGACCGTACCGACCTGGCCCGCCGTGGCCCGAAGACGATCACCATGCGGGAGCAGCTGACCAGCGCCCTGGCCCGGGTGCGCCAGACCGGCATCGCGATCAGCGACGAGGAACTGGCGCCCGGGCTGCGCTCGATCGCCGCGCCCGTACGTGACCGGACCGGCCACGTGGTCGCCGCGATCAACGTCGCCGTGCACCTGACGACCTGGACCGCCGCGATCGAGTCGGTGGTCGGCCGGTTGGAGGTGCCGCTCCGCCGTACCGCCGCTGAGATCTCCGCTCGTCTCGGCTATCGCCCGGCCAATTGATTCAGCAGTCGGAACACCTGACGCGCTAAGTGAAACAGCCTGTTGAGCCGGTCCGGACATCGGCCTACATTCGGCCGCACCCGCTGGAGAGAGGACGTCGTGGTGTTCCTGGACGCGTCACATTGGCAGGACAAGATCTTCCTGGGCGGCTCCTGGGTGCCCGGATCCGGCGGAACCCGGGACGTCGTCGAACCGGCCACCGGCTCCCGCCTCGCCGGAATCGGCATCGCCGGCCCGGACGACCTGGACCGCGCCGCCGAGACCGCGGCCGCGGCGCAGACCGCCTGGGCCGCCCGCCCACATCCGGAACGTGCCGCGGTGCTGCGCCGCGCCGGCGAGCTGTGGGCCCGGCACGCCGAGGAGATCTCCTGGTGGAACGTGCGCGAGGTCGGCGCGGTTCCCGGCATGGCCGGCTTCGCCGTGCACGTCGCCGAGCAGGAGTGCTACGAGGCCGCGGGCCTGCCCAGCCGCCCGTATGGGGAACTGCTGCCGAGCGAGCAGCCCCGGCTGTCGATGGCCCGGCGCGTCCCGGCCGGGGTCGTCGGGGTCATCTCGCCGTTCAACGTGCCGATCATCCTCGGCATCCGGTCGGTGGCGCCCGCCCTGGCCCTGGGCAACGCCGTCATCCTGAAACCGGATCCGCGAACGGCGGTCACCGGCGGTGTCACCATCGCGCGCGTCTTCGAAGAGGCCGGCCTGCCGCCCGGCGTGCTGCAGGTGCTGCCCGGCGGCGTCGACGTCGGCGAAGCCCTGGTCACCCACCCGCTGGTCCGGGTCATCTCGTTCACCGGCTCCACCGCCGTCGGCCGCCGCATCGGCCAGCTCGCCGGCCAGCACCTCAAACGCGCCCACCTGGAGCTCGGCGGCAACTCCGCCCTGATCGTGCTCGACGACGCCGACCTCGACCGGGCCGTCAACCTCGCCACCTGGGGCAGCTTCTTCCACCAGGGTCAGATCTGCATGACCACCGGCCGGCACCTGGTCCACGACCGGATCTACGACGAGTTCGTCGAGCGGCTCGCCGCCAAGGCGGCCGCCCTGCCCGTCGGCGATCCGGCCCGGCAGCAGGTCGCGCTCGGTCCGGTCATCGACAAGGGACAGCGCGACAAGATCCATGCGCTGGTCGTCTCCAGCGCCGACCAGGGCGCCCGGCTGGTGGCCGGCGGCAAGTACGACGACCTGTTCTACTCGGCTACCGTGATGGCCGACAGCAGCGCCGAGACCCCGGCCTTCACCCAGGAGATCTTCGGGCCGGTCGCGCCGGTGGCCCGGTTCAGCGGCGTCGACGACGCCGCCCGCCTGGCCGGGGCCGGTCAATACGGCTTGTCGCTGGGGATCGTGACCCGGGACGTGATGAAGGGGCTGGCCCTGGCCGATCGGCTGCCGACCGGCATCGTGCACATCAACGACCAGACCGTCAACGACGAGGCCAACGCACCGTTCGGCGGGGTCGGCGCCTCCGGGACCGGGTCCCGCCTCGGTGGCGCGGCCGCGAACATCGACGCGTTCACCGAAACCCGCTGGGTCACCGTCCGCGCGGAAACGCCCACCTACCCGTTCTGAGTGGAAGGGCTTTGAGAGGGTTGGCCGGTGAGGCTGTCTGTGGAGCGGCGTGCGGTGATCGAGCGGGTTGCGCGATGCATTCCCGCGAGTGAGGGCGAGGACTGTGTCCGGGTTGCTGTCGACGGTGTGGACGGGGCCGGCAAGACCGTGTTCGCCGATGAGCTCGCGGCGGTGGTCAAGGCGTCGGGCCGGCCGGTGGTGCGCATCTCGCTGGATGATTTCCTGAACACCCGTGCGGTGCGTTATCAGCGAGGACGCACCTCGCCGGAGGGTTTCTGGGCGGACTCGTACGACTACCGGCGCTTCGAGAGTGACGTGCTGACAGCCTTTCGGCCCGGCGGCTCACGGCGATACCGGTCTGTCGCGTACGACCTCGGTACCGACACGGTGCTGGAGCCGGAGCCGCATGTGGCCGTGCCCGGAACGGTGCTGCTGGTCGATGGGCTGTTCCTGCACCGCGACGAACTCTCCGCGGCCTGGGACCTGTCGGTGTTCCTGGACGTGCCGTTCGCGGTGACCGCGGAGCGGATGGCGGTACGCGACGGCTCCAACCCGGATCCCGAGCACCCGAGCATGCGCCGCTATGTCGAGGGGCAGCGCATCTATCTTCGGACGTGCTCGCCCCGGCAGCGGGCCACCGTCCTGATCGACAACCGGGACGTCGAAGTCCCGCGGATCATCAGGGATCGCCGGCTCACGACGTGACGTGGGAAGCGCGGGTCGAGCCGCGCCGTGCCGCGAAAACTATTGCCATACTCTGGGCATGCCCGCCGAGGAGCCGCCCGTCCGGCCACCGACCCTGAGCCAGGTCGCGGCCCGGGCCGGCGTGAGTCTCAAGACCGCGTCCCGCGCGCTCAACGGCGAGCCCTACGTCTCCGGCGCCACCGAGCAGCGGGTCCGCGCGGCCGCCGACGAGCTCGGATACCGTCTCAACGGCCTCGCCCGCGAGCTGCGGACCGGGGCGACCTCCGCGCTGGTCGGCCTGATCAGCGGGGATCTGGCGAATCCGTTCTACTCCGCGGTCGCCAGCGGGGTGGAGCGCGAGCTGCGCCGGCGCGGTCTGCTGCTGGTCACCGTCAACAACGACGAGAACGGCGAGTTGGAGAGCAGCCTCGTCGAGGCGCTGGTGGAGCGCCGGGTGCGCGCGCTGCTGGTGATCCCGAGCGGCGGCGGCATCGTGGCGAACAGCCACAACATCCCGTGCGTGTTCATCGACCGGCCGCCCGTCGGGCTGGTCGCGGACAGTGTTCTGATCGACAACGCCGGCGGTGCCCACTCCGCCGCCGAGCATCTCCTGGCCCGTGGCCATCGTCGTATCGCGCTGGTCGCCGACCTGGTGCGGACCGCGTCGCAGCAGGCGCGGATCAACGGGTTCTCGGCCGCGATGCGGTCGGCCGGCAATGTGGACTGGGAACCGTATCTGCGGACCGATGTGCACGACGCGGCCACCGCCGGAGACGTCGTCAGTGAGCTGCTCGCCCTGCCCGAGCCGCCGACCGCGTTGTTCACCACCAACAACCGGCTCACCATCGGCGCTCTGCGGGCCCTGCGCGGACGCCGGTTCCAGCCGGCGCTCGTCGGGTTCGACGACTTCGAGCTGGCCGACGTGCTGGGGCTGACCGTGATCTCACACGACACGACCGAGCTGGGCAGCATGGCGGCCCGGATGGCGATCGAGCGCATCGGCGGCTACACCGGACCGCCGCGCACCGTCGTGATCCCGACGACCCTGATCCCGCGCGGCTCGGGCGAGCGATAGCCGACCGGCCGGGACTCCTGTCCCGGCCGGTCGGTACATCGGTGCGGGTCAGCCGCGTACGTCGAACTCGTAGATCCGGGCCGCGGTGTTCCCGTCACTGGCGGGAGTGACGATGTTCAGCCGGACATACCGCGCATCCGCGTCGATCGTCGTGGTGGTGCTGTCGGCGGTGTTGCCGCGCACCGTGGCACGGGTGGTCCAGGTCGTACCGTCGCTGGAGGTGAGCAGGTCGAAGTCCCGGGTGTTCCAGGCCGGGTACTCACCGCCGGCACCGGCGTGCCGGATCACCACCGAGCCGACGTGCTTGGTGCCACCCAGGTCGGTCTGCAGCCACTTGCTGGAGCCGCCCGAGCACCACTTGTCGTTCCAGCCGCCCAGCCAGCTGCCGTTGACCGCCTTGTCCGCGCCCTCGTTGGCGCCGCACGTGGAATCGGCGGTGGCCGGCTGGCGCAGGGCCAGGTCGGCCGGGGCGCTGCTCGATCCGTACACCTCGAGCTCGTAGATCCGGGCCGCGGTGTTGGTGTCGTTGGCCGGCGTGGTGACATCGAGGCGAACATAGCGGGCGGTACGCGCCGGGATCGGTGCGTACGTGCGACTGGCCCGCGCAGTGCCGACCGTGACCGCGTTCGACCAGGTCGCGTTGTCGGTGCTGGTGGCGATGGTGAAGGCGCCGGTGTTCCAGTTGGTCCGCTCGCCGCCGAGGCCGGCGTGCTTGACCACGAACGAGGACACGTTCTGCGCGGAGCCGAGGTCGACGGTCAACGTGCGCGGTGTTCCGGTCGTACACCATTTGCTGTTGTCCTTCAGCAGGCCGTCGACGGCCTTGGCCGGGCCCTCGGTGCTGCCGCAGGCGGCGGCCCCGCCGGTGGCGGTCTTGTTCAGCGCCAGGTTCGGCCCGAGGTCCGGCTCGGCGGGCGGCTGCTGCGCGCCGTCGCCGAAGCTGGGCGGCACGTCGCCGGCCGCGGTTCCCCAGGAGGCGGGGGAGGAGCCCATCGTGTACGCGATGGTGGCGCCGCCGCCGATCTGCGGGTACCGGATCCAGCTGTGGCTGGTGGCGGTGCCGTCGACGGAGAGCGACTGCACGTACCGGTTGGTGGCGCTGCCGCCGGTGATGGTGATGTTCCCGCCGGGACGCTGGATCAGCGCCTGCGGGAAGAGACCACCGTGCACGGTCAGCAGGTCGGAGCCGGGCGCGACCGGGTAGAGGCCGAGCGCCGACCAGATGTACCACGCGCTGGTGGCGCCGAGATCGTCGTTGCCGGGTAGGCCGCCGGCGCCGGTGGTGAACGACTCGCTCATCACCCGGCGGACCGCGTCGGAGGTGCCGGCCGGCTTGCGGGCGTAGTTGTACGCCCACGGCACGCCGTGCTCCGGCTCGTTGCCGACATAAAAGTACGGCCGGGACAGGCCCCCGTTGAGCTCGGTGAAGTGGTGGTCGAGCCGCTGCACGGCGGTCGCCGGCCCGCCCATCAGGGTGACCAGGGCGCCCAGGTTGTGCGGCACCATCCAGGTGTACTGGGCGGCGTTGCCCTCCACGTACGGGCTCTCGGTCGCCGGGTTCAGCGGCCAGGCGTAGGCGCCGTCACTGCCGCGGGTGTGGATGTACGACGACTCGCCGTTGAACAGGCTGCGCCAGTACTGCGAGTGGGTCGCGTACGTGTTGTAGGCCGCGGTGTCGCCGAGGGCCTTGGCGAACTGGCTGATCGCGAAGTCGCTCGAGGCGTACTCGAGGGTCTCCGACGGGTTGCCGGGGATGTAGTGCGCGCTCTCGTAGGAGCCGCGGTTGCCGCGCAGCACGGTGCCCTGGGTGCTGCCGCCGGTGGCGCTCTTCTTCATCAGAGCCAGCGCCGCCGCCGTGTCGAAGTCGCGCACCCCGAAGGCGTACGCGCTGGCCACGATGATCGGCCCGGGGTCGCCGGGCATGACGAAGTCCTCGGCGGTCTGGTGCGACCACTTCGGCAGCAGGCCGCCCTGCTGGCCGTCGAGCACCATCGACTTGACGATGTCGGTCATCACGTCCGGTGCGATCAGCGCGGTCAGTGCGGCCCAGGAGCGGTAGATGTCCCAGCCGGAGTAGTTCTGGTAGACGGGGTGCGACGCGGAGTGCACCGCGCCGTCGAAGCCCATGTACTGCCCGTTGGTGTCGCTGGAGATGTTCGGGTTCATCAGCACGTGGTAGAGCGCGGTGTAGAACTTCTGCAGGTCGGTGGTGCCGCCGCCGGTGACCTGGATGCGGTTGAGCGCGGTGTTCCAGGCGGCGTCGGCGTTCGCTCGTACGGTGGCGAAGGCACCCGCCTCGGCGGTCGCGTTGTTCTGCGCGTTCGTCACGCTGACGAAGGAGATGCCGATCGTCGCGTTGATCACCTGGTTCGAGCTGGTGTCGAAGGTGACGTAGGCGCCGGCCTGGTTCCCGCTGACGCTGGTGGACCCGGCGGTGACGGTGCCGCCGTTGAACGTGCCGACGCCGGTGGGTGTGCGGTCGAACTGGATCGAGTAGTACATCTTGAAGGTGCGGCCGCCACAGAATCCGCCGGCCGTGTGCTCGCCCGAGACCCGGTTGCCGCTGATCGACACGGTGCCGGCCCGGTCGCCGGTGGCCGATCGCGAGGCGTTGATCAGGACTCGGGCGGTGGTTGTCGCGGGGTAGGTGAGCCGCAGCGCGCCGGTGCGGGTGGTGGCGCTCAGTTCGGCGTCGATGCCGTACTTGTCCAGCCGGTTCTTGTAGTAGCCGGGGGCGGCCGACTCGTTGGTCTTGGTGTAGGCGCTGGCGTACGAGGTCCAGGCGCTGCCCGGGGAGGAGCCGAGGTTGCCGGTGATCGGGAGGATCGGCAGGTCCTCGTTGTTCGGGCAGCCGGCCCCGTTGAAGTGGGTGAGGCTGAACGACTCGATGGTCCGGTCCTTGTCGCGGTAACCGGAGGGCGAGCCGGTCGGGGTGTCCGGGCTGAACTGCACCATTCCGAACGGCACGGTGGCGCCGGGGAAGGTGCTGCCGCCGGCGCCGCCGCCGACGGGGTTCGGTGAGTTGCTGTCGTCGGTGCCGACGAACGGATTGACGTAGCCGGTGAGGTCGAGGTCGGCGGCCTGGGCCGCCTGTGGCATCGAGAGGACCGCGGCGGTGAGGAGGGCCGCGGCAGCGAGGGTACGGAGCATTGTTGCCGTCCCTTCGGACATGACATGGGTCTGACAACGTTGTCATTGGCGATCAATCGATGTCAATGTCCGCGCGTGGTTCCGGAACCTGACCGCCTACCGTCCCGAACGCTACGAGGCCATGCTCACTCGCGGGGCGATTCGCCGATTTGTGCCGTCAGGCGCCGGCGGCGAAGCGGGGGTTCGAGTCCTCGGTGGCATCGGTTCGCGGCTCGAGGCCGAAGGCCAGCAGGAAGCGGCCCAGGACCAGTCCGATCGGGATCGCCAGGAGGATCATCACGATGTCCTCGTCGACCTCGATCGGCGGGTTGGCGGCCAGGGCGGTGAACGGATCGCCGATCTTCAGCACGATGGAGACGAGGGCGAGCGGCAGGAACAGCACCGGCAGAGCGAAGGCGGTGACGGCCGCGACGGCCCCGTAGTGGAGCCGGTCCCGCCGGGCCGGCGGGCGGGGTGCGGCGAGCACGGCGACCGTGACCACCAGCAGCACAGTGAATGCGAGGATGCCGAGCAGCCGACCACCGCCGACCGGAATCAGGCGGAGCAGCCAGGGCACCGTCGCCGCGACGGCACCGGCCGCGACCACCGTGCGGACCCGCGGCCAGCCGGCCGCGACCACCGTGCGGAACCGCGGCCGGCCGGCCGGTCCGGCCGCACGAACCGCGGCGGCGACGGCGACCACGGCCAGTGCCATGCCGACCGTGGCGCTTCCGCTGTTCAGAGCCGGTTCGGTGTCCGTCGGCGACTCGGTACTCGTCGCCAGGCCGGCCGTGACGGCCGCGACGGTCGCCGCGGTGAACAACGCGCCGGGGCGTGGCACGGACGGAACGGCGGCCGCGACGGCGCAGCAGACGAGCGCCGTCGCGACGGCGCCGGCCGCCAGCTGCCAGGTGCCGGAGGCCATGTCGATCCGGTCGAGACCGAGGTCCACCCCGATCCAGGCACCGCCGGTGATCAGCGCGCCGACGGTCACCCAGCGGCCACCGCGGCCCAGCGCGATCAATGCGAGGACCAGCGCGATGAGCGCTCCCCAGCGCAGCTCGCGGGCCCAGTAGGTGTTGTTCTCGGCGAGGACGTCCGGTTCGCCGGGTTCGCTCAGCGGCTGCAGAACGGTCACACCGATCGCCCACGTCGCCGCCGAAACGGCCGCTGCCGCCATCAGTACCGAACGTTTCAGCAGCTCCATGGCCGGACAGGCTACCGGTGGTCGAGCGTAGGTGTCAGTGGGGGAACGCTCGGGGGATGCGGGTGCTGGGGATCTCGTTGCGGAACGCTTCGATGCGGCTGATCACCTGCCGTCTGCCGTAGGTGTCCTCGATGCGGTCCAGGTAGAGCACCCGGGCGGCGAGCTTGTCCAGGTCGACAGTGAAGTAGACGGCCATCAGCGGGTTGACGAACAGGGTGCTGCCGCTGGTGCGCCGGGTGAACTGGACGTCCCCGAACGCGCCGCTGGTGGCCGCGGCGATCTGGCCGTTGACGATGCTCGGCCGCTGCGGCGTGGCGGCCTGGGCGTGGGCGACGGCGTCGCGGTAGAGCACGGCCTCCCGGCTCGTGCCGGGAATGGAGAGCGCGCCGAGATAGCCGCCCTCCCGGTCGAGGGCGGCGATGTTCTCCAGCACCTGGACGTGGTTGACGCCGTGGTAGGCGTCGATGCCGAAGCCGAGCGAGGTCACCAGCTTCACCGGCAGGTCGAGGCCGGCCACCGCGGCGAGGCTGGTGACGTCCTCCACCGGGGTGCCGAGCGCGTTCTCGTCACCGCGCAGCAGGATGTCGGTGCCACCGTCGACAAGCACCACCGCGTCGAGATCCAGGCGGTCGACGAGGTACCGGTAGCCCTCCCGCAGCGTCTGGACACCCAGCGGCGGAAAGGCGTACACGGTCGAGGGCAGGTCGTGGGCGGCCAGCCAGCGGGCGAGCGTGCCCTCGGGGAAGTACCAGTCGGGGCTGGTCGACTCCGGCGTCACCGCCACCACCTGCTCCGTCACCCACGAGTCCCGGTCGACCAGTTCGAGTTCGGAGAAGGACAGGCTGGCCAGGTGCACCTCCACCCCGCTGTGCCACAGCGCCAGTGCCAGCGGCAGGCCGGCATAGACGTCGAAGCCGCCACCCGCGCCGGCGATCAGGACCCGGCGGGCCGGCGCCAGCGCGGCGAACAGCGGTGGGGTGGCCAACCCGAAGTTCGTCGATTCCACGGGGTTCGTCACCGCCACATGATCAACCAGCGTGCCGCGGCCCGTCCACCGGCCGGGGGCGGCGGGACCGGCCCGCCGCCCCCGTCATGGTCACCCGGTCACGGTGAAGGTGTAGTCGCCGGAGGGCAGGGCGTATGAGGCGGTCCCGCCGGCATAGCCCAGCGGCACCGCCTCGGCCGGCGGGTTGACCGACGCCGCCGACGAGGCGGGCACGCGTACGGTCGCCGTGGCGTTCGGGGGCACGGTCACCGACAGCGTCAGGGTCGAGCCCGACTTCGTCCACGACGACCTGGTCCGGCCGTACGCCGTGGTCAGGTCCGAGGTTGCGGAGGTGAGGCCGCCACCGGGCCGCGGCGCGATCAGCACCCTGCCGTAGCCCGGTGTCGCCGGGGCGACCCCGCCGACCGTGCGGTAGAGCCAGTCGCCGACCGAGCCCAGGCCGTAGTGGTTGAACGAGTTCATGCCCGGGTCCTGCAGCGTGCCGTCGGTCCGGATCCCGTCCCAGCGCTCCCAGATGGTGGTGGCGCCCCGCGAGATCATATAGCCCCAGCCGGGATAGCCGGGCTGCCGCAGGATCTGGTACGCCGTGTCCAGGTGGTTGTGCTCGGCCAGCACCGGCAGCAGGTTCTCCACGCCCATGAAGCCCACCGACAGGTGACCGTCGCGGGTGGCCACCTTCGCGGCGAGCTTGTCGGCGACCGCCTGCACCCGAGCGGCCGGGACGAGCCCGAAGGCCAGCGCGAGCACGTAGCCGGTCTGCGTGTTGCCGCTGACGGTCCCGTCCGCGGCGATGAACCGGCTGGCGAACGCCGCCGCGATCTGGTCGGCCAGGGCGGAGTAGGTCTGGGCCTGCGTCGTGCGACCCGTCGCCGCCGCCATGCGCGCGACCAGCCGGGTCGACCAGCCGAAGTAGGCCGTACTCGTCAGGTTGTTCGCGGTGTTGTCGTCGACGTTGAGCCAGTCGCCGTAGGTCTGGTGGTCGCGGATCAGATCGCCGCCCGACGTCGAGCGCAGATATTCGATCCAGCGCGCCATCGCGTCGAAGTGCTCGTCGACCACCCGCAGATCGCCGTAGCGCTGCCAGAGCTGGTACGGCACGATCACGCCCGCGTCACCCCAGCCGGCCGTGCCCGACCCCGCCGAGACGAACGGCGCCACGTCGGTGAACGCCCCGTCGGGCCGCTGGGCGTCGGTCAGGTCGTCGGCGAACTTGCCGAGCAGCCCCCGGGTGTCGAAGTTGAACGTGGACGTGGCCGCGAACGCCGCGATGTCACCGGTCCAGCCGAGCCGTTCGTCGCGCTGCGGGCAGTCGGTCGGGATCGACAGCAGGTTGGAGCGCGCACCCCACAGGATCGCGTGCTGCACCGAGTTGATCATTGCGTCGGACGTGGTGAAGGTGCCGGTCGCGGCGCCGGCGGTCCAGGCCGCCAGGCCGGTGAGGCTGGACGTGGTGGGTGTGCCGGGGAAGCCGGTGATCTCCACGTACCGGTAGCCGTGGACGGTGAAGCGCGGCTCGAACACCTCGTCGGCGCCCGTGCCCGCCAGCGTGAACGTGTCGGTCGCCTGGGCCGCGCGCAGGTTGGCGGTGTAGACGGTGCCGTCCGCGTTCAGGATCTCGGCGTGCCGGAGCGTGACCTTCGTGCCCGCCGCGCCGCGCACCCGCAGCCGGTCCCAGCCGGCGAAGTTCTGCCCGAGGTCGGCCACGAACACGCCCGGCTTCGGCTGCGTGATCGCCACCGGGGCGATCTCCTGCTGCACGGTCACCCCGGGGTCGACCTGCGCGACCAGGGTGGGCTTGGCGGCGGTGGAGACGGTCGCCGTGGCCCAGGCCGCGTCGTCGAAGCCCGGCCGGTTCCAGTCCGCGACCGCCCGCCGGGCGTCCTGGTCCTCGCCCTGGTAGAGGTCGTCGGCGAGGATCGAGCTGGGCGCGCTCCGCCACGACGAGTCGGTGAGCAGGGTGCTCGACGTGCCGTCGGTGTAGCGCACGACCAACTGCGCCGAATACCACGGTGAGGCTCCCCAGAGGCGGCTGCCGGCGAAGCCGACGTTGCCCGAGTACCAGCCGTTGCCGACCACCGCGCCGAGCACGTTGTCCCCCTGCTGGAGCTGGGCGGTCACGTCGTAGCCGCGGTACTGGAGCCGCTTGGTGTAGTCGGTCCAGCCCGGGGCGAGCCGTTCCGTGCCGACCCGCGTGCCGTTCAGATAGGTGTCGTGCAGGCCGAGTGCCGTGGTGAACAGGCGGGCCCGGGCGACCGGTTTGCCGATCACAAAACCCTTCCGGAGGTACGGGGCGGGAGCCGGCACGGTCACCTGAGTGCCCCACGGGCCGCCGCCGTAGGCCGCGGTCACGTGCACGGGGACCCAGGACGAGTCGTCGAAGCCGGGCTGTTCCCAGCCCGACGGGCCGGTCGGCGCGGATTTCCAGCTGCCGTCCGTGACGAGGATCGAGCCGAGCTTGGCGACGACGCCGGCCGGGCCCGCCGACATGTTGGTAGCGGCGACGGCGATGGTGTTGGTGCCGGCCGGTACCCGTACGGTGACGGTGGTGGCCCGCTTCCACGAGTCGGTGACCCGGCGCGAGCCGCTGACGGACGCTCCGTTGAGCCACACGTCGGCCGTGTCGTCGCCGGTGACCACGAGCGTGGCCGTGGTGGCCGAGGTGGCGGTGAAGGTGCGCCGGAAGTAGCGGGTGCCGGCGGGCACGCTGGTCGCGGGATCACCCTCGGGATGCCAGATCCAGGACGCCCCGGAGAGCGACAGGGTGTTCGGCACGCCGATGAACGCGGCGGGCCAGGAGCCCCGCAGCCCGGTGTCGAAGGTCGCGTCCGCGCTCCACGGGCTGGGCCGGCCCTGCGCGTCCCACACCCGGACCCGCCAGTGGTAGGTGGTGTCGGCGGTCAGGGCCGGCCCGCCGTACGCGACGTCGGTCGACGTGGCGGAGGCGACCTGACCGCTGTCCCAGACGTCCGCGGCGCCCGCCGTCCGGCCGACCCACAGCTGGTAGCGGCCCTGGGTCTGCCCGGTCGTGCCGGAGAGCAGCCGCCAGCCGAAGAGCGGTGCGGCCCGGTCGACGCCGATCGGGTTCGTTGTGTGCTCGGTGGTCAGGCCGGTGACCGTGACCGGGGAGCCGGCGTTCGGGTCGGGGGCCGCGACGGCGGAGGCCCAGGGGCCGGTGCCGTACGCGCCCAGGTCGGCCGCGCCCGTCCAGGTGCCGTCGAGGCGTTCGTCGACCGTCTGCGCGGCCTGCCAGGAGGAGTCGGTGACGAGATCGGTGACGCCGGCGGCGGACGCGACGCGCAGGTGGCCGAGTACGCCGGCCGGACTGAGGCTGGTGTTGCGGGCGGCGACGAGGAGCGTGTTGCTCCCGGCCTTCAGCGCGGATCCGAGGTCGACGTAGGCCGCCTGCTTCCAGGAGTCGGTCCGGCGCGCGGAACCGGTGAGGTAGCTGCCGTTGAGCCAGACGTCGACGGTGTCGTCGCCGGTCACCACGAGTTGGGCGTCGGTGTAGGGGCCGGCGGGCGCGGTGAAGGTGCGGCGCAGGTAGCGGGTGGCGGGCGGGGCCTGGGTGGCGGGGTTGCCCTCCGGGTACCAGATCCAGTGTGCGCCGTTGAGCGGGACGGGTGCGGCGGCGCGGGCGGGGTCACCGGGCACGACGGCGGCGGCGGCCAGGGTCAGACAGGCGAGGATCGAGAGCGGGCGTGAAACGGTTCGAACCATGTGATCTCCTCGGTGGTGAAGAAACCGGGTCACATATTTAAACGTTTCAAATAGTGACGTGGGTCAATACTAAGGGCCCTTTCCGGATTAGCTCAAGGTGTTGCGCCGAGCGATCCACATCCGAGGGCGGCCGGGACGCGCGGCGACAGCCCGGGTGGCGCGGGCCTCGCGCGAGATCGCCACGGGACTCGGCTCGAGCCTGGCCACTGGGCCCCATCGGTCGTACCGGGAAATGGTTGTGGGCCTGTCGTCGGCCGTTGTGAGAACGATCGGAGACGGGACCAACAGCCGAGCCCGCTCGCCCACTCCGGAATTTATGCTGGTCATGGTCGTGAGTGGAGCATCGCGGTCGGACGCGGGGGAGCCGGAGCCGAGCATGAGCGCACAGCACTTCCTGGTCGGGCGGGCGCCGGAGCAGGCGACCATCTGCGGTCTGCTGGACCGGGCCACGGAGGGCGGCGGCGCACTGGTCCTGCGCGGCACGCCCGGGGTGGGCAAGTCGGCGCTGCTGGACTGGGCCGCCGGGACGGCCGGCGACAAGTTCCGCGTGCTGCGCACGGTCGGTTCAGTGACCGAATTCGGTCTGCCGTATGCCGCGTTGCATCAGGTGATGCGGTCGATCCTCGGTCATCGCAACCGGTTGACGCCGAAGTACCGGCGCGCCCTGGAGGTCGCGTTCGGCCGGGCGCCGGGCGCGCCGCCGGACCTGTACACCGTGGCGATGGCGGCGCTCGAGCTGCTGGTGGAGGCGGCGGCCGAGCGGCCGATCCTGCTGCTGGCAGACGACGCCCAGTGGATGGACCTCGCCAGCCAGCAGGCGCTGGCGTTCCTCGCGCGGCGGGTCACCGCCGATCGCGTCGTCCTGCTCGCGACCCACCGCGACAACGAGCCGGGCCCGCTGCTCGACGCGGCCATCCCCGCGGTGGAGCTCGCCCCGCTCGACGCGGACTCCGCAGCCGTGCTGCTCGACGGGGTGGCCGGTGGGCTGGACCCGAAGGTCAGGTCGCTGCTGCTCGAAGCGGCGTGCGGCAACCCGCTCGCCCTGCTGGAGCTACCTCGCGCCGTGGGCGGTTACTACGGCGCGAACACCGACCGGCTCCCGCTGACCGCGCGGCTGGAGAACTCGTTCCTGACCCGGATCGGCGAGCTGGACGTCGCCGGTACGACGGTGCTGGAGGTGGCGGCGCTCAGCGACGCCGACGACGTGGCCGAGATCGTCGCGGCCGCCGAGCTGCTGTCCGAATCGGACAACCCGCCGTCGCTGGATCCGGCCGTGTCCGCCGGGCTGATCGTGGTGGACGGCGGATCCGTCCGGTTCCGGCATCCGCTCATCCGCTCGGCGATCCTGCAGCGCCTCGGACCGGACCGGCGGCGCGGCTGCCATGCCGCACTGGCCCGAGTCCTGGTCGACCGGCCGGAGCGGTCCGTGTGGCACCGGGCCGGCGCGGCGCTGCGGCCGGACGCCGCGCTCGCGGCGGAACTCGAACTGCGCGCCGAGCAGGCGATCGAGCGCGGGGCGCAGGCCTTCGCGGTACGCGCCCTGGAGCGCGCGGCCCAGCTGTCCGTCGACCGTGCCGACAGGGCGGCCCGCACCTATCGGGCGGTCGTGCTCGCCTACACGGCCGGGCAGCCCGAAGCCGGCGAACGGCTCCGCCGGCACCACCGGGACCTGGTGGAGACCGGGCACGACGGGCTCCGGCAGGAGTGGCTCAACGAGCTGGCCGACGGCGAACACGGCGGCGAGCAGCGCATTCACACGCTGCTCGACTTCGCCGAACGCGCCACCGTGCTCGGCGACGACACCCTGGCGACCGACTTCCTGCGCGCGGCGGCGCTGCGGTGCTGGAACCTCTGGCCCGGCCGGCCGGTGGGCAGGCAGGTGATCGCCGCGGGGGAGCGACTGGCGGTCGCGGACCTGCCGACCCGGGCCCAGCTGCTCGCCTACGGCTCGCCCTTCGACAGCGACGAGACCATCCGTACGCTGATCGACCGGGTGCCGCCCGCCGCCCGGGACGCGGCCACCGCCTATCGACTCGCCCACGCGGCCGCGTGCGCCGGAGCCTTCGACGTCTCGGAGGGCCTGCTGACCGCGGCGGCCGAACGGACCCGCTCCGAAGGCCACCTGCACACCCTCGGCCGGACGCTGTCGTTGCTCGCCTGGTCCGCCATGCGCCGCGGATCCTGGTCGCACGCCGTGGTCGCGGCCGAGGAGAGCACCCGCCTGTGCGCGGAGACCCGGCAGCCGTTCTGGGAGGCGGCGTCCCTCGTCGCCCACGCCATGGTCGCCGCGTTCCGGGGCGACTTCACGACGGCCGAGGACCTGGTCGCCGCCGCGGAGCACCTCAACCCCCGCCGGTTCGCCACCATCGACGCCGTGGCCCTGCTCGCACGGGCGGCGATCGCGTCGGGACAGGGCCGGTACGAGCCGGCGTTCACCTCGCTCGCCCGGCTGCACGACCCGGCGGACAGCGCCTATCACCCGGCGCACGCCCTGTGGTCCCTGGCGAGCCTGGCCGAGGCCGCCGTCGCGTGCGGCCAGGTCGCCGCCGCACGGTCGCTCCTCGAGCGGCTGCCCGCGGAGGTGCGCGCGACGACGTCACCGGCGGGGCGGATGAACCTCGCTGTCGCGCGGGCCGTGCTCGCCGACGGCGACGAGCCGAGCTTCGCCGATGCCATGGCGATGGACCTGACGATGTGGCCGTACGAGCGCTACCGCCTGCTCTTCACGTACGGCATGGCGCTGCGCCGCCGCAGGCGGGTCCGCGAGTCCCGCGACCACCTGCGGAGCGCCCGTGACGGGTTCGACAGCCTCGGCGCCCACCCGCTCGCCGAACGCGCCCGGACCGAGCTGCGCGCGGCGGGCGAGCGCAGCGACTCGCCGGCCACGGACGTCTGGGAGACGCTGTCGCCGCAGGAGATCCAGATCGCGTCGATGGTCGCGCGGGGCCTGACCAATCGCGACATCGCCAAGAGCCTGTTCATCTCGCACCGCACCGTCGGCAGTCACCTGTACCGGATGTTCCCGAAGCTCGGCATCACCTCGCGTGGGGACCTGCGGCGGATCGCCGCCGAGCACGAGCGCTGAGTCGCAGTCATGTGACTCACGCGCGGACCGGTCCCGGCTCCGTAGCGTTCCCGGTACGGCGACCAGCGATCGAGAGGACACCACCACGATGCCCTTCGTCACCACCTCCGACGGCACCGACATCTTCTTCAAGGACTGGGGCAGCGGCCGCCCGGTCGTGCTCGCGCACGGCTGGCCGCTGAACTCGGACAGCTGGGAGGCCCAGCAGCTGTTCCTCGCCGAGAACGGCTACCGCGCGATCGCCCACGACCGGCGTGGGCACGGCCGCTCCACCCAGTCCTGGGGCGGCAACGAGATGGACACCTACGCCGACGACCTCGCCACCCTCCTCGAACACCTCGACCTCCGGGACGTGACGCTGGTCGGGTTCTCCACCGGGGGCGGGGAGATCACCCGCTACATCGGCCGGCACGGCACGTCCCGCGTCGCCCAGGCCGTGCTCGTCTCCGCGGTCCCGCCGCTGATGGTGCGCCGCGACGACAACCCCGGCGGCGTACCGGTCGAGGTGTTCGACGGCATCCGCGCCGGCTCGGCCGCGGACCGGTCGCAGCTCTACCGGGACCTCGCCGACGGGCCGTTCTTCGGGAACAACCGGCCCGGCGCGAACGTCTCGCAGGGCATCCGCGACGCGTTCTGGCTGCAGTCGATGGCCGCCGGGCACCGCAACGCCTACGAGTCGATCGCCGCGTTCTCGGCCACCGACTTCCGCGACGACCTGGCCGGGTTCGACGTCCCCACGCTGGTGATCCACGGGGACGACGACCAGGTGGTGCCGTTCGAGGTCGGCGGCAAGGCGTCGGCCGCGCTGGTCAAGGGCGCGGAGCTGATCGTCTACCCGGGCGCCCCGCACGGCATCACCGACACCCACAAGTCCCGGCTCAGCGAGGACCTGCTGGCCTTCCTCGACACCTACGGAGCCTGACCATGACCACCACACCCGACACGATCGTTCTGGTTCACGGCTTCTGGGTCACTCCCCGCAGCTGGGAGCACTGGATCACGCACTACGAGAACAAGGGCTTCCGGGTTCTCGCCCCCGGTTACCCCGGCTTCGAGGTCGAGGTCGAGGAGCTGAACGCCAACCCGGACATCATCACCGCGGTCACCGTCCCGGCGATCATCGACAAGATCGAGACGCAGCTCAAGGAGCTGTCCAAGCCGCCGATCATCATCGGTCACTCCGCCGGTGGGGCGTTCACCCAGATCCTGCTCGACCACGGCTACGGCGCCGCCGGCGTCGCCCTGAACTCGGCGCCGACCGAGGGCGTCAAGGTGGTCCCGCTGTCCCAGGTCAAGTCGACGTTCCCGGTGCTGCGGTCCCCGGCCAACCGGCACAAGTCCGTCGGCCTGTCGCTGGAGGAGTGGAAGTACGCGTTCACCAACACGTTCACCGACGAGGAGTCGAAGGCGCTCTACGAGCGCTACCACATCCCGGCCAACGGCGGCATCCTCTGGGGCAGCGTGCTCGCCAACTTCCAGCCCGGCCACCAGGACACCTGGGTCGACTACCACAACGACGACCGCGCCCCGCTGCTGTTCGTCTCCGGCAGCGAGGACCACATCATGCCCCCGGCGATCCAGCGCTCCAACGCCAAGCACTACAAGTCCAAGACCATCACCGAACACATCGAGTACGAGGGGTACGCCCACCTCCTCCCGGCCCAGCAGGGCTGGCAGGAGATCGCCGACACCGTCCTCGACTGGGCACTGCGCCACGCCCGCTGACCGCCAGGTGTGTCCTCGGCCGGGTCGACGGCCCCGGCCGAGGGCGAGTCTGTCAGGAGGCGGCCGCCACGAAGTGGCAGACCGGGGCCGTGGCGGAGACGTTCGTGCCGTCGGAGGCCCGGACGTACCAGCCGTAGGAGTGGCCGGCGATCAGGGTGGGCACCTGCACCGAGACGGTGCCCGAGCCGGTGACGTAGCCGCTGGCCGAGCCCGGCCCGCCCAGGTAGATGGGCTGCGGCTGGCTGGGGTCGGTGTTGTCCCAGATGGAGAACTCACCGCGGACCGGGACCGTCGGGTCGTCGTCCTGGACGGCGGCGCTCAGGCGCGGGGTCAGCGACGCCACCGTGCCGTAGCCGCCGTTCTGGTGGCAGCCGGGGTTGCCGGTGCTGGTCGCCGGGATGGTCACCGTGCCGGTGGGCACGGCCGGCAGCATGGTCTGGCCGGCGCGCAGCTTGGTGATCTCCGCGCTGGCCAGGGCGTAGGGGAAGAGCTGCAGGTCGTCGACGCCACCCTGGTACGCGGCGCCGATGGTGATGGCGGTTCCGCTCGGCACGCGCTTGGTGTGCGCCGCGGTCCCGGCGAGGGTGCCGTTGACGAACAGGCTCATCCGGCCGGCGACGGGGTCGTAGGTGGCCGCGAGATGCGTCCACACGCCGGGCTGGGCGGTCGCGGTGACCTGATCGGAAGCGGCGCCGGAGGCGTCACCCGTGACCATGGCGAACCGCCACTTGCCACCGGTGTAGGAGAGGTCGAGCGGGCTGCCGCTGTTGTTCGGCTGGTTGATCAGGGATCCGGTGGGAGCCGCCGTGTCCGGCTTCGCCCACAGGGAGACGGTGAGTCCGCGCCGGGTGTCGAACTTGTTGACGGTGCCGTCGACACCGCTGGTGACCGTTCCCGTGCCGTCGAAGCGCAGTGAGTGGACCCGCTCGGTGGAGCGGGTGACGCCGTTCCGCAGCGTCCCGGTGAGGCCGTTGATCGAGCCGTCCGCCGTGCTGTCGCCGCTGGTCTCGTCGAACTTCCAGGTCAGGGACTGCCCGCGGGTGAACGCGACGACCGGCGCGTGGTCCGACAGGGCCGCCGGGTCGTCCGCCGCCGCGGTGTTGGCGTTGGTGTCGGCGAATTCGGTGAGCGAGTCGCAGTAGGCGAATCCAGAGGTGGCGAAGACGTAGTCGAGCTTCTGCTGCGCGACCGCCGGTGCGGCGTCCTCGCTGTTGAAGTGGGTCATCTCGGTGACCGCGTCGCCGGGCGCGTAGGCCTGCTGATCGCATTCCGGGTACGCGTCGAACAGCGGCCGGATCGGCGATGTCGAGGCCGAGCCCTGACTGGTGTTGAGATCGCCGCCGAGCACCGGCAGTGCGACAGCACCGACCTTCTGCTTGAGCGACGCGGTCTCGCGGGCGTACTCGGGGTCGCTGTTGTGCAGCAGATGGGTGACGCAGGGCGTGTTCTGCCAGCCGTCGACCCGTACGCAGAGCAGGTTGGAGGTCCGTTTGGTCGTCGCGTCCGGGTAGTAGTTCGGGTCCCCGGCGACCAGCAGCGGCGTGACCGTCGACGAGGTGATGGTGCCGCGGACGGCGACGACCTCACCGACGGTGCCGACCAGGTCGCCGCCGCGGCAGTCGGATCGGCCGTCCGGGCGGGCCACGACGGCGGTGCGATAGGTCCAGCCGGGGCCGAGCGCGGCCATCAGCGGCGCCAGGTCGTTCCGGTCGCCACCGCGGCCGGCGGCGTCGTCCGGGTAGCAGACCTCCTGCAGCATGATCACGTTGAGGTCGCGCTGGCGGACGATGGTCTCGATGGCGGCGGCCTTCGCCTGCGGTCGTGACCGCCATGGACAGTACGAGAGGCTGCCGCGGCTGCCCCCGGCCTCGCCACAGATGTTCCAGGTCAGCATGCGGATGGACTCGCGCTGGTAGCCCAGCCCGTCCGGGTCGGTGGCGGCCGCCGGTACGACCGGTTGCCGCGTTTGCGGGACGGCGATCCGGACGGCCGCGACGGTGGCCAGCACCGCCGCGGTGACTCCGACCATGGCCAGCAATCTTCTCAAGGCATTTCCCCGTTTCGATGAAGCTCGGGGAGTGATCATAAGTGTGGGGGTTCCGGATCGGGCGACCTCTGCGTCGTCGACCAGGTGTCGAGCACGGCCGCGGTCTGCTCGCTCCAGGCGGCGAGCGAATCGGCGGCACACCGCTTCGGGTCATGCCACCACTCGACGACGAACGCGCCGCCCGCGGTCCGGCAACGCACCTCGATGGGGTGGCCGCCGATCGGCGCGGGGTCCAGGCTCAGCGGGGTGAGCGGCTGCGCCGACGCGCGGACCGATCCGCTTCTCGTCCCTTGTGGAGCGACGAGGACGCTGGGTTCGGGCAGGTCGCGGAGGTACTCGGCGGTCGGGGCGTGCAGGTGGCGGAGCACGCCGTAACCCAGTCCGTGCCGGGGGACGTCCCGCCAGGACCGCCGAGCGGCCTCGAGCGAGTCCTCCGCCGCGGCGAGGGTGACCGGGTAGATCGCCGAGTACAGCCCCACCGACCGCTCGAGCCCCATCGCCGGGCCGGCGCCGCGGACGTCGCCCAGCACGTCGACCGTCATCGTGGTCCGCCCGGTGATCCGATGCCAGGCCGAGGCCATCGCGGCGAGCAGGATCTCCACCCACTTGACCCGCGCGGTCCGGCGCAGGGCGGTCAGCGGCTCGGCGCCGGTGGCGTGCCTGAGCACCCGCCACGGTCCGGCACGGTCCGGCACGGACAGCCCGTCGGGCGGAACATCGAGGGTCGCCGCCCAGTGGTTCAGCTCGGCGAGCAGACTCCGATCGTTCACCAGACCCTGCGTGTACCGGGCCCATCGCTCCCACGGCGTCGTCCCGGGCAGGGTCACCGCGTTGCCGGTGACGAGATGGCGGTACGCCGTGGTGAGCTCCTCGGTGAGGATGCGCACGGACGCCTGATCCACTCGATTCACGACCAGGACCAGGTGGGCGTCGCCCTCGGTGCCGGCGAAGGCCGTCCGGTCGACGAGGTCCAGTACCGCTTCGGCCGTCGTCAGGCCGGCGAGATCAGCGGTGACGCTCGCCGGGTCCTCCGGCGGCCCGCCCCGCTCCTGGCGCCACACGCCGTGCGAGCCGACCGGAACGAGACCGAGCGCGTCGTGCCGCGCGACGACGGTCGCGACCGCCTGTCGTACGACCGCTCGATCCACGTCCGGCGCGAGCCGGAACGCCAGCGGCATCCCGCGAGGCCCGGCGGTCCGCAGATGCGACAGCTGCGTCGGCGTCAGGGGGACGTCCCGGTCGTCCACCGGCTGGGCCGGCGGTGGTGTCTTGCCCTTCACGTGCGCGACGAGCGAAGCGAGCGTCGAATGCTCGAACAGGTCGCCGGGGCGCACGTCGAGGCCCTGTTCCCGGGCCCGGGACGCGAACCTGGTCGCCATCACCGAGTCGCCGCCCCGCTCGAAGAAGCTGTCGCCCGGTGCGGCGTCGTCCACACCGAGCGTCTCCCGCCACAGCCGGGTGAGCGCGTCGTGGACGTCCCCCGGGGTCACCGGATCGGCCTCGGCGACGGCTGCGCGGGGCTCGAGCCAGTGGCGTACCCGCTGGAACGGATAGCCGGGAAGGGAGACGCGCATCGCGTCGGGGTCGGGTGCGGCGGGTGGCGCGTCCGACCGGGCCTGCCCCGCCTCGAGAAGCTCGGAAGCCTCCGAGGACGTCGACGCCGATACCGCGAAGCGATGTTCGAACCGCCGCCGGCCGACGGCGAGCGTATGCGCCACGTCCGCCAGCGGGATCTCCGGCTTTTGCCGCAGGTGGGCGGCCAGGGCCTTGCGCATGTCCGCGAGCGCTTCCTGGTTCCGGGCGCTCAGCACGAGCACGCTGGGCCGCTCGTCCGCCGGCCGCGCCGGCCGCCGTGGCGCCTCCGCGACGATCATGTGCACGTTGGTGCCGCCCATGCCCAGCGACGTGACCCCGGCGATCTTCTGCCGCTGCGACCAGCTCGTACCGTCCGCACGGACGATGAACGGCGAATCGTCGAGGCCCAGCTCCGGATTCGGCGCGGTGAACTGCGCGGTGCCGGGAATCCAGCCGTTCTCCAGCATGAGCACGGTCTTGATCAGCCCGGCGATCCCGGCCGCCGCCTCCAGGTGACCGATGTTGCCCTTGACCGAACCGACCAGGCACCGCGCCGCCGTCGGGAGCGCGTCGCGCAGCGCGGCCAGCTCCACCGGATCCCCGAGGACGGTACCCGTCCCGTGCGCCTCGACGTATCCGAGGTCCCGCGGTTCGACTCCGGACACGGCGAGCGCTTCGGCGACCACCGCGGACTGCATCCGCACGCTCGGCGCCGAGAACCCCATCTTCAGCGAACCGTCGTTGTTCACGGCGCTGCCCCGGATGATCGCCCGGATGTTGTCCCGGTCCGCCGACGCGTCCGAGAGTCGCTTGAGCAGGACGGCACCACCACCGCTGCCGAAGACCGTGCCGTTCGCGGCCGCGTCGAAGGGCCGGCAACGACCGTCCGGGGACATCATCGAGTCGACGTCGCAGAGGTAGCCGACCCGATGCGGCACCTTCACCGCCATGCCACCGGCCAGGGCCAGGTCACACTCGCCGGAGAGCAGGCTCTGGCAGGCCAGGTGCACCGCGACGAGCGAGCTCGAACAGGCGGACTGCACGGTGAGCGCGGGACCGTGCAGGTTCAGCGTGTGCGCCACCCGGGTGGCGAAGAAGTTGCTGTCCACCAGGGACAGCGTCTCGATCGTCGCCATCGACGTGCCGGCGCCGAGAAACCGCCGCGGGTCGTGCTGGGACAGCACGTTGTAGTACAGATAGCCGGTGAACGACCCGGTGCCGAACACCCCGATCGCGCCGTCGAAGTCGTCCGGCACGTAGGCCGCGTCCTCCAGCGCGTGCCAGCAGCTCTCCAGGAACAACCGCTGCTGCGGATCGAGCGCCGCGGCCGTCCCCGGCGCGAAGCCGAAGAACTCCGCGTCGAACTCGGCGAACCCGGCGAGGGTGGCCGCTCTGCGCACGTAGTCCGGGCTGCGCAGCAGGTTCTCCGGGACACCGTTGGCCCGTAGCTCCCGCTCGTCCAGGTCGTCCAGGCAGTCCCGGCCCGCCACCAGGTTCGCCCAGTACTCGTCGAGATCGCCGGCCTTCGGGAACCGGCCCGCCATCCCGATGATGGCGACGGACTCCCCGGTGCCGGGATCCGAGCTCATGATCGCCTCCGCGCGGCGCGGTGCTCCGCCATTCGCGTCGCCCGGAGGCGGGCGCGCTCGGCGGCCGCCGTGCTCAGGTCGCCGGCCGGGGCGCCGGCCGCGTCCCCGAGCCCGGTCAGTACGTCGTCCGCCAGCTCTCCCGCGGTGCAGCCGCCGATCAACCGGGCGACCGGGACGTCCACCCCGAAGTCCTCCCGGACCGCGTTCCTGATCTGCACCGCGGCCAGCGAGTCCAGCCCGGCGTCGACCAGCGGCCGGTCCTCGAGCAGCTGGCCCGCGCCGAAGCCGAGCACCGCCCCGGCCCGGGCGAGCACCTGCCCGCCGATCACCCGCCGGCGGTCCCGGTCGGTGAGCCCGGCCAACTCCTCGACGGAGAACCGGGCCGTGGAGTGGAAGTGGCGGAAGAAGTCCGACCTGGCGATGTGCGGGTACGCGGCCGCCGGCCCGGCGTGATCGAACCGTGCCACGCCGGCCTGGGCGACGTCTCTCGCCAGAAGCTCGGCGAGGACGGCCAGGCCGGTGCCGGCCGTTATCCCGGCGACGCCGGCCACCTGCTTGTCCGCCGCCGAGCCGTGCTCCGCCCAGCGGCCCCAGTTCACGGTGACCGCCCGGATCCCCTCGTCGCGCAACCGGGCTCCGAACGCGTCGAGCCAGGCGTTCGTCGCCGCGTGCGCGGCCTGCCCGGGAGCGCCGACCAACGACGCCAGCGACGAGTAGCTCACCCACCAGTCGAGCCGCCGGTCGCCGAGCGCGGCCCGCACCCGCTCGGCACCGAGCACCTTCGGATGCCAGACCCGCTCGATCCGTCCGGCGTCGAGCTCCTCCAGCAGGCTGTCGTCCAGGACTCCGGCGGCGTGCACGACCCCGCGCAGCGGATGCCCCCTGCTCTCCGCGAGCGTGACAGCCCGATCGGCGGTCTCGGTGAGGTCGCCGGTGAGCACCAGGGTGTTCGCGACCGGGGCGTCCGGGTCCGACCGGCCGCAGAGGACGATCGTGCCCGCACCCTGCTCCGCGAGCCACTGCGCGGTCCGCAGACCGAGACCGCGGGTGCCGCCGGTCACCAGGTAGGCGCCGTCCGGGCGGACCAGCACGGAGTGCGTTCGCGCCGGGAGCTCGAGGGGCGCGAACCGGGCGGTCCGGCGGACCCCGTGCCGGTAGCTGACCTCGTCCTCCGTGCCCGACGTGACGTCCCCGGTGCCGTCCGGGTCGTCCACCAGGGAGATCGGGAGCTCCGGGTGCTCGTGCCGGAGCGTGCGAACCAGGCCGAGCAGGGCGGCGTGCTCCGGGTTCGCCGCATCGACCACGACGAAGACGCGGTCGTACGGTGGCCCGGCCGCCAGGAGGTCCCGCACGGTCGTCGCGAAGTCGAGCACGAGGCGCGGGCCGTCCACGCCGGCCGGCACCCGGACGACCCGGCCGACCTGCTCGGCTGGCCCGGTGGGCGGCGGGGAGACGACCCACTCGACGCCGTACAACAGGTCTTCCCAGCGCGGGACGTCGTCGAGCCGGTTCAATCGCACGCCGTCGAGCGTCGCGACCCACTCCCCGGAGACCTCGTACACCCCGACGGTCGCCAGGCTGTCGCCGTCCTCCGCGGGCTTGACGCTCGCCCGGCAGATCAGGTCACGGCCGAGCGGGCGCCGGGCCCGCACGCTGCCGATCCCGACCGGCAGGACGGTCCCGGTCGTCTCCCCGGCGACGACCGCGGCGATCCCGTGCAGGCACGCGTCGAGCATCGCGGGGTGCAGGACGAACCGGCCGTCCCGCGGCAACCCGGCCGGCCAGGACACCCTGGACCACTCGCCGGACACCCCGGTCATCGCGGCGAACGCGGGGCCGTGCTCCTGCCCGGCCGCGCGCAGTCGCTGATAGGCCGGACCGGGGTCACCCCACCGCGTCACGGGTACGACGTCGCCGTCGGCCCGGCACGCCGCCCGCCGGACGGTCGCACCGGCGTGCCCGGTCCCGTCCACGGCGATCTCCACGGTCGCGGTGTCACCCGAGACGGACATGGTCGTCGTCAGCGTCACCGGCCGGGACAGCGGCACCAGGCGCCGCAGCTCCAGATCGGACACCTCGATCGTGGCCGGCGGGGCGTCCCAGACGGCGCGGGCGGCGGCGACGGCGATCTCGACCATGGCCGAGCCCGGCAGCACCGCCCGGCCGTTCACCCTGTGGTCGGCGAGCCACGGCAACCGGTCGAGATCGACCGTCGCCTGCCAGACGTGCCGGTCGGGAAGCTCGACGTGCACTCCGAGCAGCGGATGCCGGTCGTCGGAGCGCGGGGCGGCCGCCCGGTACCGCTTCCGGTTCCACGCCATCGTCGGCAACTCGGCCAGCCGGCCGCCGGGATGCAGCGCGTCCCAGGCCACCGGCAACCCGAGACAGTGCGCCTGGCCGACGCCGGCCAGCAGCGTCTGCCGTGCGGGCTGGTCCCGCTTGAGCGACCCGAACACGGCGGTTCCCGCGATCCCGGAGTCGGCCAGCGTGTCCGAGATGGCGGCGACCACCAGCGGGTGCGGTGAGATCTCGATGAAACACCGGTACCCGTCCGCCGCCGCGGCCCGCACCGCCTGCTCCAACCGAACGGGATTGCGCAGGTTGGCCGCCCAGTAGCCGGCGTCGAACGAGGGCGGGATCTCCGGTACGGCCGTGCCGTAGAAGGGGATCGCCGGGTCGCGGGGCTCGATGTCGCCGAGGACCGCGGTCAGCTCGTCGAGGATCGGGTCGACCTGCCGGGTGTGCGCGGCGAATCGGACCCCCGGCACCCGATGCACCGTGATCTCGTCGGCCTCGCAGCCGGCGATGAACCGCTCGACCTCCGCCGAGCCGCCGGAGACCACGGACGCCCTGGTCGAGCCGTACACCGCGATGTCGAGGGCACCCTCGCGGCCGATTCGCCGCGTCAGCATCGCGACGGGCAACTCCACCGCCGCGGCAGCGCCACGACCGGCCAGTCGCCGTTCGATCAGGGCCGACCGCCGGCAGGTCACCCGCATCCCATCGGCCGCGGACAGGGCACCCGCCACGACCGCAGCGGCGACCTCACCCATCGACTGCCCGATGATCGCGGCCGGGTCGATCCCGTAGTGGCGCCAGATCCTCGCCAGCCCCAGCTGCGTGGCGAAGAGCGCGGGCTGCACCAGATCCGCCCCGGCCGAGCCGAGATCCGCACTCGTCAACAGGTCGGACAGCGCGCGGCCGCACTCCCGCGCGAACACGGCTTCGAGCTCTTCGACCAGTCCGGCGAAGACCGGTTCACTTCTCAGCAGCTCCCGGCCCATGCCGGTCCACTGCGAACCGTGACCCGAGAAGACGAACACCGCACCGGGCTCTCGCGGAGCCACCGTGCCGTGCTGGTAGTCGCCGCTACCCAGCCGATCGATCAGCTGCTCCCGGCCGTCGGCGACGACGGTCAACCGTTCGTGCAGGTGGGAGCGGTGCCGGGCCAGTGTGTAGCCGACGTCCGCCAGCGGAACCGTGGCGCCCTCGTTCGCCAGCCAGTGCGCCAGGCGCTTCGCGTTGGCCTCCAGCGATTCGGGTGAGCGGGCGGAGATCGGGAAGAGACCGGTCATCTCAGCTCCTCGGCCACTTCCGCGTACCAGTCCATGATGGCGAGGACCTCGTCGGCCGAGGCCGGGGGCAGCGGGAAGACGCAGCGGGAGACACCGGCCTCCCGGTACCCGTCGAGGATCTCCTCGTCGGCCGGTGCGTCGAAGACCGTGACCGGTACCGACATCCGCCCGGCCAGCGCGGCCCGCTGCCGCAGCTCGGCCACGTCATCGGCGAAGTCCTCGCCGAGCAGCGCGTGCCACGGCATCCATTCGGCGTCGAGCTCCAGCACCCGGTCGATCGCGTGCGGTCCGTTACCACCGTAGAGGATCGGCGGGTGCGGGCGCTGCACCGGTTTCGGGACCGACCACAGCGGCTCGAAGTTGACGAACCGGCCCGCGAACGACGCCTCGTGCGTGGTCCAGATGCGCTTCATCGCCGCCACGTGCTCCAGCAGCCGGGCGGTCCGGGTCCGCGGGTCCGCACCGTGGTTCAGCATCTCCTCGCGGTTCCAGCCCGCGCCGACGCCGAACAGGAACCGGCCACCGGAGACGACGTCGATGCTGGCCACCTGCTTCGCCAGCTGGATCGGATGACGCAGCGGCACCTGACAGACGCCCGTTCCGAGCCGTAGCCGGCTGGTGGCCGCGGCGGCGACGGCCAGCGTGATGAAGGGATCGATGCCCTGCAGGGCCTCCGGCGGGATCTCCAGACCGCCCGGGAGCGGGGTCGCCATGCTCACCGGTACGTGGGTGTGCTCGGGCACGAAGAACGACTCGAATCCCCGCTCCTCGGCCGCCCGGGCCACCGACGCCGCGTCCAGGGAGTAGTCGGTGACCAGCATCATCACCCCGAAATCCATGGTGGCACCTCGTGTTCACGGTCGGCGGAGCACGGCGTGCGCGTTCGTGCCGCCGAATCCGAAGGAACTGACCCCGATCAGCGCGTCGCCGTCCGGCAGCGGCGTGGTCTCGTCCGCCACGGCGAGGCCCAGCCGGTCGAAGTCGATGTGCGGGTTCGGGGAGCGGTAGTGCACCGTCGGCGGGATGTGCCCGTGTTCGAGCGACAGCACCGCCTTGACCAGACCGGCGATGCCCGCGGCCGCCTCCAGGTGGCCGAGGTTCGACTTGACCGAGCCGATCAGCAGGGGACGGGCCCGGTCCCGGCCCAGCACCGTCCCCAGCGCGGTCGCCTCGATCGGGTCGCCGAGCGGTGTCCCGGTGCCGTGCGCTTCGACGTAGCAGACCGTCTCGTGCGGAATCCCGCTGTAGACCTCGGCCAGCAGGTCCCGTTGCGCCGACGGATTGGGCGCCATCAGGCCGTTCGAGCGCCCGTCCTGGTTGACCGCGCTGGCGATCACCGTCGCGTGCCGCCCGTCGGTCTCCTCGGGCCGCTTGAGCACGACCACGACACAGCCCTCGCCACGGACGTACCCGTCCGCGGCGGCGTCGAACGGGCGGCACCGCCCGTCGGGCGCCATCGCGCCCGAGCGGTCGAAGTTCACCGTGATCGCCGGGGAGAGGATCAGATTCACCCCCGCGACGATCGCCAGGTCGCACTCCCGCGCGTCCAGGCTGCGTTTCGCCAGGTGCAGCGCCACGAGCGACGACGAGCAGGCGGTGTCCACGGTCAGGCTCGGGCCACGCAGGTCGAGCACGTAGGAGATCCGGTTGGCCAGAATGCTCGCCGCCACGCCGGTTCCGGTCCACCCGCTGATCTCCGCCGGGTCGGCCAGCCGCTCCCGGCCGTAATCGTTGGTGGACGCGCCGACGAACACCCCGGTCCGGCTGGACGCGAGGCCGT
Source organism: Actinoplanes regularis (assembly GCF_900188005.1). GTDB lineage: Bacteria > Actinomycetota > Actinomycetes > Mycobacteriales > Micromonosporaceae > Actinoplanes > Actinoplanes regularis. The sequence continues at coordinate 3,934 of NZ_FZNR01000002.1, read as the reverse complement.
CCGGCGGGATGCCCGCGTGCTCCAGCGCCTCCCACACCACCTCGAGCAGGATGCGCTGCTGCGGATCCATCTCGACGGCCTCCCGCGGCGAGATCCCGAAGAACTCCGCGTCGAAGTCGTAGACCCGGCTGAGGAAGGCGCCCGCTGTGGTCGTCCCCTCCGGGACGGGACCGGTGTCCCAGCGGTCGGCCGGCACTTCGGTGACGACGTCACCGCCGGACCTCAGCAGGCGCCAGAGCTGCGCCGGTGAGTCGACCTCGCCGGGCAACCGGCAGCCGATGCCGACCACGGAGACCTCCGCCGACGGCTGTGCCGCCCTCGCCGTGAGCGGCGGGTGCTCCGCGGAGAGGGAGTCGGCGAGTCTGCGGAGGGTCGGCTGCTGCCACAGGACGATCGGCTCGATCGGCCGGTCCAGCAGCTCCTCCAGCTCACCGGCGATCCCCACGGCGTCACGGGAGCCGATGCCGTAGTCGGCGAACGGGCGATCGGGGTCGATCTCCGCGGGCGGTACGCCGACCTGCGCCGCGAGCCGTTCGGTCAGCCACCGCCGTACGTCATCCATGGCCGAAGTCCCCACGCTCGAACCGGATCCGGCACTCCCGCCGCCGGGGCTTCCCGCTCGACGTGATCGGCACGCTGCCCCTTCTGAGCAGGGCCACGGTGTGGACGCGCACGTCGTGACGCCCGGCCACCCCGGCCCGTACCGCCGCCCGGATCGTCTCGACGTCCGTGGCGGACGCCGGCGACCGCGGTTCGGCCACCACGACCAGCCGCTCCGCGTCGTCGATCTCCGAGGCGAATGCGACGACCCGGCCCCGGCGCAGCTGCGGGCACGTCTCCTCGACGGTGGCCTCGATGTCCGCCGGGTAGTGGTTGCGGCCGTCGATGACGATCAGCTCGCGGAGCCGGCCCGTGACGTACAACTCGCCGTCCAAAAGGAACCCGAGGTCGCCGGTGCGCAGCCAGCCGGCGTTCCCGTCCTCGTCCGTGCCGAACGTCTCGGCGGACCGTTCGGGTTGCCGCCAGTACCCCGCGCAGACGTTGTCGCCGCGCACCCGGATCTCACCGGGACCGTCTGCCCACGGCCGCGCGATCCGGACCTCCTGCCGGATCGGCCGGCCCGAACTGACGATCAGCCGCGCTCCGGGGTCCGCCGCGTCGACCGGCCGGATCCGGCCGGCGGAGAGTTCCCGCCGGTCGAAGGCGCCGACCCGCACCGGCCGCCCCGGCTCGTGCCCGGTCACCGCCATGGTCGCCTCGGCCAGGCCGTAGCCGGGGCAGTGCGCCTCGTGCCGGAACCCGTTGCCCCGGAACGCTTCGGTGAACCGGTTCAAGGTCCTGATCCGGACGGGCTCCGATCCGTTGCCCAGCGCCCGCAGCGCGGACAGGTCGATTCCCGCGCGCTGTTGCGGTCCGACCCGGTCGACGCACAGGTCGAGCCCGAAGTTCGGGGACATGGTGTGGGTGGCGTGCCCGGTGGTGAGCAGCTCCAGCCAGCGCCGCGGGTGCTTGACGAACGCCAGCGGCGCGAAGCAGGTCACCGGGACCGCGCGGGCCAGCGGGAGCACGATCGAGAACATCAGGCCCATGTCGTGGAAGAACGGGAGCCAGCTGACCAGCCGCGACGACGCGTCGGGCGGTACCCAGGCGGTCAGCTGCGCGGCACCGGCCAGCACATTGCGATGCGTGACCCGCACACCGGCCGGTCTTCTCGTCGATCCCGAGGTGTACTGCAGGTAGGCGACGGCATCGCCGTCGAGCGGGCCCGGCGGCGCCGGGCGGGAGCCGGGCCCGATCCGATCGACCGGCAGGACCTCCTTCGGCAGCACCGCGAGCCGGGGCGAGGCGAGCAGCCGCTGTACGGCGTCGAGGTGTCCACCGCTGGTCAGCACGATCTCGGGCGTGCAGTCGGCGATCACGTCGAGCAGCCGGTCGGCCGGTCGGAACGGTTCGGGTGCGAACAGCGGCACGCCGATCACGCCGGCGCGCAGACAGCCGAGGAAGGCGATGACGTAGTCCGCGTCGTGTCCGCAGAGGATCGCGGCACGTTCCCCCGGGCGGGTGCACTCCAGCAGGCAGGCCGCCACCGCGGCGCTTCGTTCCGCCAGGTCACGATAGGTCAGCTCGGTCGCCACACCGTCGCGGGCGGTCGAGTGGTCGACGAACGTCATGGCGATCGTGTCCGGTCGCTCCGCGGCGGCACGGAGCACGGCCGGACCGGGAGCCAGTGCTTCCTGGTTCATGGCGCCTCCGCGACCAGCCACTCCTCGAACGCGGCGAGATCCGGCAGGATCACCGTCGAGCACGCCAGGATCGCGAGCGTCTGGCGCATCTCGGTGATCGCGACGACCGTGCGTCCGGCCAGGTAGGCGCGGTACATCTCCATCGCCGTGCCCATGCTCGGCTCCCGGCCGGGCAGCCAGGCCACGCACACGTCCGAGGCGGCGGCGAGCTCGGTCATCTCGTGGAACGCGTCGATCAGCTCGAGCACGACGGGATCGAGGCGGTCGCGCCGGAGCACCGGTTGCCCGGCGAGCGCCGCGTGGGCCGCGCGGATCCGGGTCACCTCGCCGGCGAACCGTTCGAGGAGGAGTTCGACGGGATCGCTCACGACGGCGTCCGGCCGGTGCCGCCCGATCACCTCGCGGAGTTCCTGCCGGTAGCTCTGGTCCGCCAGGTCGGCGCCCGGCCTGGCCCCCTGCATGAGTCCGGCGACGAAGAACGAACCGGTGCTCATTCGTCCTCCAGGGAGTACTCCGGAACCTCGAGGTCCTCCGGGGCCTTCGCGGCGTAGATCTCGGCGGCGCCGAGCAGGTAGCCGACCAGCTCCTCCGGGCTGGCGGCGACGGACGCGCAGATCTCGGTCAGGTCGCGCTGGAACCCGTCGGTCCCGGCGTGGCTCACCGCTCCCTGGTTGTCCTTGGTGATCAGGAAACGCTCGTCCACCAGCCGGTCGCGCGGCCGTCCGGTGAACGGCAGCACCAGCTCACGCATGCGGCCGCTGTCCCGATCGATGCTCCTGATCGACACGTTGTTCTGCTCGGCGTGCAGCAGCAGCCGCAGGACGAGTCCACGCGGCGGCGGGAAGGCCGGCAGCCTCGACCCGGGGCGGAAGGTGAACGCCCGGAAAGTCACGTACCGGTCCAGCCGCGGGCTGTACCGGCTGTATTCGCTGTGCATTCCGCCGCTCGTGGGAGTCCATCGCAACCTGAGCTTCGACGGCCTCGGCTCGCCGCTCGCGGTCGTCCGGAACGGGAACGCGTCCTCGGTCGCCGTCACGACACCGTCGGCCGCGTCCGCCCCGCGCAGCACCACCGGAAGGCGGTGCAGCAGGTACGGATCGAGCACTACCAGGTCGTCGGCACCGGGATACACCGCGACGATGTGCCGGCCGGAGAACAGGAGCGTGGCCTTGACCCCGGTCCGCTCCCGCACCCGCCGGGCGACCTCGAACGACTGCCACCCGCACCCCATGCCCAGCCGGCTGGGTGGCGGACCGTCGCCGTAGTACTCGTGGAATGGGGCGGCGCTGCTGTACGGAACATCGAACAGCACGTCTTCCTGCATCGTCGTGAACGATGACGCGACAGAATCCTTCATGCCCACGACTTCCTCTTGCAGTCCGATTCTCGGCAGGAATCCAATCCGGCGGCAACTGGTGACGATGGCAGGTACGCACCCATGATGCCGCATAACGGACGAGTCGGTGCGTAATTCGCGGGCCTTGAGAATCAAAGACGAAAGAGCGGCTTTTCCCGTACGAGGGAAGAGCCGCTCTTTCGGTGTCGTGTCTGTCGGGTCAGCCGAGCTTGACGTTGAAGATCGGGTTGGCGGCGAGTTTCTTGAACGAGGCGAGGCTGTTCTTGGTGCTGTCGATGCTGATGTCGCGGTCGCCCTGGTCGTCCTTCTTCGTGTCGAAGTGCACGATGGCCTT
>NZ_FZNR01000060.1 GCF_900188005.1 Actinoplanes regularis | reverse complement strand
GCCCGTTCGCTGGCGGATCGTCTGGTCGCGGTGCTGACGCAGGTGGCCGCGGATCCGCAGCTCACGCTCAGTCAGGTCGATGTGCTGACCGGTGCGGAGCGGGCGTTGGTGACGCGGGAGTGGAACGACACTGCGGTGCCGGTGGCAGCCGCGTCGGTGCCGTTGATGATCGCCCGTTGGGTGGCGGAGACCCCGGATGCGGTTGCGGTGCGTGACGGTGGTGGCCGGTCGCTGACGTATGGGCAGTTGGATGGTTGGGCGTCCGGTGTCGCGGCCGGGTTGGCCGGGGCTGGCGTGGGTCGTGGTGATCGGGTGGGGTTGTGTCTGCCGCGGGGTGTGGAGATGGTCGCGGCGATGCTGGGTGTGTGGCGGGTCGGTGCGGCGTTCGTGCCGTTGGATCCGCAGCTTCCGGTGGCGCGGCGGGAGTTGATGGCCGCGGGCACGTCGCTGGTGCTTTCCGACTGGGATCCCACTTGGGAATCGGGCGGCGAGGTTCCCGCAGTCGTTCTTGATGGCCGTGATCTGGCGTATGTGATCTACACGTCGGGTTCGACCGGGACGCCGAAGGGTGTCGCGGTGGCGCATGCGGGTGTCGCGAGCCTGGCGCAGGTGATGGCCCCGGTCCTGGACGTTTCCGCGGGAACTGCCGCGTTGCAGTTCGCGTCGTTCAGTTTCGACGCCTCGGTGCTGGACGTGGTGACAGTGCTCGGCGCTGGCGGCACGCTGGTGATCGCCGATGACGAGCAGCGGCGGGATATGGCCGCGTTGTCGCGGCTGGTGCGGGATGCGGATGTCCGGGTGGCCAGTGTGGTGCCGTCGCTGCTGGCAGCGTTGGATCCGGCGCAGGTGGCGGGGATCCGTCGGTGGGTGTTGGGTGCGGAGTTTTTGAGTGCGGGTCTGGCGTCGCGGTGGTCGGCGGGTTCGCAGGTGTGGAATACGTATGGTCCGACTGAGGCGACGGTGATTACGACTGCGGCGCCGGTGGTGCTGCCGGTGTCGGGTGCGGGTCCGTCGATGGGCCGGCCGATCGGTAATGCGCGGGTGTTGGTGCTGGATGAGTTTTTGCAGCCGGTGCCGGTGGGTGTGGTCGGTGAGGTGTATATCGGTGGTCTCGGGCTGGCGCAGGGGTATGTCGATCGTCCGGATCTGACGGCGCATCGGTTCGTGGCGGATCCGTCGGGTGTCGGTGGCCGGTTGTATCGCAGTGGTGACCTGGCCCGCTGGGACAGCGAAGGGTTGCTGCATTTCACGGGTCGTTCGGACGATCAGGTGAAGATCCGTGGGTTCCGGATCGAACCTGCCGAGGTGCAGGCGGTGCTGCAACAGCATCCGCAGGTCGCGCAGGCCGCCGTGATCGCCCGTGACAACCAGCTGATCGGTTACCTGGTCGCCGCCGGTGACGAGTTGGAGGTGGCCGCGGTGCGGGAGTTCGCTGCCGGGCGGCTGCCGGAGTACATGCTGCCGACGCTGCTCGTGCTGGACACGCTGCCGCTGAACGCTAACGGGAAGCTGGACCGGGCTGCCCTGCCGGCCCCGGACCTGCCCACTGCCGGCCGGGCCGCGGCGACCGCCGCCGAGGAGATCCTGTGTGCTCTGTTCGCGGAGATTCTCGGTGTGGAGTCGGTGCCGGCGGATGTGTCGTTCTTCGAGCTCGGTGGTGATTCGCTGTCGGCGATGCGGTTGATCGCTCGGATTCGTTCGGTGTTCGAGAGTGAGGTCAGTGTCCGGGGCCTGTTCACGGCTCCGACGGTGGCTGGGGTGGCCGAGCAGATCGCGGCGGCGGCCGGTACGGCGCGGAGGGCTCTGACTGCCGGTGAGCGTCCGGCGGTGTTGCCGTTGTCGTACGGCCAGCAGCGGATGTGGTTCTTGAACCGGATCGAGGACGCCGGTCAGAGCGTGGCCTACAACATGCCGATGGCGCTGCGGATCTCCGGCGATCTGGACGTGGCCGCGCTGGAAGCAGCACTCGGTGACGTCGCCGACCGCCATGAAGTGCTTCGCACGATCTATCCCGAGGTGAACGGGGTGGCCTGCCAGCAGATCCAGGAGGGCGCCGCGGGCCGGCCGTCGCTGCTGGTCAGCGAGGTCGCCGAGAGTGATGTGTCGTCGGTGGTGGCGGCGTTCTTCGGTCGTGGCTTCGACCTGAACACCGAGCTGCCGTGGCGTGCCCAACTGCTCGTGCCGGCAGCGGGTGAGTACGTGCTGGCGATCGTGGCGCACCACATCGCGCTCGACGGCTGGTCGATGGGTGTGCTGACCCGGGATCTGCGGGCGGCTTATACGGCCCGGCGTCAGGGCCAGGTCCCGGCCTGGACCGAATTGGACGTGCAGTACGCCGATTACGCCCTGTGGCAGCGCGAGGTCCTCGGCGACCTCGACGACGAGTCGAGCCTGATCGCCGGCCAGCTCGGCTACTGGCGGGAGACCCTCTCGGGCATCCCGCAGGAGTTGGCGCTGCCGACCGACCGGCCGCGCCCGGCCACCGCATCGTTCCGGGGTGGGTCGGTGCCGATCGAGGTGAACGCGGAAACGCACGCGCGGCTGGTGGAATTCGCGCAGCGTGGCGGCGCGACCATGTTCATGGTGGCGCACGCGGCGCTGACGATGCTGCTGTCCAAGATGGGCGCGGGCAACGACATTCCGATCGGTACGGTCGTCGCCGGCCGTGGTGACGCCGCCGTGGAGCAGCTGGTCGGATTCTTCGTCAACACGCTGGTGCTGCGTACCGACCTGTCCGGCGATCCGTCGTTCACGGAGTTGCTGGCTCGGGTGCGGGAGACGGACCTGGCGGCGTACGCGAACCAGGAACTCCCGTTCGAACGCCTGGTCGAGGAGCTGAGCCCGGTCAGATCACTGGCGCACAACCCGCTGTTCCAGGTGATGCTGCTGGTGCAGAACCTGCCGCAGGAGCAGGGCGACGACGGCTGGAACCTCCCGGGCGTGGTCGTTCGCCCTACCGGACACAGCTCGGATCAGACCTCGGCGAAGTTCGACCTGTCGGTGACGCTGGTCGAGCGCCGGGACGACGACGGCCGCCCGGCAGGCATCATCGGCGCGATCCAGTACGCGACGGATCTGTTCGACGAGTCCACGGCTCGTTCGCTGGCGGATCGTCTGGTTCGGGTGTTGGAGCAGGTGGCGGGGGATCCGTCGGCGTGTCTCGGCGCGATCGAGGTGGTGGATTCCGCGGAGCGGCAGCAGTTGGTCGAGGTGTGGAATGCGACGTCGCGGCCGGTTCCGGTGGGGTCGTTGGCCGATTTGTTTGCTGCTCAGGTGCGGTTGTCGCCGGATGCGG
>NZ_FZNR01000037.1 GCF_900188005.1 Actinoplanes regularis | reverse complement strand
GGAAAGAGATTCCAAGGCGCGCGGAGCGGCCGGGGGACCCAAGCGGGTGCCACCCGGTTGCCGTACTTGAGGAAACGTCCGGTTATTTTTCCGTCGCCCGACCGGTGCCGCCTGGTGCCGGCCTCAGGCCGCATGGTATAGACAGTTACCAATTAAATGAGGTGATCGTCTTGCGTCTGGCCGTGCGTCTTCCGCTGGCATTTCTGCTCATCGCCGTGCTGACGCCGCCGGGAACGCCCGCGGCAGCCGCGACCACTGCCACCTCGGCGAGCACCGACTGGGTGGCACCGCTGAGCACCCGCGGCCGCTACATCGTCGACGCCAACGGCAACCGGTTCAAGCTGCGGTCCGGCAACTGGCACGGCGCGAGCGGCACCTGGAACGGCTCCGGTGACGACGCAGTCGACGCCAACCACCACGCCGGTGAGAACGCGGGGCGGACCCCACTCGGGCTGGACCGGGCACCACTCACCGAGATCGTCGCCGGTTTCCGGGACATCGGTCTGAACAGCGTGCGGCTGCCGTTCTCCGACGAGATGCTGCGCGACAGCCGGCCGGTGACCGACGCCGCCGTCGGCGCCAACCCCCAGCTGCGGGGCCGCACCCCACTGCAGGTGTACGACGAGGTCGTCGCCGCGCTCACCGGCGCCGGCCTCGCGGTGATCCTCAACAACCACACCAACACCACGCGCTGGTGCTGCGGGGTCGACGGCAACGAGCGTTGGAACGCGAGCCAGTCCGTGTCCGAGTGGGAGGAGAACTGGCTCTCGATCGTCCGGCGCTACCGGGACAACCCCCGGGTGGTCGGCGCGGACCTCTACAACGAGGTGCGCCGCTCGGTCTGGGACGACCCGAACTGGGGCCTGGGCGACGACCACGACTGGTTCGCCGCGTCCCAGCACCTCGGCGACCGGATCCTGCGCGAGGCGAACCCGAACCTGCTGATCATCGTCGAGGGCATCAACTGGACCGGTCTGCCGGTCGACGGCCTTCCGCACGAGCGCCCCACGCTGCGGCCGGTACGGGACCTGTCGCACACCCTCGTGGTGTCCGGCAAACTGGTCTACTCGGCCCACTTCTACGACTACACCGGCCCGAACCACAGCGGCGCCAGCGGGATCGGCGAGACCAGCGACCCGCGGTACGGCGACCTGAGCCCCGACGAGCTGCGCGCCGTGCTGTACCGGGACGCGTTCTTCGTGACCGCCGAGTCCGGCCGGCACTTCACCGCGCCCGTGTGGATCAGCGAGTTCGGCGTGGACGGCAACGCGGCGGCCGGGACGAGGCAGCGGGACTGGTTCGCCCGCTTCACCGACCATCTCATTCAGGCCGACGCGGACTTCGCCTACTGGCCGGCGGTCGGCTGGGCGGAGAACCGCGGCGTCAACGGCTGGGCGCTGCTCTACTGGGATCGGGCCGGGCGGCGTACCGGCCCGTCGGACGGTGGCGACTGGCGGGCCGACGCCTGGACCCGGCTGGTCGCCTCCGGCCGCAGCGGGTATGTCGAGGAGGTGCCCCGCTGGTCGATGCTGAGCCCCGACCACGGCGACTTCATCCAGTCGTCGCGCGTGCGGGACCTGCCCGACTTCGACCGTGGCGCCCGCAAGGCGGTCTGCCCGGACGGTCAGCGGCTCGCCGGCCTCAGCCACACCGGCAACCGGGGACTCTGCACCGACCTGAACGTCGCGGGCCGGTGGCCCGCCGCGCCTGCCTACCAGGTCGTCACCGACGAGCGGTTCGTCACCGCCGACTGGGCGTCGGGCTACACCAAGCTGCAGTGCCCGGCCGGTTCGCTGCTCACCGGGTACGCCGTGCGCGGTGCCAAGGTCTCGAGCGCGTTCTGCGCGACGGTGACCGTCGCGACCTCGGGCAACGGCCGCACGGTGTGGTTCGACCGCTCCGACAACCGGCCGGCCGGTGCCGCCGGCGGCGACTTCGCCACCGGTCACTACAAGGGCCAGTGCGCCGACGACGAGGCCGCCGCCGGCATCGCCTACACCGGCCGGTTCGGCTCGTCCCGCACCCCGGACGCGCTGTACTGCCGCCGCCTTCCCTAGCCCGCCGGGCCGCTATCCGGGCGGCACCACCACCGGACCCAGCCTGTCGGACGTGGCCGGGTCCCGTGCTGGTGCCGCCCGGATCTGCTCGGTCAGCGTCTGTTGCCGGTCGTGCAGCCGCTCCGCCTCCACCAGCTGCTCACGCGCCGCCCGTTCCGCGGCGGCCCGCTGCGCCGGGCTCCCCGCCGCACCGCCGCGGCGGCGAGCGAGGTCGGCCCGGCGGCGCGCCAGCGCCTCGTCGACGACCCCGTTGACCGCCTGCCACCAGTCGGCGACCGTACGTTCCACGGTCAACGCGATCTCGGCCCCGGCGGCGTTGGCCATCTCCAGCACCGCGCGCTTCAGCGCGCTCTTGTCCCGGGCGACCTGTTCCAGCCGCCGGCGGCGGGCGACGACGGCGATGGCCAGCGCCGGGCCGGCGATCACCGCAGCCGGCCCGAGCCAGCCGGCACCGGCCACCCCGGCGCCGACGTGGAAGAGCAGCATGCCGAGGCTGCCACCCATGGACACCGCGGGTATGCCGTCGCGGAGGAGATCCAGCCGGGGCGCGGTGGCCAGCTCGACGTCCGGGCGGGTGACCTCGGCGCTGGGGGTTCGTACCGCACCGCCGCGCAGCTCGATCGGCTCCAAGCCGAGGGCGTTCAGCAGCTCCGGCAGGGTCGCGGTGAAGCGCGCCCGCGCCTGGTCGATGATCTCGGCGCGGGCGGCCATGATGGACAGCTCGAGGCTCTCCGGCAGTTCGGCGAGGTAACGCTCGGTCTCGGCGCGACTGCTCAGGTTCTCGATCTGCCGCTCGTAGTCGCGGCGGATCGCCTCCAGCCGGCCGCGCGCCAGCATGCCGGTCTCGCGGCCGAGGAACTGGTGCTCGGTGGCGAACCGCTGGCGGGCGATCAGCCGCTGGTTGAGGCTGTCCTGCTCGGCTCGGGCCACGTCCTGCTGCTCGCCGAGGGCGGTGACCTCCTGGGTGAGCGTCTCGCGCAGCGCCCGGAGCGCCGAGCCGGCGGTGGTCAGGACCGTGGCGGCGCGCAGCAGCTCCCGGCGGCCGACGCAGGAACGCAGGTACCGGACCAGATCGTCGAATCCGCTGCGGGCCCGCAGGTCGTCCGCGCGCTCCTGCTGCCCGGCCGTCCGGCGGGCCGCGGCCGCCTCGAGCAGGCGGGCACTGACCGGGAACCACGGGGCGGTCAGCAGCCGGCCGAGCCGGCCGTCGGGGTCGTTGCGCGCGACGTGCTCGGCGACCCGCCGCTGGTTCTCGCGCAGCAGCTCCCGCCAGTTCGCCGAGCTGTCGGTCTTGGTGAGCACGAACGCCACCGCGTTCAGCCGCTCGGCCGCCTCGGCCAGGAACTCCAGTTCATGGCGCAGGACCGGCTCGTCCTCGGCGCTGATCGTGAGGAGCAGCGCGTCGGCGGTCCGCAACACCGCCATGGTGGTGTGCTTGTGCCCGAGATCGAGGCCGTCCACGCCCGGGGTGTCGAGCAGTCGCAGACCGGTCAGGACCGGGTGGTCGGTGGTGATCTCGACACCGGTGACGTCGCGGACGGTGGCCCGGTCGGCCCAGACCGAGGCGTACCGGTCGATGTCGCCCGGGTCGATCGGCTCGCGCCGAGTGCCGCCGTCGCGCAGTACCGTCGCGCTCAGCCGTGGACCCGGGCACAGGGCCAGGTAGGTGCGGGTGGCGACGTCGGCGTCGACCGGCAGCAACCCGGGGCGGCCGACGAGCGCGTTGAGCATGGTGCTCTTGCCGCGTTTCTGCGCGCCGGCGACCACCACCGTGGTCAGGCCGTCCTGCCAGCGGCCGGCGTCCTCGCGCAGGGCGTCCGCCAGGTCCGAACGGCCGCCGCGCCGGGCCAGCTCGTGGACCTCGTTGGCGTGGGCGAGGATGGCGGAGACGATCGTCATGGTGCGGTCCCGATCGTTTCGTAGGCGTCGCGGGCCACGGTGACGGCCCGCCGCTCGGCGGTCGGCAACGGGCGGCCGTGCAGGAGGGCGCGGAACCTCGCGGCCAGGGCCCCGGCCCGGCGGGTCACCTCGGCGGCGGGCGCGTTCGCGGCGGCGCCGACCTGGGCCGCGGCGGTGGCGCCGGCGAGCAGGTCGGCCAGGGCCTTGCGATGCTCGGCGGGCAGCGCCGGGGAGTCCAGAACCGGCTCGACCGTCGCGGGATCCACCGCCACGGGCGACGGGGCTTCCCGCGCCAGCTCCTCGAGGAGCGCCAGGACGTCCTGGACCGCCCGGTGGGCGGTGCCACCGACCGGCCCGGCCAGGCTCATCCGGGTCCGCCAGCACGCGGCCGCAGCCCGGGCCGCCGCGGCGATCCCGGCCGGTGCCGTGCCGGGGTCGAGACCGAGCCGGCGCGCCGGATCGTCGTGCCGGGCGAGTCGCAGCAGGGCCGTGGTCAGGTCGTCGTCGAGCGGCAGGGCGCCCCGGGCGGCGGCGTCGACCGCGGCGAAGATCCGTAGCTGGTGCAGAGGGCTGCCGGGGTGGTGGGCGTCGACGGCCGTGGCGAGCGTGTCCAGCGCGGGACGGTCCGCCGCGGTGCACGGCAGGCGGCTGATCCGGCGCAGGTCGGCGAGGGCGGCGAAGCACTTGAGGTGCTCGGCGTGGTGCAGGAAGTGCCCGATGCCGGCGTCCCCGGTCATCGCGCCGAAGCCCGAGTGGGCGAGCAGCTCCCGGTAGAGGTCGTCGAGACCGGCCGTGGGCCGGGCGCGCAGCAGTCGCACGGCGACGAGCAGCCCGTACCGGTGCAGCCGGTCGACGAGCCGGCGGCGGGTCTCGACGGTGACCGGCAGGTCGGCGGTGTCGCGGAAGGTGGTGAGGTCGAGCAGCGCGTCGTCGAGGTCGAGCGGGTCGAGACGGGCCAGTTCGCCCAGCGCGGCCAGGTCGGCCCCGGACAGGGCGCGGGTCAGCGCGGTCTCGGCGATCAGGCCGACCACCGGCACCACGTCGTACGCGCTGAGCCTGATCCGGTCCTGGGCGTTCGCCGCGAGCCGCCGCGCCACCGGCCAGGGATCCCCGGCGTCACCGCGCCGGTCGATCTGGCTCAGCACCACCAGGGTGTTCGCCCCGCTCAGGCCGCAGGTGGCGGAGAGCGCCCGGAACTCGGCGAGCGTGTCGGAGTCGAAGCGCCGCAGTTGCCGCAGCACGTAGACGAGCGCCTGGGCCCGGCCCGCACCGTCGGTGCCGAACACCATCCGCCGGGCGGCGGCCTCGTTGTCCACGGCGACGGTGTCGATGCCCGGCGTGTCGACGATCGTCAGGTTCCGCAGCAGTGGCAGGTCGAGTCCGACCCGGACCGCGCGGATCTCCTCGGCCGGCAGGCCCAGCTCCCGTGGCAGCCGGCCGTCGCCGTCCAGGCGCAGCGCGCGAACCCGGCCCCGGCGGGGCTGCACCTCGACGCTGCCGTGGTCGGCGCTGTAGCCGTACCGGGTGACGATCCGGGTGCACTCGCCCGCGTCGACAGCCGCGATCCGGATCCCCAGCAGCGCGTTCACCATCGTGGACTTGCCGCTGCTCACCGCGCCGGCGACGGCGATCTCGAGGGGCGCGTCGAGCTGCCGGGCGACGGCGCGGACCCGGTCGGCCAGGCTCGGTTCGGTGAGCCGGGCGCTGGTCGTGGCGCAGAGGGCGGCCAGCTCGGAGGTGGCCGTCACCGGTAGATCACCACGCGCGGGATCCGCAGGACGACGGCCCCGTCGCGGTAGCCGCAGCGCACCGTCTCGGCCACCCGGTCGCGCAGTCCGGGGTCGGTGGTGGCGACCGTGTCGACGGCCTCGTGCCACCGCGGATCGAAGGGCTCGTCGTCCGGCACGATCGGCTGGACACCGGTCGCGTGCAGACCGGCCAGCAGCCGGCCGGCGAGGCCCGGGTCCGGCCCGGCCAACTGGTCGTGGTGCCGGATGGCGGCCTGGACCAGGGTGGCCCGATCCGGTGCTCCGGCGAGCAGCCGCCGGATCTGCTCGGTGAGGGCGGCGCTGCGGCCGCTGTCGGCCACCGCCGACAGCGCGGCGACGAGGTCGGCGGTGGGCGGGGCCGGGGGCGTGGGCGGTCCCGAGGAGACCGTGGACCAGCCGGTGTCGTGGCCGGGGAACGGGGCCTGGGCGCCGCGGCGGCGCCGCCAGAGCAGCGCGCCGGCGGCAACGGCGGCCGTCAGCGGCACTCCGGCCAGGAGGGCGCCGGCCAGCCGGCTCCGGCCCGAGCCGGTGGCCGGCGCCGGGGGAGGGGAGAGGACCGGGGACGGTGCCCGGGACGAGGTCACAGCCGGTTTCGGCCTCGGCTTTCGCGTGGTCGCGGCCGGCTTCGGCCTGGGCGCGGCCGACTTCGGCTTCAGCGTGGTCAGCGTGGTCAGCGGGGCCGGCGGCGATTCGGCGGACGCCGTCCGGGGAAACGTCAGGCCCAGCAGCAGGATGCCCACCAGGAGCGCGCCGAGGCGCGTGGCCGGGCCTTTCGGGCCCGGCCCGTGCAATCTCACAGAGCCTTCTCGCTCTCCCAGACCGCCCAGTCCGCGGCGTTCGCGGCCCGCTCGGATTCGATCCAGGTGGTGGTGGCGGTCTCCTGGGCGCTCTCCATCGCGCTCCGGTCGATCTCGTCGGCGCGTACGTCGTTCGTGATCTCCTGAGCGGCGACGTAGCCTTCGAGCGCGCCCGTCATCCGGGACGCGTTGTCGATGCGTTCGGTGGCCGCGGCGACATCGCCGGCCGAGACCGAGCCCGGGTCGATCGCCGAGTGGTAGATGGTGGAGGCGTCCGACATCTGCGAGTTCAGGCTGTCCATCAGGGCCTGGGTGTCGGAGCTGACGCCCGGGACCGGGAAGGGCCCGGTGGCGGCGGCCGGGAAGGGTGGCTGCGCCGGCTGGTCCGCGACGAGGGTGCCGTACGCGAAATCCGCCGTCCCGTCGGCGTCGACGTCCCCGAGCACGGTGTCGGCCGTGCCGTCGTGGTCGAGGTCGGTCAGTTGGAGATCGGTGTATCCGTCGGTGTCGGCGTCCAGCAGGGTGGTCTCGTGGTAGCCGTCCCCGTCGGAGTCAAACCATTCGATGTGTGTCGTCTCCATCATTTCTCCGCCAATTGTCGTCGATCTTCAGTCGTCACAATTCCAATATTGCTCCTGGTAGTAATCTGTCCGCTCGATTTGATATTCGAGGTCGTCCGAGGCGCTGACATACAACACCGTCATGGTCAACCCGAATGCGGCCAGCAACGCCATCACGAAGATCAGGGTCACGGTCTGCCGTCGCGGGCGCATCCGCCGCCCCGGCTGGGGCGCGCCCGGGCCTGCGGAGGCGCTCCAGCCGGAGGCGGTGGTGGCGGAGGCCCCGAAAGGCAGCACCGGACTCGCCTGCTCCTCTCCGGGCTCGGTCGATCGATCCATTAACCTCTCCGCGGCAGATATGCAGGAGCCAAGTATCGTTTCGGGACATCCTAAGGCCGTGAATTGATCCCCGAAATGCGTCTCCCCGGAACGGGTGAATGATTTCTATGGGTCTCCGCCGAGCTGACATGATGCCGCCATCGGCGCGGAAGGCAGCGGGGGAGGCGAAGGTGTCGTGGTGGGGGCTCGGCGTCGATCTGGGAACCAGTTTCTCGGCGGCCGCGGTGGTGTCCGGTGATCGCGCGGAGGTCCTCGAGATCGGCCGGGAGCGACGGGTCCCGTCCACTGTGGTCCTGGACGACACGGGCCGGCTGGTCGCCGGCAGTCTCGCCCACCGCCTGGTCGCCCGGGCCCCGGACCGGGCCGAACGCAACCCCAAGCGGTACGTAGGACGCGGCCCGATGCTGCTCGGCGGCCACCCGGTGACCGCCCAGGACGCCATGGCCGCGCTGCTGGAGCTGTTCGTCACCGAGGGGCGCGCCCGGTTCGACGACGTGCACCCGGCCTCGGTGGTGCTCACCCACCCGGTCGCCTGGGACGACGAGCGGCGCTCGGTGCTGCGCGCCGCCGCCCGCACGGTCGTGCCGGACGCCGAGTTGCGCCTGGTCGAGGAGCCGGTGGCGGCGGCCGTGCACTACGGCACCCGGCCGGGCCCGGCGGGCGCCGGCCGGCTGGTCGCCGTCTACGACCTCGGTGGCGGCACCTTCGACGCGGCCGTGCTGCGCTCCGACCGGCAGGGTTACGAGGTCCTCGGCAAGCCCGGTGGCGACGACGACATCGGCGGCGAGGCGTTCGACAGCCGGGTCTACGCGCACTTCGGCCGTCAGCTCGCCGAGACGGCGCCGGAGTGGTGGGCCCAGGTGAGCGGCAGCCACGAGCGGCGCTGGCTCACCGCCGCGGAGAACCTGCTGGCCGAGGCGCGGCTGGCCAAGGAGATGCTCTCCGAGCTGGAGGAGACCAGCCACTACATCGGCGACGCCGACACCGACGTCCGGGTCAGTCGTGCCGAGCTGGAGGAGATGGTCGGCACCGACATCGCCCGTACCGTGGAGATCCTGCGCGGCACGATCCAGGCGGCCGGCGACGAGGCCGGTCAGGTCGCCGGCGTCTATCTGACCGGCGGCGCCAGCCGGATGCCGCTGGTCCAGCAGGCGCTGCGGGAGCACTACCCCGGACAGGTGCACACCTTCGACGACCCGAAGATCGTCGTCGCTCTGGGCGCGGCCCGGCTGGCCGCCCGCGACAGCGGCCCCGCGGCCGTCGCCGCGCCCACCGCCGTACCCACGGCCCCGGCGACACCCGAGACGATCCTGGACAACGTCGTCGAGACCCGGGCCACCGCCTCGGGTCTGTACGTTTGGTGCCGTCCCGACGGGCACCGACTGCACCGCGTCGACCCGGCCGAGCTGCGCCCCGACCGGTCGATCGACATCGGCGAGATCCTCAGCTGGACGGCCACCGACGCCGGGCTGCTCGTCGCCGACCACACGACCGGCACGCAGGTGCACACGTTCAGTCCGGACCTGGTGATCCGGGCGACCCGGCCGCTCCCGTCCCGGCAACGCCCCACGGTGGTGGCCGCGGGTACGGCCGGCTGGGTTTTCCTGAACGCGGCGGCGACCCCGGCGGACAACCGGGTGGGCCTGCCCTGGGGCGAGTTCGGCGCCGCCAGCTACCTCACCGTCGACCTGAGCCGCGGGCTGGTGACCGACATCGAGGCCCGCTACCGGCTGGAGCGTTCCGCCCGGTGGCTGCTCAACGAGGACAACAGGCAGCGCCGGCTGATCGACCAGGACAGCCCCTCCGGGTCGCCGCCGGCGCCGACCGGCGATGAGCCCAGCTGCCTGGCGATCGTCGGCAGGTTCACCAGCAAGGCGCCGCTCGGTGCCTCCCGCAACCGGCCGGGCGGCCTGCTGGGCGGCCGCCACGCCGGCCTGAAGACCTGGCAGGAAGTGCTCACCATCGACGCCG
The DNA here is from genome assembly GCF_900188005.1 of Actinoplanes regularis. Classification (GTDB taxonomy): domain Bacteria; phylum Actinomycetota; class Actinomycetes; order Mycobacteriales; family Micromonosporaceae; genus Actinoplanes; species Actinoplanes regularis. The sequence goes on along the minus strand of NZ_FZNR01000037.1, from coordinate 34,135 downwards.
GCGGCGGGATCACCCGGACCCTGCGACGCGACGGCGACTGGCTGCACCAGGTCCAGTTGTGGCGGGGGAACTGGCTCATGTCGACCAGCGCGGGTCTGCTGGCCGGGGACACCCCCGACACCGGTCGTCTGCTGGCCGCCCGGCCCGGCACCGGCGCGCTGCGCTGGTTCGTCGCCGGCGCGCAGGCCTACGCCATCGGCATGGAGCAGGTGCTTCCGTCGCGCGGTCTCTGGATCGGCGTCTACCGCGACGGGGCCCTGCACACCCTCCTCGCCGAGCCGCAGACCGTCCTGCGTGGCCATCTGACCTCGACCTATCCGCAGGAGCGCCCGCGCGTCGCGATCGACGGCGACGGTCTGCTCGTGGCCTGCTTCCGTAAGCCCGGTTCGACCCAGCTCCTGCACGTCACCGCGACCGGGGTGACGGAGCTGGCCACCACCACGGGCTGGGCGGAGCCGGTGGTCCGGGTCCCGTCCGGCCTGCTCTGCCTGCACGCGGCGCTCGACCCGGCGGGTGCCGCTCCGGCGGCCCTGCCCTCCCTGGTCCGCCTGACCTGACCCGGCCTGCCGGGTCGATCAATTTGACCTGTTCACCCACGATAGTGAACTTCATCCAATAAGGCGGGAAAGGCATAGGATAGGGCTAACGGAAAGCTTTTGGAGGTCACGTGTCCGTCATTATCGTCATGCGTTTCCAGGCCGACCCGACCGCCCTCGAACAGTTCGCCAACGCCAACGCGGAATTAATGGAAGGCATTTCCAGTGCCGGGCAGGCTGCCGGCGCGATCCGGCATAGTTTCGCTGCCGGTGAAGGCGAGGTCATCGTGATCGACGAGTGGCCCGACGAGGTGACATTCCAGAAATTCTTCGAGAGCCAGCCGGACATTCCGAAGGTGATGCAGGCCGCCGGTGTCCAGAGCGCACCGGAGATCTCCAGCTATCGAAAAATCGACGCACCCGGCGAATTCTAGAATCGCATTGATCGTGGAGCGCCGTTCTCCCCGGGGCGGCGCTCCGCTCGCGCTCACCGTCGGGGCCAGGCTCATCGCCGGGCCCCGACGGCCGAGTCACGCCGGCACGGACCGCTTCACGTCGAGGTTGTGAAAACGGGGGCCGTTCGAGCAGAGCGCCGCCATCTGCCGGGCGAATTCGTCGACCTCGGGCGATTCACTATTCGCCATAGCCACCTCGTACGACGCGAATTCGACGATGGTCACGAAGCGTTTCGGATTCTCCCGATCCTGGGTGACGGTGAGTCGGAATCCCTCCGGGGCATCACCCAACTGGGCAATTCTGGAATCTCCGAGAGCCTGCATCTCATCCGGCTGCTCGGTCTCGTACTCGATGATTTGAACGAAGCCCATCCGCGCCTCCCGAATATCCGAATTATGGCTCCGAAGTTACCAGCCAACACCCTTTTCGGGACCGTACGGGCCCGCAATGAGCCCGATCGAATGACGCGCTGAACTCGAACGGATTTGCACCCTCCGCGTTGACCGCTGAATACCGAAATGCCGGGGGCGCCGCGGATCCTCGAATGGTCCCGGCGCCCGCCACGCCGTCGTCAGGGCTTGCGTGCGACCGCGCCGAACTCGTCGACCTCGCGCAGGTCCTCGCCGGCGGCGTCCGGCGCGGGGCGCCACTTCGAGCACGGGACCAGGCCCGGCTCGAGGACCTCCAGGCCGTCGAGGTAGCGGGCGATCTCGTCGGGACGCCGCAGGTGATAGGTGAGGGGCGCGTTCGCGTTCCACACCCCGATCGCCTCCTCGAACGCCGGCCCGTCGATCACGTTCGTGCCGTCGGCGGTGAGGAGGTAGCTGCCCGACGGCAGCGCCGCCAGCAGCTCGCGGACGATGCTGATCGCCTGATCGATGTCGGGCACGTGGCCGAGGATGTTCATCAGGATCAGGCCGACCGGCTGCTTCAGGTCGAGGGTCGCGCCGGCCGCCTCGATGATCTTCGCCGGCTCGTGCAGGTTGGCGTCGACGTAGTCGGTCCTGCCCTCGGGAGTGCTGGTCAGCAGCGCCCGCGCGTGCACCAGGACGAGGGGGTCGTTGTCGACGTAGACAATCTTCGTGTCGGCGGCCGCGGCCTGCGCCACCTGGTGCGTGTTCTCCGCGGTCGGCATGCCGGTGCCGATGTCCAGGAACTGCCGGATGCCGGCGTCCTTCACCAGGAAGGTGACAGCCCGCTTCAGGAACGCCCGCGAGTGCCGTGCCACCACGGTGATGTCCGGGTAGAGGTTCGCGAAGTCGTCACCGACCGCGCGGTCCACCGGGAAGTTGTCCTTGCCGCCCAGCCAGTAGTTCCACACCCGCGCCGAGTGCGGCACGCTGGTGTCGAGTTTGGGGGCGGCGTCACTCTCGGTCATGGTTACGGCTCCCGTCGATGGCCTTCGCGGTGGCTTCGTGGTTGGCGCGAAGCATACGCCGCCCGCTCGACAGATCCACATCGGACAGCAGTCCCACGATCGGGTGCGGCCATCCACCCGGTAGGGCGGTGATCGGCGGCCTTACGCCTTAGGATCCTCGGGCGGGGCCAGCGCCGACCGGACCGCCTCGGGGGTACGGGCGACGGTCGCCGTGCCGTCGTCAGCCGTGATGATCGGCCGCTGGATCAGCGCCGGATGCGCGGCCAGCGTCTCGATCCAGCGCGACCGTGTCGCCGCGTCCCGGGGCCAGTCCGCCAGCCCGAGCTCCGCCGCCACCGGCTCACCCAGCCGGGTGACGTGCCAGGGCTCCAGATCCAGCCGGGCGAGCACCTCGGTCAGCTCCGGCACCGTCGGCGGATCCTCCAGGTAGTGACGCACCGTGTACTGCGCCCGCTCGGCGTCGAGGATCGACAGCGCCGACTGGCACTTCGAGCACTCCGGGTTGATCCAGATCTCCATCCGCTCACCCTCTCACGCGGCTCAGCCGGGCTCCGGGCCCCCGGTCATCGGGGCCGGCGCTGGTCGTCCGGGAGCTCCCAGACGTACGACTCGCCCTGGCGCTTGAAACCCAGACGGCCGTAGTACGGCTTGAGCATGCCGGGCGGCGTGATCACGGTGTGGTAGCCATGGTCGGCGAAGTACCGGCTCCCGCGGAAGACGAACTCGCCCGGCGTCAGATCCTGGTAGCGCGGCTTCACATAGTCGAGGTCGACCTGGGCCACCCCGTCGCCGACGCTGTGGAACTGCATCGCGCCGACCGCCTCGTCCCCGTTGACCAGCAGGAACGCGGTGCTGCCGGGGTGGGCGGCCGAATCCCCGGTGAACCGGGGGTGGGACCGGCTGACGTCCTTGCCGTGGAACCGCAGGAAGTGGGTGAGAAACGCGTCGTCGGCGGGAACCTCGACCACCTCGTACGTCCGGTCGTCGTGCCGGGTGGCCAGCATCCGCCACAGGTGCCAGCCGTTGATCAACGCGAGCGCGGCGTTGAGCACGGCCATCGGCCAGTTGGGAATGACCACGTTGAAGCCGAACACCACCGCGCAGCCGGCGAGGTTGAGCACCCGTAGCCGCAGCAGCCGGCTCTGCAGCAGGGACAGGACCACCAGCGCCGAGCCGATCCAGCCGATCAAGTTGAGCAGTGTCACCAGGCCAGGCTAGGCACTTTCGGATCCTCCATTGGCCGGAACCGGACGAGGTACGCCGGGAGGTGTTCCGGCGGGCCGGTGCGGCGACCGGCCGTCCCGGACGGGCAGAATCCGGGCATGGCGAGTTCAATGAGTGAGGCGCAGTGGCGGGAGTTCCTCGGTGCCGGCACCCGGACCGGGAAGCTGGCCACGGTGCGCGCCGACGGCGCCCCGCACGTGGTGCCGGTGTGGTTCGTGCTCGACGGTGCCGATCTGGTGTTCAACACCGGCGCGGGCTCGGTGAAGGGGCGCAGCCTGGCGCGCGACGGGCGGGCGGCGCTCTGCGTCGACGAGGAGGTGGCGCCGTACGCGTTCGTGACGGTGACCGGCCGGGTCACGCTGCACACCGATCTTGACGAGATGCGGCCGTGGTCCACCCGGATCGCGGAGCGGTACATGGGTGCCGAACTCGCCGAGCGGTTCGGCGCGCGCAACGCCGTCGAGGGCGAACTGCTGGTGCGACTGCGCATCGAGCGCGTCGTCGCGTACACCGGCGTCTCCGACTGACTTCGAGCCACGGGACCTGGCCAGAGAGAGGAGACCGGGAGGGCACCCGCAACCTCGTCGACGCGGCGAAGGCGGCGGGCGTACGACGGCTGGTGGTCCAGTCCATCTCCTGGGCGTACGAGCCGGGCGACGTCCCGGCGTCCGAGGATGTACCGCTCGACCTGTCCGCCGACGCCCCGCGCGATGAGACCGTCGGCGGCGTGCACGCGCTCGAGACCCGGGCCGCCGAGGTGAGTGAGCATGTCGTGTTGCGTTACGGAACCTTCTACGGCCCGGGCACCTGGTACCGCCCGGGGCCGGGTCGGCGGGCAGTTCGAGGAGAGCGGCTTCACGGCCACCGACGCCGTCACGTCGTTCGTCCATGTCGAGGACGCCGCCCTCGCCGCGGTCGCGGCGCTGCACTGGCCCACCGGGACGTACAACATCGTCGATGACGAGCCGGCCCCGGCGCGCGCGTGGGCCCCGGTCTTCGCGCAGGTGCTGGGTGTTCCCCGGCCCGCGGTGGCCGAGGGGCGAGCGGGGTGGCAGCGCGGTGCCGACAACACCCTGAGCCGCATGAAACTCGGGTGGCAGCCGAAGTATCCGACCTGGCGGGAGGGCTTCGCCACGCTTTCCTGAGCCCATCGCGGGCCCGGGCGAGGACCCGGTCGTCACGGATCGACGGCTGTCGTCAACTCACCGGCCCAGCGTCTCTCCAAACAGGACATCGGCGCGCTAGCGTCAGGGCCGACAGAGATGTCGGTCTATTGTCTGGGGGGTCAGATGGGAATACGCAGACGGACGGCGGCCGCCGCCGGCGCGCTGATCACGATTGCGACTCTCGCGGTGGGTGGCACGGCGACCGCCGCCACCGCGTCGCCGGTGCCGGGCGTCACCCACGAGGAGAATCCCCGCGTACCGGAGGGCGCGGTCTGGACCGAGGCGTACTTCCCGTCCGCCGATCACAGCGGTGTCGAGCTCCACGCCGACGTCCTACGGCCGGCGAACCTTCCGTCCCGGGCCAGGACGCCGGTGATCCTCGCCGTCGGCCCGTACTTCGGGCACTCGGGTCAGGTGGGGCCGGAGGGCTGGACCCGAACCGGCCCGTCCTCCCGGTTCGCGGACTTCACCACCGGCACCGGACTCTTCGCCCGCGGCTACACGTACGTCATGGTCGATCTGCGCGGCTTCGGTGGGAGCACCGGCTGCCTCGACTGGGTGGGCCCGGGCGAGCAGGCGGACGTGCGCGCCGCGATCCAGTGGGCGGCGACCCAGCCCTGGTCGACGGGGAAGGTCGGCATGTACGGCAAGTCCTATGACGCCGTGACCGGCCTCGTCGGCAACAACCTGCGTCTCGGGGCGCTGAAGGCCGTGGTGGCCCAGGAGCCGGTCTGGGACATGTACAACTACCTGTTCAGCAACGCGGTTCCCCGGCCCAACGTGACCGGCACCCCGAACGCCTACAACGGCATCGCCACGCTGGCGCAGCTCGCCGACGACACCGACCGCTACCGGGCCAACGCCGCCTACGAGGCGAGCCACCCCGAGTGTCTCTCCGACAACCTGACGAACAACAACAACCCCGACGCGGGCTCCGCCTACTGGCGCGCCCGCGACCTCGCGGCGCGGGCGAAGGGCACGAGCACCCCGCTCTTCGTCACCCAGGGCTTCATCGAGAACAACACCAAGCCCGAGGACATGCAGGAGTACTTGGGCAACCACCACGGTGTCGAGCGGGGCTGGCTGGGCCAGTGGGAGCACGTCCGCGGCAACGAGACGAACGGTCAGGGCCAGCTGCTGCAGGGCCGGGCCGGCTTCTTCGACGAGGTCATGCGCTTCTACGACCACTACCTGAAGGGGATCCGGCCGACGGTTCACGACCCGGCCTACGCCGTCGAGGACAACACCGGCGTCTGGCGTGCTCAGCCGACCTGGCCGGTGGCGTCGTCGTACACCACGGCGAAGCTGCCGGACGGTCGGTACGTGGACGACGGCGCCGCCTCGGCGCTCGCCGCCCCCGCCGGTCAGCAGTGGGACATGGAGCACGCCGCGGATCCCGCCCCGCCCGCCGCGCTGCGTGTCACGCCGCTGTCGGCGGCCGGGGACGCGAGCAGCTACTACAGCTGGTCCACGCCGGCGAAGTCCCGGCTGCGCGTCACCGCCACGCCGCGGATCACGTTGAACGCGAGCGCGCCGGGCAACGTCATGGTGCGGTTGTGGGACGTCGCGCCGGACGGGACCGCGGTGATGTTCGACGAGAACGTGGCCCTGATCCAACGGGCCGGCCGGGTCGCGTTCGACCTCAAGTCCACCGACTGGACCTTCGAGGCCGGTCACCAGCTCGGGGTCCAGCTCGGCACGATCGGCAGCGGGAGCTGGCGCGACACCCCGAGCGGCAACACGATCGAGGTGACCCGGGCGCGGCTGGGGCTCGCCCTGCAGAACCCCCGGTTCGACGTGCCGACCCAGGGTGACCGGTCGCCGTTCCTCGACACCTATCTGCGGCAGTACACCCGGACGATCACCGACGTCGGCGCGGGAACGTTCCCGCTCGCCCTGCGCGACCGGCACTGAGGACCGGACCCCGCCGATCGGTCCTTCGACCCGATCGGCGGGGTCCAGCATCGGGATGAGGTAACGGCGGGCCAGGTCGCGCAGCTGCCGCCACGTCCGCTGTGGACGTGGTCCGCCACGGCGCCGGTGCCGATCCGTGATGGGTGTGGGACGAGGAGGCCGACCCGCTGGTCGCCTCGCTGATCGAGCGCGGCGACGTGCCCCGGGTCAACGAGCTGCCGCGCCGCTGTTCCTGTCCGAGGCGCAGCCGATCAGCATCGAGATCCCGCTCACCGAACCGCCCGGCCTGAGGGGACGAGGCCGCTGAGCCGAGGGCTTCATCGGGTACGCCCCGGCCGTCGCCGATCCGATCGGGTCACCGGCGGCCGCCGCCCGGTCGGCTGCCCCGGCGGCATCATGACTGGCAAATCCTTGCTGTTTGGTCATCCCGTACTGCGCTCAGCGGCGCATTCTGATCGTGGGCTCCGGGCGATATTCCGGATTCTTCGTTCATATGTCCCTCTGAGCGATCGGAAGACTCATGCGAAACCTCTCTTTGGAGCCGGATCGCGCCGAGATGATCGAGATGGGGCGTCTGGTCCTCGATCGGGTGGTCGAGCGGACCGAACGCCTGGCGGAGCGGCCCGCAAGCATTTCGCTGACCGATCAGGCCGAAGCCGAACTGGTGCACGCCTTACTGGCGCCACCACCCGCTCAAGGCAGCGATCTGTCGGCCCTGCTCGGTCGTCTGGATACGGCCGCCGACTGCGCTCTGGAGACCGCCGGCCCCGGCCACCTGGCCTTCATCCCAGGCAGCGGCCTCTACACCGCCGCACTCGCCGAGCTCTACAACCGGGCCGTCAACCGCTACGGGGGCCTGACCTCGATAGCACCGGCCATGGCCGCCTTGGAGACCAGCGTGATCCGCTGGATGGCCCACGACGTCTGCGGCCTCGCCAAGGGCAGCGGCGGGCTGCTCACCAGCGGAGGATCGATGGCCACGTTCACCGCGACGGTCGCCGCCCGCCACCACAAGCTCGGCGAGGATCTCGCCCGGGGCACCGTGTACATCACGACGTTCGCCCACTATTCGGTGGCCAAAGCCGCCCGCCTGGCCGGCATCCGCGCCGCCCAGATCCGTATCGTGCCGCACACCGCGGACCTTCGCATGGACCCCGCGGCCGCGGCAGCGATGATCCGCGCGGACCGGGAAGCCGGGCTGCGGCCGTTCCTGCTGGTGGCCACCGCCGGCACCACCGACACCGGCACCGTCGATCCGCTGGTTCGCCTGGCTGAGCTGGCCCGTCGGGAAGATCTGTGGTTCCACATCGACGCCGCCTACGGTGGCTTCTTCCGTCTCACCGCACGTGGCCGGCAACGCCTTGCCGGCCTCCAGGAAGGCGACTCGATCACACTGGACCCGCACAAGGCCCTGTTCATGCCGTTCGGCACCGGAGCGCTGGTCGTGCGCGACCTCGCCGCCCTGCACGCGGCGTACGGCGGCACCGGCAGTTACCTTCAGGACTCGGATTCGGACGACACGATTCTCGACGCGGGACAGCTCGGGCCCGAGTTGTCCCGCGAGGTCCGTGGCCTTCGTGCCTGGCTCCCGCTGCATCTGCACGGGGTGGACGCCTTCCGCGACGCGCTGGACGAGAAGCTGGACCTGGCCGAGCGAGTTTACGAGGTGTTGTCCGAGGTCGCGGAGCTGGAAGTACTGCAACAGCCGGATCTGACCACCGTGGCTTTCCGCTACCGGCCCACCGACTGCAGCCGGCGGGCCGCCGAACTGGCCGACGCGGCGGGCTACCGGCTCCTGGACCGGATCAACGGCCACCAGCGGGTCCTGCTCTCCAGCACCGTCATCGACGACCGTTACACCCTGCGGGTGTGCGTGGTCTCCCACCGCACACACCGGGATCGCATCGACGAAGCGCTCGATATCATCATTTCCGAGACCCGCGCCGACCTTCCCGCGTAGCCGGCGACGACGTCAGGCGATCTGGTCGCCCGGGCGGACCAGGCCGTTCTGATAGGCGAGGACGACCAGCTGGGCCCGGTCGCGAACGCCCAACTTGGTCATCGCACGGTTGACGTGGGTCTTCGCCGTCAGCGGGGACAGGCAGAGGCGGTCGGCGATGTCGTCGTTGGACAGACCGTGCGCGACGAAGGTCAGGACCTCGCGCTCGCGGTCGGTGAGCCCGTCCAGCGGGCCGGCCGCCGGCAGCGGTGGCAGCTCCGGCTGGCTCAGGAACCGGGTGATCAGGCTGCGGGTAGCGGTCGGGGAGAGCAGCGACTCACCCGCCGCCACCGTCTGCACCGCGCGCACCAGATCGGCCGGCTCGACGTTCTTGCCCAGGAATCCGCTGGCGCCGGCCCGTAGCGCCCGTACCACGTTGTCGTCGTTCTCGAACGTGGTCAGGATCAGCACGCGGACGCCGGCCAGGTCCTCGTCCCCGGCGATCAGCCGAGTGGCCTCCAGGCCGTCCACGTCCGGCATCCGGATGTCCATCAGCACCAGGTCGGTGCGGCTGCTCCGGGCCAGGTCGACGGCCTCGCGGCCGTTGGTGGCCTCGCCGACGACGTCGATGCCCGGCTCGGCGTCGAGGATGAGCCGGAAACCGCCGCGGATCAGGGCTTGGTCGTCGGCGAGCAGGACACGGATCGTCACGGCCGGCCTTTCGGCTTGGTGGGGGGTGAGGTGGGCAGGACGGCGCTGACCTGGAACAGGTTGCCGGGCCGGCGCTGGGCGACGAGGGTGCCGCCGGTGGCGGTGGCGCGTTCGCGCATGCCGATCAGGCCGTGGCCGCCGCCGGACGCGGCGTTCCCGATCGGGTTGGTCACCTCGAGGACGACCTCTTCCGGCGTGTAGGCGATGGTGAGCCGGGCGGCGCCGGCGCCGTGCTTGTGGGCGTTGGTCAGGGCCTCCTGCACGATTCGGTAGGCGGCCAGGTCGACCATGGCCGGCAGGTCCCGCTCGTCGCCGTCGCGGTGGTGGTCGACGCGCAGCCCGGCGGCGGCGACCGTGTCGAGCAGCCGGCCGAGCCGGGCGAGTCCGGGCACCGGTTCGGTGCTGTTCTCCAGATCGTCGGCCTGGCGCAGCACGCCGACGATCGACCCGAGCTCGCGCAGCACGGTGTCGGAGGCGTGCCGGATGTGCTCGAGCGCGTCGCCGGCGGCCGCCGGCTGCTGACGCAGGACGTGGCGGGCGGCGCCGGCCTGGACGTTGATCACCGCGATGTGGTGGCTGATCACGTCGTGCAGCTCGCGGGCGATCCGGATGCGTTCCTCGACGACCCGGCGGCGGGCCTCGTCCTCGCGGGTCTGCTCGGCGCGGCGGGCGCGTTCCTCGACCTCGGCCACGTACGCGCGGCGGCTGCCGGTGGCGTCGCCGACGGCGGTGGCCATACCGATCCAGGCGAGCACGCCGAGGTTCTGCGGCGCCCACCAATCGTCGCGGGAGGTGAACAGGGAGACCAGGTAGAGCGGCACCGCGATGCCGGTGGCGATCCGCCACATCCGCCGCCGGTCGATCCGCGAGGCGACCGTGTAGATCGTGATGACCAGCGGAAACAGCAGGGTCGGCGGCTGGTACCGGGTGGTGGCGGTGTAGACGACCGTGGCGGCGGCGGTGGCGAACAGGACGGGCAACGGCCACAGGCGCCGGACGGTGACAGCCAGGAAGGCGCCGGCGGCGACGCCGACCGCGCCGGTGAGCGGCGGGGCCTGCGGATGGCCGGCGTGATCGAAAGCGGCCATCGCCGCCGGGCCCGCGAGCAGCGACGCGAGCAGGGCGTCGGCCAGGAACGGATGACGGACGGCGACGCGGCGGATCCACTGCGCCACCGAGGAGAACATGGGCCAGACGGTAGTTGGTCGGCCTGTGTACGGCGTCGTCCACCCGTGGTAGCGAGCCGATCCGGCCTTACCGCAGCCGTGGTAGCCGCTTCGGGTACCACGGTCGTGGTATCCGCCGGCAGGCCAGATGTCTGCGGCTGGACGACGCGCCTGTCCGGCGTTCTGCGCCAGAGTGATGCGGGATCTGGCGTACACCTCCTATTCATCCCCCGTTTCCCATTGAGTCCCCTAACCAGATGGGTCCCGCCATGCGAATGCCGTTCCGGCGTGCCGCCACGCCACCGGAGCCCGCGCCCGACGACGTCGGCCACGCGCTGCGCGCCCCGAGCGCGCTGCACGCCTTCAACCGGTACGAGATCAAGTACCTGCTGCCCAGCACCGAGATCCCCCGGCTGCGCGAGGAACTGGTCGCCCGGCTGGACTTCGACAGTCACGGCGCCAACGGCGGCTATGGCGTGTGGAGCACCTACTACGACACCCGTGACCTGCGCTTCTACTGGGAGAAGATCGAGGGGCTGAAGTTCCGGCGCAAACTGCGCGTGCGGCACTACGGCGACCGCTTCTCGGTCGGCGACGACACATTGGTGCACGTCGAGATCAAGCAACGGGTCAACCGGGTCACCCAGAAGCGGCGGATCGCCCTGCCGTACCACGTGGCCCGCGACCTGTGCGACGGACGGCAGATGATCGAGACCGGGTCGTCGCGGGACCGCGCCTTCCTGGAGGAGATCGTCGAGCTGGTCAGCTCGCTGGACCTACGTCCGGTGGCGATGACCGGCTATCAGCGGGAGGCGTTCGTCGGCCGGGACGCCGACACCGGCCTGCGTGTGACCATGGACCACCGGTTACGCGGCCGGGACCGGGACTTCCACTTCGGCGCCGACGCGGAGAACCGGCTGATCGTGCCGGCGAACCTCTCCGTCGTCGAGTTCAAGGCCAACGAGCGGGTCCCGTACTGGCTGACCGATCTGGCTGCCCGGCTGAGCATGTCGGTGGTTCGGGTCTCCAAGTACTGCCAGAGCGTCGAGTCCTTCGGCCGTGCTCCCCGCTCGATCTTCCATGTAAGTGACGACCTCTTCGCCGGTTCGCCGGCCCTCTCCCTCAGCGAGGCCTGATCCATGTTCGACGTTCAAGATCTTTCCGGTACGTTCAGCGTGGGTGACATCGCCGCGGTCATGGCGCTGTCGTTCCTGCTCAGCTCGCTGGTCGCGTGGGTGTACCGGTTCACCCACCGCAACGTGTCGTACTCCCAGTCCTACGTGCAGACCCTGGTCGTCCTGGGCATGCTGATCTCGCTGATCATGCTGGTCGTCGGCTCCAACATCGCCCGGGCGTTCGCGCTGGTCGGCGCCCTGTCGGTGGTCCGCTTCCGGAATGCGATCAAGGAGACCCGCGACGTCGGGTTCATCTTCCTGGTGATGGGCGTCGGCATGGCCACCGGCACCCGCTTCTACACGCTCGCCATCGTGGCCGCGGTCGTGATCAGCCTGATCACCGTGGTGATGTTCCGGTTCAACTGGTTCGCCAGCAACGTCCAGCGCCAGGTCGTCAAGGTGCAGGTCCCGCCGGACGGCAACTACACCGAGCACATCCAGGACGTCCTGATCGCGCACACCAGCGAATTCGAACTGATCAGCATGGAATCCATCCGGGGCGGGGCGCTCACCGAACTGATGTACTCGGTGCGGCTGAAGAAGGGCCACGAGCCCGGGCAGCTGATCTCGGCGCTCGGGGAACGGACCGGCGGCCAGCGGGTGACGGTGCTGACCGGATACGACCAGACGGACCTCTGATGCCGGGCCGCAGGCTGGTGCACCGGATCCCGGTCCGGATCCGGCACTACTGGAGGCTGCTCGCCACCTGTGTGGCGGTGGTGGCCGCGCTGAGCGTGGTGTTCAGCACGGTGCGCGTGGCGCCCCTGATCACCAGTTCCAGCGATGCGGACGGCAGCGACGTCGTCCAGAACGTCAACGGGACGAAGGACCTGTTCGACGCGACCGTGGCGCACAACATCAAGCTGACGTACCGGGAAGCGGACTATCAGCGGTTGCTGGACGCCTTGTGGGAGGAGGGGGAGAAGGAGTACCTCGAGGCGGATCTGACCATCGACGGGACCACCGTCGCCGGCGTCGGGATCAGGCTCAAGGGCAACTCGACACTGTCGGGACTGACCCGCGATGGCAAGGCGCGCAACAACGGATTCGGCGGCGGGCGGCGAAACGGCGGCGGCCAGATGCCGCAGCCGGGCGGCGCCGGTCAGCTACCGGGTGCCGGGCAGCAACCAGGCGCGGCGCCGAGCGGTGCCGCGCCGCCGGCGGGCGGGGCCACGGATACCGGTCAGCAGGGTGGCGTCGGATTCGGCGGCCGGGGAATGGGCGGCGGATTCGGCGCCGGGCTCAAGGCCGAGGAGCCGGAGAAGCTCCCCTGGCTGATCAGCTTCGACGAGTTCGTCGAGGGGCGCCGCTACCAGGGGCACCGCGAGATCGCGATCCGGGTCTCCGGCCAGGGCGGCGGCAGCGCCGTGCTCAACGAGGCGTTGTCGCTGAACGTGCTGGCCGCGGCCGGTCAGACTGCGGAGCGGTACGCCTACAGCAGCTTCACCGTCAACGACCGTCCGACCACCGCCCGGCTGGTCGTCGAACACCCGGACAAAGAGTTCGCCGACGCCGTCGCGGACCGTACCGGCCAGTCGGGTGTGCTCTACAAGAGCCTGGCCACCAGCCGGTTCACCGATCAGGGCGACGACCAGACCGAGTACGCCGACGACTTCAAGCAGATCAACAAGACCGGCAGTCAGGATCTGGAGCCGGTCATCAAGCTGATCAGATGGGTCAGCTCGGCCAGTGACAGCGAGTTCGACGCGAAACTCGGCGAGCACGTCGACGTGACGGCGTTCGCCCAGTACCTCGCGGTGCAGAACCTGCTGGTCAATTTCGACGACATGTCCGGGCCGGGCCGTAACTACTACCTCTGGTACGACCTGAGGTCCAAGAAGTTCACGGTGGTCGGCTGGGACTACAACCTGACCCTCTCCGGGAGCGCCGAGCAGGACCCGAACGGAACGGTCAGCATGGGTGGCGGTGGTTTTCCCGGTGGCTTTCCCGGTGGCGGCGACTTTCAGTTGCCGGAGGGCTTCGAACCGCCCGCCGGCATGCAGCAGCCGGGCCAGGGCGGGGCACCGGGCGGCGGTGGCCGTGGCTTCTCCATGGGCGGTAACAAGCTCAAGGAGCGCTTCCTGGCCAGCAACACCTTCAAGGCCGCTTACCAGGACGCCTACCGCGACCTGTACCAGCAGATCTATGGCAGTGGCGCCGCGCTCAGCGGCCTGACCGCTATCACTCAGGTGCTGGCCACGATCGACGGTTACGACAGGGAAGCGGCCACGAGCGAAGCCGGCAAGCTGCGAACCCTGATCCAGCAGCGCACCGAATATCTCGCCGGTACCGATGTGATCAAGGGGTCATGATGCCGGCCGGCTCCATCCCGATGTCGTGGTGCTCGACATGGTCCTGCCCGACGCCGACGGCTTTCAGGCCATGCGGCTGCTTCGCGGACACGAACCGGGCCTGCCTCGCCGCGGGTCACCACGGTCAGCGCGCGCGAACCGGGACGACGGTCGCGTTGCGTCGATGGGGCACGATCGAGCTCCCGCTGCCCCCGCTGGACGAGGAGCTGGCCGTGACCACTGATGTTGAGACGTGGCAGCTCGGTCACCGGACCGAGGAGGCGTCGGGGCAGGCCCTGGCCCGGTGGGACCGGCATCCGGTGACGGTCGTGCGGCCCGCCAAGGGCGTGGCGACCGGCCGGTTCCTCTGCATGACCTGCGACGAGGCGGTCGATTACGTCGCCGCGAGCACCAGGGTCCGCAACCGGCGGTTGCGGTGGCGCAGGTGGCGGGCCCGGGCGGGGTGCTACGCGGGAAGGTTCCTGTTCGTGATGATGGTGCTCAGCGCGATCAGCCCGCTCCCGCCCGCCGTCCTCATGGCCACCCGTGGCGAATGGCTGCTGGCCTTCCTGCTGCTCCCGTTCACGGCCCTCTACGGCTGGTTCGCCACAGTCGCCCTGCCCTATGTCCACTACCGGGAACCGGCCCCACGTGACGACGAGAAGGTCCGGCTGGCCACCCGGTCACCGGTGCACGAACTCCGTTCCTGAACCGGTGCCGGGGGCGGCTGTCAGCCCTGGTACGGCGGGGCGACGCCCCAGCCCCAGTGCGGAACCGGCGCCCGCCGGGGCGGGGTGGCGCCCGGCTGGGAGTTGGCCAGGGCCAGGCGGGTGCCCCACTCGATGTAGCCCATGAAGGCGGCCCGGAACTCCGGGTCGTCCGGCAGGCTCACCTCGTCGGCGGCGTCGAGCAGCAGGTTCACCCAGCGGCGGCGCTGCGGTTCGGTGATCCCCTTGCCGAGGTGGTGGCCGAGCATCGCCGGGTAGCCGCCGCGCTCGTCCGTGTACCGAGAGGGGCCGCCGAAGACCTCGGCCAGCCACATCGCCACGTGGCGGGGGTGGCCCGGGTCCATGTGGGCGAAGAGCGGGCCGATCAACTCGTCGGCGACCACCAGCTCGTAGAAGCGTGCGGTCAGCCGCTCGAGGGCTTCGGTGCCGCCGGCCCACTCGTACATGCTGGGGATCGAGGCGCCGGTGCCGGTCACGGCCGTGGGCTCGTAGTGGCGCATCTCTTCGATCGCCGAGACGTACGGGCGGATCTCGGCGAGGAAACCGGGGAACAGGTCGCCTCCGCGGAAGCCCTTGATGTGGTCGTCCGCCGAGGTCCACGTTATCCGCAGGATGTAGGTGCCGGGTTCGTCGGTGCAGCGGCTCAGTTCGTAGTCGACGCACTGCGGCGCCCGGGTCAGGAATCTCGCGGCGCGGGTGTACGCCTGCTCGAAGGCGGCGGTGTCACCGGGGATGCGGTACCGGATGTATTCGACCGTCATGCGTCCACCATAGACCGTGCAAGCGCGTAATTATGTAATCAAGCCGACTGCAGGTCGTACCGCAAAGGTTTCAGTTCGAAGGTTTCGGGGCGGCCGGGGAGTAGAGCTCCCGGCACTCACTGACGGTGGTGCACTGGAAGATGACCCGGTGGACCCCCGGCAGCGCCTTCAGTTCGGCGCCGTCGGCACCGTCGCGGATCTCGCGGGCGGTGGCGGCGTCCTTCACCTTCAGCCGGAACGTCTCCGGCAGGGAGTCCGCGTCGACGGACTCGAGGAACTCCGGATCGTCGGTCCAGAGCTGCTTGGCCTTCGCGTACGCCGTAGCCCTGTCCTCGAAGGTGACCTCGGTGATGCCGGGCTCCTTCTCGAGCCAGGCGCGGAGGTCCGACTTCTGCTGCTCGGTCGCGTCCTCGGTCAGGAAGACCGAGAAGCCGGCGTTCTCGTCGATGGTCTTCTCGAGCTTCTCCTCGAACAGGCCGCAACCAGCCATCGCCACCGTGGCGAACAGGGCCACAAAGATGATCTTAAATAGTCGCACGGTAGAGGACCGTAGCCGACGTTAGTGGTCGCGGCTGCCCGGCCCCGCCGCGGGGCGCCGGGCTTCCTAGAGTGTCGGCATGCGTGCGGCGTCGGGATCGATGTTCGGGCTGGCCTACGGGGACGCCCTGGGGAGGCCGACCGAGTTCCAGGACTACGGGTCGATCGTGGACGCCTACGGTCTGGGCGGGCCGCGAGAGCTGACCGGCGATCCGGCACGGGTCACCGACGACACCCAGATGGCGCTGGCGGTCGGTGAGGCGTTGCTCGAGGTGGGCGACCCGGCCCCGGAGAGCTTCGAGCCGCTGCTGCGCCGCCGGTTCGTCGAGTGGCTGAAGAGCCCGGACAACACCCGGTCGCCCGGGATGACCTGCCTGCACGCCTGCGTCGGCCTGGCGGAGGGACTGCCCTGGGCACGGGCCACCCAGATCCGGTCCAAGGGCTGCGGCGCGAACATGCGGGTGACCCCGGTGGGTCTCGTGCCGGGACTGAGTGACGATCAACGGGCCGGGGCGGCCCAACTGCAGGCGGCGCTCACCCACGGCCACCCCACCGCGCTGGCGGCGAGCGAGCTCACCGCGTACGCGGCCCGCTGGCTCCGCGACGGCCTGGCGCCGGCCGATCTCCTCGACGCGCTCCTGCGGCGCTGCGCCGAGCAGCGCGTGAACTACCGCGGCGAGTGGCTCGGCGAGCTGTGGCGCCAGCCCGGGGTCTCCTCGCCCCGCACGTTCATGGCACACGGCTGGGACGAGTGCGCTGACGCCCTGCACCGCGTCCAAGCGACCATGTCGGCCGGGCGGCACGAAGGCGACCCGTGCCGGGCCACCGGCGCCGGGTGGGTCGCCGAGGAGGCGCTCGCCACCGCGCTCTACTGCTATCTGATCTCCCCCGAGGAGCCGGTTGCCGTCCTCGGCCGCGCGGCGGCCACCTCCGGGGACTCCGACTCGATCGCCTGCCTGGCGGGCTCCTTCGCGGGGGCCGCGCTCGGTCAGGCGGCGTGGCCGGCCGAGTGGCGGAGCCGGATCGAGTACGCCGATCGCCTGGCTCGCCTCGGCGAGGCTTGGGACTGACCCAGCCCGGGGTGCGCACGGTCAGCGTCGTCGTGGGGTGACAGCGGTTTTCGGATTCGCTGTTCAACTAAGACAGTCGGCTCCGGCGACGTATGTTCTCCGCATGTCGAGGGAGCACGTCTTCGTCACGCTGGTGCACGGGACGAGATGGCTGGATCGCCTTCGGCGGCGAGTGCCGCCATGGGTCGAGAACGGCAGACTTCGTGCCGCGCTGGAGAGCCCGGACGTCACCGTTGAGGCCTTCCTCTGGTCGGGCGGCCATTCGTATTCTGCTCGGGCCCGCGCGGCCGCCGAGCTGGAGAATTTCCTCGCCGAGCAGGCCAAGCGGGGTGGGCGGCAGTGGATCGTGGCGCACAGCCATGGTGGCAACGTCGCCCTGCACGCCGCCGATCGGCTTCGCAGGCTGGACGAGAGCTTCAACGACCTGAAGGTCGTCACCCTTGCGACTCCGTTCCTGCAGGCGCGGGACAGCCCGCCGAGATCGTGGGCCAAGGCGATCGCGCTGTTCACGGTGATCTGCGGTGGTTTTGCTGTCCTCAATGCTCTGGCGCCGATGATCCAACTGTTCGGATGGGTCCGGGTCCTGGCCTGGGTGCTGGCCGTCGTCTTCGTCCTCCACCTGGTGTTGATGCTGGTAAGCGCGGTGCGCCACGGTGGGTGGCTCGATGACGCGCGGAGAAAGGAGTTCGTCGCGACCATCCATGCCCCCGAAGCCGAACCGGAGCGGACGATGGCCGTGCGGGCCGCCAGCGACGAGGCGTCGGCGGCGCTCGGCTGGGGCCAGTTCATCGCCTGGCTCGGCCTCGGTGCCACACAATGGATGACACCGAGGATGATCATCGGTACGGCCGCCGTCGGGGCGAGCGCCGCCGTGGGAATCCTCGGAGCGGTGTCGAGCGACTGGCGAATCCATGCGGTGCTGATCGCCGTGAGCTTCACCCATCTCGCGATCGTCTTGCCGGCCCTCACCGCGCTACTCGTCTTCGGCTGGGACGGCCCGTACGGCGTCCTTTTCGCACGGGTCTCGGTCGAGGCCGTCCCGCCCGGAACGCCGGCGGTATGGCAGCTTCAGCCTTTCGCGCCCGGCCGGGGACTGGCACATTCGAAGCTGTACTCCACCCAGGAGGTCATAGACGGCCTGGTCCGCCTCGTTCATTGAGGAGCGTGAGATCTAGCTGGTACCAGGTGCCGGGCTTGCCTCCCAGGTGGGCCGGGTCGGCCGGGCCGACGGGGGTGAAGCCGGCTTTGGTCAGCACCTTCTGTGATGCGATATTCCGGTGCGCCGTGGCGGCGCGTAGGGTGCGCAGCCCGTGTTCGGTCGCCGCCAGCCGGCACAGCTTTCGGACGGTCGTGGTCGCCAGGCCGTGGCCGGAGGCGTGCTGGGCGATCCGGTAGCCGAGGTCCGCGCTGTGGTCCTCGATGTCGTACAGGTTGAATCTGCCGAGCACTGAGCCGTCCTCGACGACGAGCACGTAGAAGGCACACCTGCCGGTCTCCTGTTCGGCCAGCAGCGCGTCGTACCGCTCGGTGAACCGGTCGAAGTAGTCGTCGCCGCGGTCGGAGACCGAGGCGGCGAAGTAGGCGCGGTTCGCCATCTCGAAGGCCAGGACCGCCGGGGCATGATCGACATGCAGCCGCTTCAGCTCAGCCATCGGCCGACCCTACCGGTCGGCGGTGCCGGCCGCTGCTGGAAGCGGGCCGTGACGCGCGGCGGCGGTCCGGGGTGGCGCGGGCGTCGCGCGAGGCGGGCACGGGACTCGGCTCGAGCCTGGGCACGGGACTCCACAGGTCGTACCAGGGAAATGGATTTTGTCGGTTTTATTATAATTTGGGGTGAGGAGGGCCGCCGAGCTTGACGGAGATCGTGTCCACCAGCGCGCGGGCGTCGCTGGCAGCCTTCGCCAACGAGCTGTCATCCTCGTCGGCGACATCGTCCGTGGTCGCGGCGAAGGTGGCCAGTTGCATGAGCAGGTCGGTCCAGCGTGGACCCGTCAGGGTCATCCGCGAGCTGGTCCGGCCGATGTCGCTGCCCTCGCGGAGCAGGCGCTGCTGGCGGCTGGACAGCTTGATCGTGTACGTGCGGTCGGGGCGCAGGCCGAGTTCGTTCAGGGCCTCCAGGCTGACGTCGCCGAGCCCGCTGTAGTCGAGGGCGTCCGCCGACACGCTGAACTCGCACCAGGGTGACCAGCCCCGTTCGTCGTCCGGCCTCCAGTAGCTCAACGTGTTGACGTGTTCCGCGATGTCGTCGACCCGGGCCCGCCAGCGGTAACTCCCGCCTGGCATCAGATCTCCCGGAACGAACTCGAGGGCCGCCGAGCCGGACGTGCCGACGGCCTCACCACCGTCGAGCGGCTGAAATTCGTAGATGATCGCCTCGTCCTGGCTCGACGTCGCCAACGCGCTGGTCAGCGTCGTGCCGGCAACAGGCCGCCCGGGGCCGGTCACGCAACCGGCGAGGCCCACGGTCATCACCGGGATCGGCGCGGGTCTGGCCGGGGGGATCGGCGCCCACAGCTCCGGATCCACCGTCGTGCCGTCCGGCCGCTCACAATTGAAGAAGACGATGATGCCGCGTTCGTCCTGATATTTGTCGAAAGTCTTCTGCACGGCCCTCCGGCAGTACGCGTACAGGGCCGTGTCGTCTCCCGGTTCGGCCCCGGTCGGCGCCGAGCCCGCGGCGGCGAGCACGATCACGAGTACGGCGCACCGCACCGGCCAGCGCAGCACCGTGCGCGCCCGCTCCGCACGAGTCACCGTCGCCTCCAACGCCATCGACGCGCGGTGTAATCGGCCGCCCGGCGCCGGTCCTGAGGGATCGCACCCGGATATTGCCGGGCATGACGGGACCGGCTGAGCCAAGATCGTCGCGTGATGAATCGTGTTGCGGCGCTGACGGCGCTGCGTGGTCTCGCCCTGGGTGACGCTTTCGGGGAGACCTGGCTGTTGCGACCCGCTGACCTTGTCGAGACCGCACTGGACGAGCGGCGCCTGGCGGACGGCCCGTGGCCGTGGACCGACGACACCGCGATGGCGCTGTCGGTGCTGCGGATCCTGGACCGGCACGGCCACGTCGACCAGGACGCGCTGGCGGTCGCGTTCGCCGACGCCTACGCCGCCGACCCGTACCGTTCGTACGGCGGGTCGATGCACGAGGTGCTGCGCTCGATCCGCCAGGGCGAGCCGTGGGCCGTCGTCACCCGGCGCAAGTTCGACGGCATGGGTTCCTGGGGCAACGGGGCGGCGATGCGGGTCGCCCCGCTGGGCGCCTGGTTCGCCGATGATCTCGGCACGGTGGTGGCCGAGGCGGCCCGGTCGGCCGAGGTCACCCACGCGCATCCGGAGGCTGTCGCTGGAGCGGTGGCGGTCGCGGTCGCCACGGCGGCGAGCGTGGGCGGCGTCGAGGGCGGCGAGCTCATCGAGGCGGTCGTCGCCCGGACGCCGGACGGCGAGGTCGCGTCCCGGCTGCGCCGGGTGGCCCGGGTCGCGCTCTCCGCCGACCCGCGCCATGTCGCCGGGATGGTCGGCTGCGGCGAGCGGATCTCGGCCGTGGACACGGTTCCGTACGCGGTCTGGTGCGCCGCCGCCCACCTCGACGATCTCACCGAGGCGCTGTGGGCGACCGCTCGTGCCGGTGGCGACGTCGACACCACGTGCGCCATCGTGGGCGGGATCGTCGCCGGCCGGACCGGGCTGGACGGGGTGCCCGCCGACTGGGCGAGCGCCTGCGAGCCGCTGCCGGCGTGGGTGGACGACCCTTCGCGACCTATCTGAGCAGCGCGGCGACCCGGGCTCCGAGCGGGCCACTGCACGGGAGGGAGCCTGGCGCAGTGGTGCCCCGCCGAGCGCGGCTTCGAGGTGGTCCCGGTCGAACGGCCGGGCCCCACTCCTCGACCGCGGGATTGGTGGGCGTCTCGGCAACGGCCTCGACCCGCCCGTCCGCGCCCCGACGGTAACCAGCCGTGATGCCGTGGTCCGAGATGCAGAACGTCTCGATGATGTACGGCGTGCCCGGAACCCGTTCAGCGACGCCCGCACCGGTGCTCACTTGTGGATCAGCTGCTCGGCGGTGCGGGAGCGACCCGGGCGACGAGGAATTTCGGGGCCAGCTCGCAGTAGCTGTCGGTGATCAGTTCGGCGATCTCGGTCCAGTCGGTGTGGTCGCCGAGGACGATGGCGGCGACGTTGTCGCCCCAGGGGGCGCGGAAGAACGGGAAGCCGGGGGCGGTCAGGCCGAGCAGATCGTCGACGGGCACCCGGAACGTCATCACGGTCGGTGCCTCGCCGTCGACCACATACCGGGCATAGACCGGGAAACGTTCCGGATCCGGCGTGTAGACGTGGGCGATCGTCCGCGTGCGGATCCGCCAGCGGACGCCGATCCAGGCCGGTTCCTCGTACGCCTCGGGCAGGCCCCGGAGGATCGGTCGCAACCGGTCCAAGATCTCCGGTGGTACGTCTCCAGGTCCGGACATGGCCCGAGAGTAACGGTTGCCGGCTCAGAGTGCTCCCGCACGGGCTCGGCGCAGCAGCTCCGGGTCGTGGGCGTTGACGAGCGTCAGGTCGGGCGCGCCGGCCGCCCACAGCTCGGCGAGGCGTTCGTGGTTGGCGCGGATCCTCGACCGGTCGTAGGCGAGGGACCGTTCCACCATGGCCAGGCTGAACGGCACCCGGCCGGTGCCGTCGACCTGACCGCGGTGGAAGAACGCGTCCCCGGCGTGCAGGATCCACCGCTCGCCCGCGTCGACCGCGACGGCGGCGTGCCCGCGGGTGTGCCCGTCCAGCCCGACCAGCACCACGCCGGGCCGGATCTCGATCGCCGCCGCGAAGCCGCGCCACCCGTCACCCCGTGACGGGTCGTGTTCGACCAGGTCAGGGCCGTGGTCACGCTGGGCGGGCTGGTAGCGACGGCGCTCGTTGCGGGTCAGCGGGTTGGCCGCCGCGGCGCCCTCGGCGGCGGTGAGGTGCACCCGGGCCCCGGGAAAGTCGGCGAGACCACCGGCGTGGTCGGGGTCGAAGTGGGTGAGCACGATGTCCCGGACGTCGGCGGCGTCGTAGCCGAGTTGCCGGACCTGGCGGATCGCGGTCTCCTCGCGGTCCAGCACGGGCCGGATGAGGTGCCGGGCGGAGCCGATCCGGCGGGCCGGGTCGGCGATGTCGTGCAGCCCGAAGCCGGAGTCGACCAGGACCAGGCCGTCGGTGGTCTCGATCAGCAGCACGTGGCAGACCAGGGGGCCCGGCGTCGCGGGCGGACGCATACTGCCGCAGTTAAGGTGATGAATCTTCATGCCGCCAACTCTGCCAGAACCGCGTCCAGCGACATCGACACGGCGCTGGGTAGCAGCAGGTCTGCGGCGAGGAATCGACGGTGGTCGGCGTGCGGATTCGGGACCGCCACACAGCGCAGCCCGGCGGTCCGGGCCGCCGTCACGCCGTGTGCGGTGTCCTCGAACGCGACCGCCTCCTCCGCGAGGAGTCCGAGCCGGTCCAGTGCCAGCAGATAGACCCCCGGGTCCGGCTTGTGCGCGCCCACCTCGTCACCGGTCGCCAGCACCTCGAAGCGGTCCCGCAGCCCGACCTGATCGAGCAGCGGGCTCACGTGGGCGGACCCCGAGCTGCTCGCCACCGCCAGGCGCAGGCCCAGGCCCGCGGCCCGGTCGAGCCAGTCGGTGATGCCGGGAGCCGGTTGCAGCGCCGCGTTCAGCCGCGCCCGGTGCGCGGTGCGCAGCAGGTGGCTGGACTCGCGGTCGTACGCCGGGCCGACCGCACCGGCGAGCGCGACGTACCGCGACTCGTTCACATCGCCGCCGTGGTCGGCGAAGAACCCCGCCGGCTCCAGCTCCAAGCCGTGCCGCTGCCATTCCCAGCGCCAGCTCTCCAGCAGCGTCGTCTCGGTGTCCACCAGCAGGCCGTCGAAGTCGAAGATCAGCGCCTTGATCGTCACGCCGGTCAGTATCGCTTCCGGGCCGGCGTGCCCGGCTCCCGGTCCGTGCACCGCGCCGGGCCGAGGTCACCGCGTCGCGCGGCGGCCTCGGCCCGATGCGGCCCGGAGGTCACTGATAGCCGAAGACCGGCGGCAGGATCAGCACGACAGCCCACATCCAGACCGCGTAGACCGCCAGGTAGGAGGTCTGCCACCGCTCGATGGCCGGGAATCCGCCCCGCCGGCGCACGAAGCGCAGCAGCAGCCACGCCGACCAGGCGAGATTGACCAGCAGCACGATGTTCTCGCCCAGCGCCGCCATCTTGTTCGGCGTGCCGCCGTACTCCGCGATCCGGCCGGCCATCATCAGCAGCACCAGCGCGTCGATGACCAGGGCGCTGACCACCAGGACCAGTTGCAGCACGTCGAAGGTGCCGCGCGGGGCCAGCGGATCCCGCGCGGAGATCGAGTACAGCAGCAGACCCAGCACGACCGCGAGCAGCAGGTCGAACATCATCAGGGTCTCCCGGTTGATGTCGATGCCGCGGCCGTTGACGCCGATGGCGACCAGGAAGGCCAGCAGCACCACGGCGAAGAGCGGGGTGAACAGCCGGGTGAGGACCGGCGCGATGTTCTCGATGACACCCTGCTTGGCCTCGACGAGCCACCCGGCGACGACGATCGCCGCCATCGCACCGCAGGGCAGCAGCCACTCCGAGATGAACTCGCCGGAGTCGAGCCCGATGGCCTTGAACGTCCCGGTCAGGAAGACGGTCAGCACGCCCCCGCCGAGGGCGATGAGGACGAGGTAGACGAACCATTCGCCGCTGAAGCGGATGAAGTCCATCCGCCGGCGCGAGGAGCGCAGCTCGTCGGAGACGTAGGCGAGGCCGACCACCAGCCACAGTGCGATGGGCAGGTGGGTGCCGACGAGGTTGACCGACTGGGAGTCCTCGTCGAGCGGGTAGATGTTCGCCCCGGCGGCGCCGAGCGCGAACAGCGCCACCAGCACCGCGCACAGCCGGGCACCGGCCTGCCGGCGCCAGGCCAGGAACGCCGCCAGCCAGGGCAGCGTGAACAGCGAGAAGTTGGTGGCGTAGAACGTGTCGCTGTCCTCGAACCGCAGCCCGAACAGGCCCGGCACCTTGATCGAGACGGCCGCGCCGGCGGCGCAGATCAGCATCGCGATCAGGTCCTGCCGCGACCGGATCTTCTTCACCGAGTCGGCGGGATCGCCGGTGAAGACCAGTTGCTTCCAGAGCCGTTCGGAGTGCTCGCGGGCGAACTCGCGGGACAGCTCGTCCAGGCCGCCCATGCGCTTGACCGCGATGAGGAACGCCTCGTCGGGCTTCAGGCCCAGGGCGACGAGCTCGTCGACGGAGTCGCGGAGGTGGTCCTCGAGTTCGTCGGCGTCGGAGGACTGCAGCTCCGGGCGGCGGCGCACGTACTCCCGCCACTGCGTGAACTGGGCCTCCAGTTCCTCCTTGCCGTTGGTGACCGTCACGCGTTGCCCTCCAGAGGAAAAGTCAGCGGCCGGAGGTCGCCGATGTTGGGCCAGATCTGCTTGAGCGCTTCGACCACCGTCTCCCACTGGTGGTGCTGCTCGGCCAGTTCGGCCATGCCCTGTGTGGTGACCCGGTAGTACTTGCGCCGGCGTTCGCCGGTGACCGTCTGCCAGCTCGACTCGACGTGGCCGAGGCGTTCGAGCCGGTGCAGCAGGGGATAGAGGAAGCCTTCGGTCCAGTCCAGCTGACCGCCGGACAGGTCGCTGATCCGGCGAAGGATGGCGTAGCCGTAGCTCTCACCCTCGGCGAGGATGCCGAGCACGATGGGGGTGGCCGAGGCGGCCACGAGATCTTTGGTCACCCGCATGGGCGCCCTCCCTCCGACACCTAGAAATTCAATGCATAGTAGTTCTAGGTAAAGTTCGGGGGCAACGACTGAGTTGTGAAGATGTATGTGAGCCGGATTCGCTCACGTACTCTGCATCCGTGATCATCGGCAAGGGCGACATCGCGCCCGACTTCGAGCTCCCCGACCAGGACGGCACGCCGCGGCGGCTGACCGATCTCCTCGCGGACGGTCCCGTCGTGCTCTTCTTCTACCCCGCGGCGATGACCCGGGGATGCACCGCGGAGGCCTGCCATTTCCGTGACCTGGCGGCGGAGTACCGCGCGGCCGGCGTGCAGCGGGTCGGCATCAGCAGGGACCCGGTCGAGAAGCAGAAGACGTTCGCGGAGGCCCACACCTTCGACTATCCGCTGCTCTCGGATCCGGATTCGGAGACCATCGCGGCGTACGGCGTGAAGCGGAAGCTGAACCTCGGCCCGCTGAGCACCAAGCGGATGACGTTCGTGATCGGGACGGACCAGAAGATCCTCGACGTGATCCACAGCGAGCTGGACATGAACCAGCACGCGGTGGAGGCGCTCAGCGTGGCGGCGGCGGCCAAGTCCTGACCGCCGCGCCGCCCCGCCTCCACGCGCTCAGAACAGGAAGGCGAGGTGTTCCCGGGCCGCGTCGGTGGCCGCGCTGCGGGCGGCCCGCAGCGCGCCCTGGTCACGTTCCAGCCGCGACGGCAGGGGATCGCCGGGGCGCGGCGTCAGCGCCAGGGTGCTCAGGCCGTGCGCCCAGCCGTCCTGGACCTGCTGCAGGGTCTCCCGGTAACGGTGCGGCCGGCCCCGGTAGGCGGCGGCGAGCTCCGGGTTCAGCCGGCGCAGGTACCGCTCCGCCAGCGCGTCGGCGGCACCGTAGCCGGGCTGCGTTCCCGGCGGCCGGGTGGCGAGCACGATCGCGTGCGTGGCGCCGCGCGCGGCGGCGGTGACGATGGGAACCGCCTGCACGATGCCGCCGTCCAGCCAGCGGCGCCCGCGCAGGGTGACCGGGTCGCCGGCGAGCAGCGGCAGCAGACCGGACGCGTGGATGCTGGTGATCAGGTCGGCGCGGTCGGTGAAGTCGGACAGCGCCTCGGCGCGACCGGTGTCCACGTCGGTCGCGACCATCGCCAGGCGGCCGGCCCAGTCGGTGCCGACGGTCGCACCGACGTCGAGGAGGGCGTCGACGTGGCTGACGATGCGTGCGCCGTCGATCACGGGACGCCCGCGCACGATCCGCCACACGTCGACGAACTCGGGTGAGGCGAACACCTCGGCGTAGGACTCGGCCATCCGGCCGGCCGCGCCGACGGCCAGGGCGGCGGCGTTGACGGCGCCGGCCGAGGTGCCGACGATCATGTCGATCGACGGGAGCAGCCCCTCCTGCTCGAGGACCGCGGCCATCGCGGCGGAGACGATGCCGCGCATCCCGCCGCCCTCGATGACCAGGGCGACCGTGGCGCCGTCGTCGGTGTTCCCGGTGCGGCGGCGTTCGGTGAGGATCTGCTGGACGGTCGGTGTCGCGGTCGGCCCGGCCCGGAACCGCACGGGCGGCACCGGATCCTCGACCTGCGGGCTGGTCGCGACGATGGTGGCCTGCGCGACGGCGACCAGGGTCTCCGTCCCGTCGGTGCCGACGGCGTGCACCTCGCAGCGGCAGGTGGCCCGGTTCCCGGCGGCGCGCACGGTCGTACCGTGCGCGCGCAGCGTGCGGCCCCGCGCCGGCGCGAGGTAGTCGATGGTGAGTCCGGCCGTGACCACGTCCGGGCCGACCGACGCCGCGCCGGCGAAGGCCACCGCGCACTCGGCGGCGTAGCCGACGATCCCGCCCTGCATCGTGCCGTCGCGGTCGGTGATCTCGGGCTGGCTGTCCAGCTCGATGACGGCGCCGTCCGCGCCGAGGGAGACCAGGCGCGTCCCGAGCATGCGGCCGAGGGCCTGGTCGGCGAGCGCGCGCCGGGCGTCGGTGAGCTGCACTGCGGTCATCGGAGACCTCCCGTGGACAAGGTTGGTGAGCCGAGCGCCCGGAGGCAGAACATCCGGATGCCCTCGATCGCCCCGGTCTGTGTCTCGGGCGACGGCTCCGGGCTGTCGGGGTGGATCCAGCCGACCAGCGCTCCGGAGATCGCGCCCACGATGGCGGACGCGGCGAGCCGCGCGTCCTGCGGCACGAAGTCACCACCGGCCAGGCCGTCGTGGATGATCCGCTCACCCAGCTCGGTGTACGAGCGGCGGTAGACCAGTCGTTCGACCTCCACCGCCGGGCTCACCGGCTCGTACAGCAACGCCCAGGCCAGCCGCCGCCCCTGCAGCGCCCGCCCGCTCAGGGTCCGGATCAGCGCGTCGAGTCGATGCGCCGCCTGCTGGCCGGCCTCGGTCACCGCCGCGGCCAGGACCTCGATCTCGTGGCTCGCGGCGCTGCGGAACACCTCCGCCAGCAACCGGTCACGGCCGTCGAAGTGCGAGTACACGGAGCCGACGCTGGCCTGGCAGCGCGCGGCGATCGCGGCGACCGTGGCCGCCTTGAACCCGTCGACGGCGACCAGCGAACGGGCGGCCCGGAGCAGGCTCTCCCGCTTGTCCTCCGCGTTCTTCCTGGTCAACGCGGTCTGCCGGTACGGCATCCGGGAGCCCCCAAGGTGTGAATCCAGATTCAGACGAAGGCAAGGAGTGAATCACGATTCAAATGATGCTGGCAACCCGCGGGGCACGACGCAGGCGCGGATGGTTCCCAGGATCACTGGGAACCATCCGCGCCGGGGCAGGTCAGGTCAGGGCTTGGTCGGGGCCACGATCCGGCCGTCGTAGAGCTGCTGGCGCAGCTGCTCCAGCTTCGGCGTCAGCGGCTTGATCAGTGCCTGGTTCGAGGTTGAGTAGCCGACGCCGTCGGTCTTCAGGTCGAAGCGGCGCGTCCCGCCCGCCCGGTCGCCCTTGATGAACGCCTGGATCTCTTGGAACACCGCGTTGTCGACGCGCTTGAGCATCGAGGTCAGAATCACCGGCTGCAGCTGCGCGTCGGCGCTCTGGTACTGGTCGGAGTCGACACCGATGAACGTGGCACCCTTCTCGGCCGCCACCGCCTGCAGCGCACCCGCTCCGGAGCCACCGGCGGCCGCGTAGATCACATCCGCCCCGTCGGCCAGCATGCCCGTGGCGATCTTCTTGGCCTTGTCGGGGTCGCCGAAGCCGCTGAAGTCGGGCGGGGCGCTCAGGTACTGCGTCCGCACCTTCACGTCCGGGTTCACCCGCTTGGCTCCGGCGGCGAAACCGGCCTCGAACTTCTGCAACAGGGGGATCTCGACCCCGCCGATGTATCCCACGACGCCGGAGCGGGACTTGAGCGCCGCCGCCGCGCCGACCAGGTAGGACCCCTGCTCCTCGGCGAAGACCAGCGACACGACGTTGTCGGCCTTGATCGAGTCGTCGTCGATGATGGCGAACGTCGTCTCGGGGTGCTCGGAAGCGACCTTCGTGAGCGCGTTGACGTACTGGAAGCCGACGGCGATCACCGGGTTGTGGCCGGAATCGATCAGCTTGTTCAAGGCGCCGAGGCGCCCCTCGTCATCCCCTCCCTCCGGGGTGGCCTCGGTCGCTTCGATCTCGAGCTCCTCCTTGGCCCGGTCGAGACCCGCGGCGGCCATGTCGTTGAAGCTCTTGTCGCCGCGGCCGCCGATGTCGTACGCCATGCCGACCTTGACGTGCTCGGAGCCCAGCCCGGCGATGGCGGCCGACGAATCGGCCGGGGTGATCGGCGTCTTGCCGCAGCCGGCGATGGTCAGCGTGGCCGCGGCGGCCACGGCCAGCAGAATTCTCGTACGCATGTCCTCATCGCCTCTCAGTACCGGAATTGCCCGACGGCTTCGCGCAGCTGCCGCGACATGCGGGTCAGCTCGGCGGCGGCGGCCCGCGACCGCGCCACGTCCTCGCTGGCCGCACTCGCCGCCGCGGCGACCGCCGTGATGTTGTCCGCGATCTGTGTGCTGCCCCCGGCGGCCTCGGCGATGCCCCGGTTCATCTCGGCGGTGGTCGCGGTCTGCTCCTCGACCGCGCTGGCGATCGTCGTCTGGTAGCCGCTGATCCGGCCGATGACCTCGCCGATGCCGGAGATCGCGGTGGCCGCCGCCGCACTGTCCTTCTGGATGTCCTGCACGAGCTGCCCGATGTCGTCGGTGGCCTTGGCGGTCTCCTGGGCGAGTTCCTTGACCTCGCCCGCGACGACCGCGAAGCCCTTGCCGAGCTCACCGGCGCGCGCCGCCTCGATGGTCGCGTTCAGGGCGAGCAGGTTGGTCTGCTCCGCGATCGAGGTGATCAGCCGCAGCACGTCGCCGATCCGCGCCGACGAGGCGCCGAGGCTGGTGACCGTGCCGGTGGCGACGGTGGCGGCGGCGACCGCCTCGGCGGCGACAGCGGCCGCGTGCGAGGCGTTCTCGGCGATGTCGCCGATGGCCGAGCCCATCTCCTGGGTGCCGAGGGCGACCGTCTGCACGTTCGAGCTGACCTCCTGCGAGGCGTCGGCGACGACCCGGGCCTGGGTGGAGGTCTCGGCGATGTTGCTGGCGAAGGTCTGCGCGACCTCGTCCAGCGAGGCCGACGTCTCGTCCAGCACCTCCGCCTGCGCGGCCACGTCGCTGATCACCCGGCGGATCGACTGCAGGGCGTCGTCGAGCGTGGCGGCCATCTCGGCGGGCTCGTCGGTGCCCTCGCGCGGCAGCTCGACGTTCAGCTCGCCGTTCGCGACCCGGCGCAGCGCGTCGCGGGCGGCCACCACCGGCCGGGTGATGCTGCGGGTCACCAGGAACGCCAGCAGGCAGCCGAGCAGCAGCGCGGTCACGCTGCCGATCAGGATGATCCGCTTGGCGGTGTCGGCGTCCGCCGCGGACTCGGCGACGGCGACGTCGCTGCGGTGGTCGACCGACTCGACCAGCTGCTGGGTGGCGGTCATGATCCGGTAGTAGGTGTTCCAGCTGTCGTACTGGGCGAGCTGGTCGCCCTTGCGTACCGCGGCCGGGGTGCCCGGCTTGTAGGCCGCCACGACCTGCTCGTTGACCTTGAAGTAGGCCTCGGCCTCCTTCTGCACCTTGGCGAAGAGGGCCTGCTCCTCGGCGGTCATGTCCGCGGTGTGCACGGTCTTCAGGTACGCCTCGAAGTTGTCCCGCTCCCGCTGCCAGGCGTGGTAGTTGACCGAGTCGCCGCCGAAGGCGCGCGCCGCGCCCAGCCGGTGGATGTCAGCGATGTACGCGCTCTGCCAGCCGTTCATGCTGGCGGCGTAGAACCGGATCTCCTTCGCCTCGCTGGTGAGCACCTGCAGGACGCGTACCTCGGCGGCGGTGGCCTTCTGGCTGCTGATCGCGTTGTAGGCGACGGCGGCCACCACGCCGAGCAGCGTGAGCACCACGACGAACGCGGCGGTCAGCCGCGTGCCGATCTTGACCCTGCGCATGTCCCACCCCAAGTCCGGTTGTTATGGACTACTTCGGTCGCGCGGCGACGCACTTGACGATTAGGTCGGACCTTCTCGTCGTACTCGCGCCGAAACCATGGGGTATGTCAGGGAGTGATCGATATGGGACTTATGTGGCCTGTTGGTGGATGACCGTGTGCGGTGAGACCGTCCGCACGTTCAGCGCGGCCACCTGAGGCGGCGGATCAGTCCTGCCAGGCCCCGACGATGTCGTCGGGGCCCCAGACGACGTCGACGATGCCGGCGGGTAGCTCCGCACCGGAGCGGGTGACGACGACCAATCCGGTGTGTGCCGCGTCGAAGCCGGGGATTTGACGGGCGCCTTCCTGGAGTTGGTGCAGGTCGCGGGTCCCGAATGCGGTTCCCAGCCACTTCAGCGCAGCAGAATTCCCGGCAGACCGCCGGTGATCAGGTGTGCGTCGATGGCGTCGGAGCCCGCCAGCCCGGTCACCGCGGCCGTCTCGGCGAGGTTCAGGGGGCCGAGGACCAGGTTGTCGGCGCGGCCGTAGAACGGCCGGTCGTAGGCGGTGAGGCGTTGCATCATGTGCAGGTCGCTGCCGAGAAGTAGCAGCAATACCGGTCGGCGTGACAGCAGGCGGTCCCAGGCGACCTGCAACTGGCCGTCGAACGTGTCGTCCTGCTCGGTGAGCCAGGGCACCTCGTCGAGCACGACGATGCAGGGCTGGTCCGGCAGTGTGCCCGCCAGCAAGCGCAGCATGTCACCCCAGCCGCCGGGTGGGGGAGTGCTGGGCAGCAACGCGCGGTCGTTCGGCAGAGCCGATTCGGTCAGGTCGGTCAGGAACTGGGTCGTCGATTCGGTGACCGACGCGCCTTTGACAGTGGTGAAGTACAGGTGAGGCAACCCGGAACGGTCGCAGAGCTCCTGGGCGAGGCGTGACTTGCCCACCTGACGGCGGCCGCGGATCGCGACAGCGAGGCCGGTACCGGTTCGCTTGAGATGGTCGATCCGCTTCGTCAGCAGAGACAGTTCGGTGCGCCGACCGATGAAAAAACGAACTCCGCCAGGTAGACGTCATCTAGGTAGAGGCAATCTACGTAGATTCAATCTACATCGCGAAGGCGCACCGTGTCGGACGAGTTCGTGACGAGGAGAGCCCGCCCGCCGGAAGGGCGGACGGGCTCTCTCGTGGACTTACGCGCCTCAGCAGGCGTGGGCGACGACCTTCGGCTCGCCCGTGGCGGAGCTGGGGACGGTCACGCAGGCGACGTCCTTGCCCATGGTGACCTGGGCGACGCCGCTCCGGACGACCTTCACGGTCATGCCCGGGAGGGCCATGTCGGTGGCGGCCTGCTTGAGGTGGAGCGCCGGCTGGTCGCCCTCGACGACGGCGGACAGCATGGCCTGTCGGCCGATCATCTCGGCCCACTCCTTGGCGTCACCGGCACCGCCCGCCTTCGGCGTACCCAGGTCGCCGGCGCCCGCGCCGAGTGTGGAGAAGAACTCGGTCAGATCGATCTTCTTGGCGCCCTCGGGAGCGGAGATCTCCACGCCGCTGGCGAGCTCGACCCGCAGCGCCGCCCGGCCGGTGCTCCCGTCGGCGAACTGCAGCATGTTGATCTCGAACGCCCGGAACTCGCCCTTGTCGATCCAGAGGTCGAAGACGATCGGCTTGTCCGCCGGCGGCTTCTCCATCTCGGAGCCGAGCGCCTCGTCGAGCACGCCCGAGGCGGACTGGCCGCCGATCTTCTCCATCGCCTGCATCAGGCGCTTGGCCTGCTCATACGCCTTCACCGTGGTGGTGGTGACGACCAGGTGGGTCTTGTCCTTGCTGTCGCGGACCACGTCGGCGCTCTCGAACAGGCTCTCCGCGCTGGCCTTCACCTCGGCGGCGAGCTTCTCGTTCTGCGCGGGGTCCGTGCTCGGGGCGACGCCCGTGGTGCCCTCGCTGAACTTCTTGACGTCGGTCACGCTGATCGAGATCCAGCCCCCGTCGAACAGGGTGTCGACGCCCTTGATCGCGGGGCCCATCTCCTTGCGCACCGCGTCGAGGTCCGACTTGGACACGCCGAACTTCGTGGCGAGGTCGGCGACCGGCGCCTTCACGTACGCGACCTGGTCGACGATCCGGAGTTCGGTCCCGGTGACACCATCGATCACCGCGCTGACCGAGGCCCGGTCGTCGGTGACGCCGTCGCCCATCTTGTCCCAGGCGAGGGTGAACGAGGAGTTGTAGAGCTTGCGCAGGGTGTCGGCGTCCTCGTCGGTGAAGGCGCCCGGCTCGGTGCCGGACTCCTTCTTGGCGAAGGCGATCAGGTCGTCGACGTTGCCACCGACCTTGAGGGTGAACCCGGCCTTGCCGGTCGCGCTCAGGGCCGCGGCCGCCTTCTTGATCTCCAGCTTCGGCTCGAGCTGCTCGATCTGCTCGGCGCAACCGACCGCGAGGGTCAGGGTGGTGGCACCGGCGAGGGCGCCGGCGAGGAAGCGCTTCATGCGCGAGGTCTCCTTCGAGGGGTTTGCGACGCTCCCCCGGCGCCGCGGCCTGGAAGTGTACGACCCTCGATCACCAACCCTCGCCACGATATTCGCGCGCGTGACCTGCGCGATCCCGGTGAGTGCCATCCGTCGTACCGGCAAAAGCGAACGAACCGGTAAGCAGAGCGCGAATCTCCACAGATCGCGTTGTTTCGGGGTGTGACGCAGATCGCTGCCCCGCATGCGGCCATCGGTGATCAACAACGTACGGTCCTGCGCAGGAATTCGCCCCCCGGCGACGAAAAGTTACAGGAGACACCGCCATGACCAGCCCCAACGAGGTCAGCATCGCGGCGGTCGGGGTCCACGTCCTCGACACGCACGTGATCGGCATCGAGTCCCTTCCCACCGGCTCCGCCGGTCAGATGGTGGAGACCATCCGGCTCTCCCCGGCCGGCACCGCCGGCGGAACCGCGGTCGTGCTCAGCAGGCTCGGGGCCGCAGTCCGGTCCCACGGCGCGATCGGCACGGACCCGCTCGGCGACGCGCTCTCAGCGGCACTGGCACGGGAAGGGATCGACGTCACCGGCCTGGTTCGCACCGACGCCGCGCAGACCTCCGCGTCGGTGATCCCGGTGCGGCCGAACGGCGACCGGCCGGCGTGGCACTGCGTCGGAGCGAACGCGGCGTTCACCGTCGCCGACATCGACCTGTCCACCCTGGACGGCTGCACCCACCTGCACCTGGGCGGCCCGGAGTTCCTCGGCGGCCCGGCCGCCGCCGAACTGCTGTCGTACGCCAAGGACAAGGGCCTGACGACCTCCGTCGACCTGCTCGCGCCGGGCGACCCGGGAATCCTCGAGTGGATCGCCGCCGCCCTGCCGTACGCCGACTACCTGCTCCCCAACGACGAGCAACTCCTCGGCCTCACCGGCACCGACGACCTCGTCACGGCTTCCCGGGCGCTCCTCGAGGCCGGGGTCGGCTGCGTCGCGGTCACCCACGGGAGCAAGGGCGCGCTCGTGGTGACCGCGGACGAGGTCATCACCGTGCCGGCCTTCCAGATCGAGGTCGTCGACACCACCGGGTGCGGTGACGCGTTCTCCGCGGGCTTCATCCTCGGCCGGGCCCAGGGCCGGACGCTGCGGGACTCCGCCGTGCTGGGCTGCGCCACCGCGGCCCAGGTCGCCCAGGGTCTGGGAACCGACGCCGGCTCGTACGACCTCGCCGCCGTCGACGCCTTCGCCGCGGGCACCCCGACGCGCTGAAGTGCCGCCGGGGCTCCTGACAGCGCCCTGATCCGGGGTGTCAGGGCGCTGTTAGGGCGGTGTCAGTGGCGGCGGTCATGGTCTGGGTGTCACCGCGGGAGACGCGGAATCGCAGAGGGAGATCAT
>NZ_FZNR01000027.1 GCF_900188005.1 Actinoplanes regularis | reverse complement strand
CTTGGCGACATCGGCCCAGGACGAGCCGTAGGCGATCTTCCAGTTGGCCATCAGCACCCGCGGGTGGGCGGGGTCGTTGGTCATGGCGATCTCGGCCTTGGTCGGGAACGGCTCGTTGCCCTTGTGGTAGGTGTGGAAGATCGACGCGGTCCGGCCGGACGTCTGCTCCCACTCCTTCAACGCCTTGTCACGCGGGGCGCTGGTGAAGCCGCCGGCGGCGCCTCCCCAGAGCACGCCGCAGGTGGGGACGAGATTGTCACCGGTCGTGCACGTCTTCGCAGCGGCGGGCGCGGCCGAGGCCGCGGTCGGGGCCACGAGGGCGGCGGTTCCGGCAAGTACGGCGGTCAGAGCTGTCGCCAGAATCGGCAGCTTGGCGCGTCGCATGAAAATCTCTCCCCTTGGGTTTGTCCGGTCGCGTGTCGACCGGCATGGGAAAGAGATTCCAAGGCGCGCGGAGCGGCCGGGGGACCCAAGCGGGTGCCACCCGGTTGCCGTACTTGAGGAAACGTCCGGTTATTTTTCCGTCACCGAACCGGCAGCGGCGGCCCGGGGGCGCGCGTGACCCGATCCGGGGACCTCACTCCGACCTGATCACCAGGCGGTCCACCGGATGACGCGCCCGTCGACGGTGGTGGCCGCCTACGGCATCAACCCGGGCTGGAGCATGTCGAGGTTCGCCCCCTGTCCGGGCCAGGCCGGCGTCATGGACGGTATGACGATGGTCAGCGGACACGCGGTCTGCCCGATCAGGGCGTCCACGCATCCGCCGAGCGGCCTGTCCGGCGCGATCCGTTTGCCCGCGGCCGCAACCACGAGTAGGTCGACTTCCTTGCTGAGCGCCCGCAGCGCCCGCACCGGGTCGTCGTCGTGCAGCACCTCCCGCTCCGCTTGGCGGGCCGATTCGGGGTCGAGGGTGTTGTACAGGGCCTGTGAGAGCAGTAGGTCGATGGCCCCGAACTCGTTGCCGTGCCCCATCCAGACGTGTACCACCCGCAACGTCGCGCCCGTCGCACGCGCCTGTCGCCAGGCGTGGGCGAGGACCTCGACGCCGTGCCCGTCATCGGTGACCGCCGCCGCCACTACCTTCGGCGGCACGGCCGGGCCACGGCGGGCCAGTTCGACCACCCCGTGGTCGGGCAACGGGCGGATCAGCCAGTCAGGGCTGTCGGCCAGGCGCTCACGGATCGCCGCCGCCAGGCTGTCTGCCGATGTCTCGATTGCCACGTCCATGACTCACCATCCCGGAGATCGTGGCGCCCTTCCGCACCGCGCTTACGCTCCCGACGAAACCGGCAGCGGTGACGTTCTGGCTGAAACCGGAAGAGCACCTGCGGTCAGTGTCTCCCCGGCGCCGCGGCGCCGGACAGGGTCGTAGGTCCCGACTATTACCCCGTGACCGCCCATCATCACAGGTGAGGTGGGGCTCGCTGCTGCTCGGCGAACGCCGGCCGCCGGACGCCGGCTCCATGCTCGAGAACGAACGGCACGCGACGATCTGAACATCAACAATGAGAAAGAACGCCAGGACGTGTCAGCGACGGGCCGCCGCGCCACCGCGCGGGCTGGGAACGGATCCAGCAGGAGGATCCAGATATGGCGCCAACGCGGGCCACTGGCCGCCCCGGCGTGATGCTGGCCGTCGCGACCATGGGGTTCGTGGTCAACTTCTGGGCCTGGGCACTGCTCAGCCCACTCGCCATGAGGTTCCGGGACACGCTCGGCCTCAGCTCCGTGCAGCAGGCGCTGGTGGTCGCGGTCCCGATCGTGGTCGGCGCGCTCGGCCGGATCCCGGTCGGCGCACTCACCGACAGATTCGGCGGCCGGCTCATGTTCCCGCTGGTCTCGCTCGCCACCGTGATGCCGGTGCTCCATCTGGGCCTGCTCGGCCACGACTCGCTGACCGGGCTGCTGATCGGCGGGTTCTTCCTGGGCATCGGCGGCACCACGTTCGCGATCGGCGTCCCGTTCGTCAGCGCCTGGTACCCGCCGGCCAGGCGTGGCTTCGCCGTCGGCGTGTTCGGCGCCGGTATGGTCGGCACCGCGATCAGCGCGCTGACCACGGTCAGGCTGGCCAATCTGGGTGACACGGAGACCCCGTTCCTGATCACCGCCGCCGTTCTGGTCGGCTACGCGGTCGTCTCCTGGGTGATGCTGCGCGATGCCCCGGATCGCCCGATACCGGTCGAGCCGTTCGTCACCCGGCTCTGGGCGGCCCTGAAACTACGGATCACCCGGCAGGCGGCGGCGCTGTACGCGGCCGGATTCGGTGGATATGTCGCCTTCTCGGTCTACCTGCCGGCATATCTGGATACCGCGTACGGTCTGACCCGCACCGACGCGGCGAACCGGTCGGCCGGGTTCATGCTGCTCGGCGTGGCCACGCGGCCGGTCGGTGGCTGGCTGTCGGACCGGGTCGCCCCGGCCCGGGTGCTCGCCGCCTCGCTGGTCGTGGTCGTCATCGGGGCGATCGTCCAGTCGTTCACCCCACCACTCATGCCGGTCGGGACCGTCGCGTTCCTGTCCATGGCCGCCGCGCTCGGCGCCGCCAGCGGTGCCACGTTCGCGCTGGTCGCACAGATCGCGCCGGGGCAGCAGATCGGATCGGTCGCGGGCCTGGTCGGCGCCGCGGGCGGACTCGGCGGGTTCCTGCCACCGTTGGTGCTGGGCGCGGTCCACGACCACTTCCACTCGTACAGCCTCGGCCTGCTGCTGCTCGCGGCCGTCGCGCTCGCGGCTCTTCTGCTCGATCTCCTCTCGGTGGCCAGAACGGGCGGTTCCGAGCCGGCCCGGAGGCCGACGGCACCATCACCTGGACCGAGACCACCATGATCGTGGTCCGGGCCCACGCCGGTGAGCTGGCCGGCACCGGCTGGACCTACGGCGCCGCCGCGGCCCGTGACCTGATCACCGAGCGGATGCTGTTGCACGGCGGCGCCGAACCGGAGCCCGGCGGTCTCCTACGATCCGATCCCGGTCTCCCCGGACACGGTCTCGAGTTCCGCGAGGAGGTCGCCTCCCGCTTCCGGGTCGCCTGACGTCACCATCGCCGGTCGGCTTGACGGAGCATCGCGTCCTGTTCGGGGGCGGCCCCGAGTTCCCGGACCTCCTGGGCGCAGCGGCAAGCGCCGGCGAGCCTGGCGGCCCACGCCAGCGCCTCCTCCCGTGACGGCACGTCGACGATCGCGAACCCGCCGACGACCTCCTTGGTCTCCGGGTACGGACCGTCGGTGACCATCCCGTCCGGGGCCACGACGCTCGCCCGCTGCCGTTCGAGCCCGCCGCCGAACACCCACACGCCGGCGTCCACGGCCTCCTGGACCACCGCGTGCACGGCCTTGCCGACGTCGTGGATCTCCTCGGCGGGGATGTGGTCCATCGCGCCTTCATTGAACGAGATCAGATACCGCGTCATCCCATGACTCCCTTGACCCGGCGACCTCCACCGGCCGCCTCCTGCCCGTTCCACGAACAGCTCGTCCCGGATCCGACGCTATGCCAGAAAGAATTTCTCCGGGACCTCCGCTACCGGGTCAGTCGAGCCAGCCGGGCCGCGTCCGCCCGGACTCGTACGCCCAGACGACCAGCTGCGCCCGATCGCGAAGGCTCAGCTTGGCCAGGATCCGGGTGATGTGGGTCTTCACCGTGGCGGAGCTGATCATCAACGTCGTCGCGATCTCCTCATTGGACCGCCCGGTCGCCACCAGATCGGCGATCTCACCCTCACGAGGGGTCAGATCGTTCGGCGCGACCGGCGGAACGGGAGCGCTCGAACGGCTCGCGAACTCCGCGATGAGCCGCCGGGTCACCGACGGCGCGAGCAGACCGTCACCCCGTGCCACCACCCGGACGCCGCGAATCAGCTCCACTGGTTCGGTGTCCTTCACCAGGAAGCCGCTGGCGCCCGCGCGCAACGCGCCGTAGACGTACTCGTCGTGGTCGAAGGTGGTGAGGATGACGACCTTGACGGCGGCGAGGCTCGGGTCGGCGACGATCCGCGTGGTCGCCTCGATGCCGTCCAGGACCGGCATCCGCACGTCCATCAGCACCACGTCCGGGCGGTCACGCGCCGACAGCCGTACGGCCTCGGCACCGTCCCCGGCCTCCGCGACGACCTCGATGTCCGGCTCGCCACCGAGGATCGACCGGAACCCGGCCCGCACCAGCGTCTGATCGTCGGCGAGCAGCACCCGGATCATCTCGGCACCTCCGGCGTCGCGCTCGTCGGCAGCCGGGCCTGCACCCGGAAGCCACCGTCCGTGCCCGGCGCGGCCGTCAACCGGCCGCCGACGGCGGCGGCACGCTCCATCATGCCGCGGATACCGTTCCCGGCACGGATCCGGCTCGCGTCGACCGGCTCCGCACCGTCGTCGACGATCTCCACCTCGAGCTCCGTGCCGGTCCGGCGGAGGCTCACCGTGACCTCGGTGGCCCGGGCGTGACGCACGGCGTTGGTCAGCGACTCCTGCACGATCCGGTACCCGGCGAGGTCGACCGCGGGTGGCAGATCGCCGGGCGGATCGCCGGTGAGGCGCACCCGCAGCCCGGCCGTCCGGGCCCGGGCGACGAGGTCGGCCACCCCGCTCAGGGACACCGCGGGCTCGTCCACCTGGCGCAGCACGCCGAGCACCGTGCGCATCTCGCGGAGCGCCTCCTTGCTGGCTGCGCGGATCGCTTCCAGGGCGGCGAACGCCGTCTCCGGGTCACGCCGGTGCAGCGCGGCGCCGGCCTGCACGTTGATCAGCGAGATCTGGTGTGCGGCCACGTCATGCAGGTCACGGGCGATGCGCAGCCGCTCCTCGGTCGCCCGCCGGTGCGCCTCGTCCTCGCGTGACCGTTCGGCTTCGGTGGCCCGTCGTTCGGCCGCGGCGAGCCGCTCCTGCCGGTTGCGCAAGACCTCGCCGGCCGTGACGGCGGTGAGCAGGATGATGCCGAGCGCGAGCAGTTCTTCCAGGCCGCGATCGTCGCCGACGGCCAGGAACGCCGCGAGGATCACGGCCACCGCGACGACCGCCACGGGCCGCCGGCAGCGGCGGGCGGCGCCGATCACCGCCACGATCAGGGCGAGGCCCATCGGCGAGTCCGGGTACCCACCGGGGTAGTACGCGACCGCGCAGGCGGCCGTGACCGCCAGCGCGACCAGCGGACGGCTGCGCCGCACGGCCAGGGCCACCCCGCTGAGCGCGACGAGCAGCCAGCCGACCGGCCACATCGGCCGGCCCGGCGTCGCCTCGGACGTCACCGCCCAGACGACGTCCAGCGCGACGACGGCGACCGGCACGGCCGCCTCCCGGATAAATCGCACGTGAACACCCTATGCGTCGTACGCAAAATGCGTATTCGCCTCGGGTGGACGTACGACCTCCGATGTACCCGAAACGCAAATCAGCAGCTCAGTCCGGTCAGGGAAATACCGGATGTCAATTCTCGAATGCGTTCCGCAGGATTGAGGCGCCCATCAGCAATTCAAGAAACGGAGTCGACATGAAACGGCGGAGCCTCTTGCTGGCCGGTGCCCTTTCCGGGCTGGCCGCGGCCACCAGCTCCTGCTCGTCGGAGTGGGAGGGGCCGAAGGGCTCCGCGTTCAGCAACCGGCTGCGGATCCCGCCGCTCGCCGAGCCCGAGCCGGCCGCCGACGGAGCCAAGCAGTTCTCCCTGGACCTGCTGGCCGGCGGACGCGCCGAGATCCTGCCCGGCCTGACGACGAGGACCTGGGGCATCAACGGCCCCTACCTCGGGCCGACCGTGCGGGTGAACCGCGGCGACCGGGTCCGGATGGCGGTGACGAACCGGCTCGGCGAGGTGACGACGCTGCACTGGCACGGAATGCGCCTGCCGGCCAGGATGGACGGCGGCCCGCACCAGACGATCGAGCCCGGCGCGACCTGGCGCCCCGAGTGGACGATCGAGCAGCCGGCCGCGACCACCTGGTTCCACCCGCACCTGCACGGGACGACCGCGATGCACGTCTACCGGGGACTGGCCGGGCTCCTGCTGATCGACGACCCCGACGGCCCCGCCCTGCCGAGCACCTACGGCGTGGACGACCTGCCGCTGATCATCCAGGACAAACGGTTCGGCGCCGACGGCGCGCTCAACACGGGAGACGTGGACGGCGGCACGTTCGGCTTCCTCGGCAACCGGATCCTGGTCAACGGAACCTTCGGCCCGTCCCTGGAGGTCCGCAGCGAGCTGGTCCGGTTCCGGCTCCTCAACGCCTCCAACGCCCGGGTCTACCGGGTGGGTTTCGCGGACGGCCGGCGATTCCAGGTGATCGCCACGGACGCGGGGCTGCTGGAACGGCCGGTGACGGTCGAGCGGGTGAAGATCAGCCCCGGCGAACGGGCGGAGATCGTCGTCCGGTTCACCGCCGGAGAAGAGGCCGTGCTCGACTCGCGGGGCGAGGATCCGAAGCGGGCCAACGACATCGAAGAGGAGGACTTCACGCTGCTGAAACTGGTCGCCGCCGGCGCCCTGGCCGAGTCGGCGCTACTACCGGACGAGCTCGGTGGCGTCCCGGCCGAGCCGCCGCCGGCCGGCGCGCGCAGGCGGAGGTTCGTGCTGACCGGCTCCGAGATCAACGGGAACGACATGGACATGACCCGCATCGACGAGGTGGTGCCGGCGGGCGCGCACGAGATCTGGGAAATCCACAACACCACCTACGCGCACAACTTCCACATCCACGAGGCACCGTTTCGCGTCCTGGACATCAACGGCACGCCGCCCCCCGCCTACCAGCGGGGCCCCAAGGACACCGTCTTCATCCCCAAGAACGCCAAGGTACGGCTGGCCGCCACGTTCGGCGCCCATATCGACCCGCTGTCTCCCTACATGTACCACTGCCACATCCTTCGCCACGAGGACAAGGGCATGGTCGGCCAGTTCGTCGTCGTGCGACCGGGCACCGAGAACCAGGTGTCACGCACCCTCCCGCAAGGCCACCACCAGCACTGATTGGTTGAGGACGGCGAGAGCGGTCAACCACCACGGGACAGGGAACCCGGCCGGGAGGCGGGAGCGGGGTCGTGGCATGCCCGGACGCATCGAGGACCACGCGCTCATCGGCGACCTTCACTCGGCCGTCTGCTTCGCGGCGCTGCTCGACCACGAGTCGGCCGGGAATACGACCCGGCCGCCGGCCGTCAGCTTGGCAACATCCCGCAGGCGTTCAGCCTGGCCGGCCTGGTCAACTCGGCACGCCCGCTCAGCGGCACCCCGATCGGCACCGGCACCCCGGCCGACTGATCAGAACGTGGACGGCAGGTCCGGCAGGACGACGCCGCCGATCAGGAGCAGCAGGAGCGCGAGCAGCAGGCCCAGGTATCCCATGATCAATCCGGCGATCGCCATGCTCCGCCCGCCGTTGGTGCCGGGTCGCGTGTCGGCCAGGCCGACGTGACCGCAGACCACCGCGCCGATACACGGAATGGCGAGCAGGCAGAAGCCGCCCAGGACGCTGACGATGCCGAGAACGAGCGCCGCGACGGCCCACCCCGAGGTCGGCGTGGCCGTCTGGGGGTACATCGGGCCGTAGGGGCCGGGCGGGGATGACTGAGGATTGTCCATAACGGCTTGATGGTGGGGCATTGCGACCTGTATCGCCATGGACGAGCACCCAAGATCAAATGGCGTTCCGGCGACCGGATGTGACCGGCAGGACCGAAGCGGGCACCGGGTCAGGAAAGGCGGGAAACGGGTGACTTCCGCGGCGCGAGCCACCAGCGGCGCGACGCCAGCGCGGCCAGCCCGGCGCCGGCGGCGTTGAGCAGCACGTCGT
This sequence comes from Actinoplanes regularis, assembly GCF_900188005.1. Classification (GTDB taxonomy): domain Bacteria; phylum Actinomycetota; class Actinomycetes; order Mycobacteriales; family Micromonosporaceae; genus Actinoplanes; species Actinoplanes regularis. Next base: position 108,390 of record NZ_FZNR01000027.1, on the reverse strand, counting down.
CGACAGAGGACACCCGGTCCAGCCGCAGGACGTACTGCGCGGTCTCGACCAGGGCCGAGCAGCCCGCCGCGAGCGCCAGGACCCGCGGCACCGACGCCAGCGCCGCGAACCGCAGCGGGGCGAAGAACCCCAGCGCGGCGAAGACCAGGAGGTTGCCGACGACCTGGACGGTCACCGTCAGCGGCTCGCTAGCCAGGACCGTCAGCAGGTCCCGCAGCGGGACCAGGCTCACCCGGCGGTCCGCGGCGCCGGCCCGGCTGCCCGGCAGCATGATCATCCATACCCACGGCGCCGTCCCGTAGACGATGCCGACCTCGGCCAGCGACCTGCGCCAGGCCCGGTCCGGTGTCTCGCCGGCGGTGCCCCGGCGGCGTGCCAGCGCCCACGCCGCCAGCGCGGCCAGCGGCAGTAGGACCACCGTGCCGAGCACCACGCCTCTGATCGTGCCGATCATCGCACCCCGTTTCCGTCCGGCCGTGGAATCTACCCGGAAATAGGGATAGTTGTTTGTCTATTGACACGGCGACGCTCCCGGGGCGAGGCTCGCTGCATTGTGTGACATCTCGGTTACGCGATCGGGGGCGTCGTGTCGATCCATGCCGGTGGCCGCGGATTCCTCGCCCGGACGGCGGGCCTGCTCACCCTTCTCCCGCTGCTCGCGCTGACGCCCGGTGCGGCGCTGGCCGCGCCCCGCCCACCGCAGGTGCACGGGCAGAGCGTCCGGGCCGGTCACCTACGGGTCCAGGTGCTCAGCAGCACGCTGCTGCGGCTCGAATACGCCGCCGACGACTCCTTCGAGGACCAGCCCACCCTCAACGCCGTCGACCGCGCGCCGGGGCGCACCCGGTTCACCGCCTCGACCCGTGGTGGCGAACTGCGGGTCACCACCGGCTCGGTGACGCTGCGCTACCGGCTGGCGAGCGGCCCGGTCACGCCCGTCAACACCACGCTCGAGCTGCGGGTCGGCGGGCGCCAGACCAGCGTGCACCCGGCGTTCGGGTCACCGGCCCGCGACGACGCGCTCGGCGGCTGGTACCGCGGCCTCGACTACTACGCGGGACAGGCCGGGCCGGTCGACCAGCTCACCCTGCATCCCGGCATGCTGAACCGCGGCGGCTGGTACCTGCTCGACGACACCGGCACCGCCCTGCGCACGGCGGCCGGCTGGGTCGCCGCCCGCCCGGCGCGCACCGGCGCCTACCAGGACGGCTACCTGTTCGGCTACGGGCACGACTACAAACGCGGCCTGACCGACCTGCGAACCCTGACCGGGCCCTCCGTGCTTCCGCCCAAGTGGGCGTTCGGCAACTGGTTCTCCAAGTACGAGGCGTACACCGCCGAGTACTACCGGACTGAGCTCCTGCCGGCGTTCCGCGCGCACGGCGTCCCGCTCGACTCGCTGGTGATCGACACGGACTGGAAGGCGCCGAACCAGTGGGCCGGCTGGAACTGGAACACCGGCCTCTTCCCGAAACCGGAGGAGTTCCTCGACGGGCTACGGCGGCAGGGCGTCAACGCGACGCTCAACGTGCACGCCGCGATCTCCGGCGACGATCCGCGCTTCGCCGCGGCGCAGACCGCCGCGAAGGGCAAGCTCACCCCGGCGACCAGCAGCTTCGCGCCGAACCCGTACCGGTTCGACTGGACCGATCCGGACCAGGCCGCCGCCTACGGCGGACTGCACGAACCCTTCGAGGATCAGGGGGTACGGCAGTGGTGGCTGGACTACTGCTGTGACGACAGCCTCGCCGGCACGCCGGGCGTCACCGCGGACAGCTGGGTCAACGAGCTGTACCGGCGCGCGGGGGAGGAGCACGGGCGGCGCGGATTCTCGCTGTCGCGGATCGGGGCGTCGTTCCCGGCGTACACGACGATCGGCCCCTCCGGGCCGTGGGCCGAGCACCGCAGCACCGTCCACTTCACCGGCGACACCCGCCCGGACTGGGCGAGCCTGGCGTTCGCCGCCGCGATGACGCCGGCCGAGGCGAGCATCGGCATGTCGTACGTCAGCCACGACATCGGCAGCTTCGCGGGCAAGCACCTGCCCGACGACCTCTACCTGCGCTGGGTGCAGCTCGGCGCGTTCCAGCCGATCCTGCGCCTGCACTCCGACCACGGCGACCGGCTGCCCTGGGAGTACTCGGACACCGTCGGCAAGCCCGCCGCGGACCTGCTGCGCCTGCGCGAGTCCCTGGTGCCGTACCTGTACACGGCGGCCCGGCAGACCTACGACACCGGCCTGCCGATGACCCGGGCCCTCTACCTCGACTGGCCCGAACTCGACGAGGCGTACCGGCACGACACCCAGTACCTGCTCGGCGACTCGCTGCTGGTCGCGCCCGTGACGAAGCCGGGGCTGAGCACCACGACGCCGGTGTGGTTCCCGCCGGGCACGTGGACCGACCTCTTCACCGGTACGACGTTCCGCGGCCCGGCCACCCGCACGGTCGCCGCGACGCCGGACCACATGCCGGTGTACGTCCGGGCAGGCGGCGTGGTCGCCGGAGCCGATCCGGGCGTCAACGTCGCCGGGCAGGCCCGTGACCGGCTCACGCTGACCGCCTACCCGCACGCGTCGGGCGGCACCACGGTCTACGACGACGCCGGCGACGGCCTCGGCTACCGCGACGGCCAGTACGCGCGGATCCCGGTCCGCTACGACGAGGGCCGGCGCGCCACCCTCACCGTGGGGCCGGTCGACGGGACGTACCCGGGCGCGCCCGCGACCCGTCGCTACACGCTCGCGTTCGCCGGCGTCTCCCGCCCGCACGTCGTCACGGTCGCCGGTCGCCCCGCGCAGTGGTCCTACGACAGCGCGAAACACCTGCTCACCGTCGAGGTGCCGGCCACCGCCGCGACCCGCCGGGTGATCGTCACGCACGACGGCAGCCCGCTCACCGTGGCACAGCGGCCGGCCGTCGACCTGACCCTCGTCGCGCCCGACGGCCTGCAGTCCGGCGCCACCAGCCGGCTGGTGACGACCGCCCGCAACGACGGGCCGGGCACCGTCACCGCGCTGTCGGCCACCGTCGAGGCGCCGACCGGCTGGGTGGTAACGCCGCGCACACCGGCCACCGCGGCGTCGCTCGCGCCCGGCGACACCTTCACCGTCACGTACGACGTCACGCCGGCCGGCTCGTCACCGCGGACCGCGAACGTCGTCGGCCGGCTCGCGTACCGGAATCCCGACGGCAGCGCCACGACCCTGCCCGCCGCCCTGACCGTCCCGGTCCGCCCCGTCGACGTCACCTTCCGGGTGCTCGCGCCGCCGGGCACGCCAGCCGGCGCGACGCTCTACCTGCCCGGCAACATCACCGAACTCGGGCCGTGGGACCCCGGCAAACTGGCTATGACCGACCGCGGCGCCGGCGTCTGGGAGGCGACCATCACGGTGCCTGACGGCACCGACATCCAGTACAAATACACCCGCGGTACGTGGGAGACCGTCGAGGACTGGGGCTCGATCGTCGGCACCAACAACCGCGCGGTCACAGTGGACGGTGGCATAACCCGCACCATGCTGGTCGACGACACGTCCACCGCCTGGGACACGCCCGGCGTCCCGGACCTCCACCTGGCGATCCGGTACTGGCGTGACCCGCTGGTGGTCAGCACCGCCGCGACGGCGGCCGCGGTCACCGTGACATTCCAGCGGGACGTCCAGCCCACGGGCGCCGGCTACGACGGTTCGGTGGTGGTCACCGGATCGAGCGGTGCGGTACCCGGCACGGTGACCGAGACCGTACCGGGAACCCTGGTGTGGACGCCGGGCCCGCCGCTGGTGCCGGGCTCGTACACGCTCAGGGTCGCGGAGGTGAGCAGCACCGGAGCCGGCGGCGTGCCGATCCGCACCCCGTACACGTCCACCTTCACCATCGGCTGATCGCGCCCGGCGCCGTTCACGGCGCCGGGCGGGCGCGGGTCAGTGCCGCCCGATGCTCTCGCGCCGGTCCCGGACGGCCAGCCGGAGAGCCGTCCAGAGCCGCAGTCTGCGGGAACTGTCGCAGGCGGCGAGGAGCCGGGCGAGCCCTTCCCGCTCGTGCGGCGGCACCATCGCGATGACGATGATCACCGGTAGCGCGGCCGCGACCAGCTCGGTCAGAACAAGTACGCCCAGCGTGAGCATGGCGGCGACAACGAGTGAACCGGTCACCGTATCCCTCCTGTCGTGTCGAGGTGGGACGCGCTCAGCGCGCCGTCGTGAAGGCCGCGATGACCAGCATCGCGAGGCCGAGTACGGAGGCGAACGCGGCGATGGCCGCGGCCGCGGCGGCTTGGATCAGGGCCCTGATGGGCGCGATCGTCCGCTTGAGACAGCGCAGAACGGTGGCCCGGACCGATATCGACGATCTTCTGGATCACTATCAGACCCGCTACGCGCGGATGTTGCTGCCGAACTCCGCCGCAAGTTGAGAATTTCCTGCGCTTGTCCGTGGTAACCGGACTTTCTACCGTGGAGGAATGACGAACCACGAGGACGCCGGCCCCCGGGCCGCGACTGACGATTCGCCCGTCACGGTGACCGTCGCGGAACCGGTGATCACCCTGTGTGGTGCCGGCAGCTGCCCGACCGTTTACCGCACCGACCGCGGCACCGTCCTGGTGCAGGGCGTCGCGGCCACCGGCGTCGCCGTCGCCGACGGTGAGCTGCTCGTCGAGATCCCGCGGGAGCTGCTGATCGAGGCAGCCCGCCAGATCCAGGAGCAGGACGTCTGACCGTTCATCCCCGTCCCCGCTCGATGACGCGCGGCTGACCCGAGGCGGCACGCCCGACCTGCCGCCAGTTCGTCGCGCCCACCAGAGCGTCTCAGGTGCGGCCGTCGCGCTCCTGGGCCTGGTGGAGGGACTTCTCGTGCGGCACCCAGTCGGCCAGCCGTACCGGAAAGCCATCCTTCTTCAATCGGAGCACCACGTCCGGATCGTCGTCGACGACCACCGCGATGACGCCCTCGGCCGAGAGTTTCCGCAGGCGGCCGGCCTTGAAGTCGCGGGCCGGTCGCCGATCGTGATCGGGCCGCATCAGCAGGCGCCCGGCCGGCAACTCGTGCGCCGTGAACCAACGCTCGGTCACGGTCCGCAGCCGCTCCGGGCGGCCGGTGAGCCAGATCAGATCGTGATCGCGGGCGTACTCGTGCACCAGGTCGGCCCCGGGGCGCAGCACCGGATCCCGGCCCGCGGCCGCGAAGAACGCCTGCCAGTCCTTCGGCCGGCTCGCGATGTGCCGCAGCCGGTGCCGCACGTCGGCGACCACACCGTCCACGTCGAAAACGGCCAGGGGGCTCAGCGGACGCCACCCATCAGCCGCGAGATCGGACGACTGGCCGCCGCCAGCGCCACTCCCAGAACGATCGCCACGGCGCCGAGGATACCGAAGTACGCCGTCTCATGATCAGCGCTGTAGAACCGGGCGAGCGTCCCGGACGCCGCCGTGCCCAGCGCCACCGACAGGAAGAAGAGCGCCACCATCTGCGTCTGGAACGCGTGCGGCGCCAGCTTGGTCGTCAGCGACAGTCCCACCGGCGACAGCAGCAGTTCCGCCACCGTGAAGACCAGCAGGATGCCGGCCAGCGCGAGCAGCGGGGCACTGTGCGGACCGCCCCCGGCCAGCGGCAGGAAGAGCAGGAACGCGACGCCCATCAGCACCGTTCCGGCGGCGAACTTGACCGGGCTGGAGGGCTGCCGGTCGCCCAGGCGGGTCCAGAGCGCGGCGAACACGCCGGAGAGCACGATGATGAAGACCGGGTTGATCGACTGCACCCAGGAGACCGGCATCTCCCAGCCGCCGAGATCGCGGTCCAGCCGCTCGTCCGAGTAGATCGTCACGACCGTGAACTGCTGCTGGTACAGCGACCAGAACGCGGCACTGGCCAGGAACATCGGCAGGAACGCCAGCACCCGCCGGCGCTCCCGGGGCGAGACCCGCGGGCTGGACAGGATCACCGCGAAGTAGGCCGTCGCGGCGACGACGCTGAGCACGACCACGACCGTCGACAACCGGTCCGCGGACATCCACGTCAACGCCGAGAGGACGATGACCGCGATCCCGCCGAACAGCACGCCCACAGCCACCGGCAGGCGGGACGCGGGCAGCGGGTTCGGCACCTCCCGGCCCTCACCGGGCAGGTTGCGGCGGCTCAGCGTGTACTGCGTCAGCCCGATCGCCATGCCGACCGCGGCCAGCCCGAACCCGTAGTGGAAGCCGGCGGTCTCCTGCAGCAGCCCGGTCAGCAGCGGCCCGGCCAGCGCCCCCAGGTTGACGCCCAGGTAGAACAGCGCGAACCCGGCGTCGCGGCGCTCGTCGTGCTCGTCGTAGAGGGTGCCGACCAGCGACGTCGCGTTCGCCTTGACACCGCCACTGCCGATCGCGATCAGCACCAGGCCGACGCCCACCCCGAGCGGCCCGGACAGCAACGCCAGCGCGATGTGGCCGAACATCACCAGCACCGCGCTCAGGAACAGCACCCGCTCCGAGCCGAACAGGCGGTCGGCGGCCCAGGCGCCGAGGACGGTGGAGAGGTAGACGGCTCCGCCGTACGCGCCGACGATGCTGGTCGCGGTCCCCTGATCGATGCCGAGCCCGCCCTCGGCCGCCGGGTAGTAGAGGTAGATGAGCAGGATGCCCTGCATGCCGTAGAACGAGAACCGTTCCCACAGTTCCACGCCGAACAGGTTGGCCAGCGGACGCGGCTGACCGAAGAACGTCTTACCGGAATGCCCGACGGGCGCGTCGATGGCCATGCCTTGGCCTACCCAGGTCCACGCCGTTCATGCCCGGTCCCGCCGTTCTGCCAAGCTGGTCGAGGGTCCGCCAGACCTGGCCGGCCGGGTCGCCCGGGTCGCGCCAGCAACATTCGTCCCTTTGTTTTCCTGATATTTCCGAAAGGCGGGCTGATACGTCAGCCATCCGACGGATTCAAAACCCTTGTCGGTACGCAACGATGAAGAACGTGAATTTCGATCGAGTGCAGGTGCAGAACAGCGCCGACCGGCTCGCCGCGGGCCGGCAGCGGCTCGCCCGCGCAGTCGTGGCGTCCTCGCACGACTGGTCACCCGCCCAGCAGGAGATGCTGGCGACGGTCGCCACCCCACCCGACGACATCGCCGGGGTGATCGATCGGCTCAAAGCGGTGCAGAAGGTCCTCGACACCCTCCCGCCGAGCCCCGGCACCAATCGTGTCGCGGCCTTCAACACCCTCTACCTGACCATCACCGAACAGGTCGCGACGAGCCTGACCGGCCCGGACGTCACCGACCCGGACTGGCTGGAGACCCTCGACGTCGAGTTCGCCCGCCTGTACTTCAAGGCCCTCGGCGCCTGGGGCGTCGCCGGCGCCGACCCGGCCGACGCCTGGGAGGTCCTGTTCCGCCGCGCCCACGACGACTCGATCACCCCGATGGACGCCGCCGTCCTCGGCGTCAACGCCCACATCAATCACGACCTGGCCCTCGCCGTGGTCGCCACCTGGCACCGCCTCGGCTACTCCGGCGACCGCCCGCAACACCCCGACTACCTGCTGGTCAACCGCATCTTCTACCAGCAGATCCCGCTCCTGCGCCGCCGTTTCGCGACGGCCTGGCAGCTGGAGATCGACCGCTGCGTCGGCGACCTGGACGACTGGAGTCAGAACATTCTGGTTCGTACCACCCGCGCCCTGGCCTGGGAACAGGCCGAGATCCTCTGGCACCTGCGCGACGACCCGAAGGACCTGGCTCGGGCCCTGCAGATCCTCGACCGCGCCTCGGCCTGCGCCGGCGAGACCCTGCTCACCGGCACCAGCCTGCTCAAAGCCCTGTGGCTCACCGCCAGCGCCTGGGCAAAACGCCTCTTCAAACGCGCCTGACCAGCCCGGCGCCGATCGGCGCTCCACCGTGGCTATGTGGCGCCGGCTGGTTCCGGCGCTCCGGCCCGGCCCGCCACATCTCGTCATCCGAGCCCAGCGGGCGCGCCGGAGCCCATTCGATTCCCGAGCCGACATCCCGGAGGGATCGGCGCGGCCGCCGCCCGAAGTCGTCAGGCGGCGGCCGGTCCGTGTGCCTGCTGGTCAGTGGTTGGGGCGGTCCCGGCGGACGGTGGGGCGACGGCCCCGGATGGTGCTGTGGCTCAGCGCCCGGATGACCCGCTCGGCGTCCGCCTCCGGAACCTCGACCAGGGAGAACCGGTCGGTGATCTGGATGGCGCCGACGTCGCGGGCGGGCAGCCCGGCCTCGCCGGCGATCGCGCCGACCAGGTCCTGCGGGCGCAGGCCCGCACGGCGGCCGAGGCCGACGAAGACCCGGGTCACCGGGCCGGAGCCGGAGCGGCCTCGGCCGGGGCGCCGGTCGTCGAAGCGGTCACTGCCCGGGCCGCGGGAGTCGCGGCCGCGGTCCTCACGTTCGCGCATCGGGGCGATCGCGGGGATCTCCTGCTCGTCGACGTCGCCGCCGTTCGCCTCGTGCAGGAGCTTCAGGCCCGCCAGCGCGACCGTCTCGAGATCGGCGTCGTCGGTCAGGGAGGCCAGGACCGATCGGAAGCGGTCGAGGTCGTCGGCGCTCATGGCGTCCTGGACCGTGGTGCGGACCAGGTCGAGGCGGCGGGCGCGCAGGTCGGTTACGGTCGGCAGCTTCTCCAGGGCGATGCGCTGGCCGGTGAGGCGCTCGATGGCCTTGAGCATGCGCTGTTCGCGGGGTTCGGCCAGGGTGATGGCGGCGCCGGTCCGGCCGGCGCGGCCCACCCGGCCGATCCGGTGGACGTACGCCTCGGGGGCCGAAGGCACGTTGTAGTTGATGACGTGCGTCAACTGTTCGACGTCCAGGCCGCGGGCTGCCACGTCGGTCGCGACCAGCAGCTCGGTGCTGCCGCCGCGGAGCCGGCCCATCACCCGGTCGCGCTGGTCCTGGCTCAGGCCGCCGTGCAGGGCCTCGGCGCGGTAGCCCCGGCCGTTCAGGCTCTCGGTGACCTCGTCGACCTCCTCGCGGGTGCGGCAGAAGACGATCGCGGCGGTCGGCATCTCGACGTCGAGGATCCGGCCGAGCGCGGCCGTCTTGTGGGCGCGGGCGACCAGGTAGGTGCTCTGACGCACCGTGGGCAGGGCGTCGGCCGCCGAGGTGTCGCGGCCCATCCGGATGCGCAGCGGTTCACGCAGGTGGCGTCGGGCGATGGCGTCGATCCGGGGCGGCATGGTCGCCGAGAACAGGACCGTCTGCCGTTCCGTGGGGGTTTCGGCGAGGATCGCCTCGATGTCCTCGGCGAAGCCCATGTCGAGCATCTCGTCGGCCTCGTCGAGCACGACGGTGCGGACCGCGTCGAGCTGCAGGGTCTCGCGCTCGATGTGGTCCAGGATCCGGCCGGGGGTGCCGACGACGACGTCCACCCCACGTCGCAGGACGTGCAGCTGGCGGCTGATCGGCTGCCCGCCGTACACCGGCAGGACCCGGACGTTCAGGTCCCGACCGTACCGGTGAACGGCCTGCGAGACCTGTTCGGCCAGCTCGCGGGTCGGCACGAGCACCAGCGCGGTCGGGCTGTCCGAGCCGCCGGCCTCGAGGCTCTGCAACAGGGGCAGCGCGAAGGCCGCCGTCTTGCCGGTGCCGGTCGCGGCCTGGCCCACCAGATCGTGGCCGGCGATGAGCGGTGTGATCGCCTCCCGCTGGATCGGCGTGGGCTCCTCGTAGCCGAGATCGGCGAGCGCGCGCAGCAGTTCGGGGCGCAGTCCCAGGCCGGCGAAGCCTGCATCGGTGCTGGTAGCAAGGTCTTCATCCACGGATACCAGGATACGGAGGCAGGATCGCCGACTCACATGAGGGCAAGCGCAAGCGCTGAGCGTACGGCCTTGATCAGCAGTCGGTGACCGGTTTGTCGGATGGCGAGGCTGAAGGTGACGCGGCGGGATCGATCAGGCGGGGATGATGGGATCGACGACACCGTGCACTTCCCACCAGCCGTCCCGCTTGTGCTTCGTGATCACGCCATTGACGCGGGTAAGCAGCAGCCAGTTCCCGTTGAGATCCAGCGCGACATCCTCGGCCCCCGAATCCAGCACCCGTTTGACGGCCGCCAACATCGCCGGCAGCGTCTGACTCGGGTGAGCCGTCTTGTCCATACGAAATGACATCGATATGTATTCTGCGGGCTTCCACTCCCACATGCCGTCGTCCGACTCGGCGCTGCGGTAGCCGTTCTGCCCGGCGTAGATGGTGACCTCGAAGCCATACCGGTCGTACAGGTCGGCGACGAGAAGGGACGGTGAACCCTGAGGGCGCTCGGCCGGGTCGGGGAACGCCCGGACCGCCAGGTCGGTGATGGTCGTGGCCCGGGCGATGGTCAAACGGTATTCAAGCGCCATTATGAACTCTCGGTGATGGGAATGATCTGAACTATTTCTCCGGTCGGGGTGACGGCTTTTACTTCCTTGAGGTGGGTGATGGGCCAGTCATGGAACTGTTGTCGAATGTCGGACATGTCACCCTTCCATTCTTTCAGATCAACGATTACGCGCTGGGTCTGCTCGCGTTGGATCTTGTCCTCGACATAGCTCCAGATGTTCCGGACGGTTGTCGTCGGCTTCGGTGAATAACAGTCGAAGACGCGGCCCTCCAACAGGTAGTCCGGCTTCGAGCTGGGCGTGCCCGTGTCACCGTTGTTCTCGCGCGCCTCGGCCACCTCGGCCTTGGAGGGATTTTGCTTGGTGTGATACCCCTCGGCGGCCAGGAGGATCGCGACTGAGTTTTCGCGATCGAGTGACCGTCTGGCCTCGTTTCCCTGCTCGGAATCGATGAGCGTCGGATGGCCTGTCGGATCGCCACCCTCGGGTCGGCCGGTGGGCTGGGTGACCGCGGGATTGTCAGCCCGTGCTGCGGGCTGCGGGCTGGGATGTTTGTTCTTTGTGCGGCCTCGGGTGGCGGTTTGGGCTGCCGTGTTGTGGGTGGCGCTGATGCTCCTGGCGCTGCCCGGCCCCCGGCGGCGGCCTGCCGGTGGGTCGCCGCGATCGTGTCCTTTCGAGTGCGCCATGGGTGGTTACCCGTCGATCAGGTGGGAGAGGTTGGTCAGGCTGGTGACCAGGGCGGTTGTGTAGCCGAGTATTCGGGTTCCCCACTTCGCGACGGCGAGGACGATCTGGGTGGCGACCACCGGGATGGTGACCACTGCCAGCGCTTCGACGGCCCAGACGATGACGCGGGCGACCAGGTCCGCGATCAGGTCGCGAACCAGATCACGGGTGAACTGGACAAGGTTGCCGGCCGCCTCGGTGGCGGCGGACAGGGCGGAGGCAGTGCCGGCGAGCGTGCCGAGGGCGGCGACGTTGTGGGCCATCATGGACGAGTAGGCGGCGGAGGCGGCCCCCTTCCAGTCGGGCAGGTCGCCGGCGAGGTGCCGCTGCAGCTCGACGGCGGTGTCGTTCAGCTGGGTGGCGATGTTCTGCCAGGTCGCGGCGTGGGCGGCGACTCTCTGTGGTGCGCCGGTGAGCTGGTCGAGGACGTGACGCAGCGGCTCGAAGTACTCCAGGGCCCAGCCCAGGCCGCTGGCGAGCAGGGAGCCGAAGGGGTCGACGGCTGTCGAGGCCAGACCGACGCCGGTGGCGGCGCCGGACAGTGCGCCGTCGATCCAGTCGCCGTCGCGGATCGCCGAGACCAGGGTTTCGACGTCGCCGATCATGGTGGCGTCGAGGGCTGAGTCCTGCGCGGCGGCCGGGGCGGCGATCAGGGAAGGGCTGGTCATGGGAGATCACCGAAGGGTGCCGGCGGTGCGGATCGTGGCGGCCGATCTCGTGTCGGAGGCCTCGTAGTCGGTGGCGGTGGAGTGCAACTCGTCGGCGAGGATGCCCAGGTTCTCGGCGACGTAGGCGACCAACTCGTCCTGGCGGTGGTGGCGGGCCGCCAGCAGCGCCGGGAGCCAGTCGCACAACCTGCCGTACGCCGAGTGGTCGTGGGTGATGAAACTGCTCGCCGCCTTGATCGAGTCGAAGCGGTCGCGGAGGGACCGCAGGTTTCCGGTGTGACGGCGGATCTGGGCGGCGTCGGCCAGCATGCCGTCCGGTGAATCGATCACGGCTGGACCTGCCCGGAGGGGGTGGCGCGGGACATCATCTCGCGGGCGGCGGCGGACTCGGGGCCGACGGTTTCCAGGATGATCCGCCGGGTCTGATCGGCGGCTTGGCGGCGGGCGTCGCGCAGCGTCGCCAGGACGGTGCGGGCGACGGCGCCGGGGTCGTGCTGGGACAGGTGCGGTCCGAAGCGGATGTCGAGCAGGGCGCCCTGCGTGTCGATCGTGATCTCGACGATGCGGCGCGGGTCGGTGGTGGTCACCCGGAGTGCGCTGAGCCGGTCGCTCATCGTTCTCGTGCGGGTGACCAGCTCGTCGATCTCGTTCTGCCAGGCGGCGATCCGCTCCAGCGCCATGCCGGGTTCGAGCAGGGGTTCCACGTTCGAGGCCATGCGAAAGCTCCTTCGTCGTAGTGAGACACGCAGGGAGCGGTGACACCGCGAGGATGTGAGGTTCGGCTGGCCGGCCGGTTTCAAGTTAGGCGATGGATCAACTCACCGCGACAGGCAAATCGCTGCCTGTGGATAACTCTTGAAAGTGCTGGCAGGGCTCACCGGCAGCCGGGAAGCTGCTCGTAGTTCCAGCGTTCGACACCGGTCTGGTTGACCACCACGACCTCGTCCGCGCTGCGCAGGCAGAGCTCCGCGCTGAGGGCTCTCATCCGCCCGTCGAAGTAGTCCCGGCCGGCGGCGTGCGCGAATCCGGCGGCCGCGTCCACATGGAGCAGTGCGACCCGAGTACTCCCCGAGGGCGCGTGCGCCTCGAGCTCCTTCAACGCATTCTGCAGATTCGCGGTGACGGAGTCGCTGCTCACCGACTTGACCTGAATGGCGTACGTACGCTGTCCGGAGGTGTGGACCAGGATGTCCACGCCCTTGCTGTCGAGTTTGACGGTCGCGTCCGGGTCCTCGCGCAGGACCCCGGCCGCGACCTGCAGTTGCCGCCGATACCCGGTCTTCCCGTTCACCGGTGTTCCTGGAGTGCCGGTGTCGTACTCGAAAATCGGGTTCGGCAGTTTGGTGTAGAGGATCGCCGGATTCTCCAGGCGCCTGGATCGGATCAGTTCGCCGACTTCCGGCAGCACCCCCAGGGTGACCGCGTTCTCCATCGCGTCGATGGCCTTGTCAGCGTCGAATCGCGGGACCTTGCCCATCGCGTCCAGGGTGAACAGCATCGCCGAGGTCTGGCTGGAGTCGAGCCGGCCGAGAATCCGCGACCGGCCGGGCACGAGGCCCTTTTCCTGCAGTCGTCGCATCAGGTTCAGAGCCGACCCGTGAAGCTCGGGGCAGTAGATCTGGGCCCGATAGTCCGCCGCCACGTCCTTGTTGGTCGCCGCCGGATTCGGGAAGCTCATTTTCGGCGTGGTCACGGTCTGCCCGGGGGATAGCTTTCCCAGCGCCTTGACCTGGGTCTTCGGCATTCCCGGCGAGACCGAGGCGATCACCGACGCGTCGCCCGCCGCTGTTCCGGTATTGGTCACCGTCACTGACCAGGAACAGGTCACCGAGCGGCACGTGGTCGCGTTGACGGTCACGTCGAAGGCCGGCAGATTCGCCGCCACCTTGTCCTCTTCCCGCGCGTCCGCCGGAAAAACGGCCTTCGGGGCGTCGCCGGGCGATGGGTCGACCAGGGCACTGACATAAGGCGGTGTTTGCGGGGCTGAACTGTCGGTCTGCGTGAGTGGGGTGCCATCCTGCAACGGTCCGCCGAACCATACGAGCCGGTACGGTTTCTCTCGGCTGAACAGCACGGTCCACCCGTCGCGTCGCATTCCGACGACCGCCCGCCCGGCCACGGAAACCGTGCCGGTGGCCGGTGTCCCGCCGTCGCGCACCCACTCGATCATCGAGGCCAGTGCCTTCGGGGTCAGCGCGTCGTTCTCCAGGGGAAACGCGTAGTCCTTCGGCCGTACCCAATGGGCTTGAAGTGCGCCGACCCGTGCCGGATCGCGACGTGCCCACCAATCCTGGTCACCGCGGACCGCGGTGTCTCCGCCGGAGGCGAGGTATTCCGCTGACCCGCCGCCGGAATCGGCGAGCTTTCCGGTGGTTGTTCCGCCGGCTGTGACCGTCAGGTCGCCGGTGACGTCCAGGCCCGCCTGGTCGAAGAAACTGATTTTGAGCGACGTGACTTTCTGTCCGCTCAGGGCCCTCGCGGCCTGGGCGGCGGCGACTTCCGGGTCCGGCGCGGCTTGCGGCCCCGTTTGCAGGCGGACGAGCCCGCCGGTGGCGGTAAGGGCCAGAAGCAACGCGAAGCAGATCAGCAGGAAATGGGTGCGACGCGATACCGGCCCTCTTTCCCGCAGGGGTACGGCCGGGGCCGCCGGTGTCCTGGGCGGAGTTGTTCGAGGCGCGGGAAGGGTTACGGCCGTCGGAGTTTCACGCGGACCCGATCGAGGAACGGGAGGGGTTACGGCCGTCGGCGGCTCAGGCGGACCGGATCGGGACGCGGGAAGGGCCGGAGCCGACCGTTGCGCGGAAGGAGGCGGAGCCGATCGAGGTACGGGAACGACGGGGCTCGCCGACGATGGCCAGGTCCCCTGGGGTGGCGGCCGCAGCGGGTCGTGCTCGGCCGGGTGCTGCCGGGGCACCGCGGTTTGCGGCCGTGCCGCCGGGGTGTACACCGGGCTCGCGGATGCGTCGGGCACGGGCACGACGGGTTTCGTGGCCCGCGGAGGAGGCTGAGCGGGCGTTGTCGTCCCTGGGGGCTCGCCGGTCCGCATGGGACGTTGAGTGATCGCCGGAGTGCGCGGGAGATCGGTGCTCCGCGCGGGAGGAGTCGCGGGCTTCGAAGTGCGTGGGCGAGAGTCCGTGGCCCACGGGTTGGACAGCCGTGCGGGGGTAGCCGGCGGAGGCTGTCGCTCAGGCTCGGGAGCTGGCGGAGCCTTCTCAGGCTTGAGACCCGGCGGAGTCTGCTCAGGCTCGGGAGCTGGCGAAGGCTGTCGCTCAGGCTCGGGAGCTGGCGGAGCCTGCTCAGGCTTGGGCACTGGCGCAGACTGCTCAGGCTCGGAAGGTGGCGGAGGCCGTCGTCCGGGCTCCGGAGCCGTGGGAGGCTCCGCCGTCGGGGGCGCCGGCCCGGACCTGGCGGGAGGCGTGTCCCATGGCCCCGGCTGCCGTTCGACCTCGTCGCGCTCCGGATCCATTCACACCTCCCACCCATGCCTGGACGGACGATCCTAGTGAAGCGACTCGATAAACCGGAGACGAAGTCACATATCTGGCACGTTCGACCAGCCGTGCCCCAGCGCGGGCCGGGTTGGCAGGCCGGATCGCGCTCCTGGAACCGCGTCCGCACCCTTCTGCACACATCATATTGAAACCGGCAAAAGCCGCCAGAGTGAGCCGCAGCCAGGGAGCGGTCCGATCGACCCGCATGCCTGGACCGTCCGAGTGACCCCCTACCGCTGGGTCGTCGGAGTGAGCCTTGCCCGGCCGTCCTGACCGGATGCTGATCGCCGCCGGATGATTGGCGTCGTCATGGACCGGCGGCGGTCGGGATCTCCACGTTTTCCGGGCTGTCACGGTGGCGCGTAGATCGTCTCCGAAGTGGCATTTCTGCCTGCCTGATCCATTTCGAAAGGCCGCGTTCGTGCGGTTTCGGGCGTTGACGCCCGGTCGAAAACTGGCTGGCGCCGGTCCGGTAGGCTGCAATCCTGGTCGATGAATCATCCGTCGTCCACAGGGGAGTAAATGGACTTGGCGGCTGAATGTTCGATGGCTCACGCCGTAAATCATTCTAAACGACGTTGTTTCCGTCCAGGAATATAAAATTCGCTCCTGTCGATCATAATAGTCACCTTCGACTCGGGGGATAGAAAATGACCCAGCCGCCGTCGCAGCAACAACCACCGGAGTCGGAGCCGCAGCCGCCGCAGCCCGAGCAGGGGCCGGAGCTCAAGCAGGAGCCGCAGCCCGAGCAGGGGTCGGAGCCTACGCAGGCGGCGCAGTCCGAGCAGGGACCGCAGTCCGAGCAGGAGCCGCAGCTCAAGCAGGAGCCCCTGACCGAGCAGGAGCCGACTCTTGTGCAGGAGCCTTTGACCGAGCAGGAACCCCAGCTCGATCAGGAGCCGACGCTTGTGCAGGAGCCGCAGCCCGAGCAGGGACCGCAGCCCGAGCAGGAGACTCCCACCGCCCCGCTGTGGAACGGACCGCAACCGCCTGCTCCGCCGGCTGGGCCATACACGCCGCAGCAGGGCTGGCCCCAGCAGCCGCAGCCGGGCATCCCCCAGCAGGGCTGGCCCCAGCAGCCGCAGCCAGGCATCCCCCAGCAGCCGGGAATCCCCCCGCAGCAGGGCTGGCCGCAGCCGGCATGGCAGCCCCAACCGGCACCACAGGGCTGGCACCCGCAGCAGGGATGGCAGCAGACCCCGCCCCCGATGATCCCGCCCCCCATGGTCCCGGCCCCGCCGAAGGAACCCAGGAAGGCCGACCGCCTGGCAGTCGCCGCCGCCAACGCCTCGTTCCTCAGCATCGGCTATTTCATGATGCGGCGGGTCGGCCTGGGCCTCCTGACCCTGCTGATCTCATTCGTCCTGATGTTCTTCGTCGTCCCGTCGGTACACACCGTGCTGATCGAGGTCGTCGCCGTCCTCTGGTGGCTGGCGATGATCGCGCACGGCTACTTCCTGGCCCAGGGCCCGGTCGAGCCGACCACCCGGCTACGCCAGCGGGTGCTCGGCATCTCCGCCGCGGTGGTCGTCCTGCTGGTCCTCGGCCTGCTCCGGGTCCAGGCCGCCGGCATCGGGCAGACCGTCGCCGACGCGAAGGCCGGCGGTGACTGCACGCACGCCCTGGAGGGCCTGGACAAGGTCTGGCTCGGCCTGCGCATCGCGAACGCCCCGCTCGCGGCCGAGGGCGACGACACCGTCACGGCGTGCCGGCAGCTGAACGATGCGGGGGAGCGGCTCACTTCCGGCCTCTCCGGTGACGTGGCCGACCTGAACAGTGGCTTCAACCAGCTCAACACGGTGCTGACCACGAAGCCCGGCCACGAGAAGATGGCCGACTCCGTGCTCGACAGGTTCCTGGCCGGCCTGCCGACCTCGAACCCGTGCGAGACCGTGGAGATCACCCGATGGCTCGGTCAGCGCGCGAAGACCAACAACACCCTCGACCGCTCCGCCGACGTGGTCGCCCAGCACGAGCCGAACGCCCTGCTCGGCTGCGCGGATTCCTACATGACGGCGCAGCAGTGGACGTCGGCGCAGACCGTCTATCAGCAGCTGGTCAACGCGTATCCGGCTGACCCGAACAAGGCCAGGGCGGAGGCCGGCATCGCCAAGGCGGGGCTCGCCATCGAGCTGGACACGCTCAAGGACCGGACGTCCGGCTCGTCGCCGGAGTACTGCGGCAACCCGTCGAAGTACAGCGCGGCCAAGGCGTACCGCAAGGGCGTCAACCGGGCGATGTTCTTCGGTAACTCCACCGAGTCCGGCCGGCTGCCGAGTGCCTGGAAGACCACCAACCCGGAGGCCGCGACGCTGGTCGTCTGCCTGGGCTCGGACACGCAGGGCGCGGCGGTACGCACTTGCGACTACCGGAGCAGTTTCGGCACCGGTGGGCTGCACAGCGTGACCTTCCACAAGGTCAAGATCTCGGTGAAGGGGTACGAGATCAAAACCGGCAAGCTGGTGATCAACCAGACGCTGCAGTTCGGCGGCTCCAGCTGCCCGGCGACGGTCCGCTACACCTCGTCGTTCGGGATCGACACCGGCCCGCCGCGCCACATGACCGTCACGGTGGACGCGAAGGACGTACGGGCCCAGTTCCAGAAGTTGATCGTCAAGTAGTTCCGTGTCACGACAGCGCCGCCCGGCACCGAGCCGGGCGGCGCCGTCCTGTGCGCGGAGTGCGGCTCACAGGTGATGTTCCCGGTCGCGGCGGGCCACCTCGATGAGCTCGTCGATCGGGTGCCAACTCGGGCGGTGATCCTCCTCGTCGGACAGCTCACCGCACTGCTCCAGGCGGACCAGCTGCGCCTCGGTGATCGGGGTGATCACGAAGGGGTCGCTGCTGACCTCCGGATCCAGGTTCGGCCGGCACTGCCAGATCGTGCCGGCGTGCCGGTTCTTCACCTCACCGAGGTACCACGCCGGGACGGCCACCGCGGGATCCTCGCGTTGCGCCCGCACCTGCTCGGCGCTCGCGAACCGGCCACGAATCCACAGCGCGAGGCTCTGCAGCGAGCGGGTGGTGAAGTCCCACTCCTGACCGGTCTCGGCCACCCAGCCGGGGAAGGCCGCTTCCTGCGTGGTCAACCAGGTGCGCAGGCGCGGGTTCTTCGACCAGAGCTCTTCCAGATCCTCCCAATCGCTCATAACGCCTACCTTAACGATCCGAGCTCCGGCGGTAGAGTGCAGCGATGGACGCCGATGAAGCGCGGGGCCGGCTCGAGGCCGGGAGCAAGTTCACCTTCGACGAGTTGGACGAGATCTGGTCCGCCCTGCCCACCGTCCGTCCCGAGGAGATCCTCGGCACCTGGCGGGGCAGCGAGTTCGTCACCGGCCACCGGTTCGAAGGCACCCTCACGAAGATCGGCTGGTACGGCAAGCGGTTCACGTCGCTCACCGACGTGAGCCCGATCGTCTGCCGGGACCCGGACGGTGCCCTCTACGACAACGTCGAGCTGGCCAAGGGCGCCGCCAGCCTGTGGATGGTCGAGTTCCGCGGCGAGTCGACCGCGACCATGGTCTACGACGGTCAGCCGGTCCTCGACCACTTCAAGCGGGCCGGCGCGGACACCCTGCTCGGGGTCATGAACGGCAAGGGCGTCCGCGATCAGGGCCGCTCGTACTACTTCCGGCTGGACCGCGACTGACATGCGCGCCCAGGCGGCCCTCGTCGAGACCACCGGCGGCCCGTTCACCCTGCGTGACGTCGACATCGTCGGACCCGGCGCGGACGAGATCCTGGTCCGGATCACCGCGGCCGGCATCTGCCACACCGACCTGGCCATGCGCCGCCGCTGGCCGGCCGCGCGCCTGCCGATGGTCTTCGGTCACGAGGGCGCCGGTGTCGTCGAGGCGGTCGGCGCGTCGGTCACCACGGTCGCTCCCGGTGACCAGGTCTGCCTGAGTTTCCGCAGCTGTGGTGAGTGTGTGCAGTGCCGTGCCGGTCAACCCGCCTACTGCCGGCTCAGCGACCTCAACACCCGGGGCGTCAGCAGCACGCTCAGGCGCGGTGGCGCACCGGTCTTCGGCGGCTTCTTCGGCCAGTCCAGCTTCGCCACCCACGCGATCACGTACCCGGGCAACACCGTCAAGATCCCGGCGGACTTCCCGGCGACGCTCGCCGCGCCACTGGGTTGCGGCGTGCAGACCGGCGCCGGGACCGTCCTCAACGTCCTCGACCCGGCGCCCGGCGAGACGATCGTCATCTTCGGGGCGGGCGGCGTCGGTCTCTCCGCGTTGCTCGCCGGGCTCCTGCGCGACTGCCGGGTCATCGTCGTCGAGCCCCGGCCGGCCCGCCGGGACCTGGCCGTCGCGCTCGGCGCCGCCGAGGCCCTCGACCCGGCCGCCGACCTGCCCGCGCGGGTGCTGAAGGCGCACCACGCCATCGACACCACCGGCCGCCCGGAGACGATCAGTCAGGCCATCGACGTTCTGCGCCGGCGCGGCACGCTCGCCCTGGTCGGTATCGGCGGCACCGCGAACGTCGACATCATGACGGTGCTCGCGGGCGGGATCAGCATCCGCGGCGTCATCGAGGGCGACGCCGACCCCGCCGTCTTCCTGCCGTACCTGATCGACCTGCATCGGCAGGGCCGCTTCCCGCTGGAGAGACTGATCACCACCTATCCGTTCGCCGAGATCGAGAGGGCGGCGCAGGACGCGCTCACGGGCAAGACCGTCAAGCCCGTGCTGACCTTTCAAGATCAAGATCTTTCGCCGGTACGGCCGCGTCCCGCACCGTCCAATTGATCTCTTGTACGCTCGGCTCGACAGCACCATCGAAGTGAGCCGAGGGAACGCCACAGATGAACGACGAGTCCGAGTTCCACGCGGACCGTACCCAGCAGATCTCTTTTGCCGCGGTGGCCCAGGCCGTGCCGCCGCAGAGTGGCGGAGCCGAGGTCATCGAGGTGGCCGCCTACCGGGGCGACACCCACTTCGAACGCGAGGTGATCGAGAAACTGGCCGCCGCGGCGGCGCGCTCGGTCCCGGGCGTGGCCGAACTCGGCGGTGACGTGGCCCGGTTCTTCAACTCGGTGCTCGACAAGGTCGGGCTGGACAAGGTCGGCGACGCCACCCGTGGCGTCTCGGCCAAAGTGGACGGTGTCGAGGTCGACCTTACCGTGGTGCTCTGCCTGCGCGCCGGTGAGGTCGTCTCCGAGGTGACCACCGAGGTCCGCAGCCGGGTCATCGAAGCCGTCGAGCGGTACGGCGTCCAGGTCAACAACTGCACCGTCAAGGTCGACGACATCCTGATGCCGGAGTGATCCAGGAACGGCTGATCGCCCGGGTCCGCGAACTCTGCCGGGCCGACGAGCGACTGACGGCGGCGCTGGCCTACGGCTCGTTCGTCAGCGGGGAGGCCGACGAGCACAGCGACGTCGAGTTCTGGCTCTTCTTCGACCGCGCCGTGGACCCCGGCGCCTGGCTGGCGGAGGTCGGCCCGACCCGGCACACGGTCGTCAACGAGTTCGGCACGCACGTGGTGTTCTTCCCGGGCCTGGTCCGCGGCGAGTTCCACTTCACCGGCCGGGAGGCGATCGGTGGGGTGGCCGGCTGGCCGGCCCGCAGCGGTCCCGTCGACCGGATGATCCTGGTCGACCGGACCGGTGAGCTGCGGGCCGCGCTCGAGGCGCTGCCCGCTGAGCCGGCCACGCAACCGCCCGGTGAGCTCTGCGGCCGGTTCGCCAACTGGCTGGTCCTGGCCCACCGGGTCGCGTGCCGTGGCGAGCTGTTGCGGGCCGTCGACGCGCTGACCCACGTGCAGCGGCACCTGCTGTGGATGGCCCGCCTCGCGGAGAACCGCACGCAACACTGGCTCACCCCGTCCAGGGCGGCCGAGACGGACCTGCCCGCGGACGTCGTCGCCGTGCTGCACCGCGCCACGGCCACCGCCGATCCGGTGTCGCTCACCGCCGCCGTCAGCGCCGCCTGGACCTGCGGTCGCGACTACTGGCAGCGCCTTGAACAGCCCGTGCCGGAAGCGCTCTTCGCCGAACTGGACGCCGCTCTCCGAACGTGACCCGTCCTGTGGCTCACCGCCCGGGACGGGCTTCCTGTCGTGGGGTGGGCCCGGCGGTCAGAATCCGGGGCAGAGCCGCGTCCGTACCACCGTAATGATCTTCGAAGCGGTCGCGTCGCCGAGGCCCTTCGGTGCCTCCGGCGTCACGAACCGCTGGTTGGCGACGGTCACCCACTCGCTCTGCGGGCGGGCCTTGAGGTCCCGGCACTGATCCCGGCCCCGGTTGACCAGCGAATCCGCGTTCTGCGAGGCGACCAGTGCCGGATCGATCCCCTTCAGGTCGGCGAGAAAGGCCTGGGCGGTCTCCGCGTCCGGCTTCGGCGGGAACCCGAGCTGCGCCTCCATGCTGGCCCGCAGTTCGGGCTGCGACCGCGCGTCGGCGGGGGCTTCCGAGTTCTTTGCGGCGGGGGCGATCGTCGAATCGGAACCGCTGGAACACCCCGCGAGAGAGACGGCGAGGGCGGCGACGGCGATGACAAGCTTGCGAGACATGCCCGGCTCAACGACGCCGCCGCGCATCGGGCACGGCATCCTCGGCGCGAGGAGTCTCACCCGTGGCAGGCGCGGGACCCGGCCGGCCTTCTCGCCGGGCAGCGGCTGTCCGGAAGCGACCGCGTTTCGGCCGGCTTTCCGCTGAGGAACGGCGGCACGGAAGCGGCAGTGTGACGAAAATCGGCTCGAGCGCGCTGCGGCCGGAGGGCAGGATGTAGCCCATGAAGGTGCATGAGCGGATCGACGGCCGGTTGCGAGTCTTCATCGAGGCGCAGCCGATGTTCTTCGTGGCCACCGCGCCGAGCGGAGCGGGTGGACATGTCAACGTCTCGCCCAAGGGCATGGCCGGCACGTTCGTGGTGATCGGCGAGCACCGGGTCGCCTATCTCGACTACCACGGCAGCGGCGCGGAGACGATCGCCCACCTGAACGAGAACGGCCGGATCACCCTGATGTTCTGCGCCTTCCAGGGGCCGCCGAACATTGTCCGGCTCCACGGCCGCGGCCGCACGGTACCGGTCACCTCACCGGAGTACGCCGAGCTGCTGCCCCTGTTCGCCGCGCCGCCGGACACCCACGGCGTACGGTCGGTGATCGACGTCGCCGTCGATCGGGTCAGCGACTCCTGCGGATACGCGGTGCCGCTCATGTCCTACGAGGGCGACCGTGACCTGCTCATTCGTGCCCACGAGCGGCGCACCGACGCGGATCTCGCGGAATATCGCCGGGTCAAGAACGGCGCCAGCATCGACGGCCGGCCCATCTTCGCGGAGACCGTGCCCGGGGGCTCCACAGCACCGTGATCTCCCGGGACCGGGCTGTGGAACTGATCGAAGCTGAACTGCTCAAATATCGCGACCTGTGGTCCTCCGGGGCGGCGGTCTCGGAGGTGGAGGAGCATGAGCTGGGCTGGGTCGTGCACTGGGCGCCGGTGGAGTTGCTCCGCGGAGACCACTCCTATCAGATAGGAGGCGGGGGTCCCTATCTCGTGGATCGGTACGACGAGAGCGTCCATGGCCTCGGGACCGTCGCCTACCACACCGGCGCCTGGGTATGGGAATACCTGGAACAGGTCAAGGGAGTCATACCGCTGGATCCCCTGACGGAGAGTGTCCGTCAGCTTCTGATCGACGACGGCGCAAAGGCCGCGATGCGCCATCTCCGCAGCCGGGCGCCGCGACTCACACCGGCTCAGGCCAAGCAGTACGTCACCTCCGTACGAGACGGCCTCGAACCCACCCCGGATTTGATCGAGTTGACCCGTTCGTAGCGGGGTGACGTGCCATGCTCGCCGTCGTGGCGTCTCAGCTCATCTTGATCAATGGTCTTCCCGGCTCCGGGAAGTCCACGCTGGCCGGCCCATTGGCGTCGGCTCTGCGGGTTCCCCTGATCGGCAAGGACCTGCTCAAGGAAGCGATGGCGGCGGCAGTGCCGGGAATACCGTCACCCGCGCTCGGCATCGCCGCTTCCCAGGCGATGTGGGAGCTGGCCGCGGCCGCACCCGGTGGCGCCGTCCTCGAATCCTGGTGGTTCAAGCCACGCGACCTCGGCTTCGTGAAAGCCGGCCTCGATCGGTGCGGTTCACCCACCACCGTGGAGATCTGGTGCGACGTCCCCGCCGAGTTCGCGATAGCTCGCTACCGCGGCCGCCGGCGCGCCGAAATCCACGAGGACCAGCGCAGACTGACCGACTCGTGGCCACGGTGGGCCGCGGAGGCGGAGCCCCTCCGTGTCGGGCGAACCCTGATGATCGACACGAGCCACCCGGTTGACCTCGGCCCCCTCATCAACCAGATCCGCGCGGAAGGCGCCTGGCCCGTCGCCGGTCACCGCTAATTCTTTCCGCGGTACGACCTACGCCTCCCGTGCCCAGCCCTCTCGGGCCAACCCCCGTGCCGATCGCGCGCGAGGCCCGCGCCGCACCGTGCCCCAGCCGCGCCGCCCGACCCCCAGCCACTCCCGAAAGCGGTCCCGTTTCCTCAGCTGGTTGTGGTGGCGGTTCCACGGCTCGCGTTGCGACCGCGGTGACCAACTGGGGTTTGTTGGCTGGTTGTGGGGTTTGACAGGGCCCAGCCAGGGGCCTGGGGGCGCGTTGCGGTCGTGAGGCGGGGGAACGCCGCGCGGGACAGGCACGAGGGGTGGCCCGAGAGGGCTGGGCACGGGAGGCGTAGGTCGTACCGCGGAAAGAATTGAGCGGGAGGGTACGGCGGACGCCGGCGTCAGCGAGGGGTGAGGCCGGCGTAGGCCGGGCCGGAGCTCTGCAGCAGCGGGAGGATCGCGGCCGGTGGGACGGGCCGGGAGAAGAGGTAGCCCTGACCGGTGTCGCAGCCCAGATGGCGGAGACGGTCGGCCTGTGGCCGGGTTTCGACGGCCTCGGCGGTGACGGTGATGCCGAGCGCATGGGCCAGGCGGACGATCGTCTCGACGATCTGCTCGTCCACCGAGACCGGCGAACAGGAGGCGGCCGGATCGAGCGGGCCGCGCGGGTTCGCCGCAGCGGAAGTGAGCGGGCCGTGCGGGTGCGCCGAAGCGGAGTTCAGCGGGCCGTGCGGCGGGGGCGCAGTGGAGGTCAGCGGGCCGTGCGGGAGCGGCGAAGCGGAAGCGATCGGATCGAGCGGGCCGGCGGGGCGCGCCGGGTTCGCTGAGGCGGACGGGAGTGGTTTGCGGAGGCCGTCGACGAAGGGCCCGGCCAGCTTCAGGATGTGGATGGGCAGGCGCCGCAGGTAGGCGAGGTTCGAGTACCCCGTCCCGAAGTCGTCGATCGCGATCCGGATCCCGCTGGCGGCGAGGCCGTCCAGAGCGCCCAGCGGAGCCCCGTCGGTGTCCATGATCGCGCTCTCGGTCAGCTCCAGCACCAGCAGGCGCGGGTCGAGCCCGGTGTCCGCGAGGATCTTGGCGACCTCGGCGGGGAACGCCGGCTCGCGCGCCTGGGCGACCGTCACGTTGACGCTGACGAAGATCGGCGCGTCCGGGACCTGGCGGGACCACTCGGCGGCCTGGGCGCAGGCTCGCCGCAGCACGTGCCGGCCGAGCGCGACGATCACGCCGGTCTCCTCGGCGAGCGGGATGAAGGCGTCCGGGGAGAGCTCGCCGAGCACCGGGTGCCGCCAGCGGACCAGGGCCTCGACACCCCGCACCCGTTCGTCGGCGAGGGAGACCAGGGGCTGGTAGACCACGGTGAACTCGTCGCGGTCGAGGGCGTCGGGCATGGCGGCGGCCAGGGCGTAGCGGGCGGCCTGCCGGGCGTTGCGGTCCGCGTCGTACATCACGTAGCGGGCGCGGCCCTCGGATTTCGCGGTGTAGAGGGTGAGGTCGGCGGCCTTCATCAGCTCGGCCGGGGAGGTGTCGCGGACGTCGCTGGCGACCACGCCGATGCTCGCCGACACCCGCAGCCGGTGCCGGCCGATCTCGTAGGGGCGGGTCAGCTCGGTGAGGACCTGTTCGGCGAGGGTCCGCATCGCGGACGGGCCGGCCGGGTCGCGGACCGCGAGCACGAACTCGTCGCCGCTCATCCGGCCGGCTATCCGGCAGGGCTCGTCGGCGCAGGCGGTGAGGCGTTCGGCGACCGCCGCCAGCAGCGCGTCGCCGATCTGGTGGCCGAGCGTGTCGTTGACCCGTTTGAAGCCGTCCAGGTCGAGGTAGCAGAGGCCGACCCGCTCCGCGCTCTCGAAGATCTGTTCCAGGTGGGCGGCGATCATCGTCCGGTTCGGCAGGCCGGTCAGCGGGTCGTGGGTGGCCTGGTGCTGCAGGCTCTCCTTGAGCCGTCGCCGGTCGGTGATGTCCTGCACCATGGCGATGATCAGTTCGGGCACGCCGTGCTCGTCGCGGATCAGCGAGGAGGTCAGGTCGGTCCAGAGCGCCCCGCCGTCCTTGCGGGGGTACGCCTTCTCGAGGCGCACGTGGTCCCGCTCGCCGCGGATCATCTCCTCGTAGAGCTGCCACATCCCGGGCGGGTCACTCGGGTGTGCCAGCTGCGGGACGATCATCGTGCACATCTCGTCGGGGGTGTAGCCGAGCAGGTCGGCGAAGGCCTGGTTGACCCGGACGATCCGGCCGTCCATGGTGCTGACCCCGATGCCGATCGCGGCGTTGTGGAAGATCCCGCGCAGCCGGGACTCGCTGTCGCGCAGCGCCCGTTCGACGCCTGCGTGCGCGTCCAGCACGGCGCGGCTGAGCCGCTCCTGCTCGGCCATGGTGGCCTCGCGCAGCGCCTGGGCGTACCCGGCGGCGAGCGCGGCCTGAATCCGGGTCCCCTCGGAGCCGGGGTAGACGGTGCCGATCAGGGTGATCGTCTCGGCAAGCACGGCTGGATCGGTCAGGTGGGCGGCGACCAGGGCCGCACCGGCCTCGCGGGCCGCCGCCGGATCGCCCCCGGCGAGCTGTCCGGCCAGCCGGTCCAGCAGCGCCTCCAGGTCGGCCCCGTCCAGCGGAACGAAGCCCTCGTGCGCGATCCGTTCGAGCCAGAGCCGGGCGAAGCCGGTCATCCTTTCTTGCCGACGCCGGCGTACGCCCCCACCCGCTCGGGATGCTCGTCGACTGGGTCCTGCGGGTCCGGCCGCCACCGCGGGATGAAGACCAGACCGGGCTCGACCAGGTCGAACCCTTCGAAGTACGACGTGATCTCGGCCGCCGGTCGCAGCACGATCTCGGTGCCGGTGCGCCCGGAGAGCCGCTGCGCCTCGACCACCTCGGGCGGCTGCCCGTCCGCGGTGGCGTGCGAGATCAGCAGGTGGCTGCCGGGCACGACGGCCGAGCCCAGCGCCGCCACGATCGACTTCGGGTCGTCGTCGTCCGGCACGAAGTGCAGCACCCCGGCGAGCAGCACCGCGACCGGCTCGGTGAAGTCCAGCCCGAGCTTCTCCGACTCGCCGAGGACCCGGTCGACGTCGCGCATGTCGGCGCAGATCACCCCGGTCCCGTCGACCCCGGCGAGGATCGCCCGGCTGTGCTCGACCGCCACCGGGTCGATGTCGACGTAGACGACGCGCGCGCCGGGCGCCGCCTCGAGGGCGATCTCGTGCACGTTGCCGGCGGTCGGGATGCCGGAGCCGATGTCGAGGAACTGCCGTACGCCCTGGGCGGCGAGGTGGCGTACCGCGCGGCGCAGGAAGACCCGGTTGGACCGCATCGTCTCGCCGATGTTCGGCGTCATCGCCGCGATCTGCTCGGCGAGCGCCCGGTCGACGGCGAAGTTGTGCGCCCCGCCGAGGAAGTAGTCGTAGACCCGGGCGGCGCTTGGCACGTTGACGTTGATTCCGGCCGGTACCCAGTCGTTCGCTTCCGCCACGACACCCCTCCTGACCCGCGACCGTCTATTTCGGTCAGTGATCGTAGCGGAATATCTTCGCCGCGAGGTCGGTCATCACCTCGGTCGCGCCGGCCCCGATGCCGAGGATCCGGGTGTCGCGGTAGTGGCGTTCCACTTCGGACTCGCGCAGGTAGCCCATGCCGCCGTGCAACTGGACGGCCTCGTCCACGACGTGTTTGGCGGCGTCGACGGCGGCGTTCTTGGCCAGGCAGGCCTCGCCGACCACCCAGACACCTGCCGCGTGCCGGGCCGCGACCCGCCGGGTGTACGTGCGGGTCAGCTCGATCCGCTGTCGCATCTCGACCAGTTTGTGGCGGACTGCCTGGCGGCTGACCAGCGGACGGCCGAACGTCTCCCGCCGGCGCACGTGTTCCAGGGTCAGGTCCAGGCAGCGCTGGGCGACCGAGTAGGCGTGCACCGCGGCGATGATCCGCTCCGGGACGAAAACCTGGGCGATCAGCGGGAACCCGCCGCCCTCCGCGCCGACCAGGTTCGCCGCCGGGACCCGGCAGCCGGCGAAGGACAGTTCGGCGGTGTCTGAGCAGAGCCACCCCATCTTGTCGAGTTTTCGGGAGACCGCGAAACCGGGCGTCCCGCGTTCGATCACCAGCAGGCTGATCCCGGCCGCGCCGGGGCCGCCGGTGCGCACCGCGGTGGTCACGAAGTCGGCCCGGGTCCCGGAGGTGATGAACATCTTGGCGCCGTCGACCACGTAGTCGTCGCCGTCGCGGACCGCGGTGGTGCGCAGCGAGGCGACGTCGGAGCCGGCGTCGGGTTCGGTGACGCCGAGCGAGCAGATCTTCTCGCCGGCCAGGGCGGGGCGGACGAACCGTCCGATCAGGCCGGGATCACCGGTGGCGATCAT
This sequence comes from Actinoplanes regularis, assembly GCF_900188005.1. Taxonomy (GTDB): domain Bacteria; phylum Actinomycetota; class Actinomycetes; order Mycobacteriales; family Micromonosporaceae; genus Actinoplanes; species Actinoplanes regularis. Next base: position 80,515 of record NZ_FZNR01000027.1, on the reverse strand, counting down.
GTGGGGGAGCGCGATGCCGTGGGTGAACAGCGCGGCGTGGCAGCCGGACGAGCCACCGGCCTCGAGGAACGCCTCGGCGGCGACGACCATGTCGACGGTGTCGCCGCCGTCGCCACCGGCCTCCTCGGGGAAGCCGACGCCGTAGAGGCCGGCCTTGGCGGCGCGGGTGTGCAGCTCACGGGGGATCTCTCCGGCCTGTTCCCACTCTGTCAGGGAGGGCAGGATCTCCCGGCGGACGAAGGCGGCCATCGACTCCCGCAGCGTGGCGCGCTCCGGGGTCTCGAACGGGTCCTCGTACATGGTCAGGTTCCCTTCGCGCGTTCGACGAGGGTGTCCGGGTCCCGCCGGCCGAGCAGGATCGCGGCCGCCCGTTTCCACCGGCGGATCAACAGTTCGCGGAAGCCCGGGTCGCCGCTGATGACGCCGGTCATGGCGAGGCCGGTCATCATCTCGAAGGTGAGCTGGACGACCGTCGGCACCCGCGGGTCGGGGCCGAGCAGTGCCCGCGCCCGCTCGTGCAGCACCCCGAAGATCTCTTTCTCCACCGGCATCAGCGCGGCGCGCAGCGCGGCGTCGGTGCGGGCCGCGTTCCACAGCTCGAGCGCGGCCCAGAAGAGCGGGCCGGAGAAGTGCCGCCAGACGCTGTCGATGAACGCGTCCAGCCCGTCCGCGTCGCCGGGGAGCGTGTCCAGCTCGGCGACGATCGCGTCGAGGCGCCGCCGGGTGACGTGCCGGACCGAGGCGGCCAGCAGGTCGATCTTGGTGGGGAAGTGGTGCAGCAGGGTGCCGCGGGGGGCGCCGGCGCGGGCCAGGACCTCGGCGGTGGTGGTCTCGGCGTAACCCCGCTCGACCAGCGTCTGCAGGGTGGCGTCGAGGATCCGGGCACGGGTGGCCTCGCTGCGCTGGGCCTGGGTGCGCGTCACCGAAATACCGTACGACTTGACGGTTAGTGGCGTCCACCACGGATTCTCGTTGCCGTCTTCGGTCTTGTCGCGATGCAGCTCACTGGCTTACCGTCACGCCAGACCGTTGGGAAGGTGTCGATGCGTCTCCGTCGCCGTGCTGTGCCCGAAACTCCGCCCGCGGTGGAACCGCCGCGCCGGTTGGGCCGGCCGTGGACGCTGTCCACCTCCGTGGCGGCGCCGGCCGAGCGTATCCACGCATTCCTCACGAATTCAGCCACAATGGCGGACTGGCTGGTCCTGCACGCCGGGTGGCCGGTGGATCCGCCGGGTTCGCTGAGCACCGGGGTGCGGTTCGCGCAGCGGGTGAAGCTGATGGGGACGCCGGTCGAGGTGCGGTGGACGGTCGCCGGAGTCACGCCGGCCCGCGCGGTGTGGCTGGACGGGACCGGGCCGATGGGGATCGAGGTCGGGCTCTACCTCTCCCTCACGCCGAGCGGATCCGGGACCGTGGTCCGACTCGACGGCGGGGTCGAGGGTGGTCCGACGGACGGTCCGCTCGGGCCGATGGTCGCGCGCAGCCTCACCGAGGCCCTGCGGACCTCCCTGGAGCGGCTGGCCCGCGCCGACTTCAGCACGCCGCCGGCCGAGACACCACCCACCAGAGCGAGACCCCGGAGACTGGACAAGATCAAACATGAGCGTACGGGGATGGAGGTCGACCCGTGGACGCCGGTCATCGTCGGGGCCGGCCAGGTCAGCGACCACTCCACCGACTCCCGCGACGGTGACCCCGTCTCCCTCGCGGTCCGCGCCCTGAAGCGGGCCACCGAGGACATCGCGCTGCTCGAAGCCGCCGACACGGTCGGCTGGGTGGCCAGCGTCTCCTGGCAGTACGCCGACGGCGCGGCCCTGATCGCCCGGCTCCTGAACGCGCGCCCGGCGACAACCGTCCAGACCGGCCTGTTCGGCGGCGACGGCCCGCTGCGGCTGATCAACGACATCGCCGCCGCGATCACTCGTGGCGAGACGAGCATCGCCCTGATCGGCGGTGGCGAGGCAGCAGCCACCGCGGCCGTCGCGGAACGCTCCGGCAGGTCGCTGGACTGGCCGGGACAACCCACCGGTACCGCGCCGTCCCGCACCCTCGGCGCCGACCGTGAGCCCGGCAACGCCCCGGAGACGGCCGCCGGCCTGGTCGCCCCGCTGCACCTGTACGCCCTGTTCGAATCGGCCCTCCGCCGTCGACTCGGCCTCTCACCCGAGGAGCATCAGGCCCGGATCACCGCGCTGTGGGCCCGGTTCCGCGAGGTCGCCGCGACCAACCCGCACGCCTGGCTCCCGCACCCCGGCCCGGACGTCGACGACCGTCCCGTCTGTGCCCCGTACACCAAGCTGCTCACCGCGAACCTCCAGGTCAACCAGGCCACCGGCGTGATTCTGTGCAGTGCCCAGGCCGCGCATGAGGCCGGCGTCCCGCAGGACAGGTGGATCTTCGTCCACGCTGGGGCGCACGCCACCGACGAGTGGTTCGTGACCGAACGCGCCGACCTGGCGGCCTCCCCGGCGATCAACGCGATCGGCCGGGCCGTTCTGGGCCACACCGGCCTGGCGATCGGCGACATCGAGCACGTCGACCTGTACGCCTGCTTCCCCTCCGCCGTCCAGATCGCCGCGGCCGAGCTGGGCCTGCCCGTCGATCGGCCGCTCACCGTCACCGGGGGACTGACGTTCGCCGGGGGCCCGGGCAACAACTACGCCGGTCACGCGGTGGCGAACCTGGTGCAGCGGCTGCGCGCCGACCCGGACGGCTACGCCCTGGTCACCGCCGTCGGCTGGTACCTCACCAAGCACGCGATCAGCGTCCTCTCCGCCCGGCCGCCCGCGCGTGGGTTCCGCGACCTCGACGCCGGCCCGCGCCTGGCCCGGCCGGTCCGGAAGGTCGGGTTCGCCGACGGTCCGGGAGTCCTGGAGGCCTACACCGTCACCTATCGCCGCGACGGCACGCCCGACAAGGGAATCGTCACGGAGATCAGCGAGGACGGGACCCGGCTGGTGCGCGCCACCGACCCCGAGCCGCTCCTGGCGACGGATCCCTTCTCGGCGCAGCCGCTGCCACCGCCGGGCGAGCCGCCGGTGCTGGTCGAATGGCACGGCCCGGTCACCGTGATCCGGCTCAACCGCCCCGACGCGCGCAACGCCGTCGACCTGGCCACCGCCCGCGCCCTGGAGCGCGCGATCGACGACTTCGAGGCCGACCCCGAGGCCCGGGTCGCCGTGCTCACCGGCACCGGCGCGGTCTTCAGCGCCGGCATGGACCTGAAAGCGGCCGCTCGCGGCGAGTACCCGATCACCGAGGGCCGGGGCCTGCTCGGCCTGACGGCCAGGCCGCCGAAGAAGCCGCTGATCGCCGCGGTCGAGGGCGCCGCGCTCGCCGGGGGCTGTGAACTGGCGCTCGCCGCCGACCTGATCGTCGCCGCCGAGGACGCCCTGTTCGGCATCCCCGAGGTCAAGCGCGGCCTGGTCGCGGCGGCCGGCGGGGTGCTGCGCCTGGCCCGCAGCCTGCCCCGGGCCACCGCCCTGGAACTCGCGCTGACCGGGGAACCGATGCCGGCCCGGCGGTTGCACGATCTCGGGCTGATCAACCGGGTCACGGCGCCCGGGAAGGCGTACGAGACGGCTTTTGATCTCGCGACCTCGATCGCCGCCCACCCGGCGCTCGCGGTCCTGCTCGCCAAACGCATCGTTGACGAGCACCTCGACTGGACGACCGGTGAGGCGTTCGGCCACCTGTCGGAGATCGCCGGTCAGGTGCTCGGTTCCGCGAATTTCGACCTTCGGAAGGGCTGATCGTGAGCGTTCTGGAAAACCTGCACGCGGTGCTGCGGATGCACCAGATCGGCATCGTCAACCTGTTACGCCCGGATCGGCTGGTCGGCGCGGCGGTCCGCAACGCCCGGCTGGGCCCGCAGGCCGCCCTGATCATGAAATCGGCCGCCGAGCACCCGAACCTGAAGGCCCTCACCGACGACCGGGGCACGCTGTCGTACCGGGAGCTCGACGAGCGGTCCAACGCGCTCGCCCATGCGCTGAAGAAGCTGAACCTGCCGGAGCGGTCGGTCATCGGCGTCCTCGCGCGTGACCACCGTGGACTCGTGCTCACCATCAGCGCGGCGGCCCGGGCCGGTCTGCGCCTCGCGCTGATGAACACGGGCCTGGCCGCGCAGCAGTTCGCCGAGGTGGTCGCCCGGGAGAAGGTCCGGGCGGTGATCTACGACGACGAGTTCGCCGAGGTGGTCGCCGGCGTACCGGACGAGGTCCTGAAGTTCAGTGACGTCGAGGAGCTCAGCGAGGGGCAGCCGGTCACCCCGCTGCCCCTGCCCGAGCGCCCGGCCGGGTTCATCATCCTGACCAGCGGAACCACCGGCCTGCCCAAGGGTGCCCCGCGCACCAAGGTCTCCCCGCTGGCCAGTGCCCTGATCGCGGACCGCATCCCGTTCCCCCGGCAGGGCGCGATCGTGGTCGCCTCCCCGCTGTTCCACAGCACCGGCTTCGGCGCCTGGACCGTCGGGCTCTCCCTCGCCGACCACGCCGTGCTGCTGCGCCGCTTCGAGGCCGAGCGGATCCTCGAGGCGATCGCCGAACACCGGGCGAAGATGCTGGTCGCGATCCCGACGATGCTCACCCGCATCCTCGCCCTGGGGCCGGAGACCATCGCCAAGTACGACACGTCGTCCCTGCGCGCCGTCTTCGTGGCCGGCTCCCCGCTCGCGCCCGACCTGACCAACCGCTTCCAGGACATCTTCGGCGAGGTGATCTACAACGTGTACGGGTCCACCGAGGTCGCCGTGGCCTCGGTCGCCCAGCCCGCCGAGTCGCGTCGCGCGCCCGGCACGGTCGGCCGCCCGCCGGTCACCGTGCACGTCGCCATCTACGACGAGGACGGGGTCCGGGTCACCCGGCCGATGGTCACCGGGCGGGTCTTCGTGCGCACCGGCATCCCGTTCGAGGGGTACACCGACGGACGGCACAAGCAGGTCATCGACGGTTTCATGTCCACCGGCGACCGCGGTCACCTCGACGAGTCCGGCCTGCTGTACATCGACGGCCGCGACGACGACATGATCATCTCTGGGGGTGAGAACGTGTACCCCGTGGAGGTCGAGAATCTCCTGGTCGAGCGCGACGACGTGATCGAGGCGGCGGTGATCGGCGTCGACGACGCCGAGTTCGGTACCCGCCTGCGCGCCTTCATCGTCCCCGCCGAGGACTCCGCCCGCGATCCGCAGGAGATCCGGGACTACGTCAGGGCCCTGCTGGCCCGCTACAAGGTGCCCCGGGACGTGATCTTCATCGACGAACTTCCGCGCAACGCGACCGGCAAGTTGCTGCGCCGGGAGCTCCCGACCGGCCCGGTTCAATAGCGCCTGGTGACCGTGACGCCCAGCCGGCAGGTTTCGGCTGGGCGTCACGGTAAAGGCGCCGTGGAGCGACCGTTTCGAAGATCCGCGCGATGATCTTCGATCGCGAAGATCGAGGCTTTACCCGCCGGTCGTTTCGTGGAATTTCCTGCCGCTACCGACTCTTGCGCATCTGCCCTGACCAGCGCTCCGGCTGTGCTACGTTGAGCCTCGTTGCAGGTTTGATTTTCGTAGACCTCGACTCGTTGTCGACGCCTGATGGGTATTCGAGCCCGTCAGGCGTTTTTGCGTCCATCAACTCTGCGACTATCCGAGGCTCCGCGCGGTGCGGCGTCTCACGGTTTTCAGGGAGAAAAGTATGGCTACCGGTACCGTCAAATGGTTCAACGGTGACAAGGGTTTCGGCTTCATCACCCAGGACGACGGTGGCGCTGACGTGTTCGCGCATTTCTCCGCCATCGCCTCGTCGGGTTACCGCACTCTCGAGGAGAACCAGCGGGTGGAGTACGACGTGACCCAGGGGCAGAAGGGCCCGCAGGCGGAGAACATCCGTCCGCTCTGACGTCCGCGCCGCCCGGTGGCACCTCGCCGAGGTGTCACCGTGTGCCGCGGCGGGGCAGGGCGAGGTGAGCAGCGGCCGGGGGCCGAGGGGGAAACTATGATCACGGTGGCCGCCGGCAGCACGCTCACCCTGCGCTGCCCGGGAATCGAGGCGATCCCGCTGGTCTGCCTCGCCGAGGTGAGAGCGCCGTTCATCGCCGATCTGCCGCCGATGCCGGTGCTCAGCCTCGACGAACACGGCCTGCGCCGCTACGGCATCCTCGAACTGGCCAGCAGCGCCGGCGTCACCTGGGTCGAGGCGGAGCTGCGCGACGGCCTGATCACGGTTCTCGGGGACACCCCGACCGGGGTCGTCCAGCGGCGTGACTCGCCGCGGCGGCCCGGCAGCTACCCCGCGACCGGCACCGCGCAGGTCGATCTCGGTGACCGCCAGCGCCTGGTCGCCATCTCCGGGCACGTGCAGGACGTCTCCACCAGCGGACTGCTGCTGCGCGCCACGACCGCCGGCGACAGCCCGCACCTGCCCGGCGCGATCGTGCGTACGCTGCTGCACGTCAGCATGCCCTGGGGGGAGCTGACCGCCGCCGTCACCACCGTCGACCAGCGCTCCGACCAGCTCCGCGGCAGCTTCGAGTGGATCGAGCCGGGCAGCGCCAAGGCGCTGGCGGAGTTCGTCGCCGGCCGCGGTTGAGTTCAGCCGTTCAACTCCAGCGGATTGTCCGCCATCTCCCGCAACTGCTGGGCCACCCGGTACGCGTCCACGTCCGATTCCGGCCGGCCGACGGTGATCGCGTCCGCGAGGGCCCGCAGCTCGACCGGCGGTATCCGGTCCAGGCTCGTACCCTGCAGCGAGAGGGTCACCTTGCGCCCCGACGCCGGGTCCCGGGCCACCAGGGTCGGAACGCGTCGTGACCGGGTCCGGCCCTCGTCGCTGGTGTGGGTGTGCGTGACGATGCCGGCGGTGACGTCCGCGGTCGACAGGTCGACGGTCCGGGTCCGGAAGGTGCTCCGGACCCGCAGTTTCGCCCCGTCCAGCCAGGCCGCGGTGCCGCGCAGCGCCGCCACCACCCCGAGGAGGCCGATCAGCGCGAAGAGGCCGCCCACCAGCAGCCCGATGATCCCGACGGCTCCGATCCCGTCCGGCAGCCAGCCGCCGCACTCGGTGAGGTCGGAAGGCACGAGATCGGGCGGGAGGTCGCCGAGATCGCCGCTCGTCATGCAGACCGAGCTTCCGCCGAACGGGTCGCCGACCGTCTCCATGAACAGCACCACCGCGGCGAACGCCACGCCGAAGCCCGCGAAGACGAGGCAGAAGACGACGCCGAGGATCCGGGCGCCGACGCTTGATCCGGTCGACAGCCGCCGGGATTCGTTGACCATGGCCGGAAGCATAAGGCCAGCCGGCAAAGCGGCCCGCTCCCGTGTGACCAGCGCATCTTGGCACTCCCGCGGCGGGCGCGGCATCGATGATCGTGCCGTGCACCGGCGGCCTTGATCCAAGGCGTTATCGTCGCCGCCGTGGCGGATCTCGCACTACGGACACGGCTGGCGGCGCTCGCCGCCGCGGGCGGGTTTCTCGCCGTGGCGCTGGGGATCCGGGTGCTCGGCGCCAGCAGCGGCGTGCTCGACAGCTCCGGCGCGCTGGCGCAGCACTCGGGGACCGCGCTTTACGCGTCGATGATCTACGCGGGCGTGTTCCTCCTGGCTCCCGCCGCCAGGCCCTGGTTCGCGGGTGCGGCGGCGATCGCCTTCTGCTGGCTTGTCGAGCTGCTGCAGTTGACGGGGGTGCCGGCGGAACTGTCCGCGCACAGTCTGATCGCCCGGCTCGTGCTGGGCGTCCGGTTCGACGCCCTCGATCTGGCGTGGTACGTGGTGGGCGTGCTTCCGCTGGCGGTCCTGCACGCGGCCGTTGCCCGGCGCCGCCGGATCGAAGCTTGACATTGACGTTTCGAGATCGTTGCCGTACGTTATGTAGGAAAGCGCATTCCTGCACGTCAAGCTTGATCCAGCGTCGCGCTTCCCAGTTCCGCGCGCAGCCCTGCGGCTGCCCTGGGACCGGTCGAGGTCGACAGCTCCGGCGATCGCCCGAGTCACCCTAGTCGCCAGGGTGCGGGCGGTCGCCGGAGTCGTCTTGCCCCGGTTTCGCATCCTTGACAGCTCCGTAAGCTGAGCGCAATCATTCAGAAACTTCGAACCGTGGCGGGCCGCTCTCTCGGCCTTCCTCGATGAATATCCCCCTGCCCTGCGTACGGCACATCCCCCATGCGCTGAATTGTTAGCGCTAACAGCCTGAAGGAGCACGGTATGAGACGCCTGACGGCGCTGGTCGCCGGTGTCCTGACCCTGGTCATCGGCGCGCTGGCCCTACCCCAGCCCGCGGCCGCCGCGACCACCCTGATCTACGCCACCTTCAAAGGTGACGCCGCCGCCGACGAGGAACTCTGGATCTACCAGTCGACCAACGGCGGCACCAGCTACAGCACCCTGGTCGACACCAACTTCCACGGCCCCACCGGGGTGCTGCGCGACCCCAGCATCCTCAAGCGCAACGGCGTCTACTACGCCGCCTACACCGTGCAGTCCTGGACCACGAACAGCACGTACTTCAACGTCGCGTCCAGCACCAACCTGACCACGTGGACCAACATCGCCAGCATCCCGGCCGGGATCAGCGGGGCGAACTACACCTGGGCGCCGGAGTTCTACGTCGAGGGCAGCAGCGTCAAGCTGATCACCAGCATCGCGTCGACGAGCTGCTCGTTCTGCTTCCGCCCGTACGTCTACACCGCCCAGAACACCGCCCTCACCAGCTGGAGCGGCCCGGCGCAGATGTGGGGCCTGGGCACGAACCACATCGACACGTTCGTGGTGAAGTCCGGCAGCACCTGGCACGCCTTCACCAAGAACGAGACGACCAAGTACATCGAGCACTGGACGACCACCGCGAACCTCACCGAGGGCTGGGTCAACAAGGGCACCCTGTTCGCCTCCGGCTACGAGGGGCCGTCGCTGGTCAAGCTCGACGACGGCTCCTGGCGGATGTACGTCGACCACTACAGCGCCGGCGACGGCATCTACACCGCCACCAGCACCGACCTCAACAGCTGGAGCAGCCTCAGCAAGATCACTTGCTCGGGCTGCCGGCACGGGACGGCGATCGCGAAATGAGACGACGCTCGGTACTGGCCGCGGGGCTGCTGCCCGGCGCGGCCCTCCTGCTTCCCGAGGCGGCGCGGGCCGCGACCTACTCCGGGTACGCGATGGCGTACTTCACCGAGTCCCCGTCGATGACCGCCGCCAACTACGGCCTGCACCTGGCCGTCAGCACGGACGGCCTGAACTGGACGCCGCTCAACCAGAACAACGCGGTGGCCACGCCGACCCTGGGTAGCAAGGGCCTGCGTGACCCGTTCATCCTGCGCAAGCAGGACGGCACGTTCGTGGTGCTGGCCACCGACCTGAACGGGACCGACTGGTCCTACCAGAGCCAGTACCTGCACGTCTGGGACTCCACCGACCTGCGGACGTTCACCGGGTACCGCCTGCTCAAGGTGCACTCGCTGGCGACGCACGCGTGGGCGCCGGAGGCGTACTGGGACGCGTCGCGCGGCCAGTACGCGGTCGTCTACTCCGCGGTCAACAGCACCGGCCACAACGTCCTGATGGTCAACTACACCAGCGACTTCGTGACCGCCGGCTCGCCGGCCGTCTTCTACGACCCCGGCTACGACGCGATCGACGGCAGCTTCGTCACGGCCGGCGGCGTGAACTACATGTACTACAAGAACAACACCAACAGCACGCTGCTGGGCACCAGGTCGTCGTCGCTGACCGCCGGCAGCTTCTCGATCTACACCGGCGCGATCACTCCCGGTCGCGGTGTCGAGGCGCCCCAGATCAGCAAGTCGAACACGTCCGAGGTCTGGTACATGTGGGGCGACACCTGGAGCCCCAACGGCCGGTTCTTCTGCTGGCAGACCACCAGCCTCGCCGGCGGCTCCTGGACGCTGCTCAACGACCGGTCGTACACCCAGCCGCTGAACTCCAAGCACCTCGGCATCGTTCCGATCACCGCGACCGAGCAGGCCAACCTGACCGCCAAGTGGGGAACCCCGGCCTGGAACCGGGTCAAGTCCTACAACTATCCGGACCGCTACATCCGGCACGCCAACAACGTCGGGCGGATCGACACCTACCCGTTCGACCCGTACCAGGATCAGATGTGGACCCTGGTCCCCGGCCTGGCCGACTCGTCCGGGGTCTCCTTCCGCTCGGTCAACTACCCGGACCGCTACCTGCGGCACTCCAACTACGCGCTGGTCCTCAACGCCAACGACGGGACCAGCACGTTCGCGGCGGACGCGACCTTCTACAAGACCGCCGGCCTCGCCGACTCCGGCTGGACGTCGTTCCGCTCCTACAACAACCCGACCCGCTACCTGCGCCACAGCAACTACGTCCTGCGCATCGACGTGATCAGCAGCAGTTCCGCCACCACCGACAAACAGGATGCCACCTTCCGCGTCGGCTACTGAGGACCGGTGCCGGGCCCGGCGGTCCGCCGCCGGGCCCGGCACCGATCACCCCAAAACCCTTTCGCGGTACGACCTACGCGTCCCGTGCCCAGGCCTCTCGGCCAAGTCCAGTGGTCAGGCCGCGCGGCGGGCGGCGAGCTGATCGGCGACCTGGTCGGCGACCGAGTCGGGAATGGCCGCGGCGATCTTCGCCGGGTCGAGCTCGCTCAGCGCCCGGGCGGTCGGATCGGCACTGTTGACCCCGGTGATCGCCGCCAGCAGCGTCGTCGTCGCCGCGGCGATGTCGTCCTCGGTCGGCCCGCCGACGATGGCGCGCAGGTAGTCGCGCACATTGCGGGCGACCCGGTCGTCCGGGCTGGTGCCGCCCGCCTTGCCGGCCGCGGCGCGGTATCCGTCGGCGAGCACCTCGATCATGGCCGAGCGCACCGCTTCCCGGATGTACGTCCTGTCGTCGCTGTTCAACGGCATGTTTCCCACCTCATCCAATCGAAAGTCGAAGCCGGTGTCGTTGTCGGCGGCCTGCGACCAGGCGCCGGAGAAGTGGATGTGCTCGGTGTGCGGCGACGGCCCCACATAGGTGACGGGCGCCCAGTCGCCGGACGCCCGATAGATCTTGCGGTTGTAGATCATGTAGCGCAGGACGCGCCCGGCGCCGGGCAGCCCGCGGATGTGATCGACCAGCATCTGCGCGGACGTGCCCGGCTCGCCGAGGTCACTGTCCATGTCCCAGGCGCGCACCTCGGGCAGCCCGTCCGGATCGCCGTTCCACTCCGGACGGGCCCTGGAGGTGTCGTCCGGGTTGTGGCCGCTGGTGGAACCCTGATGGGCGGTGTCGCCGATCGTGCCGTCGCTGGACCGGTCCCGGTCCGGCCAGCGGGCATTCACTTGCGCGCGCAGGTTCTTGAGGCCCGCGGTGAGGTCCCATGCGGTCATCGGCTGGCTCCCCTCGTGTGTTGGCACCACACCAGACTGATACCCGGCCGACGGCGATTGTTCCTGATTGCCCTCTCACGAGTGACGATTTATACCCTCCTGAGGGGACTCAGGCGGATCTCCGGTCCGCCGCCGCGGCCAGGTTCGCGGCCTCCGCCTCCTCGGCGTCCGCACAGGCCACGACGACATCGTGGACGGTGCGGTAGAACGCCGTGGCGGCCAGCGTCGATCTGCGGTCGACGCCGCCGACGAGCTTCGCGCGGCCGTCCCGCTGCGGGGAGAAGGCCAGGTGGTAACGCGCGCTGGTGCGCGCGGCGAGCGCGTCCTGGAAGACGCCGCGGGTGGTGCCGGGCGCGACCCACGATTCCAGTACGACCAGATCCCGGTCCTGCAGATGCCCCGCGACGGTGTCCGCGGCGGCCAGCACCGGCCCCAGGTCCGGCCGGCCCCGGCGCAGCGGGACCGGGGCCACCACCAGGTAGACGGTGCACCCGGCGAGCCACCGTGGGTCGGCGGTGGCGTGGTACCGCCCGGTCTCGTGCATGGCTACGAGCTCGTCGCCGAGCGCCGACCGTCCCGCGCGCAGCTTGACTATCAGCTCGGGGTCGGTGTCGAACCCGGCGACGGTGTGCCCGGCGGCGATCGCGGCCCGGGCGAGGGACAGTCCGGCGCGGTCCTGCCCGATGACGGCGACGCGGTAGCCGTGCGCGGCGGACTCGGGTGTGATGGTGATGACGGTGCTCCTTGCCGTCGATGAAAGAACCGATGACAAAGAACCCTAGAGAGGTTGAGCCCACCCGGTAATCGCTCGCCGGTGGTCCACCGAACGGCGCTTTCCGTACCGATGGAGCGGATTTGGTGTCGGTATCCGGTCAGAGACTTGAACCTAGGCCGTCACTGACCGTAGAGATCGCCTTTTCCTCAGGCTGCCGCCGGGTGACCTTCGACCTTGACAGGCGCGATCCATCGCAGCAGGGTGGACCGGCAGGCCTGTTGATCTCGGACGTCTCGGCACCGCGCCCTCCGGCAACACGCCAGTCGGCAGACGGTTACACACGGTGAGAGGACGGGGATGGATCTGCATCCACAGGACTACGACGACCTGACGCGCGGCCAGTCGATGGTCGAGGTCTGGCGCCGCAGCGACCACGCGGCCGCGGTCGCCGCCGAACTGATGAAGCTGCACGGCGGCACCGTCCCGATGAGCGAGCTGCTCTGGGCCGGAGCCGAGGCGTTCCTTCCCCGCCAGTGGCAGGCGGGCCGCGCGGCCGAGCCAGTGGTGGCGGCCACCGAGGTCTACGAGCGCTGGCGCCGCCTGCACGAGCGCCGCCAGCAGCGTCGTCAGCAGCAACCCGAGGGCCTGAGCTGACCGGGGATCAGTGCCGGGCGCGCCGCTTCAGGGTGCGCTCGTAGTCCTGGAAGCGGGCCTTGGCGATGACCGACCGGTCCGGGGTGCGCAGCACGATGCCCTCGGGCCGGCCCTGGCCGCTGTCGTCCAGCGCGACCAGCGTGCGCGGCAGCCGCTCGCCCAGGAACGCGTGCACGCCCGCGACCTCCGTCGGCAGGTCCGCCCCGTCCATGGTGAACAGCCGCGGAGCCAGGTCGAAGAGGGACACCGCGCGTAGCTCGTCCTCGGTGGCGTACTCCTGTCCACCGCCGTCGCGCCAGGCCGAGATCCGCTCGGCCGGCCAGGTCAGCCGTTCCTGGAGATCGTTCACCTCGGCCACGTCGAACAGCCGCCAGCCGACCGCGCCCCGGCCGCTGTAGTTCTTCGCCTGCCCGCCGATCTTCCCGCCGTACAGCTCCAGGTAGTAGACCCGCAGCGTGTCCGGCGGCAGCTCGTGGTCCGGCAGGCCGTCAGCGACGTCGCGCAGACTGGCCACGATGCCCTGGGACGGGTTCCCGATCAGGTCGCCGCGCGCGTACAGCAGCTCCTCCCGTGATCCGAGCAGGTAGCTGCCGTCCGGCAGCAGGATCAACCGCGAGTTGCATCCGTCCACCTTCTCGGTCCCGATCACCGGGCCGGGGAACGACGTCACGGTCTCGGTCAGCCCGCCGTTGCGCGGGTCGAGCTCGTGGTAGGTCGGGATCGACGGGTACTTGGTCAGCGAGTTGAGCGCCTTCAGGTCGGCGGCCCGGATATCGAAATCAGCCATGATCGCTCCTTGCGGTGGGCCCCCAGGTATCCCACGTGAGCGTGGCCCGCCGCGAGGCAATTAACCCCGGCCGAGGGGCGGGCCCCGCCCGGGTCACGACGGGCAGGGCCCCTGCGCCGGCGGTCACCGCGGGGGACGGCGCACCGGCACAAATGCCCCGCCCGGAGCCGGGATCGGCCGGCTCCGGGCGAGATGGTCTCAGTTGACGAAGACCGGGGACCCGGCGGCGTTGGCCACCGGGGTGTACTTGGCGGTGAAGTAGCCGTTGGCGACGCACGCCGCCGGGCCGGAGCTCTTGTTGAACTGCTGGTCGGTGAACGAGATCGAGTTGTCGGTGTTGTCCGCGACGCCGGTGATGCTGTTGCCGTTGGCGACGAAGACGCAGGTCACCGAGCCGAGCAGGGAGCGCAGCACGAGCGTCGCGGAGATCGGCGCGGTGTCGGTGCCGGTGACCGTGACCGTGCCGTCGCTGGCGACCGTGGTGGCGTACGGCTGGTTGCTGATCGTGACGCTGTTGACGCCCGTCACCCCGGGGACGCCGGTGACCGTGCAGCTGGAGACGCCCAGGGTGGAGCCGAGCGACGCGCTGCCGGGCGCGACCGGGTTGTCGTTGACGACGGCGCTGAAGCTGGACGCGTTGCACTTCATGCCGTTGCTGCCGGCCGGGGCGGTCGCGAACACGGCCTGGCTGCCGGCGACGATGCCGGCCGAGATGGTGTCACCGGCGGCGACCGCGGTCCCGGCGAGGGTGTCGGTGGTCAGCACGGCGGTGTCGTCGGCGCGAGCGGGCCCGGCGAGCAGCAGGGCGACGGCGGTGCCGGACAGCGCGGCGGCGGTGATGCGGTTCTTCAGCATGGGGGATGCCCCTTTCAGTGGGCGAGAGCCTGGGTGAGGTCGTCCAGGCTGGGGGAGAGGGCGAAACTGGTGTTGTTGCCGCTGAACACCACGGCGTTCTTCCCGGCCGCGGAGGGCAGGCCGAAAGCCAGGTTGATCAGCGCGTCGAGGCTGCCGGGGATGAGGCCGCAACCGTTCGCCTTCGGTACGGAGTAGGCGTTGTCGACGAGTGTCGCGTCGGTGAAGCCGACGCCGAGGGTCTCGAACCCGTTCGGATCCGGTTCGATGGTGATGTCCCCGTAGTCCCCGGTGACCGGCTGGTTCGGGGCCGGCGGGTTGGTGGTGCCGGTGGTCGGGTTGAGCCGGATCGGTGTGCTGTCCGAGCCGATGTAGCACTTGAGCCCGAACAGGGCGTTGTACAGGTGCAGCTTGATCGGCAGGGCGAAGACGGGGATGTTCTCCCCGGTGGCCAGCGGCACGAAGTCGGTGATCGTCCCGGCCAGTTCGACCTGAGCGAATACGCTGGTCACGCCCGGGATGATGTTGGCGATCCCGGGGATGTTCACCTGGAGCGGCTTGGCGACCAGGGTCTTGCCCCCGGCCGCCGGGACGGTCGAGTACACGTTGGCGACCGAACCGTCCGGGAACTCCCGGACCGGCGCGTCGGCCGGCCAGTAGACGCCGAACTGGATGGTGATCGGGTTGGTGAGCGGCACGACGTTGGAGCCGATGGTGACGCTGCCACCGTTGGTCACCGAGTGCACGCAGCCGACCTGTAGGTTCGTCGGGTCCTTCATGGTCGCCGAGGTGAGCGGGCACGCCTCCAGGCCGGGGTAGGTGGCGGCGTGGGCGGGGGTTGCGGTGAGGGTCAGGACGGTGGCGGCGACAGCGACCGTGGCCAGGACGGATTTCAGCCGTGACGCGGGCATGAGCGTCACTCCATTCAGGGATGTCGATGGATGGTGGGCCCGGCCGTTTCCGCAGCGTTCCGGGGCTTGAGTGGGAGGCGATACTTGGGGGAACCTCGCCTCGTGCACCATCGAGAGTTACCTGTCGGTATGAGAAACCCCGTCGGTATGTCATGTCAAGGCATTGAGGGACAACGATGACGAATGTAGTGATCGGCCCGCTTCCGGGCGCTCGTGCCGGACGCGACCCCGCTCGGGCCATCAAGCGCGGCCCGCGCTCGATGACGCCCGAGGCGGTGGCCGCCACGCAGCGGGAGCGGCTCTACGACGCGCTGGTGCACACGGTCGCCGAGAAGGGCTACGCGAACGCCCGGGTCAGCGACATCTGCACGGCGGCCGGGGTGACCCGTCCGGCGTTCTACGCGCTCTTCGCCGGCAAGGAGGACGCGTTCCTGGACACCTACCGGCACGGGACCGGGGTGGTGCTGCGGCTGATGGACGCGGCCTACGCCGAGGCCGGGGACTGGCGGTCCGGCGCCCGCGCCGCGCTGAAGGTGCTGCTCGACGTGCTGACCAGTGTGCCGGCCTTCGCCACCATGGCGATCGTGGAGATCGACGCGGCCGGCTTGCTCGCCCGCCACGAGCGCACCGAGTTGCTGGGCCGGTTCGCCCGGTTCTTCGCGGAGGCGCCGGACGTGCCGGACGGCCTGGTCGACACCGTGGTCGGCGGCGTCTACTCGACGATCTACCGGTACGTCTCGGCCGGTCGCGTCGCGGACCTGCCCGAGCTGCTGCCGATGCTCGGCTACTTCATGATGGCGCCGTTCGTGGGGCGCGACGGCGCGATCTCCGAGTTGGCCGTACAGCCTGCCGGGGAACGTGTCGTCCCGCCCTGCGCAGCATCAGATACCGACGGGGTTTTTCACTGACTGGAATGCTGGCGTTCACACTTGACGCCTCTCGTTACCGCGGCGTAACTTCGCCGAAATCCATCGAGACGCGCCAATAATCTTCGTCGGGCGGCATCCGCAGTGCCCGCGCGGCGGAATACGCCCGCAAAGGAGAGTGCATGTCCTCCACCCGTCACGGCCGGACCCGCTGGCGCCGGTTCACCGCGATGCTGCTCGGCGGCCTCGTGGCCACCGCCGGCCTGATCCTGCTGACCGGCAAGGGAGTGCTCGCGGCTTCCTTCTCGATCTCCGGCATGCCGTTCACCGTCACCTCGCCGAAGCTGCACGGCTACGGCTTCGCGCAGTACGCCGAGCTCGACCACATGGAGCCGGGCAGCCCCAACGAGGGTGACACCGGTGGCCAGGTGGTCGTCATCGTCTCCGCGATCCGCGACGCCCAGCTCGACGGGCTGTGCCAGAGCATCGCCCTCGGCGGCATCAACCTGAAGATCACCGCGGGCAGCGCCAGCAACAAGGTCACCGCCGACACGCTCGTCGTCGACTCCGACCTGATCACCGCCAACGCCGACTTCAAGAACATCGACATCGGCCAGGACGCCAGCACGCTGACCCGGGTGCCCGGCAAGACGGGCGCGATCGGCGTCTTCGGGCAGCAGGCCGAAGAGGTGACGCTCACCAACCTGAGGCAGAACAACTACGCCACCACGGCGGTCACGTTCCACCTGCCCAACCTGCGCATGGCCTTCACCGGCGACGGCTGCTGACCATGTCCGGAATCGTTCGACACCGAGCCTCGCCGGGCGCCCGCGCCTGGCGAGGCTTCGGCGACTGGCGCCACAGCCGGCCGTTCTGGGGTGGCCTGCTGGTCCTGCTCGGCGGAGTGGAGATCCTGTTCACGGTGTGGGCGCCGCTCGGCGTGGTGCTGCACGTCGGCATGCAGAACTTCATCGGCTACATGGTGCCGTTCGTTCTGATCCTGCTCGGGCTGCTGCTCTGGTTCAATCCGACTCAGCGGCTCTTCTACGCGCTGATGGCGATGCTCTGCGGGCTCGGGTCCTTCCTCACCTCGAACATGGGCGGCTTCATCATCGGCCTGCTGTTCACGGTGGTGGGGGCGGCGCTGGCGTTCGCCTGGGCGCCGGACGTACCCGAGTCGGCTCCGGAACCGGCCACGGCCTCCGCAAGCGATCCGCCCGCCGGGGCCGCCCCGGCTCCCGAACCCGCCCCGGCTCCGGCCCCGGGTCCCGTTCCGGCTTCCGGGCCCGCCCCGGCCCCGGCTCCCGGTCCCGTTCCGGCTTCCGGGTCCGAACAGGGCCCGGCCCCGGCCGGTGCGCGGCCCGCCACCATGGATCGGAACACGCCGCCACCCGAAGGTCATTGGCGGCATGCTCTGCCGCCGGACGGCCGGGCTCAGGACGAGCCGCCGGTTTGGAACGTGCCGGGGCCTCGGATCCCTCCGGCGGAATAGTCACCTCTTCTTCCGGCCGCGCGCCGCGGACCTCTCCGTGGTGGTGTCCGGTTCGCGGGTACGCGCCGTGGCGGTCTCCTTCTCGTGGCCGGCCGCCGCGGCATCACCCTTCTCGTGGAGCATCGCCGCGGCGTCTTCCTTCTCCCGGAGGACCGTCGCGACGGCGTCGAGCGGATCGGCGCCGTCCGCGACGCGGATCAGCACGTCGCCGTGGCACGGCCCGTCCAGCGGGCACCAGCAGGCCAGATCCGCCCCGCGCAGGTCCTGGCGGACCCGCTCGATCAACTCCGGGTCCGCCGTCAGATCCTGCGCGTAGGTGGTCACCGATTCGGCGCGATCATGCGTACGGCCGCAGACCCGGCACGCACCACCGACGCGATGGCGATTGTGGTACGGACTCGCCTTCAGCCCCGGCGCCGCGCGACCCACGTAGATCGCCCCGTCCGGCACCTCGCCGTGGTACAGATCCCCGTGCACGCGAACCCGTTCCGCGCTCATGGCGTTAACCTATCGCCCCGATCCCGCGGGTGCCGCGACTGATCGGAGGGTGCCCGACACGGCGTGTGTCATCTCACCGCGTCGGCGTGTCTGCTTTGTGATCTTATGTCCGATTGCCAAACTGTGGCGGCTGTCACTTTTTTGACCCAGTTCCTGGGAAAGGCCGCCGATGAGCCGTATCGATCCCGCCGCCCCGCCCCCGATGATCGTCACCGGGACCGGCCGCTGTGGCTCCACCATGGTCTCCGAGATGCTCGCCCAGCACCCGGACGTGCTCAGCGTGAGCGAACTGTTCGCGGCCGTCCACGTCCCGTTGATCCCCGGCGAGATCAGCGGCGCCCGCTTCTGGGAGCTGCTCGGCGTCCTCGACCCGGGCTTCGCCGAGCTGGTCCGGCACCGGATCCCGGTCCGCGAGATCCAGTACCCGCTCGACCGCGGCCGATTCACCCCCGAGACCGGCGTCCCGGCGCTCAGCCTGCTCACCCTGCCGCACCTCACCGACGACCCGGACGCCCTCTACGACGAACTGGCCGCCGAGGTTCCACAGTGGGCCACCGCCCCGGCCGAGGCGCAGTACCGGCGGTTCTTCGACCACCTCGCGCGGCGGCTCGGCCGCCGGGTGATCGTCGAACGCAGCGGCGGCTCGCTGCGGATGCTCGGCACGCTGCTGCGGATCTTCCCCGACGCCCGGGTCGTCCACCTGCACCGGGACGGTCCGGACACCGCCCTGTCGATGAGTCGTCACCCGGCGTTCGCGATCGGCGCGCAGGCTTTCGAGATGCGTCGGCTGCTCGGTGCCGACCCCTGGCAGGACGCCGGCACCGACGTGTCGGGACTGCCCGAGGACCTCGCCGCCTACCTGCCCGACAGGTTCACAGCGGACTCCCTGGACATCCCGATTCCGCTCGCCCGCTACGGCCGGTTGTGGAGCATGCTGCTGCTCGACGCGGAACCGCACCTCGCCGGGCTGCCCGCCGATCGCCTGCTGGCGCTGAACTACCAGGACCTGGTCGCCGACCCGGTCCGATGCCTGACCGGCCTGGCCCGCTTCGGCGGCTTCGACGCGGACGCGCGATGGCTGCGCGCCGCGGCCGGCTCGGTCCGGTCCGGCCGCACCGGCACCGCCGGTGCGCTTCCCGTGCAGCAACGCCGGGAACTGCACCGCTCCTGCCTGCTCGGGCAGTCGGTGCTGCACCGCCTCGGCCACCTGGTGTGACCGAGATTCCCGCTCTTCCCCGAACGAACGAAAGGCGCTGGAGGATGGACTCCGCATATCAGATCGTCCTGTTCCATCTGAAGGAACATCTCGATATCGACCCGTCCCGGGTCACCCCTGAGACCACCCTCGAGGACCTGGAGCTCGACTCGCTCTCGGTCCTCGAGCTGGGCCTCGTACTGCAGGACGCGACCGGCATCCGCCGGCTCGACGAGGGCGTGGTCACGTTCCGGACCACGGTCGGCCAGATCGCCGCCGCGCTGCACGACCACCTGACGGGCGAGCCGGCCTACGCGGGGACCGAGGTCCGGATGGTGTCCGAAGCGGTCTCGGCCGGGACGCGGTGAGCGCCCGCGACGCGGTCGCGGTGACCGGGATCGGCCTGGTCACCCCGGCCGGTGTCGGCGCCGCGGCGACCTGGGCCGGGCTGTGCGCCGGCCGGTCCATGGCCACCACCGACCCCGAGCTCGCCGGGCTGGCCGTCGACATCAGCTGCCCGGTCACCGGCTTCGACGGGGTCGCCCTGCTCGGCGCGCGGCTCAACCGGCGGCTCGACCCGTTCAGCCGGTTCGCGGTCGCCGCGGCTCGAGAGGCCGTCGCCGAGGCCGGCCTCGGGCCGGAACAGTGGGCGGCCGAGCGTGTCGGCGTGGTGCTCGGGGTCGGCGGCAACAGCATGGGCGGCACCGAGGTCGCGATCCAGAAGATCCAGGCCGGCGAGCCCGAGCGGGTCTCGGCTTTCGCCCTGCCCCGGAGCCTGCCGAACATGGCCGCGGCCGAGGCTGCCCTGGACCTGGGGACCCAGGGTCCGTGTTTCACCGTGAGCAGCGCCTGTGCCTCCAGCACCCACGCCATCGGCGTGGCCCGCGACCTGCTGCTCTCCGGAGCCTGCGACGTGGTGATCACGGGCGGAACGGAGACCGCTCGCAGCCGTACGGCCTCCGCCTGCTTCGGCCGGATCGGCGCGCTCTCGAACCGCGTCGACGAGCCGCACCTGGCGTCCCGGCCGTTCGACCTGGACCGCGACGGTTTCGTGCTCGGCGAGGGCGCCGGGGTGCTCGTCATGGAACGGGTCGCCGACGCCCGGGCGCGCGGCGCGCGGATCCAGGCGTACCTCTCGGGCTTCGGCGCCTCCTCCGACGCCCACCACGTGACCGCCCCGCACCCGGAGGGCCGCGGCGCCATCCAGGCGATCCGGGCCGCCCTGGCCGACGCCGGCCTGGAGCCCGCCGACATCGGGCACGTCAACGCCCACGCCACCAGCACCCCGATGAACGACGTGACCGAGGGCTGGGCGATCAGCGAGGTCTTCGGGCGCTCGGCGTTGCCGGTCACCGCGTTCAAGGGCGTGATCGGGCACGCGATGGGCGCGGCCGGGGCGATCGAGGCGGCGGGCGTCGTCCTGTCCCTGCGGCACGGCCTGCTTCCGCCGGTCGCCAACCTGGACAAGCTCGACCCGGCGATCGACCTGGACGTGGTGACCGGCCGGCCCCGGCAGGTGAACCGGGCGCCGGCGGTCAGCACCTCGTTCGGCTTCGGTGGCCAGAACGCGGCGCTGGTGTTCAGCCCCGCCTGAGCCGTACGGGCAGACACGCCGGCTCCGGCACCATGAGGTTCCGCCAGACCGGCTCGCCGGTCGCAGTCAGGTGAGGAAAGCGCTGGTAGAGGCGGACCAGCGCGATCCTCGCCTGCTGCCGGGCGAGCGTCGCTCCCAGGCAGTAGTGCGCGCCGTGGCCGAACGACAGGTGCCGGGTCCGGGCGCCCGGCCGCCCCGGACACGCCTGGTCGGGAGCCGGATGGACCTGTGGATCCCGGTTCGCGGCGGCGACCGCCGGCATCACCAGCGAACCGGCCGGCACCGGCGTGCCCCACAGGTCCACGTCCTCGGTCGTGTACCGGTGGGTGGCGAGCGGGAACGGCGGGCAGAGCCGGATCAACTCCTCGACCAGCGCCTCCTGCGCCGACTCGTCGTCACCGGTCAGCGTCGCCACCAGCTCCGGCGCGTCGGCCAGCCGCAGGACGACCCGTGGGAAGAACATCGACATCGAGTGGGCGCCGGCCACCAGCAGCATGTCCAGCAGGGAGGTCAGCTCCGTCAGGGAGATCTCCCGGTCCTGCCGGGCCTTGCCGAGCACGCCGAGCAGGGTGTCCTCACCCGCGTGCTCCTTGGCCAGCCGGAACCAGATCGCCACCAGGTCGCCGTGAGCGGACTGCACCTGTGGACTCTCGGGCACACCGTTGCTGGTGAACACGTGCACCAGTTCCTGGAGCCGGCCCGCCTCGGCCTGTGGGATTCCCACGACGTCAGCCAGGATCCGCATCGGCAGCGGCCGGGCGAAGCCGGTGACCAGGTCGGTCTCGGCCGGGCCGGAGGCCAGGTCGGCGAGCAGGTCGCCGGTGTGCCGTTCGATGATCTCCGGCCAGCGCGCCGAGGCGGCCCGCGACCACCAGCCGGTGAGCAGCCGGCGCAACCGGGCGTGGTCATTGCCGTCGGTGCTCAGCAGCTGCCGCCCGGCGACCCAGATCATCTCCGGCCCCGGGTCGTGGGCGGTGGGCACCCGGGACCGGTCCTTGCAGAGCCGGGAGTCGTTGAACACCTCCCGGGCCTGCTGGTAGCCGGTCACCAGGTAGACGGGCGGGAGACCGGGAACGGCCACCCGGTCCACCGGTCCCTCGCACGTTTCGCGTAAGTGCCCGCCGGGGTCGCGGGAGTAGTCCTCAGTGCCGAAAACAGCCTCAAGCGTCACCCGGACATAGTGGCGTAAACGGGACAAAACGTACAGCGTCTGGCGCTGGCTCCCGGGAGGTGTCCTGAGAGCGGGCCGAGACGGGAGGCGGTCAGCTCGCCGAGGCGGAGTAACTGTTGGTGATGAAGTTCAGGCCGCCACTGGAGGACGTGATCTCGTACCCGAACTGGATGTTGCCCAGCGTGACGTCGCCGAACCAGCCCCGATTCTTGATCCAGCTCATGATCGCCTTGATGTCGACCGTGCCGGAGCTGGTGTTACCGCTGCGGACGAACGAGAACACCGCGTTCGCGCCGTTCGATCCGCGGTAGACGCTCCAGGTGTGGCCGCCCACCGTCGCGGTGGTCTGCAGGGAGCCGAGCGGGCCGACCGCGCCCTGCTTGTTCATCCACAGCATGATCTCGTACGCGTTGTTGTTCGCCCAGATGTCGTACGCCGTGGTGTACGCCCCGCTGCCCGGCACGGTCACGTTGAAGCTGCTGGTGGCGCTGCCCAGTGCGCTGAGCTTCTTGTTCACGCTCTTGCTGGCGTTCGGGTACGACTTCACCCCGCCGGTGTTCGGGTGGTTGGCCCAGACGCCCCAGTTGCTGTAAGAGTTCGCCCAGATGCTCTGGGGGCCCGCGCCGCTGCCCCAGATGTTGTTGTAGAGCGTGTAGCCGCCGTTCGTCCAGGTCGCCCACTGGTCGGACGATCCCCAGACCGCGGCGTGCGCGGCCTGGGGTGCGACGAGCAGCAGTGCGGCGGCGAGCCACAGGGGCAGCATGATCCGTAGTTTGCGCATGGAGCGCCTCCTTGGGGGACGGCAGCGCCGGTGCTCGACTCGTCGAAGCGCTTCGACAGTGGGGGATGAGTCATCGGCGCTGTTCGATTTTATCCGCCCCTCAAACTAGGGGCCCGGTCCGTCATGCGCAACACATCGATTGCCGGCGTGTTACCGAGCGGAGGATTGACGAGCCTGGATCGGTGCGTCTACGGTGCCCGGAGGAAAGCCCTTTCCCCCTGCTAGGCCAGGAGGCTCTGATGCGCCGGCGTACCTTCCTCGAATTCACCGCAGCCCTCGGCGCCGGAGCGACGGTCGCCTGGTCCGGCCCGGCCGCGGCGCACCCGAAGCTCGACCTGATCGTCGCCGCGGAGGGGGCCGGCGACTTCACCACCATCCAGGCCGCGATCGACGCCGCGCCGTCCGGTGCCACCACCCCGTACGTCATCGGGGTTCGTCCCGGCACCTACCTCGGCCAGGTCATCGTCCCCGCCGGAAAGACCTTCCTCGAACTGCGCGGCCTCGGCCGCGCCCCGGCCGACGTCGTGATCGCCGACGACCGCGCCAACGGCACCCTCAAGCCCGACGGCACCCCGTGGGGCACCTCCGGCAGCGCCTCGGTCACGCTCAACGGCGCCGACTTCCGGGCGACGAACCTGACCTTCGCCAACCTCTTCGACGAGGCCGCCCACCCGGAGATCGCCAACCGGCAGGCGGTCGCCGTGCTGACCCGCGCCGACCGGCTGGTCTTCGACCGCGTCCGGTTCCTCGCGAACCAGGACACCCTCTACCTCAACAGCACCGCGGCCGGCGTCATCGCCCGCGCGTACCTGCGCGACTGCTACGTCGAGGGCGACGTCGACTTCATCTTCGGCCGGGCCACGGCGGTCCTCGACCGGTGCCGCGTCCACTCCCTCGACCGCGGCACCAGCCCCAACGGCTACGTCACCGCACCCAGCACCGACCTCGGCAACCCGCACGGCCTGCTCTTCAGCCGTTGCCGCCTCACCTCCGACGCCCCCGCCGCGACGGTGTACCTGGGCCGGCCCTGGCACCCGAGCAACGATCCGAACGCCGTCGGCCAGACGATCATCCGCGAGTCCTGGATCGGCGCGCACATCGGCGCCACGGCCTGGAGTGACTTCGGCACCTGGCCCTGGGCCGAGGCCCGCCTCGCCGAACACCGCAACTTCGGGCCCGGTGCGCTCGTCACCCCGGACCGTCCCCAACTCACCCGCGACGAAGCCGCCACGACCGAGATCGCCGACTTCCTCCGCGGTGCCGACGACTGGTCCCTGGAGTGCACCGGCCACTGATCCGGCACCGCCTCCACGCCCCGGAGCGACCGCGACCGAGCCGGTCCCGGTGGTGATGAACGCTGTCCCGCGCGGCGCCGACGACTGGTCCCTGGAGTGCACCGGCCACTGATCCGGCACCGCCTCCACATCCCGGAGCGACCGCGACCGAGCCGGCCCCAGTAGTGATGAACGCTATCCCGATGGCACCACGCGAGCCGGCCCGACTGGCAGCAACGCCACGTTGCGTAGGTTCTCATGCGTCGCACCCGCAGCGCCGCTGCTGATGCTGACCAGCCATTGTCTGCTCCTGGTCACCGTCCCGGCCGCTGCCTGCTGTTTGCGGGTGGGCGCTGGTGCTCGCCAGCCATCGTTCGCTTCGGTCGCTGTCCCGGCCGCCGCTTGCGGTTTGGGGGTGGGCGCCGATGCTTGCCAGCCACAGGCTGCCTTCGGTCCCTCTCTCGGCTGCCGCCTGCGGTTCGGGGATGGGCATGTTTGCTGAGACCGTGTGGTCCGGCTGGTTTGGGTGGTGGTGCCGGCGGCTCTGATGCCCCGTGTGGGCCACAGCTGGTTGGGGGGTACCGGCGGTTTCGATACGGCCTGTGTGGGCCAGCTGGTTCGGGTGGTGGTGTCGAGGGCGTTGACGGCACTGTGGAGGCCGGTCGGGCCGCGGGCTGATCAGACGCGAACAGGCTCGGGGCGGGCAGCGGGACGGGTGGCGGCGGCCCAGCGGGTGACCGGAATGTAGAGCAACCCACCGAGTACGAAAAGCGCCCCGAGCAGCAGCCAGCCACCGGAGTGCAGACCCAGCACGCAAGCCGTGACCAGCGGCGGCGCGATCATGTCGCCGATGCCACGGCCCGCGAAGTACGTCCCCTGGTACTGCCCCTGCGCCCAGGTCGGCGCGAGTTCGAACACGATCCCCCAGCTCCCGGTCGACAGCCACACCTCGCCCAGGACGTGAACGACCGCGGCCACGCCGATCAGTGTTCCGGCGGCCCACGGCGACCGGCCCGCGGTGGCCGCGAACACCGCGCAGGCGAGCGCGACCACGACCGCGCCGCGCAGTGCCGAGCGGCGTGCCGCGGCCAGCCCGTGCACGCCCCGGGACATGCGGACCTGCAGCAGTACACAGCCGACCGTGTTGATCACCAAGGCTACCGAGATCAGCCAGAGCGGCGCGTGCGCACCGGTGGCCAGCCATAGTGGCAGGCCGATGCCGAGCAGGTCGTTGTACGTGCTGGAGAGCAGGCCGTCCAGCGCCGCGAAGGCCAGGAAGGGCCGGTCGCGCAGGGCGACCAGGCGCGGCCCGCCGGCGGGCGTGACCTGTGGCGGGACGGCCGGGGCGCGGGTCAGCAGGGCGGCCGCGACGAGGAAGCTCGCGGCGTTGACGAGCAGGATGACGACGTACCCGGAATCGGTTTTGATCAGCAGGGGAAGGCTGCCGGCGAGCGTGCCGAGACCCATCCCCGCGTTGATCATGCTGCGCAGCTTCGCCCGCACCCGCAACCGGTCGGCGGCCGGCACCGCCCCGGCGGCGAGGGCTCCGTTGGCGCCCTTGACGAGTGCGGTGGCGACCGCGATGACGCAGGAGAGCAGGGCGAACGGGAGGATCGAGTGCACCGCGAGCAGCGCGGTGTACGCCCCGGCGAGCACGATCATGGACAGTAGCGACAGCCGCTTCGGCCCGTAGCGGTCGGCGACGTAGCCGAGCGGCGTCATCGCCAGCACTCCGGCGACGGCTCCGGCGCTGAGTCCGATGGCGATCATCGCGGGGCTGAGGCCGGCGACCGTGGTCAGGAACAGCACGCTGGTGGTCAGGTAGGCGCCGTTGCCGAACGCGTTGACCAGGGTGGCGAGGAGGAGCACGCGCATGCCCCCATCCAACAGTACGTACGTACGGTTTGCAAGTTGGCGCGGAGCGGAGGGAAATGAATGAATTCGAGGAAGCTCATATAAACAATTGCCCTTGCCGAATCTCGGACAGAACCATTGACATGATTTTCCCCCGTTCTCGGCCCTGGCGATGAAACCCGTTGTCAGTTACGTTGAAAATACGCCGGAGAAATCGGGAGACGCAGATGCTCAATCTGACGCCGAGAATCGATCCGATCATCCAGTCCCTCCTCGACGACCGTGACTTTCTGGCCCAACTGCTCGACGCCCTGGGCTCGCCACTCGCCCTGGTCCTGCCGCAACAGGTCACGAAAAACGTCACCGCCTTCCGCGAGACGTACCGCCGGCATCACCTGTCCGGCCGCCTCTACTACGCGCACAAGGCCAATCGATCCAGCGCTCTGCTACGCGAACTCGCCGCCGGCGACACCGGCGTCGACGTCGCCTCGCTCGGCGAGTTGCAGCACGCACTGGGCGCCGGATTCACCCCGGACCGAATCGTCGCCACCGGTCCGAAGAACCGCGAATTCCTCTGGCTGGCGGCCCGCGCCGGGGCGACGGTCAGCGCCGACTCCCACGACGAGTTGGCCGAGCTCGCCGGCATCGTGGCCGGCCACCGGCTGCCCCGGGTCCCGGTCAGCCTGCGACTGTCCGGCTTCGCCTCGCCCGGGGTGCGTCTGCTGACCCGTGGCAGCCGCTTCGGCACCCCCACCGGCGAGCTGCCCGACCTGCTCGACCTGCTGGAGAAGCGCGCCGACCAGCTGGCGCTGACCGGGGTGGCCTACCACCTGGACACGATCGGGCTGCCGGAGAAGGCGGTCGCCCTGGAGAACTGCCTGACCGCCCTGGACGAGTGCCGGACCCGCGGGCTCCGGCCCCGGTCGCTGGACATCGGTGGCGGCTTCGGCGTCAGCTACCTGGCCGACCGCGTCGAGTGGGATCGGTACACCACCGAGCTCGGGCAGGCCGTGCTCGGCCGCCGGGCGCCGATGACCTGGCACGGTCACGGCTACGGCCTGCGCGCCGAGGGGGGCACCCTGCGCGGCAGCCTCGCGCTCTACCCGGGATACCGGCCGGTGTCCGGGGCCGCCTACCTGGACCGGCTGCTCGGCACCCCCGCCCCGGAGCGCGGCCGGCCGCTCGGCGAGCTGCTGCTGGACCACATGTACGACCTCGACGTCGAGCCCGGCCGCGCCCTGCTCGACCAGTGCGGCCTCATCCTGGCGCGGGTCGTCTCCGTCCTGCGCCGGGACGACGAGATCCTGGTCCAGCTCGACATCAACGCCCGCGACGTCAGCCTCGAGGAGCACGGCGTGCTGATGGACCCGGTGGTCCTGCCCCGCGCGGGGGACCGCCGTGCCGGTCCCGCCGGGGTCTACCTGCTCGGCAATCTCTGCCTGGAGACGGATCTGATCACCCGCCGCAAGGTGTACCTGCCGGTGGTGCCCCGCCCCGGCGACCTGCTCGCGTTCGTCAACACGGCCGGCTACTTCATGGACTTCAGCGCGACGCGCGCCCTGCACCAGCCGGTCGCCCGCAAGGTCGCGGTCTACCGGACCGGCGGCGTCCGCCGATGGTGCCTCGACGAGCAGTACTGGCCTGTCCACCCACGACAGGAGGTTTCGTGAGACTCGACGACATCACCGAGGCGATCGGTGACACGCCCCTCGTGCGCCTCGACCCGGCCGTGCACGGCCTCGAGAACATCGACCTGTACGCGAAACTGGAGCTGCTCAACCCGTTCGGTTCGGTGAAGGACCGCGCCGCCTGGCAGATGGCCCGCCCGCTGCTGGCGCGAGGGGCGCCCGGCGACACCGTGGTCGAGCTCTCCAGCGGCAACACCGCCAAGGCTCTCGCGCTGCTCGCCGGCATGCACGGCCGGCCGTTCAGGAGCGTCACCAACCGGATGAAGGTCCCCGAGATCAAGGAACTGCTGTTGCTGCTCGGCGCGGAGATCGACGAGCTGCCCGGCCGGTCCGAGTGCCTGGACCCGACCGACACCGACGACCCGCTCACCCGGATGTACCGCGAGCTCGCCGGGGCCGGTGGCGGCTACCTGCACACCGACCAGTACTTCAACGAGCTCAACGTGGAGGCCCACGTGCACGGCACCGGGCCGGAGATCGTCAAGGACCTGGACGGCCGCGCCCCCGACTACTTCATCGCCTGCGTCGGCACGGCCGGCTCGTCCACCGGCGTGGCCCGGGTGCTGCGCCGGCACAACCCGGACGTCGAGGTGGTCGGCCTGGTCGGCGCCAAGAGCGACTTCATCCCGGGGATCCGCACCATCGATGAGGTGTACGAGGTCGGACTCTTCGATCCGGGTGTCTACGACTGTCTGGCGACGATCACGGCGGACGACGCCATCGACGGGCTGCTCACCCTGGTTCGCCGGTGCGGCATCCTGACCGGCCCGACCGGTGGCGGCGCGTTCCAGGGCGCGGTCCGCCATCTGCGTACCGTCGACGCGGGGTTGACCGAGAGGAAGACGGCGGTCTTCATCGTCTGCGACCGGGTGGAGAGCTACCTGTCGTACGTCCGGGACCGTCGCCCCGAGGTCTTCGGCCGGCCGCCCCGGCGCAATTCCATCCGCACCCTGACCGACGCCGAGGTGGCCGCCGCCCCGGCGCTGGCGCCCGCCGCCGCCCAGCGCTGGGCCCTCGAGGTGGATCCGCTGGTGGTGGACCTGCGCAGCCCGCACGCCTATCAGGCGCTGCACCTCGCCGGTTCGGTCAACCTCGTCGACGAGGTGCTCGCCGGGCTGCTGCACGCCGGGCTGCCGTTCGACCGCCGCCGTCCGGTCCTGCTGGTCTGCCCGGTGGGGGAGAAGTCGGCGAGGTACGCCGCCCTGCTCACCCGGATGGGCCACCCGGACGCCCGCTCCCTCGACGGCGGGATCATCGCCTGGCGCGACGCGGGTCTGGATCTGGTCCGATGAGCGGGCTCGCTAACGAGGCAAGCGGCCCGGTGAGCAGGTTCGCGAGCGAATCAGCCGGCCTCAGCGGCCTGCGTGAATGGCAGCGCGCCCTGCGCGCCCAGTTCCCGATCGTCACCGCCAACCCGGGGATCGCCTACCTCGACAACGCCGCCACCGCACAGAAGCCACAATCCGTCCTCGACGCCGTCATCGCGTATCTGACCAGCGAGAACGCCAACGCCGGCCGGGGCACGTACCCCTGGGCCAACCGCACCACCGCCCGCGTCGAGCGCGCCCGCGACCGGCTGCGTGAGTTCCTCGGCGATCCGGACCCGGACCGCTCCGGCGTGCACTTCGTCAGCGGCACCACCGAGGGCCTGCGCGCCGTCGCCCGCGACTGGCTCGCCCCGCAGCTGCGCGACGGTGACGAGATCGTGGTTCCGTACGCCGACCACAGCGCGAACATCGAGCCCTGGCGGGAGGCCGCCGCCCTGGCCCGGGCCCGTGGCGACCACGTCACCCTGCTGGCCATGCCCTACGACGCGGCCCACGACTACGACGCCGCCCGGCTGGCGGACCTGGTCACCCCGCGGACCAGGATGATCGCGGCCACCCACGTGCACCACGTCTACGGCAACGACATGCATGTCGCGCGGTTGCGCGCGGCCGCCGGCCCGGCCGTGCCGATCTGCCTGGACGCCGCGCAGAGCATCGGTCACCTGGCGGTCTCCGTCGCCGAGCTGGACGTGGACTTCCTGGTCTTCTCCGGCCACAAGGCCCTCGCACTGCCCGGCACCGGCGCGATCTGGTCCCGTGACCGCCGCGGGCCGTCCTTCGCGCCGGGCGGGTGGCACGGTACGCCGAACACCAGCGGCATCGTCAGCCTGACCGCGGCGCTGGACTGGCTGGAGGCGGCCGGCGTGGACCGGATCGCCCGGTGGACCCGGGATCTCGCGGCCCGGCTCACCGCGGGCCTGTCGGAGCTGGACGCCTACGAGGTGCTCGGCTGCCAGGCCAGCCTCGCCGCGGACTCGGTCGTGCAGCGCCGGCAGGGGATCGTGACGTTCCGGCATCGGGAGATCGGCTCCAACGACCTCGGGTTCATCCTGGCCACGGATGGCTTCCTGGTCCGGGCCGACGGCCACTGCCAGGGGGATCAGGGCGAGAAGACCTCTTCGGTACGGGTGAGCCTGCACGTCCACAACACGGAGCGGGAGGTCGAGCGGCTGCTGACCCGGCTCGCGGAGCTGAATTCCGGCTGACGCGCAACCGACGCCTGTTAGAAACGGTTGTCATTTCCGTGAAGCCACGAAAGCAGCCGCCATGACGCCGCTCACCCTCGACCCCGTCCGCGTCGCCGGTTGGCGCACCACCTGGGACGCGATGATGGCCGGCTTCGTCCCCGGCATGGCCGGGCTGGAACGCGCGCTCGGCGCGGCCGTCGAGGCGCTGCGCGGCGGCCCGCCCGCCCGGGTGCTCGACCTCGGCGGCGGTCCCGGCCTGCTGGCCGAGCGGATGGCCGTCCGCTGGCCGCACGCCGCGGTCACCCTCGTCGACCTCGACCCGGTGCTGCTCGAGCTGGCCCGGGCCGGCCTGCCCGGCGAGGTCGGGGTGGTCGGCGCCGACCTGACAGCGGCCTGGCCGGCCCGGACCGGGGCCGGCTACGACCTGATCACCGCGGTGATGACGGTGCACTACCTGTCACCGGACGCGATCCGGGCGCTGTACGCGGCGGCCCGCGACGCCCTCGCCCCGGGCGGCGTGCTGGTGGTCGCGGACCTGATGCCCGACGACAACCTGCCCGGGCTGATGCGCGCCCTCGACCCGGCGCCGGGCGAGGCGGCCGCGGAACTGGCCTGGGCGCGGTGGTGGAACGAGCTCTCCGCCGTACCGGAGTTCGACGGGTTGCTGGCGGCCCGCGCCGAGATCTTCCGGGATCGCCCGCCGGTGGGCTTCACCGGCGGCCTCGACTGGCATGTCGGCGCGGCGCGGGCCGCCGGATTCGGCGAGGCCGGCGCCCTCTGGCGCGAGGGCCGGCACGCGGCCCTGGCCGCCTGCCGGCCCCGCCTCCAGTGCCATCCGGGCGGAGGGCGGCTGCCGCGCCGGCGGAGTTCTTAGCCGGGCCTTAACGGTCGGACAGCGTGCCGATAGCCGATCTCCAGCGATCGTTCACCTGTCCGATCGAGTGGAGGTTTCGCAATGAACAAGGTTCGCACCGCTGTCTTCCTGACCACCGGCGCCCTCGCCGCTCTCGGCCTGGCCGGCACGGCCCTCGCCGCCGACGGTGGCTTCTCGCCCTCGGCTTCGCCCTCGGTGACCGCTTCCTCGTCGTACGAGGAGAGCACCACGACCGTGAGCGCCGACGCGGCCCGGGAGATCGCGGTTCAGGCGGCCGGCGGCGGCCGGGTCGAGTCCGTGGAGCGGGAGACCGAGCACGGGCGCCCGGTGTGGGACGTGGACGTGATCGTCGACGGGGTCGAGCACGACATCGACGTCGACCGGGTGACCGGGGAGGTGCTGCGCCACCGGATCGAGGGCGGGGCGGACGTCCGGGTCTCGCCCTCGGCCACATCGCGCGTGGACGACCACGGCGGTCGCGGCCGGGGCGGCGACGACAACGGCGTTCACAGCGAGGCCGGCGACGACAAGGGCGGTCTCCGCGAGGCCGGTGACGACCACGGCGGTCTCCGCGAGGCCGGTGACGACCACGGCGGTGCCCGCGAGGCCGGTGACGACCACGGCGGCCGCCACGGGGGCGGCGACGACCGGGGCCGTGGCGGCCACGGCTCGGACGACTGATCCCCGCGCGGCGGCCACCCCGGTTCGCGGGGGCCGCCGCGTCCGGTCGCGCGGTGGTCGAAAGGCACGATGATCGTCGATGCCGAGACCCCCTTCGCTGACCTGGACGCCTACATCAGCCTGCCCCCGGGTCGCCGGGCTCCGGCTCTCCCCGGACGGTCGCCGGCTCGTCGTCGGCGTGGGCACCCCCGCCCGTGAGGGGGACCGGTACACCACGGCCTGGTGGGAGATCGACCCCGCCGGGACGCGGCCGGCCCGTCGGCTGACCCGCAGCAACCGGGGTGAGGCTGCGGCCGCCTTCACGGCCGCCGGCGACCTGCTGTTCACCTCGGCCCGGCCGGACCCGGAGGGCGAACCGGACGACGAGCCGGTGACGGCCCTGTGGCTGCAACCGGCCGCCGGCGGCGACGCCCGGGTGGTGGCGTCCCCGCCCGGCGGCGTGCGCGGCGTCGTGGTGAGTGCCCCGGAACGGTCGTGCTCGGCTCGGCGATGATGCCGTCCTCCGGTGACGCGGGCGCGGACCGGGAACTCCGCACGGAACGCAAGGAGGCGGGGGTCAACGCGGTCCTGTACGAGGAGTACCCGATCCGGTACCGGGGACAAGGACTACCGCATGCCGATCGGCGAGAGCCTGCGGCTGTGGTGGGACCTGCTGTCCCGGTCGAAGGCGGAGGACGGGTCCAGCCCGCACAAGTTCCTGTTCTTCCCGGACGAGAACCACTGGATCCTCGGCCCGGGCCACGCGAAGGTCTGGTACGCCACGGTGTTCGCCTTCCTCGCCCACCACGTCCACGGCTCACCCTGGCAGCGCCCGGGCCTACTCGGCTGACGGCCGCTTCAGCGGGAGTGCAGGGCGGGGCGCCGGTCCCGGGCGGTGACCGCGGCGGGGGCGAGGTCGCCCTCCATGCCGACCTCGTACAGGACGGCGCCGGCGCGGGAGCGCTTGGCCGAGCGCAGCGCGGTCTCGGCGCGTTCGAAGAGCTCGGTCGGGGTGGCGGCGTGCACCGGGTAGACGGCGCCACCGGCGGCGGCGTTGATCCGGACCTGGATGCCGTCCAGGTCCGCCGGGCGCTGCACGACGTCGAGCAGGCGGCGGGCCGTCTCCAGGCACGCCGTCGCCGAGCCGGCCTGGGGGATCAGCACGGCGAACTCGTCGTCGCCGATCCGGGCGACCATGTCGGTGTCCCGCACCGCCGCGGCGAGCCGGGTCGCCACCGACCGCAGCAGCAGGTCGCCGACCCGCTGTCCGAGAGTGTCGTTGACGTCGGCGAGGCGGTCCAGGTCGAACACCACCAGACCGGCCGCTTCCTGCTCGGAGCCGGCGACCGGCAGGGTTCGTTCCACCTGTGTCATCAGCGTCGCCCGGGTCGGCAGGCCGGTCAGGCCGTCGTGCGGGGGCGGGGTCTCGGCCGGGGGCTGCGAAGTGGGCAGCAGGTACGCGCAGGTGGCCACCAGCACCAGGTCGGCCGCGAGGACGCCGCCGATCGCCCGTGGATCGGTGAGCCCGAACGCGGCGAAGCCGGCGAGCGTGACCACCCCGAGCGTCAGGCCGAGCGTCACGGCTCGGGCCAGCGCTCGCCCTCGTACCTTTGCGCCGGTCATGCCGCCCTGATCGGCGACCGGTACGCGGTGCTGAGCAAAACTATTCGCAGTGCTCGAAGTCGCTCTCGTAGGCCAGTGCGCCGATCGAGCCGCCCCATTTCACGCAGGTGGCCGGAGCCTTCGCCTCGACCGGGCCGGTGAAGTACTGGAACGTGCCGCCGTCGATCTGCCGCTCCTGGCCCTGCACTTCGAGGAAGGCCGATCCGGTGGCCTTCTTGCTCAGCCCGGCGGTTCGCAGGGTGACCACGCAGTTGGATCCGTCGGAGCCCCGGTGGAGCAGGTAGATCCGACCCTTCGTGACCCCCGCCGGGGATTTGAGGTCGGTCTGGTCGATCACCTGGTAATCGGCGCCGCACAGCTCGCTCGGGTCGTACTTGTTGGTCTCCTCGGTCTCCTCCGGCGTGGCCTCCTCGTTCGGAGCCGCCTCCCCGGTCTCCTCCGGCTTCGGATCCTTGGTCTTGGTCTGGGCCGGCTTCTGGTCGCCCTGTTTGCCGCCCTTGTGGGTGGCGGGCGGCGGTGCCGGGTTGTCGGTCTGCAGCTGGAAACCGCTGGTGTCGCGTCCCGCGGTCTCGTCGGGTTTGTCGGCCGAGTTGACCGCGATCAGGACCCCCACGCCGAGGGCGATCAGGCCGGCCGCGCTCGCGACGATCGCCATGGTCCGCCGGTTGCCGGGCTCGGGGGCGGGCTCCGGAAGGCGGGCGGGAGCCATCGGGGGCGGAGGAGGAGGCGGAGCGGCCGCGTACGCCGCCGGCACGGACGGCTGCCGCATGGTCTGCGGTGGCCCGGCCGGCTGGCGCATGGTCGGCGTGCCCCAGGGCCCGCCGGGAGCCTGCGGTGGCGGTGCGGTCGGCGCGCGCAGGGCGTTGCGCGCCGCGTCGGCGAAGGCGGCTCCGCTCGGGAACCGCTGCGCCGGGTTCTTGGCGAGCGCGCGCAGCACCACCGAGGCGACCCCGCGCGGCACGTCCGGCGGTAGCACCGGCGGCTGCCCGTGCACCAGTTGCGCGAGCACGGCCAGGGGGTTGTCCCCGACGTACGGCGGCCGTCCGGTCAGGCAGGCGAAGGCGACCGCGCCCAGCGCGTAGACGTCGGTCGCGGCCGTGACCGGCTGGCCCTCGGCCTGCTCCGGCGCCATATAGTGCGCCGAGCCCATCACCACGTTGGTGCCGGTCATGCCGTTGATCCCGACCGACCGGGCCACCCCGAAGTCGACCAGCACGATCGCCCCGCCGGGCCGGACGAGCAGGTTGCCCGGCTTCACGTCCCGGTGGATGATGCCGGCCTGGTGTGCCGCGTGCAGCGCGTCGGCCACCCCGGCCGTGATCGACATCGTCTCGGCCGGGCTGAGCCGCCCCGCCTGCTGGATCTTGTTGTTCAGCGAGACGCCCTCGACGTACTCCATCACCAGGTAGTCGAAGCGCTCACCGTCGACGACCGTGTTCTCGCCGTAGTCGTAGACCTGCACGATCCCGCCGTGGCGCAGCTGCGCCATCATCCGGGCCTCGGAGCGGAACCGGGTGATGAACTCGCGGTCGTTCATCAGCGCGGGCAGCAGCACCTTGACCGCGATGTCCCGCTGCAACAGCAGGTCACCGCCGCGCCACACCTCGCCCATCCCGCCGGCTGCGATCCGTTGAGTGAGCTGGTAACGACCGTTGAGGACGATTCCGGGGGCAAGCACCGGACCATGCTAGTCGGCCGATCCAAGAACGTCGTCATCGTGATCAACAAGATCTTCAAGACCTTCGAACCAGAGACCGGATTCGCCGGTACGACCTACGCCTCCCGCCGCCGGCCCTCTCGGGCGAGCCCCGGGCCCACCGGCCACGAGCGGATGACCATGAGGTGACCTTGTTCCGCCCATAAGTCGAAAATGGTACGACTTGTCGGTAATTCACAACGACCTACTGGATTGCCATGAAACTGAGAGCACTGACAGCGGTCACGTTCAGTCTCGCCGCGGCGACGCTGCTCGGGGCCGCGTCCGCCCAGCCCGCCGCGAGTGAGGACAAGAGCGCGACCTACTGCCGGATCCGTGTCCACGGCGGCATCCTGGCGAAGTACATCGTCCTCGGCTCCGACAAGGGCCGGCTCGGCTGCCCGATCGGAACCGAGCAGATGGCGGCCGGCGGTGGCGGGCGGGTGCAGGAGTTCGACGGCGCCACCATCTACTGGTCGCAGGCGACCGACGCGCATCCCGTCTCCGGCCGGATCCTCGACCTGTTTCAGAAGAACCGTGGTGAGCTCGGCTGCGCCGGGTACCCCATCGACGACGAGTCGGACACCCCGGACGGCCGCGGGCGCTACCAGCACTTCCAGCACGGGACCATCTGGCACTGGAAGAACGGCAAGGTGAGCGTGGTCTGTTGACCCCCCGCGCGGTCGGCGACTCAGCCCGCGATGACGCGGAAGACCGGGAACCCGGGAGCCGCCGCCGCGATGTCGGCCTCCGGCGAGTCCGCCTTCAGGCCGTCGAAGAAGGCTCCCGTCTCCCACGCCCATTTGCGCAGGTAGAGGCGGATCAACGCGGGCTTGTCGGCATCCGCGATCTCCACCGGGGTGAAGTGCTGCCGACGGCGGCCCAGGCGCAGCTCGCCCTCGCCGGCCGCGCGCAGGTTGCGCACCCACTGCGTGTGGCCGCGCGGCGCCAGCAGGTAGCGCTCGCCCTCGTGGGTGAAGACGTTGACGATGGTGGTGCGGATCTCGCCGCTCTTGCGGCCGCGCACCGCGAGAACCCGGCTGCCCATCAGGCTCACCCCGTGGGCGGTGAGCCACTTGGCGAAGTCGTTGATGGCGTTGCTCGCGCGCTTGGGAGCCAGATACCGCATGTCGACCTCCATCTTGGGGAGAGCAGTGCTCTCGTCTGTGAACAGTGAAGCCCGTAATGCTGCTCCAAGTCAAGAGCACTGCTCTCTAATGCTGCTCCCCGCAGCTCAGGCGGCCACCCGCCCCTGGTCGAACTGGGTCCGGTACAGCTCCTGATAACGCCCACCGGCCGTGAGCAGCGACTCGTGGGTGCCGCGTTCGACCACCCGCCCCTCCTCGATCACCAGGATCTGGTCGGCGGCCCGGACCGTGGACAACCGGTGTGCGATCACCACCGCGGTCCGCCCGGCCAGCGCCTCACCGAGCGCGGCCTGCACCGCCTGCTCGGAGGTCGAGTCGAGGTGCGCGGTCGCCTCGTCCAGAACGACCACCCGCGGCCGGGCCAGCAGCAGGCGGGCGATGGTGAGCCGCTGGCGCTCCCCGCCGGACAGCCGGTAGCCGCGTTCGCCGATCACCGTGTCCAGGCCGTCCGGCAGCGACTCGATCAGGTCGGCGATGTGGGCCCGGCGCAGCACCTCCCACACCTCCTCCTCGGTCGCCTCCGGCCGGGCCAGCAGCAGGTTCGCCCGCACCGAGTCGTGGAACAGGTGCCCGTCCTGGGTGACCATCCCGAGCGCCGAGCGCAGCGACGCCGCGGTCACGTCGCGCACGTCCACCCCGGACAGCCGCACCGCCCCCGTACCCGTGTCGTAGAGCCGCGGGATCAGGCTCGCCATCGTCGACTTGCCCGCCCCGGACGAGCCCACCAGGGCCACCATCTGCCCCGGCTCGGCCGTGAACGACACGTCGTGCAACACCTCGGCGCCACCCCGGCTGTCCAGGGTCGCGACCTCCTCCAGGGAGGCAAGCGACACCTTGTCGGCCGCCGGGTACGCGAACCGCACCCCGTCGAACTCCACCGACAGCGGGCCGTCCGGCACCGCGCGCGCGTCCGGCTTCTCCTGGATCAGCGGCTCCAGGTCGAGCACCTCGAACACCCGCTCGAAGCTGACCAGCGCGCTCATCACCTCGACCCGGGCGCTGGCCAGTGACGTCAGCGGGGCGTAGAGCCGGGTGAGCAGGATGGCCAGGGCCACCACGTTGCCCGGGTCGAGGGTGCCGCGCAGCGCGTAGTACCCGCCGAGGCCGTAGACCAGGGCGATCGCCAGGCCGGAGACCGAGACCAGGGCGGTCAGGAACACCCACTGGGTCATCGCGGTACGCACCCCGATGTCGCGCACCCGGCGGGCCCGCGCCGTGAACTCGGCCGACTCGGCGTCCGGCCGCCCGTACAGCTTGACCAGCGTCGCGCCGGGCGCCGAGAACCGCTCC
Organism: Actinoplanes regularis; assembly: GCF_900188005.1. Classification (GTDB taxonomy): domain Bacteria; phylum Actinomycetota; class Actinomycetes; order Mycobacteriales; family Micromonosporaceae; genus Actinoplanes; species Actinoplanes regularis. Next base: position 43,025 of record NZ_FZNR01000027.1, on the reverse strand, counting down.
GTCATCTGGGTGTTCATCGCCGCGTTGTGCTCCGCGGCCTCGCGCTCCAGCTTGGCCAGCCGCCCGCCCATCCGCCGGGCCGGCCAGACGAAGATCGGCAGCAGGGCCAGCGCCAGCAGGGTGATCTGCCAGGAGATGCCGATCATCACCACCAGGGTCAGCGCCAGCGTGACCAGATTGCCGGCCACCCCGGAGAGGGTGTCGCTGAACGCCCGCTGCGCGCCGATCACGTCGTTGTTGAGCCGGCTGACCAGCGCTCCGGTGCGGGTGCGGGTGAAGAACGCGATCGGCATCCGCTGCACGTGGTCGAAGACCGCGGTCCGCAGGTCGAGGATCAGCCCCTCACCGATCCGCGCCGAGAACCACCGCTGCACCAGGCCCAGACCGGACTCGCCGAGCGCGACCACCGCGATCGCCACCGCGAGCCGGACCACCAACCCGGTGTCGGCGCCGTCGACGATCGCGTCGACCACCCGGCCCGCGAGGACCGGGCCGGCCACCGCGAGCACCGCGGTGACCACGCTGACCAGCAGGAACCCGGCGAGCGTCCGGCGGTGTGGCCGGGCGAACCCGGCGATGCGCCGTAACGTCGCCAGCGAGAACGGTCGCTTGTCGTCCTGCTGGTGCATCGCGTGGTACATCGAGTTCCACGCCGCCATCTCCATGCTCATGGCGGAAACCGTGACAGCTGTACCGGGGTTTAAGTCAAGGCGTCATGGATGCCGAACGGGTGGTTCCGCCGTCAGCTGCGGCGTGGTCAACATGGATCGGGCGCTCTGGGCGAGCGCGGCCGCCGAGTTCGACAGGAACTTGAGCGGCTGCACCGCCGGCATCAACGGCAGCCCGCAGGTCGCGCGGCTGACCCGGGACAACCGCGCGGGGCCGGGGTTCCGGATCGCGTCGATCCCGAGCAGCCAGGCCGCGTTGTCGTAGGCCATGCCGAAGTGCTCGACCGTCTCGTAGGCACATAGCTCCTGCACCGCGATGTTGCTGACGTTCGGCGCGGCCGGCAGTGCCGACAGCCGGTACGGCAGGATGATCTCGTCGTGCCGCGTGTAGAGCTGGGTGTAACTGATCCCCGGCCAGGTCTGCGGCCCCTGATTCAAATCGGTCAGAAACGCCGACCCGGCCCGCTGCTGCCAGTACGCCGCCGAGCAGACCGTCTGCGCCGCGCACTGCACCACGAACTCCTGGGTCCCATGGTTCGACGCGGCCAGGGAGACGTAGTCGTCGACCATCGCCCGGGTCTCCGGGTGGTATTTCAGCACCCAGCGCCCGAGCATCCCGCCCTGACTGTGCCCGAGCAGGTCGATCTTGGCGCCGGCCGCGCCGTACAGGTAGCGGATACCGTTCGCCACCCGCTCGGCGGCGACCTGGAGGTCGCTGTTGCCGCTGTCCGGCAGGTCGACGTCGCAGTGCGCGCGCCTCTCGGCGTCGAACGCCCGGTCCCAGTTCCACGAGAAGTTCGCCCGGGAGTTGGAGGTGGTCCCGTGGATCAGCAGGACCGGGGTCCGCCCGGCACGGGCACTCGCCGCCGGATCCCCGGTGCAGTGCAGATCGGGCGCCGGCGCGCACGGCGCCGGCACGGGCGCGACGAGCAGGACGGTGGAAAGCAAGATCGCTAGGCTCACGTCGACCGAAACGAGCCACTCGCGCCGGCGGTTGCCGGCTCGGTGCGTGCGATAGCGCGGACCTCCGGGCGCCGAGCGTGATTCCGGCGAGAATCACTCGGACGCGGTCGTACGGCCCGGAGTTCAGGGGCCGGGAAGCTCCAGGCGGACGATCGCGCCGCCGGGCCCACCGGTGGTCTCGAAGGACGTTGCCACCTGGCGGGCGATGTCGAGCCCCAGGCCCGTGGAGTCGCCACCGGAGGCGCCGCGCCGAGCCGCCGAGGCCGGGAAGCCCGGCCCCTCGTCGGCGACCGTGAGGATCGCGCCGCCCCCCGGCCGGGCGGTGAGCGTCACCGCGAACGGCGTCTCGTCCGGCGTGTGCGCGAAGACGTTCCCGAGCAGCGCGTCCAGCGCCGCGGCCAGGTCGTCCGCGGCGACCGCGACCGGGAGCGGCCCGTCCGGCAGCGACTCGGTCACCGTCCGTCCGGTGTCCTCGGCGAGGACCCGCCAGAAGGCGACCCGGCCGCCGACCACCGCGGTGGCGTCGCAGCTCTGCACGGCGACCGACGAGGTGCGGCGGGCCTGCTGGATGACCGCGGTGACCGCGCGGGCCACGCCGTCGGCGGCGGCCGCCACCCGGGCCGACTCCTCCGGGTCGCGCAGCGACTCGGCCTCCAGCCGCAGCGCGGTCAGTGGGGTCCGCAGGCGGTGCGAGAGGTCGGCGACCCGCTCCCGCTCCGCGGCGAGCAGGTCCTGGATGCGGCCCGCGAGGTGGTTGAGGGCGCCGGCGACCTCGCGCAGCTCCGGTGGACCGGCCGGCGCGGCCCGGGCCGTCAGTTCGGCGCCGGCCAGCCGGTGGGAGACCTCGCTGAGCTCGGTGATCGGGGCGGTGATGGCGCGCGCCAGCCGGTCCGCGACCAGCAGGCCGAGCAGCAGCAGGGCGGCGCCGAGGGCGGCCAGCGTCAGCCAGGCCCGGGACACGCCGCGGGTCAGGTCGGCCTCGGTGACGACGGTGCGCACCACGCTGGTGCCGGCCGTGCCGACCACCGGGACCACCAGTTCGCGGCCGGCCGAGGTGGCCACCGTGAGCGTCTGGCCGCTGGCCGCGGCGAGGCGGACCGCGGGGGTCGCGGTCGCCGCCGCGCCCACCGCGGTCCCGTCCGGCAGGAACACCGTCACCGGTACGGCCTGTCCGGTGACCGCCAGCCGCAGCGCGTTCGGGTCGCCCAGGGCCAGCGGCACGATCGTCTGCACCACCGCGCTCGCCTGACCGATCGCCCGCTCCCGCGCGACCTGGCGCAGCAGCAGCGCGATCGGCACCAGGAACGCCAGCAGCACCAGCACCGTGGTCGCCGCGACCAGCAGCGTCAGCCGGGACCTCACGACGGCTCGCTCAGCTTGACCCCGACGCCACGGACGGTGTGCAGGTAGCGCGGCTCCTGCGCGGTCTCGCCGAGCTTGCGCCGCAGCCAGGACAGGTGCACGTCGACGGTCTTGTCCGCCCCGCCGTACGGCACCTGCCACACCTCGCTGAGCAGTTCGCGCTTGGTGACCACCTGCCCGGCCCGGAGCGCGAGGTGGTGCAGCAGGTCGAACTCGCGCGGGGTGAGCTCGACCGGCCTGCCGTCCAGGCTGACCTCCCGGGCGGCCGGGTCGATCCGCAGCCCGCCGACGACCAGCGCCGGATCCGTCTCCTCCGGCGTGGAACCCCGGCGCAGCACCGCCCGGATCCGGGCGTCCAGCTGCGCCGCCGTGAACGGCTTCACCACGTAGTCGTCGGCGCCCGCGTCGAGCAGCCGCACCATCTCGGTCTCCTCGTCGCGCGCGGTCGCGATGATCACCGGAATGCCGCTGACCGCCCGGAGCATCCGCAGCAGCTCGCGCCCGTCCAGGTCGGGCAGGCCCAGATCCAGGACGATCAGATCGGGCCGTTCGGCGAGGGCGGTCTGCAGGCCCTCCATCGCGGCCCCCGACCCGGCCACCGCGTGCCCGCGCTCGCGCAGCGCGCGCATCAGGGTGCTCCGGATCGCCGGATCGTCCTCGATCAGCAGAAGTCTCGCCACGGCTGCACGTTAACGGCTGCACCAGGGCATCCGGGGGTTCTTAACCGTCCCTTATCCCGGTCCAGGGGCCGGCTTGGTGTTCGCGGGCGGATAGTGGTCCGGTGAGTCGGTTCGGGCAGCAAGCGGTGATGGCCGCGGGATGGATGACGGCGGCGGTCCTCGCCGTGCTCGTCGGGGTGCTGGGGATCGGCCTGGTCGGGCTGACCGGCCGGGACGACACGATGAGCGAGGCGGACGTGCAGCGGGCGCTCACCCAGGTGCCCTCGGACTCCGCACCGGCACCCGCGCCGACGACGAGCCGGCCGAGCCCGGCGGCGAGCGTGGACGCCGGGGAGAGCTCGTTCCGGACCCGGGGCGGGATCGTGGTCGCCGACTGCGACGGGATCGTCTCGATGGCACCGGCACGCGGCTTCGCGGTGCACGAGCAGAACGGCCGGGAGGGCGAGTTCCGCGGCGTGCGTGACCGTCACGACCGGGTGAAAGTTCAGTTGATCTGCGACGCCGGCGTCCCCCGGGTGATCGAGCGGGACGAGGACTGATCGGGGCCAGGCTCTCCGAAGTGGATCTCGACCCGGCCGCCGCGACCCGCCTACCGTGCGCTGGTGGACTCCAACCTCGCCGCCGACCTCGCCGACCTGCCCGACCTGCTGACCGCCGCCCGGGACTACGCCGCCGGCGTCCTGGACGGCCTCGATGAACGACCCGCCGCGGCGTCCCGGCCGGACCTCGCGCCGGTCCCGCTCCCGGCCGCCGGTGTCGGCGCGGCGAAGGCCCTGGAGCTGTTCCGGGAGCGGTGGGCGCCCGGGTTCTCCGGCAGCGCCGGCCCGCGCTACCTGGGTTTCGTCACCGGCGGGGCGACCCCGGCCGCGCTGGTCGGCGACTGGCTGACCGGCACCTTCGACCAGAACGCGGTCACCCGGCTGGACTCGTCGGCGGTCGATCTGGAGCGGGAGACCGTGGGCTGGTTGCGGTCGATGTTCGGGCTGAGCGACGCGCACACCGGCACGTTCGTGACCGGCGCCACCATGTCGAACACCGTCGGTCTCGCGATCGGCCGGGAGTGGCTCGGTGAGCGGCGCGGGGTCAGCGTCGCGCGGCAGGGCGTGGGCGCCCTGGGCGAGGTCGCGGTCCTCTCCGGTTCGCCGCACTCGAGCATCTACAAGGCGCTCGCCATGCTCGGCGTCGGACGTGATCAGCTTCGGACAGTGCCGCTCCTGCCGGAGCGGGAAGCGGTCGACGTGGAGGCCCTGGAGGCCGCCCTCGCCGAAGCCGCGGGACCGGTGATCGTGGTCGCCAACGCCGGCACGGTGAACACGGTCGACTTCGACGACCTGCGCGCGATCGCCGCCCTCCGGGAGCGGTACCCGTTCTGGCTGCACGTCGACGCCGCCTTCGGGGGATTCGCCGCGCTCTCCCCGGCGCACGCGCACCTGGTCGACGGGCTGGCGGCGGCCGACTCCGTCTGCGTCGACCTGCACAAGTGGCTCAACGTCCCCTACGACGCCGCCGTCCAGTTCACCCGCCGCCAGGACCTGCAGGTCAGCGTCTTCCAGAACTCCGCCGCCTACCTCACCGTCCCGGCCGGCGACCCCGACCTGTTCCACCTGACCCCGGAGAACTCCCGCCGGCTGCGCGCGCTGACCGCCTGGTTCACCCTGGCCGCCTACGGCGCCGACGGCCACCGCGAGATCGTCGAACGCAACATCGCCGCGGCGCGCCGGTTCGGCGAGGGGCTCGCGACCGTTCCCGGGGCGAGGCTGCTTTCCCCCGTACGGCTCAATGTCGTCTGTTTCACGGTGGACCGTGACCTGCCCGCCCTGCTGGACGCCGTCGCCCGATCCGGCGAGGCGTTCCTGACGCCGACCGTCCACCGGGGCGTTCCGGCCCTGCGTGCCGCGTTCAGCAACTGGCGTACCGGCGCGGCCGACGCGGACCGGGTGATCGCGGTCCTCCGCGAGCTGGTTTCTTAGCGACCTTTAAGGTATCGGGATGTCTGGATCATCGCTGACCGCCGTTGCCCGGCCCGCGACCAGTGCCGATGCGACCCGGATCGCGGAAATCTGCACGAGCGCGTACGAGTTCGCGTACCGCGAGCTGCTGCCGGCCGGATACATCGCCCGGACCCTCTCCACCTACTTCGGCGAGGCGCGGGTCGCCCGGCAGGTGCCGCCCGCCCCGCCGAAGTGGTTCGGCTACCAGGTCGCCGAGGAGGACGGCCGGCTGTGCGGCGCGGCCGGCGGCGGGCTGACCCGGCCGGGCGTCGGCGAGCTGCACCTGATCTACCTGGAGCCGGCGGAGCGGGGCCGCGGGCTGGGCACGCTGCTGCTGGACCGGGTCCTCGACCAGATCCGCGCGGCCGGCGGCACCGAGGTGTGGCTGTCGCTGTTCCTCGGTGACGCCGCCGGGATCGGCTTCTACCGGGCGCGCGGCTTCCACCCGGTCGAGACCGTACAGGCCGACCTGTCCCGGGAGGACGACCACATCCGCAGCCTGCGCATGCGCCGGACGCTGAATTAATCCGGTGTCGGCGCCTTGCCGGTGGACGGCAGGATGTCCGGTGTGGAACTGGGACCCGGGCGTTACCTCTGGTGGCTGGCGAGACAGCTCAAGGGCCGGGTGGCCCTCGGCATGCTCTTCGCGTCCCTGTGGTTCCTCAGCCTGGCGGCGACGCCGTACCTGATCTCCCAGGCCATCGACCGCGGCGTGAGCCCGCGCAGCCCCGGGCCGCTGATCGGCTGGACCCTGGCCGTCCTCGCCTGCGGGCTGGCCGGCGCCGGGCTCGGCATCATGCGCCACCGCAGCATGACCAAGTTGCGGATCGCCGCCGCGCTGCGCACCGCCGACCAGGTGCTCACCCACGCCGCCCGGCTCGGTGCCGCCCTGCCGCGCCGGATCACCGCGGGCGAGGTGGTCACCATCGGCATCTCCGACGTGTGGCTGATCGGCAGGGCGATGAACGCCGGCGGTGTCGGCGTCGCCTCGGTCCTGGCCTGCTCGGTCGTCGCCGTCCTGCTGCACCACACGTCCCCGCGGCTCGCGCTGGTCGTGCTGGTCGGGGTGCCGGCGCTCGGGGTGCTGGTCGGGCCGCTGCTGGGCCGCACCCAGCGGGCCGGCTCGAGTTACCGGGAACGGCAGGGCGGGCTCAACGCCCGGCTGATCGACGTGGTCGGCGGGCTGCGCATCCTCAACGGCCTCGGCGGCAGCGACACCCACCTGGCCCGGTACGTCCGGGAGTCGACCCGGCTGCGTGACCAGGGCTACCGGGTGGGCCGCCCGTCGAGCTGGGTCAACGCGCTCGGTGACGGGGTTCCACTGGTGTTCCTGGCCGTGGTGATCTGGGTGGCCGCGCGGATGGCGGCGGCCGGCGAGATCACCGCGGGGCAGCTGATCGCGGTCTACGGCTACACCGCCATGCTGGTCATCCCGGTCAGCGTGCTGATCTTCTGCGGGTTCGACGTGACGTACGGCCTGGTCGCCGCCCGCCGGGTGACCGGCTTCCTGCGACTCGCGCTGGACGACCCGGCGGGAAGCGCCGGACCGCCCGGCCCGGCGCGGCTGCACGACCCGGAGTCCGGGGTGACCGCCGAACCGGGCCTGCTGACCGCCCTCGCCGGCGCCCGCCCGGCCGACGCCGTCGAGGTCCTCGACCGCCTCGGCCGCTACACCCCGGCCGCCGCCACCTGGGACGATCGCCGTCTGGACGGGATCGCCCGGGACACGGTCCGTGACCGGATCCTGGTCGCCGAGAACGGCGCCGACCTGTTCGCCGGCCCACTGCGCGAGGTGGTGGCCGGCCGGCATGACCCGGAGGACGACCTGATCCGCGTCGCGATCGAGGCCGCGGTGGCCCACGACGTCGCCGCCGATCTGGACCGGCCGGTCGAGTGGGGCGGTCGCAATCTCTCCGGTGGCCAGCGGCAGCGGCTCCGGCTGGCCCGCGCCCTGCACGCCGATCCGGAGATCCTCCTGCTCGCCGAGCCGACCTCGGCGGTGGACGCGCACACCGAGTCGGCGATCGCCGAGCGCCTGGCGACTCTCCGCAGTGGCCGTGGCACCGTGGTGGCGACCACGTCGCCGGTCCTGCTGGCCCGTGCCGACACCGTGCACTACCTGGTCTCCGGTCGGGTCGCCGCCACCGGCACCCACCGCGAGCTGCTCGAAGACTCACCCGGCTATCGGGCCTTGGTCACGCGCGTGTTCGGGGAGGAACAATGAGCGAGCTTGCGAGCAGAGCAGCCGGCTCAGTTGTTGGCTCAGGTCGGCGCCGGAGCGCAGCGGAGGCGACGGCATGAGCGCAGCACTTCCGGTCGCGGATCAACCGCTTGTCGTCCGGGCCACGCTGCGGCTGATCGCGGCTGACAAGCGGTCGGTGGCCGCGATGATCGGGCTCAACTCCCTCGCCGCGATCGCCGGCCTCGGCGCGCCCTGGCTGCTCGGCCGGGTGATCGACACGGTGGCCGCCGGTGGCGGCGTGACCGCGGTGGACCGCCTGGCCCTGGCCGTGCTGGGCTGCGCGCTCGCCCAGACGCTGCTGTCGAGGTCGGCGCTCGCCCTCGGCTACCGGTTCGGCGAACGCACCTCGGCCCGGATCCGCGAGACGTTCCTGCGCCGCGCGCTCGCCCTGCCCGCCGCCGTGGTGGAGCGGGTTCCGGCCGGCGACCTCGCCGCGCGCGGCACCACCGACGTGGACGCGGTCGCCACCACCCTGCGCGACGTGCTGCCCCGGATCCTGATCGGCCTGGTCGAGATGATGTTCATCATGATCGCGGTGATCGTGCTGAACCCGCTGCTCGGCGTCGCCGGGCTGCTCGGCTTCTCCGGCATCTGGTTCGTCACCCGGTGGTACCTGCGCCACGCCCGGGACGCCTACCTGCGCGAGGGCGAGGCCAACTCGTGGCTGGCCGAGGAGCTGGCCGCGACCACCGCGGGCGCGCGAACCGTCGAGGCGTTCGGACTGGCCGGCCGCCGGCTCGCCGCCGGGCACGCGGCGATCGCCGAGACGCGCCGGACCAGGCTGGTCACCCTCGGCCTGCGCACCGTGTTCTTCCCCGTCGTGGAGACGTCCTACGTGGTGCCGGTCGTGCTGGTGCTGCTGCTCGGCGGGCTGCTCTACCTGGACCACCGGGTCAGCCTCGGCACGATCGGCGCGGCCGTGCTCTACCTGCGGCAGCTGGTCCATCCCCTCGACACGCTGCTGATCCGGATCGAGCAACTGCAGGCGGCGAGCGCCTCGTTCGCCCGGGTCGAGGGCCTGGCGGCGGTCGAGCAGCCCGGGCGGGCCTCGCCCGCGGTGTCGCCGGAGGACGATCGGATCGAGCTCCGCGGCGTCCGCTTCGCCTACGACGCCGGCCGCGATGTGCTGCACGACGTCGATTTGACGGTACGACCGGGCGAGCGGCTCGCCGTCGTCGGACTCTCCGGCGCCGGCAAGTCCACACTGGGCCGGCTGATCGCCGGGGTCGACCGCCCCACCGCGGGCAGCGTCACGGTCGGCGGCGTGCCGGTCGCCGACCTGGCCCCGGAACAGCTGCGCCGCCAGGTCGTCCTGGTCACCCAGGAGCACCACGTGTTCCGCGAGTCGGTGCGGGACAACCTGATGGTGCCCGCGCCCGACGACGAGCTGCGCCGCGCCCTGGCCACGGTCGGCGCCGACTGGGCCGACGACCTGGACCGTGACCTCGGCGCCGAGCCGCTCGACGGGGCGCAGGCCCAGCAGCTGGCCCTGGCCCGGGTGCTGCTGGCCGGCCCGCACACGGTCATCCTGGACGAGGCGACCGCGCTGCTCGATCCCACGGCGGCGCGCGACGCGGAACGGGCGCTGGCGGCGGTGCTGCACGGACGCACCGTGATCGCCATCGCCCACCGCTTGCAGACCGCCCACGACGCGGACCGGGTCGCGGTCATGGACGACGGCCGCGTGATCGAGCTCGGCACCCACGACGAGCTGCTCGCCGCCGACGGCCCGTACGCCGCGCTCTGGCGCTCCTGGCACCGGGCCGATCAGATGCGATAGGTCGGATATCCCGGGTACAGGTAGCCCGCGCTCCAGAACGGTGGATAGCCGTAGTGGCGGTACAGGTCGTTGTAGAAGTCGGTGGCGTCGATCAGCTCCGGGTCGTACACCGGCGCCTCGGCCACGATCTGCCTCGGCTCGGCCACGTGCACGATCTCGTTGTCGATCGCCCGGATCGCCTCGATCGGGACGTACCAGGAGGTCGTCTTGAAGCCCAGGATTCCACCGTGCTCCACGAGCAGCATCCGGACCCGGTGCTCCACCGGGTCGATCAGCAGGTCGTCGATCCGCCCCAGGATCTCTCCGTCCCGGTCCCGGACGATCCGTCCCCGGATGTCCGCGGCTGGGTCCCCGAGCATCTGGTTGCTGTTACTCAGCCTGACCAGCTGGATGCTGGCGCTTGGCGTCGTCATGACCCCCACCTCCTGCGAAGATCAGAATTGCCCCCAAATACCCAATCTGCTCTCCGCGTAATCCACACATTTCGCATCGCCGTTGCCTGCCTCCGCCTGTCGCGATCTTGATGAGTGGAGGCAGCGCAGGCAGCAGGTCAAGCTAGCCTCCTAGGAAGCACTACGGGCTGCGGCGACCCGGGGCGCGTGCTAGCGAACGTGGCCCTCACCGCACCGGTTTGGTGCGGGTTGACCGGGCGCGAGAGGATCGCAGCGTGAGCGAGCACGGGGAGCGTGCCGGCCGGTTGCGAGTCGACCTGTTCGGCGGGTTGAGGGTTCGCCGGGGCGACGCCGACCTGGCGGTGCCCGGCGCACGGCTGCGCGGGCTGCTCGTGCGGCTGGCGCTCGCCGCCGGGCGACCGGTCGGGGCCGGCGCGCTGGTGGACTCGCTGTGGGGCGGCGACCGGCCGGCCGACCCGGCCAACGCGTTGCAGTCGCTGGTGTCGCGGCTGCGCCGGGTGCTCGGCGACGCCGACGCGGTCACCCAGGACGAGGGCGGTTATCGGCTCACGGTGGCCGGTGACGACGTGGACGTGATCCGGTTCGAGCGGCTGGCCGCGACCGGGCGGCAGCGGCTGCGGGCCGGGGACGTGGCCGGGGCCGCGGAGCCGCTCAGCGCGGCGGCCGGGCTGGCGCGCGGTGCGGTGGCGGCCGAGGTCGGTGCGGTGGCCGAGGCGGTCGGGGTGCGGCTGGCGCGGGCGGTGAGCGCCGCGCTGGCCGACGTCGCCGAGACGGATCTGCTGCTCGGGCGCCATGACGCGGCTGAGGGGCGGCTGACCCGGCTGCTCGCGGAGCATCCCCTCGACGAGCGGGTGGCGGCGCTGCTGATGGACACGCTCGCGGTGCAGGGGCGGCAGGCCGACGCGCTCGCGCTGTACGAGCGGGTGCGCGAGGAGGTCGCCGAGCGGCTCGGCGCGGATCCCGGGGCGGCGCTGCGCGAACGGCACCTGCGCCTGCTACGGGGTGCCGAGGCCCCGGCGGAGCGGCACGACGAGAACGGCGTACCGGAGAAGGTCGTACCGGGCAAAGAGGTGCGGCCGCCGGGGAGCAACCTGCCGGAAGCCCTGACGAGCTTCATCGGCCGTGAGGCCGACCTGGCCCGGGTCGACGACCTGCTCGCCGCCGGGCGGCTGATCACCGTGCTCGGGCCCGGCGGCGCCGGCAAGACGCGGCTGGCGACGCAGGCGGCGCGGCGGCGCCGCGGCGAGTTCCGGGACGGGGTCTGGCTGATCGACCTGGCGTCGGTGACCGCACCGGCCGAGCTGCCGGCCGCGGTGCTGACCGCGACCGGGCTGCGTGCCTCGGCGATCTTCGAGGCGTCCCGGCTGCGCATCGAGGGGCGCACCGACATCGACGTGCTGGTGGACCAGTTCGCCGGCCGGGAGTTCCTGTTCGTGGTGGACAACTGCGAGCACCTGATCGACGCGGTGGCGCATCTGACCATGGCGCTGCTGATGCGCTGCCCGGGGCTGCGGATCCTGGCGACCAGCCGGGAGCCGCTGGCGATCGACGGTGAGGCGCTGGTGCCGCTCGGCCCGCTCGCGCTGCCGGAGCAGCCCGTGCTCGGCGAGGCGCGCACGTCCCCGGCGGTGCGCCTGTTCGCCGAACGTGCCGCCGCGGTGCTTCCGGGCTTCGAGGTGGACGAGACGACCGTGGGCGACGTGGTGCAGATCGTGCGCCGCCTGGACGGGTTGCCGCTGGCGCTGGAGCTTGCCGCGGCGCGGCTGCGCACGATCGGGCTGCGCGAGCTGGCGGGCGGCCTGGACGACCGGTTCCGGCTGCTGACCACCGGCAGCCGGACCGCGCTGCCGCGGCACCGGACGCTGCGCGCGGTGATCGCCTGGAGCTGGGAGCTGCTCGCCGACGACGAGCGGGCCGTCGCCGATCGGGTGTCGGTGCTGCCCGGCGGGGTGACCGTGGGCTCGGCGACGGCGGTCTGCGCGGACACCGGTGTGCCGGCCGCGCTGATCCCGGACCTGCTGGCGGCGCTGGTCGACAAGTCGCTGCTGCAGCGGGCCCCGGACGGCCGCTACCGGATGCTGGAGACCCTGCGGGAGTACGGCATCGACCGCCTCGCCTCCGAGCAGACCCTGGCCGAGGTCCGGGGTCTGGCGGCCGGCTACCTGTCCCAGCTGGTCACCGAGCATGATCCGCGGCTGCGCACCGCCGAGCAGCTGGACGCGTTGCGGGTGCTGCGCGCGGAGTACGACAACGTCCTGGCCGCCCTGCGCCACCTGTGCGACGCGGGCGACGCCGACGGGTCGGTCCGGCTGGCGCTGAGTCTGGTGTGGTACTGGCAGATGTTCGGCCGGCACGCCGACGCCGCGTTCTGGATGCGCGAGGCGTTGAGTGTCCCCGGCGAACTGGACCCGCTGATCTCCGACTGCGCCGAGGCGGTGCTGGCCCTCAACCGGGTCAGCTCGGAGGATGTGATGGTGCTGGAGAGCGCGGACCAGCGCCGGGACCGGCTGCGTGACCTGGCCGCGCGCCTGATGACGCATCCGACGCTGCCGGGGCTGGTCGGCGCGCTCTCCGCGGTGGTGCTTTACATGGCGCAGGAGGAAGAGGCCGCGCAGGCGCGGATCACGGAGTTGGTGGCCGGCCCGGACCCGTGGGTGGCCGCCCTGGCCCGGCTGTTCCGGGCGCAGGTCGCCGAGAACAACGGGGACATCGGGCTGGTGCGGACCGAGGTGACGGACGCACTCGCCGGATTCCGGCTGGCCGGCGATCGTTGGGGACAGGCGACCGCGCTGCCGCTGCGGGCGTTGCTGCGGCAGTACGACGGTGACCTGGACGGCGCCCTGGCCGACCTGAAGGCGGCGAAGGCGCTGGCCGGAGAGTTCGGTTCGCTCGACCTGGGTGACGAGATCTTCATCGACCTGCGCCGGGCCGACCTGCACATGCGGCGCGGCGAGCCGGAGGAGGCTCGGGCCGCGTTGCGCGGCGCGCGCGGCCGGGTCGAACGCTCCACCTCACCGGAGATGCTGCTGCTGGTCGACGCCCTGGAGGCCGGGATGCTGGTCTCGATGGGGGAGCTGGACCGGGCCGACGAGCTGATCGAGCGGGCCGGCGCGGGGATGCGGATCAACGAGACCGAGTTCTTCAACGGTGATCACGGCACGGCGATCATCGAGGGGGTGCGTGCCGCGGTGGCGTTGCGCCGGGGTGATCCGGTGCGGGCCGAGCAGGCGCTGATCCGGGCGTACGCGGCGGCGCAGGCCACCCGGGACATGCCGATCCTGTCCCTGGTCGCGGTCGGCGCGGCGGGGCTGGCGGACCTGCTGGGCCGGCATCGGGACGTGGCACAGCTGCTGGGCGCGGCGGCCCGGCTGCGCGGCTCGCACGATCCGACCGCCCTGGACGTGGCGGAGCTGACCCGGCGCAACCGGGCGGTGCTGGGGGACGACGGTTTCGCCGAGGCGTACGCGGCGGGCTGGGCCCTGGACGCGGGTACGGCGCTGGCCCGGGTCGACCCGGGCCAGCTCCATCACGTTCTCGACGCCTAGCGTTCCGCCGCGATCAGGCGCGCTTGTTGTACGCCCGCAGGGCCAGCGGCACGAAGACCACCAGCAGGCCGGCCATCCAGGCCAGGGTGATCAGCAGGTGGTGCGCGACCGGGCCGCCGAGCAGCAGGCCCCGCTCCGCCCCGACCAGGTGGGTGATCGGGTTGACGTGCACGAAGCCCTGCAGCCAGCCGGGCAGGGTGCTCGTCTGGACGAACACGTTGCTGCCGAACGAGAGCGGGAAGACCAGCAGGAACATCACGCCCTGCACGGCGCCCGAGGTGCGCACCAGCATGCCGACCCAGACCGAGATCCAGCCGAAGCAGAGGCCGAAGCCGACGGCCAGGCCGACCGCGGCCAGCGTGGCGACCGCGTCGGTCTCGATCCGGAAGCCCATCACGGCGCCGAAGCCGAGCATCACCACGCACACCGTCAGGTAGCGGACGATGTCCGCGAAGACCGCCCCGACCAGCGGCGCCGAGCGGGACACCGGCAGCGACCGGAACCGGTCGAAGACGCCCTTCTCGATGTCGGCGTTCAGGTTCTGGCCCAGGGCGATGCCGCCCATCGCCAGCGACTGGCCGAGCATGCCGGGCAGCAGGAACTGCAGGTAGCCGTGCCGGTCGCCGTCGGCGATCGCGCCACCGAACAGGTAGGTGAACATGAGCAGGAAGATCACCGGCTGGATCGTGACGTCGATCAGCGCTTCCGGTGTGCGGATGGTCTTGATCAGGCTGCGCTTGGCGAGCGCGGCGCTGTGCCGGATCAGCGCGAGGAACGAGCCGCCCCGCGCGTGGTCCAGATTGTTCGGCGCGGTGAGAACTGCGGTGGTCATACCAGGGCCTCCGTCTTCTTTTCGCCGCCGGTCAGGGTGTGGAACACCTCGTCCAGGCTGGGCAGGTGCAGGCCGAGCTCGGTGAATTCGACGCCGGCGCGGCGCAGTGCGGGGATCGCGTCGTCGAGCGCGGTGTCGGCGGCGACCGGCACCGACGCGGCGCCGGGCCGGGACCCCGCTGAGTTGTCCGGGGTGGCGGTGGTGCCGGGGGCACCGACGGCGTCCAGGATCCGCAGTACGTCGGGGAGCCGTTCCGGGTCGGCCGGGCGGATCCGCAGGGTCTGGCCGCCGACGCGGCGCTTGAGCCCGTCCGGGGTGTCCTGGGCGATCACCCGGCCGTGGTTCACCACGACGATCTCGTCGGCCAGGGCGTCGGCCTCCTCCAGGTACTGCGTGGTGAGCAGCACGCTGGAGCCCTGCGCGACCTGGGTGCGCACGACGCCCCACATGTCCTCGCGCTTGGCCGGGTCGAGGCCGGTGGTCGGCTCGTCCAGGAAGATCACCTCGGGCCGGCCGACCAGGCTGGCGGCCAGGTCGAGGCGGCGGCGCATGCCACCGGAGTACGTCTTGGCCATCCGGCCGGCCGCCTCGGTCAGGTCGAACCACTCGAGCAGCTCGGCGGCGCGCTTCTTGGCCTCCCGGGTGGGCAGGTCGAGCAGCTGGCCGATCAGCACCAGGTTCTGGGTGCCGGTCAGGTCCTCGTCGACCGAGGCGTACTGGCCGGTCAGGCCGATCCGGCGGCGTACCTTCTGCGGCTCGCGCAGCACGTCGATGCCGGCCACGTGGGCGGTGCCCTCGTCCGGGCGCAGCAGGGTCGCCAGCACCCGCACCGCGGTCGTCTTGCCGGCCCCGTTGGGTCCCAGCACGCCGAGCACCGTGCCCCGGCGCATGGCCAGGTCCACCCCGTCGAGCGCCTGTGTCTTGCCGAAGCGTTTGCGCAACCCCTCGGCGCGCACTACGAGATCGTCCACGATTTGTCGCTCCCCCTCATTCGTTGTCGAGGAGAAGCGTGCGGTGCGCCGCTGGCATGATCCGCACAGCGCGCTGTCACGGCCCGCCGGAGCCCTGTCACGGCCTGCCAGAACCCTGCCAGCGCGCTGTCACGGCTGGTCAGCGCCGTGCTTGAGCGTTTTCGCGGCGGTCGCCGCGCACCTCGGGTGCCGACGCGGTGTCACGGGTTGTCAGGGATGTTCGCTCTCCGGCCGGCCCGCCTATTTTCGATCTTGCGCATCGATCATGTATCCCGCTAAGGTGCAGCGATTTTTTATGCATCTGATCGAGGAGACATAGCCGTTATGACCGACACTCAGACCGCTCCCGCCGTGGGCTCGAAGTCCTTCGTCGCCACGCTGCTGCTCGCCTTCTTCCTGGGTGGGCTCGGCGTTCACCGCTTCTACGTCGGCAAGGTCGGCACCGGCGTCCTGATGCTGCTGACCTTCGGTGGCCTGGGCGTCTGGACCCTGATCGACTTCATCATGATCGCGATCGGCAAGTTCTCGGACAAGCAGGGTCTCGCGCTCGCGCGCTGACCTCAGCCGGCAACGACCGGGCGCCCTGGGAAACCAACGCCGACGTGCCGATCGGGCAGACCAGCCCGCGGCCGTCGACTCCCGGGACGCCCGGTTCTGCTTTTCCGAGGCGACCGGGGCCGGGCCGGAATCACGTTGAGCAACCGGCCCGCCCGGCGCCCGGGATCAGGCGGCGGACTGCCAGGCGGTGCCGGGGCGTTTCTTGGCGGCGTACATCGCCTGGTCGGCGTGGCGGATGACGGTGCGCGGGTCGTCGCCGGGGAAGGCGGAGGCCACGCCGATGCTCGCCCGGATGCGCAACTGCGTGCCCCGCGCGCTGACCGGGGCGTCCAGCGCCGTGACGACCTGATCGATCACCGCGGCCGTGGCGGACTCGTCGGCGCCCGGCAGGAGCATGACGAACTCGTCGCCACCGAGGCGGGCGGCGGTGTCGCCGGGGCGGGCGGCCGCGGCGAGCGCCCGGGCGGCGGTGGTCAGCAGGTGGTCGCCGGCCTCATGCCCGTACGTGTCGTTGACCTGCTTGAAGCTGTCCAGGTCGAGCACCGCCACCCGGACCGGGCCGTCGTGCAGCGCCTGCTCCAGCCGTTGCTGGAACAGCGCCCGGTTGGCCAGCCCGGTCAGCGGATCGTGGTTGGCGGCGTGATCGAGCTCGGCCAGCAGGCGGGCGTTCTCGCGGAGCGTCCTCGCCTGCCGGGTCGCCACCACCGCGGTCAGCAGCACCGCGCTGCACGCGACGGCGACGATGTCGCGGCGGTCGGCCGTCGCGGACCAGAGCAGCAGGCCGTCGACGGCGGCGACCGCCACGTACGGCAACAGGCTGTACGGCCGCCGGCGGCGAACCTTGCGGGTCCTCGCGGCGGAACAGCGCCACTGCGCCTCGGCGGCCTTCGCGCTCAGGCAGAACACCGCCGGCAGATATACCTGGGCCACGTACAACCGCGGGTCCAGCTGGGTCACCAGCGGCTGCAGCATCGGGGAGAGCGTGCCGACCAGCACCGCGGCGGCGAGCAGTCGCAGCCCGCGCGAGTCGAGCGCCGAGTGCTCGCCGAGCACCGCCTTGGCCAGCGCGAACACGACCAGCACGGCGAAGACGCTGAGCCCCAGTGAGGCGATCACCGGCGGGGTGAGCCCGGCGCCGAGCGCGTTGCGGGTGCCGAAGTGCCAGATGTATACGGCCGAGGCGAGAGCCACCGTTCCGGCGTCGAGAGCGACCCGGGCCGCCGCTCCGGTCCGCCGCCCGCCGGCCGGCAGCCGGATCAGGGCGTGGCAGAGCACGAGCAGGGCGATCCCGTCCAGGATCAGCGTCACCGGCCCGGTGTACGACACCCGGGCCCCCGGATGGCCGAGGACGTCGACCGCCTGCGCGGTCTGCGCGGCGCCGACCAGCAGTGGTGCCGGGGCGAGCCGCCGCCAGAACGCGCGGCTCGGCGCGGGCAGCCCGGGGTTGCGCGAGAGCAGCCAGAAGACGATCGCGAGCAGCGGGCCGTACGCGGGCGTGGTGATCCAGAGCAGCCAGGGTGGCCCGAGCGGGTGCACCGGCCACAGCACGAACACGGCCAGTGCCACCGCGAACAGCGCCAGGCAGGCGCGGGTCGCGGGTCGAGCCGGGGTCGGGGTGCTCACTTGATGGCGGATCGACACCCGCCGGACGTACGTGAGCATTGGAAATGATTCTTCAGGTCACATCGGGCTCGGCCTTCGCAACTCTGCTTTTAAATACATTGCCGGTCCTGAAGCGCGGACCTACTGTGGTCCTCACAGCAAGCGAGCCGGTCCGGAAAGGAACGGCCGAGCGATCAGGGAAGGGGTGAAACGATCATGCAGTGGCACACCTCGAGCATGCCGCGGCGACAGACGCTGCGAGCTGAGGTCGCCATGGTGCGGTCCAGCCGGCCCCAGGCAACCCTGATCATCGACCTGCCGGTTCCCAGCGAACCGGAGCACGGTCCGGAGCGGTGGCGAGGCTAGCAATCCAGCTAGCGCCGACCAGCCGCCCTCCCGATCCGGGACCGGGCGGTTTTCTTTTCCTGCGGGTGTAGCTCAACGGTAGAGCGACAGCCTCCAAAACTGTTAGATGCGGGTTCGAATCCTGCTGCCCGTGCACCTGATCCCGCGATTCGCGGCGATCACGATTCTTGATAAATACACAGTGGATGACACATATCACGGTTCCGGCCGTCGGCAGCGATGCCGCCGGCGGCCGGGAACACACGATGGGCTTGTAGCGCAGTCCGGTAGCGCACCGGTTCGGCAGACCGGGGGTCGGCGGTTCGAATCCGCCCAGGTCCACGCAACGATGTCTCCGTAGCTCAGCGGAAAGAGCACCAGACTACGAATCTGGGGGTCGGGAGTTCAAATCTCTCCGGGGACGCTTCTCCAAATGTATTCATCGCCCGTGAGGCTGCGGAAGGTTAGACCACCGGACTCTCAATCCGGAAGACCGGGTTCGACCCCCGGACGGGCGACGCAGTTTGTTGTTCCGAGCCGTCGTAGCTCAGGCCGGTCAGAGCGCGGTCCTGGTACGACCGAGGTCACCGGTTCGAATCCGGTCGTCGGCTCACGTGACTGTAGCTCAGCCGGAAGAGCGCCGCCTCGCCATGGCGGAGGTCCCGGGTTCGAACCCCGGTAGTCACTCGATGCAATGCGATGCGGACTGGTGCAATTGGCAGCACATCCGGCCCTGAACCGGAAGGTTGGAAGTTCGAGTCTTCCGTCCGCAGCTTTCGACAATGCCGGCGCAGCACGACTGGTCGTGCACTCGACTCGTAATCGAGAGGTAGCGGGTTCGAGTCCCGTCGCCGGCTCTTTCGTCCCGCAAGGGGACCACGCCCGGGTAGCCCAACGGCAGGAGGCACACCGCTCAGAACGGTGGAAGTGCGCGTTCGAATCGCGCTCCGGGTACGCACGTCAGGGGCTCGTAGCTCAGTTGGTAGAGCGCCGCTCTCGCACAGCGGAGGCGGCCGGTTCGAATCCGGCCGGGTCCACGTTCGATCATTGCCCTGTTAGCTCAGTGGGAGAGCAAGCGCCTGTCGAGCGCGAGGTCGCCGGTTCGATCCCGGTACGGGGCGCCACGGAGAGTTGGCCGAGTCTGGTCCAAGGCGGCGGATTGCTAATCCGCAGTGCGGGCTCCGGCCCGCACCGAGAGTTCGAATCTCTCACTCTCCGCTTCTTGTCGCCGTAGCTCAGCTGGTCGGAGCACCGCCCTGATAAGGCGGAGGCCGGTGGTTCGAACCCACCCGGCGACACGCACGGGATGTGGCGCAGCTTGGTCAGCGCACCGGTCTTGGGAACCGGGGGCCGTGGGTTCGAATCCCGCCATCCCGACAATGGAGACGCCAGCCGATTGGCGCCGGCCGCCGCCTCGAAAGCGGTTGGAGGCAACAGAAGCCTCGTGAGCGTTCGACTCGCCCCGTCTCCGTTCACGCGCCGCTGGCTCAACAGGTAGAGCAACTGACTCTTAATCAGTGGGTTCGGGGTTCGAGTCCCCGGCGGCGTACTGCAGGGTGGAGGAGTTCGGTCGTCCTCGCCAGCCTCATAAGCTGGAGATTCGCGGGTTCGAATCCCGCCCCTGCTCCCAGTCCCGATAGCTCAGGGGGAGAGCGCCGCTCTGACACGGCGGAGGCCACCGGTTCGACACCGGTTCGGGGCACGCACGGCAAGGCGCGGTGGACGAATTGGGAGAGTCACCTGGTTTTCACCCAGGGCATGTGCGGGTTCGAATCCCGTCCGCGCTGCTTCGTCCGTACGAAAGAAGGAATTTGGAGGAGCCGGCCCGGCTTCGGAAACGCCGCTGGAATCGGCGTGGGCCCGGAAGGGCCCCGTGGGTTCGAATCCCACCTCCTCCGCTTCGCAGGAATCCCGCCCGGATGGCTCAGCGGGAGAGCGCCCCGTTCACTCCGGGGAGGTCCCAGGTTCGATCCCTGGTCCGGGCACGGTGTCGGTAGCTCAGCGGCCAGAGCGCCGGACTGTGGATCCGGAAGACGCCCGGTTCGAATCCGGCCTGACACCCTTTGCCCGTCCGCCGCGCGCGGACGGGTCCAGCCTTCGTAGCTCAGTGGAGAGAGCACGGCGTTCCGAGCGCCGGGGTCGCTGGTTCGAGTCCAGCCGGGGGTACGCCGACTGTATGTCATCCGCTGTGGTTCACGCAGGCGGGCGTTGGGTTCCCAGCCGCCCCTCATAAGGGTGGCCCGCCCGGTTCGACACCGGGGCCTGCGACGTTGTCAGGTCGATCATGGTTGATATCATCCGGCCGAGTGAGGCGGGCCGAGCAGCGTCCCGCTCGGAGATGTCGGGTGGATCCGTATGGCGATTCCGGATAGGACGACCGGCCCGGGGCAGTCCGCGCCGATCTCCTCCGAGTGCCCGTCCTGCGGAGCCGGGATGGAGATCGATCAGAGCGCGGGCGTCATGCGATGCCCGTACTGCCGGCGAGAGATCCCCATGCCGTCGTCGCAGCCCTTCGGCGCGGGCATGCCGCACGTCACCATCAGCACCGCTCGGGTGTTCACGCAGACGCCCGAGGCGATGCGGCGCAGAGTGCTGGTGACACTTGCCATCGTGGTGGCGCCGATGCTGGTGATCGGAGTCGTCCTGAGCTCGGTTCTCTTCTCCAGCCTGCCCGATTCTCCTGGCGAGCCGGAAGAGGTGGCGGTCGGTGCCACGGCGCGGGTTCAGTCGTTCGAGGCGACCGTCCGCGGCGTCGACTGCACCAAGCAGACGGTCACCAAACCCGATGACCCGGCGACCTCCTACGACGACACCTTCACCGAAGCGGCGAAGGGTAAGTTCTGCGTCGTCACCTTCTCGGTGAAGAACGTCGGCGAGAAGACCGACCGCTATCCGGCCTCGAGCATCGTGGCTACGAACGCGACGGAGCGGGTGCTCGACAGAAGCACGGTCGCCGAGAATTTCGCCAACAACGGGACCTATCCGCTCGATGAGCCGATCGATCCGGGAAAGACCGTCGATCTGCTGCTGGTCTTCGACGTACCGGTCGACACGACCCTCGCGTACCTGCAGATCTCCGATGATCTGTTCGCCGACGCCGTCATCAAGGTGAAGATCGATTCGTAGCTTTCGATCCCGCCGGGGAAATTCGGCGCTTTTCCGGTGCGGTGCGGTCGTACCCTGGGTCGCATGGAGCTGCACTGGTGGTCGATCGAGGTTCTCGACGGGCCGCGGCTCTCCGCCGCCCGCTGGCAGGACTCACATGGGAACGCGCTGGTCGAGGCCGCCGTCACGCACGGGGCCTACGACTGGCAGTGGCATCGGCACACCTGGGGTGTGCTGTTCGAGATCGCTTTCCGGGCCGAGGATCGATTCGCGGGTTTCCGTGACCTCCCGGCCGTCCGCGCCGCCCTGGACGCGGTGCCCGATCCGGTCAACGGCCTGATGATCTACCCGGGCCGGGGTGGTGGCTCGGGCCGGGTCCGGCCACGCCGTCCACTGCCGAAAGCCGGCGCGGGCGCCGTGCCGATCCCGGTCGAGCCGCCCCGGGTCGAGTTGCACCTCGCCTCGAGCCGGCCGCCGGTCACGGTCGGTGGCGTGACGGGCCCCGATGCCGGAGCATCGGAGCCCGCCGTCCGTCACGCCGCCGGGCGGTAACCGGCCGGGCGGCTGGTGAAGCTGCCGCGGCCGTGGGTGCGGCTGAGCAGCCGCGTGGAGTACCCGAACAGCTCGGCGAGCGGCACGATCGCGGTCACCGTCCGTACACCCGAGTCGGTGACCTGACCCCGGCGGGCCGCGAGGTCGCCGAGGACCGCGCCCAGCGTCTCCGCCGGAGCGCTCACCGCGACCTCCGCGACCGGTTCGAGAACCTCCATCCCGCAGGCGCGCAGCGCCTCGCGCAGGCCCAGCTTGCCGGCCACCCGGAAGGCCATCTCGGACGAGTCCTTCGGGTGGGTCTGCCCGTCGGTCAGCGTGACCCGCAGGCCGGCCACCGGGTGAGCGCCGAGCGGACCCGCGGCGAGCGCTTCCCGGCAGCCCGCCTCGACCGCGCGGATGTACTCGGCCGGGACCCGGCCACCGGTCACCGTGGAGCTGAACGTGAAGCCGTCGCCGGGCTGGACGTCCAGCACGACGTGCGCGAACTGCCCGGCGCCGCCGTCCTGCTTGACGTGCCGGTAGAGCACACCGGTCACGCCCCGCCGGACGGTCTCCCGGTAGGCCACCAGGGGGCGGCCCATGGTCACCGCCAGACCGGTGCGCTGCCGCAGCTTCTCCACGGCCACCTCCAGATGCAGTTCGCCCAGCCCGGAGAGCAGGGTCTGACCGGTTTCGGCGTCCACTCGTACGGTCAAGGAGGGGTCCTCCTCGGCCAGCGCGGCCAGGGCGGCCGGCAGGCGCTGCGCGTCGAGGCCGGTGCGCGCCTCGACCGCGACCGAGACCAGCGGGTCGGTGATCCGCGGCGCCTCCAGCAGCACCGCGTGCCGCCGGGTGGCGAGGGTGGCGCCGACCTGGGCGGCCTTCACCCCGGCGACGGCGACGATGTCACCGGCCGTGGCGCGGTCGATCTCGGTGTGCCGGTCGGCCTGGATCCGCAGGATGCGGGCGACGCGTTCGGTACGGCCGGCGCCCGCGTCCCACACGGTGTCCCCCTTCGTGATCGTGCCGTCGTAGACGCGCAGATGGGTGAGGCGGCCGGTCCTCGCGGTGTGCACCTTGAAGACCAGCGCCGCCAGCTCGGCCGACGAGTCGCCGGCCGGGGCGGGAAGGTAGTCGACGATCGCGTCGAGCAACGGTTCGATGCCCTTGTCGCGGTAGGCGGAGCCGCAGAGGACGACCACCGCCTCACCCCCGATCGTGAGATCACGCAGCGCCTTCCGCAGGGTCGCGTCCGACATGTCACCCCACTCCTCCAGGGCGTCCGGGTGCAGTCCGGCGACCGCCTCCTCGAGCGCCCGTCGCGCCGCGACCGCCTCCGGCGGCACCTCCGTGCTCTCGGACAGCTCGCCGTCGGCCCAGGTCAGCGTCCGCATGCCGACCAGGTCGACGACGCCGTGGAAGGCGCTCTCCTCGCCGAGCGGCAGCTGCACCACCAGCGGCACGACCTCCAGCCGCGCCTCGATCGAGGCGACGGCCGCGGAGAGTGACGCACCGGCCCGGTCCAGCTTGTTGACGAAGGCGATCCGCGGAACGCTGTACCGGTCCGCCGCCCGCCAGACCGCCTCGGACTGCGGCTCCACCCCGGCTACCCCGTCGAACACGGCGACCGCCCCGTCCAGCACGCGCAGCGACCGCTCCACCTCGTCGGAGAAGTCAACGTGCCCCGGGGTGTCGATCAGGTTGAGGCGGTGATCGGCCCAGTCGCAGCTGACGGCGGCCGCGAAGATGGTGATGCCACGGTCACGCTCCTGCGGGTCGAAGTCGGTGACGGTCGTGCCGTCGTGCACCTCGCCACGCTTGTGGGTGGTGCCGGTGCGGAACAGGATCCGTTCGGTCAGGGTGGTCTTGCCGGCGTCGACGTGCGCGAGGATGCCGAGATTGCGGACACGCATGATGGTTCGTTCTTTCGATTCCGATTCGGTCGAGGACGTGCGCCCACCCGACCGCCGGCGAGAACTGCCAAGCGGTCAGGGACGTCCAGTCCCGGTGGCGCGGCCGGGACCGGGCACACCAGACACGAGGATCAGGTCGAATCGGGACACGGGGGTCCGCATGACGTGGGCCCCCTCTCCTGTCGACGAACGGGTTGAAAGTACTGGGAACGCGCAGTCGCGTCGAGCGATTTACGGTGCGGCCCGGCCACCGTCTCGATCATCCGTTTGGTCCGGCTTCGTAACCGTTCCGAGCCGGACCCGGCCCAGCCGGTCACGCGGGCCGGGGCGGAGGGCCCAAAGATGCCGATCAGTGGGGGAGGACACAGTCGGGAGGCGGATAAAGAGGAGGTGACCAGGGGCGCACGCCGGTTAGGATCACGCGCGAACATGGCGGGCCCAGGGTGCTGAGCTCGCTGGGATCCACCCGACAATCCGCCGCGTGAGCCCACGCGGCCTTTGGAGTTTCTGTTGACTAGTCAAGCCGAGGCTGCGCCGGCCAAGCTCGACGCCGCCGTTCTCAAAGTCGCCGGGGTCGTCGTCCTCGGTGCGATCATGTCGATCCTCGACATCACCGTGGTCAGCGTCGCGCTGCCCACCTTCCAGACCGAGTTCGGTGCGACGTACGCCGAGGTCGCGTGGACCATGACCGGGTACACGCTGGCTCTGGCCACCGTCATCCCGCTGACCGGCTGGGCGGCCGACCGATTCGGCACCAAGCGGCTCTACATGGCCGCGCTGTTGCTGTTCACCATCGGCTCCCTCCTGTGCTCCACCGCCGACAGCATCGGCCAGCTCGTCGGGTACCGGGTGCTCCAGGGCCTCGGCGGCGGCATGCTGATGCCGCTCGGCATGACGATCATGACCCGGGCCGCCGGTCCGGAGCGGATCGGCCGGCTGATGGCCGTGCTGGGCATCCCGATGCTGCTCGGCCCGATCGGCGGCCCGATCCTGGGTGGCTGGCTGATCGACGTCGCCAGCTGGCACTGGGTCTTCCTGATTAACCTGCCGATCGGCGCGGCCGCGCTGGTGTACGCGTGGTGGGCACTGGAGAAGGACAGCCCGGAGCCGTCCGAGTCGTTCGACTTCCTCGGCATGCTGATGCTCTCGCCCGGTCTCGCCTCGTTCCTCTTCGGCGTTTCCTCGCTCCCCGAGGAGGGCAGCTTCGGCGCGACCAAGGTGTGGCTGCCGATGCTGATCGGCGGGCTGCTGGTGATCGCGTTCGTGTTCTACTCGTTCAAGCCGCAGCACCCGCTGCTCGACCTGCGTCTGCTGCGCAACCGGAACCTGACCGTCGCGACGGTCACCCTCGCGGTCTTCACCATCGCGTTCATGGGCGCCGGCCTGCTCTTCCCGAGCTACTTCCTGCAGGTGCGCGGCGAGTCGACGCTCCACGCGGGCCTGCTCATGGCCCCGCAGGGCATCGGTGCCATGGTCACCATGCCGATCGCCGGCATGCTGGCCGACAAGATCCCGGTGGGCCGGACGGTGCCGTTCGCGCTGCTGCTGATCGCGGCCGGCTTCTTCACCTTCACCCAGGTGGGCACGGACACGTCGTACGTGCTGCTGTGCGGCTCGCTCTTCGTGATGGGCCTGGGCATGGGCGGCACCATGATGCCGATCATGACCTCGGCGCTGAAGACGCTCACCAACCACGAGGTCGCCCGAGGGTCGACGCTGCTCAACATCCTGCAGCAGATCGCCGGCTCGGTCGGTACGGCGATGATGTCGGTGATCCTGACCAACCAGCTCAACGAGTCGGCGGTCATCCCCGGCATGACCAACCCGGCCAACGGTGAGCCGGTCAGCGAGGCCGGTGCCGCGATCGCCGCACAGCACAACCCGCAGATCGCCCAGCAGCTCCCGCCGGACCTGCTGGAGCGGGGTCTCCAGTTCGCCGCCGACTCCTTCGGGACGACGTTCTGGGTCGGTTTCGTGCTCACCCTGGCGACGTTGATCCCGGCGTTCTTCCTGCCCCGCAAGGCGCAGGCGGCCGTCGAGGCCGATGGCGCCCCGGCGGCCCCGATCGTCATGCACTGATCACGCCGGCCTGACCAGAGGCGCTCCCGGACTTCCGGGGGCGCCTCTGGCGTTTCACCAGCACCCCACCCCGGCAGGACGCCGCGCAGCCTCCGCGTCCGGCCGTAAGGTTTCCGCGTTCCACGCCGTGGGGTTTCCGCGTTCCAGGCCGTGACGTTTCTGCGTCCAGGCCGTGGGGTTCTCAGTCCGCCGGGCTGTGGGGTTTCCGTGTTCTGGGCGGTGGGGGTCTTTGCCTGCCGGGTTGTGGGGTTTCTGCGTTCTGGGCGGTGGGGGTCTTTGCCTGCCGGGTTGTGGGGTTTCTGCGTTCTGGGCGGTGGGGTTCTCCGCCCGCCGGGCTGTGGGGTTCCGCGTTCCGGGCCGTGGGGTCTCCGAGTTCCAGGCCGTTCAGGGCAGTCCTTTCTGCGCGACAACGACCAGCCACACCGCCGTCCCCGGCCTCTTGCGGCCCGTTCCTCGCTTCCGGCCGACAGAATTCAAGCCCTTTTCAAGTACGGTCTACGCCGCCCGTCCGCAGGCAGAGCCAAGTCCCGTGTCCACCGGCGCGACGCCCACGCCTCGCACCGCCGCGACGCGCTGCCAAGCCGATGCCGCCCGCCAAAACCATCCGAATCATCCCCAATGCCACTTAGCGCAAGTTGATCCTGGAAGTGGCTTCATCCGCCGCACCCCCAGCCGCGCGGTGGGCGCTCGCCGGCTGCTGCCCACTGCTGGTCGCTGTCCCGGTCTCCGTTTGCGGTTCGGGGTGGGCGTGGGTGCGTGTCAGTCACCGTCTGCTTCGGCTCGCTGTCCCGCCGCCGCTTGCGGTGGTGGGCGGGCGCTGGTGCTCGCCAGCCTCCGTCCGTTTCTGGTCACCGCCCCGGTTGCCGCCTGTGGTCTGTGGGTGGGTGCTGGTGGTTGGTGGCCGTCGTGCGTTTGGGTTTGCTGTCTTGGTTGCCGCTTGTGGTCTGTGAGTGGGTGCTGCTGGTGGTGGTTGGCGGCCGTCGTGCGTTTGGGGGTTGCTGTCCTGGTCGCCGCTTACGGTTCGGGGTGGGTTTGTTCGTCAGCGGTGCGGCGGGATTGCGGAAACTTGGGGTCTGGCCGGTGCTGATGGTCTTGTCTCGGCACGGGTTACAGCCGCCAGGGCGAGCCGAGCCACGTCCGAGCCACGTCGGCTGGGTGAGTACCCGCGTGGGCGGCCTCTTGTGATGGCCCTGCGGTGGGCGTGGATCAAATGAGTAATCGAAAACGGTCGACGCCGGAGATCGTTTATTCGTGATCGAAATTCGGACGTGAATGATATTGAATTTCGAGAGGCGGTAAAAATGCCGTGCCGATGTCCGAAAAAAGAGGATGTGTTGGTATTTGGAGCTAATTTCCTAAGGGTATCGCTGGAGTGACTTCCACGTTTCGGTCATCTGATTCGTTGATCTGGTGGACTTGCTCCGTCGAACGGCCGACAGAACGTGCACAGAGCGTTTCCGCCGGTTACTTTATGTGGGAGCACCGCACGCGCTGCGGTGGCACGAAACCCTTTTGACCTGCGCTGCGCCGTCCCGTTAGAGATCTTTATCAGATCGACTTGTGCGGCACTCGCAGAATGGACCGCGAGTCATCTAAGAATTAGTGCGTCGAGCGTTCCAGATCAGGTCGGCGCCCGGTCGCAGGCCGGCGCCCATCGACGAGGGTGGTGTGATGATCCGGGTCCTGGTGGTGAGAGACGAGGGGTACTTCGGTGTCCCGGTGCGCACGTTCCTGGAGACCGAACCGGACATGCATTACGTCACCACCCTGCCGATCAACGCCGAGCTGGCGTCGCGCGCGGCGCAGTTGTGGCCCGCGGTGATCGTGATCGACACGGAGTACATGGTGAGTCAGGTCCTGCCGCTCGCCGACGAGCTGCACACCGCGATTCCGTCCTGCGCGATGCTGCTGCTCTGTGACCCTTCCAAGCGTGGCATGCTGCCGCCCCGCCGGTGGAACGGCGGGCTGAACTTTCTGATCAAGAGCGCCGCGCCCTCCTCCCTGGCCGAGTCGGTGCGCCGGCTCGTGGCGGGGGAGCGGGTGGTCTCGCCGATGCTGCAGGCAGCCTCGCTCAACACCGACCGGGGGCTGAGCACGAGGGAGCTGGAGGTGCTCGGGCTGGCCGCGGAGGGCGAGTCGGTGAAGGAGATCGCCGGACGCCTCTACCTCTCCGGTGGCACGGTGCGGAACTACCTTTCCGCGGTGATCGCCAAGACCGGCGCCCGCAACCGTCTGGACGCCATTCGGATCGCTCGCAAGGAGGGCTGGTTGCGATGAGGCTGGCGTCCGCGTCCGGTTGGGCGCGATTCGGATCGCCTGTGAAGAGGGCTGGTTGCGATGAGGCCGGCGTCCGCAGCCGGCTGGGCGCGATTCGGATCGCCCGTGAGGAGGGCTGGTTGAGACAGGGCCTTGGTGCGGAGGATGGGGATAGGGCGAAGGCGATTCGCGTAGCGTAGGTATTGATGCGCGCTGAACAGCTTGAGGTACCGGCCCTGCCGGTGCTGCTGCCCCTGGGCGGCGTTCTCATGGTGGTCTCCTACCTGTGGCTGCGCCGCCGGGGCAGGCTCACCACCAGGCGGCTTGTCGCGGCCTGGTTGCTCAGCTGGTACGCGGTGGCCGTGCTCGGGGCGACCATGCTCCCGATGCACCTGGCCTGGGGCCCGGAGGCCGGACCGCCGGAGACCTACCGGATCCTGCTGGTCCCGACGCTCAGCATGCGTCGCCGCGACTTCGTCCTGAACACGATGATGACCCTGCCGCTGGCCGCGCTGCTGCACCTGAACTTCGGCATCACCGGCAAGCTCCGAGTGGTCCGGATCGGGTTCCTGCTGAGCCTGGGCATCGAGGTGACGCAGTTCGTGATGATCCTGACGGTGCACGGCAACCGCTGGTCCGACGTCAACGACCTGCTCTCCAACACCATCGGCACGATTTTCGGCTACGTCGCCTGGCAACGCCTCATGCGTTCGGAGCGCTTCCGCGGTGCAGTGACAGACGCTGACCCGGCGACGGTTCGGTCCGGGTGAGCCGGTCGTAGACCTGGCCGACCGCGGCGGCCAGGTGGTCCGCGTCGTACCGCAGTCCGGCGGTGCGGGCCGGCAGCCTGGCGCCGCGTCGTTCCGCATGGCAGAGGAGTTCGGCGCGCAGGGCCCGGGGCAGCGACTCCCGGTCGTGCGGGGAGAGCCGGTGGGTGCCGCGGACCGGCACCCGCGCCGTGATCCTTTCCTCCAGCGGGGCGCAGGCGGCGTAGACCGTGGGCAGCCCCGCGGCGATCGCCTCGAGCACCGCGAGACCTGAGGTGTGCTGGTCGGGTGAGGCGAAGACATCCATCGCGCAGAGCATCTCGTGCGGGTGGGGGACCGCGCCGGCGAACAGCACCCGGCCGGCGACCCCTTCGATGACCGCGAGCTGTTCCAGCGCCGACCGGGCCGGTCCGTCGCCGACCAGCAGCAGGACCGCGCCGGGTACCTCGGCCAGGGCGCGGATCAGCAGGTCGAAGCGTTTGGCCGGGTCGAGGCGGCCGGTCACGCCGATCACCGGTACGTCGTCGGTGACCCCCAGCCGGGCCCGGGCCGCGGCCCGCAGGGCGGGGTCGAAGCGGTACTCGGACGGGTCGATGGCGCGGGGGACGGTGGCGATCCGGTCCTCCGGCACGCCCCAGCCGCGCAGCCGTTCGGCGATCGCCGTGCTGGCCGCGATGGTCATCTTCCCGAGGCGTTCGCTGAACAGGTAGAGCGGGCCGAGCCGGGTGGCGCCGGGCCGGCCCAGGTGATGCTCGGTGGCGACCACGTGCGGGACGCCGGCCAGCCGGGCCGCGATCCGGCCCTGCACGCACGCCCGGTACAGGTGGGTGTGGACCAGGTCGTAGTGGCCACGGCGGATCAGCCGGCGCAGCCGGGCGATCGCCGCCAGGTCCCGGTCGCAGGCGGTGCTCAGCTCGTGCACCGGGATCCCGTCGGCCTGGATGGTCCGGGCTTCGGTGCCGGGTGGGGAGAGCGTCACCACCTCGCTGTCGTGCGGCAGCCGGTGCAGCAGCAGCCGGAGTTGATGTTCGGCGCCGCCTTCCGCCGCAGTGCTGATCACATGCAGCACTCTCATCGTCGTCCCCCAGTCGCATAGTCGACAGAACACTTGCGACGGCTCTGCGAGAACGGTGCCGGAATAGCGGGGGAAGTGGAAGTCGCAGATGTCATGTCTAAAGTGATGATCCTTCATCATTAATATGACATGCTCCGCCGAATGGCCGGGATCGCCGGTCCGAATGGCGTTTCGATAATGGCGATCGAGGGCCTGCCCTGCGTGAATAGTGAGACATGAATAGTTCTCGCATAGCCCATGACAATTGCTACTGCACCGACTCCGCGGTAACTGGAACTCTGAAGTCGCGAATGGTCGGAACGTAATTGTCAACTTACTGAAAGCGATTTCCGCAGACCGGGTGCATTTTGCCGAGCGCAGGACCCGCGGCCGGTTGCCGCCGGCTTCGTACGAGGGGGAATCCCATGCAGACACGGCGACCCGCTGTCGGCGACCCGGCAGCGGATCCAGATGTCGGCGACTGGCCCGGCCGGGCGGCGCCGTGGTTCCGCGCGGCACTGCCCGGCCGGGCCGCACGTGCCGGCGCCGACGCCCTCGCGCTGGCCGCCGCACTGCTCATCGCCACCCTGTTGCGCCACGACGGAAACCTGGAATACCTGGACGGCCCCGGCCTGGCGGAACTCGCCCTGGTCGCTGCGCTGGTGCACACGGCCGCCGGGATCCAGTTCGGCCTCTACACCGGACGCTGGTCGTACGGCTGCTTCGAGGAGATCCTGGCGCTGGCGAAGACCGCCGCGGTCACCGTACCGGTGGTGTTCGTGCTGGACACGCTGCTCGGCCGGCTGGTGCCCCGCTCGGCGATCATCGGGGCCGGGCTGATCGGGCTGGTGCTCGCGGCCGGCATCCGGTACGCCGTCCGGCTGCTGCGTGACCAGCGACTGCGCCCGAACCCGGAGCCGGGGACCCGGGTCGTGGTGATGGGCGCCGGGGAGGGCGCGACCCAGGTCATCCGGGCCATGCTGCGCAGCCCGTCCAGCCCGTACGTCCCGGTCGCCCTGCTCGACGACGCTCCCGCCAAACGCGCCCTGCGGATCATGGGAGTGCCGGTGGCCGGCAACCGGCACGCGATGGCCGAGGTGGTCCGCCGGTACCGCGCCGACGCCGTGGTGATCGCCATCCCGAGCGCCGGCGCGCAGCTGATCCGGGCGCTCACCGACCTGGCGGCGCCGCTCAACGTGGACGTCAAGGTCGTCCCGCCGGTCGTCGAGCTGTTCGGTCGTACCGTCCGGGTCGAGGACATCCGTCCGGTCAGCCACGCCGACCTGCTCGGCCGCCGGGAGATCACCATCGACCTGGCCGCGGTCGCCGGGTACCTGGAAGGCCGCCGGGTGCTGGTCACCGGGGCCGGCGGCTCGATCGGATCCGAGCTGTGCCGGCAGGTCGCCCAGTTCAACCCGGCCCGCCTGGTCATGCTGGACCGCGACGAGTCGGGCCTGCACGCGGTGCAGCTCTCGCTCGACGGCCGGGGCATGCTCGACGACCGCAACCTGGTGGTCGCCGACATCCGCGACCAGCAGCGCCTGGACGAGGTGTTCGCCGAGCACAAGCCGCACGTGGTGTTCCACGCGGCGGCGCTCAAGCACCTGCCGCTGCTGGAGATGCACCCCTCCGAGGCGCTCAAGACCAACATCATCGGTACGTATCAGCTGCTCCAGACCGCGATCCGGCACAACGTGGACCGGCTGGTCAACATCTCCACCGACAAGGCCGCCGACCCGTGCAGCGTGCTCGGGTACTCCAAGCGGATCACCGAGCGGCTCACCGCCGCCGCCGACGTGGCCACGCCCGGCACGTACACCAGCGTCCGGTTCGGCAACGTGCTGGGCAGCCGCGGCTCGGTGCTCACCGCGTTCGCCGCGCAGGTCGAGGCGGGCGGGCCGATCACGGTCACCGACCCCGAGGTGAACCGGTACTTCATGACCGTGCAGGAGGCGGTCCGGCTCGTCGTGCAGGCCGGTGCGCTGGCCAGCCACGGGGAGGTGCTGATCCTCGACATGGGTGAGCCGGTCCGGATCGCCGACGTGGCCAAGCGGATCGCGGCGAGCGCCGACGGGCACATCCAGATCGTCTACACCGGACTGCGGCCTGGCGAGAAGCTCGCCGAGGTGCTGCTCGGCCCGGATGAGCCGGACCACCGGCCGAACCACCCGCTGATCTCGCAGGCTCCGGTGCCGCCGCTGGACGGCGCGGCGCTCTCCCTGCTCGACCCGTCGTCGCCGCCCGAGGACCTTATCGCGGTGCTGCGCTGGCTCGCCGAGAGCCCGGCGCTGCCCGGCCGGGTCGAGGCCGCGGAGCCCGCACCCGCGACCCGATCGGGCGGCCGCGTCGGAAAACGCCGGGCCGAATTCACCATGCGACTCGGACGACACCCGTGAGCCGCTCGAAAGAGACGGGGCGACTCCCGTGAGCCGCGCGAGAAGAGACAGGAGAACGTCGATGCGGGTAGTCATCGCCGGGCAGGGCTACGTCGGCCTGCCGCTCGCGGTCCGCGCGGCCGAGGCCGGGCACACCGTGGTCGGGTTCGACGTCGACGACGAACGGATCAAGCGTCTCGCGGCCGGCGAGTCCTACGTCGACGACATCACCTCCGAGCACCTGGCGCGCGTCCTCGCGGGCGGGAACTTCCAGCCCTCGTCCGATCCGCGGGCCTGCGCCGGCTTCGACATCGCGGTGATCGCGGTGCCCACCCCGTTGCGCGAGGGCACCCCGGACCTGCGCTACATCGAGGAGTCGGCCCGCACCCTGGCCCGCTACCTGCGCCCCGGCGCGACCGTCGCCCTGGAGTCGACCACCTATCCCGGAACCACCGCCGAGCTGGTCGGCCCGATCCTCGAGGAGGGCTCCGGCCTGGTCGCCGGCGAGGACTTCCACCTCGGGTACAGCCCGGAGCGCATCGACCCGGGCAACCGGCAGTGGGACCTGGCCAGCACGCCGAAGGTGGTCTCCGGGATCAATCCGGCGTCACTGGAGAAGGTCCGGGCGTTCTACGCCTCGGTCGTCGAGACCACCGTGCCGGTCTCCGACCCCAAGGTCGCCGAGCTGGCCAAGCTGCTCGAGAACACGTTCCGGCACGTCAATATCGCGCTGGTCAACGAGCTCGCGGTGTACGCGCACGAACTCGGCATCGATATCTGGGAGGCGATCGACGCCGCGTCCTCGAAGCCGTTCGGATACATGCGGTTCGTGCCCGGGCCCGGGGTCGGGGGGCACTGCCTGCCGATCGACCCGTCCTACCTGTCCTGGCGGGTGCAGCGGACCCTCGGGCAGAGTTTCCGCTTCGTCGAGCTCGCCAACGACATCAACAACCACATGCCGGACTACGTCGTACGCCGGCTGGTCGCCGCGCTGAACCGCCACCGCAAGGCGGTCAACGGCTCGACAGTGCTGCTGCTCGGTCTCGCCTACAAGAAGAACAGCGGTGACGCCCGCGAGTCGCCGGCCCGTCGCGTCGCCGCGCTGCTGCTGGAGATGGGCGCCCGGGTGTGCGCCGCCGACCCGCACGTGGTCGAGGACGCGCACGTCGACCAGCGGGTCACCCGGGTGGCGCTGACCGCGCAACAGGTGGCCGCCGCCGACGCGGTGGTGCTGCTCGCCGACCACGACGCCTTCGATCTCGACCTGGTGGTCGAGCACGCGGCGTACGTGCTGGACACCCGTCATCGCCTCACCGGAACCAACGTCGAATCGATCTGAGCCTGGGGGAATCGTGGACCTCGTACGCGGAAGCTGGAACGTCCTCAACCAAGTCGTCGGCGCCGTAGCGCTGGTCCTGCTCTCCCCGGTGATACTGGCCGTCGCGCTCTGGATCCGGGCCGCCGACGGCAAGGGCGTGCTGTTCGTCCAGGACCGGGCCGGCCGCGACGGCGAGCCGTTCCGGATGCTCAAGTTCCGGTCGATGGTGCACGACAGCGTGGCGATGAGTGCGAAGCTCGGCATGGCCGACCCGTTCGGCCTGCTGCGGGACGACCCCCGGATCACCCGGTGCGGCCGGATCCTGCGCCGGACCAGCCTGGACGAGCTACCCCAGCTGATCAACGTGATGCGTGGGCAGATGAACCTGGTCGGCCCCCGCCCGGACGTGCTCCCGCAGGTGGCGAACTACTCGGCGCAGGATGCCCGGCGCCTCGAGGTGAAGCCCGGCATCACCGGGTGGGCACAGGTCAACGGTCGTGACGACATCGACTGGCCGCAGCGTTTCATCCTGGACCGCTGGTACATCGACCACTGGTCGCCGCTGCTCGACCTGAAGATCATCTGGATGACGTTCGCCGGGCTCAACCGCGGTGAGCCGCCCGTGCACGTGGACACCCTCAACATCGAGCGGGCCGTCGGCGACTCCACCGAGGATCTCAGCCGTGCCGCCTGAACCGGCCCGGGAGATCGGCTCCGAGTTCCACTGGGATCCGGCCACCCTGCTCGGAACCGCGGGAGGTGGCCTCCCGGACTGGGTGCCGGCCCGGCGCGAACTGTTCGCGACCGGCTGCGGGGCCCTGCGGGCGGTGCTGCGCACGCTCGCCCCGGCCGGTCGGCTGCACGTGCCGTCGTACTTCTGCATGGGGGTGGCCGAGGCGCTCGCCGAGTGCCTGCCGGTGACGTTCTACCGGCACCTGCCGGACGGGCGCGGGCCGCGCTGGGAGACGCTGCGGACCCGGCCCGGCGACGTGGTGCTCGCGCAGAACCTCTTCGGGTGGGACGAGCAGGCGCCGTGGAACGCCTGGATGACGGCGAACCCCGGGATTCCGGTGATCGAGGACCACTCGCACGATCCGTTCAGCGCCTGGGCGCGGAACAGTATCGCGGCGTACGTCGTGGCGTCGCTCCGCAAGACGCTGCCGCTGCCGGACGGGGGACTGCTGTGGTCACCGGCCGGCCGGGAGCTGCCGGAGCCGGACGGGCCGGAGAGCCCGGGCGCGGGGCAGAAGCTCGCGGCGATGCTGCTCAAGGCCGGGTGGCTGGACGGGCGGCCGGTGCCGAAGGAGAGCTTCCGGGCGTTGCAGCGCGCGGGGGAGGGTGCACTGCTGGGCAGCGCCGGGCCGGCCAGCACGGTCACCCGGGCGGTCCTGCCGCTGCTCGACGTGTCCGGGATCCGGGCGGCGAGCGGTGGGAAGGCGCGTCAGTTGCGGGACGCGCTCCATGGTCGTACGGGAAAGGCCGAGGTCCTGGGTTTCAACGGCCCCGCGCCGTTCCGCGTGCAGCTCGCCCTGCCTTCCGAAGAGGACCGGGACGCGCTGCTGGCGCTGCTGGCCGCCGAGCGGATCTATGCCCCGGTGCACTGGCGGCAGGACCGGCGCGGCTGGTGGAGCGGCGACCACGAGGCGGCCGACCTGGCGGACCGGACGCTGACCCTGCCGGTTGATCATCGTTGCAGCTCAGCGGATGTT
Organism: Actinoplanes regularis; assembly: GCF_900188005.1. Taxonomy (GTDB): domain Bacteria; phylum Actinomycetota; class Actinomycetes; order Mycobacteriales; family Micromonosporaceae; genus Actinoplanes; species Actinoplanes regularis. Next base: position 7,966 of record NZ_FZNR01000027.1, on the reverse strand, counting down.
CTCCGGATGGTCGAAGTGGTCACGTCGCAGGCCTCGCGCGAATCGAAGAGCGGCCATATCATCAGGGCGTGAGAGCGACCTGCACCCTCGGTGACGGCGGTCGATCGAGATGACCACCGGCGGCTGGATCGCGCTCGGCATCGCCATCTTCGGCTCGCTCTGCTACGCGGTCGGGTCGATCCTCCAGGCCGTCGGCGCCAGGCGCAGCACCAGCGCGGTCAAGACGCTGGGCCACCCGCTCTACCTCATCGGCATCGCGCTGGACATGGCCGCCTGGCTCGGCTCGATGATCGCGTTGCGCGAGCTGGCGGTCTACCTGGTCGAGTCGGTGCTGGCCGGCTCGCTCGCCATCACCGCGTTCGCGGCGTGGGCCTTCCTCGGTTCCAAGCTGCGCAAACGTGACGTCGCGGCGATCGTGATCACGATCTGCGCACTGGCCGGGCTGGCCCTGTCCGCCGGCCAGCAGCACATCGTGGCCGCCTCGCTCCAACTGCGGCTCGGCTTCGTCGTCGCCCTGATCGTCGTGCTGGTGCTCGGCTGGGGCGCCACGAGGATCGGCTCACCGGGCCTGATCGCCTCGATCGGTGGTCTCTCGGTCGGCGCCGCCGCGCTCGGCGGGCGCGCCCTGCATCTGCCCGACGACGAGATGACCACGGTCGGCTCGGCCGCGCTGGCCATCTTCAGCGAGCCGCTCACCTACGTTCTGCTGGTCTTCGCGGCCAACGGCATGGTGATGTACGCGAACGCCCTGCAACGCGGCGACGTCGGCCGGGTCACCGCGGTGCACTGGACCGGCGAGGTGGTCGCGCCGTCGGTGATCGCGCTGACCATCCTCGGCGACACCGTGCGGCCCGGATGGGAGCCGGTGGCCCTGGCCGCGGCTCTGATCACCGTGTCGTGCGCGATCGTGCTGGCCAGCGCGCCGGCCACCTCGACCCTGGACGCCTCCGGCCCGGCCGCGTTGCCGGCCGGCGCGCAACCACATGCCCTGCCCGCGCCGCCGCTGCCGGTGCTGCCCGGCGCGCCCGGGCATCCGGTCACCGCGCTCGTCCCGCTCGAGGCGTGGCGGCTCGCCATTCCGCTGGAGGCGCGGTGGCCGGCGCTGCAGCCACCGCTGGTCCGGGGCTACGGGACGATCGTGTGGTGGGGGCCGTCGTGGGCGCCGCTGCCGATCTGGGTGCCGCCGGACCGGACCCTCGTGCCGCGTGACCGGCCGAAGATCGCCGACCGGCCGCAGCGGATCTGGCCGGCTCGGATCGGCCCGCAACTGCCCTACAACCGGCGTCCGGCCCGGCACCGCGACATCATCATTCCCTCGCGCCGCCGCGACGCCGCCTGAGGCGACAGCCTCACCGGCCCGGAGACGAGGCGGAGCGGCGCTCGGTGACCGTGGCCAGCAGGGCGGCGAGCAGGAAAGCCGGTGCGAGCATCGCGAGCGGCCCGATCAGGCAGATCCGGGCGGCCATCCAGACGTCGGGCCAGATCGGCAGGTAGCGGAGCCAGATGGCGGCCGACACCAGCAGGGTCCCGGCCGGGGCGAGGGCCATGGCAGGGAGAAGGCCGCCGGGGCGCCGGGTTGCGATCGCGATCACCAAGAGGACGGCTCCGGTGCTCATCGCTGCCAGGAAGTCCCGGTAAAGGACCCAATCCGGGGTCGTCGGGGTGGTCAGGACCAGCCAGCGCACCGCCAGGGCGGTTACCGTGGGCACCAGGACGACCGTGGTCGCGCCGAGCACGCCACGCCGGGTGGGGCGGCGCCACGACCAGCGGGCCGCCAGCAGCCACAGCGTGACCACCCCGGCCGTGCAGAGCTCGTCATAGCCGGTCATCGTGAGGAACTGGCCCAGACCGGCGAGCCCCTTGATGGTGATCATCGAGGCGGCGTCCGTGCCCAGCCACAGCGCGCCGGCGAACACCATGATGTTGATCAGGGCGATCGCCGGCCACGCCGCCCGCGACGGCGGGCCGGTTCGGTGGCGTGCCCAGGCACGGGCCAGGATGCCGCTGAGGGCCGCGGCGCCGCCGACCGCCAGCGAGGTGCAGATGAGCTGGGGGGTGGTGTCGGACCAGTTTCGAGAGAGCGTCGGCTCGCCCGCGACGTGGGCGAGCATGCCGACCGAGGTCGCGCAGGTGAGCGCCAGGGTCGTGGCACGCAGTCGGATCGGCCGGCCGGTGAGCTCGGCGCCCAGCGCCGCCCGCCACAATGCGAGGCCCCAGGCCAGCGCGAGCGCCGTTCCCGCGACGAGGCCGGTCAGATGCGCGGTATTCGTCCAGATCATCGTCTCCACGCGCAGCGGCATCGACATCTGCAGGACCGGGATCGCCATCGCGACGAGGATCCCGACCGCGGCGGCGTCGATCACCCGCAGCTCCGTGGTGCTGTGCGGGTCGTGCAGCGCCGCGAGGCGACGCCGGGCGCAGGGATGGATCGCGGTCAGCCGGCGTACCGCCTGCCACCACCGGCCGGGTCGGGCCGGTTGTCCGTGGAGCAGCTCCAGCAGCCCGGCCTCGGTGCCGCCGGCCGCGGCCGCCAGGTCCGCCTCGTGCTCCCGGGAGCGCAGCACCGACGAGGCGATCACCGCCGCCAGCGTCAGCAGCAGAAGGGATCGCAGCACATAGTTCAGGAAATAGGGATGGCCGAAGATGACGGTGAGGATCGCGAATGGTGCCTCGATCAACACCCGCGGTTCTCGGACGATCGGTAGGACGAAGATCAGGAACTGGGGGACGGCAAGGGCCGGGATCAGGGCCCACCACAATCCGCGGGTGAGCCAGACCAGGGTCACGTCGCCCGCGCGGATGTGTGCCATCTCGTGTGCCAGTACCGCGTCGATCTGATCGGGTGGCAGGCGGCGGAGGCCGGGCGGCACGATGATCCGGGTGCCGGCCAGGACGCGCACGGTGAACGGCTCGCGGAGCCGCCATCCGCCGATGTACACCGTGGGCGAGCGATGCAGCCCGGCGCGTCGCGCGGCGTCAGCCGCCCGTACGGCGATCGTCTGCTCCGCCGGACGCAGCGGCCCGGCCCGCCGGAGCAGGCGATACGGGAGCAGCGGCATCAGGGCCACGCCGAGCAGCAGCACCATCAGGGCGCCGCCGAACGTGAACCACGCCTTCTGCTGCTCGACCTCCGACATGCAACGCACGAAGCTCAGGTGCCGGCTGAAAGCGATCGCCAGGTCGGGGCCGCAGTCCTTGTTGACCTCAAGGTAGTGCCGCCCGTGCAACGGGCCGAACGTGTGCTGTCCGGCGAAGAGGCCGGCGGTCGCCAGCAGCAGGATGATCGATCCGTAGCGGGCCGCGCCAGGCGACAGGATCCGGGTCACCCGGCCTGCCCGAGGCGTCGCCGCAGCGCGGAGACGACGTGCTTGGCCACCTCCCGGGCCAGGTCGGTACGCATGCCCTGCTCCACGCAGATCTCCGCCAGGGCTGCCTCGATCTGCGGCAGATCGGCCTCCGGTGAGCTGGTCACCGGAGGCCGATCGGGCCGGAAGAACGACGCCAGCCGCTCGCGGGCGGCCGTGCCGAGCCGGCCCAGCGCGCCCTCGACCACCTGGGTGGCGGCGGTGCCGGCGATGAAGGTCAGGACGGACAGCAGCACCGGCGTCACCGCGGCGAGCTCGACGCCCATCCCGACCGGCGCGCGCAGCCGGTGTGCGCGGGGCGGTGTCCGGATCTCCGCCAGCATGTCGATCTCGTCCGGGTACCACTCGGACACCACTTCCGTGGTGATCGCGACCACCGTCGCGTCCAGCTCCAGCCGTCGGCCGAACATTCGTCCCCTCCCTACGATCGGGCGTGCCGACGGTGGCACGGCGACGGCGTTGATCGCAGTTTCGCGAAACCCTGCAATCTCCGGCATTGCGCGCAATTGACGACCACTGTTCAGCCCATCGGGGAGACCCGACTCGGATGGCGGCTCCGGCCGGGTCTCAGGAGAGGGTCAGGACGACGGCACCGGCGTACGTCGTGCCGGGCCGCAGCGTCGTCGGTACGCCGTCGACCGTCGCGGTGCGGCAACAGGTGGTTCAGCTCAGATCCTCAGCGCGCCCGGTGTGCTCGGCCGGCCGGTCCCGCAGCTGGTCAGGGCGAGTACGCCGCGGCCGGTGACGGTGATGTCCGGGCCGAGTGCGCCTGGATTGACGGAGAGCCGGGTCGCGACTTCGGTGGCGTGCGCATGGTCCGGAAGGTTGTACGGGTGCCGGACCTCCTCACTCCGATCGGCGGCGGACACACCGAAGCCGTCGATGCAGAGCTGTTCGTAGCAGCCGGCCGGGCGGGCGGTGCGCGGCACGAGGTCGTCGTAGTAGCGGATCGCCGACTCGTCGGGGCCGGGCAGGTCGTCCTCGTCGTCATCGTCGTCGGGCGGTCCGGACTCGAAGATGTCATAGCAGTCGGTGACCACTCCGTCTTCTGCCAGACACCAGGCCGTCCAGCCGTCGCCGCAGCTTGCGCCGTACCAGTGGGCGATTCCGAACCGGCCGCTCAGCCAGGCGCAGTGGGCCCGGACCGCGTCCCGGAATGCTTGCTCGCCGTCGACGTGCGCCACGGCCGGCACGGTGCCGAAGACCAGCGTCCAGCCGTTCAGCATCGGCGTCACGTACATGCGTGAGCAGGAGTCGTGCTCGCCGAGATTCCAGTTGTGGTGGTCGTTGTTCCAAGCCGAGGCGCCGAGCCGCATCGTCACCGGGCGAACTTCGGTCAGCTCGAACGCCTCCAGCACCGCCTGCTGGCCGGCGGCCGCCGGAATGGCGTACCAGGAGCCGCACAGGTGCATCGGAGCGGGTGTTTCACCCAGTGCCTTGACCTCGATGAGCCGGTTCACCGCGTGCTGGTCGGCGGCGTCCAGGGCGTCCCGGCCGCCGATGTCGGCCAGTACGGTCAGCGCTTCCCTGCGCCGCCGTCCGGGACCGCGCCGCACCGCGCGTAACACGGGGATCGCCGCCGGACCGACCGCGCCGCAGGCCCAGACGGCGCGCTGGCGTACGTCATGATCCGGGTCTTCGAAGAGCGTGATCAGGTCGGGCAGGAACGGCTCGGCCTTCGCCTTCAGTTGCTGCAGTGCGTTCGCTGCGCCGGCGCGGACCGCGGGACTGCGATGGCGTAGAGCCGGCAGGTAGATCGCTTTGTCGGGTACGTCGAGGAAGGCGAAGGCGGCACTGCAACGCCGGGCGACCTCGGCCGTCGGTGCCGCCGCCAGAGCCGTAACCAGTGGCGCGAACGCGGGCTCGCCGATCCGCTCCAGCACGGTGATGAGCCGATGCGACGGGGCGGGCGAGGACTCGTCGCACAGCGCCCGCAGCACCGGGCCGACAGCCGGTGCGCCGGCCTCGACCAGCGCTTGCTCGGCGGCCGGGTCATCAGCCGCGACCCGGTCCAGCAGCGCATCGAAGTTCACACCGCATGATCTCTGATCACGGGCCGCGGAGCCAGCCCGGGGCCGACGGCGCCATTGCGCGGCCGCCGGGCATATTCGGTGGCACGGGTATCCCGAGCACCGAACAAGGCCGGCGACTCAGGGCCACCCTGCCTTCGTGAGGGTCAGTGGCCGCCGGTGAGGGTGTGGACGTTGCCGTTACGCCCGAACGCCTGTGACCAGCGGGCGGCGTCGCCCACGCCGGCAGAGCCGCCCAGCCCGGCAGCGGCCAACCGGGTCGGTTTCCAGCCGGTGGCCAGCAGGTCCGTCCATTGGCGGCCGTTGAGGGTCAGCACTCGCAGCGCGGGGAACGTCGCGATCGCCTCGATGTCCGACACCGCGGCCCCGGACAGGTCCAGGCGGGCCAGCTTCGGCAGGGCGGCCAGGCCGGCGACCGGTGCCGGCTCGTCGTTGCCGCTCAAGGTGAGGTCGATGATCGTCGACGGCAGCGGGGCGGGTTCCCACCGGGCCGCTTCCACGTGCAGGCGCTCGATCGGCAGGTGGGTCGGGAGACTCATGTCGGCCAGAGGGGTCTTTCCGCGTACCACCAAGGATCGAAGGTTGGTGAAGGGCTCGAAGTCGGCGAGGTGGATCGGGACTTCTGTACGCAGCACGACGCCCTGAGCCGTCACCGGCACGTCCGAGATGCTGTCCGCACTGACCGTGGGGTGAGGCGGCGACGGGCGCTCCTCGTCGAGGGTGGTGAGGGCGCGGCGGAGCAGGGCGGTGACCGAGTCGGCGACGTATTCGACCGGCGCCCACACGTCTCGCCCGTGCGTGACCACCTGACCGATGCGGCCCTGCGGTCCGGGATCGAGGTCGACTGCTCCGAAGTTCATGCCGTAGTCGCGGGCGAACGTCACCCAGCCGTTGCTCGACGACACCCGGCGTACGTGTCCGGCCGGTACGCAGTCGAAGATCACCGCATCGTCGAACAGGCCGTCATGGTAGCCAGGATGGTTTTTCCGGTTCCATTCGACGAGTACGTGCAGGGGTACGAGGACGAACGGGTCGAGCAGCCCCGACTCGCCGCTGTCGTCATGGATCAGCCGGTAGAGGGCCCGGAGGTCCTCCGGCAGCCGCACTCCGAGCCGCTGTTCGGCGGCGAGGACCTCCTCCTCGGAGTAGCCGGGCGCGTATCCCTTCGGGTGATGCCGGGCGGTGAACTCGCCGACCAGCCGCTCGACCTCGGCCAGCACCACCGGATCGGTGACCCCGGTGTCGGTGGTGCCGGGTTCACGGGCCGGCGGCCGCTCATGTCCGGGCAGGCGGTACCCCTCGTCGAGGATGATCCGGGCCGGCAGCGACGGTATGTCTCGCGACCAGTGGATCGTGTACGTCCCGTTCGGGTCGCCGATCATCTCGAGGACCAGACCGTGGCGGGCGACGCCGCGCAGGGCCGTCATCGCATCGTTGAGGTCCAGGTTGTTCCAGCGGCCGAGCAGGGCCGGCTCACCCGCCATGGTGTAGGTCTGGCTCTGGAAGCCATGGGCGTCCACAGTGGTCAGCTGGTAGCCGGGCTCCCGCAGGCCGGCCACGAACGACTCACCCAGCCGGTGCAGAGCCTCGTCGATCTCGGTCACGCCGGGATTGTGTCAGCCGCGTCGGTGAGCCTGGAAGTGATCAGACGGCATGTCATCGACCAGCCGCCCGGTAGATGGCTGAGCTGGACGCCCGAGGCGCGCCCTTGGTGGTCGAGTTGTGCGGATGACACTTCGGGGCCGGCGTCGTCGACACCGGCCCCGAAGGTCTCAAGAGTCGTCGCGCGACGCCTACGACTTCCGCAGCCTTACCAACCAACGTCCAGGAACACGCTGCGCAACCGTTCGACGAACCGTGGACGTCTCCATTCCCGCTGACTCAGAACGGGCCGGGGCCACCGATGGGACCGGGAGCGCCGATGGGACCGCCGATCGGACCGCCGATGGGGCCACAGCCGATCGGGGGAACGCCGACCGGACCGCATCCCGGACCGCCGAGGGGTCCGCCGAGGGGTCCGCCGAGAGGTCCGCCGAGAGGGCCGCCGAGAGGGCCGCCGAGGGGACCGCCGACGGGACCGCACCCGGCCGGGCCGCCGAGGGGACCGCCGACCGGACCGCAGCCCGGACCGCCGAGGGGGCCGCCGAGGGGTCCGCCGAGCGGGCCACCGACCGGACCGCAGCCGACCGGGCGGGCCACAGCCAGCACGCCGATCCAGTTGCTGCAGACCGAGAGCGACCCGGCGAACTGCACACTGGTCGGGAGCAGGAGCGGGTTGACGACGGTGCCCTGGATGACGGTGGTGCTGCAGACGACGTTGCCACACGGGCCGCCCGGCACCACGGCCTGGGCCGCGGCCGGGGTCAGCGTCAGGGCACCGGCCGCCATGATGGCGATGCTGAGCGTGTTGCGAACCCACGACTTCTTCATGAGAAATGCTTCCTTTCCAAGGTGGTCAAACACGAACTTCCGCATATTCAATTGCCTATTCCGGAACATTGTTTTGGGCGCAGCGGTGCCCTGGCTCGATTTGTCCGGCCGGAGAATCCGCTCGTCGACATACGCCCACGA
>NZ_FZNR01000036.1 GCF_900188005.1 Actinoplanes regularis | reverse complement strand
ATCGACACCAGGACGAGCAGCCCAAGCCTGCCTTGGCTACCCCTGCCACCAGCCGGTAGCAGGGAAAACTGCTCCATCAAAGCGGGGGAAACTCACCTGTTCGACTACATCGGCTTCCCCTCGTACCCGTGAGTTGGCCAAACAAATCTGCTAGCCATAGGAGCCTGCGCGGAACCGATAGTGGTATTCGCGCGATGATGACTCGCCAGCTGTCATCGACATCAGCGTTGTGCACTTTCCTCGGCTACTTAGCTACTGGTAGCACGACCGCTGCCCGTGACCATGTACGTCTGGCGTTGATCTACGCAAGGCTGACGGCCACACTGTCCCGGTGCCGGAGCCAGAACTGAACGAGCAGGACTACCTGAGGCAGATCGAGTTGCTCGCTCGCGACGTGGTCGCCGCAGCCCAGAAGGAGGGCTGGCAGACGTACGGCACCGACCCGGCCGATGCCACCGCGATGCAACGCTCGGTCAACGAACTGGCGCGTCTCCTTCGACACCGTCACTTCGAGGGCGACGGCTGCGTCGAACCGGACCGGCGAACGCTTCCCCTCGGTGGCGCCGCCCTGTTCGAACCGGGCGAAACGCAGAGCCGGCAGGACAGCTATCGGGTCGGCTGCGCCCGACTCGGTGTCGATCCCCGGGCTGAGGGCTGGGCGCTCTGGCACACCTGGGACGATCAGCAGCGCGCCCACACGATGGTGACCACCGCCTTGGAGACGACGCGGGGCCTGCTGGACAACTGGGCACAGGGCCACGATGTCCATCCTTCCCAGCCCCGACGCAGTCAGATCCGCGCCGTCGTCCGAGGATGGGTCGGGCCGATCACCCTGTCGCCCGGCCACGCCGGCACGCAAGGGCTCGGCGGACGCTGAGCCCGGCGACGGACAGGTCCGCCAATCGTCACGTCAGGGCGGTCAGCTGCTGCAGGATCGAAGGGTCGGTGATCCGGTCATCCTCGGACAGCAGCAGGACCTTGCTCAGGATCACGCTGGTCATCCGGTCCTCGTCGGCGAACGGTAGGAACAACCGGTGGTGAGCGGTCGCCCCGAAACCGGCCGGCACGACACACAGGTAACCGGCCGGTTCGACGTGGATGCTGCCGCTGGTCAGGTGCACCCGGTAGGTGGCGCGGCTACCGCGGACCACGGCGGCCGTCCCGTCGACGGTGACCCGGGTCAGACCCAGGTCGGTGATCAGGGCGGCCAGCACCCGGGCCCGGCTCTCCGCCTGCGACGCTGACCCCCAGCGCTCGCCCGTAGTGCCGGCGACCGAGACGGCCAGGTCCAGGTCACGCATGACCTCGGAGAACGCCACCGGCGGCACCTCGGTCAGCGGGATCGGGCGCCGGTCGCGCAGGAACCGCAGGCCGCCGATCAGCACCTCACCCATACCCCAATAGCCGTGCAGGTCAGCGCTCAGCGCCGCGGTCAGCCCGTCACCGGCCGAGCGGGTGGCCTGATGCTCCCCGTACTCGTGGCCGGTGCTCCAGCCCCGGCCGGACAGCAACCGGGCGGCGACCCGGCCGGTCACGGTCTGCCCGGCGAACCGCTGCGACACGTCGACCGACTCACGTTCGGCGGGGGTCAGCACATACAGCTCACGGAACACCTGCCTGACCGGCTGCCGCACCCGGCGACGCACGATCTCCTCCTGCCAGCGGGCCAGTTCCCCGGCCGACAGCAGGTCGAACGGGTGCACGGCGGTGACCGGGCCGGAGGTGTCGACCTCGTCGAGCAGGCCGACCGTGCCGGCCTGGTCACGCCAGATCAGGCCGGGCAGCATGGCCGCGCCGGCCGGCAGCGACCGCAGACGGCCCAGCTCGTCCGGGGTGAGCGTCGCCGCGGTCGCGACCAGCCGCTCGACGAGGCCGGTCCGCATCCGCCGGGCCTGCTCCCGCAGCCGCTCCTGATCTTCGCGCAGCTCCTTGTAGGACGCGTCGGCCCGGACCACGGCCGGCACCGACCTCAGCGCCTTGCCTGCCCGGCTCACCGCCAGCAGCGGCTCGGCCCCGTCGAAGCGCAGCTCGACCCGGTAGCCACCGACGTCGGCCGAGGTCGGCGCCTCGGCCGCGATCCGGGCCTCACAGTCCCACTCCAAGCGGCTCGCGTCCGCTGCCCCGGTCACCTGAGCGAGATGGTCGAGGGCGATGTCGACGGCCGCGGCATGCGAAAGACGACGGTTCGGCCCGAGGGCGGCGCCCCGCTTCGCGACCTCCCGCAACGCCAGATAGCGGTCCAGAACGGTCTCCTCCGGCGCGAGCGGCAGCATCCCGAACGCGGCGATACCCTGCAGCGCGTTGTTCTTCACCCGTTTCAGCACGGCACCCCGGTTGTCGCCGAGAACCGCCGACACCAGCTCGTGGGGTTGCCGCTTCAGCAGTCGCCGGGCGACGTCCGGGCCGACCGCCCGCACGCCGGCGTCGAACAGGGGCAGCATGGCCACGTCGTCGCCGGCCCTGACCCGCCACTGCCAGACCCGTTCACGATCGGCGTCGGGCCGCTCGCGCAGCAGGGACACCAGCTCGCGCTGCTCGGCGCAGGTCAGCTCGGACGCCCCGAGATAACCGGCGTCCTCCGGGTCACCGGTCCAGTCCAGAGCGGCCCGGACGAACCTCAGACCACGAGGCGCGGGAGCGTCGGGAAAAGCCGCCAGCCCCGGCGTAGGGCCGGCTGGGGGAATGCCGATCAAACGCCAGACCATCGCGTCGACATGGTCGCGCACCACGTCCGCGCAGGCCAGCCCGGCGATGTCACGCCACACGTACCGATCCGAGGTGAAGGCCCGCGCCACCGCCGCCGCGTCCAGCGCACCCACGGCATGCAACTCGTCCAGGATCCGGGCGACGAGGTGCCGCGGTTGATGACCGAACGGAGTGTGCAGCACGATCCGCAACAACCGGAGGTCACGGGATCCGAGCGCCTGCCGCGTCACCTCGTCCAGCAGCAGATGCGAGCCGACCGCCGTGCGCAACAGAACCCGGCGCGACGCGCTCGCCCACGGAACGTCCAGCAGCCCGGCGACCTCGGCCGGATCCCGCACCGGAAACGCGTCGTCATAGACCGCGTCGATGGCCGCGACAATGTCCAGCGAACACGAGCCCAGGTGCCCACCGGCCTCCCGCTCACCCTGTCTCATCCGGAGCCGGATCTCGTCAGCGAGCGGAACCAGGTCGACCAGGGCTGCGGCCCGAGCCCGCTCCAGCAACTCCAGCAGGACCTCGCGCCCCCGCCGGACACCCTCGACACAGGACTCCGGAACGAAGTCGATCGGGTCGGCCATCAGCCACCCACCAGAGCGACCAGACGCAGGAACACCACAGGCTCGCCGAGCCGAACGGTGATCGGCTCGTCCAGCCCGCCGACCTGACGACCCCCGTTGAACATGACGAACGTGCCGCGACTGAACGCCCGATGCGCCCGCGCGACCTCCTCCTCGACAACGGGTGGGCGGACCGGCCGGGACGGCATGCGGATCACACCGGTCCCGGCCTGGACACGCAGATCGTCATCGGACAGGAACTGCCGGTCAAGAGCCCGCCGGCAGCGGGACGCGTCGGCCCCGGCAAGCCTGATCTGCTCCTCGACCGCGCGACGGATCAACTCCCGCGCGGTCGTGCTCTCCCCCACCAGGCGCACCAGCACCGGCGGCAGGCCCTCGGACGTGCCGGTCACCCGGCTGCGCACCTCCACGTCGACCATGCCGGGAACCCTAGAACAGGGGTACGACAAAACGCGTCACGCCGCCTCGTCCACCACCGCCACCAGTTCGACGACCGACAGCGGCAGAAAACCTCTATCAGCCACGCTCTCACCTCACCCGGCCTGCCCGAGACGATCGCCGACCTGATCCGGCTGTAACCCCAGCCGCCTACTGTCGGCCCATCGGGGTAACCGACAGTCAAGGGCCGCCGGAGGCGGCCGCAACGGAAGGGACATCGAGCAGGAAAGCGAGACTCCTGATGCGTGCCACCTACATGTTCAGCGCCGGAGACGTACGCGTGATCGACGTACCCGACCCGGCCCTGCAACAGCCCACCGACGCCCTCGTCCGGATCGTGCGAGCCTGCGTCTGCGGCAGCGACCTACACCCGTACCACCGCATGCCCGTCTCCGAACACGGCTCGTCGATGGGCCACGAATTCCTCGGCCTCGTCGAAGAAACCGGCAACGACGTGACCACCGTGAAACCCGGCGACCTGGTCGTAGCCTCGTTCGCCTGGCAGGACAACACCTGCGACTTCTGCCGCGAGGGCCTGCAGACCTCCTGCCGCAACGGCGGCTTCTGGAACGCCCCCGGCGTCGGCGGCGGCCAAGCCGAAGCGGTCCGCGTCCCACTCGCCGACGGCACACTGGTCAAGCTCCCCGTCGCCGCCGACTCCGCACTGCTGCCATCCCTGCTGACCCTCTCCGACGTGTACGGCACCGGCCACCACTGCGCCGTCCGAGCCGGAGTCGACACCCGCACCACCGTCACGGTCATCGGCGACGGCGCGGTCGGACTCCTCGCGGTGATGGCCGCCAAACGCCTCGGCGCCGAACAGATCATCCTGATGGGCCGGCACAAGGACCGCACCGACCTCGGCCGCGAATTCGGCGCCACCGACATCGTCGCCGAACGCGGCACCGAAGGCATCGAAAAGGTCCGCGACCTGACCCACGGCGACGGCACCCACACCGTACTCGAGTGCGTCGGTCACATGCCCGCCTACCAACAGGCACTCGGCGTCATCCGAGCAGGCGGCACGATCAGCCGGGTCGGAGTACCCCAGTACACCGACGCCGACATCGGCTGGAACCTCTTCGGCCGCAACCTCACCCTCACCGGCGGACCGGCGCCCGTCCGCAACTACATCGACGAACTCATGCCCGACATCCTCGACGGCAAACTCGAACCCGGCCGGGTCTTCGACCGCACCGTCGGCCTCGACGAGGTCCCCGACGCCTACCGGGCCATGGACCAGCGAGAAGCCCTGAAGGTCCTCGTCCGCCCGTAAACCACAAAAGAATCGACACACACCGACCTTGCCGAGTTGGTGGTTGAATCGTGCACATGTCCGATGAGGTTGCCCGGATCGCGGCCATGTTCGACGCCCTCGCCCCGACGTACGACACAACGGGTGTGATCTTCTTCGGCCCGATCGCAGACGGCCTGATCGAAATCCTGCGACCCGGACCGGGCCAACGCATCCTTGATCTCGGATGCGGCCGCGGCGCCGTCCTCGCACGGCTCGCCCCGACCGTCGACACCGCCGTCGGGATCGACATATCGCCCGAGATGGTCGCACGCAGCCGAGCCGCCTTCGCACCCTGGCCGAACATCCGCGTCGAGGTGGGCGACGCCCGCGATCCCGACCCGCAACTCGGCCTGTTCAACGCGGTCACCGCATCCCTCGTACTGTTCTTCCTGCCCGACCCCGTCGCCGCACTGCGACGCTGGCGCGACCGCCTGACCACCGGCGGCCGATGCGTGATCTCCATCTTCGGAGCACCCGGAGCCGCCTGGCAGGCCGTCGACGAGGTCTTCCTGCCCTACCTGCCAGCACAACTACGCGACGCGCGAACCGCCGGTCCGCTCAGCCCGTCCAGCCCGGACAGCACCGTCGAACAACTGTTCACCGCCGCCGGCTACACCGACGTCCACACCGTCGCACGGCCACTGGACACCAGATTCGCCGGCATCGAACAGTGGGAACAGTTCTCCTGGTCGACCGGCCAGCGCGCGATGTGGCTCGCCGTACCCGAACCGGAACGACCCGCCGTACGCGCGACCGTCACCGACATCCTGCGCTCCTCGCCCCACCCCGACGGCGGCTACGTACTCAGCCAAACCGTCCGCTACATCAGCGGCGTCGCATAGCCGCGAGCGAACCGCCGGACCGCCTCACCACCGCCGAGCTCCACGACCGCACCGGCGCTACCGCGCCGGACCAGATCAAGCACGGCGGTCACCACCGCCGCCTGATCCCTGACCGGCTGCTCGGTCGTCAAACACATCAGCCGTACGCCATCGCGCGCACCCGCCGCCTCCGCCGCGAACCGCATCAAACCCGGCGCCTCGGCCGACACCGCCGCGACCACGTTCACCACAGCCCCACCACCACGCTGCCGCATCGGCTCCCGGACCAGATCACCCAGACACACCTCGGCACTACGCCCCGGCCGGAAACTCGGCCAACCGCCGGCACCCGCGGTCACCAGCACACCCGTACGCCCCCACTCCTCGGCCAGCGCGACGATCCGCTCCAGATACAACGGGTCCCGCAGATCAGCCCGGATCGCCTGAGCCGGCACCCCGAACCCACGCGCCCGAACCGCACACGCCGCGGCACTGTCACCGTCGACGTCCACCGCAAGAATCCCGTACCCAGCCTCAGCCAACCCGAACGCGATGGCCCGGCCCACCCCGGCACCGGCCCCCACGACGATCGCGATCTCACCACTCACCCGATCGCCGGCCTCGACCACCGCTCGACCCGGATCGGCGATCGAAGCCCGCGCCACCACCCGCTGCCCATAGGCCACCGACGGGACCACCTCCGCCGTACCGACCACACGCCGACCCGAAGCAGCCCCCGCCGATCCCACCGCCACCCGCCGCCGCTGCCCAACCTGCGCCCCGAACCCCGCCTCGCCCCGCCCAGACACGCTCTCCGCGCCTTTCCGCCCCGCCCGCATCCGCCGCACGAACAGAACCGCGATCACAATCAGCACCAGAACCAGCAGCAGGCCCGGCCGCTCCAACAGAAAGCCCACCAGATCCGCCGGCTGCTCCTGCGCGTCGTCGACCGTCCGGGTCACCCCATCCAAACTCAGGTTCCCGGCACTGAACCCCAGCATCATCCCAGCCACGATGAGCGCTCCTCCCGCGACAATCCCGGTGAAAACGATGTGGAGAATCAACTGCCGCGCCGGCGGGGCATCCGCCCTTTGCAGCAACGCCATCAGACTCATCCCCGCGGCGAACACCACCGCCAGCGACACCGCCCCACCCACAGCGACCCGCCCGGCGGCCAGGACCAGCAACCCAACCTCGACCGCGATCACCAGCCCGACCCCGGCAACCGCCCCGACCAGCGACAACTGCCAGACCCGACGCACCCACCGGACCAGCCGCTCGACCCCGGGCCGCGCCACCGGCCGCCGCCCGGCCCGAACCGCCCCGATCAGCACCACCACCTGCAGAATCGCCAACAGCCCGAGGAAGACCGCGCGGTAGTCCCCACCAGGCACGAGCCGCGGAAACATCCACAGCCCGACGGCGACCAGAAACGCCAGCCCCGCCACGGTCGCCGCGAACCCCACCGCGAACCACACCCCAGCCGGCCCCTCCGGCCGCCCGAGGCCCACCAGCCGCGCCCGGGCCCTGCCGACCATCCCGGCGTTACCCGGCTCGACAGCCCACCGCAACCCCAGCAGGTACGCCACCACGAACACCGCCCACCCCGCCCCGAACCGGTAGGACACCGCGAACGCGGCAAGCTGCAGCAGCACGACGACGGCAAGCCCCCGCCGCCTCCCGATCTTCCCCATGTCGGCCTCCCCTGTGACCGGCCGCCGCTCCCACAGCCCGGCTCGGTATCAGGGGTTCGTCCCCACCCGGCCCCCGGATGGGTCCAGCCCGCAACCTTGACCCGATTTTCTACTGTGCCCGAATGCATAGACGTACGTTCCTGGGCGCATTGGCCGGCTCCGCCCTCACCGTGCCCCTACTCGGCGAAACCCCGGCCGAGGCGGCGACCCACACCGTCATCACCACCGAGCAGGCGATCGGACGCATCCTGCGCTTCAACCCCAGCGCGTGGAACGGCGGCTCAGTGCTGTGGAAAGCCCCCAGCCGCACCGGCACCTGGACCAACCTCTCCGACGTCAAACGACGCGGCACGGCCAAATGGGGCAACGTCATGCTGGTCACCGCCTCCGGCGCCGGCGACTACCTCGGCAAGGCCGCCATGATCGACGAGAGCGCGATCAGCTCCGGACGCACCGGCGGCATCGTCTGGCAGGCGAACGTCGACGGCAACCCGCACTCCATCGAACGCATCGAGGGCTACGGGGCGATCGTCGTCGCCACCTCCAAGGGCGCGACCGGATCGGCCGGCGGCGGCGGGCTGAGCCTCTTCGTCCCCACCACCAACGGCGGCCGGCCGTCCACGACCCGGGTCAAGTTCTACGGCTTCCCCGGCGCGCACGGGGTGCTCTGGACCCGCACCGGCCATCTGCTCGCGGTGGGCAACGGACAGATCCGGGCATACACGGTGACCGGCAGCGGGTCCAGCACCCGGCTCAAGTTCGCCTTCAGCGGCTCCTTCAGCGACGGATCCGGACGCGCGAAGACCGGCCACGACATCCTGCCCGACTACACAGCCGCCGACACCTACTTCTTCACCTCGTCCTACTACGTACGCCGGGTGAAGCTCGTCGCCGGCCCGACCGGCTGGCACTTCGACTCGATGACCAAGGTCAGCACCGCGGCACACGTCAAGGCATACACCCGGATGCCCAACGGCGTACGCACCTGGATCGTGCCCGGCGGCGGCGAGGGCGACTGGAGCAAGACCGTCCACTTCAGCTCCGGCAACCACAGCAAAAGCGGCGCGCGCTTCTACCGGGTCCGCTACAACGCCACGACCTACCGCTGAACGATCAAACCCCGGATTCCGTCGTACGCGGTGAATGATCGTGGGGCTGCCGGTGTTCTCGGCTCGCCGTCGCCGAAACGAGCGCGGCGTCCACCGCGGCCCGCAGGGACGAGACCACCGGCACCCCGAGATCCGCGAAGTGCCCGCGGGCATGCAGCGCGTCCTCGCCGGCGTGATAGATGACGCACCGCACCCCACATTCCCGGGCCGCCCGGGCGTCATCGACGCTGTCCCCCACCAGCAGCACCTGCCGCGCCTCCAGGCCCAGATACCGCAGATGGCGTGCCAGGTGAGGCGCCTTGTGCGCCAGCTCGGTCCCCATGCTGCCGTCGATGCGCGCGAAGTACGACGCCAGGCCGGCGGCGGACACCAGCGGGACCAGCTCCGCATGCGGATACATCGACAGAAGCGACTGCGTGGCGCCTGTGGCCGCCCACCGCCGCAAGGTCACCGACGCGTCGGCCGTCAGGTTCACCTTCCGGCGATGCCGGGCGTACGCCGCACGGAAGCACTCGTCGAGGCGCTGCTGCTCCCGGGCGTCGAGAGCGCGGCCGACGAGCCGCTCGTAGAACAACGGGATCGGCTGGCAGTGATGCCGCTGATAGTCGGCCCGGGTGATGGACGGAAACCCACAGGCCGCCAGCGCGTCGACGGTCGCCGCGATGAGAGCGCCGCTGTCGCCCAGAATCGTACCGTTCCAGTCCCACACGATGTGCCGGACACGTGGGCCGGCGGCGATGAAGTCGGTCAGGTCCGTTGCCATCTGCACAACCCCCACAGTGCGTGTCATCCGTTGGGGGAACAGTCGCCCTCCCAGCGGGAGGCGCCCTTGGGACCGCAGAACGGGCCGAGCGTGGCGGATGGTCATCCGTCGCAGCGCCTCTCGACCTGCCTCGGCACGCTAACAAGACCGGTCAACGCTCGGGCCACGAACTGATTCTTATGTGTTCGGTCGGCGAAGCCGTCCTTTGGTTTTTGGGGTGCGGCTTGCCGCACTGCCCGTAGGTCGTCCTAGGATACTAGCTCACCGCATTCCGGCGGCCACTCAGGACGGTTGATCGCCACTGGTCGATCAACGTGGAGAATGTCCCGGTGATCGGCTCCGTGCCTTCCGGGCCGGTGCCGAGTTGGACCTGGTCGGCTCGGCAGGCCGAGCCGACCAGTTGAGCGCGCTGCTGCTCAGTTCTGTAGCTAGCGCCAGTATTGTCCTGCTGAGATCCGTCTCTGCCGTTCGTATCACCGTCACAGTGACGCCGAACCGAACGCCGTAAAGCCGGAAGGTAACCGCGCCGATAGCGCCAGGCGGGACGTGCCGCCTGCATGCCTGTCGACCGCAAGCCTCTATGACGGTTCGGGTCACCCCGTCTGCTTGATCATGGACGCGGATCTGCCGAAATCGAGTACGACGTTTGGTTAGTCTCCCGGCATGAACTTGATCGCGGACGTGTTCGCCGAGGTCGGCAGGAGGCTGGCCGACCTCGGCGTGCGGCCGGGACAGGGAGATTCGCTCACCGTTCCCGGCGAACGCGGCGACGCGATCTTCATCGACCCGCTGCCGCTGCCGTCCGGAGTTCCCGGTCAGGCTGATTTCATGGTGAACATCACCCATCATCTGGTGCCGTGGACGGCCTTTGTTCGTGACGAGTCACCGAACGAGGCCCTGACGCAGAAACCGGACCGTTGGCAGGCCGTCTTCTACGACCGCCTGGACTCACCGTTCAGCAGCTACCTGCCTGAACATTGGGAAGTCACGCTCGACACCCGGATTCAGGTTGCCGACGGGCTCACCAAAGGGCTGCGCGAGGCGCTCGCCGAGACCTGGCTGCCCCTCCTTCCCCGGGCCGAGCTACGGGCACTCATTCGAGACCCGCAACGCAAAGGTCCAAGCTTCCTGAGCAACCCGCAATTTATCGACCTGATGTGCCGGATCGAGGACATGGACCGGGCAGACCTGCGCGACCTGGTCCGCTACTTCCACACCCGAGAGGCGGATGACCCAGATCTGGGCCGCCTCGCCAGGTGGATCGAACGGTACTTCCTGACCGCGTAATGACGCCCGACACTTCGCCGTCCGCCAATGACTCGCTGCCTCCCCTGCTGTTCAGGCGGCGACGAGCTGGGGTCTCGCGGCCCGCCGGCTATCCTCGCGGGCGATTCGGCGGGTCATGAGGGTGATGTTGGCCCAGGTGATGTGGGCTTCGGAGTGCTCGGGTAGGCGTTCGTAGTCGCGGGCGTTGCGGCGGGCGCGCATCAGCCAGGACAGCGAGCGTTCGACGATCCACCGGCGGGGCAGCACCTTGAAGCCGACCTGGTTCGGCGGCTTCTTCACGACCTTGAAGGTGAGGTCGAGGTCGTTGCGGGCCCAGTCGGTCAGGCCGGTGTAGGCGTTGTCGGCCCACATCAGGGTCAGCTCCGGGTGGCGTTTGCGCAGCTCGGGCAGCATTTCGCGGGCGGCATCGCGGTCGGTGACGTCCGCCGGGGTCACCTTCACTGTCATCAACAGGCCCTTCGTGTCGACGATCAGGTGCCGCTTCCGGCCCTTGATCAGCTTCGCGCCGTCGAATCCTCGGGTGTCTCGGCTGACGGTCTCGGCGGCTTTCACGCTCTGGGAGTCCATGATGGCGGTGACGGGGCGGGGGCACCGGCCGGCGTCGACGCGGATGCGGCGGCGCAGCTGGTCGCGGAGGTGCTCGAGCACACCCGCTTTGGCCCAGCGGGCGAAGAACCCGTAAACGGTCTTGAAAGGCGGAAAGTCCGAGGGCAGGGCTCGCCACTTGCAGCCGTTGTCGACCAGGTAGCGGATCGCGTCCACGATCTCGCGGCGCGCGCCGCGCTTCGCACCGATCATCCCGCGAGCGTAGAACTGCCTCTAACTTGATCTTGGAGTAGCGGGACAGGCACTCAGGGCCTCGCTGCGAGGAGGAAGGCGAGTGGCGCCGCGGCGATCACCACGCCGGTCAGGATCAGCGGCCACGGATGCCTGGCCATGGGGCGAGACCTGGCGGCGAGTGCCAGCGGCAGCACTGCCGGATATAGAAGGAAAAAGCCGGCGATGGCCAGCCAGCACCCGACTATCAGGATCAGCACGGCCACCGCCCAGCAGGCCACATCGAATCCGTCCGGTCCGGCGGCGAGGGCCGGGAGCGCCAGGATGACGGCGGCGATCGCGAAGACGGCCAGCATGAAGAGATCGAAGGCGCCGAAGCTCCAGGCCAGCACGCCGGCGTAGACGCTATAGACGGCCGCCAGCCCGGCCATCGCCCGGCGGGGAACACCCACGTCGACCTGCGCATACCAATTCCGTTCGGACATGGGCGGGATCGTAAATGATCTTGCCTGCCATTCCGAACCCGCAGGTGAAGGTTTTGTGAGCTACTGACATTTACTGTCGCGACGCGCTGACATTCGCCTGTCGTTCAACAGGTGCTGAGCACGACGGTGCTGAGCACGACCAGGGCGTCAATGTTCAGGTCGGCGGGGTGCAGGTCGAGGCGGGCGGCGAGTTCGATCAAGGCGCTGACGGGTTGGGCGACAGGTTGATATCAGCTGGTCGATACACGATCGAGTGAGGCCGTGGCGAGGGCTCCCGATACTTCAAGTCATGGATGCTGCCGCGTGGGTTGGACTGGTCGCTGCCGCCGTCGCCACCGTGGCTGCGGTGTTCGCCGCCCAGCAGGCCAAGTGCGCGCGCCGGCAGGCGATTGCCGCCGAGCAAGAGGTTGCCGACAACCGGGCCGAACGCGAACGGTCCTCCCTGGCACAGGGTCGTCTCGCGGCCGTCGAGTACCACCATGCCGTCACTCTCTACGTGCAGGCGCTGCATGCTGCCGCCGAGTCCGGCGAAATGCGCGACGCGGTCCAGGAGCGCGAACAGGCCGCACACTCGTCTCTGCTTCGCGCCGTCAACGGTGCCGCCGACCCAGAGCTCGTCAGAGAGATCATCGACCTGTGGCAGCAGGTGCGCCTGGTCGAGCTCATCCATCACCGCCTCAACGGAGACCTCGACCCGGCCCTACTAAAGGACCTACGGGAAGCTGTCATCTTGACACGCGTCGTAGCGATCAGCCTCACCTCGAAGCTGGGTAATCCCGTCTGGACCGACCCACCGCTCGTCCTCAGTCGCGACCTCCCGCCGCACGACCACATCAACAGCCCCTGCATGAGCCACTGTTTCTCGGACGGGAGCCATCATGAAGCCTCCAGTAGAGAGCTACGGCCGTTGACCGGCGTTGCAGTGGCTACGGCGGTGCGAAACGGCCCCATCAAGCCGCCGTAGCCATGGCAGCTCAGTGACCGCCGGCATCGTCCTGGTCTCCGATCTCCTCGGGCACGCCTCGCTCAACTACACCCGGATCTACATCCCTGCCTTCCAGGCCCTTTAAGAGCCTGAAAGGCAGGCAGGTGCCCGACCTCAGGGCATATCCGATGAGGCATGCGGACGGCACGCCGATCAGACGGGACCGGGACGTGGAGCTGGGGGTGAGGCCACTGGAACCACGTGCTATGAGTGCACTTCGGTGGCATACCGAACCAGGGCAAGGGCGAGGAGGATCGTGCTGCCACAAGCCCCTCCACCGGCGAGAACCGCGAGCGGGATCACGATGCCACCGGCGGCTGACAGCAGACCGGCGGCCATGCCCACGAGCACGCCCGCGATGAGCGCAAAGCCCATCCAGACGGCACGCGGAACGCCTTGAATCACCGCATGTGTAACAGGCGTGGGCTTCTCGTTGTTGGGGCTGGCGGGTCTTGTTACGGTCATGGAGATGCCTTCCCTTCGGGCTCTGGCGGGTCCATGCAGGCAAGGTGGTCGGAAACGGCATCCGTGGCAAGACGGGTGCCGTTTCGTCTGTGTAGGCCCCGACCGGATGACGTCGCCGGGATGCCTACGTCCATAACCGTACGTAGAGGACCACTCACGGAACAGGGTGGTGTACCGGAAACAAAGAGAAAGCATTGTGGATGAATGCCATATTCACGGACAACGTCTTCTTGCTGATGGTGCACTCCGGCGCTCACCTGCGGCCCTAGGCTGGCGCCGGGCTCGGGAGTAGTCCGCTCGACCGCCAGGGCCCGCGGGGCCTCGGGGGTCCCCAAACGGCGGATCCGCAGCTCGACGGCACGACGTTCAGCGGCAGTCGACCGCATCGACGGCCGAGCCAGGACTAGCCGGGCGAGCTGGGCCGCCTCCCCTCAACTGACAACAACCTGTCGGCACACTGCGGCGCTCCGGAGCGACACCGGCTCACCGCTGGCACCGTGCAGCTCGGCTGGCGGGCGTGCTCATGCCCGCCCGCCGTGCACGCAGGACGACGACTGACGGGTAAGCGGGGGTCGGATGGCACGGTGATCGTGGCGGTCTGGTCGTCGACGTGCAGGGTGTAGCCGCCGATAGTGACGGTGCCGGTGACACCGAGGTCGGTAGGGGCGACCGCTGCGGCGAGCCGGGCAGGTCGGCGGAGCGGCAGCGCAACGGCGGGATAGATGCTCTGCGGCCGGGTCATGGGGTTACCACCATGGTCACGGCGATCGCGAGGTAGGTAACGGCTAGACCGGCGGCCAGATAATAAAACCAGCCTGGCAGGTCAGCGAGCTGAAAGCACGGCCGGAGACCTGCCGCCCGATGCCGATAATCCCGAACCCGATCATCGCCACAAGAGCGGACGCGAGCACGCCCCACATCAGCCATCCGTCGAGCGGCCCCCACCGGCGAAGTGGTCAACTACCGTCACGGCCACGAAGGCTGCGGCGAATCCGGCGAGGATCGGTTTGCCCGGCACGGTCCCGCGCACAAGGTGATCAACTCCTTCTTCGTCGTGCACGATCACCCTCCTCGGCACTACTAACTCGGATATCTCGAGAAGGCTATCGATCCCCTCCAAAGCGGATCTTGGAGTGGAGAGACAGGCATTCAGTGGCGACCGCGGTGTCCGGATCACCGGCCGCCTGGACCTGACCGGCGGCCGGGTCGGGCGCTGCTGTGGCTGCTCACCGTGATCGCCGCGAGCACCGCCTGGTTCGGGCCGCTGCAGCCGGTCAAGCTGGGCGAGGCGCCCACCTGGGATCGGTTCCTGTACAGCCTCGACTTGCTGGTGCCGCTGGTCAGTATCGGTCACGACCAGGCGTGGGATCCGGTCGGCGCGGACAAGGCGGTGACCGTCGCGGTGATGGCGGCGGGCTGGATTTTGGCGGCCACGGTGATCGCCGGCGTGAGCCGCTGACCGGGAAGGGCTCTCTAGCCGTACCGCTGGAATGGGGTTTCGAAGGCGGCTGCGAAAAGCCGGGCCGTCGCCAGGCACACGGGGATCGCCAGGGCCGCGGTCATCGCGAAGGCGGCCGGGCGTGAGCCCGCGTGGGGAGCCACGATCAGGGTGCTGATCAGGGCGACGATCGGCATGTGGACCAGGTAGAGGCTGTAGGAGAACCCGCCGAGAGCCCGTAACGGCCCGCCGTTCAGCAGCCGTACGAGTCGGATCGGCCGGCAGGTCGCCAGAGCCACGAGGAACAGGGCGATCGCCGGGCCGACCGCCAGGTCCAGCCAGTAGTAGTGGGCAACCGTCCACGCCGGGCCCCGGAGGGCGATCAGCGTCGACACCGGAACGGCCGCCAGCGTGGCCAGGCCGAGCCAGGGCAGCCGCTGGATCCGGTGGCCGGCGGAGACGATCCCGGCGGCCACCACACCGAGGGTGAACAAGGGGGCCAGTTCCAGGGTGTAGCCCGTCGCCCTCGCCGCGGTGGACAGCCCCGGGTGGAGCAGGCCCGCCGCGACGACCGGCACGGTGACCACGGCGAGCACCGTCATCGCGCCGGCCCTCCGGCGGATGAGCAGCAGCAGCGGAAACGTCAGGTACAGGCCGGCTTCCGCCGCGATCGACCAGAACGCTCCGTTGGGTGCCGGCGCGGCGAGGGTGTCCTGCAGCAGCAGGCCGTAGACGACCATCGACCGGAGGGTCGGTGGCTCGCTGAGCGGCAGGGACGGCACCGCGGCCGCGATCAGGGCGCTGGCGGCGAGGGCCGCCCAGTAGGCCGGCAGGATCCGCCGGGCACGGCGCCGGACGTACCGCAGCGTGCCGCCGAGCCGCCACGCGTCGCGGGCCGGTGAGATGGCCAGGGAGAAGCCGGACAGGACGATGAACACGACGACCGCGAGCCGGCCGTGGATCAGCCAGCCGAGCCAGGCCGGGCCGGTGTTGGCGGGATAGCCGGGGAAGGACAGCAGCCAGCAGTGGTGCACCGCGACGTACAGGGCGGTCAGGCCGCGGAGCCCGTCGAGGCCGGGAATCCGGTGGTCGGCGCGCGGCGGCCGGACGGTGGTGTAAGGCGGTACGGGGACGGCGGTCAAGGTCTGCTCCTGCTTTTGGGCGCACGCCGGTCACAGGCGTGGCCTGCGGCCAGCCCGTCGGGGGGTGAGGTCGGTGAGGAGCCCTGGTCGCGCTAGGGCAGGCGGACCCGCCGCCAGGTTCGGCCGTCCTCGGAGAGGTACGGGCCGTTGTCCGAGTTCACCAGGTACGGCACGGTGGTCTGCCCTGAGGCGACCTGAATCCGCGCGGGATCCACCGGAAGCCCAGCGGTGTCCACCGGATACCCGGGCAGGGTGATCGGCGTGTATCGGCCGGTCCCGCGGCCGGCGGCGAGTCCGGTGTCCGTCGTGACGATGTGCGCACCGTCGGCGGTGACGAACCCGGCCGAGAGCTCGAGGTTGCGAATCGTGTCCCCATCCCGCCAGGTCGATCCGCCGTCGGGGGTGTAGTGCGCGTCGAGTACGCCGTCCGCGCGGTAGGTCAGGACATACGCCGCTTTGCCGGAGCCGGCGGCCACCTTCGGCAGGTTGTACAGACCGACCGGGCCACCATGACCGAGCACGGCCGCTACGGCGCCGGTGAAGACATGGGTGTGCCAGGTTCGGCCCGCGTCGGAGCTGGTCGCCACCGCGGGCTTGTTCGTGGCCGGATCCAGCCCCGGGACCCACAGGTGCCCGTCGAGCGGCACGTTGACCACATCGGTCCACCCTTCCTGGACGGTGATGCCGGTGGGCTGGGCGGCCAGCGGGGCGAACCGGCCGGTGACCGGGTCGATCACGCCGATGTCGCAGGTCGAAACATCCAACATGGCGCAGTCGACCGGCCTCACGCCTTCCGGGACCGCGGCTACCGGTTGGGTGTCGATGGCGATCTGCTGCCAGGTCTCGCCACCGTCGCGCGTGATCCACGGCTGATGCGCCGTGATCTCGTCGGCTGACGGATCTCCCGAGACCAGCGCCTGGACCTCGGCAACGGTGAGGGTGCGCTCGTCGCGCCAGACGACGAGCTCAGGGGCCAGGGCCAGCAGATTCGCCGTGCGTGGGCCGGTCGCGTCGCTCGGTGCCGGGGGCGTGGGGCGGTGCTGCCAGGATTCGCCGCCGTTCGACGACACGTCCAGTTCCGCGTCGCATTCCCGGCAGCGCTGGAAGACGCGGTACAGGTTTGCTCCGGCGTTCGTGACCAGGGTCGATGGGAACCAGACACTTCCCGGGCTCTCGGTGGGCGCCGGTACCGAATCGGCCAGGACGCCGTCGCCCGGGGCGGTCTGTACGACGTACCCGAGGCCGGTCACACAGAGCACGGTGGCGAGGAACGCCGCCGAGGTGATGGCGCGGCGTCGGCGGACCCGGCCGGCCCTGCTGCGTACGGTGCTGAAATCGGGCTGGCGCACCGCGTCGCCGACCTCGGACCGCAGCCTGTCGAACTGTGACTCAAGCATGGCGGACCTCCTCGGTCACCAGGACGGGTTCATCGTCGGAGAGGAACCGGGCGAGTGCGGCCCGGCCCCGGGACAGCCGGGCCTTGACCGTGCCCACGGGTAGGTCGAGGGTGGCGGCGACCTCCGTCACGGGCAGGTCGGCCAGGTGGTGCAGCACCACCACTTCCCTGGTCGGCGGCGCCAGCCGGCGCAACGCGGCGAGCAGCGCCACCCGGTCCCCGGACACTCCGGGGACCGCGGCCGGAGTTATCTCGACCCGGCCCGAACGGACCAGCCGATCGAACAGCCACCGCCGCCGGTAACGGGTCCGGGCCACGTTGAGGGCCGCGACCCGCAGCCACCGCTCGGCGTCGTCGGCGTGCAGAAAGGATTTGGGTGACCCCAGCACTCGGGCGAACACCTCGTGCACGGCGTCCTCCGCCTCGGCCAGGTCACCGACGAGCCCGGCGATCTGCGTCACCAACCGCTGGTAGTACGCCTCGTACGCCTGCCGCACCGAGTCCTCGGCATCCAAATCGCCCTCCCGTCATCAACGCTTGTCTCAGAGAGGACAAACAAGTCGCCCGGCCGGTTGCATCGATCTTCACTTTTTTGTCGCGGGGAAGGCCGGAGGCTACGGGAGTACGGCGAGCCGGTCCACCAGTAGCTCCACCCTGCGCCCGGTCTCCGGCGGCGGCAGCCGTCCCGCCCTGGTCAGGGTGGCCAGCCCGTGCAGGGACGCCCAGAACAGCTCGGTGAACAGTCCCGTGTCGACGCCGTCGCCGGCGACCTCGCCGAGGCTCTCCAGCAGCGCGGCGAAGGCGTCCTTCAGCGGTGCCGGGGTGTCCTCGTGCGCGAAGGCCAGGCCGCCGTCGAGCTGGAAGATGGCGTCGTAGACCGCCGGATTGCGCTCGGCGAAGTCGAGGTACGCGCGGGCGAGGGCGGTGACCCGGGCGCGCGGGCCGTCCGCGGCGGAGGTCGCGGCCCGCAGCGCCACGGCCAACTCGGCGGCACCCTCGAGGGCGACGGCGCCGATGATCTCGCGTTTGCCGCGGAAGTGGCTGTAGAGGACGGGCTGGCTGTATTCGATGCGTTCGGCGAGCCGGCGGGTGGTGACCGCGTCCCAGCCCTGCTGCTCGGCGAGTTCACGGGCGGTCGCCACGATGAGGCGTTCGCGCTCCGCCCGTTCGCGTTGTTTGCGTTCCTGTACCGACATCCACCGATTCTAGCATCGCTAGACATTCAAGCGGCGGCAGTACTAGTGTTGACCCGTCATCTAGCAGCGCTAGATTTTGGGAGGGATCATCATGCTCAACGCACTCGAGGTCTTCACCGTCGTGATCGTCGGCCTGATGGTGGGGGTCGAGTTCGCCGTCGCCTTCGTCATGAACCCGATCTTCAGCGGGCTTCCCGAGGACAGTGACCAGCTAGCCCGTGCCCACGGGGGCCGGATGCTCGGCGCGGTCATGCCGTTCTGGTACATCGGCTCACTGATTCTGAGCGTGGTCTGGGCCATCGCCGGATGGCATCAGGACGGAACCGGTCTCGTCGTCACCGCCGGCGCGCTGTTGATCCTGAGCGTGATCATGTCGCTCGTGCTGCTCGTTCCGATCAACAACCGGGGTAAGACGTGGACCCCCGAGAACCGCCCCGCCGACTGGAAGCAGCAGATGAACCGCTGGGACCGCTATCACTACGTCCGCGTCGCCGTCATCATCGCCGCCTTCGCCCTGCTGGTCACCGCGCTCGCCTGAGCGTGCGGGCCGATGCCGGCTCCCGCACTCCCCGACCGGCACCACCCGGCGCGGTCGGGGAGTTCCGCCAGCTAGAGGCCGAGAAGGACCCGGCCGTGCAGGTCGCCTTCGCCCACCGTGCCGTACTCGCGGGAGTCCGTGGAGACGACGCGGTGGTCGCCGAGCACATAGAGCTGATGCGGCGGTACGGTCGTGGCCGAGCAGTCCGTACGCGACGACTCGAGATCGACCGGAAGGTACGGCTCGTCGAGCGGGCTGCCGTTGCGCCAGACCCGGCCGTCGCGGCACTCGACAGTGTCGCCGGGCAGGCCGATGACACGCTTGATGACCAGCCGGTCGGTGCCCGGCATCGGGAACTCGACGATGTCTCCCCGCTGGACGCCGGTGAGCCGGAAGGCGGCGAGATCGACGACGTAGCGGTCGCTGATGTCATAGGTCGGCTGCATGCTGCCGCTGGGCTGGTACCCGACGGACAGGACGAATCGGTTGACGGCCAGCCCGCCGACCACGCCGATCAACGCGATGAGTACGGCACGGCGCCGGATCCGGACGAGCCTGGGCAGCTCACGCCGGCGGGCCCGGCGCTCGTACCGCACCGCGCGGAGACCGCCGATGGCCCAGCGGACAGCCGCCCAGTCCCCCGTCGTCTCGGGGAACTCGGCCAGGACGGCCTCACCCCAGTCGCCGCCACGCTCGCGGCGGCCACGGACGGCCGCGGCCAGGACGGCGTAGGCGATCCGTCGTACGGCGCTCTCTTGTACTGCCTGATCGACGATCATGCGGTACGCGCCTGGATCGCGCCGCCGATGGTCCGGGGTTTGGCCACCTTGGCGGCCAGGCGCTGTTCGGCGAGCGCGGCGCCGTCGGCGGTCAGCCGGTACATGTGGCGCGGCGGGCGGCCCGGCTCGTCCGACGGCTCCCATCTGGTCTCGAGAAGCTTCTGCTCGGTGAGCCGCATGAGGATCGGATAGAGCGTGCCCGAGGCGAGCGAGGTCTCCTTGCTCAGGTCGTAGCCGTAACGCCAGCGCTGGGGCTCGTCCAGCAACGCGCTGAACAGCGATAACGTCTGCGGCGACGTGTGCGGTTTCCGTGGCATGCGCGAAACTCTACATAACTCGACTTACGGCGTGCAAGGACGTTCGCGGCTAGCATCGAGCGCTATGACAGACGGGGCGGAGGTCCGGCTGCGGCCGGTCCTGGAGTCGGACCTGGCGATGATCCGGCGGTTCCTGACCGAGCCGTTCCTCATCGGGCTGGACTGGTCCGGGTTCGGCGACGCGCAGCAACCGGCCCGCCGGTTCGCCAAGGACGGTTACCTCGGCGAGGAGGACGGGCGGCTCATCCCCGAGGTGCGGGGACAGGCGTGCGGGCTGATGAGCTACCGGCAGGGGCTCTACAGCGGACGGGCCAAGTACTGGGAAATCGGCATCGGGCTGCTACCGGAGTGGCGCGGCAAGGGCATCGGCTGGCGCGCCCAGGCGCTGCTGACCGAGTACCTGTTCAGCCACAGCCCGGCGCAGCGCGTCCAGGCCGGCACCCACCCCGAGAACACCGCCGAGCAGAAGTCGCTGGTCAAGGCCGGCTTCCAGCTCGAGGGCGTGATACGGGCGTGCGAGTTCCGTGCCGGAGCCTGGCGTGACGGCTACCTGTACAGCCGGCTGCGCGACGACCCGGCCCCCGAAGTCACTCCCCTACCCGAGCATCCAACGTCCTGACCTGCCGTTCTAGATACGAGGGATGGCCCGGCCGTTGTAGAGGTACTGGCCGTTGCGCAGGAACGCGACCACGGTGTGAGCGCCGCCGGCCGGCTCGACGGAGACGAAACGGTCGCCGCCGAGCGGGACGAAGCGGGCGCTGGCCGGCTGCTCGCCGAACCTGATCGCGGCGCCGCGTGGGATCGTGGTGATGGTCAGGCCGCCGTCGATCCCGGTCACCTCGTACCGTTCGACCGGGCTCTCGAAGGTGCCGGTGACCGCCGGGGCGTCGATCGGCTCCACGGGCGGGACCGCTCCCGGCGGCATCCGGAGACCGGTCGTCTCGGCCAGTACCGCCGGGAACACGTCGTCGAACAGCGCGTCCGCCGCGCCGCCGTTCACGCTCAGCGCGATCACCACGTCCCGGCCGGGCACGATCCGCCAGTACGTGGTCTGGCCGGGAGTGCCGCCGTCGTGGCCGACCACGTCGGTGCCGTCCCAGGTGAACAGCATGAAGCCGAGACCCCAGTGGTGGTTCGAACGGCCGGACAGGACGGGCGTGGCGACCTGCGGTTCGCGCATGGCGGCGAACGTGCCGCTGGGCAGGACACGGGTGCCGTCCTCGGCCAGGCCGTCGGCGAGGAACATCCGGCCCAGGCGCACCAGCTCGCGCGGCGCCGCGGCCGGCGTCGACCCGGCCGGCGCGTTGGCGCGGGGCAGTTGTGAGAGCGGGGCGACCTTCCACCCGTCGCCCAGGTGGCCGACGGCGGCGCGGAACATCGCCGTCTCCTCGCCGTACAGCGCCATCTGGGTGACGCCGAGCGGCTCGATCATCCGCTCGCGCAGCACCGACTCCCAGGTGCCGCCGCGCAGCCGTGCGATCATCGCACCCAGCACGCAGTAGCCGGCGTTGCAGTACGAATGCAGCTCACCGGGCGGGTGCACCTGGCGGGCATTGGTGCGCATCCACGCCACCAGCTTGCCGACGGCGTCGTCGCCGCGCCCGGTGTCCTCGAACAGGTCCCCGTCGAAGCCGCCGGTGTGCGACAGCAGCTGACGAACCGTCACGGTCTCGCTCGCCGCGCGGTCGATGACGCCGAACTCCGGCAGGTAGCGCCGCACCGGGACGTCCAGCTCCACCCGGCCCTCGGCCACGAGTTGCAGGACCAGCGACGCGGTCCAGGTCTTGGTGACCGAACCGATCTGGAACACGCTGTCCGGAGTCGCCTCGACGCCGGTGTTGCGGTTGACCACCCCGGTCGCCGCTTCGAAGAGCTCACCGCCGGCACTGACCGCGATGACCGCTCCCGGGACGCCGTGTCGCCTCGCCGCCTCGTCCAGCCGCGCTTGCAGATCCATATCGACGACCGTACCGGCACTCACTAATCTGGACGATGATCTAGGGGAGAGCTATGAGCGTACGGGTACTGCCGCGCACCGCCGCGGGTTGGACGATCGCGGTGTTCGGGGCGATGGCCGCGCTGTTCGGGGCGGCCGGACTGATCTGGCCCGGCCTCGTGCTGGGCAGCCTCGGGTTCGAGGCCCTCGACGCGCAGCAGCGGGCGTCGGGTGACTACACCCGGGTCTTCCTGGCGGCGTCCTCGATGGCCTCGCTCAACATGGGCGTCTACTACCTGGTCGCGGCGGCCACCGAGTGGCGGCCGTTCTTCCGGTTCACGGTGCCGTTCCGGCTGCTCACCCTGACGGTGTTCAGCCTGCTCGTGGTGCTCGACGTGGCGCCGGCCCGGTTCCTCGGCGTGGCCCTGTGGGAGGGCGTGGGCGCGGTGGCCACCGGCCTCGCCCTGCTCTACGACGCCCGGCGCAGGTAGCAGAGCGGCAAATTTTTGCGGGGCACGCATCTTTGCGGGGCACGCAACTAGTGCTAGCGTGGTGGTATGACAGGGCTGCGGGAGCGCAAGAAGGCCGAGACGCGGGCGGCGCTCGGCTGGGCGGCGATCCACCTCACCGCCGAGCGCGGCTACGACAACGTCCGCGTCGAGGACATCGCCGAGGCGGCCGGCGTCTCCCCTCGTACCTTCAACAATTATTTCTCCAGCAAGGCCGAGGCGATCGCCTCCCGCCATCTCGACCGCAGCCTGCGCACCGCCGCCGCGCTGCGCGAACGCCCCGCCGACGAGCCGCTCTGGGCGGCGCTCACCTCCGCCGCGCTGGAGCAGTTCACGCGCGGACCCGAGGTCGAGGCGATGCCCTCCCCCGCGCACGCACAGTGGGTGACCGGCGTCCGCACCATGCTCGCCGAGCCCGCACTGCAGGGCGAGCGGCTGCGCGCCGTCGCCACCGCCGAGGCCGAGCTGGCCGCCGCGGTCGCCGAGCGCACCGGCACCGACCTCGCCACCGACATGTATCCGAGGCTCGTCGCGGCCGCCGCCAGTGCCGCCGTCGCCGTCGCCATGCAGCACTATCTCGACAGCGCGGACCCGCCGCCCCCGATCGAGCGCCTCATCACCGACGCCTTCACCCAGGTCGCCGCCGGCCTCCCGGTGCCACCCCGGTAAAGCCTCACCCACGTCTCCAGCCGCGGCACACCCCGCGGCGGGCCGGCCGCGCGCCGCGCCCGTCGTGGCGATGCCGCACGCCCCGAAAGGATCACGACCATGATCGATGTCCTCATCGCCGGAGCCGGCCCCAACGGCCTCATGCTCGCCTGCGAACTCGCGCTCGCCGGCGTCCGGCCCGTCGTCCTCGAACGCCACGCCGCGCCCACCGGCGAGCCCCGCGCCAACGGCCTCGTCGGCCAGGTCGTCCGCCTGCTCGACCGGCGCGGCCTCTACGCGCGGCTCAGCGGCGAGAGCACCCCGCCGTCCCCCCAGCCGGCCTTCACCTTCGGCGCGTTCCCGCTGGATCTCACGATGCTCGCGGAGAACCCGCACTACGTGCTCGGCGTGCCGCAGGCCCAGCTCGAGGCCACCCTCGCCGCCCGGGCCGCCGAGCTCGGGGTCGACCTGCGCCGCGGCCACGAGGTCGTCGACCTCCGCCAGGACCCCGACGGGGTCGAGGTCGTTCTTGCCGACGGTACGCGGCTCAACGCCCGTTTCCTCGTCGGCGCCGACGGCGGCCGCAGCGCCGTACGCCGCCTCGCCGGCATCGCCTTCTCCGGCGTCACCGACGACCGGTCGATCTCCCGCACCGCCACCGTGACCGTCCCCGAGTCCTGCCTGGACCCCGGGACCGGCGGCCTGCGCGTCCCCGGCTACGGCGTCATTCCGCCGTTCCAGCACACCCGCACCCCACGCGGCCTCATCACCTGGGCCCCGTTCCCCGGCCGCCCGGCGATCCTGAGCACGAAGGAGTGGCCCGACGCTCCGGTCGGCGACGAGACCCCGATGACCCTGGCGGAGCTCCGCGCCAGTGCCGCCCGGGTGCTCGGCGCCGACCTTCCCGTCGAGGTGTCCGACGGCCCCGGCCTGCTGCGGCGGCTGACCAGCGGCAACACCCGCATCGCCGACCGCTACCGGGCCGGCCGGGTGCTGCTGGTCGGCGACGCCGCGCACGTGCATCCCGCGATCGGCGGACCCGGCCTCAACCTGGGCCTGCAGGACGCCGTCAACCTGGGCTGGAAGCTCGCCGCCACGGTGCGCGGGTGGGCACCGCAGGGCCTGCTCGACACGTACGAAACCGAGCGCCGCCCGGTCGCCGAACGGGTCGTGATGTCCACCCAGGCCCAGTCGGCGCTCATCGGCCCCGGCGACGAGGTCACCGGCCTGCGGGAACTCTTCGCCGAGCTACTGCGCAAGCCGGAGGTGACCGGGCACATCGCGGCGCTGATGTCGGGCGCGGACGTCCACTACCCCGCCGACCCCACCGACCCGCTGGCCGGCCACTGCGCCCCCGACGTGGTCGTGCACGGTGAGTACGGCCCGGTCCGCCTCGCCGAGCTGACCCGCACCGCCCGGCCACTGCTGCTGGACTCCACCGGCGCCTTCGCCGAGGCCGTCGCGCCCTGGCGGGACCGGGTCGACGTGGTCACCGGCCCGCTGCGGGGCACGACCGCGACCGCGTTGCTCGTCCGCCCCGACTGCTTCGTCGCCTGGTCCGCCGGGGAAGCCGGCACGCTGCGCGCCGCGCTCACCCACCACTTCGGCCTGCCCGCACCGGCCCACTCGTGGTCGTGATCACGTGGCGCGGAAAGGACTGGACGGGATGCTGCCCGGGCTTGTAGCTTGCATTCGCCCGTGACCTGCCCGAGGAGGTGAGACCCATGAACGTTGTATCGAAGTGGGTGCTCCCCCTTGCCGTCACGGTCGGGCGATTGACATAGGTGTCGCCGGGAGCGCCCCGCCAACAAAGGCACTCCCGAAAGGCAACACCCATGTTTGACGTGATCATCGCCGGCTGCGGCCCGACCGGCGCGATGCTGGCCGCCGAGCTACGGCTGCACGGTGTACGGGTCCTCGTCCTCGAGAAGGAGACCGAGCCCGTTTCGTACGTCCGCATCGTCGGTCTGCACATTCGCAGTATCGAGCTGATGGCGATGCGCGGCCTGCTCGAGCGCGTCCTCGAGCACGGAAGGAAGCGGCCGGCCGGCGCCTACTACGCCGCCATCGACAAGCCCGCGCCCCCGGGCCTGGACTCCGCACACGCCTACCTGCTGGGCATCCCGCAGCCGGTCATCGTGCAGTTGCTCGAAGAGCATGCGATCGCCCAGGGTGCGCAGATCCGGCGCGGTTGCACGGTGACCGGTCTCGAGCAGGACGACGACGGGGTGACCGTCGAACTGGCCGACGGGGAACGGCTGCGTACGCGCTACCTCGTCGGCTGTGACGGCGGGCGTAGCACCGTGCGCAAGCTGCTCGGCGTCGGCTTCCCCGGCGAGCCCGCACGCACCGAGACGCTGATGGGCGAGATGGAGGCGGGCGCGCCGCAGCAGGAGATCGCCGCCAGGGTCGCCGAGATCAGTAAGGCTGACAGGCGATTCGTTTTCGGGCCGGCGGGCGCCGGGGTCTATCGCGTCGTGATCCCCGCCGCGGGAGTCAGCGATCGTGCGGAACCGCCCACCCTCGACGACTTCAGGCAACAGCTGCGCGCCATCGCCGGAACCGACTTCGGCGTGCACTCCCCGCGCTGGTTGTCCCGTTTCGGCGACGCCACCCGGCTGGCCGAACGCTATCGGGTCGGGCGGGTGCTGCTGGCCGGCGACGCGGCGCACATCCATCCGCCCATCGGCGGGCAGGGCCTCAACCTGGGTGTTCAGGACGCGTTCAACCTCGGCTGGAAGCTGGCGGCGCAGGTTCGCGGCTGGGCGCCGGAGACCCTGCTCGACACGTACCAGGCCGAACGTCATCCGGTCGCCGAGGACGTGCTGGACAACACCCGCGCCCAGATGGAGCTGAACTCCACCGAACCGGGCCCACGGGCCGTACGCCGGCTGCTGACCGAACTGATGGACATCGACGAGGTGAACCGCCGCCTGCTCGAGAAGATCACCGCGATCGGCATCCGGTACGACTTCGGCGCCGGCCCCGACCTGCTCGGCCGTCGCCTGCCCGACCTCGATGTGAAGCAGGGCCGCCTCTACGGCCTGCTGCAGCACGGCCGTGGCCTGCTGCTGGACCGCACCGAACGCCTGACCCCCGGCGGCTGGTCGGACCGGGTCGACCACCTCGGCGATCCGACCGCGGCGCTGGACGCTCCGTGCGTCCTGCTGCGCCCCGACGGGCACGTCGCCTGGATCGGCGACGACCAGCGGGACCTGGACGTTCAGCTCTCCCGCTGGTTCGGCGAGCCCAGGTAAGGACGATAGGTTCAAACCCCATTTCCCTCTGGTACGACCGATGGGGTCCCGTGGATAGGCCTCGCGGCCTCGTGGCCGTGCGGGTCTCGCGCGCGGCCCGCGCCCTCGGCGGGCCGCGGCCGCGCGCCGCGGTCTGCTGGGTTGGCCTGCCAGGCCAAGTGGCCGGTGGGTTGAGGAACCTTCGTCACGCTGCTTCATCGCTCGGCCCTCCAGTGCTCGACGACGCGCGGCCCCCTCGTCCACGCCTCCACCGCGTCGAGCGGCCGCACAATGGTGATCAGGCGCAGGTCGAGAGGATCCGCCGTCGGCACCAGGAGCGCCACCTGTTCGAACAGGTGGCAGAGATACGCGGCGAGCCGCCAGCCCGTGCCATGCTTGCGCACCAGTTCGGCGACCGCTAGCTCGCATGGCCACACGGTCGCTTCCTCATGGTCGGCGCAGAGACCGAGCGGCCAGACCGGCTGATGAACCGGTGTACGAGAGAGTGTCAGCACGCCTATCGCCTCCGCCAAGCCGAATCGGGGTTCAGCGGTGGCGGGCAGGCAATCTCCGCATGATCGACTTCCGCCCACCACCGTTGGGCGACGGCGGGTAGAACAGAGGTCTGCATCCCGGCCACCCGCCGTCGCTGCGATCAGAAGCTAAGGGCGAGCAGGCAAGGGCAGGGGTACAGATTGTGCCCCTTTGCCTATGCGGCCAGCAGGCCGATTTTCACAGCGAGCTCAGACGCGCGCCGACGTCGGGCAGGGGCCTTGGACTCGGCCTCTTCGAGGACGATCCGCTTGGCGAAGCCGTTGTATTTGATCGTCTCGGGCGCGGCCTCGTGCGCCTTCTCCAGTGTCGCCAGGGCAACGTCCGGCTGCCCGTCGAGCTGATACCCGCGCGCCTCCTCGATGCGGTGCCGGGCGCGTCGCGGGCGAGACGGGATGATCACCGCCTCGGCCGCGGCCGACTGCCGAACCGACTCGCCGCCCTGGCGCAGCTCCACGGCCACCGTTACCGCATGCGCCCCCATGATCGCTCGCGAGTACGGTCAGCCATGGCCCTGGCGGTGTCCCAGTGCCGCCACGCGGCGCCGGTCATCCCACGCCGGGCGGCGGTGTATCCGGCCTCGAAGGTAAGTGCGCCGGCTATCGCAACGACGTCAGGCGGCGCGTCTTCGAGCTGAGGTTCGAGATATCTGAGCGTCTCCAGGTTCACCGTGTCAGCGGCGTCGAAGTGCGCCGGTCCCGCGTCGCGGTGCGCCTGGGTGGTCAGCCACGCGGCCACGCCGATAGCGTGCGGGTCCTCGAATTCCTGGGCCGCGATCAAGCCGCGCTCGGCCACCCGCCACAGCAGGGCGGCATCCGGCTGGTAGGCCACGAAGAACTGCGCCAGCGAGTAGACCTCGGCGAGCACGGCCTGCGCGGCCCTGCGTGCCGGGCCGGTGTCGGCCTGCCGGGCGGCGATCTGCGCGTCGCGGATCAGTTCCGGCAGCAACGCCCCGATCACCTCACGATGGTTGGAGGCCGAGTGCCGTACCGACCATGCCCGCGCCAGTCGAGCCCGAATGTGGGCGGTCGATGGAGGCTCCTGCGCGGTAGCAACCGGGAAGGCATCAACGGCCGCCTTGACGGCCGCGAGGCGCGGATGGCCGGGGCCGACGAACAGATCAACATGGAGCGACTGGTCGCCGGTGAGGTCGGACAGATCGCGCACCCGTAGTACCTCGGCGAGGGCGAGGGTGATTTCCAGCTTCGGTGTCTTCAGGCGGCCGGTCTCCACTCCCTTGACCCATGATCCGGACCGCCCGACCAGACCGCCGAGCTGGTCACGGGTGATGCCTTTGCGTGTGCGGAGAATTTGCAGCCGCTGGCCGAATACCAGCGGATCGGTGTAAGGATCCATCACTGCTCCCTGGTAGAGGACAGGGTGCGGCGGCCGGCCTCTACTCCGGCCACCACCATCAACGTAGCGCGCCCGGATCACTCCTCGGCGTCGCGCCGGGCCTTGTACTCCGGTTCAGCGTCCGGCGGCTACCTACGAGAAGTTTGCTGCAGCTCACTCCCAGAACTCATTAAGCCTGCCCACAGGGCTCCAACGTCGTACCAGGGAATATAGATCTTGAATGCCTTTTGCCGGTCGCTCCAAAGTGACGGCCGGACCCGGGCCGATGTTGATCGTTGCTGATTGACTGGCCGGCACGACGCCGAGCAGTGGCTCGGCCGGCGTTGAGGTTGTGACCATCTCGTGCAGGTTCTGTGGCGGTGTCGGGTGGTAGCGCGCTCAGGCCGCTGACCGGTGGTTGGATCCCGGCATGCTGAAGCCCTTCAAAGCGGCCGTTTACGCGTTCTACGCACGGCGCCTGCGCGCGCGGCTCGCCGGTGCGAACCTGCCCCGGCATGTCGCGATGGTCATGGACGGCAACCGCCGGTGGGCCCGGGAGATGGGCTTCGAGGACGCGAAGATCGGTCATCGGTACGGGGCGGAGCACCTCGACGAGGTCCTCGGCTGGTGCGCCGAGATCGGCATCGACCACGTCACCGTCTACGTGGCTTCCGTGGACAACATGCGGAAGCGGGACTCCGACGAGGTCGACAACCTCATGCGCATGATCGAGGAGGTCGTCGCCGAGCGTCTCTCGCGGCCGGCGAGCCCGTGGCGGTTGCACCTGGCCGGTCGGCTGGACGTCCTGCCGGACTCGACACGGCACGCGCTGAAGCTGGCCGAGGAGGCGACCAGGGACGACGGGGCGCGCCTGCACCTCACCATCGCCATCGGCTACGACGGGCGCGACGAGATCGTCAACGCGATCCGGTCCATGCTGGAGGAGGAGGCGCGCGCCGGTCACAGCGTCGAGGACATCGCCGCGCGGCTGACCGCCGACCGCATCGCCGGGCACCTCTACACCAGCGGCCAGCCGGATCCGGACCTCGTCATCCGTACCAGCGGGGAACGTCGCATGTCCGGGTTCCTGCTCTGGCAGGCGGCCTACTCCGAACTGCACTTCTGCGATGTCCACTGGCCCGGATTCCGCAAGATCGACTTCCTGCGCGCGCTGCGCTCCTACGCCGCCCGGCACCGGCGCTTCGGCGCCTAGAACCAATACACCATTTGATGTACGGGGTACTCGTTCGGCGTCGATCAAGGTGACTTCCGAGGGACGACGCGGTACGGCCGGGCCATTCATAACGTCGAAGCATCCCGAAACGAGGAGGCTTCATGATCAGCATTTCACCGGCGCCCCGTGAATCACGGTCGATCGAGCCGGCGACGGTGCCGGGCAGCATTGTCGGCGGGTTGATCCTGCCGCCGGCCGGCTTCGCCGTAGCCGACTGGATCAACCCGGGCTGGAGCCCGGCCGAGACGATGATCAGCTACTACGTGCACGCGCCGCGCGGTGGCTGGCTGATTCCACTCGGCGTGCTGGTCCTGGCGGCCGCCTCGGGGACGCTGACGTGGCTGGCCGCCGCGTACACCCGAGGTGGCCGCGCCGGTCTGGCGCTGCTCGGTGTCTGGACGGCCGCCCTGGTGGTCGGCGGTGTGTTCCCGGCCGACCCGCCCGGCCGCTGGGACCAGCCGCCGTCCACGGCCGGCGCGCTGCACGGCGTCGCCGCGCTGCTCGCCTTCGCGGTCCTGCCCGCGGCCGCGGTCGTGCTTAGCCGGGTGTGGCGCCGGGACCCCCGGTGGCGTCCGATCGCCGGTGGACTGTCCGTCCTGGCGGCGCTGACGGTGGTCGCGTTCGTACTATTCATGATCACGTTCTTCGACGTGCAGGGCGGCCCGTCCCTGGGGGCCGGACCGTGGGCGACCGTCACCGGTCTCGCCGAGCGGCTCATGGTGTGGACCTACGTCGGCTGGCTCGCCCTCGCGGCGTGCGGGCTGCGCCGGATCGACCGGGAAGGATAATCCAGTGATGACACAGGCGGCTGCATTGATGGATCGCTCCCCCGCCGCGCTGCCGAGCTGGGCCGTCACCGCGATCCTGGCCCTGCTGACCCTGGTCGGCGTGCCGATGGGCATCGCGCTCACCGGCGGCGGCGTGACTGTCGACGGGGCACTCCCGCTGGCCTGGACCCTCGCCCTTCTGGTGCTGCTGCGCCGGCGGTGGCCGGTCGCCACCCTGCTCGCCGCGGTGGCGGCGGTGACGGCGATGCGGGGCGCCGATCTGGTCGAGGTGGGCTGGATCTGGCCGGCCACCGTCCTGTTCGCCCACGCCGTCGTGATCGGGCGGATCGGCTGGGCCGTCGGCACCGGCGCGGTCGTTCTGGCCTACGCCGCCAGCTGGGAATGGGCGGTGCTCGGCAACAGCGCGGATCTGGTCTCCGGCCGGGTCGGCGGCGAAGTGTTCTGGCTGGCGCTCGTGGTGGCGATCGGTGTCGCGTACCGCAATCGGCGCGGCTGGCAGGAGGAGCTGGCCGCCCGGGTGACGCAATCCGCGTACGAACGCGAACTCGACGCCCGGCGAAGGCGGGCGGAGGAGCGGGTCCGCATCGCGCACGAGCTGCACGACCTGGTCTCGCACACCCTCGCCGTGGTCGGGGTGCACCTCAACGTTGCCCTGGACACGCTGGACTCCGCGCCCGCGGAGGCCCGGGACGCGCTCGAACTCGCCCAGGACGTACGCGGCAAGGCGATGACGGACCTGCGGGCCCTGGTCGACGTGCTGCGCGACGGATCCGCGTCGACGATCGAGTCGCCGGCCGCCCAGCTGGACGGGCTGGCGGGCCTGATCGAGCAGGTGCGGGCCGCCGGGATCGAAGTGGAGCTGCGGGAGACCGGCGACCGGTCGGCCGTGCCCGCCCCGGTGGCGCTGGCCAGCTACCGGATCGTGCAGGAGGCACTGACCAACACCGTCCGCCATGCCGGGGCGACCCGGGCCCTGGTGGAACTCTCCTACGAACCGGCTCGGGTCACCGTCACCGTGACGGACGACGGCACGCATGCCGAGCCCGGCGCCTCCGGGGACACGGACTCCACCGGCCACGGCATCGCCGGGATGCGTGAACGCGTCGACGCGCTCGGCGGCTTCCTGCGCGTCGGTCCGGCCGCCGGATCCGGGTTCATGGTCCAGGCGTCGATCCCGGTGGCCGGGTGACCGTGGCGATCACCGTACTGCTCGCGGACGACCAGCACCTGGTTCGTGCCGGGTTCCGCAGCCTGCTCAAGCGGGACCGCGACATCACCGTCCTCGGTGAGGCGTCGACCGGGGACGAGGCGGTCCGAACCGCCCGGGCGCTGCGGCCCGACGTGGTGCTGATGGACATCCGGATGCCGGGCACGGACGGGATCGCCGCCACCCGGCAGATCGTCGCGGACCCGCGACTGCGCGACTGCCGGGTGATCATCCTGACCACCTTCGAGACCGACGAGTACGTCTTCACCGCGCTGGCGGCCGGGGCGAGCGGGTTCCTCACCAAGGACGTCGACCCGGAGGGCCTGCGCCAGGCCGTCCGGGTCGTCGCGGCCGGCGAGGCCCTGCTCTCACCGAGCGTCACCCGCCGGGTGGTCGGGCAACTCGCGCACCGACCGGCGGCCGGCACCGGCGGGGCGCGGCTCGCCGCGCTCACGGAGCGCGAACGGGAGATCGTCCGGCTGGTGGCGAGCGGCCTGTCCAACGACGCCATCGCCGGGCACCTGGTGATCAGCCCGTTGACGGTGAAGACCCACATCACGCGGGCGATCGCCAAGCTCGACGTCCGGGACCGGGTCCAGCTGGTCATCCTGGCGTACGAGACCGGCCTGGTCCGCCCGGGCGAGACCGGCACGCCCTGATCCGCCGCTGCGGCAGGTATACGCCGTAGCGGCGTTAGACTCGCCGGGCATGGGACTGCTCACCTTCAGCCTCAACCTCACCCTGGACGGTTGCGTCGACCACCAGGAGGGGATCGCCGACGACGAGACGCACGCCCTCTTCACCCGTCTCATGGACGAGAGCGGGGCGATGCTGTGGGGTCGCGTCACCTACGAGATGATGGAAAGCTACTGGCCGGCCGTCGCCCGCGGCGACGAGGAAGCGCCGCCGGCCATGCGCGAGTGGGCGATCAAGCTGGAGGCCAAACCCAAATACGTGGTGTCGTCGGCGCGCACGGACTTCGCCTGGACCAACAGCCACCACGTCGTCGGCGATCTGCGCGCGGGCGTGCAGAAGCTCAAGGACGCGACCCCGGCCGGAGTCCTCCTCGGAAGCGGCAAACTCGCAACCGAGCTCGACCGGCTGGACCTGATCGACGAGTACAGACTGCTCGTCCATCCCAGGATCGCCGGCCATGGCCCGACGCTGTACCAGGGCGGGCTGCCGGGCACGCGCCGGCTCGAGCTGATCTCGGCGGACCCGCTCCGCAACGGCGTGGTGGCCATGCACTACCGCCGGGCGCGCTGAATCACCTCCGTAGGCTGAGCGGCGTGGCGGCCACCGAATGGACATAGACATTCGGCAATGTTGACCGGCTGACCGAGGTCGATCAACATTGCCGGATGCTCGACATGCCGGCGACTGAGCCGCTCTCCGTCACGCCGTCCGGGGCGGAGGTCGTCGCCTTCCGATCCGAAGGCGACGCGGCGCTGCAATGGCGGGAGCGGCTGCGGCGAACGTACCCGGCGAGCGGACTCTGGCCGCTTCTGATGGAGACCGACGCCCCCGAATACCTCGCCGACCCGTACACCCATGCCACGGCGGCCGAGCCGCTCGCCGCGGCGTACACGCTCGACGGTGCCGTGATTCTGGCCGAGGACGGTGAGCGGGACCTGCACCGCTGTCCGCCGGACTACGCGGCGGAGATCCGTTCCGAGCTGGCCGGAGGCACTGGCCCTGGCCTGGGAATACCGCCTCTACAACGACGGCGAGTACGACCTCTACCGAGCCGATTCCCTCACCGACCAGGCAGCCGGCCTCCTCGGCGCACCGGTCTGGCGGATGTGGTGGGACTGATCCTGCGGCCGCGGTGAATCCCGGTCAGGCCGCACGATGCTGGCCGTTGACCGCGGGGGCCACGGTGCCTTGGCTGACGACGTTCAAGCGGGCCGCCACAGACTCCGGAAGGCTGCCCGCCAGACCGGCGAGGGCGGCGGTCAGTTGATCGGCCGAGCGGGGGCCGACGATCACCGAGGTGATCTCGGGCCGGCCGCTGAGCCAGGCCAGCGCGACGGCCGGCGCGGTCGTCCCCAGTTCGGCGGCGACGGCGGCGACCTCGTCGGCGATGTCGAAGTGCCGTTCGGCGAGCAGGCCGTTCACGAACGAGCGTGCCATCGGGCTGGGCATCGCGGCCCACTGGGCGAGCCGCGATCCCTCGGCCGGTGCGGCACCGCGCTGGTATCGCCCGGCGAGCAGGCCGCTGCCGAGTGGGCTGTAGGCGAGGATCCCGAGGCCGTTCTGCCGGCAGGTGGGGACGATCTCGGCCTCGATGGCGCGCATGATCAGCGAGTAGTTGGCCTGCAGGCTGATCAGGGGCGTGCCGCCGGTGCGCTGCGCCGCCCACTGGGCGGTGACGATCCCCGCGGCGGTGAAGTTGGAGCAGCCGAGGTAGCGGACCTTGCCGGAGCGGACGAAATCGTCGAGGACCGCCATGGTCTCCTCGGCCGGGGTGTCCGGGTCGGGGAGATGGCACTGGTACAGGTCGAGGTAGTCGGTTCCCAGCCGGCGCAGGCTCGCCTCCAGGGCGCGCGTCAGGTGCAGGCGCGACAGGCCGCGGCTGTTGGGTCCCCCGCCCTGCGGCGCCGCGCCTTTGGTGGCCAGGACGACCTCGGCACGGCGGTGGGCGATGGCCCGGCCCAGGACTTCTTCGCTGGTGCCGCCTCGGTAGGTGTCGGCGGTGTCGATGAGGTTGTGTCCGGCGTCGAGGAACGCGTCGACGATTCGCCGGGCTTCGGGCTCCGGGGTCGGGGCTTGCGGGTCGGTGCCGAAGTTCATCGTGCCCAGGCACGCCCGGGACACGCGCAGGCCGGATCGGCCCAGTGTCGGGTACTGCATGGCGCCCCCTAGAATCGGAATCGTGATTCCGCTTGAAGATATGGAACCTGGATTCCGCTTGTCAATGCCGTCGGACCGCGAGGAGCCGGCATGATGCGCTCCGACGCGGCACGCAATCGCGCGAAGGTGCTCGCGGCGGCCGAGGTGGTACTCGACGAGCAGGGGCCGGCGGCCCGCATGGACGAGATCGCCCGGCGAGCCGGAGTCGGCGTCGGCACCGTCTACCGGCACTTCGCCACCAAGGAGGCGCTGTACGCGGCGATCGTGGCGGCCCGGGTCGACCTGCTGCTGCGGGAGGCGGACCGACTGCGTACGGCCGCCGAGCCGCAGGCCGCGTTCTTCACCTTCTTCACGCGGATCGTCGCGGACGCGGCGACCAAGAAGGCCCTGACCGACGCGCTGCGGGACGCCGGCGTCGACGTCAAGGCAGAACAGACGGATCAGCGGGTACGGATGCGTGCGGCGCTCGCGGAGTTCCTGCGCGGCGCTCAACGCTCAGGCGCCGTCCGCCCCGACGTCGACCTGCCCGCCATACTGGCCCTGCTGCGCGGGGCCAGTATGGCGGCGGAGACCGGCGAATACTCCGGCCCGGTCCTCGACCGTGCGCTCGCCGTCCTGTTCGACGGCTTGCGGCCACCGGCGTACCCACCAGGAAGTCATCGATCCGGGCAGTGAGGGATGCGACGGTCTTGCCGGGTCATGAGTGCCGGCGCGAAGCCCGGCTCGCGGGCCGGCGGTCACATTCGAGCGGGCCACCTCGTCGAGAACGAGCGAACCGTCATCGAGGAGGACCCGTGTCCATCGTTCACATCACGCTCACCGTCGTCGCCGCGTTCCTCGCCGCCAGCGGCGCCGTCACCTACCTCATCGGACACGAGTACCCGAAGGCGCAGCTGAGGATGAAGCGCCTGCCGATGTGGTGGATGCCGATGCTGGGCTCGATCCTGGCCGCCGGGGCGCTGGGCCTGCTCGCCGGCTTCGCCGTACCGCTGATCGGCACCCTGGCCGCCGCCGGTCTCGTCCTCTATTTCATCGGCGCGCTGATCGCGCACCTGCGTGTCGGCTCCCGCGACCTGGTCGGCTGGGCGATCTTCTTCGTCACGATGCTCGCGACTCTCGTCGTCGACCTGAGCCGGGCCCACAACGGGTGATCCGGATGGCACAATTCGCGGCATAGACGACAACGGACGCTCATCGATCTGGCGCAATCGTAGGTTCCTGCTGCTGTGGGGCAGCCAGACGATCAGCGAGATGGGATCTCAGATCACCATCCTCGCGCTGCCGCTGGTCGCCGTCGTTCTGCTGGACGCCTCCGCGTTGCAGGTCGGGCTCCTGGCGGCGGCCGAGACGAGCGCATACCTGCTGGTGGCCCTGCCCGCCGGAGCCATCGTGGACCGGGTCGCCCGGCGCCGCCTGATGATCGGGTGCGACCTCGCGCAGGTCCTGGTGATCGGCTCGATACCGGTGGCCCACGCCCTCGGGGTGCTGACGCTGGCCCAGCTGTACGCCGTCGCACTGGTCTCCAGCGTCCTGTCCGTCTTCTTCCAGGTGGCCTACCAGGCGTACGTGCCGGTCATGCTGGCGCACGGTCAGCTGATCGACGGCAACGGCAAGCTGGCCGCCTCCCGGTCGGTCGCGCAGATCGCCGGGCCCAGCACCGGCGCGGCGCTGGTGACGCTCATCGGCGCGGCCGGCGCGATGACCGCCGACGCGATCTCGTTCGTGGCGTCGGCGGGCCTGCTCACGGCGATCCGCGGCCCGGAACCGCGCCGCTCCGGAGCCGGCCGCCGGCCCCGGATGACGGCGCAGATCCGCGAGGGCCTCGCCTACGTGCTGCGCGACCCGATCCTGCGCAACGCGGTCGCCTTCAACGGCACCGCCAACTTCTTCGTCATCATGGTCGAGAGCCTCGGCACCGTCTTCCTCATCCGTAACCTCCAGCTACGTCCGGGCCTGGTCGGACTGCTGCTGGCGCTGGGCGCCGTCGGCGGGCTCGCGGGCGGCGTCGCG
Organism: Actinoplanes regularis; assembly: GCF_900188005.1. GTDB lineage: Bacteria > Actinomycetota > Actinomycetes > Mycobacteriales > Micromonosporaceae > Actinoplanes > Actinoplanes regularis. The sequence goes on along the minus strand of NZ_FZNR01000036.1, from coordinate 21,756 downwards.
GCCCGCCACCTGGCCCGCCGGATCGGCTCGGCGCGGATCAGCTGGATCGCCATGACCCTGCTCTCCCTGCCCGGACTGCTGATCCCGCTGGCCGGGCGAGGCTGGACGGTGCTGCTGTTCGCCTGCGGCTGGATCTCCTGGACGTTCTCCTCCACCGTCGCCGGGGTCGCGCTGACCACTTACCGGCAGGCCGCCTGCCCGCCGGACATGCTCGGCCGGGTCAGCGCCGCCGCCCGCTGGATCACCTGGGGCACCCTGCCCCTGGGCGGCCTGGCCGGCGGGGCGCTCGCCAGCGTTCTCGGCATCCGGACCACCCTGTGGATCGCGGTCGCCGGTGGCTGCTGCGCGGGGCTGTGGCTGTTCTTCTCCCCCTTGCGCCGGATGCGCGACATCCCGCTCGCACAACCCGGCCCGGTGCCCGCGGCCGCCACGCCGTAGCACCATACGTCTCGGATCCGCTGAAGGACGAAACCCGGCGAGGATCAGCCCGGCTGCTCGGTCGGGAAGTCATCGGCGAAGGCCGCCTCGGCGACTTCCGCCGGCATGCAGTCGTGCCGATGAGCCCAGGTGCCTACCGAGTGCAGCACGGGATCTGGTCCGTCGTCGGTGATGAAGGTGAAGTCGACGCGTTGCGGGAGGGTACGCAGCCCGCACTGTCCAGCGATCGGCCTGAGCCGCTCCCACGGGCAGCCTGCCGCGGCCAGGGCGCCGACCACCTGGGCCAGGGTCAGCCGTACGGGCAGAGCGATGACCTCTCCGGGCTGTGCCTGGCTTGGCAGATCAACCGTCCCTCGCCCGGTCTGGACCAGCACCGAGGTGATGATCCGGCAGCGGCACACGACCAACTCGACATCACCATACGAGTACAGGTGCGGCCACCTGTGGCGGTTGTCGATCCGCCCGATATCCCACGGCATGCCGTGGACAGCGCAGACGTCCCGTAGCTGGGCACCGGGATGGAGAAGACCGACATGGCCGGTCGCGCCGAACGACGCCAGGACCGCGAGCGCTTCCATGTCTCCAGCCTCTCCTGCGAACAGCGGGCCATCCCCCGTGCTGACACAGATCATGTCAAGCCTGTCATCGTCGAAGGCCGGCCCACGCCCAGCTCCTGCCGGTCAGTGCATCCAACAGATCCATATCCGGGTACGACCTGTCGGGCGCCGTGGCCAGGCTCAAGCCAAGTCCCGTGGCATTCCCGCGCGAGGCCCGCGCCACCCCGGGCCGCTGCCGCGCGTCGCGGCCCGATTCCGCCGGTCAGCACCGCATGGTCACCCTCTACTTCACCGTCAGGGTTCCGCAGGTAGCGCCGTCGACGGTTTCAGCAGTCAACGGCCCGGCAACCCTCCCGGGCGCTGACCTCGATCCATCGTTTCAGGGTGGCTCGGGCCGCACCACTGTCGACCGCCCGCGCACACGTCCCGATCGCGTCCGGAAACGATCGGCCGTCGACGGCGACCAGCATCGCGGCGGCGTTGAACAGAACCACGTCGCGGACCGGCCCGCGCCGCCCGGCGAGCACGGCCTGGAACACCAGCGCGTTCCCGGCCGCGGACCCGCCGCGCAGGTCGGAGGGTGCGGCCCGGTCGAACCCGAGCTCCAGCGGGTCCAGGGTCGAGGCGGTCACCGCGCCGGCCCGAACCGTCCACACCCGCGACGTCGTCGTCGTGGTCAGCTTGTCCAGGCCGTCGTCGCCGCGCACGACCAGGGCCTGGCCGCCGCGCGCGGCGAGAACGTCCGCGATCAGCGGCGCCATCCGCGCGTCGGCCACGCCGACGACCTGGTACTGCGGAGCCGCCGGGTTGATCAACGGTCCGAGGATGTTGAACACCGTCGGAACCCGCAGATCGCGGCGGACGGCGGCGGCGTGCCGCAGGCCCGGGTTGTAGCGCGGCCCGAACAGGAACGTGAGCCCGGCGCGGGCGGCCACCCGGGCCGCCCGCGCCGGGCTCAGATCCAGCCTCACGCCGAGGTGTTCGACCAGATCAGCGGCGCCACACGTGGCCGACGACGCGGCCCGGCCGCCGTGTTTGACGACGGTGACCCCGGTGGCGGCGGCGACCACGGCGGCCATCGTGGAGATGTTGACGGCGCCGGTGCCGTCGCCGCCGGTTCCGGCGATGTCGACGACCGGTCCGGGAATGGTCACCGGCACGGCGCTGGCCCGCAACGCGTCGACCAGGCCGCGGATCTCGTCGGCGGTCTCGCCCTTGGTGCGTAACGCGGCCGCGAACCCGGCCACCTGGGCCGCGGTCAGTTCCCCGTTCACGATCCGGGTCATCGCCCAGGCAGCTTCGGCGCTGGTCAGGTCCCGGCGCTGCAGCAGGGCCGGCAGAATCGTCTTCGACAGGGGCATCTCTGGTGTCCTCCGGGTGCATGGACCGCCGCCGAGGACACGAAAAAGGCCGCCTCGACGAGGCGGCCGGTGGAATGGCTCGAGCAGGTGGGCCGCCTGTCAGGCGCGCCACCAGAACATCGAACACGTAGTCACGGCAGGAACCTTAACACCCATCGCCGGTGCTCGGCCTCGGGTGACGATGGCGCGCGGCCGCCATCGCCCTCCACAAACCTATGAAACACAATTCCTCGGTTCGGGCGGCAGCCGCCTGCCCCGGATTGCCGTCGCCGGTGGTCAAACGGCAGCCAGCTCAGGCTCGGGTGTCCCGGTGGACGGCCACGGGCGATCGCGGTGCCCGGTGCCGGGTTCGGCGGGCAGGGTGAAGGTGAAACGGGTGCCGCCGCCGGGGTTTTCGGTCGCGGTGATGGTGCCGCCGTGCCGCTCCACCGTGCGCTTGCAGATGGCCAGACCGAGGCCGGTGCCGGCGTAACCTCGTCCGGGCCGTCCCAGGCGGCCCGAGGGCCGAACCGGACACCGCGGCGCTGTTCCCTGCAGCCGCCGCACCTCCAGCGCGATCATCCGGACTACTCTCTTCGCCGCACCGTCATCCGTCAGAAGCACCGACAGGGGAACGTTCGTGACCTGGCTGGCCGACACCCGTACGTCCTACGACACCGTTGCCGGCGGCTACGCCGACCTGGTGCGTGACTCACTTTCCGGGCAGCCGTACCTGCGCGCCGCTCTCGCCCTCTTCGCCGACCTGGTCCACGCCGCCGGCGGCGGCCCGGTCGCCGATGTCGGCTGCGGGCCCGGGCACGTCACCGCGCACCTGCAGGCCCTGGGCGTAGACGCGTTCGGCATCGACCTCTCCCCCGCGATGATCGACATCGCCCGGCGGGACCACCCCGGCCTGCGCTTCGAGGTCGGCTCGATGACCGACCTGCCGCTGCCGGACACGTCGGTCGCCGCCCTCCTCGCCTTCTGGTCCCTGATCCACGTCCCGGACGAGGCGATCCCGACGGTTCTCGGCCACTTCCACCGGGTGCTGCACCCCGGCGGTCCACTTCTGATCGGCTTCCACGTCGGCGACCGGACCCAGTTGAAGACCGAGGGCTACGGTGGCCACCCGATGCACGTCCACGTGCACCGGCGCCGGCCCGAACAGCTCGCCGACCGGCTGCGCGACGCCGGCTTCGTCGTCACCGGCCAACTGCTGCTCGACCTGGACCAGCCCTCGCCCGGCGCGGTCCTGATCGCACATCGCTGAGGCACGAGCAACAACCGCCCCGGCCGGGAGTCGATCATGCCGTGGCAGGCTGAGGACCGCTCGGACACCTCATGAGCGAGCAACCGGCACCCGCAGGAGCAGACCGTGGCAGGCTGAGGACCGCTCGGACACCTCATGAGCGAGCAACCGGCACCCGCAGGAGCAGACCGTGGCAGGCTGAGGACCGCTCGGACACCTCATGAGCGAGCAACCGGCACCCGCAGGAGCAGACCGTGGCAGGCTGAGGACCGCTCGGACACCTCATGAGCGAGCAACCGGCACCCGCAGGAGCAGACCGTGGCAGGCTGACGATCGTTTCGACACCCGACGAGCGGGGACCGGCACCCGCGGGTCAAACCGGGGCGGGGTTGAGGACCGTCTGGACGCCTACGAAGACGGCGACGGCGAGGACGAGCCACGCGAAGGCGCGCCGCAGCCGCTCGGTGGGCAGCCGGGCCGCGATCCGCGCGGCCGCCAGGGAGCCGAGGATCGCGGCGAGGGTGAACGCCGCGGCGACGCGGTGGTCGACGGCCGCGTCGCCGACGTGCGCGACGAGCCCGGCGGCGGAGTTCGCCACGATGATGACCAGTGACGTGGCGACGGCGGCGGGCATGGTCAGGCCGAGCAGCAGGACCAGGGCCGGGATGATGAGGAATCCACCGCCGACCCCGAACAGACCGGTGAGGAAGCCGACCGCGAGCCCGGCCGCGATGGCTTTGGGCAGGCAGCCGCGCCAGTTGACCCCGCCGCCGGGCAGGGCGCAGTCGCCACCGCATTCGCCGGCGTCGCGCAGCATCCGCAGACCGGCGACCATCATGAGGACGGCGAACCCGGCCAGGACCAGGCGCGGATCGAGGAGCCGGTTGACGGCCGCGCCGGCGAACGCCGCGGCGGCGCCGGTGCCACCGACGATCCCGGCGATCCGCCACCGCACCAGCCCGGCCCGCAGCCGCGGGAGCAGGGCGGTCGCCGCGGAGACGCCGACCACGAGCAGGGCGGTGGGTACGGCGGCGGCCAGGCTCAGACCGGCGCCGTAAACCAGGGCGGGGACTGCGAGGATCGAGCCGCCGCCGCCGAACAGGCCGAGCAGGATCCCGATGAGGAGCCCGAACCCGATCGCGGCGATCACGACCGCCCCCGGCCCGGCGGCACGCCGGGCGGTGCGGCCCGGCAGGCCGAACGCGGCCAGGGCGGCGCGGGACGGTCGCGGCGGGCCGGCCAGAGCGCTGCGGGACGGTCACGGCGGGCCGGCCACGGCGGTGCGGGCACGTCGCGGCCGGGCGGCCAGGGCGGTGCGGGCTCGTCGCGGCCGGGCGGCCAGGGCGGCAGGTGATCCGACATGTGACTACCGCCGGTCCGCGCCCAGAGCGGTGACGACCCGGGCGAGATCGGTACGCGGGCCACGGTTGTAGGGCAGCCTGGCGAGCACCATGCCCATCGCGCAGGTGTCGGTCAGCGCGGCGACGGCGAGACCGGCGCCGATGAACGCGGCCACCCACTTCACCGGCTCGGCCACCGTGCTGGCGAGCACGGCGGCCAGGACGATGCCGCCGGCGACGAGGCGGACCTGTCGTTCCAGCTCCCAGCGGGGTCTGCCGGTGGTGACCGGGCCGTGCTCGGCCCGCCAGCCGGTGATGCCGCCGGCGAGCACGCGCAGGTCCGGCAGGCCGGCTCCGGCGAGGATCCGTTCGGCCTGGCCGGCACGCTGCCCGGAGCGGCAGACGAGCACGACCGGCCCGTCGAGGTGCTCGCGCAGTTCGTCGCGGTGTTCGCGCAGCAGGTCCAGGGGCACGTTGCGGGAACCGGGGATGTGCGCGGTCTCGAACTCGGCGGGGGTGCGCACGTCGATCAGCCGGGGCACCTGGCCGCCGGCGATCAGATGTCGCAGCGTGGGGACGTCGAGGGCGGGCGATGTGGTCATGTGGTGCGCGGGCTCCTGGTCAGTTTCCGGGGACGATGGGCAGGCCGGCGCCGGCGGCGTCCGCGTAGGCGTCGTCGAGGTGCACGACCTGACGGCCGGCCCGGGCCAGCAGGCTGGTGGCGGCCGCGGCGCGGTAGCCGGAGCCGCAGTGCACCCACACCGTGCCGGCGGGCACATCGGCGAGCCGGTGCGGCAGGTCGGGCAGCGGGATGTGGACCGCGCCGTCGATGTGGCCGGTGCGCCACTCCTTGCTCATACGCACGTCGAGCAGCACGTCGAGGGCGGGCAGGCCGGGTGGCGGGGTGCCGGCGCGGGCGGCGGCCAGGTCGGTGAAGGTCGCCGTGGTCAGCTGGGCGAGGCGGGTGTCGTCGCCGGCGGCCCACTGGTCGGGGTCGCCGGTGGCCGTGGCGGCGGGCCGGTCGACGCCGATCCGGGCCAGTTCCCGCTGCGCGTCGGCGACCTGCTGTTCGCTGTCGCCGAGCAGGGTGATCGGCGCACCCCACGGCGCCAGCCAGGCCAGCCACGTCGACATCGGCCCGTCCAGGCCGAAGCTCAGCGTGCCGGTCAGGTGCCGGTGCGCGAACGCCTTGCGCGAACGCAGGTCGACCACCCACTCGCCGTCCGCGATCCGCCGGGCCAGCTCGGCCGGGTCGGCGGCGGCGACCGGGGTCAGGTCGATCAGGTCGGCGCCGGCGGCGTTGCGGGCACCCATGTGCGCGTAGTACGCCGGGTACGCGTCCAGGCCGGCGAGGGTCTGCGCGACGAAGTCGTCGGTCCGCAGGCGCAGCGCCGGATTGGCGGTGCGTTCCCGGCCGATGGTCGACTCCGGGGCGTCGGCCTGCGTCGCGGAGCAGAAGCTGCCGAAGCCGTGCGTGGGCCACACCCGCGCGCCGTCGGGCAGCAGGTCCGCCAGCCGGCGCACCGAGGCGTGCTGGTGTTCGGCGAGGGTGTGGGCGTGCTGCTCGCCGAGCAGATCGGTGCGGCCGGTGGTGCCGAACAGCAGCGACCCGCCGGTGAACACCCCGACCGGGCCGTCGGCGCCGTCGAGGACGTACGACAGATGGTGGAAGGTGTGTCCGGGTGTGGCGACGACCCGCAGGCGCATCAGCGCCGAGACGGTGATCTCGTCGCCGTCGGCCACCGGCCGGCGGTCGAAGTGGACCTCGTCGGCGGCGGCGACCAGGTAGGTGGCACCGGTCAGCTTCGCCAGCGCCAGCCCGCCGGAGACGTAGTCGTTGTGCAGGTGTGTCTCGGCGACGTGGGTGATCCGCACGCCGAGCCGGCCGGCCAGCGCCAGAATCCGGTCGATGTCGCGCTGCGGGTCCACCACGATCGCGAACCGCCCGTCGTGGGCGAGATAGCTGCGGTCACCCAGTGACGAGGTCTGCACGACCTCCACAGGAAGCTCAGTCACTACTCAACTCCAATCAGTGCATACCCCCGGGGGTATGCCGAGCATACAGTGCGATCAGGGTTCCGCCGACCGGCGACGACCTCGGGTGGATCAGGAGAGGGACAGGAACAGCTTCTCGAGCTCCTCGTCGCTCATCGGCGGCTCCTCGCCACGCTCCCGGGCGGCCTGGCACTCCCGCATACCCGTGGCGATGATTTTGAAGCCCGCCCGGTCCACGGCGCTGGACACCGCGGCCAGCTGGGTGAGGACCCGCTTGCAGTCCTCACCGTTCTCGATCATCGCGATCACCGCGCCGAGCTGCCCCTGCGCCCGCTTCAACCGGGTCAGCGCGTCCCTGAGCAGGACCGGACTCATCTCCACCCGCACCCACCTCCACCCCCAAGATACCCCAGGGGGTACCCGCCCGCCGCCGGCTCAGGCCCGGGCCGGGGGCAGGGTGTGCCGGGCCGCCTGGCGCAGATCGATCTCGTCGATCATCGCCCGGGCGATCTCCTCGGTCAGCCGCCGCTCCATCACCGCCCTGCCCAGCGCGAGCCGCTGCGCCTCGAAGCCGGCGTCCGGGTCCCCGGCCGGCTCGTGGCCCACCTCCTCCACGATCCGCTGCCCGCGCCCGCGCATCTCCCGCTCCTGGGCGCGTTCGGCGGACAGGTCGAATCTCAGCCGCCGGGTCAGCCAGCCGATCGTGGTGCCCTGCAGCAGCAGGGTGCCGAGCGTGACGAACAGCGCGATCGCCAGGATCGCGTCGCGCCCCGGCACTCGCGGCGGAATCGAACCGGCCGCGGCCAGCGTGAGAATGCCGCGCATCCCGATCCAGCCGACCAGCAGCGCCTCCCGCTGCGTCGGCACGGTCGAGGGCGCCCCGCCACGCCGGCCGCGCCGCTCGTACTCCGCCCGGAAGGAGGCGTCCCGCGCGACCCGCCGCTGGATCATCCACTCCCGCAGCGTCCATCGGCCGAACAGCAGATACACCGCCGCCAGCCGGAACACGATCGCCACCAGCAGCAGCACGCCGGCCGCCACCAGGGTCCGGATCAACCCCGGATCCGCCGAACCCGCCAGGTCCGCGAGCACGAACCTCAACTGCAGGCCGATGTACGCGAACACGAACGTCTCCAGCACGAAGTCGAGCACCGGCCAGAACGCCGCCTCCTGCAACCGGGTGCGGTAGGCGCCCGGATACTGGTGCCGCGGGTCGAGGGTCAGATTGACGCTGATCAGGAACGCGGCCGCGACCACCGCGAGGATTCCCGAGGCGTGCACGTGCTCGGCGACCAGGAACGCGGTGAACGGCACCAGCAGCACCAGCGCCGTCTCCAGCGTCGGATTGCCCAGCCGCTTGCGGACCCAGAGCGTCGCGACCGCGAACACGGCCCCGATGACGATCCCCACCACCGCGTTGCGCAGCAGTTGCAGCCCGCCGTGCCCCCACGACGCCTGCTCACCACCGACCACCCCGACCGCGATGCTGAACAGGGTCAGCGCGGTCGCGTCGTTGACCAGGCTCTCCCCGGTGAGGATCGAGGTGACCCGCTTCGGCAGCCCGATCTCGTCCCCGTGCGACACGGTGGTGATCGTGTCCGGCGGCGCGAGCACCGACCCGAGCACGAACGCGGCGGCCCCGAGCGACGGCAGCAGCCAGGCGGCGACCAGACCGAGCACCCCCGCCGTGAGCAGCACGAGCAGCACCCCGAGCGTCACGATCGCCCGCAGGTTGGCGCCGAACGCCGCCAGCGACGCCCCGCGGGTCGCCGAGTAGAGCAGCGGCGGCACCACGACCGCCAGGATGAACTCGCTGTCGAGCTCGAGCCGCGGCACTCCCGGAAGGAACGACGCCGCCGCGGCCAGCACCACAATGATCATGCCCGGCTCGAGGTCCCGCTTGCGGGCGACCGCCGACACGGCGATGCCCGCACCGATGATGAGCAGAAGCTGCACGCTGTCCACGAAGCTCAGGCTATGGGCTACCGGCTGGACAAACGTCCCGCCCGCTCATCGGTCACGAGCCGGAGGACCGATCCGGCGCTCAGGCCCGCGTCCACGCCGGGTCACGCCCGGTGACCGCGAGCAGCTCGGCGAACTCACCGGCGTCCGGCGGGCAGTCGACCGGGTCACCGAACGCGCCCATCTTGCGCCCGGTCTCGACCATCCCGTCGAGGAACTCCCGCAGCGCCGGCACCAGGCTCGGGTCCACCCGGTACTCCTGGCCGGTGCCACGGGCCAGGTCCCAGCCGTGCACCACGAGATCGCCGAGGACCATCTGACCGACGGTCCGCTGCGGCAACCCCATCCCGGGCGAGACGCCCTCCAGGGCGGCCGGGTCGGCCCAGGCCTCGACCAGCCGGTCCGCCTCGGCGGCGAACGCGGTCCGCCAGTCCCCGGTGAGCCGGTCCGGGCCGGGACTCCAGTCGACGTCCTCGCGACGGGCCAGCGCCTGGAAGTTGTGAACGACCTGGATCAGATGGTTGAGCAGATCCCGCACCCGGAACTCGGCGCAGGGCGTGGCCTGGTCGAGCTGATCGTCGCGGACTGCGGCGACCAGACCGGCGACGGCGGCCGCGGCGGTGGCGAGCTTGTCGCTCATCTCGGTAGACACCCCGACAGGGTACGAATCCCCGCCCCGCCCTTCAATCACATCGATCGTTTTGTCATCACCGCGGAGGACAGGCTCCGCGGATCCGGCGGGGTCAGATCGAGCTTCCAGCGCGCGGCGTGATCGGCTCGGCCCACGACCAGCCCCGCGCCAGCAGTGCGTCGCAGGCGGCGACCGCCGTGCGCAGCCGCTGCCCGTAGCCGCCGGTCAGCATCACCCACGGCACGTCCGCCGCCGCGAGTTCCTCCCGGAAACGGCCGGTCATCCAGGACCGGATCGCCTCGCCGTCGCGGAGCCCGTCGTCGACGAACGGCACCCGCTCGTCGTCGGTGAGCAGGTACAGGTCGGGCCTGCGCACCGCGGCCCGCACCGCCGGCGACGTGCTGCCGAGGTAGCGCTCCTCCCACACGGTGGTGGCCAGCGCGTCGGTGTCGCCGAACAGCACCGGCGAGCCGCCGCGGGCCGCCGCGTCCTCGGTCGCGTTCTGCTCGGCCGCGACGGTGACGAAGTCCGCGCGATTCCACACCACCTCGTCGACCGTGGCGCCCGGGCGGGCACGGCGCAGGCCGGCGAGCTTGCGTTCGGTCAGCTCCCGGCCGAACTCGGGAACCCAGCGGGTCCGCGACCACACCCCGCCGCGCAGCCGGTAGTGCCGGGCCAGCGCCCGCGCGGTGGTGGTGGTCCCGGTCGACTCGGCGCCCACCACGATGACGCGGCGGGTCAGCCAGGCGCGTACGCCCGGGGCGAGGTGGTCCCAGTGGGCCACCGGGTCGGCGCGGACCGCCGTGCCGGAGACGGGTAGTGCGGCCCGGTCCAGGTCGACGCAGACGTGCGTCGCCCCGAACCGGCGGGCCAGTTCGTCGCCGTACGCCTCGGAGGAGAAGACCGCGTCCACCCGATCGGTGCCGGCCGCCGCGGCGAACACGGCACAGTGCAGATCCCACGCGGCCGGATCAGCGTAGTCGACCGGGTGGTCGTCGTGGGTGCCGGCGAACCGGACGTGCGGGGTGGTCGCGTGTGCTTCGCGCAGCCAGGACAGCCGCAGTGCCAGCGGCACCGATTCCCGCGACGACGGTGCCACCACCACGGTGACCCGGTCGCAGTCCCGGGCGGCCGCCGCGATCAGCGCGTGATGCCCGGCGTGCGGTGGGTAGAACTTGCCGACGACCAGTCCGTGCCCGTACCTCATCGGACCGTCACCGCTTCCCGCCGGGCCGACCGCCACACGTACAGGCCGAGGACACACAGGGCGAGGAAGGCGACGTAGAGCAGGGCGGTCAGCCACAAGTCCTTGTACGCGTACAGCGGGATGTAGATGAGGTCGGCGGCGATCCAGAGCCACCAGCTCTGGATCAGCTTGCGGGTCTGGCCGTACGTGGCGACGAGCGAGAGCGCGGTGGTGATCGCGTCGGCGAGCGGCACGGTGGAGCCGGTCAGCCGGTCGAGGAACAGCCACAGCGCGCAGGTGAGCACCCCGCCCGCGAGGGCCAGCCCGGCCCATTCACGCCGGGTGGTGTCCCGTACCACCAACTCGGCGCCGGGCCCGTCGCCGTACTTCCACAGCCACCAGCCGTAGCCGCCGAGAACCACGTAGACGAGCTGGAGGCCGGCGTCGGCGTACAGGCCGTACTGCCAGAACACCACCATCAGCAGCAGCACGTTGAGAATGCCGACCGGCCAGTTGAGGATGTGCCGGCGCACGAGCAGGAACACGTTCACGAACCCGGTGGCGAAGCCGAGCAGCTCCGCCCAGGTGGTCGGCGTGCCGAACGCCTCGAACGCCGGCGCGGTCAGCCAGCCGATCACACTCTCCCAGATCATCGGCAGATGATCACACGCCCCGGATCAGGGCGACCCGAGGGCCCGGGCTGTCAGCCGTTGAAGGAGGCCCGGTTCCCTCAGCACGGCACGCGGCGGGTTCAACAAGATGTTGACAAACAAGTTGTTGAAAGACACGCTGGGCGCATGGACGACGGATCCGGTGACCAGGCCGCGGGCGCTCTCGAACAGTGGGCGCGGGAGCGGCTGACCGCCCACGGCGGCCGAGACCTGCCCGCGCTGCCCTGGCTCGCCGCCGGCCAGCCGCACGACGCCGGCACGCTGATCCGCCAGGTGCTGTGGCGAGCCGGCACCGACCGCGGCGCGCTGGACCTGCCCGACGACCTGCTCGCCGCCATCACGCTGCTGGCCGCCGCCCGCGCCGAGCTCGACCAGCTCGAGGCCGGACTGCTGTTCACCGCCCGCGCCGAGGGACTGACCTGGGCCCAGATCGCCCGGCCCCTGGGCCTGCGCACCGCCCAGGCGGCACAACAGCGGCACGAACGCGTCCTGGCCCGCCTCGACGACGACACCGACTCATGAGCGTCATCCCGCTCACCCACGCGGACCACACCTGCGGCAACAAGGCCGGCACGCTCGCCATCCTGCTCCGCGCCGGCCTGCCCGTCCCGGACGGATTCGTCGTCACCGATCCCGCCCTCGACCCCGCGCCGATCGCCGAACACCTGCACCGGCTGCGCGGCCGGGCGGTCGCCGTCCGGTCCTCCGGACTGACCGAGGACTCCGCGACAGCCTCGCACGCCGGGCAACTGAGCACCGTCCTCGGCGCCCGCGGCCTCGACGAGGTCCTGGCCGCCCTCCGGCACTGCGCCACGTCACCGGACACCGACCGGGCACGCGGCTATCGGACCCACTTGAACCTCGACGACGAGACCACCGCCCCGGTCCTCGTCCAGGAACTCATCGAGGCGGACCACGCGGGCGTGCTGTTCACCCGGGATCCCCGCACCGGCACCGACAGCACGGTCATCAACGCGTCCTGGGGACTCGGCGAATCCGTCGTCTCCGGCGCCGTCGTCCCCGACGAGTTCGTCGTGAGCGCGGAAACCGGCGCGGTCCACGTCACCGTGGGCACCAAACAGACCCGGCTCGATCTTCAAGAACAAGGCTTGAGACGTACGCCGGTGGCCGAACCCGACCGCAACCGCCGCTGCGTCACACCCGACCAGGTCCGCCGGCTCGTCACGCTCGGCCGGCGCTGCGCCGATCTGCTCGGCGGACCCCAGGACCTCGAATGGGCGATCCGCGACGACCGGATCTGGCTGCTGCAGGCACGCCCGATCACCACGCCCGGCACCTCCGCGGCGACAACCGGCCCGGCCGACGCTCCCCCGCTGATCACCGGCGTCCCCAGCAGCCCCGGCCGAGCCTCGGGCCCGGCACGCCTGCTGCACTCGGTCGACGACTTCGCCCGCCTCCAGCGCGGCGACATCCTGGTCTGCCGGACCACCGACCCCGCCTGGACCCCGCTGTTCCGCCTCGCCGCCGCCGTCGTCACCGAGACCGGCGGCATCCTGAGCCACGCGTCGATCGTCGCCCGGGAATTCGGCATCCCCGCCATCGTCGGCGCCGGCACCGCGATGACCCGCCTGAGCGACGACACACCCATCACCGTCGACGGCACCGTCGGCACCGTCACCCGAGGACCCCGCCGATGACCGAACTGCTCGTGCTCCACGCCGTCCGGCTCAAAGGCTTCGCCGGCACCGCCGACGTCGCCGCCCGGTTCAACCTCGACACCGAGCAGACCCGCGAGGACCTCCTCGACGCCCAGGCCTACGGCTGGGTCAGCAGATCCTCGTTCGCCGACCTGACCGGGTGGACCCTGACCCAGACCGGATACCGGCGCAACGAGACCCAACTGCGCGACGAACTCGACCGCACCGGCGCCCAACCGGCCGTCACCGCCGTCCACGAGCGATTCCTGCCCCTCAACGCCCAGGCCACCCGGCTCTTCACCGCCTGGCAGCTCAACCGCGCCGACACCGCCGACACGTTCCACCAGCTCGCCGAACTCGCCGGGATCGCCGCCGAACTGCACGATCTCGAACAGGCGCTGACCGCACACCTGACCCGGTTCACCGGCTACCACGACCGGTTCACCCGCGCACTGATCGAGGCCGGGGACGACCCGGCATGGATCACCGGCATCGAGGTCGACTCGTGCCACCGCATCTGGTTCGAACTCCACGAGGACCTGATCGCCACCCTCGGCATCACCCGGTAACCGCCCGCCACGACCTCAGCCGGGCGGGCGCCAGCCCCGGCGCCGGCCACGACTGTGCGCCGCGACGGCCGAGGCACCGGACACGAGCAGGATCAGGGCCACCCCGGCGAACCAGGACGCGCGCCGCCACGCACGGGCGCCGTCACCGTCGTACCGCGGAGAAATCGGCGGCGTGGCAGCGGCCGCGACCGGCGGCCGCGACACCGCCCCGGCCTCGGTCAGCGCCCGATAGGGATTCAATCGGCGCGACACGTCGGCCGTCACCGACAACCGCTCGGCGATCCACGCCGCCGACGCGTCCGGGAACCGCTGGCGCAGCAGCGCCGCCGCGCCCGACACGAACGCCGCGGAGAAACTCGTCCCGCCGTCACCGACCGCCACCAGATCGACCTCCGGACCCACCGGGGAGAACGACGCCGTCGCACCCGACGACAGAACCGCACCCACCCCGATCACCCCGGGATACGCCGCCGGATACCCCACCGGCCGGCGCGGATCATTACCGGCGGCCGCGACCACGATCACGCCCCCGTGCACCGCCTGCGCGACCGCTGCCCGCACCCTGCGGTCGTCGACCCCGATCACCAGCGAGACGTTGATCACCTGGGCCCGGCCCGGCCCCGCCGCCCAGCGAATGCCCTCCGCGACCCGGCCGATCCCCGCGGCGTCACCCGGATCCCCGTCCGAGACCCGCACCGCGACGATCCGCACACCCGGCGCGATCCCGGCGATCGACGCGGCCACCGCCGTACCGTGCCCACCACAACCCGGCCGCCCCGGCAACAGGTCACGGCCCCCGGCCAGCTGCGGCAGAGCACCGTCCACCCCGGAGTCGACCACCGCGACCCGCACCCCGGCACCGGTCGCCAGCGGCGCCAGGGCCGCCACCGGATAGGGCACCACCACCGGCGCGACCACGCACGCCGTCGGAGCCGGGACCGAGACCGGGCCCAGCAACACGATCACCCACAACCGCCACACCGTCCACACCCCGCAAGATAACGACGAGCGTAAATATTAGCGGCGGCACGCCCGCCCCGGTTGTGCCGCCACCACGACGCCGGTTAGGTTGTGGAGGCCATCTGCGGCGTCGTGAGGGAAACCGGTGAGACTCCGGTGCGGTCGCGCCACTGTGAACCAGCCCCACCCACGGGGCCGGTGAGTCAGGACGCTCACACGACCGCAGCCTGTTCATCGGGACGCGTCATCCCGTAGGAGGTTGATTTCCCATGCCCAAGGCCCAGTCCGTGCGGCCCCTCGCCATCCCGGCCATCTCCACCCGCCTGCTGCTCACCGCAGCCGGCGTCGTCATCGTGCTGCTCGCCCTGGCCTACCTGGTCGCCTTCGACCAGGGCGCCCTCTCCCGCAGCGGCATGTACATGCACGAGCTCATGCACGACGGCCGCCACCTGCTGGGCGTTCCGTGCCACTGACGCCCAGCTTCGGGCGCATCCTGCTCGCGGGCCTGCTGGCCGGCGTCCTCGCGGGGCTTCTCGCCGGCACCTTCGCCTACTTCGCCGGTGAGCCCCGCATCGACGCCGCCATCGCCATCGAGCAGCAGAACGCGCTCGCCCACGGCGAGGCCGGCGCCGACGACGAGCTCGTCAGCCGCGACACCCAGAAACACGTCGGCCTGCTCCTGGCCACCAGCCTGTACGGCCTGGCCATGGGCGGGATCCTCGCCACCGCGTACACCCTGCTGCGCCGCCGCCTGCGCACCGGCAGCGACAGCCGCGCCGCCATCGGCCTAGCCGGTGCCGCCCTCACCGGCGTCATCCTCGTGCCGTTCCTCAAATACCCGCCGAACCCACCCGCGGTCGGCGACCCCGCCACCATCGACCAGCGCACGATCAGCTACCTCGCGGTCCTCATCCTGGGCCTGGTCGCGATCTGGGCCGGCGTCCTCGCCGCACGCACCCAGACCCAGGAATGGCGCCGCGCCACCGCCGGCCTCGCCGGCTTCCTGATCGTGGTCGCCATCGCCTACGTCCTGCTGCCCACGATCAACGAAGTCCCCGACAACTTCCCCGCCGTTCTGTTGTGGAAGTTCCGGATCGCGTCGCTCGGCACCCAGACGATCCTCTGGACCGTCCTCGGCCTCGCCTTCGCCGGCCTGCTCAACCGCCAGGCCGTCAGCGACACCGCCCAGCGGATCGCCGCGAAGAGCTGAACGACCACGACGCCGGGCGAGCCGCACGGCTCGCCCGGCGTCGTGCGGGCTCACTGACCGGCCGCTCGGCGCTTCGCGCTGATGGCCTCCTGATAGGCGTCCGCGTAGGTGGGCGAGTCCTTGATCAGGCCATCGCAGAAGGCGGCGACGTCGGGGCCGATCAACTCCAGAACCCCCTTGCCGGACGCCACCCCCTCCTCGAAGAAGTCGACGATCCCGGGAAGCAACTTCCCCTCGGAGAGCTCGATCGGCCCGACCTTGAACAGGTACTTCTGCATCTCCTCGTAGACGATCCGGTAGTCCGGCGGCAGCGCCTTGACCCGCGCCACGTGCGCCCGCCAGTACTTCTTGCCCTCGATGATGTCCCGGATGCCCACGTCAGCCTCCCAGCCGGCCCAGTTTTCGCGCCACGTTGTTGTTCAACTGCTCACGCCACCGGTCGCGATAGGTCCCGGCGCCCGCTCCACCGGCCAGCGCCGTGCAGAAGCCCGGGATGTCGTCGCCGAACACCTCCTGGATGCTCTGCCCGTCCGCCGACGCCTGCTCCAGCAGCCCCAGCGCGGAGTCGAAGATCGGCATCAGGCTGCGACCGGTGAAGTCACCGTGCAGGAAGAGCTGGCCCTTCATCTGCTCCCACGCCGCCCGGTATTCGGCGGGCAGCACCTGCGCCCGGGCCTCGAATTCCTTCCACTCCCTGGTGAGGTCGCTGCCCGTGATGGTCTCCCAGAAGCTCATCTCCCGCCCTCCTTGAGACTGTCGATGCGTGACGAGACGTACTGCCACTTCGCCCAGAACGTCGCGAGTTCCTGACGCCCGGCGTCGTTGAGTGCGTAGAACTTGCGTGGCGGGCCCACCTCGGACGGTCGTTTCGTGACCTGGACGAGCCCGTTCTTCTCCAGTCGCAGCAGGATGGTGTACACCGTCCCCTCGACGACGTCGGTGAAGCCGAGCTCGTTCAGCCGGCGCGTGATCGCGTAGCCGTAGGTCTCCTCGCCGTTGATGATCTCGAGCACGCAGCCCTCGAGGGTGCCCTTCAGCATCTCGGTCAGATCTTCCACCGCGGCTCCCTTCCCCGCCTTCCGGTACTCCGTAGCACCGGGTACCGCTATACGGTAGCACCGAGTACCGCTATGCGCCACCACCGAGTAGTGGGGTGAGCAGCGCTCCTCCAGCCAGGACCATTACGGCCCGGAAGCAGCGCCGATCCGCTTCAAGCCGCCGGCCGCGGTTCACCTGCGGGGCTGCTCGTAGTTTCCAGCGAAAAACCAACGCCAAGGACAGCCCGGCTGGCCGAAGTTGCGCAACGCTCAGGGGTGGTGCAGTTCGTCGCAGTTCGGCCGGGGGATGATCGGCGGGTGGCTGATCTGATCGAGCATCTGGAGTCGTTTCTTGGGCATATGTCTAGCGGCAGCCGAGGTGATGAAACGACGCCAGAAGGGGTGCAGGTGGCGTGGTTCCCTGACTCGCCGTTCGCCGGGGTGACGACGCTGGTCACCGTCGGCCTGTCACGGCGCCATCTTGCTATGCCGAATGGTGGGGCTTTGCACCAAGAGTTGATGATGCATGTTCCGAAGAGCGACTATCCGGCCAGAGCTGCGGGGCTGTTGTTCCAGGTGGCCGGTGAGATGGTGCGCCGGGGATCCGCATTGCAGCATGCTCAGGTCATCGGCCCGCGTGGTCCCCTGTTTCCGGGCAGTCGGATGACGGCCATGGTCGCGATCAGCCCGTTGTATCTGCCCGACGCCTTTGCCGTTGTCCGTGTCGAGGATTCGGTGCCAGTGGTCTTGACGTGGTTGGTGCCGATCACCGCTGGCGAGGCCGAAGTGGTCCGCAGGGACGGGTGGGAAGCGCTGGAGCAGATTTTCGTGGCCCAGGATCCGGATCTATCTGACCCTGGTCGGCCGGAGGTGGCGCTCTGCGAACCAGAGTCGTAGAGGTCAGTTCGCGGGACTGGTCTGCTGGCTGCGGGTCTGGGCGAGGCGGTAGGAGTCTGTGCCGGTTTCGATGATGGTGCCGTTGAAGGTGAGTCGGTCGACGATCGCGGCGCAGAGCCTCGGGTCGGTGAAGGTCTTGGTCCAGCCGGAGAAGGACTCGTTGGAGGCGATCGCGACACTGTTCTTCTCCTCGCGTTCGGTGAGGACCTGGAACAGCAGTTCGGCGCCGTGTTTGTCTCAGTTCCGTGTAGCCCAGCTCGTCGATGCAGAGGAGATCCACACGGCCGTAACGGGCGATGGTCTTGGTGAGCTGTTTGTCGTCGGCGGCTTCGACCAGCTTGTTGACGAGTTTGGCGGCCAGTACGTAGCGGACCCGGAAACCGGCCATGGCGGCCTCGGTGCCCAGCGCGATGAGCAGGTGGGACTTGCCGGTGCCGGAGTCCCCGATCAAGCAGACCGGGTGCCCGCGGCGGACCCAGTCGCTGGTGGCCAACGTGTTCACGGTCGCGGCTTCGACGTGCTGGTTGGCGTCGAAGTCGAAGTCCTTGAGCCACTTGCTGCGCGGGAAGCCGGCCGCCTTGATGCGTCGCTCGGAACGGCGCCGGTCACGGTCCTCGCATTCGGCAATGAGTAGCTCGGCGAGGAAGCCGCGGTAGGTGAGTTGTTCCCGCTCGGCAGCGTCGGCGATGGCCGGGAACTGGCCGCAGATGGTGGACAGCCGTAACAGCCGGCAGGCGGTGTCGACGGCGGCGGTAGCGGCCTGCTCGGTCAGGCCGCGTTGACGCACGGTCATGGCGATCTCCTCACTGGGCTGGTGGTGCGGCGGGGCGATGGCGTAGTAGCTGGTCGTAGGCGGCGACCGACGGGATCGGGCGGGTGTCCGGCGGCAGGTTCGCCAGCCGTCGCAGGATCAGCGATGTGACCGGTGTGGGCGCCGGTCGCGGGGCATCCGGGACAGGCTCGGTCTGGGAGGCTTTCCGGGCCTCGATCGCGACGGCTTCAGCGGTCAGGGCTCCGGCGGACAACGCGGCGTGGATCCCGGCGACGATGTGGTCGTGGGCCATGCTGCGGTGCAGCAACAGCACCTCGATCAGAGCCCGGGTGCCGGCCGCGTCGCCGTGAGCCTGGCGGACCGCAGACCACCAGGCGTCGTGCACGGGCGTGAACTTTCCGGCCGCCCGGGCCTGCTCCAACGCGGTCGCTCCAGGCAGTGCACCTGGCTTGCGGATCAGAGCCTCCAGGTAGTGGTCGAGTTCCAGCAGCGTCTCGCCGCGGGTGGCCAGGCGTGGATGCCGGGCGACTTCGGCGCGTCCGTCGTAAACGACCAGGTAGGAGGCATGCAGCACGACCCGGACCTGGCGGCCGATCAGCCGGACCGGAACCGAGTAGCGGTTCATGCGGACCGTGATCTGGCTGTAGCGGTCGGCCCGTGGCTGAAACATGCGGCCGGTCCCGAACGGGTCGTCTGGCAGTGCAGCCAGAAGGGGTTGTTCGACGGAGAAGTGGTCGCCGACGGTGCGTGGGCGGGAGCCGATGCGGCGCTGTTCGTCCTCGACGTCCCAGACGTCGATCAGCGCGTTGAGTTCATCCAGCGAGGCGACGGCCGGTACGTTCTCTGAACTACGACGAAGTCATGATGGCGGTCTCTGGAAGGCCACGGGTAAGCGATGATGCCGTGATGAGCGTGCTGCATCCGCAAGAAGTCGGCCAGGGACACGTTGTGGCACGGTATGTCACGGCTGAAGGGCGATATCTGGAACTTCTGGGCGGCAACTTTCTCTGGCTCGAAGAGGCGGAGCGGGATGCCTTCGCTGCCGCGCTGCGAGCCGACGCCGCCCAGGCGAGTTCAGAGGAGATCGATGCACTCCTCGGCTATGAATGGCGGTCCCGGCTGACCGGGGCTTGGCTGGTCGGCGTGGCGCAGCGGGTTGAGTGGCGGAAACGCATTGAAGGTCTACTGCTCGACAGCGAGCTCGTTTATGCAGGCGAGGGCTACGCTTTCGCACTCGCTCGGTTCGGCAGTAGCGAGGACGCGGAAATACTGGTCTCGTACTTGGACCGATATCTTCCGCAGGTGGACGCCCGTTTTGATCAGAAAGTTGTTCTTGGGGCTCTGATGCGACTGGATTGCAAACTCGGCATGGGTCATGCGGATCGATTCCTTACCCCAGGCGGTCTTTGGGACCGGTGGGTTGATGCGCTTCCGCATCTTCGTGGGACCTCGCGCGCGAGGGCGGAGGCGTCGAGGAAGGCGGTCGATATGTGGTGTGACTCTTGGGATACGTAGTGGTCGGATTGCCTGCCGAGATCGAAGTGGACGGCGTGAGTTGCGAGGTGTCGGTTCCTCCGGGTTAAAGATGCTCATGCTTCAGGTTGGGCCGGGCAGCAGATGAAGTAACGGTGTATCCGGCGACTTGAGGGAAGCTGGGCATGCCGAGCTCGATGGCCTTGTGGCGTCGCTGGAGCGTGCCGTCGACTTGAGCGAGCTTCTCCTTGGCTGCAGCGAGGCTGACTCGAAGTCCCTCGGCTTCGCCGTGCCAGCCTTCACGTTCTGCTTCGGCGATGCGGGCGGTAAGGTTGTCGCGGATGTCGATCAGGCGTTGCCGCTGGGCAGGATCGACGCGAAGGAGTGGGTAGCGAACGCAGCTGTGCTCGTGAATACATCCGGTGCCGTATGCACGTCCGCAGTCGCCAAGGGCGAGGCGGCGACGCTCAAAGTGGCCGAGGAACTCGTCCCATTCCGCGTTGCTGGGCTCCCGGTATTCCTCGCTGGGTCGCAGGCCGGAACGTGTCAAGGAATTGAGGCCAACGGGAGTTAGGCAGCCTGTGGTGCTGGTTCCGGTTGCTGGTCGGGCTTGTTGATCCAGACCTGTTCGGGCAGGTCGAGGATCCTGGGCAGGAGTCGGCTGGTGCCGAATCGTTCCGGATGCGCTGCCCGGGCCGCGGTGAGGGTGTCCTCGCGGTTCACGCGGACGCTGTGGTGGCGGCCGTGGTGGACCTCGGAAGGGGTGTGCAGGCCGATCCCTGAGTGCCGGTGGGCGTGGTTGTACCAGGTCACGAAGTCGGTCATGAACGTCCGTGCGTCCGCGAGGGACGCGAACCGGTCCGGGAAGACCGGTGCGTACTTCAACGTCTTGAACCAGGCCTCGCTGTACGGGTTGTCGTTGGACACCCTCGGCCGTGAGTGCGACCGGGTCACGGTCAGGTCTTCGAGCAGGTCAGCGACCGATTTCGAGGTCATCGAGGTGCCCCGGTCGGCGTGTACGACGTGCGGCACGCCGTGAACGTCGAACACCTCGCGCATCATCGACTCCGCGAGAGGACCGGATTCGCGGGAGTGGACCCGTGCTCCGACGATGTACCGGGAGTAGATATCGATCATCACGTAAGCGTCGAAGTAGGAGCCCTTCACCGGCCCTGCGAGCTTGGTGATGTCCCAGGTGTAGACCTGCCCAGGTGCGTCGGCGATCAACTCGGGACGTGCTCGGGCCGGGTGCCGGGCCAGCCGGCGGCGTTCACGCACCTGTCGGTGTTCGCGCAGGATCCGGTACATCGTCGCGATCGAGCCCACGTACACGCCCTGGTCCAGCAGCGCCGCGTAGATCTGCGCCGGAGCGGCGTCGACGAACTACGGGCTGTCCAGCAGCCGTAGAACCTCCTCGCGTTCGGCCGGGGTGAGTGCGTTCGCCGGCACCTGACGTGGCGGGCGTGACGGGCCCGGCCGGCGCCGGTCGCGGTCAGCGCTGGAGCGGGCGATCCCGGTCATCGCCGCTGCGGTCCGGGCCGTGGTGCCCGCGAGTGTCAACGCCTGGTAGGCGTCCATCAGCGCCTGCCGAGCCCGAACACGTCCGGACCCTCCGGCTCGCTCTTGGAGATGTCCTCCAAGAGCTCTCGCGCTTTCCCATGATCTCCAACGCGGTCTCGGTTCGGGCCAGCCGCGACTGCGTGCGTTCCAGCTCGCTGAGCCACCCCCGCTTTCATGGAGCTTCATGATCATGGTCTGATGGCCATGGGGAGGAAGCATCCGTGGCACCACCGAAGAAATACCCTGATGAG
>NZ_FZNR01000063.1 GCF_900188005.1 Actinoplanes regularis | reverse complement strand
CTCATCAGGGTATTTCTTCGGTGGTGCCACGGATGCTTCCTCCCCATGGCCATCAGACCATGATCATGAAGCTCCATGAAAGCGGGGGTGGCTCACAGGTCATAGTGCTCGGCGAAAGCCTCCTGGCAGTGACCGATGGCAGCCACAGCGCCGGACACTGTCGCCTGTTCCTCCGTCCGGCTCATGATCTGGTGTTCACCCGCCTCAAGGTTGTGGAGCGGTGTCACCAGGTCCACCTCGATACCGGCGCCGATGGTGAAGCCGCGCTCGTGCGGCCTGACACTCATGGACAGGCGTATCTCGGACGGAAAGTCGCTCACTACGCCGGAGGGATACGGCAGTCCGATCTCCATGCAATAGAACGTCAGGGTACCGTCGTGTTCCAGATACAAGGGATACGTCCCTCGGTACGACACATCTTCGGCGGGCAGGCCCGGAACGGAAATGTCGTAGCAGAGCCGGATGCCCGTGAAGACCTGCTCGACCTTGATCGAGGCTTGGTAAAGAGCGCTGAGGATAACGCCCATACCAGCACTAACCGCATTGATCATGACAAAAACTCTAGGCCATGCGGGTCCCCACGGCACAAGACCGATCGCATCCGCTCGTAGCCGCCGAGCGTGCGCTTAGTGTTGCGGGAGCGGATCCAGAGATGTATATCGATAGGTGGCGCCTGTCCGGGGCGCTTCGAGGCACGCAGCAAGATCCGGCATCCTCAACTGCCGCGGATAGTGGACTATCGCTTCTGAGCCCGGTAGCGGCGGAGCAACGCCGTGATCCGCGTGTAGTCACCGGCGCCGTTGATTTCCTCCAGCAGCTCATCCGGGCACAGCTCGTACAGGTCGCCCCACCATCGGCGCGCCCTGCTGTCCCAGATGCGATAGCCACCCGGAACCCCTCTCGCCACGTACCGTCGCCGACTCATCGCCACGCAAGTTAGCAAGACAGCCGTCGGCCTGCCCTGCAGTTCCCAGCGGCCTGTCGGGCCATCCTCATCTGATGTGAGTGCGTTCCTCAGTCCTCGGCGTTCGTGGCCTTGATGACCGGGGAGATATCGGATAACGCGGCCGGCCAGATGCCGGGGCCGTTTGCCGGGTCGCCGGGATAACTTCCGTTCGGCGTGGCGTCGCGCTGTTCTCGCGCGAATGCCAGTTGGTCCGCGACCATACTCGGGCCCAGGTCGTACATGATGCGTTGCGGGTTGGTCACCGGCATTCCGCGGACGATCAGCTCTCGTGGAGGCGGTGGTGTGCCCTCGCGTGCCGCGCGGTACGCGGATTTGATCCACTCGGCTCGTGCGGCCAGCTCGGCTACTGGACGCCCATCGCCGTACAGCGCGGCATAGACGTCAAGCTCCAGTGCGATCGCCTCGGCTTCCCAATCGCCGGCTACGTCGCTTTGGACCCCTTGAGCACGATACCTGGCAGCTGAGCGGGCCTGCGCGGCCAATCCCCACAGGCCCGAGGTCACCTCCGCGAAGTGCTCGTCGTCCGGATCGAACGCGTACGGCCGCGGGGTGGGCAGCACGGGGAAACCAAATGCCCGCACCAATTCAAAGATCTGTTCGAACTGGAAAATGTACGGTCCGTCCCCGTCGTCCTGCCAAGCATGCCGGTATCGCAACGCGCGGCGCAGCCGTGCGGCGGACAGCGTCAAGCCGGCAGCCGCGCCCCAGTTGACGATGCGAGCCTCGAGGCCCTCCAGAGTGTCGCCGGCAGATACGCGCGGACGGTGGAGCATCCCGCAGTCCACGTCAGTAGCATCCGGCAGATGTCCCGACCAGGGGGCCACATTGGCGACCGCACCATGAATCTGGGCGCAGCCATCAGCGACATAGGCGCCGAACACCGGTGCTTTCCACCATTCGGCGGCCGCACCGACAGCGGCTTCCATGTTTGGCGGGTCGTCCACTCCCGCCGTCTCCAAAATTTGCCAACCGTCTCCAAGTTCGCGCAGCCGACGGTGCTGAAACCCGATCGACGCGAGGTGCGGCAAGCTGGTCATGATCACATCGTGAGCCACCCCCGCTTTCATGGAGCTTCATGATCATGGTCTGATGGCCATGGGGAGGAAGCATCCGTGGCACCACCGAAGAAATACCCTGATGAG
>NZ_FZNR01000035.1 GCF_900188005.1 Actinoplanes regularis | reverse complement strand
CGCGAACGCAAAATCATCATCCTGCGCTTCTACGGCAACCAGACCCAGACACAGATCGCCGAACAAATCGGCATCTCCCAGATGCACGTCTCCCGCCTACTCACCAAAGCCCTCGCCAAGATGCGCAAAACCCTCCCGGCCGACGCCCTCTGATCCACCCGGACGTGACGCGGAACCGCTCGATCATTGAGGACCCGGCGAATCACTTCTTGTCCGAGCGGTGGACGTCGGTGATCCGGCGCGGCCGGGCACGACCCGGCCGATGCCGCAACCCGTAGTCGAGCATCGTCGCCGACAACGAGCAGAAGGGTCGGGCCTGCCGGTGCCGGACTGAGTTCGGCCAGCCGCGGCGTTGAGTGTCATCGAAGCGTAGTCCGGATCCCCCGGCCCTCGCGGTGCGGTACCGAGTACCGTGTCCAGGTTTCAGGTGCGAACAAGCCGCTGACGTGTCCCTCGCCGCTCTGGTGGGCCCCGGGGTACCGGTTTTCGCTCCGTGGCCGGGCGGTGGCGAGGGAGGAGACACAGCGATGAGCAGTTCGGAGCAGCAGCGGGCATCGCCGGGAGCCGACGTGTTCGCCGCCGGCGGTGAGGTCGGCCGGGATCTGGCCACCGTGGACTGGGCGGCGACGCCGCTCGGCCCGCCGGAGGGCTGGCCGCAAAGCCTGCGTACCACGGTGAGCATTCTGCTGTCGTCACGGTTCCCGATGTGGATGGCGTGGGGGCCGCAGCTGACGTTCTTCTGCAACGCCGCGTACCGGCGCGACACGCTCGGCGGCAAGTACCCGTGGGCGCTGGGCCGGCCGGCGAGCGAGGTGTGGGCCGAGATCTGGGACGACATCGGCCCCCGGATCGCGACCGTGCTCAGCACCGGCGAGGCCACCTGGGACGAGGGGCTGCTGCTGTTCCTGGAGCGGTCCGGGTATCCCGAGGAGAGCTACCACACCTTCTCCTACAGCCCGGTACGCGACGACGACGGCTCGCTGGTCGGCATGCTCTGCGTGGTCAGCGAAGACACCGAGCGGGTGATCGGCGAACGGCGGATGGCCACACTGCGCGACCTCGGTTCGGACCCCAGCGTCGTACGCACCGAGCAGGAGATGCTCGCCTTCACCAGCCAGCAGCTCGGTAACAACCTGCGGGACCTGCCGTTCACCGCCACCTACCTGTTCGACGACAACGGCAACGCCCGGTTGGCCGCCGCCACCGGAATCCCCGCCGGTCACCCCGCGGTCCCGGATTCCCTGACCGTGGGTGACCCGTGTCCGGCATGGCCGGTGGAAGCCCTTGCTCGAGGAGAGTCGCCGCTGGTGGACCTCACCGGCACGCCCTTCGACGGCATCCCGGCCGGTGACTGGCCGCATCCACCCACCCAAGCGCTCGTGATGCCACTGGTACAGCAGGGCAGCGCACCTTACGGCTTCCTGGTCGCGGCGCTGAACAGGTACCGGCCCCTGGACGACAGCTATCGCGGGTTCATCGAGTTGACCGCTGGGCATGTCGCGACCGGGATCGCCAGCGCGCGTAGCTACCAGGCTCAGCAGCGGCGGGCGGAGGACCTGGCCGAGCTGGACCGCGCGAAGACCGCCTTCTTCTCCAACATCAGCCACGAGTTCCGGACCCCGCTTACCTTGATCATGGGCCCGGTCGACGAGTTGCGTGGCCGGCTGGCCGACGCCGACCCGCAGATCCGTGACGAGCTGGAGATCATCCACCGCAACGGATTGCGCCTGGGCAAATTGGTCAACACCCTGCTCGACTTCTCCCGCATCGAAGCCGGCCGGATGCAGGCCCACTACGAGCCGGTGGACCTGTCCGCCGCCACCACCGACCTGGCCAGCGTGTTCCGTTCGGCGATCAGCCGAGCCGGGCTCACCTTCGAGGTGGACGTCCGGCCACTGCCCGAGCCGGTGTACCTGGACCGGGGCATGTGGGAGAAGGTCGTCCTCAACCTGCTCAGCAACGCCCTGAAGTTCACCTTCGACGGCGGCATCCGGGTCAGCGTGAGCGCCGAGGACCGGTACGCCGTCATCACGGTCGCGGACACCGGGGTCGGCGTGGCCGAGCACGAGATGCCGCGGCTGTTCGAGCGGTTTCATCGCATCGAGAACGTGCGGTCGCGTTCCAACGAGGGCAGCGGCATCGGGCTGGCCCTGGTGCAGGAACTCGTCGGCCTGCATCGCGGCACCATCGTCGCCGACAGCGCCGTCGGCAAGGGCACGACCTTCACCGTCCGATTGCCGTTCGGCACCGCACACCTGCCGAAGGACACGCCGGCCCCGGCGAACGTCAACAGTGCCCCACCCGCTTCAGCCGACCCGTTCGTCCAGGAAGCCCTTCGGTGGCTGCCGGCCCAGGCCGGCGACGAGGACGTACGGGAGCAATCGCCGCAGGCGCCCGCGGCCGAAAGCGATCAGCGGGCACCGAATGTCACCGCCTCTGTGCTGGTCGCCGACGACAACGCGGACATGCGCGACTACCTCGCCCGGCTGCTGGGCTCCGCCGGGCACCGGGTCGCGGTGGTCGGTGACGGGCAGGCGGCGCTGGAGGCGGCGCGCACCGGCAACCCGGAACTGATCATCAGCGACGTGATGATGCCGGTGATGGACGGTCTGCAACTGGTGGCGGCGCTGCGGGGCGACCCGCGCACGGCCGGCACCCCGGTCCTGCTGCTGTCGGCGCGCGCCGGACAGGAGGCCGCCATCGAGGGCCTCGAGGCCGGCGCGGACGACTACCTGTTCAAACCGTTCTCGGCCGCGGAACTGCTGGCCCGGGTCCGGGCGAACGTCGAGCTGTCCCGGCTGCGCACCGGGCACGCCCGCTGGCGCACCGCGCTGATCGACTCCCTGCAGGAGGCGTTCTTCGTCTGCGACGAGGACGGCGCGGTCATCGAGATCAACACGGCGTTCACCGACATCCTCGGTTTCGGTCCGGAGGATCTTCCGTACGCTCCGATCCACCCCTGGTGGCCCGACGCCGTCACCGACAGCGACGCCCACCAGCAGGTAGCCGATGCCTTCGCTCTGCTCACGGGACACACCCACGGCAGTTACACCATCCCGGTGACCCACCGCGACGGGCACCGCTTGTGGGCCAGTGCCGCCTTCAACCAGGTCCAGGACCCCGACTCCGGACGACGCGTCATCGTCGGCACGTTCCGGGACGTCACCGCCGAGCACTACACCGTCCAGCGCGAAAGCGCGCTCGCCGCCCTCGGCCTGCGACTGTCCCGGTCGGAGAACCTCACCGACGCGCTCAGCGGTGTACTCGCCGAACTACGCGATCTCTGGCAGGCGTCGGACGTGGTCGCGAGCGTCTTCGACACCTCCACCGACCCCACCGTGACCGCCACCGATCCGGCCCTGCGCTGGGAGAACCTGTCCGAGCGGCGCCGGCAGGCATTGCTCGGGCTGCGCGACAAACCGCTGCTCACCCCGGTCACCGAACGATCCTCCGGCGCCGGCATCACCCTCGAGCATCCGCACGGAACCATGGCCCTCTGGATCGGCCTCGGTCCGGCCCGGCCGTTCACCGAGCAGGACGAGACGCTGCTCGCGTTGCTCGCCGGGCACATCGGCCAAGGTCTGCGCCGCATCGCGCAGATCGACCAGCAGCGTGAGACCGCCCTCGCCCTGCAACGTGCCATCCTTGGCCCCGCCCAACTTCCCAGCGGCTTCGCCGTACGCTACGAACCGGCGACCCGCCCGCTGAAAGTCGGCGGTGACTGGTACGACACCATCGAACTGCCCGACGGCCGGATCGGCATCGTCGTCGGCGACTGTGTCGGCCACGGCCTGCGAGCCGCCACGGTCATGGGCCAGTTGCGCAGCGCCTGCCGCGCCCTGCTCCTTCAGGACGCCAGCCCCGCCATCACCCTCCGGGCGCTCGACCGCTTCGCCGCGCTGCTGCCGGGAGCCACGTGCGCCACCGTCTTCTGCGGTGTCCTCGATCCTGAGACCGGGCATCTGCGTTACTCCAGCGCCGGGCATCCACCGGCCATCATCGCCGACACCGACGGCACGACCCACCTGCTCGACCAAGGACGGTCACACCCGATCGGCGTACGTCCCAGCCTGTCGCGACCCGAAGCCGAACACACCATGCCCGGCCGGGCCACGCTGCTGCTCTACACCGACGGGCTCATCGAACGCCGCCGGCAACCGCTGACGACCGGCATCGAACGGGCGACCGCCGCCATCCACGACGGACGAGGCACACCCATCGAACAACTCGCCACCGACGTGATGGCCAAGCTCGCGCCGGCCGGCGGGTACGACGACGACGTAGCCCTGCTGCTCTACCGCCAGCCCGGGCCGCTGGAGCTCGAGTTCCCGGCCGAGGCGACCCGGCTCGCCCCCGTCCGCACCGCCCTGCGCGGCTGGCTCAACCGCGTCGGTGTCGACCCCGCCACCGCGCAGAAAGTGCTCATCGCCGCAGGCGAGGCCTGCTCCAACGCGATCGAACACGGCCACCGCGACAATCCCGGCCGCATCCGGCTGCACGCCGCCGCCACCGCCGACGATCTACGCCTGACCGTCGTCGACAACGGCCGATGGAAGCCGGCCCAGTCGCCCGCGAACTCACACCGCGGGCACGGGCTGGCCTTGATGAAAGCCTTCATGAACCACGTCACCGTCACCACCGGCACCGCCGGAACCGTCATCGACATGCAGGCAAGGATCGTCCCGTGACCAGCACGCTCACCCTCACCGCCGGACACCGCCCCGACGGCGCGCCCAGCCTGACAGCGGTCGGCGAAATCGACATGAGCAACGCCGAAACGTTCGCCACCGTGCTCGCCGACGCCGTCCACCGGTCCGAGAAGAAGCCACTCGTCGTTGACCTCACCGCCGTCGAATACCTCGACAGCGCCGGACTGGCCGCCCTGTTCGAACACGCGGAGCACATCGAACTGCTCTCCAGCCCGCTGCTCGAACCGTTGCTGACCGTTTCCGGCCTCGCCGACCTTGTCACGATCCACAGCCAGTGAGCGTCGGTTGTCACCGCACTCGTCGGCCACCGCTACTACCTGGCGCAGCCCCTGATACACCTGGGTGAGCTCGCCGAGCCGGCCGTTCCCACCGGAGACCGCCCGCGCCGCTGACACCGGATCGCGCCGTGCCGAGCCAGGCGTGACGGGGCGGCCGGCATGGTGGCCGGTCGACCCGGGCGGGGCGACATAAGTCACTGTGGGTGTTGCTGAGACTCCTCAGCGGTTAGCGTGGCGGAGTATAAATCGATATATTTCGATCAACTTCGTCAGGAGTATGGATGCCGACTCCGACCGTGGACCTGCCGTTCCTCGACATCACCGCCCCGGATTTCCGGTTCGATTCTCCGGCGGTCGCCGCCGCCCGCGAAGCGAACTGGTGCGCGGCGACCCCCATGGGCCTCATAGTGCTGCGGTACGCCGAGATGCATCAATTGCTCCGCGACCCACGGCTGGCCCAGAACGGCGAACGCTACCTCGAGCTGATGGGCATCTCGAACGGACCGCTGTTCGACTGGTTCGTACCGATGATCCTGCACCGGCGCGGATCGGACCACCTGCAGCTGCGGCGGCTGGTCAGCAAGGCATTCGCACCACGCATGATCGAAGGACTGCGGCCCTTCATGCGCAACGTCGCGACCGAACTGACCGAAACGCTCGCGGATCGCGACGAGTGCGAGTTCATGGCGGACTTCGCCGACCCGATGCCAGTACGAGTCATGTCCGCGCTGCTCGGCGTCCCGGTCGCGGACTATGACCTGTTCCGGCGCTGGTCGACTGATGTCGGGCTGGTGTTCAGCTTCCACCTGCCACAAGTGCGTGCCCGGGTGGAGGAAGCCGTCATCGGCCTGCACACGTACGTTGACTCGCTGATCGAGCAGCGCCGCGTCGATCCGCGCGAGGACCTGCTGTCGGCGCTGATCGCCGCCGAGGAGAGCGGGAACCGCCTGAGTACGGAGGATCTGCGCAACCTCGCGGTGACCCTCGTGTTCGCCGGGCACGACACCACGCGCAACCAACTCGGCCTGGCACTCACGACGTTCGCCGCGCACCCCGAACAGTGGCGGCTGCTCGGCGCGCATCCGGAACTCGTGCCGCAGGCGGTGGAGGAGGTCATGCGCTGGGCTCCCTCGGTGCCGACCAACTTCCGATTCGCGGTCGAGGACTTCGACCTGCAGGGCGTCCACATCCCCACGGGAACCTTCGTGATGCTCGGCACGCAGGCGGCCAGCCGCGACCCTCGCGTCCTCAGTAACGGCGACCGTTTCGACATCACGCTCCCGCGCGAGACGCCGCACCTGACCTTCGGCGGTGGCCCGCACTTCTGCGTCGGGGCCGCCACCGCCCGCGCCGAGATCGCCGAGTCACTCATCGTGCTCACGAGCCGGCTGGGACCACCGTCGATCACCGGGCACGTGCCGTGGCGGCCACCCACCGCGCTCTACGGGCCCGAGAGCCTGCCACTGCGGTTCGAGCGTCGCTGACCTCTCCCGGGTGATAGCGATTGATCGATGAGAGAGGAAGCCGGCGTCGACGCGAATCCTCGCGGCCAGGTCGCGACGGCGTCGTAGGTGAGCGGCGGCGCGCAGGTCGTGCGCCGCTGTGGGGCAGTTGCCCCACAGCCTGCTGACGAGCACGGCGCTCGCCGGCGGCGCGTTGTAGCTACCGCGGCTGCCCAGACCTGCCGCGCGGCCGGGATGTCCGGCGGGGGTAGTAGCGGCGCAGGAAGCCAGGGCGCCCCATCGCCGCGCAGAGCGCCGAGGCCGGCACCGAGCGGGGCGAATCTCCCGCTGTCGACCGGAATGAGTGCCGAAACCCGGTCCGGCCATCGGAGGACCGGGCGCGACACAACCGAAGTGCTGGTCGGGCGGCATCGGCGTTTCGCCGGTGCCGCCCGTGCGTCGTCAGTGCGGACCGGCCGTTCAAGGTCACCGAGTCCTGCGTGGGCGCCGGCGATCGGGTGGATCGTCAAGCTGGTTCCGGGACAAGGGGCGCGGCGCGAAACACGCGCTCGGCCGCACTCCTGCCGAGTGTCGCCGCATCGGCGCCGGTGGAAGTGATCGCTGCGACCAGGTAGGCCTCGATCGGCAATGCCGGAACGAACGCGGCCGCGATCATCTGAACCGCGGATCCCGGGCGTTTCGGCTGCATGCAGGTTCGAGAAAACAAATTAATTGATGATGGTGACTTTGATGTGATGCGGGGCGGTAGGGCGTAGGGTAATCCTGTCACCCCGGTCCCCGGTGGCGCAGTCCTGTAGATGCTACGGACTCACCGCCACCCGAGGAGTGAACCATGACCGGGATCCCGCCTTCGTTGATCGTCGCCTGCTCGCCTGGCGGCAACCCGGTGTCACCATGACCGCGCCCACCTCCACGGTGCGGCGCATGGCGGCCGCCCCGCCACCAACCGGTGAGCCGGGCCGGCGGCAACCATGTCCGCGCGCCGGGACGACAGTGTCCACTGCGGACATTCACGCGCCTGGCGCCGGTCGGTGGCACCCCGACGCCTTGCTGACCCTGCTGCGGTTCGTCGGCGGACCCGAGCCAGGTCGTTGGTGCGGTTCTTCGGTCGGGAGCTGAAACGTCATCCGGCGGCCGGTATGCCGGTCCGCGCTTCATCGAGTCATTTCTGGGGTTGGGGGGTTGGTGGTGCCCCGGGCGGGGATCTGCCCGGGGCACCACCACAGACCATGGCCGCGATCGGTGAGATCGGCCTGTCGACCTCTGACGTACTGCGCGTCAGACTCCTCTACGTCCTGTCCGCGCTGCACCCCCGCGCATCGAGATCGACCTCGCCGGCGTCACGTTCCTGGATTGCGGCAGACTCTGCGTCCTCGTGCCCCTGGGTCAGGCCGGCACCCGCACCGGATGCCGCCTGCGGATCACGAACCCGAAACCCCCGTACGCCGGGTCCTGGAGACACCGCTGGTGGCCACCGCCGCAGACGGGGTGGGCCGGGTGATCGATGGGTGCAAGCTCCAGGCAGGACAGCTGTCGGCCAAGACCCGAAGCCCCTGCCTGAGCGGTTCAGGCGGGCTGGGGGACGCCGATGAGCCTCAAGTCCCCCGGTCGGACCGAGACGGTGACCGGGCCGCTACCGAGTGGTTCACCGTCGGCGTACACCGGTAGTGGGCGGTTCGCCGTGACGGTGACCGTCCGGGCTCGGCGGGTTTCGATGCCGGGCAGCTCCAGGTGGGTGCCGTGCCGGAGCGCGGCGAGCGCCCGTAGCATCCGGACCCGCGGCAGGGCTCCGACGGTGACGATGTCCAGCAGGCCGTCGTCGAGCCGGGCGTGCGGTGCGACCCGCAGGCCGCCGCCGTACCACGGCGCGTTGGCCACCACGACGGTGTGCCCGGTGAACGAGGTGGTCTGCCCGTCCACGGTCAGCGTGTACTCCACCGGGCGCCACCCCGCGATGACGGCCAAGCCGGCGAGCTGGTACGCGATCGGGTGGCGCGGTAGCCGGCGCCGGTTCGCCAGGTCGTTGGCGGCCGCATCGACGCCGATGCAAGCGCTTCCCGCGACGACCCGGCCGTCCGCCTCCGCCACGTCGACCGGCCGGCCGGGCAGCGTACGCAGGGCCTGAGCGGCAGCGGCCGGATCGGCGGGCAGCGGGGCGCCGCGGGCGAAGTCGTTGCCCCGCCCGGCGGGCACGACCGCCAGCTCGGCATCGGAGCCGACCAGCCCGGCGGCGACCGCGCCCACGACACCGTCGCCGCCGACCGCCAGGACGGTGTGTCCCGCGGCGGCGGCCGCGGCGCCGAGCTCGGTGGCGTGGCTGAGCGAGCGGGTGTACGACACGGTCACCGCGGCACCGCTCTCCCGCAGCGCGCGTGCCAGCCGGGTGATGTGGCCGGCGGCCGTGCCCGCACCGGCCGCCGGATTGACCACGGCGGTGAACTGGTCGCGGTTCACGGCAGCAGGATGCCCGGGTTGAGGATGCCGTGCGGGTCGAGCGCCTGTTTCACGCCTCGCAGGGCCGCCACGCCGACGTCACCGATCTCGCGGGTGTACCAGGGGCGGTGCGCGCGGCCGACGCCGTGGTGGTGGGTGATGGTCGCCCCCGAAGCGGCGATGGCGTCGCTGGCCGCGGCCTTGGCCGCCTGCCACTGCGCGATCGGTTCCTCGGTCTGGGCGGCGACCACGGTGAAGTACAGCGAGGCACCGCTGTCGTACACGTGCGAGATGTGGCACAGCACCAGCGGTGGCGTGCCGGCGCCGGAGAGGTTCTCCATCAGGGCGCCGCGCACGGCGGCGTAGGTCGCCGGCAGCCGGTCCCAGAAGGTGGCCGTCTCCAGCGTCTCGGCGATCGCTCCCGCGTCGAGCAGGGCGTCGCGCAGGTAGGGCGCCCGGAAGCGCCCCTCCTGCCAGGCGTCGCCGGGCGCGGTCCCCAGCGGAGTGCCACCGAGCGCGGTCAGCCGTTGTTCGAGCGCGGCGGTGCGGCCGGCGACATCCTCGGCGGTGCCCTCGACGCCGACCACGGCCAGGCAGCCGTCGGCCTGCGGGCCGCCGGTCGCCGCGTTGATCGCCGTCTCGGCCTCGTCCGACAGCCGCAGCACGGTGGGCAGCGGACCGTCCTGGGCGAGCGCGCGGACCGCGTGGGCGCCGACGTCGAACGACGGGAAGCTCCATCCTGCGTAGTGGCGTGCCTGCGGCGCCGGGTGTATCCGCACGGTCAGCTCGGTGATCACACCGAATGCGCCTTCCGAGCCCAGCAGGAGCTGGCGCAGGTCGGGGCCGGCGGCCGACTCCGGGGCCCGGCCGGTGTCGAGCAAGCCGATCGGTGTGGCCGCTCGCAGGCCGACGACCATCCGGTCGAACCGTCCGTACCCGGCGGACGCCTGACCGCTGGACCGGGTCGCGGCGAAGCCGCCGAGGCTGGCGTACTCGAAGGACTGGGGGAAGTGCCCGAGCGTGAAACCTTCGGCGGCCAGCAGCTGCTCGGCCCGTGGTGCGCGCACGCCGGCCTCGAAGGTCGCGGTCCGCGAGACCCGGTCGAGGTGCACCAGGCGGTCGAGTGCGGCGAGGTCGACCGCGAGCACGCCGGCGAAACCCTCCCGGCGGGCGGCGAGGCCACCGACCACCGAGGTGCCACCGCCGAACGGGACGACCGCCACCCGGTGCCGGGAGCAGGCGGCCAGCAGGTCAGCCACCTGCTGCTGGGTAGCCGGCCGGGCCACCGCGTCCGGCGCGTCGTCGGCTCGCCCGGCCCGCAGTCGCAGCAGGTCGTCGGTGGATTTGCCGGCGGCGTGCGCCAGTCGGCTCTCGTCGTCGGTGGACACCGCGGGGCACACCGAGCGCAGCTCCTTCAGAACCGTCTCGCTCAGGGTGCCGGCCGGCAGCTCGGCGGTCGAGGCCGCGGGACGGGGGCTGGTGATGCCGAGAGCCGCGCTGAGCAGACCGCGTACGCCGGAGGACAGGGTTACGGCGTCAGCGGGGGTTCCCCATCGCGCCACGTCGCGCAATTCATTCATGAGTTACACTGTGACACATGACGTTGAATCGTCACACCCTTGGAAGCCGTACAGATGAAGATGCCCTTCTCGACGCGGCGCGCGACTGCGTGCTCGCGGTGGGGCTGCGCCGCACCACACTGACCGACGTGGCCCGCCGGGCCGGCGTCTCCCGGATGACCATGTACCGGCGGTGGCCCGACATGGCGACGCTCGTCGCCGACCTGATGACCAGGGAGTGGGGCGAGCTCGCTCTCCAGGCGCAGGCGAGCGCCACCGGCCGGCACACCCGCGAACGCCTGGTGGACGGGCTCACCGGCGGGGCCCGGCGACTCCGCGACAACCCGGTCTTCCGCCGCATCGTCGAGCTGGACCCCGAGGTGCTGCTGCCCTACCTGGTGGACCGGCGCGGCACCAGCCAGGACCGGATGCTCGCCGTGCTCCTCGCCACGATCGCCGAGGGCCACGCCGACGGCTCGGTCCGGCCCGGTGCGCCCGAGCTGCTCGGCCGTGGCCTGCTGCTGACCCTGCACGGCTTCGTCATCTCCATCGGCACCATGACCGACCAGGTCACCTCCGCCGACCTCGACAGCGAGCTGCGCCTGCTCCTCGACCGGTACCTGGCGCCGTGACCGTCGCAACCGCGCTGACCGCCGCGCGCCGCGCCCGTGACCTCGCCGAGCTGGCCGCCGGTGGGACCGTTGACCTGCTCGTCGTGGGCCTGGGGGTGACCGGGGCCGGGGTCGCCCTCGACGCCGCCTCCCGCGGGCTCACCGTGGCCGCCGTGGACGCTCACGACCTCGCGTTCGGCACCTCCCGGTGGAGCTCCAAACTCGTCCACGGAGGATTGCGCTACCTGGCCGGCGGCCACATCGGCCTGGCGTACGAGAGCGCGGCCGAACGGGACGTGCTGCTGCGCCGCGTCGCCCCGCACCTGGTCAGCCCGCTGCCCTCGGTACTGCCGCTGACCCCGCTGACGCCCGCCGTACCGGCGGCGCTGGCCCGCGCAGGCTTCGCCGCCGGTGACGTGCTGCGGGCCGCGGCCGGCACCCCGGCCGGCATCCTGCCCCGGTCCCGGCGGATCGCGCCGGTAGAGGTGCACCGGCTGGTCCCGGCGGTGCGGCGCAGCGGTCTGCGCGGTGGCCTGCTCGGCTGGGACGGCCAACTCGTCGACGACGCACGGCTGGTCGTCGCGCTGGCTCGTACCGCCGCCGGGCACGGAGCCCGGGTGATCACCCGGTGCCGCGTGGAGCAGTTGCACGGCCGAGGCGCCACCGTGCTCGACACGCTCACCGGCGAGCACCACGAACTGCGGGCCCGCGCGGTCATCAACGCCACCGGCGTGTGGGCGGACCAGCTCGACCCGGGAGTCCGGCTACGCCCGTCCCGCGGCACGCACCTCGTGCTGCGCCCCGGCGCCCTCGGCCGGCAGCTCGCCGGCCTCACCGTGCCGGTTCCCGGTACGACGAGCCGGTTCGTCTTCGTGCTGCCCCAGCAGGATGGCTACAGCTATCTCGGGCTGACCGACGAGCCGGTCGAGGGCCCGGTGCCGGACGTCGCCGAGCCGAGCGCCGCCGAGCGGGGCTTCCTGCTCGACGTCATGGCCACGGTGCTCGACACACCGTTGTCGGACGCCGACGTGGTGGGCTCGTTCGCCGGCCTGCGGCCCCTGCTCGCCGGCGCCGCCGGAAGCACGGCAGACCTGTCCCGGCGACACGCGGTACGCGTCTCGCCGGACGGGATGACCACCGTCGTCGGCGGCAAGCTGACCACATACCGTCGGATGGCCCGCGATGCCGTGGACGCCGCCCTCACCGCGGCCGGATTGCCCGTGGGCCGGTGCCGAACCGCCCGGCTGCCCCTGGTCGGGGCCGCGCCAGCGCAAGACCTGGCCCGGCTGGGCCCGCCCGCCCGGCTCGTCGCTCGGTACGGGACCGAGGCCGCGGAACTGGCCGCCCTCGCCGAGCACGACCCGGACCTGGCTCGCCCGGTCGCCGAGGGTCTCGCGGTGACCGGGGCGGAGCTGCTCTGGGGCGTCATTCGGGAGGGAGCGCTCGACGCGGACGACCTGCTCGACCGGCGTACCCGCATCGGTCTTGTGCCAGCCGACCGGGCCCGGGCCCGGGCCGCCGCCGAGGCGATGATCGAGCGAGGCAGGGCGGCGACCACCGCCTGAGCAGTCGTCCGAACCTCCCATGCTCTGGGACCGCACAAGAACCCCGCCCGTGGCGGGGTTCAAGGCGTGTCCGGAGCAGACCCCGTGAGGGTGTTCAGTCGCAGTACTCCTCGAAGCCGGAGGCGTACCCCGCTCTGAAGCCGTTGTCGTAGCCGCGTGCCCATTCGGTGTCCCCGTTGCGAGCACTGTACAAGGTGTGACATTCATTCCTGGCTATCTTCCAGCCGTCCCGATATCCCTTCCGGTAGCCGTCGCGGTAGTCGTCGCTATTCGGCACAGGGTTTATGACGGCGGAATCGGCGCCCGTCGTCGCGTGTGCCGCAATGGCCGGTGAGGCGTTGATGGCCGGCACGAGGCCGAGGACACCAGCCATCAGCACGCCTGCGATCACCGGTGCATGCCTGTGAGTCTTCATCGCGATCTCCCTTGTGGCGTCGGGGCTACGGCGTGAAATCCCACGCATGAACGCCCCATTTCAGTTCGCTTTTTTCTTCATGGATGCCGCCTGCGGACGCGCCACCTGGCGGCCGAATTACCGAATCATAATTGTTAGACTATTTCATGGCCGGTGCGCTTTCAAGAACGGTAGCGAAACCGAGTACTACACCGTTGGCAGAAGTCAATAGTCGCCGGACGTCAAGCTATTCGTACCCGGCCTGCTGCAGCAGGTTAGTCAGCCCGTCACGAAGGTCTACGGCGTCTAGCACTTTTAGTTCGGTTATCACGCCGATCATGCGGGCACCATTGACCGCTATCCAGGGCGGACCGCTTCCGGTCGAGGTCAAGCAGGCTGTCACTTCACCGCGGTGACCGATCCGGCGACAGGCACGCACCCGAACCTGCCTGGACCGGTGGTGCAGCAGGCCCGGCCCGGTCTCCTCATGGGTACATCATGTGGGACCCGGCAACCGGCGGTGGCTATGACGGGCTGACCCCGCACGGACCCAACCTGAACCAGGGTGCCGAGTCGACTCTTGCTCTCATCTCCACCCGGTGAGGCACGGCCGTCGTCACAGAACAGCGCCGCGGGGAGCGACCTCGACAGCGGCGACTCCTCGGCCGTAAAGCACGACGAGCCGGTCACCGTGTTTACCGTGCAGTGCTCCCGAATCGTCGGACAGCGTCGCGATGACATGTTCGATCAACTCATCCTCGCTGGAGAGGTCCGGTCGATCGTAGGTGATGTCCATTCGGTCGCCGCCGATAAGGCGGACGCGCAGCACTGTAGTCGCCATGTCATCGAACCTATCCAGGAAGCGCAGCTGACGGCTCGTGCTTATGCCGGATGGGCGTAGGGTGAGTGGGCCGGCACCGACCAGGGCCTTGCTCGATCCCGGATTCGGAAACCTCGGCACGCAGCGAGCCTCAGTTGGCTTAGGGTTTCTGGACGAATTCATGTGATCACTGGCCACGGTGGGCGGCGTTATGGCAAGTGGCATGATGCGGCGAGCCGCCGCGGCGTGGCAGGCTGCCCGGCGCCGCCACGGCTGGCTCGACCATCTCGCACGCGCCGTCGTGCGCTACGACGAAGCCGACGGTGGCCGGCTGGCCGCCGCGATCACCTACTACGCGTTCTTCGCGACGTTCGCGTTCGCCCTGCTCGGCTTCGCGGCCTTCGGCTTCGCCCTGGACAAACCCGCGGTACAACAATCGTTGCAGCACTACCTAGCCGCGAACCTGCCCGGCCTCGACGTGCAGCAACTGCGCGTAGCCCGCGGCACCATCGGATTCATCGCCTTCCTCGGCCTACCGGTCACCGGATGGTTCTGGACCGACGCCATGCGCTCCAGCATCCGCAAGGTGTGGCGGCTGCCCGAATACCCAGGCACCTTCGTGCCCCGCCTGCTCATCGACCTGCTCGCGCTGATCGGGCTCGGCCTGCTGCTGGCCGCTTCTCTCACCACGGCGTTCCTCACCGTCGCCGCAGCCAATCTTCTGATCGAGCCGACCATCGCGAGCCCCACCCAGAGCCAGTGGCTGCTCTCAGCGGTCGGCTCCGCGGTCAGCATCGGGGTGAACACCTTGCTGGCGACCGCGGTCCTGACCGGGCTGCCACGGTTGCGCATGCCGCCGCGCCGCGTCGTCGGTCCCGCGCTGCTCGTGGCCCTCGGCCTCGAACTGCTCAAGACCGTCGGCCGCGTCCTCGTGCAGAACGTCGAAGCCAACCCGACGTATCAGGCCGTCGCCGGAACGGTCGGACTGCTGTTCTCCCTCAACATCATCAACCAGCTCCTCCTGTTCGCCGCGGCGCTCGCCGCGACCAGCAGCATCGGCGACGCCACCGACCTGTCCGCCCGGGCTGGGTCACTCAAGCCCGCCCCCGCGCGAAACGACCACGCCGCGAAGCCGGCCACCGTCACCGATCCCGGCTCACCCGGCGAACGCATCGGCGACCCTCCTCCTCCTCCTCCTCCCGCCCGGACCTGACGGCCACACCACGAGCCACTCACGCGGAGCGCGCGACATCCCCGCACGGAGCAGCAACCGCGAGGCGTTCATCCGGCCGCCTCGACGGTGCGCAGGGCGTCCACCGTTTCCCGCAGCACCGTGTCGAGGGGTGTGGGGTGGACGCCCAGCATCGCCTCGGTGTACGTGGCGTCGAGTAGGTGCGGGTGCTCGGTGCTGTACAGCATCTCCAGGAGCTCGGCGAACAGCGGAGTCTCCGCCGCCATCGCGGTCAGCTGGCCGGCGTGGATGCGCGTCAACGTCGGCTCCGGCACCCCCGCCAGCTCGGCCAGCCGTGTGGTGAGCGCTCGCACCGACAGCGTCGAGGTGACCGGAGCGTGCCAGGCCCGGCCCCATGCACGGTCGTCGCGGCTCGCCGCGACGAGGGTGCGGGCGACGTCCTCGGTGTAGGCCCAACTGTGCGCCACGTCGAGGTCGCCGGGGTATCCCGCGACCTCGCCGGCGAGCACCGGTCCGGGCACAAACAGCGTGTAGCCGCTGATCGCACCGGCGCCGAGGAAGGCCCCGGCCCGCACCTCGGTGACCCGTGCCCGGCCCGCTTCGTCCGCGGCGAGCGCGTCGAGCCACATCCGGGCCCGAACCGTTCCCTTTACCGTCGTGGCGGCCATCGGCAGGTCCTCGGTGATGGGCCCGGCGACGTGGCCGTACCCGTAGGTGTTGCCGAGCATGACGTATCCCGCTCCGGTGCGTTCGACGGCGGTGAGCAGGGCCGTGGCCATCGGCGGCACCTCCGTGGCCCACCGGTCGTACGCCGGGATGGCGCAGTTGACCAGGACGCGAGCACCCTTTGTCAGCTCGGTGAGCCGGTCGGCGTCGGTCACATCGGTGGCAAGCCGTTCGACGAGCGGGTGGTTCACGCCGGCGCCGCTGCGGGTGAGCTGCCGGACCCGCTCCCCGCTGTCGGCGAACTGGTTGGCGGTGGCCCGGGCGGTGGCGCCGGCACCGGTGACGACGACGAAGGACATGCGATCGTGCTCCTCTGGTCGGTGGGATCGGCCTTCACGGTGCCGGGCCGAGCAGCGGTACGGTAGTGGCCCGTGTGCCATACATCCGGAGGATCAGGCCATGCACCGTGTCGCGGTCATCGCGGTCCCGCCCGTCACCACGTTTGACCTCTCGATTCCGGAACTGATCTTCACGGCTGCCGCCGTCGACGGGCGGCCTGTGTACGACGTGCGGATCTGCACGGCCGAGCCTGGTGTCCTGCCCGGCAGCGGCAGACTCGCGGTGGCGGTGTCCGACGGACTCGACACGGTCGAGGCCGCCGACACCGTCATGGTGACCGGGACCGCCGCTCGCGACAGCACCGACCCGCGGGTGCTGGCGGCTCTGCGCACCGCTGCCGAGGCGGGCAAGCGGATCGCGTCGATCTGCACCGGCGCATTCGTTCTCGCCGAGGCCGGGCTGCTCGCCGGCCGCCGGGCGACCACGTACTGGGCGCGGTCAGCGGAGTTCCGTCAGCGGTATCCGATGGTGCGGCTGGAGCAGGACGTACTTTTCGTGGAGGACGGCCCGGTGCTGACCTCAGCCGGGTTGGCTGCCGGCATCGATCTGTGTCTGCACATGATCCGCGCCGACCACGGCGCCGCGGTCGCCAACGCTGTCGCCCGGCTGGCCGTGTTCGCTCCGGTACGCCCGGGCGGGCAGGCACAGTTCATCGAGACGGCCCTGCCCCCGGAGCACGGCACATCGCTGGCGGACACCCGGGCCTGGGCACTGAACCGGCTCGACGAGCCACTCACCCTGACCGACCTGGCCCGGTACGCCCAGACGAGCATCCGCACGCTGACTCGGCGGTTCCGCGCCGAGACCGGGTTGAGCCCGCTGCAGTGGCTGCTCCACCAGCGCGTCGACCGCGCACGCGAACTGCTCGAATCCACCAACCTGCCGATGGATCTCGTCGCCCTCCGCAGCGGCCTCGGCAGCGCTGACTCACTGCGTCAACACCTACTGCGGCGCGTCGGGCTGACACCAACGGCGTACCGCCGGTCGTTTACACAATCACCGTCCTGACTGTACGGCGTTGGCGTCCCGTGTCAGCGAGGAGCGGATCGGGCAACCCGACGCCGTCTGCTTCGCGTTGCACGACCGCGTCGGCCGAAAGCGTGACCGTCGATTCCCCGCAGACCCCGATCGCCTCGACCATGGCCCTCAGCCCCGTGGCTTCCCCGACAGCCGACCCGGCCAGAGCAATGATGTCGGCATCCTCAAGGTCGTCGCCCTGGAGCGTTCCTGATCGCCGTCGTCGCCAGCGACCTTGGATGGCGCAAGCGGAGAACCATCGTCGGTGATGCGCCGGGCGGGTTCGATGAGCAGGGCGTGGAAGACGGCGGAGTGGCTGAACGGTCGTTCGCGCCGACCGGTCGGGCGACTGCGATCAGAATCAGGCTATTCTGGCAAACCGTACAGATGATGTTTTGTCCGATTTACGACGGTATGTTCTTGCTCGACTCCGAGCTCGCTATCCCTGAGGTGAACATGCCCGTCGTGTCCCGTGGTGCCCTGCTGGTGGCCACCGCATCCATGGCTGCCTGCGTTCTGGCCGGCCCCGGTGCGGCGTATGCCGCTTCCACGTCGACGTCGCTGACCGCGGCCGAGATGTCCGCCGAGCTCACGGCTGTGGGCAAGGCCTCCGCGAAGGCGGCGGAAGGCGGCTGGAAGACCAGCATTCAAGTGACCACCGACGGATTCCAGGCCTCCGGATACCTCGTCGTCGACCCGGTACACGGCGTGGCTCTCGACCGGTTCAACTTCGACGGTTTTGTCAGGGCGCGCTACACCGTCGCGGGAAAGGGAACCTACGACCTCATCGCCGACAGGGAGACCCGTGCGGCGGTGAAGATGATGCACCGCCCGTCGGTCCAGTACGTCTTCAGCCCGGACAATTCGGTAGAGCTGAATGACACCTACGATTTCGGCTCGGCAGCGCCGGGACTGTTGGACGACGACCTCGACTACCCGGGCACCAAGACGGTCCACGACGACGGATCCATCGACTACCAGCTCAGCGAAGACGACGCCACCGTGACGCTGCACGTCACCGTGGACGGGCTGCTGGCCTCCGCCGACGCGGTGACACAGACGTCCACCGACGCGAAGGAACTACTGGCGTCCGCTCACGACGAGGGACTGCTGGCGTCCGCCGGCACGGACGGGGGCACGTACCGGGTGAGGTTCGGGTACGGATACGGGCCTCAGCGAGTGACCCTGCCGTCGGCGAGCGCGACGATCGGTGCCGACACGCTGCGCGTCGGGCTGGCCTACCTGGACATGGCGAACGCGGTCAAGCGTGTCGCCGGCGATGCTGCCACCGACACGCTGCAGGCCGCCCACGGGAAGAGGGTTACGGTGTCGCTGCTGCGGAAGGTGACGCGGGCCGACGTCACGGAGGACAACGCCGACCTCGGCGTGAAAATGATCAAGACCAAGAGCGTCAGCAGGGGCATTCGGGTGTACGCCACTAATCCGTGGACGCACCGCACCGCCGCCTACACGCTCAAGGCGTCCGGCAAGAAGGTCACCATCGCCCAGAAGTGACCGCGCGTACAACCTGCACTGGAAGCAGCGGCCCACCCAGGTTTTTTCGCCGGGGTGGGCCGCCGCGTTGGTTGTCAGCCGATGCCGGCTGCCCTGACCACGCCGACGCTCGGAGTGAAATACCTGTCCGGAGCGACCGTCAGCCGCAGCACCGCGACCGTGCCCACCATGGCGAAGAACGCCAAAACGGTGGACACGGTCGACGGTGATTTCTGGGACCCACATTCCGATGGCACCAACACGCCGAACGGCACGGCCATCAGCGACGGGACGCTGGTGTCGCCACCGCCGACTACAACGGGGTGGCGGCCTTCACGCCCACCGGCACGGGGACCAACGCGCGTACACGCGGGATCGGCCTCACCTCTGCCCGCGCGGAGCTCGCCGTCGTACCCATCGCAGTCGCCCGTGATGACGCTCCGCGCGGCCCACGTCGCGGACAATGGCTGCGGCGAGCGACCAGGGTGCGCCCGCGAATCGGAGGGGACCCATGTCGGCACCGGCCAGGGTGTTGTTGGTGTTCGGGCGCGGCGTCGTGCGTACCGAGAAGGGTTTCGCTCTAACGCCGGGTGGAGCCGCGCGGGTGCGCGCGGCCAGCGTTTACGTAGCGGCTCACCGTGCGGTACTCGCCGGCGGCGACCGGATCCGGATCGTCTTCACCGGCGGCTGGCCGGAGGCCAGCGCCGGCGCCGCCCCGCCGCCGGTGGGCGCGCGGGAGGGAGATCTCATGCGGCAGGCTGCGTACGAGTCCGGCCTGGACGAGCACGCCGATCTGTACGCCGAAACGCGCTCGCGCAGCACCCTGGAGAACCTGCTGCACACGGTGGAGGACGGGCTGCTGAGCGGGTACGCGTTCGATGCGCAGACCCCGCTCGGCCTGGTGACGCACGCCTGGCACCTGCCGCGGGTCCGGTTCCTGGCCGGCCGGGTTCTGGGGCTGACCGGGGCGGCGCTGCGGGACGTGCCGGCACACGGCGGCGAGATGCACGACGACCGCGGTGCGTTGCTGTTGGCTCGGCTCGGCTTCCTCGGCGCACGAGCCGACCAACTGCTGCAACGCGAACGGGGGATGGTTGCCGTCGGCCATCTGGCCCGGCGGGTGATCAACGGCCGGACTGGGTATAGACGCCATACCGTCGAACAGCAGTGAAGGAGAGCCGGTGGCGCACCTCGAGAAGACGATCGTCGTGCTCCCGGTGTTCAAGCCCGGCCCGCATCTGTCCGAACTAGTCACCGCGCTGCTCACCGAGGTTCCCCGGCCGGCCCAAGTGGTGATCGTCGACGACGGTAGCGGCCTGGCCGCCGACGCCCGGCTGACGGAGATCGAAGCGCTGGGCTGCACGGTGCTACGGCTTCCGGTGAACCGGGGTAAGGGCGTCGCCCTCAAGACCGGGTTCCGGCACGTCCTGTCCCGGTATCCCGGTTGTGCCGTGGTCTGCGCCGACGGTGATGGCCAGCACAGCGTCACCGACATCTGCGCGGTCGCCGAACGTGGCGAACCCGGACGCATCGTTCTGGGCGTGCGCCGCTTCGACCGGATGCCGCTGCGCAGCCGGTTCGGCAACACCGTCACCCAGGCCGTGTTCCGGGGGGCGACCGGCCGGACCGTCACCGACACCCAGACCGGCCTGCGTGCCTACCCCGCCGACCTGATCGGCGAGCTTTGCGCGGTGCCGGGAGAGCGTTTCGAGTACGAGATGAACGTGTTGCTGCACGCCGCGGCGAGAGGCCACCCGATCGACGAGGTGCCGATTCCGGCCACCTACCTCAGTGGCAACGCGGGCTCGCATTTCAGCGGCCTAGCCGATTCGGCGCGGATCTACGTCCCGCTGCTGCGCTACATCCTGCTCAGCCGTCAGGTCACGGCAGACTGAGGGCGCGGCCTGCCGCATGATCTCCGATCTATGACGACCGGCTCGGCAAGCCCCTTCCTCGGGCGTAAATGCCGACCGGCCCGGCGCCGACGATCGCGACGGACAACATCATCGTCACAGCGGCACTCCCCCATCCGAAAGTGATCCGCCCTCAGTC
Organism: Actinoplanes regularis; assembly: GCF_900188005.1. GTDB lineage: Bacteria > Actinomycetota > Actinomycetes > Mycobacteriales > Micromonosporaceae > Actinoplanes > Actinoplanes regularis. The sequence continues at coordinate 44,969 of NZ_FZNR01000035.1, read as the reverse complement.
GGGCACCCCGGCCGCAACCGGGACACGAACCGCGCGGACCGTGTCGAACCCGTGCGGCGGCACCGTCTCCTCGTCCGTCAACACCGGAAGGCCGAGCAGGTTGGCGACGATGTACGCCTCGGTCTCGTTCAGTTCCGTGGTGTGCAGGACCCGGTCGACGTCGTCCGGGTCGAAAGACATCACGTGCCGGCGCCCGCTGCGGTGTGCCAGCACGCCGATGCGCTGACCACCGGTCGTGTCGAAAGCGTAGGAGATCCCCAGCCGGGGCAAGGTCGCCCTCTCCAGGCGCACAAGACCGTCGGCGCGCGCTCGTCGAAGCCGTGCCCGAGCCGTCGCCGAAACACTCGCCGAGGTCGTGGGGCTCACCCCCTGGAACCACCGGTGCTGGGCCGGCGTCGGCCGGGTAGGCGCGGAGGGGCTGCCTCCGCCGTTGATGCCGAGGCGGGCGTCGGTGGCGCAGTGGACCAGGAGTCCCATCATGGCGCCGACAACCGCCCCGATCGGAGGGCCGCTCAGCAGCGCGACCGCATACGAGACGCCGGGAACCAGCGCTGCCACCACGCCGATGAGCAGGCCCAGCCAGCCGCCGAGGCCCGCGCCGACCAGACTCGCACGACCGGCCGGCCATGCCGTGCGACGGGGCACGGCGGAGCCGTTGCCGCACTCCGAGCGGCACGCGCTTGCTGCGAAGCTTGATTTGCCGACCATGGTGACTGCCACCCCCAATAGTTGGCGCACCTAAACTATTTCCGAAATAGTTGGTTTACACCGATTATCTAGTCGTTTAGGTGAATACGTGCACAGCGATGAGCCCCCTGCCTACCGGCAAATCCACTGATGTCTGTTCTCGCTCGGCCGGCTTCTGGTAAGAGCCCGCAGGAGCCACTGCCCGTACCGGCGTGATCCGGCGCCGTCCGGTCTAGCCTGCCGCGACGGCGAACGCATCGCCTAGCTTGCGGCGTTCGCAGGCAGCGCACTGAGCTGCTTGCGGCGTGGCTCGCAGCCTGCCGAGCGGTATCGCCTTGTCGCAGTCCTCGCAAAGGCCGTAGGTGCCTTCGGACATGCGCCTGAGCGCCTGTGCCGTCTCGGCGATCCGCTGCCGGACGGACGCGGTCCGCATGGCCAGGGTGCGCAGGTCACGGCCGAAGTGCTGCGGGAGCGCGGCGTGCACCGTCATCCGGGTCAGCTGGTCGGTGTCCACGGCGTAATGCTCCTCGAGCATGCCCCGCATCAGCTCGGCGGAAGAAGCGGCCGGAACCTGCAACGTGGTGGTCATGATGCCTCCCAAAGGGTAAATCATCGCGATCTGGCTACCGGCCGGTGTCACCTCATCGAGGCCTCCTGACACGGCAGGCGCCGGCCGCGCTTCCTCGACCGCCGGCGAATACCGGCCGGCGGGAGCGAATCGGCGCTGAACGGGTGGGTTCGGCTGACCCGGGAACGGACCAGGAGATCCGTGTCGTCGAAGTCGAACCGCACTTGATCGACCACATGGGAGACCCCTGGCACGTCTGCGGTCAGCCGGGCGACGATGCCGGCGGTCGAACGCCGGTCCACCGCACCGGTCAGCGTGACGACCCCACCCCGTACAACCACTCGCACCTGCTCCGGATGAATCCACATCCGACCGCGCAGCATGTCCTCGATCTCGTGCCTCGCCTCGTCGCTGGTCTTGCCCTGCATGTCGACACCTCCTCGAACCGGCGCGGCCCCGACCATGCCCGGACCGACAGTTCATGAAAGAAACAGCGGATCGCTTGCATCAAGCATCACCAGAAAGTAACCAAACAGCTACGGCCCGCGACGGCGATGAACCGTGCCGCTGTTTACCGACCGTCGGCAACCTGCCTCCACCTCCAGACCCGCTGGACGTACGAAAGACCGGGGTTGGTGTTCAGGTTCGCGCCGGCCACACAGACGACCCGCAATGCGCTGGATGCCGGTCCAGGTCGACGTCGGCGGCCCCGAGAATCGGCCGTGACCAGGCAACGCTGGCCCATAGACTCGACCGCATGCAGGAGTTGAGACTGTGCAGCAGATCGCCGACCTCTTCGCTGCTTCCCCGTTCCGTGAGCTACCGCCACCTCAACCGTGCCCCCGGCGGGACCTCGGCATGAGTGACTTCGAACCCGGCAAACCCAGTGACGCCTCCCCCGGCCCACCTGACCCACCCGGTCGGCCGCGTCACGAGCGTCCCCGCCGTATATACGCGGACTGGAGGTTCCTGACACCACCGATCGCCATCGTCGTGCTGGCTACATCGTGGGGACGGGAGCTGCCGATGCTGCTGTTCCCGGCCATCGCCCTGGTGCTGGGTACCGCGGTGCTGGCCGCAGTCCACCACGCCGAAGTCGTCGCACACCGCGTCGGCGAACCGATGGGGTCGTTGCTACTGGCCGTGGCCGTCACCGTCATCGAGGTCGGCCTGATCGTCGCTCTCATGGTCGCCGGCGGCACCGAAACCGCCTCGCTGGCCCGTGACACCGTTTTCGCCGCTGTGATGATCACCTGCAACGGCATCCTCGGGCTGTCGCTGCTCGTCGGTGCCGTGCGCTACCGGCTCGCCGTGTTCAACGCCGAAGGCACTGGCGCAGCACTGGCCACGGTAGCCACTCTCGCTGTCGTCTGCCTCGTGCTGCCGACCTTCACCACCGCCCGCCCCGGACCGCAGTTCTCCCCGGCGCAGCTGGCGTTCGCCGCCATAGCGTCGCTTTCCCTCTACGCCGCGTTCGTCAGCACCCAGACGGGTCGCCACCGCGACTTCTTCCTGCCGGTCACGAAGGACGGCGTAGTCATCAACGATGCCGACGGCGACGACGATCACGCCGACCCACCCAGCGGCCGTGCCGCCGTCAGCAGTCTGGCACTACTGCTCACCGCATTGATCGCGGTCGTCGGCCTGGCCAAGGTTCTGTCCCCGGCCATCGATGACGCCGTCGCCGGCTTCGGTCTGCCACACTCGTTCGTCGGCGTGATAATCGCCTTGCTCGTGCTGCTTCCCGAGAGTCTTGCCGCGACGAACGCCGCCCGACGCAACCGCATCCAGATCAGCCTCAACCTTGCCCTCGGTTCCGCCATGGCCAGCATCGGTCTGACCATCCCCGCCATCGCCATCGCATCGATCTGGCTCCCCGGGCCGCTGTCGCTCGGCCTCGGCGCCAATCAGATCGTCTTACTCGCGATCACCGTCACCGTCGCCACATTGACTGCCGTCCCTGGACGAGCAACTCGGCTACAAGGACTCGTTCATCTCATCCTGCTGGGTGCATTCCTTCTCCTCGCCGCCCATCCCTGACGCGAGAATCTCGTCGAAGGCGTCACAGAGAAACAAGCCATAGCTTCCGGGATCGCTGGTCGCTGATCTGTCATGGCGGTCACGAATGAGACGCGGTCGATGCTGGCGGCGAAGTTCGAGGCGCCGTACGAACCGGCGGCGGACGGCACCCCCGGAACTCGGACGCCGCGGTCCTGGACGGCGCGTGGCCGTGCAGGGCGGACACGAGCGGTCGCCAGACATCCGGATGCCGCAACGCGGGGTTGTTGCCGGCCGATCGTGGACGAGCCGGTCACCGCGGCCGTCCGGATCCGCCTCAGCGCAGCTTGACCTGCCCGCCGCTCAGGTCGGCCACGATGTCACGCAACTGTCCCTTGGACGGGCGGCCACCTTTGGCCAGTCCGTAATGCAGCGCCCAGCGGCTGTTGCGGCGTCTGCCCTCGCGCTTCGCCCAGCGTCTGCGCTCGGCCTCGTCGTCGCCGGCGAGATCGGTCCACGCCACCGGCTCGATGGAGACGCCGCGCTTACCGATCGACAGGAATTTCACCCGGTCCCAGGGGAGCACGACATCCCGGCGCACGTGCCGGCCGCCGGCGCTGAGCCCGATGCCGGCCCGGTCGAGTACCGGTTCCGCCTTCGGCAGCCGGGTCGGCCGGGCGTACCAGGCCACCGTGCAGGGGATGGTCAGGAGGGCGATGAGACCTGGGGCCTGGAGGTACACCAACTCCAGTGCGCTGGTGAGGAAAAGCGCGGCGAGCACGACCAGAACCGGAATGTTGAGGGTGAGTCCGAGCAGAAACAAGACCCATTGACCGCGGCGGCGCCGGTTCAGCGTCAGCGTGAGCGCGTCGACTTCGGTGGAGCCTGCGGACGAGTTGGAGGTGACCGGCACCGGAAGATCATGCCAGACGTCCTCCCGACGGGAGTGGATTGATCAGTCAATTGTCGTAGCTGGATAGGTGTCTGACTGGACGTTCTATAAGGGTTAATGGCGTTATAGAGCAGCGGCGATCTGGCTGACCGATCTAACCGAATAGCGCACGCGCCCCGGCTGACCGCCTGGCGCCAGGCCCGCACCGAGATCGGCATCAAGGGCCGCGCCCCCGCCCATGATCTGCGGGAGATCTTCAACGCCATCCTCCACGTCAACCGCACCGGCATCGCCTGGCGCTACCTCCCGCACGACTTCCTCACATACGACGGCCTTGCAGAGGCCCTGCCCGAGCCCCCACCTCCGGCATCCGGAACCCGTCACCTTCGTCACCGTGGTTTGACACCGGGCGATCGTTGATCAATGCTGCGGTGGCATCGACCGGGGGCAATTCCATGGATGTCAGGAAGTCATCACGTGAACAACACAAGAACTGAACGTCCGCGACGCTGGCTCGCAGTGGCCGCGGCCGTCCTCGCCGGCCTCACCGCAGCGGTCGCGCCGACCGGGCCGGCGGCAGCGGCGGACACGCCGTACACCCATGCGATCTTCACCGACCCGACGGGCGACACCGCCGCCAAGGACCGGATCTACACCCGGCTGGTGGAGTTGATCGACGGGGCCGAGGCCGGGTCGACGATCAGCGTGTCGATGTACTACTTCTACGCCACGACCATCCCGAACGCGCTGGTCGCGGCGAAGGGCCGGGGCGTCAAGGTGCGGGTGGTCGCGGACGTCAAGACGGTGGCCAACACGGCCAGCTACGACGTGCTGCGCACCGGGCTGGGCACCGACACCACGCAGGCGTCGTTCTTCACCACCTGCCCGAGCGGCCGCGGCTGCATCGCCGGCTACGACTACTCGATCAACCACAACAAGTTCTTCCTGTTCAGCCGGACCCTCGGGGTCGACGACGTGGTCGTGCAGACCACGGCCAACATGGGCGGCACCGCCTGGCGGGACGGCGGGACCGGCTGGAACGACGCGCTCGAGGTGACCGGGAACGCAGCGCTCTTCGACTCGTACACCGGCTATTTCGGTGATCTGGCCGCGAAGAAGGTCAACAACAACTACTACGACACCCGGGTGCCGGTCCAGGCCGGCGCCGCCAAGGTGTTCTACTACCCGCGCGCCGGCGACACCCTCTACGGGGACCCGAGCGAGGACACCGTGATGACGATCCTCAACAACACCGAGTGCTTCGGCAACACGACCGTCGGTGTGCAGAGCGACGGCACGCACCGCACGATCATCCGGGTCACGGTGACCGAGTTCGCCCTGGACTACATCGCCGACAAGCTGGTCGCGCTGGACAAGGCCGGTTGTTACGTCCTGGTCAACCTGCGCTACGACCCGGACAACACCTACCAGACGACCGCGCTGAAGAGCCTGCTGGCCAAGACCACCGACAAGTACAACGGGGTCATCGTCCGGTACTACTGCGACAGCGACCCGATCTGGATCCACTCGAAGAACTTCTCCATCGAGGGCAAGTACTACGGCAAGGGCGACCGGAAGATCGTCTGGACCGGCAGCCTGAACTGGAAGGGCGGCAGCCTGCGCGGTTCCGACGAGGTGATGCTGCAGATGGAGAACCCGGAGGTGCACGCCGCGTACGCCCAGCAGTACAACGCGGTGGCGGCGGCCGCCACCCACAAGCCGGCCAACGGCGCGGCGCCGGCCTGCTGACCCTGTCGCGGGTGATCCGCGGGACATCAGTGAGGCATTGATCGTGCGGGGCGGCCGGACGGACACGAGCCGGTCGCCTGCACCAAGGTGTTCCGTGACTTCCTGGAGCGCCAGGATCTCACCCTGCGTACCGCGGACACCCTCGACGCCTGTCTCGACCCGGACCACTTCGACCTGATAAATCCGGTGCTGGACCGGGGCCCGCTTCACCGAGGAACAGAAGCAGGCCCTGGTCGAGCGCGTCCGCGCCGGTGCCGGGTTCGCCGGCTGGAACGGCGGGATCGTCGCCACCGGCTACGAGGCGCCCCGCAACCAGTTCATGGTCGGCGGCCGACTCCTCTGCCGTCCCGGCGGCTTCGTCGACATCAACCCCCAACACCCGCTCGGGTACGGCCTGAGCAGCTTCGACCTCCACACCGAGCAGTACTTCACCAGGTCGTACGTCTACAGACACAGTCCGATTCACCCGATCGCGACCCACACGTCGTCGAGCAGCCCGCGGTACTGGTCGTTGTCGCCGTAGGCGCTCTTGGCACCGATACTGAGCGGCTGATCGTTGTCAATCGAAAGCTCTGCCGGAATCCGGGCACTTCCCTGCGCTGATCCGTCGATCAGAACGGTCAACGCGGTTGCCTCACGACGGCACTCCACGGCGTGCCAGGAGCCGTCCGCCACCGTGATGCCGGCAACGGCGAGATGAATGGTCCGTTCGGTGTCGACCAGCGCGCAGCTGGGGTGGGCCGCGCGGCCGTCGATCTGGAGTTTGTACTGGCTGCCTTCCGCCGAGAAGCCCTTCTGCAGGACGTTCTGCCCGTCGCTGGTGTCACTCGGGTCGAGCAGCACCGACGCGCCGTAACGTAGCGGCTGGCTGCCGGGGTTGAGCGCGGCCGTACTGGGGGAACGCAGCGCAAGCCGGGGACACGGTTCGCTGTCACACAGCGCCGGGAAACGTACGGCAGTGCCCGCGCCGTGCGGGGTGAGTACCGCGACGCCGTCATTGCCGGCAACCGGGGTCAGAGTGTGCCCGTTGCCGGAAACGTCGGACCACGCCGCCTCGCCGGGGCCGTCGAACCGATACCGCGCGACGATCGGCAGGGTCGGCTCCAGCCCCCGTACCCAGACAGCGTCGCCGGTGTCGCTGGAGTGTCTGGCCGCGGCCGCGATCGTCGCCCCGAAGCACATCAGGGCTGCCAGCACGGCAGCGATGCGCCGCCGTGACATCAATGACGACTCCTCTGTGAGGTACCGGTCGGCGAACTCAGGCGTTGCGGTGATGTGGCGCGCCACCGACGGCCACGGCAGATATGGAACGAACACATGTACGGTCAACGCCGCCCACCACGGTCAAGATATGGCAGCGGGTTGTGCGGAGGCCGCGGCCCACTGATGCCCGCGCCGCCTCGTGTCCGTAACTCGTGGACGTCGCGGTCACCTCGCGCGCCGGCGCCAGGCTGAAGAAGCAGGACAATGCTTAGTTCCGGCCTCGGGCGGGCCTTCGCCGACGTGCTAGCCGGGCGCCGGGGACCTGTCGCGCAGGTGCCGGATATATCGGCCGATCCATCGGGACAGGCGCACGAGCGCGGATCCCCCGCCTGTCACGACGGGTTCGCGGCCGGGGCCGTAAGGGTGAGTATCTGGGTCGGGCGCTCCTCGCCACCCCTATCGAGGATCACGCCAGCACTGTCGCGCTGCCGTGGCCGCAGTCCCAGGTGCTCTGTCTGATCCTTGGGCCGCTGAGCCGGTAATGCAGCCCCGACCCGGACGGGTCGGTGTTCGACTCGGGGCGCTGGCCCGCACCAGCGCTGCCAACCAACAGGTGCTGCACGGCCTGTTCGGCGAGGACGCCCTGTTCAGCGCTGGTTGCCAGACGCGTAACCAGTTGGTTACTCTTTTCGGCGTGGACGAGGTAGCGGCCGCGATCGCCGATCCGGTGCGGCGGGAGATCCTGCTGATGCTGCGCGACGAGCCGCTCTCGGCCGGCCAGGTCGCCGACCGGTTCGCGATCAGCCGGCCGGCGGTCAGCCGCCACCTGCGCGTGCTGCGCGAGGCCGGCCTGGTCCGGGACGCGGCTGACGGGCGCCGGCGCGTCTACACACTGATCACCGCGCCGCTCGACGAGCTGGCCGGGTGGCTGGGCCGGCTGACCCGCCCGTCCGGCTGGCAGCACCGGCTCGACGCGCTGGAGACCGAGGTCTATCGCACCCGCCGCGAGCGGCACACCGCCGCCGCGAGGCAGCCATCGCAGAAGGAGACCGCATGAGCCCGACACCCACCGGACGGCTGTTCGGCAACGACCTCGTACTGACCCGCACGTTCCGCGCGTCCGCCGACGATGTCTGGGCGAGCGTCACCGATCCCGAGCGCACCGCACGCTGGTTCGGCCCGTGGCAGGGCGACGCGGCGCCGGGCCGCACGATCAAGGTTCAGATGGCGTACGAGGAGGGCGGACCGTGGATGGACATGACCATCGACGCGTGCGAGCCACCACGAAGGCTGGCAATCTCCGCAGGAGAGGAACCCGACCGCTGGCACCTGGACCTGATGCTGACCGAGCGTGCGGGTGTGACCGAGCTTCGCTTCACCCAGCATCTGACCGGCACCGAGGGCGTCGGCGAGGTCGGCCCCGGCTGGGAGTACTACCTGGACGCGTTGGTGGCCTCCCGCGACGGGCAGCCGATGCCGGACTTCAACGACTACTACCCGTCGATGAAGGATCACTTCGAGGCGCAGCGATAGCAGCACCGACCTGCACCTCGTCAACGCCACCGGCGGCGCACGTGTTGACGCTCACCGACGTGCTCGACATCGCCCCACCGCTGGCGACGTCGAAATATTCCACTGCTTGACCCTCGACCTGGTGGAGGCCACAGGATCGTGTCGTCAGCCAGTTGGTGATCGTGGGAGTGATGATGGATCTGGACAATCCGGTGCTGAAGCTGTGCCAGAAAGGAATGCGGGCGGAGGTGGAGGGGCGGCTGCCGGACGCTCGGGCGTTGTTCGAACAGGCGTGGGCGGCGCGCACCGACGACTACGACGCCTGCGTCGCGGCGCATTACCTTGCCCGACGGCAGGACGATCCCGCGGCGATCCTTCACTGGAACCAGGAGTCGTTGCGGCATGCTGACGCCGTCGGCGACGAAAGGGTGGCCGCCTTCTATCCCTCGCTGCTCGTGGGTGTGGCGATGGCTCACGAGCAGTTGGGCGACATCGCCGCCGCGTGCGCCTCCTTCGAGCGAGCGGCCGAGTATGCCGGCGCGTTACCCGCGGATGCGTATGGCGATCAGTTGCGGGCGGCAGTCGCCGATGGTCTGCGCAGGTTGACGCCCAGTCGCCGCTGACCGCGGCCTCATCGATTGCGGCCGAACTCCCGGGCGAGGACGTACCGCGCGACCTGCTCGCCGAGCCGCGTGCCCTGCACGTCGGCGGTGCGGAAGTGCACCCCGCCCCAGATCCTCGCCTCGACGACCTCGGCCAGCGCCTGCGAGAAGCTGCCGAAGTGGCGGGTGGTCCCGGAGTCGGTGCTGTAGGCGCTGAACGGGATGTCGTCGCGGCCGAAGAACCGACGCAAGGCTGTCATGATCGTCGCGGTCGAGCAGGAGTGTCCGGATGTGTAGTCCGGGAACGGCGGGGTGATCAGTAGTGGCATCCAGGCCGGGTCGGCGGCCGTGGCCGGGTTGCCGTCGGTGTCGGCGAGTTGCACCGCGGTCACCGGGCGCCAGAAGCTCCAGGTCCGTTTCTGGTTGAAGCACGCGATCGTCGAGTCGGCGCGGGTGACGTCGGTCATCGCGAACATCCGGGCGGTCTGCAGCGGACTGAGCCGCTGCGTTTGTGCGAGCTGCCGTTTGATCTCCCACTCGGTCTGCCGCCGGTCGTGCCACCAGATCGCCGCCTCGGTCTGGTCCTGGGTGCGCATGGTGCTGCCGACGGAGCCGAGTGCCTTCACCTCGTTGAGATCCCGGGCGTACGCGGCACTGTTCAGGGCCGGCGGTCCGGCCGTACCGAAGAGGTCGCCGCGGGGGATGACGAACGGCTTGATGTCGGCGACCTGCGCGCCGTCCTGGGCGAACGCCGGCGGGGTGGGCCGCCATTGACCCGGTTCGGTGCCGACCGTCCAGCTTGCCTGGCGCGTCGCGCCGTCGTTCTCGCGTGCCGCGATCATCGCGGCCGCGGCGGCCTCGCCGACGGCGATGCCGCCACGCTTGGATCGCCCGTCGCGGATCGGGGCGAGCGATTGCTCGTACTGTGCGCCCAGCGTCGCCGCTTGCTGGGGAAAGAGCGAGAGCAGCACGCGATAGGCGGCGGTGGCGACGGCCGCGTCGAGCGAGTCGCCGCGGTGGCTTGGCGGGGAGATCAAATACGGCTTGTACGGGGTGCCGGAGACGGCGTTGGCCGCGTCGTACACCGCACCCTGCACCATCGCGAAGGTGCGCCCGTTGATGTACGGCGCCTGGCGTGCCACCTCGTACGCCGCGGTCTGCGAGTGGACGGCCCAGGTGATGACCATGTTGGTGGTCTGCGCCCGGGCGGCGGTCGGCGTGAACACCATCGGCATCGTCAGGAGCAGAGCGGCCACGGCGGCGGCGACACGCCATGTCCGGATCTTTTCACGCATGTCGGAGCACTCCCCGTCAGCGGACTTCGGCCGGGACTCAGCCTGGCGGGACTCGTCAGCGAGGGCAAGGTATCGACATGCGACTATGTCAGCTGTATCGGCTTCTACCAGCTTTTGGCACTTTGCCAACTTGGTGAGTATTGACCGACTCCCCGTTCGTGCGGTGACTCGCCCGGACCGATCGGCTCCGCCGCGACGCCGCCACCCACCGCGATCGCGGCCCCCGCTCGCCGCGGGTGGCGGTTTCACCCCGCCCGCGATCGCACCGCCTTCCAACCGTCGACCAGATCGGCGGACGGCCGGTGGCGAACTCTCTCGTCATGCGCCCAGCCGCAACCAGGAATTGAAGTAGATATATGCATACGGTGGACGGGTGAGTATTTCGATCGCCCTGGCGTGCGAGCGGTACGACCGCACGGAAGCGTTACGCGACGGCCGGGTGACGCCGGCCGGCGTGGACCTGACCTACCTGCCACAACAGGTCGAGGAGACGTTCTTCCGGATGGCCCGGTTCCGCGAGTTCGACGCCGCGGAGATGTCGCTGTCCAGCTACGTGGTGGGGCTGACCCGGGACGCGCCGTTCATAGCTCTGCCGGTCTTCCCGTCGCGGATGTTCCGGCACAGCGGCATCTACGTCTCGACGGCCTCCGGCATCGGCGAGCCGATCGCTCTGGCCGGCCGGCGGGTCGGCGTCGCCGAGTATCAGCTGACCGCCAACGTCTGGATCCGCGGCCTGCTCGCCGACGAGTACGCCGTGCCCGTCGAGTCGGTCACCTATGTCACCGGCGGGCTGCACGCCCCCGGGCGCACCGAGAAGGTGCACCTCGACCTCCCGCCCGATGTCCGCGTCGAACCGCTGGGCCCGGGGCGCACACTGGCCGGGGCGCTCGCGACGGGCGAGATCGACGCGCTCTACTCGCCGCGCACGCCGGGGTGCTTCGCCCGCGGCGATCGCGGGGTGCGGCGGCTCTTCGAACCGGCGCGCCCGGTCGAGGAGGACTACTACCGGCGGACCGGCATCTTCCCGATCATGCACGTGGTGGTGCTGCGCCGCGATGTGTACGAGCGCGACCGCTGGCTGGCACGGTCGCTGTACGACGCGTTCGAGCAGGCCCGGACGCTGTGCGTGGAAGGCATCGAGGAGACCGCCGCGGCGCGGTACATGCTGCCGTGGCTGCACGAGGAGGTGGCCCGCACCCGGGCGCTGCTCGGCGACGACTACTGGCCGTACGGGCTGGAACCCAATCGCCACGTGCTCCGGACGTTTCTGGACTACGCGTACGCCCAGGGGCTGGCGGCCCGACGGCTGGAGCCGGAGGAGCTGTTCGCCCCGGAGACGCTGGAGTCGCCGATCGTCTAGAAATTGACGGCTGACGATTTATCGCTAGGCTCGTCCGGTAAAAGAGGAACACGTGACTTGGGGGTATGACGTGATCCCCGTCCGCCGCGCGCTGGCCACCCTGCTGTCCGCCCTGCTGGTCACCGGCGCGGCGGCGTGCTCCGATTCCGCCGACGACTCCGTCACCCGGCTGGAGGTCGGAGTGGTGCCCGTCATCGACGTCGCCCCGCTCTATCTCGGAATCGCGAAGGGCTTCTTCTCCTCGCGGAAACTCGAGGTGACGCCGAAGCCGAGCCAGGGCGGCTCCATCATCATTGCGGCGGTGGTCGCCGGCAGCCAGCGCATCGGCTTCTCCAACAACACCTCGCTGCTCATCGCGACCGCCAAGGGCCTTCCGTTGCGCATAGTCGCGGCGGGAAACCAGGCGTCCGAGGGCGATTACGCGGCGGTCTTCGCACCCGGGGACAGCGCGATCGGCTCGCCCGCGGACCTCGCGGGCAAGAGCATCGCGGTCAACAACCTCAACAATGTGGGACCCCTGTCGATCAACGCGGCGTTGCAGGCGAGCGGTGTCGACATCGCCCGGATCAAGTACGTCGAGATCCCGTTCCCAGACATGGCTGCCGCCTTGGCACAGCGCCGGGTGGACGCGGTCTTCGCCGTGGAACCGTTCGCGAGCGCCATCAAGGCGGCCGGCGACGCGAAGCTGGTGCTGCGCCCCTATCCGCTGGTGGCGCCCCACTTCCCAGTCGCTTCCTACTTCACCAGCGAGTCGTTCGCGGCGTCCGATCCGGACGTCGTAGACCGCTTCCGGCAGGGGATGAACGAATCTTTGGCGTACGCACAGAGCCATCCCGACGAGGTCCGGGGAATCCTGCCGAACTACGTCAAACTCACGCCGGAGGTCGCCGCCCGCGTCGTGCTGCCCGAATGGAGCACCGACGTAGGCGCTCCTCTGCTGCGGCGTACCGCGGAGCTCGCGCTCAAGTACGGCTACCTGAAAACCGTTCCGGACGTGACCCGGCTGGTGGGCGGCTGAACCCGTACGTGCCGATCGGCGGGACCCGCAGGCACTCCGTTGACCATCGATGGCTCATGCCCGATAGCGCGGCCGTACGGCATGAGCGAACTGGGTGCGGTGCTGGGCCTGGCCAAGTCGAGCCCGACCGGCCTGGTGGACCGCAGCGAGCGCAGCGGCCTGGTAGAGCGCGGGCCCGATCCCGAGGACTCCCGTGCCGTCCGAGTTGAGGCCGTGGACGTGCAGCGGAGATCGGATTGCCGGGAGTCGCTAGGGTGACTGCGTGCAGAAGATCGACACCGGTGTGGTCGGCCGGGGAGTCGCTGTCGGAGCCGTCACGGGGGCCGTCACCGGATTCACCGTCCTGTGCCTCTTCCTCGTTGGTGGGTTGCTCGTCAGCGGCTACCGCGACGACGAGATCCGGATGACCGGGAACATGAGCGGTTTCGTGCTGGCGGCGATCGTCGGTGCCCTGGTCGGGGCGATCACGGGATTCGTGGCCGGTCTGGTCCTGATGCCGGCGGCAGCCCGGTTGCGCCGGCGTCCGGTCCTCGGCCGATCGGCCTGCGCGGCGGCGTGCGGTGCCGCGATGAGTCTGCCCTTCCTCGTGGCGGGTGTCGGGTGGGACAACTGGCCCGACCCGCCGTTGAGCTGGGCGGCGATCGCTCTGGTGGCTCTGACCGGCGCGATCGGCGCCTGGAAGAGCGGGTACATCCTGGCCGGCGTCCCCCGTACACGGACGCTGAAGGTCGACCCGTAAGCCAGGACCTGCCAGGCCTCTACCCTGGCAGGTCGATCCCCGAGCTCCCGCCCGGCGCGCTCAGGAGAAGCCGGTCGCCAGGTCGGCGACCGTGTGCGCGCCCAAGCCGGCGATCTGCTCCTCGGCGTACCGGCCGGCCACCGAGCGCACATGATCCTCAGCGGCCCGGGCCAAGCCGTCGTAGACGGCGGTGAACAGCTCGCGGGCCGGTTCCCGCAACCATCCCGGCGGCAGCAGCCGGGCGGGTAGCTGAGGGTCGAGAATGGGCAGCCGACGGTAGGTGTCCATCACCTCGGTGCGGGCGCGGACGGCCTCGGCGCCGGCGATCTGCCCGGCGGCCGCGCGAGGCGCGGTCGCGCTCCACTGGCGGATGAAGGATTCGTACTGCCGCGAGATGTCGCCGGTGTCCCAGGCGTCGAGCGGATTCCGGCGGCTCGCCGCGTCCAGTTCCACGTGCCGAGCGCGGAAGACGGTCAGGGTGCCGAGGGCGAGCTCGGCGAGCCGGGACTTGGCTTTCTCGCTGAGGTCGTGCGGGGAGATCCACAGTCCGTCGTACAGCGGCGCGAAGCCCATCCACCGCAGTTGGCCGCGCAGCCCCCGCCGCAGCGCACCTTCCTCCTGCGGCAGCGAGAAGGCGATCAGCGTCCACTGCTCGTCCCACGGCCGCGTTCCGACCGGCGAGACGATGGCACAGCCACCGACCACCAGGAAGGCAGCGGCCGCCGGGGTCAGCCGATAGGAGCTGCGCCGGCCCTGGCGGTGACTCTCGAGCACGCCGCGACGGGCGAGCCGGCTGATCGCCGTCCGGGCGCCCGCCTGACTGACCCCGGCCTCGGCAAGCAGGGCAACGATGGCCGCGGACGGTAGCCAGGCTCTCGACCGCAGCGTGTAGTCCGCCAGCAAGGTGACCGCCAGGCCCTGCGGCGAGTTGCCGGCCTGCCGCCGCGGCAGCCGCACCGGGCCGGTCGAGTCCTGCGGAAAGATCTCGTCGATGTCGTACGGGCTGGTCACATGGACGACTCTAAGGGTTCGCAACCCTACTTGATCGAGGATCGTCGATTGACAGTTTCCTGACCCAGGTGAAAGATATGTGTCACGCAATGGTGGCGGACCGGTTACCGCGGCATGTCATGCACCACCTCGGCGCGGCCTTCTCTCGGCCGGCGCGCCATGTGTGCCCCTATCCCCACCTGCCACAGCGGCAGCCTCCGCGCCGTCCTCCGCGCGGGCGGCCATCCCCGTCTGCGTGCGGGAAACGAAGGAGTCAAGCCATGAAGATCCGAAGAACGCTCCTGCTCGCCGCCGCGACCGCGCTGGCCGTCGCCGGGCTGGCCGTCCCCGCGGCGCGGCCCGCGTTCGCCGCCTCGCTGACCGAGGTCACGGCGTTCGGCGACAACCCCGGCGGCATGCGCATGCACATCTACGTCCCGGACAGCCGCCCGGCCAACCCCGCCATCGTGGTGGCCATGCACGGCTGCGGCGGCTCCGGGCCGGGTTTCTACTCCAGCAGCGAATTCGCCGGACTGGCCGACCGTTACGGGTTCCTGGTCATCTATCCCACCGCCACCCAGCAGGCCGGTTTCGGCAACTGCTTCGACACCTGGTCGGACGCCGCCAAACGCCGCGGCGGCGGCAGCGATCCGGTGTCGATAGTCTCGATGGTCACCTACGCCGAACGGCAGTACGGCGGCGACCCGAACCGGGTCTACGCGACAGGCAGCTCGTCCGGCGGCATGATGACCAACGAGATGCTCGCCCTCTACCCCGACGTCTTCAAAGCCGGGGCCGCGTTCATGGGCGTACCGTTCACCTGTTTCGCCAACGCCGCCGACTATCCCCCGGGCAGCAGCAAATGCACCGGCGGCGGCATGGACCGGACCCCGCAGCAGTGGGGCGACGCGGTCCGGCAGGCCTACCCGGGCTACACCGGCCCGCGCCCACGCGTGCAGCTGTGGCACGGCACCAGCGACACCCTCGTGCCGTACTCGCTGCTGCAAGAAGAGATCGAACAATGGACCAACGTGTTCGGGCTGAGCCAGACACCGGCCTCGACCGACACGCCGCAGTCCAGCTGGAACCGCCGCCGCTACACCGACAGCTCCGGGACGGTTCAGGTGGAGGCGTACAGCATCCAAGGCGCCGGGCACAGCCTGCCGGCCACCGGCATGGCCGCGTACGCGATCTCGTTCTTCGGCCTCACCGGCGGCACCCCGCCGACCTCCACACCGCCGTCGAACCCGCCGTCGAACCCGCCGGCCACGGGCGCGTGCCGCGTCGCGGCGACTGTGAACGCGTGGAACTCCGGCCTGACCGAAAACCTCGTCATCACGAACACCGGCGCCGCCGCCGTCAACGGCTGGTCGCTGGTCTTCACCCTGCCGGCCGGGCAGACCATCACCTCCGGCTGGAACGCCACCTACTCGCCGACCTCCGGCCAGGTGACCGCCAGGAACGCGGCGTACAACGGCGCCATCCCGGCCGGCGGATCGGTAACCGTCGGCTTCCAAGCCACCCACGCCGGAAACACCGGCACTCCGTCCACATTCACGCTCAACGGCACCGCCTGCAGTACGGCCTGAGGGCCGCATACCGGGGTGCCGCCGGACCATCCGCCGGCACCCCGTCCGGGCGCGGGGCCAGCGAGGCGACGGCATTGGCCTGCACCTCCGATCTGCGAGGATCATGAGCTCGGAAGAGGGTGGTCAACATCCCCTTCATTAACCATCTCGGCATCGAAGCCGAGTTCGTCGAGCGGGTTCCGGGTGCGTTGCAGCCGCAGTCGATCGATCTCGTCGGCGGCCTCTCCGATGGGTTCCTCGGCTGTCGCCCACATCTACGGCTCGTCGAAGCGCCGGCTCGCGAGATGGTGAGCCGAAGCTTGCATATCCGGTTCGAGATGCGTGGCGACCCATCCCGACCCCAGCTTCTGTCATATTCGTCGAGATCTGCCCGGTCCCGGCATTCGATCGTGCCGTCAGCGAAAATCAGCAGGTCCGTCAGAAAACAGGTGGGGCCGTCGCGGATGAAATCGGCCGCCAGAGGCCCTCGATTTGTTCACCATTGACGACCCGATACGTTCTCTTGTTAACCCGCTGGTGCGATGCGAGCCGCTTCTGAATGGCTGATCTTGAGCGGATCGCACACCTCGATCCAGTCGTCGCGTTCGGATTCTGTCGACGTCGCATTATGGTCGTGGCGAAATTTACCCACGCCAAGCGCCCGGTCGACCCCGCGAGGGTCGACCGGGCGCTTCGTCTGCTCGCCGCCGGCGGCGGTGACGGCCTGGTGCCAGCCGACCGGACCGTCGGTCAGAAGGGCTGGAAAGAGCTGATCCGGTCGTTTGCGCCGGAGCCGACGTTGGCGCTCGAGCCGCCTGCGCCCATGCAGAACAGCTGGCCCTGGTAGTTGATGTCGTTGTAGAAGCAGACGGTGCGACCGGTGCGGTTCCAGATCGAGGTGGTGAGGTCGTTCATACGATCGCCGATATTGCGTACGAATAGGTTGCCCTCGGGATAGAACGTGTAACGGCCCTCATAGTTGCCGTCTCCCCAGAGGCAGAGGTAGCGATCGGGGCAGTCCCTGTAGTCGGCATGCGCCGCTCCTGTCGCGGCCGTCTGCACGGCGGCGCCAGCGATGAGGGTAAGCGCGGCCAGCGCGGCGGCCCGGATCATTTTGCGCACGTTAAAACCCTCCCATGGGTCTTATGTGGGATGTCTCACCGATCGGTGAAGACCTATCTACTGTCGGATAAGGTCGACCGCGTGAACAGGACGTCCACCGGACGTCGACCGGACGTTTTGAATGGATCTTTTTGGTGCCGGTCTCACCTGTGAGCGACCTTGTCGCTTCGATGTCCAAGCATCGAAATGGTCGTCGAAAGGGACACTGTTGATCGGAAAACTGACGCGTACATACCGCGGCCGGCTGGCTATTTCGCAGGAGGAACTCGCGGAACGGGCGGGCGTCAGCTCCCGAGCAGTCCGGGCCATCGAGACAGGACGCAGGACACCCCGACCGGCCACCGTTCGGCTACTGGCGGACGCGCTGAGGCTTTCCGGGCAGGAACGGGACGACTACTGCGCGAGCATCATGGAGCCGGCGGAGACGCCCACCGATCCGGATGAACCGACCGCGCCGGTGCTGGACGATCCGGCACAGGCCCGCGTACCGCGCGGACTTCCACTTCCGGTGTCGACGTTCGCCGGTCGCGGCGCCTACCTGGACCAGTTGACTGCCCTGCTGAACGACGGGAGACCCGGGGCTGTCGTGGTATCGGGCACCGCCGGCGTCGGCAAGACCACCTTTGCCGTCCACTGGGCCCACCAGAACGCGGACCGGTTTCCGGACGGGCAGCTTTTCGTGGATCTACGAGGATTCGGGCCGGCCGGGGCCGCCGTGAGCCCCGGTGCGGCGATCCTGGGCCTCCTCCAAGCCTTGGGAGTCCCGGCGGGGAAGATCCCCGCAGACCTCGCCGGGCAGGTCGCCCTCTACCGCACTGTCCTGGCCGGCCGGCGAATACTCGTGCTGGCCGACAACGCCCGCGATGCCGAACAGGTCCGTCCGCTCATCCCCGGCACCTCGGATTGTCTGGTGCTGGTCACCAGCCGGCGACAGCTCACCAGCCTGGTCGCCGTGGAGGGCGCGATCGCCGTCCCCCTGGATCTACCCACCCGCGACGAGGCGCGAACGCTCCTGACCGCGAGGCTGGGTGCGCGCCGGGTGGTCGCCGAACCCGCGGCGGTCGACGCGATGATCGACTGCTGCGCCCGCCTCCCGCTGGCGCTCGCCGTTGTCGCCGCCCGCGCCATGCTACGTCCGCACTTCTCTCTGGCCAGCATCGTTGAGCAGTTGGGCGGCGCCGACAATCGGCTTGACCGGCTGCAGGGCGGCGACGCGGTCAGCGACGTGCGGACCGTCTTCTCCTGGTCGTACCGACAACTGCATTTGGCGCAACGACTCTTCCGGCTACTGGGCCTGCACCCGGGCCCGGACATCGACGAAACGGCGGCGGCCAGCTTGGCGAGCAGCACCGTAGAACAGGCCCGAGCGGCGCTGACGGAGCTCGTCGACTCCAGCTTGATCACCGAGGTCGCTCCCGGGCGCTACGCGGTCCACGATCTCATGCGAGATTATGCCGGCGAGCTCGGCGACCGGACCGAAACTCCGTCGGAGCGGAACTCGGCGGTGCGGAGGATGCTCGACCACTACCTACAGGCCAGTCACGCCGCTGCCCAGGCGATGGAAGTGCACCGCCGGCCACCGATGGTTCCGGCATTCTCAGGTCCGGCACCCGTCGTTCCACCCGCCAAACACGACCCGACCGACTGGTTCACGGCTGAGATCGCCACACTGCTCGCCGTCACGCGGCTCGCCGCGGAGGGCGGCTTCCACACGCACGTCTGGCAGTTGGCGGCAAACATGCACACCTTCCTTCACCGCCGGGGCAACTGGCACGAGGCGATTGCCGCCCACCGTCGGGGGCTGCGGGCGGCGGAGCGACTCGGGGACGTGGTGGCACTGGCGTACATGCACCACTTCCTAGGCCGGGCGATGGTGGATGTAGATCATGTACAGGCGCGCCACCATCTGGAACAGGCGTACAAGGGGTTCAGCGACTTGGCCGACACCGCGGCGGCGGCCCGGACGCAACAGATCATCGGTATCACGTTCGAGCGGCAGGATGACCCCGAGCGCGCCATGCAACACTTACATCTGGCCCTGCAGATGGCCGCATCCGTCGACGACGCGTTCCTTCAGGGCCGCCTGCTCAATGGACTCGGTTGGTTGTACGCACTGCTCGGTGACTACGTCGAGGCTCGCGCCCACTGTCAGCGGGCGCTGGCCCTGATGACCCGAATCGGTGACGACGACGGTGCCGCTGACGCCTGGGACAGCATCGGTTTCGCCCTGCACCATCTCGACGACCACGCGGGGGCGGTGCACTGCTATCAGCAAGCCATGGTGCTGTACCGCGCCCTCGGCCACCGCTACTACCTGGCGCAGACCCTGATACACCTGGGTGAGACACAACGGGCCGCTGGTCAGGCTGACCTGGCACGCCAGGCATGGCAGGACGCGCTGGAGATCTGCACCGACCTGCGTCATCCGGACGGCGAGCGAGTACGCAACATGCTCGCCGAGCTGACCGTTCCCACCGGAGACCGCCCGCGGCAACGTCGAGTGAGTACGCGATAGATCGTCTGCACGACTCTGCCGGTCGGGCAGGCATCGTCTGGGCCGGCCACTACGACGAGGCCGTGAAGTGCAGACCGAGTTCTGTCATGCCGTCGGTGGTGACCGCCTTCAGGTCGAACGAGTCCGCTGTGCCGGAGATCCGGGAACCGGCGGCCAGCGCCAGCGGCATCGGTAGTTGGCCCATCTCCGGTCGACAGGGAATGAGCGGCTGCTGGTTGTTGAACAGGTTGATCGCGGCGGCCTCGTTGAGATGCGGGTCGGTCAGCTCGCCGGTGAACCTGGTGCCGTTCGTGGTCAGCCGCCAGTAGGTCAGGGTGACCGGGCCGCTGCCCGCGTTCAGCCGGACCGCCGAGTCGAGGCCCACCGCCCCGACCGCTGCAAGGTCGTTGGTCGCGAACGCCAGGTGGAACCTGTTCGGCTCATCGGTGATCGGACTACCGATGATCAGCTTGCCGGGCATGGCGTAGTCGTAGGTGCCGGCCAGGCGCTTTGAGACATTGGGACCGCAGAAGTCGTAGATGCGGACGGTCCCGGTCAGTGACCCGGTGCGGGTCGTCTCCCCGGCTGCGGCCGCCGGAGCAACGGACGCCGCCAGAGCCAGCCCCACGGTGGTCAGGACGGTGACAACGGTACGGATCGGCTTCATGAGAGGCCCCTCCTGTGGAATGCGCTCCAGGACCATGGACCGCAGGCGAACATCGGTTGCCTGGTTTGAGGGCGCAGACGGCCGGAATGTCTCACCAGCCACCCATACGAGTGACGGGTGGACTTCTGGAGCACGGTTGGCGGTGGCGAGTGCCGTTGCCGGTGTCAGCCCGGCACTGGCCGCAGGTGGTGCTCCGGCGCGTGGACGAGTTGGCCGGTAACGAACGTTCGCGAGCCATTCGGACGCCCCCAAACGGCGATCCGGGTCTCCGGAGCTCACGAGGGGCTGGAGTCGATCATGCGAAAGGAACGCTACTCGTGTCCCCGAGCCGCTGGTCAGCGTGCCGTGGCGGAGTGGGCGCAGCGGTCGGCGGACCAGCCGGCCGCCGCAAGCTCGGCCACCACGGCAGTGGCGGCGGCGTCGGGGACCTCGAGCCGGACCACCAGGCGGCCGTCGTCGTCGAACTCGGTCCCGGCCGGGTCCGCGGTCACGCCGTACGGCGCCGCGGTCCACAACAGCCGACCCAGGTCGCCGGGGGTGCTGTCCAGGACCACCCGGAGCGGGGTACGGGCCGCGGCCGGCCGGGTCCGGAGCGTACCGGCCGCTCCTCGTTCCAGCAGGTCGGTGACCGTACGCAAGGCCTCGCCCCGCGCCCCCGCACCGGGCCCGGCGAGGACCTCGACCGCGGCCAGCAACCGGGTGAGGTCACCGCACACCGCACGGAGCACGGCCGCGATCGCCGGAGCGTTGGACCGGACGATGTCGGTCCACAGCCCCGGCTCACCGGCCGCGATCCTGGTGACGTCCCGGACGCCCTGCCCGGCCATCGGCTCCGTGCCGGCCGGGCCCTCGTGCAGGCGGGCCGCGGTCAGGCTGGCCATCAGATGTGGGACGTGCGAGGTCAGCGCCACGAGGCCGTCGTGCGCCCGGCTGTCCAGCCGCAGCGGCACCGCTCCGCAGATCTCGGCCAGCGCGGTAGCGCTCGCCAAGGCCTCCGCGCCGGTCCGCTCGGACGGGCAGAGTACCCAGGTCTTGCCGAGGAACAGATCCGCGGTGGCGGCCATCGGGCCGGATCGCTCCCGGCCGGCCATCGGGTGTCCACCGACGTACGCCGCGGGATCCGGGGCCAGCCGCAGCACGTCGCGTTCCGGTTCACCCTTGACCCCGGCCACATCGGTGTAGCTGCGAGCCGCCCGTTGTTGCTGCGCGTCCCGCAGCACCGGGCCGACCTGTGCGGGCGGCACCGCGACCAGCGCGAGATCAACCGGGTGCCGGGGCGGCTCGGCCAGGCCCGCACCGAGCGCCTCGGCCAGCCGGGCCGCGTGAGCGTCGATGTCGTCCAGGAAGACGGTGACCCCGGCGCGCCGGGCCGCCAGCGCCACCGACGTACCCACCAGGCCCGTTCCGATCACGAGCAGACTGCGAACCATCGAACACCACCGCCCTCGATCGTCGGCTCCGGTTACACCGCACCATGTCCAGCCGATGTTCGCCAACATGCCCGCTCGCGCCTACAGTCCGCCACGTGCCTCCCGACCCGGGACGGAAGCCGAGGAGGGCCGGATGGATTTCACGACCGCGCCGAAGTCCGGCAGCGTCGGCGACGCCGGACACCGTGCTGCCTCGTGAGGTGTGGGACTTCGTCGCCGGGGGCAGCGGCCGGGAAACCACGCTGGACGCCGACCGGGCCGCGCTGGACCGGGTGTTTCGTGGTGCCTCGCGTGCTGCGCGACGTCTCCTCCTGCGACACCGCCTCGACGCTGCTGGGACGGCCGGTGGCACCATTCCTGGCCGCCGCCCCGGTGGCGTACCAACGGCGGCTGCACCCGGACGGGGAGAACGCGGCCGCTGATGTAGGGTCTGGCCGCCGGGGGCGAGGCCGAGGCACGGCGGTGTTCACCGCCGAGCTGCACGACGCCATGGGGTTGGCCACGCCGGCACCGTCGTGGTCGGCGATGAACGTGTCGATCTGCCCCGGGTCGTGGGTGAGGTCCGGCTCGATGATGGTGAAGGTGACGCCCC
Organism: Actinoplanes regularis; assembly: GCF_900188005.1. Classification (GTDB taxonomy): domain Bacteria; phylum Actinomycetota; class Actinomycetes; order Mycobacteriales; family Micromonosporaceae; genus Actinoplanes; species Actinoplanes regularis. The sequence continues at coordinate 22,483 of NZ_FZNR01000035.1, read as the reverse complement.
GGGATCGGCTCTGCACCACCTTGGAGAGCATCGCCTGCCGCCCGACGAAGATCTGCTCCTCGAAGGCGTGCTCAAAGTCGGACACCCGGCAGTGCCGGTCGACGGCGTCGTCCAGCTGCCCGGGCGGCAGGCAGACGGCCAGGTGGTCCACGTCACGCAGGAGCCCGGCGCGGCACCGCGCCCGACCGCCTCGGTGAACGCCGCGGTGGCGTCGTCGACGGCGAACCCGACCACCGCCCGGTATCCGGGCCCCCGCGGCCGTGGGCGGTGAAGCCGAATCCGGTGCAGAACCGGGCGGCGGCCGCGTCGGCGCCCTCGGTGAATACCTCCAGGTGGTCGATCGTGCGTATTTCAATGTCATAGGTCTCCATCGTCCAACTAGGGGTAATTCGTTGCTTGGACAGCCCCACGGACGGCCTGCCGGACGCCCCGCCGGGAGGTCGCCGGCCGGCCCCGATGGCGACTGGTCTCGGCGTCGATGAAGGCCACCAGCCGGGTGATGCCCTCGTCGATCTCCTCGGGTGACAGGTAACCGACCGAGAGCCGCATCGCCGTAGTATCCGGCCGTCGTCTGGTCCACCATGGCGAAGCCCACCCGCGTGCCCGGGAAGATCGTTTTCGAGTGCGACCAGAGATGCACCACCGAACGATGCCGGTCCAGCGCCTTCGGTGTCGGCACCGCCTCACCCGGGCTGACCAGGCGGTACGGGGTGTCCTCGAGGATCAGCAGGCCCGTCAGCGCCGCCAGGTCGAACAGACGCTCCGGGTCCGGGACCGACAGCCTGGAGCCGGACGGGTTGGCGTGGTCGGGCACCAGGTAGAGCGCCCGTGGGCGGCGGCCCGCTCGGCCCGGATCGCCGCCTCCAGACCGTCCAGCGGGCGGCGATTGTCAGGGTTTCTCGCCCGCGCTCGACGATGCCTCGCGGGCGACGGAAACACCGCTCCAGGTGTCGTGATCGATCTTGCGAAGCCGTTCGTCCTCGTTCTGGGTGATGCGTGCGCAGGAGAAGCGCAGCACTGGCGGGGCCATCACCGACGTGACGACGGCGACCAGCACGACGATCGTGAACGTCGCGGTGCTCAGGACGCCCAGCCGTAGGCCGGTGAGCGCCACCACCACCTCGACCACGCCGCGGGAGTTCATGCCTGCGCCGATCGCAAGGCCCTCCCAACGGCTCAGCCGGCTCAGCCTGGCACCGGCGTACACCCCGGCGAACTTGCCGACGATCGCAACGAACAGAACGACCACCGCACCGAGCGCGACCTTGGGGTCGACCAGCGCGGTCAGATCCATGCGCAGGCCCGCGGTCGCCAGGAAGAGCGGCGCCAGCACGCTGAGCACGACGGTACGCAGCGCCGCCAGCTTCGCCTGGTTCGCCGCCTTGGGCAGGCCGACCAGGATGCCGGCCACGAAGGCGCCGAAGATCGGTTCCATGCCGAGCGCCTGGGTGATCACCGCACCCACCAGGACCACGACGACGGCGGCCACGATGCTGGATCCGGGCGCCTCGCTGCGGTCGGCCAGCCGCATGACGCGGCGGACCAGCGGCCGGCCGACGAGCACGGCCAAGATGACGAAGCCGAGCAGATAGGCGACCGCCTTCGCGATGTTGCCCCCGCTCAGCCCGGCGGTCGCGGCCATCGACACCACGGAGAGCAGGAACCAGCCGACCGCGTCGTCGATCGTGCCCGCCGCCAGGGTCAGCTGGCCCACGTCACGGTGCAGCAGCCGCATGTCGGAGAGGGTTTTGGCGATCACCGGGATCGCGGTCACGCACAATGCGACGCCCATGAAGCCGGCGAAGACCAGTCTGTCGTCCACCACGTCACCGCTGAGCCAACCGGAGAGCAGATAGCCGACGCCGAGGCCGAGAGCCAGCGGCAGGAGGAGGCCCCCCAGGCTGATCCGCGCGGCGGTGGCCTTACGCCGCCGGACCATGGCGACGTCCAGGTGGGTTCCGGTGAGGCCGACCAGCAGCAGGATGCCGATCTGGCCGACCGCGTCCAGCAGGTGCATCTGCTCGGGAGTACGCGGGAAGATCCAAGCGGTCACCCCGGGCGCGATGTGGGCCAGCAGTGAGGGCCCCAGGATCACGCCGGTCGCCAGTTCGCCCACGATGGCCGGCAGGTGAACCCGTTCCGCGAGGCGGGCGAGAAGCTGCGCGACCAGCAGCAGGGTCGCCACCGCGACCAGGAACACGAGCAGCGAATGTCCACCGAGCGATGCCGGGGGTGCTTGGAACGTCATCTGACGACTCCTCAATTCGAACCGAAGTCTCCTGAAGGTCAGGTCCCGGACCAGTTCGGGGAGCGCTTCTCCGCGAAGGCCCGCGGCCCTTCGACCGCGTCGGTGCTGTGCCGGCGTTGATCAGGCCGTACGAATGGGCGGTCCCGGCGTCCATCCGCCGCCCGGTCAGCGGATGGCTCATGGCCACCTTCTGCGGCAGTTGGCGGATCAGCAGGAACACTCCGCCGGCGGCCGGGACCAGGCCCAGCCGGACCTCCGGCAACCCGAATTCCGACCGGTCGGAGGCGATGATCAGATCGCAGGGCGAGGGTCAGTTCGAAGCCGCCGCCGAGGGCGTACCCGTCGACCCCGGCGATCACCGGTTTGCTGAAACCGAACCGCTCGGTGAGCCGTGGCCATCCGGGCCGGCCACGGCCGCCGAACGAGGACGCCGGCGTGCCCCGCCGCGTCACGGCGGGCACGTTCCTTGAGGTCCTGGCCCACATGCGCCGCTTGGACGACAACAGTTTCTTGACCGGCTGGGCAGTCATCTCGAAACCTCCGAGGAATTCCGAGCGACCTGACACCGAGACGTTAGGTTTCAAAATTCATCAGCGTCAAACGACTGTCCAACCGCCCAGGCGGAAGAATCTCGAATAAATCGGGCGCGGATCAGTAGCCGGCTCACCGCAGTCCGGAACGGCTGCGCACGTTGAGCTTGCGATAGACCTTGGTGAGGTGCTGCTCGACGGTACTCACAGTGATGAACAGACGCTCGGCGATCTGGCGGTTGGTGCTGCCGGCCGCGGCGAGCGCGGCGACCCGTTGTTCGGCGTCCGTGAGTCCGGCGCTGTCGTCAGTGGCCGCGGGCGACGGCTCCCGCCGGTTCCAGCCGGGGGCCTCCTCATCGGAGTCCACCGGCTCCGCGGCCGGCGGCAGGGGCCGGGATATCTCCAGCCCGAGCGGCCCGGCCGCGATCCCGGTGGCGTCGACGCCCCATTTCGCGGTCAGCCCCAGGCAGGACCGGGCGTACATCAGGGCGCTCTGCGGATGGCCCATGGCCAGGTGGCACCAGCCGAGGGCCAGCAGGTACGGCACCGCGAACGGGGTGTCGAACATCGCGGGCGGCACCGGAACCGCGAGATACGACCGGGCCGCGTGCGTGTCGCCCAGATCGGTGCTGGCACGAACCGCGACCGACATGGGCAGGCCCACCACCACGCCCCACGCCGCCGGCGGTACGGTGCCGAACACCTCCCGGATACCGCGCAGAGCACCGCTGCTGTCGCCGGACCTCAGCAGCGCCACCGACTCGACCGTCCTGATCATCACCCGCCGCATCGGCGACCGGTGGATCCACTCCTCCTTCAGCAACCGGTCGCACCAGGAGACCACCTCGTCCAACCGCCCGGTCTGCACCAGGAGGACGAGGGCGTAGAGGGCGGGCGTCAGCGGCGCTCCGGCCCGGAGGCCCAGCAGCATCCGGTCGGGCCGATCCGTCGGCGCGCCGTCGAAGATCAGGCTCGCCGCCGAGCTGAGGTAGGCGGCCGCCGCCATCGCACCGGATTGCGCCAGCTGCGAGTCGACCGGTGGGCGGCTCTCGTCGCACAGTCCCGCGCCTCCGCCCACCTGGCAGAACAGGGTCCAGAGGTGCGCGAGGGTGGAGTCGCCGTAGTCCTCATCGTCGACGAGCCACAGCAATTCATCGGCCTGTGCGAACTCACCCCACCAGAGCAGCTGGTTGACCGCGATCAGGGTTTCGGGGCCGGTGATCAGGCCGGCCCGGGCGTCCTTGCCGAGCTCGTCGAGCCCGCGCGCCGCCCGGCTGGGATCGGTGTGCCACAGCGCCTCCGCGAGATGTACGCCGGCGTAGGCCCGCTGCGACTCGTCGGCACTCGCGCTGACGGCGTGCCGCAGGCTGAGCACCGCGCTGTCCACGTCACCGGACGCCAGCGCCTCGCGGGCCGCCTCGCAGAGGATGCTGACCCGCCACGACGCCTTGCCGCCGTCCTGCGCGGCGATCAGTTGCTCCGCCACGGCGTGCGCCGGCGCGCCGCTCTGATGCAGCAGCACGGCGGCGCGGCTGTGTATCTCCGGCAGACTCGGCCCGGGGATGCCGGCCAGCACCGCGGCACGGATGTGCGGGTGCCGGAACGACTTCCGTTCGAGCAGGCCCATCTCCCGCAAGTCCCGGATGCTCTCGCCGACCAGGGCGACGTCAACGCTGCCGAGTTCGGCGACCAGTTCCGGGGCCGCGAAGTCGCCGAGGACCGCCATCGCCCGCGCGACCTCGGCGGTCGATGACGTGCACCGGTGGAGGCCGCGCAGCACGGCCTGCCGGAAATTCGGGCCGGGCTCACCACCGACCGGGCCGGGCGCCGTGACGAGATCGTCGATCAGACCCTGCAACAGCAGCGGGACCCCGCCGGTGACCTGGGCACAGAACCGCGCGTAGGCGCCGCCGGATCCGGCGCCGAGGCGCTGGTGCAGTTGCTCGGCGATGTCGTCGCGGGTCAGCGGGGCGAGCCGGACCCGGTGACAGAACGGCAGGTGGAGCAACTCGGCCCGCAAGTCCACCATGTCGCGCTCATACGAGGTGCTCTCGTTCACGACCACGACCGCGGCGGTCGTCTCGATCCGCCGGATGAGGTAACTGAGGGCCCGCAGCGACGGCTCGTCGACGAAGTGGACGTCGTCGACGCCGACGACGACCGGACACCGGGCGGAGAAGTCCCGGAACGCGGCGCTCACCCGGTGCATCATCTCGAAGAAGTCCTCGTCGGCGCCCAGGCCGCCGGGAAGTGGATCCGCCATTCCGGCCACGCACATCGACTGGATCAGACGCGCGAGAACGCCGTACGGATGCAGACGCTCGCGTGCCGAGCCGGTGACCACGAAAGCGCGGCCGTCCCGGCGTCCGGCACATGCCGCCATCTCCTGCAACAGGGCCGTCTTGCCGCTACCCACCGGACCGCTGATGAGCAGCACCGCGCCCCTGCCATCCCGAGTGGACGCCTGGCACACCTGATCGAACAAGAGCAATGTCGAGTTCCGCCTACTCAGTGTCACAGGCTCCCCCGCCGGACATCATCGCTACCGCATGGGATCGAATCCTACCGAAGCGTCGCAAATGAGGGAAACGCTGATCTACCGCGGACACAGCCGACTTTTCCCAGGTCAAGTGCAACATCCTGGATCGGCGCCGGGAACCTCAAAGATCTCTGGAGGTAAGCACAGAACATCGTCAGAGTCACTGTCCCGGGCCCCGCCCAGGCGTCGTAGGCGCTGGTCACAGGATCGGTCGGCCGCCCCGTACCGACTGCCGGACATGCCTGCGGGAAGGTGCGGACGTCGCCACCCGTCCGGTCCCGAACCGTCCAGCCGCTGGTAACCGTTTCAGTTGGACAGTCTGTTACCCCGCTTGTCGATGCCGGGCGTCACCCGATCCGTGCGCCGGCTGGCGACAGATGTACCGGATCGGTCATTGGACCGTACGGGGTGGCTTTGTTCCGATGCCCCCTTCCCACCGGGGTGCCGGCTCCGGTCCGACGACTCGGCGGCCGAACCGTCGATACCGAACGGCCGGCCACCGAGTCAGCGATCAGATCGCTTCAACAGAGGTCGTCAACTCGCCACCCGTTGTCCCGGGCCGACCCGCACGGCGAAGTCCGCCCACAGGCTGGCGAACTGCCGGGCCAGATCAGCGACCACGTCGGTGCAGTGCGGCGGCACGTTGTCGACGATGCTCTCCCACTCCTGGGTCCAGCGGGCGTGCAGGGTCAGAAGCCGCAGCAGGTTTCGTCCGGTGTCGGTGTAACGCAGCGCCGGGTCACCCATGAGCCGGTTGACGACGACGGCATGATCGATCACCGGCTGCTGTCGGTCACCGTTACGGACGAGGTTCAGGGGCGAGTTGCGGCCCCGGGTCTTGCTCTTGGCGGTCACCTGCGGGGTGTCCCGGGTACGCCGGGCCGGCACCAGGTCGGCGCCGCTGAGAAGGCGGTTGCGGACGTCACGGGCGGTTTCCGGAGAGATCGCCGCGGCCTTCGCGACCTGACGGAGAGAAAGGTTGGGGTTCTCCGTCATCAGCCGCCCGGCGAGCAGGCGGCCCGCGCTGCAGTCCAGCGGTCGAACCCGGCCGTCCTGACCGATCCGGCTGCTGTCGGGAGCGAACGAGCCGGCGACCCGCCGGCGGATGTCGGCGACGGTGCCCGGCGAGATTCCGGTCACCGCGGCGACACGGCGGTCCGACCACTGCGGATGCGAGACGGCGATGCGCTCCGCCGCACGTTTGCGGTCGGCGAGGGCCAGCGGTAGTCCGTGGGAGACGTTGAGCCACACCGACAGGACGAACGCCTCGTCCTCGGGACCGTCGAAGAATCGACCGGCGATCGTCGTCTCGCCGCGCCGGATCGCCGCTTCGATCCGGTGCGCTCCGTCGATGACACGCATCGTCGGGCGGTGCACCAGGATCGGGGGCAACTCTCCCTGAACGGCGACCATCGTCTCCACATGCATCGGGTTGGCACCAGCGAGCCTGGGTGATCCGCTCGTGTTGAGTGAACCGATCTCCATCTGAACGACAGGCTGCCGGTTGATGTCCTCTTCCTCGGGTGTCAAGGAAACTCCTAAACGAGTGACGCGCACGCGGCGGGAACCTACGCGCGCGTGAGTCAAAGCTTGGCCGCGATGGCTGGGCAACAGAGAGGCCCAGCCGACTCAACTGACGGTTCGCCTTCGGCTTCGTGTCCGGGTCGTACGCGGCACCGGAGATGGTGTTATCCGGGCAGCCGAGACGGGCGGAGCAGATGATCGGTCTCCGCGCAGGACACTCCAGGACAGGGCGCGACGATCAGCCGCAGCCCGCTGGCACCGGTGACAAGGCTCACACAGCCAGATGACGAAATAGATATACGCAGGCTCAGCCGGCCGCTGCGGCATTCGTGGACGAGAGCACTGATCGCGTGCCGGTCCACAGCCACCGCGGCGGGACCAGAGTCACATCGTCAGAACAGGATCCATGATCTTTTCCCCCCCGCATTTTCCGTCAGTTTCCCGCGCCGGGCTTCAAAGCGCCACCCGCGGGTGAAAGCTTTACCAGCCGTCCGAAATTACATCGATGCCGGGCGCTGAGTAACCCCTATCCCACGGAGCGGCATCAGGCCCTCAACCCCTAGCCCAAGATGCCGGGTTTGTCATTGCACAGGTTCCGGACAGCTGGTTCACAAATTGCACACAGGCGTTAAAGGAAGTGGCATCCGCGATGCGATGCGGGAAGGCATGCCGGATATCCGACACCGGCGCCGACAGGGGTACCTTCGGGCTCGGGATACACACTGGCGAAAACGATCTCCGAAGCCCTGTGATCACCTTCCGGATGATCGATTCCATTGGATCGTGAACGCACCCGGGAATGCTGGTGATCGCCGGTCGCCGGCAGGCATGACCAGCTCTGGGTAAAAGGCGTCACGCCGGTGTCCGCGGTATGACGAATAGCGGTCAGCGAAGATGGGGCAGCACACGGGCGTGGCCGGGTCCGGCGGTGTTGACAAAGCGTCGATACACCGCCGGACCCGGCCACGTCACTTGCTTTTCAAGTTTGGAACGTTCGTACCGGTCAATCGCTTTACCGGTGCGGGCGCCGGATCACTCGGAACGTACCCAGAACAGCCCGTCCGACGACGCGACCAGGCCGCCCTGGAAGAGCGGCGACTCGTCGCCCGCGTCCTCGCCGAGCTGCGCCCGGGTCTGCACCTGGGCACCTTCCTGCATGGCTTTCCGGACCACCGCGGACTTGAACAGCGGCGCCATGTTCTGCTCGTTCTGGGCGTTCATGGTGTCGATGGCGTCGGAGAACTCGGTCGAGTTCTCCTTGAAGCGCACGGCTGCGGCCTCGGCGTCGTTGAGCTCGAAGCCGGTGGTGGACATGCCGGCGACCAGTTCGACGAAGGACTCCAGCTCGGTGTGGCTGCTGCTGGTGACCTTCTTGGCGGACCAGAAGTAGGAGTTCTCGTCCACGTGCATGTCGTAGAAGGACATCAGGAACTCGTAGAACACGCCGTACTCACGGCGGTAGCGGGCCTCGAACTCGTCGAACGCGTCCTTCTCGTCGACCGTACCGGCCAGAACGCTGTTGATCGACCGGGCGGCGAGCAGCCCGCTGTAGGTCGCCAGGTGAACGCCGGACGAGAAGACGGGGTCGACGAAGCAGGCCGCGTCACCGATGAGGATCATGCCCGGACGCCAGAAGGACGTGTTGTGGTACGAGTAGTCCTTGCGTACCCGGATGTCGCCGTACTGTCCCTCGGTGACCCGGGTGGCACCGGACAGGAACCCCTTGACAGTGCTGCTCTCGGCGATGAGGTTGTTCAGCGCGGTCTCCGGGTTGCCCTGGATCTTCGCCGCGTCCTCCCGGCGGACCACGGCTCCGACGCTGGTCAGCGTGTCGCTGAGCGGGATGTACCAGAACCAGCCACTCGGGAACGCCTCGCAGAAGATGTTGCCGCGGTACGGCTCGTCCATCCGCGCGCCGTTCTCGAAATACCCGAAGAGCGCGAGGCTGCGGAAGAACTCGGAGTACTCCCGGGTTCCACCCACCCGCTTGTAGAGATTGCTGGTGTTGCCCGAACCGTCCACCACATAGGTCGCGCGCACCCGGTGCTCGGCACCGTCGACGTCCCGGTAGACGACTCCCGCCACCCGGCCGCCGTCCTCGAAGACGTCGAGGACGGCGCTGTTCTCCCGGACCACGGCACCCTTACGAGCCGCGTTGTCCAGCAGGATCTTGTCGAACTTGCTGCGCTCGACCTGGTACGCGAACGACGTCCGCCCGGCGATCTTCGGCGACACGGAGAAGGAGAAGTTCCACGGGGTGGTACTGGCACCCCAGCGGAAGGTGCCGCCCTGCTTCCGCGGGAAACCGGCCTGCGCGAGCTCTTCGGTCACTCCGAGCAGCTCACAGATCCCATGGATCGTCGAAGGCAGGAGCGACTCCCCGATCTGGTACCGGGGGAAGGTCTCCTTCTCCAAGATCAGCACGCGATGCCCCTGCATGGACACCAGCGAGCCGAGAGTCGACCCCGCCGGGCCACCGCCCACCACTACTACGTCGAATTCTTCTTCCTGAACCGCGCTCATGGCCTACCTCTCGGTTCGCGCGTATGCCACGACACCATCGAATGACGCCTGTGCAGCCTGATTTCGGGCGGTAGCGAACTCGGTTCCTAATTTCTCCAGAACCGGTAATGGGAACGACTTCCCGCCCGATACAGGATCACATGGCCACTGAGGATCGGACAATGCTGTCCAACTGACCGTCACGCGGCGGAACAATGCGAACTGGTTGGACTGCCCCGGGGCAGTCCAACCAGCCCGACCCTGGCCGGCACGGGGGAGATCAACCGGCGCAGAGATGAACGGAGTGGGGCGGGATCCTGCCGCACTCGCGTCCTCAAATAAGGTCTTCACACGCTTCGTAGGCGGCTTGATAAACCGGCGAGAACGGGTCGACGTCGTTCGGTGAACCGAAGTGGTATCCACCGTCCGAGGCCCGGTCAGGGAAGTTGTCCACCCCGTTTCGGCGCATGCACGCCGCAAACGTCGGCCGGCCTTCGGAAGCAGATGCCGAAGGTGCCGCCCTGGCCTGGTCCTCCGATGATGCCGGGTGCTCCTGGCTCGATGATGTTCCGCCACAGGAACTCAACAGAACAACGATGCCGGCACCCCCGAGGAACAAGCAGATTGCTCGAAACACAACTTCCTCCGCGCAGCAAGAATCAACATTCGGAAACCACGGCGAGCGGTGTGATCCTCCGGGCTGTTTCCCGGATCCGTTTCGTCACACCGCATTGCCGCGGGCTACGGCCTACGCCGTTCGGAGCGCCTCGGTCGGTGCCATTCGGGCCGCGCGGAGGGCCGGCAGCAGTCCCGCCACCGCACCGATGAGCATCGAGGCACCCAGCCCACCCGCCCACGCGAGTGGGGGTACCACCGTTTCCCAGCCCTTGACCTGGGCGTAGGCCACCGTGGCCAGCACCCCGGCACCTACCCCCACCGCGCCACCGATCGCCGCGAGCAGGATCGCCTCGGACAGGAACTGGGTTCGGATGTCACCCCGAGTCGCACCGAGGGCCCGCCGGAGCCCGATCTCGGAGCGGCGTTCCAGCACCGAGATGACCATGGTATTGGCCACACCGATCCCACCGACCAGCAGAGCGACCGCACCGAGACCGAGGAACAGTCCGTTGAACGCGGACTGGGCGGCGGCCCTGGCGATCAGCGCCGCGGACGGCCGGCTGACGGTGATCTCGTCCGGCGTGGCCGGGTTGGCCGTCGCGGCGAGCACGTTGTAGACCGAGGTGACCTGGTCGGGTTGCGACAGCACGTACACCTTGGTGGAGTAGCCGTCGAAGTTGAGGTAGCGCGCTGCCGACTCGTATCCGATGAGCACCGAGGTGTCGATCTCCGGAGTCAGCTTCGCCGGGTTCAGGATGCCCGCGACGTAGAACCACTGTTCACCGACCCAGATCCGCTGGTTCGGGATCAGGTGGTAGATGCCCAGCCGTCGCGCCGCGTCGGCACCCAGCACGGCGACCGGCTGGGTCGCGGTAGCCGCGTTGAGGTACTCCCCCTGAGCGACCGAGGTGCTGACGGCGGCGGGCAGGCCGAGGCTCGCGGCGTGTACCGACAGACCGTTGGTGTTGACCTCCGGTATGTACTGGGTGCGGTACACCTTGGCGGTGACCTCGCCGGTGCTCTGCACGTTCTGGACCGGGCCGATCCGCGAGATCATCGGCACCGCGTCCTTGGGCAGCTTCGCCGTCTCGCCGGACATCGTCTGGCCGGGCTCGACCGTGAGCAGGTTGGTGCCGAGTTTGTCGATCTCGGACAGCAGGCCGGCCTGGGAAGAGGCGGACAGGCCCAGCACCGCGACCATCGCCGCCACCCCGATCGCGATGCCCAGGGCCGACAACGCGGCGCGGACCCGCCTGGTACGCAACCCCACGCTCGCCACCCTGGCGAGGTCGACCGGGTGCAGCCGTACAGTAGCCGTCGCCGGCATGTCAGTCCCCCTCCCCTGAGGCCTGGTGCTCGTCCTGAGCGACATCGGCGACGATGTGCCCGTCCAGCACCTCGATGCGGCGCGGCAGCTTGGCCGCCAGATCGCGGTCGTGGGTGATCACGACGATCGTCGTGCCCTCCTCGTTGAGCTGGCGCAGCAACTGGTAGACCGACCCGCCGGAGACACTGTCCAGATTTCCGGTCGGCTCGTCGGCCAGCACGATGGCCGGGTTACCGACCAGCGCGCGGGCGATCGCGACCCGCTGCCGCTCACCACCGGACAGCTCGGCCGGACGATGGTGCATCCGATGACCGAGGCCCACCCGCTGCAGTGCGATGTCAGCCGCGTTGATCCGGTCGCGGTACCGGGCTCCCGAGTAGAACAGCCCGTCGGCCACGTTCTCCAGGGCCGTGGCGTAGTCGGCCAGGAAGAACTGCTGGAACACGAAGCCGATCTGGGTCGCCCGCAGCCAGGCCAGATCGCGGTCGGACATCTGGGCCACGTCGTCACCGACGACCCGGACCGTCCCGGCGGTCGGCCTGTCCAGAGTGCCCATCACCTGCAGCAGGGTGGACTTCCCGGAGCCCGACGGGCCCACGATGGCGACCAGCTCACCACGACGGATCGTGAAGCTGGCGCCGTCCAGTGCCACCACCGGGGAGAGACCCGGGTAGATCTTCTGAACGTTGTCCAGCTGGAGCACCGGTTCGCTGCGCGGCGGTGCGGTTTCGTCGCGGGGCGGTGCGGTGACCGCCTCCTCCGCGACTTCCCTCTCGTCCGTGGCCGTCCGCCTTCCCATCATGACGCCGGCACCGCGACTTTCTGTCCCTCGGCCAGGCCGTCACCGGAGACCTCGACCCGGCCTGCGCCGTCATCGATCAGTCCGGTCTCGACCCGCACGAGGGTGTGTGCCCCAGCGGCGTCCACCACCTCGACCGCGTACCCGCCACCGGCGAGGGCCAGCAGCGCGCTCACCGGAACCGACAGGACGTCCTTGGACACGTCGGAGACGATGGCGATCTGCACCGGGGTCTTGTCCAGGGCGCCGGTCTCCTTCGGCTTGGACAGCTTGATGAAGACGTCGACGGTCGTCTTGTCGCCCACGGTGGACGCGATCTTGCCGACCGCTGACACCACACCCGGCGTCGACTTGCCCGTAGGCATCGTGACCGTCACCTTGTCACCGACCTTGACCTGCGACTGCTGGCTCGCGTTCAGCTTCAGCGTGGCCTGGCGTTCCGTGGACGACGCCTCCAGGACGGTCGCTCCCGGGGTGACGCCGGCGCCGACGGTCGCGGCGACCGAGGTGATGCGCAGTTCCTTCGCCGGCAGAAAGACGACCTGTCCCAGCGGCACCGAACCGGTCTTCTCCAGCTTCACGGCCTTCTGGAAGCGCCACACGGCCCAGTAGGTCTGCTTGCCGAAGTAGTCGGAGTCCGGGTCGATCTGGCTCTTGGTGGCGTACTTCAACGCCACCAGGGCAGCGTTCAGCTGCTGTACGTCGGCGCCCTTGAGGCCCCAGTTGAGCGCCCGGTACGCCGGCAGGTAGGACCCCGTCATGAAGATCACCGGCTTGCCGTCCACCCGGTAGATCGGCTTCCCCGACTTGATCACCTGCCCGGCCGACGGCGCGTCGGTGAGTTTGCCGTCGGCGTTGTTGACCACTTTGTAGGAGCCGGCGTAGCCGAGCTTGCCGTTCTGCAGCGAGGTCGCGGAGATATCGCCCTTGGTGACGTCCGCCAGCGCGAACGCCGTCTTGTTCTGGTACGCCGCCTGCTCGGCGTCCTTCTCCCAGGGGCGAAGGACCACGACTGTCGCGGCCCCGGCGCTCAGCAGGAGCAGGACTGTCACCACCGCCGGCCACCGGCGTCGCGACCGGGGCCGCGGCCGGTAGCCGTTCGCTACCGGCGCGCTGGCCTCGGTTTCAGTGGAGACCTCGGTCTGGCTCACTGACCGGCTCCACCCTGCGGCGCGTCCTCAGGGATGTTCTTCTTGTACTGCTTGCACGCCTCTTCGGCGGCCTTGTACTGCGCCGAATCCGGGTCCGGGCCATCGCCCTTGCGGTTGGCGAAGTCGCCGTTGGCGTCCGGGTCGGAGAAGCCGGTCGCGCCGTTCTCACGCATGCACTTCGCGTACTTGAGTTTCTCCTCCTGCGACCAGGTCTGCTTGCCCGCGTCGCCGCCGTTCTGCGGCTTGCCCTCGGGCTTGTACTGGACGCATTTCGCCTCGGCGTCCTTGAACTCCTTGGAGTTCGGGTTGACCCCGTCGGGCAGGGCGAGAGCGCCGTTCTCCGGGTCAGGGAAGTCCGGGAGACCGTTACTCCGCAGGCAGTTGGCGTACGCAGCGAGGTCCCCGGTACCACTTCCGGAAACGGCGGGCGCCGACGCGGTGGAATTGTCCGGCAACGACGCCACCGAATTGTTTCCATCGCCGGAATCCTTGTTGCAGCCCGCGCTGACCGCGGCCGTCACCAGCATGAAAGCGACGACACCAGTATTGCGAAACCATCCGGTCCGCGACGCTTTGGCGCTCTTGATCGTGAACATCTTGTCCTCCTGTTGCGACCGGGGTTCTTGCCCCGACGACTTTTCTACCGGAGGACCGGTTTCAGCGACGTTTCACGGCAAACCGTCTCTGCCGGCGCTCGGAGACCGTTGCCCCGACAGCGCCGGAAAACCCTCTGAACAGGCAATTCCCGGCCCGTCGGCAGCAGGCCGACGAACCGGGAAAGGGCGGGGTGAGCTAGCTCACCGGGGTGCCCCGGGTGAGCCCGGCGGCAGGTACTTCGCGCAGCTGGCCTGCGCGTCCTGCAACCCGGGCCAGTTGGGATCGACATCGCTGAAGTTGCCGAGCGCATCGGCATCAGGGAATTGCGTGACGCCCTCGCCCCGCATGCACTTCACGTATTTCGTGAGGTCACGCGCAGGCAGTGACGGCTGCCCGGACGCCGCATCGGCCCCAGCCGGACCGCCGGCCCCGCCGGGCTGTTCCCCTCCTTGCGACATGCCGCTGGGAAGGAACGATTTACAGGCGGATTCCGCACTCTGATACGCCTTGGACGCGATATCCACTCCGCTTTCGTTGGTGAGAAGCAACTCGCCGTTGGGCTGCGGGGCCGGATAATTGGAAACCCCATTTCCCCGCATGCACGTCACGAACTTCATCGCCTCGGTGAAACGCGGATCGGCGCTCGGGCCGGCCGTGGCCCCGGCGACGTTGTCGGTTTCCGGGGACCTTCCGAGGAATATTCCGGCCCCGAAACTGCCGGCCACCACGAGAACGGCGAGTGCCACCAGGACGGGCACCAGATACCGGGGCCGGGACCGTTTCGGCGGGTCCGGCGTATCGACGACCGCACCGGATTCCCCGGCACGCTCCATTTCTCCATCAGCCGTCGGCGTTGTCTCCATCACTATCGCGCCCTTTCTGAAGCACACGGATCAGGTCGTCCAGCGCCATGCCACTCAACATGGCGTGATGCGGCACGCCGAGGCGATGTGTCTCGACGTCGCCGTCGACGTAGGGCCGCCAGATTTCCGGGTCGCCGACAGCGGATTCGACGAGCGCGGCGCGGCCCTCGATCGGCTCGCCACTCACCGCGTCGTCCTCGGTGGGCGCGGGCCGAACCGGCTCGGCCGCATCATCACCGCCGGGAGCCGACGGGCGTCCCTCCGCGACGAAGAGCAACAGGTCGCCGCGGTACACGGCGGGCTCGAATCGGCTCATCAGCTCATGGCTGTTCGCGTTGACCCGCGCGATCTCGGTCAGTACACCGCCGTCCATCAGCGGCTCGGCCGGCTTCTCGGGCCGGGGCCGGTCAGGCGATTCCGGTGCCGGCCGCGGCCGGCTTTCCGGGGTGACGGGATAGCCGTCGAGGATCGCCAGCAGCTCGACGGTCTCGCCCAGCTCCTGCAGGCGGGTCGCGACCGCGTGCGCCACGACGCCACCGAACGACCAGCCCAGCAGCCGGTACGGTCCGGCTGGCCGGACGGTCCGCATCCGGTCGACGTACTCGGCCGACAGCGCCTCGATGCTCTCCGGCAGGGTCTCCCCCTCGCCGAAGCCGCGCGCCTGCAGGCCGTAGACCGGACCGTCCACCGGCAGCCGCTGCGCGAGGCTCGTGTAGCACCAGCTGAGCCCCGAGCTCGGCGGGAAGCAGAACAGCGGGGTCCCGTCGCCCTCAGGCCGCAGCGGCAGGATCTCGCCGAGGTCCTCGGTTCCCGCCTGGCTGGTCAGCAGCGCCGCCACCGCCTCCACGGTCGGTGTGGTGAACAGCGCCCGTACGTTGATCTCGGTATCCAGCACGGACCGGATCCGGCCGATGAGCCGCATCGCCGTGATGGAGTCGCCGCCGAGTTCGAAGAACGACGCGTCAGCGGGGACACTCTCCACCTCGAGAATCTCGGCGAACAGCTCGCACAGGATCTCCTCGGTCGCGGTGGCCGCGGCCCGGCCGGTGGTGGGCAGGTTGGGGTTGGGGAGAGCCGCCCGGTCGAGTTTGCCGTTGGCGTTCAGCGGCAGGGCATCGAGCACGAGCAGCGTGGGCAGCATGTATTCCGGCAGTCGCTCGGCAGCGAACTCCCGCACCGCGGCCACGTCCAGCTCGTTGCCGGCGGCGACCAGGTAGCCGATCAGCTGGTTGTCACGGGCGATCACGGCGGCCTGCGCGACCTGCGGATGCTGTTGCAGCACCGCCTGGACCTCGGCGGGTTCGATCCGGAACCCACGGATCTTCACCTGATCGTCCGAACGACCCGTGAAATGCAGCAACCCTTCACGGTCCCAGCGGGCCAGGTCACCACTGCGGTACAACCGGCCACCGACACCCGACGGATCGGCCACAAACCGGTGAGCGGTCAGATCCGGACGATCGACATACCCCTGCGCCAGGCCGAGACCACCGATGTATACCTCACCGACCACGCCCACCGGGACCGGCTGCAGGAACTCATCGAGCACCAGCACCCGGGCATTGCCGATCGGCCGGCCCATCGACGGACCCGCACCCGACACCGGCAGCGTCACCGGCGCCGCAGTCGTGATCACCGTGGCCTCGGTCGGACCGTAGGTGTTCCACACCTGCGAACCCGCCGACCACCGCGACGCCAGATCCGCGCTCAAGAACTCCGCACCCAGCACCCACCGGCGGATCCCCGCCACCTGCGCCGGATCCAACGCCGCCAGCAACGACGGCACCACACTGGCCACCCGGACATCCGCATCCCGCACCAGCCGCGACAACGCGGCCATGTCACGGCGTTGTTCATCGTCAGCGATCACCAGCGTGCCGCCAGCGCCGAGGACTGTGACCACGTCCAGCACCGAGGCGTCGAAACTGAACGACGCGAACTGCAACGCGGCAGTGCCTGCGGAAACGTCCAGCACCGGGGCCATCACCTGCGCCAGACTCGCCACACCCGCATGCGCCACCGCGACACCCTTCGGCGTCCCGGTCGAACCCGACGTGTAGATCACATACGCCAGATCACGGCCGTCAAGAACGACTGCGGGGACCTCGCCGCCCGATTCCCAAGTGGGGTCCCAGTCGGAGAGCACCAGCGACGTGCCCGCGGCCATCAACTCACGCCGCGCCGCCGGAAGCTGCGGATCCAGCGGCACGAACGCCGCACCGACCCGCCACACACCCAGCATCGCCGCGACCATCTCCACACCCCGCGGCAGACACAACCCGACCCGATCCCCCCGGCCCACACCAGCCCCGGCCAACCCGGCCGCGACACCGGACGCCCAACCATCCAACTGCCCATACGTCAACAACCGGCCACCACCACGGACGGCGACCGCATCCGGCGTCTCCGCCACCCACCGAGCGATCATCAACGGCACCGACACGGCCGCCACCGGCACCGCCGTGTCGTTCCACTCCCCCGTCACCAACGCCCGCTCCGCACCGGTCAGCACATCGACCTGACTGAGCGTGAGCTGCGGATCTTCGGCCACCTGCGTCAGCACCGCGACCAGACGATCCGCCAGCGAAAGGGCCGTCGACTCGTCGAACAGATCCGTGGCGTACAGGATGCCGCCGTTGATGCCCGCCGGACGACCGTCCTCGTCGCGGCGCTCGACCAGCGTCACCGACAGGTCGAACTTGGCGGTCGCCTCGCCCGGTTCGCCGGTGAACGGGCGGACCAGCACGTCAGGCAGGTTCAGGCCGCCGCCCGAGCCCTTGGGCAGGTTCTGCACCACGAACATGACCTGGAACAGCGGGTTGTGCGCCAGCGACCGCACCGGGCTCAGCTCATCAACCAGCCGCTCAAACGGGACCTCCTGGTTCGCGTACGCCGCCAGATCGGTCTCCCGCACCCGGGCCAGCAGTTCGGTGAAGGTGGGATCGCCGGACAGGTCGGTACGCAGCACCAGCGTGTTGACGAAGAAACCGACCAGATCGTCCAGTGCCGCGTCACCACGACCCGCCACCGACGTACCCAACGGAATGTCGATGCCCGCGCCCATCCGCGACAACAGCACCGCCAGCGCGGCGTGCGCCACCATGAACATGGTCGAACCGCTGCGCTGCGCCAACTCGACCAACCGCGCATGCGTCCCCGCGTCGACGGACAGATCCACCGCGGCACCCCGCATCGACGGGATAGCCGGGCGCTGCCGGTCGAACGGCAACGCCAGCTCCTGCGGGGCACCCGACAGAGCCTCCCGCCAATGACGCAACTGGCCCGCGATCAGGCTCGACTCGTCATCCAGGTCACCCAGGACCTCGCGCTGCCAGAGGGCGTAATCGGCGTACTGCACGTCCAGACTGGTCCAGGCCGGGGCCTGGCCCTGACGGCGGGCCGTATAGGCCGCCCGCAGATCCCGGGTCAGCACACCCATCGACCAGCCGTCCAACGCGATGTGATGCGCCACGATCGCCAGCACGAACTCACCCAGCGCCACCGAGAGCAGACGAGTCCGCCACGGCAACTCGACACTCAAGTCAAAGCCACGACCGAAGAACGCCGCTACCACCGACGAGACATCACTCTCGGCAACCTCGCTGACCGGCAGCGACGGCCGGCCCGCGGCACCGTCCAGGATCTGCTGGCACGCCACCCCGTCCACCTCGGGATAGATCGTCCGCAGCACCTCGTGCCGCTCCGCGACATCACCCAAGGCAGCCTCCAGCGCGGCCACGTCCAGATCACCGGAGATCCGCAGCGCCATCGGCATGTTGTAGGCGGAGCCGGGTTTGGAGTCGGCCCGTTCGAGCCGGTTGAGGAACCACATCCGCTGCTGGCCGTAGGAGAGCGGCAGCACCGCCGGACGCTCCCGCGCCGTCAACGCCGTCTGAACGGTCCCGGCCGAGGCCTCGATGGCGGCCGCGATCCCCGCGACACTGGGCGTCGCGAAGACGGTGCGGATGCTCACCTCCACACTCAGCGCGGAGCGGATCCGGGCGATCAGCCGCATCGCCAGCAGGGAATCACCGCCCAACTCGAAGAACGAACCGTCGGCGGGGACCCGCTCCAGACCCAGCAACCCGGCGAACAGGGCGCACAGCGACTCCTCCAGCGGAGTCTCCGGGTCACGGCCGGCGGAGGCGACGTGGTCCGGCTCGGGCAGTGCCGCGATGTCGAGCTTGCCGTTGACGGTGACGGGTAGGGAGTCGATCGCCACCAGGAACGGAACCATGTAGTCCGGCAGATGGGCGACGGCGTGCTCCCGTACCGCCGAAAGGTCTTGATCTTGATCTGCCGGGACGATGTAGGCGACCAACCGGCGCTCGCCGGGCCGGTCCTCCCGGACCACGACCGCGGCTTGGGCCACCGAATCGTGCCCGGTCAGGACGGCCTGCACCTCGCCCGGCTCGATCCGGTACCCGCGGATCTTGGTCTGTTCGTCGGAGCGGCCGGCGAAGAGCAGCTCACCGCCGTCGGTCCACCGGGCCAGGTCGCCGGTACGGTACATCCGCTCCCCGGTCCCGAACGGGCACGCCACGAACCGGCCGGACGTCAGCCGCGACCTGCCGAAGTAGCCGCGGGCCAGGGCCGGCCCGGCGACGTAGAGCTCACCGGTGACGCCGGTCGGCACCGGCTGGAGGAACTCGTCGAGCAGGTACGTGCGCAGGTTGTAGAGCGGCCGGCCGATCGAGACCGTGCCCGAGGTGACCTCGGTCAGCGGCTGGCTCATGGTGGTGCCCACCGTCGCCTCGGTCGGGCCGTAGGAGTTGATCAGCCGGCGGCCGGACCAGCGCTCGACCAGCGCGGGCGGGCATGCCTCACCACCGACCACGATCGTCCGCACGCAGTCGGGAAGCTCGTCGGCGGTGCTCAGCACGGTGGGCGGGGTATTGATGTGGGTGACCCGGAACTTCTCGGTCACCTCGCCCAGCGACCGGTGCGGCGGGAGCTGATCGCCACCGACCACCACCAGGGTGGCACCGGTCAGGAGCGACATGCACAGCTCCCAGATCGAGGCGTCAAAACTCAGGGAGGCGAGCTGGAGGACACGCGCGTCCGGCGTCACGTCCAGCCGTTCCACAAGGCTCGTGCACAGGTTGCCGAGGCCGCGATGCGAGACCGCGACGCCCTTGGGGGTGCCGGTCGAGCCCGAGGTGTAGATCACGTAAGCGATGTCGTCGACACCGGCGCCGCCGGCGACGACGTCACCGGAGCGGGCGCTGATCGACGCCGTCACCTCGGGGTCGTCGAGGACCAGGCGCGGCATGCCGGGCGGCAGCAGCGGCTCAGTGGCAGCGATGCACACCACCAGAGTGGGTGCGACGTCGTTCAGGACGAAGGCGATCCGCTGCTGGGGATAGTCGGGATCGACCGGCACGAAGGCCGCGCCGGCCTTGGCCACGCCGAGCAGCGCCGTGAACACGTCCGTCGACCGCGGCATCAGCAGCGCCACCCGGTCGCCCCGCCCGGCACCCCTCGACCGCAGTTCGGCGGCGATCCGGTTGGCGGCGACGTCGAGTTGGGCGTACGTCAGCTCGGTCTGCTCACCGGCCAGGGCCGTCGCGTCCGGTGACCGGCGCACCTGGGATTCGAACAGGCTCGCCAGGGTCTCCGTCGGCACCGGCCACGACGTGTCGTTCCACTCGCCGACGACCCGGGACCATTCCACCCGGTCCAGCACCTCGATCGCGTCCAGCCGCTTCGACGGATCGGCCGCGATCTGCTCCAGCACCAGCACCAGGCGATCGGCGAAAGCCCGGACGGTCCGCTCGTCGAACAGATCCTCCGCGTACAGGATGATGCCGGCGATGCCGTCGGGGTTGCCCGATCCGTCGCGGCGCTCGCCGAGATCGACGGAGAGATCGGTACGTGCGGTCAGGAACTCCTCACTGCCGGCCAGCCGGCGGACCCGCAGGCCCGGCAGATCCCAGAGCGCGCCTCCTCCCCCACCCTGTGCGGGCCCGAGCGTCTGCATCGCGAGGGCCACCTGGAAGAGGGGGTTGCGCCCGAGCGACCGGGTCGGCTTGATGTCGTCGACCAGCCGCTCGAAGGGCAGATCCTGGTTGTCGAACGCCGTCAGGTCGGTCTCCCGGACCTGGTCCAGCAGCTGTTTGAAGGTCGTGGCCGTGCTGAGATCCGTGCGTAGCACCAGGGTGTTGACGAAGAAGCCGATCAGTCCGTCCAGCGCGGTGTCGGCCCGGCCGGCGATGACCGTACCGATGGAGACGTCCTTGCCGGCGCCCATCCGGGAGAGCAGGATCGCCAGCGCGGTCTGCACCACCATGAACATGGTGGTCCGGCCCCGCTGGGCGATCTCCACCAGGCGGGCGTGGGTACGGCTGTTCACCTCCACCGGGACCGTGCCGCCCCGGAACGACGGCATGGCCGGGCGCGGCCGGTCGAACGGCAGGATGATCTCGTCCGGAGCACCCGCCAGTACGTTGCGCCAATGGCCGATCTGGGAGCTGATCAGGCTGTCCGGGTCGGTGAGGTCGCCCAGGGCCGCGCGCTGCCACACCGAGTAGTCGGCGTACTGCACCGGGAGGGGTTCCCACTCGGGCCGGCGGCCCTCGGACCGGGCCGCGTAGGCAGCACCGATCTCCCGGCCCAGCACACCCATGGACCAGCCGTCCATTGCGATGTGGTGCGTCACGATCACCAGGACGAAGTCGGTGGGCCCCAGTTCGAGCAACGTCACCCGCCACGGGAGGTCGGTGCTCAGGTCGAAGCGGGTGTCGGCCACCGCCGTGAACTCGGCCTGGATCCGGTCCTCGGCCGTACGGACGATCGTCAGTTCCGGGAAGGCGGCGTCACCGTCGAGGATCTGCTGGTGCGGTTCGCCGTCCACGTCCGGGTAGATCGTCCGCAGGATCTCGTGCCGGTCGGCGAGGTCGCGCAGCGCGGCTTTCAGGCCGGCGATGTCCAGATCGCCGCTCATGCGCAGGCCCAGCGGCATGTTGTAGCCGGCCTGGCCGCGGGCGTCCTCGATGCGGTTGAGGAACCACATCCGCTGCTGGCCGTACGACAGCGGGATCGGCTCCGGCCGGGGTCCCGCGGTCAGTGCCGGCCGGGTGCCCTGGCCGGTCTTCTCCCGTTCCTCATCGATGCGGCCGCCGAGTTCGAGGATCGTGGGCGCGGCGAAGAGGTCGTAGATGCCGAGCTCGACGTCGAAGACGGCCCGGATCCGGGCGATCAGTTTCATGGCGAGCAGCGAGTCGCCGCCGATCTCGAAGAACGACGCGTCGGTGCTCACCCGCTCCAGGCCCAGTACCTCGCAGTACAGGCCGCACAGCACCTCCTCGGCGAAGGTGGCCGGGCCACGCTCGGTCAGCACGCCGGCGAGGTCGGGGGCCGGCAGGGCGGCCCGGTCGAGCTTGCCGTTCACCGTGGACGGGAGCGCGCTCATGATCACGACGGCGGCGGGGACCATGTACGGAGGCAGGGCGTCGGCGGCGTGTTCGCGCAGGCGCCGGCTGAGCGAGGAGTCGCCCTGGCCCTCGGCGGGAACGACGTACGCGACCAGGCGCTTGTCACCGGGCCGGTCCTCCCGCACGATCACCGCCGCCTGCGACACCGCTTCATGCCCGGCCAGCACCGCCTCGACCTCACCCGGCTCGACCCGGAACCCACGCACCTTGACCTGCTCATCAGCGCGCCCAGCGAACACCAACTCACCGCTGGCAGCCCACTTCACCCGGTCACCCGTGCGATACAACCGGCCCCCACCAAACGGATCAGCCACAAACCGCTGCGCCGTCAATCCCGGCCGACCCACATAAC
>NZ_FZNR01000034.1 GCF_900188005.1 Actinoplanes regularis | reverse complement strand
GCGTCGACGTCAGACACGTCCAGGCCGGCCGCCGACAGCGCCTGCCGGATCACGCGCTGCTGCGAGGGCCCGTTCGGAGCGGTGAGCCCGTTGGAGGCACCGTCCTGGTTGACGGCCGAACCCCGTACCACCGCAAGGATCTTGTGATTGTTGCGCTGCGCGTCCGAGAGCCGCTCCACCAGCAGCAGGCCCACACCCTCGGACCAACCCGTACCGTCCGCGGCCGCCGCGAACGACTTGCACCGCCCGTCCACCGACAACCCCCGCTGCCGGGAGAACTCGACGAACGTGTTGGGGCTGGACATGACGGTCACGCCGCCGGCGAGGACGAGGTCGCACTCGCCGGCACGCAGCGCGTTCGCCGCCAGGTGCAGGGCGACCAGCGACGACGAGCAGGCGGTGTCGACGGTGACGGCCGGGCCCTCCAGGCCGTACGTGTAGGCGAGCCGACCGGAGATGACGCTGGAGGTGTTGCCGGCGAGCAGGAAGCCCTCGTACTCGTCCGGCACCCGGTCGAGACGGGAGGCGTAGTCGTCGTACATGACACCGACGAAGACGCCGGTGTTGCTGCCGCGGACCGTCGCCGGGTCGATCGACGCGCTCTCGAACGTCTCCCACGCGGTCTCCAGCAGCAGCCGCTGCTGCGGATCCGTGGCGGTCGCCTCCCGCGGTGACATGCCGAAGAACTCCCGGTCGAAGAGATCGGCGTCGTGCAGGAAACCACCTTCCCGGCTGTACGAGGTACCGATGTGCTCCGGATCCGGGTCGTAGAGCCGCTCCAGATCCCAGCCCCGGTTCGCCGGAAAACCGCTCACCGCGTCGGTGCCGGACGCCACCAGATCCCACAACTGCTCCGGCGACGACACACCACCCGGGAAACGGCAGGCCATGCCCACGATCGCGATCGGCTCGTCGGCGGACCCGGCGGTGCGCACGGCCGTGACCGTCCGCTGCTCGCCGGAGACGCGTTCGGTGAGGTAGCGCGCCAGGGCAGCCGGCGACGGATGGTCGAACACCAACGTGGCGGGCAGCCGGAGCCCGGTGGCCGTGGCGAGCCGGTTGCGCAGTTCGACCGCGGACAGCGAGTCGAAGCCGGCGTCCCGGAACGCGCGGTCGGCGTCGACACCGGCGGTGGTGGCGTGCCCGAGCACGATCGCGGCGACGGTACGGACCAGTTCGAGCACGGCGGCATACCGGTCCTCGGACGGCAGCGCGCCGATCCCGGCCGCCCAGTCCGAGGCCGGCGCCGCCGCCTCGGCGGCCCGGCGCGGGCGGGCGCGCACCAGCGCCCGCAGCGGTGCCGGCGGATGCTCCGCGCCGTCGAGGCGTGCCGGGTCGAGGATGACCGGCACCGCCAGCGGCCGGGCGCCGGCGAGCGCCGCGTCGAACAGGGCGAGGCCGTGCTCCGGCCGCAGCGGTGTCACGCCGGCCCGCGACCATCGGGCCAGGTCACCGGCGGAGAGGGTGGCGCCCATGCCGTGGCTGGAGTCCCACAGTCCCCACGCCACGGAGGTCGCGGGCAGTCCGTCACCGGCGCGGGCCGCGGCCAGGGCGTCGAGGAAGGTGTTGGCGGCGGCGTAGTTGGCCTGGCCGGCCGTGCCGAGGACGCCGGACACCGAGGAGAACAGCACGAACGCGCGCAACGGCAGGTGCCGGGTGAGTTCGTGCAGGTGCCAGGCGGCGTCCACCTTCGGCGTCAGGACCCGGGCGAGCTGGTCGGCGGTCAGCGCGCCGACCGTGGCGTCGTCGAGCACCCCGGCGGTGTGCACGACAGCCGTCAGCGGGTGCTCGGCCGGGACCCTCCGCAGCAGTCCGGCCAGCGCCTCCCGGTCGGCGGCGTCGGCCGCCGCCACGGTGACCCGGGCGCCGTGGCCGGCGAGCTCGGCGACCAGTTCGCCGGCGCCGGGGGTGTCCGGTCCGCGGCGACTGCTGAGCAGCAGGTGCCGGACCCCGTGGTGGGTGACCAGGTGCCGGGCGACGAGGGCGCCGAGACCGCCGGTGCCGCCGGTGACCAGGACGGTGCCGTCCGGGTCGAGGACCGTGCCGTCGGACGCGCCGGCTCGTTGCCGGGTCAGGCGCGGCGCGAGGAACCGTCCCTCGCGGACCGCCAGCTGGGGTTCGCCGGTGGCCACCGCCGCCCGCAGCACGTCCGTCGCGATCCCGTCGTCGTCGACGTCGACGAGCACCACCCGGCCGGGATGTTCCGACTGGACGACCCGCAGCAGGCCCCAGATCGGCGCCTGGGCGAATCCGGTGACGGGGCCGCCGTCGCCGGTGTCCACGGCTCGGGTGGTGGTGACGACGAGGCGGGTGGCCGGGTTGTCGCCGGCGAGCCATTCCTGGACGAGCCGCAGCGTGCGCTGAGCGTGTTCGTGGGCGGCCGCCGGGACGTCCCCGGTCACGGCCGAGGTACGGGTCACGAGCAGGTCCGCGTCCGGTTCCGGCTCAGCCGGCGGCACCGGGGTCCAGTCCAGGGCGTACATCCCGTCGCGGTGCGCCGGGGCCGCCGCAAGCTGTTGCCGGGTCACCGGCCGCAGGGCCAGCGACTCGACGGCGGCGACCGGGTTCCCGGAACGGTCGGTCAGCGTCACCGAGACGGTGTCGGCGCCGGCCGGCGTGATCCGGGCACGCAGGGCACCGGCCCCGACGGCGAACAACTCGATCCCGCTCCAGGCGAACGGCAGCCGGATCTCGTCGGCGTCGCTGCGCTCGGCGGCGTCGAGGACGACACCGTGCAGGACCGCGTCGAGCAGGGCGGGGTGCAGCCCGAACTGGCCGGCGGATTCGCGCGTTCCGGCAGGCAGCTCGACCTCGGCGAGCAGGTCGCCGTCGTGCCGCCAGGCCGCGGTGAGCCCGCGGAAGGTGTCACCGTATCCGTAGCCGAGCTCGCCGAGCCGGTCGTAGACCCCGGTCAGTGATACCGGTTCGGCGCCGGCCGGGGGCCACGGCGTATCCGTGACCGGCGGGTGGTTGGTGGCGGCCGTCAGGGTGCCGGTCGCGTGCCGGGTCCAGCCGGCGTCCGGAACGTCCAGCCGGGAGTGCACGGTGAACGGGCGGGCCCCACCGCCGTCAGGCGCCGTCACCGTCACCTGGACCCGGATCGCCGTGTCCGCCGGCAGCGTCAGCGGCGCCTCCAGGGTCAGCTCCTCCACCCGGGGCCCGCCGACCCGGTCACCGGCGGCGAGCGCGAGCTCCAGCAGGGCGGTGGCGGGCAGCAGCACCCGGCCGTCGATGGCGTGGTCGGCGAGCCACGGGTGGCTGCGGGCCGACAACCGGCCGGTGAGGACGGTCTCGTCGCGGTCGGCGAGGGTGACGGCGGTGCCGAGCAGCGGGTGCCGCGCGGGATCCAGGCCGAGGCTGCCGGCGTCGGTGCGGCCCTGCGGCAGCAACCAGAAGTGCTGCCGCTGGAAGGCGTAGGTGGGCAGCTCCACGGTGGCGGCGTCCGGGAAGAACACGGTCAGGTCCAGCGGAGCGCCGCCGGTGTGTGCCTGTGCCAACGCGGTGACCAGGGTGTCCGCCTCCGGGCGGCCGGCCCGCAGCAGCCCGGCGACGGTCACCGCCTGCCCGTCGAGGGCGTCGCGGGTCAGCGGGGTGAGCACACTGTCCGGTCCGAGCTCGACCGCGACGGTGGTACCGGCGTCGCGCAGCGCGAGGACCGCGTCGTGGAACCGGACCGTGCCGCGCAGTTGCCGCACCCAGTAGTCCGCGGAGGTGATCTCCGCCGCGGCGATCACCGACCCGGTGAGGGTGGAGATCAGCGGTACGGCCGGAGCCTGGAACCGTACGGACTCGGCGACCGCCCGGAACTCGTCGAGGACCGGATCCATCCGGTGCGAGTGGAAGGCGTGGCTGACCTGGAGCCGGTGGGTGCGCCGGCCCTCGTCACGCCAGCGCCGGGCCAGCCGTTCGACCGGCTCCTCGTCGCCCGAGATCACCACCGACGCCGCGCCGTTGACGGCGGCGATCGACACCCGGTCCTCGACGCCGGAGAGCGCGGCGGTCACCTCGGCCTCGGTGGCCTGCACCGCGATCATCGCGCCGCCGGCCGGGGCGGCCTGCATGAGGCGGCCCCGCGCGGCGACGAGGGCGGCGGCGTCGGGCAGGGAGAGGACCCCGGCGGCGTACGCGGCCGCCAGTTCACCGATCGAGTGACCGGCCACCAGGTCGGGTGCCAGGCCGTGGTGCGCGAGCAGCCGGAACAGCGCCACCTCGACGGCGAAGAGGGCGGGCTGGGCGTATCCGGTGCGGTGCAGCAGGTCCGCCTCGGCGCTGCCGTCCGCGGCGAACATCAGCTCCCGCAGCGGCCGGTCCAGGTGCGCGTCCAGGGCGGCGGTCACCTCGTCGAGGGCCGCGGCGAACACCGGGAACGCCTCGTACAGCTCCCGGCCCATACCGGCACGCTGCGCGCCCTGCCCGGTGAAGAGGAACGCGGTACGCCCGGTGCGCGTGGCGTCACCGAGCACGGTGCCCGGCGCGGTGGTGCCGTCCGCCAGCGCGGCCAGGCCGGTGAGCAGGTCGCCGATGTCCCGGCCGACGACCGCGGCCCGGCGCTCCAGCAGTGCCCGGGTGGTGACCAGGGACCGGCCCACGTCGGCAGGCCGCAGCACCGGCCGTGCGGTCAGCGACTCATGCAGCCGGCGCGCCTGCTCCCGCAGCGCGGCGTCGTCGCGGGCGGAGAGCAGCCACGGCACCGGGCCGCCGGTGTCCGGCACGACCGCCGCCGACTCGTCCACAGCCGTCTCACCCTGCTCGATGATCAGGTGGGCGTTGGTGCCGCTGATCCCGAACGACGACACCGCCGCCCGGCGGGGACGGTCCCGATCCGGCCACGACCGGTTCTCGGTGACCAGGGCCGCCGCGCCGCCGGACCAGTCGACGTGCGGCGTCGGCTCGGTGGCGTGCAGGGTGGCCGGCACCAGGCCGTGCCGCATCGCCTGCACCATCTTGATCACCCCGGCCACGCCCGCGGCGGCCTGGGCGTGCCCGATGTTCGACTTGAGGGAGCCGAGCAGGACGGGATCGTCGCCGTCGCGGTCCTGACCGTAGGTGGCCAGGACGGCTTCGGCCTCGATCGGATCACCGAGGGTGGTGCCGGTGCCGTGTGCCTCGACCACGTCGACGTCGGCGGCGCCGAGCCGGGCGCC
The DNA here is from genome assembly GCF_900188005.1 of Actinoplanes regularis. Classification (GTDB taxonomy): domain Bacteria; phylum Actinomycetota; class Actinomycetes; order Mycobacteriales; family Micromonosporaceae; genus Actinoplanes; species Actinoplanes regularis. Next base: position 60,490 of record NZ_FZNR01000034.1, on the reverse strand, counting down.
GGCCAGCGCCTGCCGGATCACCCGCTGCTGCGACGGGCCGTTCGGGGCGGTCAGCCCGTTGGAGGCGCCGTCCTGGTTGATCGCCGAGCCGCGGATGACGGCCAGGACCCGGTGTCCGTTACGGTGGGCGTCGGAGAGCCGCTCCAGCACGAGCAGCCCCGCGCCCTCGGACCAGCCGGTGCCGTCGGCGGCCGCGGAGAACGGCTTGCACCGCCCGTCCGGGGCCAGGCCGCGCTGACGCGAGAACTCGACGAACATGCCGGGCGTGGCCATCACGGTGACGCCGCCGGCGATCGCGAGGGTGCTCTCGCCCTGCCGCAGCGACTGCGCCGCCAGGTGCAGCGCGACGAGCGACGACGAGCAGGCGGTGTCCACGGTGACGGCCGGGCCGACCAGACCGAGCTGGTAGGCGATGCGGCCGGACATGACGCTGGAGGTGCTACCGGTCAGCAGATGCCCCTCGACGCTCTCCGGGGCGTCGTGCATGCGTGGGCCGTACTCCAAATTGGTGGCGCCCACGAAGACGCCGGTGCGCGTGCCGGCCAGGTTGTCCGGCCGCAGGCCGGCGCGTTCCACCGCCTCCCAGGCGACCTCGAGCAGCAGCCGCTGCTGCGGGTCCATGGCCAGGGCCTCGCGCGGCGAGATGCCGAAGAATCCGGCGTCGAAGCGGCCGGCGTCGTGCAGGAAGCCGCCGTGCCGTACGTAGCTCTTGCCGGAGCGGCCCGGGTCGGCGTCGTGCAGGGTGTCGTCCCAGCCCCGGTCGGTGGGGAACGGCGTGATGGCGTCGGTGCCGTCGGCGACCAGCCGCCACAGGTCCTCGGGCGACATGACGTCGCCGGGATAGCGGCAGGCCATGCCGACGATGGCGATGGGTTCACCGTCGACGGCCGGCGTGGTGGCGGTCTCCGCCGGCTGATCCGGTGCGCCGTCGACAAGGGAGAGCAGGTGGACGGCGAGCGCCGTGGGCGTCGGGTGGTCGAACAGCAGCCCGCTCGCCAGCCGCCGGCCGGTCGCCGCGGCGAGCCGGTTGCGCAGCTCCACCGCCATGAGGGAGTCGAAGCCGAGGTCGCGGAAGGGAACGGCGAGTTCGACCGGACGGTGCGCCGGATACTCCAGCACGGCGGCCACGTGCTCGGCGACGAACTCGGTGACGGTACGGCTCCGGCCCTCGGCGGGCACGCCCGTGAGCCGGTCGGCAAGCTCGGTCCGGGCGCTGTCCGGCACCGGCTCGTCGAGCACCGGGCGGGGCTCGGCGCGGTGCTCCGGGCGGAGCGGCCGGACAGTGCTGTCGAACCAGTAGTGCTCGCGCTGGAAGGCGTAGGCCGGCAGGTCCACGAGGCGGGCACCGCTGCCGGTGTAGAGGGCGCTCCAGTCGGCGGGGACCCCGCGCACGAAGACGGCGGCGGCCGCGGCCAGGATCGTCTCGGCCTCCGGGCGGCCCGATCGCAGCGCGGCGACCGTGACAACCCGCTCCGGCTCGGGCACGCAGTCGGCCACCAGGCCGGCCAGCACCGCGCCCGGTCCCACCTCCAGGAACGTGGCGATCCCCTGGCCGGCGAGCGCGGCGACGGCGTCGTCGAACCGGACCGGTTCGCGCACCTGCTCCACCCAGTACCGCGGGTCGGACCACTCGACGCTGATCGCGGCGCCGGTCACCGACGAGACCGCCGGCAGCTCCGCCGGGCCCAGCCGCAGACTCTCGACGATGTCATGGAACTCGTCGAGCATCGGCTCCATCAGCGGCGAGTGGAAGGCGTGCGAGACGGTGAGCCGCCGGACCTTCCAGCCGCGTGCCCCGGCGGCGGCGATCACAGCGGCCACCGCGGACTCGGCGCCGGAGACCACCACCTGCGCCGGGCCGTTGACCGCGCCCAGCGCGACCGGGCCGTCGACGCCCTCGAGCAGTGGCGTCACCTCGTGCTCGGACGCCTGGATCGACGCCATCGCGCCGCCGGCGGGCAGGGCGCCCATCAGGGCGCCGCGGGCCACGACGAGCCGGACCGCGTCGGCCGTCGACAGCACCCCGGCGACGTGGGCGGCCGCGATCTCACCGATGGAATGCCCGGCGACCACGTCCGGGCGTACGCCCCAGGACGCCAGCAGCCGCGCGATCGCCACCTCGACGGTGAACGTCGCGATCTGGGTATAGGCGGTGTGATCCAGCAGCGCGGCGTCGGCCGAGCCGGGCTCGGCGAACAGGATCGGGCGCAGCGGCCGGTCCAGCAGCGGGTCCGCCAGCTCGCAGATCTCGTCGACCGCGGCGGCGAACCGCGGGAACCGCTGGTACAGGTCGTATCCGGCCCGCGGGCGCTGGGCGCCCTGGCCGGTGAAGAGGAACGCCACCCGGCCGCTGTCGGCGGTGGCCGCCCCGGTGACCAGGCCGGCGGCGGCTCGCCCGTCGGCGAGCGCCGCCAGCCCGGCGGTCACGGCGTCCGTGTCGGTGGCGGTGAGCACCGCCCGGTGCTCGAAGACCGACCGGCTCAGCAGCGACCAACCGGCATCCAGGACGGACGGTCCGCCGGCGGTGGAGACGTGCGTGAGCAACCTCCGAGCCTGCCCGCGCAGGGCCGCCGCGCTGCGCGCGGAGAGGGTCAGGGGCAACACGACAGGATCGGCCGTACGGCCGTCGTCCGCACCGGGAGCATGCCGGTGGTGCCCGGCGACCGGGGTCTCGGCGAGCACCACGTGACAGTTGGTGCCGCCCATGCCGAAGGAGCTGACCCCGGCGACCAGCGGGCCGTCGGCGCCGGGCCAGTCGGTGAGCCGCTCCTGCACCCGCAGGTTGAGCTCGTCGAGGGGGATCCGCGGGTTGGCGGACTCGAAGTTGAGGCTGGCGGGCAGCTGCCGGTGCGTCATGCACAACAGCGTCTTGACCAGGCCGGCCAGGCCGGCGGCGCCTTCCAGGTGCCCGATGTTGGTCTTGACCGACCCGACCGGCAATGGGTCACCGGGGCGGCGGGCCGAGCCGAGTACGGCGCCGAGGGCCGCGGCCTCGATCGGGTCCCCGACCGGGGTGCCGGTGCCGTGCAGCTCGACGTACCGTACGTCGCCGGGGTCGACGCCGCTGCGCCGGTACGCCTCCCGCAGCACCCGTTCCTGCGCGTCCTGGCTGGGCACGGTCAGTCCGGCGGTGGCGCCGTCGTTGTTGACCGCGCTGCCCCGGATGACCCCGTGGATACGGTCGCCGTCGGCGAGCGCCCGCTCCAGCGGCTTGAGCACGACGACGGCGCCGCCCTCGCCGCGGACGTAACCGTCGGCGCGGGCGTCGAAGGTGTGGCAGCGGCCGGTCGGCGAGAGCCCGCCGAAGCGTTCCGCGCTGAGCGCGCCCTCGGCGAGCAGGTTCAGGTTCACGCCGGCGACGATCGCCGCGGTGGCCTCGCCGGAGCGCAGCGCCTCGGCCGCGAGGTGCACGGCGACCAGTGACGACGACTGGGCAGTGTCGACGGTGAGGCTGGCGCCGTGCAGTCCGAGCACGTAGGACACCCGGTTGGCGATGATGCCGCGGTGCGTGCCGACCGACGAGTGCTGGGTGATCGCCGCCGGGCCCTGCTGGTGGAGCAGTCCCGCGTAGTCGTCGCGCAGCGTGCCGACGAACACGGCCGTCGAGGTGCCGCGCAGCGTGCCGGCCTCGATGCCGGCGTTCTCCAGCGCTTCCCAGGTCAGTTCGAGCACGAGCCGCTGCTGCGGGTCCATCATGACGGCTTCGCGGGGCGAGATTCCGAAGAACGCGGCGTCGAAGTCGCCGACGGCGTCGAGGAACGCGCCGGACCGGGTGCCGGGTGCGATGCCGGGTCCGGCGGGCACGTGGTCGTGCCGCTGCGGCGGGGCTTCGGTGACGGCACTGGTGCCGGTGCGCAGCAGCTCCCAGAAGGCGTCGAGGTCGTGGGCCATCGGCAGCCGGCAGGACATCCCGACAACCGCGATCGCGTGCTCACTCGTCATCGCGTTGGACTGCCTCTCTTCGTGCTCTCCTCGCGGAAAATCCGCATCGAACCGCGATCTGTTCTATCAGCGAGGCGGTCAATGAAAGGTATTCAGCGAATCAGGGCGGCCGATGGACGCCCGATTACCTGCCATGGACAGAGACGATTACCGTACGAAGAAAGGGGCCCCGTCCATCCCGGACAGGACCCCTTTCTCCCGGGGTGACGTCAGCGGCTCACAGCGGCACGTTGCCGTGCTTGCGCTGCGGCAGCGTCCTGCGCTTGTCCCGCAGCGACAGCAGCGCGCGGGCCAGCACGGCCCTGGTCTGCGCCGGATCGATCACGTCGTCGACCAGCCCGCGCTCCGCGGCGTAATACGGGTGCATCAATTCGTCGCGGTACTCGGCGACGAGTTCCGCCCGCAGCGCCTGCGGATCGGCGGCCGCCGCCACACGCTTGCGGTGAATGATGTTCACGGCACCTTCGGCGCCCATCACCGCGATTTCATTGGTCGGCCACGCGAACGAAAGGTCGGTGCCGATCGAGCGGGAATCCATGACGATGTACGCGCCGCCGTACGCCTTGCGCAGGGTGACCTGCACCCGCGGCACCGTCGCCTCACAGTACGCGTAGAGCAGCTTCGCCCCGTGCCGGATCGCGCCACCGTGCTCCTGATCGGTGCCGGGCAGGAACCCGGGCACGTCGACCAGCGTGACCAGCGGGATGCCGAAGGCGTCGCACAGTCGCACGAACCGGGCCGCCTTCTGCGAGGCCGCGGAGTCGAGCACCCCGGCGAAGGCGATCGGCTGGTTGCCGACGACACCCACGACCTCACCGTCGATGCGGGCCAGCGCGCAGATGACGTTCGCCGCCCAGCCCGCGTGCAACTCGAGGAACTCGGCGTCGTCGACGACCTCGGCGATGACGTCGCGCATGTCGTACGGCTTGTTCGACTCCGCCGGCACGATGTCGGCCAGCAGCGGCCGGTCATCGGTGGTGGCTCCGCACGGCCCGGACGACGGCGGCGGCTGGAGGTTGTTGCGCGGCAGCAACGAGACCAGGTATCGCACGTCGGCCAGACAGCTCTCCTCGTCGTCGTGGATGAAGGTGGCCACCCCGGAACGCTGGCCGTGCACGTCGGCGCCGCCCAGCTCGTCGTGGCTGACCTGCTCGCCGGTGACCGATGCGACGACCTCGGGGCCGGTCAGGTACATCTTGGCCACGTCGCGGACCATGAAGGTGAAGTCGGCCAGCGCCGGTGAGTACGCCGCGCCGCCGGCACACGGACCCAGCACGACGCTGATCTGCGGGATCACCCCGGACGACTCGACCTGCCGGCGGAAGATGCCGCCGTAACCGTTGAGGGCCATCACGCCCTCCTGGATCCGGGCGCCGCCACTGTCGTTCAGGCCGATGATCGGCGAGCCGGTGCTCAGCGCCAGATCCATCACTTTGTGGATCTTGGAGGCGTGTGCCTCACCGAGGGAGCCGCCGGAGATGGTGAAGTCCTGGGCGTACACGTACACCTGGCGGCCGTCGATGGTGCCGGACCCGGCGACGACACCGTCGGTGTGCGGGCCGCCCGGCCGCCGGCGGTACATGTCCACCTCGAGGAACGAGTCCTCGTCGAGGAGCAGTTCGAGGCGCTCCCGGGCGGTGCGCTTGCCGAGCGCCCGCTGCCGGGCGGCGCCCGCCTCGCCGACGATGCCGGCACGCAGTTCGTGTCGCTGTTCGCGTAGCCGCGCCATCGTCGGCGGCTCGGCGACGGCAGTCGTAGGGTCCGTCCGTTCGCTCATCTGCAACCCTTTTCTCTCGAGGAGCCCCGGTGGGTCACTGCCCGGCAGGGCGCGGCGCCGGCGGGAAGTCGCGTCGAAGAACACCAGGCCGGCCCGGCCGAAACGCTACCGACGGCCGGCCCATCGCGACGTAATCAGCAGGCCACACCCGGCGAGGACGCCTGATGACCCGTCCATGACCCGCGACCGCTCACGGCGGCGACGACGGAGAACCCCGGCGGCCGGTGAGGGGGTGCCCGGCCGCCGGGGAGCTGATCGCCGGACTCAGGCCGACTCCGAGATCTCGCAGAGCACGGAACCCGGAGCGATCGACGAGCCCACGGTCAGCTCCAGCCGTCCGACCACACCGTCGCGGTGCGCGGTGATCGGCTGTTCCATCTTCATCGCCTCGAGCACCGCGATGAGGTCGCCCTGCGCCACCCGGTCGCCGTCGCCGACCGCCACCTTGATCACGGTGCCCTGCATGGGCGACACGACCGCCGCGCCGTCCGCCACCGCGGGCCGGCCGCCGTCGCGGCGCGACCGCCGGGCCGGGGCCCGGTGACGCGCGGCCGGCGCCACCGGGCCCGCCGGCTCACCGGCCAGGTCATCGGGGAGGGACACGGTCACGCGCCGGCCGTTCACCTCGACCACGACGTCACGCCGCGCGGGCGCCGCGTCGGTCTCCGCAATGGGCAGCGCCTGGGGTGCGAGATCACCGGCGAACTCGGTCTCGATCCACCGGGTGTGCACGGTGAACGGCGTGCCCGCCACGGGCGGCGCGAACGCCGGATCGGTCACCACCGCGCGATGGAACGGCAGGACCGTCGGCAGGCCCTCCACCTCGAACTCGGCCAGCGCCCGCGCGGCCCGCTGCAACGCCTCGGTACGGTCGCGGCCGGTGACGATCAGCTTCGCCAGCAACGAGTCCCAGGCGGCACCGATGACCGTGCCCGACTCCACGCCCGCGTCGACGCGCACACCCGGGCCCGACGCCGGCCGGAAGCGGGTCACCACCCCGGGGGCAGGCAGGAAGTTGCGGCCGGGATCCTCGCCGTTGATCCGGAACTCGATCGAGTGGCCGCGCGGCACCGGGTCGCCGTAGTCGAGCGCTTCCCCGTCGGCGATCCGGAACATCTCCCGGACCAGGTCCAGCCCGGTGATCTCCTCGGTGACCGGGTGCTCCACCTGCAGCCGCGTGTTGACCTCCAGGAAGGAGATGGTGCCGTCGGCGCCGACGAGGAACTCGCAGGTGCCGGCGCCCACATAGCCGGCCTCTCGCAGGATCGCCTTGGAGGCCCGGTTCAGCTCGGCCTCCTGCGCCTCGGTGAGGAACGGCGCGGGCGCCTCCTCGACCAGTTTCTGGTGCCGCCGCTGCAGGGAGCAGTCCCGCGTCGAGACGACCACCACGTTGCCGTGGCGGTCCGCCAGGCACTGCGTCTCGACGTGGCGGGGCCGGTCCAGGTAGCGCTCGACGAAGCACTCTCCCCGCCCGAAGGCCGCTTGCGACTCCCGCACCGCCGACTCGAAGCACTCGCTGATCTCGTCCAGCGTCCGGGCCACCTTCAGCCCGCGACCACCGCCGCCGAACGCCGCCTTGATCGCCACCGGCAGACCGTGCTCGAGGGCGAAGGCGGTCACCTCCTCGGCACCCGCGACCGGGCCGGGCGTGCCGGGCACCAGCGGCGCCCCGGCGCGCCGGGCGATGGCGCGGGCCGCGACCTTGTCGCCGAGGTCCCGGATGGCCTGGGGCGGCGGGCCGATCCAGGTCAGCCCGGCTTCGGCGACCCGCTCGGCGAAGCCGGCGTTCTCGGCCAGGAACCCGTATCCGGGATGCACGGCGTCCGCCCCGGTCGCCGCGGCGGCCCGCAGGATGCGGTCGGCGTCGAGGTAGCTCGTCGCCGGGGTCGTGCCGCCGAGGGCGTACGCCTCGTCGGCCAGCCGCACGTGCGGAGCGTCCCGGTCCGGGTCGGCGTAGACAGCTACGGACTCCAGGCCCGCGTCCCGGCAGGCACGGGCCACCCGTACCGCGATCTCGCCCCGATTGGCGATCAGCACCTTGCGCACTTCGTCGTTCCTCCTCCGTCGGAGCCCGCCCGGACCGGTGACACCGGTCCGGCCTGTGATGTCAGTGCCAGCCGCGGCCGCACCGGCACCGGAACCGGCCACCCGTCGCCGGCCCCCGCCAGGAACAGCGGCTCGCCGGCCGGACCGCGGGCGCCTGACCCTTCCGGCCGGCCGTGGCCAGCAGGGTCACCGTCACCGCGGCGATCTCCTCGTCGCTCAGCGCGCCCGCGCCGAGGCGCAGGACCACGTCGTCGGAGGACTGGGGCATGGACATCGGTACTCCAGCGGGTTCGAGTGAGGTTCGGTCGGACGTGCGGCCGGCCGCCTCCGGTTCTATCCGCCGGGTGGCATCACCACGGTCACCGCGGGTAACGCGACGGTCTTCCACCGGCCACAGGAACCGGGCGGGAACGGCCGTTCCGGTGCTTACCGGCCGATGGTCGCCGGGTAATCGGCGGTAATCGCCGGCCCGGTAACCGGCATCGCGTGGTGCGCGGCCGGGAATGGTCGCGCACCACGGGGCGGTTCAGCGGTGTTCGGCGGTGGTGGTCTCCGACGGCGTGGCGGCCGGGTCCGACGACCGGCTCGCCCGGCGGACGAGCAGCAGTCCGATCACCACGATGGCCACCAGGGCCAGGGACACGTAGGACATCGCGTCGACCGGCGCCGGCGGACGGTTGACCAGCCCGTTGACGTACAGCCAGAGCATCGCCACGGCACCGAGCAACGCCGCCGCGATCGGCAGCGGGCGCGCGGCGCGTTCCCGGACCAGCAGGACCACGTGGGCGGCGCAGATCAGCACGTACGGCGCGACCCAGAGGTAGACGATCAGGGTCGCGACAGCCGAGTAGATCTCCAGCAGCGAGCCGGGAAAGAGCGTCACCAGGGCGACCAGCGTGACCAGCCCGACCCCGCCGAGGACGGTGACCGCGGTCGACGGGCCGTTGAAGCGGGGGTGCGTCCGGCCCAGCCACCGGGGCAGCAGACCCTCCTCGGCGATGGTGGCCACGAAGCGGGCCCCGAAGTTGACGAAGCCGATCAGCCCGGCGAACGTGGCGACGGCCAGCACCAGATCGGTGGCGGTGGCGAACGTCTGGCCGAGCCCGGAGTGACGGGCCAGCGCCGCGGCCGGCGACGCGCCGGTCGCGAGATCGTCGGCCGCGGCGATCAGCCCGGGGACCTGCAGCACGGTGGCGGCCAGGTAGACCACGCCCAGCACGATCGGGATGCCCAGGACCGCGACGGGCACGCTGCGGCGCGGATCCCTGGTCTCCAGTGCCAGCGCCGCGCAGCTCTCGAAACCGACCAGGAACGTGGTGCCGGCGGCGACCCCGGAGAAGATCCCGGCCGCGGAGAAGCCGCCGGCGAACGAGAGCTGGTCACCCAGGTGCAGACCGGTGTTCACGGCGCTGGCCACCACGACCACGACCACGACCGGGATGGAGACCACCATCAGGATCACTGCGGTACGGGCCGACAGGTCGATGCCCCGGCGGGCGCAGAGGACGGCGATCAGGACGGCCGCGGTGTAGACGGCGATCTGCACGCCGACGCCGAGACCGCCCGCGACGCCGATGGAGAGCAGGAAACTACCGACGTACACCCCGATCACCATCGTCAGGCCGGCGACCATGCAGGCGTAGCCCAGCAGCAGCGAGGCGGCGGTCACCATCCGCGCCCACGGGCCGAACACCGTGGAGACGTAGGAGTAGAGCGCACCGGTCGCCACGTGCCGCCGCGCGAAGGCGATGACGGAGAACCCGACGGCGACGGTGACGAGCGCGGAGATCAGCGCGGCGAGCCAGCTGCCGGTGCCGGCGGAGCCGAGCAGCAGCGCCGGTACGGCCGCGATCCCCACCGCCGGAATCATGCTCGCGGCCGCCAGGCCGACGATCTGCGGCTGGGACAGGTACGACCGGCTTCCCTCGGCCACCTGGGCCGGTTCTCTAGCAGGGTGGGACACGACAATCAGCTCCTCATTGCTCACGTCATGCCGCACGACACGATGCCGATGCTCGCGTGCGCACCGGTCCGGCCCGTGCGTCGACCGTCGAAAGGTCGCCCGAAACTAGCGAGGGCTGGACCACCACCCGCCCATTCTTCGGTAACACGGCATAACCGCAGGTCAAGCCCGCGGTCACGAGCACCGGACCGCCCGGTCCGCCGAATGCGGAACGGCAGCTCGGGCACGGGATTCATCGATCCCGTGCCCGAGCTGCCGGATGCTGAGCCTGTCGCCGCTCCCCTACGCGGCCTGGACGTCGAGGACGGCCTTCCCGGCGACCTGCCGGCTCATCAGCCGCGCGACAGCCGCTTCGTAGGACCGCCAGTCGCCCCGCCAGCCGATGGGAATCTCCAGCCGTCCCTGTTCGGCCAGGCGGACGAGGTACCGCAGGTCACCGCCGAGCGGCACGGTGATGTTGAACGTCTCGATCCGCCCGCGATCGTGGCCGATCCGAGCCTCCTCGAAGTCGATCGTGGTCGGCTCCTTGGAAGCCATGCCCACCGCCGCGATGACGCCGCCGGACGAGAGCCGCTGATACGCGTCCGCGAGCTGCTGTCCGCCGACGTTGTCCACGACACCGTCGACCCGTCCCGTCATCGTCCTCGGGCCGATGACGACCTCCGCCGCACCGAGTTCGAGCAGGCCCTTGCCCCGTTCGGCCGAGCCGACGGACGCGACGACCTCCGCCCCGGCCAGATTCGCGAGCTGCACAGCGAACCTGCCGACGCCGCCGGACGCCCCGGTGACCAGCACACGTTTGCCGAGCAGGGAGCCGAGCCGCTGGACGGCCTGCAGCGCGGTGACGCCGGCGACCGGCAGCGCCGCCGCGGCGCCGAGGTCCACATCGTCCGGTACGACCGCGAGCTCGCTGGTGTCGACCGCGCGCAGCTCCGCCCACGCACCCGACCAGCCGAAGGTGACCACGCGCGTCCCGGCCGCCGGGCCCGAGCCGTCGGCGGCCGGTGCGACCACGACGCCCGCCGCGTCCCACCCGGGGATCGTGCCGTCCGGCAGGTCCGGCGTCCGGAAGGCGACCTCCCCGAAGTTGAAGGAGAACGCGACGACCCGGATGAGCGCCTGCGAGAGGCCGGGCGTCGGGTCCGGCACGCTGGCCAGGCGCAGCATGTGCTGGCCGGCCCGGTGGTGAACCAGTGCTTTCATCGTGAATCCGATCTGCGTGTTTGCCGGGTCCGTCGGGTACCGCTCAGGCGCGCCACAGGGCGGCGTGCTCGGCGATGAAGTCCTTGACCGTCCGCGGCGACCTCCCCGCGACCCGCTCGACGGCGTCGCTGACCTCGGCGAACGTCCCGTCGTGCACGCGGCCGAACATGTCGCCGACGACATCGGCGAGCCACCGCGGTGCCCCGGCGAGGGACCCCTCCAGCGGCGGGACCACGGCGGTGACCTTGGCACCGATCGTGGCGGAGATCTCCGCCGCGATGTCGGCGGTGGTGACCGCCTCCGGGCCGGTCACCGTGTACGTCTTGCCATGGTGGGTGGCCGGGTCCACGATCGCTTGCACGGCGACGGCCGCGATGTCGCGGGTGTCCACCCAGGCGATCGGCGCGCCGCCGGTGGAGAGGGTGATCGTCCGGTCGCGGCGGATCGTGTCGAGGAAGTAGCGGGGATCGGTCAGCACCTGCTGGAACCACGACGGCCGCAGGATCGTCCAGCGGCTCGCGTTGCGGGTGACGGCGGCTTCGACCCGCTGCACCCAGCCGTCGGCCGCGACCTTCTCCGCGCCCTGCTCGGAGACGAGGACGATGTGCGCGCCCGGTGCGGCGGCGATGAGCCGCGTGACCAGCTCCGGGGAGTCCTCGACGTCCGGCCGCCCGAGGTAGATCGCATGCGCCCCGTCCACCGCCTTCGGCCAGGTCGACCGGTCCCGCCAGTCGAAGGCGACCGTTGTCGGCTTCAGCGGGCTCCGCGAGGATCCACCGCGGACCTCGATGTCGCCAAGTGCGGCGAGTTGCGCCACCACTTCGCGGCCGGTCTTGCCACGGGCTCCGGTGACGAAGACGGTTCGGGTCATATGATCGATCCTTCTCGGGCGATGGGGCTGATGGATCACTCGGCTACCGCGGTGGCTCGGTCAGCCGAGTCGCTCAGGCGTCGGGCGGATGGACAGCGCGTGACTGAACTCGCCACGCGGATCCCACCGCTCCTTGACCGCCTGCAGGCGGGAGTAGTTGTTCTTGAAGTACAGCTCGTGCCAGGGGACACCGGAATCGTTCAGCGCGGGATCGGCGACGTCGGCGTCGGCGTAGTTGATGAAACAGCCGTCCGTGACGGCATTGGAGCTCGGCACACCGCCGGACGCGGCATAGACGTCGGCATAGCACTCCCGGATCCACCGGTCGTGACGGTCGTCCTCGGTCTTGTCGGTCCACAGTGTGACGTAGAGCAGCTTCAGCACCGAGTCGCGCTGGGCGACCGCCGTCGCCTCCGGGTCGACCGTGTTGATCCGGCCGCCGTAGGAGACCAGCGCGACCATCGAGAACGGATTGTCGTAGTCGTCCCGCGTCAGCTGCCGGTAGAGGGCGGCGAGCTGATCCGCCGGCATCGCCTTCCGCATGTACGCGGACTTCGCCTTCCAGCGGGGCAGCGACGGCTCGACGAACCCGAACCATTCCCGCACGACATAGAACCAGGGCAGGACACTGCGGTCGTTGACCGAGTAGTCGACGCCGGTGCCCTCGTTGACCGCCGCGAGGAACCGGTCGAGCCGGCCCTGCGCGTCGGGCACGCTCGCGTCGATCTGCGTGCTCATCCGGAACATCCCGGCGGCCTTGTGCTGCGTCTTGAGCTGGCTGTAAAGGCCCGTCCAGGGGGAGTCCGGCGCGGAGTTGGCCTCGTGCCACGCGCTGAAGTTGCGCACCAGACGGGTGAAGCTCTCCTCGGTCAGATCCGACCACGACCACGCGATGTCGGAGACGAGAACCTCCGCGGGCGCGGCCGGCAGCTGATCGGCCGGCTCCGCCGACGCGGAGTCCGGGGAACGCAGCCAGTACGTGGTGATCACGCCGAAGTTGCCGCCGCCGGCGCCGGTGTGCGCCCACCACAGTTCGCGATGCGGATCATCGGGTTCGCTCGTGGCCACGACCGTGCGGCACCGCCCGTTCTCGTCGACGACGACGATCTCGACGGCGTACAGGTAGTCCACGGTGAGCCCGTGCAGGCGCGAGAGCGCGCCGTAACCGCCGCCGACGATGTGGCCGCCCGCGCCGACCGTGGGGCACGTTCCGCCGGGAATCGTGACGCCCCACCCCCGGTACAACGTCTCGTAGACGTGTCCCAGCATCGCGCCCGGCTCGACCGCGAACGCCCGGCGCTCCTCGTCGTAGTAGACCGCGTTCAGCCCCGCGAGGTTGATCACGACCTGGACGTCGGTGGATGTCGTGAAGTTCTCGTCACAGTGCCCGCCGCTGCGCACAGTGACCTTCAGGCCCTGGTCGACGGCGTCCTGCACGGCTTCCGCGACCTCGGCCGCGGACGAGACGAGCCGCACGTACTCGGGAGCGCCGACCCAACGGGTGTTCGCACCACTGATCAGCCCCGGGTAGCGGGCATCGTCTTTCCGGATCGTCGCTTCACCGGCCACGTCGACCGGTGAGCTTTCGTACTTGTTCGTCCATTACGCCAAGATCTCCTGCTGGATAGTCGGACAAGTAGCGGTCACGTTGCTGTGGGCCGCGGAGGCGCGGGTTCGGGGGGGGTGGCAACCCGATCGCCTCCGCGAGGTGGTCCTGCTGCGGCGGCGATCGGGTTTGGGGGGTGGCAACCCGATGCCTCCGCGGGGCTGGTTCTTCCGCGGGACCGAGGCTTGTTCAGGACGGCTGAGACTTCCGGCCTGGACAAGCCTCGGTTCGTCTTGGTTACTTGCCGGCGTTCTCCAGCGTCGGGTAGTCGGTGTACCCGGTGTGGTCGCCGCCGTAGAACGTCGCCTGGTCCGGGGTGTTGTACGGGCCGCCGGCCTTGATGCGCACATCGAGGTCGGGGTTGGCCAGCCAGAGCACCGCCAGCGACACCGCGTCCGCGATACCGGCGTCCAGCGTCTCGTGCGCCACGTCGGCGGTGGCCGGGAAGACCGCCATGGTCTCGTGCGGGTTGAGGATGAGCGTGCCGGACCAGGCGTCCCGGAGCGCCTTGGTGATGTCGCGGGTGCCCATCTCGATCACGTGCAGGTAGGCGATGCCGAGCGGCGCGAGCTGGTTGAGCAGCGCGGTGTAGAGCGGAACCGGGTCGGCTTCGACCATGCTGTTGTACGGGCTGCCGGGCGAAACCCGGAGGCCGACGCGGTCGGCACCGACGGCCTCGACGACCGCGCGCACGACCTCGACGCCGAAGCGGACGCGGTTGGCGATCGAGCCGCCGTACTGGTCGGTGCGCAGGTTGGTGTTGTCGGCGAGGAACTGGTGCACCAGGAAGCCGTTGCCGCCGTGCACCTCGACCCCGTCGAAGCCGGCCTCGATGGCGTTCCGGGCGGCCTGCGCGAACTCCTCGACGATACCGGCGATCTCCGCGGTGGTCGCCTCCCGCGGCGTCGGGTGGTCCAGCGGGCCCTGGAAGCTGATCATCTGCTCGCCGGAGGCCACCGCGGAGGGCGCGATCGGCAGCTCACCGTTCGGGTACAGCGAGGGGTGGCCGATCCGGCCGCAGTGGGTGATCTGCGCGAAGATGCGGCCACCCTGGTCGTGCACCGCGTCGGTGACGGTGCGCCAGGCCGCGATCTGCTCGGCGCTGTGCAGGCCGGGCGTCAGGATGTAGCCCTGGCCCTGCACGCTCGGCTGGATGCTCTCGGAGATGATCAGGCCGGCGCCGGCGCGCTGGGCGTAGTACTCGGCGGTCAGCGGGGTGACGACGCCGTCCGGGGTCGCCCTGTTCCGCGTCATGGGGGCCATCACCAGGCGGGACGGCAGCTGCAGCTTGCCCACCGTTACCGGGTTGAACAGGGTGCTCACGAGTTTCTCCTCACGGCTGCGGGACATGCCTCAACGCGAATTACTTGATTGGATCACGCATATCCTAGACACGACTGCTTGAGCGAATCAAGCACTTGCCGATTCTTTATCGAATCAAGTGCGTGGACTACACTCTGTTCATGGCAGTGCCCTCTGTACCCGCGACCGCCGCGACCCTCCTCGAGCAGGCGATGTTCGCGTTCGTCGACGCCTACAACCAGGCTTGGGAGGCCGCCGCGAGCGAGCACGGCCTCAGCACCGCGCACGCCTGCGTGCTGGGCCGGGTCGAGACCCGCCGCAGCATGGGCGAGCTCGCCGAGGAGCTGCGCTGCGACGCCTCCAACATCACCCAGATCGTCGCCCGCCTCGAAGCCCGCGAGCTGGTCCACCGCGAGCCCAACCCGGAGGACAGGCGCTCCCGGCAGATCGTGCGCACACCGAGCGGCGACGAACTCTACGGCGAGTTCGAGCAGTCCTTCGAGTTTCCGAGGGCGGCCGCGGCGAGCCTCACCGACGCGGAGCGCGAGCAGCTCACAGCGTTGCTGCAGAAGGCGATGGGGGCCTGACGCGGCGATGACCGGGCCCGTGGATCCGGCCCGGTCATCAACCCCGTACTCCGGCTGTTACTCCCCCAGCAACCCGAGCTGCGTACCCATCTCCAGGTTGTCGTAGCGGATCAGCCACGTGGCGATCTTGCCGTCGGCGAACTCGTAGATGTCGAAGCCCTCGAGGTCGAATCCCTTGCCTGTGGCCTTGACCGGCGGGGCCGGGTTCTCCGGCGGCCAGCCCGAGATGTCACCGGTGAGAGTCGCGGTGCCACGCCACCGAATCGCGAGGCTGTTGCCGTCCAGCGCGACGTACGGCGCACCGACCTCGGCGAAGCGCATGTCCGGGAACGCGGTGTAGGTGATCTCGGCGAAGCGGCGGAACTCGGCCTTGCCGCGGGTGAAGCGGCCCTGCATCGCCGGGTCCTCGACGTAGATGTCGTCGGTGCAGAGCTCGAGCTGCGCGTCGATGTTCTGCTCGTTGACCGCCGTGAACCAGCGGGTCATGAATCCGTCGAGATCGGCCGGCAGGGATCCGCCGAGCTGGGCTCGCACCTTGCCGTAGGTATCGCCGAGGTGATCGATGTGTTCAGCGGTCGACATGGGGCTCCTTAAGGGTGAAATGTCCGGTGGTGGGTCAGGCCGGCTGGCGTACGGCGAGCGCGTGCGTGAACGCGTCCCGCGGGTCCCACTTCGCCTTGATCTGCTGCAGCCTCGGGTACGCGCCGCCGAAGTACAGCTCGTGCCAGGCGGTACCCGACGTGTTCAGCGCCGCGTCGGCCAGGTCGGCATCGATGTAGTTGATGACCGCACCGTCGCCGGTGCCGCGCAGGTCCGGCACACCTCCCGTCGACGCGTAGACGTCGGCGTACCAGCGGCGCAGCCACGCCAGGTGCGCCGCGTCGCCGGCCTCGTCGGCCCACATCGTCAGATAGAGCAACCTCATGATCGAGTCGCGCTGCGGAGTCGCCGTCGCCGTCGCCTCGACCTCGTTGACGGCCCCGCCGTACCCGCCGATCTCCACCATGGTCGCCGGGTTGTCGAAGTCCGGGTCGGACAGGTGGCGGTAGATCGCCCGCAACTGCTCGCCGGAGAAGGCCGTGCGCTGGTACGCCGACTTCGCCTTGAACCGGCCCTTACCTTCCCAGCCGTCGCCGCCGAGACCTCGCCAGGCGGTCACGTGCCCGATCCAGCCGACCGTCGTGCGCTCCTCCCGGTAGGTCAGGCCGGTGCCCTCGTTCACCGCGGCGATGAACTCGTCGAGCCGCCGCTGGGCGCCCGGCGTCGCCGCGTCGAGCTCCGTCGACATCAGGAACTCCCCCGCCGACACGTGCCGCGGCTTGAGCGCGCTGAAGATGTTGACCGACGGCGACGCGGGGGTGCTGTTGGCCGCGTGCCATGCGCTGAAGTTCGCCAGCAGGCGGGTGAACTGCTCCTCGGTCAGCCCGTCCCACGACCACGCGACCTCCGAGACGATCAGTTCCCGCGGCGGGGCGGGCAGCTGCGCGGCCGGCTCGTCGCCCTCGGCGTTCGGCGACCGCAGCCAGAACTTCGTCACCAGCCCGAACGTTCCGCCGCCGCCACCGGTGTGGGCCCACCAGAGATCGCGGTTCGCGTCGTCCGCGCTCCGGCCGGCGACGACCTTGCGCGCGCGGCCGTCGCTGTCGACAACGACCACCTCGACGGCCTCCAGGTAGTCGACGAGCTGGCCGAGCTGCCGGGCCAGCGGCCCGTACCCGGCGCTGGTCATCTGCCCGGCCAGCGCCACCGGCGGCCCCGCACCCGCGGGAACCGTCACCTGCCAGCCCTCGTAGAGCTTCTCGTACAGCTCCACGGTCGAGATGCCCGATCCGACGGCGAACGCGGACCGCTCCGGGTCGAACTCGACCGACCTCAGCCGCGAGGTGCTGATGACCGCCCTGATCTGCTGGTTGGTGAGCAGATCCTCGTAGCACGCGCCGCTGCTGTGGATCGCGAACCGATCCCCGTTGTCGATCACGTGCTGGACAGCGTCGACGGCTTCGTCCTCGGTGACCGGCAGCAGGATGTAATCCGGCGTGCCGACCCACCTGCCGTTGAAACTCGCGGTCAGTGTTGCGTAGGTTTCGTCGCCGGGCTTGACGACCGCGACATGGGAACTGTGCATGCAATCCTCGCCTGTGATGGTGGTGTCGAACATGCCGCTCACGGAGTTCAGGCGACCGGCGCCAGCCGCTGCCCGTCGGTGTCCCGGATCTGCCCGCACAGGTCACGCAGGCCCTCGGCGAGCTTCGCGATGTCGGCGGTGCTGATGTTCGCGGAGGGTTCGAAACGCAGGGTGTAGACCGCGCTCGAGGTCGGGAACGTGCGGATGCTGTGCTCGCGCAGCAGGAAGCCGGAGAGGTAGTAACCGAAGAATCCGGAACCGTGCAGCTCCCGCAGGATGGCCGACCGGGCTTCGCCCTGTTCGAGGAATTCGAGCCCGATCATCAGGCCGCGCCCTCGCACGTCCTTGATGACCTCCGGGAACTCCTTCATCAGGTCCTGCAGAACGTTGCGCAGCTCCGCCCCGCGCGACTCGGCGGTGCGGTAGATCTCGCCGTCGCCCGCCTCGAGCGTGTCCAGCACCTTCGCGGCGATCAGGCACGAGAAGCTGTCCTTGGCGAACGTCGAGCTGTGCATCATCTCGAAGTTGCTCTGGTAGCGCGAGGCCCGCACCAGCATCACCGCCGCCTTGGCGATCCCTCCGCCCAGGCTCTTGGCCAGGGCGTAGTAGTCACCCCGCAGGCCGAGGTGAGTACTGGCCAGGAACGCGCCGGTCCGTCCCATCCCGCTCTGGATCTCGTCCACCACGACCGGGATCTCCAGCTCGGCGGCGACCCGCTGGATGTCGCGGACGAACGTCGCGGGCATCTCGTGGATGCCGCCCTCGCCCAGGATCGGCTCCAGCACCACGGCGCAGAACCCCGGGAAGGGCCGCTGCACGACCTTGACCTGGCCGCCGTCGATCGCCACGTCGTGCAGCCATCGGCGCTCGGATTCCACGACGGCGTCCAGGGCACCGGGCTCGTCGACCGGCACGAACCGCGCCTGCGCGGCGAGCGCCGAGAAGACCACCCGATAGACCGGGTTGTAGGTGAGCTGCGTGCTGCCGGCGAGCTTGCCGTGGAACGATCCCACCGGGGTCAGGAACAGGGGCGTACGGCCGGCCAGTGCCTCGTTGTGCGCGGTCACGTCCGCGATCAGCGCGTTCGCCTCGGCCGCGGCGACGGTGCCGTCCGTGACGGCCGCCCGCACCGCCTCGATGTTCGCACCGATCTCGGCGCGCAACCCCTCGAGCCGGACGTAGCGCTCGAACTCCGCGTGCTTCATCGCGGCTTCGATCGCCTCGGCACCGCTGTTGGCGAAGATCGCGAAGTACGACTCGTCGGAGCCGGTCTCCCGCTTGATGATCGTGTTCAGCTTCGCCGCGACCTCGTTGGCGTACGGATGGCGGGAGAACTGCGCGTGGATCGGCGTCTGCCCGGCGAGCAGTTCCCGCGCGTAGCTGATGATCTCCGGGTTGCTGTGGCCGAGCATCGTCGATCCGTAGCCGCCGACGAAGTCCAGCACCGGGACCTCGTCGTCGCCTTTCCGGTAGTAGAGCGTGTCGCCGTCGCCCCGGACGTACTCGACGTCCAGACCGGCGGTGGCCAGCACGCCGCGAAGGTACGGTTCCGCGAGTTCCTCGGTCATAGCGCGTCTCCCTGCTCCGCGGCGAGCCGCACGATCTCCTCGGCGACCGCCCGCGGTGCTTGCTGTGGCTGCCAGTGCGACGTCTCGGGCAGCGTGATCAGGCGGTACGGGCCGGTCACGTACTCCACGGTCTTCTCCACCGAGAGCTTGCTGACCGCGGTGTCGGAGGGGCTCCAGACGAACGTGGTCGGCACCGACACGGCGCCGAATTCGAACGGCTCGCCGAGCAGGTTGTTCGCCCGGTACCAGTTGAGCGCCGCGTCCAGGACGCCGGGTTGCGAGTGCTTGTGGACGTACCGCTCCACCTGCTCGTGCGTGAGGACGCCCTCGCCCGCCTGCGCGAACCAGGCCCACAGCTGCGCCGCGTCGTCGGCCAGGAACGCCTGGGCCGAGCCACTGGACATGAGCATCTCGACGTACTGGGAGCCGTGCTGCTGCTCCTCGTCGACGCGGAAGGCGTGCTGGTACGCGTCCAGGTGCGGGATCGCCAGTGCGACGAGGCTGCGCACCCGGTCCTTGTGCCGGGCGCCCAGGTACCAGGCGACTGCCGCGCCCCAGTCGTGCCCCACGACGTGCGCGGACTCGATGCCGAGCGCGTCCAGGACGCCGAGCGCGTCGCCCGCCAGCAGCGGCAGCGCGTAGTCGGCGACGTTCGCCGGCCGCGCGCCGTCGGAGTACCCGCGCTGGTCGGGAGCGATCGTGCGCAGGCCGGCGTCGTGCAGGATCGGCGCGACGTCCACCCAGGACTGGCGGCTGTGCGGGAAACCGTGCAGGAGCAGGACGGGGGCGCCGTCCGCCGGGCCGTCGACGTCCACGTCGAAGGTGAGGCCGCCGAGAGGGATTCGGTGAAGGGTCATCGTCTCAGCCCCCCAGGATCTTCGCTTCGAGGTGCGGCTCGTGCAGCACGGTGTAGTGGTCGGCGAGACCGATCACGCGCTGGAAGGCGCGGGAGACCTCGGCGTCGCGGGCGGCGGCGTCCTGGGTCTTCGAGATGAACTCGTGCGTCTCGATGATCTCCGGGGTCCGCTCCCCCTCCACGCCGGGGAAGTTGAGGTCCGAACTGACGGCCATGTCCCAGCACCCGTCGATCGCATCCGTCGCAAGATCCTTGAAGAAGGCGAGCGGATCGACTGGGCCACCACCGGCGACGTGCTTGCGCAGCACGATGGAGTCCAGCGCGGACACCGTCATGCCCTGCGCGTAACTGGGGTTGAAGCTGGCCACCGCGTCACCGATCACCAGGAATCCGGTCGGGAAGTCGGGCATCAGCTCGTAGTGCCGGCGCTGGTTGGTGGGGAACTTGTACGCGACCGGATCGTTGATCGGCTCCGCGGTCTGCAGGATCTCGTAGATGTCGGGGGCGGCGAGGGACTTGATGAAGTCCAGGTAACCCACCGGATCGGTGGGCGGGTGATCGCCCAGAATGCCGTAGGCCGTCACGATGGCCCGGCCACCGTCGATCTTCTGGCAGATGCATCCGCGCGGAACGCTGGGAGAGGCGACCGTGTTGACCGAGATGTTGCCCTCGAACGCCTCGTCCGGGATGCGGTAGTACCGGGTGGCGTAGCCCATCCCGATCTTGTGCTTCTCCTCCTGGACCCGCCCGTAGCCGAGGTCCTCGCGCCACACCGGAGCGCGTGACCCGCGGCCGGAGGCGTCGACGACGAGATCCGCGGGCAGCAGGGTCTCGTGCTTGCCCTCCGGGAAGACCCAGACGCCGCCGACCCGCTTGCCGTCCTCGCTGACCTCGAGCCGGCTGATGTCGGTCAGCTCGGACAGCACGACATTCGGCAGCGCCAGGACGCGGTCGCGGATGTGCGACTCGAAGAACGGACGCGACGCGGTCAGGCAGACCAGCCCGGATTCCGTCTGCACCAGCCGTTTGCCGTTGATGATCCACCGCACGTCGTTGGACGCGTCACCGACCGCCGAGCCGTCCGCGACCATCTGGTCGGTGATACCGGGGAAATGCTCCTCGGTGATCTGCTGGCCCCGCGAGAGCAGGCCGTGCAGATGGTGCCCCTGCGGCAGACCACGCCGCAGCAGATTCGGGCCGGTCAGGTGGTCCCGGTCGACAAGTGTGACCTTGTCGAATTGATCGGCCAGCACACGGGTCGCGAACAATCCCGCTATTCCTCCGCCAAGCACAACAGCGCTTGTAGCCCTACGGCTGCTCATCGCATCTCTCCTCAGCGCACAGGGAGCCTTTTCCAACCTGTCTCCGGACCGTTGACCGGCGTCGGCGCAGCAGGCCGTGGCCAGGTTGAAAAGGTTCAGTTTCTGCTCGTCACAGATTCCGCGACGCTTCGGTCGGATGCCGCGGTTCTGCCAGACGAAAGTAACGACAGGCGTATAATCAGCCGGTCATTGCGCGGAAACTGCGGCGGTTAAGCGCGGGGTCATCGCTGGGTAATTTGCCGTGGAGCAACTCCAGTAACTGGTCCAGCGCGGCGTCCGACAGCGGGTCCAGCGTGATCGTGGTGCAGTGCGGGCTGCCCCCGCTCCAATCGGGTCTTCGTCGCAGGAGCTCGGGACGGGCCGCTCCGACGACGAGCAGTGGGACGTTCCCGGAGAAGCAGGCGAGCGTCTCGAAGAAGTCGAGGAGCGGATCCGGCATCCGGTGCAGGTCGTCGACGATCATGATCAACGGCCGCTCCAGCGGGGTGTCGGCGAGGAACTCCTTCCAGAGCCGCTGCATCCGCCCCGCCTCGTCCTGCTTCCGGCTCGCCTCGTCGAAGAGTTCCCGGAGCCGGGCCGAGACCTTCTCCCGCCGCGGCGCGGAGCCGGACGCGCCCTGCACGACGAGCCCGCCGGCCGGGCTGCGGCTCACCAGGTACTCCATGATCTGCGGCCGGCTCGCAATCCGGCGCTCGAACTCCATCAGGAACCGCGACTTACCGATCCTCGGCTCCCCCAGGACGGTGACGAAGTGCGGCCGCTGCCGGTATCCGGTCCGGTCCAGCAGACCGTTCAGCAGCGCGAGCTCGCTCTCGCGGTCCACCAGCGGCACGGCGTGGCTGGACAGGAGCTCCTCGGCCATGCCGTTGACCAGCCAGCCCATCGCGTCGTCCGACCTGCGGCGGAAGGTGAAGTTCGACTCGGACTCCCGGCGGGTGTCGGAGCAGACGAGCAGTTCGCCCTCGGCCGCCGCCGTGAGCAGATCCTGGCACTTGTCCACCGCGGAGCCGCGGACCGTCAGCCAGCCGTTCGTCTCCGGATCGCTGCGGACCAAGGCCTTTCCCGTCGCCACCGCGATCTGGGTCATCAGGTTGCCGGCGTCCAGCTGCCGCCGGATCTCCAGACCGGCCCGCACCGCGCGGGCCGGACCGTCCCCCTCCTCGCCCACCTCGAAGACCGCCATCGACATCGAGCCGAGCGAGACCGTCGGTACGCCGTCGAAGGAGCGCACGGTCTTGTGGATCAGCCCGCTGGTCTCGTCCAGGAGCGCGTCGATCTGGTCGGCCGCGGCCTCGGAATCCGTCTGCCCGCGCACCAGCAGCACGCTCACCGTGTTCCGCACGGCAGTGCCCTGCTGTATCGGTGGCCGGGCCGGCGGCGGGGCCTCGGGAACGACCGGCGCGCCCGCCAGCACGGGGTCGTGGTTCAGGATGGCCTGCTGGAGGAGACGCAGGTCCCGGCCCGGGTCCAGTCCGAGCTCGTCCACCAGTGCGGTACGCATCCGGGCGTAGACGTCGAGCGCCTCGACGTGCCGGCCGTTGCGGTACAGCGCGAGCATCAGCTGCCGGCACGCCCGCTCCCGGAGCGGCTGACTCTCCACCATGGTCTCGAGCTCGCGCAGGATCTCGTCCTGCCGGCCGCACGCCATCGCGGCTTCGAAGTAGTCCTCCATGACATCGAGCCGGGCGTTCTCCACGGTCGCCAGCTCGGGCCAGGCGATCCCGATCTCCACCAGGTCGCCGAGCACCGGCCCGCGCCACATGTCCAGGGCCTGACGCAGCGTGGCGACCGCGCGTTCCGGACGGCCCTGGCTCAGGTCGGCGCGTCCGTCCTTGACCAGCCGGTAGAAGACGAAGAGGTCGACCTCCTCCGGGTCGACCACCAGCAGGTAGCCGGGTGGCTGGGTGATGAGCATCGCCTCCCCCGCGGTCCGGTCGTTGCGTGCGAGAGCGTTGCGCAGACCGCAGACCGCGTTCTGGAGGATCTTCCGCGCTGACGCCGGCGCGTCGTCGTTCGGCCACAGGGCGTCGAGCAGCTTGCTCGTGGCCACCACCTTGTTGGCACAGAGCAGGAACAGGCCGAGCGCCGCACGCTGTTTGGTGCCACCCAACGGGATGACCTGGTCCCCGTCCTGGACTTCCAGCGGCCCCAACATACGAAATCGCATCTATTCCCCCGAAGTAACCGATCCGACCTGTGCCCAATAGACCGTTCGGCCCGATGAACTCACAGCGATCCATTGAGTTGTCAAGTAGATCCCGTCCCTATTGCTCGAGCGGCTCGGCCACCGACCCGAGGGACCACATCCACCTGCCAGGAGCGTCCGGAATCCCCATTACGCCCGCGTCTCCGCGCGAAGCGCGGAAACTTCGACAGCGTCGACAACGAGCACGGGGGCCACGGCGGCTCTGCTCCATAAAAATTGGATCAGCTCTATTTATCGGCAGATTCGGATCCCTCGACTCCCCCGAACTGGACGCAACAATTTCTATCAGAGGGCTTCGATATGAGCAACGGTGTTCGCTATGAAAGAAAACACAATACAAATTCGCAAAAATGGACAAATACCTTGAGATTCAGCTGGTCAGACGACTTCCGGACTACAAGGAACACCTTCCCGTGGAGCCGGCCGGAAACCGCGGCACGACCCCTCGTACAGCAATCGTTTGTCGGCTATTTGTCGCCACCATTTCGAACCTCGCCCACCACGCCGGCTCCCGCGGCGTCATTTTCGGGTACGGATCCACGACGGAGCGCCAGAAAACGCCAGAACCGTGTATACCAGACCCACACAACGCCCAGCCGGCGAGCACGCGGAACGCGATTCGCAAATCACCAGCCGGTGATTTATGACCGCAAATGCCCATTCTCTGCGAATGGATCCGTGGCTGATCATCGGCAAGGTAGGCCGACGCGCCCAGCGATTGCCGAGGTCGCCTTACCCCTGCCGACACTCCCGCGAAAGCGTGCCGGTCTCAACGCCGAGCACCGACGCCTGCCACGGCGTCAGCGACACAGCCGGCTCACAGCCAACTCACAGCTCAGGAGCAGTCTGGCAAATGGTACATGGGCGGCACTTTATCCCGTGCCAACATCATTCCCCCCCAGGAACAAAGTGGCACCGCACGCCCACCTGAACGATGCCGCGGCAAGCATATCGTCCGATGCGGATGTCGAGAAGCGGGCGCCGACAAGTTAACCATCTGTTCGAGAGTTTCAAACAAAATGAACGAACCTCACTCCCGATGGTGTCGGAAAATGATTAGCGCTAATCATGCTGGCGAGAGTGCCTCCGATACGCTGCTGAGCAGGGAATTCTCGATTCGGTCGCCGCTGGTGATCCAGGAGGTCACTGACCGAAGCGAGCTGATTCTGATCCGGAAGGTGCAGGTACAGAGGTTGAAGGACTGACGTTCGGTTGTCATGGCAGTTCGGGCTCGAGGGTCATGCCGGTGTTGGCGAAGAACCCGGCGAGGAGATCGGTCTGTTGCTGGCAGGCGCGTAGTCGTTGTCTGACCAGGTCGGCGAGTGGTCGACGCCGTGGGTGGCGATGTTGGTCAGGCCGCGTTCATCCAGCGCCAGACGCCTTCGGCGGGATTGAGGCCGGGAGCGTAGGACGGTAGCCGGATCACGGCGAGCCAGGACCGGGCGGCGATCAGGGCGTGCATGCGGCGGCTGACGTGGGTGTTGAGGTTGTCCCAGATCAGCACGATCGGAGCCTGCAGCCGTTGGTGGGTCAGCCTTGCAACCTTTGTAACGTCCGTTGTCATGAGCCCGCCCGACCGGGATCGCCGGGGGCGCGTGGTGGCCGGGAGCGGGCAGCCACCTCGCGCGAGGACGACACGGGGCTCGGCCGCGGGGCCTGGGAACGGGACACGTAGGTCGTACCCGGAAATGGGTTTTCAGGAGATCCGCAAGGGAACGACCTCCGGCGCCCCGAGGCGGGCCGCGTCGGCGGTCTCGTCGTCCTGTTGTTCCTGGGAGGCCCGCTCCGCCTCGACGCGGAGCCGGTAGTTCTCCACCTCGCTGTCCCGCTGCGACGGGGTCCAGCCCAGCACGCGGGCCATCAGCTCGGCGACCTCCGGTGCGCAGACCGTGCCGCGGTCGAACGTCTCGATCGAGATCCGGGTACGCCGGGTGAGGACGTCGACGAGGTGCCGGGCGCCCTCCGCGCCGGCCGCGTAGACGACCTCGGCGCGGAGGTAGTCGTCCGCGCCCTCCAGCGGCCGCCCGAGCGACGGATCGTCCGCGATCAGGTCCAGCAGCTCGGTGATCAGCGAGCCGTAACGGCCGAGCAGGTGCTCGACCCGGGCGACGTGCAGGCCGGACTCCGCGGCGATCAGGCCGCGCCGGTTCCACAGTGCCGGAAAGCCGTCCGCGCCGATCAGCGGCACCCGGTCGGTGCAGCAGCGGGCCACCGACCGGTTCAGGTTGAAGACGCAGGCGTCCACCGCGTCCTTGGCCATCACCCGGTACGTCGTGTACTTGCCGCCGGCGACCACGACCAGTCCCGGGACCGGGCTGCCGACCATGTGCTCGCGGGACAGCTTGGACGTGGACTCCGACTCACCGGAGAGCAGCGGCCGCAGCCCGGCGTAGACGCCCTGCACGTCGGCCCGCTCCAGCGGCCGGGAGAGCACCTTGTTGACCTCTCCGAGCAGGTAGTCGATGTCCTTGGCGGACGCCGCCGGGTGCGCCTTGTCCAGTGCCCAGTCGGTGTCGGTGGTGCCCACGATCCAGTGCCGGCCCCACGGGATCACGAAGAGCACACTGGTCGCGGTCCGCAGGATCAGCCCGGTCGATGATTGCACCCGGTCCCGGGGTACGACCAGGTGGATGCCCTTGGAGGCGCGGACGTGGAACTGCCCGCGCTCGCCGACCAGGGACTGGGTGTCGTCGGTCCACACCCCGGTCGCGTTGATCACCTGCTGGGCGCGGATCTCGAACGTCCGGTCGTGCTCCAGGTCATGGGCACGGACTCCGGTGACCCGCTCGCCCTCGCGCAGGAATCCGGTCACCTCGACCCGGTTGGCGACGTGGGCGCCGTACGCCGTCGCGGTCCGCGCCAGGAACATGGTGTGCCGCGCGTCGTCGAGCTGCGCGTCGTAGTACTGCAACGCCCCGACCAGCGCTTCCTTGCGCAACGCCGGGCAGGCGCGCAGCGCGCCGCGGCGGGTCAGGTGCCGGTGCCGCGGCAGCGCCCCGGACCACGCCATCGTGTCGTAGAGGGTGACGCCGGCGCCGGCGTAGACGCGCTCCCAGCCCCGGTGTTTGAGCGGGTAGAGGAACCGCACCGGGCGGGCCAGGTGCGGGGCCAGCCGGGAGAGGATCAGGCCCCGCTCCCGCAGCGCCTCCCGGACCAGTCCGAAGTCGAGCATCTCCAGGTAACGCAGGCCGCCGTGGATCAGCTTGCTGGACCGGCTGGACGTGCCCGAGGCGAAGTCGCGCGCCTCGACCAGGCCCACGGAGAGACCCCGCGTGACCGCGTCGAGGGCGCAACCCGCCCCGACCACTCCCCCACCGATCACCAGCACGTCGACCTCGGCCCCCGCCAGGGCGGTCAGCGCGGCGTCCCGGGTTTCAGGTGAGAGAGCCGGCATCAGTCCACGTCCACCCAGTCGAGGGTCCGCTGCACCGCCTTCTTCCAGCGGCCGTAGCCCTGTTCCCGCTGCTCGGACGACCAGTTCGGCTGCCAGCGCTGCGACTCGTTCCAGTTCTCCCGCAGCTCGTCGGTGTTCTTCCAGTAGCCGACCGCGAGCCCGGCCGCGTACGCCGCGCCGAGCGCCGTGGTCTCGGCGACCACCGGCCGGCTCACCGGTACGCCGAGCACGTCCGCCTGGATCTGCATGCACAGGTTGTTGACGGTGATGCCGCCGTCGACCTTGAGCACGTCGAGGGTGACGCCGGAGTCCTGGGCCATGGCGTCGACCACGTCCCGGGTCTGGTAGCAGATCGACTCGAGGGTGGCCCGGGCGATGTGCGCGTCGGTGTTGAACCGGGACAGTCCGACGATCGCTCCGCGGGCGTCGGAGCGCCAGTACGGCGCGAACAGCCCGGAGAACGCCGGCACGAAGTAGACACCGCCGTTGTCCGGCACCTGCGCGGCCAGGGACTCGCTCTCGTCGGCCGATTTGATCAGGTGCAGCTGGTCGCGCAGCCACTGCACGGCGGAGCCGGTGACCGCGATCGAACCCTCCAGGGCGTAGACCGGGGCGGCGTCGCCGAACTTGTAACAGACCGTGGTGAGCAGGCCGTTCTCCGAGCGCACCAGGTTCGTACCGGTGTTCAGCAGCATGAAGTTGCCGGTGCCGTAGGTGTTCTTGGCCTCGCCCGGGTTGAAGCAGACCTGCCCGACCGTGGCGGCCTGCTGGTCGCCGAGGTCACCGGTGAGCGGCACGTCCCCGCCGAGCGGCCCGTCGACGTGCGCGACGCCGTAGCCGTTCGGGTCGGACGAGGGCCGGATCTCGGGCAGCATCTGCCGCGGGATGTTGAAGAACGACAGCAGCTCGTCGTCCCAGTCGAGGGTCTCCAGGTTCATCAGCATGGTCCGGCTCGCGTTTGTCACATCGGTCACGTGGTTTCCACGGGTGATGTTCCACAGCAGCCAGCTGTCCGTGTTGCCGAAGAGCGCGTCGCCGCGCTCGGCGGCCTCGCGGACCCCGTCGACGTTCTCCAGGATCCACTGGATCTTGCCGCCGGAGAAGTAGGTGGCCGGCGGCAGACCCGCCTTGCGCCGGATCACGTCGCCCCGGCCGTCCCGGTCCAGCGCGGCGGCGATCCGGTCGGTGCGGGTGTCCTGCCAGACGATCGCGTTGTAGTAGGGGCGCCCGGTCCGCCGGTCCCACACCACCGAGGTCTCCCGCTGGTTGGTGACGCCGACCGCGGCCAGGTCGCTCGCCGAAAGGTTCGCCTTCTGCATCGCGGTACGCACCACCGCGACGGTGCGCTCCCAGATCTCGATCGGGTTGTGCTCGACCCAGCCCGCCTGTGGCAGGATCTGCTCGTGTTCGAGCTGGTGGCGGGCCACCTCGTTACCGCCGTGGTCGAAGATCATGAAACGGGTGCTGGTCGTGCCCTGGTCCACGGCTCCGACGAAGTCAGCCACGGGTCGCCTCCACACTCTCAGGTGCCGCCGGAACCTCGCCCACCTCTTGGGGCTGGTCGGTCGGCAGGAATCGTCCGATCAGATACTGGTACAGACCGGCGCCCAGAACACCCCCGACGATCGGGCCCACGATCGGTATCCAGAAGTAGAGATAGCCGGTCTGATCGCGGAACGCCGTCTCGTACCCGGTGAAGAAGCTCGCCAGGCGCGGTCCGAAGTCACGGGCCGGGTTGATCGCGTACCCGGCGTCGGTACCCCACGCCATGCCGATCGCGACGACCAGCAGGCCGACGACGAACGGCCCGAGATTCGCGGCGGGAGCGGTGTTCGCCACGTCGGTCAGCGCGAGGATCACGAAGAGCAGGATCGCCGTGCCGATGATCTGGTCACGGAACGCACCCCACTCACCGACCGGCAGGCTGCCGTTGCCGGGCAGCGTGGAGAAGACGCCCTGGGTCTTGATGGTCAGCCCCGGGTCCACGGCGTTGAGGACCTCGGTGTAGTTCCAGCGCACCAGCAGCGCGGCGACGAACGCGCCGAGGAACTGGGCCAGTGAATAGGGCAGCACCTTGCGCCAGGAGAAGCCCTTGAAGACGGCGAGCGCGATGGTCACCGCCGGGTTGAGATGGGCGCCGCTGATCCGTGCCGCCACGTAGACGCCGAGTGTGACGCCCAGGCCCCAGGCCCACGCGATGCTGTCGTGGTCCCCGATGCCGCCGGCGACGACCTGCGCCACCACTCCGCAGCCGAACAGGATGAGGATCATCGTGCCGGCGAACTCCGCCGCGAGCTCACCGACCAGTCCAGGAATTTTGAGTCGTGCGGCCATGCTCCCTCCTTCGTCCGATTCCCGGACGGTATGAACGTCGATGGCTTCGGACAACGAGCAGTGGTCGACATTGTCGAACATCAATTACGACGGGTCGTCACACGACCGCATAGAGTGCGAAACATGCCGGGAACAGTGCAGTCCATCGAGCGAGCGGCCGCGATCCTGCGGATGCTCGCCGGCGGGCCCGGCCGGCTAGGGCTCAGCGAGATCTCCCGGTCACTGGAGCTGGCCAAGGGCACCACCCACGGCATCCTGCGCACCTTGCAGGGGGTCGGCTTCGTCGAGCAGGACCGGGTCTCCGGGCAGTACCAGCTCGGGGCGTCCCTGCTGCACCTGGGGACGAGCTATCTGGACACCAACGAGCTGCGGTCCCGCTCGATCAACTGGGCGGATCCGCTGGCCGTGCGCAGCGGCGAGGCGGTCCGGATCGGCACCGTCCTGGACGGACAGGTGCTGATCGTGCACCACGTCTTCCGGCCGGACGACACGTTCCAGACGCTGGACGTGGGCGCGCTGCTGCCGTTGCACGCGACGGCGCTGGGAAAGGTGCTGATCGCGTATCGGACCGGTCTCACCACGACGGAGTTGGCGGCGTACACCCGGAAGACCCTGATCAAGCCACGCGAGCTGGCGATGGCTCTGGAACACGTCCGGGAGTGCGGCTGGGCGGCGGACGTCGAGGAGCTGACGCCCGGGCAGGCGGCGATCGCCGCGCCGATCCGCGGTTACGGCGGACTCGTCATCGGCGCGATCGGCGTCTCCGGACCGGTCGAACGGATCTGCGACAGCCGGTACGCACCACGCCCGCGCCTGGTCACCAGTGTGCGGGACGCGGCCCGGGCGATCTCGCGGGAAATGGGAGCCGCCCGGCGATAACAAAGGGGATGGATCATGTCCGAGCGCTACGTGGTCGCGATCGACCAGGGCACCACATCGACCCGGTGCATCGTCTTCGACCGGCGCGGGCAGCTGGTCTCCCTGGCCCAGCAGGAGCACAAGCAGTACTTCCCGAAGCCGGGCTGGGTGGAGCACGACGCCATGGAGATCTGGCGCAACGTGGAACGTCTCGCCCCGCGAGCCCTGCGCCAGGCCGGAATCGCCCTCGACCAGGTGGCCGCGGTCGGCATCGCCAATCAGCGGGAGACCACGGTGATGTGGGACCGGCGGACCGGCCTCCCGGTCGGGCGGGCGATCATCTGGCAGGACACCCGGACCGACTCGCTGGTTCACGAACTCTCCGCACAACCCCGCGCCGCGCGGATCACCGACATCTCCGGGCTCCCGCTCGCGACGTACTTCTCCGGACCGCGCCTGCGCTGGATGCTGGACCACACGCCCGGCCTGCGGGCCCGCGCGGAACGCGGCGAGGTGCTCTGCGGAACCATGGAGACCTGGCTGATCTGGAACCTGACCCGTGGCGCCCACGTCACCGACGTGACCAACGCCAGCCGCACCATGCTGCTCGACGTGCACACCCTGGACTGGTCCGACGACGCCCTCGACTTCTTCGGGATACCCCGCGCGATGCTGCCGGAGGTCCGGGCGTCGATCGGCGCCTTCGGCACCGCTTGCGAAGCATTTCCGGGGGTACGGATCGGAGCCGCCCTCGGCGATCAGCAAGCCGCCCTCTTCGGCCAGACCTGCTTCACCCCCGGCGAGGCCAAGTGCACCTACGGTACGGGCAGCTTCCTGCTGCTCAACACCGGAGCCGAACTGGTCCGGCCGGAGTACGGGCTGCTCAGCACGGTCGCATACCAGGTGGCCGGCGCACCCGCCTGCTATGCCCTGGAAGGGTCGATCGCGATCACCGGCTCCCTCGTCCAATGGTTCCGCGACCAGTTGGAGCTGATCTCCTGCGCCCCGGAGATCGAGACGCTGGCCCGCACGGTCGCGGACAACGGCGGCTGCTACATCGTGCCGGCGTTCTCCGGGCTGTACGCCCCGCACTGGCGCTCCGAGGCACGGGGCGTGATCGTGGGGCTGACGTCGTACATCACCAAGGGGCATCTGGCCCGCGCGGTCCTCGAGGCGTCCGCCTGGCAGACGCGCGAGGTGGTCGACGCGATGAACGCGAACTCCGGCCTCACCCTCAAGACCCTCAAGGTGGACGGCGGGATGACCGCGGACAACCTGCTCATGCAGATGATCGCCGACGTGCTGGACGTGCCGGTGGTCCGGCCCCTGGCGGTGGAGACGGTCTCCCTGGGGGCCGCATACGCGGCCGGTCTCGCCGTCGGATACTGGCCGGACCTGGACGGATTGCGCGGCAACTGGCACATCGCCGGCCAGTGGATGCCGGCCATGGACCCACGGTTGCGGGAGACCGAGTACGCCAACTGGCAGCGCGCGGTGCAACGCACCTTCGACTGGATCCAGCCGGGTTAGCCGGCACCGGGTCCAGCTGGGTCAGCCAGCCGGGTGAGCAGGTTGCGGGTGCTGACGGTGGACGGGTCGGCCGGGCCGAGGGCACGCTCCATGTCGTCGGCGATGCCGGCGAGCTCCGCCAGGCCGTCCCGCTCCCCGGCCTGGAACCGCAGGATCGCCAGTGAACTGCGGGAGATCAGCGTGGCGGAGTGGTCCGCGCCCAGCACCCGGGTGGTGTCGACGATCAGCGCCTCGTACGCCGAGCGGGCCTGCGCGATGTCCCCGCTCTCCTCGAGCCAGTCCGCGAGCTGGTAGCGCGCCGTGAGCGTCTCCTCGTGGTCCGGGCCGAGGACCCGCTGCCGGTCGGCGACCAGCTCGGCCATGGCGGCGACCCGGTCGGGCAGGTCACCCCGGTCGCCGCGGATCCTCAGCTCGAACGTGCGGGCGCTGAGGGTGACGGGGTGGTCCGGGCCGAGGACCCGGTTCAGGTCCGGGAGAAGGTCGTCGAGCTCGGCGAGCGCGGCGTCGGTCCGGTGCTGCGCCAGCAGCGCCAGCGCCCGGCCCAGGCGGGCCTGCAGGGCGGCCGGGTCGGAACTTCGCTTCGCCGTCGACTCCCGCCACGCCGTCCAGAGCAGGAAGACCTCGCCCAGCGCCGCGGCGGGGAGGTACCACCACAGCTGGTCCACTGGCATGATGCCCGCGCCCAGGGCCATCGCCACGAGCCCGGCCAGCGGCCAGCCCCACGGCTTCTTCCGTCCATCGTCCCGAGTTGACGGCGTCATCGAACCCCTCATTCGCTCCGCGGAACAACCGACATCGCGCGTGGACGATGCCGTTCGGTGGTATCCCGCTCCGGTACCGCGATCAAGACGATCGTGACACCGGCCCGCCAGCCGGCGACTCGGTGTCGGCCGGATACCAGCGGAGCTCGACGGTGTTCTCGTCCGGGTCCTGGACGTAGAGCGAGACGCCGTCGCCACGGGCGCCGAACCGGCCCACCGGCCCCTCGAGGACGGTGAACACGCCGGCCGCGATGACCTCCGGCCAGTCCAGCGGGTCGACCACCAGGCAGATGTGGTCGACGTTGGAGCCGCGGGGAGGACGTCGAACCAGGTCGATGATGGTGTCGGGGCTGATCCGGACGGAAGGGAAGCCGACCCGCCCGGCTCGCCACTGGTCGACCCGTACCGGCTCGAGACCGAGCACCCCGCAGTAGAAGGACAGCGACCGCTCGACGTCCTCGACATTGAGGACGACATGGTCGAGCGCCTTGACCCGGACGACGCTTCCGGTGCCTGTCGTGTTCATGAGGATTCCCTTCGGAGACGGGCCGGTCGCGGCCCGGTGACCTCCTGAACGATTCCGGACTGCGCGGCGCCGACCAAGCCGAGATCCGCATACGATCGTTGACTCAGATTCAACGAAGGGCGTACGACATGCTCGAGCGGCACGAGGTCGAGACGTTCCTGACCCTCGCCGAGGAACTTCACTTCGGTCGTACCGCCGAACGGCTACGGGTCACCACGGGCCGGATCAGCCACGTCGTCAGGAAACTCGAGCGGCGGGTCGGCGCTCCACTGTTCGAACGGACCAGCCGGCGTGTCCGCATCACACCCATCGGCCGGCAACTCGCCGACGACCTGGCCCCGCTCGTCGAACAGATGGACGCGGCCGTGCGGCGGGCCGTCGACGCCGGACGGGGCATGACCGGCCGGCTGCGGGTCGCGTTCCTCGGTGAGTACGTGGCGCCGGTGCTCCTGAAAGCGGTCGCCCTGTTCACCGCCCGCCACCCGGACTGTGAGGTCGAGGTGCACGAGGTGCAGCTCTACAACTCACGGGCCAGCCTGCTGGACGGCTCGATCGACGTCCTCGTCGCCTCCTACCCCTTCGACGGCATGGCCCGCGGGCCCGCCCTGATGACGGAGCGGCGCATGCTGGCCGTGGCCGCCGCGCACCCGCTCGCCGGAAGCGAATCGGTGTCGCTGGAAGTGCTCGCCGACCACCCCGTCATCCAGTACCCGGAGGTCACTTCCGCGGAGTTCAAGCGCGACCGCACACCCGGACACACCCCGTCCGGCCGGCCGGTCCCCAAGGGCCCGCACGGCCGCACGTTCTCCGAGATGCTGACGCTCGTCGCGCTGGGCCGGGGCGTCCTGCCCGTCGGCGAACAGACCCGGCGGTACCACCCTCGCCCCGACATCGCCTACGTGCCGATCCACGACGCGCCGCCGATCGAGCGGGGACCGGTCTGGCCGGCGGCGAACACGACCGCCCGGATCCAGGAGTTCGTCCGG
Source organism: Actinoplanes regularis (assembly GCF_900188005.1). GTDB lineage: Bacteria > Actinomycetota > Actinomycetes > Mycobacteriales > Micromonosporaceae > Actinoplanes > Actinoplanes regularis. The sequence goes on along the minus strand of NZ_FZNR01000034.1, from coordinate 26,727 downwards.
GCCGCGACCGACGCCAGCACCGCCCGGTCGGAGCCGACCGGGTGATCTCGGGACGTTCTATGCGAGGACCGGCCGGTGCTCGCGCACACCCATGCAGTGCGCACAGCGCAGCAGATACTTTCGCGGCTTGACCGGGAACAAGGGGATGAAGAACAGGGTGAACCTGGTGGTTCGGGCGAACCTGGTCTGCGGGGCGTTCCAACCGCAGATCTCGCAGGTCAGCACTCGACTGTCGACCGGTTCGTCACGGGTCCGCAGACCGAAGAGCAGGAAGAACATGCCCCCAGCGTGACACCGGCACACCAACTGGCGGGACACCCGGGCAGAGCGACGGCGCACTACCGTGCTCGGCATGGTGATGCGGCTGCCGGTGGTGGAGGAGTTCGGAAAGCGGCTGGCAGACTCCGGCTGGGTGACCGATCTGCTGGTCGCGGGCTCGCTGGCGACCGGCGACTACATCCCGGGCGTGAGCGACCTCGATCTCGTCGCCGTCGTTCCCGCCCCGGTGGATCCCGCGTGGATCGCCGCGGCCCACGACGGGTTTGATCCGGCGCTCAATCTGGGCTGTGTCTACGTCACCGCCGGCCGCGTCGAGGACCTCGGCGCGCGTCATCCGACCTGGACACACGGTCGCCTGGTGCAGCGGATCCTGTCCGGCATCACCCGGGCTGAACTGCTCCGGCACGGCTATCCGGTCTTCGGCCGCTCGCCCGCGGAACTGCTGCCGCCGATGAGCGACGACGACATCCGCCGGGCCGCTCGCAACGAGCTGACCGGCTACTGGGCCTGGGCGGCCCGGCGTCCCTGGATCTTCCGCGATCCTGTGCTCGCCGACCTCGCCCTGACCTCGATGGCCCGTGGCCGGCATGCGCTCGCCCACGGCAGCCTGCTCACCAAGTCACTGGCCGTCGAGGCCGCTGCCGCCCCACCGTGGCTGATCACCCAGCTGCGTGCCCGCCGCCAGGGCCGGGCGGTCCCGTCCCCGCGCCTTCGCACGGCCTGGCTGGCCTGGCGCGACACCGTACGTACGGTAAGCGCCGCAGGCCGATCCTGAACCACCCCACAACGCCGACGCCCCCAGCCCGCCCCGGCCGATGCTCGTTGATCTAAGTTGATCTTGGGTGCAATGGCGGGTGGGGCCACGGCCCCTCGGGGGTTGCTCGCCGCCGGATGGGTAGGCGGCCGGGGCCGGCCGTCATGCAGTGTGGCCAGCGGCGCCACTCGCGGACGGCGGATGGCTGGAACTGACCGCCATGCGGTGCGGCCGGCAGGCACCACCACTCGCGGACGGCAGGTGACTGGAACTGACCGCCATGCGGCGCGGCCGGCAGGCACCACCACTCGCGGACGACAGGCGACTGGAACTGACCGCCACGCGGCGCAGCCGGCAGGCACCGCCACTCACGGACGACAGGCGACTGGAACTGACCGCCACGCGGCGCAGCCGGCAGGCACCACCACTCACGGACGACAGGCGACTGGAACTGACCGCCACGCGGCGCGGCCGGCAGGCACCACCACTCACGGACGACAGGTGGGCGGGGTCGTCCTGAGATGCGGGCGGGTGGGCCGCTGCGACGTCCATCCGGGGGCTGCGGGGCGCGGTTGCGTGCGCAAGTTTCCGCGTTCGTGGTGGCGGTGGCTCGTATCGGAAGCCTGGCTGGTCGGCATGGTCATATAGACACTGCTGTTACAACGCTGCGGCCCAGCCGAGGTGGCTCGACTGGGTCTGGCGGTTGCATCCCGGGCCGCGACAGAACCATCAGCACCAACTGGACCGCGAGTTTCCGCAATCCCCGTCGTACCCCCAGGCAAGCAAACGCGCCCACCCCGAACCGCAGGCGGCGGCCGGGAGAGTGACCAAAGGCGGACGATGGCTGGTGAACACCAGCACCCACCCGCAAACCGCAGGCGACGGCCGACACAGCAACCAAAGCGGACAGTAGCTGGCGAGCACCAGCGCCCAACCGCAAACCGCAGGCGACGGCCGACACAGCGACCAAAGCGGACAATGGCCAGCTAACACCAGCCTCCATCCGCTAGCCGCAGGCAACGGCCGGGACGGTGGCCCAAAGCGGACGGCAGCTGGCGAGCGCCAGCAGCGGCGCCGCGGATGCGCATGAGACAACACTCAAGATCAACTTCTGCTAGTGATACTACGGCGGCTGGTTTCGATGGCCGCATCGACAGGTCGGACAGGACCATGCAGCCCGGCCGGACTTCGACGGCTGGCTCCGGTGGCCGCATCGACAGGTCGGGCTGGACCCTGCGGCCCAGCCGGGCTTTGGCGACTCGGTGCGGTGGTGGTGTCGGCAGGGCGGGGTCCGGGTGGCTGGTGGTGACCACGGCGCTTCGGTGTGCTGCCGGTCACGACTCGCGGCGGGGAGGAATCGGGAGGCGGATCGGTGGGTTCGCGGTTGGTATGACGACGATCGGACTCATCGGCAGTGGGAACATCGGCGGCACCGTCGCACGGCTGGCCGTGGCCGCCGGATACGACGTGGTGCTGAGCAACTCGCGCGGGCCCGAGACCCTGCGTGACCTCGTCGGCGAACTGGGCCCGAAGGCCCGCGCCGCAACCGCCGCCGAGGCGGCCGCGGCCGGTGACATCGTGGTGGTCACCGTGCCGCTGAAGGCTTACGACAACGTTCCGGCCGAGCCGCTCGCGGGCAAGGTCGTGATCGACACGAACAACTACTACCCGGAGCGGGACGGCCGGATCGAGGCCCTGGACAACGCCGAGACCACCACCGGTGAGCTGCTGCAGCGGCACCTCACGGGAGCCAAGGTCATCAAGGGCTTCAACAACATCTGGTTCGAGCACCTGGCCACGCTGGGCCGCCCGGCCGGGTCGCCGGATCGCTCCGCGCTGCCGGTCGCGGGAGACGACGCGGCGGCGAAGCTGGTGGTCACCGAGTTCCTCGACCGGATCGGGTACGACACGGTGGACATCGGCCCGCTCGCCGAGAACTGGCGGACGCAGCGGGACACCCCGGTCTACGTCGGCGTCTACGGCCCCTACGGCGCGGCCGGAACGGGTGCGAGCGCCGACGATGTCCGCAAAGCGGTCGGGGAAGCCAAGCGCTGAAACTCGCGCCCGAACGGCGGAAACCCGCGACCGGCAAGACGGTCACGGAAGCCAAGCACTGAAACCCGCGCCCGAACGGCGGAAACCCGCGACCGGCAAGACGGTCACGGAAGCCAAGCACTGAAACCCGCGCCCGAACGACGGGAACCCGCGACCGGCAAAGCAATCACGGAAGCCGAGCGCTGAAACCCGCGGCTGGAACCCGGGACTGAAACGGCGAGAACCCGTGACCGGCGAGCGGTCACGGGTTCCCGACGGCGACGTATCAGTTGATGAACTTGACGCCCACGGCCTTGCAGGCGGCCTCGAGGTCGTTGCCGGCCTTCTCGTAGGCCGGGTCCTCCATGGCGGTGATCGGGTCGGCGGCCGCGGCGATCTTGGTCGAGTCCGCGGCCATCTGCAGCGCCGCCACGCCGGCCTTGCTGGTGCTGTCCGCGGGGGTCACGGCGAGCACCGCGGTGTTGAACGCGCCGAGCAGCTTCTTCACGTCCGCCACCGGGGGAAGCTCGCCGTTGGCCTTCGCCATGGCGGCGATCAGGTCGGCCTTCATGGCCTCACCGGCCTTGTTGACCCCCTCACAGATCTCCTTGTCCGAGGCGCCGGACGCGGCGGCTGCAGCGGTGGTGGCGGCCGGAGCGGAGGCGGCGGCGGTGGCCGGGGTCGCCGCGCCGGCGTCGCTCTTCTTGTCGTCGGAGCAGGCGGCGAGGCTGAGCATGGCGGCGGTGAAAAGGACAGCGGAGGTAACTCGGGTACGCATCACGGCGCGGACGGTAATCGATACGGAGAACAAGATCAAACGGGAATACTTCACATCGAAACGGCTGGGCCGGAACTCTATACTCCCGTCCCTGTGAAGACCCTGTGCCGCACCACCGCCCTCGCCGCCCTCGCCGCTCTCGCCCTGACCGGCTGCGGCAGTGAGGGTGAGAAGACCTCGACCGAAGCCGTGACGACGGCCGCGGCCACCCCGGCGGGCCCCCGGGTCGGCGCCGCCGGCAGCGGCTGCGAACTGCCGGTCAGCTTCAGCCTCGCCGCCGACTGGAAGCCGAAGAAGGTCACCGTCACAGACGAGGAGCTGCTCGCCGCGCTGACCAAGAAGGGCCCGTTCACGATGGCCTGCGAGGTCGACGCCAAGCCGGCCGGCAACCTCGGCTTCATCCGGATCTGGACCGGCGAGCAGGCCGAGCTGCGCCCGAGCCTGGAGGCGTTCATCGGCGCCGACGCCCAGCAGGCGAAGTTCACCGAGCTGCAGGTCGGCGGGAAGCCCGCGCTGGAGGTCGAATACCAGTTCAAGAGCCAGCTCGACGGCTCCCTGGAGCAGGAGCGCGCGTTCGTCCTCGACTCCGGCAAGGGCCTGGTCGCGGTCACGCTCGACAGCGTCGACAGCGACGAGCACAAGGAGATGCTGCCGGCGTACGAGCTGGCGCGAACCTCCCTCACCGTCAACTGAGTGAGGTGCCCGGCCCACCGGGCCGGGCACCCCTTGATCATGTGCCCACCGCGGTCGCCGGGTCCTTGAACCGGGTCAGGCGGGCGGCGGTGCGCTGCTTGAGCGCGTACGCCTGCTTCGCGGTGTCACGCAGCTTGGCGACCAGCGGTGACCGGGACTGCCGGGCCCACGGCACGGCGACCTCGGTGGTGCCGTACTTCGCCTTGTACGCGTTGCCGCCGACGAAATCGAATTCGGTCACCCCGCGTGCCCGGGCCGACCGCAGCGCGTGCCAGATCAACGCCTCGTTGGGCCGCAGGTGTTGATGTTCGCGGTAACTGGCGCCGCCCCAGAAGTACATCGTCCGGTGGTACCAGGGCAGCACCGCCGTGGCGATGCACCGGCCGTCGGCGTCCCGGGCGCGCAACAGGCTGATCCGGCCCACCGGCGCAAGGTGTCGGATCAACGACTTCACCCGTTCCACGGAATACGTCGGAACCAGATCCTGTTTTGCGAAAACGTCGCGTAACTGGTCGTAGAATTCGTCGGCGAATGCGGGATCGGCATCCGCCTCTTCGATGGTCACCCCCGACTTGGCGGCCTTCCGGATATTACGACGGCAGGCGCTGGTCATCGCTCCGAAGAGCGCGTCCTCGTCCGGGTTCAGATCGATCACCGCGGTCGGCGCTGCGTCCCAGCGCAACCCCAGGCCGGCCAGGTCGGCCTCGGTGGCACCGCGGTCGCGCACCTCGAGGTGGGCACAGCCGAGGTCGTCGAACGCGAACCGGGTCAGCGCCTGCACAGCGTTCCGCCGGGAGACCCCGGGGAGCAGGTTGAAGCCCAGGTAGGACGTGGTCCAGCCGGCCATCGGGCTGCCCAGGATGCGCAGTCCGTAGCGCCGGGTGAGCAGGCCGGTGAAGTGTCCGACCGTGACTCCGTCGTCGCTGACCGTGGCCAGCACCGGCTCGGCGCGCTGACACTCGGCCACGAAAGCAAGCCACTCCGGAGTGTGGAAGATGAGGCGGTCCCGGTAGGTGGCGCGGTCGGCGTGGAGGGCTGGAGCCGGCTCCACCCGCTGTAGTCGAAGCATCCGTTCGCCCCCGATCGAATTAGGCGTCGAACGCGGATGATGCCCCGCCGTCCGGTCATTCCGCAAGACCTGATCGGGCCATTCGAGAATTGACATGAATTCTTTTCGTGTTCAGGGTGACAATTGCTACTGCCGCACGCCACTATCCATTTGCCAAGGTAATGGCATGGAGCCGCCGACGGCGATCAAGCGACGTCTCAACGAACTGGGCCTGCGCAGCCGCCTCCGAGCCCGGCCACGCGCACAGGGCCGGGTGCTGGCCCCGGCCGGGCTGCTCCGCCGCCTGCCCAGCGCGCCCGGCCTGTACTTCCCGTTCTACCACGACGTCCTGCCGGAGTACGCCGGCGATCTGCGCCGTCACCTGCGCACCCTGCGCCGGCTCGGCCCGATGATCAGCTGGGACGACGCCCTGGCGGTGCTCGCCGGTCAGCGGCCACTGACCGGCCCGATGTTCTGCCTCTCCTTCGACGACGGCCACCCGAGCTGGCGCGAGGTGGTCGCCCCGATCCTGCGCGAGCTGGCCACGCCCGCCACCTTCTTCCTCACCACCGGCCTGGTCGGCCGGCCCGGGAACCTGACCTGGGCGGACTGCAGGGAGATCCGGGACGCCGGATTCAGCTTCGGCTCACACACCAGCACCCATCACCGGCTGGCCGATCAGACCGACGCCGAGGTACGGCGCGAGCTGACGGACTCCAAGAAGGAGATCGAGGACGAGCTCGGGGTCGAGGTGCTGGACTTCGCCGCGCCGTACGGCTATCCCAATGTCGACTTCACCGAGCGCGAGGTGCTCGCGGCCCAGCAGGCCGGCTACCGCAGCTTCGCCACCACCCTGCGCCCGGCCATGCACGCCGGCGACTCACCGATGTGGATCTGCCGGCAGGGCTTGCACCCGGCGTGGCCGATCATGGCGGTGCGGACCCGGGTCCATGACTGAGCCACGGATCTACCTCTCCCCGCCGGACGTCACCGACGTCGAACGCAAGCTGCTGCTGGAGGCGTTCGACTCGAACTGGGTGGCGCCGGTCGGCCCGGACCTGGACGCCTTCGAGGCCCGGTGTGCCGAGCTGGTCGGTGTCCGGCACGCGGTGGCGCTGAGCAGCGGGACCGCGGCGCTGCACCTGGCCCTGATCGCGGCCGGGGTGCGGCGCGGCGACACCGTACTGGCCCCCTCGTTCACGTTCGCGGCGACCGCGAACGCGGTGATGTACCTGGGCGCCCGCCCGGTCTTCCTGGACAGCACGCCGAAGAGCTGGAACGTCGACCCGGAGATCCTCGCCGACGAGTTGCGCGGCCGGGCCGTCCGCGGTCAGCTGCCCCGCGCGGTGATCACGGTGGACATGTACGGCCAGTGCGCCGACTACGGCCCGATCCTGGACGCCTGCGACCGGTACGGCGTACCCCTGATCGAGGACGCCGCCGAGGCGCTGGGCGCGACCTACCGGGGCCGGCCGGCCGGCTCGTTCGGGCTGGCCGGGGTGCTCTCCTTCAACGGCAACAAGATCGTCACCACCGGCGGTGGCGGAATGCTGGTCACCGACGACGACTCGGTCGCCAAGCAGGTGCGGCACCTGTCCACCCAGGCCCGCGAGCCGGTGGCGCACTACGAGCACCGCACGGTCGGCTACAACTACCGGCTCAGCAACCTGCTCGCCGCCGTCGGCCGGGGCCAGTTGCAGCGGCTGCCGCGGATGATCGAGGCGCGGAAGGCCACCTTCGACCACTACCGGGCGGCGCTCGGCGACCTTCCGGGGGTCGGCTTCCTGCCGGTCGCCGATTACGGCGTACCCAATTGGTGGTTGACCTGCCTGCTGATCGATGCCGATAAGTTCGGGGCCACCCGTGACCAGATCCTGGCCGGGCTGCAGCGGGCGGACATCGAGGGGCGGCCGACCTGGAAGCCGATGCACCTGCAACCGGCGTACCAGGACTGCGTGATGCGCGGCGGCACGGTCAGCGCCGGCCTGTTCCACCGCGGGTTGTGCCTGCCCAGCGGTTCAGCCCTCACCGGGCACGACCGGGAACGTGTCGTGGCCGCCGTCCGCTCGGTTGCCGCCGGGCAGAAAGGGTGACGGCGGATGCGCGTCGTCTACATCCACCAGTACTACTGCAACCCGGGGATGGCAGGGGGGATCCGTTCGTACGAACAGGCCCGGCGCCTGGTCGCCCGTGGGCACACCGTCGACGTGATCACCACCGACATCACCCCCGGGGAGCGTGACATCGGCTGGAAGGTCACCCACGAGGACGGGGTGAACGTCCACTGGTTCCGCGTCCCCTACAACAACCACATGTCCTATGCACGGCGGCTGCGCGCTTTCGCCGAGTTCATGGTGCTCGCCACGGCGCGAGCGTCCCGGCTCAGCGCGGACCTGGTCTTCGCCACCAGCACGCCGCTCACCGTCGCGGTGCCCGGTGTACTCGCCGCAAGGCTGCGCCGGGTGCCGTTCGTATTCGAGGTCCGCGACCTGTGGCCGGAGGTGCCGATCGAGATGGGCGCGCTGCGCAACCCGGTGGCCCGTGGCCTGGCCGGCGCGCTGGCGAACTTCGCCTATCGCAACGCCTCCGAGGTGATCGCGCTCTCGCCCGGCATGGCCGCCGGGGTCACCAAGCGCCGGCCCGGCACCCCGGTCACCGTGGTGCCGAACGCCGCCGATCTGGACCTCTTCGCCGTCGACCCGGCCCGGATCAAGCGGTTCCGGGCGGAGCACCGGTGGCTGGGCGACCGGCCGCTGATCGTCTACACCGGAGCCCTGGGCGCGGTGAACGGCGTCGACTACCTGGTGCGAGCGGCCGCCCGGATGCGCGAGCTGGACCCGGACGTCCAGGTGCTGATCGTCGGGCACGGCAAGGAGTGGGAGAGCACCGGGCGGCTCGCCGCCGAACTGGGGCTGCTCGACGTGAGCGTACGCATGTGGGAGAAGGTCCCCAAGTCCGAGCTGCCGGTGATCCTCGGCGCCGCGACCATGTCGACCAGCATGGTCCGGCCGATCCGCGGGCTCTGGGACAACTCGGCGAACAAGTTCTTCGACGCCCTCGCCGCCGCCCGGCCGATCGCCATCAACTACGGCGGCTGGCAGGCCGACCTGCTCACCGGGACCGGGGCGGGACTGGTGCTCGACCCGCACGACCCGGACGCCGCCGGCGACGTCCTGGCCACCCATGCCCGGGACGAGGACTGGCTGGTCAAGGCCCGCGCCGCCGCGCACCGGCTGGCCGTCGAAGAGTTCTCCCGGGACCTGCTCTTCGAGCGCTTCGAGGCCGTGCTCGACAGGTCGGCCGGCCGCCGGACCGTGAAGTCCGAGCGGTCCTGAGACGGGAGATCCATGGAACTGCGCGCATACGTTCGGGCCTGCCGTCGGCGGTGGCTGTGGCTGCTGATCCCGGTGCTGGTGGCCGCCGGGATCGGAGCGGGCCTGACGCTCACCGCGAAGCCCGCCTACAAGTCGTCGATGATCCTGTTCGTCTCGGCGGGCACCGGCGACCCGGACGCCGAGGCACGCCGGCTCAACTCGTACATCGCCCTGCTCACCGGGCCTCGGGTGGCCCAGGGCGTGGTCACCAAGCTGGGTCCGGAGCAGGTCACCGCCGAGCAGGTGCGCAAGAGCCTTTCCGCGCAGGTCAGCGAGGGCACCGATCTGCTGGAGATCTCGGCGACCGACGCGTCCGCCGCGCGGAGCCGGGCGATCGTCACCACCGCCGCGTCGGTGCTGGTCAACCTCGCCAAGCAGATCACCCCGGCGAGCCCGGACGGCGGTCCGGTCCCGTCCATCTCGATCCTGCAGGACGCCGAGACCACCAGGGAGCCCGGCAACCTGGCCCGTAACGTCGGCTTCGCCGCGGTCCTCGGCCTGCTGATCGGCGCGATCGCGGTGGCGATCCGGGAGGCCGTCGGCCGGACCGTCGCCGAGGAGGACGACCTGCGCCGGCTCGGCCTGGGCACGGTCGGGGTGATCTCGCTGGACGGCCGCAACGGCCGGGGCGAGCATCCGGACCAGGCGCTCGCCGAGGCGTTCCGGCGGCTGCGCAGCCTGCTGCCGGGGGTGACCGACGGCCGGCGCGGCAGCCCGCGCGGACGGGCACTGCTGCTGGCCGGTCCGGGGCGTAAGGAGGGGACCACCGCGGTCAGTTGTGGACTGGCGATCGCGCTGGCCGAGACCGGGGCGCGGGTGGTGCTGGTCGACGCGAACCTGCGTACCCCCGGGGTGGGCCGCTATCTCTCGCTGGACCCGGTCCCGGGGCTGGCCGAGGTGCTCTCCGGCACCGCGCAGGTCCCGGACGTGCTGTGCGAGTCGCTGAACGGGCGGCTCACCGTGCTGCCGGCCGGCGAGCAGGTGCCGGATCCGGGTGGGCTGCTCGCCTCGCCCCGGCTGCCGGCCACCGTCCGTACGCTCACCGAACGCTTCGACGTGGTGCTGGTGGACGCGCCGCCGCTGAACGGGCCGGCCGACGCCGCGGTGCTCGGCAAGGTCACCGACAGCGCGCTGCTGGTGGTACGCGCCAACCGGACCCGTACAGCGGACGTCGAACGCTCGATGGAGCTCCTCGAGAAGATCGGCGCCAAGCTGGCCGGCGCGGTCCTCAACGCCCTGCCGCGCAAGCTTCCCACCGGGCAGGCCTGGGCGGCCGCCACCGAGGTCTCCTCACCCGAGCTGCTGATCCCGCTGGACGAGCCGGAAGATCCGGCCCCGGTCAGCACCCCGCCGGTGCCCCAGTCGCCGAACGGAGTCGTCCGGGGCCGGGCCCGGGTGGTGAAGGCCGCGCTGGCCGCTGCCGACGAGAAGGAGCTTGAAAAGCCGGAGGGGCCGAAGGAAGGTGAATGAGCTCCGGGTGGACCCACCCGCCGCGGCGGGACTCGCGTCACGCCGCCCCGACCCTCTTGCGTTCGTACGCGGGCAACTCCGCGAACCGTACGTCCAACTGCTCGCCTCGCAGGTCCTGACCGGCGCGGTGGCGATGGCCGCGAACATCCTGATGGTCCGTTCGATGACCCCCACCCACCGCGGCGAGGTCGCGCTCCTGCTCCAGGTGGTGTACCTGGCCACCCAGGTGCTGCTGCTGGGCACCGAGCGCAGCTTCGTGGCGAGCTATCACAACGTGGCGCCGGGGCCCGCCGTCCGCGCGTACGGCCGCCTGCTGCTCCTGCCGGTGGCGGTCGGCCTGGCCGGCGCGGTGCTCTACACGGTGGTCGCGCCGCACCGGCACAATCCCGGCCCGGTGATCGTCGCGATGCTGGCCTGGTACACCGTGATCGAGGCGGCCGCGCTGGCCAGCCGGGCGGTCGCGATCGCGGTGGGCCGGGTCCGGGATTTCATGGTCTGCCGGGTGATCGAGTCGGTGCTGCTGCTGGCCATGCTGATCGGCCTGTTCATCGCCCACCAGCACCACCCGGAGCTGTGGTTCCTGGCCTACCTGTTCGCGGGCGCCGTGCCCACCGTCCTCTATCTGGCGATCTGGCTGCGGCTGCCGGTGAACCCGGACGCCGTCCCGGTCCGCCGCGAGCTGAACACGCAGGTCCGCCGGGAGGGCCTGGCCCTGTTCCCGGCCGCGATCTCCAACATGGCGATGCTGCGGGTGGACCGGCTGGTCATCCCGGCGCTCGCCTCCACGGCCGCGCTCGGGCTCTACACCAGCGTCGCGACGATGACCGAGCTGCTGGCCTGGCCCCTGCGTGCCTACGCCGACTCCCGCCTGGGCCGGTGGCGGGCCTCGCACCACGACGGTGGCCTGCAGGCCGGGCCGATCGTGCTGGCCGCCGCCGTCTACTCGCTGGTCGTGGTCCCGATCGTGGCCGGCGCCCTGTACCTGCTGATCGTCCCGGTCTTCGGCCACCAGTACGCCCCGGCCCGGGTGGTCGTCCTGCCCCTGGTCGTGGCCGCCGGCCTGTACGCGGTCTCCCGGGTGACCCTCGGCCTGTTGATCGCCAAGGGGCACGGCGGGCTGGTCTCGGTCGCCGAGATCACCGGCTTCGTCGTCAGCTTCGCGGTGTACCTGTTGCTCATCCCCCGGATGGGCATCCTCGGCGCGGCCTACGGCTCGCTCGCCGGGTACGGCGCCTGCCTGCTCTTCGCCCTGATCGCGAGCCGCGTGGCGAAGGAGAAGACCGATGCGTGACCCGCGCATCCTGCTGACCCCCGGCCTGCTGCTCGTGCTCATCGCGATCGGCGGCCGGTTCACCCTGGACCGGGCCGGCTTTCCCGATCTGGCCTGGGTGGACCTGCGGGTGGTCGGCCTGGTGGTAGCCCTGGTCGTGCTGGTCGTCGACCTGACCCTGCGCCCGGGGCTGCGGGGAGCGCGCCGCCGCGAGGGCTGGCTGATCGCCACCCTGCTGTTCTTCCTGTTCCAGATCGCCTCGGCGCTGTGGGCACCGCCGGCGTCCCGGACCGGCCCGCAGACCCTGGACCTGATCCTGCTCGGCGTGCTGACGCTGGCCTTCTACTACTGGACGCTGGGCGACCCGGACCGGGCGATCCGGTACACGTTCCAGCTGTTCTTCGTGGCCGCGATCGTCTTCGCGCTCGCCGCGATCTTCATCAACGGCCCCGGCGAGCAGGGCCGGTACTCGGCGTTCGGCGGTGGCCCGAACGTCTTCGTCCGGATCGAGATCCTCGGCGTGATCAGCGCGATCGCGCTCTTCATGTGCCAGCGCAGATGGTTGCCGTTGCTGGTCACCCCGCTGTTCCTGCTGGCCGCGGTGCTCTCCGGGTCACGGGCCGGGCTGATGGCCGGCGGCGCGGTGGGCCTCGGCGCGCTCTGGAAGATCCGCGGGCGGCTCAAGCCCGGCCCGGTGGTCGCCGCGGGGATCTTCCTGGTCACCGCCACGATCGTGATCTGGTTCTCGGCTCCACCGGCATTCACCAGCCTGTTCCAGGAGCGGTTCGTTGAACAGACCGTGCAGGAACAATATCTCTCCGACCGTACCGACATCTGGGCGGCGGCCATCCGGATGGCGGTCGATCATCCGGTCGCGGGCGCCGGGCTGGACGGCTTCTACGGCCTGATCGGCGTGAACCAGATGGTCGAGTACCCACACAACTACGTGCTGGCGGTGGCCGCCGAGGGCGGGCTGATCGGCCTCGGCCTGCTCACCTGCGCGGTCGTCCTCTGGGCCAGGACCGTGCACGGTGGCGGCGCCCGCCCGCAGTTGACCGGGCTCGCCGTGGCGGCGGCCGTCTTCGTGGCGCTGAGCAGCCTGTTCTCCGGCGACTACTACGACGCCCGGCTCTTCTGGATCTTCGCTGCGATGGCCGCGGCAGCCACGGTTACGCGGGTCGGGACATTTCCGGCCGCCGGACCCGCCCGTGAGCGAGAGGCGGTAGGACTGTGAAGTTCCCGGATTCCCCTTTGCAGAGACGGTCGCTGCTGTTGCTCGGCGTCGGCTCGGTGGTGGCCGCGACCGTGGCGGAGAGCACGGCCCGGCCGTGCAGCGCGAAGCCGATGCCGGACCGCCCACCGGTGACCGCGTCGTCGAACGTGCGGATCCAGGCGGTCAGCCACTGGAGCGGGATCTTCGAGCAGAGCTGGGACTACCAGGCCCGGACGGCGCAGCCGATGAGCCGGTCGCGGGACAGCCAGGACCACTACGACCTGGCGTACACCCTGGACGCGAACGTGGCGATGTACCGGGCCACCGGCGGGCGGCGGTACCTGGACCGGGCGCTGACCTTCGTCGAGAACGTGGTGGCGTCGTCGGCGCCGTCCACCTCCCTGGCCGGCAGCACGTTCCGGGACCGCTACCGTGGCTGGGCGTCCAGCAAGTCCGGGCAGGGCGGCGACGAGGTGCCGCTCTACGAGAGCTACTTCTGGCGGTACGCCACCCAACTGCTGGTCGTGATGCGACAGACCCCCGGGGTGTACGGCAACGCCGGCTACCGCGCCCGGTACGACAAGTTGCTCTCCTTCGCCGAGGTCAACCTCTTCGAGAAGTGGTACGCCCGGGGCGCCGCCGAGACCATCTACCGCGAGCGCACGCACATGGCCGCGCACTGGGCGCTGATCGCGCTGAACCTGGGCCGGATCACCGCGGACGCCGGCCGCCGTACCCGGTACAGGCAGGTGCTGAACACGATCGGCGCGCAGATCCACAACCAGATGACGCGCAGCCCGGTGGAGCCGACCGCGTACTTCTGGAGCGACGTGTGGGGCTCGACCCGCCGGCCCGGGCAGGACGTCGGGCACGGCAACGGGGTGATGGCGTACGTCGTGGAGGCCCGTGACCAGGGGTCGACCTGGACCCCGGCGGACATGGCCGCGTTCTGCAGCCTCCTCGACAAGGTGATCTGGCCGGGTGGCACCACGTATCGCAAGTTCGTGGACGGCACCGGCAGGGACAACGGCTGGATCGCCGACGGCTTCGTGAAGCTCGGCCGCTACGACCCGATCCTCCAGCACCGCCTGGAGTCGTACCAGGTGGTCAACGACCAGTTCGCCGCGAACATGGCGCTCAACGCAAAGATCCTGCGCGGGTGAGGAGACATTTATGACGGCATCGCTTCTGGACCCGGCGGCCCGGGAGTGGAAGGAGACGCTGGCGCACGTCGACCACGACATGTACCACGTGCCCGACTACGTCGTCCTCGACGCCCGGCTGTACGGCGGCGCGCCGACCGCGTTCCACTTCGAGCAGGGCGCCCGGCGGCTGCTGGTCCCGCTGATCGTCCGCGAGATCCCGGGCTCACAACTGCGGGACGCCCTGTCGCCGTACGGATACCCCGGTCCGGTCAGCGATGCCCCGCCGCACGAGACCGCGTTCTGGCGCGCGGCCTGCGCGGCCCTCACCGAGACGCTCCGGGAGGCCGGCGTGATCTCGATGTTCGTCCGGATGCACCCGCTGCTGAAGCCGCCGTCGCCGGTGCTCGGCGAGGCCGGCGCGCTGGTCCGGCACGGCGAGACGGTCTCGATGGACCTGACCGTCAGCGTCGACGAGATGTGGCGGCAGACCCGCGGTGACCACCGCAACCACATCAACCGGGCCAAACGCGCCGGCACCCGGGTCGTCTTCGACGACTGGGACCGGCTCGCCGAGTGGGTCGAGGTCTATCACGAGAACATGCGGCGGGTGGGCGCGGCCGATTACTACTTCTTCACGTACGAACACCTGGCCGCCCTGCACGACGCCGTCGGGGACCGCATGCACCTGGCGGTCGCCCTGGAAGGCGACGAGGTGGTCGGCGGGAACACGTTCTTCGAGTACGACGGAATCGCCACCGGTTACGTCTCGTCGACCCGGCGGGCCCGCGGCCGGTACGCCGACGAACTGCTCTACGACTCGGTGCGGCGCTGGTGCAAGGAGCGTGGCGCCGAGGTGTTCCACCTGGGCGGGGGCAAGGGCGGCAGCAACGACTCGCTCTTCACCTACAAGGCCGGGTTCTCCCCGAGCCGTCACCCGTTCCACACCTGGCGGGTGGTGACGGACCGTCCGGCGTACGACCGGCTGGTCGTGGAGCGCAGACCCGGCGCCGATCCGGCGGACCTGACCGGCACCTTCCCCTCCTACCGATGAGGAGTGCATGCCATGCGGATCACCTGCGTCGGCGGCGGCCCCGCCGGCCTGTACTTCGCGGTACTGGCGAAGCTGACCGACCCCACCCGCGAGATCACCGTCCTGGAACGCGACCGGGCCGGCGTCACCTACGGCTGGGGCGTGGTCTTCTGGGACGACCTGCTGGACGACCTGTTCCGGTACGACCCGGTCAGCGCCGCCCGGATCTGGGCGGCCGCCTACAAGTGGGACGAGTACGAGGTGCGCGCGGCCGGTAAACCGGTCACCCATCTCGGCGGGTACGGCTTCAGCCTGGGCCGGCACAAGCTCCTCGAGATCCTCGGCGAACGCGCCCGCGAACTGGGCGTGGTGGTCCGCTACGAGGACGAGCTGACCGACCCGTCCGCGCTGCCGCCGGCCGACCTGATCGTGGCGTGCGACGGCGCGGGCAGCCGGCTCCGGGACCGGCACGCGGAGCATTTCGGCGCGGCGGTGGAGACCGGCCGGAACAAGTACATCTGGCTCGGCACCCCGCACGTCTTCCGGACCTTCACGTTCGGCTTCGAACGGACCGAGGCCGGCTGGATCTGGTACCACGCCTACCCCTTCGCGGACGGGGCCAGCACGTTCATCGTGGAATGCACCCCGGAGACCTGGACCGGTCTCGGCCTGGGCCGGTTGGACTCCGCGGCCGGCAACGCCCGGCTGCAGGAGATCTTCAAGAACCATCTGGACGGCCGGCCGCTCGACGACGCCGGGCGGGGCTGGCTGAATTTCCGGCGGGTCACCGCCGAACGCTGGGACCACGGCAACGTGGTGCTGATGGGCGACGCCGCCCACACCACGCACTTCGCCATCGGCTCCGGCACCAAGCTGGCGATGCAGGACGCGATGGCGCTGGCGGACGCCGTCGCGGACGGGTTCGCCGACAGCGCGGCGCTGGCCGCCGCGCTGGAACAGTACGAGCATCGGCGGAAGGTGGCGCTCGCCCCGCTGCAACGCGCGGCGCACGCCAGCAGCGCCTGGTTCGAGCGGATGCCGGAGTACGCGGAGCTGCCGGCCAAGCGATTCTCGTACGCCCTGTCAGATCGTCGCGGTGAGTATCCGGCGTGGCGGTACCTGCTGCACATGTCGACCCAGGGCACCGTCCCGCGCACGATGCTGCGCTGGACGTTGAGCGCACGACGGTGGCACCGGGCCCGGCGGCGGCCGGCCCGGCACCTCAGCGCGGCCGTCCCGACCGGATGAGAAGGAGGATCGATGGCCGAAGGTGCCCTGCTGGAACCCGACGACACCGCCTGGGCCGAGGCACTGGACCGCACCCGGCACGACATCTACCACCTCCCCGGCTACGCCCGGCTGGACGCCCGGCTCACCGGTGGCAGCCCGGCGGCGTTCCGCTACGACGAGGCCGACCACGTCCTGCTCCTGCCGCTGATCCTGCGCCCGGTGCCGGAGACCGGGCTCACCGACGCCATCTCCCCGTACGGATACCCCGGCCCGGTCAGTGACGTCGCACCGGTCAACACCGGGTTCTGGGCGCGGGCCGCCGGCGCCATGGTCGACCTGCTGAGCACGCACGGCGTCGTCACCACGTTCGTCCGGCTGCATCCGCTGCTGCCCGCGCCGCGGGTCTCGCTGGAGACCGCCGGCACCGTCGTCAGCCACGGTGAGACCGTCTCGATCGACCTGACCCGCACCGCCGAGCAGCTCTGGGCCGACACCCACCGCAGCCATCGCAACCAGGTGAACAAGGCCCGGCGGGCCGGCGTCGAGGTGGTCTTCGACGACTGGTCGCTGTTCGACGCGTGGATCGACACGTACCACGCGACGATGCACCGGGTCGGCGCGCGCGACTTCTACTTCTTCGCCCGGGAACACTTCCATCGGCTGCGGGACGGGCTGCGCCCCCATCTCCACCTGGCCACGGCGGTCCGCGAGGGCGAGGTCCTCGGCGGCAACCTCTTCTTCGAGTACGACGGGATCATGCACACCCACCTGCAGTCCACCCGGGACGCGCCGATCTTCCACGCCGACAAGCTGCTCTACCACGAGGTGCGACTGTGGGGGCGGGAACGCGGCAACCGGGTCTACCACCTGGGTGGCGGGGTGGGTGGAGTGGACGACACGCTGTTCCGGTACAAGGCGGCGTTCGGGGCGGGGCGGCAGGAGTTCCACACCTGGCGGCTGATCACCGATCCGGCGGCGTACGAGCGGCTCGCCGGGGCGCCCACGCCGTCGTCGCTGGCGGGGAGGTTCCCGCCGTACCGCTGAGCGCCCTTCAGCAGGCAAAACGCGACGGTGCCAATAACATGGTGACCATCGGTCTCACCGTGTGATGACATGAGCGACATGCCAACCACCACCGGGGACCTGCTGGCCGCGCTCGACCCCCTGCCGTACCAGCGGCGGATGCGCCACCTCGCCGCGTGGGCCCGGACCGCGCCGGACCGCGCCGAGGTCTGCGCCGAACTGCGGGCCGGCGGAGGCTACGAGCGGCATCTCGCGCTGGTCGCCGCGCTGGTGGTCGACGACCGGGCGGCCATCGACGCGGCGACCCACGATCCGCTGCCGAACCTGCGGTCGGCCGCGCGCACCGCGGCGCTACGAGCCGGCCGGCTTCCCGGGAAGATCACCGAACTGGCCGCGGCGGACCGGCGGCGGATCTACCGCACGTTGCGGGCCGCACCGGTCCCGGCGCTCGCGGACGCCCTGCTCGGTGAGGTCCGGGCACACTTCGGCGACCACGAGGCGGCCGTGCTGCTGCCGGCCTGCGGCCCTTCGACGGTACGGGAGTCGCTGCCCGATCTCGCCTACGCGACCCGCCTCGTCACGATCGCCCGGCGCTTTCCCGACGTGCTCGCCGACTACGCGACCGGTGTGCTGGCCGCCGCCCCGGCGGACTCGCTGGTCCGGGAGTGGGCGCGGCTGACCCCGGCGGTCCTGGCCCTCGCCCCTGAACAAGCCCTCGACCTGCTGGACCGCTTCGCGCCGGAGAGCTCGCTGCCGGGCTTCCTGGACGACTACGGTCCGCTCGCCAAGCACTCCCCCGCCCGGGTCACCCGCCTGCTCGCCACGCCGGGCCGGGCCGGCTGGCTGCGGAGCGCCAAGCTGTCCCCGGGTCTGCTACGCCGGCTCGCCGTGCTTCCCGACCACGAGCTGACGCCGCTGGCCCGCCGGCTGCCGTCGCTCGCGCCGCTGCTGCGGGTGCTGCCGCCGGCCCGGCGCGGTGCGATCTACCAGGCGGCACTGGCCGACGTCGACACCGAGCGGTTCATGCCGGCGTACGACGTCCTGGAGCTGCTGCCGGCCGCGGACCGGGCCCGGGAGGCGCGGCGGCTGATCGGGCTCGACCGGGTCCGCCGGGACGAGGAGTGGACCCTCGACCTGAGCGCGTACCTGGAGTGGCCGGAGGCGGCCGCGGCACAGGAGGCCGCGCTGCGTGCCGGGGACGCCGGCACCCGGGCGCGGGCGTACACCCGGCTCACCGCGGCGGCCGGCCGGTCCCGTGATCCGGCGGCGGTGGCCACGGTGATCACCCGGCTCACCCGTCTGCGCAACGAGCAGGATCCGGTGCGCGCCGCCGCGCTGGTCGCCCTCTCCCAGGTGTCCCGCCTGCTCACCGCCGCCGCGGCGGCCGACCTGACCGCGATCACCACGGACGCGGTGGAGGCCCGGGACGCCTCCACCGGCACGACGGCCGCGCTGAGCCGGCTCGCCACCGACACCCTGCGGCACCACGTCGACGTCCCGGAGCTGCGCGAGTGGGCGCTGCTCACCATCGACCTGCTCAGCACCGCCGCGACCACGCCGACGTTGCATCGCTTCGATCGGGTGCTGCCCCGCGGCCAGGAGACGATGGTCTTCGACCGGCTCCGCGGCTGGGTCGAGGCCGGCCTGGCCCGCGGCCGCTACGCCCCGCTCTTCGCCCTCACCGACGCGCTCGGCCCGCGCGCGTGGCGCCTGCCCGAGTTGCAGGACCTGCTGCGCCGGGCGATCGAGGGCACCACACCGTGGGTGGCGACGATCGCGATCAGCCGCTGGCTCGACGACCCGCGCGAGCGCGACCGCCGGGTCGCCGAGGTGCTGGCGGCCGACCCGTCCGCGGTGCTGCTCGACGTGGTCTGGCGAACGATCGCGACCCGGCGCACGGACCTGCTGGACGAGGTGCTCACCCGCCGCCCGGAAGGCCGCTTCGCCGACCGCAAGGCCGTGTGGACCGGTGGCCGCTCCCAGCGGGCGCAACGCTGGCTGCCCCGGCAACAGGCGACCTACGTGGCGCTGCAGGAGCGTGCTCTCACCGACGCGAGCGCCCCGCTCGATCAGCGGATCGCCGCGATCCACCGGGCCGCGCCGGTCGGTGACCCCGGCCGGGAACTGATACTCCGGCACATCGGCGCGGCACAGGTCCGGGTCGCCGAGGCCGCACTGGCCGCCCTCGTCCACACCGACCGCCCGGACCTGGCCCTGCCCCACCTGCTCGCCCATGCCGGCGACGATCGCGCCCGGGTCGCCATGTACTCGGCCGCCCGCGCCGCCAAGTACATCCCGCCCGCGGACCTGGTCGCGCCCTTCCGCGCGTTGCTGACCGCATCCGAGGCGCCCTCGGCACCGCGCGTCAAGGTGACCAGCCGGAAGGAGGCCGTGCGGATCCTGGCCCGCTACGGCCCACCGGCGTCGATGGACCTGCTGCTCACCGTCTACTCCGAAGCCGGCCAGCACCGCGACGTCCGGACAGCGGTCGTCGGCGCCGCCCGGCAGCGGCTCGACGCCGACCCGAGCTGGACCGTCCTCGACCGGGCCGTCGCCGGTGACCGTGAGGAACGCCAGGCCGTCCTGGAGACCTGGGCGTACGCCATCCCGGCCCGGCACCGCCCCCGGTACGCCACGCTGGTCACCGCGGCCTGCCGGGCCGACGACCGGGAGATCCGCCGGGCCGCCTTCGCCCGGCTGCACGAGTGGTCCCGCTGGGCCGGTGACGTCACCGACCTGGTCGTGGACCGTCTCACCGATCTGGACGAGAACCTGGCGAGCATCGCGGTCGCGGCCCTGCTGCGCTCCGGCGGCGACACCGCGTTCGACCAGGCGCTGACCCGGCTCGCCGCGACGCCGGAACCGGACGTGAAGCCGGGCACCGACCTCCCGGCCCGGCGACGGATCGAGCTCCTGGTGCAGGGCGTGTCGGTGCTGGCTCGCTCGCTCCCGGCCGGCGGCGCCCGGTCCGCCCTGATCGCCGCGATGCGGGACCTGGCCGGCCGACCGGGATACCGCGCCGCCGCCCTGGCCGCGATGATCAATCTCGGACGCCTGGACAACCTGATCGAGATCGCCGACTTCTGCGCCGGGCGACCGGTGACCGCCGTACGCACCGCCGAGCGGGTCGGCGCCCGGCTGCGCGACGACCGGGCGTTCAGCGACCCGGTGTTCCTGCACAACATCATCGAGAGCCTGGCCTGGCGGGGTGATCTGGCCGGGGGCCTGTTCGCCACGCGACTGGTCCGGGCCGGCGCCGACTACGGCTGGGCCGGCCGGTGGCACGACCTGGTCCTGGCGCTGCGGTCGCATCCCGACACCGACGTCCGGGAGGACGCCTTCTCGATCGTCATGACCTGATCGACCGGCACGGCGCGTCTTGACGCCGCACCGGGGGTGCGGGGTGAGGTCGCTACCTCGTCGCCCATGAACCGACGGTGTCCGAGCCGAACCCGCCCGGGGACCATTCCACGGCGCCGGCCTTCATCCCCGCGTCGAAGGCGATCTTCCCGGCCCGTTTCTGCCCGGGACGTAGATCGGAGGCGGTCAGCGACGGTTCGGCACAACCGGAGAAGACGCTGGAGAGTGCGTTGGCGGTCGTGCCGTCCTCGGCGACGAACTCGAAGTCGAGCGGATTCACCGTTCCGCTGCCGGCCTTCTGTGTGACCAGGACGTCGACGACCACGTACAGGCCCTGCTCCGGATTGACGTCCAGGCTGTTGCAGCCCTTCTTGAACGTCTTCACCGACCGGAGGGTCGCCGTCTGCACGTCCTTACCGTCCCGGCTGGTGATGGTCGACCCGACCGCCACGTCGAACGTGGTGGTCTCGGGAGCCTTCTCCAGCGTCTTCTTCTCCGGGGCGGCCTTCGCTCTGGCGACTGTGGTCTCCGGCGGGGTCACCGCGGCACTGCTCGACGGATCGGCGTCGTCGTCAGCGACTACCGCGCCCACACAAATCGCTAGAACCGCGGCGGCCACGATGACGATCGCCGGCCCCTTCCTACCCCTCGAACCGGGCGGTGGCGGGAAGGCGGGCACCGGCGCCACCGGTTGCCCGGGCTGCCATCCGGGTTGCATCGGCGGCGGGGGCGGGAAGGCCTGTGCCGGCTGGTAGGCCGGTGGCTGATAGGGGGCCGGCTCGAACTGCCGGGTCGGCGGGTATTGGTGCGGGTCGTACGACATCGTGCGAACTCCACGGATCGGGACGTCGGGGCTGGTCGGCGGCCGGGCCCCAATCGGTCACACCCGGCCGCACCAGTCCCAACCCGTGCCGTGAGCGGGCGGCGATGGGCTGATCCGGCAGGGAACGATCGACGAACGGCTGAGCAATGCCCCAATCGGGCGACTCGGCGGCGGGACGGTCCCAGCGACCTAAACTGCGTTGTGCGCATTCCCGGTTACCTGGACGGTTTTCAGCCGCCCTTGGGTTCCTCGCCGCTGGTCGACGCGAGTGGCTGGACGACTGACGAGCTCTTCTGGCCGGCGTTCCTGCTTCAGGTCGGCATGGCACGGTCAGCCCCGCACGCCTTCGGTGCGGATCTCGCGGATCTGGATGTCTACCTCGACCGCTTCGAGCAGCCCGACCAGTGGCCGGTGTTCACCGTTCCCCTCACGAACGGGGCCATGTACCTGGTCGTATGCAACCTGCCGGATGACCCGGGGATCGATTGGGTGCTCGACACCGACGCGCAAGAGGCCCATCAGCGAAGTGCCGGCTCCGGCCTTCCGTGGGGACTGTTGCCCCGGAGACCTGAACACCTGCTGATGGCCCTTCCCGCCTTCGGCGACCACGATCCGGGCGAGAGCGTACGCACCACGGTGGCAGAGGCTCTGCGTGCCGTCGGCGCCGCGTCAGGGATCGACGAGCTGGCGGAGGACCTGCTCCGACACCGAGCCTGCATCATCTTGTAGCGGCGGTACGCCGGTCAGGAGTGGCTGGCGTTGACGGCCACGTAGATGATGAGCAGCGCGGGAACCAGCAGGCCGTAGGCCGCGGTGCGGTCCAGCAGCGGCTTGCCCGGGTCGAGCGTGCGGTCGTTGGCCGGCCGATCGGGGTCCGGCAGGAGCGCGACCCGGGCCCGGCGGGCCGTGTTCAGGATCAGCACCCCGGCAGACGCGGCACGGGCTTTCGGACACGAACCCTCCTTTGGGGACAACCAGCTGCTGAGACGTTCGCGGCCACGGCCGCGGAACGGGCGGGACATGCTACGTCCCCCAAGATCCATTCACAACGACCGGAACCCGCACGACGCCGCTCACGTCGAACCCCAATGGAGATCTTCATGCGAGTACGACTGGCCGGCGCGGCCCTCTGCGGGGTGCTCCTGGCCGGCTGCGCGGGTCCGGCACCAGCCGAGGCCCCCGCCACCTCTCCCAGCGAGACGGCGGTACGAACCGACCCGATCGCGCTGATCGGCCTCTGGAAGGTCGACGGGCAGCCGGCCGGCACGGTGCTCCGCGTCGATGGGGACGGCGAGCTCGGCCTGTTCCAGCGCTGCGTGGACCGCTTCGGCAGCTGGCGGGCCAACGACACCGGCCAGTTCGTCGGCTCCATCAGCACCTTCAGCACCGAGCACGGCAAGTCCGGATGCGCGGCCGCCGACAAACCGACCTCCGCCGCGGAGGTCCAGCCGGAGTGGTTGTCGCGGATCACCGGTTACCGCGCTGAGGGAGCCTCTCGGCTCCTGCTGGACGACAGCGGCACGGTGGTCACCCGCTTGCTGGCCGGCGCCGTCCCGGCGACTCGGTCCAACATGGACTCCTCGATGACCGGCCGCCCGACCGTCACCGACAAGTCCCGGCAGCTGCTCGGCGCCGCCGCCGTGCCCCTGCCGGCCGGTCTCACCCCCGTCACGACCTCGAATCTGCTCGGCACGTGGCGGCCCGCGGGCCGGACCACGAAGGCCCATGCGGAGTTCCGGGCCGGTGGTCGCTGGGAGGGCAGTGACGGGTGCAACGGTCAGAGCGGCGGCTGGGTGGCCGGTCCCGGCGGAGCGCTGCTGGCCGTCGACGGCGTCCAGACCCTGGTCGGTTGTGACAGCGTCCCGATCGGCCTGTTTCTGAGGCAGACGCGCCGCGCCGGCCTCGACGGCGGAACCCTGGTCCTGCTGGACGCCGCCGGAAAGGAACTCCTGCGCTTGACCCGTTGAGTCAGGTCACCGGGCCGCGCGGGACCGGCACGCCGGCTCGGCCGAGAGGCCTGCGGACGGGGCCCGAATGGTCGTACCGGATGGTGGTTCGGGGTTATGACCGAACCGGTATGAGACCGCGACCGGCGCACGGAGATCAACCACAGGTCATTCATAGGTTTCGATGTTTTGCTCATCGCCGTCCTCAATCCCCCATCCGCGAGGAGGAGACATGCAAGACAACGACGCCTACGTACGCGAGGTACACGACAAGGGGCTGCAGTTCGACCTGCCGACGATGTCCCGGCGGCGGATGCTCTCCGTCGCCGGCGGTGTCGGTGCCGCCGCCGTGGTCGGCGGCACGCTGGCCGCCGGGAGCGCCGACGCCGCGGTCGCCGCCGCGTGCCTCGCCGAGGTCGAGTCGGAGACCGCCGGACCCTACCCGGCCGACGGCTCCAACGGCCCGGACGTACGCGTGAAGTCCGGCATCGTCCGCAGCGACATCCGCTCGAGCTTCGGCACCTCGACGACGACCGCGCCGGGCGTCCCGCTGCAGTTCTCGCTGACCGTGCAGAACCTGGCCTGCGGCCTCGTCTCCGGCGCGGCGATCTACGCCTGGCACTGCGACCGGGCCGGCCGCTACTCGCTGTACTCGTCCGGCGTGACCAACGAGAACTACCTGCGCGGCATCCAGGTGACCAACTCGTCCGGCGTGGCCACCTTCACCAGCATCTTCCCGGGTTGCTACTCGGGGCGCTGGCCGCACATCCACTTCGAGGTCTACTCGTCGCTGGCCGCCGCCACCAGCGGATCCGGGCCGATCCGGAAGACCTCGCAGATCGCGCTCCCCAAGGACGTGTCACAGACGGTGTACTCCAGCGCCACCGGATACTCCTCGAGCGTCACCAACCTGAGCCGGATCACTCTGGCCAGCGACATGGTCTTCGGCGACGACCTGGCGGCGCGCGAGATGGCGACCGTCACCGGCTCGGTCTCGGCCGGGTACGTGGCCAAGCTGACGATCTCCGTCAACCTCTAGGGCTGATGCAGCCGGTCGGCGGAGCTCCGGCATCACCGTTCGGGGCTCCGCCGGCTCGCGGATACCGGCAGCGACCGGAGGTCGATCGGCAACCCGTCCCTGGGATAGGGCAACGAGACGTTGCTCATCGGCGGAACGTAGTCCGGTGGAACGGACCAGCGGAACCGGGCGAGGATCCGCGCCAGCAGCGTCCGCACCTCCAGGTCGGAGAACGCCATGCCCAGACACTTGTGGACGCCGCCACCGAACGGCGTCCAGGCGAAGCGGTGCGAACGGTCCTCCGCGCGCTCCGGTGCGAACCGTTCGGGGTCGAAGACCTCCGGCCGGCTCCAGTACTCCGGAAGGTGGTGCGAGAGCTGCAGGCAGACCGCGGTATGGGCGCCGGCGGGAATCCGGCCGCCGGCCACCTCGGTGTCCTTGACCGCGCGCCGGGCGACCACGGGGACCGGCGCGACCAGCCGCTGACACTCCTTGATCACCATGTCCAGATCCCGCAGCTCGCTCAGCTGCCGCACGGTCGGATCCGGCCCGAGCGCGAGCACCTCCTCGCGGACCCGCTCCTGCCACTCGTCGTCACGGCCCAGGTGATACAGCGCGGTCGACGCCGTCGAGGTCGACGTGTCGTGCGCCGCCATCAGCAGGAAGATCATATGGTTGACGACATCCAGGTCGCCGAAGCGCGTACCGTCCTCGTCCTGGACCCGGGTGAGCACGGAGAACAGGTCGTCCCCGGACGCCTCCCGCGCCGCCGGCAGCTGGCCGGTCAGGAACTGCTCCAGCGCCGCCCGCCCACGCGTCGCCCGGTGCCATTTGTTGCCCGCCACCGGCACCCGCAGGAGCGCCCCTCCCGCCTGCACACAGTCGATGAACGCTTGATTGATCCGGCCGAGCTCGGCCGGATCGGCGATCCGGTGACCGCCCATGAAGATCCGGGTGGCGAGGTTGAGGGTCAACCGCTTGAGCGCCGGGTACGCCGGGAAGGCGGCCCGCGGCCGCCAGCCGTCGAGCTCGTCGGCGATCGCCGGCCCCAGGGCGGCGGTGTAGGACTCGATCCGTTCCCGGGTGAAAGCCTGCTGCAGGATGCGCCGATGCCGCCGGTGTTCCGCGCCGTCCAGCAGCATCAGGCCACGCTGGAAGAACGGCCCGACGAGGAACTCCCAGCCGTTGACGAAGGCCCGCTCCCCGTTCTGCAGCACAGCGCCGCAGGCGTCCGGGCCCAGGACGAAGAAGGTGGTCCGACCGGGCATCGAGACCGGGGCGACCGGTCCGTAGCGGGCGTACAGGTGGCGCATCAGGGTGAGCGGGTCGTGCATGTAGGCCAGCGGGCCGCCGATCACGGGCACCGCCAACTTCGCCCGGACCCACCGGGAGGTCGCCGGGGAAGCAGCCGCCATGTCCCACTCCAATGCTCGGCCCCTTTACAGGGTCCGGGGGAACATACGGCGACGTCAATACGCGGTCGCGACGCAGCCGGCCCGCCAACCGCTCGCCGGACTGACCGTTCAGCCTTTCTCCGCTCACGTTCGATTTACGCGATCTTCACAATTCGCTCGCGTGACTTTCCGATCACCAACCTCGTTACCAATACCGAGTGGCCGACATCGCCTGTTCCGGGAGAACCGGAACATCAATGCGAGGCCGACGACGAGGGGTGGGTCCGATGCCGGGCTGGAGGGTCGAGCGCACGACGCGCGCGGCGTCCGGTGCCGTTTCCTGCACCTTCGGCGGCTCCATGCTCATGCCGGCCCGCAGCCAGGGGGCGGAGCGGCGGCTGGAGCGCCGCGCCGGACGTGCCGGTTCCCGGTGGGTCCTGCGTTCACTCGTCATCGGCGGCCTGGCCGGGGCGGCCTGGCTGCTCACCGGCGCCGCCGCGCACGCCGCGGGTCCCGAGCTCGAGCCGGTGAACGGCTCCTTCCTGGGAACGGCGACCGGAGACGAACCCGTGGCCGGCGGACTCCTGAAGGCGGCCGCCCAGCCGCTCGAGTCCAAACCGGAGACCCACGGTCAGATCGCGACGTCGATCCTCACCGGCTCCACGCCGGTGCAGACGTACGACACCGCGATCGACGCGAACCCACTCGACCAGGATCAGGGCCGGCGATCGGTGACCGCACCGCCGCGTGCCAGCGGCGGCGAAACGGGCGATCGAGCCGAGGCCGAGGGGAACGCGGTCGCGCCGGTACCGGCGGAACTTCCGCCGCCCGGCACACCGGCGGCG
>NZ_FZNR01000058.1 GCF_900188005.1 Actinoplanes regularis | reverse complement strand
CCAGCCACGTGTGCGGCGACGATTTCTCCGACCGAATGCCCCGCCACAAAATCCGGACGCACACCCCACGACTCAACCAACCGGAACAGCGCCGTCTCCACAGCGAACAAACCCGCCTGCGTCCACAACGTCTGATCCAGCAACTCACCACCGCCGAACACCACATCCCGCAACGCCGACGGCAGGAACTCGTCCAACGCCGCACACACCTCGTCGAAGGCCGCAGCAAACACCGGGAACGCCTCATACAAGCCACGGCCCATCCCCGACCGCTGCGCACCCTGACCGGTGAACAACACCCCCAGACCACCAGACCGCGCCACAGCCGGAACCACCGACGCCAGCGCCGAACGCCAACCGTCACCATCAGCGGCAACCACCGCCGCCCGATACGGCAACTGCGCCCGAGTCGACGCCAGCGACCACCCCAGATCCACCAGCTCGCCGGACCACCCGCCCAGCCGCGCGGCCGAATCCAGCACCGCCTGACCCGAACGCCCCGACAACGGCGCCAACACCGGACCCGACACCACCCGCCGCGCCACCGGCGCCACCACAGGCGCCTGCTCAACGATCACGTGCGCATTCGTCCCCGACACCCCGAACGACGAGACACCCGCCCGCCGCGGACGATCCACAACCGGCCACTCACGCCCGGCGGCGAGCAACTCGACCTCGCCCGACTCCCAGTCCACGTGCGGGGTCGGCTCGTCGACGTGCAGCGAGGCCGGCAGCACACCGTGCTGCATCGCCATCACCATCTTGATCACGCCGGCCACGCCGGCGGCGGTCTGGGTGTGCCCGATGTTCGACTTGATCGAGCCGAGCCAGAGCGGCTCGCCCCCGGCCCGGTCCTGCCCGTACGTGGCAAGCAGCGCCTGCGCCTCGATCGGGTCACCCAACGTCGTACCCGTACCGTGCGCCTCAACAGCATCCACGTCGGACGGACGCAGACCAGCACTTGCCAGCGCCTGCCGGATCACCCGAGCCTGCGACGGACCATTCGGCGCCGACAGACCATTGGAGGCACCGTCCTGGTTCACCGCCGAACCACGCACCACGGCAAGGATCCGGTGACCGTTGGCCTGAGCATCGGAGAGCCGTTCGAGCAGGAGCAGACCGACGCCCTCACCCCAGCCCGTGCCGTCGGCGGCGGCCGCGAACGGCTTGCACCGCCCGTCGGCGGCCATGCCCCGCTGCCGGGAGAACTCGATGAAGGCGCCGGGCCCGGCCATCACGTTGACGCCGCCGGCCAGGGCCAGGGTGCACTCACCCTGCCGCAGCGACTGGGCGGCCAGATGCATGGCGACCAGCGACGACGAGCACGCCGTGTCGACCGTCATCGCCGGGCCCTCGAGACCGAGGACGTATGAGACGCGACCGGAGATGACCGCGGTCTGCCCGCCGGTGATGAAGTAGCCCTGCGCCTCTTCCGGGATCTCGTACGTTTCCGAGCCGTACCCCTGAGAGCTGGCACCGACGAAGACGCCGGTCGCGGTGCCGCGCAGCGTCGCCGGGTCGATGCCGGCCCGCTCGAAGGTCTCCCACGACGCTTCGAGCAGAAGCCGCTGCTGCGGGTCCATCGCGAGCGCCTCGCGCGGGCTGATGCCGAAGAAGCCGGCGTCGAAGCCACCGGCGTCGCGGACGAAGGCACCCTGGCGGGTGTAGGTCGTACCCGGGTGCGCGGGGTCGGGGTGGTAGATGGCCGCCAGGTCCCAGCCGCGGTCGGTGGGGAACTCACCCATCGCGTCCCGGCCCTGGGCGACGAGATCCCACAGTTGCTCGGGCGACTCGACGTCGCCCGGGAATCGGCAGGCCATGCCCACGATGACGATCGGCTCGTCATCCAGCGGGCGGGCGGCCGGCGCCGTTTCGGTGTCGCCGGCCGAGGTGCCGAACACCTCCGCCAGCAGGAAGTCGGCCACGGCGGCCGCGTTCGGGTGGTCGAAGACCAGGGTCGAGGGCAGGCGTACGCCGGTGGCGGCGCTCAGCCGGTTGCGCATCTCGACCGCGGTGAGCGAGTCGAACCCGAGGTCGCGGAACGCTCTCGTGGGCTCGATGCCATCGCTGTCGTGGTGCCCGAGAATCGCCGCCGCCTGCTCCCGGACCAGCGCGAGGACGACACCGGGCCGCTCCGCGTCGGCGACGCCGGCGAGACGCGCGGCGAGGGCGGACGCGGTGGTGCCGGCCGGCGCCTCGGTACGCGTGAGCGCCGCCCGCACCTCGGGCAGGTCCCCGATGAGTGGCCGTGACCGGCTGGCGGTGAAGGCCGTGGCGAAGCGTTCCCAGTCGACGTCGGCGACCGCGATCGACGTGTCGTCCTGTTCGACGGCGCGGATCATCGCCGTGACCGCGGTCGGGGGGTCCATCGGGCGCAGGCCCCGGCGCAGCACGTACTCCTCGTCGCCGGCCTCGCCGAGCCCGCTGCCGCCGCCCCAGAGCCCCCACGAGATGGTCGTGGCGGTCCGTCCACGGGCGCGACGGCCCGCGGCGACGGCGTCGAGGGCCGCGTTGGCGGCGGCGTAGGCGCCCTGCCCGGCCCCGCCGATCAGTCCCGCGTTCGACGAGAACAGCACGAACGCGTCGAGCGGGGTGTCGCCGAGCAGGTCGTCGAGGTGCCGGGCGCCGGCCGCCTTGCCGGCCAGCATCCGGTCGGCCAGCGCCAGGTCGGTGTCGGTGAGAGCGGCCACGTCCCCGACGCCGGCCGCGTGCACGACGGCGGTCAGGGGCAGCTCGTCCGGGATGTCGGCGAGCACGGCGGCGAGCGCGTCCCGGTCGGCGGCGTCGCAGGCGGCGACGGTCACCCGGGCGCCGAGGTCGATCAGTTCGGCGATGAGTTCGCCGGTCCCCGGGGCGGAGGCCCCGCGGCGGCCGGTGAGCAGCAGATGTTCGGCGCCGTCGGCGGCGAGCTTGCGGGCGACGTGCGCACCGAGCGCGCCGGTGCCGCCGGTGATGAGGACGGTGCCGTGCGGCTGCCAGCGCTTTCCCGGCGATCCGGCGGGCACCGGCGCGTGTGTGAGGCGGCGGGCCTGGATGCCGTCGGGACGGATGCTGATCTGGTCCTCGTCGCCGATTCCCGCGAGCACCCCGGCGAGCCGGGTGCTGGTGCGGGCGTCGGTCTCGCCGCTCAGATCGACGAGACCGCCCCAGCGTTGCGGGTGTTCGAGCCCGGCGACCCGGCCGAGGCCCTGGATCGCGGCCTGGGTGGGGTCGGTCCCGGCGTTCCGAGTGATCATCCACAGTGGGGCTTCGAGCTGGGCGGCGTCCATCGCCTGTACGAGGGTGAGGGTGGCGGCCAGACCCGCGGTGACGTGCGGCGCGTCCGGGTGGGCACCTCGATCGGCGGCGAGCAGTGACACGACGCCACGCACGCCGCCGGCCGCGGCGTCGAGCAGTTCGCGGGCCAGGGCGGCGGGATCGGTTCCCACTTCCAGGCGTACGGCGTTGCCCCCGTGCCCGGTGATCGCGTCGGCGACCTCGGCGATGTCCGTGCCCGGTGTGGCCGCCAGCAGCCAGGTGCCGGCGAGGTGCACGGCGGCCGGTTCGGCCAGGCGCCGCCAGGTGATCCGGTAGCGCCAGGCGTCCGCGGCGGCCTGCGTGCGCTCGCGGCGTCGCCAGCCGGCCAGCAGCGGGAGCATGGTGCCGAGGGAGTTGCGGTGGTCCTCCTCGGTGACGCCGAGATCGGCGGCGAGGGTGGTCAGGTCACCGTCCTCGACCGCGGTCCAGAAGCGTTCGTCGACCGGGTCGGCGGTGGTGCCGGCGGTAGCGGGATCGTCGGCTTCCAGCCAGAAGCGGTGCTGTTCGAAGGCGTACGTCGGCAGGTCAACAGGCCGCCCGGCCGGGACGATATCGACGTCCGCACCAGCGGCGTAAGCCTCACCGGCCGAGGTCAGGAACCGACGCCAACCACCCTCATCCCGCCGCAGCGTCCCCACCACCCGCGCACCGGTATCCGCCAACGGCACCGAAACCACCGGATGCGCCGAGACCTCAATGAACAGCCCGAACCCGTCAGCAACCAGCGCCGACGCCGCATCAGCGAACCGCACCGGCCGACGCAAATTCTCAAACCAGTAATCGTCACCGAACGACTCGACCCACTCACCGGTCACCGTCGACAACATCGGAACCGTCACAGAACCCGACGGCACCCGCC
>NZ_FZNR01000033.1 GCF_900188005.1 Actinoplanes regularis | reverse complement strand
CAGGGCTGGGCGGGAGGGGTGGCCGGCCGGCATCGCGGTCATGGCGGCGAGCAGGTCGGCGGCGGTGTCCGCGGCGGTTGCGCTGGTCAGTGTGTCGTCCAGGTCGGCTTTCGGGGCGGTGGCCGGTGCGGCGGTGGTTGTGGAGGTCATGTCGGTCTCCCTACGTCGTTGCTCGCAGGGCCGGGCCGCTGCGAATCGGTCACCACCCTGGGCGTTGTGGCCCGTTTGGTAGGACGACCATAGCTGATCGGTCGAGCAGGACCTAACCGAAAGTATGAGTCACGTTGGGTAGCTATGCAAATGCTCAAAGTCGCGGATGGTGGATGGATGATGCGGCGCAGCCCACCGGCCTGCCAGGGCACGTGGGGGACCATGCAATTGCCACAGACGTGCTGATGTCCCCATAGGGCGCCCGCGCTGGGCTGAAGGCCAGTGCGGTGACCGGCGGCCGCAGCGGATGCACCCTCCATGCGAGAAAGTCATCGCGCGCAGCGGTCGTGATCTTCGCGACCGTTCGAGGCGCGCCGACGGCTCGGGTGTTGCGGGCTCGTGGTGGTGCGCGGTGGCTGAGATGGTGGTCCCGGTCCGCAGACGGTTCAGGCGGCGCGGTGCCGGCCCTGCCGCTCGTCGGGGTATCGCCTGGCGGGCGGGGTCGCGTCGGCGTTCGCGGGCAGGGCGACGTCCGTCGGCGCCTCCGCCGCGTTCGTGTCCCAGGGCGGCGGCGCGGAGGGCCGCGGCATCGCCGCGGCCGGGTCCATCATGGGGATGTGCACCCGAGCATCGACGGCCTCGGCCAGCAGCAGCGCCGCGAGCAGCGCGGTGGGCCGTTCGGCCGGATCCCGGTGCAGGCAGCGCGAGCAAAGGTCGAGTACCTCGGGGGCGAGCCCTTCGATGTGCGGCAGGGGTTCGGGGTCGCGGTGATGCTGTGCGTCCACCAGTTCGGTGTGGCTGGACGCCGACCAGGGCAGCCGTCCTGAGAGGCAGTGGTAAAGCAGTACCCCGAGCGAGTACATGTCGGACGCCGGGGTCGCTGGCAGGCCCGAAAATCGTTCCGGGGCAACGTAGGCCGGTGTGCCCATGACCGGGCCGTCGGGATCGGAGTCGTAGCTGCCGACCGTGGCCGCGATGCCGAAGTCCAGCACCTTCGCCCCGGCCGGAGTGAGCATGATGTTCGCGGGTTTGATGTCGCGGTGCACGACGTGCTTCGCATGGGCCGCGGCGAGAGCGGCGGCGACCTCGGCGCAGACCCGGACCGCGATGTGCCAGTCGAACAGCCCGCCGCCGAGATGCTCGCTCAGCGTCCGCCCTTCGACAAGCTCCATCACGATGTACGGCACCTCGCGGTCCGGTGCCGGTGAGGTGCCGAAGTCATGGACGCTGGCGACGTTGGGATGCGCGAGCCGTGCGGCGGACCGGGCCTCGGCGCGGATCAGGTCGACCCCGCAGGCCTCGCCGAGGGTGCCCGCGACCGCCGGGGCCATGATCTTGACGGCCACCGGACGGTCGAGTACCCGGTCGTGTCCGCGCCACACCTCGGACATGCCACCGACGCCGATGCGTCGTTCGAGCCGGTACCGCCCGCCCAGCGTCCGCATTACCGCTCCCTGTCACCCCACGCCGCAGCGTGCGCCGTGGTCGCAGGGCCGGTACCCTCGCCTCCAGCGGCACAAACGCGGTGAACGGCCGTTCGTGATCACACATTTGTCTCGGGGCAGCCGACATGACGTTCTCCGTTGAAGTCACCGACGATGTGTGCGGGCGTGGGCAACCGGGTCGTGCATCGCGGCGAGGGACCGATCCTCCAGGCGGCCCTCGACATCGCATGAACACCGGCCCTTCGGGGAAAGGTGCCTTCTCCCCGGCACAACCCCCTATGACCGGGAGTTGATGTGACCGCGCGGTCCTTCGAGACCCGCTGCCGGGCTGTGCCTCGAATGGTGTCGGGTCGAGGCACTGCTGCTGGTTGCGGGCGCTCTTGATGCCCGTCGTCGTCGATGAACCAGCGCTGCTGGTCTTGGCCGTTGCACTGCCATAGCTGGATCTTGGTGCCGGCTCCCGCGCGAGGTCCTTGACTACGCCGGCGACGATCGCGAACCCTTGCCCGCGTCGCACGCGCGCCGCCTCGAGGGTCGTGTTGAGGGTTGGCGGGTTGGATTGCGCTGACCTCCTCTGGTCGAGATTCAGCCCGGCGCTGACCGGCTTGACCTGCTTGGCGGGCAGGCAAGTCGTCGATTGAGGCCTAGGGCGCGAGATATGCCTCTCATTCGTGAGTCGATTCGAGCCGATAGGGGTGGTAACGGAACCGAATCGTTGGAAGGAAAGACCTTGCGTATCGGTCGAGCGGGTGTGGGCACGCGGCTTGGGGGAGCGTTCTCCGTGCTGATGGTCCTGATGATCGTCGCTGCTGGGGCGGGCTGGTGGGCGATGTCCCGCCAGCAGGAGGCTCAGCAGCAGCTAACAGAACTGCAAATGGTACAAAACGATGTTAACCTCGCTATGTACCAAATGGCAGACATTTCGGGCTGGCAGGGACTGGTCGTCGCCGATGTCGGTGCGTACGGGGCGAAGAAGGCGCTCAGCACGGAGAGCTTCAACCGTGGGGCGGAGCTCAAAGCTAAAGACAAGGTATATGCGAGCTTCAAAAATGCACATACCGCCTACATGACCGACGCGGAGCGAGAGCTGTATGCGAAACTTCGGCCGGCCTGGGACAACTTCTTCGTCTGGGATACGAAGGTGATGGACTGGCTGTCCGACGACAGCCAAGCCGGCAAGGTCAAGGCGATGGATGCCATCAACGACGGCCCGGCGGCGGAGTCGCTCGGCACCATCGACGAGACGGCTAGCGCTCTCGGCAAGTCCGTCGACCAGCGGATGGAAGCCGCCCGTAAGGAGAGCCAGGACGCCAAGCGCCTGGGTCAGTACGCGCTGGCCGGCGCGCTGCTCGTAGCGCTCGCCCTGGCTGTCGTGCTCAGCATCCTGGTCACCAGGTCAGTCGTCCGGCCGCTGTCGTTCGTCGTCGCCGCCCTTGGCCGGCTTGCCAAGGGCGATTTGACCGTCAAGGTCGCCGTCAGTCGTCAGGACCAACTCGGGCAGTTGGGTGGGGCGTTGAACGAGACCGTCGAATCACTGCGTGACGCGGTCGGTGCTGTCTCAGGGCACGCCGAGTCGCTCGCGGGCGCCTCCGACGACCTGTCCCAGGTCGCCGAACAGATCGCTACGTCGGCCGATGAGACCAGTGCGCAGGCCCAGGAGGTGACCCGAGCCGCCTCGCAGGTGTCAGCCAACGTCGACACGGTTGCCGCCGGAAGCGCCGAGCTCGGCGCGGCTATCCACGAGATCGCGCAGAACGCCGGCGAGGCCGCCACCGTCGCGGCCGAGGCGGTCGGTGTGGCTCAGACGACCACCCAGACGGTCGGCAAGCTCGGCACCTCCTCTGCCGAGGTAGGTAACGTCGTCAAGCTGATCACCGCGATCGCGGAGCAGACCAACCTGCTCGCGCTCAACGCCACGATCGAAGCGGCCCGGGCAGGCGAGATGGGCAAGGGCTTCGCGGTTGTCGCCAGCGAGGTCAAGGATCTCGCGCAAGAGACCGCCAAGGCTACCGAGGACATCTCGCAGCGCGTCGAAGCAATCCAGGCCGACACGGCCAACGCGGTGGGAGCCATCGAGCGAATTGCTGAGATCATCGAGCGAATCAGCGAATACCAGACCCGGATAGCGGCCGCGGTCGAGGAACAGACCGCCACTACGGGTGAGATGAGCCGGAGCGTCACCGAGGCCGCCGACAGCAGCCGGGATATTGCTACCACGATCGCCGCCGTCGCGCAGGCCGCGGAGATCACCACGACGGGCGTGAGTCACTCGCAGCAGTCCGCGGCAAACCTGGCCCGGATGGGTGGGGAACTGCAGGCCATCGTCGCCCGCTTCAAATTGGGCTGACCAGATGCGCGACCTCGTGCACCGTGATCATCTGCAACCGCATTCCCTGGACATGCCGAACTGGGCGTAGCTTCTGAGGGTGGCCGCGCGGATTCGAGCAGGCGGGTCATGGCGAGAGCAGCCGCAGCAGGCCGGTTGCCTCCAGACTGCGCTGTGGCAGGCCGCGCGGGTTGATGACCGTGAAACGCCGGGCCAAGCCCTGAGCCTTCTGATAGGCGTTCACGAACACCGACAGGATTGTCGAGTCGAGGAAGGT
Organism: Actinoplanes regularis; assembly: GCF_900188005.1. Classification (GTDB taxonomy): domain Bacteria; phylum Actinomycetota; class Actinomycetes; order Mycobacteriales; family Micromonosporaceae; genus Actinoplanes; species Actinoplanes regularis. The sequence continues at coordinate 73,478 of NZ_FZNR01000033.1, read as the reverse complement.
CACCGCTGCCAGATCGACGCGCACCACGCTCGTCCCCGGCTGCTCGAGCTGGGCGGTGAAAACATCCAGCAGGGCGTCACGGATGCTGAGGTCGAGTTCGCCGCCGAGCACGACCGTGCACTCGTCGGCGTTGCGGTCAACCGTGTGCGTCCAGATCTGTTCTGTCACGGCGCCCTTCCAGCGGTGGCGTCCCAGCGCCCGTCGTCGCCCGGAATCAGGGCATCGGCGGACACTGCTGGGCAGGAGTCCATGCCGGAGGGATTGTATCCGCCTCCGCCGCTGCTGACGCGGACGCAAACAGCCGGCATGCGGCGCGGTGCGACGTCCGGGTGAGCCTTGCCCATCATGGACGCGATTCAGGTGGTTCGGGCGGATCCCCGCACTACTGCGGGGTATGGGGCGCCGGGCTGCGAGCGGTTGCCGTCAGCGGCGGCAAACAGGCGATGGACGACGGCGGCGGTGGCTGTCCGGCTGGCGATCATCAATGCCTCGTGGTCAACGCCGGTGGGGCAAGGTGGCGGCCTCGACGGCTGCCGTCAACCTTGTCCGTCGGGCGGCTGCCGTGACGAGATCTGAGCCCATTCACCGGGCGGCGGTGTGAGGCGGTAGCGACGTGCAATCTCGGCGAGGGCGGCATCCAACTGGTCGCCCGAGGCCAGCAACCCCGTGTACCTCTCCTGCGAGATCGCCCGCTGCTGCCGCAGGCTCGCCAGCAACTCGATTTGTGCCCTGCGTAGTCGCGCGCAGGCATCAACCACGGTGGTGAGGGCGGCCGACTCGTCTGCGGGCAAGCCGGTCGGCCGGCGGCACGCCGCCGGGACATCGAACATGCGTCAATCATCGCCTTCAGCCGGAGCCGTCGTACCGCGATTCTGCAACTCATACTCAGCGCGGCCCCAGGCGACGACGACTGCGGCCCAGCGCACAACCCCCTGGGCGTCTGAGAGGGCTTCATGTCGGGGTTGGGCTCGGCCGCGTGAACAGCACCGTCCTGCGGTGCTGTCCGTGCCGGTCTTTCAAACCCGGAAGGTGGCGACGAGGCGCCGCATCTCGCTGGACATCCTCTCCAGCCGTTCGCGGCGTTCTGTGCTTCCTTGGTTCCGGAGCTGGTCAGTTGTGCCGCGTCGGCCACGCCGGTGATGTTGTGGGCGATGTCGGCTGATCCGTGGGGCCTGTGCCGCGCTGCGGCCGATCTTGCTGGCGGCGGCGTTGGTGGCTTGAGCGAGGTCCTTGACCTCGCTTGCGACGACCGCGAAGCCCTTGCTGGCCTCGCCGCCTCGGTCTGGCGAGCACGAATCTCAGCCATGATCATGGATGGCGGCCGCCGTAGAAGCTCGTCGTCCTTCGGCATCGAAGATCACCCCTACTGCACGAGGTTCACGCCGAACCCGAGCGTGATCTGCGGCTCCGAGTCAGGGCTGCCGGTGCACCTTGCTGGTTGCTGTTGATCACTCAAAGATCGTTGTCGCTCGATAGTGTTGGAGGGAAGCGGCGCCCGAAGCCCGCATGTGGTTCTGGGGCATCCTGGAGAAGATTCCAGCAGGGCGAGTTTTACCAGCTCAGAGGGGATGGGCCCGGGGACCATGGCGGACTACCGGCAGATCTACCAGCGCAGCATCGACGATCCCGAAGGATTCTGGCGAGACGCCGCCACCGCCATCGACTGGCATGTCCCGCCGACCCGGATCCTCGACGACAGCGAGGCCCCGATCTTCCGCTGGTTCCCCGACGCCGAGCTGAACACCTGCCACAACGCCCTGGACCGCCACGTCGCCGCGGGCCGCGCCGACCAGCCCGCGCTCATCCACGACAGCCCGGTGACCGGGACGACGCGGACGTATTCGTACCGGGAACTCCGCGACCAGGTCGCGATCTTCGCCGGTGCCCTGCGCCGGCTCGGGGTGAGCCGCGGCGACCGCGTGGTGATCTACATGGCGATGGTTCCGGAGACGGTGATCGCGATGCTCGCCTGTGCCCGTCTCGGCGCTGTGCACTCGGTGGTCTTCGGCGGCTTCGGCTCCCGTGAACTCGCCGCCCGGATCGACGACGCCTGTCCGAAGGTGATCGTCGCGACGTCGTGCGGGATCGAGGCCGGCCGGGTGGTTCCCTATCAGCCGATGCTCGACGCGGCGCTGGCGGCGGCCACCCACCGGCCGGACCGCTGCGTGATCCTGCAACGTCCCGAGCAGCCCGCCACCCTGTCCCGGGAACGCGACCTGACCTGGGCGGAGGCGGTCTCCGACGCGGAGCCGGCGGAGTGCGTCCCGGTCCGGGCCACCGATCCCCTCTACATCCTGTACACCTCCGGCACGACCGGGCGGCCCAAGGGCGTGGTGCGCGACAACGGCGGGCACGCGGTCGCGTTGCGGTGGTCGATGACGAACATCTTCGGCGTACGCCCGGGTGAGGTCTTCTGGGCCGCCTCCGACGTCGGCTGGGTGGTCGGCCACTCCTACATCGTGTATGCGCCGCTGCTGGCGGGCGCGACGACCGTGCTCTACGAGGGTAAGCCGGTGGGCACGCCGGACGCCGGGGCGTTCTGGCGGGTGGTGGCGGAGCACGGGGTGGTCAGCCTGTTCACCGCGCCGACCGCGCTGCGGGCGATCCGCAGGGAGGATCCGGAGGGCAAACACCTTTCCGGGTACGACCTGAGCACCCTGCGCCTGCTCTTCCTGGCCGGCGAGCGCCTCGATCCGCAGACCTGCCGCTGGGCGGGTGACCTGCTCGGGGTGCCGGTGGTCGACAACTGGTGGCAGACGGAGACCGGCTGGCCGATCGTCGCCAGCCCGCGCGGTGTCGAGCCGCTGCCCACCAAGCCGGGTTCGCCGTCGCTGCCGATGCCCGGCTACCGGGTGCGGGTCGTCGACGAGTCCGGAACCGATCTGCCGCCGGGTGCCGAGGGGGCGATCGTGATCGGCCTGCCGCTGCCACCCGGTTGCCTGCCGACACTGTGGCGGGACGACGAGCGGTACGTGCGCTCCTACCTCTCCGCGCATCAGGGCAACTACCTGACCGGGGACGGTGGCCGCTTCGACGAGGACGGCTACCTGTACGTCCTGGGCCGCACCGACGACGTGATCAACGTGGCCGGCCACCGCCTCTCCACGGGTGCGATGGAGGAGGTGCTGGCCGGGCATCCGGCGGTCGCCGAGTGCGCGGTGATCGGGGTCCACGATCCGCTGAAGGGTCAGGCCCCGCGGGCTTTCGTGGTGCTCAAGGCCGGCGCGGACCCGGCCGGTCTCGAGGCGGACCTGGTGGCCCGGGTCCGCGACCAGATCGGCCCGGTCGCCGCCCTGCGCCGTGTCGACGTCGTCGCGGCCCTGCCGAAGACGCGTTCGGGAAAGATCCTGCGTGGCACCATGCGCGTGATCGCCGACACGGGTGACGCTCCGGTTCCGTCCACGATCGAGGATCCCGCGGTCCTGGACGCCCTTCGCCCGCTGCTGCGGTGAGAAGGAGAAAGCGGTGAGACGGAGAAAGAAGCGTGCGGCACCGGGTGGAAGGGCGGTGCCGCACGCGGCTTCTTTCAGTGGTTGGTGCCGCCCGGCCCCATAGCGGTGAGGAACTTGTCCCGGAACGCGTTCATCGGCCACACCGGCGCGTCCGCGGCCGGCTTGACGCCGTCGGTCCAGCCCCAGTTGGCGATCCGGTCGAGGACGGCCGGGTCCTTGGCGACGATCGTGATCGGCACGTCGTGGCTGGCGTTGTCGCCGGTCACCACCGGGGACGGCTGGTGGTCGCCGAGGAAGATCATCACCAGGTTGTCGTTGCCGTACTCGGCGATCCAGTCGATCAGGGTCGTCATCGTGTACTCGACCGCCTTGCCGTACTGCTTGCGGACCGTGGAGGCGGCGGTCCAGATCTCCGCCTTGGTGGGCTGGGCGGCGATGACGGCGTTGTAGGCGGAGCCGTCGCCGACCTTGTCCCAGTCCAGGAACTCGGGGATCGGCGCCCACGGCGTGTGGCTGGAGACCAGCGGCATCTCGACGAAGAGCGGCTTGCGGCCGGTCTTGCTGTACTCGACCTCGTTGAACTGCTTCAGCGTGTACTGGTCGGGCATCGGCGCCCAGCTGAACTTGGGGCCGGTGTAGCCGAGGTTGCGGGAGTCCCAGATCCGGTCGAAGCCGTAGAAGTTGCCCTCCGGCCAGGCCCGGGTGGCGCCCGGCATGACGCTGACGGTGTCCCAGCCGGCCGACCGGAACAGGCTGGGCAGGGTGAGCCGGTCGCTGGCGGTGAGGTTCCGGTACCGGCCCTGGTTGTTGATCCACAGCCCGGACATGGTGGTGGAGTGGGCCAGCCAGCTACCGCCGCCGAAGGTGGGGGAGGTGAGCCAGCCGCTGCGGGAGCTGAATCCGGCGGCCTTCAGCTTGGCGCTGCCGGCGTCGAGGATCGGGTCGACACCGGCGGCCAGGCTGGGCTCCTCGACCGCGTTGCGGCCGTAGCTCTCGACGAAGGTGAGCATGACGTCCTTGCCGGTCAGCCCGGTCAGCAGCTGGTCGGCGGGGACGTTCTTGAACGCGTCGATCTGGACTTCCTTGGCGAAGGCGGCCTCGTTCCGGACCCCGTCGCGGGCCTGCCGGAGGCGGTCGGCGGCGTAGCTGGCCGTGGTGCGGGCCGCGACCGGCACGCCGGGCAGCAGCGAGGGGATGCCGAGGACCAGGGCGAGGGTCCAGGCGACCGCGATGCCGCCGGCGGTGAACGCGGAGCGGCGCCGGTCCGTGCCCAGCAGCGTGGTGACGCGCAGGAGCGCCCAGATGGTCACGCCGAGCACGGTGCCGACCAGCAGGGCGATCACGGCGAGTGCTCCGGCGGAGCCGGTCGCGCCGTACGACTCGTGCACGTAGTCGAAGGCGTCGTCGAAGAGCACCCAGTCCAGCACCGGGTCGAACGGCCGGGCGAGGACGTGGAAGAAGCCCATGTCCAGGCACTTCTCCAGGACCAGCAGGCCGAGTACGACCCCGAGGACGGCGGCCGTGACGCGCCGCGGGCGCCGTGGCAGGAGGATCAGGACGGCGATGCCGACGGCGGCCTCGATCGGGATCCGGGTGAAGCTGCCCAGGGCGATCCGGCGCAGGATGTTCGGGAAGAGCAGCTCACCGAAGATGATCAAACAGGCGAGGACGGTCAGGCCGCGGCTGATCCGTGGGTGCTGGAGGAGCCGTCGTACGCGTCCGGACTGGTCGTTCCCGGTCTCGGCCGGAGTCGCCGCCACGGGCTCCGGCTCGTCGCCCGGGGTCTGCTGGTCGGCAGGGTCCGGGTTCTGCTCGTCGGCAAGGTCAGTCGGTTGCACGACAGGGGGAACGGAAGGTCGTCGCGGATGGTTCAGCCGCGTGGTCAAGTCGCCGGTCCCGCTCGGGGCTCAACCCCGGCATAACCACACGAAACAGGGAGTGATCCGGGAGTAACTGTCGCGGACGTCATAGCCTCTTGCCAATCTCCTATGGAACCTATAGGAAATAGAGACAGGAGGTCGTCCATGCGCCGCTTTCGTACCACTTTCGCCAGCCTTCTCGCCGCCACCCTGCTCGTCGTCGCCGGCTGCTCGGACGGATCGTCGGGCAGCACCGCCGACGCCGGCGCGCCGGTCAGCGGCGGCTCGCTGACCTGGGCCGTCGAGACCGAACCGATCACCTTCAACCCGCACCAGTACGCGCAGGCCAAGGCCCGCCTGCTGGTCTGGAACACCTTCGAGGCCCTGCTCACCCACGACGACCAGGGCGGCTACCTGCCCTGGCTGGCCACCGGCTACGAGGTCTCACCGGACGGCAAGGCGTACACCTTCAAGCTGCGCACCGGCGTCACCTTCTCCGACGGCGGCAGGTTCGACGCCGCCGCGGTCAAGGCGAACATCGATCAGCTGCTCACCCCGAACTACGCGCCCACCGTCGCCGGCGTCCAGCTGAAGAACCTGGACACCGTCGAGGTCAAGGACGACTCCACAGTGGTCCTGCACCTGAAGAAGCCGGACGTGCTGATCCTCGACTTCGTCTCCTCCCCGCAGGGGGCCCAGGTGTCGCCGAAGTCGCTGAAGGAGGCGAAGAACCTCAAGGCCGGCGGGCCCGAACTGGCCGGCACCGGCCCGTTCGTCCTGGACCGCTACACCCCCGGCCAGGAGGTGCACTTCACGAAGAACCCGGCCTACGACTGGGCGCCGGCCAACGCCGGGCACACCGGCCCGGCGTACCTTAACGAGATCACCTACCGGTTCCTCAAGGAGTCGTCGGTACGGGTCGGCGCGCTCACCTCGGGCCAGGTGCAGGTGATCGAAGGGGTGCCCGCGACCGACGAGTCGCTGGTCACCGCGGGCCGGGACTTCAGCCTGGCGCGGGGGCTCAACTCGGGCTCCGCATACTCGTACTACTTCAACACCGCCCACGCGCCCTTCGACGACGTGCTGGTCCGGCAGGCGTTCCGCGAGGCGCTCGACGTGCCGGCGGTGCTCAACGGCGTCTATCGCAGCACCGCCACCCGCGCCTGGAGCGTGATCGGGCCGACCAGCCCGTTTTACGACAAGAGCCTGGAGGGCGGCTACAGCGGAAACGCGGCGAAGGCGAACCAGCTGCTCGACCAGGCGGGCTGGGCGACGAAGGACGCCGAGGGTTTCCGGACCAAGAACGGCAAGCGACTGACCGTACGCCTGGTGCAGTCCGCCCCGTTCGTCCGCGACCGCCGCGACGTCCTCGCCCAGGCCGTCCAGGCCGCAGTCAAGCAGAGCGCCGGCATCGACGTGCAGGTCCAGCTGGTCGACCAGGGCACCGCGACCAAGGCGCTCACCGACGGCGAGTACGAGCTGTTCGACAACTCCCGGGCCGACACCGACGCCGGCGCCGCCCTGAACCTGCTGCTCTACTCGACCGGCGCGATCAACCGGACCGGCTACAAGAGCCCCGAGCTGGACAAGCTGCTCGACGACGCGGTCGCCACCACCGATCGGGCCGAGCGCGCCCGGATCTACCAGCGGCTGCAGCAGCTGGTCGTCACCGAGCAGGCCCTGGTGCTGCCGCTCTACGCCCCGCAGGATCAGATCGCCGCGTCGAAGACCGTCGGGGGCGTCGCGTTCGAGCCGACCGCCGGGGTTCCGGGCAGCGCCTACAACCTCTGGCTGAGCAAGTGATCAGGCCGATCCTGCGCCGGGTGGGTGCGGGCGTGCTGGTCCTCTGGGCCGCCGCGACCGCCGCCTACCTGGCGCTGCTCGCCGCGCCGGGCGACACCGTCGACGCGATCATCGGCGACGGGGCCGATACCCCGCTGATCCGGGCGCAGATCATCCAGGAGTGGCACCTCGACCGTCCGGCCGTGGTGCAGTACGCCGACTTCCTCTGGCGCGCGGTGCACGGTGACCTGGGCCGGTCGTACCTGCTGCAACGGCCGGTGGCCGAGGTGATCGGCGGCCAGCTCGCACCCACCCTGAAGCTGGCCGCCACCGCGGCCGGGTTCGGCATCCTGCTCGCCCTGGTGCTGGCCCTGGTCGCCCGGCGTCCCTGGGTGCGGCGGCTCAGCTCGACCACCGAACTTGTCCTGGTCTCCACCCCGCCATTCTTGATCGGCATCGTGCTGCTCAGCGTCTTCTCGTTCCGGTTGGGCTGGTTCCCGGTCTCCGGTGACCGGGGCGCCGCGGCCCTGGTGCTGCCGGCGATCACGATGGGCCTGCCGATCGCCGGCACGCTGGCCCAGGTGCTGCGCGACGGGCTGGACCGCGCGCTGGAGGAGCCGTTCGCGGTCACCGCCCGATCGCGTGGCCTGCGTGAGCGCTCGGTGCTGGTCCGGCACGCGCTCAAGCACGCTCTGCTGCCGGCGGTGACCATGCTCGGCTGGTCGTTCGGCGTCCTGATCGGCGGCACCGTGATCATCGAGCAGGTCTTCGGGCGGCCCGGCCTGGGCCAGGTCACCGTGCAGGCCGTGAGCTCCAGCGACCTGCCGGTGGTGCTCGCCGTCGTGATCCTCGCCGCCGCCGTGTTCGTCGTGATCAACACCGTCACCGATCTGGCCTACCTGCTCATCGACCCCCGGCTGCGAAGGAGCTGAGCGATGACGATCGCTCTCACCCGGCCCGGAACCGCCCGCCTGAACCTGCGCGTGCCGCGCCCCGGCGTGGCCGCGGCCACGCTGTTCCTGGCAGTGGCCCTGACCGCGGCGATCGGGCCGTCGCTGTTCGCCGGCGACCCGCTCGCGGCCGACCCGCTGCACGTCCTCGAAGGCCCGTCCGGGCGGCACTGGTTCGGCACCGACCAACTCGGCCGGGACGTCTTCGCCCGGGTGGTGCACGGCGCCCGGCACTCGCTGTCGATCGGCGTCGCCGCGACCCTGATCGCGGTCGGCTCCGGCATCCTGATCGGGCTGATCGCCGGGCTCAGCCACCGGATCGCCGACGAGGCACTGAGCCGGTCGGTCGACGCGCTCTCCGCGTTTCCGCTGGTCCTGCTCGCACTGCTGTTCATCGCGATCGCCGGGCCCGGCACCACCAGCCTGATCGTGGCGATCGGGGTGGCGCTGATTCCGCACTTCGCCCGGGTGGTGCGGGCGCAGACGTTCGTGGTGCGGCGCGCCGCGTACGTCACGCACGCGGTCGCGTTCGGGGCGGCCCGGTCCCGCCTGGTGCTGCGGCACGTGCTGCCCAACGTCCTCGGTCCGGTCCCGGTCCTCGCGGTGATCGGGTTGAGCGAGGCGATCCTGCTCGCCGCGGGGTTGAGCTTCCTCGGCCTGGGCCCGCAGCCACCCTCACCCGAATGGGGCGCGATGATCTCCGAAGGTCGTGGTTACCTGCACATCGCCTGGTGGGCCTCGGTCCTGCCGGGTCTCGTGGTCACCGCCACGATCATCTCCCTCACCGTCGTCGGCCGCTTCTGCCAGCGCCGTTTCGAGGGCCGGGAGATCGCATGAGCGAGCTTGCGAGCGAATCGGTTGGCTCAGTCATCAAGTCATGTCGGCGCCGGAGCGCAGCGGAGGTGACGGCATGAGCGAGCTTGCGAGCGAATCAGCCGGCTCAGTCATCAAGTCATGTCGGCGCCGGAGCGCAGCGGAGGTGACGGCATGACCGAGTCCGCTCTTGTTCGGGTCGAGGATCTGCGGGTCACCTTTCACCTGCCGCGTCGCACGGTCGAGGCGGTCCGGGGCGTGAGCTTCGAGATCGAGCCGGGGGAGTGCGTCGCGATCGTCGGCGAGTCCGGCTCGGGCAAGAGCGTCACCGCCCGCGCCCTGGTCGGCCTGGCGGGCCCGGGCGCCCGGGTCGATGCCACCCGGCTGGAGGTCGACGGTCAGGACGCGCGCCGCTTCGCGCCGCGCGACTGGCGCCGTTTCCGCGGCGGATTCGCCGGGCTGGTGCTCCAGGACGCGCTGGTCTCGCTCGACCCGCTGCGCACGGTGGGCGCGGAGATCAGCGAGGTCCTGCGGGTCCACGGCCGAGGCCCCCGATCCGCCCGTACGGAACAGGCCCACCGCCTCCTCGAAGAGGTCCACGTCCCGGAGCCGGAGCGCCGCGCCGGCCAGTACCCGCACCAGCTCTCCGGCGGCCTGCGCCAGCGCGCCCTGATCGCCTCCGCCCTGGCCGGCGGCCCGCGACTGCTGATCGCCGACGAGCCGACCACCGCCCTGGACGCCACCGTCCAGGCCCAGATCCTCACCCTGCTCGCCGAGCGGCGCGCGGCCGGCGAGACCCTGCTGCTGATCAGCCACGACCTGGCCGTGGTGGCCCGGCTCGCCGACCGGGTGCTGGTGATGAAGGACGGCCGGATCGTCGAGTCCGCCACGACCCGGGCACTGCTGTCCGGGGCTGATCATCCGTACACCAGGCAGTTGATCGCGGCCGGGAGCGGTCGTAGGCGGGTGAGCACCGCAGAACCCGGCCCGGTGGTCGCGGAGGCGACCGCCCTGCGCAAGGTCTACGGCGACCGGGCCGTGGTCCGGGACGTGGACGTCACAGTCCGGCGCGGCGAGATCGTCGGCCTGGTCGGCGAGTCCGGCTCCGGCAAGACCACCGTCGCCCAACTGCTCTTCGGGCTGGTCGAACCGACCTCAGGGCAGGTCCGGTTCGAGGGGCGGCGGTTCAGCGGGGTGCCCGAACGGGCCCGGCGGCCGCTGCGCCGGCGGCTGCAGTTCATCGCGCAGGACCCGCTGTCGGCGTTCGATCCGCGCTGGACCGTGCGCCGCATCGTCGCCGAGGCCCTGCCGCGCGGTACGGCGGTGGCGCCGTTGCTGGAGCGGGTCGGACTCGACGGGGACGTGCTCGACCGGTACCCGCGGCAGCTGTCCGGCGGGCAGCGGCAGCGGGTCGCGATCGCCCGTGCCATCGCCCCGCGACCGAGCCTGATCATCTGCGACGAGCCGGTGTCCGCGCTGGACGTCTCGGTGCAGGCGCAAGTGCTCGACCTGCTCGCCGGGATCCGGGAGAGCGACGGGACCGCGCTGCTGTTCATCTCGCACGACCTCGGCGTGATCCGTGACCTGGCCGACCGGGTGCTGGTCCTGCATGACGGCCGGGTGGTGGAGCAGGGGCCGGTGCAGGCCGTCTTCGACCGGCCCGGCCACGAGTACACCCGCCGGCTGCTGGCCGCCGTACCCACATTGGAGGTATCCGCATGACCTTACGGTTCGCGATCGCTTTGAACGGTGCCTCGTTCGAGGCCGCCGACTGGATCTCCGCCGCGCGTCAGGCCGACGAGGCGCGGCTGGACTTCCTGACCTTCGACGACTCGTTCGGCAGGTCCGGGCCGGACGCGGTGCTGGTCGCCTCGCGCGTCGCGCCGCTGACGCGACATGTCGGGCTCGTTCCGGTCGCGACGACCACCCACACCGAGCCGTTCCACCTGTCCACCGCGCTGGCCACGCTCGACCATGTCAGCCGGGGGCGGGCCGGTTGGCAGGTGCGGGTCTCCGCCGACCCGGCCGAGGCGCGGCTGCTCGGGCGGCGGGCACCGCTCGACTTCGACGAACTGTTCGCCGAGGCGTCCGACGCGGTCGAGGTGGTGCGGCGGCTCTGGGACAGCTGGCAGGACGACGCGATCATCAAGGACGTCGCCACCGGCCGGTTCATCGACCGGGACCGGCTGCACTACATCGACTTCGCCGGTGCGTACTTCTCGGTCAAGGGGCCGTCGATCGTGCCGCGGCCGCCGCAGGGACAGCCGGTGATCGCCGCGCTGACCCATCAGCCGCAGGCCCGGGAGCGCCTCGACGTCGACGTCTACTTCGTGACCCCGGCCGACGTGGACAGTGCCGCGAAGATCGTCCGGCAGCTCCCGGCGGCGAAGAAGGTCTTCGCCGACCTGATGGTGTACCTCGACGCGGACCAGGAGACCGCGATCCGGCGGCGGGCCGCGACCACCTCCGACGCCGCGGTCTTCGCCGGTACGCCCGCGCAGCTCGCCGACCTGGTCGCCGGCTGGCAGCCGTCCGGGATCGCCGGCTTCCGGCTGCGCCCCGGCAGCCCCGCCGACCTGACCACGATCACCCGCGACCTCCTGCCCGAGCTGCGCCGGCGCGGCCTGTTCGAGCCCTCGTCCGCCACCACCCTGCGTGAGCGCCTCGGCCTGCCGGCGGCGGTCAACCGATACCAGGAGGCCGCACGTGCCTAAGCAGATCATCCTCGCCGCCCACTTCCCCGGCGTGAACAACACGACCGTGTGGAGCGACCCACGCTCCGGCAGCCAGATCGACTTCGCGTCGTTCGAGCACCTGGCCCGCACCGCCGAGCGCGGCAAGTTCGACTTCTTCTTCCTGGCCGAGGGGCTGCGCCTGCGGGAACAGCGCGGCCTGATCCACGACCTGGACGTGGTCGGCCGCCCGGACACCCTGACCGTGCTCGCCGCCCTGGCCGCGGTGACCGAGCACCTCGGGCTGGCCGGGACGTTGAACGCCACGTACCACGAGCCGTACGAGCTGGCCCGGCAACTGGCCACCCTGGACCACCTCTCCGGCGGCCGGGCCGCGTGGAACGTGGTCACCTCGCCTGGTGCGTTCTTCGGCGAGAACTTCCGCCGCGGCGGCTTCCTCGACCACGCCGACCGGTACGTACGGGCGGGCGAGTTCATCAAGGCGGCCCGCACGCTGTGGGACACCGACGGCGGTGACTTCCACATCCGCAGTTCGCAGTTCGACATCGAGGGCCGGTTCGGGGTGCCGCGCAGCCCGCAGGGCCACCCGGTGATCCTGCAGGCCGGCGACTCCGACGGCGGCCGCGAACTGGCCGCCGAGCACTCCGACGCGATCTTCTCCCGGCACCATCAGCTCGCCGACGCCCAGGAGTTCTACCGCGACGTCAAGGACCGGCTCGCCCGGTACGGCCGGACCCGTGACAGTTTGAAGATCATCCCGGGGGTGTCCTACGTCCTCGGCGACAGCGACGCCGACGCGCAGGAGAAGGCGCAGCACATCCGTCGCCAGCAGGTCAGCCCGCAGACCGCGATCCTGCTGCTGGAGCAGCTCTGGAACCGGGACCTGTCGGCCTACGACCCGGAGGGGCCGCTCCCGGAGATCGACCCGCTGGTCGACGAGGACGACACGATCATCAAGGGCCGGGCCGGCATGTACCCGGACCGGCTGAAGACCGCGAACGAGTGGCGTGCGAGGGCCGAGCAGAAGAACCTGTCGATCCGGGACCTGATCATCGAGGTGACCGGGCGGCAGAACTTCATCGGCACCCCGGACCGGGTCGCCTCGCTGCTGAACGAGTACGTGCAGACCGACGCCTGCGACGGCTTCATCCTGGTCTCGCACCTGACCCCGACCGGCCTCGACGACTTCGTCGACCAGGTGGTGCCGCTGCTGCAGGAGCGCGGCGTGTTCCGGACCGAGTACCAGGCGGACACCCTGCGCGGGAACCTGGGCCTGGCATGAGATTCCTGCTGCTCAGCCTGATCACGCACTTCGACCACGGCAAGAGCCCGGCCGCCCGCCTGCGCGAGGTCGTCGACAGTGCCGTGCTCGGCGAAGAGCTCGGCTTCGACGGATTCGCCGTGGGGGAGCGGCACGAGCGGCCGTTCCTCTCCTCGGCCCCGCCCGTCGTGCTCAGCCACATCGCCGCGAAGACCTCGACGATCCGGCTCTGGACCGGCGTGACCACGCTCAGCCTGCTCGACCCGGTGCGCGCCTTCGAGGACTACAGCACCCTCGACAACCTCTCCGGCGGCCGCCTCGAACTGATCGTCGGCAAGGGCAACGGGGCCGCCCAGGCGCAGCTGTTCCACGTGACCGTCGAGGACCAGTGGGAGCGGCAGCGGGAGAGCTACGAGTTGTTCCGCCGGCTCTGGCGCGAACCCAAGGTGACCTGGTCCGGGAAGTTCCGGCCGGCGCTGATCGACGCCGAGACCTGGCCTCGGCCGCTGCAGCAGCCGATCACCGTCTGGCACGGGAGCGCCACCAGCAGGGCCTCGGTCGAGCTGGCCGCGCGCTACGGCGACCCGCTGTTCTCGGCGAACGTCACCAACCCGATCGAGCCGTACGCCGAACTGATCGATTTCTATCGGGAACGGTGGGCGTTCCACGGCCATGACCCGGCCGCGATCCGGATCGGGGCCGGCAGCGCCGGCTTCTACGTCACGCGTACGTCGCAGGAGGCGCTCGACGTCTACCGGCCGATCTGGCAGGCCCGGGTCGACCAGTTCCGCAAGGTCGGCGTCGAGCCGGTCTTCTCCTCCATCGAGGACGCCGTCGAGCGCAGCTCCGCGCTGATCGGCAGTCCACAGCAGATCATCGACAAGGTGCACCGCTACCACGAACGGTTCGGTCACGAGGTCACCCATCTGGCCGCGGAGACCGAAGGCTTGACCGAGAAACAGCAGCGCGCCAGCCTCGAACTGTTCGCCGGCGAGGTCGCACCCGTGCTACGCCAGCTGAAAGGGCGGTAGAGCCGATGTCCGTACCCCTCTCGATCCTGGATCTCGCCCCGCTTGTCGCGGGCGGCGACGTCGGCGACGCCCTGCGCCGCACCCTCGATCTGGCGCGCAGCGCCGAGCAGTTCGGCTACCACCGGTACTGGGTCGCCGAACATCACTTCACCCCAGGGGTCGCGTCGGCGCAGCCGGCGTTGCTGCTCGGTCAGATCGCCGCGGTCACCGAGCACATCCGGCTCGGCTCCGGCGCCGTGCAGACCGGCCATCAGACGGCGCTCTCCATCGTGGAGCAGTTCGGGCTGCTCGACGCGCTCTACCCGGGCCGGTTCGACCTCGGGCTGGGCCGCTCCGGCCAGGCCAAGAAGGAGGCGCTGCGTGCCGCCGCCTCGGCCGCGGAGCCCGCCGAGGAGCAGATCATCGACGGGCTGCTGATCCCGAAGCCGTTCTCCTGGGCACCGATCTTCGCCTCCGAGCGGACCGCGCTCGTGAGCAGCCTGCTGTCGCAGCCCGGCGCCGAACCGCTCGCGCTCAACGAGATCCTCGACCAGATCGACGGCCTGCTCGCCGGGCCGTACCCGGACGGCAAGGGCAACGAGGTGACCGCGGTCCCCGGCGCCGGCGCCGATTTGCAGGTCTGGCTGCTGGGCAGCAGCGGCGGTGAGAGCGCGCGCACGGCCGGCGCCCGGGGGCTGCCGTTCGCCGCGAACTACCACGTCGCGCCGGCCAAGGTGGTGGAGGCGGCGCGGGCGTACCGGGAGTCGTTCGTGCCGTCGGCGACGCTGAGCGAGCCACACCTGATGGTCTCGGCCGACGTGGTGGTCGCCGAGGACGACGAGACCGCGCGGCGGCTGGCCGCGCCGTACGCCCTCTGGGTCCGCAGCATCCGCACCGGGCTCGGCGCGGTCCCGTTCCCCAGCGAGGAGCAGGCCGCCGCGTTCGAGTGGACCGACCACGACCGCGCGCTCGTCGCCGACCGGGTCGCGACCCAGTTCGTCGGCTCCCCGGCCACGGTCGTGGCGAAGCTGGAGACGCTGCGCCGGGTCACCGGCGCCGACGAACTGCTGGTCACCACGATCACCCATCGGCACGCCGACCGGGTCCGCTCCTTCGAACTGCTCGCCAAGGAGTGGGCGGGATAGCATTTCGCGACCAACTCGAAGCGGACGGCGATTTTTTGAGCCCAGTCGGCCGTGTATTACCCGCATTAACTGGCTCTTATTACCGAGATGGCTCGACTTTCGACTCGCTCGGTAATTTATAACGCAATAAAATCTTGGAAAATCGCTGCGGTTGCCCGCAACTTCTGTCGATGTCACGCCGTTTTCAGGACGAGCCCTGCCCGCTCCCGGGCAGGGCGCTCCTGGCGAGGAGTGCACGCGACAGAAGAGAGGGGCTTGCTCGTGAACGAAGACAGGCCATCCACAGCGGGCGTCGCCGGACGCCTGGTGGGCGCCCTCATCTCCGGGGAGGAGATCGAGGGCCTGGGCGTCCTCGACGTCGGGGCGGTGGTCACCGTCGAACAGGTGGCCGAAGCTCTCGGGGTCACGAAGAACAGCGCGACGGCGGGGGTCCGTACCCTGGCGGCAAAGAACGTGATCCGGAGCCGGCAGCGCACCGGGGCCGTCGTCCAGCCGCGGGAGAACTGGAACTACCTGGATCTCGAACTGCACGACTGGTTGCTGGACGCCGAGGAACTCGGCGCCCTCGAGATGCTCCACGAGGTCCGGATCGGCGTCGAGACGGCCGCGGCCCGAACCGCGGCCGCCCGCATCCTGCCCCAGCAGTACGACGCGATCATCGGCCTGGCCCGGAAGATCTTCACCCTGGGTTATGAGCAGTCCGACGGCTTCGCGCAGCACTGGCGCGACTTCGGTGAGGCCGACGCCCGGTACCACGGATTGATCCTGCGGGCGTCCGGGAACCCGGTCATCCACGCGTTCGAGCCGATGATCACGAAGCTGCTCTGGAAGCGGCTCGGCCGGCGCGGCGGCCTGGAGGACACCGCGGGCCTGGCGTTCCCCGACGTCCCGCTGCCCGAGGCGATGGTCCTCCACGTCGCGCAGGGAAAGGCGATCGTGCAGCGCAACGCGGACGCCGCGGAGGTCTTCACGCAGGCCATCCTCATCGGGTTCGGTTCCGGGCTCGCCAACCCGTACCTGCAGGCCGGGCTCGCTCGAGCGTTCGAGGATCTGCGCTGGAGCACCAGTGAGAGGTCGAGATACCAGCCGCTGATCGATCAGGTCCTGCTGGATCGCAGAGGCAGCCGGGAGACGCACGCCAGGGCACGCCGATGATCGCCTGGGTGCTGGTCATTCTGCTGTCCTCGGCGTTGTGCGCGGTCGTGATCTATTACACCTGGCGGTCCCGCGGCGGTAGCTCGCTGCAGGCGTTGACCGCCTGCGGATCCGCGGCGACGGCGGTGTTCGGTATGGGCGTCGCCCTCCTCAACCTGTTCCTTTGACCACTCGCGACGAGGCCCAGCCGCGGGCCAGCGCCGCCAGTGTTGCAAGACAACGGGATCCGTACGCCCGGGATGTCGCCTGGGTCGCACCGTGATTGTCAAGGGGTCTGCTCAGTTTGCCCTCCCGCGCTCCGATTTTTGCCGGTGCCAACGGCGGGAAGGAGGCGGAAAGTGCGGACTGCGTTGGTCGTTCTGTACACGGCAGCCGGCTTGATCGCCGTGCTGTACGCGGTGGTGACGTATCGGCGGCGGCTCCAGACGCCTCTGGCCCTTCCGCTGAGTCTCATCATGGCCGGCGCGGCGGAATGGTCGCTGGCTCAGGCCTGCTGCCTCGCGGCCCCGACGCCCGTACTGGCGCTGATCTTCAATTATGCGATGTTCCCCGGCGTGGCAATGGTTGTCGCGGGTTCCTTCTGGCGCAGCATGCTCCTCTCGGAAGTCCGGAAGCTGCGGCCCGCGCTTCTGCTGATCCAGCCGGTGCTGCTGATGGCCGTCCTCGCCACCGATCCGTGGCACCACACCTTCTACAGCAAGGTCGACACGGCCGTCGACTACGGGATCACCGTGTACCCCAGCGCCGCCTACTGGGTGCACACCCTGTACTGCTACGGCCTCCTGACGGCCGGCGCGGTGCTGGTGGTCCGGGCGCTGCGCCGGGCGGTCCGTGGCCAGCGGCGGGTGTACTGGTGGTTCCTGGCCGGTGGCGTCGCGCCGACGGCGGGCAACCTGGTGACGGTCTTTCTCCACGTGAACATCCAGCGGCTCGATGTGACCCCGTTGCTGTTCCTGGTCACCGGGGTCGTGTGGTGGTGGACCGACCGCTCCGGGGTGAACTCCGAGCCGGTGCCGGTCACCTATGCGCAGGTCATCTCGGCGCTCAGTGACGCCGTGATGGTGCTGGATCCGAACGGCCGGTTCCTCGACGTCAACCCGGCGGCCGCCAAGCTGCTCGCCGTCGTGAACCCGGCGTGCGGGGCCGTCATCGGCAAGCAGTGGCAGGACGTCGTCGACCCGCATTTCTCCGCCATGGTCGTCGACGCGGGGCAGAGCACCATCCACGGTGCCTCGGGGGACGTGTACGACTTCCGGGTCGTCCAGATCGAGGCGGCCGACGGCAGTTGCCCCGGCAGCGTCGTGGTGGTCCGGGACGTCACCGAGTTGGAGCGGCTGCGTGCCGAACTGACCGACCAGGCCGTGCGAGACGGTCTCACCGGGGTGTTCAACCGGCGGTACCTGACCACGGCGCTGGACGCGCGGGTCCGTGCCGCGGCCTCGGCCGGCGAGCCGCTGTCGATCGTGATGATCGATGTGGACCACTTCAAGGCCGTCAACGACCGGTACGGGCACGCGGTCGGCGACCAGGTGCTCGTCGACCTGGCCCGGCAGCTGACCGGGTCGGTCCGGGAGGGTGACCTGGTGGCCCGTTACGGCGGCGAGGAGTTCGTGGTCGTCCTGCCGGGTGTCGACGCACGGGCCGCGGCCGAGCGCGCCGACCGGTGGCGCCGGCAGTGCGCCACCACGGCGGTCGACACGCACCTCGGCACGCTGAACGTCACCTTCAGTGGCGGCGTGGCGCAACTGACCGCGACCGACTGCCCCGAAGACCTGCTGCGCCACGCCGACGAGGCGTTGTACCGGGCCAAACACGCGGGCCGCGATCAGATCCTGACGGCCGAACGCACGCTGCCCGTCCTGGGGTGACCGGGGCTCATGCTCGCTGGTAGGCCGTGAAGTCGACGGTCCTGCGCAGCTCGAACCCGAGTTTTTCGTAGAGCCGGATCGCGCCGGTGTTGGCCGCCCCGGTGTGCAGGAACGGCGTCTCACCCCGGGACCGGATCCCGGCCGCGACCGCCCGGATCAGCCGGGTCGCCAGGCCCCGGCCGCGGTGGGCCGGATCGGTGCAGACCGCGCTGATCTCGGTGAACCCGGGCGGGCGCAGCCGCTCCCCGGCCATCGCGATCAGGTCGCCCCGATGGCGCAGGCCGAGGTAGGTGCCGAGCTCGATGGTCCGCCGCAGGTACGGGCCGGGCTGGGTGCGGCCGATCAGGTCGAGGATCTCCGGCACGTCCTCCGCGGTCAGCACCACCGCCTCCGGGTCCGGCTCGGCTCGCAGCGCGACGTCGATGAGCTGGACGCCGGCGCCGCTGTGGGCCACCTGCCAGCCGGGCCCCGGCCGCTCGCCGAACCCGGCGAGCACCACCGGTTCGACCGGCGCGACCAGGGCGGCCAGGTCGTCCCAGGAGCGCGGGTCGTCCGGGTCGGCGAGCGCGTGGAACGGGGACACGTCGCTGTGGTACCGCGCCGCCCGGCCGTGCACCTGGGCGAACCGGGCGTGCTCACCGTGCAGGGAGTGCCAGGCCGGGCTGTCGAGCGCCCGGTCGGAGCCGAGGGAGGTGGTCACTTGCCCTCGATCGGCAGGCCCGGCGGGTTGATCTCGGACTTCTCCACCGCCTCGCCGGTCAGGCTCCAGCGCTGCAGGATCCTGGTGTAGTCGCCGGTGGCGATCAGCTTGTCGACCGCCGCGCCGAGCGCCTTCACCAGCCCGTTGCCCTTCTGCGTGGTCAGCGCGATCTTGCCCTGGAGGGAGGCTCCGGCGCCCGAGTAGGTGCCGACGATCGCCAGCTTGTCGTTCAGCGACACCTGGTAGGCGGCGCTCGGGTTCGGCCCGAGGTAGAGGTCGATCTGGCCGGAGCCGAGCGCCAGGTAGGTGGCCTGGTTGGTCTGGTAGTACTTGATGTCGACCGGCTTCAGGCCCTGCTTCTCGGCCTCCTTGCTCCATTCGACCAGGATCTTCTCCTGGTTCGTGCCGGAGCTCACCGCGACCTTTTTCCCGGCCACGTCCGCCGGGCCGGTCACCTTCCAGCCGCTTTCCTTCTTCGCCACGAAGGCCAGGTTGTCCAGGCGGTAGGTGGCGAAGTCGTACCTCTGCTTGCGCTCCTCGGTGACGGTGATGTTGGAGAGGCCGACGTTGTACTTACTGCTGTCCAGGCCGATGAAGAGGTTCTCCCACGAGGTGTTCTCGATGACCGGCTCGAGGCCGAGCAGGCCGGCGACCGCGTAGCCGACGTCCGGCTCGTTGCCGATCAGCGTCTTGTTGTCGGTCGCGGTGAAGGCCAGCGGTGGCGAGCCCGAGCCGGCCGCGCCGACGCCGATGGTGAGCTTGCCGGTCGCGCGGATGTCGGCGGGGACCAGGGCGGCGATCGTCTCGTCCTTGGCCGGGACGATCCGGTTCTGCTCGGGGCCGAGGTTGAGCGCCGAGCCCGCCGCCCCGGACGGCCCGGCCGCGGCGGCCGCCGGTTTCTCGTCCGGCGCGGCGCAGCCGGTCAGGCTCAGCGCCGCCGCGGCGAACAGGACAAATGCCAATTTTGTACGCACGGGGTCTCCCTGTTTCGTCAGATCAGGACTTTGGAGAGGAACGCCTGGGTCCGGTCGTGCCGGGGATGGTCGAGCACCTGCGCGGGCGGGCCCTGCTCGACGATCCGGCCCTCGTCCATGAAGATCACGGTGTCGGCGGCCTCCCGGGCGAAGCCGATCTCGTGCGTCACCACGATCATCGTGGTGCCGGCCGTGGCGAGGTCCCGCAGCACGTCGAGCACCTCACCGACCAGTTCCGGGTCGAGGGCGGAGGTGGGTTCGTCGAAGAGGATGAGCCGGGGTTCGAGAGCGAGGGCCCGGGCGATCGCGACCCGCTGCTGCTGACCGCCGGAGAGTTGCCGGGGGTAGGCGTCGGCCTTGTCGGCCAGGCCCACCCGGGCGAGCAGGGCGTGGGCTCGTTCGTACGTCTCGATCCTGGGTTTCCGGAGCGCCGAGATGGGCGCCTCCGCGACGTTCTCGACCGCCGTGAGGTGCGGGAACAGGTTGAAGTTCTGGAAGACGAAGCCGATCCGGGCGCGCTGCCGGAGGATCTGCCGCTCGCTGAGTTCGTGCAGCCGGTTGCCGCTCCGGCGGTAGCCGATCAGCTCGCCGTCGACGCGGACCAGGCCGCGGTCGACCTTTTCCAGGTGGTTGACGCAGCGCAGCAGGGTGGACTTGCCGGAGCCGGACGGGCCGAGGATCACGGTGACCGTGCCGGGGCGCACGGTCAGGTCGATGCCGCGCAGCACCTCGAGGGTGCCGAAGGACTTGTGCACACCGGTCAGCTCGATCATCTGCGGATCGCCGCCCTCAGTCGCTGGAACGGGGTGGGCGGCAGGGTGCGCAGGGCGCCGCGGGCGAAGTACCGCTCCACGTAGTACTGCAGGACGGAGAGGAGCGCGGTGAGGATGACGTACCAGACGGTGGCGACCATCAGCAGCGGGACGACCCGCCCGTTGCGGCCGTAGACCACCTGTACCTGGTAGAACAGCTCGCCGATCGCCAGCACGTACACGATGGACGTGCTCTTCAAGAGGTTGACCAGCAGGTTTGCCGCGTTCGGCAGGATCGCCCGCATCGCCTGCGGCAGCACGATCCGGAAGAACTGCCGGCGCCGGGGCAGACCGAGCGCGGCGGCCGCCTCGTGCTGGCCCTGGTCGACGCTGAGCAACCCGGACCGGATGATCTCGCCGGCGAACGCGGCCTCGTGCAGTGCGAGCCCGAGCAGGGCCGCGCCGAAGGAGCTGATCAGGCTCGTCGTGCTGAACGACCAGCCGGGCCCGAACGGCACGCCGATCTGGAGGCGGTCGTAGAGGTAGCCGAGGTTGGCCCAGAACAGCAGCTGGACCAGGAGCGGCACGGAGCGGAACACCCAGATGTAGGTCCAGCTCACCGCCGCCAGGACCGGGTTGCGGGACAGTCGCATCGCCGCGAGCGGGATGCCGCCGAGGAAGCCGAGCAGTGCGCCGGCCACGGTCAGCTCGATGGTCAGCAGCAACGCCCGCAGCACCGACTCCTCGAGGAAGTAGCCGGCGAACGTGGGCCAGTCCCAGCCGGGGTTGGTGGTCAGGCCGTGCGCGAACTGCGCGAGCAGGACCAGCACCAGGCCGGTTCCGGCCCAGCGCCAGGGATGCCGGGCGGGGACCACGGTGGTCTCCTCGCCGGCTGTTCCGGTGGATCGCGGTGGGGATAGGACGCTCACGTCGCTGACGGTAGGCACCCTCGCCACTTACCCACAAGTCCTATCGGTCGAATATGTTTTACGAGAAAGTTGCGGCCGACAGTATTGCCCCTATGTCCATCGGTGCGATAGGAATAGCGAGCATCGCCACGTACCCCTGCCTGGAGTTTTCCGTGACCACCTTGCTTGCCCCGGTCTCCGCGCCGGAGGGCACCGCCAAGCCCGCGCCGGCGCTCGCGCCGGGCGGCGGCCTGCGCCGCCGCATCGCCCTCCGGCTGCTGGCGCTGATCGCGTTGGGCCTGCTCTGGGAGGTCGCGGCCCGGGTGCTTAACAACCCGGCCTTCATCCCGTCGCCCGGTGCGGTCTGGCGCCAGCTGATCCTGACCTCGACGACCCACGACGGCGTACGCGGCTACAGCGGCCACCTGCTCATCGAGCACCTCGGCGTCAGCCTCCGGCGGATCGTGATCGGCTCGGCCATCGGCGTCGCCGGCGGCCTGCTGATCGGCGTCCTGCTCGGCACGATCGGCTGGCTGCGGGTGATCGCCGAGCCGGTGGTCACGTTCGTCCGTGCGCTGCCCCCGCTGGCCTACTTCAGCCTCTTCATCATCTGGTTCGGCATCGACGAGACCCCGAAGCTCTGGCTGCTCTCGATCGCCGCGCTGCCACCGGTCGCGGTCGCCACCGCCGCCGCGGTGCACGGAGCGCCGTCCGGCCTGGTCGAGGCGGCGCGGGCGCTCGGCGCCGGGCGCTGGCAGACGGTCCGCGACGTGGTGCTGCCCAGCGCGCTGCCGGAGATCTTCACCGGGGTCCGGCTGGCGGTCGGCGTCGCCTACTCGTCGGTGGTGGCTGCCGAGACGATCAACGGGGTGCCCGGGATCGGCGGCATGATCCGCGACGCCCAGCGCTACTCCCAGACCGACGTGGTCGTGCTCGGACTCTTCGCCATCGGCCTCTCCGGCCTGCTCATCGACGCCCTGCTGCGGATCGCCGAGGAGCGGCTGATCCCGTGGCGCGGCATTAGTTAAGGAAAATCCGCCATGAAGAGACTGCTCGTCGCCGTTTCCGCGCTCTCCCTGTTGCTCGTCGCCGCCTGTGGTGACGGCGCCGCCAGCGGGGGAGGCGATGCTTCCAAGAAGGCGATCCGGATCGCCTACCAGGCGTTCCCCAGCGGCGACCTGATCGTCAAGAACCAGGGCCTGCTGGAGAAGGCGTTGCCGGACTACAAGATCACCTGGACCAAGTTCGACTCCGGGGCCAGCGTCAACACCGCCTTCGTCGCCAACAGCGTCGACATCGCCGCGATCGGGTCCAGCCCGGTGGCGCGCGGGCTCTCCGCGCCGCTGAACATCGACTACCAGGTGGCGTTCGTGCTGGACGTGGCCGGGGACAACGAGGCGCTCGTGGCGCGCGACGGCGCAGGGATCACCGACGTCGCCGGGCTGCGCGGGAAGAAGGTCGGTACGCCGTTCGCGTCCACCGCGCACTACAGCCTGCTCGCCGCCCTCGACAAGGCCGGGGTGAAGGAGTCCGAGGTGAACATCGTCGACCTGGAGCCGCAGGACATCCAGGCCGCCTGGACCCGCGGTGACCTGGACGCGGCCTACAGCTGGCTGCCCTCGCTCGACGAGCTCAAGAAGACCGGCAAGGTGCTGATCAGCAGTCGCCAGCTGGCCACCGCCGGCAAGCCCACGCTCGACCTGGGCGTGGTCTCCACCCCGTTCGCCGCGGCCCACCCGGAGGCGGTCGACGCCTGGCGCAAGGCCGAGGCGCAGGCCCTGGAGATCATCGCCGGCGACCCGGCCGCCGCGTCCAAGGCGGTCGGCGCCGAGCTCAACCTCTCCGCGGACGACGCGCTCAAGCAGCTCCAGCAGGGCGTCTTCCTGAAGCCGGCGGAGATCTCCTCCGCCGAGTGGCTGGGCACCGAGAACAACGTCGGCAAGCTCGCCGAGAACCTGGTCAGCGCCGCGGAGTTCCTCAAGTCCCAGCAGAAGATCGACGCCGTCCCGTCGCTCGACGCGGTGCGCAAGGCGATCTATGTCAAGGGACTGCCCGGTGTCCTCAGCTGACGCGGTCGTGCTCGACGCGGTGACGCGCTCCTACGGCGACGTCACCGCCGTCGGGCCGGTCGACCTGACCGTCCCGTCCGGTGAGTTCCTGGTGCTCGTCGGGGCGTCCGGGTGCGGCAAGAGCACGCTGCTGCGCCTGATCGCCGGGTTCGAGCAGCCGACCCGGGGCACGGTGCGCGCGGCCGGGGTGGCCCCGGTGCCCGGCCGGGGCGCCGGCCTGGTCTTCCAGCAGCCACGGCTCTTCCCGTGGAAGACGGTCGGCGGCAACATCGCCCTCGCGTTGCGCTACGCCGGCCAGCCGGCCACCCCGGCCCGGGTGGACGAACTGCTCGCCCAGGTCGGGCTGGACGACGTGGCGCACCGGCGGACCTGGCAGATCTCCGGCGGTCAGCAGCAGCGGGTGGCGATCGCCCGCGCGCTCGCCGTCGACAACCCGCTCCTGCTGCTCGACGAGCCGTTCGCCGCGCTGGACGCCCTGACCCGGGAGCGGTTGCAGGCCGACCTCCGCCGGGTCAGCGCCGCGTCCGGCCGGACCTGCGTCTTCGTCACGCACAGCGTCGACGAGGCGGTGTACCTCGGGAGCCGGGTCGTGGTCCTGACGCCGCGTCCCGGCCGGATCGCCCTGGACCTGCCGATCGGCCTGCCCCGCACCGGTGTCTCCGACGACGAGCTGCGCGGCTCCCCGGAGTTCGCGGCCCTGCGCGCCGAGGTGGGTCAGGCCATCCGGGAGCGGGTCACTTCCTGATCCGGATCAGGTGGGGCAGGAGCGTCTCGACGGTGCGGGCGAACGCGTCGTGGTCGACGGGCTCGTCCCAGGCGGTCTGCAGGACCAGGCCCTGGTAGATGGCGACGAGGACCCGGGCCGCGGTGTCGTCACCGTTCAGGACGGTGGCGGCCGCGGCGCGCGGGCCGTCGATGCCGGCCTTGACCAGGGCGAGGATCTCGGGGGAGCGCAGCGCCTCGGCCCAGACCTGGACGCCGAGGCGGGCGTCGTCCCGGGCGGTGGGGTCGCCGACCGAGCGGAGCAGGCCGAGGAAGGCCGCCGCCGGATCCTCGGCGAGTCTCGTCCGGCGTTGCTCGTGCCAGTCGGCGACGATCGCGGCGATCATCTCGTCCTTGCCGGTGAAGTACCGGTAGACCAGGCCGGCGCTGACGCCCGACTCGCGGACGACGTCCTGCATGGACGTACGGTGAAAGCCGTCGCGGGCGAAGCACCGCGCCGCCGCCTCGAGGATCTGGCGCCGCCGCGCCTCCAGGTAGGCCTCGCTGACCTTGGGCATCTCAGAGGATCTCCGCCTGGGCGATGCGGTAGAAGCTCGCGGCGGGCTCGTGCCGGCCGAGGGGCTCCAGGTAGCGGTCGGCGGCCTCGCGCGCGGACTGGTCCAGGGCCAGCCGCAGGCCCCGCGCCGCGACATATCCGGGCAGCTCGGCGGGGGCGAAGCCGAACGTCCACGGCTCGCCGCCGTGGCGGACCGCGGCGTGCCACTCGGTCACGCCGGAGAAGTCGCCGGTGCCGTCGAGGGCGGCCCGGTCGACGTACGTGAAGATCAGCGTGCTGCCGCTCGCCGTGCTTGCCGCGATCAGCCGCATCGTCGCGTCGACCGCGGCGGCGGTCAGGTAGTTCGTCACGCCCTCCCAGATCACCACGGTCGGCTCCAGCGCGGCGAACCCCGCGGTCCGCAGCGCCGCCGCGAGATCACCGGTGACCAGATCGACCGGCACGAACCGGACGTGGCCCCGGCGGGACGGGTGGACGGTGGCGCGGACCAGGCGCCGCTTGGTGGCCTGGGTGGCCGGGTGGTCGACCTCGAAGACCCGGGCGGCGGCGATGCCGGGCAAGCGGTACGCCCGGCTGTCATACCCGGCGCCGAGCAGGATCACCTGGCGGGCGCCCCGGGCCAGCGCCTCGAGGGCCAGATCGTCGATCAGCCGGGTGCGGGCGACGGCGGACGCGCGCGGCCCGCCCGGCCAGCGCCGGTCGATGTACTCCTCGATCCGCCGGCCGGCGGCCGGCAGCGCGGCCAGGGCCGCGACCAGGCGGTGCGTCCCGGTCAGGAACCCTTTCGCATAGGGATCGGTGAAGACCCGGTGTCGCCGCCGGGCCGTCTCCAGCGCCCGGAACAGCGCCACGTGCTCGGCCGAGCGGCTGGTCTGATTCCGCATGCCCGAACAATAATGAATGAGCGTCCATTTTTCCAGCGGGGTCATCACGTCGGGCCCCGGGGTCGAATGACATGGATTCATACATTGCTAAATATCGATGTCCGGTGGTGTGGTTGGGCAACCTAACCGAATACCGGAGGTCGTTCATGAGACGACGTGCCATGGCGGCGTTCGCCGCCGTCATCCTCGCTTTGATCGCCTCGGAGCCGGCGGCCGCCGCCGTCGACGAGGCCGAGTCGGCCGCCTACGAGGTCTACGACGTGCGGACCGCCGCCCAGCGCAACGCGATCGCCCGTACCGGGGCGGCCATCGACAGCGTCGAGCACGCCGTCGTGCAGATCACCGCGACCCCGGCCGAGGTGCGCCGGCTGCAACGACAGGGTTTCACCGTCGAGCCGGTGAACCGGGTGCTGGACTTCCCGTCCGCCGACTCGGCCTACCACAACTACGCCGAGATGATCGCCGACGTGAACGCCATCGTCGCCAAGTACCCGGCGATCGCCGCCAAGCGGGTGATCGGCAAGAGCTACGAGGGCCGCGACATCGTGGCCGTGAAGGTCTCCGACAACGTGGCCACCGACGAGGCCGAGCCGGAGGTGCTCTACGACGCCAACCATCACGCCCGCGAGCACATCACGGTGGAGCAGGCGCTCTATGTGATGCACCAGTTCACCGACGGATACGCCACCGACAGCCGGATCAAGACCATCGTGGACAGCCGGGAGATCTGGATCGTCCCGTCGGTGAACCCGGACGGATCCGAGTACGACATCGCGACCGGCAGTTACCGCTCGTGGCGCAAGAACCGTCAGCCGAACTCCGGGTCCAGCGCGGTCGGCACCGACCTGAACCGCAACTACTCGTACAACTGGGGCTGCTGCGGCGGCTCGTCGGGCACCAAGTCGTCGGAGACGTACCGGGGGGCGTCAGCCTTCTCCGCCCCGGAGGCCCGGGTGGTCCGGGACTTCGTGGCCAGCCGGGTGGTCGGCGGGACACAGCAGATCAAGGCGGCGATGGACTTCCATTCGTACTCGGAGCTGGTGTTGTGGCCCTACGGCTACACCACCGCGAACACCGCGACCGGGATGACCGCCGACGACTACAACGCCCTGTCGACCCTGGGCCGGCAGATGGCCGCGACCAACAGCTACACCCCCGAGCAGTCCAGCGATCTCTACATCGCCGACGGTGTTCTGCTGGACTGGCTGTGGGGTACGTACAAGATCTTCGCGTACACCTTCGAGATGTACCCGAAGAGCTCCTCGGGCGGCGGCTTCTACCCGCCGGGCAGCGTGATCACCGCGCAGACCGCCCGGAACCGGGAGGCCGCGCTGCAGCTCGCCGAGATCGCCGACTGCCCCTACCGGGTGATCGGCAAGCAGAGCACCTACTGCTGAACGACCCGGTCGTGCAGGGCCTGCTCCAGCGCCACGTCGATCAGCTCGGCCGGGCCGGGCTTGGCGAAGTAGTAGCCCTGCGCGTACCGGTAGCCGAGGGCCTCGAGCCGGACGACCTGCTCCTTGGTCTCGACGCCCTCGGCCACCGCCCGCAGGCCCAGCGTCCGCGCGATCGTGCTCAGCGACGTCGCGATCGCCTCCTGCTCGGCGGTGCCGTTCAGCTCGTCGATGAAGGACTTGTCGACCTTGAGCGTGGTGACCGGGCAGGTACGCAGCAGCGTCAGCGACGACTGGCCGGTGCCGAAGTCGTCCAGGGCCACCCCGACCCCGAGCTCGCGCAGCTCCCGGACGGTGTTCAGGGCCACGCCGCCACCGAAGACGGCCGTCTCGGTGATCTCCAGAGTGATCTTGTCGGGGTCGAGACGGTAGCGGGCCATGGTCGAGGCCACCTGGTCCGGCAGGTCCGGGTCGAGCAGCTGCCGCGCCGACACGTTGATGTTGACCCGGGGAGCGGCCGTGCCGTAGGCCTGCCGCCACCTCGCCGCGTCCGCGCAGGCCGTCTCGATCACCCAGAGGCCGAGGTCCAGGATCATCCCGGTCTGCTCGGCGACCGGGATGAAGTCCGCCGGTGACACCGGCGGCCCGCCCTCCGGGTGCCAGCGCACCAGCGCCTCCACACCGGTGATCCGGCCACCGGGCAACTTCACGATCGGCTGGTAGACCAGCCGGAACTCGCCCCGGTCCAGGCCCCGGCGCAGCGCCGCGGCCAGGTCGGCGTCGTGCTGCGCGGTGCTGTCCAGCTGCGGGGTGTGCTCCTGCACCCGGTTGGCGCCGGAGCGCTTCGCGGTCTTGAGGGCCAGTTCGGCCCGGCGCAACAGGTCCGGGACCACCTCGTCGCGGCCGGCGGCCACCCCGACGGTGACCGTGACCAGCAGGTCGTGCCCGTCCACCCGCAGCGGCAGCCGGAACGCGCGGACCAGCCGCTCGCCCAGCGCCTCGTCCTCGCCGGGAAGCAGCAGGCCGAACTCGTCGCCGAGCAGCCGGGCGACGAACGCGTCCGCCCCGAACGTCTCGGTGATCCGGGCCGCGGCGGCGCGCAGCAACGCGTCGCCGCGCTCGTCACCGAGCCGGTCGTTGAGGGTGCCGAAGCCGTCCAGGTCGCAGACCGCGACCGTGGCCGGCGCGGTGCGCCGCTGCAGGGTGGCGGCGAACCTCCGCCGGTTCGGCAGCCCGGTCAGGTCGTCGTGGTTGACCTGTGCCTCCAGCCGCTCCATCAGGTCGGAGTTGTCCGAGACGGCGATCCGTAGCCGGACCACCGCCAGGATGATCAGCAGGAGTGAGCCGCCGGCCAGACGCGGGGGCAGGTAGCCGAGATCCAGGGTGACGTAGATCAGCATGCCGACGGTGATCGCGACCGCCACGTACGGCACCACGCTGATCCGCCGCCACCGCTGCAGCCATCGTGAGCGCGTCGGCCGGGCCGGACTACCGTCGGACCGGATCTGCGCGCGGGCGGCGAGGGCGAACATCAGCCCGAGCGGCACCATCAGGATCGCGGTGATGCTCAGGTGCGTCCACGCCCCGACCATCGGGTAGAGCAGCCAGGCGGCCGGGGGGAGCAGGCCGATCGGGGACAGAAACCACAGCGTCGGCCCGGGCACCGGTCCGGCGCCGGTCATACCGACCCGGATCACCGTGGCGACCGCGGCGACCACGGTGAACACCACCAGCCACATCAGCCCGGTGGCCAGGCCCGGCACCGGCGGCCCCGGCGACGGAAGCGCGGGCGCCACCGACCCGGGCGTCGGGGTGGACCACAGGAAGTGGGCGGTGAGCAGCGAGGCAGCCACGCCCACCACGGCGATGTCCAGGTAGATCGCGCGGTTCGCGCGCCAGGTGCGCGGCGGGTGCGGCAGGCGCAGCATCGCGAAGGCAGTGAGGGCCACCGCGCCGACATAGCAGACCGCGTTGAACGGGGTCATCGTCGTCGGGTGCCCGGCGAGCACGGTCCGGACGGCGTGGCTGACGGCGCCCAGGGCGAGCAGACCGGTCGCGCCGGCGAGCCGCTGCCAGAACAGCTGGGCGACACCCCGGGTTGATTCGGCGGCGACCAGGCACGCGTACACCGCGGTTGCGGCCGCGGCGACCCCGCTCGGCCAGAGCAGCCAGGCGGGCCCGTCACCGACGAGGACGCCGGCGACCCCGAGCAGCGCGCTCAACGCGGCCCAGACGCAGGCCAGCAACAGGATGCGCTGAGCCCTGCGGGCCGGTCCGTCCACTGCTCGCATGACTCACCGCCGATTCCGGTTCAGGTGAAGTCCCAGATCGGCGGCGAAACGGATGAACTGAGTCGTAGCAGAAAAGTGCGGGCGTGACGCGCGCCCATCGGCTGCGCGTCACGCCCGCACTCCCGCCCACCCGCACCGTCCGAGGGTGGCCGGGACGGTGTCAGCTGGAGAGGGACCACCAGACGGTGGTGTCCGGCGGCAGCACGACCTCGTCGGGGCTGCCCTCGATCGGCCCGCTGGCGAGCAGCAGCTCACCGGGCCGGCCGAGCGACACCGGCTGGTCGCTCATGTTGACCGTGCAGCGGAACACCGGCGCGCCGGCGACCTCGCGCTCGAAGGCCAGCACCCCGGCCGGGGCGGTCACCCAGCGCAGGTTGTCGACGGGCTGCATGGCCGGGGCGGCGCGGCGCACGGCCAGCGCCCGGCGGTACAGCTCCAGCGTCGAGTCCGGCGTCCCGGTCTGCGCGGCCACGCTCAGCCCGGCCCACGAGGCCGGCTGCGGGAGCCAGCTGGCGCTGCCCTCCGGGCCGAAGCCGTACGGGGCCTCGTCGCCGCTCCACGGGATCGGCACCCGGCATCCGTCGCGGTAGCCGTCCTGGCCCTCGGCACGGTGGAACGCCGGGTCCTGGCGCACCTCCGCCGGCAGGTCCAGGACCTCCGGCAGGCCCAGCTCCTCACCCTGGTAGAGGTAGGCCGAGCCGGGCAGCGCCAGCATCAGCGTGCTGGCAGCCCGGGCCCGCCGCAGGGCGGCGGCGTCGTCGACCGCGACCGCCTTGCGGCCGGCGACCTCACCGTCGGCGCTCTGCATCAGCCGGGTGGTGTGCCGGACCACGTCGTGGTTGGAGAGCGTCCAGGTGGTCGGCGCCCCGACCGCGCTCATCGCGGCGAGGGAGTCGTCGATCATCTGGCGCTGCTCGTGCGCGTTCCACGCGGTGCCCAGGTAGCTGAAGTTGAACGCCTGGTGCAGCTCGTCGGGGCGGACGTAGTGCGAGACCCGGGACAGGCTGGGCGCCCAGGCCTCGGCGACCGCGATCCGCTCGCCGGGGTACTCGTCGAGGATCTGCCGCCAGGAGCGGTAGATCTCGTGCACGCCGTCCCGATCGAAGCACGGGCTCTCGCCGACGCCCAGCAGGTGCCACTCGGCCTCCGAGCCGACGTCCGGCAGGCCGTCCGCCTTCACCAGGCCGTGGGCCACGTCGATCCGGAAACCGTCGACCCCCAGGTCGAGCCAGAACCGCAGGACCGTCTTGAACTCGTCCCGGACCGCCGGGTGCTCCCAGTTGAAGTCGGGCTGCTCCGGGGCGAACAGGTGCAGGTACCACTCGCCGTCCTCGACCCGGGTCCAGGCCGGACCGCCGAAGATCGACGGCCAGTCGTTCGGCGGCAGCTCGCCGTTCTCGCCCTTGCCGGGGCGGAAGTGGTAGCGCTCGCGGAACATCGAACCGGGGCCCTCGGCGAGCGCCTTCTGGAACCACTCGTGCTGGTCGGAGGAGTGGTTCGGCACCAGGTCGACGATGACGCGCAGACCGAGCGCGTGCGCGCCGGCGATCAGCTCGGAGGCGTCGGCGACGGTCCCGAAGATCGGGTCGACCGTCCGGTAGTCCGAGACGTCGTAGCCCGCGTCGGCCTGCGGCGACGCGTAGAACGGGGAGAGCCAGACCGCGTCCACGCCCAGATCCTTGAGGT
This sequence comes from Actinoplanes regularis, assembly GCF_900188005.1. Taxonomy (GTDB): domain Bacteria; phylum Actinomycetota; class Actinomycetes; order Mycobacteriales; family Micromonosporaceae; genus Actinoplanes; species Actinoplanes regularis. The sequence continues at coordinate 42,553 of NZ_FZNR01000033.1, read as the reverse complement.
ACGGCAGGCGGCTGGTGATGCCAGGCAGGTCGCCGATGCCGTCGCCGTTCAGGTCGGCGAAGCTGCGCGGGTAGATCTGATAGATGACCGCGTTGCGCCACCAGGATGCCGGCGGCGCCTCAACGGTGGGCGGTGCGATCAGTTGGTCGGTCATGGCGAGGAACGGTAGCAGGCAACTAACACGTGTTACATAGTTTGTCGGTTGCTTTCTTGCTGCAAGTTCTTGCAGTACGGCGTTATGCCGGTTTTGCGGTGGATTCCCGGATGATCAGCGACGTGCCGAGGGTCTGGTGCGGATGCTGATCCTCGCCCCGGATCGCCGAGATCAGGAAGTCCGCGGCCATCCGGCCCTTGGTCACGATCGGCTGGCGCACGGTGGTCAGCCCCGGCCGCAGCCAGGCGGACTCGGCGAGGTCGTCGAAGCCGGTCACCGAGACGTCCCCGGGCACGCCGGCGCCGAGCTCCCGCAGGGCGTCGACCGCGCCGTAGGCGAGCACGTCGGAGAGGGCCAGGATCGCCGTCGGTGTCGCCGGGCCGGACATCAGCTCCTTGGTCGCCCGGTAGCCCTCGGCACGGGTCGCCGGAACCTCGGCCAGCGGTACGTCGTCCATGGTCAGCCCGGCATCGGCGAAAGCGTCCCGGATGCCGGCCAGGCGGCGCGCGAGCGGGCCCTGGTAACCGCGGGCGGCGGGTCCGGGCCCCGGGCCGATGGAGAGCACCGCGAGCCGACGGTGCCCGAGTTCCAGCAGGTGACGGGCCGCCTCGTGGGCCCCGCCCCGGTCGTCGACCTCGACGTGCGGCGCGCCCTTGTGCCGGTCCGAGTCGATCAGCACGAACGGGATCCCGCGGCGGTCCAGTTAGGCGACCTCGCCCCGGTCGATCTCCAGGCCGCAGACGATGAACCCGTCCACCGCCGCGTACGGGATCGCCTTGAGCACGGAATCCTGCAGCGGCGGGGTCAGCAGCAGCGTGTAACCCTCCTGGTCGCAGATCTGGCCGACGCCCATCAGGAACCGGGCGTGGTACGGGTTCTCCAGGATCTGCGCCAGCCGCTGCGGCAGCAGGACCCCGATCGAGTTGGTGGTCCCGGCCTGCAGCATCCGCCCGAGCGTGTTCGGCGTGTAGCCGAGCTCCTCCGCGACCGCCAGGATCCGCTCCCGGGTCGCGGTCGAGATCCGCTGCGGATTGTTGAAGGCGAACGACACCGCCGACCGCGACACCCCGGCCGCCGCCGCCACATCACTGGAGGTGGTTTTGCCCGGCTTTAGGACGCGGGTCGAAGTGATCTTTGCGCTGTCCGTGAAAGATTTGCCGGTTCTTGCGCTGGCCCTATTTGACGGCATGCACGCTCCCCCGGGTCGGCGCCTACCATAACTCGTTCCACCTCCTGACATGACAACACCCGGACGGCCCGACGACGGCGGGCAAGGACGTGCCCGGCGGGGCGGGGTCGGCCTGCCGGAGCTCGGCTGGTCGACGCCTGCGACGATGCGGCGCGTGATCGACACCCGCGCGGCGCTCGCCGAGTTCATCCGGCAGATCGACGAACTCGACGACTGCGACGACCTGGAGAAGACACGCGTCGCGCTGACCGGCTGCGGCGACAGCACCCTGGTGGCCGAGCTGACCGCCGCGCTGCACCGCTTCCTCGACGAGAAGAACTTCTACGGCCGCGACCTGATCGCCGGGGTGCTGGCCGGCATCGATGGCCTCGAGGCGCTGCCGGTGCTGCTACGCGCGTCCGCCCGCGACCTCGGCGACGACCAGGACTCGCTGAGCGCGGAGATCGTCGACCTGCTGCACGGCAACCGCGCCGCGGCCCGGCCGGCCGTGCTGGCGCTGGCCGTGGATCCGGATTCCACGCTGCGCCGGACCGGCCTGTGGGCGCTCGGCTTCGTCAGCGAGCCGCAGGACACCGACCTGCTGCTCGCCGCGGCGGCCGATAGCGACCCGCGGATCCGGGCCATGGCGTACGGCGCCCTGCCCACCGCCGATGACCGCGCGTTCCAGGCGCTGCTTGCCGGGCTGCGCGACATCGACCCGGACGTGCGCGTGACCGCGGTGTCCCAGCTCGGCTACACGCGCCGCTACGACGCGGTCCCACACCTGATCGCGCTGGCCGATGACCTCACGGACCGGGTGCGCCGCTGGGTGGTGTTCGCACTCGGCCGGATCGGCAGCCCGGACGCCGCGCCCGTACTGCTGCGCCTGCGTGCCGACCCGCTCGTACGCGAGGACGCCACCGCGGCACTCGGCGCGGTCGGCGGACCGGCCGCGCTCGCCGTACTGCGCACGCTTGCGACAGATCCGGATCCGAGGGTACGCATCGACGCCGCCACCGCACTGCCCCAGGCCGGCGTCGGCGACCCCGAGGTACGCCTCCTGCTCGTCGCGCTGGCGGCCGACCCGGTCCCTGAGGTACGCGCCGCGCTGGTCAGCGGCCTTGCGGCGGTTGACGTGCCGGGCTCCTCCGACGAGCTGGTGCTGGCGCTCGCCGAGGATCCCGAATTCGACGTCCGTAGCCGGATCGTTGTCAACGTCCGCCTGCTCGCCCCGGCCCTGGCCCCTTCGATCCTGCGCCGCTACCTCGACGACCCGGACCTACGACCCATCGCCGAACGCCAACTGAAGCGCCTGGAAAGCTAGCGCGACGCGGCCTCTCGTATTGACGACAGCAAGAGGCCACGACCCGCGCGGTTGTACTCGACCGGCAAAGCCACACCGGGCGGGTCGGAGCCCGCCCAGCCCCGATCGTGCCGAGGTGAGTGCGCTCGAGCGCGTCGCCGGAAGGGGCGCCTGGTTCGGAATCAGGCCGCGGTGACCGGGACGCGGACGACCGCGTCGAAGAGGTAGCCGAGGGTGTTGTGGCGGGCTACGTCCGGCTGGGTGTTGCCGTGTACGTCGGTGGCCCGGGCCAGCAGTTCGTAGGTGCCGGTCGAGGGGCGCCAGTCCAGCTCCCAGCGCTGCCAGGCGCCCTCGTGGGAGCGGCCGCTGAAGCGGGCGTGCCGCCACGTCGCGCCGCCGTCGGTGCTCACCTCGACCCTGCGGATCGGGCCGCCGCCTGACCAGGAGCGCCCGGTCAGTCGCACCCGCCGGCCGGCGGCGAAGACCGTTCCGGGATCCAGCTCGAACGCGCTCTTGATCACCTGCTTGTCGAAGGGGAGCCCCTCGGGCGGGAACTCCGAGCCGAAGAGCCGGTAGAACTGGGTGTTCCACGGGGAGAAGAGCGGCTCGGTGGAGACCTCGATCTTCCCGACCCACTTGATCGAGGCGATGCCGACCCAGCGGGGTACGACCAGGCGGACCGGGAAGCCGTGGTCCGGCGGCAGCGGCTCACCGTTCATCTCGTAGGCCAGCAGCACGTCGTCGAGCGCCTTGGCCAGCGGCATCGGACGCCGGACCGGGCCCAGGTCGACACCGCCGGTGACGTAGTTCGGATCGAGCCCGGAGGCCTGCACGTCGACCGCGTCACGGCGCACCCCGACCCGGCGGAGCACCGTGGACAGCCGCACCCCGCGCCAGCGGGCGACGCCGACGGCGCCCAGGCCCCAGGCCGTACCGGAAACCGTCTGGCCCTGCTGGGACGTGTAGTAGCCGCGGCCGTTGCCGGCGCACTCGACGGTGACCGCGTGGGTCTCCGCCGGAAGGCGGCGAAGGTCGGCGAGAGTGAGGTGCGCGGCCTCGCCGCGCAGCCCGGCGCCGGAGATCTCCAGGTTCCAGCTGTCGGCGTCCAGGCGCGGCGTGCTGGTGTGATTGCGGACGAAGAACCGGTCCACCGGTACGAAATAGCCCTGGTCCTTCAGCGCCGACCACCGGGTCTCGGCGTTGGTGCCGAGCACCCGGAAGAGCTCGGGCGGCAGCGGCTTGACGATCGGTGAGTCGGCCGCGTGTGCCGGACTCGGCGCCAGGCCGGCGGCCCCGACGGCGGCGGCCAGGGTGAACAGGTGCCGCCGGGAGAAACCGCGGGCCTGGCCGGCTACCCACTGACGCAGCCGGGTCTCGTCATATGCAGCCTCATCGATCATGCGGCGCATCCTACCGAGCCCATGGGATATATGGGTAGTCTCTCGGGCATGGACTTCCACTGGTTTCTTCCCACCAACGGCGACAGCCGGGACATCGTGGGCGGCGGTCACGGCACGCCGGCCGGCTCGGCGGGCGCGGTCCGTCCACTGACCATCGGCTACCTCGGCCAGATCGCGCGCAGCGCCGAGCAGTTGGGGTTCGTCGGCGCGCTCACCCCGACCGGGGCCTGGTGCGAGGACGCGTGGCTCACCACCGCGATGCTGACCGAGGTCACCGAGCGGCTGAAGTTCCTGGTCGCGTTCCGCCCCGGGCTGATCTCGCCGACCCTGGCGGCGCAGATGTCCTCGACGTTCCAGCGGCTCTCCGGCGGGCGGCTGCTGCTCAACGTGGTGACCGGCGGGGAGTCCAGCGAGCAGCGGCAGTTCGGCGACTTCCTGGACAAGGACGCGCGTTACGCGCGGACCGCCGAGTTCCTCAAGATCGTGCGGGCGCTGCTGCGTGGCGAGACCGTCACCCACCAGGGCGAACATCTGCGGGTGGAGAACGCGCGCCTGTCCCGGGTTCCCGACGTGCAGCCGACCATCTACTTCGGCGGCTCGTCGAAGGCGGCCGGCCCGGTCGCCGCCGAGCACGCCGACGTCTACCTGACCTGGGGCGAGCCGCCCGCCCAGGTGGCCGAGAAGCTGGCCTGGATCCGCACGCTCAGGCCGGACATGAGGTTCGGCATCCGTCTGCACGTGATCACCCGGGACACCTCCGAGGCCGCCTGGGACGAGGCGGCCCGCCTGCTGCGGAACGTCTCCGAACAGGATATCGCCGGAGTGCAGGCCGGGCTGCGCACCAGCGAGTCCGAGGGCCAGCGCCGGATGCTCGACCTGCACGGCGGCACCCGGGACGGCCTGGTCGTCTCGCCGAACCTGTGGGCCGGGGTCGGCCTGGTCCGTGGCGGCGCCGGGACCGCCCTGGTCGGCAGCCACATCGAGGTCGCCGACCGGATCGAGGAGTACGCGTCGCTCGGCATCTCCGAGTTCATCCTCTCCGGCTATCCGCACCTGGAGGAGGCGTACTGGTTCGGCGAGGGCGTCCTGCCCGAACTGCGCCGCCGCGGCCTCTGGCAGCACCCGGCGGGGGAGCGGAACACCACGCCGGCCGCGATCCCGTTCGCCGGCGTCCCCGCCCCCGCCAGCCCGTCCTGACCCCGATCCTGTCGATCTGCCAGCTGGCCCTGGCCGGGGCCGAGGCCGGGCTGCGGGTCGAGTCGAGCGTGGTGGCGCACCTCGAGGGGCCGGGCCCGGGCCTTGCCGAGGGGTTCCACGAGCTCAACCGCAAACGCTCCGAGCCCCTGGATCTCGCCGTGGTGCTGGGCGAGATCCAGGAGCACGTCGCGGGGCTCGTCGCGCTGGACGATCGGCTGCCCGCGGTGGGTTTCCCGGTGCGGGCCCGACCGGTCAGGCCTTGTCGGCGGGCTCCGACAGCTTGGTGCGGTCGACCGCCTCCCAGTCCGGCCGGCTCTGCGGCTGCGCCGGGATCCCGGCGCCGTCCGGCGCCGAGGCCTGCGGACGGCCGGGCCACCAGAACCGGTCACCGAGGACCGTGGCCAAAGCCGGCACCAGCACGGTACGGACGAGCAGCGTGTCCAGCAGCACCCCGATCATCACGATCACGCCGATCTGGGTCAGCGTGATCACCGGCAGCACGCCGAGCACCGCGAAGACCGCCGCCAGCAGGATCCCGGCGCTCGTGATCACCGCGCCGGTGACCGCGACCGCGTGCACCATGCCGTCCCGGGTCCCGCGAACGGCCGCCTCCTCCCGGGCCCTGGTGACCAGGAAGATGTTGTAGTCCACCCCGAGCGCGACCAGGAACAGGAACGAGAAGAGCGGCACCTGGTTGTCCAGCGCGTGGTCGAAGAGGAACGACCCGGCGCCGAGTGCCGCCGCGTAACTCACGATCACCGTGATGATCAGCAGCACCGGCGCGACCAGCGCGCGCAGCAGGACGACCAGCACGAGCAGCACCACCAGCAGGATCACCGGGGCGATCACCAGCAGGTCGTGCCGGGTCGCGTCGCGGGTGTCCAGACTGGTCGCCACGCTGCCACCGACCAGCGCCTGCCCGTCGAGCCCGTCGCGCAGCGCGCGGATCGTGTCGAAGGCCGCGGTGGTGTCCGGCGCCGCGTCCAGGATCACCTGGATGCTCGCCTGGGTGGCGTTCTGCTCGGCGATCCGGGCCTGAGCCACCCCGGGCGTGCCGGAGATCGTGGAGAGCACGGCCCGCGCCCGGTCCGGGCTGGTCAGCACGACGGTCGGGCTGGCCGCACCGGCCGGGAAGTACTTCGAGAGGGTCTCCAGCCCGGCGACCGACTCGGACCGGACCCGGAACTGCTCGGTCTGCGAGAGCCCGAGCCGGGTGCCGAGGCCGCCGGCGGAGAGCACCCCGAGGATGATCACCGAGACCAGGGTGACCGCGACCGGCTTGCGGGCCACCGCCCGGCCGACCCGCGCCCAGATCCCCTTGACCGCCTCGGCGCCGGCCTGGCCGGCCCGCGGCACGAACGGCCAGAACAGGCCACGGCCGCAGACGACGAGCGCGGCCGGGAGCACCAGCAGCGCGAAGAGGGCGGCGACCGCGATGCCGGCGGCGGCCGTGGCCCCGAGCGACACGTTGCTCTCCAGGCTGGCCAGCAGCAGGGTGAGCAGGCTGAGGATGACCGTGCCGGCGCTGGCCGCGATGGCCGGCCCGGCCCCGCGCAACGCTCGCCGCATCGCGACGAACCGGTCCTCGTGCCGGTGCAGCTCCTCCCGGTAGCGGGAGATCAGCAGCAGCGCGTAGTCGGTGCCCGCGCCGAAGACCAGCACGGTGACGATGCCCGTGGTGGAGCCGCTCACCGGCAGGCTGGTGTGCTGCGAGATCAGCGCGACCAGGCCGGTGGTGACCCGGTCCGCGAGCCCCACCACGAACAGCGGGACCAGCCAGAGCACCGGGCTGCGGTAGGTGATCAGGAGCAGCAGCGCGACCACCACGACGGTGACCATCAGCAGCCGGGTGTTCGCCCCGGTGAAGCTGTCGGCCAGGTCGGCGGTGAACCCGGCGCCGCCGGTGACCTGCGCGGTCACGCCGGCCGGCAGGTCCGCCCGGACCGCGGCGCGCAGGTCGGCGACGGCCTTGATGGTCTCCTCGGGCGCGACGCCGGCCGGCATCGGCACCGAGACGATCGCGGCCTTGCGGTCCTCGCTGACGATCGGCCGGCCCAGCGGCGTGACCGTGGCCAGGTCGGCGTCGGTGAGCGACGCGCCGCCCTTGGCGACCACGACCAGGGCCGCGTTGGTCCGGCCGGAGGGCAGCTGCTTCTGCAGCTGTGCGACCCGGGTGGACTCGGCGGACGACGGCAGCGAGGCGTTCGGGTCGTTGGTGACCGTGGTCGCCCCGGAGAGGCCGATCACCAGACCGCCGGACACCAGGGCCAGGAGCAGTGTTGCCCATGCCCGCTTCATGAAGCCTCCAGGATAAAGAATCTCGACAATCGAGATTCTCTACTCTGCCGCGAAGATCTGCAACACTGACCCCCGTGGAGGAAACGGAAGCCCCTGTAGAGGAGACGGTGGAGCGCCAGCGACTGCGCTCCCGCCTCGTCGACCTGCTCAACTCGTACGCCAGTGAGGCCAACCACATCGGGCACGCTTTCGCCGGCCGCAACCATCTGCACGGCCCCGACCTGCACGCCCTGCTCGCGGTGATGCACGCCGAGCGCGCCGGAGCGCCGCTGAGCCCGGGCCGGCTGGGCGAGGCGATGGGGCTCTCCTCCGGCGCCACCACCGCGATGATCGACCGGCTGGAGCGCGACGGGCACCTGCGCCGGGTTCGGGAGAGCACCGACCGGCGGGTCGTGCACCTGCGCTACGCCGAGTCCGGGATGTCGCTCGCCCAGGCGTTCTTCACCCCGCTCGCGCCGCGCACCGACGCGGTGATGGAGCAGTTCGGGGTGGCGGAGCTCCAGGTCGTCGAGCGTTTCGTGCAGGGCATGGTCGGTGCGCTGACCAGCTACCGCGACGAGCTGCGTGACCGGGGTCAGCGCAACTCACCGTGACGGCCTGCGCACACGGGGTAACGCAACTGGGTCGCAACGTGCGAACCGCCAAGAACGGCGCGATGGTCGCCGATCAGCAGCGACGTGCGAACCGAGCCTTTGCTGTCCCAAGCCGACGACCTGCTCGCCCGTGGGCGTGCGGAGAACGCCGCCCACCTGCTCGCACCGATCGTCGGCCGGCAGCCCGAGAACGTCGAGGCCTGGCACCGGATGGCCCGGGCCCACCTGGCCCTCGGCGACGCGGAGGCCGGTCTGCGCGCCGCGAAGGCCGCCTGGCACTTCGACCCGCAGGGCCCGGAGACGCTCTACTGGCTCAGCCGGGCCGCCACCGAGCTGGGCCGGCACCGGGAGGCGATCGACGCCGCCGTGGCCGCCTGCCAGGAGGACCCGGGTAACCCCCGGCTGCACAACCGGCTCGCCGAGGCGCAACTCGCGGCCGGTCGGGTCGGGGAGGCCCTCGACGGTCTGAAGATCGCCGTCGAGCTGGGCGAGCACTACGCGGACCTGCACGTCACGTACGGCCGGGCGCTCTTCGCGGCGGGCCGGCCGCTCAGCGCCCGCGAGTCGGTCAGCCGGGCGCTCTGCCTCGACCCGGGGCACGGCGGCGCACACCGGACGCTGGCTCTGTTCGAGATCGCGATGGAGTCCGTGGTGGACGCGCCGTCGCTCGCCCAGGCCGCCGACGACTTCGCCAAGTCGATGCGGGTCGGCCCGAACGGCCGGGTCGACGAGCGGGCGGTTCTCGCCCGGGACGCCCTCGGCTACGCCGCCCGGGTCACCCTGACCTGGTGCCTGATCGCCCTGCTGGTCCTCGGCGTCCTCAGCGCCACCTCGATCGTCTCGGTCCCGGCCGGGCTGCACCTGGCGCTGCTCTGCCTCGGCGCCCTCGCCGCCTTCGGTGCGGTCACCTTCCGCCGCTCAGCGGCCTACCGCCTCTGACCTGCCGGCAATTTCAACGGCCGGCGAGCTGGCGGCGGCTGCGGGCAAGGGCCGCTCGGTCCGGCAATTTCAACGGCCGGCGAGCTGGCGGAGGATGCGGGCAAGGGCCGCTCGGTCGGACTCGTCGAGGGTGGCGAAGAGGCGTTCGCCGGCGGCGGAGCGGGCGGCCCGGATCTCCGCGCCCGTGGTGCGCCCCTGTTCGGTGAGGGCGACCAGGGTGGCGCGCCGGTCGGCCGGGTCCGGGCGGCGCTCGGCGAGGCCGCGTCGCTCCAGGTCGTCGACGACCTCGGTGGCCGAGCGTGCGGCGATCCGCAGGCGCTCGGCGAGGGCGCTGAGCCGCATCTCGCCGTCGGTCATCAGCGCGCTGAGCGCGCGGAACTGCGACGGGGCGATGCCCCAGGGCTCCATCTCCCGCTTGGCGTGCTCGCGCATCCGGCGGCTGACCGCCCAGAACGCCTCGTGCAGCGACTCCGTCTCCACCGGGAACTCCGGCTCTTCCTTCACGGGAACAAGATAACAGCGATTACCGTTGCTCCCTCATGTTGAGGTAACCTCAGCTTATTGGAGGCCGGGAGGCTTCCCCCGTACGAGGAAAGGTTCTGCTCTTGGCTCAAGGTCAAGGACGGGGCGCGGGACGAACCGTGACCCCAGCGGAGCGGGCGCAGGCCCGATCCGTCTCGATGCGCCGCATCGGCGCGCTCTTCATCGGTCACCGCCGGTCTCTCGCACTGGTCGTGGCGATCATCGTGGTGGCGTCCGTGCTCGGCATGGCGTCGCCGTTCCTGCTCCGCGAGATCATCGACGTCGCCCTGCCGCAGGGCGACCTGCGCCTGCTGGTCCGGCTCGTGCTCGGCATGATCGTGGTCGCCGCGATCACGTCCGTGCTCGGCGTGGTGCAGACGTGGATCTCCACCACCGTCGGCCAGCGGGTCATGCACCGGCTGCGGGTCGACGTCTTCAGCCACCTGCAGCGGCAGTCGGTCGGCTTCTTCACCCGCACCCGCACCGGAGAGGTGCAGTCGCGGATCACCAACGACATCGGCGGCATGCAGTCCGTGGTCACCTCGACCGCGACCAGCATCGCCGCCAACCTGACCACCGTGGTCGCCACCATCGTCGCGATGATCGCGCTGACCTGGCAACTCACCCTGATCTCGCTGCTCGTGCTGCCACCGGCGATCTACCTGACCCGCCGGGTGGCCCGGATGCGCCAGAAGATCACCACGGAGCGCCAGCGCGAGCTGGCCGAGCTCAACGTGATCATCGAAGAGGGGCTGTCGATCAACGGCATCCAGCTCAGCAAGACGATGGGCGCCGGCGCCGCGCAGATCGCCCGCTTCGCCGGCTCGTCGAACCGGCTGATCGACCTGGAGCTGCGCTCCGAACTGGCCGGACGCTGGCGGATGGCCGCGATGAACGTCATCTTCGCGGTGATCCCGGCGACGATCTACCTGGCCGCGGGGCTGCCGTTCGCGGCCGGCGCGATGAGCATCGGGACCCTGGTGGCGTTCACCGCGCTGCAGGGCAACCTGTTCCGGCCGCTGATGAGCCTGCTCGACGTGAGCGTGACGATGACCAGTTCGCTGGCGCTGTTCGCGCGGATCTTCGAATACCTCGACCTGCCGGTCGAGATCGCCGACCCGGCCAGGCCGGTCCGTCTGCCCGAGGTCCGCGGCCACTTGCGGTTCGACAACGTCTCTTTCGCGTACGACGACAGGTCGTCCGCGCTCGCCGACGTGAACCTGGACGTGCCCGCCGGCGGCTCGCTCGCGCTGGTCGGCGAGACCGGCTCGGGCAAGAGCACGATCGCCGCCCTGATCGCCCGCCTCCACGACCCGACCGCGGGCCACGTGACGATCGACGGCGTCGACCTGCGCGACCTGGCCCTGACCGACCTGTCGACCATCGTGGGCGTGGTCAGCCAGGAGACCTACCTGCTGCACACCACGATCAGGGAGAACCTGCGGTACGCCAAGCCGGACGCCACCGACGACGAACTGGTCGCCGCGGCGCGGGCCGCCCAGATCCACGACCTGATCGCCGACCTGCCCGACGGCTACGACACCATGGTCGGCTCGCGCGGCCACCGTTTCTCCGGCGGGGAGAAGCAGCGGATCGCGATCGCCCGCACCCTGCTGCGCGACCCGCGCATCCTGGTCCTCGACGAGGCCACGAGCGCCCTCGACAACGAGACCGAGCGCGCCGTCCAGCAGGCCTTCGACGAGCTGTCCCGGGGCCGCACCACGGTCACCATCGCCCACCGCCTCTCCACGGTCCGCGACGCCGACCAGATCGTGGTGATCGACCACGGCCGCATCCTGGAGTCCGGTGATCACGAGACCCTGCTCGAAGCCGGCGGCCGCTACGCCACCCTCGCGCTGGCGGGCCGATCGGTCTCATGACCGGCGGGTTCGCAGGCGGTCGATCGTGTGCGCGCCGAACAGCGAGTCCCACGGCTCCTCGGCGTACTCCTCGAGCTCCACGTCGGTGAAGACGACCTCCGGATCCCGCGCGTGGACGGCCGCCCACAGCGCCCGCACCGGGTCCTCGGGCAGGACCAGGCCCAGCTCGGCGACGACGGCGGCCTGCTCCTCGGCCAGATCCGGGTACTCCTCCCGGACGCCGGCGGCGAAACGGTCGTGAGCGCGGCGCATCTCGTGGAGGTCGCCGCCACCGGAGAAGCCGAGCAGGTCGTGCCAGTTCGGCGCGGCGACCAGGAGCGCCAAGGCGGTCTCCAGGTCGGGGCCGATGACGCCGGCGCTGCCTTCCGAATCCGCGTACCAGATCTGACCTCCGGGTTTCGTCCGGAAGAACCGGCCGCCGGCGCCGCAGTGAGCGATTAGCTCCAGATCGGCGCCGGACGACAGGCGTGCGGTCGGCCCGGCGGCCGAGTCCACGTCCAGCGCGTCGAAGTCGGCGAGGAAACGCAGGATGGTGGCGGACTCGGCCGAGGCGAGCAACCGTTCGAGCAGGTCGGACACGCGGTGACGTTAGTCGGCGCGGGCCACGACCGCCCAGACCCGGTGCGGGACGGTGAGTTCGGCCGACGGGATCAGGGCGGTCAGCTCGGCCGAGAAGCGCTCGACGGTGGGGGCCGGGAGGCTGGCCGCGACGCCCGCGCTGGCACGGATGCGGCCCACCCAGTCCTCGCGGCTGTAGGGGACGTCGACGTCGAACGAGAACGTCTCCACGTCCCGGAAACCGGCCACGCGCAGGTCGGTCAGCCAGCGCGGATACATCCCGGTGCCGCCGGCCAGCCGCCACGACGGGTTGTGGGCCAGGATCAGCCGTTCGGTCGTCTCGACCACGGTGCCGGGCAGCGGGAGCCAATCGAAGTGGGCGATCACGATCCGGCCGCCCGGGCGCAGCAGGCGGCGGACCTCGGCGGCGGCCTCGTCCGCGCGGAACCAGTGCCAGCACTGGCCCGCGCTGACCACGTCGAAGGCGGCGTCCGGCAGGCCGGTCCGTTCGGCGGTCCCCTGGAGGTAGGTGATGCCCGGGCTCGAGCGCCGGGCCTGTTCCAGCAGCTCCTCGGAGGGATCGAGGCCGGTCACGATCGCGCCGCGTGCGGCGAACAGGCGGGCCAGGCTTCCGGTTCCGGTGCCGAGATCCAGGACGGTTCGGCCGGTGACGTCGCCGAGACGGTCCATCAGGGCGGGTGGGAAGCCGGCCCGGTGCCGGGCGTAGTCCTGCGCCGTCCGTCCGAAGTCCACGGTGCTCAAGCCGCCACCTCCGCTGCGCTCCGGCGTCCGACTGATTTGCTCGCAAGATCGCTCGTGCTGCTACGGCTTCTGACCGTTCTGCCTGCAAGCTTGCTCATGCCGTGACCTCCGCTGCGCTCCGGCGCTTGACCGATTTGTTCGCAAGATCGCTCATGCGTTGCGCTCCACGGCCGTTGCCCAGCCCGGAAGGTCGGCGGCCTCCCGCGCGCCCGGCCCCACATAGTCCGCGGACGGCCGAATGATCTTGCCGAGGCGCTTCTGCTCCAGGATGTGGGCGCTCCACCCGGCCGTACGGGCGCAGGTGAACAGCGAGGCGAACAGCTCGGCCGGAACGCCCGCGAAGTCCAGGACCACCGCGGCCCAGAATTCGACGTTCGTCTCCAGGACCCGGTCCGGCTTGCGTTCCCGCAGCTCGGCCAGGGCCGCCAGCTCCAGCTCGCGGGCCACCTCGAAGCGCGGCGCACCCAACTCGAACGCCGCGTCGCGCAGGATCCGGGCGCGCGGGTCCTCGGCCCGGTAGACCGCGTGACCGAAACCCATCAGCCGCTGGCCGCCGTCGAGAACACGGCGCACGTACGCCCGCGCGTCGCCGGACCGCTCCACCGCCTCGATCATGCCGAGCACCCGGGCCGGCGCGCCGCCGTGCAGCGGGCCGGAGAGCGCCGAGATCGCCGCCGACATGCAGGCCGGGACGTCGGCGCCGGTGCTGGCGACTACCCGGGCGGTGAACGTGGACGCGTTCATGCCGTGCTCGGCGGCGCAGACCCAGTACCGGTCGAGGGCCGTGACGTGTCGCGGATCCGGTTCGCCCTGCCAGCGGATCATGAAGCGCTCGGTGGCGTTGCGGCCGGCGTCGACCAGACGCTGCGGCACGGCGGCCCGCCGCGGCCCGCGGGCGGCCTGGGCGACGAAGGAAAGGATCATCACCGAGGTGCGGGCGAGGTCGTCGCGCGCCTGGACGTCGTCGATGTCGATCAGCTGCCGCAGACCCCAGTGCGGTGCCAGCATCGACACGGCGGCCTGCGCGTCGACCCGGACGTCCCCGGAGTGCACCGGGATCGGGAACGGCTCGGCGGGTGGCAGCGCGCGGTCGAAGGCGCCGTCGGCGAGCAGGGCCCAGACGTCGGCGAAGGAGACGTGGCCGGCCAGGGAGCGGATGTCGACACCGCGGTAGCGGAGCGAGCCGCCGTCGCGGTCGGGTTCGGCGATCTCGGTGTCGAACGCGACGACACCGGCGAGTCCTGGATTGACAGTCAACATGTCTTCACGATTCGACTTGATCGACGGCCGGTCAATGTTGATTCAGTCAATATGAGAGGATGCGCACATGCGGCTCCTCACCACCGAGCAGGTCGCCGAGCGGCTCGGCGTCAAACCCGCGACGGTCTACGCGTACGTGAGCCGGGGCCTGCTGCCCAGCCGCCGGAACGCGGCCGGGAAGGGCAGCCTGTTCGACAAGGCCGACGTGGACGCCCTGATCGCCGGCCGGAAACGGGCCACCCCGAACATCCAGACCGGCATCACCCTGATCCGTGACGGCGGGCTGTTCTATCGCGGTCACGATGCCGTCGAGCTGGCCCGGACCCGGACGTACGAGGAGGTTGCCGGGCTGCTCTGGACCAGTGAGCCGCAGGCGTCGCCGTTCCGGGTCGACGCCGGACTGCGGGAGCTCGCCGAGCGGGTCGGTGCGCTGCTTCCGGCGTCAGCGCGGCTCGCCGACCGGCTACGGGTCACGGTCGCGACGATCGCCGCCGCGGATCCGTTGCGCTTCGACACCAGCCCGGTGGCGGTCGTGACGACCGGGCGCACGCTGATCGGCACGATGGTGGCGGCGCTTCCGGTGCGAGGGCAGCCCCCGGCATCTTCCGGGGGCGTCTCGAGGTCGTTCGGGAGCGCTTCAGTGCCTTCCGGCGCTGAGCCGGTCCCTTCCGAGGCCGACCTGGCGCCTTCCGGGGGCGAGGTGGCGCCTCCCGGGGTTGGGGCGGCGGCCTCTGGGGTTGGGGCGGCGGTTTTCGGGGCTGCGCCTGTGTCTTCCGGGGGCGAGGTGGCGCCTTCCGAGGCTGGGCCGGTGTCGCTCGCCGAGCTGCTGTGGCCGCGTCTTACCCAACGGCCGATGTCTGAAAAGGATCGGCGGATGCTGGAGGTTGCTCTGATTCTGCTGGCCGACCATGACATCGCCGCGTCGACGCTGGCCGCGCGGGTCGCAGCCTCGACCCGCGCGCATCCCTACGCGGTGATCAGCGCCGGGCTCGCCGCTCTTGACGGGCCGCTGCACGGGGCCGCGAGTGAACACGTTTACCCGCTGCTTGCCCGGGCGGTCGACGGTGCGGATCCGGTCGCGATCGTCTCCGAGCACCTCCGCTCCGGCGGCGGGATTCCTGGCTTCGGTCATCCGCTCTACCCGTCCGGCGATCCGCGGGCGACGGTCCTGCTCGACCTGCTCGGCGATCATCCGGTACGCGAGGCGGCGGCCGGGCTGGCGGACGCCGTACGTACCAGATCGGGAATTCTGCCCAATATCGACCTCGCGCTCGCGGCCCTCACCCTGGGGCACGACATGCCGGCGGATGCCGGCGAGGCGATCTTCGCCGTCGCCCGCACCGCGGGCTGGCTCGCGCACGCCCTCGAGGAGTACGCGAACCGTCCGGCCCGCTTCCGCCCGACCGGCCAGTACTCGGGTCTTCCGCCGGCGCCGCTTTGACCCGCCTGACCGGTCGGTGCTTCGGTCTTCTGTCGGTGTTGCTTTGACCGGCTTGCTTCCGCTCGACCGGCCAGTACTCGGGTCTTCCGCCGGCGCCGCTTTGACCCGCCTGACCGGTCGGTGCTTCGGTCTTCTGTCGGTGTTGCTTTGACCGGCTTGCTTCCGCTCGACCGGCCAGCGCTCCGGTCTTCCGCCGACGCCGCCTTGACCGGCCCACTTCGCCCGACCGGCCACGCTTTGATGCGATCTTGGCTAGTTGTAGTTGGTATTTGGGCGTGGGTCGCCAAGATCTATACGGATGGGGGGTGAACTGGCGGAGGTGTGGGGGCGAGGTGTTAGGCGGGGGACTGGTAGCGGTCGAAGAAGACGACCTCGTCCAGGGGGCGGCGCTTGGGCTGCGACCAGCGGCCCTTGGCCGGGTAGCCGAGCGGGATGAGCGCCATGGTCAGGGCGTCGTCCGGCAGGCCGAGGAGCTGCCGGACGTCCTGCTCGTGCCCGATGTGCAGGGTGGTCAAAGTCGAACCCAGGCCGTACGCCCGGGCCGCCAGCATCAGCTGCTGGACCGCCCCGTAGATCGATGACCCGAGGCGCGGGTTGGTGGATTTCGCGGCGCCGAGCATGACCGGGACGATCCAGACCGGAGCCTCCTCGAGGTGTGCGGCCAGGTGGTCGGCGGCGAGGAAGCTGCGCTTGCTCATCGGGCCGCCGTCCGGGGCGTTCAGGATCTCGTCGCGGCGGGAGCCGTAGTGGCGGTTCCAGCCCTCGCGGTACCAGTCGGCGATCGGCTTCTTGAGCTCCGGGTCGCGGACCACGATCCAGGCCCAGCCCTGGTAGTTGCCGCCGGACGGGCCGCGGACCGCGGCGTCCAGGATCGCGCGGATGATGTCGTCGGCGATCGGCTCGGTGGAGAGGTAGCGGCGGGCCGGGGTGGAGTGCAGGGCCTCCAGCAGGTTCAGGTCCTGCGGCTCGGGACTGATCATGAGAAGAGCCTAACGCTCGGGGACGGGAACCCAGCGAGTCGTCCGGGCGGTGTGGGCGTCGCCGCCGGGGCGGTCAGCGGGTTGTTTCAGGCGCTGCGGGCAGGGCGGTCAGCGGGTTGTCCGGGTGGCGGGATGTGGTGCTGCCGGGGCTGGTCAGCGGGTTCTTCGAGTCGCGAGGGCAGGGCGGTCAGCGGGTTGTCCGGGTGGCGGGATGTGGTGCTGCCGGGGCTGGTCAGCGGGTCCTTCGAGTCGCGAGGCCAGGGCGGTCAGCGGGTTGTCCAGGCGGTGAGGGCGGTGCCGTCGGGGCTAGTCAGCAGGTCGTCCGGGTGGTGAGGGAGGGGCTGGTCAGTGGGGTTCTTCGAGGGGTGAGGGTGAGGCCGTCAGCGGGTTGTCCAGGCGGCGAGGACGGTGCCGGCGGGGTCGGTCAGCAGGATTTGTGCGCCGCTGGTGACGGCGTGGGCGAACGGGACCTGCCAGCTCCGGGTCACGCCGGTGTGCAGTGTGAACGCGACGGGCGGGTTCGCGCGGCCGGTGAGCGGGGCGATGTCAGGCCCGGTGGCGGGGTGGAGGCGGAGCAGCGCCGGGCCGAACTCGTAGGTGCCGCCTAACACCTGGACGGTCACTTTGACCGCGTATCGATCGGTGGCGATCAGTGACTCGGTGATCGTGACCCGGGCGGACAGCTCGGCGGTGCGGAAGTCCACACCGGAGCCGATCGGGCGCGCGCCGCTGTCCGGAAGCGTCGGTGAGTTGCGACCGGGCCCCTTCGGAAGGCCGCCGGCGGCCAGGGGCGCGGTGGCGGCCAGGGAGGCGGCGGCCGGGAAAGTGGTGGTGGGGGAAGAACTGGCAGGGAAAGTGGTGGCGGGGGAGGAGGCGGCCGGGGAAGTGATGGCTGGGGAGGAGGTGGCCGGGAGAGCGGTGGCGAGGGAGAAGGCGGCCGGGAAAGAGGTGGCAGGGAAAGAGGTGGCTGGGGAAAAGATGGGTGGGGCGGCATCGGTGGCAGGCGCTTTCGGTGGTCCCGACCCGCAACCGGCCATGGATCCCCCGATCAGCGCGACGATCAGCAAAGCTGCTCTGCGCATACCCTCCATCAAAGCGCGACGATCCGGTTCCGCAACTCCAGATCCCCGGACCCTCGGCCGGAAGAACGTCACTGACCAGCGATTATCGTCGATCGATGTCGACATTCCGACTTTCTGGAACGTCCGTTCGAGGGATGTACGGAATCCGGGCGGCGCCCCCTCTCGCCACCCGGATCCCGACTCTCAGGCCGCGACCTCGGCGAGCATCGGCCGGACCAGTCCGGCGAACTCGTCAGGCCGCTCGATCTGCGGCATATGACCGGTCTCCCGGAACATGTGAGACCTGGCGTGCGGGAACGCGGCCCGGGCCGCGGCCAGGTGGGTGCTCGGCAGGATCCGGTCCCGGTCTCCCCACGTGATCATGGTCGGCTTGTTCAGGCCCGCCAGCGTGGCCAGCAGCGTTGACCGCCATCCCGGCGCCACCCCGCCGAATCCGCCCAGTTCCCTGGCGATCTCCAGGTAGACCGGCGCGAAATCCGGCTGGCGGGCGATCCGGACGGCCATCTCGACCCGTTCCGGCGTGACCAGCGCGCGGTCCCGGAAGAGGGTTCGCTCCACCCGCGGCGCGGTCCGCTTGTCGATGTTGCGGAGCATGGTGCGGCCGAGCCCGGGCACCGCGAGGATGCGCAGGGCCCAGGTCACCTCCTTGCCGAAGCCCGCGCTGTTGACCAGGGTCAGCGTCGCCACCCGGTCGGGCGCCGCGGCCAGCATGGTCATCGAGACCGCGCCGCCGAGCGAGTTGCCCATCAAATGCACCGGCCGGGTCTCGCCGAGCGCGTCCAGCGTCGCCCACACCCCGTCCGCGAGGACCGGGAGCGTGGTCGGTGTGGGCATCCGCTGGGACAGCCCGAAACCGGGCATGTCGATGCTGATCACCCGGTACCCGTCCTGGAACCGGGAGTGCTGCGGCTCCCAGTCCTCCAGGCTGCGGCCGATGCCGTGCAGCAGCACGACCGGCGGGGCGGCCGGATCGCCGGTCTCGTGGAAACGGATGCGCGAACCCCGTACGTCCAAGTGATTCACTGCCCCGCACCCACCTTCTGCCGCCCGGCGGCCCGGACCGAGGCGGCCGTCAGCGACCGGATGATGTTCGCGGAGCCGACCGGCATCAGCCGTTGCAGCAGGTCCGGGCCTTTCGCGTTGGCCGCGATGAGCAGGCGCGCCTTGCGTTTCGTGACGGCCTTGAGGATCTGCTCGGCGGCCCTGTCCGCGGGGAAGCTGAGCAGCGCGTCGAAGAGCTTGCGGTTCGGCTCGACCTCCGACTCCGGCACGCCGGAGCCGATCAGCGCACTCTCCGCGATCCGGGTACGGATGCCGCCCGGGTGGACCGTGGTGACCCCGACCCCGTTCTCGGCCAGTTCGCCGCGGAGCGACTCGCTCAGCCCGCGCAGCGCGAACTTGCTCGCGCAGTACGCGCTCTGCCCGGGCGGCGCGATCAGCCCGAACAGGCTGGACACGTTGACCAGGTGGCTGCCCGGGCTCGCGACCAGGGCCGGCAGCAGGGCGTGCGTCAGGAGCATCGGAGCGCGGAAGTTCACGTTCATGACCTGCTCGAACTGCTCCACACTGACCTGATCGAAGCGTCCACCCAGCGCGATCCCCGCGTTGTTGATCAGGAGCCCGATCGTGGATGGCAGTCGCGTCGCGACGTCCTCGACGGCCGCGCGGTCGGCGAGGTCGGCCACGATCGTCTGGACGGTGAGTCCGGGGTGGTCGGTGCGGATCCGGGCGGCGACCGGGTTCAGCCGGTACTCGTCGACGTCGACCAGGACCAGGTCGCTGCCGCGCTGCGCCAGGCCGTAGGCGAGCTGTTCGCCGATTCCGCTGGCCGCGCCGGTGAGAACGGCGGTGCGGCCGGCGAACCGGTAGGGATCGAGACGGGTCATCGGACCACCTCTGTGTCGGGGACGGGAGCGGTACGCCGGGCGAAGGTCATGTCCCGGGTGACGTCGGCACGTGGGGTGGAGACCACGTCCCGCAGGTAGTTCTGCCGTACCAGCCACGGGTCGCGGTCGCCCTGCCGTGGAAACGCGTCCAGGGCACGCTGGACGTATCCGGCGGAGAGGTCGAGCAGCGGGCGGCCGGCGCTGGACGGCTGGGTGGGGGTCGCGACGGCGAGACCGTTGCGCTCCAGGTGGTCGAGCAGCTTGAGCACGTAGCGGTGGGAGAGGTCGGCCCGCAGGGTCCAGGAGGCGTTCACATACCCGATGCAGTACGCGAGGTTCGGCACCCCGGAGAGCATCAGCCCGCGGTACGTCGCCTGCTGTCCGATCTCGATCGGTGTGCCGTCCAGACTGATCCGGATGCCGCCGACCGGCAGCAGCGACAGCCCGGTTGCCGACACCACGATGTCCGCCTCCAGCACCCGGCCGGACTCGAGCCGGATGCCCTCCGGGACGAACGCGTCGACGCGGTCGGTCACCACGGACGCCCGGCCGGAGGCGATGCTGTGGAACAGGTCGCCGTCCGGGATCACGCAGAGCCGCTGGTCCCACGGCTCGTAGCGCGGCTTGAAGTGCTCCTCGACGTAGCCCGGGTTCTTCAGGAACCGGTCGGCCGTGCCCTGCAGGAACCTGCGGACCTGCTTCGGCCGCTTCCGGGCGAGCTGGTAGAAAAGCTGGCTGAGCAGGATGTTCTTGGCGCGGGCGACCCGGTTCGCGGCGTTCGGCGGCAGGACCCGGCGGGCCAGGTCAGCGATCACGTCGCGGCTCGGGAGCGGGGCGATGTACGTCGGGGACCGCTGCAGCATCGTCACGTGCTCCGCCTCGGCCGCCATCGCCGGGACCAGGGTGACCGCGGTCGCCCCGCTGCCGATGACGACGACCCGCCGGCCGGTGTGGTCCAGGTCGGCCGGCCAGAACTGCGGGTGCACCAGCTTGCCGCGGAACTCGTCGAGGCCCGGGAAATCCGGCTGGTAGCCCTCGGTGTAGCTGTAGTAGCCGGCACAGGCGTACAGGAATCGGGCGGTGCAGACCTCGCCGTTCTCGGCCCGCAGCGTCCAGCGGGCCTCGGCCGACGACCAGTCCGCGCTGACCACCCGCGTCCCGAAACGGATGTGCCGGGTGATCCCGGCCTCGTCGGCGGTGTCCTGGATGTAGCGGCGGATCTTGTCGCCGGAGGCCATGGACTCCGGCTCCCGCCACGGCCGGAACGGGTAGCTGAGCGTGAACATGTCCGAATCGGATCGGACCCCGGGGTAGCGGAACAGGTCCCAGGTGCCGCCGATCGCGTCCCGTGCCTCGAGGATCGCGTAGGTGTCGCCGGGCCGCTGCTTCTGCAGCCGCCAGGCGGCCCCGATCCCGGACAGTCCAGCCCCGATGATCACCACGTCAAAGTCGCTCATGCGGACACCGCCGGGAACCACGGGGGAGTGCCGGCACCGGTGATCCGGACCCGGCCCCACAGATCGGGCTCGCTCAGCCGCACCCGGGTCTCCGGTGCCCCCGGCATCGTGACGGTCGCCTCGCGCAGCCCACGGCTGACGCGTTCGCGCAGGTCACCGACCGGGTCGATGCGCCCGGCCCAGCGGAACCGCCCCTCGATCGGCTCGAAGCGCGCGGACATCCGCACCTCGACCGCGACCGGGCCGTCGTCCAGCCGCAGCGTCGCCGGCCCCCGGTACTCTTCCTCGTCGGTCACTGCATCGACCATCCTTCCTGAAGAGCCGCCAGCCCGCCGGGCGTGTCGGCCGCTCGGCTGATGCCGGCGACACCGGCCCAGAGGAACGTCGTCAGGTACTCGCAGAGCGCCTCCCGGCTGATCGGCTGCTGCTGCCGCAGCCACCAGTCGCCGACCGACTGGACGTAGCCGACCACCCCGTAGGCCCAGGGCAGTGCGGCGCCGGAGTCCAGCCCGTGGGCGCGCAGCCGGTCGCCGAAGATCCGCGCCAGACCGCTGGCCACCGTGTCCACCACGTCGGCGACGACGTCCCGGTGCCGGGCGATGTCCGGCTGGTGCACCACGAACCGGTACAGATTCAGGTCGCCCTCTATGTGTGCCAGATAGACGTCGATAGCTGTCGCGATCGCGGCCCGCTCCTCGCGAACCTCCGCGACCGCCGGGATCATCGCGTCGAGGACCAGCATCCCGGCCTGCTGCCCGACCGCGAGCCAGAGCTCCGACTTGTCGGCGAAGTAGCGGTAGAGCACCGGCTTGCTGACGCCGGCGTGCGCCGCGATCGCCTCCATGCCGATCTCCGGCCCGTGCTGCCGGATCGCCTCGATCGCCGCGGCGGTGAGCTCCGCGCGTCGCTGCTCGCGGTGGCCGTCCCAGCGACCGCGGCGGCCATCGGTATTGACGGGGCGAGTGACCGAGTTCATAGTACTAGAAGTAACTGTTACCGCCGGTAACGTCAAGCTTTACCAAGTGCCAACTAGGGCTTTCGTAGGCATTTGTCTGATATCTGCGGTTTTGGAGGACGCCATGACGACAGTGACCCCATCCGACCGGGAGCGCACCGCCACCCGGCTGCTCCGCTCCTCCGCCGAGCACTCCTACGACCCGGAGATCGAGATCGACTGGGACGCCCCGTTCGTCGAGGGCAAGTACTTCGTCCCCATCCACCGCTCCAGCCTCTACGGCACCCCCCTCTGGGACCGGCTCACCGAGGAGCAGCGGATCGAGCTCACCAAACACGAGGTCGCCAGCATCGCCGGCCTCGGCGTCTGGTTCGAGACGATCCTGATGCAGATGCTCGTCCGCGGATACCTCAACCAGGACCCCACCACCGCGCACGCCCAGTACGCACTGACCGAGGTCGCCGACGAGTGCCGCCACTCGGTGATGTTCGGCAAGATGATCGCCTGGCTCGGCACCCCGGTCTACCGCCCGACCGGCATCGACCAGTTCCTCGGCCGGTGGATCGGGCACACCGCGACCGGCCCGCGGATGTTCGCCGCCATCCTGATCGCCGAGGAGATCCTGGACACGCTGCAGCGCGAGGCGATGGCCGACGAGAACGTGCAGCCTCTGGTCCGGACGGTCTCCCGCATCCACGTGGTCGAGGAAGCGCGGCACGTGCGCTTCGCCCGCGAGGAACTGGCCCGCCAGATCCGGCTCGCCGGTAGGTCCCGGCTCGCCTTCGACCGCCTGGTCATCGCCCGCGCGGCCTACCTGACCGGGACCCGGCTCATCGACCCGCGCGTCTACGAGTCGGTCGGCATCAGCCCGCAGGAGGGGATCCGGGCCGCCCGTGCCAACCCCCACCACCAGGAGACGATGCGCTGGGCCGGCGAACGGATCGTCGCCTTCCTCGCCGACCTGGACCTGATCGGCCGCGGCCGCGCCGCCAAATCCCTCTGGGAGGCGAGCGGCCTCCTGCAACGCTGACGACCGTCCCCGGCCGCGCTGATCATCGAGGCGCGCTGTGCGCCGCCGTCCCCTAAATTCAAGATCATGACGACGACGTACGGCCGGAGCGCGCTCGTTCACGCCTACCTGGCCGCGGCGCGCAATCGCTTCGGCGGCTACTACCCCGAGACGGTCGCCTACAACGACGCGCTGCAGGCCCACCACCAGGCGATGCTCGACGGACTCGAGCGGCTCTTCGACCTGCGGCTGAGTCGCCAGGGAATGTCCGACCTGACCGGCAGGGTGTTGTTCATGCTCTTCCAGTCGACTGCGAGCTCCCTGCACCGGCAGGCCACGCCGTTCAGCGACTTCCTGGAGGCCGGGCTGCTCGTCAGGAAACTGGAGCAGGCCGGTGACGCGGGCGCCCGGGTGATGGCGGCCGCCGAACGGATCGAAGCGCGAGTCCGGGAGAACCGAGAGGACCACCTGGAGATGCTCGACACGCTCCTCGGCATCATCCTCGGCGACCGCGCCGACCGGACATTCACCGCCGCCGACCTGCGCGCTCTCGGCGTCGACCCCGAGCCGCCGAGCACCGACGACTACGAGCTCTACGACGCCTGACCTCCCTGGTACCAGGTTCTCGTTCTCGGCTTCGCCCTGGGCGGCTCGGACGGCCGGGTCGACTCGTGCGGCCGATAGCGGGGGTGTTCCTCGACCGGCACCACTTTGTCGAGATCGATCGGCCACTGACCTATGGTCGCTACATCTCGGGTCAGGTCGATTTGCCCGACGAAGCGAGCTGAAGCTGAAAATCAGGCAGCCCATTCCGAGCATCGGCCCGCCGCCATATTCGTCACCGGATTTGCCGGGCGCATCGATCCCGCCGTTCGTTTCACCGCCGAGCAGCGAGTTTCCGCCGTTGCCCACGGTCTGCTGTGTTGAGGTTCGGGCGCCCTTCTCGGATCTACTTCGGACACCCGTTTGCGCGACCATGGAAAAGTTGCGGGCATCTATGGGTTCCGGATCTTTGGATCCGGTCGACGGGAGGGCCCTGTATGCGTCTGAGAAAGCTGCCCACTGCCCTGATCGCCGTGGGGATGGCTGCCGCACTCGCCGTGGTGGCACCCGATGCGGCGTCCGCGGCGCTTCGTTCCGGAGCACCTTCCGGCCAGCTGGCGAAGAAGTCCTCCAGTATCACTCTGATCACCGGTGACCGGCTGATCGTCTCAGCGGACGGCCAGGTCGGCATCGAACGCGCACCCGGACGGACGGGAACGCGGTTCGTCAGCCGCAAGGCCGGCGGGCACCATTACGTGATACCGGTGGATGCGCTGCCGCTGGTCAGGAGCGGTCGGCTCGACCAGCGGTTGTTCGACCTGACCGCCCTGCGCGAGTACGGCTACACCGGCGAGGCCGAGTTGCCGTTGCTCCTCGCGTACCCCCGGTCCGGAAACCGCAAGGGACCGGCGGCCGCCAAGGCGGCGACAGACGCGACGGCCCATGCCGCCCGCGATCTGAGCGGGGTGGGCATGCTCGCGGTGCGCGCGGAGCGCACCGAGCGAGCCGAGCTCTGGAAATCGCTGACCACGGGTACGGCGGAAGCGCGCGCTCTTCGCCCGGGCGTCGAGCGGATCCACCTGGACGGCAAGCGCAAACTCGACCTGGACGTCAGCGTGCCGCAGATCGGTGCGCCGGCTGCCTGGCAGACGGGTCTGGACGGTACCGGCGTGACGGTGGCGATCCTCGACTCCGGCATCGACGCCACCCACCCGGACTTCGCCGGGAAGATCGTGGCGAACGAGAACTTCACCGCCGACCCGAACACCGACGACGTCGTCGGCCACGGTACGCACGTCGCGTCGATCATCGCCGGAAGCGGCGCGAAATCCGGTGGCAAGTACAAGGGCGTGGCGCCCGGTGCGAAGCTGGCGATCGGCAAGGTGTGCGAGACCGAGTTCTGTGATGAGTCGGCGATCCTGGCCGGCATGCAGTGGGCGGCGAAGACCGCTCCCGTAATCAACATCAGCTTGGGCGGTGGTGACTCGCCGAGCATCGACCCGCTGGAGCAGGCCGTCAACGACCTCACCGCGGCACACGGGTCCCTCTTCGTGATCGCGGCCGGCAACTCCGGCGGCACCGCGACGGTCGGCTCGCCGGGCAGCGCCGACTCGGCGCTCACCGTCGGTGCGGTGGATGACAAGGACCAACTGGCCGACTTCTCCAGTCGCGGCCCTCGGGTCGGCGACGACGCGATCAAGCCGGACATCACCGCGCCGGGCGTGGACATCGTTGCCGCGGGGGCGACGAACGGCCAGATCGGCACTCCGGCCGCGGACGGCTATGTGAGCCTCTCCGGAACCTCGATGGCCACCCCGCACGTTGCCGGCGCGGCGGCGATCGTCACTCAGCGGCACCCCGGATGGTCCGCGAAGCAGCGCAAGACCCTGTTGATGGGCGCGGCGAAGCCGGCTGAGGGTGTGAACGTCTTCGGTCAGGGCGCGGGTCGTGTCGATGTGGCCCGCGTCGTGCGCCAGGAAGTGTCCGTGGACGAGGGCAGCCTCAGCTTCGGCCGCCAGATGTGGCCGCACGACGACGACGTACCGGTCACCAGAACCGCCACCTACCGCAACGGCGGCACCGGACCGATCACCCTGTCGTTGTCGCTGATCGGCGACTCCGGCACGTTCTCGCTCGCGGCGACCAGCGTCACCGTGCCGGCCGGCGGCACTGCCACGACCACGGTCACGGCGGACACCGGCGGAGACGGCACCGACGGCTTCAAGACCGGGCGGCTGGTCGCGACCGGCCCTGGCGACGTCCGGGTGGAGACCCCGATCGCGGTGAACCGTGAGGTGGAGAGCTACGACGTCACGCTGGCGCACCTGGGCCGGGACGGAAAGGCGGCCGAGCATTTCACGTCCCTGAGCCGACTGGGCATCCCCGATACCTACGACGTCTTCGGCTCCGAGACGACCGACAGGGTGCGGCTGCCCAAGGGGGAGTACGGCCTGTTCACCTGGATCTTCGGTGAGGCCGACACGACGATGCTGGTCCAGTCGAAGCTCGTGGTCGACGGCCCGACGACCGTGCGGTTGGACGCTGGCCATGGCAAGCCGGTGAAAATCACCGTGCCCCGCAAGGACGCGACGCCGGCCCTGGTCGCGGTCAACGCCGACTGGGTCGGCGACGACTCCGGGGTCAGCGCCGGTGCGCTGTCCGAAAGTGGTGACGACCTGTTCGTGGGGCAGGTCGGCCCGCGCGCCAGGCAGGCGGACTTCTTCGGATCGGTCAGCGCGGCCTTCGCGAAGTTCGATGAGGCCGGGCAGACATTCCAGGACACCCCCTTCATCTACGAGCTCGCCTACCTGAAGACGGGCACGTTCTACACCGGTTTCACCAAGAACGTCCGGGCCGGGGAGCTGGCCACCGTGAAGTCCAGATTCGCTCGGGATGCCGAGGGCGTCTCCGGCGTCAAGCTGAACTGGCCCGATCTGGGACACGGTATCGGCGGTTGGGTCGTGGGCATCCCGTTCCGGCTGCCGTCGGAGCGCACCGAGTGGCTGAGCGCCGAGGGCGGGACTACCTGGTCGGGCGAGTTCGACCAGCAGGTGCAACGTGACCCGGAGAGCTTCCCCGAACTGCTCAGCATCGCTTTCTCGCCCAACAAGCGGTACCAGGCGGGCACCACCTACCGGGAAGCCTGGAACCGTGCGGTGTTCGCCCCTTCCGTTGCCGATGACATCGATGCGGCGGTGCGCAACGAGAACGTGATCGTGGCCGGCGTCCCGCTGTTCGGCGACGGCCTCGGGCAGTGGGGCCAGGCACGCACCGAGACCGCGCGGACCGCGCTCTACGCCGGGGGCACGCTGATCGGCGAGGAACCGTCCAGCTACGCCGAGTTCGAGGTGCCGCCGGGGAACGCGAAGTACCGGCTGGAGCAGTCCGCCACCCGTGGCGCACCGTTCCGCCTGTCGACATCGGTCAGTTCCTCCTGGACGTTCCGTTCGGCATCGGCCGGCGAAACTCCGGTCCGACTGCCGTTGTCCACGGTGCGATTCAGCCCGCGCCTGGACGAGAGGAACACGGCACCGGCCGGCAAGGCGTTCGTCATCCCGGTCACCGTGGATCGGCTGGCCGATTCAGCGGCCAAGCCGAACCGCACGCTGACCGTCGAGTTCTCCACCGACGACGGGCGAACGTGGCAGTCGGCGAAGGTGTATGGAACGGGCGACCGGCGACTGGTGCAGGTGACCAATCCCGCCGGCACCGGGTATGTGTCGCTGCGCGCCAACGCCACTGACACCGCGGGCAATACCGCCGCGGTGACGGTACTGCGGGCGTATGCGGTCGGGTAAAGACTGAACAAGGCGGGGCGGTCGGCCGATGGTCGACCGCCCCGGTCCTTGCGGCGCGGTCTCGCGCGAGACCGGCACGGCAGGTCGGCGAGAGCCTGGCCAATCGCGCTGCTGCTGCGGGGTGTGACCGAAGTCGCCCGAGGAGTGGGATGGGCGCCCGGCAACGGCGGCAACAGGCCGTGACCAGGGGATGATCAATCACTCACAAGCCCGCTCAGCGGGGAAGTGAGTCGGCGTTATCACCCCGGAAACATTTACCTACCGTTCCCGAAACCAGGTCTTAGGACCCTAGCAGCGGATACGGCGGCACAGGATGGAGACCGGATGACCGAGGGCGCACTGGCCGGCTTCACCGTGGCGATCACCGCGGAGCGACGCCGCGATGAGATGACCGCGCTGCTGGAGCGGCGTGGCGCGCGGGTGGTGAGCGCGTCCGCGATCACCATCGTGCCGTTGATCGACGACGCGGCGCTGCGCTCGGCCACCGAGGCCTGCATCGGTCTGGAGCCGCATCTGGTGGTGGCGACCACCGGGTTCGGGTTCCGTGGCTGGCTGGAGGCGGCCGAGGGCTGGGGTCTGGGCGACACGCTGCGGGCCTCGCTGCGCGGGGCGAAGATCATCGCTCGGGGACCGAAGCCGTGCGGGGCGATCCGGGCGGCCGGGCTGACCGAGGACTGGGCGGCCAAGACCGAGGCCTCCGAGGAGGTGCTCGAACGGCTGCTGTCCGACGGTGTGTCGGGGCAGCGGATCGTGGTGCAGGAGCACGGCGAGCCGCAGACCGAGTTCGTCGACGCGTTGCGTTCGGCCGGTGCCGCGGTGGTCGAGGTTCCGGTGTACCGCTGGACGCTGCCGCCCGACATCACCCCGGTGCGCCGGCTCGCCGAGCAGGTCAGCGCCGGTCTGATCGACGCGGTGACGTTCACCAGCGCGCCCGCGGTCAAGGCGTTCCTGCACATCGCCGGCGACGCCGGGGTGGAGGTCGAGGGCGCGTTCCGCGGCGGCACGCTGGCCGCCTGTGTCGGGCCGGTGACCGCGGCACCCCTGCTCGAGCGGGACATCCCGGTGGTGATGCCGGAACGCTTCCGGCTCGGTGCGCTGATCAAGACGGTCACCGACGAGCTGCCCCGGCGGGCGGTCCGGCTCCAGGTGGCCGGTTCGACTTTGGAGGTACGCGGGCACGCCGTGCTGATCGACGGAGTGGCGCACGCGCTCGCGCCGGCCGCGATGGCGATCCTGTCGTCGCTGGCCCGCCGCCCGGGCGCGGTGGTCTCGAAGGACCAGCTCGCGGAGGCGCTGCCGCGGGGCAACGACGGGCATGCCGTCGACGTCGCGGTGGCCCGGCTGCGCGCCGCCCTCGGCTCCGGCAAGCACATCGAGACGGTCATCAAGCGCGGCTTCCGCCTCCGGGTCGACGACGCCGCCTGACCGGACGCGCCGCGGGACGCCTTCCCGCACCTCACGGTGGAGCCTGACGTAGGCGCCGGGCCACTGCCGCACCGGACGCGCCGCGGGACGCTCTCCCGCACCTCACGGCGGAGCCCGATGTAGGCGCCGGGCCGCCGTTCCTTCCCGGCGACGAGGCCGGGGCTCCTCCGACGTACCCGATGAGCTGCCGGGCCGTACGGGAAAAGTCGACCGCAACCCTGAGCGGAGATCGCCGTGCACAGATACCCGACCCTGATCGCCGTGGCCCACGGGACCCGGTCCGCCAACGGGCGCCGCCAGTTGCAGGAGCTCGCCGCCGCCGTCGCCCGCCGCCGGCCCGGCCTGGACGTACGGCTCTGCTACGTCGACGTCCAGGAGCCGAAGGTCGCCGCGATCGTCCCGTCCACGCCGCACGCCGTCGTCGTTCCGCTGCTGCTCTCCGCCGGCTACCACGTGCGGGTCGACATCGCCGAGGCCGTCGCGGGCACGAACGTCCCGGTGACCGCGCCGCTCGGGCCCGACCCGGTGCTCCTGGAGAGCCTGACCCGCAACCTGCCGGCCGCCGACGCGGTGGTGCTGGCCGCCGCGGGCTCGTCGGACCCGGGCTGGCGGGCCGACGTGGAGAGTTTCGCGGCGGCGCTGCCAGGCCGCGCTCGTGTCGGTTACGTCTCCGGCACCGGCCCGCGCGTCCCGGACGTGGTCGCGCGACTGCGCGCCGACGGCGCGAAGCGGGTCGCGATCGCCGCGTACCTGCTGGCCGACGGCCTGTTCTACCGGTCGCTGGGCAACGCCGGCGCGGACTCGGTGACCCCGCCGCTGTGCCGTGATGTTGCGGTCGCCGACCTGGTTCTGGGTCGTTTCGATTCCGCTCTTCTCACAACCGCCGGTAGCCGGTTGTAGTCACAACGAGTGCGGTCCGCTTGTAGGGATTTCCGAACAACAGCGTCACCGCAAGTGGTCTCCCGGGTTAACGCCGGGCCGACAGAGTCCTTCTCGTGGCGGTGCAGACCAGCCAGAAGGGACCGACCGGAATGACTCAGAAACTTGTCGTCATCGGCAACGGCATGGCGGGAGCCCGCACGGTCGAGGAGATCCTCGCCCGCAACGGGGACTTCTCCGTGACGATGTTCGGTGACGAGCCGTATGGCAACTACAACCGGATCATGTTGTCCAACCTGCTCGCCGGGGTGGAGACGGAGGAGGGCATCTTCCTCAACGAT
Organism: Actinoplanes regularis; assembly: GCF_900188005.1. GTDB lineage: Bacteria > Actinomycetota > Actinomycetes > Mycobacteriales > Micromonosporaceae > Actinoplanes > Actinoplanes regularis. The sequence goes on along the minus strand of NZ_FZNR01000033.1, from coordinate 12,724 downwards.
CTCGCCTGGTACCAGGAGAACGGCATCACGCTGAACGCCGGGGTCAAGGTCGAGCGGATCGACTCCGAGGCCAGGACCGTGCACGACAGCAACGGCGTGGCCACCCCGTACGACAAGTTGATCATCGCGACCGGCAGCTACTCGTGGACGCCGCCGATGAAGAACGTGCACAACCCGAAGCGCGGCTACCACCAGGGTGTCTTCGCGTTCCGGACGCTCGACGACACGCGCGGCATGATCCGCTATGCCCGGGACCACGAGCGGGCGGTGGTGATCGGCGGCGGCCTGCTCGGCCTGGAGGCGGCCCGCGGCCTGCAGAACCACGTCAGCCACGTGACCCTGCTGCACGCCATGGGCCACCTGATGGAGCGCCAGCTCGACGAGAAGGCCGGCCAGATGCTGCAGGCCAGCGTCGAGGGCAAGCTCGGCATCGAGGTGATCACCAACGCGATGACCACCGAGATTCTCGGCAAGGACCGGGTCACCGGGGTCAAGCTGGCCGACGGCCGGGTCATCGAGTGCGACGTGGTGGTGATCGCCGCCGGCATCCGGCCGAACACCGAGATGGTGGCGAACAGCGGACTGCCGGTCGAGCGCGGGATCGTGGTCGACGACCAGATGCGGGTGGAGGGTCAGCGGGACATCTACTCGGTCGGTGAGTGCGCCCAGCACCGCGGCAGCCTGTACGGCCTGGTCGCGCCGCTGTGGGACCAGGCGAAGGTGCTCGCGGACCACATCACCGGCACGACCGGGGTCGCCTACACCGGCTCGAAGCTGTCGACGAAGCTCAAGGTGGCCGGCATCGACGTCGCCTCGATGGGCCTGATCGCCCCGGAGCGCGACGAGGACGAGGTGATCGTCTACAACGAGCCGAAGAAGGGCATCTACAAGCAGCTGATCATCCGGGACGACGTGCTGGTCGGCGCCACCCTGGTCGGCGACAACAGCAAGGCTGCCTCCCTGATCCAGGCCTTCGACCGGGGCACCGCCCTGCCCGAGGAGCGCGCCGAGCTGATCTTCGACATCGGCGGCCCGGCGGGTGAGGTGGCGCCGGCCGAGATGGCCGACGACGCGCAGGTCTGCAACTGCAACGGCGTCAGCAAGGGCGCCATCTGCGGGGCGGTCTCGGCCGGCTGCAAGACGGTCAGCGGCGTGATGGACAAGACCCGCGCCGGCAAGGGCTGCGGCACCTGCAAGCCTCTGGTGCAGCGGATCGTCGAGTGGGCGAACGGCGGCGCGGCCGAGGAGGACCCGGCCGCCTCCTGGTACGTCCCCGGCGTCCCGATGCCCAAGCCCGAGCTGATGGCCGCGATCCGCAAGTACGAGCTCAAGAGCGTCTCGTCGGTCTTCGACAAGCTGGTCCCCGGCGGCCAGCACGACGCGAAGAGCAAGATGGGCCTCGCCTCGCTGCTCAAGATGATGTGGGCCGACCAGTACGTCGACGAGCGCGACGCCCGCTTCATCAACGACCGGGTGCACGGCAACATCCAGAAGGACGGCACCTTCTCGGTGGTTCCGCAGATGAAGGGCGGTGTCACCACCCCGTCCGAGCTCAAGCGGATCGCCGAGGTGGCCGAGAAGTACCAGGTCCCGATGGTCAAGCTGACCGGCGGTCAGCGTATCGACCTGCTCGGCATCCCCAAGGAGAAGCTGCCCGCGATCTGGGCCGACCTGGACATGCCGTCCGGCTACGCGTACGCCAAGAGCTTCCGCACCGTGAAGACCTGTGTCGGCTCGGACTTCTGCCGGTTCGGCGTCGGTGACTCCACCGCGCTGGGCATCGCGATCGAGGAGCGGTTCCAGGGCCTGGAGGGCCCCGGCAAGATGAAGCTCGCGGTCACCGGCTGCCCGCGCAACTGCGCCGAGGCGTACGTCAAGGACCTGGGTGTCGTCGCCATCGACGGCGGTAGGTGGGAGATCTACGTCGGCGGCGCGGCCGGCGCCCACATCCGCAAGGGCGACCTGCTCACCACGGTCGGCTCCGCCGAGGAGGTGATCCGGCTGACCGGCCGGTTCCTCCAGTACTACCGCGAGAACGCGAACTGGCTGGAGCGGACCTACTCGTTCGTCCCGCGGATCGGCATCGACCGGATCCGGGAGATCGTCGTCGACGACTCGGACGGCATCGCCGCGGCCCTCGACGCCGCCGTCGAAGAGGCCGTGCAGTCCTACAAGGACCCCTGGAAGGAGCGGGCCGTTCCGGCCACGCCCGGCCAGTTCCGTACCTCCCTTCCCCTGACCGTCCTCCCTCAGGTTCCGGTGCGCTCATGAAGACTCTCGCCCTGACGGCTCTCGGCCCGATCACCGACATCCCGCCCGGCGAGGGACGCACCTACGCCGTGGACGGCGAAATGATCGCGGTCTTCCACCTGCGCGACGGCTCGCTGCGCGCGGTGTCGGCGGTCTGCCCGCACAAGGGCGGCCCGCTGGCGGACGGGCAGATCGACAACAAGGTCGTCGTCTGCCCCTTGCACCTGTACGCATGGGACCTCGCCACCGGGTGCTCCCAGTCCGGCCAGCCCTCGATCAACGTCTACCCCGTGCGGGAAGACGAGGGTCGTATCCTCCTGGGAGAGTGATCATGACTGCTGCTGTTGTCACCGAACGCCCGGCCGCGGCCTCCGTAAGGGGCCACTGGATCGACGACTGGAGGCCCGAGGACCCGACGTTCTGGGCGAACGGCGGAGCCAGGATCGCCAGGCGCAATCTGATCTTCTCGATCTTCTCCGAGCACATCGGCTTCTCGGTGTGGTCGCTGTGGTCGGTGATGGTGCTCTTCCTCGGCCCGCAGTACGGCTTCGACCCGGCGCAGAAGTTCCTGCTCACGGCCGTGCCGACGCTGGTCGGGGCGGGGCTGCGGATCCCGTACACGTTCGCGGTGGCCCGCTTCGGCGGCCGCAACTGGACCATCGTGAGCGCGTCGCTGCTGCTCATCCCGTCGATCCTGGCGGCCTTCATGATCAAGCCGGGTGTCGAGTACTCGACGCTGCTGATCCTGGCCGCGACCGCCGGCGTCGGCGGCGGTAACTTCGCCTCCTCGATGGCGAACATCAACGCCTTCTTCCCGAACCGCTACAAGGGCTGGGCGCTCGGCATCAACGCCGGCGGCGGCAACATCGGCGTCGCCGCGGTGCAACTGGTCGGTCTCTTCGTGCTCGCCGTCTTCGGCGCCGGTCACCCCGGGATCGTGGCCGGGATCTACATCCCGCTGATCGTGCTCGCCACGCTCGGGTCGGCGATCTGGATGGACAACCTGACCCAGGCCCGCAACGAGAAGCGGGGCATGCGTGACGCCGTCCGCGAGTCGCACACCTGGGTCATGTCGCTGCTCTACATCGGCACGTTCGGCTCGTTCATCGGCTTCGGGTTCGCGTTCGGGCAGGTGCTGCAGGTGCAGTTCGCCACGCAGTTCAACACCCCGATCAAGGCGGCGTACCTGACCTTCCTCGGGCCGCTGCTGGGCTCGCTGATCCGGCCGGTGGGTGGGGCGCTGGCCGACCGGCTGGGCGGCGCGAAGGTCACCTTCGTCAACTTCATCGCGATGGCGGTGGGCGCGTCGATCGTGCTGGTCGCGGCGCAGCAGCGGTCCCTGCCGCTGTACATCGCCGGGTTCATCAGCCTGTTCGTGCTGAGCGGGCTGGGCAACGGGTCGACGTACAAGATGATTCCGGCGATCTTCAAGGCGAAGTACGCGACCGACGAGCACCAGGCGCGGCGGATCGCCGGTGCGGTGATCGGCATCGCAGGCGCGATCGGGGCGGTCGGCGGGGTGCTGGTCAACCTGGCCTTCCGGCAGTCCTTCCTGACCTACAAGGACGCGGACGCGGCGTACCTCGCGTTCATCGCGTTCTACGCCCTCTGCGTGCTGGTCACCTGGTTCGTCTATCTGCGGCCCGGCGCCCGCCGGACGATCGCGGTCTGACCCCCGGGCCGTCGTCGTTTTCCTGCTCGACGTTCGACGATTTCGGAATGAATTACGAAAATGATCGTCCGATCGAGTTCCGTCGCATCTCGAAATGCACTCCGGGGTCACCTGATCGTGTTTGTGTGTCGCCAAGCCGAAAGATCCACGACACATATGATCATCTTGTCCGAAATTACCTTCACAGATGAGAAGAAGATCCCATGAGCAAGGTGATGCGCGAGTTCGCGATGACCGGTCTGGCGGTCGCCGCGGGTCTGGTCATCGGCGCCGGCCCGGCTGCCGCGTCGTCCGGTTCCCCCGCGGCCCCGCGGGCGACGACTCAGGCTCCGGCTGCCGCGCAGGCGAACGGCAAGGCCACGACGGCGGACTTCAGTGAGCGGATCGTCGGCTTCTATCGCAGCGCGCGGGCGTGCCGCAAGATCGGCAAGGGCGGGGAGTTCCGCCACCGGTGGGACGACTTCGACTGCTACCCGATCCGCCACGGCCTCCGGCGCGGCAACTGGGTGCTGAAGGCGTACTACGACCTCGACGGCGGCGAGGACTACAGCGGCAATTCGTACGGCGGCCCGCAGGCCGGCCCGTACGGCGGCGCTCCGCAGGCCGGCCCGTACGGCGGCGCTCCGCAGAACGACCCGTACGGCGGCGCTCCGCAGAACGACCCGTACGGCCCGCAGTCCAGCCCGTACGCAAATCCCTACGGTGGCGGGTCGGGCAACCTGGGTCAAGGCCCCTGGGCGATCAACTGAGCAAGGCATTCCCTGGCCGAGGGCCGCATCCGTAAGGGTGCGGCCCTCGGTCGTTTCCAGCTATTCCGGTTACCCCTTTCTTTGCCGTACGAACGCGTTATGTCGTGGCCTGAATCGGGGGATTACGCGTCGTTCCGGCAACAATGCCGACTGAATGGGTATGCGCTTATCGGACATTCGGCCGAGGGTCCTGACGGTCGGAGAGGCGACAGCGTGCGGGTGGGGGTCCACGAGTTCCATTCCCATCTGGCAAGATCCGCCGCATGCTCGAACCGGGATGCTCATGACGCTGATCCTCCGGCGTGCGGCGGCGGCACGGGGACTGCTCGCCGCGGCGGCCGCGGTCCTGATCGCCGCCGCGCTCCTGTTGACGGGACTGACCGCGTACGCCAGCGCCTCGGCAGGCGAAGGCGTACGCGCCGCGGTCACGGCCGCCGACCCGGACGAACGCTCCGTGCTGGTGCGGGGCGCCCTCGGCAACGATCCGCAGGCCCGCGACAGGGCGATCCGGGACGCGTACGCCCCGGCGAAGGTGGAGGCCGCCCGGTTCGGCTTCGGCTGGGCCGTCAAGGGCGCCGGCGGCAACGCCGTCCCGGACTCCGACGGTGTCGTCTACGCCTCCCTCATCCAGCTCGACGACCTGCGCGACCACGCCGAACTGGTGTCCGGCGCGTGGCCGGCCTCCGCCAAGGAGGTCACGCTCGCCCAGCCGGCCGCCGCCGCCCTCGGGCTGACCAGCGGCAAGACGATGCGGCTGGAGGACCGGCGAACCGGGCACGTGGTGGCCCGGAAGGTCAGCGGAGTGTGGCGGCCCCGGGCCGAGAACGACCCGTACTGGCTGCTCGTCCCGGACGTCACCGCCGGGCATCTGGCGCAGACCGCGACATACGGCCCGATCGTCAGCGAGGACCCGGCCTTCTTCGCCGGGGCGTCGGGCGGCTGGCTGGTCGAGGCGGACCTCGCGAACCCGACCCTCGGCTCGATCCGGCGTACCGCCGAGATCGCGGCCGCGACCCGCGAGGACCTGAAACGCTCCTCCGGCCTCGGGTCCTCGGCGACGGTGACCACCGGCCTGCCGGACCTGGCCGACCGCCTCAACCGCGCCGACCTGGTCCGCCGCTCCACCCTGGTCACCCCGATCCTGCTGATCGTCGTTCTCGGCGGCTACGCGCTGTCGCTGGTCGCCGTGCTGCTCGCCGAGTCCCGCAAGAGCGAGACCGCGCTGCTGCGCGCCCGCGGCGCGTCCCGCCGGCAGCTCGCCGGAATCGCCGCGATCGAAGCGTTCGCCCTGGTCCTGCCGGCCGCGCTGATCGGCGCGCCGGCGGCCGTCAGCCTGCTTCGCCTGAAGTACGCCGCGGTGACGCTCGATGCCGGCGTCTGGCTGGTCTCGGCACTCGTCGCGGTCGGCGGAGTGCTCGCCCTCACCGCCCCCGCGCTGCGCCGCGGCGGCACCTACGTCGCCGAGACCACCGGCCGCAAACGCCTGCCGATGCTCCGCCGCGCCGGCCTGGACCTGGTCGTGGTCGCCCTGGCCGCGCTCTCCTGGCTGCAACTGCGGCAGTACTCGGCCCCCACCGGCGCGGGCGGCCTCGGCATCGACCCGCTGCTCGCCGCCGCACCCACCCTCGGCGTGCTGACCGGCGCGGTCCTCGCCATCCGGCTGCTGCCACCGGTCGCCAGGCTGGTCGCCGCCCGGCTGAACCGGGGCCGCGCGCGGGCCGCGCTGCTCGGCACCTGGCAGGCCGGCCGCCGCGCGCACGCCGGCCCGATGGTGATGCTCGCCCTCGCGGTCGCCGCCGCCACCGTCTCCTGGTGCCTGGCCGCCACCGCCCAGCAGTCCCGCGTCGACCAGGCGGTTCAGCAGGTCGGCGCCGACCTGCGGCTGGTCGAGGCCGGCGGCTCGGCCCCGGCCGCACGGGCCGGACAACTCGCCGCCCTGCCCGGGGTCCGCGCCGTGCTCCCGGCCTGGCGTGACTACGTGCCGTTGACCGCGGGCGCCGACCCGGCCGAACTGGTCGTCCTGGACACGGCGGCCGCCGCCGGAGTGGTCCAGGCCCGCGACGACGCCACCGGCGGGCCGCCCACTGAGCTGCTCGGGAAGCTCGCCGCCGCGGTCGGCTCCGGCCCGGCCACCGGGACCCTGCAACACGGCTGGATCAGCAGCACCGGGCCGGTACGCACCACCGCGGTCTTCGCCGACGGCCGCCGCGTCGACCTGGGCGAAACCGACGCCGGAGAGCCCCGGGCGGTCGCCGCCGGCGGTCCCGGTCTGCTCGGCTTCCTGGTCGAGTCGGCGAGCCCGGCGCCCGTCCGCTGGCGGATCACCGGCCAGACCGGCGAATGGCGGGCGGACGGGCAGACCGGAATCTCGGTCAACGCCGCGGCCGACGGCTACTTCGAGGTCACCGGCAGACTCGCGGTGACCGGCAAGGAGCCCCCGCCCCCGGTCCCGGTGGTGCTCACCGGAGCGGCCCGGGCCGCGCTCGGCGACATCACCTCGCTCACGGTCGGCGGCCATTCGATCCAGGTCAAGGTGGTCGCCACGGTCGACCGGGTGCCCGGCACCACCGGCGCCGCCGCGATCCTGGCCGACCGGACCGCGCTCGACAGCCGGCTCTTCTGGGACCTCGCCGTCCTCCACGAGACCAGCGAGTGGTGGATCAGTGGCAACCCCTCCGGCCTGGCCGACCTCACCGGTCTGCGTGTCCTCGACCGCCGGGAGCTCGCCTCCGGTGGCGACCCGTTCGGAGCGGCCGCCCGGTTCGCGCTCTTCGGCGCGGCGCTGGGCGCGATGCTGCTCGCCGTGGCCGGCATCGCCGCCGACGCCCGGGCCACCGCCCGGCACCGCTCGGTCGAGCTCGCCGTGCTGCACACCCTGGGCGCCGGACCACGGCTGCTGGCCCGGTCCCTGATGGTCGAACAGGCGCTGCTGGCCGGGCTCGGCGCCCTCGCCGGACTCGGGGTCGGACTGCTGGTCGCGGCCGCGATGGCGCCGCTGCTGGTGCTGACCCCGGCGGCCGGCCGCCCGGTGCCGGAGGCGCTGCTGGAGATCCTCTGGGGACGAACCGTGGGCAGCGCCGCGCTGCTGGTCGTGGTCGCCCTCGGGGTCAGCGCGATCACCGCGGTCTCCGCCACCCGCCGCCTGCCGGCGGCCCGCCTGCGACTGGGGGAAGACCAATGAGCGTGGTGCGGCGGGTTCGTGCTTTTGCGGGCCAGCTTGCTCTGCTCGCGCTGCTTGCGGGGCTGACCGCGTTTCTGGTCTCCGGCCCGGCCCGGCTGGCGAACGGCCGCACCGACGACGGCCTGCGCGGCGACATCGGCAAGCTCGCGTCCAGCAACCGCGACCTCACCTTCTCCGGGCGGCCTGTCGACGGCGAGGTCAGTGCCGCGGCCCAGGCCGACCGGTTGGCGACGCTCCGGGCGGACCTGCCCGCGCCGTTGCCCGGACTGGTCGGCGCCGCCTGGTACCTGGCCGAGAGTGACCCGTTGTCGGTCATCCCGGCCGGTACCACCGCCGGGCCCTGCCCCAACCTGGCCAAGCTCCGCTTCGAACCCGACACCGCCCAGGCCGTCACGATGGTCCAGGGACGGGCCGCGCGGTCGGGAGGGACACCCGAGGTGATCGTCGGGCAGGACCTGGCGCAGGCGTTCGGCCTCGAGGTCGGTGACACCTTCGGGCTGAGCGGCCGCTGGGGCGAGACCCGAACCCGCGTCGCCGGCGTGTTCACCCCAGTGAACCCGGCCGACCCGATCTGGGACGACCAGAGGCTGGCCACCGGGGCCTGCGGGGAGAGCGTCCGGAAGGAAGGGGTGATGCTCACCGACCAGGCCGGCGCGCTGGCGGCCGGGGCCGAGCTGCAGGACCTGACCGACCGGTGGCGCTACCGGCTGGACGAGCGGCGGATCACCGCCGACCGGGTGGACGCGCTGACCATGGCGGTGGCCGCGGCACGGCGTACCCCACCGGCCGGCACCACGCTCTGGAGCAGCCTGGACAGCACGCTCGCCGAGTTCGACCGGCAGGTCCGGGCCGTGCAGGCGCTGCTGGCCGTGGTGCAGGCCGGCATCCTGGCGACCGCGGCCGGGCTGATCCTGCTCGCCGCGCGGCTGATGGCCGACCGGCGACGGGCCGAGTTCGCGCTGCTGCGCGCGCGGGGCGGGGCGGTACGGTCGGTCGCCGGGCGTACCATCCGCGAAGCCCTCATCGTGGTCCCGGTCGCGGTCGCGGCGGGCTGGCTGGCCGGTGCCCTGCTCCCGGGCCGCGCGGACGACTTCGAGCCGCTGCTCGTCGGGATCGTCGCGCTGCTCGGGGTGCTCGCGGCCCCGGTCTACGCGGCGCTGGCCGCCCGGCATCCGTCGTTCACCGGGCACCGCTCCGACGAGGCCGCGCTCCGGCCGTCGGCGCGCCGGCTCACCGCCGAGGGGTTCCTGATCGTGCTCGCGGCCGGCGGCGTCTACCTGCTGCGTCGGCGCGGCCTGGACACCGGGGCGGGAGTGGACCCCTACCTGATCGCGGCGCCGGTGCTGCTCGCCCTGGCCGCCTCGGTCGTCGCGCTGCGGGTCGTGCCGTTCCCGCTGCGCTGGGCCGGGAGGCTGGCCGCCCGCGCCCGCGGCGCGATCGCCTTCCTCGGCCTGTCCGGCGCCGGCCGCGCGCCGCTGCACTCCGGCCCGCTGGCGGTGCTGGTCGTGGCGATCGCCACCGGCCTGTTCACCGGCACCGTCACCAGCACGGTCGACGGCGGCCGGGACCGCGCCGCGGACCTGGTCGTGCCGGCCGACGCGGTGATCAGCGGCTACTACTTCACCCCGGACACCGACCGGCGCGTCGCCGAGCTGCCGCACGTCAGCCGGGCCACGTCGATGCTGCTCGCACCGGGCGCCGAGATCCACGGCGACGCCGGCCCGATGATCCTGCAGGGCGAGGCGATGGTGCTGAACGCGACGACCGCCGGGCTGGAACTGCCGCCCGCGCTGACCGGTGCCGTGCCGGGCGGCGAGCGGGTGCCCGCGGCCGTCTCCAGGCACCTGGCCGGGCAGATCGGCGGCAACGGCACCGTCGAGGTGCAGGGACGGACGTACAAGTTCACGATCGCCGCGACCCTCGACAGCGTGCCGGGCCTCGACGCGGAGACCAGAGACTTCCTGGTGCTGCCGCAGCAGGCCATGCCGATCCCGGACTACCAGCCGCTCCGGCCGAACCGGATCCTGGTCGACGGGGACGGATTCGATGTGGGGCAGCTGCGGACGGTCGCCGACGCGGGGCAGCGGGAGCAGCTCAAGCAGACGACCGGTCGTACGGTCGAGGACTGGCAGCTGCCCGTGCCGGCCGTGGTGACCACGCACGCGGCCTACCGCGCCGCGCTGGAGCAGCGCGGTGTCGACGGGGCGCTGAGCTTCACCTTCACCGCCGGGATGAGCGCGGCCGCGCTGCTCGCACTGTCCTCCGTGGTGCTCGCGGTGCTGACCGGGGCACCCGCTCGGGGCCGTACGCTGTCCCGGCTGCGGACGATGGGCCTGTCGCCGGGGCAGGGGCGCCGGCTGCTGGTGTTCGAGCTGGTCCCGCTGATCGGGGTGGCGATCCTGGCCGGTGGACTGGCCGGGTTCGCACTGCCCTCGCTGATCGGGCCGGCGCTCGGGCTGGACGGGTTCACGGCCGGGGTGAGCGCCGGGATCAGTCTGGATCCGAGGCTCGCCGGCGGTGTCCTGGCCGTCGCGGTCCTCGCCGTGATCGCCGCGCTCGTCGTGGAGAACGTCGCCAACCGCCGCCTGCGCCTCGGCACGGTGCTGCGGCTTGGAGAGGAGTAGTCGTGCTGCTGTGGTCAGAGGAGCTGTCGTGACCGATCTCGCCGATCTGGAGAGGCGGGCGGCGGAACGTGCCGTCGCGCGTGCCGGTGGACAGGACCGGCTCAGCGGGCACATCGTCTGCGACGGTCTGGTCCGGATCTTCCGTACCGAGGGCACCGAGGTGATGGCCCTGCAGGGCCTCGACCTGGTGGTCGACCGGGGTGAGCTGCTCGCCGTCGTCGGGGCCTCCGGCTCCGGCAAGTCGACCATGCTCAACATCCTGTCCGGCCTCGACGAGCCGACCGCCGGCATCGCCAAGGTGGCCGGTTACGACCTGCTCGGCATGACCCCGAAGAAGCGCCTCGAATACCGGCGGCGGATCGTCGGCTTCGTCTGGCAGCAGACCGCGCGGAACCTGCTGCCGTACCTGACCGCCCGCGAGAACGTCGAGCTGCCCATGCGCCTGGCGGGTGGCCGTCGTCGCCGGAAGGCCGCGGAGCTGCTGGAGATGGTCGGGGTAGGTGACCGCGCCGACCGGCGTCCCGCCGAGATGAGCGGCGGCGAGCAGCAGCGCTGCGCGGTCGCGGTCGCCCTCGCCAACGACCCTGAGGTGATCTTCGCCGACGAGCCGACCGGTGAGCTGGACGAGGCCACCGCGGACGAGGTGTTCGGCGCGCTGCGCGCGGTCAACGCGGAGCTCGGGGTGACGGTCGTGGTGGTCACCCACGACAGGAACGTGGCGGGCCAGGTCCGGCGGGCGGTCGCGATCCGCGACGGGAAAACCGCTTCCGAGGTACGTCGTTCGGCCCGGCTCGCCGCGGACGGCACGCAGCAGCACGTCTCCGAGGAGTACGCGGTGCTGGACCGTGCCGGGCGGCTGCAGCTGCCGGCCGCGTTCGTCGAGGCCCTCAGCCTGCGCGACCGGGTCCGGCTGGACCTGGAGACCGACCGCGTCGAGGTCCGTCCCGGCACGATCCCGCCCTCGGCAACCGGCACGGCCGAGGCCAACCCCGGCTCCGCTTGGTCCGAGACGCTTTCCGCAACCGACACGATTGAGGCCGGCTCCGCTCCGTCCGCAACCGACGCAGTCGAGGGCCGTCCCGGCTTCGCTGCGTCCGAGCCGCCTTCCGCAACCGACACTTCCGTCTCCGGGGAGGACCGATGAGCGTCGTCGAGGTGTCCGGCCTCAGCCGCGCATACGGCGCTGGAGAGCGCGCCGTCCACGCCCTCTCCAGCGTCTCCTTCACTGCCGACAAGGGCGAGCTGGTCGCCGTCCGGGGCCGTTCCGGTGCCGGCAAGACCACCCTGCTGAACCTGATCGGGGGTCTGGACCGCCCGACCGCCGGCAGCATCACGGTCGCCGGCCGGAACGTCACCGGGGCGCCCGAGAGCGACCTGCTCGAACTGCGCCGGGACACGATCGGCTTCGTCTTCCAGTCGTTCGGCCTGATCCCGATCCTGTCCGCCGCCGAGAACGTCAGCATCCCGATGCGCCTCGCCGGCCGCGATCCCCGCGAGCGGGACGAGCGGGTCGCCGTCCTGCTCGAGCTCGTCGGGCTCGGTGGCCAGGCGAACCAGCGTCCGGGTGAGCTCTCCGGCGGCCAGCAGCAGCGGGTCGCGCTGGCCCGGGCGCTGGCAAACGACCCTGACCTGCTGATCGCCGACGAGCCGACCGGGCAGCTCGACTCGGACACCGGGCGCGCCATCATGGACCTGCTCCGTGCCGTGGTCGACGCCCGTGGCATGACCGCCCTGGTCGCCACCCACGACCCCAACCTCATCGACCGGGCCGACCGGGTCCTCACCCTCCGCGACGGCCGCCTCGTCGACTCGCTCTGACCCCACCCCGACGAGCCACCACCGGGCGAGCCGCGCCTCAGGGTTGTCCGAACGCCGCTGTTACCAGCCGGGCCGGTCAGGCTGGGTCTCCTGGTTGTCAGGGTGCTCGGGATACCACCACCGGGTCCAGCTGTGGAGTTTGGGCTGGGTCTCATGGTTGTCAGGGTGCTCGGGATACCACCACCGGGCCCAGCCGTGGAGCCTGGGCTGGGTCTGGTGGTGGTGTCGCGGCCGCTTTGACCACTGTGGGCGCCGGCTGGCAGGGTCTGGCGCGAGGCGGCGGGCACAGGTCCCGTGCCTGCCCGAGGTGGGCGCCGGATCGTGTGGCCGCTGTGAGAGGCCGGTTTGTGAGTTTCTGGTAGTTCGTCATCGCTCGATGGCGTGGTGTTCCGGCTGGTCATGAGGCTTGCCAGTACCCGGCGACGTAGGG
>NZ_FZNR01000032.1 GCF_900188005.1 Actinoplanes regularis | reverse complement strand
CGATGGAAACTGCGGTGTCCGCGCCGGAGTCGAACTGCGTCCCGGCGACGGGCGATCCAACGGTGTTCGTGCCCTCCCTTTCCTCTGCTTCCAAATTGCTGTGCTGCCTGTCGTGCCGTCCGCCGGTGTCGGAGCCCCACGCGACTTCATGGCCCCGTGCACGTGCGACGGACTGTCTTGCCCGGCGAGCCCCGAAACCAGCATCGGCCCGCCCGCCCTGACCTGGAATTACGTCAGGGTCTTACGTTCCACTTCCGCGTACCTTTCCTTGCTGCGTGCGGTGATGCTTACTTCCCACTGCTGTGCCGAGCGAGCCACGGAACGGGGTCCGGGCCCTGCGTAACGCTCGGTCTGCTTCGTCTGCGTCTTAGCTGATCTCTGCTGTCAACGGGAGAAATGTTAGCAGGCTCGGCGGGAATGTCTAGTGATTCGGACCTAGGTTTTCTCGGCGGCTGCCTCCCGGCTGCAGACCGCGCTGCTGACCGAGCACACACGCCGTCGGCAGGAGCGCGTCGACGCCCAGCTGGCCGCGCTCGGCCGGTGGGCCCGCCGCCGCACCGATCCAGCCGCGCTCGCCGCCGCCGTCAACGAGCAGGCGCTACTGGTCTGCGACATGTGCGCGATCGTCGTCCCCGGACACCAGCACCCCGACGGCGAGGACGACGACCACCACTGGTTCGGTGACAGCTGGTCCGACGTCGCCGGCGACGAATGCCACCAGTGCGGCACCGGCCACCTGCTCCCGTACGCCCAGCACGGACAGATCCCGACCTGGCCGACCGGCTCACCCACCTCCGTGCCCGGCTGACCTGACAGACCGGACGCGATCCTGTCCACGGACAGGATCTGCCCGCGGTCTGTCCGCCGCAGCGGGCGCTACCCGTTGCCGGTGGCGCTTCCAGTAGCGCCGACAGGTTGATGTCCTGAGTGGCGACAAGATCGCGTCCGCAGTCTGCTGGGTGGCGTAGTCGGAGCTCGCCGCGGCACAGCCGAGGCGGACAGCGGCGTCCGAGTCGCCTGCCTGGGCGCTGAGCCGGGCCAGGGCGTGCAGAGCGCCCGGGTCGCCGCGGTCGGCGGCCTGGCGGTAGAGAGAAGCGGCGCCGCTGAGGTCGCCGGACCGCTCGTGGGTGAAGGCCAGGTGTCTCAGCAGTATGTCAGCACTGGGGCGGCAGGGAGTCCTCACCGTTTCGTCGCTCCTGCAACCCAGCAGGGCCACCATGAGAAATATGGACCCGTTGACGATCATGTTGGTGGCCAGCGGTCTTTGCCCCGGCCACCGGGCACGCGCCGCGATGATCGCCATGGTTTTATACGTAGCTGCAGGAGTCATCGCCGCTGCTTTCGGCCCGAGACGGCGCCTGATCCCGCGCCAACGCGACCGCTAATGCGTGATCAGAGTCGAGCACTGGTCTGCCGACCAGTCCTCACCCCCGTAGGGCGGAGGCGAAGATGCCGAGCAGGGCCGTCAAGCGGGGCCGCGCGGCGAACGCGGTCAGCCGCCGCCCGGTCGTCGCGGCGGTCCGGTTGGTGACGAACCACGGCGGCTTCGGAGTGATGCTGAACTGGCCGGTCATCACGGACCGGGGCAGCGGCCGGAACGGCCCGTACACGACCGTCCGTTCGGGCCGGTGCAGCAGCAGCGAGTTGTGCACTACGCCGTGGCCGCTGCCGATGTCCTCCAAGAGATGTCCGGGGAAGGCACCCCAGGTCGCGCGGGCGGTCAGGTAGCCCACACCGGTCCATGCGTTGACACCGACGGTGCCGTAGCGCAGCCGGGCGATGCTCTGCCGCAGGTGCGCGCCGAACTGCCGCCGGGTGCGGGGGTCGATCACCAGGTTGGCGCCCAGCGTGCCGTGCAGGCGCTCGTTGGCGAGGTCGACCGCGGCGTCGAGGAACTCCAGCCCGGTGCCGGGCAGCTCGGCGACGCCGAGGACCGGACCGAAGTATTCGGTGCCGAACGCCGACTCGGCCTCGTCGGCGAGGTCGAGCCCCCACAGCAGGGTGCGTCCGGTGCCGCCGAGCGCCTCGTGGTGCGGATGCGCCTGCCGCGCGCCGGCCACCCGTAGGTCACAGCCCGGATACCAGGCGGGGCGCTCGGGTGCGGTGGCGAGCGCGGCGCGAAGTGCGCTGAGGAACTCCTGCTTCTGCGGCCAGTCCTTGCCGACGATGACGATCTGGGCGGCGATGCAGTTGAAGCCGCTGTTGTGCAGGCGCTGCGTGGCGATGTGCTCGGCCTGGAACCGGATGTCCGCCTTCGACCAGCGGCCGGGCACCACAATGGTCGGGGAGACCCCGCCGAGCTCGCTGGTGATCGGCTTCGTCAGGCGCGGCGTGTTCGCGGCCTTCGCCGCGACACCGGCCGCGCCGGCACCCCAGACGATCGCGTCGTGGGTGGCCTCGCTGCCGGTGATGTGTACGGCGGCGACACCTGGGTGGGTCACCAGGTGGTCGCCGACGGTCGCGTCACCGGTGGCGATGCGCAGATAGCCGCGCTCGATGAACGGGGCGAACACCGCTTCGAACACCGGCAGCAGCGCGTCGGTGATCGGGTTGAGCTTCAGCAGCACCACCCGGTTGTACGCGAAGAGCTGGTAGAGCACGTCCAGCGGCGCGATGGAGGTGATGTTGCCGGCGCCCATGACCACGGCGACCCCGGCGGTCTGTTCCGGCGCACGCAGGCCCAGCCCGGCACGGTCCCGGGTCTCCCCCTCGGTCACGCCGGGCTCCATCCAGACCTCGGCCGTGAAGCCGCTGAGCAGCAGCCGGTCGTAGAAGTGGTGCGGCAGCACCTCGATGGTCACCCGGTCACCGGGGGCGCTACCGAAGCGATACCCGTCCAGCAGGTCGCGCCCCTGGTCCAGGCGGCTCAGTGTCTCGGCCAGGGCGGGCAGGTAGCCGAGGACCGCCCACGGGCCGCTGGTCCATTCCTCGCCGAGCAGCGGGGAGGCGGCAGGCAGCTGCTTGATGGTTCCGGCGACGCGTACCCATTCCTCGGCCCGGGCAGCGACGTTCGCGTGCACGTCCATCAGCAGGGCACGGCGTGCGGCGAGCGACTCGCGGGCCCAGCCGCGCTCGCCGGCGGACAGCTCGGCGAGCATCTGGTCGAGTCGGGCGGTGTCGGTGGAGGTGATGCTCATCGGGGTGAACGTCCTTGTCTGCGTAGGTCGGTATGCGGCGGTCGAACCCGTGGGCCCGTACGGGCGCATTGCGCGGATGCAGGGGTCGGGTCTGTTTCGTGGTGCTGATCCGGACCGCCGCCTGCCGTTCTGCCGACCGGCAGGCGGCGGTGTCCAGGGCCCGGTGCTGGGCGCGCAGGGTCACATGACCAAGTCTGCGGGGGCCTCGACCGCACGCTTGAGGATCTTGCCGGTGGGCGATTTCGGCAGCTCGTCGACGATCCACACGTGCCGCGGGTACTTGTACGCCGCCGCCTGCGTCTTCACGTGTTCGCGCAGCTCGCCGGCGGTTGCCGTGGCACCGTCTTTCAGCGCGATCGCGGCGCACACCTCCTCGCCCAGCTCGGCGTGCGGGATGCCGATGACGGCTGCCTCACGCACCGCCGGGTGCTCGTACAACAGCTCCTCGATCTCCCGCGGGTACACGTTGTAACCGCCACGGATGATCATGTCCTTCTTGCGGTCGACGATGAAGAAGTAGCCGTCCTCATCCATGCGCGCGAGGTCGCCGGAGTGGAACCAGCCGGCCGCGTCGATCACCTCCGCGGTCGCGTCCGGGCGGCCCCAGTAACCCTTCATGATGTTGTGGCCCCGGATCACGATCTCGCCGATGCCGTTCTCGACGTCGCGCAGCGCCATCTCCACCCCTTCGACGGGCGTGCCGATCGACCCGGCCTTGCGCTCGCGGTCGGCATGGTTGAACGACACGACCGGCGAGGTCTCCGAAAGGCCGTACCCCTCCAGCAGGATGCAGCCGAACTCCGCCTCGAACGCGCGTAGCACCTCCACCGGCAGCGCCGCACCGCCGGACGCGCACAGGCGCAGGCTGTCCACATTGAACCTGGCCCGCTCGGGATGGGCCAGCAGCGCGACGTACATGGTCGGCACGCCCTCGAAGATCGTGACGCGGTGCCGATGGATCATTTCGAGCGCGGCTTGCGGGTCGAAGCGCGGCACCAGAGCGAGGCACGCCCCTGCGGCGACGGCCGCGTTGAGACCGCAGGTCTGCCCGAACGAGTGGAACAACGGCAGAGCCCCCAGGACGACGTCACTGGAGGTCAACGTCAACAGGTCGGTCGCGACCTCGGCGTTGCGGATCAGGTTGGCGTGGCTCAGCTCGGCACCCTTTGGCGAACCGGTGGTGCCGGAGGTGTAGAGGATCACGGCGGTGTCGCTGGGGTCGCGCTCGACGATCTGGTCTTGCGGGGAAGTGTCGCCCAGCAGGGCCTCGAACTCGCCCGGCGTCACCAGCAGGCATTCGGTGCCGGCGGCAGCCGCGCCGGCCGTGGCATCCTCGGCGAACCCGTGCCAGGCCAGCACCAGCTTGGCCTGGGAGTCACCCAGGTAGAACGCCACCTCACGGGCCTTGAGCAGCACGTTCATCGGGACCACCACCGCGCCGGCGCGCAGGATGCCGTAGTAGGCGGCGGCGAACTGCGGCACGTTCGGCAGCATGATGCCGACGCGGTCACCGGGTTGCACGCCGTGGTCCCGCAGCAGCCCGGCCACGCGGGCGCCGGCCACGTCGAGCTGCGCGTAGGACACCACCGTGTCGCCGAGTCGCAGAGCGGGGGCGTCGCCGTCGCGGGCCGCCGAAACGGCCAGATTCTGGGCGAGATTGGTCATGTTCAGGTCTCCCTGTTTCGTTCGGCGGATGGTGGTGGTGTCGGTCGGGCCGCGACGGAGGCGTTGCTGTGGACGAGGCTTCCCCGGCGAGCCGGTACTACGTGGGCGTCACGCCGCCAGACGGCGCCGGTCCCGGTCCGGGTCGACGAGCGTGACCGTGGCCAGCCCGCCCAGCAGGAGCAGCACTCCGGAGAGCACGACGGCGTTGCGGTATCCGGCCAGCCCCTGGGTGTCGACCAGACGGCCGATCAGGATGGGCCCGACCAGGCCCGCGACGGTCGCCACGGCGTTCATGAGTCCGAGCGAGCCGCCCCGGCGTTCGGCGGGGGCGAGTTCCGCCACCGTGGTGACCGCGATGCTCGTCATCACGCCGCAGATCCCGAAGCCGAGCACCAGCAACAGCACCGTGACCGGCCCGTGCTGCCCTCCGGACAGGGCGAGACAGCCCACCGCGGCGAGGAGAAGGGTGATGCCGCCGACCCGGGCCCGTGCCCAGCGGCTGCCGACCCCGCGACGCAACAGCCACCCGGTCAGCCCGGCCTGGCCCAGCAACGCGACGGCGTTGACCGCCCAGATCACCGCTACCAGATTCGCCGAGGTGGTGGTGGAGTAGCCCAGCCCGTTGTGCAGATACGAGGGCAGCCAGACCAGGCCCAGGGCTAGCATCCAGTAGGTGCTGGCGTAGGCGGCGGTGACACCGATCCAGCTGCGGGTGGCGAGGATCCGCCGGTAGCCAACTGTGCCCGGACCCGGCTTCGCGGCGGTCCCGATGGCGTCGGCCGCGACCGCGTGGTGGCCCTCCTTGCCGACGAACGCCCACACCGCCGCCCACAGCAAGCCGGCGACCGCCACCACACCGAAGGCGGACCGCCAGCCGTACTGCTGCACCACCCAGGTCAGTACGGGCGCGGCGATCACGATGCCCAGGGTGGTGCCGACGGTGATCAGTGCGCTGGGCAGGTTGCGCCGGTGGTCCGGGAACCAGGACAGCGTGGTCTGCTGAGCGATCGGGAAGGCGGGTCCCTCGGCGGCGCCCAGCAGAATCCGTGAGGCGAACAGCATGGCGACTCCCGCACCGAGTGCCATGGGCGCCTGGGACACCGACCAGAGCAGGATCATGCCCAGTAGCACCCACCGGGGCGGCACGCGGTCGGCCAGGATCCCGCCGACGGCACCGAAGATGGAGAACAGCAGGAAGAAGGCGCTGTTCGCGGCGCCGTACTGGGTCGCGGAAAGGCCGAAATCCTTCATGATCGGGTCGGCGGCCAGGCCCAGGATGGCCTTGTCGGCGAAGTTGACCATCATGAAGGCGACCAGCATGGCGGTGACGATCCATGCGCGGCGCCGGTTGTCTCGGGTCGTCTCGATGGCACCTGCGGGCGTTGCGGGTGCGACTTCGGTATCGGTCACGGGGACTCCGCGGGGGCTGGGACGGGTGTGCCGGTCAGGTCGGCGGGATGCGTGCGATCACGCTCCAGCGTGTGTGACCGCCGACACGCCATTTTCGTTACTGCAAGTATCGTTATTGGGGTTCGCCAAGGCAAGGCCCTCTGCCCCGGAAAGGAACCGAAAGTCCAGCTCGCGGCCGGTCAGGCCACGGCGCGGGCGAGCATGTCGGCCAGGTCGGCGGCGAAACGCTCGTCGGGCAGTTCCTGCTCGATCATCAGGCGGAAGATCATCGGGGCCGCCACCAGCGTGGCCGCGGCCCGTACGTCGACGCCGGCGCGTACGTCGCCGCGGGCGATCCCGCGCTCCAGGATCTTCCGCGTCTCGCTCATGATCCGGGTGGTGTATCGCTGGTACGCGACGCGCACCTCGCCACCCTCCTGCGACGCGGAGATCAGCCCGGCCAGCAGCTGAGCCGTCCCCGGCATCTGGTAGGCCCGCAGCCGTGCGTCGAGCACCGCCCTCAACTCGGCGCGAAAGTCCCCTAGATCGGGCACGCTGAGCGTGCCGATGCGTGTCTCGGCAGCCGCGATGAACAGGTCGTGCTTGCCCGGCCAGCGCCGGTAGATGGCGGGCTTGCTCACCCCGGCACGCGCCGCCACCGCCTCCATGGTGACCGCGGCGAGGCCCTGCTCGGCCACCAGGTCCAGCACGGCCGACAGGACCGCGCCGGTGAAGCGCTCCTCCCGGGGCCGCCCCGGCCTTCGTTCCACCCGCACATCGGCCATACCGGAAGCGTACTGGTGGGGACGCCCCGTCCGCGCAGCGCGCCGAGCCACCCCGGCCGCCCCCCGGCACGGCACGCAGCCGGCCCGTCACCGCCATCAGGGCGTCACGATCGTGAAGCTCGGATCGGGCGCGTCGAGGTAACCGGCCAGCCGCGTGAGGAGCTCGAGGTCACCGTCGTGGGCGATGCCGCCGAGGCCGCTTCCGGCGAGCACCCCCAGCAGGTCCCGCTTGGTCAGGGTGAGGCTCAGGTCGGGCTGCCCGGCCGGCGGGTCCTGCTGCTGCAGAAGCACCCCGTTGCGCAGCGTCGTCCGATACGACTGACCCAGCTCGGTGAACGTCCAGTCGATGACGATGGTGTCGTGCCAGGCCTTCGGGGCGTCGACCCGGATCGCCAGCGTGTCGAAGATCTGCTCGACCGAGAGCACCGCGGCCATGCCACCACCGAGGTCGACCGGTGTGGCGTTCGGACCGTGCCGCAGTTCCTGCGCGCCGGTCAGGTAGAAGTTGCGCCAGATGCCGTTCTCCGCACCGTACGCAAGTCGCTCGAACACCTGGGCCAGCAGTTCCCGGGCATCGCTGCGATCCGGGTCGGCGAAGACGGCGTGCTGCAGCAGCTGCGCGGCGAACCGCAGATCTCCCTCGTCGAGGTAGCCGCGCGCATGGGTCAGCACGGCGTCGACGCCGCCGAGGCAGTCGACGTATCGCTGCGCGGTCTCGACCGGTGGGTGCTGCCACAGGTTCGCCGGGTTGCCGTCGAACCAGCCGAGGTACCGCTGGTAGACGGCCTTGACGTTGTGCGACACCGATCCGTAGTAGCCGCGCGCGTGCCATGCCGTGTCCAGCGCCGGCGGCAACTGGATCATCTCGGCGATCTCGGTCCCGGTGTGTCCCTGGTTGAGCAGCCGCAGCGTCTGGTCGTGCAGGAAGGCGTACAGGTCGCGCTGCTCGGACAGGAACCGCATCATGTCGTCGTGGCCCCAGGTGGGCCAGTGGTGCGAGGCGAACAGGACATCCGCCCGGCCGTCGAACAGCGTGATCGCCTCGGTCAGATACCGCGACCAGATCCGGGCGTCGCGTACCAGCGCACCGCGCAAGGTCAGCACGTTATGCATGGTGTGCGTGGCGTTCTCGGCCATGCACAGGGCGCGGTGGTCGGGGAACAGGAAGTTCATCTCGGCGGGCGCCTCGGTGCCTGGCGTCAGCTGGAACACCATACGCACGCCGTCGATGATCTCCTCCTGCCCGGTACGCGTGATGTGGACCGTCGGCGGGAACAGCGACACGGTGCCGGTGGAGGATGCCAGGCCCAGCCCGAACCCGATCTGCCCGGCAGGTCCCACTGGCAGGGTCGCGCCGTACATGAACCCGGCCCGGCGGGTCATCGCCGTGCCGGCGTACACGTTCTCCGCCACGGCGTGCTCCATGAAGCCCACCGGCGCGAGGATCGGGACGGTGCCGTCGGTGACGCCGGCGACCCCGCCGAAGTGATCGGCGTGGGAGTGGCTGTAGACCACCGCGGTGACCGGGCGGTCGCCGCGGTGGGCGCGGTAGAGGCCGAGCGCCGCCGCGGCGGTCTCCACGCTGAGCAGCGGGTCGATGACGACCACTCCGGTGTCGCCTTCGACGATCGTCATGTTCGAGATGTCCAGGCCGCGAACCTGGTAGATGCCCTCGGTGACCTCGTAGAGGCCCTGCCGGGAGCACAGCTGGCCCTGCCGCCACAGGCTCGGGTTCACGGTATCCGGACACTCGCCCGCCAGCAGCGCCGCCCATCCGTCGGCGTCCCACACGACGCGCCCGTCCGAGGCCGTGACGACGCCGGGGGTCAGCGCCGCGACGAAACCCCGGTCGGCGTTGTCGAAGTCGGGTGCATTGCTCATAGAAAATCTCCATTTGTGTACGCGAGGGGATACCAGCTCGGCCGTCCTGGGACGAGGTCCTTCGTGGTCCGGCCCGCCATGGTCAGGGAGCGGAGCTGTCCGCGGATGACGGCGCGGCGCCGGGGGTGCGCAGCGCGCCCGGCGCGCCGACCGGGACGGCGGGCCGTGCCGGCGCGACCGGAGCCAGGCGCTGGTAGGCCGAGCCCAGCGCCGGTCGCGGGTCAGGCTCGCCGCGATTGGGCCAGAACGACATCGCGCGCTCGGCCTGCGCCGTGATGGTCAACGACGGGTTCACACCCAGGTTGGCCGACACCGTCGAGCCGTCGGCGACGTGGATGCCCGGGTGCCCGTACAGCCGGTGGTACGGGTCGATGACACCGGTCTCCGGAGAGTCGCCGATGGGGCAGCCGCCGATGAAATGGGCCGTTAGCGGGATGTTGGCGATCTCGCCGATGGTGCCTCCGGCGACACCGTCGATTTTGGAGGCGACCCGGCGCGCGGCGTCGTTGGCGGCGGGGATCCAGGTCGGGTTCGGCTCGCCGTGGCCGGGACCGGAGGTGAGGGTGTACCGGCCCAGCAGGTTCCGGCGCCCCCGGACGGTGATGGAGTTGTCCAGGGCCTGCATCACGAGCAGGATGATCGTCCGCTCGGACCAGTTCCTCGGCGAGAACCAGGTCCACTGCCGTGGCTGGGTGAGCAGCGTCCTGGCCCAGGTCACCCAGCGCGGGCGGCCCTGGTCGCCGTCGGTGAGCGCGGTCTGCAGCAACGCCATCGCGTTGCTGCCCTTGCCGTAGCGCACCGGCTCGATGTGCGTGTGCTCGTCGACGTGGATCGAGGACGTGATCGCCACGCCCTGCGTGTAGGCGGGATTCTTGGCCCGCGCCTTGACGCCCAGGATGGACTCGGAGTTGGTACGGGTCAGGTGGCCGAGCCGGGCGGAGATGTTCGGCAGCGAGCCGGTGTCGCGCAGCCGGTGCATCAGCCGCTGCGTGTTGTAGGTGCCGGCCGAGAACACGACCTGCCCGGCGGTGAAGGTGCGCCGGTTGCGCCTACGGCGGACGGACCGTCCCGTCGTCACGGTGTGCACGGCGTACCCGCCACCGGGCAGCGGCTTGACGTCGACGACGGTGGTCATCGGGTGGATGACGCAGCCGTTGCGTTCCGCCAGGTAGAGGTAGTTCTTGTCCAGTGTGTTCTTGGCGTTGTGACGGCAGCCGGTCATGCACGAGCCGCACTCGATGCAGGTGTGGCGTTTGGGCCCGGCGCCGCCGAAGAACGGGTCGTCGACCTCTGTGCCGGGCGGCCGGCCGGCCTCGCCGAAGAACACGCCGACCGGCGTCAGCGTGAAGGAGCGCCCGACGCCCATGTCGTCAGCCACCGACTTGATGACATTGTCCGCCTCGGTGACGGTGGGGTTCTGGGTGACCCCGAGCATGCGCCGGGCCTGGTCGTAGTGGTCTGCGAGTTCGTCGCGCCAGTCGGTGATGCGGGCCCACTGCGGGTCGGCGAAGAACGGTGCGAGCGGCTCGTACAGCGTGTTGGCGTAATTCAGAGAGCCGCCGCCGACGCCCGCGCCGCCGAGGATCACGACGTCGCGCAGCAGGTGGATGCGCTGGATCCCGTACAGGCCAAGAGCCGGGGCCCAGACGAACTTGCGCGCGTCCCAGGAGGTCTTGGGCAGTTGTTCGCTGGTGTATCGGCGCCCGGCTTCGAGCACGCCGACGCGGTAGTTCTTCTCCGTCAGGCGCAGGGCGGACACGGAACCGCCGAAGCCGGATCCGATGACGAGCACGTCGTAGTCGTGGTGGGTCATGAGACGGGGGCCTTCCGCATGGGGTCGGGTTTCCGGGGACGGTGGTGCTCGGGCGCGGCCTCCATGAGGGCCAATACGTTACTGCGAGTATCGTAATTAGCCATCGGCAAAGCAAGACCCTGGCGACAGGAAACCCCGGCCGTCCGCAGCGACGATCTCAGGACGGCCGGACCCCACGCCGAATTGGCCGTTCGGTCGATCCTCGGCGCGGCTTTCGTCGCCCGGCGCCGCTCTCCGGGGCCGCAGCCACTGGTCATGCGCATACAGCCCTGAAACGCTCCCTGCCGTCGGGCATCGACGCCTACGCCGTCAAGGCATCCCGGAGTTTCATCGAGATGCCCGCGGAGAACTGGGACAAGGGCCCTCCGGCGATCAGAACCGGCACCGGCTGTCGCGGGCCGGAAACCGGCGCATCAACCGCACCCTGCACATCATGGCCGTCGTCCAGCTCCGCAACGGCACCGAAGGTCGCGCCTACTACCGACGCAAACTCGCCGCCGGCAAGACTCCGATAGAAGCCGTGCGTGTGCTGAAACGCCGACTGTCCGGCGTCGTCTACCGGCAGATGATCAGAGACACAAAGAAGGTCGAGACGGGTCCGGGAGGACACACAGGGGCGACTCTGCAATCCAGCGCGGCCGATCTGATCCCCTTGATCGACACTTCGGACAAGTCACTTCCCGGACCCGCTGGACCCAGCCTAGAACACCAGCCCTCGTCGCCTCTTGACACAGCGGGGTGCCATGAGCGGATGCGGTGACAGCGTGAGCGACCGTATCCGGCGTTGGTCTATCCGACCGCAGCCTTCGAAATCCAGGAGGTGAGCCGAGGATGGCCGGGAAGGTCGGTACGCCCTGTGGCCCAGAGAAGCCCCTGGACCGGATCCCCGTCCGGAGCGTTGGGAAAGAGCCGAGCGAGCACGGCGCTGCAGAGAGATTCAGGTGGATGCCAGCGGATGCCCAGTCCTTGGGTGATGTCGTGGGTGTGCACCAGTGTCTCGTTCACACCTAGCGCTGCGAAGCCGCTCGGGTCTGTCGGGCCCCAGTGCCACGCTCGCAGCGAAGGACCGGAGGCGGCCAACGCGGTGCTCAGCAATCGTCCTGCGCCGGTGGCTATTCGTAGCAGATCACGGGGAGACGCGTCGTCGCGTACTACCAGGTCGAACGGAAGGTAGGCGGAGTCGGGCAGAGCAGCGAGCTGCCCGGCGTACGCGAGCAGGTCATGCGCGACATGGGCGGCTGTTTCCCAGCAGCTCCAGTCGAGCGCGCCGGCCGGGCGCCGCCAGTCCGCGGACTCGTGCGGCGTAAGTACCCGCACCATCTCGGCCACAGCCTGGTCGACATCACGGCTGTCCAGCGGGCGCACAACAAGGAGCCTGCCAGATCTCGCGCCTCCTTGCTGTGCCGCCGAACGCACGCTCATCAAGCAGATCCGCGTACACGCAGGTCGGCCCAGGGATACGAACGGTGACCGCCTCGGCTTCGCGCGAACGACTGGGATGCGGCCGCTATCGAACCGGCACGCTGCCGGTCCCTGGTGGCAAGGTAGGCACGGATCTGGCCGGACGCCGTTGGATCCGGACCGGCAGCCGGTGGCCGGCACGATCGCGCCCGGCTAATCTGCCGGGAACGCGGGAGGATTCGATGAAGGCTGAAACAACCCGGCTGCGGGCCGACGCCCAGCGCAACCGCGACCACATCGTGTCCGTGGCTCGGGTCGTGTTCGCCGAGATCGGCCCGGGTGCGCCGATGGACGAGATTGCCCGGCGGGCCGGGGTCGGCGTCGGCACTCTCTACCGCCGCTTCCCCGACCGGGGGTCGCTGCTGCGCGCCGTGGCCCTAGAGAGCCTCTCGGCCATCCTGGCCGACGCCCACGCCGCGATCGCTGAGGAGCCGGCCGCCTGGGACGCCCTCACGCGGATCGTCCGCCGGGCCGTCGACCTGCGGTTCAGCACGCACGTGACCATGATGGACGAACACACGCGGCAGGCCCTCAAAGAGGCACCCGACTTCCGACACACCCGCGCCGCGGTGCTCGACCTCGTCGAGCACCTAGTCGAGCGGGCCCAGGCCGAGGGCTCGATGCGGTCCGACGTCGGCGCCGGTGACGTGTTCGCGGTGGTGTCGCTCCTGCTCAAACCGCCACCGAGCCGGTCCGCGGAGATGTCCGACCTGCTGATGCGCCGCTGCTTGACTCTCATCCTGGACGGCCTGCACCCCGGCGGGCAGAGCGTGCTTCCCGGTGAGCCGGTCAGCATCACCGCCCTCCACCTGGATTCCTGAGAGCTCACTGTCAACTCTGGACGATTGTCTGGATTCAGAGCTACTCTCCGCAGAAGCGGATGGTTTTATTCCGCTTAGCTTCGACTGCGACCGATGGAGGTTCCTCGGTGACCGCTCCCGCCTTGCAGACCACCCGCCGCTGCCCGTACGCGCCCCCGGACGAGCACACCCGCATCCGGGACACCGAATCGGGGATTTCCCAGGTCACCCTGCCCAGTGGCCAGGTCGCCTGGGCGCTGAGCCGACTCGAACACATCCGCGCCATGCTCACCGATCCGCGGTTCAGCTCCGACCGCCAGCACCCGAACTTCCCCCGGTTCACCCGCGAGCAACCCGCCTTCGACCTCATGCGCCCATCGATTATCCAGCTCGACCCGCCCGAGCACGGTCCCGCCCGCAAGGCCGTGGTCGGCGAGTTCACCGTGCGCCGCATGGCCGGCCTGCGCCCGCGCATCCAGCAGATCGTCAACGAACACATCGACGCCATGCTGGCCGGCCCGCGCCCCGCCGACCTCGTACGGGCCCTCTCCCTGCCGGTGCCGTCCCTGGTCATCTGCGAGCAGCTCGGCGTGCCCTACCGTGACCACGACTTCTTCCAGAGCCACAGCTCGGCCCTGCTGAGCCGCGTCGTCACCGCCGAGGGCCGGCGGCAGGCGGTCACGGAGCTGCGCGACTATCTCAAAGAGCTGATCGCCGAGAAGGCCGCCGACCCGGCCGACGACCTGCTGGGCCGTCAGCTCGCCCAGGGCAACGATCCCGAGGACGTCCTGTCGTTGGCCTTCCTGCTGCTGATCGCCGGCCACGAGACCACCGCCAACATGATCTCGCTCGGCGTGGTGACGATGCTGGAGCGCCCGGACGAACTGGCGGCGCTGCGCGAGGACCCGGCGCGTACGCTCCCCGCGATCGAGGAGCTGCTGCGGGTCTACACCATCGCCGAGTTCGCCAACTCCCGCGTCGCCGTCGAGGACGTGGAGATCGGCGGCGTAACCATCCGGGCCGGCGAACCCGTCCTGGCACTGAGCAACGCTGCCAACCACGACCCGTCGGCCTTCGACGAGGCGGAAGAGATCAAGCTCGACCGGGGCGCCCGTAACCACGTCGCCTTCGGGTTTGGCATCCACCAGTGCCTCGGCCAAAACCTGGCTCGCATGGAACTGCAAATCGTCTTCGACACCCTCTTCCGCCGCATCCCGACGCTACGGCTCGCCACACCCGCCGACACGCTGCCCTACAAAAACGACGCCCTCATCTACGGCATCCACGAGGTACCCGTGACATGGGAGGACCCGGCATGACCAAGATCGCGGCGGACCTCGACCGCTGCGTCGGATCAGGCCAGTGCGTCCT
Source organism: Actinoplanes regularis (assembly GCF_900188005.1). GTDB lineage: Bacteria > Actinomycetota > Actinomycetes > Mycobacteriales > Micromonosporaceae > Actinoplanes > Actinoplanes regularis. Next base: position 66,068 of record NZ_FZNR01000032.1, on the reverse strand, counting down.
GACCAACCCCGACGCGTTCGACCAAAGCGATGAGGACGGCACGGTCGTCCTCCTCCAAGACACCCCAGCGGACGACGAGGCCTTGAAGCGGGCACGGATCGCCGTCGAAATCTGCCCGAGCCGCGCCCTCTCCCTGACGGAGTAGCGCTCAATGTAGATCGCCTCCGCCTCGGAGGCGATCGGCTCGGACAGCATCGGCGGGCTCACTTCGGCGATCAAACGGCGCTGACCAGCACGGACGAGGTTTTCGGCACCCGCAAGGTCGGTACGTGAGGTTCAGGCGCCGGAACCTGGAAGCAATTGGCGATCTGATGTGGCAATCTCGGTTCGGACGACCCGAAGCCCGGTTAGGAGCCGAGGTACTTCCCGTACCGCTCGAGCTCGTACATCACCGAGTTTTTCCAGGAACTCGACACCGACTGGACACATGACGGGTGGGCAGCACCAGGCTGAGGGTGGCAAGGTGATCACGGTCGTCAGGGCGGCGCCGGCGCCCCTCGGGGTTGAACACGGCGACCCCGCGCCGCAGCGCGGTGACCAGCAGGGACAGCCCGGCTATGCCGTTGCGGGTGATCATGACGGCGGCGAAGACGGTGTCGCGCGCCAGCGACGCGGTGCCGGGACCGCCGGAGACCATCAACGTGATGATCAGGCCGACCTCGATGACCGGGACGGGCACGGCGAGATCAGTGAGCCGAACGGCTCGCCGACCCGGTGCGCCACCACCTCGGCGTGATGCACCGCGGCAAGCACCGAGCCGGACAGGAGCAGGACGACGGCGACCTCGACCGCCGGGAGCAGATGACGGCCCCAGATCAGGACGAGGGCGACCAGCGCCACGAGCGGCATGATCGTCGCCGAGCGGGTCAGCGGCGTGCCGAACATACCGGGCAGCGTATCCGAAACCGGCGTCCGGTCAGGGCCGACGGCGCCGTCGGCCCTGACCGGACGGGGTTCAGGAGCAGCCGTGCTCCCAGTGCCAGCCGATGAACGCATGCCGCAGGTCGACGGTGTGCCGGCAGGTCGCCGTGCCGTCCCCGGCGAGCACGACCGAGGAGTCGTGGGTGTTGGCGTACCAGGTGCCCGTGACGTCGAAGATGCCGCGGTACGTGAAGTCGGCGTGCGCCGTGAACGTGGCCGCGGGGCAGGCACCGGTGCAGCCCCCCGACCCGGTGGACTCGCGCACGGTCCAGCCCGCGTCCCACGGTTCCCGGTTCGCGTGCGTGCTCACCCGGGCGTCCGCCGCCTGGACCAGACCGTCGCCGGCGCTCCAGGTGTGGTCCGAGTACAGCGCCGTCATCAGGATGTTGCAGCAGTCGTACATCTGCGAGAACGAGTGGAACGTGCGTGGCGCCGCCCCGGCGGCGAGGCTGCGCGCGGCGGTCCGGGCCGCCGGGACCACCTCGACCGGACCGAGGTGGGCGGCGCAGTCGTCGCCGATCGTGACGCTCTGCCGGACCGTCCCGCCGGGGGGTGGGGCGGGCAGGTCGGCCGTGAGGCGTACCTCCGGGCACGCCGAACCGTCCCGCCCGGGGTCGGCGTGGGCCGGCGTCGGAGTCAGGATCAGCGCGGCGGCGGTGGCGATCGCGGCCAGCAGGGCTCCGCGCGTGCGTACCGATCCCCTCAACGGATCGGGTGTGTGGCGCGCGGTGCCTTCGCCGCCGACCGGCGTGCGGCCGCTCGCAGTGAGCCGTCGGGGAAGAAGCCGGTCCTGGTCATGGCCGGGCTGTAGACCGCGTGAGCCGCGGCGTCGGACAGTTCGGCCATGGCCGCGGGATTCAGGTTGTTCGTTGTGTCGCACGCCTGGTAGTAACACGCGTCGAACGCCGCGCCCGCGGTGGCGCCGTACACTGTGGCCTGCGCCTCGATCTTCTTGCCTCGGCGCCGCTGAACATCCCGCCGGCCGGGATGCCCACCGCGATGAACGGGAGCGGCCGTTGAACTCCCGCGACTCGGTGGCCAGCCCCTGCCCCGTGAAGTAGTCGGTGAAGATCCGCTCAATCTCGCCGGATCCGGGTGGACCCGACACGGTCCGGTTCGGCACCGACCGCGATGGTTACCAGGCCATACTCGCCGCCGGCCGCAAGCACACCGATCGGATCTGGGCGGTCGAGGGCTGCAGCGGTATCGGCCGGCACGTCGCCCAGCGCCTGGTCGCCGACGGCGAAACCGTCCTCGACGTGCCCGCCAAGCTGTCTGCCCGGGCCCGGGTGTTCTCCACCGGTCAGGACCGCGAGACCGACCCGGTCGACGCGCACAGCGTCGCCGTCGTCGCCCTGCGAAGGTTCCGCCGCCACCTCATCAGGCCGCCGCCGGGTTGGCTGTACCCGTCTTGGCGCCGCGTGCGTAGCGGAGAAGCGAAATACCGCGGTGACTATCTTGACCAAACTAAGAAACATCCGGAACCTTATGGGAGCGCTCCCGAACGACCCCCATCGATCCCCAGAAAGGGACGCGGACCCATGCGAAGATTCCTCGTCGCGCTCGGCGCCGCCCTGCTCGCCGCCACCGGAGCGGTCGTCGCCCTCGGCAGCCCGGCGTACGCGGCCACCGGCCTGCACGTCGTCGGCACCGACATCTACGAAGCAAACGGTTCCAAGTTCATCATGCGCGGCGTCAACCACGCGCACACCTGGTACACCAACCAGACCAGCTCGTTCGCCAACATCAAGGCCGCCGGCGCGAACACCGTCCGGGTCGTGCTCAGCGGCGGCCGGTGGACCGCGAACAGCGCGAGCGACGTCGCCAACGTGATCTCACTCTGCAAGGCCAACAAGCTGATCTGCGTCCTCGAGGACCACGACACCACCGGGTACGGCGAGGACAGCGCGGCGTACACGCTGGACCAGGCGGTCAATTACTGGATCAGCCTGAAGAGCGTGCTCGTCGGCCAGGAGGACTACATCTCCATCAACATCGGCAACGAGCCGATCGGCAACACCAACCCGAGCCAGTGGACCGCCGCCACCACCGCGGCGATCAAGAAGATGCGCGACAACGGCTTCCAGCACCTGCTCATGATCGACGCCCCGAACTGGGGCCAGGACTGGCAGACCGTGATGCGCGACAACGCGCAGACCGTGCTCGACGCGGACGCCCAGCACAACACCATCCTGTCGATCCACATGTACTCGGTGTACGCGCAAGCCTCGACGATCACCGCGTACCTGGACGCTTTCAAGGCCAAGGGCTGGCCGCTGTTGATCGGCGAATTCGGCTGGCAGTTCGACTCCAGCCAGGTCGCCGACCAGACCGTGATCGCCGAGGCGGTCAGCCGGGGCCTGGGATACCTCGGCTGGTCCTGGTCCGGCAACACCGACCCGATCCTGGACATGGTGCTCAGCTTCGACACCAACCAGAAGACCACCTGGTACAACCGGGTCTTCGGCGGGGCGAACGGCATCACCGCCACCGCCAAGCAGGCCACCATCTTCGGCACCAGCACCTCGTCGCCGACCGTGTCTCCGTCGCAGAGCTCCAGCAGCCCGTCGCCCTCCCCCAGCTCCTCCTCACCGTCCACCGGCAAGACCTGCACGGCGGCGTACTCGATCGCCGGCCAGTGGCCGGGCGGGTTCCAGGGCGAGGTCAAGGTCACCGCGGGCAGCTCCGCGATCAGCGGCTGGACCGTCACCTGGACGTACGCCAACGGCCAGACCGTCGCCAACGCCTGGAGCGCGACCGTGACCAGCAGCGGCTCGTCGGTCACCGCCCGCAACGTGAGCTACAACGGCAGCGTGGGCGCGGGCGCCTCGACGTCGTTCGGCTTCCTCGGCTCCTGGACCGGCACCAACTCCGTCCCCGCCGTCACCTGCACCGCCACCTGACCCTCCGCACCCACGGAGGCCGGGCCCGCGACGCGCGCCCGGCCTCCGGCCTTCCCACCTGGCACCACCAGCCCCAGGCTTGCGGTCCGCCTCAGCCCAGGCTCTCAACCATTTCCGCGGTACGACCGATGGGGCGAGTTCGGCGAACGCGGCATCCCCGAGACCGTCACCCGGCTCTCAACCATTTCCGCGGTACGACCGATGGGGCCCCGCCTCCAGGCCTCGCGGCCGAGCACCGTGCGGACGGGGTGGCTGGCATGACCCGAACCCCGACCCTGAACCCAAGGATTCCCTGCGACCCGGTTGGATCATCCGTCCGGCCGGGCGCGGTTGCTGGCGTCGCTGTACTTCGCTGCTGTACAGCAGCCACCGAATAGCTCCGCAGAGGTAGAACAGTGCTCGGCAAGATGCCGACCTCAGTCGGATCGAGATCGCACCACGGGCACGGGATTGAGTCCCTGATCAGCGAGTCGTTCGCGCACCAGGGCGGCGATGCGCCGCGAGGTCGCGGCATCTTCCGGCTCATCGATATCGGCGGCACTTTCAAGCGCGGTCACGACGAGGCCCCACTGCCGGGCCGACAGCCGCATCGCTTCCGTACGACCCGGTGTGGGCCAGCTCTGTAGGGCTTCGTAGGTGTCTGGCCAGTCGGGAAGTTGTTCCCAGCCCGCCTGACGGATACTCGCGCCCAGCTGTTCCAGCTCGGCCCACGCGGGGTCCTGTCCATCTTCTCGCCAGCGTCGCTCGCGGATGCCCTGGATCTCGTTGTCCATGGTTCCGTCGATGAAAGTCCAGTCGGCTACGTCCATGACCACCGGATACTCGGCCTGACCAGCAGCGTCCGTCATACTGTGATCATCCCGGCGGGTTCCGCCTTCGGATAGCAAATCGGAAGGTCGACGGCCCGGACCCCAACGGGGACAGCCGACAATACGGTGAGCCACAGAGCAACCGTTCCCCGAGTATTCGGTGGCAAGCCGCGAAGCGATGCGGCAGCGATCGCCGGAAGCAACAGCGGAGATCAGCCACGCTCAGCGATCGTCACGGCTTTGAGCATGTACGGCCGGCGCGCCGGCCGATGCCGGCCGCAGGCCGCCAGCAGGCCGAGCGCGGCCGGCCCGCGCCCGCACTCAAGAAACTCAGCGAATCTCTAGATCACTGACCGCTGCTGCACGACCCCGGAAGGCAATCAGTTCAGCGCCGGGAAACCGGTGCTGAACTGCTGTGACAGCGGGCCGTACGTTGCACCACGCGAACCACCCCACCACCGTCACCGGCGACCCGCTACCAGGGCGTTTGACCGGTTCGCGCCATGCCAGATCGCCGACCAGGAGCGACGGTTGACGCAGGACTTCAAGGTTGACGGCCGGTCACTCAGGCGGTCAACTCGCGAACAAGGCGCCCGCAGGGAACTGTCCCCGCTCCCGCCACGAGCCCTTGATCTTCGAGACGATAGCGCCCACCGCGGAGTCGAAGCGCCCGTCTTCCGGGCTGATCTCCCACGTACGCCTCGCCGGTCAGGTTGTCGGGGCGCTGTCGAGTACCTGCCGGATCTTCTGCAGCAGGTCGGACTCGGAGAACGGCTTCTCGACAAGGGTGACGCCCGGGTCCAGCGTGCCGAACCGAACCGCGCCTCAATGAAGGGCAGCTCCCGGAGGAGCTGCGACCCCAGTGGGCCCACCTGCTTCGTGTCTTCCCCGCCCGGCCTCAATGAAGGGCAGCTCCCGGAGGAGCTGCGACCACGTCGTTGCCGTTCGCGATGAACGTGTTCGTCAACGTGCCTCAATGAAGGGCAGCTCCCGGAGGAGCTGCGACGGTCGCCGATGTAGTAGGCGATCTCGTCCGGATCCGACGAGCCTCAATGAAGGGCAGCTCCCGGAGGAGCTGCGACCCGCGCCCCGGATCGACACCGCGGCCGGCCGGTGTATCGCGCCTCAATGAAGGGCAGCTCCCAGAGGAGCTGCGACCGATCCCGCCGCACGCCGACGTCCGCGACTGCCGCCTGCCTCAATGAAGGGCAGCTCCCGGAGGAGCTGCGACCACCCCACTCGACCGCGCCCGCCGCATCGCCGGCATGCCTCAATGAAGGGCAGCTCCCGGAGGAGCTGCGACTGAGTAGCCCGTCCGGGACCTGCCACCAGCCCTCGCCTCAATGAAGGGCAGCTCCCGGAGGAGCTGCGACCCGAGGACGGATCGTTCGGCGGCGACGAGGGCGGAATGCCTCAATGAAGGGCAGCTCCCGGAGGAGCTGCGACCGGGTTGTCGCCATCGGCGTTCCGGCGTGATTCTCGCGGCCTCAATGAAGGGCAGCTCCCGGAGGAGCTGCGACTTCTTCCACTCCTCGACGCCCTTGGAGCCGTCGCGGCCTCAATGAAGGGCAGCTCCCGGAGGAGCTGCGACCTACGACCAGGAGACCGCGCGCCGCCTCGCGTGGGAGTCGCCTCAATGAAGGGCAGCTCCCGGAGGAGCTGCGACACACGCAGCGGACCCTGGTCGTCGACCAGGCGAAGCCTCAATGAAGGGCAGCTCCCGGAGGAGCTGCGACTCCTGGGGCACCGTCCAGCGGATGTTTCGGCCCTGGATGCCTCAATGAAGGGCAGCTCCCGGAGGAGCTGCGACATCTGTCTGCCCGGCAATCGACACGCCGCCGCTCACCCGGCCTCAATGAAGGGCAGCTCCCGGAGGAGCTGCGACCTGGCTCCGTTGCCGCGGCCGTTCGACTGGAGCATGCCTCAATGAAGGGCAGCTCCCGGAGGAGCTGCGACCGGGGATCGGTTCGATCCGGGGGATCAGCGCCAGGTCGCCTCAATGAAGGGCAGCTCCCGGAGGAGCTGCGACGCTTGCCGGCCAGGGCCTCCCCGTCGTCGTCGGCCCAGGGGCCTCAATGAAGGGCAGCTCCCGGAGGAGCTGCGACAACGGCATCTACTCCCGCGCCTACCCCGGGGACGGGCAGCCTCAATGAAGGGCAGCTCCCGGAGGAGCTGCGACGGTCCGCCCGGGCGGCTCGCCGTTCGCGTCGGTGCCTCAATGAAGGGCAGCTCCCGGAGGAGCTGCGACACGGCCATCTCGAGCGTGGCCCGGCCAACCTTGACACCTGGCCTCAATGAAGGGCAGCTCCCGGAGGAGCTGCGACCAGGTCGCCGACATCCTCGCCCGCGCCGGCAACCCGCCTCAATGAAGGGCAGCTCCCGGAGGAGCTGCGACCGGCCAGGCCGAGCGCCTCCTTGCGGATGTCGAAGTCGCCTCAATGAAGGGCAGCTCCCGGAGGAGCTGCGACCGCTCGCCCAGGACGACGTGTACCCGCACGATGTGCCTCAATGAAGGGCAGCTCCCGGAGGAGCTGCGACCTGCTCATGCTCCCGCGCGGGACAGCACTGGTCGGTGCCTCAATGAAGGGCAGCTCCCGGAGGAGCTGCGACGCGGAGGCTTGGTCCTCACCGGCGATGATCCAGATGCCTCAATGAAGGGCAGCTCCCGGAGGAGCTGCGACGTAAGCCCACGGGTCATCCGGCGCGCGTTCGGCCTCGCCTCAATGAAGGGCAGCTCCCGGAGGAGCTGCGCCGCGAACCCATCCGCCTCATCGGACGGCTTCTTCAGGCCTCAATGAAGGGCAGCTCCCGGAGGAGCTGCGCCGGTGGACCACCACGCGGAGCGGCGGGCAGCGGCACGTGCCTCAATGAAGGGCAGCTCCCGGAGGAGCTGCGCCCAGTGATCATCGCGCGAATCTATTCAACACGCGCACCCAGCCTCAATGAAGGGCAGCTCCCGGAGGAGCTGCGCCGCGCCGTCGCGGACATACCCGCATGCAGCTGCAACATCGTGCCTCAATGAAGGGCAGCTCCCGGAGGAGCTGCGCCCGATCGGCTCGCTGATCCACCGGGGTGGGGAGAAGCCTCAATGAAGGGCAGCTCCCGGAGGAGCTGCGCCATCCTCGGCGACTCGGTGACCCGGCGCATGGTCGCCATGCCTCAATGAAGGGCAGCTCCCGGAGGAGCTGCGCCCTCGTACACGCCCCGGGACGCGGACCGGCCGAGGACGCCTCAATGAAGGGCAGCTCCCGGAGGAGCTGCGCCGGCGTACACCTCGACGACCAGCCCGCGGGCGGTGTCGCCTCAATGAAGGGCAGCTCCCGGAGGAGCTGCGCCGCCGAGCGCGTCGACCTCCTCCGCCACAAGGCCGATGCCTCAATGAAGGGCAGCTCCCGGAGGAGCTGCGCCCCCGGAGCGGATAGTGCGTGCCGGCTGCCGGGTCGTCGGTGCCTCAATGAAGGGCAGCTCCCGGAGGAGCTGCGCCCCGCCAGGTCGCCAAGCGGGTCAACTTCCTCCAGGCCTCAATGAAGGGCAGCTCCCGGAGGAGCTGCGCCCGCCGGATGGGTCGCCACCGTCAACGGCATCCCAGCCTCAATGAAGGGCAGCTCCCGGAGGAGCTGCGCCGGACAGCAGGTGCGACGCCTGGCTCTTGAGCCGTACGCCTCAATGAAGGGCAGCTCCCGGAGGAGCTGCGCCGGGAAGCCGCCGAGGCTGACCAGCGCAACGACGCAGCGCTGCCTCAATGAAGGGCAGCTCCCGGAGGAGCTGCGCCTGGGGCCCGATATTACCCACGCTGAGCTGGGATTCGGCACCGCTGTTGCGAAGGGTGTTGTGCGGCAGCTGCCCCACCCCGCCGCAGCGCCCTCGACCCGCCTGTCGGGAGGCCCGTAACACCTGCTCAGAAGTGCGCGAAGGGTGAGCGCTCAACGGCGGCACAACGGAGCCTTCGCACGTGGACTCGACTCGAACGATATTGCGGATGAGCGCACACGCTGCTGCCTGTTAGGTCACAGGATCGCCGGGCCGTGACCAGTGACCGGGCGGCTGCGTCCGATGACGTCGAGGGATCGGCTCCGGCTTTCACGAAGTGCGCCGAGGTTTCCGAAGAGCACCGAGTCGGTGGACTGGTCGATGAGGGCGATCAGCTGGGCTCGCAGCCGCACCAGCTTGGCCGGGCGGATATCCACGACGAAAACGCTGTACTGGACTCGGTCGCCGTATGATTCGAGCTTCTTGGCGACTTTTGTACGACGTACATCGTCGGCTACATCGTACGCGATGAGGTAGCGCCGGACATCGTCAACGCTCACCGGATTTTGATTCCTTGGTAGCGGGGCTGGGTGCCGTCGATGACACCGAGAACAAGGCGTGCCTGGATTTCCATAGCCCGCCGCCAGGTCACGTCGTAACCGAAGATGGGGTGGCGGAATTTCCCGGTGACACGACGTTCGTAGCCGGCGATCAGCGCCCTGCGCCCCCGCTCGCCAAGTCGTGTCGTGCCCAGGGCCGTCGAGAAGTCTCGGGTACGGAGTTCGCCGTTGTTGAACGCATTGATCACGACCGAGTCGGCGACCGGCGCCCTGAACTCCTCTACCAGATCGAGTGCCAGGGCGGGCTTGTTGCGGCCGCTGCTGTGCAGGAATCCCGCGTTCGGGTCGAGTCCACATGCGACGACGGCCCGTAGCGCATCCGCCGTGGCCAGGCCGTAGCAGAAGTTCAGGGCAGCGTTGACGGGGTCGCGGGCGGGGCGTCGGGTCCGGGTGGAGAAGGCCAGTTCTTCTGCATCGATGATCTTTGGCCTAATCATGGTCAGGAAGTTTTCGAAGTAGCGTGCCGCAGCTTCTCCTTCGATACCGAAGAGGTCGGTGAGTGACGGCGCGTCAAGGACATGCCGTTGCAGGGCACGTAGCCGGGCGACGACATCGGTCTCGGTGCTATGACGGCGCAGGAGTGTTGCCTGGTTGGCGATCTTCGCCGCGATGAACTGCCGGGCCAGATCGATGCGCCCGTTGTGGGACGCGACGTGCTGCAGCAGCCGGGGACCGCCGTTGGGCCCCTGGGCGGGTTGGGCCCATCCGGTGACTCGGCCGGAGCTGGTGCACCAGACGACGGACAGACTGCGCCACAACAGTTCTCGGATGAGTCCGCTGGAGAGGTCGACGTTGCCGTGCACCACGAGGCCCTGGACCCGTTCGATCGGGAAGGTGCCCAGCTTCTCGCCGCTCTTGCTCACCTCAATCCGACCCCGGTTGATGTACGCCCGCGAGCCCGCTGTCGTCAGGTGCAGAACCTGGGTGTCCGGGTCGGCGACGACGATGCGACGGGTGACCGGCTCCAGCGCACGCTCGTCGGGCAGGCAGACCGAGATGTGCGAGCATCGGGAACAGCGCCGGTCGTCCTCCAACGGTGGTGGTGCCTGGTCGGACGCGAGGGTGCGGGCGGTGGCTGTCGCCATCTCCCGGGCGAGCGCCTTGTCTTCGGCGGAGAGGATCACCTCGACCCGGGTTCTGTGGTTGGTGAAGTAGATCGCTTGTCCGGCTACCGGGTAACCCATGTCGGCCAGTGCCCCGGCTAGGAGCGCGACCTGAACTCGCATCGGCTCGGTGACTTCGGGACGTCGACGGATCGGGGTGGCTTTGTGCTCGACCACCGTCATGGCGGCGTCGTCGTCCAGCTCGACGGTGTCGCAGCGCCCGATCACGCCGAGGTCGTGACTGACCACGTCGACGGCCCGGTGCCTGCGGGAACGCGAACCCGCCGGGTCGTCGGCCGGTGTATGCGCCTGGATGCCGGCCGCCACCTGATGGGTGTCGGTCGCCTCGCCCATCGCCTCCAGCCAGGCACGGCGGGGGCAGAACGCATGATGGGCGACCAGGCTGATCGGGATCAGCTCAGACATCAGGACCGGCCGGTCTTCAGGATCGCGCCGCGCGCCGCCCGCCGTTCCGGGGCGCTGGCGCTGCCGAAGCGTCGTACTTCGAAGCGGACGACGCCGGTGACGCCTCGGGCAGCCAGCCACTCGCGAGCCGCCGTGCCGACGGCGGTGACGCCGTTCGGACCGGCCGGCCGGACGACGCCGCCGGGGGTGAGTCCGCTTTCGACGAACCGGGTGAGGTGGGCGCTGGCGGCGACGCTGCGGTACCGGGCGCTTCGCCACCGGCCAGACCAGACCGGCAGTGCGAAGTATCCGGCAGTGCCGCGTCCGAGGTGGGCGGTTGTTCGTGCGAAGTCGTCGCGGCGCAGCGCTATGGGGAGCTGCGAGATGCCCCAGAGCGCGCACCAGGCCAGCGCGTTGTCGGTGGGTCCGGGGTCGGCCAGACCGGTGGGCGTACGGCTCTGGGTGTCGTCCTTGCCGATCTCGTCGCGGATGTTATGGCCGCGCAACCCGTCGCTGATCAGTGCGGGGGTGCGGGCGGCGACCGCCGCGGCCAGCGGGCGGAGCCGGTTGCCGACGAACTCGGACCCCTGGTTGCGAGGTTGCATCTCCATCCGGCTGGCGCCGTCGTCCTGCAGCCGGTCGCCTTTGTGGTTCCGGCGCCAGTAGCTGGGCTCGCCGAGCGCGGCGATGAGTCGGAGGTCGAGTATCGCCCGCGCCCCGGTGAGCTGGTCGAGGACGTCGTGTCGCCGGTCCTGCAGCGAACGCCACCCGTCGATGTCGGCTATGACGCTGATCCGTGGGCTCATCAGCGCACGCTTCTCCGTGTCGCTGAGCTGCCGGTTCAGCCAGCTTCCGGCGTCGTCGAGCCGGGCGGCGTGCCGCTGGACGGCCGCCCCGATCGTCTCGGCGGTGGCGTTCACGGCACTGAGGACCGGCCGTGCACCCATGCCGGGAGTCCAGGACAGCCGCACGTCCCGCAGCCCCTCCTCCTCGGCGATGGCGGCGAGCCCGCACAGTGCCAGGTGCGACAGCATCATGTGCGGGTCGGCCCCGGTGAGCACGAAGTCGGTCATGATCCCTCCGCGGAGACTTGCCCGTCGGCGGCCCGGAGCAGCGCCTCCAGGTACGCGCAGCCCCACACCCCCCAACGCAGATGCGTACGTTCGATCAGTTCGTCCCACAGCCCCTCGTCGAACAGGGTGACGGCGGTTTCGCCGGGATGTCTGGTGAGGTGCCTGCTGGTGTGCGGGAAGCCGTGCCGGCCGTACCCGTGGCTGGTGCCGACCAGCCGGGCTGCAAGCTCCCGGTGGGGTTCCTCCAGCTCGGACAGCTTGTCCCAGGCTTCGACCACCGAGAGTTGTTCGTGGCGCCACCCGGCCGGTAGCCCCACCTGGGCTCGGAGTTCCCGGTTTCGGCGGGTGCTGCGCACCCGGCTCTTGGCCAGCGGCTCGAGCTGTGTCGAGCGGCCCCGCAGCAGGCGCTGGAACCGTTCGTCGATCTTGCCGTCGTCGTGGTGCAGACCAGCGTGGCTCAGCACGCCGATCAGCCCGGCGTCCAGGTGGAGTCGGTCGGCGACGATCCCGGCCCGGTCGGCGACCGCCCCGGCGTGCTGGCGCAAGGTGACCGGTTCCCGGCTCGGGGTCCAGGTCTGCCGCAGGTCCTCGTCGGCGGCCGCCCGGTGAAGGCCGACGACGAGTAGCCGGACGAGCCGTGGTCGGCCGTCTTGCGAGTCGTCCCAATGAGGGGTCAACTCAGCGGCGGCCAGCTGATCGTGGGTCAACCCGAGCTGCTTTCCCAGGTCGCTCAGCTGCTCGGTGAGGTCCTGCTCCGGATCGATGGCGTCGAGGATCCGGCGGTCGTCGTCCTCCCGTTCGGTCGGGATCCGCTCGATGCGGAACACGAACGTGCCGGCGTCCATGTCGTTGGCTGCTTCGAGCACGTCCACGGCCCGTTCGGTGCCGTCAGGGTCGACCACGTCCGTGATGAACAGGGCCTCGTCGGCGTCGACGACGAGCAGGTCGCCGGGGCGGATCCGACCCTCCGGGCGGGCGTCGCCGTTGGAGCCGGCCTGGCCTGCGGGGCGTTTTCCTTCGCCAGGAGGCAGAAAACGCGGCCGGTCCTCGGTGGGACGGATCAGGATCCCACCGGACTTCAGCCTTTCCCGAACCTTCGCCGCCTTCCGGATCGAGACCGGAAACACCTCGTGCTTGCGGGGCGGCAGAGCCTGGATCAGGCGTACGGCATCAGCGCGGTCAGCCGGCAGGGCCTGCCGCACCACGATCCCGAATTCGTGTTCGGGATCGTCCAGGTCGTCGCTGAGCCACAGGTCCAGGTCGTCCTGCCGGGCCGCGAGGTCGTCGCTGGTCCGGGCGAGGTGCCACGCCTGGGCCAACTCCAGTCGTTGCCACAGGTCCCGCCGCGCCGCAGGGACCGGAGGGCGGGGCTCCCGCAGTGCCCAGGGTGCCAGGCCGACCGGGTCGGCGAACCTGTCCACCAGCCAGGAGTGAGCCTCCGCGAGGTCGTTGCGGCCGTACGGCCCGGACCTGGCATCGGCGGCCAGCTCACCTGCGGGCACGATCACGGCCACCTCTGTCGCCCGCGACCCGAGCCGGTTGACCCGGCCGGCTCGCTGCACGATGGCTCCACCGGGTGCCAGTTCGGTCACCGCCGCGGCCAGGTCCAGGTCGACGCCGACTTCCAGGCTCTGGGTACTGACCAGGACGTCGACCGTGTCGTCGCCACCGATGGTGAGCAGCGTCGACATGGGCGGGCGCAACCGGCCGACGTCGTACGGTCGCATCCGCCCGCAGATCAGTCTCGTCTCCTGGCCCCGGCCCCGCAGTTCGAGAGCGACGGCCGTGGCCACCTTGACGCTGTTGACGAAGCAGCCGACCGTCCGGCCGTACTTCTCCCGCAGCCGCACTGCCTCGTCCGCTAATACGGTCACCCCGCTCTTGTGGGCTGGGCCAGTGCGCGGAATCGGCCACACCGGCAGCGGCAGTAGAGTGACCGGTTTCATCGCGGTCAACCGCTGCCGCAGCGCCGTGTCCACGTCCAGATCCGCCGGTTCGACGCCGACCGCCACCCCGGCATCAGCGCGTGGGGTGGCGGTGGTCTCCACGACCTGCAGGATCGGCACCCCGAGCGGTTCCTCGGCCACCTCGGCGAGCTCGGCGACCCGGCGCGCCGTCGTGACCAGCTGCTGTGACAGATGCGCCTCGTCGACTACAACCACCGAGTCGTACGCCAGTAACCCGGCCTCTCGTGGCCAGGCCTGCGCCCGCGAACCGTACCCGGACAACAGCAGCCGCGAGCCCCACATGTCCGGGGTGGCGCAGATTATCGCGCAGCCGACCGGGTCCTCCAGCCACTGCCGGGACGGAGGCGCGCCGCCACGCAACAGCGCGGTCGTGAGGGGACGGCCACCGATCGCCGTGCGCAATGATCCGAGAGCGCCCGCCATCCGGCCGAGCAGACTCCCGTCCTCGGCCTCGGCCAGCAGACCGGCAATCCGCTGGCCGTGCTCGTGCTGGTCATCGACCAGAGCCCGGCGGTCCACCACTAGGGCGAGCCGGCGCGGCACCCGGACCGGGTGACCGCAGGCCATCAACGTCACGGCGAACACGTGCACGTCGATTACGCTGGTCTTACCCGCGCCGGTCGGGGCGACCAACTGGTCCGGCCACCTCCCGGTGTGCAGGAGATGGTCGAGTAACCGCCGCTGCCAACGGAAGGGCCGGTGCCCATCCCGCACCTCCGCGAAGAAGTCGCCGAATTCGGCCCGGTCGACGGTCATCGGCCCATCCTCCGCGCGATGGCGACCGGCAGGTCCCGCGGGACGAGCAGGCCACCGCCCAGGTGCCGGCTCTGCCCGATGGCGGTGATCGTCCGTGAACCGGCAAGGTCACCGAGGTCGAGCACCGCGCGGTACGGCTGGACCAGCGTGTCCTGATGGACCTTGTGCACGTACTGGCCAAGATCGCTGCCCGCCACCCGGGATGCCGACCCGACCCGGATCCGTTGTCCGGCTGCCGCGGCGAGCGCCCGGTAGCGGGTATCGGCCCGTCCCGGGACGGTGAACTCCCGCCGCCACACCAAACCGGCCGACAGCGCGATCGCATCGGCCAGCGTCCAGGGGCCGCCGCGCGGCGGGCGGGTGTCCGGCACCGCGACCGGATCGGTCTGCCACCATCGTTGCGTGCCGGAGGCCGGTTCCGGCCAGAACTCGCCGGCGGGGACCTCCACCGGCGCCCCCAGCGAGAACGACCCGGACGCGACCCGGACCTGCTTGAGCTGTTGGGCCGCCATCCGCACCAGGGTGAGATCGACCTCGTCGGCGTCGGCTGGCAGCAGCACGGCCAGCGCGCAGCCACCGATGTGCGGGGTGTCCGGACCGAGGAAGTGGATCGCGCACCGGTTGGCCGGCCGCGGCACGCCGGGCTCGTAAACGCCGGTCAAGATCGCGGGCGCCCCGTCTCCTATGATCGCGACGAGCGCCCGGTGGGCAGCCACGGCGAAACGGACCCGCGATTCGGCCGGAACCGGGCCGGTCCGATTCATCCGGAACAGCAGGACCGATGTCCACGGCGTCGGCGGCGGGGGCTGCGGCGCTCGGGTATATCGGCCGAGGTCCAGCCCGCTCGTCACCACCGCAGGGGCGGCGACCTTCTCGCTAGAGCGGTGTGCGTCGCTCTTCAGCGGCGGCGTCTTCGCCGCGTCGGCGTGAGCCGTCTCCAGCGCATCCAGCCGGCCCTCGACCGCCACCGTCAGGTCCAGACCGTCTCCGGTGAACAGGTCGGCCTCCCTGTCCAGCAGGTGTGTAGGCTCCGCCTCGGCTACCGCCAGCAACACCGGCGACTCGCTGGTCCCCAGATACGGCACCTCGGGACAGAGCGCGGCCAGCGCCGTCACCACCGGTTCGGGCGGAGCCTGCCTCCACCACCAGGCGAACCGCCCGGTCACCGAGACACCCGTCACTGCAGGCTTTCCGGCCAGCTTCTCAGCAAGCGGGTTGCGGCCCTCCTTGACGATCAAACCCTCTTTGCGGTACGCGGTGGCGACGCCGCCGTTGTGCAGAGTGCCCGGGACCGCGACACCGTCGGGCGGGTTCTCTTCCAGCCAGCGCAACGCCTCGCGATCCGCGGCGCAGGGCCGCAGGTCGTCCCCTGCCGCGACGGCGCGCACCCCCTGCGCAGCCGCACAGACAAGTGCCGCATGCAGACGCGCCGGGGACGGCAGCGAGTCGACCTGCCCGGCGCCCACGTGCCCCTTGTAGACACCCAGCAAGGGTTCGGCGACGATCGCGAAGCTCACGGCTTGTCGTCCGCGTCGACCGCGCCGGAGAGGATGTCCGGGTTGCCGGTCACCCGCATCGCCAGGCCTGTCCACGACACGTCGGCGGCCTTCTCGGCATGGGCGAGCGCCTCGGACAGCAGCAGGTCGGCGGCGTCGATGCCGAGCGGTTCCACCTCCAGGAACTCGCCACCCCGCCGGTCGAGCCGCACCCTCGGTGATTCCGCCTCGACCAGGTCGCAGTTCGCCCGCAGGTAGAGCTCCGCATCGGAGCGGGCGAGCGCGTTGAGAGCCAGCGCGGCCAGCAGCGCCCGGCAGGCGGCGTCGCCCTCCGGGCCGGCACCGAATCGCATCTGCCGCAGGGTGGCGAAGGACAGCACGTGCGTACGGATGATCGCGTCGCATGCGACGCCGGTCAACTGGTCGAGAGTCGGCGGGATGCCACCGAGCCCCAGCGCGGACGCCGACTTCGTCTCACCCGGCTTGATCCCGCCGGCCGTCTTGACGATCGTGCTATGGGTGGACGGGCTCAGCTCCGCCTGTTGCCGGTCCGCCACCTCGGTCATCACCTTCTTACCGAGGTTGATCTGCATCCCGACCGGGTCGACCCGGGCCCCGCCCTTCAGCCCGGGCGCAGGCTTCACCAGAAGCCCGTCCGGGTCCCGAACCGCCGCCATGAAGCCGGCGATCTCACCGACCAGCGCGCTGCGCCAACGACCCTGCCGACTGCGGCGAGTCGCGTCCCAGCCCCCGAAGATCAGCGTCACCGGACTCGTCTCCAGTAGGGCCCGCGCGTTGGCCGGGCTGGCGTCCCGTACCGCCCGATACTCCGGGGTCTGCGTGGTGGGCGTGCCGTCGATCGTCCCCGCGCGGATGTGGCCGTCGAAGATCCGGTGCGGAAGCGTCAGGTCGTAGTAGTGCTCGACCGTCCCAGCCCGCTCATATGTCAGCCGTACGTGCGGCACCCGCGACAGCAGCGGATGGCCGTCCTCGATCGCCTGGGCCAGCGCCTGCTCGGCCCGGTTGAGCTGCGACTGCTTCGAGTCGATCAGCACCGCGTACCGGCTCTCGTCACCGAGGAAACGCTGCTCGTACGCGTACACCCCACGCTTGTTGTTGCTGTTCGCATCAGCGAACTTGGCCGGCGCCACCGACGCGTGCCGGCCACCGGCCGGCTCCAGCACCGTCGTCGACGTCAGACAGCTCGACCCACCGGCCGCCCCGGCAGCCAGCAACACAGCAAGATCCAATGAACCCATTCGAGGTTCCCTTCATATGCAGAGTTCAGGGTTTGCGTCGGCTTCGACATCAGCTGATACCGACGGTGGTTTGCCAGGACCGGGCCATTACCTCGTCGGTGGAGAGCGGACTGGCTGGGTGGTGGGTGAGGCAGAGCGGAGTTCGGATCTTGCGGAACGGCTGGCCTTCGACCGCCACATAGAACTCACCGCTCGTCAGGCGGGAGATGTCCGGCACGTCGCCGCCCTTGAAATGAGCCATCTCTCGGGCCGCCTCGATGTGCACCGGGGCGTTCAATAGCCCGAAGACCTGCGTCGCCGCGTTCCCCGGTATCTGGTTGTGCAAGCCCTTCGGCGCCTGCGTGGCGAAGATCAGGCCGAGGCCGTACTTGCGGGCCTGCGAGACCAGCATCAGGGTGCTGCGCGTACACATGGTGGTCGAACCGGAGGGGGTCAGCGTCTGAGCCTCGTCCATCACCAGCAGGCCACCCAGCGGCCGATCCCCGGCGGGATTGCGCTTGATCCATGAGAACAGCGCCATCTGGAGTCTGCTGACGAAGCTCTGCCGCTTCTCCTCGCTGGGCGCCCGACGAAACTGATGACTGAGACACGGGCCCGCTTACCCGGTGCCGGACTCAGCAGAGTTCCCGGGTCGGCCGGGTCGCCCGTTCCCCCGAAGAGTGGATCGTTGATCCGGGCGGCGTCGAGATTCTCCGCCATATCGGCGGCGATCACCGCCGCGCCAGCCAGTTCGCTCACACCTTCCGGCAGGTCCCGCAGCAACGCGATCAAGCCGTCCAGACTGCTGCGGTCACCAGTCCGGCCGTAATGCCGCAGGACCTGCCGCAGCACCGCCTGCCCCCGCATCGCCTTCGCTGTGGCGGCGGCGACCTGGGCGCGCGGCGCGAGGGCGTCGACCGCGCTGTCGACCGCCAGGGTGAACTCGTCGGGGTCGTCACTCACCTCACCGAGGTCGGGCAGGGGTTGGAAGGTCAGCGGCCGTCCACCCTCTCGGCCCGGTGTCCACACCACGACCTCGACCGCATCGTGATAGTCGGCTGCCGCCTGGGCGTCACCGCCTGCCCACCCCCGAGGCTCACGCGGCCAGGCGTCACCGAGGCGGGCCAGGTCGTTGTTGGGATCGAGCACGATCGCCGAGACACCGAGCAGGGCGCACTCTTCCACCAGCCGCCGGATCAGGACGGTCTTGCCGGAACCGGAGCCCGCGAAGATGGCGGTGTGTTTCCGCAGTGCGGTCAGTTCGACGTGAACCGGGTCGCCCGTCTCGCAGTCGTCGCCCACGCGCAGATACACCCCACCCGGAGTGTCCACAGCCTCCTGCGGTGGCCTCTGCCGCGGCACGTCCGCCGGGTCCGCAGAGTCTGACTCGTCTCGGGTCGCGCCGGCTGCGAGCAGGGTGAGGTCCTGCGGCACGTCTGCCGGGTCAACGGGGTCCACGGTGCCCGCGTCCGGGTCGTTGCCGTCCAGCATTTCGCGTCCGGCGTCGGCGAGAGCGGCCTTTAGTAGAGCCGTACGTGACGCGGGCCGCCGCTCGATCAGCCATTCCGATAGGCCGTCCGACTCCTCGGCGAGGAGTGTTCGCAGCGCCACCAGGCTGCGCAAGTCGTTCTCACCGAGCGGCAGTGTCTGGCCACCAGCCGCGACGAACTCCTCGACTGCCTTTCGCCGTCCGGGGCTCTTCGGCCAATCGTCGTTGCGGAGGATGTATAGCCGGCGCTGGGCGACGCCGCTGGCCAGACCAGCGGCGACACACGCGTTGCGTAGCCGTGCCAGTTCGGCGTTGTAGTGCTGTGCGGCGATGGCCCGGAACGCCCAATGCGCCTCGTCTCCGGTCCGATCGTCCAAGGTGCGCCGCAGCCGCGCGTGCAACACCGGTTTGCGAGTCGGAATCGTGTCCTGGGTGAAGTCGTCATCCGGGTTCTCTCTGACCCAGGCGTCTAGACCCGCGGCCAGCAGGGCGGGCACCTCGGCGTCCTCGTTGGCTGGATCGAGCAGGCCGCCCACCGGTGCAGCGGCTCGCAGCGCGGCGTACCGCTCGTCCAGGATCTCGAGTGCCGGACGGCCCGCCGGAGCGGGACCCGCAGTCGGCGCCTCGGTGACCGTGCCGAGGTGCGTCAGCTCGGTCACCGTACCGCTCTGCACGCACGAGCGGATGTGCCGCTCGACGTTGATCAGCAGCTGCCGGGGAGTGAAGTCGACGGCGTCGTCGAACGCCTCAGGCCGAATCGGCCAGCTGGCGTACGGTGGCACGAAACCCGTTTCCGCGTAGTGCGCTGTCAGCCGACGCTCGATCAGGGCCCGACCTGTCTCACGATCCGGTATCGCCTCGAGAGGGGAGGCCTCCCGGAACCGGTCTTGCACGGTGTCGACGGCATTGCCCTTGATCACGGCCCACGAGACCGGCAGCAACGCCAGCACCGACACCGTGCGCCGGGTCAGTTCGCGCAGTTCCATCAGGCCGCTCGCCACCCGGTCGAGCTGAACGGCCGCGGCCCAGCCGTCGGCGCCGCCGCCGCGACCGTCCGCGGAGGTATGGCTCCTGTTCGCGACCTGCGCGATGAGCCCGTCCACCTGGTCCACTGCGACGACCGACGGCCCAGTGAGCGACAGCAGACGAGAGACGTCCGATACCAGATGCTGCGGGAACCGCTGGGCGGGCCGGATGCCCCACGCGGCCCGCTCGCCGACCTCGGCTTCCTCGCCGGCGAGCAGGTAGGACATCGCCACGTCCTGCGCCCGCGCGTCGCTACCGGCCAGTAGCGCCAGAGCGCGGGCCGTGTCACGGCTCCCGATGCCGATCTGGCGGTTCAGCCGGCCCAGCGCCGCGACGAACTCGTCCAGGCGGTCGGGTGTCAGCGGAACACGCCCCGTCACCGCCATGCGGGTCACCACCGGTAGGCCCAGCAGATCGACGAGACGGTTCAGGGACAGGTGGAGCTGGGTCGAGCCGTCGTCGTCGACCGGCTGGTGCAGCCCGTCGACGACCGAAGCCGCCACGCTGCCCCAGAATGCGTCGGCATCCAGGAGGCTGACCAGAAAGAAGTATCCGCCACGCAACTGGATCAGCTCGCGAACCCGGCTGAGCAGGTGCGTCTTGCCAGCGCCGCGTTGGCCCCGCACCACGACACCGGTCGGGCTGCTGTCCGGGCTGGACTCCGCGCGGTCCACCGCATCGAGGACTTCGGCGAGCACACCAGCGTGCAGACCGTCGATGTGGAAGCGTGTCTCGCGCCAGACGTCGTTACGGGTCGGTGTGGAGTGGAAGTGCAGATGCGCGAGCGCTTTCAACGCGTCCGCGGTCATGAGACCTGCATCGCGATCGCGTGCTTGGGCTGATCGCCGATCACCACGGCGGCGTCTCGGGAACGCCGATCGAGAGTCTTTTGATTCGCCTCCGGTACCAGGGTCACGCCCGGCTTGCGGTGCAGTCGGCGTAGCGCCGCGTCGACGTCAGCCCGGATCAGATCCCCTACCACGTCACGGAGATCGGCCAGACTGACCAATTCCCCGGCCTTCGGAGCGATCATCTCGTACGCGGCGCGCACCCGCTCCTCCACCTGCGGCCCTCGCTCCTGCACCTCCTGCTCGCCGACTGGCGGTTCCACCACCGTCCTGTCGCTGCCACAGTTCACGAAGTCGCCGAGACTGAGCTGTCGCGCGGTCAGATAGCGATCCCACCGCCGGAGTACGGCGAACAATGCCCCACCGGCAGCACCGGACCGCGCAGGCGCTGATCCGGAGGCGAGCTCGGCACGACAGTGTGCCCAGCCCTTGTCGCTCAACGTCAGCACCAGTCTGCCCGAGTTCCGCTCGACCTCGACCAGCTTCAAGCTCACGAGATGGTCGCGCTGCTCGCGTTTCAGATAGCAACCATGCTCCCTTGCCAGAACGGCATTCGGGACCGGACCGGCCTCGGCAAGCAGAATGAAAAGCACCGCTGTCTCAACCGTCGTCAACGGCTTGTCAGGCAAGTCATCGTCCTTTCCGGGTGCGCCGGCGGTCGGCGAGAAGCTGTTGGAGAAGTGCTAGAACATTCTCGACGTCGTCGAAAACCTGGACGTTGGTGAAACGGAGCACGACGTACCCGTGGATCTGCAGCATCACGTCGCGTTGCCGATCCGCGGCAAACTTGCCGGCCGTACGATGATCTGCGCCATCGACTTCGACAATGCATTGTTCCTTCGCCCACAGGAGATCAACCCGGACCGGATTGACGAGCGTCCCGAGCCGGACCGTGCAATTCCAGGAACGGCCGGCAGCCCAGGGTCGATCGGCGAGAGCTTCCTCCAGCAATACTTCGGCCGGGCTACTCGGGTGCGGTTTGCCGGAGACACCGCGCGGGCGTACGCCACTTGCCTTCGCCCTACGTAGTGGCCGCTCAGCGACGGGCCGGGAACCGGGCGGGGCGACCGAAACCGTCGGAAGTGGAAGGTTGGCAACAGTCGAAATCGCCTCGGGCACAGCGCCGGTAGCAGGCAACGCGGCCATGGGTGGACTGGCAACAGCGGGCGGCATCGCCGCGAAGATCCACACCGAGAGACGGCCGTGGTCGACGAGCCATTGCGCCGCCCCATCAAGGGTAAACGCCGTTTTTTCATCGAGTTTCTTCGGCGGGTGCAGCGCGAGCACACACCTCTGCCAACCGAAGCTGGCCGCGAGTACCCGGCCCAGCCCGAGCGCCCGGACCTCCGGCCGATGCCGCCGAGTGTTCCCCTTCCGCCCCGCCACGGCACCGGTCGCCAGATCGGCCAGGAACGGCCCGTACTGTGAGGTCCGCGCAGCTTGCCTAAACGCCAGAGCCCGCACGGCGGCCACTGCGGCACCCGCCGAGGTGGTGATGCCTTCAGCCCCCGGAAGCCACACCGGAAACAATGTCCTGGCGAGTGCCTCCATATCATCCAGAATGGCGGCCACCGTTTCGCTCCGACTCAGCGAACCCACCATTCGCGTACTGATTGCTGGCGCCCATGGTGACGCGCTTGTCATTACTTCGTCCAGGCTGCACGACGAGAAAGATTCGATCCACACGACTCGGTCGGTGGGAATTCCCGAAATATCAAAAGCCAACAGCATGCCTAACAGGAGATCGCGGGGCACTATTCTCGCGTCCTTCTCGCCGAGGCAGCAAGCATCCACAAGGGGCGTCAGCGACAGCCATACGGCACCACCGGCAGACCGATCGAGGACTCGCGTCGCCATCCACAGTCGATACCCGATCGGCCGACCGCCCACAATCGCCCACGACCTGGCACTAAGAGCCGCCGATACGGAGAAGACACGATCACGATCGGCCGCAGAGTCAGATCGATCGCCGTACCCCGAAAGGACTACTGCCAGGGCCATAAGTTCGGGTGGACCGGTAGAGGTGAGTTAACTTCTCGGCTGCTTCAGGATCGTGGACACACTGATGCCAGCCCACCGCCAGCCGGACCAGCATAGTGGTGCTGCGGGTTGGCTGGCTCGGTCGGCGGATGCGCCGACGGATGGCCTGTAGTGCCGGGTAGCTATCTGAACGCTTGTGCACCGACGCGCGGACGCCGCATCGGGTGGAGCGGTGGGCCGCCGGCGGATAGGTGAAACATCGGCTGCGCCCGGTAGCCGTGGCGTACGTAGAGGCGTCGGTTTCGTGGTCCGGTGGCTTCAAGGTGAGCCGCTGTTCTGGTGGCGTCGAGCCGGGTGTGGTGGTTTTGGAGCAGGGTGCTGCCGAGGCCGTGTCGTTGCTGGTCGGGGTGTACGGCGAGGAAGGCCAAGTAGTGGTGTGGCTGGTCGTACGGATGGTGGTCGTGCATAACCTGGTCGAGGGCGGCGAACCGAGGCTGGAATCGGCCGGTGACTTCCGCGAGTCGCTGTGTGTAGTCCGGCAGTTCCGGAAGCGGTTCGCCGTCGATGGCATACCAGATGGCGACGGCCGTGGCGTCTGCGGTCATGTCGATGTGTCCGTATGTGAGGGCGTGTTCGACGTGCAGGGCGAAGTAGTGCGGGTAGATGCGGGCGCGGGTGTCGAGGTGCGGGATTAGCCAGTCGGCGAGGTCGCCGTGCAGGAATGCCTCGGCCAGCAAGTCGCTGACCGTCTGCTGGTCGGCGGGGGTCGCGGTGCGGATGGCTGGGCTCGGGTGGGTGCGCATGGCGGTCACCGCCCGCCCCGTGTCGGCGGGCGTAGGTCGATGGTGGCGCTGTTGGCGCCGCGGCCGATCGCCGCGTACGCCTGCGGTCGAATGGTCTTGAGGATCAGCGCCCAGACGATGCCGGCCGCTGCGGCGACGGCGTAGGTGGCGGGTAGTTGCCAGCGCAGGCTGGAGGTGGGGTCGACGCCGAGCAGGATGGCGAACTCGTCGAGCGTCACGATCACCACCAGGGCCAGTCCGACGGCTGCGGTGAACGATGCGAGCAGGGTGCGTCCTGCGCCGAGATGGTCGCGGTTGCCGGGTGCGGTGAAGTAGACGGCGACGGCCATCGAGGTGGCAGTCATGAGTACGAGGACGCCGAGGCCGCCGAGGACGGTGAGCCAGAAGAACAGCCGGACGATCGGATCCCAGCCGGCGATGGCGTAGACGGCCAGCACGATCGCCGCGAGACCCGTCTGCACCAACGATCCGGTCAGCGGCGCCCGGGAGCGGGGGCTGGTGCGGCCGAGGATGGCGGGTAGGACGCCTTCGCGGCCGAGGGCGAAGAAGTAGCGGGCGGCCGTGTTGTGGAAGGCCAGTAGGGCGGCGAACAGGCTGGTGACGAACAGCAGGTGTCCGAGATCCACGACCGTCTGCCCGAGATAGGGCGCAACCAGAGTGAAAATCAGTTCGGTGCCTTGGGCGCGGGCTTGGTCGACGATGTGAGCGGGGCCGGTGGCCACGGACATGGCCCAGGCGCAGAAGGCGTAGAGCAGGCCGATGATGGTCAGGGCGAGGTAGGTGGCGCGGGCGACTGTGGTGTGGGGGTCTTTGGATTCTTCGCTGAACACGGCGGTGCCTTCGAAGCCGACGAACCCGGCGATGGCCACGGCGAGGGCTGCGCCGATGCCGGCGGTGAGCACGTTGCTCGGTGCCAGGGTGGCGAACGAGATGCCGCCGGGTGCCGGGTGGGTGACGTGGACGGCGGCGAAGATGACGGCGACGGCGATCTCGGCGATCAGCAGGGTGGCCAGGATGCGGCTGTTGAGGTCGATGCGCCGTACGCCGAGCAGCCCGACGATCACCCACGCTGCGTAGGCGCACAGCCACCACGGCAGGTGCAGGCCGGCGCGGGTGTCGAGGAACTGGGCGAGGACGGCACCGAACCCGCCGTAGAGGCCGATCTGCATCGTGTTGTAGGCCAGTAGGGCGACGAACGCGGCGCCGATGCCAGCGGGTTTACCCATGCCGTGGGTGATGTAGGTGTAGAAGGCGCCGGCGTTGAGCACGCGCCGGGACATCGCCACGTAGCCGACGGAGAACAGGGCGAGCAGCAGGGCGACGAGCACGTACGCGATCGGGATGCCGGTGATCCCGGTGACGGCGAACCCGGTGGTCGCGCCGCCCGCGACGACGGTCAGCGGGGCGGCGGCCGCCATCACGGTGAACACAAGCGGCCACACGCCGAGACGGCTGCGCGCCAGGGTCGAGCTGACCGTGTCGGCGGAATGCTGAGCAGGCATGCAGGAATCCCCTTCGAGCAAGCTTGGGTCGGATGGATCAGCGGCGGGTGATGATCGCGTCGCCGACCGCGGCCTCGGTGTGGGCCAGCAGCTCCCGCACCGGGGCCGGAGCGTCGGCGGCGGCGGCTCGAAGCCCGGCTTCGAGGTCGGCGGAGTGGCCGAGCAATACCGTCCGGTACAGGTCGGTGGCCAGGACAAGGCCGCCGAGGACGGTGTCGAACCCATCCAGGGGTTGGCCTTTCTGCAGGCGGCTGGAGAGCCGGGCCCAGGGCCAGGCGGCGGTGTTCATGTCGGTGGGCACGTACCGCACCCGCCGCCCGAACAAGCCCCGCCCGGTGGTCTGGCGCAGGTGCCCGGCCCGGGTGAGCCGGTCGGCGATGTCCCGCTGGGCGGTCCGGGCGAGGTAGGCCAGCCAGGTCCGGACTGGCAGGGCGGCTTGTTCGGCGGCCAGCCGGTCCAGGACCGTGTGCGCGAGTGCGTCGATCGGCGGCGTCGCGTCCACGATGATCACCTGCCCGCCCGGCAGCGCGAGGCGGCGTGCCAGCACCAACTCGGCCAGCAGAGCGGCGGCCAGGCCCAGACCGGTGACGTGCTCGTCGAGCAGTGGACGGCCGTCGTGGTCACGGTGGGCGAGCCGGAAAAAGTCATCAGCGACCAGCGGCCACGTCGGCCGCTGCGGTCCGGCCGCCCAGCCTGCGACCGCGGCATGCCGGCCCCGGGCAGGCGCGGAACCGTTCGAATATGCGGTGTTGATGTATGCCATGACCAGACCGCCTATCGATGGTTCTCACGGCCGATGGTCGCATGGTCGATCTGTCGCTGTTCCAGGTAGTCCGATGCACGGATGCGCATGTCGTTGCTCCCGTTTCAGAATGGTGAAGCCCCGAGGCGGGCGGGAACCGGTGCCGCTGCTGCTGGGGAGACCGCTGCGGCTCCCCACGCCCACCCCGGGGCCGTTTCGAGCACCGCCGATCGGCTGATCGGGCGGCACGAAATAGACGATCCCGTGCGACAGCCGACGTTGGGTAGATCACGTTGGGGGTCCACGGCGAACCCCTCGATATCGGGCTCTGGCCCTGTGGGGTCCACCGTGAACCCCCACGATGAGCTGCCTTGCAGATGCTCGCGCCAGCGAGGGTGAGACATCGGCCTTCGTCGAAGTGAACCCGGAGCTGGTCGTCTTCTGGGGAGGAGAATCATGCGCGTCTCAGCGATGACGTCGGACCCCGCGCCGTGGGCGTGGGAGTTCGACTGGCACCTGACGAATCGGTGCAATTTCTTCTGCGAGTACTGCCATCCGCAGATCCGGTACGTCCTGAACAAGAAGCCGCTGGAGGAGCCGCCGGCCGACCTGGTCGTGCGCCGTTTCGAGGAACTCGAGGGCACCTCACTGGTGCACATGTCGGGCGGGGAGCCGTTCCTCTTTCCCGACTTCGCGCGGTTGTGCGCCGGGCTGACCCGCCGCAACTGGATCAGCATCAACACGAACCTGGCGTCACCCGACCTGGTGGCCGATTTCGCATCGTCGGTCGATCCGGCCAGGGTCGTGAAGATCGTGGCAGCGCTGCACATGCCTGAGCGTGAGCGTCTCGGCTTGCCGTTGGAGACGTACGCCGAGTCGTTCCGGATCCTGCGGTCCGCCGGCTTCGACGTGGTCTCCCTCTATGTCCTGTACCCGCCGCTGCTGCCGCGGCTACGGGAGGATCTCGCGGTTCTGGCTGGTCTCGGCGTGGAGCCGGTCCGCGCCAAGGTCTTCAAGGGCGTACACGAAGGCCGCCGCTACCCGGAGTCCTACACCGACGAGGAACGTGACCTGATCCTGGCGAACTCCGGCGAGTACGTGTTCAACCGCCCGTACCTGGACGGGATGCTCGCTTTCCGCGGCCAGCCCTGTACGGCGGGCATGAGTTCGTTCAAGGTCACGGTCACCGGCGAGGTACGCAGGTGCGCATCCGTTCCGACGTGCTACGGCAACCTCTACGACGGGACGTTCCGGCCTGCCCGAGAGAGCACGGCTTGCCCGGCACGACGTGTCCTGGTCCTGTCGCAGTGCCTGGCCTATCTGGTGAATCCTCCCGCTCCAGCCGGAACGGCAGCGAGCCAGTCGGAGGCCCGGGCATGAGAGTGCTGACCAGCCTCGGTGCCGTCCACCCCGACCAGATGCCCTTCGATGTCGCCGAACGTAAGGGCATCGGCCATCCCGACAGCCTCGCCGACCTGGTCGCGGACAGTTTCTCCCGGCGGTACGCCCACCTGTGCCGGGAGCAATTCGGCGTGGTGCCGAACCACTGGGTCGACAAGGTCAACCTGGTGGGGGCGGCGGCCGACGTCCGGTTTGGCGGCTACGACATCCGCAAGCCGATCGACGGCTACCTGTTCGGCAAGCTCACCGAGCATCTGGGTGGAACGCGGCTTCCGCTCGCCGACCTGTTCGGCGAGGTGACCCGGAGCGTTCTGGTGGAGGTTCTCGGCGACGAGACCGTGTTGGATCATCTACGGCTGCACATCAACAACACCGCCGGCACCGCTGTGGATCATGACGAGCAGTTCTACCAGCCGCGGACGGCGGCTGCCGTCCGCGAGGTGCTGGCGGACGAGTCCGTCGCGAACGACACCGTTCTGTGCGCGGGAAGCGGGCCTCGTGGTGCGGCCGCGGAGACTGCCGTCTGGTTGGAGTCGCTGCTGACTCGGCGTGACTTCCGCTCCCGTTTCGGCACCGGCACGGACGTGAAGGTCATGGTGGTCCGTTCGGGTGCCGAGCTGGACGTCACCGCAGCCGTTCCGTTTCTGCCGGGGGCGGTGAGCACCTGGACGCAGTACCGCGACCGGCTGGACGCCGTTCAGGACGAGCTCGGCAACGAGGTGAAGCAGTTCCTCGACAGCCTGTCGCTTCCCCTAGGAGAAGCGCGGTTGCACCTGAACACGAAGGATATTCCGGGCCGCGGCTACTTGGCGCCGTTCGGTACGTCTCTCGGCAAGGGCGACTGCGGTGCGGTGGGACGGGGGAACCGCTACAACGGTGTCATCGAGCCGTTGCGGCCGGCCAGCGGCGAGGCACCCGCCGGCAAGAATCCCGTGCACCATGTCGGCAAGATCTACACGGCGATCGCCGGTGACATCGCTGGTCGATTGTTCGCACAGTTGGGCGTCTACGCCGATGTGGTGGTCGCCGCCCGTAATGGTGGCCGGCTGGATGAGCCTGCGTATGTGCTGCTCCGCAGTGATCTACCGGTCGGTGCCGCTGGCGAAGCGATCGCTCGTGAGGCTCTCGGGACTGCTCCGTCCTACCATGAACGATTTCTCGGCGAGGATCCGATAGCCCGGTTCCGAGATCGGGCGTCGTCATGACGACGGTGCTGGACGACGTCCATGTCCGCCATCTGGAGCAGCTGCGATCCCGGAACCCGGTCATCGACCGGCAAGGTTTGCGGCTGGGCGACACCTACGTGATGTTCTTCGCCGAAGCCGGACTCATGGCCGAGCATGCCCGCCGCCTGGTCGCCGGCCAGGCGGCGCCACGGGTTCTCGAGGTCGGTCTCGGGCTGGGGGTCTTCGCCGAGCAGATCGGCGCGCATCGGATCGGCGGCTACCGGGCGGTGGAACCGCATTCGGGCGTGGTGGAGCTGGTTGCTCCACGAGTCAGGTCGGCGCTTCGCTGCGCGGCGACGTTCGAGGTGCGGCCCTGGCAGTCGGTCGCCCTACCTCCGGCGAGCCTCGACGCGATCATGTACGACACCTGGCCGCCGGACGGTCATGCCGACGCGGACTTCGCCCAGTTCGTCGAGCATGTCGCCCTGCCGGCCCTGCGACCGGGCGGACGGTTCAGCTTCTTTCACAGCGGCACGCACCTGCCTGTGGCCCGGACGTACGTCCTGGATAAGCACTTCCCCGGCTGGCAGGCCGCCCCTTACCGCATACCTCCGGCCGACCTACCGGCTGCTTGGAGCAAACCCAGCGCGGACTTTCTCGTACCGATCGCGATGAAAGGAGACGGCTGATGGACACGGTGCCGATCAGTTCCTCGGTGCGACTCGCTTTCGACGAGGACGGGTACGTGGTGCTGCGCGGCGTTCTCGACGCCCCCACCGTCGGGGCTCTCCGCGACGCCGCCTCATGTGTGTTCGACCAGGTCGTCGGAGCGACCCTGGCCCAGCAGGTGGCCCATCCCCGGCTCACCTGGTGGCGGCTGCCGGACGGCCGGGCGTACGTCTTCAAGGTGAAACCCGTCGCTGACCTGGCACCGGCCTTCAGCAACGTGGCGCGTGGTCAGACGCTGTCGGCCGTCGCATCAGCGCTGCTCGGCGCCGAGGTGGAGCCGATGGAGGACAAGATCACCTACAAGGAGGCCCTGAAAGCCGACGTTCTGTGGGCGGCCTTACCCGTGCTGGGAGAAGAGGTTCGCAAGCACTCGGATGCGACGTACTTCGCCGCACGTGGCTTCAGCCGGGTGCTGACCGTCGCAGTGTGTCTGGACGACTGCCCGGCCGAGGCGGGCGCGCTGCGTGTCTGGCCCGGAACTCATCGCCGGCCCGTCGAGTACGTACCGACGGCGGATCAAGGCCCGGTCGTGCCGGACGAGTCGGCTCCGGACGACGATGCGGCCACGCTGACGGCCGAGGCCGGGACTGTCCTCGTGTGGGACGCGGCCCTGGTGCACGCGAGCGAGGCCAATCTGACGGACAAGCCACGGCGGCTGCTCGTGCTCGGCTATACGGCAGTCGGCCGCTGATGGGCGCCAGGGTTCTGGTGATCGGCGGCACCGGCTTCATCGGGTCTCACGTGGTCGCCGCCTGTGTGGACCGAGGCCACGACGTGACGGTGTTCAGCCGGGGTCGCCGTCCCGTCACTCCCGGCGCGGCAAGCATCGTCGGAGACCGACGCCGACCCGGCCCGGCGACCCGAGCAGATCTGGAAACCGGCTGGGACACGGTCATCGACACGTGCGCACACACGGCCGTGGACATGGACGTGAGTCAGAGCATCCCGGCCCAGCGTTACCTGCTGTTGTCCACGTGCGGGATCTACCAGGCGGCGGGGCTGTCCCGGATCGCGGACGAGTCGGTGCCGGTGAACATGCACAGTGTGGCTCGCGGGAAGGTCCAGTGCGAACGCCGCGCTGCTCTTCTTCCGGCGCAGTCTCTGGTCGTCCGGCTCGGTGTGGTCACCGGGCCGGACGACCCGTCCGGGCGGGCCGCCTATTGGATCGACCGAGCACTGCGAGGCACGGGAGTCCTCGTTCCGGCAAGGCCGGACCAGCCGGTACAACTCGTCGACGTTCGTGACGTCGCCGGATTCCTGGCGGCGATGGTCGACTCCGAGCACACCGGCGTGGTCAACGTCGCGGGCTCGATCACGCTGTTCGCCGAGTTCATCGACCTGATCCGGGCCGCTGGACACGGCGAGTCGGAATTCCACTGGGCCCCGGAGCAATTCGTCCTGGCCCGTGGTGTTCGGCCTTGGCAGGAAGTACCGCTGTGGCTGCCCACTGATCACCCGTTCCGAGCCCATCTACGGACCGGAACCGACCGTGCCACTCAAATGGGCTTCGTCGACCGCCCGCTCAGCGCGACGATCGCTGACCTCATCTCCTGGTACCGGACTCATCGGTATCGGCATCCCCACTGGCTGACACTCGACCGCGAGCAAGCGCTGCTCCGATCGATCGGGGGATCCTGATGCTCCCCTACACGCAGCCTGCCCCCTACTCCAGCCAGTGGGGTGAAGACCGTTGGCTCACCGAGCGGCTCGTGACGCCACGGCGAGGAGTGTTCGTCGACGTCGGTGCGGGGGATGGCGTCCGCGGCAGCAATAGCCTGTTCTTCGAGGATCAGGGCTGGTCCGGCCTTTGCGTCGATCCGGATCCCCGCAATCGGGAGGCCCTCGCCCGGAGAAGGTGTCGGCTGCAGATGTGCGCCGTCGCCAGCGGGACCGGACCGCA
Source organism: Actinoplanes regularis (assembly GCF_900188005.1). GTDB lineage: Bacteria > Actinomycetota > Actinomycetes > Mycobacteriales > Micromonosporaceae > Actinoplanes > Actinoplanes regularis. The sequence continues at coordinate 35,441 of NZ_FZNR01000032.1, read as the reverse complement.
GCCTTTCAGCATGTACGACGTCAAGCCCTCATGGTCGGGGCTGGGCGAGCGCGGCGTCGGCTACACCGTGGTCAGCATCGTCTGCCGCACCCTGGAGGATCTGCTCACCGAGGCGGGTATTGAGCGCATCGATCTGCTCACCATCGATGTCGAAGGCACCGAGCTGGATGTCTGGGCATCCTTCGACCCTGAACGCCACCGTCCCGGAATCGTCATCGTCGAGTACGACGATTCCAGTCCTGGCCGCAGCACCGCGCATCTGCACCGCGCGTTCGGCTTTGACCAGTACGAACTCCTGCACCGAACACCGTCCAACCTGATCCTTCGCGGCACGGACGCGGTCAGCCGGCAGCGGTGGCCCGATGCTTGATCAGGTCGTGGCCGTCCTTCGCCGACGCCTCGGCAGCGAGAACGTCATCGTGTTCTGCTCCCAGCATGAGGAGGTTCCGGCGTGGGAACAATTGCTGAAGACCGCCGGGGTGAGCTCGGCGCTGGTGCTGGCCTTCGACGGTCCTCAGCTCTCGCCGCTGCTCGCCCATCCGTCACACCGGGAAGCCGGAGAACTGGTCGCGGCCCGGCACGCTCTGCTGGGCACCCTGGCCCGGAGGTCGCCACTCGCGGAGATGGCCGACGACTTCGACCCGGCACGCCGAGCGGTTCTCCTGGTCACCGACCCGCTCGACCCGAGAGAAGTCGGTGACCGTCACCTTTTCGGGGCAAAGCACCCAAGCTGGTCATTTGTCGAACACAAGAGTGTCGTGGACACGGTGTGGGACGTCATGGGCGTGGACCGCGCCGAATCGGTGGCCCTCGACCGGCCCGGCACTCTGCTGAGGCCTGACGGTCTGGCACCCACCGGCATCGTCGCCTCGTGGCAGCGGCTCGGCGAGGCGCCCGTAGCGGGCGGGAGCGGGATCCGAACCACACTCACCGAGATCGACGACGGCCGCTTCCGCGTACGGATCATGCCGCATCTGACCGGACGGCCCTGTCGCCTGCACGGGCTGACCAGCGCGGATACGACGGTCGTCTTCCCGCCCTTGGAGCTGCTGGTCCCGCAGCGAAGGGAAGGCGGATCGTTCCTGTGCGCAGGCGCCGCCCCGCTGTCGGCACCGGAGCAGGCCCCACTCACAGCATTGACCCGGCGGCTCGGCGACCAGTTGCGCGCGTGTCTGGCGTACCGCGGAGGATTCTCGGTAGACGGCATCCTCACTCCCGACGGCTTCCGCCCCACCGACCTCAACACCAGGGTCACCTCGGCGTTGGAGAGCCTGCCGGCGACGGTTCGCGTCGCGGTGCACGCCTGCGCCTTGGCGGCTCGCGCCGGGCTGATCAACCTGCCAGGTTCGACTCTCGGACGGTACGTCGCGCACGCCTTCCGGGAGACCGGCGAGCTACTGATCCGCGCTCCGTTCCCGGACAACGACCGTGTGGCTCGCGAGCCCGTTCGCTGGTTCGGTTCGACCCTCATCAGCGCGGGCCGAACGGAGCCGCACGGCGTCATCGAAGTAGGTCCGGGCGCGCGCGGCGCAATCCTGACTGCTCGCCTGCGCCATGCCGACCTACCCGAAGGCCTCGACTGCCAGGCAGCCAGCATCGCGGTATTCGAGGCGGCAGACCGGCTCCTGGGAGCGACATACGGTCCACTGAAGGCACCTGGCGGTGCTGACCCGCAGCAAGCGAATCAGCACCGTCGAAGGTGAAGCACGTTCATCCGAGCCGGGTGATCGCAGCCCGAATGCGGTGCAGAGTGCGTTCGCGGCCGAGCACTTCCAGCGACTCGAACAGCGGCAGGCCGACAGTCCGGCCGGTCACCGCGACACGAACCGGCGCCTGAGCCTTGCCGAGCTTCAGCCCTCGCGCCGCGCCCAACTCCTCCACCGTCCGCTTCAGGGACTCCGCGGTCCACGCAACGTCGGCGAAAGCGGCAGCCACGTCGGTCAGCAGGCCGACCGCCGATTCGCCGGTCATCGCCTTCGCCCAAGCGGCCTCGTCGACCGGGGGTTCTGGCAGGAACAGGAAGTCCACCATCGCCACGATCTCGCCAAGCAGGCTGACCCTGGTCTGTGCCAGCGGGGCAACCACGGCGAAAACATCCTCGTCGTAGTCCTCGGGCCGCCACGGGGCAGCCTCCCCGCGCAGCCAGGGCTGGCAGGCGGAGATGAACTCCTCGACGCTCATCGCCCGGATGTAGTCGCCATTGAAGGCGCGAAGCTTCTTCACATCGAAGAAGGCCGGCGACGGGTTGACGTCTTCGAGCTGGAACTCGTTGACCAGGTCCTCCCACGGCAGGATCTCCCGGTTACCGGACGGGGCCCAGCCGAGCAACATCAGGTAGTTGCGCATCGTCTCAGCGAGGTAACCCTCAGCGCGGAAGTCCTCCAGAGCGACCCGGTCACGCCGTTTGGACAGCTTCTGCCGCTTCTCGTTCACCAGGATCGGCGCATGCGCCCACACCGGCGGCTCGTGCCCGAGCGCCTGCCACAACAACTGCTGCTTCGGCGTGTTCGGTAGATGTTCCTCGGCCCGGATCACGTGCGTGATGCCCATGACCATGTCATCGACGACGTTGGCCAGGAGGAACACCGGTGACCCGTCACCGCGGGCGACAACGAAGTCTTCGATGGTGCTGTTGGCGAACGTCGGCTCGCCGCGAACCAGGTCACGAACGACCGTCTGCCCCTCGTCCGGGGTGCGGAAGCGCACGGCCCGACCCGGCTCGGCGGTCAGGCCGCGGTCACGGCAGAAGCCGTCGTAGCCCTTGTGCTCGCTGCCGGTACGCGCGACGACCTGCTCACGGACGCAGTCGCAGTAGTATGCCTGCCCCGCCGCGAGGAGCTTGTCGATCGCGTCGCGGTGGTGCTGAACGTAGGCGGACTGGAAGAGCGGTCCCTCGTACTCCTCGGGTCCGCAACCCAGCCACGCCATCGCGTCCAGGATCCCCTGGACCCACTCCGGCTTGCTGCGTTCAGCGTCGGTGTCCTCGATCCGGAGCACGAGAGCGCCCCCGGACTGCTTCGCCAGCACCCAGTTGTAGAGCAGGGAACGAGCGTTGCCCACGTGGAACATCCCCGTGGGCGACGGGGCGAACCGGACACGTACGCCGGAAGGAGAAGACGCCATGCACGCAGCGTACCGGTCCCGGTCCGATCATTCGGTTGCGGTCAGCGCGTCCAGGTGAGCTTTGAACGCGTCGGCCAGGCTGTCGAGAATCATCCGGCCTTTGTCCGCTGTTCCGGCCGACGGCAGCCCGATGACACCCGATTTCGTGTAGCCGGCCATGCCGTGGACGAGCAGCAGGTTGCGGTCGTCGGCCTGGTGGTCGGACGTCTCGACGCCGGAGCGAAGCAGCTCCGGCGCGACGTGGCGTAACAGCGACACCTCCAGCTCGCCGGCATGCATGTCGGCATGACCGTCGCTCGTCAGCCCGGCCGTCTGACGGGCAGCGTTCCAGTCGTCCCTGGCGGGAAAGAGTGTCATCACCGGTCCCGCGACGTTCGCCTCCTGAACGATGTTGCTCAGCACATAGTTACCGCCATGCCCGTTGACCAGCGCAAGACGCTCGATCCCGGACCGCCGAAGAGACGTGAAGACGTCCTTGATCACGGCGGTCAGGGTGGTGTGGCTGATGCTGACCGTGCCCGGCCAGGCGCTGTGCTCGTGGGAGCAGGAGATCGTCACCGGCGGCAGCAGAAACAGGTCATAAGCCGAGGCGACGCGTTCGGCGATCGCACAGGCGACGACGCTGTCAGTGGCCAGGGGCAGATAGACGCCGTGCTGTTCGAAACTTCCGACGGGTAGCACCGCGACGGGGGCGGCGCGGCGCCTCTCGTCCTCGCTGGTGGCGGTCGACAGCAAATTCATGGATCAATCCTGACAGGCGACGAGCGCGCCCTGGTATGCCTCGGCCAGGCGGGGAAACACGGTGAGTTCGCGGTGTCGGCGGAGTCGCGGCAGCAGCCGGCCCACGGCCCGCAGGGCACGCGTCGACGATGTCTGCTCCGCTACTCGAACTGCGGACAAGCCCTCGATCGCCGCTCGTTCCGGCTCACCGTCGTCCAGATACGCGAGCGCGAGGTCAGCGCGCCATACGCCTTCATCGAGGCGTCCCTCGGCAGGCCACGCCGCGAGGACTTCCTCATAGGTCCTCGTGGCCGCCGCGCTCTCGCCGAGCATCTGCCGGCACCGGGCCTCACTGGCACGAACGTAGTCGACCGTGCAGTGTCCGCCGAGATGATCCGCCCCGTCGGTGGGCTCGGAGACCAGACGAAGCGCCAGGTCGATGTTCGTCCGACTGGCGGTCGCATCGTCGGCGAGGGCGTGTGCCTCGGCCTCACGGACCAGACACAGGGCCGACGTACGGGGCGGCAGTTTCGGTGTCCGGCGGGCCTGCTGCGCGAACCGGCCCGCCCGTACCGCATCGCCGTCGTCGAGCGCTTGCTGACTCTTGCGCATGAGGATGTACGACACCAGGTGGTGATCACCGGCTTCGACGGCCAGGGCATTCGCCCGGTCCAGCAACGAACTCGCCCGCGCCGGGTGTGGCCCATTCGCCTCGATCCAACTCAGGAACTCGGTCCAGTGCGCTTCCAAGGCCATCAGGCGGGAGCGGTGCGGTCCGCTCGTGGCTACCCGGGCCGCGCCGATGAGCTGGGACTGTCCCTCTGCTGGCCGGCGCAGACCCGCGCAGCCGACGGTGTTGCTCCGGGCGGACAGCACGCCTAACAGGGCATTCCACGAGTCGTGCAGCGAAGGATCGGCGAAGACGTCAGCGAACCGTACCGGGGTGGCCTCGGAGGATACGGCGAGCCCCAGGTACGGCCGCGGAATGCTCAGCCCGTCAGCGATGCGTTCCAAGACCTCGAAGGAGGTGACCCGCTGTCGGCCCTGGGCGATCTGCCGCACCCGGGTCTCCGACAGGCCGGTCAAGGCGGCAAGTCGCGCCCGGGACAGACCCCGGGTCCGCAGGAAACGCAGAAGCGCGGAGACATCGCGGGCCGCGAGATGCTCGACAAGGGGCCGGCCTTCGAACACCGCCGTGTCCCACCACTGAGGATCGATGTTCATGGTCGCGCCGCCCCTTTCCGACATCCGACCACACACCGCTTCGGTGGCAACACGCTACGGCAAACAGGAACGTTCCCGCCAGATCGGGCAGCGCATGGGACAACGCTCGGGCGTTGGCTTCGTCGCCGGCGTTTCCGCGCGTGACAGCCCGGGGCAGAATCTGATCGTTCGTACGGGTTCTTCGGCGACCCGGTTTGCCCCGCCAGCCTCATCGGCGTCGGCCACGAACGAGACTGTCCCGGTCATACCGTCGCCTCATTGTGTTGAAGGGAAGAGATTTCGTGGTCAGGTCGGTGGTGTTCGACGTCGGTGAGACGCTGCTGGACGACACCCGCGAGTTCAACGCCTGGGCCGACTGGATCGGCGTGCCCCGGCACACCTTCTCCGCGCTGATCGGCATCGTCGTCGCCCAGGGCCGTAACAACGCGGAGGCGTTCCAGTACGTACGCCCCGGTTTGGACCTCGCGGTCGAGCGTAAGCGTCGTGAGGAGGCAGGTCTCGGCGAGCAGATCGACGAGGGCGACCTGTACCCGGACGTTCGGCCCGCGCTCGCCGAGCTGCGGCGGCGAGGGGTGTGGGTCGGGGTCGCCGGCAACCAGACCGTTCGGGCAGCTGAACTTCTGCTGGCGCTGGACCTGCCGGTCGACGGTCTCGCCACGTCCGGCGAGTGGGGAGTCGCCAAACCCGATCCCGGCTTTTTCGAGCGTGTCATCGCCTTCGCGCCAGGGGAACCTCACGAGATCGCCTACGTGGGTGACCATCGTGACTACGACGTGCGGGCCGCCAGCGCGATTGGCCTGAACACGGTGCTGGTCAAGCGCGGTCCGTGGGGCCGGTTGTGGGCTGACGATCCGATCGTGCGGGAGCACGCCACCTGGGTGATCGACTCTCTCGCCGAACTGCCGCAGCTCGTCCGGCCGCAGGTCAGCTGACAGCGACAGGCAGCGCGGTCCAGCGGGCGAAGTCGTGGACCCGGCTGGTGCTCCCCGCGCCGTCGAGCAGGTCGCTCACCAGTCGACGGACCTGCGGATGGAATCGGGTGTGTTCTGAGACCGCTCGGCAGATCCAGGGCGAACTCACCGAGGGCTCGCTGCGCCAGGAGACCGAGCGGCTCCATCGCCGCACGCGCTTCATCGGCATTCATACCGAGCCGCAACGGCCCGACACCGTACGGCGGCTCCAGCTAGAAATCCATCCCGCGATCATCCCAGCTGCCGACCGCGAGCGGCATCACCGGCCACACGAGGACCGTGGCCTCGGCCGAATGCTGGATCGCCTTCAGGCCACCTATGTTGCGCGGCGCGACGACAATGTCTCGCCGGGTGAAGCCGCTCAACCGCGCGGATCTCTCAAAGGACAGGAAGTGTCCTGATCGGTCCCTAGCGTGGCCCGCATGACGAAAAGCCGGCCTGGCCTCCGCCCGTTCCGTATCGACATCCCGCAGTCGCAGCTCGACGACCTGAAGTCCCGCCTGGCCAACACCCGGTGGCCGCAAGAGCTACCCGGGGTCGGCTGGAGCCGCGGAGTTCCCGTCGGGTACCTGCGGGAGGTCGCCGACTACTGGCGCACCGGCTACGACTGGCGGGCCCAGGAGGCGGCCCTCAACCGGTACCCGCAGCACCTGACCACCATCGACGGGCAGAACCTGCATTTCCTGCACGTGCCCTCGCCCGAGCCGGACGCCACGCCGTTGCTCCTGTTGCACGGCTGGCCCGGCGCGGTGGCGGACTTCCTCGACGTCCTCGGGCCCCTGTCCGATCCCCGTAGCCACGGCGGCGACCCCGCCGACGCTTTCCACCTGGTCGTGCCGTCGCTGCCGGGATTCGGGTTCTCCACCCCACTGGCCGGGCCGGGGATGAACGCGGACCGGGTGGCCGGGATCCTCGTGGCGCTGATGGCCCGGCTCGGCTACGACCGGTACGGCGTACACGGCTACGACTGGGGCGCCTGGATCGGCCCCAGGGTGGGCCGGCAGGACCCGGAGCGGGTCGTCGGCGTACACCTCACCGCGATGGTGACGCTCCCGGCCGGAGCCGACGGGGAGATGGACGGCCTCAGCGAGGCCGATCAGCGCCGCTGGCAGCGGATGCAGAACTTCAACGACGGCTACTTGCAGTGCAACGCCAAACGCCCGCAGACCGTCGGGTACGCCCTGACCGACTCCCCGGTCGGTCAGCTCGCCTGGATCGTGGAGAAGTTCAAGGAGCTCACCGATCCGGAGGAGGGGCTGCCGGAGGAGAGCATCGACCGCGACCGCATCCTCACCGACGTATCGATCTACTGGCTGACGGGCACCGCCGCTTCCGCCGCCCAGATCTACTACGAGGAGTTCTCCGCGAGCTCACCGGAGATCGGCGGCCGGCGCGGCACCGTGCCCACCGGGGTCCTCGTTTCCGGTCACGATGTCACGATCCGGCCGTGGGCCGAGCGCGACCACCACGTCGTGCACTGGACCGAACTCGGCAAGGGCGGGCACTTCCTCGCCATGGAGGCGCCCGAGCTGCTGGTCGACGACGTCCGGACGTTCTTCCGGAAGCTGCGGTGACCAGGGATTCCCGCCGCTACCGGTACACGCGGTGACGGCCGGAGCGCTGAGTGATCGGCGTCACACAGGAAAGGAAGATCGGCCCGTCAACCATGGGCCGGGCGACCCGATGGAACGGCTCGGACCCGCGCCATGACGACGTGTGCGGCCAGGACCCGTACAGCGCCCCCGGAAGGTCGGACACCATGCCCGTGCAGCCTCGCGTTCTGTGCCTCGATGACGATCCCCGCGTCCTGGAGGAACTGGAGCGCGCGTTGTGCACCGGTTTCCGGGTGGTGACCACGACCGATCCCGAGGTGGCGCTGCGCATGCTGGCCGAGGCCGGCGACGACCCGTTCCCGGTGTTCATCGCGGACATGCAGATGCCGGTGATCGACGGCGTCGAGGTGTTGCAGCGTGCGGGGGCGGTGTCGCCGTCCACGACCCGGGTCCTGTTGGCCGACGATATCGACGTGGCCGACACCATGGCGGCGATCAACCAGGGGCATGTGTTCCAGTTGCTGCTCAAGCCCTGTCCCGCGGACGAGTTGCGGGCCACCGTGGCGGCGGCGACCGCGCAGCACCAGGAGAGTGGCGCGGACAAGGTGCCGGCTGGGGCTGCGACCGCCGGCACCGTCGAGGCGCTGCTCGCCACGCTGGCCCAGGCCCAGCCCGCGCTGGTCGAGCGCGCCCACCGGATGCGCGGGATCGCCGAGAAGGTGTGTGCCGTGCTCGAGTTTCCCGACGCGTGGCAGGTGGAGTTGGCCGCCGAGCTGACCGCGGTCGGGGCGGTCACGTTGCCGGTTGCCGCGGTCGAGGCGGTCATCACCGGGATCCCGCGCAACGACACCGAAGCGCGCACGCTCGATGCCCTGTTCGACCGGGCCGCCGCGGTGCTGGCCCACGTTCCCGCTCTGGCTCCGGTACGCGTCATCATCCGGCATCAGTTGCGCACCCACCGCGACCCGTTCCAGCCGATGCCGGCGGAGGCGCCGCAGGCCGCGCTGGTGTTGCAGGCGATCCGGGAGTACGACGCGCTCATCCACCGTGGAACCGAGGTTCGAACGGCTCTGGCGACCCTGACCGCACGAAAGACCCACGCCCCGGCCCTGATCGCGGCGCTGGCCGAGTACGCCGGGGTCGAGTCCGCCCACGAGGCGCGCGAGATCAACGTCGACGAGCTGGAAGTCGGCGACACACTCGCCGGCGACGTGTACTCCGCCACCGGCCTGCAGCTGGCCGCCCGCGGCGAGGTCGTCACCGAAGAGGTCCTCGCCCGGATCCACGACTTCCACGACTCCACCGGCCTGCTGAGTCGCCACCTGCTCGTCGCGTGACGACCGTCGGCAGGCCGACGGGCACCGGCGTCGATGGGTGACGGAGCGACTCTGTGATCATTTCCGGATGACCAGTTTCCCCGCATACGCACGCCAGGTTCGGGACGAGAGCCTCGACCCCGTACAACGCCGGATGCGTCTGAGGAACTGCCTCTACCGCTTCGCGCCGTACGGCTTCAACGCCACCTGGCATCATCTGGCGATCACTCACCGCATCCCGGGGCGCATCGCGGCGGATCCCTCGTCGCTGGTCCGGGCCCTCGACGAGCTCGAGGCGGCCCGCGCTCCGGTGCTGGCGAGGTCGGTCGCCTTCGCCGCCGAGCGGCGCCTGCAGAAGCGGGAGGGCCGGCGCGTTCCGCAGACGCCGCATCCGTGGGATTCGTGGGGCTGCCACAACCTCGCCTACTGCCCCGATCCGCGGAAGCATCCGGCCGAGCCGCTGCCCCTCGTGGTCGGCCGAGTGCTCGAGGCGTACACCCGCCGGGCCGGCCCGGACGGAGGATGCCTGGTCTGCGGCGAGGAGGACTGGACCCTGTGGAGGGTCTGCCAGAACTGCGGCGTCGCCTCCGGAGGCCGTGGCAGCATTCTCTGACGCATCGGGAAGCCGCGTGGAACGGTCGGGCGCGGCCGAAGCCGCGCCCGACCGATTTCGGTCAGCAGCCGTTGCGGGTTGCGGAGACCGCCACGTCGTCGTACCAGAGGGTGTCGGCGCCGTCGCCGTAGCTCTCCCAGCCCAGGCGCAGGTCGGTGAGGGCCGGGCGCCAGGTGCGGTTGAGCCACTGGCTGTCGATGTCGTGGGTCGGGGTGCCGTCCTCGACCAGACCGGGCACCAGGGTGCCGTCGAGCCAGGTCTCGATCGTGCCGTTCGCACCGTCGATCTTGAATTCGACGCAGTTCCAGGTGTTCACCGGCAGTGGTCTCGACAGCGCCACGCCGGCCGGGCTCTGCTCGGGCAGCGTGGCGTCATCGGAGGCCCGGTTGAACTGCAGGGCGCCGTTCTGGCCGCCGAACCGCAGGTCCTTGCCGCCGTCGTTGGCGTCGGCCATCGCGACCGCGGTGACGTGCGCGGCGGGCAGCGCGGTCGTGTGCCGCACCCAGTAGCGGATGTAGCGGGTGCTGGTCGCCGCACCGAGCAGGTCGGTGTTGCGGGCGAACACGTGGTTGCAGTAGCCGGCCGCGCCGTTGATCCGCAGCGACGTGCCGCCGGTGTGCGCGATCGTCTTGTCGATCGCGGCGGTGCCGGTGCCGGAGCAGTCCGGGCTGGTCACCGCCCACGCGCCGGCCGGGACCGAGCCGGCCTGGGACTCGAAGCCGTCACAACGCGCCGTGGTCGAGCAGTTCGCGGGCGAGGACGACGTCGAAGGTGACGGGGAAGGCGCCGACGGTGACGGCGAGGACGGGGAGGGCAGGCCGGACGCGTCGGTGGGCACCGGCTCGGGGCCGCACGTCGCCCCGTTGAGGCGGAACGTGGCCGGGGACGAATTGCTCCCGGAGTACGTCGCCTGGAAACCGAAGCTGGTCGACGCGCCGGTCGCCAGCGTTCCGTTCCATCCGACGCTGGTGGCGGTCACCGCGGCCCCGGTCTGCCGCACGGTCGCGTTCCAGGCCGAGGTGACCTGCTGATTGCCCGGGAAGTCCCAGGCCAGCGTCCAGGACGTGATCGCGGCGCCGAGGTTGGTGACCTTGACGTCGGCGGTGAAGCCGGTGTTCCAGGAGTTCGCCGTCCAGGTCACGTCGCAGGTGGGCGCGGCGGCCTGGACCGGCCCCAGGACGGCGACACCGAGGGCGGCACCGGCCAGGGCCACGACCGTCGCTACCGGTACGAGCCTCATGAGCACGCCACCCCGTTGAGCTTCACGGTGGCCGGGGCCGCCGCCGTACCGTTGGCGGTGAAGCCGATCGTGACCGAGGCGCCCGCCGCGAGCGACGGCGAGTAGCTCGGCGCGGCCGCCGTCACCGTGGTCCCGGACTGGGTGATCGTGGCGTTCCAGCCGCTGGCGAGCGTCACGCCGGACGGCCAGGTCCAGGTGACCTGCCAGGGGTTGACCGCGGCGCCGCCGGTGTTCTGCACCTTGAGCTGGCCCTGGAAGCCACCCTGCCAGGCGTTGTCCTGGGCGTAGGTGGCCGTGCACCCGCCGGTCGCGGGCGGCGTGGAGCCCGACGGTGACGGCCCCGACGGTGACGGTGACGTCGTTGCGCCACCGGCGACCGGCGCGATCAGGTACGGCTGGAGGATCGCCTGCTTGGCCTGGTTGATCGTGGTCCAGTCGTCGTTGGCGATGCCGCCGGTGTCACCGGAGTTCGGGTTCCACGACCAGTAGGTGAAGGACATCCCGGTCACGCCGGTACCGGTGTACGCCATCAGGTTCTGCAGCCACACCTTGTCGACGTCGCTGGCGAGCGTCGTGCCGAACTCCCCCATCATGATCGGCGCGATGTTCTGCTTGTACAGGTACCCCCAGTACTTGTCCCAGATCGCCGGCATGTTCGCCGGGTAGGTCGGGTCGTCGAACCAGGCCTGGTGGTAGACCGAGGTGGCGTACTCGTGCGGCGAGTAGACCAGCCGGCTCGCCACGTTCAGGCGCACCGGGAACGCGCCGGCCTTGGAGAGGTTGCCGCCCCACCAGCCGCAGTCCTCGTCGTTGCTGGTGTCGCCGTCCCAGACGTTGGAGAGCCCGCCGCTGGGGCAGCTCACCCCCTCCACGAAGATCAGCCAGTTGGGCTGGACCGCGAGGATCGCGTTGCCGGCCCGCTCGGCGGCCAGCCGCCAGTCCCGGGCTGTGTCGCCGCAGCCCCAGCAGGCGCCGGTGGCGGCCGGGTTGGTGCCCTCGGCGTGCGGTTCGTTGTGCAGGTCGGCGCCGATCACGGTGGTGTTGCCGGCATAGCGCTGGGCGAGCGCTTTCCAATCCGCGATCCAGGTGCTTTCCGGTACGGCCGAGGTGTACCAGAGCGGGGTCTGTCCCGCCGCGGTCGGCCGGTGCCGGTCCAGGATGACCCGCATGCCCTTGCCACCGGCGTACGCGACGACCTTGTCCAGGATCTGCAGCGGGGAGAGCCCGACCAGGTCCGGGTTGACGTAGTCGTTGATGCCGGTGGCGGTCGCCCCGGTCTTGAGCGCGTCGTCGGAGAACGGGATCCGCAGCGTGTTGTAGCCGAGCGAGGCCATCTTGTCGAGCTGGCCGCGCCACGGGTTGCTGGACCACAGGCCGTGGAACGTCTTGTTGTCGGTCTCCATGCCGAACCAGTTGATGCCGGTCAGCCGGACGGTGGCGCCCGTGCTGTCGACGATCTTGTTGCCGCTGGTGTGCAGGTAGCCGGTCCCGGTTCCGCCGGTGGCGGCGGAGGCCGGTTGAGCCGTGACGACCGCGGCGGCCAGTGCCGCGGCGGCGAGCGCGGTCGCGCCGGCCAGCCACATTCGAGGTTTCATGCTGGGAGCTCCTTCGAGGACGTGAAGGCGAGAAACATCATCGTTACATGGGAGCGCTCCCAGCAACAATGCCCGTCGATACTCCCCCAGCGGATCCGGTGAATCAGAGCAGGTCCAGAACCCCGACCGTCTGGCCGCCGCTGAGTTCGCCGGTCGGGCGGAAGCCCAGCTTGAGATAGAAGGGCTCCGGGCCGCCCGGGCGCGGCTCCCAGGTCACGTACGCCTTCGTGACACCGCGGGCCCGGATCTCCCGGCAGACCTGCTCCACGGCGAACCGGCCGTAGCCGTGACCCTGCACGTCCGCGGCGATGTTGAGCCGCCACAGCCCCGAGCGGCGAGCCTGCGGGTCGTCCTCGGTCGGCCACTCGATGTCGAGGAACGCCATCAGGAACCCGACCAGGCGGTCACCGTCGTAGATCAGGCGCGGCCACGCGTTGTCCGGATAGACGTACGCCTCGGCGAGCGACTTCACCACCGGTGAGACCAGGTCCTCCTGGTCGGGGTGGACGGTGATGGCGAGCGCCGCCTCATAGTTCTTCGGAGTGATCAATTCGAGTCGCACGGAGCGCACCCTAGAACACCGCGCCACGAGGACCAGAGCCATTTTCGGTCTCCGCCCCGGCCCGCCCGCTACGGGAAGGGACCTGCTTGTCACTCGGCGATCACCACGCCGGGTAGGCTCCCCCTCGGCGGCCAGGACTCAGGGGCGGCAGCGGGGTGCCGATTGCCTGGTCGTCACGGGATCGGAGGGGCATTCAGATGGACCTGCAGGACACCGAGTCCGACGGAATCGGAGCGGCGCCCTCGGTGGCACGGTTGCTCCTCGAGCTCCGCGGCCGGGTCAGCGTCGACGTCCGGCCGTCCGGCCGCAGCATCCAGATCCGGCCGCAGGGCGCACGGACCCTGGCGGTGCACATCCACCCCGGCGGTGTCGACATCGCCGTGGCCCGGGACCAGGCCGAGGAGGTCGCGGCCACGATCGCCGGCGCGACCGTGAAGGACCCGGACGACCCGGTGCCGTTCGTCTCGGTCGAGGGCCACCTGATCGACGCCAGCTACGACGCGATCCTCACCGCCGCCGTGCAGGCGGTCGAGCTGCGCAAGTCCGGCGGCCCGGCGAAGGCCCCGCGGGCCACCACCGCGCGGACCACGACCACCCGGACCTCCACGCCGAAGGCGACCCGTCCCGCCCCCCGGCCCGACCGGCCGATCTGCCCCCGCTGCAAGCAGTACGAACTGCTCGCCAGCGGCGAGTGCCCCTCCGGCTACTGCTGACCCGGCCGTCCCAGCAACGCCAGGGTGAACCAGAAGCGGCTACCTCCCCCGGGATTGTCCTCCACCCCGATCCGGCCACCGTGGCGTTCGATGATGCGCTGGCAGATGTTGAGGCCGAGGCCCGTCCCGGGATATCCGCTGCTGTTGGCGCAGCGGTGGAACGCGTCGAAGATCTTCAGCTGATCGGCGGCGGGTACGCCGATCCCACGGTCGGCCACTTCGACGCGGATGGCGCCGTCGGGCAGAACGTCCGCGCGGACCTCCACCTCGGGCACGGAACCAGCCGGCGTGTACTTGATCGCGTTGCCGATCAGGTTGTCCAGGACGTGCCGGAGAAGTGGGGCGTCCACCACCACGGTCGGCAACGTTCCGGCCACCACGACCCTGGCGGTGCCGACGATGGTGACATGGTCGCTGATGATGTCCTGGACCATGTCGTCCAGTGAAGCGGGGCCCAGGTTGAGGGGCTGGTCGGCCCGGGCGTAATCGAGCAGTTCCTGGGTCAGGCGGCTCATCCGGCCGAGGCCACGCTCGATGGCGGTGAGGTCACGCTGGAAGTCAGCGCCGAGGCTGCCGTAGTCCGCCCGGAGCATCTCGACATGTGCGGTGACGGCGGCGAGCGGGTTCTTCAGGTCGTGCGAGGCCATGCTCATCAGGGCGCGCAGCTCCGATTCCCGGTCGCTGACCCGCTGTGCGCAGCCGTGCCCGCCGAGCGTGCCGGTTCCGGCCGTCCCGGCGGCGCGGTGCCAGGCGGCACCGGGAGCGAGCCGGGCGGCGAGAGCGGCGCCACCGTGGTGGAGCAGGGTGATCAGCTGGCTGGTCATGGCGGACTCCCGAAGGCGAGTGGGTGGCTGACGGAGCCCATGTCAGCTGTCCGGCGGGTGTCCGTCGAGGCACCTGAACGGATTGCGGACATGCCGCTGGAGGCCGGCGTTACGGTTTCCGTATGGCGGAGCCGCCTGTTGACGGGGCCGGCGAGGACGCCGACCCGCTCCTGCTGTTCAAGCAACGGTTGAAGCAGTTCCGGATCGAGTCGGGCAATCCGTCGTTCCGGGAGCTGGAACGACTGTTCGGCAAACTCGGCGCACCGCAGGCACACTCCACGATCCAGGCGAAGGTGACCGGTACAGCGGTCCCGGACCGGGCTTTCGTGGAGACGTTCGTCCGGGCGTGTGCCCGGCATGCCGGCACCACCCGGGAACCGGACCTGCAGGAGTGGCGAGACGCGCACACCCGGACCCTGGCCGGCATCGCCGCCCAGGGGGCGATGCCGGCCAGTGCGGGAGATCCGTACCGCAGGCTGGAGGCATTCGGCGAAGACGACGCGGTCTGGTTCCACGGCCGCGGCGGCGCGGTCGATCAGGTGATCGCCGCATTGACCGCCCGGCAGTCGGCGGTGCTCCTGCTCGGCCCGTCCGGCTCGGGCAAGTCGTCGCTGGTGCACGCCGGGGTACTGCCCGCGCTGGGCGATGGTGCACTGCCGGGCAGTGACCAATGGCTGCGGGTGTCCGTCCGGCCACGGCAGGACCTGCTCGCCGAACTGGAGCGTGCCGGCCTGCCCGGGGCCGATACGTCGCTGCCCGCGGCCCTGTCTCAGCGGCTGGCCGGGCAGCCGCCGCAGTGCCGCCTGGTGCTGGTCATCGACCAGTTCGAGGAACTTCTCACCCCGCTGACCAGTCCCGATCTCGAACCGATCCGGCGCGAGGCGCTCGTGCAACTGACCGCGGCGCTCGGCACGCCCGGAGTGACGCTGATGCTGGTCATGCGCGACGACTTCTACCCGCAACTGGCGGCACAGGCCCCTGACCTTCGCGCTGGGCTGACGCTGGTGGACCTGCCCGCCGGCCTGAGCGTGGAGCAGGTGCGCGACATCATCGTCGAACCCGCGCGGACGGCGGGGCTGGTGTGGGAGCCCGGGCTGCCGGAGCGGATCGTCGCCGACGTGCTGGCCGGCTACGACACCGGCACCACCCGGTGTGTGCCGGTCACGGTCCTGCCGCTACTGGAGTTGACCCTGTGCCAGGTGTGGGATCGGCGGGCCGGCACCCGGCTGACCCGCGACGCCTACCAGCGGGTCGGCGGCGTCCGCGGCGCGCTGACGGCCTGGTGCGCCGCGGCCATCGAGCAGCTGTCGCCGCAGGAGCGAGACTGCGCCGAACAGGTGCTGACCGCGCTGGTGCGTCCCGCCGACGCCGAACGTGGCGTGCCCGCCGTCCGGCAGCAGGTCCCGGTGGACACCCTGCGGCAACTGCTCGATCCGGCCGTCACCGGTGCCACGGAGCCGGCCGGCGCGTCGACCGTCGACCGGGTCCTGGCCGCCCTGACCGGGCACCGGATCGTCACCACCCGCGCCCTTCCCGAGAGCCGCGCCACCGGCCCGGATCCAGCCGGCACCGACGAGGCCAGGACGCCGGTGGCGGAACTGATCCACGACGCGGTGATCCGAGACTGGCCGCAGCTGCGCGAATGGGTCGATCGCGACCACCGGTTCCAGGACTGGCTGCGCCGCACCGATGAACGGCACCGGCACTGGGCACGGCATCCCACCCCCGACGACCTGCTGCACGGCAGCGACCTCGCCGAAGGCGTCGACTGGTCGGCCCACCGGCCACTGCCCCACGGCATCGCCACGTTCCTTCAGGCCAGCCGGCACGACCAGCAGGCCCGGATCCGGCGGGCACGCCGGTTGAACACGGTCCTGGCCGGCCTGCTCGCCATCGCCCTGGTCGCCGCGGGCGTCGCGACCTGGCAGCGGCACACCGCGGTCGACGCCCGCCGGGAATCCCTGTCACGGCAGCTCGCCGCGCAGTCGACGGCCATGCTGCCCCGCAACTCGGAACTGGCTGATCTGCTCGCCGTGCAGGCCTACCGTCTTGGCCCCACGACGGCCGAAGCCGTCGAAAGCCTCTACACCGCCGTCTCCCGGCCCATCGCTCGTATCCTGACCGGCCATACCGAAATGGTGTCCAGGGTCGCGTACAGCCTGGGCGGGAATCATGTGGCCAGTGCCGGCAGTGACAACACGGTGCGGATCTGGGACGTCGGTACCGGAAAGCCGCAGATCCTCACCGGACACACCAAAGCGGTGTTCGCCGTGGCCTACAGCCCGGACAAGCGACACCTCGCCAGCGGCAGCGCCGACAAGACGGTGCGGATCTGGGACCTCGCCACCGGAACATCACAGACCCTCACCGGACACACCCAAGCGGTGTCCGCCGTTGCCTACAGCCCGGACAAACACCACCTGGCCAGCGCCAGCGACGACAAGACCGTACGGATCTGGGACCTCGACACCGGAACATCACGGACCCTCGGCGGCCACACCGAGCACGGATCCGCGGTGGCCTACAGCCCGGACGGGCGACACCTGGCCAGCGCCGGCAACGACAACACGGTGCGGATCTGGGACGTCGCCACCGGAACATCACGGACCCTCACCGGACACACGGAGAAGGTGTCCGCCGTGGCCTACAGCCCGGACGGGCGACATCTCGCCAGCGCCAGCCGCGACAAGACGGTACGGATCTGGAACCTCGCCACCGGAACATCACAGACCCTCACCGGACACACGGAGAAGGTGTCCGCCGTGGCCTACAGCCCGGACAGGCGACACCTCGCCAGCGCCGGCGACGACAAGACCGTACGGATCTGGGACCTCAACACCGGAAGATCAGAGACCCTCACCGGCCACACCAACCAGGTGTACGGGGTGGCGTACAGCCCGGACGGACATCACCTGGCCAGCGCCGGGTACGACCAGACCGTGCGGATCTGGGACCTCGACACCGGAGACTCACACTTACTCGCCGGCCACACCGACAAGGTGTCCGCGGTGGCGTACAGCCCGGAAGGACACCACCTGGCCAGCGCCGGCGCCGACAAGAAGATACGGATCTGGGACCTCGACACCGGGCGATCGCGGATCCTCACCGGCCACACCAGCACCGTGCGCGGCCTGGCCTACAGCCTGGACAAGCGACATCTCGCCAGCGCCGGCGACGACAAGAAGGTACGGATCTGGGACGTCGCCACCGGACGATCGCGGATCCTCACCGGCCACACCGACAGGGTCTCCACGGTGGCGTACAGCCCGGACGAACATCACCTGGCCAGCGCCGGCCGCGACAAGATCGTACGGATCTGGGACCTCGACACCGGAAAGTGCCATCTCCTGAGCGGCCACACCGACTGGGTGTCCGCGGTGGCGTACAGCCCGGACCAACATCACCTGGCCAGCGCCGGCCGCGACAAGGACATCCGGATCTGGGACCTCGACACGTGGAAATCCCGTCTCCTGGCCGGCCACACCCAAACGGTGACCGCGCTGGCCTACAGCCGGGACGGGCGACACCTCGCCAGCGCGAGCCGCGACAAGACGGTACGGATCTGGGACCTCGACACCGGCGAACCACAGACCCTGCCCGACCACACCACCGAGGTGTTCGCGGTGGCATACAGCCCGGACATGCGGTATCTGGCCAGCGCCGGCGACGACGGGACGGTACTGCTCCGGGAGCTCGGCACCGGCATACCGCGGACCCTCACCGGCCACACCAATTGGGTCAACATGGTGGCCTACCGTCCGTACGGGCTCGAGCTGGCCAGCGCGGGCGCGGACGGCAACGTGCGGCTATGGGACAACGTCGATCTGACGCCGGCCGCCGCCGCCGACCTCATCTGCCGCGACCTCGGGCGTGATCTCACCCCTGGCGAACGCACGACCTACCTGCCGCGAGCCGGCTCCGGCCCGCGAGCGTGCCCTCAGCCGGCGCACTGACGTTCTACCTCGACGAGCCGTCGCCGTCCGTCACGGCCGTACACGCGGTGATCGCGGCAGCGGGCTCCGCGGCCGCTTTCCGCGCGTTCAACAGATCCCGTGGTCTGCATCGTTGCGACAACCGATACGGCAAAATTTGGGCCATCATCCACCTGATCCCGTCTTGCCCGATTGGCCGAGGTTTTTCGCAAATACACCAACTAGCTTCGTGGCTGTGGAAAACCTGAAACCCCGCACCGTCACCGGCCGCCGCCGTTTCCTCTCCGTGCTCGCCGCGGGTGTCGCCCTGGGAGCCGTCGTGTCGACCGGCTTCCAGGTGCCCGCGCTGGCCGCGGTGACCGAGTCCGGCGCGGACCTGACCGGCTGGACCAACGTGGTGGGCGACGGCGTGTACGCCGCCCCCGGCCAGGCCCCGGTCAACGACGCCGACATCGCCCTCGAGAACCGTGGCACCGACTCCCTCCTGCGCGCGAACGTCCTGAAGCGCGGCATCATGGCGCACGCGATCTCGTTCAAGCGGATCACCGACGTGTCGATGATGCAGACGGTGCACCAGGCGGGCTTCTCGTTCCAGATGCCGTACGTGCCGTCCACCGCCGGCGGCCCGCGCAACGCGCAGACCGTCGAGGGTGGCCTGTTCGTCTGGGACGGCATCAACACCAAGGTCGACCACGGCACCGCCTTCCAGTGGGTGCTCAACCCGTGGCAGTCGAACTTCGGCCAGATCCGCGTCTGGACCGGTAACAGCTGGGCCGCCGCCGGATACCTCAAGCCGGACACCGCGTGGCACAACGTCTCGCTGATGGTCGACCCGGTCAACAGCAAGGTCGAGCTTCTTATCGACGGCGTGAACATGAACGCGCCGTACTCGCGGACGACCAAGAGCGGCTGGGCCACGGCCGTCTCCGCCCGCCTGCAGGCCGAGACCATCTCGCTCTACCCCGGCGCCAACGCGACCTCGGGTCCGCAGCAGGAGGTCCTGATCCGCGACTGGACCTGGACCCGCCAGTAACAGCGTCAGCTGACCAACCGGCTTTCTGCCGCGGCCCCCGGAACACGTTCCGGGGGCCGCGTCGTATTCACACCCGGCCACGGCACGGCAGCACGCTCACGTCCTACGGCGAGCCGGTTCGGCCCGCTCACGGGTGTCGGTGCCGCGCGGCGCCGGCGCTCCGGAGGCGGCCGCGCCCATGCGGCGCAGCGCCTCCCGCAGGATCGCTTCCGACGTCGCGAAATTGATGCGTACGAAGCCCGCCCCGCCCGAGCCGAAGACATGCCCGGAGCTGAGCGCGACCCGCGCCCGGTCGAGGAACAGGCGTGCCGGCCCGTCGAGGTCGGTGACCACGCCGGCGCCGTCCCCGGTGTGCAGGCCCAGCGCACGACAGTCCAGCCAGCCCAGATATGTCGCCTGCGGGCGGACCAGGGAGGTCTGCGGCAGATGCTCGGCGACCAGGGAGCCGAGCAGGTCGCGCTGGCGGTCGAGGCCCTCGAGCAGGTCGTCGAGCCAGGCCCGGCCGTGGGCGAAGGCCGCCGTGTGGGCGAGGACGCCGAGGTGACTGGGGCCGTGACCGACCTCCTCGGGGAGCCGGGCGAGGTCGGCGGTGGCGTCCGGGCCGGCGACGAGCAGGGCCGCCTTCAGGCCCGCGAGGTTCCAGCCCTTGGAGGCGGACAGGAGCGCGAACGCGTTCTCCGCACCGGGGACGCTGAGATACGGAACGAATCGCGCGCCGCTGAGCACGAGCGGCGCGTGGATCTCATCGGAGATCACCCGGATGTCGTGCCTCCGGGCAAGCGCGGCGAGCGCGGTGAGTTCGGCGCTGGTGTGCACGACCCCGGTCGGGTTGTGCGGGCTGCACAGCAGCAGGGCCTTCGCGCGGTGCCGGGCGGCGACGGTCTCGATGACGTCCAGGTCGAGCCGCCAGCCGGGGCCGAGCGGGGCCTCGACCACCCGGCGGCCGGCGTGGGCGAGGAACGCGTAGAACGGCGGGTAGACCGGCGGGCAGACGATCACCGCGTCGCCGGGCTCGGTGACCAGGCGCAACGCCTCGACGATGCCCATCATGACGTCGGGAACTACCGCGGTCCGGCCTGTCGTGATCCCGCCCCAGCCCCAGCGGTCCGCGGCGAAGCGGGCGAGCGCGTCGGCGTACCCGTGCCCGGAAGGGTAGCCGGTGTCACCGGCGTCGATCGCCTCCCGCAGGGCCACGGCCACGGCCGGGGCAAGCCGGACGTCCATCTCTGCGACCCACAGCGGCAGCACGTCGGGCGGGTGGGTGGTCCACTTCAGGCTGGTCCGGGACCGCAGCCGCGCCAGGGTCAACTCCTCGAGCGGATTCACCCCACTCACCCGCTGACCTTGGAGGAAGTGCTGAGGCGGCGGGCCAGCGCGGCGGGCGGCAGACCGGCGAACTCGACGGTCTCCCGGCTGAGATGGGCCTGGTCGACGTATCCGGCGCGCACCGCCAGCTCACCGATCGAGTGCGGGCCGGTCCCCTCGGTCAGCAGGCTCAGGAAGCGGCGGAAGCGGAACACCCGGTGCAGGGTCTTCGGCCCGTAACCGACCGCCGCGGTGAACCGGCGCCGCAGTTGCCGGTCGCCGAGGCCGAGCCGCCCACCGAGTTCACGCACGCGCAGGTGCGGGTCGCGCAGTAACCGCGCGGCCTCGAGCATCGCCGGGTCGGGCGGGCGTTCCTCGGAGAGCCGGCCGGTGAGCGTGACGAGCCGGCCCAGTGCCTCGGCGGGGGTCAGGTCGCCCGGCAGCCGCCCGGCGGTCTCCGGGCGCAGCGCGGCGAGGCCGGGCCGCAGGTTCCGCAACGGTTCCAGCGGCATGCCGAGCACTGTGCCGCCGGCGCCGGGCCGCAGGCGCACGCCCACGAGCGTCCGCCCGGACGGGACCTCGTCGGGCACCGGTCCGGTGTCCGGGCCGGCCAGGAACGCGCCGTGCCCGCTCTGCCAGATCAGGTCGACGCAGCCGTCCGGCAGGATCGGCATCCGGCTCACACGCTGCGGGACGGTGCTGCGCCACAGGCACGCGACGGCACCACGGAGGCTCTCCGGTGGCGCCCACTCGACGTAGCTCATGTCCGATTCTTACAAGACGAACGGTGCCGGGCACCAATAGCGTCTCATGCATGACCGCTGATTTCCGTGCCGCTGAAGGATTCCTGCGAGCCGAGGGCCGCCTGCTGGAACGCCGCCTGTTCGACACCCTGTTCCACGGCGCCGCTCCGGACGGCGTGGTCGACGTGCTGCGCGGCTACCGCAACGCCGACGGTGGCTTCGGCCACGGCCTGGAACCGGACAAGCGTTGCCCGGCCAGCCTGCCGATCGACGTGGAGGTCGCCTTCCAGGCCCTGGCCGCGGCCGGTGTCCGCGACACCGGACTGCTCGGCCCCGCCTGCGATTTCCTCCAGGGTGTGACGACGGACGGCGCGGTTCCGCTCGCCTTTCCGGTGATCGAGGAGCACCCGCGGGCGGCGCACTGGACGGACTGGACGTACCAGCCGGGTGTCAACCCGACCGCCGGCCTGGCCGGCCTGCTCCACCAGCTCGGCTTCGAGCACTCGTGGCGGGAGACGGCGACCCGGTTCTGCTGGCGGGTCATCGAGTCCGGGGAACTGCCCGACGAGACGCACGCGCTCTCCGAGGTCCTGGTCTTCCTCACGCACGTGCCGGATCGGCAGCGAGCCGAGCGGGCCGCCACGGCGGTCGTGCAACGGATGATCGACTCGCCGTTGTTCCAGGCCATGCCGAAACCCGGCGAGTACGGCCTGGGCCCGCTGAACGTGGCCCCGGCCGCGGACTCCCCGTGGCGGCGCCTGTTCGACGACGGTCAGCTCGACGCGCACCTCGAGCACCTGGCCGCGGCCCAGCAGGAGGACGGCGGGTGGCCGATCACCTGGGAGCCGCCGAGCGACGCCGCGCGGCTGGAGTGGCGCGGCGTCGTCACGCTCCAGGCGGTTCGTACGCTCACGTCGTACGGCAGATTGAGCTGATTTTGATCGGTCTCACCAGGACATCAGGAGCACGATCGCCAGGGCGAGCAGAAGGGAGTCGATGCGGTCCAGCAGGCCGCCGGAGCCGGGAATCCAGGAGGCGGTGTCCTTGACCCCGGCGCCCCGCTTGATCATCGACTCGAACAGGTCCCCGAGCGGGGCACCGACCGTGACGGCCACGACGAGACCGATGATCAGCGATGTCGGCAGGTCCCGGGTGAAGACGCCGAAGACGGCCAGGGTGCCGACGGCCGCCAACCCGCCCGCGAGCGTTCCGCTCCAGCGTTTGGCCGGTGACAGCGGCGACAGCGACGGGCCGCCGAAGCGCCGTCCGGCGACGTAGGCGGCGATGTCACCGATCGAGACCGCGGCGAAGAGCAGGAGCGTGACCGCCCCCAACCGCACCGTCGCGGCCAGCGGCGCGAGCCAGATCAGGCCGAGGACGCCGTTGGCCGCCCGGCGCAGGCCACCGGCGGCGTCGCCGGTCAGCACCGGAACGGCTGCGACCAGCAGCACGCCGGCGCCCGCGGCGCGCAGGACGTGCCCGGGGCTGAGCCCGGCCGTGCCGATGAGTGCGAGCAAGGCGAGGACCAGCGCGGCCCGGTCCAGCCACGGCGCCCGCAGCGTCGCCCCGAACTCGAGGGCGGCGATGCATGCGGCCGCCGCACCGACGGCCGCGGCGCCCGGGGCACCCAGCCAGAACGCGCCGGTCACCAGGGGTATCCCCACCGCCCACGCGCACCACCGCTGGATCAGGTCCCGCCGCCGGGACGCCAGGACCGCGACGGCGCCGGCGCCCAGCGCGACGGCCAGGTACGGCACCAGCGTGCCGACCGTGATCATCGGGTGGACACGCTTTCCCGGGTCGCGGCGAGTGCGGCCCGGTAGGCGGCGACGATCCGGGCGTTGCCGGCGCGGTCCTTAACGGCTATCCGGACGGTTCGCCCCTGGAACACCGGCGACATCGGTGACAGGTCGCGCAGGTACACGTCGTCGCGGCGGCAGGCCGCGACCACCTCGGCCGCGCTGGGGCCGTCCGCCGGGAGGGTCACCAGGACGAAGTTCGAGACGGCCTCCTCGACCGGCACCGAGGGATCGACCGCGCGCAGCGCCTCCGCGAGTTCGGCCCGCAGTACCGCGGTCTCCGCCCAGCGTGCCGCGTAGTACTCCGGGTCGCCAAGTGCCGCGACCGCGGCGAGTTGCGCGGGCAGGCTGACCGCCCACGGCGGCGTCCACCGGCGCAGGGCGGCGGCGGTGAGCGCGTCGCTGGTCAGATACGCCACCCGCAGGCCCGAGAGGGCGTACATCTTGGACATCGTCGTGCAGACGACCAGGTTGGGGCGCTGGACGGCCAGGGACGCGACGGACTGGTCCGGGCCCGCGTAGCCCGCGTACGCCTCGTCGACCCAGATCCGGGTACGAGTCGGCACGCGGGTGAGCGCGTCGCGGAGCACCCGCGCCGGGAGCCGCCCGCCGGTCGGGTTGTTCGGGTTCACCAGGACCGCCAGGTCGTAGTCGGCCCCGGCCAGCGCGCCGACGAGACGCTCGGTGTCGATGCGCCATCCGTCGGCCGGGCCGATCGTCAGCCGGTCCACCCGGCAGCCGATCACTTCCGTGGTCACGTGGGTGTACTCGCCGTAGCTGGGGTCGACCAGCAGCACCCGGCTCTGCGGGGTGAGCCACTGGCGGAACGCGCGGAAGATGAGGTCCGAGGATCCGGCTCCGAGGGTGAGCGAGTCGGCCGGCAGATTGCGTGCCGCGGCGATCTCCCGCCGCAGACCGTCCGCGTCGACCGGCGGGGAGGTGCGCGCGTGCCACGCCGGATCCTCGGCGAGCACCCGCAGCACGCCCGGTGCCGGTGGGAACCAGGCGTCCAGGACGTCCGCCGCGACGATCCGGTGCCGGCGGTCGAGGCTGCGGAAGTCGGTCCCGATGCCGTCGAAGAACGCCCCGCCGTGGAAGCAGCCGTCCGACCCGTCGCGCATCGGCAGGTCGAGGCGCCAGTCCAGGTCGATGGAGAGGCGGTCGAGCACCGCCGCGTAGCGCTGTCGCGCCAGGACCGCCAGGTCGTCCACCCGCGCCGACATCACCTCGAAGGTGACCTCGCCGGAGACCACGGTGTGGCCGGTCGGGCGCAGGCCGGCGGCCCGGTACATGTCGGCCAGGGCGGTGCGGCCCATCGCCACCACCCGTCGGCCGCCACGCGACTGCACCCAGCGCAGGGCGGCGTACATGAGCAGGCCGGCGGCCCCGGTGTTGCGCCACGGTGCCGCGACGGTCAGGATGCGGATCTCGAACACGTCGGGCTCGTCGAGCACCGGCAGGTCCGCACGGGACAGGTACTTCTCCAGCGACCAGCGGCCGGTCCACGGCGGCGTGATGCTCACGAAGCCGGCCGGTTCCCCGCCCACGGTGGCCACCAGGTACACGACGTCGTGGTCGTCCAGGGCGTCCCGGAGCCGGCCGGCCGGGTTCACGGCGTGCTGGCCGAGTTCCTCGGCGTACACCGTGTGCCGCAGTTCGAAGATCCAATCCCGATCCGCCGCGGTGCCCGGCCGCAGACCGAGCCGTCGTGAAACCACGTGGTCTCCCCTCGTCACGCTCAAGATCTTAGAGATATCGACCAACATGCCGAAGGATTCAGAACTTGGCACAGCAAGCCTTGAAAAGTTGAGAAAGTTAAGTCCATACTTGAGAAAATCAAGGAGGCCGGAGATGGAGTGGCAGGAACTCACCAAGCTGACCGGGGGGCAGCCGCTCATCGTCGAGCGGGTGCGGCTGGCCGAGACGGGGGTGGCTGTCGAGGGTGCGTTCGAGCTTCCGCAACTGGCCGCGCTCAGCGTCGAGGACCAGGTGTTCGTCACCGCCTTCGTGCGCTGTCACGGCTCCATCAAGGAGATGGAGCGGGTCTTCGGGATCAGCTACCCCACGGTGAAGAACCGGCTGAACCGGATCGCGAGCGGTCTCGAGTTCGTCGACACCGATCCGGCGCCCTCGCACTCCGAGGTGATCCAGCGCCTCAAGCGCGGCGAGATCACGGCGGCGGAGGCCATCCGGGAACTGGAGGCCCAGTCGTGATCCGTGCCGGCTCCGGCTCAGCGAGTACAGAGGAGAGAGAAGTGACCGACAACCGCCTGCACGTGCTGCAGATGCTCGCCGAGGGCCAGATCAGCGCCGAAGAGGCCGACCGCCTCATCGCCGCGCTGGACAAGCAGCCCACCACCCCGGTCGCCTACGGCGCCGAGGCCACCGTCAGCAACCCCCGGTACCTGCGCGTCCTCGTCGAGGACCACGAGGGCGGCAAGGAGACGCCGACGAACGTGAACATCCGCGTGCCGTTCCAGCTGCTCCGCGCCGGGGTGCGACTGGCCAGCCTGCTCCCCGGCGGCGCCAAGGAGCAGATCAACGCGGCGCTCCGCAAGAACAACGTCCCGATCGACGTCACCCAGCTCAAGCCCGAGGACCTCGACGAGCTGGTGGGACACCTGGCCGACATGACCATCGACGTCGAGGAGAGGGACACGAAGGTACGGATCTTCGCCGAGTGAGCACGACGACGAACAGCGGGGCGGCCGGCCACCTCGGTGGCCGGGCGCCCCGCGAAACGGTCGACGGGCGCGTCAGGCCCGCATGACGGTGGCGATCGGGATGCCGGCGGCGCGGATGGCGGGGATGAAGCCGCCGAGGATGCCGGCGACCAGCCCGGCGATCACCCCGGAGACCCCCGCCGACCACGGGAACTCGACGCCCTGGAGGAAGGGCTCGGACGGGCCGAGCACGACGGTCACCGCCTTCAGGGCCGCGACGCTCACCCCGATCGCCGCGGCGGCCGTGAAGAGGCCGGTCACCAGGTTCTCGGCCAGGACGATGCCGGCCAGCACCGCGCGGGGCGTGCCGACCGCCCGGCGCAGGGCAAACTCCTCGACCCGCTCCCCCACCGTGGCCAGCCCGACGTTCAGGACGCCGGCGCAGCCGATGATCAGCACCAGGCTCGCCATCGCCAGGAAGATGACGCGCATCAGGTCGAGCTGGTCCTCCATCTCCTTACGGGAGTTGATCGGCTCCGCGGACATGTCAGCGCCGCCGCTCAGGGCCTTCAGCTTCGCGATCAGCACCGACTCCACCGGCGTCGAGCCGGCCAGGGCCACCTGGACGTCGGTGTAACCGCTGCTGGGATCGGTCATGCGATCGAGCGGCAGCCAGTTCGTCAGCTCGTCCAGCCGCAGATAGGCGTGCGGCTGGGAGTCGCCGTCCTTGACCACGCCGATCAGCTGCGGGGTCATGTTGTGCGGGGCCCCGGTGATGCGCATCTCGGCGGGGACGTGGTACCGCTCGAAGCCCTTCGCGGCCTCCTCGTTCAGCACCAGGCGCGGAGCAAGCTGCGGCGTGGTGGTGAAGTCGAGCCACTGACCGGACTTCGGGCGGTACGGCCGGAACGGCCGGATGTCGCCGGTCAGGGCCGTGATCCGCAGCTCGATGGCCTGGCCCTTCGGCTTGCCCGCGTTCTCGTCGACGCATCTGCCGCTGGCGTCGCAGACCTGCACCCCGCCCCAGTCCTGGTCGAACGGGGCGCCGCCCTCGTTGACCGGCCGGACGCCGGGTTCGCCGATGACGGCGTTCATGCTGAACATGGCGACCGCGTCCTGGCGGCCCTTGAGCGTGTCGGCGACCGCCTGGCTCGCCCCGGCCGCCGACGGCACACCGTAGAGCACCTTGGTGCCGTCGATCCCGTTCTGCAGCTCCATGTCGGAGAGCTGAAGGCGCTCGGCGATGCCGGCGCCGGCCTGGACGACGACGACGGCCAGCACGCCGAGGAAGAGGCTGACCATGGAGAGCAGCGTGCGCAGCTTGCGCGCCCGGATGCCCTGACCGCCGATGATCATGGCCGAGCGCAGCCGGCCGGAGAGACGCATCATGCCGGACCGCCGATCCGCGGCAGCTCGGTGGTGGGCGCGTCGACACCCGCGCCGGCGAGCACGGGGACCCGCTCGGTGAGCACACCGGCCTGCAGGTCGACGATGCGGCCCATCCGGGCGGCGTGGTCGCGGTCGTGGGTGACCAGGATCAGCGCGCACCCGCGGGTGGTCGCCTCCTGCAGGGCGTCGATGACGACCGTCCCGGTCTCGGTGTCCAGGGCGCCGGTCGGCTCGTCGGCGAGCAGGATCCGCGGGTCGCGGACGAGGGCACGGGCGATCGCCACCCGCTGCTGCTCGCCACCGGACATCTTGGCCGGCCGGTTCTTCGCCAGGTGCGCGATCCCGACCTGGTCGAGCGCTTGCATCACCCGGGTGCGGCGCTCGCGCCGCGGCAGCCACCCCTGCCCGTTAACCAGCGCCATCGCCACGTTCTGCGCCGCGGTCAGGTGCTTGAGCAGGAAGAACCGCTGGAACACGAACCCGAAGTGCGAGCTGCGCAGCTTCGCGGCATGCCGCTCGGGCAGCTTGCTGATGTCCCGCCCGTCCAGGGTGTAGGTCCCCGAGTCCGCCCGGTCGAACAGGCCGAGGACGCTGAGCAGCGTGCTCTTGCCGGAGCCGGAGCGCCCGACGATCGCGACGCTCTCGCCCGCCCGGACGGTCAGGCCGACCCCGTCCAGGATCGTCCGGGGCTCCTTCTGGCCCTTGAGGACCTTGGTGATCCCGGCGAGTTCGATCAGCGAGGTCACTTGGTCCCCTCACCGTTCGGTGCGGCGGCCGGGTCGGCGGGCGGCAGGTCCGGGCCGGGAACGGCGATGGTCTCGTCGCCGCGCAGCCCCTTCTTGATCTCGATGACCTTGCCGTCGGAGATGCCGAGCGTCACGTCGACGGTCTTGCGGGTCTGGTCTTCGCCGGTCACCACGTCGACCTTGCCCTTGCCCTGCGCCCCGGCGACCGCCTCGACCGGCAGGACGAGCACGTTCGAGGCCTTGTCGGTGATCACCTCGAGGGTGACGTCCGCGCCGTTGATCAGCTTGACGCTCTTCGGCGGTACGCAGACCAGGCGCATGCCGGTCGGCTCCGACCCGGTCGAGCCGCTCTGGTCCGCCTCCGGGTCGGGCCCGGGCTGGGCGGACGCGTTGGGCGTGGGTGAGGTGGTGTTCGCCACGGGCTCCGGCACCGTCCCGGCCGGCAACGCGGCGATCGTCCCGAGCGCGGAGCACTTGAACGGCCCGGGACCGTTCTTGATCTGTGCCTGCACCTGCTTGATCGCTCCGGAGATCCGGTACGCCTGCGCGCTGTCGATGTCGGCCGCGATCCCGTACCCGGCGTGCGTGGCCGAGAGCACCGGCATCCCCTTGGTGACCGTCGCGTGGTCCTCCATCAGCCGCCCGGCGAAGACGGAGCCGACCGGGATCTCGACCCGGGTGGGGATCCCGTCGTGCCACACGCTCGCGGCCCAGACCGGGAACTTGTCCGTCGTCTTCGGCAGCGACCGGCTGACCCACCGCAGCTCGCCGTCGGCGGGCGCGACGATCCCGAAGACCGGGTTGATGGTCACCTTGCCACTGAGGCTGATCTTGTTGCTGAGGCTCTGCCGGGTCGGCTTGACCGTGGTGAGCACCGTGCCCCGATCGGCGAGGCCCGGAGTCTCGGTGGTCTCCCCGGACGACGAGCAGCCGGCGGCCGAGAGGACCACCACCAGGCTCAGCAAGGCACGCCTGCGAAGTAACACGGAATCCCCCGTCGTCAATGCGATCAACAGCGCGGCGAAGGCTACCGGACCGACGCAACACACAGAAAGGTCACAGGTTGTAACCGACCTGCACCGATCACAGCGAGCGGAGCGGACGTTACTTTCAGTACACGGTGTTAAGAAGCCGGAAACATTGACGTCACACAATGCCGCCCCTACAGTGCCAGGCACACCAGAGAGCGCTCTCACGAGCGGCTGCCCCGGGTCGAATTCAGTGGAGGCGTGATGGAATCTGTCGTCCGACGTACGAGAACAAGGGGTAGGGTCCTCGCCCTCGCGGCCGTCGCGGTCGTCACGGCCGGACTGGGCGCGGTGGCGCTCAGCGGCACGGCGGACGCGGCCACCATCGGGGCGGCCAGCTACACCGAGACCCTGCCGGCCGGCGCGAGCCTGCCGACCGGCTGCGGAGACCTGGCCACCAACCCCCGCCAGTTCATGACCGCCAACGCCCCGGCCGGGCCGGTGCCGACCAACGACTGGTGGTCGTCGCTGGTCTACAAGAAGTTCGACTGCGCCTACAGCGAGAACCTGCACGCGCACCCGACCAGCTACGACACCACCGCGGGCGGGCTGGGCTTCTCCTACAACACCACGCCGCAGATCAGCGGCTCGGCCACCGGCGTGGGCGAGTACCACTACATCTACCAGGAGGACTTCACCGCCGGGGTGGCCGGGCTGAACGCGCCGCGGACCCTGGTCGACTCCTGGACCGACTGGACCGTCACGCCGTACTGGAGCGACGGCACCCGGACCATGAAGGCGACCATCGGCCACGGCCTGCCCTTCGCGTACTTCCAGATCACCGGCGGCAACGCCCAGATCACCGCGAAGAGCACGCCGACCGTCTGGTCCAACAGCGGAGCGCGGATCGGCTACACGGTCGCCGGCAAGGACTACGTCGCGTACGCGCCGACCGGCGCCACCTGGTCGGTCAGCGGCAACGTGATCACCTCCACCCTGGCGGGCAAGGGCTACTTCTCCATCGCGGTGCTGCCGACCACGCCGTCCACCAGCAGCGCGGACAAGACGACGCTGGCCACGAGCTTCGGCACCTATGCGCACAACCACGTCACCGGCACCCGGGTGTCGTACGCCTACAACCAGGCCACCAGCCGGGTCGCCACCACGTACACGTACACCACCACCGCGCGTGAGGGCTCCGGTACCGGCACCGTCATCGGCCTCTACCCGCACCAGTGGCGGGCGCTGACCGGGGCGACGCCCATCGCGCAGACCTACGTCACCGCCCGCGGGGCGATGAAGAACCTCGTCGGCGCCTCGTCCTACACCACCTCGGCGGTCTTCAACGGGGTGCTGCCCGAGGTGCCCGCGGTGGCCGACAGCACCGGCGCCGACCTGACCACGCTCAACTCCTACCTCGACCAGGTCAAGGCCAACCCGGTCAACGTGCTGGGGAACGACACCTACTGGACCGGCAAGGCGCTCGGCGTCGGCGCGCGGATCGCGGAGATCGCCGACCAGCTCGGCCGGACCGACGTACGGGACACCGCGCTGGCGGCGATCCGTACCAAGCTGACCGAGTGGTTCACCGCCACGCAGGGCAAGACGGAGAAGCTGTTCTACTACGACCGGAACTGGGGCACGCTGATCGGCTACCCCGCGTCGTACGGTTCCGACGCCGAGCTCAACGACCACCACTTCCACTACGGCTACTTCATCGCCGCCGCCGCGACGCTCGCCAAGTTCGATCCGTCCTGGGCGGCGAACTCCAGCTACGGCGGCATGGTGGACCTGCTGATCCGCGACGCCAACAACTACGACCGCGGTGACAACCGGTTCCCGTACCTGCGGGACTTCGACATCTACGCCGGGCACGACTGGGCGGCCGGGCACGGCGCGTTCTTCGCCGGCAACAATCAGGAGTCCTCGTCGGAGGGGATGAACTTCGCCAACGGCCTGATCCAGTGGGGACAGGCGACCGGCAACACCGCGATCCGCGACGCCGGCATCTTCATCTGGACGACGCAGTCGGCCGCGATCAACGAGTACTGGTTCGACACCCACGACGAGAACTTCCCGTCGGCGTTCGGCCACGGCACCGTCGGCATGGTCTGGGGCGACGGCGGCGCGTACTCCACCTGGTTCTCCGCGGCACCCGAGCAGATCCAGGGCATCAACATGCTGCCGGTCACCGGTGGACACTTCTACCTCGGCAACGACCCGGCGTACGTCAAGCGCAACTACGCCGAGATGGTCACCAACGCCGGGCACGAACCGGCACTCTGGCAGGACATCGCCTGGCAGTACCTGGCGCTCGGCGACGGCGACGCGGCACTGGCCAAATTCCGGGCCAACAGCGGATACACCCCGGAAGAGGGCGAGACCAGGGCGCACACGTTCCACTGGATCCGTAACCTGGCCGCGCTCGGCACCACCGATCTCACCGTCACCGCCAACCACCCGCTGTACCGGGTGTTCAGCAAGAACGGCGCCAAGACGTACGTCGCGTCGAACATCACCAACGCGGCGCTGACGGTGACGTTCTCGGACGGCAAGGTGCTGGCGGTGCCGGCCGGGCAGACGGTCGCCAGCGGCGCGGTGAACTTCGCCGGCGGCAACGCGACCGGCGGCGGAATCAACCCGACCCCCTCGCCCACGACCAGCAGCAGCCCGACCCCCTCGCCGACGACCAGCACCAGCCCGACCCCGACCCCGACCACCTCCAGCCCGCCGACCGGCGGAGGGGCGGTCCGCTACCTGCAGGCCGACGGTGTGCTGGCGAGCTCCGCCGGTACGGCCGCAACCGCGACCGTGGTCAAGGCGTCCGGCGTCAACGACAACCAGCCGCACTCGCCGACCACGTTCACCGCGACCGGGCTCAACCTGGCGTACCGCTCCGGCGCCGCGACCGCGTTCGGCATCTCGGTCGACGCGGGCACCTCGGTCGGCAACGCCACCCAGGTCCGCGTCTCGTACGACCTGACCGGCAACGGCAGCTTCGACCGGGTCGAGACGTTCCGCTACTTCGCCACCGACCCGGTCACCGGGTGGGAGCGGTACACCGACGCCACCGGCCAGATCACCACGACAGGAGCCTTCGGCGACCTGGTGAACGGCACCGTCAAGGTGGAGATCTGGAGCGCCATCGGCTCCGCGCCGAGCACGGTGTCGCTGGGAGCACTCTCCACGGTGACCCTGCCGTATCAGTGACCTGACACCCCGGGAGCGCCGCGTGGTGAGAACCATGCGGCGCTCCACGGCTCGGCGTGCGGGCCATGCCCTATCTCAAGAACGGCATTGCCTCGAACTCGTGAGGTCAGCCGGCCAAGCTCGGGCCGTGAGGGTGCCGATGGACGCCGCGACCGTCCCGTTGACCGCCGGAGAACGGCCTGCTCAGACCCGACCCGGCGACCGGATCCTTCCTCTGTCCCGCTACGTGAACGGGCGGTAGCGGCTGTTCACCGGACGCGTCGCGATCGCCGGCGAGAAGTAAATGCTGAGCAGGAATCGATACGGCGCTTGTCGCCGTGGTAGTAATCGTCGCCTTGATCACTTCCTGGACGATCGGATCACCGGCGGCGATCGCGGCGAGCGGCGAAATACCGGCAGCAGCGAGTACACTTATGCCGATAAATAGGAACGCTCGCCGTAGCACGCCCATTCCGGACGAAAGCCCCTCGCATCGGGGCGGGAACTCATCCTGCTCATCCATCACAGCTGGCTGGCTGGCCTGCGGCTGCCGGATTGCCGGGGGCGCGACATGGCGGTCAACATCCTTCAGCAGACGGAGCAGCATTCTTCGGTGGATCTCGTGGTCTCCACTCAGGGCACGTGCGGCAAGGCCGACACGAAGAGCATCCCGGTCGCCCTGGGAAAGCTCCGCCAGGATGTCGAGCAGCCGGCGCTCGTCAAGAATCGTGCAGGCATCGGCAAGCGACCACAGCGCTCGTCCCGCAAGCAGGTCCAGACGCTGGTGCGACTGCCACAACAAATCGTCGGGATACCCCGCGAGGTGATGTTCGTAGTTCGCCGTTTCCATGGCGCAAACCAGGTAGTGGACATGGCGTTCGAGGTCGGCGACCGCCTCCGCCTGATAACCATCCAAGGTCATGGCGCACATACTTTCAACCCGATGCAACCGTCTGTCACCGCGCCATCACAGAACATCGGTTCAGTGCCGCACCCGACGAACCGGCAACAGTCGGCTATTCCATGAGCTTCTCCGGCCATGCGGACAGAAACTGTCCGGAATGGATCGTAGGGTCGGTGGCATGACGACCTTCGTTCTCGTTCCCGGCTTCTTCCTCGGTGGCTGGGCCTGGCGGCCGGTGACCGACACGCTCCGGGCGCACGGCCACGACGTATACCCGCTGACCCTCACCGGCCTCGCCGAGCGCTCCCACCTCGCCTCGCCCGCGGTCGACCTCGCCATGCACACCGACGACGTCGTCAATCTGCTGCGCTGGGAGGACCTGCACGACGTCGTGCTGGTCGGCCACAGCTACGGCGGGCTGGTCACCACCAACGCCGCCGACCGGATCCCGGAGCGGATCGCCAGGCTGGTGTACGTCGACACCGGCCCGCTGCCCGACGGCGCCGCCCAGGCCGACTTCGCCGGGCCGGAGCAGGCGGCGCGGGACCGGGTCGTCGTCGACGAGCAGGGTGACGGCTGGCTGCTGCCGCCACCGCCGTGGGCCGACCTCGCCGCCGGCGTCGAGGGGGTCGACGGGGCGACGCTGCGCCGGCTCGCCGAGCACTGCACACCTCAGCCGTACGCCACCGCCACCGCGCCGATGCGGCTGACCGGCGCCTGGGAGAAGCTGCCGCGGTCCTCGATCAGCTGCAGCTTCAGCGTGGCGCAGATCGAGGCGCTGGCGGCGAGCGCGCCGCTCTTCCGGCACATGGCCGGTGACAACTGGCGCCACACCGAGCTGCCCACCTGGCACTGGCCGATGTTCAGCCGTCCGGCCGAGCTGGCATCGCTGCTGCTGGCCGGGGCCTGACCGGCCCGCCGCGGTGACTACAGTGCGCGTCCATGGGACACGTCTTCGCCCGCCTCAGCGGTCACGGCCTGGTGCTGGTGCCGCACTGGCCGTACACCTTCGAACGCGCCGACGCCGCGTCCGACGCCGTGATGGTGACGAACTGGCGGGCCGACGGCCCGGCGAAGGCGCTCGTCGACCCCGCGGACGCGCACGGTGTTCCCGGCGTCGTGGACGTGGAGGCCGGCCCGGACCACCCGTTCTGGGTCATCGAGACCAGCGGGTTCAACGCGGCCTGGCCGCCCGGCTTCAACGTCGAGTCGACCGTTGACCCGTACTGTCTCGTCGGCGAGCACGAAGCGTCGATCTTCGTGCAGGGCCCGGCTCACGTCCCCGACCCGGACGCGATGATCGCCCCGGGCCAGACGGTCGTCGCCCGCCGCGAGATGGATTCGGGCGTGCGAGTCGTCGAGGCGGCGTACGAACACGAGGGCGAAGCCTGGTGGCAGGGCATCTACCTGTACCCGCGCGAGGACGGCCGGGTGCTCGTCTTCACCGCGCAGTCCCGCGAGCCCGGCGTCGCCGCCGCCCGCCACGGCCTGGAATGGATGCTGGGCCTGGCCTGAGAGGATCTTCGGGCTCCTAATCCGTCGGGCGCAGGTTCGAATCCTGCCGGGCGCGCTGTTCTGCCATCTACCAGGGCCTCTGCGGCTTAAGCCGCAAGC
Organism: Actinoplanes regularis; assembly: GCF_900188005.1. Classification (GTDB taxonomy): domain Bacteria; phylum Actinomycetota; class Actinomycetes; order Mycobacteriales; family Micromonosporaceae; genus Actinoplanes; species Actinoplanes regularis. The sequence goes on along the minus strand of NZ_FZNR01000032.1, from coordinate 702 downwards.
CCGATGGCTCTGTTACCTGTTTTGTTACCCGTTCTGGCTGGCGAGCGTCAGAGATGCTCGGCGTCTGAGTGATCCGCTGCTTCCTAGCCGCTCGCATCTGACACCGAACGGCGTGTCAACGTGTACTCGCGCCAGGCCTCGGAGGCGTCGACAAGGCGACCAGTCCAGGCGTCGGGATGCGCTCCGCCGACTTCTGACCACAGCCGGGAGTTTGCCTCTACGAATGCCCTGACACCTCGATCTGGTGCCGTCTGCCACGCAGGCACGTGCATGGCCCACTGCTCGGCTGAACGTGGATCATGCCCGGAGGCGATAAGCCAAATAATCCAATACCCTGCGTCGAGCCAGGGGGCGCCACGAGTCGCCCATCCCCAATCCACGATGTGGGCTCCGCGCTCGCCAACGATGATGTTGGCATTGTTCAGGTCAGTATGCAGGAGTGCATTACCAGCGAAATAATTTAGGTCGCTCGCGTCAGCGTAGGAACGGAGTCTTTGCTCTGCACGTTTCAGCGGAATATCTGGACAGTCGATGTCGCCGATCCGCCTGAGCATGTCCGCGACGAGCGGAATGTCGGCTGACCCCGGAGCATAGTCAGCTCGGTGCCTGAGTTTCCCCCGCTTTGATGGAGCAGTTTTCCCTGCTACCGGCTGGTGGCAGGGGTAGCCAAGGCAGGCTTGGGCTGCTCGTCCTGGTGTCGAT
>NZ_FZNR01000030.1 GCF_900188005.1 Actinoplanes regularis | reverse complement strand
CATCCGCTGCGAACGACAACGACGCTGGGGCCAACCCGCCACACGAGCGGCGGCCTGACCCCAACACCCCAAACGTTCTTGGTCAGGGCACTAGCCATCGACCGCAGCCTCTCCCGCGCGGGTCGGCAGGTCACCACGTCAGTCCCAAAGGCGTTCCGGTCACCCCAGAACAGCTATTGATCCGTCGTCCGGCAGGCTCGGGCTGGGCATGTTTCGACGCTTTCGGCCAACCCATCGTCAGGATCGAGTCCGGTTCGGCGGGCTCCGAGGTCAGTGCGAGCCTGTCGCAGCCTCGGTCCGGAGGAGATCCACCGCCAGCTGAATGTCCGGCGGAATGACCTTCTTGCATTCGAAGTCCTTGGCGCGCAGCAGGAGCCGGCGCTGCTCGGCGCCGACCTCTTTGTCCAGAAGGATTCTGAGAGAGCGCACCGCCGACTCGACGGTGGGCGAGGAGTCGTGCTCCAACGTGGCGAGGCCGCGCAGGAGCGTGGTCTCGGCATCCGGCAGGTACAGGTAGCCGTCGCCGCCCGGCAGTGGAAGGCGACCGCCGGCGAGATCCGCACCGCGATGTTGCGGCTTTGGGACGGCAGCCGGTTCCTGGCCCGCAACGCCGAGACCGGCGAGATCGGCACCAGCACGCTCGACCTGATGCCGATCGCCGTCGGCGCCGGCCTTCCTGGACAGGTCAGCGACACTCTTGCCGGCCGTATCGCGGCGCACCTGACCGCGCACGGCCCCGCCACCGAGCCGACCAACTCCGCGCAGTACGCCTCCGACGGCTACTGGCGAGGACCGATCTGGGCGCCCTCGACCGTGCTGATCGAGGACTGCCTGCGCCGTGCCGGGCATGTCACCCTCGCCGACGAGATCAGCCAGCGGTTCCGGGTCCTGTGCGAGAAGTCCGGCTTTGCCGAGAACTTCGACGCCGAGACCGGCACCGGGCTACGCGACCGCGCCTACACCTGGACCGCCGCCAGCTACCTGATCTTCGCCGCGGTGCGATGTCGACGCGCCCACGCTCTCCGGCGGGCGCTCGTCAGCTGACGAACGGGCCCGACTCGGTCGGCAGCCCCGCATTCGTCCAGTCCTCGATGCCTTCCCGATACTTGCGCACGTTGGCGTATCCGAGGGCGGTGAGCTTGTCGGCCACCCGCTGACTGTTCGGGCAAGCCGGATTCGAGCAGTAGGTCACGATCAAGGAGGTCTTGCTCGGAAGGAGCGCGGCGGCCTGTTCGGTCACCTCATTTTCCACGAGCGGGATCGCGCCGGGCAGGTGCTGCTTGGCGTAGTACTCGCCACCGAGAGCGTCGATGACGGTCACGACACCAGCTTCGATCTCGGTTCGCAGCTGTTCGCGGTTGATGAGGGCGGTCACGGCATCCTCCTGGATGGGAGTGGACTATAGTCCGGTTATGCGTCACGACGATAACGGACCGCAGTCCGCTTACGCCAGGCCGGCTGAGGAATTACTGACGTTGCGCACGTCACCACCCCGGGAACGGGCCGACGCCGCACGCAATCGGGCTGTGGTGCTCGACGCGGCCGCGGCCCTCTTCCGCCAGCACGGCGTCGACGCGGTGTCGATGGACGCGATCGCCGCGGCCGCGGGCGTCGGCAAGGGCACCCTGTTCCGCCGGTTCGGGGACAAGGCGGGGCTCGCCGTCGCCCTGCTTGACGAGCAGGAACGCAAGCTGCAGGACGCGATCCTGTCCGGCCCGGCCCCGCTTGGACCGGGCCGGGCCGGCGACGATCCGACTCCGGCCGAGCGGCTACTGGCGTTCGTGGACGCGTATCTCGAATATCTGCTGGCCCACCTGGACCTGGTCGGGATGTCGGAGACCGGGTCGCCCCGCGCCCGCTACCGGATCGGCGCGTACCGCTTCTGGCACCACCACGTTCGACTGATGCTGGCCGAGCGCGACGACCCCGAGGCCGACGCACACACCCTGCTCGCCGTGCTCTCCGCCGAACATATCCGCGCCGTCACGACCGAGCTGGGCCACGCCCGGGCACGTCGCGCCGCCCTGACGCTCGTCGCCGCGCTCACCAGGTAGTGGCGACTGGGTCAAGCCTGGCGTTGGACCTGGTGCTCGACGAACGGTGCTTGCCTCACCACGCGACGAACCGTAGCCCGCACCACGACCTCGGCCAGCCTCACCACCACAGGGTCAGGGCCAACAGGCGCGACGGCATGGCGGGATCATCGGCGTCCACCACCGCCCACAGGCGTACACCACCGGGAATGGTGTCGCGCAACGCGACCCCTTCCACCTTGGGCACGCCGCCGGGCAGGGCGGACAGTTCGGCAGTGGCCAGCACGGTCTCGCCCTCGATCAGGGCGAGGGCCGCGGCGACCACAGGTCCGTCGTCAATGGCGTTCGGGGTGTCCTCGGCGGCGGCACTGACCAGGATCCGCCCGTCCGGCAGCGCCAGAGCGTCGGTGACCGCCAGAGCAACCCCGCCGACCGTGCCCAGGTCATACCGTCGCCGGTCACCGACCCCGACCCGGTCTGCGACACCGCAGCCGGTCACCACGGCCAACAACGCCCGTGCGTCGAGGTCGACGCTGCCACTCGGAATCCCGGCGGCGGCGTTGCCGCGCTGGAACCAGCGCAGCCGATCCCCGACCAGGCAAGCGCCCTCCAGGTTGAGCTGAACCAGGGGGATGTCCAGCGCCGCAGCGACACGCGAATACACCGGGCTCAACTCCGCCAAGGTGAACGAGGCGGGGGTGACCAGCGACGCCCGCATCCGCGCACCAGTCGAGCCGGAGCCCAACAGCAGCACCCCGGGCGTGCCATCCACGGTGACCGCGCAGGCCGCCTCGAAATCGGGTTTCCGATGCTTGGTGCCCGCCGCCGAGCTAAAGATCTCAAGACCGTCGACCGGATCGGCCACCCGGACCGCCGTCACCACGCCCTGCCGGGACCACGCCGCGTGGGTCGCGTCGTCCTGCACGATCAGCCAACCGTCCCCGAACGGGGCTATCCCGGACGCCGCCCGCACCGGCGACCCATCCGGGAACGCCAGCAACGCCGACTCCTGCACGGCCACTCGCACGACACACCACCTCTCCACCGACAACCGCAGGCCCTGCCATTCTTGCCCGAGGCCGGACCCCGGTTCAGCAGATCGTCGTGTACGGGGCGTTGACCGTGGTGCCGTCGGCGGACGCCGCCGCGATCACCGACACCGCACTTCTCACGGGAGGTGATCAGCGCATCCTCGCCACCCGGATCGGTGTAGAGATCCGCGCGGGCACTGAAGATCCCACCACGACGCAGGCCCAAGCCGACACTCCGACGAGCGCAACCACCGGACTCACCGCCACTACAGGGGCGGGCAACGTGCGGATCGCGGAGTTCCAGGCGTACACCCCGCTAGCCGCGCCCGGGCAGGCGGGCAGCTCGGCCCGCCTGCCCGGGCTCCTGCCGGCTAGGACACCGCCACATTCTGAATCACACCGGAACCTTCGAAGACGTTGACGCCGAACCGGCCACTCGGGTAGGCGGTGTCGGTCGTGTCGATCACCGGGGTGGCGCCGCCGTCCAGGTAGACCCGCAGGCTCGATCCGGTCGCCACCACCCGCAGGTGGTAGGTGCGACCGGCCCGGATGGTCGTGCGGTGCTCGGCGATCACACGGCCCGGTCGCCACAGTTTGACGACGCCGCCGGTATCGATGTTGGCGGTGTAGTGCTCAGTGGCGTCGGTATTGGCCCGGAAGGTGAGGGCGGCGGCGACACCGGTCTCGACGCGTAGGTCGCCGGAGTAACTGAAGTCCGTGCCGACCTGGTCGCTGAGCAGGAACGCGTCGCCGCTTGACTGGCCGCGGACGCCGGTGCCGGGCACGGTCCAGCCACCACCGACCGGATACCACCGGCTGTTCACCGTGGTGACGAACCCGGTCGCGCCGGAGTAGAGGTTCTGAACGTTCGCGGCGCCGGCGAAGACGTTGGCGCCGAATCGTCCCGTGGCGTAGGCGGTGTCGGTGGCGTCGATGACCGGTACCGGCCCGTGGTCCAGGTAGACCCGGATGCGGCCGCCGTTGGTCGTCACCTTGAGGTGGTAGGTGCGTTGGCGCTCGATCGGTGTCGGATACACCGCGATGTCGCGGCCCGGCCGCCACAGCTTCACCAGCCCGCTCGCGTCGATGTTGGCCGTGTAGTGGGCGGTGCCGTCCGCGCTGGCCCGGAACGTGAGACCCGCCGCGGCGGCAGTGTCCAGCCGTACGTCACCTTCATAGCTGGCGTCGCCCGCGGTCTGCGAGTTGAGGTAGAAACCGTCCCCGGTGCTTGACCCGCGCTTGCCGCCGGCGGTGTCGGTCCAGGTGCCGCCGGCCGCCCGCCACGGACCGGCCAGGTTGCTGTCGAGGGTGGACTCGCCGGCTCCCCAGGTGGAGTTGATCTGGTGCAACCGCAGTGTGGTGAGGCGTACCGAGCCGTTCTCGGCGAACAGCCGGATGCCTTGGCTGGTCGGCGTGGAGTCGAACGCGACATTGTCGGTCCAGGAGAACGTGCCGTCGTTGCCGAAGATCTCCAGTTGTCCCCGGTCCACCAGCAGTCGAAGTTTGATGGAGCCGTTCACCGTCGGCAGTGGTTTGCCGTCGAGAGTCTGGCTGGCGCGGTCGTAGCTGAGCGCCCGGTCGTAGCTGCCGTCGGGGCGGGCGTGCAGGCGGAAGCCGAAGCGGGTCGCGGTCGCGGTGGAAACCTCGAACGTGGCTTCCAGTTCGTACGTGTCGGCGCTGACGCCGGTCAGCGGATCGGTCGCAGGGTCCGCGGTCACCGTTCGGGAAGTCCAGGTCCGCGTGCCGGTGCGCAGCGCGGACACCTCGGCGACCGGGAACCGGGTCACCCGGATGCCCGCCGGCAGGGTTCGCAGCCCGAGTTGGGCCGGGATGCTGGCATTGCCGGTCCAGGTACCACCCCTGTTTCCCGGCTGCCAGGCCATCTGTACGACGCGGTTGTCGGGCATGTTGGCGAAGACGAGACCCGCGTAGAAGGTGCCGTCGGCGCTGTTGCGGCCGTGGTCCATCACCTGCGGTCCGGTCCAGGTGGTGCTGAAAGCGGTGCCGTCGAAGCCGCCGACCACGTATTCGCCGCTGGCGTCGGTGAGGACCCAGCGCTTGTCGGCGTCGTTGCCGTTGAGCGGCAGCTGGAACATGTCGGGGCATTCGAACAGCCAGTTCGCGGCGTACCGGCTGCGCAGCGTCCAGTCGATCAGATTGGTGGAGGTGTAGATGTTGACGCCGTTGCCGCCGGCGTCGGACCAGACCACCATGACCCAGCGTTTGGTCGGTTCGTGCCAGAGTACTTTCGGGTCGCGGCTGGTGCCGGGCATGGTGACGAGCTTGCGGCCGTTGTCGAAGCTGGTGAAGGTCTTCGCCCCGTCGGTGCTGTACGCCATGCTCACCCCGTTGGTGCCGGTGAAGACCACGATGGGATCGTCGTCACCGGATTTGAGTCCGGTGACGTTGGCGGTGTCCACGACGCCGGCTCCGGACCACAGGTCGCCGGGGTGCACGCCGGGCTCCAGGGCGATCGGTTTCTGGGTCCAGTGCGTCAGATCGGTGCTGGTGGCGTGGCCCCAGTGCATCGTGTCCCAGCCGAGCCCGTGCGGGTTGTGCTGGAAGAACAGGTGATAGGTGCCGCGGTAGTAGAGCGGGGCGTTCACGTCGTTCATCCACCCGGAGCGGGCGCTGAAGTGGAACTGCCCGCGTTGCGGCTCGTGGTAGTCGGTGGCCGGGTACGGGAACTCGGGGTAGGTGCTGACCGTCCCGGCGGAGGCGGGTGCCGGCAGGCTGATCACTGCGGCAAGGATCAGGAACGCGGTGAGGACGGCACGTTTCAGGGCGGTCGGTACTGCTGCGGACATAGGTCACCCTTCGCGGGTAGACGGACGGCGGCGGTCATGACTGCCTCGGGTGCGGGCCGGTGATCTCACCGGAGCCGCGCGGGATCAGTCGGGTCGGCACGAGATGGGTGGTGGGCTCCCACCGCTGTCCATCGAGGCGGCGGAAGATCAAATCGGCGGCGACCAGACCCATCCGGAATGGGTCCTGGGCCACCACCGTGACGGCGGGTTGCAGGAGGTCGGCGAGGGGGAAGTCGTCGAATCCGACGAGCGCGATCTGTTCGTGCTGGTGGAGTTCGCGTAATGCTCGAATAGCGCCGATGGTCACCAGGTTCTGTGCGGTGAAGTAGGCCGTCGGCGGTCTGCGACCGGTGGTCAGGCGCAGTGCCGCCGCTCGGGCGGCGTCCTCGGTGTGCAGGTCGTGGACGATGTGGTCGGGTTGCGGGCGGATGCCGTGGTCGCTGAGCGCCTCCTTGTAGCCCTGAAGACGCTCCGCGGCCGTGGCGATGGTGGACAGGTCACCCAGGTAGCCGATGTCGCGATGACCGTGTGCCACCAGGTGGTGCACGGCCGCCGCGGCGCCGGCGCGATTGTCGGCCAGGACGGCGTCGGCGAGTACTCCCACGGGGGGCCGGTCCACGAAGATCACCGGCGTGCCGGCGGTGATCTCGTGGGCGAGATATGCCTGGTTGTCGCTGGCCGGCACCACGACGAGCGCGTCGGCCTGACGTGCGGTGAACGCCTGGACCAGGATTTTCTCTCGTGCGGGATCCTCGTCGACGCTACCGGCGAAGATCATGACGTCACGGCTGCGGGCAACGTCCTCCAGCGCCCGGTGCAGCGCGGAGGAGAACGGGTTCGCGACGTTCTCCAGCACCGCGCCGATCGCCGCTGTCCGGCCGGTCGACCGACGCAGGGCGCTCGCCGTGAAGTTGGGCCGGTAATTGAGCTGAGCGACGGCCCGCTGCACGGCGTTGACCTTGGCGGGGCTCACGCCGGTTTCTCCGTTGACGACGCGCGACGCGGTCTTGGGGCTTACCCCCGCGAGCATCGCGACATCGCGCAGCGTGGCTCGCGTTGTCACCGCGGCGGCGATCTCTTCGGCATGGTGCGGCACAAGCTCTCCTCGGCAACAGTCGGCGCCGGCCGCGGGGTGGCGCCGGGCCAGCAGAAGGCTATCGCCGCGGCGGAGGGCAACCCGTATCGGCTGTCCGGCGACCCCACCTCCCATCTCATCGACATTCATCAATTAATGTCCGGATCGTGGCCGCCATCCTGAGTCTGCGATGACCACGTTGTCAAGACGTCTAAATCGTTTCTACTTCGTTACATGACGCAATCAACTAGGACCATTGACAGAAGTCGAATCGACACCCAACACTGCGTTGACATCGTTGTCGAAATCCGTTCGGCGGACCGCCGGCAAGCACATAGGAGTGCACATGATCCTGCCCGGAGGACGGCGAGGCACCCTGCTGCTCGCCCTCGCGACGGCCACCTGTCTGATGAGTACCGCCTGCGGCGCGGACGAGGGCGCCGGCGGTGACGACAACGTCGCCGTCGCCCTGATCACGAAGAACTCCACCAACCCGTTCTTCGTGACCATGCAAGACGGGGCGCGTAAGGCCGCCGAGGCCGAAGGCGTGAAGCTCACCGTCGCCGCCGGCAAGGAGGACGGCGACGAGGCCGGCCAGGTCCAGGCCATCGAGGACGCGATCGCCCGCGGCGACGAGGGAATCCTGATCACCCCCAATGGTCCGGGCGTGAACCCGGCCATCAAGAAGGCGCGTGACGCGGGCCTTTACGTCATCGCCCTGGACACCCCGCCCGATCCCGCGAACACCGTCGACATCACCTTCGCCACCGACAACTTCAAGGCCGGCGAACTGATCGGCCAGTGGACCGCCAAGCAACTGGCCGGCAAGCCGGCCAGCATCGCCCTGCTCGACCTGTTCGCCGACAAGATCGTCTCGGTGGACTACAACCGGGACCAGGGCTTTCTGAAAGGCATGGGCATCGACACCAAAGACCCCAAGGTCAACGGTGACGAGGCGAAGACCGGCTCCTACGCCGCTGGCACCTACAGCATCGTCTGCAACGAGCCCACCAACGGCGCCGAGGACGGCGGCCGTACGGCGATGGAACGCTGCCTCGCCAAGAACCCGGCGATCAACGTGGTCTACACGATCAACGAACCGGCCGCGGTAGGCGCGCGGAAGGCGATTCAGGCCGCCGGCACCAAAGACGTACTGGTCGTGTCGATCGACGGCGGCTGCGCCGGTGTGCAGCAGGTCAAGGACGGCCTGATCAACGCCACCAGCCAGCAGTACCCGGTCAAGATGGCCGAGCTCGGCGTTCAAGCGATCAAGAAGATCGCACGGGGCGGAGAGAAACCGCAGACCACCGGCGGCCTCGACTTCTTCGACACCGGCGTCAGCCTGGTGACCGACCGGCCGGCGTCCGGCGTCGACAGCATCGACCCCGCCGAGGGCGCGAGCAAATGCTGGGGCAAGGCCTGACCGTGACCACCACCCCCACGGCCGCCACCACGGTCGAGCAGCTCGGGCCGCGTCGGCGTAGACCGCTGGAGCGGCTCCAACACAACCTGCACGCGCACCCGTCGATCAGCCCGCTGTTGGTGCTGATTCTCGCCTTCGTCGTGTTCAGCGCCGTCAACCCGCGTTTCGCCTCACCCAACTCCCTGTCGCTGGTGCTGCAACAGGTCGCGGTCGTCGGGGCGCTCGCCGTCGGGCAGACCCTGGTCATCCTCACCGCCGGCATCGACCTGTCGGTCGGCGCCGTCACCATTCTGGCGATGATGCTCGCCGCCAAGGTCACCGAAGGCCAGAGCCTGCCGGGCATCCTCGCGGTCGCCCTGGGCATCGGGGTCGGCCTGCTGGCCGGGCTGATCAACGGTGCCCTCGTGACCCGTGTCGGCCTGCCACCCTTCATCGTCACCCTCGGCACGCTGAGCGTCTTCGGAGCCATCGCGCTGCTCTACACCAAGGGACAGAGCGTGCAGGCCGTGGACCTGCCCGACCTGCTCAACTGGACCGGTGAGACCTTCCCAGTCGGCGATTTCCGGATCAGCGTCGGGGTGGTGCTGGTGGCCGTCCTCTACCTGCTCGTCGGGTACGCCCTGGCGAACACCGCCTGGGGCCGGCATGTGTACGCCGTCGGCGACGACAAGGAGGCCGCCCGCCTCGCCGGCATCCGGGTTGATCGGGTGCTGCTGAGCGTCTACCTCACCGCCGGCGCCGTCTACGGCCTCGCTGCCTGGATCCTGATCGGCCGGGCCGGTGCCGCCAGCCCCAACGCGATCACCGACGCGAACCTGGAAAGCATCACCGCGGTGGTCATCGGCGGCACCAGCCTCTTCGGCGGTCGCGGCGCCCTGGTCGGAACCCTGCTCGGCGCCCTCATCGTCGGCTCCTTCCGCAGCGGCTTGTCCCTCGCCGGCGTCGACGACCAATACCGGGTGCTCGCCGTCGGGCTGCTCGTGCTGCTCGCCGTCGCCGTCGACCAGTGGATCCGGAAGGTGAAGTCGTGACGACCCCGGTGCTGTCCGCGCGTGGCCTGATCAAGACGTACGGCCGGGTGGTCGGCCTGGACGGCGTGGACATCGACCTCTATCCAGGCGAGGTGCTCGCCATCATCGGCGACAACGGTGCCGGCAAGTCGACGCTGATCAAATGCCTCACCGGCGCGCTCGCCCCCGACTCCGGCGAGATACTGCTCGACGGCCGGCCGGTGCACTTCCGCCGGCCGCAGGACGCCCGCGACGTCGGTATCGAAACCGTCTACCAGACGCTGGCCGTGGCGCCCGCCCTGGACATCGCCAGCAACCTGTTCCTGGCCCGGGAACGCCGCCGGCCCGGGCTGCTCGGCTCGGTATTCCGGATGATCGACAAGAAGGGTATGCGGCAGGAGGCCGAAAAGGCACTGACCGAACTCGGCATCGGCACACTGCAGAACATGTCGCAGGCGGTCGAAACCCTCTCCGGCGGGCAGCGGCAAGCCGTGGCGGTCGCGCGGGCCGCCGCCTTCGGCAGCAAAGTGATCGTGCTCGACGAGCCGACCGCCGCGCTCGGCGTACGCGAGTCCCAACAGGTGCTCCGAATGATCGACCAGGTCCGTTCCCGAGGCCTGCCGGTGGTGCTGATCAGCCACAACATGCCACACGTCTTCGAGGTCGCCGACCGCATCCACATCCAGCGCCTCGGCCGGGCAGCCGGAGTGATCACCCCGCGATCGCACACCATGTCGGAGGCCGTGGCCATCATGACCGGTGCCACCACACTCGCCGAGACCGCCGTCGGGATCACCGGCGAATCCGGAGAAAACTCATGATCCTCGTCGCGGGAGAGAGCCTCGTCGACCTCATCACGGACCCGATGACTGGCCGGACGGTCGCCCACCCCGGCGGCAGCCCGGCGAACGTGGCCACGGCACTCGCCCGGCTCGGGCAGCCGGTATCCCTGTTGACCCAGATCGGCGCGGACAGCCACGGCCGGCTGCTGCTGGATCACCTGACGGGAAGCGGGGTCCGGTTCACGGCCGACTCCCTGCTCGACGACGCGTCGACCAGCGTGGCACGCACCGACGTCAACGCCGACGGACACGCCAGCTACACCTTCAACCTACGCTGGCGGTCCTTCCGCGGCACGGTGCCACCGGGCACCCAATGCGTACACACCGGATCGGCCGCCGCAGTGGTGTCGCCGGGCGCCCAGAGTGTGGCGGCGTTGCTGCGCGAGGCGCGCGGATCCGCGACGATCAGCTACGACCCCAACTGCCGGCCCTCACTGATGGGCGATCCGGAGCGGGCCCGGCGAAGAGTGGAAGCCCTGATCGGCATGAGCGACATCGTCAAGATCAGCCTTGACGACCTCGCCTGGCTCTATCCGAACCAGCCGTATCGGCAAGTCGCGGAAGGATGGCTGGAGCGCGGCATCCGGCTGGCCGTGGTGACGCTCGGCGCCGCCGGTGCCTGGGCCATCACCCACCTGCGTTCCAGCACGGTGAACGCCGTACCCGTGGAGGTCGCGGACACCGTCGGCGCCGGTGACGCCTTCACCGCGGGCCTGCTGTTCGCCTGCGCCGAAAGGAACCTGCTCGGCGCCGACCGACGTGACGCCCTCGCCGACATGGACGAGACCGCGCTGACCGGCACGCTGCGGTTCGCCGCCCACACCGCCGCGATCACCTGCGGCAGAAGGGGAGCCGACCCACCCTTGCTGGCGGAACTCCCGCGGTAAGGCCGATGCCGTCCCGGACTACGACGCCAAGCCGGGGAGGCCGACCCGATCAGGCGTCGTTCGCCGGCGGGACGAGTCCGGTGACCTCGCCCAGGCTGATCCGGGTGCCACCCGGGCCGGGCGCGGTCGCCGAGACGCACACCTCGTCACCGTCCTCCAGGACGCGCGTACCGTGCCGCCGGGCAGGGTGATCGGGTTCCGGCCGCCCCAGCTCAACTCATCAGCGAACCGCGTTGGTCCAGTTCAGGCCCGCTCACCGGGCCCGAGGCGTAAAGATCGCCGGGGCGGATCGAGGCCCCGTTCGCCGTCATGTGCGCGAGCATCTGGGCCGGCGTCCAATACATACTCGAGAACGGCGGGCGGGAGATCACCCGCCCGTTCAGGGAGGTCCCCAGCACCACCAACTGCTGATGCGGTAGGCCCCGCAACGCCGCCACGATCTCCTCGTTGATCGGATCGAACCGTCCCCGCAGCGGCATCTCTTGCCAACCCGGCCCGCTCTCGTTGTCGAGCACCACCTGTCGGCTGGCCGACGGCCGACCGGTCGACGACCAACGCACCATCACCGGGGCCGGGCGGATGACCTCCCGACGCTTGGCCTCCTCAGCCCACTGCCTGCCGACCCGAACGCCCAGATCTGTCAGCACCTGTTCGGTTCGGTCGATGCTGAAAGGACGTCTCCACCAACGCGGCATCGCGCCACCATGGCCAACCACCGCCACCCGGCACACCAGCCGTCAGAACCAACCCGCAAGCCGGTCTACCGCTACCGGGCGACCGGTGATGAGTGACAACCCTCGGCGACGCGATAGCCCCACTCCTTCATGGATGACGAATCGAGGTTGAATCCCTGAGAGAAGGTCATTTCGTACGGCTCGTGGCGACCGTTGCTGATCGAGTCAAGACGTTCGTCGTAAATTTTTCCCGATAGTGAAAGCTGCCGTCCTCGTAACCAGAAGATGACATTCTTTAAGCGAAGCCTGCCGGGTCGGGATCATTTCGATTCGCGTTCGGAGCTGCGAATCTGCTGCTCGGGCCCGCTGACCGGGATGTCGGCGGTGTCCCGGCCCGCGCTCCGTCGCGGAAACCCGAACTTAGCTGGTACGAGGCTTACCCGCAGCCGCACTGCCCGGCACGGACAGCGGCGACGTGACCATCGCAACCTCACCCCCTGCTCCCGTGCGGGCCTGCTTGACCAGCAAGAAATGGCCTTTGAAGATTGCGGTCGAGGCCATTGTAGATCGAGGATCATGCCGCGCCGGGTGACGCCGTCAATATCACTGACGAGTACCGTTGAAGAAATATTGCAAGATAGTCATATGTGTCAATGTGAGTCCTTGTTTGCGATCGACTGCGGGCGTAGCGTCCAGCCGGGAATGGACATCAGTCCATCGGATTCTTCCAACGTCAGGAGGCGCCATGTCAGCCATGACGTACACACCGCCCATGCCGACCGTGGGCCAGCAGATGTTCACCGGCTTCGGTGACAGCGGCACCGCATACGGTGCCCAGCAGGGCGGCCAGGGGCTCGCCGGCAGGTTCGGGCCGGAACAGGGACAGCAGCAGATGCTCCAGGTCGCGCAGCAGCAGTTGGCGCACCGCATCGCCCAGCAGCTGATCCGGCAGCAGGTTGCTCAGCTCTTGACGCAGCAGCCGGGCATCATCCAGCAGATCGAGCAGACGCAGCTCGTGCAGCATCAGGCGTACACCCATCCTCTGGTGCACTCCCTCGCCCAGCAGCCCGTGGTCCAGCAGGTCGCCCAGCAGGCGATCCAACAGATCGTCCAGTCCGGCCTGCTGCAGTTCGTGCACCAAGCCGCGCAGCAGCTTGTCCAGCAGCAGCTGACTCCGCAGTACGGTGCACAGCAGGGCGTCGGCCAGCAGTACGGCCCGCAGCAGCCCTTCGGTCAGCAGCAGCCCTTCGGCCAGCAGTATGGCTTCGGTCAGCAGCAGCCGCCGTACCCCTTCCCGGGTAGCCCGCTCGGCCGCTAGGGCCCGTCTCGCGATCCGCGCCATGACCCATCGCCGGTGCCGCGGTGCGCGCGGTCCGGAGTTCGCTGCCCTGCCGGGCCTACCGATGGCGGGCCGCAACCCGCGGCGCCGATGCGGGCGGCAGCCTGATGCACCTCCGATCTCCTTGTGCCAGGCCGGCACCACACAAATCGGATGGCACCGGCGCCACGCGGATCGATCACCTGTCCCCGGTTGACGCGGGCGGCAACTCGCGCTGACGGCGTGGGCCGTTCGGCCCGGCGGCGGGTTGATCGGGTGCAGTGTGCACGCCGGCGGCCGGCACGGCTCGAAGGAGCCCCGGCCGCCGGCCTCCCCCGGTGCGGCGCCGGAGAGGAAGTCGTGGCAACGACCGGCACGCCAGCCGGTGCTGGAACCCGTCACATGACACCACAGCGGAAGGAGCAGCGCTATGACGGAGGGGAACCACGCACGCGACGACGCAGGCGATGCGGGCCGTTCGCCTGATTCGGTTCGGTCACGCACCGGACGGTACTTGGTGGCCCCGACTGGGTGGGTGACCGCGGCCGATGCCGCTGCGGACCCGATGGCGAGGGAGCAGAAGCTCATCGAGGCACTGCGACGGAACCCTGACCTGCGCGTGCTGCGGGTCGTTCGCAGCTCCGTCTCCGAGGCCGTCGCCGCGGAGGGTCACGCCGGATCCGTGGGGCTACGGTATCCCACGGTCGCGGTGGTGGAGACGACGCCGGAGCAGGCCACCATCCTGGCGGCGCGGCCGGAGTTCCACGTCGACATCGACCAGCCGCTCAAGCAGCTTGAGTCGCTACCGCCCTGGCCGGCGACGGATGCGAGCAGCTTCGACGAGTTCACCCAGGTACGGTTCCAGGCCCGCAACGAGGAGGGCGAGCCGGTCCAGGACGCTTTCTTGTACGTCCACGGCGGGGCCTATCCCGTGACGGCCCATACCGATGCCGAGGGCTTCGCTGAGCTGACAGTTCCGGCCGGCACCCTCGATGACGTGGAGGGAGTGTACGTTCGTCCGCGCGCGGACCACTGGAGCGTCGTGGTCGACCGGCCGGCCCTGTCGCACACCGAGATCAATACGGTGGTCTGCCGGAGGCTCGGCGAGGTTTCGGAGGAACATCCCGGCGAGGACTGGGCACGCCAGGTGACGGGTTTCGACCGCCTTCCGCCCACGTACCGGGGGCACGGCGTGAAGATCGCCGTCGTCGGCTCGGGGGTCGCCGCCGGACGACTCGCCAGCGAGCAGGTCACCGGCGGCATCGATGTCGTCGGGCAGGACGACAAGTCCTGGGACCAGGACCTGACCGGGCGGGCCACGCACCACGTGGCGCTGATCGTCGGACACGACGGCGACCGGCTGGTCGGCGTGGCTCCGGAGGCCGAGGTGCACGTCTGCAGGGTATTTCCCGGCGGCCGGCTCAGTAACCTCATCGAAGTGCTCGACTACTGCATCACACAGGAGGTCGACATCATCGACCTCGGCGTCTACGCCGAGCAGCCCTCGGTTCTTGTGGCGCAGAAACTCGAGGAGGTACGCCAGGCGGGCATTCTCTGTGTGGCGGCGGCCGGCGACACCGCAGGCCCGGTGGGGTTCCCGGGCACGATGCCCGCTCTGTTCACCGTCGCCGCGATAGGCCGGTTGGGCACCTTCCCGCCGGACAGCGCGCATGCCGCTCAGATCGCGGGTATCCCAACTCCGGAGGGACTGTTCGCCGCTCGATCCAGCTGTTGCGGTCGGAAGGTCGACGCGTGGCTGCCCGGCGTCGCGGTGATCTCAGCGGCGGCGACCGGCGGTCGGGTAGCCCTGGACGGCTCCGCTGTCGCGGCCACCTATGGCGCGGCACTCGCGGGCCTGGTCCTGGCACACCACCCCGATTTTCGGTACGGCTTCGTCAGCCGCGGACCTGCGCGCGTGCAACGGCTCGCTCAACTCGTCCGCGCGAGCTGCCGTCCGCTTGCCGGCCTCCCGGGCTCCGGCGTCCCGGACGCCACCGTGGCGGTCGGGCTCGCACCGCCGTTCGTGTCACCCGGTGAGCCGTGGACCGGCGATCCGATTCAGGTGCCTCAGTACGCGATGCCGGCGGACCGACTCCGTACCGGATATGCGGAACCGTCGCCAGGGGAGCAGGCAGAGACGCTGTCGGCGGCCCTGCGAGCCGCCGAGGTCCTGGTTCCGGAGCTGGACGACTGAAGCCTCTTCGGCCGGGGAGAGCGGCGCTACCCGGTTCTGACCCTTGTCGTGCCGAAAGCGGCCGTGCGGAACGAGCCGGCCGACAACCGGTCGTTCTTCGGCCTTGGCTTCTCGCACAGTGTCCCGCGGCGCCGGCGCCGCGGGACACTGCGGCCTCCCGCGGTGAAACGGGAATCGGCCCGGCGGGACCGGCGCCTGCGCCCAGGCTGACGCGGCACCCAACGCCGCGTCAGCACGACCTGTTGCCGGTTCGCATTGAGCAGATGGTCGGTGAGACCGTCCATGGACCCGTCCCAATGCAACTTGACATCAAGGTGAGTTGAGGTTTTAGCGTCTCCCGGTGGATCTAGGAACATTGCAGGACCCGGGTGTCAGCGAGCGCATGAAAGGCGCCTTCCGCCGATACCCGACCGGCGTAGCGGTCATCACCGCCAACGGCCCCGACGGCCCGGTCGGCCTGACCGCTTCCAGCGTCGCCTCGGTCTCGGTCAGCCCGCCGGCGTTGTCGTTCTCGGTCATGGGCACCCGCTCGGCGCAGGCTCTGCTGTCCGCGCCGAGCCTCGTCGTCCATCTCCTCGGCACCCGGCACACCGACCTGGCCTGGCACTTCTCCCACTCCGACGGCGAGCGTTTCACCGCCGACCAGGGCTGGAGCACGCTGCCCTCGGGGGAGCCGATCCTGTTCGACGCGGTCGCCGCGCTGCGTGGTGCTCCCCTGCACCTCGTACCGGTGGGTGATTCGACGCTGGTCGTCGCCGGCGTCCTGGAGGTCTTCCACGGCCCGGAGGACCGCCCCCTGATCCACCATTCCCGGAAATTCATGACCTCGGAGGAATTCTGATGCGACTGCCGCGTCTCCTGCTCCCGCGCACCGTCGTGAGCGCCCACTGCGATCTTCCGTGCGGCGTCTACGACCCGGCCCAGGCTCGCATCGAAGCCGAATCGATCAAGGCGCTCTGTGAGAAGTACCAGGCCAGCACGGACCAAGAGTTCCGCACCCGCGCCCTGATCATCAAGGAGCAGCGCTCCGAGCTGGTCAAGCACCACCTCTGGGTGCTGTGGACCGACTACTTCAAGGCCCCGCACTTCGAGAAGTACCCGCAGCTGCACCAGCTGTTCAACGAGGCGACCAAGCTGGCCGGCGCCGGCGGCGCCAAGGGCTCCGCGGACCCGGCGATCGCCGATCAGCTGCTCGGCAAGATCGAGGAGATCTCCAAGATCTTCTGGGAAACCAAGCAGGCCTGACAACGCTGGTGCCCGGCCTGGGCCGGGCACCAGCGTTGTCAGGCGATCACCAGAGCGGCCATGTCCAGGAGCTGTGGCCGCGACAAGATTCGCGACGTGGCCGCAGGCCGGTGGTGACCAGGTCGCCGGCCTGCGCCCAGGGCGGGCAGCACCAACCGGATTAGTTGGGGAGCCAGGCCAGCCGGTCCATCGTGGACAGGTCGGAGGCCTGCAGGCCGGAGTCCGACAGCGTCCACAGGGTATTCCCGACAACCAGCGAACGCTGGATCATCGCCGGGTAGCCCTTCACGGCAGGCTGGGTGAGCTTGCCGGTCAGCCTGATGTCGTCGGTCACCCGCAGCGCGAGGGCCACGCTTTGCGACTTCCGTCCGTTCCAGGTCGACACCGGGGCGACCAGCAGATTCGTGGCGGGCCACCAGAGCAGGGCGTGCGGGTCGTGCTCGGCCTCGGAGTAGCTTCCGGGGATCTGGTATTGCGCCAGCCGTCGGGGTTTCACCGGGTCCGAGACGTCGAAGAGCGACACCTGGGTGCCTTGGGTACGGCCGTCGCCGTCCGCCTCCTGTCCGATGCCGATCAGCCGATCCGCGCCGATGGGTTGCAGGTGGGCAGAGTAGCCGGTGATCTTGAGCTCGCCGGTTATCGTGGGCTTGGCCGGATCGCTGAGGTCCAGGCTGTAGAGCGGGTCGGTCTGCCGGAAGGTGACCACGTAACCGCGGGTGCCGAGGAAGCGGACGGAATAGATCCGTTCACCCTTGCCGATCCCGTCGACGATGCCTGTCTGCGTGAGTTTGCCGTTCTGCTCGGTCAGCACCCGTACCGCGGATCGGTCGGTCTTCGAGTCGGTGGTGGCGATCCGAAGGTGAGCGTCCCATTCTGACAACGCGTACTGATTGATCAGGAAGCCCGGTACGGTTCCGGCAGCCCGATAGACCGGTGGCTGAGTTCCCTCGATCGTGAACCTGTAGAGGTCCGTCTCCTGGCGTATCGGCATCACCGCCCGACCGGCCAGACCGGCGAATCGCCAGCGCTGATCGCTGGCCAGGTAGAGGCTGTTCGCCGTGGCATACACGGTGTCGCCGTCGGCGACGACGGCGACCGGGCTGCCGCCGCCGAGCGCGGGCCGGGTCAGGTCGAAGGTCAGGATGCTGACGAGCGAGCCGCCCGAATAGTCGGTGGGCCGGCTGACCTGGCCGCAGTCGACCTTGCCGGTGCTGGTCACCGCGCCGTCGGTTACCTGCCAGCCGGGCAGCCAGGCGTCCGCGGGGGCACGGTCGATCGCGTCGCGGTTCTCGGCGATCCGCTGCTTCTCGTCCGAAATGGTGGGCGCGTCGGGGAATGTGATCCGTGGTGTCGTGCGGAGCACGATCCGCGCGGTGGTGCCGGTCATCCGGGCGTCGACCAGTTCGCCCTCACCCTGGTAGCGACTGACGATCCTCGGCGTGCCGGACAGGTCGACGAGTAGCAGTTGGGGACCGTCGGCGATCTCGGCCCGCTTGCCGACGACGAAGCGCTGGTAACCGGCCGGCACCAGCACGAGAGCGGAGTCGCCGGTGAGCAGCAACTGCAGCTGACCGGCGTCCTGGACTCCCAGGTCGACCTTGCTGGTCTCCTTGCGGGTGGCTGCGTCCACCACGCGCAGTATGCCCTGGCTGACGGTGACGATCCGTCGCCCGTCGGTCTTGACCAGGTCGGGCTCGTCCGCCCCCGACTCGTGCACATTGGTACCGGAGAAGGCCGGCCCCGGCGCGGCGTCCAGCTTGTTCGCGGAGCCTTCCGCGGCCCGGAGACGCCCGTCGGCCAGTTCGGGCCCGCCGCCGAAGCCGTACGGCCCGACGCTGGCCTTCGCCGCCCGGCGCAGATCGGCGATCAGCTGCTCGCACGAGTCGAACGCCACCAGGCGCATCGCGGCGCCGGCGGACGGGGACGCCGCGCGCGGTACGTCGGCGTCCGGAGTGCAGCCGGCGAGCGGGATGGCGAGGGCGAGGGCTGTTCCGATGACCAAACGGCGTGACATGAAGGTGTGACGCCGCCTGGCGAGTTCTGGTTCCAGACCGGCGTCGATTCACTCCTTCCCGGCTTCATCCACCCCCGGCGCGAACCTTCACACCGTCCTTTGCGCCGAAGGCGCTCTGGTGCCCGGCCACCGGCGGTTCAAGCGATCATCGGTCGCCAGAGCGGCCTTGTCCGGCTTGCCGCTCGGGGCGAGCGGGACACGATCGATAACGGTCACGCTCTTCGGGGCAGCCGAGGCGCCTAGGTGGGCCGCGACCAGGTCGCGCAGCATCGCCGGGTCCGGGGTGCGGCCGGTGACCGGCACGACGTACGCGTGGATCGCCTCCCCCGTCTCGTCGTCCGGCCGGCCGATGACGTACGCCTCGGCGACCGACGAATCGGTGGCCAGCACCCGTTCGACCGGGCCGGCGTACACCAGCGTCGCCTGCACGATGATCACATCCCGGGCCCGTCCGAGCAGCCGCAGGCAGCCGTCCTCCCCGAGCCCGGCCAGATCCCGCGTGCGGACCCAGCCGTCCACGAACACCCGCGCCGATCCCTCCGGGTCCTGCCAGTAGAACCCGGCCTGCGCCGGCGTCCGCACGTACAGCTCGCCGTCGTGGAACCGTAACGAGGTCACCGCCGGCGGCCGCCCTACCGAGTCCAGCGGGTCCCCCGGCACGGCCATCGAGATCATGCCGGTCTCGGTCTGCCCGTACCCATGGAAGATCACCGGCCCCAGTACGTCCAGCGCCTCCCGCAGCCGCCCCGGCTCCAGCGGCGACCCGGAGACCATCAACGCCTTCAGGCTGCTCAGGTCCACCGGGTTCAACTGCTGGGCGCGGACCAGCTGATGCAGCTTGCCGACCGTGATCACGCTCGCGGTCGCCCGGTGGCCGACGATCGCCTCCGGGAACGACGGCGGGTGCGCGGCCACGAGCGTCCCGCCCGCGGCGAGCGTCAGGATGCCGTACTCGAGCATGACCTGGCTGGTCAGCGACCCGAAGACAAGGTAGCGGTCCAGCCGCCGGGCCAGCTCGGCGATCGCGGGCGGCCAGAGGTGCGGCTGGGCCGCCCAGGCAGCGGACATCGCCTCGTACGTCTGCGCGCAGCCTTTGGGGTTGCCGGTGCTCCCGCTCGTGTAGATGATCCGTGCGACGTCCTCGGCCCGTCCGGCCGTGAAGAGCGGCCCCGCCGGATGATCCGCCAGGCCGGCAACGGTCGCGTCGTCGATCAGCACGGCGTCATCACGCTCCAGCAGATGCGCCAGTTGCCCCCGGGTGAGGCCGGGCGGCAGGCCGGAGACCCGCGCTCCCACCGTGAAGGCGGCGATGACGGCCGCGAACGCGGAAGCGTTGACCCCGAGTCGCAGCGCCACCCCGCACCCCGGCCCGATCCCGCCCTCCCGCAGCCCCGCCGCGATCCGCCGGATCAGCGAGTACATCTGCTCGGCGGTGACCACCCGGCCACCGTCCTCGAAGACCGGCCGATCCCCACCGGCGGCGAGCAGTTCCAGAACCGGTGCCGGCCACATCGTCAGAGGACGCCTTTGATGAAGCGGGCGAGCGGCTCCTGATGCACCGGCGGGATGTTCCAGTGATTCTCCAGGTTCTCCGCGAGATGATGCTCGGCGACCACGTCACCGTCACGGCGCACCCGGACGAGCGGGTGCAGGTAGCTGGCCCGGTGCGCCGCACCGGCGTCGTTCTCCGCGATCCGCGGCACCGTGATGTCGAACGGATCCACCTGGTCGTGCCCCTGGCCGTACTCCAGGGTGACCACGAACGCGAGCGGCTCCGGGCCGAGGTAGGCGACCGGCACCTCCTCGTGGTAGCGGGCCGCGCCGTCCTGCACGGTCACCACGTCGGCGAGCACGCCGAACTGCTGCCACAGCGCGGAGGAGACGTTTATCCGGGCGACGATCGCGTCGGTGATCGCCTCCGGGCTCGCGTCGACCGGCGACGACGGCCACGGGATGTCGTGGTAACGGCTGCGCAGGATCCGGTGCAGGGCACGGACGCCGTACCGGAATCCATGAATGAAACCGTTCGTGGACTTCTTGAAATCACGCTGCTGCGTGAGGGTGCCGGCGAAGTAGAGCCCGGGTACGTTGACCGACTCGAAGGCCGGGGTCTGCGCCGGGAACCGGTCGTTGACCGCGAGATCGGGCCGCGCGGATTCGTCGAAGATGGACGCGTCGAAACGGAATCCGGTGGCCAGGATGATCCGGTCGTAGTCGATTTCGCGGAGCCGTTCGCTGGTCCGGGCGTACCGGAAGACGATCCGGAAACCGCCGTCGTCGCGCCGGGTGATCCGCTCGACGGTTCCGTCCAGCACCGCGTTCTGCGACTTCAGCTGATAGGTGTCGAGGAAGTTGTTGTTCACCGCCCGCAGGTGCCCGACGTAGTGCGTCTGCCAGGCCAGCCGCACCGAATGGGGCCCGGCCACGTGAAGGACCGCGGCGGTCTCCACCAGCGCATCCGCGGTCTCGAACGCCGAATTCCCCTTACCGATGATCAACACCCGCTGGTTGACGAAATCCTCCGGGTCGACGCTGACCGTGTCGTAGCGTTCGCACAGCCGCGCACCCTCGATCGGCGGCACGTAGAGCTGTGAGACACCCGTGGCGACGACGACTCTTCGCGCCGTGAAAACCTCCGCCCCGGTTTCGACGGTGAAGACTCCCTCCGAGCGCGACACCCGCCGCACTCTCTCGCCGAAACGGATGTTCAGGCCGTCGGCGAAATCCGCCAGGTAGCGCACGAGGTCGTCGGCCGCCGGAAAATACCTCCGGCTGTAGTTCTTGAACAGCAGGGCCGGATCGTCGGTGAGCAGCGAGTTCCAGTCCGCCCGCAGATTGAACTCGGGATCGTCCGAACCGGTCCACACCTTGTTGATGGAGATCAGCGTGCGGTGCCGCGGATAGCGGGTGAAGAACGTTCCCGGCGCATCACCTGCCTCCAGGACGACGTAGTCATGACCGTCGCGCTCCAGCAGAGCGGCGAGCTGCAGGCCGGCAGGCCCGGCGCCGATGATGAGGTAGTCGTGCGTCATGCGCCGCAAACTACTGACGCGATTTCAGAGCGCTCTGAGAAGTCGTCACTAGCGTCGGCGTCCATGACGATCGAGGTGGACCTGGCGGCCCCGCTGCGGATCGCGGACCTGCGCGCCGCCCGCGAACCGATCACCGTGCTGGCCGGCCCGGAGGTGCGCGAGCGCGTGACGGCCGGGCGGGCCTTCCTGGCCAAGGTGCTCGGCGACGACCGGGCGGTCTACGGCGCCACCACCGGCTTCGGCGCGCTCGTCGGGTACGCGGGCCGCGCCGACCAGCGCGACCAGGCCGACAACACCCTCGCGCACCTGGGCGCCGGCCACGGCCCCGACCTCGACCCGGGTCTCGCCCGCGCCACGATGCTGCTGCGCGCGCACTCGCTCGCCCGCGGAGCGTCCGGGGTGTCGCCGCACGTCGTGGACGCGCTCGCCGCCGCGCTGGGCACGACGTTCGCGCCCGCGATGCCACGGCTGGGTTCGGTCGGCGCGAGCGGCGACCTCATCCCGCTGGGCGCCGCGGCGCAGGCGTTGCGAGGGCGAGGAAACGCCTATGTGTACGGCGATCGGCTGCCCGCCGCGGAAGCGCTGGACAGGGCCGGACTCGCGCCCCTGCCGCTCGACGGCCGCGACGCGCTCGCCCTGGTCAACGGCACCTCCCTGACGACGGCCGCGACCGCGCTCGCCCTCGACCGGATCCGCACCTCGCACCGCATCATCCAGTTGCTCACCTGCGTGCTGGCCGACCTGCTCGGCTGCGATCCGCAGTTCCTCGACGCGTCCCTGCTGGACTCCTACGGCCATGCCGGGGCGATCGCGGTCGGCGCCACCATGCGCGCCTTCCTGGCTGGGGCGACACCGTCCGGAACGCGGCCGCTGCAGGAGCCGTACTCGATCCGCTGCACCCCACAGCTGCTCGGGGCCGCCGAGGACGCGCTGCGTTACGTCGACGGCGTGGTCGCTGCCGACCTGGCGAGTGTCAGCGACAACCCGCTCTTCTTCGCGGGCGCGGACAAGGTCGTACACGGAGGGAATTTCTTCGGGCAACCCGCCGCCTTCGCCGCCGACGTCCTCACCATGGTCCTCGCCCAGCTCGGCAACCTCGCCGAGCGCCAGCTCGACCTGCTGGTCGACCCGGTCCGCAACGGCGGCCTCCCACCGATGCTCGCCGCCGGCCCCGGCCGGCAGCACGGCCTGCAGGGAGTCCAACTCGCGTCGACCGCCCTGATCGCGGAAATCCGCCGCGACGCGATGCCGGCGAGCATCCAGAGCCTGCCGACAAACCTTCACAACCAGGACATCATTCCTTTGGGTACGCAGGCCGCGCTCCGCGCCCTCGACCAGTCCCACCTGCTCAGCCTGATCACCGGCTCCCTCGCTCTGGGTCTGCGCCAGGCGGTGCACGTCGGCGCCCGCATTCCGAGCGCCACGACGTGTGCCCGTCTCGTCGCGGCCCTGTCCGACGCGATCCCCGCCATCGACCCGGACCGCCCGCTGCAGGCCGACGTCCGCCGCGCCGCACAGGTGGCGGAGTCCCACGTGGCGACGGCCTAAGCGCAGGAGTACACCGGCGAGCTGACCCACATGGCTGGCGATGAGGCCCATCACCTGGTCACGGAACGCCACTCTCGACCTTGGCGCGTGGCCCCGCGAAGTGCGCCTACCCGCGCGCGGTGGCGCGACGCTCGCTGATCTCCCGGACCGTGAACCACGCCAGCGGCCCCAGGACGCTCACCGCGAACGCCGGCGCCAGCGACCACGGAACGCCGTCGATGAACATCACGACAAGGCCGCTCCCGAAGGCCAGCAGAGCGGCGGCTCCCACGTACTTTCCGCTGGAGTTGCCCTCGAACAGTGGCTTCGGCCGCCTCAGCCGGTAGATCTGGAGCACCGTGAGCACAAAGGCCAGCGGCAGCAGCACGAACAACAGCGCGGCCCCCGGCGACCACGGGGTACGCACATACCGGCCCTCGACGGTGACCAGGTGCCCGTGCCACAGACCCAACCGGACGGTCCGCCCCTCCTCGAGATCGAAGTACGCCTGCCGCCCCTGCTGCAAGGACTTCCACTCGCCGCCGTCGGGCGAGCGGAAATGGACCTCCTGCGAGCTGCCGTTGCCGCCGTACCCACCGGCGGCGCTGAAGTGTTCGACCTGCACGACCTCCGCCGGCTGCGCCACGAGCGTGCCCGCCCGATACGCGGAATACGCCACCGTCTCCACGTACCCGCGATGTCCGAAGTAGGTCAGCAGGATGCAGGTGAGCAGGCCGAAGATGGCCGCCACCCAGACGCGAGAACGAGTCGCTTCCTGGGCGCTCGGCGGTGCATCGTCATGCCATCCAGCCGACGCCATGCCCGCCATGCTATTGGACAGCAGCCACCGTCCAGACCGACCAGATGAGGTCAGGAATTCCCCAGCCGGGAAATGACCGTACGCACGGCGACCGGTGCACCCGGTCCCCCGCCCGGCCGCGAACGGTACTCCGGATCAGCGGCCGGTGACCCCGTCGGTGAGTTCGCGCAGAATGTCAGCGTGCCCAGCGTGCCGGACGGTCTCGCTCGTCACGTGCGCCAGCACCCAGCGCAGCGTCCGCGGCTCGTCGTTCACCGGATGCGCGGTCCGCGCCTCGGGCCCCTCAGCTGCGCGGATGTACGCGTCGCTCGCCGCGATCGAGGCCCGGTAGTCGGCGATCACCTGCCGCGCCGATCGGTCCGGCGCGACCACCATGCCGAAGTCGACCTCGGCCCACCGTCGGTCACCGCCGAAGGTGTACCCGAACCAGTAGTGCTCGGCGTCGGTCAGATGCTGCACCAGCCCGAGCAGCGTCGTCTCCGACACCACCAGGCGCTGTCGCAACTGCTCCTCGCTCAGCCCGTCCGCTTTCTTCACACGCAGGACCGGGCGAAGGACAGGAAGGCCAACGCCGTGTCCAACTCGCCGCCGTCGTCGAGCGGCACCCGTTCACGCTGCGTCTCAAGCACGCACCCGACCCTACCCACTACGACCGACAAGTTCGGTCGCGGTCAGGAGGGCCGTTCGAGCTCTGAATTCACTCCTCCCCCGGCCGCTCAAGGCAACACTCGGTGCCGACGTCCTCCGGGCCGATCGAAAGGCGCGCCGATTGCGGCAGAAGATGCGCGAACCGGTGATGAGGCGAGCTCAGGTGTCGTAGGTGCCGAGGTCCCACGGCTCAGCGAAGGCCATGTAATCGCCGGGTTCGGCGGTGACCCACCAGATCTCGTCACTCGCGGTCGGCTCGTCGACGACGAGGCCGAAGGTCTGGCCGAACTTTTCGACTTCGAAAGGCTCGACCACGATCCGATCGAAGGTCACCTTGCCGAGGTTCTTGAGCCGGCGCTGATAGAGGTCCTTGTCGAACGGATCGATCTCCGCCCTGACGAACCGCCCGACGCGATCGAAGAGGTACAGCGCGACGAACCGACGGCCCGCCGGTTCGAACGGCGTGGTCAGGAAGAACTGTCCGCCGTCCGCGGTGTGCCCGACGTGCTCTGCCTCGAAGGTGTTGTGGTCGATCGCGATGCGCTCCGGCCGTCCTTCGGTCGGATAGGGAAAGGCGAAACCATCGGACTCGGCCCGCTCGACGGCCGGCAGCGGCAACCCGCAACCGGCCGTGACGCTGACAACCCCGAGCGCCACCATCATGCTCAGCGCCAGCCCGGTTCGCCATCCGTACACCATGATCCGTCACGCTAGTCGGCCCCTCCGAGCCGACGTATCGGCTGCTCAGCCCATGTATTCCGGAAATCCGGCAGGGTGCCGCCGTCGCTACGGGCGCCGATCATCCGCAGCCGGCGTGTACGGACGACCGCATGAGCGGAGGCAGCGTTACTCAGCTCCGGATCGGCTCCAGGTTGACGGCCGGCACCGTCACGATCCAGTAGTCCTCGGTCAGGTCGGTCTGCACAGCGACCATCGGGCCCCGGCCAACGTAGCGGACGACGAACTTCGTCTTACGGAGCTCTGCCTCGTCCGATCCGGCAAGGCTCTCCGGCAGCGCACCCACGAGTCGCACTTCATCGCCCGGCCGGAACGGGGCGTCTTCCGGAGCCTCACTCGACAGGATGGCCGAGATCGCGTTGATGAGGGCTTCCAGCGGTTCGGTGTCAGCCCCGTAGTGAACAAGATGGCCCGCTTGACCGAAGATCAGCTCAGCCTGGGCTCTGCTCAGGTCGGCGAGCGCGTCGGCAGCGTCAGCCGTCAGAATGGGATCCTTTGATGGATCGAGCTGCGACGCCAGCGCCAGCAACAGCCGATCGATAACGAGTTCCAAGGTGTGCTCATCGGTCATCCGGCGAGGGTAAAGATGAACTGCTGGTAGCGCTCTTGAGCGCCGACCGCCCACTCCCGCTTCCGCTCACCGTCAAATCCGCCTACCGGGCGATCCGACCCACCGTCACGCCGGGTAACGAGCGCCTCGCGGCAGGAGAGTGCAATCCTTCAGGGCTACCGGCGGCCGAGGTCGGCGTCGAGGAACTCTTGCAGAAGAACGATCAGAGTTGCAACAGCCCGAATATCGTCCTCGCGGCTCAAGGCGTGCCAGCCGTTCTTATTCCACGATTCCAGGCCAGCCTCTCTCAGCACCAATACAGGCCATACGAGGCTCCAACCGCCCGCGCCCGACCTGTTTGCAATCCATTCGCTGAAGCCACCAATAAGATCCTGCTGGAGTCCTAGGTCAAAGCCTACGATGAAGGCGACATACTCCCTGAATGAGCCATCGAGGCCAACCATCCCGGGCCGAAGGAAAGCGTTCCGGAGGACGGCGATTTCGAGGTTCTCCACGTCTCATTCTTGCAGAAGCATGCCAGCTGAACCGGCCGGCCTCGGACTTCCAGCCACCAGGGCGCTGACCTCGCGACAGCCTCGGACGTCGATGTGCTGAATTACCACAGCTTGAGCTGATCCGGGTTGTCACTTGACCACTGCAGTGGCGTTGGCCAGACGTCGAGGGCCGGGCGATCCGGAGTTCGGAGCAGTTGGACGTACTCCTGTGCGGGAAGGGGCAGGTCGGCCATGGGGCGTTCTTGATTGACGACGTGGTGCCAGATGACGTTCTCGACCCAGTAGCGATAGATGAACTGCTCGAAGTCCGGCGCCATCCAGGTCGCGGATGCGGCGAAATCCTGAGGTGCGAGCTCAAGGTTGTCGTCCTTCTCGTCCTCCGGAGTGAACAGGTCGATACTGCCGAGAACCGGGCAGGAGCCGTCCGCGGCCAGATAGAGATAGAAGAACGCGCAGCCCTGCTGATCGTGCATGAAGCGCAGCAGGAAGCCGTGCTCCTCCACAGGGCTCGGCGTGAGGGGCGATATCCGCCAGCCGTTGGAGGTACACGACGGGATGCTGCGCTGCAGCTCCGCGCTGGTCATGAAGGTGATGAATGATGTGGGAAGCGCCAGGCCGGAACGTGCCAACCGGCGTTCGACTGCATACAGCGCGGGTCTTGAGATGGGGCCCGGCTCCATGTAGCAGGCGTCCGCGCCGGCCGCCCCGCCGACCAGCCAGCCAAAATTTCCGGAGAACATGTGTTCCGGTAGCGGCGGAAGCCGATCATAGCTCTCGTCATCGCAGAACCCGCTGGCCGTGAACTCGTGATCGAGTGCCGCCCACCAGTACCGCTCGAAGCGCAACACCGGCACATTATCGCCGTGGAGTAATCGCTACCACCAGCCGCCCAAGCTCCGGTGGATAGGCGAAATTCGGTCGCGGCCGCGGAGGACGGCCGATAGCGTTCGCCGCCGACGCACTACCCAGGAGGTCATCATGTACCGCGAAGAGACGTTCGAACTGTCCTTTTGAGGTCACCAGCAAGCGCCGCAGGGGGTACCCGTAGCGAGACTCAGGTCAAGCGCGGCGATCGGGTCGTCGGGAACGACACCGAACTGATCGAGAAGCTCGGTGGCAAGGACCCCTGCCCGTGCGGCTCCGGGCGGCGGTTTCCGCCGGTGCTGCCGTGCGAAGGGCAGTTTCGACGACACCAATGGCCACTACTACGTCCGTGATTGACCAGCGCCGGCTGCCGCCGCCGTTCGTTCTGAAATTTCGCTGATTTCTGGTTCGTACGGTCGGCGGCATGCCGCTTGACTACTTGATCATCGGGGCCGGGCCGGCCGGGCTGCAGCTCGCCGCACTGCTGCAGGCCGACGGCAAGCGTGACTACCTGGTGCTGGAGGGTTCCGGCCGGCCGGGCGCGTTCTTCGAACGGTATCCGCGGCACCGGACATTGATCTCCATCAACAAGCCACACACCGGCACCGACGATCCGGAGCTCAATCTGCGGCTGGACTGGAACTCGCTGCTCAGCGACGACCCGGACCTGCTGTTCACCCGGTACACCGAGCGCTATTTCCCGGACGCCGACGTCATGCTGCGCTATCTGAGCGACTTCGCGCGCGGCCTGCGTGTCGAATACGACACCCGGGTCACCCGGGTAAGCAAGAACGGTGACCTGTTCCATGTCGAGGCGGGCGACAAGGCGTTCACCTGCAAGCGCCTGATCGTCGCGACCGGTGTCTCGCGCACCTATCGGCCCGACATTCCCGGGTTCGAGCTCGCCGAGGGCTACGACGAGATGTCCGTCGATCCCGCGGACTACCTGGACCAGCGGGTGCTCGTCATCGGGAAGGGCAATTCCGCGTTCGAGACCGCGGACAACCTGATGGAGACGACCAGTGTGATCCACGTGGCCGGGCCCAGCTCGGTGCACCTGGCCTGGCGCACGCATTACGTCGGCCATCTGCGCGCGGTCAACAACAATTTCCTCGACACCTATCAGCTGAAGTCCGCGAACGCGATCCTCGACGGCACCGTCCGGAGCATCGAACGCGACGGCGCCGGATTCAAGGTCACGTTCAGCTTCTCCCGGGTGAACGAGGTGGTCAAGGAGCTGCGTTACGACCGGGTTCTGGCCTGCACCGGCTTCCGTTTCGACGCGTGCGTCTTCGACGACTCCTGCCGCCCACAGCTGACCATCAAGGACCGTTTCCCGGCCCAGACCGCGGCGTGGGAATCGGTCAACGTGCCGGGCCTGTACTTCGCCAGCACCATCACCCAGGTCCGCGATTTCAAGAAATCCACCAGCGGTTTCATCCATGGCTTCCGGTACGCGGTGCGCGCGCTTCACAAAATCCTTGAGCGTACGTACGAACAGACGCCCTGGCCGGCCGAGAAGCTGGACGCCGCCCCGGAGGCGGTCACCGACGCGATCATCGCCCGGGTGAACCGTACCTCCGCGCTCTGGCAGCAGTTCGGTTTCCTGGCCGACGTCGTGACGGTCGCCGCCACGAGAGCGCGGTACCACGACGAGGTGCCGGTGGACTGGTTCGCCGAGCACGGCCTGGCTACCGCGGACCACGCCTACCGGGACGCGTTCGTGGTCACCCTGGAGTACGGTCCCGAGCACGATCAGGTCGACCCGTTCGACGTCACCGTCACCCGGATCGCACAGGACGTGCCGGGCCAGGCGCACGACGCGGCGTACCTGCATCCGGTCGTGCGGCATTTCCGCGACGGTGCGGCGACCGCGGCGCACCACCTGGCCGAGAACCTGGAGAACCGGTGGGACCGCCCGGACGTGCACGTCGCGCCGCTGCGGGACTTCGTCGCCCGAAGCCTGGCCGGGTCCTGACGTGCTCCCGGCCCACGCCGACTTCTTCGCCGGTGGCGCCGGCGAGGAACGCACGCTGCGGGCGAACCTCGCGGCGTACGACCGGCTGCGGATCGTCCCGCGGGTGCTGCGCGCCACCGGCGACCGGGACCTGCGGACCACCCTGTTCGGCGCCGAGCTGGCCACCCCGGTCCTGGTCGCGCCGACCGCTTTCCACCTGCTGGCACATGCGGGCGGGGAGGCCGCGACCGCGCAGGGGGCGGTCGCGGCCGGAACGCTGATGGTGGTCAGCATGGCGGCGACGCAGCCGGTCGAGCGGATCGCCGAGGCCGGCGGGCCGCTGTGGTTCCAGCTTTATCCGCAGCCGGATCCGGTGTTCACCGCCGCGGTGGTCAAGCGTGCGGAGGCGGCCGGATGCCGGGCCCTCGTGGTGACCGTGGACTCCCCCGTGTTCGGTCGCCGTGACCGTGACCTGCGCAACGGCTTCACCACCCTGCCGGCCGGGCTGGCCTGCGAGAACATGCGCGACGAGACCGGCCGGGTGCGGAGCATCGAGATGAACGCGACGCTCGGCTGGGATCGGATCGCCTGGCTGCGCGGGGTGACCGGGTTGCCGATCGTGCTCAAGGGGGTGCTGCACCCGGCCGATGCGCGGCTGGCGGTGGAGCACGGCGTGGACGGGCTGATCGTGTCCAATCACGGCGGGCGGCAGCTGGACGGGGCGATCGCGTCGGTCGACGCGTTGCCGGCCGTCGCGGCGGCCGTGCGACGCCGGATTCCGGTGCTGGTGGACGGCGGGATCCGGCGCGGGACGGACGTGCTGGTCGCACTGGCGCTGGGTGCGGAGGCCGTGCTGGTGGGCCGGCCGGTCCTCGACGCGCTGGCCCGGGGCGGGGCTGACGCCGTACGGGAGGAATTGGAGCGACTCACCGCCGAGCTGGACCATGCGATGGCACTGGCCGGCGCGAAGCGACCGGCCGAGCTGACCCCGGACCTGGTGGCGGTGGCCGGGTGAGCGCGGTGATCCGGCTCCGTGAGTGGATCTTCCGGCGGGTCAACGGCGCGGAGGGGATCCCGGTTCCCGGGCCGCTGGTCGGCGCGGAACATTTCGAGCGGGTCTACAGCGATCCGGCCGCGGACGGGCGCAGTCGCGGCGCCGGGCTGTCCGACCTGTTCTGGTACTGGCTGGCGCCGGGGCCGCAGATGCACCAGGAGCACCTCGAGCCGGGTGATCGGTATCAGACAGTCGCGCGGACCACGCGGAGGGTTCTCGCGGTGCCGCACGCGCGCTCGGACGAGCTGGCGACCACTGCGGCCCGGCGGATCCTGGACCAACTCCCGGCGAGGAGAACCTCATTCGTCCGGCTCCGGGATCTGATGATGCCGATCTGGGCGGAGGTCTTCCACGAACTCGTCTTCGACGAGAACTGCCCGCCGGAAGCGCGGAAACTCATTGTCGCCAACGCGGACGATGTCGTCA
The DNA here is from genome assembly GCF_900188005.1 of Actinoplanes regularis. Lineage (GTDB taxonomy): Bacteria > Actinomycetota > Actinomycetes > Mycobacteriales > Micromonosporaceae > Actinoplanes > Actinoplanes regularis. Next base: position 68,832 of record NZ_FZNR01000030.1, on the reverse strand, counting down.
CCGCGCTGAAGGGCCTGAGCCTGCGGCACATGCGCCGTCGCGACCGGATGACCCGTTACCTTCTGTCACGGATCGAGCGGAACACCTGCCCGGTGGTGCTGCCGCCGCCGTTCACCGCGCAGGAGACGGCCTGGTATCTGCAGGGCGCGTTCTTCAACACCGCCGTCGTGCAGATGTCCGAGGCGATGGCGCACATCCTGCTCTGCGCGGCGGGCTACCCCGATGACCTCTCCGACGAATCCCTCGACCGGCTCATCGACGAGACCTTGCGGGTGCACCCGCTCTTCGGCATCGCGCACCGGATCACCTCCGCGCCGATCACCGCCGGTGACGTCACCCTGCCCGCCGGCTCCGTGCTGCTCTTCAACTATCTGGCGTTCCAGCGCACCGGCCCGGCCGCCGACGACATCTTCGACCCGGACCGCTGGAAAAGCCTGAAACGCAAAGACGCGAATTTCATCCCGTACGGGATAACCGCGAACCGGGCGTGCCCGGCGCGCGGCACCGCGCCGGTGATGCTGCGCGCCGCCACCCGCGAGGTGCTGCGCCGGTTCACCCTCGCGACCTCGGTCGCGCACACCCGTTCGCTGCCGAACCGTGGCCCGGCCTACCTGACCCCGATCGGTCATCAGGGACCTAGCGACGGCCGGCTCATCGCCCTGCGCCGGGCCGATCGCGTCGCCGACGCCGGCCGCTCGGTCAAACAACTGGTCCTCGGCACGTGGATGGTGCTCGACGCCCGCCGCCAGAAGCTCTGCACCACCTATTTCGAGGAGGCCTGCCCGTGACCCCCACCGAGCTCGCACCGCGGTTCTTCATCGCGGTCGCGGTGATCATCCTGTTCTGCCGGCTGATCACCTGGTTGCTGGCCAAGGTCGGGCAGCCGCCAGTGGTGAGCGAGATGCTGGCCGGCGTCATGCTCGGGCCGTCGCTGCTCGGCCTGTTCTTCCCGCAGGTGCAGGAGGCGCTGTTCCCGGCGCCGCTGCTGCCGATCCTGTACGTGGTCGGGCAGATCGGCCTGGTCCTGTTCATGTTCCAGACCGGATACGCGTTCAAGTCGCACAAGGTCACCAACCTGGTCGGCACGGCGGGCGCGGTGTCGCTCGCCGGGGTCACCGTCCCGCTCCTGTTCGGGGTGCTGCTGGTGCTGGCCACCGCGGGCGTGGTGCCGATCCGGGTGGACGGTGTCTCGATCGGGGTGACCGCGGCGTTCGTGGGGGTGGCGCTGGCCATCACCGCGTTCCCGATGCTGGCCCGGATCATCACCGAGCGGGGCATCGCCGGCACCCGGCACGGTTCGCTCTCGCTGGCCAGCGGCGCGGTCGACGACGGCGTCGCGTGGATCATGCTGGCGGTGGTGCTGGCGTTCGGCTCGGGTGAGGCCGGGCCGGCGTTCGTCACCGCGGGCGGAACCGTGCTGTTCGGCCTGGTCCTGTGGCTGGCCGGGCCGCGGGTGACCGGTGCGCTGATCCGTACCGACCGGCTCGACGAGCGGGGCCGGATGCTCGCCGTGGTGGCGCTGCTGTTCCTGATCGCGTTCTACACCGACGAGATCGGCCTGTACGCGGTGTTCGGCGCGTTCGCCCTCGGCGTGGTGATGCCACGGCACGAGCGCACCGACCGGGTGATCGGCCGGGTCGGCCCGGTCGCGTCGGCGGTGTTCCTGCCGCTGTTCTTCACGTTCTCCGGGCTGCGCACCGAGTTCGGGCTCTTCGGCGACCCGCGAGTGCTGTCGTTCGCGGCGGCGTGCGTGGCCCTGGCGATCGCCGGGAAGTTCGGGGCCTGCTGGGCGGCGGCGCGGCTGCGCGGCGAGCCGAGCGGGGTGGCGCTGCGGGTCGGGGCGCTGATGAACGCTCGCGGGCTGATGCAGCTGATCGCGTTGAACGTGGGGCTGGAGGCGGGGATCGTGAACGCGTCGCTGTTCACGGTGCTGGTGCTGGTCGCGCTGGTCACGACGCTGATGACGACACCGCTGCTGTCCTGGCTGGACCGGCGGGAACGGCGGGCGCCGGCACCGGTCGAGGAGCCGGCGCTGGTCGCATCTTAAGAGGGATCTCGTCGTACCTTAAGAAATTGATTGAGAAACATCTTTTTCTCCCAGAACGTCCATTCATATGAGATCTTCGATGTCATGCGCCGGCTTCTTGTGGTCGAGGACGACTCGGATCTGCGCGAGATGGTCACCGAGACCCTGGTCGACGAGGGCTACCACGTCGACCAGGCCCCGGACGGACAGCGCGGACTGCACCTGGGCCTGACCCGGCCCTACGACGTGCTGGTGATCGACCGGAGGTTACCCGCGCTCGACGGCCTGGACCTGATCACCAGACTGCGGGCGCGGGCGGTCGCCGCCCGGGCGCTGATGCTGACCGCACTCGGCACGGTCGACGACCGGATCGCCGGACTCGACGCGGGAGCCGACGACTACCTGGTCAAACCGTTCGACCTGGACGAGCTGAGCGCGCGGATCCGGGCGCTGTGCCGGCGCACCTCCGACGCCACCGAGGTGCTGCGGGTCGGCGGTGGACTGCTGGACCTCGGCGTCCGCGACGCCGTGCGGGCCGACGGCACCCGGGTGTCGCTGTCGGCCCGCGAGTTCGAGCTGCTGCGGGTGCTCGCGGCGCGCCCCCGCGCGGTGCACTCGCGGGCGACCCTGCGCAGCCGGGTCTTCGACGAGGCGGCGGCCGCGTCGATCGTCGACACCTACGTCTACTACCTGCGCCGCAAGCTCGGCCGCGACGTGGTGCAGACCGTCCACGGGCTCGGCTACCGGCTGGGTGCGCTGTGAGCCAACTGCTCGAACTGCGGGCGGTGCGGCGCGCCCGCTGGCGGATCGGGCTGCTCGTCGGGCTCGCCATCGGGCTGCTGCTGACGATGGTGGGGGCGATCTCGTACCAGGTCCTGAGCCGCAGCCAGGAGCAACAGATCAGCCGGGAGCTGGACTGGGGCGTACGGAACGGGACGATCGCCGGCCCGCCCGCCTGCAGCTGGATCTTCTTCTACGCCGCCGACGGAACGCTGACCCACGCCGGCCGCGCCGCCCCCACGGGACTGCCGCTGGACGGCGACGTCGACCGGGTGGTCGCTACCGGTGTCCCGCAGAACCAGCGGATCGACCGGGACGGCACCACCTACTGGGTGCGCACCCAGTTCCGTGGCGACGTCATCGTCCAGGCCGTCTTCGACGCCCGCTTCCAGATCGCCGACCAGCGGCACCTGCTCACCGCGTTCCTCCTGGCGGCCGTGGCCGGGCTACTCACGGCGATCCTGACCGCGATGCTGGTCGGCCATCGCGCGGTCGCGCCCCTCGCCGAGGCCCTCAGCCGGCAGCGCCGGTTCGTCGCCGACGCCAGCCATGAGCTGCGCACACCGATCGCCCAGGTACACACCCGCGCCCAACTGCTGGCCCGGCGCGCCGCGCAGACCGGCGCCGGCGACCGTGACCTCGACCGGCTGGTCAGCACCACCCGGCGGCTCGGCGAGATCGTCGACGAACTGCTGCTCTCCGCCCGGCTCGCCGCCGACCCGGACAACCTGCCGCCGGGACAGCCGGTGGACCTGGCACGACTCGCGGCCGAGGAGACCGAACGGGTCCTGAACCCGTCCACGTCGGTCACCCTGCACGTGCCGCCGGAACCGGTGCTGGTCACCGGAGTGGAGTCGGCGCTGCGCCGGGTGGTCAGTGAGCTGCTCGCCAACGCGCTCACCCACACGCCGCAAGGCGGAGTCGAGGTCACCGTCCGCGGCACCGCGAACGCCGTCGAACTGGTGGTGGCGGACACCGGCGACGGCTTCGACCCGGCCGACGCCGAGCGGATCTTCGACCGGTTCCACCGGGGAGCGGGCGCCGGGGAGCGCCGCTTCGGACTCGGGCTCGCGCTGCTGCGTGAGGTGGTCACCGGTCACGGCGGCACGATCGTCGCGGACGGGCATCCCGGTGCGGGAGCCACCTTCACCGTCCGGCTGCCGCACTCCCCTTATCTGGGCGATTCCGTCCTCGAGACCTGCGGCAGGATCGTCCGGCTACGCCCCGGGCGGGGATAGGCCTCGGCCGCCGCCGCCAACCGGACGGCGTGATCGCGCTGCTTCTGCCAGTGGCCGTAGAGGGCGCCACGCCGGGAGAGCCGGTCCACCTCGCGGATCGTCTCGGGGTCGACGTCGCCGGGCGGGGCGTCACGCCACGGGGTGCCCGGCAGCGGCATGAACGTGTGGGCGTGGATACGCGCGCCGAGATCGGCCAGCTCACGGGCCAGCGACAGCGAGTCGTCGACGTCGTCCTCGTTCTCGCCCGGCATCCCGAAGATCATGTCGACGTTGATCCGGAAGCCCTCCTCGATGCCGAGACGGACGGCCCGCTTGACCTCCTCCACACCGTGGCCTCGCTTCGCGGCGTCGAGAACGCGGTCGGAGCCCGACTGGGCACCCACGATGATGTTGTTGTTGTCGCAGTACTTCTTGACCAGCCGGAGCGCCTCGCGGCTGACGTGCTCGGGCCGGATCTCGCTCGGGAACGAGCCGAAGAAGACCCGCCCGTTCGGCCCGATCCCCTCCCTGCAGGACGCGAGAAGCTCCTCGACGGCGTCGAGATTCGGCTCCTCCGTCTGACTCCCGTAACTCAACGCCGTCGGCGTGATGAAGCGGACGTCGCGCAGCCCACGCGCCCGCATCCGGTCGACGTGCCACCGGACGTTCTCGACGCTCCGATGCCGGAACTTCGCCGAGAACATGAAGGGCGTCTGACAGAACCTGCAGGCGTAGACGCAGCCCCGGGTGATCTCGAGGGCGTTGAACTTGTCCCACTTGAGGGCGAAGCCCGGGAAGTCGTTGAGGTCCCGCTGCCTGGCCTTGCCGGTCCTCTTCACGTTGCCGGTGGCGTCGCGGTAGGCCAGGCCGGTGATCCCGGTGGGGTCGCCCTTGGCGTCGACCAGGCTCAGCAGGGTCGACTCGCCCTCGCCGACCGCGGCCAGGTCCCAGCCCGCGTCCAGCGTCTGCACCGGCTCCGCCGTCGCATGCACTCCCCCGGCCAGGTGCGTGACGTTCGGGCCGTCCGCCAACTCGCGGATCTGCTTCAACTCCTCGGCGAGCGCCGCCGCGTCCGGCGAATAGAAAGACCAGAGCACGAGGGTACGGACATCGCCGGCCGCACGGATGTGCCGGGCGGTCTCCTCGACGTTCTCGCCGAAGCGCACCTCGTACCGGGTGGGGGTCTCATGCTGGCCCAGCGCACCCAGCAGCACATGGAAGCCATACGTCACCGCCTTGCGGTACCGCAGCACGATGACCAGCTCAGGACCGCCCATGCCGCGATTTTGCCAGGCCCCGGAGAGCCAGTTCCGAGCCCATGGCCCTGACCATCTCGGCCTCTCATGTCCATCGATCGAGGGGGCCGTGTTCGGCGATGGTCCAGCAGTTCTTGGTTGGCAGTGGCGCGAGCCGCTCGGCCACGCAGTCCCGGACCCGGCGACGCGGCTCTGGACGGATGAAGCGCGCCCCACCGTGTCCACTCTGCAGGCGGCAGCCACCGCCGAAGCATCAGTAGTCCAACAACCGCTGAGACTCGACGGTGGCTGCTTGCCGTCCACGGACAAAGCCACACCACTACCGCAGCTCAGAACGGATCTCCTGCTGGAGTACCACCTCGGGGGCGTTACCGCGGTCGCGGCCACCGGCGCGTTCGCACCGGGAGCAGTCGGTTCGACGGGCACCGGGGCGTGATGATCCGCATGGGTAGACTCCCGGGGCGCGAAAGCGGAAGGAGACGGATCCGAATGAGCATGCCGCTGCGCCCGGGAGACCCGGCCAGGCTCGGCCGGTACGAGCTGGTCGGACGGCTCGGTGAAGGCGGCATGGGCACCGTTTACCTGGGCCGGGACAGTGATGGTGGGCGGCTTGTCGCGATCAAGATGGTGCGGCCGGAGTTCGCGCACGAGGCGGAGTTCCGGGGACGGTTCCGCAGCGAGGTGAACCGGGCCAAGCAGGTGCCGCCGTTCTCGACCGCCGAGGTGCTGGACGCTGATCCCGATCATGAGCCGCCGTACCTGGTGGTGGAATATGTCGACGGGCCGAGCCTGGCGGTCGAGGTGCGGGAGCAGGGGCCGCTGTCCGGAGCGGCGCTGCAGGGTGTCGCCGTCGGGATCGCCACGGCGCTGACCGCGATCCACGGGGCCGAGGTGATCCACCGGGATCTGAAACCGGGCAACGTGCTGTTCGCGCGCGGCGGCATCAAGGTGATCGACTTCGGGATCGCGCGGGCGTTCGAGGCCACGAGCCAGCACACCCGCACCGATCAGATGGTCGGCACGGTCTCCTACATGGCACCGGAGCGGTTCGATCCGGTCAACGGGCGGCCGGTCACCCCGGCCGCTGACATCTTCGCCTGGGGCGCCGTCGTGGTGTTCGCGGCGACCGGCCGGGGCCCGTTCGCCGCGGATTCGGCCGCCGGGACGGCAATGCGCATCCTCACCAGTGAGCCGGATCTGGCCGGGGTGCCGGAGTCGCTGCGCCGCGCGGTGGAATGGGCGCTGGCGAGGGACCCGGAGGCCCGGCCGACCGCCCGCGAGTTGCTGGATCTGCTGCTGGCGGGCGAGTCGCCACGTCCGGCGGTGGTCACCGCCACGTCCGCGGCGACGGAAATAGCGCCGGTTCCGGTCAAGGCAAAGCGCGGGCGTACGGTCGCCGTGCTCGCCACCGCGGTCGCCGTGCTCGCCGCAACCGGCATAGGGCTGGCGAACCGTAGCCTGCCCGGTGGCAGCCGGGCGGCCACCGGCGCACCGTCCCCCAGCAGTGCCGCCGCTTCCGGTGAACCCACCTCGGGCAGTGCCGCATCGGGCCGGCCGGCGCCGAAACCGTCGGCACGGTCGTTGTCACCGCTCGAGAAGCTTCAGGCCATCCGGAACGGCAAGCGCAAGACCCTGATCCACTCCGTCCAGCTCGACAAGGACCTGGCGATGGAGTCGCACTACACCGAGATCGAGGCCGGGGATGGCACCGGGAAGAAGTCGGAGTTCGCGCTGATCCCGGCCGGCGTCGACTTCCTGTTCAAGTCACTGGCCGTGTCGACGCCCGACCGTCCGGTGTGTCTCGGTGTCCGGCTCACCGAGGAGTCGGCGAAACTGATCCAGTCCGAATGCTTCGCTGGGCCGGGAACACGGTTCGAGCTGATCCCCGCCGAGAAGAAGGACGACCAGGGCCGGCCGGCGTACTACATCTACAACGACTCCAGCGGTTACCTGCTGTGGGACGGTGATGCCTTCTACGTCCAGGAGGTCGGCGACGGCGACCCGATCTACACGTTCAGTTTCGTCGACCGCGGCCCGCTGCCCAGCCCGTCGGTCAGCTGACACCTCTGCGGTGACTGCCGACGTCGCTGTTGATCTCGACTTCTCCGAGATCAGCCGCCCGCCTCAGTAGGGCTACCGTCGACCGCATCGAGCAGGATTTCCGGCACTTCGCCCCCGACCTGCTGCACTGGCACCTGCCCCGGCGCCCGAGCACCAGCCACACCGCCCTGTCACCGCGGCGGCTCTCGGTCCTCGTCCGCGACGACGGCCTGGTCCTCGCCGTCGGCAGCGGAGATCCGGTACGCCGAGTCGATCGGTGACCACGACTCGGTCGCAAGCTCAGGGACCTTGTCAGCGAGGAGTATCGCAAGATCTTCGGAGAGGAACCATGACCCTGCCTGTACCCCCGAAACTTCCCGTGCCACCGGTCCGGGAGATGAGCAACATGGCGTTGGCCGATCTCGTCCGAGCTGGTGGCCCGTACCGGGGGAAGGCTGTCTTCGAGCTGGGCGACAGAGCCGCGACCGACGAGGGCGCGGCGAGTCTTCTGGGTGAACTGACCCGCCTTCCGGTCCTCCGCGCGGACCGTATCCACGCGCTGTCCCTGGCTTGGGCGGCGATCATTTCTCTGCTGGCAGCGAAGACGCCGTACGCAAGACAGACGGCATACCAATCGTTCGCAGCCCTGCCTGAATCCGAGCAACGAGACTTGCTCGCCTACCTGCGTTGTGCTCGGATCGAAGACGCCCAGCCGTGAGGTCTCGCCCGGGCCGGTGAGATCACCGATACGTTGATATCCGAGGGCGAACGGACACCAGGCGGCCTGACCGGTGCATGACCAGAGGCAGGCGGGGGAACTCGGGGGAGCACATGTAGTAGTTCGGGTGGCTACGGACAGGCGTAGACGCAGCCCCGGGTGATCTCGAGGGCGTTGAACTTGTCCCACTTGAGGGCGAAGCCCGGGAAGTCGTTGAGGTCCCGCTGCCTGGCCTTGCCGGTCCTCTTCACGTTGCCGGTGGCGTCGCGGTAGGCCAGGCCGGTGATCCCGGTGGGGTCGCCCTTGGCGTCGACCAGGCTCAGCAGGGTCGACTCGCCCTCGCCGACCGCGGCCAGGTCCCAGCCCGCGTCCAGCGTCTGCACCGGCTCCGCCGTCGCATGCACTCCCCCGGCCAGGTGCGTGACGTTCGGGCCGTCCGCCAACTCGCGGATCTGCTTCAACTCCTCGGCGAGCGCCGCCGCGTCCGGCGAATAGAAAGACCAGAGCACGAGGGTACGGACATCGCCGGCCGCACGGATGTGCCGGGCGGTCTCCTCGACGTTCTCGCCGAAGCGCACCTCGTACCGGGTGGGGGTCTCATGCTGGCCGAGCGCACCCAGCAGCACGTGGAAGCCGTACGTCACCGCCTTGCGGTACCGCAGCACCAAGACCAGCTCAGGACCGTCCATGGCCGCGATTTTGCCAGCACCCGCCATCGCGGACCGGCACCCGCGCTGGTCGGCGTTTTCTCGGTCGGCGTGCTGAATCTTCATTGGGCGGTGGGCGGCACTATCGGGTTGGGGCAACCTGCCGCACGCGAATCGAGCCGGCACCTCCGGGTGGGGAACATCGGGATCTGGTCGCTTGCCGGCGCATGGGCATCTGGGTTGTGGTGCCGTCCTGGATACCGGTCCGGTTTCTCGTGGCCTGGGGCGGCTAAAACTTCCGCTCGCGGTGATGCAGATCCTCGAGGGCCGCCCTGGTCAGCTTCCGCCGCATCGCAGTTCCCGGACCTGACGGATCATCTCGGCCTCATCGCCGGTGACCTTGATGACATCAGCTTCCAGCGCCGCGCCGCGGCCGTCCAACTCGGCATGCCCGCCTTTCCCAAGATCGCAGCACGGACTGTCGACGCAGCGGCATCCGCCCTCTGTCGAGGACATCGCCATTTGAACACCCATGGAACGTCCTGGATCATGAAGACGATGGAAGACGACCAGTCCCCTACGGCGTTCATGGCGACTGTGAGCGTCGGTGACACCCTGACGGGAACCGTTGCGGAGATCACGCCTTCAGGAGTAGCGGTGTTGCTCGATGGCTTCGCCGGCGACCCGGTCGGCTTCATCGGCTGCCTGGACTTCTCCTGGCGTTCCTTCCAACGATCGCCCGGCGCGATCGTTCAGGTCGGCGACCGAGTCTCCGCTGAGGTCATCACCGTCGATCATCTGAGACGGCAGGTCCTGCTTTCACGGTCAGCGACCGAGAACCCACAACTATGGGCCTTCCTCAAAGCACTGCACCGGGGACAGCGGTTGTCGGGCACCGTGGCGACCATCGAAAGATTCGGCGTCTTCGTGGATCTGGATGATGGGCCGAAACACCCCACCTTCCCCGGCGTCGGCTTCATCACCATGCCCGAGTTGTCCTGGCTCACCTTCGAAGACCCGTCCGAGGTCATCGCCGCAGGACAGCATGTCACCTGCGAAGTCCTCGCCTTCGACACCACCAATGGTGAGGCCCGTCTGTCGCTTCGCGCCACCCAGCCTGATCCTTTCCTGGACTTCGCTCACACCTTTCAGGTGGGGCAGATCCTGCATGGCTCGGTCACCAAACTGGTGCCCTTCGGAGCGTTCGTCCGCGTCAAGGACGGCATCGAAGGCCTGATTCACCTCAGCGAACTCTCCACAACGCCCATCGAGACGCCAGACCAGGCAGTCCAGATCGGCGACGAGGTCATCGTCACCATCACTGAAATCGACCTGCTCCGGCGCCGGCTCGCTCTGTCCTGTCACCGCTGATCCGCTTCCTCGAGGCCTCGTTGGCCGACCAGGATTAGTCCAGAAGGGACGGGGACCAGGTGGTTGCGGCGGAATCAGCCGAGCCTAACCAGGCAGCGGCGGGCTCACTACCGTCGATGCATTAGTGACAGAGCGCCGTACCTCCACGAATCCCGCCGCACCGATTGATGTCGTACCCCTGGGTCATGATCGCGCCGTGACCGAGGAAGACCAGGAGAATCTGGCGATCGAGGCTGTCCGGGAACGCATTGAGGCTGGCGAGTACCTGGACTCGATGCCGGGAGTTCCGGGAGAGGATCTTGAAGGTGGCGGCGCGTTCAGGTATGCGCCGGACGGTCAGCTCGCGCGCGTACATGCCCGGTGGGAGCCCGGTTTTCGGGCAGCGCGCGAGGCGGGGCGGATTCCGTCATTTTCGCCGTTAGAACCGGCCACGGTCGATGCGATCGAAGCGTGTGAAGCAGCGATCGGAAGGCCTCTGCCTCGACTGTTACGTCGCTGCTACCTGGAGTTGGGCGACGGGGGGTTCGGCCCGGCTAACGGACTGGTCCCGGTTGCCGAGCTCGCGCCCAGCTTTCTCGATCAACGATGGCCGGCCGGGTTCCCCGAGGAGGCACGCAACCTGTTGACCATCTGCCATTGGGGTTGCGGCATCACCTCATTCATCGACCTAGGTGATCCAGCCGGGCCGATGTGGGGGATGGACCCCAATCCTGCGCCGGAGGAAGAGATCGCTGCGTCGCTGTTCCGCCAAGACATGACCTTGGCGTCGTGGCTGCTGCGATGGACGGAGAGCCGCCTGTACCCACCTTGGCTCTTCGAGGACCCGAACACAGGCAAATGGCACGGCGGTGCCGACGCCGACTGGGAGGGGCCCGAATGATCCGGTCCTCGCGCCCATGTCTATCGGGTTGGACGGCTGGAGCTTCCTGCACCTGCAGGTTCCCAGCCGTGCATGTGGTGGTCACTCGGCTTGCGGCCGGGCGGCCTTCGCGTAGCGCAGGGCGGGTCTTGCGGTGAGGCCGAACATCGCGGCGATGTGCAGCGGGTAACCGCCGCCAGCTCGCGCTTCCTCCAGGATGCGATCCTCGCGAAGCTGGGCGGCGGTGGCCGGAAGGCCGTCGAAGAGGCTGGCGAGCCAGGGTCGCGACGAAGCCTTAGGCGCCCAGCGCGACACCGTCGGCGGCGATCCACCACAGCCCGCGGTTCTCCCGCCAGCCCTGCCAGATCAGCCACGCTCGCCGATCTCGGCGAACGCGGCCAGGACGACCAACCGCGGAGAACGACCGACGGTCATGCCCGGCAACCTACCGGCCGATGATCATCAGCCGCCGTTGCCGAGGTCACCGGGTCCCGCAGGCGCAGCCGCCACCGGCGCACCCGGCACGGTGGCGTCGCCGCGACGCCCACCACCAGGCCCCGCCGGCTCCCGCCGCGAGCGCGACGGTGATCCCGGGCATCCAGTCTCCGGCGACCGCCCAGCCCGCGCCCGACAGCGCTCCGGCAGCCAGCAGCATCGGCAGGACGCAGCAAGCCGCGCAGGCGACCCCGGCCAGGCCGGTCAACCCGGACGGCAGCAGGCGACGTAACCCGTCAGCGAGAGTCGGCATCGAGCGCTCCTTCATCGGCGGGCGGGGCGGAGGCGATGGTGGCGAACGGGATCGGGCAGCACGGCCGGCCGGCGCAGGTGACCAGGTCGTCGCAGCCCGCGGCGACTGCGGCCCGCAGTGTCCCGGCGATCACTTGCAGGTCACCGATCTTCGCCTCCACCTCGGCGAGCTTCTCCTGGGCCCGTTGCCGGAGCCCGGCGTCCGGACGGCCGTGTCGATGCCCGCCGGCGGCGAGCAGGTCGGCAACCTCGTCCAGGGTGAACCCGAGCCGCTGCGCCGCCTTGATCACCTTCAACACCGTCACCGCCTCGGCCGGGTAGAGCCGGTGCCCGCCGAGGCTGCGGTCCGGCTCGGCCAGCAGACCGCGCCGCTCGTAGTAGCGCAGCGTCTGCAGATTCACCCCGGCCGCGTCGGCGACCTGACCGCTCCGCAACCCGGTCACGGCCGGATCCCCGCCGCGGCCCGCTCGGCGAGGGCGTCGAGGACCGCTACGTGCGCGGCCGGGACCTCGACATCCAGTCGCAGCACCTCGCCGGCGGGGAGGAAGGCGAAGGAGAAGAACGAGCAGCAGCTGCTCTCCCTGACGGTCAGGTCCCGGGCCGTGGTCTCGGCCGCCGGGTCGACGTCCCAGCGCAGCACTGTGGCCGACGGCCGCTGCTGGCCGCGTAGCGCGTTGGCGAACAACTCATCGAACTCGGCCAGCCGCAGCGGCTGGGCAACGGTCGGCAAGGTACACGCTTCGGGCGCCCACGCCTGGTCTTCGGTGGTGGTCATGCCTCGACGGTAAGCCTGTACCCAGGTACCGGATGCAAGTCCTAGGTGTGTCGGCCAACCCGCGCCCTCGGACACCCTCCAGCGGTGGCTCCCGAACTCACGAATACAAACCGGGCCAGCGGAATCGTCCTCATCACGGGCCATCACCGGCCCATGACCAGCAGCGCAGCGGTGCAGTAAATGGTGCTCATGTGGCGCTATGACACATAAAGCGGTTTTGCATGCCGGATGCCGAATATAGAGGTTGTGTCCCTATCTCAACATAGTTGCGATCTTTTCCGGTGTTTGAGCTGCGGCTTGGACACTAAACGGCCTGAGACGGCTGCCGAAAGGGTTGCCGTGCCGAGATTCCTACCCCCGCAGGTCCGGGGACGCGCCTCACAGGTCACAGAAACCTCCGAGGATCTCCAGCAAGACGAGCAGCCCCGCATCGTCTCGCAACCTAGGGTGATCCGGGGGTTCACGCTCGATGCCTCTGTGCACGAGGGTGCGCTGGATACTGCCCTCCCGCTCCCTGACGCAACACGTGGCCGGGTAACGGTGCTGTCCGGCACGGTGTCCCCGGGAGAGCGGAAGTCCCTCCGCGCGGGAGCGTCTGAGATCACCCCGCTGTGTGGGCCGCTGTGATCCCGCTCGACCTGGAAACGGTGATCCAGCTGTCCGGCGGCAAGCTTCAGCTTCCGGTGCTGCCGATCTCCCGGGAGATGCTCGTGGAACTGGTGCACGTCGCAAAGGACGTCCGCTCCTGCGGGGGCTGGATCACGGAGACGTACAGCCGCAAGCTCGCGGCGGGGGTGCTTCGGCCCTACGTGGAGCATCTGGCCGATATCCGGGCGGACGTCCTCCCGAACCGTTCGATGATGTTGATCGAGGCGCTGGACGACACTCTCCGCGCCACTCTGCTTGAGCCCTAACGCCTGAAAGTCGCCTGTCCGTTGCCACGAAGTATGTCCGTGCCAGGGAGGGATGTTTGAGCGGCGGCTTGTGACAGTCGGTGCGGGGCCGGCGGTGGCTCGGGTGTGAGTTCGGTGAGCCAGCGGTGGTCGTATTCGAGTTGGTCCCAGCGTGCTTGCAGCCATCGTCGTTGCCGTAGGCCCGAGGCCCGCCACTGGTAGCGCAGTCCGTCGGCCAGTTTGGCGCGGGCACTCGCCCGGTCCCGGCAGATAACCGCCGGGGCCTCGTGGTCGTGCAGCCATTCGGTGAGCGGCGCCGCATCGCGCCCTGCCAGCAGATCGATCACTTGCTGAGACTCGCAGTCGACCAGGACAGTGCCGTAGTTCTGGCCTCGCCGGATACCGCGAATGCACCCGCTCCGAACAGGCCGAGCACTGGGGCAATGCGATCTCGATCCTCGAACCGCCGCCCACAGACGACCACCGCCGGCAGCCTTCGTGATCTCCTCGACCATCACCTGCTCAAGATGCGGCAGCATTTTGCCTATGACCTCGTCACACCGCCACTCAACGATCGATCATGTTGAAATCAATCAATCTTCACTGGGCGACTGCGGCGCTGGTGTGGGGTTGACCTGGCGGAGGTGCAGGCGCGACGCCATCGCAAGGTACTGCAGCGTTGTGGTCGACGACGGCGTGCTGAGTTCGATCTGGAATGCGTCCTCGTATTGTTGCTGGTTGCGAAGCACCCACCACCAGACGGAGTCCCTGCCGAGGAGGTCGGCATAGCGCTGATTCATCTGGCTTGGTACCGACTCTGACGCCCAGTGGCAAAGCGGCGGCCGATGCCGCGGATCGAAGGTGACCTCGACCGTGTCATCGCCCGGATCAACCTCGACCTGGAGGTATCCCTGGTCGAACCGGAACTGAACTGCTACGAGCCAAGACGGGTCTTCCAGATAGGCCATGTGCACGATTTCGGCCAGATCGGTCAATGCGGATGGCATCGCGGAGGACGAATCGTGTACCACGCGGACATCATGGCATCCGCCTTGATCAATCAGGGAAGACGGGACAGAACCCCGAGCTCATCGACAGAACCACACAGCATCAAGGCAGGCCGGGAAGTGCCTCCGAGATCTGCCGTCCCTCCTGCCGGCACACAGATTTGTCCTGATACCGCATTCATACCGACGTGATGAAGGCACCGCGGGGCGTTGCGGTGGCGAAACTCCGAGTTGTTCAGGACCGCGCCTGGCTACGAGGCGACCTTGCGGACATGGCCATTCCCACACCCGGGCAGGTCCGCCGGGTATCCACCAACGAGTGTCGACTACAGCATCATGAGGACTGCCCGCGTCACTGCCTGGACATCGGCACCGAGGAGATACGTGACCAGTCTGTTCGACCTGACCGGAAGCACCGCCATCGTCACCGGGTCCAGCCGAGGGATCGGGCTCGCCATCGCCCGCACCCTGCTGGGCCAAGGCGCACGCGTACTCATCAACGGCTACGACGCCACCGAAACCGAGGACACCGCCCGATCGCTGCGGGCTCAGTTCCCCGACACCGCCGACGGACAGATCCGCGTCGACCAACTGGCCGGCGACATCGCCGACGAAAGCGTCGCCCGGCAGCTGATCGAGCAAACCCTGAACACCTTCGGGCAGTTCGACCATCTGGTCTGCAACGCCGGCATCGACATCATCAAACCGGCGATCGACTACCGGCCGGACGAATGGGATCGCATCCTGGCCATCAACCTGCGCGGAGCATTCCTGCCCGCCCAAGCCGCCGCCCGGCACTGGATCAGCCACGGCCACACCGGATCGATCACGATGACCTCGTCCATCGCCGGCCAGGTCGGCGTCCCCGCCCTCGCGCCCTACGCCGCCAGCAAAGGCGGCGTCAACCAGCTCGTACGCACCCTCGCCGCCGAATGGGCACCACACCACATCCGGGTCAACGCCGTCGCGCCCGGTTACGTCGCCAACATCATGAACAACGTCACCGCCCACCAGGACCCGGCCTCCGACAAGCGCATCAACACGTTCACGCCGCTCGGCCGACGCGCCACCGTCGACGAGATCGCCGCCCCCTACGCCTTCCTCGCCTCACCCGCTGCCGGCTACATCACCGGCTCGATCCTCGCCGTCGACGGCGGCTACACCGCAACCTGAACCCACGCCCGAGCGTCTTGACCGATCCGCCGATCCTGGTCGAGTGGCCGCACCAGAGCCCCGGAGCACGGACAGACTCAACGGGAGCTTCGCTGGTCAGTCTGCCCGGATACGTCCGCGCCCCGCCGAACCCAGCCATAGCGGAGGTCTTCGCGCCTCAGGGATCGCCGCATTATCCCCGATAGGAGGCGTAGCCGGCCCACATCCCAGAGCGAGTGAGTCAAGGACATGCAGCATTCGATCATTCTCCGGCTTGGCGCAGAGGATGGCCGGCGAGGTCAGCAGTGAAGGGTGGAACGACGAGTGGGGCTGAGACGAAGGCTTTCGACCTTCAGCACTTCCGCCGGGACGTCTGTCTGCAGGGGTGACCGGCTGAGCCAGACCAGCGCGTGTTCGTCACGGACCGGTAGCCGCGGGAAGTCGTTCTCGGCATACTCGGTCCGCAGGACGGCCAGTGCCTCGTTCGAGTCCGGAACGGAAGCAGGAGACGGAGCGGCCCAGTACCAGATCGTCGCGTGCAGGACCGTTTCGGGATCGGCAGCGCCGCGATCGAGTACCGGTACCGGGACGATCTCGCGGAGCAGCAGGACGTCGTCGGAGTCGAGCATCGTCGCGTTCGCGGCCGGCCCGTGCTTCGCCCAGACCGGGCCGGAGTAGAAGGCCGTGAGGCCGGCCCGGCGCGATGGCATGTCGGTGAATCCGCGCAGCCACACGAACTGGTCGGGCCGGTCGAGGTCGCGGAACTGGCCCAATACAGCCATCCCCAGCTCTTCCTGGGATTCGACGAACTCGCGGTCGAACAGGTCGATCAGTTCGTCACGGCGTCCCTCGCGCAGGGTGTACCGGCGCAGTTCGACGATCATGCCAGGATCCTTTCCAGTACGTCGTCGACGGTCCGGCGTGCCAGCGTCGCCCGGAACGCGTCGGTCGCCTCGTCGTACAGATCGGTGAGGACCGGACGGATTCCGCGACCGACCGGGCAGTCCAGGTTCGGTTCGGAGTGGTGCAGGGCGAGCAGCGGCTCCGGCGAGACGGCCAGCCAGACGTCCAGCAACGTGATCTCTGCTGCCGGCCGTCCGAGGGAGAAGCCGGCGCCGTTGCCGCGACGGGCCGTCACCAGTCCGGCCCGCTGCAGATCGCCCAGGCTGCGCCGGACGATGACCGCGTTCGTGTTGACGCTGGCGGCCACCTCTTCGGAGGTGAGCACCTCGCGTCCGCGCCGCCTGGCCAGCTCCAGCCATGCCAG
Source organism: Actinoplanes regularis (assembly GCF_900188005.1). Lineage (GTDB taxonomy): Bacteria > Actinomycetota > Actinomycetes > Mycobacteriales > Micromonosporaceae > Actinoplanes > Actinoplanes regularis. Next base: position 52,077 of record NZ_FZNR01000030.1, on the reverse strand, counting down.
GGCGTGCGCCGCGATCGTCACCCTGCTGTTGGCCGCCACCCCGACAGTCTCGCCGACCTCCGCATCAGAAGCAACATCTTCTGTTACGTTCGGATCGCCCGTGCACGCGGGAGGTACGGCCATCCCCTTGACCGCAACTGATCCGAACAGCGCGCGGATCGTTGTGGCACACTCCGCGGGATGGATTCTGAGCAGGCTTGGTTCTCGGTTCGGTGTCTGTTCAAACTTGCTGCAGGGGCGTCCGCGACGTACGAGGAGCGCATCACGCTTTGGCGCGCGTCATCGCCTGCCGAGGCAGTGACGCTGGCCGAGACCGAGGCGGGCGAGTATGCCGCCGACGTGGCCGGCGAATACCTCGGGCTGGCGCAGGTCTACTCCATGTACGACCAGCCCGTCCACGGCGCTGAACTGTTCTCCCTGCTCCGCGAGAGCACCCTGGCGCCACACACATATCTCGACGCGTTCTTCGATACCGGAGACGAACGCCAAGGCGCCATCGAAGCTCCCGAGCGGCGGCCGTGAGAATCGACGATACGGCCGGGAGCGGCTATCGCTTGCGGGCGACCCCGCAGTACTGGTTCACGTCGAGGTCGGGATCACCGGGCTCGGGCCGCCAGCGCGAGCACGGGACGACGCCCGGTGGCAGCAGTTCCAGACCGTCGAAGTAGCGTGCGATCTCGGCCGAGCTGCGATACACGATCTTCGGCGTGCCGTGCTCGTTCCAGAAATTGACGATGTCGTCCGCCTCGGCGCGGTTGATGTCGTGACATCCGTGCGCGATCGTCAGGAAGCTGCCGGATGGCAGTGCGCCGACGAGCCGTCTGACGACGTCCCGCGACTCCTCGTCATCGAGGATGAAGTGCACGATGCCCAGCAGCGTGACCGCGACCGGCTTGCTGAGGTCCAGGGTCCGCGCCGCCTCTCGAAGGATGCCCTCCGGATCGTTCAGGTCGGCTTCGATGTAGTCGGTGGCGCCTTCGGCCGTGCTGGTCAGCAGCGCCCGGGCGTGCACGAGCACGAGCGGATCGTTGTCGACGTAGACGATCCGAGTGTCCGGGGCGATCGACTGGGCGACCTGGTGGGTGTTGTCGCCGGTGGGCAGACCGGTCCCGATGTCGAGAATCTGCCGGATGCCCTCCTGCTCGACGAGATGCCGCACGACCCGGCGCAGGAACGCCCGGTCGGCCACCGCTAGATCGACGATCGACGGGAAGCGTCTGGCGATCTCATCACCGGCAGCGCGATCGGATGCGAAGTTGTCCTTGCCACCGAGCCAGTAGTTCCACAGCCGCGCCGAGTGCGGAACTCCTGTGTCGAGCCCGGAATCCTGGTCATGGGTCATGCGAAACCCTTCCCCGTCCATCGACCGTCTACAGAGGATACTGCGCGAACGGCGGCGGCAGCTGGCTCAGCGCGGACGGTCCCCACCCGGTCGGATCGTCGCCGGGTGGCACCATCGCCATGGCCTGCCAGAGCAGCAGGATGTCCAACCAGCCCGTCTCGGCCGGAGTCAGCGGGCGTACGGCCTGGTAACCCGCGAGGAACTCCGCGCGGACCCGCGCCGGTACCGGCCCCCAGTCGTGGTAGCGGGTGCCCAGCAGGATCGCCGCGCGGGCCAGCTCGACGAGGCGGTGGTCGTGCTGGGCTTCCTCGAAGTCGATGACCGCGGTGACCTCGCCGCCGGCGCACAGGATGTTGGCGGAGCGGAAGTCGAAGTGGACCAGCTGTCGCGGCAGCCGGTCGGGTGGCGCGCCGGCGACCATCCTGCGCAGCGCCTCGCGAGCCGCGGCCGGCAGATGCCCGGCGCTGGTGTCGAGCCAGCCGGTGACCCGCTCCGTCAGCGGCTCAGAGGCCGCGGCGAGCGCGGGGATTCGATCGGCGTCCGGGTACGCCGCGAGAGCGTCCTGCAATCGGGCCAGCACCGCGCCGGCCGCCCGCACCTGACCGGGATCAGTGGTGTCGAGAAGATCGCCCTCGATCACCCGCTGCAGGCCCATCGAGACACCGTCGACCTCGGCCTGGAGGCGGCCGTCCCGTGTGAGGACCGGCGCCGAGACCGGCAGTCCTCGGCCGTCCAGCCATCTGGTCAGTCGCGCCACCTCGGCCAGGCGCGAGAAGCGCCAGGGCACCACTGACCACTTCGCGAGCATCCGGCCGGACGGCGTGCCGATCCACGCCAGCGCGTTGCCGGCGCTCATCACGATCCGCTCGCAGGAGTCGACGCGAGCACCCCAGTGCTCGGCCAGGGTGCCGGCGACCCAGCGGCCGACAGCCCGCTCATCGTCGAAGCCGAACCTTCCGCCGAGTGTGCGGTGGGGATCGTGCGCTTCCCACAGCATCTCCAACACCGGCACGTGCGATTCGGCCATGCGGTGCATCTCATCACAGGACGGGATCGCTGGACCCCTGGGCATGGATGCAGCCCAATACGATGGTCGACGCTTGTCCGCTTCGGGGAGGAAAGCCGTATGGCGCTGTTCGACGACGAGTACGCGGCGAACCCGCATCCAGCCCTGGCCGAGTTGCGGCAGGCCGGTCCGGTTCATCGGGTGACATCCGCCGCCGGGATTCCGTTCTGGATGGTCACTCGCTGGGACGAGGCCCGTCAGGTGCTGACCGATCCGTCGCTGTCCAAGCGGCAACCGGTCGACCAGCTGCCCGCGGAGTTGCGTGCGGCCCTGGCGACGCAGATGCTGCTGCGCGACCCACCGGACCACACCCGGCTGCGTCGACTCGTCTCGGCGGCTTTCACCCCACGCCGGACGCAGGCGCTGCGGCCGAGGATCGAACAGATCACCGACCGGCTGCTCGACGAGTTGGCCACCGTGTCCGAGCCGGATCTGATCGACCGGTTCGCCGTCCCGCTGCCGCTCGAGGTGATCTGTGAGCTGCTCGGCATCCCGGGAGGCGAACGCAGGCCGTTTCATGCCTGGAGCAACGTGATCATCGGGGGTAGCGGTGGTCCGGCCGACATGGTCGCGGCCATGTCGGCGATCGTCGCGTACTTCCGTGACCTGCTTGCCCGTAAGCGGGCACAGCCTTCGGACGATCTTCTCGGCGCACTCCTGGCGGTCGTCGACGACGGCGACCGGCTCTCCGACGACGAGGTGGTCGGCATGGCCCTGTTACTGCTGGTGGCCGGCCACGAGACCACGGCGAACCTGATCGGCAACGCTGTTCACCTGATCTGCCGCCAGCCGGATCAGCGCGAGCGGGTGTTGAAGGATCCGGGTCTGCTGCCCGCCGTGGTGGAGGAGGTGCTGCGGATGGCCAGTCCGTCTGCGACCAGCACATACCGTGTCACGACCCGCCCGATCACGCTCGGGGCCACCACGATCCCGGCCGGCGAGCAGGTGCTGATCTCGCTGCTCGCGGTGAACCGCGACCCGCGGCGATTCACCGACCCGGAGACCTTCGACCCGGCTCGCGGCGACGGCGGGCATCTGGCCTTCGGCCACGGTATCCATTTCTGCCTCGGCGCCCCGTTGGCCAGGGTGGAGGCGCAGATCGCGCTGACCCGGCTGTTCGGTCGTCATCCCGAGATCCAGCTCGCGGTGCGGCCGGAGGAATTGCGCTGGCGTACCGGGCTGCTGATGCACGGGCTGGAGGCCTTGCCGGTTCGCCTTCGAACCGAAACGTCGCCCTGATCCTCCCCGCGCTTGTCGCGGACGACACGTGCGACCAAGCCACTCTCGAAAGGTCGGACGCAAGGCTGTACAGCCTTGCGTCCGACCTTTCACCGTCAGCCGGCGTAGTCGGTGAGGATTTTCTGATACTGCCGGGCGGTCTCGCTCAAGCCCCCCTGCACGCTGACCTTGCCCTGCAGGATGCGGCCGAGCGCGGTCTCGAACGGTGTGTACAACTCGCCGCCCTTGGCGACCGCGGGCCGGGCCCGGGCGATCTGCAGTGCCGGCTGGAACCCGGCGATGGTGCTGTTCTTCTTCACTTCCGCGGTGTACGCCGAGACCCGGGTGGGCAGGGTGTTGTTCTTGACCGCGACCTGCGCCTGACTCTCAGCCGAGTTGATGAACTGGATGAACGCGTGCGCGGCTGCCGCGTTCGGCGAGGCCGCGGACACCACGAGGTTCTGGCCGCCGGTCGGCGCGGCCGCGGTGCCGGAGCCTCCGGCCGGAACGGGGGCGATGCCGAGGTTGGCCGCGTTCTTGAACGCCGGTCCGGAGATGGCGTCCGGCACGGACCACGGCCCGTTGATCACCATGGCGACGCGTCCCTCCTTGAACGCGGACTGCATGCCGCCGTACAGGTCGGCGAAGTTCGGCGCCATGGCCGCTCCGGAGGAGATCAGATCCTGGGCGGTGCGGACCGCGGTGGCGACCTTCGACGAGGTCACAGTGATCTTCTTGTTGTCGGCGTCGACCCAGTCGGTGCCCTCGCCGTACAGGAAGGGCAGGAAGAAGTAGGCGCCGGTGTTGAGGTAGAGCCCGTCGGCGCCGGTCTTGGCCTTCACCGCGCGGCCGACCGTCTTGAGCTCGTTCCAGGTCCGCGGCGGCTTTGTGACGCCGGCCTTCTTCAGCAACGCCTTGTTGTATAGCAGGCCGAGGGTGTCGGTGACCTGGGGAGCGCCGTAAACGTGGCCCTTGACGACGGTGGTGTCCAGCGGGCCGGGGAGGAAGTCCGGCTCGTCGGCAAGGGCGGGGGTACCGTCCAGGGGCGCGATGGCACCGGCCGCGGCGAGGGCCGGGATGGCGCCGCCGTCGATGCGCAGCACGTCCGGAACATCCTTACCGGCTTCGACCGCGGCGCCGAACTTCGACTGCGCGTCGCCGAACCCGACGTAAACGTGGTTTACCTTCACATCGGGGTACTTGGTCTCGAAGGAAGAGATCAACTCCTCGTAGACCGGGCCCTCCGTCTTGGGGTCGGAGGTATCCCAGTAGGTCACGGTGCCTGACATCCCGGCGGTCTGCGCCCCGGCGGGCTGGGCGCCACCGGCCTCACCACCGCCACCGCACGCGGCGGTGAGCGTGAGCACGCCTACAGCGGCGACCGCCGCAAATCCTGCACGACCCACGGTATCCACCAGTCTTTCAGGTCGAAGGCCCCTCGTCGGGGGCCGGAAATCTCCATCCCGGCATCGCGCTGATCGGATATGAGCGCCCCGACATGACCGGACCGCCATCAATGTGAACTACTACACAGAGAAACCGAATGGTCACTCTCCGATCTCGCACGACCGGCGGAGAGGTGACGTCCACGTCGAAGACGCGGACTCCATGGCCGGGCTGTCGGGCCGGCCAGACCACAGCCAGACAGCCAGCCGAGACTCGGCGAGCTGGAACGGGGAGAGTCGCCGATGAAGGCCGAGGCCACCAGCCACAGCGGGCTGCCAAGCCGCAAATCCGTCCGAAACCCTGTCGCCTGGTTCATCAACCGTCGCCTGGCAACCAAGATCATGATCACGGTGGGCTCGGTGGCGCTGACCGCCCTGGTCGCCTGCGTCTTCGCGATGACCCGCATGGCGATGCTGAGCGAGAGCCTTGACCAGATGCGCTCGGTCAACGTGGCGGGCCAGGAGCGCCTGGACACCGTCCGCGAGGGTGTGCAGCTCGCCAACGGTAACCTCGCGGCGTATCTTGCCGCCCGTGGCATCGACGCCAAGGCGGAGGCCGTCGAGCAGGCCAAGAAGGACGGGGCCGCTCTGGACCAGGCGCTGGCGGAGTATCGCGCCGGCATCAGCGCCGACGACCCGCGCCAGGCGGAGATCACCGAGTTCAGCCAGGCCTGGACGGACTACCAGAAAGTGCGCGACAACTGGGTGTTCGCGGCAAGCGGCACGCCCGGCCCGTCGGTGATCGTGCAGCTACGGCAGACCGCCGACCGGATGGGCGACGCCCTCAGCTCTCTGATGGCCAGCGAACGCGCCAGCGCGGACGCCGCCGCCGAAGAGGGCCACAGCCAATACCGCACCGCGCTGGCCGTCACGATCGTCCTGACCGTGGCCGCGTTGCTACTCGGCCTGGTGCTGTCCCTGCTGATCGCCCGCCCCATCGTCCGCCAGCTGCGCGAGGTGGCCGCCGCCCTGCAGGCCACTGCCGAAGGCGACTACACCCACTCGCCGCAGGCGCGCAGCAGCGACGAACTCGGCCAGATGGCCTCCGCGATGCAGCGCGCCTCCGAGGCCCTGCGCTCGACCATGAACACCATCTCCACCAGCGTCCATAGCGTGGCCGCCCACGCCAGCACGCTGACCGCGACCGGAGCGTCGATCCGGGAGCTGTCCCGGGAGGGATCCGCCCAGGCCGCCACCGTCGCGGAGACCGCCGACGAGGTCTCACGCAACCTGCAGGTGGTCGCCGCCGGCGGCGAGGAGATGGGCGCCTCGATCCGTGAGATCGCCACCAGCGCTGTCGAGGGTGCCCGGGTCGCCGCTCAGGCGGTGGAGATGGCGGACTCGGCGGGCCGGACGATCGCCAGCCTGGGCACGTCGTCCGCCGAGATCGGCAGCGTGATCGCCACGATCACCTCGATCGCCGAGCAGACCAACCTGCTCGCGCTGAACGCCACCATCGAGGCCGCCCGGGCGGGCGAGTCCGGCAAGGGCTTCGCCGTGGTCGCGGGAGAGGTCAAGGACCTCGCCCAGGAGACCGCCAAGGCGACCGAGGACATCTCACAGCGGGTGCAGGCCATCCAGACCGACACCGAACGCGCGATCGGCGCGATCACCGAGATCAGCGAGATCATCAGCCGGGTCAACAGCCTGCAGGCCACGATCGCCTCGGCGGTCGAGGAACAGAGCGCCACCACCAGCGAGATGAACCGCAGCGTGGGCTACGCCGCCGCCGGTGGCGCCACGATCGCCGGCAGCGTCGACGGCCTCGCCGGCTCCGCCAAGGCCACCGCCCGCGGTGTCGAGGACAGCCAGCAGGCCACGGCCCAGCTGGCCGACCTCACCGAGGAGCTCGATGCCATGATCAGCCGGTTCCGCTTCTGAACCGGCGCGTCGACGTGTCGAGCACCGCGCTCCAGATCCAGCGATCATTGGGCGATGTCGTGGCGCAGGCGGGCCGCGCCGCGCAGGTAGACGTGGCGGATCAGGTGGCGGGGGCGGGTCGTGTCGGCGTGTGCCAGCAGCCGGATCACCCGGGGCATGGAGCCCGGCACGTCGATCTCGCTGGCGCAGAGCAGCGGCACGTCCTCGAACCCGACCTTGCGGGCGGCGACCGCCGGGAACTCTGAGGTAAGGTCGGGTGTCGTCGTGAAGAGCACGCTGATCACGTCGCTGACCAGCAGCTCGTTGCGGGCCAGCACCTCGGCGACGAGTTCGGCGGTGGCCGCGAGGACCAGATCCCGCTCGTCCGCGTCGACCTGTGTGGCGCCCCGGATCGCGCGCACCATTTTCTCCTCACCGCTCGGTCTCGGACTCGATGAACGCGGCGAGGCGGGCGATGCCCTCGTCGATCTCGGCGGTGGTCAGGTAACTCGTGGAGAGTCGCATGGTGCGGTCGCCTCCGCCGTTGGGGTAGAAGTAGCGCATCGGGGTCCAGATCACGCCGTGGTGGCGGGCCGCGCGGGTCAGGGCGGCCTCGTCGGTCTCGAAGGACACCTGCACGTTGAGGAAGAACCCGCCGGTGGGCGTGTTCCACCGGACCCCCAGCCGGTCGCGGCGGGCGGCGGGCAGGCGCCGGTTCAACTGTCCGAGCGTGGCCTGCATCGCGTCGCCGTAGTAGGCGGCCGGCTTGGCGTTCAACTCGGCGACCCGGCCACCGGCGGCCAGCAGCGCGCCGGCGACCACGGCCTGGCTCAGCGAGGACGTGTTGACGGTGACCATGCTCTTGATCTTCGAGAGCTCGTCCGCCAGCAGCGTGGTGTGCCCGTTCTCGTCGAGGATGCGCTGGTCGGCCACGACGAACCCGACCCGGGCGCCGGGGAACACCGTCTTCGAGTACGACCCCAGGTGCACGACCACACCACGCGTGTCCAGCGACTTCAGCGTCGGCAGCGGCGTACCCGGGCTGACCAGCCGGTACGGGCTGTCCTCAAGGATGACCACCTGATACCGGGCGGCGATCGCCAGCAGTTCCTCGCGCTGCGGCGTGCCGATCGTCGAACCGGACGGATTGGAGTGGTCCGGGATGACATAGAACGCCCGCGGGTTGCGGCCCGCCGCGCGCTCGCGCAGGATCGTCTCCTCGACCAGCGCGCAGGAGAAACCGTCCTGCGGCTCCTCGACGTCGACGACCGGGATGTCGAGCAGGCGGGCGGCCCCGGTGATCCCCACGTAGCAGGGGCTGGAGACCATCAGCACATCGTCCGGGCCGGAGATCAGGGCCCGCAGGGCCAGCAGCATCCCCTCCTGGGCGCCCACGGTGACGACGATGCTCTCCGCCGGGACGTCGATGGCCTCGTCGACGCGCAGCGAGTCGGCGATCAGGTCGCGGATCTGGCCGGCCGTGGTGCCGTACTGATACATCGCGGTGCGGATCTGCGCCGGCGACTGGCCCGCGTCGGCCAGGTGGTCCAGGTAGCGGCGGATGTGCGCGAAGATGTCCTCGCTGTCGAAGAATCCGTCGTACGGCCGCCCGGGCGCGAACGAGATCGCCTCGGGATACCGCGTGGTGACCTCGTTGAGAAAGTTCATCGTGTCGAGCACCGGGTCGGACAGACTCGTGTGCAGGTCGGTTTTCCGGAGCAGCATCGGTTCTCTCCTCGCTGGGCTGAGCTGAGCTGAGCTGAGCTGGGCTGAGCTGGGCTGAGCTGGGCTGATTCGCACCGTCAATGCCCGGACCAGACGGGCGCCCTCTTCTCCGCGAAGGCGCGCGGGCCCTCGGCGGCGTCGTCGCTGCCCCGGCGCCGTTCCTCCCACGGGTACGTGGCGGTGAAGGCGTCGGGCAGCGGCAGGTCCACCGACCGCAGCGCGGCCTCCTTGATCGCCCGGACCGACAGCGGCGCGGCGGTGGTCAGGTCGGCGACCCACCGCGCCACGCACTCGTCCAGCCGGTCGGCCGGCACGACCTCGTTCAGCAGCCCGAACGCGTGGGCGGTCGCCGCGTCGAACCGCCGGCCGGTGAGCAGGTAGCCCATCGCCACCTTCTGCGGCAGCTGCCGGATCAGCCGGAACACTCCGCCGGCGCCCGGGACGAGGCCCAGGCGTGCCTCCGGGAGCCCGAACACCGACCGGTCGGAGGCGATGGCCAGGTCGCAGGCGAGCGCCAGTTCGAGGCCGCCGCCGAGCGCGTACCCGTCGATCCGGGCGACCACCGGCTTGCTGAGCTCGAACCGTTCGGTGAGCCGCGGCCAGCCGGGCTGGCCGCGGCTGCCGAAGCTGGAGGCGGGCGTGCCCCCGGCGTCCCGGCGGGCCCGCTCCTTGAGGTCCTGGCCGACCGAGAAGGCCCGGTCCCCCGCCCCGGTGAGCACCGCGACCCGCACCTCGTCGTCGGACTCGACGTCGTCCCAGATCTCCGCGAGCTCCTCGTGCATGCGCAGGTCCATGGCGTTGAGCACGTCGGGACGGTCGAGGGTGACCCGGGCCACGTGGTCCTTCTTCACGTAACGGACCCGGGTCGTGCCGGTCATCCGGTCCGCCCCGCGAACCGGCCGACCTTGTCGATCACGTCGCCGGCGTGGATGCGCAGCGCCTGCTCCAGCGCGAACTCGGCCATGTAGGCGCGGAACTCGTCGAGCGGCTCCTCGGCCACGTTGAGCATCCGCCGGTTGGCCACGACCGCGTCGCCGCTGATCCGCGCCACGGCGCGCTCGACCGCGTCGTCGAGCTCCTGCGGGGCCACCACCTCGTCCACCAGCAGGCCGGCCTCCGGGTCGGTGGCCAGGATCCGGCGGCCACCGAGGATCACCTGGCGTGCCAGCCGAGCGCCGGCCACCCGGCCGAGCCGGAAGTTCGCCGCGCCCGGGACGATCCCCTCCTGCGCGGCCGGCAGGCTGAGGTGCGCGTCGGAGGCGGCCAGCACGTGGTCGAAGACGAGCAGCAACTGGGCGCCGCCGCCGATCGCGAACGTGTCGACCGCCGCCACCCACGGCTTCTCCACCGGTGGCCGCCATCGGCCGGGCCGGTCGTCGTGCAGGCCGCGCACCAGCTTGTGCAGGTAGCCGAGTTCGCGCCGCAGCAGGAACCCGGTCAGCGTGATCTCCCCGGCGCTGATCCGCTTGAGGTTGATGCCGGCGCTGAACACCCGGCGGCCCTGGTAGCGGGGATGGGTCATCACCCCGCCGCGGACCAGGCCCACCCGCACCTCGGGGTCGAGCAGGGCCAGGTCGACGGCGGTCTCCATGTCGTCGACCTGCTGCTCGTCCTCGGCGTTCAGGCACTCGGACCGGGACATGGTCAGGCGGGCCACGCCGTCGCGGCGCTCCATCCGGACCGCCTCGGTCTCCAGCACGCCGGTACGCCGGAACTCGTCGAGCAGCTGCAGGGCGCGCGGGGTGGGTCGCAGCATCGCGTCCATCAGGTGCCGGCCGGCCGGTGCGGAACGCAGGATCGCGCGCAGGAAGATGCCCTGGTCGATCTCGCGCCCCTCCTTGTCCGCCTGGGGGCGGGACCACTCCTCGGCGAGCTGTGCCGGTGTCGGCACCAGCCCGGCGAACGCGTAGGCGGCGGCCTCGACGAGCTCCGCCAGCCGCAGGTGGTGGGAGCGGCCGCCGGTGAGCTCGTCGTAGACCTGCTCGGCGTAGCTCTCCAGGAAGCGCACCCGCAGGGTGCGGGCCTCGTCGTGTCCGGCGGACGCCTGCTCGCGCTGCTCCGGTGTCCGCGCGCCGGGCGCCGGCAAAGTCGCCAGCGTCCGTTCCACCCGGGTCACGGTCTCGGCCAGGTGGATCCGGGCGGTGCGGAGGTCGCCGAGGGCGACCTCCGGTTCCACAAAGATCGAGGTCACGCGGCGGCCCTTCGGCGCAGGGCCCGGTCGCAGGCCGCGAGGTGCGCTCCGAGCGCCTCCTCGAAGCTGTTCTGCCCGGCGTCGAGCAGCAGTTGCCGCCGGATCGCCAGCTCCTTGCCGGCGGCCGCGGCGGCCACCTCGGCCAGGTCGGCGCGGGTGGATTCCGGGTCGTCGACGACGAGGTCGAGCAGGCCGGACACGAGCGCCCGGTCGGCCGCGAGCGGGATGCCGAGCAGCGCGGCGCGCCGCAGACCGGCGGCGTTGCCGTGCCGGCCGAGCCGGAACAGGGTCATGCCGGGCCAGGACGCCTCGCCGTCGGTGGGCATGACCAGGCGGGTGCCGGTCACGGCGATCCGCACGTCGGTGGCGAGGAGCACGTCGAGCGCGGTGCCGCCGACGTCGCCGGCCGCGACGGCCACGGTGAGCAGGCCGGATCGTTCCAGCCGGCGCACCACCCGCTCCCATTTGGTCAGCAGGCCGACGCTCAGCCCGGCGGCCCAGCCGGGTTGCGGGGCGCCGGAGACGTACGCGGTGAGCAGGCCGGCGTCATACCCCTGCTCGGCCTGGTCGCAGATCCGCAGCACCGCCTCGACGTCGGCCGGTGAGAGCGGCCGTCTGCCGTCGACGTGCAGGACCAGATCGTCGATTCCAGCCGCGGTCACCACTGGACCAGCGCCGTTTCGATGGTGGAGCCGGGGCCCATGGTCATCAGAACTCCGTAGTCGCCGGGAGAGGTGACGCCCTCCTCGACGAGACGCTCGTAGGAGAACAGGAAGGAACCGCTGGAGACGTTGCCGTAGTCGCGCAGCACCTGGACGGTGTGGCGGACGTCGTGGCGGCTCAGGCCGAGGTTGACCACGACGGCGTCGATCACCTTCTTGCCGCCGGAGTGGACCAGCCAGTGTCCGATGTCGCTGCGGCGCAGGCCGGTGCCGGTGAGCAGGCGGTCGATCACGGTCTCGGCGTTGGCGCCGACGACGTACGGAATCTGCGGGTCGAGGAAGAAGCTGAAGCGGTTGAGGTCGCCGTCCCAGTCGTAGCGCATGGCGTCGACCGCGTCGGTGATGAGGAAGCTCGCGAACTTGATGATCCGCGGTCCGGGCCGAGTTTCGCCCGGTCCGTCGCTGATCAGGGCCAGGGCGGCCGCGCCGTCGCCGAAGAGGCTGTTGACCACGGCGGTACGCATGGTGCCGTCCAGCGCGTACGCCGCGGAGCAGGCCTCGGTGCAGAGCACGACGCCCAGCTCGCCCGGGTGGGCCGCGGACCAGCCGGCCACGACGTTGAGCGCGTTGAGGCCGGCGTTGCAGCCCATGCCCACGATGTCCGAGCGACTGCAGTGCGGGTCGATGCCGAGCTCGCGGATGAGCAGCGCGCTGAGGCCGGGGGTGAGGAACCCGGTCGACGTCACGCAGCAGAGGTGCCGCAGGTCGGAGAGGGAGGCGCCGGCCTTCTTGAGGCAGGCCTGCAGCGCCTGGCTACCCATCTCGATGGCGAGTCGCTTGTGCTTGGCCAGCAGTTCGCCCTGCGGTTCGGGTGCGCGCCGGCCGGCGGCGTCGGGCTCCGGCAGGGTGAGGCGGCGCCGGTCGATGGCGCTGTTCAGGAAGACCGAGCGGACCTTCGGGTCGTCGATCGCGAGCAGCTCGAGCAATTCGGGCTGGGTGATAGAGGTTCCGGTGCTCGCCGTGCCCACTCCGACCATTCGCGAAATGGTCGGGAGCGCGATCGGGGCGAGCGAGTCAGCGGACCGTTCCAAGGTGATCGTCATCGGTACATCCATCCCCACGTGCGGCACTTACTACGATTCAGCTTCTTGACCGACTCGGCAGCCATCTCGAAACCTCCGGAGAATTCCGTGCAACCCTGACTCAGCGACGGTAGGTCTGACCATTCATCAGCGTCAAACTTCTGTCCAACCGCTCATTCAGGGGATTTCGATCAGTGGCAGATATTCCCGTAATCCGAAACGATTGCGGACGTTCAGCTTGCGGTAAACCTTCGTGAGGTGCTGCTCCACCGTGCTCACCGTGATGAACAGCCGCTCGGCGATCTGCCGGTTGGTCTCGCCGCTCGCGGCGAGCACGGCGACCCGGCGCTCCGCGGTGGTCAGTTCGGCGTCCGGTCCCCAGCGGAAGTGATCGTCTTCGAGCAGGAGCGCCTCGTCCGCCCGGCCCTCGGGGACCGGCAGCGGCGACGGCGATGGCGACTCGAACTCGGCCAGCATGGCCGCTGCCGACGCCTCGTCGACGCCCCACCTCTTCATCAGCTCCACGCACGACCGGGAGTACATCGTCGTGCTCTCCGGATGCTTCATGGCCAGGTGGTAGCGCCCGAGAGCCTGCAGGTACGGCAGAGCGAAGGGGGTGTCGAGCATCGCGGGCGGCACGGGGACCGCGAGGTAGGCCCAGGCGGAATCCGCGTCGCCCAGGTCGGTGCTGGCCCGGATCGCAATCGACAGCGGCAGGCCGGCCACCACGCCCCAGGCCGGCGGCGGGACGGCCTCGAACACCTCGCGGACGCAGCGCAGCGCGGTCTCGCTGTCCCCGCCGCGCATCGCGGCCACCGCCTTGACCGTCTCGATCAGCACGCGGCGCATCGGCGCCCGATGGATCCAGTCCTCCTTCAGCAGCCGGTCGCACCAGGCGACCGCCTCCTCCAGCCGGCCGGTCTGCACGAGCACGACCAGAGCGTAGAGCGCCGGGGTCAGCGTCGTGCCGGCCTGGATGCCCCACAGCATCCGGTCGGCCCGATCGGCCTCGACGCGGCCGAACGCGAGGCCGGCCGCCGAGCTGAGGTAGGTGACCGCCGCCATCGGACCGGACTGTGCCAGCGGCGACTCGACGGCCTGACCGGATTCGTCGCAGGGCTCGGAGCCCAGACCGGCCCGGCAGAAGAAGGTCCAGAGCTGGCCGAGCGCGGAGTCGCCACCCCCGTCGCCGGCCCGCAACAGTTCGTCGGCCTCGGCGAACTCGCCCCACCAGAGCAGCTGGTTCACCACGATCAGCAGGTCCGGTTCGGTGAGCAGGCCGGCCCGGCCGTCCCGACTCAGGTCGCGCAGGCGGCGCGCCGCCCGGCTGGGGTCGCCGTGCCACTGCGCCTCAGCCAGCAGCACGCCGGCCCGGACCCGCTGCCCGTCGTCGGCGCTCGCCCCGACGGCGTGCCGCAGGCTGGTCACCGCGGTGTCGACGTCGCCGGCCGCCAGCGCCTCGCGGGCCGCCTCACAGAGGATCGCGACGCGCCAGCCGGCCCGGCCACCGTCCTGGGCCGCGATCAGGTGTTCCGCCACCGCGCCGGCCGGGGCGCCGCTCTCGTGCAGCAGCTCGGCGGCCCGGCCGTGCATGGCGGAGAGCTCCGGCAGGGGGATGTCGGCCAGCACCGCGGAGCGGGTGAGCGGGTGCCGGAACGACTCGCTGCCGAGCAGTCCCATCTCGCGCAGGTCCCGGGCGCCCTCGCAGACGAGCGCCGGGTCCACGTCGCCGAGCTCGGCGATCAGCTCCGGGAGGGGTCGAGCGCCGAGCATCGCGATGGCGTGCGCTATCGCGGCCGTCGAAGGCGCGCACCGGTGCAGGCTGCGCAGGACGGCCTGCCGGTAGTGCGGGCCGGGCCTGCGCAGGTCCGGCATGCGGCCGGCCGCCTGGTCGTCCATCAGGGCGTGCAGGAGCAGCGGGATCCCGCCGCTGACCTCCGCCAGGAAGCGCACGAGGCCCGTGTCCGCAACGGCGCCGAACCGTTCCCGCATCTGCTCCGCGATGTCGGACGGGGTCAGCGGGGCGAGCCGGAACCGGTGGCAGAAGGGCAGGTGCAGCGTCTCGGCGCGCAGGTCCGCCATGTCCCGCTCGTACGACGAACTCTCCGTCAGGACCATCACCACGCCGGACGACTCGACGCGCCGGATCAGGTAGCTCAGGCACCGCAGCGACTGCTCGTCGGCGAAGTGGACGTCGTCGATGCCGATCAGCACCGGACGGCCGCCGGCCATGTCCCGGATCGCCGCGTGCACCCGGCCCATCATCGCGTAGAAGTTCTCGCCGCAGTCCAGGCCGTCGGGGAACGGCTGCCGCATCCCGGCCGCGCACATCGCCTGGATCAGCCGGTCGAGCACACCGAACCGATGTCCACGCTCCCGTGCGGAGCCGGTGATCACGAAGCACCAGCCGCCCTGACGAGCGGCACGCCCGCCCATGGCCTGCAGCAAGGCCGTCTTTCCCGTTCCCACCGGCCCGCTCAGGAGCAGCACGGCGCCGGTACCGCGCACTGCCGCGCGGTACACCTGGTCGAACAGGAGAAATTCCGAGTCACGTCTGCTGAGTGTCACTTGGCCCCCCGGCCGTGCGCATACGTGTCAACGCACGGCACCGAACCCTATCGAAAGGAAGCAATGGCCGGAAATATACGTCCACACCAAGCAGCCGCCGCTTTTCCGCAGGTCGGAGAACCTTTTCCAACATGACGCCGGAAGTTCAAAGTTCGCTATGAAAAACTTAATACATGATTAGTTAATTGATTCTGATAGATTTACGTCACATCCAATATATGGACATAGGCGGCCACTGGGACAGAAACACCCGCTCGAGGCGCCAAATCATCGAAGCGCAACGATGCTATGACGGATGACACATGGATACATGGACAGTCCGAGCCGGACGGCAGGATCGGACCTCGTCCAACTGAAGGATTCCGCCGGTCGGACAGCCGCCTCGGCGATGCCGGCACAGGGGAGCCGGACCGCCGAGGCGATGTTGCCCGACCGGCATCGGCGACGGAGGCTCACGCGATCTTCAGGCTGCATGAGAAATGGCGCGGCACGGCCCCTGCCCCTAGCGCGGAAGATTAGCTTTGCCGGTTAAGTGTCGAATTGACCGACAACAAAAAGTTCGCAACTTAGCCACAGGCCAGAAACCGGACAAAAACCGCGTCACACGCCGGCACGAATCGGCCTCAATCCCCCCGGCGAACGGGCCGGCATCCGACCCATCAGCGGCGGCATACTCGCGATGACATCCGCGATGTGACGGATCTCCGATTCGGAGAGCGCCTGGTCGCCATCGCAGAGCGCCGTCTTGGGCTGGGGATGCACATCGATCAGCAAGCCGTCCGCGCCCACCGCGATCGCGGCCCGGGTCAGCGGCAGAACCAGATCGCGGCGGCCGCCGGAATGCGACGGATCCACGATGACCGGCAGATGGGAGAGGCGCTGAACCACCGGCACCGCGCTGATGTCGAGCGTGTTTCGGGTAGCTGTCTCGAACGTGCGGATACCACGTTCACACAGCACGATGTCGAGATTTCCGCGCTGGGCGATGTACTCCGCCGCGCTCAGCCATTCCTCGATCGTCGCGCTGAAACCCCGCTTGAGGAGGACCGGCACCCCCGCCGACCCCACCGCCTGCAACAGCGCGAAGTTCTGCATGTTCCGGGCGCCGATCTGCAGCATGTCGGCGTAGGACGCCACCAGTTCCACATGGCCCGGATCGATGACCTCGGTGACCACCGGAAGTCCCGTCTCGGCCCGGACGTCGGCCAGGATGCGCAGGCCCTCCTCCCCCAGCCCCTGGTAGGAGTAGGGCGAGGTCCGCGGTTTGAACGCACCGCCACGCAGCATCGAGGCACCGGCCGACCTGGCCATCAGCGCCGCTCGCAGGGTCTGCTCCGGAGACTCCACCGCGCACGGGCCGGCGATCACGGTCAGCGTGTCCGGTCCGATCGGCACGCCACCCACCCGGATCACCGAGCGGGCCGGGTGATGCTCCCGGCTGACCAGCTTGTAGGGCGCCGAGACCCGGATCACCTGCAGGACACCGGCCAGGCTACCCAGGTTGAGGGCCTCGAAGTCGGCCACGTCGCCGACCAGGCCGACGATGGTCCGCGACAGCCCGCGGCTGACGAACGCCTGACCGCCGGCCGACCGGACCAGGCCGGTCACCGCTTCCACGTCCGCCGAAGTCGCCTCCGGCGCCATCACTACGACCATGACACTTCTCCTCTCGAATCCGGCTGCCGGCGGTCACCCGCCCGGCCATCGACGGCGGCACTGCGAGCACCGCCAGATCGACCTCGCCGGGCGGCTCGTGCGCCGCGCCGGCGCCGAGCGCCTCGGCGACACGGAGCGCGACGAAATCGGGATCGGGATCGGAGAGAAAGACCGCCACGCCGGCACGACGCGCGGCCGGCGCCACCGACGTGCTGATCAAGCCGGTGCCGATCACCGCCATTGTACGAATCATTGCGCGCCACCCGCCCCCGAACCGACCGTCAGAAATAGACGGAAGCATGTCCAGTCGCGATTTCGCCAGACACCGCCACAGGGCCATACAGTCCGGGTGACTCGGATTTACCGAAGGGGACTAGGATGCCCAATTCCCAAAAGTCCGGCCCGTGGGAAGAAATCGCAATCGACTACCTCGAGATTTATGTCGAGAACCTTGATCAGGCGGCGTTCACCTGGGTCGACCGATACGGATTCACCGTGGCGGGATTCGGTGGCTCCGCCGATCACCGCAGCCTCGCACTGCGACAGGGCGACATCACGCTCATCCTCACCGAGGCGACCTCCGACCACCATCCCGCCTCGGCCTACGTCCTGGAGCACGGCGAGGGTGTCGCCGACATCGCCCTGCGCACCACGGACGTGGAGGCGACGTTCCGGGCGGCGGTGACCGGCGGTGCCGAGATCGTCCGGCGACCGGCCCGGCACGGCGGCTCCGGCCCCGCCGTCACCGCCGCGATCGGCGGATTCGGCGACGTCGTGCACACCCTGGTCGAACGCGCGCCCGGCACGGGTCCCGGCCTGCCCGTCGGCTTCCGTGCGGCACTGCGCCCGGACGCCACCGACCCCAACGGCGCCCGGCTGCTCGAGGTGGATCACATCGCGGTCTGCCTCAAGGCCGGCTCGCTGCGCCCGACCGTGGAGCGCTACCGCAACGTGCTCGGCTTCAACGACATCTTCGAGGAGCGCATCAATGTCGGCACGCAGGCCATGGAGTCGACCGTCGTGCAGAGCCGCTCCGGCGCCGTGACGCTCACGCTGATCGAGCCGGACGAGTCGGCGGACCCCGGGCAGATCGACGAGTTCCTCAAGAGCCACCAGGGCGCCGGCGTACAGCACGTGGCTTTCTCCTCCGGGGACGCGGTCCGCGCCGTGCGGGTCCTCGCCGACCGCGGCGTCGCGTTCCTCACCACCCCGCCGAGCTACTACGACATGCTGCGCGAGCGGGTGGCGCTGCCGGACAGCAAGGTGGAGAACCTGCGCGCCACCAACGTGCTGGTGGACGAGGACCACGACGGTCAGCTGTTCCAGATCTTCACGGCCTCCACCCACCCCCGGCACACGCTGTTCTTCGAGATCATCGAAAGGCAGGGTGCCCGCACCTTCGGCAGCGCGAACATCAAGGCGCTGTACGAGGCGGTGGAGCGGGAGAGAACCGGTCAGCATGCACCGCAGCGCTGAGCCGGAGACGGCCGCCGACTTCGAGAGCGCCGCGTCCGCGCTGCTGCCCCCCGAGATCTGGGACTTCGTCGCCGGCGGCAGCGGCGCGGAGACGACGCTGGCGGCCAACCGGGCCGCCCTCGACCGGGTGTTCCTCGTTCCCCGGGTGCTGCAGGACGTCTCGTCCTGCAGCACCCGCTCCACATTGCTGGGCCGCCCGGTCGAGTTGCCCGTCGCCGCGGCACCGGTGGCCTATCAGCGGCTGTTCCACCCCGACGGCGAGCGGGCCACCTCCCGCGCCGCCGCGTCGGCGGGCATCCCGTTCACCGTGAGCACCCTCAGCAGCGTGCCGATCGAGCAGGTCGTCGAGGCCGGCGGATCGGTGTGGTTCCAGCTCTACTGGCTGCGTGACGACGCCGCCACCCTCGACCTGGTCCGGCGTGCCGAGGCGGCCGGCTGCGAGGCGATCGTGCTGACCGTGGACGTGCCCTGGATGGGCCGTCGGTTGCGCGACATCCGCAACCGGTTCGCGCTGCCGGCGCATGTCCGCGCCGCCAACATCGCCACGACGGCCACCGCGCACGAGCGGGCCGGGGCCGCCTCCGCCGTGGCCACCCACACCAGCCAGGAGTTCGCATCCAGGCTGACCTGGGCGGCGCTGGCCCGGCTGCGCGCGCACACCGACCTCCCGGTCGTGATCAAGGGGCTGCTCGCCCCCGAGGACGCGGAGCGCGCCGTCGACCACGGGGTGAACGCGATCGTGGTCTCCAACCACGGCGGCCGCCAACTGGACGCGGCGGTGGCCGGCGCCGACGCGCTACCGGACATCATCGAGGCCGTTCGCGGCCGCTGCGAGGTCCTGCTCGACAGCGGCATCCGCTCCGGTACGGACGTCCTGCGCGCCCTCGCCCTCGGCGCCTCGGGCGTCCTGCTCGGCCGGCCGCTGATCTGGGGGCTGGCCGTCGGCGGCGAGCGCGGCGCGATCCGGGTGCTACGGCTGCTGGAAACCGAGCTGCACGACGCCATGGGCCTCGCCGGGTGCGAGAACGTGGCCGCCGCCCGCCGGTTGCGCACCTCCCGCCTACCGGCGACGCACAGTGCCCGGGGCGGCGAACCGCTCCCGGGCCCTGTGCAAGCCGGAACCTCCTACTGACATCGCGGCCGGACGGCCGGTGTCCAACCGCTCGGTCTGAGCGCTTGGACACCGGCCGCCGTAGTGGTTTGCATCGCTCCCACCTCGGCCAGGAATTACCAGTTCGGCACAAGTTCTACAGAAGTAGCGGTTTCGGCGGCGGACCGGCTTACGGGAGCACGGAACGGTCTCGGCGGCGCGGCAGGCGACGAGATCGGTCAGGAATCAAGAAGCCCCGGCCGCCGGGCGGCTTCTAGCGTGATGGACATGACGATCACCGCTTCCAACACCTCCATCGCCTCCGTCACCCTCGAGGTGGCCGACCCCGAGGCCGCCCAGCGCTTCTACACCGCTTTCGGGGTGGACGCCCACATCCGCCTGCGGGCGTCCGAGGCACCCTCCACCGGATTCCGCGGCTTCACCATGGCGCTCACGGTGTCCGGGCCGGCCACCGTCAACGGTTTCCTCGACGCCGCGATCGCCGCCGGTGCCACGGTGCTCAAGCCCGCCGCCAAGTCGCTGTGGGGTTACGGCGGCGTCGTCCAGGCCCCGGACGGCACGATCTGGAAGGTCGCGACCGCGGCGAAGAAGGACACCGGCCCGGCCACCCGTGAGATCGACGAGGTCGTCCTCCTGCTCGGCGTCGAGGACGTGAAGGCCAGCAAGCAGTTCTATGTCGGTCAGGGCCTGACCGTGGCCAAGAGCTTCGGCGGCAAGTACGCCGAGTTCGCCTCCGGCGAGTCCAGCCCGGTCAAGCTGGCGCTGTACAAGCGCCGCGGCCTGGCCAAGGACCTCGGCGTCCCCGCCGACGGCACCGGATCGCACCGCATCGTCCTCGGCAACACCGCCGGCGCCTTCGCCGACCCGGACGGCTACGCCTGGGAGGCCGAGGCCGGGAACTGATCAAACCCTTGCTCCGGTACGCCCACCGGCAGGTCTCAGTCCGTGGCGAAGTCCGCGAGGAGTTCGGCGATGAGGCCGGCGGCGTTGCGGACCACAGCGGGATTGCGGGCGCGGTAGTACGGCAGCGAGATCACCGTCAGGGACAGGGTCCAGCCGCGAGCCCGCACCCAGGCGTGCTCGTCGACCTTCAACGCGTCACGGAAGGCGCGCCGGGAATCGCCGTCGAACAGGTACCACGCGGCCAGCAGGTCGGCGGCGGGATCGGCGGCGCACGCGGTGGCGAAGTCGATGATCGCGGTGAGCCGGCCGTCGGCGACCAGCACGTTGCCGGGCATGAGGTCACCGTGGATCCACCGCGGCGCTCCGCCCCCGGCCCCTACCTCGAGCGACGCCTCCCACGCCGCCAGCAGGAGCCCGGTGTCGAAGTCGTCCCGGAGCTCCTCGACGGCCGCGCGGAACAGTCCGTCGCGCGGCGCCAGCGGCGTTCCGCGGCTGAACGGATCATCCGGCGGGACCGGAGCGCCGTCCGTGTCGATCTCCTGCAGGCAGTGGAGGAACTCGGCGAGTTCGCGTGCCGCGCCCGCCGGGTCGGCGAGCTGATCCAGCCGGAAGGTCGTGCCTTCCAGCCAGCGGTAGACGCCCCAGCTGAAGGGGAACTCCTCGTTCGGTGACCCGAGGGCGAGCGGTTGCGGGACGGCGAGCGGAAGCTTCGGTGCCAGGTGGGGCAGCCACCTCAGGTCCTTCTCCACCTGACCCCGCATCCCCGCGGTCCGGGGCAGGCGTACGGCGAGGTCCGGGCCGACCCGGAACGTCACGTTGTCGGTGCCCGAGGAGGTGACCAGCCGGACCGGCGCCCCGGCCCATCTCGGGAACTGCTCGGCCAGCAGGCGCGTCACCAGGGACGCGTCGATGTCCACCTCGTCGTCGTGCAGCTTGGTGACCCTGTTCTCCGACACGGGACGCAGCTTGCGGCAGCCACTGGGCCGGTGTCCACCGAGTTCACCGCCGCCGGGCCGCACGCGTAGCCTTACCCCGGCGGCGCGGAGGGAGGCGGACCCGTGCGGGTGGTCGGCGTCATCGTGCAGGGCTGCGACGATCCTCCTACGGTGCGGGAACTGGCTCCCGGCCAGGCGGCCACCTTCGGTCGCGGCTCTCCGCAGTGTCCGGTCGACCTCGCGCTGCCGGACGCGGCGATCTCCCGGGTGGCCGGCCGTATCCTCGCGGTCGAGGATCACTGGCTGGTCAGCAACCTGAGCCCGCGAAGCACGTACGTCGTCGAGAACCCGGAGGGCGGCGGCGAGTTCATCAAGGTGGCACCGCGCCGGCTGGAGATGCCGGTGCCGTTCGAGTTCTCCCGCGTCGTGGTGCCGGGCACGGAGCGGCCCGCCGCCTTCTACGTCTTCGCGCCCCAGCACGCCTACGCGGACATCGCGGCGAATCCCGACGGCTCGGCCGACGCCACCCGCACGTCGTTCCCCCTGGACGAGACCGCGAAGTACTTCCTGATCCTGCTGGCGCTCTGCGAGCCGCGGCTGCGGAACGCCTCGAGTCCAGTCATCCCCACCACCCCGGAGATCGTCGACCGGCTCGCGCACCTGCCGGGCACGGCCGGGCTGACCCGGGCCGCGGTCAACTTCCACATCGACTACCTGGCCCGCGAGAAGCTGCGGGTGAAGTCGCCGGACGGCGCGGAGAACACCAAGGCCGATTGGCAGCGCAGCGCTCTGGTGTCGCTCGCGCTGCAGTTCGACCTCGTACGCGAGGAGCATCTCGCCCTGCTGACCGGCTGACGACTATGCGGGCGTCCCAATGGTGACCGGGCGGTACCGGCTCAGGTAGGTGTGCAGGCGGTCGATGTACCGCACCAGCTCGGGCCGGCTCCGCGGGACTCCGCCGGCCTTACGGACCACGTCCGCCGACGTCCGGTAGGCGGCGGCCAGGTTCTCCGCCGGGTCGCCGGGCACCTCCTCCAGCCTGGGCGCCATCCAGCACAGGTATCGGCCCACCGCGGGGATCGACATCTCGGGCGGGAAGGGCGGTTGAGGAACCCGATCGCGCTGCCCGGCCGGAAGGTAGTACTTGAGCACGCGGGGAGTCCAGCGCGCGATGCCGTACTCGTCCCCCGCCGGGTCGGACAGGTCGGGGTCGAAGTCGCTCTCGGCTTTGAGCATCGCCGCCACCAGGAGCGGTGTCACGGCTCTGTCCGCCGGGCACATGGTGCCGGCCGCAACGATCAGGTCGTAGTAGGCCGGTGGGATGTCGGCGTCCGTTCGGAAGTATCCGTCGTACCGGGACGGCACCGGTCGCACCGGGCCGGTCTCGGGTTCTCCGGTCGGGAGCGCCCACGCGAGGGTGGCGGTGGCGGTGACGACGCCGAGCAGGCTCGCGGTGAGGACGGCGCCGCGGCTCGCGACCTTGCCGAACCGCCGGGTCGAAGCCCGGGCGGCGGCGTTCGTCTCCAGGGCGCGCCGGTGCATCGACGCGGCGTCGTACCGCTTCCGGGTGGCGTGGTCGGGTGCCAGGCAGTCGGTGATGAAGCGCCGCCACGGCTCGGTGAGCCCGCCCGGCAGGTCGAGGGCCCCCTTGCCGGTCGCGTAGGCGGCGGCCGCCGAGGCGCGCGCCCGCGCGGTGACCCCGGGGAACGGCAACCGGCCGGTGAGTAGCTGGCACGCCGTGACGCCGAGCGCCCACAGGTCGGCGGTCTGGCGTACGACCGTGCCCCGGCTCTGCACCGGTTCGGCCCAGCGCTCCGGTGGCATGTAGTCGGAGGTACCGCCCGGCGGCAGGTATGCGTGGGTGCCGTCGATCTGCGCGGCCAGCCCGAAGTCGGCCAGCCGTGCGGAGCCGTCCGGCATGAGCAGGATATTGCTCGGTTTCAGGTCGCCGTGGACCCAGCCCTTCCGGTGCAGGTATGCGACGGCGCCGCAGATGTCGGCGATGATCCGGGGGGCTTGAGTCAGCCCGGCGCCGCCGGCGCGCTCCAGGGCCGTGGCCGTGGATCCGGTGGCCAGCTCCAGGGCCAGTACGGTCACCCCGTCGAGCGCCGGATCGGCCGGGTCGTCGATAACCAGGATGTCCAGGACCCGGATCAGTCCGGGGTGGTCGGCCTGGCGGAGCAGGGCGATCTCGCGGTTGGTCATATCCGCGAGGTGGCTGAGCTGGCGTGCGGTCAGTGTGCCGGTCGGGATGAACTTGAGCGCGGCCTCCCGCGGCTCGGCGGCATCGACCCGCTCGGCGGTGTAGACGCTGCTCCAGCTGCCGCTGGCCAGGCTGTGACCTACTCGCCACCGGCCGACGACGTATCCCGTCGGCACCCGCACCGTGCAGGCGTGTCGCTCCATGGTTCTCCCGCGTCTCCAGATCGCCGGGGGCCATTATTCCCACCCATCGAGACGTGCCGCTACGGCCCGAGCCGGACTCCGTGGCGCGACTTCAAGATCAGCGCCACCTCAAACCTTGCAGGTACCTCGCTGGTGACCCATCCACGATGCTCACTCGCCCGAGACATTCCGATTTCACCCCATCATGGAGGGAATACATGCGAGGTAGGTCCCTGTTCCTCCGAGTCACCGCCGCCGTCGGCGCGGCGTTGGCCGCCGCCGCGACGATGGCCGCGCCCGCCCAGGCGGCCCCCAACTTCAAGGCGCCGTTCCCGTGCGGCCAGCGCTGGACCTATTCGCACCACAGCCAGGAGGTGCGGCTGGCGCTGGACTTCATCCGTAACGACGGCGGCGCCACCGCGGGCGCCCCGGTGCTCGCTTCGGCGGCCGGCACCGTGGCACGCCGCTACCAGGCCGGCGGCGCGGGCAACTACATCGACATCAACCACGGCGGTGGCTGGCACACCTACTACTTCCACCTGCAGGCGTACTCCGTCGCCGACGGCGCGTACGTCGGACAGGGCCAGCAGATCGGCCTGACCGGGACCACCGGCAACTCCTCGGGCGAACACATCCACTACGAGCAGCTGTACAACGGCGCCGGTCAGACGATCGCGATCGACGGGGTGTCGCTCGCGCCCTACCCCGGCAGCTACGGCAGCAAGTCGCTGACCAGCACGAACGGTTGTGGTGGCTCCGGGCCGGTCAAGTACTTCGTGGACACCTACGCGGCCGCACCGGCTTTCGCCTCGCCGACCAGCACCGCGCAGACCGGGACGCTGAACCAGGGCACCAACTACGTCTTCTGCAAAGCCTGGGGCCGTCAGACCGGAAGCGGCACCAGTTACAACCAC
Source organism: Actinoplanes regularis (assembly GCF_900188005.1). GTDB lineage: Bacteria > Actinomycetota > Actinomycetes > Mycobacteriales > Micromonosporaceae > Actinoplanes > Actinoplanes regularis. Next base: position 27,538 of record NZ_FZNR01000030.1, on the reverse strand, counting down.
TGGTGGCTCAAGACCGACCCCGACACCGGACCCGCCGGACAGTACGTCTCCGCGTACTACCTCAGCCGATGGGGCAACGACGAAGCCAAGGACAACAACGGCGTCGTCATCCCCGACTGTGCCGGCGGTAGCCAGCCGAAGTACTGGGTGGACACGTACGCGACCGCGCCGGTTTTCGCCTCGGCGACCAGCACCGCGCAGACCGGGACGCTGAACCAGGGCACCAACTACGTGTTCTGCAAGACCTGGGGCCGGCAGATCGGAAGCGGCAGCAGCTACAACCACTGGTGGCTCAAGACCGACCCCGACACCGGACCCGCCGGACAGTACGTCTCCGCGTACTACCTCAGCCGATGGGGCAACGACGAGGCCAAGGACAACAACGGCGTCGTCATCCCGGACTGCTGACCGATGCCTCTCCTCCTCGAGAAGCCGCTGAAGGGTCTGCTCTCCGTCTGTGTGATGGCCTCGATGATGGTCCCGGGTCAGGCTCAGGCGTCGGTAGTCGTCCCCGCCGGCGTCACCGCCGGGGTCGCGGTCTACGACCGGCAGACGGCGACCTTCACCGAGCAGCAGAACGCCGATCTGCAGTTCCGGTCGGCGTCGGTCGTGAAGCTCCTCATCGCCCTGGACTACCTCTGGGAGCGCGGGCCGGACTACTCCGTGCCGAGCGCCGACCGTACCCGCCTGGACGCGATGTTGCGTGGCAGCGATGACGACGCCGCCTCGTACTACTGGGTCAGGAACGGCTACGAGCAGGTGGTCAACAGGATGGTCGTGCGCCTCGGGCTGCGCAGCACGGCGCCGCCGCCGAGTTCCCAGCGCGGATATTGGGGCTACACCGCGATCAGCGCGGCCGACGTCGTACGCGTCTACCGCTACCTGCTGGACTCGGCGCCCGCCCCGGTCCGCCGGTTCATCATGGACGACCTGCGGCAGAGCACCCGGTGCGCGGCCGACTCCTACGACCAGTACTTCGGCATTCCCAGCGTGTTCACCGGTGCCAGGGCGGTGAAGCAGGGCTGGTCCGGTTTCGGGAACGCGCCGATGACCTGCACCGGCGGGCCGGCTCCGGTAACGAGACCGGCCGCATCCGTCGCCGGGGTCGACCTGGTCCAGGAGGCGCTGCACACCACCGGCACGGTGGGCCAGGACGACCGCACCATCGTGGTCGTCCTGACCCTGCATCCGGACGGTACGCCGTACGCCAAGGCGTACAACGCGCTGACCGGCATCGTGCGTTCGCTCTCCGTTCCCGGCGGGACACGGTTCGCGGGCTCGTCGTTCGGCACCTGGGGCTCGGGGGTCCGGGTGCGCTCGGCGCCGACGACCGGCTCCGGGCAGGTGGCCACGGTCCCCGCCGGCGTCGACGTCCTGGTCTCCTGCCAGGCGCTGGGCCAGGAGGTGGTCGTGTCGCCGTACCGCAACGCGTGGTGGGCCTACCTGCCGCAGTTCGGCGGCTACATGACCAACATCTACGTCAATTCCCCCGACAACAAGCTGCCGAACATCCCCGACTGCTGAAATCCCCTCCCCCCAGGAGTTGTCTTCGCCATGTCCTCCTCCCCCTCCATACCTCGTACGGCGGTCGTCGGCGTGCTGGCCGGCCTGCTGTTGACCGCGGCCGGCCCCGCGTACGCCGCGACCGGACCCGCCGACGGGCCGGCACCGCTGCCGCTGCTCGCCTCGATCGCCTACGCCCAGTGCACCTCCGGCGGCGCGACCAGCGCGGACACGACGATCGCCAACCAGCTCCGGGCCCAGATGAACGGATCGCGACTGGGTCAGTCGCTCAACGCCTACAACGTGTCCTGCGCCCGGGCGATCACCGCCACGGTGGCCGGCCGGGGCCTGGACAAGCGGGCCGCCGTCATCGCGATCACCACGGCGATCACAGAGTCGTCCCTGCACAACTACACCGAGGCGGTCGACTACGACAGCCTCGGCCTCTTCCAGCAGCGGCCCTCGCAAGGCTGGGGCACGCCGGCGCAGCTGACCGACCCGGTGTACGCGACGAACGCCTTCCTCAACGCGATGTTCCGGAAATATCCCAACAACTCCTGGATGAGCGGCGACATCGGGGCGATCTGCCAGAGGATCCAGGTCTCCGCCTACCCGGACGCCTACCGCTTGGAGGTGCACGACGCCCAGCTTCTCGCCAACGCGCTCTGGGGCGGGGGCGGTGGAACCCCGAGCAAGTACTGGGTGGACACCAACGCCGCCGCGCCGGTCTTCGCCTCGCCGACCAGCACCACCCAGACCGGAACCCTGAACCAGGGCACCAACTACGTCTTCTGCAAAGCCTGGGGCCGGCAGATCGGAAGCGGCACCAGCTACAACCACTGGTGGCTCAAAACCGACCCCGACACCGGACCCGCCGGACAGTACGTCTCCGCGTACTACCTCAGCCGATGGGGCAACGACGAAGCCAAGGACAACAACGGCGTCGTCATCCCCGACTGCGCCGGGGGCACCCGCCCGAAGTACTGGGTGGACACGTACACGGCCGCCCCGGTCTTCGCCACACCGACCAGCACCACCCAGACCGGAACCCTGAACCAGGGCACCAACTACGTCTTCTGCAAAGCCTGGGGCCGGCAAATCGGAAGCGGCACCAGCTACAACCACTACTGGCTCAAAACCGACCCCGACACCGGACCCGCCGAGCAGTACGTCTCCGCGTACTACCTCAGCCGATGGGGCAACGACGAAGCCAAGGACAACAACGGCGTCGTCATCCCCAACTGCTGACCCGACCAGGTCGTACTCCGGCGATCGCCGGAGTACGACCACAATTCTGAACATGGTCGAACCTCAGGTGCTCCAGGATGACCCGCATCGCCGGGTGGTGCGCATCGGCGACACCGTGCGCCGTCCCATGCATCCCTGGTCCCCGACGATCCACGAGCTGCTGAGGCATCTGGAGTCGGTCGGCTCGCCTGCGGCCGTACGTCGATAATCCGACCTACAGCAAGATCGACATCTTCCGCTGAGCGGGCGGGGAGGAAAACGTGGACAGGGAGTTTCTCATCGGCGCGGCCGAACCGGACGGGAAACCTGACCTTGCCGAACTGGTCCGGGATCTCACCGAAGTGCTCGGGTTCGAACTGGCCGAGTTGCCTGACCAGGAGATGTTCCACGGCGGCGATGACACGGGCCATGCCTGGCTCAAACCGGGCTGGAGGGACCCGGACGAGCCGTACCCCAGTCATCCGTACCAGCTGGACATCGCCTATCCCAGCGGGCCCGAACTGCCGTACCTGAATGGGTTGTTCGACCGGTTGCACGCGCTGGGCCGGTACCGGCTCATCATGCTGATCAACGGCGACTGCGTCCGCTCCACCCACTTCCCGTGCGACGAGTGGTGACGAACAAACAGCAAGAAAAAGCCGTCGGTGGCAAGCCGCGAAGCGCCCAGGGGCATGCGTGCTCGGCTTCGTCCGGGTCGACGGTGGGCGGGATGGCGCCACCATCCCAGAAGCCCGAGCGCTCCCGCCGGAGGCATCCGTGGATCACGCGCCGCGAGTCAGTGCCAGTTCTCGTAGCTGAGGACGCGGCACACCAGCACCACCCGGCCGGTCAGTTGACCCAGCCGAACCGCGTCACGGTGTGTCCATTGGAAGGGCCAGATCGCACCGACCATCAGGTACTTCTCGTTGGGCCCGTCCGGCGCCACGATCAGTTGATACTCCTGGAACGGGCCCACACTGCGGTGCAGAGCCTGATGCTTCCACTCACGCCGACCGCGCTGCCCGAGCGTAACCACCGCGACCCTTTCCATCAGGAGCAACGTGGTGTAGCCCTTGGGGATCGCCCGGTCCAGCTCCGAGAGCTCCGGCTGCTGGTTCGCCGGGAACAGCAAGGAGGGCCGCTCGTGCGCCCAGTAGAGCCGACCGGCCTCGGGGAAGCTGCGATCGAACGGGTTCACGCCCCCCGGCGGCCAGTCGAACCCCCGATGTTCAAGGTGGGGCTGCCGTTCCTGGGAATCCGCCATAACCACAGACTCTACGAGGCCGACCGCCAGCGCTTCAGCGGCTTCCCGCCGGGTCACGCATCGCAGCAGGGATTGGCCGGCGCGCCGGGGCGCCTTGATCGATAAGTTGGACGAGCGCATCGACCTGCGACTGTTCTGTGAGTTTCTTGGTCGGTCCTGGTAATCAGCGGCCCGGAGTGATGAGGCCGGTCTCGTAGGCCAGGACGGCGGCCTGGGTGCGGTCGCGCAGGTTCAGTTTCATCAGGATGCGGCTCACGTGGGTCTTCACGGTCTGCTCGGCGACGGTCAGGTGGACCGCGATCTCCGCGTTGGACAGGCCGCGCGCGACCAGCCCGAGCACCTTGATCTCCTGGTTGGTCAGGGCGGCCAGGCGGCCCGACGGCGCCCCGGGTGGGGCCGAGCGCTGGGAGAAGTCCTCCATCAGGCGCTTCGTCACCGACGGCGCCAGCACGGCCCCGCCGGTGACCGTGGTGCGGATGGCGTCGGCGAGCTGATGCGCCGACGAGTCCTTGAGCAGGAAGCCGTTCGCGCCGGCCCGGATCGCCTCGTGCACGTACTCGTCGTCGTCGAAGGTGGTGAGGACCAGCACCTTCGTGCCGGGAGCGTGTGCCAGGATCCGCCGGGTCGCCTCCAGACCGTCGAGGACCGGCATCCGTACGTCCATCAGCACCACGTCCGGGCGCAGGTCCCGGGCCTGCCGGACGGCCTCCTCCCCGTTCGCGGCCTCGGCGACCACCTCGAGGTCCGGCTGGGCGTTGAGCAGGACGGCGAAGCTCTCCCGCAGCATCCGCTGGTCGTCGACGACGAGCACCCGGATCGGCGTCGTGCTCATCGCCGATCCACGGGCAGTGACATGGCGACCTCGTACCATCCGTCGTCGCGGCGTCCGGCTCGCAGGCTCGCCCCGAGAACCGCCGCCCGTTCCCGCATGCCGGTCAGACCGTGGCCGGCGGCCACCACCGGGGAGAGCCGGCCGGCGGCCGGGGAGGGGCTGTTGGCGACCCGCAGGTCCAGTTCGGCCGGGCCGTAGGCGACGTCGACCTCGACGTCGGCACCGGGCGCGTGGCGGATCACGTTGCTCAGCGCCTCCTGGATCACCCGGTAGGCGATCAGCTCGACCTGCTCCGGCAGGTCCCGCACGTCGCCGCGGATGCCGGTCTTCAGGGTCAGACCGGCGCTGCGACAGTTGCCGAAGAGCTGATCCAGGTCGGCCAGGGTCGGCTGGGGGGCGTACCGATTGTCACTGTCCTGCTCGGAGCGGAGCATGCCGAGAATCTGCCGCGTCTCCGTCAGCGCCGCCAGCGCGTTCTGCCGGATCGAGGCGAAGCTCTCGGTCGCGGCCGGGTCGAGCGCGCTCACCCGGTAGGGCGCGGCCTCCGCCTGGACCGCGATCACCGACATGTGGTGGGCGACCACGTCGTGCAGTTCGCGGGCGATCCGGGTGCGTTCCTCCAGCACGGTTCGCTGCGAGCGTTCCCGCTCGGTGAGGCCGACCTGGTGGCGCAGTTCCCGCCGGACGTCGCGCAGCCAGCGGGCGATCGCGACGCCGGCGAGCCCGACGGCGTACAGGCCGGACAGCACCAGGCCGTTGTTGATCTGCGCCCGGCCGGTGAAGATCGTCTCCGCGGCGACGGCCACCACAGCCGTGATCAGCCACTGGGCCAGATAGACCGGGGGTGGCACCTGGTAGGCCACCAGCACGGCGACGAACAGGTGCGCGACAATCCCGGCGACGCTCCACGGCCAGAACGCCTCGTCGGCCACCTGCTCGGCGGAGAGACCCACCAGGATCAGGTAGGGCAGCGCGGCGAGCAGCGACAGCCACCACGCGGCGATCGGCCGATAGATCACCAGGATGACCGGCGTGGCCTGCGCCAACGCCAGGGCGACGATCATCGCCGGGCTCCACGGCAGAGTTTCGGCGACGACCCCGACACCGACCGCGGCCACGTAGAGAGCCAGCAGCGACACCCCGAGGAGCCGCAACCCCCGCATCAGCGTGGGACGTTTCGAGGCGACGGTGCGTTCCGGACGGGCCGACAGGGCGAACAGCCGACGGCCGGCCAGGCCCGCGGCACGGAAGGAAGACGCCACCCGTACCTCCTGATCGATGTTCGCCCTGCCATGTAAGCACCCGGACGCGAGTTCACGGCATCCGGAAGAACAGCATCGGGTCGTCGCGGCCGTCGTGGACGGATTCCAGCAGGCCGAGGCGCTGCTTCAGCTGCTTGAGCTCACGGTTGACCGGCGGGGCGGCGAGGCGCGAGGGGGTGAAGTGTCCGGCGCCGTTCTGCTCCAGCCAGGACAGCACCACCCGGCCCTCGCTGACCGGCCACGGCCGCCGGCCGTGGAAGACGTCGTGCACGCTCACCGTGACCCCGGGCCGGACCGTCGGGAAGAGCTCGCCGACGAACCACCGGGCGAAGGACGCGGTGTGCGCGGCGTCGATGAAGAGGTGGTCGATGTCGTGCCGGTGGCCGCGCAGCGTCTCCCGGGCGTCGCCCGGCACGAACGTCCAGCGTCCCTCGGCGAGTTCGGCGGGGACGTTGTGCCGCGCGTTGTCGATCAGGTCGTGGGTGACGAGCGTCCCGGCCCGGTTGTCGCGCAGCGCCCGCAGGATCCAGGTCGTGGACCACCCGTGCAGCGATCCGATCTCCACCACGGTCGCGGGCCGTTCCTTCCGGATCAGCAGGTAGGTGATCTCCGCCTCGAGGTCGTCGAGCTGAGTTCTCATTCCCGGACAGGTGGTCCGTAGCTCGCGCTGTTCCTTCCGTACCGTTCGGAGGTCGTCCTGGAATTCGCGGTACAGATCGGAGACGTGCTGCAGGGTGATTTCCGCACGTGACGATCGCGCGGCCGCCGATGAATTGGTCAACGCTTTCTCCTTCTCCGAATGGTTCGGTGACGAATCTAGGCAGCGGCGGATCTGCTGTCGTCACTCTCCGGTACGATCTCCGAAAAGGCGCATATCACCTGGTCAGAGGCGGTTCTCCAGATCCGGTGAATGGACCCGTAGCTCTCCGGTACTACGGGTCGGGACCCCCTGTGGATTGACGACACCGATCCATTTCGCGCCTAACTTCGTCCTCATTGGATGAGGCCGGAGGAATTGATCCGATGACTTGGAAGCGGTTCATCACCGCACTGCTCGCCATGACCCTGGGGGTGCCCGGCGCATACGTTTTCGGGCCCACCCCGCCCAGCCCGGCACCGCTGCCCGCGGGTCAGGCCGCCTGGCTCGCCGACCCGGCGCACCTGCCGGATCTGAGCGCCGCGCCGGCCGCGACGGTGGCCGCGTACTTCGCCGGTCTGCCGGACGGGCGCGCCGAGGAGCTGGCCCACACCTACCCGGACGTCGTCGGCAACCTCGACGGAGCGCCGATCGAGCTGCGCTACGCGGCGAACCTGCTGCAGAGTCCGCAGTGGGCCGGCCGGCAGCTGCTCGCCCTGGATCCGCGCGGCGACGGCCGGATCGCCGAGGTGCTCGGCGATCTACGCGGCGCCACCCACGTCACCGTTCTCGTCCCGGGCGTCGACGACACTCTCGGCAACTTCGACACCGGCCACGGCGGCCGGCTCCGGCGCGCGCCGGCCTGGCAGGGCCGCCAGCTCTACACGCGGATGCTCGCCGACCGGCCGGACGCGCGCGTCGCGGTCGTCGTCTGGCTGGGCTACGACCCACCCGAGGGGGTACGCCGGCAAGCGATCCGTGAGGAACGGGCCGCGGCCGGCGCGCAGGCCCTGGACCGGTTCCTGGACGGACTCGTCACCGGCCGCCCCGGGCTCGCGATCACCGTGGTCGGCCACAGCTACGGCTCCACGGTGGCCGGTCTCGCCGCCCACGACCTGAACCCCCAGGTCACCGACATCGTGGCGATCGGCAGCCCCGGCATGGGCGCCGACAGCGCCGCCGGCCTGCACACGTTCGCCCGCGTCTGGGCGGGCAGCGCTCCCGACGACTGGATCCGGCGGGTTCCGGGCGTGCGCGTCCTCGGCGCCGGGCACGGCCGCCTGCCGATCGATCCGGCCTTCGGCGCGCTGCCGCTGCCGTGCGGGAACGTCGACGGCCACGACGGCTACTTCGAGCCCGGCTCGGCCGCGTTGCAGGCGATGGCGTCGATCGGTACCGGCTCGACGGGTGATCCGCGATGACCACGACGGCGTGGGCGGATCGGATCGCCACCGCGACCCCGCCGGACCGGGAACGGGTGATCGACGGGCTCCGTGTGATCGCCATGCTCGGCGTGGTCGCCGGGCACTGGCTCGTCACCGGCCTGACCACCGGCACCGGAGGCGAACTCCACCAGGCCAGCCCGCTCACCGCGATACCGGGCCTCACCCCGCTGACCTGGGTCCTGCAGACGCTCGGCCTGTTCTTCTTCGTCGCGGGCAACACCGCCGCTCGGGGCCTGGACCGGGCCGGGCGGCGCGGCGGCTCGACCCGGTCCTGGCTGGCCGGCCGGGCGCGCCGGCTGCTGCCGCCGATCGTCGTGTTCCTCGGCGTGTGGCTGCTGATCCTCGCCGCGCTCCGGCATACCGCCATCGGCCCGTGGACCCTGCACACGGCCGGCACGATCGCGTTCAGTCCGCTCTGGTTCGTTCTCGTGCTCGTCCTGCTGCTGCCGCTCACCCCGCCGGTGCTCGGCGCCGTCGACCGGTTCGGGGCCGCGGCGGCCCTGCTGCCGCTGGGTGCGCTGATCGCGATGGACGCGCTGCGGTACTGGCTGTGGCCCGGGATGCCCGGCTGGCCCGCCTACCTGAACTGTGTGACCGCCTGGCTGGTGCCGTACACGCTCGGGGCGGCCGCGTCGCGGGGCCGGCTCGCCGGGGAACGTTGCGGCCGGGGCCTGCTGCTGGCGGGTCTGACCAGCGGCGCCCTGCTGATCGCGGCGGGCTATCCGGCGAGTCTGGTCGGGGTTCCGGGCGACGGGCGCTCGAACCTCAACCCGCCCTCGCTGCTCACCGCCGCGCTGTCGGCCGTGCAGATCGGTCTCGCGCTGCTGCTGTGGGCGCGCCTGGAGCGCCGGCTGCACCGTCCCGGCTGGTGGGCGGTCGTGGGCGGGCTCAACCTGACGGCGATGACGATCTTCCTGTGGCACCAGAGCGCTCTGTTCGGCGTCGCCGGGCTCGGCCACGTCCTGGGAAGCGATCCCGTCGGGCTGATCGGCTCGCCGGACTCTGCCGGCTGGATCGGGCACCGGCTGCTCTGGCTGCCTGTGGTCGCCGTCGCCCTGATCGTCCTCTGCCTGCTGTTCCGGCGGGCCGAGTCGTTCGGCGCCGGTGACGGGTCCCGAAGCCTCGCGCACCGGTGAGCCGGTGCGCGAAACCCGCCGTTACTCGCCGAGTCCGCGGCGCCGGAGCTCGGACCGGAGGTCCGACGACCTCAGTCCCGCAATCGGCATGGAGAAGCGCAGTTGATCACCCTTGCGCTTGCACGACGGCCGACGGCCACCGCGGTCAAATCGCATCACCCGCGATTCGTCGACGGAACCAACGACAACGTCGAGCATCGCTACAGGCCACCACCACCGGACACGGGCACTCGACACGGCCTCGTAGGGCACCCCGAGCACATCGTGCCGCGCGGCAGCCAGTTCGATCCCCTCGCTACCGAACCTCAGCCCGGCCGGCAGACCACAAACGAACAACCAAGAGGCGAAAGGAAAGAAAAACGCATAGGTAGCCACATAGAAGGCGCCGAAAGCAACGCTGAAACTGCTCGGACGGCCAGTGAGCATCGGGAGTACGAATCGGGCGAGCGTCACCCCGGCGGCAGCCCCAACGAAGCCTATCGGGGCCATCGCGACCACGTAGCGCCACGACGACCACCGATATTCCACATCGCCCGACACCGGGGCATAACCAACCGCCACGAGTTGATCGTGGCAGTTGGTGACGTACGAATACCAGACCCGTCGGCCGGCCCAAACGGCCACAGCCTGCCGCCGGACGACCATGACCGGACGACCCCGAGGTCATCAAGAAACAGACAGACGGATGGCCGCTGACCTGGGAAGGGAGTCGGCCGGCACCGTTATCTCCTGGGTGTCGATCAGCTTGGCCGCGCCGACTAAGGTGCGCTCAGCAAATTGCTCGAAGGGGATCCCATGTCGTCACACCGCCTCCAGTTGCTCGGCGTCGCAGCAGCTGCCGTCGCGCTTCTCGCCGCTTGCGATGCCGGCGCATCTGAGAATGCGGGAGACGATGCGGTCCCGGCCCAGGTGACGTACAGCTGCTGTGCGGACACGGACGTTGATTCGCCTTACCGACCCGGCCAGACGATGTCCGTTCGTTGGACGGTCGAGTCGCCGGACGGCCCAGCCGCCGGCGCGGCCCCGGTCGAGCTGACGGCCAGCCTGACCGGGCCGTACGCGACGGTGGAAGAACTGAAGACCGCATCAGAAGGTCGGGACATCGCGGCTGGGGTTGTCACCTTCACGGCCCCGCCGATCCGGCCGACCGGTACCTCCGGTGAGCAGCCGGTGAGCAGCATTCCCATCGGCTCCGATGCCCGGCCTGGGTACTACAACCTGGCCACATCCATGAATGAGGTTGGCAGGAGCTCCGGCGGCGCCAGCATCATCCGCGTGGTGGCGAAGGGCTGAGCCCCGCGGCCAAAGCCGCGATCAGCGCAGTGCTCGGTGCGCCGGTTTCGAGGGACCTGGCCACGTGGGCGGTAGCTGTGATGGCACCGTAGGCGACCAGCCGGACCAGGTCGGCCTCGCTCGGATACGACAGTCGCCAGTGGGCGACGTCCCTCGCGTCGATGGCGCCGGGAGCGAACGCCGCGAGCAACGCGATACGGGCACCAACCTGATCGCTTCCGGTCAGGTCACGGACCAGGTCGGCGGCCCATCCGGCCGGCTCGACCGGATGCCGCCCGTCCTCCCAGCGAACGGTCCCGGTGACGGTCCGACGAGCGGTATCGCCCAGCAGCACACCGCCCTTCGTCGCGGCGTCGATCAGCGCCGAGTACGCCACCCCGACCGGGCTGTCACCGGCCCACCCGGGCGGTGCCGTGTTCACGGCGCCGAGCAGGGCCAGGCTGCGGCCCGGCTCCTTGGGCTCGCGAACGGTCCGCGCATAGAGCCGCCCCCCGACGTTCCGCACAGCGGGCAGCCGCTGCAGACCCCCGGGCAGCAGGTCGGGCGCGAGCAGCGCGGACACGACACGGTTGATGAAGTGAAAGGCGAGCAGGGTGCCGGTGACCTGCGGACCGTACGGGCTGCTCCACCCGGCGGCCCGGGGATTACGGCTGGCCGCAGCCCAGTCGGCGAGCTCGGCGTACTCCCGAATCGGCGGGGTCTCCCCGCCCGCGATGATCTCGGCCAGTTCATGTTCGTCCAGCGCGTGCAGCAGCGTGACGTGCGCGTCGACGCAGAACCGGCAACGGTTGGCCCGGGAGACCGCCGCCGCGACGACTTCTCGTTCCACCCGGCCGGCCCCTTCGGCGAGCAGCGCCTCGCGCATCAGCGCCCAGGCAGCGGCCAGCAACTCCGGAACGGCGGAGATCGCCTGGAACATCGGTGGCGGCCCGATGAAGTCGGTCCGCATCTGCTGATAGACCTGCGCTGTCCGGCCGGTCGCGGCCCTCGCCGGAGCGGGAGTGAAGAAGCGATATGCCATACGGTCGATGCTCGTCGGTGCGGGCCGATGAGACGTCGCCCCGGCGGAGACACTTCGGCGCCCGCTGATACCGCGTTCGCGGTACGCCCGGCATACCGCTGCGGCGGGATGCCCGATCCCGGCCTTCCTCCTACAGTTCGCTCATGCGTGCGGACCTGCCCTACGCCGTCGGCGGTGTCGCTGTCGGTGCCCTCCTGCTCGGCAACGCGGCCCTCTCACCGGAGGCCGATCCGGTCGGCGTGCTCGACATCGCCCTGGTCGTGGTCGCGGCGGCGGCGCTCGCGTCGTGCCGGCGTCGCCCGGTGCTCGCGGTGGCCGTGGTGACCGCGGCCATGCTGGTCGTGCACGTCCGGGTGCACGCCGGGGTCTCCGCCGCGTTCCCGGTGCTCGGCGCGGTCTGCGTCGCCGCCTGGCGGGGGCATCGGCGGGCCGCCGTCGTGGCCAGCGTCGCGTTCCTCGGCGGCTATCTCGCGCGCGACATCTCGGTGGCGCCCGCCGGGCTGCCGCCTCAGCAACTGCTGGAGCGGACCAGTCTGCTGCTGGGCTGGTTCGTGGCGGTCAACATCGCGGGGCTGGTGGCGCGGGAGCACCGGGCGTACCTCGAGCAGCTCGAGCGGCGGCTGCTGGAGGCGGAGCGGACCCGCGAGGAGACGGCGTTGCGGCGGGCCGGTGAGGAGCGCCTGCGGATCGCCCGGGATCTGCACGACTCGCTGACCCACAGCATCTCCGTGATCAAGGTGCAGGCCGGGATCGCCGTGCACCTGGACCGCAAGAACGGTGCGGAGCCGTCGGCCGCGCTGCTGGCGATCCAGGAGGCCGGTGGCGCGGCGATGCGCGAACTGCGGGCGACGCTGGCGGTGCTGCGCTCCCCCGACGACGCCGACCGGCTGGGGCTGGCCCGGCTGGACGAGCTCGCCGGGCGAACCCGGGCGGCCGGGGTTCCGGTGCACGTAACGGTCTCGGGTGAGCCGCCGGAGCTGCCCGTCGAGGTGGATCAGGCCGGGTACCGGGTCGTGCAGGAGGCGCTGACCAACGTCGCCCGGCACGCCGGCCCGGCCGTCGCCGAGGTGCGGGTCGAGTACACGCCGACCCGGCTGACGGTGGCGGTGACCGACGACGGTGCCGCCTCGACGGCCGGACCGGTGACGCCGGGGGTCGGCCTGCGCGGCATGCGGGAACGCGTCACCGGGCTGGGCGGGACGCTGCACGCGGCCCGTGGTGACGGCGGCGGCTTCACCGTGCGGGCCACGTTCCCGCTGGAGGGCCGGGCGTGATCCGGGTGCTGCTCGCCGACGACCAGGCCCTGATGCGCGCCGGGTTCCGGGCCCTGCTCGACGCCGAGGACGACCTGGAGGTGGTCGGTGAGGCCGCCGACGGCGCCGCCGCCGTGGAGCTGTCGCGACGGCTGCGCCCGGACGTCGTACTGATGGACGTGCAGATGCCGGGGCTCGACGGCATCGAGGCCACCCGGCGGATCGCCACCGACCCGCTGCTGACCGCGGTGCGGGTCCTCATCCTCACCAACTACGAAGTGGACAGTTACGTCTTCGACGCGCTCCGGGCCGGGGCCAGCGGATTCCTGCTCAAGGACGCCGACCCGGCGGACCTGTTGCGGGCCGTCGCCGTCGTGGCCCGCGGCGAGGCCCTGCTGGCCCCGTCGGTCACCCGCACGCTGATCAGCGAGTTCGTGACCGGCGCCCCGCCGGGTGACCTGACGGCGGGGCGCGAGGTGCTGACCGCCCGGGAGCAGGAGATCGTCGAGCTGGTCGCCCGTGGGCTCGGCAACGACGAGATCGCCGAGCGCGTGGTGATCAGTCCGGCGACCGCCAAGACGCACATCAACCGGGCGATGATGAAGTTGCACTGTCGAGATCGCGCGCAGCTGGTGGTGTGGGCGTACGACTCGGGTCTGGTCGCGCCGCGCCGCCGGTGACCACGAACGCCAGGCCGATGATCGACAGGGCGGCGCCGGTCACGGTGATCCAGACCGGCAGCGCGGGCGGGATGCCGAGGAACGTCACGATGCCCAGGATGCGGTGCAGGCCCCACGGCAGCAGCACCATCTGGTCGTTCCAGGCGCTGAGCGCGCGCTCCAGCCCGGCCGACCAGATCAGGGTGCCGACGGCGAGCACCGGGACGCCCGCCGCGAGCGCGACGGCACCGGCGACGCGGCGGCGTGACCAGCCGTACCGGGTGCGCAGCACCGAGCCGGTGGCCACGAACAGCCAGGCGAAGGCGGCGAAGGAGACCGTGACGTACACCGTGCGCACGGCCGGGTCGGTCCAGAACCGGAACCAGTAGAGGCCGGGGCCACGGACCGCGAGCACGGCGAGCAGCAGCACCGTCCGCAGCAGCGCGACCCCGCCGAGCACCGCCCACAGCGCGTACGGGTCACGGCGACCCACCAGCAGCCGGGCCACCAGCGCGAAGAGCACCCAGGAGCCGAGCGTCACCAGCAGGTGGGCCGGGGCCGCGAACCAGGTGTGGATCTCGCGGCTGAGCAGCAGGGCGCCCGCCGGGAGCAGGATCGCGACCCAGCGCGCCGCCCGGCCCGGGTTCTCCGGCGCCTTCCACGGCATGATCGCCGCCCGCCACAGGGACCGGATCGGCCGCCACGGCACCAGGATCGAGGCGAGCAGCAGGCCGAGCAGGACGCGGGCCAGGACGGCCATCGCCGGATCGCGGTCGGACCGCTCCTCGCCGAGGTCGGCCGCGGTGAAGTTGTAGGCGGGCAGGTCGACGTCGCCGCTGTACGCGCGCACATAGCTGTCGCGCGCCTTCCGGTACTCGAGCTCCGCGGCCTTCCACTGCTCACGCGCCGTCGCGGAGCCGGTGTCGAGCCACTGCGCCCGCCGCAGGAACATCTCGCGGTACGCGCCGAGCGTGCCGTACAGGTCCTTCTGATATTGGAGCGAGTCGAGCAGATGGGCTCGCAGGGCGGGGTCGCGCCACGTCGCGGGGTCGGTGGCGGCCACGCTCGCGTACTGTTCGCCGGCGATCGCGACGGCCTGCTCGCCCGCGGCGATCGTCTCGTCGACGTGGCCCCGGCTGATCGCGTAGACGCTGCCCAGCACGGCGGAGTCGCCCGTGGCGATGTCCCACTCGAAGATCCACATCATCGGTGGCGGCTCGAGCCCGAGCGCCTTGACCGAGTAGTTCGCGTACGGCGTGAGGTAGAGCCCCTTCGTCACGGCCTCACGCGAGTTCGCGAACATCCGGCTGATCGCGGCCACCGTGGCCGGGTCGCCGGAGAACGTCTGACGCACCCAGTCGGCGGTGACCTCGCCCGGGTCCGCGTCCGGCTCCCTGGCCAGCCGGCCCATCGCGTACGCGTTCAGGTCGTACAGCTGCCAGAATCCGGTCTGCAGATACAGCGTCATCGGGCCGGCGCGCAGCGGGCCGCCCTCCTGCGTCCACAACCAGACGCCCTCGATGTGCCGGTTGGCCGCCAGCAGCCGCTTCAGGGCGGACGCGTGCAGCGCCGTCAGGTCGTTGGGCAGCGAGCCGAAGCCCTCGAACTCGCGCCGGCCCTGGAACTCGACGATGCGCCGCTGGTCGCCCACGGTCAGCGTGTCGTTGAGCGGCAGGTGACTGTAGAAGTCGCCGAGGGTGAACTTCGTCGAGACGACCAGGTGCGGGTCGTTGAGACCGCCCAGCACCTCCTCGTACGAGTCGGGGTTGGTGTGCAGGTCGCCGACCGCCCCGACCCCGACCGTCCAGGTGCGGAAGATGATGTCCCGGTCGCCCTCCGCCGCCACCGCGAGGAACGCCTTCAGCATCGCCCGCACCTTGTCGGGTGTGGTGACGGCGATACGCGAGAAGTAGTCCCAGCCGGGCGCGGCATAGGCCGAGCCGCCCTCGCCGATCCGGATCATCAGGCCGGATGCGAACGGCATGCTCGCGAACAGCTCACGCAGCCCGGCCTGGTAGACCGCCCACTGGTCCTGCTGCTTCTCGAGGTACGCCTCGAGCGGCCCGGAGAGCGCCAGCATGTCGGTCATGAAGTAGACGCGCAGGCCCATGTCGGCCGCGTACCGGAAGACCGGCGCGAACGCGGTGACCATCGCCCGCGCGCGGGCGATGTGCGGGTCACTGCCGGGGTAGACGGCGTGGCCGTCACCGACGTTCGCAAAGGTCACGTACTCCAGGAAGCCGGGTACGACGACACCGTTGTAGCCCTGCGCCGCCGAGTGATCGATGAACTGCCGGAACTGCGCCGAGACCTTCTCGACCTCGGCCTGGTCGACCCATGGCGCCTGCGGCAGCAGCGTGCCGGTGACGACGTCGGAGTTGAGCGAGTAGTCGGTGCCCTTGCTCCAGCGCGCCGCGTCCGGCTCGCGGCCGACCGATCCCACGTCGGTCAGGCGCAGGCCCAGCTTCGGCGTCCGAGCCCCGGTGGTGACCGGCTCACCCGACCGGATCTCGTCGGCCAGCGCGTAGAGCCCGGCCGCGGCACCCGCCTCACTCGCCGCGCTGAGCGTGAGCCCGCCGGCGGTGCGGTCGATCCGGTAGTCCTCGCCGGCGCCGTCCCCACCGACGATCACCTTGAGGACACCCGCGGGCTTCTGCCCCTCGACGGCGTCGGTGACCGCCCCCGCCGCGACGTCCAAGCGGTGCGTGTGACGGTTCATCGTCACCGACCCGATCGGGGACGCGACGGCGGCCCGCGACGGCGCCGTGCTCGACGGCTCGGCCATCACTGTCACCGGGCTCCAGGACAGCCGCAGCGCACTGCTCAGCCCGAACGCCATCCCGGCACCCAGGGAGAACAGCACGATGATGATCATGAGGCGGCGCATGCCTATTTCTAGAGCAAACTTTCGCGTTTTTCCAGATCAACAGCCCGGCCGCGGCCGCCCGGATCATCCCTGACCCACTGACCGCGACCGGTTTCAAGTTCAAAATCCAGATTCCCCGGTACGACCGATGGAGCCCCGTGACCAGGCTCGAGCCAAGTCCCGTGCTGCTCTCGCGCGACGCCCGCGCCACCCCTGGAAGCTGCCGCGCATCGCGACCCGCTTCCACCGGATGCCATTAGATCTCGAATTCGGCACTACCGTCCCGATTGAGTGAAATCAAGGAACGACCCTGGCGGGAACCCGCCGCGCCGATGCGAAAATAGGGTCCCCACTTCCCGATCCCCGATCAATTTCAGGCATGCGAATCCGCCTAAGATCAATCGTCAGAGCGGGGCCAGAAATGTTCAAGAAGCGGCGCTTGTCAGCGCTTTCAGCAATTGCCGTGATCACGATCGCCACCCAGATCCCGAGCCTGCCGGCGGCCGCCGCACCACCACCCGGAGGCGGCTTCAGCGGTATCGCCGGGGACTTCAACGGCGACGGCAAAAACGACATCGTTACGTTCACCCGTGGGTCGGCCGCCGACGTCTACGTCGCTCTGTCCAGGGGAAACTCCTTCTCCGGGACCGGCGTCAAGTGGCACGACTATTTCGCCGCCGGCACGGAGACGCCGCTGGTCGGCGACTTCAACGGGGACGGCAAAGACGACATCGCGACCTTCACCCGCGGAGCCGCAGCCGACGTGTACGTCGCACTCTCCACCGGCTCCAAATTCACCGGCACCGGCATCAAATGGCACAACTACTTCGCCGCCGGAACAGAGATCCCAGCAGTCGGCGACTTCAACGGCGACGGCAAAGACGACATCGCGACCTTCACCCGCGGAGCCGCAGCCGACGTGTACGTCGCACTCTCCACCGGCTCCAAATTCACCGGCACCGGCATCAAATGGCACAACTACTTCGCCGCCGGAACAGAGATCCCAGCAGTCGGCGACTTCAACGGCGACGGCAAAGACGACATCGCGACCTTCACCCGCGGAGCCGCAGCCGATGTATACGTCGCACTCTCCACCGGCTCCAAATTCACCGGCACCGGCATCAAATGGCACGACTACTTCGCGGTCGGCTCCGAGCTCCCCTCGGTGGGTGACTTCAACAACGACGGTAAAGACGACATCGTGACCTTCACCCGCGGCACGGCGGCCGACGTGTTCGTCGCGCTGTCGACCGGCTCGAGGTTCACCGGCACCGGCGTCAAGTGGCACAACTACTTCGCCGCCGGCCGGGAGATCCCGGGCACCGGTGACTTCACCGGCGACGGTCGTGCGGACCTCGCCACCTTCACCCGCGGCTCGACGGCCGATGTCTTCGTGGCCCGGTCCACCGGCTCGAAGTTCCTCGGAACAGGGTGGAAGTGGCACAACTACTTCGCCGTCGGCACGGAGATTCCCCAGCCCGGCGTCCTGTGGTGAGTTCCAGTCCGGCGTGGCCGCCCCGCGAGCGCGGGACGGCCACGCCGTCCGTCTGAACGGCACTGTTCTCACCGCGACGAAGCGCGGTGAGAACAGTGCCGGCGACGTCAGCCGCGGGCCTTGTCCCCGGCGTGGTGCAGGTGCGGAAGGTGGATCTCCTCCGGCTCCGGCGGCAGGTCCTCGACGCCCGTCGCGACCGCCTGCTCGTGGCGACGGTGGGCGGACGGCACCAGCAGGGCCGCCACGACCGCGAGCACCGCGACGCCGGCGCAGGTCCAGAAGCCCATGGTGAACGCGTCGTCGGTCGGCATCCCCTGCGGCGTGGTGTTCGAGGTGATCACCGCGGCGACGATGGCGGTGCCGATGCTGCTGCCGATCGTCCGGGCGATGGTGTTCACGCTGGTCGCCTCGCCGGTCTGGGCGGCCGGGACGGCTTCGATGATGGCGTTCGACATGGCCGCGAAGGCCAGGCCGATGCCGGCGCCGGTGAGCAGGCCGGAGACCAGGACCTGCCAGATCTCGCCGTGCGCGATCGCGGGCAGGGCGAAGGCGGCGACGACCGAGACGGTGCCGAGGAACATCGGCAGCTTGGGTCCGTAGCGGCGGGACAGCAGGCCGGCGAGCGGGCCGAAGAAGATCATCATGATCACGGTCGGCAGCAGGAACAGACCGGACTGCGAGACCGACTTGCCGAAGCCGTAACCGGTGATCGCCGGAAGTTGCAGCAGCGTCGGGACCAGCAGGAACGTGCCGAACATGGCGAAGCCGAGGATCATCGCGACCAGGTCGGTGGACCAGACCGCGCGCAGCTTCATCAGGCGCATGTCGACCAGCGGCTCGGCCACCCGCAGCTCGACGAAGACGAACGACACCAGCAGCACGACACCGGCGACGAGCAGGCCGATCGTGCTGCCCGAACCCCAGCCCCAGCTCTGGCCCTTGCTGATCGCCAGCAGCAGCGCGACCAGTCCGCCCGAGAGGACGACCGAGCCGACCACGTCGAGCCGGCCGGGGGTGCGCACCGGCGACTCCTGCATCCCGAAGATCGCGCCGAGCAGGGCGATCACGACCAGGCCCAGGGGCAGCCAGAACAGCCAGTGCCAGGAGAGGTGATCGACGATCGGGCCGGCGCCGACGATGCCGACACCGGCGCCGATGCCGAAGATCGCCGACAGCAGGCCGACGATCACGCCGACCCGCTCGCGGGGCAGCTCGTCGCGGACCATGCCGATGGAGAGCGGCAGGATCGCGCCGGCGGCGCCCTGCAGGACACGGGCCACGATCAGCACGGCGAGGTTGGGCGCGAGGGCGGCGAGCAGGGTGCCGGCCGCGAGGGTGGCGAGGACGCCGATGAGCACCCGGCGCTTGCCGGCCATGTCGCCGAGCCGGCCGAGGATCGGGGTCAGCACGGAGGCGGCCAGCAGGTAGGCGGTGATCACCCAGCTGCCGTCACTGGCGGAGACGTTCAGGTCGCGGGCGATGGTCGACAGTGCGGGTGCGACCAGCGACTGCAACACGGAGAAGGCGAGGCCGCCCAGAGACAGGTAGAGCACCAGCATCGTGGTGTTGACGCGTGGGCGCGCCTCGATCGTCGTCGTCACGGATCCCCCGGGGGAAGAGATGTAAACCCTGGATTACTTAGCCGCAATTATGGGACCCGGGGAGAAAGTCAACCAGTGATTACATCAGTTACGGTGATCACATGAGCGAGCTTGCGAGCGAACGGCACCGGCATGCGGCGGAGGTGGCGGCATGAGCGCGGCCGGCCCACGGCGCCGGGACTCCGCCGCCACCAAGCAGGCGCTGCTGGAGGCCGCCCGGCGCCGATTCGCCGCCGACGGGTACGCCGCGACCTACATCCGGGACATCGCCCAGGACGCCGGGGTGAACGTCGCGCTGATCGCCCGCTACTTCGGCTCCAAGGAGGGCCTGTTCCGGGACTGCCTGGCCAGCTCCGCCGACGACCTCGAGCGCTCGGTCGCCGACAATCTCACCGTCGACGACCTGCCGGAGCTGATGACCAGCCACCTGACCGGCCTGAAGAAGGGCGAGTACCCGACCCGCATCCTGATGCTGCTGCGCTCCTCCGGCGACGAGCGGGCCGAGGAGATCCGGCTCGGCACCCTGCGCTCGTTCGCCGAGCGCATCGCCGCGATGACCGGCTCCTCCGGCGACGCGGCGGTGCTCGACGCGCAGTTCGTCCTGGCCGCGACGCTCGGGCTGACGATCCTGCGCTCATCCGGCATGCAGCCGCTGGCCGCCGCCGGCGAAGCCGAGATCACCCCACGCCTGCGCCGCCTGATCACGGCGATGCTGGGCTGACCCGACTCAGCGACCACGGCGGCGCCGAGCCACCGTCAGTGACCACACCTACGCCAGGCGACCGTCAGTGACCACACCTATGCCAGGCCACCGTCAGTGACCGCGGCGGCGCCGGTTCACCAGGATCCCCGCCACCAGGGCCACGGTCCCGTTGAGCGCCACCAGGGCCGCCACCGGCCCCAGGAACAGGCCCACGAACGGCAGCGCCAGGAACGCCCCGACGCACAGCACCGACACCGTCGGGAACGGGCAGGGCATCGACGTCGAACTCATCCGGCGGGCGAAGTCGGGGTCTGCCGCGCAGAGCCGCTGCTCGATCTCCGCAAGCTCGCGACGGTCCTTCTCCTCGAGCATGCGCTCCCCCTTCCGGATAAAAGAGGAATAAGCGTTTCAGCAGGAATTAACGTACTAGAAGCATATAACAGAGGGTGAGCAATAGTTCTCCGTATGCGCAGCCGAGGAGTCTGGATGACCACCGTCGCCCCGAGGCCCGTCCCCACGCGACCCCAACCGATCCGCCTGCAGGTGAGAGGGTCCGCGCTGGCTCGAACCCTACGGACCACCGACGCGAAGCAAATCGGGATCATGTACATGGTCACGTCGATCATCTTCTATGTGATCGGCGGCATCATGGCGCTGCTGATGCGCATCGAACTTGCCCGGCCCGGCATGCAACTGCTCTCCCCGGAGCAGTTCAACCAGCTCTTCACCATGCACGGCACCGCGATGCTGCTGTTCTTCGCGACGCCTATCGTGTTCGCGTTCGGCAACTTCGTCGTACCGATCCAGATCGGCGCCCCGGACGTCGCGTTCCCACGGCTCAACGCGCTCGCCTACTGGCTCTACCTGTTCGGCACGCTGATCGCGCTCAGCGGCTTCCTCACTCCCGGCGGCGCGGCCGACTTCGGCTGGTTCGCCTACACCCCGCTGAGCGACTCGCTGCACTCACCGGGCGTCGGCGGCAACATGTGGGTGGTCGGCCTGGCCGTCGGTGGTCTGGGCACCATCCTCGGCTCGGTCAACCTGATCACCACGATCCTGTGCCTGCGCGCGCCCGGCATGACCATGTTCCGGATGCCGATCATGTGCTGGAACATGCTGGTCACCGCCCTGCTGGCGATCCTGATCTTCCCGTTCCTGGCGGCCACGCTCTTCGCCCTCGCCGCCGACCGGGTGCTCGACGCGCACGTCTTCGACGTGGACACCGGCGGGGCGATGCTCTGGCAGCACCTCTTCTGGTTCTTCGGCCATCCCGAGGTGTACATCATCGCCCTGCCGTTCTTCGGCATCATCACCGAGATCGTCCCGGTCTTCAGCCGCAAGCCGCTCTTCGGCTACAAGGGCCTGGTCGCCGCCACCATCGCCATCGCCGCCCTGTCGATGAGCGTCTGGGCGCACCACATGTACGCCACCGGCCAGGTGCTGCTGCCGTTCTTCAGCTTCCTCACGTTCCTGATCGGCGTACCGACCGGCATGAAGTTCTTCACCTGGGTCGGCACCATGTGGCGCGGCCAGGTCAGCATGGAGACGCCGATGCTGTTCGCGGTCGGCTTCCTGGTCACGTTCCTCTTCGGCGGCCTCTCCGGCATCATCCTGGCCTCACCGCCGCTCGACTTCCACGTCTCCGACTCGTACTTCGTGGTGGCCCACTTCCACTACGTACTCTTCGGAACAATCGTGTTCGCGGTCTTCGCCGGCATCTACTTCTGGTTCCCGAAGATGTTCGGCCGGATGCTCGACGAACGCCTCGGCAAGATGCACTTCTGGCTCACCATGATCGGTTTCCACGCGACGTTCCTGGTGCAACACTGGGTCGGCAACGAGGGCATGCCCCGGCGATACGCCGACTACCTGCCCGGCGACGGCTTCACCACGCTGAACACGATCTCCTCGATCGGCTCGTTCATCCTCGGCGCGGCGACGCTACCGTTCCTCTACAACGTGTGGCGGTCGTACAAGATCGGCCCGGTCGTCACCGAGAACGACCCGTGGGGCCACGGAAACTCTCTCGAATGGGTCACCACCTGCCCACCGCCGCTGCGCAACTTCCACCAGATGCCGCGAGTCCGCTCCGAGCGGCCGGCCTTCGACCTGAAGTTCCCGCACCTGGCCGCCGGCGAGCAGTCCATGGCCGGCCCGCCCGAGGGTGGCGCCCGACCGCTGACCAAGGAATCCGACGGCGGCGCGACGTACTCCGAGGACATCGCCTCCGACCGCGATCGCAAGAAGAAGAAACGCTGACCGTCCGGTCCGGATCGTCGCCCACCCGCCGGATGGCGGGTGGGCGACGCCATTTCAAACCCATTTCTTCGGTACGACCTTTCGCGTCCCGTCCGCAGGCTTCTCAGCCGAGCCCCGTGAACGACAGCTTGGTGGCCGCCCTCCGGCGAACAGCGATACTCAACGGGTGGAAACCCCGCCCGAGATGCACTTCGCCCGCGCCGAGGACGGTGTGACGATCGGCTATCAGGTGTTCGGCCAGGGGCCGGTGCTGGTGTGGATGCCGTCGCTGAGCAACATCCTCGCGCAGTGGCGCATCCCGGCGATGCGGGCGACCTACACCGCCCTGGCGCGGAATCTGACCGTGGTGCTCTACGACGGCCGCGGGATGGGCAGCTCGGACCGGCGGATCGACCTCGCGGATCTCGGTGTCGAAGCGCACCTGCGTGACCTGCGGGCGGTGCTGGACACCGCGGGCCTCCGCAAGGCGTCGTTGCTGGGCTATTACCACGCGGTGGCGACCGCCATCGCGTTCTCGGCCCGGGAGCCGGAGCGGGTCGATCGGCTCGTCCTGTTCGGTGGGGCACCGCGGATGAGCGAGGCGATGCGGCCGGCCCAGACGCAGGCGTTGCTGTCCCTGGTGGAGCAGGACTGGGGCCTGTTCGCCGACGCCGCCGCGGCTGCCTGGCTCGGCTGGGACTCGGCGCCGTCGGGCCGGTGGACCGCGGCGGCCTTCCGCACCGCCACCACCGCGCCGGTGGCCAAGGCGTGGTTCGAGGCCGCGCGGCACATCGACGTGACCGGCGAACTGGGGCGTGTCCGGGCACCGGCGCTGGTCCTGCATCGCCAGAACGAGCAGCAGATCCCGGTCGAGGTCTTCCGGCGGCTGGCGGGCAGCCTGCCGGACGCCCGGCTGGTGGAGCTGCCGGGAACGACACCGACGCTGTTCATGGAGGACTCCGCGAACGACGTGCGGCTGGTCACCGACTTCGTGACCGGCGCCGGGACCGGCGCGCAGACGCCGCCTACCACCGACTTCGTGACCGGTGCCGGAGCCGGCGCTCAGACGCACCCCACCACCGACTTCGTGACCACTGCCCAGACGGGCGCTCAGGCGCCCCCGACCCCGGCGGCCGGCCTTCCGCCCGGTTCGCCGGCCGCTCGGCTCACTCCGCGCGAGGTCGAAGTCCTGGGGCGGCTCGCGGTCGGCGACGCCAACCTCGAGATCGCCCGCCGGTTGGGCATCGCGGTGCACACGGTCGAACGCCACCTGGGCAACATCTACCGCAAGATCGGCGCTCGCGGCCGGACCGACGCCGTCGCCTACGCGCTGCACCGGATGCCGGAAACCCGTCACCCCGGATGACGGATCGCCAGGATGCGCCGGCCGCTGCCACGAGCGCAGGATCACCTCATGACCACCTCAGCCGCAGCACCGAAGAACATCTCCTGGCGCTTCGCCCGCGCCACCGCACCGGCTGTCCGGATGCTGGCCGGCAGACGCTGGTTCGCGGGGTGGGCGGTCATGCACCATCGCGGGCGGGTCAGCCGACGGAACCTGACCGTGCCCGTCGCGGTGGTCACCACCCCGGACGGCTTCATCATCAACCTGCCGTGGGGCGCGGGCACGAACTGGGTCCGGAACGTGGTGGCCGCGGGTGGCTGCACGGTCCGCTGGAAGGGCGCCGATCACCCGATGGACCGCCCCAGAATCATCGACGCGACCGCCGCCCGGCCCTACTACCCGCGGCTGACCTGGGCGATCGCTCGGCGGCTGTTCCCCGCCGACGCCTGGTTGCTGCTGCGCCACGCCGACCGATAGTCAACCTGCCATCATCACGACGTGCACTTCAGCATCGGGGACGGCTACGCGGTGTATCGCGGCCCGGCGACGGACAGCGGTCTCCACCGGCACGCCGCGTTCCAGATCGTCACCGCGCTGCGGGACGAGGTGGCCCTGGCCGACGCGGCGGGAGCCGAGCACCGCGCCACGACCCTGCTCGTACCGCCGATGGTGCCGCATCGGCTGCTCCCGTCACCGGAGCTGGTCACCTTCTACATCGAACCGCATGCGATCTTCGCCGACCACCTGCGCGAGCACTACCGCGACGGCATCGTCGCGGCGCCCGAGCTTGCCGACCTGCACACCGTCGGCGAGGGCCGTTCCCGCGAACTGGATCCGCGACTGGTCGAGGCGATGACCCTGCTGCGGCAGCGCAACCTCACGATGCCGGAGCTGGCCGCCGCGGTCGGGCTCTCCCCGCAGCGTCTGCGAGCCTTGGCGCGACAGCAGGTGGGCATGCCGCTCCCCCGCTGGCGGGTGTGGGCCGAGCTGCGCCGGGCGGCCGAGGCGCTGCGGTCGGGTCAGTCACCGGCCGAGGCCGCGATCAGCGCGGGCTTCGCCGACCAGGCACATCTGACCCGTCGGATGCGCGAGATGGTTGGTCTCACCCCGGCGGCCGTCCTCCCACTCCTTCGCAACTCCCACTCCTCCGCGACCCCCGCCCACCAAGCGGCCGACCCCCAACTTCCTCAGGACCCCCACCGCTAAGGAGCCGACCTCCCACTCCATCGCGCCCCACCCACCAAGCGGCCGACCTCCCGCTCCTTCACGACCCTTGCTCTCAATCGGTCAGTCGCGGTGAGCGACGTAGACCGAGATCGACCCGGTGATCGTCCGGACGACGTCGGCTTCGCGTACCTCTCCGAAGCCCGCAGCGGTGATCAGCTCCGGCAGGACCCCGTCGGCATTCGGCTGCGTGTCGGCCCTGCCGTCCGCGAACTGCACGGTCCTGAACGCCAGCCGCATCACGGCAGTGCGCTGGAGCCCGTAATCGGTGATCACCAGCTTGCCGCCCGGCCGCAGCACCGCGGCCATCGACTCGAGCATCGCGAGCTTCACCGGCACCGGGCACTGATGCAACACCAGGCTGGAGACAACGGTATCCGCGATTCCGGCAGCCAATGACTCCCCCAACGCATCGCCGCGGCCCGCCGACCATTCGACCGCTCGCGACTTACTCCGGGCGATCGCGAGCACTTCGGGGTCGGGGTCCACACCGATGATCCGGGCCCGCGGCTCGACCCGGGCCAGCATCGCCGCCAGGGAGCCGGTACCACAGCCCACGTCGACGATCACGTCCCCGGAGCGGGGCGCGACATGCATCGCGGTCAGGGCTCGCCACAGACGCTCGCGGGTCAGCGCGACCACCGGATCGTAGAACCGGGTGGGCGCGAACCGCCCGAGGGCGGGAGTGAACGCGTTGTCTTTCATGCCTCGCAGTCTCGGCTGTACCCCGTACCCCAGTCTTGAACCAATCGCTCGCCCCCGGGACCTCCTTCCACAGCCGTACCCACCGGCCTCCGAACTTTTTATCGACGCCGTACCCACCGGCCTCCCGGCTTCGTTCCCGGCACCGCACCCACCAGCCTCCGGCTTTCCCCCCCCGGTGCGATGCCCACCGGTCTCCGGCTTTCCTCCCCGGCGCCGCGCCCACCAGCCTCCGGCTTTTCCCCCCGGCACGGTGCCCACCGGTCTCCGGCTTTCCCCCGGCACGGTGCCCACCAGCCGCCGGCTTTCCTCCCCGGCGCCGGGATGTCACAACATCAGCGGCGCTGGCCATGACATGGTGTGACCGCCATGTCCCAGCAGACCGATCGGCACCTGTGGTCCGACGCGACCGCCGGCGCCGGCGACGCCTTCGGTGCCCTGTTCGACCGTCATGTCCAGGCCGTCTACCGGCATTGTTTCTGGTTGACCTCGTCATGGGCCGACGCCGAGGATGCCACGCAGTCGACCTTCCTGCTCGCCTGGCGCAAACGCGGCCAGGCGCGGCTGGTGGACGACTCGATACTGCCGTGGCTGCTCTCGGTCGCCGGGAACGTCGTCCGGGACCAGCAACGCTCGCTGCGCCGATGGCGCAGCGCGGTGCTACGCCTGCCGCCCGAGCCGGACGGCACCGACTTCGCCGGCGAGGCAGCCGGCCGGGTGGACAGTCAGCGACGCATGCGGGAGGTACTCACCGCGGTCCACCGGCTACCTCGTGCCGAACGCGCTGCCCTGGCACTCTGCGTCTGGTCAGGCGTGTCGTACGCCGACGCCGCTGTGGTCCTCGGCACCAGCGAGGTAGCCGTACGAGCCCGGGTGAGCCGGGCCCGGCGCCGCCTGGCCCGGCTTCTCGACCCACGCAACGACGCCACACCGGCAATCGACCCGTCGAAGGAGGCCTGATGACCGGCCCCGAACAGCTGCCGCCCACGTACGATCTGCCCGCTGGCGCGCAGCGGCGGATGCGTGAGCACCTGCTCGCCGAGATCACCGGCGCGGAAGCCACCAGCCGCTCCCGGCACCGCACGTGGCTGGTGCCCGCGGCCGTCGCGGCGAGCGTCCTGCTGGCCGCCGGCGGGTTCACCGTGATCCGAGCCCTCACCGGCTCCCCCGCCCCTGATGGAGCCACCGACCCGGACACGAACAGCAGCACGGCCAGCGCCATCGACTGCGGAACCTTCAACCTGGGGCTGGACAAAGAACTGCCCGAGTCCGCTCCCCGCTGCATGGCCGACGCGGCAGCGGCCGGGACACCCGCCCGGCTACAGCAGACCCGCCTGACCGACGAGGGCGATCCCATCGTCGAGACCTACACCGTGGACGGTCGAGAACGCATCCATCTCGTCATCGACACCCGGGCCGACAAGTACGGCCCACAGACCGTCCGCCTGCTGAGTTGCACCCAGCTGACGCAGCGCGGCCTCCGCCTGGTCGCCGACCATTGCACAGAGTCCACCCTCGGCAGCAACTGACTGCAGACACCGGCTGACAGCACATCCGCAAGATCAGCTAACTGCGAGACCCCGCCGCCACCACCAGACCCAGTCGCCAGAACCTGGCTGGGCTCCACGCCCCAATCCCAGCCGCTGATACGACCACCGGGCCCAACCACCAGAACTGGGCTGGGCTTACGTCCCTATCTCGGCTGCTGATGCGATTGTCAGACCGGCTGATACCCGGAGTGGTCGGTTCGGTGACGGAAAAATAACCGGACGTTTCCTCAAGTACGGCAACCGGGTGGCACCCGCTTGGGTCCCCCGGCCGCTCCGCGCGCC
>NZ_FZNR01000007.1 GCF_900188005.1 Actinoplanes regularis | reverse complement strand
GCCAGCGTCGCCGCGGCCACCAGGGCGGCATCCGTGATGCTGATCCGGTGGTGCGCCTCGTAACGGTCACGCAGACCCTTGAGGATCTCGATGGTCTGCGCCAGCGACGGCTCACCGACCTGAATCGGCTGCAACCTTCGTTCGAGAGCCTTGTCCTTCTCCAGGTGCTTGCGGTACTCGTCGAGGGTCGTCGCGCCGATCGTCTGCAGCTCACCACGCGCGAGCATGGGCTTCAGGATCGAGGCCGCGTCGATCGCCCCCTCGGCGGCACCCGCACCGACCAGGGTGTGGATCTCGTCGATGAACAGGATGATGTCGCCCCGCGCGTTGATCTCCTTGAGCACCTTCTTCAGGCGCTCCTCGAAATCGCCGCGATACCGCGAACCGGCCACGAGGGAACCCAGGTCCAGGGTGTAGAGCTGCTTGTCCTTGAGGGTCTCCGGCACCTCACCCTTGGCGATCGCCTGCGCGATCCCCTCCACCGCCGCGGTCTTGCCGACACCCGGCTCGCCGATCAGCACCGGGTTGTTCTTCCGGCGGCGGGACAGCACCTGCATGACCCGCTCGATCACCGACTCCCGGCCGATCACCGGGTCGAGCTTGCCGTCGCGGGCGTCCTGGGTGAGATTCCGGCCGAACTGCTCCAGGATCGGGGAGATCGTGGCCGGGGCCGCACCGGCCACGGGCTGCTCGGGGCTCCCCTCCGAGGGGAAGCCCGCCACCAGCTCGATCGTCTGCTTGCGGACCCGGTTGAGGTCGGCGCCGAGCTTGACCAGCACCTGGGCGGCGACGCCCTCACCCTCCCGGATCAGACCGAGCAGGATGTGCTCGGTACCGATGTAGTTGTGCCCGAGCTGCAACGCCTCCCGCAGCGAGAGCTCCAGCACCTTCTTCGCCCGCGGCGTGAACGGGATGTGCCCGCCCGGCACCTGCTGACCCTGGCCGATGACCTCCTCGACCTGCTGACGGACCCCCTCGAGAGAGATGCCGAGGCTCTCGAGAGCCTTCGCGGCGACACCCTCCCCCTCGTGGATCAGACCGAGCAGGATGTGCTCCGTACCGATGTAGTTGTGGTTGAGCATCCGGGCCTCTTCCTGGGCCAGGACGACAACCCGTCGGGCACGGTCGGTGAACCGTTCGAACACGACACTCACGTCCTCGCAGCGGAGCCCCACGCACCCCGCCGAAGAAGCGCACGCGGACGTGCGAAAGTGGACGGGAGTCGCGTGCGCTGAGTCGGAGCCTCTTGGCGTTGACGCGGGGTCCGCGTGGGGGATCCCGCAACGCTCGTGCAGGCGCGCTGCCCCCTCAGGTTACAACCGGGGAGACCTAGGATGAGGGACGGGAGGACCACGATGAGCCGACGATCCGTACCCGACCGAGCCCGCCGACGTGCGATCCGAGCCCTGGCAGCCGAACTCGGCGTGGCCTATTCGGTCGCCGCGCGCCTGCTCAGGGCCGACTCCCCGGCCTCGGCCAGGCGGCTGCCCCTCCGCTTCCCGGTCGGCGACGACGAGCACCGCGCCTGGATGTTCGCTGCTCGCGAACACCGCACGTTCCATTCCCGAGTGCGCGACACCCGGCTCGCCACCGACCTTCCGCTGGGCCGCGCCGCACACCTGACCCGGCGGTTCCCTCGGCTGCGCGCCACCGGCGGGATCGGTCCGCTCTACGACGGCGAGGGGCGCGAGACCACTCTCGCCATGCTCTACTCCGTGCTCGGGCACGAGTCGCCGAGCCTGCTGCCCCACCCCGACGAGCTCTCCTGGGCGGCCGAGCTCGGCGAGGAGACGGCGGTCGACATCGCCTGCGCCGCGCTCGACCGGGCCGCCCGGCAGCTGCTCGACCACGACCGCTGGCGGCTCTGGGCGCGCGTGGAGGCCGCGCTCGACGCCGGTGCCGCCGGCACCGACCGGAAGGCCCGGGACGCGGCGATCGTTCTCGGTCAGGAACTGCGCTCCACGAGCCTGCGCGGCTCACTCGACGGGGTCCGGCACATCCTCGACGCGCTCCTCGTCGAGACGTACGACTGTCACCCGCCGGGCATCCGGGTGCGCGTCGCGGGTCAGTCCGGCATCGTCGTCGGCGCCGAGTGGGGACCGACCGGCCCGCCGATCGGCTATCAGGTGCGCCTCGACACCGAGCCGGGCCTCCGCACGGTGCCCACGACCGACGTGACGCCCGAGTCGGCCGCCGAACCGGAGCCGATTCCGACCTGATCACTCCCGGCCGCACGGAGGTGCGGGCACGGAAACGATCAATGCGGGCCGCCCGGGACGGACGACGGCTCGCCGCCGCCGGTGACCGGCTCCGGGTCGATCGCCAGGACGGCCGGGTCCCCGCCGACGACGAAGGCGTGGCGGGGATGCTGGACCGAGGCGAGCGAGACGATGTCGCGACCGAACACCGCGGCGGCCAGCCAGATCGCCAGCACCCGGACCTTGCGCTCCCAGCTCGGCACCGCGAGGACGTGGTAGCCCCGGTGCATCAGCCAGGCGGGGAAGCCTCTGATCACGATGCCCTTCCACTCGAAGATGCCCCGGCCCAGCCCGAGCGTGGCAACCGTGCCGAGACTGTGGTGCCGGTACCGCCGCACCTCACGACCGCGCAGCTCGGCCAGGAGGTTGCGGGCCAGCAGTTTGCCCTGGCGCACCGCGTGCTGCGCGTTCGGCACGGTCACGCTGCCGCCACCCGCGGCCAGGTCCGGAACGGCCGCGTCGTCGCCGGCGCCCCACGCGTCCGGGACCGGCGCGTCCTCGGTGCCGACCCGCAGATCCGCCCGGACGACCAGCAGGCCACGCGCGTCGATCGGCAGGTCGGTGTGCCTGTGCACCATCGGGTTCGCCGCGTTGCCCGCGGTCCACACGATCAGCTCCGATTCGAACGCGACCCCGGTCGACAGCACCACGTGCCCACCGGTCGCGGAGGTCACCAGCGCGCCGAGGTGCACGTGCGCGCCGCGCTTCTCCAGCGACCGGACCACCCAACGGCCCTGCTCGGCGGAGACCTCCGGCAGGATCCGGTCGCGGGCCTCCACCAGATGGAAGTCCAATTCCTTCGGATCGAGCTCGGGGTACGCCCTGACCAGCGCCGTGGCCAGCGACAACAGCTCGCCGAACCCCTCGACGCCGGAGAACCCGCCACCGACGAACGTCACGGTCAGCAGCCGTTGCCGGCGCGGCCCGGGAGGCAGCGTGGAGGCTCGGTCGAACGAGGTGAGCAGCTGGTCCCGGATCGCCACCGCCTCCTCGACGTGCTTGAGGCCGATCGCCCGCTCGGCCACGCCGGGAATGGCCAGTTTGCGGGTCACCGCGCCGGCCGTGACGACGATCGTGTCGTACGCCAGGGGATGTTCCGGCCCTTCCGCCGGACGCACCGTCACGGTGCGCGTCGCGTGATCGATCCGGACGACCGTACCGGAAATGATCTTGGTCTTCTTCAGATGCCGCCGCTGCGAGACCGCGGCGTGCCGCGCCTCCACCGAACCCGCCAGCACCTCGGGCAGGAACGGCTGATACGTCATGTACGGCCGCGGGTCGATCAGGACGACCCGTGCCTCGCCCGGCCGGAGTCTCCGCTCCAGCTTCCACGCCGCGTAGAACCCGGCATACCCGCCGCCGACTACCAGAATCGTTCGCACATCAATGAGACGGTACAGCCCGCGCATCTGTGACAGTCGATCCGGCATGATGCTCGGATCGATCGGGGAGGCACCATGAGTTTCGAGAACCTTCCGCCGGACGAGGGCCACCTGGAGACCTTTGCCCTGGCCAGCCGCCGGATGATCCGCTTCAGCGCGGGTTACCTGGTGGTCTCGGTCCTGACGACCGTGCTCATCCTGGCCGGGGTGGCGGCGCTCCGCAGCGGCGCCGCCGACCCGCTTTCCGTCGGCACCCAGGCGTCCTTCGCGATCACCAACCTGGTCCTCGGCTCGGCGATGCTGATCTGCGTCCTCGGCCTGCTGGTCTCCACGATCGTCTGGGTCGTCAGCGCGCACCGGGCGACGCCCACCGGCCCCGGCGCCACCGGTTACGGGGGCCTGCTCCTCGCCGTCCCGCTGATCGCGCTGAGCCACCTGCTGACCGCTCCGGCCCTGGTGCTGGGCGCCCTCCGGCTCGGCGCCTGGGCCGCTCTCCTCGCCGGTGTGGTGACCACCCGCGCCCGGATCCGCCGCGAGACCGGTCGCCCCGACCTGGGCGGCCGCCGGAAGCCGATCGTCACCAGCGACGACTGGGACGCCTCCAGGTGGGACCCCGAGGTGCAGCTCGACATCGAGCGGCGCGGCCGCCCCACCGAGTGAGCCCACAACCGTGACAGCGGCTTGTTTCGGCGTCCTGCGTTCGAAGCCTCCGCAGAGGTACTGCGGCAGGCCACCGTTCTTGACGCATCTCTCAGCCGCACGACATAGCCGGTCAGCAGCCGCCCGCCGGGGCCCGGAGTCTGACCGTCCAGGTAGGTGACCGGCGCCAGAATTCCCGTGCCGTCTGGGTGCGGTCGGTATTGGCAGTGAGGGCGAACGGGGAGCGGGTGCGCGACCGGTGTGGCAGGACGTAGCGGCGGTACGGGAAGACCTGCGTGACGGCGGAGCGGTCGCGCTCGCGAACGCGCTGTCGGCGAACGATGTGCGGACGTGGCTGGCACTGGAGCCGGCTGAGCGGCGTGAGGTCCTGGCAGCCGCTTCGCCGAGCAGGCGCGACGAGATCGCCGCATTCGCGAAGCGGGTGGCCACTCGCGACGCGACAACCATCTTCGATGACCTGGTCACCTTTCCGGACCTGTCGGCCGGCACCTGCTGCACGGCGTTGGAGAGGCTGTACGACCGGTGGGCCGGAACCATCGATCCCGGACGGGCGCGGGCCTACCTGGCCGCCGCGCTGCCGCACGGGCCCGCGTACCCGAAGATCTTCCGTTGTGCGGCGCGGGTGTATCTCGAGCTCGGTGAGCGGGACCGGGTGGTGGAGACGGTCGCCGCCTGCAAGCGGAGCGGACGTTCTCTCCGGCGGATCCGTGACGAGATGGCGCTGGCGCCCATGTGGGGACATCCGGGGTATGCCGAACTGTTCGCCCACATGTCTCCGCCGCTGTTCGTCGACCTGGACGCCGCACTCCTGGCCGGGCCGGAAGCGGTGCGCCGGCTCAGGACCGATTCGGGCCCGTGGGGTGAGCTGCGGCGGCTGGTCAACCTGGAGCGGGTGGATCTGCGGTGGGGCGACGAGCAGGCGTTGGAAGGGCTGGCGGAGCTGCCCAGGCTGGTCAGCGTGAAGTTCCACGGTCGCTGCCGCGGGCCGAAGCCGACGTGGGCGCTGGCGACCCTTGTCGAGCTGCCGGCCCTGCGGGAGTTCAGCTTCGAAGCGTCGGGTGTGTCGGTGCAGCCGGATCAGGTGCGGGCGTTGCGGGCCGACTTCGCCCGCCGCGACCTGCCGGAACAGGACCGGACGCTGCACGTGGCGCTGCTGTTCGACACCGACGACGGTACGGCGGAACAGTTCGGCGTACGTGGCCTGGTGGCCGCGCTGGACTCGGCCGTACCGGCGGTCCGGCAGACCGCGCAGCGGATCCTGGCCTACCATCTCGCCGTCCCGGCCGGCGGCCTGCCCCACGGGGCCGGGATCCTGCTGGCCGGCGAGCTCAACGCCGATCGGGCCGTGCTGGTGGACCGGCTCGCGGCGGCCGGCGTCACTGTGCAGCGCGAGCCCGGCCCGGCGACCCGGCTGGCCGTCGTCGGCGAGCGGCACGAAGGACGGGCGCTGACCTACCTGGACGCCGGCATCCCGCTGATTCTCGAGGACCACCTGCGCGCGTCGCTCGACCGGATCGAGCAGCGGGACCCGATCGCGCGACTGCGGGCACGGGATGTCACCGACACTCCGGACGCCTGAGCCGCGAAGGTCCTCGGTTCGCCCTGGTCAGGGCGGTCGAGGAAGCATGAATCCGGATTCATCCGGCATCATGGTCCGGACGACGAGGAGCACGCTTGAATCTGACTGAGGCGCGGGAGTTGGCGCTCGGCCTGATGGCCCGGCACGGTCTCACCAGATGGCGGCTGACCTTCGACGACGCCAAGACCCGTGCCGGGGTCTGCCGTGCGGACCGCAGGGAGATCGGGCTGTCCCGCCGGCTGATCGCGCTGTACTCCCCCGCCGAGGTAACCGAGACGGTCCTGCACGAGATCGCTCACGCGCTGGCCGGCCCCGGTCACGGCCACGACGCGGTGTGGCGGGCGACGGCGATCCGCATCGGCTGCTCGGGCCGCCGGTGCGTGCCGGCGGAGGCACCGCGGATCGACGGTGACTGGGTCGGTGTCTGCCGCTCCGGGCATCGGACGTCGGCTCACCGCCAGCCGATCCGGGTCAGATCCTGCCGCGAATGCTCACCGCGGTTCGACCGCACCGCCGTCTTCGCCTGGACCTACCGGGGTCTGCCGGCGCCGGTCCACCCCGGCTACGCCGCCGAACTGAGCCGCCTGCAGAGTCCCGCGCCGTCCGGCCGGCCCGGGGTCGGCGACCGGGTCCGGCTCAAGGGCGGCGGCAAGTACGGCGGACTGGTCGGCACCGTCGTCAAACAGGGCCGGACCCGCTACCAGGTCCAGACCAGGGCCGGTGTCCTGGGCGCCCCCTTCACCCTGGT
Organism: Actinoplanes regularis; assembly: GCF_900188005.1. Lineage (GTDB taxonomy): Bacteria > Actinomycetota > Actinomycetes > Mycobacteriales > Micromonosporaceae > Actinoplanes > Actinoplanes regularis. The sequence goes on along the minus strand of NZ_FZNR01000007.1, from coordinate 427,665 downwards.
CGAGCCCGCCTGACAGCACAGTGCGCCCGGGTGTCCCGGTGGGACCGGGACACCCGGACGGCTGTCACTTGGTGAGCGGCGAGAGCTTCGGGTCGTTGGCGTACGCCTCGGCGGCGTTGGCCTTGGTGACGATCAGCGGCGGCAGCAGGTACGCCGGGACGACCTTGACCCCGTTGTTGTACGACTTGGTGTCGTTGACCTGCGGATCGCTACCGGTCTGGAGCGTCTTGACCATGTTGATGGTCTCGGCGACCAGCTTGCGGGTGTCCTTGTTGATCGTGGAGTACTGCTCGCCGGCCATGATGGACTTGACCGACTCGACCTCGGAGTCCTGGCCGGTCACGACCGGAATCGGCTTTCCGGCGCCCTTGATCGAGGTGATGATCGCGCGGGCCAGGGTGTCGTTCGGCGACAGCACGCCGTCGAGGGTCTTGCCGCCGTTGTATGTGGAGTTGAGCAGCGAGTCCATCCGGCTCTGCGCGTTCTCCGCCTTCCAGCCCTGGGTGGCGGTCTGCTTGACGTCGGTCTGGCCGGAGCCGACGACCACGTTGCCCTTGTCGATCTCGGGCTTGAGCACATCCATCGCGCCGTTGAAGAAGACGCCCGAGTTGTTGTCGTCCGGCGAGCCGGAGAAGAGCTCGATGGTGTACGGCCCGGTCGGCTTCTTCGCCTTCATCCCGTCCAGCAGCGCCTGGCCCTGCAACTGACCGACCTTGAAGTTGTCGAACGCGATGTAGTAATCGACGTCCGGCGTGTTGGTGATCAGCCGGTCGTAGGCGACCACGACGGCGCCGGCCTGCTTGGCGGCCGCCACCTGGGTGGAGAGCTGCGCGGCGTCGGTCGCGCCGATCACGATCACCTTGGCACCCTTGGTGGTCATCGCGGTGATCTGGGCCTGCTGGTCGGCGACCGTGGTCGACGCGCCGGCGTACTGGACGTCGGACTGGAAGCCGGCCTCCTTGAGCCCGTTGGTGAACAGGTCACCAGCGAGCACCCAGTTCTCCGAGGTCTTGGACGGCAGGGCGACCCCGATCAGGGCGTCCTTGGCGAAGCCCTTGCCACCGGCCGGGGTGTCGCCGCCGGACTTCTCGCGGTCGTTGGAACAGGCGGTCAGCGCGAGCACGGCGGCAGCGCCGACAGCCAAACTCTTGATCAACATCTTCCGCATGCAGTGTCAACCCTTCTATATCCGGGCCGTTTCGCGGTCCTGTGCGGTGGGGTCCGAGGACTGCGCCGAAGGCTCGCGGCGCAACGGTCGCGTCAGGGATCCGATGATCGAGAAGCGGCCCTGCTTCTTGTTGTAGACATCCAGGGCGACGGCGCCGAGCAGGAACAGACCCTTGATGATCTGGACCATGTCGGAGCCGGTTCCGGTCAGTTGCAGACCGTTGTTGAGCACGGCCATCACGAGACCGCCGACGATCGAGCCGCCGACCGTACCGAGACCGCCGGAGACCGCCGCGCCCCCGATGAACACCGCGGCGATCGCGTCCAGCTCCCAGCTGAGACCGTCCTGCGGGCCCGAGGCCGCGGACCGGGCCACGAAGATCATGCCGGCCAGCGCGGCCAGGATCGACATGTTCATCATGACCATGAAATTGACCCGGCGCAGTTTCACGCCGGACAGCTCGGCGGCCCGGGAGTTGCCGCCGACCGCATAGATGTGCCGGCCGCCCGCGGTGTTGCGGGTGTAGTACGAGTACGCGATCACCAGGACGGCCAGGATGATGCCGGAGATCGGAAAGCTGGTGCCGATCCGGCCGCCGGCGAACCGCAGCGTGGCGAAGACGATCACCGCGACCATCACCACGATCCGGATGACGGAGATCCACAGTGGCGCGGGCTCCGCGCCCTCCATCTGCTTACGGACCTGACGGGAGCGCAGCTCACGCCAGATCACCGCCGCACAGGCGAGCAGTCCGAGCAGCAGGGTCAGGTTGTTGTAGCCGGTGTCCGGCCCGGCCTCGGGCAGATAGCCGGCACCGATCTCGCGGAAGCCCGGCGGCACCGGTACCGTGTCGGCGTTGCCGATGTACTGGTTGCCGCCGCGGAACAGCAGCATGCCGGCGAGGGTGACGATGAAGGCCGGGATGCCGACGTACGCCACCCAGAAGCCCTGCCAGGCGCCGATCAGCGCGCCGACGGCCAGGCCGAGCAGGATCCCGGCCGGCCACGGGACGTCGTGCTGGCTGATCGCCTTGGCGACCACGATGCCGGTGAACGCGGCCACCGAGCCGACCGAGAGGTCGATGTGACCGGCCACGATCACCATCAGCATGCCGATGGAGAGCACCGAGATGTACGCGTACTGCTGGGTCAGGGCGATCAGGTTGCCCGACTGGAGGGTGAGCCCGCCGGTGCTGATCTGGAAGTAGAGGATGATCCCGACCAGCGTGGCGATCATGACGAACTGGCGGGCGTTCGAGGTCGTACCCCCGAAGAGGTTCTTCTGCAGTTCTTTTGTCCGACTCATGGCGTGGCCAGCTTCTTGGTGGAGGTCATCTGCTTCATCAGGAGTTCCGGGTCGGCGTCGCGCCGCGCGATCTCGCCGGTGATGGTGCCCTCGAAGACCGTGTAGATCCGGTCGCAGAGCCCGATCAGCTCGGGCAGTTCGGAGGAGATCACGATGACGCCCCGGCCCTCCGAGGCCAGGCGCTGGATGATCCCGTAGATCTCGTACTTGGCGCCGACGTCGATGCCGCGGGTCGGTTCGTCGAGGATGAGCAGGTCGGGGTCGGTGAACATCCACTTCGCCAGCACGACCTTCTGCTGGTTGCCGCCGGAGAGCTTGGTGACGCCCTCGTCCACGCTGGGCGTCTTGATCCGCAGGTTCCGGCGGTACTCCTCGGCCGCGTGGTACTCCGCGGCCTCGTCGATCACCCCGTTCCGGGTGATCTTCGAGAGCTTCGCGGCGACGACCGAGGTCTTGACGTCGTCGAGCAGGTTCAGGCCGACCGCCTTGCGGTCCTCGCTGACGTACGCCAGCCCGTGCGCGATCGCGTCGGCCACGGACCGCAGCTGGATCTCCCGGCCGTCCTTGAACACGCGTCCGCCCAGGTAGACACCGTAGGAGCGGCCGAACAGGCTCATCGCCAGCTCGGTGCGCCCGGCCCCCATCAGGCCGGCGAACCCGACGATCTCGCCGCGGCGCACGGTGAAGCTGGAGTTCTTGCAGACCAACCGCTCGGCGGAGATCGGGTGCCGGACCGTCCAGTCGCGCACCTCGAAGAACACCTCGCCGATGCTCGGCTCGTGCTCCGGGAAACGGCTGCCCAGGTCACGGCCGACCATCCCGCGTACGATCCGGTCCTCGTCGGCGCCCTCCCCGGCGACATCGATCGTCTCGATGGTCCGGCCGTCCCGCAGAATGGTGATCGAATCGGCAATCGCCTCGATCTCGTTCAGCTTGTGCGAAATCATGATCGAGGTGATGCCGCGTTTCTTGAAACCGCGCAGCAGATCGAGAAGATGCCGCGAGTCGGTCTCGTTCAGCGCCGCGGTCGGCTCGTCCAGAATGAGCAGCTGCACGTCCTTGGCGAACGCCTTCGCGATCTCCACCAATTGCTGCTTGCCGACCCCGATGTCCTTGACCAGGGTGTCCGGGTCCTCGTTCAGCCCGACCATCGCGAGCAGTTTCAGCACGTGGCTGTTGGCCGCCTTCCAGTCGATGCGACCGAAGCGGCGGGGCTCGTTGCCCAGGAAGATGTTCTCGGTGATCGACATCCCCGGGACCAGAGCGAGTTCCTGGTGGATGATCACGATCCCGGCGTGCTCGCTGGCCCGGATGTCGGAGAACCTGGTCTCGGCGCCGCGGTAGACGATCGAGCCCTCGTACGACCCGTACGGATGGACGCCGCTGAGCACCTTCATCAAGGTCGACTTGCCGGCGCCGTTCTCACCGCAGATCGCGTGGATCTCCCCGTCCCGGACGCTCAGGTTCACATCGGACAGCGCCGTGACGCCGGGGAAGGTCTTGGTGATCGACCGCATCTCCAGCAGTGGCGGAGCACTCATGCCGCCACCTCGGCTGCGCTCCGGCGTCGACATGAGCCAACCGATTCGCTCGCAAGCTCGCTCATAGCGCCACCTCTGCTGCATTCCGGCGTCGACATGAGTCATTCACTGAGCTGGCCGAGTGGCTCGCAAGCTCGCTCATGCCGCCTCCCAACAGGCATTTCACAAAGATCAACTTCGATGAGTCCGGCGTTTCCAGACTGTAAATCTTATTTATTTACTAAGTCAACGGGTCGATGGCATCATGGTCGGCATCGATCTCGTAACGCGCTCGAAACGCGTCACGGAAGCAGACCGGGAGGCGCTTCTCCGGTGCGGCGAACAGGAACCAACCTACCCAAAGTCGGTCAGTACAACCGGGCCGTCGTCCTCGATCAGATCCAGCTTGCCGACGGCATCAGCCGGGTCGAGATCGCCGAACTGACCGGCCTCACCCCACAGACCGTGTCCGGCATCGTCCGCCGCCTGATCGGCGAGGGCATCGTCCGCGAGGACGGCGCGACGGTCTCCAACGGCGGCAAGCCCCGCACCCTGCTGCGCGTCAACGCCGGCGCCGGCCTCGCGGTCGGCGTCCACTTCGACCCGTCCCAACTGTCCTGCGTGGTCGCCGACCTGCTCGGCCACCCACTGGCCAAACTCCAGCAACCGGTCCGGCCCGGCGCCGGCCCGGCCGAGGTCGTCGAAGCGGTTGCGCACCTGGTCAGCGCGGTGCTGGCCAGGGCCGACGTACCGGTCGACCGGGTGCTCGGGCTCGGCATCGCCACCCCCGGACCGATCGACCAGACGCTCGGCGCCCTGGTCGGACCCCCACAACTGCCCGGATGGACCCGGGTGCCGCTCAAGGAGATGCTGGCCTCGGCCACCGGGCTGCCGGTCACCCTGGACAACGACGCCACCGCGGCCGCGATCGGCGAGTGCTGGGCCGGAGCGGGCCGCGGGGTGGCCGACTTCGCCTACTTCTTCTTCGGCGCCGGAGTCGGCGGCGGCCTCATCCTCGGCCACCAGGTGCACCGGGGCGGTTCGATGAACGCCGCCGAGTTCGGCCACCAGTCCGTCCAGCCCGACGGCCCACCCTGCTACTGCGGCAACCACGGCTGCCTGGAAACCCTGATCAGCCCGAAGGCCCTGGTCACCGCCACCGGGCTGGAGGATTACGAGGCCGTCCGCCGAGCCGCGACCGCCGGCGACCCGGTCGCCACCGCCGCCGTCGAGGCCGCCGCCGCACACCTGGCCACAGCCGTGGTCAACGTCGCCAACATCCTCGACATCGACCTGGTCGTCCTCGGCGGCCACGGCCTGCGCCACCTCGAGGACCACTTCCGCGACGCGGTCGCCCACGCCCTGGCGACCCGCCCACTGGCCCGCGGCATCCACCCGGTCCGGGTCGAGGTCTCCCCACTGGGCGCCGACGCCGCCGTGGTGGGGGCGGCCGCCCTGGTCCTGCACACAACGTACGCACCCCAGGTCGCCGACCTGTTGTCCCTCTGATCCGCGCCACCCGCGGCCGGCTCGCCCCCTCCGACCCGCGCCTCACCACCGCCCCCTTAAAACCACCAACCCCAACCCGCACCCCACCACCAACCCCTCAAACCACCAACCCCAACCCACCACCCGACCCACACCCCACCATCGACCCCACAAACCACCAACCCCAACCCACCACCCGACTCCGACCCACGCCCCACCACCACCAACCCTCTTAAACCATCTATTCAGTACGATTTACGGAGTCCCCGAACCGGGCTACAAGCCGAGTCGCGTGCCGGTCTCGCGCGACGTCCGCGCGCCCCAAGGCAGCAGCCGCGCCAGCTGGACCCCGGCGGTGGCCGAACGTTGACCGCGTTGGCGCCAACGTCGAGCCGTGGTCGCACCGCCTCGCCGGCCCGGCGGAGGCTCGGTGGGCACCGCACCAGCTGATCTCGGCAACCAAGATCGCCAACCCGGGTGAGTGCCTCGGGTGAGGAATTCGCAAGTGCGACCCCGATCGCGGCATGAGTGATTCTCATCCCCCTTGATCCAGCATTTATTCAGCCTTGCCTGGAACCCCCGGCATGGAGGCGAAATTCTTCGGCCGTCCACCCGCTGTATCGCCTAGAAATTTTCATTCACCGAAATGACAAGGTGATCCACTATTGGCAGATCAGGGTGGCCGCGAAGGATGATTCATACATGCGGCAGCTACAGTTGTTCACCACGGCCCAGCTGTCCACCATGCGGGACAGAACCAAACGCCGCAACTACTCCGCCGAGGCCGACGAGTTCCGCCGCGAGCACGAAAAGCGCCGCGCCTGGGGACTGACACAACGCCACGCCCGCAAATTGCACCGCGTCTACGGCCACATCCCCGCCGACGAGGAAATAAAAGCCAGGTGGAACGAGCGAATCGCTGCGGCATCCACATGCCGAAGACCCGAACCGGATCCACCGCCGAACTCGGAAGCGGCCATCGCCAAGCCGCCACACCCCGAAGCAGCCATCGCCAAGCCGCCACACCCCGAAACGGCCACCGCCCAACCGCCACACCCCGAAACGGCCACCGCCCAGCCGCCACACCCCGAAACGGCCACCGCCCAACCGCCACACCCCGAAACGGCCACCGCCCAACCGGCGCCGTCAAGCATCGCAGCCAGCACGACCGCGCCGTACTCGTCGCCAGACTGCGAGCCGCGAGTGTCCATGCGGGCGGCAAATGCCGCAGCGTGCCCAGCCGGACCAGATACCACCGCAGGATTCGATGACCCGACTGTCAACCCCGAGCCGACGTGCGAAACAGCACCCACACCTGGACAGGCGGTTACCACCCGATTCGCTGAAAATGGACCGAAGCCCGCTCCAGAAACTTATATAAAATCGCCGGAAAGGCAACCCAGAAGGCGCCGTAAACCTGGCGAATGCTCGCGCACGGCGCATCAAACGCCAGGAAGAGATTACCGCTTCGAGCACACCCGGACAGCGAATTGTCGACGCCCCCGGAGAAGTCGCACCGGACGGGATCCGCCCACATGTCCGAGACTGCTCGACATCTAGCCGATACTTCGCGCCGACCGTTACCGGAGCGTCGAGCCGCGTCGCGTTCTAATCGCAACTTATATACAGGTGGCACGACCGCAGTCCAGCCAGGATTTGGTCGAGGTGGCCGGCGGTGTAGCTCTCTCATCGGCTGCCCACCGATTGTTGGTGTGGCTCAGATTTGGCGTGCTTTCCGCCGGTCACCGTGGCGCGGAGAGGCTCCAGAGGGGACTGCCCACCTCGAAATAGCGCTGCCCTCCTCGCCGGATTCACCCCGGTTCGATCGAGGAAGTGGCAGGCACGGGACGGGGCATCATCGGCATGGATCCGCATAAACGGTTCGCGACCATCGAGGTCATCAACGACCGCCCCCTGCCCGCTCGTGCAATATTCTCCCGACACTTGTCGGATGGCAGTCGGGGAGGCCGCGCGATGCACACCGAAGGAACCGGGTTGGAACCGGCCGATTGGCCCGAGAGGCCCAGAAGCCGTCCGCCGGTCGAGTGGGACCCGGACCTGGACCGGGACCAACGAGACGAGCTCAGTGGGTTCGCGGTTGCCTCCCTGGTCTTCGGCCTGATCGGTGGACTGCTGTTCAGCCTGGTCTTCGGCGTCGCCGCCCTGGTGAAGATCAAGCAGACCGGTCAGCGAGGCAAGGGTCTCGCCGTCGCCGGCCTGGTGCTCACCGGGGTCTGGCTGGTCGTGATCGCCCTCGTCTACGGCGTCAACCGCTACGTCGCGCACCGCGCCCAGGACATGGTGTCGCTGCAGATCGGCCAGTGCTTCGACCCGCCGGCGGCGGACGGGGACGACGCGTTCGTGCCCGGACCGATCACGACGCTCCCGTGCACTCAGCCGCACCGGGCCGAGATGGCCGGCTGGTTGAGCTTCGCGGAGCGGCCCGGCGGTGACGTCGGCGGGTACCCGGGCGCCGCCGCGCTCGTCCAGCGCGCCGAGACCGGTTGTCCCCTGTTGACTCGCAACCACGTCCTCGACCCGTTGTCGTTGCCGCCCGACGTCCACCCTCGCTGGTACGTCCCGCGCGACTCGGAGTGGGTGCGCGGAAGTCACGACATCACGTGTCTCCTCGTGGCGGACCGATCGCCGTTGAGCCGCCCGCTCCGCGAGAACGCCGCGGTCGTGAACGCCGACCAGCTCCGCTTCCTGCTGGCGATCCGCGACTGCGCCGAGCTCACGACGCGGATCGACGCGCTGCGCGCGGGCGGCCCGTCCGCCGACCTGGGTAAGGCCACGAAGGAGATCGCCCTCTCGTGGTCGAACATGGAGCTGGAGTTGCGGGTCGGGCCGTGGCCGAGCGCGGCGCAGCCGGCGATGGACCAGCTCATCGCGGACGTCGCCGCCGCGCGGCCGCTGTGGCAGGAGGCCGCCGCCGCGACCGGCGACGACGACCTGCGCGATCGGGTCCAGCGGGCGCGGCAGCTCGGCAGCCCCGAGCACATCCTGGCGGCACGCCGTGCCCTGCGACTGTCGACGACCCAGGGCGAGCCGCTGCCCGGATCGTAGTGACGGGAAGGATCCCCGCGGCCGGACGGTGCCGTGGGGATCCTCGCCGAACCCGCTCATCCACGAATCGCCGCGATCGCGGGCCCCTTCGTGGCACGGCGTGCGGCGCCGAGCATCGCCGCGGTGGTCAGGGCGACCGCGATCGTGACGACCACGACGTACGGCAGGGGGCTCTGCTCCGGCCGGAGGCCACCGACCCGCGCCGAGGTGAACGGCAGGATCGTGAAGAGCGAGGCCACGGTGCCACCGAGCACGCCGGTGACCGTCGCCAGCAGACCTTCGAGGGCCACCATCGCCAGCAGACCGGGCCGGGTGGAACCGGCGAGCCGCTGCTGGGCGAACTCGCGGCGGCGGGCGGCTGTCGCCGCGATCAGCGTGTTGACCAGCATGACCGCGACGAAGAGCGTCACCATGCCGACGACCACGTAGTTCAGGGTCTTGATGTCCTGGGCGTAGTCCGGCTGGATCTGACCCCGCGCGGCGCTGTTCTCCACCGCCTGCATGTAGACCGTCCCGGTGGCCAGGCCGGTGAACATCACCACCGGCATCACCGCGCCGGCGAGCGGACGGGACCGCACCCCGAGCACCGCCAGCTCCCCCGCCGCGCCCACCCGTCGCACCAACGGGGCGAACACCGCTGTGACAAGGCCCGACAGCTCCGGTGCGAGCAACGCGATCCCGATCGCCGCCCAGATCCCGGCCTGCCCGGCGGTCTGCATCGCGTCGATGCCCTTGCCGTCCATCAGCGTCGCGGTCAGCACCGCGCAGTTCGTCCCGACGATCAGGAAGAGCGCCGCGGCGATCCGGCGGGCGCGCGGCCGCGACCGCTTCGAAACCGATCGGGAGGTACGCCGGACCGCCGCGACCGCCGCCACGAGCGAGCCCACCAGCGTCACCCCGAAGCCGACGATCCACATGACCGGCCCGAACGCGCTCACCACCGGCGACGCCACCTGCCCGGTGTTCTTCAACAGGTCCAGCAGCACACCGCCGAGGAGCATCCCGAACGGGATCGCGGCCACCGAGGCGGCCACCGCGACCACCACCGCCTCGCCGACGATCATGCGGCGCAGCTGCGGGCCGGTCGCCCCGACCCGGCGCAGCAGCTCCAGCTGCTCGGCACGCTGACGGATCGACAGGCTCAGCGTCGAGGTGACCGCGAACGCCACGATGACCAGGCACCAGCCGCCCCCGATCCCGGCGGTGGTGGTCAGCGACTCGGCGCTGGCGGGGTCCGCACCGGCGGCCGCGTCGATCAGGGACGCGAACGCCATCAGCAGCGTCGCGCCGAGGAATGCGGAGAGAAACGTGGCGACGAACCCGCCGGGCCGGTGCCGCAGGCCACGCAGCGCGACGGCGATCATGCCGGCACCCCCGCTGAACTCACCGACACGCTCGCATGCTCGCTCATGCCGGCACCCCCGTGAGGTCGCCGAGGTGCGCCAGCCGCTCCGCGACGGCGTCGGCGGTGGGCGCGGTCAGCGACCCGGCCAGGCGGCCGTCGGCCAGGAACAGCACCGAGTCCGCGTACGCCGCGGCCATCGGATCGTGGGTGACCATGACGACGGTGCGGCCGTGCTCCCGCACCACCGAGCGCAGCAGGGTGAGCACCTCTCGGGCGCTGCGCAGGTCGAGCGCCCCGGTCGGCTCGTCGGCGAAGATCACCGCCGGTTCGGTGAGCAGCGCCCGGGCGACCGCGACCCGCTGCCGCTGCCCGCCGGAGAGCTGGTCGGGCCGCTGCTCCAGCCGGTCGCCGAGACCGAGCCGGTCGAGGATCGCCCGGCCGCGCTCGCGGTCGGCACGGCGGCCGGCCAGCCGCAGCGGCAGCTGCACGTTCTGCTCCACGGTCAGTGCGGGAAGCAGGTTGTAGTCCTGGAAGACGAAGCCGACCCGCTCGCGGCGGAACCTCGTCATGGCCGTGTCGGTGGTCGCGGTCAGTTCCGTGCCGCCGATGAACACCCGCCCGCCGGTGGGCCGGTCCAGGCCGGCGGCGCAGTGCAGCAGGGTGCTCTTGCCGGAGCCGGACGGGCCCATCACCGCCGTGAAGGTGCCGTCGGCGAAGGCGGCGGTGACGCCATCGAGGGCGGTCACCGCGTTGTCGTAGGTCTTGTAGAGCGATTCGAGTCGTACTGCCTCAGCCATGAATACACCGTACGAGCGCACTAGTTGCAGAACGGTAGTGCTGGCACCCCTATTCACCTGGTGCACTAGCCTGTGGTGCACTAGTGCGATGGAGGAACCGGTCTACAAACGGATCGCCGGCGAACTGGCCGCCCGGATCACCTCGGGCGAGCTGGCCCCGGGCACCCGGATCCCGTCGACGCGGCAGATCATGGCCGCGCACGGGGTGGCGATGGCGACCGCCACCAGGGTCATCACGCACCTGCGCGAGCAGGGCCTGGTCGCCGCGCAGCCCGGGATCGGCACGGTGGTTACGGGCGGGCCTTCCCTCGTACCGGAAAATGATCGTGACCGGATCGTCCGGACCGCGATCGGCATCGCCGATGCCGAAGGTCTCGGCGGGCTGTCCATGCGCCGCCTCGCCGGCGCCCTGCGCATGCCGACCATGTCGCTCTACCGGTACGTCGCGGACAAGGACGAGCTGGTCCTGCTGATGATGGACCAGGCGATGGCGGAGCATCCGCCCCCGCCACACCTCACCCCCGGCCGCGACGACTGGCGGGTCTGCGTCGAGGGCCTGGCCCGGCTGCAGTGGTCGATGTACCGGCGCCACAAGTGGCTGGCGCAGGCGGTCTCGTTCACCCGGCCGCCGCTGGCGATCCACGCGATGGCGCACACCGAATGGACGATGCGCGCCATCGACGAGCACGGTCTCAGCCCGCGCCTGCAGTTCCAGGTGGCCGTGATGGTGGCCAACCACGTCCGCGGGACCGCGATCAACCTGGAGGCGGAGGCGCAGGCCGAGCAGGAGACCGGGATGACCGACAGCGAGTGGTTCCAGACCCAGGAGAACCGGTTCGCGGCGGTGCTGGCCACCGGCCGGCTGCCGATGATGAGCCGGGTCCTGGCCGACGAGGACTACGAGTTCAATCTGGACATCCTGGTCGAGTTCGGCCTGCAGCGCCTCCTCGACGGCCTGGAGCGGCTAATCCGCTGAGGGCTGCGGCTTCCAGCCCAGGGCCGGCGCCACCTCGGTGGCGATCAGCTCCAGGGCGCGGATCGCGGCGCCCAGCTCCGGGATCCCCGGATTGAACTGGGTGATCAGGTCGGTGGCCAGCGGCAGCACCCGCTCCTGCTGGAACGCGGCGACGATCTCGTCGGGGTGGCCGTAGAAGGCGTGGAAGCGGCGCAGATACTCCTCCAGCGTCTGTCCGGAGGGGAACGTGCCCCGGGAGACGAAGTTCGCGGTGGCGCGCAGCACGCCCTCCTCGATCTGGGTCAGCGCCTCCCGCTTGTCGCGGGCCGGGAAGACGAAGCGGGACAGGCCGATCCGCGGTTGATGCGGGCCGTCCCACGCTTGCAGGTACGCGTCGGCCCAGCCCCGCTGAATCTGGTCGGTCGGCTCGTCGTACCCGTAGGTGGCCCGGTTGAGCAGCAGGTTCGCGCCCGCCTCGGCCGCGTAGCGGGCGCCGGTCGCGCTGAAGACGCCCTGCCAGACCCGGTCGGTGAAGTCGCCGGCGATCGGCGGCTGGATGGTGAACCCGGGGGTGCCGACCTCCTCGCCCGCCAGCGCCCGGCGCAGCACGGCGAAGTGCTCCGTGGTCAGCTCCCGCCGGCGCTCGAAGTCGGCGCCGAACGCGGCGTACTCCTGCGGCCCGGAGCCGCTGCCGACGCCGATCTCGACGCGTCCGCCGCTGAGCGCGTCGACCACCGCGACGTCCTCGGCGAGGCGTACCGGGTGCTCCAGGGGCAGGATGGTGATCGCGGTGGCCAGCCGGATCCGCCTGGTGCGGGCGGCCGCGTGGGCCAGGAACGTCCACGGCGAGGAGAGCCCGCCACCGTGGATCGGCAGGTGGTGCTGGGCCACCCAGCCGACGTCGAAGCCGAGCTCGTCGGCGACCACGAAGAGTTCCTGGGCGTCCCGGTAGGCCTGGGCGAGGTCGCCCCGGCCCTGCACGTGAGTGAGGAAACCGAGCCTGATGGTCATGCGACGCTCCAGCGGTTCGCGGGGATGGGCAGGCCGAGATTGCCGCGCAGGGTGTCCGCCTCGTACTCGGTGCGGAACAGTCCCTCCTCCTGGAGGATCGGAACCACGTCGGCGACGAAGCGTTGCAGGTCGTCGTGGGTGCGGAAGCCGACGTTGAGTCCGTCGAAGGCGCCCGCGGCGAACCACTCGGCGATCGCCGTGGCGACGGTCTTCGGGGCGCCGGTGAACGGGGACGGGCGGTACTCGGTGAACGCCGAGACCGTTTGGCGCAGCGTGAGGTTCTCCTCGCGGGCCCGGCGGATGATCTCGGTGCCGCGGGTGCGGCCGCTCTTCTCGGCCAGGTGGGCGACGTCCGGGAACGGGGCGTCGAGATCGTGCTGGGAGAAGTCGTACGCCCCGAACGACCTGCCGAACTGGGCGAGCTTGCGGTCGAAGTCGTTGTCGGCCTCGAAGATCTCCCGGGACAGCCGATGCGCCTCCTCGTCGGTGCCGGCGACCACCGGCTGGGCGCCGAGGAAGATCAGCACATGGTCGGGATTCCGGCCGGTCCCGGCGGTGCGCCGTTTGATGTCGGAGTAGTAGCTCCTGGCCGCGTCGAGGCTTCCACCTGGGGCGTAGATGCCCTCGGCGACGTGCGCGGCCAGGTTGCGGCCCTCCTCGGAGACCCCGGCCTGGAAGATCACCGGCTGGCCCTGCTCCGACCGGGAGATGTTGAGCGGGCCGGTGACCCGGAAGTGCTCGCCCTCATGGTTCAGCGCGTGCAGCTTCGCCGGGTCGACGAACAGGCCACGCTCGACGTCGGCGGGGAACGCGTCGTCCTCGTACGAGTCCCACAGGCCCCGCACCACCCGGACATGCTCCAGGGCGCGACCGTAGCGGGTGGCGTAGTCCAGATGCTCGTCCAGGCCGTAGTTGCCGGACGTGCCGGAGTCCAGGCTGGTCACCACGTTCCAGCCGGCCCGGCCGTGGCTGATGTGGTCGAGCGAGGCGAACCGGCGGGCCACGTTGAACGGCGAGTTGTACGTCGAGCTGAGCGTCCCGACCAGCCCGATGTGGCGGGTGTGGGTGGCCACCGCGGAGAGCAGGGTGAGCGGTTCGAGGCGGTTGAGGTAGTGCGGCGGGTACGTGGCGTCGATGAACTGGCTGTCCACGATGAACAGCGCGTCGAACCTCGCGTGCTCGGCCGCCTTGGCCTGGGCGATGTACCAGTCGATGTCGATGCTGGCGTTCTTCGGGATCCGCGGGTCCTTCCAGAGGCTGTGCTGGCCGGGGCCCCCGACCCCGTACGCACGCAGTGCCAGCCTGATCTTCCGGGTCGTCATGCCGGAACCACCTTCCGCAGCGTCGGAACCGAACTGATGAGCAACTTGGTGTAGTCGTGCCGGGGCTCGGTGACCACCTGGCGGGTCGGGCCGTCCTCGACGAGTTCGCCCTGGTGGAGGACGGCGATCCGGTCCGCGATCCCGGCCACCGAGCCGAGGTCGTGGGAGATGAACAGCAGCGCGGTGCCGGCGTCGCGCAGCTCCTTGAGCAGCTCCAGGACCCGCACCCGGTTGGCCGAGTCCAGCGCGCTCACCGGCTCGTCGAGCAGGATCAGGCGCGGCTCGGCGGCCAGGGCGCGGGCCACCGCGACCCGCTGCCGCTGGCCGCCGGAGAGCTCCGCGGGCAGCCGGGTGAGCAGCGATTCGTCGAGGCGGACGCGTTCCAGCAGGTGGTTCGGGGAGTCACGCCGGCCCTGCAGGCGCAACGGCTCGGTCAGGGACTCCTCGATGGTGAGGTCGGGGTCGAGGCTGCGCAGCGGGTCCTGGAAGACGTACTGGACGACGCCGCGCCGGCGGAAGGACCGCCATTGCCGTTGGTTGAAGCGGGTCACGTCCTCGCCGTCGATGACGATCCGGCCCCGTGAGACCGGGAGCAGGCCGAGGACGGCACGGGCCAGGGTGGACTTGCCGGAGCCGGTCTCGCCGATCACCCCGACCGTCTCGCCCGCCCCGATGGAGAGGTCGACGCCGCGCAGGGCGTGCAGCCGGCCCGTCCGCCGCCGGTAGTGCACGTGCAGGTCACTGATCTCAAGAAGCGACAAGGTACCGCTCCAATCCGTACGCCTCGTGCTCCTCGATCAGCAGCCGGGTGTACTCGTGCCGGGGTTGATGCAGGACCTGCTCGACCCTCCCCTGCTCGACCACCTCGCCGGCCCGCATCACCAGCACCCGCTCGCAGAGCTGGGCGACCACCGCGAGATCGTGGGAGACCACGACCAGCGCCAGACCGGTGTCGCGGCGCAGGTCGGCGAGCAGGTCGAGGATCTCGGCCTGCACGGTCACGTCGAGCGCGGTGGTGGCCTCGTCGGCGATGAGCACCCGTGGTTCGGCCGCGATCGCCGCGGCGATTAGGGAGCGTTGCAGCATGCCGCCGGAGAGCTCGTGCGGGTACTGGCCGTAGACGACGGCCGGGTCGCGCAGCCGGACCGCGGCGAGAAGCTCGATCGCCCGTTCCCTCGCCGCCCGCCGCTTGGCTCCGCGCTTGACCCGGATCACCTCGGCGATCTGTGAGCCGACGGTCAGCGACGGGTTCAGGTAGGACGCCGGGTCCTGGAAGACCGCACTGATGGTCGTGCCGCGCAGGGCGGTCCACTGCCGGCGGGTGAGGCCGGCGACGTCCTGGCCGTCGAGGCGGATCCGCCCGTCCGAGACGACGAAGTGCTCCGGCAGGATGCCGAGGGCCGCCCGGCAGGTCAGCGTCTTGCCGCTGCCCGACTCGCCGACGATCCCGACGACCCCACCGGGCTGCAGCGCGAAGGAGACTCCGTGGACCAGCTCGCGGCCGTCCGCGTCGTTGCGGATCCGGACGTTCTCCAGCTCAAGAATGGACATGTCGCCTCCGTACCGCTCGGGAGTTGAGCAGGGCCCGGCCGGCTTCCCCGGAGACGTCCCGGATCGCGTCGGCGAGCAGGTTGCAGGCCCAGACCGTGGCCATGATCAGCGCGGTCGGCACCAGCGGCGCCCACGGCCGGAAACTCAGGTAGCCGAGGTCCGCGGCGAGCACCCCGCCCCAGGTCGGCGCCGGTGGCTGCACCCCGATGCCGAGGAAGGTCAGGCTGGACACCACGACGAAGCCGACGCCGGCGGTGTTGGCCAGGGCGACCGCGATCGGCGGCAGCACCTTGACCCAGACGTGCCGGCGGACCACCCAGCCGATCGAGGCGCCGGAGATGATCGCCGCCTCGACGTACGGCGACCGGGCCACCGACAGGGTCGCGGCCCGCGACACCCGGTAGAACAGCGGCGAGATCAGGATCCCGACGGTGAGCATGGCCTGCGGGATGCCGTTGCCCAGCAGCGCGGTCACGGCCACCGCGAAGACCAGGAACGGCAGCGCGATCAGGGTGTCGGCGAGCCGCAGCGTGAACCACTCGAAGACGGTGCCGAGGTAGACGCTGAGGATCCCGGGGATCACCCCGGCGACCAGCGCGACCAGGGCCACCTGCACCGAGCCGAGCACGCTGACCCGGGATCCGTCGAGCAGCCGGCTGAGCACGTCACGGCCCAGGTAGTCGGTGCCGAGCCAGTGCGAGCCGGACGGCGCCGCGAGCACGTCGACGCCGCCCTCGAGGGGGTCGTGCGGCGCGAGCAGCGGGCCGAGGACGGCCAGCAGCACGATGAACGTCAGGATGCCGGCGGCGATCCGGCCGCTGGCCAGGCTCAGGACGCGGCGCAGCACGTCATACCCCTCTCGCCGAGGCCGGCGTGACCCGGACCAGGATCACGTTGACCAGCAGGTTGAAGACCACGACCAGGACCACCGAGACGACCAGCACGCCCTGCACGGCCGGCACGTCACCGCGCTGCGCGGAGTCCGCGGCGAACTTGCCGAACCCGGCCATCCCGAAGATCGACTCGGTGACCACGGCGCCGCCGAGCAGGTTCGGGAACTTCATGCCGAGCACGGTCAGCGCCGGGCCCATGCCGTTGCGCAGCACGTGCCGCAGGAAGATCCGCCGTGGGCCGAGCCCGCGGACGACCGCGCCGGTCACGTAGTTCTCCCGGTACGCCGCGACCAGCCCGGCCCGCAGCTGCCGGGCCACGTCGGAGACCGTGTCGAAGCTGAGCGCGATCGCCGGCAGGACCAGGTGCGCCAGCCAGACGCCCAGCCCCCGCTCCGCCGGCACGTAGCCGGCGGAGGGGAACCAGCCCAGCCCGACCGCGAAGACCACGACCAGGACGATGCCGACCACGAACGACGGCATGACCGAGATGAACGTCATGAACCCGGTGATCGCCCGGTCCACCCAGGTGGTCCGGCGCACCGCGGCCAGCACGCCGAACCCGAAGCCGAACACCACGCCGAGGACCAGTGCCAGACCGGCCACCGAGAGGCTGACGACCGCGCCCTCGACGAGCAGCCGGCTGATGTCGGCGCCGTTGTACCAGCTGGTGCCGAGCCGGCCGGCGAGCAGGTCGCCGAACCAGTCCAGGTACTGGGTGAGGAACGGCCGGTCCAGGCCCCACTGGTGCTCGATCTGGGCGACCGCCTCGGGCGTCGCCGACTCGCCGAGCTGCAGGTGGGCCGGGGAGAGCCCGCTGAGCGCGCGCAGCGCGAACGTGACGAACGTGGCGACCAGGAAGACCGGTACGAAGATCGCGACCGACCGCGCGAAACCGCTCAGCAGGCGCCTGGTCATGCCGCCACCTCCGCGCCGGCCGATTCGCTCGCGGGCTCGCTCATGACCCGACCGTCAGTCCGGTCCAGTGGATCTGACCCGGGATGGGTGTCAGGGCGGAGACCTTCTTGCTCTTCACGAAGAGGTTCGGCTGCGAGTAGGTGAAGACCAGCGCCCTGCTCTCCAGCCCGGCCCGGGTCGCGGCCCGCAGGTTCGCCTGGTAGTCCGGCGAGTTCAGCGGGGTCTGGCGGGCCTTGGCGACGGCGGCCTGGAAGCCCGCCGGCTGGTACGGCGTGCTCAGGTTCAGCGGCCCGTTCGGACCGAAGTGCGCGGTCAGGGTCTGCACCGGCGACTCCCGGCCGGTGGTGCCGTAGAGCGAGAGGGCCAGATCCTTGGCGAAGAACGGGGTGGCCCAGTTCGGGTCGACCTTGATGGTCGCCGTGACGCCGATCGCGCCGAGCTGCGCCTGGACGATCTCCGCGGCCGTGGACTGGGCCGGGATGACCAGGTCGACCTTGATCGCGCCGGGCTGGTAGCCGGCCTCGGCGAGCAGCTGCTTGGCCTTCGCCACGTCGTAGGGGTACCTGTTCGCCGACTGCGGGTCGTAGGCCAGGTACCCGGCCGGGAACGGCTGGTCGGTCGACTCGCCGTACCCGAAAGTGACCTTGTCGACGAATTCCTGGCGGTTGATCGCGAACCGCACCGCGTCGACCACCCTGGGGTCGTCGAACGGCTTCTTGTTGACGTTGATGCTGACGTTCGAGGCGTTGAAACCGGGCTGCTGGACCACGTCGAGGCCGGCCGCCTGCGCCGCCTTGACCTGGCTCGGCGTGAGGTTGGCCAGGTCGTAGACGCCGGTCTGCACGCCCGAGACGATGGTCGCCTCCTCCGGCGCGGCCAGCAGCTCGACCCGGTCGATGTGGATGTTCGCGGCGTCCCAGTAGTCCGGGTTCTTCTTCAGGTGCACGTGCGAGCCGGGCACGTTCTCGGTGACCACGAACGGGCCGGCACCGACCGGCGACTGGTCCAGCTTCTTCGGGTCCTGTGCCGCCTTCGGGCTGGTGATCTGCGCGACCCGCTCGCCGAGCAGCAGCGGGATCTGGTAGTCGACCTGGGTCAGGTCGATCACCACGTCGGTGTCGCTCCCGGCGTTCACCGACTTGATCGAGGTGAGGTCGCCGAAGAGCGCGGAGTCCTTCTGGGTCTTGGCGCGTTCCAGGTAAGCCTTGACCGCCGCGGCGTTCAGCGGCTCGCCGTCGCTGAACTTGAGGTTCGGGCGCAGGTGGAAGGTGACCTGGTCGCCCTTGGCGTTGTAGTCCCAGCTGCTCGCGAGGCTGGGCACCGCCTCACCCTTCTCGTTGATCTCGGTCAGCGAGGCGTAGGCCAGCGACAGGATCCGGAACTGGGCGCCACTGCCGCTGACCACCGGGTCCCAGTGCGCCGGCAGGGTGACGGCCCAGCGCAGGGTGGGCCCGGTGCCGTCGGCGCCGGTGGCGCCCGCGGCGCAACCGGTGAGGGCGAGGGTGAGCGCGGCGGCCGCGGCCACCCATTTCGTACGTCTCATCGTGGTGCCTCTCAGTCGACCAGGGCGGCGGTGTGGATGTTCCGGGGAATCGGCAGGCCGAGGTTGCCGCGCAGCGTGGTGGACTCGTACTCGGTGCGGGCCACACCGCGCTCGCGCAGGATCGGCAGCACCTCGTCGGTGAAGCGGGCGAACTCGCTGGGCACGGTGACGGTCACGTTGACGCCGTCGAAGGCACCGGCCTCGAACCACTTCTGGATCTCGTTCGCCACGGTCAGCGGTGACCCGACGAACGGTGAGCGGCGCGACTCGATGCTGTGCCGCACGACCTGCCGCAGTGTGAAGCCGTTGTCGGCGGCGAGCTTCTTGATCCGTTCGGCCTGGGTACGGAAGCTGCGGTCACCGAGGTCACCCAGGTCGGGGAAGGGCGCGTCGAGGTCGTACCGGCTGAAGTCGTGCCAGCCGAACGGGCGGCCCAGTTCCTTCAGCGCGCGGTCGAAGTCCTTGCCACCGACCAGTTCGGCCTCCTTGGCCCTCGCCTCCTCGTCGGTGGCCGCGATGATCGGGCTGATCCCGGGCACGATCAGGATCTGTTCCGGGTCGCGGCCCTTCGCGGCGGCGCGAGCCCGGAGGTCGGCGGCGAACGCCCGCCCCTGCTCGATCGTCTGGGCGTGCGTGAAGATCGCCTCGGCGATGCTCGCGCCCAGGTCGCGGCCCTCGTCGGAGTCGCCGGCCTGGAAGATCACCGGCTGCCCCTGCGGGCTGCGCTGCAGGTTCAGCGGGCCGACCACGGAGAAGTGCTCGCCGCTGTGGTTGAGCGGGTGCTGCTTGGACCTGTCGAAGAAGACGCCGCGCTCCTTGTCGCGGGGGAAGGCGTCGTCCTCGTACGAGTCCCACAGGCCCTGCACCACCCGCACGTGCTCGAGCGCGCGGCCGTACCGGGTGGTGTAGTCGTAGTGCTCGGCCCGCCCGTAGTTGCCGGCCGTCCCGCCGTCACCGGTGGCCACCACGTTCCATCCGGCCCGGCCGCCGCTGATCACGTCCAGTGAGGCCAGCCGCCGGGCGATGTTGAACGGGTCGTTGTACGACGTGGTCAGCGTCCCGACCAGCCCGATGTGGCTGGTGTGCACGGCGACCGCGGAGAGCAGGGTGAGCGGCTCGAGCCGGTTCAGGTAGTGGTTCGGCGAGTCCGGGGTGATGAACTGGCTGTCCACGATGAACACGTGGTCGAACTTCGCGGCCTCGGCCTGCTGAGCACGGGCGATGTACCAGCGGATGTCGACACTGGCGTCGCCGGGTATCTCCGGGTTCAGCCAGGTGTGATGCTGGCCCGGCCCGCCGACGCCGAGCAGGACGGCGCCGAGCTTCAGGGTTCTCTGGGTCATGGGCGAGTCTCATTTCCGGCAGGCGGCATCGCTGCGTTTTCATCGGGGGATTCGGTGGCTTCAGCATCACCGTGAGTGCGCGCGACTGTCCAACGAGAGATCGTGATGCGAGCCATCACCACGACTAATCAATTCCTAGTAAGCT
The DNA here is from genome assembly GCF_900188005.1 of Actinoplanes regularis. Classification (GTDB taxonomy): domain Bacteria; phylum Actinomycetota; class Actinomycetes; order Mycobacteriales; family Micromonosporaceae; genus Actinoplanes; species Actinoplanes regularis. The sequence goes on along the minus strand of NZ_FZNR01000007.1, from coordinate 407,298 downwards.
GATAGGCATGAGTCGTTATCTCGACATTGCGCCGCTGCGTAGCCTGGTTGCCGTCGCGGATTGCGGCGGATTTCAGCGAGCCGCGACGGTCCTGCACCTGAGCCAGGGAGCGGTCAGCCAGCACGTGCGCCGGCTGGAGTCGACCCTGGGCCGCACCCTGGTCGAGCGCGAGGGTCGCGGCTCCCGCTTCACCGCCGACGGCGAGGCGCTGCTGCTGCACGCCAGACGGCTGCTCACCGTGCACGACGAGACTCTGGACGCCTTCGGCATGACGACCGCGCGCACCCTGTCGATCGGCTCCACCGAACACGCCGCCGCTCAACTGCTGCCCAGCCTCACCAGCTCCCTGACCGGCACGTTCCCGCAGCACCGCATCCGGTTCCGGATCGACCGCGGCACCCAGCTGCGCACCGCCCTCCAGGACGGCCGGATCGACGTGGCGCTGCTGCTCGGCCCGGCCGAGGACGCCGAGGCGCGAACCGTCGGCGAGCTTCGCCTGGCCTGGTACTCGGCACCACAGTGGAGGCCGCCTGCCACCGGCGAACCGGTCCCACTGGTCGCCATCGACGCGCCCTGCGCGCTGCGTACCCGAGCCCTGGAGACCCTCGCCGCGCACGGCCTGGCGGCCGAGGTCGGCAGCGAGGCCGCACACCTGGCCGGGGTTCAAGCCGCGGTCCGCGCCGGGCTCGGCGTCGGCCTGATGGCCACTCAGGGCCAGTGCCCGGAGGGCCTCACCGAACGGGACGACCTGCCCCGGCCGCGCCCGATCGCCCTCTCCGTGCAGCCCCGCCGCGGCCTGCGGCCGGACCTGCTCACCGGCACCGCCACGGCCCTGCACAAAATCCTACTCGCGCAGTAGGATCACCGGCCATGAGCAACGAGGACGCCTTCCACCAGCGCTTACATCACGTCGCGTCGAGCGCGCTGAGCCCGGACACCGCCCAGACCAGCGGCATGCGCCGGGTCGAGGCGATCAGCGGTAACACCGTCGGCAGCCGGAACCTCTGGATGGGCCAGACCCACGTCGCCGCCGCCACCGCCTCCGGCAACCACCACCACGGCGCCTCCGAGACCGCGATCTACGTGGTGAAGGGGAACCCGTCCTTCGTCTTCCTGGACGAGGAGCACGGCGAGATCCGGCTCGACACCAAGCCGGGTGACTACATCTACGTACCCCCGTGGGTCCCGCACCGCGAGGAGAACCCCGACCCGGAGAACGAGGCGGTCGTGGTGATCTCCCGCACCACCCAGGAGGCCATCGTCGTCAACGTCGACGACCTCAAGTGGATCGGCCCGGTCGCGGTCGCCGGGTCCTGACCCTTTCGGAAACGCCCCACGCGCCTCGGCCCACCCCTGAAAACCAGCTGACCCAACGCGGTACGACCCGGTTGCGGCGCCGGCGCGACCGGCGGGCAACCGGGCCCGCCGCACTGTCCGGCCAGGTAGGCTGCGATCACGGTGGGGTCGAGGACGGCGCCGTTCGGCGAGCGGACTTCAGGTCGATTAATCCATAAAATCCATAGGATTAATCTGATTACCGAGGGCGATGAATGTCATGGATCACCCCAAAAGCGCTCAGACCACGACGAGCAGGGGCCGACTGATAGGCATGAGACTCGGTGACATAAGTGTCGGTAAACGCCTCGGCACGTCCTACCTGATCCTGACCGCGCTAATCATCACCTCCGCCGGCACCGGCTGGTGGGGCATCCGGCAACAGACCAACGCCGAGAAGGATCTCGCCAAGATCGAGTTGGTCAAAGCGGACATCCAGGACGCGAAGTACGCCGCCTCGGATGTGACCGGCTGGCAGGGCTTGATGGTGGCGGACGTGGGCGCCTACGGATTCGCGCAGGCGACCGGTAAGGAGGGCTACAACCGCGAGGGTGAGTTGAAGTCCAAGGCCGCCATCTACGCCGGCCTCCAGGACGCCCACACGGCCGACATGACCGAGTCCGAACGGGCCGAGTTCGCCAAGCTCAAGCCGGCCTGGGACGACTTCTTCGTCTGGGACGAGACCATCATGAAGTGGCTGTCGGAGGACACCCGGGCCTCCCGCGCGAAGGCGATGGACAGCATCAACGGCGGCGAGGCGTCCGCGGCTTACGGAAAAGTCCTGGACATCACCGCGGCCCTGGACGAGTCGGTCGACGCCCGGGGCAACGCGCTGCACGAGCGGATCGAGGATGTCCGCACCGCGGCCCTGCGGCTGCTCGCCATCGCCCTCGTCCTCGCCGTGATCCTCGCGGTGCTGATGGGTTTCTGGGTCACCCGCTCGGTGATCGGTCCCCTGACCAGGGTCGTCGCGGCCCTCAAGCGACTCGCCGACCGGGACCTGACCGTTCGCGTCGATCTGAACCGCGGCGACGAACTCGGCGCCCTCGGCGACGCCGTGAACCGTACCGCCACGTCGCTGCGCGAGACGATGTCGGACATCGCCGGGCACGCCGGCACGGTCTCCACGGCCTCCAGTGAACTGTCCGACGTATCCGCCCGGATCGCCGCCGCCAGCAGCGAGGTGGACAGCCAGGCCAGCGCCGTCGCGACCTCGGCCGACCACGTCTCCGGCAACGTGCAGACCCTGCAGGCCGGCAGCACCGAGATGACCCTGGCGATCGACGAGATCGCGCACAACGCCGGCGAGGCCGCCTCGGTGGCCGGCGAGGCGGTGGGCGCGGTCGAGCGCACCAACCACACCGTCGGCAAGCTCGGCGCGTCGTCCGCCGAGATCGGCAAGGTGGTCGCGATGATCACCTCGATCGCGGAGCAGACCAACCTGCTCGCGCTCAACGCGACAATCGAGGCGGCCCGCGCCGGCGAACTGGGCAAGGGCTTCGCGGTCGTCGCCGGCGAGGTCAAGGAGTTGTCGCAGGAGACCGCCAAGGCGACCGAGGAGATCGGCCGGCTGGTCGAGGCGATCCAGGCCGATTCCTCGGAGGCCGCCGACGCGATCGGTCAGATCGGCGACGTGGTGTCCCGGATCAGCTCCTTCCAGACCCTGATCGCGGCGGCCGTCGAGGAGCAGACCGCCACGACCAGCGAGATGGGCCGCAACGTCACCGAGGTGGCGGACAGCAGCGCGACCATCGCCAGCAGCATCACCGGGGTCGCGGCCGCGGTCGGCACCACCACCAACGTGGTCAAGCAGGCCCAGCAGAACGCCGCCAACCTGGCTCGCACCAGCAGCGAGCTGCACGACCTGGTCGCCGGGTTCAAGCTCTGAACGGCGCCGGCAAGCCATCAACCGATCACATCGCCCTGCCTCCCGAACTCGGTGAGGCAGGGCGTTTCACTTTGTACCGGCACGGCGGGGAACGCGTCGTCGATGAGCCCTCTGTTGCGCCGCGCCAGCCCCGCGAGGAGATCCGCGAGCTGGACGCGCGGGTCGTGGCGGGAATCGGCCATCACCAGCCCGGCCAAGGGCGACACTCCGTCCGGCAGTGATCCGGTGCCGGCCAGCGCCCGCTGCAGACGGGTCAGCCGGCCCGCGGTGAGCGCGCTCTGCTCGTCATGCACGACCAGCACCTGCCGGTGCCCGCCGCTCCAGGTCAGGACCGTCTCCGCCAGCGCCGGCAGCATCGGCTCCAGCGGCGGCGGGATCGACCGGTCGTCGTCGTCCAGCCTGGTCATCACCGCCCCCACCCGGCCGGGATCGAGCGCGACCAGGACCGGATCGACGGCCCCGGCCCGCAGCAGCGCGTCCCGCGCCCGGAAGAACCGGTCGAGCGTCGCGCGACCCGGCTGTCGCCGTTTCATCCGGACCAGGTCGACGAAGGCGGCCAGGAAGACGTCCCAGTCGCCGCCGGCCGCCCGGCCGGCTCGGTGCAGGGCGAGCGCCGCCGCCCGCTGGCCCTGGGTCAGGCGGGTACCGGCCGCGTAGGACGGCTCGGCGACCAGCAGGTCGACGATCCGGGTGACGAGGAAGAACTCCTTGTCGACGAGGTGGACGCGGGCGCGACCGGCCAGCTCGGTGACGAGCGCCTCGCCCGCGCCGGGCCGGCGGAGCAGCCGCCCGGACTTCAGCTCGTCCGGCGAGCAGCGGAATCTGGACCGCAGCCCGGCTATCAGCCCGATCGCCTCGTCCCGGTCCAGGTCTACGCTCGCGTGCGTGATCACCGGGCTGGCCGCGTGCAGCAGGTTGGTACCCGAGAATCCGGACTCGTCACAGGCGATCTCCACCACGGGGCCGACCGCCGCCTGTGCCGGCAACAGTCCACCCTGAAGCAGCCGATCCCCCATCATGCGGACCATGCTCATCCGTGTGCCGTTCTCCGGACAACCCCAAATCGCCCGGGCGGTGGCGTGGCGCAGAATCGGTGGGTGAGCTTTCACGGGTGGCCGGCCGAGGCGCTGGAGTTCTACGAGGGACTCGGCGCGGACAATTCAAAGACGTACTGGACGAAGCACCTGGAGTTCTACGAGACCCGGGTGCGCGGGCCGATGCTGGAGCTGCTCGCCGAGCTGGAGCCGGAGTTCGGCCCGGGCAAGATCTTCCGGCCGTACCGGGACGTGCGGTTCAGCAAGGACAAGTCGCCGTACAAGACCCACCTCGGCGCGTGGCTGGAGGGCGGCGGCTACCTCCAGCTCTCCGCGGAGGGCCTGGCCGCCGGGTCCGGTTACTACCAGATGGACTCCGGACAGCTCGACCGGTTCCGCCGCGCGGTCGCCAACGATGTCGCCGGCGGCCGGCTCCTGAGCGTGATCGCGGAGATGGCGAAGGCCGGCATCGGTGTCGTCGGCCGGGACACCCTGAAGACCGCGCCCCGCGGATACCCGAAGGACCATCCGCGGATCGAGCTGCTGCGCCACAAGGGCCTGATCACCTGGACCGAATGGGAGCCGGCCGCCTGGCTGGGCACCGCCGCCGCGAAGACCAGGATCGTCGGCTTCCTCCGCGGCGGCCTCCCGCTCCGCCACTGGCTCGACGACAACGTCGGCCCGCCGTCCGCGTGAGGAAACCGTTTTAGGACAACGCCTGGCCGCAATCGACGACAGGGTGTTCTCATGTCACTCGAGATCGCACGCGAGGTTCAGTTCACCTTCGACTGCGCCGACCCGGCCCGCCTCTCGGCGTTCTGGGCGGAAGCGCTCGGCTATCAGATGCAGCCGCCACCGCCCCCGTTCGAGTCGTGGGAGCAGGCCCTCGACGCGTGGAACGTCCCGCCGGAGCGGCGCAACGACGCCTCCGCCTCGGTCGACCCCAAGGGCGCCGGCCCCCGGCTGTTCTTTCAGCGGGTGCCGGAGGGCAAGGTGGCCAAGAACCGGGTGCACCTGGACGTGCGGGCCGCGCCCGGCCTCACCGGCGCGGAGCGGATGGCGGCGCTGGAGTCGGAGGCCGGGCGGCTCGTCGCGCTCGGCGCCACCCGCCTGCACCGGGAGGACCCGGCGCCGCCGCTCGCGGCCGGGCACATCGTCATGGCCGACCCCGAGGGCAACGAGTTCTGCCTGGACTGATCGCTGCACCGAACCGGGAGCCGACGGTCATGAATCGTCGGCCGTGGCTCCGTGTACGACCGCGTCGCCCAGCGGGCTGCGGGAGTAGAGCACCGAGCGTCCGGAGCGGGCCCGGTCGACCAGCCCCGCCCGGTGCAGCACCGCGAGGTGGTCGCCGACCGCGCCGGTCGCCAGCCCGAAGACCGCCGCCAGATGGGTGGTGCTGGCCGCCTCCCCCAGCGCGGTCAGCAACTGGGCGCGGCTGCGGCCCAGCAGCGCCGCCAGGGCGTCCGGGACCACGGGCGGCGACGGTTCGAACAGGGCGCCGACCCCGCGCACCGGATACACGATCGCTTTCGGCCACGGGTCGTCGCCATAGACGGCCGTGCCGGGCCAGATCGTCACCGACGGGACCAGCAGCAGGCCCGCTCCCCCGAGGGTGCCGAACGAGCCGCGGTGCGCGGCCAGCTCGACGCCGCCGTCGCGCCAGCGCACCCTCGGGCCGAGGCCGGCCAGCGCCGCCGCCCAGCCGGCCCGGCCCAGTTCGGCCGAGCGGTGCAGCACGTCGCGCTCGCACACCGCCCGGATCGGCGGCCACTCCGGCGCCAGCACCGACGACCAGGCTCTCTCCAGGAAGTCGGCGAGCCGGTCGAGCACCGTGTCGGCGTACAGGATGGATCTGGTCGCGGCCGTGACGCGGCGCCGGGCCAGATAGAAGTCGATCTCCTCGCGGGCCGCCACGAGCGGCCAGGCGCGGATCGCGGCCAGGTCCCGCTCGATGGTCTGCCCCATGCCGCGCGGCGGTGGCGAATAGAAGTTCGCCCCCGAGCGGGTGGTCTTCAACGCCAGGACCGCGGTCAGGCAGGGATCCGTCCGCACCCGATCAAAACCGGACCGGAACCGTGCCAGCCAGGTCTCCGGAAACCCCGGCGCGGGCGAGGCCAGCGCCCGCAGGAGGTTCTGCAGCTCGAAGATCGGCGACACCGCGAACCTGGTCCGCAGCAGGTCCTCCGCGCCCACCTCGATCCGCATCACGCGTGCGACGTTACGCCACCTGGCGAATCAATCGCGCCCACCGCGCCTCCGCCGACATCGTGGAGGCGTGACTGCCGTCGATCAACGCGCCACCTACCGTGAGGTCTTCGCCGAGCCGAGGTTCCGCGTCCTGTTCCTCGCCCGCTCCGCCGCCATCACCGCCGAATCGCTGCGGATCTTCGCGTTGTCGGTGTTCGTCTTCGACCGCACCGGCTCCGCGCTGCTGAGCGCCCTCGCGTTCGCCGCCGGCTTCCTCCCGCAGCTCGTCGGCGGCCTGCTGCTGGGGGCGCTCACCGATCGCATCCGGCCCCGCCCGCTGATCGTCGGCGGATATCTGGCCGGGGGCGCGGCCGCGCTGCTGATCGCCCTGGTCGAGCTGCCGGTCGCCGCCCAGCTCACGATCATCGCCGCGGTCGCCTGCGGCACGCCGATCTTCATGGGCGCGGCCGGCCGGCTGGTCGCCGAGGTGCTCACCGGCGACGCGTACGTGCTCGGGCGCTCCGCCCTGAACGCCGCCTCCTCCGGCGCCCAACTGCTCGGCCTGGCCGTCGGTGGCGTCGCCGTCGACGCCCTCGGAGCACAGCAGGCGCTGCTCATCGCGGCGCTCGGCCACGCGCTGGCGGCGTTGATCGTCCGGCTGGGCCTCCCCGACCTCGACGGTGTCCCCGGCGAACCCGGCTCGGCGGTCCGCGCGAGCCTCAACGGCGTCGGCGCGCTGCTCGGCGACCCGGTGATCCGCCGCCTGCTGCTGCTCCAGTGGCTGCCCTCGGCGTGCATCGCGGGCGCCGAGGCGCTGCTGGTCGCCTACGGTGACAACCGCGGCTTCCCGTCCGGCGCGGCCGGCGCGCTGATGGCCGCCCTCCCGCTCGGCATGCTGCTCGGCGACCTGATCGTCGGCCGCTGCGTCCGCCCGGCCACCCGGGAACGCCTGGTCAGACCGCTGATGCTGCTGGCCGGCGGAGCACTGGCCCTGCTGGTCACCGGCCTCCCGATGAGCGGCACCCTCGCCATCCTGGTCATTTCCGGTAGCGGCTACGCGTACCAACTCGGCCTGCAACGCCCCCTGCTGGACGCCACCCCGGAAGCCCGCCGCGGCCAGATGTTCGCCCTGCTCTCCACCGGCCTGATGACGCTGCAGGGCCTCTCCCCGGTCGCCGTCGGCGCGCTCGCCCAACTCACCACGCCCGCCACCGCCATCGCCGCGGCCGGCGCCGCCACCATGCTCTGCACCCTCCTGGGCACCCGCCGCAAACCCGCTCGCCCCGACCACGAGCGATGATCAACTTCAAGATCCATTTCTTGGTACGACCTACGGGTCCCGTGGCCAGGCTCGAGCCGAGTCCCGTGGCATCGGCCTCGAGCCGAGTCCCGTGGCATCGGCCTCGAGCCGAGTCCCGTGGCACCGGGCTCGAGCCGGCCGGCTCCAACACATCCGGCCGGCTCCCGCCAGCCGCTTCAGTTCACGGGTTACCGCGCAGCTCAGTGACTTTCCGAGGCCCGCAGAACACGACGGCGAGGACACCCAGCAGCAGCGGCACCAAGCCGAGGACAAGGCCGGCGTCAGACCCGATCACACCGTCGGGGCCGGCGAACCCGGTCGCGGTGGCGGTCCACATGAACGCGACAACCAGCAGAGCGGCCCCGAGCAGGAACCCGAACATGGCCGCCTCACCCGCACTCCGCCACGCCCGCCCCGCGGCCTTCATCGCCGGAGCCGCACCGCGGAGCAGCACCACGACGCCCCAGCCGAGCAGGGCCAAACCGCCCGCCCCGGAGACGACGATCTCCCCAACGTGATCCACGGCCGGGAGCATAACGTCGCCGCTCCACCCGATCGGCGGCGTGTTCCCTGCTCCCGGCGCACCCGAAGCCGCCGCTTGACGATGGGTTCCATCGTGGACTGATGAGTGATGAGGGTGACCTCCGGCCGGTGTCGCAGCTCGCGCATCGAGTGGCCGAGCGTCCCGCCGGAGCAGCCGAACCACACCTGCCGGTCACGCAGTGGTTCGAGCTGCACCCGGTCCCGGTCGACCGCCCCGCCGCGGGTGTCACCGAGGCACAGGTCCGCTGCGGCACCTGCGGCGAGACGGTCGACTGCGTCGTCGCCAGCGTCGCCGGACGGAACAGGGAGCGGGCCGCCGCCCGCTGGGTCCGCAACCTTCTGCGCGCCATCCAGGTGTTCGGGGCGGGGCTCGGGGTGGCCGCGGTCGTCTACGGCGCGGCGAACGGCACAGCGATCAGCGGAGCCGGGCTCATCGGGCTCATCGCAGCGGTACTGACCGGCGGCGGGCTGGTGATCTGGGCCGGCGAGACGGTCACCGAGGTCCGACCGGACCTGACCTCCGACGGAGTGCGGCTGGCGTCCCCGTCACCGGTCCACGAGATCCGCCGCCCCGGCGACAATTACAACTACACGTTCCACACCGACAGCGCCCTCGGCGGCGAGTGATCCCCGACAGCGCCCTCGACGGCAACGATCCGGAAGGCACCACGCCCAACGCCCCACGGGAGGGCACCCTGCCCAATGCCCTGCAGGAAGGCACCACTCCCGACGCCATGTCGGAGGGCACCACGCCCGACACCCCACCGGAAGACACCACGCCCGATGCCCTGCAGGAAGGCACCATGTCCGACCCCTTGCCGGAGGGCGCCACGCCCGACGCTGTACCGGACGACACCATGCCCAAGGCCCTGCGGGAAGGCGCCGCTCCCGACGCCATGCCGGAGGGCGCCACGCCCAACGCTGTACCGGACGACACCATGCCCAAGGCCCTGCGGAAAGGCGCCGCTCCCGACGCCATGCCAGAGGGCGCCATGCCCGCCGCCCTGCCGGACCCCGCCGTGTGCGCCGGCTGGCGGTTGACTCCCGGCGCCCTGCTGAGCGCCCGGTCCACGCACACCTGGGCCGCCACCCGGGGCGACAGCGAATACGTCCTCCAGCGGGTCAGCCGGGCCACCTCCCCGGACTGGCGCTATCCGCTGCGGGTCGCCGCCGCCCTGCGCGAGCGGGGCTGGCCGACACCGGAGCTCGCGGAGGAACCGTGGGAGACAGCGGACGGCGTCTGGCTGCTCGCCCACCGGCTGCCCGGCCGCCCACGCTCCGCAGCCGGTCCGGACAGCCCCACCGAGCAGCGCGAACGCGGCCGGCTGCTGGCCGGGCTGCACGCGACCCTGGCCGAAACCGGCATCACCGAGCAGCGAGACGGCTACCGCTCACCCGCGGAGGTCGTCGGCGATCCGGAGCTGGACCGCACGCTCCGGTCGTACGAGATGATCCATCCGGAAGACGGCGCCCAGCTCCGCGCGTGCCGCGAGGAGACCGCGGCCTGGTTCGAGGCCAACCCCGCCGACGACGCCCCACGCGGCGTGATCCACGGCGATTTCGCCCCGTGGAATCTGCTGTTCGACGGCGAGCGCTGACCGGCGTGCTCGACTTCGAATTCACCCACCTCAACTTCCGGGTCGCCGACTTCGCCCTGGCCTGGCGCGGCTACCAGTACGAGGTGATCCGCGGCTACCACGAGGTCCAGCCGCTCTCGGAGCTGGAGCAGGAGCTGATCCTGCCGACGTACCACGCCTGGCTCTTCCTGGGCCTCGCCGGTGAGGACGCCACCGGCCTCGACCTCACCTGGAACCTCGCCCACCTCCAACGCCATCTGCCGAGCTGACCTGCGCCAAACCGCGGAACGCGGGAAAGGCGAGCCACACCAGCATCAATGCCGCCCGACCCAAGTCGATCTTGCACTGGGACGTCGGGTCGCCGCTGTGCGACGGCGGGCGGGCTACTGCCGATGAAGCTGCCCGCGCTTGCTTGTACTCGGACGTCGGGTCGCCGCTCCGCGACGGCGGGCGGGCTACCGCCATGAAGCTGCCCGCGCTTGGCAAGCGGCCGGGCTCGACCACCAAGCGACACAGCCACCCGGGTCACTCCCGATGGACCCACCCACGATTAGCGCGTCGCCGAGGTTGAACGCCAGGCAAGGTGGCCAGCGGGTTGCCGCCGTAGAGCCGCTCGCGGTTGCCGGGCGGCGATACGTTTCCGCAGGGCGGTGGGTTCCTTGATGAACCAGCAAGGTCAGAGGCACCAAAGTTCGCCGATACCGCACTCCTCGACGAAGCCGAGCAGGCCGGCGACCGCTTGGGCCACGAGGGCAACCACATGTGGACCGCCTGACAACCGGCCTGACTCCCCCCGCTCCCCGGTTCCGAGTGCCGAAGAGCACGCTGACCAGCATCGCACCGACAGCGGCCGCCGTTCAGGATGCGACTCCCGAGGCCACCTTCAAGATCAGCTCAGGCGAAGCGGCACTGCGCCCCAGCGTGGCTGACGCGGGGAAGATCGTCGCTCGGCCTAGGGTGGTGGGTGCTATGACGACGCAGGATCAGCCCGCCGAAGAGGCGACCGAAACCCGACCCTGTTCCCACTGTGGCCGTCCGGTGCCCCAGCGCGCCTCCGCCGGCCGCCCGTTCCGGTACTGCCGGGACAACGACGGTGAGTGCCAGCGCGCCTCCCGCAACCTGCGGATGCGGCACCGTTCCTCGCCGGGGCTGGCCGGTTCGGTGGCCCGCACCTGGGAGGTGGTGGACCGCCTCGACCAGATGGTCGGGACCCTGACCGAGGCGTTGCATTCGGAGATGTCCCCGGCCGGCGTGGAACGGCAGGTCGCCGAAGTTCGCGCGGAGACGTCGCGAGCGGTCGCGGCCGCGCACGGCGAGCGCGACGACGCGCGCCGGGACGCGGAGCAGGCGGCGACCGCGACCGCGTCGGCCCAGCAGATCGCGGCGGCCGCGACGGCCGAGCGCGACGAGGCGCGGCAGCGGGCGGCGGCGGCGCAGCGGGCCGCGGAGGAGGCCGGCAAGCGGGAGCAGGACGCGGTCACGGCCCGCGACGAGGCGGTGAAGGCGGCGACGGCCGCCGCCGCGCTACGGGAACGTGCCGAGGCGGAGCGCGACACCGCCGGTGCGGAGCTGGCCGTCGCGCGCAGCGAGGCGCAGGAGACGAAGAACCAGCGAGACGCCGCCGAACGCGATCTGGCCGCGGCCCTGCGCGACCACAACGATTTCCGCCGTACGACGGAGGAAGCGGCCGCCCGCGCGGAAGAGGCCCTGGCGGCCGCCCGGGGGACCGCCGACGAGTTGCGGGAGGCGGGCGAGCAGGCGAACCGCCGCGTGAAGATCGCCGAGCAGGCGGCCGTCGAGGCCACCAGGCGCGCCGAACAGGCGATCACCGACGCCGGCACTCGCGCCGAGCAGGCGATCTCGGAGGCCGCAACGCGCGCCGAACGGGCAGCCGCCGAGGTGGCCGAGGTGCGGCGTGAACTGGCCGCGGTGACCTCCGCCCGCGACGAGTTGCGGCGCACGGCCGACGACTTCGAACGTGCCCGCAAGGACCTGGAACGGGCCGCCGAGGAGCGCGCCGACCTGGAGCGCCGTCTGCTGGCGGCACGGGCCGACGCGGACGCCGCGCATCAACGGGTGGCACAGCTGACCGGCCAGGTCAGCGACTTGGCATCGGCCCTTGCCGCACTCGGCACCGGCCGCCCAGCCCAGCCCACCCCGGCCCACTCCAGCCCAGCGTCGACCCCCGCCCCACCCCAACCCGGCCCACCCGACGACTGACCGCCCCAACCCAGCCCACCCGACGACTGACCACCCCCAACCCGGCCCAGCGTCGACCCCCGCCCCACCCCAACCCGGCCCAGCGTCGACCCCCACCCCAACCCGGCCCACGCGACGACTGACCGTCCCAACCCGGCCCACCCGACGACTGGCCTCACCCCACCCCTCCTCAGCCCGGCCTGCGGGCATGTCCTGCTTCCGCCGCCCGCGCCGCCCTCGATGCGTTGTGGGCAAGGCTGTTTCGCATGTGCGAGCGCACCGTCAGAACGAGACCAGCCGACGCGGGACATCCCCCGGGCGCGCCCCACGACCAACCCCGGCCGCCACCCCGCGCCAGCAAGCTTCCAACGCCCAGCGACTACGTCCCGAGACCCCAGCCAGGCCCATCCACGACCAGCCCCGACCACCACCTCACGCCAGCAGCCTTCCAACACCCGGCGCCACATCTCAGGACCCCAACCCAGCCCACCCCCGGCCACCGCCCCGCGCCAGCGGGCTCCCAACACCCGGCACCTCTGTCCTAGGACCTCAGCCAGGCCCACCCCACGACCAACCCTGGCCACCGCCCCGCGCCAACGGCTCCCAACACCCGGCAGCTCCGTCCCAAACCCAAGCCAGGCCCACCCCACGACCACCCCCGACCACCGCCCCGCGCCAGCGGGCTCCCCACCCCCGGCACCTCTGTCCCAGGACCTCAGGCAGGCCCACCCCACGACCGGCCCCGGCCGCCACCCCGCGCCAGCGAGCGTTCAACGCCCAGCGATTACATCCCCGGACCCCGGCTACGCCTGCCCGATGACAGACCGCCCCAGCCCGGCCGACGATTGGCCTCCGCCACCCACTTTCGATGTGATCTTGGCGAGTTAGGGCTGATATATGGGCATGGGTGGTAAAGATCGAAGTGATGGAACGAGGCGACGGGTGGGGACAGTGAGCTAGCGTTGTGTCAGCGCGCGATCACAGCGCGGGATCCGAAGCGGTGGCGGGCGATGGATCGAGGGGCGGCGGGCACTCGAGTGACCGACATCGCACCACCCGCAGATGTGTCAAACGGTCGTAAAATGGACCAAGGTCCACTTCACGACCGCTCAATTAGCGATGTAGAGTCGCACGCCGGTTACGCTCATAGCGTTACTTCGCCTTTACCGGGCGGGTAAAAGACCGATAGAACACTCGGCGGGCGCAGGAATCCGGCGGCCGCCCCTCTCGTTACATCAGCGAGAGCAGCACCACGAGCGAGGGGAAGCCGATCATGGGCGAACGCATGCTGCGCGGCAGCCGTCTAGGCGCAGTCAGCTACGAGTCCGACCGTAACACCGAGCTGGCACCCCGACAGACCCGTGAGTACCTGTGCGTCAAGGGTCACCAGTTCGAGGTTCCGTTCGCCGTCGACGCCGAGGTGCCGACCACCTGGGAGTGCAAGTTCGACGGCAGCGTGGCCCGCCTGGTCGACGGCAGCGAGCCGGAGCAGAAGAAGGCCAAGCCGCCGCGCACCCACTGGGACATGCTGCTCGAGCGGCGCTCGATCGCCGAGCTCGAGGACATTCTCAACGAGCGCCTGCAGGAAGTCCGCACCCGCCGCGGTCGCTGACACCAGCTAACGAACACTGAAAAGGCCGTCCCGGATGGGACGGCCTTTTCGTGTGCTCTCTGGACAACGGGTGCGGAATCGGTCAGCAGTAGCCAATTAACGCAGAAGACAGCTGATTAGCGAACAATTTCGCCCTCGATCGCGGCGACCGGATCGCGCGGAACGTCATCGCTTACGACGCTCGAGTCGACGACCGTCGGGTCGTCGACGCGGACCCGGACCTTGCGCGGACCGAACAGGTCACCAGTGAGCCCACCGCCGAGACGGCGCTCGGCGAACCGCTCCACGGCCCGGCGGGCCAGGATCCGCCCCGGAGGCACCAGCAGGAGCAGGCCGACCACCCCGGTGACGAAACCGGGCAGTGCCAGCAGCAGCGCCCCGCCGAGGCCGACCAGCGAGTTGGTCACCTCAGTGCCGGGTGGCTGTCCGGCCGCGGCGGCCTGCTGGAAGGCCCGCCAGCCGCGCATGCCCTCCCGGCGCACCAGCGAGAACCCGGCGAGGGTGGCCGCCGCGAGCAGCAGGAACGCCCAGCCGGCCCCGATCAGGTGGGCCACCGTCAGGAAGGCCGAGATCTCGACGATCGCGACCAGCGGGAAGACGAAGGGCAGATAGGCCATCCGGCTACGACGCATGGGATCCTCCAGGTTTTACGTGCCACTCCAGCATGACACCGGAACCTGCGACTCGCCTGAGTGCGCCGTCACTGCCAGGTCTGTTCCTGCTTCGGCTTGCGGCCCATCATGTTCAGCAGGCTCTCCTTGCGGGCCTGCGCGCCCCACAGGGTGACCCGGAGCAGCTGCTCCTTGAAGATGTTGCCGCTCATCTTGCTCACGCCGTGTTCGCGCTCGGTGAACGTGATCGGCACCTCGACCAGCCGGAACCCGCCGCGGTGCGACCGCCAGGCCAGCTCGACCTGGAACGAGTACCCGGTGGAGGCGACGCTCGAGACGTCGATGGCGTCCAGCACGGCCATCCGGTACGCCCGGTAGCCGCCGGTGGCGTCCTTGAACGGCATGCCGAGCGCCATCCGGATGTAGATGTTGCCGCAGCGCGACAACAGCAGCCGGTGCACCGGCCAGTTGTGCACGCTGCCGCCCGGGATGTACCGGGTGCCGAGCACCGCGTCGGCCTCGCCCAGCGCGTTGAGCAGCTTGGGCAGCTCCTCGGGGGCGTGCGAGCCGTCCGCGTCCATCTCGACGACCGCGTCGTAGCCCTTGTCCTTGGCCCAGGCGAAACCGGCCTTGTAGGCGGCGCCGAGGCCCTCCTTGCCGGCCCGGTGCAGGACGAAGATGTGGTCGTCGGCCAGGGCGAGCTCGTCGGCGATGGCGCCGGTGCCGTCCGGCGAGTTGTCGTCCGCGATCAGGATGTCGACCTCGGGGACGGCGCGGCGGACGCGGCCGGTGATCAGACGTACGTTGTCGGCTTCGTTGTACGTGGGGATGATCACGAGGACACGCCCCACTCCCGGGTAGCCTTCCGCCTCGCTCAACTTTCCTCCACGCTCTTGTTGTCACCAGTGATGTCAGCCATGCGCCGGCGACGCAGGAGCGCGGCGCCGGTCAGGGCGATCACGGTCAAACCGACCGCAATCAGCTCGGGCCAGATGCCCGAACGAGTCGCCAGCGTACGCGTACGACCGGTGGACATTTTATGCACCACCACTTCAGCGGTGTTGAACGATGTCCCACCGTGCACGCCACCGGCGGTGTCGACGAAGGCGGAAACGCCGACCGTCGATACCATCAGCGAGTCGAGACCGTGCTCGACCGCCCGCAGCCGCACCATGGCCAGCTGCTGCCGGGCCTCGCCCTCGTCGAACGTGGCGTTGTTGGTCTGCACGGCCAGGATCTGCGCTCCCCCGGCGACGGTGTCGCGCACGATCCCGTCGTAGGCCACCTCGAAGCAGATCACGTCGCCGACCGTCAGTGCGCCGGTGTCGATCACGCCGGGGTGGTCGCCGGGCAGCATGTTCCTGACCAGGTCGACCTTGTCGCTGACCAGCCGCGCGACCGAGCGCATCGGCATGTACTCGGCGAACGGCACGGGGTGCTGTTTCACGTACGTCTGCGAGAGGTCCGGCCCGGTCAGCGGCATCCACAGCAGGCCCGCGTTCTTGATGTCGGCGGGTTTGTCGGTGCGCAGCACCGTGCCGACCAGGATCGGCACCCCGATCGCCTGGGCCGCGGCGGCGATCTCCTCGGCGGCGTCCGTGTTGCGCAGCGGGTCGATGTCGCTGGAGTTCTCCGGCCACACCACCAGGTCCGGTTTCGGCTGCCGGCCGGCGGCCACGTCGGCGGCCAGCAGCCGGGTCGCGGTCACGTGGTTGTCCAGCACCGCCCGGCGCTGGGCGTTGAAGTCCAGGCCGAGCCGGGGCACGTTGCCCTGCACGATCGCGACGGTGCGGGTCGCCCCGCCCGGCTCGGCGAGCGGCACCGCGGCCGGGCCGCCGATCAGCACCGCCGCCGCGGCCGCGAACCCGGCGACCGGCAGCATCGCGGGCCGCCGCCAGGACCGCCAGGCCAGCGCGACCAGGGCGCCACCGGCGGCCGCGACCGCGAACGTCACCAGCGGGGCGCCGGCCCAGACGGCGAGCCGCAGCGACGGCGCGTCGCCCTGGCTGAACGCGAGCCGGCCCCACGGAAAACCGCCGAACGGGGCGCGGTCGCGCAGCGCCTCGTCGGCGACCCAGACCAGGCCGGTCAGCAGCGGCCACAGCGCCCGGCGGCGGTCGATCAGCGGGGAGAGCCAGGCGGCGGCGAGCCCGGTCAGGCCGAGCACGGCCGCCTGCATGGTGGCCAGCAGCGCCCAGGGCAGCCAGCCGGCCGCGATCCCGGTCCACCTCAGCAGCGGGTAGAACAGGACCAGTCCGGCGAGGAAGCCGAGACCGAACCCGGACCGCAGCCGCCGCCGGTGCACCGCCGCCGCCAGCAGCGCAACGCCGGCCGGGGCCAGCCACCACAGGTCGTACGGGGGAAGGGCCAGCAGCAGCGCCGCGCCCGCGGCCACCGCGAGCGCCGCGGCCACCGGCAGCCGCAGTGGCCGCCCGGATGCGGGGGGCGGCGGGGCGCCCGGACCCGGCTCGGCCAGTTCCGGTGGCGGCATCGTCATTTCCACGCCAGGCAGGCTACCTGCCGTTCCGCCCCACCCCGGCTGGACAGTCGGCTTCGATGTCGTACCAAGCGGATGGGAGTCGGCTGGGAGAACTGGCGGAGGGGCGCGGCGTCCAGCGGCCGCGCCCCTCGGGTGCTTCTGTCCCGCCACGGCTGGTCTACCCGGCGAACGTCCCGCTGACCTTCGGACCGACTCGTCACAGGCTGGCTGCCCGCGCCGTGCCGTTGTCTACTGGCCAGGGTCTGCTCGCCCCGGCTTCCGGTGTCGCGACCCGGTCCGCGCCGCCTGCGCACCCGGACCCCCTGGACCTGGCTGAACGCACGACCCCTATGAGGACGGCACTGCGGCCAGTGGATACGGGAACGAAGCGGATCACAGTCGCATGCCGGTGGGACAGGACCTGAAGACGGTACGTCCGGACGGGGGCGGTCTGTCAACCGGGTGATACCCGTTCCGGCGTGTCGCATCCTCCGGCGTGTCCGAAAATGCACTCTATCGATATCGCTCGGGGGTGAGCAGGGTGTCCAGCAGCCCACCGGCCGCGACCGGTTGATCGACGGCCAGTAATCCCGCGGCGGCCAGCACGTATTCACGGTCGACGACACTTCGCGCCCGGTCCGGAAGCGCCCAGCCACCGGCCGTGTCCCCGAGCACCGCGCCCAGCACGTGGTCTCCGCCACCGTGACGCAGGACTCCACCCGAGCCGACGACCAGGCGCACGTCGCGCAGGTCCCGGCCACCGGTCCGGGGCAGGCCGGGACCGGCCGAATGACCCCGGGCGTGCCGGCGCAGCGCGATCATCGCGGCGGTCGCGGCCAGCTGCGGATCGGTTGCGGGAGCGGCCAGCTTCTCCACGGCCGCCGCGTCGCGCGTGGATGCCGCGCCGACCGCCACCCCGAGGTCGCCCTCGACCGTGCGCGAGCGCCACAACGTCCCCGCCACCTCCCGGCGAGGACCGGTGGCGAGCTCGGCGTCCGGCAGCAGGGCCGAGTACACGTCGGTGGTCGCCCCGCCGACGTCGACCACCAGGACCCCGAACCCGGCCCGGTCGGCGAGCAGCTCCACCCCGGCCAGGACGGCATCCGGGGTGGCCGCGCGCACCAGCGACGCGAACCGGGGCCCCTTCGACAGCCGCTTCCCACCGATCACGTGCCGCAGGAACACGTCGCGGATCGCGGCTCGGGCGGGCAGCGGGTCGAGGACCCCGATCCTCGGCAGCACGTTGCCGGTCACGGTCACCGGCACGCCGCGCGCCGTCAGGATCTCGAGCGCTTCCGCCCGTACGTCCTGATTGCCGGCGAGGACCACCGGCAACCGCAACCGGTTGTTCGCCAGCCGCCGCGCGTTGTGCAGCAGCACCTCGCCGTCGCCGCCGTCGGTTCCGCCGACCAGCAGCACGACGTCCGGGCGGGCGGCGCGCAGCGCGGCGACCGCCGCCCCGGTCAGCGGGCCGGCGGTGACATGCACCACCTGCGCGCCGGCCGACAGGCCGACGCGATGTCCGGCCTCCGCGGTGACCAGGCTCTCGTAGCCGACGACCGCCAGCCGCAGGCCGCCGCCGGCGGACGAGCAGACGTAGAGCGGCGCGCCGTGGCCGTCGACGGCGGCCACGGCGGCGTCGAGACCGGCCAGGACGTCCGTCCCGGAGGTCGTCGGCACCTCGGCCCGGCGGATCAGTCCCCCGCCGCTCAGATCGATCCTGGCCGCCTTGGTGTACGTCGAACCGACGTCGACGCAGACGGCCTCCGACGACTTCCTCACCGGTCCACCGTCGCCGCGCGGCCGGCCCGGCTCACGCCTTGGGCGGCACGACGACCGTGCCCACCGCGGTCACCGCGACGATCGGCTGCTCCAGGACGGCGGCCGCCGAACCGCCGGTGCCCCGGCACACCACCGTCGAGGTGAACTCGATCCGGCGGCTGCGGGTGCCCATGTGCACCACCGTCGCGGTGATCTCCAGTACGTCCCCGGCCTGCACCGGCGCCTTGAACTGCACGTCGTCGTACGACGCGAACAGCCCCTCGTCGCCGTCCAGCTGGATGCAGACCTCGGTGGCGACGTCGCCGAACAGGCCGAGCGAGTACGCCCCGTCGACCAGGTTCCCGGCGTAGTGCGCGTGCGAGTACGGCACGTAGCGCCGGTGCTTAACAGTGATCATGCTCGGTTCTCCGTCAACGCGTGGACCAGGTAGGAAGCGACTTCACGAGGGGTGGTGCCACGGCTGAAGATCCGGTCGACGCCCAGTTCGCCGGTCATCAGCTCGTCGAAGCGGGGCCCGCCGACGATCAGCAGCGGCCGTTTGCCGGCCGGCAGCGCCTCGCGGAACGCCGCCGACATGGCCCGGGTGTTGTGCAGGTGCGCGTCGCGCTGGGTGACCACCTGGGAGACCAGGACCGCGTCGGCCTTCTTCTCCCGGGCGGTCTCCACCAGCTCGGGCACCGACACCTGCGCGCCCATGTTGGTCACCGACAGCTCCGAGTAGTACTCGAGGCCCTTCTCGCCGGCGATGCCCTTGAGGTTGAGGATCGCGTCGATGCCGACGGTGTGCGCGTCGGTGCCGATGCAGGCGCCGACCACGTTGAGCCGGCGCCGCAGCCGCCGTTTGATGGCCGCGTTGACCTCCTTGGCGCTCAGCAGCGGGAAGTCCCGCTCGACGACCTGCACCTTGTCGGTGTCGACGAGGTGGCCGACCTTGCCGTAGACGACGAAGAAGGTGAACCCGTCGCCCATCTGCTTGGCGTGCACCAGCATCGCCGGGTCCATGCCCATCTTGCCGGCCAGTTGCAGGGCGGCGCCCTCGGCGCGCTTGTCGTGCGGGATCGGCAGGGTGAAGGAGAGCTGGACCATCCCGTCGCCGGTGGTGTCTCCGTAAGGGCGGACGATCACAGCATCTCCTCGACCGGGTTGTAGTAGTCCTCTTCCTGCCTGGCGACGCCGTCGAGCCCCTTGCCGCGGTCGGCGGGGCGCTTCATCAGGCCGAAGGTGCCGTCGGCGATCGCGTCCATCAGGGTGTCGTCGACGATGCGCTCGAGCAGGTCGATGGCCTCGTTCAGGACCTGGTCGGCGCGGCCCCGGATGAACGGGCCGGGGGTGAAGTCCTCGTGCAGGTTCCCGGCGCCGTTGAGCACGTACTTCACGTTCTGCAGCGCGATGTCGCGGTCGGAGAGCCACGGGGTCACCACGGCCTCGGTCATCATGCCGACCAGCAGGATGCCCTGCCCGGTCAGCGCGCCCGCGAGGTTGAAGAACCCGTCGAGCAGGTTTCCGCGGAAGACGTCGCCGGTCATGTGCTTGGTGGGCGGCATCCACTTCAGCGGCGCTTCCGGGAACAGTTCCCGGGCGAGCAGCGCGTGGGCGAGCTCCAGGCGGAACGAGTCCGGCAGGTCCGGGTTGATCTCGAACGCGTGCCCGAGCCCGAGCTGCCAGTCCTGCAGCCCGGCCTCGTGCGCGAAGAACTCGTTCAGCAGCTGGGAGACGGTGACGGTGTGCGCGGCCTCGACCGCGTCCGCCGTGGTCAGGTAGTTGTCCTCACCGGTGTTGATGATGATCCCGGCGCGGGCGTGCACCTGCCGCGAGAACCGCTGGTCGACGAAGGTCCGGATCGGGTTGATGTCGCGGAACAGGATGCCGTACATCGAGTCGTTGAGCATCATGTCCAGCCGTTCCATCCCGGCCAGCGCGGCGATCTCCGGCATGCAAAGCCCGGACGCGTAGTTGGTCAGCCGGATGTAGCGGCCCAGCTCCTTCGACGTCTCGTCGAGCGCGGCCCGCATCAGCCGGAAGTTCTCCTGGGTGGCGTACGTGCCGGCGAACCCCTCCCGGGTCGCGCCCTCCGGCACGTAGTCCAGCAGCGACTGCCCGGTCGACCGGATCACCGCGATGATGTCGGCGCCGGCCCGGGCCGCCGCCTGCGCCTGCGGGATGTCCTCGTAGATGTCGCCGGTCGCCACGATCAGGTAGATCCACGGACGCTGCTTCGGATCGCCGAACCGCTTGATCAGCCGGTCCCGCTCGGCCCGGCGCCGATCAACGATCTTGAGACCGGCCCCGGCGGCCCTGCGCGCCAGCCGCCGGGCCGTGGCGATCTCGGCCTTCTTCTCCGGTACGTCGAATCGCACCGAGCCCGCCGCCGCCTTCTGCGCGAGCACGGTCAGGTCCTCGACCCCGGTCGTGGTGGCCGCGTGGAACACCGGCACCGCCACCCCGTGGCCGAGCCCGACATCCGCGCGCACGGCGTCGACCAGACGGTTCACCCAGGGGATCCCGTCCGCGTCGGCGCCGTGCACGCCGGCCAGGCGCAGCACCGCCCGCTCCACCGAGACGGTGGTGTGCGACCGCGCGAGGTCGACGACGGGCTGCCCGGCTTTCGCGGCGAGCGCCCGTGCCCGCGCGACGGTCCGCGGGTCCAGATCCAGCTTCCCGGCCAACTGATAGCTCCTAGCTCTCGTAAATCGTGTCGCCGTGCAGCACTGTGCGCCGGCAGACCGGCCGCTGCGGAACAACGCCGTCGAGGTCCGGCAGCAGCGCCGGCAGGCCCTCGACGACCGCGGCCGGGGTGTCCCAGGCCGCGAAGGTGGCCGAGGCGCCGGGCGCGAGCACGCCCACCCGGTCCACACCGGCGGCCCGCCAGCCGCCCCGGCTGCTGGCCGCGAACGCCGCCCGCACCTTCATCCGGTGCACCGGATTGCGCGGGGCCGCGGCGGCCACCACCATCGCCCACGGGTCCAGGGCCGTCACCGGTGAGTCGGAACCGAACGCGAGGGCGACCCCGGTCGCGTGCATCGCCCCGATCGGGTTGCTGGCCAGGGCCCGGTCGACGCCGAGGCGCTGCGCGTACATCCGGTCGGTACCGCCCCAGAGCGCGTCGAAGACCGGCTGCACCGAGGCGATCACCCCGAACTCGACCATCCGGGCGATCATCGCCTTGTCGATCAGCTCGACGTGCTCGATCCGGTGGTTGCCCTCGCGCAGCCGGTCGACGCCGACCTGCTTGGCGGCGATCGCGAAGCCCTCGAGGACGGTCTCGATGGCGGCGTCGCCGATCGCGTGGAAGCCGCCCTGGAAGCCGATCCGGACGCAGTCGAGCAGGTGCTCGGCGGCCTGCTCGGCGGTGAGGAACGCCTCGCCGCAGCCGTGGTCGCCGTCGAGGTACGGCGAGCGCACCGACGCGGTCCGCGACCCGAGCGCGCCGTCGGCGTACAGGTCACCGGCCGCGCCGTGCGCGCCCAGCTCCCGGGCCCGATCGGCACCGCCCAGCTCACCCCAGTAGCCGAACACCTGCGGCAGCCCCTGCCCGGACAGCTCCAGCACCGACCGGAAGTCGGCCTCGCTCGACGTGCCCGGGCCGCCGCACTCGTGCACTGCGGCGATGCCCAGCGACGCCGCCCGGCTCAGCGCGGTCCGCTGCGCCGCGGTCCGCTGCGCGGCGGTGAGCGAGCCGAGCGCGACCGCCCGTACCGCGTGGTGCGCCTGCTCGCGCACCCAGCCGGACGGGTGGTAACCCTCCACGCCCTCGGCTTCCGGCAGCAGCGCCGACGACACCAGGGCGGAATGCACGCAGGCCTGCGACAGGTACACCATGCGGCCCCCCGCGGCCCGGTCCAGCTCGGCCGCGGCCGGCGGAGTCTGCTCGGACCAGGTCGACTCGTCCCAGCCGTGCCCGTGCACCACGGCACCGGCCGGGCGGGTCGACGCGAACGCGGCGACCGCGTCCAGCAGCTCGCGCGCCGAGCGCACGCCGGACAGATCGAGGCCGTCGAACGCCAGACCGGTGTCGGTGGCGTGCAGGTGCGCGTCCACGAACGCCGGGGTGACCAGCGCGTTCTCCAGGTCGACGGTGTGGTCGGCGGCCGGCGCGTCGGCGGTGTCACCGAGCCAGGCGATGACACCGTCACGGACCAGCATCGCGGTAGCGCGCGGCTCGGCGGCGGAGTAGAAGCGACCGTTGGTGTAGCGGACCGAGGGTTGAGTCATGCGGTCAGTCTCCCGCTACCCGCGCCTCGAACAACGCGCGCACCGCTGGCGTCGTGCGCAGCAGGTCCACCGCGAACTCGGCGTGGCCGGGCACGTAACCGTTGCCGACCAGCATGGTCACGTCCGCGGCCAGGCCCTCGGCACCGAGCGCGGCCGCGGAGAAGCTGGTCGCCATCGAGAAGAAGATCACGGTGCCGCCCGGCGCCGTCGCCAGGATCGCGCCGTGCTCGCAGCCGGGCACGTCCACGCAGACGACCGTGATCTCCGCCGGCCGGTCGAAGCTCGCGGCCACCTCGACCGGGTTCCGGGCGTCGGCGATCGCGATCTGGTCCGCGACGCCGACTCGCGCCAGCGTGTCCCGCTCCGCTTCGGAGACGACGATCGCCTGGGTACGGGCACCGGCGCGCTTGGCCGCGGCCAGGCTCAGCGAGCCGCTCTTGCCGGCCCCGCCGAGCACCAGCACGGTCGGCTCCCGATAGCCGCGGACGACCCGGTCGACCAGGGCCGGCGCGCCGCACACGTCGTAGACGGCCAGGGCCAGCTCGGGCGGCAGGTCGTCGGGGAGCACACCGACGATCGAGCGGCCGAACAGGATCGCGGTCCCCTCGGCGGGGACCTGCTCGCTCAGCCCGTCCCAGGCCTTGAGCCCGTCGGTGATCCGCAGTGGGGTCAGGGTCAGCGAGACCAGCGTGGCCACCCGGTCACCGGGCTTGACGCCCAGCGGCGACTCCGGGCCGACCTGCTCGACCACGCCGATCAGCATGCCGCCGGAGCCGGTGACCGGGTTGTGCATCTTGCCGCGGGTCTCCACGATCTCCAGGACCTCGGCGCGGATCTTCTCGCCGTCCCCCTCGTGTTTCTGCGCGAGCTGCCGATAACTGGCGGCGTCGAGGTTGAGCCGCTGCACCCGGATGCGCACCTCGTCCGGGCCGATCTCCGGGGAGGCGTTCAGACGCCAGGCGGCCTGGGGCAGCACCCCGGCCGGCTCCACGACCCTCGACAGACCCACCGAACCCGACATCAACATCCTCCTTGACCACAACAATTATCGTCCAGAGCCGGTCTACCGTAAATCTTTCGTACCCTGGGTTTCTAGACCGAAGATTCTCCAGTACGTTGGGGATCCTATACAACCGATCATGGGAGGACGCGGTGGCCGAGCTCTCTGCCGGACAGCCCTACGAGTACCAACGGCGCGAGCTGGTGGAGCCGGACTGGACCCGGTTCCCGGGGTGGCGCGATGTCACCGCCGCGCAGTGGCAGTCCGCCCAATGGCAGCGCGTCAACTGCGTGAAGAACGTGAAGCAGCTGCGAACCGTGCTCGGCGACCTGGTCGACGAGTCGTTCTACGCCGACCTGGAGGCCGACCAGGAGCGCCTGGCCACCATGTCGATGCTGATCCCGCCGCAGATGCTGAACACGATGGTGCCGCACCAGGTGCCGGACACCGCGTCGTTCTACGCCGACCCGGTGCGCCGCTACATGCTGCCGGTCGCCAGTGACCGGCAGCTGGACTGGCCGTCACACCCGAACGCCAGCCGCGACTCGCTGCACGAGCACGACATGTGGGTCGCCGAGGGCCTCACCCACCGCTACCCGACCAAGGTGCTCGCCGAGCTGCTCTCCACCTGCCCGCAGTACTGCGGGCACTGCACCCGGATGGACCTCGTCGGCAACAGCACGCCGGCGGTCGCCAAGCTCAAACTCGTGCAGAAGCCGGTCGACCGCTACGCGGCCCACCTGGACTACCTGAAGGCCCACCCCGGCGTCCGCGACGTGGTCGTCTCCGGCGGCGACGTGGCCAACGTGCCGTGGAAGCAGCTCGAGGCGTACCTGATGGGCCTGCTCGCGGTGCCGACTGTGCGCGACATCCGGCTGGCCACCAAGGCGCTGATGGGTCTCCCCCAGCACTGGCTCCAGGACGACGTCGTGGAGGGAATGCACCGCGTCGCGGTCACCGCCCAGCGGCGCGGCGTCAACCTGGCCGTGCACACCCACGTCAACCACGTGAACTCGCTGACCCCCGCGGTCGCGAAAGCCACCCAGACGCTGCTCGAGGTCGGCGTGCGCGACGTGCGCAACCAGGGCGTGCTGATGCGCGGCGTCAACGCGACCACCCCCGACCTGCTCGACCTGTGCTTCGCGCTGCAGGGTGAGGCCGGGATCCTGCCGTACTACTTCTACATGTGCGACATGATTCCGAACGCGGAACACTGGCGGGTGCCGGTGTGGCACGCCCAGCAGTTGCAGCACGACATGATGGGCTACCTGCCGGGTTACGCGACGCCGCGGATCGTCTGCGACGTGCCGTTCGTCGGCAAACGGTGGGTGCACATGGTCGCCGAGTACGACCGGGAGCACGGCATCTCGTACTGGACGAAGAACTACCGGACGTCGATCGAGAAGGACGACAGCGAGGCGTTGAGCAAGCTGTACGCGTACTACGACCCGATCGACACGTTGCCGGAGTCCGGACAGGAATGGTGGCGTAAGCAGCAGAGCGTGGCGACGGTCTGAGAAAAGGGGCTCCCGCGGGAGCCCCTTTTCACGTCCTGCCTGTCAGTCGTGCTGCCGCTCAGCTCAGGGCGTCGCGGACGTCGCGGCCGGCGTCCTTCACGTGTTCACCGGCCTGCTTGGCATGCGCGGCGGCCTCCTGAGCCTCGCCCTCGGCGTACAGGCGGGGGTTGTCGGTCGCCTCGCCGACGCCCTGCTTCGCCTTGCCGGACAGCTCCTCGGCCTTGTTCTTGATCTTGTCGCCGATGCTCATGATGTCCACCCTCCGTGGTCTCTCCGGACTCTGGAAATGCCTCGATCATCAGGGTTCCCGCCCGGCGCGTCTTTGAAACGGATGAGTGATCGCAGCCGATTCATAGACAACGCCCATAGGATCGCTTCCGTGGATCAGGACACCACCTCCGCCGCGTCCTCCTTCGGTGCGGCGGCCGCCGCCTACGAACGGGGCCGTCCGCCGTACCCGGAAACCGCCCTTGATTTTCTGCTGCCTCCCGGCCGCCCCCGCGTCCTCGACCTGGGCGCCGGCACCGGCAAACTGACCCGGCAGATCCGCGACCGTGGTCTCGACGTCCTCGCCGTCGACCCGTCCGAGGGAATGCTCGGCGAACTACGCCGGGCCATACCCGAGATATCCGCCCAGATCGGCACCGCCGAACACATCCCGCTGCCGGACGCATCCGTCGACGTCGTCCTGGTCGCACAGGCCTGGCACTGGATCGACCCGGCCCGCGCCATCCCGGAGATCGCCCGGGTGCTCACCCCGACCGGCCGCCTCGGCCTGATCTGGAACCTCCGCGACGAACGCACCGACTGGGTCCACCGGCTCGGCAACATCATCGGCCGCGAGGACCGGCACCGCGACATCACCATGGGCCCACCGTTCGGCCCGGTCACCACCAGCACATTCGGCTGGACCCACAACATGCGACCGGCCGAACTGCTCGACCTGGTCGCCTCCCGCAGCCGGCTGATCCTGATGCCCGCCGACGAACGCGCCGCCGTATTGGCCCAGGTGCGTCAACTGAGCGCAACCCATCCGGCGCTGCTCGGCCGTGACGCGTACGCCCTGCCGTATCGCACCCAGTGCGCCTACGCGGACCTGAAGCCCTGACCGGAAGCACTGATCCGGGAGCAGCTGCGACCTTGCCCGGCGGTGGGATTTATGGTCGGATGTCGGGCAGCATCGCGTGTCGACGGCGGACTGCGCCGGACATGGAGGTGTGGAACCGAAGGGACTGCCTGCGTGGCCTCCCCCAACGGCGACCAGGTCGCCGGGATCGACCAGAACCACTCGGCCGGCGACAAACACGTCGCGGCGATCAACCAGAGCCACTCCCCCGACGGCGACCATGTCGCCGGGGTCGATCAACCTCTCGCCGCGGGGACGAGCCGGGGCATTTCCCCCGGCGGGGATCGTGTTGCCGCGCTCAGCAGGCAGCTCGCCGAGGCTCATCAGGAGCTGCGCCGGCGGCTGGCCGACCTGCGTAGCGGCCGCCTTCAAGCAGCCGATCTACGCACCCACTGCCTGGCCTTCTGCACCGCGCTGACCACCCATCACCAGGGTGAGGACGGCGGACTGTTCGCGGCGCTGGCGCGGGAGCGGCCCGACCTCGAGCCCACGATCGGGAAGCTGGTCGAGGATCATGTATTGATCACCGGACTCCTGACCCGGATCACGGAGGCCGACCCCGCGGCGATCGGCCCCGAACTGGACGGGCTGGCCGCGATCATGGAATCGCACTTCCGCTACGAGGAACGCGCTCTTTCCGCGGCCCTCGACGCCGGTGTCCGCGACACCGGCTGGTCGGATCCGGTTCTGCGCCTGCGGTAGTTGCCGGGGAACGGGTGCGGCGGCAGCCCTGCCACCCCAGGAGCGCGATCGTTCGGTCGACCCCGAACGATCAGCCCTCACGGCGTACCCGCCGGAAGATCGATGTCCTTAGAATGGCCCGATGGTGAGCGCGATGTCCTGGCTCAACGAGCCTCCACAGTGGTCGGACAAGGACGGCGTTCTCACCGTCGTCACCGGGCTGAAGACCGACTTCTGGCGGCGGACGTTCTACGGCTACGTCACCGACAACGGACACTTCTACCACCGTCCGGTGACCGGCGATTTCACCGCCGAGGTGGTGGTCGCCGCCGGGCATTCCGCGCTGTTCGACCAGGCTGGGCTGATGCTCCGAGCCGATGAGCGCAACTGGCTGAAGACCGGGCTCGAGGTCACCTCCGGCGCGGTGCAGCTCAGCACGGTCCTCACCCGCGAGCACTCGGATCTTTCCGTGGTGCCGCTGCCCGGCCATCAGGGAACGATGGCGCTTCGCCTGACCCGGTTCGGCTCCGCGGTGTGCGTGCACCGCGGTGGCGAGGACGGATCCTGGCACCTGGTCCGGCTCGGCCACCTGGATCTTCCGGAGACCGTGGACGTCGGCGTGATGTGCTGCTCGCCGGAGCGGGCCGGGCTGGAAGTCACCTTCCACGACTTCCGGATCGGCGGCCCGATCCCCCGCGACGGCCTGGAGTGACCGGAATGGCCAGGTCAAGCTACCGGGCTCGAAATGATCGGCTCGGACCGCTGAGGGCATGAGGACGGGCCGGCTCAGGCGGGGCTGCTCAATCGCTCGGCGATGAAGGCGAAAGCCGCCGGAAGGACGGTGCTCCAGTAGCTGAAGTCGTGCCTGCCCGGACCGAACGTCCCCGCCGCGGGCGCTGCCGGCAACGCCCGCCGTAGCGCCCGCACATTCGAGAGAAGCGGGTCGTCACGACCGCACCACAGCCCGACCGGCGTCCCCAGCAACCGGTCGGCGGCCCGGAACACCGCGTCCCCGGGCACGACCTCCGGGGAGAACGCCGCCACCGCCCGTACGAACCGCGGGAAGGCCTCCGCCAGCAGCAACGAGCCGTACCCGCCCATCGACCAGCCCCACGCCGCCAGCCGCGCGACGTCGAATCCGCGCGCCGCGCACCAGACCGGCAGTTCCTCGCGCACCATCCGCTGCGGATCGTCCCGCCCGGCCGGCTGCCACGCCAGCCGATCCCCGGTCGCCCCGGCCAGTACGAACGGCGCCGCACCCCGGGCCACCGCCTGGGTCAGGAACCGCCCCAGCCCGAGCCCGCCGAAGTCGGCCGGCCGCTTCGAGCCACCGTGCAGCACCAGGCAGACCGGGAGCCCCGATCCGTCCCCGTGCCCGGCCGGCACCGCCGTGTAGAAGTCCACGGTCGTCCCCCGCGCCTTGGAGTACCGCAGCTCACACCGCTCGGGTCCGGGCGGCACCGACGGCACGGCAAGCGGCGCGACGGCCGCCCGTCCGCTGCCGTACGCCCACAGGCCGCCGACAGCCACTGACGCGGCGCCGGCGCCCAGCAGGGTTCGTCGTCGCATGGTGTCCACCTTCCGCTCGCGCCGTTCCTCGTGAGGACAACGCGCGCCCCGGTGAACCTGACACGGGTCACTCCATGGCGGCCCGCAGGGTCCACGAGGCGCGACGGGGATGGCCGGTCGGGGAGGTCTCGGCGGCTATCGCATCCATGGCTATCAGCTTGCCAGCCGTCGAGTGGCGCGGTACACAACCCGCTGGGCGTCCTAGGAGGCTAGGTCGAGAAATCTCGGCCGGGAACGCCGGCAGGCGATCACTCAGTGGACGCCGGCGGCGCGATCCGCGGCGGCCGATTCTCGTACGGCGTCGACAACACCACCGTCGTACGGGTCGTGACGTTCGCCGCCGTCCGGATGTCCTGCAACAGACGCTCCAGATCCGCCGGGCTCTTCACCCGCACCAGCAGCATGTAGAAGTCCTCCCCCGCCACCGAGTAGCAGGAGTCGATCTCGGAAAGATGCGCCAGCCGCTCCGGCGCGTCATCCGGCTGCGAGGGGTCGAACGGACGGATCGCCACGAACGCCGTCAACGGCAGGTCGAGCGCCTCATACGACACCTTTGCCGTATACCCGGCGAGCACCCCACGCTGTTCGAGACGACGGACCCGCTGGTGCACGGCGGAGACACTGAGGCCCACCCGCTCGGCCAGATCGGTGTAGGACAGCCGGCCGTCCACGGTGAGGGCGGACACGATCGCCCGGTCGATCTCTTCCACGCCGGTAAGAGTAACGACCGGGCTCCCCGAGCCGCTCAGCCGGTCAGCGACCGGGCGATCACCATCCGCTGGATCTGGTTGGTGCCCTCGACGATCTGCAGCACCTTCGCCTCGCGGAACCAGCGCTCGGCCGGGTGGTCGGCGACGTACCCGTACCCACCGAGCACCTGCACGGCGTCCGTGGTGACCCGCATCGCGACGTCGGTGGCGAACAGCTTCGCCTTCGCCGCCTCGATCGAGAACGGCCGGCCGGCGTCCTTCAACCGGGCCGCCGCCAGCAGCAGCGCGCGGGCCGCGGAGACCTGGGTGGCCATGTCGGCGAGCAGGAACCCGACGCCCTGGAATCGCCCGATCGGCTGACCGAACTGTTCACGCTCGCGGGCGTACCCGGTCGCGTAGTCCGTCGCCGCCTGCGCGAGCCCGACCGCGCACGCCGCGATCCCGAGCCGCCCCGCGTCGAGCGCCTGCATGGCGATGGCGAAGCCGCCGTTCTCCTCGCCGACGAGGCGGTCGTGCGGGATCCGCGCGTTGTCCAGGACGATCTGCGCCGGCGCCGACGAGCGCAGCCCCATCAGCCGCTCCCGCGCCTGCGGCAGCAGGCCGGGCGTGTTCGCGTCGGCGAGCAGGCAGGAGATGCCCTTCGGGCCGGGGCCGCCGGTGCGGACGAAGATGTTGTAGAAGTCGGCCTGGCCGCCGTGCGTGATCCACGCCTTAACGCCGTTGACCAGCCAGTCCTCGCCGTCGGGCACGGCGCGGGTGGCCAGGCTCGCCGCGTCCGAGCCGCCCTGGGGCTCGGAGAGGCAGTAGGCGCCGAGCAGTTCGCCGCCGAGCATCTCCGGCAGCGCTTTGCGCTGCCGTTCGCTGCCGAAGGCCGCGACCGGGAAACAGGACAGGGTGTGCACGCTGACCGCCTCGGCGATCCCGAGCCACGTTCCGGCCAGGATCTCCAGAACCTGAAGATATATTTCGTACGGCTGGCCGGCGCCGCCGTCGCTCTCCGCGTACGGCAGACCGAGCAGGCCGGAGCGCCCGAGCGTGCGCAGCACCTCCCGGGGGAACTCGCCGCGCGCCTCGAAGTCGTCAACCTTGCCGGCCAGCTCACGGGTGGCGAGCTCCTGCGTCAGGTCGAGCAGTTCGTGCGCCTCGGCGGTGGGAAGCAGTCGATCCACAGTCACACCGTCAGCTTAACGCTCGTTCATCTCCCGGGACAGGCAGGACCGCGAAGGTGCTCAAGTGCGGGGTGAGACTCCTGACCGGGAGATCAGTCGGCGCTGGTGGTCGCGCTGCCCCGGACCCGGCGCCCGACCTCGGCGCGGAGCCGGACGAACTCGGGCTGCTCCCGGGTCGTGATCTGGTCCCCGCGGATCGGCAGACGCACCGGCAGATCCGCCACGACACTGCCGGGCGCCGGCCCGAGCACCACCACCCGGTCGCTCACGTAGACGCTCTCGTCGATGTCGTGGGTGACGAACAGGATGGTCATGCTGGTCCCGCGCACCTTCAGCAGCAGGTCCTCCAGATCCTCCCGGGTCTGCGCGTCCACCGACCCGAACGGTTCGTCCATCAGCAGCAACGACGGCCGGTAGGCGAGCGCCCGGGCGATCGACACCCGCTGCTGCATGCCACCGGAGAGCTGCCACGGGTACTTGTGGCCGACGGCGGCGAGGCCGACCGCGTCGAGGGCCGCCGTCGCCTCCGCTCGCCGCTGAGCCCGGCTCCGGCCGCGCCGGCGCAGCGGCAGCGCCACGTTGTCCCGGACCGTGAGCCACGGCAGCAGCGAGCGGCTGTACTCCTGGAACACGACGGCGAGATCGTCCGGCACACCGGCCACCGGGCGGCCGTCGATGCGGATGCCGCCCGCGGCCGGCGGGACCAGCCCGGCCACGCAGCGCAGCAGGGTGGACTTGCCGCAGCCGGACGGGCCGACGATGCCGACGAGTTCGCCGCGCGCGATCCGGAGGTCGACGCCGTCCAGCGCCACGTGGCCGTCGTACGCGTGCCCGAGACCGGTGATCTCCAGCATCGTGGTCACTCCGGCTCCTCCTCGTAGGCGGCGGCGCCGTCCGCCACGACGGGGACGACCAGCAGGAACGGGCCCTCCGCGGTGAGCGCGTCCGCGAGCGCGGCAGCCAGGCCGGCCGCCGCCGGCACCCGGGCGCCAGGGCAGCCCAATCCGGCGGCCACGGCCACGAGGTCGATGCCGGCCAGCTCGGTGCCGACCGGATCGGGCGTGCCCAGGCGCCGGCCGATCTGCCGGACCGCGGTGTAGCCGCCGTTGTCGAGGACCACGAAGGTCACTCCGGCCCCGTACCGCGCCGCCGTCCACAGGGCCTGGACGGAGTACATGCTGGAGCCGTCGCCGATCACGCAGACGACCCGCTCGGCCCGGGCCGCCAGGGCCCGGCCGACGGCGAGCGGCATCCCCCAGCCGAGGGCGCCGCTGCCCGTGGTGAGGAAGCCCCCGGGCCGGGTGATCGGAAGCCGGGCGTGGAACACCTCGCGGTGGCTCGGCGCCTCCTCCACGACGACGGCACCGGCCGGGAGCAGGGACCGCAGCGTATCGATCACCAGGGCGGCCTCGATCGGATCCCGCGCCGGCGCCGGCCGCGGGGCCGCCCGTGGCGGCGGAACCGGGCGCTCGTGCTTCTCCACCAGCTCCAGCAGTCCGCTCAACCCACTTCGGACGGTGGTCAGCACGCTGGTGCCGACCGGTGCCCAGGACGCTTGCAGCGGATCGCAGTCGAGGTGGAACAGGCGCGTGCCGGCCGGGACGAACGGACCCGGCGTGTGCACGTGGTACTTGAAGAACGAGCCACCGAGCGCGACCACGACGTCGTGACCGTCGAGCCGCCGGGCGATCTGGTCGCGCACCGGCGGCAGGAACCCCCGGAACAGCCGATGATCCTCCGGGAAGCCGGACCTCGCCGACAGCGGCGTCAGCCAGACCGGGGCCGACACCCGCTCGGCCAGTTCGACCGCGAGTTCCTGGGCGTCGTCCTCGTCGACGCCGGCGCCGATGACCAGCACCGGGCGCCGGGCGCCGTTGAGCGCGTCGGCCACCTCGCGCAGGTCGGCCGGATCGGCGCGGTAGCCCCCGCGTACGTCGCGGACGGCGACCGGCTCGGCGGGCTGGTCCCAGTCGTCCTCCGGTACGGACACGAACACCGGCCCGCGCGGCGGCGTCATGGCCATCCGGTACGCCTCGGCGACCGCTGCCGGCACGTCCTGCGGGCGGTCCGGCTGGGCACTCCACTTGACGTACGGACGAGGGAAGGCGGCCGGCTCGTCGGCGGCCAGGAACGGGCGGGTCGGCAGCATCGCCCGGGTCTGCTGACCGGCGATGATCAGGAGCGGGACCCGATCGCGGTACGCGTTGAAGACCGCGCCCAGCGCGTGCCCGACCCCGCCGGCCGAGTGCAGGCTCACCACCGCGGCACGCCCGTTGCCGATCGCGTAGCCGGCGGCGGCCGCGACGGCCACCGACTCCTGCAATCCGAGGACGTACGTCAGATCGGCCGGCCAGTCCCGGAGCATCCGCAGTTCGGTGGAGCCCGGGTTGCCGAAGACCCGGTCCACCCCGCACCGGCGCAGGAAGTCGAATACGGCGTCGCGCACCGTGCACCGGTCCATGGTGAAGCTCCTCTCGGTCAGCGGTCGGTGCCGCCAAGCGCGGCCCGATGCGGACGCAGGACTCGTCGTTCCAGCATCAGCAGCAGCGTGTTGAGCAGGTAGCCCAGGATCCCGAGCAGGACGATGGCCGACCACACGGTCGGTAGGTCCGATCGGCTCTGCGCGTCGGTGAGCTCGAAGCCGATGCCGTCGGCGGTGCCCGGCAGCAACTCGGAGAAGACCATGAGGATGAGGGCGAGGGAGAGGCTGAGACGCAGCCCGGCGAAGATCTTGGGCAGGGCGGACGGGACGACGATCTGCAACAGCCGATCGGTGGCGGACAGCCGGAACACCCGCGCGATGGCGATCTGGAGTGGATCGACCGAGCGGGCCCCGTCCGCGGTGTTCAGCAGGATCGGCCAGAGGGCGCTGACCGCGATCGACACGATCTGCATCGGTGTGCCGAGGTGCATCAGCACGACGAAGACCGGCACCAGCGTCGGCGGCGGGACGGCCCGGCCGAACTGCAGCAGCGGGTCGAGGTAGGCCCGGACCCGCGCGGAACGGCCCAGCGCGAGGCCGAGGGTCACCCCGGCGACCAGCGCCCCGGCCAGCCCGGCCGCCATCCGGCCCAGGCTCGGCAGGACGTTGCCGATCGCGTCGGAGGTCAGCCAGAGGTGCGCGGCGGGCCCGGAGAACCAGAGGTCGTACATCCGCTCCGCGATCCGCGACGGCGGCGGGAAGAACACGTCCGCCGCGCGGCGGGCGGCAAGCTCCCACCCGGCGATCGCGATCATCGGTACGACCCACCGCCGGCCGACCGCGCGCAGCCCTCGCAGTGCGGCGGCGGCCGGCCGCCGGCCGGGAGCGGCGGCGGTCATCGCCCATCCCCGGCCTGGTCGACGTGCCAGTGGAACAGCCGCCGCTCGCCGCCGGCCAGCACGGCGTTGCTGAACAGGCCCAGTCCACCGGCCCAGACCAGGCCCGCCAGCACGTCGAGGGTGCCGTCCGGCGCCTGCTGGGCCTGGGCGATGACGACGCCGAGCCCGTCGCCGAAGCCGGCCAGGATCTCGGTCCCGACCGCGAGGATCAGGCCGATCGCGGCCGCGAGCCGGACGCCGGTGGCGATGAACGGGGCGGCGGCCGGCAGCGAGACCCGCCACAGGACCGCCGGGCGGCTGAACCCGAAGACCCGCAGCGTCTCCCGCGGGACCGGGTCGACGCCCTGCAGGCCGTACAGGGCGTTGAAGAGCACCGGCCAGACCGAGGCGTACACCACCAGCGTGATCTCGGTGGTGAGCCCGGCGCCGAGGACGAGGCTGACCAGCGGGATGAGCGCGACGGACGGGATGGGCCGGAGGAACTCCAGGACTGGCCGGACCGCGACGCCGAGCGCGGGGACGCTGCCCAGGAGCAGGCCGAGGGGCACGCCGACGGCCACCGCGAGCGCCACGCCGGTTGCCCAGGCGCGGACGGTGACGGCCACGTTCAGCAGGAACTCCGGATCTCCGCCGAGGCGTACGGACCGGGTGAGCACGTCCGCCGCGGTCGGCAGGAACTCCCGGGGCACGGCACCGGTCACGGCGAGAAGCTGGCTGATCGCCACCGCGACGGCGAGGCCGGTCAGGCCTCGTAGCCATCGGCCGGTACGCCCGATCGGCGGTGCCGGCGACCGGGACCTCGTCATGGCCGCCAGGTCACGCGCCGCACGTCGATCGGCGTCGTCAGCAGCTTCTGCTGGACCATCAGGTCGGTGAGTCGTTGCAGCCCGGCCGGGTCAACCACGGTCGGGTACGCGGGAAGGGCGAGCTTCGCGGCGGTCGCCGCGTCGACCTTGGCGTAGCCGGGCAGCACCCGCTCGACCTGCGTGCGATCACCGGCGGCCAGCGCCTGGGCCTTCTGGATCGCCCGCTGGAAGACCGCCGCCGTCTTCGGATACCTCGTGACGAAGTCTTCGGTGCTGACGTAGCCGCTGACCGGCAGCCCGGTGTTCGGCGCGGCGCCGCCGTCGACGACCATCCGGGCGTTGAGCTTCTGCTGGAGGACGGTGCCGAACGGTTCGGCGGTGTGCACCGCGTCCACGTCATGGTTCGCCAGAGCCTTGTCCATCAGCGGGAACTGCACCGCCCGGTATCCGACGCTCGCCGGATCGACCTGATTGGCCTTGAGGAGCTCGTTGAACGTCAGCGACTGGATGTTGTTGAGGATGTTGACGGCAACGGTCTTGCCGGCGAGGTCCGACACCTGTTTGACCGGCGAATCGGCGGGCACCAGCAGTCGCATGAATCCGGGTGCGACGGCGGCGGCGTCCGCGATGATTCTCAGGTTCAGAGTTCCCTGCTGATAAGCCTGAAGAAAGGTCACGTAATTGGCGCCGGCGATGACATCGACCTGCCCGTTCTTCAGCGCGGGCAGGGCGGCCAGACTCTGCGCCACCGGCTCGATCTTCACGGTCAGCCCGTCGGCCGCGAAGAACCCCTGTTCCTGCGCGATATGGACGGCGGCGGCGTCCAGCAGCGGCAGCGCAGCCACGGTGATGGTCGACTTCTCCAGCGCGCCGGATTCGGCGGGCTTCGCGCCGCCGTCGCAGGCCACAGCGAGGGACGAAGCGAGCAGAAGGGCGCCGACAGCTGCGGGAAATCGATTCCATCGCATAGTCGGTAGTCAATACCACGCGGCACGCGGACACAAGCGGAAACGGTTCGGCGCGGTCCGATTCCGGCGGGCGTTTCCACGATTCGCCGATCACCTGGGCCGGTGGATCTCTCACGAACCCGGGGTGACCAGGCCCGTCTCGTAGGCGAGGACGACCGCCTGGGCGCGGTCGCGCAGGTCCAGCTTGGCGAAGATCCGGGCGATGTGGGTCTTCACCGTCGCCTCGCTGAGGGTGAGCGTCCCGGCCAGCTCCGTGTTCGACAGCCCGCGCCCGAGCAGGGTGAGCACCTCCAGCTCGCGGGGCGTGAGCGGGGAGAGGTCGCGGTGCACGGCCGGCTCCTGGCCGGTCGCGAAGCGCTGCACCAGGCGGCGGGTGATCGACGGCGCGAGCAGCGCGTCCCCGGTGCCGACCAGGCGGACCGCGGCGGCCAGGTGGTCGGCGGTGACGTCCTTGAGCAGGAAGCCGCTGGCGCCGAGGGCGAGCGCGGAGTACACGTACCGATCGAGGTCGAAGGTGGTGAGCATGAGCACGCGACACCGTGGGCTCCGGGCCAGGATGCGCCGGGTCGCCTCGAGGCCGTCCATGGCCGGCATCCGGATGTCCATCAGTACGACATCGGGGCGCAGCCGGCGCTCCGCGTCGACCGCCTCGACGCCGTCACCGGCCTCACCGACCACGTCGATGCCGCGCGCGGTGAGGATCAGCCGGAAGCCGGCCCGGATGAGCTCCTGGTCGTCGACGATGAGCACGCGCGGCGACGCGGTGCCGGTCCTGGCCGCGCCATCGGTCGGTGCGACGTCCGTCATGGCCGCTCCACCGGGATGCGCGCCCGGACGCGGAATCCTCCGCCGAGTCGTCGACGGGCGTCGAGGTCTCCGCCGTACAGCGAGACCCGCTGCCGCAGCCCGAAGAGACCGCGACCGGTGCCGGAGTCGTCCGCGTCGCCGCGCTCGGCGGGGGCTTCCCCGGTGAGCACGCTGGGCCCGGTGGTGAGCACCTCCACGCGGAGGGCCTTCTCCGCGTAGCGGATGGTCACCTCGGCCTTGCCGCCCGCGCCGTGCTTCAGCGCGTTGGTCAGCGCCTCCTGGACGATCCGGTAGGCGGTGACGTCGATGCCCGACGGCAGTGGTCTCGGCTCGCCGGAGACCCGGACCTCGACCGGCAGCCCGGCGAACGCGATCCGGTCGACGAGCGACGTGAGGCTGCGCAGCGTCGGCTGCGGCGCGAGATCGGAATCGGACCCGTCGGCGGCGGGCGCCAGCAGACCGAGCAGCGCCCGCAGCTCGGTCATGGTGGTGCGACCGGCCTTCTCCACCTCGGCGAGCGCGGAATCCGCCGTCTCCGGCAGCGATCTGAGCACCTCGCGTGCCGCCGCCGTCTGCACGATCATCACGCTCACGTTGTGGCTCACGATGTCATGCAGCTCGCGGGCGATCCGGGCGCGCTCCTCGTCGACCGCGGCCCGCGCCGCGCTCTCCCGCTCCCGTTCCAGCAGCCAGCCGCGCTCGCCGAGATCGCGGGTGTGCCGTCGCCGGGACCGGACCAGCGCGATCCACAGCGCGGCGACGGCCACGCCGGCCACCGCCAGCGCACCCGCCGTCCAGACTGTCCCCACCCGTCATACCTTGGCAGACGGCCGCCGCGGGCACGTCATCCCCAGCGCCTACAGCGCCTACATCCGTGGGATGACCCGGCGCCGGGTTGCAACCATGGACGGATGCTCTTCCGGTACGCCCGTCCATACGGTTGTCGTCCATGACCGATCAGAAACCCGTGGTCCGCCTCGATGGCGTCCGCAAGGAGTACGGCGAGACCGTCGCCCTCGACGGGGTGTCCCTGGAGATCCGCTCCGGCGAGGCGGTCGCCGTGATGGGCCCATCCGGGTGCGGCAAGTCCACCCTGCTCAACATGATCGCCGGCCTGGACCGGCCGACCGGCGGCACGATCGAGGTGCACGGCGAGCGCGTCGACGCGATGAACGAGACGAAGCTGGCGCTGTTCCGCCGGCACCACCTCGGGATGATCTTCCAGTTCTTCAACCTGCTGGACGACCTGCCCGCGCTGGACAACGTGGCCCTGGCGGCGCAGCTGACCGGCAGCAAGGCCGGCCCGGCCCGCAAGCGCGCCCTGGAGCTCCTCGACGAGCTGGGCATCGCCGACCGCCGCAACATCTACCCGGCCGCGCTCAGCGGTGGCGAGCGGCAGCGGGTCGCGGTGGCCCGGGCGCTGATGAACCGGCCGGC
Source organism: Actinoplanes regularis (assembly GCF_900188005.1). Taxonomy (GTDB): domain Bacteria; phylum Actinomycetota; class Actinomycetes; order Mycobacteriales; family Micromonosporaceae; genus Actinoplanes; species Actinoplanes regularis. Next base: position 369,425 of record NZ_FZNR01000007.1, on the reverse strand, counting down.
GCTGCTGCTGGCCGACGAGCCGACCGGCGCGCTCGACTCGAAGGCCGGCGAGCAGGTGATGGACCTGCTGCTGGACCTGAACCAGATCGGTCAGACGCTGCTGATCGTCACGCACGACGAGCGGCTGGCGCACCGCTGCGCGAGCCGGCTGGTGGAGATGGGCGACGGTCGGATCGCCCGCGAGTCCGCGCTGGAGCGGTCATGAGCGAGCTTGCGAGCGAATCGGCTGGCTCAGTTGTCGGCTCATGCCGACGCCGGAGCGCAGCGGAGGTGGCGGAATGAGCGAGCTTGCGAGCGAATCGGCTAGCTCAGTTGTCGGCTCATGCCGACGCCGGAGCGAAGCGGAGGTGGCGGAATGAGCGAGCTTGCGAGCGAATCGGCTGGCTCAGTTGTCGGCTCATGCCGACGCCGGAGCGAAGCGGAGGTGGCGGCATGAGCGCCGTCTGGCGGGCGGCTCGCGCGGCGGTGCGCCGGCGCAGGCTGCAGACGTTCCTGATCGGGCTCGTGGTGCTGCTGTGCAGCGCCACGACCGTGGTCTCGCTCGCGCTCCTGGACGCCTCCTCCGCGCCCTTCGACCGGACGTTCGCGGCGAGGCACGGAGCGCACGCGGTCGCCGCCTACGACCCGGCCAAGGTCACCGAGGCGCAGCTGACCGCGGCCCGGACCGGAGTCGCCGCCGCGGCGGGCCCGTTCGGCCAGATCGTCCTGGAACCCGACGACCGGAGCGTCGGGCCGTTGCCGCCCCACGCGATCACGGTGGTCGGACGCGCCGATCCCGGCGGGCCCGTCGATCAGCTCGACGTGTGGCACGGGCGCTGGCCGTCCGCGCCGGGCGAGATCGTCCTGGCCTTCCCGCCGGAGGAGAACATGGACCGGGGGCCGCTCGCGGAGATGACCTCGGTCAGCGCGAACGGCGTCACGCTGAGGGTGGTCGGATTCGCGTACGGCATCAGCGACTCGGCGGACGGCTGGGTGACCCCGGAGCAGGTCCGCGCCCTGCACCCGACCGGCCTGCAGATGCTGTACCGGTTCACCGGCGACGTCTCGACGAAGGAGGCGGTGAACGCCCGCCTGTCCGGGGTGACCACGGGGCTCCCCACCGGAGCGCTGATCGGCGCCGAGCCGTACCTGACCGTCAAGGAGGACGCGGCCGAGGACCTCGGCACCTACCTGCCGCTGCTCGCCACGTTCGGCGTACTCGGCCTGGTGGTGGCGGTGCTGATCGTGGGCAACGTGGTCAGCGGCGCGGTGGTCTCCGGGTTCCGGCACATCGGCGTGCTCAAGGCGCTCGGCTTCACGCCCCGCCAGGTCGTCACCGTCTACCTGCTGATGGCCTCGGTGCCGGCGGTGGCCGGGGCCGTGCCCGGCGCGGTGATCGGCGCGCTGGGTGGCCAGGCGCTGATCGGTGAGGCGTTCCGCGGCTTCGGGTTCGGGGACACCGAGATCAGCTGGTGGGTGTGGCTGGCCGCGCTGCTCGGCATACCGCTGATCGTGCTGGTCTCGGCGCTGGTGCCGGCCCGGCGGGCGCACCGGCTCTCCGCCGCCGAGGCGATCACCGCCGGCAGCGCGCAGCGGCGCGGGCGCGGGCTGCGGGTCCAGCGGGCGCTGAGCGGCACCCGGCTGCCCCGGGCGGTCAGCCTCGGCCTGGGCCTGCCGTTCGCCCGGCCGGGCCGCACCGCGCTGACCATGGCGGCGCTGCTGCTCGGCGTGACCACGGTGACGTTCGCGGCCGGTCTGGCCAGCACCCTCAACCGGGTCGCCGAGATCGACGTCCAGGTCAGCGGCGACATCGGGGTCCGCGGGCTGCCCAGCGACTTCGGCACCCCGACCACCCGCACCGACGCACAGGTCGAGGAGCTGCTGCGCGGGCTGCCCGGCACCGCCCGGGTCGGCGTGTTCGCCGACACCGAGCTGGCCGCGGCCGGCAGCAACGAGCCGATCCGGGTCATCTTCGGCCGCGGCGAGGTGGCCGAGCTGGGTTACCGGGCGCAGCTGCTCGAGGGCCGCTGGATGGCCGCCCCCGACGAGGTGGTCGCGCCCTCCAACCTGCTGCTCGAACGGGGCTTGAAGGTCGGCGATCAGGTCGCCGTCGAGTCCGGGGGCCGGCGCGGCACGCTCCGGATCGTCGGGGAGACGGTCCGCGGGCCGTCGGGTCCGCCGGGCCTGATGGCCGACTGGTCGTCGCTGACCACCTTCGTCGCGGACCCGAAGCTGGCACCGAGCGACTTCTACTACCAGGTGCAGGTCACCCCGGGAACCAGCGTCGCGGGGTACGTCGCGGCGGTGCGGGCGGCCGACAGCGGGCTCGACGTGTGGGACAACACCGGCGGGGACGAGTTCACCGTCATCGTGGCCGGCTTCTCCACCGTGCTGGGCCTGCTGCTCGCCACCGTCGCCGCGCTCGGCGTGCTCAACACGGTCGCGCTCGACGCCCTGGAGCGCCGCCGCGACCTGGGCATGCTCAAGTCGATCGGGATGACCCCGGCGCAGGTGGTGGCCATGATGGTCACCTCGATGGCGGCGCTCGGCGTGGTCGGCGGGCTGCTCGGCCTGCCGCTCGGGATCCTCACGCACCGGTTCGTCGTCCCGATGTCCGCGAGCGGCGCCCGGGTCCGCCTGCCCCTGTCGGTGCTGACGGTCTGGTCCCCGGCCGTGGTGATCCCGCTCGTGCTGACCGGCGTGCTGATCGCGGTGCTCGGCGCGCTGCTGCCGGCCCGGGCCGCGGCCCGGATGACGATCGCCCAGGTGCTGCACAACGAGTGAGGCACGGTCCGGCCGCCCGGTGTGCGCCGGGCGGCCGGACCGCACCTGTCGGGGGCTGATCGGCCGCGCGGTGTCCACCTGGCGTTCTAGGCTCGGACCGCAGGCTGTGACGTCCGCCGAGGCGGCGCCGGTCAGGAGGTCAACCGTGCTGTCCGACAAAGCTCGCCCGATCGTGGAGGCCACCCTGCCGGCCATCGGCGAGAACATCCAGGAGATCGCGAGCCGCTTCTACGCGCACCTGTTCGCGGCCCACCCCGAGTTCCAGGACGGGATCTTCAACCGTGGCCACCAGGCCGAGGGATCCCAGCCGAAGGCCCTTGCCGGGTCGGTGGCCATGTTCGCCACGACGCTGCTGGCCGATCCGCCCCAGCTCCCGGAGCGGTTGCTGACCCGGATCGCGCACAAGCACGCCTCGCTCGGCATCCGCCCCGACCAGTACCCGATCATCTGGGAGCACCTGAGCTGGGCCATCGGCGACGTCCTCGGCGACGTGGTGACCCGGGGTGTCACGGCGGCCTGGGAGGAGGTGTACTGGCTGATGGCGTATGCGTTGATCCACCAGGAGCGCGGCCTGTACAGCGCTCGCGGGATCACCGCCCAGCGGGTCTGGCGGCAGTGGTGGGTCGCCGCGAAGGAGAAGGACACCGACGACGTCGTCGTCTTCACCATGCGCCGGGTCGACAACCGCCCGGTGCGGGCCTCGCTGCCGGGGCAGTACGTCAGCGTGCTCGCGACGATGCCGGACGGGGTACGGCAGCCCCGGCAGTACAGCCTGATCCGCGCCGACGACGGTGAGCACCGGTACTTCGCGGTCAAACGGGTGCACGGTGACGGCAAGCCCGACGGGGAGGTGTCGAGCCTGCTGCACGATCGGATCAAGGTCGGCGACGAACTGACCATGAGCGTCCCGTACGGCGACGTGGTCCTGGACGACTCGGGCCGCCCAGCGGTCTTCGCCAGCGCCGGCATCGGGATCACCCCGATGGCCGGGATGCTGTCGCACCTGGTCGCGGCCGGCTCCCGGCTGAGCGTGACGATGCTGCACGCCGACACTGACGAGCAGTCGTTCCCGTTGCGCCGCCAGATCGCCGACGACCTCGCCCAGTTGCCCGGATCCTCCCTGAATGTGTGGTACGAGCGCGGGGCGCACTCCGACCTGCCGGTCGCCGGGGTGCACGAGGGCACGATGGACCTGGCACAGGTCACGCTTCCGGTGGGCGCCGTCTACTACCTGTGCGGCCCGCTGCCGTTCCTGCAGGCCGTCCGGAGCGCACTGATCGACCGCGGGATCGCCCCCGCCGACATCCAGTACGAGATGTTCGGACCCGACCTGTGGCAGGCCGACTGGTCGTGACCCGATGTCGGACCCGTGTGGCAAGGTTGGCGCGTGACCCGACCACTGCTGGCCGTCGACGCCCCCAGCCTGTACTTCCGCGCGTTCCACGGCATTCCGGAGAAGGCCGCTCAGACCGAGGCCGGCGAGCCGGTCAACGCGATCCGCGGTTTCCTCGACATGATCGCCCAACTGGTCCGGACCAGACGGCCCGACCGGCTGGTCTGCGCGCTGGACGCGGACTGGCGGCCGGCCTGGCGGGTGGAGCTGGTGCCGTCGTACAAGGCGCACCGGGTCGCCCACGGTGCGGTCGAGGAGGTGCCGGCCTCCCTGGAGCGGCAGGTGCCGGTGCTGCTGGAGGTGCTCGCCGCGGTCGGGATCCCGGCGTTCGGCGTGCCGGGTTACGAGGCGGACGACGTGCTCGGCACCCTCGCGGCGACCCAGGAGGCGCCGGTCGAGGTGGTCTCCGGCGACCGCGACCTGTTCCAGCTTGTCGACGACGCGCGCGGGACCCGGTTGCTGTACTGCGGTCGCGGCGTGGCCAAGTTGGAGGACGCCGACGAGGCGCTGGTGCAGGCGAAGTACGGGGTGCGGGCGCACTACTACGCGGACTTCGCCGCGATGCGCGGCGACGCCAGCGACGGACTGCCGGGGGTGGCGGGCGTCGGCGAGAAGACCGCCGCGCGGCTGATCGAGCGGTACGGCGGGATCGCCGAGATCCTGGCCGCGCTCGACGATCCGGAGTCGGGGTTCGCGCCCGGCGTCCGGACGAAGCTGAACGCCGGCCGGGAGTACCTGGCTCGGGCGCTGCCGGTGTGCCGGGTCGCCCTCGACGTCGAGCTGCCCGCCTTCGACGCGGCCCTGCCGAAGGCGCCCCGCGACCCGGACGCCCTTCTCGCGCTCGCGCAGCGGTGGAACCTGGCCGGCTCGGCCCGCCGTCTGGTCGACGCGCTCGCCGGCTGAGGTCCGCTCCGGCTTTCCCGGCGAGTGGCTGAACGAGTCGTCTCCCCCGTGTTAGAACCGCTGTGACCCGGGGCATCACTCTGCGCCGAGATGCTCAACCCCGGAACCGCGCAGACGACGCGAAAGCCGCACAGGCCCCACGATGAGGGGAGACCACCCGTGATCACGCAGGAGTACGTCAGTTCACTGCCCGGGCGCAAGGTGCGCGACCGCGACGGGCACAAGATCGGTTCGGCCGAGCAGGTCTGGACGGACACCACTGGGCTACCCGCCTGGGTCTGCGTCCGTACCAGCTTCTTCGGCTCGAACGAGTCGTTGATCCCGCTGCACGAGGCCGATCTGCTCGACGACCGCCTCGTCGTGCCGTTCGACAAGGCGACCGTCCAGGACGCGCCGGACGTGGACTTCGCCTACGACGAACCGCTGTCCCGGGCCGAGGCCGCCCGGCTCGGCACCTACTACGGCCTCGACGACCAGGCGATCGACGACTCGTACCAGGTCGGCGTGCCGGCGAAGACCGAGTACTTCGCGGACGGCGAGCCCGGCTACGAGCGGGGCGAGGACTACTCGCGCGACGCCGACTTCGCCCGCGCCGACGAGCTGGACGACGCGATAATCCGCTGGTAGGAGCTGCCACCGGCGCGCCGGGTCAGTTCCAGAGGGCGGCGGGGGACTCGGCGTCCGGGATCAGCAGGTGCGGGGCGCCGGAGCCGTCGGCGGGGACGGACCAGACGTCGGCGCCGCGCGAGCCGCGACGAACGGCGTACATCACGGTGTGGTCGTCGTACCAGGCGGCCTGATCGTCCACGCCGCGGGTCTCGGCGAGCGGCGTCCGGCGCATCGTCGCCAGATCAAGAACGGTCAGCCGCCAGCCCTTCGCCGGATCGCCCCGGATCGCCTCCTTGAAGGCGATCCGGGTCCGGTCCGGCGACAGCGACGGACACTCGACGTTCTCGGCGAGCGTCCGCACGCTCTGCGTGGTCAGGTCGCCGGCGACCAGGTAGCGCTTCCCCGCCGTCGACAACGTCGCGTAGAAGTGCCGGTCGTCCAGGAACGTGACACCCCAGTAGTTGACGTCGACGGCCCGGTACGGCTTCCCGTCCCGGACGACCGAGAAGAGTTCCAGGGAGTCGGCCGTCTCCCGGGTGGCCAGGTTGATCGTTCCGGCCCGGGTGGAGAACCGCCCACCGTTGTACGAGTCCCCGGTCACGAAGACGGTGAACGCCAGGACGTTCCCGCTCGGCGACACCCGGGCCCGGTTCGGCACCCCCACCAGTGGATACGTGTCCTGGACGCGGAGCGACGCGTCCACCACGGCCAACTGGTAGGTGGTGAGCGGGCCGTCCGGGCGCAGGCAGATCCCGCGCCCGGCCGCGGCGTAGACCCGGACGCAGTCAAGATCGGACAGCTGCCGCGCCCCGCTCCCGCTCCCCCGGGCCACCGTGCCGACCCGGCCGTACCCGGCGGCGGCGGTGCTGCGGAACAGCACCCGGTCCCCCGGGCCCGCGTCGACCGCCGCCGCGGCCACCGCCGGCCGGTCGCCACGGTGCCCGGCGACCAGCACGTAGGCCACGGCGCCGCCGAGCAGCACCACCGATACCAGCGCCGCGAGCAGCACCCGCCGCCGCGGTGTCATTTCACGACTCACGAGCGAACCTGAGCAGGAGAAGGGCGGAACCGGACAGGGTCAGGACGGCCAGGACGGTGACGGCGCGGATCGCCCCGGTCGCGCCCCACCACTGCCAGGCCAGGCCGAACAGCACCGAGGACGCCAGGTAGGCCAGCGCCTGACCGGTCTGCACCAGGGCGAGGCCGGTGGTGCGCAGCTCGGCGGGGAGCAGCGGCCCGGCGAGCGCCATCAGCACACCGTCGGTGGCCGCGTAGTAGACGCCGTACAGCAGAAGAATGAAGATCACCACTAGCGGGCCGGCCAGGCCGGAGTCCAGCAGGAGATAGACGGCGCCGAGGGCGGCGTAGCCGCCGAGGACGACCGGGGCCCGCCCGACGCGGTCGGCCAGGTTGCCCAGCGGCACGGCGAGGATCAGGTACGCCAGGCTGGTGCCGACCGCGAGCAGCGGGAACCACCCGGTGGCGAGGCTCTCCCGGCGTTGCAGGAGCAGGTAGACGAAGCCGTCGCCGATCGTGCTGAGCCCGAGCAGGACCGCGCCGGCCAGCAGCGCGCGGACCGGCCGGCGGCGCAGCAGGCCGGCTGCCGCGACGAGGCTGACCGTGTTCGACGGCGGGCGCGGGCCCCGGTGGTCGCGGACGAAGAGCACGAGCGTGAGCACGCCGATCATCGCGACGCAGCCACTGACCACGAAGACCGCGTCGTAGGCCTGGCCGGAGGCGGCGAGCACGGCGAGCGCGACCAGCGGCCCGGCGAAGGCGCCGGTGGTGTCCATCGCCCGATGCACGCCGAAGGCCCGCCCGAGCTGGCCATCCGGGGTGGCGAGAGTGATCAGCGCGTCCCGGGGCGCGGTGCGCAGGCCCTTGCCGGCCCGGTCGGCGACGATCACGGCGCTCAGCCACGGCACCGAACCGCCGGCCGCGAGCAGCCCGAATTTCATGAACGCGGAGAGCCCGTAGCCGGCGGCGGCGACGGTCTTGCGGCGCCGCGCCCGGTCGGCGAGATATCCGCCGGCCAGGCGCAGCAGTGCCGTCGCCCCGGTGTAGAGGCCGTCGATCAGCCCGTAGACGGCGGGGCCAAGCCCCAGCCCGGCGACCAGGTACAGCGGCAGGATCGCCGAGACCATCTCGCTGGACACGTCGGTGATCAGGCTGACCGTGCCGAGAGCCAGGACCGTCCCGGCGAGGCGCTTGGTGCGGTCGGCCGCGCCGGCCGACGGCCGTTCCACCGAGGCCAGGTACACGGGTTACTGCCAGACGTCGGTGATCGGCGAGACGCCGGCCGCGCCGCCCAGGGCGGGCAGGCCGTACGCGGCCTCGATGGTCCGCAGCACGGTGTAGTGGTTGATCTTCGTGGAGTACGAGCCGACCTTGACGTTCGCCCCGACGAAGGTCGTGTGGATACGGTTCAGCGCGAGGTAGTTGTCCTCGTCGAACGTGACGATCAGCAGGCTGTTGTGGGTCTTGGCCCACTGGGCGTACCCGTCGAGGTTGTTCTTGAGCCAGGTGTTGCCGGTCGCGATCGAGCAGTCGTGCATGTCGTTGCACATGTCCGGGCTCACGAACGACACCGTCGGCAGCTGGCTGTAGTCGGCCGGGAAGGTGCTGTACCGGACGTTGCCGGCGGCCGGCACGGTGCTGAAGTCGACCCAGCTGTTGTGCTTGCGCCGGTAGGTGCCGCTGGAGCAGCCGGTGTAGCCGTCCGAGGGCATCGCCTCGGAGTAGCCCTTGAACGTCCTGCCGGCGGCGATCAGCTGAGCGCCGAGGTTGCCGGTGGTGAACGTCTTGGGGCAGTCGTCGTTGGTCACGCCCTGTGTCGAGCCGGAGAACAGGGCGATGTAGTTGGGCTGGCTAGGGTGGGTGATCGCGTACGACTGCGTGAACGTGGCGCCCTGCGCGGCCAGGGAGGCGAAGTAGGACGCCGAGGACGCGGTGATCTGGGACGCGGCCTTGTTCTCGAACATCACCAGGACGATGTGGTCGAACGCGGGCACGGTGGCGGCCGCCTGGGCGGGCGGCGACGCGGCGGTGACGCCGCTGGCGAGCAGGACGAGGGACGCGAGCGCGATCCCGGTACGCCGTAGGGACATGCCGAGCATCCTCGCCAAGATCATCGAAGGTTTCCGGCACGGCATGTGGCCGAGAGGTGAAGAAACAACGTCCGTCTATTGATTGCGAACCGGGTGCGAGCCGGTTCCCATCCTCAGGTCCGCGTGGAGCCCCCCGATAGACGCGAAAGGCCGGACCACCCACTCGAACGGAGCACGGCATGTCGACGGGAACAGTTCGCGCATGCTTCAGCGCGTGGGCCCTCGTGCTGGCCGCGCTCTATTACGCGGTCCCGGGCAGCCACCTGTACACCTGGGCGCTGCTCGGCTACTCGTCGGCCGCCGCGGTCCTCGTGGGGGTGCGGCTGCACCAGCCGGCCCGGCGCCTGCCGTGGTATCTCACCAGCGCCGCGCTGACCTGCTTCATCACCGGTGACACCTGGTACAACCTGGTGCGGGTGCTCGGTCACCAGCCCGCGTTCCCCAGCGTCGCCGACCTGTTCTACCTGGCCGTCTACCCGCTGGTGATCGGCGCCCTGCTGCTGTTCATCCGGACCAGTTCGGACCACGGCGGCAACCGGGGGCCGCTGCTCGACGCGCTGGTCCCGACCGTCGGCCTGGGGCTGCTGGCGTGGATGTACTGGATCGCCCCGTTCGCCCGCGCCCAGGACCTCGCCCTCCTGCAGAAGGTCGTCTTGATCGGCTACCCGCTCGGTGACGTACTGGTGCTGGCGATGATTTTGCGGATGCTGACCGCCGGCGAGCGCCCGAAGGCGTTGCCCGGCCTCGGCCTGGCCATGCTCGGCCTGCTCGTCTCCGACATCTTCTACGGCCAGTCCCAGCTACGCGGCGACTGGCAGGTGGGCGGCCCGGTCGACCTCGGCTGGATCGTCTTCTACGTGGCGATGGGCTACACCGCCCTGCGCCCGGCGATGCGGCAGCTGACCGTACCGGCCCCGCGCTCCGGCACGGTGATCGGCCGGCACCGGCTGGTCTGGATGGCCGCGGCCGCGCTGATCGCCCCGATCGTGCTCTTCCTGGAGTACACGCAGGACCGGACGGCCGGGATCGCCGACGCGCCGGTGATCGCGGCCGCCGCGGCGGTGATGTTCCTGGTGGTCCTGGCCCGGGTCGCGGACCTGGCGGTGGCTCAGCGACGAGCCGTCGCCCGGGAGCGGGCCCTGCGCGAGGCGGGCATCCTGATGTTCGCGGCGACCGATCTGGCCGAGGCGCGGGAGGCCGTACGCGAGGCCATCGTCCGGCTGATCCCGGCCGGCGCGCGCTACAGCCTGGACGTGAGCCCTCCGGTCCCGGGCGACACCGACCGCACCGTGTCCTGGCGCACGGCCGCCGACCTGCCCGAGGACCGGCAGACCGGCGGGTTCCCGCTGGTCCTGTTCGCCACCCAGCCGCTGCCCGGCGACCGGCACGGCCAGATCGTCCTGGGCGCGGACGAGGAGGTGCTGCACACGGTACGGCCGTTGCTGGAGATGCTCTGCGCGCAGATCGCCGTGGTCGTGGACCGCATCTCGCTGACCGCGAAGATCAACCAGCGCAACAGCGAGGCGTACTTCCGCACCCTGATCCAGAACACCGCCGACGTCATCCTGATCCTCGATGAGGACGACACCATCCGGTACGCCAGCCCGTCCGCGGAGAAGCTGTTCGGCGCCCCGGTCGCGGTGACCACGCCGCTGGCCGCGCTGATCACCGCGGACACCCGGGAGGCGCTGCGCGACGTGCTCCGCCGGCTCCGCCGCGGGCACGGCGACCTGGACGGCATCGAGCTGACCGCGCACGGCGCCGGCCGCCGCCGGGTGGTGGTCGAGTGCGACATGCGCAACCTGCTCGAGGACCCGACCGTCAACGGCGTCGTCGTCACCATGCGCGACGTCACCGAGCGGCGCCGCCTCGAGGACGACCTCACCCACCAGGCGTTCCACGACTCGCTGACCGGGCTGGCCAACCGGGTGCTCTTCCGCAACCGCCTCGAGCAGGCGTTCATGGTCGCCGAGCGCGACGCCGCCACGCTCGGCGTGCTCTTCGTCGACCTGGACGACTTCAAGGAGGTCAACGACACCCTCGGGCACGCGATCGGCGACCAGCTGCTGCTCGCCGTGGCCCAGCGGATCTCGTCGATCATCGGGGCCGGCAGCACCGCGGCCCGGATGGACGGCGACGAGTTCGCCGTCCTGGTCGAGCAGAGCGACACCGCGGAGGCCGCCGAGGACGTGGCGGCCCGGATCGTGGCCGCGCTGGAGGCCCCGCTCGAGGTTCCCGACGGCCAGGGCGGCGTGCACCTGGTCAGCGGCAAGGTCAGCATCGGCGTCGCCACCAGCCGGGACGCGAACAACGCCACCGAGCTGCTGCGCCACGCCGACCTGGCGCTCTACCTGGCCAAGGGGATGGGCAAGGGCGGCTGGCAGCGCTACCAGAGCGACCTGGCGCACGCCATGGTGCAGCGGCTGGAGATGCGCACCCAGCTGACCGAGGCGATCGAGGACGAGCAGTTCATCCTGCAGTTCCAGCCCATCGTCGAGATCGCCGAGCAGCGGGTCACCGGCGTCGAGGCGCTGGTCCGCTGGCAGCACCCGACCCGCGGACTGCTCGGCCCGTTCCACTTCGTGGAGGCGGCCGAGGAGAACGGCGCGATCGTCGGGATCGGCAACTGGGTGATGCGCGAGGCGCTGCGGCAGCTCGCCGAGTGGAAGGCCGCGGACCCGGGCACGTCGCTGCGCTACATCAGCGTGAACGTGTCACCGCGGCAGTTCCGCGCCGCCGACTTCGTGGAGCAGGTCCACACGGCGCTCGAACAGGCCGGGGCGCGTCCCGACTGGCTGCTGCTGGAGATCACCGAGAGCCTGGTGCTCAAGGACGCCGAGAAGGTGATCCAGGACCTGCGCGCGTTGCGCGCCATGGGCGTCCGGATCGCGATCGACGACTTCGGTACGGGATACTCGTCCCTGAGCTACTTGCGGCAGATGCCGGTGGACGTGCTGAAACTGGACAAGTCGTTCATCGACGACATTCTGACCAGCCGGCAGCAGCACGCGCTCGTCGACGCGATCGTCACGCTCGCCGGGAATCTCGACCTCACCGTCGTCGCCGAGGGCATCGAGGAGGCCGGGCAGCGGACCGCGCTGAAGACCATGGGCTGCCACTACGGCCAGGGATACCACTTCGCCAAGCCGGTCTGGCCGGCGGAGATCCCGGCGCTGACCGGTTCGGCCGAGCCGGCCGCGCTCAGCGCCTGACGCCCACCGCCACCCACCACGCAACGATCCACCCTAGGCAGCGGACGTCCGATTGATTCTCGACTGTCGGTAACCGAACACTCACTCACCGGGTGAGCCGTCGATTATCGACTGGCGCCGGAGGCCGGTAGCGGGCAGGGTCACAGGGGTGCTGAACAATCCCGTGTGGGCTGCCCTCTCCGGGCCGCAGGCCGGCTATGCCGAGGCCGCCGGAGACGCCGCCCGATACCTGCCCGAGATCTCCGCGTTCTGCGCCATCAGCGACCCGGCCGACCCGGCCGCCTGGCGCGACCTGGCCACCCTCACCGACCACGCGCTGCTCACCGGCCCGTCGATCACCGCCGCACCCGGCTGGGTGGAGGACAGCCGGATGCGCGGCGTGCAGATGGTCGGCACCGCGATGTCCGCCGTCGACGACCCCGAGGCCGTCCCGCTCACCGAGCACGACGTCCCGGAGATGCTCGAGCTGGTCGCCCGGGCGCAACCCGGCCCGTTCCGCAAGCGCACCGTCGACCTCGGCCGCTACCTGGGCATCCGTGCCAAGGACGGCCGCCTGATCTCGATGGCCGGCGAGCGGTTCCGGATGGCCGGCTGGACCGAGGTGTCCGCGGTCTGCACCGATCCGGAGTTCCGCGGCCAGGGCCTCGGCGCCCGCCTCACCCTCGCCGTCGCGGCCGGCATCCTGACCCGCGGTGAGCTGCCGTTCCTGCACGCCGTGCACGACAACGAGAACGCGATCCGGCTCTACGGCCGCCTCGGCTTCGAGCACAGCACCGACGTCGTCTTCGCCTCCTTCCGCTACACCGGCTGAGGTCCGCGGCCGGCGCTCAGAGCTGGCCGTGGTTGGGCGGCTGGACGTCGGCGAGTTCGTACGCGGCGATGTGGTGATATTTGTAGTCGAGCGGGTCGTGGACGCTGTGCGTGCGGGCGTTGCGCCAGTGCCGGTCCAGGTCGTACTTCGAGGCCGCCGCGCTGGTGCCGCAGAGCTGGAACAGCTCGGAGCCGGCGTCCACCGCGACCTCGCTGCCGAAGGCCTTCGCGGCGGCGACGGCGAGTGAGCCACGAGCCGCGGCCTCGGCGTCCGCCGGGGTCAGGGTGATTTCCTCGAGCGTACGGGCGGCGGAGTCCAGCAGCGCCTCGGCCGCCCGCACCCGGGTCGCGAGCCGGCCGTAGCGGTGCCGGACGTGCGGATCGTCGGCGGCCTGGGTGACTCCGGTGCGGACCGCTTCGGTGGACGGACGCGCCTTGGTCCGCAGATATCCCCGGGCGTCCGCCAGCGCCGCGCCGGCGATCCCGACCTCGATCGCGGCGTGGTAGAGCTGAGCGCGGGCACCCAGCTGCTGCGGCTGCTGATAGGCGTGCCCGTAGTCGACGCACATCCCCGGCTCCACCAGCACGTTCGTGAACGTGGCGGTGCCGCTGATCGTGGCCCGCTGGCCGATCACGTCCCAGTCGGTGTCGACGGCCACGCCCTCGGCGTCGCGGGCGACGAAGGCGAGCACCAGCCCGCCGGTCTCGTCCCGGGCGCTGACCGCGATCCAGACGCTGGTCAGCGCGCCGGTGGTGTAGTACTTGACGCCGTCGAGGCGGCCGCCGGCGATCCTCGTCCGCAGGTCCTGGGCGTGTGCTCCGCCGCGCTCCGCGAGGGCGTTGCCGAGCCGCCGGCCGGCGAGGATCTCGCCGTAGAGACGCTTGCGCGCCTCCGGGGTGCCGTGCACGGCGAGCACGTCGACCATCAGGAAGTGCCCCTGCGGGACCTGGGCGATCGACGGGTCGGCCCCGGCGAGGACGCGGGCGACCTCGGCGAGCGTGCGGGGCCCCAGCCCTGGCCCGCCGTCGGCTGCCGGGACGGTGATGCCCAGCAGCCCGGAGTCGTCCAGGGCGGCGAGCGCCTCGACCGGGATCACCGTCGCGCCGTCGCGATCACGCTGGATCGCGCCCGGGGCGAGCTGCGCGGCGAGCCGGTGGGCGGCCGCGACCGCCTCGTCGTGCGTCTGTGGGACGGGCATCCACCGATCCTACGGTTCGCCGGCTTCCCCGAGTGGCCCTCGCGGCGACCGGGCAAACCCCAGGTCAGCCGTACACCCTCCGGTCGCAGGTTCCGGAACCTGCGACCCGGACCACCAGTCACCCCGGCCTTGACCTGCATCGATGTCGGAACCGCTGCCGGAACCGGTTCCGAGCGGCCATTGACACCCATTGCGACCGGGTTCAGAGTGACCGGCAAGAGAGCGGGTTCACGTCTAGTTCCCAAGTCGGAAACACTTTCGCCACATCTTCAGGGAGTCCCCCATGTCGATGCCCCCTGCCCAGAAACGGCCGCGAAGACGCGTCCTCACGGCCCTGACCGGCCTCATCGCCGCCTTCCTCGCCGTGCCCGCCACCGGTGCGGCGGCCGCCGAGACGCTCGTCTCGCAGAACAAGCCGGTCAGCGCCTCGTCGACGGAGTGGGCCGGAACGCCGGCCTCCGCCGGGGTCGACGGCGACAACGGCACCCGATGGTCGAGCGCGTTCGCCGCCACCCAGTGGTTCCAGGTCGACCTCGGCGCGCCCACCTCGGTCAGCCGGATCGCGATCAACTGGGAGAACGCGTACGCGAAGGCGTTCACCCTCCAGTTCTCCACCGACGGCGGGACCTGGACGCAGGCCTACGCGACCACGACCGGGACCGGCGGGCAGCAGAGCATCACGGTCACCGGAACCGCCCGGTACGTGCGGATCAACCTCACCCAGCGCGCTCTGGACCTCTACGGATACTCGTTCTGGGAGTTCCAGGTCTACTCCGGCAGCGGCCCGACCAACCCCACCAACCGCCTGCTCTCGTACGCGAAACCGGCCCGCGCCTCGAGCGAGCAGAACGACGTCAACTGCAACCCGTGCACCGCCGACAAGGCGTTCGACAACGACCCGGCGAGCCGCTGGGCGACCAGTTCCACCACCGGCTGGGTCGACCCGGGCTGGATCTACGTCGACCTGGGCGCGACCGCGCAGGTCACCCAGGTGGTGCTGCAATGGGACCCGGCGTACGGGAAGTCCTATCAGATCCAGGTCTCCGGCGACGCCGCGAACTGGACCACCATCTACTCGACCACCACCGGTGACGGGCTCAAGGACGTCATCAACGCCACCGGCACCGGACGCTACGTGCGGATGTACGGCACGGCGCGCGGCGGCCCGTACGGCTACTCGCTCTGGGAGTTCAGCGTGTACGGCACCGGCGGCAGCCCGGTCGACCCGCCCGCCAAACCGGCCGACCCGTCCTTCCCCGCCACCCGGCTCGTCTTCGCCGACGAGTTCAACGGCGCGGCCGGCGCCAAGCCGGACACCGCGAAGTGGACCTACGACCCGGGCGTCCCGCAGAACGGCGAGATCCAGTACTACACCCCGAACAGCGAGAACGCCTCGATGGACGGTCAGGGCTCACTGGTGATCGAGGCCCGCAAGCAGGACTACCAGGGGCGGCAGTACACCTCGGCCCGGATGAACACCAGCAACAAGTTCCACGTCCAGTACGGCCGGGTCGAGGCGCGGATCAGGGTGCCGAAGGGCAACGGGCTGTGGCCGGCCTTCTGGATGATGGGCGCGGACTTCCTCAACGGGCGGCCCTGGCCGTACAACGGGGAGATCGACATCATGGAGGTGCTGGGCCGCAACACCTCGGAGGCGTACTCGACGCTGCACGCCCCGGCGTACAACGGAGCCGGCGGTTACGGCCAGAAGTACTCGACGGTCGACCTGTCGCAGGCCTTCCACGTCTGGGCGGTCGAGTGGGACAGCAAGGGCATGCGGTTCTACCTCGACAACACACTGGTGTTCAACGCGGTCAAGGACACCGTCGAGAACACCCGCGGCCCGTGGATCTACGACCACCAGTTCTACGTGATCCTGAACCTGGCCGTCGGCGGCGACTTCCCCGGCCCGATCGACGCCACCACCCCGTTCCCCAGCCGGATGCTGGTCGACTACGTCCACGTCTACCAGTGAGAGACGCCGTGGTGGGGCTCCCCCAGAGGCCCCACCACGGTTCACTGGAGCTTGGCGACGTCCGGCGCGTAGACGGTCATGAAGTGCGGGTGCAGGCGGTAGTAGACGACCTCGTTCACCCAGTCGAACGCGTCGTCCCCGTAGAACCGCTTGAAGTAGGCCAGCAGCTCGGGCTCGGCGGTCAGATCGACCGTCTCGACCTTCCCGTGGACGAAGACGCCCAGGTCCTCACCGCGCAGGTGGGAGACGCTGGCGGCCGGCCGGGCGGCCAGATGCCGGGCCTTCGCGGCCGTCCGGGCCGTCCCGAAGACCCAGCGCCCGTGCAGGAAGTGCCCGTCGACGGCGCTGACCCGGGGCTCCCCCGCGGCGGTCACGGTGGCGAGCGACAGCACGCACATGCCGGTCAGCACCCCGGCGAGCTGCTCCGCGGTGATCGTGCGCTCGGCGACGATCGACCGCAGATGCGCGGTCGAGCCGGCGAGGGAGCCGTCCAGCAACCGCTGCAGCTCACCGATCTCCTCGGCGGTCTCCCGCACGGTCAGGGCCTCCGGTCGGCCGCGACATAGGACGCCGCGGCGGTGATCGCGGAGACCGCGAGGACCGCCGGCCAGGCACCGATCCGCTTGGCCAGCGGATGAGAGAGACCGAAGGCTCCGACGTACGTCGCGGCCAGCGCCCCGGTGACAGCGGGGCTGGTGCGCCGGGCCCACTCCCGCCCGGCCAGCACACCCCCGGCGGCCAGCACGACGCCGCCGAGCGGCCGGACACCGGTGCGGCGAGCGAGCTGCCATCCACCGATCAGAGAACCAGCGGTGATCACCGCAGTGGGAACACGCATGCCCCGACCCTACCGGCGGTCCCTTCGTTTTCAGCCCCGCCGTCACGCTTCCGCAGTCTCGCCCGCGTTCGAGGAGCGATTGATGTCCCGCTTGTCGGGCCAGCCGGCGGCGATTGCCCGCACCGCGGCCTCCCGCACGAACGGCTCCTCGATGGAGGCACGGTCACGCAGCAGAGGCAGGGTGCCAGGGTCGTCGAACCAACCGGCCACTACCGCTTGAAGCGCAACCGTCCGCACGATCCCATCAGGGTCGGTGACGGTGCGGTCACGTAGCAAGGTCAGGGCGTCAGGGTCACTGGACCAACCGGCGCCGATGGCCTGCACCGCGGCTTTCCGCACGAACGGGTCTGGGTCGGTGGTGGCACGGCCATGCAGCCACGACAAGACGCCAGGGTCCTCGGACCAACCGGCGGCAACGGCCTCCACCGCAACCCGCCGCACCGAACCGTCACGGTCAGCGACGGCACAGCCACGCAGCCACGACAAAGCATCAGGCTCATCGGACCAGCCAGCGGCAACGGCCCGCACCCCGGCCCCCCGCACGGACCCGTCGGGATCGGTCACGGCACGGCCACGCAGCCACGACAAGACGCCAGGGTCGTCGGACCAGCCGACGGCGACGGCCCGCACCGCGGCCCCCCGCACGGGCCCGTCGGGATCGGTCACGGCACGGCCACGCAGCCACGACAAAGCATCAGGCTCATCGGACCAGCCAGCGGCAACGGCCTCCACCGCAACCCGCCGCACGGGCCCGTCGGGATCGGTGACGGCACAGCCACGCAGCCACGACAAAGCATCAGGCTCATCGGACCAGCCAGCGGCAACGGCCTCCACCGCAACCCGCCGCACGGACCCGTCGGGATCGGTGACGGCACAGCCACGCAGCCACGACAAGACGCCAGGGTCGTTGGACCAGCCAGCGGCAACGGCCCGCACCGCGGCCCCCCGCACGGGCCCGTCGGGATCGGTGACGGCACAGCCACGCAGCCACGACAAGACGCCAGGGTCGTCGGACCAGCCGACGGCGACGGCCCGCACCGCGGCCTCCCGCACCGACTCGTCGGAGTCAGCGGTGGCACGGTTGCGCAGCAACGGCAGGGCGCCACGGTCGTCGGCCCAGCCCACGGCGATGGCCCGCACCGCGGCCTCCCGCACCGTCGCGAAGTCGTCGGTGGCGGCACGGTCACACAGCCACGGCAGAGAGTCAGGATCGCCGGGCCAACCGACCACGATGGCCCGCGCAACACCTTGCCGTACGGACTCGTCGGAGTCGATGGCGGCACGGCCACGCAGCCAAGATAAGGCGTCAGGATGGTCGGACCAGCCCACGGCGATGGCCAGTACCGCAGCCTCCCGCACGAACGGGAAGGGGTCGGTAGCGGCACGATCGCGCAACCAGGACAAGATGTCAGGGTCGCCGGGCCACCCGATCACGATGGCCCGTACCGCGGCCTCCCGCACGTACGGGGAGGGGTCGTTAGCGGCGTGGTCACGCAGCAGGGGCAAGGTGTCAGGGTCGCCGGGCCAGCCCACGGCGATGGCCAGCACGGCCGCCTCCCGCACGAACGGGTCCGGGTCGGTGGTGACACGGCCGCGCAGCCACCGCGAGGTGTCCGGGTCATCGGGCCAAACCACGGCGATGGCCTGCACCGCAGCCCGTCGGATCGTCACATGCGTGCCGAGGACGGCGGTGGTGCGTAGTTGCTGGACGGTGCTACTGGTGCCGAGCGCCGCAGCGATGAGGGTGGCAAGGGGTACGGCCTCGGTGGAGCTGTACTCGGTATCGGAAATGACGCGGCTGCGGATGCGATACCAGCCCAGATAGTGGTCACGGCCGGTCCAGCGCGGGCCGAGGCCGGTCATGACGGGAACGATCGTCTGCCGGATTGCGGTGGGCAGGGCCAGGTCGAACGGCCGATCGGTGACGGTTTCGAGCAGGTCGGTGAGGGCCCGGGCAATCGCGATGTTCTGCCGGTGGATGGCGCCGGGTTTGCGGATCTCCGCGAGGCAGCGGATCGCGAGCAGCAGGTGCTGGGGCAGCGTGTCGGGGCGTAGGTACCACAG
The DNA here is from genome assembly GCF_900188005.1 of Actinoplanes regularis. GTDB lineage: Bacteria > Actinomycetota > Actinomycetes > Mycobacteriales > Micromonosporaceae > Actinoplanes > Actinoplanes regularis. Next base: position 350,552 of record NZ_FZNR01000007.1, on the reverse strand, counting down.
TGGGTCGGCGGTGAGGAGGCGGTCGAGGATGGCGCCGGCGAAGTGTTCGCGCATTCCGGTGAGCAGGAGCAGGACCTCGTGCCAGGCCGGGTCGTTGTAACGCCGGAAGAAGACGCCTTCGATGAGGTCGTTCTCGGACAGCTCGCGGTTGGCGAAGCGGATGTCGATGTCGGCGGCGGCCAGGTACTCGAGGAAGGCCCGGTGGACGAAGCCGTACACCGAGCCGCCGAAGCGGCTGAGGATGAAGTTGCGGTGCCGGAACTGCTCCAGCATCGCCCGGGCGGCGACGCGGGCCGGGCCCGGCGCCAGGGCGTGGCTCTCCCGCAGGTAGGTCTCGAACATGGTGAGCAGGTCGGCGCCGGCGATGTGGTTGCCGGCCAGCCCGGACGGGCCGTCCTGCATCCGGCGGGCGATCAGCCGGAGCAGCTCGAGCTTGTCCTCGCGGTCCAGCTCCGGCAGGCCCGGCGCGGCGGCGGCGAGGTGTTTGCTGACCTCCCAGTGTTCGACGAGCACGGTGACCGCGTGCTCGTAGACGCTGCGCCGGTCCCGGGGCAGTTCGCGACGGCGGCCGATGACCGCCAGGATGGTCAGCAACAGTGGGTTGCCGGCCAGTTCCCGGACCGCGCGGGAGCCGTCGACCGCGGTCAGCAGGCGGTCCTTGAGCCGGGCGGCGTCGGCCGGGTTGCCGGGGCAGGCGATGCGGTACCAGCGCTGCGCGAAGCCGGCGATCTGGTCGCGGTGCAGGTCCTGCAGCATGTGGTGGCTGAACCCGGCCGCGTCGAAGGCGCCGCGCTGGTAGCCGACGTACCGGGAGGTGACCAGCACCCGGGCGCCGGGGTAGCGGGCGGCGAAACCGGTGATCTGATGGCTGACCGTCTCCCGGTCCTTGCGGTCGAACAGCTCGTCCAGCCCGTCGAAGATGAACAGCACCTGGCCGTAGCCGTTCAGGAGCCGTTCGAGCAGGTCGCGGGGCAGTCCGAGCCGATCGTCGGTGTACCGGTGCTGCTGGTCGAGGTAGTCCAGGAAGCTGCTGTCGCGCCAGCGCGGCTCGGCGTAACCGCGCAACTCGATCAGGACCGGTAACAGCCCGGTGAGGGCGGCCGGGAGAACCCCGTCGGTGCGCTGGGCGAGGGCCACGGCCAGGTACCGGGCCAGGGTCGACTTGCCCGCGCCGGGGTCACCGAGCACCACCGTCCGCTGCCCACCGGGTTCGGCCAGGACGTCGAGCACCGGCCGGGCCGGGCGGGCCTCGTACGACTGACGGACCCGGGCCAGGAGCGTCCGATCGAGATCCTCCGGCAGGTCCCGGTCCTCGACCGCCCCGGACTCGGCCAGCCGATGCCACAGCTCGCGGGGCAGCTCGACCGGCGGCGGGTCCGCTCGGACGTGCTGCGCGACGAACACCTCACGTACGCCGATCGGGATCCGCTCCTCCTGACTGTCCAACGGCAGCAGGGAGTCGATGTCCAGCTGTCCGTACCGGCCTCGCAGCCGGGCCAGGTAGTTCTCGACCAGGTCGTCCAGGGGCAGCCGGGGTGTCGGCGTCGTGCGGGCGGCGACCCACAGCCGGCGGACCCGCTCCGCTGTCCGAGCCGTGTCCTCGCGGCCCGCGGCCCGGGCCAGCGCCACCGCGACGGTGACCGTGTCCTGCTGTGATCCCAGCCCATCGGCACGGATGATCTTGCTGATCAGATCCTTCTTCGGCGCCCCGGGAAGACGGTCGTCGGCGGCGATCATCCTGACCAGCTCATCGAGCCGGGGGCAGTCCGCCTCCGCGTACAGCTGGTAGAGGGCCTTGTGCAGATCGCGTTCCGGCCCGGCGGGGAGTTCAGCGGGCTCCAGCGGCCGGGCACGGCGGTTCTCCGGTCGGGACTCGTCGGCATCCATCGTCTATCGAGAATGCCCGAGCTGGAGCGCCGTCGCTATCGGTCGGCACTCATCGGCTCTGGGATCGACCCCCGCCGAGTGACTCGAAGCTGGGACGCACAGCCGGCGCCGGCTCCCCCGTTCCATCGCAGACGCTCAGGGAGTATCCGATGACCCGACCGACCCGAGCACCACGCCGGCCCGACCGCCGCCCGGACGATCCCCGGACCCGGATCGCCCTCGCCGCGATCACCGGCGTGCTCGCCGGCGCCACCCGCGCGGTGGCCGACTGGCTGCTCGCCCACTTGACATAGCGCCGGCCTGAGTACGGAAGTCCGGCCACCCCGTGGCCGTCCAACGTTCATACCACCATCGGGCCCAGCCGCCAGAACCAGGCTGGGCCCGATGGTGGTGCAGCGGCCATTTTGACCACTGTGGGCGCCGGCCACGGGACCTCGGCGCGGGCGGGCGAACCCAAAGCTGGCCGACCGGGCCGAGAGCCGGCCGGCGGGTTCAGGTGAGGCTGGTGGTGGCGAGGGCGGCGGCGATCAGGAGGCCCAGCCCGTTCGTCGCCCAGTGCAGGGCGGCGGCGGCCAGGAGGCTGCCGGAGCGGCGGCGGAGTTCGCAGAGCAGCAGGCCGGCCAGGGCGGTGAAGGCGACCGCGCCGAGGATGGCGAGGATCCGGCCGGTGAGGCCGACGCCGAGGGCCGCGCCGACCGCCTGGTTCACCTGCGTCAGGCGCAGCGACGGGAGGATGTGCCAGAGGCCGAAGAGGACCGACGACGTGATGCTCGCCCAGGTGGCGCCGCGGTGGCGGTTGACCAGGCCGAGCAGCACGCCGCGGAAGGCGACCTCCTCCAGCAGGACCGTGCCGAGTGGGACCACGACGAACGCGGTGAGCAGCGCCGCGCCGGGGTGCAGGTGGTATCGCACGTCGTGGAAGGCGACCCGGGTGGCCGGGATCGCGGCGCCGGCCGTGTAGACGACGGCGACGATCGCGACGGCGCCAAGGGCGTATTTCAGGCCGGGGAGCAGGGTGCGCCGGGAGAGGCCCAGGTCGTGCCAGGAGAGGCCGGCGCGGCGGGCGATCAGGACCAGGGTCAGGGCGACCAGGGGGCCGGCGACCAGGCCGGTGTGGCGCGGGCCGAACTTGTCGGCGACGTTGACCGCGGTCAGGATCGCGAGGACCACTCCGAGGATCAGCAGCAGTCGGCGTCGGGACGGGGCCGGGAGGTGGGTGGATTGGTCTGACATGGCCCGGCAGACGGTACCCGGTCGGGGAGGCCGGACCCAAAAGTGGAACGGGCCGTGATCGGGAGTGCGGCGGGCGGCCGTCGGAAGTGGAGCGAACCGTTAGCGGGCCGTCGTCGGGCCCGGCGGGCGCCGGGCGGTCGGGGCCCGGGACGGCGCCGCGCGGGACTCGCACGGGGCTTGGCCGAGAGGCCTGGGCACGGGAGGCGTAGGTCGTACCCGGAAAGGATTTTGGAAGGAGGCGGCCGCCGTGCGGAACGGCGGCCGCGACCGGGTCAGCTACAGGTGTTGAGCATGGTCTGGAGGGCGGTCTTCTCGGAGGACTGGAGGGTCAGTCCCCAGTAGTACTTGACCGCGATCCACATGCGGGCGTACGTGCAGCGGTAGGACGTCACCGACGGCTGCCAGGTGCTCGGGTCCTGGTCGCTCTTCGACTGGTTGACGTTGTCGGTGACGGCGATGAGTTGCGGGCGGGTGAGGTCGTTGGCGAAGCTCTGGCGCTTGCTGGTGGTCCAGGCGCTGGCGCCGGAGCGCCAGGCCTCGGCGAGCGGGACGACGTGGTCGATGTCCAGGTCGCTGGCGGCGGTCCAGGTGGCGCCGTCGTACGGCGAGTACCAGGAGCCGCTGGTGGCGGCGCAGGCCGAGCTGACGACCACGTTGGAGCCGTCGCGCTTGAGCACGGTCTCGCGGGTGTTGCAGGTGCCGCTGATGGTGATCCAGTGCGGGAAGAGGTCGCGGTCGTAGGTGCCCGCGTTGGCCTCGGCGGCGACGGTGAGCGAGTTCAGTTCGGTCTGTGCGGTGGCCTTGGAGGGGATGTTGGGCGGGGTGGCCTGGGCCGGGGAAGCCAGCAGGCCGGTGGCGATCGCGACAGTGGCGAGAGTCGCCAGAGCACGGGTGACGGTACGCAAGGGGTGCTCCTATCGGGGATGGGATGGAACACCAAAGATCTACGGGATTTCGACGTCCATGGATTGGTTTTGATGTGAACATCTTGTTGCCCGGGAGCGAAGACCGATTCGCGCGGGTTTCTAGCGTGTGTACAGCAGACCAACACGCCGAAGATCAGCACGAGCGGCGGTATTATTGTCCGAAATAGAGACATATTGGAGCTGTTATGCTGCGGTTACCTCGGCGCCGACTCTTCGTGCTGGGTGGAGCGGCCCTCGCCGGAACCCTCCCCGCGCCGAGGATCTCGAACCCGTTCACGCTCGGCGTGGCGTCCGGGGACCCGCTGCCGGACGCCGTCGTGATCTGGACCCGGCTGGCCACCCGGCCACTGGAGCCGACGGGCGGGATGCCGCCGGTGAGCTATCCGGTGCAGTGGCAGGTCGCCGAGGACAGCCGGTTCGCCCGCGTGGTCCGCAGCGGCACCGGGAGCGCCGAGCCGGGCTCCGGCCACTCCGTCCACGTCGACGTGCGGGGCCTGCGGCCGGGCCGGGACTACTTCTACCGCTTCCGCAGCGGCGGCCACCTCAGCCCGGTCGGCCGGACCCGGACCGCGCCGGACGAGTCGAGTTCGCCGCGGAGGCTGCGCTTCGCCGTCACCTCCTGCCAGTCGTACGCCGACGGCTACTACGAGGCGTGGCGGCACCTGGTCGACGAGGATCTCGACGTCGTGCTCTTCCTCGGCGACTACATCTACGAGGGCGCGATCACCAGCGTGGGCGGCGCCCGGATGGACACCTCGCTGCGGCTGCCGGACACCTTCGCGCTGGCGACCGACACGCTCGACCTCTACCGGATGCGGTACGCGCTGTACCGCACCGATCCGGACCTGCAGGCCGCCCACGCCGCCTTCCCGTGGATCCTGACCTGGGACGACCACGAGGTGCACGACAACTACGCCGGCGACGTGTCGCGCAGCCCGATCGTGACGGTCCGGGACTTCGTGGTCCGGCGGGCGAACGCGTACCGCGCGTACTGGGAGAACCAGCCGCTGCGGGTCCCCCAGCCGGCCGGGCCGGACCTGTCGCTCTATCGCCGGCTGCGCTTCGGGGACCTGGCCGACGTCCACGTGCTGGACACCCGGCAGTACCGGACGGATCAGGCCTGCGGCGACAATCTGGAGGCCGGCTGCGCCGCCCGATCGGATCCCAGCCGTACGTTGCTCGGCGCGCCGCAGCGGGACTGGCTGCTCGACGGGATGGGCCGGTCACCGGCCCGGTGGAACCTGATCGCCCAGCAGATCATGATGGCGGAGTGCCGGTACGGCGGCACGGCGAACCGTCTCGACATGGACAAGTGGGACGGCTACACCGCCGATCGGAAGCGGATCCTGTCACGGGCCCGCAACCTGCCCGGGACGGTCGTGCTCTCCGGCGACATCCACTACAACTACGCGGCCGACCTGAGGCTCCGTCCCGGGACACCGCCCGTCGCGGTGGAGTTCGTCGGGACGTCGATCTCCAGCGGCGGGGACGGCAGCGACACCACACCGCAGCTGGAGACGCAGCTCAAGTACAACCCGCACCTGCACTTCGCCAACGGCCAGCGCGGCTACATCCGGTGTGAGCTGGACCGGGACACGATCCGGGCGGACTACCGGGTGCTGTCCCGGGTCACCAGGCGCGGCGGGACGATCTCGACACGGGCGTCGTTCGTGTCGGAGCGGGCACGGACGGGACTGGTGCCGGCATGATCTGGATCGCGACGGCGGCACTGCTGCTGAGCCGGGCCGTCGTGCCCGCCGGGCCGGCGGCCGCGCACAACGGGGTGACCGTCGATCCGGACGGACTGCGGATCACGACCGGGCAGTGCAACGGGGACGAGCTGACGGTGCGGCTCACCAACACCGGGCGCAAGGCGATCTACGCGGACGCCTCGCTGAGCGCCCCCGCCGAGCTGCACCTGCCCCGGACCCTGATCTCCACCTGGCTGCCGCCGCGCTACACGAGCAGCGTGCCGGTCCCGGTGCGGGCCACGGACGGAGCCCGTCCCGGGACCTATCACGTGCGGGTCAGCAGCCGGGGACGCACGGCCGACGTGCCGGTCACGGTCACCGACCCGCCCGCCTCCGCCGACCTGGTGCGAAGTGCCGCGCGGGTCACCGTCTCGTCGGCCCGGGCCGACGCCGCGGCCTGCAACGCGATCGACGGGAACCCCGTCTCGATGTGGATCGACGCCACCGGGAAGCGATGGCCGGACTGGTGGCGTGTGGACTGGGCCGCCGCCCGGCGGGTCAGCCGGGTCGCGGTGACCACCACGGCCCAGTGGGGCCTGCGGGACTGGGACGTGCAGGTCGCCGAGGGGCAACGGTGGGTGACGGTCGCTTCGGTCCGGGACAACACCGCGGTCGAACACGTTTCGCAGTTCGCGGAACGGCGTACCAGATCCGTTCGGATCGTCACCCGCGCCGGCAATCAGGTGAACGATGTCTCCCGCCTCGTCGAGGTCGTCATCCGGTAGCCGTGCCGTAGCCGGGCGCACAGTAATCTCGTGCCATGGCTGACTCGGACGACGTACGCCGGCTCGCCCTGGCACTCCCCCAGGTGACCGAGATCGACAGCGACGGTTTCGACTTCCGGGTGGCGAACAAGGGCTTCGTCTGGTCGTACCCGGAGCGTCTGCCCGGCAAGCCCCGGGTGATCCGCACCGACGTCGCCGTCCTCTACGTCGGCGACGAGGCCGAGAAGCAGGCCCTGCTGCTCGGCGAGCCGGACCTGTTCTTCACCACGCCGAGCTACGACGGCCTGCCGCTGGTCATGCTCCGGCTGCCTCCGGTCGGCGTCGGGCGCCTCACCGAGTTGATCACCGACGCCTGGCGGATGCGGGCGCCCGACGAGCTTCAGAGCGAGTCCGCCGGCGATCTCAGCGCCTGACCACAACGCGCGCCCGCTCGTGCGTCAGTGCGCGCCGGCGACGAGCGATGGGCTCAAGCGGCCGGTGAGCAGGGCGGGAAGGTCGGCCATGCTGGTGAAGACGTGGGTGGCACCGGCATCCAGGAGGGTCCGGGGCTCGTGGTGGGCCGGGCTGCCGGGCGGGCAGTAGCCGAACACCACAGCTCCGGCGGCCACCCCGGCACGCACGCCGGTCGCGGTGTCCTCGACGACGGCGCAGCGCGCCGGGTCCGCGCCGAGGGCGGCCGCGGCGGCCAGGTACACGTCCGGCGCCGGCTTGCTGCGGGGCATCTCCATGCCGCTGAAGATCTTGCCCTCGAAGACCCGGTCCAGGCCGACCTTCTTCAGCTGCAGCTCGATCTTCGGGCGGTCGGCGCCGCTCGCGCAGGCCAGGCGGCCGCCGAGCAGGCGGTCGACCTCGTGCGCCGCGGCCACCGCGCCCGGGATCTCTTGCAGGTCGACCAGCAGGGCCTCGTTGCGGCGCCGGCGGAACTCGGCGATCCACTCGTCGGTCACCACGAAACCGGTGTTGGCGGTGATCACACCGACCTCGTCCCAGAGCGCCTTGCCCACGAAGAGCCGGAAGCAGTCGGCCTCGCTGAGCGCCCACCCGAGCTCGTGCAGCATCGCCCGGAGCACGGCGTTCGTGATCCGCTCCGAGTCGACGAGCACGCCGTCACAGTCGAAGAGCACGGCGTCGAACGGGGAAGCGGCGTTGTCCGGCATGCCGCCGACCCTAACCGCGGCAGGTCCCGGAGCGCCGTGGCGGAGCCCACAACCACTCGCCCGACCTCCGCCGAACGGGAGGACGTCGGCTGGTACGTTGTGCGCCCGCACGAGTGGAAGAGGCGTTGTGGGCAGGATTCTCGAGTGGTTCCGTAAGCACCCCGGCCCAGGTGACGACGAACCCGCGGCGGGGACGCAGCAGGCCGCTGACCTGTGTTGCTGCTGCGGACGGCCGAGGGATACCCACGATCGGCATGCCCGGTTCCGGCTGCCTGATCCGGTCCTCGACACCCGTCGGCAGCACCGGGCACGAGGCGCCTGGCTGAGTCATGCAAACCCGGACGTCTCGGTCATGATGCAGGTCCCCGGGGTTGGCGCCTTCGTGCGGGCACTCCTCCCGGTGAAGTTGACCGGTGACTTCAGCGTCACGTTCGGAGTCTGGGTCGCGGTCGATCCGGCTGACCTCAAGCGCGCGTCCGCGGTGTGGTCGGAACCGGAGTACCAAGATCTGCGGCTGCGAGGCCGGCTCGCGAACGCGCTCCCGGTCTGGGGCCTGCTGTCCGCTCCGGTCGAGTTGGAGGTGCGTGACCCGGAGCAGACGCCATACTGCACATCCAGTTCCGACCCGGGCCTGGCCAAGGTGCTTACGGAGATCTGGCCGCATGAGGATGTGCTGTCCGAGGTGCCATGAGTTCCGTGCCGGCCCCTACCACTCCCAGGATGGATCTACGAGCCGCCCGGCTTGCTGTTCAGCAGCGCCAGCGGGCATGCCCGCCAGTTTCATTCAGGCCCCCGATCTTGGCGGAATTCGCCGGTCCGGGGCGTGTGTCAAGCCGGATGTCTCCGCTCTGGGTATCGCCGCACGGCCCGGCTCAGGACGGCTCGGGCGCGCCGAGAAGTTCGAGCGTACGGACATCGGGACCGTCGTAGTACCGCTCGAGGACCCGCCTGAACACCGCGGGATCGCCGGCCGCCTCGGCGAACAGCGTCATCGACGAGCGCAGTTTCAGGTCGTCCGGAAATCCGAAGATCTGGGACGCGGTGCGCCCCTCGACCGCGAGCAGCGTCTCGGCGCACTCGGTCAGCCGGGGCCCGAGCACCGGATGCGCGAGGTAGGCGCGCGCCTCGGCCAGGTCCCGGATCGCGTAGACCCGCGCGGTCGGGCTGGAGCCGAGGCCGGCAAGCTGCGGGAAGATGAACCACATCCAGTGTGAGCGCTTGCTGCCGGCGGCCAGTTCGGCGCGGGCCTGCTCGTAGACGCCCTCCTGGGCGCCGACGAACCGTTCCAGGTCACTCATCCCGCCGAGTCTAGGCACAGCGGGCGATGTGGGCGCCCGGGTCGCCGGGAAACGCGCGCCGGGCGGCGCCGAGGCCGCTCACCCCCTCGACGGTGACCTCGACGATGTCCGCGTCGGCCAGGATGGTGGTCTCGCCGCCGGCCGGCATGCGCAGGATCAGGTCGCCGTGGTCGCGGACCTCGCCGTCCGTGGCGGTCAGGCCGGGGACGCCGTTGACCAGGTAACGGTCCAGGTGGGGGTGCGGGGAGGCGAGCAGGCTGGTGCCCCGTACCGAGAGGATCCAGGGGACGCTGAGGGTGCCCGCCCAGGAGGAGCCGCCGACGCGGGCCAGAACGCAGCGGCGCCCGGCGGCGTCGAGGAACGGCGCGGCGGGGCCGAGGCTGCCGCGGCCGAAGACGCCCCAGGCGCGGGCGGTGAAGCCGAGGCCGTCATAGGAACCTATCGCGTACGCCGCGTCGCCGCCCGCCAGGAGCAGCACCCACTCGCCGTCCAGCTCGAACAGCCGCGGAAGGCCCCAGCCGGCGTCCTCGCCCGTGGTCAGCACCCCGTCGCACTCCCAGGCCAGCAGATCTGTCGAGCGGTACTGCAGGACCGCCGAACCACCCGTGTCGGGGGATGCCGCGACGAGCATCCGCCAGCCGTCACCGGCCGCCCAGACGAACGGGTCCCGCAGGTCGGCGAAGCCGTGCGAGAGCGGTCCGAGCACCGGGTGCGGCGGCTCGGCCCGCCAGCCGTCCAGGCCGGGTGCGACGGTCGCCCGCCACACCCCTTCGCCGGTACGGGAGTGGAAGAGCACGGGGCCGTCCGGACCGTCGACGACCGACCCGCAGCGCGGGGCCCCGGCCTGGTCCGGCCCCGCGACGGCCGCGCCCTCCCGCCAGATCACCAGGTCGTCGGAGACCGCGTGGCCCCACCGCGCGGCCGGCTCCCCCGTGCTCCGGTGCTCGTAGAACAGTTGGTAGCGGCCGTCGATCCGGAGCACCCCGTAGAGGTCGCCGACCCGGCCGTCACGCGGAGTGAAGTGCATCCGGGGCCGTAGGCCCACATCCGGTCCGACATCCATGTCTCTGCGTAACATCACCGGGCCCCGCGCGCCAGGCCGAACGGCGCAAATTCAATGGATCAATTGTCGAACTCGCCGTCCTTGGCGCCGCCCACGAACGCGGCCCACTCGGACAGGGTGAAGAACAGGATCGGCCCGTCCGGGTTCTTCGAGTCGCGGACCGCCCGGCCCCCGTCCGGCAGCTCGGCCACCTCGACGCAGTTGTCCGCGGAGCTACGGGAGCTCCGGCGCCAGATCGCCGCTCTCCGGTCGAAGTTCGCGGCGTAGGTCTTCTCTGTCATCACGCACCTCCGGGGACATTCTCAGCATTTCCGCAGACGTGAAACTGTCCGAGATCTGTCCGCGCCCGCCTAACGGCACGACGCCGCACGTGCGTCCGCCCCGTGCACCGCGACGGGCGGTCAGAAGAGGGTCGGCGGCTCGTCCGTCACCGGCGGTGCGGGCTCCGGCAGTGGGGCGAGCGCCGGCACCACGGCGCGCACCTCGTCGTGGAAACGGCGGGCGAGGGCGGGAGCGTCGGCGTTGTCGGGAGTGTGCACGAAGACCGTCGGTGAGCGACCCTCGCGCAGCCAGCCCGCGACCGTCTCCACCCACGGCCGCCAGCCGGCCACGGTCCGGGCCGGGTCGTCGCGGCCCAGATAGCGGACGATCGGGCGGTCGGTGAGCGCGGTGTCCCGCCGGGGCATGCGGGGCTTCTTCAGCCAGGCGTCGCGCTCGGCGTCGCTGGTCGGCGGGGTGTCGAAGAACGCGGTGGTGTCGAACGGGATCCACTCGGCCCCGGCCTTCAGCAGGAGCTCCTCGAGGCGGCGGGGATCGGCGAAGAAGTCCGGGTGGCGCACCTCCACGGCGTACCGGAAAGCAGAGGGCAGCGAGCGGAGGAACCGCGACAGGACCGCGAGGTCGCCGGGTCCGAAGGAGCCGGGAAGCTGGATCCACAGGGCGGCGGCGCGCGGGCCGAGCGGCTCGACGGCGTCCAGGAAGATCCGCAGCTCCTCGTCCGCCCCGGTCATCCGCAGCTCGTGCGTGACGCGCTTGGGGATCTTCGGGATGAACCGGAAGTCCGGACCGGTCTGCTCGGCCCACGTGGCCACGGTCTCCCGGGACGGGGTGGCATAGAAGGTGGTGTTGCCCTCGACCGCATTGCACCATTGCGCGTACGCCCGCAGCTTCTCGCCGGCCGGCGACGTGAAGCGGCCCTGCCATGCCTTCAAGGACCACATCGCACAGCCCACGTGGAGGGCTTCGGCTTCGGAACGCACAGCCGTACGTTACGGGTCGCGTGCGGTGCACCGGACGGGTACGGTCAGCTCTTCCGACGGGGAGGATGGGCGATGCCGTACACGCCGGGCGAGGTCGCCGGGAAGCTCGGGGTCAGCATCGACACCCTGCGCTACTACGAGCGGATCGGTTTGCTGCACGGCATCGAGCGGACCACCGGCGGCCAGCGGGTCTTCTCCGACGACGACCTGGGCCGGATCGGGCTGCTGCGCTGCCTGCGCGACTCGGGCATGCCGATCGCCCGGCTGCGGCGCTTCGCCGAGCTGCTGCACGACGGCCCCGACGCGGCCGAGCAGCGCGTTCAGCTGCTCGCCGAGCACGATCGGGAGATCGACGAGAAGGTCGCGCGACTGCGGCGGGAGCAGGAACGCGTACGGGAGAAGATCGCCTGGTACCGTGCCGAGACCGCTCGTCCGAAGGGATCCTCGTGACCGCTTCCGTGAGCCGGATCGGCGTGCGCGCCGCATCCGCCGCGTTGCTGCTCGCCGGCCTCGCCGGCGGCGTCTACATCGGCCGCCAGCGGTCGCCCGAGACCACCGCGACGATGGATCAGGCACGAGCCGAGGCCGCCGACATGCGGCTGCTGAAGGACCGGGAGAACGTCCACGCCGCGACCCGCGCCCAGCGGGTGCTGGCCGAGCAGGCCGCCGCGAAGAAGGCCGCGTCGGTCGCCGAGACCGCCTCCGGGTACGCCAAGAAGCTGGACAAGAGCGCGGTCGCCGCGAAGAAGGCCGCCCAGCAGAAGAGCAGCGGCCCGGTCGCGTTCGCCGGCCCGATCCCCAGCTCGTGCAGCGAGTTCAGCGGCAGCCGGGCGGTCGGCTGCGCGCTGACCCTGAACGCCGCCTTCGGGCTGGATCAGTTCGCCTGCCTGAACAAGCTGTGGAACAAGGAGAGCGGCTGGAACTACCGGGCCGAGAACCGCAGCTCCGGGGCGTACGGCATTCCACAGTCGCTGCCCGGCTCCAAGATGGCGTCGTTCGGCTCCGACTGGAAGACGAACCCCGCCACCCAGATCAAGTGGGGCCTGGACTACATCAAGAAGCGCTACGACACCCCGTGCGGCGCCTGGGACCATTCCGTCAAATACAACAATTACTAGCCCCTGCGAAACCGCGCCTGACTCCAGGCTGGAGTCACGGGCCAAGCCCCGTTGCAGTCGTGCGCGGCGTCACCCACCCCGCGCCACCAGCGCAACGGCCCGGTCCCGAAGCCCGAGCGCTGGACACGCCCGGGCAGAATCACGGGCATGCACGACGGAAAGACAGACGGCGACTCGTTCACCACCCGTGGCGGCGTGGCCTTCGTCGATCGAGCGGCGACGCCACAACGACTCGAGCCGGCGCCGGCCGGAGGGTGGTACGTCACCTGGCCTTTTGCGCGGCTTCGGGTCGACGCGCACGGCGTGGAGATCGCGTCCATGTTCGGCGATGTGACGGTCACCAGGGACAATCTCGTGTCGATCTCCCGGTTTCGTCGCGTCCCGGTCCTGTCGGACGGTTTCAAGTTCGTCGTCGCCGACCGGGACGATGCCGTCGTCTTCTGGGCGCTGAACCCCTCGACGGTGCTCCGCCGGCTGCGCGAGCACCACTGGCCCGTGCGCGGCGACGCCTGACGGCATGACCCACGACAGAGCTCGCAGGTCCGCCCCTCCAGACCGCAACGCGCCACCAGACCCGCGGCTGGTCCCTACGGGGCTCCATCGGTCGTACCGCCGAAGGGATTTTGATCATTTCGCGGCCCGGCATCCGAGGAATTTGATCATCTTGCGGTTCGGCAGCGGAGGACTACGAGGGCGTGCCGGACGACGTCGACCCGGCTGCTCGCGCGGGCGGTCTTGCGGCGCCGGGCCAGCAGCGGATCCGCGGTGTGCGCGACGATCTCCCAGGTCCGGCCGTACTCCCGGGCCGGCAGGGTGAACGTGACGTCCTCGTCGAGCGGGTTGAACAGCAGCAGGAACGAGTCGTCGACGATCTCCTCGCCGAGCGTGTCGCGTTCCGGGATGCCGTGGCCGTTCAGGAAGACCGTCATGGTCATGCCGAGGCGGGTGTTCCAGTCCGCCTCGGTCATCACCGCGCCGTCGCGGCGCAGCCAGGCGATGTCCGGCAGCTTGTTCTCGTCGGAGTACGCGCCGGTGAAGAAGCGGCGGCGCCGGAAGATCGGATGGTCGGCGCGCAGCTTGGTGAGCATCCGGACGAAGTGCGTGAGCACGTCCTCCTCGCGCGCGTTGTGCCAGTCGACCCAGCTCAGCTCGTTGTCCTGGCAGTAGACGTTGTTGTTGCCGCTCTGGGTGCGGCCGAGTTCGTCGCCGTGCAGGATCATCGGCACGCCCTGGCTGAGCAGCAGCGTCGCGAGGAAGTTCCGCTTCTGCCGCTCCCGCAACACGATGATCTCGGCGTCCTCGGTCGGGCCCTCGACGCCGCAGTTCCACGACCGGTTGTGGCTCTCGCCGTCCCGGTTGTGCTCGCCGTTGGCCTCGTTGCGTTTCTCGTTGTACGACACCAGGTCGTGCAGGGTGAAGCCGTCGTGCGCGGTGACGAAGTTGATCGACGCGATCGGGCGGCGGCCGTCGTCCTGGTACAGATCGGAGCTGCCGGTGAAGCGGGAGGCGAACTCGCCGAGGCTGGACGGTTCGCCGCGCCAGAAGTCGCGCACCGAGTCGCGGTACTTGCCGTTCCACTCGGTCCAGTTCGGTGGGAAGCCGCCCACCTGGTAGCCGCCGTCGCCGACGTCCCACGGCTCGGCGATCAGCTTCACCTGCGAGACCACCGGATCCTGGTTGACCAGGTCGAAGAAGGCCGCGAGCCGGTCCACCTCGTGGAACTCCCGGGCCAGGGAGGCGGCCAGGTCGAACCGGAACCCGTCGACGTGCATCTCGGTCACCCAGTACCGCAACGAGTCCATGATCAGCCGCAGCGACTCGTGGTGCCGCACGTTCAGGCTGTTGCCGGTGCCGGTGGTGTCGTAGTAGTACCGCTTGTCCTGGTCGACGAGCCGGTAGTAGGCCGGGTTGTCGACGCCCCGGAACGACAGGGTGGGGCCCAGATGGTTGCCCTCGGCGGTGTGGTTGTAGACGACGTCCAGGATGACCTCGATGCCGGCCTGGTGCAGCGCCTTGACCATCGACTTGAACTCCTGCACCTGCCCGCCGTGACCGCTGAACGACGCGTAGCCGCCGTGCGGGGCGAAGAAGCCGATGGTGTTGTAGCCCCAGTAGTTGGTCAGACCGCGCTCGACCAGGCCGCTGTCGTGCACGAACTGGTGCACCGGCATCAGCTCGACCGCCGTGACGCCGAGCCCCTGGAAATACCTGATCATCTCGGGGTGGGCCAGGCCGGAGTACGTGCCGCGGACATCGTCCGGGATCTTCGGGTGCGCGATCGTCATGCCCTTGACGTGCGCCTCGTAGATCACGGTCTGCCACATCGGCACCTTCAGCGGCCGGTCGTTGCCCCAGTCGAAGAACGGGTTGATCACGACGGAGCGCGGCGAGAACGGGGCCGAGTCCAGGTCGTTGCACGACTCCGGATCACCGAAGTCGTACGCGAACAGCGCCTGGTCCCACCGGTAGTCGCCGTCGATCGCCTTCGCGTACGGGTCGAGCAGCAGCTTGCTGGGATTGCACCGCAGCCCCCGGGCCGGATCGTACGGGCCGTGCACCCGGAAGCCGTACCGCTGGCCGGGCACGATCCGGGGCAGATAGCCGTGCCAGACCAGGGCCTCCCGTTCGGGCAGGTCGACCCGGCTCTCCCGACCCTCGTCGTCGAAGAGGCACAGCTCGACCCGCTCGGCGACCTCGCTGAAGACGGCGAAGTTCGTGCCGCCCCCGTCATACGTCGCGCCCAGCGGGTACGGATTGCCCGGCCAGATCTTCATGCCGCCCACCATGCCCACATGGTGTCCGCCAGGAAACGCCCGTGTCGATGTGACCTGGACGACGGAGCCACCCGATCGGCGGGGACGACCGGGTGGCTCCGTGGCTCAGGAGAAGTGGGCCGCGATCCAGTCGGCCACCAGCTCGGCCGACTCGATCACCGCGGTGTCGTGCGTCGCCCCCTCGATGGGCTCGAACTGCACGGGCTGGCTGTACGCCTCCAGCTGCGGGATCAGCAGGCCGGCGGTGATGTCGTACGGGACCGCCTCGTCCTCGGTCCCTTGCACCACCAGGATCGGCGCGCTCGGCGCGGTCTGCGCGGGGTTGTCGTACTGGGCCAGCTTGGTCAGCACGTTGTTCGGTACGACGCCGCCGACCACCAGCTGCGCCGCGGTCAGGCTCGCGTACGCCGCGAGGATCTCGTTGAGGCAGCCCGTGGTGAGCACGCCGGTCTTGGTCTTGGCCGCGGGCGCCAGGATGGTCTGCGGCTGCACGCTCGAGTCGACGGCGTTCAGGCCGTACAGGGCCATCACCAGGTAACCCTGCTCGGCGGTGCCCGGGATGTAGGGCGCGATGACGTCCGCGTTGGAGAGTGGGGCGATGCTGGACGTGCCCTTGAGCACCAGGTTCCCGTCATAGGCGGGGGCGATCTGGCTGGCGAACAGCGCGCCCTGGCCGCCCTGCGAGTGGCCGTCGATCACGTACTGGGTGCTCAGCGCCGAGTCCAGGTTGCGGGCCGCCTTGACGCTGTCGATGATCGCCCGGGCCTCGCTGGCCCCGATCAGGTACGGATGCTGGCCCGCCGCGCCCAGCCCGGGATAGTCGGTGGCGGCGACCGTCCAGCCGCGACTGAGCAGCTCGGCCACCGCGATCCGGGCCTCCGCCCAGAAGACGCTCTGGTTGGTCGAGGGCGCGCACTGATTGGCGAGGCCGGTCGTGCCGTGTGCCCAGGCGACGATTCGGTTCGTCTTCCCGGTCTTGGGGGTGAGAATGAGTGCGGTGCTGGTGATCGCGCTCCCGGTGATCGTCGTGGACAGATACTGGATGCGCTTTCCGGTCGCCAGTGCGGAGAGCTCGGCCGGGAGGGTGGCGGTCGAACTGCTCAGCACATACCCCGACGCCAGTGCCGCGGACGCCGGTCGGGCGGCCGCGACGGACACCCCGCACACGCTCAGCAACGTGGCGAGGAGCAGGCGGAAGATTTTTTTCATGAACACCCCGTTCCGATTGGGGAAGATCCGAAATGGATTGTGGAACGGACACACGGTAAGCACGCGGCGCCGCGTGATGGAGCGCATTCCCGGCCAGGAAATCATGGCCCTTCAGACATCCGCGCACGTCACTAGGCTGATGGAGGAAGATCGCCGTAAAGATCGATTTAATCGCGACTTGAATTGCGATTACACACCGCTCGGGTACGTCTCCGGCTCGTGGGCGTTGACCCGCAACGTGTGCAGCGGCCGCACCGGGTGGGTCTCCTCGAACCAGAGGAACGCGTCGTAGCGGTCGCCGAGCACGGTGGGTACATAGTTCGCCCAGCGTTCCCGCTCGGGCCGGTAGACCACCCCGATCGCCCGATGCGGCAGCACCGTGGTGAGCAGATCCGGTCGCTCGTCCCCGGCCGGGAAGACGAAGAGCGCGTCCGGCGGCGCGGTCAGGTGCAGGATCTCCTCCAGCGAACCGGCCCGCGCCGGCGGCACCGCCATCGCCTCCATGTGGGCGCCCCACTGCGGGCCGGCCACCACGCCGCCACGGTAGGAGCCCATGCCGACCAGCAGCACCTCGTCCCAGCCGTACCGGTCCCGGGCCAGCTGCCCGAGCGTCAGCTCGCCGCGATCGCCCTGGTCGGTGGCGCGGGCGTCGCCGACGTGCGTGTTGTGTGCCCAGACCACCGCCTTCGAGCGCGGGCCGTACCGGGTCAGCAGCCGGTCCAGGGTCTCGTCCATGTGCCGGTCCCGGCCGTTCCAGGCCTCCGGCCCGCCGCGCACCATGCACCGGTAGTAGTTCTCCGCACCCGCCACCACGGCCGCGTTCTGCCGCACCTCGAGGTCATGCCCGCGCAGCTCCTCGAGCATCGCGGCGACCCGCTTCTCGCAGGTCGCGTTGATGAACTGGGTGGCCCAGCCGTACGCGTTCGGGTCCTCGTCGTACGGCTCGAAGCAGCGGTACGCGTCCAGCGCGACCGGCACCCGGTCCGGGTCGTGCTCGCGCAGCCAGGTGAGGATCTCCCGCATCGACTCCCACAGCGAGTAGACGTCGAGGCCGTGGAACCCGGCCCGGCGCCCCGGCGGGCGCACCGCGTTGTAACCGTGCAGCCAGCGGGTGAAGTCGACGATCTCCTCGTTCGCCCACATCCAGGTGGGCCACCGGTCGTAACGGATCAGGGCGGCGCGCGGATCGTCCGGCTCGCCCGGCTCGGCGCGGACCGCGCGGTCGACCCGTTCGCAGTCCGGCCAGTCCCCCTCGACCGCCACGAAGGAGTAGCCGCGCTCCTCGATCAGCCGCTGGGTGAGCACGGACCGCCAGGCGTAGAACTCGTGCGTGCCGTGGGTGGCCTCGCCGATCATCACCACGCGCGCACTCTCCGCGCGGTCCAGGAGGATCTCGAGATCGCCCGGATCACGCAGCTCACGGGCGATCGACGCCACCTCGTCCCCGTACCGGATCATTCCCGTTCAGATACCCGCCGGAGCCGAACCCATACGTCCGATTTATAGAGGTACGTGCCAGCGGACCGCCAGCTCGCGGCGATCGGCCGATGTCCCGGTTTTCCCAGGCAGCCTAGGATCGTCGAGATGAACGCGGGAGTATCGGTGTCGTTTCCGGAGACCTTGGCGCAACTGCTCAAGGCCCGGTTCCCGGTGCTCTGCGTCGAGACGTTCGAGGAGCAGCGCGCCCTGCACCAGATCGCCACGGTCGCCGGGGACGAGGCACTGGTGCGCCGGCCGCGAGCGATGTGGACCTGGTCGGTGACCGCTGGACTGATTCAGCCGGACGGCAAGCCGCGCGCCGGCGGGCAGCGGGCCACCGACGCGCTGCAGGCACTCCCGCGGATCGACGAGCCGGCCGTCTTCGTCTTCCGGGACCTGCACCCGCTGCACGTCGACGGGCAGTACCCGCAGAACATGGAGATCGTCCGCCTGCTGCGGGACGTGGCGCAGGCGTTCCGCTCCGGCCCGCACCCGCGCACGCTGGTGCTGCTCACCCCGGTGCCGCAGATCCCGGCCGAGCTGAGCAAGGACGTCACCCTGGTGGACTTCCCGCTGCCCGGGCCGGCGGAGCTGCGCGGACTGCTGGGCGCGATGATCCAGGCGAACGCGGCGACCGGGCGGCTGCGGGTCGCGCTCGACGAGGCCGGACACGAGCGGTTCGTGACGGCGGCGGCCGGGCTGACCATGCAGGAGGCGGAGAACGCGTACGCCCGGGCGATGGTGGACGACCCCGTCCTCGACTTGGCCGACGTGCGCATCGTGCACGACGAGAAACGCCAGATCGTCCGTAAATCGGGGGTTCTCGAATTCATCGACGCCGGCGTGACCCTCTCCGACCTCGGCGGCCTGCGGAACCTGAAGTCCTGGCTGGTCAAACGGAACGGCTCGTGGCTGCCGGAGGCGGCCGAGTGGGGTCTGCCGGCACCGCGCGGGGTGCTGATCACCGGCGTGCCCGGCTGCGGGAAGTCGCTGACCGCAAAGGCCATGGCGACCGCCTGGGACCTGCCGCTGCTGCGCCTGGACGTGGGCCGGGTCTTCGCCGGCCTGGTCGGCTCCAGCGAGCAGAACATGCGGTCGGCGCTGCGGGTCGCGGAGGCGGTGGCGCCGTGTGTGCTTTGGATCGACGAGATCGAGAAGGGGTTCGCCGCCGGGACGAACGGCGACTCCGGCACCGGCGCCCGCGTCTTCGGTACGTTCCTGACCTGGATGCAGGAGCGGCAGCAGCCGGTGTTCGTGGTCGCGACCGCCAACGACTTCGAGGGGCTGCCGTCCGAGCTGCTCCGCAAAGGACGGTTCGACGAGGTGTTCTTCGTCGACCTGCCGAGCCGCGCCGAGCGGGTCGCAATCTGGCGGGTGCACCTGGAACGCGCGCTGCGCCGCCCCCGGGCCGCCGGTGAGCTGGCCGTCGACCCGGCCCTGCTGGACGAGCTGGCCGGCCTGACCGAGGGTTACGCGGGCGCCGAGATCGAGCAGGCGGTCGTTGCCGGACTGTTCGACGCGTTCTCCGAGCGGCGGGGGCTGCGCCGCGACGATCTGGTGCGGGCGGTGATGACGATCGTGCCGCTCAGCGTCACCCAGGCCGAGCGGATCGACGGGCTGCGCGGCTGGGCCCGCAATCGGGCGGTCTCGGCGACGGGGACCGATGACTGGGAGTTCCGGAACGAGACGGGGAGTCTGAGGTGAGCGTTTCACTGCTTCTGGTGCCGCTGGCGCTGGCCGGCGTGGCGGCCGTGCAGGCCCGGGCCGAGCGGCGCCAGGACGGCATGACGGTGGTCCGGGTCGGCACGCGGATGCGGGACGTGACGCTGCTGGCGGACGCGTTGCGGGACACCGGCGCGACGGTCACGTCGAGCAGTGGGAGCGCGCTGACCGCGGCCTGGGGTGAGCAGCTGCTGGCGTTCAGCCGCGACGCCGAGGGCATCTGGTCGGCGCACGCCTCCGGCATGCCGGCGGAGCGGGCGATCGAGCTGGTCACGGCGGTGGACGCGGCGTACGGGCGGCGGGTCCAGCAGGCCGTGCTGGAACGGATCCGGGATCGGGCGCCGACGGCCGGGCTGCGGCTGGAGTCCGAGTCGGTGCAGGACGACGCCAGCGTGCGCCTGGTGTTCGAGGTGGAGCGGGCGTGAGCGTGAACAAACCGCGAATCGTCGTCACCGTCGGTGAGGACGGGCAGGTCAGCGCGGAGACCCTGGACATCCTGGGCGAGCGCTGCGTGGACTACATCGCCGTACTCGAGGATCTGATCGGCGGGCCGGTGCAGAGCAGCTCCTGGACCGCCGACTTCGCAAGAGAGTCACAACAAGCACAGGAACAGCAGGTGAACCGTGACGTGGACCCCGCCTGACGGAACGAACCCCGGCGCTCGGCCGCCGAAGCCGACCGGGCCGGCGGCGCTCTCCTGGCGGCTCGGGCACAGCGCCTGGGTGCTGTTCCCGGTCTTGGGGTTCGGCTGCCTGGGCGGGCTCGGCTTCCTCTACGTCGGCGTCCGGGCCCGGCGGCCCTCGTGGTGGCTGCCGGGCGTCGTCTACACCGTGATCGGCTGGGTCGGCATCCTGGTCGGCAGCCGCTTCGGCAAGGACACCGCCGGGCAGGACATCTTCTTCACCTGCTGGGTGATGGCCTGGTTGGTGAGCATCGGCCACGCGCTGATCATCAACTCGGCCTGGCTGCGGTGGCGGGCCGGGTACCAGCCCTGGTACGCGCAGCCGGCGCAGACAGCGTGGGTCGGCCCGCAGCCGGTGCACCAGCAGCCGGCGCCGCCGTCGCTGCAGAACGTGATCCCGCCCCAGCAGCAGTACTACTCGGCGTATCAGCCACCCGTGCCCGCCCCCACGCCCGATCCCTACCAGCCGCCGGTCCAGGTCGACGTCAACACCGCCACCGAGCAGCAGCTCGCCACGCTCCTCGGCCCGGAACGCGCCGCCCGGGTGCTGCTCGTCCGGCAGTCGCGCGGCGGCTTCGCCGGTGTCAACGACTTCACCGCCGCGGCCGGCCTGGCCCCGCACGAGTTCGTCGCCCTGCGCGACCGACTGGTCTGCACTCCCCCGGCGCCTCCGGACGACACCGTCACCGGCCCGTACGGCCGGATCGTCGATGTCTGACGTGCTCCTGGCCCGGTTCCTCGAGCGGACCACCGCCGAGGGACCGGGCCTGCGGACCGCGATCTGGGTCCAGGGCTGCTCGATCCGCTGCCCCGGCTGCTTCAATCCGCACCTGTTCACCACCCGTGGCGGCGTACCGACCCGGCCCGCCGACCTGATCGCCCGGATCCTCGCCGCCGGCACCGAGGGGGTCACCCTGCTCGGCGGGGAGCCGTTCGACCAGGCCGAGGGCCTGGCCGAGGTGGCCGCCGGGGTCCGGGCCGCGGGCCGCTCGGTGATGACCTTCACCGGTTATGAGTACGACGACCTGCGAGCCCGCGCCGACGAGCACGTGACCGCCCTGCTCACCGCCACAGATCTCCTGGTCGCCGGCCCGTTCCGGCAGGACCTGCTGGACCACGCCCGGCCCTGGGTGGGCTCCACGAACCAGCGGTTCCTGCGGCTCACCGACCGCCTGCCGATGGCACCCACCCCGGACCGCCTGGAGGTGACCGTGTCAGCTGCCGGCGACATCGCCGTCAACGGCTGGGCCGACGCGGAGACCCTCGACGCACTGCTGGCCGGCCTGCCGGCGAAGCGCGCGAGACGGTCACCAGTGCAGTAGGGCGAGGGTGGCGTCGAGCTGGGAGTGCCGCGGGGAGGGCAGATCGTCCGGGGTGCACCAGGTCAGCGCGTCGAACTTGTGGGGCTCGCCGATCCGGACCTCGGCCGGGTCGACCCGCACCGCGAAGATCACCGCGACCCAGTGCGACGGCGGGTCCTCCCGTAGTACGTTGCGGACGCCGAGCTCCTCGATCGCCTGCGGCACGGCCGTGTACTCCTCGATCACCTCGCGGGTGACCGCCGCCTCGAACGTCTCGCCGAACTCCAGCGCGCCGGCGCCGCAGTCCCAGGTCCCGGGCTCGTCGCGGGCCTGCTCGGAACGCTTGGCGAGCAGGATCCGGCCGGCGCCGTCGTGGCAGACGAATACACAGGAGACCGTTGGCTTCACCGGGGCATCCTGTCAGACCGCCGACATGGTACGGAGCTCGGCCGATGCTGACACGACCTCGACGTGATAGGCCCAGTGCCGCAGGACCCGCGCCACCTTGGCCGCCTGGAGCGGGCTGGCCGAGTAGACGTTGACGAGACCGACGTCGATGCGGCGCTTCTCGAACGCCGCGTCCTCCAGCACCTTCACCACCGGCCAGATCTCGTCGTCCGCGCCGAGATCGCAGTCCAGCCACAACTCGTCCAGACGCCGCTCCCGGTAACGCTCCAGCAGCGCGATGCCCTCCGCGCTGGTACGGGCGGCCTCGGTGGTGCGCCCATCGGTGAACGAACGCCGGCCGTCGATCAGGGCGGTCCGCCAGGGCCGGGGTGGACGGAACCGGCGGACGGTCCAGTAGCCACCGGCGACGGCCGCCACGAAACCGACGAATCCCACCAAGCCTTGCGGGCCGCCACGGCTCCCGCTGAGCGTGCCGAGACCCGTGACGAAGTCGGTGTGGTCAGCCGGGTTCACCCAGATCGCAATGGACTCACCGGGAAGCAGACACGTCTCGGGGCAGGAGACGATCTCCTCGTACTGCCGGCCGCCGACCTCGTACCGGAAATGCATGGTCGACGTCAGGTCATAGACGAACCCTCGGGCCGGTACGCCCGTGGCTCGTAGGTGAGCCGCCCAGTCGTCGAGCTCCAGTTGGGTGTGGATCGGCAGGTAGAGCGCGGCCAGTCCGGCCACGAGCAGCGCCGGATATCCGAGGGTCTTCCGGCCCGAGGGCCACAGGGTCGTCACACGAAGATGATCGCCGATGAATACAACACCGGGCGGGTCAGTCCCGGTAGACCGGGGCCGGCGGCTGCGGAGCGGGGCCCAGCGCCGACAGCCAGCGCTGGTAGCTGCGGGTCCACGTACCGTCCGAGCGCACTTTCTCCAGCACCCCGTTGACGAAGCGCACCAGGTCGGGCGAGTCCTTGGAGATGCCGATCCCGGCCGGCTCGTCGCTGCTGCGCGCCCCAGTGACCTCGGTGCTCGGATCCTGCGCGGCGAGACCGGCCAGCAGCACGTCGATGGTGGAGACCGCGTCGACCTGGCCCTGCTGGAGCATGACCAGACAGTCCAGGGTGCTGTCGGTGGCCACCGGGATCGGCTTCGACGGCTGCGCCGCGATCGTCCGGATGCTGGTGCTGCCCCGGGTGGCGCAGACCTTGCGGCCGCCCAGATCACTGAACTCACGGATGCCGGAGCCCCGGCGGACAAGCAGCCGCTGGTGCGACGCGAGATATTCGGTGGAGAACGAGACCTGCTGCCAGCGCTCGCAGGTCATCGTCATGGTCCGGACGACCATGTCGACGGAGCCCTGCTGGATCACCCGGATCCGGTCCGCGGTGGTGATCGCCTGGAACTGGATCTTCCCCGGATCACCGAAGATCGCCTTGGCCACCGCGCGCGCCATGTCGATCTCGAAGCCGACGAGATCGCCGGTCGCCGGGTCGCGGAAGCCGAACAGGTACGCGTTCTGGTCGACGCCGACGATCAACCGGCCGCGCGCGGCGATCTTCGCCATCGTGCTGCCGGCCGGCATCCGCCCGGGTGCCGGCAGCGTGCCGGTGGGCCGCAGGCTGGCCCGCGGCGTGCAGTTCGGAGCCGGTGGGGGGCTCGGGACCTCGGCCGGGTCCTGCACGTTCTCCGGCAGCGGCACGACCGCCCGGACGCCGCCGGTGGGCTGCGGCCGCGCCTCGGAGCCGCAACCGGCGAGCAGGGTGAGCAGGACGAGCAGGGCGACGGGACGCTTCATCGGTACTCTCCGATCCGGGGCCGGAACCCGAGGATGACCGCGGCGGTCAGGCCCGCGGTCAGCAGCAGCAACGCGATCTCCAGGCCGGTCAGGGCGCGGCCTCCGTTCCCGGCCTGCCGGGCGACCCGCTCGTTGGCGACGGCCAGGGCGGCGGAGACGGCCGAGTCGAGCTCGGAGAAGGCGGCCGGGAGGTCGGCCGGGCCGGTCGCGGTCGCCTTCGCCACCGCGGCCAGATAGTCACCCTTGTCGTCCAGCTCGCGCATCCCGTCGTGCAGCTTCTGCCATCGGCTCGCGTGCTCGCGGGCTTGCCGGATCAGCTTCCGGTCGGCCTCCGGCGCCTGGACCGCGGCCGCGCCGAGCAGGCCCGCCAGGTCCCTCATGGCGACGTCGTAATCATTCTCCATGGCGCCGCTGCCGGCCCGGGCGACCAGCGTGAGCGCCTCGTCGGCGCGGGCCTGCAGGGCCGCGCGCCGGGCGGTGGCAAGCGTGGTGACCACCTTCGAGCCTTCCTGACGGCCGGCCTCGACCCGGGTGGCCGCGGCGCCCAGCGCGACGGCGGACCAGGCCAGCATGATCAGCGCGACCAGGCTGGCGGCGACCAGGCCGACGTTGAAGACCCGGTTGGTCCGGCGGGCGAGCAGCACCTGGGCGGTGAGCAGCGCGGCCACGGCGAGCAGGCCCAGCAGCAGGATCGGCCAGGGCAGCCCGGCGGCGTCCCGCTGCGCGCCGCCCAACCGGCCTTGCGCGGACTCGAACAGGGCCTGCGCCTGCGGCAGCAGGGTCTGCCGCATCAGAGCTGACGCTTCCCGCAGGTATGCACCCCCGAGCGGTACGCCCAGCCGGTTGTACGACCGTGCCGTCTCGACGAGTCCGGAGTAGACCGGCAGCTGGTCGGTGAGCACCGCGAGCCGGGCGGTGTCCGCGTCGTCGGCGTCCCGGGCCGCCACGGTCAGCGCGGCGCCGGCCTGGGCCAGGTCGTCGAGGTAGCGCTGCCGCAGCGCGGCCGGTTCGGCTCCGTTGGCCAGGAACGCGTTGGCCGCGGTCGCGTCCGCGTCGGACAGCGACCGGTAGAGCTCCTGCGCGCTGACGCTGAGCGGACCGCTCACGCCGGTGATGTCCCGGGTCAGGCCGGAGCGGTGATGCACCGTCGCGAGGGCGGTCCCGCCGAGGGCGAGACCGAGCACGACCAGTGTGGCGGCGATCAGCCGGTAGAGATCCGGTGTGACGAGACGGCGTGTGAGTCGTGGCAACGTCCGCTCCCGAGGTTCGCCGATGACTGCCGACGACGGTACGGCGCGGGAGCAACATACTCGGTGGTCAGATCCGGCCCAGCAGGTGGCGCAGGTCGCGGGTCCCGCCGGTGGACGGCCGGGCGGCCAGGATGCAGGTGTCGTCGTCCGGATTGGCCCGCCGCAGCCGGCCGACCAGCTCGGCGAGCGGCTGGTGCGGGGCGCTCCGCACGGTGTCGTCCACCGTGGCGATGACCGCGTCGAGGCCGGCGTCCAGGCTCTGCCCGCGGTGCTCGACCAGCCCGTCGGTGTAGAGCAGCAGCACGTCACCGGGGCGGAACTCGGTGACCGCGGCGGTGTAACGGGCGTCCTCCACGACGCCGAGCATCGGGCCGGACGGCCGGGCCAGCGTCGCGGTCCGGCCGTCCCGGCAGAGCAGCGGCGGCGGGTGCCCGGCCTGCGCCCAGACCAGTTCCCGGCGGCGCGGGTCGAAGCGGGCGATCACCGCGGTCGCGGCCAGCTCCGGGGTCTCCCGCTCCAGCTCGCAGGTGAGCCGGTTGAGGTGGCCGAGCAGGGTGACCGGGTCGCTGTCCACCACCGCCAGCGCGCGCAGGGCGTGCCGGAGCTGGGCCATGTTGCTGGCTGCCTTGGTGCCGTGGCCGGCGACGTCGCCGACGGCCAGCAGCACGGTCCCGTCGCGCAGGTCGGCCGCGTGGAACCAGTCGCCGCCGACCATGGTCTCCTGTCCGGCCGGCAGATAGCGGACCGCGGCCTTGAGCCCGGGCAGTTCGATCGGCTCGTCCGGGATCGGCAGGATGATCTCCTGCAGGCGCAGGGCCAGGTCGTGCTCGGCGACCGTGGCCCGGCGCTGCTCGTCCAGCTTCCGCTCGACCTCGGCCAGCCGCTGCGCGCTGACCGGCTGCCCGGTCACGTCCTGGACGATGCCGAACAGGCGCACCGGCCGGCCGTCGGCGTCCCGGACGGTGTCCGCGACCGTGCGCAGCCGCCGGATCCGGTCCCCGATCCGCACCTGGCTGACCAGATCGATCCGGTCGGTGTCGTGGGCCGCGGCGAGCACCGCGTCGCCGAGCGAGGAGGCCTTGCCGGAGCGCTCCGCCTCGGCCCTGGTCAGCGGGCCGAGCGCCGGGTCACGCTCGAAGATCCGGTAGAGCTGCGGCGACCAGTAGACGTCGCCGGTGACCAGGTCCCACTCGCCCCAGCCGAGGTTGGCCATCTCCTCCACCCCGGCGAGCCGGTCAATGGCCAGGTCGGTGGCGGCCGACCTGGCCCACCGATCCCTGAGCGCCTCCGCATACGCCTGACCACCCACTGATACGCCTCCCCGCCCCGCCTACCGGTTCCGGTTTACGCCAGCGCACCGGGCGTACACATCCCCCGATCATCCGGGCCGGACCGCTGCCTGGGGTGTCCGTCACACAGTCACCCGGTCGGGCGTAAGGCTTTCGGGGGCGGCCGGGGACGGATCGGCGGCTACAACTCGAAGAGGTCCCGCATCGCCTCGGTCAAGCGGGCCATGCTGGAGCCGGTCACCATGCCGATCCGCTCGGCGCCGACCGAGGCGGGCAGCCGGCGCATCCGGTTGACGACCACGACACCGGTGATCGGATCCTGCTCGGTGAGGGCGACCGCGAACGGCGGGAGTTCGGTCACGCCGCGCTGGCGTACGATCGGCGCGCAGTACGGCGACGCGTTGTCCCGTTCGTTGTAACTGTCGGCGGAGAGCACGAGCACGCGGTATCGCAGGTCGGAGCGGTCGCCGATGGTCCAGATCTCGCCCCGGCGCATGTCAGGGCCGACCGGCTGACGGCACGATCCGGTTCGGCATGGCAGGAAGCGTACCGCCGCACGGATCTCGCGCGCGCCCGCCCCGCCCGGGCGTTTCCGGCGGCGTACCCGGCATGACCGGCCCGCGCGGGGCAGCATGGACGGGTTGAGCTTTTCACCACGTGGACGTGATCGAACCCGCGGCCGTTCGATCCCGTAGAAAGAGCGCGTGGGCCCGTGACGGGCCGGTTACGAGAGGACGTAGGAATGTCGCAGAAAGCGCAGATCGGGGTCACCGGCCTTGCGGTGATGGGCCGCAACCTGGCCCGCAACTTCGCCCGGCACGGGCACACCGTGGCGGTGCACAACCGGTCCTACGGCCGGACCAAGGAACTGGCCGAGGAGTTCGGCCATGAGGGCACGTTCCTGCCCGCGGAGACCGCCGAGCAGTTCGTGGCGAGCCTTGAGCGCCCACGCCGGGTAGTGATCATGGTGAAGGCCGGCCCGGCCACCGACGCCGTGATCGACGAGTTCGCTCCCCTCCTGGAGGAGGGCGACATGCTGATCGACGCCGGCAACGCGCACTTCGCGGACACCCGGCGCCGGGAGGCCGCGCTCCGCGCCAAGGGCCTGCACTTCGTCGGCATGGGCGTCTCCGGCGGCGAGGAGGGCGCGCTGCACGGGCCGAGCATCATGCCGGGCGGCCCGCGCGAGTCGTACGACGCGCTCGGCCCGCTGCTGGAGGACATCGCCGCGAAGGTCGACGGCGAGCCGTGCTGCACGCACGTCGGCCCGGACGGTGCCGGCCACTTCGTCAAGATGGTGCACAACGGCATCGAGTACGCCGACATGCAGCTCATCGCCGAGGCGTACGACCTGCTCCGCCAGGTCGGCGGCCTGTCCCCGGCGGAGATCGCCACCACGTTCGGCGAGTGGAACGCGGGCCGGCTCGGGTCGTACCTGATCGAGATCACCGCCGAGGTGCTCAAGCAGAACGACGCCGCGACCGGCAAGCCGTTCGTGGACATCGTGGTGGACCAGGCCGAGCAGAAGGGCACCGGCCGCTGGACCGTGCAGGCCGCCCTGGACCTGGGCGTGCCGGTCAGCGGCATCGCCGAGTCGGTCTTCGCCCGCGCCCTCTCCGGCGGCGCGGACGTCCGCAAGGCCGCCGCCGACGCCGGCCTGCCGGGCCCGTCGGCCGGCGCCGCCCACGCCGGCGGCGACCTGCGCGCCGACGTCGAGCAGGCGCTCTTCGCCTCCAAGATCGTCGCGTACGCCCAGGGCTTCCAGCAGATCCAGGCGGCCAGCAAGGAGTACGACTGGGCGATCGACCCGGGCGCGATGGCCAAGATCTGGCGGGACGGCTGCATCATCCGCGCCAAGTTCCTGGACTTCATCAAGCAGGCCTACGACAAGAACCCGTCGCTGAGCACGCTCCTGGTCGACGACTACTTCCTGGACGCGGTCAGCGGCGCCCAGGACGCCTGGCGCCGCGTCGTGGTCACCGCGGCCCAGCAGGGCATCCCGGCGCCGGGCTTCGCGTCCGCGCTGGCGTACTACGACGGCCTGCGCGCCAAGCGCCTGCCGGCCGCGCTGATCCAGGGCCAGCGGGACTTCTTCGGCGCCCACACCTACCACCGGGTGGACCGCGCCGGCGCGTTCCACACCCTGTGGGCGACCGAGGACCGCGCCGAGGTCGACGCCTGACCTCTGCACGCGGACGCCCCGGGCCCCTTGATCCAGGGACCCGGGGCGTCTCCCGTCCGCGCCACCCAAAATCAAGATCATTATCTGGTACGAACGTTGGAGCTCCGTGGCCAGGCAGAGCCGAGCCCCGTGGCGATCCCGCGCGGAGCGGGTCCCGGCGCACGCCCGCAGCGCGCCCCACGGTGATCCCGGTGTCCCGATTCGATCCAGAGACGCCCCTCTTCCGTAGTCATCGATGACACCGGCGCAGGAGGGGCTATGAGCGAGGTTCCGGACGGCAATCCCTCGACCGAAACTGATCCAACGACACCACCGGAACAGGAGTCTCCGCCGGTCCGCTACACCTCCGGAACCCACCCGGTCCTGGCAACCATCCTTTTCCCCGCCCCCGACGACCCGTCTCAGCCGACGACGCCCGCGCCGACCCCGGCAGCCCCCGCACTGGACCCGGCGGCGCCCGTTACCGAGCAGATCCTCGAGCCGACGGGCGAATGGCCGACACCCGGTCCGGAGGACTTCGCCGAGGAGGACACCGATCCCACCGGGTTCCCGCCGCTGTCCGGGGCGTCCTACCCACCGGCCAGCGACCCCTTCGACGATCCCGGTTTCACCTCCGCCTACCCGCTACCCGGCTGGAGCGCACCGCCCGACCTCGAACCGCCGCACACCGGAACCCCCGGCCGCCGGCCGATATTGATCGGAATCGCCGCGTTCGCCGGCCTGGCCGCCCTGATCGCCGCCTTCTTCCTGGTCCCCCGCGATCAGGCGGCCCTCGACCCGGCCGCCGCCCAGCGCGCCCCGGAATCCACCACGACCACCGGCCAGGCCGGAACCACCGGCCAGGCCGGAACCACCGGCCAGGCCGGAACCACCGGCCAGGCCGGAACCACCGACCCAGCCGCGAACACCGGCGACCGGGCGGTCACCGGCGCCCGCAACGGCCTGGAGACGGCCTCCTTCGACGTGCTGGACAGCGCGACCCTGGTCCAGCTCACCGCCGCCGACCTGGGCGACGACCTGTTCCGGGTCAGCACCCCCGCGAACAGCGGCCTCACCCCGTCCGCCGAGCAGACCGACGGCACGGTCAAGCTGCGCCTGCGCTCGGACGGCAGCGGCGGGAACGGAACCGTGACGATCCAGCTGAGCTCCGCGGTCCGCTGGACGCTGCGGATGGACGGCGGCACCGCCCACTCCCGCCTGGACCTGACCGGCGCCGACCTGGCCGCCGTCGACCTGAACGGCGGCGCCAGCCGCATCGACCTGGCCCTGCCCGAACCACACGGCCTGCTCCCGGTCCGGATGTCCGGCGGCGTCGACCAGCTCCTGGTGAACCTGGCCGGCGGCACCCCGGTCCGGGTCCGCGTCCAGTCCGGTGCCGGCCAGGTCACCGTCGGCGGCGCCACCCACCAGGGCATCGCCCCGGGCCGCTCCTTCACCGCCAACGACTGGTCCGGCTCCACCGGAATCGACCTGCTCGCGGTCGCCGGCCTCAGCACCCTCACCATCGCCGACAGCTGACCCGAGCCCCGAATCCCCACCGCCACGACCATTCCCCGCAGCCCACCCCCAATCGGGGGCAGCTCGCGCCGGACGCCCAGCTGATCGCCATGCGGTGTGGTCGGCAGATTGCGGTCGGCGTCGCTGCTTGCGGTCGGCATCGCCGCTTGCGGTCGGCATCGCCGCTTGCGGTCGGCGTCGCCGCTTGCGGTCGGCTGGTGGGCGCGGTCGTCCCGGAATGCGGTCGGGCGCTCCCGGCAGATGAGCCGCGACGGCAACATCCGGGGGTTGCAGGCCCGTGGCGCGGCATCACGTGCGCAAGGTTTCCGCAATCCCGCCGTACCCCGGCAAGCAAACGCCCCCACCGCCGAACCGCAAGCGGCGGCCGGAACGGTGACCAAAGACGGACGGTGGCCGGCGAGCACCAGCGCCCATCCGCGAACCGCAAACGGCGGCCGAGACAGCGACCGGAAACACCCCGCCCCCTGCAAGCCGACCTCCCCGGCGACCGGCCTTCCCGGTTCAGGAGGACCTTGTGTTCAGAAGACGTGGGCGGGTGCGGCGGACATCAGCTTGCCGCACTCCTCGGCCGGGAGAGGCTTGGCCATCAGATAGCCCTGGCCGTACCGGTACCCCATCTCCCGCAGCCGCTCCAGCTGCTCCACGTTCTCGATGCCCTCGGCGACCGCCTTGAGCTGCAGATACTCCGCGAGCTGAGCGACCGCCGCGGCCACCGCGAGGCGCCCCCGGTCGGCCCCGTCGGCGATGCCGTCCACGAAGGACTTGTCCAGCTTCAGCACGTCGACCGGGAACGCGCGGAGCAGGCTCAGCGACGACTGCCCGGTGCCGAAGTCGTCCAGGGCCAGCTGGACACCCATCTCGTGCAGCGACTGCAGGGTCTCCCGGACCTGCCAGCCGTCGACGACCGACGACTCGGTCACCTCGATGATCAGGTTCCCCGAGGTCAGGCCGGTCTCGCTGAGCACCGCGGCGACCTCGTCCACGAAGCCGGCCTCCCGCAGTTGCCGCACGGCCACGTTCACGTTGATCGAAGGGATCGCCTCGTCGCCGAACTCGGCACGCCAGCGGGCCAGCTGCTCGCAGGCCTCGCGCAGCACCCAGCTCCCGAGCGGGACGATCAGGCCGGAGCGCTCGGCGACCGGGATGAAGTCGGCGGGCGAGACGAAGCCACGCTCCGGATGTTGCCAGCGGACCAGGGCCTCGGCCCCGGACGGCAGGCCGGTGCGCAGGTCGAAGACCGGCTGGTACACCAGGCGAAGCTCGCCCCTGACGATCGCGTTGTGCAGCTCGCTGGCGAGCCGGGCGTGGTGCGCCATGTCCTGGCGCATCTGCGGCTCGAAGCGCACCCAGGAGGCCTTGCCGGACTCCTTCGCGGCGTACATCGCGATGTCCGCGTTGCGCTGCACCTCGTCGGCGGTCTCGCCGGCCGCCGCGATCGCGATGCCGACGCTGGCGTGCAGCAGCAGCCGCTGGTCGGCGACGTTGAACGGCTCGCCCAGCCCGGCCAGCAACCGGGCCGCGACCGCCTCGGCCTCGGCCGGGTCGTCGGTCGGCAGCAGGACGGCGAACTCGTCGCCGCCGAGCCGGGCGGCCAGCTCGCCGGCGAGGCAGTGCGCGCGTAGCCGCTGCGCCACCTGGTAGAGCAGCTGATCACCGGCGGCCGGGCCGAGCGTGTCGTTGATCATCTTGAAGTCGTCGACGTCGATCAGCAGCGCGCTGGCCGGCTGATGCGCCTCGATCCGTTCGCCGAGGGCGACCGCGAACTTGGTGCGGTTGGGCAGGCCGGTCAGTGTGTCGCTGAGCGCGAGCCGTTCCAGTTCGGCCTGCTGCCGGCGGATGCCGGCCAGGGCGAGCTTGTTCTCCCGCAGGCTGAGCAGCTGTCGGGCGACCACGAAACAGGTGATCAGCACCGCGCCGATGATCAGGGTGCGCTGCCGTTCGGTCATCTCCTGAGCGCTGACGGTGATCACCAGGGCGGCGGTGGCGGTGACCCCGATGAGCGGCAGCAGGTTCAACACCGAGCGGCCCTTGGCCTCGGCGACCGGGCGCTCCGGGGCGTCCAGCGCCCGCTGCTGCAGGTGGGCGGCGAACGCGATGGAGAACCCGACCAGCGGGAGCGCGAGAACGGCGAACACCAGGCGCGCCATGCCGGTGCCGGCGATCAGCAGGATGGTGCCGACCCCGCCGGCCAGCGGCGCGATGGTCAGCACCCGCAGCGAGGCGGGGTCGACCGTTCTCGCCGGGGAGGCGGCCGCCTTGCCGAGCACCACGAGCAGCAGGACGCCGCTGACCCCGATGGTCGCGGCGACCACCCGGGCGAAGAGCGGCGTGTCGGAGGGGGCGAGGTCGAGGACGACGTACCAGTAGATCAGCGTGCTGGCCACGGCCACGGTGGCGCCGTCGAGCAGGGCCTGGGCCCGGCCGAGCGTCGTGCGCTCACCGAACGGCAGGCGCAGGAACGCGATCATCAGGATCAGGACGCCGACCAGCAGGGGCAGGCCGACGTAGATCGACACCCCGGTGTCGTTGTTCTCTCGCAGCACCGCGATCACCGCGGCGAGGAACAGGAATCCGGCGGCGTACCGCAGCAGCCCCCAGAACGTGCGGACCGGCCGGGGCACCCGCTCCCGCGAGGCGACCCCGTGGGCGGCGAAGGCCGCCGCCGCCATCGCCACCGGCCCGCCGACGAACCCGAGGTAGAGATCCCCGGGCACGCCGAGCAGGAGCCACACCAGCACCGCTGCGGTCGCGGCGAACGCGATCACCGCGGGTGCGTGTCCGCCGGATCGTGGCCGTTTACCGGCGGTGTTGCGAACGCTCATGACGGTCTTCCAGTCGGCCGGAGCCGCGGGAAACTGAGCGGATTCTCAGCCCCGCAGGGCGGCTGAGACGACCGCGCGAGCCTCCTCCTGGATCCGGGCCAGGTGGTCGGGGCCGTGGAACGACTCCGCGTAGATCTTGTAGACGTCCTCGGTGCCGGACGGACGCGCGGCGAACCAGCCGGAGCCGGTCACCACCTTGAGGCCGCCGATGGCCGCGCCGTTGCCGGGCGCGTTGGTCAGCACCGCGGTGATCGGCTCGCCGGCGAGTTCCTTCGCCGTCACCTGCTCCGGCGAGAGCCGGCCCAGGACGGCCTTCTCCGCGCGGCTGGCCGGGGCGTCGATCCGGGCGTAGGCGGGGGCACCGAACCGCTCCGTCAGGGCCCGGTAGTGCTCGCTCGGCGTCCTGCCGGTGGTGGCGATGATCTCCGAGGCGAGCAGGTCGAGCAGGATGCCGTCCTTGTCGGTGCTCCACACGCCGCCGTCGCGGCGCAGGAACGAGGCGCCGGCGCTCTCCTCGCCGCCGAAGCCGATCGACGCGTCCAGCAGGCCGGGCACGAACCACTTGAAGCCGACCGGCACCTCGTCGAGGCGGCGGCCCAGGTCCGCGGCGACCCGGTCGATCATCGATGAGGAGACCAGGGTCTTGCCGATTCCGGCGGTGACCGGCCAGCCCTCGCGCGCCCGGAACAGGTAGTCGATGGCGACGGCGAGGTAGTGGTTCGGGTTCATCAGGCCGCCGTCCGGCGTGACGATGCCGTGCCGGTCGGCGTCCGCGTCGTTGCCGGTGGCGATCTGGAAGCGGTCCTTCCGGGCGATCAGGGACGCCATCGCGTACGGCGACGAGCAGTCCATCCGGATCTTGCCGTCCCAGTCCAGGGTCATGAAGCCGAAGCGCGGGTCGACGACCGGGTTGACCACGGTCAGGTCGAGCCCGTGCCGCTCGGCGATCTCCCCCCAGTACGCGACGCTCGCCCCGCCGAGCGGGTCGGCGCCGATGCGCACCCCGGCGTCACGGATCGCCGCGATGTCGATCACCGACGGCAGGTCGTCGACGTACGAGCCGAGGAAGTCGTACCCGGAGACGTTCGCCGAGCCCCGGGCCCGCCCCGCGCTGACCCGGTGCACGCCCTTGAGCCCGCCCGCGATCAACTCGTTCGCCCGGTCCTGGATCCACCTGGTGGCGTCGGTGCCGGCCGGCCCGCCGTCCGGCGGGTTGTACTTGAAGCCGCCGTCGTCCGGCGGGTTGTGCGACGGCGTGACGACGACCCCGTCCGCTTTGCCGTGATTCTTCGCGTTGTACGACAGAATCGCGTGGGAGACCGCGGGCGTGGGCGTGTACCCGTCCCGGCTGTCGATCAGCACGGTGACGTCGTTGGCGGCGAAGACCTCCAGGGCGGTCAGCTGAGCCGGCTCGCTCAGCGCGTGCGTGTCCCGCCCCATGAAGAGCGGGCCGCCGATGCCCTGCTCCCGGCGGTACTCGACGATCGCCTGGCTGGTCGCCGCGATGTGGTCCTCGTTGAACGCGGTGCGCAGGCTCGACCCGCGATGCCCGGAGGTCCCGAACGCGACCCGCTGGGCCACCTCCGCCCCCTCCGGGTGCTCGGTGTAATAACGCGAGATAACCTTCGGCACGTCGATCAGATCGGACGGCTCAGCGGGCTTACCGGCACGGGGGTGTACGGACATGGCGAGCCTCCTCGGGGTGTCCTCGGATGGTAACCAGCGGTCAGCGTCTTGAACCTTTCCGTACCGCGATCCGAACTATCCGGTGTGACCGGGAGACTTCCGCGCTTGTTCCTGCTGCTCCTGCTCGCGTTGGGGGGTCTGCTGGCGGCGCCGGAGCCGGCTTTCGCGCACGCCGCGACGGTCGGCTCGAGCCCAGCGCCGGGCAGCGTGGTGGGCAGCTCACCGACCGAGGTGACGGTCACGTTCAGCGAGGCGATCAGCCCGGTCAGCGGGCACGTGCAGGTGGTCGCGCCGGACGGCGAGCGGATCTCCGGCCTGGCCACGGCGCGCGGCGCGGTGCTGCACATCCCGGTCCGTTCCGCGAAGCACCCGCTCGGGACGTACCTGATCAGTTATCGGGTGATCTCCGCGGACAGCCATCCGATCGGCGGCGCGATCACCTTCTCGGTCGGCGCGCCCTCGGCCCGGCCGGAGGCCGCGACCAGCACCGGCATCCATCCCTCGGTCCGGGCCGCCGTTCCCACCCTGCGGACTCTGGGGTACGCCGGGCTGACCCTGATCGTCGGCCCGGCGATGTTCCTGGCGTTCCTCTGGCCCCGCCGCTCCCGCACCGGGGCGATCCGCACCGTGCGACTCGGCTTCGCCCTGACCGCGATCGCCACCCTGGGCTCGCTGGGCACGCAGGCCCAGCAGGGCAGCGGCGCCGCCCTGTGGCAGGTCTCCGCCGGTGAGCTGGCCGAGGTCGCCGGCAGCCGGTTCGGTCTCACCCTGCTGGCCCGGCTGGCCCTGCTGGTGGCCCTTGTCGTCGCGCTCCCCCCGGTGCTGCGAGGCACCGCGACGCGGCCGCGGGCCGCCCTGGTCCTCGGGCTGGGCCTGGCCGGCCTGGCCACCTGGCCGCTGACCGGGCACGCGATCGCCACCCCGATGCCGGCCGTGACGGTCACGGTCGACGTCGTGCACCTGGCCACCATGGCGCTCTGGCTGGGTGGCCTGCTCACCTTGACGGTGTTCCTGCTGCGGGGCACCGACCGCCGGGTGCTCGGGGTGCTGCTGCCGGCCTGGTCCCGCTGGGCCGCCCTGTCGGTGCTCTGGCTGGTGATCGCCGGCACCGTGCAGGCGGTGGTCCAGCTGGGCTCCGTGGACGCGCTGTTCCGGACCGGGTACGGCCGTCTCCTGCTCGTCAAGCTCGGCGTGCTGGCCCTGGTGCTGGCGGCCGCGGCCGTCGCCCGCCGGTTCGTCCAGCGCTCGGGCGCGGGGTCCGGGCTGCGCCGCACGGTCGGCGTCGAGGTGGCGGCGACCGCGGTCATCCTGGCGCTGAGCGCGGTGCTGGTGCAGGTCAACCCGGGCCGGACGGCCGGCGCCGAGGCGGGCGCGGTCACCGGCGTCGGCGTCTCGCAGACGCTGACCAGCCCGCTCTACACGCTGCAGTTCAACATCTACCCGGTGGAGCAGGGCGAGTACAACACGGTGCACGCGTTCCTCTACACGCCCGAGGGCAAGCCGTTGCCGCCGGCCGAGTGGCAGGTCAGCACGCAGCTGATGGGACAGGGCCTGGAGGCGGTGAAGGAGCCGCTGCTCGGGCTGGATCCGCCGCACCACGCGCTCGGCTCGATCTCGTTCCCGCTGCCCGGGACGTACGAGATCGCGTTCACGATCCGGGTCGACGACCTGAACCGGGCGACCGTGAAGACCACCGTGACGGTGCCGGCTACGTCCTGACCCGTGCGGCGGTGACCGTGACCGACGTGTACGACATGACGAAGTCACCGCCCATCCGGTCGATCGTCGCCCCGACCGCCTCGGTGATCGCGGCGAGCCGGTCGGCCGGGAGCCGGGTGAGCGCGCCCGAGGTCGGCAGCTGGTCCAGCCACTCGTCCCGGCTGTACCTCTTCTCCCAGTCCACCTGCCACTGCTCCGGCTCGGTGAAGCCACCGGCCGCCCGGATCCCGTCAGCCGCCCTGGTCAGGATCGGCTGGTAGCCCTCGACGGCTGACCCGACCGGCTGCCGGCCCGGGTCGAACGGCGAGTCCGGCACCAGCCGCCGGAACACCTCGCCGAACCCGGCCGCCATCTCGTCCGGCAGCTTGAACGTGTGCCAGAACGGCGCGAGCCGCCCGCCCGGCCGCAACACCTCGGCCGCCTTCGCCGCACCCGCGACCGGGTCGATCCAGTGCCACGCGGTCCCGGCGACGACCAGGTCGAACGTGCGCCCGGCCGGTCGCCAGTCCTCGAACCTGGCCTCCTCGACCTCGATGCCGGTGCGCCGGGCGAATCCGGCCATCCGCGGGTCCGGCTCGACGCCGAGCACGGTGCAGCCGCGCTCCCACAGCTGCCGGGACTCGATGCCGGTGCCGCAGCCGGCGTTCAGCACCTGCCGGCCGGGTGCGGCCTCGACGATCCGGTCGAGCAGCGCGGCCGGGTAGGGCGGGCGGGTCCGGTCGTAACGCTCGGCGTCCACGCCGAAGGACTCGGCGGCCTGCCGGAGCTGATGGATCTCGGGGGGAGTGGGCATGCGCCCACTCTAGTGGGCACTCGCCCACTCGCCAAGCCGGTAGATTGTCCAGGCAGGTGAAGAGGCCAGGAAGGAACGCCGGTGCCGACAGGGGTCGCCCTCCGTGACGTACGCCGCCAGCTGTTCGACGCCGCCGACCGGATCCTGCTACGGGACGGGCCGAGCGGCCTGACCAGCCGGGCCGTGACCACCGAGGCCGGCTGCGCCAAGGGCGTCCTGCACCGCCACTTCGACGACTTCGACGCGTTCCTGGCCGACTACGTGCTCGACCGGGTCGAACGGCTCGTCCCGGAGGCCGCCGCCCTGCGCTCCGCGGCCGGCACCGGCACCGTTGCCGGCAACCTGACCACGGCCCTGACCGCGCTCTTCGGCTCCGTGGCGGTGGCGATCATCGCGCTGATCACGTTCCGCGACGAGCTGCGGGCCCGGCTGCGGCACACCTGGCCGGCCGGCGTCCCGGTGCTCACCGAGGCCGCCGAGATGATCGCCGATTACCTGGCCGCCGAGCAGGAGCTGGGCCGGATCCCGGCCGGGGCCGAGGCGCAGACCCTGGCGGCGATGCTGATCGGGACCGGGCACCTGCTCTTCGCCGACCGCACCGGCACGCCGCCCGACGAGGAGGCGGTGCACCGGATGGTCGGCTCGGTGCTGAGGTCCTGAGGGACTCGAGCGATCGATCGTTGATCTGACCGTACCGGTCGGGCCCTTCCTCGCGGTCGGGACGACAACCCTGCTCACCCGGCCACGGCTGGTGCTGGTACGCCGCGTCCGATAGCCCAGGACGGACTCAGCCATCCGGAGAATCGGCTGTTCGACCTAATCTCCGGACCCCGACGGTCGTTTACAATCCGTGCTGGGAGCGCTCCCACGAGTCGGTACCACCAACGGAGGTTCTTGGTGCGCTACGGATACTTCGACGACCACGCCCGCGAGTACGTCATCGATCGGCCGGACACCCCGCTGCCCTGGATCAACTACCTGGGCAGCGAGGCGTACTTCGGACTGATCTCCAACACCGCGGGCGGCTACTCGTTCTACCGCGACGCCCGGCTGCGCCGGTTGACCCGCTACCGCTACAACAACGCCCCGCTCGACCTCGGCGGCCGCTATCTGTATCTGCGCGACGACGCCACCGGCGACTACTGGTCCGCGTCCTGGCAGCCGACCCAACGCGACCTGGACGACTACGAGTGCCGGCACGGCCTGTCGTACACCCGGATCGCCTCCGCGCGCCGCGGCATCCGCGCCGAGACGCTCTACTTCGTACCGCTGAACGAGACCCTCGAGGTGTGGCGGGCCCGGATCACCAACGAGCGGGACACCCCCGCGGAGATCTCGCTCTTCTCCTCGGTGGAGTTCTGCCTCTGGGACGCCCAGGACGACGCGACCAACTTCCAGCGCAACTTCTCCACCGGCCAGGTCGAGGTCGACGGCGGGGTCATCTACCACAAGACCGAGTACCGGGAGCGGCGCGATCACTTCGCGTACTTCGCCTGCTCGGAGCCGCTGGCCGGGTTCGACACCCAGCGTGAGGCGTTCCTCGGCGCCTACCGCGGATGGGACCGGCCGGTCGTTGTCGAACACGGCGCCGCCACCGGCTCGGTCGCGAACGGCTGGGCGCCGATCGGCAGCCACCACGTCCGGCTCGCCCTGGCCCCGGGCGAGACCCGCGAGGTGATCTTCGTGCTCGGTTACGCGGAGAACCCGCGCGCCGAGAAGTTCGATCCGCCCGGCTCCCAGACCCTCAACAAGCGGCACGTACGACCGGTGATCGAGCGCTGGCTGCGCCCGGAGACCGTCACCGAGGGCTTCGCGGCGCTGGCCGCCCACTGGGACCGGCTGCTCGGCGGGCTGCGGGTGCGCACCCCGGACGCCGACACCGACCGGATGGTCAACATCTGGAACGCGTACCAGTGCATGGTGACCTTCAACCTGAGCCGGTCGGCGTCGTTCTTCGAGTCCGGGATCGGCCGCGGCATGGGCTTCCGCGACTCCAACCAGGACCTGCTCGGTTTCGTGCACATCATCCCGGAGCGCGCCCGCGAGCGGATCCTGGACATCGCCGCCACCCAGCTGTCCACCGGCGGCGCGTACCACCAGTACCAGCCGCTGACCAAACGCGGGAACAACGACATCGGCGAGGGCTTCAACGACGACCCGCTGTGGCTGATCCTCGGCGTCGCCGCCTATCTCAAGGAGACCGGCGACCTGGGCATCCTGGACGAGCCGGTGCCCTTCGACAACCTGCCCGGCAGCGAGAAGCCGCTCTACGAGCACCTGACCCGCTCCCTGAACTACACCCTGGACCGGCTCGGGCCGCACGGCCTGCCGCTGATCGGGCGGGCCGACTGGAACGACTGCCTCAACCTCAACTGCTTCTCCGACACCCCGGGCGAGCCGTTCCAGACCACCGAGAACAGCATCGGCGGTCAGGCCGAGTCGGTCTTCATCGCCGGCCAGTTCGTGCTCGCCGCCAAGGAACTGGCCGGCATCGCCGACCTGCTCGGGCTGCACGGCAAGGCGGCCGAGTACCGGGCCGCGGCGGAGAAGATGACCGGCACGATCATCGAGCACGGCTGGGACGGCGCCTGGTTCCGCCGGGCCTACGACTTCTACGGCAACCCGATCGGCTCCGGCGAGAACGACGAGGGGCAGATCTTCGTCGAGCCGCAGGGCCTGTGCGTGCTGGCCGGTGTCGGACTCGACGACGGGCTGGCCGCCCGGGCCCTGGACAGCGTCGCCGAGCGGTTGGCCACCCCGCACGGGATCGTGCTGCAGCAGCCCGCGTACTCCGGGTACCGGATCGAGTTGGGCGAGATCTCCTCGTACCCGCCCGGGTACAAGGAGAACGCCGGCATCTTCTGCCACACCAACCCGTGGATCATGATCGCCGAGACGATCCTGGGCAACGGCGACCGCGCCTTCGACTACTACCGGCGGATCAGCCCGTCGGCGCGGGAGCGGATCAGCGACGTGCACCGCAGCGAGCCGTACGTGTACGCCCAGATGATCGCCGGCCGGGACGCGCCCACCCACGGCGAGGCGAAGAACTCCTGGCTCACCGGCACGGCGGCGTGGAACTTCGTGGCCATCACCCAGTGGATCCTCGGCATCCGGCCGGAGCTGACCGGCCTGCGCGTCGACCCGGTGCTGCCCACCGACTGGCCCGGCTACCAGGCCACCCGCTCCTATCGCGGCGCGACCTACGAGATCACCGTCCGCAAGCCCGCCGGATCCGGCCGCCGCGCCGACCACCTGCTGGTCGACGGCGAAAGGGTCGAAGGCACGCTGGTGCCGCCGGCCCCGGCCGGCTCCACGGTCCAGGTGGAGGTCGTCATCTCGTAGACAAGATCAAGATCCTTTCCTTCGAGTACGACCTGTGGGGCCCCGTGGCCAGGCTCGCGCCACGTCCCGTGAGGCGCTCGCGCGAGGCCGGCACCACCCCGGGCCGTTGCCGCGCGCCGCGGCCGCGGTGCCGCGGACCTCGCGCGGCAACGTCACGGGACGTGGCCCGCGAGGGCTGGCCACAGGGCCCCACCGGTCGTACCGGAGAAAGATCTTGAATTTGCCCGGGTGAAGCGGACGTGTCAGGTCTCGTCGTATCGGAAGACCTCGTCGAGGGGCTGCTGGAAGATACGGGCGATCTGGAAGGCCAGCTCCAGCGACGGGGAGTAGCGACCCTGCTCGATCGCGATCACGGTCTGCCGGGTGACGCCCAGCCGCCGCGCGAGGTCGGCCTGGGTCATGTTGCCGGCGCCGGCGCGCAGGGCACGGATCCGGTTGGTGACCTTGGTGGGTTTCGGTGCCATCGTCAGAAGCCGCGCCGGTAGAGGCGAAGTTTGGTGATCGCTTCGGCGACCGTCGCGAGCAACCCGCAGAGGAACGCCGCGTTGCCGATCCAGAAGTGGTCGGCGCCGATCGCGGCCAGGATGACCACCGCGCCCAGGCCGGTGCCGAGCACCGCCGTGGCAAACCGGCTGCCGCTGCGGCCGATCTCCCGGTCCCGCACGTCGACGGCGATCGCGCCCTGCTCCTCGTCGCCGGGACGCCGGACGGCGACCACGATCTCCAGGACGATCGCCACGACGATGGTGCCGACCATGCCGGCCAGCATCGACCAGAACATCGGCGGGACCCAGGAGATCTCGGCGACCGGGGTGCGGACCAGCACCGGAACCAGCCACGCGTAGTACAGCAGCGCCGACGCCGCCATGGTGACCAGGCCCGACCAGACCTGGCGCTCCTCTCTCGTGGTGTACAGCGGCTCGTCCTCGGCCATCTCCGGCACGCCTCCCCTGGTCA
Organism: Actinoplanes regularis; assembly: GCF_900188005.1. Lineage (GTDB taxonomy): Bacteria > Actinomycetota > Actinomycetes > Mycobacteriales > Micromonosporaceae > Actinoplanes > Actinoplanes regularis. The sequence goes on along the minus strand of NZ_FZNR01000007.1, from coordinate 309,210 downwards.
AAAATGTTTTACATGTCGAAGGTAGGGCCCGCACCCGCTGAAGTCAAACTTCTTTGACATGGAGGCCGAAACCGGCACGCCCGCCGGGGCGCGGGGCGTGGCGGCGCTAATCTCGCCGCGTGCTGATTCTGTTGCCGCCGTCCGAGGGGAAGACCCCCGCCACCTCCGGTGATCCGGTGAACCTGGCCGAGCTGTGGCTGCCCGAGCTGAGCGCGGCCCGCAAGCGGGTCCTGACCAGGCTGGTGAGCCTGTGCCGGCGCGGCAGTGCCCGGTCGGTGGCCGATTCGCTCGGCGTGCTCGGACTCAGCGAGGGGCAGCGCGGGGAGATCGCCCGCAACGCGGAGCTTCCGGACGCGCCCGCGGCGCCGGCCGCCGAGGTCTACACCGGGGTGCTGTACGAGGCGCTGGGCGCGGAGACCCTGGACGAGGCGGCGCGCAAGTGGCTGTTCGAGACGGCGGTGGTCTTCTCCGGGCTGTGGGGCGCCGTGCGACTCGGTGACCGGATTCCGGCGTACCGCTGCTCGGTGGGGGTGACGCTGCCGGCCCCGGTCGGCGGGCTCACCGCGTACTGGAAGAAGAACCTGCCGAAGGCCCTCGACCCGGCGGCCGCCGACGGACCCGTGCTGGACCTCCGCTCCGGCGCGTACGCGGCGATGTGGACGCCGCCCGCGGCGGCCGCGAGCCGGGCCGCGGCCCTGCGCGTGCTGCACGAACGCGTCGTCGACGGCGTGCCGAAGCGGTCCGTGGTGAGCCACTTCAACAAGGCCACCAAGGGGCGGCTGGTCCGCGCCCTCGCGGTCGAGGGCGCGGCGCCGGAAGGCGTCGACGACCTGGTCACGGCCCTGCGTGACCTCGGCTTCACGGTCGAGGAGCAGCCGGGGCCGGCCGGCGGGGTCCGCCGGCTCGACATCGTCGTCGCGGAGCTCTGAGGGCTACCAGGCTGTCGCGGGCCACCGAGCGGTGCGCCCGGGCCGCTTCATCGGGCGGACAGGATGTCGATGACGAAGCGCAGGTCCTGGTCCTTGTAGGCGAGGGCGGCCGGCACGTCCAATTGGATCCGGCTGCCCACCCGCTGACCCGGGATGCCCTGGTCCCAACCCTGGATCAGCTGGCCGGCGCCGATCGGTGAGGTGAACGGCTCGCCGCGGCTCCAGGACGAGTCGATCACGTCACCGCCCTTGTACGGGATCAGCTTGTAGTTGAACGTCACCGTCTGGCCGGATTTGACCACCGGCCCGGTCCCCTTGACCAGCTCGGTGATCTCCAGCTTGGTGAGCGGCCCGCCGGTGCCCGGCTGGATCTCCGGTTCCTTCGCCAGCTCGGGCGGCAGCGAGGGGTTCCCGGCCAGCGGCGCCACACTCTCCGCCGGCGGCGGCGCCGGTTCGACGGCCGTCGTCGAGGTAGCGGCGGCGCTTGTCGTGGCGATGCTCGTCGGGGCGGGCTGCTCGTCGTCGTCGCCGGCGCGGACCACGAAGTAAACGATCACCAGCGCCAGGACGACGAACGCGCCGGTGAGCCCGCCGGCGATGGCCTGGGTACGGCGCTTCTCCGCCGCGGCGGTCCGGTCACTCATCTGCGAGTTCCTCCATAAATCGGTCGGAAACACCGGAAACCGTACTCGCCGATTACCGAGAACCTCGCCCGAATCGCCGATACCGATCATCGGCCGTACGGCCCATACCCGGGCCCGCCCTTCACCCGTCGCGACAAAGATGAGATGGTTTCAGCCGCTGCCGTCCGATCTTCGCCCCGCATCGTTGGAGAACAGTTGCGCCGTCGTCGCCCCGAGGTGCCCGATGTGCTGCTCAAGACGAACAAGCCGACCTGGCGGGAGCACCTGGGCCCGGCCGCGGTGATCATGGTCGGGGTGCTCGCCGTGGTCCTGGTGGGCATCGTGGCCCGAGTCAGCCGCTCCGACCGTCCCGCGGCCACCGGCCCGGTGACCGGCTCGGTCACCGACCCGACCCTGGACCAGGTGCCGATCCCGCTGCCCAGCCCGTCCGTCTCGACCAGCCCGGCGCCGATCAACTCGATCACCATCGAACAGGGTTCCGTGCCGGACTCGGTCGACCTCGCGCACGAAGGCAAGATCGACTGGGTGCACTGGGGCGAGGGCGGCACGTACTCGCTGGAACGGAGCGCCGCGGGCGGGTTCGCCATCCTGGAGGGCACCCCGGACGCCCCGCGCCGGCGGCACACCCTCAGCCCGGAACGGTTCCGCTGGAGCGGCGGCACCCCGGCGGCCGGCAACGACGGCACCACCAGCGGCATCCGCACCTGCGGCGCCGACAACGGCTTCACCCTCTCCGCGCCGGCCACCCCGGAACCGCGGAAACTCCGGCTCTACCTGGGCGTCACGGCCGGGCGGGGCCTGCTCAGAATCAAGCTCAGCACCGGCGATCTCGTCACCGGCGACAAGGCGATCACCTCCGAACTGGTCGAGGACGGCGACGCGTTGAAGACCGCGAAATACACGATCAGCTATCGCGCCACCGGTCCCGGCCGGATCTCGATCGAGTGGATCACCGACGAGTCCTTCTCCTCGGACTGCGGTGGCGTCGCTCTCCAAGCCGCGACGCTTTTCTAAACGTTTTTCAGGACCGACCGATGGTCGCGTAGTCGGCTGTCGGGAAAGGGGAACAGGGTGTTCGCGGGCTGGGGATCGCGGGTCGCCCGCTTCCGGTGGCCGGTGCTGATCGTCACGCTCGTGGCGGTGCTCGGCGCCGGCGTCTGGGGGATGGGCGTTTTCGGACAGCTCACCGAGGGTGGCTACGGCGATCCCGCGAGCGAGTCGGCGCGCGCCGCCGACGCGGTGGCCGAGGCGGTCGGCGGCCAGGGCGCCGACGTCATCGCGATCTACACACCGGCCTCCGGCGGCACCATCAACGACGCCGCGCTCACCGGGCAGATCAGGGAGCGGCTCGCCGCGCTGCCCGCGACGGCGGTGACGGCGACCACCTCGTACTGGGACAAGAAGAACCCGGCCTACGCCGCGAAGGACAAATCCAGCGCGGTCGCGATCATCACCCTGGCCGGCACGGACGATGCCGCCAAGCTCGAGGCGTACGGCGAGATCGAGGACCGGTTCGCCGTCGACGGCGCCACCGTCCAGCTGGCCGGCGGCGCGCCGCTCGCGCACACCTCCAACCAGCGCTCCACCGACGACCTCGCCTCGGCCGAGCTGATCTCGATGCCGATCGTCCTGGTCCTGCTCCTGCTGATCTTCGGCTCGCTGGTCGCCGCGTCCCTGCCGGTGCTCGTCGGCGGATGCGCGGTGCTCGGTTCCCTGGGCGTGCTGCACGCCGTCGCGCTCGGACACGACGTCAACTCGTTCGCCGTCAACGTGGCCAGCCTGCTCGGCCTGGGCATGGCGATCGACTACGGCCTGTTCATGGTCGGCCGGTTCCGGGAGGAGCAGGCCGCCGGGCACGATCCGGCGGAGGCCGTGCGCCGCACCGTCGGGACCGCCGGCCGTACCGTGCTCTTCTCCGCGACCCTGCTGATGACCGCCCTCGCCGGCCTGCTCCTCTTCCCGCAGGGCTTCCTCAAATCTTTGGCGTACGGCGGCCTCGCCGCCGTCTTCCTCGCCATGCTGCTCTCCCTCACCCTGCTCCCGGCGATCCTGGCCATCCTCGGCCCGCGCGTCGACAAGCTCCCGATCCGCCTGCCGTTCGGCGGACGCGCTCGGGAAGGTGGCGGCTGGCGCCGGCTCTCCGGCTTCGTGCTGCGCCGGCCGGTCGTGGTGGCGATCCCGATCCTCGCCGGGCTGATCGTGCTCGCGCTGCCGATCAAGGACGTCGGGTTCGGCCAGAACGACGAGCGGGTGCTGCCCGCCGGCGATCCGTCACGGGTCGCGGTGGAGACGCTCAAGACGTCGTACCCCCAGTTCAGCAGCGACGGCGTGCAGGTCGTCGTGCGCGGACCGGCGGCCGGCGCCAAGGCCTTCGCCGCCGAGATCGCCAAGATCCCCGGCGTGGCCGCAGTCACCCCGGCCGGCGCCGGCGCGAACGTCACCGTCCTCAACGCCGCCCTCACCAGCACCGACTCGTTCAGCCCGGCGGCCCGCCAGGTCGTCGACGACCTCCGCACCAGCGAACCGCCGGCCGGGACCGAGGTCCTGGTCGGCGGCGTCACCGCCCGCAACGTGGACAGCCTGGACGCGATCGCCGACCGGCTCCCGCTGATGATCGGGCTGCTCACCGGCGCCACCCTGCTGCTGATGTTCCTCGCCTTCGGCTCCGTCCTGCTGCCGATCAAGGCGGTGCTGATGAGCGGCCTCAGCCTCAGCGCCACCTTCGGCCTGCTCGTCTGGCTCTTCCAGCAGGGACACGGTGCCGGCCTGCTGCACGTCACACCCGCCCCGCTCGAAGCCGGCATCGTGGTGCTGATGGCGGCCGTGGTCTTCGGCCTCTCCACCGACTACGAGGTCTTCCTGCTCTCCCGGATGGTCGAGGCGCGCGTCAAGGGCGCGACCACGGCCGAGGCGGTCACCACCGGCCTGACCCGCACCGGCCGGGTGATCAGCGCGGCCGCGCTGCTGCTCATCGTGGTGACCGGCGCGTTCGCCCTCTCCACGGTCACCACCATGCGCTTCGTCGGCGTCGGCATGATCATCGCCCTGGTACTGGACGCGACGGTGGTCCGGATGCTGCTGGTGCCGGCCGTTCTCGCCCTGCTGGGCGACGCGGCGTGGTGGGCACCGGGGCCGCTGCGGCGCCTCCAGGAGAAGGCCGGCCTCGCGGAGCACGCGGGCGAGGAGAGCGTTTCCGGTACGACCGCCGGCGAGCAGCCTTCCGAGACGACGGCGGGCGCCGGTACCGAGATCCTGGATCACGCGGCTGCTGCCGCTCATCTGTCCGTCGACGGCTCCGATGACGCCACGGCGATCCTGCCGGTGGTCAAGGACGACGACGATTCCCTGGTCACCACTCCGGAGGAGACCGCCATCATCGCCTTGGAACCGGAGTCGTCCGACTCCCCCGCCAGCGCTGAGTCCCCCGACCCGGAATCCACCACCGACTCCGGCCCGGCCGACTCCAACACCACCGAAGCCGATCCGGCAGACACGGCCACCGCCGAAACCGATCCAGCAGACACCGACACCACCGAAACCGATCTGGCAGACACCGGCACCACCGAAACCGATCCAGCAGACACGGCCACCGCCGAAACCGATCCAGCAGACTCCGGCACCGCCGAAACCGATCCGCCAGACACCGGCACCGCCGAAACCGATCCGCCAGACACCGGCACCGACAGCACCGAAACCGATCTGGCTGACACCGGCACCGCCGAAACCGATCTGGCTGACACCGGCACCGCCGAAACCGATCTGGCTGACACTAATCCGGCTGACTCCATTCCGGACTCCGCGGACACAATCGACACCGCTGGTTCTTCCGTGGGCGCCGCAGCGATCGCCGATCCCGGCGAGTCGTCCGACGGCGAGGAGATCGTTTCCGGTCAAACCTCGTCGACCGGAGTCGGCACCGACGTCACCGAGCTCCTCCCGGTGATCTCCAGCGACCAAACCGAGACGGATACTGAAGCTCCCGCCGGAACGTCCTCCGCCGCGCCGACGACAGCGGACGAGCCGAAGATCGAGGTGGCCCCGGCCCCAGAAGCCGAGACAGTGACCGCCGGCCTCCCTGAGCCGGAGGCCCACGCCCGGCCCTCGTCGATCCCGGATCACGAAGCGCCCGAGGCCGACGAGGTCCAGAGCAAGGCGACACCGGACGTCGCTGCCCACCCGATCTCAGAGCTGCCAGAACACGTCGTCGCGACGCCCGAAGCAGCCCCGGAGCACTCCCCCGCCAAGCCGGAAACAACAGAACCAACACCAGCCGAACCCGAAGCAGCCGAGCCGGCACCAGAACCCGCGACGGCGGAATCCGACGTTGTCGAGCCCACGCTTGCGAAGCCGGAAGTTGACGAGCCCACAGCATCACCGCAAGTTGTCGAGCCCGTAGCAGAACCCGCGACAGCAGAACCGGAAGCAGCCAAGCCCGCTGCAGAGCCGGAAGTTGTCAAGCCCACAGCAGAGCTTGCGGCAGCAGAGCCGGAAGCAGCCGCGCCCGCAACAGCAGAACCGGATGTTGTCGAGCCCGCAACAAAGCCCGCGACCGCCGAACCGGAAGCAGCCGCGCCCGCAACAGAACCGGACGTTGCCGAACCCGCTGCGGAGCCGGACGTTGACGAGCCCACACTTGCGGAGCCGGATGTTGACGAGCCCACGGGTGCGGAGCCTGACGTCGTGGAGCACGCCACGGCAATGGCGGGTTCACCGGTCGGGGTGATCCCGGCCGCGGTCGCGGACTCGTTCACCTGGATGTCCGACCCCCGAATCGCCGGAATCGTCGGTGGCCCCGGCACACCCACCACGACCGCCGATTCGGACTTCACCTGGCTGACCGGCCTGGCAGACCCAACGCCCGCTCCGAGCACCCCGGAACCGGCCGTCACGATGAGTCCAGAACCGGCCTCCGCGAAGGAACCGCTCTCCGCGAGCGATCCGGTCTCCGCAACGACGCCGACTCCCGCAAACGAACCGGCCTCCGCACCGACGCAGGTTTCCGCAAACGAGCCGGCCTCCGCACCGACGCCGACTCCCGGAAACGAACCGGCCTCCGCAACGACGCCGACCTCCGTAAACGAACCGATCTCCGCGATGGGCCCAGTCTCCACGAAGGAACCGAGCGGTCGCCGGCCGCAAACCCTCGACGACTGGCTCGGTGGCAGGTCCACCGAGCGGGACCACCCGCAGCCGCTGGAGGTTCCCGCCGCACGCTCGAGCCGTCCGGCGACCTTGGGTGACTTCCCCAAGCCACCCCGCCGCTCCCGGCCTGCCCCAGCCGAAGAGCCGGCCATCCCGACGCAGGCCACCGGATCCATCCACAAACCGAAGGAATCGGCCCAACCGCTCCTTGGCGACACGCCACAACGGCCGAAGCCGCTGGACGACCTGTCTCCGGCAAGTCCAGTCCCAACCAACTCGGTCCCAACCAACTCGGTCCCGACCAGCGCAGTGCCGCGGAACTCGGTGCCGACCAACTCGATCCCAACCAGCTCAGTCCCGACCGACTCAGTGCCGACGAACTCGGTGCCGACGAACTCGGTGCCGACCAACTCGGTCCCGACCAACTCGGTCCCGACCAGCTCGGTCCCAACCGACTCAGTGCCGACCAACTCGGTCTCAACCAACTCGGTCCCGACCGGCTCAGCGCCGACCAGCTCGGTGCCGGTGAGTTCGGTGCCGGCAAGGCGGCCGCAGACGCTGGACGAATGGCTGCACGGCAACCCGACGCAGCCCCGCCCGCAGAGCCTCGACGACATGTTGGGCGGAAAGTCACCGGCGCCGGACCGGCGGCCGGTGACGCTCGCCGACCACACCCCCAACCCGAGCCGCCCGCACCGCTCCAACGGCGGTTCCAGCCAGGAGGACCCCGCTACCACGTAGGTTGATCTCTGGCTGGCGTTGGGCTGACCTTTCGGCGAGCTGACCACCAGCCGCACTGCCACCCGTCAAGATCTAGGCAAGTTGCGGTTGAAACATGGGCGAAGATCTCGGAGAGCTGATCCCGCCAGAATGATTTGTCTGGATATAGGCCACTCGAGCGGTGTTGCAGCTAGCCGAAGTCGCCCATCCGCGCGGCCTTACGTATCAAGGCTTTCGACACCACGCTGGACGCCAGTTTCCGCAATCCCGCCGCGCCCCAGGGCAGGCAACGCGCCCACCCCCGAACCGCCAGCGACGGCCGAGACGGTGACCGAAAACGTGCGGTAGATGGCAAGCACCGGCACCACCCGCGAACCACAGTGGCAGCCGGGACGGCGGCCAGGAGTGCACGGTGGCTGGCGAGCATAAGCACCCACCCACAACCGCAGGCAGCGGCCAAGACGGCGGCAAGAAGCAGACGGTGACCGGCGAGCATCAGCACCCGCACACGGCGGCCAAGACGGTAGCGAGAAGCAGACGGTGACCGGCGAGCATCAGCACCCACACGCGGCGGCCGAGAGGGCGGCAAGAAGCAGACGGTGACCGGCGAGCATCAGCACCCACACGCGGCGGCCAAGACGGCAGCTAGAAGCGGACGGTGGCTGGCGAGCACCGGCAGTGGCGCTGCGGGTGCGACGCATGAGACCACAGGCAAGATCAAATTGTGCTGGGTGGCGTTGGGGCCGGCGCGGTTGGCCGCCGGTGCGGGCAAGAGGGCGGGGACTGCACCACGGCGACCGGCTGGGCTTTCTCGGGGCGGCGCGCCACCGCCGTACCGGAGAAAATTGCGGGTGGTGGGTGACCTGGGCCCCTTGAGGGGCGCGTGCGGCGGCCGATAGAACCGCAGGGAATAAAGTGCCTGCGGTAGTACGGCCGATGAGGGAGAAGTTACGAATGACCGGCAGTGACCCGACCCTGGGCGTGGACCCGGACCGCTTGGCGGTCTGCCTCGCCGTCCTGGCCGAGGTGGAAGCTCTGCCGGTGGAGCATCCGGACGCCGTGCGGGTGCGGCGGGCGACGGCCGGCCTGTTCAAGACCGCGAAGCTGGAGCGGCGGCGGGAGCGCCGGGACGCCGTGCTCGCGAACGACCGGGCCGTCACCGCGGCGACCGCGACCGGGGCGCCGGGGCGGATCGATGACGAGACGGCCGGGATCCCGCTGAAGAGTACGACGGCGGGGGCGAGCGCCGGGGTGCTGCGGCAGGCGCGCGGGTGTTACGTGTGCAAGCAGCGCTACACCGTGGTGGATGCTTTCTATCACCAGTTGTGCCCGGACTGCGCGAAGGTCAACCACGAGCGCCGGGACGCGCGTACCGATCTCACCGGGCGGCGGGCTCTGCTCACCGGCGGGCGGGCCAAGATCGGCATGTATATCGCGTTGCGCCTGCTGCGTGACGGTGCGGATCTGACGATCACGACTCGGTTCCCGCACGACGCGGTGCGGCGGTTCACCGCGATGCCGGACAGCTCCGACTGGCTGCACCGGCTGCGGGTGGTCGGCATCGACCTGCGGGACCCGGCCCAGGTGGTGGGTCTGGCCGACTCGGTGGCGGCGCGCGGGCCAGTGGACATTCTGATCAACAACGCGGCGCAGACCGTACGCCGGACCGCGGGGGCCTACGCGGCGATCGCGGCCGCCGAGGCCGAGGCGCTGCCCGGCGGGAAGCTTCCCGAGCTGGAGTACTTCGGTGGTGCGGGGGCGTCGCCGGCGGCCGTGCTGACCGCCGGGGCCGGTGCGCTCACCCCGCAGCAGATCACCGAGCTGGCGCTGACCGCGCGGTCGGTGGCTATCGACGCGGGTGGCCTGGTGCCGGACACGACGGCGACCAACAGCTGGAGCGACCGGGTGCACGAGGTCGATCCGCTCGAGCTGCTCGAGGTGCAGCTCTGCAACGTTACGGCGCCGTTCATCCTGGTCAGCCGACTGCGGCCGGCGATGGCCAAGTCTCCGTTCCCCCGGCGGTACATCGTGAACGTCTCCGCCATGGAGGGCATCTTCCGGCGCGGGTACAAGGGTGCCGGGCATCCGCACACCAACATGGCGAAGGCCGCGCTGAACATGCTGACCCGCACCAGCGCGGAGGACATGTTCTCCGACGGCATCCTGATGACCAGCGTCGACACCGGCTGGATCACCGACGAGCGGCCGCACCCGACGAAGATGCGGCTGCACGAGGAGGGTTTCCACGCGCCGCTGGACCTGGTCGACGGGGCGGCCCGGGTGTACGACCCGATCGTGCGCGGTGAGCAGGGCGAGGACGTGTACGGCTGTTTCCTCAAGGATTACGCCCCCGTCGCCTGGTGAGACGGTCGCGGGCCACACCCCGCGTGGGTGTGGCCCGCGGCCCTACGGCACCGGCCAGAACGTCCCGCCGGAATTGTCACGCGGCGGGGTTCCCTTCACCGGCTGGTCCGGGAGACGAGCGCCGACCGGCTTTCCCTGTGGCGGCGAAACGGCCGGCTCGCTGTGCATCGGCGAACCGGCCGGCTTGCTGTGCGTCGGCGAACCGGCCGGCCTGTTGTGCGTCGGCGAACCGGCCGGCCTGGCATGCGACGAGCCAACGGGCCGGTCGACCGGCGACAGACCGGCAGGCCGGCCGACCGACGGCAAACCAGCGGCCTGGTTGATCGGCGACAACCCGGCAGGCCGGCTGATCGGCGACAGGACGGTCGGCCGGACCTGCGGCTCCAGTCCGTCGTCGACGCTCATCAGCCCGCTCGGATAGTCCGTCCGGTACGGCCAGCCACTCGGCCACGGCCCGCCGGCACCCAACCAGTCGCCCTCGTCGACGATCAGCTGGAACAGCCGGCCGCGCCAGCCGACGCGGACCGGGTCGCAGTCGTAGTCTTCCCAGGCGCTGTACCACTGGCCGGCCGAGCCGGCCTCCTCACAGGACCGTTTGGTGTCGTAGTAGCCGATCACGAAGTCGCGGGAGTGCGACGCCTGGCCGGAGGCCGGTCGGCCGACCGACGGATCGGCTTGCGCCGGGCCCATACCGATCATCGCGCCGGCGGCGACACCCACGCCGACCAGCGCGAACATATGCCTCATCATGTTCATGACACACCTTTTCCGGACATAGCGCCATTGCGGGCTTAGCGCATCACGGCGCCTCGGACCGTTCCGGCGTTTTTCCGGGGAACTAGCCCGTTCGATCGACCCCCGACGAGTCCGAGAAACTACGGAACGCGGCGCGAAGCACTTCGGTCAGGGGACGCCCGCGATGAGCGAGGCGCGGCGCGTCGAGCTGGTCGAGCAGCGCGTCCGAACGCCCACCGACCGGCTCCTCGCCAGCGGATTCTCCGAGATCCAGGGAAATCCCCCAGAACGCCTCCGGATCCTCGGGGTCGATCAGCGGCGGCTCGGGCTCGGCGGCGTCCCCCGCCCGGGAAGCGGTCTTCGCTCCGGCGGCGTCCCTGTCGGCGGCGGAGGCGTCCACCCCAGCCTCGGCGGCGTCCACCGCGGCGGCCTCCCGCAGTCGCCGCAAGCGCATGAGCAACTCGTCCCGGTGCCGGCCACGCCAGGCGAACACCTCGAACGGATCGGACTCGAACCTCCGGGCCAGGGCGTAACACGTGGTGGCGAGGTGGACGCACGGCATCGGCCACCGCTCGCAGGTGCAGTCCATCGCCACCTCGTCCAGCGACAGCGGCAACAGCGTCAGCCCCGCTTCGGCGAAGACCACCTCGACCCCGGGCGGCATCCGGCCGTCGAGCAGACCGGCGACGAAGCCGGCCTCTCTGACCAGGGCGGATTCGACCCGGGCCCAATCGGCCGCGCCGAAGGCACGGACCGCGACGCGGGACCGGAACGCGACGGGGTCGTCCGGGCCCCGGACCAGGGCCACCGCGAGGCTGCTGGAGACGGTAAGACTGCGTACGTGGCCGGCGCGTTCGTCCCGGCGGCCGCGCGCGAACGTCGGCCCCATCCGCAGCGCCTCGAACATCCCGAGAAACGCGGGCGCGAAGTCAGTCATCGTTCACCTCCGAGGCCGGGGCGCACCGCCCGGACACGGGCGCGAAGTCAGTCAACGATCGCCTCCGGGGCCAGGGCGACCAGGTCGCGCAACTCACTCGTGGACAACGCGGTCAGCCAGCCCTCGCCGGACCCCACCACCCGCTCGGCGAGCACGCCCTTGTCGGCGAGCAGCCGGTCGATGCGCTCCTCCAGCGTGCCGAGGCAGAGCAGGGTGTGCACCTGCACGTCCCGGCGCTGCCCGATCCGGAACGCGCGATCGGAAGCCTGGGCCTCGGTCGCCGGGTTCCACCACCGGTCCACATGCACCACGTGGTTCGCCGCGGTCAGGTTGAGCCCGGTGCCGCCCGCCTTCAACGACAGCAGGAACACCCCGGGCCGCCGCGCCCGCTGGAACTCGTCGACCATCGTGTCCCTGGCCCCGCGCGGCGTCCCGCCGTGCAGGAACGGCACCCGCACCCCGAACCGCGCGGCCAGGTGCGGCGCGAGCATCCCGCCGAACCTGGCGAACTGGGTGAAGCACAGCACGCTCTCGCCCGCCCCCAGCGCCCGGTCCACGATCTCCTCCAGCCGGTCGATCTTGCCGGACCGGCCGGGCAGCGGGGAGGCGTCCTTGAGCAGCAGCGCCGGGTGCACGCAGACCTGTTTCAGCTTGGTCATCGCGGCCAGCACCAGGCCCTTGCGGCGGGTCTCGCCCGGCTCGGCGAGCCGTTCCAGCAGCTCGTCGAGGACCGCGCGATAGAGGCTGACCTGCTCGGTCGTCATCCCGCACAGGTGCCGGACATGCCGCTTCGAGGGCAGGTCCCCGGCGATGCCCGGGTCGGCCTTGGTGCGGCGCAGCAGGAACGGCCGGGTGGCCTGGCGCAGCCGCGCGGCGGCCTCCTCGTCCTCGTACCGCTCGATCGGGACGGCGAACCGGGCGCGGAACGTGTGCGCGGAGGCGAGCAGGCCCGGGTTGACGAAGTCCAGGATGGACCAGAGCTCGGCCAGCCGGTTCTCCACCGGGGTGCCGGTCAGCGCGATCCGGTTGCGGGCCGGGAAACGCCGCACCGCCCGGGCTGCCGCCCCCGCGCTGTTCTTGATGTGCTGCGCCTCGTCCAGCACCACCCGGTCCCAGTCGATCGCGGCGAGCGCGTCCGCGTCGCGGACGGCGGTCGCGTACGTGGTGAGCACCAGGTCGGCACCCACGCTCAGCGAGGCCGGATCGGCCCGGTCGGCGCCGTGCAGCACCCGCACCCGCAGGCCCGGCGCGAACCGCTCCGCCTCACGCTGCCAGTTGCCGAGCACCGAGAGCGGGCAGACCAGCAGCGCCGGCCCGTCCCGCCGGTGCAGCAGCAGCGCCAGCAGCTGCACGGTCTTGCCCAGCCCCATGTCGTCCGCCAGGCACGCGCCCAGCCCCAGCGAGTCCATGAAGACCAACCAGGAGAAACCCCTCGTCTGGTACGGCTTGAGCACCCCCGTGAGCCCGGCCGGTGGATCGATCAGCTCCAGCCGCTCGTCCAGCTCACCGCTGAGCAGGTCGCCCAGCCAGCCGGTACCGCGCGCGTCGGTGACCGGCAGCGGCAGGTCCTCGGGCGGCAGCAGCCGGGTCACCCGCAGCGCGTCGCCGGCGGTCATCGTGCCGCCGCCCCGGCTCAGGAACGCGAGCCCGGCGGCGAGCCGCTCCGGGTCCAGGAACACCCAGCGCCCGCGCAGCTTGACCAGCGGAACCTTGGCCCGGGACAGGTCGGCCAGGTCGTCGGAGGTCAGGGAGCGGCCGCCCAGCGCCAGCCCCCACTCGTAGTCGACCAGGTCGCGCAGGCCGGCCGTGCGGTCCCGGAGCACGTGCGCGATCGGCTCCGGGGTCCGCACCCGCAGCGACAGGCCCAGCCCGGATCCCCGCTGCCACCAGGACGGCAGCAGCACGCCGTGGCCGGCCTCCGCGAGCACCGCCGCGTGGCTGAGGAAGCCGTGCGCACCCTCGGTGTCGAGGATCATCTCGACCGGGTGCGCCTCGCGCAGCGCGTCACCGAGCGCCGGGTAGAGCCGCGCCGCCCGGCCCAGCCCGGCCAGCAGGCGCTCCTGCGGGTGGGCGGTCCACCGGCGCAGCGGGGCGAACCGGTCCCGCCACACGTCGGCGGCCGGCACCAGCACGCTCGGCTCGTCGGCGGCCTGCAGCAGGAACTCCAGCCGCCACGCGTCGTTCGGCAGCGGCACCTCGCCGGGCATCACCGGCTCGTGTTCGCGCGGGTCGCTGAGCCGGAAGCAGACCCGCACCTCGGCACCGCGCGCGGCCTGTGCGAACCAGGCGTCCAGGGCCCGGATCAGCTCGTCCAACTCGTCGTGCGGCGCGTCGAAGCCGGGCTCCCCGGTCAGCGCCGCGAGCCACCCGTCGCCGGCCAGGGTCACGCCGGCCTCGGCGAGTCGCGTCCGCGCCAGCCCGTCGACGAGCCGCTCCAGCGCCGCCGTCAGCAGCTCGCCCGCCCCGGCCACCTCGGCGGTGCTGTCGCCCGGGCGCACCGGCCGGGCCTCGGCGCCCGAGGCGGTCTCGGCCCGGCAGGCCGGTGGCATGCGGTCCAGCAGGGTGGCGTGGCGGGCCGCGTCGGCGCCGATCAGAACCGGACGCCAGTGCGCCGCCGGGCGCGGGCCGTCCAGGCGCACGCCGGGCAGCACCCGGCCGCGCCGGACCAGGCTCGCGGCGAAGCCGCACAACTCGATCAGCCACCGGACCGCCGGCGCGACGCGGCCGTCGAACTCGGCGGCCAGGTCGGCGTCGACGAACGGCACGCCGACGGCGGGCACCCGCCACACCCGGGGCCGCCGCACGCCGCGCCGCGGTGGGACCCCGACCTGCGGCGACGGCAGCGGCCCGGCCCCGGTCGACGGGAGGGTCAGCAGGGCGGGCTCGCGCCTCTCCCCGGCCGGCAGCTCGGTGGCCGGCACCGCGGACGGGTGCCACGGCACGCCGCGGCCGCCCTTGGCGAGAGCGCCCGGCGCGCCGTCCTCGGCCCACAGGTTCAAACCGCCGTCCCGGCTCACGAATCCGTGCAGCACCCGCACCGCGGGCTCACCGCTGGGCAGGATCTCGCTCATGCGGGAGACCTGGCGGGTATGGCGACGAGCTTCAGCACGCCGACGACTCTAGGCCGCCCCTCCGACACTTTCCCGGCCACACCACGCGGCCGGTCAACGAATGAGTTGTCCGGAAAACGCGGGCCGCGCGCCCAACCGTTCCGAAAACGTTTCACGCCAGGTCTGCCTCTACCTCGTACAGGCGGGCATAATCGTCATCCGCCGGGCCGGTACCGTATCGGCGGAACGAACTCTGGCGGCACATCAGGGGAGGCGGTCACGTGCACACTCCCGTCCTCGCCGACCTCGCCGTCCCGGCCCCGATCACCCCGCCGGACACCCCGATGGGCGAGATCGAGTCGATCCTGCGAACCGACCCGGAGCTGCTCGGCATCGTCACCGAGACCGGCGAGGACCGCTTCCTGGTCGATCGCCGCTTCCTCGAGCTGGTGCTGGCCGGCCGGCTCGGCTTCGGCCGCGCCCTGCTGCACCGCAAGCCCCTGCGCAGCCTGCTGCGCCGCCCGGCTCTGGTGCTGCCGGCCGGCACCGAGTGGGGCGACGCGGCCCGGGCCGCGATGCAGCGGCCGGACGGGTTCAAGGCGATCCCGCTGATCGTCGCGTTCGACGACGGCACGGTCGGGATCGCTCCGGTCGGCCCGCTGGTCGAGCACCTGAGCAAGCGTTACCAGGCGATGGCGCACACCGACGACCTGACCGGCCTGGGCAACCGGCGCAGCCTGATGGAGCAGCGGGCGGCCGCGCCGGCGGCCCTGTTCGTGGTCGACCTCAACCGGTTCAAGGAGATCAACGACACGCTCGGCCAGCGCCACGGCGACGAGCTGCTGCGGCACGTCGCCGTGGCGCTGGCCGCGGCGTGTGCCCCGGCGCGGGCGTTCCGGCTCGACGGCGACAAGTTCGTGGTGTTCACCCCGGACCCGGCGATCTGGCCGGGGAAGGAGCCGGCCGCGGCCGCGCACGAGCTGTTGCACGCCATCCAGGGGCCGTTCCCGGTAGCCGGCATCCCGGTCACGGTCGAGGCGTCGACCGGTGTCGCCCTCGCCGACCATCCGGACCGGACGGAGATGGAGGATTTGCTGGCCCGGGCCGACGCCGCGATGTACACGGCGAAGCGCGACCGCACCCAGGTCGAGCTCTGGCGGGCCGCGCTGACCGCCGGCAACATCGATCTCGGTCTGGACACCGACCTGCGGGCCGCGATCGGCAAAGGTGAGCTGGTCCTGCACTATCAGCCGCTGGTCGACGCGCGGACCCGGGAGACCGCCTCGGTCGAGGCCCTGGTGCGCTGGTCGCACCCGCGGCGCGGGCTGCTCCCGCCGCGGGTCTTCCTGCCCCAGGCGGAACGCTCCGACGTGATCCACCTGCTCACCGCGGCGGTGCTGGCCGACGCCGTGCGGCAGGCCGCGGCCTGGCACCGGGCCGGTCGCGACGTCCCGGTGGCGGTGAATCTCGCCGCTCCGGTCCTGGCCTCGGACCGGGTGGTGGCCACGATCGACGCGCTGCTGGCGGAGACCGGGCTGCCGCCGCGGGCGCTGATCGTCGAGGTGACCGAGAGCGCGGTGATGACCCGCCCCGCCGAGTGCGCTGATCGATTGCGGTCATTGCGCAGGATGGGCGTACTGGTCGCGATCGACGACTTCGGCATCGGGAACACGTCGCTGGGCCTGCTCACCCAGCTCCCGCTGGACGAGTTGAAACTGGACCGCTCGTTCGTGACCCGGATCCACGAGCCGCGGGGCCGGGTGATCGTCGAGTCGGTCGCGCGGATGGCCAACGGCCTGGGCCTGACCCTGGTCGCCGAGGGCGTGGAGGACGAGCGCACCGCGGAGACCCTCACCGAGCTGGGCTTCCACCTGCTACAGGGCTACCACTTCGGCCGTCCCGAGCCGGCCCTGGCCGCGGGCACGGCCACCCGGGACCAACAGGGCGTCACTCCAGGGTCCAGGTGATCAGCGGCGGGCGGACGCGGGCGCACCGCGGCTCGCCCCGCTCGTCGGTCAGCCCGAGCCGCCCGACCAGCACGCCCCGCTCCTCGAAGGCGGCCCGCAGCAGCTCCCCGGGGACGTCCCCGAACAGCAGCTTCGCCCGCCGGAACATGGTGAACTCGTCGTCGCGCACCGCACCCCAGCTCAGGTAGAGGAAGCGGGCGCCGGGCGGGCCGTGCACCCAGGGACCGCCCACGTCGAGCAGCCCGTCCACCTCGCGGCCGGCCACGTCCAGCTCCCAGGTCGCGTGATCCGCGGTCACCGGGACCCGCCCGATCACCTCGGCGCGCCGCTGAACACCCACGTGCACGTCGTTCAGCCGGAGTTCGGGCGATTGTGGCAGGTCACGTCCCTCGATCCGGATCCGCATGTCAACACCCCCGTACTCTGCACGATATTCCCGAGTGGTCGCTTTTATACTTGATCAAGCGCGGTGACCACCAGCACCGCTTTCGATGCGACCTCGGCGGGTCCGGCCGCGATTCGGGCGAGGCTCGCCGAGCTCGAACCGGGGTGGGCAACCCGGCGAACGGGGGTGGCGTGGCGGAGATGTATCGGGGCGCGCACACGGCCGGCACCGTCGCGGCGGCGGAGAACGAGCGCGGTGAGATGCTACGCCGGGCCGGGCGGCCGGGTGAGGCGGCCGGGCACTTCGCGCGGGCGCTGGAGGCGCTCGGGACCGTGGACGAGCCGGATCCCGGGACGCATTCGGCGATCCTGAACAATCTCGCGCTCACCGCCCATCAGCAGGGGGACCTGGCCGGAGCGCGGCGCTGCCTGGTCCGCTCGCTGGAGGTGGGTCCACTGGTCGGTGACCCCGTCGGGCGGGCGATCACCTACGACAACCTGGCCGTCATCGAGGTCGAGCTGGCCCGCCGGGCGCGGACGGACCGGCATCTCAACGAGGCGGAACAGTACTTCGCGGCGGCGGAGCGACTGTTCCGCCGGGTGCTGCCCGAGGCCATCGACGACTACCTGCGCTCGGTGCTGAACCGGGTGGACGCCGCGCAGATGCGCGGGGACCGGGCCCGGATGGACCGGCTTACCCGGCACGCGACCGAGGTCGCGGCGCATCACGGGGTCGCGCCGGAGAACGCGCTCGAGGCGGTGACCATGCGCGGCGACTTCCTGCACCGCCACCGGGATCATCCACGGTCGACGGTCGCGCTGATGACCGATCGGCTGCCGGCGCTGCTGCCGGAGTGCCCGCCGGAGCAGACCGCGGCCGCGCTGGCCGTGCTGCTGCGGGCCGCGACAGCGACCGGGGATCCGGTGCTGGTGGCGGATGTGAGCGCGCGGATCGACGAACTCGACGTCCGGCCCGGCCGGCATCATCTGGTCCTGCTCACGCCCGGTGAGCGCGGCGCCTGACCGGCCGCCGAGCGCGGATTCCGCACTCGGAGTGTTGTTGACGGGGTGACACCAGGTAATCAAGATGGTCTCCATGCATTTATGGGAGCGCTCCCCCGTCATCGCCGCGGTAGCCACCCTCGCGCTCGTCGGTGCGGCCGTACCGGCCCGCGCGGACGAGGTCGAACAAGTGGTCAACGGCGGATTCGACGGCACCACCGACCCCTTCTGGTCCACCCCCGGCATGCCGATCGTCTCCACCGACGGCCGGGCCTGTGTGGACGTGCCCGGCGGGACCACCAACCGCTGGGACGCCGCGATCGGACAGAACGACATCGATCTGGTCGCGGGCGAGACGTACCGGTTCAGCTTCGACGCCTCCGGCGACGCGGGACACGTGGTCCGGGCGATCACCGGGCTCGCGGTCAGCCCCTACGACACCTACTTCGAGCAGTCGCCCGTCCTCGGCGACACCCAGCATTACTCGTTCACCTTCACGGCCTCGGCCGGAACCGCGCAGGGGCAGGTCGCCTTCCAGGTGGGCGGGAGCGCCGAGCCGTGGCACTTCTGTGTGGACAACGTGTCGCTGGTCGGCGGGGTCCCGCCGGAGGTGTACGTTCCGGACACCGGGCCGCGGGTGCGGGTGAACCAGGTCGCCTACCTGCCCTCGGGCCCGAAGGCGGCGACCCTGGTCACCGACGCGACGACGGCGCTGCCCTGGCGGCTGACCGACAAGCGCGGCAGGACCGTCGCCACCGGGCACAGCACCCCGCGCGGCGTGGACACCAGCTCGGGACAGAACGTCCAGACCATCGACTTCAGCCGCTACCGCCGGACCGGCACGGGTTACACGCTGACCGCGGACGGCGAGACGTCCCGCCCCTTCGACATCGGCGGGAAGGCGTACGAGACGCTGCGCGCCGACGCGCTGAAGTTCTACTACACCCAGCGCTCCGGCATCGAGATCCGCGACGACCTGCGCCCCGGTTACGGTCGCGCGGCCGGTCACGTCGACGTCGCCCCGAACCAGGGTGACGGGAACGTGCCCTGCCAGCCCGGCGTCTGCGACTACACCCTGGACGTGCGGGGCGGCTGGTACGACGCCGGCGACCACGGCAAGTACGTGGTCAACGGCGGCATCTCGGTCTGGGAACTGCTCAGCGAGTACGAGCAGTCCCGGAGCGTCCGCAAGGTCGATCTCGCCATCCCGGAGAGCGGCGACCGGACCCCGGACATCCTCGACGAGGCGCGCTGGGAACTGGAGTTCCTGCTCAAGATGCAGGCGCCGAACGGCATGGTGCACCACAAGATCCACGACCAGGCCTGGACCGGCCTGCCGCTGCTGCCCGCCCAGGATCCGCAGCCGCGCGAGTTGCACCCGGTCTCCACCGCCGCGACGCTGAACCTGGCCGCGGTCGCCGCCCAGGCGGCCCGGGTCTACCGCGCGTACGACCCGGCCTTCGCGGCCCGGGCGCTCAGCGCCGCGCGTAGGGCGTACACCGCGGCGAAGACCAACCCGATCGTGTACGCCTCGGCGTCCGACGGCACGGGCGGCGGCGCCTACAACGATGACAAGGTCACCGACGAGTTCTACTGGGCGGCCGCCGAGCTGTACCTGAGCACCGGGGAGAAGGGGTACTCCGCCGACGTGCTGGCCTCGCCCGAGCACACCGCCGACGTGTTCGGCGCCGGCGCCTTCGACTGGGCGGCGACCGCCGCGGCCGGCCGGCTCGACCTGGCGCTGATCCCGAACCGGCTGCCCGGCCGGGACCGGGTCAAGCTCTCCGTGGTCCAGGCCGCCCGGAAGTACCTGGCCCTTCAGGATTCGCATCCGTACGGCGTCGGCTACGCCCCGGCGAACAACATGTGGGACTGGGGCTCGAACAGCATCATCGTGAACAACCTGGTGGTGATCTCCGCCGCGCACCAGCTCACCGGCGGTCGTGAGTACCGCGACGGCGTGCTCACCGGCCTGGACTACCTGTTCGGCCGCAACGCGCTCAACCAGTCCTATGTCACCGGTTACGGCGAGGTCAGCTCGCAGAACGAGCACAGCCGCTGGTACGCCCATCAGCTCGACCCGAGCCTGCCGAACCCGCCGGCCGGCACCCTCGCGGGCGGCCCGAACTCGTCGATCCAGGACCCGCTGGCCCAGGAGAAACTGACCGGCTGTGTCGGCCAGTTCTGCTACATCGACGACATCCAGTCCTGGTCCACCAATGAGGAGGCAATCAACTGGAACGCGGCGTTGGCCCGGCTTTCCGGGTATGTCGCTGATCTGTCCTAGTTCGCCTACCGCAATACCGACATCTCATGGCGTAACGTGCGAGAGATGCAGGCTCTAAGCTTCGCCGTCGCGCTCTACCGGCGCCGTCTCGCCATCAACTACTGGGGCCGGGTGCGGCGGGACCCACTGTCCCGTCTGCACCTGGCCGAGGGGCGGGCGAACCCGTACGCCGTCTACGACGAGATCCGGGCGTACGGGCCGCTGATGCCCACCCCGCTCGGCAACTGGGTGACCGCGAACCACGCGGTCTGCGACGCCGTACTGCGGGACCGCCGGTTCTGTCCGCGCGCGGCCCAGATGAACGGGCCGGGCGCGCCGGGCGACAAGTTCGACATGTCGTTCCTGGACAAGGATCCGCCGGAGCACACCCGGCTGCGCCGCCTGGCCCAGCCCGCGTTCAGTCCGAAACAGATCGCCGGGTACCGCCCGCGGGTCGAGCGGGTGGTCGGCGAACTGCTCGACACGGCCGCCGCCAAGGGCACCTTCGACCTGGTCAGCGATTTCGCCGCGCCCCTGCCGATCGCGGTGATCTCCGACCTGATGGGCATCCCGGACGCGGACGTCGACGAGTTCACCGAGCACGGCGCGTTGATCGGCAGCGCGCTCGACGGGGTCCGCTCGCTCCGGCACGCGGCCCGGCTGCTGGCCGCCAGCGACGCGTTGGACAAAGTGTTCGTGCGGCTGTTCGAGCTGCGCCGTCGCGAGCCGGCGGACGACGCGGTGAGCCGCATCCTGGCCGCCGAGGGTGATCAGATCCAGCCGCACGAGGTGCTGCCGCTGTGCCGGCTGCTGCTCGTGGCCGGCTTCGAGACCACCGTCAACCTGATCGGCAACACGGTGAACGCGCTGCTCGACCACCCGGAGCAGTGGGACGCGGTCTGCGCCGACCCGGCCGGGCTGGCCGACGCGGCCGTCGAGGAGACACTGCGCTGGGACTCGCCGGTGCAGCGGACCTCCCGCTGCGCGGTCGAGGACATCGAACTGGCGGGTGTCACGGTCCGAAAAGGCGAGCTCGTCGTCCCGCTGCTCGGCGCCGCGAACCGGGACCCGTCGGTGTACGCCGACGCCGACCGCTTCGACCTGCACCGTGTCCCGGAGGCCGACCACCTCTCCTTCTCCAGCGGCATCCACTACTGCGTGGGCGCGCCGCTGGCCCGGATGGAGGCCGGGGTCGCGCTGCGCCTGCTGGCCGAACGGATGCCCGGCCTGCGCCGGGCCGGGGCCCTGCGCCGCCGGGACGCCGGGATCATCCGTGGCCCGCTCGCGTTCCCCGTCTCCACCGCCGTCCCGGCCACCCAGCACTCGCTGACCGCCTGACGGGCCGATCGGCACTCGGCTCGGCCGAGAGGCCCGGGGGCGGGACTCCATGTTCGTACCGGAGGAAGGGGTTGAGAGGGACCGGCGTCGGCCGGGAGCGGCGGGGTGGTTCTCATCTCCCGGAGGGAGAGCGCATCCGGTCGAAGAGGTTCCGCGTCGCGCGCTGGATCCGGGCGTCGGTGCACCCCGAGTCCACCAGGGCGAGAGGCCAATTGAAGGTCCCGGCGGCGAACATGATCGTGCCCTTCGGGGTGACGCAGAGGCTGGTGTTCTGGACCTTGTCGCCGCGGCCCTGCGCGTCCGTGTACGGGCTGTTCGAGAGGATGACCTGCCGGGCGTCGTACCCGAGCGGCAGCACCGGGTCGTGTCCGTCGGCCTCGCCACCGACCAGGTTCCTGATCCGGTCGCCGTCGCGCACTCCGGTGCCGGCCCAGAGCCAGTGGCCGGCTTCCCGGACGACGAGCGGGGCCGGGGTCTTCGGGATGCCGTTGTACTGGACGCCGAGCAACCGCGCCTCGGCGCGCGGGCGGCCCTCGCCCATGTTGCGCCAGAGCATGGTGGGCCCGGACCGGCCGGGCGTCGGATCCGGGTGCTCCTTGTAGCAGGTCACGACGCGGCCGGCGCGGCCCCGCCGGTCCTCGTCGAGGCGGATGTTCCAGTACACGTTGTTGGCGCCCAGGAACGCGCAGTGGGTGCCGGTGCGGAATGCCTTCTCGAGCACGTCGCGCATCTCGCTGGACCAGTACTCGTCGTGGCCGGAGAAGACCAGCGCCCGGTACCGCTCCGGATCGATCCGCCCCTCGTGCAGGTCGACGCCGCTGGCGTAGGCGACGTCGTATCCGTTCGTCTCCAGCCACTGGGCGGCGGCCACGTCGAGTGCGAACAGCTTGGGCCGGCCGCCGCGGCTGTAGGGGCGGTTGAACGACACCTGGTAGGCGCGCTCGGCCGGGCCGCCGACCGAGCCGCCGGCGCGATAACCGCGGTAGAGGCTCTTCCCGGTCCGCCCGTCGAGCGGCCACATGTTGTACGCGGCGTAGGTGGTGAACGGCAGCACGAGCAGGAAGTCCGCCCGGCGCCTGTCCTCACGCACCACGAACGGGGTGCTCGCCCGGTGACCGTCGCGGGACTCGAACACGGCGAGGAACAGCCCCGAGGACCAGTCGGCCGGCACCCGCAGGGTCCACGCGACCGGCCACTCGCAGTCGATGAGCCCGGTCTCCCTGCCGACCGCCGGGATCGGCTGCGGGCTCCCGGCCAGCTCCTCGCTGACCTTCATCAGTCGGCTGCCCGCACCGGCGTAGTGCCCGATCCGGTAGACGGTGACGGTGAACGGCTGGGGCCGCGCCACCGTGACGTGGAAGTCGATCGAGTCCCCGACGTTCACCGAGGTCGCCGACGCGTAGCCCTGGATCTCCCGGGACCCGTCGGTGACATTGGTGGGCAGCAGCAGACCGTCGGGGTCGGGCTCCGGGACGGGATCGAACGGGCGGCGGTGGAGCTCCCGGCGGGGCCGGCTGATCGCCTTGCCCGGGATGCTCAGCCCGGCCGCCACGGCCGCCGCGCCCAGGGTCAACGCTCCGAGCACCGTCCGGCGGGCGGAGCGCGACAAGGACGCCAACCTTTCGTATGACCGTCAACAGCCGGCGGCCTGTCGCCGTGGCGAGCCGGACGCTATCACAGCGTGACAACCTCGAATGTCCTCTGTGTCACACGTCAGAGGCCGAAGTGACGGGTGCCACTGACCCCGAGCAACTCGGTGAGGCCGGTGACGCGCAGTTGGCGGTGCACGAACTCGTTCGGGTTGCGCACCTGGAACCGGGCGCCGATCTCCTGGGCCGCCCGCTGGCCCGCGATCAGCGCTCCGAGGCCCACCGAGTCCATGAAGGTGACGTAGGTCAGATCGACGATCATCACGGCCGGACGGTCCCGCTGGAGCGTCTCCAGCAGGGTCTCGCGCAGCGACTCGACGGTGGCCGCGTCCAGGCTGCCCCGCACGTCCACGACCACGGAGCCATCGGCTTGCCGCCGTGCGGTGATCACGGCCTCGCCCATTCGACCTCGCCCACCGAAAACCGAGTCGGGCGATTTGCCCGTTCTCACACCGTACCTGTCCCGGTGTACTCGTCGCAGGCTGCCGCGCGGTTTACCGGAGGCGGCGGACAACCCGTACGCCGAGCGGGTTTTCACCCACACAACGGGCCGGACGGCAACTCGGAGGACTGAAGTTTCCGCATGATGCTGATCTTTCCGCCGGGTGGTTTACGGAGAATGTGAACGCGGGAGGACGGTGATCTGAAGCGGCGAGGGGGACCAGGATGAACAGGGCGGGGCTGTTCGCGATCCGCGACGTCGGATCGCTGGTACACGAGACGTCCGAGCAGGGCACCGAGCTCAAGAAGACGGTCGGGGTGACGCAGCTGACCGCGATGGGGGTCGGCGCGATCATCGGGACCGGCATCTTCGTGGTGATCGGCAAGGGCTCGGGCATCGCCGGCCCGGCCGTCGTCCTGTCGTTCGTGCTGGCCGCGGTGGCCTGCGTCTTCTCCGCACTGTCGTACGCCGAACTGGCCTCCTCGATCCCGGTCTCCGGCAGCGCCTACACCTACGCCTACGCCACGCTGGGCGAGATCGTCGCCTGGGTGATCGGCTGGGACCTGATCCTGGAGTACGGCGTCTCGGTGGCCGGCATCGCGGTCGGCTGGGGCGGCAACCTCAACGCGTTCCTGGACGCGGCGTTCGGCGTCACCCTGCCCGACGCCATCGCCAAGTCACCCGAGGAGGGCGGCGTCTTCAACCTGCCGGCCGTCTTCATCGTGCTGGCCGTCACGCTCCTGCTGGTCCGGGGTGTGTCCGAGAGCGTCCGCGCCAACCTGGTGATGGTCGTGATCAAACTGACCGTGCTGGTCTTCTTCCTGGTGGTGGCGTTCGCGAACTTCAGCACCGGCAACTTCCACCCGTTCGCGCCGGCCGGGACGGACGGCGTGACCGAGGCCGCGGCGATCATCTTCTTCGCGTACATCGGGTTCGACGCGGTCTCCACCGGCAGCGAGGAGGCCCGGAACCCGGCGCGGGACCTGCCCTGGGCGATCATCGGCTCGCTCGCCATCTGCACCGCCTTCTACGTGCTCACCGCGGTCGGCGCGCTCGGCATCGCCAGCCCCGACCAGATGAAGGACAGCGACGCCCCGCTGGCCGCGGCCCTCGACCAGGGCGCCGGGATGAGCTGGGCGGCCGGAATCCTGGCCCTGGGCGCGGTCGTCGCGATCACCAGCGTGGCCCTGGTGATCCTGTACGGACAGACCCGGATCTTCTTCGCCATGTGCCGGGACGGCCTGCTGCCGCACCGGATGGCCCAGGTCCATCAGCGGTACGGCACACCGGCCCGGCTGACCGTCCTGCTCGGCGTGCTGATCGCGCTGCTGGCGGCGCTGGTCCCGCTCGGCACCATCGTGGAGCTGGTCAACATCGGCACGCTGTTCGCGTTCGTCCTGGTCAACATCGGGGTGATCGTGCTGCGCCGGACCAGGCCGGAGATGCCGCGGCCGTACCGGGTGCCCTGGTCGCCGCTGCTGCCGCTGCTCGGCGTGGCGTTCGCCGTCTACCTGATGTCGGATCTGCCGCTGGACACCTGGATCCGATTCGTCGTCTGGCTGGCGATCGGCCTGATCATCTACGGTCTCTACGGCTATCGGAACTCCCGGCTGCGCCGGCAGGAGGCGTCATGACCGCACCGGTGATCGTCGGCACCCACCACGGCGCCGGCACCGCGGACGCGCTCGCCCTGGGCCGCTGGCTGGCCGAGGCGCGGGAGGCCCCGCTGCTGGTCGCGGTGGTGCACCCGGCGCCGTCCGCGATCGGCTCCGGCCGGGTCGACGCCGAGTGGGTCGCGGACCGGTACCGGGCCGCCGAGCGGGTGCTCGCCGAGGCCCGCTCCACCCTGGGCGACCCGCCCGGTGTGGAGTACCGGATCATCGCGTCCAGCTCGGCCGCGCACGGCCTGCACGACCTCGCCGAGCAGACCGGCGCCGCGATGCTGGTGGTCGGCTCCCGCGCCACCGCGCCGGCCGCCCGGATCCTCGCCGGCAGCACCGCCGAGCGGCTGCTGGCGGGCTCGGTCTGCCCGGTCGCGGTGACCCCGGCCGGCGTCGGTGGGGCGCCCGGCTCGGCCGGCCGGATCGGGGTGGCCTACGTGGACACCCCGGACGGGCGGGCCGCGCTCGACGCGGCCGCCGTGCTGGCCCGCCAGACCAAGAGCGAGCTGCGGCTGGTCACCGTCGTGGCCGGGGGCGAGTCGGCACTGCCGTTCATGATCGGCGACGACGCGGAGCGGGCCTTCCTGGACACCGCCCGGGAGACGTACGAGCGGGCGTTGCGCCACGCCGCGGCCACCGTGCCGGACCTGCCGACGCGGTGGGAGGTGCGCTCCGGTGACGTGGTCGAGGAGCTGGCCGCGCTGGCCGAGGTGGACGTGCTGTTCTGCGGATCGCGTGGCTACGGGCCGGCCCGCCGGGTGCTGCTCGGCGGCGTGTCGACCCGCCTGCTGCGCAGCGCGGTCCGGCCCCTGGTCGTGGTGCCGCGCGCTTGAGCGGGCTCCGGCCCGGAACGAAAGAATGGCGGAACCGCGCCTTGTGGGCCGGTCCCGCCATCGACTGGTACCGCTGCTGTACGCGAGCACCCGACGTCATGGACGACGCTATGCCATCGGCCTCGAGTGCCCCCGCGAGCCCCCACCCAGAGTGATGGCCCTCTCAGTCATCAACCCGCTGAGCTGGCATTAACAATTTCAATCAATCTGCAAACATTACCGACTGCGATCAAACCTTCTCGGTACGCAGGTCGTGCGCCCCGTCCTCACGGGTCGCCTCGTAGTAGATCCGCCGGCCGCCGTCCGGCAGGTCGACCAGGCTCAGATAACGCAGCCCGTACGGCCTGTGCGGGCTGCCGACCGGCTCGCGCTCCTCCGCCGTGAGCACGCCGAACGTGCCGTCCGGCAGGCGGGTGCCGCGGGCCACCCCGGTGCGCTCCTCCCAGTTCTCCCCCGCCGTGGCCCGGCCGTCGTAGGCGACCGTGATCTCGTCGCCCACCACCTGGACCGACGAGACCCGCACCCCGCGGGCGTCCCACCGGCCGGGCCGGCCGGCGAGCGCGGTCCGCCGCCGGGTCCAGCGCACGCCGTCCGGGCTGGTCGCGTACTCGGTGGTCATCCGGTCGGCGTCGGCCCAGGACTCCAGCGGGTGCACGGAGGCCCACAGGTGCCAGCCGTGCTCGTCGTGGTGCACCACCGGGTCCTTCCACCCGGCCGACTCGTCGCCGGCGAGGACCGTCCGGCCCGGCGCGGTGGCCAGGCCCTCCGGGGTGTCCGCCTCGAGCAGGTCGACCCGCCAGTGCTTGGTGCCCGGGGTGGCGGCGCTGACGTAGAGCCGCCAGCGCCCGTCCGGCGTGCGCACCAGGGCCGGCCGCTCCAGCGACTCCGCCCCGAACTGGTCCTTGCCCACCTCGGCCACCACTGTGAAGTTCAGCCCGTCGGCGGACCGGGCGATCAGGTTGGCGACGCCCCGGCCCGCCCCGATCGGCAGCCGCACGCGGTAGGCGAGGTAGACGAGACCGTCCGCGACGATCGAGCTGGGCGCGCCGGACCAGGCGCCCGGCTCGGTGCCCGGCGGCTCCACCACCACCGTGGAGTCTTCCCAGCGCGGCAGGGGCAGGGCGGTGATTCCGATGGACAACGTCGTCTCCCTGGTATGCGGCTGCACAGACCAGTGAATTCTGCCATAACCTATTGGAATGGTGGGGTTTGCTGAGCCCGGGCGTGTCGGTCCACGCTGAGCCAGTCGTCGAACCGCTCGCCGGTGATGTCCTGCAGCAGCGCGATGTCCGTGGCGAAGTGCGGCAGCAGCTCGGCGCGTTCGGCCGGGGTGGTGACCGGGCGGGCGCCCTTCTTGCGGTGCAGCAGGGTGAGCAGCGGGCCACGGGCCGCCAGGCGCAGCGGCACCGGGAAGTGGTGACCGAAGTTCCCCCCGGCCCGCAGCAGGCCGCGGAGCACCCGGTTGAGCGCGTTGTCCTCGACGACGTGCCGGTTCACGTTCTCCTTCGGAATGGCCTTGAGCACGCCGGTGCGCACGCCGATGAAGGCGCAGACGCGGTCCAGCGTGGCGGCCGGCGCGTCCTTGAGCTCCTTGTAGCGCAGCAGCAGCACCTGCTCCCGGGGGAAATGCCGGTAGAGATGCTCCAGCTGGCGGCCGTACAGGCCGAGCCCGAGGTAGTGCCAGAACTGCGCCCAGCCGGCCTCGACGCGGGCCGGCTCGGCCCGGCAGGCGGCCAGGAAGTCGGCCTCCGGCTCCAGGCCGGCGTTCCACAGGTGGGTCCAGTTCGAGTGCGCGCGGTCCACCGGGTCCCGCAGCAGCAGGATGATCCGCGCCTCCGGAACCAGCGCCTTGATCCGATCATGGGCGGCCAGGTCGTGCAGGTAGAACGGGGTCGCCTCACCGAGCCGGGCACCGGCCGGCGCCGGCGCGAACAGCGCCTCGTAGTCGCCCCGGCGCCACACGTGCTCCTGATAGGTCTGCACGTCGCCGGGGCCGCCGTGGCGGGGTGGCGGGCCCTCGGAGAGGAAGAACTTGGGCTCCTTGACCGGCGACAGGAACAGCTCCGGATGGCCGGTCAGGGCCGCGTGCAGAGCTGTGGTGCCGGCTTTGGGAACACCGGCGATCAGGAAGTCGGGAAGTGCCATCTTTCCCCCTCGGAGGCCGCGACACACCAGAGTGCGGTAAGCCTACAGAATTAATAGGCTTTCGCAGCCCGAGAGGACCACAATTCGGGCGATCTTCAGCCCGGCCGACCTGACGACCATCGCCGCCACCAGCGGGAACGGCGGAATCGGGAACACCGGCCCGGGGCACAAGTCACACACTCGGTGCCCGCACGGTGGTGCTCGTGCGCCCCGAACGGATGTCCACACACGCAGGACGCACTGTCGGTCGTCATCCCCACCAGAATGCCAGCCCGCCCGCACGCCCGCGCCTTCGGCCCCCGAACAGCGCCGAGCCTAGCCATTTCACGTTACAGCGAGTAATCTGCGCTTGCTCCCGGGACGCCTGCCAGCGCAAATGTCGTCACGATTCAATGACAGAGCGTGACGGCTGAACTTTTTCGGCATGGTGCGCGTACCGGGAAACAACCGGCGAATCCGCTTCACCTTGGGAGCGTGCACCCACCATGTTTCGGCTCATCCAGCTGCACACCGAAGCCGGCGTGCCACACATCGGCGTCGACGCCGACGGCTACGTCAGCGCCCGCGCCGCCCTGGCCCGTTACCGCACCGCCCCCGCCACCTATTTCGCGGTCGGCCGGTTCGATCACGAGGGCACCCTGACCGAGGTGATCCTGGACCCGTCGTGCGGCCTGGACGGCGCCTGTCAGCGGCCCGCCTCCGTCATCCACGCCAAGACCTACCAACGGCTCTGCGAGGGCTGCTCGGCCGGCATGGACGTGCTCACCGTCCCGCAGCTGGCCCGCCGGCTCGGCATCGCCTGCCGCCTCGCCCCGCCGATCGCCCGGCAGCGGCAGAACACCCTCGGCGGCCTGCGCTCGCCGGCCGGCAACCGGATCGCCCGCGAGTTCGCCGACCACGTGCACGACCTGGCCTGGCGCCGTGAGCTCTGCGGTGAGCTCGGCCAGACCCCGACCGCGCTCAACGGGCTGCTGATCGGCGCGGGGGCCCTCAGCCACCGCCAGGTCCTCGACCTGTACCCGGCACTGTGCGCCCTGGGCGACGAACTGCCGGCCGGGATCCGCGCCGACCTGGCCCGGGCGACGGCCCGCCCGCTCTCCCCCGCCGGCGTGGCCGGCCTGCGCCTCGGCCTCGGCTGATCGAACCCCCAGGCCCACCCGCACCCTCCGCCTCGGCTACGGCCCCGGCCTGGCCGAACCCCCGAGCCGGTCTGGGCCGAACGGCCCGGCAGCACCGCGAGTCCCTGATCGGGCCCCCCGCCGGGGCGATACGGTCATCGTTATGACGAGCACGTTCCCGGAACTGGTCGCCCGGGCCCGGGCCCTCGTCGCCGGTGGGCGGCGTGCGGTGCTGGGCATCGCCGGGCCGCCCGGCGCGGGCAAGACGACCCTCGCCGAGTCACTGCTGGCCGAACTGGCGGCCGCCCCACCCGACGGACACACTCCTGGGACCTGGGTGGCGCACGTGCCGATGGACGGCTTCCACCTGGCCGACGTCGAACTGGACCGGCTCGGGTTGCGCGACTGCAAGGGCGCGCCGGACACCTTCGACGCCTGGGGGTACGCGGCGCTGCTGCGCCGCTTCCTCGCCGACGAGAACGAGACGGTGTACGCGCCGAACTTCGAGCGGATCCTCGAACAGCCGATCGCCGGGGCGATCAGCGTGCCCCGCACCACCCACCTGCTGCTCACCGAGGGCAACTACCTGCTGCTCCCGGACGGTCGATGGGCCGGGCTGAGCGGGCTGTTCAGCGAGGTCTGGTACGCCGACCTGGAGCCGGCGGAGCGGCGGCGGCGGCTGATCGCGCGGCACGTGCGGTTCGGCAAGGAGCCGGACGCCGCGGTGGCGTGGGCGACCGGCACCGACGAGCGGAACGCCGCGCTGATCGCCGCCACCCGGCCGATGGCCGATCTCGTGGTGCCCTCCGCCCTGCTGCGTTCGCTGGGCGCTGACCCCGGGGACGGGTTCTCGCCGTGACCCGGTGGCATGCTTGCGGGCATGTCTGTGGAAGAGGCGGCGGTCGCGGCGGAGCCGCGCCGGCGGCGGGGGCCCGGCTCCCGCTTCGGGTTGATCATGGTTGCGGTGCTCGCGTTGCTGTTCGGGGTGCCGTGGGCCACGCTGGTCTGGTCGGGCAACGCCTGGCCGACCCCGGTGTTCATCGGTGGCACTGTGCTGTTCGCGCTGGTCGCCGCCGGATTCCCGGTGCTGATGTTCCGTGGCCACGGGCGCCACGACGACGTCAGCGCCCGGATCGCCGACACGACGCTCGGCGTGATCTGGGTGCTCTTCGTCTGGTCCGTGCTCGGTCAGGCGCTCGGCCTGGTCCTCGCCCTAGCCGGGGTCGCTGATCCGGTCCGCTCGCGACTGGTCACCGCGGGGGTCCTGATCGTCTCGGCGGCCCTGCTCCTCTGGGGCTACACGGAAGCCATGCGCGTCTCCCGGGTCCGGAACGTGGACGTGACCATCCCCCGGCTCGGCCGCGGCCTGGACGGTCTGCGGGTCGTCCTGATCACCGACACGCACTACGGCCCGATCGACCGGTCCCGCTGGTCCCGCGGCGTCATCGAGGTGGTCAACTCGCTGCGGCCGGACATCGTGGCGCACACCGGCGACATCGCCGACGGTGAGGTCCCCCAGCGGCTCTCCCAGGCCGCCCCGCTCGGCGACGTGCGGGCCACCATGGCCCGGGTCTACGTCACCGGCAACCACGAGTACATGAGCGGCGCCCAGGGCTGGGTGGAGTACATGTCCTCGCTCGGCTGGGACGCCCTGCACAACCGCCACCTGGTCGTCTCCCGCGACGGCGACTCCCTGGTCGTGGCCGGGGTCGACGATCGCACCGCGGCCGGCTCCGGCCTCCCCGGCCACCACATGGACCATGAGGCCGCGCTCGCCGGCGCCGACCCCGACCTGCCGGTCCTGCTCCTGGCCCACCAGCCCCAGCAGATCACCGGGGCGGTCGCCCACGGCATCGACCTGCAGCTCTCCGGCCACACCCACGGCGGCCAGATGTGGCCCTTCCACTACCTGGTCCGCATCGACCAGCCGGTCCTGCAGGGACTCTCCCGCCACTCCGACCGGACCCAGCTCTACACCAGCCGGGGCACCGGCTTCTGGGGTCCCCCGTTCCGGATCTTCGCCCCCAGCGAGATCACCCTGCTGACCCTGCACGCGGGCGCCTGACACCCGCGCACCGATCCGGCCGCTACGAGTACCGGACGCGCACCGCTTGGACGATTCGCCGGGAATAAACCGGTTGAGACGGTCAAGCAGACCCGCGCAGGATGGGGTACCGCCTGCTTCCCCCATCGTCCAGAGGACTTCGTATGCGTCTGCTCCGCGACCTGTGGGTTACCTCCCGAAGTCGCTCGGCGCTCGCCGCCTTCCTGATCGTCCTGGGAGCGGCCGGATCGGCTGCGGCGCTGGCGCTGGCCGGGCCCGTACTGGTGAACCGGTCCGGGACACTCTTCATCGTGCTGGCCATAGCGCTCGGCGCGACCGTGATCAGCGACGTCTTCGTCGGCCTGGTCGCCGCCCGGCTCACCGCCGATTGGGCGGCCCGGGTCCGGCGTGGACTCAACCGGGTCGCCTTCGGCCAGGACATCCCGACCCTGGAGAACACCCCGGTCGGTGAGCTTCTCGACCGGATCGACTCCGACGTCTACCAGGTCGGCTCCGACCTGCGCGGCGGCGGGGTACGGATCGCCCAGTCGCTCGCGGTGGCCACGCTCTCCATCGTGACCGCGTTCTTCGTCTGGTGGCCCGCCGGCCTCGGCATGATCGTGGTGTCCGTCCTGATCTTCGTCACCATGAACAAGCCCATCCAGCGGATCTCCCCGGTGCGCATCGCCGAGGAGGAAGCCTGGTCCGACCTGGCCGCCGTGATGGAGGAGGCGATCCACGGCCAGGACGACGTCCGCACCAGCCTGGCCGCGCCGTACGTGCAGCGGCTCTTCGCCGACCGGGCCCGCGAGGTGCTGGCCCGCGGCCGCCGCGTCTGGCGCTCCTCGTCCAGGGTGACCATGTGGGCGGGGGCCATCACCCGCACGCTGATCGCCTCGCTCGTCGTGTTCGGCGCGTGGGCGCTGGTCACCGGGCACATCGACGGCGCCCGGCTGACCGCCGTCTGGCTCCTCGCGCTCGGCTTCGGCGGCACTCTGGAGCACGTCACCCGGATGGTCCCCGAGCTGCAGAACGCGCTCGGCGCCTGGAGTCGCGTGCAGCTGCTCAGCGCGGTCAAGCAGGAGCCGTCGGAGGGTGTGCCCCCGGTCGACGGCGACCTGGCGGTCCGCGACCTCACCTTCCGGTACGGCGAAGCGGACGGCGCACGGCCGCCGGCCCTGCGCGGGATCAGCCTCACCTTCGTGCGCGGCCGTTCGTACGCGCTGGTCGGACGGACCGGATCCGGCAAGTCCACGCTGGCCAAGGTGCTCACCCGGGCCGTCGACGTACCGCCGGGCACGGTCTTCCTCGGCGGCGTCGACATCAACGACATCGGTGTCGAGGGCCTGCGCCGGTGGACCGCGATCGTTCCGCAGCGCACCGAGATCCTGGCCGGCACCCTGGCCGAGAACATCGCGCTGTTCGACTCGGAGTTGCAGCCCCGGGCCGGCGCGGCCCTCGAAGAGCTGGGGCTCTCCGCCTGGGTCGCCGGCCTGCCGGACGGCATCGACACCAAGCTCGGCGAGGGTGGCTACAAACTCTCCGCCGGGCAGGAGCAGCTGGTCGCGTTCGCCCGGATCCTGGTCCGGGACCCGCAGGTGGTGATCCTGGACGAGGCGACCGCCCGGATGGACCCGGTCACCGAGTCCTGGGTGCAGCGGGCCACCGACCGGTT
This sequence comes from Actinoplanes regularis, assembly GCF_900188005.1. Taxonomy (GTDB): domain Bacteria; phylum Actinomycetota; class Actinomycetes; order Mycobacteriales; family Micromonosporaceae; genus Actinoplanes; species Actinoplanes regularis. The sequence goes on along the minus strand of NZ_FZNR01000007.1, from coordinate 276,165 downwards.
GCTGCGCGGCCGGATCGGTGTCATCGTGGCGCACCGGCTCTCCTCGGTGCAGCGCTGCGACGAGGTCGTGGTACTGGCCGACGGCGAGGTGCTCGAGGCCGGTCCGTTGCGCGAGTCCCGCCGGTTCGCCGAGCTGATGGCGAGCAGCAACCTGGCCGTCCCGGCACAGGCGGCGCAGCCGGGCCCCGGCGGGGTGCTGGTCGAGGAGCACGACTGGGACACCGCCGTACGGCTGGAGCTCGGCCCGGACGCGCTCGGCAATCCGCTGCCCACCGTGGAGCCGCCGCCGCTGCCCACCCCGCCGCCGACCCGGACGATGCGGGAGATCGCCCGGCTGGCCACCAACGACGCCCGGTACGGCCTCGGCGCGGTCGGCCTCTTCGTGCTGCTGGTCCTCTTCGGCCTGGACGGGGCGGTGCTGCCGCTGCTCTGGGCGGACGTGGTCGACGGCGTCGGCGATCCGATGCTGCCGGCCTTCGCGATCGCGGTGGCCCTGCTCGCGTTGGTCCCGACGCTGTACTACACCGGCGCGTGGTTCCCGGAGTGGTGGGTCCGGCAGATGCTGCGGATCAGCCTGCGCCTGGTGAACGGACAGATCGGCCCGCGCCGGGTCAGCAAGCACACTCCCGCCGAGGTCGTCGCCCAGGGCGGTGACACCGAACGGGTGGTGATGCTCGCCGACAACCTGATCGACAACGGGGTCGCCGTGATCACCGTGATCGTGATGACCGCGACCGCGCAGTCACTGGTGCCGGCCACGTTCTTCGTCGGCACCATGCTGGTGTCCGGGCTGGCCGCGACCCTGTTCGGGCCGCGGCTGGAGCAGGCCGCCCGGCGGACCGTGGCAGCCCGCGCGGCGTTCGCGACCGCGCTGGTCTCGTCCCTGTCGGCGGCGCGCACGGTGAAGCTGGCCGGCGCGACCGAACCGGTGCTGGGCCACCTGGCCCGGCTCGACGCGAAACGCAACGAGCTGCAGTGGCGGGAGATCGCGATCCAGGTGTGGGCGCGGTCCACGCCCGCGATCGCGAGCGGCCTGCTGCCGATCGCGGTCTGGGCGCTGTACCTGTCCGGCCGGCTCAGCGCGGCGGCGACCCTGATCGCGGTGGCGACGCTCGGGTCGGCCCGGTGGTTCGCGTGGACGACCGCGTCGCTGGTGTCGCACTTCCCCTCGGCGAAGGTCTGGACGAGACGGACGGTCGCGATGACCGGCTCCGGGGAGTACTCGTCCGACGTGCCCGGCGTGGACATCTCGGCGGGCACCGCACCGGCTCCCGCGGCGCCGGCCCGCAACCCCCTGCGCACGCTGGAGCTGCGCGGTTTCAGCGCGGTCCACGAGAACGGCGCCCAGGGGGTACGCGACATCGACCTGACCGTGGAACGCGGCCAGCTGGTGCTGGTGGTCGGCCCGGTCGGGTCGGGCAAGTCGTCGCTGCTGCGCGCGCTGGCCGGGATCGTGCACCACACCGGCGACCTGTGCTGGAACGGCGAGCCGGTCCACGATCCGGAGCTGTTCCTGCGGCCGAACCAGGTGGGCTACGTGGCCCAGCTGCCCAGAGTGCTCTCCGGGACGGTGGCCGACAACATCCGCCTCGGGCACGAGGTGGATGCGGCCGACGCGGTCTCGGTCGCCCAGCTGGACCACGACCTGTCCGCGGCCGGCGGCGGCCTGCAACTGCTGATCGGCCACAAGGGCACCCGGCTCTCCGGCGGTCAGCTGCAGCGGCTGGCCCTGGCCCGGGCGCTCGCCCCGCGCACCGAGCTGCTGATCGCCGACGACGTGTCGTCCGCCCTGGACGTGAACACGGAGCTGGATCTCTGGCAGGCATTGCGCACGCACGGGGTGACGGTGGTCGGGTCGACGTCGAAGCGGGCCGCATTGGCCCGGGCCGACCGGGTCGTGGTGCTGATCGGCGGCAAGGCCGAGGACCAGGGCACCTGGCCGGAGCTGGAGAGCCGCTGGGGGCACCTGGCCGGCTGACGTAACCGCGTGCCCCGCAATGTTGCGGGGCACGCGGTTGCGGTCCCCCGTACGGGTTCGGTGTGCCGGATGGGCCGTCGCTCCAATGTCCTCTACGGTCTTTCCGGTGAAATCGGGTCATATTGCCTGTTGTATTCCCCTTGCAGTGCTATCGGTCGGCCTGGTGGCCGGGTGTTCGGACCCCGCCCCCGTGTGGGTGGAGGGGCGGGCGCTACCGCCGGTGTCCACGGCCACAATGGCGGCGCCACTCTCCCCACCCACTTCGGTGCCACCCTCCTCGACGCCGGCCTCGTCCGCTCCGGATTCGGTCGCGCCGGTCGCACTCGGCAACGCCGATCTGTTCGTGGCGGCGGTACGGAGAGATCTACCGGATCTGGCAGTCGACCGGCGGGATGAGGAGATCGCCGATCTCGGCAACAAGGCCTGTGCCCTGGTACGCGGTGATCGGCAGGACGACCTCGCGGAGTACGGCGTCTCCACGGACCAGGAACTGCGACTGACCAAGATCGCCCAAGCCGGCCTCTGCCCGTAGCCGTCGACCGGGGCGCCCGTTCCCACCCACCACCTCCGCGCCTTCCGGAACCTCGCCCCTGTTCCGGAAGGCGCGCAGTCGTGGCCCGGTCGGCCGAAAGGCATAGGAATACCCCGCCGGCCGGGACTCTCGGCAGATGTCACGCCCGCCAAAAGCCCCGATGCTGGAGTGACACAGCGAATCGGGGAGGTGACGATGACCGCACGAGGTGTGCTCGCCGTGGTCGGCACCGCGGTCGGTGGCGTGATCGGCTGGGCGGAGACCCCGCCGAGCGCCGATCCGGCGAGCCTGCGGGCCCTTTTCACCGACTTCGGCATCGAGGTCGGCACGGACAGCGCGGAGCTTGCGGCGGCGGTGCGGGCGTTCCAGACCCGGGTCGGCGTGGCGGCCGACGGCGAGGCCGGTCCGGAGACGGTCCACCTTCTTGCCCGGTACGCCGCCGAGGCCCGCGAGCTGTCCCGCTTTCACCAGGCCGGCTGGGGAAAGCTTGAAGAAGGCCCTGATCCTGGGGGCGAGTCGAACGACAGTGGACCGCCCCGGTAGCTCGGAACGACCGATACCGGTCAGGACAACAGTTACCCTCGGGCGACCGGGTAGGTTGAGCAGCGGTGAGCGACATCAAGCAACGGCGCGCGGGTGAGTTGATCACTTACTACGACGACGCCACCGGAGAGCGGGTCGGGCTGACCGCGACTGAGCTGGGTCGGTGGAGCGGGGCGACCGCGTCCCTGCTGACCGAGGAGTGCGGGCTCGGGCCGGGAAGCAGGGCTGGGGTGCTGCTGCCGCCCCACTGGCAGACGGCGGCGGTGCTGCTCGGGGCGTGGTCGGCCGGGCTCGAGGTGTCCTTCCGCGGGTGGAGCACGGCCGGCCTGGACAGCGGTGGGCCGGACCTGGACGTGACGTTCGTGGAGCTGCGGCGGGTGGACAGCTGGCTGGACGAGGTGCCTCTGGCGAAGCACCAGTTCGTACTGGGCCTGGCACCGTACGGGGAGCCGGTTCACGAAGCACCGGAGGACTACCGCGATTTCCCCTCCGCGGCGCGGGCCCACCTCGGCGCCGAACCGCCGCGGGACCGGGTCGGGGTCTCCGGCGCGGCGACGACGGACGGAACGACCTTCGGTGAGTACGGCCTGGCCGCCGGGGTCATCGCGGAGTCGCGCGGGATCCTCCAGGGCGATCGGGTGCTGATCGATGCCGCCGGCTCCGAACAGCCGCTGATCTGGCTGCTCGCGCCGCTCACCGCAGGAGCGTCGATCGTGCTCTGCGCGAACCTGGACCGTTCCCGGCTGGACGAACGGATCGCCATCGAAGGCGTGACGCTGCTGTTTTGACGCCGATCTCTCTTCTACTGTGGAGCCCGCGAACGGTAGCGTTCGACCATGGAGGTTTTCGATCAGCTCGCCGAGAAATACCAGGGCGAGCACAGCCATAATCCGTACCAGGCGGCGCTGATCGAACGGATCAGCAAGCTGCTCCCGGCCGGCACCTCGGTGCTCGACCTGGGTTGCGGCACCGGTGTCCCCACCGCCAGGGCCCTGACCGACTCCGATCACCGCGTGGTGGGTGTGGACATCGCCGAGGGGATGCTCCGCCTGGCCCGCGATCAGGTGCCCGCGGCCGAGTTCGTGCACGCCGACTTCGCCAAGCTGCCCGACGACTTCGGGAAGTTCGAGGCGGTCACCGCGTTCTTCTCGCTGCTCATGCTCAGCCGAGCCGACATCGAGCGCACGTTGGACAAGATCGCCGGCTGGCTCAAGCCGGGCGGCTACTTCGGCCTCGGCATGGTCAACTTCGACGCGGACAGCATTCCCATCGAGTTCATGGGGGTGCCGGTGACCGTCTCCGGCTACCTGGAGCCGGACCTCAAGGCGGTCCTCGAGGCACACGGCTTCACGGTGGTCGACATCGAGACCGTCTTCTTCACGCCGACCGACGGTCCACAGGAGAGTCAGATCTTCGCACTGGCCAGGATCCCGGAGTAATCCACGGGGCCGGAGCGCCTGACGGCGCTTCGGCCCCTCCAGACCCGAAACCGGGACACCAGGTAGTCCCCACCCGTCCTGAACCGGGGCCGGGGCCGGGGCGCCTGATGGCGCTTCGGCCCCTCCAGACCCGAAACCGGGACACCAGGCAGTGCCCACCCTTCCCGAACCGGGGCCGGGGCGCTGGTGGCGCTTCGGCCCCTCCAGACCCGAAACCGGGACACCAGGTAGTCCCCACCCGTCCCGAACCGGGGCCGGGGCGCTGATGGCGCTTCGGCCCCTCCAGACCCGAAACCGGGACACCAGGTAGTCCCCACCCGTCCCGAACCGGGGCCGGGGCGCTGATGGCGCTTCGGCCCCTCCAGACCCGAAACCGGGACACCAGGTAGTCCCCACCCGTCCCGAACCGGGGCCGGGGCGCTGATGGCGCTTCGGCCCCTCCAGACCCGAAACCGGGACACCAGGTAGTCCCCACCCGTCCCGAACCGGGGCCGGGGCCGGGGCGCCTGATGGCGCTTCGGCCCCTCCAGACCCGAAACCGGGACACCAGGCAGTGCCCACCCTTCCCGAACCGGGGCCGGGGCGCTGGTGGCGCTGGTGGCGCTTCGGCCCTGCTGGCCCGGCGGTGGGTCACTGGTCGAAGTCGACCACCACCTTCGGTGACGCGGCCGTGCTCTGGCAGGTCAGCACGAACCCGGCGGCCAGCTCGGCCTCCTCCAGGGCGAAGTTGCGCCGCATGGTCACCTCACCCTCGACGACCCGCGCCCGGCAGGTACCGCAGACGCCGCCCTTGCAGGCGAACGGTAGGTCCGGCCGGGACCGCTGCGCCCCGTCGAGCACGGTGACACCGTCCTCGACGGTGACCGTGGTGGCCCGGCCGTCCAGGTGGACGGTGACCTCGCTGCTCGGACCGCGGAGTTCGGATTCGGAGCGGACCGGCTCGGGCGGCGCCTCGTCCACCCAGAACAGCTCCCGATGGACCCGCTCCGGCGCGACCCCCGCCTCGCCGAGGACCCCGGTCGCGTCGGTCACCATGCCGAACGGCCCGCACAGCCACCAGTGGTCCACCGCCGGGACGTCGACGAGCAGCGGCAACAGCGTCCGCAGCCGGGCCGCGTCGAGCCGGCCGGAGAAGAGGTCGGCCTCGCGTGGCTCACGGGACAGCACGTGCACCAGGTCCAGCCGGGCGGGATAGCGATCCTTCAGGTCGGCCAACTCCTCGGCGAACATCACGGTGTCCGTGCGCCGGTTGCCGTAGAAGATCGTCACCTCGGCCGTCGACTGCCGCAGCAGGGACGCCGCGATGGACAGCACCGGCGTGATCCCGGAGCCGGCCGCGATCAGCACGTGGCGGCCGCCGGCCGCCAGGTCCGGGGTGAAGGTCCCGGATGGAGGCGCGACCTCCACCTCGTCGCCCGGCCGCAGGTCACGGACGATCCAGGTGGAAACCGCCCCACCGGGAACCTCCCGCACCCCGATCCGAGGCGCGCTCCCCTCCGGGGCACAGATCGAATAGCTGCGCCGTTCGTCCGCGACAGCGGCCCGACCGGCCACGTCCGGATCGGCGCGCCCGTCCGACACCGCAACCGACCCGCCGGACCCGTCCGATGCCGCGACCAACCCGCCGGGCTCCTCCGACACCGCAACCGACCCGCCGGGCCCGTCCGACACCGCAACCGACCCGCCGGGCCCGTCCGACACCGCGACCAACCCGCCGGGCCCGTCCGACGCCGCAACGAACCCGCCGGGCCCCTCCGGTGCCGCGACCGGCCCGCCGGGCCCGTCCGGTGCCGGGGCCGACGCGCCGCGGCCGGCGAGCGGGCGCCGCACCGTGAGCGACTGCCCCGGGCGGAACGTGAACCGCTCGGCCAGCTCCGGCCGCACGGCGAAGGTCACCGCGACCGCGTCCGCGCACAGCCGGTCGATCGCGGCGACCCGCAGAGTGTGGAACCCACCGATCGCCACCTCAGATCTCCTTCATGTGTTCGAACGGCTCCCGGCAGTCCAGGCATCGACGCAGCTCACGGCAGGCGGTCGCACCGAAGGCGGCGATCGCCTCGGTCTGCGCCGAACCGCAGCGCGGGCACCGCAGGGTGCTCGGCCGGGGTGTCAGCGTGAGCGGGATCGGACCGGCGCCCCGGCGCGGGGCCGCGCCGGGCGGCGCGATCCCGGCCTCGGCCAGCTTGCGGCGGCCGCTCTCGCTGATCCAGTCGGTGGTCCACGCCGGCGCCAGCACCGTACGCACCTCGACCGGCCCGAATCCGGCTGTCCGCAACGCCGCGGAGATGTCCGCGCGGATGCTCTCCATCGCCGGGCAGCCCGAGTACGTCGGTGTGATCGTCACGGTCACACCGTCACCGTCCTGCCGCACCTCCCGCACGATCCCCAGCTCGGCGAGGGTGACCATCGGCAGCTCCGGATCGGTCACCGTCCGGACCACCTGCTCGGCGGTCACCACGAGCCTCCCGGAACGGCCCGGGCCAGCTGCTGCAGCTCGGCGAGGATCTCGGTCAGCGCCTCGGTGTGCTCCCCACCGCGACCGGTGCCGGCGGCCACGGCCCGCACCGGGCCGGCCTCGATGGTCGCCGCCGCCAGCACCTGGGTGAGGACGGCGTCGAACTCGGGGCGGAGGGCGGCCGGGTCGACGGCGACACCGGCCGCGGTCAGGCGCAGCTCGACCTCATGGGGCTGGAACAGCTCCTCGACCAGCGGCAGCACGGCGGTGACCGCCGCCGCCATGCGCTCGTGCGAGAGCGCGGTGCCGTCACCGAGCCGGACCACCCACTGCGCGGCGTAGTCCCGGTGGTACGTGAGCTCCTTGACCCCCTTGGCGGCGATCGCGGCCAGCATCTGATCACTCGAGCCGGCCAGCCGGTCGAAGAGCGCCAGCCGCCAGGTGGCGAAGACCAGCAGGCGCGCCATCAGGTGGGCGAAGTCGGCGTCGGCGCGCTCGGCGAGCCGGACGTTGCGGAACTCCCCCGGGTCACGTCCGTAGGCCAGGGCGTCCTCGTCGCGGCCCGCGCCCTCCGCCTCACCGGCCCGGGTGAGCAGCAGCCGGGCCTGCCCGAGCAGGTCCAGCCCGATGTTCGCCAGGGCCAGCTCGTCCTCCAGTTCGGGCGCGCGGGTCACCCACTGTTGCAAGCGGTGCGACATGACCAGTGCGTCGTCGCCGAGCATCAGGCAGTACGCCGTCAGGTCGGCCCGGTCCACCCCGTCCGGGAGCCCGGAGGGCACCCCGGCCAGGGGGTCGGTGAAGCCGGTGCCGTACGCCCAGCGGGCGTCGTCATCGTGGTCGGTGAGCGCACCGTACGCGTCGTCGAAGGCCATTTCTCACCTCAGATGTGCGGTACGGACTCAGGGATCGCGTAGTACGTCGGATGCCGGTACACCTTGTCGGCGCTGGGCTCGAAGTACGCCGCCTTGTCGTCGGGGTCGCTGGCGACCACGTCGTCGGACCGCACCACCCAGATGCTGACGCCCTCGTTGCGCCGGGTGTAGAGATCCCGTGCGTGTTGCAGCGCCATCCCGTGGTCGGCGGCCCGCAACGAGCCGACGTGCACGTGGTTGAGGCCCCGCTTGGCCCGCACGAACACCTCGAAGAGCGGCCACTCGTGCCGGATTCCGTCGCTCATCGCCCGCTCCCGTTCCCCGCGCTCCGCTGTTTCTCCGCATACGCCGCGGCTGCCTCGCGCACCCACGCCCCGTCGCTGTCGGCCTGCCGCCGCCGGGCGATCCGCTGCCTGTTGAGCGGCCCGTCACCGGTGATCACCCGCTGCAACTCGGACCAGTCCGGAGTGCCGAAGTCGTAGTGCTCACGCTCGGCGTTCCAGCGCAGCTCCGGGTCGGGCAGGGTCACGCCGAGCGCCTCGGCCTGCGGCACGCTCATGTCGACGAAGCGCTGCCGCAGCTCGTCGTTGCTGTGCCGCTTGATCTTCCAGGCCATCGAGCGGGCCGAGTTCGGCGAGTCGGCGTCCGGTGGGCCGAACATCATCAGCGACGGCCACCACCAGCGGTCGACCGCGTCCTGCACCATGTCCCGCTGCTCGGGGGTGCCGCCCATCATCGTCATCAGCAGCTCGTATCCCTGCCGCTGGTGGAACGACTCCTCCTTGCAGATCCGGATCATGGCCCGTGCGTACGGCCCGAAGGAGCTGCGGCAGAGCGGGACCTGGTTGCAGATCGCGGCGCCGTCGACCAGCCAGCCGATCACCCCGACGTCGGCGAAGCTCAGCGTCGGATAGTTGAAGATCGACGAGTACTTCTGCCGGCCCTCGATGAGCCGCTGGGTCAGGTCGCCCCGGTCGGCGCCGAGCGTCTCGGCCGCCGAGTAGAGGTAGAGCCCATGCCCGGCCTCGTCCTGCACCTTGGCCAGCAGGATCGCCTTGCGCCGCAGGCTCGGGGCACGCGTGATCCACTCGCCCTCCGGCTGCATGCCGATGATCTCCGAGTGGGCGTGCTGGGCGATCTGACGGATCAGCGTCTGCCGGTATCCGTCCGGCATCCAGTCACGCGGCTCGACCCGCTGATCGCGCGCGATGGTGTCCGCGAAGATCTCCTCGCCAGTCATCGCACCCCTCCTCTCCCTGCGGTTGTCCCGGGCCCTCGTGCCGCGCGGCTCATGACGCGGGCGCGGGTGGCACGTGATGCCGGGACTGGAGCGTGAAGAACCGTCCGCTGACGAAGTAGTCGTCGGTCAGCGACGCGGTCGCCGCGGGGTTCGCCCCGGTGCCGTGCAGGTCGCTGAAGGCGGCCGTCTGGTTCACGAACACCCCGCCGGTGAGGTTCTCCGACAGGTGCACGCCCGCGTCCAGTGCCGCTTCCCGCGCCGCGTCCAGCACCTCCGGCGAGCTCGAGTGCACCAGCGCGCTCAGCGCCCCGTGCGCCCGCACCGTCTCGGTGAACACCCGCAGGCTGTGCTCGGTCGAGTCGGTCGTGATCAGGAACGAGACCGGCCCGAACCACTCACGGGTGTACGTCTTGTCGTCGGCGGCGTCGAGCCGGACCACGACCGGGGTGCGGATGGTCGCGCCGGGGAACTGCTCGTCGGCCACCTCCGCGGACCGGAGCACCACGCCGGGCGAGCCGGCCGCCTCGGTGAGCCGGGCCAGCACGCCGTCGTTGACGATCGCGCCGAGCGTGCCGGCCGCCCGCTTCGGGTCGCCGAGCAGCTTGTCCACCGCGGCGGCCAGGTCGGCGCCGAACTCCTCCGGCGTGCGACGGCCGTCGCCGGTGTCGATGCCGTCACGCGGGATCAGCAGGTTCTGCGGGGTGGTGCACATCTGGCCGCTGTAGAGCGAGAGGGAGAAGGCCAGGTTGCGCAGGAGGCCACGGTAGTCGCTGGTGGAGTCGAGGATGACAGTGTTGAGGCCGGCCTTCTCCGTGTAGACGACGGCCTGCCGCGCGTTGGCCTCCAGCCAGTCACCGAACTCGCTGGAGCCGGTGAAGTCGACGATCCGCACGTCGGGGTGGGTCGCCAGGGTGGCCGCGATGCCGTCGCCGGGCTGCTCGACGGCGAGGGTGACGATGTCGGGGTTGAGCCCCGCCTCGGCCAGCACCTCGCGGCAGATCTGCACGGTGATGGCGAGCGGCAGCACCGCGCCGGGATGCGGCTTGACGATCACCGGGTTGCCGGTGACCAGGCTGGCGAACAGACCGGGATAGCTGTTCCAGGTGGGGAACGTGGTGCAGCCGATCACCAGGGCGACACCCCGGCCGACGACCGTGCCGGTCTTCGCCATGCTCAGCGGGTCGCTGCCGCGCTGCGGCTTGGACCACGACGACCGTGCCGGCATGCGGGTGGTGGCGGCCAGCGCGTACGCGATCGCCTCGAGCGCACGGTCCTGGGCGTGCGCGCCACCGGCCTGGAACGCCATCACGAACGCCTGGCCGGAGGTGTGCTGCACGGCGTGCGCCATCTCGAAGATGCGCGCGTTGATCCGGCTGAGGATCTCGGCGGCGATCCCGGCACGGCCCTCGGGACCGACGGCGCGCCAGGACGGGATCGTGGTGCGGGCGGCGGCGACCAGGGCGAGCGGGTCGGCCCGAGGGTAGCTGAGGCCGAGCTCGAGACCGTAGGGCGACTGCTCGGTCGACACCGTGCCGACGGCACCGGGCACGTCGATCGGGAACGTCTTGCCGAGCAGGGCGGTGAAGGCCCGCTCGCCGGCGGGCGCGGCGTCCTCGCCGTAGACGGACTTGCTGGGCGACTCCGGGAACGCCGACCAGTAGTCGCGGGCAGCGGCCGCCGTGATCGCGCGCTCGAGCAGCTCGCGGTGAGATGCGTACAGGTCAGCGGGTGTGGTCATTCCCTCGCTCCGTTGCGTTCGGCTACCCGTCATGTTTACCAACCCTTCGGTCGGTTAATCAAGCCCCCGGCTCTCCCGTGTCGGGAGATCTGACATATTGCGTCCCATGGACACCGCGCGACCCGTTCCGCGCCGTCGTGGCCGGCCCGGCCACGACGTGGACGCGGTGCTGGCCGCCGCCGTCCGCCTGTTCAACACCCACGGCTACGACGCGACCAGCATGTTCGACGTGGCCGAGGCGCTCGGCATCACCAAATCCACCCTGTACCACCATGTCAGCGGTAAGGAGCAACTGCTGGCGATGGCGGTGGACCGGGCGGTCGACGGCCTCTTCGAGGCCGCCGCGCGGGTGCGTGACGCGGAGACGACCGCGACCGTACGCCTGAAGGAACTGGTCCGGAGCAGTGTCCTGGTCCTCGCCCAGCGCCTGGAGTTCGTCACCCTCCTGCTGCGCGTCCGCGGGAACACCGAGGTGGAGCAGCACGCCCTGGCCCGCCGCCGGGAGTTCGACGCCCTCGTCACCGAGTTGGCCAGACAGGCGCAGGCGGAAGGCGGCATCCGCGCGGACGTCGACCCGGCGACCGCGGCCCGGCTGCTTTTCGGCATGGTCAACTCGCTGGTCGAGTGGTACCGGCCGGAGCGCGGACGGCCGGAGGCGCTCGCCGACACGGTGGTCCAGCTGGCTTTCGACGGACTTCGGACAATAGACACAACAACTGACCGAGGCGATCAACCGGAACAATGAGTTAACGTTGCCCCAGCAGGGCGGAAAACCACCGCGAAGCGTCCAGTGCACGCGGGCCGGGATTCGCCTGGAGACCGGGTGTCATCGCCGCCAACGACGTCGGCGATGACACTCCCGCGAGCGCCCCGCCCGAGCAGGCCACCGCCCTGTCGCAGAGCGAAAAGGTCGGGATCCGTATATATAGGATCCCATGATGATCACACGGGGTTCCGGCGCCGCTCTCGCGGCGCTGATAAGTGGGTTGTCGCTGGTCGCGGTGGCACCGGCCACCGCGGCGGCGGCCACTTCGGACTACAAGATCCTGGCCGGCGACCAGAACACCAACAAGATCTATCGGCTGGACCCGGCGACCTCGGCGTGGGAGGGCTGGACCTGGGCGCCGACCGCGGCCCGGGGCTTCTCCGCCGCCGAGATCGCCGGGTTCAACGGCGGCAACGACTTCCGGATCCGCGACACACCCGCCGGGCAGCGGCTCGTCGTGGTGGACGGTGCGGGGCTCGCGACGGTGGCGACCTATCCGGAGGGTGACCGGGTCTGGGCGAACAAGGCGCCCGGCACGGACAATCGGCACTCGATCGAGCTGATGCCGGACGGGAACGTGGCGGTCGCCGCCACCGACGGCGGCTATGTGCGGGTGTACTCGACCTCTTCGGGCTCGTCGGCCACGTTCGCCCTCCAACAGGCACACGCGGCGCTCTGGGACCCGGTGATCCAACGGCTGTGGGTGGCCGGCTCCCCGGGATTCGGGACGGACGACGAGGTTCAGGTCCTCAAGGCGCTCGAGGTGACCGGTCCGGCCTCGGCTCCGGGCCTGCGCGAGGACCCGGCCCGGACCCGGGTGCTCAGCAACGGCAAGGACGCCGTGCACGACGTGTCGGCCGACCCCGTCGACCCGGACAAGCTGTGGATCACCACCAACGGCCGGGTGTACACCTACGACAAGGCCACCCGGGAGCTCACCGGCGCCGGCGCCGGGATCGACCGCGGTGCGGTGAAGTCGATCAGCGGGCAGCCGTCCGGGCAGATCGTCCAGACCCAGGCGGATTACTACAAGAATCCGGCCGGGGCGTGCGGCTCGATCAACAAATGGTGCACCGCGACGCTGGACTTCTTCGGGCCCGCCAAGTCGGTGACCAGGTCTGGGGCGCAGTTCTACAAGGCCCGGGTGGCGAACCCGCACTACGGCGTCGAGGACCTCGTCCAGCGCGGCGCGGTGTTCGACACGGCCGGCGGCACGGCCACCCGGATCGACGGCAACCTCAAGATCGGCCAGATCGCCGCCACCGCGGACACGGACGGCCGGCTGCACGTACTCACCCTGATTCCGGGCAGCGGGATGTGGTCACGCACCCGGGGCACGGACGGCGCGTGGGAGGTCCCGGCGACCCAGGCGGACTCCAGTGCGAGGATCACCGACGCGGCGATCGTCGCCGATCCGGACGGCAACCTGCACGCCTTCACGCTCGTCCCGGGCTCGGGCGTCTGGTACCGCGTACGGCCGGCCGGCGGGGCCTGGGCCACGACGTCCAAGCAGGTCGACGCGAGTGCCGATGTCACCTCGATCGCCGCCGTCGTCAATCCGGTGACCGAGCGGCTGCATCTGCTGACGGCCGGCGCGAGCGGCGTCCGGGACCGTACCGGCAGCACGGCCGGGGTGTGGAACAGCACCGCCATGCAGGTCGACGGGAACACCAACATCGCGGATGTGTCCGCCGCCGCTCTACCGGACGGCGGCCTGCACCTGTTCGCGGTCACGGCGTGGGGCAGCGTCTATCACCGCACCGGCGACGACACCGCCTGGACCGGATCGGCGTCCCTGTTGCCCGGTGGCGGCGAGAGCCCGGCCACCGGACAGGTGCGAGCGCTGGCCGTGGCGGGCTGGCCGGCGTCGCAGCTCGACCTGGTCACCGTCCGGTCCGGCCTCGGCGTGTGGAACCAGACCTGGAGCGGCGGCTCCTGGCCGGCTCCGGTTCGCGGTGACGCCGACCCGGGCGCTCTGCAGGCGTACGCGGCGCGGCTCGCCGACGGCACCCTGCACACCGGAAAGATCACCGAGATCTCCTGACCGGTCGAGCCGGCCCGCCCGCCGCACCGTGCCCCCGGCACGGCACGGCACGGCGCGGCGGGCGGGCCCTTCCGCGTCAGGACTGCTCAGCCCACGGCCAGAACCCGTTGGTTCCCGCCTCGAGCAGCGGCACCATCCGAAAAGCAGAATCGGTTTTCAGTAGAGCCCGGGCCGCTCGGCGAGGGTGACCTCGATCCGCTCGCCGGTCCGCAGGGCGCGCACCGCGGCGTCGGACACCACCGCGGCGGCGTACCCGTCCCAGGTCCCGGGGCCACCGCTCACGCCGCCGCCGAGAACCGAGTCGGCCCACGCCCGCAGTTCGACGTCGTAGGTGGAGCCGAACCGGTCGCGCCAGTCCGCCGGCACCGGAGTGGCAACCCGGCCCGCCCGACGAACCGAGATCAGCCCCGGATCGCCGAGCGAAACCGTACCGTCCTCCCCCAGGATCTCCCCCCGGATGTCATATCCATATCGGACGTTGACCGAGATCTCGACGTCGACCAGCACCCCGTTGGCGAGCTCCAGAACGATCAGCATCGGGTCCGGCAGGTCCCCTGCGTTCCGGCTCGCCCGGGGCCGCAGCACGCGGACGGCGGCGATCTCGCTGCCGAACATCCAGCGCACCATGTCGATCTCGTGCACCGCGGTGTCGGTGATCGTGTTCTCCGGCTCGTAGAAGGCCGGGACCCCGGCGTTGCGGTGCGCGCAGTGCATCATCAGCGGCGCGCCGATCGCCCCGCTCTCCAGCGTCTGCTTCATCGCCAGGTAGGCGGCGTCGTACCGCCGCATGTAGCCGACCTGGACCAGTCTGCTGCCGTGCGCGACCTCCGCCGCCATGATCCGCAGGCAGGCTTTCTCGGTGGTGGCGAGCGGCTTCTCGCAGAACACCGGTTTACCGGCCGCGATGGCCGCCAGCACGTACCGCTCGTGCGTCCCGCCCCAGGAGCAGACCAGGACCGCGTCCACGGAGTCGGCGGCGATCAGGTCCAGGCCGTCCGGGAAGGCCACCGCCCCCGCCTCGGCCGCCACCCGCTCGGCGACCGTGGGATCGACGTCGGCGACCGCGACCACGGCGAGCCCGGAGAGGACCGTGGTCATCCGCCGGATGTGGTCCCGCCCGATCATGCCGGTGCCGATCACGCCGACCCGGAGCGTGGTGGGTGCGGTCATGACGGGCGCTCCAGCTCGCGCGCCAGTTCGGCGATTTCGTCACCGCCGGCCATCTGCGTGGTCAGGTCCTTCAGGGTGACGCCGCCACGCTGGGCGTCGAGGACGGCCGTGCCCAGTTTGAGGATCACGAAGTGGTCCCCCACCAGGTAGGCGTGCTGCGGGTTGTGGGTGATCAGGATGACGCCGAGACCCGCGTCGCGGGCCGCGGCGATGTACTTCAGCACCACCCCGGACTGCTTCACGCCGAGCGCCGCGGTCGGCTCGTCGAGAATCAGGACCCGGGCGCCGAAGTAGACCGCCCGGGCGATCGCCACGCACTGCCGCTGGCCGCCGGAGAGCGTTCCGATCGGCTGATCGAGGTCGGCCACCACGATGCCCATCTTGCGGAGCTCCTGGTCCGCGATCCGTTTCATCTCGCGCACCCGCATCCCGGCCAGCGGGAAGCGCCCGGAGGTCAGTTCGGAGCCGAGGAAGAAGTTGCGCCACACCTCCATCAGCGGGACCACGGCCAGATCCTGATAGACCGTCGCGATGCCGAGGTCCAGGGCCTCGCGGGGCGATCCGAAGTGCCGGTCCTCGCCGTCCACCCGCAGCGATCCGGAGGTGTGCGGGTGCAGCCCTGAGATGATTTTGATCAGGGTGGACTTGCCGGCGCCGTTGTCGCCGAGTACGCAGGTCACCTCGCCGGCGCGGACCCGCAGGTCGACGCCGTGCAGGGCACGGATCGGGCCGTAGTTCCGGCCGACACCGATCAGCTCGACGAGCGGCTCGGTCACGTCGGTTCTCCTTCCGGCGAGACCGACCGGGAGAACCCGGCGGAGGAGGTGGCGAGCCTTTTGACGTACGTGTTGACCAGGACCGCCAGCAGGAGCATCACGCCCAGGAACGCCTTGAACCAGTTCGGGTCCCAGCCGGCGTAGACGATCCCCAGGCTGGTCGTCCCGAAGATGAAGGCGCCGATCGCCGAGCCGAGCGCGTTGCCGAACCCTCCGGTCAGCAGCGTCCCGCCGACCACGGCGGCGATGATGTAGAGGAACTCGTTGCCCACGCCGTTGCCGGCCTGGAGTGTGTTGAACCGGTAGAGCGAGTGCATGCCCACGAACCAGCCCAGGAACGAGACGGTCATGAACAGACCGATCTTGGTCCGGGTCACCGGGACGCCGACGGCGCGGGCGCTCGCGGCGGAGCCCCCCACCGCGTAGATCCAGTTGCCGATCCGGGTGCGCCGCGACGTCCAGGCCGCGAGCCCGACGAAGAGGACCCACCACAGTACGGTGATCCAGACCGTCGCGGAGCCCAGCGTGGAGCTCGACGCGAAGATCCGCTGAAGCGAGCCGTACCCGTCGATCGCGCTGATGTCACGGCTCGACACCGAGCCGGTGACCAGCTTGGTCACGCCGAGGTTCGCACCCTGCAGCACGAAGAACGTGCCCAGTGTGATCAGGAAGCTGGGGATCCCGGTGCGCGTCACCAGCCAGCCGTTCAGGAACCCGACGAGCAGGCAGAAGAGCAGGGAGAGCAGGGCGCCGGCCCAGAGGTTGACGCCGAAATACCAGCAGAACATCGAGTTGACCAGGCCGGCGCTGATAGTGATCACGCCGGCTGACAGGTCGAACTCGCCGCCGATCATCAGCAGGCCCACGCCGACCGCGACGATCCCGATGGTCGACGACTGGTAGAGCACGGTGCAGAACGACGCCCAGGAGCGGAACGACGGCGCCACCAGCAGGAAGAACCCGAAGATCACGAACGCCGCGGCCAGCGCGCCCACCTCGGGGCGCGCCAGCAGCCTCGCGAGATGTCTCACCGGGTGTTCTTCTCGGTGAACGGGAGGATCTTGTCGATGTTCGTCTTGTCCACGAACGAGGGTCCGGTCAGTACGGCCTTGCCGCCGCCGATGTCATTACCGTTCTTCAGGTACAGGTAGAGCGAGGTGACCGCCAGGTAACCCTGCACGTACGGCTGCTGGTCGATGGCGAACTCCACCTGGCCGTCCTTGATCCGCTTGGCAATCTCCTGGTTCAGGTCGAAGGTGACCAGCTTGGCCGAGGACGACGCCTGCTGCTTGGCGTTGATCGCGTCGAGGGCGATCGGCGCACCCAGCGTCACCACGTAGTCGATCGACTTGTCCTGCGCGAGCTTGGCCTGCAGGGTGGTCGTCACGGCACTGTCGTCAGCACCGTTGACCTGCAGGTTCTCCGTGCCGGGGACGGCGCTCCTGACCCCGGCGCAGCGGGCCTCGAGGGCCACCGAGCCGGTCTGGTGGATCACGCAGAGCGGATGCTTGGCGCCCTCGCCGGCGATCCGCTTGCCGAGGCTGGTGCCGGCGAGGGACTCGTCGGAGCCGAAGTACATCAGCGCGCCGACCTTCTGGTACTGGTCGATGCCGGCGTTCAGGCCGACCACCGGGATGCCCGCGGCGGTGGCCGACTTGACCGCGCCGGTCAGGGCGTCCGGAGTGACCAGGGTGGTCGCGATCCCGTCGACCTTGGCGTCGACCGCGCTCTGGATCAGGCCGGCCTGCTTGCCGGCGTCCGGGTCGTTCGAGTACTTGAGGGTGACGCCCTCGTCCTTGGCGGCCTGTTCGGCACCGGCGCGGACCTTGTCCCAGAACGTGTCGCCGGGAGTCTCGTGGGTCACGAAGGCGATGGTGTAACCGGAGCTGCCGGGAGCGTTCCCGCCGCCGGTGGTGGTGTCCGGGTCGGTCTCCTCCCGGCCGCCGCCGCTGCAGGCGGTGAGCGCGAGGACCACCACCGCACCGGTGGCGAGCAGGCCGCGCCGGAAAGGCCTCATATGAAATCTCCCGTCTCTTCGAGATATCTGCGGGTGCGGGTGGCGATCGGCAGCGGAACGTCGAAGTCCACCGGGTACATGTCCTGCTCGACCACGACGAACAGCTCCCTGTCAAGGGCGGCGAGCGCCGCGAGGACGGCCGGCACGTCCGGGGCGCCGGACGGCGGGGCGACGCTCACCCCGAGGGCGACGGCCTGGGCGAAAGCCAGATCCTCGGCGGCCGCGCGGGTGGCGAGGACCGGGTCCATCTGCTTGAGGTGCACGTACCCGATGCGGTCCGGGTAGTCGCGGATCAGCCCCAGCACGTCGGCACGGCGATAGGCCAGATGACCGGTGTCCAGGCACAACGACACGAACCGTGGATCCGTCCCGGCCAGGAACCGCTCCACCTGCTGCTGGTTCTCCACCTGGTAGTCGGCGTGCGGATGGAAACGCAGGCTCAGCCCGTACTCCTCGGCGAGGATCCGCCCCAGCGTGTTCGTGTTGTCCAGCAGCGCCCGCCATTGCCCGGGCCCCAGCTCGGACGCTTCGAGATAGCCGCCTGTGGCGTCGTCCCGATAACCCGGCACCGGTACGAACACCACGTCGCGCCCACCTGCCGCCCGGGTCAGCTCGGCGACCCGGCGGGTCTCCGCGGCCACGTCCGGAAAGTTCCGGTGCGGGCCACCGACCCCGCCGACCGTCCCGGCCGCGCAGCTCAGCCCGCGCGCGGCCAACTCGTCCGCGAGCCGTCCGGGATCCGTCGGTAGGTAGCCGTACGGCCCCAGTTCCAGCCAGCGGTAGCCGGCCAGCACGAGCTCGTCGAGGAACCGTGACCACGGGGTCTGCCGGGGGTCGTCGGCGTACCAGACGCCCCAGGAGTCCGGGCAGCTGCCGAGCCGCAGCCGTCGCACGCCGCTCACCGCGCCGTCGGGAAGTGCAGCGAGGCCCGGGCCTGCGGCCCCGCCGAGGGGTCGTCGAACGGCCAGCGCTGGGTGACCACCTTCGCCCGGGTGTAGAACGCGACGCCCTCGGGCCCGTAGATGTGGCTCTGCCCGAAGAGCGAATCCCGCCACCCGCCGAACGAGTGGTAGGCCATCGGCACCGGGATCGGCACGTTGATCCCGATCATGCCGACGTGCACACCCCGCTGGAACCGGCGGGCCGCGGCGCCGCTGTTGGTGAAGATCGCCGTCCCGTTGCCGTACGGATTGCTGTTGATCAGTTCGATCGCCGCGTCGACGTCGGGCGCCCGCAGGATCGACAGCACCGGCCCGAAGACCTCTTCGCGGTACACGTCCATCCCGGTCCCGACGTGGTCCAGCACGGTCGGGCCGACGAAGAACCCGTTCTCGTACCCGGGAATCTTCAGGCCCCGCCCGTCGACCGTGACGGAGGCGCCCTGCCGCTCCCCCGACTCGATGAGGTTCTCGATCCGCTCCTTCGCGGCCGCCGTGATCACCGGCCCCATCTCGCTGGCCGGGTCCCGGCCCGGGCCGACCACCACCTCGCCGGCCTTGCGGCCCACCAGTCCGGCCAGTTCCCCGGCGGCGGAGCCGACCGCGACCGCCGCCGACACCGCCATGCACCGCTGGCCGGCCGACCCGAACGCGGACGCCGCGAGCTGGTCGGCGGCGAACGCGAGATCGGCGTCGGGCAGCACCACCGCGTGGTTCTTGGCACCGCCGAGGGCCTGCACCCGCTTCCCGGCCGCGCTCGCCTCCCGATGGATGTAGCGAGCGACCCGCGTGGACCCGACGAACGACACCGCGGCGATCCCCGGATGCCGCAGGATCGCGTCGACCGCCACCCTGTCGCCGTGCACCACGTTGAAGACGCCGTCCGGCAGCCCCGCCTCCCGCCAGAGCTCCGCGACGAATCCCGACGCGGACGGATCACGTTCGCTGGGCTTGAGCACGAACGTGTTGCCGCAGGCGATCGCGATCGGGTGCATCCACATCGGCACCATCGCCGGGAAGTTGAACGGCGTGATCCCGGCGACCACGCCGAGCGGCTCGCGGAACCCGAACACGTCCACCCCGGCCGACGCCTGATCCGAGTACGAGCCTTTGAGCAGCTCCGGAATCCCGCAGGCGTACTCGATCACCTCGAGGCCGCGCTGGACCTCCCCGGCGGCGTCGGAGAGCACCTTGCCGTGCTCGTCCGAGACGATCTCGGCGAGCTGCCCGGCCCGGGCGCTGACCAACTCCCGGAACGCGAAGAGGATCTTCGTACGGCGGCTCAGGGACTCCTCCCGCCACGTCTCGAACGCGGCCGTGGCGGCGGTGACCGCGGCGTCCACATCGTCCGGCTCGCCGAGCAGTACCTCATGCTGCACCGCCCCGGTTGCCGGCTGATGGACCGGGGCTCGGCGAGTGGCGGCTCCGGCGGTGTACCCGCCGCCGATCCAATGCGCGATGGTGCTCATGCCGCCACCTCCGCTGCGCTCCGGCGTCGCCATGAGCAGACAACTGTGCTGATCGATTCGGTCGCAAGCTCCCTCACACCGCCACCTCCGCTGCGCTCCCGCGCCATGAGCAGACGACTGTGCTGATTGATTCGCTCGCAAGCTCGCTCATGCTTGCCCTCCGGGTCGCAGATGATGCCGCTGGTCGCGCTTGCCCTCCAGGTATCCGGCGCGGGCGTGCCGGGTGCTGTGCAGGGTGGCGACCTCGGCGACGGGGACGTCCCACCACGAGTCCGAACCGGGGCCGGTGGCGAGCGGATCGGTCTCGACGTGCACGACGGTCAGGTGGTCCGCCTCGCGGGCCCGCTTCAGCCCCTCGGCCAGGTCGGCCGCGGTCCGGCAGCGGATCACCGCGGCCCCCAGGCTCTCCGCGTTCAGCGCCAGGTCGACGGGGAGCAGCGGGCCGTCGTAGTCGCCGGTCTGCGCGTTCTTGAACCGGTAGCTGGTGCCGAACCGCTGCGATCCGACCTGCTCGGAGAGGGCGCCGATGGAGGCGAAGCCGTGGTTCTGGACGACGACCACGATCAGTTTCACGCCCTCGGCGATCGCGGTGACGATCTCCTGCGCCATCATCAGGTAGGAGCCGTCGCCGACCAGCGCGTACACCTCGCGGGACGGGTCGGCCAGCTTGATCCCGAGCGCGCCGGCGATCTCGAAGCCCATGCAGGAGTAGCCGTACTCGACGTGGTACTGCTTCGGATCGCCGGCCCGCCAGAGTCGTTGCAGGTCGCCGGGGAGGCTGCCGGCCGCCTGGACGACGACGTCGCGCGCTCCGCACGCGTCGTTCACGACGCCGATCACCTCGGCCTGGGTGGGCAGCTCGCCGGACCTCTTCCGGTACGCCCGGTCGACGGTGGCGTTCCACGCGGCCACATCGTCGTGGAAGTCACCGGTGAAACGCCGCCCGTGCAGCGCCGGGCGCAGCGCCGCGAGACCGGCCCGGGCGTCGGCGACCAGCGGCAGCGCGGAGAGTTTGCCGGCGTCGAAGGAGGCCACGTTGAGGTTGACGAACCGGACCTGCGGGTGCCGGAACGCGGTCCGCGAGGCGGTGGTGAAGTCCGAGTACCGGGTCCCGACGCCGAGCACCACGTCGGCGTGGCCGGCCAGCCGGTTCGCCACCGGGCTGCCGGTCGCGCCCAGCCCGCCGACCGCGTTCGGGTGGTCCCAGCTGAGCGCGCCCTTGCCGGCCTGGGTGTCGGCGACCGGGATGCCGGTCTCCCGGGCGAAGCGGTCCAGCTGTCCGGACGCCTCGGAGTAGATCACCCCGCCGCCGGCCACGATCAGCGGGCGCTTGGCGCCACGGATCACCGCCGCGGCGGCCTCGACGGCGAGCGGGTCGGGGACCGCGCGGGCCACATGCCAGACCCGCTGGGCGAAGAGTTCGTCCGGATATTCGTACGCCTCGGCCTGCACGTCCTGGGGAAGGCAGATCGTGACCGCACCGGTCTCCACCGGGTCGGTCAGCACCCGCATCGCACCGAGCAGGGCCTGCGGCAGCTGCTCGGGCCGCCAGACCCGGTCGAAGTACTTCGACAGCGGCCGGAACGCGTCGTTGACCGAGACGTCGCCGAACCGGGAATCCTCCAGCTCCTGCAGCACCGGGGTGGCGACCCGGGTGGCGAACACGTCGGAGGGCAGCAGCAGCACCGGGATCCGGTTCACGGTGGCCAGGGCCGCACCGGTGAGCATGTTGGTGGAGCCGGGGCCGATCGAGGCGGTGCAGGCCATCGCGGACAGCCGGTTGCGCATCCGGGCGTAACCGACCGCGGTGTGCACCATGGCCTGCTCGTTGCGGGCCAGGATGTAGGGCATCTCCGCCCGGCCCGAGGCCGCTTGACCGGTGCGCTGGGCCTGCAGCAGCGCCTGTCCGATGCCGGCGACGTTGCCGTGCCCGAAGATGCCGAGGAACCCGGCGACGGCCCGCTGCCGGATCCCGTCGCGTTCGGTGAGCTGGTTGGCCAGGAACCGCACTACCGCCTGCGCGACGGTGAGCCGATGCTTCATGTCCGTCTCCGCTCCCGGGCCGTGGTGAGGGGCAGCCGTGGGTCGATCTCCTGGACCGCCCAGGCGCCGCGGACCCAGCCGTGCTCCGGGTCGTCGCGGATCAGCCAGCGCCGTTCGCCGGGGCCGGCCATCACGTTCAGGTAGTAGAGGTCGTAGCCGGGGGCGGCCATCGACGGGCCGTGCCAGCCGTACGGGATCAGCACCACGTCGCCGCTGCGCACCTCGGCGCAGACGTCGATCGGGCGGTCCGGGTGGCCGTACACCCGCTGGTAGCCGCAGCCGGGCCGGCCGGACGGCGACGGCGCCACCTCGAAGTAGTAGATCTCCTCCAGGCGGCTCTCGCCGGGGCTCTGCTCGTCGTGCTTGTGCGGCGGGTACGACGACCAGTTCCCGCCCGGGGTGAGCACCTCGACGGCGATCAGCGCGTCGGCCTCGAACGATTCCGGTGTGCAGAAGTTGTTGACCTGCCGGCTGGCGGAGCCGGCACCGCGCAGCTCGACCGGCACCTCCTCGGCCGGGCCGTACCGGAACGGAAGCTGGCGCCGGGCCCGCGCGGCGGGCAGCGCGAACCGCCCGCCGTTGGGCGCCCGGAGGCTGACCACGGCGTCGCGCGGCAGGTAGGCGAAGTCGGTGACCCTGGAGAAGACCGAGCGGCGGCCGGTCAGGGTGAGGCGTTCGTCGTCGCAGGCGACGTCGCAGCCGCCGATCAGCGGGAGGACGAGCATCTCGTCGCCGCCGGTGACGAACTTGACGCGGCCGCCGACCGGAAGCTGGACGACGCGCAGGCCACTGTGCGTCCAGCCGGCGTTCTCCGGGTTGACCACTACCTCGAACGGGCGCTCGGCGGTGGAGCCGTGCCGGACCAGCGGGTTGACCCGGGCCTCAGTCATGGCCGGCCCCGTCGAGCAACTCCCGGACCTCGGCTTCGGTGGGCATCGCGTCGGCGCAGGCCAGCCGGGTCGCGACCAGGGCGCCGGCGGCGTTGGCGAAGTGGATCGTCGCGCCGAGGTCCCAGCCGGCGAGCAGGCCGTGGCAGAGGGCGCCGCCGAACGCGTCGCCGGCGCCGAGGCCGTTGACCACTTCGACTTCACAGGCCCGGGCGTACGCCGTCCCGGTGCGAGTGGCGGCGCTGACCCCGGCCGGGCCCTGTTTGACGACGGCCAGTTCCACACCGGCGTCGAGCAGTGCGGCGGCGGCCCGGGCGGGGTCGCGCTCGCCGACCGCGATCTCGGTCTCGTCGACGTTGCCGACGGCCACGGTGGTGTACCGCAGCGCCTCGGTGTACCAGGGGCGGGCCTCGGCCGGCGAGCTCCAGAACATGGGTCGCCAGTCGAGGTCGAAGACCGTCGTTCCGGATCTGTCGCGCTCCTTCAGCGCGGCCAGGGTCGCCTCGCGCGACGGTGACGCGCTCAGCCCCGTACCGGTGACCCAGAAGATGTCAGCCGAGCGAATCGCCGCCATGTCCAGTTCGGACGGGTATATCTCCAGATCCGGGGCTTTGGGGTATCGGTAGAAGTAGAGCGGAAACCGATCAGGCGGAAAGATCTCACAGAAGGTGACCGGCGTCGGCAGGCCCTCGACCGCGCTGACGTACCGGTCGTCGACCCCGAAGTCCCGCAGCGCCGTGCGCAGGTAGTCCCCGAACGGGTCCGCCCCGACCCGGGTGATCACCGCCGCCCGCCGCCCGTGCCGGGCCGCGGCCACGGCCACGTTCGTCGCGCTGCCGCCGAGGAACTTGCCGAACGTCCGCACCTCGGCCAGCGGCACCCCGATCTGCCGCGGGTAGAGATCGACGCCGATCCGCCCCATCGTCAGGACTTCCGGTACGGGCATGTCCGTCCCTCCGGCCATCCACGCGGGAGGAGCAGGTCCCGTGCGGTCACGGACGCGATGAACCAAGCCGTCAGCGGCCGGTGATCGTCCAGGGACGCTGAGTGGACCTGGTTTCGATGTAATTACGCTAGTGCGGCCGCGTCAATACCCGCAGAGAAACGGAAGAAGGGGTACAGGCTCGTCGCCCGTACCCCTTCTCGAGGGAACACGTCAGGAAACGGGACGCCACATCCGATAGAACGGGGTGCCGTCCGGCAGCAGGATCGCGAACGGGTCCATGTCCGTGTAGCCGTACCGGCGGTACAGCCGCACGTTGTTCTCGTTCGTGGCCTCCAGGTACGCCGGCAGGCCCTGCTCGTCCAGGATGTCGTGGACGTTCTTCATCAGTTTGCCGCCCAGCCCGTGGCCCTGCAGCGACGGGCGCACCGCCAGGAACTGCAGGTGCCAGTGCTGCTCGGTGGGGTGGTTCTTCTCGAAGAGCTCGCCCAGCGCGCCGAACCGGTCCAGGTGGTCACCGGCGAGCGCGGTCAGCCGCTCCATGTAGTTCGGGAACTCCGGCAGCGGGGCGACCCGGTCGTACCACACCGCGGCGGCCGCGTAGCCGCCGTCCTCGTGGTCGATGACCTCGACCTTCCCGTGGCTGAAGGCGTACTCGGTCTCCAGCGTGAAGAAGTCGGCCATGATCCGCTCCCGGTCCGCGGGGACCGGGACCAGGTACGCGTCCGCGTCGAGGTGGTCGAACGAGTTCGAGATCAGCGCGCCGATCGCGGTGAGCTCGTCCGCTCGGGCGGGTCGGATGATGAACTCGGTCATCGGCGGGCTCCCCCGTCGGCCGGGTCCGTCGGCTCGGCGAGCGCGGCCGCGAACCCGCCGCCGCCACCGGTGGTAGAGCTGTTGGCGCCCAGGCCGATCCCGTTGTAGACCTGCGGGCGGGCGCCGCGCAGGTAGAGGCCCCAGAGTACGCCGAGGACCAGGATCACGCCGAACGACGTGGGCACCACGATGGCCGGCGTGCTGCCCGGCTCGACGCCCAGCAGGGTGGCGATGTTGTCCAGCGCGAGGTAGGAGACGACCACCAGCAGCACCGCGCTGATCACCGGGGCGACGACCCGGTGCAGGACGTCCTCGTCCGTACGGTGGCGGGCGAAGTATCCGATGACCGCGAACGAGGTGAGCGTGATCAGCAGCAGGACGCCGAGGCCGCCGCCGGTGCCGCCCCAGAAGAAGAGCTGGACCAGCGGGTCCCAGCCGGCCACCGCGTAGGCCACGATGACGATCAGGCCGACCACCGACTGGGCGAGCGAGCCGTTCTTCGGCGCACCGGTGCCCGGCACGGTGCGGCCGAACATGCGCGGCAGCACGCCCTCGCGGCCGAGCGAGAACATGTACCGCGAGATGATGTTGTGGAACGAGATCATCGCGGCGATCAGCGAGGTCAGGAACAGAATGTGACCCAGGTCGGTCGCGATGGTGCCGAGCGGGCCGGCCGCCAGGTTGAAGAAGAGCTCCGGGCCCTCCTCGACGGCGCGGCCGACGACCTTGTCGCTACCGGCGGCGGAGATCATCGCCCAGGAGGCGAACGCGTAGAGCACGGCGATCAGGGCGATCGCGATGTAGGTGGCTCGCCCGACGGTACGCCGCGGGTCGCGCGACTCCTCGCTGAAGACCACCGACTGCTCGAAGCCGACGAAGCCGGTGATCGCCATGACCAGCAGCGCGCCGGCGCCCGCGCCGGTGAGGCTGGAGACGTCGACCGGGGCGGCCGAGGCGTGGAAGCCGTCCGAGAGCAACTCGGCGACGCTGAACACCACGGTCAGCGCGATCTCGGCGACCAGCAGGGTGGCCAGCACCTTGCCGTTGACGGCGACGTCCCGGACACCGAGCACGGCAACCAGGGCCCAGGCCGCCAGGCCGAGCACGTACCAGGGGATGTCCACACCGAACCAGTCCTGGAACAGCGGCTGGCCGATCGCGCCGAAGCCGCCGTACGAGGCGACCTGGAACATGTTGTAGGCGACCAGCGCCACCCACGAGGCGCCGACGCCGACCGGGCGGCCGAGGCCCTGGGAGACGTACGCGTAGAACGCGCCCGCGTTGGAGATGTGCCGGGCCATCGCCACGTAGCCGACCGAGAAGATCGCCAGGACCAGGGCGACCGCGACGAACGCGATCGAGATGCCGGTCAGGCCGGTCACGGCGAGGCCGGTCGGCACGACGCCGGCGACCACGGTGAGCGGGGCGGCCGCGGACATCACGAAGAAGACGACGGCGGCGACGCCGAGCCGGTCCCGGGCCAGGGCGTTGGAGAGTTGGCTCTCCGCGGGTTGGGTTGCGGTCGAAGACACGCGAATCTCCATTTTTATTCAGGGGGTGAGGGGAGGAGGAGCTTTTTCAGGCGCGGCGAGCCAGCACGGCGTCGCCGACGGCGGCCTCGGCATGCGCGACGAGTTGCTGGAGCATCGCCGGGAACAGCCGGCGGAACTGGTCGAACAGCGTGGCCCGGTCACGGGCGTTGAGGGTGGCCAGCACGTGCTGGTCCAGACCGGTGGCCAGGATCAGCCCGGCGAGCAGCAGGTCGGCCACGTCGAGCTGCTCGTCGCGGGAGACCTTGGTGCGGATGCGGGTGGCGGGCCAGCCGGCGGTCATCGAGTCGGCCGGCACGAACGAGACCTTGGTGCCGAGGATGCCCCGTTTCTCCACCCGCTTGATCAGGCCGCCCCGGGAGAGGCGGCGCTCGACCAGGTCGGTGGCGATGCCGGTGGACAGGTACGAGATCCAGTTGCGCACGCCGTGCTGGCCCGCCTCGCGCCGGATCTGCTCCAGCAGGGCCGTGGTGGCGGCGTCACCGGTCGGGCGCTCGTCGATGACGATCAGCTCCGTCTCGACCAGGTCGACGCGGCGCCAGAGCATGAGCTCACCGAGCAGTGCCGCGCCCAGACCGAGCCCGAGCGTGGCCGGGGACAGCAGCGATTTACCGCGGATCGTGTCGTGCGCGGTCAGATAGAGATCGTCCGCGGGCGGTAGCTGCGGCGGTAACGCCACGGCTTGTTCTCCTTTCGACGCCTTAGGAATGCCCGCGCAGTTCACCGAACGTAATCAAGGTGATGTACCACGAAGCAATGTCGTTGCGCTCCCCGTAGCGCGACCGCGTGTAGCCTGCCAAACACGGTCGATATGCGCAACGTCCGGATAGGACAAATGCCGGTTCCATAGTGGGCGAAGTTGATCACAAGTCCTGCCAGGTATTTCGAGCGTCGATCAATAAACCCAGGCCGGGCCGGGATATCACGGCCGACTTAACAAACTCGAAACGTCCATCAATCCCCCGCAGGCCCGGGGGCGGGACCGTCCGCGCCGCAAAATTCAAGATCAATTATTACTGTAAGTAAGCGTCCGTGCGGATAGTTGAAGGATCAAGCATTTCGGCGTACGGTGGTGGTCAGTTAGTTGAAGTTTCAACGGAGGTCACCATGCGGATGCCCACCCTGTTCCTGAGCCACGGCGCTCCGCCCCTGGTAGATGACGCCACCTGGGTCGCGCAACTGCGCGACCTCGCGGCCGCCCTCCCCCGTCCGAAAGCGATCCTGATGGCCTCCGCCCACTGGGAGTCGGCCCCACTGATGCTCGGCGCCACCGAAACCGTGCCCCTGGTGTACGACTTCGGAGGGTTCGCCCAGCGTTACTACGAGGTGCGGTATCCGGCCCCCGGTGCCCCGATCCTCGCCGACCAGGTGGCCGCGCTGATGCCGGATGGCGAGACGGTCGCCCGCACCGATCGCGGCCTGGACCACGGGGCCTACGTTCCGCTCACCGTCATGTACCCGGAAGCCGACATCCCGGTGCTGCAGATGTCGCTGCCCACCCTCGAACCGGACCGGCTGCTCGAACTCGGCGCCCGGCTCGCCCCGCTGCGTGACGAGGGCGTGCTGATCGCCGGCTCCGGATTCACCACGCACGGGCTGCCGTTCCTGCGCGACTGGAGCCCCACGGCCGCCGCGCCCGGCTGGTCCCGCGAGTTCGACGCCTGGACCGCGGAGACCCTGTCCCGGGGCGCCGTCGACGAACTGGCGGACTTCCGCGCCGTGGCCCCCGGCATGCCGTACGCGCACCCGACCATCGAGCACTTCGCCCCGATGTTCCTCACCCTGGGCGCCTCCGGTGCCCCCGACCAGGCCCCGAGTCAGCCGATCGACGGCTTCTGGATGGGTCTGGCGAAGCGCTCCTTCGTCACCGCCTGAGACCGGACGCGCCGGACCGCTCACCTCTCCCCCGGGTCCGGCGCATCTTTCCCTGGGTGCGGCGCGTCTCCCCGGGTCCGGCGTGCTTTCCGGTCCTCAGGCCGCGATCTCCACGCCGTGATCCGGCCCGGTCGGTGCGGCCCGGCGGTCACTCAGGTTTCTTCCAGGCGATTCCGGGCGTTCTTTGCAGGAAATTTGGGGATCCTGTGAGCATGCTTGAGGTCACCGCGCTCGGCTGGACCCTGACGATCGGCGTCATCGCCGCCCTGCTCGCCCTCGATTTGGCCCTGGGGGTGTTACGGCCGCATGTCGTCGGCTTCCGGGAGGCCGCCGGCTGGTCGATCTTCTACATCGCGGTCGCGATCGCGTTCGGGCTCGTCTTCGGGAGCGTCGCCGGCTGGAATTTCGGCGCTGAGTACTTCGCCGGCTACATCGTCGAGAAGAGCCTGTCGATCGACAACCTCTTCGTCTTCGTGATCATCATGAGCACGTTCGCCGTGCCGGAGCGCTACCAGCAGGAGGCGCTCACCTTCGGGATCATCATCGCGCTGGTCCTGCGGGTCGTCTTCATCGCGCTCGGCGCCACGCTGCTGAGCCTGTTCTCGTTCATGTTCCTGATCTTCGGGCTGATCCTGATCTACACGGCGGTGCAGCTCTTCCGGCACCGCGACGAGGATCCCAGCGTCGATGACAACGGGCTGGTCAAGGCGGCCCGGCGCTGGCTGCCGGTGACCGAGGACTACGTCG
Source organism: Actinoplanes regularis (assembly GCF_900188005.1). GTDB lineage: Bacteria > Actinomycetota > Actinomycetes > Mycobacteriales > Micromonosporaceae > Actinoplanes > Actinoplanes regularis. The sequence continues at coordinate 247,327 of NZ_FZNR01000007.1, read as the reverse complement.
ACGGCAAGATGATCACCCGGGTCGACGGGAAGCGGATGGTCACCCCGCTCTTCCTGGTCCTGCTCGCGATCGGCAGCACCGACATCCTGTTCGCCCTCGACTCGATCCCCGCGGTCTTCGGCGTGACCGAGCAGGCGTACATCGTCCTCGTCGCGAACGCGTTCGCCCTGCTCGGCCTGCGTGCCCTGTTCTTCCTGGTGAAGGGCCTGCTGGACCGGCTGGTCTACCTCTCCACCGGGCTCTCGGTGATCCTCGCGTTCATCGGGTTCAAGCTGATCCTGCACTGGGCGCACAAGGCCGTCAGCCCCTCGGTCCCGGAGGTCAGCACTCCGGTCTCGCTCGGCGTGATCATCGGCATCCTGGTCGTCACGACCGTCGCCAGCCTGATCAGATCCGGACGCGACCCGTCGTTGAAGGCGCACGCCGGCAGCCTCCAGGCCCACCCGGACCGCCAGCCCCACCAGTGACCACCGTCGCGGCCGCGACCCTCGGCCGTCCGTCCGCGACCGATGAGCCTTCTCCGGTACGGCGCCCCGGCGCTCTCACGCCGGGACGGTCACGGGTCAGCCCGATCCGGGACGGTCCAGACCCGGAACACAGAACCGCCCCGGCACTCTCGTGCCGGGGCGGTTACGGGTCAGCGCGCGATCCGGGGACGGGCCGGACCTGTCGTGGTAACCCGCCGGGTCGGCCTTACGACCCGGGGTCCAGTGTGTAATTCGGGGTGCGGCCCGCGTGGATCAGGCGTGGCCGCCGCCGACGCCGGACGACTGCACGGCGGCGTGGTAGCGGCGCTCCGCGTCCTGGCTGTTGAGGATGGCCTCGATCTCGCGGGTCTCCTCGGCGGTGTGCCGACCCAGCATCAGGTCCAGCTCGGTGCGCTCGGCGTGGGTACGGAACGCGGCGAGTTCGGCGGACAGCTGGCGGTGGGCGCGGCGCTCGGCGAGACGGTTGATGATCGACTTACGAATCTCACGGATGAACGGCATTGAGCACTCCTCGACGGATTGTCACGGAGAAAGCCTCGTCGCTTCCGGGTACAACAATGCCGAGCGTTTGCGACATCCCCAAATCGACCAGGTAAAACTTGGAAGCTGAAAGTGACGGCCACCACCGGATCATGGTTACCCCCATCACTCTGCGTCGCCGCTCCCCTGGTCAGCGATACCTGGTGATCTCAGCCACGGCAACCACTCCTAAGGCACGAGCCGGCGCGGTCGCCGGCTGGTCCCGGCAGTGCTGTCCGGGCCTCCGACACGACGATGGCGGCGAGCCGGAGGGGACGGGCCGGCTGTCACGGTCGAACCCCGAGCGTGGACACCGCCACCGGAACCAGCCCGGGTCCGGTGGCGCGCCGCGGCCCGGGAAGGGCAGCGCCCTCGCGCGGTGAAGGGGAGGGCAGGGCGGCGCGCCACGGGCGGGAATGGCAGCAGCCTCGCGCAGTGAGCCGAACGGGCCGGGGCGCGCGCCGGAGTCTGGGGTGCGACGGACGTCGCGCGAGATCGCCACAGGGCTCGGCCGAGAGGCCCGACCGCGGGGCTCCATCGGACGTACCGGAGAAGGGTTGAAGAAGAGCCGGCGGCCCGGCGGCGATCGACGGGTTGAGAAGAAGGACCAGCAGCCCAGCGGCGACCGAAGGTCTAGTTCGGGTCGGGGAGGGTGCCTTCGATGGCCTGGAGGCGGGAGGAGAGCTGGGTGCGGGAGCGGACGCCGAGTTTGCGGTAGACCCGGGTCAGGGTCGCCTCGACCGTCTTCACGCTCAGGTACAGGCGGGAGGCGATCTCCCGGTTGCTGGCGCCGTCCCGGACCATGGCGGCGATGCGCAGTTCCGTCGAGGTCAGGCCCTGTTCCGGGGCGAGGCTGCCCTCGGTGCGGGCCAGCGCGCGCTCGGTCTCCTCGGCCCAGGGGCGGGCGTCGGCGGACATGAAGATCGCCAGGGCGGCGCCGATCAGCAGGCGGGCGGCGGCATAGCGGCGCCGGCGGCGTTCCGCTCCGCCGGCCACCAGCAGCGCGTGACCCTGCTCGACCGGCTGGCGTAGCTGCTCGAACAGGTGCGCGGCGGCGGTGGAGAGCTCGACGGCCGAGTCCGCCTGGCCACTCTCGGAGTGGACGATCGCGGTGGCCCGGTCCAGGTAGCCGGCCAGGGCGGGGCTGCTGCCCAGCTGTTCGGCGGCCTTGCGGGCGCGGGCCAGCGTCTCGGCCGCCTCGACGTGGTCGCCGAGCGCGGCCAGACCGGCGGCCAGGTCGGCGTGCCAGCGCACGATCATCGGGTCCGAGTTGCCGGCCTCGGCCTCCAGGTCACGCAGGCGGCGCAGCGCGGCGACCCCGGCCCGGGTCTCGCCGGAGCGCAGGCCGGCCTGGCCCAGCGCGTGTAGGTTCCGGCGTAGATAGATGTTGTCGCCCTCCTGTTCGGAGGCGCGGATGCCGCGCTGGGCGAAGCCGGCGGCCGCGGGCAGACTGCCGCCGGCCAGCTCGGCGACCGCGGCGGTGTACCAGGTCGGGCCGGGACTCAGGCCGGCCTCCTGCGCGGCCTGCACGGCGCGATGGGCGTACCGCAGCGCCTCCCGGCAGCGTCCGGCCCGCGTCGCCACCTCGGAGAGGCTACGCAGCACCTCGACCCGGGCCTCGCCGATCCGGTCGTGTTCGGCGACCGCGAGCAGGGCCAGCAGTTCGGCGCGGGCCTCGTCGAGCCGGTCGTCGATCATCGCGAAGCGGGCGGCCATGTAGTGCGGTCCGAGATGGAGCCAGTCCGGCGCCGGGGAGGCGGGCAGCGCGAGGGCCCGGGCGAGCGAGTCGCGCCAGGCCGGTTCGCCGCGCATCCGCTGGATCTGGGCGAGGCCGCTGAGCGCCATCGCCTCGCTGGTCGCGTCGCCGGCCCGGCGGGCGATCGCGATGGTGCGCAGGGCCTCGACGGCGGCCCGGTCCGGCTCGCCGGTGATCATGGCCTGCCAGGTGAGCCGGAGCCGGACCGGAGCGAGCAGCGCGGGGTCCTCGCCGGCCTCGGCGAGCGCCGCGGCGAACATCTCACCCATCTCGCCGAGCGCCTGCCCGGCCAGGTCGATCAGGACGACCCGGGCCCGGACCCGGTGGCCGGCGGGGGCGTCGGCGGCGATCACCGCCTCGGCGGCTCGCCCGGCCAGGGCCGGCGCGCCGCCGGTGAGCGCGGTGCGGGCGGCGGTGACCAGCCAGTCGAGGCGCTCGGCGGCCAGCTGGTGCGGGCTGCGGTCGGCGGCCAGCAGGTAGAACTCGGCTGCGGTGCGATCGGCCCCGCGGGCGGCGCACTGGGCGGCCGCGGCGGCGAGCCGCCGGGCCACGCCGGCGTCCGGGCGGGCGGCACGCAGGGCACGATGCCGCAGCGCCTCGAGCGGTTCGAGCGCGGCCGCGGCGAGTGCGGCATGAGCTCCGGTACGTTCACCCGCCGCCGTCTGCTCGACCAGCACCTGCGCGATCAGCGACGGCGTGAACCGGATCGCCTCGCCGGTCACCTCGACGACGCCCGCCGCGGCGGCCAGGCGCAGCTCGCGGTCGGCCTCCTCGCGGCCGGCGCGCAGCAGCAGGGTGACCGTCGGGTCGGTGGCCAGCGCCGCCATCAGCAGGGTCGCGTGCACCTCGGCGGAGAGACAGTCGAGCAGGTCGCGGGCCAGGTCACGAGCGGCCTCGGGCAGCGGCGGCGGACGCCAGGCGGGACCGTCGGCGCCGGTACTGCCCAGGGCGAGGGCCAGGAACGGGTTGCCGGCGCTGGCACGGTGCAGGCGGCTGGCCGTGCGGCAGGGCAGGCCGCGGGCCTCGAGCATGGCGGTGAGGTCGTCCGGGGTGAGCGGCGGCACGGCGATCTCGGTGACCGGGGGCGGGCAGAGCCGGGCGGCACGGCCGCGACCGCCGCGGTCGGGGCGGCGCTCGGCGGTGATGGCCCGGATCCGGGCGCCGGGGCGGCGGCGCATCGCGAAGCCGATCAGCGCGGCCGACTCCGGGTCGAGCCACTGCACGTCGTCGAGGACGAGGAGCACCCCGGCGCCACGGGCGCTGTACGCGAGCAGGGCGGGCAGCAGCAGGCGGCGGGCCAGGGCCGGAACGCCGGTGCGGGGCGGCCGCCCCTGACGCAGGGCGGCGAGCGAGTTGCGAGCGGCGGGCGCGAGGGCCGCCACCGCGTCCGGCGGCACCTGGCGGACGAGGTCGGCGACGCCCGCGTACGCGAGGGTGCGCTCGCCGCGCGCCGGCCGCAGGCGCAGGATCCGCTCCCCGCGCGCCGCGGCCTGCTCGGCGACGGCGTCGAGCAGCGCGGTCTTGCCGATGCCGGGCGGCCCGTGCAGGGCCACCCCACCACCACCGGCAAGGCGCGCCTCGATCTCGGCGAGCAACGGTGCCCGCCCGTGCAATGTGGGCAGTTCGCGCGGCAACGCGGCCACCCCCTAGTCCTGAGCTGGGCTCAGCCTAGGGAGCGGAGGCCGCGCTCATCAATGGGTGCTTGGTCACTTGTGCTGCGAGGTCAGCGACGTGGCGGTGACCGCGCCGTCGCTCCCGGTCGCACCCTTGACCGTGATCGAGTCGCCCGCTTTCACGTCGGCGAGCTTGCCCTTCTTCGCGGTCGACACCGTGGTCTTGCCGTCGGTGTTGACCGTGACGACCGTGCCGTCCGCGGTCTGCACGTAGATCGTGGTGCCGTTGACCAGCTTGACCGTGCCGGTGGTGCCGGCGTCGGTGGTCCCGGTGCCGCCCGTGCTGCCCTGGCCGGCGCCGGAGTTACCGCCACCGCCGAAGTTGCCACCACCGGGGAAGCCGCTGGCGCTCAGGCCGGTCGGGAAGCCACCGCCGCTGCGGCCGCCGGGGAAGCCGGAGGCGGCGGTCGAGGACTGGCCCCACTCCTTCTGCGAGTAGACCCCGCCGAGGAAGCCGCCCATCAGCAGCACGGCCACGCCCAGCCCGATCGTGCCCCGGTTCCACCACTGCTTGGGCGCGGCGGCGGCGAGCTCCTTGGCCAGGCCCTCGTTGTCGGTGTCGTCGGGCTCGACCGGGTCGGCGGGCGCCGGCACGGTCGGCAGGACGGCGGTCTCGTCGTTCATCCGGTTCACAGCTTCAGTCCTCACTCGTAGCGCAGCGCGTCGATGGGACGCAGGCGGGCGGCGCGGGCGGCGGGCAGGCCGCCGAAGAACAGCCCGATCGCGATGGACACACCGACGGCGAGCCCGATCGAACTGGGCACGATCACGGGTTTCACGCCGACGATCGTGAAGTGGCTGCCGATCAGCGCGGCCGCCACGCCGAGGGCGCCACCGAGCACGCTCAGCAGGGTCGCCTCGATCAGGAACTGGGTCATGATCGTCCGGCGGGGCGCGCCGAGCGCCTTGCGGATGCCGATCTCCCGGGTCCGTTCGGTGACCGTGACCAGCATGATGTTGGTGATCCCGATGCCGCCGACCAGCAGACTGATCGCGGCGACCGCGCCGAGCAGCGTGGTGAACGTGTCGGCGGTCTCGGTCTGGGTCTCCAGCAGCGACGACGCGTTCTGGATCCGGTACGGCGTGCTGTTGCTGTTCCCGCTCGACGACGTGGACGACACGTTCAGCTGCTGGTCGAGGATCGTGGAGACCTCGCTCTGCACCGCGTCCACCTTGTCCGGGTCCTTGGCCTCGACGATGATCGAGGTCAGCGAGCCGTAGCCGGCGAGAACCTGCTGGACCGCGGTGAGCGGGGCGACCGCGGTGTCGTTGGAGTCCTGGAAGCCGGTGGAGCTCTTCTCCTTGAGCACGCCGACCACGGTGAACAGCGCGCCGCTCACGGTGACCTGCTTGTCGATCGGGTCGACCCCGGGGAACAGCTCCTCGGCGACGGTCTGTCCGATGACGACCACCCGGCGTCCCTGGTTGACGTCGTCCTCGGTGAACGACGCGCCCTTCTCGACCGGGGTGCTGGAGGCGGCGAACCAGGCGGGCGTGGTGCCGACGAAGGTGCTGACCGAGTGGTCGGAGCCCTCGTACGTCATCGTCGCCGACGACGCGCTCACCACCGGGGAGACCGACTTGATGTCCGGGGCGAGCTCCGGGTCGATCAGCGCGTCGGCCATCTTCTTGGTGAGCGCCGTGCTGCTGGACCCACCGCGGCCGGTGCTCATCACGGTGATGGTGTTGGTGCCCAGCGCCTCGATCCGGTCGCTGATCGCCTTGGCCGAGCCGTTGCCGACCGCGACCAGCAGGATCACCGCGGCGACACCGATCAGGATGCCGAGCATGGTGAGCGCCGAGCGCAGCTTGTTCGCCGACAGACCCCGGAGCGAGAACCTGACGACCTCAAAGAAGTTCATGCGAGCACCCCGCGTTTGATTTTTTCCTCGCTTCGCCCGGTCATGAGCTGTGCCGGCCCCCGTTCCACTCCGAGCCGGCCGGACTGCCGTAGGTGGTGCCCCCGGCCCGGACCGCGACTGCGTGACCGGCCGCGACGTGGCCGGCGGCGACCGCCTGCACCCGGGCGTGCGCGGCCGCGGCGCCGACCGGCGGGAGGTCGATCGGGGACTGCCGGACGTCGGTCACGATCGCGCCGTCGACCAGGCGGACCAGGCGCTTGGCCCGGGCACCGACCTCGTTCTCGTGCGTGATGATCACGATGGTCCGCCCGGCCGCGCTCAGGTCGTCGAAGACCTTCAGCACGTCGTCGGTGGACTTGCTGTCCAGGTTGCCGGTGGGCTCGTCGGCGAGCAGCAGGGCCGGCTCGGTGACCAGGGCCCGGGCCACCGCGACCCGCTGCTGCTGACCACCGGAGAGCTGGTTGGGCTCGTGATCGGCCCGGTCCGCGAGACCGACGATGTCCAGGGCGGCCAGCGCGCGGCGGCGCCGCTCCGTCGGTTTCACTCCGGCGTACGCCAGGGGCAGCTCCACATTCGCCACCGCGGACGTACGAGGGATCAGGTTGAACGCCTGGAAGATGAACCCGATGAGCCGGTTGCGGGCCAGGGCGAGCTGGGCGTCGGAGAGCGTGCCGACCTCGACACCGTCCAGCTTGTACGAACCGGTCGTGGGGATGTCGAGCGCGCCCAGGATGTTCATCAGGGTCGACTTGCCCGAGCCGGACGAGCCCATGATCGCCACATAGTCGCCACGGTGCACGGTCATCGAGACCCCGCGCAGCGCGTGGACGGTCGCCTCACCCGTACCGTAGATCTTCTTGAGGTCCTGGACGTCGAGGACCGGGCGGCTCATCGCGCCACCTCCGCTGCGCTCCGGCGCCGCGATGAGCTGATGACTGTGCTTTTGGATTCGCTCGCAAGCTCGCTCATCGGCCGCCACCGTTGCCGGTCCGGGCGCCGCCGCCACCGAGGTTTCCACCGCCGAGGTTTCCACCGCCACCGGGAAAGTTACCGCCGCCGGGGAATCCGTTCTGCTGGTTGCTGCCGCTGCTGGTCGAGGTCGTCTTGACGACGACGCTCTCGCCGGCGGCGAGCCCGGAGGTGATCTCCGTGGTGGAGTCGCCCGCGAGGCCGATCTCGACCGTGCGGGTCTCCTTCACGCCGTTGGCGACCACGGTGACCGTGTGCCGGTTGCCGACCGTGGTGATCGCCGCGGAGTTCACCGCGATCACGTTCTCCTTGGAGCCGGTGGTCACCACGACCGAGACGGTCTGTCCGACCTTCGCGCCGGTCGGCACCTTGTCCAGGGTCAGCGTGACGCCGTAGGTGACCACGCTGTTCGAGGTGGTGCCGGAGGGGTCGATCGCGGTGACCTTGGCGCTCTGGCTGGTGCCGCTGAGCGCGTTCCAGGTCACCGTGGCGACCTGCTTCTCCTTGAGCTTGGTCGCGTCCGCCTCGGCGAAACTCGCGGAGACCTGCATCTTCGTCAGGTCGGCGATCTCCATGAAGCCGGTGGAGGACGACGACGAGGAGTCCGACCCGCCCCCGCCCTGCGAGCCGCCGCCGCTGGACGAGCTCGACGAGCCGGTGCCGGAGGCGGAGCTGCCGACCGTGCCGCTGATCGACGTAATCGTGCCGGCCATCGGGGCGGTCAGGGTGGTCCCGGCGACCCCGGCCTCCGCGTCGTCGACCGCCAACTGGGCCTCGGTCACGGAGTTCTCCGCGTCGGTGGTGTCCGAGCCGGCGTCCTGCGCCCGGTCCAGCGCGTCGTTCGCGGCGTCCAGGTTGGCCTCGGCCTCGGCCAGCGTGCGCTTGGCCGCCGCCGGGTCGACCTTCGCCAGCACCTGTCCCTTCTTGACCTTGTCGCCGACCTTGACGCTGATCGCGGTGACCGTACCGCTCGTCTCGAAGCTCGCACTCGCGGTGCTCGCGCTCTCCACGGTGCCGTCCGCGGTCACGGTCTTGGTGACCGTGCCCTGCTGGGCCGAGACCGTTCGCTCGGAGGCCACGGCGGCCGTTCCCCCGTCGCCGGAGGAGGAAAATGTCTCGTACACCGTGATGGCCCCGGCGACGAGCACGACGCCGATCACGGCGTTGACCACCAGGGACGGGTGGCGGCTCAGGCGTACCTTCATGCCGCACACTCTGGGTGCGCGGCCTTGGAGGAGATTCGGCGGAAGCTCGGAGCCAGCTTAGAATCTCACGCCCAGTCACCGACGGACGGAAGCAGCACCCGGAAGGTGGCACCGCCACCGGGCGTCTCGCACAGCTCCACCCAGCCGCCGTGCCCGTGCACGATCGCCGCCACGATGGCCAGGCCGAGCCCGGAACCGCCGCCCTTGGCCCGGGTCCGGCTGGGGTCGGCCCGGTAGAGCCGTTCGAAGATCCGGGGCGCATGCTCGGGCGGCACGCCGGGCCCGTCGTCCTCGACCTCCAGCACCGCGATCGACTGTCCATCACTGACAGTCAACGGACCTGAGCACACCGCAGCCTCGCCGGCCGGACCGGCCGGCTCCTGCCCCACCCGGACCGTGATCCGGGTGCCGGCCGGGGTGTGGTGCAGCGCGTTGGCGACCAGATTGGTGGCCACCTGCCGCAGGCCGTGATCGTCGCCGAGCACGGTGGCCGGCTCGAACGTGTCCTCGTCGTCGCTGAGCCCGGCGAGCAGCACCTTGCGGCCGGGCACCCGCGCGTGCGCGTCCCGGATGGTGTCCGCGGCGATCTCCAGCAGATCCACCGGGCGCAGGTCCAGGGTGCGCTGCCGGTCCATCCGGGCCAGCATCAGCAGGTCCTCGACCAGCACACCCATCCGGCCGGCCTCGGCCTCGATCCGGCTCATCGTCTCGTCCAGCAGCGGGCCGGCCGGAGCGCCGCCGCGCCGGTACAGCTCCGCGAAGCCACGGATCGAGGTGAGCGGGGTGCGCAGCTCGTGCGAGGCGTCCGCGACGAACTGGCGCAACCGCTGCTCCGAGGCGGTCCGCGCGCTCGCCTCCGATTCGATCCGGGCGAGCATCGAGTTGAGCGCCCGCCCCAGCCGGCCCGGCTCGGTGTGCGGGTCGGCGCCGGGCACCCGCATCGAGAGATCACCGCCGGAGATCTCCGCGGCCGCCGCCTCCATCTCGGTCAGCGGGCGCAGGCCGATCCGGACCACGTACGCCGCGCCCAGCCCGAGCAGGGCCAGGATCAGCAGCATCACACCGGCGTCGATGAGCAGGAGCTGGTCGCTGGTCTGCCGCACCTCAGACAGGGAGGAGCCGAGCAGCACGTACCCGCCGGTGGTGCCGATCGGGAGGGCGATCATCCGCCAGTCGGTGTCGTCCGGGCCGGTGACGGTGTACGGCTTCTTGGTCACCGCCCGCGCCACCACTTCGGAGAACGGGGTCACCGGCGGCTTGGACTCATCGACGGCGGTGCTCCTGCCGACATCCAGCGAGCCGTCCGCGGCATAGACGTACGACAACTGGTCCGGGCCGATCCGGAAACCCCGGCGAGGGGCGTACGCCTCCCGCGGCGGGTTGCCGAACTCCACGGCCCGTGACATGCCGGTGAGCTGCTGGTCGATCCGGTCCTGCAGGTAGAAACGGATCAGCAGGACACCGGTGAGGTTCGCCGCGACCAGGGCGATCGCGGCCAGCACGCCGACCACCAGCACCAGGCGGGACCGCAAAGTCCAGTGCCGCCAAGGTGGGAAACGCCGGATCACTCCCATCCGGCCGCCCCGCCCACCACCCAGGAACGAACTGAAGGCTGTCATTCTTCGCGGGGCAGCCGCAGCGCGTACCCCACGCCTCGCACGGTGTGGATCAGTGGCGGATCGGTCCGGTCGATCTTGCGACGCAGGTAGTAGACGTAGGACTCGACGATCCGGCCGTCGCCGCCGAAGTCGTACTTCCAGACCCGGTCCAGGATCTGTGCCTTGCTGACCACCCGGCCGGCGTTGATCATCAGGTAGCGGAGCAGGTTGAACTCCGTCGGCGACAGCTCGATCAGACGGCCCGCCCGGTGTACCTCGTGGGCGTCCTCGTCCAACTCCAGGTCGGCGTACCGGAGCACGCTGGTGTCCGGTTTCGGTTCCTCCGGCTGGCTGCGCCGCAGGATGGCGCGGATCCGTAGCACGACCTCCTCGAGACTGAACGGCTTGGTGACGTAGTCGTCGGCACCGGCGGAGAGCCCCAGGATCCGATCCTCGACCGCGTCACGGGCGGTGAGGAAGAGCACCGGAGTCCGGGACCCGGCGGCGCGCAGCCGCCGGGCCACCTCGAACCCGTCCACGTCCGGCAGCATCACGTCGAGCACGATCAGGTCGGGCTCGAACTCAGCGACCGCCACCAGGGCGGAGTGCCCGGTCTCGGCGACCCGCACGTCGAAGGCGACGAGCCGCAACGTGGCGCTGAGCAGCGCGGAGATGTTCGGCTCGTCGTCCACGACGAGGACGCGGGTGGGCCGCGCCGACGTGTCACCGACGGTCATGGAGTAACGGGTTTCGGAAAGCACCGCCAAGAAGTATCAACGGTTTCTTTGAATCAGCTATGAGCCCGCTGTCACTACCAGGAGCGGGCGACCGTGTCCCCCTCGGTCAGACCCGAGGTGATCTCGGTGTACTGGTCGCCGCGAAGGCCGATCTGCACCTTCACCTCGGCACCGTCCTTGCGAACGGTGGCGTCGGTCCCGGAGATGTCGTGCACCGCGGTGCTGGGCACCCGCAGCACGTCCGTCTTGCTGCCGGTGGTCACCTTCACCTGCGCGCTCTGCCCGACCAGCAGGTCCTTGGGCGCGTCGACGAAGGAGAGCACCACGCCGAACTTGGTAAGTGTGCCGTCGCTGGTCCCGACCGGGTCGACCACCACCAGGGTGGCGTCGAAGGTCTCGCCCGGCTTGTCGGCCAGGGTGATCACCGCCTTCTGCTTGACCGCGAGGTGATCCGCGTCGGCCTCCGGGAAGTCGGCGCTGATCTGCATGTCGTAGATGTCGGCCAGGGTGACGAACGCCGAGCCGGAGCTCACCTGGCTGCCGACCTTGCCGCTGACCGTGAGGATCCGGCCGGCGATCGGCGCGGTGATCGTGGCACCCTCCAGCGCCTCCTCGGCCTCCGCCAGCTTCACCTCGGCGGAGTTGACCCGCTGCTGAGCGCTGAGGATGGCGTCGGTGCCGCTGTTCTGGCCGCCCTGCTGGCCGCTGCCGCCGCTCCCGCTGCAGGTGCCGGTGCCGGGGTTGCCGCCGCCGGTGCCGGTGCTCTTGGTCCTGGTCGGCGTGGCCGTGGCCGTCGCGCTGACGGTCGCGGAAGCGGACGGGACCGCTGACGCGGACGGAGACGCGGAGACCGACGACGAGGCCGTGGCCGCCACCCGATACGCCGCCGCCGCGTTGCAGCCGGTGCCGGCCGCCGAGGTCGACGACCCGGACGCCTCCTTCGCGTCCGCCAGCGACTCCTCGGCCGAGTTCAGCGCGTCCTGCGCGTCGTCGACCGCCTCCCGCGCGTCCTCGTCGGCCACCGTCGCGAGGGTCTGGCCCGCGGTCACCGTCGTACCGGCCCGGACCTTGACCGTCTCCACCGTGCCGGCCACCGCGAACGAGAGACTGCGCGTCTGCGCCGCCGCCAGCGTGCCGGTGGTCGCGACCTCGGTCGTCACCGCGCCCTTGTCGACCGTGACGGTCTCGGCCGCCTTCGACTCCTCCGCGCCGTCCGCCGTCAGCGCGCGCACCACGCCATAAGCGAGCAACGCGAGCACGACGACCGAGACGCCGAGCCAGATCCAACGCCGGCGACCGGCCAGTGCAACACCCATGGTCGAGGAGTCTGAAGACCCTCCCTGGCCGCGGGCTCGGTCCTGCCTCGGAGTTCGCTCGGAGCGGCGGCCCCGCTCAAAGGGAATTCCTAGCCCGGTCCGACCTTGCGCATAGGAAGTCCGGGTTCGCTATGCCGTCGTGCCCGCCCGATGAAAAAGGAGGCGGGCCCGTGGCGAAGAGGAGACGCTTGTGCCGGTAGTCAAGTCGAAGGTGGCCCGCCGGGTCGCCGCGTGCGCGGCGGTGGCGTTCGTCTCGGTGGCTTTCACCGCGGCGTGCGGCAGCAAGGACGACAGCAGCAACGGCACCTCGAACGGCTCGACCGGGCAGAACGGCGGCGGCAACTCGGCGTTCGCGGCGTACACCGAGTGCCTCTCGAAGAACGGCGTCACGATCACGATGCCGTCCGGCGGGCCCGGCGGTGGCGTGCGGCCCTCCGGCGGCCCCGGCGGCGCCGGCTTCCCGTCCGGCCAGCCCCGGCCCTCCGGCAGCTTCGGCGGGGGCCGCGGCAACGGCGGCGGTGGTTTCCCCGGTGGCGGCGGCTTCCAGAAGCCGGAGGGCGTGGACGACGCGACCTGGACCAAGGCCCAGGAGGCGTGCGCGTCGGTGCGGCCCAGCTTCGGCGGCCGGGGCAACGGTGGCGGCGGGAACGGCGCGAACGCGGCGTTCAACGACTGCCTGAAGAAGAACGGCGTGACCGACACCGCGAGCCTCAACACCGCGGACGCCGCCACCAAGAAGGCCATCGAGACCTGCAAGGTCCTGCAGCCGGCGGCCACCGCCACCTCCTGACCCATCCCCGGTAAAACACCGTGCCGGCGTCGCTCGCCCCCCGTCGTGGCGACGCCGGCACGGTCATGTCCGCATCAGATCTCGGTCAGCTCGTGGAGGTGACGGGTCGGTGTGACCCCTCCGCCATCGCGGCCACGAGGATCTGCTCCAGCACCGCGCGTGGCAGCTTCGGGTTGGCCGCGGCCCATACGGCGGTCGTCGGGTCGGCCAGCAGTTCCAGGGCCCGCTCGGTGCTCAGTCGCCCGTCACCGGCCATCCGGGCGCGCACTCCGGCATCGTCGTCGCGGCTGAGCCGGTCGATCAGCTCGGCCGGGGCGGTCGGGTCCATGACGACCACGGCACGGGCCTCCCAGCGCGGCGAGTCCGCGTACCGGACCAGGTCCGTCCGCGGGAACGCCGGATGCCGCAGCAGCCTGTGCGGGGTGAGCACCCGGCCCTGCGCCTCCAGGTACGTCCGCACCACCAGGTGCGGGGGCACGTCGTCGTACTGCTCACACAGCATCAGGCGCACCGCGAAGTCCGGATCCCCGGCCAGGATCGCGACGTGCTCCGGGGTCAGCCCCGGGTTGTGCACCGCACTGCGGCGTAGCCCGACGTGCCTCGAGCGGACGCACCGGTCCAGCGTCTCCGGGGCGGCGCGCCGCACCCAGTCGAGGACCGGCAGCCGGTCGTCCCCGCCGACGTGATGATCGATCGCGGCCCGCTCCCGCTCGGTCAGATCCGGCCGCATCGACAACCAGAGCCGCACCCCGGGGTCAGGGTCCGCGCCGAGGGCCGGCGGCGACGGGGCGTCCCGCACCGCCCGCAGCCGGTCCTCCGGGCGGTCGCTGCGGACCAGCCGCTCCACCTCGGCCCGGTCGAGGACCCGGGGCTCCGCCCTCCGCGGCTCGGGCGGGCCGGACTCGCCCGGCCTCGCGGCGAACGGGTCTTCCAGAGTGTCCAGGACGGCTCTCGCCTCGTCCGGCAGACAGGCCAGCGTCCAGATGCCCCGTCGCACCCGTCGATCCGGGTCGGTGGCCAGCCGCCGGTACGCCTCGTCCGGCATCGGCTCGTGCCGATCCTCCGGCCCCACGGCGAGTGCCGTGCGTACCCTGGGATCCGGGTCGTCCACCAGGCGGGCGCGCTGGCGGCCGGTGCTGCCGGCGGACTGGGCCAGGTCGGCCCGGATCTCCGGGTCGGGGTGCGCCGCGAGGGCGTCGAACGCTTCGTCGGTCCACTCCGTCCGGCCGGCGATCAGCAAGCTCCGGAGCCACGACTCGATTCCGGGGTGCTCGATCAGGCGGAGGAACAGGTCCTCGGGGAGTGCCGGGTTCCGCCCCAGACCACGCAGGCGGGCACGGTCCAGCTCGTCGACGTTCAGAATTCCTCCCACAGATCGGCGACAGTGACCGACCCTACGGAGAAAATCCCTGGTCAGGCACGGTCTTTCGACCGAGTGACCGGGGTGGACGGGCGCGGTAGGCTGGAGCCGTCAACCGCTGACGACTCCAGTCTCCCCGTCAGGACAGCGGGCAGGTGGCGCGGTAATCCGAGACCAGCAGGCCGCTCGGCCCCGGGCAGATGAACTGGTCGTAACGGGTGTCGTCGTCGACGAACCGCTTCAGCCAGGACACCGCCTGCACCGCGGTCGTGGTGTTCGCCGACTGCGGGAAGAAGTGACTCTGCCCGGCGAGCTCCACGTAGGACTTCTCCGCCGAACCCGGGATGCTGTTGTAGAACGGGATCGAGTGGCTCGCCACCGGCGCGATGGTGTCCGACTGTCCGCCGACGATCAGGGTCGGTACCCGCAACTCGGTCCACGACTTGTCCGTGTTCCACGGTGCGAGCGGCACCGCGGCCTGTAGCGACGACCGGTCACTGGCCGCCTCGAGGCTGCCGCCGCCGCCCATCGAGTGCCCCGCCACCGCGAGCCGGCTCGCGTCCACCCGGGCGCGCACCGAACTGCGCTGGGTCAGGTAGTCCAGCGCCGCCAGCAGTTGCGCGCCGCGCGAGGCGGGCTGGTCCAGGGTGGTCAGCGTCTCGATGCCGATGACCACGAAGCCGTGCGAGGCGAGGCGCGGGCCCAGCCAGGAGATGCTCGACCAGTACGCGGTGAAGCCGGGCGAGATCGCGATCCCGCCGAACGTACCGTCGGCGGTGCTGGTGGGGTAGTAGATGGTGCCGCCGCCGAAACCGGAGACGCTGAGCGAGGAGACGCTCACCTGCGAGACGGCGTAGGGTCCGCGGCTCGCCTGCAGCGCGGCCATGGTCGGCGCTGGGCCACGCTGGTAGGGGTTGTCGGCGGCCTGCGCGGCGGTGGCGCCGAGCGGTGCGGTGACCGCGACGGCGGCGGCCACCGTCACCAGTAGCCTCTTCCATGATCGGTGCACGTCGAACACTCCTTCACCTGGGGGAACGGATCGACGAGCGCCAGTCTGCGCAGCACCCCGGCGAGCACGCATCGGCGAAATCACCGGCTCCGTGTTCATCGCTCCGCAACATCCCGGAAATTTCACCCTCTGCACGACATCGACAACCTTCTTTAACTTCGGGTCGTCGCGAGCAACACTCTCGACATGTTTCATGCACCTTTAGTGCAGGAAGTTGAACGGCTGCTGCGGGCCGCCACCGAGAACCGGGGTGGCGCACTCCTGCTGGGCGGCGCCCCCGGCTCCGGACGCAGCACCCTCCTGCGGACGGCCGCCGCCCAGGCCGAGGGCTGGACGGTCCTCACCGTCCCCGGCCACCTCGCCGAACGCGACCTCGCCCTGGCGGCCCTGCACCGCCTGACCGACCAGGCCCGCCGCTCGCTCACCGCCGGGCCCGGACCGGACGAGGATTTCCACGGCCGGAATGTGGTCACCGCGGGCGATTCACTTCTGCGTCTACTGGGTACGGCCTCGGCCCACCGCCCGCTGCTCTGCCTCCTCGACGACGCCCACCTGTTCGATCCGCCGTCCCTGCGGGTCATCGCGTATGCCGCCCGCCGCCTCGGCGGCCAACGGATCGCCCTGCTGGCCGCAGGCCCACCGGACCTCGCCGAGTGCGCCCGGCCCGTCCCGCCGCTCTCGCCGGAAGACTGCCGCGCCCTGCTCGCCGCACGCGCCCCCGACCTCGCCGACGACGTGGCGGCCGCGCTGACCGGGCTCTCCGGCGGCAACCCCGCCGCCCTGACCGACCTGGCCGCGGCCCTCTCCCCCGAACAGCGCCGCGGCTACGCCCCACTCCCGGTCACGCTGCCGCCGGACAGCCCGCTGCGGCGGCGCCTGCGCGCGGAGCTCGGGGCTCTGCCGCCGGCCACCCGCGAACTGCTGCTCCTGGCCGCCGCCGATCCCCCGGTCCCGCTCCCCGACCTGCTCGCCGCCGCGGCCGCCGGCGCCCCGACTCCGCTATCCGGCCCATTCGCCGCCACGACCGCAGGCAGTTCGGCACCGCCCTCCGGCCCAATCGCCGCCACGACCGCAGGCACTCCAGCACCGCCCTCCGACCCATTCGCCGCCACGACCGCAGGCACTCCAGCACCGCCCTCCGGCCCAATCGCCGCCACGACCGCAGGCACTCCAGCACCGCCCTCCGACCCATTCGCCGCCACGACCGCAGGCACTCCAGCGCCACTCTCCGACCCGCTCGCCGCCGCGGCCGCCGGCGCCCCGACTCCGTTATCCGACCCGCTCGCCGCCGCGACCGTCGGTGCCGGCCCAGGACTGGATGACCTCGCGCCCGCCGAACGGGCGGGACTGATCACGATCGACGGGACTCGGGTCCACTTCGGGTCGGAGGTGGTGCGCGCGGTGACATACCGGGAGATGCCCGCGATCGCGCGGCGGGCCGCGCACCTCGCCCTGGCCCGGGTCTCGGCCGCTCGCGGGCGGCTGCTGGACGCGCTGCTGCACCGCGCCGCGGCGGCGACCACCGCGGATCCCGCGCTCGCCGCAGCGCTCACCGAGGCTGCCGCGCCGGCCGCACCGTCCGAGGCCGCCAAGGCGCTCCGGTACGCGGCGGAGCTCACCCGCGATCCGGCCGAACGCGCCGCCGCGCTGGTCGGCGCGGCCCGCTCCGCCTGGCTGGCCGGCCGCCCGCACGAGGCCATCCCGCTGATCCGCGACGCGGAGCGCAGCACCGGGTGGCACCGCAGCGCCGCGATCGAGTCGGTCACCACAGCCGGCGACGGAACGTCGACGGCCACAGCCAGCGACGCAACACCGACAACCAACGACGCAACACCAACAAATACAGCCAGCAACGAGACGTCGACGACCACGGCGAGCGATGCAACACCAACGACCACAGCCAGCAACGAGATGTCGACGACCACAGCCAGCAACGCAACACCAACAACCACAACCGGCAACGAGACGTCGACGACCACAGCGAGCAACACAACGCCGACAACCAACGACGCAACACCAACGACCACAGCCGGCGACGGGACGTCGACGACCACAGCGAGCAACACAACGCCGACAACCAACGACGCAACACCAACGACCACAGCCGGCGACGGGACGTCGACGACCACAGCGAGCAACACAACGCCGACAACCAACGACGCAACACCAACGACCACAGCCGGCGACGGGACGTCGACGACCACAGCGAGCAACGCAACGCCAACGGCGACAGCCAGCGATGGGACGACCACAGCAAGCGACGCAACGCCGACGGTCACGGCCAGCGCCGGAGCGTCGGCGGGTCTGCCGGCACCCGCGCGGACTCGGCTGCGCGCCCGTGGGCTGGCGGCGGAGATGCGGCCCGACGAACCGACGTCGCGGGAGATCCTGCTGGACGTCGCGGCGGAGCTCGGCGACGGTGATCCGCTGGCGGCGCTGGACGCGCTGTCGCTGGCCGGAGAGGCCGCGAGCCTCGCCGGCGAGCAGGTCAGGTACGCGGTGCTGGCCCGGCGGGTCATGGCGCGACAGCACGGCGACGAGACGCCGGCGGTCGCGATGGCCTATCACCACGTGGCGGGCCTGGCGGAGATCGCGTGCGGGGACCAGCCGGCGGCGTTCACCCGGTTCCGGCGGGAGCTGGACCTGGCCGGCCGGGTCGCCGAGCCGATGCCACTGATCAGGGCGGCCACCGCCGGCATCCTCGTCGGCGACGCCCGGCGCGCGACCGCGGCGGCCGGACGGGCGGCGGTGCTGGCCGCGGCGGGCGGGGCACGCAGCCTGGTGCCGCGCGCCCTCGAACTGGCGGCGCTCGCCGGGATGGCGGCCGGCGACTACGACTCGGCGACGACGGCCGCACTCGACGGGGTCGCCATGGCCCGTGGCACCGGGCAGAGCGCGCTGGCCGCGACCCATCTGGGCCTGCTCGCCGTGCTGGCGGCGCTGGTCGGCGACCGGGAGAACGGGCAGGCCCGGATCCGGGCGGCCACCGGGACCGATCACGCCCGGCCGCTCTGCGAATGGGCCCTCGCCCTGCTGGACCTGGTCGACGGACGGCAGCGGGCCGCGGCTCAACGTTTGCACACCCTGGTCGCCGGCCCACCCGGGCGAGGATCGGCGCTGCTGCGGGTCGCGGTGGTGCCGCACCTGCTGGAGGCGGCCGGGCCGGAGCCGGCGCTGAACCCGGTGGCGGCGGCGTTCGACGACTGGGCCGGGCGAACCGGCCAGGACGTGTGGCTGGCGCTGCGCGACCGGTGCCGGGCGCTACGGACCCGGGACGGGGAGGCGGCCGAGGCACACTTCCACACGGCGCTGCGGCGGGTCGGTGAGGGTGGATTCCCACGGGCGCACACCGAGTTGCTGTACGGACGGTTGCTGCGCCGGCGCCGGCGGCACGTCGCCGCGCGGGAACACCTGCGGCGGGCGGCGGAGACGTTCCGGCTGCTGGGGGCGGATCCGTGGGCGGCGCAGAGCGTACGCGAACTGCGCGCCGCCGGCGAACGACCCGCGACCGGCGCGGGCTGCACCGTCGAGGGCGGGCTGACCGCTCAGCAGGAGCGGATCGCGGCCCTGGTCGCCGAAGGTGCCACCAACCGGGAGGTCGCCCAGGAGCTGCACCTCAGTCCGCGAACCGTCGATCACCACCTGCGCAACGTCTTCGCCCGGCTGGGCGTCCGCTCCCGCACCGAGATGGCACGCCTACTCGCCACCCGCTGACCGGCCGCAACGTCAACCGCCTACGCACCACCCGCTGAACGGCCGCGATGCCCCGCCCCTCCTCACCCAACCCTGAGCAGCCGCGACATCCACTGACCGGCCGCGACGTCAACCGCCTACGCACCACCCGCTGAACGGCCGCGATGCCCCGCCCCTCCTCACCCAACCCTGAGCAGCCGCGACATCCACTGACCGGCCGCAACGTCACGCGGCGCGGGCCAGGTCGAGGTTCGCCCAGCGCTCGGCGAGCTGGCGGCGACGGCAGGCGACCAGGTGGCCGGCCAGGATCGCGGGGTGGCCGTCGCGAACGCAGGCGTCCGCGCCCGCGCTCAGTACCTCGGCGACGAGCTCCGCCGACGCCCACTCATCGATCACCACGACGATCGTGGTCCGCCGGGGAAGCATCGCCCGCGCCCGCCGGACCTCGCCCACGCCGACCCCGCTGAGCAGCACGATCTCACCGGGCCGAGCATCGTCCAGGTCGGACAGCCGGCGGATGGTCCACCCGGAAGGCAGATGCCGTGGCAGCGCGCCCTGCCGACCGAGAACGGCGACGACCGGATCGGCGGCCGGCGCCGGGATGCGGGCCTCGACTTCACGGGTCAGCTGTTTGATCATGGTGATCATCTCCTCGTGGGGGTCCCTCGTGTACCCTCCACGATTCGCCTCCGACCTTGAGAAGCCGTGTGCCACGCCTGTGCATTCGTTGGCAGTCGATCTCGCAAAGCGCTGAAACAGCCTCACGGAACGCACTTAGGCAAGGCTGCGGAACGAAGACACACGGCCTCACGGAACGCGCTCAGGCAAGGCTGCGGAACGAAGACACACGGCCTCGCGGAACACGCGCAGGCAAGATTGCGGAACGAAGACAGGCGGCCTCGCGGAACGCGCTCAGGCTGACTCGCGGATCACGACGCGGACCAGGTCGGCGGCGGAGAGAAGCGGCGCGGATCGCCCGCTTATCGCGGCCACCACCGTCGTTGCCAGATGAGCGGCGAGCGCGCCCTGATCCGTCGTCACCGTCGTCAACGGCGGTACGGCCAAACGCGCCGCCGGAATGTCATCGACTCCGATCACGGCCAGATCCCGCGGCGCGGTGAGCCCCAGTCTGCGGGCCCCGGCAAGCACGGCCAGCGCGACCTCATCGTTGTACGCGCAGATCCCGGTCACACCCTCGGCGCACCACCGGTCCACAGCCACCGCGGCCGCCACCGGGTCGAGCGGAACCGTCCGCACCACCGGCTCCCCGCCCGCAGCCGCCCGCACGCCGGCGAGCCGGGGATCGGCAAAGATCCGCAACCGCGGATCGTCCGGGTACGCGTACCCAAGGCTCCGGTGCCCCGTCCCGGTCAGATGCTCGGCCTGGCGCCGACCGGTCAGCTGTTGCGGCAGCTCCAGCTCCAGCGCGTGCCGGCCGGCCCGGCCGAGCAGGGCGACGACCAGCGCGACCCCGGCCGCCTGCATGGCCTCGGTCTCGCCGTCGGAGAAGTCGGTGAAGGAGAGCACGGCGGCCGGGGTGATCGCCTTCCAGATCTCCGCGATCGGCCGGTCCTCACGGCTACCCGGGTGCGCGACGAAGGTGAGCCCCTCACGGGCCAGCGCGGTCGACAGGTTGCCCAGGAGATTGCCCACCTCGTTGCCGATCGGCCAGTCCGGGAGCAGGCAGAGCACCACGTCGGAGCGCCCGGTGCGCAGGGTGCGGGCGGCGGCGGACGGCGCGTAGCCGAGACCGGAGGCCGCCTCGAGGACCCGGTCCCGGGTGGCCGGGGAGATGCTCTGGCCGGGTGTGGCGTTCAGGACGTAGCTGACCGTGGCGCGGGAGACCCCGGCCCGGCGGGCGACATCGGCGCTGGTGATCCGGCGGAGCTCGGGCATGGGGTGACTTTACTACTTACACGTGTCAGTATGCGTTAAATACACTCGCCCGAGCCATCGAAGGACGGTATGGCATGTGTGCCACGCCACGTCCGGAGAATGGGAGCGTGCCCCCGATGCACAATGGCTGATCGCTCCCGGCCCGAGCGACAACAGAGCCATCCTGTGACCGGGCGGGGCGGCGCTGTGAGGCAACCGTCCTGCTTCACGGCGCCGCCCGCCCGATGACCGCCCCACCTCCCGGGCGCCGCCCGATGCTGCAGACCGGCCCCACCTCCCGGGCGCCGCCCGACGCCTCGGACCGCCCCGTCTCCGGGACCCGTCCGACGCCTTCAGCCGGGGGCGTTCCAGGTGGTCAGCACCGGCTCGACCGCATGCTCGAACCCGAGCACCGACAGCGTCGCGGTATCGAGCTTGAGCAGCCCGCCGCCGCTCGGCGGCAGCCCGATCCAGCGGGCGCCGGCCACCCGCAGGCTGTGCCCATGCCCGACCAGTGCCACGTCGCCGTCCGCGACCAGTTCCCGAGCCCGGGCCAGAACCCGGTCCAACCGGGACCCGACCTGCTCCGGCGCCTCGCCGCCCGGGCAGCCGTCCGCCCACAGCGACCAGTCCGGCCGATCCACCCGGATCTGTTTCGTGGTGAGCCCCTCGTACTCCCCGTAGTTCCACTCGGCCAGGTCGTCGACCACCTCGGTGACCGCCAGCCCGGCCAGCTCCGCGGTCCTGCGCGCCCGCCGCCGCGGGCTCGAGAGGACCGCGGCGAAGGTCCGTCCGCCGAGACGTTGCCCAGCTCGGCGCGCCTGCGCCTCACCCTCCGGGGTCAATTCCAGATCCGTGTACGACGTGTGCCGCCGGTTGGCGCTCCACTCCGTCTGCCCGTGTCGGATCACCACGATCTCCGCCATGCCCCACCCTTTCGTCGCCGGGATCAACCCTGCCATCCCGGGACGTTTCCCGCAGCCGACGTGGGGCGCGGGTGCTCAGGGGCGATAGTCCGGCGGGACCGACATCGGGTGACGTCGCTCGTCCCGGGCGGCGATCCGCTCCAGGGCGCGCACATACTGCCGCCGGGAGATCTCGCCACCCATGAGCTGGACGGTGAGCACACCCTCCAGACTGTCCGGCATCTTCTCCGGAACCACCGGCTCCGGGCGGCCGGCCTGCTCGGGCACCGCGGCGCGCCCTACCGCGGGCGCGCGGCCGGGCCACGGCCAGAACGCCAGGCCGAGCGCGACCACCAGGCCGATCAACGCAACAAACACGATCATCATCAGCGGCACCCCCGCGCCTCACGACAAGGTATCGGACATCTTCACCGAGGCACCGTGCGTGACTTCCGCCAATCTTCCGACACCAACCGTGTGACCTGCCAACACGATCCGTACCGAGCCATGCCCGTATATTCATATGAAGTAAATACGAAAGTTTCCCCCAAATCCACAACAACCATTCATTTTGGGTAGTCGCCTCGCTGCCGGAATCTGTCAGGCGGCGGGGGCGCGGCCGGTGCTCTCGCGCTGGCGGACGCTGATCAGCGGGCCCGGGTGCTCGCGGACGGGCTCACCGTCGACCAGGTCGAGAACGGCGCGCCCCAGGATCAGCCCGTGCTCGTGGACGTCGGTACTCAACGCCGACAGCGGCGGCACCGCAAGCTCGCACAACGGCGAATCGTCGCAGGCCAGCAGGCTGATCTGAGCCGGCACCGACACCCCGGAGCGGATCAGCTCCTGCTCGGCGGCGACCGCCATCACGTCGTTGTCGAAGACGATCGCGGTCGGCGCGGGCCGGCACGCCAGCAGCTCACGCAGGCCACGGACCCCGCTCTCCGCGCTGTAGTCGCCTTCCACTATCTCCACCCCGACGCCGCGCCGGGCGGCGGCCGTCCGCATCGCGGTGGTGCGCTCGGCGGTGTGCACCAGGTCGGCGGGGCCGCTGACCCGCCCGATCACCCGGTGACCCAGCCCGCTCAGGGCCTCGATCGCCGTGGTCATCGCCGCGGCGTCAGCCGTCACCACCTTGGCGAACGGTCCGGGATGCCGGCCGGCGAGGACCGCGGGCAGGCCGAGTCCGGCCACGTGCGCCGGGCGTACGTCGTCGTGGACCAGGTTGACCACCACCACCGCCGCCACGGTGTGATCGCCGGCCCACCGCCGATAGGTGGCCAGCTCGGCGGCGAGGTCCGGCACCACCAGCAGCAGCACCGTCGCCCCGGCCGGGGCGAGCGCCTCCTCCATGCCCGCGATCAGCTCCATGAAGAACGGCTCCACCCCGACCCGGGCGGCGCTGCCGGTCAGCACCAGCCCGATCAGCCCGCCGGCCACCGCACTCAGTCCTCAGCCGCGTCAGCGAGGCCCTCAGCGGCGAGATCCTCGGCGGCGAGCGTGTTCGCCGAACACACCACCCCCGGCTCCAGGAACCCTCCGGAATCGGTCCACACGGTACGGACGTGGAACGTGTGGCTCTCCCCCGCCAGCAGATCGACGAGCATGTCGTCGACCACGGCCGAAGGATCGATCTTGTCGGCCAGCACGGCGACGTCGCGAACGAACGAGGTGGCGGTCACGGTGATGGAGTATCCGCCCTCGGCGGGGCTGATGTCCGCACTGAGCGCGTCCGGATCGTACGCGAGATCGAAATCCTCGGCGAAGAGCCGAGTGGCCCGCAGCCCGTCCGCATCCGCGACCAGCACCTCCCGGGTCCCGTCCGCGGGTGTGGTCAGCTCCGCGGCCAGCGCCGAGATCCGCACCGACCGGGCCGGAACGTCCAGCTCCACCTCGGACGAGGCCAGCACCGCGCCGTCGAATCCGGCCCGGCGCAGCCGGACGGTCCCGCGCCACGCGGCGGCGGTGTCGTTGACCGCGACCAGCCCGCCGTCCCGGAAGGACAGCAGGCGCGGCGCATACGACCTGCGCAGCGCGTACCACGCCGGCTTGCGCCGCCCGGCGCCGTCGACGACGGCCCAGGAGGTGACCGGCCAGCAGTCGTTGAGCTGCCAGAGGATGCTGCCCATGGTGCGCGGCGCGTGGCCGCGCAGATGCTCGATCGCGTACGACGTCGCCCGCACCTGGTTGAGCTGCGCCGCCCAGTGCCACGCCTGGAACTCCACGGGCACCGGCAGGTGGCGGGCGATCCCCCGGTTCAGCTTGTCGTTGCCGCCCGCCGCCTTCTGGTGCAGCAGGAAAGCGGGCGACTCCTGGTCGAAGTCCTCCGGGGCGAGCGACTCCCGCAGCGTCGACCAGGTCGGCGGCGCCTGCCAGCCGAACTCGGAGCAGAACCGGGGCAGGAAGTTCGCGTGGTACGTGTAGTCCTGCCGGTTCCACGCCTCCCACTCGTGCCGGGTGCCGTACCGGTCGTCGTTGGGGTGGATCACCTCGGGGTCGTGTCCCGGGCTGGACGGGCTGCCCGGGTGGTACGGCCGGGTCGGGTCGAGCTCGGCGAGCAGCGCCGGGAAGTCCTCGTAGTAGTACCGCGCGCCCCAGCTCAGCCCGTTGAGCGCGGGTTTCCAGTCCCAGTCCTCGTGTCCCCAGATGTTCTCGTTGCCGCCGTTCCAGAGGGCGAGCGACGGGTGCGGGGTGAGCCGGGCGACGTTCTCCCGCGCCTCGGCGAGGATCTCCGAGCGGAGCGGCTCCTCCTCCGCGTAGGCCGCGCAGGCGAGCGGGAAGTCCTGCCAGACCAGGATGCCGCGCTCGTCGCAGACGTCGTAGAAGTCGTCGCTCTCGTAGATGCCGCCGCCCCAGATCCGCAGCAGGTTCGCGCCGGCTTCGACGGCGCGCTCGATCGCGGCCCGGTAGGTCTCCCGGTTCAGGCGGGTGAGCAGGTGGTCCTCGGGGATCCAGTTGAGCCCCAGGACGAAGATCGGCTGCCCGTTGACGACGAACGTGAAGGGGCTCCCGATCTCGTCGGGGGTCTCGTCCACGGTGATCGTCCGGAAGCCGACCCGGCCGGCCCAGGCATCGAGCTGCTCCGCTTCATCCCACAGCGTCACCTGCACCTCGACCAGCGGCTGGTCGCCGTAGCCGACCGGCCACCACACCGGAGCGTCCGGGACCGCGATCCCGGTCGTGCCGGACGTCTCACCGGCCCGCAGCGGGATCCGCGCGACGTGGGAGCCCACCCGGACCTCCGCGACGACCGGACGATCCGCGCCGAGCCCGGCGTGCTCGACGTCGACGTGGACGGTGAGCCGGCCCGTGCCGTCCGGGTCCAGGATCGCGAGGGGCCGGACCGAGGCGAGCCGCGCCGTCCTCCACCGTTCCAGCCGCACCGGCTTCCAGATCCCCGCGGTCTGCAGATCGGGACCCCAGTCCCACCCGAAAGAGCAAGCCATCTTGCGTACGGCGTTGAACGGGTGCGGATACGGCCGGGGGCGCTCCCCGATCACCTTCTGCAACTGCTCCGCGTACTCCAGCGCCGAGTCGAACCGCACCGACAGCTCGGCTTCCCCGCCCCGCAACCGGTCACGGACGTCGAACCGGTAGCTCCGGTGCATGTTCGCGGTCCGGCCCACCTCGTCACCGTCGAGCGTGATCGTGGCGACCGTGTCGAGCCCCTCGAAGACCAGGTCGACCCGCTCGTCCCCGGCGGGCGGCCCCGCCTCGAACCGGGTGGAGTAGAGCCACGCCGCCCGGTGGAACCAGGCCAGCCGTGTCTCGTTCTCCCCCAGGTACGGGTCCGGGATCAGTTCGGCGTCGAGCAGGTCGGTGTGCACCGTGCCGGGCACGGTCGCGGCCACCGTCTCGGCGGCGATGTCCTCGGGCACCGGCCCGCCGGCGGCACGCACGGTCCAGCCCGAGTGCAGCTCGCTTCTGATCATCGAAGTTGGCTCCTGTCGTAGTGCCGCCGCAGGCGGGGCGGCTAACATTCTTAAGCAACTGAATGAAGTCCGTCAACGCTGGTGGGGAGTCGCCGATGGGGCCCGATCTGCTGCACCTGAGCGCCGCCGGGGTGAGCCTGGTGCTCGACTGCCGGGGCCCGGGCCTGCCGTCGGTGGCGCACTGGGGAGCCGTCCTCGACGACGCCGAGCTCAGCGCCGGCCTGTCGCCGGCCACCGACCCGCAGCCGATCGGCTTCTCGGTGGACGGCACGGTCCGCCCGTCGCTGATCCCGGAGCAGTCGTCGGGCTGGCTCGGCACCCCGGGGCTCGCCGGTCACCGCGACGGCCGGGCGTGGGCGACGGCGTTCCGGGTCACCGCGATCGACCGGGCGGACGACGCCGTACACATCAGGGCAAGCGATGCCGCCGCCGGCCTGGACCTCGCCATCGACCTGGAGTTGCATCCCGCCGGGGTGCTCCGGGCCCGCGCCGCGGTGACCTCCACCGCGCCCGGCACCTACTGGCTGGAGCACCTCACCCTCTTCCTCCCGGTCCCCGAGCGCACCGCCGAGCTGCTCGACTTCACCGGCCACCACCTGCGCGAACGCCACCCGCAGCGGACCGCCTTCACGCACGGCCTGCGGGTCCGGGAGAACCGCACCGGCCGCACCGGCTACGACTCCGCCTACCTGCTCTGCGCCGGCACCGAGGGGTTCGGCAACCGTACCGGCGAGGTCTGGGCGCTGCACACCGCGTTCTCCGGCGGCGCCCGCTCGATCGCCGAGCGCACCTACCACGGCTGGTCCGCGCTGGGCGGCGGCGAGCTGCTGCTGCCCGGCGAGGTCAGCCTCGCCTCCGGCGAGACCTATCAGACCCCTTGGGTGTACGCCGTGCACAGCCTGGACGGCCTCGACGGCGTCTCGTCGCGTTTCCATCGGCACCTCCGCGGCCGCCCCCACCACCCGTCGAAGCCACGCCCGGTCGTGGTGAACACCTGGGAAGCCGTCTACTTCGACCATGATCTTGCCCGGTTGAGCGAGTTGGCGAAGGCGGCCGCCGCGATCGGCGCGGAGCGTTTCGTGCTGGACGACGGCTGGTTCGGCTCCCGCCGCGACGACACCTCCGGGCTCGGTGACTGGTTCGTCTCGCCGGAGGTCTGGCCGGACGGCCTCGGCCCTCTGGTCGACCTGGTGCGCGGCCTGGGCCTGGAGTTCGGCCTCTGGGTCGAGCCGGAGATGATCAGCCCGGACTCGGACCTGGCCCGCGCCCACCCCGACTGGATCATGTCGACCGGCGACCGGCTCCCCCGCCCGGCCCGGCACCAGCAGGTCCTCGACCTGGCCAACCCCGCCGCCTTCGAGCACGTGCTCGGCCGTCTGGACGCGCTGCTGACCGAATATGACATCGCCTACCTGAAGTGGGACCACAACCGGGATCTCGTCGAGGCCGGTCACCCCGGCACCGGGCGCGCCGGCGTGCACGACCAGACCCACGCGCTCTACCGCCTGCTCGACGAGCTGCGCGCACGGCACCCCGGGGTGGAGATCGAGTCCTGCTCGTCCGGCGGCGGCCGGGTCGACCTGGAGATCCTGGAGCGCACCGACCGGGTGTGGGCGTCGGACTGCATCGACGCGCACGAGCGGGTCGCCATCCAGCGGTGGACCAGCCTGCTGCTCCCGCTGGAGCTGATCGGGTCGCACATCGGGGCGCCGGAGAGCCACACGACGCGCCGTTCGCTGCCGCTCGCCACGCGGGCCGGCACGGCCGTCTTCGGTCACCTGGGGATCGAGTGGGACCTGACCTCGGCTCCCCTGCCGGAGCTGGCGGAGTGGGTCGCGCTCTACAAGGAGCTGCGCGAGCTGCTGCACACCGGGACGCTGGTGCACGCGGATCTGACCGATCCCGCCTACTCGGTGACCGGCGTGGTCGCCGCCGACCGTTCGGACGCCCTGTTCGCGCTGATCGCCACCGCCACGAGCGCGTCCTATCCGCCCGGCACCGTCGGGCTGCCCGGGCTCGCGGAGGATCGGACCTATCACGTACGGCCGCAGCCGCCCGGTCACGTCGCCGACGGCAACGCCGCGGCCTGGGGCGCTGCGTTACCCTGGTGCACGCCCCAGGGGGTACGCCTGAACGGCCGCACGCTCGGCACCGTCGGACTCCGGCTCCCGGTGCTCTATCCGGATCGCGTCCTGCTCGTACGCGCCTCGGCCGATTCCGCCCCGGGGAGGGTGACCGAGTGAGAGAAGCGGTCGGCGCGCCCGCGCCTGCGGGCCGGCCGGGCCGGGGCCGTCGTCCCGGCGCCCGGGAGAGCATCCTCGACGCGATCCGCGCCGCCGAGCCGCTGAGCCGGGTCGAGCTCGCCAAGATCACCGGGCTCACCGAGGCCGCCGTGTCGATGACCGTGCGCCGCCTGCTGGAGGAGGGCCTGGTCGTCGAGACCGGGCGCACCCCGACCGGCGGCAAGCCCCGCACCCTGCTGCAGCTCGACCCGATCGCCCGCCTCGCGGTCGGCGTGCACCTGGACGAGGACGCCACGACGTACGTACTGACCGGCCAGACCGGCGGCGTCATCGCCCGGCTGGCCCGGCCCGCCTCGCTCGGCGACGACCGGGATTCGATCCTGCGCGCCCTCGCCGCCGACATCGACACCCTGCTCGCCGGCTCCGGCATCGACCCGGCCCGCTGCCTCGGCGTCGGCATCGTCTGGCCCGGCCCGCACAGCGGCGGCACCCCCGCCGACGACACCCTCCCGCACCTGCGCGGCCTGCGCGGCGAGGAGCTCGGCCGGCAGCTCTCCGAGACCACCGGCTGGCCGGTCCTGGTCGAGAACGACGCGACCGCGGCCGCGGTCGGCGAGTACTGGGTGGCCCGGGTCGGCCCGGACCAGACGTTCGCGGCGCTCTACATGGGCGGCGGGATCGGCGCCGGGATCGTCGTCGAGGGCCGGGCGATGCGCGGCGGCCACGCAAGCGCCGGCGAGTTCGGCCACCTCTGCCTGGAGGTCTTCGGCCCGGAATGCTGGTGCGGCAGCCGCGGTTGCCTGGAGATCCTGGCCGGCCCGCGCACGGTGGTCACCGCCGCCCGCGAGGACCGGATCGCCGCCGCCGAGGCCGGCCTCGACCCGGCCCAGCCGAGCCGCACCGTGACCGCGGACTTCGGCGCGATCGCCCGGGCCGCCCGGGCCGGCGCACCGCACTGCCGCGCCCTGCTGGAGTCCTCGGCACGGTACGTCGCGGCCGCCGCCGAGACGGTCGTCAACCTCCTCGACATCGACCTGGTCGTTCTGACCGGCCCCGGTTTCGCGGCCGCCTCGGCGATCTACGGGCCGGCCATCATGCGGCGCCTCGCCCCCGCCGACGCCAAGACCTGGCACCGCAACGTCACCGTCACCGTCTCCCTGGCCGCCGCGACGGCCTCGGCGACCGGCGCCGCGGCCCTGGTCCTGCAGTCCCACCTGCGCGCCTGACCCCACCGGCCGGTTTCTCGCCCCCGTCTCACACCGCCGCTCCGTCCATTACAGGCACCGCCCGCCGCCCGGCCCCTTCACACATCGCCCACCTCCCGGCCGTCACGTAAAACGCTCAGCTACCGCCGGGCACACCGGTAGCAAGTACCTCCCGGACGTGCTCCTGGAACGCCGCCGAGTCGTTGAGCCGCGGAAACGGCTCCGCCGGCACCGGATGACCGAGGAATTCGCAGAGCGGCTCCCACCCCTCGACCACGCGGTACTCGAGCAACCGCCCGGCCGCCACCGCCGCACGCACCGCGGCGCTGTGCCGGCGGAAGACCTCGATCGCGTACGCCCGGTCCCCGAACCGCCCGTCGAACGTCCCCATCCAGATCGCCGCGTCGCCAAGTTCACGAAAGGCCTCCATCCCCGGCACCGGCGGTAACCGCGTGGCCGCCCAGATGGTGCGTTCCACGCTCGCATACCACTCCTGCGGGTCGCGCACGGTCAGGATCACCTTGGCGTCCGGGTACCGCGCGATCAGGTGCCGCCAGAAGTGGACACCCGGCCAATCCGTCGTGGCCCGGTACCCGTCGAACGCCCTGTCCAGGCAGTTCAGCTCGCCGGCCGCGGCCCGGAGGAAAAGGCGGCACCGCTCGTCGTCACCGAGCAGCAGCCGCATGTGCGCGCACGGTCCCTCGCCGATCCGTTCGAGCGCGGCCTTGAGGCTGTATGTTCCGGTCCGGCCAAAGCCCACGCCTATGACGTTCATACGGCCCGCATACCCTTACCTCCCGGATCGAAGCCGCAAGGTTCAGCCGAGTTCGGCGGCCATTCCCATCAGGCGCTCGAGGATCCGGGCACCGGCCGCCCGCAGGCCGTCGTGCTGGTGGTCGGACGCCCAACCGGATCCAAAACAAACAGCCCGCACCCCGCCACCCAAACGGCAAACCCCTACAAGAAGACCACAACATCAGCAAAGGGGTAAAACACAGGTCCATAGGCCGTACCAATAAGGAATGGGTCTTGGCTCTATTTTCGGTCGTTATTGGACAGTGCTGTCGACGACTGCAGGCAGAGTGCTTGGAACGGTGTGAATCGATGCACTTCCTCTTGCTCGATGCGCGAGCCGCCGGGTTGGGTCGGCTCATGGCTCTGATCGCGTACGACCAGGCGGATGCGGCGGCGTTCCAGGCGACCCGGCACTTGCGCGACGACGAGCTGGCCACCTGGCGTGCCGCGATCGGCCGCTACTTCGAGCCTCGGCCGGGGATGCGCCTGCTCGACCTCGGATCCGGCACCGG
This sequence comes from Actinoplanes regularis, assembly GCF_900188005.1. Taxonomy (GTDB): domain Bacteria; phylum Actinomycetota; class Actinomycetes; order Mycobacteriales; family Micromonosporaceae; genus Actinoplanes; species Actinoplanes regularis. The sequence goes on along the minus strand of NZ_FZNR01000007.1, from coordinate 216,888 downwards.
CAGCTGGGCGCGGGCGTTCCGCACGTGGTGGCCCCGGCTCGAGGTGGTGGCGGTGGAGCCCGCCGCGGCGATGCGCGAACGTTCGGTGTTCCAGCCCGTCCTGGCCGGAGCCGCCGACGACATCCCGTGCGCGGACGCCGCCCTCGACGGGGTCTGGCTCTCCACCGTCATCCATCACGTCCCCGACCTCATCACGGCCGCCCGCGAACTCCGGCGGGTGCTGAAGCCGGGTGCGCCGGTGCTGATCCGCTCCGCGTTCGCCGGGCGGCACGAGGCGATCAGCCTGTTCCGCTGGTTCCCGGAGGCTGTCGCCGTGCTCGACGGTTACCCGAGCATCGCCGACGTCGAGGCGGCGTTCGCCACCGCCGGGTTCACGACCGCGGGATGCGAGCCGGTCCCGCAGGTGACCGCCGCCTCGCTCGCCGAGGCCGCCGCCGGACTCCGCCGGGCGGCGCACACCCCGCTGCAGCTGATCAGCGACGAGGCGTACGCGGCCGGCGTCGCCCGCCTCGACGAGGCCGCACGCACCCGGTCCGGCCCGGTCGTCGACGCCCTCGATCTGCTGGTCCTCCGATGAAACATAACGCGCTTGTATAAGTACGTGATATAAAACGGCCATGCCCACGGCCACCGACGTCAGCGTCGAGGGTGCCCTCGTCGCCTCCACATTCGAGCGGCTTTACGAGGCCCTGCGCCGCCTCACCCCGCGAGACGGCCTGAGCCTCACCGCCGCGTCGACGCTGCGCCGCCTGCAGCGACACGGCCCGCACCGGCTCTGCGCCCTGCACCTCGCCGAAGGGGTGACCCAGCCCGCGATGACGCAGCTCGTCACCCGGCTGGAGCGCGACGGACTCGCCACCCGGGGCCCCGACCCGGTCGACCGCCGGGTGGTGGTCGTGACGATCACCGAGGCGGGCCGGGCCCTGGTCGAGCAGCGCCGGGCCCGCTACACCACCGCGCTCGCGGACGTACTGGACGGCCTGGCCGCCCCCGATCGAGCGGCGATCATGGCCGCGCTGCAAGCGATGGAGCGACTGGCCGAGGTGATCACGGAGTGACGAGACCCCGACGGACCGGCGGCCGAGGCGTGCTCGCCGCGGACGATCCGCACTACAAGTGGGTCGCGCTGTCGAACACGACGCTCGGCACGCTGCTCGCCACGATCAACTCGTCCATCGTGCTGATCTCGCTCCCGGCGATCTTCAAGGGCGTCGAGCTCGATCCGCTGCAACCCGGCAACGTCTCCTACCTGCTGTGGATGCTCATGGGCTACATGCTCGTGACCGCTGTCCTCGTCGTCACCCTCGGTCGCCTCGGCGACATGTACGGCCGGGTGAAGATGTACAACGCCGGGTTCGCCGTGTTCACGCTGACCTCGATCGTGCTGGCGGTGGACCCGTTCACCGGCGGCGGGGGCGCACTGTGGCTGATCGGCTGGCGGGTGGTGCAGGCCGTCGGCGGCGCCCTGCTGATGGCCAACTCGGCGGCGATCATCACGGACGCGTTCGACGTCCGGCAGCGGGGCATGGCGCTGGGTGTCAACATCGTCTCCGCGCTCGCCGGTTCGTTCATCGGCCTGGTGGCGGGTGGTGTGCTCGCCGAGTGGGACTGGCGTTCGGTGTTCTGGGTCAACATCCCGCTCGGCGCGCTCGGCACGGTGTGGGCGTACCGCTCGCTGCACGACACCGAGACGCGGCGTGACGCGCGCATCGACTGGTGGGGCAACGCGACGTTCGCGGTCGGTCTGACCGCGGTGCTGGCCGCGATCACCTACGGCATCCAGCCGTACGGCGGTCACACCATGGGATGGACCAACCCGTGGGTGGTGGCCGGGCTCGCGGGCGGCGCGGTGGTGCTCATCGCCTTCGGGGTCATCGAGTCGCGGGTGGCCGAGCCGATGTTCCCCTTGGCGCTGTTCCGCAACACGGCGTTCACCAGCGGCAACGCCGCCGGCCTGTTGGCCGCGATCGCCCGCGGCGGTCTGCAGTTCATGCTCATCATCTGGCTGCAGGGCATCTGGCTGCCCCTGCACGGATACTCGTACGAGTCGACGCCGCTGTGGGCCGGCATCTACCTGCTGCCGATGACGGTCGGGTTCCTGCTGGCCGGACCGCTCTCCGGATACCTCTCCGACCGGTTCGGGCCACGTCCCTTCGCCGCGGGCGGCCTGCTGGTGATGGCGGGGTCCTTCGTGGGCCTGCTGCTGCTTCCCGGCGACTTCGACTACCGCGTCTTCGCCGTGCTGATCTTCGTGAACGGGCTGGGCGGCGGGCTGTTCTCCGCGCCGAACACCGCGCTGATCATGTCCAGCGTGCCCGCGGCCCTGCGCGGCGCCGCCTCCGGGATGCGGGCCACGTTCGTGAACGCGGGCCAGGTGCTCTCCATCGGGGTCTTCTTCTCGCTCATGGTCGCGGGCCTGGCGGACTCCCTGCCGGGCACGCTGGGCTCGGGTCTCACCGCCCAGGGCGTACCCGCCGTGACCGCGGACCGGGTCGCCCAGTTGCCCCCGGTGGGCACGCTGTTCGCGGCGTTCCTCGGCTACAACCCGATCGCGGAGTTGCTCGGTCCGCAGGTCCTCGGCGCCCTGCCGCCGGCGAACGCGGCCACCCTCACCGGCCTCACGTTCTTTCCGCGACTCATCGCGACACCGTTCCACCACGGCCTGCTGATCGTGTTCTGGCTGGCCGCCGGGATGTCGGCGGTCGGCGCGCTCGCCTCCCTCGCGCGCGGCCGGCGAAGTCGCGGGCGACCGGCCGAGGTCACGGGCGAGGACCGGAACCCGCTGGGATCAGGTCACTCGTCGGGGCAGTCGTACCCGCCGACGAAGTAGACGCATTCGGTCCGGTGGTTGCGGCGTTCTTCCTGGAGACGGTTGACGCCCGCACGGACCGTCGTCATCACCGGAAGCATGATCGCCAAGGTGAACAAACGAGGAGACGGGCGGTCCCGCTGGCTCCTTCGGCGCTCGAATGCCTTCCTCAGGCCACGTGACGGGCCGGACGCAGCAGGGTGAGCGCGCGCAGGGCCTCCGCCCGGGAGATCGGTTGATCGTCCTCGGCCTGGACGGCCAGTGCCATCTCGATCGCCTGCCGGATCCAGGTGGTCTTGGGCACCTCGGCGGATCTGGCGGCGGTCGCGACGGCCTGATCGAGTTCGAGCGGGAGTCGCAGCGAGCGGACGACCATGACGGCCGAGCCGGCCGGCGGCAACGAGTCCAGCAGCGCCGCCTCCTCCTGCGGGGTGGCCGTGGGCTCGAAGCTGAGCTCGTCCATGAATGCGGCGAGTTCCTCGGGAGTACGTGGCATCTCGGAGTTCCCGCTCATCGTGTCTCCTCCCACCGGCTGAACTCGATCAGCTCATCGTCGTTCATGTCCCGCGCCCCGATGATCTTCCAGGTGAAATCGGTGGCCTGGTAGACCGCGACCACGAGAGGCCGGCCAGTCGACGTACGCCCCCAGACGGTGAGAACGGCGATGCCGGTAGCGCTCATCGCCCGCCTGGGCCAGCGTCGTCTGGCCTCGAGCGTCTGCCGCACCTCATACGCCTCGATTCCGGCGAGGGCGGCCAACGCCCAATCCTCCCACTCGTACGGCACACTCAAAAGCGTACTACGCATGTAGTACGCGGCCCTGGCCCGGACGATTCAGCCGGCGTCGGCTCCGCCGGCGGCCAGCAACTCCCGGACGTGCTCCTGGAAGGTCGCCGAGTCGTTCAGCCGCGGGAACGGCTCCGCCGGCACCGGGTGCCCGAGGAAGTCGCAGAGCGGCCCCCACCCGTCGGCCACGCGGTACTCGAGCAGCCGCCCGGCCGGCACCGCCGCTCGCACGGCGGCGTTGTGACGATCGAAGACCTCGATCGCGTACGCCCGGTCCCCGAACCGCCCGTCGAACGTCCCCGTCCAGACCACCGCCTCGCCCATCCGGCGGAAGACCGCGAACTCCGGCGGGGCCGGCCCGCGCCCGGCCGCCCAGATGGTGCGTTCCACGCTGGCATACCACTCCCGCGGGTCGCGCACGGTCAGGATCACCCTGGCGTCCGGGTGCCGCGCGATCAGGTGCCGCCAGAAGTAGGCGCCCGGCCAGTCCACCGTGGCGCGATACCCGTCGAACGCCCTGTCCAGGCAGTCCAGCTCGCCGGCGGCGGCCCGGATGAACAGCCGGCACCGCTCGTCGTCGCCGATCAGCGGCAGCATGTGGGCGCACGGACCCTCGCCCAGCCGTTCGAGCGCGGTCTTGAGGCTCAAGGTCCCGGTCCGGCCGAATCCCGCGCCGATGATGTTCACGGGACCTTAATACCCGTACTTATCTCATCAAATCCGGACTTAAGCGGAGGCCGGCGACCATCGTCCTCAGGCGTTCGAGGATCCGGTCACCGGCCACCCGCAGGCCGTCGTGCTGGTGGTCGCCGGTGACCCAGGTGTGCTGGTTGCGTGCACCCGGCTCAGCGATAGTGGCCGTGGTGCCGGTAGTGCCCGTGGTGGCGGTAGTGGCCGTGGTACGCCGGCCCGGCGTGGTACTGCGGGCCGTAGTGCGGGTAGCCGGGCTGCTGGTACGCCCCGTAGGGATAGCCGCCGTGCCGGCCGAGCTTCCGGTTCACCTCGCGGAGCAGGTGGTGCACCACCGGGTTGCGGCTGTGGTGTGCCCGGCGTTCGAGCTTCGACGCGACCGCGGACAGGACCATTCGTTTGAAGAAGCCCACCGAAACTCTCCCTACCTGCTGGAACGTTGGAGACAACGGTAGCCCGGCCGGTCCAGCGGTTCACCCGCTCGAGAGCCCGGCGGGGTGGTACCACCCCGCCGTCCCGAGAAGAGTCCGTGCGACGGCCGGGCCGGGCCGCCGCACGGACGCCGATCCCCTACCGCGAGGGGGAGCGCAGCTCGCCGATTCTCCGCTCCGGGTTCGGAGCCGCCTCGGCCAGGGTCTTCGTGTACTCGTGCCGCGGGTTCAGGATGACGTCGTCGGCGGGCCCCCGTTCGACGATCGAGCCCTTGTACATCACCAGGATCTCGTCGGAGAAGTGCCGGGCGGTGGCGAGGTCGTGGGTGATGTAGAGGACGCCGAGATCCTCCTCCCGCTGCAGCGTCGCCAGCAGGTTCAGCACTCCGAGCCGGATCGAGACGTCCAGCATCGACACCGGCTCGTCCGCGATCAGCACGCCGGGCTCGGGCGCCAGCGCGCGGGCGATGGCGACGCGTTGCCGCTGACCACCGGAGAGCTCGTGCGGGCGGCGGCGCGCGACGTTCTCCGCCGGGGTCAGACGGACGCGTTCCAGCAGCTCCAGGACGCGTTTCTGGACCTCCGCGCCGGGCATGCCCGGGTTGTGCAGCCGGATCGGGCGGGCCAGGTGGTGCCCGATCGTGTGATAGGGATTGAGCGACGCGAAAGGATCCTGAAAGACCATCTGGACGGTACGGCGATAGGCCGCCAGCCCCGCGCCCCGCCGCGCCACGGGTTCGCCGTCGAGCCGGATCTCCCCCCGGGTCGGCAGCTCCAACTGCAGCAGCAGCTTGGCCACGGTGGACTTGCCGCTGCCGCTCTGCCCGACCAGCGCCGTGGTCCGGCCGTGCTCGAGGGTGAAGCTGACGTCGTCGACGGCCCGCAGGGTGCTGGTCCGCCACCCGTCCCGCAGCCGGTAGTCCTTGCCCAGCCCGCGCACTTCGAGGGTGGTCACTGTGCCTCCATTGTCACGCTCTCCTGGCCCTCGCCCGCGAGGCCGCGACGCGGTTCCGGTGGCTGCCGCCCGGTGCAGTCGATCATGACGGGGCCTCCACCTCGACCGCGTCCAGCGCCAGCAGCCGGTCGTCCATCGCGCCGCGGACGAACGAGCCTCGATCGCCGGTCAGGCTCGGGAACGAGGCCAGCAGCTGCTTGGTGTACTCGTGCCTGGGGTTGGTGTAGAGCTCGGCCGCATCACCGAGTTCCACGATCTCGCCGCCGCGCATCACCGCGATCCGGTCGCTGATCTCCAGCAGCAGCGGCAGGTCGTGGGTGATGAAGATGACCGCGAAGCCGAGCTCGTCACGCAGCCGGGTGATCTCCCGGAGGATCTCCCGCTGCACCACGACGTCGAGCGCGGTGGTCGGCTCATCCATGATCATGACCGGTGGTTCCAGGGCCATCGCCATCGCGATCATGACGCGCTGGCGCATGCCGCCGGAGAGCTCGTGCGGGTAGGAGCTCAGCCGCCCCGGATCGACGCCGACGCGTTCGAGCAGCTCGGCGCAGCGGTCGCGGCGCTGCTTGCGGCTCATCTTCGGGCGGTGGGTGGCGAAGACGTCCTCGAACTGGTCACGGATGGAGATCACCGGGTTGAGCGAGTTCATCGCGCCCTGGAAGACCATGGAGATCTTCTCCCAGCGGTTGGCGCGCAGCTCCTCCGCGTGCAACTCGTTCCAGTCGATCTCGAGGCCGTCCCGGGAGTGGAACACCGCCCGCCCGGAAGTGATCATCGCCGGCGGTTTCAGGAGCCGGACTATCCCGTACGCGAGAGTGCTCTTGCCGCAGCCGCTCTCCCCCGCCAGGCCCAGCACCTCGCCGCGCCTCAGTTCGAACGAGACGTTCCGGACCGCGTGCACCACGGGCTCGACCAGGTAGTCGACGCTGAGGTTCTCGATGCTCAGCACGGACGGGTTCACAGCGTGGCCTCTTTCGCCTTGGACAGCTGCTCACGCGACATCCGCCAGCCCTTGCGGGCGGCCCGGGTCTGATTGCGCAGCTTCGGGTTGATGATCTCGTCGATCGAGAAGTTGATCAGCGAGAGGGCGGCGCCGAAGAGGGCCAGCATCAGGCCCGGCGGCACGAACCACCACCACGCGCCGAGCCGCAGGGCGAGGCCGTTCTGCGCGTAGTACAGCATGGTGCCCCAGGTGAACGAGCCGCTCGCGCCGAGGCCGAGGTAGGAGAGGCCGGCCTCGCCGAGGATGGCGAAGATGACCGCGAACACGACCTGGGAGGCGAGCAGCGGGATCAGGTTCGGCAGGATCTCCACGGCCAGGATCCGCCGGCGCTTCTCACCGGCCACCCGGGCGGCCAGCACGTAGTCACGGTCGCGCAGGCTGAGCGTGTAGCCGCGCAGCACCCGGGCGGAACCGGCCCAGCTGGTGATCGCCAGGACGATGGAGACCAGCCAGATGTTCTTGTCCGGGACGTAACTGGAGATCACGATCACCAGCGGCAGGCCGGGGATGACCAGCATGACGTTGGTGAAGAGGGAGAACATCTCGTCGAACCAGCCGCCGGCGTAGGCGCCGACGACCCCGAAGAACGTCGACAGGATCAGGGTCAGTACGCCCACGATCGCGCCGACGGCCAGCGAGCCGCGCGTGCCATAGGCGAGCTGGGCCAGGACGTCCTGGCCGGTCTGCGTGGTGCCGAGCCAGTGGTCGGCGCTCGGCGGGGTCAGGCCGATGTCGTTCACCAGGGCCGGGTCCTGGGTGAGCAGGGGGCCGAAGACGCCGAAGAGCACGATCGCGCCGCCGATGATCAGGCCGGCGAGGAGCTTCTTGTTGCGCGCCAATCGCCGTACCTTGATCGTCGATTTTGGATTTTGTCTGCTTGTCGTCCCGGACCGCTCGGTGGTCATGGTCATGATCGCTCCCCGCTCAGGCCCGCGACCGGGTGCGCGGGTCGATGATCGAGTACAGAAGGTCGACCAGCAGGTTCGCGGCGAGCACGGAGAGCGTGATGACCAGGAAGATGCCCTGCATGAGGGCGTAGTCGTTGCCGCTGACGGCCTGTAGCAGCGCGGAACCGATGCCGGGATAGGAGAAGACCGCCTCGGTGACGATCGAGCCGGAGACGACGAAGCCGAGCGAGATCGCGAAGCCGGAGACCGACGGCAGGATCGCGTTGCGAGCCGCGTAACGCCGCATCATCCGGCCCGGGCGCAGACCCTTCGCCTCCGCGGTGACCATGTAGTCCTCGGAGAGGGTCGACACCATCATGTTGCGCATGCCGAGCATCCAGCCGCCGACCGACGACAGGACGATGGTGATCGCCGGCAGCGCGCCGTAGTAGAGGACCGAGCCGATGAACGGGCCGTTCCAGCCCGGGGTCACGTTGTAGACGTCGTATCCGCCGTTCAGCGGAAAGAGCGGCCAGACGCTGCCGAACGCGAAGAGCAGGATCAGAGCCAGCCAGAAGTACGGCACGGACTGGAACATCGTGGTGACCGGGATGAGATTGTCCAGCCAGGAGCCTCGTTTCCAGCCGGCGACGGTGCCGAGGCCGACGCCGGCCAGAAACGAGATGATCGTGGCGAGGCCGATCAGGCCGATCGTCCAGGGCAGGGTCTGTCCGATGATCGAGCTGACCGGCGCGGGGAAGAACGTCACCGAGACGCCCAGGTCCCCGTGTGCCAGGTTCCCCAGATAGTCCAGGTACTGGTGCCACAGCGGCTCGCCGCTCTCCGCACCCAGCAGGGCCTCGACCGAGGCCCGCATCTCCGGGGTGACCGGCCCGCGCTGACCCAGCTTCGCGAGCAGGATCAGAACCGGGTCACCGGGCATCAGGCGCGGGACGAAGAAGTTCACCGTCAGCGCCGCCCAGAGGGCGACCAGGTAGAACCCGAACTTGCGAAGCAGGTAGCGCACGGTCCGTGGATCCTTACTTCGCGGGCTTCAGGTTGGTCAGCACGATGCCGTTGTCCCACTGCTTCCAGGAGGCGGGCAGGGCGTACTTGTTGTCGTTCGACGGCCAGCCGGTGGCGTTGCCGGTGTTGAACTCGGTGAGCATCGAGTTCACGTAGATCGGGATGTACGGCAGGTCCCGCACGATCTCGTCCTGGATGATCGCGTACTGCGCCTTCTGCGCGGCCTCGTCGTTGGTCGCGGCCGCCGCGGCGACCGCCGCGTCCACCTTGCCGTTGGAGTAACGTGCGTAGTTGCCGCTCGGCGGTGCGGCCTCGCCGACCTTGGCGGTGGTGATCGACGAATACTTCAGATAGGTGGCGTACGGGTTGGGCGACGCGCCCAGCCCGATCGAGTCCAGCGAGAGCTGGTACTTGCCCTGCGTCTGGTTGTTGTTCCACTCGTTCCAGGACAGCTGGGTCGGCTTGAGCTCGATGCCGATCTCCTTGAGCTGCTGGGTCATCGCGTCGTTCAGCGAGATGAAGTCGCTCCAGCCGGTCACCGTCTGGATGGTCAGGGACAGCTTCTCGCCGTTCTTGGTACGGATGCCGTCCCCGCCCTTGACCCAGCCGCCCGCGTCCAGGATCTGGTTGGCCTTGGCGACGTCCGGCCCGCCCGGGGTGTTGAGGTTGTTCGGGTTGGCGATCCAGCCCTGATCCCGCTTGGGCAGCAGCAGGGTCGGCGAGGCGGTCTCCGCGAAGCCGCCACCGGCCAGCTTGTTCAGCTGGTCGCGGTTGAGCGCCCAGTAGATCGCCTGGCGGACGGCCCGGTCGGTCTGCGGGCCCTTGCAGCCCAGTTCGGCACCGGAGCACGTGAAGATCGACGCGGTCAGGGCCGGGGTGTTGACGTACGTCAGATTCTTCTGGTTCTTGATCAGCTGTTCCAGGCCGGGCAGGAACGCGCTCATCCAGTCCACCTGGCCGGCGGTCAGCGCGGCACTCGCGGCGTCGGCGGTGGCCAGGGCGATGTAGCGGACATTCTGGATCTGCGGCTTGCCGGGCTGCCAGTAGTTCGCGTTCTTCTCCATCACGTAGCTCTGCGCGGAGAACGTCTTCAGCTTGTACGGCCCGGTGCCGACCGGATTCTGGTTCACGGTCTTCGCCGGGTCGGAGATCTTGCTCCACACGTGCTCGGCGATGATCGGGGTGTTGGCGATGACCGCCGCCTCGTCGGTGAACGACGGCTTCGTGAACGTCAGGACCGCGGTCTTGTCATCCTTGGCCTCGACCGAGGCGAGGCTGATGCCGGTCGAGTTGAGCGCCTTGTTCTTCCGGATCAGCTCGAAGGTGAACGCCACGTCCTTCGCGGAGAACGGCTGCCCGTCCGACCACTTCACCCCCTCGCGGGTGGTGATGGTCAGGACCTTGCCGGCGCCGTCCCAGGCGTACCCGGTGGCCAGCATCGGGGTCGGCTTCGACTCGGCGGCGAAGTTGTACCAGTACAGCGGCTCGTAGATGAGACCGTTGGTGGGCTGCAGGAACGTCGGGGTGAACGGGTTCCAGTTCTCGACGATCGTCCCGGTGGCTCCATTGAAGATGGTGATGGAGCTGTTCGCGGCCCCCTTGTTCGCATCGGTGCCACCACCGCCGCCGTCCGAACAGCCGGCGACGGCCAGGGCTAGCGCGGCGGACGCGGCCACCGCGGCGCCGAGGCGGCGGCCCCGGCGGGTCAGAAGATTCAACATCTGCAGATCCTTCGATCTTCAACGCCGCCGTGTTCCAGGCAGCGGGTTACCGGCCCGGGTCACCCGCGCGCGCCCAGCCCGGCGCGAGATTCACCTTTGACCGGGACATTATTAAGTGGCTTAAGTTTGCAATGTCAAGAGTGGACACCAGGTCGTCGCTCGGTGTGCCATTTCCTGGCGCTTCCGGAAACCTTCATTGATGGAATGGGGTGGTCTGTTCGGATTCCTGGGACCGGGAGCGCTTCCATGGCAGGTGGTTGGGCTGGGTGAATCAGGGTGATTGTCCGGAGTGGCGATTCTTGAACGAGTTCGCCGTCATGATTACTCTCCGTTTGAACTCATCATCCTCGATACTCGTACTCCTGAGCACCAAACCCGGGGGACGGGAAGAGGAAAGACCTGATGAGCGATCGTCCGCGTATCGACCTGGACATCCTTCGCATGATCACTGAGCGGCTACGCCGCGCTAATGAGGCAGCACGCCGTGTCACTACGCCGGAGCTTTCGTTGCCGGCCGTGACCGGGGGCGAGCCCGCAGGACCGCTGGCGCGGCGGATCCGGCGGCCCCGATGAACCTCTCCAGTGGTCGGTGGCCGTTTCCGGCGGCGCCGAGCCTGACGCTCCCGGCGGCCTCGAACCTCACCAACGAACGCCGACCGCTCCCGGTGGCCTCGAACCCCACCAACAAACGCCGACCGCGTTTGGCGGCCCCGAACCCCACCAACAAACTCCCGTTGGCCTCGAACCTCCCCAACGAACGCCGACCGCATCCAGCGGCCCCGAACCCCACCAACGAACGCCGACCGCTTTCGGCGGCCTCGAACTGCTTCGTGGATCGGAACGCGCGATGACCCTCTACTTCGATCTGCCGCGCACCACGCCGGTCTCCGCGGACCCGTCGCCGTGGCGGGACTACCAACCCTCCTCGCGGCTGGTGCACGCGGCCGTCGGTAGCGGCCTGCTGGCCATCCTGGTCCTGGCCGCCGGTGTGTGGTCGGTGATCCTCGGCGACTTCGCCGCCGCGCTGGCCTGCGGCGTCGCCGTGCTGGTTCTCGGCCACCTGTTCGGGCTCCTGCTGAACCTGTGGGTCCGCCCGCACAACACCGGCGACCGGATGCGGATCGCCGGGATCGACGACGGCAGCCCCGGGCTGACCTTCGCCTACTCCCGGCGGCTCTACTACTGGTACGGAAGTTTCCTCACCCTGCTCACCCTGGCCCAGATCGCCCTGGTGTTCAGCACCCCACCGCTGGCCGTGGGCGCCGTCCTCACCGGCGGCGCGCTGTTCCTGCTGCTCCGGCACGCTCCGGGCCGGCTGGCCCTCACCCCGGACGGCATCTACCACCACGGCATCTGGGCCCAGCAGTTCATCCCGTGGGAGGCCATCCGCGAGATCGCCGCCGGCGAACAGGCCCGCATCCCGATCATCGCGGTGCCTGCGGAGTTCGCCCCCCAGACCCGGATCCGGCGCTCCCTGTTCCGCGCCCCGGAATGCGTGATCATCCAGGTCCCGTGGCTGGCGTCAGACCCGGCGCTCGTCCTGCAGGCAATGCGCTGGTACCACGCCAATCCGACGCACCGGTTCGAACTCTCCTACCAGATCGCCGTCGACCGCACCCGCCAGCGCGCCTGGCACCTCCACTGACCCACTGCCCCACCAACACCCCGTCGCCTCGACCGACCGGCCACCCCGTCGGCACGCCCGGCAACCCTCCTGCCCCAGCCAGCAGGCCCAGCCCGCAGGCCCAGCCCGCACGGCCGCCAAGCCCGCACGGCCGCCAGCCAGCACGGCCGCCAAGCCAGCACGGCCACCGCGCGGTGGCTAAACCCGCGCGGTGGCTAAACCCACGCGGTCGCTAAACCCGCGCGGCCGCCCAGGCGGTGGCTAACCGGCGCGGTGACCCAAGCCGGTGCGGTAACCCAAGCCGAACAGCACACACGCCATCAACCGCAGTAGGGCACGCCAAGCTGGCTGCCACAGTCGTATCGAAATCCCCATCACCACAACCAGCACCAACCGGCCAAACCAGGCTGGCCCCCACAGCCGTATGGAAGCCCCCGTAACTACAACCAGCACCCGCCGGACAAGCCGAGCTGGCGGGCACAGCGGCAACACCAGTTCCTTGACCACCGTCAGCATCAGCCGAGGGGCGGGCTTCTATCCGGTATTTGGGAGACTCGCGGCCCGACACGGTGCCTGCAAGCGCAGCCCAGTGCCAGCAAGCGCAGCACAGTGCCAGCAAGCGCAGCACGGCGCCAGCAAGCGCAGCACGGCGCCAGCAAGCGCAGCACGGCGCCAGCAAGCGCAGCGCCGCGACCTGACATGGCTCCGGCGCGTCCAGACCTGTAGATCAACAACCTTGAGGCCGGAGACTGCGGGTCACTTTCCGCGGGCTCTACGTGTGGCGCAGGAGCGCCACCAGGAAGTCGGCGTCCGGGGTGAACGGGCGCAGATCCCAGGTGCTCAACAGTAGGTCGGGGGTCAGCCCGGCAGTGGTCACGTCGCCGAGAAACTCGTCGAACGAATAGTCCCGGCCGGCGCCGAAGCCGATAGCGGCGCGGCCGGTCGGCGCCAGATGGCCGGCGAAGCGGCGCAGGATCTCGACGCGGGTGTCCGGGGCGGCGAAGGTCATCACGTTGCCGGCACAGACAACGGCGTCGAACGGCGGCCCGGACAACGCCAACTCCGACAGGTCGCCGACCAGCCAGTGCGGGCCGGGATGGTCGTCGACGGCAGCGGCGATCAGTTCGGGGTCGATGTCGACGCCGGTCACCTCGTGACCGAGTCTGAACAGGTGCCCCCCGACCCGGCCGGGACCGCAGCCCGCGTCCAGGATTCGCGCGCCGCGCGGAACCATCGTGTCGACCAGCCGAGCCTCACCGACCAGGTCAGCGCCCTCGGCGGCCAGGTCCCGGAACCGCTTGATGTACCACTGCGAGTGCCCCGGGTCCTCGGCAACCCTACGCAGCCACCTGTTGTGTGCCGTCACTTCGCCTCGGCGACTTCCTCGATCCAGCCCACCGCGACCCTCGCGCCGGGAACTCCACGATCACCACCCTCACCGGCCGTGGCGGGCGACGACCCGGCCGTGGCGGGCGACGACCCGGCCGTGGCGGGCGACGACCCGGCCGTGGCGGGCGACGACCCGGCCGTGGCGGGCGACGACCCGGCCGTGGCGGGCGACGACCCGGCCGTGGCGGGCGACGACCCGGCCGTGGCGGGCGACGACCCGGCCGTGGCGGGCGACGACCATACCTTCACCGTACGGCGGATCAGGCTGGCGCGAAGCTGACCTCCGCTGTCTCCACCGTTCCGGCGGTGCGGCCGGGAGCAGCCTGCCAGCCCCAGTACAGGTTGAGGTGGGACACGACCTTGTCGGGGGTGGGCGCACCCCACTGCGACAGATCCTCCGTGGTGTGCGCGTCGCTGACCAGCGTCACGTCGTAGCCCCGGGTGAACCCGCCGTGGATCGTGGCGCGGATGCACGCGTCGGACTGCGCGCCGGTCACCACGAGACGGCCGACGCCCCGCTCGGCGAGACGCTCCTCGAGGTCGGTGGCCTCGAACGAGTCACCGTACTTCTTGTGCACCAGTGGCTCGCCGTCACCGCGGGGCAGCTCGGACACGTACTCCCACTGCGGGCTGTCCAGTGGCAGCTCCTCGGATGAGTGCTGCACCCAGATCACCGGCACGCTCTCGGCGCGAGCCTTACCGACCAGGGTGGCGATGTTCGCGATCACGGCGTCTCGGTTGTACGCCCCGGTCATGACGCCGTTCTGCACGTCGATGACCAGCAGCGCGGTGCCGGACCGGCCGGACAGGGTAGTCACGAGAATCCCCCAACGTCGAAGTCGGACCCCACCTTAGAACCACCCTCTGACATTTTTTGGCCGGGACGACGCCCATCGGAAACCAGGCTGGAGAAACGCCCCTCACGGCGAGCGCATCTCCGTGGCGAGCACAGCGCCGTGGCAAGCGTGGGTGACGGGATGGGCGCAGGAACCGGACCAGCGCGGGGACCGGACCAGCGCGGGGACGGGGTGGGCGGGTGACGGGGTGGGCGGGTGACGGGGTGGGCGGGTGACGGGGTGGGCGGGTGACTCTCGTTGACGGTTTACTGGGCGGATGCGAGAGATCCGGGCGGGGCTGGCCGATGTGGCCCGGCGTGCCGGGGTGTCGCCGGCCACCGCGTCCCGGGTGCTCTCCGGTTCCGGGCCGGCCTCGGCGGCCAGTCGCGCCGCTGTCCTGGCGGCCGCCGGGCAGCTCGGCTACCAGCCGCATCCGGTCGCCCGGCGACTGGCTCGCGGGACCGGGACCCGGGTGGTCTTCGCGGTGCGGGACGATCGGGCGGACATCCTGCTGGATCCGTTCGTGACACGGGCGACGGCGGCCATGGCGGCCGCTCTCGACCCGTACGACATCGGTGTCTCGCTGCGCCGGATCGGCCTCGAGTGCGCCGCTGACCTGGAGGATCTCGCGGCCGATCGCGGCCTGGCCGCAGTGGTCCTGGCCGGGCACGACAGGGCGCTGCTCAGCTGCCTGCCGTCCGGTCTGCGCGGCCGGACGGCCGCGATCGGCGCGGGCGGGGCCGACGTCGACAGCGCGGCGGGCGTGGGAGCACTGCTCACCCACCTCTACGCGGCCGGCCGGCGCCGGATCGCCCTGGTCGCGGGCCCGTCGTGGCTGGCCTCGTCCGCTCCACCGGTCGCGGTCTACACCGAGCTGACCCGTGCGGCGGAAATGCCCACTCGTGTCGTACGCGGGGACTTCACCAGCGACAAGGGCCGCACCGCCGCGCGGGCCATCCTGGATCGCTGGCCGGACACCGACGCGATAGCGTCGGTCAGCGACGCCACCGCCCTCGGCGTCCTGCAGACTCTCGCCGACGCTGGCGTGCGCGTCCCGGACGACGTCGCGGTGACCGGTTTCGACGACATCCCCCTGGCCGGCGCGGCGCATCCGGCCCTCTCCACGGCCACCCACCCGGTCGAGCAGATCGCCGCCGCGGCCGCCCGCGCCGCTCTCGGCGAGGCCGCACCGATCGCACTGTTCCCGAGCACACCGGTCTTCCGCGCGACAGCCTAGCCCGATGAGCGACGTCTGAAGGGGCGAGGCGGGGCTTGCGGTGGAAGCGCTTTCACGGCATAGCGTGCGCGGCGTGCTCGACATCCGCCCCTACCGCACGGCTGATCTCTGCGCCGTCTATGACATCTGTGTCCGTACCGCTGACGCCGGGTCGGACGCCCGTGGGCAGTACTCCACCGACGACCTGATGGGCGATCTGTTCGCCGGGCCGTACGTCCACCTGGAACCGGAACTCGCCTTTGTGCTCGACGACGGTGAGGCGGTCGGCTACGTGGTCGGGACCGCGGACACCGCCGGGTTCGTGAAGCGTTACCGCGACGAGTGGATTCCGCTGCTCGGCGACAAGTATCCGGTGCCGCCACCGCCACCGCGCACGCCGGAGCAGGACATGGTCGCGCTGCACCATCGGCCGGAGCGGATGATCGTGCCGGAGTTGGCGGCTATCCGGCCCACCTGCACATCGACCTGCTCCCGCTCTATCAGGGCCGGGGCTACGGCCGGAAGCTGATCGCCGCGTTCGAGAATGCGGCCGCCGGTGCCGGGGCGCCCGGGGTCCACCTCGGCATGGTCACCGCGAACCTCCGCGCGCGTGGCTTCTACGACCGACTGGGCTTCACCGAGCTGCCCGTCCCCGATCCGGGGCCCCTGACCTATCTCGGAAAGATCCTCTGACCGCCTCGCTCCCGACGCGATCTTGGCAATCTGTGGCTGACATCCGGGCACAGGGCGCCAGGATCGCACGAGGCCACCCGCTTAGCGATCATGCGCGGCCGCAACACCGCGCAGGAAACACGACCGACCGCCGCGACGCCGCGCGTGAGACACGGCCGATAACCGCGCAGCGGGCGTGCGCGGCCGCAACGCCGCGCACGACCCCCGCACGGGACGCGGCCTACGGACGCGACCCGATCCTTCGTACCGGAGAAATTGGTCTTTCTTACCGAGGAATATCGATCTCGACCTCGGGCGTCTCACGCAGATGCCGATTGCTGCGCGGCTCCCGCTTCGTCTTCGAGTCGTTGAGGCGGCGGCGCAGATCATCCCGCACATCCATGATCGCCGCGTGCAGATCCTCCTCCGACGACGTCGTGACGATCTTCTCCCGGCCGCCGATCCAGCACTCCAGGGTGACCTTCTGACCGCGCGCCTCGCGGTCTTTCACCGTGATCTCCATTTCCGTGGCGTCGGCGTGGAACGCGGCGAGCCGGGAGTCGAGCGGGCCGAACTGCTCAGCGATCCAGTTGCGGTCGCCTTGCGTGAAGCCGGTACCCACCCGCAGGCACTCCTCGACGGTGGCCGGGTTGGCGACTGCGCTCATCGGAACCTCCTGCATCCGGTGATGACCTATCAGGATCCATATACCCGGTTGATCAACCTTGAATCCGGTCGAGGAGGCGCAGCCCGGCGTCGACGACGTCGCGGGCGGTCCATTCGAGCGCAGGGGCGTGCACGACGACCTCGGTCATCGCCTGGCCCGGGGTCTCGGTGTCGCGCCAGCCCGCGACGAACCAGATCTTCTCCTGTTCGGCCAGGGCGAGCGCGGCCTCGTTGAGGCGCGCGGCGGGGTGCGGCAGCCAGAGGCGGAACTGGTTGGTGTGCGGCGGCCTCGGGAAGACGACGGCGCCGGGCAGTTCGGCGAGGGCGGCGGCGACGGTCCGGGCGTGGCGGACGTAGTCCGGGATCTTCGGCAGTTGGCGGTCCAGGCCGGTGAGCGCGCTCAGCACCGCGGGCCACTGCTGGTAGAGCTGGCCGCCGTAGCGGTGCCGCCAGTTCCGGGCGTACGCGGCGAGGGCGGTGGTGCCGGCGAGCGCCGCGCCGCTGAGGCCGCCGAGGGTCTTGTAGAAGGAGACGTACGTCGAGTCGGCCAGGCCGGCGATCTCGGCGAGCCCTCTTCCCAGGTACGGCGTGGACTCCCAGAGCCGGGCCCCGTCCAGGTGCGCGCGGGCGCCGACCGCGCGGGCGGCCGTGCACGCGTCGGCCAGTTCCGGCCAGGTGGGGAGCACGAAGCCGGCGTCGCGCAGCGGCAGTTCGAGGACGACGGTGCCGACCGGCTCGGCCAGCGCCATGATCTCGGCGGCGGTCGGGTTGCGCGGGGCGGCGGTCGGGTGGACGGCGCGCAGGCCGGTCAGGTCGGCGTAGGCGCGGCGCTCGTGCACCTCCTGGTGGCCGAGCGGGTGCAGGGCGACCGCGCGCCGGCCGGTGAGCTCGGCACCGTAGCGGATCGCGACCTGCTGGGCCATCGTCCCGGTCGGGAAGAAGACCGCGGCCTCGGTGCCGAGCAGTTCGGCTGTGCGCTTCTCCAGCACGGTGACCGGCCCGTCGCCGTAGACGTCCGGCATCAGGCCGGCGTCGGCGGTCTCGCTCAGCTCGGCCAGTTTCTCCCGCACGGTGACCGGTCGTGCTCCGGAGAGCATCTGGTCACAGCCCAGCATCGCGGCGATCCGCCGCGTCCGCCCATCGTCTGTCACGGCCGGATGATGCCAGATTCTTCACCCTCGCGGAGGCGGTCGGCGATCTTGTACGATTGTACTTGTACATTCGTACAAGATGAGGTGACGCAGTGCCCTACTTCCTCCTCGCCCTCGCCATCGCCGCCGAGCTCCTCGCGACCAGCATGATGAAAGCCACCGACGGCTTCACCCGGCTGTGGCCCACCCTCGCCGTCCTCGCCGGATACGCCATCTCGTTCATCGCCCTCGCCCAAGCCGTCAAGGGCGGCCTCCAGGTCGGCGTCGCCTACGCCATCTGGTCGGCGGTCGGCACCGCCGCCATCGTGGTCATCGCGGCGCTCTTTCTCGATGAACCGGTCACGCTCGCTAAGGTGGGCGGAATCGCCCTGATCATCGCGGGCGTCGTGATGCTCAACCTGACCGGCGCGCAAGCGCACTGACCTGCGGGAAACTCGATGCTCAAGCCGACCGGCGCGGAAACACCTTGACCGAGCGCCGTACCCAGCGCGCCCGTGACCCCGAGGCGCGCCGCGCCGCGCTCGCCGCGGCCACCATGGAGGTCATCGCCGAGGCCGGCGTCGGGCGGACCACGCACCGGGCGGTCGCCGCCCGGTCCGGCCTGCCGCTCGGCGCCACCACGTACTACTTCCCCACCCTGGACGACCTGATCGCGGCCGGGCTGCGCCACGCGACCGATCAGCTGCGCGCCGACCTGGACGAGTGGGCGCGCCGGCTGGCCGCCGCCCCGGACCTGCCGGCCGAGCTGACCGAGCTGACCCGGGAGTACCTGGCCGACCGGCGACAGGTGCGGATCGAGTACGAGCTGTGCATGGCCGCGGCACGCGACGCCGCGCTGCGACCGATCGCGGAGGTCTGGATGAACGAGCTCCCGGAGATCCTCGAACCCACGGTCGGCGCGGAGGCGGCGCGCGACATCTGCGCCCTCCTGGACGGCATCATCCTGCGCGCCCTGGTGATGGAGTCCGACCTGGACGCCCCCGGCCTGACCGCCGCACTACGTCGCCTGATCGCCTGACCGGACGCGCCCGGCCGGTCTAAGCTCATAGATCATGAGCGATCGACCGCCGCTGGCCGAGCGGCTCGGCATGGCGCCGCACCCGGAGGGTGGCTGGTTCCGGGAGACCTGGCGGTCTCCACACGAATTCCAGCCTTCGGGGTACGACGGATCCCGCGCCGCCGCGACCGCGATCTACTTCCTGCTCCACCCCGGCGAGCGATCCGAGTGGCACGTGGTGCGCTCGGACGAGCTGTGGTTCTGGCACTCCGGCGGGCCGCTCACCCTGACCCTCGGAGGCTCCGGCGAGCGGCCGGGCGCCGAGCGACCGCTGCTGCTCGGGCCGGACCTCGCGGCCGGCCAGCAGCCGCAACTGCTGGTCCCGGCCGGGTGCTGGCAGGCGGCCGCCCCGGCCGGCGACGATCCGGTCCTGGTCAGCTGCGTGGTCGCACCCGGCTTCGAGTACGCCGACTGGCGACTGCTCTGACCGCCGCCCTCAGCGCGCCATCCGCAGGTGGCCGGCCTGGTAGACGACCATCCCCGCCCCGTCCAGCTCGAACGTCGCCGCCGGCCAGTCCCCGGTGATCCGCAGCCGCTGCGGGCTGACCAGGTGGTACGTCACGGTCCCGGGCACCACGGCGAGGGACGGCACCTGCACCCGGACGACCGGCACGCTGACCGGCCCGGACTTCACGGTCAGGCCGAGATTGCGGACCGCCCAGGAGATGAAGATCGGCGAGTCGGCCAGGCGCAGCACCGCGCCCGGGTCGATCGCCTCCAACTGCTCGGTGCCCGCGAACGGCAGGTCGCCCGCGTCCCCGGCGTGCTCCGCGCGGCAGGTCCACCCGGTCGCCGCGCGCTCCATCCGCAGTTCCCGGTTCCAGCCGTCGCCCCGGCACGTGACGTGCAGCGACTTCACCTGCGAGGCCGGCGTCAACTCGGCCTGCCAGGTCAGCGAGTACGGCCGGGAACCGGCGACGATCGCCGAACCGCTGGGCCGCGAGCCCCGCGGGAAGACCAGTTCGGTCCCGACCGTGTCGGTCCGCTGCCAGGTCAGCGGGGTCACGGGCAGGTCGGCACGAGACCGTTCCGCCAAGGCCGGTCCCCGTGCGCCGGTCATGGTCATAGCGCCTCCATTGCCGCTGTCCGGTTCCTCATAGTTGCATTGTGCAAACGCCTGCGCCCGCGGTTCCACCGCTCCGGGACAGTCCCGGCACAACCTTCGGTTAACGGACGGTCTCCATCTGGTATGCCCCCGGGACCAGCCCACGCAAACGACACCGACGGTCCGGATCACCCGCTCCCGTCGGTGTGTCGCACACCATACGGCCGCGCTCCAGGGCCGGTTCGGCGGGGGTGACCTTCAAGATCATGTCTGGCCGTCGACCAGTCTGAGCAGCAGAACCGCCGCCTCGCAGCAGAGCAGCGCGAGCAGCACCACCGATGCCAGCACCGCGAGCACCGAGCGGGAGAAGCGCGGCGCGGGCCCCTCCTCCACCTCCGGCTCTCCGAGGGCGGGGCGGGTCCGGGGGATCGCGATCAGGTGGTGCCTCCGGACCGGCCGACCGCGCGGCAGGGCGATGAGATGACGCCGAGCTCCGGACGCGGACGGGCCGGGCGCGGAGGTAGCCACACGATCACCATGAACAACAGAACGCACTGCCGTCGATACCGTACGTATGCCAATCCCGGGCCCGGATGTCCCGGAGCCGCCGAGCCTCGTTGGCGCTGACGTGAAGCATCACCCCGGGCACACCGAGTCGGGTGCCGGACATCGACACCACGCGAACGGGTACTCCCGCTCGACGAGGGGGTGGCGTGAGACTAGTAGGCAGCACCACATCGAGTCGTGAACGTCGCTCAACCCGCGAGAACGGTCGCGATCACCACACCGGGGCAAATCCGCCACAACGTGTTATCGCGCCGCTACGCAGAGGACGGAAAATGGCTGACCGGATCCGTAAACTCATCCCGAGCGGAGTCGCCAAGAGGTTCAGGTCGGGAGGTGTATCGGTGGCAACCGCACACGACGTCGCCGCCTACATCCTGTCCGTACGCGGCCCGATGTCGGCGATGAAGCTGCAGAAGCTGCTGTACTACAGCCAGGCCTGGCATCTCGTCTGGGACGAGCATCCCCTCTTCGCCGAGCCCATCGAGGCGTGGGCGAACGGTCCGGTCGTGCCCGCGGTCTACGCCGAGCACCGCAGCCAGTTCATCGTCGCCGACTGGGCGCACGGCGATCCGGGCAGCCTCACCGCCGCCGAGCAGGAGACGGTCGACGTCGTCCTCGACTTCTACGGCGGTCTCGACGCCCGCAAGTTGAGCCACCTCACCCACGCCGAGGCTCCGTGGCAGGACGCCCGCGCCGGACTGCACCCGACCGAGCGCTCGACCAACGTCATCACGCACGCCGCGATGCACGAGTACTACGGCTCGCTCGACGCCGCCGAGGAGGCCGTCCCGGTGGACCAGCTCACCTGGGACGGATGGGGAGCGCCGGCGACCGCCTGAGACCTCGCGATGTCCCCCAGAAAAGCCCGGACCGGCTCCCCCAAACAGCTCACCTCCGGCGCGAAGGTTCCGAAGGTCGACGAGCGTGTCGTCCACGGCCCGGATGCCGGCGAGCACAAGGTCACCTTCTCGTTCCACTACGCCGACCACGGCTATCAGGGGTCCTGGTCGTGGCCGACGGCAGCCGACGCGGACGAACTGCTGCAGTTCCTCTGCAACGTGAGCCGGTCGAGCTGGCACGAGATCCGGGCGCAGCTCGCCGGCTCGAAGGGTGGAGCCCACCGGAAGCATCACTATCAGGAGGTGGGCACGCTCAGTCAGCCGGCTCAGGAGCGCCTCGCGCAGCTGCGGCTGGTGGAGGTGTTCGGCGGTGACATCTTCCGGTTCCGGGTGGGGAACCGGAAACGGCTGTGGGGCTTCATCGCGGCCGGGGTGTTCTACGTGCTGTGGTGGGACGCCGACCACGCGGTCTACCCACTGGAGGATCGCTCCGCCTGATTTCCGGTGACGATCACCGGACGGTCCTCCAGTCCCCTTTCGGGTGTTCGTGCCATGTCGTCCCGTCGATCGCTGTGCCATCGTGGTCGCACGTTTCGTCGTGTTACCCGGGGGTGGGAATGGCTCGGCTGGTGGTGGCGGTGGATCCGGCGGTCGGCGTGGAGCCGGCCGAGTTGGTGAAGGCATGGGCCGATGACGAGGAGGCCGCCGCGCTGGGCGAAGCCACGCTGCAGCCGTCGGCACCGGGGAGTTTCTTTCCCGGGCTGGCGGAGCTGATCTGGGTTCCGCTGGCGGTGAATCTCGTCAGCAGTGTGCTGTACGACCTGCTGAGGCGCCTGGTGGTGAAACAACGTCCGACGGTGGACGTGACGGAGCTGGAGCTGGCCGAAACCGTCTCTGGTGATGATCGGGTGGTGGTGGTCCGGATCCGGCGGAGCATCAGGTGACCACCGGCGCGGGCCCGGCACAGGCCACTGTGATCGGTGTGTCCGAGCAGTCCTGCGGGCCGGATGGATCGTTCGTCGTACGGGTGTCCTTTCCCGACGCGACGGAATTTGAGGTCACTGTCTCCGACCCGGCGGTTCCGGGTGACGAGGAGCGGCTGGCCTGGTATTTCGAGGAGCATCTGCGCTTCCCGTTCCTCGATCAGGACTGGCACGACGACGCGGTCCAGCGGTTGCGCGCATACGGGCAGCGGCTGTTCGAGCAGGTCTTCGGTGGACAGTCGGCGGGTGATTACCGGTCGCTGGCCCGGCGCGGGTTCGACGGCTGCCGTCTGCAGGTGCGAGGCACGGCGGCCTTCCATCGGTTGCACTGGGAGGCGCTGTTCGATCCGGAGTTGCCGGTGCCGGCGGTGCTGCGGCTGCCGGTGACCCGCCGGGTCGACCTGCCCGCGCGCGGATTCGAGTTGCCGCCTGAACGGCCGACGCTGAACATCCTGGTCGTGACCGCTCGCCCGGGCGGGCGCGCGGACGTCGGTTACCGCACGATCTCCCGGCCGCTGCTGGACGGACTGCGCACGGCGGACCGCCCGGTGGTGGTCGATCTGGTGCGCCCCGGGACCTGGCCGGCGCTCGTGCGGCAGTTGCGGGACACGACGCGGCTGCACGGTTCGGGCTACTACCAGGTGATCCACTTCGATGTGCACGGTGCGGTGGCCGGGTTCGACGAACTGCGGGCCGGCCGCGCCGCCGAGCAGTACCTGTTCGGCTCCAAGCCGGTGGCGTTCGAGGGTGAGCGGGCGTTCCTGTTCTTCGAGACCGCGGTGGAGGGGAAAGCGGAACCGGTGTCGGCGCAGCAGGTCGCCGATCTGCTCGCGGAACATCGGGTGCCGGTCGCGGTGCTGAACGCGTGCCAGTCGGCGAAGGAACCGGCCAGCGAGGCGAGTCTGGCCCAGCGGTTGGTCGCCGCGGGGGTGCCGGTGACGGTCGGTATGGCGTATTCGGTGACGGTGTCGGCGGCACAGCAGGCCATGCCCTTGCTGTACAGCGGGCTGGCCCGGGGAGACGACCCGGTGACGGCGACACAGACCGCGCGGCGATCGCTGTTCGACGACAAGGCTCGGCGGGCGTACTTCGACCAGAGCCTGGATCTGGAGGACTGGGTCCTGCCGGTCGTGTTCGCGCAACGCGACATCCGGCTGAGGTTGTCGGACATGTCGATCGAACAGCAGGCCCGCTACTACGAGCGGGAGGCCCTGGTCGGCGACGAACCACACACGGAGTACGGGTTCGTCGGCCGCGACCTGGACATTCAGGCGATCGAGCGGCGACTGCTGATCGACGAGGACCGCACCATGCTGCTCGTCAAGGGCATGGCGGGCGCCGGGAAATCGACCCTGTTGCAGCATCTGGGCTGGTGGTGGCAGCGCACCGGCCTGGTCGAGATGGTATTCCGGTTCAGCTACGAGGACCGGGCCTGGACCCTCGACCAGATGATCCACGGCATCGCCTCGGTGCTGCTGGACAAAGTGGAGCACGCGAAACTGGAGATGCTGCCCGCCGCGGCCCAGCCGGAACGGCTCGCGCAGCTTCTCCGGGCTCGCAGGTACCTGCTGATCCTGGACAACACCGAGTCGATCACCGCGACCCCGGCGGCGATCCCGCACGCCCTGCCCGAACCGGAACGCGAACGCCTCGCCGGGTTCCTGGCACGTCTACGGGGCGGGAAGACCCTCGTGCTGTTCGGCTCGCGCGAGGACGAACAGTGGATCGGCCCGCGCACCTTCGCCGACAGCGTCTACGACCTGCCCGGCCTGGACGCTCAGGCCGCGTCGACGCTGATCGAGGCGATCCTGACCCGCCACGGCGGCACCCGTCACCTCACGGACTCGGACCAACGCGCGGCACTGGACGAGCTGACCACTCTGCTCGGCGGCTATCCACTTCCGCTCACCGTGGTCCTGCCCGCTCTGCGCACCGCCACCCCGGCGCAGATTCTCGCCGAGCTGCAGCAGGGTGGCAGCGACGCCGACCCGGTCGGGTTGATCAGCCGGGCCATCGAGTACAGCCACGGCAAACTCGACCCCACCACCCAGAACTCCCTGCTGTTGCTGGCCCCGTTCACCGCCAGCATCCCCACCGCCGCCCTCGAGCCCTACCAACAGTTCCTCGCCGAACACCATGCCGTCACCGAGCTCGGTGGGATCGATCTGTCGGCCGCGGTCGCCGAACTGGTCCGGGTCGGCCTGGCCACACCCCACCCCCAGCTCGAAGACTGGGTACAGATCCTCCCGGTGCTGCCGTATTTCCTGCGGACCCGGATCCAGCAGCGGCCCGACCTGCAAACCGCCGCCCAGCAGGCCCACTATCTGCTGTACACCGGTCTCGGGCGGCTGATCGGAACGATGCTCACCTCGAACGAGCCGCAGCAGCGCATGGCGGGTGAGGCCGCGGTCCGTACGGAATACGCGAACCTGACCACGGCCCTCGAACACGGTCTGCAGACCCAGCAACCCATCAGCCCGATCATCAGCACGCTCGAGGAACACCTGGACCAGACGAAACAACAGGACAGCCGCAGGCACCTCCTCGACACGGCGATCGCCGCCGACCGGGCACCGGACCGCAGAGAGCTGCACCATGAACTGGCAGAGCTGCAGCATCTGGCGGGCGTGGCCGCGCAGGATCAGCGACGATTCGCGGAAGCCGAGGCCCACTACCAGCAAGCCCTCAAAAGCTCCCTGGAGTTCGGCGACCGATACAGCGCCGCCAGCACCTACCACCAACTCGGCATGGTCGCGCAGGATCAGCGACGTCTCAAGCAGGCCGAAACCCACTACCAGCAGGCTCTCGAACTCCTCCTGGAGTTCGGCGACCGGCACAGCGCCGCCAGCACCTACCACCAACTCGGCATGGTCGCGCAGCAACAGCAACGGCCCGAACAGGCCGAAGCCCACTACCAGCAGGCTCTCGAGATCAAACTGGAGTTCAAGGACCGGCACAGCTCCGCCAGCACCTACCACCAACTCGGCATGGTCGCGCAGCAACAGCAACGTTTCGAGGAAGCCGAGGCCCACTACCAGCAAGCCCTCAAGATCTTCCTGACGTTCGGCGACCGGCACAGCGCCGCCCTGACCTACCACCAGCTCGGCATGGCCGCGCAGGATCAGCAGCGTTTCGTGGAAGCCGAGGCCCACTGCCGGAAAGCCCTGGAGCTCCTCCTGGACTTCGGCGACCGGTATGGCACCGCTCGCGTCTACCACCAACTCGGCACGGTCGCGCAGCAACAGCACCGTTTCGAGCAGGCCGAGGCCCACTACCAGCAGACCCTCGAAATCTTCCTGGAGTACGGCGACCGGCACAACGCCGCCCTGACCTACCACCAACTCGGCACCAGCGCGCACGGGCACCAGAACTACGACGACGCGGCCACGGCACTGACCCGAGCCGCCGCCCTGTGGCACGAGCTGTACGACGCCTGGCCCATCGAATCGTTGATCGTTCTGCGTGGCGTCCGGCAGAAGCTGAACGTGGCGGACTTCGAGCAGATCCTTCAGGCCAACGTGCGCCCAGATCTCATCGGCGCCCTGAACGCCGCGCTCGACGACAGCGACGAATAGGCGGAGGCCGCTACCTGGCGGGAGCGGCCTCCGTCGTACCGGCGAAAGGGTTCAGAGTCCTTTCAGCATGTCCTCGAAGGACTCGGTGAGAGCGAAGGGGTCGGTGACCGTGGCCGGCTCGCGGCGTTCGATTTCGTGGGCCAGTTCGGCCGCTGCGCGGTCGACGCGACCGCGCAGCGGACCCTCCACCGAGTTGGCGCCCCAGTCGTCGCTGGCCGCGAAGACGGCGGTCGGGACCGGCACCGCGCGCAGGTAGGCGAAGAGCGGGCGCAGCGCGTGCTCCAGCACCAGCGAGTGCCGGGCGGTCCCGGCCGTCGCCGCGAGCAGGATCGGCTTGTCAGCGAGGGTGTCCTGCTCCAGTACGTCGAAGAACGACTTGAAAAGGCCGCTGTAGCTGGCGCTGAAGACGGGCGTCACCACGACGAGCGCGTCGGCGGCCGCGACCGAGTCCTGGGCCTTGCGCAGCGCGGCCGGGGCGAAGCCGGTCAGCATGTGGTCGGTGATCTCGTGGGCCAGGTCGCGCAGTTCGACGACCTCGACGTCGAGGGTGACGCCGAGCTTGCCGGCGGCCGCGCCCACCGCCGCGGAGAGCTGGTCCGCGAGCAGGCGGGTGGACGAGGGCTGACTCAGGCCCGCGCTGATCACGACGAGGTTGCGCTGCTTCATGCCTGGACCTCATCCTTCTTGTCGTTCTCCGCGAGCTTCGCGGCGAGGCGGGCGGCGTGCGTGGGGGCGTCCGGAACGTGCGCCGGCTTCAGGCCGGCGAACTCCTTGCGGAGCACCGGGACGACCTGTTCGCCGAGCAGGTCGAGCTGCTCCAGGACGGTCTTCAGCGGCTGCCCCGCGTGGTCCATCAGGAAGAGCTGACGCTGGTAGTCACCGACGTAGTCGCGGAACGACAGGGTGCGGTCGATGACCTGCTGCGGGCTGCCGACGGTCAGCGGCGTCTCCCGGGAGAAGTCCTCGAGCGACGGGCCGTGGCCGTAGACGGGGGCGTTGTCGAAGTACGGCCGGAACTCGTTGACCGCGTCCTGGCTGTTCTTGCGCATGAAGACCTGGCCGCCGAGGCCGACAATGGCCTGGTCCGCCGAGCCGTGGCCGTAGTGCTCGAAGCGCTCGCGGTACAGCCCGACCATCCGCTGGGTGTGCGAGGCCGGCCAGAAGATGTGGTTGGCGAAGAAGCCGTCGCCGTAGTAGGCGGCCTGCTCGGCGATCTGCGGGCTGCGGATCGAGCCGTGCCAGACGAACGGCGGGACGTCGTCGAGCGGGCGCGGCGTCGAGGTGAACGACTGCAGCGGGGTGCGGAACTTGCCCTCCCAGTCGACGACGTGCTCGTGCCACAGCTTGTGCAGCAGGCCGTAGTTCTCGATGGCGAGCGGGATCCCGGCGCGGATGTCCTTGCCGAACCACGGGTAGACCGGGCCGGTGTTGCCGCGCCCGAGCATCAGGTCGACGCGGCCGTCCGCGAGGTGCTGCAGCATCGCGAAGTCCTCGGCGATCTTCACCGGGTCGTTCGTGGTGATCAGCGTGGTCGCGGTGCTCAGCTGCAGCGTCCTGGTCTGCGCGGCGATGTACGCGAGCGTGGTGGTCGGCGAGGACGAGAAGAACGGCTCGTTGTGGTGCTCGCCGAGCGCGAAGACGTCGAGGCCGACCTGCTCCGCGTGCTTCGCGATGGTGACGATGTCCTTGATCCGCTGGGCCTCGGTCGGAGTCTTTCCGGTGGTCGGGTCGGTGGTGATGTCGCTGACGCTGAAGATGCCGAATTGCATGACCCGCTCCTGAGACCTCCGGCCGGGGCACTGGCGTCCCGGACTACCCCACACAACCTTGTTGACGGGGAAACTATTTCAGATTCAAACAACTTGTGCTGCGGCGGGGGTCACACCGGCGTCGTCTGCGGTCAGGTCAGGTAGAACCACAGCGCGGCCGTGAGCCAGAGGCCGGCCAGGGCGGTGAAGACCAGCCCGCCGACCAGCGGCAACACCCAGGCCCGGGTCGTCGCGGGCCGGCTGAGGATCAGCATCTTGGCGACGAAGGCCCCGTAGAAGAGGCAGCCGAGCAGGGAGTGAACCAGCACGCGAGGGCTGTCGAACTCCAGGCCGAACACGTAGAGACAGTGCACGGCGACCGGCAGGGAGAGCAGCACGGCGAGGCGGCCGCTCCAGCGATGCACGGCCGGGGTCCACGATCGGAACGGCAGGCGGCCGTAGAGGGCGAGCGCGGAGCTCACCTGAACCAGAGCGAGAACCACGACGGCGCTGGTCAGCGCGGCTTTGACGGCGATCGGCCGCCCGAGGCCGGTGAGGAACGAGATGTCGGTCGGGGTGTGCAGGCGGCCGTAGACGCCGAGCCCGACCGCGACGCCCACCCCGGCCACCGCGGGCAGCCAGAGCAGCGGGCGGCGCACCTCAGAACCCCGTCCCGCTGTCGACATCGATCGCGGTCACCTCCACTGAGGTGCCGTCGACCGTGGTGGTGCGGCCGGCGACGTCGAGCCGGGGTGCGGGACCGGTCGTGCCACCCTCGGTGAGCACGCCGACCTGCCGGCCGTCCGGCAGCACGATCCAGGCGCCGTCCACCCGGGCGTTCCGCACCTTGGCGGTGGTCCGGTAGAGCCCGGACGGCTTCTTCACGGTCTTCAACGTGAAGCCGTGGGTCTTGCCGATCACGGTGATCCGGCCCTCGGCACTGTCGGCGTCGAACGTTCCAGTGATCTTGGCGCCGCCCTTGCCGGAGAGCTTCAGCTCGCCGTTCTCGGCGGTGCCCTTCAGCCAGGCCTCGACCCTGTTGCCGTCGCACACGTAGGCGATCGCCTGCTGATCCCGGATCGAGACGGCGAGGGTGCCGGCGTCGTCCTCGACCTGACCGGCGAGGGTGATCCGGACCGGAGCCACGGCCGCACTGGTGGTCGCGGCAGTCCGGACCGGATCGGTGGGCGGCAGCGTGACGCCCTGACCTGCGTTCTCGGAGGCCGGCGGGGCGCTGGTCGCACCGATCACCGCGACCGGCCGGGATGGCCGCTCACCGGCGACCTCGGCGAGGTTGACGCCGATCAGGGCCGCGGCGACGGCGGCGACCACGCCGAGGGTGACGAGGGGCCCGCGGCGCCACCGGGGCGACTCACCGCCGGCCCGCGGCGCTTTCGGCGGTACGACGGGAGGGGTCACGCCCGGGCGCAAGCGGGTCTCGCGCACCACGGCCGCCGCCTGCTCGCCGGCGCTGGGTGTCCCGGCGAGCTGCCCCGCCCAATGTCCCAGGTGATCGGGCTCGTCCGAGCCGGTTCCGGCCAGCCGCGCGGCCGGGAACGCCCCGGCCCACGGCCCGGTCTCGGCGCCGCGGCCGGCCCCCGCTCCAGCTCCAGCCGAGGGTCCGGGTCCGCGCAGCGTGGTCTGCTGGGACACGGAGACCTGCTCGGGAACTGCCTGCGCCGCAGCTCCGGAGACAGCAGCGGCTCCGGAGACAACAGCCCCGGTGGCAGCGGCCCCTGATCCACCCGTCCCGGAGACAGCGGCCCCGGGTCCAGCCGCCCCGGTCCCCGTCTGTGACGGCGCGCCGTCGTCGAGCACCCGGGACGCGACGAGGTCGCGTAGATAGGAGGCCAGCCGCCGCGCCGTCGGCCGCTGCCGTGGATCGGCCAGCAAACACGACCGGGCCGGGCCGGCCAACTCCGCGGGCAGCGCGTCCGGGCTCCCCTGCAGGTCGCCGGTGACCAGCTCGACCAGCAGGACGCCGATCGAGTACACATCGGCCGCCGTGGTCGGCGGGGCCCCGTGCCAGATCTCAGGTGCGGTGTAGCCGGGCGTTCCCCCGGCCACGCCCCGGTCGGCGTCCAGCAGCAGCACCGCCACCCCGAAGTCGGTCACCCGGGCGATCGGCGGCTCACTGCCACGTACCAGGAGGAGGTTTTCGGGTTTGAGGTCCAAATGGACGACGCCCTGGGCATGCGCGGCGGCGAGCGCGGCCGCCACCTGCGCGGCGATCGCCGCGGTCTCCGCCGCGCCGAGCCGGCCGCCGCGCTGGGCGAGGTGGCGGCGCAGGTCGGGACCGTCCACGAAATCCATCAGCAGGGCCACGGAGCCGCCCTCGACGACCAGGTCGCGCAGGCCGACGATGTTGGGATGGTCGAGGTCGCGCAGCGCGGCCTCCTCGCGCAGGAAGAGCTCGCGGATCCGGCGGTCCCCGGCCAGTTCGGGCCGCAGCAGTTTGGCCGCGAGTGGTGGCCCGCCGGAGCGCCGCGTGGCCCGCCGGACGACCGCGAGCGCGCCGCGTCCGATCTCCTCGTGCAGCAGGTATTCCCGGCCGAGCGCCTCCTGATCGCCCATCCCGATACCCTTTCCGAAATTGATCAGATCGGCAAAGGCGACCGATTATGATCTGCCGCTGGCGGTCCTGACGTTCTGCGCGATCTTCTGAGGCTGCTCGCGCAATTGATCTAATTCCTGCTTGGCCTTGTCGAGCGCGGCCTTCGTCTCCGGCCACGTCTCATCACGGAACCGCTAGGGCAGCAGACCGCCCCACGTGTCCGGGTTGGACACCGCGCTTCGAACTGCGAAATCTGGTCGGTGAGCCCACCGTTGATGATCGCCAGCCTGGCCTGATCAGTCGAGAGTACTCGTCCCGGCATCGGCCCACTCCCCCGAATCACGTTGATCGATTTTGGCTCCCCCTCCGGACTGCCATTGTCGTCACAGCACAGCTGCCACCGCAAACACCCCTCGCATTTCTGTGGATAACCTCCACGGACGACGAGCGGGGACGACGACGGTCGATCTGCGGGCAATTTCCGAGGATGTTCCGTTCGACGTGGCGGCGGACACCTGCAAGGGCCGGATCTCACGCACCACGAACGCCTTGAACGCCGCGCGAGGTCTACACGCGAGGGTTCGGCACCCGGGTGGTCCACGAACGAACCCTGGAAAATCCGTTTGTGAGCGGTGCCGCGTTCCCATAGGTTGCCCGTGCCCCTTCGTAGTGAGGACAGGACAAACCGCGTGACCCCGCCTGCTCTGTAGACCTGACGTTTCTCCATGCATCCGCAGGCCGACGCCCTCGTCGGTCCTGCCGGGCTGCCCGCGTGCGCCCGTCAATGCAGCGATTGAGGCCGCGCGCTATCGGCCTCGAGTCAGGTCTTCAGAAGGTTCATCATGTCTTCACAACCTCATATCGTGCTGCCCTGGATCGTCCGCAGGACCAGGCTGCCCCTGCTGTCGTGGCGGTGCCTGGACTGCCCATCGAAGTCGGCCACCACGGGCAAGGGCAGATTCCGCGCCAACGCCAACGGCAAACTGCTGGACGTGTGGCTTCTCGTCCGTTGCGTCTCCTGCGATCGGACGAGCAAGCTCCCCGTGCACGAGCGAGCAACGGTCAGATCCATCGATCCGGCGTTGCTCGATGGCTACCACGCCAACGATCCGAAGCTCGTGGCGGCCACACTGCTCGACCCGCTGTTCCTTCGGCGCCATGGGCTCGCGCTGGACTGGCAGGGGGCCTGGGAACTGGACCCGTTGCCCGTAGGGCTCGACGAGGCGTGGCCTTGGCAGGTGGCGGTCAACTTCGAGGATCCGGTGCCGGTTCGCCCGGACCGGCTCATCGCACAAGGCCTCGGCTGCAGCAGAAGCGAGGTGCCACGACGGATCAAGAGCGACATCTCCCTGCGCCGGCCCAGGACCCTCGGATTCACTTTCATCGCGATGGCGAGGGGTTCGGCAGGCTGATTCACATCTCTCGCGCTGAGAGTCACGGCCGCTGACGGCCGCGCACTCGAACGGCGAGAGTCCCGGGGGCGGAGGCCGGTTCGCCTGCGCCCCCGGGGTCCGGCTTTGACCGATCGTTCGGCACGCCGCGCTGACGGATCTGTCTCACCAGAGGTCGAGTTGTCCGGGTATCTCGTCGGTGACGCGGTCGGGGAGTTGCCACAGACGTACGGTGGCGTCCGGTCCTCTGGTGAGCCAACGGCCTTGGCCGTCGGTGGCGGCAATGGCGTTCTGGGTCATGTCGAGGTCGTAGTCGACGTCAGCCTGCCAACGCAGGCTGCGGGTGGAGAGCAGCAGGTGCCTCTCGAAGTCGCCGTCGTCGTCGGTGTTGACCGCCACGAGGACGAAGTCGTCGCTGACCAGTGCTGCCGCCTCCATCAGGCGGTGATCGCTGTCGCCGGTGCGGCCCTCGATCTCCGTGGAGCCGCGGGCGACGACGATCGCGCCGGTGGACACGGTCCGCATGGCGATCTCCGCCACGTCGCCGTGCGGCAGGGCCAGGTACCGATCGCCGGCGGAAGTGAACCCGTTGAGGAACGGGCCGGGAAGATCACGGCCGTGGATTCGCCCGCCGGCGAGCCAGGCCAGGTGACTCAGCGGGGCGTCCTGCCCCATGCCGACGTGCAGTCCGAGCCGTTCTCCGTCCGGGTGAGGGAAGAAATACGCCGCGCCTACCGAGGAATCCAGCCGGGCACGGTCAAGCTCGGCACCGGTTGCCGCGTCGTAGGCGACCAACTCGTCACCGGTCGGCAGGTAGAC
This sequence comes from Actinoplanes regularis, assembly GCF_900188005.1. Lineage (GTDB taxonomy): Bacteria > Actinomycetota > Actinomycetes > Mycobacteriales > Micromonosporaceae > Actinoplanes > Actinoplanes regularis. The sequence goes on along the minus strand of NZ_FZNR01000007.1, from coordinate 184,445 downwards.
CCACAGCACACCCTGGGCGTCGAGATGGCAGTTCGGCGTGCAGGGCAGCCCGGCGCGCGGGATCGAATGCTCGCGGCGCCACAGAACCTGACCGAGGTGGTCACAGACGACGAGTTCGTCGAGGGTCACCGCCGCCAGGTGCCGCTGGCCGGCACTGGCCATGAACCTCTGCGCCCGCACCGGCGCATCGAAACGCGTGACGATGCGAAGGCCGGCGTCCAGAACCGTCGCTGAGGACTCCGCCGCGTGGGTGACCAACCACCCGACTCCGGCGGCCTGGCTGATCGAGCGGACGGGCGGGAGAGCGACGTCGGCGATCATGACGGGGCGCACCGCCGCAGCCTAATGCCGCCACAGATGATCCCGTGGTTGCCTGCTGGAGGTTGGCCCGCTTGGCCGGCGCCGGTTGTTTTGCATCCGGGCCGGGGCTGACTATGGTGGCCCGATGTCCGGACGGTGGGGATGGCTTGACGGACTACGCGCCGTAGCGGTCCTGCTCGTCGTCTACGCCCACCTGACCCGGTACGTGTTCACCGATCTACGCGCGGTGACCGGCGAGTGGCTGCACGCGGGCCCCGCCGGAGTCATGCTGTTCTTCCTGGTCAGCGGCTACATCATCCCGGCCTCGCTGGAACAGCACGGCGATCTGCGGGCGTTCTGGATCAGCCGGGCCCTCCGGCTCTACCCGATGTACCTGGTCGCGATCGCCGCCGTGGTCCTCCTGGGCGGCTACACGACATCACAGCCGGTGACCGCGGCGGCCGGGCACGCGACGATGCTGCCGTTCCTGCTGGACGTGCCGCTGGTGACCCCGGTGCTCTGGACACTCTCCTACGAGATGGTCTTCTACCTGCTGGTCACCGCGCTGTTCACGGTCCGGCTGCACCGGGCGAGCGGGCCGATCGCGGTGCTGCTCGCCGTGCTGGCGGTGGCGACCGCGCCGCTCGCCGGGCCGCGTCCCGGGCTGGTGCCGCTCGCCGCGGTCGTACTCATGATCGGTCTCGGTCTTGTCATCTCGGGGCGTCGGGCCGCGAGCGTCGCGGGCGGGCTGCTGCTCGGCGGGCTGGTCGTGGCGCTGCTCGCGATCGGTCAGGATCCGGCGCACCGGTGGGACGGTCTGCTGATCGTCGCGGTGATGTTCACCGGCACCGCGATCTATCGCGCGGACCGGGGGCAGACCGACTGGTGGCCGGCGATTCTGGCGATCACCGTGGTGGCCGGGGCGCTGCTGGCCAACTGGATCGCGGAACTGCACGCGCTCGGCGCGGTGACCCCGCGGTACGTCGCCCGGTCGGTGATCACCCTGCTGGTCTTCGGCGGGGCGTTCGCGATCGGGCGGCTCTGCCGCGAACGTCGTACGCCCAGGTGGTTGTCCTTGATCGGGGTTCTCAGCTACTCGATCTACCTGATCCACCACGTGCTGATCCAGATCGGGCACCGGTTCCTGGAGTCGGCGCTGCCCGGCCCGGTGATCGCTGGCTGTTACCTGAGCGCGGTGTTCGGGCTCTCCTGGCTGACTCACCGTTACGTGGAAACCCCCGCTCAGCTACTCGGCCGCCGGGCCCGGGCGCGACAGGATGGGGTCAGCGAGCCCACCAGGCTGAAGGAGACGCTGTGACGCCGCGCGATCAGCGCAGCCAGCGGTCCAGCCAGGTGAAGGCCGCCTCCTGCATCTCCTCGACGAAGACATGGCCGAGGCCGGGCCAGACCTGGGTCCGCAGCCGGTCCTGGGCGCGCTGCGCGGCCCAGACCAGACCCATCTTCCGGTACGCCACCTCGCGCCCCGCCGCGCTGAAGAGCGGATCCGTCTCCCCGTCCAGCACGAACATCGGGCGTGGCGCGGCGATCGAGGCCACGTCCGGGAGGTCGAGGTGGCGGAAGAGGCCCGGGTGCAGCATGTAGAACGCCGACTGTCCGCGCAGCGTGTTGTTGCCCGGGACCATCATCTCCTTCAGCCCGGTCATCCAGCAGGCCGAGACGGTCGCCGCGATGTGGCCGGAGAGGGCAGCCACCTGCCACGCCCGGTAGCCGCCCATGGAGAAGCCGACCGCCGCTATCCGGTGCTCGTCCACCTCGGGCAGGCCGGCGAGCAGCGCGGCCGCGCGCATGTCCTCGCGGGCCATCAGGCCGGCCGGTGAGGAGCCCAGGTTGAAGAGGTTCGCGGCCAGAGCCTGCTGTCCGTCGTAGCTGACGCCGCCCCGGTCGCCCCAGCCCAGAGCGTCGACGGCGAGGACGGCGTAGCCCCGGGCGGCCAGTTGGTCGCCGACGAACCGGCCGCTGAAGTACTTCGTGGCCCACGCCCGCGCGGAGGTGAGCCGGGTGTCGTCGTACCAGGGTTCGATCATCTTCTCCTTGCCGATGTCGAACTTCGCGCCGTGGTCGTGCAGCAGCAGCGCGGCCGGGAACGGCCCGGGCCCGTCGGGGACGAGCATGGTGGCCCGGACCCGGCTGTGCCGGGTCACGTTGAAGATCAGCTGTCGCCGGCGAAGGCCGTCCCCTTGCTGCTCGTCGACGATCTCGGCATCGAAGGGGGTGCGGTCCTCGGGCTGCCAGAGCAGCTCCTCGACCTGGGCGCGGGCGCGGCGCTTCCAGGAGCGGAAGTCCCGTTCGCGGCTGTTCGGCCAGGCGAGCGGGAAGTCGAGCTCGTCCTTGAGCCGCTCATAGAAGACCGGCAGGTTGCCGTCGAGGACGGCCGGGCTCTCGAAACCGGCGGCCGCGGCAGCGTCGCCGGCCGGGTCGGGGTCGGTCAGGGCGGGGGTGGCGGCGAGGGTCGCGGCCGGGAGCGAGATCAGGGTGCGCCGTCTCATTGATTCCTCACAATCGATGGAATCCCGACGCTAGAAAGCCCTTTCCCGCATGTCAACAGCCACCAGGCCGCCGCTGGAGTTCTCCCTCAGCCCGACTCGGCAGTCCTGTGGCAAGATCGGCTGATGCTGCGACTCACCGATTTCATCATCGACTGCCCGGACACGATGAAGCTGGCGGCCTTCTACGCCGAGGTGACAGGTCGCCAGGTCAAGGCGGGCAGCGACGAGAACTGGGCCGGCATCCGGTTCAGCGAGATCGAGCTGGCCTTCATCAGGGTGGATGACTACCGCGCCCCGCAGTGGCCCGACCGGGAGCACCCCAAGCAGTTCCATCTCGACTTCGAGGTGGACGACATCGAAGCTGAGCAGAACCGCGTCCTGGCCCTCGGCGCGACTCTGCGACAGGACTCCATCGGCCCCGACGGGTTCGGCTGGCGGGTCTACACCGACCCCGTCGGTCACCCCTTCTGTCTCTGCCGCAACAAGGGTGTCACCTGGACCGAGCAGGGCCCCACCTGGTCCAAGAGCGACTAGGTTCGACCGCTGGGCCCGACTGATCGGCGGAGATCGATAGGCTCGCCGTATGCCGGACACCACTGCGACCTGGCGCACCGTCGATGACGATGTCGTGCGGGGGCAGCAACGCCTGATCTTCGTCCGCGAACGGGACCACCATGTTCTGACCACCCTCCGCGTCTACGCCGACGGTGTCGTCATCTGGCAGTGGACGTCGTCCGACTTCGACGGCCTCCGTGCCGCGTTCGACGACGGCACCCTGACCCTGGCGCCTCCCGAGGACTCGGAGATCATCGTCTCCGGCACCGCAGCCGGCCCGGCGTCGCTGGAGTCCTGGCTGGCACCCGAACAGGTGATCGCCGACCTCGCCGACGAGGTGGACCGGCTCAATGATCGACCGGACTCCTCCGGGCGCTGCCGGGACGCGCTGATCGCGTACGCCGCCGAGCCGAGCCGCAGCAACCTGGAGATCGTCCGCGAGCGGTACCACGCGGTGCCCGAGCACCAGCGGATCTACATGCTCGGCGACATGGACCGGAATGACGTACCCGTGCGGATCCTGCTCGCCGAGCCGGGTGAGACGATCCCGGCCCGGCGCCCGGATCGCACGCTCACCGTGACGCCCAGGGCGCGGGAGCAGGCGCTGGAGTACTTCCGCCGGCGCGAGCGCGGTGTCGCCGAGTCGCGGGAGCGGGACACGGCGGACGGGCCGGAGACGGCGATCGCGGTTCCGCTTCAGGTGGGCGGGCACGTCTACCCGCAGGGCTGGCCGGACCCGCCGGGTCTGGAGGTGCTGCAGATCGACTATCCGGCGCCGGTCGTGCACGGCGGGCGGGAGTACCCCACCGTCATGCATGCCTACTGGGCGCTGTCCACTGACGACGCGGACTGGCGCGACCGGATCGCCGCCGCTGTGCGCGGCTTCGACGCCCGGGTCACCGCCGAGAAGGCGCCCCGGCGCGACAACTGGCCGGCGGTCCGGCTCGGGGTGATGGCCGCGCTCCTGCGGGACAAGTTCGACCGGCATCCGGCGATGGCACGGCGGTTGCAAGAGACCGGCGACGCCCGGCTGATCTACACCGACGGGGGCCCGCGGTACTGGAGTTCGCGCGGCACCAACTGGCTGGGGCGACTGCTGGAGCTGGTGCGTTCGGAGCTCGCTGGGCGGTGAACGAGAATCACCGGCCCGGAGAGATCCGGGCCGGTGATTCGAGCCGCTCGGTCAGCGGCCCTGGAGGGCCTTCACGTTGTCACCGAAGGTCCAGCCCTTCGAGCCGTCCCAGTTGATCGACCAGGTCATCAGACCCTTGATCCCGGGAACGCTGTTGTACGCCTGGGAGACCAACGCCGGAGTCATGTAGCCGCCACCCGCGCCGGACTGCGCGGGCAGACCCGGGACCTGCTTGTCGTACGGGATCCGGATGGTGGTGCCCTGGATGGTCAGGCCGTTGTTGAGGCACTGGGTCTGCACGGTGAAACCCTGCACCGTGCCGGCCGAGTACGAGTCACCGGAGCAGCCGTACATCGAGCCGTTGTAGTACTGCATGTTCAGCCACCACAAGCGGCCGTTGTCCAGATACTTCTTGATGATCGGCAGGTACGAGCCCCAGATCGACCCGTAGGTCACGCTGCCACCGGTCACGTACGCCGTCTCCGGCGCCATGGTCAGCCCGAAGTTGGCCGGCATCGCGGCGAGCACCCCGTCGATGATCCGGATCAGGTTGGCCTGCGAGGCGGAGAGCGTGCCGATGCTGCCGCTGCCGGAGAGCCCGGTCTCGATGTCGATGTCGATGCCGTCGAAGTTGTTCGCCTTCAGGATCGGCACGATCGTCGACACGAACCTGTCGGCGACGGCGCTGGAGCTCAGGTCGATGCCGGCGGCCGCGCCACCGATCGACATCAGGACCGTGGCGCCCTGCGCCTTGGCCGCGCAGATCTCCGCGGCGGTGGGCACCTTCACGCCGGCGTCCATGCCGTTCTCCCACAGCACCGTGCCGTCGGAACGGATCACCGGGAACGCGGCCATCAGCACGTTGTAGCCGTGCTGGGTGATCCGGGTGTCGTTGACCGGGATCCAGCCGAGGCCGGGGTGCACGCCGTTGGAGGCGCCGTCCCAGTTCTCCCAGTAGCCCTGCAGGACCTTGCCGGCCGGGCGGCCCTTGGTCCCGCAGCCCCCGGTCGAGGTGGGCGTGGGCGTGGGCGAGGACGTCGGCGAGACCGTCGGCGTGGGGGTCGGGGACGCGGTGGTGGAGGTGGGGGTCGGCGTCGGGGTGCTGCCGCCGGTGCACGCGCCGAGGTCGGTCCAGAGTGACGGGGTGGCGGCCGGGTTCCAGCCGGCCCCGACATACGCCGTGTGGGTGACCAGCGCCTTGTACAGCTTGGACTGGTAGGTCACCTGCTGGCCCGCGGTGTAGGTGTTGCCCTCCGCCCAGACGACCGAGGAGCAGGCGACGGCGGCCTGGCCTGTCGACGAGAACGCCACGACCGATCCGAGAGCCACCCCCACCCCGGTGACCAGCGCTAACACCTGGCGTCGAACACCCATGGCAACTCCTCGACAGCGAACGTGACGTGTGCCACCACATCGTGGCTTTCACGTTCACAAATATCAAGGGTTCTTAACAGTCAGTTCGAGCAAACGGCGGCAAGTTCAAGATCTCCGATTCCCTGTACGACCGATGGAGCCCCGTGGGCAGGCTTTACGCCAAGCGGCCGTGCCGGTCTCGCGCGAAACTCGCTCCACACCGGACCACTGCCGCGCCTCCGAGGCCCGGCGGGTCATTCGAGTTTCTTGACGGTGACCGGCAGGCCGACGAAAGCCCCGTACGGCTGCAACGCCTCCTCGGCCGCCGCCCAGTCCTCCGCCGTGAACTCCACCAGCGGCGACACGGCGATCGACACGGCCTTCTTCCCCAGCGTCCGTTTCCAGACGGCCATCACCTTCCCGTCGCGCACCAGGGTCGACTGGAAGACGCCGTTGCCGCCCGGGATGATGCGCTTCAACATCTCCGGGGTGGCCATCATGGACCGGTCCTTGTAGCCCAGCAGGTACTCGTCGAAGCCCGGCAGCGCGTGCCAGCCGCGCACCGGCCCGGCCTCCAGGACCGCCGGCTCGGCCCACATCTCGGTGCCCTCGACGTCGACCGGGGTCAGGCCGGCGGCGGCGATCCCGGCCCGGGCGTCCTTCATCGGGAGCATGGTCCAGCCGGCGAAGTCCTTGGCCGTGGTGGGCCCGTGGCTGCGGAAATAGCGGTGGGCGAGGATCCCCAGGGCCTCCTCACGGGACGGACTGTTCCGCGCCGGCGCCCACTCGTCGAGCAGCACGAACGTCTGCTCCGAGCCCTCGTTCGGGGCGATCGCCGTCACGCCGCGCTGGCTCGCGTACCAGAGCAGGTGGTAACCCAGCTGGCCGGCGACCGCGACGCCGCCCTCGTTGATCGCGGCCACGCAGGCCGATCGCGTCAACCGGCCGCCGCCCGCCAGCGCGGCGCCGAGGATCTCCGCGGCCTTGTCCGCGTCCGCCTCGGAGAGGCCCAGGAACTCGCGGCGTTTCGCCGCGCCGGCAAGCGCGCGCACGCCGGTGAGCTCGAGCATCCAGTGCGCGTCGGCCGAGGGGATCAGGTGGACGGTGCCCCGCATCGGCCAGGTGCGCACCACGTGACGCTGCTCGGTCTCGGCGATGATCGCCGGCAGCGGGCGGCCGGGCAGGCGCGTGCCGAGCGACCAGAGCACGCTGTTGAGATCCTGCGCCTGCATCGCCCCGAACCACTCGGTGACCCCGAGGACCGTCTGATAGCGGTGCCCGCCCAGAAGAAGGCTGTTCATGCGAAGGCTCAGTGCCGTGTTCAGATCCACGGCACTGAGCCTAGAAGCAGGGTCTGACAGAAATCAGCGGCCGCGCGCGGCCCGGTACCTCTTGATCAGCGTGTTCGTGGACGAGTCCGCGTCGTCGGCCGGCGCGGAGGCGGAGGTCAGCTTCGGTGCCAGCTGGTTCGCCATCACCTTGCCCAGCTCGACACCCCACTGGTCGAACGAGTTGATCTCCCAGATCACGCCCTGGGTGAACGTGATGTGCTCGTAGAGCGCGACGAGTTGGCCGAAGGTCGCCGGGGTCAGCTTGTCGGCGAGGATCGTCGTCGTCGGGTGGTTGCCCTGCATCACCCGGTGCGGCGCGACCGACGGCTTCGTGCCCTCGGCCCGGACCTCCTCGAGGGTGCGGCCGAAGGCCAGCGCGCCGGTCTGGGCCAGGAAGTTCGACATGAACAGGTCGTGCATCTCGCCGATGTCGTGGTTCGGCCGGCTGAAGCCGATGAAGTCCGCCGGGATCAGCTTGGTGCCCTGGTGGATCAGCTGGTAGAAGGCGTGCTGGCCGTTGGTGCCGGGCTCGCCCCAGAAGACCTCACCGGTCTGGTAGGTCGCCGGCTCGCCGTCCAGGCGCACCGACTTGCCGTTGCTCTCCATGGTCAGCTGCTGCAGGTAGGCGGCGAAGCGGTGCAGGTACTGCGCGTACGGCAGGACCGCGTGCGACTGCGCGCCGAGGAACGTGTCGTACCAGACGTTGATCAGGCCGAGCAGCGCCGGAACGTTCCGCTCGACCGGGGTGGTCCGGAAGTGCTCGTCGACGGCGTGGTAGCCGGCGAGCAACTCGGCGAAGCGCTCCTTGCCGATCGCGATCAGCACCGAGAGGCCGACCGCCGAGGGCAGCGAGTAGCGGCCGCCCACCCAGTCCCAGAAGCCGAACATGTTGGCGGTGTCGATCCCGAAGGCGGCGACCTTCTCCGCGTTGGTGCTGACGGCGACGAAGTGCTTGGCGACGGCCGCGTCGTCCTTGAGGGCGGCCAGCAGCCACTTGCGCGCCTCGGTGGCGTTGGTCAGCGTCTCCTGCGTGGTGAACGTCTTGGAGACGATGATGAACAGCGTCGACGCCGGGTCCAGGTCCCGGGTCTTCTCGTAGAGATCCGTCGGGTCGATGTTCGACACGAACCGGCACTCGAGGTCGCGCTGCGAGTAGTCCTTCAGCGCCTCGTACGCCATCACCGGGCCGAGGTCGGAGCCGCCGATCCCGATGTTCACGATCGTCTTGATCCGCTGCCCGGTGTGCCCGGTCCACTGCCCGGAGCGCACCTTGTCGGCGAACGCTCCCATCCGGTCGAGCACCTCGTGCACGTCGGCCACCACGTCCTGCCCGTCGACGACGAGCGAGGCGTCCCGCGGCAGGCGCAGCGCGGTGTGCAGCACGGCGCGGTCCTCGGTGACGTTGATGTGCTCGCCGGCGAACATCGCGGTGATCCGCTCGGTCAGCTTCGCGCGGCCGGCCAGCGCGAACAGGGCTTCCAGCACCTCGTCGGTGATCAGGTTCTTGCTGTAGTCGACGTACAGATCGGCGACCTCGGCGGCGTAGCGCTCGCCGCGCCGCGGTTCGCTGTCGAACAGGTCACGCAGGTGGACCGCCGAGAACTTCTCCGCGTGGCCCTGAAGAGCCTGCCACTCGGCGCTGCCGGAAACGTGTTCGCTCATATCTCCTCCGGACCTGGACAATCGCACACTTCGCCCATCGTGGCATGAACCACTGCCAGACGCGGCGAAGTGGGTCATAGACGGCTCACAGACTGATCACAGAGCCGTCCTAGCACCAACCGCGAGGTTAGTCCCCATGACGACGACCGCCCACCACCGGACCCGAAGCGTCCCGGAACGTGCCACTACAGCGGCATTACTGATCGCAACCGCCTTCCTGTACCTGTGGAACCTCAGCGCCTCCGGCTGGGGGAACAGCTTCTACGCGGCGGCGGCGCAGGCCGGCGCGCAGAGCTGGAAGGCGTGGCTGTTCGGCTCGCTGGACGCCGGCAACGCGATCACCGTGGACAAGCCGCCGGCCGCGATGTGGGTGATGGGCCTCTCCGCCCGGATCTTCGGGGTGAACAGCTGGGCGATCCTGGCGCCGCAGGCGCTGATGGGCGTGGCCAGCGTGTTCCTGCTCTACCTGACGGTACGGCGCTGGTTCGGGCACGGCGCCGGGCTGCTGGCCGGGGCGGCGCTGGCGGTCACCCCGGTCGCCGTCCTGATGTTCCGCTACGACAACCCGGACGCGCTGCTGGTGCTGCTGATGACCGCGGCGGCGTACACCACGGTCCGCGCCACCGAGACGGCGGGCGCGAAGTGGCTGGCCTGGACGGGCGTGCTGCTCGGCTTCGGCTTCCTCACCAAGATGATGCAGGCGTTCCTGGTGCTTCCCGCGTTCGCCCTGGTCTACCTGGTCGCCGCGCCGACCACGCTCGGCCGGCGGATCCGGCACCTGCTGCTCGCGGGCCTGGCCCTGGTCGCCTCGGCCGGCTGGTACGTGGCCCTGGTCTCGCTCTGGCCGGCGTCGTCCCGGCCGTACATCGCCGGATCGACGAACAACACGCTGTGGGAGCTCGCGCTCGGCTACAACGGCCTGGGCCGGATCCTGGGCGGCTCGGGCAACGGCGGCGGTGGAGGCGGCGGCGGGCAGAACACCGGCTTCGGCGGAGCCACCGGCATCGGCCGGCTGTTCGGCGAGTCGATGGGGACCGAGATCTCCTGGCTGCTGCCGGCGGCGCTGATCGCGCTCGTGGCGGTGCTCGCGGTGACCTGGGCGGCGCCGCGGACCGACCGGGCGCGGGCGGCGATGCTGCTCTGGGGCGGCTGGCTGCTGGTCACCGGGGTGACGTTCTCGTACATGAGCGGGACGATCCACCCGTACTACACGATCGCTCTCGCCCCGTCGATTGCGGCGCTGGTCGGGATCGGGGCCCGGGTGCTCTGGCTGTACCGGGAGCGGTCGTGGGGGCGGACGGTGCTCGCCGCCATGGTCCTCGCGACGGCCGGGTGGGGGTTCGTGCTGCTCGGGCGTACCGAATGGATGCCGGCGATCCGGTGGGCCGCGCTCGCGGCCGGAATCATCGCGGCGCTCGCGCTCCTGGCGCCCGTGGCGCGGCTTCGGCGGCTGGCCGTCGCCGGGATCGTCGCGGGGCTGCTCTCGACCGGGCTGGGCAGCGCGGCTTACGCGGCCGCCACGGTCACGGTCGCCCATACGGGCTCCATTCCGAGCTCCGGGCCGTCGGGAACGTCCGGGATGGGTGGTGGTCCGGGCGGCGGCGATCTCCCTCGTACGAACAATGACTCCCGCCCCGGCGGAAACGTCCCGCCGTCCGGCGGCGGCGCCCAGACAAGCGGCGACGGCGCCCGGATGGGCCGCGGGGGTGGCGGCAACAGCGAGCTGACCGCCCTGCTCAAGGCCGGCACGACCAAGTGGTCCGCCGCGGTCAGCGGCGCCACCTCGGCGGCCGACCTGGAGCTCGCCTCGGGCACCTCGGTCATCGCGCTGGGCGGCTGGAACGGCAGCGACCCCTCCCCCACCCTGGCCGAATTCCAGGCCCACGTCGCGGCCGGCCAGATCCACTACTACATCTCGGGCGGCGGGATGGGCGGCGGCCGGATGGGCGGCGGCACCACACAGTCCTCCGAGATCGCCACCTGGGTCTCCGCGAACTTCACGGCCACCACCGTGGGCGGCACCACGATCTACGACCTGACCACCACCAGGTAGACGATCGTCCGGGAACATGGGCCCCGCGGCCGGAAAGCCGCGGGGCTCACTCTCTGCTGCGGACCACCGGGTGGGTGCTCGGCAAGGACGCCGTGACCGGCGACGGCCTGCGCCACGAGATCGTCGCCGCCGCGATCCGGTACTACGCCGCCCATCCCCGCGAGCGGGCCGGGATCGGAAGCACGGAGGGACACCAGCGGATGCTCGCCGCGATCGGCGTCGAGCCGCCGGCCGCGCCGGGAGATCGGCCGACGACAGGACGTCGACTCGCCCTCCTCGTCGGGGCAACCGTGCTCGCGATCCCCTGCCTCACCTTGATCGAGGTCGGCGGGGACGATCTGTTCGGCGCCGACTCCGCCGCCGGGATGGCTGTCCACCTCGTGGTGGTCATGGTCGTCTCGATCATCGCGGCCCTGCTGCGGGACGGGATCGGACGCTATCGCCAAGGGCGGCGCCGGTAGTCACGCAATTCGCGGTCACCGCGGCGCGCGAAATTGTCGTACCCACGTTCTAGGTTCTCGCGCATGGTTACCGCGGCTTACTCCTACCTCGGTTCGTCGACTCTGGACGACGGCCTGACCTTGCAGACCTCCGGCGGTGCGGCTGCGCACCCCCGTTTCTTCACCGGCTTCCTCACCTCGCCCGGTGCCGCGGCGACCGGCCTGCTGGCCGTGGCCGAGGTGGCCCGCACCCGGTATTTCCGGCCCCTGCCCCCGGCCAGCCTCGACCCGGTGGTGACCGCCGGCTCCGACCGGCTGCGGTTCGAGTCGTTCTCCGGCTGCTGCGGCGTCTACGCGCGGATGGACGTGCTCCCCGGCGGGCTGGACGGCGAGATCCTCGCGCACGGCACCACCAATGTGGATGTCAACCTGCCGCTGCAGCGGGCCCTCACCCGGGTCGGCCGCTCCGACCCGATGCACGTCGCAGTCGGCCCGGACGACCTGACCGTGACCACCTTCGACGGTCCGCTGGTCGAGCGGAAGGTGCCGCTGCCGTCCCGCTGGCTGCGCGGCTTCGCCGAGGCACAGGTGCTGACCGCCCGGTTCGACCCACGCGCCGAGATCGGTGTCGCCGAGGCGCGGGCGCTGTTCAACCGGCTCCCGGCCGGCGACAGGTCGGTGCTCTGGGCGGTCCCGGCCGGCCGTTCGCTCCGCTTCACCTCCCGGCCCGCTCCGGGCGCGGTCTGCCTGCCCGGCGCCGGGCGGCTGGCGGCCCTCAAACCCTTCCTGCGGTACGCCACCGCGCTGCGCGTCTACGGTCCGGCCGTCGCGGCGGGCAGCCAGCCGGTGGCCAGCACATGGGAGCTGAGCATGCCGGGCCTGCGGCTGTCGGTGACCCTGTCCCCGGAGCCGCACCGCGGGTTCTCCGGCGAGGGCGCGGTGCTCGAGTCGCTCGCCACCGACGAGGTGGCCGACGACGCCGACCTGATCAGCGCGCTGCTTTCCTGGGACCCGACGATCGACGTGGACGAGCTGGCCACCGCCTCCGGGCTGGAGGCGGCCCGGGTCCGCGACGCGCTGACCCAGCTCGGCACGGCCGGCCGGGTGGGTTACGACGTGGCCGAGGCGGGCTACTTCCACCGCACCCTGCCGTACGCCGCCGAGGCCGTGGAGCGGATGAACCCCCGCCTGGCCGGTGCCCGCGCGCTGATCACAGCCGGTGGGGTGACCCTCTGCGACGAGGTGTCCCTGGTGGTCAGCGGCGCCGAGACCTACCACGTGCGGAACGAGTCGCAGTCCTGCACCTGCCCATGGTGGGCGAAGTACCGGGGCGGGCGCGGCCCGTGCAAGCACGTCCTCGCGGTCCGGATGGCCGCCGCCGGCGAGACCGCCGAGACGATCGCGAAGGCCGAGGCCGCGGCATGAAGCTGACCTGGGAGGCCCTGCAGCAGCGGGCCGGACGCGGCGATGTGGGCAGCGTCGTCCTGCTGCTCTCCTTCGTGGGCGAGCCGGAGCGCCTCGCGGCCGCCAAGGAGGTCGAGGCCGGCATCAAGGGAACCTCCCGGGACGCCTGGTGGGGCGGCTCCGGCCGGTCCGGGTCCGCCAACCCGATCCCGGGTTACGCCCTGGCCGTGATCGGGTGCATGCCGACCGCCGCCCAGGCGGCCGCCCTGCTCAACCGCGCCAACATGCAGTCCTGGTCGCAGGTCGGGCCGGCCCGGGTCCTCGAGGTCGCCCGCTTCCGGCAGCCGTCATGGCAGGGCGAGCTGGGCCGGCGTCTCGCCGAGCGGCTCTCGGCCCGCGCCGGCGGCAACCTGTGGCCGGTCATCTCCGCGCTGCTCCACGCCGGCGAAACCGAGCCCCCGGTGACCGAGAACGTGGTCCGTGCCTGGCTGGCGGACCTGCTCAGCCCGCCCTGGGACCGGCGGCGCCGGCACACTCTGGCCCCGCTCGGCATCCGGCTGCGCACCGACCCGCATCTGGCGTTGCTGCTGCCCGGACTCTTCGAGTTCGACGGGCTCGGCGCCGACCTGGCCCGCGGCTACTGGGACGACGAGACCAAGGCGTGGGAGACCAGCTCCCGCATCCCGGCCCTCATCGCGGAGCTGGTGGCCGAGGGCGTCCTGGAACGCAAGACCATCCTGGACCTGACCGTCGATCGCCTGGCCCGCGGCGGCAAGCCGCAGGACCTGCGCCCGTTCACCGCGCTGCACGAGGCGCTGAAACCGACCCTGGACGAGCTGTCCAGCCACGCCCTCGACTACGCGCGCCTGCTGCCCGGGGCGCCCGGAGCGGTGGCCACGCTCGCGCAGAAGGCGCTGCGCGAGGTCGACGACGCCGGCCGCCTGGAGCTGGAGACCCTGCTCGACGCCGGCGGCCCGACCCTGGTCCGTAAGGAGAAGAGTCTCGTCAAAGCCCAGCTGACCTGGCTGGAGAAGGTGTCTCGCCGGGAGCCCGCCCGGGCCGGCGAGATCCTCGAGACGGTCGCCGCCGCGTTCGGTCATCCCGCGCTGGACGTGCAGGAGCGCGCGCTGACCCTGATCGGCAGGCAGGTCGGCCGCCTCGACCCCGGCACCGTGACCCGGCTCGCCGACGCGGCCACCGTCCTCGCCGGCGACCTGCCCGACCGGGCCGCCGGGCTGTTCGGCACGGTCGCCTCGGCCGGTCCCACCGAGCTTGCCCCGATGCCACCGGCCGCCCCACCGGCCGAGATGCCGCCGCCGCTCACGACCGCCGCCGAACTGGCCGAGGAACTGGTCGCGCTGCGCCACGAGGAGACCGCGATCCGCTGGGAGCGGGTGCTGGCCGGGCTGGTCTCGCTCTACGCGGCCCTCGGCCCGGCCGGGCTGGCAGGCTCGTTGCAACCAGTGCTCGACCGCTATCCCGGCGACTTCACCGAGAACGCCTGGAATCGCGGCACCCCGCTGTTGCACCTGGGCACGGCGATCCGCTCCACGATCGACCCGGCCGGGCGAATCCTGCGGCGCTGGGTGGTCGACGCGGTACGCACCGCCTGGCAGACCGGCCGCCGCGGCGGCGAGGAGTCGATGCTGGCCGCCACCCCCGACGGTGTCCTCACGCTGCGGATCGCCGAGGCGGCGCTCCAGCTCGGTAGCACGATGATTCCGACGATCATGGCGACGCCGACGCACGTGACCGGCAGTCTGCACGCGGCGGTGCTGCTGGAACGGCTGCGCCGGGCGGAGGCCGAGGGCTGGCAGCCGTGGCCGGTCGACTTCGAGCAGGCGCTGCTGCGGCTGCCCCGGCAGACCGATCCGGCCGTCGTCGCCCGGGCCGCGGAGCTGACCTCCCCGGCCGGTCGGCAGTTCGCCGCCTGGCTCACCGGCGGGGGCCTGCCCGACCCGGTCAGCACCCGGTTCGAGCAGCGTCCGACGGCCGCGGACCGGCCCCGCGCGCCCGTCGCCCGACGGGTGGTGGCAGCGCTGCGGCCGGCCCGTGACGGCGGGCTGCGGCTGGAACGTCAGCTGCTCACCATCGACCCGGAGTCGTCCCCGCGGTTGTGGCCGGATGACTTCCGCTGGTGCGGTGACGTGCTCACCATGGTTCTGCCGCACCATCGCGAGGCGGTCGCGGCCTGGGCGCTGTCCGAGCTGGCGGCCACCGCCGACCAGGACCAGCGCGCGGGTTCTGCGATGTTGCCGCTGCTCGCCGAGGGTTCCGGGCCGGTCGGGCCGGCGCTGGCGCACGGGGTGGCGTACACCCTGGGCGCCCGTCACCAGGAGAGCCGGGTCGCCGCCGTCGACGCGTTCCTCACCCTGGCGTCCCGGCCGGAGCCGTTCGCTCCGGCGGTCGGCGCGGCCCTGGCCGATCTCTGCGCCGACGGGGCGGTGAAGCTGTCCCGAGTGGTCCCGGCGCTGGCCGACGCGCACCGGGCCGGTGCGTCGGTCGCGGTCTGGGAGGTTCTGGCCGTCGCGCTGCCGGCGCTGCTGCACGCTGAGCCGCGGGGGCTTCCCGATCTGCTGGAGCTGGCCACTCAGGTTGCTGGGGTGGTCCAGGCTCGTACGGAGGTCGATGGGCTCGAGGAGGCCGCTTCCCGTTCCGGCTCCACCCGCCTGATCAAGGAGGCCAAACGCCTGAGATCCGTCCTGACCCCGTGACCGCCCAGGGGTTTGCTCGGCCTCATGACCTTGGCGGCCTGTTCGGGCCTTCTGGCCCCTGACCGTTCGCCGGGTCTACCGGCCTTGACCGTTCACCCCGGTCTACCGGCCCTGACCGTTCACCCCGGTCTACCGGGACCTGGCCTCCGCCCGCTGGAACCAGCCGGCCTGTCCGCCGCTGTCCGTTCACCCGGGTCTGCCGGGACCTGGCCTCCGCCCGCTGGAACCAGCCGGCCTGTCCGACGCTGTCCGCGCCCGGAACCCGGCTGGTCACCAGGGTCAGGTCAGCGGCCTCGCGCGGGGATGCGAAAGCGCCGCCCGGGCTGGGGGACCCGGACGGCGCTTTCAGGGGGGAGTGAAGATCAGCCGAGCTTCACGTTGAAGATCGGGTTAGCGGCCAGCTTGCGGAAGGACGCGAGCGACTTCGCGGAGCTGTTGATGCTGATGTCGCGGTTGCCCTGGTCGTCCTTCTTCGTGTCGAAGTGCACGATCGCCTTGATCTCGGGACGCTTCTTCAGCTGGGCGACGACGTCGTTGTAGACGGCCGACTTGTCGGTCTTGCGGCCGACCTGGTGGTAAGCGCCCCACTCGGCGATCATGAGCGGCTTGCCGGCGTGCTTGGTCACGGCCCAGTCGTAGAAGCCCAGGGCGTTCTTGCCCTTGGCCTTACGGTCGAGCAGCGTCGCGAAGTCGCCGTAGTGGTAACCCTTCTCCACCGACGAGTACGAGTCGAGACCGATCCAGTCGACGACGTCATCGCCCGGGTAGAGGTCCTTCCACCAGGACTGCGCCATCCACTTCTCGTTCCCCATCAGGGCGACCACATTGATCACGTTGGTCGCGCCCTTGGCACGCAGGCGCTGGATGGTGTGCCGGTACATCGCCGCGTAATCCTTGGCCTCCATGCCGGAGCCGGCCCGCGGCTTCACGTCGTTCTCCGGCTCGTGGTTCAGCGCCAGGAAGAAGTCCTTCCCGTACGCCTTGGCCCGCGCCGCGAACGCGTCGATCCGCTTGTCCTGCTCGCCCCGGGCAACGGCGGCCCAGGTGGTGCCGTATTCGACCTTCCAGTTCGTCAGCAGCACCCGCGGGTTCGCCGACTCGTTGGTCATCGCGATCTCGGCCTTGGTCGGGAACGGCTCGTTCCCCTTGTGGTAGGTGTGGAAGATGGTGGCGGTGCGGCCACTGAGCTTCTCCCAGTTGCGGTGCTCGAGGTCGCGGGGCTTGCCGGTGAAGCCACCGGCGGCGCCGCCCCAGAGCACGCCACAGCTCGGCAACAGCTTCTTGCCGGTCACGCATCCCGCGTCGGCCTTCTGCGTAGCGGCCTGTGCCGGCGTGGCCACCGTCCCGGCGCCGATTCCGACGGCGACAGCGGTCAGCGTCAGTACGGTCTTGCGCAGCGTCGAACGCATCAGTTCTTGATCTCCCCCAAGATCAGTCCGGCGGCCGTGACCACCGGGCGGTCCAGCGACTGTCGGCCGCCGGGCAGATGTCCGGCGGCGGTCGTGGCCCGCCGGGCATGTGAAAGAGATTCCGGGAGGTTCGGTGCGCGACAAGTGCCCGTGCCGGTGCGGGCGAGTTGCGGGCCTACGGCCAGCTCAAACAACCCGGATTCCGCCCTGCGACACCCAGATATGGGCGGTTCATCCGCCTCGTTTCAGCGCGATTGCTTCCGCATCACCACGCAGGCATCCGGCCCGCTTCCGCACCACCACGCGGACGCCCGACCCGCACCCCGACCCCGCGCGAATATCCGACCGCTCCTGCACCACCACCCAGGCATCCCGGCCCGCCTCCGCACCACCACGCGGACGCCCGACCCGCACCCCGACCCCGCGCGAATGCCCGACCGCTCCTGCACCACCCCCCCGGCATCCCGGCCCGCCTCCGCACCACCACGCGGACGCCCGACCCGCACCCCGACCCCGCGCGAATATCCGACCGCTTCTACACCACCGCCCAGGCATCCCGGCCCGCTTCCGCACCGCGGTGCGGCTGTCTGGCTTGCTCCACACCGCCGCGCGGATGCCCGGCTGTTCTCGCACCACCGCCCAGGCATCCGACCCGCTTCCGCGCCGCCGAGCGGGTGTCTGACTTGCTTCCACACCGCCGTGCGGGTAGCCAGAAGCTATGTGGATCTTCGACGGGCACAACGACCTGGCGATGCGCCTGCGGGAGGCGCACGGATCGCGCGTCACGGGGCTCGACCGGGAGCGGCCTGAGCTGCACACCGACCTGCCGCGACTGCGCACCGGCGGAGTGGGTGGCCAGTTCTGGTCCGTCTACGTACCGTCCGACCTGCCCGAGCCGGAGGCGGTCACGCACACCATGGAGCAGATCGATATCGTGTACCGGCTGATCGCGGCGTACCCGGACACACTGGAGGCCGCGACCACCGCCGACGACGTGGAACGGATCGTCGCCGACGGTCGGATCGCCTCGCTGATCGGCATCGAGGGCGGGCACTGCCTGGCACGCTCACCCGGCGTGCTGCGCTCCTTCGCCCGCCTCGGCGTCCGTTACGTGACCCTCACCCATAACCACCACACGGCCTGGGCGGACTCGGCCGCAGCCTCGCCCGCGGTCGGCGGCCTGACGGCCGAAGGACTTGCGCTGGTACGGGAGATGCAGCGCCTCGGCGTCCTCGTCGACCTCTCACACGTCGCCCCGGAGACCATGCGCGCCGCGCTCGACGAAACCACCGCACCCGTGATCTTCAGCCACTCCGGGGCTCGAGCGGTCACCGACCACCCCCGGAACGTGCCCGACGACGTGCTGGAACGGCTCCCTGCCAACGGCGGCGTGGTGCAGGTGCCGTTCGTCGCGTACTTCGTCTCCTCGGCCGTGCTGGACTGGCACCAGGCCGCGGAGGCCGAATGGGCACGGCTCGGGCTGCCGCCGATCGACGAGGACTGGCCGCGCGGCCCGCGAGCCGGCGAGCTCGAACCACCGACCGCGCACCCCGCCGCTCCAGCGGCCGAACCGGCATTCCAGCCTTGGCTGGCGGCGAACCCGCGACCGGAGGCGACCGCCTCCGACGTAGCCGATCACGTCGAACACGCTCGCGCGGTCGCCGGCATCGACCACATCGGGCTGGGCGGAGACTTCGACGGAACGCCGGACGTCCCGGTCGACCTCGCCGACGTGGCCGGCTACCCGAACCTCTTCGCCGAGTTGCGGGCCCGCAGTTGGCCGGACGCCGACCTGCGCAAACTCGCACACCGGAACGTACTGCGGGTCATGCGTGAGGCGGAACGCTGCGCCACTTCCCCGCTCTGGCCCTCACGCTGAACAACCGCCCGCGGACGACCGGCCCGACGACCGGCGAACGGCCGCCGAGAGACCAGCGACGACCCGCCCTGAGACCGACAATGACCCGCCCATAGACCGATATCGACCCACCCAACGACCAGCGGAGACCGCCCGAAAGACAGGCGAACGGCCCACCAGAGACCAGCGACGACCCGCCCGGTCAGGTCGGTCAACTCGCCGGGGGCTTCTCCACCTCCTCGGACAGGGGGCCGGGAGCCGTAGCATCGGCAGCTCCGCCGTTCACGCGCTGCTCCGGGATCTCCTTCTCCGGCGACATCGTCACGCCGACGCTTCCGGACCGCTCCGCAGGCCCAGTTCCGGCGGCACTCTCGGCCTGCCCCGAAGGCTCAGCTTCACTCTCAGACCGCTCCGAAGGCCCAGCTCCAACTGCACCACCGGACCGCTCCGAAGGCCCAGCCTCCGCCTCACTCTCAGACCGCCCCGAAGGCCCAACTCCAGCCGCACCACCGGACCGATCCGAAGGCCCAGCCTCCGCTTCACTCTCAGACCGCTCCGAAGGTCCAGGTCCAGCCGCACCATCGGACCGCTGCGAAGGCCCAGCCTCCGCTTCACTCTCAGACCGCTCCGAAGGTCCAGCTCCGGCGGCACTCTCGGCCTGCCCCGAAGGCTCGGCTTCAGCGGCACTCTCAGACCGCCCGGACGGCCCAGCTCCAGCTGCACCAGCGGACCGCTCCGAGGGCCTCGTTTCGGCTGCGAGGTCGGAGTGCTCCGGGGGCAGGCCGGTGCCGATCGCCGCGTACACCCCGGGCCGGTCGCGGCGCAGGCGCCGGCCCCACCAGACGCCGCCGAGGTAGATCCCCAGGAACGCCGCAGGTGGCAGCCACACCTTGACCGCGTTGTCGGAGTCCATCAACTCGCCGAAGAACGCCACCGACAGCAGCAGCATGAGCGTCAGGAAGACCAACGCGATCCACGGCGCGACCGCGCGGCGCCAGCGTGACTCACCACGCGGGTCGCGCCGGAAGAACCGGACCACGGCGAGAGACGCGATAGTCATGAGCGCGAGGACACCGAGCCCGCCGGAGACGGTGCCGAAGAAGAACAGATCCGTCGTCGGGTTCAGCGCCAGGATTCCGAACACCACCAGGACCACGAAGGTCAGCCCGGACTGGGCGACCGAGGCGGCGACCGGCACGTCGTCGCGGGTACGGCCCAGCACCGGCGGCAGCACGCCCTCGCGGGCGACGGCGAGCGCGTACCGGGCGACCGTGTGATGGAACGCGAGCAGAGCGGCGAAGAGGCTGGTCGCGAAGAAGATCCGGGCCAGGTCGGTCACGGCGGTCGGCAGGTAAGGGTCGGGAAGTACGAAGAACAGATCGTTGAGGTACCGGGCGGCGACGTCGATGATCTGGTCGGGCCCGGCGACGACGGACATCGCCCAGGCGGATCCGCCGTACAGGATCGCCGCGACGCCCAGCGTCATGAAGATCGCCCGGGCCACCGTGCGCCGCGGATCGCGCGCCTCGGCCGCGTAGACCAGCGGCGCCTCGAATCCGACCATCCCGGCGACCGCGCCGACCAGCAGTGACACTCCGCCGGCGGTCGCGATCAGCGCCGGGTTCAGCGTGTCGAGGGCGACCGAACCGCCGGCCGGATGACCGACCATGACCGCGTCGAGGGTGAGCACGATCAACACCTCGGCACAGACCAGGACGGTCAGAATGCGGGCGTTGAAGTCGATCTGCCGCAGGCCGAGGAAGCTGACCAGGGCCCAGCCCAGCAGCGCCCAGACGATCCAGGACATCTTCCACCCGAAGATCGCCGCCGCGTTGTGGGCGGCCACGCCGAACGCGCCGTACAAACCGATCTGCATCGCGTTGTACGCGAGCAACGCCACGAAGGCCGTGCCGACGCCGGCCGGCTTGGTCAGGCCGCGCGCGGCGTAGGCATAGAAGGCACCGCTGTTGGAGACGTGCCGGGCCATCGCGGTGAGGCCGACCGTGAAGATCGCCAGCACCGCGGCCACCACGACGTAGGCAACCGGAATGCCTTTCTCTTTCACCTCCCCGTACCCGAGGGGAAGTGCCCCGGCCACAACGGTGAGTGGCGTCATCGCGGAGACCGCGATCACGAACACGGACCAGGTGCCGAGTTTGTGGGTTTTCTGCTCGGTTAGCCCCGTCTCCGACACGGCTTCTCCTGTCCACAGCGGATCAGTGCCAGACGCCGAAGATATCGAAGTTATACGATCTTGGGGCAGGTTGTTTCCGGTCCGCCCGACACGGGTAGATTCGCGTTTATGCCCATCGGCCCGCAACCTCATGGTCGCCGCGGCACGGTCGAGGAACCGTACAGCCCGCTCAACCTCCGGCTGATCCTGGCCGCGTTCGGTCTGGTGGTCTGCACCATCCTGTCGGTATTGCTGTTCCGGACCGGCTGGACCGTCCCGGGTTGGCTGCTGGCAGCATGGGCGGCGGTCGCTCTCATCGACATCGCGGTGATCCAGTTGCGCCGCCGCGCCCGCTTCCGCGCCGAGGGCAACCGGCACCACAGCCTTTTCGAGTAGCTCCCGCGACGACTCCGCCATCCGAGTCACGCCCGACCTCGATCCCCGGACCCGGGCCTCACCGACCGCCAGAGCGACCCATGCGCCGCCTCGCAAGCCGCCCGGCCCCGCCGAATGCCTCGGGCCCACTCTCCCGACCACCAGAACAGCCCATACCCCGAGTCGCGAACCAGCCGGTCTCGCCCACACCCCGAACTCGGCGTACTCCATGTCGCGACCCAGGCAGTCTCGCCCACACCCCGAACCCGGCGTACTCCATGTCGCGACCCAGCCGGTCCCGCCCACGCCCCATACCCGGCGTGGTCCATGTCGCGACCCAGGCAGTCCCGCCCACACCCCGAACCCGGCGTACTCCATGTCGCGACCCAGCCGGTCCCGCCCACGCCCCATACCCGGCGTGGTCCGCGTCGTAGACCAGGCAGTACCGCCGATACACCCCGGACCCGGCGTAATCCGCGTCGCAAAGCAGCCGAACCTGCCCACACACCCCCGGACCTGGCGTAATCCGCGTCGTAAACCACCCGTTACCGCCCACACACCCCGGGCCCGGCACACTTCGCGTCGCGAACCCGCCGGCACCGTCCACACACCGGACCGGGACCGCCGCCGGGCGCTGTCCCGGGCGGGAGCCCGATCTTGAAGATGCTCATCGCGAGCAGCGCAGGGATGCTTCATGATCGACTGCGCGTGTTGAGGATGTTGGCACCTTTAGGAAGGTAACGTCCGCTTCGTGAATCGCACCGGTTTTGCCAGCTTCACGGCAATCGTGATCATGATCCCGCTCGTCACCAGCCCGGCCGAGGCGCAGCACCGACGGCCGCCCGCCCCCGCCGCACACGGGGACGCCGGGGTCCTGCCGGTGACCGACAGCCGGGAGCTCACCCGTACCCATCTCAGCCTCGACGGCCAAGCCCTGCCGTCGGCGCGTTACCAGCCGCAGCCTTCCGCCCGCAGCGCGCCGGGAGCGACGCCGCCGGTCGGAACCGTGCGTAGCTGGGTAGGGCTGAACGACACCGACCACGACCTCTACCGCAAGGACTACACACTGCGGGCGGTCGGTAAACACATCGAGGTGTGGGTGGCCAAGGACCTCGCGTTCCCGGAGGGAGACTGCCGCAAGGACCCCGTCGAGGTGACCGACGCGCAGGTGGCGGACCTGGTCGACCAGTTCGACAACACCATCTACCCGCTGGAGACCGCGACGTTCAGCACCCCGCCGAACCGCTCGGGCGCCAAGCCGGGGATGGAGGGCGACTTCAGCGGCGACGGCGACAAGACGGTGACGCTGGTCGACAACGTCCGCGACGACAACTTCTACCACTTCCCGGAGCGGCCGACCTACATCGCCGGCTTCTTCTCCGCGCAGCTCAACGAGCTGTTCGACCGCAACGTGATGACCATCGACGCCTACGACTGGAAGCACCGGCTCGGCGCCGACCCGAAGAACGAGCCGACCGACGACCTCTGCACCAGCCGCCCGGCCCGTCCCCGGATGTACGAGGGCACCTTCGCCCACGAATGGCAGCACCTGCTGGAGTACTACATCGACCCGAACGAGGCGGACTGGCTCAACGAGGGGCTGTCCGATTACGCACAGACCCTGACCGGGTACGCGGACGCGCGGATCGGCGTGTACCACTTCGGCTTCGACAGCCACATCGCCTGTTACCAGGGCTTCGGCAACGTCAAGACGATCTACAACGCGAACCCCCGCCAGTGCGGCGGACCACAGAACTCGTTGAATCTGTGGAACGAGGGGCAGCCCAACGAGGTGCTCGCCGATTACGGCATCGTCTACCAGCTGATGATCTACCTGCGAGACCAATTCGGTGCGCAGATCATCACCAAACTGCACCGGGACGCCGAGCACCACTCGCTCGACGCGCTGCAGGCGGCGCTGCCGGAGAAGAGCAAACTGACCGATGTTCTGCATGACTACCAGGTGATGACCCTGGTCGACAAGGAGGTCGGGGAGCCGGGCGGCACGATGCTCGGGATGCCGCGCGAGCGGGTGGTCTCCGCCGGGCTGCGCTCCACGATCAACTTGGGGAACCCGGCGACCTACAACTGGGCGGGGGCGGCACCCAACGGCGCCGACTTCATCCGGCTGCCACGGGGGGCGCTGAAGTCGGTGACCTTCAGCGGGGCGCACACGCTGCCGCCATCCGCGCTGGCCTGGAAGCTCGACTCCGGCCAGCTCTTCTCCGGCAACGAGTCGGGCACCGACGAGACCGCGGCACACCAGGTCGAGGTCCCCGCCGACGATCCGGTCCTGCGCTTCACGACCACTTACGGCCTGGAGAAGGACTTCGACTTCGGGTACGTGACGATCTCCGCCGACGGAGGCGCGACGTACGACGTCGTGGCCGGGGACAACACGGTCAAGGGGCCGCTCGGTCCCGGCCTGACCGGCCAGGCCGCTGACGTCAAGGAGAGCTACGACCTCAAGGCGTACGCCGGGAAGAAGGTCCTCCTGGGCTTCCGCTACGTCAGTGACGCCGCGGTCAACCAGGGCGGCTGGCATGTCCGCGACGTGTCGATCGGCGCGAACAAGATCGTGAGCGACTCGCTGGAGGGATGGAAGTCGCCGACCGAGTGGTATCCGGTGGCGGTGCACGGCTGGCACGTGTCGCTGGTCGGGCTGGGGAAGCGGCGAGCCGCGATCGTGCCGATCGAACGGGCAGCGGAACTGAACGGCTACCCCAAGGTGGTCGCGATCGTGGCGCAGGACGACCCGACCGGGACGGTCAAGCAGTACGCCCGTTACACCCTGACCGTGAACGGCGTGGTGCAGCCCGGCGGCGGTCAGACCCCGGACGGCGACACCGCGGTCGCGTCGCACGGTCAATCCACGGGTGGTAAGACCCCGTAGATGAGCGCGGTCGAGCCGGAGCCGGCTCGATTGATCTGCCCGCCACACAGGACCCATGCGCCGGTGGCGGGCAGATCCGCGAGATGGGCCAGCACCTCCAGGCTGATCCGACGCCGCTGATAGACCAGTTTGGAGACGGTGAACCCGGAATCCGTGCTGACATCCGGGCTGAACGCGTCGGTGCCGGTGCCGCCCCGCTCCCCCAGCCGCCCGGTCTCGACCAGCCACCGCACCGTCTCCGGCGCGAAGCCGGGGTGCCGTTCGAACTCCGCGCATCCGAATCTCTCCTCCCACCCGGTCCAGATGATCACCACGGACTCGTCTGGGATACGGCCGTGGCGCTGCTCCCACGCCTGCAGCTCGGCGATCGTCACCGCATGGCCCGGATCGGCCGCGCAGGCGGCCCGCACGTCGACCTTGACCGCCGGCCGAAACAGGTCGGCCGGCTCCAACTCGTCGGCGAGCAGCGCGCCCTCGGTGAAGTGGCCGGGTGCGCCCCAGTGCGTGCCGGTGTGCTCACCGCCGCGGACCGCCCGTAGGTAGTAGCCCTCCCGGTCGAGCGTGGCGACGGTCGCCAGCTCGAAGGGCGGATCGCCCGGGAAGACGCTGATCCGCGCCGGGTCGTTCACGTGCGACAGGCTCACCAGCCTCAGCCGTTCCAGCATGCCGCCATCCTGCCACGAAACGTTGACACTGTCACGATGACAGTGTCATGCTCTGGTCATGTGGACGATGGAGGAGCTGGTCGATCGGGTGCGCACCGCGCTCGCCGCGGAATATTCCGGCGCTCCCAACGGCCGGGTCCGGGATCTGCCCGACCCCCGCTCGATCCGGTGGTATTCGACGATCGGCCTGGTCGACCGGCCGCTCGGCACGCGCGGCCGGAATGCGCTCTACGGCCCCCGTCACCTGCTGCAACTCGTCGCCGTCAAGCGCCTTCAGGCAGCCGGGCGCACACTCGCCGAGATCCAGGCGGAGCTGAGCGGCGTGTCGGAAGAGGCGCTCACCGAGCTTGCCCGGGTGCCGTCCGAGCTACTCGCCGCCGACCCTCCGCCACCCCCGCCGGCGACGCCCCGAGCACCGTTCTGGAAGGCTCCACCCGCCGCCCCGGCCCCGCCTGAGCTGACCCCCGACTGGTCGTTCCCCGAGGCCGCCGACAGGCTCGAGTCCTCGCCGCCCGGTTCGATCACGCCGACCGGGATAGGACCTCTCACCGGTGCCTTCCCCACTGCACCTCCAGGCATGCCCGAGGTGCCCCCACCCCTTGGTGACCTCGGCGGTCTACCCCTGAACGGGTTGCTCACCGGCGTTCCGCTCGGCGCCGGCGTGATCCTGCTGGTGCCCGGTGCCCTCCATCTCGATTACACCGACCGCGCAGAGCTCGCCACCCTGGCCCGGCCCCTGCTCGACCTGCTCGCGTCCCGTGGGCTCACCGATAGGAGAGAGTCGTGATCATCTACGTCAATCCGATGGGCCCCGCCGAGCTGGAGCGTGTCCGGCAGGTGCCGGAGGCCGGGCTCGGGACGATGCGCACCGACCGGGGCAACCTCCCGCTGGACCGGCTCGACGTGCAGGCCGCGATCAGCGGCCTGATCGCCCGCACCGAGGTGACCGCCGAGTTCGTCAACACGCACGACACCGCGCTGGAGGCCACTTACGTCTTCCCGCTGCCCGACCGGGCCGCGGTCACCGGCATGACGATGACCGCCGACGACCGCACGGTCACCGCCGAGCTGCGCGAGCGCGGCGCCGCCCGCGAGACCTATGACAAGGCCATCACGGCAGGTCAGCGCGCCTCGATCGCCGAGCAGGAGCGTCCCGACGTGTTCACCATGCGAGCCGGCAACATCCTGCCCGGTGAGCGGATCGTCGTCCGGCTGCGACTGGTCGGCCCGATGCCGTTCGAGGACGGCGCCGCCACCTACCGGTTCCCACTGGTCGTGGCCCCGCGATACATCCCCGGCGCTCCCCTGCCGGGGCCCTACGCGGGCGACGGGCAGGCGCCGGACACCGATGCCGTTCCGGACGCCTCCCGGATCTCCCCACCGGTGCTGCTGCCCGGTTTCCCCAATCCGCTGCGGCTCTCCCTCGGCGTGACCGTGGACCCGGCCGGGCTGGAGCTCGGCGACGTCCGTTCCAGCCTGCACATGGTGTCCGAAAAGGACGGCAAGCTCCAGATCGCTCCGGGCGATCGCGCCGACCGTGACTTCGTGCTGCGCCTGGCGTATTCGCCGGGTGGCCAGACCGCCGTCGCGGTACCGGATGATGAGGGCGAGCAGGGGACGTACCAGGTAGTCGTCCTGCCGCCCGTCGAATCCGCGCCACCGCGCCCCAAGGACGTGGTGCTGCTGCTCGACCGCTCCGGCAGCATGGGCGGCTGGAAGATGGTCGCGGCCCGGCGGGCCGCGGCGCGGGTCATCGACACCCTGACCACGGCCGACCGGTTCACCGTGCTGACCTTCGACCACCAGGTGGAGCGGCCGGACGGGTTGGCGGCCGGGCTGAACGAGGCCACCGACCGCAACCGGTACCGGGCGGTTGAGCACCTGGCCCGCGCCGACGCCCGCGGCGGCACCGAGCTGCTCACCCCACTGACCGCCGGGCTCGGTCTGCTCGCCGACAGCACCGGCCGGGACAGGGTGCTGGTGCTGGTCACCGACGGGCAGGTCGGCAACGAGGACCAGATCGTCCACGAGGTCACCCCGCTGATCGGCAGCACCCGGCTGCACACCATCGGCATCGACCGGGCGGTCAACGCCGGGTTCCTGGGTCGGCTGGCCGCGCTCGGCGCCGGCCGCGCCGAGCTGGTCGAGAGCGAGGACCGGCTGGACGAGGCGATGGAGCACATCCACCGGCGGATCGGCGCGCCGCTGGTCACCGGCCTGTCGATCGCCGGTGACGGGTTCACGCCGGTGGAAGGCACCCGCAGCCCGCAGCGACTGCCCGGGCTTTACCCAGGAGTGCCGCTGGTGGTCACCGGGCGATATTCAGGCCCCGCCGAGGGCAGCCTCACGGTGACCGGCAGGACCCGGGACGACAAGGACTTCCGGACCACAGTGGCCGTCCACGAGCGAGCCGAGCCCGCCGTCACCAAGCAGTGGGCGCGGGGACGGCTGCGCGACCTCGAGGACGCGTATGCGGCCGGTGACCACACGCTGGAGCAGCAGATCGTGGACACGTCACTGCGGTTCGGCGTGCTCTGCCGGTTCACGGCGTACGTCGCGGTCGACGCACGGGTGGTGAACGAGGGCGGCGAGGTCCGGCGGGTCACCCAGCCGGTCGAGATGCCCTCCGGCTGGGAGCCACCGATGCCACCGATGGCCGTCGGGATGACCCTGGCCGCTGCCGCTTCGCCGTTCCCGGGCGGGGCGGCGCCCGCCCGGTCCCGGATCTTCCCGCCCACCCCGCCGGCGCCTGGCGCTCCGGCACCCGGTGCTCCGCGCTTCGCCCCGGCCGAGGCTCACAAGACCGGCCAATACTTCCCCGAGACCGCCAGCGCGATGGACCTCGACGCGGCGCCCATCGAGCCTTCCGGCCCGGCAGGCGGCGGCGTTCCGCTGGCCAGTCCCCCTCCCGCCGCAGGGGGCATCGCTCCGCCGGCCGGCTCGCCCGCTTCCTACGTCTCCAGGATCGGCGGACCTGTTCGCGGCTTCGGACGGGCCCGGCAGACGCGCGACAGCGACGCCGGGATTCCGCTCGCCGATGCACGCGACCTGGCGACGATCGAAGCAGGACGGTTGCGCGACGCCGCCGACCGGCCCGACTACGAGCGGCGTGACCTGCTCGAAGATCTGGTCAGCCGGCTCACCGTGCTGCTCGTCTCGCTGAACGGCGACGAATTCGGCCCGCTTCGCGACCTGGTCACCCTCCTCACCGGCGACGCTCCGCTCGACGAGAAGTGGTCCAGCGCTGTTCGCGTCCTGACCGACTTCGGCACGGCGACGCCACCCGCTCGCACCTCGAAGCCTTTCTGGAAGCGCTGACGGACCCCGTCCCGCCACCCGGCGGGACGGGCCGACAGCGCCACAAAGCCTCCGCGAGCAGGGAACCGGTAGACGAAGGCGCAGCACCTCGGACCGCATCGGCCGAGCCAGGCGCGGCGCAGGCAGGCGCGGCGCAGGCAGGCGCGGCGCAGGCAGGCGCGGCGCAGGCAGGCGCGGCGCGGACCGAGCGGCGCGGACCGAGCGGCGCGGACCGAGCGGCGCGGACCGAGCGGCGCGGACCGAGCGGCGCGGACCGAGCGGCGCGGACCGAGATAAAAGTTTGCTGGATGGGTGGGGCGGGGTGGAAGAGGGGGTTTCGGTTGAAATGGCTGGTCGCCCCCGGGTGGGGCGTTGCTCGAACAGGACGGCGGGCGGGCCGGGAGGGCGCCGGGTGGGCGGCACGGACCGCGCGGGGCAGCGGCTGCCGGTAAGTTGGTTCATCGATTGCTTACCCGGGGGGTGGCTCGGTCCGTGAACGACGAGGATTTCGGTGACAACCGAGACCCGCTGCTGGTGCGTCCGTTCATCGTTCAGGACGACGAGTCCGGGGAGCACGACTCCTCCGGCGCCACCTGGCCGGCCGGTACTGCCTCGGATTCGCCGACGCAGGTGCTGCCGGTCTTCTCGGGCACCGCGGCTGGCGAACCGAGACGGGCGCGACGGAAGCGACGGCCGTTGCTGCTGGCTGGAGTCGGGGTCGGGGTCGTCGCGGTGCTGGCGGCGGTCGGATACGCCGCGCTGCGACCGGGCTTTCAACCGGCGCTCTCGTCGGACCTGCCCGACCATCCGCTGCCGGCGGTGACCGGACCGGCCACCGGTTCCCCCTCGGCCGATGCGGGCGTAGCCGCTGGGGCGAACAACGGTGACGGCACCGGGTCCGGTGACACCGGCCAGGGCGTGGGCGGCGCGGCCACGAGACTGCCGACCGCCGCCGCGAGTACGACGCCGACCGGTTCGGCGGCGGCTAGCCCGGCGGGGTCGGTCGAGCCGGATCCGCCCGCGCTGGTGCCCTCCGCACCGACGGTCGGGACCGGGATTCTGGTCAGCGGGAACGGGCTGTGCCTGGACCTGCCGAACGCGAATCCGGTCGATGACAGTGTCATTCAGGTTTTCGACTGCAACCGGTCCGTCGCCCAGGTGTGGACGCTGGCCGACGACGGAACGCTGCGGGTGATGGGCAAGTGCGCACTGCTGGTCGGCGACGACACCGTCCACCTGACCCCTTGCGACCTGCGCACCACCGCCCAGTGGCGTGTCACCGGCGACCGCGAACTGGTCAACGCCGCCAACAGCAACTGCCTCACCGACCCATCCGACGGCGCGATTCCCGGCACCCGTGTTGTGGTCGCCAAATGCGCCGGCCGCTCGAACCAGCACTGGTCCCTCAGCTGACCGAAACGCCGGGCACACCGCGTGCCGCGCCGCTCGACCCATGCCGTCAGGCTCGGCAGGCGATGCCACCAACCAGCCCGACCCGGCAGACCCGCCAGACGAAACCACCAACCGACCCAACCCAGCAGACCCGCCAGGCCAAACCACCAACCGACCCGAGCCGGCGGCCCGGCAGGTAAAAACACCAACCGACCCGAGCCAGCAGACCCAGCAGACGAAAACACCGACCGACCCGAGCCGACAGGCCCGGCAGACGAAAACACCGACCGACCTGGGCGTCAGGCGCGGTGGGCGATGGCGCCGGCGACGAGGGTCAACGCGACCGGGGATTCGGCGAACTCGTCCGGTTCGGCGGTCAGCGGGTCCAGGGCGAAGGCGGTCAGGTCGGCGCGGAAACCGGGTGCGATTCGGCCCGCATCCGGCTGGCCCGCCGCCGCGGCTGCCTGGGTCGTGTAGCCCTCCAGGGCCATCCGTGCGGTCAGGGCCTGTTCGGGCAGCACCGGGTCGACGTCCGGTGAGCCCGCCGGGCGGCGCAGGCGTGCGGCGGCGAGGATGCCGCGCGGGTCGAACGGGGCGATCGGCCAGTCCGAGCCCAATGCCAGCCGGGCGCCCCGATCACGCAGGTCACGCGCGCGAAAGGCGCGATCGGCGCGGAGCTTTCCGAGTCGGCGGGACCAGTTGTCGGTGTGGTCGGCGCGGGTGTAGTGGGTGCAGTGGGTGGGCTGCATGCTCGCGGTCACGTCCAGTTCGGCGAAACGGCCGACCAGGTCGCACGGCATCGTCTCCAGGTGCTCGATCCGGTGCGGGACCCGCAGGCGCGGCAGGCCGGCGAAGGTGTCCAGGACGTAGCGGATACCGGCGTCACCGATCGCGTGCGTCACGATCGGCACTCCGCGACCCGCCAGGAACCGGGCGGCCTCGGCATACTCCTCGGGGTCCGGCCAAAAACAGGCGGTCGACTCACCGTGCGTGTCGGGCTCGTCCAGCCAGGCCGTGCCGCCGTCGATCGTCCCGTCGATCATGAACTTGGCGCCCTCGACCCGCCAGCGTCGCCCGCTCATGGCCTGGAGCGAGACGACATGCGAGAGTTCCGCGCCGGGCATCACGAACGGTGCGCACCGCCAGCGCAGCGGCAAGTCGCCATCGTCCTCGAGAGCGCGGAACAGTTCGAGGGAGTCCTCTTCGAAGTCCATCGCGTTCGCCCCGGTCAGCCCGGTGGCCGCCATCCGCCGCATCAGGTCTTGGAGCCGGGCTCGACGGTCCGCCGCGCAATCCTCCGGGAGGATCGAGCGGACCAGTTCGACCGCTTCGAGCTCGAGCAGGTGCCCGGTCGGGCGCCCGTCCGCGCCGCAGACCACGCTCGCCCCCGACCGGAACGGACGCGGCCCGGTGATCCCGGCCAGCTCCAGGGCACGCGGACTGGCCAGCGCGGAGTGCGCGTCGAACAACCGCAGGAAGACCGGCACGTCCGGCCCGAGCGCCTCGACCAGCGGGGCGAAGGTGACCGGAGCG
The DNA here is from genome assembly GCF_900188005.1 of Actinoplanes regularis. Classification (GTDB taxonomy): domain Bacteria; phylum Actinomycetota; class Actinomycetes; order Mycobacteriales; family Micromonosporaceae; genus Actinoplanes; species Actinoplanes regularis. Next base: position 153,399 of record NZ_FZNR01000007.1, on the reverse strand, counting down.
CCCTCGAAAGCGTTCGGGTCCAGGCCCCAGCCTTCCAGCCAGCCGTCCCGCCTCGCGTTCCGCAGAACATCCTTCAAAGCCGACAGCGTTCGTACGTGGGACAGGTCCACCCCGCGCGTCAGCCCGATCCCCATCACCGGGTGCGCGTGCCCGTCCACCAGGCCCGGGGTGATCGTGGCCGAGCCCAGGTCGAGCACCTCGGTGCCGGGCCCGCACCAGTTACGGGCGTCCGCGCGGTCGCCGACGGCGGTGATCGTCCCGCCGGCGACGGCGAGTGCGGTCGGCTGCGGACCGGCGGCCATGGTGCGGATCCGGTCCGCCATCAGGATCACATCGGCGGCGGTCATGCGGGCACCCCTCCCGGGAGTCACGGAAAGTGCTCGTCTCGTCACTTCTTCCATGACTACCGGCGCGGGCGCTGTCGGGTTCAGTACCGGTTGTGCCCAATTCCCACTTCCGAGCGCGCCAGTTCACCGCTGCCCACACCCGACCCGGTGAACGCACGGGGCGGACGCCGCAAAGTCACGTGGCCCAGGCAGACACAACGAAGTCACGCGGCCCCGCCGGACGCGGCGACGTCACGCGGCCCAGGCAGACACAACGAAGTCACGCGGCCCCGCCGGACGCGGCGACGTCACGCGGCCCAGGCAGACACAACGAAGTCACCTGGCCCAGGCGGACGCGGCGAACTGCAGGCAGCCAAGGCGGACCTGGCGAGGCGCTACGCGGACCGGGTGGATGCGGCGAACCCGAGGCCGCTCAGGACGCCGGGACCATCCAGTCCAGCACCGGCGTCGCCTGCAGCGTCACCAGCACGCACATGAACAGCAGCAGCACCGCACTCCAGAGCACCACCTTCCGGAAGATGTCACCCTCCCGGCCGGCCATCCCGACCGCCCCGGCGGCGATCGCGAGGTTCTGCGGGCTGACCATCTTGCCGAGCACCCCACCGGACGAGTTCGCCGCGGCGAGCAGCACCGGATCCAGGCCGGCCTTGGCCGCGGTCTGCACCTGCAGCGCACCGAACAGCGCGTTCGACGAGGTGTCGGAGCCGGTCACGGCCACCCCGATCCAGCCGAGGATCGAGGAGAGGAAGACGAAGACGCTGCCGGCGGTGGCCAGGAACGCGCCCAGCGTGTTGGTCTGCCCGGACTGGTTGAGCACGTACGCCAGGGCGAGCACAGCCATCACCGTGACGATCGGTTGCCGCAGTTCGACGTACGTCCGGCCGTAGGCTCGCAGCGCCGCGCCCGGCCGGATCCGCAGCACGACCGCGGTCAGCACCCCCGCGATGATCATCAGGGTGCCGGCGGCCGGCAGCCAGCCGAAGGTGAAGTTGGTCGAGGCCAACGGCTTGCCGTTGGCGCCGAGGACGTCCAGGCCCGGCCATTTGAAGACCACGGTCCAGGGCTCGGCGGCGAGAGCCTCCTTGACCGGCCCCAGATTCGCGATCGCGAAGATCACGATGATGATCAGGTACGGCGCATAGGCGCGGACCACCTCGGCGGGCGCGTCCCGGCGCACGACCGCGACGTCACCACTCGAGGAGGAGGCGGGTGGCGTCGGGGACGAGGAGGTGAGCCGGGCTTCCGCAGTAGACATCGGCGGCGTATCAGGCGACCGGGGGCCGGCAAGCTCCGGCGTCTCCGACGGCTGCCAGAAGCGCAGCAGCAGAACCACGGCGGCCGCCGCCGCGAGCGACGCCACGATGTCGGTGAGCGGAACCGAGATGTAGTTCGACGCGACGAACTGCCCGACCGCGAAGACCAACCCCGCGACGACCGCGGCGGGCCAGGTCTGCCGGACGCCGCGACGTCCGTCCACCACAGCGACCAGCACCAGCGGTACGACGATGGCCAGCACCGGCGTCTGCCGCCCGACCATGGCGCCGAGCGTGTCGGTGTTCAGCCGCGGGTCACCGGCCGCCCCCGAGGTCACCGTCCCGAGCGTGACGATCGGCGTGGCCAGCGCACCGAACGCGACCGGCGCGGTGTTCGCGATCAGCGCCACGCACGCGGCCCGGATCGGCGGGAATCCGAGCGCCATCAGCATCACCACGGTCACCGCGACCGGCGTCCCGAATCCGGCGAGCGCCTCGAGCAGTGCGCCGAAGCAGAACGCCACGATGATCGCCTGGATCCGCATGTCGGGGCTGACCCGCTCCATCGACCGCCGCAGCACGTCGAAGTGCCCGCTCACCACGGTCAGGTTGTAGACCCAGATCGCATTGATCACGATCCACAGGATCGGGAAGAACCCGAAGGCCGCACCCTCGGAGGCGGACAGCAGCGCCTGCCCGACCGGCATCGAGTAGACGGTGATCGCCACGATCAGCGCCACCACCAGCGAGATCACGCCGGCCAGCCACGCCCGCACCCGGAACACCCCGAGCAGCAGAAAGAGTGTGAGCAGAGGGAGTACGGCAAAGATCGCCGAGACCGCCACGGAGTCCGCGACGGGGTCGGTCACGATCTGGAACTGTTCCACGAGAACAAGATCTGCCATAGCAGCCATCCAGGAACGTCGATCACCTTATCCGCAATCTAATGGCAAACCTTCCGCAATGAAACCGCTCACGTAGCCGGACCTGACATCCGGCCCGTCAGTTCGCCCGGACGCGCTTCAGCGATCCTCTTGGATGGCCCGCCAGATGCGGTCGGCGGTGAAAGGGATCTCGGTCATCCGGACGCCGATGGCGTCGCGCAGCGCGTTGGCCAGGGCCGGCGACACCGGGTTGAACGGGCTCTCGCTCATCGACTTCGCGCCGAGCGGCCCGATCTCGTCCGACGTCTCCGCGAAGTGCACCTCGGTGAACGGCGTGTCCGCGAACGTCGGCAGATGGTACTGCCGGAACGTCGTCGTGGTGACCTCGCCGCGCTCGTCCAGGTCGACGTGTTCGGCCAGGGTCGCGCCGAGCGCCTGCGCCACCCCGCCCTCGATCTGGCCGCGCAGCTGCATCGGGTTCATCACCGTCCCGGCATCCGCGCTGTGCACGCTGCGCAGGATCCGCAGCTCCCCGGTGTCCGGGTCGACCGCGACCCGGAACCACTGCGCGTTGAACGCCACCGACCGCGGCGTCCCGTCGAAGTGCCCGTGCGCGATCTCCCCGCCGGAGGCGCGCAGTGCCCGCGCCGCCCGCAGCACCGCCTGCCCGGCCACCACCACGCCGGTGGACGCGAACGCTCCGGTGTCGTGCGGCACCAGGTCGGTGTCCGACTGCCGGATCACGATCCGGTCGGGGGTGGTGCCGAGCTCGTCGGCGGCGATCTGGGCGTGCACGGTCGTACTGCCGTTCCCGAACTCCGCGGTGCCGACCGACAGTTCGTAGCGGCCGTCACCCAGCGACCGGATGGTGGCGTCGGCGAAGTGCCCGCCGGGTGGCCCGGCGGCGATCATCGCGATCGCCATGCCCTCCCCCGTCAGCCAGCCCGCCGGGGCCTCGTCGACGGTCGCGTACGCCGATCGCATCCGGTCGAGGCACTGGTCCAGGCCGTAGCTGGCGATGCCCAGGTCGTCGACGTGGTCGCCGGGCGCGGTCAAGGCGTCCCCGGGCCGGACCACGTTCAACTCGCGGAACGTCACCGGGTCCATCCCGATCCTGCGGGCCACCTCGTCCAGGACCGATTCGAGGGCGAAGGTGACCTGGCCGAGGCCGTAGCCACGGAACGCCCCGGCCGGCACGGTGTTGGTGTAAACGGCGTGCGCGTCCACCCGCACGGTGTCGCACTTGTACACGGCGATCGACTCGTGGCAGCTGTGGTACATCACCGACGGGCCGTGGTTGCCGTACGCCCCGGTGTCGGCCAGCACCTCCAGTTGCAGCGCGGTGATCGTCCCATCCCGCCGGGCGCCGGCCTTCACGGTCACCCGGAACGGATGCCGGGTGGTCGCGCCGCAGAACTGCTCGGACCGGGTGAACTCCCACTTCACCGGCCGTCCGGTGCGCAGTACGGCGAGCGCGACGAGGTCCTCGGCCAGCATCTCCTGCTTGCCGCCGAACCCGCCGCCGACCCGGCCGGTGAACACCCGCACCCGGTCCGGCGGCAGGTCGTACAGGGCGGCGACGGCCCGCCGGGTGAGGAACGGCGTCTGCGTGCTGGACCGGATCACCAGCCGCCCGTCGTCGTCGAGCCACCCGAGGGCCCCGTGGGTCTCGAGCGCGGCGTGCTGCACGCGCGCGGTCCTGAAGGTCGCCTCGTACACCTCGTCGGCCGCGGCGAAGCCGGCGTCCACGTCGCCGAGCGCGGCGTGCAGCTCGCCGATCACGTTGCGGTCGAACTTGTCGCCGTGCACCAGTGGCGCGCCCGGGGCCAGGGCGAGCGCCGGGTCGAGCACGGCCGGAAGCACCTCGTACTCGACGCGCAGTCTGCGACAGGCGTCCTCGGCCGCGGCCTCGCTGGTCGCCACCACCGCCGCGACCCGCTGTCCGACGAACCGCACCACGTCGTCCAGGACCCGGGTGTCGGCCGGGTCCTCGGCCACGTTCTCGTGCTGGGCGGTGGAGAAGAGCCGGTCCGGCGCGTCCTTGTGGGTCAGGATCAGTTCGACGCCGGGCACCGCGAGCGCCGCCGAGGTGTCCACCGCGACCACTCGGGCGTGCGCGTGCGGCGAGCGCAGCACCTTGAGGTGCAGCAGTCCGGGCACGTCCACGTCGAAGGTGTACCGGGCGGTGCCGGTGACCACCTGCGGACCGGCCGGCGCGCCCACCGCCGCGCCGACCGCCGCGCCCGGCCGCGCCCACACCTGGGCCGGGATGCCGGCGACGGCGTCCGCGACGGCGCGGTACCCGGTGCAGCGGCAGAGGTTGCCCTTGAGCGCACGGGGCAGGTCGGCGCGCTGCGCGGGGTCCAGCGCGGCGGTGGTCATGATCAGACCGGCCGTACAGAATCCGCATTGAAAGCCTTGCGCCTCGAGGAACGAACGCTGCACCGGGTGCAGTTCGTCGCCGTTCGCCAGCCCCTCGATCGTGGTGACCCGGTGGCCCTGGGCGCGGAAGGCCGGGTAGACGCAGGAGTGCACCGGCTCGCCGTCGACGTGCACGGTGCAGGCGCCGCAGTCGCCGGCGTCGCAGCCCTTCTTGACCCCGAAGCAGCCCTCTTCCCGCAGGTAGGTGCGCAGGCACTGACCGGGCCGGGGCGCACGCTCGTGGGGCGTTCCGTTGATCTCCACGCTCACGCCGCCACCTCCGCTGCGCTCCGGCGTCGCCGTGAGCCTTCGACTGAGCTGACCGATTCGCTCGCAAGCTCGCTCACACGCTCAACTCCGTCCTGATCTGTTCCGCGTAATGCCTGGTCAGGTGCGCGCGCCAGGCGGGCCGGCCGTGGACGTCGTCGACGTACTCCGCCGGCGGGATGGTGGCCAGGGCCGCTTGCAGCCGCTCCGCCCGCGGCGGCTCGGCGAAGCGGAAGACCCAGGGCCGGCGGGTCGCGGCGGTCACGGTCAGCGTCCTTCCGCCGCCGGGCGCGGTCCGCCCGATCAGCAGCACCGCGCTGCGCCCATACCGATGCAGGGATCCTCGGCGGTACGACGTACGCGCCGCGAGGGCCGCCCCGGGCAGGAAGATCGACCGCAGCAGCTCCCCGTCCCGCAGCACGGTCCGGCCCTCCCCGGTCACGAACTCGGCGACCGGGACCTGACGCTGCTCGCCGGCGGGCCCGATCAGCGTGCACACCCCGTCGAGGGCGGAGCCCAGCGAGATCATCGGCCCGGCCGGCAGCGCGGCGCAGAGGTTGCCGCCGACGGTGGCCACATTCCAGATCTTGAACGAGGCCAGCAGCGCCTCGCAGCACTGCCGGACGATCGCGTACCGGTCGAGCAGCGTGGCGAGTTCGGCGATCGTGCAGGTGGCCGCGATCTCGACACCGTCGTCCCGCGCGGTCAGCGCGGGCCAGCCGGCCGACGGCAGGTCGAGCAGCCGGGAGATCCCCGGGCGCGGCTCGCCGAAGAGCGCCGTCCCGCCGCCGAGCCAGGCGTCCCCGGGCCGCCACATCCCAGGCCCGGCCGGACTGATCACTGAGGTCACAGTGTGCAGATCCACGGTCGTACGCTACGCGCCGCGTGTTTCCGATCCTGCCCTTCTTTCGGGCCTGTTCCGATCGGGACCTTCCGCCCCCGACAGTCGGTACTTTGAGCCCTGATCAACAAATATCCGCTGGTCAAAGCTAACGTGACGCTTGCGGAAAGGGACCCCGGATGGATTCAATCGATCTGTCGAGGTGGCAATTCGGAATAACGACCGTATACCACTTCATCTTCGTTCCGATAACGATCGGACTCTCCGCCCTGGTCGCCGGGTTGCAGACCGCTTGGGTCCGCACCGGCAAGGACGCCTACCTTCGGGCGACCAAGTTCTGGGGCAAACTCTTCTTGATCAACTTCGCGATCGGGGTCGTGACCGGCATCGTGCAGGAGTTCCAGTTCGGGATGAACTGGTCGAACTACTCGCGGTTCGTCGGCGACATCTTCGGCGCCCCGCTCGCGATGGAGGGCCTGCTCGCGTTCTTCCTGGAGTCCACCTTCCTCGGGCTGTGGATCTTCGGCTGGGAGCGGCTGCCGAAGCGCCTGCACCTGGCCACCATCTGGATCGCCTCGATCGGCACCATGCTCTCGGCGTACTTCATCCTGGCCGCCAACTCCTGGATGCAGCACCCGGTCGGCTGGCGGATGGGTGACGGCCGGGCCGAACTGGCCAGCATCTGGGCGGTGCTGACCAACAGCACCACGCTGGTCACCTTCCCGCACACCCTGACCGCCTGTTTCATGGCCGGTGGGGCGCTGCTGCTCGCGGTCAGCGCCTGGCATCTGCGCAAGGGCAACCAGGAGGAGGTGTTCCGGCCGTCGCTGCGGCTCGGCGCCTGGGTGGTGCTGATCGCCGGGCTGGGCGTGCTGATCACCGGCGACCTGCAGGCCCGGATCATGACCCAGCAGCAGCCGATGAAGATGGCCGCCGCCGAGGCGCTCTACAACACCACCGACTCCGCCTCGTTCTCGCTGTTCACCATCGGTTCGCTGAACGGCCGGGAAGAGGTCTGGAGCGTACGGATCCCGTCGCTGCTCTCCGTCCTGGCCACCGGCGACCCGGACGGCGAGGTCGAGGGCATCAACAACCTGCAGGCCGAATACCAGCGGAAGTACGGCCCGGGCGACTATCGGCCGGCCATCCCGGTCACCTACTGGTCGTTCCGCCTGATGATCGGCTTCGGTGCGCTGGCCATGCTGGTCGCGCTCGCCGCGCTCTGGTCCAACCGGGGCGAACGCCGGGCGAGAGGCCGCTGGCTGTGGATCGCCGCGACCACCACCGTGGCGATGCCGCTGCTGGCGAATTCCTTCGGATGGATCTTCACGGAGATGGGGCGTCAACCGTGGACGGTGTTCGGCCTGTTCAAGACCGCCGGGTCGGGCAGCCCCGCGGTCTCCACCGGCGAGGCGGCCACCGGCCTGATCGTGCTCACCGTGCTCTACGGCGTGCTCGCGGTGATCGAGGTCGGACTGTTCCTGAAATACGCCCGGGCCGGTGCCCCGGAGATCCCCGCCGACACCGGTGAGCCCGGGGACCGGCCGCTCGCCTTCGCGTACTGAGGACGGACCCCTGATGGAGCTCACCACTTTCTGGTTTCTGCTGATCGGCGTCCTCTGGGCCGGCTATTTCCTGCTGGAGGGCTTCGACTTCGGGGTCGGCATCCTGCTGCCCGTGGTCGGCGTCGACGACCGCTCCCGCCGGCTGGCGATCAACACGATCGGGCCGGTCTGGGACGGCAACGAGGTATGGCTGCTGGTCGCCGGCGGCGCGACCTTCGCCGCGTTCCCGGAGTGGTACGCCACCCTGTTCAGCGGCTTCTTCCTGCCGCTGCTGCTGATCCTGGTCGCGCTGATCGTGCGCGGCCTGGCCTTCGAGTATCGCGGCAAGCGGGACGGCGTGGTCTGGCGCCGCCGCTGGGACACCTCGATCTTCGTCTGCAGCCTGGTCCCGGCGATCCTCTGGGGCGTCGCGTTCGGCAACATCCTGCGCGGGGTTGAGCTGGACGCCCAGCACGAGTATGTCGGCGGCTTCTTCAACCTGCTCAACCCGTACGCGCTGCTCGGCGGTCTGACCACGCTGGTCCTGTTCACCCTGCACGGCGCGGTGTTCCTGGCGCTGAAGACGGACGGCCCGATGCGGGAACACGCCGGCCGGCTCGCCGCGCGCCTGGCGCTGCTCGCGGTGCCGGTGGCGGCCGCGTTCCTGATCTGGACCGCGATCACCCACCGGGACGGCTGGGGCATCGCGCTCTCGGCGGTGGCCGCGGCCACCCTGGTCGCGGCGATCCCGCTGACCCGGGCGCGGCGGGAGGGCTGGGCCTTCACGGCCACCGGGGCGACCCTGCTGATCGCCGTCGCGGCGCTCTTCGTGACCCTCTTCCCGGACGTGATGCCGTCGACCGTCGACCCGGCGTACAGCCTGACCGTGCACAACGCGTCCTCGACGCCGTACACGCTGAAGGTCATGTCCTGGGTGGCGGTCTGCTTCACCCCGATCGTGCTGCTCTACCAGGGCTGGACGTACTGGGTGTTCCGCAAGCGGCTCAAGCTCAGCGACATCCCGGCGTGAGGCCCCTCGACCCTCGGCTGCTCAGGTACGCCCGGACCACCCGGGCGTACCTGGCCGCCACCGTCGCGCTCGGCGTCGTGCACGCGACGCTGCTGGTCGCGCAGGCCACCCTGCTCGCGCAGGCGATCACCGCGGTCTTCCTGGACGGCGTTCACCCGTCCTGGGGATGGCTGGCCGTCGTGCTCGCCGTCCGGGCCGGGGTGGCCTGGCTGCAGGAACTGGCCTCGGTGCGCTCGGCGGCGGCGGTCAAGAGCGAGTTGCGCGACCGGCTGCTCGGGCACCTGGTCGCCCTCGGTCCCGGCGGGCGCCGCCCGGCCGGCGAGGTGGCGGCCCTGGTCACCCACGGTCTCGACGCGCTGGACGACTACTTCGGCAAGTACCTGCCCCAGCTGGTGCTGGCCGTCCTCGTCCCCGGCATCGTGCTCGCCCGGCTGCTGCCGGCCGACCTGGTCGCGACCGTCACGATCGCGGTCACCCTGCCGCTGATCCCGCTCTTCATGGCCCTGATCGGCCTGCACACCGAGGAGCGCAACCGGCGCCAGTTCCGTCTGCTCGCGCGGCTGAACCACCACTTCCTGGACGTGGTCGCGGGACTGCCCACGCTCAAGCTGCTCGGCCGGGCCAAGGCCCAGGCCGGCATCATCCGCCGGATCAGCGCGCAGCAGCGCACGCAGACCATGCGAACGCTGCGGACCGCCTTCCTCTCCTCGCTCGTGCTGGAGCTGCTCGCCACCCTGTCGGTGGCGCTGGTCGCGGTCGGCATCGGGCTGCGGCTGGTCGCCGGCGACCTGGACCTGACCACCGCGCTGCTGGTGCTGATCCTGGCGCCCGAGGCGTACCGGCCGCTGCGCGAGATCGGCGCGCACTACCACGCCAGCGCCGAGGGGCTGGCCGCCGCCGCGGAGGTCTTCGCGATCCTCGAGACCCCGGCCCGGGCGAACGGGACCCGGGCACCGGTCTCCGGCCCGATCGTCTTCGACGACGTCGAGGTCCGCTATCCGGGCCGCGCCGAGCCCGCCCTGCGGCTCTCCGCGACGATCGAGCCCGGTGAGGTCGTCGCCCTGACCGGCCCGTCCGGCTGCGGCAAGTCGACCGCGCTCGCGGTGCTGCTCGGCTTCGTCCCACCGAGCGGCGGCCGGGTCACCGTCGGCGGCGTCCCGCTCGACGAACTCGACCTGGACGCCTGGCGCCTCCGGGTGGCGTGGGTGCCGCAGCGGCCGCACCTGTTCGCCGCGTCGCTCCGCGACAACATCGCCCTCGGCGCGGAGTTCTCCGAGGCCGCGGCGGTCGCGGCGGGGGTCGCCGGCTTCGCCGCCGGATTGCCCGAGGGGTACGACACGATGCTCGGCGACGCCGGGACCGGGCTCTCCGCCGGGCAGCGGCAGCGGGTGGCGCTGGCGCGGGCGTTCCTGCGGGACGCGCCGGTCGTGCTGCTCGATGAGCCGACCGCCAATCTGGACAGGGAGACGGCGGCCGGCGTGATGGCCGCGATCCGGGATCTGGCGCGCGGGCGGACGGTGCTGATCGCGGCCCACCGACCGGAATTGATCAGCCTCGCCGACCGGGTGGTCGCGGTCGGCGACGAGGCCGGCCTGATCTCGGCGGTCCGGGCATGACGACGATTCCGGGACGACGGCACGGTCTTCGGGCGTACGCCGTGATCCGCCCCGCCTGGGCAGAGCTCACCCTGGCCGTTCTCGCCGGAGCCGGCGCCGCGGGCTCGGCGGTGGCGCTCGCCGCGGTCTCCGCGTGGCTGATCTCGCGCGCCGCGCTGCACCCGCCGATCCTGCACCTGATGGTCGCGATCGTGGCCGTCCGCGCCTGCGGCCTCGGCCGTGGCGTGCTGCGCTACCTGGAACGGCTGCTCGGGCACGACGCCGCGTTCCGGGTCCTCGCGGACGTCCGGGTCCGGCTCTACCGGCGCCTGGAGGTGCTCGCCCCGGCCGGGCTCGCCGACTTCCGGCGCGCGGATCTGGCCCGGCGGCTCGCCTCCGACGTGGACGCGGTCCTCGACCTGGTCACCCGGGTGCTGCTGCCCTACGCCGTGGCCGTGCTGGTCGGGAGCGCGTCGGTGCTGGTCGTGGGCGCGCTGGTGTCGGTCGCCGGGCTTACCCTGGCGATCGCGCTGCTGGTCACCGCGGTCGTGGTGCCGCTGCTGCAGCGGGCCGCCGCGCGCCGCGCGGACGGGCGGCTGGCTCCGCTGCGCGCCGAGCTGGCCGTCGGCGTGGTCGACCTGGTGCACGGCATGCCGGACCTGGTGGCGTTCGGGGCGACGGCCGGCCGCCGGGACCGTCTCACGGATCTCGACGCCCGGCTCACCTCGGCCGCGCGCCGCTCCGCGGCGACCGCGGGTCTGGGCAGCGCGGTGACCGCGCTCTGCACCGGCGCCTGTGTGCTGGCGGGACTGCTCGCCGGGGCCGCCGCGGTGCGCGCCGGGAGTCTGCACGGCGAGCTGCTCGCGCTCGTGGTCCTCACCCCTCTGGCGGTCTTCGAGATCGCCGGGCCGTTGCCGGCCGCCGCACAGCGGTACGCGGCCGCGCGCGCCTCGCTGCGCCGGCTCGCGGAGATCCGGTCCGCGCCGCACGGAAAGGACGCGACGGTCCCGACTGATCCGCCAGACAAGCCCGCTGAGATCCACGCTGCGGGGCCAGAATCGATGATCGGTACATCTATTCCGCATCTACAAATGGAAGCCGTCACGGCCGTCTGGAGCGCCGACCGTACCGCGGTCGCCGATTTCGATCTTGCGCTGCCACCCGGCGCGCGGGTCGCGCTGACCGGTCCGAGCGGCTCGGGCAAGAGCACGGTCGCCGCCCTGCTGGTCCGCTTCCTCGATCCGCGCTCCGGTCGGATCACCCTGGACGGCACGGAGCTGCGGGACCTCCCGGCGGACCGGGTCCGGGAGATCGTCGGCTACCTGCCCGAGGACGCCTACCTCTTCGACACCACGATCGGCGCGAACCTGCGCATCGCCCGGCCCGGGGCGAGCGACGCCGAGTTGCTGACCGCGCTGGCGGGTGCACGCCTGCGCGACTGGGTGGAGTCCCTGCCGGACGGGCTGGAGACGCTGGTCGGCGAGCACGGGATGGCGCTCTCCGGCGGGCAGCGGCGCCGGCTCGCGCTGGCCCGGCTGCTGCTCACCGACGCCCGGGTGCTGATCCTGGACGAGCCGGGTGAGCACCTGGACGACGCCACCGCCGGCGCGCTGGTCCGGGACCTGCTCGCAGCGGCCGGTGAACGGACCGTCCTGCTGATCACCCACCGCACCGCCGATCTGGACGGCCTCCGGGTGGTCGGAATGCCGGCCCCGCCCGCGGGGTGAGGCGTCGGCCGTTCGGCGGAGATCAACATCATCCAGAGCGGCGAGTCAATCTGCCGAATGGGCAGGGAAAGCGGTTGCTGAGAAAACTCTGGATTTCGTTACTTATCCGTGACCGACAATGCCACGTATACCTGTGGTTACCAACACACTCGAATGTTGCGGTCGATTGTCTGGTTTACGGACGGAATTTCGGACTCTGCGCGGAGCAACATCACTCTACGTAGGCGTGATCAAGTGATGTGGGTTACTGACTGGTAGCCACCGCACTTGTAGTCACCGTGCGGGACCGGCAACATTTCCCGGACGTAACGAGGACGGCATCGACTTGCCTCACTGCCGACGGTTGGCTGAAGTGTCGCCCGTCGATGCGAGCCATCGGCAGTGTGGCCAGCACGGTCGTCACCACTCAAATAGGAGGATCCGTGGAGGATTCGCAGAGCGTTCCGGCCGCCGGCCGTACCAACTGGCGCCGGTTCGCCGTGGCCGTGGGCGTGCCCGCGGCTGTCGCCGTTGGCCTCATGGGTGCCCTCGCGCAGGGTGCCCTTGCCGCGAACATCACGGTGTCGGGCACGCAGTTCAAGCTGACGGCTGACCACCTCGAGGGTCGGGGCTTCACGCAGTACAGCGGGGGCCTCAACGGCACGATCCCGGCCGCGATGTCGGGCATCAACCACGCTGACCTGTACAACCTGTGCCAGTCGGTTGCCGCCGGACCGATCGTCCTGCAGATCACCGCGGCCAAGGACGCCAAGTACGACGGCTCGGACAGCGCCGCTGCCAAGTCCGTGCAGGCGGACGAGCTGCTGATCGGGATGTCCGAGCTGGGTGGCGACGCCACCTTCAAGAACATCCAGATCGGCGTGGACGCCTCCACCCTGTCCGCTGACGGTGCGGCGACCCACGGCGAGCCGAAGGGCTTCGGCCAGCAGGCGTCGAACGTCAGCATCGACAACCTGAAGCAGAAGGCGTACCTGACCACCGCCTCCAGCTTCAAGCTCCGGGGCATGAGCCTTAAGCTGCTCGTCGGCCAGGGCGGCGAGTGTTTCTGATCTAGCTTTACCGGGGCTCGTGGAGCGATCCGCGGGCCCCACCCCTTTGTTTAGCTGCAAATAACATGGAGGACGAGTGGCAACGGACAACTTCGGGGGCAAATTCCGCCGTTGGCGGCGGAATCGGCCGTTCTGGGGCGGCCTGTTCCAACTGCTGTCTGGTCTGTTCCTGCTCCTCAGCTCCAACCTCTCGGTCCTCACGGACATGGTGGTGCAGATCCATGTAGGGCCGCAGGGCTTCCTTTCGTACGTGCTGCCGGGCCTGATGTTCGTCTGCGGCTTCCTGGTCTGGTTCAGCCCCGGCCAGCGGATGTTCTACGGCATCGTCGGCCTGCTGACCGCGCTCTACTCGTTCATCGGCCTCAACTTCGGTGGCTGGTTCCTCGGCATGCTCTTCGGCATCGTCGGTGGCGCGCTGGCCGTCTCCTGGCAGCCGCCCGTCGCCCGCCCGGGCACCGAGCCGCAGGGTCCGGCCGACGGTTCCGGCCCGGGTCAGTCCGCGGAACCCGGCGTCCCCGGTGAGGCGACCGAGATCATCCAGCTCGCGGGGCACGACGACCGCCCGCACGAGACCGCCCAGCTGCGCCCGCCCGCGGTCAGCGACCCCAGCATCCTGCCCGGCTTCGAGCAGCGGCCCGGCTCCGGGGAGCAGCCCGGCCGCGGCGGCGGGATCAACCGCAAGGCGCTGGCGCTCATCATCATTCCGGCCTTCCTCGGTGCCACCGTGCTGATCAGCAGCCGCCTGCCGGCCAGCGCCGACGACTGCCCCGCCGGTCTGCCGACGAATCCCGCCACGGCCACCTCGGCGTCGGCGACGAAGACGGCGACGACCGAGCCGACGACCACCGAGAAGCCGGCCGGCACGCGCACCGTCGCCCCGGCCGCGCAGACCACGACCCCCGCCGCGACTCCCACCACGACCACGCCGGCCGCGGAAGCCGCGGAGGAGGACAGCTCGCTCCTCGAGGAAGTGGTCGACGGCGTCGGCAACCTGCTCGGCCTCGGCGACGACGAGTCGCCCTCTCCGAGCGCGTCGCCGTCGGCATCGGCGTCGACGGCCACCTCGGCGGAGCCGACCGCCACCGGGTCCACCACCCCGACGGCCGACACCACGACCACCAGCACCGCCGCCACGCCCACCAGCGCGGCCGCCAGCACCGACCCGGACGTGATCCCCTGCCTCGGCCCCCGCCTCGAGGGCCTGGTCGCCGACCCCGACGGGATCCCGACCTCGGCGATCAAGCCCGGGATCATGAAGGTCGGGTCGCTGACCATGGAGGGCACGACCTACGAGGGTGTCGCCGACGTCCCCACCAAGGACGGCGTGGTCAAGGCGCTCAAGTTCAACATGACGAAGGCGGTCAACAAGCCGTTCAGCCTGACCGTGGACGAGGGCGCCCACGGGGTCACCACGGTCAAGAGCAACGAGCTGACCACCAGCGGCAACGTCCGCTTCTACACCACGAAGATGACCGGCAACCTGTTCGGCGTCATCCCGGTCACCTTCACCCCGGACGCGCCGCCGCCGCTGACCCCGTCGACCGTCTGGTTCACGAACGTGACGATCAACCTGAACTTCGTCCGCTGCGACACCCTGACCGGCGACCCGCTCCAGATCGTCCAGAGCTGACCGGCGTCACCGACGCGGAAGAACTCGAGAGCGGCCCGGCGGATTTCCGCCGGGCCGTTTTTGATCAGTACGCTCCCTACGCGGAGGCGGGCCAGGTGTCCGGCTGGTGCCAGCGGATCGCGCCCTTGCCGGAGGCCTTGGCGGCGTACATCGCGGTGTCCGCCTGGCGGAGCAGCGCACTGACGCTGCCACTCCGCCCGGGAGGCAGCGCCGCCAGGCCGATGCTGCCGCCCACCCGGACCACGGCGTCGTGCACCGTCATCGGCTCGGCCAGCCGGTCCAGCAGGCGCTGCGCGACCGCGGCGGCGTCCGCCTCGCTCAGCTCGGTCACCAGGATCGCGAACTCATCGCCGCCGAAGCGGCTGAGCAGGTCGCTCTCACGCAGTTCGGCGGCGAGCCGGCGACCCACGATGATCAGAACCTCGTCGCCGGCCGCGTGGCCGAAGGTGTCGTTGACCGGCTTGAAGCCGTCCAGGTCCAGCATCATCGCGCAGACGCCGGTGCGCTGCCGGGCCAGGACCTCCGCGGCCCGGCTGTGGAACGCCACCCGGTTCGGCAGCCCGGTCAGGCCGTCGTGGTGGGCCTGGTGGTCCAGGGCCAGCTTCTGCTCCTCCAGGATCACGGTCATCCGCCCGACCGTGACCAGGGTGAGGAACTGCCGGAGCAGCACCAGGGAGAAGCTGGACAGCAGCAGCCAGACCAGGATCGGGCTGAGCCGGCCGTCCTGGGCCTCACGGACCGCCGCGATCCCGACCGCGATCACCACCGGCACGTACGGCAGCAGCGCCCACGGCCCGAAGACCAGCCGCTCCACCAGGTCGCCGCCGGGGCGGGAGATCCGCAGCCGGCTGGAGACGGCGACGACCCAGGCGCTCAGGACGTAGCCGGCGCCGGCGCCGTTCCCGTACCAGGCGTGGCCGGTGACGCTGTTGTGCAGCGAGATCAGCACGGTGGCGGACTGCAGGAGCGCGGCGCCGGCCAGGAACTGCTGGGCGGTCAGGCCGCCGCGCGGGGAGGACTCCGAGAGCGTCACCAGCGCCACCGCCGAGCCGACGACCAGCACCGCCACGATGGTGGTGGTGACCAGCCGGTCACCGGGCAGGCCGGCCTCGTCGGAGAGCACGTACTCCCAGGCCAGGACGAAGACCGCACCGGAGACGGCGGCGACGTCGATCGCCCGGCGCGCCGAGGCGATGCCGCGCAGTCGGGGGCCGGCCAGCACCACGGCGACCGGTAGCATGGCCGCGGCGATCATGGAGAGCAGCACGCCCAGCCGGTCCAGGACCGGGAAGGCGAGCACGCCGATCAGCATGAGCAGGTTGGCGAGGCTCCAGGTCGTACAGGAGCAGGCGCCGAAGGCGTATCCGACGCGGATCGATCGCGAATCGCCGCGCCGGCGCGACCGCCGCCAGTAATGCCATGCGGCGTAGCCGCTGGCGGACGCGACGATCAGGTCGGAGAGGGCGAATCCGGCCGGTCCCGGCAGGACCGGATAGAGCAGCTGAGCCACTGCGGCAAGACCGACGCCCGCCGCCAGCACCGTCCGCAGTCGCATGCCCACCTCGCGTTCCGCTACCAGCGATATTACGGCAATCCGGGCAGCCGTACGGCGGTCGAGAGGTACTCCTGGCTGCGTTGACGGGCGGGCTTGGCATAGATTTCCAACGACATATGGTCACCGCGAAGGAGCCGGACATGTGCCGCAACATTCACCAGTTGCACAACTTCGAGCCGCCCGCGACGGCGGATGAGGTGCACGCCGCCGCCCTGCAGTACGTCCGCAAGGTGGCCGGCACGACCCGGCCGTCGCAGGCGAACCAGGCGGCCTTCGACCAGGCGGTGGCGGTGATCACGGCGGCCACCCGGGAGTTGCTGGACGCGCTGGTCACCAGCGCGCCGCCGAAGGACCGGGCGGTGGAGGCGGCGAAGGCGCGCGCCCGGGCCGAACGCCGTTACGCCTCCTGACCCCTCGAACGGACGTGGGTCCGGGCCGAGGCCCGGACCCACATCACGCTTTGGAGGTCACTTCGCGGCGGGCTCGCTGTCCTTGGCGGCGGTCACGGTGACCTCCGGCCGACGGCCCGCTTTCGCGTACGCCAGAGCGGCCAGCACCAGCGCGATCAGCCCCGCGACGAGGCCGGCGAGCGCGAGCCCGGAGCCGCTGCCCGAGTCCTCCTCGGCCGCCGGAGCCGCCGCGACCGCCGGCGAGGCGGCGCCGGTGGCCGCGGCCGGAACGATCTTCAGGATCGGCGCCGGGCTCTCCGGCTCCGTGCCGTCGGTGGCCGGCTCGTCGATCCAGCGCACCACGTTCCCGTCCGAATAGGTCTGCAACGCCTTGAAGACGAGCTGGCCCGACTCGGGCAGGGCGCCCATCGACACGTCGAACTCCTGGAACTCGCCCGGCTTAATCTCCGAACCCTTCGCCGCGGTCCAGGTGATCTTCAGGACCGCCTCGGTGATCTCGGTGCCGTGCGCCTTGATCGGGGTGGCCAGCTTGCTCTTCTCCGCCACCGCGGTCCAGCCCGGGACCGGCTTGACCGAGACCGACGCGATCGGCTGGTCAGCGGGGAGGTTCACCTCAAGCTTGGTGGTGGAGGCGCTGTCCGACTCGTTCGGTACGCGGAACGACACCTTCGCGTAACCGCCGGCGGTGGCCGTGTTCGGGTTGACCGTCACGTGCGCGGAGGCCGGGCCGGCGAACGCCAGGGTCAGCAACCCGGCAGCGGCGGCCACCACCGCGGAACGCTTGAGCAGCGACATTGTGGGGGGAACCTTCCGTCGAATCGTCGCCCGTCGCCGGGCACGCTCCTTGGTCGGCCCGGCGGAGTGAAAAGTTCCCGGCGATGTCCGCGATTCCGGCGCCGGTCACTCCTTCGTGATCACGTCCGCGGGCCGCGCCTCCCCGGGGCGGCGCACCCGCTCGCGTCGCGGGAGGCGCACCTCGACCCGGAGGCCCGGCCCCGCGTCGCCGAGCGTGACCGAACCGCCGTGCCGGCGTACCAGCTCCTGGACGATGGCCAGGCCGAGCCCGGAGCCACCGGCGTCCCTGGCCCGGGCGTCGTCCAGCCGGGTGAACCGGTCGAACACCCGCTCCCGGTCCTCCGCCGGAATGCCCGGACCGTCGTCGGTCACCACCACCAGCAGGTCCGGCCCGGCCGCCGCGGTGCTCACGGTCACCGACGACCGCCGGTGCCGGCACGCGTTGTCCAGCAGGTTCGCCACCACCCGGGCGAGCGCGTCCGGCTCGGCCACCAGCGGCAACGGCTCGGCGGCGTCCACGTGCCGGACCTCCGGGTAACGTGCCGCCACCTCCCCCACGAGCTGGCCCAGGTCGACCTCCTCCAACCGGCGGGAGACCCCGCGGCCGGCGCCGTCGTCCGAGCGGGCCAGCAACAGCAGGTCGTCCACCAGCCGGGAGAGACGCTGCACGTCGGCGAGGAGATCGTCGGTGAGCGCCGGCCAGTCGGTGTCGTCCGGAAGGCGCTGCGCCACCTCCAGCTCGGTGCGCATGTTGGTGAGCGGGCTGCGCAGCTCGTGCGCCGCGTCCGCGACGAACGCCCGCTGCCGCGCCCGCGCGGTGTCCAGCCGGTGCAGCATGTCGTTGAGGGTGATCGCGAGCCGCCCGATCTCGTCGCGCGAGTCCGGCACCGGCAGCCGCCCGGCCCGGGTCCCCCCGGTGATCTCCTCGGCCCCGGCCCGCAGCGCGTCGACCGGCCGGAGCGCCGCCCCGAGCGCTCGCCACAACCCGGCCGCCAGCAGCGCCACCAGCAGCGGGAACGCGATCAGCAGGGTGACCCGCAGCAGGTGTACGCCCTGGGTGAGCTGGCTGGTGGAGCGCGCCACCAGGATCCGCCAGGGCTGGGTCGGCGGTCCGGCGGTGAGCTTCACGACCCAGGCCCCGCCGTCGAAACCGATCCGCTTGCCCGGGATCATCACGCCGTCGCCGTCGGGCAGGTCGCGCAGTTCGTCGTCGTACAGAATGGGAACCAGCCGGTCCGCGGTCGCGGAGACCGCCCGCACCCGGCTCTGTTCGTCGATGACCTGCACCTGGACGCCCGGCGTGACCGGAATCGGGTCGGTGAGCTGATTCTGGTCGACCAGCCGGGCCACGCCGCGCGCCGTCTCCAGCGCCTCCGCGTGCACCGCGCGGCCCTGCGCGAAGGTGAGCACCGTGAGCAGCAGCACTCCACCCGCGGCCAGCCCGAACGCCAGCGCGGCCGCCGAGATCAGCAGCAGCCGGGCGCGCAGGCTGAGCTCCCGCAGTCGCCTACGCATCCATCACTCCGGCGCTTGGCGGGTGCTTCCCCGGCGCCACGGCCACCAGCCGGTATCCGGCGCCGCGGATCGTCTCCAGGCGGTCGCGGCCGATCTTGCGACGTAGGTAGCCGATGTACACCTCGACCGCGTTCGGCGCGGTGTCCAGCGCCGCGTCCCAGACGTGATCGAGCAGCTCGGTCTTGGAGACGACCTCGCCGGGACGGCGGATCAGGTACTCCAGCAGCGCGAACTCGCGGGTGGTCAGGGTGACCTCGCCGCCGGCCACCAGCACGCGTTTCTCCGCCGGGTCGAGCTCGACGTCGCCGCACGCGAGAACCACCGGGCGGGCCTGGGTGCCGCGCCGCAGGAGGGCGCGGAGCCGGGCCAGCAGCACGACGTACGAGAAAGGTTTGGTCAGATAGTCGTCGGCGCCGCAGTCCAGACCGTCGGCCTGGTCGTACTCACCATCCTTGGCGGAGAGCATCAGCACCGGCAGCCAGTGCTGCTCGGCACGCAACTGCCGCACCACGCGGTAACCGGAGAGCCGGGGCAGCATGATGTCGAGAATCATCGCGTCATATCCGCCGTGCCGGGCCATCTCCAGACCCTCTTGACCGTCATGGGTCACGTCGACCGCGAACCCCTCGGCCTGCAAGCCGCGTCGTAGCGCGGCGGCCAGCCGTTCCTCGTCCTCCACCACCAGCAACCGCACCAGCCCACCTTGACACGACGTCGTTGATGTTCGATACCGGCTCTCAGGCATCTCTCAGCACACAGCTCCGTCCGGGCCCACCGTTCAGCCTGGTCACAGCGGCGTGAACCCGCACGGGTCGGCCCCTACGGGTCATTCTCAGGCTGGTCACAGCGGCACTGAAGCACGATTGCGGCATACCAAGGGGAGGTGGACATCGTGTCCGTGTGGAAATCCAGGCCGGCCCTACGCTGGCTGGTACCGGGGGCCACCGCGGTCGTCGTCATCGGGGGCGGCGCGGCGGCCGGCACGATCGTGGCGAGCGCTGACCCGTCGCTGCCGGACCGCAGCGCGGCCCAGTTGCTCGTGGATCTGCAGGGCGCCGACCCGGACGGCTTCTCCGGCACCGTCGTGCAGAGCGCCGACCTCGGCCTGCCCGGCATCGCCGGGCTGGCGAGCAGCCTCGGCGGCTCCGCCGGCGGAAGCGGGCTGACCAGCCTGATCTCCGGCTCCAACACCGCCCGGGTCTGGTACGCGGGTGAGGACAAGGTGCGGTTCGCCCTGCAGGGGACCCAGGGCGAGACGGACGTGATCCGCAACGGGTCGGACGTGTGGCAGTGGAGCAGCGCGGACAACGCGGGCACGCACCTGAAGCTGCCGGCCGACAAGGGCTCCGCGACCGAGCACTCGCTGCCCGGCGCGGTGCCGTCCACGCCGCAGGAGGCGGCGGACGCGGCCCTCGCCGCGATCGACCCGACCACCAAGGTCGCGACCACGGGCGCGGCCAAGGTTGCCGGGCGTGACGCCTACGAACTGCTGCTCAGCCCGCGGGACGCCGAGTCCCTGGTCGGGCAGGTGCGGCTGGCGATCGACGCCGAGAAGCACATC
The DNA here is from genome assembly GCF_900188005.1 of Actinoplanes regularis. Classification (GTDB taxonomy): domain Bacteria; phylum Actinomycetota; class Actinomycetes; order Mycobacteriales; family Micromonosporaceae; genus Actinoplanes; species Actinoplanes regularis. The sequence continues at coordinate 132,975 of NZ_FZNR01000007.1, read as the reverse complement.
CCGCTGCGGGTCGAGGTTTACGCCAAGAACGCGTCGAAGCCGGCGATCCGGGTCGCTTTCGACTCGATCAGCTTCACGGTGCCGGACGCGGAGCAGTTCAAGTTCAACCCGCCGCCGGGCGCGAAGGTCGACGAGGCCGGGACGCCGTCCGCCGGCTCCTCGCCTTCGTCGTCGAAGAAGGACGGCGTCCCGCCGCACCTGTTCGACGGCAAGAAGGGCAAACCCTCTTCCGACTCCGAGAAGTCGGAGACGAAGGTGATCGGCAAGGGCTGGACCTCGATCGTCTCCGCTGACGTGCCGTCGGGTGCGCTCGCCGAGCTGGCCAAGGCCGGCAAGGGCACCGGCGAGGAGGCGCAGCAGGCCCAGGCGCTGCTGGGTGTGCTGCCGGAGGTCAGCGGCTCGTGGGGCAAGGGGCGGCTGCTGAGCGGTTCGCTGTTCAGCGTGCTGATCACCGATGACGGCCGGGTGCTGGCCGGGCTGGTGACCCCGGAGGCGCTCTACAAGGTCGCCTGACCCTTCCGAAATAGTTATAGAACTCTGCCGCCCGGCATGGCATGCTTGGGCGGCAGAGTTCTATAACTTTGGAGGGCGACATGAACGCAACGGCACCGGGTGCGGTGATCGGCTCAGTGATGGGTGAGCCGAGTGCGACCGGTCGGTTCGGTCAGTTCGGTGGGCGCTATGTGCCCGAGTCTCTGGTCCCGGCCTGCGCCGCCCTGGAGGCGGCCTTCCGGGACGCCTGGGCCGACCCGGCTTTTCACGAGCGACTGGCCCGGCTCCGCTCGGAGTTCGCGGGGCGCCCCACCGCTCTCACCCCGGCGCTCAACCTCTCCGCTCAGCTCGGCGTGACCCTGCTGCTCAAACGCGAAGACCTCGCGCACACCGGCTCCCACAAGATCAACAATGTGCTAGGTCAGGCCCTGCTGGCGCAGCGGATGGGCAAGACACACCTGATCGCCGAGACCGGCGCCGGCCAGCACGGTGTCGCCACCGCCACCGCGGCGGCCCTGTTCGGCATGCGGGCCACCGTCTACATGGGTGAGCGCGACATCGCGCGGCAGCAGCTGAACGTCTTCCGGATGGAGCTGCTCGGAGCCGAGGTGATCCCGGTGACCAGTGGCAGCCGCACCCTGAAGGACGCCACCAACGAGGCGATGCGCGCCTGGGTCGCGGCGGTCGACGAGGCGCACTTCTGTCTCGGATCGGTGGGCGGGCCGCACCCCTACCCGTGGCTCGTCCGCGAGTTGCAGCGGGTGATCGGCGAGGAGGCCCGCGCGCAGGTCCCGGCCACGCCCGACGTGGTGGTGGCCTGCGTGGGCGGCGGCTCGAACGCTGCCGGTACGTTCGCCGGCTTCGTGGACACGCCGGCACGACTGATCGGGGTCGAGGCGGCCGGCGGTGCCGCGATGACCGACGGGAGGCCCGGGGTGGTCCACGGTTACCGCTCCCTGGTGCTGCAGGACGACGACGGTCAGGTGCTCGAGGCGGAGTCGATCGCGGCCGGGCTGGACTATCCCGGAGTCGGCCCCGAGCACGCGCATCTGGGCACGACCGGGCGCGCGGAATATCGCACGGTCACCGACGGCGAGGTGCTCGATGCCGTACGACGGCTGGCTCGGAGCGAGGGGATCATCTGCGCGCTGGAGTCGGCACACGCCGTGGCCTGGGTGCTGCGCGCGGCCGGCACTCCCGACCTGCCGACCGGCTCGACGGTGCTGCTGACCCTGTCCGGGCGCGGCGACAAGGACATGGCGACGCTGGCGGGTGAGGTGCGGTGAAGCGGCTGAACCCGTACCTGACCGGTGGCATCACGCCCGACTGGATCGACTACCTGATCGCCTTCCAGGAGGCGGGCGCCGACGCGGTGGAGATCGGGCTTCCGTTCTCCGATCCCATGCTCGACGGCGCGACCATCCAGCAGGCGTCCGACCAGGCGCTGCGGCGCGGCGTCACGGTCGCCTCGATCCTGGCCGACCTGACCGCCGCCCGGGATCGCATCCGGATCCCGTTGATCGCGATGACCTACGCCAACCTCGTCTTCCGCGGAGCCCCCGCGCACGGCGGCGGCCCCGAGGCGTTCTGCCGGCGGCTCGCCGATGCCGGGGTCTCCGGGTTGATCGTGCCCGACGTGCCGGTCGACGAGGCCGACCGCCTCGACGAGGCCGCCGCGGCGGCCGGGATCGACCTGGTCCTGCTGGCCGCACCGGTCACCCCGGCCGACCGGCTGGCCGAGATCGGCAGGCGCAGCCGGGGCTTCGTCTACGCGGTGAGCGTCATGGACACCACTGGCGAGCGGGCCCTGCTCGCCGAGACGGCGGCACCGCTCGCCCGCCGGATCAAGGAGGTAACCGACCTGCCGGTGCTGATCGGGTTCGGCATCTCCACGCCCGCGCAGGCCGCCGCGGCCGCCCGGACCGGGGACGGGGTCGTGATCGGCGCGGCCCTGATGCGTAGGGTTCTTGACGGCGCGTCACCCGACGACCTGCGAGCCGAGGTCGCCGCGTTCCGCACCGCCCTCGACCAGGTCGACCAGGAGATGCCCGTTGCCCGCGCGCACGCCGAAATATCAGGTGATCGCCGATGACCTGACCAGCAAGATCAAGGACGGCGAGTGGCCGCCCGGGGCCGCACTGCCGCCGCAGAAGGAACTCAGCACGCGGTACGGCGTGACCCTGGCGACCCTGCGACAGGCCCTCAAGCAGTTGGAGGACGAGGGTCTGCTCTCGCAGGAGCCCGGTCGGGGAACGTTCGTGTTCCCCCGAGCGAAATACCAGCTCACGTCTCTGCACGGATTCGCCGAGGACCTGCGCGCTCAAGGCCAGACCGTGACCACGGAAATCCTCGACCAGACGGTCGGAACGCCACCGGACTGGGCCGCCGCGTTGATCGGCGCTGAGCCGGCGCTGCGCCTGGAGCGGTTGCGGCTGGTCGCCGGGCGGCCTGCGGTGCACCAGACTTCCTGGGTGCGTGGCACTGGCCTGGCCTCGACGGATCTGAGCGACACCTCGCTGTACGCGGCGCTGATCGATCGTGGGCACTTGGTGCACCGAGCCTCCGAGATCGTGCGGCCCGGCCTGCTCGAGGAACCGGTGGCCGGGCTGTTGCGGCGACCGGCGGGCGAGCCGGTGCTGCTGTCCGAGCGGGTGACGTACGCACTGGACGGGACGGTGCTGGTAGCGGACCGGGCCACGATGCTCGGTTCGGCGATGGAGATCCGGACCGAGCGGGCGGCCAGCGGGCTCTCCGTCCAATGGAGCCGCGCCAGCGCCTGATCGGCTCCTACGCTCGCCGCTGGACGACGCCACACACACGGGGGCGCGTCATCTCCGTCGCTGACGGCTTTGGGGCAGCCTCCTGTGCTGGTTGGCTGGTCCCTGTTGGTCGCCGGGCGGCCGGGCCTCGCGACCGCGGCTGCTGCCACCGGCCGTGGTCACTCGAGGTTGCCACGACCGGACCCAGCTGGGCGGGCCAGGACTGACCGCTTGGGCGGCCTCTCATGCTGGTTGCCTGCTCCCTGCAGGCCGCCGCGCAGCTGGGCCTCCCGATCGCGACTACTACCACCAGTCGCAATCACTCGAGGCTGCCACGACCGAACCCAGCCGGGCGGGCCAGGACTGACCGCCTTTAGGCGACCTCTCATGCTGGTTGCCTGCTCCCTGCAGGCCGTCGGGCGGCCGGGCCTCCCGATTCGCGGCTGCTGCTACCAGTCCCGGTCGTGGTCACTCAGGGTCGGGGTTCCCACTACCAGCCCCAGCCGGGCCGGCCAGGCTGATTTGCATGTTGCAGTCCGCGCCGGGGATGCCACCAACGGATCCAGCTTGCGGCAGTGGGCTGGGTTTGGGCCTGGTGTCGCGGGTGCTTTGAGGACGGTGGGCCCCAGCGGGGAGGTCTCACGGGCTACGCCGACCGCCAGGAGCGGGCTGCGCCAGTGGCCAGGGGCGGGCTGCGCCGGTGGCCAGGGGCGGGCTGCGCCGGTGGCCAGGGCTTGTCGGGATCGTGTCGAGTGGGTGGTTACTGCTGGTGGTCGGGGTGGCGTAGCCATGGGGTTAGGGCGACGGCGACTGCGACTTCGAGGGCCTGCTGGACGGCGGCGGGCTCGATCGGGTCGTCGCTGTCGCCCAGGAGGACCTGGAGTGCGCCGGTGACGGCGCCGACGAAGGCGCCGGTCAGGGCGCCGGCACCGACCTCGTCGAGCTGATCGGGGAAGGCCGCCGCCAGGTGGCGGACGATCTGGCGCTGGGCGTCCTGTTGCAGCTGGAGGCCACGGCCGCGGACCGCGGGGACCGTGCGGATCAGGCGTAGCCGGAGGGCGGCCAGCCGGCCGGACAGGTCGTCGCTGTCCTCGCCGATCTGTCGCAGGGCACGTAGCAGGACCTCGGCGGGGCCCTCCTCCGGGCCTCGGGCGGCGATGGCGTCCAGCCCGGCCTGGACGCGGACGTCGGCCTCAGGGAAGAGCAGGTCCTCCTTGCTCGCGAAGTAACTGAAGAACGTGCGAGTGCCGATCTCCGCGGCCGCCGCGATCTCCGCGATCGTGGTCTGGTCGTAGCCACGGGACTCGAACAGGTCGGTTGCGGCGTCGACCAGGGCCTGGCGGGTGCGGGTGCGCTTGCGATCGCGGAGAGACACGGTCCGCACGTTACCGCATCAAATGCAAAACCGCACTCATTGCCAATCTGCACTGAGTGCGGTTTTCTGGAGGCATGACGAAGCGAACAGCACTCGTGTCCGGCGCCGGGATCGCCGGCGTCACCCTCGCCTACTGGCTGACCCGCGGCGGCTGGCAGACCACGCTCGTCGAGCGGGCGGGTGACCTGCGGTCCAGCGGCAACCCGGTCGACGTGCGAGGTCCGGCGCTCTCCGTGGCCGAGCGGATGGGGATCCTTCCCGAACTGCGCGCCGTCGCCACCCATGCGAAGGCGATCCGGGTCCTCGACTCCACCGGGCGGTCCGTGGCCCGGATCCCGATGTCGTCCCGGAACGGTGACATCGAGGTGCTCCGCGGTGACCTGGCCCGGGTGCTCTGGTCGGCGGGGCGCGACGACGCCGAGCTGCTCCTCGACGACACGATCACCGACCTGCGCCAGGATCCGGACGGCGCGGACGTCACCTTCGAGCGGGCCGCGCCGCGCCGGTTCGACCTGGTCGTCGGGGCGGACGGGCTGCACTCGACAGTGCGGCGGATCGTTTTCGGGCCGGAGCGGGAGTTCAGCGAGTACCTGGGGCTCTATGTGGCGACGGTGCAGCTCGGTGGGGCGCCCGCCGAGCCCGACGAGGTCGTGCTGCTCAACGTGCCGGGCCGGCTGCTCGCGCTGCACCCGGCGCGCGGTGAGGCCGGAGCGGCGTTCATCTTCCGGCACCCGGAGATTCCCGGCCTCGAGCGGGGGGACGCGGGCCGGCAGAAACAGGTGATCACGGCCTCCTACCAGGGCATCGGCTGGCGCGTACCGGAGCTTCTCGATCGCCTCGAGGCCGCCGACGACCTCTACTTCGACGCGGTCAGCCGGATCAGTCTCGACAGCTGGTCGCGCGGGCGGGTCGTCCTGCTCGGTGACGCCGCGTCCTGCGTCTCCCTCCTCGGTGACGGTTCGACCCTCGCGATGGCCGGCGCGGACCGCCTGGCCGCCGCCCTGGCCGAGACTCCGGCGGACCTCGGGGCCGCCCTGCGCCGCTACGAGTCGGGGCATCGCAGGCTCACCGGCCCGAAGCACCGTCACATCCACCGCGCCGCGGGCCTGCTGGTCCCGGCCAGCAGGTTCGGGCTGGCCGCCCGCAACAACATCGCCCGGTACGTTCTCGGCCGCTGAGCAGTAGCCGCTGAGCAGTAATTGTGATTGGCCGGTGACCGCCCGGCGCCGGCGGTCTGATTCGCCGATGGAATCCGCGACACCGACACCGACACCGGAGCCGGAGCCGGAACCGGAACCGGAGCGCTGCCGGCCGCCATCGCGCGGAACCTTACGACCATCTGCCGAGGCTCCTGCCTGGATTTGCCTGAGCCGGCCGACATCGGCCGGGCCACTGCGCCCCCAGCCACCAGCCGGGCCTCCCCGAGCCAGCCGGCATCGCCGGCGAAACCTCAACCACCCACGCAGCCACCACCCGGGCCTTCCTGGGTCGGCCGGCGACCTCCACACCCGACTCTCCATCACAGCCCTGCACTGCTGAACGGAACGAGTGCTTCCGCGCTCACGCTGCGGGGCAGGGCCTGCGCGACGCCGCGGACACGACAAGACGTGGACGAGATCAGCGCGGTTGCCGCGCGCGGACACGACAAGACGTGGACGAAATCGGCGCGGTTGCCGCGCGCGGACACGACAAGACGTGGACGAAATCGGCGCGGTTGCTGCGTAATGAATGTCATTTCCAATAGCATCGAGGGGCCATGACGTACGTCGAGAAGGAGTGAGCATGTCGCTCAACGTGTCGCCGGACCTGCTTGACCTCGCGGAACGCGGCGAGGTGACCGATGCCGAGTTCGTCGCCTGTGTGCGGGAATCGTTGCCCTACGCCTGGGAGGTGGTCAGCAGCGTGATGACCGATCTGCGGGCGGACGGGGCGGACTTCGCCGATCACGAGGTGCCGCCGCCGTCCGAGGTCGAGCGGGGACAGCTGCTGCGGGCGCTCGCCAGCGACGCCATCAGGGGTGGCCTGGAACGGCACTTCGGGGCCAAGCTGGCGTTCCAGAACTGCCATCGGGTGGCGGCGTTCGACTTCTCGGCCGTCGGCGGCGAGCGCTACCAGCGCTTCGTGTCGCCTCGCGGGCAGCTGCTGAACCAGTCGCCCGAACTGCGCAACTGCTGAACGACGCAAACGGCCGGGCGGCGAACCCGCCCGGCCGGTTGGCCCGGACGGGCAGCGCGACGGGCGTGGCGGGGCTCGCGAGTGGGTGGGAAAGATCGCGGGTCGGCAACGATGTGCGAGACTGCGGCGGTTTGAGGCGCCACGGACGGGCGAAATGACCCAGAATGCCCCGCGTGACCGTTGAGAATGTGGCGGAGCATGTCCGGCTGCTGGCTGGGCTGGGGGCGGGTGGGCGACTCGTCTATGAAACGGTGCTGACCCGGACCATCGAGCCGGAGCTGCACATGGTGCTGGGCACGCCCGCGTTCGTGGAAGGCATCGCCGCCGGGGATCAGATCCGGGTCCGGGCGGGTGGCGGGTTCGAGGTGGTACGGCGCGGTGGGAACATCTGCCTGCTGGTCGTGCCGAAGACACCACCGGAGCCGGACGACCTGGCACCGTTGCGGGACGCCTTCGAGGAGCTGGGCGGGATCACCGAGCTGCCGCCGGACCGCCGGTTCATCGTGATCACCGTGCCGGCGGCGGCCGGGTTCGGTGCGGTGGAGGCGGCGATCGACAACTGGGCCGGGCCGCGCGGGCATCACTGGGAGTACGGCAACATCTACGACACCGACGGCGCCCCCCTCAACTGGTGGTAGTCGGTTGGGTTGGGCTGGGTAGCCGCATCGGGCGCTTTCTGATCCCCCACGAGGCCCAGCCGGGGCGCGGCCAGCACCAGCCATGACAGGCGCGGCGCAGCAGGCGCGGCGCAGCAGGCGCGGCGCAGCAGGCGCGGCGCAGCAGGCGCGGCGCAGCAGGCGCGGCGGGATCCGGCGGCGACGCGACGGGTGCGGCGGATGGTGTTGCTAGAGGCGTAGGGCGGGTTCGTCGAGCGGAGTACGGGGATGTGGCAGCGCGGCCGGGAGCGGCTCGGGGAGCTGCGTCGCCGGGTATTGCGGGCGCATCACCAGGTAGGCGACGGCGAGCAGGGCGAGGGCCGCGATCGCGTCCAGCCAGTAGTGGTTTCCGGTGGCGACGACCACGAGCAGGGTGATCACCGGGTGCAGCAGCCACAGCCCGCGCCACCGGGACGACGTCACGGTGATCAGCACGACCGCGATCACGACGGCCCAGCCGACGTGCAGGGACGGCATCGCGGCGTACTGGTTGGAGAGGTGGTCGGTCTCGGGCGCGCCGTAGACGGCCGGGCCGTAGATGCGGGCGAGGTCCAGCATGCCGGTCTCGGTGAGCATCCGGGGCGGGGCCAGCGGATAGCCGAAGTGCACGAGCAACGCGGCGCCGGTGAGCAGGGCCAGGACGTTGCGGGTCCAGCGGTAGTGCGCCGGGCGGTAGACGTACAGCCAGATCAGGACGCCTACGGTGGCGGGGAAGTGAACGTACGCGTAGTAGCTGTTCGCCACCCCGACCAGCCCGGGCCAGGACAGCAGCCGGTGCTGGAAGCTCAGCTCCCCCGGCAGGTGCAGCCAGCGTTCCAGATCCCAGAGCGTGTGCGCGTTGCTGAACGCCTCACCGACGTGCCCCGTCGCCGCGACCCGACCGATCTTGTAGACCACGAACAGGATCGCGACGAAGCCGAGCTCGCGGAGGGCGGCGAGCAGGCGGGACGGCGTGGCAGCGGGTGGGACATCGACGCGCACGGGCAGCTCCTCGATGAGCCGGCCGGCGTGCAGGTGCGCGCACCGACCACGATAAAAAACGAAAAAAGGTCACATGACGTGACGTCGGCGCAACTCTAGTGTCAAACCGCAACACCAGCCCCGAGCTGCGGAAACACAGAGCCCGTGTCTGCCGGATGTCAGCCGGTCAAGCGGAGCCTGAACGAAACATGGCGCACAGCATCCGGCGATCTTGCCGCACAGACAAGTTTCAGCTCGCGTTTAGTGATGTAACGCGCACCCGGAACACACCCGAGAGGATCAGCACCCCGGCCGCGGCGACGGCGAGCAGCAGCGGCGGCCAGAGGGCGGTCACCGCGTAGGCGACCAGCAGCGCGACCGAGGCGGCGGCCGCGACCAGCTCGGTGATCACCGCGCCTCGGGGCAGCGAGGCCAGGCACCGCCACGGCAGGCGCCCGGCCGGCAGCAGCACCCGGGCCGCGAACGACGCCGTCACCACGGCCACCACCAGGGCGATCGCCTGGGCGAACAGGCCGGCTGAGCTCCACCACCCGGTTGCCAGGCGCACCGAGAGGACCAGCGGCACCCCGGCCGCGAGTCCGCTCCGCAGCCCGGCCAGCACGCCGACGATCGGCCAGGCGAAGGCCTCGCCACGCAGCCGGGCGGGATGGTCGGCGGCCAGCTCACGCAGTCCGCGCATGGCGTCACCGACGTGCAGCCGCTCCGCGTTGAGCAGGGCGATCAGCCAGCGTCCGGCGGGATGGCCCGGGTCCTCGGCCAGGGCCGCCCGGGTGGCCCGCGCGGCGGCCCGGGTGCGGCCGGAGACCCGTTCCACCTCGGCGAGGGTGAGCAGGCTCGGCACCGATCGCGGGTCGAACGCGAGGGCCCGCCGGGCCGCGGCGCGGGCCTGGGCGAAATCCCGGTGGGCGGTGTGGGCGCGGGCCAGGACCCGATGGACCTCGGGTTCGGCCGGCCGCAGGCGGGCCGCCGCACTCGCGGCTTCGATCGCTTCCCGGGTACGGGAGAGGGCGACCAGAGTCTCGGCGCGCTCCGCGTGCGCGCTCGCCGATCCGGGGGCCGCCTCGATCGCGGCCTCGGCGGCGGCGAGGGCGTCGTGGTGCCGCCCGCTGAGCCGCAGCACCGCGGCGAGCAGCGCGAGCAGGTCTGGATCGCCGGGCCGGGCCAGCAGGCCGTTACGCAGCTCGGTCTCGGCCTGGTCGAAGCGGCCGAGTTCGGCGAGCAGTCGCGCGCGCGACGCCGCCGTCGTCACCGGGACTTGCGCTTCTTGAGGTACGCGGCCAGGTCGTCGTATTCGCCGCTCTGGTTGGCGAACATGGCGACGTTGCGGGCGGTGGTGAACCAGGCGTCGGTCGACGGCCGGACCTCGCGGGCCGCGGCGAGCATGTCCGCCTGGTTGATCATGCGGATCTCGCCGGTGGCGATGGAGTCGCGCATCGCGTACTCGGCGGCGGTCTCGCAGAGGTGGGCCAGGTCGGCGCCGGAGAAGTTCTCGGTGGCCGCGGCGACCGCGGCGAGGTCGATGCCCGCCACTGGACGGTCCCGCAGGTGGTACTCGAGGACGGCGGCCCGGGCCGGACCGTCCGGCGGCAGCACCAGCACGGTCCGGTCGAGTCGGCCCGGCCTGCGCAACGCGCTGTCCACGTCCCACGGGGCGTTCGTCGCCGCCAGCACGAAGACGCCCTCGTTGCCGCCCTGCACCCCGTCCAGCTCGGTGAGCAGCTGGTTGACCACGGTCCGCATCGCCGACGAGTGCAGCTGGCTGCGCTTGTGCCCGAGCGCGTCGATCTCGTCGAGGAACAGCACGCACGGCGCGTGCCCGCGGGCCGATTCGAACAGGTCGTGCAGGTTGCGCTCGGAGCTGCCCACCCACATGTTCAGCACGTCGGTGATGGAGAGCGAGATGAACGCCGCGCCCATCTCGCCCGCGACCGCCCGGGCCAGGAACGTCTTGCCGCAGCCGGGCGGGCCGTAGAGCAGCAGGCCGCCGCGCAGGCTCTTGCCGAACAGGCTGCGCAGTTTCGGATTGCGCAGCGGGCCGAGGAAGGAGACCTCGAGGCGCTTCTTGACCTCGGCCATGCCACCGACGTCGGCCAGGGTGACGGTGGAGCGCTCCACGTCGAAGGAGCGGTCGGCGTCGCCGGCGACCGGCTCCGGCTCGTCACCGGCCCGGGCGAACCGGGGCGGAACCACGTCACCGAACTGCTGCTCCATCGCCGTCCAGTCGACGCCACCGGGCTGTGCCGGGGTCGCCGCGGGCGGGGCGGGCGTGGCAGGCGGGGCGGGCGCTTCGGCCGGACCGGACGGCTCCGCCGCGGTGCCCGTCTCCGCGGGCGAGGCCAGCGCCGACGCCATCAGCCCCCGCGCGGCCGCGTTGTCCGGGTCCCGGCTCAGCACCTGAGCGACGTGCCCGATCGCCTCGGCGCCCCGCCCGGCCGCGACCAGCAGCTCGGCCAGGTGCAGCCGCAACGGCAGGTCGTCAGGGCGGGCCTGCACCGCCGCGGTGAGGCTGTCGATCAAGGCGTCGCTCATGACACGCGATTATGCCCTGACGGCGCGCCACGGCCCGGGGCCGGACGGGCCTCGCGCGAGGTTCTCACGGGACGTGGCCCGCGAGGGCCGGCCACGGGACTCCATCGGTCGTACCAGCGAAGGGGTTGAAAAAAGGCCGCTTCCGGCGAACCGGAAGCGGCCTTGCTCACCTGGACTCCAGGCCTAACCCGGCCGGCGGTAGCCGGCGATGGGACCGCGATCGATCGTCGCCATCCGCACGTGGTCGCCCGTGTGCGGGGCGTGCACCACCATGCCACCACCGATGTAGATGGCCACATGGTGTACGTCGGAGTAGTAGAAGACCAGGTCACCCGGCTGCAGATCGCTCCGGCTCACCGACCTTCCGGACTTCCACTGATCCTTCGTGTAGTGCTCGAGGTGCACACCGACGGCCGCCCACGCCGCTTTCGTCAGACCCGAGCAGTCGTAGCTGTTGGGGCCCTCGGAACCGAAGACGTAGGGCAGGCCGACCAGGTCACACGCGCGCTGAGCGGCCCGGCCGCCCTTGTCGTTCGTGTATTCGACCGGGCACGGCCCCGTCTTGTACGGCCCGTCGCTGGCTCCCGCCGCGCCGTACGCCTGGATCCGCAGTTTCTGCAGGGAGTTGATCTTCTTCTCGATCGCCGTCTTCTTCTGCTTGAGGTCGGCGTCTCGGGTGGTGATCTCGGACGCCAGGGCGTCCACCTTCTGCTTGTCTGCGGCGTACTTGTCGCGGAGCTTCACGACGTCCCTGATGGATTCCTGCCGGTTGCTGGCCAGCTGTTCGAGAAGCGAGAGCTTCTCGGTCAGGCTGTTCGGATCGCCGCTCAGGATCGCACCGAGAGTGCTCGGCGGACCCTGCATGTAGGCGTCCACCGCCAGGACCCGCACCTCTCCCAGCGCCGAGTCGACCTTCTTCTGCAGCGGAGCGAGCGTCTTGGTCAGATCCTTCTGCTGCTTCTGCAGCTTGAGGAGCTTCCCGTGCACGTCGTTGTAGTCCTCGATGACGGGCTCGAGCTGGTTCCACTGCTTGTCGATCTGGTCCTCGACGCTGGACGGCGAAGGTGCGGCGTGGGCAACGACAGGTCCGGTGAGAACGAGTCCGGCAGCGACGGTCGCGCAGAGCAGACTGCGCAGGACGCCGCGTGCGCCTATCCGTTTCACGTAGGAGCGTTGTCCTTTCTTCCCACTCGGCCGCCGACCGGGTTAGCTGACGGGTTCGGGCGGGAAGCTCGCCCGGCCGCTGGTTCACGGCTTCACCCCGGGTACCTGGGTCCCCGGCTCGCCTCGCGACGATTAGGCGGTGGCTCGTCAGATCGGCCGGTTGGACGATGGGGGGCTGCCGAACCGGGGACCACCGTACCCGGATCATGTGGGCAAATGAAGCGTGCGTCCGGCGGGAAACTACCCGCACAGTCCTCAGTACTCAGAGTGACCGAAACGGCCAGGCGTCGAGGGCCTGACCTAGCCAGGGCACGACCAAGATCACAGTCGGTAACACGAACAGGCCGGCCGCGGCGACGCCGGCGACGACCGACAGACCGGCCGAGTTGGGCGCGGGAGCGGCCAGCCGGTCGAGCCGCCGGCGCCGGGCGTCACCCGCCGGGTCGTGCGGCGTCTCCTCCGCGAGCGGCACGGCGTCCGACAACCGGGCCAGCGCGGCGCGCAGCGGCTCCGGGCCCACCCGGCGGCGCGCGGCGTCGTCCGACACCATCTCCAGCAGCAGGTGTACGGCGTCGAGCGGTGCCCGGGACCGCAACGGGGGCGGGACCGCCTGGTAGAAGGCGGTGAACGACTCCATCACCAGCTCGTGCCGGTGCCGCAGGTGCGCCCGCTCGTGGGCGAGCACCGCGTCCACCTGCGCACGGTCCAGAACCCGCAGCACCGCGTCGCTGAGCACCACCCGCGGCTCCCGCCCCGGCACGCAGTAGGCCAGCGGCAGCGCCCCGTCCAGCACCCGGACCTCCGCGCCGCCCACCTCGCGGCGCCGCTCCACCCGGTCGAGCAGGTCGACGAGGATCCGGTGCCGTTCACGCCGGGCCCGGGCCCGGGCACTCACCCGGATCAGCGAGATCAGCAGCCGGATCACGATGGTGGCGGCCACCGCCAGGGAGAACAGCAGCGCCGCGACGGTCCACGGATGGTTCGCGCCGGCCGCCCGGGTCAGCTCCTCGGGCGCGGCCAGGACCACACCGAGCGCGCAGAGCACCGAGGTCAGGGTGAGGGCCTGCCAGAGCAGGACGGCGGCGACCGGGGCGCGGCCCGGCCAGCGGGCGCCGGCCAGAAGGCCCGGGACGACCAGCGAGAGGGTCAGCCCGAGCGCGCCGAGCAGGAGTGCGGTCACGTCTCTTTCGGGGTGGCTTGCAGGGCGGCCTGGATCGCCCCGGGTGGCAACTGACCGAGAAAGTATGCCAGCGCGGCGTCCCGATCGGGAGTGGCGCTCAACGCGTCGAGCATCAGGCCGGCGGTCATCTCCTCGCGGGTCTGCGCCGGGGCGTAGCGGTAGGCCCGGTCCGCCCGCTGCTGGACGACCAGCTTCTTCTTGGCGAGCCGGTCGAGGACGGTCATCACGGTCGTGTAAGCCAGGTCCCGATTCGCGCTCAGGAGCTCGTGGACCTGCCGCACGGTCAACGGGTCACGCGCATCCCACAGCTGCGTCATGACCTCACGCTCAAGGTCGCCTAGTGCCATGTGACCCATCCTACTAGGGCCGGTCGTACTACGTCTCGTAGTATCTACTACGAAGAGTCGTAGAAGGGGACACCCGATGGACGTGCTCGACCTGACCCGGCTGCAGTTCGCGGTCGTGACGATCTATCACTACCTGTTCGTACCGCTGTCGATCTGCCTCTCCGCGACCGCGGCCGGCCTGCACCTGGCCTGGCTGCGCACCGGCTCCGCCACGCACCTGGCCCTCACCAAGTTCGTCGGGAAGCTGCTGATCGTCACGTTCGCGGTCGGCGTGGTGACCGGGCTCGTGCAGGAGTTCCAGTTCGGGCTCGGCTGGAGCGCGTTCGCCAAGTTCTACGGCGACGTGTTCGGGCCGACCCTCGCGATCGAGGGGATGCTCGCGTTCTTCCTGGAGGCGACGTTCCTGGCGCTCTGGTACTTCGGGTGGGGACGGCTGCCGCGCCGGGTGCACGCGGCCACCATCGTGACCGTGGCGGTGGGGACGCTGCTGTCGGCGTACATCATCCTGGCCGCCAACTCGTTCATGCAGAACCCGATGGGGTACGCACTGGACCCGGTCACCGGGCGGGCCCACCTGACGAGCTTCTGGACGCTGCTGACCAACGAGGTGGTGCTGGCGTCGTTCCCGCACACCATGGCGGGAGCGGCGATGGCCGGCGGCGGCCTGCTGCTCGCGATCGGTCTGTGGCGGCTCTCCGCCGACACCGCCTTCCGGACCCTGTCCCGGCTCGGCGCCTGGCTGATGCTGATCGGCGGGGCGCTGACCGCGGTCACCGGGGACCACCTCGGGAAGGTGATGACCGCGGTGCAGCCGATGAAGATGGCCGCCGCGGAGGCGCTGTACGAGACGACCACCGGGGCGCCGTTCTCGGTCTTCGCGATCGGGAAGCTCGGGCACGAGAAGCCGTTCCTGACCGTGGAGATCCCACGGCTGCTCTCCTTCCTGGGGACCGGATCGTTCGACGGGACCGTGCAGGGGATCGACGACCTGCAGGCCCAGTACGTCGCGCAGTACGGGCCGGGCAGTTACGTGCCGATGATCCCGGTGGCCTTCTGGACGTTCCGGCTGATGATCGGCGCCGGGGTGCTGGGCATGGCGTTCGCCGCCTACTACCTCTGGGCCACGTCCAACCGTCGCCTCCGGATTCCGTTGCTGCCCGCGTTCCTGCAGATGGGGGCCGGCGTGCCGGGCTGGATCAAGCGGATCCTGCTGCTCGCCCCGCTGCTGCCGGCCGCCGCCAACACGTTCGGATGGGTGTTCACGGAGACCGCGCGGCAGCCGTGGCTCGCCTTCGGGATCTCCAAAGTGTCCGACGGCATCTCCCCCGGGCTGACCGGCGCCGAGGTTCTGCTCTCCCTGGCCGGCTTCACGCTCGTCTACGGGCTGCTGGCGGTCGCCTGGTACAGGCTCGTCGTCCACCTGGCCCGTCAACCGCTCTCCGGCACTTCCGAGAAGACGCCCGCTGCTGAGCCCGTCCCGGCCTACTAGGAGACCGCCCTCATGATCACCTTCTGGTTCGCGATCCTCGTCCTCGCCTGGGTGCTCTACTTCGTCCTCGAGGGCTTCGACTTCGGTGTCGGTGTCCTCGCCCCGTTCCTCGGGCGTGACGAGCACGAACGGGGTGCGGCGATCCGTACGATCGGACCGTTCTGGGACGGCAACGAGGTCTGGCTGGTCGCCGCGATCGGGGTCACCTTCGCCGCCTTTCCGGACTGGTACGCCGTCCTGCTCTCCGCGCTCTACCTCCCGATGGTCGGCATTCTGCTGCTGCTCGCGGTGCGTGGTGTCGCGCTGGAGTTCCGTGGCAAGCATGACTCGCCGGCCTGGCGGCGGCGGTGCGATCGGCTCCTCGCCGGGTCGTCCGCAGGGGTGGCTCTGCTCTGGGGGGCCCAGCTCGGTGTCTTCGTCGATGGCCTTCCGCTCGGGGCCGACGGCGTCGTCAGCGGTGGTGGGATCGGCCGCAGCCTCTCCCCCCTGATGACCCCGGCCGCCGGGCTCGGGGCGCTGGGTGGGCTGTTGGGGGCGGTTCTGCTCGGGGCGACCTTCCTGGCGCTGCGGACCACCGGGCCGGTGCGTCGCCGGGCGGTGGCCCTCGCCCGTAACGGGGGGAATCTCGGTACCGTCGGCCTGCTGCTCGTCGGGGTGGCAGGTGGGTCGCGGGTTGTACTGGTCGCGGCGGTGGCCTGCTTCGTGGTGGGGATGCTCGCTCGGCAGGGGCGCGAGGGTGGGGCGTTCGCGGTTACCGCGGCCGGGGTGGCCGGGGCGGTGGTGATGGTGTTCACCGCGCACGGGTCGGTGGTGCTGCGGAGCACGATCGATCCGATGTGGTCCCTGACCCGGGCCGGGGCTGCGGCCAGTGCCTCCGCGTTGGAGTTGATCACGGTTGCCGGGGTGATCGTTCTGCCTGGGGTGCTGGCCTATCAGGCGTGGTCGTACTGGGTGTTCCGGCGGCGGATCGCCAGTGAGCGGGTGCCGTCGTGAGGGTGGGCGAGGCGGAGCCGGGCGGCCCGGAATCCGGTGCGCCGGGCACGCGGCGAACCACCAAGGGGCCCATCGATCCACGGCTACTACGCCACGCCCGGAGCGCCCGGGCCGGGATCGCCCTGCTGGCCGCGATCGGAGCCGGTCAGGCGGCGGCCACCCTTGCCATCGCGGTCGCGCTGACCTGGATCGTCGCGCCCTCCCTCTCCCGATCGGTGCTGTTCGGCGGCACCCGGGCCGAGGCGATCCTGCTGCTCGCGGGCGCTTTCGCCGTACGGGGACTGCTCTGCTGGGCCGAACAGGTGACGGCCCGGCGGGCAGCGGCCCGGGTCACCGACGAACTACGCCGGTCGCTGCTGGCCGCCATCGTGGGACGCGGCCCGGCCTGGGTCGCCTCCTACGGGGCGGGACGGCTCACCACCATCCTCGGCACCGGGCTGGACTCGCTGCGCCCGTGGTTCTCCGGATACCTGCCGTCCCTGGTCCTCGGCGTGCTGCTGCCGCCCGCGGTGATCGTCCTGATGGCCCTGGTCGACCCGGCGTCCGCGGTGATCGCCCTGGTCATGCTTCCGCTGGTGCCGCTGCTCGGCACGCTGATCGGCTGGGCGACCCAGGCCCGCGCCCGGCAGCGGTGGGCGGCGGACGCCCGCCTGGCCGGGCACTTCCTCGACGTCGTACGCGGTCTCGGCACCCTGCGGATGTACGGTCGCGCCGAACGCCAGGTGGAGGTCATCGCCGATCTGACCGACCGGCACCGTCGCGCCACCCTCCGGGTGCTCCGCGTCGCGTTCCTCTCCTCGACCGCGCTGGACCTGGTCGGCACGCTCTCGGTCGGCCTGATCGCGGTCCAGGCCGGGATTCGGGTGGCCGGCGGGTCGATGTCCCTGGCTCCGGCGCTGCTCACGATCCTGCTCGCCCCGGAGGCGTATCGGCCGCTGCGTGAAATGGCCGCTCGGTATCACGCATCCACGGACGCCTCCGCGGTGATCGCCGACGTCGATGAGATCCTGACCGCCGCGCCTGTCGGTGCGATGTCGAGCACCGGTCGGCCGGATCGGGTTCCGCGGAGCGCCGAGTGGGCGGC
Source organism: Actinoplanes regularis (assembly GCF_900188005.1). GTDB lineage: Bacteria > Actinomycetota > Actinomycetes > Mycobacteriales > Micromonosporaceae > Actinoplanes > Actinoplanes regularis. The sequence goes on along the minus strand of NZ_FZNR01000007.1, from coordinate 115,751 downwards.
CCGCGTCACGGAACTTCCCGCTGACCGCCCGACCGGCGTTACGACCACTGGAACCAGCTACGGGACGACGGCCGGTTCCCTCAGCCCCAACGACACCAGTCACACAACAACAGCTCGCCCCAACAGCCCTGACAACCGCACCGAAGCCGCCAGCGGGACCAGCCAGGACGCGGTGACCGCCAACGCCGCCTTCGATGCGATCTTGGCAAGTTGTGGCTGCTATGTGGGCGTAGGTCGCCAAGATCGCGGCGGGGTGGGTGATGCGGCGCAGGGCGCGGCGCGGTGGGGGGTGCTCGCAGCGGGGCTGCGGGCGAGCTATCCGGGTGCGGGCGTCGGGGCGTTGCGGTTGGACGAGCTGGCGGTACGGGCCGGGGAGATCGTCGCGCTGCGGGGGCCGTCGGGGGCCGGGAAGAGCACCGCGTTGCGAGTGCTCGCCGGGCTGCACCCGGCCGAGGCGGGAGCGGTCGCGGTGGGGAGGGCCTTCCACCTGTCGCAGCGGCCGGCGCTGCCGCACGCTCGAACGGTGGGCGAGGCTTTCCCGGCCGATGCCGGCACCGCCGAGATCCGGTCCGCTCTGCGCCTGGTCGGCCTGGACACCGAGGTCACCGCGAAGACGCCACTCGGCGAGCACGGAAACGGCGTCTCCGCCGGCCAGCGGCAGCGCCTGGCCCTGGCCGCACTGCTGCACCGAGCCGGCCGGGCTGCCGCGCTGACCCAGCGGGCGGGCCGGGCCGTCGCCCTGAGCCAGCGGGCAGGCCAGGCTGTCGCCCTGAGCCAGCAGGCAAGCCGGGCCGCCGGTCTGAGCCAGCGGACCAACCGGGTCATCGCACGAAGCCAGGGAGTCAGCCAGGCCGCCGCCTTGACCCAGCGGGCCGGCCAGGTCACCGCACTAGGCCAGCGGCCCGACCACGTCACCGCCCTGACCCAGCAGGCCGACCACGACACCGCACCAAGCCAGCGGCCCGACCACGTCACCGCCCTGACCCAGCAGGCCGACCACGACACCGCACCAAGCCAGGTCACCACCCTGACCCAGCGGGCCGGTGCCCTGAGCCGGCGGGCCGACGAGCGGCCGTACCGTGACGAGCCCGGCCCGCGGCGCCGCCCGCTGCCGGTGGTCACGCTGCTGCTCGACGAGCCGACCGCCCATTTGGATCCGGCCGCCGAGGCCCTGGTTGTGACCCGGTTGCGTGAGTTCGCTCAGCGCGGCTGCGCGGTTCTGGTGGTCGCCCATCGACCGGCTCTCCTCGCCGCCGCCGACCGTGTTGTTGACGTCCACCCACCCACGAGCTCGAACGACGCCAGCCCCGAAACGGTGGGCACGGATTCCGGGACACAACCGGCGGGCAAGGACACCGCAACGCGAGCGGTGGACACAGACACCTGCACGCGCGCGGTAGACACCGACGCTGACATGCGAGCGGTAGACACGGCCGCCAGAACACAAACCGTAGACACAGACACCTGCACGCGCGCGGCAGATACCGACGCTGACACGCGACCGGTAGGCACGGACACCCGGACGCGGGTGGTAGGCACGGATGCCGGGACGCGGGCGGTGAGCAGATGGCGGCGGCCGTGGGTGGCGGTGGCGCTCGGAGCCGGCTCGCTGCTGGCCGGGATCCTGCTGACCGGGTCTGCGGCGTGGCTGCTGGTTCGGGCGGTGAGCCTGCCGCCGGTGCTCACGCTCTCGACGGCGGTCGTTCTGGTCCGTGGGAGCGCCGTGGCTCGGCCGTTGCTTCGGTACCTGGAACGGCTGGTGGCGCACGACGTGGCGTTCGCGCGGCTGGGAAGCAGACGGGCCAGGGTGTACGCCGACCTGATCCCACGGGTGCCGGGGCCCCGGCTGCACCGGCGGGGAGACCTGCTCACCCGGCTGGTCGACGATGTGGACGCCCGTGTCGACGGGCTGCTTCGCGGGTGGTTGCCGGCGCTGGCCGCGGGGGTCGCGGTCGTGGTGGCCGGGGCAGCCGCGATAGCGGTCGCGGGCGCCGGAAGCGCGGCGGGGATGGCCGGAGCGGATGCCGGGAGCACGGCGGGGACGGCCGGCGTGGGCGCCGGGAGTGCGCTGGGGATAGCCGGGGCGCTCGTGCTCGGGGTGCTGATCTCCGGGGTGGTCGCGCCCATGGTGGCCGGGTGGCAGGCGGATCGGCAGGACACGGCGACCGGGGCGGCCCGGGCCGCGCTGCGGGACGCGATGGTCGAGACCGTCGACGGCGTGGAGGAGTTGGGCGCGGGGGCCGGGCGCGCCGGCGTACCGGAGGAACGCAGCCGGGCCCTCGCCGTCCTGGAGGCGCGGGCGGCCCGGACGTCGGGTATCGCCGCCGCGATCGCGCATCTCGGGTGGGCGGTGGCGGCGGCCGGGACCGCGCTGGCGCTGGGCGGCTCCGCGATCTCGGCGGAGTGGAGCGCGGTCCTGCTGCTCGGTGTGATCGCGCTGGGTGAGCCGGTGGTGGCCCTGCCGGAGGCGGCGATCGCTCGCCGCCGGGCAGCGGGCGCCGAACGCCGGGTCGCAGCCCTGACCGCGGATATGCCGGCCGCCGGACCGGCGACGCGGAGCACGGCGAGTCTCCCGGCAGTGGACGGGTCCGCCGCAGAGTGCGATCCCGGGTCGGTGGTGCTGTCCGGGCTGGTCGCGGGGTGGGATCCGGCGGCCGGACCGGCGCTCGACGGCGTCGACCTGGTGCTCCCGCCCGGGGCGAAGGTCGCGATCACCGGACGTTCCGGCTCGGGAAAGTCGACCCTGGGGGCGGTGCTCGGCGGCCTGCTTCCGGCGCGCGCCGGCGAGGTCCGGGTCGGCGGGAAGGCCGTGCTGGTCGGCGACGAAACCGGGCACGTCTTCGCTTCGACCGTACGGGAAAATCTCCGTCTCGCCGCACCGGCCTCGAGCGACCCGCAGCTTCTCGCCGCCCTGCGCCGCGTCGGTCTCGGGTCGTGGCTGGCCACGCTGCCGAGCGGCCTGGACTCCTGGCTGGGAACCGGCGGCGGCACGATGTCCGGCGGCCAGCGGCGACGGTTCGCGACCGCCCGGGCCCTACTGGCCGAGCCCGCGCTCCTGATTCTGGACGAGCCGACCGAGGGGATCGACGAGGCCGGAGCGCGGGACCTGATGGCGGATCTGCTGGACGCGGCTTCCGGGCGCACCGTGCTGATCTTCGCCCACCGGGTGGAGGGCCTCGACCTGGTCGACCAGGTCTACGAACTGTCCCGCGGACGCCTAAATGTCGGGTTGGACCGATCGGTCCTCTAGGCTGGGATCATGGCACGCACGCCGGTGACGGGGACCCCCGACACCATCCTGACCGCGGCCGCCGGGCTGTTCTACCAGTACGGCATCCACGCGGTCGGGATGGCGCAGGTCGCCGAGGTCGCCGGCTGCGGCAAGAACCTGCTCTACCGGCACTTCCCGAGCAAGGCGGAGCTGGTCACGGCCTATCTGCGGCTGGCCCGCCGGGAGCGGGAGCAGGCGACCGCGGAGGCGCTGCACTGGGCACGCGGGCCGACCGAGCAGCTGATCGCACTGGTCACCGAGATCGCCGAGTCGACCCGGCGGCCGGGGTACCGGGGCTGCACGTTCCGCAACTATCTGATCGAGTTCCCGGCCGCGGACGACGAGCCGGCGCGGATGGCGCGGGCCTACCTGACGGACAGCCGGGCCCTGGTGGACCGGCTGGTCGCCGAGCTCGGTGGCGACGAGCTGCTGGCGGACCGGATCTGGCTGATCGTGGACGGGCTGCACAGCGGGCCGCCGGAGCAGGCGCAGGTCGCCGTGGACTGGGTGACCGAGCTGGTCAGACGGTGACGCCGCGCAGGTCCAGGGCGTAGAACAGCTTGTCGTACCGGGCGGGCCCGCGCGCGACGAAGTTCTCCAGGGTGCCGTACCTGCGGAAGCCCAGCGACTCGTAGAGCGCCACGGCTCGCGCGTTGTCGCCGCGCAGGTCCAGGGTGAGCACCTCGATCGAGTGCTGGACCGCCGCCGCGATCAGCACGGTCGTCAGCGTCCTGCCCAGGCCCGCGCCCTGATGCTCCGGGGCGACGGCGATCTTCTCGAGGTCGGCGTTGACCCGGTGGGTCGGCCGCTCGTACCGCCGCCAGTATCCGAACCCGACCGGGGCCTCCTCCACGTACGCCACCGCCAGCGCCGCGTCGCCCGGCCCGATCCCGGCGGTCACGTCGGCGAGCAGCACCGCCACCTCGTCCGGTGCGGGTGGCGAGACCCAGCCCAGGGCCGCTCCCCCGGCGACCAGCCCGTGCAGCAGTTCAGCGACGGTCTCGGTCTCGGACCTGGTCAGGCCGCCCGTACCGATCAGCCGTACCTCGGAATACCCCACCGCGGAATTCAATCAGGTTCGGCGGACCGCGACTCCCGAACACGGAAGCCGTCCCGGGTGCATTCGAGGCTTTTCCGGGAGAACTCACCCCGGTCCCGCCGGTAGCGGGCGCGGCCGGACGGGGTGCGGAACGCCGACCGGGGCACCACGTACCGCCGCAGGACCGGTCCGCGCCGGACGAAAAGGAGCACCTCGTCGATGGCCGCCGCGGCCCGTGCCCCGTCCTCGGCCGCGAACCGGTCGGCGACCAGCATCCACTGCCCCGGGTCGAGCAGCTGGGAGGGCGTGACGCCGTCACCCCAGCGGAAAATCTCACCCGCCCGGGTGATCGGGCCGGGCTCGCCGGGGGTACGGAAGTCGTACTCCCGGCGCTGCCCGCAACCGGGGCAGTCCCAGGCGTACCGGACGGTGTTCTCCGCGCCGACGGCCAGCACCGAGGTGCTCCACGGCAGGCCGTGACCAGGGAAGGCACCGTCGCCGCAGGGGCACGGATGCAGCTCGAGAAAGAGGTTGGTCTCCGCGGCCGTCCGCGCGAGTGGGATGGGCATGACCGCAAGCTAACCAGCCGCTGTTAGGGTCGCCGGTTGTGAGCGAGTTCAGCGGCACCCGGATCATCGGCGGCCGGACCTTCGATTTCTCCCGCCAGGTCGCCGTGATGGCGATCGTGAACCGGACACCCGACTCGTTCCACGACAAGGGTCGCACCTTCGCCCTGGACAAGGCCGTCGAGGCGGTCCGCGCCGCGGCGTCCGAGGGCGCCGACTGGATCGACATCGGCGGGGTACCGTTCGCACCCGGTCCCGAGGTGTCCGCCGCCGAGGAGCTTGACCGGGTCCTCCCGGTCGTCGAGGCCGCCCGGGACCTGGCCGTCATCTCGGTCGACACGTTCCGTCCCGAGGTCGCCGCCGAGGTGATCCGGCACGGTGCCGCCGTCATCAACGACACGTCCGGCCTGCGGGACCCGGCGATGGCCGACGCGGTCGCGGGCACCGACGCTCAGCTGGTGATCTGTCACAGCCTGGCCGCCCCGCGCACGCTCTACCCCAGCCCTCAGTACCGGGACGTGACCATCGAGGTCGCCGACTTCCTGCGGGAGAAGGTCGCGCTGGCCCTCTCCCGCGGCGTGCGCCACGATCAAATCATCATCGATCCCGGTCACGACCTGAACAAGAACACCCTGCACTCGCTGGAGCTGACCCGCCGCCTGGACGAGATCGCCGCGATCGGCTATCCGCTGCTCGCGGCGCTGAGCAACAAGGATTTCATCGGCGAGACGCTGGACCGCCCGCAGCAGGAGCGCCTGGCCGGCACCCTGGCCACGGTCGTCTTCAGCATGCTGCGCGGCGCCCGGATCATGCGCGTCCACGACGTCCGCGCCGCGTACGACGCGATCCGGATGACCGAGGCCATGCTCGGCTGGCGCGAGCCCGCCTATCTCAAGCACAACATCTGACCGGGACGGCGCGGGCTTTCCGGGCCCGCTCAATTCAAGATCAAATCCGCTTGCCGGTACGGCCCGAGCCCGCGCCTGACAGCGCATCCGGCAGGCCGGCGACATCGAGCGATCAATGATCTTGTCGATCGAGGTCGATACCGGCATGCTCAGGTCGTGGAGTGGACCGACGACCTGAGTGTGCGCCTGGCTCGCGGAACGACGACGCGCTCGCTTGTCCTGTTCCTACGAGCAGCGGACAGCGAGGGGACGAGCCGCCGCGACGTCCTGACTGTTCTGACCGAGCGGTTCGCGCTGCCGTTCGATGACGCGCGGCTCGCGATGGACCGGGTCACGGGCGGAGTCGTTCGCGCCGCTTCCGGCATCCCCGAGAACGAGCCGGACCCCGTCAAGGATCCGGTCGCCTGGACGTCGTACCGGCTCGAACTCGGACTGCCCACCGCTGACGAGGCGCCCGGACCCTCGCCCGAGGAACGGGCGGCCGCGGCGGCGCTCCTGGCGGGCGCACGGCCCGGCGAGCCCAGCCGGGGCACCGAGGACGTCGCCGTGGCACTCGAGGTCGCACGTCTGGCGGTCGCCTCGCGGGAGCGGGATTCGGCGCGCTCCCGCCTGCTGGTCCAGGCCGCGACGTCACTGTCGGTGGCGGCCGAAGCGTGCATCGCGCGGTTGGGAGAGCAGCCTTGTGCCCCGGAGGGCTCCCAGGAGTGGGTCGACGGCGTCGCGCTCGCCGCGGCCGCCCGGCAGGTCACCGCGGGGTTCGCCGATCTGCCCGACCCGCAGCTCGAGGAGCGGGGTCTCGGGCTGGTAGGTCGCATCGTCACGCGGCTGCTGGGCCAATGTCACGCCTTCGTCGGCCGAGCGATGATCGAATCGGCCCGGTGCATCCAGCGCAACGGCGATCCCAGCCAGGCCGCCGGTCATGCCGAGGCGGTCCTGGCCGACTTCAAGGTTCTGCTCGATCAGTTCGAGTCCGAGGATCCGGCCGACGAGTACGTCATCGCCCTGGAGTACCTGCTGGCCGCCATCGAGCTGCTCATCGAGGTGAGAGGCGGTTCCGCCGAGCTGACCGCCCTCGCCGACCGGACCAAGGGAGTGCTCGCCCGCTCATTGAACTGAGGCCGGCGATGCCGCGGATTCCGTGCCCTTCTCGGCGCTTGATCTCCGACGAACGCTCGCGGGAACTACAGCATCTCGATGTGACCGCTTTCCAGTCGGTAGAACCCGCCGACGACGTCGATTCGGCGGGCCGCAAGCGCCTCTTTCAGGTAGTCGGCCTGTCTGAGAGTGGCCACCGTCCGGCGGATGTGGCTGCGCGTGGCCGCATCGAGGCTGTGGTCGGCCGATCCGGCCGTCGGGATCGCGGGCGCGATCTGGTCGATCAGGAACCGGCGGGCGCCGGCGGGCCGGCGTCCGGTGCGGACCGCCTCGTCCGCGGCCGCCACCGCACGGCAGTCGTCGTGGCCGAGCACGACCACCAGCGACACCCGCAGGTCGGTGACCGCGAACTCGACCGAACCCGTCACGGCACGGTCCAGTACGTGACCGGCGGAACGGACGACACAGATCGCTCCGACGCCCTGCCCGAAGACCGCTTCCACCGGCACCCGGGCGTCGATGCAGCCGACGACGACCGCGAAGGGCCGCGAGTCGACGCCACCGCGCGGGGCACCGCCGGGATCCGGGGTGCCTGAGGTGAATCGGGCGTTGCCCGCGCGCAGGCGGGCCAGCGCCTCGACCGGGTCCGGCCGGCCGAGGAACCACGCCACCCGCTGCGACGGGATCGGCGCAGCTGTCGGATCGGAGAACAATCGTCCCGGCTCCACAGGAGGAGGATGACACGCCATCCCATGGTCGGGGAATCGGCCGGAGACGTTACGGCATCACGACGTTCCGCGATGGCTGTCAGGCCGTGATCGGCGAGTGGCCACCGGAATGCCGCGAACCCGGGACGATGTTCGCGGCATTGCGGTGGCTGGTGAGCGTTTCTCGTCAGGAACGGGGTTGTCAGAAGTAGAGGGTGCGCCACGACTGCTGCGACTGGGAGTTGCAGTCCCAGAGTTGGACGACGGTGCCGTTGCGGCCGATGGTGTTCAGATCGGCGTCGACGCAGCGTCCGCTGTAGTTGCTGAGGACGCGGTGGGACGAGGCGGTGCTGGGGCCCGTGATCGTCCACTTCTGCTGCAGAGAGCCGTTGCATTTCCAGAGCTGGACGCGGGTGCCGTTGCCGCCGATGGTGCCGGTGTCGGCGTCGAGGCACCGGCCACTCCTGCTGCTGCGGATCGTCCCGTCCGAATACCTGCGCCAGTTCTGCTGGGACTGGTGGTTGCACCCCCAGAGCTGAACCCGGGTGCCGTTGCCGCCGATCGTGTTGAGATCGGCGTCGACACAGCCACTGCTGCGGAGGCTGATCCAGACGAACGTGCCCTGACTGGTGGCGGCCGCCGCGGGGGAAGCCCAGCCGGCGACGAGGACGCCGGCCGTCGCGAGGGTTACTGCCGCCGCTTTCGCGAGTCCGCGTTTTCCGGTAACCACGAGAGTCCCTGCCTCCGATCTACCGCTGCCCGCCGGGACAGCGTGCTGTCACCGATACGACGAATGCCCTAAATCTTCACAATGGCGACTCGTTCGGCGAAACCCCCTTTTGCTCCAGCACTTCGAGTCAGGAGGGTGGTCAGCCAAGGATGATCGACTTAACCCGGTAGCAGTACGCTTGGCACCTTTTGCGGCCGATCGCCGGGAGGCGCGCCGCGGCCCGGGCTCGGCCGCGGCGTCGCGCGCGAGTCTCACGGGGCTCGGCCGGGCTCGGCCGCGGCGTCGCGCGCGAGTCTCACGGGGCTCGGCCGGGCTCGGCCGCGGCGTCGCGCGCGAGTCTCACGGGGCTCGGCCGCGAGGCCTGGGCACGGGGCTCCATCGGTCGTACCGCCGAAGAATTTGATCGGGTTTTGGCCTTACGCCGGACCGGCGGCGTCCGGGTGGTCGTGGAAGGTGTTGAGCAGGGACGTCATCCAGGGCTGCGGGGGTACGGGGTCGGGGCCGAGGACGCGCATGGCGCCGAGGACGGTGATCAGCATGCCCATCGCGAAGAAGTCGCGGGCCTCTTCGGGGCTGGCGCCGGTCAGGTCCCGGACGGTCTGGTAGAGGTTCCCGTAGCAGGCGCGGACCGCGTCGCCGACGACCGGATCCTCGCTGGCGGCGAAGCCGTGCAGCAGGACGACGAGCAGTTCACGCTCGGCGAGCAGGTCCTTGTACGCGGCGCCGAGGCTGGCGAGGGTCGGCTCGCGTTCGGCGGCGACCCGCCACAGGGCCTGGACGCGGTCGCCCGCGTAGCGGACGGTCGCCAGGAAGAGTTCCTGCTTCGAGCCGAAGATCCGGATGACGTACGGCTGTGACACACCGGACAGCCGGGCCACCTGGTCGGTGCTCGTGCCGGCGTATCCGCCCTGCGCAAAGGCGATCAGGGCGGCGCCGACGATCTGTTCCTGGCGTTCCGTGGCGGTGAGGCGGGTCCGAGTCACGTTGACAGGTTATCAGTTGATGCTTACCTTCCTTAGTTATCAGCGGATAACAACTTACGGCAGGGGAAGTCGTGACCACTCTCGTCTCGGAAAGGCCCGTAACCAGGGCTACCAGGCCGCTCGCGGCCGTGCTCGCCGCCGTCGGCATCCCGACCTTCATGGTCGCGCTGGACAACCTGGTGGTCAGCACCGCGCTGCCGGTGATCCGCACCGAACTGCACGCCTCGATCGCCGACCTGCAGTGGTTCGTCAACGCGTACACGCTGCCGTTCGCGGCGTTCCTGCTCACCGCCGCCGCCCTCGGTGACCGGCTCGGCCGGCGGCGGATGTTCCTGGGCGGCATCATCGTCTTCACGCTCGCCTCCGCGGCGGCCGCGCTCGCCACCGAGGCCTGGCAGCTCACCACCGCCCGCGCGGTGCAGGGCCTGGGCGGCGCCGCGATCACCCCACTGGCGCTGACCCTGCTGGCCCGGGCGGTGCCGCCACGACTGCGCAACGCGGCGGTCGGCATCTGGGGTGGCATCACCGGCCTCGGCGTCGCGGTCGGACCGGTCGTCGGCGGCGCGGTCGTCGACGGTCTGCACTGGTCCTGGATCTTCTGGCTGAACGTGCCGGTCGGCGTGCTCGCGGTGGTCCTGGCGGCCACGGCGCTCGACGAGTCCCGCGGCGACGGCCGCCGCCTCGACCCGCTCGGCCTGGTGCTCTCCGCCGGCGGGATGCTGCTGCTGGTCTGGGGTGTCGTGGACGGCCCGGAGCACGGCTGGACCAGCGGCCGGGTGCCGGCCATGCTGGGCACGGGGGTCGCGCTGCTCGCCGCGTTCGTCCTGTGGCAGGCCCGCAACCGCACGCCGATGCTGCCGCTGCACCTGTTCCGCAGCCGCGGCTTCAGCCTGGTGAACGTGGTGACCCTGACGTTCTCGGCCGGCGCGTTCGGCTCGGTGTTCCTGCTCGCCCAGTTCTTCCAGGTGGTGCAGGGGCTCAGCCCGCTGCAGTCGGGCCTGCGCACCCTCCCGTGGACCGCGGCCCCGATGGTGGTCGCCCCGCTCGCCGGCCTGCTCGCCGGCCGGATCGGTCAGCGCACACTGATCGTCGCCGGTCAGGTGTTCCTGGCCGCCGGCCTGCTCTGGATGGCACTGCGCCTCTCGGTCACGGCGTCGTACCCGTCGCTGATCGGCGCGTTCATCCTGGCCGGAATCGGCATGGGCCTGACCTTCGCCCCGGTCAGCACGATGGTCCTGGCCAGCGTGGACACCGACGCGCAGGGCGTGGCGTCCGGGACGAACAACACGATCCGGGAGTTCGGGGTGGCGGCGGGGGTGGCGGCGCTCTCCTCGATCTTCAGCTCGCTCGGCGGTTTCGGCAGCCTGGACGCGTTCATCGACGGCACCCGTCCGGCGGTGCTGACCGGCTCGGCGATCCTCGCCGTGGGCGCGGTCGTCGCGCTGTGGCTGCCGCGCCGAGCCTGAGCGGCCGCTCCGGGTTCTTCCGGACCTGCCGAAACAATCCGATGTGAACTGTTGCACTCACGCAACATGACTGCAACGATGACCTTCAATTCCGGGCCCCACGGTCCCCGCGCGGAGGCCGGCTTCGTCCTGCCGGTCCAACCCCACCTCGCGGACGCCACAACCCGGAGCAACCGCCCGTCGGCCCCCGGCGGAGCGAAGACAGCGTGTGCCGGACCTCCGACCGGCACACGCTGTGCCGTTTCAAGGAACGACGAGGAAGTCGGTGACGAAGCAGGCCGGCTCGCCGGACTCGGTCCGCCCGACGTAGGTCGGGTAGTAGCCGTCGCCCCAGCCCGACTCGACCATGATCAGGTTTGCCCCGGAGTCCTCGTCGATGACCTGGCCGAAGTGGCCGGGGACCGGCGTCTCCGGGAACTCGTCGGCGTCGAAGACCTCCTCGAAGTCCTCCGAGTCCCAGCGCGCCAGGATCTGCGACACGCTCAGGTCGGCGAAGGCGCCGGCTCCGGTGTCGACGCCGTACCCGAAGAATTCGCCCTCCTCGAGCTGACCCGGGTCGTCGCTGTCGACCAGCGCCAGCTCCCACGACGCGACCGGCTCGTCGCGGACCACCAGCTGCAGGGCGGCGACCCGCCGCTGCCACTCCCGCTCCTCCTTCTCCAGCACCGCGACCCAGGCGGTGACCGGGTAGGCGCCCGGGGCGAGGGCGATCGAGAACGGCTCGTCCTCCTCGTCGGTGACGCCCGGGTCGAAGGCGGCCAGCTGCCCGGTCGGCAGGGTCAGGGCGCCGAGCGGGTGTGGCTCGACGATGTAGGTCACGTCGTCCTGGACGTAACGGGAACCGGCCCGCAGGAGGCGGTCGAGATCAGGCATGCGGGCAAGGTACCGGACCCGGATGACGCCTATCCGATGTACACCCACACGTCGTCGAGGGTCCCGTGGAACTGGTCGTTGTTCGTCCCCGCGCCCTTGGCGCCGACCGTGAGCGGCTCAACGGTGTCGACCCCGAGCGTGAGCGGCACCGCCACGGCGCCCTGCAGCACACCGTCGACCAGGATCGACAGGGTCGGGCCCAGGCGCCGGCACTCCAGGCTGTGCCAGTTGCCGTCGGCGATCGACACGCGGCTGTGGGCGAGATAGACGACATCGTCGCCGAATCCGCAGCTGGGCCTGCCGGAGTCGCCGTCGACCTGGAGCTTGTACTGGCCGCCGCCGGTCGAGTAGCCCTTCTGCAGGATGTTCTCGCCGCTGTCGGTCTGCGTCGGGGAGAGCAGCACGCCCGCGCCGTACCGGATGGGCCGGGTTCCGGGGTTGAGGTCCGGGGTGTTCCCGCCCTGCAGCACCACACGCGGGCACTTCACGCCGGTGCATTTCGGCGGGAACCGCAGCGCGTAACCGTTGCCGTGCGGCACCAGCTCCGGTATCCCACCGTTGCGCGTCACCATCCGCAGCAGGTGTCCGAGCCCGGACCCGTCGTCGAACATGCCGTCCGCGACCGTGGTGTCGAAGTTGTACGACGCCACGTACTCCGGGAGCACCGGCGCCCGCTCGGCCTTCTCGGAGATCGCGTCGAACTCCGCGTAACGCTTGCGCGGCAGCCCGCCGACCGTGGTGAAGTCACCGACCGCGCTGATCGACCCGAATTCCGGGTTCGCGGCCAGCGATCGGGTCCCGGCGACCCCGTTGGCCTGCGGCGCCCAGTCGAGCAGGTTGCCCTGCGGGTCCACGGCGGCCAGCTTGCCACGGATCACCGACCCGTCCGTGCAGGCGCCCTTGACCCCGTTGTTCGTGGTGGTGCAGGCCCGGTCGAAATGTCCGCCGACGTAGACGGTCCCGCCCAGCACGGTGATCGCCTGGGCGTCCCCGTCGAACACCCGGGTCCAGCGGGTCGCGCCCTCCCGGGTGTACGAGACGGCCCGCCCGCCCTGCCCGCCGAGCGCCGCGTACACCCCGTCCTCGGCCTCGACCAGCGCGAACACCTGGGAGACCGGCTTCGGCAGGAACTTCGGGTCGAGCGTCCCGGTGACCGGGTCCACCGCGGACAGCCGCAGCGTCGACCGGGTCTCGTTCGTACGGTGGAACCTGCCGCCCAGGTAGACCCGGTCCTCCCCGGCGGCGAGGGCGTTCACGGTGTCGTCGGTGGTCGGCGCCCAGGGGTCGAGCGCCCCGGTGGCCGCGTCGAAGGCGGCCAGGTTGCCCCGGGGCGCCTCGTCGACCGCGGTGATCCTGCCCCCGATGTAGACCTTGCCGTGCCCGGCGGCGAGCGCGTTCACCTGCCCGAGGATGGTGTGCCGCAGCGGGGTGAGGACGCCGTCGCTGGCGCCCAGGCCGGCGATCGAGTCCCGGGGTTCGCCGTCGACGTGGTCGAAGTCCCCGGCGGCGTAGACGGTGTCGCGGTCGACGGCGAGGGCCCGGACGTTGGCGTCGGCGCCGGGCTTCCAGTCGAGCAGGGCTCCGGTGCGCGAGTCGAAGGCGGCGAGCCGGGTGCGTTCGACGGAACGGCTGCCGGTGATGACCCGGGTGAAGTTGCCACCGACGTAGACGGTGCTGCCGCGGTGGGCGACCGCGTAGACCGAGCCGTTGAAGGAGGGAGAGCTCACCGGGCTGGGCGAGACGACCTCGGCGAACGCGGCGCCTCCGGCCGCGAGCAACGCCATCACGATTCCGGCGATCAGGGCGTTTTTGGGAAATCTTGCCACGTATGTAGCTAACTTCCTGAGCCGGTAAAGGTCGCGCACGAGGTGGGCGGTCCTCGGCAGGGCGAACTATGCTGCCGCGTACGGAATTGAGAAAGGGGAATGCCGTGCCGATGCGCCGCCGCACAGCCGTGCCGCTCGCCCTGCTCGCCACCGCGGCCCTGGCCGCCGGTTGCGAGATCGAGGTGAGCCCCGGCTCGCTGCCGACGCCGTTCAGCGTCGCGCCGATCCCCTCCGCCTCGGCGGGCCAGCCGAAGTATGTCTGCACCGCGGTCTACAAGATCCTCACCGACGGTGCAATCAAACTCGCGGCGTACGCGACCGGCGACAGCGACACCGCCAAGGAGGGTCTCCGGACGACCTTCACCGGCATGGCCACCGAGGTCACCGCGGCCGGAGCGAAGAGCGACGACGCCTCCCAGCGCGCGGCCGTCGACGAGGTGGCCGCCGCCCTGAGCGGAGCCGGGCAGTCGAGCGATCCCAAGGCGTTCCTTGATGGAGAGTTCACCACGATCGGGCAGCGGATCGACGACACCTGTCCCTAGGGCCGCCGATCCGGTAAGGACAGTTATCGACAACAGGCGAAATCGACAGCGCGTGAATACATGTTCACGGACTGTCCAATAGCGCGGGACATCCGTTACGATTCGGAGCCTGACGTTCCGTTCGCGTGGGAATGAGTGCCCCGTGTCGAATACCGCCTTGGTCGAGGTGTTGCTGCAGGTCCCCGCTCTGGCGGATGCGAATGTGCGCGATGCCGTGGTCGACGAGACAACCGCCGTCCTCCGGCGCAAGTTCACCCCCCGGCGCACGCCGCAGCCACACGCCGATCTGGTCGCCCTGGTGGACTCCTACGGGTCGCTCACCGGTGGCCTGGTCGCGTTCACCCGCATCGTCGCGCAGCGTCACCCCGGGGCGGAGGCGACCCGAGCGGCGGAGCTGGCCCGCGAGCTGCAGGGGCAGTTGCTGCTCTCCGATGCCGACCGGCACGAGCTGTGCCGGGTCCTCGGCGAGGCCGGCACCCAGTCCGTGTTCGGGGCGCTCGGTGACCTGTCCGACCTGCCCGAGCTGCGTGACGTCCGGATCTGGTTCGACTGGGCCGCGGTCGTCCAGGTGATGGAGCGCCAGCCCACGCCCACCGGCGGCGTGCCTCCCCTGCTGGGTTTCGTCGTGCGTCTCGCCGCGCTGATCAGGGCCGACCTCGGCGGTGCGCTGCGGCGCTGGGCAGCCGACATCTCCGGCGGGGTCGGCGTGCCGGGCGCGGCGCTCACCGCGTTGCAACTCGACAGTCGCGACGACGAGCAGTCCCCGACGCGCCGGCGTGCCGGCGTCCGGGTGATCCGGAGCCGTGTCCCGATCCGCAACTACAACTTCACCGGCCGTGAGGAGCTGCTCGAGCGGCTGGCCACGACGCTCGCCTCGGGTTCCAAGGCGGCGGTCCTGCCGCAGGCCGTTCTGCCGCAGGCCGTCCACGGGATGGGTGGTGTCGGCAAGACCCAGCTGGTGGTGGAGTACATCCACCAGCACCTCGAGGACTACGACCTGGTGTGGTGGGTCCCCGCCGACTCGGTCTCCGGGGTGCTCGCGTCGCTGGAGCAGCTCGCCGAGCAGCTGGAGATCCGCCCCGGTGAGAACTGGGAGCAGACCGCCCGGCTGGTGCTCGACACGCTGGCCTCGGTGCGGCTGCGCTGGCTGCTCGTCTTCGACAACGCCAACGACCTCGACTCGATCGGCGACTACGTGCCCTCCACCGGCGGGGACGTGGTCGTCACCACCCGTAACCGGGAATGGGCCGACGTCGGCACCTCGATCGAGGTGGAGGTCTTCAAACGGTTCGAGAGCATCAACCTGCTCCGTGGCCGGACCAAGAACAGTATCGGCACCGCCGACGCCGACCGGCTCGCCGACCGGCTGGGTGACCTGCCGCTGGCGCTGGAGCAGGCGGCGGCCTGGCACCTCGCCACGAAGATGCCGGTCAGCCAGTACCTGGACCTGCTCGACAAGCACCGCAAGGAGCTGTTGTCGGAGGGCAAGCCGGCCGGCTACTCCGACTCGGTCGTGGCGTTCGTGACCCTGGCGACCGCGAAGCTGCGGACGGAGAACCCGGCCACCGCTCAGTTGCTGGAGTTGTTCGCGTTCCTCGGCGGTGAGCCGGTTCCGGTGTCGCTGCTGCGGTACGGGAAGGACGCCGACGTGGTGCAGCCGCTGCGTTCCCTCCTGGGCGACACCATCAAGATCAATCTGGCGGTACGCGATCTCAGCCAGTACGGCCTGGTCAAGGTGGACGACGCCCAGCGCCTCCAGGTGCACCGTCTGGTACAGGACGTACTGCGCGACACCCTGGACCCGGTGCACGCCGACGAGCTTCGGCGCAGCATCCAGAACCTGCTCGCCAAGGCCGGCCCGGGCGACCCCGACGAGAACACCGAGCCCGCCGAGGTGGAACGCCAGCGTGAGGTCGGCCCCCACCTGGAACGGGCCGGGATGATCGAGGCCGACCGGCTGGAGGCGAAACAGGCGGTCCTGCACCACATCCGGTTCCTCTACAACACGGGCGACTACGAGAACAGCCGCCGGATCGCGAAAGACGCCGTCGAGTGCTGGCGGGAGAACCGCGACGATCCGCGCCTCGGCCCCGACGGCGAATTGACGCTGCAGGCCCGGTCGCACATCACCAACGCGAGCCGTGCGCTGGGCGAAAGCGCGTCCTCCGATGAAGAGACCAACCAGACGTACGAGTTGATGCGGCGTTACCTGGGTGAGGAAGCGAAATCGACGCTCGTTCTCGGTAACCAGGTCGGCCAGGCGATCCGAATCCGCGGGGAGTACGCGGAATCGCTCGCATTCGCCAAATCATCACTGGAACGTCATCGCCGCGCGTTCAATTCGCCGGAGCCGTACGTGTTGCGGGCCCAGTCGAACCTGGCGGTGGCCTACCGGATGGTCGGCGAGTTCGCCGAGGCGGCCAAGCTGGACCAGGCGATCGTGGACTACTGGGAGACCAAGAGCCCGCAGGTCACCAGCTTCAGCGCGCTCGAGGCCTACATGAACATCGCCCGCGACTACTACGGACTGGGCGCCTACCGGGCCGGGCTCGCGGTCCTGGAGGGCTGGCGCGGCGTGCTGATGGACCGGCGCAGCCGCGGGCACCGGATCGTGGTGCTCTCCGGCCGCACCCACGGCATCACCCTGCGCAAGGCCGGCCAGTTGCCGGAGGCGCTCGACGTGCTGAGCGAGAACCTGGACGAGACGTTGAACCGGTTCGGCCTCTACCACGAGTACACGGTCGCGGCCCTGTGCAGCAAGGGCAACGCCCTGCGCCAGCTCGGCGACACGGCCGGCGCGCTCGACGACATCACCGAGGCGGTGGTCCGCTATCGGAAGTACTTCGGTCAGGAGCACCCGCTGACCCTGGTCGCGCTGGTGAACGAGGCGATCGCGCGGCGGGCGGCGGGCGACGTCGAGACCGCCGGAACACTGGACGAGCAGGCGTACGGCAGCCTGACCCAGGCACTCGGGCCGAACCATCCGTACACGCTCTGCGCCGGCACGTCTCTCGCCACCGACCATGCCCTGCGCGGCGATCACGACGAGGCCCTCGCGCTGTCGAGCGAGATGCTGGAGCGCAGCCGGATCACCTCGGGCGGGCCGCACGAGGTGCGCGGCGACGCCGACCACCCCTATCACCTGGCCCGCGCGATCAACTACGCGCACGACCTGCGGGCCACCGGCGACACCGAGCAGGCCGAGACGCTGCTGGTGGACTCGATCGCGGGCCTGCGTCAGTCGCTCGGGGAGACGCATCCCGAGGTGCTGGCCGCCGAGCGTGGCGAGCGCCTCGAGGGTGACATCGAGGCGCCGCCGACCTGATCACCGGGCGGTCGTCGCGGCCGACCAGCGCTCGAGCAGTTCACGGTGCCGTTGCTCGGCCCGCCGGGCCACCGGTTCGGGCAGCGGCACGGCCAGCAGCGAGTCGACGAACCGCCGCAGCCGGGTGGCGAACCGCTCGCCGTCCGGGGTCAGCGCGCCCGACGCCTGAAGCGTCGCGAGGCTGCGATCGACCTGCAGCCGGGCGTCGGCGAACCGTGACTCGGCCGAGTCACGCCGCGCGTGTGTGTCCCGCAGCGCCCGCCACGTGTCGGCCACCCCGGCAAAGGCGTAGACGCCCTGCAGCAGCCCGGCCAGCGGTCGCGGGTCGGTCCGCCACGGCGCGAAGTAGCGCCGCCCGTCGTCCGGATCGGTGAGCTGGACGACGTCGAGCAGCGCGCTGAGCTTCGCGTGCTGGTACTCGTGCACCAGGGTGACGGCGAAGTCCGCGGCGTCGGCCGGCCGGGTCAGCCCGAAGACGCCGAACACGTGCCGGATGGTCGCGCTGCGGGCGGACCGGCCGTCCCCGGTCAACGGCACGAGCGTGTGCAGGCCGGCGGCGATCTCGGCGGCCCGCTCCGGCGCACACTCGGTGAGCAGCCGCCACGCCTCGGTGAACAGCTCCTGCCAGCGGTCGAACTCGGCCTGCGAGAGGCGGGGCTCGGGCGGTGCGTGGTATCCGTGCCGGTACGGGTCGACGTCGTCGAGAGCGATCTCGACGCCGATCCCGCCGGAGGTCGCACGCAGTCTCCGGACCGGCAGCCAGTGCCCGGTCTCCCGATTGCCGGGTATCGCCACCGGCCCGTGCCCGGCGTCGATCGTGAGGGTGCTGTCGATGACGGCGATCCGGGCGGTGGCCGCGTCGCCGGTGATCGCCCGGCCCAGCCCGGGAAGGGCGACGGCGCCGTCGCGGGCCCCGACGGTGAGCTCGACGTCGACGCCCGCGGCCGCGCAGGTGATCACGGCCACCGCGGCGAGGTGCGCCAGATCGGCGCGCTCGGCACGCCCGCGCTCGGCCGCGCGCCCGGCGATCGCGGCCCACGCACCGACCATGGGCGTGCCGAGAGCCCGGGCGGCGGCCTCCGGCGCGGCGGCCCGGGCGGCCTGGATCGCGCCGGCGAGGCGGTCACGTTCGGCGGCCGGGCCGGGCCACTCCCGCAGCAGGCCGGCGATCAGCAGCAGATGCTTGCTCACCTGCGCCTCGGCGAGCGCCCGGGACAGGCCGGGGCCGCCACGGCTGTCGGCCAGGCCGTCGAGCAGCGCCTCCGGACACCGGTGGTACTCGGTCATGCGGTCACCATCCCGGTCGTCGCGCCCACCAGGTCGCGGGTGTCAGCGCGCACCCGCCCTCGCACGTGTTCGATGAACAGCCGCAGGTCCGCGCAGTACACCGACGGATTGCGGAACCCGGTGCCGGGTCGGTAGCGGTGTGCGTAGTGCCCGCCGCCGCAGACGCGGTGCAGCGGGCAGTCGAGGCACGCCTCGGCGAGCGCGGCCGTGCCGATCTGGCGGGCCACCACGCCCGGATGGGTGAGCGCGGCGTCGAGGTCGTCGCGGTCCACGTTCAGGCCGGTCGCACAGGCACCCGGGTAGGTCGACTTCAGCGCGTCGATCTGTTCGATGGCGCCGTCGGACTCGACCACCAGGATGGGCGCCGGGCTCAGACCGACCTGTTCGGAGCGGGACGCCCCGCCGAGGATCAGGTCGACGACGCTCTCGAAGAGCCGTACCGGCACCGGGTCCGGGTCGTCGTACCAGGCGTCGAACGCCTCGATCAACCATCGGCCGTACGCGGTGGGGTCACCGTCCGGACGCGGCGGCGGCGCGCTCCAGTTCGCGTGCGGTAACAGGAAGTCGATCGCGGGCGGCTGGAAATCGCGCAGGCGCCGGTAACACCCGGCCGGGTCGGTGTCGGGTGCGACGGTGCAGAGCAGCCCGCCGAATCCTTCCCGGTACGCCGGCCGGGCGAGCAGTTCCAGCGCCCGGCTGACCGCGGTGAACGTGCCCCGGCCGGCGTGGGTCACCCGGTACCGGTCGTGGTCGGCGGCCACCCCGTCGACGCTGACCGCGACGGTGATGTCGTGGCGGCGCAGTTCGCGCAGCGCGGGCTCGTCGAGCAGGACCCCGTTGGTCTGCATGCCGACCCGTACCGTGCAGGTCTCCGGAACCGCGGCGCGCAGCCCGGCGGCGAGCCGGCCCAGGCGCCCGGCACCGAGCAGCATCGGCTCCCCGCCGTGCAGGACCACCCGGACCCGGCGCAGATCGTGCCCGCGCACGTGCCGGCCGAGCCGGTGGGTGACCGCGGTGAAGACCTCGGGCGGCATCACCGCCGGACGCTCCCGCCAGCTCTGGTCCGGGTGCTGATAGACGTAGCAGTACGTACACGCCAGATTGCAGCGCTGGTGGACCTTGAGAATCACCTCGTGGATCGGCGTGGGCCGCCAGCCCCCGGCGAGCAGGGCCGCCACGTCCAGGCCCAGATAGGGCCAGGCCGCGGGCATCATCAGGGCTCGTCGATGAAAGAGCTGAACGCCGACAGTACGCCGTTGGGGTCGTCCAGATTCCGCCTCAGCCGCGCGATCGAGCGGGACACCGGTGAGTCGCCGTGCGCGGCGACCAGTTCGGTCAACGAGACATGCGAGACGTCGACGAGATCGCCCGGCTTATGCTGATCATCGCCCGCGATCGATTCAGGAACGTCGCCCACCGGTCGGCCTCCACACTGAAGTCAATGCCCCAGGATTCACGATGACACCGCCACGGCGACCCGGGACAGACCCTTGGCAGGGCCCCAACAACAACACACGACAGGTTTTTTCAGAACTCCAGCCGCCCCAGCGTGGTTGACAAAAATAGCCACCATCGGTCAGGGCATCGGCGGTTCTAGAACGCAGTCGATCCGCACACCGCGAGCCGCCATAGCCGTGATTGGATGGTCCGGGTTGTAGATTCCGCGCAGATGCTGGATCGCCTGCCGATGTTTGACCGCCGCGGACGGCTCACCCGCCGCGCCGAGATCCAGGGCCAGGTTGGCCTCCGCGGCGACCACGTTCGGATGATCGGTGGGGTGCACCTGCTTCGCCAGCTCCATCGCCCGCCGGGAGGCGGCGAGCCGGTGCGGGTGCGAGTCCAGGGCGTAGTCCGAGGCGAGGTTCACCTCCGCGGCGACCGCGAAGGGGTGATCACGGCCGACGGTCTCGCGGAGGGCCTCGCTGCTGACCCGGTCGATGTTCAGCGCCGCGGCGTGCTCGCCCCGGGCCCGCAGCACGTTGGCCAGGTTGATCCCGGCGGCCACGGTGAGCGGGTTCGCGGCTCCGAACATGTCACGGTAGTCGTTGTGGACCTGCTGCATCTCACGGCTCGAGTCCTCGGTCCGGCCCAGCAGGTGCAGGGTGTTGGCGTGACTCATGCGCAGCGCGAGGGCGTGCGGGTTGTCCTCGCCGAACAGGTCCACGCACTCGGCGTGGACAGCCTCCAGCCGGGCGAGCGCCTCGCCGAACCGGCCGATGCCCCGCAGGGCCAGGGCGATGGCCCGTTGCGCGAGGATTAGGCCCCGATCCATCCGGGTCCGCCGGCGGCCCTCGGCCCGGTCCCGCTGCTCGATCCTGGTGACCAGCGGTTCCACCTCACTGAGCACGTCCCGGTAACGGCCCTGTCCGTTGAGGTCCTCGGCGAGCGCGTTGATCGACAGCAGGGTCCGCCAGTTGTCGTCGCCGAAGGCCTTCTCGTGCCGGCGCAGCGCGACCCGATCCTCCTTCTCCGCCTCCCGGAAATCGCCGGAGAGCCGGAGACTGATGGCGAGATTGTGCCCGCTCATGGTGGTGCGCGGATGATCCTGGGGAAAGGCGCTGTAGCAGCGCTGAAGGGTCTCCCGGTCGATCCTGAGCGCCCGCTGGTAATCCCCCGCGATTCGCAGGTCGGCGGCCTGGCTGCTGGCCATGGCCAGGGTGTACGGGTGGTTCTCCCCGTAATCGGGATCCAGTCGCAACTGGCTGATCGCGCCGAGGGTGAGCTCCCGGGCCTCGTCGTAGCGTCCCAGGGCGCGCAGCGCGTTCGCCCACTCCTGCGAGGTGCGCAGCACGAGATGATCGTCGGCTGCCAGGCTGCCGTTGTCACGCCACCGCTGGTCAGCCTGTTCGCCCAGCTCGCACGCGGTCGCGTTGTCCCCCGCCAGGTAGTGGAAACGGATCTGGTGATACACCGCCAAACGTGCGCCGGGGTGGCGGGAGTCGACCAGGCCGGTGGACCGGACATGGGCCGAGATCTCCCGGTAGAGGTCCGTCTGCTTCTGATCATCGGGCCAGCCGGGGTCGGCCGCGGCCAGCAGCGCGTGGGCGTAGGCGCGGGCCCGGGAAAGCTCCTCACCCGACATCGCGCGCCGGGCGACGATCCGCGCCGGCGGCAGCACCTCGATCCGGTCGTCGTCGCCGGTGAGCCGGGCCATGCCGTGCCGGCAGAGCTCGACGAGAGCCATGTTCATCGCGACCGGGTCGCCCGGCACCTCCGGCCCGGCGATGCTCGCGCCGGCGGCGAGATCCCGGACGAGCAACTCCTTCGAGACCGGCACCGGGGCGAAGCAGGCGAGCGTGTTGAGCAGCAGCAGCGCCGACCGGCTCGCGGCCTCCAGCCGGTCCATGGTGAACAGCACGGCCCAGGCGGCACTGCTGTGGTAGCCCTCCACCGGGACGGTCGTCAGGCGATCGATCGGGTCGGCTCCGGCCGCCGCGGCGAGCGGTGCGCCGGTCGCCCGCGACCAGGCGACGACCTGGGCGAGCGCCAGCGGGGAACGCCCGTACGTGCTGAGGATGTCCGTGATCGCCTCGGCGGCCGCGTCCGGTTCGTGCTGGCGCAGCAGCCGGCCGGCGTCGTCGGAGTCCAGATCGGTGACCTCGATGCCGAGGCTGGACCCGTCGTGGCCCAGGGCCGGGTCGCGGGTGGTGATGACGACGTGGCCGCCGTTGGGCACCAGACTCGCCAGGTCCGGCGCGCTGAGATCGTCGAAGACCAGCAGGTGTGGGATCCGCCCGGATTCCGCCAGGTCAAGGACCCGGCGCACGATACGCTCGACCCGGTGGTGCGGTTCGAGCCCGAGCTCCACCGCTAGCTCGAGCAGCGAGGCCCGGGCCGACTCGGCGGTGCCCGCCGGCACCCACCAGACCGGGGTGCCGTCGGCGTGCCGCTCGAGGTATCGCAGGACCGCCTGGGTCTTCCCGGCGCCGACCGGCCCGTACAGCACCAGGCGAACGTCCGGCCCGGTGCTCAGCGCCGTGTGCATCGCCTCGATCAGCGTCTCCCGGCCGGCGAACTCCGGGACGGCGGCCGGCCGGACGCCAGAGGCCGGACGACGGTGCACCGGCGGCAGAACGACCGGGCCGGGCACCGGATCGTGCGGCGGCGGCCGGCTCGAAACGACGTCGGCCGGGACGCCGGTCTCGCCCGCCTGGGTGGCGCGCCTGGCCTGCTGCCACAGTTCGATCATCCGCTGATCGAGGTCGCGGGGGTCGTAGCCGGACGGGGCCCGGCCGGCCAGCACGTGGACTATCGACCGGACCTTCTCCCAGGAGGGCACGTTGCTGGCTCGCAGGGTGGCGCTCACCGTCTCGTGGGAGACCGTCTCGAAGCCGTGGGGAAGCCGATGCGTGTCCCTCGAGATCACCCGGGCGGCGGGCTGACCCGCGGCGTCATAACGATCGTGCAGAGCCTCGACGAAACTACGGACGGGACCTACCGGTAACTTGTCCAGACCGGGCAGAGGAATGGCCACGTGAGTGCGCTCCGGACGAGATCGCGTTTGTCAAATTTTTTCAAGTTCCACACTCTCACGGTCCATCAATGTCGACAACGGGCCCGCTGGCTGGATTATGGCATTTTCGGCGATTCAATCGGAATGGTGAGTCAAGCGCGCGTGGGTGACATCGGGCCGTCTTTTTTGGATCAGCGACCGATGGCGCGATCTGTCAGCTGACATCGACCCTGACGGCGCGGCCTCCGCGACCCCGTCAAGACATCACGACCTCCTATCCGGAACACTTCCGTTGACATGGCCCACCCGTCAGCTTTGAGGCATATCCGACCGGACACGCCGAGGAGCCGCCATGTCACACCTGTTCGACCCGATCATCCTTTTAGCACTGGGCGCCCTCGTCGAGGGCGCCGGCATCACCCTCGCCGTCGCCGTCGGCCTCTGGTCGCGCAACCCGGCCCGGCGCGAGACCGCCCTCAGACTGATTCGCGCGATCCGGCGAGCGGAGGACTCCGGAGAGCGTGAGTAGCGTGGACGATGGCCACGCGGCCATCCGTACCCGCTGGGGCCACCTGCGACGATGGCGGTGCCGACACTCCCCCAGGGGCGAGTTCACCGCCATCGGCCAGGAACTGGACGGCACTTGCAACTAGGCTCATCCACATGATCGATAGGCCGGTTCGCATCGGACTGCAGTTGCAGCCGCAACACATGGACTACGCCACCATCCGCCGCACCGCGGCGGAGGCCGAGGAGGCGGGGGTCGACGTCCTGTTCAACTGGGACCACTTCTACCCGTTGAGCGGCGAACCGGACGGTCTGCACTTCGAGTGCTGGACCATGCTCGCAGCCTGGGCCGAGGCCACCTCCCGCGTCGAGATCGGCGCCCTGGTCTCCTGCAACAGCTACCGCAACCCCGAGCTGCTCGCCGACATGGCCCGCACCGTCGACCACATCAGCTCCTCCGGCCAGTCTGGCACCGGCCGGCTCATCCTTGGCATCGGCTCCGGCTGGTTCGAACGCGACTACACCGAATACGGCTACGCGTTCGGCACCGCCGGCGGCCGCCTCGACGACCTCGCCGAAGCACTCCCCCGCATCGAATCCCGGTGGGGCAAACTCAACCCGCCGCCCACCCGCAAGATCCCGGTCCTGATCGGCGGCGGCGGCGAGAAGAAGACGCTGCGCCTCACCGCGAAATACGCCGACATCTGGCACAGCTTCTCCGACCCCGAAACCCTCCAACGCAAACTCGGCATCCTCGCCGGTCACTGCGCCGACTTCGGCCGCGACCCCGCCGAGATCGAGGTCTCGGTCCTGGCCACCACCGACAACCGCGACAAGATGTACGAACTCGGCGCACGCCTGTTCACCATCCACGTCGGAGGCCCGAAACCCGACCTCACCGCCCTGCGCGAATTCATCACCTGGCGCGACAAACTCAACGCCTGACATCACGGCAGCGGGGGCGGAATCTCGTTGAGGATCTGCCCCCTGCCTGGTCAATCGGCGTACCGGATCCGTGGACGCTGTTCGAGGGCGAGAAAGCTCGTCCAGTCCACCGTGGCATCGGCCAGTTGCCTCAGGTGCGGTGCCGGCGATCCACAGGCCCGTTCAGCGTCGAGGGCGGCGCATGCGACCGCGAACGCCCGCAGCGCTTCCGGAGAGGCTGTCCGCCAGGCTTCACCCGCTGCGCCCATTGTGCTGCTTCGGCCGGAGAATGGCGGCGCGGATGAAGCAGACGATCATCAGGGCGGTATCGAGCCAGTCCGCGCCACGCCGCGGGATCGCCCAGTCCACGACCGCGACAGTCCCGCCGTGGATCAAGAAGTTCTGCGGCATGCGGCCAGGGTGGCCGCACACCGCACGCGAGGCGATCAACCGCGGGTCGGGCTGTCGTGTCACACCCCGCGGGGCACTGGTTGCGGTCGCCGGCCCGGCGCTGACCGGCCACAGGGCCGGGTCGACCCCGGTACCTGGCAACCCGGATCGCAAGGACGGTCGCGTTCAGTACCGGCAGAAGGAGCAGCGTCGCCGCGAAGGCAGCGGCCCCTTCAGCACCGCGGGGAAGGGGTTGCTGCCACTCGCCCAATCCAGCAGGCCGCCGATCACGCCGAGAACATGGCTGAAAAAGATCATGAGAGCGAGCCAGAGGGCCCGGGTCGGCTGGTTCGGTGCGGCACAGGACCAAGATGGCCTGTACGGTCGCGCGGCGTGGCAGCAGAGCCGCTCTGCCGGGCTGCCCTACCGCTGGTTCCGCTCGATGCCATTCAGAACCGGGCTGTTCCTGCTTGCCGGCCCCGCCAGCAGTCCGGCCTGGTCGCAGGGGTGCGCCAGCGGTCAGGCCACACCGGTATCAGCTCGATGCTGAGCGACATTGACCGCGATCGCGCTGAGCATCCTCGTTCTGCGCCGCATCGAGAGCGGAGCGTTGCGGAGGATAAAAATGATCAAGGGTCGATATGAGTAGGCGTTGGCGGGTTTGACATTCCGCTCCATTCTCCTAGGGTGGCCGGCAACCGCATGGCCGCCCTCAGTGGAGAGGATCATTCGTGTCCGGCTTACAGGTGAGCGTCGTCGGATTGATCGTGGCGGTGGCCGCATTCTGGGCCACCTTCTGGCAGGGAACGCTGTTACGCAGGCAGATCGCGCAGAACGCGAAGATCAATAGCGCTCACTTCTATCAGAACATCACGGTGCGCTGGCTGGAGTTCGACAAGTTCCTGGTCGAGCGGGCGGATCTCTGGCCCTACTTCCACGCCGACCTGCCGGTGCCGGACGACTCGAAGACGTGTGCGGAGCTGGCGTGTATGTCGGTGATGATGGCCAACATGGCGGAAATGTGTGTCACCAGCGAGGATGTCCTCGGTGAATACGCGGGCGACTGGGACAGCTACTTCGCGTACGTCTATGAGCACAGCCCGTATTTCCAAACATTCTGGATGCAGTACGGATCGATGTGGTCGGCGCGGGTGAACCAGAGCTTTGTCAGGAATCCACCAAATTTCGGTGATCAGGCGCTTAAGGAAATCTTTCTCCGCCCTGCGGCGCTGAAGGCCGACAACGCCGGAAGGTAGCCATCGCGATACATTTCACGACGGGTTCCCGGTCCTCGGGGACCCGTCGGGTGGCTGGCTGCGGCCGCAGAACAACCTGGGTTTCCACACCTGCCGCTGTCCGGCGTGGAGCATGGAACGATGTCCGCCACTGCGCCGCCGTCGTACGTCGTCACCGGAGCCGGCCGAGGGATCGGCTGGGCCGTCGCCGAACGTCTCTCCGTCGAAGGCCACGTGGTCGTTCTCGACGTCGTGGAGCGGCTCGACCGGCGGCACGACCGCATCACCCTGGTCACCGGCGACGCCGCCGATCCGGACGTCGCCCGGCGGGCCGCGGAGATCGCCGAGTCCGCCGGGCCGCTGGCCGGATGGGTCAACAACGCGGCGACCTTTCCGGACGCCGGCCTGGCCGGCACCAGCGCGCCGGAGGTTCTCGGCCTGATCAGCGCCAACCTGGCGCTCGCGGTGACCGGCTGTCACACCGCCGTCAACCACTTCCTCGGGTACGACCGGCCCGGCGCCATCGTCAACGTCTCGTCGCACCAGGCTCAGCGGCCGGTCCGCGGCGCCCTCGCCTACGCTACCGCCAAGGCCGCCATCGAGGGGTTGACCAGGGCTGTCGCTGTCGACCACGGTCCGTCCGGCATCCGTACAAACGCCGTGGCCCTGGGGTCGATCACCACTGCCCGCTACGAGCGGTACCGGGCCGTACATCCGGAGGTCGACGCGCAGATGGCGGCGCTGCACCCGTTGGGCCGCGTCGGCACGCCGCGGGAGGTCGCCGACGCGGTGGCGTTCCTGCTCTCGCCCGCCGCCTCGTTCATCAACGGAGCGGTCCTGCCCGTCGACGGTGGCCGCTCGGTCAACGGCCCTGACCCGGAGGCCACGTGACCGGCCGCACCATCCGCCCCGCTCCAGGGTTCCGGTCGCCGGCACTGTGAAATACGTACTCCCCACGGCCGTCGACCTTGTCGATCGGTGCGACTTTCGATCGCGGGCAAAGAAATCGTCGGTGACGGTGAACGAAAGCGGGTCGCGGTGGGACGGATGAGAGGACAGTCCCCCGAAGAAGGAGTGAACGCCGTCATGCGCATCTCTTGGTATCGCCACCGGCTCGGCACTGCCGTGCTGCTCGGACTCACGCTGCTGCTGGCCGACACCACCGGCGCCGCCACGGCGGCGGCCGGGTCACCATCCATCGCGACGAGCGCCGCCCGAGCGGTGGCCACCGCGACAAGCGCCGCCCGGGCGGCGGCCACCGCGACGAGCGCCACCGCCTGCGAGGGCGCGGTGGTCCATGAGGTCGACGCCGCGCAGCCCGGCGCGCTGCCGCCGCTGTGCATCGCGGTCGGCGGGGTCGTACGCGTCGTCAACACCGGGCCCGGGTCGCTGGTCGCGCGGCCCGCCACCATGGTCGACTGCTTCTACGCGGCGGGCACCTACCAGTGCCGCCTGATCCGTACCGGAACCGTCCGCCTCACGCTGGCGACGGGCGCGCGCGAGTTGCTGGTCCGGGTGCCCGCGACCGCACCCGGGCAGCCGTCGACCGCCTGCTCACCGGCGGGCAGCGTGGTGAATCTGGACACCGCCGAGGAGTTGCCCTGGTGGTCGCCGTGCCTGCGACTGGGCGCGACGCTGCGGGTGGTGAACCTCGGGCCCGGCCTGCTGTCGGCGACCCCCGCGGACGCCGTGACCTGTCACTACGAGGCCGGCGTCCACGCCTGCCGGTTCCGCCGGCCGGCCAGTGTGGTCTTCACGGCCACCTCGGACGCGACGACCCGCTCCGTGACGGCCGTCGTGGTCCGTTAGCCGTCCGCCGATCGGCGTCTATGGTCGAGCCGTGACCGGTGAAGCTGCAGCATCATGACCGGCCCGCGGCAGATCGGCGCGTACCGCATCGAACGGTTGCTCGGCGCCGGGTCGTTCGCCACGGTGTGGCTCGGCCACGATCCGGCGCTCGACGCCCACGTGGCGATCAAGGTGCTGGCCGAGAACTGGTCCCACGACCTGCGGGTGCGGGAGCGATTTCAGCAGGAGGCGCGGCTGCTGTGGCGGCTGGCCGACGAGCGGGTGGTACGGGTGTACGCCGTCGGCGAGTTGCCGGACGGCCGCCCGTACTCGGTCATGGAGTTCGCCGCGGGCGGCAGCCTCCGTGACCGGCTCGAACGGGGTGAGCTACCGCCCGCGGGAGCGCTACGGGTGCTGCGGGAGATCGCCGCAGGTGTCGCGGTGCTGCACCGGCACCGGATCGTGCATCGCGATCTCACCCCGGGCAACATCCTGTTCCAGGCGGCGCCGTCGGGGCCGGAGCGGGTGCTGATCGCCGACCTGGGACTGGCGAAGGCGCTCGCGGCCGCGTCGGGGCTGACCGCGCGCGCCGGCACACCCGGCTACATGGCCCCGGAGCAGGACGACCCGCTCTCCACCGTGGACACCAGCGCCGACGTCTACGGGCTGGGACGGCTCGGCACCCGGCTGCTGAGTGCGCAACAGGGCGCCGGGCGGCCGCGACTGCGTCCGGGCGTACCCGCCGGGGTCGCCGCGCTCCTCCGCCGGGCGACGGCGCGTAACCCGCGGGATCGTCCTCCGGACGCCGCCGCCTTCGCGGCGGCGCTCAACCGGGCTGTCCGCGACCGGTCCACGTTCACCCCGCCCCGGCGTGCGACGACCCTGGTCGCGGCCGTCCTGGTCCTGGTTTGCGTTTCGGCCGACACCGCCCTCCCCGAGGGCAGGCGCACAGCGAGCGACGGTACGGGACGGCTGACGGTCACGCTGCCCACCGGATGGCGAGCCGCGGGGTCCGGCTGGGCCGGCCGCCTCGACGGGGACGGCCGCCTGGAACCCGCCCTGGTGATCTCCCCGGATCCAGCGCGCTGGCAGACCGATCCCGGCGTGCCCGGCGCGTTCATCGGGCTGTCGCGCGGTGCCGCGGCGCGCACGACCGCGGCCGGTTTCGTCGCGGAGCACCCGCACGCCCGCTGCGCCGCGGCCCCGGTACGGCACAGCGGGCGCGCCGGTGCCGACTGGGTGGTGGCGCGCTTCACCTGCACCGGAGCCAAGCCGGTGATCATCGAGGCGGCTCGGCCGGACACCCGTTCGGCCGCTCTGGTGTACGTCCAGATCGCCCCCGCACCGCAGACGAGCGACCAGGAGGTCGACGTGCTGCTCGCCGGCGTCGGCACGGATTAGCGGACCACCACCGTGATGTCGTAGGTCGTGCCGCCCTGTGGGATCGCCACGACGACGGTGCCCTTGCGCACGAAACGCACCTCGACGACGCCGGCCTCGTAATGCTGCGCGACCAGGTCCGGTGAGTCGGTGGTGACCTCGCCCGGCCCGATGTTCTCGACGCGCAGCACCGCACCGACCGCCAGGCACATCGCGGGAACCAGGGCCAGTTCTTCGGCGGTCGCGTCGATGGTGCGGACGATCGCGCCCTCACACGAGGACGAGGACGAGGGCGACGACGGCCGGGTGGGCGTACGGCTCGAAGGCGGGGTGCCGACCGGCGGCCGGCGTGACGGCGGCGAAGCGGACGCGGGCCGGGACGGCGACGGGCTCGGGGTGACGCTCACCGACCCGACCGGTGCCGCGCCGACGGCGGCCTCGGTCGGTAGCGGTGAGACCGGCGACTCCCCCGCGCATCCCGCCATGATCAGCGACACGGTGAGGACCCCGGCCGTCAGCCGGCCGCGCATCCCGGCTCATCGGCCGGCACCAGCCGCGGGCGCAGCTGCGCCCGGCCCTGGTGGATGCGGGATTTCACGGTGCCCTCCGGCACCGCCGTCAGCGCGGCGATCTCCCGATAGCTGAGGTCGAGCAGATCCCGCAGGACGACCGCCTCGGCGAGATCGGGTCGGAGCCGCTCCAGCGCGTCGAGCAGATCGAGCCGGGTCCCGGCCGTCACGCTGGTCCTGCGGGGGTCGGGACGATCGGGCAGCGGCACGCCGCCCGATTCGGCCAGGAAGCGGCCGCGCAGGTTCTGGTAGGTCGACCTGGCACGGTTCGCGGTCAGCCGGTACAGCCAGGTACGGAACGACGATCGGCCCTCGAAGCCGCCGATCGACCGGGTGAGCGCGAGCAGCGCGTCCTGGCACGCGTCCTCGGCGTCCTCACGGTTCGGCAGGAACCGGGCGCAGATCCGGAGCACGTCCGGCCGCAGCACGGTCAGCAGCGTGTGCAGCGCGGCCGTGTCGCCGGCGGCGGCCGTCCGCGCCAGTTCCTCGACCTCGACGGCTCGACTCTCCACCAGCCCAACCTAGCCACGCCGCGCCAACTGCCGTTTTGGGGTGGTGGGGCATACTCGGCGGCGTGCGGTCGCCGTTGGATACCTTCGCCGGGCTGCTCGACCGGTCCGTACAGGAGATCGAAGTCCTGGTGGCGGATGCCCGCGCCTTCGACGCTTCCCGCATCCGCGATCTCGCCGACATCTGGGACAACAACACGATGCCGCTGGCGAGGGTGGCGTGCGCCGGCCGGCCGTTCCGGGCTCGGCGCGCCCGTACCGGTCTGCTGTGGATGGCCGGGCTCGGGGCTGCCCGCAGGGCGCTGATGGTCGGCCTGGACCCGGCTCTGGACCGCGAGTTGCCCGCGGCGGCACCCGGCCCTCCGGCGTACCGCGACTTTCAGGCACGCGTCCACCCGGGCTCGTTGCCCCTGACCGCGCAGATCATTGCCGATCTACTCACCGATTACGACCTGGCGTGCGCCGGCGTGCGCTCGCTCGTCGTCCTGCCGTCGAGAACGGGCCTGCGAGTCGACCTGACGGTCGCCGCCCCGCGGCGGTTCGTGCCCGGCACCGGGCGTGCGACGCGAGACGGAGCCGAAAGACCGTGGCCGGCCGCTCCGCTGCGGTTCACCTTCACCGACGTCGACGACCTGCGCTTCGACGCCGCCGACCGCCTCGGCATCGGTGTCTCCGCCGGGGAGGCCGGGCTCACCGTCGAGATCGGGCAGGGCGGGATCCTGCGGGCCGCCACCGCTTCGGTCTGGCCCGACGACCCATTGTGGTACGAATCCACGGCCGGCCGCGCCGCCGACGCGGTGACGCCGTTCGGCCGCCCCGACCGGCCGAAGGCCGTACCCACCTCGTCATTGACGTCGCGGCAAGAGGACGCCGCCCTGGCCCTGCACGACCTGATGATCCGGGTCCGGCTGGCCGGCTCCTATCCCGCGTTCGCCGCCATCATCCCGATCCGGGAGATCTGCTCCGCCCTGGCAGGCGCCGGCAGTGCGATCCGTGCGGCCGGCGCGAAGCGTGGAACCGCTCGCGAGGAGGCTTTCACCGACCTCGTCCGCCGTTGGCAGCCCATCCCGCGTGCGGCCGGCACACCGGTCCCCTCCGGGCCGGCCCTGCTGCGCTACCTGCGTTACAGCGAGCCGTACGACGACGATGACGTCCATCGCGAGGGCGCCGTCGTCCTAGTGGCGGCGGTGCCGGGCACGGACCCCACAGCACCGTGGAGACTCGCGAGCGAAGAGCTGCCGCACCCGGCGACCTTCCGCGTCACCACGGCCGCGTTCGACCGGGTTCAGGACGTCCGCCGCGAAGCCGGCACTCTCACGATGAACGAAGCGCTCGTCATCCAGGAGACCCGATGAGGGGCCGCGGAAGGGTGGGTCCGGCCCGGCCCACCCTCGGATCTCCGCCGGGAGAGTTCAGCCCCGGAGCCCCTCGCGCAGCTCCCGCTTCAGGACCTTGCCGCTGAGGTTGCGGGGCAGCACCGGCATCAGCTCGAGCCTGGTCGGCTGGTAGAACTCGGTCATTCCGACACCGTCGAGGTAGGCGCGCAGGCCGGCGAGCGTGGGCGGTTCGCCGGCCGGTACGACGACCGCGCACGGCGCGTCGTGCCCGTGCTCGTCCTCGTAGCCGACGACGGCGACGTCCGCGACCGCCGGATGCCGCATCAGCTCGGCCTCGACGTCGAGCACCGGGACCATCAGGATTCCACCGATCCGGTCGGCGGCCCGCCCGGCCAGGCGGATGCCGCCGTGACCGTCCGGCAGGACCAGGTCCCCGGTGTCGAACCAGCCGCCGTCGTGCTCGGCGAGCACGTGGACCGTGCCGGTGTCCCGCCCGACGAGCGCGATGCAGAGCGCGGCGCCGCGGACGAACAGCCGGGCCGGGTTCTCCCTGGAGATCGTGCCCTCGACGCGCAGGTCGAGCTCCAGGGACGCCGCGGGTCGCCCGTCGCTGATGGTGGCGTGGTCGGCCGGGTCGTCGGAGCGGGTGAAGGTGCCCAGCGGCACCTCGGTCATGCCCCAGCCGGCCCGCAGCGGTACGCCGAGCTTCGCGTGGATCTCCCTGACCAGCTTCGGCGGCACCGGAGCGGCCCCGCAGCACACCATGCGCAGCGAGGAGAGGTCGTCCGCCACCCTGAAGACGGCTTCGAGGAAGATCGCGGCGCCCGAGAAGACCGTCACCCGCGTGTCCCGGATGATCTGGGCCGCCCGCGCCGGTGACCAGGTGTCGAGCAGGACCGCCGAGCCGCCGCTGAGCAGCGGGAAGGCGAGGCCGGTGGTGATTCCGAAGATGTGCGTGAGGTTGTGCGGGTTGTAGCTGACGTCGCCGGCCCCGAGCTTGTCCTCGTTCACCACGGGCGCGGCGCCGGCCAGCAGGGTGTTGGCCGTGTGCAGGACGGCCTTGGGCTCGCCGGTCGTGCCGGAGGTGAAGAGGACCACGGCGACGTTGTCCGGGTCGGCGGCGCTGTCCGCCAGCGGCGCCGGGAAGTCGGCGGTCCAGTCCGTGTTCCGGAAGTGGGCGTCGAAATCGAACTCGTCGGCCGACTTCGAGCCGAGCACGACCCGGTGCCGCAGGTGCGGCAGGCGGTCGGCCATCCCGGCGAGGGAGGACGCGTGGTCGAAGCCGGCCCACTCGCCGACCGTCACCACGACCGTGGCGCGCAGCTGGACGAGCATCTTCTCGAGCTCGCGTCCGCGGAGGGCGGTGACCAGCGGTGCCAGGATCGCGCCGGTGTGCATGACGGCGAGCATCAGCGCGGCGGTCTCCCACCGGTTCGGCATCTGGACGGCGACGACCTGCCCGGGGCCGACGCCGAGCGCGCGCAGGGCCGAGGCGTACCTCTCCACTTCCGCGGCGTACCGCGACCAGGACACCACGTCGGCCGGGCCCTCGGCGTGGAAGCCGAGGAGCGCGGTGGCGTCCGGCCGCTGCCGTCGATGCCGTTCCAGGTGGGTCAGCAGGTGCTCGTCGTGCCAGAGCCCGAGGCGGCGGTAGCCGTCGATGACGGTGTCGGCCGGACGGATCGCCCCGGGCAGCCAGACCTGCACGTCCTCAAAAGTCTTCATGGCCGTCATGACGGACGCTCCGGACGCCTCTTTCGGCGATGTGACAGGCGCAATAGGGCTCAGCAGTGTCGCAGGCGCCGGCGCAGGCCGTCGGTGAGCTGCCGGACCGTCCGGGTGTAACGGCCGGACCGCCGGTCCTCGGCGTCCCCGATCCGGGTGCGGAAGTACAGGCAGGAGATGAATCGCTGGTACACCTCGAAGGCGTCCCGCCGTACCCGCAGATCCTCCAGCGATCCGGCGGCCTCACCGGCCGCCGCGACGTACGCCCGCAGCAGCAGTTCGATCCGCTCCGCCGGCAGATCCAGATGCCACGGCGCGGCGGCGATGCTCCCACCCAGGTGGGCCAGGTCTCGTGCCGGATCGCCGATCCGCCCCCACTCCCAGTCCACGTACCGGGGTGTCCCCCGGTCGACCACGATGTTCGGCACGGCCAGGTCGCCGTGCACCAGGGCGAGCCGGTCCAGCCGGGCGAACACGGGCGCCGCCGCGGCGGCGTGCCGTTCGACGAGCCCGGTGAGCCGGGTCGTCTCCGGGTCGTCGAGGACTCGCGGGTGGAACCGCCGCCAGTTCTCGAGACTCTCGGCGAGCTTGGCGGTCAGCGAGGGCGGCGGGTTCCCGGTCGGATGCGGTTCGGCGTGCAGGACGGCCATCTGCCGGGCGTGCGCGGCGAGCAGGTCGTCGGTCCAGCCGGCGGGGCCGACCGGACGACCGGGCACATATCCGGTGACCATGAAGGGGGCGCCGAGCGGGCCGGGTGACTCCTCCAGCAGCACCGGCCTCGGGCCGAGGCCGGGCGGTACGAGCGCCATGGCGGCGAACTCGTCGGCCATCGGGCGGGCCATCCCACCGGCCGCCCGGCGGGCGATCCGGATGACCAGTGGTTCGGCGCCCGGCACCCGGACCCGCCAGGCGGCGTAGCTCTCGCCGGCGCCGATCAGGCCGACCCGCGCCGTGTCCGCGGCACGCAGGCCGAGTCGTCCGGCGTTGGCGACGACCCACGATCCGATCCGCTCCGCCCCGGTGACCATGACCGTGGATCAGGGCGTCGGGAGGGTGCCGGCGACGAGGGCGAGGTGGCTGCCGGCGTCCACGTCCCCGGCGCTGCCGGCCAGGTCGTTCAGGAGCAGCGTGCCGAGCAGGAAGTGGCACAGGGCCAGCTCCTCCGGGGCGATCGGCCGGCCCGCCGGGTCGTGCCGGGGCTTGCGGTCGGAGAGCCGGCACGGTGCCTCGGCGAGCGTGTGCAGGGCGTGCGCCCAGAGCAGCCGGTCCACCCAGTGTGGGTCGTCGCCGAAGAGCGCGGCCAGCGCCGGCATCGCCCGCAGCCGGTCGATGAAGAGGCGGGCGGCCGCGGCGTAGCCGGGGTAGACGGGTTGCCGGAACCCGGCGAGCCAGCCGCCGCCGTCACGGCGCACGTGCGCGCCGAGCCGCAGCGCCGGATCCCACACGGTGAGGCTGAACAGCGTCTTGGCCAGGTCGTAGACCGGATCCCACCAGGCCGTCGCGCCGCGCGGGTCGATCAGCCGGAAGCCGTCCGCGCCGACCAGCACGTTGCGGGTGTTGAGGTCGCCGTGGGCGGGGAACATCAGCCGGGGCGGGGCGAGCCGGGTCCACCACGGTCGCGGGAGGTCCGTGAGCCCGGCCAGCATGCGCTTCGGGTTGACGCAGGGCACGCCGTTGACGACGAGCGGGTCGGCGTCGAGCACCTCGGCCGGCAGCGCCGCCCGCAGCACCGGCCACCGGCGGGGGATCCGGTCGACCATCGCCGACGTCAGGAAGTCGGGGCCGACCGGTGCGACGGCCTGGCCGTAGCCGTACACGATGAGGTCTTTGACCAGGCCGGCCTGCAGGTCGAAGAACGCGCCGCAGTCGGGGCCGAGGCGCAGCGAGGCGGCGCTGTCGACCGACTCGTAGAACGGTGTCGTGTACGCCGCCCACCCGGGGCCGCGGACCGCGTGCAGCACGGGCAGGCAGCGGGCCGCGAGGGTCTCGTCGCCGGCCCGGATCCAGGACAGTTGCCGCAGCTTGCCGAGGAACGAGTCGAGGTCGTGGCCGTCGACGAGCCCGGCGTCCGCGGTCAGCACCTTCAGCGCCACGTCGGCTCCGTCCGTGCCGGTGGCCCGGAAGACCCGGGCGGCGGACCCGCCGTCGAGGATCTCGTCCCCGACGGTGAGTCCGAGCCGCCGCGCCGCGTCCCACTGGGTGTCCCGCGACATCAGGTGCACGGTCGCTGCGGTCACCAGCGGATCCCGCGCAGCAGGGCGTCGTGCAGTTTCGGCGTGCTGGCCGCGATGCAGGAACGCTGGTTGGCGGGGCTGATGTCGAGCAGCAGAGTGCCGCCGAGCGACGCGCCGTAGCCGTCCGTGACGGTGACACCGGCCCGTTCGGCCAGGTAGACGGCGGCCGCGATGTCGTAGGGGAACAGGTGCAGGATGCTGCCGTGGCCGACCCGGCGGAAGTCGTCCTCGGTCTCCGGGCGGTCCTTGAGCAGGCGGTTGCCGACGTCGGCGTACGCGTCCATCTGTCCGGTGATGATCCGGGAGAGGGAGAAGGAGGCGCTGTTGAAGACGTAGACCGCGCCCCGGTTGGCGGAGGCGTCGACCAGGTGGCCGTAGGCCCGGCGCATCAACTCCATCGGGTGGCCGTTGAACTCGATCGACCAGAACATCCGCTCGAGCTCGACGGTGTCGGTCAGCGCCGGGACGGGATCGGGGTAGCCGCCGGTCAGGATGCCGTCGGTGTGCGCGTCGGCGTACAGCCAATTTCCGGTTTTGACCTCTTTGAGCAGCGCGTATTCGACGTCGCCGAGCGTGGGGCGGGCGGTGTTGCGGGCCGCGGCGATGGAGACGCAGGCCATCTCCAGGTTTGCCGCGGCGCCGCGGGTGCCGTCGATCGGGTCGACCACCAGCAGGTATTCGGGATCGTCGCCGTGCCGCCGCAGCCCGTGGCTCTCGGTGTAGAGCGCGACCGGGACCGGCTGGGCGGTGATGTACGCCCAGGCCGCGTCCTCGGCGAGCACGTCGACCGGGAACTCCGCGTCGCCCCCGGCGGCGACTCCGCTGATGTACCGGCCGGCGACCCGGCCCCGGTCGGTGTCGAGCACCTGCCAGATCCGGTCGCCGAGGCCGCGGACCAGATCCCGGATCTCCGTGTTGATCAATGAGGTGCTCATACCTGCTCCCGGTCGACGGTGACGAACAGTTCCTCGATCCGGTCGCACATCTCCTCGGCCTCGGCCCGCTGCAGGATCAGCGCGGGACGCACCTTGAGCACGTTGCCGAAGCCGTAGAGGGAGGTGCGCATCAGCAGGCCGCGCCGCTGCGCGACGTCGGCGAGGTGCCCGGTCAGCTCGGCGGACGGGCGCCCGGCGCGGTCCACCACCTCGATGCCGATCATCAGGCCGACCCCGCGTACGTCGGTGATGCAGCGGACCCGCCCGGCCAGATCGCGCAGCCGTTCCATGATGTAAGCGCCGGTCTCCCGGACGTTCTCCAGGAACCCGGGCCGGCCGATGATCTCGATGGTCTTCGCGGCCACGGCGGAGGCGAGCACGTTGCCGCCGAACGTGGAGTTGATGTGGTGCCCGGCCAGCCCGGTCATCCGTTCCCGGGTGAGCAGCCCGGCGATCGGCAGGCCGGAGCCACCGAGCCCCTTGCCGAAGGTGAGCACGTCCGGGGTGACACCGAAGTGCTCGGCGGCGAACATCCGGCCGGTGCGCCCGAACCCGGTCTGGATCTCGTCGAAGATCAGCACGATGTCGCGCTCGTCGCAGAGCTGCCGCAGCCTCGCCAGGTAGCCCTCCGGGGCGACGATGTTGCCGCCGTTGCCGGAGATCGGCTCGACGATGACCGCGGCCACCTTGCCGGAGCTGGCGAAGTCGATGAAGTCGTTGATCCGCTCCACGCAGAGCAGGCCGCAGGTGTCCCGACTCTGCCGGTAGAAGCAGCGTCCGCAGTAGGGGTCCGGGACGTGCACGACGCCGGTGGAGGCGAACGAGAACGGCGCCCGCCGGAACGCGGCGCCGGAGGCGCCGATCATCGAGATGGTCTGGCCCAGGTGCCCGCGGAACAACGACACCACGTCGGTACGCCCGGTGTGGTGCTGCGCCATCTTGATCGCCGCCTCGTTCGCGTCCGACCCGCTCGACGACTTCAGGTGCACCCGGTTGAGTCCCTCCGGGGCGATCCCGACCAGCCGCCGCACCAGCTCGTTGCCGGGCGCGGTCTGGAATTTGGAGGTCACGTGGACCAGTTCGCCGGCCCGTTCCCGGATGGTGGCGACGATCTCGGGGTGCGAGTAGCCGAGCGACAGGTTGAACGTGCCGGCCGAGCAGTCGAGGTAGCGGCGGCCGTCCTCGTCGTACAGGTAGACGCCCTCACCGCGCGCCGCGCGCATGTCGTCCGGCGGGTAGTAGTAGTGCCCGGTGACGTCGTCCGTCCCGGGCTCCGGGGCAGCCGCTGCAAGAATGGTCATGACCTGGAGATATAGGAATCGAACGACGGGCCGTGGGCATTGTGGAGATTCGGGACCGGATAGTGTGATCTTTCCGGGGACTCCTCGGGAGCGGTCCGCCGCCGCTGATATCCCCAACTGGTGACCACCGATCAGCTGGCGTCGCGCGGTAACGACCACCGTCCCCGGCAGCGTGCCTTCCAGGAGCGCACCGGTCTGCCCTGGCACGCGCCGACGCCGGCGGCCACCGGCGGATCGCCGCTCTCGGTGATCATTCCGGCGTACGACCGGGCGTACAGCCTGCCCACCGTGCTGGACGCGCTCGCCGCCCAGGCCGTGGACGTGCCGGTCGAGGTCATCGTGGTGGACGACCGGTCCGGCGACGGCACCGACGAGATCGCGGCCGGGCATCCGGTCGTGGACCGGGCTGTCCGGCTGGCCGAGCGCAGCGGCGCGGCCGCGGCCCGCAACGTCGGTGTCGCGCTCGCCCGGTCGGAGACGCTGGTCTTCCTGGACGCGGACGTCGTGCCGCTGCCGCACGTGCTGGCCGACTTCGCCGCCCGCGCTGCCGACGACCTGGTGCTGCTGGGCTTCCGTGAGCCGGTCGGGCACCGGCCGGCCCCGCACGGGCGCGCCGATCTGCCGCCGCGGCCGCCGCGGCTGATCGCCGACCACCGGGTGCGCTGGCGGGCCTCGGTCGGCTATCCGGCGGTGCACTCCGGCCGGGTGTACGCCCGCCCGGAGGTCGCCTGGCCGCTGGACAGCTCGGCAGACCTGGCCGAGCTGGGCTTCGGTGCCGAGCGGGAGGGCTGGGACCTGCCGCTGATGGTGGTCACCGCGCTGATGGCCGCGTCCCGGCGCCGGGTGTCCGCGGTCGGCGGGTTCGGCACCGCGTTCGGGCTCGGCTGGGGTTCGGAGGACACCTATCTCGGCGCCCGGCTGATCGCGTCCGGCTGTCTGGTGGTGCCGCTGCGACAGGCGCTGGCCTTCCACATCGATCCGCCGGACCCGGCCGCGGACTGGGCGGAGAAGCTGGTCACCGCCCGGGAACGGGCGGTTCGCGGGCGCGGCCTGCTGGCCGCCGCGGGCGATCCGGCCGGCACCGACGCACGGGTCGCCGAACTGCTCGCCGGAGCACAGAGGCTGCGCTGATGGACCGGATCGAGGCGGTGCTCTTCGACTTCGACGGGACGCTGTGGGACTGCGAGCCGTTCATCTTCCAGGCGTACGACGAGTGCTTCCGGCGGCACGGCCACCGCCTGTCGGACGCCACGTGGCTGGGCATGATGGGCACCGCCGGGCTGTCGCCGTGGGGGCATCTGGAGGAACTCACCGGCGGCCCGGTCGACCGGGCCGCCGCCGAACGGCTGTTCCGGCGCCGCAAGACCGAACTGCTGGCCACCGCGCGGGCCCGGGCCGGCATCCGCCGATTGCTGGACGAGATCGACCGGGACGGGCTGCGCCGGGCGATCGTCAGCAACAGCGACCACGTGTGGATCACCCGCTACGCCGCCCAGTGCGGCATCGCCGACGGCTGGGCGTTCATCGAGTGCGCCGACGGCGACCTGGTCCGCGCGAAGCCCGCGCCCGATCTCTACCGGACCGCCCTGACCCGGCTCGGCCTGGAACCCGAGCAGGCGGTCGCGATCGAGGACTCCCCCACCGGGATCCGCGCCGCGCAGCGGGCCGGCCTGCGCTGCATCGCGGTGCGCACCCTCGCGGCCGCCGTCGACGGCGCCGACGCGATGATCGAATCGTTCGACCGGCACGATCTGAACTCCCTGCTCAGCTGCGTCGAGCCGCGGTGACCGGCGCCCTCCCGCCGCTCGTCTGCTGCGTCGACGACGGGTTCACCGAGCCGCTGCTGGTGGTGCTGCGCTCCCTGGCCGAGGCCCATTCCGGTTGCCGGTCCCGGCTGCGGGTCCATGTGCTGCACAACGGCCTCACCCCGGCGAACCTCGGCCGGATCCACCGGCAGGCCGACGCGGTGCGATTGGCGGTACGGACGGTGGCCGTACGCCTCCCGCCGGGTCGTTACCCGCTGACCGGGCGGGCCACCGACGCCACCTACCTGCGCCTGGAGATCCCCGAGCACGTACCCGCCGGCCGGGTGCTCTATCTGGACGCGGACACCCTGGTCGTCGGTGATCTGCGCGAGTTGCTGGCGACCGACCTGGCGGGCCACCCGGTCGCGGCGGTCCGCGACCCGCAGAACCCGATCCTGCGGCACGGCATCGGCCTGCCCGGCTGGGAACGGCTCGGGGTGCCCGGCGACCGCGAGTACTTCAACTCCGGCGTGCTGCTGCTGGATCTGGACGCGTGCGCGCGGGAGCGGCTGTTCGAGCGCTGCGCGCACTTCCTCACCACCCACCGCGACCACGTGCGGTTCTGGGATCAGGACGCGCTGAACTGGGCAGTCGACGACAACTGGCTGCGCCTGCCCCGGCGGTGGAACACGTTCCCGATGTCGGCGATCCTGCGGCTGCCCGGCGACCAGTACACGGCCGAGCACATCGTGCCGGTGGCCGAGCTGATCGCGGAGGAGCCGGACGCACGAATCCTGCACTTCGCCGGCCGGGGCAAACCGTGGCTGGGCCGGCTGCCGGACGGCGAGATCAACCGGCGATACGCGGCGGTGCACGCCCGTGCGCTACTCACCGGCTAGTGCGGGAGGGTGCTCGGGGTACGCGTCGCGGCTAGCGCGGCCGCTCAGGACAGCGGGCGAAGCAGGACCAGCGGAATCTCGCGTTCGGTGCGCTTCTGGTAGCCCGCGTAGTTACGGAAGTCGGCGGTTATCCGGGGCCACAGAGTGGCCCGCTCCTCCGGTGTGGCGACGGTGGCGAGCATCGGCCGGCGAGGTCCGCCCTGGATGGCGACCTGCACCTGCGGCTCGTCACGAAGGTTCAGGAACCACGCCGGATGCCGGTCGTCCCCGCCGCGGGAGGCGACCACGACGTACGCCTCACCGTCGCGAATCGGCGAGGTGAGCATCACCGCCCGGGGCGTGCCGCTGCGGCGGCCGGTGGTGACCAGCTCGAGAACGGGCATGCCGGCGGCCCGGTACCCGATCCGCCCGCCGGTGACCCGCAGGAGCGCTCGATGCGCGGTGTTCATGGACTTGAGGAAGAAGTCTGACGGCACGGCGCCATGGTACGGCGAATTGCCGGCCGTTTCAGAAACCGGCGCCGACTCCGGCCGGCATGGTCTCGGCGGCTTCGTCCATCGCGCACAGCGCCGCCCCGATCGCACCGGCGTCGACCCCGCAGCCGGCCAGGCACACCCGCGCCGGGGCGCGCCGGGCCCGGAACGGCCAGCCCACGGTGAGCCGGTCCCGCAACGCCGGCAGCAGGTGCCCGGCCGCCGCGTGCGCCAGACCACCGCCGAGCATCACCACGTCCGGGTCGATCGCCGGGGCCAGCATCAGTACGGCCGCGCCGAGCCGCTCGCCCGCCTCCGCCAGCAGCCGGCGGGCCGTGGGATCGCCACGGTCGGCGGCGGCGACCACGTCCCGGCTGGTGCGACCGGCACCGGCCAGGCGGCCGAGTGCCGTACCGCTGGCGTAGAGCTCCAGGCAGCCGGTCGCGCCGCAACCGCAACCGGCGCCGTCGGTGCCGACCGGCAGATGTCCCAGTTCGGCGGCGGCACCGGCCGCGCCGCGCAGGACCTGACCGTCGACCACGATGCCGCCGCCGATGCCGGTGCCCAGGGTCAGCAGCACCAGGCAGCGGGCGCCGGCACCGGCACCGACCCGGTGTTCGGCCAGGGCGGCGGCGTTGGCGTCGTTCTCCAGCACCACCGGACGCCCGAGTCGTTCCCGCAGGTCGGCGCGGAGTGGACGGTCGGCGAAGCCGAGGTTGAGGGCGGCCAGCACGCGTTCCCGGTCGCGGTCCAGCGGTCCGGCCACGGCGAGGCCGACCACCGGGGCGTATCCGAGGGTGTCGCACTCGCGGACCGCGCCGGTGATCGCGTCCAGCACCGCCGGATAGTCGCGGGCGTGGTGCTCGCGGTGGTGCCGGTGCCGGATCCGCCCGTCCGGACCGATCAGGACGGTGGCCAGTTTGGTGCCGCCGAGGTCGAGTCCGATGGCGAGCGCGGTGTCCGGGGTCATCCCGCGGGTGGCAGTCGCGCGATGCACCACAGATGACGCAGTCATTTTTGCAATATATCCATTATGTGGAGTTTGGCGGCGGGGAAGGGAACACCATGGCGCTGATCCTGGGGCTCGGCGGAGGGTATCGGCACGACTCGTCGGCCTGCCTGGTCCAAGACGGGCGGATCGTCGCGTTCGCCGAGGAGGAACGCTTCCGGCGGGTCAAGCACAACCGCGGATCACGATCCTGCTCGCTGTCGGCCGCCTGGTGCCTGAGCCGGGCCGGAGCACGCCTGCGCGATGTGGACGCGGTGGTCATCGCCTTCAACCCACGCTGGCCGGAGCCGGCCCCCGACGCCATCGACGACCCGCACCTGACCGCCGCCCACCTGGACCCCGGCCACTTCGGCGGCGACCGCCCGGAACGTCTGCACCTCGTCGAGCACCACCTGGCCCACGCCGCGTCCGCGTTCTACTGCTCCGGGTTCGACGAGAGCGCCGTGCTCGTCGTCGACGGCTACGGCGACGGCGTCACCACCAGCATCGGGCGCGGCGGGCCGGATGGCATCACGTTCACCCGGCAGTATCCGTACCACCAGTCGCTCGGCTGGTTCTACGAAGCGGTCACCCAGCACGTCGGGCTGGGCGACTTCACCAGCGCCGGCAAGACGATGGGCCTGGCCGGCTACGGCGAGCCCCGCTACGACCTGGACTTCCTCCGGACCACCGCGGACGGCTACGAGATCGATCTGAGCCGCTACGGCCTGCGGTCCACGCTGACCGGTGGCGGGCTCGCCGAGTTCTACGCCCGCTACCTGCGGGCCTGTTCGGCGGCGCTCACCGCGATCACCGGTCCGGCCCACCGCGCCGACCTGCGGTACGACCCGGCCACCGGGCGGATGAGCGGCCCGCCCGGCTTCACCCGGACGCAGGCCGACCTCGCCGCGTCCGCGCAGCTCGCACTCGAACGCGGCCTGAGCGCCCTGGCCCGGGAGGCGCTGGCCGGGTCGCCGTCGCGGCGGCTCTGCGTGGCCGGCGGGGTCGGCCTGAACTGCTCGGCCAACGGCGTGCTGTGGCGGACCGCCGGCGCCACCGACATGTTCGTCCAGCCCGCCGCCGGGGACGCGGGCTGCGCGATCGGCGCCGCGCTGGAGCACGCCCGGCGCATCGGTGACCTGCCGGCCGGGCGGACCCGCCTGACCGGCGCGGGGCTCGGCCCCGCCTTCGACGACGCCGCGATCCGGGACACCCTCGACGCGTACGGCATCACCGCCGCGGACCATGGCGACGACATCACCGGCCCGGTCGCCAAACACCTGGCCGCCGGACACACGGTCGGCTGGTTCCAGGACGGCATGGAGGGTGGCCCCCGCGCGCTCGGCCACCGCAGCATCCTCGCCGACCCGCGCACCACCGCGAGCCGCGACCGGATCAACAGTGTCGTCAAGCGCCGGGAGATGTGGCGGCCGCTGGCCCCGAGCATGCTCGCGGACGCGGCCGGCGAGTACATCGACGGCCCGGCCGGACCCGCCGACTTCATGATCGTCGCCTACCGGGCGTCGGCCGCGGCACGCTCGCGCATCCCGGCGACCGTGCACGTCGACGGCACGCTGCGGCCCCAACTCGTCGAGGAGGCGAGCGAACCGCGGTACGCCCGCCTGCTCGCCGGGTTCGCCGCCGAGACCGGGGTCCCGGTGCTGCTCAACACCAGCTTCAACCACGAGGCCGAGCCGATCGTCTGCACCCCGACCGACGCGCTGCGCACGTTCTTCGCCGGCCCGCTGGACGTCCTGGCCCTCGGCGGCCACCTGATCAGCAAGTCCGGTCGGCTCTGATGGGCCTGCGCGTCGCGGTCGTCGGCCACGTCGAATGGACCACGATCGTGCGGGTCACCCGGCTGCCGACGGCCGGCGAGATCTGCCCGACCGACCGCGTCTGGGAGGGGCCGGCCGGCGGGGGCGCGGTCGCGGCGGTGCGGATCGCCGCCCTCACCGGCGGATGCGACTTCTTCACCCGGCTCGGCGACGACGCCGAGGGCCACCAGACCCGCAAAACCCTTCAGAGGTACGGCGTACGCCTGCACACCGCGCCGCCGGCCCCGTCGACCGCCCGGGCCCTGAGCGTGGTCGACGAGTCCGGCGAGCGCACCACCCTGACCATCGGTGACCGGCCCCAGCCGACCGGAGCCGAGCCACTGCCCTGGACCGACCTGGACGACTTCGACGCGGCCTATTTCACCGCCGGCGACCCGGAGGCGCTCAAGCAGGCGCGCCGGGCCCGGGTGCTGGTGGTGACCCTGCGGGAGCTGGCCACCGTGGCCGCCGCCGGCATCGGGGTGGACGCGCTGGTGGGCAGCGCCTGCGACCCGGCCGAGCAGTACCGGCCACCGGCCGTGCCGCCCCGGCTGCTGGTCCGCACCGACGGGGCGCGCGGCGGCTCCTACCTGCGCGACTGCGGAACGACGGGCCGCTATCCGGTGGTGGCGCCGCCCGGTCCGCCGGTCGACACGTACGGGATCGGTGACAATTTCGTGGCGTCGCTGACCGTCGCGCTCGGCAGTGGCTCGGACCCGGACACGGCGTTGCGGGCGGCC
Organism: Actinoplanes regularis; assembly: GCF_900188005.1. Classification (GTDB taxonomy): domain Bacteria; phylum Actinomycetota; class Actinomycetes; order Mycobacteriales; family Micromonosporaceae; genus Actinoplanes; species Actinoplanes regularis. The sequence continues at coordinate 71,184 of NZ_FZNR01000007.1, read as the reverse complement.
GCCGCGGACGGGGCCGCCTGCCTCGCGACCCGTGGCCCGTACCGGAAAGTGTTCTGACCTCGCCTTCGAGCCGGCCGGATGTCTCGCTCTGCGCCGAGGCCCGCGGAGAACCCGGTTGCCGCGCATGGTCCGGCTGCCGAACACTGCCGGCGTGAGCCGAAGCCTCAGAACAGATCCCCGGCCTCGCCAGGCACTCCGTCGCGCCACCCCGCTCGAGCGGGTGCGGATCCACGTTCACGCACCCCGCCCCGGATTCGCGCACCCGGCAAGCGGACGAGACGTCCGTGCGGTCCTGGACGCCGTCGGGGCCTCGGCGTGGTACGGCTTGCGCGTCGTCGAACTGCGGCAGACCGAGGACTTCGATCCCCGGTCGCTCGTCTACGGCAGGACCAGGGCGCCGGGCGAGATCTTCCTCTACGAGCAACGGGAACACGAGGCTGCGGCGCTGCGGGACTTCATGCGGTTCGACGTCCTGCTGCACGAGCTCGGACATCACGTGCTCCAGCACCGTGTTCGGAAGGTCGGCAGCGTGCAACGCACGTCGGACCATGAACGGTTCGCCGAAGCGTTCGCGGACCGCTGGAAGCCGGCGGTCCAGGCCGCGCTCGACCCACCCGCCTGCCAGGAACCGGACTAGAGGTAGAGAACCCGGTGCCGGGCGCTGCCGGCGACCCGGCCGCAGCACATCGCCGCGCGGGTCACCCACACCGCCCGGGCCCGGCGCGAACCGGGCAGGCCCGGCAGCGCGGCGGCGAGGCCGAGCCAGCTGCGCCCGCCCGACCGCCACCGCGACGACGGCATGCCGGCCGCCCCAAACGCGCGGAACAGCATCGGATGGCTGCGCCCGTAGTCGTAGTACTGGCGGGCCATCCGCGGCAGATCCGGCCGCAGCCGGTAGTGCATCACCGCGTCCGGTACGTAGCCGAGGGCGAACCCGGACAGCTGCGCCCGCCAGAAGAACTCGACGTCGTCGGAGCCGTACCGGAAGGCCTCGTCGAAGCCGCCCAGCCGGTCCCAGACCGCGCGGTGCACGGCACAGTTCGCGGTCAGCGGGTACGGCAGGAACCCGAACCCGCCGTCGCGCAGACCGGCCCGCTGCGGCCGCGTGGCCACCACCCGCGGGTCGTTCAGCGACTCCCGCTCCAGGAACCCGCCCACCGCGGGGTGCTCGTCGAGTCCCCGCGCCAGCGCCGCCAGCCAGCCCGGATCGGCGATGTCGTCGTGATCGCAGAACGCGATCCGGTCACCGGCGGCCAGCCGGCAACCGGCGTTGCGGGCGTGGTTCGCGCCCCGCCCCCCGGGCTCGGCGTGCATGCGCAGGCGCGGCAGCCGGTCACGCCACCGCTCGGCGAGGCGCCGGGTGCCGTCGGTGGAGCCGTTGTCGACGAGCACCAGCTCCCAGGCGCCGCGGAACGTCTGCGCGGCGAGCGCGGCCAGCTGGCTGTCCAGGGTTGCCGCCCCGTTGCGGACCGGCAGCACCACCGACACGTCAACCGGCATCGGCGGCCTCGGCGAGCGCGGCCGGGGCTTCGGTAAGCGCGGCCGGGGCTTGGTTGAGCCCGGCCGGGGCTTCGTTGAGCGTGGCCGGGGCTTCGGTAAGTGCGGCCGCGGCTTCGTTGAGCGCCGTCCCGGCGAGCAGGGCCGCTCCGATCGCGCCGGCGTCGCCGCCCAGCCGGGCGGGGCGGATCTGTACCTCGGGGCGGTGGGCGGCGGCGTACAACCGCTTGCGGAACTCGGCCCGGGCCGGCTCCAGCAGCAGCTCCCCGGCCTCGCCGGCGCCGCCGCCGACCACCAGCACGCCGGGGTCGAGCAGGTTCGCCACCGCGGCCAGGCCCCGCCCCAGCAGCATCCCGGTGCGGGCCAGGATGCCGGCCGCGACCGGGTTGCCGGCCCGGGCGGCCCGGGTGACCACCTCGCCGGTGAGCTGCTCCTGGGTGGACACTCCCCAGAAGTCGAGGGGCTCACCGGCCCGGCGGGCCCGCTGGGTGATCGCCCAGCCGGTGGCCTCGATGCCGAAGCAGCCGCGCTCCCCACACCCGCACGGCTCGCCACCGGGCTCCACGATCAGGTGGCTGACCTCGGCGGCGTAGCCGTGCGCGCCGCGCAGCAGCCGGTCCTGCGCGACCATCCCGCAGCCCAGCCCGGTGCCGACGGTGACCAGCGCGGTGGTGTCGCCACCCCCGGCGCCCAGCCGGTGCTCCGCCCAGGCGGCCGCGTTGGCGTCGTTGTCGCAGCACACCGGCAGGCCGAACGCCGTCCGCAGGCTGGCGCCGACCTCGGCCGGTCCGAACGGGAAGGTGGGCGCGTAGGTCAGCGTCCCGGTGGCGGTGTGCACCAGCCCGGGCAGGCCGACACCGATCGCGGTGACCGTGCCGTCGGCCACCGCGCCGATGATGTCCGCCAGCCCGGCCAGCAGCTCCTCCCCGGTCGACGCCCGGGTGGGCCGGCGGACCCGGGCCAGCACCCGGCCACCGGCGTCGAGGCGCACGGCCAGAGTCTTCGTACCGCCGACGTCGACGCCGACCGTGGTCGCGCTCATGCGAAGCTCACCTCGTCGGCCGGGTCCCCGGTGTGCCGGATCTCGGGCCGGCCGGCCCGATGGACCAGGGCGAGATCGCACGGTCCGGCCGTCGTCAGCCGCGACCCGGCGACCTCGATCTCCACCGGCGCGTGCCGCCCGCCCCGCTCGTCGACGCCTTTGCAGTACGCCGACAGCAGGCGACCCCCGTCCGCTCGCAGCACCGCCACCCCGTAGCCCGCCAGCCGCACCGTGAACGGCCCGCTGCACACGCGGCGCGGCTCGGGGCTCCGGTTGAACAGGAAGTGGAACGGGCCGCGGCGCGCGTCGATCAGGTCCACCCCGGCCACCGGCCCGGTGCCCGTCGCCGTCGCCAGGGCCGCCCCCTCGGCGGCGAGGAAGTGGGTGAGCACCCGCAACGCGGCGAAGGCCGGCCCCGGAGTCGCGTCGGTGCCGATCGGGGCGTCCGCGCCGTAGGGGGCCTCGACGCCGGGGACCACGAGATGCGGCTCCCCGATCCCGGTCGCGCAGGCCGTGTAGACGGTCAGTCCGGTCGCGCCGCAGGCCAGGCCGAGCAGACCGTTGAAGATGGGCGTGGCCGGGTTGCACCAGCCGGGGTACGCCCAGCCCAGCGACCAGTTCTCCTCCAGGTTCGGGCCACGGGCGCGGGTGGCGGCCAGCAGGTACCGGTCCAGCGCGCCGTCGTCGGTGGCGGTGTCACCGGCCCAGTTGGTGAAGCCGTAGTGCGGGTGACCGGGCAGGCCACGGGCGCGCCAGGCCGCGTACCGGCCGGGGGCCGGTGGGGACAGGTTCGCGAAGGCGGGCACGTCCAGGCCGAGGGCGTCGGCGAAACGCGCGAGGTCGGGGCCGAGTTCGCGATCCGGGTCGTACTCGTCGAGGGCCAGCGCGGTCTCGCCGTACAGGCCCTCGTTGCCGGCCTGCACCGCCACCAGCGGTCCGTTCGGGAACCGCCACTGCTTGAGGGCGTCACCGGCCGCCGCCAGCCAGCGGTCCACCTCCGCGGCGAACGCCGGGTCCGACAGCGACGGCAGGGCCCGGCCGTGGCTGCGCAGCGGGGCGCCGCCGGGGCCACGGGCCGGACGCAACCGCGGGTCCTGATCCGGGCCGAGGCGGTCGGGCAGGCCACCGAGCGGCAGTTCGGCGTGCACGTGCGGGCCCGGTTTGGCGAGCGCGAACAGGCCCGCGTCGGCGACCGCCCCGAGAAAACCGGTCAGGTCCCGGCTGCCCGGCCCGTCGAAGACGAACCGGCCGTCCAGCTCGTGATGCCGCCACGGCACGTAGAAGCTGACCGTGGTGAGACCCGCGGCCCGGATCGCGGCGAGCTTCCCCGGCCAGCACCGCGGCTCGTCCCGGTAGTACGGATAGTCCCCGGCCAGCAGCAACGACGGCCGGCCGGCCAGTTGCAGCACCCCGTCCCGGACGGTCACTTCACTCATCGCCGACCCCTCCGCTCCGCTCGTCGAGCGAACTCATGCCGTGCCGTCGGGGGTGAGCAGCACCTTTCCCGCCCGATACCCCTCGCCGCCGATGCCGAGCAGGGCGAACGCCTCGACCATCCGGGACAGCGGCACCTCGTGGGTGATCAACCGCTCCAGTGGCAGCGTCTCGGCGAGCCGGACGGCGACCTCGAACAGCCGGGGCGGGTACGGCCCGGCGCCGGCCACCCGGATGCCGCGGGTCGCGATCGACCGCGCGCCCAGCGTGGCGGTGGCCGCCTCCCGTTCACCCATCACCACGACGGTGCCACCCGGGGCGACCACCCGCACCGCCTCGGCGAGCAGCACGCCGGTGGTGTCGACGACCACGTCGGGGCGCTCGGTGTCCAGGGTGGCCGTGTGCACGACCCGTACCTCCGGAAGGACCTCGGCCGCGAGCCGGACCCGGACCGGATCGCGCTCGGCCAGCCAGGGCCGATGTCCCCGGGCGGCCAGCACCAGCGCGGCCAGCATGCCGATCGGCCCGCCACCGGCCACCAGGACCGTGTCGTCCCAGCCCGGCGCGGCCACCTCCAGATTGGCCAGCACGCACGCCAGCGGCTCGATGAGCACCGCCCGCCGGTAGGACATGCCCGCCGGCAGCGGGTGCAGGAAGCGCTGGTCCACCGTCACGAACTCGGCCATCGTGCCGGGACAGTCGATGCCCAGTTCCCGGCCGTCCTTGTGCGGGCAGTAGCGGGCCCGCTCGGTGCGGCACTCCGGGCACTCACCGCAGTAATAGGTCGGGTTGATCACGACCCGGTCGCCGGGCCGGACCCGCCCGGTGCCCTCCCCCGTCGCGACCACCTCGCCGACGGACTCGTGGCCGAGGACGACGCCCGGCACGGCGGGGAACTCGCCGAGCAGGATCGCCCGATCGGTACCGCAGATGCCGGTGGCCCGGACGCGGACGAGCGCCGACCGGGGCTCGCCCAGCTCGGGCAGGGGCACGGTGGCGAGGACCGGGCCGGCCCCGTCGAAGACCACGCCCCGCATGGTCCGCGCCGCCAGAATCGTCATATAAGCACTATAACGACGGATAGCCCTCAAACCAGGAGGAAAATCCGCATCACGCGGGGCGCCGGCCTTGAACCTCGCGGTGCTCGAGAGGAAGCGGGAGTCCTTGTCGGGCAGGTTGAAAACCCAGAGGTCCTTGCCGGCGTGGCCTCGGTCGGCTGGGCACTGGCCCACCTCGGCCGGCTGGCCACCCGGGCCGACGACCCGGCGGCCGTCGGGGACGCGCTGAGCACGCTCGCGTTCTTCGAGGCCGCACGGAGCACGCCGCCGAGCTGCTGGCCGTTGCCCTGCACCAGGGCGAGCTGATCGGCTTCTCGCCGACCCTGATGGATCCGGTCGATCTCGGCCGCTACGTCAGCGAGATGACCGAGCGGCTCGACGACGTGGTAGCGGCCCGGGGCGCCGCACTGGACCATCCGCGGATCGCTCTCCTCGTGCACGACATCGGTTGACCCGGCAGCGATGGGACGGTCCCCCTCGGACCGTCCCATCGCGGGTTGCGGCAATCAGCCGGCGCTGGTCGCGATCCAGCTCAGCACGTTGTAGAGCTGGTTGCTCCACTCCTGGTGCCCGGCGGCGTTCGGGTGCATCGTCCCGCTGGCGTCCTGCTGGGCCACCAGGCTCATCTCCAGGTTGTTGATGTACCGCTTCGTGGCGGCGCAGTAGCCGTTGCGGGTGAAGTCCGGCGCCGCGATCAGCTTCCAGACCGGCTTGTGGCCGGCGGTGGGGCGGGCGTTCGCCTCGGTGACCGCCCGGGCGAGGAAGGTGTTGAGCTGCTGGAGATATCCGCGCATCACTCCGTTCTCCGCCGTCGTGAACCCCTCGACGAAGGCGCCGCCGGTGCTGTTGCAGGTGACAGCGTTGGCGTCGTTGAACAGATCCGGGTACGCCGTGAGGTACACGTAGCTCGCGTTGCCCGCCAGAGTCCGCCCGTTGCCGTTCGCGTCCCCCTGGATCGCTGTGATCAGGTCACGGAGGCTCGCCTGCAGTCGCGGGGCGTCCCAGTCGAACATCTTGCGGGTCGGGCTGTCCCACGGGACGCAGTTGCCGAACGAGCAGTCCTTCAGGATGTCGGCGTAGCTCAGGTCGTTGCCGCCGATCGAGATGCTCAACGCGTCGATCTTGCGACTGCCGTACCGTGCGTTGATCTGGGAGATCTGCGAGGGCTGGCCCGAGGAGGTCTGCCCGGTCAGGATCCCGCCGTCCCGCGGCGTCCCGTCGAGCTTCGGTCCCTGGTTCAACGTCGCCCCGCTGCAGGCGTAGCTGGTGTAGAGGATGTTGCCGGCGAACTGGTTGTGCTGCGCGAGGCGCTTGGCGGCGCGGATCGGCGCCGACAGCGCGGACCGGTGGCATTTCTCGTTGGTCCACGGCAGCATCGCGTCGGGGGCGCCCTCACCCGAGCCGAAGGAGTCGCCAAGCGCGACGTAGAGCGGCTCGTAGCCGCCGGGCCGCGAGGGCTTGTCGACGGGCAGCGGATCGTCGGCGGGATCGCCGCAGTTGGTCCGGCAGGGTAGTGCCGACGCCGGCTGCGCGATCGCCAGCTCCACACCCATCAGCAGGGTTGTCGACACCAGACCGATCCCGATCAGTCGACGGAGCCTGCCCCCACCGGCTGCGGCCCGGGCCAAGGTGTTGCGCTTCATCTGGATGCTTCCTTCGGTAGAACTCTCTTGCGGTTCGAAGAAGAGCATCCGGATGCCGCTGGCGATCCGCTGGTGACTCGCTGGTGGTCCGGCCACCGGTCAGGCGAGCCCGGCCTCCTTGGCGAGGATCGCCGCCTGCACCCGTGACGTGCACCCGAGTTTGCCCAGCACCCGCGACACGTGCGTCTTGGCCGTGGCCTCGGTGATCGCCAGCTCGGCGGCGAGATCCGCGTTGGACAACCCCCGGCCCAGCGCGGCGAACACCTCCCGTTCCCGTTCGGTGAGGCCCTCGATCACCGGTGGCGCCGGCACCGGCACGGGTGCCGCGACGAACGCGGTCAGCAGCCGCCGGGTCACCTCCGGCGCCAGGAAACCGTCCCCGGCCGCGACCCTGCGTACCGCTTCGATCAGGGCCGCCGGCTCGACCGATTTGAGCAGGAAGCCGGCCGCCCCGGCGCGCAGCGCCCCGAACAGGTAGTCGTCGAAGTCGAACGTGGTCAGGATCAGCACGTCGCAGACGCCGGCCGAGGTGATCGCGCGGGTGGCAGTGATCCCGTCGGTTCCGGGCATCCGGATGTCCATCAGTACGACGTCCGGCCGCAGCGCCGCGGCCTGGCGGATCGCGACCGCGCCGTCGGCGGCCTCACCGACGACCGTGATGTCGGGCGCCTGCTCCAGCATCAGGCGCATCCCGGCCCGGATCGCCGCGTGATCGTCGGCCAGCAGCACACTGATCACGATGCCCACCCGGGGGCCGGCGGGGAGACCGACGTGCCGCTGTTCACGACACCCCACCCGGCCCGCGCAGCGGCAGCACCGCCCGTACCAGGAAATGCTCCCCCTCCCGCGCCGCGGTCAGCGACCCACCCAGCACCACCGCCCGCTCCCGGATCGAGACGATCCCGGTCCCCGCGCTCAGCGCGTGGTGATCGACGGCCTCCTCGCGGGTCAGCGTGTTGGTGACGCTCACGATCACCGCCTCCCCCGCGCGGTGCACCTCGAGCCGCACCTCCGAGTCCGGCGCGTGCTTGCCCGCGTTCGTCAGCGCCTCCCGCACGATCCGGTAGACGGTGTGCGACACCACGGCGGGGATGTCGGGGAGGTCGCGGATCCGGGTCTCGATCCGCAGCCCGCCGGACGCCGCCCGGACGAGCTCGGGCAGCCGGTCCAGCCCACCCGGCAGGGTCGGGTCCGCCGCCGCGGGATCGCCCGCGCGCAACAGCATGATCATGGAACGCATCTCCTCCAGGGCGGCCAGGCTGCTTCTGCGTACTTCCTGGAGCACCGCCCGGTCGCGGGTGGTGTCCGGCGGGCGGGCCAGGGCCGCACCGGAGTGGATCGCGGTGGTGGACAGGTGGGCGGCGATGACGTCGTGCAGGTCCCGGGCCATCGCCGACCGTTCGGCGAGGACCGCCTCGCGGGCCGTCCGCTCGGCGTCGAGCAGGCCGAGCTGCCTCTGCTGGCGGATGTTGGCCGCCCACCACAACGGCACCAGCAGCAGCGGGGTCATCTGCAGGACGATGAAGACGGCGACGCGGAACTCGCCGGCGGCGATCCATCCGGCCACACTCGCCGCGGCGATGGCCACGTAGATCGCGGTGGTGACCGCGGTCCGGCCCCGGGTGGTGGCGAACAGGCCGGCCGAGAAGATCAGGTCGAACAGGACCAGGACCAGGCCGAAGCTCCCACCGAGCAGCACGTCGGCGGCGGTCACGACGCTGCCGGCGGCGAGGGCGGGCACCGGGTGGCGGCGCTTGACGAGCATGGCGAGGCAGCCGGCGGCCAGCAGCACGGTCTGCGACCAGCCGGGCAGACCGGCCAGAGCGCCGGGCACCGGAACGGGCCCGGACCAGATACCGGTCAGGCCGAGGAGGTTGAGGACGAGACCCGCCACGAACGTCGCCGCGGCGGCCCCGGCGTCTTGCAGCCGGGTACTGCCGCGCCACCGCGTTTGGAGCGTCACGCCGTCATCCCATCATGGATCTTGGGAATCGGCGTACATCGAAAGATGCATGCCGGTCGGCGCCGGACATCCTTCGGCCGACGCGCGGGCCGGCCGCCCGGCGGCACGGTGTCACCCATGAACCTCCCGCTCCTCGGCTCGCTGGCCGCTCTCGCGTTGATCGATTCGACCAGTTTCGGAACCCTGCTGATCCCGATCTGGCTGCTGCTGGACCCGGGCCGGGTGCGGCCCGGCCGGATCCTGATCTTTCTGGGTACGGTCGGGGCCTTCTACTTCGCCGTCGGCGTCACCATCGCGCTGGTCGCCGGCCCGTTCCTGCCGCAGATCAGCCGCGCGGCGCACCACCCAGCCACCACCTGGGCCCAGCTCTTCGTCGGCATCGGCCTGTTCCTCTGGAGTCTCCACCTGGACCGCCGGCACCGGTCGGGCGACGCCGGTGGCCGGATGGTCCGCTGGCGGGAGCGGGCCCTGTCCGGGGAGACCAACATCGCCAGGCTGGCGCTGGTGGCCGCGGCCGCCGAGGTGACGACGATGCTGCCGTACCTGGCCGCGATCGGTCTGCTGACCACCGCGACGTTGCCGGCCGGCCGGCTCACGCTGGCGATGGCCGGCTACTGCCTGCTGATGATCGTGCCCGCCCTGCTGCTGCTCGCGGCACGGCTCGCCGCGGGTGACCGGGTCGCCAAGCCGTTGACCCGGTTCAACGACTGGTTCGTGAACAGCAACAGCGCGTCGTGGGTCGTCGGCGTCATCGGCTTCCTGCTTGCCTACAACGCCGTCGCCAAGCTCGGCGTGCCCCACCTGAACGGCTGACGGCGGGCTCAGGCGAGGGGCAGGCCCCGCTGGAGCAGGTCCAGCCCCTCCTGGAGCCGCTCGAAGTCCCGGGCCTCGATCGACGCCTCGCCGGTCATCCGCCCCGGCGGCAGCACCGCCATCACCACTCCGGTGATCGCACCGCCCATGGCCCGGATCCGGAGGTCGTCGGCCGGCAGCCCGGTCCGTTCGGCGAGCACCGCGGTGATCATGTCGAGGGCCTCGCTCAACTGGTGCATGGCCCGCGCCCGCAGCTCCGGAACCTGGGCGAGCAGACTCTGGCGACGCCGCTCGGCCTCCCAGATCTCCGGCGTGAAACTGTCGAACACCTCTTTCATCCCCCGCCGGATCGCCTCGATCGGGGACATCTCCGGGGGCTGGGCGCGGACCGCGGCGATGATCACCGGGTCGTAGTCGTCGACCAGGATCACGTCCTCCTTGGTCGGGAAGTAGCGGAAGAAGGTGCTCGGCGAGACCTCGGCCGCCTCCGCGATCTGGTCCACGGTGGTCGACGCGTACCCCTGCTCCTCGAACAACCGCATCGCGTGCTCGCGGAGGGCGGCCCGGGTCTTCGCCTTCTTGCGTTCGCGCAGGCTGGTGGGGGTCGCTGTCATACCCCCGATTCTGCCAGCACGCTCTCGGGCGCGGTGGTGGCCGGGCGTCGGGTGTGCCGGGGCAGGATGAGCACGAGCAGCACCCCGGCCGCAGCGACCGCCCCGGTGGTGACCAGCGCGAGGTCCATGCCGTGGGTGAACGCCTCGCGGACGGTGCCGAGCATCCCGGCGTCGCCGGCCCGCTGCGCGATCACGACCCCCGAGGCGGCGCTGTCCTGGACGGTCGCGGGCAGCCCGGCGGCGGAGACCTGATCGCGGTATCCGGTGTTGAGCACGGTGCCCAGCACCGCGACGCCGATCGCGCTGCCGACCTGGCGCATCGCCTGGATCAGGCCGTTGCCGACGCCGCTGCGTTCCGGGGTGAGCGCGCCGAGGGCGGCGTTCATCGACGGGGGCATGGTGAAGCCGAGGCCGATCCCGGCGAAGGTGATCCACAGGGCCGTGTAGCCGTAGCCGGTGTCCGGGCCGCTGCGGGCGCCGGCGAACAGCGCGGCCGCCATCAGTGCCAGGCCGGCGCCGACGAGGATCCGCGCGCCGAGGCGTTCGACCAGCCGGTCGGCGAGCCGCGCGCCGATCAACAGACCGCCGATCACCGGGAGCAGGCGAAGCCCGGTGCCGAGCGCGTCGTGGCCGCCGACCGCCTGGAAGAGCTGCGGCAGCGCGAAGAGCAGCCCGAAGAACGCGAAACTGGCGATCGTGGCGAGCGCCGTGCCGCCGGTGAAGCCGCGGGAGCGGAACAGGTCGAGGTCGATCAGCGGCGTCGCCGCGCGTCGCTGCCAGATCGCCAGGGCGATCAGAGCGACGACACCGCCGACGATGGTCAGGATCGACTGCGGGTCGCGGAGGCCGTTCTCCCCGGCTTCGATGATTCCGTACGTCACACCGACCAGCCCGGCGGCGGAGAGCAGAACGCCCGGCAGGTCCAGTCGGCGCCCACGGTCGCCGTGTGACTCGGGCACCCAGGCGGTGACGGCGAGCAGGCCGAACACCACGATCGGCAGGTTGATCAGGAAGACCGAGCCCCACCAGAAGTGGTCGAGCAGCCAGCCGCCGAGCAGCGGGCCGAGCGGGATGCCGAGCGCGTTCGCGGTCACCCAGATGGAGAGCGCGCGCGGCCGGGTCTCCTCGTCGAAGACGACCGTCAGGACCGCACCGATCAGCGCCATGATCACCGCGGAGGCGAACCCGAGGGCGGCGCGGGCCGCGATCAGTTGGCCCGCGCTGCTCGCCCAGGCGCACCAGGCGGACGCGGCACCGAACAGCACCAGCGCCCCGAGCAGGAACCGCTTGCGCCCGAACCGGTCGCCGAGCATGCCGGCCGGCAGCAGGGCCGCGGCCAGGACCAGTAGGTAGGAGGTGGTGAACCACTGCAGGTCACCGGTGGTGGCGTCGAGGTCGTGGGCCAGGGTGGGCAGCGCGACGCTGAGCACCGTGCCGTCGAGACCGACCGCGAGCGTGCAGAACGCCAGTGCGGCGAGCGCGAACCAGCGCGCTTTGGAAGTAGCCATGAAATGAGAGTAACTATCAAAAACTAGAGGCTTCCAGTTTCCTCAGAGTCCTCTCAGGTTCGGGCGTGCCTTCCCGCCATCACCTCGGGTTGTGTGAGGATCATGGATGGGAAGGTGGGGGTGGAGACGGCATGAAGAAGATCCTCGGCTGGGTGCTGGTGTTCCTGCTGGTCTTCTGGATCGGCACGAATCCGGGGCCGGCCGCTGACGTGGCCCGAAGCATCGGCGACGGCATCGCGCAAATCTTCACGAATATCGGCACATTCTTCGTCAACCTCACCAACGACTAGCCCCGCGACCACACAGATTCCCCGGGATCGATCTTCACGTTGCTAGTCTCGGCGAATGCTGGAGGCGTGGGGTCTGGCACTGACCGAGGACATCGCGCTGCAGGTCAGGCAGTGGCGGGCGGACGACTACTCCTACCGCGCGATCGCGGCCCGCGCCGATGAGACCTGGGGTACCGACTCGCGGGGCAACCAGTGTTTCGGCATAGATCTCTGCCTGGAGAGCGCACGGATGCTCGGCGAGAACCCGGACAACGATCCGTGGAATTGAGCAGCGTTCCGAAGGCGCCCACGGGTCACCACCAAAGACCTCGACGTCCAGAGCGGGTCCCACGCGAAGCGGGCCTTCGGCCGAGCCCGTGACGAGATGATGCGCAAAGGGTATTGCCGGGTCTCGGACGCGGGCAGTGCGGCGCGCCGCTCGGGAAAGGGCAGACGTTCCTGCACGCGGTGTTGTTCCATCCCGACGGTGAACAGATCGTCTACCTGTTGAACGGCGAGACCCGGCTGCTGGATCCGCTGAGCGGGCGACAACGCCGCCTTGCCGCGTACCGCGAAGGGAAAGACGCGGCCTTCAACCCGTTCCGCGTCCATCCGGCATGGAACCGAAACCGCACCTGGCTCCTTGTCTTCGACGCCGGGACCATGGTGCGAGTCCTCGACGCCGACGGGTCGCCGCCGTGGGAGGTGTGCGCCGGCCGGGCGACGGCGACGCTTCAGCTCGCCAGCGGTGCGGGCGTGTGGACGGTCGGCGGGAGCTCGTCCAGTGCCTGCCGGCGCACACCGCGGATGAGCAGGTAGCCGATCATCCAGAACTCACCCACGGAGGCGGGATACGCCATCGCGTCGAAGAGGACCTGGGCGTCGTCGGCGAGGTACAGGACGAACGGGCTGAGTACATAACCGACGCCGCCGGCCACGAGGATCCAGCCCAGCGCGCGGGGCATCCAGCCCGAGCGCAGGACGCACCAGCCCATGGGGAGGAGCCACAGGCCGAAGAACAGTGCCCCGACGCCCCACATGTTGTAGCTGACCAGGTAGAGCACCTGGACGGTGGTCGCCGCGTCGCCGAACGGGTCGGCCGAGACCTGAATCGCCGTGCCCAGCATCGCCGCGCCGACCAGGCCCACCACCGCATTGACCAGGCCGAAGGCGGCGATCCCGCCGGCGGCGAAGGAATTCACGGTACGGAACAGTCGATAGAACCAGGCGGCGGTGAACGCCTGGGCGACGACCATGGCCAGCTCCAGGGCGACGCCCGCGCGGGCGAGCGAACCGTGGGTGACCAGATTGGCCAGCGTCCCGCTGGGGTCGTCGGCCACGAAGATCTGCGGGCGGATGAGGAGGAAGCCGAGTGCGGCGGTGATGGCCATGCCGAGGTAGAAAAGCCCGGTCATGCGGGCGGTACGGGTGAGCGTGTGCATCGTGACCCCTTCTCGGTCGTGAACTTCGCCTGGCGCTCCGCGATTGATTTCGGGTGTGCGGAACCGGGCCGCGAGGCGGTTGCCTCGCGTGCCGTGCCTGTTCGTGGGGGTTACCGGTCGGTGTCGGGGTATCCGAAGACGTCGTCGAGGGGCACCTCGAAGACCCGCGCGATCTGGAAGGCCATCTCCAGGGACGGGGAATAGCGGCCCTGTTCGATCGCGATGACGGTCTGGCGGGTCACTCCGATGCGGTCGGCCAGCTCGGCCTGGGTCATCTCCCCGTGAGCGAAGCGCAGCGCCCGGATCGAGTTGGTGACTCTGGTCGGCTTGACCACGGTTACCGGCCCGCCGGTGCGACGCCGCCGAGCGGGGCAGAGATCCGGGTGCGCTTCTCCGCGGAAGTCATGCCCCACTCCTATGTACAGAAAGTTTGACATGTTCAAGGTAAAGCAGAGGCGACATCATGTCAAGAATTCTTTACTTCGACCGTCCGCCGACGGCCGGCCTGTAGCGTCACGACGTGCTCAGGAACATCATCTCGGTCAGGCGGGGTTGGTTCTGGCTGTTGAAGAGCACGGTCAATCGGGTGGCGATCGTCGTCGTCCGCCGGGGCTGGGGCCCGCTCTCGCTGGTCAGGCACACCGGCCGCCGGACCGGAACCGGCTACGAGACGCCGATGCTCCTCATCCGGGTCGGTTCGGGCTTCGTCGCCGAGCTGACGTACGGACCGAACGTCGCCTGGCTCCGCAACGCCCTGGCCGCCGGCGGCTGCACGGTCCTGCATCGCGGCGTCGAACACCGGATCGACCGCATCGAGCCCTACCCCACCGAGGACGGCCTGCGGGCGTTCGGCAACCCGGCCGCCCTCGTCCTGCGCCTGGCTCGCCGCCGCGACTTCCGGCTCCTCCACATCGCCCACCCCTGAGCCCGAAACCCGCCCGCGGAACTCCGGGTCGAAAATGTCGGACCCGGCTGGTATCTCTGTCGGCATGGATACCGAGCACGCCGATCCCGCCGTCATCGCCGAGCTGCGTGACGCGCTCTGCGCCGACGACGAGGGCAAGTCCGCGTTGGGCTGGCCCGGCGTCCACGCCTTCGAGGCGGAGCACGGCGTGACCCTGCCGGAGCCATATCGCACGTTCGTCGCCGAGGTCTCCGACGGCTCGTTCGCCGGCCCACCCGACTTCGGCCTGGTCGCCCTCGCCGCCCTCCCCTCCGACTGGGGTGACGGCCGTCCCGAGCGGGTCCTGGCCAAGCCGTTCCCGCTGACCGCGGCGTGGCTGTGGGAGGAGGACGAGGAGCCGGACGAGGAGCTGATCGATCGTGTCTTCAACGACGGCTCGATCGTCCTCGGCACCGACGGCTGCGGGGCGTATTGGCATCTCGTCGTCACCGGCCCGCACCGCGGCCAGGTCTGGATGATCACCGGCGAGGGCGCGGCGCCGTTCGGCGCGGAGTTCGGCCAGGGCGGCGGCGAGGCCGGCTTCGCGGGCTGGGTCCGCCACTGGTCCGCCGGGGAGCCCTGGTTCGAATGAGTGGGAAAGCGGAACGCGGCCCCGAGGGACCGCGTTCCGGTGTTGATCTACTGAGGTGGGTCAGACGGTGCGGGCCAGGCGGTCGGCCAGGAGCTTGGCGAAGCGGGCCGGGTCCTCCAGGTCGCCGCCCTCGGCGAGCAGGGCGGTGCCGTAGAGCAGCTCCGCGGTCTCCGGCAGCGCCGGGTCGTCCGCACCCCGCTCGTGGGCCGAGCGCAGGCCCGCGACCAGCGCGTGGTTCGGGTTGAGCTCGAGGATCCGCTTGACCCGCGGGCCCTCCTGACCCATCGCCCGGTACATCTTCTCCAGCGCCGGGGTGATGTCGTCCTGGTCGCTGACCAGGCACGCCGCCGAGGTGGTCAGCCGGTGCGACAGGCGCACCTCCTTGACCTGCTCGTCCAGCTTCTCCTTGAGGAAGCCGAGCAGCGGCGCGAAGTCGCCCTCCGGCTCCTTCTCCTCCTCGTCCTTCTTCAGGTCGACCGAGCCCCGGGCGATCGAGCGCAGCTTCTTCCCGTCGAAGTCGGGCACCGCGTCGACCCAGATCTCGTCGACCGGGTCGGTGAGGATCAGCACCTCGTAGCCCTGCTCGGCGAACGCCTCCATGTGCGGGGAGTTCACCACCTGCGAACGGGACTCGCCGGTCAGGAAGTAGATCTCCTCCTGACCCTCCTTCATCCGCTCCACATAGGCGGCCAGCGTGGTCGGCTCGTCCTGCGCGGTGGTGCCGAACGACGCGATCTCCAGGATCGGCTTGTGGTTGTCGGGCTCGCTGAGCAGGCCCTCCTTGACCGCCCGGCCGAACTCGCGCCAGAACGTCGCGTACTTCTCCGGGTTGCTGGTCATCAGGTCCTTGATCGTGGAGAGGACCTTCTTGACCAGCCGGCGGCGGATCATCTGGATGTGCCGGTCCTGCTGCAGGATCTCCCGGGAGATGTTCAGCGACAGGTCGGCCGCGTCCACGACGCCCTTGACGAAGCGCAGGTAGTCCGGGATCAGCTCCTTGCTGTCGTCCATGATGAAGACGCGCTTGACGTAGAGCTGCAGGCCGCGGCGGGCGTCGCGCTGGAACAGGTCGTGCGGGGCGCGGGACGGGATGAAGAGCAGCGCCTCGTACTCGAAGGTGCCCTCGGCCTTCATGTTGATGATCTCGAGCGGGTCCGACCAGTCGTGGCTGATGTGCCGGTAGAACTGGTGGTACTCGTCGTCGGAGACCTCGCTGCGTGGCCGGGCCCAGAGCGCCTTCATCGAGTTCAGCGTCTCGTCGCCCTTGCGGATCGGGAACGAGATGAAGTCCGAGTAGCGCTTGACGATCTGCTTGATCCGCCACTCGTCGGCGTAGTCGTAGAGCGCGTCCTCTTCGTCCTTCGGCCGCAGGTGCAGCGTGACGGTGGTGCCGATCGGCACGTCCGGCGCGTCCTCGAGGGTGTAGGTGCCCTCGCCGGCGGACTCCCAGCGCGTGCCGTGCCCCTCGGTGCCGGCCTTGCGGGTCACCAGGACGACCTTGTCGGCGACCATGAACGTCGAGTAGAAGCCGACCCCGAACTGACCGATCAGCTCGGCGTCGCCCTTGGACTCGGACGCCTCCTTCAGCTTGGCCAGCAGGTCGGCGGTCCCCGACTTGGCGATCGTGCCGATCAGCGCCACGACCTCCTCGCGGGTCATGCCGATGCCGTTGTCGCGGACGGTCAGCGTCCGCGCCTCGGTGTCCGCCTCGATCTCGATGTGCAGGTCGGAAGTGTCCGCCTCCAGCCCGTCCTGCAGCTTGGCCAGGCGCAACTTGTCCAGTGCGTCGGACGCGTTCGAGATCAGCTCACGCAGGAAAATGTCCTTGTTCGAATAGATCGAGTGGACCATCAGCTGCAGAAGCTGGCGCGCCTCGGCCTGGAACTCCAACGTCTCCATCGTCACCCGTTTCCGTCCTTGTCCGGTGTCAACGCCGATCGTATGACGCCGGGGACGGTCACCGGTCACCACCGCCCGCCCTGATGGACAAATCGGGCGGACGGGCTCAGCAGCCGGGGCCCGCGGCCCGGCCCGCGACGATCCGGTAGCGCGTGATGTCGCCGTCGACGTACGGGGGGAGCTGCGCGATCGACGTCGGGTCGGTGTCGTTGACCGCGATGTAGGCGACGATCGCCGAATCCACGATCCGGCAGGTCGCCCGGTCCGCCACCACGATCGTGTCGGCCTTCAATTTCTCGGGGTTCAACGCAGCGTAAGAAGTGCCGGCAATACTCACCGTCACCGCACACGTCGTTGCCAACTCGATCAAGCGCACCCAGGCAGGCTAGTGAACATCACTGCACGTGACAGTGGCCCGTTCAGGCAAGATCACCGGCACGGAAAGCGACTGTGCCATCAGGAAGAATGAATCCACGTGAGGCTTTACGGGGTGCCTGCCGGTTTTATACCGTGATTACTCGGAGCAACAGTTTGATAACGCTGGAGGATCCCATGCGTCGTGCCGCTGTCGTTCTCGCCGCCGTGGTCGCCGGTCTGTGGATCGCCTCCCCGGCCCAGGCGTTCGCCCACAACAACGTTCACAACGTCTACTTCCACGCCGTGCTCGACGCCCTGACCCTGCTGGTCGTGTCGGCGCCGGTGTGGACCGCGATGCTGTGGAGCGGTCGCAGCAAGTGGCTGATGGCCGCGCTCATCGCGGTGGTGCAGATCCCGGTCGCGGTGATCGGGTTCGTACCGATCGTGAACCCGTACCTGCATCTCGCCCTCTTCGTACTGGCCATCGGGGTGACCGCGGTCTCCCTGCGGACCGTCCGCAACCAGGCGCGCGCCGCCGCCACGGCGCCCGCCTCCCGCTAGCGCCCGCCCCGGAAGCCGGTCTCAGCCCCCGGCCTCTTTCCCGGCAGCGCACTGCTCACGCACGGCCCGCACCCAGTTGCCACCGGCGGCACGCACGGCCAGGCCGATCACGGCCTGGCCGTCCTTTATCAGCTCGACCTCCGGACAGCCGGCCGCCGCCGGATGCCAGCCGCCCGCCGGGTCCCGCACGGCGTTGTGCCGGCAGTGCTCCTCGTCCACGTACCCCCAGGCGAGCAGCAACTCCTGGTCGCCGAAGAAGTAGCGCCCGACGCTGGCGATCCGGTCGCCCTCGGGCCGGCGGAAGAACTCGGCCCGCAGCCCGGGCACCTTCATGCCGTCCAACGTCGCGTCGAACTCGATCCGATGCGGCTCGAATTCCGACATTACGGGTAAAGTCACACGCGGAGTCAACCATAGTGCGCGGCGCGACCCGGCGAACTCGGCATCTCCGGCCCGTGATCGCCCGCCGGACCGGGACAAGTGAGCACCGCTCACATCGATCTCGTCGTCCCTTGTGATCCGCTTTTAACCTGACTGTCGGTGAGCGCCGCCACAATGAGCTGGTGGTGACCGAGACGATGATGCCGGTCAACGGCATCCAGGTATGCCTGGAAACCTTCGGTGAACGGACCGATCCGCCTCTCCTGCTGCTGGCCGGCGAGGCCAGCTCGATGGACTGGTGGGACGACGAGTTCTGCCGCCGGCTGGCCGCCGGCGGACGGTTCGTGATCCGGTACGACCATCGCGACACCGGACGCTCCACGTCGTTCCCGTCCGGCGCCGAGTACTCGGGCGTGGACCTGATGAACGACGCCCTCGGCGTGCTGGATGCGCTCGGCGTACCCGCCGCCCACCTGGTCGGGCTCTCTCTCGGCGGCGCGCTGGCCCAGCGCATCGCCGTCGAGCACCCGGACCGGGTCCTCTCCCTCGCCCTGATCTCCACCAGCGCGGGCCTCGGCCCGGACGCCACCCCCGTGCTGGCCGGCATGACCGCGGTCGCGGTCCGCGCCGCCCCCGGCACCGAGGTGCGCGTCCAGCCCACCACCGACGAGGTCGACTGGTCGAACCGGCGCGCGGCGGTGGCCTGCCTGATCGCCGAGATCCGCGCCCGGGGTGGCCCGTTCACGCCGGACGAGCCGCAGCTGCGCCGCCTCGCCGAGCGGATCTTCGACCGCTCGGCGGACCTGGCCGCCGCCCGCCTGAACCACCGGAAGGCTGGTTACGGTCCACCGGTCCGCGAACGGCTCCGGGCGATCACGGTGCCGACGCTGATCCTGCACGGCACCCTGGACCAGCGTTTCCCGGCGGAGCACCCGCGCGAGCTGGCCCGGGTCATCCCCGGCTCCCGGCTGGTCTGGCTGGAGGGGGTCGGTCACGAGATGCCGCCCCGTGCCGTGTGGGATCAGGTCCTCGGCGCGATCCTGGGCGAGCCTTAGAGTCCCAGGTATGCGCCTGGTATCGCTGCTGCCGTCCGCCACCGAGATCGTGTACGCCCTGGGCCTCGGCGACGACCTGGTCGGCGTGACGTTCGAGTGTGACGAGCCGGCCCACGCCCGCTCGTCGAAGACCGTCGTGGTCGGCGGCCGGGACACCCGGGATCTGACCCCGACCGAGATCGACGACTACGTACGCACGCAGCTCGCGGCCGGTGGCGACCTCTACACGCTGCACGCGGACGCGCTCGCCGGCCTGGCGCCGGACCTGATCCTGACGCAGGACCTGTGCCGGGTCTGCGCCCTGCCGTCCGGGCATGTCGACGACGCGCTGGACCACCTGGGCTGCCGGGCCGACGTGCTCAGCCTCGACCCGCACTCACTGGCCGACGTGCTGGGCACGTTCGTCGAGGTGGCCGCGGCCGCCGGCGTACCGGAGCGGGGTCGTGAGCTGGTCGCCGTCCTGCAGGGGCGCCTGGCCGCCGTGGCGGCGGCGGTGGCCGGCCGGCCGCGGCCGCGAGTGGCGGTCGTGGAGTGGGTCGATCCGCCGTTCACCGCCGGGCACTGGGTGCCGGACCTGATCGCCGCGGCCGGGGGCGAGGCGGTGGCGGCGCGGCCCGGGCAGCGGTCCGTTCAGGTCTCCTGGTCCGAACTGGTGGCGCCGGGGCCGGAGATCGTGCTGGTGACGCCCTGCGGCTATCACCTGGACGGCGCGGCCCGGCAGGCCGAGGCGGTGCTGCCGCACTTCCCGGACGCCCAGGTGTGGGCGATCGACGGGGACGGCCTGGTGGTACGCCCGGGGCCGCGGCTGGTCGACGGGGTGGAGGCGATCGCCGCGATCCTGCACCCGCCGGCCCGGCCGGGAACGATCAAGCGCGTCCGGTGACCAGGGTCATCGACCAGCGGGTGCGCGCGTCCTCGCGGAGCCGCGACGCCCGGTACAGCCACCGGATGTCCCGTCCGAACGACCAGGTCAGCGAGCCGAGCGCGACCGCCAGGACAAGGACCGCGGCCCAGGCCGGCAGCAGCCCGGTCGCCACGACCACGAGCAGGACGCCCTGCTGGGCGGCGACGACCTTGCGGGAGAAGCGCGGCGGCAGGGCGGCGTTCAGCCACGGCAGGGCCCAGGAGGCGGCGACGAAGGCGTAGCGGAACGCGCCGATGGCGAGCGCCCACCAGCCGTAGGAGACCGCCGCGTAGACGCTGAGCACCAGGATCAGGAAGGCGTCCACCTCCATGTCGAAGCGCGCTCCGAGCGCCGAGGTGGTTCCGGTACGGCGGGCCACCTGCCCGTCCACCCCGTCCATCGCCAGGGCCACCGTCGCGATCGTGGCCAGCAGCCAGACCGGGATCTCGTGGCCCAGGACCGAGCTGGTGACCAGGGCGGTCACCCCGCCGGCGAGGATCGCCCGGCTGAACGTGACCAGGTTGGCCCAGCCCAGGAACGTCATCCCGGCCCGGTCCAGGGCGGCGCCGAGCAGGGCGCAGAGGACCACTCCGTAGGCGATCCCGGCGATCCCACCGGCCAGCGTGAGCCCCGCGTTCCCGGCCAGCAACGCGATCAGCGCGAGCTGGGCCGCGAATCCGGCGAAGGGTGCCCGGAACGGGGTCGTCGTGGCGGTAGTGACGGTCACCATGCCTCCTGGACTTAGGGTCAATCTGCTGTCCTCCACTCACACGCTTGTCGAGGACTTTCGGTTCAGAGGAGTTGGTCTGTGTTCGACGCGAGGGCCTTTTGGTCGACATACCCCGGATTGGGGGAGGTACGCCCCGAAAGGGTGCCGAGTCCCGGTCCGGGTGAGGTGCTGGTGCGCACCCTGCACTCCGGGGTGAGCCGGGGCACCGAGACCCTGGTCTTCCAGGGGCGCGTGCCGGAGAACCAGTGGACGACGATGCGCGCGCCGTTCCAGGCCGGCGACTTCTCCGGGCCGGTGAAGTACGGCTACCTGAACGTCGGAGTGGTCGAGGAGGGCCCCGCCGAGTTGCTGAACCGGACGGTGTTCTGCCTCTTCCCGCACCAGACCCGGTACGTCGTCCCGATCGAGGCCGTCACCGTCGTCCCCGACGGGGTCCCCGCCGCCCGGGCCGTGCTCACCGGCACCGTCGAGACGGCCGTGAACGCGGTCTGGGACGCCGCCCCGCAGCTCGGCGACCGGATCAGCGTGGTCGGCGGCGGCATGGTCGGCTCCTCGGTGGCCGCGGTCCTGGCCGGCTTCCCCGCCGCCGACGTGCAACTGGTCGACGCGGATCCGGCGCGCAAGACGGTCGCCGACGCGCTGGGCGTGGACTTCGCCCTGCCCGAGGCCGCGGCGACCGGCCGTGACCTGGTGATTCACGCCAGTGCCAACCCGGCCGGCCTGACCCGTTCGCTCGAGCTGGTCGCCCCGGAGAAGACCGTGGTCGAGTTGAGCTGGTACGGCGACCGCGAGGTTCCGCTGCGGCTCGGCGAGTTCTTCCACTCCCGGCGCCTGACCATCCGCAGCAGCCAGGTCGGCGGGATCCTCCCGCAGCGGGGCCGGACCTACGCCGAACGCCTCGAGCTGGCCCTCCGGCTGCTGCGCGACGACCGTTTCGAGGCGCTGCTGACCGGCCGGTCCGGCTTCGAGGACCTGCCCGCGGTACTCTCCCGGCTCGCCGACGGCAGCCTTGCCGCGCTCTGTCACGTGATCGACTACCCCGCCGCGAATTGATCTTTCCGGAGTGGGTAACCGTTGTGCAGGGAAGATCCGCGAATCGAGGAGAGAGCTCTTGTTCAGCGTCACCGTCCGCGACCACATCATGATCGCGCACAGCTTCTCCGGCGAGGTCTTCGGGCCCGCGCAGCGGCTGCACGGCGCCACCTTCCTGGTGGACGCCACGTTCCGCCGCCCGGAACTGGACGATGACAACATCGTCGTCGACATCGGCCTCGCCAGTGAGCAGCTGCGCACCATCTGCTCCGGGCTCAGCTACCGCAACCTGGACGACGACCCGGAGTTCACCGGCGTCAACACCTCCACCGAGTTCCTGGCCAAGGTCATCGCCGACCGGCTGGCCGTTCGGGTCACCGCCGGTGAGCTCGGCCGGGGCGCCGCCGGCCTCACCGGGATCCAGGTCACCCTGCACGAGTCGCACATCGCCTGGGCGAGCTACGAGCGAACCCTGCGGTGAGTTCCGCTCTCCACGTGGTGCTGCCGGCCGGCGTCGACGACCCGGCAGCACCCAGCGGCGGTAACCGCTACGACCGCCAGGTCCTCGACCACCTAGCCGCGATGTCCGCGACGGCCGAGGTCCCCGGCGCGGCTCCCGCCACGTCCGATTCGTTCGCGGTACGGGAGACGACCGTCCCCGGCGCCTGGCCCCGCCCCGCCACGGCCGACCGGGACCGGCTGGCCCGCGTTCTCGCGGGACTTCCCGACGGCTCGACGGTCCTGCTCGACGGGCTGGTCGCCTGCGGCGTGCCGGAGGTCCTGGAACCGCAGGCCACCCGCCTGCGCCTGGTTATCCTGGTGCACCTGCCGCTCAGCGACGAGACCGGCCTCTCCCCCACCGAGGCGGCCGAGCTGCGCGCCCTCGAGCGCCGCGCCCTGCGGCTCGCCGCCGGCGTCGTCGCGACCAGCACCCCGGCGGCCGACCACGTCGCCGCGATGCACGGCCTCGCGCGGGTGCACGTCGCCGCCCCCGGGGTCGACCTGGCCACCCCGGCCGTCCCCTCCCCCACCGGCCACCGCCTGCTCTGCGTGGCGTCGCTGACCCCGCGCAAGGGCCAGGACATCCTGCTCGCGGCCCTCGAACGGCTCACCGACCTCGCGTGGGAATGCGCCTTCGTCGGCGCCGGCACCGTCCCGCCCGTGCCCGCCCGGCTCGCCGGACGGGTCAGGTTCCCGGGTGCGCTGGCCGGCGCGCGGCTGGCGGCGGCCTACGCGGACGCGGATCTCTTCGTGCTGCCGTCGCGCGCCGAGACGTACGGCATGGTCGTCACCGAAGCCCTGGCCCACGGCCTGCCGGTGGTCGCCAGCGACGTCGGCGGGGTGCCGGAGGCGCTCGGCGAAGCCGGGGACCCGGGCGCCGTACCGGGAGAGCTCCTGCCTCCGGACGACCCGGACGCGCTCGCCGCGACCCTGCGGGCCTGGCTCACCGACGCCGGCCTGCGCGAACTCTGGCGGGCCCGGGCGGCGGCCCGCCGCGAGACCCTGACCGGCTGGGACGAGACCGCTCGCAGCCTGGCCGCCATTCTGCGAAAGATCGAGGAAGGAACCGCATGACCGGAGAATTCAGCCCCGACTGGCTGGGCCTGCGCGAGCCCGCCGACGCCGACGCCCGCTCCCTGGAGCTGGTCGGGCTGCTGCCCCGGCCGGTCAAGGTGATCCGGGACCTGGGCTGCGGCACCGGCTCGCTGGGGCGGTGGCTGGCGCCGCGGCTGCCGGTCCCGCAGTTCTGGATCCTCACCGACCGCGACCACGACCTGCTGGAGATCGCCGCCGACCGGATGCCGGAGGGCGTGAACGTGGCGATCGACGAGCGGGACGTGACCGCGCTGACCCGTGACGACCTCACCGGCGCTGACCTGGTCACCTGTTCGGCGCTGCTGGACCTGCTCACCGCCGCCGAGATCGATCGCCTGGTCGAGGTGTGCGCGCAGGCGCGGACGAACGCGCTGTTCACGCTCTCGGTGACCGGGCAGGTCCGGTTCACGCCCGCGGACGAGCGGGACGCGGAGGTCGAGGCCGCCTTCAACGCGCACCAGCGGCGGGAGAGCGGCGGGCGGCTGCTGCTCGGCCCGGACGCCCCCGCCTACGCGGCGGCGGCGTTCGAGAAGGCCGGAGCCCGGGTGATCACCCGGGAGAGCCCGTGGCGGCTCGGGCCGCAATGTCCCGACTTGACCGCCGAGTGGCTGCGCGGCTGGGTCGGCGCGGCCGCCGAACAGCGTCCTGAACTGGGGTTCGACGCCTATCTGCGGGATCGGCTGACCAGCCTTCCGGAGCTGACGGTCGGCCACAAGGATGTTTTAGCGATCTTCGAATGAACCGTGGTGCAAGGGTCGGGCGTACTAGTCCCTGAGGAAGCGACGAGGGGACGAAGACAAAGTGAGCCGATCGTTCTGGGCATGGGCCCGCCTGCTGGGAGGCGCCGCGATCATCGCGGTGGTGCTTTGGCGGCTGGGCACCGGCGCGTTCCTGGACGGGCTGCGGGTACTCGACGGCGGCACCCTCGCGCTGGCCTTCGGGATCGGCGTGGTCACCACGGTGCTCAGCGCCTGGCGCTGGTGCCTGGTGGCCCGCGGGCTGGGCCTGCGGCTGTCACTGAAGGACGCGACCGCCGACTACTACCAGGCGCTCTTCCTCAACGCGGCGCTGCCCGGCGGGGTCCTCGGCGACGTCGGCCGGGCCGTGTCGCACGGTCGCGAGGAGGGCGACGTGGGGCGCGGCGTCCGGGCCGTGGTGCTGGAGCGCACCGCTGGCCAGCTCGTGCTGGTGGTCGTGGGCGGCGCGGTGCTGTTCACGGTGCCGTCGCCGGTGCTGAGCCTGCTCGGCGAGCACGGGAAGTCGGTCGCCCTGACGGTCGCGGCCGCGGCGATCGCGGTGCTGCTGGTCGTGGTGGTGGGCCGGCGCGCGCGGCGCGGCGGTTCGAAGCTGGCCGGCGCCGCCCGGACCGGTGCCGCCGAGATCCGGTCCGGCCTGCTGTCGCGCCGCAACTGGCCGGGCGTGCTGTTCGCCTCCGCGATGGTGCTGCTCGGGCACCTGGCGACGTTCCTGGTGGCGGCGCGGGTGGCCGGGAACGGGGCGTCGCTGCTGACGCTGGCGCCGATGCTGCTGCTGGCGCTGCTGGCGATGGGAATCCCGCTGAACGTAGGCGGCTGGGGGCCCCGCGAGGGCGTGCTGGCCTGGGCGTTCGGCGCGGCCGGACTGAGCGCGGAGCAGGGCGTGACGATCGCTGTGGCGTACGGAATCTGTGCCTTCGTCGCGGCGGCGCCGGGCGCGGTGGTGGTCGCGGTCCGCACCGTGCGGAAGCTGCGTCCCGCCGAGCCGCCCACGGCCGTGGAGACCCAGCCGCCGGCCGAGGTGGCCGTTGCGGTCACCGTCAACCACGATTCGCGGGTACGGATCGCCGCTCCGATCTCCCCGGCCGTGATCACCTCCGTGCCGGAGCTGGTCCGCATCCGGCGCGCCACGGTGCGCCAGCCGTCGTACACGACAAGCGGGGCTGCGGCTTGATCCCGAGCGGACCCGGACCGCTCCGCCTACCTCGGGTCGAAGCGATCCGAGAGTGCGTAGCGGAGCAGGACCACGTCGCCGATCTGGCGGACCTCCGCCAGCCTGGCCCGGTTCTTCGGGCCGGCCGGGAAGTCGCCGTCGTGCACGAACCGCGGCGCCCGCGAGTCTCCGACGAAGAACGGCGCCACGACCAGCTGCAACTCGTCCGCGAGGTCGCGGGTGAGGAACTGGGTGTGCATGGTGCCGCCGCCCTCGACCATCAGCCGCCGGACTCCCCGAGTGGCCAGGTCCGCCGAGATGAGGTGCACGTCGACCGGGTCGCCACCGTCGACCACGGTGGCCATCGCGCCGAGCCGGTCCCGGGCCTCGGCCACCGCCGGGGTGGCGCAGTAGACGAGTTTCCGCGACTCGCCGGCGGTGAAGAACGACGCCGCCGGATCGAGGCCGCCACGGCTGGTCACGGTGACCTTGACCGGGTTCTCCGTGGTGCCGCGGGCGACCCGGTCCGCACGCCGCCGCGCCGAGCGGACCAGCAGGCGGGGGTTGTCCTGGCGGATCGTCGACGCGCCGACCAGGATGGCGTCGCAGCCGGCGCGCACTTCGTCGACGCGGTCGAAATCCGCGTCGTTCGACAGGAGCAGCCGCTCCTCAGTGGTGTCATCGAGATAACCGTCGATGGACATGCCACAGCTCAACAAGGTGTAAGGACGCTCAGCCATCGTGCGTCCACGATAATCCGCGGTGTGCGGCGGCCGATCTTCGGGCACAGCTTCCGCCACCGGAAAGATATGAGGAGGACCGATGTCTGAAGCCACGGCCACGACCGAGGCTGCCGTCCGGCGGCAGGTGACCGTCCCCCTGCGGTTCCCCGACGGCTACGCCACGACCGCCCAGGTGATGACGTTCGACGGGCTGGCCGACGGTCGCGAGCACCTGCTGCTGGGGCTCGGTGACTGGCGGCGGGCGCTGACCAAGTCGGCCGCCGGTGGGCGGGCGCCACTGGTCCGGCCGCACAGCGAGTGCCTGACCGGCGACGTCTTCGGCAGCCAGCGCTGCGACTGCGGCCCGCAGTTGCGCGAGGCGGCCGAGCGGATCACCGAACAGGGTGGCTTCCTGCTCTACCTGCGGCAGGAGGGCCGGGGCATCGGTCTCTACGCCAAGCTGGACGCGTACGCGCTGCAGGACGACGGCCTCGACACCTACCAGGCCAACGTGGCCCTGGGCCGGGGCGAGGACGAACGGGACTACACCGTGGCCGCGCAGATGCTGCTCGCCGTCGGCGCCGACCGGATCCGGCTGCTCAGCAACAACCCGGACAAGAGCCTGCAACTGGACGCACTGGGCATCGAGGTTACCCAGCGGATTCCGACCGGTGTGCACGTCTCCGCGGCGAATGTCCGCTATCTGCGTTCCAAAGCATCGCACACCTCCCACACCATCGAGCTGCCCCTGGCCGAGTGACCCCAGGTTCCGCCTGGCGCGGTTTCCGGCACGATGTCATCGTGACGGGCGTGCACATTCCGGAAGCGGGCGACCTGGACGCGATGCTGTCCGCAGTCGACCAGTTGCCGTTCATCGTCATCCTCTTCGAGGGGCCCGAATTGCTGACGGTCGGCGCGAACGCGGCGACCCGGGCGGTGCTGCCCGGCCGGGAGGTGATCGGCCGCCCGTGCCGGGAGGTGCTCAGCGACCTCGCCGGGCAGCAGTTCATCGACGTGTTCCACGAGGTGTACCGCACCGGCGAGACGGTCGCCGGCAGGCAGTGGCGGGTGCACCTCGACCAGCCGGACGGCTCGGTGAACGAGATCTTCGTGACGTTCACGATCATGCCGTGGCGAGCGCCGGACGGGTCGCTGCGCGGCGTGATCGGGGCCGCGTTCGACGTCACCGAGATGGCCCGGATCCGGCAGGCCGCCGAGGCCGAGACGGCTCAGCTGCGCCGCCGCTACGAGCAGACCCTGGACGTGATCACCGAGCTGCAGCGGGAACTGCTGCCGCCCGGCCTGCCCGTGCTGCCCGGCCTCCAGGTGGCGGCCAGCTACCTGCTCGCCGACGCGGACACCGCGGCCGGCGGCGACTGGTTCGACGCGGTGGCCCGGCCGGACGGGCGGGTCGCGCTGGTGGTCGGCGACGTGGTCGGGCACGGGATCACCGCCTCCGGGGCGATGGGCCAGCTGCGTGCGGTGCTCCAGGAACGGCTGGACTCCGATGCCTCGCCCGGCGAGGCACTGGCCGCCGCCGACCGGTTCGCCGGGCGGATGGGGGCGGCGCACGCGACCACGGTCTGCCTCGCGGTGCTCGATCCGGCGAACGGGGAGCTGACGTACTGCACGGCCGGGCATCCGCCGCCGCTCGTGGTCGCCTCGGACGGCACGACCCGGTTCCTTCCCGCGACCGGCGGGACTCCGCTGTGCACGGGCGGGGTGTTCCCGGTGCGGCAGGACCGCTTGGAGCCGGAAGATCTGATGCTGCTCTACACCGACGGAATTCTGGAGCGGCCGCTGTCAGGCTCGTCGCCGTCCGCCGAGCTCGCCCGGGTCGCCGCGGACGCGGCAGCCGGGCGGGCGCTGCGGGATTCGGGGACGACCGCGACGGCCCGGGTGTGCGCGCAGACGATCGAATTGCTGGTGCGGGCCGGTGGACACGCGGACGACATCACGCTGCTGGCGGTGCAGCGGGTCTCCGTCGCACCAGAAATGATCATCGAACTGCCCGCCGACCCGGCGGCGCTGCGCGGCACCCGCGCGCGGTTCGGTGAATGGCTCACCGCGCTCGGCGCGGCGGAGCACGACATCTTCGTGCTGCAACACGCGCTGGGTGAGCTGGCGACCAACGCGGTCGAGCACGCCTTCGGCGATACGCCTCCCGGCGGCGATCCGGACAGAACCACGATTGAGGTACGGGCAGCGCTCACCGCCGCGGGCCGCGTCGAGGCGACCGTCACCGATCACGGCGGGTGGCGCTCGCCGGTGCGGGAGCCGATCCGCGGCCGCGGCCTGGCGCTGACCGCCCAACTGGTGGAGAGCCTGCGTGTCGAGCCGGGCGCCCACGGCACGGTGGTCACCATCCGGCATCCGCTGAGCCGGCCGGCGCGCCTGCTGACCAGCTTCGACGACGCGCCTTCCGTCCGGGAGGCGCCGGCTGAGATGTCCATCTCCGAACTGCCCGGCGACGAAGAGGCACACGTCCGGGTCGACGGGCCGGTGGACGCCACGTCGGCGCTCCAGATGCAGCGCGAACTGCTGCGTCGCAGCCGGGGCGGAACCGTACCGATAACCCTGGACCTGACCGGGGTGAGCCACCTGGCCAGCGCCGGGGTCTCGGCGCTGTACCGGATCGCCGAGCAGCACCACGAACAGAAGGCGCAGCTGACGCTGATCGCGTCCGCCGGCAGCCCCGCCCGGCAGATCCTCGATCTGGTCGGCCTGCCCGTCACTCCTTAGAGTTGTCCACAGGCATGGGCAGGACACCGGTCCGGCTCACTACTATCGCTGGGTGACTTCGGCTCCCGCGATCCCTGTTTCCAGAGCCATCGACGCGCTCAACCGCATCTTCGGTTACCCGGAGTTCCGCGGGCAGCAGCGCGAGATCGTCGAGCACGTGATCAGCGGTGGCGACGCGCTGGTGCTGATGCCAACCGGCGGCGGGAAATCGCTGTGCTATCAGATCCCGGCGCTGGTCCGGCCCGGCACCGGCGTGGTGATCTCGCCGCTGATCGCGCTGATGCAGGACCAGGTCGACGCTCTGCGCACGCTCGGCGTCCGGGCCAACTTCCTCAACTCGACCCAGGATTTCGACGAGCGGCGCCTGGTCGAGGCCGAGTTCGTCGCCGGTGAGCTGGATCTCCTCTACGTCGCGCCCGAGGGCCTGGGCACCCCCGCGGTGCAGCGACTGCTCGACCGGGGCGAGATCTCCCTGTTCGCGATCGACGAGGCGCACTGCGTCTCCCAGTGGGGCCACGACTTCCGGCCCGACTACCTGGCGCTGTCGATGCTGCACGAGCGCTGGCCGGACGTGCCGCGGATCGCGCTGACCGCGACCGCGACCACGACCACCCGGGGCGAGATCGCCGAGCGGTTGCGGCTGACCTCGGCGCGGCACTTCACCGCGAGCTTCGACCGCCCCAACATTCAGTACCGGATCGTCGGGAAGAACGAGCCCAAGCGGCAACTGCTCGACCTGCTGCGCACCGAGCACCCCGGCGACGCCGGCATCGTCTACTGCCTGTCCCGGGCCTCGGTGGATAAACACGCGGAGTTCCTGTCGGCGAACGGGATCCCCGCGCTGCCGTACCACGCCGGCCTGAGCCCGCAGACCCGCCAGGAGAACCAGGCCCGGTTCCTGCGTGAGGACGGCCTGGTCATGGTCGCCACGATCGCCTTCGGGATGGGCATCGACAAACCCGACGTACGCTTCGTCGCCCACCTCGACCTGCCGAAATCGGTCGAGGGGTATTACCAGGAGACCGGCCGGGCCGGGCGCGACGGCCTGCCCTCGACCGCCTGGCTCGCCTACGGCCTGCAGGACGTGGTGCAGCAGCGCAAGATGATCGACAGCTCGGAGGGTGACCTCGCGTTCCGCCGCAACGCGGCCAGCCACCTCGACGCCATGCTGGCCCTCTGCGAGACGGTCTCCTGCCGCCGCGAGCGACTCCTGGCCTATTTCGATCAGGAGGCGCCGTCCGCACGGTGCGGGAACTGCGACACCTGCCTGGCCCCGCCGGAATCCTGGGACGGCACGGTGCCGGCGCAGAAACTGCTCTCCACGGTGTTCCGGCTGAAGAAGGAGCGCAACCAGAAGTTCGGTGCCGGCCAGTCCATCGACATCCTGCTCGGCAAGCGCACCGACAAGGTCAGCCAGTTCCGCCACGACGAACTGAGCGTCTTCGGCATCGGCGCGGACCTGCGCGACACCGAGTGGCGGGGCGTGGTCCGTCAGCTACTCGCCGGGGGCTACCTGGCGGTCGAGGGCGAGTACAGCACGCTGGTCCTCACCGACCGCAGCTCCTCGGTGCTGCGCGGCGAGGTCACCCTGATGATGCGCCGCGAGATCCCGGCCCAGCGCCTCCGCGCCGGCACCTCGTCGTCGGCCGGGTCCTCGCGCTCCTCGCGCGCGCCGGCCGCCGCACCCGCCGACTTTCCGGCAGAGGCCGAGCCGCTCTTCGAGCGCCTGCGTGCCTGGCGCGCCTCGATCGCGAAGGCGCAGGCCATCCCGCCGTACGTGATCTTCCACGACAAGACCCTGCGAGCGATCGCGGTGCTGGAGCCGTCCTCACTCGACCAGCTGGGCACGGTGAGCGGCGTCGGCCAGAGCAAACTGACCAAGTTCGGCGACGACGTCCTCGCCGTCGTCCGCGGCGAGGACCCCAGCGGGGAGGAGCCCTCCGCGGAGTAGCCACCGGCGCAGCCCGGAAGATCTTGCACTCCGCGCTCCACGATCCTCGCCTGGCCTCCGCGTCCCGCGCCCGGCATCCGGCGTCCGGCGTCCGGCATCCCGCATCCGGCATCCCGCGTGCGGCGTGCGGCATGCGGCCTCCGGCCTGCGGCGTCCGGCATCCCGCGCCCCGCGTCCGGCCTCCGGCCTGCGGTGTGTCCGGCGCCCCGCGTCCGGCCCCCAGCCTGCGGCGTGTCCGGCGCCCCGCGCCCGGCCTCCCGCGCCCCGCGCCCGGCCTCCGGCCTGCGGCATCCCGCGCCCCGCGCCCGGCGTCCGGCCTGCGGCGTCCGGCGTCCGGCGTCCGGCGTCCGGCGTCCGGCGTCCGGCGTCCGGCGTCCGGCGTCCGGCGTCCGGCGTCCGGCGTCCGGCGTCCGGCGGGGATGGTCTCACGCTCTGGCGCGCTCTTCTTCCGGCGAGAGATATGTGATCATTTCTGGAACTCGGCAGCACATCATGGAGGATCGCGTTGGGAACCTGGGACTTCGGACCGTTCGACAACGACACCGCGGCTGACTGGTCGGGCGACCTGGACGACGCCGAGCCCGGCCGGCGCGTGGAGATCATCCGCGCGACCCTCACCGAGGTTCTCGACGAGGACGAGTACCTCGACAGCGACGTCGCCTGCGAGGCGATCGCCGCCGCGGCCGTCGTCGCCTCTCAGCTGCCGGGTGGTCCGGCGATCACCACGGCCTACGCCCCCGACTTCATCACCGAGGGCGGCACCCTCGACCTGCCGTCCGATCTGCCGGCGCTCGCCCTGCGCGCCCTCGACCGGATCGCCGGCGACGACTCCGAATGGCGCGAGCTCTGGGAGGACGCGCTGGACAAGGCCCTCCAGGCGCTCCAGCCGATCCGCGCCACCCTCGAAGCCACCACCTGACCGGTCCTGCATCGGGCCGCGCCGGCCTGTACTCACTGCTCGCGGGCCTGGCTGGCGCCCACGATCACTTCCACAGCCCGCCCCACAACACAACCCAGCCAATCCCCATGCCGATAAGCACAAGTTGATCTTGGATGTTCCTTGAGCAGCCGCGTTGCTTGTGCTCGCATCCCGGGACGACCCCCACCCACCCAGCCGACCGCGAGCGGCGCCACCGGCCGAAACCCACCGGCCACACCGCATGGCGACCAACCCCAGCCACCCGCCCACCCGCGAGCGATCCCCCGCGAGGCCATGACTACCGCCCGCCACCACACACAAGATCGACTCAAGTTGAGACTGGCAGGGGCTGATTGTTCTGGTGTCGATGGCACTGTGGAGGTTGGCTGGGCAGCGGGCCGATCGGGCGGGAACCGGCTCGGGATGAGCGGCGGGACGGGTGGCTGCGGCCGGAGACGGATCGAGCCGCGCTCAGCGGCTTCGCCTCGGCAATAAATGTCATACGCGGCGGTTAGCGTGCGCGGGTGAGTCGATACGAGATCCATCTGACGGTGTCCGCCGAGGCCGACGACGAGCGGCTTCGATCACTGGCGGCCGATCGCGGGGTGAAGTACACCCGCATCCAGCTCGACCGCGGTGAGCATGCGAGCCAGCCGATGCTGAGCTGGCTCTCCGACGGCACCCCCGCCTCGGCCGAGGCGGACGCCCGCCGGACGGCCTCCGCGCTGCGCTCGGAGGGCTTCCCGGTCTCCCGGCTCAAGGTGGAGGCCGCAGCGTCCGGCAGCGAAGCCCCGGTAACGGCGGAGCAGGCCGCCGAACAGCCGGATCTCTACTTCGAACACCACGTCAAACTGCTGCTTCCCGCGTCGACCGACCTCGACCGCGTCCGGGCCATGGCCGTCGAGCACGGGGCGCGTCTGTCGCGCAACGCCCGGCGGGTGCGGGCCGACGGGGTTCAGGAGCGATTCATCACCCAGCGCTGCTACCAGGTCGAGCGCTCCGAGGCGGCCGCGACGCTGGCCGGGCTGCTCGGTGCGGTCGCCGGCGCGGGGTGGGAGGTGGCCGAGGTCGAGCAGGAGTGGGTCCTGGTCGACGACAATCCAGCGCTGGACGCCGGCTGGTTCGAGTGAACGCACAGCGATCCGCCCTGGATCACATCATGACGCTGGTCGCCGAGTCGCCCTGGGCGGACTGGCTGGTGTTGCGCGGCAGCATGACCATGCCGGCCTGGGTCGGCGACGCGGCGCGGCCCCCCGGCGATCTGGACTGGATCGTTCGCCCACCCACCATGTCGCGAATGGACGACCTCGATCCTTACCCGTACTTCGATCGGCTCGCGCCCGTGCAGGAGTGGCCGGAAGCAGCCCATGGGGCCGCTCGCAACGAGATGTGGGAGTTCGAGGAGTTCGATACGGCCGGCCGGCACCCCCGGCTACCCCCGGAGGGACTGAACTGGATCCCCGCAGCCGGGCTGGACAGTCTGAACGACGAGGCGCTGGACAACGAGCTGACGGAACTGATCAGGCAGGACGCGCGAACGCCCGGCGGGATCGAGTTCGAGCCTGAGGCGATCGGATTCTCCTCCGACTGGGACTACGCGGAGTACGAGCCGGGCGGGGAGAACGGCCGCGTCCGGTTCGCACTGCCCTGGCGGGCACCCGACGGTGAGGAGGGTGAGGTCCAGATCGACGTCTCTTTCGGCGAGGACCTGCCGGACGCGCCGGTGTGCACGGCTGTGCCGCGGTCCGGTGGCCTGCCACCGGTCGGCTTGTGGACCGCGACCCGCGAGCTCTCCCTGGCGTGGAAATTGCACTGGCTCGCCGCCGACCAGCGGACCCACCGGGTGTCGGCGATGAAAGACCTCTACGACGCCGTGCTGCTCGCCGAGTTGCCGGACCTGCACCTGCGTCCCCGGCTGCGAAGCCTGGCCATCGGCACCCTGTCGACCGAGATGCGATCCTCCCTGTCCCTGGAACGGTCGTCCGAGTACACACCTACCGCGCCCTCCTTTTCGGGCCCGGCACCGTCGTTCGCGAGCCCGGCGCCGTTTCCCTCTCTGGTCAGCACCCGGACCTTGGAACAGCTGCTCGACCCGGTCGAGATCCGCCGCTGGACGGTCTCCGGCACCCCACCCGGCGGCGGCGACTCGGCCCCGTGGCTGGCACGGCTGGCCGACGCTGTGACCAGGCTCCTCTGACACCGGCGGTGCCGGGACGAGGCGGTGCCGGGACAAGGCGGTGCCGGGACAAGGCAGTGCCGGGACAAGGCAGTGCCGGGACAAGGCAGTGCCGGGACAAGGCAGTGCCGGGACAAGGCAGTGCCGGGACAAGGCAGTGCCGGGACAAGGCAGTGCCGGGACAAGGCAGTGCCGGGACAAGGCAGTGCCGGGACAAGGCAGTGCCGGGCATCGGCTCGGAAGCCGGGCGCTTCCCTCGCGAGTCCGCGCCCGGAGCCGTCGTCCGCCGAGACGAGGCGAGACGAGGCGATGGCCCGCATCGGCTCGGAAGCCGGGCGATCTCCTTGCCGATCCACGCCCGAGGCCGACCGCCCGACCGCGATTGATCGCCCTTACCCGGCGACGATGTTGACCATCCAGGGGACGCCGAACCGGTCGGTGAGCTGCCCGAACTCGTCGCCCCACATCTGCTTCTCCAGCGGCACGTGAACGGTGCCGCCGTCGGCCAGCTTGTCCCAGAAGCCGCGCAGGTCGTCACCGGCGTCGCCGCTGATGCTCACGGTGTTGGCGTTGCCCGGGTTGAACACCATGCCGGGTGCGGTGTCGGAGGCCATCAGAGTGTAGCCCTGCGGCGTCTCCAGCATCGCGTGCATGACGTTGTCCTTGATCGTCGGATCGGGTGCGCCGAACTCACCGAAGGTGCTGACGCGGAGCTCGCCACCGAAGATCGACTTATAGGTCTCCATGGCCTCACGGGCGTTGCCGTTGAACGTCAGGTAGGGATTGAGTCGGGACGTCATCACAGGGCTCCTCTGCCGTCGGAAGATGTCCTCCCGGACGCTAGACCCACCCCCCGACATTCTCCGACCGATCGACGGACGCCCACCCGGATGAGACCTCGGACCGGGATCCCCTCCGCCTGGTGGGTGCCATTGACGCGGAGAAGATCCCGGTCCGGGGTCGGCGGGCGGCCCCGCTTCCGCCGCGTATGGTCGCGGGGCCGCCCGGGGCGACGTGGGGCCCGCGGCCGAGGGCCGCGCGCTCACGCCGCCGGCTCTACCGGTGGTCGGAGCCCTCCGACTCGACCGCCGCGCGGCCCGCCTCCAGACGGGCGATCGGCACCCGGAACGGCGAGCAGGACACGTAGTCCAGCCCGACCTCGTGGAAGAAGTGCACCGAGTCCGGGTCGCCACCGTGCTCGCCACAGACGCCCAGTTTGAGGCCGGGCCGGGTGGCGCGACCCTCCTCGGCGGCGATCCGGACGAGCCGGCCGACGCCGTCGGCGTCGATCGACTCGAACGGGCTGATGCCGAAGATGCCCAGCTCGAGGTAGCGCCAGAAGAACGCGCCCTCGACGTCGTCACGGGAGAAGCCCCAGGCCATCTGGGTGAGATCGTTGGTGCCGAAGGAGAAGAACTCCGCGGCCTCGGCGATCTGCCCGGCGGTCAGCGCGGCCCGCGGGACCTCGATCATCGTGCCGATCAGCACCTGTACGCCGGAGTCCCCGGCCACCTCGGCGATGATCTTCTCGGCCTCCGCCCGTACCGTCTCCAGCTCCTGGACCGCGCCGACCAGCGGCACCATGATCTCCGGCAGCGGGTTGCCGCCGTCCGCGGCGAGCGCGACCGCGGCCTCCGCGATGGCCCGCACCTGCATCGCGAACAGACCGGGAATGACCAGACCCAGCCGTACGCCGCGCAGACCCAGCATCGGGTTCTGCTCGTGCATCCGGCGGACCGCGGCGAGCAGTTGGTCGTCGTGCTCGACCGGCCGCCCCAGTTCGTGCGCCACGGCCACCTTCACCGCGAGCTCCTCCAGCGACGGCAGGAACTCGTGCAGCGGCGGGTCGATCAGTCGTACGGTGACCGGCAGGCCGTTCATCTCCCGGAAGATCTCGAGGAAGTCGGCCCGCTGCAGCGGCTGGAGCGCCGCGAGCGCCTCGTTGCGCTCGGCATCGTCGCGCGCCAGGATGAGCCGCTCGACGAGTTCGCGCCGATCGCCGAGGAACATGTGCTCGGTACGGCACAGTCCGATGCCCTGCGCCCCGAACCGCCGGGCCCGGGCCGCGTCGGTGCCGGTGTCCGCGTTGGTCCGCACCGCGAGCCGGCGCTTCTCGTCAGCGTGCGTGAGGATCCGGTGCACCGCCGCGACCAGCGGATCGTTGGCCTGTGCCGGATCCAGGTCGCCTTCGAAGTACTGCACCACCTCGCTGGGCCGCACCGGCACCTCGCCGAGGTAGACCCGCCCGGTGGTGCCGTCGACCGAGACGATGTCGCCCTCATTGACGGTCAACCCGCCGACCGCGAACGACGACCGCCCGACCTCCATCTCGTCGGCACCGCAGACGCAGGTCTTGCCCATGCCGCGGGCGACCACCGCGGCGTGCGAGGTCTTGCCGCCGCGGCTGGTCAGGATGCCCTGAGCGGCGATCATGCCGGGCAGATCGTCCGGGTTGGTCTCGCGCCGGACCAGGATGACCGGCCGGCCCTCGGCGGCCACCTCGACCGCCCGCTTCGAGCTGAAGACGACCTCGCCGACGGCGGCGCCGGGCGAGGCGCCGACCCCACGCGTGACCGATTCCGGCGACGCGGAGAGATCGAAGCGCGGAAACATCAGCTGGCCCAACTGGCTGCCGCTGACCCGGGTGAGCGCCTCGTCCAGGTCGATCACGCCCTCGTCGACCAGTTGCGCGGCGATCGTGAAGGCGGCGGCCGCGGTGCGCTTGCCGACCCGGGTCTGCAACATCCACAGCTTGCCGCGCTCGATGGTGAACTCGATGTCGCACAGGTCGCGGTAGTGGCCCTCCAGAGTGGCCATGATCCGCAGCAGCTCGTCGTAGCTGGGCTTGTCGAGCTTCTCCAGCTCTGCGAGGGCCAGGGTGTTGCGGATCCCGGCGACCACGTCCTCGCCCTGGGCGTTGGCCAGGTAGTCGCCGTAGATGCCCTGCTCGCCGCTGGCCGGGTCACGGGTGAAGGCGACGCCGGTGCCGGAGTCGTTCCCCAGGTTGCCGAAGACCATCGCGACGACGTTGACCGCGGTACCCAGATCGGCCGGGATGCGCTCCTGCCGGCGGTAGAGCACCGCGCGGTCCGCGTTCCAGGATCGGAAGACGGCCTCGACGGCCAGGTCCAACTGTTCGCGCGGATCCTGCGGGAAGTCGTGCCCGGTGTGCTTGACGAAGACCTTCTTGTACGCGGTGACCAGCGCTTTCAGGTCGCCGGCGTCGAGCTGGACGTCGTCCTTGACGCCCTTGGCCGCCTTCGCCTCGTGCAGCGCGTCCTCGAACTCGGCGCCGGGCACCTCGCACACGGTCTTGCCGAACATCTGGATCAGCCGCCGGTACGAGTCCCAGGCGAACCGGTCGTTCCCGCCGGCCTGCCGGGAGAGGCCGGACACCGATTCGTCGTTCAGCCCGACGTTGAGGACGGTCTCCATCATGCCCGGCATCGAGAACTTGGCGCCGGACCGCACCGAGACCAGCAGCGGGTCCTCGGGGTCACCGAGCCTGCGCCCCATCGCCTGCTCCAGCGCGGCGAGATGGGCGTCGATCTCACCGTCCAGCCCCGCCGCGTGCGTGCCGTGCCTCAGGTACTCCTGGCACGCCTCGGTGGTGATGGTGAAACCGGCGGGGACGGGGAGGCCGAGGTTCGTCATCTCCGCGAGATTGGCGCCCTTGCCACCCAGCAGGTCCTTGAGGTCCTTGTTGCCTTCGTGGAAGTCGTAGACGAACTTCATGCCGTACCCACCTCCGCCTAAGAATCCGTGGCTGAATACGTTCGTGCCCCGGGATTCGTAAGGCTAAGCACGGTTGCGGTGAATAGTTAACAGTCTCGTGGCTTTTTCCACACCGCAGCGAGGATGCGTGTTCGGATCACGCTCTCTTCGCGCACTTCCGCGCAGATGAGACGCCCAGCCCTCTTGCCGCCGATGCGAGACCTGACTTGGCCGCGTCACCGGGAAGGTCGTCACCGGGAGGGCCGGAAAATAAAGACGCCGCTGCGAATTCCACGGGGGAAGAACTCGCAACGGCGCACCGCGAACATTAGACCAAGCGCGACCGGCTGTCTATCCCACGCGCTGGACGACCGAGCCGACCAGCTTCTGCCAGTCGCTCTCGAAGCCCGCGGCAGACTCCGTCTTGTTGAGCTGATAGATCGCGTAGGTGTCCACAAGCACGACGTTTCGGCTGGTCAGCACGGCCACCGCGGTGTCCGCCGCGCCCGGGTGCTTCGCCTCGTACTTCTTGTGACGAATCAGCACGAACCCGGACCAGCCGCTCTCGTTGAGCTCGCGCACCTCGACCGTCTCGTCGTACGCCGGCTCGTTCTTGTCCGAGGTCACCGTCGCCGGCACGGCGACGGACGGCGCGCAGCCGTCGGCGACCGCGCGCAGCAGCGCCTGCCCGGCCTGCGCCGCCTTGGTGTCCGGGTAGACCAGGGCGAGCTGCTCCAGGGTCTGCGCGCCGGCCTCCCCCTCGTCGGCGAAGGACGAGGAGACCGTCTCGGCGCCGGGCGGCGGTTCCGGCGGCGTGCTGGTGCCGCCGCAGAAGCTGACCATCTTCTGGGGGTCGGCGCTGGCTTCCGGCGCGACCCAGGCCCGGCCGATGTCGGCGGCCTGCAGGAAGGCGCCGCGCATGGTGGTCACGTCGATCCGACCGGCCTCCGGCTTGTCGTCGTCCGAGCAGGCGGCCACCGCGAACAGGGCGAGAGCAGCAACGACGGCGACCCGGAGCGGTCTGGCGGTCACGAGCATCGGGCCATCTTGGCAGACTTCCGCCGCCACGCGAAAACGTTGTCCACAGCATCGACGGCGTGTGATGCCGCGCCCACCCAGGGCTGCGAAAAACTGGGCGCACGGCCGATGGCGAACGCGCTATCGTCACGCCCGCACCAGCACGCGGCGTGTAGCTCAGCAGCAGAGCACCCGGCCTCGGACCGGGAGGGCGCGGGGGCCGGACCCGCCACGCCGGCATGATCAGTTACCCGGAGGACCGGAGGCAGCGCGCCCTCGACACCGCCACATCCCATCCGGAGCGGAGCGCCCGGCAGCGGGCCCGGGAGAAGGCCACGGCCTGGACCGCCGCCATCGAGGAGATGCTGACCGGCCGGGTTCGCCCCGGCTCCCGCACCCCGGTCGCCGACCTGCCCGCCTGGGGTGGCCGGGCTGCGGGCGGCGGTCCGGGGTGAGCAGGTCGAGCCGTTCACCGGCTGGTCGACGCGGCGGCACTGGATGCTGCCGCCACGCTGACGCTTCCACAAGCGGAAGTTCGCCACCGCCACGCTGAGGTTTTCCACAGGCCGCGGCTCGGCCGTCGCGTTCGGCGTCGATCACCGATAGCGTGTTGGCAGGCGTCAGCGAGGAGGCCCGCGATGACAGGCATCGATGCATTGGCGGCTCGGCTGCGGGCCGAGATCGGGGTGCGGCGGGTCCTGACCGACCGGCAGGAGCTGCGGACGTACGAGTGCGACGGCCTCGCCCACTACAAGGTCATCCCCGCCCTGGTCGCCCTCCCGAGCACCGTAGAGCAGGTCGCCGCGGTGGTCCGGGCCTGCGCCGAGACCGGCACCCCGTTCGTCGCCCGCGGCTCCGGCACCGGCCTCTCCGGCGGCGCGCTGCCACACGCCGATGGAGTGCTGATCGTGACCTCCCAGTTGCGCGAGATCGTCGAGGTCCGGCCCGAGGACGAGCGCGCCGTCGTCCAGCCCGGTGTGATCAACCTCCAGGTCACCAAGGTCGCCGGCCCGCACGGTTACTACTACGCGCCCGACCCGTCCAGCCAGCAGATCTGCTCGATCGGCGGCAACGTCGCGGAGAACTCCGGCGGGGCGCACTGCCTGAAATACGGCTTCACCACCAACCACGTGACCGGCCTGGAGGTGGTCACCCCCGACGGCGAGCGGGTCCGGCTGGGCGGCCCCGCGCCGGACACCCCGGGATATGACCTGCTCGGCGCGTTCGTCGGCTCGGAGGGCACGCTCGGGGTGGCCACCGAGGTCACCGTCAAGCTGACCCGGCTGCCCGAGACGGTGCGTACGCTGCTCGCCGCGTTCGCCTCCACCGATCAGGCCGGCGCCGCCACCTCGGCGATCATCGCGGCCGGCGTGGTCCCGGCCGCCATCGAGATGATGGACGCGCTGGCCATCGAGGCCGCCGAGTCCGCTGTGAAGTGTGGCTATCCGGCCGGCGCCGGGGCTGTCCTGATCGTCGAGCTGGACGGGCCGGCGACCGAGGTGGAGGCACAGTTCACCGAGGTCAACGCGCTCTGTGAGGCGAACGGCGCGTTCGAGACCCGGATCGCCGCCGATGACGCCGAGCGGGCGCTGATCTGGCGGGGCCGCAAGTCCGCGTTCGCCGCGGTCGGCCGGATCAGCCCGGACTACATCGTGCAGGACGGGGTGATCCCGCGGACCGCCCTGCCAGCGGTGCTGCACCGCATCGGCGAGGTCGCGACCGAGCACGGGGTCCGGGTGGCGAATGTGTTCCACGCCGGCGACGGCAACCTGCATCCCCTGGTGCTCTTCGACGACAGCGTGCCCGGTCAGGCCGGCCGCGCGGAGACGGTCTCCGCGGCGATCCTCGACCTCTGCATCGAGCACGGCGGTTCGATCACCGGTGAGCACGGCGTCGGCATCGACAAGGCGAAACACATGCCCCGGATGTTCAGTGACGACGACCTGGACACCATGCAGCTGGTGCGCTGCGCGTTCGACCCGGACGGGATCGCCAACCCGGGCAAGATCTTCCCCACCCCACGCCTGTGCGGCGAACGCCCGGGCCGGCGGCAGGGCGCACACCCGGCGCAGGCCGCCGGCGTCGCGGAGATCTTCTGATGGCCGCGCTGGACGAGCTGACCACGCCGGCCGGGGACGGCGACACGGTGTGCGGGGTGCGGGCACGGCTGGTCGCCGCGCCGGCTGACACCGCCGAGGCGGCCGCGCTGATCCGGGCCGCCCAGGGTCTGAGCGTGGTGATCCGCGGCGGCGGGACGAAACTGGACTGGGGGCCACCGCCGCGCGAGCTGGACCTGATCATCGACACCCGGCGGCTGAGCGGGGTGGTCGAGCACGCCGCCGGTGACCTGATCACCGTGGTCAAGGCCGGCACCCCGATGTCCGAGCTGCACGGCCTGCCCGGGCAGCAGCTGGCGCTGGACGCACCGGCCGGGGCCACGGCGGGCGGCACGGTCGCGGCGAACGCCTCCGGGCCGCGCCGCCTGCGGTACGGCACGGCACGGGACCTGCTGATCGGCATCACGGTGGTCCGGCCGGACGGGACGGTCACCAAGGCGGGCGGCAAGGTCGTCAAGAACGTCGCCGGGTACGACCTGGGAAAGCTCTACACCGGCGCCTTCGGCACCCTCGGGCTGATCACCGAGTGCGTCTTCCGGCTGCACCCGGCGCCGGCCGCGGCCGCTTTCGTCCGAGCGGTCGCGCCGCCCGGGCAGGCCGCGAAAATCCTGGCCGGACAGTTCGCGGCGAGCGCCCTGGAGGTGAACGCGGCACCCGGCGCCGAGCCGGAGCTGGCAGTGCTGGTGGAAGGGACGCCGGCCGGGGTACGAGAGCGTGCGGCCGCCATTGCCGCGCTGCTCGACGGCGAGGTGTCCGAGCAGGCGCCGGACTGGTGGGACGTGTCACCCTGGCCGGACGGCGGCGTGGGCATCAAGCTGACCGGCAGGTTGTCGCAGGTCCCGGCGCTGGTGGCAACGGCGGTGGGTGCGGGCGCCACCGTGCGAGGTTCGGCCGGCGCCGGCGTGCTGTACGCGGGTTTTCCTGCGCCCAACCCTTCGCCGGGCCCCGCCACGACCGGCATCGGCCCTTCCTCACCAGGTCCCGCTTCGAGCAGTGCCACTTCGACCAGCGCCAGCGATTCCTCGCCAACCGCCGGTTCGACCGGCACCGGCACTTCGTCGCCAGCCGCGGTTTCGACCGGCGCCGGCCGTTCCTCGCCGGTCTCCTCGTCCGCTTCCACGGTCTCGCCCGTGGTGGGTCCCGGAACGGGCACTGCCGAGGGCACCGTCGAGGCCGGACGGGCGATCGAGCTGCTGCGGGCCGCGGCGGTGCGAGCCGGTGGACACGCGGTGGTGCTGACCGCGCCGGCCGGCGTACGCGAAACATTGGACATGTGGGGGCCGGTTCCCGGGCTGGCGCTGATGCGCCGGGTCAAGGATCAGTTCGACCCGGATCACCGGTTCGCCCCCGGCCGCTTCGTAGGAGGCATCTGATGGCTGATGTGGATGCCACCCGGGGCACCGGACCGACGCCGCCCGGCCCGCGTCAGACCGCGGACGGTGGGCACAACCGTTCCCACGAGGTCGACGCGCTGCGGGCCGCGGAGACCGCCGGCCGGCCGGGCGCCTTCGACGATCATCATCCGCCCCGGGCCGATCTGGTGTCGGACTGCGTGCACTGCGGGTTCTGCCTGACGACCTGCCCGACGTATGTGCTGTGGGGCGAGGAGATGGACTCGCCACGGGGCCGGATCCACCTGATCGCGCAGGGGCTGGAGGGCGAGCCCCTGACCGACTCGATGGTCACCCACTTCGACCAGTGTCTCGGCTGCATGGCGTGCGTGACCGCGTGCCCGTCCGGGGTGCGCTACGACCGGTTGATCGAGGACACCCGCGCGCAGGTGGAGCGGCGGCATCCACGCGGGCCCCGGGACCGGGCGCTGCGGGCGGCCATCTTCGCGCTCTTCCCGTACCCACGGCGGCTCCGCTTGTTGCGGGGGCCTCTGTGGGCGTACCAGAAATCGGGTCTGCGAAGCCTTGTCGCCCGGACCGGCCTGCTGGAACGGCTCGCGCCGACCCTGGCCACGCTGGATTCGCTCGCGCCGCGGCTGCGCTCCGTGCCGCGCCCGCCGCGGCGCGTCGCCGCACGCGGCACGCGGCGCGCGGTGGTCGGGATGCTGACCGGTTGCGTGCAGTCGGCGTTCTTCCCGGACGTCAACTCCGCGACCGTGCGGATCCTCTCCGCCGAGGGCTGCGAGGTGCTGATCCCGCCCGGCCAGGGCTGTTGCGGCGCCCTGAGCGTGCACAACGGACGCCGCGCCGAGGCGGAGCGGTTCGCCCGGCGGTTGATCGACACGTTCGAGCAGACCGGCATGGACTGGTTCGTGGTCAACGCGGCGGGCTGCGGCTCGTCCCTGAAGGAGTACGGTGAGTTGCTCGCGGACGATCCGGCCTACGCCGCGCGGGCGGTCGCGTTCGCCGCGAAGGTGCGCGACCTGGCGGAACTCCTCGATGAGCTGGGCCCGGTCGCCGAGCGGCACCCGCTGCCGGTGACGGTCGCCTACCACGACGCCTGCCATCTCGGGCACGCGCAGGGCATCCGGGAGCAGCCGCGCGCCCTGCTGCGCGGCATACCGGGGCTGGAGCTACGGGAGATCGCCGACCCGGAGATCTGCTGCGGCTCAGCCGGCGTGTGGAACGTGCTGAATCCCGAGCCGGCCGCCGAACTCGGCGACCGCAAGGCCGCCGCGGTCCTGGCAACGGGCGCGTCCTTGCTGGTCACCGCGAACCCAGGCTGCCTGATGCAGGTCGCCGCAGCGATCCGGCGGCAGAACGGGAAGATCGCCCTGGCGCACACCGCGCAGGTCCTCGACGCTTCCCTCCGCAACCTCGGGGTCGCGGCCCTCACCAACGACTGAATCTGCCCGGCCCCTCGACCCGATGCGGAACGACAGCGCGGCGGTGGGCACCTGATCGATATCGCCGCCCCTGGTCCTCTGGGGCCGCGACCAGGAGCAGGTCGCCGCCGAGTTCGGCGCGCCCCGGCT
Organism: Actinoplanes regularis; assembly: GCF_900188005.1. Lineage (GTDB taxonomy): Bacteria > Actinomycetota > Actinomycetes > Mycobacteriales > Micromonosporaceae > Actinoplanes > Actinoplanes regularis. Next base: position 27,659 of record NZ_FZNR01000007.1, on the reverse strand, counting down.
CGGCGATCACCTCGACGTCGATTACGGGTGGGTGGATCTGCCGCTCAAGGAGGCGTACCAGCGGGGGCTGGCCGTCGAAGCGCGGCGCAACGAACCCGACGGGCCGAAATTCGCGTTCGACTTCCGGCCGCACTCGCATCACTGGCAGGTGATGGGCCTGGTGCGGGCCTCCGAGCACGAGGCCGGCGTGATCCAGGTCGGTGGCGCGGACATTCTGATGGCGATGACCTCGGTCGGTGACGGTTTCTTCCCCGTACATCTGGACGTCGACGCCGCCGGCAACCCGGTCGCCCTCCGCATCGACATCGCCGGAGAGGACTGACCGCCCGGCCAGGAGGGCAGGCGACCCCATTCCTCAATCATTGATGTACGTTGATTGGGAGCGCTCCCATCCCCCTTTCTTCCGGAGGTCTCCCCCATGCACCGTCAATCGCTGGCCGTCCTCGCCAGCGCCTGCACCCTCCTCGCCGGCTTCCTGTTCGCCACCGCCACCAGGGCGTACGCGGCGGTCGGCTGCTCCGTCAAATACGCCGTCGCCAGTCAGTGGCCGGGCGGCTTCGGCGCCGCCGTGGACATCACCAACCTCGGCGACCCGCTCACCTCGTGGTCCCTGGTGTTCGCGTTCCCGAACGGCCAGAGCATCACCCAACTCTGGAACGGCTCGGTCACCCAGTCCGGCTCGACGGTGACGGTCCGCAACGCGGCCTGGAACGGCGCCGTCGCCACCGGCGGCAAGGCGTCGTTCGGCTTCAACGGCTCGTGGACCGGCTCGAACACCGCGCCGACCGCGTTCTCTCTCAACGGCGTGGCGTGCACCGGCGGCACGACGAACCCCACGAGCAGCCCGACAACGAGCCCCTCGACGCCACCGGCCACCGAGAAGACCAAAATCATGGCGCTGGGGGACTCGATCACCGGCTCCCCGGGCTGCTGGCGCGCCCTGCTCTGGCAGAAACTCCCCGCCGCCCGGGTCGACTTCGTCGGCACCCTGCCCGGCCAGGGCTGCGGCTTCGACTACGACGGCGAGAACGAGGGCCACGGCGGTTACCTGGTCACCAACGTCGCGAACCAGAACCTGCTGGTCGGCTGGCTCGCCGCGACCGACCCGGACGTGGTGATGATGCACTTCGGCACCAACGACGCGTGGAGCAACCTGCCCACGTCGACGATCCTGGCCGCCTACACCACCCTGGTCGGCCAGATGCGCGCCAGCAACCCCAGCATGAAGATCCTGGTCGCGCAGATCATCCCGATGAACCCGTCCACCTGTACCGAGTGCGCCCAGCGCGTGGTCGCCCTCAACGCCGCGATCCCGGCCTGGGCCGCGGGCCTGACCACCACGGCCTCCCCGATCACCGTCGTCGACCAGTGGACCGGCTTCGACACCGCCACCGACACCTACGACGGCGTCCACCCCAACGACGCCGGCAACATCAAAATCGCCAACCGCTGGTACCCGGCCGTCGCCGCCACCCTCCCCTGACGACCCGGCTGTCCCCCCAGCGCCACCTGACCGGGGCATCCACCGACCCGGGCCCGGCCTTAGCCGCTGACCTCCGTCGACCCGGCCCCGGCCTTCCCCACCAACATCCCCTGATCCGGGCCCGGCCTTCCCCGCCGGGCCCGCCAAACTCCCCGCCGCCTCCAGACCGACGCGGGTCATCGCTGCTTCATTTCCCGGTACGTCCAGGACGCCCTGCGGCTGGGGCCGGGTTCAGCTATCGACTTTCATCTCGCCCAGTTCTGCCCAGCCGTCCTGGTCGACGGACTGGCTGACGATCTTCGGGGTCGACGTCAGGTATTTCGGAAGGTCCTGCTGAGCCTGCTTGAAGTGGGCCGACCCGACGTGCTCGCCACCGGCCTGGCCGTCCCGGAACGCCTCGACCAGCACGTACTCCTGTGGATTGTCGACGCCGCGGGACCACTCGAACCACAGGCAGCCCGGCTCAGCCCGGGTCGCCTCGGTGAACGGCCCCGCGATCCGTGGCCACTCGTCCGCGTGCTCCGGCTTGATCAGGAATTTCGCGGTAATGAAGATCATCGGGACGCTTCCTCCCATGCTGTCGGTTTCTCCCCCATCATCGGCCCACGCCCGCCCGAAAGCGGGCACGGAAACGAGAGCAATCGGAAGCGGGACAACGAACGGGTCCGCAGGCAGCACGCCTACGGACCCGTTCTGTCGGTCGAGCCGCCGGTCAGTCGGGCCGGCGGGCCAGGGCAGCCGGGGCCGACGGGACCGAAGCCTCGGCATCCGACACATCGCCCACCGGATCGCCCGAGGCCGAGCCTCCGGCAACCGAATCAAGCTGGACGGCCGGCAACCGGATCGTCAGAGGCCGATCCTCCGGCAACCGAATCAAGCCGGACGGCCGGCAACCGAATCAAGCTGGACGGCCGGCAACCGGATCGTCAGAGGCCGATCCTCCGGCAACCGAATCAAGCCGGACGGCCGGCAACCGGATCGTCAGAGGCCGAGTGGCCGGCGCCCGAGTGGTCGGCCGCCGGGCGGTCAGCGGTTGGCCGGCGGGGAGCCGGGACGTCGGCGGCCGGGTCGTGGCGGGTCAGTGCGCTGGGCCACCACATCCAGCGGCCGACGTCCAGGTTCAGGGCGGTGACCAGCACGGATCGGACGATCAGGGTGTCCAGCAGGACACCGAAGGCGACCGCGAACCCGATCTCGGCGAAGGCGACCAGCGGCAGGCTGCCGAGCGCCGCGAACGTTCCGGCCAGGACGATGCCGGCCGAGGTGATCACGCCGCCGGTGGCGGCCAGGCCGATCACGGCGCCGCGATGGGTGCCGTGTTCGCGAGCCTCCTCGCGGACCCGGGTCATCAGGAAGATGTTGTAGTCGATGCCGAGGGCGACCAGGAATACGAAGACGAACAGTGGGAACGCGGTGTCCTCCCCGCCGAATCCGAAGACGTGCCGGAAGACCAGGGCGCTGACCCCGAGCGCCGCGGCGAAGGAGAGCACCACCGTCGCGATCAGGATGACCGGCGCGACCAGGGCTCGCAGCAGCAGCGCGAGGATGGCCAGGACGACCAGCAGCACCAGCGGGATGATCAGCCGGTTGTCGTGTTTGTTCGCCTCGTTGATGTCCAGGGTCATCGCGGTCGTGCCACCGACCTTGGCGTCCGCCCCGGCGATCGGGTGCACCGCGGCGCGGACCGCGGTCACCGTGTCCTCGGCGGCCTGGCTGTCCGGTGCGGACCGCAGCGTCCCCTCGAGGCGGACCAGACCGTTCCTGATCTCCGGGTCGCCGACCTCGCTGATGCCGGGGACGGCGGCGAAGGCGCTGCGCACCGCGTCCTGCTGGCCGGAGCCGGCGATCACCACGACGGGGTCGTCCTGGCCGGCCGGGAAGTGCCGGCCGAGCACCTCGAGGCCGGCGAGCGAGGGCTGTTCCTTGGTGAACGTGTCCTGCTGGCTCAGGCCGTTCGCGTTGAGCTGCAGCAGGCCGAGGGCCATCGCGCCGAGCGCCACCGCGGTGGTCACCCAGACGGTGCGGGGGCGGCGGGCGATCCAGGCGCCCATCCGGGCCCACAGGCCGGTCGCGGTCGGCTCGGGCGAACCGTAGCGCGGGCGGACCGGCCAGAACAGCCACCGGCCGCAGATCACCAGCAGGGCCGGGAGCAGGGTCATCATGGCGAGCAGGCCGACCACGATGCCGAGCGCGGCGACCGGGCCGAGGCCACTGGTGGCGTTCACCTCGGCAAGCATCAGGCAGGACATCCCGATCGCGACGGTGGCGGCGCTGGCGATGATCGCGGGGCCGGCCCGGTGCAGGGCGAACATCATCGCCTCGTGCCGGTCGGGGTGCCGGCGCAGTTCCTCGCGGTAGCGGGCGACCAGCAGCAGGGCGTAGTCGGTGCCGGCGCCGAAGACCAGCACGGTCAGAATGCCGGCGCTCTGTGCGTTGACCACCAGGCCGGCGTGCTTGGCGAGCAGGTAGATCACCGCTTGGGCGCTGGTCAGGGCGACGCCCGCGGTGATGATCGGAAGCAGCCAGAGGACCGGACTGCGGTAGGTGATCAGCAGGATGATCGCGACGACCACGAGCGTGGTGTACAGCAGCGTGCCGTCGATGCCCTCGAACGCGCTGGCCGAGTCGGCCGCCACCCCGGCCGGGCCGGTCAGGTGGATGCTGAGGCCGTTCTCCCCCGTACCGGAGATGGTCTTGATCTGGCCGACCACGTCGGCGATCTTGTCCCAGCCGTCGGCGTCGACCTTGATCGGCGCGATGACCTGCAGCGCGGCCTTGTCCTCGGCCGGGAACGGCCCGGCGACCTGGCCGGTGACCCCCGGAACCGCGGCGATCGCCCGGGCGTCGGCGGCGGCCTTCTGCTGGTCGGCGGGGGTGATCCCGCCGATCCGCTCGTAAACCAGGATGGCCGGCACGATGTCGTCCGGCGAGAATTGTTTCTGCAGGTCGGCGACCTGGGTGGCCTCGGCGTCGCCGGGCAGCCAGGAGGCGTTGTCGTTCTTCTCGACGCTGCCGAGCTTGCCGGCCACCGATCCGGCGAACACCAGGACCACGATCCACAGTGCCAGCACGACCCACTTCGTACGGCGGCCACAGACCAGCCGGGCGAAGGATCCGGTCCTCATCGTTTCCCCCCAACGCTTTCGACGGGCGGAGCGTATGCGGGAACGGGGACCGATCTGAACCCCAGAGGGGTCAGATCAGGGATACCTCAGGGGCGGTGTACTCCCTTCGGCCTACGATCACAAGTGTCCAGTACGGACGGCGGAGTACTTCCGGTGCGGCATAATCATTCGGGTGACCAACTGGGAGTATTCGCGGCTGGAGTACCGTGCGGCCGGCACGCTCGGCACCGACCGGTTCATGGACTGGACCGCCACGTTCCATCACCCGGGTGGGGTGCTGCGCTGGGGCACCGACGAGCGCTTCGACGATTTGCGCCATCTGAACAGAGCGGGTGCGGCGGGCTGGCAGGCCTACGACCGCGCGGTGATCCACGTGAAGGACGAGCCACACCGGTTGAGCAGCGTGACGTATTCGATGCGCCGCCCGGTCCCGTCCGAGGCGCCCTAGTTAATCTCTTGGAGTGGCCAAGGAGACCGGGACCAAACTGATCGCCTCGAACAAGAAGGCGCGGCACGACTACGCGATCCTCAAGACGTATGAGGCGGGTCTGGTGCTGGCCGGCACCGAGGTGAAGTCGCTGCGCCTGGGCCGCGCGTCGCTGGTGGACGCGTTCGCCCAGGAGCACGAGGGCGAGATCATGCTGTACGGCCTGCACATCGCCGAGTACGGCTTCGGCAGCTGGACCAATCACGCGCCGCGCCGCACCCGGAAGCTGCTGCTGCACAAGGCCGAGATCATCAAGATCCTGAACACCCTGGGGGACGGCACCGGGCTGACCCTGGTGCCGCTCTCGATGTACTTCAAGGACGGCTGGGTGAAGGTCGAGCTGGGGATCGCGCGCGGCCTCAAGTCGTACGACAAGCGGCAGGTGATGGCGGAGCGGGACGCCAAGAAGGAGATCGCCCGGGAGATGGGGCGGCGCTTGAAGGGCCGCCGCTGAACCCCAGCCGGCACGCGAACTCCGCGGACTGCCGGGAAACAGAAAACGAGGGCCGGTAGAACCGGCCCTCGTTTCCGATCGTCACTTCTTCGGCGTGATCTTGTACTTGTCGCAGGCCGCCTTGTACTTGTCGGTGCAGAGGTCCTCGTACCTGACCGCGCCCGACTCCACGACCGTCGCCATCATGTTCTTGGCCGTGACCGACTTCGGGGTCAGCAGCACGGACGGGACGTAGCGGCCCGTCTCCGGGTCCTTGACGATCTTGCCGTCGGCAGCCGGCTTCTTACCCGTCACCAGGCTGATCGCCAGCTTGGCGGCCTGGTCGGCCTCCTCCGTGGCGCTCTTGAAAACGGTCACGCACTGGTCGCCGAGGAGGATGTTCTGCAGGCCCTGCACCGTGGCGTCCTGGCCGGTGACCGGGACGCCCTTCGCCTTGGCGCCGTTCCGCTTCCTGTCCCGCAGCACCTCGATCGCGGCGTTGCCGAGACCGTCGTTGGCGGCGAGCACGCCGTCGATGTCCGGCCACTGCTCCACCATCTGGGTGAAGATCTTCCCGCCCTCCGTGTTGTCCCACTGCGGGACGGACTGGTCCGGGCCCTTCACGTAGTCGCCGTTGTCGTACTTCGGCTGCAGGATCGAGTCGTAGCCCCGCTTGAACAGGGTGGCGTTGTTATCGGTGGGCGAGCCGTTCAGCTCCGCGATCACCGGCTTCTCGATGCCCTTGTCCTGCAGGCATTTGACCAGCCCTTCCGCCTGCTGCTTACCGACCGTCTCGTTGTTGAAGCTGACGTAGTAGTCGGCGTTGCCGTTGAGGGTGAGCCGGTCGTAGTCGATCACCGGAACCTTGCGGCTCCTGGCGAGGTCGATCACGGCCTTGCCGCTTTCCGAGTCCAGGTTCACGATCATCAGAACCTTGACGCCGCTGTCGAGCATGGCCTTGGCGATGCCCTTGAACGCCTCCGTGTTGCCCTCGGCGTTCTGGATCTCGTGCGGCACGTTCGCCTTCGCGAACGCGGCGTTCAGGGCCTTGGGGTCGTCGGTGGCCCAACGGGCGGAGCTCTCGCTGTCCGGCAGGATCACACCGACGCCGTTCCTGCCCTTGCCGGAAGAGGTCGCCGTCGAGGTGATCTCCGAACCTTTGTCGCCGCCGGTGTCACCGTCGTCCGAGCCGCTGTCACAGGCCGTAAGGGTCACCGACGTCATCAGGCCGGCAGCGGCAAGTGCGATCAAGGCCTTGCGCATGGCAGTAGAAGTCCTCTCAGGGGTGGATCCCGACCTGCATGGGGGGTGCCGGGCAGTCCGCCAAGTATCGGCCTGCGTGCCTCCGTCGCAACTTTGGGTGCAGGCCTGAGTGCAAGATTATTCACTTCGCCGGGCGTTACCGGCAAGACGTCACCCACGGTATTGATGAGTTCCTTTGTCTGAAAACGGGAAACCGGTGCTTAACACGGCACGGCGGCCCACTTGCGCGGGCCGCCGTGAATCGTGTCTCAAACCAGCCTTCGCCGGATCCACCAGAGCGAGAACAGCGTCAGGACGAGGGTGAGAACGACCAACAGACCGAACTCCCGCCACTGAAGGGTCCAGAACTTCGAGCCGGGTACGTACATCAGCTTCTGACTGAGGTTCTGCGTGCTCAGCCACTCCTGGCACCGCTCGGGGCCGGTGCCGCCGGGGCGGGGCAGACACGTCTCGGCGTCCGCCGGGCCGACGAAGAGCGCGCCGGTCGAGGTCACCACCTCGTTCGCCACGATCCAGGCACCCGGCTGATCGGCCTCGGCACGCAGATGCATCTGTAACGAATCGACATCCATCCCGATCCCCTCGAGCTTCGACACGTCGAGCGGCTTCACCACGGTGATCGGCTGGGCCAGCCACGGGCGCACCACCATCGGTGCGGCGACCTGCAGGCCCGCGACGACCAGCAGGGTCACCGCCATCGCGACGACGGTCCGGCGCAGCACCATGCCGACGGTCACCCCGACGACGAACGCGAGCGCGGCGTACCCGATCGGCACGATGCCGCGCCCCGCGAAGATCAGCGGGGTGATCCGGTCGCCGCTGGCCGAGTCGATCCTCTGTGCCCATCGGGTCAGCAGCAGGCTGAACAGTCCGGCGCCGAGCGCGGCGGTCAGGCCACCGATCGCCAGCTTGATCAGCAGCCAGCGGCCCCGTCCGACGGACTGGCTGAAGACCATCCGGTAGGTCCCGGTCTCCAGCTCCCGGGCGACCACCGGCGCGCCCCAGAACACGCCGATGAGAGCGGGCATCAGATACAACGCGCCGATGGTGGCGAGATAGACGTGGTGGGAGAGCCCCAGCTGGAATCGATCCGCGAAGTTCTCCGCCGCCGCGAGGCAGGCGTCGCCGGAACAACCGGTGTATCCGGTGCTCGTCGCCAGGTCGCTCACCTGTTGCCAGGTGAGCAGGACGGCGCCGAGGAGCAGGACGAGACAGGCGGCGCCGGCGATCGCCTGGGTCCGGAACTGCCGCCAGGCCAGCCAGGTCATCGCTGCCCCTCCAGCACCCGGGCCGGACCCGCGGCCCCGCTCATGTACGCCAGCACGATGTCCTCCAGGTCCAGTCGGTCCGCCTGCCAGGACGGATCGTCGATCGGCGCGGTGCTGCGCACCACCAGCGTCGACTGCACGTCGGTCCGGCTCTCGTCCACCACGGTCCAGCCGGCGTTCAGCTCCCCGGGGTCGCGCCGGGGCCCGACCAGACGGTGATGACCGGCGAGCAGCTCCTCCACGTCGCCGGCCACCCGCACCCGGGAGGCGACCAGCACGATCAGGTGGTCACAGACCCGTTCCAGGTCGGCGACCAGGTGGGACGACATGACGATGCTCATCCCCTGCTCGACAGCGAGCTCCATCAGGCTCTGCAGGAAGGTGCGCCGGGCGAGCGGGTCGAGCGCCGCCACCGGTTCGTCGAGCAGCAGCAGGTCGGGCCGTTTCGCGGCGGCGACGGTCAGGGCCAGCTGGGCGCGCTGGCCACCGGAGAGCTTGCCGGCCTTCTGCGTCGGGTCGAGGCCGACCTGGGCGATCCGGCGCTCGGCGAGCGGCCTGTCCCAGGACGGGTTGAGGTGGGCACCCATCCGCAGGTGCTCCGCGACGGTCAGGCCGCCGTAGACCGGGGTGTCCTGAGCGACGAATCCGACCCGGGGCGATCCGCTGGACGGCCGCTCGCCGAGCACTTCGAGCCGCCCCGCGGTCGGCTCGAGCAGCCCACAGGCGAGTTGCAGCAGCGTGGACTTGCCGGCGCCGTTCGGGCCGACCAGGCCGACGACGTGGCCGGCCGGGATGTCCAGGGTGCAGCCGGAGAGGGCGGTCCGACGTCCGTACCGCTTGGTGAGGTTCTCCGCGATGAGCGCGCTAGTCATGCTCTCGCCTCCGAAAAAGCCCGAAAGGCGCTCGTGAAGAGCGCCTCGATGCTCTCGTCGTCGAGGCCCGCCGCCCGCGCCTCGACGAGCCAGCGCTCCAGCTCGCGCCGCAGCGGCTCGTGCTTGGCCCGCGAGTCGTCACCGAGCGTCCTCGTGACGAAGGTGCCGAGGCCCGGACGCGCGGTGACCAGGCCCGCGTACTCCAGCTCGCGGTACGCCTTGGAGACGGTGTTCGGGTTGATCGCGACCTGGGCCACCACCTCCTTGACGGTGGGCAGCTTGTCGCCCTCCTTGAGCACACCGAGCCGTAGCGCGTGCCGGACCTGCTGGATGAGCTGCAGGTACGGCGCCACCCCGGACCTCGTCTCCAGGTGGAACTCGATCACCTCACCACCTCCATTCCACTAGTTAACTAGCACAATAGCGATGGCCGCCCAGGAAGTAAACGCGAGCGGTTGTCCACAGGCAGGTGAAGTTCCTGGCTCGCCGCGGAGCCCGCGTGGCAGTCTCGGTGCCATGAGCATCGCCGTCACTGAGCACATCGGGCCGTGGACCGAGGAGGACTATCTGGCCCTCGGCGAGACCACCGATCGCATCGAACTCTTCGACGGGAGTCTGCTGGTGAGCCCGGCGCCGACCACGCGCCATCAGCACATCGCACGACGACTCGCGGCTCTGCTGGACCCGGGCACCGACGCGGCCGGGCTCTGGGTCTTCGAAGCCATCAACGTGCGCCTGCAGGGAGCCCGCATCTTCATTCCGGATCTCGTGATCACTCCGGAGGAGGACGGTGCGATGGCCGAGGCCGACGAAGTGGTCCTGGTCGCCGAGGTGGTCTCCCCGGGAACGCCGGCAACGACCGGGTGCTCAAGATGGCGCTCTATGCCGCCGCGCGGATCGAGTGGTACCTGCTCGTCGAGCCGGAAAAGGACACCATCACGCTGCGCCTGTTCCGGTTGGCGAAGGACCACTACACCGAGCACGCTGTCGCCGCACACGGGGAACGGCTGGTGGCCACCGAGCCGTTCCCCTTCGAGATCGACGCCGACGCTCTGCTGCGCCGCCGCTGACCTACCAGTTCACGGCGATGTACTTGGACTCCAGGTACTCCAGCAGCCCCTCGTGACCGCCCTCGCGGCCGATGCCGCTCTGCTTCACCCCGCCGAACGGGGCGGCCGGGTCGCTGACCAGGCCACGGTTCAGGCCGACCATGCCGGCCTCGATCGCCTCGCTGATCCGCAGGCCCCGGGCCAGATCACCGGTGTAGACGTAGGCGACCAGGCCGTACTCGGTGTCGTTGGCCAGCCGCACGGCCTCGTCCTCGCCGATGAACGTGACGATCGGCGCGACCGGGCCGAAGATCTCCTCGCGCAGGATCGCCGAGTCCGGTCCGACCCCGGTCAGCACGGTCGGCGGGTAGTAGAAGCCCGGCCCGTCCGGACGGCTGCCGCCGGTGACCGCCGCCGCCCCGGCCTCCAGAGCGCCCTTGACCAGGGTGTCCACCTTCGCCACGGTGTCCTCGTTGACCAGCGGGCCGACCTGCGTCTTCTCGTCCGTGCCCGGGCCGACGACCAGCGCCGACATGCGCTGCGCCAGCCGCCGGGCGAACTCGTCGGCGATGCTCGCCTCGACGAAGAACCGGTTCGCGGCGGTGCACGCCTCGCCGCCGTTCCGCATCTTGGCGATCATCGCGCCCTCGATCGCGGCGTCCAGGTCCGCGTCCGCGAAGACCACGAACGGGGCGTTGCCGCCCAGCTCCATCGAGGTGTTCACGACGTTCTCCGCGGCCTGGGCCAGCAGGATCCGGCCGACCTCGGTGGAGCCGGTGAACGACAGCTTGCGGACCCGGGCGTCGCGCAGCATCGCCGAGACCACCTTGCCGGAGCTGCGCGACGGCAGCACGTTCACCACACCCTCCGGCACCCCGGCCTCGGCCAGGATCGCGGCCATCGCGAGCGCGGTCAGCGGGGTGTCGGAGGCCGGCTTGAGGATCACCGTGCAGCCCGCGGCGAGCGCCGGGCCGATCTTGCGGGTGGCCATCGCGGCCGGGAAGTTCCACGGCGTGACCAGCACGCAGACGCCGACCGGCCGACGGGTCACCAGGATCCGGTTGGCCCCGGACGGTGCGGTGGCCACGTTACCGTCGATGCGCACGGCCTCCTCGGCGAACCAGCGGAAGAACTCCGCCGCGTACGTCACCTCGCCCTTCGCGTCGGTCAGGGCCTTGCCGTTCTCCAGACTGATCAGCTTCGCCAGGTCGGCGGCCCGCTCGGTCATCAACTCGAACGCCTTGCGGAGCACCTCACCGCGGACCCGAGGGGGTGTCGAGGCCCAGCCCGGACCGGCCGCGGCCGCCGCGTCCACCGCGGCGATCGCGTCCGCCTCACCGCCGTCCGCGACCGACGCGACCGTGTCGCCGGTCGCCGGGTCGATTACGTCGAACCGGCTCGCCGAGGACGCGGCCACCCACTTGCCGCCGATGAAAAGTTCCGTCTCCACAACAGCTCCTCAGTCAGGTCCGGTTACGCCTTCAGCATTCTCCGGATCCGGACGCGCCGCCATGCATCCTCGATTGGACCCCGTGCCGGCACCGACCGGCGGATAGCGTGAGTGGCGTGACCGTGGGATTTCTCGGGCTGGGCGTAATGGGCCGGCCGATCGCGCTCAACCTGGCCCGGGCCGGGACCGACCTGCTGGTCTGGAACCGCTCCCCCGCCGCCGCCGAGGCACTGCGCGCCGCGGGCGCCGCCGTCGCCGGCGGCGTCACCGACCTCTTCGCGCGCTCCGACATCGTCCTGATGATGCTGGCCGACGACCGGGTCGCCGACGAGGTGCTCGGCCGGGACACCGCCGCCTTCGCGGGCCTGATCGCCGGGCGCACGCTGGTGCAGATGGGCACCACCTCCCCGGCCTGGTCGCGCGGCCTCGCCGAGCAGGTCCGCGACGCCGGTGGGTGGTATGTCGAGGCACCCGTCTCCGGGTCCCGCGTCCCCGCCGAGACCGCCCAGCTCGTCGTGATGATGGCCGGGCGCGATCAGGATCTGGACCGGGTCGCCCCGGTGCTGCGCCCGATGTGCCGGGAGATCGTCCGCTGCGGCCCGGTCCCCAACGGCCTGCTGATGAAACTCTCCGTCAACACGTTCCTGATCAGCATGGTCACCGGCCTGGCCGAGGCCTTCCACTTCGCCGGATGCCACGACCTGGACCGCGCCACCCTGCTCGACGCCCTCGACGCCGGGCCGATGGCCAGCCCGGTCTCCCGCCTCAAGGGCCGCAAGCTGCTCGACCGCGACTTCACCGCCCAGGCCTCGATCCGCGACGTGCTCTACAACAACCACCTGATCGTCGAGGCCGCCGAGGCGGCCGGGATCCCCTCCCCCCTGCTCGACATCTGCCTCGAGCTGTACGCGGAGACCAGCGCGGCGGGGCACGCCGGGGAGGACATGGCCGCGGTCATCCGTGCCCTGGAAGCCCGCACAACCCCTTAAAACCGAACAACCTTTCGGCGGTACGACCTACGCCTCCCGTGACCAGGCTGAAGCCGAGCCCCGTGCCACTCTCGCGCGGCGCGCTCCCGGGCCGAGGCCGCAACGCGACGCCCGGTCCCGGCTGAGCCCGGTGTCGGGCTCGGAACACTGCAACGGGGCCGGCTGGAGGCGCGTCGCGGGTCGGAGCGGCAGCGGCCTCGCGCGAGAGCACCACGCCGGCTCGGCCGAGAGGCCCTCGGACGGGGCTCCGCTACTCGTACCGAAGGAATTGGTTCAAGCCTGAAGATTGCGGCAGATCTCGGCCAGGGCCGGGGGTTCGAGAGGGTCGGGGAGCTCCGGGAAGTCGGTGGGGTGGATCCAGGCGTGACCCAGCAGGTCGGCCTGCTCATACGGGAGCAGACCGTCCCGGGCGATCGCGGGGAGCGCAACCGCATACCGCGCGACGAAGAACTGCTCGGGGCCGGCATAGTGCCGGCCCTTCCAGAGCGTGTCGCGCTCGACCAGCGTGAAGTCCGGATGGATGGCCGCCGGGTCGAGGCCGGTCTCCTCGGCCAGTTCCCGCCGGGCCGTCTCCAGCGGCGTCTCGCCCGGGTCGATGCCGCCGCCCGGCGGCTCCCAGAGGCGGTGGCCGTCGGTCGGATCCGCCCAGTTCATCAGCAGAAGGCGACCGTCCCGGTCGAAGCAGAGGATTCGGACAGCCGGCCGGAAAACGGTCTCCATGGCGCTCGACTCTAGGCCGGTTCAAACCCGTCCGGGGAGCGGCCTAAGCTGGGCGGAGTGGCGAAGTACTTCGACGTGCACCCGGACAATCCGCAAGCGCGCATCATTCATCAGGTGGTCGACCTGATCCGTGCGGACGGGTTGATCGCCTATCCGACGGACTCGCGCTTCGCGCTCGGCTGCCGGATGGGGAACAAGGACGGGCTCGACCGGATCCGAGCGATCCGACATCTGGACGACAAGCACCATTTCACCCTGATGTGCTACGACTTCGCCCAGCTCGGCCAGTTCGTGCAGATCAACAACGCGCTGTTCCGGGCGATCAAGAGCAGCACCCCGGGGCCGTACACGTTCATCCTGCCGGCCACCAAGGAGGTCCCGCGGCGGCTGCTGCACCCGAAGAAGAAGACCGTCGGGGTGCGGATCACCGCGCACACCACCGCCCAGGCGATCCTCGCCGAACTGGGTGAACCGCTGGTCTCCAGCACCCTGCAACTGCCCGGCGAGGCGGAGCCGATGACCCAGGGCTGGGAGATCAAGGAGACCCTGGACCACAGCGTGGACGCGGTGATCGACTCCGGGGAGTGCGGCACCGACCTGACGACCGTGATCGACCTGTCCGAGGGGGTGCCGGAGGTGCTTCGGGTCGGCGCCGGGGATCCGGCGCGGTTCAGCGACTGAACAGGTCCAGCGGGACAGCGGCGGCCAGGGCCGACATGCCGGCGTCGTTCGGGTGCAGGTGGTCGCCGGGGTCGTAGCCGCGCCACAGGCGCTGCGGGAACCGGTCGTCGCAGACCGCGGCCTCGAAGTCGACCACCGCGTCGTACTCGCCGCTCTCCCGGATCCAGCGGTTGAGCGCGTCGCGGGCGGCGCGGTGCTCCGGCGTGTCGTACCCGCTGCCGCCGAACGGGAGCAGCGTGCCGCCGATCATGGTCAGCCCGGCGGCCCGGCCCTGCCCGATGAGCCGCCGGTGCCCGGCGATCAGCGCGTCCGCGCCGGCGCCGTGCCCGACGTCGTTGATCCCGAGCAGGGTGATGACGTGTCCGGCGCCGGGCTGGTCCAGCACGTCACGGGCGAAGCGGCGCAGGCCGGACGGGCCGACGGTGACGTGCCCGCGGTAGTTCGCCGCCTGTCCGCCATCCGTCGGCGGTTCCGGGCCGGAGAGCAGCCGGTTGCCGCCGATTCCGGCGTTCAGGACGCCGAGCGGCCGCCCTGCCGTCCGGGCCCGCGCGGCCAGCAGATCGGGCCACCTCCGGTTGGCACCGATCGTGCTGCCGGCCCCACAGGTGATCGAGTCGCCGAACGCAACGACCGCGGCGCTCGGTACGGCCGGGCGCACGCTGACGCCACCGAGCAGCACGTACCGGGTGATGACGGCGCCGCCGAACCCGTCGGGCAGGGCCGCGACGTTGCCCGGCACGACCTGGTTGCGCTGGTACGAGTTGGGGCTGAGGGTGCCGGCGCGGACGCTCTCCGGCAGGTAGAAGGTGATCACCAGGTCGTCGCCCGACGCGACCGGCAGGTCCGGGACCGGGTCGCTGATCAGGTTGCCGCCGGCCGGGACGACGACACCGGTGCGGCCGTCGAAGGTGACCGGGCGGACGGTGCCGGCCCGCATCGCGGTGCTGTCCGGTCCGCCGGCGCGGCGGCCGGTCCAGACTTCGCCGAGGTGGACCGGTTCGTCGCCGTACTCATTGGTCAGCCGCAGGCGTGGTTCGATTCCGCCGAGGCTGAGGTGCACCACCTGGCGTACGGTGCAGTCCGCGGTGAAGAGTTTCGTCCCCGGCGTCGGCGCGGTGGCCCAACTGCCGGTCCAGGAGGTCGCGGCGGCCGTGTTGCGCCGCTGCCCGGCGGCGCCGGGGACCGCGACCAGCGTGGCCACACCGACGCCACCGAGGATCAGGGCGCGCCGGCTCGCGGCGCGCCCGAGGGCGGAGAAGCGATCGATGTGCAAGACCGAAACGTAAGCAGCCGGTAGCACACCGTCAATACCTCCCGGCGAAACCGACCCGGAGGTGTGCGGTTGCCACACCCCCGGGTCGGTTCGGATCACCCGGTCGAGCAGCTCAGGTTCTGCACGGTGGCCGGAGCCGTGCCGGAGCCGAGGAAGCCGAACGTGGTGGAGTTGCCGGCCGCGATCGTCCCGTTCCAGGTTTCGTTGGTCGCGGTGACCAGCGAACCGCTGCTGGTCGCCTTGGCGCTCCAGACGGAGGCCAGGGTCTGGCTGCCGGGCCACGTCCAGGTGACGCGCCAGCCGTTGACCGCGGTGGTGCCCGCGTGCACCATCACCTGGCCCTGGAACCCTCCGGACCAGGTCGAGACGACGTTGTACATCGCGGTGCAGCCGGTGCCGGTGCCCCCGCCGGGCGTCGACGGGGACGTGGACGGGCTCGCCGGGGTCGACGGGGAGGGCGAGGTCGGCTGGGTGCCGACCCCGGTGACCTCCCCGTGGCCGCCGTCGAAGACCACGTCGGAGCAGCCGTAGAAGGTCTCCTGGCTGTCCGAGCGGGACCAGACCGAGTAGATCAGGTGCTTGCCGGTCTTGCCCGACGGCAGGTTCCCGGTCCAGTAGTAGTGCCCGTCATCGGTGCCCGGGCCACCGTTCGCGGGCGGGTTGGTCACCTGGTCGAACGGGGTCGGCTCGAGGTCGCTCCAGGCGAGCGGCTTGGTCGGGTCGTAACCGTTCTTGGTGATGTAGAGGTAGAACGTGCCGGGGTGCTTGGCCCAGTCGTTGTAGTGGAACTCGACGGAGGCCCCGGCGGTCAGGTGGGTCTGCGGCCAGTCGGTCCGGGCCAGGTTGAACCCGGTGAAGTTGTACGGCCCACCGGTTCCGCCGCTGCACAGCTGACCGTCCGGCAGGAAGCCGTTGACCCGGCCGGCGCCGTCCGAGCGGAGCACGGCGAACCAGTTGTACAGCGAGTTGACGCCGCTCTGCGCGACCGCCGCGGCGCAGGCCGCGTTCTTCGGTTCGATCGCGCCGGTGGTCGGGTTGCGGCCGTCCTGGTAGCAGAGCCAGGTCCGGCTGCCCGGTACCTGTAGTGCGCCGTGCGCCTGGGCGGCCGTGGGCAGGACGAGGATCCCGGCCACGAGCGCGCTGACGAACAGGGCGATTCTGGCAATCTTCATGGCGTCACCCGTTCGGGAACAGCCGGGCGAAGTCGGCGTAGCCGGTTGCCACGTCGACCTGGGCCCAGAACCGGTGGTAGTTGAACGTCGGTGCGGCCCCTCCGTTGAGGTACGCCTGGACCTTCGGGAAGTCCGGGTCGTTCTTGTAGAAGGAGCGGATGTCCAGGAACGACTTGCCGGGGGCGATCACGTCGCCGTTCGGCATCTTGCCGGTCCAGCCCTGCGGGATGTACAGGCCCTGGCCGGTGCTCGCGTTGTAGACATCGTCGAAACGGTTGTAGTCGGCGCGCGTCTCGGTGACCGAGACACCCTTCGAGTCCTTGTGCGTCCAGATCGCGTCGAGCAGGTTCTTGGCCGCCGTCTTCGCCGTGGCGTTGCCGGACTTGGCCGCGTAGTAGGTGAGCAGCTTGGCGAACGAGCCCGCCACGCCGAGGTCCTGACCCTTGCTGGTGACCGTCACGTGCAGGTTCGTGTTCGTGGCCGGGCTGGACGGGTTCCAGGTGGCGGGCGCACCCGACCAGGACATGTCGGACGGGATGGAGAAGCTGGTGGCACTGATCGTGGAGTTCGCCAGCGCCCACGGCACCCACTTGTCGAGCACCGACTTGGCCTTGGCGTCACCGGTCGTGTAGTAGTACTCGGCCAGCCGCTCCAGCGACCAGGTCTGCATGCCGAACCACTGGTTGGACGGCGGGTCGGCGTAGACCGGAGCCACGACGTAGGACAGGCCGTAGAACGTCGGGGTGCCGGACGGCGGTGCCGAGTAGTTGCCGTTCCAGCTGTTGGTGGCGCCACCGGCGATGGCCCCCTCGCTGGACTGCAGCCACTGGTAGAACTCCAGCTGCCGGTTCAGGCTGGCCTGCCAGTCCGCCTTGGCGGTCGGTGACTTCGGCGCGAACGCCGAGACGTTCGACAGCACGTACGCCGCCATCGGGTTCTGGTAGCCGAAGTGGCTGGTGCTGGAGCCGATCCGCCACGCCCAGCCGGCGGACGTGTCGTAGGCGCCGCCCCAGGCGTAGTACCAGGACATCAGGTTGTTCGAGGCGTTCTTGCCGGTGCCGGCCGCACACGAGGTGGAGGTGCAACCCGGCTGCTTGAAGTACTTGTCGTAGAACGAGTACCGCAGGTAGTCACCCATCTTCGCGGCGTTGGCGACGGCCGTGGAGATCTGCGACGCCTTGCCCTGCGCGGTCGCCCAGGTGTACGCCCAGTACGCCGCCTGCACCGCCCGCGAGTCCGCGTCCGGCGCGTTGGTGTACTTCCACTGCTTGGCGTACGACGCGTCCTTGGTGAACAGGTCCAGGTAGCCGTTCGGGCCACCGTGCTTGAACGTGTCGCAGGACGGCTGCGGCACGGTCTCCCAGGTGGACTCCTGCGGCCCACGCTGGAACGTGTTGATGTAGGTGACCCGGCTCGTCCCGTCACCGCAGTGGCCGAAGCCGTACGTGTTGTCCACGTCCAGCAGCCAGTGCATGCCGTAGATGTCGTCGGTGCCGTACGCGCTCTTCAGCTCAGCCGCCAGCGGGTCCGACCCGACCGACACCCCGGTGTCCAGCTGTGACGGGTACTGCGAGGGCAGCGGGTACTCGGCCGCGTAGGTGGCCGGCTTGGACGCGTTGTAGTTGGCGTTGGTCGGCTGGTCGGCGTGCGAGGGGATGATGTACTTCTCCATCGTCGTCCAGGCGCTGTTGAACGGCGCCCAGTCCCCGGTGGCCTGCCCGTGCTCGGCCTCCAGCCACAGCCAGTAGCTGAACGCCTCGCTGGTCGTCTCGTGCCCCTGGTCGGGCGCCTCGTCGATCAGCGTCTCGATCGAGTGGTAGGGCACGCCCTCCGGGCTGAAGTAGCCGTTCGCCGAGTTCTTGATGTCGTTGTACATCTGGGTGAACCGTGCGTCGACCGCGCCCGCCTTGACGATCGTCACCGCGACGTTCGCCGCGGTGTACCCGCTCGACGTGGCCGTGATCGTGGCCGTGTCGCCGACCGTCGCCGAACTGGTCGCGGCGATCGTGACGGCTTGGCCGGTGCTCCAGTTCGACGGGGTGAACGTGAGCGTGGCCGGGGTGGCGGTGACCGCGGTGGAGCCCGCGCTGCGGGCCACCGCGACGGTGACGTTCGCGGTGGGCGCCTTGCTCAGCGCGACCTTGAACGAGCCGCTCGCCCCGGGCTCGAGCGTTGCCGACGTGGCGTCGGCGACGATCGCCGGGTTGGTCGACGCGTCGACGAAGACCGGCACGTCGGCGGTGTTGCTCCTGGTGCCGGCGCCGTCGTAGGCGATGGCCTGCAGGTGGTAGGCGGCCGTCTGGGCCGGGACCCCGGTCCAGGTGTACGCGTACGGCGCGCTGGTGTCCGTGCCGAGCAGCAGGCCGTCGTGGTAGAACTCGACCTTCGCGATGCTCTGGCCACTGGTCGCGGTGGCGGTGGCCGCGATCGGGATGGACGCCGGCGCGGTGTACCGGGTGTTCGCGGCCGGGCTGCTGATCGCCACGGTGGGCGCGGCCGCCGAGCCGTTGCAGGGCACCCCGTTCAGGGTGAACGTGGTGGGCACCGGGTTGGTGGAGCCGAAGGTGCCGTTGAAACCGGTGCTGGTGGAGGCCCCGGTGCCGAGCGTGCCGTTCCAGGCCGCGTTGGTCACCGTGACGTGCTGGCCGCTCTGCGCGTAGGTGCCGTTCCAGCCCTGGGTGACCTTCTGCGCGGCGTCCGGGAAGTCGTACTCGAGCTTCCAGGACGTGATCGGGTCACCGGAGTTGGTGATGGCGATGTCACCGGTGAAGCCACCGGACCACTGGCTCTGAACCTTGTAGACGACAGCACAGCCGGCCGCGGCGTAGGCCGGCGGGCCGCCGGCCACGAAAACCGCCCCGGCGCCGAGGACGGCGACGCCGGTTACGGCCAGCCTGCGTCGCAGGCGTTGAACGTACGGTCTCACGGGGGTGTCCTCCTAAGGGACTCGGGAGCAGGAGACGGGAGACGGGACGGGATTGGTGGTGCCGGTGGTGCTGCCGAGGAATCCGAACGTGGTGGAGGCCCCGGACGCGAGAGCGCCGTTGTAGGACGCGTTGGTGACGGTGACCGCGGTGCCGGACTGGGTGGCGGTGCCGCCCCAGGACTGGGTCACGGTCTGCCCGGCGGTGTAGGTCCACTTGACGGTCCAGCCGGTGGTGGCCGTGGCGCCGTTGTTGGTCACCGTGACCTCACCCTGGAAGCCGCCGGTCCACGAGCCGGTGATCTTGTAGGCGGCGGTGCAGCCGGTGCCCGTCGACGGCGAGGTGGACGGGGAGATCGAGGTGGAGGGCGACACCGACGCCGACGGGGAGACCGACGCCGAGGCCGAGGCGGACGCGGAGGTCGACGGCACCGGGCCGGTCCGGTCGGCGTAGAGGATGCCGCGGCCGTTGGTGCCCAGGTAGACCCGGCCCCAGATGCGCGGGTCGCCGGTCAGGGCGTCGCCCATGTTGCCGTACTGGTGCTTGTCGTCGTTGATCCGGAGCCAGTTCGCGCCGGTGTCGTCGGAGCGGTACACCCCGTCGACCCCGTCCACCGTGCCGACCAGGAAGACGGCCGGGTGGGAGGCGCCCGGCGCGGCCTTGCCGAAGGCGACGTTGATTCCCTCGGTGATCTTGGAGGAGACCGTGGCGAAGGTCTTGCCCGAATCGATCGAGCGGAGCAGGCCGGTCGCGCCGGCCACCCAGACCTCGCCGGCGACGCCCGGGACCGCCTTCAGGTGCAGGCGCCCGGTCGTGGGCAGGGCCACCGACTGCGCGGTGAACGTCGCTCCGCCGTCCGTGCTGGTGTAGAACTTGCCGGCGGCGTACGCGTAGAAGGTCTTGGGGTTGACCCGGTCGGATTCGACGATCGCCCCGGCCGGCAGCCCGGTGGCGGCGGTCCAGCTGCTGCCCCGCGTGGTCGAGTAGTGGACGCCGGTGCCCGCCGGCGACCAGACCACGTAGTTGGCGTCCGCACCGACCGCCACGGTGCCGCCACCGGTCACCCCGGACGGCTCCTGACCCTGGTACCAGTTCTTGCCGCCGTCGTTGGAGATGCCGATGTGCGGGGCGGCGTCGGCGTTGCCCACCCGGACGAAGAACGCCGGGCTGAGCTCGGCGAAGTCCAGGCTCGTGTTGCTGCCCAGGCTCGGGGTGTCGTGGAAGTTGGCCGGCACCGCGTCCAGGTCGGCGTGGTAGAAGCCGCCGATGTCACCGAGCGCGCTGACCAGCGGGGCCCCGGTGGAGGGGCTGGCCAGGTCGAGGACGGCGGTCTCCTCGAGGCCCTTGGCCATCGGCTTGATCGTGAACGTGGTGTTGGCGTCCCAGTTGGTGAGCTGGGTGGTGCCGTACACCGTGGCGCCGGTGCCGTACAGCAGCCGGTTGGAGTCGAACGGGTCGATCGCGAGCGACTCGTTCATCCAGCCGAGCTTCGGGGTCTCCTCGGGCGGCTGCGGGTTGTTGTTGAAGTCGAGCCACGGGTTCGCGGAGATGTCCATGGTGTAGCGCTTGGTCCGGCTGGGGTAGCCGTTCCAGTCCCAGATCCGGGTCCAGGTGGCGCCGTAGTCGGTGCTGCGGAAGAAGATCGCGTCCGGCCACCAGGAGATCTGGGTGGCGACCATCAGGGTGCCCGGCTTCTTGGCGTCGACGGTCAGGCCGGAGTAGCCGTAGTACCGGTCGGCGACCGCCGTGGGCGAGATGTTCGTCCAGGTGCCGGTGCTGATCTGGTACTTCCAGACCTCGCCGGCCGCACCGTCGTACGGACCGCCGGTGTCGCTGGTGGTGATGTAGAGATAGTCGCCCTGTACGGCGCCCTTGTGCGCGAGGTACCCGGTCGGCTGCCCGGCGATCCGGGTCCACGTCGAGCCGCTGTCCGAGGACATGTAGACCGGGTTGTCCTTGTCGGCCACCCCGACGAAGATCTTCCCGGCGGATCCGAAGGTCACCCAGCTCAGGCCCTGGTTCTGGTTCAGGTAGTTGTTGGTGTCGGTGGGGTCCTGGACGTAGTTGCCGACGTTCGGGAAGTTGCCGACCTTGGCCCAGGTGGCGCCGTAGTCGGTGCTGCGCCAGAGCCCGTTGCCACCCTCGGCCGCGAAGTAGACGTTCTTGTTGTTGGCCGGGTCGACCGCGAGGCGCTCCCCCATGCCCCGGCCGGGCATGTTGCCGCCGAGTTTGAACGGAAGATTGGTCTGCGACCAGGTGTTCCCCTTGTCGGTGGAGCGCAGGATCGCACCGTTGTTCGGGTCCCAGCTGTTGGTGTACATCCCGACGGCGGCGTAGACGCGGGTGGTGTCGACCGGGTCCGGGGCGATGCTGAGCACACCGTTGTGGCCCCAGTCGTCCTGGCCGACCCAGTCCAGCAGCGGGGTCCAGCTCTGGCTCGTCTGGTTCCAGCGGTACGCGCCGCCGATGTCGGTGCGGGCGTAGATGAGGTTCTGCTCGCCGGGGTTGAAGACGATGCCGGGGACGAAGCCACCGCCGTCGATCCGGACGTTCTTCCAGCTGTACGGGTCGGTGCCGGCAGCCGTGGCGGACATCGGCTGGGAGATCACGACGACCGCGGTGGCGGCGACCGCCAGAGCGGCGACGAGCGCGCCGCCGGGGGACCTTCTCATGGGGGCAGACCTTCCATTGATGAGCATGAAGGTGGGAGCGCTCCCAGAAGCGTCTGTCTCCGTCATCTTCCTGTCAAGAGCCGGAAACATCAGAAGTCCGTCGCCGTTCAACTACGGAGCGCGACAATTTGGTGAAAGACAGGTTTCGATCTTCGAGCGCCGGGGCAAAACCGCCGGTCGGAGCGGCTCTCCCCGGAAGTAGCACTGTGAGCAGCGACAAGTTGCCAGAGGTGCGGCTGTGTATCATTCGGCGGAATGTGCGGGCTGACACCTGACGGCCAGGCCCGCAACCAGTCGGCAGTGAGGCCACCGGTACACGGTGTGACGACGGCCCGGCGTAGCGGTGGAGGAGATTGCATGAAGGTTTGCGTTGTTGGTACCGGCTATGTCGGCCTGACCACCGGCGTCAGCCTCGCCTTCCTGGGGCATGAGGTGACGTGTGTGGATCTCGACCAGCACAAGGTCGACATGCTGCGCGCCGGAAAGTGCCCAATCTACGAGCCCGGGATGGAGGAGCTGCTCGCCGAGGCGGCGCCCAACCTGAGCTTCACCACCAGCTACGACGAGGGTGTGCCCGGCGCTGACGTGGTCTTCGTCGCGGTGCAGACCCCGTCGGCCGAGGACGGCAGCCCCGACCTGCGCTACCTCCGCTCCGCCGCGGAGAGCGTGGCCCGCTCGCTGAACCACGGTTTCACCGTCGTGGTGAACAAGTCGACCGTGCCGATCGGCAGCGGCAACTGGGTGGACGCGATCCTGCGCGAGTCGTTCGCCCAGCGCGAGGACCGCCCGGCCGGCGTCGAGTTCTCGGTCGCCTCGAACCCGGAGTTCCTGCGTGAGGGCAACGCCATCGCGGACACCCTCTACCCGGACCGGATCGTCATCGGCTCGGACAGCCCGCGCAGCCTGGAAGTGCTGAACCGGCTCTACCAGCCGATCATCAACCAGACCTTCACCGCGCCCACCTTCCAGCCGCGCCCCGAGGACGCCACCGCGGTGCCGCTGGTCTCCACCGACCTGGCCTCCGCCGAGCTGATCAAGTACGCGGCCAACGCGTTCCTGGCCCTCAAGATCAGCTACGTGAACGAGATCGGCCAGCTCGCCGCGAAGGTCGGCGCCGACATCACCGAGGTCGCCCGGGGCATGGGCCTGGACCAGCGGATCGGCTCCCGGTTCCTGCAGCCCGGCGTGGGCTGGGGCGGCTCCTGCTTCGGCAAGGACACCAAGGCGCTGATCGCCACGGCGGCCGAGTACAACCACGAGATGCCGATCGTGAAGGCGGCCCGCGACGTCAACCAGCGGCAGCGCGCGATCGCGGTGGAGCGGCTCCAGGACGAGCTGCGGATCCTCAAGGGCCGCAAGATCGGCCTGCTCGGCCTCGCCTTCAAGCCGAACACCGACGACCTGCGCGACTCGCCGGCGCTCGACATCGCGAACCTGCTGCTGGCCCGGGGCGCCCGCGTCCGGCTGCACGACCCGATCGCCGGTGAGCGCTTCCGGCACGAGCAGCCGGAGCTGGCGCCGCACCTGAGCGAGAGCCTGGACGGCGTCTTCGACGACTGCGACGCGGTCGTGCTGGTCACCGAGTGGGCTCAGTACCTGGAGCTGGACTGGAGCAAGTTCGTCGGGCTGATGCGCAACCCGCTCGTGCTGGACGGCCGGCACGCGCTGGACGGCGACCGGATGCGCCGGCTGGGCTACAAGTACCTCGCTGTGGCGGGCTGACCGACCCACCCGCACAACTCACCGGAACCGCCGTGGCCCCTGGCCACGGCGGTTCCTTTTTGCGTCGTAGGCGCAATCCGTCCGACCTTCTCCGCTTGACGACTGAAGCGGGTTCCCGCGAAGCCCAACAAAACCGACTCACTGCTAGTATCATGGCGATTTAAGGCGTATAAATCCGGATAAACTACCCGGAGCAACTGGCCTCTTCCGTCAATCTTCTTAACCGGTTAAGGTGCGCGGGTCTCGCAGCTATATCGTTACCGACTCGATCACGGGGAAATCATTGCGCAACGTGGCGGTTACCTCTTGACTGTTGGTCGAGTCGCGCTTCGGACGGCGGCGTCGCCAGACGCCGGAGGCGCGTCAAAGACATAGGGAGCGGTATGTTCGGTCAGAGTGGGAGTTCGCGATCCCGAGTCGCGCTCGCTGGTGCCCTCGGCGTCGGGCTGGTTCTCAGCCTCGCGGCCTGCGGCGGCGACAAGAAGGACGACTCGAGCGGTTCCACCGATGCGGCGTCGGCCGGCATCGACTGCGCGCAGTTCAGCCAGTTCGGCGACCTCAAGGGCAAGACCGTGTCGGTCTACACCGGCATCGTCACCCCGGAGGACACCCCGCACAAGAAGTCGTACGAGGCTTTCGAGAAGTGCACCGGCGTCACGGTGAAGTACGAGGGTGACAAGTCCTTCGAGACCCAGATCCTCGTCCGCGCGAAGGCCGGCAACCCGCCGGACATCGCGTACGTGCCGCAGCCGGGTCTGCTCAAGCAGCTCGTCGACACCGGCAAGGCGGTGGAGGCCCCCAAGGAGGTCTCCGACAACACCGACAAGTGGTTCGGCAAGGACTGGAAGTCCTACGGCACGGTCAACGGCAAGTTCTACGCCGCGCCGCTGGGTGCCAACGTCAAGTCCCTGGTGTGGTACTCGCCGAAGGAGTTCAAGGACAAGGGCTACACCATCCCGACGACCCTGGACGAGCTGAAGCAGCTCAGCGACAAGATCGCGGCCACCGGCAGCAAGCCGTGGTGCGCGGGCATCGGCTCCGGTGACGCCACCGGCTGGCCGGTCACCGACTGGGTCGAGGACTTCATGCTCCGTGTGAACGGTGTCGACGCCTACGACAAGTGGGTCAGCCACGAGATCCCGTTCAACGGCCCCGAGTCCACCGCCGCGTGGAACGCCGTCGGCGACTACCTGAAGAACGACAAGTTCGTGAACGGCGGTATCGGCGACGTCAAGAGCATCGCCGCCACCTCGTTCCAGGACGGCGGCCTGAACATCCTCGAGGGCACCTGTTCGCTGCACCGCCAGGCCAGCTTCTACGCGGCCAACTTCCCCAAGGCCACCAAGATCGCGGAAGACGGCGACATCTACGCCTTCTACCTGCCCGGCAAGGACGCCAGCAGCAAGCCGGTCCTGGGCGGCGGCGAGTTCGTCGTGGCCTTCGCCGACCGTCCCGAGGTCAAGGCGTTCCAGTACTACCTCTCCACCGAGATCTGGGCCAACCAGAAGGCCAAGGCCTCCAGTGGCTGGGTGAGCGCCAACAAGGGCCTCAACATCGAGAACCTGACCAACCCGATCGACGTGCTCTCCGCGAAGATCCTGCAGGACCCGAACGCGCAGTTCCGGTTCGACGGTTCGGACATGATGCCCGCCGCGGTCGGCTCCAACGCCTTCTGGAAGCAGGCCACGGCCTGGATCACCGGACAGGACACGGCGACCACGGTGAACAACATCGAAGCCGCATGGCCCAAGAAGTGATCTGAGCCGAATCTCCGAGGCCGGCCGGGACGCCCTGCGCGTCCCGGCCGGCCATCGCCCTCTTTCCCCTCGGAATACGAAGGAGGTCCGGGTCGCGTGTTTGAGACCGCGAGCACCACCCCTGAAAAGCTCCTGCAAATGCTCTCGGCGCTGCTGCTGTTCGCCGCCGTGATGGGCGTCATCCTCTTCATCGCGAGTCGCGTCCGGGGCAAGCGCTCCGACAACTGGGTCGGCTACCTCTACCTGCTGCCGGTCGTGGTGCTACTCGCTGTCGGCCTGGTCTACCCCGGCCTGCGCACCGTCTACGAGTCGTTCTTCGACGCGCACGGCGAAGAGTTCATCGGCGTCGACAACTACAAAACCATCCTCACCGACAACGACCAACTGGTCGTGCTCGGTAACACGATCATCTGGGTGGTCCTGGTTCCGCCGCTGGCGACCGCGATCGGCCTGGTCTACGCGATCCTGGTGGACAAGTCCCGCTTCGAGTCGTTCGCCAAGGCGCTGATCTTCCTGCCGATGGCGATCTCCATGGTCGCCGCGTCGGTGATCTGGAAGTTCGTCTACGAGTACCGGGTCAACCAGCCGAACGTGAACCAGATCGGCCTGCTCAACCAGATCATCGTCTGGCTCGGCGGCGAACCGGTCCAGCTGCTGATCACCGACACCGGGCGGCTGAACACCCTGTTGCTGATCGTGGTGTTCATCTGGATCCAGGCCGGCTTCGCCATGACGATCCTCTCGGCCGCGATCAAGGCGATCCCGGACGAGATCGTGGAGGCCGCCCGCCTCGACGGCGTCAGCCCGTGGAGCATGTTCTTCAAGATCACGCTGCCCAGCGTCCGGACGACCGTCGTCGTGGTGCTGACCACGCTGGCCATCGGCACGCTCAAGGTCTTCGACGTGGTCCGCACGATGACCGGCGGTAACTTCAAGACCAGCGTCATCGCGAACGAGTTCTACAGCCAGCTGATCCGGGCCGACAACCAGGGTCTCGCCGCGGCGCTCGCGGTGGTGCTGTTCATCCTCGTGCTGCCGATCGTCTTCTACAACATCCGCCACGTCCGTCGGGAGGCATGATGACGGCCACACCCGTAGCGACGACGCCGGAACTCAAGGCACCCGCACCGAGCGCCTCCGCGATCGCGAAGAAGCGGCTCAGCTCGCCGTGGGCCTCCCTGGTCGCGATCGTCGTCGCGGTGCTCTGGACGCTCCCGACGTTCGGGCTGCTGCTCTCGTCGTTCCGTCCGGAGATGGACATCAAGCGGACCGGCTGGTGGACGTTCTTCAGCGACCCACAGGTCACCCTGGACAACTACCGAGCCGTGTTCGACGAGGAGACCGGCGTCAACCTCGCCGACTTCTTCGTCAACTCGCTGACGATCTGCATCCCGGCGGTGCTGATCCCGATCGCGCTCGCCGCCCTGGGCGCCTACGCGTTCGCCTGGATCAACTTCCGCGGAAAGAACATCCTGTTCCTGGCGATCTTCGCGCTGCAGATCGTCCCGCTGCAGGTCACCCTGATCCCGCTGCTGACGATCTTCGTGAAGATCGACATCAGCGGTACGTTCTGGCCGCTGTGGCTGGCGCACTCCACGTTCGCCCTGCCCCTGGCGATCTACCTGCTGCACAACTTCATGAAGGAGATCCCGGCCGGCCTCATCGAGGCCGCCCGCATCGACGGCGCCGGGCACGTGTCGATCTTCTTCCGGGTGATGCTGCCACTGCTCATCCCGGCACTGGCGGCGTTCGGCATCTTCCAGTTCCTCTGGGTCTGGAACGACCTGCTGGTGGCCCTGGTCTTCGCGGGCGGCGGCGACGAGGTCGCCCCGATCACCCTGCAGCTGGCCAACATCACCGGCACCCGCGGCACGGCCTGGCACCTGCTGGCCTCGGGCACGTTCGTCTCGATCATCGTGCCGGTCACGGTGTTCCTGCTGCTCCAGCGCTACTTTGTCCGCGGCCTGCTCGCCGGCAG
Organism: Actinoplanes regularis; assembly: GCF_900188005.1. GTDB lineage: Bacteria > Actinomycetota > Actinomycetes > Mycobacteriales > Micromonosporaceae > Actinoplanes > Actinoplanes regularis. Next base: position 341 of record NZ_FZNR01000007.1, on the reverse strand, counting down.
CGTCAAGGGGTAGCTTCCACCTCCTGTCACATGTTCTGCGGGGCCGCACCACACGGTGCGGCCCCGCAGTGCGTCAGACAACCAACAGCAAATTCAAGATCCATTTCCCTAGGTACGACCGATGGGGCGCCGTGGCCAGGCTCGAGCCAAGTCCCGTGGCGCACTCGCGCGAGGCCCGCGCCACCCCGACCCGCCGCCGCGCCCCACGACCCCGCCCATCAACCGCAACGGCCGGCGCCCCCTCTCAGAGGCCGGTCCGTGAGGTTACGTCCGTTTCTGGCTGAGGGTGAATAGGCCGGGCTGGGTCTCGGTCAGGATCTCGCGGTTGACCAGGCGTTTCA
>NZ_FZNR01000024.1 GCF_900188005.1 Actinoplanes regularis | reverse complement strand
CAGGGCTGGGCGGGAGGGGTGGCCGGCCGGCATCGCGGTCATGGCGGCGAGCAGGTCGGCGGCGGTGTCCGCGGCGGTTGCGCTGGTCAGTGTGTTGTCCAGGTCGGCTTTCGAGGCGGTGGCCGGTGCGGTGGTGGTTGTGGAGGTCATGTCGGTCTCCCTACGTCGTTGCTCGCAGGGCCGGGCCGCTGCGAATCGGTCACCACTCCGGCGCTCTGGCCGTTTGGTAGGACGACGATAGCTGATCGGTCGAGCAGGACCTAACCGAAAGTATGAGTCACGTTGAGTGGTTGCGCAGATACTCGTACGTGTGGATGGGTGAATGGGTGCGCCGGTAAACGCCACAAGGAACACGACACCACCCACGGCAACCAGCCCGGCGACCCGGCGTGGGGGAGCGGAACCAAGCCGGAGCGGATCGCGGAGAAACTTCGACGTGTTCGACTTCGAGCTCACCGCCGGGCAGATCGCCGCGATCGACGCCCTGAACACCGGAAAACGCGGCGGCCCGGAGCCCGCGGCCATCACACTGGAGACCTTCGGCCGGCTCATCCCCGAGGCCTGACCACAACCTTTTCTCGCGTACGACAACAGGAAGGCCCCACATGCGTACCGCGAAGCTCGGAGCCCTGGAAGTTTCCCGGATCGGCCTTGGCGCGATGGGTATGTCGCACGGCTACACCGGTGCCGGCACCGACGACGCCGAATCGATCCGCACCATCCATCGCGCCCTCGACCTCGGTGTCACCCTCCTCGACACCGCCGAGATCTACGGCCCGTACACCAACGAGGAACTCGTCGGCCGGGCGCTGAAGGGCCGCCGCGACCAGGTGGTCCTGGCGACCAAGTTCGGCATCGTCTCGCACGGCGGCGCCGGCCCGTGGAACCTCGACAGCAGCCCGGACAACATCCGCATCGCTGTCGAGGGCTCCCTCAAACGTCTCGGCACCGACCACATCGACCTGTACTACCAGCACCGGGTCGACCCGAAGACCCCGATCGAGGACACCATGGGCGCCCTCGCCGACCTCGTCGAGCAGGGCAAGATCCGTTACGTGGGTCTGTCCGAGGCGTGGATCGACACCATCCGCCGCGCGCATGCCGTGCACCCGGTCACCGCCCTGCAATCGGAGTACTCGCTGTGGACCCGTGACCAGGAGCAGGTGCTGCCCGTGCTGCGGGAGCTGGGGATCGGCCTGGTCGCGTACTCGCCGCTCGGGCACGGCTTCCTCACCGGGGCCCTGCGCACCCCCGCTGACATCGAGAAGCTCGACGACAGCGACTTCCGCAAGAACAATCCGCGCTTCACCGGCGAGAACTTCCAGCGCAACCTGCGTCTGGCCGACCAGGTGCAGGAGATCGCGGACCAGGCGGGTGCCACCTCGGCCCAGGTAGCGCTGGCCTGGCTGCTGACCCGCGGCGACGACATCGTCCCGATTCCCGGCACCAAGCGGGTCAGCCGGGTCGAGGAGAACACCGCCGCGGCCGGCATCACGCTCACACCAGAACAGATCGCCATCCTCGACGCGCTGCCGGTGGCCGAGGGCGGACACCACACCGACGAGCAGATGCAGATGATCGAACGCTGATTGGTCGGCGCAACCGGCCGTCGAGTCGTGATTTGCTTCCTTCGCCTTTGCATTCTCTTCGAACGCGTCGAGCGCGTATTTCGCGGCCGGTTACTGGTTCCAGACGAGGGCTTCGCTGCTGATCGTGGATGCGGGGTGAGTGCGCTGCCGTAAATGGCATGGGTGCCGGATGGCAGGGCGCGCGTAGGTCAATTGGCGGGGTCGCGGCCGGAAGCGCGGTCAGTCCGGCGTGCCGAGCACGGCGGCGACGCTGTCCACGAACCACCGCTCGAACCGCTCGACCGGCCACCCGCGCTCGCGGACCAGCCAGTCGTAGTTGCGGATGTCCTGCGCGAGCCACAGCATGTCGGCGGCCCGCTCCTGGCTCACCAGCACCTCCCCGGTGGCCGCGAGGTCGGCGGCAAACATCACCATGCCGCGGCGCCGGTCCTCGAGGTTCTTGCGCCAGATCGCCGCGGCGTCGGCGTCGGCGGTCGCCGCGCCGGCCAGCGCCAGTATCACGTGCGCCTGTCTGGCATGGGTCTCGGCGAGGTGCCGGGCGTACCGGGTGAGCTTCGCTCGCAGGCCGGTCAGCGCGCGGATGTCGGCCACGAACGACCGGTCGGCCATCACGACCTTCTCGTCGTCGCCGACCAGGGTGACATCGACGAGATCGGAGAGCAGTTGGCGTTTGTTGCCGAACACCGCGTACACAGTCTGCACGGCGACGCCGGCCTCGGCGGCGACGGCGGTCAGCGGCGTCGCGGCGTAGCCCGGGTCCACGAACAGTTTGGCGGCCGCGTCGAGGATCGCGCGCCGGGTCTGTCGGGCCTGTTCCTGACGACGGGGTGAGACGTAACGCCGGTTGACAGTCACGCGTGCAGCGTAGTCCACTATTCGATAGAGCTTCACTCTATCGACTAAGCATCAGGGGGCACCTGTGCCGTACGGCGTCGTGCAAGACATGCCCGGAGTCAGCGAGCAGGAATATCGGCAGGTGGAGAAGCACCTCGGCCCGGACCGGCCGCCAGGCCTGCTGGCCCACGTGGCGGGCCCGTCCGCCGAGGGCTGGCGGATCATCAACATCTGGGCCGACGAGGCCGCGTTCCGCAGGTTCCAGTCGGAACGCCTGATCCGAGCCGCGGGGCTGGCCGCCCAGGAGGAGGGCTTCGATCCGGCGAAGGCCGCCTCCTTCCGGTCGGCCACCGTTGACGGCGCCGAAATGCCGTTCTGATGGCCGACATCGCCACCCTGCGTGCCCGAAACGCCGACTTCTGGGCCCGGATGGCGCCGGGCTGGGTCAATCAGGCCGACCGGCACGACGAGATCGCTCGTCCGTTGGGCGCCGTGGCAATCGACTGGCTGCGACCCCAGCCTGGGGAACGGGTGCTCGACGTCGGCTGCGGATGTGGCGGCACGACCGCCGAGATCGCGCGTGCCGTCGCACCGTCGGGCAGCGCGGTCGGTCTGGACCTCGCCGAGGCGATGGTGGCGACGGCGCGGGACCGGTTCACCGGGCCGGGCGGGGCGGGACCGCAGTTCGTCGCCGGTGACATCGAGACGCTCGATGCCGTGCCCGGGGCACCGTTCGACGCCGTCTACTCCCGGATGACGTTGATGCTGCTCGCCGATCCGGTCGCCGGCCTGGCCACGGTCCGGCGGTCGATGCGTGCCGGCGCCCGACTGGCCGCGACGGTGTTCCGCGACGGCCGGGCGAACCCCTGGCTGCCGGCGGCGATGCTCGGTGCGGCGGCACACCTGGGACCGTTGCCGCCGCTGCCGATCGGCGACGAGCCCGGGCCGTTCGCGTTCGCCGACGCGACCCGGGTGACCCGCGTGCTCACCGCAGCCGGCTTCGCCGACATCGGCATTCATCCGTACGACGTCGCGCTGAACGCGCCGGACGATCCGGAAGCGGTCACCGAATGGCTCATCGAGATCGGCCCCGCCGGCGCGGCCTACCGGGACGCCGAACCCACCATTCAGGGGCAGGCCCGGGCCGGGTCGGCACGCCTGCTCGAACGTTTCCGCACGGCCGGCACCGGCTACCGGCTCCCGACCGGACTCTGGTTGATCACCGCTTACTCAGACGGGAACCGCACACCATGACCTCTCACCAGCGCCTCGCGGCGTTGCTCGCGCTGATCGCCAGCACTGCCGTGCTGTCCGGCTGCTCCTCGGCCGGCACCGAGCCGCCGCCCACCGCAACCCCGGCGAACGGCAAGCCGCCCGCCGCGGCGGGCGGCTCCTACTCGGCGAAGGACGTCTGCACCTACCTGAAGGGCGAGATCCCGGCACTGAAGGAGGTCGGCAGCCCGGTCGGGCGGCACGCCAATCTGGCCGGCGATCTGGCCGCCTTCTTCGAGTCCCACGGCAAGCCGGAGAATGGCGCCGTACTGGACGCGGCTACCAAGGCGGAATGCCCGGCAGTGCGTACCGAAGTGCTTGCCTTGATCGACGTGGAAAGCTTCAGCTCGTTCTGAGCCCGGACGGCGCGCGGGCACATCCGCCCGCCAGCAGCTTCAGCAAAGTGGTGCTCGATCAACCTGCCGGAAACCTCATCGGCCGCTGCGCGATGCCCGGGTCAGCGAGGTGCCGTCACGCTCGGCGGTCGTCCGGCCAACTTCTGAACCGCAACCAGAGCCCTTCTTATGTTTGAATTCGGTAGCTTGTCCGGCACACTCTCAGGCCGCAGTGTGCTGTCCAGGGCCGGCGGTAATCAATGATTTTCCGGCCCGACTCCCAGGCAGGCCACGACAGCCGTCAAGTCCTCGTCGATAAACAGCTGAAAGTGGTACGGCGGATCGTCCGCGCTCACCGCGTACCCCAGACATACGGCCTTGCTGCCGAGAGATCGTAAGGATTCGATGGCTGCTGTGAAGCCAAGCGTCGCAGTCGCAGCCTCCCGGAGCTGTGCCTCTCGGATCGTATAAATCCACACCAGCTCGGATGCCGGTACTGGCGTCGAGTGGACCCGCCACCGCCGGCCGTACAGCACCGCTTGCCGGCACGCGGCCGACACCTCGTCTTCTGAATCCAGCAAACCCAAAAGGTGATCAAGTTCCACGCGCGGAATCTACCGGTGGCCGAGCACATCCCCCGGTCGGACGTCAGCGGTTGCGCATCAACATTCGTAGTGTCGCCAGCGGGCGTCCGACCGGCTGGCGAGTGCATGCTGACCTGCTGATTCTTCCCGATCTTGAGCGCCCGTATCCTTTGCTGGCTGGTTGGCCGAGATCACGGGGTGTGGGCGGATGGGCTGGAGTCGGCGCAATGCCATCAGGCTTGCCCTGGCGGCTGGGGCGGTCGGTCTGGGCGGTTGTGAACGCCCCGCCGTCGCGCCGCAGCGGGACGTCGCCCCTCGCGGCTTCCCGTTGCCGGAGCAGACCGCTGGTCTTTTCCGGGACGGCAGCCGGCACCAACTCGACAACGGAGACTGGGTCACCGCCACGACAAAGGCTGGCGGGACGCTGCGCATGCCTACCGGTCGGTTGATCGCGGCCGACCCCAACTGGTTCTGGAACGCGGAAAACCTGAACGTCGTGCCCTACACGGTGACAGTGCCTGCCGGTTCCTATCCGGTGACCCTGGCCGTGGTGAGCTGGCCAGATATCAGCTTGGTCGCTGCCGCACGGCTCACCGTCCAGCAACTGCCCATTCAGAGCTGGGAGATGGCGCTGCGGCCCGGACAGGATCTGACAGCACTCGCTCCGGGCGAGGCGTACAACGTGGGGGTCGACGCCGGGATGATGGCGCTTCTCGACGGGGCCGCGCTCACCAGGATGACCCCGCTCGTCGACAGTGACCCGGCTTTGTTCGAGTTGAAGGCGCGCGACGAGCCGATCGAGGTACCGGGCACCGGGTCGGGCGGCAACCTCATCGCCTTCGGCACCGGCTGGGGTGATGGCGGCTATCCCGTCTGGATCGGACGGACGGCTACCGGAAGCGTCGGCTGCTTCATGGTCGACATGGCGATGCTCAGCCGCAGAGAATCGATGCCTCCCCTGATCAACTGACCGCGCCGGTCGCCTTACCGCGACGGCCGGCTTGCCCGGCGAGCGCACGGATCTGCTGCGAGTCGGGCCGACTTACCGTCGGCGGGCCGTCGAGGTGCGGATCCCGGTCTCCGTCGCCGCTACGGTCATGCTCGTGTTGATCGAGGTCATCGGCACCCAGCCACTACCGGACGACGTCGATCGAGACCGCGGCACGCCTGGTGGCTCACCGTGATCAACGGCGAGGTGTTTCCTGCGGTGGACTGCTGACCGCGTGGTGCGCGCCCGGGGGCGCGCACCGTTCGCGGGTCAGTTCTGCGGAGGTACGTCGCCGGGCCCGGAACCCCAGGTGAGGCTGGGGGAGGCGGATCGGGCGTACACCAGGTGCCCGCCGTCGCGGACGGCCGTGGCCGGCAGCCAGGCCTTGGTCCTGGGCTTGCCGTCGAGGCGCAGGTTGTCGACGTAGAGCCCGTCACCCGGCGCGTCGATGGTCAGCGACCGGCCGCCGGCCAGATGCACCACGGCGTGGGGGAACAGCGGTGTGGACAGCGCCAGCTCGGCGCGGGTCGGCACGGTCGGGTACAGGCCCAGGGCGGAGAAGACGTACCAGGCGCTCATCGTGCCGGCGTCGTCGTTGCCGGGGATGCCGCCCGTGCCGTCGCCCCAACGGCCGTCGATGATCGCCCGGACCGTCTCCTGCGTCTTGTACGCCTGCCCGAAGTAGTTGTAGAGGTACGGCGTCTGGATGTCCGGCTCGTTGGTCACGTCGAACCTCGTGCTGCTCCTGGCGCTCAGGTCGAACGTGCCGTCGGCCTTGCGGAAGAACGCGTCCAGCCGCTCGGCCGCCTTCGTGGTGCCGCCCATCGCCTGCGCCAGACCGGTCACGTCGGAGTAGACCATCCAGGTGTACTGGGCGCTGCTTCCCTCGACGAAGCCGGTGCCGGTGGACGGGCTGAAACCGGGCGCCCAGGTGCCGTCGGCGTACCGGTCCCTCATCCAGCCGACGAACGGGCCGTCGGGCGGTGCCGGGGTCGCCACCGCCGGGTCGGCCAGTTCCAGCTCACCCAGCTGCACGATCGGCTGGCCGCCGTTGGCGGTGACGTTCAGGCGGTAGTGGAGGTACGCCTTCGGCGACGCCACCGGGTACTCGCGCGTCTGGCCGCGCTGGGCGAAGCTCTGGCCGGTCTGCGCGTCGACGACGGTCCAGTCGTTGCCGTTGTCGCTGCCCAGTAGCTCCCAGTCCTTCGGGTCCCGGCCCGGCACGTCGTTGGCCGAGGTGAGCGCGTACGACGTGACCGTCTGCGGCTGCTTGAGCTGCGCCTGGATCCAGCCGGTGGCGGCGAACGTGAGCCACTTCGTGCCCTTGTCGCCGTCGAACGCCTGGGCCTTGCCCTCGCCGGGCGCGTTCTCGGCGCTGGCCGTGATCGTCGCGATCTGCTCGCGGACGTTGTGCTCCAGTCCGGGGTCCGCCTTGGCGTCCGGGTCGAAGACGTTGCGCCAGTTGTGCGAGCGGTCCAGGAACTTTCTCTGGTTCGTCCGGTCGCCGAGCGCGCCGGCGAGCCGGGACAGACCGTAGTCGGCGGCCGCGTCCTCCAACGTTTCGGCGGCGCCGCCCCAGCAGTGGCAGTCGTCGGCCGGGACGTAGCCGAGCGCCAGGTACTTGTCGAGAGCCGGGCGCTGGCCGACGCACTCGACGTTGCAGCCGGTGTCGCTGGAGTCGTTGGCGGTGGGGACGGTCGCCGCCCGTACGAGAGACTGGAATGCGCCCTTGACGTCGAAGTCCCGGGCACCGAACGCGTGCATGGCCGCGATCGCCGCCGCCGACGGATCACCGGACATCACCGAGGTCTTGCCGTGCTGCAACAACCACCGGTCCCATTCGCCGTCGCGCTGGCCGGCGTAGTTGTAGAGCGACTGGGCGAAGTCACTGGCCATCGCCGGGTCGAGCATCGTCAACAGTTGCACCTGGGCGCGGTAGACGTCCCAGCCGGAGAAGGTGCCGTACTGCGCCCGCTGTTTGCCGCTCAGCGCATGGGCGACGTTGTCGGCGCCCATGTACCGGCCGTTGACATCGCTGGTCAGCGTGGGTTCGAGCTGTGCGTGGTACAGCGCGGTGTAGAACGTGCGGCGGTGCGCCTCGGCGCCGCCGCCGATGGCGATCTTCTCGAGCCGGTCCGTCCACCGCGCACGGGCGGCGGCCGCGATCTGGTCGAAACCGCGTTCGCCGCTCTCCTTCGCTAGGTTCGCCTTGGCACCGTCCAGGCTCACGTACGAGACGGCGACGCGCATGCCGACACCGGTCGTCCCCGGCGCGAATGTCACGTACCCGCCGGAGCCCTTACCCGCGTTCGGCCGTCCGGCCGGGCTGTAGCCGCTGCCGCCGCTCTCGTCGGTGCCGTCCGGAGTGAGCGTGGCGTCCTTCCAGGTGCCGGTAGAGGCGAACGGCTGATCGAGCACGGCGACGAAGTGCAGCGTGTAGTAGGCGTGGCTGTTGTCGGTGCTCTGTGGTCCGCAGAAGTTGCCGGCGCTGACCGAGCCGGAAACCGTGCGGGTGGCCGGGTCGAGGTGCACGGTCGCGGCCTCGCTGCCGGTCTCCGACAGCGAGGTGCGAAAGAGCAGGCCGGCCGGCTTGTCGGCGGGGAACGTGAACCGGCCGAACCCGGTGCGCGGCGTGACGGTCAGTTCGGCGCCGGCGCCGCTGTCCAGGCCGACCTTGTAGTAACCGGGCCTCGCGGTCTCGTTGGCGTGCGCGAAGGTGCTGGCGAAGATCGCGTCGGTGGTGTCCGCGGTGGGGGACCCGGTGATGTCGCCGACGTGCGGCATGACCGGGATGTCACCGTTGCCGCCGGAGCAGCCGACACCGCTGAGGTGGGTGAGGCTGAAGCCTCGGATCTTCGTCGCGGTGTACTGGTAGCCGCCCGGCGCCGGGGTGGAGCTCTGGTTGCCGCGCGAGGTCTGCGGGCTCCATGCGAGCATCCCGAACGGGGTGGCCGCGCCGGGATAGGTGTTGCCGAGGTTCGTCGTGCCGATGAACGGATCGACGTAGGCGGCCGGGTCGTCGACGAGTGGTGCCGGAGCCGCCTGAGCTGCGGCGGCGCCGATCGGAACGGTGAGGGCAACCCCCAGGAGCGCGGCGACGGTGCGGGATCGGAACACGCGGCCTCCACTATGACATCGATGTCAGTCGCTTATCGGAAACAAGCTTTATTTGATGACCTTCGATGTGTCAATGGACTGTGGCGTGCCGGTATCCGTAGGTGAGCCCGACCTCGTGGATGGCCGCTGAGCAGACGGAGGCGGCGCAGCCCTGACGGGCTGCGCCGCGCTCGGTGTCCCTCAGGCGCGGTCGGGGACTCGAGCCAGGGTGCGGATGGGGCGCGCGACCAGCAGGGCGGCGGCTGTGAGCAGAGCGACCACGATGCCGACCTGCAGCACTCGGTCGGTACCGAATGCCGCGACGGCCGGACCGGCCAGCGCACTGCCGACCGGGAACATGCCTACGGAACCCGCTACCTCGTAGGCGTGAACGCGGTTGAGCACCTCACCCGGCACCTGGGTCTGCACGCTGGTGGCCCACATGACACCCCAGAAGGTGATGCCGATGCCGACCGCGACCTGGGCGCCAGCGAGCAGCCAGACCGGCCAGTCGAGCACGATGCCCAACGGGTAGAGCGGATAGGCCAGCATCGCCAGCGCCCCGGCCGCGAGCGGTCGTCGCGGCTTGAAGCGGATCGCCGTCAACCCGCCGATCACGGTGCCGGCGCCGAAGGCGGTGTTGAGCAGACCGAAGGCGGTGGCCCCGTGGGCCGGCACGATCACTCCGGCGGAGAGGGACAGCTGTGGCCCCCAGGAGAGCACGGCGAAGAACATCCAGATCACGATCACGCCCCAGAGCCAGCTACGCGAGCGGAACTCGTGCCAGCCGACCACCAGGTTGCGCCACAGGCTCTCCCCGGCGGGTGGGGCGGGGACCGCGCCAAGACGGAGCGCGAACAGGCATATCGCGCTGGTCCCGTAGGCAACGGCGGAGACGACCATCACCCAGCCTGTCGATGCGACGCCGATCAGCACACCGGCCAACGCCGGGCCGCCCAGCGAGGTGAGCGCCTCGGAGGTGCGCAACACCCCGTTGGCGCCCTGCACGTCCCGGGCGACCAGGGGGACGGTCGAGGAGGCACCCGGCTGGAACATCGCGTTGGCGGTACCGGCGATGACCAGCAGTGCGTACAGGTGCCAAAGCTCGTCGATGCCGTGGAAGAAGAGGAAGGCGAGAAGCACCTGGGCGGCGAGGTTGCCGAGATCTGCGGCGATCATCATCCGGCGCGCGGTGAAACGGTCGGAGAGCACCCCGCCGAACAGCACCAATCCGGCGAACGGCCCCACCAGGAAGGCCATCGCGTACCCGGCGGTACCCAGCCCGTAGCCGGACTTGAGCAGGCCGGCGGTGATCGCGATCGGCAGCATGGACCAGCTGAGCAGGCCCGCGCTGCGGGCAACGAAGTAGTACCTGAAGTTGCGGGTCCAGATTGCCGGTTCCGTGCTCGGGGGCGCCTCTGTGAACCCGTCCCCGGCCTGCGAAGGTGTCGCCGCGGCGGCGCGGTTCGCCAATTCCTTGTTCATGAAATCTCGTTGCTCCAGCGTTGGATCAGGATTTTCGATCGAATCCGTGGTCGGCTGCCTCACCCGCGGCTGCCGGTCAACCGCCCATCGCGGCTGGGACGGACGGCGCGGGCAACTCGCCCACGGGCACCAGTTCCAGGCCCCGTTCCAGCAGGCCCTCGATGATCGAGGGCAGAGCCTGGACCGTCTGGCTGCGATCGCCGGCGCCCTCGTGCATCAGCACCACGGAACCCGGCCGGGTGGACTGCAGCACGGTCGCGGCGATCTGTTCCGGCCCCGGCCTGGACCAGTCGCGGGAGTCCACGTCCCACAGCGTCAGGGCGCTCGGGTGCTCGTCCAGTACGGTCAGGACCTCCGGGGTCAGCGCACCGTAGGGCGGCCGGAACCGGGTCGGTGCCGCGCCGGTCACCCGGGCCACCGCCTCAGCCGTCCGGTCGAGCTGCTGGTGCAGCTGAGCAGACGTCAGATCGGGCAGGAAGGGGTGGGACCAGGAGTGGTTGCCCACCTCGTGGCCGGCGGCGACGATCCGGCGCACCTCGTCGGGCAACGCGGCGACATGGTGGCCGACGCAGAAGAAGGTGCCCCGCACGCCGTAGCGGTCCAGGATCTCCAGGATCCGGCGGGTGTACACCGGATCGGGACCGTCGTCGAAGGTCAACGCGACCTGCGGAATATCCCGGCGGCCGTGCTCGAAGCAGCGTCCGGCCGCCGTCAGCTCCGCCAGCATCGGTTCGCTGCGCCGCGCGCCGTCGTGGTACTCGTCGGCGCGGCCGGTCAGACTGCCTCCCTCGGCGGTGACGCGGGCCAGCGAGCCGACGGCGGCTCGCGCCTGTTCCGCCAGCTGACGGGCGGTGACGGAGCCGAACGACGGCCGGGGCGGCAGCCGCCAGGGGTCGGCGCGGTAGACCTCGAGACCGGCGGCCGTCATCGGCCCGTCGAGCAGGCCGTTGGTGCTGTCGAACACCGCGGCCACCGGCTGTTCGTCGCCCAGCTTCTGGAGCCAGGTGATGAGCCGGGCGACCTCGGCTGCGCCCCAACTGCTCGGCTCGACCACCTGTCGTCCCGCGTCGTCGAGGATTTCGACCTCGTATCCGGTGCCGCTCCAAGCGACTCCCGCGTACCGCTTGGTCACGCGTCCTTCACCGCCATCGCCGCGTCGACGACCAGCCGCTCGACCCCGCGCAGGAGTTGCTCCATGCCCTCGCGGCTGAGCAGAGCCGGGTCGGCGGTCATCGAGAGCTCCAGGGCTCCCGGGGCGGTCAGCACGTCTATCGCCACCGAGACGTTGGCCCTGGGCAGGAAGTCGGTGGGCCAGCTCAGTTCCGTCCGCACGAGCAGTTCCCCCAGCGCGGCCCGGGGCCGCTCGACGGTGTCGAACGGGCCGACGCCCGGGTCGCGGGTGTCGTTCCACCAGCAGGAGTGGTCGGCCGCCTCGCCGCGCTCGACGAGCCGTGCCACCTGCCGGTCCAGTGCCCACTTGTCGTAGCCGGCGTGGCGGAACGCGCCGAACGCGACGGACCGGGTCCGCAGGACGGCGTCCTCGAAGTCCTTGTCCGCCATCGGGAGCAGGAACACGGCCTCCTGGGCCATGGTGCTGACCGACTCGGCGGCTGCCGGCTGGAAACGGTTGCTCACCACCACCTGGAACAGCACGTCGCTGCTGCCCGAGATCCTGGCCAGCTGGTGGGAGGCCGCGCCCAGCAGCACGGCGGCGTCGCTCACTCCCAGCCGCGCCGCCACCCGCTCGACGGCGACGGCCAGGGCCGGCGAGCGCAGCAGCGCGTTGGGGAACAGCCGGCCCGGGTGCGTCACCGCGAGGTCCGGTGCCGCGGGATTCAGGAAGATCCGGCGGGGGCCGCTGGTCAGCCGCTCGCACCAGTAGCGCCGGGCGGCCTCGTCCCGGCGCCGGCCCTGCGGCGTGGCCTGCAGCGCCGCCGCGTCCAACGGCTGGACGGCGGGTCGTGCCCGGAGCAGGGCCTCGGCTGACTCCCCGGCCTCGATCAGGGTCAGGTCGCGAAGCATCCGGCCCTCACCCCACAGGTCCATCGCGGTGTGCGAGGCGGCCAGCACAAGCCGGTGGACCATTCCCTCGTGCTCCACCAGACCGACCCGGAACGGCCACTCCCGCGCGTGGTCGAAGGAACGTCCGGCCAGCTCCTCCATCAGCGCCTCGCCCACCGCCTCCGCCTCCACGGGCGTGCAGACCCGCACGGTCGCCGGAAGCTCGCCGGTGCCGTCGACGACCTGCCGCAGACCGTCCTCGCCCTCCGGCAGCAGCCGGGTGTGCAGGCTGTCGTGCATCCGGAGCAGCTCCGTCAGGTCCGCAAGCACACGGGAGGCGGGGCGGGGTGGGGTGACGGGGAGGTTGAGCCGCAAGTTGTACCTGGGCGCGTCGTCGCCGAGGCGGGTGACGACACCCCAGATCGCCCGCTGCCCCCAGGTCGCCGGGCCGGTCCCGGCTCGCGCGGAGTCCAGTGTGATCGTCCGCTCCTCGATCGTGGTCATCGTGTTTCCGAACCGTCCTTTCGGTTGCCTTGTACGAACGCCTGCCAAACCCGCCCGGTAAGCGCGCGGGTCAGCCCAGGCCCTGCGAGATGACCATGCGCTGGATCTGGTTGGTGCCTTCGACAATCTGGAGCAGCTTGGCCTCACGCATCCAGCGCTCCACCGGGTGGTCGGCGACATAGCCGGCGCCGCCGAGGACCTGCACCGCGTCGGTGGTCACCTTCATCGCCATATCGGTGGCGAACAGCTTCGCCTTCGCCGCCTCCAGCGAGTACGGCCGGCCGGCGTCCTTGAGCCGGGCGGCCGCCAACGTCAGTGCCCGAGCCGCGGCGATCTGCGTGGCCATGTCGGCAAGCATGAAACCGACGCCCTGGAAGGAGATGACCCGCTGCCCGAACTGACGGCGCTCCTTCGCGTAACGCACGGCATAGTCGGCCGCGGCCTGGGCGATGCCCACCGCGCAGGCCGCGATTCCGAGCCGGCCGCAGTCCAGTGCGCCCATCGCGATCAGGAAGCCCTTGCCCTCGCGCCCGATCAGCCGCTGCGCCGGAACCCGGACGTCCTCGAAACCGACCTGGGCGGTGGGTGAGGACCAGACGCCCAGCTTCCGTTCCTTCGCGTGCACCACCAGGCCCGGCGCGCTTCCCGGGACCACCAGGCAGGACAACCCGCGGGCTCCCGGCCCTCCGGTGCGGCCGAACACGTTGTAGAAGTCCGCGTGACCGGCGTGCGTCACCCAGGACTTGGTGCCGGTGATGCGGTAGCCGTCCTCTTCCCGCACCACCTGGGTGCTGAGGGAGGCCACATCGGAACCGGCCTCCGCCTCGGACAAGCAGTAGGCGCCCAGCAGTTCGCCGCCCAGCATGTCGGGCAGAAGCTCCTCCCGCTGGGCCCGGGTGCCGTAGGTGGCGGTGCCGAAACAGGCGAGGTTGTGCACATTGACCGCCTCGGCCACCGCGAACCAGTGGTACGCGATCTCCTCCAGCGCCTGGAGGTACACCTCGTAGGGCTGCCCGCCGCCGCCGTACTCCTCGGGGTAGGGCAGGCTCAGCAGCCCGGCCTTGCCCAGGGTGCGCACGATCTCCCTGGGGAACTCGTGGGCCGCTTCGAAATCGGCGACACGGGGCGCGAGCTCACCCGCCGCGATCTCCCGGACCAGGCCGAGCAGCTCGGCCGACTCCTCCGTGGGCAGGATCCGTTGGACCTTCATCGAGAGATCTCCCATTCGCGGGTCTCGGGCCAGTGCCGGCCGACTCGGCGGACGGCGTAGTCCCAGTAGGAGCGGACCGAGAGGTCGGCGTAGATGAAGTCGTGCTTGGCCGCGACGTCCACATCAGAGGACCAGTGGTAGGGCACGCCGGTGCCCTCCGCGGTCAGCTGGAGGCGGCAGGCCCGCTCCAGTACCTGGGCGAAGACCGCGGCATGCCGCACGCTCTTGCCGACGACGACTCCGCCGTGGTTGCGCAGCAGCACGGCCGGATGGTCGCCGAGGTCCTTGGCGATGTGCTCGCCGGTCCCGATGTCCAGGACGGTGTTGCTCGTCTCGGTGAACAGCCCGATCCGGTCCCGGAAGTAGGCGCCGTCGTGCGAGATCGGCCGCATCGGCAGGTCGGTGGCGCCGAACAGCAGGGTGTACGGGGCGTGGCTGTGGACGATGCCGTTGACGTCCGGGCGGGCCTGGTAGATGGCCTGGTGCAGGGGTAGCTCCGGTGGCGCCAGGGCCGGCGCGGGACGGGCGTGGTCCACCGAGCAGCGGACCACGTCCTCGGGGGCGGCCTCGTCGAAGCCGACGAGTGCTCCCTTGATGAAGAACTCGTCCCGGCCGGGCATCCGGGCGGAGATCTGCCCCTGGTTGAAGTCGTCGTGCCCGTCGAGGGAGAGCATCCGGGCGCCGATCGCCACCTGAAGGACGAGCCGGCGTTCGGCCGGGGTCAGCGGCCGTGGTTCGTCGACGGTCATGTCGTGGTCCTTCCTGTCAGGTCGTCGTAGACGGTGCGCATGGTGACCAGGCCGGGCGCGGCGGTGCGGGCCCAGTCGGCGGCGGCCAGCGCACCCCGGGCCGGCACCGCCCAGTCGGCGACGTGGTGCCGCACATGCAGCGACTCGCCGCCCCAGGTGTGGGTCAGCTCGTGTTCGCTGACCGGGAGTCCGGCCCGCTCGTCGGCGATGTCGGCCACGGCTCGGCCGCTCGCCGCGGCCCAGGTGTCCGCCAGCGCCAGCGCGCTGCCACTGGGGCGGTGTGCCTTGCCGAGCGGGTGCCGCTCCCGGACCGTGGTGGTCGTCTCGAAGCGGCCGGTGGTGAGGGCCGCGGTGAACTCGGCGATGCGCACCTGCAGGTAGTGGGCGAAGGAGAGGTTGGTGGCGCGGACCACCGGAACCACCTCGGCCAGTTCTGCCAGCGCCTTCCACTGCGGTTCCGTCAGGTTGGAGACGCAGGCGACGAGCGGCACCCGGTGGCCGGCGCAGTAGTCGAGGACGTCGGCGTGCGCCTCCGGGCCACTGGCGTCGACGAGCACCTCAGGCACCGCTGCGGCGGACCAGCCGCCACGACGGGAGGCCGTCAGGGTGACCCTCCTGCCGTCGCTCCGGCAGGCCGACCGCAGTGCCGATCCCAGCCGGCCGAGGCCGACGATCCCGATCGTGGGCCCGTCGCCTTCTGGCGCGTCAGGCACCGGTGCCGGCCCCGCCGGCGACCACCAGGGCCGTGACGGAGTCGATGGTCTCGTAGTGCTCGATGTCGGCCTCCGGGTCGAGATAGACGCCCACCTCGTTCTCGATGCTGTCGATCAGGCGCATGTAGGAGAGCGAGGAGTATCCGACGTTGCGCAGCGAGTAGTTGACGCTTGCCAGTTCGTCCGCGGAGACACTGCCGTCACCGGCCGCGATGGCGAGTTCGAGGATCTTGGCGCGGAGCGAGTTGTAATCCATGGGGAACGCTTTCCTGTGTGTCGAAGGGATGGTCAGTTGCTCGGCGATTCGCTGAGCAGGCGTCGCAGGCGCTCGATGGACGGCTTGCCGATCGAGTTGGCCGGGATCCGGTCCGTCAGGCGGAGGATTGCGGGCACTTTGAAGGTGGGGAGCGTCGCCGCGCAGTGCGTGCGCAGGAACTGCGCGGTCACACCGGGTTCCGCGACGACGACGGCGGCCAAGACCGGTTCGCCGTGCTTGTTCTCGGCCTCGAGGGCGACGGCGTCCAGCACTCCGGGTGCCCCGCGCAGCACTTCGACGATCTCGATCGGGTCGATCTTGCGCCCTCCCGCGTTGACCAGCCGGCTGGTGCGCCCGGTCAGGTGGAGCGTGCCGTCGACCAGATGCCCCTGGTCACCGGTGCGGTAGTACCCCTCGGCATCGATGCGCTGCTCGAAGACCCCCGGCGCGTTGAGGTAGTGCGAGCCCATCGACTGGCTCCTGACCCGGATGCCGTGCTCGTCCGCGCGCAGGTCCACGCCGGGCAGGGGCTTTCCGAGTCCGCCACCGTCCGCGTCGGGGGCGTAGGTCAGTGGCCCGGTCTCGGCGACCCCGTAGTAGTTGTGGATCGGCACCCCGGTGATCCGGGTGAACTCCTCGCGCACCGTCTCGCGCAGCGGCGCCCCGGAGGAGATCGCGGTGCGGACGCTGGCGAAGCCGTTCCGGGGTGCCCGCCGCACGATCGACTCGTACAGTGCCGGGAAGGCCACGAGCCGGGTGGCGCCCGTGTTCTCCAGCAGACGCACGACCCGGGAAGCGGTGGGCAGTCCCTGGGACAGGTGCAGTGAGGCGCCGTGCAGGAAGGCCGCCAGCAGCGAGGTGTTGAAGGCCAGTCCGTTGGAGAGCGCGGCCAGACAGGCGATCCGGTCGTCGGCGGAGAGCCCGGTCCCCTTCGCCCAGTTGGAGGCGGCGGCGGAGACGGCCGCGCCAGAGAACGCGATGCAGTTGGGCCGCCCGGTGGAGCCGGAGGTGAACCGGCACACTTCGGTGTCGTCCAGTAGCTCCGGACGGGGCCTGCCATCGCGACGGAGTCGGCTGAGCCCGAGGGCGCCCAACTCGCCGTGGTGGGTGGGTGCCTCCTCCGCGATCGACCGGACGTCCGCTCCCGGAGCGTGGATCAGCAGGTCGAGCCCACAGTCCTCAGCGATGCGGGAGAGTTCGAAGGGACCGAATGCCGAGTCGGCCAGGAACGGCACCGCACCCGCGAACAGGGTCGCCAGGTAACAGACCACGTAGTCGATGGAATTGGTGGCGTAGAGGCCGACGCGCAGCCGCTCGCCCGGAACGGCGTGCGGGGCGATCCGCGCCGCGGCGGCGCGGGCCCGGTCGGCGAGTTCCGTGTACCCGACCGAACCGTCGGCGTCGGTGACCGCGACGCGGTCACCACGGCCGTCGAGAAGGCCGGTGAAGACATTCGTAAGCACAGCGGGCACTGGGCTCACCGCTCGTTCTGGGCGTACGCCATGGCAAGCCGGTCCAGCTTGACGCCCGAGTCGTCCAGGCTGCCGAGCAGCAGGGCGTAGAGGATCTCGTCACCCTCCGGGAGCCCTGCCAACGTACGCCACAAGGGCGTGTCGAAGCCGCCGACCCCGGTCACTCCGACCGACGCGCGGTTGGCACCCAGGTACAGCAGCTGTCCCAGAACACCACAGCGGAACGTGAGCTCACGCAGGCTCCCACCGTGCCCGGGTGGATTCGCTCCCGCGAGCGAGCCACGCGGCACGTGCAGCAGCAGGACGGCCGCGGCCCCGGCGAGGGCACGCTGCTGCATGCAGGCACGGGCCACCTCGTCGTCGGACGGCAGCGGCACCGCCTGGCGCTCACCGGTGTCCAGCCGGTACACCGCGTCCTGCCCGGGTTCTGTCGTCGTGCGCACGACCAGAGTGGCGGACAGCGACGAGACGTCGGGAAGGTCGGTCTCCAGCGGCGTCGACAGGGCGGAGACCGCCCGCCAGACGGCCTCGGCGGACACGGGCTCGCCGGTGAAGGCCTTGCTGGAGGCACGCGTCCTGATCAGCTCCGGCCATCCGGCCGCGGCGCCCAGTCCGCGCTTCTCCTCCGGCAGCTGTCGGCCCGCACGGATCCGCGCGAGCGGTGCGGAGGTCGTCCGCGGGCTCGGCGAGTCGGCGTCCTCGGGCCAGTCGACGAGCGAGTCCCAGCATGCGCTCTCCAACCAGGAACGCCAGACGGGCCCGCGCATCTCCCGGTCGGTGGCGTCGTGCACGGTCCAGCCGGTCCACTCGTCGTCCGATGAGCCCGCCCGCGCCAGGAAGGCGGAGTGGATCTGCCGGCAGTTCTCGTCCGTCTCCAGCAGGTCCGAGAGCGGCTCCCTCGGAAAACGCAGTCGCAGCACTCCCGCAGCGCCGCGCCCGGTCGCGGTCAGAGCGAGGCTTCCGGCCGCGTGTCCCGCGTCGAGCTGGGCGTAAAGGTAGCCACGATCGCCGTACTTGCGCATCGACAGCCAGGGCCGGGTGAGGATGAGCACGAGCGCTCCGCCGTCCTCCGGAATGGCCAGCAGTGACGCGTCCAGCGCGGCGGCGACCGGAGCACCGGCGGCCACACGGGCGCAGGCACGGCGATCGACGTCCACGCGGAAGGCCGTCGGCTCGCCGTTCTCCAGGGCGAGCACGGCGAATTCGTACGGGTAGACGGCCCCGGCCGACGGCACCGCCCGCGCGTCGGCGCCGCGGGACCGGTCGGCGTGGCCGGTCAGCACGCCCTCAGCCAACAGGGACAGGGCAAGGCGCAGGCCCGGCGCGTCGACCGGCTCGGCATGCGGCTCGGGAGCCGCCGCCGGGAGGGCCAGCCGGGCCCACAGGTCGACGGCACTGTTCGAGGAAATGCACTCGGCCCCATGCACGACTGACTCCGCTTCTTGTCTCATCAGATTTCTTTGCACGTTGGACACAAACCTCCTATCCGCCAACAGCCCACGGAATGCGCAGGGACGGCCACCTGGCAGGCAGCATCATCCGCACTGATATTGCGGGCTCCGCGCGCCACAGAGAAGTGTGAACGCATTCCGCCGACGCATGCGGCGGTTCTCTGGCACGGCTTTAGAATGCCCCTTTGAACAGGGCAGAGGAAATCTCAAATATTGAGACTGATGATTTGTTAACTAACGGTCCCCGTAGCGTCCGCGAGGGTCCGAGCACTCGTCCATTCGTCGACCCCCGTCTCAAGAATGTGACACGCATCCCGTTAACATTCCGCAGCTCTGCGGAGCGCATGATCAAATGCGTCGATGATCAGCATGCCAAGGCGTCCGGCTTCAGTCAAGTAACTTTACAGAAGTTTTGGGCGCGGACGGCCCTGGCGCGCATCTTGTGGATCGGGGTCCGCTTCAGCCCGGTTTCGCGGCGGCGAATCATGATCGAGTCAGTGGTTGCCGTTGCCCGCGGCGGTATTCGAGCTCGTCGTACCGGATAGTCGTGGCTGGATCTGTTTGAGCTGGTCGAATGCCCACTCGACCTGACTGCTGTCGTTGCTCCGCGGCCCATCTTGAGCAGGTTGCTCCGCTGCTCTCTGATGCCGGCGATGAGCAGCCGGTGCCGCTCGATCCGGGCCGTCAGGGTCCGAGGTCGGCCGGGGTGAATCTCCATCTGAACGGCCAGGCGGTCGCGCGAGTCAGACTCACCACCACCGGGACCTCTGCTTGCCATGATTGCCTCGGCGATCTGCTGCCGGCGGCCGTACGTGATCGTCACGCGGTGGGCCCGCCGCAGGGTGCCCGCTGCGCGGGTATCTGTACCGCAACTGACTGCGCGTGCCAGGCGGCTGGGGGAGAGTGGCCAAACCATCGGTCAACGTCGATTGGAGATCCGATGTTTTCCCGTCCGCGCCGCCTCGTTGCCGTCTACGCCACCGCACTCGCGACGGCACTGCTGCTGATCGCACCGGGTGCTCCCGCTGCGGCCGCCACTCCGGACCGATTCGGGTTCGCGTACATCAAGGATCCGACCGTTCCGGCGTGGACCCCGCTACCAGCGCCGTACCAGTTCGGCAGCTGGGTGCCCGGCCCGCTCGCCACCGGCGGGAAGATCGCCACCGGCCGGTTCCTGGTCCGGTTCCCGAACATCGCGTTCGGCTCGCGTGGCAACGTCCACGTCACCGCGGTCGCCCGCGACGGCCGGTTCTGCGAGATCGTCCGATGGTACGCGTCGGCGCCCGACGAGGTCATCGACGTGCAGTGCTTCAAGCCCGGCGGCGGCCCCGCCGACACCCCGTTCACCGTCCTCTGGAACGTGAACTCCGGCGTCCTGCCGGCCGGCGCGGGCGGCTACGCGTCCGTGCAGGCGATCTCCGGCCTGGTCGGTCAGTCGTACAACTCGAGCGGCGGCGCGGTGACGGTGACCGGGGTCGCGGTCGGTGTCTACCTCGTCCGGTTCAACGGCGTCGGTACGCCGGCCGGGCTCTCCGGCGACATCCAGGTCACCGCACAGCAGCCGAACGCGCAACCGCGCCGGTGCAAGATCCTGCGCTGGGGTGCCTCCGGCTCCGACGTGCTCGCCTACGTCACCTGCCACGACCCGGCCACCGGAGCGGCGCTCAACAGCGACTTCACCGCCTCGTTCCACCGGGAGCGCTCGGTCTACGCGGCGTTCGCCCCGCCGAAGTACTTCGGGTACATCGCCCAGCCCGGCGGCGGCACCACCAACTACCAGTACCCGCTGGGTGTCGGCGCCAACGGCATCGGCTCCCTCGGCATCGGCGTGTACGAGGTGAAGTACCCGGTCCTGCACCAGAAGGAGACCCACGCACAGGTGACCGCATTCGGCGACGGGCCGTCGTACTGCACCATCCGCGACCTCTGGACGGACAACCTGGGTGACGCGCTGCTGCCGGTGGCCTGTTTCGACAACGCCGGCCTGCCAGTCAACAGCGGCCTCACGGCGAGCTTCTCGTCGAGCATCTGAGCGCGCTTCGCCGTTCTGATCTTCATGATCGTCCGACGTGGTCGGGGGCGGAAAGGTCGACGAGTTCCTCCGGCGATCCGCGACTCCTGATCGGAGCGGGTGGTCGCGGCGGGCTGGATCGGCCCACCGCGACCGCTCGGGTCACCCGAGGAGCAGGTCGGTCCAGCCGTGGAAGATGCGGTGGTCGGAGCAGAGCACGCTGTCGCAGTAGCTCAGCGGCAGCGAGTCGCCGGCGTGATGGTGCCGCCGGTGGTGCCCGACGTCTGGTACCACCTGAGCGTCGACGCTCCGGCGAAGGGCAACAACACCGGTGCGTACCGGGAGATGGAGCATCTGCGGGAACGGGTCCGCCGTCAAGCCGGCCATCAGATCGCGGAGATCGAACGGCTTGCGGCGGACCCGTGACCCGGGCTACTGCTCGTCGAGAAGGTCGCGCAGCTCACGCAACGCTTCGCGGAGCCGGTCGGCAAACGTGTACATCATGCCGGCGACCGGGCGAGGTGTGCTGAGGTACAGGTTGAACCGGTCCGGCAGCAGTACGTACGCGATCCCGATGCAGCGACTGCTGGTGGCCCCGAACCCGAAGTAGCGGATGCTGGTCGACGGCGCCGAGCTGGTGCTCAGGTAGTCATCGCGCATCGTGAGCCACCCCGGCGTCTCGTACAGCCGGGGCGACTCGGGCACGCCGAGCGCGAGCCCACGCCCCTTCTGAATCAGCTGCAGCTGCCACAGGTGCTGCTCCGGTGCCGCACCGGCCTGGCACTGCTTCGCCCGTTCGACATGCTTGTCGGCCGCGGCCCGGAACGCTGCCCGCCGCTGGTCGGGTGACGCGGCGGGGTCGTCGATCGTGGATACGAACCGCAGCACCTCGGGCGTGACGACGCGCATCGCCTCGGTCCGTCCCCGCCGGTACTGGCGGGTGGCGATGGACTCGTACGTAGCACCGATGAGGCCTTTGGCCCGCTTGTGCGCGAGCTGGTAAGCCATCTGCACGAACGCGTCCGGCGACATCCGCAGCCGCTTGACCTCGTCCACCCCGAACTCGTCGAAGGACAGGGTCGCGGTGGCGGTGTCCGCGCCGTATTGGGCGAACGACCGTGCCGCGGCGGCGATGTCGGCCCGCAGCGCGTCGTCGAGCACGAACGTGACCGGTTCGATCGCCGGCACCCCCTGCGCCGCCGCACCCGACTTCGCGGCGTGCTCCTCGGGCGACGTGGCGAGCAGCGCGTCGACGAAGCTGAGGATGGTGGTGCCGTCCAGCTCGCAGTGCTCGACGTTGATGCCGGCCGTGCCGTCGGCGAACACGATGAGCGACACCGCCTTGTCGAACCACCGGTTGCCGCTGTCGCCGTGCAGCAACTGATCGCCGGCCGCCAGGTCGTCGGCCGGCGTCAGGTCCTCCAGGCACACGCAGAACAGCGCCGTCTCGATGGTGTCCAGCGTCGCCGCGTTACCGGGATCCAGTGCCGCCAGCCGGTCCCTGGTCGCCGCCCACTCGGCCCGGGCCATCGTGGTGAGATGACCGGCCGCGGTGTCCGTCGTGGCCCGCGCGGCACCGGCCTTCTGCACCTCACGCAGGCCGGCCGCCAGGTCGTCGAGGGAGTACGGGCGCCCGTCCGGACCGATCACGTTCATCCGGAACGCGTTGCCGCGCTGGAATACCACGATGTGCCGCGCCGTCGACGGGCCCGGCCACTCGTCGCTGTACGGCGCTCGGACGGTGTCCTGCACCGGCCCAGGGATGCGGGTGGTGGAGAACAGGAACTTGTGCTGCTCCATCGACAACGGCTTCCCGCGAGTCGCGATCGGCGGGATGCGTTCGTCGTCGAGCTGAGTCTTGTAGTTCACGGCGGCGGCGATGAGCCCCGCCGCGCGCTCCACCTGCGGCTCGGCGAGCCCGTGCAACGGCGTTTCACGGAACAGGAAGAAGAAGTTGGCGTTCAACGCGATCCGGTCCCGGCGACCGAGGTAGCGCGCCGGCCAGAACGCGTCCAACCAGCTGTGCGTGGCCGGATCCGCGTTGTACCGCACCAGATCGGCGTGCAGCTTCGGCCCCGGACCATCGGGCCGTCCGAACTCCCGTACCGCGGCCTCGGTGTCGGCGAACTCTTCCGCCGTCAGCAGCGGTGCACACCACTCGAGGAGCCGGGTGCAGGTGTCCTCCAGCGCGGGCAACGGCACCCGCGACAGCGTGTCCTCGTTTTCGAACGTGCTCACTCGGTCTCCTCGAATTCGATGCTCATCGGGCGGCCTTCTGGGTCATTGACTCGTCAATGTCGAAGGTCAAGGGGTCGGGCGTGCCGACGGGCCGGGAAACGTAGAGCTGAGCGTGCAACCAGCCATCGGTCTCCAGCCCCTCCGGGTCAACACCGGCGGCGGACATTGTCCGCAGCACCTGCCGCTGTTCCTGGTCGGACGCGAAACGCCGCTGTCGGAACGTCCGGTCCACCCGCATCGTCTCGTAGCCGAGGGCCGCGAGGCGATCCGCGATCGGCTCGAACGGGAACATTCGCAGCACGAAATGCGCCATCCACGGTCGCCGGTCCCGGCGGGAGCCGAGCACGCGCGTGAGCGTCCGGCCGGTGACGTAGCCGATGCATCCGGTGGAGATCACGATGTCGGCCTCGGCGAACAGGGCGCGCTGCCCCGCCGTGGGTTCGCGCGCTTCCAGGTCGGCCTGCACGGCATCGTCGAGGAACCCGGCCGCCGATGCGTACGCCAGCGCCGGCCGGGACACGTCCAGCCCCACGAACCGGGCCGGAGACCCTTGCGACCGGACCAGCTCACGATCGCGCTCCAGCAGTTCTTGCCGGGTGCACCCGGTGTCGGCGTAGCGGTCGTACAGGTCGTCCATGGTGGCGTCACAGCGCAGCAGTACCGCGTTGACGCCGTAGGAGCATCCGACGTCGACGACGGTCGGAACGGCCACCTGCCGCGATTCGCGATACTGTCCGATGATGTGCTGGAAATAGGGCTTGGCGAGTTGGGGAATACAGTAGTCGAGCTCACGCAGGGTGGTGAAATAGGCGCGGGGATCGGGCTGCGTGTAGATGCCTTCGAGGGAAACTTTTCCGGTCCGGTCGAAACGCACGGGGCTCCTCGCGATTATTCAGTCCAGCAACTGGTCGACCCGCACGGCATTGCGCTCGGCGTCGAGGTGCGCGGGCAGGACCCGGCCGAACAGCTGCCGGGTACGGGCGACGCTGCCTATCACGCCGGGGCGTTCGGAGTAGGCGAAGATCGCGGAGTGCCGGGAGGTGGCGCCGCGTACCGCGCTCACCCGGTGCAGCGCGTAACGGCCCTTGAACAGCTGGAGATCACCGGGGCGCAGGGTCAGGGCCCGCACCGGCGAACGGTCGGCGTCGGTGAGCACCGAACGGACGGCGTCGAAGTTCTCCGCGCCCGCCGAACGGATGTTCGGGCAGTACTCGAAGACGCCGCCCTCCTCCGGTTCCTGGGTCAGCATGCTGACGGTGAACTCGTTGGTGTCGAAGTGCCACGGGTGCTCCATGCCTGGCCGCACGACGTTGAGCACCAGGCCGGACAGGGGGTCGGCGAGCTCGTGCAGCTCCGGTAGTTCGAAGCAGGCGGCGACGAAGCGCACGAAAGACGGGTCGGTGTACAGCCGGTGGATGACGCTGTCGGTGGGGATCCGGTCGCGCGGGACGAACGCGTTGCCGCGCTGCATGATGATGCGGCCCGGGTGATCGGCCGGCAGGTCGGCGTCGAACGCGATGTTGTAGACGTTGGTCTCCTCAACGTCGTAGTACGCCAGCGGGGCGACCCCGGCGCCTTCTCGCCGCAGCGCCTCCCAGCTGCCGGGCCGAATGAAGCCCGGCAGCACGCAGCATCCGAGCTCGCGCAGTTCGGTGCGTGCGCGGGAAACGAGATTTTCCCATGCGTCATTTCCCGGTTCGTCCACTGGATAGCGCGCGGTGTCCACGATATTCATTCCGGTGGGTCCCCTCCTTCAGCGGTGGCGGCTTGAAGAAATGGGGAATCCTAACAAGATTGACCGGCATCCAGGTCCATGTTGGTTACATTGTTCACAGTGCCGGACCTGGAGCGCGGCCGGCCGGATCAGCCGATGCCGCGAATGGCGAGCGAGGTCGACTGCCATGGATGTGTGTCTTCGCCCTGGCCCAAGGTGCCGCGATCAGGAACCGGATTCGGATCGCGGTGGAGGCGGTGCCGGCGACCGTCGAGGCGGTGGGTGGGCCACCAAACCAGCATCCGGCTTTCTCCGGGCGCCGGAATCCGGGGCGCCACCGAGACGGATGTTCCCGAGATGTACATCGGGCTGGCGCCGCCCGGGCCGGCGTACGTCCATCTGGAGTTGACCACCGACGATGACGTACTGATCGGGCTCCGCCGAGCCCTGCCGGGCACCCTCACTCAGGCAAGAGTCGCCGGCCTCGGCTCGGCCGGGTGATCTGCTCCGTTCTGGCACAACCGCGCGGCGGCGATGTAGCGGCGGCTGTGCGGCGCACCATCAGAACGGTGCGGGTCCGCTACCTGCCAGCGACATCAACACCTGCGTGGCGAGCAGCTTGCGCATGCCGGTGACGGCGACTGTCCCCACCCGGTCGTAGGGCAGCTCCAACTGCAGCCCCTCGGTCGCGTTGCGCAGCTCCGTCGTGATCTCGTTCGGGCGAAACGTGCCGCCCCAGCCGTTGAGTCCTCCGCGCTGGTTGGTGCTGAGGGAGGCCATGCCGGATACGCACGCGCCGTCGACCAGAATCAGCTTTGCGGGGCCTGAGTAGGTTGTCGTCATCGTCATGTCCTCCAAGGTGTCCCCGTGACCCAGGGTTTCAACTAACCTGACCATTATCAGAGGGACGAGGCCTGTCGAGTCGTCCATGGTGTGTGCATGACCTGGGCCGCGACCGTACATGCTCAACTGCCAGGGCGGTGAGGCGAGATCCGGCCCGTCCCCGGCAGGGGGGCAGACCAGCGCCCGAGGCCCGGAACACCCGCTGTCGTGACAGGGGAAAGCGACCCCGCGCACAAGGATGCGGGAACGATGCGGAACAGGTCAGTACCGGCCATGGCCGGGTCTTCTACCGATCATAAGATCTTCACGATGCCGTGGCAGGCGGATGAACGGCCGAACGGCGGCCCGCTGAATCAATCGGGCCGCCGTTCGTGGAGTGGATCAGAGCGGGCGGATGTTCTCCGCCTGCGGGCCCTTCTGGCCCTGGGTGATGTCGAACTCCACCTTCTGGTTCTCGTCGAGGCTGCGGAAGCCGCTCGTCGAGATGGCGGAGAAGTGGGCGAAGACGTCGGCGCCACCGTCATCCGGGCTGATGAAGCCGAAGCCCTTGTCGGCGTTGAACCACTTCACGGTACCTGTAGTCATGTCTGCTCCTACGCAGGCTGTTGGAGACCGCACGGTGCGGACCCCTTGTGCCGCCGCGTTGATCACCCGCGTCGAACCGACACGACAAACGAAAAAAGCGCCTCGATAAGTTTGAATAACCCATCAGGCGCCAGAAAACGTCTACGGAAATCAAAACTGCAACCGGACCAACATAGCACAGGATCCGCTGCGGCCCCGCGGAAGCGAGTGGAGTTGGTCACTGCCCTGCACGCCGCGTCGTGCGGACGGCGCATCGGCCCGGGTTCACGAGAACCGCCTGCACTGCATCCGGGCGTCACCCTTCGTCGAGACGCGCGGGCCCGGGCCGGCAACGGCCCGCCGTCCTCGCCGCATTCTGTAACACTCCGATCGGACGCCGCCGCGTATCGGCGAGACGGCACCAGCGCAAGCGACGAGGTTTGCGGCGACGAGGTAAGTCATCCCGCACATCGGTGGCCGTCAGCTGCACAGCATCGGCAGGCGGATCATTCAGGAGCCGGACAAGAGGCTGCTGAGAGAGTGCGGATGACGCATCGGGTGCTGAAGCCTGTCCGCAGCAATCCGCTAGGATGACCGGCCTCGCGGCGGTGCCCTTGGATCGCCTGCGGGTCACTGGAAATCAATGCAATTGGCACGAAAAGTGATCTGTCGACCGGAAACTGGCAATCGGTAAAAATCTTGAAACCTATGGCATCGCGGGAACTTTCGCGGATAAACGACAAGGAAACGTTCGCCGCATGGCGCCACCCACGAGTTGCTCTGTGGGCCACCGCGGGCATCGCGGCTCTCGGATTTCTCGCCACGCTGGAATTCGCCGCACGCCATTACGGCCTGCCGGGCCCCGTCACCAATCAGGTGAAAGAATTTATATTCGCCCCTAAGTCGGGCTTCCTGCTGTACGCCAGCATGGCCTTGTCAATGGTGGCTCTGACCCGGCGGCAAAGATTCATCTCAGTTGGCGCGGCAATCGGTATTGATGCCGTCTTCCTGCTGGTTCGGTGGATCGCCGACGCAAAACTCGCCTTCGGAAACGGCGCGCTGTGGGTGATTGCGGCCCACGCGTTCATCGCCATGACGCGACGCACCGGCCAGGAACGAATCCTGATGCTGAAGGGCGTCGGGTTGGCTCTGCTGCTGGTGGCGGGCCGGAAGACCGGCGACGCCTGGCTGCTCATCACGTCGAAGACCCGTCCTGCGGTACTCGACCAGTACGTGGCGACCGCCGATCACGCGCTGGGCAACCCGTCCTGGGTGGCGGGCCGGATCGTCAGGGCCACCGGTACGGTCGGCGAACACCTCCTCGACTACGTTTACATACAGCTCGCGGTGGCTGCAGTTTGCGTCGCGTTCTACCAGCTGCGCAACGTGGCGACCGAGCGTGCGTTCCCGCGCCATCACCTGGTGCGCACGTTTCTTGTCATAGGACTTCTCGGGCCCGGCATCTACATGCTGTTCCCGGTGGTCGGACCAGTTTTCGCGTACGGTGTCGACGGCGGGCACTGGGCAACGGCCAACCTCTGGCCCGACATCCCGCCATTGATCAGTCCCCCGCGGCACATGCCGTTCGACGAGATCACTCCACGCAACTGCATGCCCAGCCTGCACACCGCATGGGCCACCGCGATCTTCATCCATTCTCGTCGAGGCCCACGCGCCCTACGATTCGCCGGGACCTTCTGGTTGATCGCCACGCTCGGCGCGACCCTGGGGTTCGGCTATCACTACGGTGCGGACATCGTCGCCGGTGTGGTATTCACCCTCACCATCGAGGCTGCCCTGCGCTCGCAGGCACGCGGCTGGGACCGATCGGGAATTCAGACGGCCGTCCATGGCGTGGCCGTCTTCGCCACGCTTTTGCTGGCCTACCGTTTTCTGCCGCTACAAATGGCCGAACAGCCTTGGATCTTCGGACCGGTTGTCATTCTGTTGATGATTTCCGTGATTTACCGCTATGTACGGACCACTCGATCCTGGGATCCAAAACCCCCAGTGACGACTCGGATCCCAGGACCCCGGCCGGCACCGCAATCGGAACTGGTCTGAGTCCCGGACACCAGACGTTGTGGGCTCCTCCTGGATCCAGGAGGAGCCCAGGTTCGAGCCGGGCTGAGGGGCATCAACTCGATGCGGTGATCGGGCAGGGTGTGCCCCGATCGAATGCATAGCGTGCTTCGACGGTGTAGGTGCCGGCGACTGGGGCGAACAGTTCGGTCCAGGAACCGTTCTGGGTGAGGCAGGCGCCCTGGCCCGTGCCGTCGACTCCAACCACGTTGAGCCACGGTGACCAGGCGATACGCAGCAGCGCGGTGCCGGGTCGGGGCATCTGGACGGTGAGGGTGGCCGGGCCGGCGGAGATGACGGTCGCGGGGGAGGAGGCGAGCGGGTCGGAGTCTTCGACCCGGTAGACGCGCCAGTTGGCATCGCTCCACACCTGTGGCAGCCATCTCTGCCCGGCGGCGATGATCGCAGCCTCGGCGAGGCCTGAGCCGTCCGGCTCCATCGTGGGTAGCACGACGTACGCGACGCTCCATTTGTGCAGCCAGGCGCGGTACGAGGCCGGGGTCAGGGTGCCGTCGTAGAACAGCGGGTTGCGTTCGACGTCGGCCTGCCGATTCCAGCCGCGGGCCAGCTGGACGTAGGGCGCGACGGCGGACGCTTCCGTGTGGGTGCGCAGCGGTACCACCTCGACCCGGCCACGCTGGGCGCCCAAACGGAACAGCTCGTCGATCAGCGGCCGGGCGTTCACCGTGGTCCCGGTGGAAGCCGGGGCGGTGTGGAGGACGTCGGCGACCGGCTGGATCAGTGTCCAGGCCGCGAGCACGGTGGCCACCGCGTAGGTCGTGACCGTCCGCCGGCTGCGGCGCCCGAGTGCGGGTGCGGCACAGAACAGGATCGCCGCGCCGGCCAGCAGGGCGAGCCGTTCGACGTTGCTGCCGATCGGTGTGGGAAGCAGCCAGCACAGGGCGACACCGGCGGCGTACACCCAAGCGCCGGCGCGTACCATCCGCCACGCCGGAGGTGTCAGCACGGCGACGGCTACAGCGGCAGCGGTGGTGAACAGCGCGGCGTACCACGGGAACGGCTGGACGCCCGAGAACGGGAAGAGCAACGAGGTCGCCGCGATCACCACCGGCGGCCCGGCCGCGAGCAGGTACGCGTCCCGTCGGCGGCCGATCAGGAACAGCGCCGCGGCCAGCACCTCGATGAACAAGCCGGCGACCGGGCTGCACAGCGTCGCCACCGTGCCGAGCACGGCTGCTGACACCGGACGGGGCCGCTGCCGCCCGCTCCCGGCCGATACGAGGACGGTGGCCGCCAGGGCGAACACCATGCCCAGCAGGTAGGTGACCCGACCGGCCACCAGGTTCGACCACACCGCGATCGCCAGCCAGAGGGATGGCAGTAGCGGGCGGTGGACGCCGAACCGGGTGAGTGCCAGCCCGCCGAGGGTCGCCGCGCAGACACAGGCGAGTACGCCGGTGGTGCGTACGCCGAGCCAGGCCATCAGGTACGGCGAGACGACGCTGTAGGAGGCCGGATGGATGCCGCCGTACCAGGACAGGTTGTAGGCCGATCCTGGGTGGTGACGGACGAAGGAGGTCCAGGCGTACTGAGCGGCGAGGTCGCCTGCGTCGCGGGCGAGCCAGAACGCCCATACGAGGCAGAGCGCGCCGGCAAGCAGTCCCGCCGACACCTGCGGCCGGCCCCACCAGCGTGGTGCGGCGAGAAGAGGGCCGCCGTGGACGCGGTCCAGGAGTGTCATCAGGTTGTCTGATCCGTTCGCTTGCTTCCGCCGGTGACGAAAGTGCCGATCCCGGCGGCGGACGGTAACACGTGACACCTGAAAGAATCTTGAGGGTAGTGCGCGTTAACGATCACATCGAATCGCACCCTCGAAGTCGCCATGCCTCCGCCGCCCAAGCCTCCCGGATACCCGGCCGCCGCAGCGGACGGATGCCGGGCGCGGCCGGGACCCGTCATCCAAGTGCGGTGCCTGCGGGGCACCGAGAAGTACCTCGTTCGCCTCTGGCCGGCGTCTTGAACCGGTCAAAGCGCCCATTCGAACACCTGGAGAGGCGGATGACCTCGGGGCTGCAGGCGAAACCGCCGAACATCGTTCACCCGGCCGGGAGTCCGGCCAGAAACAAAAGGGTCGGCCCGTACGCCGGCGCGGCTCGGCACGATCCAAACCGGTCGGTGCCGGGCACACCGCCACCGGCAACGGAGGATGACACGTTCGGCGGCCGGATCCCGGTTTCGTGTCGTCACCGCTCGGGCACACCAACAGCGAGGTAGCTAGGAGGTGAACCCTGATGACGTGGCCTGTTCAGTGGCGCGGGTGTTCCCGGACTGTACGGAATCGGGCTGCCGATCGCGCTCGTGGCCGTCGCGCTGGACCTGGTCCGGCCGCTGTGGCTGGCTGCGATGGCCGTGGTCTTCGCCGCCAGCGGCGTGGCCGCGCTGCCCGGCAAGAAGCATTGACCAAGTCGAGCCCGCCGATCCCGCACGACGTGAGCGCGAGCGTCGAGGCCGACCTGCACACCGTGAAGAGCGCAGCCAATCGAGGACGGAATTCATGAGCACTCCGCAGACCCCCGCACACCCTGACCAGCTGCGCGCCGAGATCGCGGAAACCCGCGCGGGCCTCGGTGACACCGTCGAGGCACTGGCGGCCAAGACCGATGTCAAGAACCGGGCCAGGCAGGCCTTCGACGGCACCAAGAGCCGCGTCCGGCTGAATCTGATCACCGCGAAGGCCCAGATCAGCGAGAAGAGCAAGGATCCCCGGGTACGCCGTGCCGCTGCCACGAC
This sequence comes from Actinoplanes regularis, assembly GCF_900188005.1. Lineage (GTDB taxonomy): Bacteria > Actinomycetota > Actinomycetes > Mycobacteriales > Micromonosporaceae > Actinoplanes > Actinoplanes regularis. Next base: position 94,405 of record NZ_FZNR01000024.1, on the reverse strand, counting down.
CACGATCGCGGCTCTGACGGCAACGATCCTGGGCGCGGCGGCTGTCGTGACGCGCCGGCGACGGGCGCCGCGCACCGTCTGGCAGAGGCTGCGCCGTTGACCAGCCCACAACGCTGAATCGTCGTACGTCACATCAAACGGAGAGAGCTTTCATGGGAATGCTGAAACTGGCTGCCGGTGTCGCTGTCGGGTACGTGCTCGGATCCCGGGCCGGCCGTGAGCAGTACGAGAAGATCGCGTCGACCGCCCGCCGGCTGAGTGCCCACCCCACCGTCGTCCAGGCGCAGGAGAAGGCGAAGGCCGTCATCAGCGACCGGGCCGCCACCACCCGCGCCGAGACCACTCCGGTCGTCACCACCGCGAACGGGGTCAGCCCGCGGACACCGCGCCCGAAGCACACCGGCGTAACCGCCGTTCCCGCGCCCGGTGAGCCGCCGCTGTAGGAGCCCGTCCGGCCGCTTCGCGCTGGGCCCGGTGCCGGCCATCGGCCGTTGCCGGGCCCGCACGCATGCCACGATCATCAAGCGCTCGTATCGCCGGCAGAGAACTCGGCGGTATGACCGGCGGCGCGGATCGCCAGCGTCGATGGCACCTGCAAGAGCGGGTGGGAGCGGTTGGCTGCTCCGGCGGATGGACTCGAACCATCACCGTACGGCTTAACAGGCCGCTGCCCTGCCTATTGGGCGACGCCGGATCGACATGCTTCGGTGCCCCGGGTGGGGCAAAGCTGGGAGCCCAGGATTCGAACCTGGACGAGCTGCTTCAGAGGCAACCATGCTGCCGGGTTACATCAGCTCCCATCGCGGGCCGGGCCGGGCGGGGGTAGCGGCTCCCACCCGGCCCGGACCCGGTCAGCCCAGAGCGAGCCGCGACCAGCCGGGACCCGGGGAGAGGTCCGCAGCGGCATGCCGGCCTCGGCCGGCGTCCGGTCGCCCTTGCGCTGGCTGCAGCGGCCGCAGGCCGCCACGGTGTCGAGTCAGGAGTTCACGTCGCCGCGCGAGCGTGGCAGGACGTGACGGTGCTGGGGGTGCAGGACTCGAACCTGCACGACCGAGGTCAAAGCTCGGCGGCCTGCCGTTAGCCGAACCCCCAAGAAGGCACCAGAGCGGCCGGCGGGCATCGAACCCGCTTCCTCGGTTTGGAAGACCGATGTGTCCGCCGAGTTCACCACGACCGCATGCTGGTGTTGCGTCGCCCGTCCGGGGTTGAACCCGGCCTTCCGGATCGAGATTCCGGTGGTCTACCTGCCTCAACCCGACGCGAACCGCGCCGGATGGTGCCTTCCCCGAAGGCAGCGGTCAAGCCCGCCCGCAATCGGGGCGGTGCCTGCCGCGTGGACCTGGACGGATAAGACAATGGACGGAACGAAAAACCGCCCGTCCCTCGGCTGCTGAGGCGGGCGGCGCAGACGCAGATCCTGCTGCGCTACCGGCTCCACCGCTCCGGATTACGACTGGTTTCGTGACCTCGCGGGGACGGGAACCCATGCCGCGACGCCCGGGCTTGAGCGATCGTGCAATTTTGTCGCCATGACACGACGGTTCGACTCCCTTCGAGAATCCTGGAGCGGTTGGCTGTTGTTCAGCCTGGTCAACGCTTTGGTGAGCCGTCTCTTTGCTCGTCTCACCGGCGCCGAGGTCACTCTGCCCCATCACGGCGAAGCACGCGATCGAATTACCCGCGCCATCTCTCCACGCGCGACTTCGGCAGCAACCGCGGTGCCCGCGTAGCAGGTCGCGGACCGTCCTTCAGACGTCGCGGTGGCGCAGTCGCCACGCGGCGAGCCCGAGCACGATGGCGGTGTACAGGCAGAACAGCCCGAACCCGGTCCACGGGCCGAGCGTGACCGGATCGGAGTGCACGGCGGTGATGGCCGCGCCCGCCGGGGTCGGCAGGTATCGGTAGGCCGCGTCCGACATCGACTCCGGCAGCAGCCCCAGCACCAGCTGCGGGGCGAAGAGCAGGCCGAACAGCGCCGAGATCCCGCCGGCGCTGTTGCGCAGCAGGGCACCCAGGCCGAGGCCCAACAGGCCCACCGCGATCAGGAACAACGCGCTGCCGAGCACCGCCCGGAGCACGCCGGGTGCGCCGATCCCGGTGTCCAGATGCTCGGCGGACAGGATCGCCTGGCCGGCGTAGAACGTCACCACCACCGCGGGTACGGCCAGCCCGGCGATGGCCACGCCGAACGTCACCGCCTTGCCCCACAACAACACCGCCCGGTCGGGCACCGCCGCGAGACTCACCCGGATCGTGCCGGTGGCGTACTCGCCGGTGATGAACAGCACGCCCAGGACGCCGATGGCGAACTGCGCCAACTGGACGCCGGCGAGGCTGACCGCGGTGGCGTCGAAGGCGGACGGGTCCGCCGGCGGGCGCGCGACGCGCAGCGAGGCGTAGGCGACCCCGACCCCGACCAGCAGCGCGACCGTGGCCGCGAGGCACCAGATCGTGGACAGCAGGGAGCGCAGCTTCGTCCACTCCGAACGGATCACCCGCAGCCGGGTGACCCGCTGGTCTCCGGTACGGGTGGGCAGGGCGTTACCGGTCACGACGACACTCCAGCGGGGTTCGCGCGGTACTCGACCGCGTCGCGGGTCAGCTCGATGAAGGCCTCCTCCAGCGAGGCCTGTTGGGCGGTGAGTTCAAGCAGCGTGATGCCGGCCGCACCGGCCGCCAGGCCGATCCGGTCGGTGGTCGATCCGGACACGGTCAGGGTCTCGCCCCCGTCGAACGAGATCTCGACGCCGGGTCCGGACAGCCGGGCGGCGAGTGTGTCGGGGTCGACAGTGCGCACCCGCACCACGTTGCGGCCTCGGGTACGGACGAACTCCGCCGTGCCGACATCGGCGATCAGGCGGCCGTTGCCGATGACGATGAGGTGCTCGGCGGTGAGCGCCATCTCGTTCATCAGATGCGAGGAGACGAAGACCGTACGGCCCTCGGCGGCGAGGCCGCGCAGCAGCTCGCGTACCCATCGGATGCCTTCGGTGTCGAGGCCGTTGAGCGGCTCGTCGAGGATCACCGTGCGAGGGTCGCCGAGCAACGCCGTGGCGATGCCGAGTCGCTGGCCCATGCCGAGGGAGAACCGTCCGGCCCGCCGCCGTGCCGCGCCGGTGAGGCCGACCGCCTCGAGGACGTCGTCGACCCGCGTGCGGCTGATCCCGTTGGTCTGTGCCAAGGCCAGCAGGTGGCGGAACGCGCTGCGGCCCGGGTGCACCGAGCGCGCCTCCAGCAGCGCGCCGACCTCGCGCAGCGGCGCGACATGCCGGTGGTACGGCTTGCCGTTGACCAGCACCGTCCCGCCGGTGGGCCGGTCCAGCCCGAGAATCATCCGCATGGTGGTGGACTTGCCGGCACCGTTCGGGCCGAGAAAGCCCGTGACCGTTCCCGGGCGTACGGTGAAGGTCAGCCCGTCGACGGCAAGCCGGTCGCCGTATCTCTTGGTCAGTCCCCGTGCCTCGATCATCGTCTTGCTCCTCATCTGGTTCGTCCGGCGTTCACGCTGCCAGGGCGCAGCGGCCCGGTCAGTGGGGCGACCAGCCGCTTCGGGGTGGGGTTTTCCCCACCCTCGACGGCGGGTCTGCCCGATGGCCGGGCTGCCGCGGGGCCGCCTACCGTGACCGCATGATCGAATCTGGAGCGGCGTCGTGACGGCCGGGCGGGCCGCCGCGCCGGTGACCGCGCTGTGGTCGCCGCTCGCCTGGCGGGCGACCTTCCATGTGCTGGCCGGGATGTTCCTCAGCGCCACGACGGTCGCGACGATCTGGCTGCTGGGCCTGCTGTGGTGGGCCGCGATGGTGAGCCTCGTCGAGGGGCCGACCGGCGACCGGCTGCTCGCCGTGTTGTACCTGTTCCTTGCCGTCCTGGGCCCACTGGCGCTACTACCGTTCGTGCGGTTTCTCAGCGCCTTGCAGCGAGAGCGCTTCCGGGCGCTGCTCGGCGTGCAGATCGCCGCGCCGAGAGCCGCGGCGGGTACCGGTCGGCTGCGGCTGCCGCGGGCGTGGGCGGCGGGGCCGGTTTGGCGCCAGCTCGGCTATCACCTGCTCGCGCCGCTGCTGGGTGGCGTCGGCGGCATGCTCGTGGTGCTCTGCTGGTCAGCGCCGCTGCTCGCGGCACTCCCGGGTGATCACCGCTCCGGGCCACAGGCCGTGTCGTGGTTCGGCGGTGCCGCCGTACTGCTGCTCGCCGCACCGTGGGTGGCCCGCGGCATCGCCGCCGCCGACACGGCCGTGGCCCGGCGCCTGCTCGGTCCGAGTCCCAGCGACGAACTCGCCGAGCGGGTCGAGTCGCTGGCGCGCAGCCGGACCGAGCTGGTGCGGGCGGCCGACGACGAACGCCGCCGGATCGAGCGCGATCTGCACGACGGCGTGCAGCAACGCCTGGTGTCGCTGGCGATGAACCTGGGCATGGCCCGCGCCGCCGGCCCGGACCAGGCCACCGAGACGCTGTCGGAGGTCATCGCCGCCGCGCACGACGAGGCCACCGCCGCCCTCGCCGAACTGCGCGACTTCATCCGCGGCCTGCATCCGGCGGTGCTCAACGACCGGGGACTCGACGCGGCGCTCTCCGGCATAGCCGCGCGGGCGCCGCTGCCGGTACGGCTGCGCGTCGCCGTCGTGCCGCGCTGCTCGCCGAGCATCGAGGCGATCGCCTACTTCGCCGTGTCCGAGGCCCTGACGAACGTCGCCAAGCACGCCGGGGCGAGCCGGGCCGAGGTCGCCGCGGAACGCACCGAGGACCGGCTGATCATCACGGTGACCGACGACGGCCGCGGCGGTGCCTCGGCGGACGGGGCCGGCACCGGGTTGCGCGGTCTGGCGCAGCGCGCGGCGGCCGTCGACGGCACGCTCACGGTCCTGAGTCCGCCCGGCGGCCCCACCACCGTTACGGTGGATCTCCCATGCGAGTAGTACTAGCCGAAGACTCCGTGCTGTTGCGCGCCGGTCTCACCAAGTTGCTCACCGATGGCGGCTTCGACGTCGTCGCCGCCGTACCCGACGCCGAGGAGTTGCTGTCCGCCGTCGACAAATACCGGCCACACGTCGTGGTGGTCGACGTGCGGATGCCGCCGACCCACACCGACGAGGGCATCCGGGCGGCCCTGGTCATCCGGCGGCAGCACCCGACGATCGCGGTGTGTGTGCTTTCGCAGTACGTGGAGGAGAGGTACGCCACCGATCTGCTCTCGGTCGCCACCAGCGGCGTGGGATACCTGCTGAAGGACCGGGTCGCGCACGTGTCGGACTTTCTCGACGCGCTGCGGCGGGTGGCCGCCGGCGGTACCGCCCTGGACCCCGAGGTCGTCGCCCAGTTGCTGGTCCGCCGCGACGACCCGATGCACCGTCTGACACCCCGGGAGCAGGAGGTGCTGCGCCTGATGGCGGAGGGCCGGTCCAACACCGGCATCACCGAGGCGTTGCGGGTCAGCCACAGCGCGGTGGAGAAGTACGTGGGCAACATCTTCACCAAACTCGAACTGTCGCCCACCGACACCGACCATCGACGGGTGCTGGCCGTCCTCAAATACCTCGGCGGCTGAAAAGCAGGGGTCACCACGGTACGACGGTGAGTTCCGGCATCGCACAGGGCGGTTTTGCCCAGCCGCTGATCTCGTCGGCGAGGGCGCGAGATACGTCGACTCGCGCCGGCGCGTGCACCGTGACGTGTTCGATGCCCTCGTGACCGAAACCGTGCAGGTAGGAGGCGAGCGAGCCGGCCATCGGCTCGTTGCCGCGCCGCGGTGTGAGGTGCGCTCGCATGGTGGGAGCCAGCGCACCCCGGTGGTAGGACAGTCGGAACGTCCAGCCCGTGTGGCTCCAGCTTCCACACGCGTCGGCACGCAGCTCCAGGGTGCGCAGGGACGGCACGTTCGTCCGGAAGTACGACACCAGGTCCCGATACAGCCGGTTGCTGAGGTCGCCGTACGTGCTGAACGTCTGGACGGCCTGCCCGAGCGCCCCGGCGAACAGGGTGTCCAGCAGCGCCGGATCGCGGCGTACTTTCGCGAGTTCGGTGCTGCCCGCGACCCGTAGCCGGGTCACGTGGGGCAGGGTCGCGAGCGCCTCGACCAGTTCCCGGGCGGACTCGGCGCCGTCGCGCCAGGTGGGGCCGGACACGGCGACTTCCTCGAGCCGGTCGCCATGGGCGGTGCACGCCTCGACGGCGGTGGGTCCGAGCAGGCCGCCCACCGACCGGAGGGCCCGCAGAGCCGGGTGTCCGATCCCGTCCTGGGCGCTCACCTTCGGGTGGCAGCTGGTCGACCGGTGATCGAATTCCAAGGTCTCGACGGTGGACCAGACCGGGTTGCCCGCGACGGCACGCATGAGTTCCGGGGCGCGGGCGTAGACCGCCAGCCCGCTGACGAAGCCGCGGCGGAACCGGGTGCCGGTCGCCACGGCCAGCGGCGCCAGCGGACCGAGCCAGGTTCGGGCGTGCCGGGCGAGCAGCTCGGCCTCCCGGGCCTGCTCGACCGGGTCCAGGTCCCGTCGTACGGCAGCCAGTTGCAGGGCGATGAATTCACCGCGCGGATCGCCCGTGTCGGTCAGCCACTGGGCGTACTGCTGGCGTGGGACATCATCGGCGGGCGCCGCGTACACCGCCTCCAGCAGCTGTCGCCCGGCCTGCGCCCGAGAGCGTCGGCCCGCCACGTCGAGCAGCTGGGCCAGCGTGTCGCAGGCTGCCCGGGACGGTGCGTCGAGTGGTCGCGCGGTGCTCGAAAGGTGCTCCCGCAACGCGCCGGCCGGCCACGACGGGTCACCGCCCAAGGAATGCAGCACCTCGGACAGCGCGGCGTCGCCGTGCAGCAGGACGGCTGCGGCCAGCCGGTATGTGGTGGGAGTGAGTTCGGGCGAGGCGACCGCGGGATGGCGGTGCAGGTCGGCGAGCGCGGCGGCGATCCGCGGATTCGGCGGCCTCCGCAGGCAGTCCAGCAGGGCCGCGTCGAGTTCCTTGGCCGTCGTGGCGTCCGTCAGCGCGTCGGCGACGGGTTCCGTGACGGGGTGCCGTTCACCGATCGTGTCGAGCAGTTCCGACACACGCGTTGCCCGGGTCGTGCGCCACACCGCGTGCAGCGCCAGGCGGGCCGGCTCCATCCGTCCGGCGCGTAGGTCCGTGATCGCCGTCGTGAGCCGGTCGTGCGGCGACGGTCCGGCCGGTCCCGCACTGTCACGGACCGTGTCGGTGTAGGCCAGCAGCGTGCGCAGATGCTCGTCGACCCACCCGCCCATGGTGGCGGCACCGATGTGGGTGCTGTAGTGGCCGGCCAGCGGGCGTAGCGGCTCGACCGTGCCGGCCTCGGTGACGCGCAGCAGAGCGCGCCAGAGGCCCCACCATCCTGGCTGCGAACTGGTCGACCGGTACGGCGGTGACCTCACCAGATCCACCAGCACGGGGCCCAGGGCAGGATCGGGGGAGCCGCCGGCCAGCGCCCGCAACCTGGCGATCCAGGCGGGCAGCGGGCCGGCACGCAGCACGGCGGCGTCGATGGCGTCCTCCACGGGTCAGGAGTGTATGAAGCTCGCCGGCGTCCTGGCGCGGGCCGGGATGCCGGACCTAGGTATGCCTAGACGGCCTACGCGCTGTCTCTAAACCGGGCTGACCAGCGAAGATAGGTAGGAGCTCCCGATGTGACCGCTCCGTCGCCGGCCGAGGATGAATGCATCGACGGCGAACAAGGAGACAAGCCATGATGATGCACTCGGACCTGATGCTGGCCTTGGCGAACGACCGGCGGCGCGAGCTGATCACGGAGGCCGAGAGGGCGCACGTGCTCGCCAGCGCGCTGCGGGGCCGCCGGCCGAAGAAGGACTTCGCCGTACGTGGGCAACGCGCCGGAAGCCTGGCGTCGCCCAAACCCGGCGCGGTGGTGCCGGCCCGGTGACGATCGAGCCGGACAGGTTGGGGCTGCCGCCGCACCCTGGGCCGCCTCTGGAGCTCGGAGGGTCACGGACGGGAGTTCGGAGCAGGTGCTGAGGTCAGAGGCGGCGAGACCGGGGACAGCAGCGCCGTCACACCGGCGAGGTAGCCGTCGGCGTCGGTGTCGTCGACCAGAAGGCGCTGCAGGATGAATCCCTGCGCGAGGCTCAGCATGGCGGCCCCCACCTGCTCCGGCACCGCGTCGGCGGGCAGGTACCCGGCAGCCTGCCGGCGGCGGGCCACCTCGGCGAAGTGACCGCGCAGCCGCCGATAGACCTCGTTGGCCCGGCCGGCGAGTTCCGGACTGCGTAACGCCTCGGCCCAGACCTGCACCCCGATCCGGGTGACATCGACGCCGATGAGGGGGTGAGGGGTCATCCGGTCGTTGATGGCCCGGATCAGCGCGGCCAGAGCTTGCTGGGGTGACGGCACGGCGTCCTCGGACAGCAGCTCGGTGAACGCCTCGTCGGCAGCCGTCAGCCCCTCCTCCGCCACGGCGGCTATGAGTTCGTCCTTGCCACGGAAGTACCGGTACACGGCCCCGGCGGAGAGCCCGGACTCGTTGATCACGTCCGCCATCGACGTCGCGTGGAAGCCGTTGGCGGAGAAGAGGCGGGCCGCCGCGCTCAGGATCTCCGCGCGGCGACTGGCCAGGTACTGCTCGGACACGCGTGGCATGGATCAAAAATAAAGCGAACGATCGTTCTTGACAAGGAAGGCGGCCCTGCGCTTCGCTTATAAAGCGAACAGTCGTTCTTTTAAGGAGCTGGCCATGGCCACTGACAACGCACCCTCCTCATGGCCGACCGTGGGCCGAGCCGTCGCCCTGCTCACTGTGATCATCAGCGTGCTGCTCACCGCGTTCTCCTGGCCGTCGGTCCGGTCCTCGGTGCACGACGTGCCGATCGCTGTCGCCGGGCCGTCCGCCGCCACCGACCAGGTCCGCGCCGCCCTGGAACAACGCCTGCCGGGTGCCTTCGACATCAGCACGGTCGCCGACACCGCCGCCGCCGAACAGCTGATCCGCGACCGCGAGGTCTACGGCGCGATCGATGTCAGCGCCGGCAACCCGCAGGTCATCACCGCGACCGCGGCCAGCGCCGCGATCGCGCAGACGCTGCAGAATGTGGGAGCCGCACTCAGTCAGTCCCACGCACAGGACGCCGGCACCCCGGCGGCCGTCCGTGACCTCGTCGCTCTGCCCGCCGACGACCCACGCGGCGCGGGACTGGCCGCCGGAGCCCTTCCCCTGGTCCTCGGCGGCATACTCACCGCGGTGCTGCTCACCCGGCTCGTGCGCGGCACCGGCCGCCGGATCACCGGCGCCCTCGCGTTCGCTGTCACCGGCGGTCTGGCCATGGCGGCGATCCTGCAGTTCTGGCTCGGCTCGCTCGACGGCTCCTACCTGGCCAACACCGGCGCGATCGCCCTGACCATCGCGGCCACCTCGCTGACCATCCTCGGCCTGGAGTCCCTGCTCGGCTACGCCGGCTTCGGCATCGGCGCCGCCACCATGATGCTGGTCGGCAACCCGCTGTCGGGCACATCGACCGCCCCGCAGATGCTGCCCGGCTGGTCGGGCCCGCTCGGTCAGCTGCTGCCGCCCGGTGCCGGCGGCCAACTGCTGCGCTCCACCGCCTTCTTCGACGGCCACGGGGCGGCCCACTCGATCATCGTGCTGTCCGCCTGGCTCGCGGCCGGCGTCGTACTCTGCGCGATCGGCGGTCTGCGCAGCCGGCAGCGCCCGGCCTCGCCCACCGCCGACACCACCGTCCGCCCCGTCGAACCGGCGACCGCCTGACCCGGATCTTCCGGAACCACCGCCGGTCCAGAAGGCGGAGCCTCAGTCATGGCGGAAAGCGAGAACCCTCCATCAGATCTCCCGTAAAACGTGAATGACCTCGTGGGGTTTGACGCGTCCGGGTTCGTACACTGTGGTCATTGTCGATCTGAGGGGGCATCCTTGGTCGGGTCGCACCAGGGTCAGCCGGGGCCGGCGCTGCGCGTGGAGGTCCTCGGTCCCATTCAGGCGTGGCTGGGTGACACCCGCCTGAGCCTCGGCCCGGTCCAGCAGCGGGTGGTGCTCGCCGTCCTGGCCCTGCGGTCCAACCGGCCGGTACGCCGGGAACAGCTGATCGAGGCGATCTGGGGCGATACCGCACCGGCTTATGCGGTGAACGTCGTCCAGAAGTACATCTCCGGCCTACGCCGGGCGTTCGAGCCGGTGCGCTCCGATCGTTCGCCGTCCCAGGTGCTCACCTGGAGCGAGGTCGGCTACCGGCTGGCGCTGCCGCCCGGCAGTCTCGACCTGGAGGTGTTCGACCGCGAGGTCAGCCGGGCCCGCACGGCACGGGCGGCCGGTGAGCTGCCCGAGGCGGTTCAGGCCATGCACGCCGCGATGCAGCTCTGGCGCGGGCCGGCCTTCGACGGGCTGGGCGGTCCGCTGCTGGACGCCGAGCGGGCCCGGCTCGAGGAGCGCCGCATCAGCGTGCTCGAGGAGCGGATCGAGATCGATCTCGCGATGGGCAACGACGAGGACCTGGTCACCGAGCTGACCCGCCTGGTCGCCGGGCACCCGATGCGGGAGCGGCTCCGGGGCTCCCTGATGACCGCGTTGTATCGCAGCGGGCGCCAGGCCGAAGCGCTGGCCGCCTTCCACGAACAGGCCCGATATCTGCGCGAAGAGCTCGGTGTCGATCCGTCGGCCGAACTTCAGGACCTGTACAAGCGGTTCCTCGCCAACGATCCGTCGCTCGACGCGCCGTCCGGCTCGACCGTGTCCGAGCCGGTCCTGCGGCCGCCGATCCCGGCGCAGCTGCCGTACGCGACACCGCACTTCGTCGGCCGGGTCAACGAGTTGCGCCAGCTCGACGCCCTGGTGACCGGTGACGGCATGGTGATCGCCCTGATCACCGGGACGGCCGGGGTCGGCAAGACCTCGCTCGCCGTGCACTGGGCGCACCGGATCAGCGCCCGCTTCCCGCACGGCCAGCTGTACGTCAACCTCCGCGGTTTCGATCCGCACCGGTCGGCCATGGAACCCGGCGAGGCCCTGCGCGGCTTTCTCGACGCGCTCGGGGTGCCGGCCCGCCGGGTGCCGGCCACCCTCGAACAACAGGCGGCCCTCTATCGCAGCCTGCTCGCCGGGCGGCGGGTGCTGGTGGTGCTGGACAACGCGCGCGACACCGACCAGGTGACCCCGCTGCTGCCCGGATCGGCCGGCTGCCTGGCCGTGGTGACCAGCCGCAACTGGTTGTCGGGGCTGATCGCGGCCGGTGCGGTCGCGGTGCCGGTCGACCTGGTGACCGCCGACGAGGGGCGCCAGATGCTGCGGCGGCGCATCGGCGAGTCGCGGGTCGAGGTCGAGCCGACCGCGGTCGACGACATCATCGCCGTCTCCGCCCGGCTGCCGCTGGCGCTGGCCATCGTGGCCGCCCGGGCGGCGGCCCAGCCACGGTTCTCGCTCACCGCACTCGCCGACGAGCTGGGGCATGCGCGGGGCGGGCTGGACGCGTTCGCGGGGGAGGACCCGACCGCCGACGCCCGCGCCGTCCTGTCCTGGTCGTACAACCTGCTGGCCGAGCCGGCCGCGCAACTGTTCCGGCTGCTGGGACTGCACCCCGGGCCGGATATCTCGGTCGCGGCCGCCGCCAGCCTCGCCGGGGTCCCGGCGGCCGAGGCGCGCCGCCTGCTCACCGTGCTCCGCGGGGCCCACCTCATCGACGAGAGCGCGCCGGGCCGGTTCACCTTCCACGACCTGCTGCGCGCGTACGCCGCCGAGCAGGCCCGAGTCCTGGGCAGCGCGGTCGAACGGGAGGCGGCGCTCAGCCGGATGCTCGACCACTATCTGCACACGGCACACGCCGCCGACCGGCTGCTCTATCCGTACCGCGAAACGCTGGTGATCGATCCGCCCGCGACCGGCGTGGTCGCGGTGCCGCACGTCGACGCCGATCAGGCCATGACCTGGTTCGTGGCCGAGCACGCGAACCTGCTGGCGGCGCTCGCCCTGGCGACCACCGGCGGCCTGCACACCTATGTGTACCGTCTCGCCTGGACGATGACCGCCTTCCTCAACTACCAGGGGCACTGGCACGACTGGGCCGCGACGATGGGCGCCGCCCTGCACGCCGCCCGTCGGCTCGGCGACCGGGCCGGCCAGGCCCAGGCGCACCGCCTGCTCAACCTGGCCAATCTCCAGCTGGGCCGGTTCGACGAGGCGCGCGCACACGCCGAGCAGGCCCTGCAGCTCTTCGCCCAGCTGGGAGACCTGCCCGGCCAGGCGCGGATCCGGCTCAACCTCGGCCGGGTCCTGGAACGGCAGGGCAACCTGCAGCAGGCACTCGACCAGGCGCGGCAGGCGCTGGAGCAGTTCCGGCTCGCCGAGGACTGGGCCGGGCAGGCCGACGCCCTGAACTGGGTGGGCTGGTACCACAGCCAGCTCGGTTACCACGAGCAGGCGCTGGAGTACTGCGGTCAGTCGCTGGCCCTGCACGCGGACTCCGTCGACTGGCCCGGCCACGCCGACACCTGGGACAGCCTGGGCTACGCCCACCATCAGCTGGGCCATCACGACGAGGCGGTCGCCTGCTACGAGCGCGCGCTCACCCTCTGGCACGACCTCGGCGACCGCTACCAGGTGGCGATGACCCGGCTGCGGCTCGGTGACACGTACCGCGCCTCGGGCGAAGCCGACCGTGCCCGGGGCGCCTGGCGGGAGGCGATCGAGATCTTCGATGCGCTCGGGCATCCGGAGGCCGCCGCGGTTCGCGCCAAGTTAGACCATCTGGCCAATACCCGAGGGCGTGCCCGGCCGAAATAGTGACGCCAATCGCTTGATGCCGCGACCGGGGTCGCGTGCCCGCCAGTGAAGGGGAAACCCATGTCCGACAATCCTTCCCGCAGTGGGCCGCGCGCGCTCCTCAGTGGACTCGCCGTGGGCGCGGTGCTGGGTGCCCCGATCGCCGCGGTCACGACGGCCGGCGCCGAGGAGATGTCCGCGGCCGTCGTCGAGCGGGTCGTGTCCGCGGACGACTGCCCGGCCACCGAGACGACCGCGGCGACGATCCGGGAGCAGTTCCGGGCCTCCTTCGCCGCCGGCGCGGTCGCGCAGCCGGCCACCGATCACCCGGTCATCTGTTGAGGCTTCCTGATCCGCAGCCGGTCGCGCGGCGTCCGTCCGCCGAAGAGCGGGCCGCCTGGCCGGTGGTCCTGGTGTCGATGCCGTTCATGACGGCCGATCGGCCGTCGATCCAGCTGGGCCTGCTCAAGGCGGTCGCCACCGGGCACGGGTACACGGTCGGCACCCTGCACGCCAACCTCGACTTCGCCCACCGGATCGGCACCGAGACCTACGAGTCGCTGTGCGAGCAGCGCGGACACATGTTCGGCGACTGGCTGTTCTCGGTCGCGGCCTTCGGTGACCAGGCGCCCGACGCGGAGGGTGCCCTGCTCGACGACCCCGCGGCGAAGCTCGATCTGCCCGGCGGCCGCGAACTGCTCCGGCGGGTCCGTGACGAGGACGTGCCCGCCTACCTCGACCACCTGGCGGGCGCCGTGCGCTGGCAGGACGTGCGGGTCGTCGGTTTCACCTGCACGTTCCAGCAGAACACGGCCTCCTTCGCGCTGGCCCGGCGGCTGAAACGGGAGTTCCCGCATCTGGTTACGGTCTTCGGCGGCGCCAACTTCGACGACGAGATGGGACTGGAGTACGTCCGGCGGGTCGACGCCATCGACTACGCGGTGCTGGGCGAGGGCGACGTGGCCTTCCCCGAGTTGCTGTCCGCCCTGGCCACCGGCGCCGACCCGGAGAGGGTGCCCGGAGTCGCCGGACGCCGGGGAGACCGGGTGGTGGCCACGGCACCGAGGCCGCCGTTCGAGCGTCTCGACGAGTCGCCGCCGCCGGACTACGACGAATACTTCAGCCGGGCCGAGGCGCTCGGGCTGCAGCCCAGCGCCGGTCTGCGCAACGTCCGCATCCCGTTCGAGTCCGCCCGCGGATGCTGGTGGGGCGCCAAACACCATTGCACGTTCTGCGGGCTCAACGGCTCCGGCATGCAGTTTCGCGCCAAGTCTCCGGGCCGGGTGGCGGCCGAACTGGCCACCCAGGCGCGGCGGTACCGCAGCTTCCGTTTCGAGGCGGTCGACAACATCCTGGATACCGCCTACCTGTCCGGGCTCTTCCCCGAGCTGATCGCTTCCGGCACCACGTACGACATCTTCTACGAGGTCAAGGCGAACCTCACTCGCCAACAGCTGAAACTGCTCCGGCAGGGCGGGGTGACACATCTGCAACCCGGCCTGGAGTCGCTGAGCACCCGGGTGCTCGGCCTGATGCGCAAGGGTGTCCGGGCCGGGCAGAACGTCAACGTCCTGCGCTGGGGCCTCTACTACGGCATCACGATCTCGTGGAACATCCTCTGGGGTTTCCCCGGTGAGTCCGCCGACGACTACCGGGCCCAGGCCGCGGTCATGCCGCACCTCGTGCACCTGCGGCCGCCCGTCGGCGCCGGACGGGTCTGGATGGAGCGGTTCAGCCCCCTGTTCACCCAGAAGGATTCGGGCGTCCGCGTGCGCCACCCGGAGCGGGGATACCGGTATGTTTATCCGGACCGGTTCGATCTCGGCAAGATCGCCTACTTCTTCGAGTACGAGCTGGTCGACCCGCTGCCCGACGAGGCGTACGCCGGTGTCCGCGAGGCCGCCGCGGAGTGGACGGCCGCGTGGCAGCGTGCGACACCACCGACGCTCACCTACTTCTCCGCGCCCGGCCTGCTGCAGATCTACGACACCAGGCACCCCGGAGCGGAGGGCACGTACACATTCGAAGGCGATCTCGCCGAGATCTACCTCGCCTGCGTCGACCGGCCGATCGGCGCGGCAGCCGTACGGGAACGCCTGCCCCGGCGGTTGCCGCTCGACGCCGTTCAGGAGGCCTTCGCCGGCTTCGCCGAGCGGGGCCTGATGTTCCTGGACGGTCCGTCGGCGCTCGCGCTGGCCCTCCCGGCGGGGGCGACACGGTGATCCGATCACTGCGATACTCGCAGACCCCGACCCTTCCGAGGTGACAATGGACGAACAGGTGATCCTGCGGCCCTTCCGGGAGCCGGATCTGCCGTTTCTGGAACGGCTGGGCTCGGATCCCGGTGTCACCGGGCGCTACGTGTGGGCCGGGTTCCGCGATCCACGGTTGCGGCGATTGCGCTGGGAGAAGGACGGATACGTCGCCAGCGACTCCACGGCGCTCGCGGTGATCGGCAAGGACCCCGCGTCCGGCCAGGAGGCCGTGCTGGGCATCGCCAGCTGGGAGGCTCGGGACCGCGGTGGCCCGCCCGGTGGCTGCTACGAGATCGGGCTCGCGCTGCTGCCGGAGTGCCGCGGGCGTGGGCTCGGCACGACAGCCCATCAGCTGATGGTGCGTCACCTGTTCGACTGCACCCTGGCGCAGCGGCTGGAGGCCCAGACCGACGCCGACAACATCGCCGAGCAACGCGCGCTGGAACGGGTCGGCTTCAGCCGCGAAGGTGTGTTGAGGAACGCGCGGTTCCGCGAGGGCAGCTGGCGGGACATGCTGATCTACGGAATGCTCCGCACCGGGCCGGACATCTGACCGGGCTGCTTCCAGCCGGCGTTCCAGCGCCCGTTCCAACGCCCGTTCCAACCCCGTCGGCCAGGCTGGCACAGCAAGTCACGCCGTAGGCGTGCCGGCCAGCGCGACGGGAGCAGCCATGGACCGTACGGCGGAACTACGGGCCTTCACCGAGGCCGCGACGGCCCTCGCCGCCGGTCGGCAGTCGGTCGTCGAAGTGGTCGGCGCGGCCGGGACGGGCAAGACGAGCCTGCTCGCCGCGGCGGTGGAGAGGCTGGCCCGGCCAGGACTGCGGATCCGCACCGGACGCGCGGCCGAGCTCGAACGTGAGATCCCGTTCCAGGTCTTCCTGCACGCTTTCGGGCGGCACGAGCAGTGGCCGCTCGGTGAGGACGACGAACGGTTCTGGGACGACGCCACCGTCCGGGCCGCGGGGACGCCACTGAGCGTCGAACAGTTCCTGCTCTGTCGCCGCGGGCGGCGCCGGATAGCCGCTCGTGCCGGCACCGGCCTGGTCCTGGTCCTCGACGATCTGCAGTGGGCCGACCGGCTGTCCCGCGACCTGATCGGCCACCTGCTGCGATATCCGGTGGCGGCCCCGCTGCTCCTGGTACTGGCCTACCGTCCCGGGCCGGCCGTACGGTGGGAAGCGGGCCCGGAGGTGCGGCGGCTGCGGCTGGGTGCGACGGCGCCCCTCCCGCTGGCCAGGCTCACCGCCCGTCAGCTTCAGATCGCGCGGCTGGCCGGCACCGGAGCCACGACCAGGCTGATCGCCCGGGAGCTTTCGGTCAGCCCGCGCACGGTCGACGCCCACCTGGCCCGCATCTACCGGCTCCTCGGCGTGCCGTCCCGGGCCGGGCTGGCCGCCGTCGTCGCGCATGGCTGACATCGATCGGTGTCGTCGTGCCGACGCGGTGGCCACATTCGCTGCCGTGTCCCGCGGGGTGCCCGGTACGGTCTGCCGCCATCGGCCTCGGCGCCGCCGGGGCGGGGAAATACTCATGGCGCGGATCATGCCGTCGGGGCAGGTCCCGCACCCCGTCGGGAGGCTGTCGTGAGTCGTCTGCGTCCGAGCCGGTCGCCGCTGGCCGGAGGAATCCTCGCCGTCCTGCTCGGATTCGGCCTGACCGGCTGCGCCCGTTCCGAGACGGCCGCCGCCGCGCCGGGCCCCGCCCCCGCGTTCGGGGTACCCGCCGCGACCGAGGTGCTGGCCGCCTTCGACAACGCCGATTCGGCCGCGACGGTGGCCGGCGACGTGGCGGGGCTGCGTACCTCGGAGGTCAGCCCCTCACTCGACGGCAGCGTCGCGGCCGTCAACAAGGCCCGGCTCGTAAAGCGCAACCAGCCCGGTTTCCGGCACGTGGATCCGGTGTTCGCGCTGCCGGCCGACGATGCCGGTTGCTTCCTGGTGACGGCGAAACTGCGGCTGACCGGCGAGGAACTGCGGATGACCGACGTCAGCCACTTCCTCCGTACGCCGGAAGGCAGTTGGAAGCTCAGCCACAACGTGCAGATCGGGCCGGACGGGCAGGCCGCTCTGGCCTCCCTGGGCAGCGCGTCCGCCGTGGCGTCCGCCGAAGCCCTGCCCGACGAACTCCGGCAGCGGCTGGCGGCGCAACTGTTCACCCGGACCATCGGATCCGAAGCTCCGGACACCACCCTGGTGGCCTCCAACGTCCTGCTGGACCGCAGGTTCGCCGGCGGCTGGGCGGTCTACACCCAGCAGATGCAGGGGGTCGGGATGACGGTCGCCCGCACCTTCAGCCGGGCCCAGTGGTCCGATTGCGCGGCCCGCACCTCGGCCGGCACGCTGGCCTTCGTCACGCTCGCGGTCTCGGACACGATCACCGGCAAAGCCGCCTCACTGACCCCGGACGCACCGGACATGGCCGCGCTCGGCCGGTCCGCGGCGGTGCACGGGCGCAGCATCAGGATCGCCCGCCTTCAGACGTTCCTGCTGCTCGTGCCGCCGGACGGGACCGCACCGGCGAAGCTGCTCGGCCTCGCCGACGCCCCGGTGTCGCTCGACGTGGCGAAGTGATGGACACCGGCCGCCTGCGCCGCCCCCGGCTGAGGGCGGACTACCAGCCGGTTCTCTGCTCCGGTCCGGAGGGTGCCTACCTGGTCGTCGTCGGCGAGCACCGCAACCTGCTGATCGACGATCCGGCGACGGTCGCCCTGACGCCGCTGCTGGACGGCACCCGGACCGTGGAGCGGCTTGCCGCCCTGGTCGCGGACCGGCACCCGATGGCGGCCGTCGCGTCCGGGCTGCGCCGGCTGGCCGGGCTCGAACTGCTGGCCGACGGACCGGCCGGGACCCGTACCGCCGTGGCGGCCGGCTGGGACGCCCGCGGGGTCGCCCCGGACGCCGCCGAGCAGTGGACGGCGACCGGGCGGGTGCTGCTTGTCGACGCCGGCTCGCCGGTGACCGCCTCGATCGCGGACCGGCTGGCCCCCATGGTGGGCCGCGTGCAGGTCGTGGCCGCTGACGACCCCGACCTGCGGGCCATCCTGGCCGGCGCCGACCAGATCGTGGTCGCGCCCGGCTCGTACGTGGACGACCGGCTGTCCCTGGTGAACGACGCCTGCCTGAGCGCCGGCCGTCCGTGGACCCTGATCCGGGCGCACGGCTCGGTGCTGGTCCTCGGCCCCCACCTGATCCCGGGCTCGACCGGATGCTGGTCCTGCCTGCGGCAGCGGTGGCTGGAGAACGAGCAGGTGGAGAACTACCTGGCCGGGCAAGGCGACGCCGGTCGCCGGGTGACCGTGGCACGGGCGGTCCTGCCCGGCACGGTGGCGACCGCGGTCGGTCTGCTCGCGGCGGAGCTGCCGGTGCTGGCCGTCGCCGGGCGGTCGCCCCGCATCACCGGCCGGATGATCACCCTGGACAGTCGCGACCTGACCACCTCGGAGCACGAGCTGATCCGCCAGCCGCAGTGCCCGGCGTGCGGTGACCCCGGCCTCACCCGGGCCGCCGATCCGCGGATCACCCTGGCCGCCGCGGCAGCGACCGACGTGGACGGCGGCACCCGTACCGCGTCCACCGCCGAGGTCGAGCAACGGCTGACCAGGCACGTGAGCCGGTACCTGGGCGTCGTCACCCGGCTGGATCCGCTCACCGGCCCCGACGACCTCACCCAGAGCTGGATCTCCGGACACAACTTCGCCGTGGCCCGGCACCCGGCCGGTCTGCGCAAGAGCCTGCGCGGGTTGTCGGGTGGCAAGGGCCGTACGGTCGCGCAGGCCAAGGTGAGTGCCATCGCCGAGGCGATCGAGCGGTACAGCGGGGTCTGGCGCGATGATCGGCCGGTGCGCCGGGCCGCGTACGCCGATCTCGACCCGGCCACCACCGTGCACCCGCGCGACCTGCTGCTCTTCTCCGACAAGCAGTACGCCAACCGAGGGCACAGCAACGCCGGCGGCGGACACTTCCACCGCGTCCCGGTACCGCTGGCCGACGATCAGCCGCTGGACTGGAGCACCGCCTGGTCGCTCACCCACGACGCCCCGCGCGACGTGCCGGCCGCCTACTGCTGGTACGGCCACCCGGACATAGCCGCGCTCGACGTCTGCGCGCCCGACTCGAACGGCTGCTCGGCGGGCAACACCCTTGCCGAGGCGATCCTGCAGGGTCTCGGCGAACTGGTGGAGCGGGACAGCGTCGCCCTGTGGTGGTACCACCGCTCCCGGCTTCCCGGCGTCGACCTGGCGTCGTTCGCCGACCCGTGGATCGACGCGCTGCAAGCCCATTACGAGGACGCCCTGGGCCGGGAGCTGTGGGCGCTGGACCTCACGGCCGATCTCGGCATGCCGGCGTACGCCGCGGTGTCCCGGCACCTCGAGCGGCCCACCGAGGACGTGATCGTCGGATTCGGCAGCCATCTCGACCCGGCGACAGCGCTCGGCCGGGCGCTGACCGAGCTGAACCAGTTCCTGCCGATCGTCGCGCGGTTCGTCGGCGGCAACACCCGGTACGGCATCACCGACCCCGACACCGTGGCCTGGTACCGGACCGTCCGGGTGGCCGACCAGCCGTGGCTGACACCGGACCCGCAACTGCCGCCGAGCACCGTGCACACCCATGACCGGGCCGGAACCGGGGACGTGGCCGGGGACGTGCGGCACTGCGTCGATCGGCTCCGCCGGGCCGGCCTCGAGGTGATCGTGCTGGACCAGTCCCGCCCGGACCTGGATCTGGCCGTGGTCAAGGTGATGGTGCCCGGACTGCGGCACTTCTGGCGCCGATTGGGACCGGGACGGCTCTGGGACGTGCCGGCCGCCCTGGCCCGCACCCCGCGGGCGCCCGGTGAGGACTCGATCAATCCACTCAATGTCTTCTTCTGACAAGGCGAGGGGGTCCACGGTGACGAGTACAGCAATCCGCGGCGGTCCGCCCGCGGCGGCCGCCGCCCACGAATCGTTCCGCCTGCGCCGGGACGCGGAGTTGAACACCGATGAGACCGGTGAGCTGCGATTGCGGCAGAGCCGGTTCCAGCTTCCGCTGAGCGGGCTCGGCGTCAGCCGCCGAGCGCTGGCCCTGCGGCTGGCCGCCGATTGGGTCGGCGACCTGGAACTGCACCGGATCGTCGTCGGTCTGGAAGGCGAGGGACAGGTGCTGCCCGCGCAGATCCTGCTGCGCCGTCTGGCCGCCCACTCCTGGCTGGAGCGCCGGCTGCACGCCGGCGGCCGGCCGTTGCTCGACGTGGTTCCGCGGGGCCTGGGCTCGGGCAGCCTGCCGGAGGCGCGGCGGCACGAGCCGGGCAGCCGTTACCGGCTCTCCCGCTTCGCCGGCCTGCGCGTCCAGGACGGACGGCTGGTGGCCGGTTCGCCGCTGGCCACGGTCGCCGTCGCCTGCGTCGACGCCGGCCTGGCGACGGTGTTCGCCGCCGCGGCGGACCCGGGTTGCGACGTCCGCGGCGTGGCGCACATTCTCGCCGTGCCGGAGCCGATCGCCGGCCGCGTCCTCGACGAGTTGCTCACCGCCCGGCTGCTGGTCACCGCGGCGGAGTTCGAGCAGGAGTCCTCGGCCGCCCCGCTGGCCTACTGGCTGCCCGAGGAGCTCGCCCTGCACGACCGGGCGCGGCCGGGCCGGCACGTCGCCGCGGTGGGCGGCACGTATCCGTTCCGCGGCAAGCTGCCCCCGGCCTCGCTGCGCCGTGACTTCCCGGACGGCCGCCACCAGGTGCTGCCGGTCCCGGACATGGAGCTGGTGGCCAAGCGCGACGACCCGCTGACGACGGTGGTGCGGGCACGCCGCTCGATCCGGGAACACGACGACGGTCAGCCGCTCACCGTCGACGCCCTCGGTGAGTTCCTGTACCGGGTGCAGTACACCAGCGGTGTCAAGGAGGCCGGCGGGCAGGAGATCGGCCATCGCCCGTACCCGGGCGGCGGCGGGCTCTGCGAGCTGGAGATATATCCGCTCGTCTCGCGCTGCTCCGGTCTCGACCCCGGCTTGTACCACTACGACTCCGTCGAGCACCGGCTCACGCTGCTCACCGACACCGATACCACCGGCGGCCGGGTGGCCCGGTATGCCCGCTCGGCGGCCGGCATGGCCGAAACACCGCAGGTTCTGCTCGTGATCACCGCACGCGTGCAACGGATGATGTGGAAGTACGAAGGACTGAGCTACGCCATGGCCCTCAAGAACGCCGGGGTGCTCACCGGTCTGATGTATCTGGTGGCGACCGCGATGGGGCTCGCGCCCTGCGCCCTCGGGGCCGGTGACTCGGCCGGCTTCGCCCGTCTCGCCGGCATCGACCCGCTGGTGGAGCCGAACATCGCCGACTTCGCGCTCGGCTCGCGGAGGACGGCATGAAGTTCCGGCGACAGGCGCTGCGCCACCTGGAGGCGCCGGAACAACTGGACGACGTGATCAAGCTCGCCGGCGTGCCGAGCTGGCTGATCACCGTGGCCATGACCGTCGCGGTGGCCTGCGCGGGAGTGTGGGCGGTCTACGGGACCGTGCCGCGGGTGGTGGGGGCGGCCGGCGTGCTCATCCACTCCAACGGGGTGTCCGCCGTCGACGCGATGATCGGTGGCCAGGTCGTCAAGGTCTGGAGCGCGGCCGATCAGCGGGTGACCAAGGGCACGCCGCTGTACAGCGTGGAACAGGACGGGAAGATCACCATCGTGAACGCGCCGTGGGACGCGTACGTGGTGGCCTGGCTGGTCAGCGAGGGGGAGCTGCTGGAACCGGGCACGCCGGTCGCCGACATGGAGCGGCTCGACACGCCCGGGGACGCGCTGCAGGCGGTGGTCTTCGTACCCGCTGCCGCGGCCCCCCTGCTGCAACCGGGAAACCGGGTCACCGTCGTCGCCGACGCGGTGCCGAGCGCGGTGTTCGGCACCCTCTCCGGCACCGTCACCGACGTCGCGTCGTTCCCGGAGACCGAGCAGTCGATGCGGGCCTTCCTGGGCAGCGGCGCCGACCTCCGCCGCCTGCTCGGCGCGGGCAGCGTCATCCGGGTCACCGTGCCGTTGCAGACCGACCCCGGCTCGCCGAGCGGCCTGCGCTGGTCCAAGACCGCACCACCGTTCCAGCTCAACTCCGCCAGCGCGATCACCGCCCGGTTCACCATCGCCACCGAACACCCGATCGACTGGCTGGTGAACCGGTGACCGCCCCGGCCGACATCGACCTGGGCGAGGTCTCCGCCGCGGCCGTACCCCACCCCCGCCGGCGCCGGGTCCGGACCCCCACCGTGATCCAGATGGAGGCGGTCGAGTGCGGCGCCGCCGCCCTCGGCATCGTCCTCGGCCGCTACGGACGGCATGTCGCCCTCGAGGAGCTCCGGCAGACCTGCGGCGTCAGCCGGGACGGATCCACGGCGGCCAGCGTCCTCAAAGGCGCCCGCAAGTACGGCCTGGTCGCCAAGGGTTTCCAGATGGACGTCGACGGGCTGGCCGACGTGCCGCTGCCCGCGGTGCTGTTCTGGAAGTTCGAGCACTTCGTGGTTCTGGAGGGGCTCGGGCGCCGGGTGCGGATCAACGATCCGGCCACCGGTCCGCGAACGGTCAGCTGGTCCGAGTTCGACAGCGCGTTCACCGGCATTGTCCTCACCATGCGGCCGGGCCCGGACTTCGAGCCCGGCGGGACCCCGTTCCGGGTGCTGCCCCAGCTGGCCCGGCGGTGGCGCAACCTCGGTTCGGTGGTGCCACTGACCGTGCTGCTCGGCCTGCTCATCGCGGTGGTCGGCCTGACCCAGCCGGCGCTGGTGCGGGTCTTCGTCGACCGGGTGCTGCTGGGCAAGGATCACGGTGCGTTCACGTCGCTGGCGCTGGCCATGAGCGCCGCCGTGCTGCTCACCCTGGTCGCCGGGCTGCTGCAGCAGCGACTGCTGATCCGCAGCGAGACCGCCCTGGCGCTGAGCAGCGGCTCGCGCTTCTTCCGGCGCCTGCTCCGGCTGCCGGTCGCCTTCTTCGACCAGCGTCAGGCGGCCGACCTCACCCAGCGGGTGCGCAGCAACGACGTGGTGGCCGACCTGCTCA
The DNA here is from genome assembly GCF_900188005.1 of Actinoplanes regularis. GTDB lineage: Bacteria > Actinomycetota > Actinomycetes > Mycobacteriales > Micromonosporaceae > Actinoplanes > Actinoplanes regularis. Next base: position 71,406 of record NZ_FZNR01000024.1, on the reverse strand, counting down.
CCCGGCGCGTGGCGGCCACCGCGGTGGACACCGCGCTGGTCGGGGCGTACGGGGTGCTGTTGTGCTCCTACGACGTCACACTCGGGCTCTGCGCGATGGCGTTCGCCGGGTTGAACGTGGCCGTGCTGCGCTACGTGGCGGCGCACCGCACCAGCGTGGTCGCGGGTCTGCAGGCGGAGCGCGGCAAGATGTTCGCGACCGTCTACACCACCATCCAGATGATCGAGTCGATCAAGGCCACCGGCGAGGAGGAGGTCGGCTACCAGCGCTTCGCGGCGCGCGGTGCCGCCGTCAGTTCGAGCCAGCAGCGGCTCGGTGTGCCGGCCGCGGTGCTGTCGGTGATTCCGGCGCTGATCGCGGCGCTGAACACCGCCGTCCTCCTCGGGCTCGGCAGCCGGCAGGTGCTCGCCGGCACCTTGAGCGTCGGGGTGCTGGTGGCGATGCAGGGGCTGGTCACCGCCATGAACCGGCCGATCGTCAACCTGACCGCGCTGGGCTCGAGGCTGCAGGACATGAGCGCCGATCTGAGCCGGTTGCGCGACGTGGAACGCTATCCGGCCCCGGCCCGTACGGCGGTGACCGCTCCGGTTGCTCCCCTGCAGGGACACCTGCGGATCGAGAAGGTGAGCTTCGGCTACAACCCGCTCGGCGCGCCGCTGCTGTCGGATTTCGACCTAGACATGCCGCCCGGGTCGCGGGTCGCCCTGGTCGGCTCCTCGGGCAGCGGGAAGTCGACCGTGGGCCGCCTCGTGGCGGGTCTCTACCCGGCCTGGTCCGGCCAGGTCACGGTGGACGGGCTCCGGCGCGACGAGATCGACGCCGAGCTGTGGGCGGCCACCGTCGCGATGGTCGACCAGAACCGGATGTTCTTCGAGGGAACCATCCGGGACAACGTGACGCTGTGGGATCCGACGATCGGCGACGAGGAGGTGATCGCGGCGCTCAAGGATGCCGCGATCTTCGCCGAGATCGCCGGCCGGGCCGGCGGTCTGTCCGGGCCGGTCCAGGAGGGCGGCCGGAACTTCTCCGGTGGCCAGCGGCAGCGCCTGGAGATCGCCCGGGCGCTGGTGCGCCGGCCCCAGGTCCTGGTGCTGGACGAGGCGACCAGCGCTCTGGACGCCGAAACCGAACTGCTCATCGATCGCAATCTGCGCCGCCGGGGCGCGACCTGCCTCATCGTCGCCCACCGTCTGTCCACCATCCGGGACGCGGATCTCATTGTGGTGCTCGAGGGCGGTCGTGCGGTCGAACGGGGCACCCACGACGAGTTGATGGCGGCCGGCGGGGCGTACGCCCGGCTCCTGCGCGAGCACTGACCTGCGTGACCGAGGACGGAGGAGGCGGCATGACGATCGAAACGCCGATGATCGCCGGCTGGACGGACCTGATCGGGCTGACCACACCGGCCGGCCGGGGACCGTTGCGGCTTGACGGGCAGTACGCCGCCGCGCTGATCCGTGGCGGCCCGGCCGATCTGTTCGCGATACGGCACGGCGGGGCCGATGGCGCGCAAGCACGACGCCACTTCGTCGCCCGGCTCCCGGCCGGCACCCTGATGCCGAGCCCCCCGGTGGCCGGCGCCTGGCAGCTCGTCGTGGTGCCGCTGCCGGACACCGAGGTGGGCTGGCTCGGCGAAGCGGCCTACCGCACGGTGGTCGGCGCGGCCGACGCGGCGGTGACGCCGGACGCCGCCGGCGAGGAGGTCGCCCGCGCCCTGGTGTCCGGCCTGGAGACCGGCCTGCAGGCCATCGCCGACGCGCTGCGCACCGGTCAGCCGCCGCGCGACGCGCCGCCGCTGGCGCCCCGCTCGGTCGGCTCCCTGGCCGCCGGCGGAGTGCTCGCCGGGACCTCCGGCCTGTGGTGGTTGCGGGTCGTGGGCGGTGATGTGGTCCGCAACGACGGTGACCGCGGTGAACCGATCGGCGGCGGCGAGTTGCTGCTGCTCACCGCCCGGGACTGGATCACCGCGACCGCGCCGTGCACGGTGGAGAGCATGAGCAGCGGGGAACTGCTCGCCGCGGGGCAGCTGTGGACCGCCGCGGACCGGCACGTCGCCCGGCTCCTGCGGGTCGTGGAGACGCGCATCGGCCGTGCCGACGCGGAGTTCCTGCACACGCTGCGAAAGCGGAAACAGATCAACGCCGCGGTGGTCGCCGACGCGGCGCGCGCCGCCTACGGCGTGGTCGGCGCGACCGACCGGCAGGCGCCGCCGGCCGAGGTGGCCCACCTCAACACCTACCAGCTCGCGGCCGCCGTGCTGCGGGCGCTGATCACCGAGGATCAGGTCCGGATCGTCGAACCGGCCGACCGCAGTCAGGCGCCGGCCGACCAGCGCGCAGCGCTGCACGCGGTGGCCCGCGCCTCCGGCCTGCACGTCCGGGAGGTCCGGTTGCCCGGCGGGTGGTCGCGGCGCGACCTCGGCCCGATGATCGGATGGCGCCGCACCGGCGATGACGGCAAGGAGGAAGCGGTCGCCCTGGTCCACCACCGCGGCGGTTACCGGACCCTGGACCCGCAGACCGGTGCCACGCTGCCGCTGGACGCCGCCGAGATCGCCCGATTCGGCGAGGCGGCCACGGTGGTCCAGGTCCCGTTGCCGCTCGCATCGACGCTCGGCGACGTGCTGCGCGGCGGGCTGCGCGGCGGCCGCCGCGACCTGACCGGCCTGGTCCTCACCGCGGCCGTGGTCGCCGGGCTGGGGCTGGCGATTCCGCTGATGAGCGGCCGGGTGCTCGGGGCCGTCGCCGGTCAGGGCACCGGCGACGGGCTCCTGCAGTCCGCGGCGCTGCTGGTGTCGAGCGCTCTCGTGGCCGCGCTGGTGGGTATCGCCCAGAACCTTCGGCTGCTGCGCGTCGAGGGTCGCGTGGAGCTCGGCTCGCAACTGGCCGTGTGGGACCGGTTGATGCGCCTGCCGGCGCAGTTCTTCTCCCGGACCACCAGCGGCGAACTTGCGAACGCCGTCCTCGGCATAACCTTCGTCCGGGAGTCGTTGTCGGGTGTGCTGGCGCAGGGGGTGCTGGCCGGCGTGACCGTGGTGGCCGACCTGCTGCTGCTGGCGATCATCGACATCCGGGTGGCGCTGAGCGGCTTCGCCCTGCTCGCCGCGACCTCGGTGCTCGCCTGGGTCTGCGGCCGCGCGGTGATGCGGCGCATGCACCGGGCACTGCCCGCCGAGCACCGGGCCGCCGCGCGCACCAACCAACTGCTGGGCGGCATCACCAAGGTGCAGATCGCGGCGGCCGAGGACCGGGCCTACAGCTGGTGGTCGGCGGCCAACTCGACGGCCCGGGCCGAGCTTCAGCGGGTGCGGCGGGTGCAGGCGGTCCTGGCCGCGGCGGCCGGTGTGCTGCCGATCGCCGGCCAGCTGGCGCTGTTCGCCCTCCTGGCCGGCCCGCTCGCCGGGCGGCTCACGATCGAGGACTTCTTCGTGGTCAACGTCGCCTTCGCGCTGCTGCTCGGTGCAGCGCTGGTGCTGGTCACGGCCGGCATCGAGGTCGTGGCCGCGGTTCCCCGGCTGGCCGACCTGCACGAGATCATCGACGCGGAACCCGAGAAGCGGCCCGACCGCGCCGATCCGGGCGAGATCCGCGGCGAGATCAGCCTGCACAACGTGACCTTCGCCTACCACGCCGATCAACCGCCGATCCTGGACGACGTCTCGTTCACCGTTCGTCCAGGGGAGTTCGTCGCCGTCGTGGGACCGAGCGGCTGCGGCAAGTCGACCCTGCTGCGGCTGCTGCTGGGCTTCGAGGAGCCGCGTAGTGGCAGCGTCCGCTACGACGGCCAGGACCTGTGGGAACTGGACGTGCAGGCGGTCCGCCGGCAGTGCGGGGTCGTGCTGCAGGACGGCACGCTGTTCGCGGGCTCCCTGCGGGAGAACCTGTGCGGCGCCGGCAGCTATCCGCTCGACCGGGTCTGGGAGGCGGTCCGGATGGCCGGCCTCGAGCAGGACGTCCAGGCCCTGCCGATGGGGTTGGGGACCATGGTGCCGTTCGGGGGCGGCACGCTGTCGGTGGGGCAGCGGCAGCGGGTGCTCATCGCCCGCGCGCTGATCCACCATCCCCGCGTGCTGTTCTTCGACGAGGCGACCAGCGCGCTGGACAACCGTACGCAGGAGGTCGTCACCTCCAGCACCCGTCAGCTGGCGGCCAGCCGGATCATCATCGCGCACCGGCTGTCCACGGTGCGCGACGCCGACACGATCCTGGTGATGGACCGCGGCCGGATCGTCCAGCGAGGCGATTACGACATGCTGATGGCGGACCGGGACGGGCTGTTCCACCGTCTCGCCAGCCGCCAGCTCCTCGGCGGTGCGCCGCCGTCGCGGTAGGCGCCGGCCCTTGCCGGCGGCTCCTCGACGGGGCGCCGCCCCTGACAACGGACGCGGCCGGAACGGAAGATCCGTTCCGGCCGCGTTGTATCAAATCGGATCAGGTGGTCAGGTAGAGCGTGCCGCTCCACCGGATCCACGTGCCTTCCGACCCGTCGTAGACGGCGGCCCGCAGGCGGAGCTCGCTGCCCTCGGTGAAGTTCTTGTTGCAGTAGGCCCACTTACCGCTGCCCAGCGAGTTCCGGCAGTAGCCCCAGCGGGTGAGGGTGCCGCCGACGTAGTTGTCCCAGTCGGCGACCGCCGACGCGCTGTCGGCGGCGGTGTCCTTCACCCACAGGATGTCGCCGTAGGCTTCCAGGCAGGCCGTCGCTCCCGTCGTGGAGACGCAGTTCAGCCCGGAGGACGGCGGAGTGCCCTCCACGGCGGTGTTCCATTCGATGTCGGGGACGGCAGCCAAGCTGCTGACCTTGCTGAGGTCCTTACCCGGCTTGGTGTCCGCCATCGCGGCGGTCGGCGCGACACCCACACCGATCACCCCGATCAGCGCGGCCACGATGATCGTGAACCAGCTTTTTCGCGACAACTTTTTCCTCCTCGTCATTGGCGGCCCCGTGAATGAGTTGCCCGGCCGCTGAAGATTCCGAAAACCTTTCGCGCCGCCGAGCCTAATCCACAGTGGATGGCGAGAGTGCCCGGCAAATCCCCCCAAATCGGTCGACTTTCGGATGATCTTCCGTTGCGGGCATTTGTTCCGCAAAGCAAGGAAATTCGGCAGACACCAGACGACCCGGCAGAGGAGAGGAGAAAGCACCCGAGCCGCCCACTACCGCAGGCCCGCCGTGGCGGGATCAGGCGTCAGCCGTTGTCGACCAGCTCGGACTCGTCGAGGTCGAAATCGAGGTCGTCGGGGCCGGCCATGAGGTCGGCCGCGGCGGCGCGGCCGTGGTTCTCCACGGTCAGCCGGAACGCCTCGGTGAACAGGCCCACCAGGCACTGGGTGAACACCACTGTGTCCTGTTCGAGCTGCTCCCACGTGCCCCCGGACTCCCCGGGGGCACGCCGGGCGTCCACCAGCCGCCGGCACGTCGACCGGACCAGGTCGTCGGTGCGGTCGCGCAAGGCGTCCAGCACGTCGGCGAGGATCTGCAGGGACGGCAGCGTCGGGACACCGCCGCGGCGCAACTCGAGCGCGGAGCGCAGGGCGCGCGGGCGGACCGTACGGACCGTGCCGTCGTCGGCGCGGCCGACCACACCGTGCTGCATGAGCGCGTAGACGAGGGCCGGGTGGTCGAGGCCGAGCCGTTGCAGCAGGGTGGCGAGCTGGTCGGTGTCCGGGTCGGCGCTCTGGGTGCCGAGGATCGCGTCGATGGCGACCAGGTTGAACCCCTGCCGCTGCAACGCCTTGATCGACTCGATGCGCCGCACATGGCCGGCGTCGTAGTAGGCGGTGCGCCCGACCCGGATCGGCGGGGCGAGCAACCGCCGCGCCTGGTGCGCCCGCACATTGCGGGCCGACATCCCGACCCGGCGGGCAAGCTCCTCGATGGTGTAGCGCTCGCCGGCCGGTGGAATCGTGGTGCGATCCGGCGTTGACGCGGTTGCCGTCATCGACCCTCCCGGCGTGCGACTGCCGCTCACGCTACGGGCGCCGGGCCGGTGCGCAAAGCAGTGAAATCACTGCTTCCGGTACGCCGCTCGCAGTATTACCATCCGCCGCGTCACCGCGATTCCCTGGTTTGCACATTTTGCTTCCTCAATTGCTTCGGCGACTGTCCGACATTGATGGCATTCACCGCCGTTCGGTGCCTCCGACGGCCTCCCGCTGCACCATGAAGGTCACTGCCGAGTGGAAGGAAAAAGGCGTGACCAACGGAGAGCGCGCGGCGTTCGTCGCCGCATACAGCAGGCTGGTAGCCGAGGTGTGGGCCGACGCGGCCGCCGAGCGGGCACTGGCCGAGAACCCGCGGGATCTGCTGGCCGAGTACGGCCTGACGGTGCCCGAGCACGTGCACATCGCCGTCGTGCGGGACGCCAACGACGCCCAGCCTGACCTCGATACCCAGGTCACGGCCTGGGAGAACGCCGGCCAGTTGGGAACCTTCACGCTCTACGTGCCGGCCACCGGCCCGATCGGTGAGGCGGAGCTGGAGGAAGACGAGCTCGACCGGGTGGTCGGCGGTCTGGACGCCAGCTGTGCGTGCTGCTGCCCGTGCTGCAGCACGACCTGAGCCCTCCATGTCATCGATCCGTGCCATCTGTTTCGGCCGGCGGTCACGAACGGTGTCACCCGGGCGACAGGTCTTGAAAGAAAAATCCATTCGCCCCTAGCTTCTGTTGCAGCGACGCCATCCCGCTCTTCATTTCCCGGAAGGAAATGCCATGACTACTGCCGGCCAGACCCCGGAGCCCGTCGACGCCGAGTTCCTCAACAAGTACACCGCGATGATGGTTTCGGTGTGGAAGGACGAGAACGAGGAGCGCAAACTGCTCGCCGACCCCCGGCAGTTCGCGATCGGCGCCGGCCTGCCGGTGGCCGAGGACAAGGCCGTGCGTCTCGAACGCGGCCAGGCCGACGGGCTCTTCACCGCCGAGCAGCTGCTCGGCGACTGGAACGGCGCCGAGCACGTTCTGCACGTGCCCGAGGCGCCGCTGATCGACGTCAGCGAACTCGACGAGCGCGAGCTCGAGGTGGTCGCGGGCGGGAACAGCGATTCCTCGGTCAACGTCATCGTCGCCTGCGTCGTCAACGTCTGATCCGGCGCCGGTCACCGACGTACCTGCCGGGCGCCGGACATCCTCCGGCGCCCGACCCCCTTCGCCCGGTCCCGCGCCGGGCGGCGCGAGAAAGGAAGACGATGAGCGAGACGCCCGACGCCAACGACGACTTCATCGCCCGGTACACCACGCTCATGCTCGCGGTCTGGAACGACGCCGAGACCGAGCGGCGCCTGGTGGCCGACCCGCGGGCCGAGGCCCTGACCGCCGGGTTGCCGGTCCAGCCGAACGCGGCCGTCGTGCTGGACCGTAGCCAGCCCGACGGCGTGTTCTCCCGGGAGACGCTCGTCGCCGACTGGACCGCCGACCCCGGCCGGCATGTCCTGCACGTGCCGGCCGCCCCGATGATCGACCTCGACGAGCTGGACGAGCGGCAGCTGGACCTGATCGCCGCCGGCAGCAGTGACACGAACGTCGTCATCGTGCTCTGCGTCGTGGCCTGACCGATGAGCCAGGGGACAGTAGCGGTGGCGGAGCGGACGTTCCGTACCGTGCCGGCCGAGCAGACCCGCCGCCGGGTCGAACCGATGCTCTCCACGTTCGGCATCACCCGGGTCGCCGACATCACCCGGCTCGACGAGATCGGGATACCGAGCCACGTCGCGTACCGGCCCTGCGGGAAGACGCTCGCGGTGAGCCTCGGCATCGGCCTGACGCACGCCCAGTCCTGGGTCGGCGCGGTGATGGAGAGCATCGAGACCTGGCACGCGGAGAACGTGACGCTCGAGGTGGCGGCCCGTGGCAGCGCCCGCGACGTACGGCCGGGCTACGACGTACGCCGTCTCAACCTGGCCGAGGGCTCGTCGCTGACCGATCGCGTCACGCTGGACTGGCTGCCGGCCACCGGCGTGCTCACCGGCGAGCCGGCGCTGGTGCCGCGCGAGTTCGTCCGGCTCGACTCCACCAGCCGGTTGACCTGGGGACATCTGCTGTTCCAGGTGAGCAGCAACGGCCTCGGCGTCGGCAACTCGCCGGCCGAGGCGACCCTGCACGGCCTGATCGAGCTGATCGAACGTGACTGTTGCGCGCCGTACACGGTCACCCCGCTCAGCCGGCGGCGATACGTCGATCCGTCCGGCACCGGCAACCCGACGGTCGAGGCGGCACTCGCCGCGCTGCGCTCCGCCGACTGCTGGGTCGAGCTCTGCGAAACCACCAACGACCTGGGCATACCGGCGTACGCCTGCTCGATCTGGTCGCCGGACGTGCCGCTGGTCTTCGGCGGGTTCGGCTGCCATCCCGACGCGGGGCAGGCGGTGGCGCGCGCGTTGATGGAGGCGATCCAGTCGCGGCTCGCAGGCATCTCGGGGGCTCGCGACGACATCGACGCCACGGTGTACGACAAGGCCGACGGCGCGATCGCCCCGAGCATCGCCGGGCGCACCCTGCACCCGGTCGTCCCGGCCGACGCCCCGACCGGCACCGACGCCGACGCGATGCTGCGGTTCTGCGCCGAGCGGGTGTGGGCCCGCACCGGGGTGGAACCGATGGCCGTCGACCTCACCCAGCCCCGGATCGGCATCGCCGCCCGCAAGGTGGTCGCTCCGGGCCTGGCGCTGTGCAACGAACGTGACATGGCCAGACGACCGGGGGAGAACCATGTCTGACTACGTGTTCCTCGGCCCCAGCCTCGACGCGGCCGAAGCGGTGGACCTGCTGCCCGGTGCGATCGTGCGGCCGCCGATCGAGCATGGCGACCTGCTGCGCCTCGATCCGGGACCGGGTGACCGGGTGTTCATCGTGGACGGGCTCTTCATGCTGCGGGCGCCGGTCCGGCATCGCGAGATCCTGCACTACCTCGACCGCGGGGTCGTGGTGGCGGGCAGCAGCAGCATGGGCGCGCTGCGGGCGGCCGAACTCTGGCAGTACGGCATGCGCGGCGCCGGGACCGTCTTCGAGCTGTACCGCGACGGTGTGGTCACCGACGACGACGAGGTGGCGGTGGTGCACGCGCCGGCCGAGGAGGACCACCGCTCGATGAGCGAGCCACTGGTCAATCTGCGGGTGGCGCTGGACCGGGCGGCCCGCGCCGGCGTCCTCACCACCGGCGAGGCGTCGCGGCTGCTGGAGACCGGTCGCGCCCTGCCGTTCCGGGCCCGGGGCCGGCGAGCCCTGCAACGGGCGGCGAAGGGCGGGCCGGCCGGCGACAGCTTCGAGCGGTTCGCCGCCTGGGACGCGGCACACCCGACCGATGTGAAGGCCGAGGACGCCCGGCTCCTGCTGCGCCTCGCGGCGGCCGGGGATCGCGCCCTTCGTCCCCGTGACGCGGCGGACACCCCGATCGAGAACGTGGACACCTACATCATGGAGGCGTGGACGGCGCGCGCCCACGGGCGTACGGCCGGCGGCGCCCTGGTCAGCGACGCGGTCACGGTGGCCACCATCATGGTGCTGCACCCGGAGTTCCCGGCCCGGCACGCCGAACGCGTGCTCGCCGACCTGGTGGGTGCCGAGCGGGACGCCGACCCGGAACGGGTGCGGCAGCGAGCGGTCACCCTGGCCCAGGAACGTGGCCTGCTTCCGGTCGACGACCCGGCGGCGATCTACGACTCGCCGCTGCTGACCGCGAGCGACCGCGACCGGTCCCCGGCCGACGCCGCGCTGCGCGTGCTGATCCGCATGTTCGGCCCGGTCGACTGCGGCACCCTGGCGGTCCGCAACCTGCCCGCGGCCCTGCGCACGCCCGAGGTGATCGAGGCGGCCCGGTCCTTCGCCGGATCGGCCATGCGGCTCAACGACCGGCTGCCCCACCCCGACCCGCACCGGCCCCACCTGCGCATGACCTTCCGGGACGAGGTCGTCGACCGGTTGCTGTGCCGGTTGTGGGATTGCCCGCCGCAGGAGTTGCCGGCCGCGGTCCGCGACCACGGCTTCGTCCACCTGGATCGGGTGCGGGCGCTGCTGGAACCGCTGACGGCCGGACTGAAGGTCTGCGGCCCGCCCGCTTTCCCGGGCGCCGCAGCGGTCAGCGCGCCCCTTGTCCAGCTGGTCTCGGCATGACGGCCCGGCCCAAGGCGGTGCTGATCTACCCGCCGCTGACCGATCCCACCTCCGGCTACCACTCGCTGAGCTACCTCGACTCCTTTGCGCGGTCGCGCGGATATCCCGCCGCCGACATGATCGACGCGAACATCGAGGCTTTCCACCACTCGTTCTCACCGGCCGGTGTGGCCTGGCTGCGGGAGGCCCTCACCGCCGCCCCGGCGTCGGACCCGCTGGCCCACTACGACGACGTGTCCTGGCAGGTGGAGGCGCTGCGGACCGGCGAGCCGGATCCGGCCGGAGTGCGCGACGCCGTCGCGGTCCTGCGGGACCCGGAGCGGTTCTACCGCTACGACCACTACGCCCGCGCGGTCGAGCAGGTGCTCGCCTGGATGAACTGCCTGGCCGGCACCGGCTTCCCGGGCCAGTTCACGAACGGCTTCCAGCTGCGCATGCCGCCGGCCGTCGCGCTCGGCTCGGTCGCCGCGCTCCGCGACGAGGCGGTGCTGGACCGGCTCGCAAGACCCTTCCAGCCGTACGTCGAGGGCGTGCTCATCCCGCAGCTGGTCGCCGGCGACTACGACGTCGTCGGGCTCAACATCACCTACCAGGCCCAGCTGCCGTTCGCCCTGTGGCTCGCCCGGCTGATCCGGCGGGCGCTGCCGGGGGTGTTCCTGGTCGCCGGGGGCACCGAGGCGTCGGACGTCTGGAAGTACCTGCGCGACAAGACCCAGATGTTCGCGGTGTTCGAGAACTTCGACGCGGTCGTGGTGGGTGAGGGCGAGACGGCGTGGGTGGAGATCCTGGACAGCGTGTCGGCCGGCACGATTCCGTCGTCGCACCCCAACATCCGGCTGCATCCGCGCTACCGGGCGATGAACCTGCTTCCCGTACGGTACGAGCCGATCCGCGGGCTGCCGACGCCGGACTACAGCAGGCTGCCGTGGGACAAGTACCTGAGCCCGGAGCGGTTCGTCTACTACTCGCCGACCCGCGGCTGCTACTGGAACCGGTGCACGTTCTGTGACTACGGGCTGAACACCGACGGCCCGACGAGCCCCTGGCGGCAGGACACCGTCGAGTCCATCGTCACCGATGTCGCCGAGCTGTCGAAGTTCGCCAAGTTCATCTACTTCTCGGTCGACGTGCTGGCGCCAGCGACGATCCTGAGGTTCGCCGAGCGTGTCCTCGAGACCGGGATCGACGTCCGGTGGGGCGCCGAGATCCGGCTGGAGAAGTACTGGTCGGACGAGCGGTGCGAGACGCTGCGCCGGGCCGGCTGCGTGGCCGTCTCGGTCGGGTTCGAGTCCGGCAACCAGCGCGTCCTCGACCTCATCGACAAGGGCACCCGGCCCGACCGGGTGCGTCAGACCATCACGTCGATGACCAAGGCCGACATCGGCGTACAGATGATGGGCTTCACCGGTTTTCCCACCGAGACCGCCGCCGAGGGCCGGGAGAGCATCGACTTCCTCCTCGACAACCGTGATCTGTGGACGTTCGGCGGCCTCGGCCAGTTCATGCTCACGTCGGGCTCGATCGTGGCGCGCCGGCCGGACCGCTTCGGCGTCACCGACATCCGGCCCCTGCCCGGCTCGGACATCCAGCGGGTGCTGCTCTACGACGAGCCGATCAGTGAGGCCGCCCGTGCGGAGCTGTCGGTGGCGGCGGCGCGCGCCTTCGAGATGCCGCACGCGCGGCCGTGGCTGAGCAGTGTGGACACGCCGCACTCGTTCTTCTACCACGACCGCTTCGGGGTGTCGGTCCGCGACGCTCTCGATCGTGACCTCACGGTCCGCGACGACGACGAGGACCGGGCCTTCGTGGTCAACGGCCTGTTCACGGACCGGCCCGACGAGACGGTGGTCGACCGGCTCACCACCACCTACCAGCTCACGTACGGCGCACCGATCCCACCGGACCGGCTGCTGTTCCGGCGTATCGACGGGCAGATCACCCCGCTGCCCCGGTCCTACAAGCCGATTCTGAACCTGTTCCAGCAGCCCACGACGTTGCGGGCGGCGCACGCACAGCTCTGGATGCTGGACTCGGCCGCCGCCCGGAAGGTGTGGCAGACGCTGATCAGCCGGCGCCTGATCCGCCGGCTCCCCGAGTTTCCGGACCGACCGGTCCCGGACGAGACCACCACTCAAGGAGGTGAAAACAATGACTTCGACGATGACCAAGGCACCCCTGCGCAAGATCGCCGTGCGTAAGGCCGGCACGGTCCGGCTCACTTCGGCCGCCGCGTCGATCTACGCCGACGGCTGTGTGCCGCCGGGGCTGCCGCCGATCCCGTGGCCCTACTGATGTCGCTGATGCCCGGCCGGTCGCCGGCCGGGCATCGCCTCTCCGGCGAAGAACGAGGCTTCGATGATTGACCTGGACCGGGCGGTGACCATGCCGCCGCTGGTGTACCTGGACGAGGGCGACGAGGTCACGGTCGGCCGGCCCGACACCGACTCCTACGCGGTCCTGCCGGCCGACGGCGCCGAGCTCGTCCGCCGGCTGGCCGACGGGATGACACCGCGCGCGGCGGCCCGGTGGTACGCCGAAGCCTTCGGCGCCGACGTCGACATCGAGGAGTTCCTGGCCGACCTCGCCGAGCTGAACCTCGCCGAGGTGGGACCGCAGCCCGTCCCCGCCCCGGCCCCGGTGCGCTTCCAGCGGCTGGGCCGGCTGCTCCTCGCGCCGCCCGCCCTGCTCGGATACGGCCTGATCGTGCTGGCCGCCGTGGTTATGGCGGCCCGGCATCACGACCTGGCCCCCGGATACGGTCACCTGTTCTTCACGCCGTACTTCGCGGTGGTGGAGATCGGGCTGTTCCTCGGCCAGTTCCCGCTGATGCTCCTGCACGAGAGCGCACACGTGCTCGCCGGTCGGCGGCTCGGCCTGCGGACCCGGGTGTCGGTGGGTTTCCGCTTCTACTACTTCGTCCTGCAGACGGAGATGGACGGCCTCGTCGCGGTCCCGGCCCGCAAGCGGGTGCTGCCGATGGTCGCCGGCGTCGGCACCGACCTGGTGGTCGCCTCCCTGCTGACGCTGATCGCGGCGGCGCTGCGCGGCCCCGGGGGAAGCCAGCCGCTGCTCGGCCGGCTGGCCCTGGCGCTGGCCTTCACCACGCTGCTGCGCGTCGTCTGGCAGTTCTACTTCTTCCTGCGGACCGACCTCTACTACGTGGTCAGCCTGGTGCTGGGCTGCGTCGACCTGCACGGCACGGCGAAGGCCATGCTGCGCAACCGGTTCTGGCGGTTGCGCCGGCGCCCGGACCGGCTGGTCGACGGCTCGGCGTGGCATCCGCGCGATGTCCGCGCCGGCCGGTGGTATGCCGCGTTCATGGTCGCCGGCTACGGCCTCAGCGCGCTGATGCTCGTGGTGGCGGTGCTCCCGGCCGCCTACCACTTCGTCTCCGGGGTGCTCGGCCACCTGAACGGATCCGCCGGCGTCCGCGGCGTCGCCGACGCCGCCGCCTTCCTCGGTCTCAACCTCCTCCAACTGGCCCTCGTGGCCACGCTCGCGGTACGCGCACGACGCTCCCGCCGCCGTCCCGTGCCGGCCTGAAAGGACGACGACATGGCTGAACTCGCGAACCACCACTGGATCCGCGCCGACCGGCCGGACGAACGGCGCGCCGTTCTGGTGGCCGAGCCGTGCGCACCGGTGCTGGCCGTCCTCGACGCCCACCGGCGGCTTCGCGGCCCGTACACGGCTGCCGGCACCCTGCTGCGCCTGATCGTTCCCGAAGCGCTGACTCGCTGGCCGGATCTGGTGCACCGGCACGCCATCGAGATCCTGTCGGTCGCCCCGGAACTGCGCTCGGTCGTCCCGGCCACCCGCGAGACGCTGACCTCACTGGCCGTTCCGGCCGAGCGCACCCGGTTCTACTCCCGGCTGCGGACCGCCCGGCTCGCCAACGGGCTCACCGAGTTCCTGCACGGCTACCTGCGGCAGCTCGGTGGCGGCCCGCGATGTCTGCTGGTCGACAACCTGCACCACGCCGACCCGACCGACCGTGAACTGTTCGCGGTGCTGTTGCGGCGCGCCGACCCGGCCGTGCTCTGTCTGCACCTGGCGACCGCCGCGGTCCCGCCCGCCGACCCGCCCGGCCCGGTGCCGTTCCCCCTCGGCGAGGCCCTCACCCGGTACGCCGCGGTACGCACCACGCCCGCCGCCGTCCCGCAACCGCGGGCCGGCGACGACGAGGAACTGGCCCGGCAGTACGTCTGGAGCGACGGCGTCACCGACGATGCGGGGATGCTGGCGGCCTATCAGCGCCTCGACCCGGCGCGGCGGGCCGCCCTGCACGACGCTCGCGGTGACGAACTGGTCCAGGTCGCGGAGGCGTCGCTGCGCCTCGGCGCCATCCCGTACCACCGCGAACATGGCTCCGAACCCGCGGCGGCCGGCGTGGCCAGCCTGTGCGAGGCCCTGTTCATCTGCCTGGACAACGGCTTCTACCACGCCACCGTCGAGCTCGGCCGGCGCGGCCTCGCCCTGCTCGACCCGGCGGCACAGCCGATTCCGTGGTGGGCGTTCACCACCAAGATGACGACCTCGCTGTCCGCGCTCGGCCGGGGAGAGGAAGCCATCGAGCTGTACGACGAGGCACGTGCCCGGACCACCGACCCCACCCAGCAGCGGCAGGCGGCCTACGCCACGGCGATGCTCTACACCCGCCACCTCGGCGCCGACCGGCACAATCAGCGTCTGGCCCGGGCCTGGTCGAACATCGCCATCGCGCTCACCGAGGCCATCGCGGATCCGAGGGAACGGGCGTTCCAGTCGGCGTTCCAGCGCAACGGGCTCGCCCTGGTCGCCACGCACGACGGAGCACCGGACGAGGCCCTGCGGCTGGTGGAGGACGGCATCGACCGGCTGGACCGGGAACTCGACGACGGCCAGCACGCTCTGCACCGTTCGGTGCTGCGGCACAACCGGTCGATGCTGCACCTGGGCGCCGGCCGCTACGAGGCGGCGCTGGCCGACCTGAACGCCGTCATCGAGGCCGACCCCAACTACGCCGAATACCGTTTCGACCGGGGCAACCTGTTGCGCCGCATGGGCCGGCCGTACGAAGCGCTCGCCGACTACGAGACCGCGCTGACGCTGTCCCCGCCGTTCCCCGAGGTGTACTACAACCGCGGTGACACCCGCCTGGAACTGGGCGACGCCGACGGTGCCGCCGCCGACTTCAGCTACGTGCTCGAGCTGGACCCGGACTACGTGGACGCCTACCTCAATCGCGCCGGCCTGCGGCTGGCGGCCGGAGACCTCACCGGCGCGGCCGAGGACACGGCGGCCGGGCTGCGGATCGCGCCGGGGAATGTCCACCTGCTCTGCGTACGCGGGCAACTCGAACTGTCCGACGGCGATCCGGCGGCCGCCGAGCGCACGCTGTCGGCCGCGCTCGCCGCCGCACCGGAACTTGCCGCCGGCTGGGCGGCCCGCGCCACCGCCCGCTACGAACTCGGCGACGTGCCCGCGGCGCTCGCCGACCTCGACCGGGCGCTGTCCTTGCTCGACGACCCGGAGATGCGTTTCAACCGGGCCGTTCTGCTCGCCGAGGCCGGCCGCCATGCCGAGGCCGTCGACGACCTCACCGCCGCCGGCGGGAGCAGCGACGACCCGCAGATCCGGTGGGAACGCGCGCGTTCGCTGCTCGCCCTGGGCGACACCCGTGCCGCCGACGACGATCTGCGGGCCTGCGCGGCAGCCGATCCGGAGTTGGCCGATCAGGTGCGCCGCCTGCGCCCGCAACTCCTCGAGCCGCTGAGCGCGGCGACCTGAAGCGGTCGTCGACGACGGCTCAGTCGGACGGCAGGACCGAGCTCCAGCGCAGCCGGTGCGGGTCGGACCAGCTGGCCAGGCGTACGCCGTCCTCGTCCCGCGAGAGGCGGTTTGCCCGGATGGACAACAGGACGCAGCCGGCTGTCGCGACGGAGGAGAGGCCGAACAGGGTCGCCGCCAGGTGAGAGGCGGGCTTGTCCGGCAGGTGGCCGGCGATCGAGATCGCGTCCGCGAGGAGCACGGCGGCGGCCGCGACGATGCAGAGGCGTGACACCAGCCGCCAGCGGGCACGGAACCGAATCGTGTCCGCCACGCTGTAGACCCGGCACCGCACCGCCTGTCCGCAATGCTCGCACTCGACCACGGAGGCGGCCCGGCCGGTCGCCGGCCGGGAATCCCGCAGGGGGGTGAGAGCGTAGTCGTCCGCGCGTCGATGCGCGACGCTGCGGCGCGCGATCGCAACCTCCATCGAGCATCCCCTCCGCCCAAGCCCTAGATCAACACTCTAGAACAGCCCGGCGCCTCCGCCCCGGACGACCTGCTCGTGGTCAACGAGCCGCGGTGTGGTGGAAGGCGAGGATCGCGCCCGGGTGCTCGAGGCTTGTCGTGGGCCGCCCGTCGCGGCCGAGGGCGGTGCCGGACGGATCGGTGGCCACGAAGATGGTGCGGCCGTCCGGGCTGATCGCGACGTCCCGGTAGCGGTCGACGGTGTGCAACTGGGCGATCGGATCGCCGTTGCGGCCGGTCGGGATCCGGTAGACGGTCCCGTCCTTCAGCGCCGGCATCAACAGCGATCCGCGCCAGCCCGGGATGCCGGGCGCGTCGTAGAAGTCCAGGCTCGACGGCGCCACCGTGGGCCAGCACATGTGCGGATGTCCGGCACACCGTGGATCTTGGAAGTGGTAACCGTCCGGCACGGTGCCGATCGTCCGCAGGGGCTCCGTGTACGCGGTGCTGGTGAAGCTCTTCTCGGTGTAGGTGGGCACCGAGGACGGGATCGTGTAGTCGCTGTAGGTCAGCGACGAGCAGGGGGCCGGCGCGGAGGCGGACCAGTCGGCGTACCGGTAGGCCAGGTCGTCGCGGCGTCCGGCGACCCGCGGCCAGCCGTAGTCCCCGCCCGGCCGGATCTCGTTGATCTCGTCGTCGGTCTTCGGGCCCTGCTCACTGGAGTACAGACGACCCCGCCCGAAGACCAGACCTTGCGCGTTGCGGTGCCCGTAGGACCAGATGTGCGTGCGTACGCCGTTGAGTACCGGATTGTCCGCCGGGATCGTGCCGTCGCGTTCGAGCCGGAGCACCTTGCCCTGGTAGGCGGAGCGGTCCCGGGCGTCGGCCGGCAGGTCGCGGGCCCGGTTGCGCAGGCAGAACCGGCCGAACTGATTGTTCCCCTGGTCGCCGATCGTGTAGTACAGCTTGTCGTCGGGGCCGAGCACGAGCCGCCCGGAGTCGTGGTCGGGACTGGCCGGCAGCCCGGTCAGCAGATCGGCGTGGTGACGCAGTGTGCCGGTCGCGGCGACGTACCGGAAATCGGCGATTTTGAATCTCTCGGCCACGGCTGGTGACGGGTCGGCGTCGTAGCTGTAGGCGAGGTAGACGTCCGGAAGGCGCAAGGCCATGCCGAGCAGCCCGTCCTGGCCGCGTTTGCCGCCGATCGCCTCGGTGACGGTGGCCGCCACCCGCGTTGTGCCGTTCTCCGGGTCGATGCGTAGGACCCGATGCCCGCTGCGCTCGGTCACCCAGAGCCATCCGTCCGGCCCGGTCAGGATCTCCCACGGGTTGCGCAGACCCGAAGCGAGCACACGCGGCGTGAAATCGGGCGCCGCGGGTGCGGCAGCCGAACAGGTCAGCAGAGCGGCCGCCGTCGCGGCCGCCAGAAGTCTGGGCACCACGCCCGCATACCCCGATCGTGGCAGGCCAACCCGCCTCCCAAGGGCGAGCCGGCGCGGGCCGGACAGCAGGCTCAGCGGGTTTCGTGATCAGGCGCTCTTCACCGCCGCTGCTTCGTCCAGGTCCAGCAACTCGATGGACTTCTCGCGCATCTCGACCTTACGGACCTTGCCCGTGACGGTCATCGGGAAGGCGTCCACGACGACCACGTAGCGTGGGATCTTGTAGTGGGCGAGCCTGCCGGCGGCGAACTCGCGCACCTTCGCGGCGGTGAGTTCCTCGGCACCGTCGCGCAGCATCACCCATACACACAGCTCCTCGCCGTAGGTGATGTCGGGTACGCCGATGACCTGGGCGTCGACGATGTCCGGGTGGGTGTGGAGGAACTCCTCGATCTCGCGGGGATAGATGTTCTCGCCGCCACGGATGACCATGTCCTTGATCCGGCCGGTGATGTTGACGTACCCGTCGTCGTCCATGACCGCCAGGTCGCCGGTGTGCATCCAGCGGGCCGAGTCGATGGCCTCGGCGGTCCGGTCCGGCTCGCCCCAGTACCCGAGCATCACCGAGTAGCCACGGGTGCAGAGCTCGCCGGGCTCGCCGCGGGGCACGGTCAGCCCGGTGTCCGGGTCGATGATCTTGACTTCGAGGTGCGGGTGGACGCGGCCGACGGTCGACACCCGCCGTCGCAGGGAGTCGTCGACCCGGGTCTGCGTCGACACCGGCGAGGTCTCGGTCATGCCGTAGCAGATCGTCACCTCGGTCATGCCCATCCGGTCGATGACCTGCTTCAGGACCTCCACCGGGCAGGGCGCCCCGGCCATGATCCCGGTGCGCAGGCTGCTCAGGTCATAGGAGTCGAACTCGGGGTGGTGCAGTTCGGCGATGAACATCGTCGGCACGCCGTAGAGCGAGGTGCACCGCTCCTGAGCGACGGCCCGCAGGGTCGCCTCCGCGTCGAAGCCCTGCGCCGGGATGACCATCGTGCACCCGGTGGCGGTGCAGGCGAGGTTGCCCATGACCATGCCGAAGCAGTGGTAGAAGGGCACCGGTATGCAGACCCTGTCCTCGACCGTGTAGCCGCACAGCCGGCCGACGAAGTAGCCGTTGTTGAGGATGCTGTGATGCGACAGCGTCGCGCCCTTCGGGAAGCCGGTGGTCCCCGAGGTGTACTGGATGTTGATCGGATCGTCCGGCGACAGGGCGGCCTGGGCCCGCGCGACCAGGGCCCGATCGCCGTCGCGGGTGCTCAGCCGCTCCCACCGCGCGGAGCCGATCACCACCACCGACCGCAGCCGCGGGCAGTCTCCGCGGACCTCGTCGATCATCTGCTCGTAGTTCGACGTCTTGAACGAGCTCGCCGAGACCAGGACGGTGATGCCGGCCTGGTTGAGGACGAACTTCAGCTCGTGCGTGCGGTACGCCGGGTTGATGTTGACCAGGATGGCGCCGATCTTGGCGGTGGCGTACTGCAGCAGGGTCCACTCGGGCAGGTTCGGCGCCCAGATGCCGACCCGGTCGCCTTTGGTCAGGCCGAGACCGAGCAGGCCCAGTGCCAGGGTGTCGGAGTCGGCGCGCAGCCGCGCGTAAGTCCATCGGCGTCCGGACGGGACGTCGACCAGCGCCTCACGATCGGGGTACGCCGCCGCGGTGCGGTCGAGGTTGTCGCCGATCGTCTCGCCCAGCAAGGGCATCTCGGAGGTGCCGGACGCGTAGGAGGCGAGGAGGGTGTCACCGGTCATGGCGTGCTCCTTCGGGCGGACAGGTCGTCGGTGGCCTGTTGATCCGGCCTGGTTGCCCGGAGATCAACGCCAGACGTACATGGTCACGTTCTGCGGTTTGATGTCGGCGGGAAGCAGGAACAGCGGCTGACCCGTGGTGTTCCGCAAGACGGCCGCCGCGCCGACGATGCGCCTGCCGGCCTTGCCGGACACCGGGAACGTCGCGAACCCGCGATCCTGCGCGACGATTCCCTGCGCGATGTCGTCGTGCAGCAACGAGGCGCCGGGACTCGAAGGCGGCGCAGGCGGATCGTTGTCCTCATACCTGCCGGTGCACCCGGCGGCCACGACCGCGGTGACACCGAGCACGGCCGGGAGCAGACGACGCCGGTCGTGAATCAACGTTCCCTTCCCTGGTACTTCAGGTAGAGGCGCGGTGCCGCGACGAGAACGACGGCTGCATAGTAGCCCTCGTGACTGTGGTGCGGGAAACGCACGCGAATCCCGCACCACAGCCGCTTTATCCCCTCAGGTGACAGGAGCGGTGCGGTGTCCGCCGCGGGGGAGAGGGCATGACGAGATGCCCGGCCGTACGCCTCATGAGCAGTTCTTGCCTCTGTTGATGCAGGCAGCGATGCGCTGCATGGTCCGTACAGAGTTGACGTTGATGAAGTCGTCATGGTCGGAGAAGGGGTTGTGGTTCTCCTCCGGGAAGGAGTCGAGGGCGTACTGACCCTTGAGCTGCACGTCGCGGGGGAGGTCGTAGGAGATGGTGATCCGCAGCTGCGGGATCGCCCGGAAGCCTTGCGGGCAGGCGCCGGTGACCTTGTCGGCGAAGGCGACGTGCTTACGGTGGTTGTCGCTGTCGATGTTCCTGCCGTCCCAGCAGCCGGGGAAGTCGTGAACGCGCTGCACCCGACTGCCGGCGGGGCAGATGGGGTAGCGGTCGGAGAGCCGGTCGGCGAACCCTGAGCAGGTCCAGGCGGCGCGGGCGTTGGCCGGGCCGCGGCTGGTGGGCTTGGCGTCACCGGTGAGGGCCCGCAGGAACTTCGGCATCGGTACGACCTTGCTGGTGGCATTTCCGCGGTACTCGATCAGCACCTTCGCCGGGCGGACGATCCCGCCGGTGTTGCCGGGCAGTTCAAGGTTGGGGCCCTGCGGCTCGGGCAGGACGGCAGGGCCGGCGGGGGTGCTGCTCGAGGTGGGCGGTGTGCCGGCGGCCCGGTCGCCGGGGGCCTGGTTCACGGTGCAGGCCGCGAGGCCCTCGAGGTCTCGGGGGCGAGCGGCTTGCCGGCCGATCGCGGTGGCGATCCGGTCGAGCACGGCGACGCGCTTGGCCCGCAGCGGTCCGAGGATGGCATTGTCGATGAAGGCCGGGCCGCCCTGTCCGCGGGTGGTGACGAGGCGTTCGTCGGCCTCGGAGATCTGCCGGTCGAGCTCGTCGAGGTTGCGGTTCACCTCGCTGAGGGCACGGTCGGGTACGCCGGGTAGCTTGTCGCGGACGGTGGGGCATTGGACTTGCGGGTTGGCGACCTGGCCGGCTGTGATGCTCGCGGTGTGGGCGGCGCTGTGCATCGAGGCGTGCATGCCGTCGTAGCTGACGTCGCAGTCGACCAGTGAGACCAGGCCCGGCCGGTTGTCGCCGGCGTCGGCGATCGTGGCGCTGATGTCTTTGATCAAGGTGGCTCGGCGGACCCGCAGCGTTCCGAGGATCTGATTGTTGAGGGTGGGGTCGATGCGGCCGTAGCTGGCCGCCATCCGCTTGTCGGCGTCGGCTTCGAGGCGATCCAGGTCGTTGAGGAGACGGTCGACGGTGTTTCGGGCGCTGACCGGTACCGCGGGCAGCCGGTCCCGGACCGAGGGGCAGGCGATCATCGGCTGGGTCTGGGCGAGGGCTTGCTGAATCCGGTTGTTGCCGCGGACGGTTTTGTCGATGCGTACGACCGGCCAGAAGTACGACGACTTGTCGCCGTTACGGCACGTGGTGCCGGAAGCGTCGAGGTCGGCATTCGACGAGTTCGCGGTGATCGCCCGATTGCCGACGAAGTCGTGCACATGCTCGGCGCCGTTCTTGATGCCGGGCTGAGCCACCGGGTTGTCCGGACTGAACTTGCCGATGCCGTTGGTGCCGCAGTCCACCGTGAACCGGCCCGTCGACCCGGCGGCGGACGGCTTCGGGGGCCGCACGCCCGGCCGTACCTTCTGGATCGGCACGAACTGGTCCGGGCTGGTGGCGGCGTCCGCGGTGCCTTTGCCGCCGCTGGAGACGAAGGTGACGACGAGCGCCCCGGCGGCGACCAGCACCGCCGCCGCCATGGCGATCCTGGCCGGCCTGGACTCCAGCGGCGAGGGCCGGTACTTGCTGCGTTTCATAGTGGATCTCCTCAACCCTTGATGAGGTCGGCCGTGGTGTGCCGACGCCACCGGATACGGGCCTGCCTCTGCCGAAAGGTCACCATTAAGCGTGTACGTCATGATTTGTTAAGAACTCGCCGGCGGCCGGGCGCGCCTACCAGGTGGTCAGGAGCAGGTGGTTGACGGCCAGGGCCACCGCGGCCTGCACGGCGAGCCACGTGCGGCGGCTGGACGGTGGGATCAGGACCGCGCCGGCCATGAACCACACCATGAACGGCAGCCAGATGCGTTCGACCTCGGCCTTGCTGTAGCCGGAGAGATCGGCGGCGGCGATCGCCGCCGCGGCGGCCAGGGGCAGCAGCCACGTGACCCGGGGCAGGACGTCCGCGGCCCGGGTCCGCCAGGCCGCGATCGCCCGCCATCCGGCGAGAGCCGCGCGGCGCAGCACCACGGCCGCCGCCGGACCGGCCGCGACGGTCAGGATCGCAAGATCAGCCCACACCCAATAGGCGTACGGCCGATGGCTGGCCAGACCCTGGTAGTAGCGCTCGACGACGAGGTGATAGCCGGTCGTCCAGTCGAACCCGGCGGCCGTGAACGCGGCGACGACCGGCACCGCACCCACGCAGGCCCACCAGCCGGTACGCCGGTGCGGGCCGGCCAGGACGAGGACCGCCACGGCGATCGGGGCCATCAGCACGAGTCCATAGGAGAGGTAGCAGCCGAAGGCGAGCAGCGCGCCACCGGCGAGCGCCGCGGCCACCGTCCCGCGGGTGACGCCGAACGCCAGCAGCAGGATCCCCGCGGCGGTCACGCCGGCGAAGAGACCGTCGGCCGACACCCCCGACCAGATCGCCCCGGGGAACAACACCGCGAACGGCAGCACGGTACGCGCCTGTTCGTCCGTGCCGAGCAGGCGCACGGTCTGCGGCACCGCGACCGCGGTGAGTGCCGCCACCGCGATGCACAGAACCCCGGCCCAAGCGCCGCCGCTGAGCCCGGCCCGGTCCAACCAGACGAACACCAGCAGCGCCCCCGGCGGATGACCGGACACGTGGGTGGTCCAGGAGTCCGGCTGGAAGTCGAGGATCCGGGCGGTGAAACCGCGCAGCATGGCGGGGAGGTCGGTGACGCCGGCGACCTCGTGCAGATACTCGAACCGGGTGGTCAACCGGCCGGCGATGCCGCGCTGCCAGCCGTCGATCAGGGCGAGGGACGTCGTCCAGGCCACCGCGGTGACGTAGGAGAGGGCGAGCAGGCGTCGCCAGGGGAGCCGGGCGGCCAGCGCCGGCCCGTGCCACCAGACCAGTGCGGCCAGCGCCGGCGCCGGCAGGGTGCCGGGGCCGACGTGCGGCCGCCAGTCCGCGAACAGTGGTGCCGCGCTCGCGTGCACCGGACGCCCGAGCAGATAGAGCACGCCTCCGACGGACGCGGCCACGGCGAACAGGCCCAGCGCGGCCACGGCGGCGATCAGGTCGGCCCGCGCCGGCCGGTTGAGGATCCGTGGCCTCATCCGCGTAACGGTGCGCCGGCGAACTGCGCGATCCCGTCGGCGAGGCCGACCGTGGCCAGGAATCCGAGTTCGGCCGCGGCGCGCCCCGGCGCGGCGACCACATGGCGTACGTCGCCGAGCCGATATTCGCCGGTGATCACCGGGGGTGGTCCGTCGGCGGCCCGGGCGAGGCCGGCGGCCAGCTGACCGATGGTGGCCGGGCGTCCGGAGGCGATGTTGTAGGCGCGCCAGCCGGTTCGCGTGCCGGTCGCGGTCACCGCGGCGAGGTTGGCCGCCGCCACGTCACGGACGTGCACGAAGTCCCGGCGCTGACCGCCGTCCTCGAACACCCGCGGCGCCCGGCCGGCTTCCAGCGCGGATCGGAAGATCGCCGCGACACCGCTGTACGGCGTGTCGCGGGGCATGCCCGGCCCGTACACGTTGTGGTATCGCAGCGCCAGCACGGTGCCGCCGGTCTGCCGGGCCCACGCCGCGGTGAGATGCTCCTGGGCGACCTTGGTGGCGGCATACACGCTGCGCGGGTCCAGCGGCGTGTCCTCACCGGTCAGTCCCGGTCGCAGCGCGGCGCCGCAGGCCGTGCAGACCGGCTCGAACCGGCCGGCGGCCAGGTCCGTGACGGCGCGCGGCGCGGGGCGCACCGTGCCGTGCCGCGCACAGGTGTAGGTGCCTTCGCCGTAGACGACCATGGAGCTGGCCAGCACGAGGCGGTGGATCCCCGCTCGGGCCATGGCGGCCAGGAGCACGGCCGTGCCGAGATCGTTGCAGCCGACGTACTCGGGCAGGTCGTCCAGGTCCACGCCGAGTCCCACCATCGCGGCCTGGTGAACCACCACGTCGATGCCGGCCAGGGCGTCGGCGACGGCCGCCCGGTCGCGCAGGTCGATCCGGTGCACCGGCGCACCGGCCACGGTGTCCGGTAGCGGCGCCCGGTGTGCGCCGGGGTGGCCGGCGTCGGCGACGGTCACCTGGTGGCCGGCGTCGTGCAGGGCGGTGACGACATGGGTTCCGATGAAACCGGCTCCGCCGGTGACGAGTACGTGGGTCACGGCGCAGACAGTAGGACCGGTTCACGCGGATGGCCTCCGGTCGCGGTGAGCCGTCAGCGGATCGTAAGAACCAGCAGGCCACGTCATTGTTTCGTAAGACCTCGTCATCGGCGGGTAAGCATTTCCGGCCGGGTCACGTCCTAGCGTTCGACGGCATGACCGATGTGGTTCTTCCCTGCCGGAACGAGGCTGCGGCCCTGCCCGGCCTGCTGGCCCGGATGCCGGCCGGCTACCGGCCGCTCGTGGTGGACAACGGCTCGACCGACGGTTCCGCGGCGGTGGCCCGCTCCTGCGGCGCCGACGTGATCAGCGTGGCCGAGCCCGGGTACGGAGCGGCGGTGCACGCCGGTGTCCTGGCGGCCGACCCGGCCGACGGGGTGGTGTGCGTGATGGACGCGGACGGTTCGTTCGACCCGGCGCAGCTGCCTCGGCTGGCCGGTCCGGTGCTCGCCGGCGAGGCACAACTGGGCACCGGCCGGCGTCGTGCCGTCGCTCGCGGGGTCTGGCCGTTGCACGCCCGGGTCGCCAACACCGTCCTCGCCCACCGCTTGCGCCGCACGACCGGCCTCGACCTCCACGACATCGGGCCCATCCGGGCGGTACGCCGTGCCGACCTGCTGTCGCTGGGGCTGCGTGACCGCCGCTTCGGCTACCCGCTGGAGCTGCTCATCGCGGCCGGCCGGGCCGGTTGGCGGGTGGTCGAGGTGGACGTCACCTACCACCCGCGAGCGGCCGGAACCCGCTCGAAGGTGACCGGCACGCTGCTGGGCACCGCCCGCGCGGTCCGGGACATGAGCGCGGTGCTCGCCCGATGAGTGCGTCCCAGGTCCTGGTGCTGGCCAAGGCGCCGAAACCGGGGCGGGTCAAGACGCGGCTCTGCCCACCCTGCACCCCCGAGCAGGCCGCCCGGATAGCCGCCGCCGCCCTCGGCGACACCCTCGACACCGTCGCCGCGGCCGCGGCCGGCGCCCGTGTCCTCGCCGTCGACGGCGACCATCCCGCTCCGCCGGGCTGGACGACGCTCCCGCAGCGCGGCGGTCCGCTCAGCGACCGCCTCGCCGCCGCGTTCGCGGACAGCCGGGCACCCGGCACGGCCACCGTCCTGATCGGCATGGACACGCCGCAGCTCACCGTCGATCACCTCGACGAGGCCCTGTGGCTGCTCGGCGTCGCCGGCGGCCCGGACGCGGTGCTCGGCCCGGCCACCGACGGCGGCTGGTGGGCGCTGGGCCTGCGCGACCCCGGCCACGCCGAGGTCCTGCGCACGGTCGCGACCTCCACGGCGACCACCGGAGGCCGGACGCTGGCCGCGCTGCGCCGTCGCGGCCTGCGGGTGAGCCTGCTGTCCCGCCTGCGCGACGTGGACACCGTGGCCGATGCGCGCACCGTGGCCGGGCTGTGCCCGCCGGGCAGCCGTTTCGTCCACGCTGTCGCGGCCGATGTGCCGTCGCCCGCGACGGTCGGCCGGTGAGCGCCGTCGCGGTCTTCGACGTCGCCATCGACCGGGCCGCGGCGGGCGTCCCGGCCGCGTTCACGGCCCGGCACGCAAGCGGCGGCATGCTCCGGTTCGACCCGGCCGCCTGGTGCCGGGACGCGATCGCGGGCGACGCGGCGCTGCTCGACCGCTGCACCGGTCCCACCCTCGACGTCGGCTGCGGCCCCGGCCGTCTCACCGGCGCGCTGGCCGGTCTCGGCCGACCGGCTCTGGGTATCGACATCAGCGCCACCGCCGTGCGGCTGACCCGTCGCCGTGGCGCGGCCGCGCTGCAGCGTGACGTCTTCGACCCGGTGCCCGGCACCGGCAGGTGGCGGCATCTGCTGCTGGCCGACGGCAACATCGGCATCGGCGGGAACCCGCATCAGCTGCTGCACCGCTGCGGTCAGCTGCTGACCGCCGCCGGCCACCTGCATGTGGAGGTGGCGCCACCCGGCACTCCCGCCTGGTCCGGCGTGGCCACGGTGCAGACCCCGGACGGAGGCGGGAAGCCCCTGCGATGGGCGTGCGTGCCCCTCGACGACCTTGCGGCCCTGGCCGCGGCCACGACGATGCGCATCCTCGAGACCTGGACGGAGGCGGGCCGATGGTTCGCCACACTGACAACCCGGTGACCGG
Source organism: Actinoplanes regularis (assembly GCF_900188005.1). GTDB lineage: Bacteria > Actinomycetota > Actinomycetes > Mycobacteriales > Micromonosporaceae > Actinoplanes > Actinoplanes regularis. The sequence goes on along the minus strand of NZ_FZNR01000024.1, from coordinate 44,897 downwards.
CCGCTTCATGCTTCTGCGCCGGCTCGCCCGACGGTGGTGGACACCGGTGCCGGAACCGCCCGCGACGTTGCGGCGCGGACCGCTGCGCCCCGGGGTGTTCCGGTCGACGGCACGGTCGACCCGGCTGACCAGCCAGGTCGGTCTCGCGCTCGGCGTGACGTTCGCCGTCTGCTTCCTCACCGGGCTGCTCAGCCACCTGATCCAGCACCCACCGGCCTGGTTCTGGTGGCCGTCGCGCCCGGTGCACCTGTACCGGTTCACGCAGGGCGTGCATGTGGCGACCGGCCTCGCCTCCGTGCCGTTGCTCGGCGTCAAACTGTGGTCGGTCCATCCGCGGCTTTTCACCTGGCCGCCGATCCGGTCGGTTGCGCACGCGGCCGAACGCGCCGGAGTCGCTGTGCTGGTCGCCGCCGCGTTGTTCCAGACGATCAGCGGCGTCCTGAACATCTCCCGGTGGTACGCGCCGATGCCGTTCTTCTTCACCGCGGGGCACTACTGGGTGGCATGGCTGGGGGTCGGCGGGCTCCTCGTGCACATCGGCGTACAGCTGCCGGTCGCCGGGGCCGCGCTCGCCCGCCCCGCCCCCGGGCCGGGACCTGACGGACTGAGCCGGCGAGGGCTGCTCGGTGGCGTGGCCGCCGCAGCCGGTGTGATCACCCTGACCACGGTGGGGCAGACGGTCCGGCCGCTGTCCGGTCTCGCGGTCCTCGCCCCGCGCCGCCCCGGCGTGGGACCACAAGGCGTGCCGGTGAACAGGACCGCCAACGGTGCGGGCGTGCGCACCCTGGCGTCGGATCCGGCGTACCGGCTGCTGGTCGTCGGCCCCGGACGGCGTGTCAGTCTGGACCTCGCGGCTCTCGGCGCCCTTCCCCAGCACACCGCGGACCTGCCGATCGCCTGTGTCGAGGGCTGGAGCGCGACCGGGCAGTGGAGCGGGGTCCGGCTGCGTGACCTGGTGGCGCTCGTGAGCACCGATCCGGACCAGGCGACCGTTTTGGTCGAGTCGCTGCAACCGGCCGGCCGGTACCGCGGCTCGACCGTGCCGCCCGAGCACGTCCGGGATCCGTTGACGCTGATCGCGCTGCGGCTGGGCGGGGAGGCTCTGCATCTCGATCACGGCTATCCGGCGCGGCTGATCGCCCCGAACCGGCCCGGCGTGTCGCAGACCAAGTGGATCGGCCGGATCACCGTGCGGGAGTCGCCATGAGAACCCGGGTCGCGCTGATCACCGCCGGGGTGCTGATCATGGGATATGCCACCGCCGGCAGTCTCACCGATCCCGATCTGGATCCGGCCGGTGTGCTGCTGTTCGCGGTCGCGGTGCTGGTCGGCCACGACGTCCTCTGGATGACGGCGGTCCTGGCCACCGGCGCCGGGATCACCCGTCTCGTCCCGCGACAGCACCGGCCGGCGGTGCGCGTCGCGTCGATCAGCGCGGCCGCGATCACGTTCGTCGCGTTCCCGCTCGTCGTCGGTGACGGACGCCCCGCGGACAACCCGTCAGCGCTGCCACTGCCGTACGGCCGAAATCTGGTCTTTGTCCTGTTGATCGTCTCCGGGGTGACCCTGCTGACCTGCCTGTGCCGGGCCCGGCGACGCCGGCCGACGGCAGACCGTAAGAAATCCGAAAGACCTGCTGGGAGCGGTCCGCGAACCGCGGGTCGGTAGCGTGGCCGGGATGGGACATCGGGTGTTGGTGGTCGACGACGATCCGACGGTGAGCGACGTGGTCCGACGCTACCTGGAGCAGGACGGATGTGAGGTCCGGCTGGCCGCCGACGGCGCCGACGGCCTCGCGGCGATCGCGGCGCAGCGGCCCGATCTCGTGGTGCTCGACCTCATGATGCCCGGCATCGACGGCCTCGAGGTGTGCCGCCGGTTGCGGCGGCAACTGCCCGATCTGCCGGTGATCATGCTCACCGCACTGGGTGAGGAGGCCGACCGGGTCCTCGGGCTCGAGGTCGGCGCCGACGACTACGTGACCAAACCGTTCTCTCCGCGCGAGCTGGTGCTGCGGATCCGTTCGGTGCTGCGTCGCACCGCCGGGCACCCGCCCAACCCCGCCGTCCCGGCGAAGCTCGTCGACGCGGAACTGACCGTGGACGTCACGCGCCGCCTCGCCGGCCTGAACGGTGCGGCGCTGTCCCTGACGGGCCGGGAGTTCGATCTGCTCGTCTTTCTCATGCGCCATCCCGGACGCCCCTGGTCGCGCACCGAGCTGCTGGACAAGGTCTGGGGGTGGCAGTTCGGCGACCAGTCGACGGTGACCGTGCACATCCGCCGGCTGCGGGAGAAGGTCGAGAAGGACCCGGCCGAACCACGCCGCATCCGGACCGTCTGGGGCGTCGGATACCGGTACGACCCCGTCGCCGGGGGAGCCCAGCCGTGAACGACATGCTGTTGATCGGGCTCTACGCCCTCACCGCCGGAGGCGTCGTCGGCCTCACCGGTGCCGGCGTGCTGCGGCTGCTGCGCGGCCGCTCGGTCCTGATCCATATTCTGGTGCTGCTGGTGGTCACCGTGCTCGCGGTGGTCGCCGGCGTCGCCACGGTCGCCTGGGCCATGTTCCTGTCCGCGCACGACCTGACCGTCGTCCTCGTCACGGTGAGCGCGTCGGCGGTGATCAGCCTCGCTCTCGGCGCGATCTTCGGCAGCCGGCTGGCCGCCGCCGCGGTCTGGGCGCGGGCGGCCCGGGAACGGGAACGGCGCCTGGAAGCCGGACGGCGGGAACTGGTCGCCTGGGTGTCCCATGACCTGCGGACCCCGCTCGCCGGGCTGCGGGCAATGGCCGAGGCCCTCGAGGACCGGATCATCAACGACCCCGTCACCGTCACCGACTACCACCGGCGGATCCGGGTCGAGACCGACCGGATGACCCAACTCGTCGACGACCTGTTCGAACTGTCCCGCATCAACGCGGGCGCGCTGCGACTGGCACCCACCACCGTGCCACTGCGTGAGATCGTGTCCGACGCGATCGCCGGTGTCGCCCCGCTCGCCGCGAACCGCAAGATCCAGCTGATCGCCGCCGACACCGGCTGGCCCCTCGTCCGGGCCGGCGAGCGCGAACTCGCCCGTATCGTCAGCAATCTGCTGATCAACTCCGTCCGGTACACACCCGAGGACGGAACGGTGCACATCGCCGCCGGTCGCGAACACGACGATGTGTGGCTCGCCGTCTCCGACACCTGCGGCGGCATCCCCGACGACGACCTGGGCCGGGTCTTCGACGTCGCCTTCCGCGGCGAACGCTCCCGGACCCCGGGATCGGCCGGCTCCGGCGGCGGCGGAGGTCTCGGCCTCGCGATCGTGCGTGGCCTCGTCGAGGCCCACGGCGGCCGGGTCGACGTCCGCAACACCGACCGTGGCTGCCAGTTCGAGGTGCGCCTCCCGACCGGCTGACCAGGGTGCCCGGGCGTTGACGGACCCGTGCGACCTCGATGGCCCGGCTGATGCCGAGCCATCGATGGGAAGCTGGATCCCGCACATCGGCGGCCGTCAGGACGACGTAGGCACAAGGACGAAAGGTGGGACCTGGCATCATGCGTCGCTCAGCACCAGCGGGCGTCGGCGCGGACAGCGGGCGAACTCGGAACGTCGGCACGTTCACCGTGCATGCTCTCTGCGACGGAGTCGGTACGTTCTTCGAGCCGCTCTCGTCGGCCTTTCCGGACGCCGGCGCCACCGAGCTCGCCGCGGCCGTGGCACTCGACCCGGAGTCCTTTCCCCCGGACGGTCGCTGGCGGTTGCACTTTCACGCGTTCCTCATACGTCCCCGCGCGGGCGGTGCCATCCTCATCGACGCCGGGATCGGTGACGCGAACGCGCCCGCGGCCGAGTGGGCGCCGACACCCGGGCGGATGCCGGAGAACCTGAAACTGCTGGGAGTTGCTCCCTCGGACGTGGACACGGTGCTGCTCACGCACCTGCATTCCGACCATGTCGGTTGGTCGGTGGTGAACGGCCGGCCCTGTTTTCCCAACGCCCGGTATGTGGTTCCCAAGGCCGACCACGATGCTGTGGGAAAGCTGAACCCGCGGGTTCGTGACGAGATCCTGGCGCCCTTGGCGGCGACCGGGCAGCTCGACCTGATCGAGGGGAAGGTGCGGCTCGGCCCGGGAATCACCACGGTTCCGACACCGGGTCATACGCCCGGTCATACCTCAGCGCTGCTGGAATCCGGCGACGACGCGATCGTGTTCTCGGGCGATGCCGTTCTGAACGCGCTGCAACTGGTCGCACCGCGGGTGGCCTACCTCCTGGATGACAACCCGGAGGCCGCCCGCGCTGCCCGCCTCGCCCTTCTCGATCAGGCGCGCTTGCGCGGCGCGTGGCTGGCCACCTCGCATCTGACGGATCCGTTCCTCCGCGTGTGACGTCCTGGTCGCCTGGTCCTGACCCGGGTGGGCGGCGTGGCGGCCGCGCCGCGGACCGCCCGTTCGTGAGCTCGCGGGGCCGCCGTGAGACGGCCCCGCGGCAGGTCAGCAGACCTCGACGTTGAGGGTGGCGTGGGTCTTGCCGGCGAGCTTGAACCAGACCGGCGTGCTGTAGCCGCGGGCGCTGACCGTGTAGTTGCCGAAGCCGTCGTTGTAGGTGACGGTGCAGCCCGGCTCGACCCGGAAACCGTCGGTGTCGTAGTAGTACTTGTAGTTCGCGGTGGTGTCCCCGGTGGTCAGGTAGAAGTACGAGTGGTAGGCCCCGGAGTTCCAGGTGGCGGCCTTGTTCCCGTTGTCCCCGCACTTGATCACCGAACCGGTGTAGGCGGTCAGGTTGGTCGACGGCCAGCAGTTGGTCACGTAGACGCCGTGCTTGAGCTTGTTGGTCACGACGCCGCCGCAGTACTTGGTGCTGCAGGTCGAGGCCTGAGCGGCGCCGGCGGGGATCAGCGCGGTCGCGGCGGCGGCGGTGGCCAGCGCGGCGGCGACGCGTCCGAGAGTCTTCAGCATGTCTAGCCCTTCGGTTGGGAGAGGCCGAGGCTAGTCACTCTTTATGCGGCTTTAAAGGGGTAATCCGGGTGGCAAATCTTGGACTTCGTGGCGTATCCGGTTCGGGTTCGACGTGCTGGTTGTGCCAGCGGGTGTAGGCGCCCGCGGCGTTCCGGAACTCAGTGGGATTCGCGGGAGACGCGGTCGCCGCTGGAGCCGCGCAGGAAGTCGCAGTCGGCTCCGGTGTCGGCCTGGCCGACGGTCTCGACGTAGAGGCGCTCCCAGCCGCGCGCCGGCGCGGCGTAGGCCTTCGCCGCCTCCGGCGACGGCTCGCGGGCGGCCCACTCCTGCTCGGGGACGTCGGCGTCGAGGCGCCGGTTCGCGACGTCGAGGACGATCATGTCGCCGGTGCGGACCCTGGCGAGCGGCCCGCCGGCCGCGGCCTCGGGAGCGACGTGCAGGACCACGGTGCCGTACGCCGTACCCGACATCCGCCCGTCGCAGACGCGCACCATGTCGCGTACCCCCTGCTCGAGAAGTTTCGCCGGCAACGGCATGTTGGACACCTCCGGCATGCCCGGATAGCCCTTGGGCCCGCAGCCGCGCAGTACCAGCACCGAGTCGGCGGTGACGTCCAGATCCGGGTCGTCGAGCCGGGCGTGCAGGTCCTCGACGGAGTCGAAGACCACGGCCGGTCCCCGGTGCCGCAGCAGGTGCGGGGACGCGGCGGCCGGCTTGACGACCGCCCCGTCCGGCGCCAGGTTGCCGTAGAGGACCGCGATCCCGGCGTGCGGCCGCAGCGGCTCGGCCCGCGGCCGGATCACCTCCCGGTCGTAGACGCGGGCGTCGCCGAGGTGGTCGGCCAGCGGCCGGCCCGTGACCGTGATCGCGGCCGGATCCAGCAGGTCACGGACCTCGGCGAGGACGGCGTGCAGGCCGCCGGCGCGGTAGAGGTCGTCCATCAGGAATCGGCCGGCCGGCAGCAGGTCGACCAGCAGCGGCACCCCGGAGCCGGTGGTGTCGAAGTCGTCCTGGGACAGCGGCACGCCGAGCCGGCCGGCGATGGCGAGCAGGTGCACGACGGCGTTGGTGGAGCCGCCCAGGGCGGCGAGCGCGACGATCGCGTTGAGGAACGAGCCGCGGGTCATCACCGCGCTGGGGCGGCGGTCCGCGTCGACCAGTTCGACGGCGAGGACACCGGTCGTGTGGGCGGCCTCCAGCAGGCGGCTGTCCGGGGCCGGGGTGCCGGCCACCCCGGGCAGGGTCATGCCCAGCACCTCGGCGAGCAGGCCCATGGTGGAGGCGGTGCCCATCGTGTTGCAGTGGCCCCGGCTGCGGATCATCGACGACTCGGAGCGCTGGAACTCGGCCGCGCTGAGCGTGCCCGCGCGCACCTCCTCCGACAGTTTCCACACGTCGGTGCCGCAGCCGAGCGGCACGCCGCGGAAGGTGCCGGTCAGCATCGGGCCGCCGGGCATCACCACGGCCGGCAGGTCGACCGAGGCGGCGCCCATCAGCAGCGCGGGGATGGTCTTGTCGCAGCCGCCGAGCAGGACGACGCCGTCGATGGGGTTGGCGCGCAGCATCTCCTCGATCGCCATCGCGGCCATGTTGCGCCACAGCATCGCGGTCGGCCGGACCTGGGTCTCGCCGATCGACACGACGGGCAGGTTCAGCGGGACGCCGCCGGCCCGGTGGATGCCGTCGGCGACGCTGCGGGCGACCTCGTCGAGGTGGGCGTTGCACGGGGTCAGGTCGGAGGCGGTGTTGGCGATGGCGATGTGCGGGCGCCCGTCGAAGGCGTCGGCCGGCAGGCCCCGTCGCATCCAGGCGCGGTGGATGTAGCTGTTCCGGTCGTCACCGGCGTACCACTGCGCACTGCGTCGCGGATGCATCGCCCACCTCCGGGATTCTGACGCTGTCATTGACGTGGATGATTCGACAATGGGGCAATGGAGATGCGATGACTACACGACACACCGCCCGCCCGGCCACCGGCACCGGCTACTTCCTCGGCGAGGGGCCGGTCTGGGACGCCGCCCGGCAGCGCCTGCTGTGGGTCGACATCATGGCGGGCGACGTGCACGAGGGCCGGCTCGGTGACCGTGTCGAACCTACCCGTACCTGGTCCTTCGAGCAGAGCGTGGGCGCCGTCGCGGTCGCGGAGAACGGCGACCTGCTGGTGGCCGAGCGGGAGACGCTCACCCGGGTGCATGCCGGCGGCGGGCGTACGCACCTGGCACGGGTGCTGCCGCCGGGATCGCCGAGCCGGCTGAACGACGGCGCGGTCGACCCGTCCGGCCGGTTCCTGGTCGGCAGTCTCGGCGGTGACCGGGAGGTGCTGGTCCGCTTCGAGAACGGCGGCTGCACGATCGTCGACGACGACCTGACCCTCTCCAACGGGCTGGCCTGGAGCCCGTCCGGTGACCGGTTCTACAGCGTGGACACGCTCACCAGGACCATCCATGTGCGGGACTACCCGGCGGGCGCCCGGTCCGTGCTGTTCACCGTCGACGACGGATACCCGGACGGCATGTGTGTGGACGCCGACGGCAACCTGTGGCTGGCCGTCTGGGGCGGGGGCCGCGTCGAGTGCCGGTCGCCCGCCGGTGAGCTGCTCGCGGTGGTCGAGGTCGACGCCCCGCACACCTCCAGCGTCGCGTTCGCCGGGCCGGGACTGGACGTTCTGGTGATCACCACGGCCACCCAGCACCTCTCCCTCACCGACGTGGCGGCCCATCCGTTGTCGGGCCGGCTGTTCAGCGCCAGCGTCGGTGTCACGGGACTGCGTACGCCGTACTGGAATCCCGGTCTCTGATCTCATCCTTTCACCGCGCCCGCGGTGAGCCCCTCGGTGAGGAAGCGCTGCCCGAACGCGTACATGACCACGACGGGAATGCTGACCAGCAGTGACGCGGCGGCGAGCTGTCCCTGCGGCACGACGTCACCGGCGATCATCGACTGCATCCCGACGGGCAGCGTCTTGTACTCGTCCTTGGTGATGAACACGAAGGCGAAGAGGAACTCGTTCCAGGCGTTGGTCAGGGTGAACAGCGCGACCGCCAGCAGGCCCGGTCTGGCCAGCGGCAGCACCACCCGGCGGAACGCCTGGATCCGGGTGCTTCCGTCGACCAGGGCCGCCTCCTCCAGGTCGACCGGGATCGACGCGAAGTAGCCGGTCAGCAGCCAGGTGGCGAACGGCAGCGTGAACGTCGGGTAGGTCAGCACCAGCGACCACAGCGAGTCGGTGAGCCGGGCCTCGATGAGCAACTGGTAGAGCGGGATGAACAGCAGCGCACCGGGCATCACGTAGGTGAGCAGCACCGTGACGGTGAAGCCCTGCGCCCCGCGGAACCGCAGCCGGGCCAGCGCGTACCCGGCCAGGGCGGCGCAGAGCAGGGCCACCGTGGTGGACGCCGCCGACACCATCAGGGTGTTGAGGTACCAGCGGCCGAACGGCTGGCTGGTGAACAGGGCGCCGAACTGGTCCAGGGTCCACGGCGTCGGCCACAGGTCGTTGTCGCGCATGACGACCTGGCTCTCCGATTTGAACGCGGTGACCGCGATCCAGTACATCGGGCCGAGCACGAAGGCGAGCAGGCCGGCCAGCGCGACCCCGGTGCCGGCCCGGGACACCGCCGCGGACGCCCGGCGCCCGCCCCGGTGGTCCAGCGCCGAGAGCACCCGGCCGATCCCGGCCACGATCAGCAGGAGGATCCCGAGGACCACCGCCACTTTCCAGAAGATCTCCGGCGAGGCCAGGAACAGCAGGGCGGTGACCCCGGCGGTGACGACCCAGCCGAATGCTGTACGGGTCGGCCCGGTCCACCGTGGACGCCGGTTGCCGGAGTCCTGCCGCAGCAGCCGGACCAGGACGAACACCAGGCCGGCGATGATCGGCAGCATGACCAGGGTGACGGCCGCGCCCGCGCCGTACTGCAGCTGCAGGATCGCCTTGGTGTAGGCGACCAGCACGTACGGGGCGGTCACGTCACCCGGGCCGCCCTGGGTCAGCAGCCAGACGAGGTCGAAGTTGTTGAACGTCCAGATCGACGACAGGGTCACCGTCACGGTGATCACGTGGCGCAGTCCGGGCAGCGTGACGTGCCGGAACCGCTGCCAGGGCGTCGCGCCGTCGATGGTGGCGGCCTCGTAGTGCTCGGCGGGGATGGCCTTCAGCCCGGCGAGGAAGCAGACGGTGAAGAACGGCACCCCCTTCCACACGTTGACCAGGATCACCGACGGCATGGCCAGCGCCGGGTCGGACAACCAGCCGGCCGGCCAGCTGTCGACCAGGTGCAGGCTCGCCAGCAGCGGGACGATGCCGGAGCCGGTGAGCAGGGCGTTGACGCTGCCGAAGATCGGGTCGAGCAGGGACCGCCAGCTGAACGCGGTGACCACCGTCGGGACCACCCACGGCACCAGCAGCAGTCCGGTCAGCAGGGCGCGCCCGCGGCGCAGCCGGTGCAGGAGCAGGGCCGCGGCCAGGCCCAGCATCACCTTGAACACCTCGGCGTACGCGGTGAAGACGAACGAGTTCACCACGCCGGTACGGAACTGCTGGTCACCGGCGAGCGAGCGGTAGTTGTCCAGGCCGACGAACACGCTGTCGGCCCCGTGCCGTTCGGTGGTGCTGGTGATGAACGACTGGACGATCGGCACCAGCACGAGCGCGCCGACGAGCACGGCGGTGGGGGCCAGGAACAGGGCCGCGAGCCGCCAGTCGCGGCCCAGCCGCCGCTGGGTTCCAGTGAGGGAACCGGGCCCCGGTGGCGACGTCGCCTTCACCGCCGGGGCCGGAGCCGTGCGGAGCGACCTCACTGCGGCAGCCCCTGCTGGGAGAAGATCTGCACCATCTTGGCGTGGGCGTCCTTGACCGCCTGCGCGGGCGCCGCACCCTGCACGACCTGCTGCATCATGTCGGTGAGGACGTAGGCCGCGACGACGGCCTGCTGTCCGGCGCTGGCCTTCTGCGGGAAGGACAGGCCGTTCTTGGTCTTCAGCGGCAGCGGCTGCTGGGACATGGTGCGCAGCATCGGGAACGCCGGGTCGCCGCTGCCGAAGAACGGGTCGGCGTCCCAGACCTTCTCCCAGGCGGGCATCGCCAGGCCGGGCGCCTGGACGGCCACCCCGACCAGGGCGGGCGCGGTGATCAGGTATTGCGCCAGGAGGCGGGCGAGAGCGCCGTTCCTGGCTCCCTTGAACACCACGAAACCCTGGGACTGGCCGAGCAGCAGCGACTTGTCGGTGGCCGGGCCGATGCAGTCGGAGAAGACGTGCGTGTTGCCGTACACCGGATTCTTCTTGGTCTTGGAGTCGGCGTAGACGCTGAAGCTGTTGCGGGTGTAGCCCAGCACGCCGGCGAGCCAGTTCTCGTTGTTGCTGGTGTCGGTCCAGCTGTCCACGCCGGGTGGCAGCATCGGCTTGTATTTGGGGTTGGTGTAGATGTCGCCGAGGAAGGTGACCGCCTGCACCGTCTCCGGGGAGTCGAAGGTGACCTTGCGGCCGTCGTTGGAGGCGATCGCCCCGCCGTAGGAGTTGATCAGCGCTTCGATCGTGCCGTTGCCGTCCCCGGAGCGGTTGACGGTCATGCCCCAGCCGAAGCGCCGTTTGCCCGGGTCGGAGATCTCCAGGCAGACGTCGCGTACCTCCTCCCAGCTGTAGACGTCCTTGGGCGTGATCCCCTTCTCCTGCATCCAGTCCTTGCGCAGGAAGGATCCGATGCCGATGAAGTGGTACGGGATCGCGTACCACTTGCCGTCGAAGACGCAGAAGTTCTTGGCCTCGGCGCAGGGCTCGCCGTACTTCGCGGTCAGAGCCGTGACGACGTCCGTCACGTCCTCCAGGTCACCCAGCGCCTGGAACTGTGCGACGAACCGCGAGTCGGTCATGAACGCCAGGTCGCGGGCCACGCCGCCCTTGACCTCGGCGTCGATCTTGGCGACCACGTCGCCCGCGTCGGCCTGGACCAGGCTGTTCTCGATCTTCGTCCCGGTGCTCTCGGCGAATTTCCTGATCGAGGCGTCCAGCGCCTCGTTGGCCGCCGTCGAGTACAGCTTCTGCGACAGCATGCCCATGGTGGAGCCCTTCAGCGCCGCGGCGGCGTCGAGCAGCTCCTTCGGCACCTCCGCCTGGGCCTTGGGCGGTGACTCGGAGCCGTCGCCGCACGCGGCCAGGCCGGCCGCGCCGAGCACTCCCACGCCCATCCCCAGAAAGCCGCGCCGGGACCACATCGCGTTCTCCATGGCCGCTCACCCCTTTGTTCGAGATTTCGAACGTGGTTCGATATACCGTGCCAGGTGGACGCGACGCTAAGACAGACCCAAGAGGGGTGTCAATGTTTCGGGGCGATTGCCGATTACCGCGATGTGGCGCGGTACCCCATGCGGGCGGAGAGCGTGGCCGCGCCGTCGCGCACCAACTCGGTCCACTTCTCCGGCGACTGCGGGGTCCAGCGGATGATCGGAGCCGACACGCTCATCGCGGCGATGACCGCGCCGGAGTGGTTCCGGACCGCCGCGGCGACACAGCGCATGGCGGTGTCGGACTCACCGACGTCCGCCGCGACACCCTCGGCGCGGACCTGCTCGAGATGCGCCCGCAGCCGGTCCGGGTCGGTGATGCTGGCCGGTGTCATGCCCGCCAGGGGACTCTTCGCCAGGACGGTCTCCAGCCCCGGCCGGTCGAGTCCGGCCAGCAGGATCTTGCCGACCGCCGTGCAGTGTGCGGGCAGCCGGCCCCCGACCGCGGAGACCATCCGGACCGGGTGCGTGCTGTCCACTTTGACGAGATAGATGACGTCGGCGCCGTCCAGCACGGCCACATGGACCGCCTCGTCACAGGCGGCCGCCACGTCCCGCGCGACGCCCTGCGCCTCGCGGACCAGATCGAGCCGCCCGGCGAACGCCGAACCGAGCTGGAACAACGGCATGCCGAGCCGGTACCGCACCGGCTGGCCCGGGACGGCGATCAGGTACGCCCGCTCCACCAGCGTGACCAGCAGCTCGTGGACGGTGGTCCGGGGCAGGTCGAGCCGCTCGGTCACCTCGCGGGCCGACAGCTCCGGCCGGTCCAGGAACAGTTCGAGGATGTCGAGCGCGCGGATGACCGCCGGTACCACACGGGCCACGTCGATAAGTCCTTTCGATCTCGACAACAGGTTAACGGAGGGTCACATGCCGATCTCCCTTCACCACCTGCGCGCCGGCGCCGGGTCACGCTGGACAGTGTGCCAGGACGGCGAATGGGCCGAGCTCGGCGGCACTCTCGCCGACCTGCTCGCCGGGTCGCTCGACCGGGCCCGGGCCACGGTCGAGGCCGCCGCCCGGACCGCCCGCGGCGACCGGCCCGGACCCGCCCTGCCACCGATCGACCGGCAGGAGGTGTGGGCGGCCGGGGTCACCTACCTGCGCAGCCGCGACGGGCGCCGGGAGGAGTCCGGGCACGGCTCGCTCTACGACCACGTCTACGACAGCGACCGCCCGGAGATCTTCTTCAAGGCCAGCCCCTGGCGCGTCGTCGGCGACCGCGACCTGGTCGGGATCCGCGCCGACTCCGGCTGGGACGTGCCCGAGGCCGAGGTCGGCCTGGTGCTCAACGCGGCCGGTGACGTGTTCGGCTACACCCTCGGCAACGACATGAGCAGCCGGTCGATCGAGGGCGAGAACCCGCTCTACCTGCCCCAGGCCAAGATCTACGATCGGTCCTGCGCGATCGGGCCGGCGATCGTGCCGAGCTGGGCGGCCGGTCCCGGCCCGTTCGACATCGGACTGCGGGTGCTGCGTGACGGCCGTGAGGCGTACGCCGCGACGACCTCCACCTCGGCGATGGCCCGCAGCTTCGCCGACCTCGCCGGCTGGCTGTTCCGGGCGCTGAGCTTCCCGGCCGGCGTGGTGCTGCTGACCGGCACCGGCGTGGTGCCCGGCGCCGATTTCACGGCCCGCCCCGGCGATACGATCGAGATCCGGTGCCCGGAACTCGGAATGTTGACCAACGGGGTTGTCGCGGTGGGGCGCGGTTCGATAGGCGTTGGTGATGGCTAACGCTCTGGTTGTCCGCGGCGGCTGGGACGGTCACCGTCCGGTCGAGGCCACGGATCTCTTCCTGCCGTTCCTGGCCCGCAACGGTTTCGACGTCCGCGTCTCCGATTCGACGGCGGTCTACGGCGACCCGGCGGTCATGACCGAGACCGATCTGATCGTGCAATGCGTGACCATGTCGTCCATCGGGCGCGACGAGGTGGCCGGGCTCCGGGAGGCGGTGGCGGCCGGCACCGGGTTCACCGGCTGGCACGGCGGCATCGCCGACTCGTTCCGTTCCTCGTCGGACTACCTGCAACTGGTCGGTGCCCAGTTCGCCACCCACCCCGGCAAGGAGCCGGCCTGCCGTGTCCAGGACGAGACCGACAACTTCCTGACCCACACCATCGAGATCACCCCGCTCGGCCGTGAGCACCCGATCACCGCCGGCCTGACCGATTTCACCCTTACCACCGAGCAGTACTGGGTGCTGCACGACGACCTCATCGACGTGCTGGCCACCACCACCCATCCGGTCCGGACCTGGCACCCGTGGCACCGGCCGATCACCTCACCCGCCGTCTGGACCCGGCAGTGGGGCGCCGGCCGGATCGCCGTCAGTACCCCCGGTCACAGTCTCGACGTTCTCGCGAACCCGTCCGTGCGTACCGTCATCGAAAGGGGCATGTTGTGGGCGAGCCGCACCGCATCGGCATCGTAGGCACCGGGTGGATCTCCGGCGCCTACCTGGAGACGCTGCGCGACCATCCCGCGGTGACCATCGGGGCGGTCGCCGACCTCGACGCCGCCCGCGCGGCGTCGGTCGCCGCCGGCATCCCCGGCTGCCGCGCCCTGCCGCCCGACGACCTGCTGCGGGACGACTCGATCGCGACGATCCTCAACCTCACCGTCCCGGCCGCGCACGCCGAGGTCGGCCTGGCGGCGATCAGGAACGGCCGGCGGGTGTACGGCGAGAAGCCGCTCACCTCCGACATGACCACCGCCCGCACTCTGATCGACCAGGCCGGGGAACGCGGCGTCGAGATCGGGTGCGCCCCCGACACGGTGCTCGGCACCGGCGTGCAGACCGCCCGCGCCGCCATCGACAGCGGGATCATCGGCCGCCCGCTGTCGGCCGTCGCGGTGATGGCGACACCGGGCCACGAACGCTGGCACCACCATCCCGACTTCTACTACCTGCCCGGGGGCGGACCGCTGCTCGACATGGGCCCCTACTACCTGACCGCCCTGGTCCACCTGCTCGGACCGGTCACCGCCGTCACCGGCGCCGCCTCCCGGCAGCGCACCTGGCGCGTCGTCGGCACCGGCCCGCGGGCGGGGGAGCGGATCCCGGTCTCGGTCGACACCCACGTCACCGGTGTCCTGCACCACGCGAACGGCGCCCTCTCCACCGTCACGACCAGCTTCGACGCGGTCCGTACCACCGCCGCCCCGATCGAGGTCCACGGCGAGACCGGCACCATCGAGGTCCCCGACCCCAACCGGTTCGACGGCGACGTCCGTCTCTTCGCCCTCGGCGCCACCGACTGGCAGACCCTGGAACCCTCCGCCGGGTACGCCGGCGCGGGCCGCGGCATCGGTCTGCTCGACATGCTCACGTCTCCGGCGCCCCGGGCGAGTGGCGCCCTGGCCCTGCACGTGCTGGACGCCATGACGTCCCTGCTCCGCTCCGCCGCCGAGGGCCGCCGCATCGACCTGACCACCACTGCCGAACGCCCCGACCCGGTCCCGCTGATCTCGCCCACGACCTGGCGCCGAGCCCCGGCTCGATGACGGCCTGACGGCTGTCACGCCGCCGGACCGGCAGTACGTCGGATGGCGTTTTACGTCCGGATGATGCATTAAGGTGGCGATTCGATAAACGGTGCGCATGAAGGAGATCCCATGGTCACGACGCTCAGTGTGACTCCCATCGACCCTTCGAGCGTGCCGGAGGCCAGCGGCGGCTACCACAACGCGGTCTCGGTGGAGGGGGCTCAGCGACTGCTGTTTATCAGTGGACAGATCCCGCAGACTCCGGACGGAAGTGTTCCGGCCGACCCGGAGGACCAGTGCCGGTTGGTCTGGACGAACATCGAGGCGGTCCTCGCCGAGGCCGGCATGACAGTCCGCAATCTGATGAAGGTCACCACCTTTCTCGCCGACCGCAAGCACGCCGCGGTCAACACGAAGGTCCGCAACGAGGCGCTGGACGGCCACCGGCCGGCCCTGACGGTGATCGTCACCGGAATCTTCGACCCGTCCTGGATCATCGAGATCGAGGCGATCGCAGCGGCTTGACCACGCGCCGCGGGTCAGCGTGGTCGGCCGCGGCACCACGGTCGGAACTCGGGGACGCTTTGCGCGCCATGTCGCGGTCCAGCTCGCGCGCGTAGACGCGGACCAGTTCGAGGACGTGATACCGGCCGTCCGGCAGGGCCTCGGCGAGACCACAGTCGACCAGCCGCTCCGCGCACCTCTCCGCGGCGGCCGGCGATCGGTCCAGCAGGGCGGCCAGGTCGGCCACGGTGACCGGGGACCGGTTCAGCCAGGCGAGCTGGCGGAGCGCGCGTAACGCCTCGCCGTCGCCCCACCCGGTCAGTTGCCGGACCGCGTCGGCGAGACATTCACGGACCGACATCGACTCGCAGACCAGCGCGTCGAGCCGTACGGCCGGGTCGGCGAGCCGCGCGACATACGCCGCGATCGGCCAGTTCGGCCGGGAGGCCAGGCGGGCCGCCGCGACCCGCACCGCGAGGGGAAGCGCGTCGCACCGCTGGACCAGCGTCCACGCCGCCGCCGGATCGGCGTCCAACCGTTCCGTGCCGAGGTAGAAGCGGATCACCTCGAGCGCGTCCGCCGGCGCGAGGGCCCCGACGTGCACCCGCGTGACACGGTCCAGACCGGTGACGCCGGACCGGGCCGTGATGATCATTCCGATGCCCGGGGGGAGTGGCTCCAGCCGCTGCACCTCCGCGGGAGCGGCCACGTCGTCGAGGACGATCAGCATCCGTCGTCCGGCCAAGATCGTCGACAGGTCAGCCGGGGGATCCTCGCCCGGGGGCGGCGCCGATCCGAGCGCCTGGGTCACCGCCTGCGCCACCCGGGCGTAGCCCGGCGGCTCCTGCACGCCGCCCATCGGCACGAAGACGAGCCCGTCCGGATAGTCGGCGGCGAGCCGATGGGCGGCGTGGACGGCCAGCGCGGTCTTACCCGCCCCGGACAGGCCCTGCACCACGCCGATCCGGCCCCCTCGGACCGCGGTGACCAGCTGCTCCAGGTGTTCGTCCCGCCCGCGAAGGACCGCCGGGTCGGCGGGGAAGGACGGTTGCGGCCGCGGTGTCGCGGCGAGCCGGATTCCCGGCTCGGGCGCGCGTAGCGACGGGTCGTTGCGCAGGATGCGCTGCTCGAGGGTCTGCAGCAGCTGGCTCGGCTCGATGCCGAGTTCGTCGACCAGCAGCTTGCGCAGATCCCGGTAGGCGCCGAGGGCCACCGCCTGCTGACCGTCCTGGTACAGCGCGGTCATCAGGTGGGCGTGCAGCCGTTCCCGCAACGGATGCTGGCTCACCAGCACCTTGAGCTCCGGCAGGAGCATGGTGTGCCGGCCCAGCTGCAACTCCGCGCCGATCCGCGCCTCGAGCGCGGAGATCCGGGTCTCCTCCAGGCGCGCGATCTCCGCCATGATCATCGGCGTCGGCCGGACGTCGGCCAGCGGCAGGCCGCGCCAGAGCGCCAGCGCCTCGTCGAAACGCTCGATGCCGGACGCCGGCAGCCCGGCGGCGACGTCGGCGTGCGCCCGCCGGAGCAGCCGCTCGCACTCGCCGATGTCGATCGTCTCGCCCGAGACCACCAGACGGTAGCCCGGACTGCGGGTCGTGAGGATCCGGCCGCCGCGGTCGTCGAGGGCCCGGCGCAGCCGGTAGGCGTAACCCGCGACCAGGCCGCTCGCGGACACCGGGGGGTTGTCGTCCCAGAGCTCGCTCATGAGCTGTTCCAGGGACACCGCCTGATTGACTTTGAGCAGCAGCATGGCCAGCAACGCGCGTTGCTTGGCCGAGCCGATTCCCAGCCACTGCGTACCGTCGTGGAACTCCACCGGTCCCAGCAGGCGAAATCGGAGACGGGGTGGGGCCGGCATTCTGGTGCTCACCTCGCTGGCGTGTGTTGGACCGAGATCTCTTGCGGAGGGTGTATGCCGGCCGCCAGCCGCCCGCGGTCGATCTTTCCGTTTCCGTTGAGGGGAAAGTGCTGGACGCGGTGATAGCGCTCGGGTGCCATGTACGGCGGCAGGTGCCGGGCCACCGCGGCCGCCAGCACCGCCTCGTCCACCGCGTCACCGGTGTACACCGCGTGCAGGGCGATTCCCGCCGGGTCCGGCAGCGCCAGCACCACGACGTCCTCCACCGGGGAGTGCCGGCGCAGCACCGACTCGATCTCGCCGAGCTCGACCCGGTAGCCATGGATCTTCACCTGATCGTCGAGCCGCCCGAGGTGGACCAGCTCGCCGTCCTCGAGACGCACCCGGTCGCCGGTCCGGTACCAGGCGTGCCGGACCGGCTCGGTCTCGGTGGCCGGCCGCCCGTCGTAGGACACGAACCGCCGGGCGTTCTGGCCGCCGTCGAGATAGCCGTCGAAGCGCTGCGGCCCGCGGACACACAGTTCGCCGTCGTCGCCGGCGACGCCGTCCGGGCCCAGCAGGACCCCTTCCAGATGTGGGTAGATCCGGCCGATCGGGACGGTGTCGTTGCTGGTCCGCGGCCACCGGGCCGGATCGGCCGGCAGGCGGTAGCGGGTGCAGGTCACGGTGAGTTCGGTCGGCCCGTACAGGTTCTCCAGGATGCTGCCGGGCGCGGCCTCGGCCCAGGCCCGGGCCTGGGCCAGGGTGAGCTGTTCCCCGGCGAAGAGGCTGTACCGCAGCGTGGGCAGGCTGCCCGGGCGCAGCTGCCGGAGCCGCCGGGCGAGCGAGATGACCGAGGGCACCGAGAACCAGTGCGTGATCTCGTGGTCGCGGACGTAGCGGACCGGCGCGAGGGTGTCACCCGGTGCGGCCACCACCAGCAGGGCGCCGGAGAGCCAGGCGACGAACATGTCGAACACCGACGGGTCGAAGGTCAGCTCGAAGGTCTGTGACAGCCGGCTGCCCGGGCCGACCTGGTAGGTGTCGATGCAGGACGCCAGGTACGCGGTGAGGTTGCGGTGACGGATCGGCACGCCCTTGGGCGCGCCGGTCGATCCCGAGGTGAACAGTGTGTACGCGACGGCGTCCGGGGCGGCGGCGCAGGGCTCGTCCCAGCGCGGCGCCGGCTCCTCGTACCACCGGCGATCCGCGGTGTCCGGCAGGTGCAGCACCCGGTCCGCACCGACCGCCTGTATCGCCACCGCCGGATCGTCATCGGCGATGAGCAGGTCGGCGCCGGCGGCGGCGCAGATGCTCCGGATCCGTTCGGCCGGCAGCTGGGTGCCGAGCGGGACGACGGTCGCGGACAGTCGCAGGGCGGCCAGGTAACCGACGTACGCGGCGAGGCTGCGCGACGCGCACAGGCCGACCACCCGGGGCCGGGAGCCGTGCCGCTCGACGATCCGACCGGCCAGTCGTTCGACCTGCTCCAACAGCTGCGCGTAGGTGAGTTGATGTCCGGCCACGCGCAGCGCCGGTTCGCCGGCATTCCGCTCGGCCGAGGCGGCGAACGACGCGAACAGGGTGCCGTTCTCCACGCTCATCGAGACCCCGCCGAGTCCGCCGGCTCCGGCAGGTCGTCCTCGTCGTCGGCGGGCTGCTCGGCCGCGGGGGAGGCCGCGGCGGCGGTGACGGCGTCGACCTCGGCCATCTGCGCCGGGGTCAGCACTTTGAAGAAGGGGTAGATCAGCAGGGCGCACAGCACCGCGAACGTCCCGAAGGCCACCCGGTAGGAGAACGCCTGTGCCAGGACTCCGGCGAGCATCGCGGCGATCGGCGTCATGCCCCAGGCGACCAGGCGGCTGGCGGCGCTGTACCGGCCCAGCATGTCGGCCGGCACGAGGGACTGCGTGATGAAGCGGGAGTTGACCGTCCACATGGTGCCGCCGACGCCGGCGACGAACGCCGCGGCCCCGATCGGCCAGGCGCTGCTCGGCTGGGCGGGCAGCAGGGCCGGCGTGGCGACGAGCGCGAACGCGCCGATGATGTCGGTGAACATGGACCAGCGCCGTCCGATCCAGCGGTTGACCCGGCCGACGACGGTGGTACCGATGATGCCGCCCGCGCCGAGACAGGTGAGCATGAAGCCGTACTGCCGCTCGTCCAGCCCCAGCGGGCCGCCGACGGCGTAGACCGGGATCAGCGCCAGCCAGGCCGCCCAGCAACCGGCCATGATGGCGATGAGCAGCGCCATCGTCCGCAACAGCCGGTGACTCCAGAGGAAGCTGACACCCTCCCGGATGTCGGCGTTGACCGACCGGCGTGCGGTCTCCGGGGCGGCCACCTTGAAGTTTCCGATCAGCAACAGCAGCAGGGCCGCCCCGACGGCGTAGGCGATCCCGCTGACGCTCAGC
Source organism: Actinoplanes regularis (assembly GCF_900188005.1). Taxonomy (GTDB): domain Bacteria; phylum Actinomycetota; class Actinomycetes; order Mycobacteriales; family Micromonosporaceae; genus Actinoplanes; species Actinoplanes regularis. The sequence goes on along the minus strand of NZ_FZNR01000024.1, from coordinate 25,423 downwards.
GCCAGCACGAAGCCGATGGCCACCAGGAAGCCACCGATCGGTTGCCCGACGAACCCGTTGAAGAGGTACTCCAGGGCGGTGATGCGCGAGTTGGCGGTCTCCCATCGGTGCCGCGGCACGGCGGACGGCACGATGGACACTCCCGCGATGCCCGCGACCACGTCGGCCAGGCCGAGCACCAGCGCGGCCAGGTAGATGAGGGGCAGCGCGGGCCCGCCGGCCAGCAGGCTCACCAGCACGACGCCGATCGCGAGCAGCCGCGCGGTCTCGGCGCCCATCATCAGCGTCCGCCGGTCCATCCGGTCGACGACGACGCCGATGTGCAGAGCGGCCACCAGCCAGGGCAGGCTCATCAGAGCCGCCACCGCGGTGACCGTTATCGGCGATCGGCTGATCTGCGCGGCGAGTAGCGGGAGGGCAATTCTGGCGACCGCGTCGGCGCTGTTCGTGGTGCCGGTGAACACCACCAGAATCCATTCATTGCGCCGCGCACCGGGAGGATCCACTCCCACGGCCGGCCGAGATGTGATCATGAGCGCCCCTCGCGCGATGTCATAATTTTGACGCGACAAAGTCGCCGTCGATGTATTAATGGCTTTCCGGGATGATGCGGCACGAATTCCTTTGATGGTCGACCGGTGATCGACAGCGCGCCAAGAAGTGCCTCTCTGCTGCCTATGGGCTTCATGCACTCTCGCGTGTCACGCCGGCGCTCCGAATCATGCGGATGCGTGCATTCTCATTCAGTGATGGAACGGGTCGGGTCTGAGACCGCAATGTATCTCTGGCGCCCCCGCCGACACGTTGCGTCGCTGCGTTGCACCATAGAGCACGGTAGCTAGGAGTGTCTATCTACACACCGATAGATTCGTCGATCGATCGTTGTCGCGGTCGTCGAGGGAAAGCCGGGCCGCTAACTGACCTTATTTCGGACATATCTGGCGCTCGCGGCAGCCCGCCCGAATCGGGACCAATACGATGACATCAATGTTAATACCCCTCGCCGGTAATTAATTTCGAACATTTTTTATTGGCCGGCGAACGATGCTCATCGGGCACCTGATCTGGGCTGTTCCGGGTCTGCCAACCAAATTCCATCCCGCGAACATCGAGCGAACATCGGAGCGCGGATGCTCAGTCGGTGAAAGCGGCAAGCCGCAATGTCAGTAGGGGCCTCCTGCGATAGCAGATGGTTATCTGTCGGGTCCCCGACGTTCGGCCGAGCCCCACTCCTCAGGTGAACGGGAAGCACGGATGACGATTCCAGCTGACCTCGACACGACCATTGCCAAGTACGCCTCGGTGGCCTTCGACGACTCCACCCCCCTGCTCGAGGCCGGGCTGGAGTCGCTGTCGCTGCTGCGGCTCGCGGTGGAGGTGGCCGCCGACGACGACGCGGAGATCGATGCGACACGCCTGGTCGACCTGCGCAACGTCGGCGACCTGAAGAAGTGGCTGGGCGAGCTCGCCGCAAGCCGGAGCGAGGAAGGTGTCACCAGGTGACGGCATCGACGACCGACCCGACCGTGCCCTCGCCCGATGAGCGGCTACCGATCACCGAGTCCCAGAAGGGCCTGCTGGTCGTCAACGAACGTTCGCCGGGACACGCGGTCTACAACCAACTGGTCCGCTTCGACATCGATCCGCGGATTCCGGTCGACACGGTGGAACAGGCGCTGGCGACCCTGGTCGCGGTGCAGCCGGCGATGCGCCAGGTGTTCGGCATGCTGCCGGAGATGCACGCCCGGATCACGCCGCCGCCGTCCCCGGCCGAGCTGCCGCTGCACCGGGTCACGGTCCGGGCGCGTGACTACGAGGAGGCGGTCGAGGCGGCCCAGCGCGAGATCGGGCGGCCGGAGTTCGACCTCGCGGCCGGTCCCGCGTACCGATTCGCGACGGTGCGCTGCACGGACGAACCGCGCGCGTCCATCATCATGGCCGACCACCACATCACCCTCGACGGCTTGTCGATCGGCCCGCTGGTGCAGGACCTGGAGGAGGCGCTCTCCGGGCGACTCACCGGCGAAGCGGCCGAACGGCGCAGGGTCGCCCGCGAGGCGGCGTTCCGCAAGGAACTGAACGCGCAGAACCGCAGCGTCGGCACCGAGAACGTCGCGGCCCGCTCCCGCGACTGGGCGCAGCGCCTGCGGACGGTACCCCCGCTCGTGCTGGCCCCACTGCCCGGGCGGCCGGCGCAGACCGCGTTCACCGGCGACCGGGTCGCGTGGCACCTCTCCGAGGCGGAGACGGCGGCGCTGGCGGTGACCTGCCGCCGGTTGGAGATCTCCCCGTTCGTCTTCCTCTCCGGCCTCTACGGCGCGGTGCTGGCCCGGCACGGCGGCGTCCCCACCGTCCTGATCGGCAGCCCGTTCATGGCCCGGCGCACGGTGGGGGCCTTCGACCTGGGCGGCTTCTTCGTCAACACCCTGCCGGTCACCATCGAGGTGGACTGGACCCGCACGGTCGACGAGCACCTCGGCAAGGTGGTGCGCGAGGCGGTCGACTTCTGCCGGGCGAACGTCGACGTCACCTTCAACCGGCTGGTCGCCGACGTACGGCCGGACCGGTCCAGCAACCGGAACCCGATGTTCTCCGCCATGCTGGCCATGCAGGACACCTTCAGCGCGGCGCCGGACGGCGCCGCGGTCCAGCGGGTGCTCGAACCCGGCAACGGCACGGCGAAGTTCGATCTCTGGCTGGGCGCCACCCCGGTCGACGGGCGATGGCTGTTCGAGCTCGAGTACGACCGGCAGCTGATCACGCCGACCATGGCCGACGGCCTGCTCACGTCGCTCCGGGACGCGGTCCGCAACGCGCTGCGCGACGGTTCCCGGCCGATCGCCGACCTGTTCGCCGACGCCTCGGCGGCGCTCAGCGTCCGATCCGACGGCTGGACCAGCCCGCTCACCGGGAGCACCCCGTGGGACTGGGTGTCGGCGGTGGCCGAACGGCGCCCGGACGCGCCGGCCATCGAGGACGCCACCCGCCGGCTCACCTACGGCGAACTGCTGGCCGAGGCCGAGCGGATCAGCGCCGGGCTGGCCGCGCGCGGCATCGGCCCACGGGACGTGGTCGGACTCGCCGCGACCGGACTGTGCGACACGGTCACCGGCATCCTGGCGATTCTGCGGCGGGGAGCGGCGTACCTGCCGCTGGATCCCGGGCTGCCGGCCGGCCGGCTGGAGTACATGATCCAGCGCGCCGGTTGCGGCTTCGTCATCGGCGAGCCGCCGGCGCCCGGTGTGCCGGCGGTCCCGGTCGCCGAGCTGGCGAGCAGCACCGATCCGATACCCGGGTCGCTCGCCGACCCGAGCCTCCCGATCTACATCATGTACACCTCCGGCTCCACCGGGCAGCCGAAGGGCGTCCAGATGGGGCACGGCCCGCTGGCCAACCTGACGAGCTGGCAGATCGCCGCCCTCTCGATGGACACCGAGACCCGGTTCCTGCAGTACGCCCCGCTCGGCTTCGACGTGTCGTTCCAGGAGATCCTGCCGACGCTGGCCGCGGGCGGGACGGTGGTCTCCCGGGCGCCGGCCGACCGCCGGATGTTCCCCGCGATCCTGCACCGCATCGCGCGGACCGCGGTGACCCACGTCTACCTGCCGGTCGCGGCGCTGCGGCCGCTGCTGCAGGTGGCGGCCGGCCGCGGAACCCGGCTACCCGCGCTGCGGTACCTGTGCGTGTCCGGCGAACAGCTCGTGGTCGACGACGACGTGCGGGCCTTCTTCACCGCCCACCCGCACTGCACCCTGGTCAACCTCTACGGCCCCACCGAGACCCACGCGGTCACCTCGCACCGGCTGTCCTACCGGGACCCGGTCTGGCCGGCGCACGTGCCGATCGGGATCCCCTATCCGGCGGTCGCCGCCTACGTGGTGGACACCACCGGCCATCTCGCCCCGCCGGGAGTCGCCGGCGAGCTCTTCCTGGGCGGTGACTGCCCGGCCGACGGATACCGCAACGACCCCGAGATCACCGCGGAACGCTTCGTCGCCGACCGGTTCGCCGGTTCCGCGGGCGGCACGATGTACCGCACCGGCGACCTCGTGGTCCGCGACGACCGGGGCGACCTCGTCTTCCTCGGCCGCGTCGACACCCAGGTCAAGATCCGTGGCTACCGGATCGAGCTGGGCGAGATCGAGGCCGTGGCGCAGCGGATCGACGGCGTACGCCAGGCGGTCGCCGTGGTCCGCGGTGACGGCGTCGACCGCGAACTCGGCCTGTTCCTGTGCCCGGCGGCGGACGCGACCGTCGACCCCGACCGGGCGGGCGAGGTGCTGGCCGGCACGCTGCCCACCTACATGCGGCCGGCCTGGATCTTCCCGATCGAGCAGGTTCCGACCACCCCGACCGGTAAGACGGACCGGGATGAGCTGGTTCGCCGCGCCGAGGCGCTGCTGCTCGAACGGCAGGCCGAGGAGTCCGCCGATGACATCGCCTACGCCGACGATCTGGAGCGCGATCTCGCCGCGCTGTGGGCCGGTGTGCTCGGCGTCGAAGGTATCCAGCCGGACCGGCCGCTGGTCGAGTACGGCGCGCACTCGCTGAACATCTTCACCACCCTGGCCGAGACGCAGGAACGCTACGGCGTGCCGGTGCCACTCGTCGACTTCTTCGCCTCACCCACCGTGCGGACCCTGGCGGCCCTGGTCCGCGCCGGCCGCACCGACGAGGCGGAGACCGCCCGATGACCACCGCGCAACCCGGCCGCCTGGTCCCGCTGCTACGGCGCGGCAGCCGGCCGACCTTCCTGCTGCTCCCCGGCGCCGGCGGCGGCCTGCACCCCTACCTGCGGCTGGCCGCGGCGCTGGGACAGAACCACAACGTCACCGCGGTACGCGCGGCCGGACTGGTGCCCGGGGAGGAGCCGGAACACGACCTCGCCGAGATGGCCGAGGGTGCGCTGCGGGCGCTGGAGGAGAGCGGGACCGTTCCGGAGGCCGTTCTCGGCTGGTCCCTCGGCGGCGCGGTGGCGTGGGAGCTGTGTGTCCGGCTCGCCGACCGTGGCCACCGGCCCGACCTGGTGCTGGTCGACGGTTCGCCGCTGCCCCGGCACTCCACCGTGGAGGAGGACCAGGCGCTGCGCGCGACGATCATCGGGATGCTCGGCCCGCGGCCGGATCCGGCCACCGCCGAGCGGGTCGGGCGGGTCTTCGACACCCAGGTCGCCGCGCTTGCCGCGTACCGGGCGGACCGGGCCTATCCCGGGCGGGTGCTGATGCTCATGTGCGAGGGCGACGACATGGCGTTCCGGGACGAGGCCGCGGCCGGGTGGCGTGAACTGGCCCCGCAGTTGCGGGGCGGCCGGCTCGACGCCGGGCATTTCGCGGTGTTCGACCCCGAACACCTGCCGCAGCTCCTCGACGCGGTCGTTCCGTTCGTCGGGCGTACCTCCGAGGCGGTGCGCCAATGAGCGAGCTTGCGAGCGAATCAGCCAGCTCGGTCATCAAGTCATGGCGGCGCTGGAGCGCAGCGGAGGTGACGGCATGACCGAGCTTGCGAGCGAATCGGCCGGCGCGCTTGCGGTGGTCAGTGGTGGGACCCGGGGGATCGGCCTGGCGATGAGCCGCCGCCTGATCAAACTGGGACATCGGGTGGTGGCCCTGTACCACGTCGACGCCACGGCGGCGGCCGCCGCGGCCGCCGAACTCGGCGGCGCGTTCCACCCGCTGCGGCTGGACATCGCCGACGGCGGCGCGGTGGCGACCGCCGCGGCCGAGGTGCTGGCCGCGCACGGTACGCCGGCCGTGCTGGTCAACAACGCCGGCATCAACATCGACCGGCCGTTCCTGCAGATGTCGGTCGAACAGTGGCGGCGGGTGCTCGACACGAACCTGTCCGGCACCTTCCACCTCTGCCATGCGTTCGCTCCCGCGATGATGGCGTCCGGCCGCGACGGCGCGATCGTGAACGTGGGCGCCACCACCGGAATCCGGCCGCGCCGCGACGGTGCCAACTACTGCGCCAGCAAGGCAGGCGTACTGCAACTGACCAAGTGCCTCGCGCTCGAGCTGGCGCCGCGGATCCGGGTCAACTGCCTGATCCCCGGCATGACCGAGACCGCGGAACTGGTGACCCGGTTCCGGCTCGACGACCCGGCGGCCCGGGCCGCGGTGGTGACGGAGATTCCCCGTGGGCGTATCGGCACCACCGAGGAGGTCGCCGACGCGCTGGAGTTCCTGATCGGGCCGGCGAGCGGCTACCTGACCGGACAGAAACTGATCGTGGATGGTGGGCAGTTCATGTGGTGACCGATGTAGAACACCTTCTCGCCGTCGCGGGACGCGCCCGGGAGCAGATGCCGCCGCCCGGTGACGCCCGCTACGAGCAGTACTGCGTCGCGCTGGCGGACCGTCTCACCGAGGCCTGGCCCACGGTCCTGACGGCGAACGCCGCCGACGTCGGCCGGGCCGCCGCGACCGGGATGGGCCCCGCCCTGCTCGACCGGCTCTCGCTGGGAGACCAGCATCTGCGGGCCCTGCTCGGCCTCGCCGAACGGACCCGGACGGCACTGCCCGCGGTGACCGCGCCGGCCGCCGGGCACCGCGCCGGCAACGGCACCCTGGTCCGGCGGGTGCCGAAGCCCGTCGGTGTGGCACTGATGATCTACGAGGCCCGGCCGACGGTGACCGTGGAGGGCGCCCTGCTGCCGGTGGCGACCGGCAACGTGGTCGTCCTGCGCGGCGGATCCGAGATCGCCGGCACCAATCAGGCTCTCGGCGACGCGGTGGACAAGGCGCTCGCCGACGCCGGTCTGCCGGCCGGTGCCGCCCAGATCGTCACCGACCCGGACCGCAAGGTGGTGCGGGCGCTGCTGCGCCGGCACGACGCGGTCGACGTGCTGATCCCGCGCGGCAGCCCCACGCTGATCGACTACTGCCGGACCAGCTCCACCATTCCGGTGATCGCCAGCGGGGGCGGGGTCAACCACCTCTACGTCGACCGCAGCGCGGACCTCGACCTGGCCGCCCGGATCGCGCTGGACAGCAAGCTCGCCGAGCCGACCGCGTGCAACACGCTGGAGCTGGTTCTGGCCCACGCCGAGGTGGCCGGGGAGCTTGTCGGACGGCTGGTGGACGCCGGCGACGGGAGCGGCGAGCCGTGGCTGTTGCGGGTCGACCCGCGCCTGAACGCCTCCGTGCCGGCGGGCGCCGCCGTGGCCGAGCTCGCCGGGACGGATGACGGCCGGGAGTTCCTCGAACGCTCGGTCGGCGTACGGCCGATCGCCGGCCTCGACGACGCGGTGCAGCACATCCGGCGGTTCGGTTCCGGACACACCGAAGGGGTGGTGGCGGCCGATCAGGGCGTCGTCGACGCGTTCGTCTCGCGTGTCGACGCCGCCGCGCTCGTGGTGAACGGCTCGCTGCGGCTGCACGACGGGCCGACGATGGGGCTCGGTCCGGAACTGTCCATCAGCACCGGACGGCTGCACGTCCGCGGGCCCGTCGACCTGTCCGCGCTGCTCACCTACAGCTGGGTCATCGACGCGGCCGGCACACTGCGCGGCGGGAGTGAGCCGGCATGAGCGAGCTTGCGAGCGAATCGGTCAGCTCAGTTGTCAAGTCATGCCGACGCTGGAGCGAAGCGGAGGTGGCGGCATGACCGAGCTTGCGAGCGAATCGGTCAGCTCAGTTGTCAAGTCATGCCGGCGCCGGAGCGAAGCGGAGGTGGCGGCATGACCGACCACAAGCGGGTCAACGGCGCGGTCAAGCGCCTGCTCGTGCGGGAGTCGCGCCTGAGTATCGACCCGGACACGGTTCCCGACGACGAGCCGCTCGACGGCGAACTGCTGCGGGTCAACTCCCTCGGGTTCCTCGGCATGCTCGTCCGGCTCGAGGACGAACTGGACGTGACGCTGGACGACGACATCTTCGCCGGCCGGGTCTTCACCACCGTCGCCGATGTGGTGGACGCCGTCCTGGACGCGGCCAAGGAGACCACATGACCGAGCCACCCCGGTCCTGGCGCAGCGTTCTGCCGCACCTCGGCTACGAGCTGCCCGCGGATCGCACCCCGGACGGCACCGACGGCCCGGTGACCGTCGGCCTGCCCCTGGAGCTGGTCAGGCAGAGCGTGTCCAGCCGCGAGTACTGGCCGATCCCGGAGCCGGTGGCGCAGCTGTACCGAGCCTGGCGGCCGGCGCCGCTGTGGCGGGCGCGGCGCTTCGAGGCAGAGGTCGGCGCCACCGTGCCGATCTACGCCAAGTACGAGGGCGGGAACATCTCCGGCAGCCACAAGTTCACCACGGCGCTGGCGCAGGCCTACTACTACCACCGCGCCGGCTTCCGTGAGCTGGTCACCGGCACCGGCGCCGGCCAGTGGGGCAGCGCGCTGGCGGCCGCCTGTGCGGCGTTCGGCATGGCGTGCACCGTCTTCATGGTCGGCCGCAGCCTGCGCGACAAACCGTACCGGGGAAGTCTCATGCGGCTGTACGGCGCGGAGCTGCACGCCAGCCCCAGCCCGCTGACCGCGCTCGGGCGGGCCACCGACGAGCGGCTGGACAACAGTCTCGCCGTGGCGATCGGGGAAGCCGTCGAGTATGCCCGGGGCGACGCGAAGCGGGCGTTCTGCATCGGCAGCGGCGAGACGTACAGCATCCTGCATCAATCGCTGATCGGCCTGGAGTCGATCGATCAGCTGGCCGGGCTCGGCGCCACCGTGGACACGGTGGTCGGCTGCGTCGGGGCGGGGAGCAACTTCGGCGGCGTGGCCCTGCCGTTCTTCGCCGCCGCCCGCGCCGGCGAGCTGGACGTGCCCGCCGCCCTGGTCGCCGCCGAGTCCAGCGCCTCACCGAAGCTGACCCGCGGTGTCTACGCCTACGACCACACGGACGCCACCGGCAGCGGCCCGATGGAGGCGATGTACACCATCGGCAGCCGCTATCCGATCCCGGCGTCGCACTCGGCCGGACTGCGCTTCCACGGCGCGGCCAAACTCATCTCGGCGATGCGGCACCACGGCCAGATCTCGGCCACGGCGGTGGGGCAGCGTGAGGCGCTCTCCGCCGGGCGGGCCTTCGCCACCACGGAGCTGGTGCTGCCGGCGCCGGAGTCGGGGCACGCACTGGCCGCCGCCGCCCGGATCGCGAGCGGCCGGGAGCCCGGGCACACCCCCCGGCACGGGGTGCTGGTCTGCGTCAGCGGGCACGGCCTGCTCGACCTGCCCGCGTACGACAAGCTCCTCGCCGGCCTTCCGGAGGACCGGCCGGCCGACCCCGAAGCGCTCCGGGCCGCGACGGCGGCGCTGCCGGCCGTCTCATCGATCGAAGGGTTCTGACGTGATCGCCGAACCACCGGTACCGACCCGCAGCCGGGACTGGACGCCGGTCCTGGCCGGGCTGCACGCCGACCTGATGGACTGCATCCAGGTGAACCTCGCGGCGTTCGCCGACCGGGCCCACGGTGCCGGGACGCATCTGGCCCTCGGCGCGCTGCTGCGATTCGACACCGTGCCCGGACCCGGCGGCGTCCCGATCGTCGGGGCCACCGTCGAGCAGCGCCTGGCCGAGGCGGCCGACCTGCTCGCCGTCCGGGTCGACCAGCGCTTCGACGACGTGACCGGCGCGCGGTTGCGGGAGATCTCGGCCGGGTCGGCGCCGCTGTTCGTGGTCGCCGACGCGTACACGATGAGCTGGGTGCCGTACGCCGGGCACCAGCACATGGAGCACAGCTTCCTGCTGCTGGCCGCCGACGGCCCAGTGCTGGTGGGGGACGGCTACCACAACGCCACCCCGTGGGGTGACATCCGCCCGGGCGTGTGGCGGCTCCCGGCCGCCGGCTTCGACGACGCGGTGCCGCGTGCCACCGCGATGACACTCACCGCCGCGGCCCCGCCGGTGCTCGACCGGGCGGCCGTGCTGACGGAGAACGCCGTCGCGATGAGCGCGGCGACCGGCCGCATCGACCGGTACCTGGCCGCGCTCCACGAGCACCGCGAGGAACCGGAGACAGCCGCCCGCCTGGTTCTCGACGTGTGGTTGCTCGGCCGTTCCCGGGCGCTGCACGCGGCGTGGCTGGGCACGTACCCGGAGGTCGACGCCGCCGGGCAGGCGAGCGCCCAGGCCGAGTCCTGGTCGGCCCTGGCCGCGCAGAGCTATGTCGCGATGCGGCGCGCGAGCCGGGGCGGGGCCTTCCCCACCGCCGTGCTCGACCGGCTCGGTGAGCTGCTGCACGAGGATGTCGCCCTCGCCCGGCGGCTCGCCGGCGGCGACCCGGCCACCGGCACGCCGGCCGGCGCCGGATCCACCGGTGACCCGGACGGGACCCGGGCGGTGCTGGCCGAGGAGCTGGCGGCGGTCCTTGGCCTCGGGGCCGGGCTGCTCGACGGCCGGCCGAGCCTGCGATCCCTGCCCGGCTTCAACTCCTTCCGCCTGGTCGAGGTGATCGAGCGGGTGGAGGCCCGGCTTCGGGTCACTCTGGATCCGGACGAGCTGACCGGGGCGGCGCTGCACGACCTGGACACGTTGACCGTCCTGTTCGACCGGGCCCGCTCGGCGGTGGCGCAGCCATGAACGTCTTGTTGCACGACCTGGTGGATCACGCCGCGGCGATGAACCCGGAGGCGGTCGCGATCGGCCATGACGGCGAGCTTCGGACGTACGCCGCCGTGGCCGCCGCCAGCCGCCGGCTCGCCGCCTGGCTGGCCGAACGGAACATCCAGCGCGGCGATCGGGTGATCATCTGCCTGCCCACCGGTACGCTGCTGCCCGCGCTGCTCTACGCCTGTTCCCGGGCGGCCGCCGTGTTCAGCGTGATCCACGAGCAGTCGCCGGCCGCGGCCGTGCGGCACGTGCTGGCCGACGCGGAACCGGCCCTGCTGATCACCGACGGCCCCGCCGCCGCGGCCGGAGCCGAACTCGGCGTACCCACCGTGGGGTCGGCCGAGCTGCTCGCCCTGGCCTGGGACGGCCCGGAGCCGGGCCTGCCCGCGCCGCCGCTGCGAGTGGACCCGGTGTGCCTGATCTACACCTCGGGCAGCACCGGCATGCCGAAGGCGGTGGTCTCCACCCACGCCCAGCTGGTCTTCGCGGCCACCGCCATCGCCTCCGTGCTGGGATACCGCGGCGACGACACGGTCTACTGCGCGCTGCCGCTCTCCTTCGACTACGGCATGTACCAGATCTTCCTCAGCGCGCTGGCCGGTGCCCGGTTGCAGCTGGGGTCGCCCGGCGTCGCCGGCCCGACGCTGGCTCGCCAGCTCGTCGCGCACCGGGCGACCGTCCTGCCCGCGGTGCCGGCACTGGCCCGGGCCCTCGCCCGCCTGCTGTCGCGACCCGGTGTGGCGGCGCCGCGGCTGCGGCTGCTGACCAACACCGGCGCGGCGATGCCGGCCGAGGTGCTGGGCGAGCTCCGGGCCCGGATTCCGTCGTTGCGGGTGCAGCTCATGTTCGGGCTGACCGAGTGCAAGCGGGCCGCGATCATGCCGGTCGACGAGGATCTGCGCCGCCCCGGAGCGAGCGGGCGGGCGTTGCCGGGCACCGAGATCCTCATCGTCGACGCCGACGGCGTGCCCGCGGCGCCGGGCACGGTCGGCGAGATCGTGGTGCGCGGGCCGCACGTGATGGCCGGGTACTGGCGGCGCCCGGAGCTGACCGCGTCGCGTTTCCCCCGCGTCGAGGGCCTGTTCCCACAGCTCAACACCGGTGACTACGGCTGGATGGACGCCGACGGCTATCTCTACTTCGTCGGCCGGCGGGACGACATCTACAAGGAGCGCGGCACGCGCGTCAGCGTGACCGAGGTCGAGGCGGCCGCGTACCGGGTGCCCGGGGTGGAGGCCGCCGCGGTCCTGCCGCCGCGCGCCGAGGACGCCACCGATTCCGCGACCCTGTTCGTCGTCGGCGTGCTGACCGCGCAGGAGGTGCTCACCGCGTTGCGGTCCGAGCTCGACGAGATCAAGACGCCGCGTACCTGCCTCGTCCTCCCCGAGCTTCCGCTGAGCCGCAACGGCAAGGTGGATCGGGCCGCGCTGTACCGGCTGTGGCAGGAGCACGCCCATGTCTGACCTCGCGCGGTGGTTCGAAGGCCCGGAGGCCCTGGAGACGCCCGCCTACGTGTACGACCTGGACGAGGTCGGCCGGTCCCACGAGGCGCTGCGGTCGGCTCTGCCGGAGGCGGCCGAGCTCTACTACTCCCTCAAGGCCAATCCACACCCGGCGGTGGTGGCCACGCTGCTGGACGCGGGCTGCCGCGCGGAGGTGTGCTCGCCGGGCGAGCTGCGGGCCGCGGTGCAGGCCGGTGGCGATCCGGCCGAGATGCTCTACAGCGGTCCGGGCAAGCGGGATGCCGATCTGGCCGACGCGCTGAAGACCGGCGTGCGGCTCTTCTCGGTGGATTCGCCGTACGGGCTGGACCAGCTCGACCGGGTGGCCGGCGATCTCGGCGCCGACGTGCGGGCCGTGGTGCGCGTCAACGACGACACCCCGGCACCGGGCCAGGGACTGACCATGACCGGGGTGACTTCGCAGTTCGGCGCGGACGTGCGCTGGGTGCTCGCGGAGCCCGGCCGGTTCGGTGCCCGGCCCCACGTGCGGCCGGTCGGATTCCACCTTTACATGGGCAGCAACGTCGACGGCGAGGACGCGCTGACGGCCCAGTTCACCCAGGCCGTCGACACGGCGCGGCGGCTGTCCGCCGCGACCGGTGTCGAGCCCGAGCTGCTGGATCTCGGCGGCGGCTTCGGCGCGCCGTTCGCCCGTTCCGGCGTACGCCCGGGATTTCCGCATCTGGCGGAGCGGCTGACCACTCTGCTCAGCGACGCCTTCGCGGGATGGCCGGGGCGTGGGCCGCGGATCGCCTTCGAATCCGGGCGCTACCTGGCCGGCACGTGCGGCACCCTGGTCACCCGGGTGCTGGACGCCAAGCTCTCGCAAGGGACACCGGTGGTGGTGCTGGAGTCCGGGATCAACCATCTCGGCGGCATGTCCGGGCTCCGGCGGCTGCCCCCGGTCGTGCCCGACCTCATCACCCCCGCCGCCGGCGAGCCGCTGACCGGTGTGCTCGTCGCCGGCCCGCTCTGCACGCCGCTGGACACCTGGGCCCGGACGGCCAGACTCCCGGAACTTCGCCCGGGTGATCTGGTCGCCGTGCCGAACGTCGGGGCCTACGGGCTCCACGCCAGCCTGGTGGGTTTCCTCGCCCACCCCCTGCCGCTCGAGGTCGTCGTGGCCGGCGGACGGGTCACCGGTACGACGCGGCTGGCTCTGCACCGGCACACCCTCCTCGGCAAAGACAAGGACTGATGACGTTGGACACCGGCTTCCTGGATCTGCTCCGACCGTTTCTCAAGTACGTGGGTGACAAGCCCATCAGCGCCGACTCGTCCCTGCACGATCTCGGCCTGGACTCCATGCGCGCGATCGAGCTGCTCTTCGCCGTCGAGGAGGAGTACGGCGTCGCCATGCCGGACGAACTGCTCACCGACAGCACGTTCGCCACGGCGAGCAGTCTCTGGGCCACGATCGCCTCGCTGCGGGAGCGCACGCCGTGACGGCCGCCCCCGGGTACGAGCCCGCCCTGCGGGAGGTCGTGGCGGCGGCCGCCGCCGGGTCCAGGCACGCGGACGAGGCCGCCGAGTTCCCGATCGCGGCCCTTGACGCGATGCGCTCGACCGGCCTGCTGGGCCTGCTGGTGCCGGCCGAACACGGCGGTGGCGGCGGCGGACTGACCGAACTGGTCGACGTCACCATGGGCCTGGCCCGGGTCGACATGTCGGTCGGGCTGATCTTCGCGATGCACTGTCAGCAGGTGGTGACCGCGGTCCGGCACGCGACCGGGCCGCTGGCCGACCGGCTGTTGCCGGAACTGGGCAAGGGCGACGTCTACCTCGCCTCGGTCACCACCGAACGAACCACCGGCGGCCACCTGCTCAGCTCGACGTCACAGGTGCGGCGGGACGCGGCGACGCTCACCATCGACCGGGACGCCCCGATCGTCACCGGCGGCCGGCACGCCGACGCGTTCCTGATCACCGCGCTGGCACCGGACGCCACCGCGCCCACGCAGGTGTCGCTGGTGTACGCCCGGCGGGACCAGCTCACCGTCGAGGTGCGCGGCGGATGGCAGCCGCTGGGCATGCGCGCGACGCAGAGCGTGCCGATGCGGCTGACCGGCGAGATCCCGGTCGATCAGGTCCTCGGCGTGCCGGGCCGGTTCCGGGAGATCGTCGCCCCGACCTTCGCCCCGCTGGCGCACATCGGCTGGTCGGCGGCGTGGCTCGGTGCGGCGGCCGGCGCCCTGTCGCGACTCGTACAGCACATCCGCGGCGACGGCCGGGGCCAGTTCGACCCGTCGTCGGAGCTGCTGCTGTCCCGGCTCGCCCGGGTCCGTGGCCGGCTCGACGCGGTCCACGCCCTGCTGCGGCACACGATCGGTGTGGTGGACACGGCCGCCGATCTGGCCGGCCCGCCGGTGCAGATGCTGGTGAACACGCTCAAGACGCAGGCGGCGGAGCAGTGCTTCGCCGCGATCGACGAGATGGTGGAGCTGGTCGGCCTGCGGCACGGCTACCTGGCGTCGTCGCCGCTGTACCTGGAGCGGGTGTTCCGAGATCTGCGCTCGGCCTCCCTGAACTACGCCAACGACCGTCTGCTGCTGGTCAACGGGGCACTGGCGCTGCGGGACCGGGAGGTGCGCCTTGTCTGACCGGGCGCCCGGAGCGGGAACGGTGACGGCGGTCGCGCCGGCGGCCGGTGCCGGCTCGTACCCGGTCGAGGACGTCGCGACGCGGACCGGGGCGGCGATCCACGCGGCCGGCACACCGTCGGACGCCCGGGCGGTGTGGCGGGCGCTCGGCGGCCACGGCCTGCTCGACGGCGCCGGCCCGGAAAGGCTGCCGGCGCTGCTCGGCGTCCTCGACGAACACTGCCCGGTCGGGGTGGTGCTGTCGGTCTGCGTCCAGGTGGCCAGTGCCCTGCCGTTGCTGCGGGAACACGCCGAGGCGGTGGACGGCGGGCCGGTCAGCGCCGTGCACCGGGCGGCGGCGCGAGGCGCCGCGACGCTGGCGCTGGCCGCCACGGACCGCGCGGGCTCCGGGTCGGATCTGATGAATCTGGGTACGACGGCACAGCTGAACGGCGACGAGGTGATCCTCGACGGCGGCAAGCGGTGGATCACCAACGCCACGACCGCCGACCACGCGCTCGTCCTCGCCCGGCACCGTCCACAACCGCACTTCACCAGCTTCGTCTGGGTGCTGGCGCCGATCGAGGCGCCCGGGGTGCGGGTGACCGCGACCGAGGACGACCTGCTGCCCGGCGCCGGACTGGGCGACATCGAGTTCGACGGCGTGCGCCTGGACCGCTCCCACCTGATCGGGCGGGCCGGCCGCGGGATGGTCAACTTCGCCCGGCACATCACCACCGAGCGTTACGCCGGGGGAGTCTGGGCGGCGGCGATCTGTCGCCGGGTGCTCGCGGACACCCAGCGGCGGCTCGCCGCACGCCCGCTCGGCGCCGGGCACGCCTGGGACAACGCCGCGATCCGGGAGCGGTTCGCGCGCTGTCTCGTGGAGAGCTGGCGGATCGGCGCGGCCTGTGCCGCGTACCGGGACAGCCCTGACCCGATGGTGGCCAGCATGCTGCTCAAGACGGCGGTCGCCGAGAGCCTGGATCTGGTGCTGGGCGAGTGCGGCCGGTTGCTCGGCGCGGACGCGTACGGCGACGCCGGGCTGGCCCGGCTGCGCGCCGCGACCGCGATGTTCGCCACCGCCGGCGGCGCCACCGGTGCGATGCTGGCCGGCATCGCGGATCACGCCGGCGACCTGCTGGGAAGACGGCCGTGGTGACCGCGCGCCCGCTGCCGCCGCGGGTCTGTGACCGGCCGCGGCGGGACGCCCGCGGGCAGGGCCGGAGCCTGGTGCGGTTGCGCCTGGGCAGCCGCCTCCGGGTCGCCGTGGCCGACCAGCGGCTGCTCGCCCGCGTGCCGGCCACCCGGACCGACCTGGCGGACACGGCCGGCTCGCCGGCCGCCCGGCGCACCGAGCGGCTGGCCGCACGAACCCTGCTGCGGCTGCTGCTGGCCGACCGGCTCGGGCCGCCGGCCGCCGACACGCCGATCGCCGTGCGCCGCACCGGCCAGCCGTACCTGCCGCAGTGGCCGGGGATCGGGATCAGCCTGTCGCATGACGCCGGCACCGTCGCCGCGGCGATCGGCGTCGGCGTGGCGGTCGGGGTGGACGTGCAGAGTCCGGTGCCGGCTCCGCCGGCGCTGCTCCGCCGCTGCTGCACCCCGGCGAGCCGCGCCGCGCTCGACCGGTTGCCCGAGGCCGCCCGGGGCGGTGAGTTCGCCTGGATCTGGACGGTGCAGGAGGCCTGCGTCAAGGCGACCGGATCGGGCCTGGCCGGAGCGCCGTGGTCCATCCCGGTGCCGTACCGGCGGCGCGCCGGGCGTTGGGCCGACGTGTGCTGGGTCAGCCTGCGCGGGTACAGCCGGCTGCCGGTCACGGTCGCCTGGCGGGACGCCGTTCCGGGGAGGCGGCGATGACCACAACCGAGCCGCGGTTCACCGGACTCAGTTGCTACACCAGCAACCTCGCCGGCTACCTGGACAGCGAGTTCCCCGGCACAGCGGAACGCCTCGCCGCGTCGATGCGGGTGGCGGTGCGCACCGATCTGCCCGGCGGGCGGCTCGCCTTCTCGCATCACCGGTATCCGCTGGACCGGCTTCCGGACGGCGGTCGCCTGGTCTGGGCGACCGGTCTGGCCGGCGAGGTGGAGGCGGAGCTCGAGGCGGAGCTGCGCCGGCACGGCCGGGTGCTGGTGGTCACCGACAACGCGGCCCTGCCGTGGTCGCCGGCGGTCGGTGGCAGCGGGCACGCCCCGCACTGGCTGCTGGTCGACGACCGTACGGCCGCCGGCTGGCACGTGCTGGACGGGTTCCAAGGCGTACTGCCCGAGGGCGAGCAGCACCCGTACGCGGGCTGGCTGACCGGCGCCGACCTGGTCGCGGCGATGACGCCGCCGCCGGGCTGGAGCCCGGTGCAGGACCTGCGCAACGCACTGGTGTTCGGGCACTGGCTGACCCCGCCGCTGCCCGGGCGGCCGTGCTGGCTGCGCCGCTCGTCGGCGGCTACCGCCGCCGAACCGGTGCTGCCCGGGCGCTGGCGCACCGGCGACGCCGCGCTCGCGTACCTGCGGGACTTCGTGGTGGCGGCGGGCGAGACGGCCGCGGAACACCTGGAGGACCTCTGGGCGGTCGCGCAGCACCAGATGTTCCGGCATGGCGTGGCCGGCGACCCGGAGGCGGCGGCGGCCTGGGCCGGGCTGCCCCGCGCGCTGCGCTTCGCCCTGGACTCGGCCCGCCGTGGGCGGCCCCGCCACACGCTCCTGCGAACCACGTTCGACCATCTGCGACACCTGGAACGCGACCGATCCGCCGCGGCGCTGCGGCGGACCGGCACCGCCGGACCCCCCGAAGGAAGTGCCATGCAGATTCGTTCCCTCTACGACTGGTTCCAGACCTCGGCCCGGCAGCACCCGGAGAGTGTGGCCATCGAGGTCGACTCGGACGTGCTGACCTACGCCGAGTTGTGGGCGGCGGCCGAGCGCCTGTCCGGCGCCATGCACGCGGCCCTGGGCCGCGCGCCGCTGCGGGTCGGCCTGCTCACCTCGCGAAGTCTGGTGGGCTACATCGCGTACCTGGCCGCCCTGCGGCTGGGCGCGACGGTGGTGCCACTGAACCCCGCGAATCCGGCGGAGCGCAATCTCGCCATCACCGCGGAGGCCGGACTCGACCTCACGATGATCGACGACACCTCGGGTGACGGCCTGGCCGACTACCGGGCGAAGGCCCCGGTCGCCGTGCTGAACCTGACCGGCGACGGCTGGCGCCGGTTCCTCGCACCCGAACCCGGTCAGGAGATACCGCCGCAGGTTCAGCGCGGGCCGGACGACTTCGCGTACATCATCTTCACCAGCGGTACGACGGGCCGGCCCAAGGGCGTGCCGGCCACCCACGCCAACGTCAGCGAGTTCCTGACCGAGGTGATCCCGAGGTACCGGTTCCTGCCCGGCTGCCGCGTCTCGCAGACCTTCGAGATGTGCTTCGACGGGTCGATCCTGGCGATGTTCGGCGCCTGGGGCACGGGCGCGACGCTCTGCGTGGCGCAGCGCGGCGACGTCCTGGCGCCGGTCCGCTTCATCAACTCCCGCCGGCTCACCCACTGGCTGTCCGTGCCGTCGCTGATCTCGTTCGCCAAGCGGCTGCGGGCGCTGGTCCCGGAGAGCATGCCGACCCTGCGGCTGAGCTCGTTCGGTGGTGAGCCGCTCTCGATCGAGCAGGTCGAGGACTGGACGGCGGCCGCGCCGAACACCGCGGTGATCAACTGTTACGGGCCCACCGAGACCACGGTCATCGTCACCGCGTACGAGGTGCCGTCCGACCCGGCCGCCCGCGTCGAGTCCTCCAACCGCTCGGTGCCGATCGGTGACATCTACCCGCGGCTGGATCACGTCCTGCTCGACGCGGACCTGCGCCCGTGCGACGACGGCGAGCTGTGCATCCGTGGCCCGCAACGGTTCCCCGGCTATCTGGAGGCGGCACAGAACATCGGCCGGTTCGTCGCGTTCGACGGGGTCCAGGGCCGGCTGTACGACGGTACCGAGCCGCTGACCGCCGAGCACTGGTACCGCACCGGTGACCGGGTCCGCCGCGAATCCGGTGAGCTGGTGCACCAGGGCCGCATCGACCACCAGGTCAAGGTGCGTGGCAACCGGGTGGAGCTGGGTGAGATCGAAGCGGCGCTGCGGGTGCATCCGGGTGTGGTGGAGGCGGTGGTGGTCACGGTGGCCGCCGCCGACGGCGAACTGGATCTGCACGCCGTCTACACCGGCGCGGCGCTGGCCGACGGCGAGCTGACCACGCTCGTCCGGCACCTGCCCCCGTACATGAGGCCCCGCGCCTTCCACCACCGCGTCGAGATCCCGCTGACCGAGGTCGACAAGGTGGACCGCAAGCGGCTGACCTCCGAACTGCTCGCGGCTCAGGGCTGAGGCAGGGCCGTGCGCGTGACGAACGTGGAGCCGGTCCCGGCCACCCCGATGCAGGAGTCGCTGTGGTGGCTGCACCAACGGGCCAGGAACCGTTCGGTCTACCACCTCACCTGGCGGATGCTGCTGGACCGTCCGCTCGACGAGGCGGCCCTGCGGGTCGCCTGGCAGGCCATGGTGGACCGGCACGAGGCGCTGCGGACCTCGGTGGTGCGCCGCGACGAGACGGTGACCCTGGCCGTGGCCGGCCCGATGCCGGTCGACCTGGGCCACGTCGAGATCAGCGACCCCGGGCCGGTCGACGCGGCGACCCTGCTGCGCCTGATCGCCGAGGAGGTGCACGCCCTGCCGCTGGAGCCGGACCGGGCGCCGCTGGCGCGGCTCACCCTGGTCCGGGTCGGCGACCGGCGCGAGGTGCTGCTGACCGTCCACCACGTGGTGCTGGACGGGTGGGCGGTGCAGCTGCTGGTCGGCGAGTTGTCGGCCGCGTATGCGGCCGTCCAGCGGGGCGAACCGGTGTCCTTCCCGGGGGAGCCGGCGCCGTTCTCCGGCTACGCCCGGCAGCAGGCGGCCGCCCGTGCGGACGGCGGCTGGGACAAGAGCCTGGCCTACTGGTGCGAGACCCTGGACGGCGTCACCGCCACGGTCCTGGAGCCCGACCTGTCCGGCGAGGCGGTCAGCGGCGCGCCCGGGGCGATCCTGCGGTACGGCTTCAGCACGGAGGCCGCCGCGGGCCTGGCCGCGCTGGCCAAAGCCAGCTTCGCCACCCCGTTCGCGGTCCTCCTCGCGGCGATGCAGATCGTGCTCGCCCGGGCCGGTGCGGGGTCGGACGTCTCCATCGGGGTGGTGACGGCGAACCGGATGACCGCATCGGATCAGGCGCTGATGGGCTACACCGCCAACCTGTGCCTGATGCGGGCCTCGGTCGCCGGCGGCGACACGGTAGCGCAGGTGGTCGGCAACGCCCGGGACGCGATGTGGCAGATGCTGGTGCACCAGGCCGTTCCGTACCCGGTGGTGTTCCAGGCGTTGCCGGAGGCCACCCGCACCGCGCTCGGTGACACCACCCCGCTGCTGCTGAGCTACCTGGGTCCGATCGGCGCCGACCTCGGCTTCGGTGAGGTGCCGGCGACCCTGCTGCCCAGCCCCAACCGGGCCGCCCGCGCCGACCTCGCGATGTCCGCGTGGGAGGTGGCCGACGGCTATGCCATCGAGGTCGAGTACCACAGCGGCCGGTACCGGGAGAGCAGCGTGCTGGCGCTGCTGCACGACCTCGACGCCGTGCTGGCCGACGGTGGGGCCGAGCCGAAGCGCACGATCGGCTCCTTCGAGGTGGCCAGCCGCGCCCGTGGCCGGGGCGCCGCGACCTCGCCGGCCGAGGTCCACGAGCCCGCCGGCGAACTGCCCGGGTCGGCCGGATGGCGCACGGTGGCCGCCGCGTGGGCGCAGGTGCTGGGGCAGCCTCCGCAGGGCCCGGACGTGGACTTCTTCGCCGTCGGCGGCAACTCGCTGGGTGCGTTGCGGCTGGCCGGCCTGCTGGACGGCGACGGAACGGGCGTCGACCTGGTGCGCTGGCTGGCCGAGGCGACGCCGCGGCGCCTGGTCGAGCAGCTCGCCGGCGACCCGGCCCGGGACCCGGCCGGGACCGAGTCGACCCTGGTCACCCTGCGCGAGGGCCCCGGCACCCACCTGCACCTGGTGCACGGCGCGGGTGGCAGCCCCAACGACTACCAGGAACTGGTACGGGCGCTGCCGGAGTCGTGGCGGATCACCGCGTCCCGGGACACCACCGAATCGACCACGGTCCCGGACCTGGCCCGCCGCTACCTCGCCGACCTGGTGGCCGCCGGAGGCCCGCCGGACCTGATGGGCGGCTGGTCGTTCGGTGGCCAGATCGCCTACCAGATGGTCGCCGACCAGGCCGGGCCCCGGTCGGCGCTGGTGGTGCTGGACGCCACGCCACCGACCGGCTACGCACTGCCCCCGGACCCGCGCCGGACCTGGTTCGACACGTTCTCCGGGGTGATCCACCGCTCGTTGCGGCTGCCGCCGGACATGCCCGCGTCGCATACGGCGGTCGGCGCCGGCGACACGAGCTTCGACGAGTCGCTGGCGATCGCCGCGCTGGCCGCCGGGCTGGCCGCCGCCGGCCAGCCGGTCCCGGCGACGCTGCTGGGCCAGCGGTGGCGTGTCTACGAGCGGCACGCCCGGGCGAACGCCGCCTACGTCCATCCCGGACCGGTCGACGTGCCCGCGCTGGTGGTCGGCGCCGACCTGCTGGACGTCCAGCTCACCCAGTGGTCGCAACGGCTCGGGGCCACCGAGACCCGGCGTGTCGCGGCCGAGCACTTCGAGGTCTTGCGCGCGCCCGCCGTGCCGGAGGTCGCCGCCGCCATTTTCGCATTCGCCCGCGTCGTGACGGCGCGGAACCGATAAGGGGGGGGGAACCCATGTTTGAGGTAAGAACACTGCATCAGGACGTACGCGAGCACGTGGAGCGGTCGGTCACGGCGGAGGAGATCGCGGCGGCTCGTCGTGACTTCTCGTACCTGGGCCACGCCAAGGTCTCGTTCGCCGCCCCGGAGAGCGTCAAGAAGCTGCTCGCCGAGGAGGTGAACGGCCTGATCGAGAAGGCGGGCACCCGGCGGGACCTGAGCTTCGCGGAGACGGACTACACCCCGCGGCGGATGCGTAACGTGACCCGCAAGGAGATCTTCGAGCTGGGCACGGTGATCAACGAGGTCTACACCGCCGAGCCGCTGATGCGGGTGCTGTCGGAGGTGGCCGGCGAGCCGGTGCACGTCTGCCCGTACGAGGCCGAGCAGTACGTCATCACCTGCCTGGAGCGCGACGGCGACACACACGGATGGCACTGGGACGACTTCGCCTTCGCGCTGGTGTGGGTCATCGAGTGCCCACCCGTGGAGGAAGGCGGATTCGTTCAGTGCGTGCCCGGCACCACCTGGGACAAGAAGAACCCGGCGATCAACCGTGCGCTGGTGACCCGGCCGATCTATTCGATGGAGCTGTTCCCCGGCGACCTGTACCTGATGCGGACCAACACCACGTTGCACCGGGTCTATCCGGTCCGCAGTGGCCGCCGCAAGATCGTCAACATGGGGTACGCCTCCACAACCGACCTGAACCGGGAATTCACCCACGAGACCATGGACCAGCTCTGGGCCGCCGCGCCCGGGGGAGAGGCGTGAGGCGTATGTCGAACCGAAACGAGACCGTCCCCCAGCACATCGTGCTCGCCTTCTCCGGCGGGCTCGACACCTCGGTGGCCCTGGTCTGGCTCAAGGAGCGGTACCGCTGCCGGCTGACCGCCTTCATCGCCGACCTCGGCCAGGGGGAGGAACTGGGCGTCGCCGCCCGCAAGGCGGAGAAGCTCGGCGCCGACGAGGTACGGGTGGTGGACCTGCGCGAGGAGTTCGCGCGGGACTTCGCGTTCCCGATGTACCGGGCCAACGCGCTCTACGAGGGGCAGTACCTGATGGGTTCCTCCATCGGCCGCCCGCTGATCGCCGCCGCACACCTGCGGGTCGCCGAGGAGGTGGGCGCCGACGCGGTCGCGCACGGGGCCACCGGCAAGGGCAACGACCAGATCCGCTTCGAGATGACCTTCGCCGCGCTGCGGCCGGACCTCACCGTGATCAGCCCGTGGCGGGAGTGGGAGTTCGCCTCCCGCAGCGACCTGCTCGACTACGCCGGCAAGCACGGCATCGAGCTGGACCTGAGCAGCGGTGATCGGCCGTACTCGATCGACAGCAACCTGTTGCACACCTCCTACGAGGGCGAGGCCCTGGAGGACCCGGCGCAGCCGGCTCCGGAGGGCCTGCTGTTCCGGGTACGCGACCTGGCCGACACCCCGGCCGAGCCGGAGACCGTCGAGATCCACTTCGAGGGCGGGAACCCGGTCGGGGTGAACGGCGAGTCCCTGTCGGCCGCCGGGGTGCTGCAGGCTCTCGACGAGATCGGCCGCCGGCACGGGATCGGCCGGCTGGACATCGTGGAGAACCGGATCTTCGGCATGAAGACCCGCAACATCTACGAGGCCCCGTCCGGCACGCTGCTCTGGCACGGCCACCGGGCGGTGGAGTCGCTCGTGCTCGACCCGGAGGTGGCCCAGCTCAAGGAAGAGCTGATGCCCAAGTACACCGCGCTGGTCTACCGCGGGCTCTGGTTCGCGCCGGAGCGGCTGATGCTGCAGACCGCCATCGACTTCAGCCAGCAGAACGTCACCGGCGACGCGATCCTCCGGGTGCACCGGGGCACGGTGCAGGTGATCGGCCGGCGATCCCCGCACAGCCGCTATGACACCGCCTTCGCCACCTTCGAGGCGGACGACGTGTTCGACCAGCGGGACTCCTCCGGGTGGTTGCGGGTCAACACCGTCCGCTTCCGGGCCGGCCGGGGAACGGCGCCGGTCCAGCCATGAAAATCGTCTTCTTCGGGTACGGCCAGCTCGGCGCGACGGTGCTGCGCGGCATCGCGCCACACCACGAGGTGCTGCTGGTGCTGACCCACCGAGCGGACTTCAGCGGGCTGGGCGAACCGGATGTGGAGGAGGCCGCCGCCGAGCTGGGCCTGCCGGTCCGGTACTCCGCCGGCGCCCGCGAGCCCGAGCTGCACGACCACCTGCGCCGGCTCGCGCCCGAGCTGATCGTCTCCACCAACTGGCGTACCCAGGTGCCGATGGACGTGCTGCGGATCCCCGAGCACGGCGCGATCAACACGCACGACGCCCTGCTGCCCGCGTACGCCGGGTTCGGGGCGGTGAACTGGGCGATCCGCAACGGCGAGGAGGAGACCGGCCTCACCGTGCACTACATGGCCGAGACGCTCGACACCGGTCCGGTGCTGGCCCGGGCCCGGGTCAAGATCGGTCCGCAGGACACCGCGGACTACGTCCTGCGACGCCTGCTCGACGAGTACGTGCCGGTCACCCTCGAGGCGCTGGAGCGGGTCGCGGCGGGCGACCTGGGCGAGCCGCAGCAGACCGTGGGAGCCTCGTTCTATCACCGGATCGGTGCGGCGGACACCCGCATCGACTGGTCCGACAGCGCGACCACGATCTGCAACCTCGTCCGTGGACAGTCGGATCCCTTCGTCAACGCCTGGACCACCCACCGGGGCCTGCGGCTGTGGGTCAAGGCGGCCGTCCGGCCGACCCGGGCGTACGGCGGCACTCCGGGCCGGGTGGTGAAAGCCGAGGACGGTGGTGTGGTGGTCGCCTGCGGGCGGCCGGCCGACGGCTTCGACCGTGGCGTGATCCTGCTTCAGGTCGCCACCGAGACCGGGCCACCGGTGCGTGCCGTCGACTATTTCGGCACCGTCGGTGACTATCTTCACTGACCCGGTGTCGACGAGGGGAGAGTACGGATGATCGGCCGTCTGCACGCGGTGGTGCTCGACTGCCCGGATGCCGGCAAGCTGGCGGAGTTCTACGTCGAACTCACCGGTCTGCGGTGGGCCGACGACGACGGGTACTGGGTGACGCTCGCCGGCGAGGACGGCCATCCCCGCCTGTGTTTCCAGAGTGTGCCGGACTACCAGCCGCCGCAGTGGCCGGACGCGGACTTCCCGCAACAGGTGCACCTGGACATCGAAGTGGACGACATCCGGGAGGCCGAGCCGGCGGTGCTCAAGCTCGGCGCCACGCTGCTGCGCGGCGGCGGGGGCCGGACCTCGGGCTTCCGGGTCTACGCGGACCCGGCCGGCCACCCGTTCTGCCTTGTCTGGGGACAGGATTGACGATGGCGGTTCAGGATCAGGGTATCGATTTCCGCCGTGCGGCCGGGGCCTTCGCCACCGGGGTCGGCGTCATCAGCAGCGTGCTCGACGACATCCCGGTGGCCATGACGGTCAACTCGTTCACCACCGTGTCGCTGACACCGACCCTGGTCTTGACCTGTCTGAAGGACCGGTGCCGGCTGCTGACCCAGGTCCGGCAGTCCGGGATCTTCGCGGTCACCGTCCTGGCGGCCGACCAGGAGGGCGTGGCGCGCTGGTTCGCCGACGCACGACGCCCGTCCGGGGCGGCCGCGTTCGCCGGGGTCCGGGTGCAGCGGGGCCCGGCCACCGGCTGCCTGGTGCTCAGCGAGGGCACCGCCTACTTCGACTGCCGGGTGCAGGACATCCTCGATCGCGGCGACCACGCGGTGGTCATCGGGGAGGCGGTGACCTTCGGCACGCTCCAGGCGGGAAAGGGGCCCCTGCTGTTCCTGAACGGGTCGTACCGCTCGATCGCCGCGCCCGTTCCGACCTGACCGGCAGCCTTCTCCAGAATCGCCGCGCGTAGCCGGTGTGCGCTGAATACCCCCTGACAGCGCCCTGGTCCGGGGTGTCAGGGCGCTGTTAGGGCGGTGTCAGTGGCGGCGGTCATGGTCTGGGTGTCACCGCGGGAGACGCGGAATCGCAGAGGGAGATCAT
>NZ_FZNR01000023.1 GCF_900188005.1 Actinoplanes regularis | reverse complement strand
TCCAACCCACTCCCGAAAGAGATAGGCCGGGGTATTGCCATAATTGGCACTGGCTTATCAAGCACCCTGTTGAGTTCTCAAAGAACAACCGCACACCTTGAACCCGACCCGCATCCGCGGCCCGCATCCCCGGGGCACTCGCTCTACGTTACTCGGCTCGTTCGGCGTTGTCAACCGGTTAATCCCGGTTGGTGCCGTTCTGACCTAGTACGGCCACTCCTGATCAAGGCCACGGCTCTGCCGTAGTCTTGTGATCAGAAGATTTGGTAGGACGGCCGCTGTCACCCGAATCGCTCCAGGATCTTGCTCGCCCGTTTCCCTACCGGCCCGAGAAACATTACTCGCTGGTTTTCAGCTCCTCGAACCGGGGTCCAGCATCCCGCATTTCCGCAGGTCAGCGTCGGGAAATCGGAAAATGCGGCAGGGCGGACGGTCAGGCCAGCGCCTTGAGCGCGTCACCCAACCCACGATGGAAGGTCGGGTACGCCCAGATCTGGCTCAGCAGCGTCGACACCGGCACTTCCGCGTGCACGGCGACCGACACCGCCGCGATCATCTCCCCACCCGACTGCCCGGCCGTCGTCCCGCCGACCAGCACACCGCGATCGTGATCGGCGACCAGCTTCAGGAACCCCTCGTTCCCCGGCCCATGGATGAACCCCCGGGAGGTCTGGTTCAGCGGCACGTACCCGACCTGCACGTTCAGTCCCGCCTCCCGGGCCTGTTGCTCGGTCAGACCCACCGCGCCGATCTCCGGATCCAGGAAGGTGACGCGCGGCCGGGCCCGATAGTCCGCACCCGGGCCACCCTGCCCGAGAAGGTCCCGCACCGCGATGTCCGCCTCGTACATCGCCATGTGCGTGAACGCCCCGTTGCCGGTGACGTCGCCGACCGCCCAGACGCCGTCGCCGGCACGCATCCGCTCGTCGGTGCTCAGGAATCGAGCCGCCGGGTCCAGTCCCACGTTCTCCAGACCGAGCCCGCTCAGGCGGGCCGCACGACCGGTGGCGACCAGCAACTTCTCCCCAGTCAGCACGGTCCCGTCGGTGAGCGTCACCTGGAACTCGCCGTCATGGGCGACGCTCCGCGCGCGGGCCCCGGTGCGGACGAGGACCCCATCGGCCGCCAGGGCGGCCTCGGCGACCGCGGACGACTCGGGTTCCTCCATGGCGAGCAGTCGCGGGGACCCCTCGATCACGGTCACCCGCACACCGAACCGGGCGTACGCCTGGGCCAGCTCACAACCGATCGCGCCGCCACCGAGCACCAGCATCGACTCCGGCAGGGTGGCCGCTTCGACGGCTTCCCGGTTGGTCCAGTAGGGCGTACCGGCAAGTCCTTCGACGGGCGGGATGACCGCGGCCGTTCCGGTGGCGATGACCAGGCCGCGCCGTGCTGTGTACTCCTCGTCGCCGACCCGCACCCGGCCCGGACCGGTGATGGTCGCCGTGCCCCGCACGAACGTCCCGCCCTTGGCGGTGAACCTGTCCACGGCGACCTTGTCGTTCCAGTCGTCGGTGGCCTCGTCCCGGATCCGCTTCGCCACCGGAGCCCAGTCCGCTTCCACTGTGGAGGTGCCGGCCAGGCCGGGGATCCGGCGCGCCTCGGCCAGCGCGTTCCCGGCCCGGACCATGATCTTGGTGGGGATACAGCCCCAGTAGGGGCACTCACCGCCGACCAGGCGGTGTTCGACACCGACCACGTTCAGCCCGGCCGCGGCCAGGCGACCGGCGGCCTCCTCGCCACCGACGCCGAGTCCGACGACGACCACGTCCACTTGCCGCGCTTCAGCCATGGAACCCAGCTAAACAGAATTCCGCGTCGGTTTCGCTCCGCCAACGGACATGTCGGCGGTCGGTCCCGGTTCAGTCCCGCAGCCAGACTGCCTCGTCCCGGTGCGACTCGAGCGGTCCGGGATAGTCGAGGCCGCGGCGCACCGGTTCCGGGAGGCGCCACGGCTGATGCACCGCGGCACCGTCGACATCCTTGAGCTCCGGTACGTAGCGACGCACGTAAACACCGTCCGGATCGAACCGTTGTGCCTGCCTGATCGGGTTGAACCGGCGGTAGGGCCGGGTGTCGTTGCCGGTGCCGGCGGTCCACTGCCAGTTGCCGGAGTTGTTCGGCACGTCCCCGTCGATCAGCCAGCGGAAGAACCAGTCGAGGCCGAGCCGCCAGTCGAGGCCGAGGTGCTTGGTCAGGAACGCGGCGGTGATCAGCCGGGCCCGGTTGTGCATCCAGCCCTCGGCGCGCAACTGGCGCATCCCGGCGTCGACGACCGGGACCCCGGTCAGACCGTCCCGCCAGTGCTCGAGCGCGTCGTCGTCGTAACGCCAGTCGCCGTCGGCGGAGGGGCGCATGGCTCGCGTGGAGATCTTCGGGAAGGCCGCTGTGACCTGGTAGTAGAAGTCCCGCCAGGCGAGTTGGCGCAGGTAGGCGTGCGCGCCCGGGGAGTCCGCGGCCCTGACGGCGAGGGCGAGTTCGAGCGGCGACAGGCAGCCGAAACGCAGGTAGGCACTCAACCGGCTGGTGTTGTCGGCGGCCAGATCGTCGTGCTCATCCTCGTACCGGGAAATCTTTGGGAGCCAAGCGCGGAGCCGGCGGCGAGCCTCGGTCTCGCCACCGGGGATCGCGTCGGGTGATTCGCCGGCGGGCATCTCGGGCAGCCGCCCTGGAGCGATGCCCTCCGGCATCGCGATCTTCCGCGGGGTTCCGGAGACCTGGCGCCATTCGGCGCGTTCCCAGGATTTGAAGTACGGCGTGAAGACGCGGTACGAGGCTCCGCCGCCGGCCGGCTTGAGCGCTCCGGGCGGCATCACTGTCACGCCCGGGGCAATCTCGACGTGGAGCCTCTCGTCCCGGAGCCGCCGCACGCGCCGCTGGGCGTAATCGGTCACATCGCCGGCGACCATGACCGTGGTCGCGTCGATCTCCCGGGCCAGCCGGCTCGTCTCGGCCACCGGGTCCCCGCTGCGGATCACCAGATCAGCGCCCAGCTCCCGGAGCGAGCCACGCAGGTCGGCGAGGCTCTGGTGGAGGAAGCGCTGCCGGTTGGCGGAGAGGCCGGCGAGCCTCGGGTCGAGAACGAACAGCGGCACCACCTCGTCCGCACCGCTGAGCAGCGGATTGTCGTGGATCCGCAGGTCCCGGGTGAACAACGCGATCCGGACGCTCATCTCAGGCCGCCAGTTGGACAGGGGTGCCGGGCCGGGTGAGCAGACTGCGGACGGCGACGGCGGCCCGGCGGCGGTTGGGCACCGTGGCGCGCCGGACGAAGACGTCGTGACCGGCCGCCTCGATCTCGTCGAGGATGCCGCCGTAGAGCTGGAACGCCGTGCGCATGCAGGCCTGGGAGGCGGGTTCGAGCAGTGGGATGCCGGGCGCGGCGGCCGCGTAGTGCTCCCGGGCCCGGGCCACCTCCGCCCTGATCAGCGCACGGACCGCGGGCGTGGCCACCCCGGCACGCAGGTCGGCCACCGTGACGCCGAACTCGGCGAGGTGTTCCGCGGGCAGGTAGACCCGGTCGCGGGCGAGGTCCTCGGCGACATCCCGGATGAAGTTGGTGAGCTGGAACGCGAGGCCGAGCTGGCGGGCCGGCTCGCGGGCGGCGACCGGGTCGGAGGAGCCGAGGAGCGGCAGCATCATCGTGCCGATCACCGCGGCCGAGCCGTCCATGTAGTCGAGCAGGTCGGCGTAGGTGGCGTAGCCGGTGACCGTCAGGTCCATCGCCATGCTCCGCAGGAACTTGTCGAAGTCCGCCACGTCCAGCCCGAAGACCGCGATGGTGTGCAGCACGGCCGGCAGCAGCGGATCGTCGACCGGTTGGCCGCGCAGGCCGGCCAGGAATCCGGCGGACCAGGCGGAGAGCTCGGCGGCACGCTCGGCGGGCGGCCGAGGTTCCGTCCGGTCGACGATCTCGTCGGCGAATCGGGTGAATCCATACAGAGCGTGTACATGACGGCGCTTCCAGGCCGGTAGCAACCGGGTCGCCAGGTAGTACGTGCGTCCGTGCTCTCGGTGCAGGTCACGGCAGCGCGCGTAGGCGGCTGCCAGATCGGTATCCATCCCGGTCCTCCGGTAAATCGACGCACAAATCGACGCAAGCTCCGGAAGTTAGGGTACGGTACCGATCGTGGCCAATGACACCCTCGAGGGAAATCGCGTCAAGGCGATACCCCGTCAGCAGGTCTTTCACACCGGGCTGATCGACGCCATCGAGGGGACGCTCGCCGACTTCCTCGCCGCACAGATCGCGTCGCTGGACGCGATCGACTCATCTCTCGGCGGCTTCGCGCGGACCGCCCGTGACCTGGTGCTGGCCGGCGGGAAACGGTTGCGTCCGACCTTCGCGTACTGGGGGTGGCGGGGTCTCGCCGGGCCCGCCGCCGACCCCGAGCCGCTGCTGCCCGCGCTCGGGGCGCTCGAGCTGATGCACACGTTCGCCCTGGTCCACGACGATCTGATGGACGACTCCGCGACCCGGCGTGGCCGGCCCACCGCACATCGGATCTTCGCGGCGCAGCACGGTGCCCGCTTCGGCTCCTCGGCCGCGGTGCTGGTCGGCGACCTCTGCCTGGTCTGGGCGGACCAACTGCTGGCGCGCACCCCCGTGCCGCCGGCCACCCTGCTCGAGGTGCGCGCCCGGTATGACCGGATGCGGATCGAGGCGGTCGCCGGGCAGTACCTGGACGTGCTCGGCGAGACCGATCCGGCGTCCTGGTCGGTGGAGCGTGCGTTGCTGGTGGCCCGGCACAAGACGGCCAGTTACACCGTGCAATGGCCACTCGACTTCGGGCTGGCGCTGGCCGGGGTGCACGACGCCGAGGTGGCCGCGGCGTATCGGGCGTACGGCAAGGCCGTCGGCGAGGCCTTCCAGCTGCGCGACGACTTGCTCGGGGTGTACGGCGATCCGGCCGTGACCGGCAAACCGGCCGGTGACGACCTGCGCGCCGGGAAGCCGACCACGCTGCTCATGCTGGCCCGGCGGATGGCCACCCCGGCGCAGCTGCTCGAGCTGGACGGCGCGGAGGTCGGTCGCAAGGCGCAGGTCGTCGCGGAGACCGGCGCGCCGTCGCGGGTCGAGGAGATGATCCGGGCCCGGGTCACCGAGGGTCTCACCGCGCTGGCGTCGGCGCCGATCGACCCCGAGGCGCGAGGCGTACTGATCGAACTGGCCACCGTGGCGACGCAGCGACCGGCATGATGAATCCCCTTTCGTCGTCCACCCCCTGGAGCCGCGGCGTGCGCACCGTCACCGGACCCACCGATCGTGTCGTGATAGTCGGCGCCGGCCTGGCCGGCCTCTCCTGCGCGCTGCACCTGGCCGCGGCCGGGCGCGAGGTCACCGTCGTCGAGCGGGAGCCGGTGCCGGGTGGCCGCGCCGGGCGCCTCTCGGCCGGCGGCTACGACTTCGACACCGGACCGACCGTGCTGACCATGCCGGAGTTGATCGCCGAGCCCCTCGAAGCGGTCGGCGAGAAGCTCTCCGACTGGTTGGATCTCACTCCACTGGATCCGGCATACCGGGCGTATTACCCGGATGGTTCCACGTTGGACGTGCGCACCGACACCACCCGGATGGCCGCCGAGATCGCTCAGCTCTGCGGAGCCCGGGAGGCCGACGGTTACCTGCGCTTCGTCGACTTCACCCGGCGGCTCTGGCGGCTGGAACGCGATCATTTCATCGACCGGAACCTGGACAGCCCGGCCGACCTGCTCAACCTCAACCTCCTGCGGTTGTTGGGGATGGGCGCGTTCCGGCGGCTCCAGCCGAAGATCAACGACTTCTTCCGCGATCCGCGGACCCAGCGGATCTTCTCGTTCCAGGCGATGTACGCCGGTCTCGCGCCGCACGACGCCCTCGCCGTCTACGCGGTGATCGCGTACCTCGACTCGGTGGTGGGGGTCTACTACCCCAAGGGCGGCATCCACGCGGTGCCGAAAGCCCTGGCCGGCGCCGCCGAGAAGCACGGTGTGACGCTCCGCTACAACACCACGGTCGACCGGGTGATCACCCGGAACGGCCGCGCCACCGGGGTGGTCACGGCGGGTGGGGAGGTCATCGCGGCGGACACCGTCGTACTCAATCCGGATCTGCCGATCGCCTACCGCGACCTGCTCCCGGCCCGGCGCCGGCGCCGCCTGCGCTACTCGCCCTCCTGCGTGGTCCTGCACATCGGCTCGGCGCGGGCATATTCCAAGATCGCCCACCACAACATCCATTTCGGTACGGGGTGGAAGCGCACCTTCGACGAAGTGATCAATCAGGGCCTGCTGATGAGCGACCCGTCTCTGCTGGTCACCAACCCGACCCGGACCGATCCCACGGCCGCCCCCGCCGGCCGGCAGACGTACTACGTGCTCGCGCCCGCCCCGAACCTGGAGACCGGCCCGATGAACTGGCGCGGCGATCTCGCCGAGCGCTACGCCGACGAGCTGCTGCACACCCTTGAACAGCGCGGATACGTCGGCTTCCGGGACGGGATCGAGGTGGAACGGATCATCACCCCGGCAGACTGGGCGGACGACGGGATGGCGGCCGGCACCCCGTTCGCCGCCGCGCACACGTTCTCCCAGACCGGCCCGTTCCGCCCGTCGAACCTGCACCCCACTCTGCCGAACGTGGTCTTCACCGGTTCGGGCACACAACCCGGCGTCGGCGTGCCGATGGTGCTCATCTCCGGGAAGCTGGCCGCGAACCGCATCACACAGGGGGTCTCATGAGCGTCCGAGAAGGTCATCTCGTCGAGCTGGTGGACGAGGAGGGGCAGACCGTCGGATCGGCCACCGTCTCGCGGTCGCATCAGGCGCCCGGGCTTTTGCACCGGGCCTTCTCGGTCTTCCTGCGAGACGCCGAGGGGCGGGTGCTCCTGCAGCAGCGGGCCGCGGTGAAGACCCGCTTCCCGCTGCGTTGGGGCAACACCTGCTGCGGGCATCCCCAGCCGGGCGAGGCGGTCACGGTCGCGGCCGATCGTCGTCTCGCGGAAGAGCTCGCGGTACGGGACATTCCGCTGACCGAGGCCGGGACCTACACCTACCGGGCAACGGATCCGGTCACCGGGCGGGTCGAGTACGAGTACGACCACGTGCTGTTCGGAACCCTTCCCGACGGGGTCCTGCCGCGACCCGACCCGGACGAGATCGCGGAGTTGCGCTGGGTCCACCCATCGTCGCTGCGCGCCGAGTTGTCGGCGGCGCCCGAGTTGTACGCCCCCTGGCTCGCCGGCGTCTTCGAGGTGCTCACGGAGCGATCGGGTGGTCGATGAGGCGCTGAGCGCGGGAGCCGCCGCTCGCCGACTGGGTGTGGCGGTCACCACCCTGCGCACCTGGCACCAGCGCTACGGGCTCGGCCCCAGCGCGCACGAGCCGGGGCAGCACCGGCGGTACACCGCCGACGACATGAACCGCTTGCAGATCATGCAGCGGCTCACCGCCCAGGGCGTGGCACCCGCCGCGGCCGCCGCCTGGGCGGGAAACCGCCCGCCGGCCGTCCCGGTGCCGGAGCAGGCGGCTCCGCGCCCGGAATCGGCCGTCCGCGGGCTGGCCGGTGCCGCCATGCGGCTGGACGCGCAGGTCATGCGGGACATCCTGGGCTCGGTGGTCCGCGAGCGTGGCGTGGTGCCCGCCTGGACCGAGGTGATGACCCCGGTGCTGATCGGAATCGGTAACCGCTACCAGAGCACCCAGCGTTTCGTGGAGGTCGAGCACCTGCTGTCGCGGATCATCACCGAGGTGCTCGCGTCCGTCCAGCAGGCCGCCGGCCCCCCGCGGATCATGCTCGCCGCCGCCGACGAGGAACAGCACACGCTGCCCCTGGAGGCACTGGCCGCCGCGCTCGCCGAGGCCCGGGTGCCGAGCCGCCTGCTGGGAGCCCGTGTGCCGCCCGGGGCGCTCCTGGACGCGATCGCGCGGACCGGACCGGCCGCGGTGGTGCTCTGGTCGCAACGGCCGGCCACCGGCTCCGTCGACCAGCTGACCCGGGTCCGGGACAACCCGCACCCACCATTCGTCGTAGCGGCCGCCGGTCCGGGCTGGCCGACCGGCGATCTTCCCCTCGGGATCACCCGGCTCACCGGGCTCGCCGAGGCGGTCCATCTGCTCACCCTCGCCTGACCGGCGATGTTTTGCCTGGTCAGAGGCGTACTGCCGAAAAGAGGGGTACCGATTTGGCGAGCGCCCGGGGGATCACATATGCTTTGCAGGCCTCAACGGGGCGCGGTTGGGGCCAAGGCCACCAAGCGTTGCTGATCGAGCATCCAGCGCGATATGCAATGATGGCGGAGTTGCCCTCATCGTCTAGTGGCCTAGGACGCCGCCCTTTCAAGGCGGTAGCACGGGTTCGAATCCCGTTGGGGGTACTGGTAAGTTAGCGGTGCGAGTCGCTGACACGCCAGAGTAAGAAGAAGTGAATAGCAAGGTCCTGTGGAGCAGTTGGAGTGCTCGCCGCCCTGTCAAGGCGGAGGTCGCGGGTTCAAGTCCCGTCAGGACCGCAAAGCATCAAGCAAGGCCAGGTAGCTCAGTTGGTACGAGCGTCCGACTGAAAATCGGAAGGTCGGCGGTTCGACCCCGCCCCTGGCCACCAGGCTCTTCGCCGGGCACTGAGCACCGTCCACCTGCGGAAACGCACGGTGGACGTTTTGCTTTCCGGCCCCCTTCTAGCACCGCGAGTTGACCTCCGGTGATCGCGAATTCCCCATGATCGCCATCACAGGTTGCACGTTCGCTGCACGCCGTTCGCGCCATGCCCCCAACCACTGACGGCCATCGGCCTAGCCCCGAAGGTGACAGCCGCCACAATGCGGCGAGCCACGGCAGACCAAGCGCCGGGTTCTCGGTGGCAAGCCGCGAAGCACGGCGCCGCCTAGCCACGAATGCGATCGTCACGGCCTGGCTCTGCCCCTACCCTCAGTCGAGTTCCGAGCAGGGGAGGCTCGAGCATGGCCATGCCTCGGAAAGGTAGTCGCCTGATCACGGTGCGGAAACGCACGGTGGACGTTTTGCTTCCGGTCGCCGAGGACCCCGTCCATCGTGGAGCGGTGTCCGTGACGGCGGAAAAGCAATCGGCGCCCGGACGGAAATCCGCCGGGCGCCGATCAGGGGTCAGACTGTGCTTACTTGCCGGCCAGCGCGGCGAAGATGCGCGCCTTGGCCTCGGCAACCACGGCCGCGTCGGCGGCGGGCGCCGCGGTGGCGGACCGCGCGGAGAACGCGCCGACCGTCTGGTTGGGCTGCTCGCAGTCGGTGGTGGTGCCCGCGGCCATCACGAGGCAGACGTCCTCCTCGACCTGGGTGCCACCGTCGAGGACATCCAGCGCGGTGTCACTGCCGAGCAGGTTGCCGTTCTCGTCGAGGTCCTCGCCGACCAGGAAGTCGTCCTCGCTGCTGCCACGAAGGGTGTCGTCGCCGGCCTGCCCGACGGCGAGGTCGTAGCCGACACCGCCATCGATCACGTCGTTGCCACCCTCGCCGAGGATGATGTCGTCGCCCGCGTCACCGGAGATGGTGTCCGCGCCGGTGCCGGTCTCGTCCGGGTTGTCGCCGAGGAGGTCGTCGTCGCCGTTGCCGCCGTAGAGACGGTCGGTGTCCGCGCCACCGACGATGAGGTCGAGGCCGTCGCCGCCCGAGAGGGTGTCGTTGCCGGCGTCGCCGAAGAGGAAGTCGTCGCCGGAGTGGCCGTAGACGGTGTCGGTGCCCGCCTCGCCGTAGAGGTCGTCGTCGCCGGCCTGGCCGTAGACGGTGTCGTTGCCCGCACCGGCACGGACGAGGTCGTTGCCGACCCCACCGTCGATCTTGTCGTTGCCGTTGCCGCCGTAGAGGGTGTCGTTGCCGGCGACGCCGACGATCGAGTCGTTGCCGTCCTCGCCCGAGATCCAGTCGTTTCCGGTGCTGCCGTCGATCGTGTCGTTGCCGGTGGAGCCGTAGATCGTGTCGTTGTCGGCCTCGCCGTACAGGGCGTCGTTGCCGGCCTTGCCGTGCAGCTTGTCGGCGCCCGCACCGCCCTGAAGCCGGTCGGCACCCGTGCCGCCGATCAAGGTGTCGTTACCGGTGCCGCCGGTGGCGATCATGTACACCCCGGTCTTGTTGGTGACCGTGTCGTTCTTGTCCCCGAGGGCGACGCTGAGCTTCGTCGTCGTCTTCGAGGTCGTGCACTTCACCTTGGTCGAGTCGACCTTCTTGCAGCCCTTGCCCGGCTTGAGGGCGTTCGTGTCGTCGAGGGTGACGGTCCGGCCGGAGATCGTGATGACCAGCGAGTTCGTCTTACCCGCCGCGGCGTTGAACACCACCGCGTTGGTGCCGGACACGGTCGCGGTGCCGGTCGAGGCCGCCTGCGCCGGAGAGGCGAGCAGGATGCTCGTGGTGGCCACGGCAACGGCGGTGACGCCGATCGCGGCCAGGGCCTTGCGGTTGATCAAGAACATCGAATGTCCCCCGTGAGAGCAATTCGGCGGTGTCGATCACCGCACGAGCGCTGATGATAGAACGGTACCGTCCCGACGTGCCACCCCGTTTTGGGCGATCACGGGGACCAAAAATGTGATGCCGGATCACCCGTTGCGATCTTGGTACGTACGCGGGCCGGCGGCGCCCGGCGGGCGAACCCGCCGGGCGCTGATCGATCAGATGGTCAGTTCTCGTCGAGGGCCTTCAGGCGCGTCGTCGCCCAGGCCGGGAGGACCGGCTTCGAGCGGTCCTTCCAGACGCTCTCGCAGTTGATGGAGGTGGCCCCGGCCAGGACCACGCAGTGGTCGCCCTCGGAGGACGAGCCGCCGTCGAGCTTGTCGGCGACACCCGTCCGGCCCAGCGGGCCGTTGGTGTCGGCCCAGAAGTACTCGCTGTAGAGCACGTCGTCGCCGCTGCCGCTGTTCAGCGTGTCCCGGGCGCCACCACCGATGAGGATGTCCCGGCCGTCGCCGCCGTCGAGGATGTCGTTGCCGACCCCGTGGGACAGGTGCGGGGGCTCGGCGGTCGCGTCGCCCAGGATCGTGTCGTCACCGGAGCCACCGGAGATCTGGTCGAGACCCCAGCCGCCGACGAGCTTGTCGCCGCCGGTGCCACCGTTGAGGTAGTCGTTGCCGTAGTCGCCGTAGAGGTTGTCGTTGCCCGCCTCGCCGTAGACCTTGTCGTTGCCGGTACCGGCCCCGATGAGGTCGTTGCCGAGGCCGCCGAACAGCCGGTCGGCGCCCTCGTTGCCCTCCAGGTAGTCGTTGCCACCCTCGCCCCACACGCGGTCGTTGCCGGCCTGGCCGTAGATGGAGTCATTGCCCGCCTCGCCACCGAGGTCATCGTTGCCGGCGCCACCGGAGATCGTGTCCCAGCCGATACCGCCCCAGACGTCGTCGTTACCGGCCTCGCCGTACAGGTTGTCCCGGCCGGCACCGCCGTCCAGGGTGTCGTTGCCCGAGCCACCCCGCAACGTGTCGTCGCCGATGTCGCCGAAGGCCATCAGCGGAACCGAGGTCCGGTTGACCACCTTGTCGTTCTTGTCGCCGAAGAACGCGTTGACCAGCGTCGTCTTCTTCGAAGTCGTGCACTTCACCTTGGTGCTGTCGCCCTTGACGGCCTTGCAGCCCTTGCCGGCCTTGATGGTGACTCTGTCGTCCAGCGTCACCGTCCGCCCCGAGATCGTGATGACCAGTGAGTTCGCCTGGCCGGCACCGGCGAAGAACTGAACCTCGCTGCCCGTGACGCCCGCCCAGCCGGTCTTCGGCGCCGCCTGAGCGGGGGCGAGGAACAGCGTGGTCGTGGTGGCCACCGCGACAGCGGCGAGACCGATGGCGGCGAGGGCCTTGCGGTTGAAGAAGAGCATGGCTGTATCCCAACTTTCAAAGATTCGAGTGTTTTCGGCGTTCCCCGCCGCGCTGAGAAGATCCTAAGAAGACTGATCTCCCGCTGTGCTCACGCTTTCGTGCCATGCCCGCGACCATCCGCAATGGAGCGTTGTCCACAGAACAGGCGCTGCCTCTTGAAGCCGACCGTTCGCTCAATCAGAGTGTTATCGGGATCGGTCCGGGTGGGCCGGCTTGCGAGGAGGGCACGTCGTCGTGCAGACCTTCACCAACGAGGCCGAGCAGGCGGCCTACAACCTTGCCGAGGCGCTGGCCGAGAAGGCGATGTCCTTCATGCGGAACGCCGAGGAGGCCGCCAAGTCATTTCAGGGCGGAAGAGTGGCGATGCGCCGCCAGTTCAAGGCGCGCGGACTTTCCGAGGCGGAGGCCGACATCCGATTCGCCGGCACCGTGCAGGCTTCCCGGGCGATCGCGGAGAACTCGTTCTGCATGTCGCAGGCGTCGATGTACAACACGGCCGCCGCGACGCAGTATGCGAAGGCGCTCTACCTCAAGAATCGGTGAGGTCACCGGCTTACGGCCGCCGTTCGCCTACGCCCGGTGGCGGTCCAGGCCGCGCCTTCCGCGGTACGCCGTGACGCGTGCTTGTCGTGCCTTCCGCGGATACGCCGGAGCGCGCAGACCGGGCCGCGCCTTTCGCCGTGCGCCGTGACGCGTGGTCAGGCCGCCCGGTGGCGCAGCGTCGCGACCGTGGAACCGGCCAGGGCCAGCAGGCAATCCGGCAGTTGCCCGTCGGCGATCGCGGCGCCGAAGAGTGCCTCCCCGGTGGGGGCGTCGCCGTTCACATAGGCGCTGACGAAGCGGGCGACCCACCGCTTGTCATAACGCGCGTCGTCGATGCCGGGGAACTCGAGGGTCCAGCCACCGCTCCCGGGCAGCTTTCCGACCATGGTCGCGGCGAGACACCACGCGACGTCCCACGCGCCGACCACCCCGTCCCGCGAGACGACCGCGTTGAAGGTACTGGCCACGGCATCGCTGTCCCCGCTGAGGGCGGAGGCCAGGATCTCCGTGGCGTCGTCGAACGCGTGCTGTGGTGCTTCCGTCACGCTGCAAACCGTACGCGTAATCGTCAAGGACCGCTCAGTGCCGAGGCGTTGTCAGGCACCACGCAGCAGACAGGTGATGCGCGCCGTGCAGACCCGCTCACCGGCCTCGTCCTCGAGGACCACCTCGTACGTGGCGACGGCTCGGCCGCGGTGCACCGGCACGGCGATCCCGGTCACCAGCCCGGAGCGGGCCGCCTTGTGATGGGTGGCGTTGATGTCCACCCCGACCGCGAACGGCCGGTCCACGGTCTGCCCGTGCAGCACCGCGCCGACCGAGCCGAGAGTCTCGGCGAGCACGCAGGACGCGCCGCCGTGCAGGAGCCCGTACGGCTGGGTGTTGCCCTCGACCGGCATCGTACCGACCACCCGATCGGCCGTGGCCTCGGTGATCACGATGCCCATCCGCTCGGCGAGCGCACCGCCTCCGTTGCTGGTGAAGAGGTGTTGCTTGCCGTCTTCCGCGATATCCACGACGGCGTACGTTACCCCTGGCTCCGACCCGATACCGGCAACCCCCGGCACTGCTGCGGGAGTGACGCTTGCGTGCGCGGGGTATTGATGTGCCGGATGATCCATCCGGACAGTGCCGGGATTCGTAAAGATCGGTACATCCCGGCGACCCCCGTCAGAGGAGACGATATGAGCGAGCCGCAGGAGATCGTGGAGACCCGGGGAGACCACCGCGTCGACCTGATCACCAGCGACGCCAACGGCGATGGGCGGACCGACGTCTGGGTGTCGGACACCGACGGCGACGGCAAGCCGGACCTGTTCCAGTTCGACACCGACGGCGACGGCAAGGTCGACGTGACGATGGTGGATCTCGACGAGGACGGCACGCCGGACGCGATCGTCGACGGCGACGGCGGGCTGCCGCCGACCGTCAACTGAGCCGGAGCTAAGCCCCGCCCAGGGCGGAGAGCGCGACCCAGAGCACGGCGATCGCCACCGCCGCGGTGCCGATCGAGGAGGCGGTGTGGCGCCAGGAGTGGGCGCCCTCGACCGCTTCCGGGTGACCCAGCGCTTTCAGGGTGGCGCGATGTTCGCGTACCTCGCAATGGTGTTGTTCCGCGTGCTCCGGAGCCCGGCTGAGCTCGACCGCCAGCCGGGCCTGGGCGCGCTGCAGACGTCGTACCGTAGCTCGGGCCTTGTTTCCCGCCTGGTCGGCGGCGTGCCGCCGGGCCGCGGCCCGGCGGGAACCGGAACCCAGCGCACGCATCTCGCCCTCGGTGATCACCTCGGGGTCGTCCAGGCCGGCGAGCCGCGCGACGTAGTACTCGGCCTCCCGGTCGTGCGCGCGGCGCACCAGGTAGAGGATCAGCAGCAGTGGCGGCAGGCCCTTGAAGACCAGGACGGCGAGCAACGCCACCGCGCCGTTGCCCAACCCGTCACGGAACAGCGGCGAGTTCCACAGCACGTGCGAGGCCCAGGCGCCGAAGAGCGCGAGGGCGGCCATCGCGATCCGGCGCCACCAGCTGCGATCGACGCTGACGACCAGATAGCCGATGCCGGCCCCGGCCAGCGCGCCGAACAGCGTGTGGCTCCAGACGCCGGCCAGGAAACCGCGGACCAGGAACGTGGTGACCACCGGCCGCACGTCGTCGCCCTGCCCGGCCAGCGCGACCGCCCCGATCGCGAAGACGATGTCCTCGACGATCTGGAAGCCCAGGCCGACCAGCGAGCCGTAGACCACGCCGTCCAGCACGCTGTTCACCTGCGAGCGGGCGATCACCACGATCGCCACCACGCCGAGCGTCTTGGCGATCTCCTCGACCGTCGGCCCGGCCAGGGCGGCGCCCCACTCCGCGGCCAGGCCGGGTGAGCCGAGCTTGGCGATCAGGTTCTCCAGGGCCGTGCTGCCCGGGATCGAGACGCTGGTGGCCACCAGGCCACCCCAGGCGAACGCCACCACGAGCAGGGCGGCCGGTTCCCGCTCCAGGAAGTCGAGCTCCTGGACGAAGAACCAGAACGGTACGGCGAGCAGCCCGAACAGTCCCAGCGCGGTGATCGTGGCGATCGGGTAGGTCTGGAGGAACTTCGCCAGGATCTGTGACATCCGGACCGCACCGGCGGCCAGCAGCACGAGCACCACCCAGAACGCGGGTAGCCGGGTCAGGGCGATCGGCCGGGTGGTCCCGGGACGCACCGGTTCATTCACCGATTCGCTCGCAAGCTCGCTCATGCCGCCACCTCCGCTGCGCTCCGGCGTCGACATGAGCCACAACAACTGAGCTGATTGATTCGCTCGCAAGCTCGCTCACGGCGCCACCTCCGCTGCGCTCCGGCGTCGACATGAGCCACAACAACTGAGCTGATTGATTCGCTCGCAAGCTCGCTCATGACCCCTCGTAGCGCAGCGTCTTGGTGCTCGTGTCGATGGCCGGCAGGGTGCGGCCCAGGTCGAGGTCGGCGCCGCTGACCGTGACTTCGATGGTCAGTCCGTGCGCGACGAAGACCGCGTACCGGCCGCCCCGGTCGCCGGCCGTGTAGCCGCCCTGGAGGCCGGCCAGCCCCCCGGCGGTGGAGACCGCGAGCTGGGTGCCGGTCACCTGATATCCGGCGGTGCCGGTGATCCGCTGGCGAAGGCGGACGGCGGCCTGGGTCAGATCGCCGGAGAAGGGTTGGACGGTGATCGCGTACCGGACCGGGCCGAGCCGGAACAGCGCGGTGCCACGGTCCTCACCCGGCCGGGTTCCCGTGACGTCCAGCGTCGCGCCGGCCGGGGGCACCACGACGACCCCGGCACCGACCCGGTACGGCTCACCGGCCCGCACCGCCCGCTGGGCCGAGACGGCGCGGTCGAGCGCCGGCAGGCCGAAGGAGAGTGCCGCCAGGAAGACGGCCAGGAGGAGCGCACTGAGCAGTCCGGGTGTGCTGGGGAGATCGGTGAGATGACGCCGCGTGACCGTCCCCATTCGTCCACGCTAACGAGAGCAGCGCGGCGATGTCCCGAAATCTGGGTCTGCGACCACAGTGGATGGACGATCAGCCTGGAAGATTACGGATTTGTCCGTTTTACCGAAAGATGTGCGGGCGACACCGCCGAGGTCAGCCAGACCCCGTTGGCACTGCGATGAAAGACGTGCCCCTCGGTGGCCATCACCCCCGCCGCCACCGCGAACACCACGACATCGGCCGAGCGGCGCCGGCCCACCACCAGAGCGGTCGCCACATCGGCGGAGAGGTGCACGTGATGCCGGCTCCGTGGCCGCAATCCGGACCGCAGGATCGATTCGGCGTTCTCCCGCGGGGTGCCGTGGTAGAGAATCTCCGGCGGCGTGACGGGCGGCAGGTCCAGGTCCACCGCGACCCGGCGGGAGTGGCCCTGGCTGGCCCGGATTCGCTCCACGCCGTCGTCGCCGACGGCCACCGCGAAGCGGGACTTGTCGTTGTACGCCACCACCCGGTCCAGCTCGGCGCGGCTGATCCCCAGGGCGGTCAGGAAGTCGGCGACCGGCACCCAGCCGTTCGCGTCCAGGTTCAGACCGGCCACCTCGGGCCGGTGTCGCAGCACCAGGGACATCCGCCGGCTGAGGCGGACCTGGTCGCGGGTGAGTTCGGTCAAAGGTCTTGCTCCATGACCGCAAGGTAGTACGGACGGTCCTTGTGGTCGATCGATTTCAGCCGCCACCCGGTGCCCTTGAGCAGTTCCTCCAACTCGTCCACCGAGCAGTTCAGGTAGTCGAACCACTCGCTGGCCACCAGCCGGTAGCGCAGTCGCAGCCGTAGCTGCCCGCCGAGGCGCCCACGGGCCCGGTTCCGCTGGTGATAGCTCACGTGCACCGGGTCCTTGGTCCCGTACGGGTCGGCGCCCTGCGCCAGGATCCGCGCGCCCGGGTTCGCCAGCCGGGCCAGCGCCTCCAGGAAGACCGGCGCGCGCGCCGGGCCCTCCAGCAGGCCCAGATTGTTGCCGAGCAGCAGGAACGTGTCGTACCGGGCGCGGGCCCGGGCATACCCGTCCACGGTGCTCAGGACGGTGTCGCGCAGGCCGCGCTTACGTGCCACCTCGATCGCGCCGGGTGAGGTGTCCAGGCCGGTGACCGCCATGCCGCGACGCTGCAGTTCCAGCGCGATCCGGGCGGCGCCCACCCCGATGTCCAGCACGTGCCCGCGGCACAGGCGCAGGGCCCGGTGGTCGTGTGGCTGCCAGGACTCCGGCTCGTCCAGATAGTGATCGGCGGGCGCGCCGTTGATCAGGCCGTCGTCCCGTTCGATCACTTCGATCACCGGCCGTGGCAGGCGGCCGCCGGCCAGCGGGCGCGGGCCGATGCCGGTCCGGACCGCGTACGCGTCCCTGATCATTTCGCCAAAGGCGTCGCCGATCGTCGGCTGCTCCATGGCCACTACTCTTCTGGCACGGCCGCGCGGGAGCAACTCGGCTCGGGGAAGTATGTCCTGCTCACAACGGCACAGGGCGATTCGGGATCATTCCTCGTATCCTGCCCCGACCCGGCTCGTTGATCTAAGAAACGAAGAAGGGGCGATACGCCTTCCCCAGCGCACGCCCCTTACAACGATCTAGGTCGAACCGGTCAGTCACCCTGACGCTGCGTGGGAATCTGCCCCTGCAGCAGGGCGCGAACCTCCGACTCCCGGTAGCGACGGTGGCCGCCCAACGTGCGAATAGCGCTGAGCTTGCCCGCCTTCGCCCACCGGGTGACGGTTTTCGGGTCGACTCGGAACATCGACGCCACCTCGGCCGGCGTTAGTAGCGGCTCAGGATCGTGCGTACGCGATGCCATCGGTCACTCCTCCACAGGTACCTAAAAACATCGGCCGGGGTCCCGCCGGCCGGTGCGTCTCTCATGGTCCGGCTAGTCCCCGATGTCCGACATGGGCCGAACGGACGAACGTCCCCAGATAGACGGATGAAGCATGCCCGATTTTTACGTGTTTTCTACGCCAGATAGTGTCTCGTTTAGTCCGATTATCACGCTTCGTCGGTCGGCGATCACGAAGAGTGTTCGCTTCGGGAGCGCTTCCACGGGCGGAGAAACTTCCCGGTCTGTCCCGTTTCCGCAGGTCAGTTGCACCGCTCCAGAAGCTGGACGACCCGCCATCTGGCGACCAACTTCTCGTAAGCCTCGCTGGCCGCGTCGGCGTCACCACGGGACAGCGCCGACAGGCCGGCGGCCACCAGACCCGGGGAGTCGTCACCGGTCAGTTTGTCCTCCGGAAGGAGGTTTACCAGCCCCCCGTAATCCAACTCGACCACCGATCGGGGATGGAACTCCTCCAACCACCGGGCACCCTCCTCGACCGCCTCGGTGATCGGTGCGTCGCCGAGCGACTTGCGCAGCACCGAGACCGCCCGATGCGCCCGCCGGCGGGCCTTGGAGATCTCGGTGCGGTAGCGCAGCCCACGCCGCCGGCCGGTCAGCGAGATCTCCCGCTCCTCCAGGTCGACGAAGGCGAACCAGCGCAGCGGCACCCCCCAGGTGGCGATCTGCTCGTGCACCCGGGGCACGCCCTGCTCCAGCACCTTGGCGCCGCTGCGCCAGTCCTCCACGACTGCCTTGGCCTGTCCGGCCAGCACCGGCGGTACGAACGCGTCGGCCAGCACGGCTGGAACGCCGTCCCGGGCGTTCAGGGCGGCCTCGGCGACCCGCAGGCGCAGGTTCCAGGGGCAGATCAGCAGGGAGTTCTCCCACTCCAGCACATACGCCTCGTCGGGCAGGTCGGGCAGCCGGGTCCAACCCGCCCCGAGGGCCTCCAGCACGGCGGTGCGCTGCTTCGCCGGGC
The DNA here is from genome assembly GCF_900188005.1 of Actinoplanes regularis. Classification (GTDB taxonomy): domain Bacteria; phylum Actinomycetota; class Actinomycetes; order Mycobacteriales; family Micromonosporaceae; genus Actinoplanes; species Actinoplanes regularis. The sequence goes on along the minus strand of NZ_FZNR01000023.1, from coordinate 111,435 downwards.
CTTCGATCAGGCCCAGGTCGCGGCCCTCCTTGGCGTAACGACGCCAGAAGACCTGACGGTCCCGGTCGAAGGCGGTCAGCGGCTCGTAAATCCGTAGGTACGACGCGAACAGTGACGGCACGGCGCGATCGTTTCACAGATCCGGCCGGGTGGAACTTCCCGCGCGGGCGTAATCGATGTGCCACTCACACAGCTAGGCTCGCTTTGTCCGGCCTACCCCGCCGGGCCCGGGGCCCCACGAAGGCCCGCACAGAAGAGTCAGGAGAGCAACGATGGGTGTGTTCGAAACCGACGGCAACGACGCCTCCGGACACGAACAGGTCGTTTTCTGCCAGGACCGGGTCTCCGGTCTGAAAGCGATCATCGGGATCTACTCGACGGCCCTCGGGCCGGCGCTCGGCGGCACACGGTTCTACCCGTACGAGAGCGAGGAAGCCGCTCTCGCCGATGTACTCAAGCTGTCCCGCGGGATGGCGTACAAGAACGCGCTGGCCGGCCTCGACCTCGGCGGCGGCAAGGCGGTGATCTGGGGCGACCCGGCCACGACCAAGTCCGAGGCGCTCCTGCGGGCGTACGGCCGATTCGTCGAGACCCTGCGCGGCCGCTACTACACCGCCTGTGACGTCGGCACCTACGTGCCGGACATGGACGTGATCGCCCGTGAGACGCGCTACGTCACCGGCCGCAGCGTCGAGCACGGCGGCGCCGGGGACTCGTCGGTGCTCACCGCCTGGGGCGTCTACCAGGGCATGCGAGCGGCCGCCGAGCACACCTGGGGCAGCCCGACGCTGACCGGCCGCACGGTGGGCATCGCCGGCCTCGGCAAGGTCGGCAAGTACCTCGTCGGCCACCTGGTCGAGGACGGCGCCACGGTGGTCGCCACCGATGTCAGCCCGGCCGCCCTGGAGTGGGCCAGCACCACCTACCCGGAGGTCAACCTGGTGCCGGACAACCAGGCCCTGATCGCCTCGGACCTGGACGTGTACGCGCCGTGCGCCCTGGGCGGCGCGCTGAACGACGACACGGTCCCGCTGCTGCGCGCCAAGGTGGTCACCGGCGCGGCCAACAACCAGCTCGCCCACCCGGGCATCGGCAAGCTGCTGGACGACCGCGGCATCCTCTACACGCCGGACTACGTGGTCAACGCCGGTGGCGTGATCCAGGTTGCGGACGAGATCGAGGGCTTCAACTTCGACCGCGCGAAGCTCCGGGCGACCGGCATCTTCGAAACCACCCGCCGGATCCTCCAGCTCGCCGGCGACGAGGGCGTGCCGCCCGCCGTGGCCGCCGACCGGCTCGCCGAGCGCCGGATGGCCGAGGTCGGCCGACTGCGTTCGATTTACCTGAACTAGACCGGTTCATGGCCTGCCGCGCGGCGTGGAGGAAGGAGAACCGCGACGCGCGGCAGTGTCACACGCAACCCGAGGTGCCGAACGCGGCATCGTCCATGTACCGTAAGACCCACGAGAGATGCCTGACGTCATCGGGGCCCGCCTTCGGGCTGCCCCGAATTCTGTGCGAGGGGGTCGAGCCATGGGGCGCGGCCGTGCTAAGGCCAAGCAGACGAAGGTGGCGCGGGAGTTGAAGTACCACTCCCCGAACACCGACCTCACCGCCTTGCAGCGCGAACTGGCGGGTGCCGGTAAGTCGAATCATCACTTCGACGACGACAACGACGAGTTCGTCGATGATGATGAGGATGACGACGACGCGGAAGACGACCGGGATACCTGGTCGCCGACAAGGCGCTGATCCGCATCGCACAGAGCACGAGGCGTGACCGCGTGCTCCGGCGTGTCGCGGTCACCTTCCTACAGTTGCAATGAAGCCCACGCGGGGTAGCCCGCGTGGGCTTCAACCACCTGCGCTCAGCGCGGGCGGTTGTTCCAGTTGTAGAACGTAGGAATGTTCTCGAAGTGGTTCCAGGCGCAGACCGCCGAGCCGCCATCGCGTGGCGCCTCCTCGGCGCGCTGCCGGCGGGCCTCCTCCGCTTCCGCGATCAGCGTGGCCAACCCGTTTCGGGTGTCGTGCACCCGTGCCGTCACCGGATCCATCTCCACGCCGTCAGACAGCCGTGGCCTCGTGGTCTCGGGCATGGTCGAGCACTCCCTCCAGTAGGCGAATCTTGCTGTTCCGGCAGTGGTTCGTCTCGGTGACGTCGAACCTGCCGTGTTCGAAGTAGCGGTTGGCCGCATGGGCGCCGCCACAGAAACCGAAGTACGGGCAGCTCTGCCGGCACGCCTCGATCCCCCGCAGGAACTCACCGATCCACGGCGTCTCCGCCGCGCTCGCGAGGATCTTCCGCAGCGGGGTGGTGAGCACGTTGCCGCTGCTGAAGTCGCCGTATCGGGGATCGTGGAAGCCGGCCAGCTCGGGCGAGAGCAGCACCACCGAGCCGTCCTGGGCGATGGTCGGGATCGGGTCCAGCCGCCGGGGCAGCAGGCTGTCGGCGGTGCCGTCGAGGACCGCGGCGACATACCGCAGCGACCACTCCACCTCCCGCAGGTGAATCCGGGGAGTCCTACGCCAGGCGCCGACCAGCTCGGCCCAGAACGCACTCACCGCGACCGGATCATAACGATTCAGTCGGAGGTTCACGCCCTCCTGCTCCTCCACATTGATGCCGAGCACGTCGCAGCCCAGGCCGAGGAAGAACTCGTAGAGCTCGGTGGCCACGCCCGGTCGCGGATCGGAGACCACACAGAGGGTGGAGAACGGGATCCCGTGCCGTCGCAGCGCGCCGATCCCCTTCGCGATCAGGTCATAGGCCGGCTTGCCGGCACGGTCCACCCGGTCGCTGTTGCGGCCGCGCGGGCCGTCCACGCTCACGCTGACGCGGACATCGTGGGCCGCGAAGAACTCGCACCAGGCATCGTCGATCAGCGTGGCATTCGTCTGAACATGGTGCTCCACGCCCGCGCCGAACGGAGCGAAGAGGGCGGCCAGATGGTCCGCCCCCGCGGCGAGCGGCTCCCCGCCGTGCCACACCACGGAGAACCGACCGGACCGGGCGAAGTCGGCGATCTCGGTGGCCACCGCCTCGGCGACGGCTACCGGCATCTTCCGGTTCTCCCGCCGGAACGGCAGGTAACAGTAGTTACAGGCTAGGTTGCAGAGAGTAGTCGGCTGCATGACGACGTAACCGGGTTCCGCCGAGATGCCCCGCATCCCGCTCCACGCGTCCGCCATCGCGCACCTCCCGTCCTGGCCAGTGACACACGGCCAGGCTAGGTCCCGCGGTCCACCACTCATGCGAAAGATCCGTATGTGCCGGACATCAGCACACACGGATCATTTCACGTTCGGTCTACAGCGAACCAGACTCACGATCCGGCGGCCAGTGATCTCACAACGAGGTCACAGCAACCGTCACGCGCTGTCAGCCCCGGGTGTACGAGCCCATCATCTGCACCTGCCCGGTGCCCTCCAGGACCTCGCCGACCTGCCAGGCCTCGACACCGCGGCCGGCCAGGTAGGCCATCGCGCGGTCCGCGTCGTCGGAGGAGACGACCGCGAACATGCCGACGCCCATGTTGAAGGTGGCCTCCATCTCCGAGTCCTCGATCCGGCCCTTGGCCTGGATCAGGTCGAAGATCGGCTGCGGGCGCCAGGTGGACCGGTCCACCACTGCGTCCATCGTCGGAGGCAGCACCCGGTTCAGGTTGCCGGGGATGCCGCCACCGGTGATGTGCGAGAACGCCCGGACGTCGGTCTCCTCGATCAGGCCCAGGCAGTCCTTGGCGTAGATCTTGGTGGGGGTGAGGAGCTCCTCGCCCAGGGTGCGCGAGGTGCCGAAGTCGTCGACCACGGTGTCCAAACGCATCCGGCCGGCGCCCAGCAGGACGTGCCGGACCAGCGAGTAACCGTTCGAGTGCAGGCCGGAGGAGCGCATCGCGATCACCGCGTCACCCACCTCGACCCGGTCCTGGCCGAGGATCTCGCTCTCCTCGACGACGCCGACGCCGGTGGCCGAGACGTCGTACTCATCCGGGCGCAGGACGCCCGGGTGCTCGGCGGTCTCGCCACCGAGCAGAGCACAACCGGCGTACCGGCAGCCGTCGGCGATGCCCGCGCCGATCTCGGCGATCTTGTCCGGCACGACCTCTCCGCAGGCGATGTAGTCGAGCAGGAACAGCGGCTCGGCGCCACAGGCCACCAGGTCGTCGACGACCATGGCGACCAGGTCGATGCCGATCGTGTCGTGGATGTCGAGCTGCTGGGCGATCACCAGCTTGGTGCCGACGCCGTCGGTGGACGAGGCCAGGATCGGGCTCTTGTACTTCGCGGTGTTGAGCCGGAACAGGCCGGAGAAGCCGCCCAGGTCACCCATCACCTCGGGCCGGGTGGTCTTCTTGACCTTGGCCTTGAGAAGCTCGACGGCCCGGTCGCCGGCGTCGATCGAGACACCCGCCGCCGCGTACGTCGCGGAGCGCTTGCGCGGCCCACGGCCGGCGCCCGCCGTCCACGGCTGTCGATCGCCGCCCTCAGCGCCGTTCGATCCGGCACTGCGCTCGGACACGTGCGTCACGGTTCTCCCCTTAGCGGTTCTGCAAAATGTGGAAAAGTCACGGATGGTGCAGCGCGTTCGCGCCGCCCGGGCTGGCGACCAACGGCTCCGGTGCCGCATGATCGTCTGCCTGCTCGCGGACCTCGTAACCGGCCTCGAACTCGGTGACGGCGGCCTCGGCCGCCTGCCCCGAGGCGCCCGGCATGCCGGCTCGGCGGCCGACGCCTTCCAGCACGTGCTTGCCGATCAGGTCGGCGGCCGGCAGCTCGATCGGGTACTCCCCGTCGAAGCAGGCCATGCAGAGCCGGGTCTTCGGCTGCTCGGTGGCCTGCACCAGGTTGTCCAGCGAGACGTAGCCCAGGCTGTCGGCACCGATCGAGCGGCGAATCCCGTCGATCTCCAGGCCGTTGGCGATCAACTCGGCGCGGGTCGCGAAGTCGATGCCGTAGAAGCACGGCCACTTCACCGGCGGCGAGGAGATCCGGACGTGCACCTCCAGGGCGCCGGCCTCACGCAGCATCCGGATCTGGGCACGCTGGGTGTTGCCCCGCACGATCGAGTCGTCGATCACGACGATCCGCTTGCCCCGGACCACCTCGCGCAACGGGTTCAGCTTGAGCCGGATGCCGAGCTGGCGGATGGTCTGCGAGGGCTGGATGAAGGTGCGGCCGACGTACGCGTTCTTCATGAAGCCGGCGCTGTACGGGATGCCGGAGGCCTCGGCGTAACCGATGGCGGCGGGGATGCCGGACTCCGGGACACCGATCACCAGGTCGGCCTCGACCGGGTGCTCCTTGGCCAGCTTGCGGCCGACCTCGACCCGCGCGGCGTAGATGTTGCGGCCGGCGATCGTGGTGTCCGGGCGGGCCAGGTACACGTACTCGAAGAGGCAGCCCTTGGGCTCCGGCGCGGCGAACCGCGAGGACCGCAGGCCGTGCTCGTCGATCGCGATGATCTCGCCGGGCTCGACCTCACGGACGAAGCTGGCGCCGGTGATGTCCAGGGCGGCCGTCTCGCTGGCGACCACCCAGCCACGCTCCATCCGGCCGAGGACCAGCGGGCGGACACCCTGAGCGTCCCGCGCCGCGTAGAGCGTGTGCTCGTCCATGAAGACGAAGCTGAAGGCGCCGCGCAGGGTCGGCAGCACCTCCAGGGCCGCGGCCTCGACGGAGAGGTCGGGGCGGCCCGCCAGCAGCGCGGTGACCAGGGCCGTGTCGGACGTGGAGTCCCCCACGTCGAGGCCGCGGTCAGCGACCTCCTTGGCCAGCTCGGCGGTGTTCACCAGGTTGCCGTTGTGGGCCAGCGCGATGGTCGTGCCGGCCGTGGTGGCCCGGATCGTGGGCTGCGCGTTCTCCCAGTTCGAACCACCGGTCGTCGAGTACCGCGCGTGGCCGATCGCCAGGTGGCCGCGGAGGCTGGCCAGCGTCGGCTCGTCGAACACCTGCGAGACCAGGCCGACGTCCTTGTAGACCACGACCCCGGAACCGTCGCTCACCGCAATGCCGGCGGCCTCCTGGCCGCGGTGCTGCAGAGCGTAGAGCCCGAAGTACGTGAGTTTGGCGACCTCTTCCTCGGGGGCCCAGACACCGAAGACGCCGCAGGCGTCCTGGGGGCCGCGTTCCTGGGGGTCGAGATCGTCGGTCAGTAGGCCGTCGCCTCGGGGCACCTGCTCGCTCCCTCATGTCGGATCCGCACGAACTGCTCGAAGCGCCGACCAGTTCGCACCCGCTGATCGACCCGCGACCACCCGACCTGAGCCACTGCTCAAGCCGAACCGCTGGCCTGCCAAACCGGAACCGCTGGTCTGCCTGAACTCCGATCGCTCCGATCGCCAAGTGTACGCGAGCCCGGAGCCACCCGAACCGGGCTCATTCCGGGGTCAGCGGCAGGTAGTCGCTCAGATCGGTACGGATTCCGCTGGCCCGGAGACGTCCGTCACGAACCGCCTCGTCCCATTCAATGCGGCCGGTGGCCACGAGCAGCCAGGTCATCGGGTCCGTTTCGACCACATTGGGCGGTGTGCCGCGGGTGTGCCGCGGACCGGGGACGCACTGAATCGCACCGAAAGGTGGAATCCGCACCTCCACCGAACGGCCAGGGGTGCGTCGGGACAACTCGGTCAGCAGCGCTCGGACCGCGTCACGCAGCACTGCCCGGTCGGGTTCGACACCCCGGTCCAGCGTGTCCAATGCCTCGGAGACCGCTTCGAATTTGCTGTGCTCAGACGACATGTCGGGACGATACGACGCGGTTCGCCGACAACGGCACACTCCCCTGGGTCGCGCAAAAGGCGTGTGACAAGGCATAGTTGCCGACGGCGTACAAGTCGTGGGAGATCTGACGGGCAAGGAACCGCCAGGACGCGACACGGAAGGCGGTGGACGTGACGACGCACCTACGAGGCCGGGCTGTTCAGGCCGGTGCGTTCCTGGCCCTGGTCGTTGGTCTGGTGACTGGCGTGCAGACGGCTGCCCTGGCAGCCCCCAGCCTGGAGGCCGGCGCGCAGGACACCGCCAACTCCGGTGACAGAGTAACCGTTTCATACACGGTTAGTAACCCCACGGAGCCCGGCCAGGACGGTAAGGACATCACCGTCCAGATCTCCCCGGGCAGCGCCGAATGCGTGCAGTGCGACCCCCTGAAAGTCCCCGCCGGGGCCACCAACGTCAAGGGCTCCGCGGTGGTCAGAATGCCGAATGTCGCGGCAGGCGCGAACCAAAAGGTCGAAGTCACCGTGGATGCCGGAGACAACGTCAGGGACAAAGTGACCATCACGGTCAACGGTCCTGCGGCCCCGACGAACGTGCGGCAGGTCTCCGGCAAGGTCAAGGACGGTTCGGGCAAGGCCCTCAGCGGCGCCCGGGTCGCCATGAGCGACAGCCAGGGGCATCAGTACAGCACCACCACGAACGGCGCCGGCCTCTACTCCTTCACCTCGTCGGACTCCGCTCCGATCGCGGTGGGCAAGATCACGGTCGCCGCGGTGCTCGACGGCTACACCGGCGCCGAGACCAGCGTCACCGGCCGCGCGGACAAGACCGTCAACGCTCCGATCACGCTCAAGGCCGCGACCACCCCGTCCGCCTCGGCGAGCGCGTCGCCCACCGCCTCGGTCAGCGCGGCAGCGACCGAGGAAGAGCCCACCGACGAAGAGACCACCGACGAGACCAACGAGACGAACACGCAGGCAGCCACCGATAAGACCTCCGCGGAGAGCGGCAGCACCTCCTGGATGATGATCCTCATGGGCGGTCTGCTGGTCGCCGGTGGTATCGGCGTGATGGTCATGGTCTGGATGCGCCGCAGGAACGCCGCCGGCAACGACGACTCGGACACCGGTGCCGGATTCGGCGGCCCGACCGGCGGCCCGGCCGGCCCCGGCCGATTCGGCGGCGCCGACGCCACCCGGGTGGCCGCGCCGGTGGGCGCCGGCCGTGGGCAGGACGCCACGATGGTCGCCGGAGCCGGAATGAGCGCCAGCGGGCTGGGTGACGCGCCGACGATGATCCACCGGCCGCCGGTCGAGGACGAGTTCCCCGACCCGTACGGCGCTCCGATCCCGCCGCAGGGCGGCTTCGTCGGGGCGGGCAACGGCCAGTGGGCCGACCAGGGCGCCGGTGGCAACTACGGCGGTGCGACCAGCGTCTACGGCGGCCAGGGTGGTCAGGGCGGCCAGGCCGGCGGTTACGACAACGGTCAGCAGCGGTACGACGAGCAGACCAACATGTACCAGCCGAACAGCACCGGGTATGACGACCAGGGCGGTTACGGCGCCCAGGGTGGTTACGACCAGGGCGGTTACGGCGCTCAGGGCGGCTACGACCAGGGTGGCTACGGCAACCAGGGCAACCAGGCCGGCTGGGGCAACCAGCCCGACAACGGTGACGGATACGGCCCGCAGGGCGGCTACGGCGCCCAGGGTGGTTACGACCAGGGCGGCGGCTACGGCGCTCAGGGCGGCTACGACCAGGGCGGTTACGACAACCAGGGTTACGACCAGCACGGCGGCAACTACGCCGGCCAGGGTGGCCAGGGTGGCCAGGGTGGTCAGGGTGGTCAGGCCGCTGGGTACGAGCAGAACAACGGCTACGGCAACCAGCAGGGTGGCTACGACCAGCACGGCGGGACGTACGGGCAGGACCCGAACCGCCGCAACTGGGAACAATGATCTGATCTGAGAAAAGGCCCCGCGCTTCGGTGCGGGGCCTTTTCGTTCCCGTTGAACCTGAAAGAGCCGGCCGGGGAGATCCCCGACCGGCTCTTCTCAGCTGACTCGTCCGATCAGGACTCGATCGGACCGCCCGGCTGCTGCTTCGGCTCGGTCAGCTCCAGCGTCACCGACCGGACCGCGGTCTCCGCCTCGGGCTGCCCGCCCAGAACCGGAGCACCGAACAGTCGGGGCAGGGTCGCCGACCACGCCGCCCGAAGCTCCTCCAGCGGGATCGAGAACTGGTCCGCCACGTCCAGCGTCGCCTCCTCGGAGGTGACACCGATCTGCGTGCACGGAACCCCGAACTCGGCCGCCAGCGCGACGAACGCCTTCTCGTGGCCGAGCGGCACGGACACCAGGGCCCGTCCCGCCGACTCGCTGAACAGCTGAACGAAAGCCGACTCGCCCTCCGCCGGGAAGGTCACCTTCGCGCCGACGCCGTACCGCAGGCAGCTCTCCACCAGCACCTGAGCCAGGCCACCGTCGGAGAGGTCGTGCGCCGCGCTGACCAGACCGGTCTGCGACGCCCGGGTCATCACCTTGCCGAGCGCCTGCTCGGCCGCCAGGTCGACCTTGGGCGGACGGCCACCGAGGTGGCTGTGGGTCACCCAGGCCCACTCCGAGCCGGACAGCTCCGCCCGGGTCTCGCCGAGCAGGAAGAGCAGGTCGCCGCCGGCCTTGGCGGGCACCGGGAAGCCCATCGGGACGCGCTGGGTGACGTCCGCGAAGAGACCCATCACGCCGACCACCGGGGTCGGGTGGATCGCCACGGCGCCGGTCTGGTTGTAGAAGCTGACGTTGCCGCCGGTCACCGGGGTGCCCAGCTGCTGACAGCCGTCCGCCAGACCCTGCACGGCCCGGGCGAACTGCCACATCACGGCCGGGTCCTCGGGCGAGCCGAAGTTCAGGCAGTCGGTGACAGCGATCGGCTCGGCGCCGGTGACGACGACGTTCCGGTACGCCTCGGCCAGCGCCAGCTTCGCGCCCTCGTACGGATCGAGGCGGGCGAAACGGCCGTTGCCGTCCACCGAGAGCGCCACGCCGAGGTTCGTCTCCTCGTCGAGCCGCAGCACGCCGGAGTCCTCCGGCTGGGCGAGGACGGTGTTGCCGAGCACGTACCGGTCGTACTGCTCGGTCACCCAGGTCTTGTCGCACAGGTTCGGCGACGCGATCATCCGCAGCACGGTCTCCCGCAGCTCGGCCCCGGTCGACGGGCGCGGCAGCGTCTCCGCCCGATCCGCCTGCAGCAGGATCAGGTCGGACGGCTCACGCAGCGGCCGCTCGTAGATCGGACCGTCGTCGGCGAGCGAGCCGGGCGGCACGTCCACCACGACGTGGTCGTTCCAGGTGATCAGCAGGCGGCCGGGAGTGCCGTCCTCGCCCGCCGGGGTGACCTCGCCGATCGCGGTGGCCCAGACGCCCCACTTCTCGGCGACCTTGAGCACCGCGTCCAGGTTCTCCGGCGTGACGATCAGGAGCATCCGCTCCTGCGACTCGCTGGCCAGGATCTCGGTCGGCGACATCGAGGGCTCGCGCAGCGGAACCCGCTCCAGCCAGACCCGCATACCGGTGCCGGCCGCCGCGGCGGTCTCGGTGAGCGCACAGGTGAGGCCGGCGCCGCCGAGGTCCTGGATGCCGGAGACCAGGCCGGCGTCGTACAGCTCCAGGCAGCTCTCGATCAGCAGCTTCTCCATGAACGGGTCGCCGACCTGCACCGACGGGCGGCGCTGCTCGGCCTCCTCGTCGAAGGTGGCGGACGCCAGCACGGAGACACCGCCGATGCCGTCCCGGCCGGTGCGCGCGCCGAGGAGCACGACGATGTTGCCGGTGCCGGTCGCCTCCTTCTTCTGCAGCCGCTCGACCGGGAGAACACCGATGCTCAGCGCGTTGACCAGCGGGTTGCCCTGGTAACACGGGTCGAAGACGATCTCGCCGCCGATGTTCGGCAGACCCAGGCAGTTGCCGTAGCCGCCGATGCCGGCCACCACGCCGGGCAGCACCCGGGCGGTGTCCGGGTGGTCGGCCGCGCCGAAGCGCAGCGGGTCCATCACCGCGATCGGACGGGCACCCATCGCCAGGATGTCCCGGACGATGCCGCCGACGCCGGTGGCCGCGCCCTGGTACGGCTCGACGTAGCTGGGGTGGTTATGCGACTCGACCTTGAAGGTCACCGCCAGGTCGTCGGAGACCTGGACGACACCCGCGTTCTCGCCGATGCCGGCCAGCATCCGGGTGTTCTTCGGAACCTTGGCGACGAATTCACGCAGGTGCACCTTGCTCGACTTGTACGAGCAGTGCTCACTCCACATGATCGAGTACATCGCCAGCTCGGACGCGGTGGGCCGGCGGCCGAGGATGTCGCGGATCTTGGCGTACTCGTCGTCCTTGAGACCCAGGTCGGCGAAGGGCTGGAGCTCGTCCGGAGACTGCTCGGCCTTCGCGACAGTATCCGGCCCGTCCTCGAACTCGTTGGCGAGTACGTCGGTCGCAGCGAAACCGGATTTGTCCTGCTGCGTCGTCACTGCTGTCCCCCTGCGAGCTGACCACCCGCGGCCGCCCCTGCCAGGGCCCGCAGGACGGAGGTGAAGAAGCCGAGGCCGTCGAGCGACGGACCGGTCAGCGCCTCCACGGCGTGTTCCGGGTGCGGCATGATGCCGACGACGTTGCCGGCCTCGTTGGTGATCCCGGCGATGTCGCGCTGCGAGCCGTTCGGGTTGCCGCGGACGTAGCGCGCGATCACCCGGCCCTCGGCTTCGAGCTTGTCGAGCGTTGCCGGATCGGCGACGAAGCAGCCCTCGCCGTTCTTCACCGGGATGAGAATCTCCTGGCCGGGGGTGAAGCCGTTGGTCCAGGCGGTGTTCGTCGCCTCGACCTTGAGCCACTGGTCCCGGTTACGGAAGTGCAGGTGCTGGTTCCGGGTCAGCGCGCCGGGCAGCAGATGCGCCTCGCAGAGGACCTGGAAACCGTTGCAGATGCCCAGCACGGGCAGGCCGCCGCGGGCCGCATCGATGATCGACTCCATGACCGGAGCGAATCGCGCGATGGCGCCGCAACGCAGATAGTCGCCGTACGAGAAGCCGCCGGGCAGGACCACGGCGTCGACCCCGTGCAGATCCGGGTCGCCGTGCCAGAGGCGGACCGCCTCGGCTCCAGCGATCCGGGCGGCGCGGGCGGCGTCCCCGTCGTCCAATGATCCGGGGAAGGTGACCACACCGATCCGCATGGTCAGGCGACCTCCGCCGCGCTCTCGACCCGGATCGTGTAGTCCTCGATCACCGGGTTGGCGAGCAGCTTGTCGGCGATCTCGCGAGCCCGATCCAGATCGGGTTCGCCATCGAATTCGATCTCGATCCGACGGCCGATGCGGACAGAGGAGACATCGGTGACGCCGAGCCGGGGCAGCGCGTTCGCTACCGCCTGACCTTGCGGATCCAGGATCTCCGGCTTGAGCATGACGTCGACCACGACGCGAGCCACGGGCACTCCTGACTGATAGGTGTAAGCACGGAGGAGCCTACCTGGTCAACCCTCCGGCCGAACCGGCGACCGCTGTCAGGCGGCCGACTCGGCCGGGCGTTGGGGCAGTTCAGAGGATCGGCGCGGGGGTGTAGCCGACGGCCGAGGGGTACCGCGCCACGATCTCCGCGACCCGGTCGGCGATCGCGCGCACCTGAGCGGGCGCGGCGCCGACGAAGGCGGCCCGGTCGGCAACCAGGGTGTCGATCTCCGCCCGGGTCAGCCCCAACCGGCCGTCGGTCGCGAGCCGGTCGAAGAGATCGTTCACGGCCGCGCCCTTCTCCCGCATGGCCAGCGCCACAGCGACGGCGTGCTCCTTGATCACCTCGTGCGCGACCTCCCGGCCGACGTCCTTGCGCACCGCCGCCACCAGAAGCTTGGTGGTGGTCAGGAACGGCAGGAAGCGGTCCAGCTCGCGAGCGATCACGGCCGGGTACGCCCCGAACTCGTCCAGCACGGTGAGGAAGGTCTGGAACAGCCCGTCGGCGGCGAAGAACGCGTCCGGCAGCGCGACCCGGCGCACCACCGAGCAGGAGACGTCACCCTCGTTCCACTGGTCACCGGCGAGCTCGCCGACCATGGACAGGTAACCGCGGACGATCACGGCCAGGCCGTTGACCCGCTCCGACGACCGGGTGTTCATCTTGTGCGGCATCGCCGACGAGCCCACCTGGCCGGGCTTGAAGCCCTCGGTGACCAGCTCCTGGCCGACCATCAGGCGGATCGTGGTGGCCAGCGAGGACGGGGCGGCGACGATCTGGGCCAGCGCGGACACCACGTCGAAGTCGAGCGAGCGCGGGTAGACCTGACCGACGCTGTTCAGCACCCGGGCGAAGCCGAGGTGCTCGGCCACCTTCGTCTCCAGCCGGGCGAGCTTCTCCTCGTCACCGTCGAGAAGGTCGAGCTGGTCGGCGGCGGTGCCGACCGGGCCCTTGAGGCCGCGCAGCGGGTAGCGGCCGATCAGGTCGTCCAGCCGCTCGTGGGCGATCAACAGCTCCTCGGTCGCCGAGGCGAACCGCTTGCCAAGCGTGGTGGCCTGGGCCGCGACGTTGTGTGAACGGCCGGTCATCACCAGGTCGGAGTGCTCCACGGCGAGCGCGGCGAGGCGGGCCAGGGTGGCCACCACCCGGTCCCGGATCAGCTCCAGCGACGCCCGGATCTGCAGCTGCTCGACGTTCTCGGTGAGGTCGCGGGAGGTCATCCCCTTGTGGATCTGCTCGAAGCCGGCGAGCTCGGAGAACTCCTCGATGCGCGCCTTCACGTCGTGCCGGGTGACTCGCTCGCGGGCCGCGATCGAGGCCAGGTCGACCTGGTCGAGAACGGATTCGTACGCCTCGACGGCGCCGTCGGGCACCGAGATGCCGAGGTCCCGCTGGGCCTTCAGGACGGCCAGCCAGAGCCGGCGCTCCATCCGGATCTTCTCCTCCGGAGACCAGAGAGTGACGAGTTCGGCGGAGGCATAGCGGCTGGCGAGCACGTTCGGGATGGTCACGACAGTGATTCTTCCATGTGCTCCGGGTCGGTCCTCGGCAGCCGGTGACGCAGGGTGCGGATGTCCGAACTGCTCAGCATCGCGAGGACGGCGACCAGCAGGACCCCGGCCGCGCCGAGCAGGGTGGGTTGCAGACCGAACCGGTCGGCGATCGGACCGACGGCCATCTCGCCGATCGGGACGGCGACGAAGGAACCGACCATGTCGTACGAGTACACGCGGGCGAGCCGGTCCGGCGGGATGTGCTCCTGCATCGTCGTCTCCCAGCCGACGGCGAACTGCTCCAGCGCGACCCCGGCGGCGAACGCGGCGGCGGCCAGCGGGAGGACCTGCGGGTGGAGACCGAGAACGATCAGGGGTGCGGCCATCGCGATCAGGGCGATCACGCCGTACCGCAGAAATCGTCGGATCCGCAGGCGCATCGCCACCAGGCCGCCGACGATCATGCCGGCGGTCTGGGCCGCCAGGACCAGGCCCCAGGCCCGGCGGCCGATGGTGACGTCGGCGAGGGCCGGGGCGAGCACATGCGTGCCGCCCGACCAGGCCATGTTCATCACGCAGGCACCGGCCACGACCACCCAGAGCCAGGTGTGCGAGCGGAACTCCGACCAACCGGTGCGCAACTCGGTGAAGACGCTCTCGCGAGCCGGCGGGCGCTCCTGGCTCGGCAGGCGGATCAGGGCGAAGCAGAGCGCGGAGAGCACGAACGTCCCGGCGTCGACGGCGATGCCCCAGCCGGGGCCGAGCGCCGCGACCACCACCCCGGCCAGCGGAGCGCCGACGATCGCCGCGCTGGTGACGGAGAGCCGGTTGATGGCGTTGGCCTGCTGACGGTCCGGGGCGGCGACGGTGCGCGGCACCAGCGCGGCGCTGGCCGGCATGGCCACCGCGGCGACCGCGCCGTTGATCGCCGACAGCATGATCAGCAACGGGATCGTCGCGGTGCCGGTGAGCACCAGGGCCGCGACCGCGACCTGGGTCAGCGCGGCGGCCACGTTCGAGCCGACCATCAGCAGGTTCTTCGGCAGCCGGTCGGCGAGGACGCCGCCGAAGAGCAGGAAGAGCACGTTGAGCAGGGTGCGAGCGCCGACGACCAGGCCGAGGTCACGGGCCGAGCCGGTGAGGTCGAGGACAGCGAACGCGAGTGCGATCGGGGCGAACGCGTTGCCGAACGCGTCCACGGCGCGGCCGGCGATCAACAGGCGGAAAGCCGGCCGGCGCAACACGGACCAACTGCTCACCGCGGCCCTCGATCCATCGGCGCCGAGTTGTGGAACCCCGACGGCCTCGACGGGCCGTGGAACCCGGGTTCCATCTCGAAGAGGGCGACCGTCGTGCTGGTGCGAATCGTCCCGGAGGTGCCCGGCGGGCGGGCGGCCGCGTGCAGATCGTGCAACGCGGCGGCTATTCGGTCGCGGACGCTCTGCCAGATGGCCGGGTCGACCCAGACCTCGGCGTCACCCATCACGCCGACGCCGCCGGGCCGGTGCCCCTCAGCGGCGCGCCGAGCCAGTTCGTCGGCCGCGGCCGGATAGAACGACCTGGTCTGCTCCGGGGTGAACGGGCTGGAGCGGCTCGCCGGGTCGTAGCGGTATCGCTTCGCCAGGCCGCCACGGATCCGCTCCTCACCGGCGGTCTGGATCAGCTCGCTGGAGAGCAGATTGCGCAGGTGGTAGCTCGCGTTCGCATGGGTGAGGCCGAGCTCGCGGGCCACCTCGGCGGCGGTCAGCGACGCACCGGTGAGCAGGGAGAGGATCCGCAGCCGGACCGGATGTGCCAGCGCCCGCAAGGCGGCCTGATCGCCTCGTGCCGCTTCCCCCAAAGACATATTGGGGAGCCTAGGCGACGGGCGGGTCGACCGTCCAACAGTTGTTTGAGAGTGGCACACTGCACGAAAAGGCGGCATCCTCGCTAACGTTACTGGCGAGTAGGTTCGATGCTCATTCCGAAAGGTCCACCGATGACTGAATTCAACACCGAGTCGCTCTCCTCGATCGGCCCGAAGGAGTTCGCTCAGCTCGTCAAGTCCACCCCGGACGCGAAGCTCGCCGAGACCCTGGCGTCGGACGCGCGCGGCAAGATCCTCGACGAGGTCTTCAACCGGATGCCCTCGCTGTTCCGCGCCGAGAAGGCCGGCGACGCCCAGGCCGTCATCCACTGGATCATCACCGGGTCGGACGCCTCGAACACCTACGAGACCGTGATCGAGAACGGTGCCTGCACCGTCACCAACGAGCCGGCGCGCGAGCCGAAGCTGGCCATGACCATGGACGCGGTCACGTTCCTCAAGGTCGTCGCGGGCGACGGCAACCCGATGATGCTGTTCATGACCGGCAAGATCAAGGCGAAGGGCGACCTGGCCCTGGCCGCCAGCATCGCCAAGCTCTTCGACCTGCCCAAGGCGTGATCCCCCGCAAGGCCTGACTTCGGGTCCGGGTCCGTCTTTCGGATCCAGGGCCCGCGCGGAAAGGGTGTGCGGTCCGGTTGCGGTTCACGCGACCCGGCCTCACACCCTTTTGCGGTACGAACGATGGAGCCCCCTGGGCAGGCTCCGGCCAAGCCCCGTGACGATCTCGCGCGACACGGCTGCCCACTTCCGGCCGCACCGCGCCGCCGGGACCACGCCGCCGGGACCGCGCCGCGCGAGAGCAGCACGGGACGTGGCCCGCGAGGGCCGGCCACGGAGCTCCATCGGTCGTACCGGAGCGGGATTCAGATTTTGATCTTCTTCTCGACGGCGCGGAGCGCGATGTCGGTGCGGTACTGGGCGCCGTCCAGGCGGACCCCCTCGACCAGCCGGTACGCGGCCTCGCGGGCGGCCGTCAGGTCCGCGCCGGTCGCGGTCACGCTGAGCACCCGGCCGCCGGCGGAGACCAGCGCGCCGTCCGCGTCGCGGGCGGTGCCGGCGTGGATGACGCCGGGCACCTCGGCTCCTGTGATCACGTCACCGACGCGCGGGACTCCGGGGTAGTTGTGGCTGGCCACGACGACCGTGATCGCGGAACCCTCGTGCCAGGTCAGCGGCGGGTGATCGGCGAGCGTGCCGGTGGCCGCGGCGTTGAGCAGGCCGGCCAGCGGCGTGGCCAGCAGCGCCAGGACGACCTGGGTCTCCGGGTCGCCGAAGCGGGCGTTGAACTCGATGACCTTGGGGCCGTCCGGGGTGAGCGCGAGGCCGACGTAGAGCAGGCCGGCGAAGGGCGTCCCGCGCTTGCGCATCTCGGCGAGCGTCGGCTCGACGGTCTCCCGGAGCACCCGCTCGGTCAGGTCGGCCGGCGCCCAGTCGAGCGGGGCGTAGGCACCCATGCCGCCGGTGTTCGGACCCTCGTCGCCGTCGAGCAGCCGCTTGAAGTCCTGCGCCGGCATCAGTGGCGCCACCGCCGTCCCGTCGGTGACCACGAAGAGGGAGACCTCGGGACCGGGCAGGAACTCCTCGATGACGACCTTGCCGCACGCCTCCGCGTGGATCAGCGCCTCGTCGAGGTCGTCGGTGACCACGACGCCCTTGCCCGCGGCCAGGCCGTCGTTCTTCACCACGTAGGGCGCCCCGAGCTCGTCGAGGGCCGCGGCGGCCTCGGCGACGGAGGTGCAGGCGAAGGAGCGGGCGGTCGGCACCCCGGCGGCGGCCATGACCTCGTTGGCGAACGCCTTCGAGCCCTCCAGCCGCGCGGCGGCGGCGCTCGGGCCGAAGCAGGCGATGCCCTTGGCGCGCACCGCGTCGGCGACGCCGGCCACCAGCGGGGCCTCCGGGCCGATCACGACCAGGTCGGCGCTCAGCTCGACGGCGAGCGCGGCGACCGCCGCGGGATCGACAGCTTTCACCTCGTGCAGCTCGGCGACCTGGGCAATGCCCGGATTACCGGGCGCACAGGCCAGGAAGTCGACGGACGGGTCGGCGGCGAGCCCGACGGCAAGCGCGTGCTCGCGCCCACCGGAGCCGATCAGAAGTACGCGCACGACGGCCCATCCTACCGGTGACACGGTCGCGTAAACTTCGGCAGTACCCGGGCTCCTCCAGGTACGACCTGCTTGTTCGGGAAAGGCAACACTCCAGTGCCGGTGATCGTGTTGGTCGGCGCCCAGTGGGGCGACGAGGGCAAGGGCAAAGCCACGGATCTGCTGGGTGACCGGCTCGACTACGTGGTGAAGTTCAACGGTGGCAACAACGCGGGCCACACCGTCGTCATCGACGGCGAGAAGTACGCGCTCCACCTGCTGCCGAGCGGAATCCTCTCCCCGAACGTCGTACCGGTGATCGGCAATGGTGTCGTCGTCGACCTGAACGTGCTGTTCCAGGAGATCGACGGCCTGGAGGCCCGCGGCATCGACACCTCCCGGCTGCGGATCAGTGCGAACGCGCACGTCATCGCGTCCTACAACCGCTCGCTGGACAAGGTCTCCGAGCGGTTCCTGGGCGCCCGCCGGATCGGCACCACCGGCCGGGGCATCGGCCCGACCTACGCCGACAAGATGAACCGGGTCGGCATCCGGGTGCAGGACCTCTTCGACGAGTCGATCCTGCGGCAGAAGGTGACCGCCGCCCTGGTCTACAAGAACCAGGTGCTGTCGAAGATCTACAACCGCAGCGCGGTCAAGGCCGAGGACGTCGTCCAGGAGCTGCTGTCCTATGTCGACCGGCTCCGGCCGTACGTGGCGGACACCGCCCTGGAGCTGTCCCAGGCGATCGACCGGGACAAGGTCGTGCTCTGCGAGGCCGGCCAGGCCACCCTGCTCGATGTCGACCACGGCACCTACCCGTTCGTGACCAGCTCGAACGCGACTGCCGGCGGCGCCTGCACCGGCTCCGGCATCCCGCCCACCCGGATCGACCGGGTCGTCGCGGTGCTCAAGGCGTTCACCAGCCGCGTCGGCGAGGGCCCGTTCCCCACCGAGCTGCACGACAAGTGGGGCGACTACCTGCGTGAGGTCGGCCACGAGTACGGCACCACCACCGGCCGTCCGCGTCGGATCGGCTGGCTGGACCTGGTGATCGGCCGGTATGCGCAGCGGGTCAACGGGGTCACCGACTTCGCGCTGACCAAACTGGACAACTACGACGGACTGGACGAGATCCCGGTCTGCGTGGCGTACGACGTGAACGGCGTCCGCCACGACGAGATGCCGATCAACCAGACCGACTTCCACCACGCCAAGCCGATCTACGAGACGCTGCCCGGCTGGAAGCAGGACATCTCCGGCTGCCGCAAGTTCGAGGACCTGCCGGCCGAGGCGCAGGCCTTCGTCGAGTTCGTCGAGGCCCGGATCGGCGCGCGCATCTCGATCGTCGGCGTCGGCCCCGGCCGCGAGGCGGTCATCGAGCGGCACTCGGTGCTTGGCGACGCCTGATGGAGGTCGTGCTGCTCAGCCTGGCCGAGGGGTCGGGCGACTCGTGCGGTTCCGGGTGCGGCGGCTGCAACACCGCCTGCGCCACCCCGCGGACCCCGGTGCTGGCCTGCGCGGACGTACTCCGCGAGGCCGGCGCGCAGGTGGAGACGGTGGTGGCCGATTCGGATCAGGAGATCGACGCGGTGCTGGCCCGGTTCGACGGGCCGGCCCGGTCGGACGGCCTGACCTGGCCCTCGCTGTCGGCCGACCGCCGGCTGGTGGTGGCCAGCGCCAGTGACGGCCAGCTGCGCGCCGTCCTGCGCCGGATGGTCCGGCGCTGGGCGCCGCCGCCCAGCAAGCGCCCTTCGGATCTCGAGGCCACCCGGACCGTGCCGGATCTGCCGCCGCTGGCGATCCTCCCGCTCGACCCGGGGAACAGCACGGATCTCGCCGCCCAGCTGGGCCTGCCGCGCACCCCGGACGAGGTGGCGAAGGCGGTGCTCGCCGGTGCGGTGCGCCGCCTCGATCTGCTGCGCAACGACGGCGGCTCGGTGACCCTGGACGGAGCGCTGCTCGGCGGCGCCGACGACCGGGGCGCGGCGGTGCCGTGGCGCGGCCGGGTCGAGGTGGACGACAGCGTTCTCACCGAGGGCGAGGAGCCCATCCTGGCCTGCGCGATCGGCAACGGTGGCGGTTACGCCGAGTTCGACGGGCTGCGGCTGCTGGCCGAGGGGAACCCGGCGGACGGCCGGGTCGAGGTCGCGGTGGCGGTCCCGATCATCGTCAAACAGCGTTTCAAGGGCACGCGGGTACGGATCGAGGTGCGCCGCGCCAGCGGACGTGCCGTGTCGGTCCTGCCCCGCGAGGGTGAGCTGCAGTTCCTCGACGACGGCGTGGCCGGCTCGACCAGCCGTAAGAAGTCCTGGTGGACCGAGGCCGGGGCCTGGGCGGTCTACGCCTGACCCCGGCCGGCTCATCGTCAGGTCAGGGCGTCGGCGGCGGCTGGGTCGCTGTCCCGGAGGAACTGGGCGCAGCGAGCCGCCTCGTCGGCCTCGCCGATGGTGGCGGCCGCCTGCGACAGCGCGTGCAGGCAACGGAGGAAGCCCTGGTTGGCCTCGTGCGACCAGGGCACCGGGCCGTGGCCCTTCCAACCGTTGCGGCGCAGCGCGTCGAGGCCGCGGTGGTAGCCGGTGCGGGCGTAGGCGTAAGCGGTCACCGGCTCGCCTTCGGCGAGAGCGTTCGCGGCCAGTGGCGCCCACGCCGCGCTGTAGGCGGGGTACTTGGCCGCGACCGCCTTGTACGCCTCGTCGGTACCGGCGATCGCCGCGGCGGCCAGGGCCTGGTCGGCTTCGGCGTCAGCCGGCAGTCGGGTCGCCGGCGGCTCGGGAAGGAGGTTCTGCATGACCTCATTCAACCCGTTGCTCAATCCCAGGCAGTACCCAACCTGAGCAAGCGGTCCGCATATTCGATCTGGGTCTGCCAGCCGCCCGGCCAAACGCCCAGGCCGAGCGCGGCGCCCGCGAAGGCCCCGGCCAGGCAGGCGATCGAGTCGGAGTCGCCGGAGGAGGCCGCGGCCCGGCCGAGGACGGTGACCGGCTCCTCCGGGGAGATCAGGTAGCAGTAGAGCGCGCTGGCCAGCGCCTCCTCGGCGATCCATCCCGCACCGGTGACCAGGCACGGGTCGCCCTCGAAGCGGCCGGCCGCGAGTCCCGCGGCGACCTTGTCCAGCGCGGCCGCGCACTCGTCCCAGCCCCGCCCGATGAACTCCTCCGGCGAGTCGATCATCGGCCGCCGCCAGAGGTCGCCCAGCCACTCCCCGCGGTAGATTTTTCGCTGCTCGTCGCAGCGGTTGCGGAGGGCGGCGAGGAGGTCCGCCGGCGCGAGACCACCGCGAAGCCAGAAGACGGCGTACGCCGTCAGCTCGCTCGCCGCGAGACCGGTCGGATGCCCGTGGGTCAGGCCGGCCTGCAGCTGAGCCACGCCGGCACGCTGGTCGTCGGTCAGCCCGGGGACCAGGCCGACCGGGGTGACCCGCATGTTCGCCCCGCAGCCCTTGGAGCCGGACTGGGTCGCCTCGGTCCACGGCCCGCCCTCGGCCAGCGCACCGATCGCCCGCAGACAGGTCATGCCCGGCGCGCGATCGTTCTCCGGGCTGTACGCCCAGGCCAGGAAGCGGCGGCGGAGCACCGGCTCGAGCCGCTCCGGGGTCGGGTCGCGCACCTCGAGCAGCGCCTCGCCGACCGCGAGCGCCATCTGGGTGTCGTCGGTGACCAGGGCCGGTTCGCCCTGGAGCTGTCGCGGGCCGCCGGGGCCGTATCGGGAGACGATCGCCGGGTAGTCCATGAATTCAGTGGGCTTACCCAGCGAATCCCCGTAGGCCAACCCGAACATCGATCCCGACGCAGCTCGCATGTTGCAACTCTAGGTTCCGCGTCAACGGGCGGGGTGTGCGCCTGCCGCTCGCACGGGCGGAGCACCATGTACGGATGCCGGACCCCCTACAGCCGGTGCTCGGCGGCGACGTGCCGTTCGACGCCACCGCGTTCGAGATCGAGTCTCGTGAAGAGCTCGACATCCATCTCGTCCAGAACACCCTGGCCGGACTGATCGTTCTCGGTCTACGGCTGGACCGTAACCCGCCCGCTCTGACCTCGGTCGACGTGTCCGACACCCTCTTCGTCGGATGCCGGTTCGCCTCCCCCGAGGTGGAGATCGACCTGATCCGGCGGGGCGCGCACGTGGTGCCGCCGTTCCGCACGCTGCCCTACCCGACCCACCCGGCGCTGCTCTACACCCCGGAGGACCTGGCCGCCGGGTTCACCGAGGCGGGCTTCGCCGGCATGTACGACACCGTCGTCTACCGGCACTTCGTCGATCGCGGTGGCGCGTCCCCGGACATCCGCGAAGCGCTCGCCCAGCGGATGCACGACGCCGCGATCGACAACGCGCTGGGCAAGACGCTGGCCGCCTGGGCGTCGGCGAACGGCACCGCGGGCGCGGTCGGGATCATGGGCGGGCACGCGGAGCCGCGCGGGTCCCAGTCGTACCGGATGGCCGCGACGCTGGCCCGGCGGCTGGCCAAGGACTGGCGGCTGATCGTGACCGGCGGCGGTCCCGGTGTGATGGAGGCGGCCAACCTGGGTGCGTACTTCGCCTCCCGGACCGAGCGGGAACTGGACACGGCGATCGACATGCTGGCGCCCGCCACGGACTTCCTGGACCACGATCCGTACACCGCCGCGGCGTTGAACGTCCGGGCGTCCTATCCACTGCCCGCAGTGGACCTCGCCGACCGGCTCCGATACGGCGGCCTGGCGCTGCCCACCTGGCTCTACGGCCATGAGCCGGCCAACCTGTTCGCCGGGCAGATCGGCAAATACTTCTCCAACGCCGTCCGCGAGGACTCGATCCTGCGGCTGTCCCGGGGCGGGATCGTCTTCGCGCCCGGTTGGGCCGGCACGGTGCAGGAGGTTTTCCAGGCCGCGACGAAGACGTTCTACCGCACCGACGGGCCGTCCGGGGCGTTCGTCTTCCTCGGAGTGGCGCACTGGACCAATCTTCCAGTGGTGGACCTGCTGGGCACGCTCCTGGCGCGATCACCGCACGGTGACCAGTCCGGGCTGATCGTGGTCACCGACTCGCTCGACGAGGCGATGACGGCACTGGCCGCATAATCCCTGGTCGCAGGGATTTGGCAGCGGGGCGCACACTGCGGACATGACGTTTCTGTTGCTACTCCTCGTGGGCATCATCCTGATGGTGATCCTCGCCGCGGTGGTCGGGCGGCGGAGCCGCGGCCGGCACGGTGCCGCGGGAACGACGTACTTCGGCGCGGAGGGCGCCGACAGCACCTCCTGGGACTCCTCCGGGCACCATCACGGCGGGCACGGGCACCACGACGGCGGCTCGTCGTGGGGTGGCGACGGCGGGGGCTCGTTCGGTGGCGGCGACAGCGGTGGCGGCGGCGGCAGCGATTGAGCCCGCCACTCGGGCCTCTCCGGCTCGTTGCGGCAGCTACCCGGCCTGCCGCTCGCGACTTGCTCAGGCGATGTGCACCCGGCGCCAGTGCGCCGCCGGCAGATCCTCTTCCGGTACGTCGGTGAGCCCGTTCTCGTCCATCGCGTTGTAGACGGCGAGCCGGGCGCCGTCGAACAGGAACTCGATCGCGTGCAGGACCCGTGGACGCCAGTCGACCGAAGTGGTCCGTTCGATGATGTTGACCGCGCGCAGCGGGCGGCCCCGGGCTTTCCGCAGCGCGGCATGCGGGTCGGGTCGCCAGTCGAAGTGTCCGTAGTCGCCGATCGGGACCGACATGTCGATCTGGCCCCAGGTGATCGCACACTCATCGAACTTACGGTGAGTGATCTCGACGCTACTCGGTCCAAAGTCGAGGATGACTGGGCCGTCGGCGAACCAGCCACGCTGAGCGATGTCCCAGAGCAGCCAGCTTGATCGCAGTCTCCGCCCGATGAGCCGCACGAACATGTGCCGGTGCGAGGCGGCGAGGGCCTCGGCATCGTGATGCCACTCGGGTTTCCAGCCCTCGATAGCGAGCACGATCACCGTCCCTTGATCAAGACCGCACGATCGTACCCGTGTCGCTGTGTAACAACGCAATACGACGTCGGCCGGCCCCCGCCGAATGGGGACCGGCCGATGTCCAACGATTACTTCGAGAAAGTGGTTCCGGTCGAACGAAGGTGCTCGCAGGCCTCGACGACGCGCTTGGCCAGACCGTTCTCGGCCAGCTTGCCCCAGGCGCGCGGGTCGTACGCCTTCTTGTTGCCGACCTCGCCGTCGATCTTCAGCACACCGTCGTAGTTGTGCATGATGTGGTCCACGACCGGCCGGGTGAAGGCGTACTGGGTGTCGGTGTCGATGTTCATCTTCACCACGCCGAAGTCCAGCGCGCCGTGGATCTCGGAGAGCAGCGAGCCCGAGCCACCGTGGAAGACCAGGTCGAGCGGCTTCTCCTTGCCGTACTTCGCGCTGATCGCGTCCTGGATCTCCTTCAGGATCTCCGGGCGCAGCTTGACGTTGCCCGGCTTGTAGACGCCGTGCACGTTGCCGAAGGTCAGGGCGGTCAGGTAGCGGCCCTTCTCGCCCAGGCCCAGCTTGGCGGCGGTGGCCAGGCCGTCCTCGACGGTCGAGTACAGCTTGTCGTCGATCGCGGCGGAGACGCCGTCCTCCTCGCCACCGACGACGCCGACCTCGATCTCGAGGATGATCTTCGCGGCCGCGGCGGAGGCCAGCAGCTCCTCGGCGATCTGCAGGTTCTCGTCCAGCGGCACGGCCGAGCCGTCCCACATGTGCGACTGGAAGAGCGGGGCCAGGCCCTTGTTGACGCGCTCCTGGGAGATCGCGATCAGCGGCCGGACGTACGAGTCCAGCTTGTCCTTCGGGCAGTGGTCGGTGTGCAGCGCGATGTTGACCGGGTAGTGCTTCGCGACCTCGGTGGCGTACTCGGCCAGCGCGACCGCGCCGGTGACCATGTTCTTGATGGTCGGGCCGGAGGCGTACTCGGCACCACCGGTGGAGATCTGGACGATGCCGTCGCTGCCGGCCTCCGCGAAGCCCTGGAGGGCCGCGTTGAGCGTCTGCGAGGACGTCACATTGATCGCCGGGTAGGCGAACGCGCCGGCCTTGGCGCGATCGATCATCTCGGCGTAGACCTCAGGAGAAGCGATAGGCATCGGTGCGCTCCTTGCTCATTCAAACGGGCAGAGGGCAGGACCGCGCTGTCCTCCAGCAGGCAGTATTCCGCAGTCGCGTTGCGTAGCGTAAATCGCCCCGAAATTCCCCGCCCGATCTTTCCGGACACGCCGTGAGGGGAGATCGGTGCTGGGTCATGTCCGCACTTCTGTGACGGATCCACGCTGCTGGGACCACGACGGGCATCGCTTCCCGGCGACCTGCGCCGCCCACCACTCTCCGTGATGCCTGATGGGCGGGTGCGGTTTGTGCAGCATCCGACCGGGCAAGCGTGCACCATGAGACGGGGGCCTGGCGACACGAGAAGGGAGCCGAGGATGACGCGCCTGATTGACGAAGTTGACCTGGAGACGCCCGAGGTGGACGCCGCCGAGCAGGCGATTCCGGCCTGGCTGGACGACGATTCCGACGAGAAGCCTGCCTACATCGGGATGACGGCACCGACCTCCGCCGAAGCAGACGAGTGGGACGCCGAGGAACAGAACCGCGTCGTCGAGTTCGACGACGAGTACCGCTGACGTGCTCGTCCGGGCCGAGTGCGGCCCGGACCGTCAGTGATCGATGAAACTCGGGTTGGCCTCGGCCCAGCTCGGCAGCTGGTCGTCACGAATCGCCTGGTAGAGGCTCAGCCATGGCGCACTGTCGACAATCTCGCCGTCAGCCGCGCTGTTGAACGTCGGCTGGCCGACCCCGACCAGATCCGCTTTCCACAGCTTCGCGACCACGCCCAGCAGATCGATCGCATCGCTGTCGATCCGAACACCTTCCCGACCGGCATCCAACAGCTGCTGGAACCGAGCCGGATCGGCCATCGAGTCGTCGGTCGTCACTCGGGTCGCCAACGCGCGCAGGAATCGCCGATTGTTCTGATCCCGGTCCAGGGCGAACCTCTTCAGCCCGTCCTGTCCCTGCAGCAGCGGCGCCACGTCGTCGCCCTCGATCCGTTGGCAGCCGGCGGCGAGGCCCTTGCGACCGGCCTGTGGCGGAATCGCCTGGTCCAGGCAGACCGTCACGCCACCCACCCCTTCAGTGACCGCGCTCAGGGCGGCGAGATCGACCGTCACGGTGGCATCCAGGTCGACCCCGGTCAGTTTCGCAACCGTGGCTCGGGTCAACTCCGGGCCGCCCAGCGCCAGCGACGCGGTGAGTTTCTGCCGGCCGTGGCCGGGGATCTCGACCAGGCCGTTGCGTGGCAGGCTGATCATCCAGGCCGAGTTCCGGTCGGCTGGCACGTGCAGCAGCATGATCGTGTCCGCCCGGCGTGCCGCGGAACCGGCACGACGATCGGTGCCCAGCAGCAGGACGTCGACCGGGCCGGAGACGGGAGCACGCATATCCGCCGTACCGATCGCCGGCACCGGTTGTCCCCCGTGCCACCAGGAGGTGGACACGACCGGTACCGCGACCCCGGCGATCAGCACGGCGACGGCCGCGCCGATCACCCGTCGCTTGGCGCGACGGCGCTTCACCCGCACCCAGGCGAAATCGATGCGGTCCCGCATCGGAGCGGCATCCGGGACCAGCGCCTCCTGTCGTTCGAAGGCGGCCCGCAGCTCCTCCTCGACCCTGCTCATCGCTCCGTCCGATTCCTCGATCTTGTTCATCGGGCCTCCACCAACTCGGCGCGCAGCGCCACGAGCCCCCGCGAGATGGCGGATCGGACCGTCCCGACGGCGCAGCCGAGGATGTCCGCGATCTCCTGGTCGGGCAGGTCCTCGTAGTACCGCAGGACGAGAGCCGCGCGCTGCCGGCGCGGCAGGCCGGCGAGCATCGACCAGACCCGGTCCCGCTCGGCGCTCTCGGCGGCATGATCGGAGGGCGCCGCGACCACCGGATCAGGATCGGCTCGCAGCAGCACACGACGCCACCACGAGGCGCGGCGTGACTCGATGAACTGGTTGGTCAAGATCTTGCGCACGTAGCCGTCGGGCGAGTCACTGCGAGCCACCCGCCACCAGTGCAGCTGGGCGCGGAGCATGGTCTCCTGAACCAGGTCCTCGGCGAGGACGGGGTCGCCGGTCAGCATGACGGCATAACGCAGCAGCGCGCTGAGCCTGCTGTCGGCGAACTCCTCGTAGGTCACGACCACCTCCGCTCCTATGACGGGTTCGGGCACCGGAAGCATTGCGCCCGTTGTCCACAGGAACAGAAATTTCGATCGCACCGGCGACGCGGCGCTGCGACCATCGACGGCGTGCTGCTGACCGTGACGACGACCCACCGCCCTGCGACAGATCTTGGATACCTGCTGGTCAAGCATCCCGACAAGGTCCATTCGTTCGAGATGCCCACCGGTACGGCGTATGTCATGTATCCCGAGGCCGCCGAGGACCGGTGCACCGCCGCCCTGCTGCTGGACGTCGATCCGCAAAAGCTCCGCGCCCGAGCCGACGCCTTCGAGCTGAGTCAGTACGTCAACGATCGGCCCTACGCCGCCTCGAGCCTGCTCGCCAGCGCCCTGTCCAAGGTCTTCCGCAGCGCCCTGCGCGGCGCCTCGAAAGACCGCCCCGAGCTGGCCGCCGAGGCGATCCCGCTGGAGATCCGGGTGCCCGTGCTCCGCGGCAGCACCGAGCTGGTCACCCGCCTGTTCGCCCCGCTGGGCTGGGCGGTGACCGCCACCCCGCTCCCGTTCGAGCCGGAGATCGGCGGCGACAGCCGCTACGTCGACCTGCTCCTGACCGGCACGCTCCGGCTCGCCGACGCGCTCAACCATCTGTACGTGCTGCTGCCGGTGCTCGACGACGGCAAGCACTACTGGGTCGCCCCGGACGAGATCGAGAAGCTGCTCCGCGCGGGTTCGGGCTGGCTCGCCGGTCACCCGGAGCGGATTCTGATCGCCCGGCGCTACCTGGCGCACCGCAAGTCACTGGCCACCACCGCCCTGGAACTGCTCGAGGCGGACCAGCCGGTCACCGAGGAGGAGTCGGAGCTTCCGGTGACCCGCAAGGCGCCGCTGGCCGAGCAGCGCCGGGACGCGGTGCTCGCCGCGCTGGCCGAGGTCGGCGCCGCCCGGGTGCTCGACCTCGGCTGCGGGCCCGGTGCGCTGCTGTCCGCGCTGCTCAAGGACGCCCGGTTCACCGAGATCGTCGGGGCCGACGTCTCCTCCCGGGCGCTGGAACAGGCGGCCCGCCGACTCCGGCTGGAGCGGATGGCACCGCGCCAGCGTGACCGGATCAAACTGGTCCAGACCGCGCTGACGTACCACGACGACCGGCTCAACGGTTACGACGCGGCCGTGCTGATGGAGGTGATCGAGCACATCGACCTGCCCCGTCTCCCGGCCCTGGAGGCCAGCGTGTTCGGTCGCGCCCGGCCCGGTGCCGTCATCGTGACCACGCCGAACGTGGAGTACAACGTGCACTACGAGGGCCTGACCGGGATGCGCCACTCCGACCACCGCTTCGAGTGGACCCGCGCCGAGTTCGCCACCTGGGCGAACGAGGTGGCCGAGCGCTACGGCTACACGGTGACCACCCGTGGCGTCGGCGATCCGGACGAGACCACCGGTGCACCGACCCAGCTCGCCCTCTTCACCAAGACCGAGACCTCGACGGAGGTGACCGCATGATCGACATTCCCGAGCTCAGCCTGGTCGCGCTGGTCGGCATCTCCGGATCCGGCAAGTCCACCTTCGCCCGCGCCCATTTCGCGCCCACCCAGGTGCTCTCCTCGGACTTCTTCCGGGGTCTCATCGCCGATGACGAGAACGACCAGTCGGCCTCGGCGGACGCCTTCGACGCGCTGCACTACGTGGCCGGCAAGCGGCTGGCCGCCGGTCGGCTCACCGTGGTGGACGCCACCAACCTGCAGTCGCACGCTCGCGCCGGCCTGATCAAGCTGGCCCGCGAGCACGACGTGCTGCCGGTGGCGATCGTCCTGGACGTCCCCGAGTCGGTGGCCTGGGAGCGCACACAGGCGCGAACGGACCGGGCCTTCGGCCGCCAGGTCCTCACCCGGATGCAGCGCGACCTGCGGCGTTCGCTCGGCCAGCTGGCCCGCGAGGGCTTCCGAAAGGTGCACGTGCTGCGCGGCTCGGAGGAGATCGCCGGTGCCGAGATCCGCTACGAGAAGCTCTTCAACGACCGGCGCGACGAGCACGGCCCGTTCGACATCGTCGGCGACGTGCACGGCTGCCGCGCCGAACTGGAGGCGCTGCTCGGCAAGCTCGGCTGGGAGCTGATCCGGGACGGGTCGGGCCGCCCGGTCGACGCCGTGCACCCGGAGGGCCGCAAGGCCGTCTTCGTCGGTGACCTGGTCGACCGCGGCCCGGACTCGCCCGGCGTGCTGCGTCTGGTGATGGGCATGGTCGCGGCCGGTCACGCGATCTGTGTGCCGGGCAACCACGAGCAGAAGCTGGCCCGCAAGCTGAACGGGCGCAACGTCCAGCTCACCCACGGGCTGCCGGAGACGCTGGAGCAGCTGGCCGCGGAGCCGGAGGAGTTCGTCGGTGAGGTGCGATCCTTCATCGATGGCCTGGTCAGCCACTACGTGCTGGACGACGGCAAGCTGGTGGTGGCGCACGCCGGGTTGAAGGAGGCGTACCAGGGGCGCGCCTCCGGCCGGGTGCGCAGCTTCGCGCTGTACGGCGAGACGACCGGTGAGACCGACGAGTACGGCCTGCCGGTGCGCTACCCGTGGGCGCGGGAGTACCGGGGCTCCGCCGCCGTCGTCTACGGTCACGTGCCCACCCCGCAGCCGGAGTGGATCAACAACACCATCTGCCTGGACACCGGCTGCGTCTTCGGCGGCGCGCTGACCGCGCTCCGCTGGCCGGAGCGGCAGCTGATCGACACGCCGGCGGCGAAGGAGTACTACGCGCCGGTGCGGCCGCTGCGCACCGTCGAGGCGGAGCCGGACCGCGGTCTGGACATCGCCGACGTCACCGGCCGCAAACACCTCGATTACGGGTACGGCCGGACCACCGTCCCCGCCGAGAACGCCGCGGCCGCCCTGGAGGTGATGGGCCGGTTCGCGGTCGACCCGGAGACGCTGATCTGGCTGCCGCCGACGATGGCGCCGTGCTCGAGCTCGACCGTCGAGGGCTACCTGGAACACCCGTCCGCTGCTTTCGCCGATCTGCGCTCGGCCGGTATCGACCGGGTGGTCTGCGAGGAGAAGCACATGGGCTCCCGGGCGGTGGTCCGGGTGTCGCTGTCCGGAACGGGGGACGCCATCTGGACCCGGACCGGCCGGCCGTTCTTCGGCCCGGAACTGGACGAGCCGCTGCTGGCCCGGGTCCGGGCCGCGGCCGAGCCGATCATGGTCGAGCTGGAGACCGACTGGTTGCTGCTCGACACCGAGTTGCTGCCCTGGTCGGCGAAGGCGGGCAGCCTGATCCGTGACCACTACGCCGGGGTGGGCGTGGCCGGCCGGGCCGCTCTGCCGACCGCCCTGGACCTGCTGGGCAGGGCAGCCCGTCGTGGCCTGGACGTCGCTGACCTGCGGGAACGGATCGAGCTGCGCTCGGCGGAGATCGACGGTTACTCGGCGGCGTACCGGGCGTACGTGAAACCGACCGACGGGCTGAAGGGTGTCACGCTCGCGCCGTTCGCGGTGCTGGCCGGTGCCGGGACGACGTTCGCCAAAAAGGATCACGGCTGGCACCTGGCGATCGCGGACCGACTGGTCGCCGCCGATCCGGAGATCTTCACCCCGACCCGGCGGATGGTGCTCGACCTGGCCGATCCCGCCGCCGAGGCCGAGGCCACCGACTGGTGGCTGACCCTGACCGGGGCGGGCGGGGAGGGCATGGTGGTGAAGCCGTACGCCGGCCTCGCCGCCGTGGACGGCAAGGGTCGGCTGGTGCAGCCCGGTGTGAAGTGCCGTGGCCGGGAGTACCTCCGGATCATCTACGGCCCGGAGTACACCCGGCGGGAGCAGCTCGACGGTCTGCGGCGGCGCAACCTCGGCCGCAAGCGGGGTCTGGCGCTGCGCGAGCACGGGCTCGGCCTGGCAGCGCTGGACCGGCTGGCCGAGGGCGCGCCGTCCTGGCGGGTCCACGAGTTGGTCTTCGCGATCCTGGCCGCCGAGTCGGAGCCGGTCGACCCGCGTCTCTGAGCACCCCAGGTGCCGGCCGGTCAGCATCCTGATCACCGGGTCGGAACCGATCGAGCCGCGTCCCCGAGCATCCTCGGGGACCGGCCGATCACCCGGCCGGCACCCCGGGTGACCTCTCGTTTCCTGTCCGCGAGCACAAGATATCCACAGCGGTCGTACAGGCCGGGGCGACCAGGGGGCCGGTACCCTGGCTACTCGTGGACATCCGTGCGCTCACCGAGCAGCTCGCCCTGAACCCGATGGATCCGAAGGACCTGCTGCACACCTTCGGGCTGCCCGGCGTGTGGGCCATCCTCTTCGCGGAGACCGGCCTGTTGGTCGGCTTCTTCTTCCCAGGTGACTCGCTGCTGTTCCTGGCGGGTATCGCCGCGTCCCCGGTGGCCGACGCGATCTTCGGCGGCGGCACCCAGATCTCGCTGATCGGCCTGCTGATCGGTGCCCCGATCTGCGCGATCGTCGGCGCCCAACTCGGCCACTGGCTCGGCGCCCGGTATGGCCGCCAGATGTTCGACCGGCCCGACTCGAAGCTCTTCAAGCGCGAGTACGTGGAGAAGGCGGAGTACTACTTCCAGAAGTTCGGGCCGGCCAAGGCCGTGGTGCTGGCCCGGTTCATCCCGATCGTGCGGACGTTCCTGAACCCGGTGGCCGGCACCCTCGGCATGCCGGCCCGGCAGTTCTTCATCTGGAACGTGGTCGGCGGCATCCTCTGGACCGACGGCGTGCTGCTGATCGGTTACGCGCTCGCCAAGCAGATCTACAACGCCATCGGCGACAAGATCGACCGCTACATCCTGCCGGTCGTCGTGGTGATCGTGCTCCTGTCCGCGCTACCGATCTTCATCGAGATGCTGCGCGAACGGAAGGCGAAGAAGAACGGCACCCACCAGGGCCCGCAGCCGTCGGCGGCGGTCGGTGTGGTCGCCGCGGCCAGCATCGCCGGGCTCGCGGAGGCGGCCCACCTCCTCGACAACGAGGACGACGAGCGGAACCGTCGGCCGCGTTCGCACCGCGCCTGACCGGAAGTCCACCACTCAGCCGGTCCTGAAGCCCCAGGGCCGGCTGAGATGCATCCAGGGCTCGAAGACGTCCCCGGCACAGAAAGAGCCTGGCCGTGACGGCCAGGCTCAGCGTAGACGCATTCCAGCCGGCCATAGGGACGGCCGGCTGGCAGCGTCAAAGGGTCCGGACTAGACGGTGACCGCCGCGGACCCGGAGAGCCGGCCCAGGAACTCTTCCGGGCAGTCCCGGAGATTTTCCAAACGACCGGCGGTCAGCGCCTTCAACGTCAAGGCAGCCGCCTCCTCGAGGTTGCGGGCGCGCTTGTGCGCCAGCTCCACCGAGTCGCCCACAACCACACACCCGTGCTGGCTGAGGACGAGGCAGTCGGTCCCGTCAGCGGCCATCGCGGCGGTCATGGCGGCAAGCTCGGTCGTACCCGGCAGCCGGAACGGCACGGTCGACACCCGGCGCAGATAGTACGCATGGTCCGTGGTGACGATCCGGATGTGCTCCCCGATCGCGTCGAGCAGCAACGCCGTCTGCGGGTGCAGGTGCACCACGGCGTTGACGTCCGGCCGGGCGCGGTAGAGCGCGAGATGCAACGCGAGCTCGCTGGTCGGCTCGATGCGCGGCGGTGGCAGGGCGCCGACCGTCGCGAGTTCACCGTCCGTGATCCGAACCGGCGCGAAGGTGGCCCGGCTGAGCCGGTCGAGCCAGGCGCCGCTCGCGGTGACCCAGATGGCGTCCTCGTCGGGGATCCGGGCGGACAGATTGCCGCCCGAGCCACAGACGAGTCCGGCCTGGACCACGTCGTAACCCACGTGCGCGAGCTGATCACGCAGGTCACCGGGCACGTAGTTCACGCGTTCCTCCTCGAATCGCCAGGGGTGGCCAGGGAAGAGGTCCTCGGCCTGGCGTCACGCCCCCATGTGTCAGTGACGCCAGGCATTACCCACCGCTCAGCGAGCCTTCTTGGTCGCCCGCTTGCGGGGCGGCGTCAGCAGGTCCGCGATGGTCGCGATCGCGGTCGGCACCAGGCGGTAGTACGCCCAGACTCCCCGCTTCTCACGCTCAAGCAGACCCGCCTCGGTCAGAATCCGCAGGTGGTGACTCACGGTCGGCTGTGAGAGGCCCAGCGGAGCCGTGAGGTCGCAGACACAGGCCTCACCGTCCGTCGCGGACTGGATAAGGCTCAGCAGCCGCAGCCGTGCCGGGTCGGCGAGCGCCTTCAGCACTCCCGCCAGGCGCTCGGCGTCGGCGCGTTCAATTGGCTCGCCGGCAAGCGGCGAGATCTGAGGCATCGTCATTTCCGCCAACGCAGTTCCCACGATCTCCATCCTTCCACCAACTGCATCGATTCTCCTGCATGTGAGCAGGAACGAACCGGCTAACTTTCAGGCCGTAAGGCCGACATCGATCGCCTTGTCGGTCAACCGCCGACACGGTTCGGAACCCCGTACCGCACCGCTCATCCGATCAACCTTCCCGGCAACACGACTTCGGTCTCTGCCTCCTGCAACGCCTCAGCCGCCACTTGGTCGCTACCTATCCGTGTCGAGCCCTCGATCCCCTTCTCGGGAGTGAGCCAACCCACATTGTCTATTCATCGATTGTTTCGTTTCACCGATCCGAACGATGACTCGGCACGGAACGCGTCGAGGCAGTCACGCCACGCTGCGCGATCAACGGGTCGCTGCGCGCCTCACGACCCGATGAAAGCACGACGCCACGCTGTGCGACGGGCAATTCAGTGATGAATTTACCCAGGTCTTGCCGTGCTTCCACGACATCGAGCGTACTGGCTTGAAGGAAACCGGAATCTTTCGCCCCGCCGGGGCGTAACGGAACTATTGACCCAGGGCTCTACATGGCTCTGTAAAGAAAGTTTACCGATCACGCAAGTGGGCTCGACCTTTCCCGTGACCATAGATGCAGCTCAAAGCGGGTAACACCGTCACGGTACCCATCCATCCCCCAGGATCACCTGGTAGCCGGGCTGTGAGAGTGCTGTGAACGCCTGGAATCACGTTTGTCCGTCCAGGCAAAAACACCCACCGGACGGCCGATCTGCCGCTATCCGGACAGCCGATCGAGTGACAGCGAAGGAAACCGTCTGTACCCGTTCGAGTGACCCACAGTCGTCGATACGGAACCGGATCTAGGCACGCTTCCGCATGGTCACTCGGGCGTCCGACGCCAGTATTCGTCATCGGATCCAGGCGCGGGCCGGTTTACGGCCCGATCAGGCGGCCGCGAGACCACTTCGGGATGCCCTTGAACACTCTCCGTAGCCGAACCCGCGGCCGGCTCCGCTCTCGGACCCTGCGTCACATCGCCCGGCGCGTATCCACCGAGAGCGAGCGAGGCGCCCGAGGCGGCCGTCCGCTTCCCTCGAGACCCCTCCCAGTCGGCAATCCGACCGGGCCGTCACTCCTTAGGGCTGGCAGCGACGGCAGCCTCCAGAGGCCCGGCTACCTGTCGGCGCCCTCGTCACCCGACGCACCACCCTCAGACGGGACCGCCAGGGTGGCATCACCCGGTCCATCACTTGGGGGGCCAGCGGGTGCATCGTTTGAGGAGCCGCCGGGCGCACCGCTTGGGGAACCAGCGGACGCACCGCTTGGGGAACCGGCAGGCACACCGCTTGACGAGCCGCCAGGCGCACCGCTCGAGGAACCAGCGGACACACCGCTTGACGAGCCCCCAGGCGCACCGCTCGAGGAACCAGCGGACACACCGCTTGACGAGCCCCCAGGCGCACCGCTCGAGGAACCAGCGGACACACCGCTTGACGAGCCCCCAGGCGCACCGCTCGAGGAACCAGCGGACACACCGCTTGACGAGCCCCCAGGCGCACCGCTCGAGGAACCAGCGGACACACCGCTTGACGAGCCCTCAGGCGCACCGCTCGGGGAACCGGCAGACGGCGGGCTGCCGACAGGTGACGTGGCGGGGAAGCCACCGACCGGCGGGTATCCCGCTTGCGGGCCCGCAGTCCCCGGATAGAGCGCACCATAGGGGGCCCCTGAAGTCATCTCACCGGGCGCTCCCGGCGATGACCACGGCGCCGCCCCATACGGCCCGCCGGGCTGGAGGCCGTAGGAACCGTCCGGCTGCGCGCCATAGGACACTCCGGGCTGGGCGCCATAAGGCAACCCTGGCTGGGCGCCGTCAGGCGACCCGGGCTGGGCACCGTAGGGCGACCCGGGCTGCGCGCCGTAGGGCGACCCGGGCTGCGCGCCGTAGGGCGACCCGGGCTGCGCGCCGTAGGGCGACCCGGGCTGCGCGCCGTAGGGCGACCCGGGCTGCGCGCCGTAGGGCGACCCGGGCTGCGCGCCGTAGGGCGACCCGGGCTGCGCGCCGTAGGGCGACCCGGGCTGCGCGCCGTAAGACGGACCAGGCTGGGCACCGTAGGGCGTGCCGGGCTGGGCACCGTAGGGCGTGCCGGGCTGGGCACCGTAGGGCGTGCCGGGCTGGGCACCGTAGGACGGCTGCGGCGGGCCATAAGGTCCGCCCGAAGCAGCGCCGTAGGGCGCGGCAGCTGAGCCGAGCGGAACCCCATAGGGCGGCGCGGGCGGAGTGCCACGAGGCGAGAGGGGCTTGGGCGCAAGGCCGAAGAACGCCCGAGGGGCGGCCAACAGCATCGCGCTGACGGCGAGGTAGGCAAGGACCTGGAGAGCCGCGACCACGACGTTGAGGCCGATCCACCCTTCCGGGTACGCCGACCCGAGCACGTCGCTGACCGACCCCGGCACCGGGTCTCCGGCGCGCTGCACCAGCACCGTGACGAACGAGACGAGCCCCCCGAACACACCCAGCACGCAAATCACGAGGGAGGTAACCCGGGCGACCCGGCTGCCCCGGCGCAGGCCGATGCCGAGCACCACGAGGAGCGCGAAGAACAGGATCGACAGCACCGCGGCGAGCGCGGCATCGAGCCAGATCACGGCGACGAAGTTGTCCGCCTCGTTTCCGCTGGCCACGTCCCGGAAACGGCTGACCGTGCCGGCGGCGATCACGACGGTGACGATGGCGTAGCAGAGCCCGGCCGCACCCATCAGCCAGAGCAGGGCGGAGGCGGTTGTCACGGCTGGCGGCCGGCCACCGGTGGGTGGCGGCGGCGCGGTGACGGGTGGCACGGCTGCGTAGGACATCGATGGCTCCCGCGGTGTTCGGCTGGCACGAAACCTATCGCGTGTCCGAGACGTGCCGCGGGCCGACCGGAACGCCTGTGGATAGCGAACCGGCCCGCCTGTGGACAGGCGAGCCGGTTCAGGAAACGTCGGAGAGGATGGGCTGACGTCGCGGGTCAGGCCGAGTCGCGCGGCGGCCGTTGCTCGTCGGAGGGAGGCGCCGACTGCGGTGCGGACGGCGGCCGCTCGTCCTGCTCACCCGAATCCGAACTGGGCAGAGGTTGCTCACCACCCGAGGGCCGGTCGAAGGAGACGTCCGGAGGCGGGGGCGGCGACTGCCACGGGTCGCTCGGCGGCCCGAAGCCGGTCGATGGCTCCGAAACCGGCGGCTGGAAAGCCGACGGCTCGTAGGAAGGCGGTCCATACGAAGAAGGCGGTCCCGAGAAGGGCGGTGGCCCATACGACGGCGGCCCGGAGAAAGGCGGTGCCCCATACGAAGGCGGCCCGGAGAGAGGCCCCGAGACCGGCGGCGCGGACGCCGGTGGAGCGGACGCCGGCGGCTGCCACGGGTTGCCGGGGAACCCTGGCTCGCCCGGCTGGACAGCAGGAGCCGGGAAGGCACCAGGCCCACCCGCCTGCCCGGGATAGGGCGGCAACCCCGGCGCCGGCTGCCCCGGCTGCCCGAAAGACGGTTGCCCACCCTGCGGCTGGCCATGCGGCGCGAACGGCGGCTGCCCGAACGGCGGCTGCCCCAGCTGCCCGGAAGGCGGCTGCCCAAACGGCGGCTGACCGAGCGGTGGCTGACCGAGCGGTGGCTGACCCGGCTGCGCGAACGGCGGCTGCCCCAGCTGCCCGGAAGGCGGCTGCCCAAACGGCGGCTGACCCGGCTGCCCACCCTGCGGCTGCCCCGGCTGCCCGAACGGCGGCTGCCCGAATTGCGGCTGCCCCGGCTGCCCGGAAGGCGGCTGCCCACCTTGCGGCTGGCCCGGCTGCCCGGAAGGCGGCTGTCCGAACGGCGACTGACCCGGCTGCCCGAATCCCCCCGGATACGGCTGTCCGTACATCGGCTGCGGATACCCACCCGGATACCCCGGCTGCTGATACGGGCTCCACCCGCCCGCCACCGGCTTCCGGAAGAACCGGTTCGACGGCGGCAGCGCCAGCAGGATGACCACCGCGATCAGCGCCAGCATCCCCGACAACGTGACGAGCACGCCGATCGACCCGAACCACCCCGGCACCACGTCCACGAGCCGAGCGTCCAGTTCCCGCTGGGTCGGCAGACCGAATCCGCTGCCTTCGACGTCCGCGAACGCCGAGGCGAAACTCGTCACCAGACCCGTCGCGGTCTGCGGCACGAACACCGTGCAGCACATCAGCACGCCCGACAGAACCCAGGTGATCACTCGCGCCGGCTGACTGCCACGCAGGTTGAAGACACCGAGCAGCGCCATGCCGATCCCGATGATCAGGTACAGCACGATCAGGATGCCCGCGAACCCGCCGATGACGGTCCCGACGTTCTCGAGCTCGGTGCCGCTGTACTCCGTGTCGTAGACCTCCCCGGCCTGGTCGAGCACGGAGAAGACCAGGATCGAGTACACCAACTGGATCAGGGCGACCGCGAAAAGAAGGACGGACGCGACCGTGACGGTGGCCGGACGTCCCGGCGGTGGCTGTGCCATCGGGTACGACGGTGGATATGTGGGAACGGTCACAACACCCTCCTCTAGATCCATTCACGGTATCGGGCAAAGGCCGTCTCCCGTGACCGGAGTACACGTTGCGCAACCCCGTGCCAACATCGGGCGTCGCCGCTCAAATGCCGCAAAGTGTCGCTCGTTCGAGGGGCGACACCGCTGGACACCAGCCCCTACACTTCCATGACGTGGCGTCCGGCAGGCACCAGAGACCTCCAGCGACGCCCTCTGCCCGCACGAGTCGCCCGCCCCGCTCATATATCGCCGGGGCCGAGGCAGACCGATTTCGGGCACCCTTCCGATTGCGCATGCCGCGTGACCACTCCGCGGCCGCCCCCGACCTGACAAGGACCGGTGAGTCCCATGCCCCACGCAGACACCCTGACCGTCGTTCACCATGACGACACCCGGACCCGTTTCAAAGACGTCCGGTATCAACTCCATCGGGACGGGATCAGGATCTGGTCCGCGGACGGCGAGCACGCCATCACGGACGTCCTGATGACCCACGCCTACCGGCACCGGGCGACCGCCTCGTAACGAACGGCGAAAGGCCCCGGGTGAGACCCGGGGCCTTTCGTCTGGCGGGAGGTCAAAGCCCACGCTGGACGGTCAGACCTTCCTTCGCCGAGTTGAGCGAGACCAGCACGGTGTCACCGTCCCGGATCTCCCCGGCCAGCAGTGCTTTGGCGAGCAGGTCACCGATCGTGGCCTGGACCAACCGCCGCAGCGGCCGGGCCCCGTAGGTCGGGTCGTAACCGTGCTCACCGAGCCACTCGACCGCCTGATCGGACACCGACAGCTTGAGCCGGCGCTCGGCGAGCCGGGTCCGGAGCCGCTCGAGCTGGATGTCCACGATCCTGGTCAGGTCGGCCTTGGTCAGGGCATGGAACACCACGATGTCGTCCAGCCGGTTCAGGAACTCCGGCTTGAAGTGGGCCCGGACCGCGGCCAGCACCTCCTCGTGCTGCTCCTCGTCGCTCATCGTGAAGTCGGTGCTCGCCGAGCCCAGGTTCGAGGTCAGGACCAGGATGGCGTTGCGGAAGTCGACCGTACGACCCTGGCCGTCGGTGAGTCTCCCGTCGTCGAGCACCTGCAGGAGCACATCGAAGACGTCCGGATGGGCCTTCTCGACCTCGTCGAGCAGCACCACGCTGTACGGCCGTCGACGCACCGCCTCGGTCAGCTGGCCGCCCTCCTCGTACCCGACGTAACCGGGCGGGGCGCCGAGCAGCCGGGCGACCGAGTGCTTCTCCCCGTACTCGCTCATGTCGATCCGGACCATCGCCCGCTCGTCGTCGAAGAGGAAGCCGGCCAGGGCTTTCGCCAGCTCGGTCTTGCCGACGCCGGTCGGGCCGAGGAAGAGGAAGCTGCCGGTGGGCCGGTCCGGGTCGGCGATGCCGGCCCGCGCGCGGCGGACCGCGCCGGCGACAGCGGCGACCGCTTCCCGCTGGCCGATCACCTTGGCCTGCAGGGACTCCTCCATGCGGAGCAGCTTGGCGGTCTCGCCCTCCATCATCCGGCCGGCCGGGATGCCGGTCCACGCGGAGATCACCTCGGCGATGTCATCCGCGCCGACCTCCTCTTTGACCATCGGCGGCTCGGCGCTCTCCTCCTCCGACTCGGCGGCGGCCTCCATCTCCTTCTCCAGGCTCGGGATCACCTCGTAGAGCAGGCGGGACGCCTGGAGCAGGTCACCGTCACGCTGCGCCCGCTCCTGGGCCGCCTTCGCCTCGTCGAGATGCTTCTTCAGCTCACCGACCCGGTTCAGGCCGCCTCGCTCGCGCTCCCACCGGGCGCTCAACGCGGTGAGCTCCTCCTCCCGGTCGGCCAGATCGCGATCGAGCCGCTCCAGCCGGGCCACCGACGCCGGGTCGGTCTCCTTGCTGAGCGCCAGCTTCTCCACCCGCATCCGGTTCACCTGGCGTTCCAGCTGGTCCAGCTCGACCGGCCGGGAGTCGATCTCCATCCGCAGCCGGGAGGCGGCCTCGTCGATCAGGTCGATCGCCTTGTCCGGCAGGAACCGGTCGCTGATGTAGCGGTCGGAGAGGCTGGCGGCGGCGACCAGCGCGGCGTCGGTGATCTGCACCCGGTGGTGCGCTTCGTACCGTCCCTTGAGGCCGCGCAGGATGCCGATGGTGTCCTCGACCGTCGGCTCGCCGACCACGACCGGCTGGAAGCGCCGCTCCAGGGCCGGGTCCTTCTCGATGTGCTCGCGGTACTCGTCGAGCGTGGTGGCGCCGACCATGCGCAGCTCACCGCGGGCCAGCATGGGCTTGAGCATGTTGCCGGCGTCCATCGAGCCCTCGCCCTTGCCCGCGCCGACGACCGTGTGCAGCTCGTCGAGGAACGTGACGACCTGGCCGTTCGAGCTGCGGATCTCCTCCAGCACGCTCTTGAGTCGCTCTTCGAACTGCCCGCGGTACTGCGCGCCGGCGACCATCGCGCCGAGGTCGAGCGAGACGAGCTTCTTGTCGCGGAGGGTCTCCGGCACGTCGCCGGCCACGATCCGCTGGGCCAGCCCTTCGACGATCGCGGTCTTGCCGACGCCCGGCTCACCGATCAGCACCGGATTGTTCTTGGTACGCCGGGAGAGCACCTGCACCACCCGGCGAATCTCGGTGTCCCGGCCGATCACCGGGTCGATCCGGCCCTCTCGCGCCAGGGCGGTCAGGTCGACGCTGTACTTCTCCAGCGACTTGTACGTCTGCTCGGGGTCGGCGTTGGTCACCTTCCGGTCCCCACCGCGCACCTGCGGGAATGCGTTGACCAGTGCTTCCTCGGTGGCGCCGGTGCTCTTGAGCGTTTGGCCCACCGCGCCGCCCACCCGGGCCAGTCCGGCCAGCAGGTGCTCGGTCGAGACGTACTCGTCCCCGAGCGGCTTGGCGATCAGCTCCGCCTCGCCGATCGCGTTGACGAACTCGCGAGACAGACTGGGCTCGGCGGTGCTGGCGCCCCGGGCGCTGGGCAGCTGCTCGACAGCACGGGCGGCGGCCCGGCGGACGTCCGCGGGGTTGGCACCGACGGCGCGCAGCAGTGCCGGCGCGGTCGATCCGGCGGTGTCCAGCAATGACAGCAACATGTGCCACGGCTCCACCGTGGCGTGCCCGCTCTGCGCGGCGGTGGCGACGGCACTCTTGATCACGTCGCGGCTCTTGGTGGTCAAACGTTCGGCGTTCATGAGCTCCCCTGATCAGCTTCCCTCCGGGTGTAACCCAACAGACTTGAGCGTATTCCACTCAACTTGAGTTGCCAGGGCGAGGGCCCGGAAACGAGGCGTGACGGTCGCCACCCACGAGAGCGCTCTCTCGGTCACGGCCGTAACGTACGAAGCGTGACGCGCCTCCTGTCCCGGCGACTGCTCCCGCTCGGCTTCATCTTTCTTGCCTCCGGGATGGCGAGCGCGGTGGTTCTCCCGTTCCTGGGGCTGTTCCTCAGCAGCGCGATCCACGCCGGCCCGGTGCAGGTCTCCGCGTTCATGACCGTCGCGTCACTCTCCAGCGTCGCGATGGCGCACGGGATCGCCCGGATCTCCGACAGCCGCCCGATGCGGCGGACCTTGCTCATCGCCGCGGCCCTGGCCGGCTTCGCCAGCACCGGGCTGACCTCGGTGGTCCGGAACTACTGGATCCTGCTGGCGCTCACGGTCACGGCGACCGCCGTCGCCGGAACGCTCTATCCACAGTCCTTCGCGTATGCCCGGGAGGCGTTGACCAGAGACGACCCGGACCGGGCCGCGATGGGGATCAGCACGCTGCGCACGATCTTCTCGATCGCCTGGGTCGGTGGGCCGCCGGTGGCCGCCATCATCCTGGACAAAACCGATTTCCGGTACGTCTACGGCGCGGCCGCGGTGTTCTACCTGGCCGCGGCACTGATCGCCACGCGCTGGCTGCCCGAGATCGCGGCACCTCCCGCCGCACCGACCGAGGGCCACGAGAGCGCCCGGCCGCCGCGCGGGATCTACCGGATCATCGCGGGCTTCGCCCTGCTCACCACCACCATGGTGCTCGGCGTGCAGGCGATGTCCCTCTACGTCAGCACCGACCTGCGCGGTACGGTCGGCGACTCCGGCCTGATCCTCGGGCTCTGCGCGGCGCTGGAGATCCCGCTGATGCTCGGCTTCGGCGCGCTGAGCACCCGGATCCCGGTCCGTCGACTGGTCCTCATCGGCGCGGTGTTCGCGGTGGCCTACCAGGCGCTGGCCGCCTCCGCCCAGTCGATCTGGATGTTGGCCGCCGCCCAGGTGCTGAACGCGTTGTTCATCGCGGCCAGCTCCGGGCTGGGCATCTCCTACGTGCAGGACCTGATGCCGCTGCAACCCGGACGTGCGACCACCCTGTTCACCAATACGTTTCCGCTCGGGCAGATTCTCACCGCCCCGCTCTTCGGACTGGCCCAGGAGTACGGCTACCGCCTCGCGTACGTCATGAATCTGATCCTCGCCGCCCTCGGCCTGCTCCTGCTCCTGACGGCGAGGCCGACGGCCCGCCCGGCCAGCAAGCCCCTCCCGGAGGTCAGCGCCGACAACCCCTGACACCTGCGACGAAAATCACTTTCGCGGGTTAACGTGGTGCTCGTGCGAGTACGGGTGGAACAGACTCCGCTGCCGGGAATCGGCGTCCGACACGACCTGGTGACGTCCTCCGGGCGCACGGTCGGGGTGGTCTCGCACCGCAACGGGCGCCGCGACCTGGTCCTCTACGACGTCGACGATCCGGATTCCTGCCTGGCCTCGATCCCACTGACCGATGACGAGGCGGAGGCCCTGGCCGACGTCCTCGGCGCCTCGCTGATGCTGGGCCAGTTGGCCGGGCTACGCCAGCAGGCGGCCGGGCTGGTCACCGAGCAGATCGCGCTGCCGGCCGGCTCCCCGTTCGTCGGCCGCCGGCTCGGCGACACCCGGGCCCGCAGCCGCACCCGCGCGTCGATCGTGGCGGTGCTGCGTGACCGCGAGGTGATCGCCTCTCCCGGACCGTCCTTCCAGTTCGAGGCGAACGACGTAGTTGTCGCCGTCGGCACCCGCGACGGCTTGGACGGCGTCACCGCCATCCTGGCCGGTGACACCGACAGCTGACGCTCCGGTGCATCACGAGACGACGGTCCTGCTCATCGAGATCGGCGCACTCCTGTTCGCGCTCGGCATGCTGGGCCGGGCCGGGCGCCGCTTCGGCCTCTCGCCGATCCCGCTCTACCTGCTCGCCGGCCTCTGCTTCGGAAAGGGCGGCCTGCTCCCGCTCTCGGCCAGTGAGGAGTTCATCGGCATCGGCGCCCAGATCGGGGTGATCCTGCTCCTGGTCATGCTCGGCCTGGAGTACTCGGCCGACGAACTGGTCGACAACCTGCGCACCGCGGCCCCGGCCGGCTTCCTCGACATGTCGCTGAACGCGCTACCCGGCGCGCTCTTCGCGATCCTGCTGGGCTGGGACATCAAGGCGGCGCTGGTACTCGCCGGGATCACCTGGGTC
Source organism: Actinoplanes regularis (assembly GCF_900188005.1). Taxonomy (GTDB): domain Bacteria; phylum Actinomycetota; class Actinomycetes; order Mycobacteriales; family Micromonosporaceae; genus Actinoplanes; species Actinoplanes regularis. Next base: position 68,319 of record NZ_FZNR01000023.1, on the reverse strand, counting down.
TCCTCGTCCGGAGTGATCGCCAAGGTGCTCGGCGACCTGGGGCGGCTCGGTAACCGGGAGACCCCGATGATCCTCTCGGTCCTGGTCATCGAGGACCTGGCGATGGCGTTCTACCTGCCGATCGCCACCGCGGTGCTGGCCGGTGCGGGGATGCTCGGTGGTCTCAGCGCGCTCGGCGTCGCGGTCGTCACGGTGGTCGCGGTCCTGGTGGTGGCGATCCGGTACGGCACCCAGATCAGCCGGTTCATGTCGGTGAAGGATCCGGAGGCGCTGCTGCTCAGCGTCTTCGGGCTGACCCTGTTCGTGGCCGGGGTGGCCGCCGAGCTGAAGGTCTCCGACGCGGTCGGCGCGTTCCTGGTCGGAATCGCCCTCTCCGGCCCGGTCGCACACCACGCCACCCAGATCCTGTCGCCGCTGCGCGACCTGTTCGCGGCGGTGTTCTTCGTCTTCTTCGGGCTCTCCACCGACCCGGCGGACATGCCGCCGGTGCTGCTCCCGGCGCTCGGCCTGGCCGTGCTGACCATGCTGACCAAGGTGGCCACCGGATACCTGGCCGCCCGGCGCGCCGGGATCGCGTTGCCCGGCCGGCTGCGAGCCGGTCTCGCGCTCACCCCGCGCGGCGAGTTCTCCGTGGTCATCGCCGGCCTCGCGGTCGCCTCCGGGGTGGAGCCGTCGCTCGCTCCACTCGCCACCGCCTACGTTCTGATCACCGTCGTCTTCGGCCCGATACTCGCCCGGCTGCCGGATTACACGTGGTTCAAGACCCTGGTCCACCGTCGATTGGCGGCCCAGCGCGCCGCGGCGAAACCCGTACCCAGCGTCGAGTGATCTCGGTTACCCAGGCCGGTGCCAAAAAGTTACCATCCAGTATCTGAATGTGAAGTCTTGACACTTCCGTTCACTCCTTGATCGCGCTAACGTTGCGCCGCGACGACTCTCTGTATTGGGACGTTCGACACGTGCGACGGACGATGTGATTCCTGTCGCGGTACGAGCGGTGAATAAGGCGGCGGCGTTGAGTGTGCGAGAGGCGACTTTCCTCGGGTTCGAAAACCCGGTCGATCCGCGATCGACCGAACTGGAGACATGGGCCTACCAGCCCGAGTCGGTACCGCTGAGCGCGATGCCACGGGACTGGGATCTGCTGATCTCCGGCGATGTGCTCGGCCCGACCCTGTTCGAACTGGCCATGGACCGGCAGTGCCCGGCCCGCCGGTTCGCGCAGCACTGCATGTACATCTACGCGGCGGACGGGGTCCGGCAGAACGCGAGCAGCCAGCGCAAGCGGCGGCTGAAGAAGTTCATGGAGCGCGCGGAGCAGGTCGGCGACGAGCCGATGCAGATCTGGGCTCACAACTGCCGGGTCCTGATGACCCGGCCGGAGCTGTTCGACCACCACGACTGGATGGAGGGCGGCCTGGTGCGTAACCCGCGCCGGCTGGGACTCTTCAACCGACGGTGATCAGGTAGTAACTACGTGCAGTAACGGCGGCCCTCCCATCGGGGGCCGCCGTTCTACTTATCCGGTGAGCGACGCGGCCGCCACACCACGAGCGCCGTGGACTGGGTCTCCTGACGGACCAGGTCGCCCCGTCCGACGTACGGATTCATCGCCTCGATCTGGGCGATCCGCGTATACGCGTCCTCCAGTTGCTGCTCCAGCTCAGCGACCCGATGCTGCAGGTCGCCGACCATCTGCTCGAGACCGATGATCCGTTTGATGCCAGCCAGGTTGACGCCGTCCTCCTGGCTCAGGCGCTGCACCTCGCGGAGCAACGCCACGTCCCGTTCGCTGTACCGCCGGCCACCACCGCCGGTGCGGCCGGGTTGCACCAGGCCGAGCCGGTCGTACTGGCGCAACGTCTGCGGATGCATGCCGGCGAGCCGCGCGGCCACCGAGATGATCAGGACCTTCGCGTCGGAGGCCTGTTCCACCGAGATGCTGATCTCTTCATACATGTGCCACCTCCGGAAGGATCCCTAGTCGCTCTTGCGCAGGCGCGCTTCGAGCCGGTCCCGCCCGGCCGGCGGGGTGAGTTTCGCGAATTTCTCCAGCGCGTCCCGAGCCTCGCTGGTCACGCCGGACGGGATCTGCACATCGACGGTGACGATCAGGTCGCCCGACTGGCCCTCCTTGCGGGCCACACCCTTGCCCCGGGCCCGCAGCTTGCGACCGCTCGGCGTGCCCGCCGGGACGCGCAGCGTGACCGGGTTGTCCAGGGTCGGAACCCGCAGGTCGGTGCCGAGAACGGCCTCGGCGAGAGTGATCGGCACGGTCAGCGTGAGGTCGTCCCCGCTCCGTCCGAAGAGCTCGTCCGGACGCACCTTGACCTGCACATACAGATCACCGGCCGGGCCGCCCCGGTCGCCCGGCTCGCCTCGGCCGCTGAGCCGGATCCGCTGCCCGTCGGCGACACCCGCCGGGAACCGGACGTTGATCGTCCGGGTCTTGGTGACGCCGCCGCTGCCCCGGCACTCCGGGCACTTCTCGTCCACGATGCTGCCCGAACCCTGACAGTCCCGGCACGGCTCGGAGAAGCTGAACGAACCCTGGTTGCTGGAGATCAGGCCGGTGCCGTGGCACTTCGGGCAGGAGCGCGGGGTGGTCCCGGGCTTGGCCCCGTTGCCCTGGCAGGTATCGCAGGCACCCGGCGTGCGCAGCGAGAGTGGCAACGTCGTGCCCCGCACCGCCTGCGTGAAGTCGAGCGTCACCTCGGTCTCCACGTCCCGGCCGCGCTGCGGGCCGCGCCGCCCGGCCGGAGCACCGGCGCCGCCGGAGAAGATCGAGCTGAAGATGTCGGAGAAGCCCGTGCCGCCGAACCGGCGGTCGGCGCCCGCACCACCGGCGGCGGTCGCCCCGGTGAAGCCGCCGAACAGGTCGGACGGATCGAACTGGCCACCCGCGCCGGGCCGACCGGCCCCACGCCGGAACGCACCGGAACCGAACAGGGAGCGCATCTCGTCGTACTCTTTGCGCTTCTTGTCGTCGGCGAGGACGTCGTACGCCTCGGACGCGGCCTTGAACTTCTCTTCCGCTTCCTTGTTGTTCGGATTGCGGTCGGGGTGCAGGTCGCGGGCGAGTTTCCGGTACGCCTTCTTGATCTCGTCGGTCGAGGCGGACTTGCTCACGCCGAGAACGGTGTAGAAGTCCTTCTCAAGCCAGTCCTTCGAGCTCACTCGGCCTCCCTCCTCGACTCATCATGGGTGAAGTCCCGCCCGCCGGCGGACCGGCGGGCGGGACAGAAACGGAAACTCACTCCGGGTCGGCGACGGCGACCATCGCCGGGCGCAGCAGTCGCTCGCCCAGGGTGTAGCCGCGGCGCATCACCTCGACGCAGGTCGGCTCCGTGACGTCCGCGGACGTCTGGTGCGCGACCGCCTCGTGGCGATTGGGGTCGAACGGGTCACCCTTCTCCCCGAAGACCACCAGGCCGAGCTTGCCGGTCGCCGCGGTGAGCTGCTCGGCCACCGAGGCGAACGGCCCGACCAGATCGCCGTGCTCGCGGGCCCGGTCGATGTCGTCGAGCACCGGCAGCAGGGCGGTGAGCACCGCACCGGTGGTCTGCTCGGCCGCGGCGCCCCGGTCGCGGTCCACCCGCTTGCGGTAGTTGGCGAACTCGGCCATCAACCGCTGCAGGTCACGGGTCCGCTCCTCGAGCTCACCGCGGACCGCCGCGAGCTCGGCGCCGAGGCCGGTCGTGGCGGTCTCGGCCGCCGGGGCCGGCTCCTCGTCCTCAGGTGCGCGGTGTGCGCCCCCACGCTTGCCCGGCTTCGGCGCGGAAGTCTCCTCGGTCGTAGAGTCGATCTCGCCCTGGATGACTTCCCGCTCGGTCGCCTGACCGTCGTTCTCGTCGTCCCTGGCACTCACTTCTTGTCGTCCTCCACGATCTCGGCGTCGACCACGTCGTCGCCACCGGCCGCCGGGCCGGCGCCGGGCGCGCCATCGGCCGCACCCGCGCCCGCGGGACCGGCCTGCGGGGCCTCACTCTGCGAGTAGAGCAGCGAACCGGCCTCCTGGGAGACCTGCGACAGCCGCTCGTGCGCCGACTTGATCTTCTCGATGTCGGTGCCACCGAGCGCGCCGCGCAGCTCGCCGAGCGCCTCGCCGATCTTGTTCTTGCTCTCCTCGGGGAGCTTGTCGCCACTCTCCGCGAGGAACTTCTCGGTCTGCCACTGGAGCTGCTCGGCCAGGTTGCGGGCCTCCGCGTCGTCGCGCCGCTTCTTGTCGTCCTCGGCGTGCGACTCGGCGTCGCGCATCATGCGCTCGATGTCTTCCTTCGGCAGCGCGGAGCCGCCGGTGATCGTCATCTTCTGCTCCTTGCCCGTGCCCAGGTCCTTGGCGGACACGTGCACGATGCCGTTCGCGTCGATGTCGAAGGAGACCTCGATCTGCGGGACGCCGCGCGGGGCCGGCGCGATGCCGCTGAGCTCGAAGGTGCCGAGCTTCTTGTTGTACGACGCCATCTCGCGCTCGCCCTGGTAAACCTGGATCAGCACGGAGGGCTGGTTGTCGTCCGCGGTCGTGTAGACCTCGGAGCGGTGCGCCGGGATGGTGGTGTTGCGCTCCACCAGCTTGTGCATGATGCCGCCCTTGGTCTCGATGCCCAGCGACAGCGGGGTGACATCGAGCAGCAGGACGTCCTTGACCTCGCCCTTGAGCACACCGGCCTGGAGCGCGGCGCCGACGGCGACGACCTCGTCCGGATTGACGCCCTTGTTCGGCTCCTTGCCGGTCAGGCTCTTGACCAGCTCGGTCACGGCCGGCATACGCGTCGAGCCGCCGACCAGGATGACGTGGTCGATGTCGGCGAGCTTGACGTCGGCGTCCTTGATCGCGGACTCGAACGGGCCCTTGCAGCGGTCCAGCAGGTCCTGCGTCATCCGCTGGAACTCGGCGCGGGACAGCGACGTGTCCAGGTGCAGCGGGCCGTTCGCCCCGGCGGTGATGTAGGGCAGGTTGATGCTGGTGGTGCTGGCCGCGGACAGCTCGATCTTGGCCTTCTCGGCCGCCTCGCGCAGACGCTGCAGAGCCATCTTGTCCTGGGACAGGTCGATGCCGTGCTCACCGCGGAACGTCTTCACCAGGTGGTCGATGACCCGCTGGTCCCAGTCGTCGCCGCCCAGGTGGTTGTCACCGGAGGTCGACTTCACCTCGATGACGCCGTCGCCCAGCTCCAGCAGGGAGACGTCGAAGGTGCCGCCGCCCAGGTCGAAGACGAGAACGGTCTGCTCCTTGGAGCCCTTGTCCAGGCCGTACGCCAGCGCGGCGGCGGTCGGCTCGTTCACGATCCGCAGGACGTTCAGCCCCGCGATCTCGCCGGCCTCCTTGGTGGCCTGGCGCTGCGCGTCGTTGAAGTACGCCGGGACGGTGATCACCGCGTCGGTGATCGTCTCGCCCAGGTACGCCTCGGAGTCGCGCTTCAGCTTCATCAGCACCCGCGCGGAGATCTCCTGCGGGGTGTACTTCTTACCGTCGATGTCGATCGACCAGTTGGTGCCGACCTCACGCTTCACCGACCGGATGGTCCGGTCGGGGTTCGTCACCGCCTGACGCTTGGCGACCTCGCCGACGAGCACCTCGCCGTTCCGGGCGAAGGCCACGATCGACGGCGTCGTCCGGGAGCCCTCCGCGTTGGCGACGACGGTGGGCTCGCCTCCTTCCAGAACGCTGACGCAGGAGTTCGTGGTGCCGAGGTCGATGCCGACCGCACGTGCCATGGTGTTCCTCGCTTCATTACCGGCTGGTCCGTACAGGGTTGAGTGGAACCGACTCAATGATGCCACGGGGTCGCGACGCGTCAAATCGAAGTTGAGCCGGGGCGGCGCAAGTCGGACGCTGAGCGCCCGCGCCACGCGAAAATCACCTATATACCTGTCCGGTCACGGCATACCGGTACCCGTTGCTGGACCTGGATAGATCGTGCACGCTTTAATCCGTGACGACTCACGGAGACGCGGGCGGCCCGTCGGCCCCATCCGCCGTCCCCGCTACAACGAACCAAAAAGACCAGGTCAGCGCAGCGCGAGCAGACCTTTTCGATCGTACGGGGAACGGTCCTGCCCGTCCCACGAACAAGGAGAACGGCATCACCCCACCGGTCGCACCCCAACCGGCCGTGGGCCGGCTCGCGGCGGCACTGCGCCGATTGCGGGCGGCCCTCGGCGCTGTTTCGTACCCGTTGACGCTGCCCTCCGCGGAGGAGGCCAAACGGGTCGGCTCCGCGTTGCTCGCCCAGCTCGACGACTACCTGCTCCCCCGCCTCGCCCGGCTGGACGCCCCACTGCTCGTGGTGGTCGGCGGCTCCACCGGTGCCGGCAAGTCGACACTGGTCAACAGCCTGATCCAAGAGCCCGTGACCACCTCCGGGGTGCTGCGCCCGACCACCCGCTCGCCAGTGCTCGTCGCCCACCCGGAGAACCTCGGCTGGTTCGAGCAGCCGCACCTGTTGCCCGGGCTGATCCGCACGGTCAAGACCAGCGACGACCCGAACTCTTTGCAGGTGATCGGCGCTCGCGGCATCGGCCCCGGCCTGGCCCTGCTGGACGCGCCGGACGTCGACTCGGTGGTCGACCACAACCGCGAACTCGCCGCCCAGCTGCTGGCCGCGGCCGACCTCTGGCTCTTCGTCACCACCGCCTCCCGGTACGCCGACGCGGTGCCCTGGGAGCTGCTCAAGACCGCCCGCCTGCGCGGCACGGTGATCGCGCTGGTGCTGGACCGGGTGCCGCTCGACGCGGCCGCCGAGATCTCCGCGCACCTCGGCGAGATGCTGATCGAGCACAACCTGGGCAACGCTCCGCTGTTCGTGCTGCCGGAAACCCAGATGGACGACCGCGGGATGCTCCCCGCCCAGGTCATCCAGCCGATGCGGCAATGGTTCGCCCAGCTCTCGGCCAGCCCCGCGGCGCGTGACGCGGTCGCCCGCCAGACCCTCGACGGCGCGCTGGCCGCGCTGGTCCCGGCGGTGGACGGCCTGGCCGAGGCGGCCGAGGACCAGGAGCGTACGGCGCGGGCGCTGGACGAGCGGGTCGACGGGGCGTACCGGACGGCCAAGCGGACGGTGCGCGACGGATTGCAGGACGGCCGGCTGCTCCGCGGTGAGGTGCTGGCCCGCTGGCAGGAGTTCATCGGGACCGGCGACCTCGCCCGCGGGCTGGAGTCCCGGGTCGGCCAGCTGCGCGACAAGCTGGTCGCGGCGGTCACCGGCCGCCCCGAGCCCAGCCGCAACCTGCGGATCGCGCTGGAGTCCCAGCTGGTCACCCTGCTGCGCGGGGTGGCGACGGACGCCGCTGAGCAGTCCTACGCGGCGTGGCAGGCGCACCCGGCCGGGGAGGCGCTGCTGATTCCGGAGCTGAAGTCGATCTCGGCCGGACTGCCGGAACGGACCGACCGGATGGTCCGTGACTGGCAGCGTTGGGTGCTGGACCTGGTCCGCCGGGAGGCCGGCGACAAGCGCTCGGTGGCACGCGGTACGGCGTACGCGATGAACGGCGCCGGCCTGGCCGTGATGATCGCCGTGTTCACCTCGACCGCGTTCATCCCGACCGGGCTGGAGGTCGCGGTCGGCGCCGGCACCACGGTCGCCGCGCAGAAGGTGCTCGAGGCGATCTTCGGTGACCAGGCCATCCGTAATCTCGCCGGACGGGCCCGCAACGAGCTGGTCGCCCGCTTCGACGAACTGCTCGACGCCGAGGCCGTCCGGTACACGGAGCTGACCGCCGCCGTGCGCCGCGAGGCGGAACCCGGCACACTGTTGCGCCGAGCCGCCGCTGAGGTGGAGAGCGCCAGGAGGGAAATCGCGTTGACCGGATCGGGGTCATGAGTCTGGTGGAAAAGGTACGGGGCACCGATCGGGTGGACGCGGAGGACCTGAGCCGGCGCCTGGAGGCGCTGACCCGGTTCCTGCGGTTGGTCGATCCGTATCTGCCGGACAGTGAGCTGGTCACGGCGCACACCGTCGTGGAGCGGGCCAGCGGGCGGCTCACGCTCTCGCTGGAGCACACCGTGGTGGCGCTCGTCGGCAGCACCGGCAGCGGCAAGTCCAGCCTGTTCAACGCGCTGGCCCGGTTCAAGCTGTCGCCGGTCGGGGTACGCCGGCCGACCACCGGCACCGCACACGCCGTGGTCTGGGGTCCGCTGGAACCGGCCAGCCGTCTGCTGGACTGGGTCGGCGTGCTGCCCCGGCAGCGGTTCGTCCGGGAGAGCGCGCTGGACGGCGACGACGAGGCCGCGCTGCGCGGCCTGGTCCTGCTGGACCTGCCCGACTTCGACTCCGTGGAGCAGGCCCACCAGCTGGAGGTGGACCGGCTGCTCGGGCTGGTCGACCAGATCGTCTGGGTGGTCGACCCGCAGAAATACGGCGACCGGATCCTGCACCGCGCCTACATCTCCCAGTTCAACACGCACGCCGGCGTGACCATCGTGGTGTTGAACCAGGCCGACCGGCTCACCACCGCGGACACCGAGACGGTCCTCACCGACCTGCGGCGACTGGTGGACGAGGACGGGCTGACCGGCGCGCCGGTGCTGGCCTCCTCGGCGAAGCAGCCCGGCATGCTGGGTGACCTGCGCAACGCCCTGGAGACGACGGTGGCCGGGCGGCAGGCCGCACTGCGCCGGCTCGCCGCCGACCTGGACGCGGCGAGCGAGGAACTGGCCGCGATGATGGGCCCGCCGGCCGCCGAGGACGAGGTGGACCGGGCGACCGTGCGGCAGCTGACCGAGACGCTCGCGGCCTCCGCCGGGGTGCCCGCGGTCGCTGACGCCGCTGCCGCCGCCTATCGGCACCGGGCCGCCGCGGCCACCGGCTGGCCGCTGGTCCGGGGTCTGCGCCGGCTGCGACCCGACCCGCTGCGCAAGCTGCACCTCGGGGAGCCGGTCAAGACCGATGCGGTCTCCACCGACGTCGTACCGCGCACGTCCCTGCCGGAGGCCGACGCAGCGCAGAAGTCGGCGGTCGGTCTCTCGGTCCGCGCGGTCGCCGCACGGGCCGCGGCACCGCTGCCGGAGGTCTGGGCACCGGCGCTGAACACCGCCGCCCGGTCCCGGGACGGCGACCTTCCGGACGCGCTCGACCGGGCGATCGCCACCACCGACCTGGGCACCGACCACCAGCCGGCCTGGTGGCGCGTGGCCGGCGTCGCGCAGTGGGTGCTGCTCGCCACGGCTACGGCCGGCCTGATCTGGCTGCTCCTCGGCTACGTGATGAGCGCCCTCGGCCTGTCCGAGATCGGCGGGCCCGAGGTTGGCTCGGTTCCGCTCTCGACCGTGCTGCTGCTCGGCGGGCTCTTCGCCGGGCTGCTGGTCTGGCTGCTGCTGAAGCCACTCGTCGAGATCGGCGGGCGACGCGCCCGGCGTCGGGCCGAGCAGCGGCTGCGGGCGGCGATCACCGACGTCGGCCGCGGATACGTGGTGGCGCCGGTGCGCGAGGTGCTGAACGCGTACGCCCAGGCGCGCGAAGCGCTCGGCGTGGTGCGTTCGGAGTAGTCCCGGAACATGCCGCGAGCGGTAGGCTCGCGGCATGCCGGCACCCCAGAGCGTGTACGAGGCGGTGCTGCACGCGGCCCGCGACGTGATCAAGCTGGGCTGCGCGCTCGACGCCGAGATGCTCGGAACAGCGCTGCTCGGCAGCGTGTACTCGGTCGCGGAGACCGACCGTGCGGCCGCTGTCCGCGATTTCGTCGGTGACTTCCTGTCCGTCACCGACCAGCGCCCGGAGCCGGCCGCCGCGACCATCCGCGAGGTCTTCGCCACCCTGGTGCCGGATGCCGACGGCGCCGACCAGGTCGGGCACGACACGCGCGGTCCGTCGTGGGCCGGGCAGCTGGGCCGGGTCCGGCCGACCGGTTGCTATGCCTACGGCGACGTGTACGGCGATCAGACGTCGTACCTGGTGACCTACGCCTACGACGACAGCTCCGACGGCGGCCCCGAGCACGCCGTGGTGGCCCTGGTCGACCACAACATCGGCATCGTCAAGGACGTGTTCGTCGCGACCTCGGCCGAGCGGGTCCTCGCCCAGGTCCGGACGGTGTGCGAGCACGACGAGCTGACCTGGTTCCGGGACGAGGATCCGGGCCGGCTGCGCGACGAGGTGGACCGGCACCTGCAGGTCACCGACGAGCTCGGCGACCTGCCCGCGGACAGCTCGCTGGCCACCGACCGCGCGCTGGCCACCGCCCGGTTGGCGCTGTTGCCCGCGCCGACCACCCCGCTGCTGGACGAGCCCGAGGGGCCGGACGTCACCGAGCTGATGCGGGACTTCCTGGCCTCACCCGAGGCGGCGCGCGCCGGGCTGACCGAGCCGGACGCCGACCAGCCGTCCCTGCGGTTCTGCCTGGGCCTGCTCCTCGATCACGCGGCCACCCTGCCCGGCGCCGACCCGCTGCGCTGGAGCCCGGCCGTGGCCGGCCTGTTCCTGCTGGACTGGGTGCATCGCCGGGCGGTCCTGGACATGGACGACGCGGCGATGCTGCCCCGGGTCGTCCGGGCCTGGTCCTCCTACGCGACCTGGCGGCGCGGGCTGCCGCCGGCCGCGATCGCCGAGACCGACGCCGAGGTGGAGAAGCTGGTGCCGGAGTTCGCCCGGCTCTACACCACCGGCGAGCGGCGCAGCCCGGCCACCGCGGCGGTGGCCCAGTTGATCGCCGAGGGCGTCGACCCGAACGACTCCGCGGCGATCGACGCCTGGATCCAGGCCAACCAGGACCGTCTCGGCGACGAATGATCGGCGGCTGCGGTGGTCCGTGCCGCTCAGGCACTGGTCCGGCTGCTCAGCGGTGGTTGACGTGCCGCCCTTCGCCCGGGGACTCGGCGTGGTGCCGGCCGACTCGCGAGCTGCGCTGACGTGCCGGGACGAGTTCGTCGTGCAGAGTGTGCTCGGCGCGGTGATGTCCGCGGTACGGACGGTTGGTGATCCGGTTCTCGTCGGAGCGGGGCTGGATCATCGAGTGGCGGACGTTGCGGTCGCCGCCGGAGGCGTAGCTGTAGTCGACGATCCGGGCGGCGTTGATGTGCGGGCGTTCGGTCACGATTGACCTCCGCTGAAGCGGGACCAGCCGCGTGGCCGGTCGGAGATGATGGAACGGAGGGCTACCTCGCACTCGTGGTGCGCGAGGTCGTCTTGATCCGGATCTTCGGAGTCGTCCTGATCCGCCGAGTCGCTGTCATCGCTCCGGGAGCTCGGGTCGCCAGAGGAATCAGCGCCATCTGAAAAACCCGTTTTGTCCGATAAGGAATCGTTCTGCCCGATCGGTTTCTCGGCTCCGGGATCCCGGACGACGGGCACCTTCCGGGCCAGCGGAACGTCCCAGTCATCGTCCGGAACCGCGGGAAGTCCGGGAACCGTCGGGAACACCGTGATCGAACCCGGCCGTGATTTTCCCTGGTCAGCCGGCCGTGAGCGGGAGTCCACATCGGACCGTGGCCGGCTCCGGGCGACCCCGGGTGAGAACCGGCCGTCCGGCGCCGGCGGCCGGCCCGAGATGATCGAGACGTCGGCACTCGTACCCTCCGGGGGCGACACACCCGGTGTCCTGATCGGCGTCGCGCCGGGTTCGAACAGCGGCCGGCTCGGTTCGTCGTACCGGGAACGTCTTTGGGGTGTCGTCGGGGAAGGGCGGACCGGGCCGGCCATCGGCGTCGGCAGGAACGGTTCGTCCAGTGCGCGATTCCGCCCGTTATCGGCGATTTCGCTGGTGCCCGCGGTGATGACGGCCAGAGTCGGCAGCGAGGCGAGCGCGACCAGCATGACGACCATCAGGAGGTATCGCCGGGTCGGCCCGGAGAGGCCGTGATCCTCGCGGTACACGCCGTTGAACCGCTTCCTGAGCACCTTCAGGGGCGGCTCGTAGCCGTCGTCGTCGGGCAGGTGCGGCACGTGAACATCCCCTTCGAACCAAAGATCAACCTGGATCCGTCCCGGTCAAAGGAGTGAACGACGCACGACCCGTTCGGCAGCGGCAGATTCTGACCATTCGTACGGTAGTGGCCGTACAAAAACTCCTAAATCGGACAAATACCCTTAACGATGTGTCAGCAGAAAATTTTCATTCGTGATCCACGCAGGCTGTAACGCCGCTCACTCCCTCTGTCAGGATGGGGGCGACGGCACCGCCGCCGTCGCCTTCCGCCGATCAGCGAGGCGACGACGGGCCGTCCCGGCAGGGGCGCAGTCCCGCCGGTACGCCGCGCAGCAGCCTCACCAGGCACACGCGCGGCACCGAGTGGTCCGCCTCGTGGTCGGGCGACACCCGCCGCGGGCGTAGAGAGGAACAGGGAGACACGGATGGCGAAAGGCGAACGCAAAGCCGGGGGTAAGCCACCGGCGCCCGCTGACGGCGCGGTGGACCGGATACCAGGTGGGGATGCTCCGGCCGGCGGCTTCGTCCAACTGCTCACGCCCGACGGCGAGCACCTCGGCAGCGTCACCACGGCGGACGGCACCACGTACTCGGTCGACTTCACCGACGAGGAGTACCGCGGGTTCTACCGCGACCTGGTGACGGTACGCCGGCTGGACGCCGAGGCGACCGCTCTGCAGCGGCAGGGCGAGCTGGGAATCTGGGCCAGTCTGCTGGGTCAGGAGGCGGCGCAGGTCGGCTCCGGCCGGGCGCTGCGCCAGCAGGACATGGCTTTCCCCACCTACCGCGAGCACGGCGTGCTGTACTGCCGCGGGATCGACCCGATCATGCCGTTCGGCCTGTTCCGCGGCGTCGACCAGGGTGGCTGGGATGCCAACGAGCACAAGTTCAACGGCTACACCATCGTGATCGGCTCGCAGACGCTGCACGCGACCGGATACGCCATGGGCGTCACCATGGACGGTAAGACCGGCAGCCCGGACGGCGAGGCCGTGATCGCCTACTTCGGCGACGGCGCGACCAGCCAGGGCGAGGTCAACGAGTCGTTCGTCTGGGCCGGGGTGTTCAACGCCCCGATGGTCTTCTTCTGCCAGAACAACCAGTACGCGATCTCCGAGCCGCTGGAGCGGCAGACCCGCATCCCGCTGTACCGGCGTGCCGCCGGCTACGGCTTCCCCGGCATCCGGATCGACGGCAACGACGTGCTCGCCAGCTACGCCGTGACCCGCGCCGCGCTGGACAACGCCCGCAACGGCCAGGGCCCCACGCTGATCGAGGCGTACACCTACCGGATGGGCGCGCACACCAGCTCCGACGACCCGACGCGGTACCGGATCGCCTCCGAGGTCGAGTCGTGGAAGGCGAAGGACCCGATCGCCCGGGTCAAGGCGTTCCTCGCCAAGCAGCAGGTGGCCGACGCGGACTTCTTCGCCGAGGTCGACGAGACCGCCCGCAAGCTCGCCCTGGACCTGCGTGAGCGGGTGCTGGCGATGCCTGATCCCCAACCCGTCACGATGTTCGACCACGTCTATCCGAACAGTTCGCCCGAGGTGGACGCGCAGCGCAAGGCGTTCGACGAGTACCACGCGTCGTTCGAGGGGAGTGGGCACTGATGGCCGAGACGATCACCCTGGGCAAGGCCCTCAACCACGGCCTGCGCCGCGCCCTGGAGAACGACCCGAAGGTCGTGATCATGGGCGAGGACGTCGGCAAGCTCGGCGGCGTCTTCCGCATCACCGACGGTCTGCAGAAGGACTTCGGCGAGGACCGGGTCATCGACACGCCGCTGGCCGAGGCCGGCATCATCGGCACCGCGGTCGGCCTGGCCATCCGTGGATACCGGCCGGTCTGCGAGATCCAGTTCGACGGGTTCGTCTTCCCGGCGTACAACCAGATCGTCGCCCAGGTGGCGAAGATGTTCTACCGCTCCAAGGGGAAGGTCCGGGTGCCGATGGTCATCCGGATCCCGTTCGGCGGCGGCATCGGCGCGGTCGAGCACCACTCCGAGTCCCCCGAGGCGTACTTCTCGCACACCCCCGGTCTCAAGGTCGTGAGCTGCGCGAACCCGGCGGACGCGTACACGATGATCCAGCAGGCGATCAACTCGGACGACCCGGTCGTGTTCTTCGAACCGAAGCGCCGCTACTGGGAGAAGGGCGAGGTCGAGCTGGAGGCGCCGCTGAGCGGTGCTTACCCGCTGCACGCGGCGCGGGTGCTGCGGCCCGGGACGGACGCGACGCTGCTCGCGTACGGTCCGATGGTGCGGGTGGCGCTGGACGCCGCCGCGGCCGCCGCCGAGGACGGCCGCAACCTCGAGGTCATCGACCTGCGCACGCTCTCCCCTGTGGACTACCCGGCGATCTTCGAGTCGGTCCGCCGGACCGGCCGCGCGGTCGTGGTCCACGAGGCGCCGGGCAACCTGGGTATCGGCGCCGAGCTCGCCGCCCGGATCACCGAGGAGTGCTTCTACTCCCTCGAGGCCCCGGTGCTGCGGGTGACCGGCTACGACATTCCGTATCCGGCGGCCCGGGTGGAGGAGGACTTCCTCCCCGACCTGGACCGGGTGCTGGACGCCGTCGACCGCTCCTTCGGCTGGTGACGCAGATGTCGCGGATCAAGGAGTTCAACCTGCCCGACCTGGGCGAGGGCCTGACCGAGGGCGAGATCCTCGCCTGGCTGGTCAAGGTGGGCGACACGATCGAGCTGAACCAGCCGATCGTCGAGGTGGAGACGGCGAAGGCGGCCGTCGAGATCCCGGCGAAGTGGGCCGGTGTGGTCACGAAGATCCACCACGAGGCCGGCATCACCGTCGAGGTGGGCCGCCCGATCATCTCGATCGACACCGACCCGGGCGCCGGGCCGGTCTCGCCCGACGTGCCCGCGCCCTCCGCCGAATCGCTGGCCGCGGTCGAGGTCGCACCCGCCGAGGGTGCGGTCGAGCCGGGAATGATCGGTGGGCCGGCGCCGGGTGGGCGCACAGCGGTGCTCGTCGGTTACGGGCCGCGGGAGGCCAGCGCCAAGCGGCGGCCCCGGATCAGCACGCCGTCGGCGGCTCCGGTCGCGGTGACCGCGCCGGCCGCTCCGGCTGTGGTGGCCGCGCCGAGCGCCCCGGCCGTCCCGCCGCCGGCGCCGGTCCGGAGTGGACCGGTGCTGGCCAAGCCGCCGGTCCGGAAACTGGCCCGGGACCTGGGCGTCGACCTC
Organism: Actinoplanes regularis; assembly: GCF_900188005.1. Taxonomy (GTDB): domain Bacteria; phylum Actinomycetota; class Actinomycetes; order Mycobacteriales; family Micromonosporaceae; genus Actinoplanes; species Actinoplanes regularis. The sequence goes on along the minus strand of NZ_FZNR01000023.1, from coordinate 53,256 downwards.
GCCGTGATCAACGGGACCGGACCGCTCGGGTCGGTGACACGTGAGGACGTACACCAGGCCGCCGCCGGAGGCGCCACGCAGCCGGCGACCGCGCCCACCGCACCGGCCGCGGTCTTCGACGCCTCCCGCGAGCAGCGCATCCCGATCAAGGGGGTACGGAAGCTGACCGCGGAGAACATGGTGGCCTCCGCGTTCACCGCGCCGCACGTCACCGAGTTCCTCACCGTCGACGTCACCCGGAGCATGAAGGCGCTGGAGAAGCTGAAGGCCCGGCGGGAGTTCGCCGAGCTGCGGATCTCCCCGCTGCTGCTGGTGGCGAAGGCGGTGCTGCTCGCGGTCGAACGGCACCCCATGGTCAACTCGGCGTGGTCCGCGGCGACCAACGAGATCGTCGTCAAGGAGTACGTGAACCTCGGGATCGCGGCGGCGACCGAGCGCGGACTGATCGTGCCGAACGTCAAGGACGCCGGCCGTCTCAGCCTGCGGGAACTCGCCGAGGCGCTCAACGGTCTCGTCCGGACGGCGAAGGCCGGCAAGACCTCGCCCGCCGACATGGCGCACGGCACACTCTCGATCACCAACGTGGGAGTGTTCGGCATCGACACCGGGACCCCGATCCTGCCTCCGGGCGAGTCGGCGATCCTGGCGTTCGGCGCGATCCGGCCGACGCCGTGGGTGCACAAGGGCAAGATCAAGGTGCGCCAGGTCACCACGCTCGGCCTCTCGTTCGACCACCGGATCATCGACGGCGAGCTCGGTTCGAAGTTCCTCCGGGACATCGGCGACTTCCTCGGCGACCCGGAGGCGGCAATCCTGGCCTGGACCTGAGGGTTCTACGGCTAGAAACCGGGTGCACTTTCGATCGTTAGGCAGATGACCCGGATCACCATCTGAATAGTTGGCAAGACCTACCGCTGAGGCGGACACTGGAGGCACACCCGAGACGTGCGCCGACGGTGTCCGCCACAAGCGGAACCGGCAGCGGCACGTCGCCCAAACCGGCAACAGCCGGGGAAACGAGCCAGTGTCATGAACGTGATGGACCGCATCCGGCGCCGCCGCCTGATCAACCGCCAGCACCGCGCCATCGACCGCGCGATGCAGAGCGCGCCCACCCAGGCCATGCGTGACGAGATCGCCTTTTTCGCCCAGCGCCAGCCCTTCTAGGCCGCCCGGCCCATCGGGCCAGAGCGCCTCACCTACCGGCCCGCCCGTGTTCACCCGGGCGGGCTGTTTCGTACCGTCGACCATGTCGACACCCCGCGTGGCAATCGCTCAGTGGCGTACACCGGGATTCTCTCCGCCGCGAACGCCCGGTACGGTTGGGCACTGGTCCCCAACCCGGCGCGGCCGGTCGGAGCGGGTGATCGGGGCTCTCCACAACGCCCCAGCAGGGCCTGGCCTGAAAGCTGGCACGACCCTTGGCGGATGGTCGCCGGAGGGGGCGCGTCCGTGCAAAGCTGGCACGGCCGCATCGATGAGGAGGCGCGTATGACGTCCGAGGGGCAGCACGCCGGGCAGCCGGTAGAGGCCGCGTCGGGCGGGACAGAACCCGACGGTCAGCGGATTTCGGGCCGGGCATCGGCACCGTCGCCGGCCGAGGGCACCCCCACGTCGTACGGTCCACCGCCGCAGTCGGCGCCCGGCGGCGGATCGCCGTTCGTGGTTCCAGCGGTCTCCACCTTCGGCTCCGGTTCCAACCCGACAGGTACCCCGTATGGCTCGGCGCGCGCGCCGCAGCCGGAAGGGGCCTCGCCGTACGGGTCGGTGTCACCCGAGGCGGCTTCGCCGTACGGATCCGTCTCGCCGTACGGGTCTTCGCCCTCCGCACCTTCGGCCCCGTTCGAGCAGCAGCCGTCGCCGTCCGCCTGGGCGCCGCCGGCTCCCGCCGCGGAGCCGCAGCCGTCGGAGTCGCCGTTCGGGCCCGCTGGGTTCACGCCGCCCGGGCGCGCCTCCGCCTCCGTGCCGGGAACCAACCCGTTCCCGCCGCCCGCCGGTGCACCCGCGAACTTCCCGCCGCCCGCCGGTAGCGCTCCTGGCTTCCCGCCGCCCACCGGCAACGCCGCGAACTTCCCGCCCCCCACCGGCGGTGCCGCGAACTTCCCGCCCCCCACCGGTGGCGCCGCGAACTTCCCGCCCCCCACCGGCGGTGCCGCGAACTTCCCGCCCCCCACCGGTGGCGCCGCGAACTTCCCGCCCCCCACCGGTGGCGCCGCGAACTTCCCGCCGCCGACCGGCGGTGCTGCGAACTTCCCGCCGCCCGCCGGTAATGCACCCGGCTTCCCGCCGCCTTCCGGCAGTGCGGCCGGTTTTCCGCCGCCGGATGGAGAGGCGTCGGCCTTCCCGCCGCCGACCACCAGCAGCGGGCTGCCCACGCGCACGCCCGGCGCCTCGGCGGCCGTGGCCGACCAGTCGACCTTCTCCGCGTTCGGAGAGCAGAAGGCCCGCGTGCCCGGCGCCACCCTGACCGATGTTCCGGACGCGCCGGGGCGCTCCGGGCTGACCGGCCCGGCAGAGAACAGCTGGCTCGGCAGCGCCGCCCGCCCCGCCGGAGAGACCCCGTCGCAGGCCGCCTCCACCACGTTCCCGACCCGGCAGGGCGACAGCGGCGGGTTCCCGCTGCGCGCGCCCTCTGGGCCGAACCCGGAGGGTGAGCCCATCGGCCCGACTCCCGGTCTCGACCTGCCGGTCCGCAACTCGATGGGGTACACGGCGCCGCCGAACGCCTTCGGTGGGTCAATCCCGGCGCCGTTCGGCAACGACCCGCTCTCGGAGGCCTCCGGTGAGCAGCCGTCGACCGGCTTCCCGCAGCGGGTGCCCGGCGCCGCGCTCGGCAGTGGTGGTTCGCTGCCCGCGTCCGGCTCGGGCGCTGTCCCGTCGCCGGTCGGCTCCGCTTCCGTGCCGCCGGCCGGGGCCGCCTCGGTCCCGCCCGTCGCTCCGCGGGCCGGCTCCGCCTCGGTGCCCGTGTCGTCCGGATCGGCCGCGGTTCCCGCACCCACTTCCGGCGCCGTTCCGCAGCCACGGGAGGCCGCCGCGGCCTGGCCCGCGACCGGCTCGGCCCGCCCGGTGACCGCCAGCGTCTCGGTCCCCGGCCGGGTCGCCCCGCCGGCCGAGGGGGCCGAGATTCCGCCGGCCACCGCCGCGCCGCAGGCCCGGGTGTACGGCCGGCCCGCCCCGGCTGCCGAGGAGCCGGTGGCGACGCCGGTCGCCGAGGAGCCGCCGTTCGGTGGCTCGCCGTTCCCGGGTGCGCGCATGCCGGAGACGTTCTCGTCGGCACCGGAGCCCGCTCCGTCGACGAACCCGTTCGCGCAGCGTGCCCCCGAGTCGCCGTTCGCACCGAGCGACGGCTCCGACCCGGGCGCCGCGAACCCGTTCGGCCAGGGCCCCGCCGGCGGACAGGCGAACCCGTTCGCGCAGGAACGCTCGCCGTTCGCGTCGGAAGCCGCACCGTCCACGCACGAGCGTTCGCCGTTCGAGCAGCAGCCGGAGAGCGCCGACGGTCCGTTCGGCGCCCGCCCCGACAGCTTCGGCTCGTTCCCGCCACCGCAGCGTGGCGAGGAGAACTCCGGCGGCTTCGGCTCGTTCCCGCCGCCCCAGCGAGGCGAGGAGAACCCGGGCGGCTTCGGCGGCTTCCCGCCGGCACCGGGAGAGGCCGCCGGGCCGACCCCGCAGTCGCCCGCTCGGGCCACCGCCCGCGCCTCGGCGAGTGCTCGCGTCTCGCCGCCGGAGCCGGGCGCCCCCAGCGCGCCGATCAGCCCGTCCTCCGGCAGCGCCCGGGTCGGGCCGTACGACGACGGTGCCCAGGGCGCCCCGCCGTTCCCGGCTCCCGGCGCCGCGCCGTCGTTCCCGTCGTACGGAAGCGGGGAGGAAGCGTCGTTCCCGCCGCCCTCGTCGTCGTTCGCGGGCGCTCCGGCCGCCACGCCGTTCGGTCCGCCCGGTTCTCCGGCTCAGCCGAACCCGTTCGGGCCGCCCCCGACGCAGCCGAACCCGTTCGGTCCGCCCGGCTCCCCGGCCCAGCCGAACCCGTTCGGCGCCGCGCCGCAGGGTGCCCCGGCCTGGGGCGACTTCACCGCCGGTGCGCCGGCCGCACCCGGCTCGGACCAGTTCAGCGAGCACACCACGGACGTCTCCGGCCGCGGCAACTCGCCGTACGTCCCGGCGCCCGCCCTGCCGCAGATGCCGAACATGCCGGGTTCCGACCCGTTCGGCGCTGACCGGACGACCCGGGCCACGGTCACCCCGCCCGGCCCGGAGGACACCACGAGCTGGCCCGGCCCGGCCGAACAGGACAAGTTCGACCAGTTCAAGGGCGAGGAGCCGCCCGCGCCGCCGAAGCCGGTCGTGAAGACCGGCCCGGTGACCCTCGCCGTGGTGTTCGGCGCCGCCCTGCTGCTCGTCATCGTGTTCGGCCTGGTCTGGCTGATCTCCGGCGGTGGCAGTGGGGACAGCTTCAGCGCCGGCGACTGTGTGAAGAACGGCGACAAGGTGACCAAGGTGGCGTGTTCGGAGACGGACGCGTACCAGGTCAAGCAGGTCGTCGACTCGAAGGACCAGTGCACGGACACCACCCAGCCCTACATCGTGGCGGGCAAGAAGGTGTACTGCCTGGTCAAGCCGGCCGGCTGAGCCTTCGGCGGTCCTGACCGGCCCGGAGGCCGGTCAGGACTGACACTGAGGCACCATGGGCGAATGACTTCTCGCGTACGTGCGCCCGAACTCAAGGGCCGCGGCTGGCTCAACACCGGTGGGAAGGCCCTGACCCTGGCCGACCTGCGGGGCAAGATCCTCGTTCTGGACTTCTGGACCTTCTGCTGCATCAACTGTCTGCATGTCCTGGACGAGCTGCGGCCGTTGGAGGAGAAGTACGGCGACGCCCTGGTCGTGATCGGCGTGCACTCCCCGAAGTTCGAGCACGAGCGTGATCCGAAGGCACTGGCCGCCGCGGTCGAGCGTTACGGCGTCCACCACCCGGTCATCGACGACGGCGACATGCACCTCTGGCAGCAGTACGCCGCCAAGGCCTGGCCGACCCTGGCCGTGGTCGACCCGACGGGTTACCTGGTCGCCTCGATGGCCGGCGAGGGCCACGCCGAGGGCCTGTCACGGCTGATCGACGAGCTGGTCGCGAAGCACGAGGCGGACGGCACCCTGCACCGCGGCGACGGTCCGTACGTTCCGCCGCCCGCCCCGGAGGGCCTGCTGCACTTCCCCGGCAAGGCGATCGAGCTGCCCAGCGGCAACCTGCTCGTCTCCGACTCGGCCCGGCACTCGGTGGTCGAGCTCGCCCCCGACGGTGAGACCCTGGTCCGGCGGTTCGGGAGCGAGACCCGGGGTGAGCCGTTCAGCGAGCCGCAGGGCCTGGTCCTGCTGCCGCCGCGGGTGAGCGAGCTGACCGGCTACGACGTGGTCGTCGCCGACACGGTCAATCACCAGCTGCGCGGGCTGAATCTGACGTCCGGTGAGATCAGTCACATCGCCGGCTCCGGTCGGCCGTGGCGCTCCGCTGTGGACGATCACGCGCACGACGCGCTCGCCGCCGACCTCTCCTCTCCGTGGGATGTGGCCTGGTTCGACGAGAAGGTCATCATCGCCATGGCCGGCATCCACCAGCTGTGGTGGTTCGATCCGATCAAGCGCACCGTCGGCGTCTACGCCGGCACCACGGTGGAGGCGCTGCGCGACGGCCCGCTCCCGGACGTCTGGATGGCCCAGCCGTCCGGGTTGTCGGTGAGCGCGGACGGAAAGCGGCTCTGGATCGCCGACAGCGAGACCTCCGCGCTGCGCTACGTCGAAGACGGCGTCCTGCACACCGCGGCCGGGCAAGGCCTGTTCGATTTCGGACATGTGGACGGGCCGGCCGACACCGCGCTGTTTCAGCACCCGCTCGGCGTTACCGCGCTGGGCGATGGCTCGGTGCTGGTCGCGGACACGTACAACGGTGCTGTCCGGCGCTTCGACCCGGCGGCGAACACGGTGTCCACCGTCGATTCCGGTCTTGCCGAGCCGAGCGATGTCCTCGTCACGAGCAGCGGCGACGTGCTGGTGGTGGAGTCCGCCGCGCACCGGTTGACCCGGCTCGCACCCGGCGTGGTGAAGACGGTCGACGGCGAGCGGCACAAGACCGAGCGCCCGCCGTCGCACCTGGCCCCGGGCGAGGTCACCCTCGACGTGATCTTCACGCCGGCACCCGGCCAGAAGCTGGACAACCAGTTCGGCTCCCCGGTGCGGCTGACCGTCTCCGCCTCCCCGGCCGAGCTGCTGCTCGACGGCGAGGGCGTCACCACCGAGCTGTCCCGCAAGCTGGTCCTGAACCCGGACGTGCCGAAGGGTGTGCTGCAGGTGGTCGCCCAGGCGGCGACCTGCGATGTCGACGCCGAGTTCGGCGCGTGCCACCTGACCAGGCAGGACTGGGGTGTCCCGATCGTCATCGACAGCGACGGCCCGTCCCGCCTCCCGCTCATCCTCCGGGGCCTGGACGAGACCACCTCCTGACCCGGGGTCAGGCGAACGGACTGACGGTGAGTTGTTCCGCGAGGCCCTCCCGGACCGCTCGGGCCAGCTCCACCGCACCCGGGGTGTCCCCGTGCACACAGATCGACCGGATCGGCACCTCGACGACTGAGCCGTCGACGGCGACCACCTCGCCGTCGACGGCCATCCGGGTCGCCCGCCGCACCACCGCGGCCGGATCGTGCACCAGCGCGTCCGGCCGTGACCGCGGCACCAGCCGCCCGTCCGGCAGGTACCCGCGGTCCGCGAACCCTTCACCGGTCGCGGTCAGCCCGGCGGCGACGGCCCGCTCGTACAGCACCGATCCGGGCTGGCAGAGCACCGGCAGCCCCGGGTCGTAGGCGAGCACCGCGGCCACCACCGCCTCGGCCTGTCCCTGGTCGACGGCGGCCGTGTTGTAGAGCGCTCCGTGCGGCTTGACGTATCGCACCCGCTCGCCGGCCGCCCTGCAGAACGCTTCGAGCGCCCCGATCTGGTAGAGCACGTCGTCGCGGAGCTCGCCGAACTCGTAGTCGATCCGGCGGCGACCGAAGCCGGCCAGGTCCCGATAGCCGACCTGGGCGCCGATCGCGACGCCCCGCGAGGCGGCCGCCCGGCACACCCGGTGCATCGTCGACGGATCGCCGGCGTGAAAGCCACAGGCCACGTTCGCCGAGGTGATGACGTCGAGCAGGGCCTCGTCGTCACCGAGTCGCCAGGCGCCGAACCCCTCACCGAGATCCGCGTTCAGATCAACCGCTGCAGGTCGTAGTTTCATGGGGAAATCCTCGTGTGTCGGAAACCGTATACGGCGTCACTACCCGCTAGTAACCTACGGTGCCGTAACCTAGAGCGCGTGACGACCTCAGCCCCGTTCCGGATGAAGCCGACCGACCTCGGCAAGCCGCGACTACGCGGCCGGTTGCACCAGTACGCATTCTTCGTCGCCGCCGTCTGCGGCATCGTGCTCTGCTCGATCGCCTGGAGCCGACCGGGTGTCGCCCCGTTCGTCAGCTGCCTGATCTACAGCATCACGGTCTGCGGCCTCTTCGGCATCAGCGCGCTCTACCACCGGCGGGTCTGGAGCGAACGCGGCTTCCAGATCATGCGCCGGATGGATCACTCGATGATCTTCATCTTCATCGCCGGCACCTACACGCCGTTCTGCGTGTCCCTGCTGGACAAGGGCACAGCAACGCTGATGCTGAGCCTGGTCTGGGGCGGCGCCCTGGGCGGAGTGGCGCTCAAGGTGGTCTGGCCGCATCTGCCACGGTGGGCCGGAGCGCCGCTCTACGTAGCGCTCGGCTGGGTCGCCGTCGGCATCATTCCGAACGTGTTGCACGAAGGCGGGGTCACCTGCTTCGTCCTGATGCTCGTCGGCGGGCTGATCTACACGGTCGGCGCGGTGTTCTACGCGCTGCGGCGGCCGAACCCGTGGCCGACCGTCTTCGGTCACCACGAGTTCTTCCACGCCTGCACGCTGGTCGCGGCGATCTGCCATCAGGTCGCGATCTACTTCGCTCTCTACGCCTGACGGCGGCACAGACGGAAACGGCCCGGCGGATCGCCGGGCCGTTTTTCATCATCTGAGGTACGGGGTCAGCGGTACGCGGGCGGCGGGGGCGGCGGGACGTCGTCCTGACGTACCTCGCGGTACTCGCTCGAGTAGCCGGCTCCGGCGACCGGGACGCCGGTCGAGCGGGTGACGACCGTGCGGCGCCGGCTGTTCCAGAACCAGAGCGTGATGATCAGTCCGACCAGGCCGGCCGCCATCAGGATCCAGCCGATCACGCTGATGTCGAGGCCGCTGATGTCCGCGTTGACGGCGAACGCCAGGATCGCCCCCAGAGCGAGCAGGAAGATACTTGCGCCGATGCCCATCGAGGCCCTCCTTCGAAGCGGCCGGGCGGGCTCGCTCGACCATCATGAATACATCGGTCGAGGGCTTACCCGGACGTGAGGAGTTCCAATCAGGCAAGCTGTTCCAATGACCTTGCGGACGCTGATCCTGCTACGCCACGCCAAAGCGGAGACTCCCGGCGAACTACTGGATTTCGACCGAAGCCTGACCGAGCGCGGAATGTCGGATGCTGACGCGGCCGGTGCCTGGCTGGTGGACGAGCGACTGCACCCCGACCTGGTGATCTGCTCGCCGGCCAAACGCACCCGGCAGACCTGGCAGGCCGCGTCGCTGGCGCTGGCCCAGGGCGACCAGGCACACGGCGCGCCCGAGGTGCATTACCAGGATCAGCTCTACTACGGCGGGCGGACCGAGGTCTTCGACCTGCTCCGGGCGGTCCCGGACACCGTGCGCACGATCCTGGTGGTCGGCCACAACCCGACCGTGTCCGAGGTGTCCGCCCTGCTCGTCCCGGACGCCCAGTGGGACGGCGCGACCGTCGAGCTGAAGACCTCGGGCCTCGCCGTGCACACCAGCGAGGCCCCGTGGTCCTCCGTCGAGCCGGGATCGATGAGCCTGTCGCACCGGCACGTCGCCCGCGGCTGAGAGCTACTTCCGGTACCAGGTCCGGGCGCTGGAGTACGACACGTTGCCGAGTTTGTCGTACGCCCGAATCTGGATCTTCATGGTCTTCGCCTGCCTCGCGGTGTTCACCGCGAGCAGGTAGGCCGACGTGCTGTCACGCGCGACGACCTTGCCGTTGACCAGCAGCTCCACGTGCGAAACGCCGCTCGGGTCGGTCGCCTTCACCGCGATCGTGACGGTGCCCTTGACTTTCGCCTTGTGGCCCGGCGCACTGGTGATGGCGACCGTCGGCCCGGCATTGTCCGCGATCACCTGGCCGGTGTAGTCGCGCGTGTTACCGAGGGTGTCGGTCAGCTTCCAGGTCAGATCGACGGTGCCGTTGAGCGTCCCGGTCTGCACCGCCAGCGAATATGGCGCCATGGTGTCCGCGCCGACATACTTCCCGTTCGCCCACAACTGCGCCTGAGCAATCCCGCTGGCGTCCGCCACGTCCTCGATCGAGCTGGTGAAGGTACCCCGCACCCGGACCTGATTTCGCGGCGCGATCCCGGTTGCGGTCGGCCCGCTGTCGTCGATGACCAGCTTCAGGCTGCGCACGATGGAGAGACCGCTCACACCCTGCAGGTTGACCTGGATCAAACCTTCGGAAGACGGAACTACCGCGCCGGCCCAATCATCGGTACCCGCGACCCGGGTGAATTCGACGGTGCCGTTCGCGGAGTAGCTGACGACGCGGTTGACCGGGCTGCTCCCCTCCGCCAGCCGGACGATCACCGGGACCGGACCGCTCCGGACGTGCGCACCTTCGACCGGCGAGACGATCGACGCCACCGGGGACGTGGCCTCGGCGTTCACGACGGTCGTCATCTCGTCGTAGTTGCCGGCGTAGTCGTACGCCCGGATGGTGACCGGCAGCGGGCCCCGGGCGCCGTGCGGCGCTATCGCGTACAGCTTGGTCCGGGAGGTGGAGAGCGAGGTGGCGATCACCTTGCCGCCGGCGATCTCCTCGAGTCGCTGGATCGCGTGATCGTCGGTCACAACGGGCGTGAGCACAGTCGCCCGCAAGGTGAGCGTCTGCCCGGCGGTCAGGCCGTTGTCGGTGAGAACCGGCGCGACGGTGTCAGCGCCGCCGGAGTGGTGCACGGCGTAGGCGGCGTCGATGGAGCCGGGGTCGTCGACGTTGTTGTTGACCGGATTACGCACCGCGCCACCCAGGATCGCCGCCCGGACGGTAGCCGCCGTGGTGCCGGGTTTCGCGGCGAAACCGAGCGCGGCGACACCCGCCACCAGGGCCGACGAGGCCGAGGTCTTGGTGATGTGCCGACGGTTGGCCTGCGGACCGGTCGTGGCGAGGTTCGTCTCGGCGCCGATGTCGATCCACTTGTCGGCACGTGAGTTCCGCTTGCCTCCGGACCCGCCGTCCACCATCGAGCCGACAGCGAGGGCGGGCTCGATCGCGGCGGGGTACTCCCGGATGCTCGTGCCGGTGTTCCCCGCCGCGGCCACGACCAGGGAGCCCTTCTCACTCGCGTGCCGCACCGCCTCCTCGAGAAGGCGGCTCGACGTCTCCGTGCCCAGCGACAGGTTGATCACCTGTGCACCGTGATCAGCCGCGAAGACGATGCCGGCCGCGACGTCCGCGGCGGAGCCCATGGCCGCAGTGCCTTCCCGGTGCCCGAGCACCCGGATCGGCATGACCCGGCACTGCGAGCAGATCCCGTTGAAGCCCACCCCGTTGTCGGCCTCGGCGGCGATCAGGGCCGCGACCATGGTGCCGTGCTCGTCGTCATCGGCCGGGTCGGTGTCACCGTCCACGAAGTCGAAACCAGGCGCCAGGCGGGCCGCCGGCAGCTCAACGGTCGAGGTGACGCCGGTGTCGACGACCGCGACGGTCACCGAGGGACTGCCGGTCCCCCAGGTCTGCGCTTCGAAGATCCGGTCGTAGTTGTACGCCGCTCGGGTGGTGCCGTCATACGGGTCGCTGTTGGCGTGCACGACGCCGTCAACCTCGGCGAACCGGACGTGTGCGGCGTCCCCCGCGAGGGTGGCGAGCGCGGCGTCCACCGCGTCCGCGGGGACGTCGACGGTGATCGCGGCGAGCCCGGTCACCGGTTTGCTGCTGAGGACCTGTTCGCCCAGGTTCGCCAGCACCGTCGCGGCGCCGGCCGGGTCGGTGAGGCCGACGTCGATTCGTACGGATGAAGCGTCCGCGGCCGCAGCCGGCACGGCCGCCAGCCCGACGAGCAGAAGGGAAGAGAGACAGGAGGCGACTATGCGCACCAGAGTGCTCCGCATTTGATGATCTTCAGTATCGAGCAGGATCGTACGGCAACGTCGCTACGGAGGCGTTCCCCGTTTGAACCGGACCGGAACACGACTTAGGCCGGCGGACACCTTTGTCCGCCGGCCTTCGTCGTTTTCAGGAGAGGGGAAAAGCCTTAGCTCAGAACACGTCCTCGGAGAGGTCCATCAGGTCCAGGGTCGTGTTCTCGATGATGCGGCGGTCGGAGCCGATCCGCGGCAGGATCTCGCGGACGAAGAAGCGGGCCGCCGCCACCTTGCCGGTGTAGAAGTTCTTGTCGGCCTCGGAGACCTCGCCGTTCAGCGCGTTCAGCGCGACCTCGGCCTGGCGCAGCAGCAGCCACGCGAGGATCACGTCGCCGAGGGCGAGCAGGATCCGGCGCGAGGTCAGGCCGATCTTGTACAGCTCGCGGGCCTCGCCGCCCTGAACCGCGGCCAGCCAGCCCATCGCCACACCGAGGATCTGCTGCATCTCGCCGAGGGCCTTGCCCAGGGCCAGCCGCTCGTCCTTGAGCTGACCGTTGCCGGCCTCGCTCTCGATGAAGCCCTGGATCTCGGTGGCCACCGTGCCGAGCGCCCGGCCGTTGTCCTTGACGATCTTGCGGAAGATCAGGTCGAGGCTCTGGATCGCGGTGGTGCCCTCGTACAGGGTGTCGATCTTCGCGTCCCGGACGTACTGCTCCAGCGGGTAGTCCTGGAGGAAGCCGGAACCACCGAAGGTCTGCAGCGACTCGTGGCCGAGCAGCTCGTACGCCCGCTCGGAACCGACGCCCTTGACCAGCGGCAGCAGGAAGTCGTTGATCTTCGCCGCGATCTTGGCGGCCTTCTCGTCGCCTGCGGCCTCCGCGATCGCGACCTTGTCCTGCCACGACGCGGTGTAGATCACCAGGGCGCGCAGGGCCTCGGAGTACGACTTCTGCAGCATCAGCGAGCGGCGTACGTCCGGGTGGTGGGTGATGGTCACCCGCGGGGCGGCCTTGTCGGTGCTCACCATGTCGGAACCCTGGACGCGGTTCTTCGCGTACTCCAGCGCGTTCAGGTAACCGGTGGAGAGGGTGGCGATCGCCTTGGTGCCGACCATCATCCGGGCGTACTCGATGATCATGAACATCTGGCGGATGCCGTCGTGCTTGTCGCCCAGCAGCCAGCCCTTGGCCGGAGTGCCGTGCTCGCCGAAGGTCATCTCGCAGGTGTTGGAGACCTTGAGGCCCATCTTGTGCTCGACGTTGGTGGCGTAGACGCCGTTACGCTCGCCCAGCTCGCCGGTCTGCCCGTCGAAGTGGTACTTCGGCACGATGAACAGCGACAGGCCCTTGGTGCCCGGGCCGCCGACGCCCTCGATGCCCACCGGGCGGGCGAGGACGTAGTGGATGATGTTGTCGCTCAGGTCGTGCTCACCCGAGGTGATGAAGCGCTTGACGCCCTCGATGTGCCACGAGCCGTCGGGCTGCTGGATCGCCTTGGTGCGACCGGCGCCGACGTCCGAACCGGCGTCCGGCTCGGTGAGCACCATGGTCGAGCCCCACTGCTTCTCGACGAAGAGCTTGGCCCACTCCTTCTGCTCCGGCGTGCCCTCGGTGTGGGCGACGTGGGCGAAGGACGGACCCGACGCGTACATCCAGATCGGGGCGTTCGAGCCGAGGATCTGCTCCGCGAGCGCCCACCACAGGGTCCGCGGGGCGAACGTGCCGCCCAGCGAGCCCGGCAGGTCCAGGCGCCAGAACTCGGAGGCCATGAAGGTCTCGTACGACTTCTTGAAGGACTCCGGCAGCGGCGCGGTGTGCGTCGCCGGGTCGAACACCGGCGGGTTCCGGTCGGCGTCCGTGTAGCTGGCCGCAAGATCCTCGCGAGCCAGCCGGTTGACCTCCGCAAGCACGTCGCGGGCGGTCTCCGCGTCGATCTCGTCGAACGGCGCTTGGCCGAACGCCTTGTCCGCTCCGAAGACCTCGAACAGGTTGAACTGGAGGTCCCGAAGGTTGCTCTGGTAGTGAGTCATGGTGTCTGGCCCGCTCTCCGAACGCGAGTTACCCGTCAGTAACTAGCACTGTATTACTGATCGGTAGCCACCGACAACCCGGGCACGGATCTGTGACCAAGCCGCTCATCGCCGGCCCTGTCCGTCGGATCGAGGGCCAAACGTCTCCGATCGGGTGGTCACCTGCACAGCCGTTCGGCCATTTGCCTACTTCGAAGCGGAAACCACGTATCGCGTACCGATGAGGCTCGTTGCTCCGAATAGACCGCGAAGAACATCTCGCCGCAAGTATCGAGGGGGGCGTCGCCATGTTCGCCACGATCAAGAGCCTGATTCCTGAGCCGCGCCAGGCGCACCAGCCGCGCAACTATGTCGGCCGCCACCGGCAGCCCGACCAGCTCCCGCCGGCGCCGGCCCCGACCTCCCCGGCCCCGTCGGAGCCGGAGGAGAACACCGCCGCCTAGCTTCCGGCGGCGCCGACTTCCCAACTGGGCACCGAGACGGACGCACCCGCGTCCGGGCCGGCGTACTCCAGCAGCACCAGGGCGATGTCATCCTCCAAGCGGCCGCGCACCCAGTCGACCAGCGCGGCCTCCAGGGACGCCAACCCGTCGCCGACCGTGCCGTGGCCCAGCAGGCGCCACGCGCGATCGGCCGTCGGGAAGAACTCGCCGTCCCGGCGCGCCTCACCCAGGCCGTCGGTGAAGAGCAGCAGCCGGTCGCCCGGTTCCAGTCGCTCGACCCGCGCCTTCACCTCGGGCATGAACCCGAGCGGTGGCGCCGGGGCCGGCGGCTCCAGCGGGATGACCAGCCCGCGGCGCAGCAGCAGCGGCGCCGGATGTCCACAGTTGACGATGGTCAGGGTGCCGCCCCGCTCCTCGACCAGGGCGGCGGTCACGAAGTCCTCGTCACCGACGCTGCGGGCCACCGCCCGGTCCAGGTCCGCCACGATCGACTTCAGGTCGGCACGCTCGAAGGCGACGTGCCGGTACGACCCCAGGACGATGCTGGCCAGGCGGACCGCGTCCAAGCCCTTGCCGCGCACGTCACCGATGATGATCCGGACGCCGTACGGCGTGTTCAGCGCCTCGTACAGGTCGCCGCCGATGTCCGCGGCCGCGGTCGCCGAGATGTACTTCCCGGACACCGCCAGCGAGCCGACCTGCGGCCCGATCGGCCGCAGCACCGCCTGCTGGGCCACCGAGGCGAGCCGCAGCAGCTCGCGGATCCGCTCCGTCTGCCGCTGCCGCATCGTCGCGGACGCGACCGCGATGCCGGTGGCCAGCGCGATGCCGAACAGATAGACCGTCCCACTCAGGCTGAGCGCGCCACCCTGGCCCACGAAGACCATGCCGGCCACGGTCGCCGCCACCCCGGCGCCCAGCACGTACTGCCAGGCCGCGAAGAGCGCGGCGACGACCGGGACGAGGGCAAACAGCCCGATGTAGCCGGCCGAGGACGTCTCCACGGACTCCACGGCGGACACGATCGCGAGCAGCGCGACAGCCGCGCCGAGCCCGGCGCGGTTCTCTGAACTCATCGGGCGGCGGCCCGGCACGAAGGTAGGCATGGTTCCGCCGAACAGCATGCCCGATCAGGGTTACATCGGGCATCAACTTGACCCCTTGTCCGATCAGGTTCTGACCACCTGTCAGTTGCACGGTCATTCGGTCGGTCCACGAGGGGCGGCGCGACGATGACACGATGTCTCCGTGACCGACGATCTCCGTGACCGGCTGCGGGGCGCCTTCCGCTGGACGGATCCCGGCCCACCCGCCGATTACCTCGTCAGCGACCGATCCGGCTGGTGGCGCGATGCGACGATTCTGAACGACCTCGGCCCGGCCCTGGCCGGCCTCTTCCAGGCCGACCGTCCCACCGTCGTGGTGGCGCCGGAGGTGACCGGGTTCCTGCTCGGCCCACTCGTGGCCCGGGCGCTCGGGGTGGGGTTCGTGGAGGCATACCGGGCCGGAGCGCGCCGCGCCATCGCCGAACCGATGATCTGGGCCGCGGTTCCGGCTGACCATCGGGGCGACGTCCAACACCTGGGGGTACGACGCGCGCTACTCGCCGACGACGACCGGGTCCTCGTCGTCGACGACTGGGCCTCGACCGGTGCACAGGCCCGAGGGCTGCGCAACCTGGTCGGCGACCGCTATGTGGGGACCGCGGTGATCCTCGCCGAGTGCCCGCCCGCGGTCGCCACCGAACTGAACATCCGCAGCCTGCTCGCCGCCGACGACTTGGAGCCCTGAACACCGCCGGGCCTCCACGGTGGAATGCCGGCTTTCAGTACTTTCGCTGGTAGCCGGCGAGCGCCCCGCGGCTGATCTGCCAGCCGACCGCGGCGTAGGTGGCCAGGCCCTGGAGCACGTACGGATCCTGGGCGATCAGCTCCTGGGCCTCGGCCTCGGTGTCAACATCCAGCAGGATGATGCCGCCCACCGGCGGCTCCTGCCGCCCCGCGGTGACCGACAGCCCCCGCTGCTCCAGGTCGGCGACGAAGGCGAGGTGCTGTTCCCGGGCCTGGTCGACCTCGGCGAGCGGCTTCTGGTAAGTCGAAATCATCAGATACACCGCGTCATCGTAGATCTCCGCCGGCCTCGGGTTTGCGGACCGTCAGATAGCCCTGTGGCTGCCGCTCGGTCTCCGTGGCGGCTCGCTCCAGCCGCGCCACCTCGGTAAATCCGGCGGCTGCGGCAAGCTCGGCGAAGACTCGAGCGGCGGATGGGTCTGTCGGGCCACCGCGATCATCTCCGGCGACCGGTCGAGCCCGCTGACGTTCAGACCCAGGCCGGCGAGGTGCCCGGTGAGCCGGCCCGGCCCGCATCCCGCGCGTCCAGCACCGGCCCCGTGATCGCCTCGGCGAAGGCGGCGAGCACCGCGCGATCCCAGGGGCTCTTCCGAAGTTCATCCTTCAGGAGTACGGCGTAGTGCCCCGCAACCGTGTCGTAGGCCGTCCGGGTGCGGTCCAGATGAGACATCCGGCGACCCTAGCGGGTCGGCCACGTCCGGAAGTTCTCCGCGGAGCGGCTCGCCGTGGGACCGCGCTGGCCCTGGTAGCGCGACCCGTAGACGGCCGAGCCGTACGGGTGCTCAGCCGGGCTGGACAGCCGGAAGATGCACAATTGCCCGATCTTCATGCCCGGCCAGAGCTTGATCGGCAGGTTCGCCACGTTGGAGAGCTCCAGCGTGACGTGACCGGAGAAGCCCGGGTCGATGAAGCCGGCCGTGGAGTGCGTGAGCAGGCCGAGGCGGCCCAGGCTGCTCTTGCCCTCCAAGCGCGCGGCCAACTGCTGCCCGAGGGTGATCACCTCGAGCGTGGAGGCCAGGACGAACTCACCAGGGTGCAGGACGAACGCCTGGCCGTCCTCGACCTCGACCTCGGCGGTCAGGTCGTCCTGGCGCTCCGCCGGGTCGATGTGGGTGTACAGGTGGTTGTTGAACACCCGAAAGAACCGGTCCAGCCGAACGTCGATGCTGGACGGCTGCATGAGCGACGGTTCGAAGGGCTCCAGCGAGAGGTCCCCGGATTTGATCTCAGAGACCAGGTCCCGGTCGGAGAGCAGCATCGCAACACCATACCGAGCTGCCCGAAAGAGGGTGTTCAGTGGCCTCTTCGAACGCATGTTCGATAGAATGCTCGCATGGTCTCCTGGTCCGAATTCGCCGCCGCCGAGCCGTCGCTCGCCGTCGGCATCCGCGCGCTCCTCCAGCAATACGGTCCCGGTATGGGTTACCTCGCCACCGTCCGTCCCGACGGCGGCCCGCGGGTCCACCCGGTGTCCCCGGTCTTCGCCGGCAGCGGCCTCTACTGCTTCCTCGTCGACTCCCCGAAACGTCGCGACCTTGAGCGCGATCCGCGCTACGCCCTGCACTCCTACCCGCCCGAGGAGAGCGACGACGAGGCCTACCTGACGGGCCAGGCCTTCCAGGTCCGCGATCCGCGCGCCGTCTCCGACATCGCCGACGCCCTGCGCGCCTCGCCAGAGGTCGACTGGCGCCTGTTCGAACTCAGCATCGATTCGGCGACCCTGCGCCACCACGGCCCGTCCGGCGCCCTGCCCCTGGCCGCGGCCCCACTTCCGATCCCGATCTCGCAGAGCTGGCGCGCCCCGCGTAAGTCGCCTCGCAAACTCGCCATGGCCAGCTGATCGCCACCGCGGCTACCAGGGCTCATCCGGTTTCGGCCGGCTGTTCGTAAGGCCAGAGCCGCCTGGCGGCCTTTCGGGTTTCGCTTCCACCCGGAGGGGCGTCGGATGACCACAATGCGGGGTGCCTCCGCCACAGAGCCGGATAATCAGGTACAGTGAGGCCGCTTGCGGGTGTAGTTCAATGGCAGAACATCAGCTTCCCAAGCTGACAGCGCGGGTTCGATTCCCGTCACCCGCTCCACGTACGGAAGCCCTGGTCAGGACCGATGGTCCGCCAGGGCTTCCGTGGTTTAGGCCGTTCCGACGCCTTGGTGTCAGGGCGCGACTCGAATCACGGCGGGCTGGTTCGCATGGCGTGTCCGGGCCGGGGACGCCACTACAGAGCGGTCGTCGAGGCTGGGCTGGGTCCGGCAGTGATGTCGCGGCCATTTTGACCACTGTGGGCGCCGGCCCAGTCGTCCTGGCGCGGACCGGCAACCCCAGCGCCTATGAGCCGATTGTCAGGAACACGTTGTCGATCTCGCCGGCGAACTGGTCGTTACGGCGTCCCGGGCCCTTGCCGCCCACCCGCAACGGCTCCGCGTTGGCGATGGACAGGCTCGGCGGCACCACCACCGACGCGTACGGCGTCCCATCGACCAGCATGGTCAAACTGTTCGCGGCGCGGTTGCACTCAAGGGTGTGCCACCGCCCGTCAGCCACATCGATCCGCGGCTCCGCACGGTAGATGCGGTCCCGGCTACCCGCGATCACGCAACTCGGGTGCCCCTGCCGATGATCGACCTGCAGTTTGAACTGACTGACCCCGCCGACCGAATAGCCCTTCTGGACCACATTCGCGCCATCTGCCAGATCCCCGTGGGTCATCAACACCGACGCGCCATAGCGCAGCGGCAAGCGACCCGGGTTGAGGCTGTCGTCACGTTCGCCTTCGAGGATCGCCCGGGGGCAGTCCCGGTCCGAGACGAGGGTGCACCGGTCCGGGTAGGCGACGGCAAGACCGGTTCCTTCCGGTACGAGGCGAAGCTCCCCACCGTTGATTCCGAGCGGCCGCAGCTCGTGCCCGCCGCTCGCGTCCTGGATCGGCTCGCCGATGCCGCCGTCGAAGTCGTAGTGCAGTTCCACCGGAGCGGTGGCGGTCTGCACCCGGTTCAGGTCGGCCGGGAGAGGAAAGCGGTCGGCGTTGGGCAGCACTCCCGCGGTGGGTGGTGGGAGGAGTTGATAGGCGAGCCGGCCGTCCGGGGGTGTGCCGACGGACCGGGAAGTCAGAAGAAGTGAGCTGACCAGAATGAGGGTCACTGACAGGGCACCGATCGGGAGGGCGCGCCGCCGGGTGTCAAACATGGGGCTATTGTCCGCATTGTCGCTTCACGCCCCGAAGCAAAACTCCGGACATACCGGGTATCACTCGTACGTGTTCACCCAAAACACCGAATCTGAAGGGTCAGGCCGTATCCACTCACGAATGATCCCGGTAACAGCCGACCGGCAGTGCTCAAAGCCCCCGGAAGCGGCCTACGCCGCACCCGCCGGCTCACCGATCACCGCGTGCAGCACATCATCCAGCGTGATCACCCCGAGCGGCCGCCGACCGTCGCTGACCAGCACGATGTGCAGCCGGTCCCGGCGCATCGTGAGCAGGAGATCCGCCAGGCTGCGTTCCGGCGACACCACCGCGAGCGGCCGGATCACCTCCGCCGGGATCGGCAACCTGCGCTGCGCGCCGGAATACCCCAGAACATCCTTGACGTGTACGAACCCGAGCACCCGCCGGGTGTCCCGCTGCACCACCGGAAAACGGGACCGTCCAGTGCGGGTGGCCACCCCCTCCAGGGTCGCCGGGGACACGTCGGCGGCCACCGTGGTCACTCGCGACCAGGGCAGCAGGGTGTCCGCCGCGGTCCGGCTGTTCAGCCCGAGCGCCGCGTGGATCCGGGCGTACTGCTCCGAGCCGAGCAGGCCCTCGCTGCGCGCCTGGGTGACCATGCCGGCCAGCTCCTCGGCCGTGAAAACGGTCTTCACCGCGTCGGTCGCCTCGATGTTCCACAGCCGCAGCACCATCCGGGACGCCCACCGCATCGCGATCAGCAGCGGCTTGGTGGCGGTGCAGAAGGCCAGCATGAACGGGCCGAGGATGAGCGCGGAACGTTCCGGCCCGGCCAGGGTGATGTTCTTCGGCACCATCTCGCCGACGACGGTGTGCAGGAAGACCACGACCATCAGGGCCAGCACGAAGGCGACCGGATGCACCGCCCGCTCCGGCAGGCCGACCGCGTGGAACGGGCCCACCAGCAGATGGGCCAGGGCCGGCTCGGCGATCGCGCCGAGCGCCAGCGAGCAGATCGTGATGCCGAGCTGGGCACCGGCGATCATCAGCGGGATCTGGTTCATCGCGGAGAGTGCCCAGCGCGCCGCCTTGGAGGTGGCGGCGAGCGGCTCCAGCGCGGTCCGCCGGGATGCGATCAGCGCGAACTCACCGCCGACGAAGATGCCGTTGCCGAGCAGCAGCAGCACCGTGATGATCACGTTAGTCATCGGCCGGCTCCACGAGCGGGACGACGACCCTGACCTGCTCGATCCGGTGCCGGTCCACCTCCATCACGGTGAACTCCCACCCGCTCTCCTCCAGGGACTCGCCGACCACCGGGATGTGGCCGAGCCGGGCGAGCAGGAATCCCGCGAGCGTCTCGTACGGCCCCTCGGGCAGCCTGAACCCGGTCTGCTCCAGCATCTCGTCCTCCCGCAGGAGGCCGTCGACCAGAAACGTCTTCTCCCCTCCCGGGGCGGTCAACTCGGCCGTGCCGGTCTCGCCGAGCTCGGTGTCGTACTCGTCGGCGATCTCCCCGACCAGTTCCTCGATCAGGTCCTCGACGGTGACCACGCCGTCGGTGCCGCCGTACTCGTCCACCACGATTGCCAGGTCGGCGTCGGCGGCCCGGAGTGCGGCCAGCACCTTGTCCAGCCCAAGGCTCTCCGGTACGTACACCGGCTCGCGCGCCACCGCGGAGACCTTGGTCGCGGCCCGGCGCTCGGGCGGCACCCCGAGCGCGTCGTTCACCCCGGCCACGCCGGTCACCGCGTCCAGAGTGTTCTCGTACACCGGAAAGCGGGTGTGCCCGGTCCGGCGGGCCACCGTGATCAGATCGGCGACGCTGGCCGTGGTCTTCAGGCCGACCACGTCGACCCGCGGTGTCATCGCCTTGGCCGCACGCTTCTCACCGAATCGGATGGTGCGGCGCATCAGCGTCGCCGTCTCGGCCGGCAGCGCACCGGCCCGGGCGCTGATCGCGGCGAGCAGGCCCAGCTCCTCCGGCGAGCGGGCGCTGGCCAGCTCCTCCTGCGGCTCGATGCCGAGTCGGCGGACCAGCCAGTTGGCCGTTCCGTTCAGCGCCGCGATCATCCACTTGAAGAGGGTGGAGAAGCCTCGTAGGGGCGCGGCGGTGGCCAGCGCGATCCCCATCGGCCGGGCGAGCGCCGCGTTCTTCGGCACCAGCTCGCCGAAGAGCATCGACACCAGGGTCGCCACGACCAGCGCGAGCACGTGCGTGATGGTCCCGGCGGCGGACCCGGCGATCGGCTCGACCAGCGGCATGATCAGCCGGGACAGGGCCGGCTCGGCCAGATAACCGGTGAGCAGCGCGGTCAGGGTGATGCCGAGCTGGGCGCCGGAGAGCTGAAAGGAGAGCTCGAGCAACGCGCTGTGGACCGTGCGGGCCTTGCGATCACCCGCGGCGGCACGCTGATCGATCTCCGCCCGGTCGACGGTGACCAGCCCGAATTCGGCGGCCACGAAAAACGCGTTGCCCACCGTCAGCAGCGCGAAAGCCACCAGCGGGAGCAGCGCGGTCAGGAGCAGGCCGTCCATGATCGCTTCACCTCGGCCCTCATTCTGCCGGACCGACGGCGTCCGGTACCAACCGTGGTGGTGACAAGCACCATTACCGTCGCGATATGAACCTCCTCGAAGAGTTCACGCTTCTCGCCCACGACCGACTCGGTCGGCGCGTCATCGACAACACGCGTGTGGATCATGGGCTGGGCGGCGCGCTGCTGCTGGAGCTGGTGCTGTCGGAGCGGATCGACGTGCTGGACCGGCGAGTGGTGGCCCGTGGCACCGGCCCGATCGGCGATCCTCTGCTGGACGAGGCGCTGAACCGGATCGCCGCCGACCGGCGGGCCCGCAAGCCGGTGGACTGGGTGAAGAGATTCACCAAGGGCACCCAGCGCCGAGTCGTCGAGCGGCTGGCCGCCGACGGCGTGCTGCGGATCGAGCGGAGCACGGTTCTCGGCATCTTCCCGCGTACGAGGTATCCCGCGGCCTTCGGAACCGAGCCGATGGCCCGGACCGAGGCGCAGGAGCGGCTTCGCGCGGCGATTCTGGGAGCCGGGCCGGTCATGCCGCGTACCGCCGCGCTCTGTGCCCTGGTCTCCGCTACCGAGCTGGACAAGAAGATCTTCGGCGACATCGACCGGAAGCTGGTCCGGAGGCGGCTCAAGGAGATCGACCAGGGCGACTGGGCCGCGGCCGCCGTCCGGAAGGCGATCCAGGACGTCCAAGCGGCGATCATGGCGGGCGCCGTCGCCGCGAGCACGGCGGCTGTGATCAGCTCCTGAACGGAAACGGCCGGCCCCGGAGGGGGCCGGCCGTTTCACGTGAATCGTGAACGCGAATCTCGAACGCGAGTCGTCCGCGTCGAGCCGTCAGACGTCCTGCTTGAGCGAGCGCAGCAGCACCGTGGCGACGTCGACGACCTCGACCTCCTCCTGCTTGCCCTTGCCGGTCACCCCGTCGCCGATCATCGTGTAGCAGAACGGGCAGCCCACCGCGATCGTCTTCGCACCGGTGGCCAGGGCCTCCTCGGTGCGCTCCACGTTGATCCGCTTGCCGATCCGCTCCTCCATCCACATCCGGGCGCCACCGGCACCGCAGCAGAAGGAACGTTCCTGGTTACGCGGCATCTCCACGACGTTGGCGGCCTCACCCAGGACCTCGCGAGGCGCGTCGAAGACCCGGTTGTGCCGGCCCAGGTAGCAGGGGTCGTGGTAGGTCACGTCGCCCTCGATCGGCTGGACCGGGGTGAGCTTGCCCTCCTTGACCAGGTGGGCGAGCAGCTGGGTGTGGTGCACGACCTCGACCTTGAGGCCGAGCTGCTCGTACTCGTTGCCCAGCGTGTTGAAGCAGTGCGGGCAGGTCGCCACGATCTTCTTCACGTTGGCTTCCTGCAGCGTCTCCACGTTCTGCTGGGCCAGCATCTGGAAGATGAACTCGTTGCCGATCCGCCGCGCGGGGTCACCGGTGCAGGTCTCGCCCTCGCCCAGGATCGCGTAGTTGACGCCGGCCTCGTGCAGCAGCGTGGCCACCGCGCGGGTGGTCTTCTTGGCCCGGTCCTCGAACGCGCCGGCACAGCCGACCCAGAACAGGTACTCGAAGTCCTCGGTCTCGCCGACCCGCGGCACCTCGAAGTCCAGACCCTTGGTCCAGTCCTCACGGGTGTTCTGCGGGGCGCCCCACGGGTTGCCCTTGTTCTCCAGGTTGCGGAGCATGACGCCGGCCTCGGACGGGAACGACGACTCGATCAGCACCTGGTAACGCCGCATGTCGACGATGTGGTCGATGTGCTCGATGTCGACCGGGCACTGCTCGACGCAGGCGCCACAGGTGGTGCAGGACCAGAGCACGTCCGGGTCGATGACGCCGTTCTCGTCGACGCCGCCGATCAGCGGCCGGTTGCCCTCGGCGAGCGCGAGGACGTCCATGTGCGCGAGCTGGGCCTCGGTGGCCTTCTCCTCACCGGTCAGGTCCTTGCCACCACCGGCCAGCAGGTACGGCGCCTTGGCGTACGCGTGGTCACGCAGCGAGAGGACCAGCAGCTTCGGCGAGAGCGGCTTGGCGGTGTTCCACGCCGGGCACTGCGACTGGCAGCGGCCACACTCGGTGCAGGTGGAGAAGTCGAGCAGGCCCTTCCAGGTGAACTGCTCGACCTGGGCGACGCCGAACAGGTCCTTCTCCGGGTCGGCCTCTTCGAAGTCGAGCGGCTTGCCCTCGCTCATCATCGGCTTCAGCGCGCCGAGGCCGGAACCGGCCGGCTTCTCCGGGCTGCGCTTGAAGTAGATGTTGAAGAACGCCAGGAAGCGGTGCCAGGCCACACCCATCGTCGGGTTCAGCGAGATGGTGATCAGCCAGCCCATCGAGATGAGCAGCTTGACCAGCGCGACCCAGGTGGGGCCGTCCTCCCAGGCCGGCAGCGCGTTGCCGATGGCGTGCGACAGCGGGGCGGCCCAGACCGGGTACGGGAAGGCGTCGTTGGCGACCTTGAGGCCGCGGATCAGGAACCCGCAGACCAGCACGCCGACGATGATCGCCTCGACGAAGTACGCCTGCCACATCGTGGAGCCCAGGAACCGGCTGCGCTTCACAGCGCCCGGCTTCTGCCGCTGGCGCACGAAGATCAGGTAGAGGATGCCGATCGTGCCGAGGATCCCGAACCACTCGGTGACGAACCCGAAGATCGCCCAGTGGCCGATGATCGGCAGCTCACCCTCCGCGTCGACCGTCTCGAAGTACGCCTCGAGCACGAGCGACGACAGGATGATGAAGGAGAACATCACGAACCAGTGGGCCGCGCCGATGGCGGACCATTTGAGCATCCGGGTGTGCCCGACCGACTCCTTGAGCAGGGTCTTGGTCCGGGTGCCCTTGTCGGCGAACCGTTCCGGGGCCGGCTGGCCCGATCGGATCACCTTGGTGATCGTGAGTACGGCGCGCACCGCAAGAGCGACGGCCACCACCGTGACCGCCCCCGCTAAGACGGTGGCGATGATCTGCGCGATGCCCATCTGCGTTGTGCCTCCTCGGTCGGCTGGGGCCAGCCTATGTTACCCATGAGTAATAGGCCGGTGCGGGCCGCAGGTCAAGGACTTGCGGTCCCTCAGCCGAAAGCGCACCCCACGCCGAGCGGGGGTGCGCCTGGTTTAGATGAATTTCATGCGTGTCCACCTCAGATGGACACCGGTTGCATCAGCGCCAGCGCGAGAGAATACCCAGCGAGGCCACCATGCAGCCGAATCCGACCGCCAGGTTCCAGTACTGCCAGCTCTCCACCGGCCACTGTTGCGAGGACAGGTAGTAGACGACCAGCCAGGCGATCCCCACCACGATCAGGATCACCGCGGTGGCGGGCAGCCAGACCGGACTCGGCTTCTTCGAGTCCGCAGCAGCCGCCGGGCGGATGTCGGACGGCGGAGTGTAGACCTTCTTCTTGCGAACCTGCGACTTGGGCACGGTGCTCTCCTGTGGGCAACAAGTGGTGAACAACCACCGGTGAGCGGCTCCGGGGACTCCGAATGCTGCCCGTGGCGAATACTGTTCGCCAGCTAGCGTAATCAAGACGACGCGCACACAGGCACCCGCCGGGGCGAGAAAAATACCTGGCGCGGTTGAAGGAGGAGGCTGGGTGGCTCTTCGAGGTGGACGCGGCGCGGCCTTCCTGCGGCTCGGGGCGCGGCGTGCGACCCGTGGCCTCCGGCCGCGCCGTGACGGCAAGCAGACCATCTGGTCCGTCGGGGTCCCGCTGATCGCGCTGGCCGCGGGCCTGCTCTTCACCACATCCGCGACAACCGCCGACGGAACGTCACTGCGCGATGACCGACGGCCACAGCTGGCTCAGTTGATCTCGGACAAGCAGCGGCGTCTGGCCGCCGGCGAAAAACGTGAGGCGGCGCTCCGGGCCGAGGTCGATCAGGAGGCGGCCCGCCTGGCCGAGGTGGACGCCCCGGTCAAGACCGCGCGTGAGCGCGCCGACGCGGTCCGTGCGCCGGCCGGGTTCACCGCCCTGCACGGGCCCGGCCTCACGGTCACCCTGAACGACTCACCCCGGCGCGGTTCCGACTTCGGCGACAACGCCCCCGACAACGACGATCTCGTCGTTCATCAAGGCGATGTCCAGGCCGTCGTGAACGCCATGTGGGCTGGTGGGGCCGAGGCAATGACGATCATGGGCGTCCGCGTGATCAGCACCAGCGCGGTACGCTGTGTCGGCAACACGCTGCTCCTTCATGGCCAAGTTTTC
This sequence comes from Actinoplanes regularis, assembly GCF_900188005.1. Classification (GTDB taxonomy): domain Bacteria; phylum Actinomycetota; class Actinomycetes; order Mycobacteriales; family Micromonosporaceae; genus Actinoplanes; species Actinoplanes regularis. The sequence continues at coordinate 27,783 of NZ_FZNR01000023.1, read as the reverse complement.
TCTCCACCATTCAAGATCACAGCAATCGGCGAACCCATAGCGATGCATCGTGCGTTGGAGTCCGCAGAAGGAGTCAAGCAGTTCCGAGAGGCCGTCACCGACTTCGGTCTCGGTTACGCGGAGAAAATGGAAAAGGACGTGACAGTGCGGGCGTACGACGGGTCGACCGACCTCCGATCCGCGCAGGCGGCCCAGTGACCAGCACGCCGGCGGAGTTTCCGGGAACCACAGCAGGCCGGGGACGGCACCGAGCGCCAGACGCCGAGGCCCAGACCGCCTACATCCCGAGGATGAGCGACGCGTCACCGGACGGCGTGCCCGGTGGGCCACTGACGCCGCCGGTGGGCCTGGGGACGAACGTGAGCCCGAGCCCGGCCGGTTCGCCACGTGCCGCGCGGATACCCGGCATCGGCACGAACCGCCCCGGTGAATCCGACACCCCGAACTCACCGGTGCCCGGCGCGGCCCAGCCCACCTCGGCCGCCGGCCCGGACACCGGCGTGGCTCAGCCCGGCGCCGTGGCCGCCCGGCCGGACACCGGCACGGGGGCGACCACGGGCTCGCCGAACGCGGACACGGCCATCCTCCAGGTCGACGAGGCCGCCCAGCGGCGGATCCAGACCGCGCAGGCCGAAGTGGGTCTCGACGAGGTGACCGCGGCCGCTGCCGCCGCGCGCCGCCGGGCGGCGATGCCACCGGACACCCCGCCCGCCTCACCGAGCTTCGTCGCCGCCGCGAACAGCGAGCCGCGAGCCGCGAATCCGATTCCGGTACGACCGGAAGCCGGCCCGGGGGTCGCCGACACCCAGCAGATTCCCAGCGTCGGTACGGCGTTCCCGGCCACGGTGCCCGCCGCCCCGCCGACCGCCGCTCCGCCCGTCTCCCCGGCCGCCCAAGCCACTCCGTCCGGCGGCCCGAGCTGGAACAACGAACCCACCCGCCCGCAGAGCCCGGCCCCGGCCCCGGCCCCGGCCGCCTGGACCCCGGAATCCGCCCGGCCCGCCACACCGGCCCCGGCCGCCTGGACCCCGGAGTCCTCCGGGCCCGGCTCACCGGCGCCGGCCACCTGGACGGCGGAGTCCGCCCAGCCCGCCAGCCCGGCCACGACCGGCTGGCCCACCGGACCGGCGACGGGCGCGTGGAACGCGGCCGGCGCCGCGACGACCGCCGGTTGGAACGCGGAACCGACGCGCCAGACCGCTCCGGTCTCCGGCCGCCACGACGTGGAGCCCTCCGCGCCGAGCGGTGGCACCCCCTGGGGCCCGGAGACGACCGGCCGCAGCGAGACACCCGGCGCCTGGGCGCCGAACGGCAACATCAACGGTGCTGTGACCGCCCCGGAAAGCCCCTGGAACGCCGCGCAGGCGACGCAACCGGCCGCCCCGGCCACCTGGGCACCCTCCGGTGGCACACCGGGCCCGGAGGCCGCCTCAACCGGTCTGGCGAGAGCCGGCGGCCCGCCGACGGTCCCGAGCAGCCCGGTGGCGGCCCCGAGCAGCCCGGTGGCACCGCGCGTGCCGACCATGGGAACGGCGAACACCCGCTGGATGAGCAACGAGCCCGCGGAGACCGGCCTGAGCCCGTCCAGCCTCAACTCGGACTCGTCCGTCACCCGGATCATTCGTACGATCGACGCCCCCACCGGCGTCCTCCCCGCTCTCACGCAGGGCGCACCGCTGCCCGGCAAGCTGACCGCCCTGCCGCCCGGCGGGGCGGCCCAGGCGGCACGCGACGCCGCCGGACCGGAGGCCGCGCTCGGCGCCGCCTCGGTCGAGGCCAACCCGGCCACACCCGGTGAGCCCGCCGACGAGCCGGAGCAGCCCGCCGAGCCGCCCAAGCGCGGCGAGAAGGTGGTCAAGCTCCGCCCGGAACAGACCGACGAGGGCTACAAGAGCGTCTACTCGGAGCTGACCCGCCCGACCACCGCTTCCCGGATCCGCAGCGGTGTCCGCGGCGCCGGCGAGCTGCTGATCACCTTCGGTCTGATCGTGCTGCTCTTCGCCGGTTACGAGGTCTTCGGCAACTCGGCCGCGGTCCAGAACAAGCAGGACAGCCTGGACGACCAGCTGGCCCAGTCCTGGGCCGATCCGGCCGTCTCACCCAGCGCGACCACGGTCAAGGGCCCGGCCGCCCCCGGCGAGAACCTGGTGGGCCGCCTCTACATCCCGAAGCTGGACAAGGAGTGGGTGGTCGTCAACGGTGTCCGCAAGCAGGACATCGAGTTCGCACCGGGCCACTATCCGGAGACCGCCCTGCCCGGCCAGGTCGGCAACTTCTCGGTGGCCGGCCACCGGATCAAGAAGATCTTCTGGCGGATCGACGAGTTGAAGCCCGGTGACGTGATCGGCGTCGAGACCCGGGACAACTGGTACATCTACCACGTCTACGGTCAGCAGGTCGTACGGCCGAACCAGGTCGAGGTGGTCGCCGCCGTGCCGAACGAGCCGGACGCCACCCCGACGAAGAAGCTGCTCACGCTGACCACCTGCAACCCGAAGTTCAACAACTACCAGCGGCTGATCGTGCACGCGGAACTGGTCAAGACGGTGCCGCGGGATCAGACCAAGCCGGACGCCGGCAAGCCGGCCGAGATGAAGACGAAGGCTTAACGGATGTACGCCTGGATCTGGCGCAAGCTCCCGGGACCTCTCTGGAGCAGGCTGACTATGTCGGTCGTGCTGCTCGCCGCGGTCGGCTCGCTGCTGTGGTACGTGGTGTTCCCGTGGGCGACGCCGCTGCTGCCCTTCGACGACGTGCAGGTCGGCGACACTTCGCAGATCGACCCGAACTCGGTGACCCCGGACGGCGCGGGCGCGTCGCCCGACCCGGACGCCTCGGCGCCCGACGCGATCCCCTACAGCACGACCTCCAACCAACCCCACCCAGGAGACCTCGCCGATGGCGACTGACGTGCGCATTCTCGTCATCGACAACTACGACTCGTTCGTCTTCAACCTGGTTCAGTACCTGGGCCAGCTCGGCGCCGAGTGCGAGGTGCGGCGCAACGACGAGATCAGCGTCGCCGAGGTGGGCGACCTCGGTGCGGACGGCATCCTGCTGTCGCCCGGTCCGGGTGAGCCGACCCGCGCCGGGATCATGCTGGACGTGATCCGGGCGTACGGCGGAAAGCTCCCGCTCTTCGGTGTCTGCCTGGGTCATCAGGCGATCGGTGCCGCCTTCGGCGCGACGGTGACCCGGGCGCCGGAGTTGCTGCACGGCAAGACGTCGGCGGTGCACCACAGGGGTGAGGGTGTCCTGGCCGGCCTGCCGGACCCGTTCACCGCAACCCGTTACCACTCACTCGCCGTGCTGCCCGAGACGCTGCCGGACGAGATCGAGGTGACCGGCTGGACCGAGTCCGGGGTGGTGATGGCGATGCGGCACCGCACGCTGCCGATCGAGGGTGTGCAGTTCCACCCCGAGTCGGTACTCACCGAGGGCGGTCACACCATGCTGGCGAACTGGCTGGCCACCTGCGGCCTGGAGTCGGCGCTGGAGAAGGCCCCGCCGCTGGCCGCCGAGGTGGAGGCCCGCCGCCGCTCTGCCTTCGCCACCGTCTGACCACCGCTTCGCCCGCACTACCGCGAATACGCCGAGAGCCGGCAGCCCACCCGGGCTGCCGGCTCTCGCTTCGCTGCTACCTACTCGTCGAACCCGGTGCCGCCACCGGTGCCGGAGGTATCCGTCGGGCCGGGCGAGGTGGAGTCACTCGGGTTGGGCGTCGCTTCCTCGCTGACCACGGTGATCTGCACCTGGGTGCCGGACTCGACCTTCGAGTTCGCCTTCTTGCTCTGCGCGATGACCTTGCCCGGTTCGCCACCGCTGTCCACGTTGATCACGTCGACGTTCAGGCCGGCGTTCTGGAGCAACACGGTGGCGGCCTCCTCGGACCTGCCCACCACGTTCGGCACGAGCACGAGGTTGTTGTTGGAGATCTGAACAGTGATCTCGGTGCCCGGCTCGACCTGCTCGCCCTCCTTGTCCACGCTGATGACCTGGCCCTTGGGCAACGTGCTGTTGACCGACTTGAAGACCGGAAGCAGCTTCTTGTCCTTCAGCGCCGCCTCGGCGGCCGCCCGGGTGCCACCGACGAGGTTGGTCGGCACGGTCACCTTGTCCGGCGCGTTGCAGATCGTGTAGGTGACCTGGGTGTCGACCGGAACCGTGGTACCCGGGGTCGGGGTCTGGTTCTTCACCTCGCCCTTGCAGTCGTTCTCCTCCACCGGCTGGTTCGGCGCGATGTTGGTGAACCCGAGCTGGGTCAGCTTATCCTGCGCCTTCGGCTCGGTGAGGCCCGTCAGGTCGGGCATCGCCACCTTGGCGGGTGGCTGCTGCTGATTCCCGGGGTTGTTCTTGTTCATCGCCAGCGCGACCCCGAGCACGATCACGACCAGCACGCCCAGGCCGGCCACCGTGGCCCACACCCAGGACTGCCGGTTGTCCGGCGGCCGACCGCCCGCGTAGCCGGCCGGGATCGGCCGCTGCATCGTGGTGGCCGACTGCGGCTGCCACTGACGCGGGCCGTTGTTCATCGCGACGGTCTCGGCCTGGTTCATCACCGGGGTGGCCATCACCGGACGGCCGGAGACCGCGCGCAGCGCGTCGGCACGCATCTCCTGAGCGCTCTGGTACCGGTTCAGCGGGTTCTTCGCGAGCGCCTTCAGGACGATCGCGTCGAGGTCCGGCGGGATCTCGCGGCTGATCGAGCTCGGCGCCCGCGGGTCCTCCCGGACGTGCTGGTAGGCCACGCTCACCGGGCTGTCGCCGACGAACGGCGGATGCCCGATCAGCAGCTCGAAGAGGACGCAGCCGGCCGCGTACACATCGGAGCGGGCGTCCACGGCCTCGCCGCGCGCCTGCTCGGGGGAGAGGTACTGAGCCGTGCCGATCACCGCGCTGGTCTGGGTCATCGTGGTGGCACCGCTGGCCAGGGCCCGCGCGATACCGAAGTCCATGACCTTGACCTGGCCGTTCTGCGTGATCATCACGTTGCCGGGCTTGATGTCCCGGTGGATGATCCCGTGCCGGTGGCTGAACTCCAGCGCGGCGCAGATGTCGGCGATGATCTCCAGAGCGCGGCGCGGCTGCAGCCGCTGCTCCTGGGCCAGGACCTCTTTGAGGGTCTGCCCGTTGACGAACTCCATGACGATGAACGGAAGCTTCTCACCGGTGGCCGAGATCTCCTCGCCGGTGTCATACACCGCCACGATGGCCGGGTGATTCAGTGCGGCCGAATTCTGCGCCTCGCGCCGGAACCGCTCCTGGAAGGTGGCGTCACGGGCCAGGTCAGTACGCAACATCTTGATCGCCACGTCACGGCCGAGGCGGAGGTCGCGTCCCCGGTGCACCTCTGCCATGCCGCCGTAGCCGAGCAGCTCGCCGACCTGGTATCTGCCACCGAGCAGTCGGGCCTGCGCCGTCATAGCGTCTGTCGTCCTTCGTTCGGTCGGATCGAGCCGAGCTGGGCATCGGCCTTCGTAAGACGGTACGACGCCGCCGACACCGGGTCGGTGGCCACGTCCATGCGGAGAATAGCCGTCGAGCTGCTGCGATAACCCAGCGCGTTTTCGGCGGCGGCGGCGCTGTTGCCATGTCGATACAGGAACGAGATAACCCCGGCACAGAGCAGAACCAGAAGTGCCAGGACCACGGCGAGCACGATCAGCACCTGCCGGCCGAAGGCACCCTCCGGTTTGGTCATCGGCACCTGCTGCGGATACCCACTCATCGGCGGCCCTGATTGCGGGCGGTAGTGCGGCGGCGCCGGCGGCGGCACCGGTGACGAGGGCGCCGGCGGCGCGGACGGCACCGAGGCCGCGCCCCGGGCACCCGAGGTCGGCCGGGGCACCGCGGCCCGGGCCTGCTGCGACGGGGCTGGGCTGATCGGCGTGGCCCGGACCGGTGGGGTCGTCTGCGGGTGCACCGTGGTGGTCAGCGAGGCCGCAGCCTGCCGGGCCACCGCCGCCATCGCCGCGGCGCTCGGCCAGCGCGCGGCCGGGTCCTTGGCGAGCGCACGCTCGACGATGGCGCGGACCGCGGGTGGGATGTCGCCGGGCAGCGGGCGGGGAGTCTCCCGTACGTGCTTCATGGCGATCTCGATCGGGGTCGCGCCGTCGAACGGCCGGTGCCCGGAGAGGCACTGGTAGGCGACGACGCCGAGGGCGTACACGTCGGAAGCCGGAGTGGCCACGTCCCCGGCCGCCTGCTCGGGCGAGATGTACGAGGCCGTGCCGAGCACCGCGCCGGCCACGGTCAACTGCCCGACCAGGGCGGACCGGGCGATGCCGAAATCGGTCAGGACCAGCGTGCCGTTCGGCCGGACCAGCAGGTTGCCGGGCTTCACGTCGCGGTGCACGATGCCGTTGCCGTGAGCGGCCTGCAGCGCGTCGGCGGCCTGGGCGACCAGCGCCATGGTCCGGGCCGGGGTGAGCCGGCCGACCCGGCTCAGCGTGCGGGACAGCGCGTCGCCCTCGACGTACTCCATCACCAGGAAGGCGAGTTGCTGGTCGCTGCCGTAGTCGTAGACGTCGACCACGCCCGGGTGGTTGAGGGTCGCCATGGTGCGCGCCTCACCGCGGAACCGCTCGGCGAAGCCGGGCTCGTCCAGCAGCGCCGGCAGCAAAATCTTGACGGCGACCGTCCGGCCCAGCACGTCGTCCGTGCCGCGCCACACGTCACCCATACCGCCGCCGGCGATCCGCTCCTCCAAGCGGTAGCGCCCACCGAGCGTGACCCCCGGGCGGATCATGTCAGTTCCCTCCCCCGCCGGCCGCGGCCTTCATGATCAACCCGGCGATCCGGGCTGCTTCGGCGCTCGCGTGACCACCGCGGACGTTCTCCAGCATGACGCAGACCGCGGAGACCGGTTCGCCCTTGTCGTTGAAGGCGAACCCGATGAACCAGCCGTGCGGGTCCTTGCCCTCGGCGTTCTGCGCGGTGCCGGTCTTGCCACCGACGGTGTAGCCGTCGATTCTCGCCTTCTTGCCGGTGCCGTTCTCGACGACACTGACCATCATTTCCTTGAGCTTCGAGGCGACCTCGCCGTTGACCGGGTCGCTCCGCTTCTTCGGCGAGGCGGTGTAGATCGTCCGGCGGTCCGGGCTCAGCAGCTTCTGCACCAGGTAGGGCCGCATCTGCTCGCCGCCGTTGGCCACCGTGGCCGCGATCAGCGCGCCCTGCAACGGCGTCATCCGCACGTCCCGCTGGCCGATCGAGGACTGGGCCAGCGCCGCCTTGTCGGTGCTGCCGTCCGGGTTGGCGATGTCGCCGGTGCGGCTCGCCGCCACCTTCAGGCCGTCGCCGCTCTCCAGGTCGCCGACCTTGAGGGTGTCGTCCTCGAAGCCGAACGCCTTGGCGGCGCCCTTCACCTTGTCCGCGCCGAGCTTCACGCCGAGCTTGGCGAAGCCGGTGTTGCAGCTCTCGGTCAGCGCCTCCTTGAGGGAGATCTCGCTGCCCGGACAGACCTCGTCCTCGGCGTTGCGGATGGTCGCGCCACCCTCCTGGTAGACGCTGCCGGCCGGGATCTCGGTGTCGACGTCGTAACCGTTCTGCAGGGCCGCCGCCGAGACGACCACCTTGAAGGTCGAGCCGGGCGGCAGGGTCTGCGCCAGCGCCCGGTTCAGCATCGGCTGACTCGGGTCGGCGTTCAGCTCCTGATATGCCTTGGCGGCCGCGGCCTTGTCGTGCGTGACCAGCTTGTTCGGGTCGTAGCTGGGCATCGACACCAGCGCCTGGATCGCTCCGGTACGCGGGTCGATCGCCACCGCCGCGCCCTTGGTCGCACCGCGCTCGTTGTCGGTCATCTGCTTCCAGGCGACCTCTTGCGCCTTGGACTTCAGCGACAGGATCACGTTGCCGCCACCGGTCTCCTCACCGGTGAACATGTCGGCGAGCCGATCCGCGAAGAGCTTGTCGCTCTCGCCCGAGAGGAAGTCGTTCTCGGTCTCCTCGATACCGGTGGCGCCGAGGCTGACCGGCTTGTAACCGAGGACCGGCGCGTAGATCTCCCTCTTCGGGTACTGACGCAGGTACTTAAGGGTGTCGTCGGTCTCGGCGTTCTTGGCGAGCGCGACGCCGTTGTCGGCCTCGATCACGCCACGGGGACGCTTGTACTCGGCCACGGTCACTCGCGGGTTCCGGGAGGCCGTGCGGTAGTCGTCGGCCTTGTACGCCTGAACCCAGTTCAGGTTCGCGAAGATCAGACCGAACAGCACCAGGACGACCACGCCGGCGCGGCGGAGAGGGGCGTTCACGGCTTGATCACCTCCGTCATGGCGCCGTGCAGTTGGGTGGGGGCTTTCTTGGGTCCGGGCCGATCCGGCCCGGCTCCGCTCGCGGCCGGTCCGCGCGCCGCGTTGGAGATCCGCAAAAGCATCGCCACCAACAGCCAGTTCGCCATCAGCGAGGAACCACCGGCGGAGAGGAACGGGGTGGTCTGACCGGTCAGCGGGATCAGGCCGGTGATACCGCCGAGGATCACGAAGACCTGGAGGCCGAGCGTGAAGGCCAGACCACCGGCGACCAGCTTGCCGAACGAGTCCCGGACCGCCAGCGCCGCCCGCAGACCGCGCTCGACGATCAGCAGATACATCACCAGCAGCGCGGAGAGGCCGAAGAGGCCGATCTCCTCACCCAGCCCGGCGAAGATGAAGTCGGTACGCACCTCGGGGATGAAGCCGGGCGAGCCACCGCCGGGGCCGGAGCCGAACAGACCGCCGGTGCCGAGCCCGAACAGGCCCTGGACCAGCTGGTAGCTGCCGCCGACCCGCTCGTAGTTGGCGGTGGCGAACGGGTCCAGCCAGACCTGCGCCCGGTCGTAGAAGTTCGCGAACGGACCGCCGACCGCCTCGCCCAGCAGGTACGCCACGTAGACGCCGCCGAAGAAGAGCAGCAGGCCGATGATCAGCCAGCTGGACCGCTCCGTGGCCACGTAGAGGGTGACCACGAACAGGCCGAAGTACATCAGCGCGGTACCCAGGTCCTTCTCGAAGACCAGGACCAGGAGGCTGAGCAGCCAGACAGTGACCACCGGGCCCAGGTCCCGGCCGCGCGGGAAGTCCAGCCCGAGGAAGCGGTGGCTGGCCAGCGAGAGCACCTCGCGCTTGCGGACCAGGTAATACGCGAAGAACGAGACCAGCGCCAGCTTGGCGAACTCACCGGGCTGGATCGAGAACGAGCCGAACTTGATCCACAGCTTGGCGCCGTTCACCTCGGAGAGGCTGCCGGGCAGCACCGCCGGGATCATCACCAGCACGATGCCGACCAGGCCCAGCGTGTACGCGTACCGGGAGACCGCCTTGTGATCGCGGACCACCAGCAGCAGCACCGCGGCCAGGATCAGCGCGCCCAGCGTCCAGGCCAGTTGCCGCCCGCCGGTGCCGGCGAAGACGCCTGGAGCCGGCTCCTTGTTCGCGATCGCGCGGGCGATGTCCAGGCGGCGCAGGAACGCCACCCCGATCCCGTTGATCAGCGCGACCGCCGGGATCAGCACCGGATCCGCGTACGGCGCGGTCATCCGCACCACCGCGTGCAGGCCCAGGAAGAGGATGCTCAGCAGCACCGGCGGCACCCAGAACGTGCCCGAGACGGTGCCGAACTGGTTCGCCTCGACGGTCCAGGCGAACATCGCCACCAGGGCCATGGCGAAGGCCAGCAGGCCCAGTTCGGCGTTGCGCCGGGTCTTCAATCCCGGGATACGCGACAGCTCGCCCGTGGAAGCGGGCGAGGAAGCCGGTACAGCGGGCGCGGTCAAAAAAATCCCCAGACGTTGTAAGGCCGTGCTCAGTCGGCGGTCCGGCAGTCGGTCGTGTCGACGGCAGTGGACGCGCTCGCGGACGGTTGGACGCTCGGCTCGACGGCCGGCGCCGAAGTCGCCTTCGCCGGCGCTGACGCCGCTTTGGCCGGCGCCGAAGTCGCCTTCGCCGGCGCTGACGCCGCTTTGGCCGGCGCCGATGTCGCCTTGGCCGGCGCCGAAGTCGCCTTCACCGGTGCCGAAGTAGCGGTGGTGCCGGCCGGGCGAGGCGAGCTCGAGGCGGTCGGCGCGGCGCTGACCGCGGAACAGAGCGGCTTCAGGTTCGGGTTGGACGGCTGGTCGCTGGTCAGGTCGGTGAGCATGCCCCGGGCGTCGTTCTCGCTGGCGGCGTGGATGCCCTGCTTGACCCGCTCCTGGGCGACGGTGGTCAGGTCGTCGAGGCGAACCGTGCTGGTCTCGCTCACCGCGGACAGGTCGAGTCCGGCGATCTGCCCCGGCACACCGCGGAAGATGGCGAGCTGGCCGGCCTCGGTCGCGCCGACGTAGTACTGGTCCTGGGTGTACTTCCAGCCGGCCCAGAGACCGCCGCCCAGCAGGCCGAGCACCAGCAGGACCAGCAGGCTGGTCCGGACCGGGTGACCGGTCGGCTCGGGGTCGCGGTCGTACCCCTCGGTCTCCGGCTGGGCCGGGCGCGGTGGCTGCTGCTTGAGCGCCGCGGCCCGGGACGCCGGGGTCGAGGCGTCGGCCATGGTGGTGTTGCCCCGGTCGGACGCGGCCGCACCCCCGACGATCGGCGCCTGCTCGACGATGTCCGCGTCGGTCAGGTCGGCGATCACCACGGAGATGTTGTCCGGGCCGCCGCCGCGGAGTGCGAGCTGCACCAGCCGCTCGGCGCAGGCCTTCGGGTCGGCGATCTCCCGCATGGTCTGGCCGATCGTCTCGCCGCTGACCACCCCGGACAGGCCGTCGCTGCAGATCAGGTACCGGTCACCCTTGAGAACCTGGCGAACCGAGTACTCCGGGTCGATGTCCCGGCCGTCCAGCGCCCGGGTGAGCAGCGACCGCTGCGGGTGGCTGCTCGCCTCCTCCGGGCTGACCCGGCCCTCGTCGACCAGCATCTGGACGTACGTGTCGTCCTTGGTGATCTGTGCGAACTCGCCGTTGCGCAGCAGGTACGCACGTGAGTCACCGATGTGCACCATGCCGAACTTGCTGCCGGTGAAGAGCACCGCGGTCAGCGTGGTGCCCATGCCCTCCATCTGCGGGTTGGCGTCGACGGTGTCCCGCAACTGCTGGTTCGCGGTGCCGACGGCATGCCGCAGGGCGTCGACCAGCGCGTCCCCTGGAACGTCGTCGTCGAGGGGCGCCATCGCGGCGATGACGATATTGGAGGCGACATCACCGGCGGCCATGCCGCCCATGCCGTCCGCGACGGCAAGCAGCCGCGGCCCGGCGTAGACGGAGTCCTGGTTCAGGTCTCGGATCAGACCGCGGTCGCACTGAGCGGCATAGCGCAGGGTCAGGGTCATGGCCGTAACTCGAGTGAAGTGCGTCCGATCCGGATCGGGACGCCAAGGGGGACAGGGGTGGGTCCGGAGACCTTACCGCGATCGAGGTAGGTGCCGTTGGTCGAGCCGAGGTCCTCTACGAACCACTGCCCGTCCCGGGGCACGATCCGGGCGTGCCGGGCCGACGCGAAGTCGTCGGTGATGACCAGGGTCGAATCCTCGGCGCGACCGATCGTGATCGGGGCCTCGCCAAGGGTGATCCGGGTACCGGCCAACTGGCCGGCGGTCACCACCAACTGCCGTGCCGCCTTACCGCGCTTCGCCTTCGCAGGCCGGCCTTGAAGGATCGCGCCACCCACCCCCCGAGGGCTGGCGACGATGCTCTTCGACCGGACCCCCGCGAAGAGGTCCCGCCGGATCACCCCGACCACTGTGAACACGAAGATCCACAGCAGGATCAGGAAGCCGAAGCGGGCGACGGTGAGGACGAATTCGGGCAACGCCGCTAGCCGTCCACTCGGAAGGTCAGCGTGGTGGTCCCGAGCTGAATCATGTCGCCCGGGTTCAGCGCCACCGCGGAGACCCGCTGGCCGTTCACCATCGTCCCGTTGGTCGAGCCGAGGTCGGTCAGCACGACCTGGTTGCCGTCGTAGTCCAGCCGGGCGTGCCGGCGCGAGATGCCGACGTCCGGCAGACGCAGGTTCGCCTGGTCGCCCCGGCCGATCACGGTCGAGCCCATCTGGAGCGGGTAGGTCCGGCCGTCACCGGAGACCAGACCGACACTGCGCGGGGCGCCGTGACCACCACCGTGCGGCGGGTAGCCGCCACCGTGCTGGTCGTACGGCGAGTACTGCGGGCCGGCGTCGTAGGCCGGCTGCTGCACCGGGGCGACCTCGCCACCGGTGTAGACCTCCGCGGTCACCCGGAACATGCCGGTGTCCAGGCCCTCGCCACGTTCGATCTCGACGATCACGTCGCCGTAGACCGTCCAGGCCTGCTCACCGATGAACTCGGCCTGGGACTGCGCCAGCTCCTGCGCCAGGGCGGCCGCGTACGGCGCCAGGCGGGAGTGGTCGTACGGCGAAAGATCGATTACATAGCGGTTGGGCACGAGGGTGCGGCCACCGGCGAGAATGGCCTTGTGCGCCTCGGCCTCCCGCTGCATGGCATTCAGGATCTCCACAGGGTGCACGACACCCTTGAAGACCTTCGCGAAGGCCCCCTCGACAAGGCCTTCCAATCGCTTCTCAAAGCGCTGCAGCACGCTCACCGGCTCCTCCTCGGGTTCCGAGGACATGATGGTATCCGGCCGCCGCTTGCGCATCTGCAGCCCAAGAGCAGCCGGCACTTCTGACCCTCGTATGACGCCCCACGACGCCGTGCTAGTGTTTCCTCCGTCGCGGGGCGATATCAACTCTGGTGGTAATCGAGTTTCGGTTGGCACTGGGCCCGGCTAATACTGGGCCAGGTTGGTACTACCTCGATGACTACTCGCGACAGCGTAGTCTGTTGCACGCAGTAACCCGAAGCAGCCCCGCAGGGGGCGGTTTCGAAGGTCACCGAGGTTGGTTATACGATCCTCACCGACCAAGTCACATGGGGATGTGGCGGAATGGCAGACGCGCACGGTTCAGGTCCGTGTGTCCGAAAGGACGTGGGGGTTCAACTCCCCCCATCCCCACGAGCACGAATGGGCGATCCAAGTCCGCGGAAACGCGGACCGGGGTCGCCCTCGTCATATCTGCTCCCCGCCTCCCGGTGGCTGAGGTGAACGCCACATGTCACTACTCACGGTGGGTGGCTCGCCCTTCGGGCCTCGCGATTGATCAAGACCCTTCTCCGGTACGACGCCCGGCGGCGCACGCCACGTGTCAACGATCGGGTGAAGTTCGGGCTGGCGTAAGCTCGCCCGCCTGTTGGGGTGGAAGTTCCTTCTGAGCGTTGGGGTGTAGTCGTGACCGCTGTGCCGTCTGGGGTGGACCAGGGGAAGCGCAACGTGCTTGGGGTGCTCGTGGATGCGACCGACTACGCGTCGGCCACCGAGCGGATCATCTCGGCGGCACGGGAGGGCCGGCCGTACGCGGTCACCGCGCTCGCCGTGCACGGTGTCATGACGGGCGTCGAGGATCCGGCGCACGGCGCCCGGCTCAACTCGTTCGACCTGGTCACGCCGGACGGGCAGCCGGTGCGGTGGGCACTGAACCTGCTGCACGGCGCCGGGCTGACCGACCGGGTCTACGGGCCCACGCTGACCCTCAAGGTCGTGGAGCGCGCCGCGGCCGAAGGTCTTCCGATCTATCTGTACGGGTCGACCCAGCCGACGCTGGACCGGCTGGTGCCGGCGCTGCTGGGGATGTTCCCGGGGCTGAAGATCGCCGGGGTGGAGGCGTCCAAGTTCCGTGGCGCCCAGCCGGGCGAGGAGGCCGAGATCGCGGAGCGGATCAAGGCTTCCGGAGCCCGGATCGTCCTGGTCGGGCTGGGCTGCCCGCGGCAGGAGGTCTTCACGTACGCGATGCGGCCGCTGCTGGACATGCCGCTGCTGGCCGTCGGGGCGGCGTTCGACTACCACGCCGGGCTGCTGAAGAACCCGCCCGCCTGGATGCAGAAGTACGCGCTGGAGTGGCTGTGGCGGCTCGGGCTGGAGCCGAAGCGGCTGTGGAAGCGGTATGTACTGCTGAACCCGGCCTACCTGAGCCGGCTCGCCGCGCAGAAGACCGGGCTGTGGAAGGCGACGCCGGCGGCTCCGACCGGTGAGCCGGTGCACGGCTTCGCGGTCTGAGGTCGTACACCCCGGGAATTTCGATCATCCGCGTCTTCGGACGCGGATGATCTTTTTCGTCCGGCAGGCGACAATGGGGCACAGGTCACATCTCCGGCGAGCCCTTCGTCCACACCCTTACGGGTACGTCTTGGGGGCATATCCCGGTTTCGGCGGGCCCTCGACGGGTGAACGCTGTCGATGTGAACACCGCTGTGGACGTGATTCTGATCGGCGCTCTCGCCGGGGTCTGGCTCGCCGCCGGGCTGCTGGCCGAGGGGCTGCCGACGGTCGGCAGCGCGCGACTGATGCGTCGCCGGGCCGTCCTGCTCACCGCCCTGATCAGTGCGGGGGCGGCGCTGTTCGTCGCGGTGCCGGTCGTCACCGGGCTGCTGCCGGGCACTTCGGCGGCACCCGCCGCGGCCCTGCTCCCGGCCGCGCCGGCGATGGTCGTGCTGACCATGGGCGTTCGCAGACTGAGCCGGGTGCGCCGGGGTGCGGGCGCCTTCGCGACCGCCCCGCTGGCTCCCGTGCCACCCGCCCTGCGAGCCGCCGCGGCGCACCCTTTGATCACCGCGTCGCTACAGGTCACCGGCCTGGCCGCGATCGTCGGCCTGCCGCTCGCGGCCGGCCTGGTCCACCTGCCCGGCCACGGTGTCCCGGCCACCGACGGCTTCACCGGCATGGCCGGCATCGCGATCACCGTGGTCGCGATCGCGGTGTCGGCGATCGGCATCCGTGCCGCTCTCCGCCACAGTCGCCTCACTGTACTTACCGGTGTCGCCCTCGGCTCACGACCGCTACGCCCCTGGAAGTCGATGTAGCGGGGCCCGGAACCGGCTGTCGAAGCATGGTCGGTTCCGGGCCCCGCTGGGTCGATCGCGCGATGCGGCCCATGGCCGCGGTCGGGTACGTCGGGTCAGTGCTGCTTCAGCTTCGCTTCCTGCACGTAAAGCAGCTCCAGAATGGAGCGGGCCGCCTCGAACCAGCGGTCGAGCCAGTCGGACTTCGGCAGGGTGCCGCGGGCGGGCAGCTCGAGGAGCAGGCCCCGCAGCAGCGGGTGGTCGGCCATCGACGTGTTCGCCGGCGTGCCGTCGCTCCAGTCCGAAACGGCGAAGACCGGTTCGGTCAGGCCCTGCAGATCGAGTGAGGGCAGCTTCGCCGCCCGGTCCAGGGCGCTGGTCGGCTCCAGGCTGTGGGACCGTCCGGGCGACCGGGTCGGCAGCCCCGAGCTGTGCCGCGCCAGCAGTTCGCCGTCGGTGTAGTCGCCGGTCAGCGCCTCGCGCCGCCCCTGCCGGTAGGCGCTCACGCCCCCGCTGAACCGGTCCTGCGCCGTCGACGAGCCGTTGTTGAGGTTGTCCGAACCAATCGTCATCTCACTGCCTTGCCTCGTTGAAAGTTCGTCCCGGCGGTCAGCGCGGTCCGGTCCGCGCTTGGAACATTCAACGAGGCGTGCCGCACTCAGCGACGGTAAAAGCGGACAAATAGCCGCAGCCGACTCGTTGGCGCAGGTCACCGAGCCGGCCGCGAGAACCATTCGAACGGCTCAGAGATCGAATTCGCCGTCCTTGGCACCGTGCACGAAGGCGTCCCATTCGGCCGCAGTGAAGATCAGCGCCGGCCCTGACGGGTTCTTGGAATCCCGGACCGCGATGGCGTCGTCAATGAACGCCACCTCGACACAGTTGTCGCTGTCCGCGCCGCTTCGGGTGCTCTTGAACCACTGCGCCTGGTTCAGGTCGACCCGGAGACCTTTGACCTTGATTTCCACGATGGCTCCTCCGTCCAGAGGTGTACCGATCTCAGCGGGCCGGCTTCATCGAGTGCCGCCGAATGATCGATGGGACCGTTCTGAATCCAGTAACGACCACGGGCACGGCGAGACGCGCGATCCTGAACGAGCTTCTCCGTTCGGGTTAATCCCATCGGACAACTTGAATCCAGCCAGTTCAGCCGCGTTTGAGCCGCGATTGTCAGCCTTTACTAATTTATGTCCGAAATGATCCATACACTGTGGATCACGTGGCAATATCCGCCCACATCGACTCCACCTGCGAAATCTCAAAGATCACCGAGCGCTGTTCCATGATCACTGAGGATCACGGAAGAAGGACATGCAACTTGCATCGACGACACTGGTGGTGCAATCTTTCCGTATGGCTTGCATCACGTAACGTTCTTGAGTGATGCGGCCAAGTCCGACGCAAACACACCAAAATGACGTCCGACACGGGGTGCCGAGCCACCGGGGGTCCCACATGGACTTCCGCCTGAGACCTGGGTGGCAGGATCGGCGATGGTGACGTTCTGCAACCTCCTTCGATGGTTGGCATCGTCGAAGGCTTGCAAAGGTGCATGAGCCGGGCAGACTGGTGCATCTGTGTCACAAGTCAATCCAGCAAAACTCATCAGGCAAAGAGTCTCAGGGCAGGAGATGACGTGCTTCTTCCTCGGTCCGGTGATGTCATCCACGTGACGAAGGCGGCCAGCGTCCAATTCGCATCACCGATGCTCTTCCGGGTCATCCGGGTTCATGACTGGCCGACCTACGAGGGTTGGGTCTGGCTCGATGGCTACGAACTCAACTCCGCTGGCGACGCAGTGGAACGGCGCTCCATCTTTGTGCAGGTCAACGGTTTACGGCCGGTCGGTAAGGCCCCGGACCCGCGGGCCCGGAACGGCCGTCAGCCGGCCACCCGCCCGAACGTGATCCCGGCCCGGCCGATTCGTACGCCCCGCTGAGCCGACCCGACGCCGAGGACGCGTCAGTCCTCGTCGGGCTCGGTGGTGGCGCCGCCGGTCGGTGCCGTCGTCGTCGAGGCCGGGCTGCCCGTCCGCGCGGCCGCGACGACGAGGGCGATCTTGCTGTCCGGCGGGACAGCCTGGCCCTCGGCCGGGTCACAGTCGATGACCGTGCCCGGCTCCGCGTCGCTGGGCAGTTGGAGGACCCGGTATCCCAGGCCGACACTGTCGAGCACCGCTTTCGCATCCGCCAGTGGCAGCCCACGCAGCGCCGGCACGGTCACCTCGGTGACGGTCGGCTCGGTCGTCGGCACCGTGCTGAACGTCGGGGTCGTGGGCTCGGTGGTGGGCGTGGTGGCCGTCGGCGTCGCGGTGGCGCGGGTCTGTGTCGGGACCTGCGGTGGCGTTTTCAGGTCGGTCCCGGAGCCCCCCACGATCAGGTAGATGCCGTACCCGAGCAGGCCGAGCAACAGCAGGCTCACGATGCCGACCACGATCGGCATCCACCAGTGACCGGACGGCTCCTCCAAGGGCCCGGCCGACGTCCAGTCGTCGTCGGTGGACGGGGGGCGAACCATGGCCCGGCCCTTCCACGGGTTGTCGTCCGTGCCGCGCGGATCCGGATCCCACCCACCGAGCGGAGACGTCGGCCGGGTCTCCGCGGTCGGGGTGTCCTCCGATCGGGGACGGCCGGACGGTTGATTCGGCTGTATCTGGGTCGCGTCGTCGGCGACGGTCTCGTCCGGGCGTGAGGCATCGCCGTCCCGGCTCGGCTGGCGCTCGTCCGGCATCGCCCCTCCTCCGCTCCGCGCACTCGATCTCGTAGCAGCGTCAAGGTATCGAATCATGGAGTACCCGGGGATCCGTGAGCAACGCGATCCGTGGCGTGACCAGGCTGGGTATTTTCGCGGACATCGGCAACGGCCAGTACAGTGCCCGGCATGGCGGAGAAGGGCTGGACAACACAGGCCGGTGCGGCAGCCGGAATCGCCGCCGGCGCGGGCGCCGCACAACTGGGTCTCGGCTACGGCCTCGGAGTCATCGAGTGGCCGGCCGTCGCGACCGCGTCGGACAGCACCTGGCTGAACAGCCTGGGCTGGGCCACCTGGGTCACCGCCAGCGCGACGGTCCTGGGCGCGGTGATCGCCGGCCGGATGCGTACCGACCAGCCCGGCCCCTGGCGAACCCTCTGGCGCATCGCGCTCTCCGCCGCGTCGGCACTCGGGGCCCTGGTCTCCGTGGCGCTGGTCGCGCTGCCGGCGCGCTCCGTGGTGTTACCGGTCGGTGTCACCGGCCACTCGCCCCAACTGGTCGCCGTCGGTTACGCCCTGATCGGCCTGGTAACCGGCCTGGCGGTGGCGTTCTGGGCGGTCTCCTCCGCCCCGGTCGCCGCGAACCTGCTGGGCACCGCGGCCTGGCTGTGGGCTCTCGCCATCGCCGGGGTCGCCGCCGAACTGGCCAGCGGCCGCGAACTCGAGACCTACCTGACCAGCTGGCAGTTCGCCGAGACCCAGAGCCCGATCCGGCACGGCGGGATCTACTGGCCCAGCGCCATCCTGACGCTGGCCGCGGCGTTCGTGATCGGCCTGGTCCTGGCCTGGCCGGCGGCCCGCCGGGGCGACCGCGGTCTCGGCACGGCCACCTCCGGCGCGGTGGGCCCGCTCCTGGTCGCGATCTCCTTCATCGCCTTGGCGCCACTGTTCACCGAGCCGGCCGGGCCGCTCCAGTCCGCCTACCTGATCGCTCCCTACGCCGTCCTCGCCGGACTGGCCGGCTCCGCCCTGACCGTCTCTCTGACCCGGGGACCCGGCCGGCCCAGCCCGAGTCCCACCGATCCGCCGTTGTCGCTCCCGGCGGGCCCCACCCGCGCGGAGGTTCCGGACGTCGCCGCCGGCAGCACCAAGCCGACTACCCGGGTCGCCCCCAAACCGACGCCGCCGCCGGCCCCGAAGGTCGCGACCAAGGCGGAGCCGGCCGCGAAGGGCGAGCCCGCACCGGCGTCACCCGCCGAGAAGCCGGGTCGGCGCCGTTGGCTTCTCTTCGGCGAACGTCGCCCCGCGGGAACGGGTCAGGAGAACCCGGGCGAACAGGCCACCCCGGAGCCGAAAGGTCGCACCCGCAAGCCGCGCGCGTCCAAGCCGGCGGAATCGCCGGCGCCGCGTACCCCCGCTCCCGCAAAACCGGCCGAGGACGACGGGCTCGCCGACCCGGAGCTCGCCGCGGCCGCCCGTCCCAGCAAGAACGCCACGAAGCGGGCCGCCGCCCGCAAGGACGCCGCGACCCGCCCCACCATCACCCCGCCGCCGGTCAACCCGCCTGTCGCCCGGATCAATCCCAAGGACTGACCCGGTCAGTCGTCGGACGGCCAGGTGTGCACGGGCTCGTTCGAATGCTGCAGGTCGAGATAGCGCCGGGTCATCGCGCGCAGGGCGTCCTTGCGGCTGAGCCCGCCACGCTCCGCGGCGCGCACCGCCGAGGTCTGCCAGGAAGCCCCGTTCCGCCTGGTCAGGCACCGTCCTTCGATGATGCCGAGCAACCTGTCCCGCTCCGCCGGATGCACCCCGAACCGATCGAGTCCGTCGTACGCCATCGGTAGCAGCGTATTCAGGACGAGATCCACGACCTCCACCTCGCCGAGCCCCGGCCAGTAGACCGTCGCGTCCAGTCCGTCTCGTGCACCGGCGCGGAAGTTCGCCTCCGCCGTGCCGAAGTCGAAGCGGGACCAGACCGGCCGCTCCGCCTCGGCGAGCCGGCGCACCACCCCGAAGTAGAAGGCCGCGTTCGCCATCAGGTCCACAACGGTGGGGCCGGACGGCAGCACACGGTTCTCCACCCGCAAATGCGGCTTACCATCCATGATGTCGTATACAGGACGATTCCAGCGATAGACCGTCCCGTTGTGCATGCAGAGCTCAGCCAGCCGCGGTATCCCGCCGGCCGACCGCACCTGGGCCGGATCCTCCTCGCCGAGGAACGGCAGCAGCGGGGGAAAGAACTTGACGTTCTCCTCGTAGAGGTCGAAGACCGACGTGATCCAGCGCTCGCCGAACCAGACCCGCGGCCGCACCCCCTGCGCCTTGAGCTCGTCCGGCCGGGTATCCGTGGCCTGCTCGAAGAGCGCGATCCGGGTCTCCGCCCAGAGTCTGCGCCCGTGCAGGAACGTCGAGTTCGCCCCGAGCGCCACCTGCGCCGCCGCCATCGCCTGCGAGGCGTTCCAGTAGCGCGCGAAATCGTCCGACGGCACCTGCAGATGGAACTGCGCGCTGGTACACGCGGACTCCGGCACGATCGTCCCGCTCGCACTGCGGAGCCGCTCCACGCCCCGGATGTCCAGCGGGAACTGCTCGCCCCGGGCGGCGACGATCTCGTCGTTCAACGCCCGGAACCGTTCGTTCTCCGACAGGTTCGCCAGGATCAGGTGTTCCGGCGTGAGCGTGGGCAGCATCCCGATCAGGGCGAGGCGGCCGTCCGCCTTGCCGGCGCGCTCCTCGGCCGTACGCAAAGCATCCAGAATGTCTTTTTCGAACGCGCCGAAGCCCTCCGCGGCGATCGGCCTGGGCGGAACGTTCAATTCGATGTTGAACCGGCCCAACTCGGCCTGGAAGCGCGGATCGGCGAGGTCGGCCAGCAACTCGGCGTTGCGCATCACCGGGCCGGCCTCCGCGTCGACGAGGTTGATCTCGATCTCCAAGCCGGTCATGCCGGTCCCGGTGTCGAAGACCTCGGCGTCCAGCAACTCACCCAGCACGTCCAGGCAGCGGCGCACCTTGTACCGAAAACGGATGCGATCCTCGGGCGGAACGATCGCGTGTGCCAGATCTTTGCCCATGGTGCCCTCTCGTTCCGGTCGGAGACGAAACGGACGCCGATCACCACGCTGTGAACAAGCGGATACTGTCGGTCCACCTTCCCATCCCCGGGCGGCTACCGCTAGACGAATCAAGGCGCCACCCGGAGAACCGGATGGCGCCTCGACTGTGGACGGTGCCGTGATCAGGCCTGGAGGATCGCTTCGCCCTCGATCTCGATCTTGACCTTCTTGCCGATCATCACGCCGCCGGTCTCCAGGGCCATGTTGTAGGTCAGGCCCCAGTCCTCCCGGTCGATCTCGGTGTGCGCGCTGAACCCGAAGAGGTGCTGACCATACGGGCTGGTGGTGGCACCCTCGAACTCGACGACGAGCTCGACCGCCTTGGTCACGCCCTTGATGGTGAGCTCACCGTCGAGGACGAACTCGGCGCCGGCGTGCGACTTGATGCCGGTGCTGCGGAACTCCATGGTCGGGTACTTCTCGGCCTCGAAGAAGTCGCCGGTGCGCAGGTGGTTGTCGCGGTCGACCTGGCCGGTCTCGACGCTCGCGGTCTTGATCGACGCGGTCACCGAGGACTCCAGCGGGTTCTCCCCGACGACGATCGTGGCGGACGCTTCGGCGAACTGCCCACGGACCTTGCTGACCATGAGGTGCTTCACGACAAAGCCGACCCGCTTGTGCGCCGCGTCCAGCTCGTAGGTGCCGGCGGCCGGGATCTGCAGACCTTCGAACTCACGAGTGCTGACGGTCATGACGGTTCCTCTCTCGAAGTCTCTAGCGGGATGCTTGTCTGACGGAGCAACTATATGCTCCGCAATATTCCTCTTGTCAAGTGCCTGCTAGAGTCGACTCCGTGAACACCGATCTGGACGACCCTCGCCTCACCGCGGTCGGCCTGCTGGCCGAGGCCTACACGGGTCTGATGAACCGCCTCGCCGCACAGTTCGAGGAGCACCGGCTCTCTCCGGTCGAATTCGAAGTCCTGATGCGCCTGGCCCGCTCGCCCGGCGACCGCCTGCGGATGACCGACCTGGCCGGGCAGACCACGCTCTCCACCAGCGGTGTCACCCGGGTCGTGGACCGGATGGAGCGCAACGGCCTGGTCCGCCGCGAGGCGTGCGCGAGCGACCGCCGCAGCTCCTACGCGGTGATCACCGAGGTCGGGCAGGAGCGGCTCGCCCAGGTCCTGCCCGGGCACCTCGAGCTGGTCCAGCGGTGGTATGTCGGACTTCTCCCGCAGGACCGGTTCGACGATCTGCTCGACTCGCTCCGGACGATCCGGGACGCGGTCAACCCGTGCGCCACCGCCGGAAGCTCAGAAACGGACACGCCGGCCTGACCGACCGGCAGAACCACCGGCAGAAGGGGCGAATTCCCTGGGCGTCACGTGCGGCCGGGCTACTGTTGCGGCCCTGGGGGATGCGGCGCGATCGAGGCGATGTACGGGGCTTACGGGGGAGTCTTCGTTCTCGCCGTGTAAGGGCGCGGCGTAGCGGCGACCGGCGCGCGTGGGGGGCACGAATCACGCCGGTTGCGCACGCCGCGCCCGGGCCCCGGACCTGCCGCTAAGGCACGACGCCATAGCCGGAACCGGTGTCCGGCCCCAGCCGGGCATGCCTCTTCCGGGCGTCCTCCAGCTCACCCTCGGCCGCCGCCTGATCGGCGGCGAAATCCCGCACGGCGGCCGGCAGCCGGAACCGGACGGCATGATCACCGCTCACACTGAGCAGGCCCAGGGCGACCAGCCGATCCAGCAGGTGCACCACGTCGGCAAGCTCACCGTCCAACGTGTCCAGCAGCGCCTCCGCCGACGCTCGCGACCAGCGATGCCGGAACATCGCCAGCAACCGCAGCGCCCGCTGCTCCGCGGGCGCGAGCAACCGATAGCTCTCGGCCACCACGACCTGCAACGGAACGACGGCCCGCGGCGACCGGTCGGCATAGCTGCCGAGGATCTCCGGGATGGTGAGAACCCGGCCGCGCGCCGCGGCCAGCTCGATCGCGAGCGGCAGGCCGCCGAGATGCCGGACCAGCGCCGCGAGCGGCGCGATCTCCTGCGGCGCCAGGCGAGTGCGGCGCACCCGGCCCAGCCGTTCCAGCAGCAGACCGATCGCGGGGTACGGCACCAGCTCCGCGACCGTGCCGGCCGACAACGTCACCGGCGGGGTCGCGAGCGGGATGACCGGCCAGACCCGCTCCTCGGCCAGCCCGGTCGGCTGCCGTCCGGTGGCCAGGAAGCGCAACCGCGGCACCTGTTTCAGCAGCTCAGCCATCGCCGCACCGACCGCCGCCGGTGCCCGGTCCACCCCGTCCACGAAGAGCAGGGCCGGCCGGCCGGTCAGGTCCTGCGGCCGGGTCACCCCGAACCCGGCCGCCACGCTGCCGAGCAGCTCATCCGCGGTGGAGTCGTCGGCCACCGCGACGCCGGCCACCCCGCCCGGATAGGCGCCGGCCAGCCGGTGCGCGACCACCGTGGCGAGGCTCGTCTTGCCCACCCCGGGACTCCGACCAGGGTCGTCCCCCGCGACCCGGCGGTGGAGAGGCGGCCGACCAGCTCGGCGACGTCGGCGTCCCGACCGATCAGCTCGTCGTTCGGCGCGGCCCGCTGGAAGGGGGTCTCGCGGGTGAGCCGGCCCCGGGCGGCGGCCAGGAACACGTCCCGATCGGAACCGGTCAGGCCGAGGGCGCGGACCAGCAGCTCGGCGGTCATCCGCTGTGGGCGGTTGGCGCGGCCGCGCTCGAGGTCACGGACCGTACGAACGCCGATGGCGGCGCGGTCGGCCAACTCCTCCTGAGTCAGGCCGGCGCGCCGCCGATGGTTGCGCAGCAGGGCACCGAAGCCCTGATCGGACGCCATCCTGCGAAACTAGGCATCGAATTCGATCGGGGTGAACCCGAAAGCCCGGTTTGTCGGAAAGTGGACTCCCGGTATCAGAGGCCCAGACCGCGCGCGATCAGCATCCGCTGCACCTCGGAGGTGCCCTCACCGACCTCCAGGATCTTGGCGTCCCGGTAGAAGCGGCCGACCGCCGACTCGTTCATGAAGCCGTAGCCGCCGTGCACCTGGGTGGCGTACCGGCTGTTCTCCATGGCGGCATTGCTGGCGTTCAGCTTGGCGATCGCGGCGTACCGCTTGAAGTCCTCGCCGGCGAGCATCCGGGCGGCCGCGTCGTAGTAGCCGAGTCGCGCCAGGTGGGCACGCAGCTCCATGTCCGCGATCAGGAACTGCACGGCCTGGTTGTCGCCGATCGGGCGGCCGAACGCGACGCGCTGCTTCGCGTACGACACCGACTCGTCGACACAGCCCTGGGCCAGACCGACGGAGAGCGCGGCGATCGCGATCCGGCCCTCGTCGAGGATCCTCAGGAACTGGGCGAAACCGCGGCCCCGCACACCGAGCAGGTTCTCCGCCGGCACCCGGACGTCGTCGAAGAAGAGCTCGTGGGTGTCCGACGCACACCAGCCGACCTTGGAGTACTGCGGCGCGACGGTGAAGCCGGGCGTGCCCGACGGAACGATGATCGTGGAGAGCTCGCGGCTGCCGTCCGGGTTGGTACCGGTCGCGGCCATCACCGTGACCAGGGAGGTGATGTCGGTGCCGGAGTTGGTGATGAACGCCTTGTTCCCGTTGATCACCCACTCGCCGGTCGCCTCGTCGAGCACCGCGCGGGTGGTGATCCCGGCCGCGTCCGACCCGGAACCGGGCTCGGTGAGACCGAAACCGGCCAGCGCCTCACCACTGAGCAACGCGGGCAGCCAGCGCTCTCGCTGGGCCGGGGTGCCGTACCGGTAGATCGGCATGGCACCGAGCGAGACCGCGGCCTCCAGGGTGACGGCGACCGAGCTGTCCACCCGGGCCAGTTCCTCCAGCGCGATGCACAGCGCGAAGTAGTCGCCGCCCATCCCGCCGCTCTCCTCCGGGAAAGGCAGACCGAAGAGGCCCATCTTCCCCATCTGGCGCACCACGTCGTACGGGAAGGTCTTGTTCTCGTAGTGGTCGGCGATCACCGGCGCCACCTGCTCGCGGGCAAACTGCCGGACGCTCGCGCGCAACTCCTCGAGCTCGTCACCGAGCCGGAAATCAACCATGATCGAAACACGCTTCTTTCGTGGGACGAAAGCTTCAGACCGGATTGACGCCGTGTCGCCGGCGGGAGAACGTGCGGTCCTTGCCGCGCGCCGCGGCGAAGCGCCGGATCAGCTCGGCCCGCAGGTCGCCGGGCTCGACCACGGCGTCCACGACGAGCTCGCTGGCCAGGCGCATGATGTCGATGTCGCGCTCGTACTCGGCGCGTCGCTCGGCGATGAAGGCGGCCCGATCGTCCGGGTCCTCGATCGCCGCGATCTTGTTGGCGTAGACCGCGTTGACCGCGGCCTCGGCACCCATCACCGCGATCTTCGCGGTGGGCAGCGCGATGGTGGCGTCCGGCTCGAAGCCGGGACCGGCCATCGCATAGAGGCCGGCACCGTACGCCTTACGCACCACCACGCAGATCTTCGGCACCGTGGCCTCGGAGATGGCGGTGATCATCTTGGCGCCGTGCCGGATGATGCCCTGCTTCTCCACGGCCGAGCCGACCATGAAGCCGGGCACGTCGGCCAGGAACAGCAGCGGGATGTTGAAGGCGTCGCAGAGCTGCACGAACCGGCTCGCCTTGTCGGCCGAGTCGACGAAGAGGACGCCGCCCTTGAACATCGAGTTGTTCCCGAGGACACCGACCACCTCGCCGTTCAGGCGGGCGAAGCCGACCGTCAGCTCCCGCGCCCACAGCGCCTGGATCTCGAAGTAGGAGTTCTCGTCGACCAGGCCCTTGACGTACCTCCGCATGTCGAACGCCTGCCGCTCGCTCGCCGGGACCAGCGCGGCGAGATCGACGCCGGCCGGACCGGACGCGGACGCCGAAGGCGGACGCTCTGTCCAGTTGGTGGGCAGATAGGACAGGTAGGTGCGGACGACGTCGAGCGCCTCGCGCTCGGACTTGCAGAGGAAGTGCCCGACGCCGGACTCGGCGCAGTGCACCCGGGCGCCGCCCATCGCCTCGAGCGTGGTCTTCTCGCCGGTGACCATCTCGACCATGCGGTCGGAGCCGAGGTACATGCTGGCGTTGCCCTCGACCATGGCGACGACGTCGCAGAAGGCCGGAATGTAGGCACCGCCGGCGGCGGAGGGCCCGAACAGGGCGCAGACCTGGGGAATGGAGCCGGACGCCTTGACCTGGGTGTGGAAGATCTTTCCGGCTCCGCGCCGGCCGGGGAACAGGTCCACCTGGTCGGTGATCCGGGCGCCGGCCGAGTCGACCAGGTAGACCATCGGCACACCGAGTTGGTAGGCCTTCTCGATGATCCGGACGATCTTCTCCACCGTGCGGGCGCCCCATGAACCGGCCTTGACCGTGGAGTCGTTGGCCATCACGCACACGTCGCGCCCGTCGATCCGGGCGGCTCCGGTGATCACGCCATCGGCCGGCAATCCCTCGGCCAGACTGTTGGCGTAGAGGCCGTCTTCCACGAAGGAACCGTCGTCCACCAGGAGCGCGACCCGCTCCCGGGCGAAGAGCTTGCCTTTCGCCGCGTTCGCGGCGTGATACCGCTCCGCGCC
Organism: Actinoplanes regularis; assembly: GCF_900188005.1. GTDB lineage: Bacteria > Actinomycetota > Actinomycetes > Mycobacteriales > Micromonosporaceae > Actinoplanes > Actinoplanes regularis. Next base: position 1,614 of record NZ_FZNR01000023.1, on the reverse strand, counting down.
GCCGGCCAGCACACGCTTGCGGACCTGCGCCAGCGCGTCGCCGTCCATCGCTCCCCCTAGTTCAGGTTCCACAACCCTCTATCGAGCTTAACGCTCGTTAGGGTTTAACGAGCGTTAGGTTATCTCAAACGAAGATCCGCGGCAACGACGAACGGGAGCACCCGCGTGTGCGAGCACTCCCGTTCATCGTTGCCGGCGCTGTGGAGGAACGCCGGTCCGCCGACGGCGCCCGGGACGACGCCACCGGCGTGGGATCAGCCCAGGCTGCCGAGCAGGTCCATACCGCCCAGGCTGCCGCTCAGGCTGCTGGTCGAGATGCTCTCGATCGAGTTACGGCCACCGGTCTCGTCGCCGTACCGGTCGCCCTTGACGTTGCCGCCCGGGGCGCCGTAGCCCTGGTTGCCCTGCACACCCTTGACGTTGCCGCCCGGGGCGCCGTAGCCGCCCTTGACGCCCTTGACGTGGCCCCGGTTGGCGTTCTTGACGCCGCCGTAGCCCTTGACGCCCTTGACGTTGCCGCTCGGGGCGCCGTAGCCGCCCTTGACGCCCTTGACGTGGCCCCGGTTGGCGTTCTTCACGCCGCCGTAGCCCTTGACGCCCTTGATGGCACCGCGGACGGGCTTGTGGCCCTTGTGCCCGCCGTGGTCGCCCCGGACGCCACCGATCGGAGCACCGCCACCGATCGGAGCACCACCGATCGGAGCGCCACCGATCGGGGCACCGCCGATCGGAGCGCCACCGATCGGAGCGCCACCGATCGGAGCGCCACCGATCGGAGCACCACCGATCGGGGCACCGCCGATCGGAACGCCGCCGATCGGAGCACCACCGATCGGGGCACCACCGATCGGAACGCCGCCGACCGGAACGCCACCGACCGGCGGAACGACCGGAACCGCGGGCGGGAAGGCAGCGCAGTCGACGTCCACGCAGTCGGGGTTGACAAGGGGGGTGTCCACGCAGGCGTCGGCGCAGCTGCTGTCCACGCCGACCGACGCCTGGTGGACCACGACGACGTTGGTGAGGGTGTCACCGTGGCCCGCGCAGGACACGCCCAGCAGCCCGGTGAGCGAGCTACCGCAGGAGCTGATCGGGGCGACGAGCGGAGCGACCTGCTGCAGCCCGTTCAGGTACCCGACGCCGGTGAAGCCACCCCCGTGGGCAAAGTTGTGCAAGGCGTTGTACCCGTTGAGGCCCCAGGTGGTGCTGCCGCAGTAGATGCCACACAGGCCGGCTTCGGCGGCCTGGGCGGCCTCGCCGTTCGCGGAGGAGACCCCGCCCAGCCCGATGGCGTCGCCCTTCATGTTCACCGGCATGGTGGCCGGCGCGACGAACTGGCGGCCGTTCAGGGCGTCGAGGCTGGTGGACGAGGCCTGGTTGACCCCGGCCTGGGCAGCCGCCGGGGCCAGCAGGAGGGCTCCGGCAGCCATGATTCCGACGCTCAGCGTCTTACGAACCCACGTCTTCTTCATGTGAAAAGAGATGCCTTTCCAAAATGGTCAGCAAGGATTTCCGCGTGTTCAATTGCCTATTCCGGAACATTGTTTTGGGCGCAGCGGTGCCCTGGCTCGATTTGTCCGGCCGGAGAATCCGCTCGTCGACATACGCCCACGA
>NZ_FZNR01000010.1 GCF_900188005.1 Actinoplanes regularis | reverse complement strand
ATCAAGGCCATCGTGCACTTCGACACGAAGAAGGACGACCAGGGCGACCGCGACATCAGCATCGACAGCACCAAGACCAGCCTCGCCTCGTTCAAAAAGCTCGCCGCCAACCCGATCTTCAACGTCAAGCTCGGCTGACCCACACGAACAACGCAAAGCGCCGCCCGGAAACCACCGGGCGGCGCTTTGCGTATGCGGTCAGCCGTGGAAGGTGGCCGGGTGGGGGCCGATGCGGCCGTCGCGGTCCAGGGCGTCGATCGCGGCCGACTCGGCGGCGGTCAGCTCGAAGCCGAAGACGTCGAGGTTGGCCGCGATCCGGGACGGGGTGGCCGACTTCGGGATCACGATGTGCCCCTGCTGCAGGTGCCACCGCAGGACGACCTGGGCCGGGGTGACGCCGTGCGCCCGCGCGGCGGCGACGACCGGGGCCTCGGCGAGCAGCGCGCCGCCCTGGGCGAGCGGGCTCCACGCCTCGGTGGCGACGCCGTGGGCGGCACCGGCCGCGGCCGTCTCCCGGTTCCGCAGCGCCGGGTGCAGCTCGATCTGGTTGACGGCGGGGACCGTGCCGCCGAGCGCGACCACGCGGTCCAGGTGCTCCGGCAGGAAGTTGGAGACCCCGATCGCGCGGGTCAGGCCCTCGGCGTACAGCTCCTCCAGGCCCTGCCAGGCCTCCAGGTAGGCGTCGGTCGCGGGGGCGGGCCAGTGGATCAGGTACAGGTCGACCCGGTCGAGGGCCAGCCGGTCCAGGCTGGCGTGCAGGGCGTCCCGCGCGGACGTCCGGCCCAGGTCCGTGATCCACAGCTTGGTGGTGACGAAGAGTTCGTCGCGGAGCAGGCCGGAGGCGGCGACAGCCCGGCCGACGCCGGTCTCGTTGCCGTAGACGGCCGCGGTGTCGATGCTGCGGTAGCCGATCTCCAGCGCGGTGGAGACGGTGGCCTGGGTCTCGGCGTCGGGGATCTGGAAGACGCCGAAGCCGACCTGCGGGATGGCGACGCCGTTGTTCAGCGTGACGGCGGGGAGGTGGCTCATCGTTGCCTCGTTTCGGGATCGGTGCGGTCAGCGCGCGGCGGGAGCCGGGCCGAGAGTGGCCCGGGCGGCGAACTCGCCGCCCGGAAGACGGGTCGCCAGCAGGTAGACGAGCAGGGCGGCGACGGTGACGGCGGCGCCGGCCCACAACGGGGAGGTGTAGCCCAGGCCGGCGTCGATGGTGCGGCCGCCCAGCCAGGCGCCGAACGCGTTGCCGACGTTGAAGGCGGCGATGTTCGCGCCGGAGGCGAGGGTCGGTGCCTGCTCGGCGTGCCCGAGGATGCGCATCTGCAGACCGGGGACGGTGGCGAAGCCGAATCCCCCCATCAGCAGCAGGCCGGCGACGACGGCGACCTGGTTGCCGGCGGTCAGCGCGAACCCGGCGAGGATGACGGCGAGCCCGGCGAGCAGCACGATCAGGGTGAGCGGGAGGTTGCGGTCGGCGGCCCGGCCGCCGGCGATGTTGCCGAGGAACAGGCCGAGGCCGAACACGATGAGCAGCCACGGAACGGCCGTGCCGGGGAAGCCGCCGACCCCGGTCAGGGTGTAGGCCAGGTAGCTGAACGCGCCGAACATGCCGCCGTACCCGAGGATCGTGACCAGGATCGACAGCCAGACCTGGCCGCTGGTGAAGATCCGGAACTCGCCGAGCGCGCCGCCGCCGGCCGGAGCGGGGGTGGCCGGGATCAGGGCCGCGATGCCGCCGAGGGCGAGCACGCCGATGATCGCGATCGCCCAGAACGTGGCGCGCCAGCCCGCGGCCTGCCCGAGGAACGTGCCGAGCGGCACGCCGAGCACGTTGGCGACGGTCAGCCCGGCGAACATGATCGAGATGGCCGCGGCCCGCTTCTCGGCCGGCACGAGGTCGGCCGCCACGACCGAGCCGATGCCGAAGAACGCTCCGTGGCACAGCGCGGCGAGGACGCGGCCGAGCAGCATCAGGTTGTAGTCCGGGGCGACCGCGGAGAGCAGGTTGCCCGCGATGAAGAGCACCATCAGGGCCAGGAGCGCACGCCGGCGGTCGACGCGGCCCAGTGCGGCGGTGAGCCCGATCGCCCCGATCGCGACGGCGAGGGCGTACCCGGAGATGAGGCCGCCGGCGACCGCCTCGGTCACCCGGAAGTCGGCGGCGACCTCGGGCAACAGCCCGGCGATCACGAACTCGGTCAGGCCGATGCCGAACCCGCCGATGGCGAGCGCGTACAGAGCGATGGGCACGGGAGACTCCTTCAGCGCGTGCAATATCCAGCGTGTGCACTAGTTGCATGTGCAACGAGTTGATAGTTGCAGACGCGCTATATCGGCGCAAGGCGGTGTAGGGTGAGCGGCATCTCGGCGGGAGGAGGCCGGCATGGGGATCGGCAACGACGCGGTCGAAATCCGCGCCCAGGGCTGGCGGCGGCTCGCCGCGCTGCACGGGCTCATCGAGGCCGTCCTGGAGAAGGAGCTGCAGGGCGCGCACCGGCTCTCGGTGGTGGAGTACACCGTGCTCGACGCGCTGAGCCGCCAGGACGGCTGGCACATGCGCATGCGGCAACTCGCCCGGGCGGCCGCCCTGTCCAGCAGCGCGACCACCCGCCTGGTCACCCGCCTCGAGGAGCGCGGGCTGCTCACCCGCGTCCTCTGCGCCGACGACCGGCGCGGGATCTACACCGAGCTCACCCCGGCCGGGCGGCAGCTGCTCGACAAGGCGCGGCCGACCCACGACCGGGCCCTGGAGACGTCGCTGACCCAAGCGGAGCAGCTGCCCGAGCTGGAGAGCCTGGTCGCGGCGTTGCACCTGACCTGAGCCGTCCGGCGAACCGGTGGATCAGGCACGTGCATGGATGAACCGGACGAGCCCGCTGAATGCGGGAGGTGATCTCCGTCGATCGGCCCGGCCGCGCGGCCGATCGGGCGATGGCTAAAGAAGGAATGTCAACGCGCGGCTCGTTTGTCCGCTACTCGCTTCCCCCACCTGCGGTTATCTGGTGTACCGACTGAGGGGGACAGGTAGGTGGAAAGTGACGGCGAGAGTGGTTCAGGTGGTACGGCGGCATTCCCGGTCGTCGCGTCCGTGACTCTCAGACCGCTGCCGGCCCGGTTGTTCCGGCGCCGGAGCCGCGAGCCCGGGGACATCCCGCGGCGGCCGGACACGATGCTGGTGGCGCAGTTCGAGGACGCGTACGAGGTGGTGCCGCGCGGCGTCGCGCTCACCGACCGGCTCCTTGTCGACGCGTCCGTCCTGATGCTGGTCAGCACCGCGCAACGGCTGGTCCGGGTGACCGTCATGCTCCCGTCGGCCGATCCGCGCACCGCGATCGAGGTGGCCGCCAATTTCCGGTGCCGGGTGCTGGACCCGCTCGTCCTGCTCCAGCAGGGCGGCTCGGACGTGCGGCCGCTCCTGGAGGAGTACCTGCTGCGCTACTCCCGGGTCCGGATGACCTGCCTGGCGATGTCGCTCTCCGACCGGTTCCAGTGGTACCGGTTCCAGCAACAGGTGGTGGCGATGCTGATCGCCTACGGCGAGGTGGTGCCGGTGCACGTGCCGGGGCTGACCGCGGTGCTGGCCGACGTGGTGGTGAGCATCCGCCCGGTCGAGCGCCCCGGCCTCTCGGTACCGCCGCCTCCACCCGGACACGCACCACCCGAGCCCGAGGAGCCGGATCCGGTCCCGTTGCGGGGGCTCAGCCACACGTTCCAGCCGGACAACTACACCTGGGAGTCGCGATGAGCAGGTCGCCGGCCCGGGCGCTGCGGGCGGTCCTCGGCGTGGACGAGGAGATCCTCGAGCAGATCCCGGCCGAGCGCTCCCGGTACACCGCGATGGCCGGGGTCATCCTCGGCACCGCGTTCGCCGCGATGGTGTCGATGGGCATCGCCATCGCCTTCGTCCGCGACGGTTTCCCCTGGCAGGCCGTGCCCATCGTGGTCGGCTGGGGCCTGTTCGTGCTGGCCGTCGACCGCTGGATGATGTCCTCGGCGACCACCGCGAACGCCCGCGTACGGGCCCTGCGCCTGCTTCCCCGGCTGCTGCTGGCGCTGCTGGTCGGCCTGGTGGTGGCCGAGCCGCTGGTGCTCACCGTCTTCGGCAACGAGATCACCGAGCAGTCCGATCGGGAACGCAAGGCGGAGCTGGCCGCCCTGGAGAGCGACCTGCTGGCCTGCAACCCGGTGCCGGGCACCGACGAGGAGAAGACCGCGCCGGTCGGCACCCCACGATGCGAGCAGAAGCGGCTGGTGCTGGCCGGGGCGTCGGTCGACGGCAAACGGGCCCAGATCGCCGACCTGGAGAAACAGGCCGCCGGGCTGAACACCGTCGTGCAGCGGGACAGCAAGGCGTACGCCGACATCGAGGCCGAGGCGCGCCGGGAGTGCCTCGGCACCTCCGGACCGGGGCTGACCGGCCTGCGTGGACAGGGCCCGAACTGCCGGCGGCTGCGGGCCCAGGCCGACGAGTACCGCAGCGACCACCGGATCCCGCAGAACACCAAGGCGCTGGCCGATCTGCGTACCCGGATCGAGGATCTGAACCGGGGCGTCGGTGTGGACGCCGACGCGTTCGCCGAGGCCCGGAAGGTGGCGGTCGCGGAGAAGGTGTCCGAGGCGCGTAGCCGGCAGGCCACCCTCGGCCCGCTGGAACGGATGCGGATGCTCGGGCACCTGACCGACCGCAACGGGTACGCGCAGGCCGGCGAGTGGGCGCTGCGACTCTTCCTGATCCTGATCGACGCGCTGCCGGTGCTGGTCAAATTCCTCACCGGCTTCACCACGTACGACGAGATCCTCTCCGACCGGCTGCGCCAGCGCAAACACGGCGAACTGGCGGTGAACAAGGTGCTCGGTGGTGAACGGGCCCTGATCGCCCAGCTCAAGCAGCACAGCAACGACGCGCAGTACCGCGCCGTCGAACGCCGGATCCAGGCCGACGGGGTGCGGCAACTGCGCGAGGTCGACGCGGCCATCGAACGCGAGGTGGACGCGCGCGCCGACCGGCTGATCGGCGAGACGCCGACGCTGTCGTTCACCGTCCCGGCCGGCAGCACCGGCCGCCGGCCGGAGAACAGGCCGCCGACCGTCGTCAAACCGCAGCGGCCGCCGTCGCAACGGGAACCCGAGGACTGGTCGGACCGGCCGCGGTACGGCGATCGGAGCGCCACCTGATGACCGGGTACGCCGACCGCAGCACCGTCCGCCGCCAGCCGATCTACCTGCTGCTCGACGTCTCCGAATCGATGTGGCGCAAGGACCGGAACGGCGTCAGCTCCCTCGACGTCTTCCAGCCGATGATCGACAAGCTGGTCCTCGACCTCGGCGGGATGCCCCGGATCAACGTCAGCGTCTGGCTCAGCGTGCTCGCCTTCAGCGACGGCGTCGAGGAACTGCGCGCGATGTCCCCGCTGATCGCCGCCGACCAGTGGATCACACCGCCGACGCTGGGCCAGGAGACCAACTACCTGCTCGCGCTGCGGGCGCTGGCCGACCGGTACCCGAACGACGCCGAACGGATCCGTCAAGGGGTGGCCCGGGCGGGGCACCAGACCAGCCTGCGCCCGCCGCTGGTGTTCATCTTCACCGACGGCGCGCCCTTCGCCGACGGCCGTGACCAGCCGGACGACTCCTGGCAGCGCGAGCGGGAACGGGTGACCGGCGACCGGATGCGGGCCTGGATCGCGGCGGCCAGCGTCCGGCGCGAACACGAGCGCATCCTCTGGGAACTGGCCACCGGCAGCCACGACCAGCGCAACGCGTTCCTGGCCGAGCCGGACTCGCCCGCCGAGGCGCTGGCGGCCAGCATCCGCCAGTGCATCGCGATGAGCATCCAGCAGTCGGTCCGCGCCGGCGAACAGGTGATGCGGGTGCCGCACGGGATGAAACGGGCACAGCTCACATGATCACCCGTCAGATCGCGGTGGCCCTGTTCAGCATGTCGGCGCTGGTGGCGCTGATCCTGCTCGGGCCGCTGGTGTACTACGCCACCCACCACTGGAGGAGGTCGGAGATGGCCGTGCTGAATCCGGTCACCGTCGCCGAGGTGACCCGCGGGATGCCGCTGCCCCGGAACCCGCCGGGACCGGCCGCGGGGTCCGCCCCGACAACGCTGGACTGCCCCCGCCTGCCCCGGCAACTGGTTCTCGACTGCCGGTGGCACGTGTCCCACACCGGCGGCTGGTGCGGCCCCCCGGACCGCCGCAGCCGGATGCTGGTCGGCGCGGTGGCCGCCCGCGGTGGCATGCACGCCGCGATGGATCAGGAGGGCCAGGACGCGGTCGGCGCCGCCTGGGACCCGGCGACCGGCCGGCTGCTGACGGTGGTCGCCGACGGGCTGGGCTCCCTGCCCGACTCGGGCGTGGTCGCCGTCAACGCGGTTCAGGCGGCGCTCTACCTGTGGGCCAAGCGCACCGGCGAAGAACCCCTGCACGAACTCGGCGACCTGCTGTTCCGCCGGGTCGCGCAGGGCCTGGAGGCCAGCTTCGGAGCCGGGGTCGCCCAGCGCGGCGGCACCACCCTGGTCGCCGCCGAACTCGTCCCGGACGAGGGGGGCGCGACGGTGACCGTGCAGGGGGTCGGTGACTCGGAGGCGTGGCTGCTGGCCGGTGACGAGTGGGAGCCGGTGCACCACGAGCGGCCCGCGGGCTTCGACGGGAACGACAACGCCACCCGGGACCTGCCCGGCGATCCGCGGCCGCGGACCTGGACCGGCCGGGTACCGCACGGCGGGCTGCTGCTGCTGGCCACCGACGGATTCGCCGGACGGATGGCATCCGGGCGGTCCAACGAGTGGATGCGCCGACCGTTGACACCGGCCGACCTGGCCCGGGAGATCATCGACGTGAAGGACACGTACTCCGACGACTCCGGCGTGGTTGCCGTCTGGGTGGACTGAGGATGGCGGTGATGCCAGGACCGGCCGCCGTGCCGGTGACCGCGCTGCGCCCATCGGCCGCTCAGCCGCTGCTCCTGCCGGAGGGCGGCACGGCCACGGTGGCACAGGTGGAGTACGAGGGCAGGCCGTACCTCTTCAAGCGTTACCACGACGAACATCGCTCGGCGGTCCGGCCCGGCGAGCTGGACCGGCTGATCGCCTGGCAGACCCGTGGCTCGCGCGCCGACCAGCAGGTGATGAACGCGATCGCGGCCTGGCCGCGGTACGCGGTGTGGGACCGGGACGGACTCGCCGGCATGCTGATCCGGCCCGCCCCGGGCGCGTACTTCCACCGGGACCGGCCCCGGGCCCTGGACATGCTGCCCGACCCCGGCGACGGCCGCCCCGGTGAACGCCGCGACGCGCTGGCCATCCGGCTCAACGCCTTCGGGCACCTGGTCGCGGCGATCACCTGGTTCCACGACCGCGGCGTGATGATCAACGACCTGCACGCCCACAACGTGCTGGTCAGCCGCTTCGGCGACGGGGTGCACCTGGTCGACTGCGACTCGATGACCGGCCTGCACTGGCGACCGGTCCTGCCCCCGCCCCGCAACGTCGCACCGGACGCGATGCGCGCGGTGATCCCCGGAGTCGACGACCCGTCGCAGGCCACCGACTTCGCCCGGCTCGCCTACGTGATCATCTCGCTGCTGGCCGGCGACGAGATGGAGGAGATCGGCGAACCGACCGTGGAGCAGCTCGCCGGGATGATCGGCGACCCGATGGCCCGCTTCCTCTGCAAGGCGCTGGCGATGGTCGTGCCCGTCGACGACGCCGACCGGGTGTGGCGCGTGCTCGGCCGATCCTGGCGGGAGGTGGCGGTCTGGGCCACGGCGGGCGGCGCCGAGGTCACCGAACCGGAGCCGCTCTGGGAGCCGCCGCTCGGGACGCTGCTGCCGCCCGGGTTCACGTTCCCGCGGCTGGATCTGTCGATGTTGGAGCGGCCCTTGGTCGTACCGCCGCAATCGGTTCTGGAACGCAAGCGGTCCGGCGGTGTGCGGGCCTTCCTGAACCGGCGATTCGGGGTCCGATGGACGATCTGATCGTCGATCTCGCCGACGGGAGCACCCGTCTCACCCCCGGGCGCACCTGGTACCTGGTCGCCCGGCCCCGGCGGCTGGAGATCACCGTGAACCCCACCGCGCCGGAGCGGATCGCCTTCCTCGCCCGGATGATCAGCGGCTGGTACCTGCGCATCGAGAATCCCGCCGCCGCCGGGATCAGCCTGGACGGGCAGCCGGTGCGGGACCGGTCCACGCTGATCACCGGGAGATCGGCGGTGCTCAGCCGGACGATCAGCGACGCGATGCCGGCCGCGGCGCACCGCTCCGGCTGGGACCAGGGGGCGGTGACCCGTGCGCTGCGCTCGGCCTGCCCGACCTACGCCGACCTGGAGCTGCTGCTCGCCCGCGACCTCTACGTCGAGCTCTACGCCATCGTCCCGCCCGGCGACATGCGGGTGGTGAGCGACCGCGTGATCCGCGCCGCGCGGGAGAACTTCTGGCTCGGCGAACTGCTGGCCGCGATCCGGTTCGCCGCCCCCGAGGACCCGGTCCTCGACCAGGTCGTGCCCCGCTTCGACCAGGAATCCATCGTCGACCGGGCCAAGGGCATCTTCGACCTGCCCACCTTCCTGGCCGGCGTGACCCGGATCAGCGCCCGGGTCTGCCGGATCCAGGTCGCCGACCGGGCCGCCCAGGTCTTCGGCACCGGCTTCCTGATCGGGCCGGACCTCATGATGACCTGCCGCCACGTCCTGGAACGGCTCTTCACCGGGGTCGCCCGGCCGGACCAGGTGATCGTCACGTTCGACTTCCACAGTCAAGCCGACCTGACCGCCCGGCTGCAGTCCTCGCTCGGCCTGGCACCGGACTGGCGGGTCGCGGACGCGGCCGGCGAGCTGGACTTCGCCCTGGTCCGGCTGAACGGCACCCCCGGCACCGACGAGGTCGAGAGCGGCGAGCGGCGCAGCTGGTTCTACCTGCTGGACGAGAAGGACCCCGAGCCCGGCGCGCACCTGTTCATCCCGCAGCATCCGCGCGGTGCGCCGCTGAAGGCCGCGATCGGCGAGGTGCTCGACAACGGATCGGGCCACGGCCTGTTCACCCACCGGGCCAACACCAGGCCCGGCTCGTCCGGCTCCCCGTGCTTCACCTTCGACCTCGACCTGGTCGCCATGCACCGGGCCGGCTGGAAGGACGACCCCGCGGACGGCAACGCCGCGGTGCCGATCAGCGCGGTTCTGCGCCACCTGCGCGCCGGCGGATTCGACATGAACCTGCTCGGCGAGAGCTGACCGTACGACGAAAGAGGAGCCACCGATGACCTTCCGCTGCATCGACCGCGTCCCCGGCGACGACCTGCAGGACCTCCTCGACCGTGGCAACGGCCGGTTGGAGGCGGCCGGCGACCCCGAGTACTTCTGGCCGAACGGTGCCACGCTGCGGGTCCGTTTCCTGGACGGGCTGCCGGGACTGCACCGGCAGGTGATGGCCGCGGCCACCGAGTGGACGGACCGGGCGAACCTCACCCTCGTCCCGGTCGAGGAGGGGCCGGCCGAGATCCGGGTGACCTTCGACGAGCCCGGTAACTGGTCGGCGCTGGGGACGATGGCGCTGTTCACCGAGATGTTCCCGGCCGACGGGCCGACCCTGTGCCTGGGCGAGGCGCCGGTCACCACGCCGGGACGGGTGGCGCTGCTGGCCCGGCACGAGTTCGGGCACGCGCTCGGGCTGGTGCACGAGCACTCCAGCCCGGCGGCCGGGATCCGCTGGAACAAGCCGGTCGTCTACCGGGAACTGGGCGGGGCGCCGAACTTCTGGTCACCCGGGACGGTCGACGACAACGTCTTCGCCCGGTACGCGGCGGACCGGACCCAGTTCACCGAGTTCGATCCGAAGTCGGTGATGCTCTATCCGGTTCCGGCGCGCTGGACTCTGGACGGGTTCGGCACCGTGGAGAACACCGCACTCTCCGCGACCGATCTGGAGTTCGTGGCCGCCACCTATCCCGGCCGTTAGCGTCGCGGGGTCAGAACATGCCGTTGGGGACCTCTTCGTCGTCCGGAACGGGCTGCTTCACGTCCCAGTGCTCGGTGATGAGGCCGGCATCGAACTTCCAGATGTCCACCACGGCCAGACCGGGGGCGCCGGGGTCTTCGCTCATGCGGCAGTGCACGACGACATACTGCTCGTCCGCGATGACCCGCTTCAGTTCGAATTGGGCTCTGGAAACCGGGCCGGACTTGATGGACTCGACGAACGCGTCGCGACCCGACGATTTCCGGGGGCGTGCTCGATGAAATCCTCGTGCAGAACCGAGTACAAGACATCATGCCGGCCGGCAGCGAACTCAGCGAATGCGTCGAGGAAGATTTCCTTGTTCGTACGGGTGGAGGTTGTTTCGGTCATGCGCCGATGCTGGCATCGACGCAGCGCCAGGTCGATTACCTGGCATGTAATGGCTGTACCCGGGAGCGGGTCACTACACTCGCGATCATGACCCGTGCGGTGGGCGAACTGCTCCGTCAATGGCGCCGGGCACGGGGCCTGAGCCAACTGGAGTTCGCAAACCGGGCGGGGGTCTCGACCCGGCACGTCAGCTTCGTCGAGACCGGCCGCACCGCGCCCAGCCGCGACATGGTGTTACGCCTGGCCGAGCACCTGAGCGTGCCGTTGCGTGAGCGTAACCGTCTCCTGATCGCCGCCGGGTATGCCCCCGTCTATCTCGAGCGTTCCTGGGACGGACCCGAGATGACCGCCGCGCGACACGCGGTCCGTCAGATCCTGGATGGACACCATCCCTACCCGGCCCTGGCCGTCGACGGCCGGTGGAACCTGGTCCTCGCCAATTCGGCGATGACGGTGTTCCTCGACGGAGTCGACGCGTCCCTGCTCGAACCGCCGGTCAACATGATGCGGCTCAGTATGCATCCCGGCGGATTCGCCTCGAGAGTCACGAACATGCCGGAGGTGCGGGCGCGGCTCCTGTTCCGGCTCGCCGGCCAGGTGCGCCAGTCCGGCGATCCGTTCCTGACGTCGCTGCATCGGGAGGTGATCTCCTACGGCACCTCGGAGGCCGTGGTGCGACCGGGTGCCGACGACATCGCTATGCCGATCAGAATCAGGCACGGTGGACAGGAGCTGAGCTTCATCAACATGATCGCCAGATTCGGCACCGCGTTCGATGTGACTCTGGACGAGATCGCGGTGGAATCGTACTTTCCCGCTGATTCGTCCACCGCCGACGCGCTCAACCAGAAACAGTGACCGAGACCTTCGTCTTCCGCGGCTACACCCCGGTCAGCGTTCAGATCGGCAAGAGCGGGGCGCCCGGTGATCCCTTTCGGTCGGTGCCCAGGACGAGGATGGCTACCGCGATCGCGGCTGTCGCCGCTGCCGCCAGCAGGCATCCGGGGATGAACCAGGGCGCCACGCCGTCGAGGTGCGAGCCCGGCCGCAGTGCCGAGTGCAGGACGTAGACCCGCCCGGTGTAGGTGAGATGCGCCCGGAGCATGACCGCGTTGACGATGACGGCCCACACCGGAGGCGCGGAGATGGCCACGGCCGCGCCGGTGAAGGCCGCGGCCAGCCGTCCCCGGCCTGGGGACAGGGACCGGATCCGGTAGGCGAGCGCGGCGGCCAGCAACCATCCGGTCAGTGCGCCGAGGAGCCCGCCCGCGACGGTCAGCGGCAGGTAAGCGGCGTTGCGTTCGGCGGTCAGGGTGCCGTGGACGCCGCCGATCCATGAGTCGCCGGATTCGCTGGCGAGGAAGTCGGCCGCGGTGCCGTTCAGAACGAGGCCGTCGCGTTCGGCGGTCAGGGACGCGTCCCGGGAGTCGAACGTGCAGGTCTCGCCGCCGAACTCTTCGTCCGGGACGCAGCTGATCGACGCTTTCCTCGGGTGGACCGTGAACTCGGTGATGGTCCAGCCGGCCGCGCTCAGACCGGTGCGGGCCTCTTCGATGGTCCAGGACGGCGTGCCATCCCGCCGGTCTCTCGGTGACACGCTGAAGTTCAGGCCATCGGCTCTGCCCGGCATGCTGGTCCGAAAGGTGAAGCCGGCCCCCGGCATCGGGTCCGCGACCGCGGCGTGCAACAACTCCAGGGCGCCGGCCCGGCCCGGCAACTCGGCGAAGGTGCGCTCGCCGAGCCAACTGCCCGCGGCCGCGCCGAACACGCCCAGCACCACGGTCACCAGCACCGCCGCGACCCACGCGAACGGGCGGCCGGACGGGAGCCGGAACCGCTGCCGCAGCCCGCTGACGATCAGATGCCAGGCCTCGTCGGCGGAGGGCCGGGTGCGGCCGGGCTCGGCCATCTCCAGCAGGGTGGTGATCATCTCCGTGCCGTGCCGGCGTCGGTAACGTCCCGAGTAGGCCAGCAGCAGGCGACGGTAGTGCCGAACCAGCCGCTCGTCGGCGGTGGGCCAGGTTTCGGTGGTCACGCGGGGCCTCCTGCGGGTACGGCGAGACGGGAGAAGCCCGGGACGATGCCCGGCCGGCCGCGCAGCTGTTCCCGTGCCGCGTCCGCGTGGCGCTGCAGCCGCTCGATCTCGGTGGCGAGTGCGGTGGTGCCGTTCGTGGTGAGCCGGTAGTAGCGGCGCAAGCGTCCCTCCACCGCCTCCTCGTGGTCCAACTCGATGAGCCCCTGCTCGACGAGCCGGTCGAGTGCGCCGTAGAGGGTGCCGGGCCGTAGCTTCACCTCGCCGTCGGAGAGCTCGGCCACCGTCTGCACGATGCCGTAGCCGTGGCGGGGCTGCTTCGCCAACGCGGCCAGGATCAGGAACGTCGGTGTCTGCATGACGGCAGACAGTACGTCAGCCGATATGTATCGTCAACCGATGTATTGAGCGCTCGATCCCTCCGCGTTTCTTGTCGTAGGTGACCGGTACCTTGCCGGGATGTCGATCAAGTCGTCGGTACCCGCCCCGCTCGAAGCGTTGCAGTCTCTGCTCGCCGCCCCGCCGTGGCGCCGGCGGCGGCCGAGCCCGATCGTCCTCGACCTGCGGGCACCTGAGGTGCCGGTCGTCGTGGAGTGGCTGCCCGGCGAGCGCGAGGAGTGGCTGTCGGCCGGGGCAGACCGCATGGGTGTGGGGGACTGGGCGAGAGCCGCCGATCGCCTGCGGCGCGGCGAGCCGGCCGACTGGCGCGAGGCGGTCGAGTTCTTCTGCGCCGGGCCGGAGGAGATGGCCCGGCCCCTGCTCGCCGACTGGCAGCCGCTGAGCAGTCAGGATTGCGGTTCCTGGATGCGGCGGATCGTCGCCCGGTTCGAGGGCGACGCGCTGCCGGCCGTGAAGCGTCTGTACTCTCGCGCACCGGCGGAGGTCAAGGAGCTGTACCAGCCGTTCTCGGCACCGGACCTCGCTTGGCGGATGGCGGGAACCCTGCAGCATGCGATGCCGGGCACCGCGGCCGCGCGTGCCTGGCTGGACCGGCATCCCGAGCTGGCCGCGCAGGAGTTCATCCCCTCCGCGCTCGGCCCGGTCAGTCGCGGTCGACGGGCGAGGGAGCACGCGCTGCTGTTCCTGGTCGCCGCCGGTCACGTCGAAACCGTCCGCACGGTCGCCAAGTCCTACGGGCCGGAGGCCGCGGCCGCCATCGACGTACTGATCGCCGGCGACCCGCTGGCGATCCTGCCCCCGAAGCTCCCCGCGCTCCCCAAGTGGATCGACCCAGCCGTCCTGCCGCCGGTCCGCCTCAAGCGGCCGTCCGACCCGGAGGCGCCCGGTGCCGACAGCGGACCAGGTCTCGTGCTGCCGGCCGGTTCGGCGCGGGACCTGGCGATGGTGTTCGCGCTGCATGACCTCCGCGAGCCGTACCCTGGGCTGGAGGTGGTCCGGGAGGCCTGCGAACCGGTGGACCTCGCCCGGTTCGCCTGGGCGCTCTTCGAAGCGTGGCAGGCCGCCGGCGCCAACGGAAGGCAGGGCTGGGTACTGGACGCTCTCGGTCTGGTCGGTAACGACGAGACGGCGCGGCGACTCACCCCGTTGATCATGAAGTGGCCCGGCCAGAGCTGGCATTCCCGGGCCGTCCACGGTGTGCAGATCCTCGTCCAGATCGGCACGGATGTCGCCATCCTCCAGGTGTACAGCATCGTCCTGTCTTCACGGTTCGACGGTCTCCGCAGTTCGGCTGAGTGGCACTTCGAGCGGGTCGCCGAAAGGCTGGACCTCACCGTCGAACACCTTGCCACCCGCCTGCTGGCGGGTGAGTCGGTGATGCCGGTCTGACCAGAGACATCAGGACTCGCGGCCCGCTCTGTAGAGATCGAGCAGCTCCGCCCAGGTGCTGATGCCGCCGGTGACGCGCTGCCTGCGCGTCGTGGCGGTCCGCAGCATCGCCTCCACCCGGTCGTCCCGCAGGTGCAGCGTGTCCACCAGTTTGCGAAGGTGGGCCGCGGCCTCATCGGAGCGTTCGCGGATGCTGATGTCGATCGCGCTGGTGAACACGTGGACGTCCTGCTCCGCGAGGGCCGCGATGGTGCGCTTCCAAGCTCCGTACGGCAGCGCGACCAGCACGTTGCGGATGGCGTGGCGCAGCCGGAACGCTCTGCGGGACTTCCACGAGTTCGTCGAATCGGCCACCGCGATGCGCTCGATCGTCGCCGCGGTGTCGACGAGCAGGGCGGCCGCGGCGTCCACGTCGACCTTCGCCAGGCGGGACAGCAGCCGCCCCAACGGTTCGAGCAGCATCGGATCGCCGGGCTCCAGGACGAGTTCCCGGACCCGTTCGAGGGTGGCCCGGCGCTCGACGACGGTTCCGATCGGGGCGCTGTGGCAGTAGAGGGTGCGGCGATATTCGTACGCCCGCCGGCCGAGAGTCGGATTGGGAGCCGCGTCGGGCTGTTCCAGGGCTTCGAGGGCGTCGTCGAGCCGGGCGAACTCGTCCGGGTCGGCCCAGCGCTCCGCGTCCTGGTCGAGGCCGGCCCCGACCAGGTTGAGCACCGCCGTCAACGCGCCCTTGTCCCGGATCTTCAGCGCGGCCCCGAGGGTCTTGGAGCCGACCATCCGGCCGTGCCCGACCCGGGCCGCGATGGCGAAGCCGTCCCGTACGGTGCCGGGGACGCTGCTCGCGAGCAGCGCGTGGACGACCGGGGCGACGCGCTCGGCGAAGTCCGCGGGCAGCGTCAGCCGCTTGTGGACGATCTTGGTGATCGCCCCGTCGAGGTAGCGGCCGTCGGTCGTGGCGAGAGCGTCGCCGATGAGATGGTCGAACGCCTCCGGGAAGTCGGCGGCCAGATGCTCCAGCCGGGGCATGACGATCCTGCGCAGCTGACCCTCGCCGGCCCTGGGAGCGCTGCGGTGCGACCACCTGGTCAGCGCGTTCCGGGCGCCAGCCACGTCACCGAGCGCCGCCGGTACGAGAAGCGCGGCCAACTGGTCGACGTCCAGCCAGCCGGGATCGACCTCGCCGCGGATCACCTCCGCCACGATGGTCGCCACCTCCGCTGGTGGCAGCGTGCCCGCGTAGAGCGCCTCGCGCCACAGCGCCTTGTCCGATCGGCCTTTGCCGGGTGCCGCCGCCGGTGTCCGCAGCCGCTCGGCACACCGTTTCCGCGCCACCTTGGTCGCCGGGGTCTCGGCGGGCTCCGCTCCACCCGGCAGCCGGGGCCGATGTCCGCCACCGAGCAGGTGCTTGAGGAAGTAGTTCCCGATGTGCGTGCGGGCCATCGGCTCCGTCGCCGAGAGCAGGATGGTGATCAGCCGGTCAGCGACGGCCGGCTCCTGATCACACGCCAGGTCGGCGAGGGCCCGTAGCCGTGCGGGCCCGGAGAGCCACGACGGCGGCGCCCACCCCTGGCCCGGCCCGAGCGAGGCGTACGACGACACGCCGGCGGCGAGGTCCCCGGCGACCGCGACCGGGTCGGCGTCCTCCGCCGCCCAGATCTGCCGGATGATGCCGGCGACAACCAGCCCCAGTTCGTTCGCGCCGCTCGGATCGGTCCGCACCTCGGAGGGGATCACCGCCAGCAGGCGGCGCAGCCGGTCCGCCGGGAGCCGGCACTCGGCGGCGACGGCGAGCATGGCCGCCACGCCGTCCTGCGCGCCGTCGTCACGGGTGGCCGCCCGGGCCATCTCCTCGAGGCGGTCGGCGCACCAGCCGGGGTCCGCAGGGGCGAGTTCGCCGAGCAGATCGAGGACCGGCTTGCGGCGCCGCTGTGCGGCGTGCGGATCCAGTCGCAGATACCAACTGAGGTGCGGGGCGTCCTCGGCGGTGACCGCGTCGAGGATCGGGTCGCGCCGGATGACGGCGAGGGATCTGAACGCGCCGAACACCTCCGCGCGCACGTGGGCGTCGTCGTGCTCCCAGGCCAGCGCGAGGTCCTCGAGCACCGCGCCGAGGTCGTCGTGGCGTACCCGGGAAACGAAGATCAGGTACCGGCGGGCGAGTCCCTTGCCGGCCGACGCCAGCAGGCGGTGACCGGCGGTCGCGGTCAGCGGGCCCCGGTGCCGGGCCTGCGCGTACGCGGCGATCGCGACCTGCTGGACCCCGCTGTCGGTGCAGTTCAGCAGGGTGGCGAACGCCTGGTCGACGACGGCGGCATCGTAGGCGGTGCGGCAGGCGTAAACGAGCGCCTGCTGCGTCACCGCACCGAGGAAGGCGTCGTCGGGCCGGACGAGAGTCCGGGTCACGAGGGCGTCGAGCGCGGTGGCACCGAGGGCGACGATCGCCCGGGCGACCGCGTACTCGAAGAAGGTCTGGTGGAAGAACTCCCGTAGACCGTCGCCGACCTCGTGCACCACGCTCCGGCGCACCAGCGTGGCGAGATCGTCGAGGAGGCCCTCGACCCGCTCCAGCGCCCTGGTGCCGGCACTGTCGACGCGCGGTGTCCCCGCCGCCAGCATCACGACCGCGAGCATCTCGGCGGCGATCGAGAGATCGTCGTCCGGGCCGGAGCCGGTCCGGTTGGTTCGCGCGTCGGTGCGGACCCGCAGTTGCCAGTACTTGTCGAAGAGGTCGGTGACGTCGATCTCCGTCTCCACCGGCTGATCACCGGTGTGCTCGAGCTGATGCAGCTCGAACAGCATCCGCAGGGTGAGTGGCACCTGGCAGATCTGCGCGATGGGCAGGCCACGGGCGACCGCCGTCAGCACGGCCTGGGCGATCGCGAACGGGTCGAAGCGGCGATCGATGAAGTGCTTCGCGTGCTTCTCGACGGCCGCCGGCAGCTCCCCATCGCTGTAGGGGCCCAGCTGCACCTTCTCGACCTCGTACTGCTCGGCGTAGCGGCGCAGCAGCTCATACTCCCGGGGACGGCAGGTCATGACGAGCGCGGCACCCGCGGCGGAACAGGCCCGGATCACCTCGTCCAGAACGGGCGGGAACTCGTCGGAGCGCAACAGCAGGTCCACCGTGTCCACCAGCAGCACCGGCGGTCCCGCGTCCCGGGGCGCGACGCGCAGGGCCCAGGCGATGTCGGCGATCGGGACCTCGGTCTCCAGCGCGCCCGCCGCGACGAGCCACACGCTTCTGCCGGTCTGCCGCCGCAGGCCGCCGGTGAGCCGCCACAGGGCGCTGGTCTTGCCGGTGCCGGGCTCGCCGACGATCACGGTGACCGACGCGGTGCCGCACCGGGCCTCGAGATCAGCCTCGGAGCGCACGTCGCGACTGCCGGCGAAACGGCGGGGTACGTACAGGTCCTGCAGGAACAGCTCCATCGACCGGGTGTCGACCAGGCGGTTCGCCTCCCGCATCGCCGCGTGGGTCGCCCGTTCCAGGACGCTGACGGCTTCCGGACGCTGTGGAACGCCGGCCTGGTCGGCGCGATCCCGGATCCACTTGAGCGCGTCGCCGGGGTACAGCGAGCCGTACGCCGTCAGATAGGCCCGGCAGACCGCGGCCTCCCCGGTGGCCGGGTCGTCCTCCAGCAGGAGCCGGAGCTTCGCGGGTGGCAGCCCGACCTCGTACGCGTAGATCCGTTGGACGTTGCGCGGGCTGAGTCTTCCCTGGCGGGCGAACTCCCGTTGGGACAGCCCGCCGACCCGGTACCGGTCGAGCTCCGTGAGGAAGAGCCTGGCCGCCGCGCGCAGCTCTTCGGGCACCGGCACGTAGCTCGAGTCTCCCACCCGACGTTGATACCACCGGAAGCACTCGGAAGCGATCCGTGCTTCCCGATGCTTCCGGGTCCCGAACAGCCTTTCCGGCCCGGGAGATCCGTTGATTCCCTGCGCCCATGCCGAACAACACGGAGCCCTGGCCGGCCGCACCACCGCCGGCGCGACGGGTCGCCGACGCCGTGCGCGAGGCCGACGCCGTGGCCGACTGGCGGCTGCCGCGCGAGCTGTACCGGCAGGTCATCGCGATGTTGCCGGAGCCGCCGCCGACCGAGCTGCTCGGTGCGCTCGCCGAGGCGCTCGCCGGGCTCGTCTCCTCGTACGCGGGCAGGATCGAGCTGCTCGCCACCCACACGCTCGCCGTCCTGGCCGCCGTCGAGGGCATCGAGATTCTCGACGATCCGCTCTTCCTGCGCCTTTACCACGACGAGCGATTTATCCGTACGGGTGAGACCGAGCGCCGTCCGCCACCCTTGCAGGCGGTCGTGGAGACCTGTCGCCGGGTGCGCGACGCCGAACTGTTCCGTGACCTGCTGCGTGGGGCCGGCGGCAGCGCTGTCCTCTGCGGGTCGGTGGCGTACGGCGCGTGCTACAACGTCCGGACCGAGTCCGACCTGGACCTGGTCGTGGTGGTCGGCGAGACGGGTCTGCTGGCGACGATCGCCGACGTGCTGGCCCGGCTTCCCGGCGTGTCCGGCGCCGATGTGGCGCGCTTCGCCGCGCGCGCCCGGATCTTCGCCGGAACCTACGACGACGGCAACACCTCGTTCAGCCACAAGGTGGTGGTCCGCGCCGACGGCGCCGCCGACCCGTTGCTACCGGCCGGCGGGCCTGCCCCGCTGTACCGGATCAGCCTGCATGTCCTGACCCGGCCGCTGCTGCGCTATGTCCTCGTCGATCCGGCCACCCGGCTCACCCGCGACGACGCGGGCAGGGCGCGGACCATGCGTGACTACCGGGAGACGGTCACCGAGCGCACGGACGTCCACCGGACGTTCGCCGGCCGTCAGTACGCGCGTGACCCGATCGTCGAGCCCGCCGAGGACGGGCATCTGCGAACCACCTCGATCTACGAGTTCGACGACACGGACGCCTACTGTCTCGGATTCGTTCAGTCGTTGCTGATCACGGCCCGGTCCGAGCCGCTCTGGGACGACCTCGGCATCCGGCCGGAGCTGGCAGCCTTCCAGCGCAAACTCCGGGAGCGGCTGCGGACCGAACGCGCCCGGTGTCCGTACAACCTGATGCTTCTGAGTCTTGCCCACGTGCGGCGAGCGGTCCTCGCGCCGCACGTGGTCCGGGCCCTGGACGGTTACTGACCTGGTGGTTCGAACGCTGACGGCAGCCCGAGCTCGGCCCGGGCCACGTCGAGGAAGCGTCGCTCGGCCTGCCACAGCTCGTCGAAGCGATCGGCCGGCAACGCGTCCGCGGTGCTACCCGCCCGCGCGGCCGCCAGCAGCCGCGCCTGGCGGACCAGCGCCGAGGACTGGCTGACCACCTCGGGCCGTCCGGCCACCAACCGGAGCGCGGTCTTGGTGCTCTCCAGCCGTTCCCGGTAGCGGGCGCCCTCGTCGTCGAAGAACGGCATCAGGTCGCCCGGAGCGCGCGGGCGCGGCACCGCGGTGATGCGAGCGGCGGGGTTGAGCGCGAACGCCACGTACTCCCGGACCGCGCCGATGAAGTCGGTGTACGCGGTCAGGCGGATGTCCCGCCACTGTCGGTCCTGATCACGCCGCCAGAGCCGATCCTGCGCCCGGACGGTGAGCCAACCGCCGACCAGGACCGCGAGCAGCGTTGCCGTCGCGGTGACAAACGCCTGGAGAACATTCACCGGCACCACCGTTCATGTCGATCTGTAGCGGTCACCTTACCTTCCGTTGTGTACCCCGGGACTTTGGTCCGCTCAGCTCGGGACCACGTCCCCCTGATCTTGGAGGGGTGACGGAGCAGGCTGGGAGGAGATCGAAGGAGAGACTCGTGTCATTGGATCCCGCGACCGACGCCGTACCCGGTGTCGCACCGCTTCTCGCAATCCGCCGGTTCCTGACCCGCGAGACCGTGGGCGACCACGGCCGCACGCTGCACCAGGTGTCCGGGAACGACTGGGAGAGCTTCTACCGGGACCGGTGGCGTTACGACAAGGTGGTCCGGTCGACCCACGGGGTCAACTGCACCGGCTCCTGCTCGTGGAACGTCTTCGTCAAGGACGGGCTGATCACCTGGGAGCACCAGGCGACCGACTATCCGACGACCGGACCGGACTCGCCGGACTACGAGCCGCGGGGCTGCCCGCGCGGCGCCTCCTTCTCCTGGTACGAGTACTCGCCCTCGCGCGTACGTCATCCGTACGTCAGGGGAACCCTGGCCGAGATGTTCCGGGAGGCGCGGCAGCGCCTCGGCGACCCGGTCCTCGCGTGGGCCGAGATCGTCGAGAATCCGCTGAAGGCGCGGGCCTACAAGTCGCAGCGCGGCCGCGGCGGCTTCGTGCGGGCCGGCTGGGACGAGGCGATCGAGATGATGGCCGCCGCGCACGTCTACACCACCAGGACCTACGGGCCGGACCGGGTGGTCGGCTTCTCGCCGATCCCGGCCATGTCGATGGCCTCGTTCGCGGCCGGCACCCGCTATCACGCGCTGCTCGGCGGCACCCTGCTCAGCTTCTACGACTGGTACGCCGACCTGCCGATCGCCTCGCCGCAGATCTGGGGCGACCAGACCGACGTCCCCGAGGCCGGCGACTGGTGGAACGCCACCTACCTGATGATGTGGGGCTCCAACATCCCGGTGACCCGCACCCCGGACGCGCACTTCCTGGCCGAGGCCCGGTACAAGGGGACCAAGGTGGTCGCGGTCAGCCCGGACTACGCGGACAACGTGAAGTTCGCCGGCGACTGGCTGGCCCCGCATCCCGGCACGGATGGCGCGCTCGCGATGGCGATGGGGCACGTGGTGCTGACCGAGTTCTTCCGCGACCGGACCGTCCCGTACTTCGAGGAGTACGCCCGCGGCTTCACCGACCTGCCGTTCCTGGTCACCATCGTGGACGGCAAGCCGGACCGGTTCCTGACCGCCGCCGACCTCGGCGATCCTGACGGATCGCACAAGACCGTGCTCACCGACGCGCGGACCGGCGAACTCGTCGTCCCCAACGGTTCGCTCGGTTTCCGGTACGCCGAACCGGGTCGCTGGAACCTCGAACTGGGTGACGTCGTCCCCGCCCTCGGCCTCGACCCGGCCGAGACCGCGCCGATCGACCTGCCCCGCTTCGACGTCGGTGACACCGAGGGCGGCTCGATCATCCGTCGCGGCGTTCCGGTCCGCCGGGTCGGCGAGCACCTGGTCACCACCGTCTTCGACCTGGTGATGGCCCAGTACGGGGTGCGCCGCGGCGACCTGCCGGGGGAGTGGCCGACCGGCTACGACGACGCGGACAGCCCGAACACGCCGGCCTGGCAGGAGCGGATCACCGGCGTACCGGCCGCGCTCGCCGCCCGGATCGGCCGGGAGTTCGCCCGCAACGCCGAGCGCAGCCGGGGTCGTTCGATGATCGTCCTGGGCGCCGGCGCCAACCAGTGGTTCCACTCCGACATGACCTACCGGGCGTTCATCTCGCTGGTCACGCTGACCGGCTGCCAGGGCGTCAACGGCGGCGGCTGGGCGCACTACGTCGGGCAGGAGAAGGCCCGGCCGGTCACCGGCCAGCAGCACCTGAGCTTCGCCTTCGACTGGCAGCGGCCGATGCGGCACCAGGCCGGCACCCCGTTCTGGTACCTGCACACCGACCAGTGGCGCTACGAGCGGGTCCCGGCCGACGAACTCGCCTCGCCGCTGGGCGCCGGCCGGTTCGCCGGGATGTCCTTCGCCGACACGGTCGCCGCCGCGCAGCGGATGGGCTGGAGCCCGGGCCACCCGTTCTTCGACCGCAACCCGCTGGACCTGGCCGACCAGGCCGCGGCGGCCGGGCTCGGCGTGCGGGAGTACGTGATCGCGGAGCTGGCGGCGGGCCGGCTGCGGGCCTCGGCCGAGGACCCCGACGACCCGGCGAACTTCCCGCGCTGCCTCACCCTGTGGCGCAGCAACCTGCTCGGCTCCTCGGGCAAGGGCAACGAGTACTTCATGCGGCACCTGCTCGGGGTCGAGGGGTCGGCCACCGCCGACGAGTGCGGGCCTGGGCAGCGCCCGCGCGACGTGACGTGGCGCGACGAGGCGCCGACCGGCAAGCTCGACCTGCTCACCACGATCGACTTCCGGATGACCAATACCGGTCTGCACGCCGACCTGGTGCTGCCGGCCGCCACCTGGTACGAGAAGCAGGACATCTCCACCACGGACATGCACCCGTTCGTGCACGCGTTCAGTGCCGCCGTGGAACCGCCCGGCGACGCGCACACCGACTACGACACGTTCCTCGCCCTGGCCGACAAGGTCAGTGAACTGGCGGTCACGCATCTCGGCGTCCGCAAGGACGTCCTCGCCGTGCCGCTGCAGCACGACACCCCGGACGAGCTGGCGATGCCGGGTGGACGGGTGCGCGACTGGAAGTTCGGCGAGTGCGAGCCGGTCCCGGGCCGCACCATGCCCAAACTGGTCGAGATCGAACGCGACTACACGCGGCTCGGCCGCAAGATGCGCACCGTCGGGCCGCTGCTGGACGAGCTCGGCACGACCACGAAGGCCATCACGGTCGACGTGACGGACGAGATCGCCTACCTCAAGCATCAGAACGGGGTCATCGACGGGCGGCCGTCGCTCGCCACCGCCGACCGGATGTGCGAGGCGATCCTGGCGCTCTCCGGAACGACCAACGGACGCCTCGCCAGAGCCGGCTTCGAACAGCTGGAGAAGCGCACCGGCCGGCCCTTCACCGACCTGATCGACGGGCACGAGAACGACCGGATCACCTTCGCCGACACCCAGGACCGGCCACAACCCGTCTTCACCAGCCCGGAGTGGTCCGGATCGGAGAAGGACGGCCGCCGCTACTCGCCCTTCACGATCAACGTCGAGCGGCTCAAGCCCTGGCACACCCTCACCGGCCGCCAGCACTTCTTCGTCGAGCACGACTGGGTCGCCGAGCTCGGCGAGCAGCTGCCGGGCTTCCGGCCGCCGCTGAACATGGCGCGGCACTTCGGCCGGCCCGGCGAGGCCGTCGACGGGGGAGTGACCGTACGGTTCCTGACCCCGCACGCCAAGTGGTCGATCCACTCGATGTACCACGACAACGAGCTGATGCTCGCCCTGTCCCGTGGCGGGCCGGTGATCTGGATGAGCGTCCAGGACGCCCAGAAGATCGGCGTGCGCGACAACGACTGGATCGAGGCGCACAACCGCAACGGTGTCGTGGTCGCCCGCGCGGTCGTCTCGCACCGGATGCCGGAGGGCACCGTCTTCCAGTACCACTCGCCCGAACGCACGGTGAACGTCCCCAAGGCGGAGAAGTCGAAGCGCCGCGGCGGCTACCACAACTCGATGACCCGCCTGCTGATCAAGCCGACGCACCTGGCCGGCGGGCACGCCCAGCTGACCTACGCCTTCAACTACTACGGCCCGATCGGCAGCCAGCGCGACGAGATCACCGTGATCCGCCGCCGTGACCAGGAGGTGGAGTACTGATGCGGATCCGCGCGCAGATGGCGATGGTGATGAACCTCGACAAGTGCATCGGCTGCCACACCTGCTCGGTGACGTGCAAGCAGACCTGGACGAACCGGGAGGGCACCGAGTACGTCTGGTTCAACAACGTCGAGACCAAGCCCGGTATCGGCTACCCGAAGCACTACGAGGACCAGGAACGCTGGAAGGGCGGCTGGAAACTCGACGCGCGGGGCCGCCTGACGCTGCGCTCCGGCGGCCGGGGCAAGCGGCTCAGCCGGCTCTTCGCGAACCCGGACCTGCCGTCCATCGACGACTACTACGAGCCGGCCACGTTCGACAAGGACATCCTGGTCAACGCGCCCGGCGGGCTGACCGACACGCCGGTCAAGCAGCCGTACTCGACGCTGACCGGCAAACCGATGGCGATCACCTGGGGCGCCAACTGGGAGGACTCGCTCGGCGGCTCGTCCGGACAGGACGACCCGAACCTGGCCCGGATGACCGCGAAGGTCAAGTTCGAGTTCGAGAAGACGTTCATGTTCCACCTGCCCCGGATCTGCGAGCACTGCCTCAACCCGGCCTGCGTCTCGGCGTGCCTGTCCGGCGCCATGTACAAGCGCGAGGAGGACGGCATCGTCCTGGTCGATCAGGACCGGTGCCGCGGCTGGCGGATGTGCGTGTCGGCCTGCCCGTACAAGAAGGTCTACGTCAACCACGCCACCGGCAAGGCCGAGAAGTGCACGTTCTGCTTCCCCCGCCTGGAGGCGGGGCTGCCCACCATCTGCTCGGAGACGTGCGTCGGCCGCCTGCGCTACCTGGGATTGCTCTGGTACGACGAGGACGCCGTGCTCGCCGCGGCCTCCGTCGAGGACGACGCCGACCTGCTGGACGCACAGCGCTCGGTCTTCCTCGACCCGAACGACCCGGCCGTACGGCAGGCCGCCCGCGACGCCGGCATGCCGGAGGACTGGATCGAGGCGGCCGCCGCCTCCCCGGTCTGGAAGCTGATCGCCGAGTACAAGATCGCGCTGCCGCTACACCCGGAGTACCGGACGCTGCCGATGGTCTGGTATGTGCCGCCGCTCTCCCCGGTGCTGGACGCGGCCGGCGCGGCGGGCCGCGACGACAGCGACGCGGACGACATCTTCCACACCATCCGGGACCTGCGGATCCCGGTCGAGTACCTGGCCGAGCTGTTCACCGCGGGCGACACCTCGGCGGTGGCGGGAGTGCTGATGAAGCTGGCGGCCATGCGGTCGTACATGCGGGCCCGGACGCTGGACGGGACGGTCGCCCAGGAGTTGCTCGACGGGGTCGGGATGAGCGCCGGGCAGGTCGAGGCGATGTACCGGCTGCTGGCGGTCGCCAAGTACGCCGACCGGTACGTCATCCCGGCCGCGCACAAGCGGCAGGCCGCGGAGCTGGAGGCGCTGGGTGCCGAGCACGACACCTGCCCGGTGTCCGACGGGCCGCACGCGCTCGAGATCACCCCGCTGCCGGGGCGGTCATGAACGCCACGGATCGGGCGCGGATCTTCCAGCTCGCGTCGGTGCTGCTCACCTACCCCGACCGGGAACTGCTGGACGCCGGCGCCGAACTGCGGGCGGCGGCCGGCCGGATCGAGCACGACGAGGCCCGGACCCTGCTCGGCGGGTTCCTCGACTGGCTGCTGGACACCGCCGAGATCGAGGCGCAGCGGCACTACGTGCAGACCTTCGACCTGCGCCGGCGTTCCGGGCTGTACCTGACCTACTACCTGCACGGCGACACCCGCAAGCGGGGGATGGCGCTGCTGATGCTCAAGCAGCGGTACCGGGCGCACGGGCTGCGGCTGGCCGACGGTGAGCTGCCCGACCTGCTGCCCGTCGTCCTGGAGTTCGCCGCGACGGCCGGGCCGGGTGACGGCGAGGCGCCGCTGCGCCAGCACCGGCAGGGCCTCGAGCTGCTCGGCGCGGCGCTCGGCGAGACGGGTACGCCGTACGCGAAAGTGATCGAAGCCGTCCGCGTCATCCTGCCGGACCTCTCCGACGCCGACCGCGCCGCGGTGGCGGCGCTCGCCTTCGACGGCCCGCCGGTCGAGACCGTCGGTCTCGACGCGGTGGGCCACGGCCCGGACCTCGCCCCCTATGCCACCTGCACCCCCGCGGAGGTCTCCCGATGAACACCCTGATCTGGGTCGTGCTGCCGTACGCCTGCCTGATCGTCTTCGTCGCCGGGCACGTCTGGCGGTGGCGGCACGATCAGTTCGGCTGGACCACGCACACCAGCCAGCTGCTGGAGAGCCGGCTGCTGCGGCTCGGCTCGCCGCTGTTCCACCTGGGCGCGTTCGGGGTGATCGGCGGGCACGCGATGGGCCTGCTGGTGCCGGCCCCGGTCACCGAAGCACTCGGCGTGCCCGAGCACGTCTACCACGCGGTGGCGGTCTGGGGTGGCGCGCTCACCGGGACGGTACTTGTCGCCGGCCTGCTCCTGCTGATCGCCCGGCGCCTGGTCAGCGCCCGGATCCGCCGGGTCACCACCCGCATGGACAAAGTGCTGTACGCGTTCCTGGCCGCGATGGTGGTCCTCGGGATGACCGCCACGGTGGCGACGAACCTGCTCGGCGACGGGTACGACTACCGGGAGACGATCGCCGTCTGGTTCCGCGGGATCTTCTGGTTCCAGCCGCACACCGAGCTGATGACCGGGGCGCCGCTGGTGTACCAGCTGCACGCCGTCGGCGGGTTCCTCTTCCTCGCGCTGTGGCCGTTCACCCGGCTGGTGCACGTCTGGTCCGCGCCGCTGGCGTACCTCTGGCGCCCGTACGTCGTCTACCGCGCCCGCCGCGGCCCGTTCCCCGCACCGGGCCCGACGCCGGCCGAGGTGCGCTCCTCAAACGCCGGTAAGGCTGAGCAGGCGCTCCATCTCCACCACGGGTAGATGCCGGGAGCCGGCGGCCGCGCGGACCACCCAGTCGTTCCGGGATCCGGAGGGCAGCGTCCTCTCCATCACCGCTGGTCGGCGGGCCGGCTGAGCAGCGGGCCGAGTCGGGTGAGGACGAGCCGGCCGATGACGTCCGCCCCGTACTCGGAGAAGTGGGTGTTGTCCTTGAGTTCCCGGTACAGGTAGATCGGCTGCGAGTCGGTAGGCCCGAGCCCCTCCACCAGCGCGGCACTGTCCGCCGTCAGGTTGATGTAGGACACGTCCAGTTCGGCCGCGACCCGTTCCATCTCCGCCGGCAGGTCCACGCCGAGGCCGTTGACGTGCAGCGCCACCGGGGTCAGCTTCCCGTCGCCGCCGAAGATCCGCCGGACCGGCGGGCTGACCAGGATCGGTCGCGCGTGCCGCTCGCGCACCCCGGCGACCAGGCTGGTCAGATTGGCCCGGTAGTCCTCGGCGGTGGTCTGCTTGTCGTTGTGCCCGAACTGCAGCAGCACCACGTCGCCGCGGTGCAGCAGCGGCGCCATCGTGGCGAACAGCAGCGGGTCGGCGAGGAAGGACCCGGAGCTCTCCCCGGAGTCGGCGTAGTTGGCGACCGGCACGCCCGGAAGATGCTGCGGGATGGCCTGACCCCATCCGGTGTACGGAAAGGTGTCCTGGTCGCACACGGTGGAGTCGCCGGCGAGGTAGAGCATCGGCCGGTGCGGCCGCGACGGGCGCACGGTGACGTTGCGGACGGCGGGCGCGGCGCCGGTGAAGGTGAGCGTCAGGCCCGGAGTGCCGGACCCGGCCTTGGTCGGCTCACCCTCGGGCTCCCGCACGTTGACGCCGAACCGGCGGTGGGCGAACCGTCCGGCCTCGGCGGCCACCTCGCTCACCATCATCCTGCGGGCTTCGGCGCGTACGGCTGTGGAGGCCGCGACGTCCGGCGCGCCGAGGGTGACGGCGACGTCGTAGTTTCCGGGCGGTAGGTCCGCGTGGCAGACGATGGGCGAGCTTCCGGTGCAGGTCACCGGGATCGCCGGGGAGGCCGAGGCGGGGGAGGGGAGCGCGATGGTGGCGGAGGTCAGGGCGAGGATCAGGGATGAGCCCCTAAAACGTTTCATAAGGCATTGAAGCGCTTCGATTAATGGCCCGTCAAGAGCTGTGCGGAGTCACCAGGCCGGACTCGTAGGCGAGAATGACCAGCTGGGCGCGGTCCCGCGCGTGCAGCTTGGTCATGGCCCGGTTGACGTGCGTCTTGGCGGTCACCGGGCTGATCACCATCCGGCCGGCGATCTCGTCGTTGGAGAGGCCGCGCGCGACAAGCGTGACGGCCTCCCGCTCACGAGCGGTCAGCTCCGTCAGCCCGGCGGCGGGGCCGGCGTGCGGTGGCTGGGTGACGTACCGGTCGATCAGCTTGCGGGTGATCGACGGTGCGAGCAGCGCGTCGCCGCGGGCGGCGACACGGACGCCGTGCAGGAAGTCCTCCGGCAGGATGTCCTTGACGAGGAAGCCGGCCGCCCCGGCGCGTAACGCGTCGAAGACGTACTCGTCCAGCCCGTAGTTGGTCAGGACGACGACGTGCACGCCGTCCAGATCCGGATCGGTCGCGATGCGCCGGGTGGCCTCGATGCCGTCGACCACCGGCATCCGGATGTCGAGGAGCACCACGTCCGGCCGGTGCAGCCGGGCCAGCGCCACGCCCTCGGCGCCGTCGCCCGCCTCGGCCACGACCGTCATGTCGTCCTCGGCGCAGAGCAGCGCGCGGAACCCGCTGCGGATCAGCGGCTGGTCGTCGACCAGCAGGACCCGGATCACGGTGTACGGTCCACGGGCAGTTCGGCGCGGACCGTGAAGCCGCCCCCGCCGCGCGGTTCGGCGCGCAGGTCGCCGCCGAGGGCGGTGACCCGCTCCCGCATCCCGAGCAGGCCGACGCCCGGCACCGGCGGGGACTGCGGCGTCGCGACGCCGTCGTCGTCGACCTGGACGACCACGGCGCCGGGACGGTAGGTCACCCGGACGGACGCGACGCCGGCCCGGGCGTGCCGGGCCACGTTGGTCAGCGACTCCTGCACGATCCGGTACGCGGTCCGGCCCACCGCGGCCGGCACCGCGGCCCGATCGCCCTCGATCGTCAGCGACGTGCGCAGACCGGTCGCGCCGGAGCGTTGCACGAGGCCGGGCAGGTCGTCGAGGCCGTACGGCGGGACGGTGTCGTCGTCGCGCAGCGCCTCCAGGGTCGCGCGCAGCTCACGGGCCGCCTCCCGGCCGGCGTCCCGGATCGCCAGCAGGGCCTCCGGCACCGGCTCGCCGCGTTTCCGCGCCACGTGGACGGCCGCCTCGGCCTGCACCTTGATCACGGAGATCTGGTGGGTGAGCGAGTCGTGCAGCTCCCGGGCGATGTGCAGCCGCTCCTCGTCCGCCCGGCGCAGCGCGCTCTCCTCCCGGGTGCGCTCGGCCTCGTCCGCCCGGCGTTCGGCCTGGCGCAGCGCCTCGCCCGCCGACGCGGCCGCGATCAGCCAGGCCAGTTCGAGCACACCCCGGGCCTGGGCGAACGCCTGCGCGGTGTCGTGCCGGCCCGAGACCAGCACCGCGACCGGGAGCGCGGCCAGCAGGACCACGCTCGTGAGCGCGGTGGCGACCCGGTGCCCGGCCCGCATCGCCGAGTAGACCGCCACCAGGTAGGCCACGGCGAACACGGCGAAGCCGGCGGCCTGATAGCCGACCACGCACAGCCCGCTGACGACCAGCACCGCGACCGGGGCGCGCCGGCGTGCGGCCAGCACGAGACCGCCGGCCGCCAGCAGCGCGTAGCCAAGCGGGACGGGACCGGACGGCGAGCGGTGCTCGGAGAGCCCGGCGGTCACCAGGATCGCCGCGACCGCGACGGCGACCGCCCAGTCCCGGAGCCGTGCACTGCCCATGTGGGCACCCTAGCCGGACGCGCCGCCCGGCGAATCCTGCCGTGGCGGGTGCGGGCGACTACCACGTACGCCGTACTCCGATCGTCTCCTGCCACGCCCGCGGCAGCGCGAAGTGCCGACGCCGGCACGATGCCCGGCGGCGGCCGGACGGCCAGGATCGATGGCGTCAAGCCGGAACCACCGAGGAGGACGCCATGTCGTACCCGTTGTTGCTCGCCGTCTCCACCGTCGACGCGGGCACCGTGACCGTCGATCGCGTAGTGGCCACCGCCGCCGCGCTGACCGCCCTGGCCGGTGCCGTCCTCGGCGGACTCGCGCTGGCCCGCTCGACCGGCCACCGCGTCACGCGGAGGTCGTTCGCCGCCTTGGCCGCGGGCGTCGCCGGAGCGCTCGTCGGCCTGCTGGTGGTGGCCACCGCCGATGGCGGGCCCGGCACCGGCAACGGCGTGGTCGGCGGCTACGCGGGCGTCGTGTTCGGGCTGGTCGCGGCCGCCCTGGGCGGGCTGGCGCTGTTCAGATCCCGCCGCCGGGCCTGACCCGGTCGCCGGCAGCGTCCCAAGAGGACCCTTCGACAGGACGAAGGTCCCTACTGGCGTACGGGGCGCCGCGGGAGGCTGTCGTGGAGACCCGAACCCGGGGCACCACAGCGACCGTGGAGACAGCATGAGCACAACCCGGAACCGAGCAGCCGGAGCCAAGCCCGGCGTGATGCTCGCACTCGCGACGATCGGCTTCGCCGTCAACTTCTGGGCGTGGGCGCTGCTCAGTCCGCTCGCCACCAGGTTCACCGCGGCCCTGCACCTGAGCTCCCTCCAGCAGTCGCTGCTGGTGGCCGTGCCGGTGGTGGTCGGCTCGCTCGGCCGCATCCCGGTCGGCGCGCTGACCGACCGGTTCGGCGGCCGGATCATGTTCCCGCTGGTGTCGATCAGCACCATCGTCCCGGTGCTGTATCTCGGCCTGGTCGGCCACGACTCGCTCACGGCGATCCTGGTCGGCGGCTTCTTCCTCGGCATCGGCGGCACGGCGTTCGCGGTCGGTGTGCCGTTCGTCAACGCCTGGTTCCCGCCGGAGCGGCGCGGCTTCGCCGTCGGCGTCTTCGGAATGGGCATGGGCGGCACCGCGATCAGCGCCCTGACCACGGTCAAGCTGGTCGACGCGAACAGCCTGCGCACGCCGTTCCTGATCACCGCGGCGGTGCTGGCCTTCTACGCGGTCGTCGCCTGGCTGGTGCTGCGCGACGCGCCGGGCCGGGTCGTGCCCGCCACGCCGCTGGCCGCCCGGCTCGGCAGCACCCTCCGGCTGCGGATCACCTGGCAGGCCGCCGCGCTGTACGCGGTCGCCTTCGGCGGCTACGTGGCGTTCTCCGTCTACCTGCCCGCCTACCTGAAGAACGGGTACGGGCTGACCCAGGCCGACGCCGCCAACCGGATGGCCGGGTTCGTGCTGCTCGCCGTCCTGATGCGACCGGTCGGCGGCTGGCTCGCCGACCGGGTGGCCGCCAGCCGGGTGCTCGCCGGTAGCCTGGGCGTCGTCGTCCTCGGCGCGCTCGCGCAGTCGTTCACCCCCGGCCTCGCCCCGGTCGGCACCATCGCGTTCCTCGCCATGGCGGCCGCCCTCGGCGCCGGCAGCGGCGCGACGTTCGCCCTCGTCGCCCAGCGCGCCCCGGCCGCCCAGGTCGGCTCGGTCACCGGCGTGGTGGGCGCGGCCGGCGGCCTCGGCGGCTTCGTCCCGCCGCTGGTGATGGGCGCGATCTACGGCAGCTTCCACTCGTACGGGATCGGACTCGCCCTGCTGGCGGTGGTCGCGCTCGCGGCCCTGGCGTTCGACCTGCTCGCGGTCGGCCGGCACCGCGAGCCGATCACGGCCTGACCTCGAGGGCCGGCGCCTCGCCCGGGCAGCAGCGGACGGCTTCCCGGGCGGGGTCGAGCAGTTCGCCGGACGGCGGCGGCAGCGGGCTGGAAGCGGGCCGGGACGCGCGGCAGGGGCCCGGGACCGCGCGGGCCCCGCGCGGGAGAGCCACGGGGCTCGGCTGGAAGCCTGGTCACAGGTCCCCATCGGTCGTACCCCGGAAATGGATCTTGAATTTCCGTTCTTAAATCGATGTCGCTGGAAGGATTTGGCCGGTACGAAGTCCAGGTGGTCGTTCTCGTGCTCTTCGTCGCCGTCCTGCTGCTCGGCATCGCGGACTCGATGGTCAACTCCTACATCGTCCTCTTCGGTGCCGATGTCGTCGGGCTGACGCCGTTCCAGATCGGTGTGTGGTCGTCGGTCTTCGCGATCGGCGGGATCGTGATCAGCTGGTGGCTCGGGCGGCTGTTCGACCACCGGCCCACGCGGACGTATGCGGTCGCCGTGATCCTTCTGGGGTCGGCGGGCTATGTGCTGCTGCCTCGGGTTTCGAGCTTCATCGTGCTGCTGCTGATGGCGGTGACGGTGCTCGGGGCGATGGCGGCGGCCTTTCCGCAGCTGTTCTCCCTGGCGCGGGCGGTGCTCGGTGAGGGGGCCGCCGGGCAACGCTCCGGTCCGCTGCTGCGCGCGGCCTGGTCCCTGGCGTGGGCCGTCGGGCCGCTGCTGGGCGCGCTCGTGCTCTCCCGAGGCGGATATTCATGGCTGCTGTGGACGGCCGCCGGGGTGTTCCTCGTTTCCGCGTTGACGGTTCTCGTCGTGCCGCGGCCCGGGCCGGTCGCGGTGGCGCGTTCGGCGCCGGGCGGGACGCCCGTGCTGCTCACGGTGAGCATCACCCTGTTCTTCACCGCGATGTTCGCGGGCGGCCTCGCGCTGCCGTTGTTCGTCACGCGTGCCCTGCACCAGGAAGCGGCCTCCGTCGGCGTGCTCTCCAGCGTCTGCGCCGCCATCGAGGTGGTGGTCACGCTGGGGCTGGCCGCCCTTCCGGCCCGAGTCGGCCAGCGCGGCCTGATCGTCGGCGGGTTCGGGGCCTTCGTCTGCTACTACGCGCTGACGGTGGTCTCGTCGAGCCTGCTGATGCTCGTGATCGGCCAGGTCCTGCGCGGGGTGGCGATCGCGATCGTCGGGGCGGCCGGCATCCGGTACTTCCAGGACCTGCTCGCCCCGGCCACCGGTCGCGCCACCACGCTCTTCACCAACGCGTGCACGGCCGGCCTGCTGGTCTCCGGCATCCTGTCCGGCCTGGCGGTCGAGCATCTCGGCTACCGGGCGACCCTCCTGCTCTGCGGGGTCCTGGCCGCGCTGGGCGGGGTCGCCTTCGCCCTCGGTTCCGCCCGCCGCCCGGCCGAAAGCCGACATACGGCGAAGATGCGTGACAGCATTTGAGCGGGCCGGAGTTATCACCCCTGGCGAAGGGTGTCCGTGCCTTCGCGCAGGTTCAGAGTGGTGGCCAGACCATCTCCAACCACAGGGGGCTCCGATGGGCGACACCTACGCGTACCAACCGGCCGGGGTTGCCGCCCGGGACCGCGCGCACACCCTGTTCGCGCAGACGATGGGCTACGTCGCGGCGACGACCGGCATGTTCGCGCTCGGCGCGTACCTCGGTCGCAACCTGTCCAGCGGCATCGCGTTCATCGCATACCTCGCGTCGTTCGCCGCCCTGATCGCCATGCAGTTCACCGTCCGCCGGTCGCGGCAGAACACGGTCGCGCTGCTCCTGGGGTTCGGCGTGCTGATGGGGGTGGCGGTCGCGCCGACGCTGGTCTACTACGCCAGCACCGACCCGCAGGCGCTCTGGCAGGCCGGCGCGGCGACGGCGCTGTTCGTCGGCGGATTCGGCGCGGCCGGTTACGCCACCCGCCGCGATCTCACGGCGCTCGCCCGGATCTGCTTCTGGGCGCTGCTGGCCCTGATCGTCTTCGGCATCGTGCTGATCTTCGTGAACATCCCGGGTGGAGCGCTCATCTACTCCGTGCTCGGCCTGGTGATCTTCGCGGGGTTCATCATGTTCGACTTCCAGCGGCTGCGGCGTAACTCCAACCTCGACGTGGCGCCGCTGCTGGCGGCGTCGATCTTCCTCGACATCCTCAACGTCTTCCTGTTCTTCCTGCGAATCTTCCGGGGCGGCAACCGCTGATCCGCTCGTTCTGCAGCGAATTGCCGGGGGATGCGGAGCCGGCCGGTGGGTGACTGGAGCTGATCGTCAGGCGGTGTGGGTGGCCGGTGGCGCCGCTCGCGGTCGACCGGTGTGTTACGACGTTGTGGCCGAGCCGGAGTGGCACGGCTGGGTCCGGCGGCTGTAAGCCGGGCCGGGACGCGACCATCAGCACCAGCCGGAAAGGATCCACGGCTTCCCGGCGCCCCCTGCACGGCTGGACGTCGTCTCATTCCGAGCTCAGTGCGCCCGCTTCATCCCCGCCCGCTGCAGCACCTTCAACGACCCCACGTTGTCACTCGCGGCACGGGCGAACAGGGGTTGGACCCGAACCGCCTCCAGGAGCAGGGCCAGCGCCCGGGAAGCGACACCCTGCCCCCAGAACGACCTGTCGATCCAGTACGTGACCTCGGTGTCGCCCTCGATCACGAAGCTGGCGACACTACCGACGAGCCGGCCATCGAGCGTGATGACGCGGTGGGTGACCTCGGGTGATGCCCTGATCCTCGCCATGTGGGCGTCGAAGGCGGCGCGATCGTCGGGATCCTTGTCGGTGAACGCCGCCATCCGGACCGACTCGGGATCCCGCGTCTGCTCGAACAGCGCGTCGAGGTCGGAATCGCCGATCGGCCGCAGCGTCACCTCAGCCACAAGCGCCTCCACACTGGTCCGGCATCCATCAGTGGGCGAACCTACCAACAGGGTCCGACATTCTGTGGAGCTCCAGCTTGACCAGCCACCTACGCTCGTTGCCGTGCAGCGGGATCTTGTTCTGAAGGGGCTGGCGGAGAACCCGGCAGTCCCGGTCGACGTGCTGACGCGCCTGCTATGTGACTGGCCGCACCCCGTCGTCGCGGGACTCCGGGCCCGTGCTGACCTGCCCGTGACGTTGCAGGAGCAGATGGCCGGGCACGAGTCGCGCCAGGTTCGGTCTGCCGTCGCCAGCCATGAGCCGTTGGACCCGGGGATCCGGGAGACGCTGCTCAGCGACCCGGACTGGCATGTTCGTACCTGGGCTTTCGCATCGCGCGAGCACCCGCTGCCGGAAGAGGCTCTGATCCGGGTGATGACGGACCTGCTGGACCTGCCGGACGACATGCCGTTCCTGGATCACGAGCTTTTCGAGGAGATGTTCTTCGCGGACCGGAACCGGATCCTGGTCGTGGCACGGCACCCTGACCCCCGGGTGCGCCGATTCGCGGTGCCCTACGCCGGGCGGAACCGTCTGCGGTTTCTGGTGACTGACCCGGACCCGCAGGTGGCGGCGGCGGCCGCCGCGTCGGTCGCGGAGCACGAGCGGCTCATGCAACCGGCCGACCTGCCGAAACAGCACTGCCACGCATTCTGGTGGGTCCTGCAGCGGCCGCTCTCCCAGGCGCTCGCGGAGCAGGTGGCCGCCTCGGGTGACGTCGAGGCCATCCAGTCCATCACCGTCAACCCGACGCTCCCGCCGAACCTCGTCGAGATTCTCGCTCGTCATCCGGATCCGGAGGTCCGGGACGGCATCGCCGCCCGCGCGGACCTGGACGCCGATCAGGTCGCGGCGTTCGTCGCCGATCCGGACCCGGCTGTTCGTGCCGTGGTCGCCGGACGTGCCGGACTCACCCGCGAGCAGATCGCCGCCCTCGCCGCCGACCCCGACGATGCTGTTCGAACGACGATCGCGACCTACGCGTACCTCTCCGAGGAGGAACGGGCGATCCTCGACGGCAACGCCGACCTGGCCCCGGACCGGGCCCCGCAGTGGGCGCGTTCGAAGAACCCGCGGCTTCGCCGCCGGGCCGCGCAGTGCCCGGACCTGCCTCCCGAACTCACCGATCTCCTCACCACCGACCCCGATGCGACGGTACGAACGAACCTGGCCCTGAATCACCCGGGCGCCCCGAGCGAGTTGTTACTGAGCTGCTTCCTCGACGACCGGCACCGAACCGAGCTGCTCGCCCGGCCACAGTTCCCGCGGACCGGCCTGTCCCGCTTCGCCGACCACGACGATCCGCGGGTACGACTTCTGGTCGCCCGCGACCCCGACCCGGATCCGATGGTGATCGGCCGCCTGACCGCCGACCCGGATCGACGCGTCCGCGAGGCGATGGCCCGCTCCCCGCACCTGCCCGCCGACCGGCTGACCGCCCTGCTCGACGACGCGGAACTGGCGGCCGACGCCGCCGCCAACCCTTCCCTCGACTGGGAACCGGTCATCGAGGCGTTGCGACAGACCGCACCTCACGGCACGGTCACGCAGGATGCAGGACGGCGTGACGACCAGGGCGAGTGGACTTGACCGCATACATCAGCGCGTCCGCGCGGCGCAGCACCGCGTCCACATCCAGGTCTTCCGGTGCCCGCATGCCGACGCCGACGCTCGCGCCGATGACGACCCGGTGGCCGGAGATCGTGAACGGGCGGGCGAGGCGGTCGGTCAGGCGGGCGCCGACCTCCTCGGCCTCCGCGCGGTCCGTGACGCCGGGCATGAGAACCGCGAACTCGTCGCCGCCGAGCCGCGCGACCAGGTCGCCCGTGCGGGTCTCGGCGCGCAGCACGTGGCCGACCTCGACGAGCAGGGCGTCGCCGACGGCGTGCCCGTGCTGGTCGTTGACCGGTTTGAAGCCGTCGAGGTCCAGGTAGAGCAGCGCGAGGGGACCGTCGAGGGCGTCCTCGGCGCGCTGCACGAACAGGGAGCGGTTCGCCAGCCCCGTCAGCGGGTCGTGGTAGGCGAGGTGGTGCAGTTCCTGCTCCCGGACGCGCAACTGCGCCACGACCCGGTGCAGGTCGCGGCTCAGCGCGGTGTTGTCCCGCAGCGCCACCATCTGGCGGATCAGGACCAGCAGGATCACCGTTCCGAGCAGGACGGCCAGGAACGCGGTCAGTTGCTCGCCCCGGGCCAGCAACTCGACCGCGGAAAGGACCGCGACGGCGAGCGGCACGTAGGGCAGCCACGGCAGGAACGGCGCGCTCTGCCCGGAGTCGCTGGGCCGGCCCGACGGGGCGCGGTGCGCCGCGAGGGCGACGAGGATGAACCCGGCCACCCAGCCGGTGTCGATCGGCGCGCCGCAGGTGTAGGTGCTGTGCTGGTTCAGATACGCGAACCCGAGATCGCCGACGCTCAAGGCGACCGCGGCGGCGAGCATCAGCGTCGCGGTCCTCCGGTGCCCCGCCGTCGCCCGAGGCAGCAGGATCAGCGCCACCGCGGCGAGGAGCACGTCGCTGAGCGGGTACGCCAGCGACACCGCCTTCGCCGCGGCCGTGAGGTTGCCGGCCTGGTACACGGCCTCCAGGACGAACACCCAGCTGAGAAAGAGCAGCGACCCGGCGATGATCAGCCCGTCCAGCACCACGCGCAGCAGGCCCCGGCGTACGCCCAGCACCGCGACCATGCCGGCGACGGCGGCCGGCACCATCGTCAGGAAGCCGAAGTCGCCAAGGTTGGGAAACGGCGCGATGCCCGCCCGGAACGTCACGTAGTACGCCCACACCGACTCGCCGAACGCCCAGCCGACCATGCCGACGGCAAGAACCGCCCAGCCGTATCGGGCCCGGCCGGCGCACCGGCGGGCGGCGCGGGCAGCGCTCGCCGCGGCGATCAGCGCGCAGAGGATCAGCATCCCGACGCTGAGGTTGGTCGCGGCCTGCGAGCCCGCGGGCAACAATCGCAGCGCGAAGAAGTGTGTGACCACCAGGCCCGCGCCGAGCAGCACCACACGTACCTGATGTGACATGGGCACACTGTCCGCGCGGCTGGTTGCCGGCGCGGTGCCGTCAGGGTGCGGGGCGGTTGCGCGGCGGCTGCTCAGAGCGCGGAGAGCCCCAGCGACGCGGCGAACCCGGCGACCACGAACGGGCCGGTGAGCAGCCCCTCCACCTCGTACGCCTCCGGCAGCATCGTGTTGGAGAGCATCGCCAGCAGCGCTCCGGCCGCGAACGCCTGCGCCAGCGCACCCGCCCGCCCGTGCGCCGGGTCGAGCAGCCCGTACCCGGCCGCGGCGGCCAGCGCCGACACGAGCACGACCGCTGACCACATCAGCAGGACCCGGCTCTGCCGCCACCTGGCCACCCGAAGGCCGGCCGAGGAGGCCATCCCCTCCGGCAGGTTGGAGAGCACGATCCCGGCGAACAGCGCGATGCTGACCTGGCCCTGCAGGACGGTGAGGCCGAGCACGAACGACTCGGGGATGCCGTCCAGCACCGAGCCGAGCACGATCGCCAGGGGCGAGCCGGCCGCCTGAGCGCCCGCGGAGTCCTTACGGTCACCGCCGCCGCGGCGGCTCAGCAGCCAGTCGCCGAGGGTGAAGAGCCCCGCGCCGATCAGTACGTACAGCCCGACAATGCCGACCGTCCGGGTCTTGAGCGCCTCGTCGATCAGCTCGAACGAGATCGAGCCGAGGAGCAGGCCGGTGCCGAGCGCCATCACCACCGCGATCAGCCGGCGTCCCGGGCGCAGCTGGTACGCGATGACGGCGCCGACCAG
Organism: Actinoplanes regularis; assembly: GCF_900188005.1. Taxonomy (GTDB): domain Bacteria; phylum Actinomycetota; class Actinomycetes; order Mycobacteriales; family Micromonosporaceae; genus Actinoplanes; species Actinoplanes regularis. The sequence goes on along the minus strand of NZ_FZNR01000010.1, from coordinate 278,887 downwards.
GAGTGCCGCGGAGCTCAGCGCGCCCCAGAGGAAGGCCTCAGCCATCGACGCTCCCTGTCGTACGGATGAGGGCAGTCAGGCGAGTTCGCCGAACGGCGTCGGAATGTAGCGTAGCGGCAGCTCCGGCTCCTGGTAGCCGTTCGCCTCCTGACGCCGGGGCAACTTGACGTCGCGCGGCTTGAGCGGCTCGTACGGGACCCGGCTCAGCAGGTGGCTGATGATGTTGAGACGGGCACGCTTCTTGTCGTCGGTGTTGGCGACGTACCACGGCGCCCAGTCGGTGTCGGTGCGGGCGAGCATCTCGTCCCTGGCCCGGGAGTAGTCGTACCAGTGCCGGTACGACTTGAGATCCATGTCGGACAGCTTCCACACCTTGCGCGGGTCGTCGATGCGGCTCTGCAGTCGCCGGGTCTGCTCCTGCTGGCTGACCTCCAGCCAGTACTTGAACAGCAGAATCCCGGAGTCCGTCATCGCCTTCTCCCACGAGGGGATGATCTCGATGAAGCGCTCGGTCTCCTCCGGGGTGCAGAATCCCATCACCCGCTCGACCCCGGCCCGGTTGTACCAGGACCGGTCGAAGATCACGACTTCGCCACCGGCCGGGAAGTGCGCCATGTACCGCTGCGCGTACATCTGGCTCTTCTCCCGCTCGGTCGGCGTGGGGAGCGCGACCACCCGGAACACCCGCGGGCTGACCCGCTCGGTGATCCGCCGGATCGTGCCGCCCTTGCCGGCGGTGTCCCGCCCCTCGAAGACGACACAGATCTTGGCGCCGGTGGCTTTGACCCACTCCTGCATCGCCACCAGCTCGCCGTGCAGATGCCGCATCTCCTTCTCGTACGGCCCGCTCTTCATTCTGATGGTGGTTCGTGACTTTTCGTCCTTGGCGTGGTGTTTTTCCTTCTTCGACATGGTGTTTGTTCTCCGGGTACGGGTTCAGGCTGTGCCGCGGTGCGGCAGCCACCCTCGTACTCTTCCCGAACTCCCGATGGCGGTGCCTCATCCGCGTGGAATGAGGGCGGAATCGCGACGGGCACCGCGCTCGGATCGCCGCGGGGCGGCGACAGATTCAATTTCCCCGGTACGACCGGTGGGGCGCTGTGGCCAGGCTCGAGCCGGGGTCCTGGCTCTGGGCTGAACCACGACACATCACCACCCAAGCCGTGCGGGCATCAGATCAGCCGATTCCGAAGATGAACATCGTGAACGTGAAGTCGCCGCCCTCGGTGCCGTTGCCGGACGGGAGGCCCGTCGGCTCACCGTCGAGGCGCCGGCCGCTCTCGGCCGCGGAGATCGCCGGGCGTCCGGTATCCGGCTGTGGGTCGCCGAAGGCCGTCACCCGGTACGAACCCGGCGGCATCACTCCGCCGACTCCCACGCCGGCGTACCGCCAGAACCCGACCGTGGCGCTGTCCAGGCTGAACTGTCCGGACACCGGTGTGGTGGTTCCGTCTACATTGACCAGGTTCACCAGCAGGCTGCTGGCCTCAGGCGGCGCCGACTCGAAGGTGGTGACGCTGTCGCCGGCGACGGCGCGGTCGAAGCCGATCCGGAAGCCGATCGGAAACTGGTTGACGTTGACCACGATCTCTTCGGACGGGTCCGTCAGCCGGGCCTCCGCGTCGGAGTCGAACGCAATGGTCACCTCTGTGATGCGCAACGGCGGCGGCGTCGCCTTGGGCACGGACACGACCAACAGGCGCGCCCCGCATGAGCCGGTGAAGCCCACCACCTGGTCCGGCTGCCGATTGCCGGCGAACGTCGCGCCGTCCAGGATCGCCGTCGCTGTGGAGTCCGCGACCACCTTGCCCTGCCCGCTGCGCTCCGGCCAGCTCTCGGCCAGCCACATGATCGAGTCCTCGGCGACCCGGTTCTGGACGATGTCGAGGACCTGGGACGTGACCTGCTGGACGGCAGCCGCGTCCGGGCCGTCGACGGACAGTGGCACCGTGCCGAGCACGCCCAGCCCGGTGGCGATCAGTTTGTCGACGGCGGCGGTGTTGCCGGCCATGAACGCCTCCACCAGGGCCGCTTCCGGCCCCTCCTGGTTGCGATTGATCCGGATCACCTCCATGCACCCCAGCGATCGCGGCGGGCAGAAGAAGCCGTAGTTGCCGAAGGACGCGAGGAAACGGCGGTTTGCCAGCTGGTCCACCGTCACCGCGCCGCGTCCGGTTACCGTGATGTCGGCCAGGACGACCCACGGCGAGCAGGCGCAGTCGGGGCACTGCCGGCTGCCGTGCTCCCGGATCGACGCGGTGCAGGCGACCGCCTCTTGGAGCCGGTCGTCGGCACTGCCGCCCGCCTGCTTGGTGTAGGCCGGGGGCAGGGCGTCGAGCAGGGCGAACGCCGCTCCCTCGGCGATCCGGCTGTACTCGCAGGCGGTCTCGTCGTCACATCCGCAGCCGCAGGACGCGGTCCGTACCGGCCGGGTCATCGCCTCGTCGTAGCGGACGGCCAGGTAGTACGTCGCCCCTGGGTCGCGCCGTTGCCGCACCGGCGCGCACCAGGGGTCGAGCGGGCCGCCGCCGGCGCCCGGTTCGCCGGCCCGTACGTCGACGGTGGTGGCCGTCTCCACCAGGATCTCGTCGCCGCCGGGCGCGAGCGCGTGGCCGGCGGTCACCTTGACCTGCCACGGCACCGGCCGGCCCGCGGTGTCCAGCGCCGGCGCCACGGTGAGGCCGCAATCCACGCCCCACCCGTGCAGCAGCCGGTTGTGGCGGCGCATCCGCTCGAGCACCCAGACCTGCGTGTCGGTCAGATCGCGCGGGCCAACCAGTTGCCCGGCGAACCACCGCGGGCGCTCGCGCGCGGCGGCGGAATCGCATCCGCCGCCACAGCCGCCGCTGCTGCCGCCACAGCCGCAGGCTGCCGGGTACAGCTTCGCAACCGCGCCGGACGATGTGCCCTCGCAGCCGCAGTCCCCGCTGCGCCGTACCGCTTCTCGCGCTGCCGTCATCGTCTTCTCCGTGGTCATCGCCGTCGTCCTTCGGGTCGGGCCGGTCAGAGTTGGTGGATCTCGGTCACGGCGAAGCCCCAGTGGGCCAGGCCGCCGGCCACGCCGTCGAACAGCGTCCGGCCCGCGGAGTTGATGGCGTGCAGGGTGGACAGCTGGTTCGGGACGGCGCCGGACCAGATGGTGAACAGGGTCTGCGAGTCCAGTCGGGTGCCGGTGAAGTCCGCGTCCAACAGCACCTGGGGATCCGCCTGCCCTATCGGCGACTCCGTCTGGATCGGCGGGGTGGCGCGGAGCTGGGCCAGGATCTCGCTGTTCGCGTCCCAATGGATCTCGCCGGCGATCGCGAAGGTGTAGCGTGCGCTCCCGTCGTCCAGCACTTCCTCCTCGCCCGGGAACAGTTCCAGCTCCCGCGGGCCGTACAGGAACTCGCCGTCGGGTGAGGCGGTCCAGGTCCTGAGCCAGGCCCGGGGAGCGGCGATCGCCTCGGCGGTCAGCGGGCGAGACACCACGACGATCACCGCGGGCCGTTCCTGGAACCTGAGCCGGAGCGCGGCGTTCTCCGGGGTGTCGTCGTTGAGCACCGATCCGCTCGGCGGCCAGATCTCCAGCAGGCGCGGTGGTTGCGGGGTCTCGGTGACCGGGCGGAGCACGACGTGCAGCTCGCCGCCGGCCGTGCCGTCGCCGCTGGGCAGGAACGGCGGTGGCCCGGGTACGGCGGACGGGTAGAGCGCGGACCCGAGGGCGGCGTGGTTGCTGCCGTCGGCGGTCAGGGCCCAAAGTTGTTCCCGCTGGGCCTGGTCCAGGCCGGTGGCGGCCAGATCGGCGTCCAGCGCCAGATGCGGGGGGTCGGCGGCCTGGATCGGGCCGCCGGCAACCGATCTCGCCATCACCACGATGAGCGTGGTGGACCTGATCCAGGCGTCATCGATCTCGACTCCGAAGGCGGCGCCGTCCCCGGGCACGGGTGCGGCGACGTGTTCCAGGGCACCGGGTGACCGGGTGACCGGCACGCGGCGGGCGAGCCTGGGTCCGAGCAGCCAGACGCCGAGCCACGTCTCCGGGTCGTCGAGTCCCTGCTCGGCCATGTCGTGGTCGAAGGCCAGTTCCAGCCGGTGGTTCTCGGCCAACTCGGCACGGCCGGTGCCGTCGCTGTCCGGCCATGGCCAGAGTGCGGTCACCCGGGGGGCGGCGGTCACCGGGGGCCGGCCGCAGCACTTGTCGACCCGCTCGGCGAGGCACAGGATCAGGTCGAGCAGTTGCCGGTTGGACCGGATCACCACCCGTGCCGAGGTGTCCAGCGAACTGTCGTCCGGCGTGCCGGCGAGATCGACCACCACCAGCGGGACGCAGTCCTGCTCGCGTTCGCAGCGCCGGGGATCGAGCAGGTCGAGCAGGGCATGCCGATCGACGCCCGGGGAGTCCGTGGGGTCGGCCGGAGCGAACAGCGCGGTGCAGACCTCCTCGGGCAGATGCTGCGGGCCCGGCAGGGTGCGGGTGACCGAGACCGCGAAGGCCTCCCGGGTCATGGACGCGATGCACGAGACCTCGTCCGCGCACTGCTCGGGCGGCATCGGCACCAGGTCGGTTCCGCACTCGTGAAAGCACAGGGATACCGCGACACTTCCCTCCGTCACCGGGTCGCCGGCCGGGCGTCCGCAGTCGTCGGTCAGCCGCGTCACATCCACCTCGACGTCGTCCGGGACGATCACGATCCGTCCCGCGCCGTCGACGGCCGCGCCGCTCCCGATGATCAGCGTGCCCTCGGGGGTCCGGGCCACCTCGAGCCCGCAGAGCACCCCCCGGCCCAGTCCGAGCCGGGCCAGGAGCTCACGCGAACGGCGGTGGTAGGACTGCTCGGCCTGCCAGTGCCGCACCTCCATCAGTTTGCGGGGAAAGAAGCGGTTGCGCTGCAGGGAATTCGACCGGCTGGGATACCCGTCGGCCAGTAGGTGGGTCATGGCAGGTCTCCAGTCGGTTCGCTGTCGTGGGCCGGGTGCTCAGGGGTGGCGGCCGGTAGGCGCGCGCCGCCGATGCGCTGTCCGGGGCCGTCGATGTGCGGGTGCCGGGCGGTGTCGTTCGGCAGCCCGCGGCGACGCGGGTCGGGTCCGGGCACGGTGCCGACGCCGACCCGGAGCGGGATGCGGGAGTCCTCGGTGGTCGCGCAGGTCCGCGCCAGGACGTGTGCCGGTCGTTCGCGCTGCACCACCCGGTCCACCGCGGCGATCTGGCCCGGCGTGCCTCCCGGCACGTGCACGCAGATCCGGTGCGCCGAGCGCGCGTGGACCGGCAAACCGGCGTCCGCACTATCGATCAGCATCGACGCGTCGAGTACGGCGTTGCGGTCCAGCACCGGCGGCCCCTGGTCGGCGGCGGCCAGGCCGGTGCTCAGCCCGAGCGCGCTGGTCCCGGGCCGCTGGTCCAGGCGCCAGACATGCTCTGCCGCCAGGGGCTCGACGATGTCCACGGCCAGCCCGGTCTCGCGCCGGACCTGGTCCAGCAGCCCGCGCCGGGTGCCTCGCCAGCCGTGCCGTTCCGCCGCCGTGGCCACCGTCTCCCGGCGGCCGGCCTCGTCCTCCGGCAGCTGCTCGGGATCGACCGCCACCCAGCGGGCCAGCCGGTCCAGCCAGGGCGCGTCCGCCCGGTCGGAGGTGGCCCACGGGTCCAGCAGGGCCGGGAGCTCGGTCAGGATCGACGAGGTCCGGGTGAGCTGATCCGCGAGCAGCCCCAGGTAGCGGCCGAGCAGGCCGTCGCCGCCGTCGGTCTCGCGGTCCGCCGTCCCGGACGCGAGCGCGGTGACCCGGCGGTAGACGACCGGCAGCTCCGTGACCGGTCCGTCGTCGCCGGTTGCGGCCTGCAGATCGCTGATCCTCGGCGTGGCGGCGCCGGTGCCGCCGAGCTCGACGGCCACCCACAGGGATCCGGCCGCCGGGCAGAGCACCCGCGCGTCCAGGGCGGACAGCGCGGCCGCGCGCCAGCGCCCGGGCGGGGTGGGTACGGCCCCCCGGTCGTCGTCCGCGCTGACCGGATCGGGCGGCGCCGGGACGCCGGATCCGGCCGTCGGATCGACGAGCAGCCAGATTCGCAGCCAGCACCCCGGCGGCAGCGGGTCGGCGATCCGCAGATGGACCGCCCGCCACCGGTCGGCCGAGGTGCTGTCGATCTCCGCACCCGACGGCGCGCCGGCCGGCACCATCGCGAACCCGTGCCGGGCGAGACCCGGTGCGGCGGAGGCGAGCCGGAGCGCCGCGCCGTCCACCTCGAGCCCGTCCAGGTGGGCGGTGGACCAGTCACCCCCGGACAGCCAGCGGCGCGCGCTCACGACTGCACTCCGATCCATTCGACGTACCACGCCCGGTCCGTGGTGAGCCGGTCGGCGAAGCCCGCGGCGGCGATCACATCCGGCGGGTTGACCGCGATCGCCGCGCCGGTCTGCTGGGCGGTGCCCGGGACCAGCGGCACGACCAACCGGAACCGCCCGGTCTCCGGCTGGTCGACGTACGGCGCGCCGTCGACCAGCGCCGCCCGGCCGGATGGCGACTGCCCGGCCGGCCACACGCGATCCCCGCACAGCCGGGCCAGGTAGACCGGGATGTCGCCGAAGCCGGCCTCGGCGGTGTCCACCTCGGCGGACACCGCCCAGCCCTGGCCGCTCGCCGTCGATTCCAGCGTCCACACGGTCTCGCCGGGCACGGTCGCACCGCACGCGGCGAACGGCGCCGGCGGCGGGTTGAGCAGTCTGCGCCGAGTCGGATCTGGCGGCGCCGCCAGGCGGCAGCCCTGAACCAGGACGTCGGCCAGCACCACGTCGAGGCCGGCCCGGATCGCCGGCGGATCGAGCCAGGCCACGGTCGGCACGTCCGACCGGCGGACCGAGCCCCGTGCGCCGCAGTCGCCGTCGCGGCTCTGCACGACGGCGTCGGCGTCCTCGGTCCAGCGCAGTGCCAGGACGAAGGGGACCGGGCCGCCCGACGGCCCGGCCGCGATCGGCGGTACCGGCACGGTGAGCGCCTGACCGGCGATCAGTTCCCGTCCGGCGGAGTCGATCGCGTACCCGGCCTCGAGCACCACCGCCGTTTCACCCCGTTCCGCGGCCACGGCCAGCCCGGACGCGATGCCCCAGCCGTGCAGCATGCGGTGGTGCAGCTGCCGCAGCTGGGACTCGAGCGTGTGCTGGGCGCCCAGGTCGGCGGCGGTCAGCAGTTGTCCGGCGAAGAACACCGGCCGGTCCGGGGAGGGCAGCGGGACCGCGGACGTCGTCATGACAGCTCCTGGGGTGACAACACGGGGCGGGACGCGCTCAGCAGAGCGATCCAGGACAGGCCGTGCGGGGCGGACGCGATCGGGCTGCTGCCGCCCGCGGCGGTGGCGCCGGCCGGGCGATGATGCCGGACGACCAGATCGAACCCGCCCGGGCCGAGCGCGCTCACCTCGACCGTGGTGAGCGTGACGGCCGCGCCGGCGGGTGGGCCCGCGGGCAGTGCCACCACGGCCGGGGCATCCTCCAGCCGGTGATCGGACAGGTCGGCGTGCGCCGTCCAGGTGAGTGCCGTGCCGGTCACCGGATCACCGCGGCGGACCGTCCCGGTGAACCAGCGTGCGGGCCCGGGTCGCCGCAGCCACCGGCGGTCGCCGTCGCCGCTGTGCACCCGCCGCTCCGGATCCACCGTCGCGAGCGGCACATCGAGGGGCCGCAGTCGCCCGTGCGGCCGCAGCCGGACCTGTGCGGCCGGCCCGTCCCCGCGGATCTCGAGGACGACGCTGAGCGCACCCGCCCGGCCCGCGATCGAGCAGCGGACGGCCGAGGCCAGCACCCCGATCCGCCCGCAGCGGTCGATCCCGGCGCCCGGGCTCACGGTCAGCTCGTCACCGAGCGCGGTCACCCGCAGACCCACGGCGCAGCCCCAGCTGCGGTGGGCGGCGATCTGGTGCTGGGCCAGCCGTACCGATGCCAGCCGGGGTGTGTCCCGCAGATCCCGGGCGAGCAGCCAGCCGCCGGGCACGGCTTCGAGGCGCTGCTCGCGGGCGCCCGCCGGCCGGCCGGTCACGACCCGCTCCCGGCCGGCCGCGGGGTGAACCGGATCGTGCCGGCCAGCGCGAGCTGGGTGCGGCCGATGGTGATGTCGCCGCAGCTACCCGGGTGGGGTTCGCAGGACAGCACCAGCCCGTCGACGTGGTCCACGCCCGGCACCTGGTCCAGCAACTGGAGCACCTCGCTGCGATGTACCGCACGGCCGAACGGCCACCCCCGGCCGCCGGGGCCGCCGGTCACCGGATGCAGGAAGCCGCGGATCGCCGCCTCCGCCGCGGTGGTGGTGGCGTCGGGGTCCGCACCGGGGACCAGGACCAGGGTGGCCTCGGCGCCGACGACCACGTAGTCCGGCCCGGTGACGAACACCCGGGTGCCGAGGGTCCGGGTCTTCTCCAGTTGCGCCCGGATCCGCGCGAGCAGCCCGGGTGCGGGCGCCGGGCGCGCGAGCGGTAGAGACGGGACGACCACCACGGTCACGCAGCCGGCGGCGCGCAGGCCCGGCAGCCGCGGGTCGACCTCGGGGAGGGCGCGGGCACGCCACAGGGCGGTCCCGGGAGTGGCGAGCGCGATCCGTTCCACGTCCGGGCCGGTCACCGCGCGCTCGGGCACGCCGAGCGCCCGGACCGTGGCCAGCGGGAGATCGTCGAGGCTGGCCGCCCCGGCGTCCCGCACCGCCTGCAGGATCACGTCGTGCACCCACAGCCGGCTCTCGGTCCGCGCGGCCAGCTCACCGACGTCCTCGGCGGGCTGATCCGGTGCCAACCCGTCCAGGAGGGTGGTCCGTACCGTGGCCGCCGCCGGTCCGGCCAGCGCGGCGGTCCGCTCGTCGTCCGGGACGGTCAGCGGCATCGGCGGCAGGACGGCGCCCACTCCCGGTGGGCACGCGGTCCCGGCGGCCAGGACGGTGGCGCCGGGTGCCGGTGTACGCCCGTGCCGGCCGTCGCCGAAGCGCACCGTGACGCCGTCGGGATCGAACGTGGCCGCCAGGTCGCGCGGTCCCGCCACGGCGAGGTCGGCCACCGCGCGCACCGGCAGAGCGGTGCCGTCGGGCTCGGTCACCCAGATCAGAGGTGCCGCGCCGCACCACATCGCGGGCAGCCGGAAGGCTTCGCCGGGGATCCCGGCCGCCACGCCCAGAACGGTCAGGCCGGCTACCAGCCGGCCCGGGTCGCCACCGGACGGCGGGGTCCAGCGCAGGACGTCCACCGCCGGGGGACCGCCGGTCGCCGCGGGTGGATCGAACCGGATGGCGGCGACGTCGCCGCTCGCGGTGACCACGAGGGAGACCACGGCCCGGGACGGCGCCGGCGGCGGCGCTCCGGCGATCACGGCGCCGGCCGGGACCGGCAGGGCCGACGAGTACGGGTGCGCGGCCACGGCGGTCGCGGCGTCGGGGTGGAGCGCGGCCAGGGCGGGCGGGGCATCGTGCCGGCCGCCGGTCAGGCGGCAGCGCAGCCAGGCGCGGGACCGGCCGGCCAGCACGCCCGTGGACTGGTCACCGAGGGTGGTCATGGTGAGGGCGGCCGGCAGCCGCAGCCGCACCCGGCCGGTACGGGTCAGCGCGGCCGTGTCGTCGTCGGCGTCGCCGTCCGCGAATTCCTGCCAGGCCGCGCCGTTCCACCATTCCCAGCCGGTGACCGCGCTGTGGTGCGCGCCGCCCGATGCGGTCTCAGGCGCGAGCAGCCCGCCCGCGGCCACGGCGAACAGGTCGAGCGGGCCGGGTGGACCGGCCGGCGGCAGGCCGAGCCCGAGCAGCAGGGCGGATCCGGGCCTGGGATCGTCGCCCAGCGGCGGGACCGTCCGGCCGGCGGCGAGGTCGTGTGTCAGGTCCGCGCAACCGGAGCGGTACCCGTCCGCGGCCGCGGACGGGGCCGCGGAGGCCAGGACGGTCAGCGTCACACCGGAGATCACCAGGCTCGAGGTGAGCGTCAGCGGGAGGTGCCGGCCGTGCCGGGTCCCGGTCAGCACCAGCCCGGCCGGCAGCACCGTCCCAGGATCCCCGGCCGCGGTCACCAGGCATCGGGCCGGCTGCGGTGGCCGCGGCGTGGAACCGGCCAGGGCCAGCAGGATCCGGCGTTCACGGTCGGTGACCGCACCGGAGCGGAAGCCGGCGGACTCGACCAGCCAGGCCAGCAGTTCCAGGACGGCGATCCCCGGGTCACTGACGTTCTGGTCCGTCCACCCGGGCGCGACCAGCGGCAGTTGCGCACGGCCCTGTCGGACGAGATCGTCCCAGCGCAGGGTGTCGATCAGCGGGGGCGGCAGGGTCATCTCAGGCTCCCATCCGCAGTACGAGACGGCCGGCGCAGACGACCTCGTCCGGGCCGATCGTGGCCGCGTCACCCACCGGCGTCCCGTCCCGGGTCAGCACCATGTCGCGCAGCGCGTCGACCCCGGCAACGGCCTCCAGCGCGCGGGCGGCGTCGGAGAGGTGGACGGCACGCCCGAGGTCCCAGCCGCGGCCGTCCGGCCCGCCGCGCAGCGGATGGAGGAACCGTTCCAGCGCGGCCAGGACGGCCTCGCGCACCGGTCCCGCCTCGCCCGCCCGGACCGGCAGCACGGTGACGTCCACCCCGACCGGCGTGTACACCGGCCCCTCCACCGTGACTCCGCCCGCGGCCACCAGTGGCGCCGCCGACGACACGGCGCCCCGCACCCGGGCCAGCAGCGCGGGCCCCGGCTGCGGCCGGTCCGTCCCGTCGCGCGGAACGATGATCACCCGTACGGCCCCGGGCAGGGCCCGGCCGAACCGGTCCCGGGCGCCGATGGCCCGGGCGCGGACCACGGCCGGGGACGCTTCGACGGCGATGGCCGCCACATCCCGCTCGGTCAGCGCCAGGCGGCGGTGCCGCAGCAGGGCCGGCCCCCGGGCCAGCACCCGGTCGAGGGTCTCGATGCCGGCGCCGCCGGTGGCGGGTTCGGGATTGCCGACCTCGCCCGCCACCGCCGAGCTCAGCAGTTGGGTGATGGTTCCGGAGCCGACGTTGCCGGTCGTGCCCTCGCAGATCCGGTAGGTCGTGAGCCGGACGTTGTCGCGGCCCTCGGGCAGCGGACGGCCGTGGCCGTTGCCGCCGAACCGGATCCGGCCCTGTGCCGGGTCGGCGACGAAGGCGCGGTCCGCCGGACCGGCCTGGCCCAGGGACCGGACCGGGCGCCAGCGCACCCACACCTCCCGCACCCGTCCCGAGCGGGGATCCCGGACGACGCGGGCGTCGCCGGCGTTGATGCCCTCGGCCTCCAGCGTGCGGGTGAGTACGTCGGCGTCGAGATCGGCCCGGTCGCCGTCCAGTTCACGGACCTCGAGCTCGGGGTCGCCGGCGAACGGGAAGCGCCGCGCGACCAGGACCTGCGCGGGCGATCCGTCACCGGACCCGAGCACCTCGTCGTGCAGGGTCTCGGCCTGGGCGACCTCCACCGCGTGCGCCGCCACCGAGTCGAGGGGGAGCGGGGCAACCGGCTGCTCCGGATCGAAGACGGCACGGATCCAGGTGCGCGGCGTTCCGAACCGGGACGGCGGCGCCGCTCGCATCTGCGACCCGGAATAGGCGCGTGACAACGGGTTGCGGCTGATCACGGTCCGGCCGGTCGCGCTCTCGACGTTCACCGGTTCCTGGCCCTGCAGGTCGGCCAGCACCAGCCGGTCGCCGGGGGTGAACCGCTGGGCCGCGCCCGCGCCGAGCAGCGTGATGGTCCGGCCGATGGCCCCGGTCACGGTGACCCCCGGCGTGCCCTCGGTTCCCGGCCAGAGCAAACCCACCACACCGGTACGCCGCAGGCCGTCGGTGCCGTCCTGGGACGGCAACCGTACCCACCCGCGGCCGTCGAAGCCCTCCCAGACCGGCCGCAGCGCGGAGGTGGGCTCCGATCCGCGGGTCAGCTGGAGGTAGAGGCCGATCCGATCGGCCGGCAGGTCGCCGTCCAGCCCGAGATAGACCGTGGGCGCGGTCTCGGCCATCGGCCGGAACGGGGTGGCGCCGGGACCGGGCCAGGTCACGTCCCGGGTCAGGTCTCGCCACTGGTGGTCGTCCTCGACCTTGACCGCCAGCGGCGCCCGGGCCGGCGAACGATGCTGGTAGAACACCTCGATCCGGTCGATCATCGGTGCCCGCGGCTCGACCACCGGCAGGAAGTTGAGCACTCCGGACGTGTCGGTCCAGCTCACCAGGCGCAGGTGGGCGTACGCCCCCTCGGACAGCCGGGCGCGCATCCACCGCCGTACGTCGCCGCCGATGTCCACCTCGGCGATGTCGTCCGGCACGGTGAAGCGCACCGAGCCGGAGTCCTGCAGTGACAGGACCTGGGTGTCACCCTCGGCGCCGAGCGGCCGCCAGCGCTCGCCGTCGTGGTACTCCCAGGCGATCCGCGGCGGATCGAGCTGCCGGGACAGATCCGGGGCCGCCGCCTTGACCAGGTCGGCGGGATTGAAGTTCTTGAGCTTGGTGAACGCGGTGGCCAGGCCCGTCTGTGCCTGCACGACGCTGTTCTTCGCGGAGGTCAGCTGACTCTGCACAGTGGTCAGGAAGGCGGCCGGGTTCTGGCTGAACACCGGCGGCAGGGCGCCGGCGGGTAGGAACGGCACGGCCGCGGCCAGCAAACCGTCCAGCGCCACATGAAGGGTGGACTCCGCGGCGGCGACCTCGGCGTCCGTCCCGCCCGTGATCGCGTTCTCCAGAGCCGCCCGGGGCCCGCTGAGCGTGGCGCCACCGGCCGCCAGCACCTCCGTGGCGTGCGCGATCGCGGCCAGCACCCGCGCCAGGTCGCGGGGGCTCGGGCCGATCGAGGTTCGGGCCTGGGTGGCGCCGGGTTTCGCGTTGGCGGCCGCGAGCGCCGCGTCGAGCTGCTGGACGGCGGCGGCGACCTGCGTCCAGACCGCGTGGTCGCGCGAGGCCGCGTCCCGCAACTGGCCGAGCGACGTCTGCACGGTGGCGCGCACCGATCCGTACCAGGCGGCCGGGTCCTGGGCGATCAGCGTGGGCAGCGGCTGGTTCAGTGCGGTCAGCGCGGCCGTCAGGCCGGACGCGATGGCGCCGGACTCCAGGGCGGTGATGATCTCGGCGAGCAGTTGCTGTGCCGCCTGGACCGATCCCTCCTGTTGGCCGGTCAGCTCGTCGGCCTTCTCGGCCGAGGTGCGCGGCCGTTCGACCACCAGCGTGACCCGAGTGCCGGGCCGCCGGGTGGCGCTCGCGCAGGCGAACATGAACGCGGCGCCCCGCGCCGGGGACGGTCCCAGCGGCGCGAAGGTGGTGGACAGGTCGGCAGCCCGCTGGTCGGCGATCGCCTTGTCCAGGGGCAGGCCACGGTTCACCGAGATGTCGATCACCGTTCCGGGATCGGCCAGCAGCGGATCGGTCAGCTCCTCGTCCGACGCGAACGCGGCCCGGTGCGGATCGTCCGTACCCGGTTGCGGTGCGGGCGGACTCGGCGGGCGGGCGTCCTTCAGGCTGATCCCGGCGCGGAACACGTGCCCGGTCAGCGTGGCGGGCAGCGGAACGGCGGGCTCGCCGAGGGCGACGTCGGCGCCGGACCTGGTGCCGGTGGTGCCGTCGAGCAGATGCCGGGTGAAGGCCGTCCCCGGCGCGTCCGGCCACCAGATCCGCAGCGAGGCGGTCGGTGACTGGTCACGGGAGCGCCGCACGCGCAGCCGCCGGTGCTCGTTCAACGCCCGCAGCCGCAGCCCGGACAGAGACGGCACCTGACCGGACCGGCTGGTCCCCGCCATGCCGAGCGGCATCGCGACCCGGCCACGGACCCAGTGAGTGGTGCGCCCGTCCAGGGTCAGCGGGACCGAGGCGGCGCAGGGCGCGACCAGGCGGATCGTTCCGGCGCGGGTGAGACCGGAGGTGCCATCGACGGAGTCGTCGTCCCCGGCCTGTTGGGCGGAGGGCGCGAAGCCGGCGAAGTCGCGCCAGGCGGCGCCGTCCCACCAGCTCCACCCCAGCCGCAGCGGCGCCGCTGCCGGTACCGCGACGCCGGTCTCGATCTCGACGACGGCGCGGCCGTCGAACGCGAGGAGCTCGTCGTGCCCGAGGTAGAGGTCACGGGTCACCGCCCGGGGGGAGCCGAACAGGGTGAACGGGCGGTGGGCGAGGTGGTCGGCCGAATGGTCCTGCTCGGCGTCCGCGCCGGGCACCACGCTGTGCACCTCGACGATCGTTGCCGGGCAGATCGCGACGTCCTGCTGGGTCTCGAACACGACCGGCGCGTCCCGGCCGTCGACCTTCGCCCCGATCCGGGTCCCGGCCGGGACCCGGGCGCCCCGCGTTCCGGGTACGGCGGTCAGCAGGATGTGCGTGCGGGCGCCCTGTGCCGGCAGCAGCGCCGCGCCCAGCATGTCCAGCAGCACAGCCTGCCGGTGGTCGGGCACCTGGGCCAGGCGGCGCTGCAACAGTTCCAGGAACCCAGCGAAGATGTCGCACAGGCCCTGTCCTGTCCCGCCCGGCGACAGCACCCATTCGGGCGTGAAACCGGTTCGGCCGCTGAGGATCCCGGCCAGGATGGCGGCACGGTCCCGGGTCAGCAGCAGATCCGACCCGTCCGGCAGCGGCGGGCCTGGCGTGGCGGTCATACCGGGCCTCCTTCGCGCAGGAAGAAGGGGTAGACCAGGTTGTAGAACGTGTTGGTGGACCGGATCCGGTAGCGGACCGTGATGTCCAGTCGGCCGGTCCTGCGCCCGGTCAGCTGGACGGCGACGTCGATCACGTCGATCCGCGGTTCCCACAGCACGAGCGAGGTCTGCACCCGGTGCCGGATCAGGGCGGCGGTCGTGGTCGAGACCGGCTCGAACAGGAAGTCCTCCAGCCCGGCACCGAAGTCGGGCCGCATCACCCGTTCGCCGCGCCCGGTCGCGAGGATCAGCAGGATCGACTGCCGTACCTTCTCCGCGCCGGAGTCGATGCCGAGTTCGCTGTCCGCGCCGAGCCGGACCGGCGCGGCCCAGCCCTGCCCGAGCACCCGGTCGTCGGCCGGGATCCCGGCCGTCCGGCCCGCGTCGACGCTCATCTCAGCCACCCACCACGACGGTGACCGCGCCGGTCACCACGGGCGCCCCGCAGCCGGCCATGTCGCCCATCCGCACGGCGGGCCGGCCGCCGATCAGCACGGTCGCGCTGCCCTTGGTGAACGGGGACGGCGGATGCGCGGCCGGCGGCGGGAACGCGCACGCGTGCATGTCACCCATCACGGCGGCGGGCATCCCGCCGATCAGTACCGTGGAGACCCCGGGTCCGGTGATGCTCCCCGGGTGCCCGGTGGTGTCGGAAACCCTTGCTGCGGGCGGCATGTGCGCTCCCTAGTTGATGGTGACCAGGTTGCCCTTGATCTGGCAGGTGGCATCCGCCTGGAGGCTGGCGGCGGCACCGGAGAGGTCGAGCGTGGTATCGCCCTTGACCGTGGTTTTCTTGGAGCTGACCTCGGCCGACGTGCCCGCCTTCAGGGTCACCGTGCCGGGCTGGGCGAGCTCGAGTGCGGCGGCGCTCTGTGCCAGCTCGATCGTCACGCTGTCCTGCGACAAGGTGATCTTGTGGCCGGACAGGTGGGTCAGGGTGATCTCCATGGTCAGGTCGTCGAACACCAGTTCATGGCCCTTGGGCGTCTTCAGCACCCGCTTGTCGCCCGCGTCGGAGGGCAGGTCGACCGGCGGCCTGTTGTGCAGGTCCCACACGCTGCCGATGACCACCGGCCAGTTCAGGTCGCCGCTCTCGAAGGCGACGATGACGATGTCGCCGACCTGGGGGATGCACCAGAGGCCGTACCCGTCGCCCGCGAAAGGCGCGCAGACGGCGGCCCACGGCTCGATGTCCGGGATGGTGGGGAAGGTCAGCTTGACCCGGCCCTGATGGGTCAGATCGACGTTGTCGGTGACCTCGGCACGCACGATGCCGAGCCGCCGGCCGTTGGCCTGCGCCTGATCGGGCGGAGCCTCGGTGAAGAGATCGAACAGGCCCATGGTGCCTCCTCACAGCCCGGCGGGCAGCGACAGCAGCCCGCCCTGGATCCGGGCGGCGCCCTGCGCCGGCAGCGGGATCGAGTCGAACCAGATTTCCTTGCGTGCCTCGAACGACGTGCGCCAGCCGCCGGCGTCCACGGTGTGGGTCACCGACGTGACCCGCCAGAGACCGCCGTAGGTCTCGCCCACCCCCTCGATCCGCAGCACGTGGCCGGCCCGGACGGCGGCGTCCCCCACGCAGGACCCGGTGGCGGTCATCCGCCGGTTCAGCCGGGGCAGCAGCTTGCCGAGCACCACGCGCGGCGCCGTGGCCGGGGACAGCGGCTCGTCGACCAGCATCACCTCCGTCTCCTTGGTGCCGCCGCGCATGCCGAACCCCGGTGACACGTCGACGTCCAGGCTCTGCCGGTCCCAGTCGTAGCCCACGCTGATCGTCAGCTCCAGCCGGATCGACGGGATCCAGACCCGCGCGGTCACCTTCGCGATCTGGCCCACCGTGCTGAGCCGGGGCGAGAACTCCATCAGGGACGCCCCGTAGCGGAGCGTCCGGTCCGGGGCGAGGTGGGCGCCGGGCGACATCAGCGACAGCATCAGGCCGCCCGGGCCGGCGGCGTGATCGATGGCGATCTCCCAGGCGTTCTCGGCGGCGATCTGCTTGAGGAAGTCGAGGGACGTGACGCCCGCCTGCTTGCGCACGATGCGCTGCCGCAAGGCCGGATCGTTCACCGACGCCGCCGCCTCCGCCGCGCCCAGCGCCGCGGCCAGGATCGATCCGAGCGGGTCGACGACCGGCAGCATCCCGTGCTCGAGGGCGAGCGTCGAGGCGACCAACTGGTCCGGGATAGGCGCCACGCCGAAGTGCGGGATGGACACTCCGAACCAGCGGGAGGGCGATGCCGCGGCCAGCCGCGTCCGCCGGTCCTGGGCCGACACGCTGAGGGTGGGCAGGCCGGAACCGGGGAAGTCCGCCTGGCTGCCGATCACGTCCCCGGCGAAGACCCGCTCGGGCGGGCCGGGGTTGTATCCGAGCCAGAGCTCGGCGGGGGTGTCCAGGCGCAGCAGGTCGTGGTCGAGCCAGCGCAGGGCCTCGTTGGCCAGGCTGAGTTCGAGCCGGTCCGCGTCGCCGAAACCGCAGGTGGCGGAGACCGAGGTCAGCGACGCGCGGAGAGCCGCGGGCACCGGCCTGCCGGCGAGCAGCAGCCGGATCTCCGGCGCGTAGGCGGGTGCGACGGTCATGATGCCTCCCGGGCCGGGCGGGCGGTGTGCACGACGCCGTCCGGATCCGTGTAGGGCAGCCGCGGGATGGACAGGACCACGCCGGGCGCCAGGATCCGGGGATCGGTGATGCCGTTGCGCCGGGCGATCGGGCGCCAGGCGGTCGCGTCCGCGTACTCCCGGAAGGCGATGCCGGGCAGGGTCTCTCCCTCGGTCACCAGGTGGACCTTGGTGTAGTCGGCGGTCTGCCGCTTGATCCGCTTCGCCTCGAGCTCGGGGTTGCTGTACTCGCTGAGACCGACCGACAGCCGCGCCCGAACCGGGGTGCCGTCCGGGCGGAAGTGGATGTAGCGCTGGCTGATCCGGGTCAGCACACAGGTGAACGTGAACCGTTCGCCCCAGGTGAAGATGACCGGCGGCGGTGCGTGCAGGCCGGGATCGATCACCATCAGCGCGGTGATCTGCTCGACCAGCCGGCGTACGTCGCTCCCGGCGGGGCCGGCCGAGCTGGCCTCGGTCGTGTCCACCAGCAGTTCCAGGTCGATGGTCTGTGCATTGCCGTGTGCGAACTGCACGATGGGCGCCGACAGCCCGGGCACCGCGAGCTGGCTGAAGGTCGTCTCCCGGTTGAGCGTGTACTCCTCGGGATTGAACTGCACGTGGACGGCGACGCCGGTCACCGTGTTGACCAGGCTCGCCCGTTCCAGGCCGCTCATCCGGCCCACCCCCGGCGCTCTCGGGCGGCGACCAGCCGGCGGTCGATCTCGCGGACCACCCGGTCCACCATGACCGGCATGTCCTGAGCGGTGAGGGCGGCAGGCAGGCGCCGGTCGGCGGGCTCGGGCGGGCCGGGGCGGTCACGCCAATGGATGGCCGGCGCGGATTCGGACCGGCCTGCCGGTCCGGCGGCGCTGCCGGGCGGCGAGGGTTGGTGGTGGACCTGGGGTACGACGGCCGGACGGCGGCTGGGGACCGGAACCGGAGCACGGTCCGGCCGGGGTGGCCCGGTGAACGGCACGGCCCCGGCCGGCGCGGAGGGCTGGTGATGGCTGTGCTGGTGGTGGCTGTGCTGGACGGTGGCCCGCTGCACCAGCGCCGGAAGCCGCTGCGGAGGGGACGGAACGGAGGCGCCTGCCTGGGACACCGTCGCGGCCGGGTGCCGCGCCGCCGGCGGCAGGGTCGTGAGACGCCGGTGTACGGCGGCGACGGCCCGGATGTCCCAATGCAGGTTCAGCGAGCGGCGCGCGTCCCAGTGGTGATGGGTCACCGGCCGGATCGGTTCCCGCAGAACCATCGCCACCGGGCGGCGGAAGTTGCTGCCGATCACGTCGTCTCAGCTCCTCTGCGCGGCCTGGTTCAGGGTGGTGTTGATCGCCGACACCTCGGCCACCCACGACCGCCGCTCCCGGTGCGGCAGTTCCATCAGCTCGGTGAGTGGCCAGTGCAGGTGGTACGCCAGGAATGCCATCTCGCTCCTCAGCTGAGCGATCGGATAGCCACGGATTCCCCCAGGCGGTCATGGCCCGGGCTGACCGCCTCCCCGCAGGACGGGCAGACCATCTCCGGTTCGCCGTCGTCCACCGTGTTGATCCGGTTGTAGAGGTTCTGCAGGTACGCCAGGTCGGCGGCGAACAGCGACTCGATGGTGCGAGGCGTCACCGGCTCCACCCCGTCGAGCCGGACGATCACCCGACTCAGCAGGATCACCGTCAGGTAGGCCTGGTTGCGTGCCACCCGCGGGTCCTGCAGCGGGAGGATCTCGTCGGCGGCGGTCGCCATCCGCATCGTGCCCTCGCGGTGCAGTGCGCCGTCGTCGCCGAGAAGGCCGACCGGCAAGCGGAAATCATGCTCGACCTGCATCTCAGCTCACCCGGTCCAATCCCTCGTGGACGAGCTCGACGCTCTCGATGGCGACGTCCGATGCCTCGGCCGACAGCGACGGCGCCGTGTACTTGCTGGGCCAGGCGCGGACGAAATTCCACCGGGCCACCTCCTGCCCCCGGCGATCGAGCAGCACGACCGAGCCGTTGCGCCGGTCGAGCCGGCCGTCGGCCGCCCCGTCCACAGCGGACTTGTGCCACAACCACAGCTGGTTGTCGATCGTCATTCCCCAGCGGAGAACGATGTTCGCGTACTTGGTCTGCCCCGGGAGCTTGTACGGCGTGGTGTTGGCGCCGCCCTCCCGGTGCTCGATCACATCGATGGTCGAGTCGAGCCCGTTGACCTCGTGGAACGCGCCACGGGCGATGCCATCGATCTCGACCAGATAGTTGAAGTTGACGTACGGGTCGACCGGGCCGGTCATGACGAAATCCCTTCTGCTGCGGTGACAGCGGCGGCGGGGCTCAGGACTCGGAGACCTCCGTGCCGCCGTCCCAGATGCCGATCCGGACGACGATGAACTCGGCCGGATACACCGGCTGGACGCCGATCTCGATGGTGAGCCGGCCGAGCTTGCGGGTGGACGGCGGATTCAGCGCCTCGTCGATGCGTACGAAGAAGGCCTCTTTCGCGGTCGCGCCGAAGAGCGCGCCGTCCCGCCAGGTACGGGTGAGGAACTCGGTGATGGTGCGGTTCAGCTTCTGCCAGAGAGCGCGGTCGTTGGGTTGGAAGACGGCGCCGGCGATGCCCTCCTGGATGGACTCCTCCAGATAGAGGAACAGCCGGCGAATGTTGATGTACTGCCAGTTGCGGTCGTTCGCGGTGGTCCGCGCGCCCCACACCACCGGGATGCCCCGGCCGGGAAGGATCCTCAGGGCGTTGACCCCGTCCAGGTTGATGAACCCCTGATCGGCGTCGGTCAGCCTGCGCTCCAGCGACACCGCTCCCGCGATCCCGACGTTCGCGGGCGCCTTGTGCACACCTTGGCTGTTGTCGGTCTTGGCGTAGATGCCGGCCACGTGACCCGACGGCGGTTGCGGGACGACGATCCCGCCGCGGGCCGGGTCCTGGATGGTGATCCACGGGTAGTAGAGCGCGGCGAAGCCCTTGTCCAGGTTGCCGGTCAGGCTCGAGCGCTGCGCCTTCACCGTCACCAGGTCGATGCCCGGTCCGGCGTCCAGGATCGCGAACCGGTCGAACATCCGCTCGCAGTGCTCGATCACGGCTCGCTGGGCGGTGATGTCGGTCAGTCCGGGTACGGCGACGATGCTGATCTCGTCGATCGGCTCCAGCACCCGAAGGTGGGTGGTGATGTCCGAGGCGACCTTCGCCCACGAGGCTGCGGGGTTGTCGGCGGTGGCTCCGGTGACACTGGCTGGCGGCCGGGGAAGAACGGTGGAGGTGGTGGGCCGGGGGTCGCCGGTCACCGCGACCGTCGGTTCGAGCGCGATCCGTGCGTAGGGGTCCTGCACCACGGTGCCCCACCACCGCGGATGACTGGGCCGGACCGACAGACCGGTGTAGTTCCGCGTGACGTTGGTGACCGGATCGGTGATCCCGAGGTCGAACTCGGCGGTGGTCAGGGTGGTCTGGGCGATGTCGAACGCGTCGGCGAGCGGCTGGTCCAGGGTGACGCTGTCGGCGCCGACCGCGGTCGCCGTCCGCCAGTTGGTGTACGTGCCGTCGTTGATCCGCACGGTCGAGCCCGGCTTGACGTGCGCCTGCAGGCTGATCGCGGCGGGGACGTCGAACCGGAGCACGGTGCCGCTCGTGTCGAGCGGCGCCGTCCGCAGTGACGCGCCTTGGAAGGCGTTGTTCCCGGAGACATCGGCGGCCAGGCGCACCGTCCCCGGGCCGGTCGATGCGACGCTGACGGCCGCGCTGGTCGTACCGCCCTTGACCAGGACGACGCGGTCACCGGGCGCGAACTCGTCGGCGTCCGCGGCGGTGACCAGAGTGACCACGCGGCGGGTGGCGTCCAGCGTCGCGCCGGTGTTCGCGGTGGCGAACCGGTGCACCGGAACGGTGGTCCCCGCGCCCGCGGCGGTGAGTGCCGTCTCCAGCGAACTGGTGTCCGTCACGGTCACCGTCCCGCCCTCACCCGCCGGTCCGTCCTTGACCGCGACGACCCGCGCCAACGGGGTGTTGGCGCCGTCCCGCGTGATCAGCGTCGCCGAGGCGGCCACCGCCGTGCCGACCCGGGTGATGAAGGCGGTGGTGCCGCCGTTGCGGAAGAAGCCCTCGACGGCCAGCGGCAGGTAGTACGGGGTCGGATCGTCCCGCGGCCCGCCGAAGGTCTCAGTGAAGGCATCGAGGCTGGTCACCAGCGTGGCGGTGTTCATCGGCCCGCTCGCAGCGATGCCGATGAACGCGGCGATGCTGGTGGAGACACCCTCGATCGGAGCGGCCGGGGTGTACTCCTCGATGTAGACGCCGGGGTAGGAGACCTGGATCGCCATGACTGGGTTCCTTTCGCTGCCGCTTCAGGTGAACTGGAGTTCCAGCGGCCCGGGTGCGGCCAACGGGACGGTGACCGGCGCTGGTGCCAGCGGGGCATGGGAGGCGGACCGGGCCGAGATCCGGTAGTCGCCGGGCCGGAGGCCGGAGAGCACGAAGTGCCCGTCGGCCGTGGAGATGTCGCGCGCGCAGAGCTGGCCGGCGGGGTTGGTGACGGTGACCAGCGCACCCATCAGCGGCACCGGGGCGGCGGCATGGGCCCCGGTCGCGTCCAGCACGAGCCCGCCCAGGTCGATGAGGGTCTCGCCGAAGGTCTCGGTGCCGAGGCCGGTGACGATGTGGGTCACGATCCCGCCGAGCTGGATCGGCGACGGCGTGACCGGGACCGTGACCGCCAGCCACACCGACGGCCGCCAGCCGGCGGTCCGTCCCTGGTTGCCCCAGAACTCGGCCAGCTTCGGAAATCCTTCGGGCGGAAGCACCTCGGTGTCGAACGAGGCCTCGCGCCAGGACTCCGGCAGGGTGGCCAGGTCGACCGGCACCAGGATCTCGGCCGGGGTCAGCGGCGCGTTGTCGAGCAGCGTGCTCACCGCGCTGCCGAGCAGCGCGTGTTCGGCGCCGGTGGCGTCGATCTGAGCGCCGTTGGTCCCGGTGCCGTCCTTCGCGCTGTTCCAGGCACTGATCAGGTAGTGGCAGCGCATCCGGAAGGGCGCGCGGATGCGGCGCAGGGTGTCCGGTTCGATGCGGCTCTCGGTGGTACGCCGGTGCCGGTCCTCGCGCAGATCGACCAGCGCGCAGCTCAGCCACAGCCCGACCCCGCCGGCCACCCGCTGCTGCCAGTCCTGGTTGGGAGGCTGAAAACTCAGCTGCGTTGCCGGAACGGGAACCCCCGACAGCAACACCTGCCGCAAAACGAGGTCCAATCTGTCGATCACGGGACCTCCCAGGGCGCTGCCGCGCGGTTGCGGAACTTGTAGTCCCGCAGAGCGGATCGCAACCGCTCACCCGACGGGGTGTTCAGATTCACGCCCGGTCCCTTGAGGCTCTCAACGATGGCCGCCACTTCGGCCGGGCGTGCACTGGCGAGAGGATTCTCGAGCCGGTCGTCCAATGAGACCTTCAGGGACTTGTTGCGCGAAGGATTGATGAGGCGCGCGACTGCGTCGTTGATCGCATGGAAGTTCTTGTTCGTTGGAAGCAGGTTGTTGGAATCGCCGAGACCCGAGAGCCGCCGTGCGGTGTCCCGGCCGACTCCCACGTCCTCGAGCATCCGTCCGACCCGCTGGGGAATGGGATCGTGCTCGATCTCGGCCTCGACCCTCTTGGGCATCTTTCCCGTCTTGACCACCTGTTTGAGTTGAGCGTCGCTCAACTCGCGGGCGGGGTCGATCCCGGGCTTCCGGGTTTTCACGGATCGGCCGGCCTGCCGGTCCGCCAGCTCCTCGGTCGCCACGGACCTCCAGACCCGTGTCCGGATGGTGTCCCATCGGGGATAAGCGCCCGAAGGGCTCGGCATGTCCACCGGGTCGCCCGGCTTCCAGCGTCGATTCGGGCCATAGGGGTTCGCGGCGTGGTCCCACGGCGGAGGAAGGTTGTTCTTCGCGTTGGGGTGCTTTTGAGGGGCGGGCCCGGCAGGCGCCTTCGGCGGGCGGCCGATTCTGCGAGCCGCGTCTTGAGCCTCGCGCACGTTGCCGCGGGCACGGACGAGATCCTGATGGCTCTGTGCCGCGCGGTTGCGCGCCCCGGCCACGGTCTTATAGGCGGCCTCAAGCTCGTTCTTGGCTGCTTCGGCCTGTTTCCGGGCAGCTGGTTGCTGCCCCTTCGGAGCGTCGGTGTGGGCCTGTTGCGCAGCGTCCGCTGTCTTGCGAGCTTTACGTGCCGCCCACTCCGCATCGAGGAGCGACTTCGCTGCATCGGCATGTTCCTGCTCCGCCAGGGCGCGTTGGGCCTGTGCCGCATTCGTTCGCGCGGCGGCCGCCTTCTTCGCTGATGCGAGCTGCTTCGGCGTTGGTGTCGACGTACTGGTCGTCGGCGTCGTGGTCGGTGCCGGAGTCTCCGGTGCGCTGGCCGGCGCCGGCTTGGTCGCGAGTTTCGGGGAGGGGGTGGTCCCGGCGCCCTCGGTGTCGGGAGCCTGTTTCGGTGGTGTCGTCGGGAGCGGCTCTTCGCCCTCGACCGCGCGCTTTCCTCCGGTGAGCAGAGCTCCCATGGATTTCCACTCACCCTCGAGTGCGAGATCCACCGCTTCCTTGTGCTGCGAGACCGGAGTTCCGGTCGGCTCCTGCTCCGACTTCGGCGTCGCCGGCTGGGTCTTGCGCTGGGTCTGGGGCCGAGTCGATGACGTGGTTGTCGAGTCGCCCCACACCACGGTGGAGCCCGTACCCGATGTCGTCGTTGTCTGCGCGCCCCCGGCGGTTGAGGTGGCGCCGGGTGTCGGAGGCGTCGTGGAGGAAGTCGACGACGTCGGTTCGGGTGGGCCGGACTTCGTCTCCTGGCCGGTGTTTCGATGGTTGGCCGGCGCCGATTCGTCCTGCACACCGCCGCCGGCCGTCTTCTTCAGGGTCTGGTGGTGGGTGAGGGCTTGACGGATGGCGGAGATGACCGCCTTGACCAGGCCGAGCACGTCCTTGCGGAGTCTCTTGGTGCGTTCCTCGCCGGCCGGCAGCGCCCAGTCCTCCCGCAACTGGGCGATCTCCGAGCCGGTGGACAGGGTCACGCCGATCACGTCGATGACCAGCGTCACGATCTTCTTGCCGGCGGACGCGGAGGCGAGCCCGGCAAAATGCAGGACGCCGTTGGCCACGGCGGTCCAGAAGCGTCGGTCGGTGGCGAAGCCGGTGGGATTGTGTTCGACCGCGTCGGAGACCGCCTTGATCACACCCGCTGCGGACACCACCTTGAGCAGGAGCTGGACTTCTTCGACGCCGACGAGCGCCAGAGCGACCTGCGACCCGAGCGCTGTCACGAGTTGGGCCGCCTCGCGCGAGGTGAAGAAGCTGTCGGGATCCTCCGGACCGCCGAAGGTGTCGTTGATCGCCTTCTCGCCGCGGTCCGCCAGTTGGGTCAGCTTTTCCGAGACTATCGGCGCACCGGTCTGCGGATCGACCATCCCGGCCTTCTTGGCCGCCTCGCGCATCGCCTTGAAGCCCGGTTCGTTGAACTGCTTGATCAGCGTGCGGGTCTCCTCCGAGACGCCGGTCCTCTGGCCCGCCCAGTCGATGGCGTCGTCGACGAGGTCCACCTTCTTGGACTCCACCCAGGCGACGGTGTCCACGATCTGCCCGGCCTCGAGCGCGAGCCCTTCGACCGCGCCCAACGTCATGAGCGACTTCTCGCGGAGCTCCCGCTTGGCCTTCGTCCAGAGCCTGTCCCGCCAGCTGAGCTCGCTGTCCTTGTCCTCGCGAGCCACCCCCGCCGGAGCGGCGCCCGCCACCGGCGCGGACATGCCCAGCGCGGCCTGGGCCGCGGTCACGCCGGCCGCGTGTTCGTGGGT
Organism: Actinoplanes regularis; assembly: GCF_900188005.1. GTDB lineage: Bacteria > Actinomycetota > Actinomycetes > Mycobacteriales > Micromonosporaceae > Actinoplanes > Actinoplanes regularis. The sequence continues at coordinate 253,911 of NZ_FZNR01000010.1, read as the reverse complement.
GCCGCCCGCGCCGGTGGACCGGGAGCGCGACAGCGACTCGGCCGGCAGGCTCTCGGCCGCCTCGATGCCGCCGCCGCGGCGTTGCTGCACCACGTGAGCCAGTTCGTGCGCCAGCAGCATCCGGCCACGGACCGATCCGGGGTCGTAGGCGTGCGGACCGAACACGACGTGCCGGCCGAACGTGAAGGCTGCCGCGTGGGCCTGGTCGGCCGCCGCCGCGCTGGCCGCGCCGGTGTGCACGACGACGTCGCCGAACGGTGCGCCCAGGGAGCGTTCCATGTCGATGCGCGCCCGCGCGTCGAGGCCCCGGCCCTCGTGGCGCAGCGGGTCCAGCAGAAGCGGGCCCGGTGCCGCCGGGGTCACGAGGCCACCCCGATGCGGTCCGGGGCGACGCCGAGTTTGGCGTACTCCCGGTCCAGCCCTCGCCGGATGCACCCGGCGTCCACATCGTGCCCGGCCGCCCTCGCGAGGCTGGCCGCGGCCAGCGCGACATTGCGGATGTGCCCACCCGAGAGGGGGTGCAACGCCGCGAGCCGATCGAGATCGACGTCGTCCGCGAGGGTGATCTGCGGGGGCCACACCGCCCGCCAGATCTCGGCACGCTGCTCCTGCTCGGGGAACGGGAAGTGCAGGCAGAAGGACAGCCTGCGGGCGAACGCGCCGTCGAGATGGCCCAGCAGGTTGGTGGAGAGGATGGCGACGCCCTCGTAGTCCTCCATCCGCTGCAACAGGAAGGCGATCTCCAGGTTGGCGTACCGGTCGCGGGCGTCCTGCACCTCGCTGCGCTTGCCGAACAGCGATTCGGCCTCGTCGAACAGGAGGATCGCGTCGGACTCCTCGGCGGCCGCGAACACCGCGTCCAGGTTCTGCTCGGTCTCGCCGATGTACTTCGACACCACCCGGGCGAGGTCGACCCGGTACAGCGGCAGGCCGAGGTCTCCGGCCACGAGCCGCGCGGCGAACGTCTTCCCCGAGCCACTGGGGCCGGCGAACACCGCGGTGATGCCGTGCGGCTGGCCCGGCAGTTCGCCGAATCCGGCCTCGGTCAGCAGGGACGAACGCTGCGCCGCCTGATCCACGAACTCCGCCAGTTCCGTGCGCAGGGCCGGCGGCAGGGCGATCCGGTCCCAGTCACGCGATGTGCGCAGGGGCGAGGCCAGGCGGGTCAGGTCGCGGCCTACCACGCCGACCGCGACCGAGGTCACGTCCTCGGAGGTCACCCGGCGGGCGGACGGCTCGTCATCCTCACGCCCGGCCGCGCGGGCCGCGAGCGTCGCCGCGAGCCGGCCGACGTCCTCGGCGGGCAGGTGGGACCAGCGCTCCAGCCGCTTGGCTTCGGCCGGCGCGACCAGCAGGCCACGGGTACGCAGCACGTCGACCAGGTGCCCACCCGCCGAGGCGGTGGACCAGCCGCGCACCAGCAGCGACCGCACGGTCCGGTCCGGGTCCTCGGGAAGCACCGGATGTTGTCCCGCGACCACAGCCGTAGCGAACGGCTCCCAGTGCGCGGGCGGGACCAGGTCGGCCTCGCCGGTGACGATCAGCACCGCCTGCCGGAGCAGCGCCTCGGCCGCCACGCGCTGGGCTGACGCCGGCGCCATCAGCGCGTCCGCACTGACCACCAGCGCCGGCCGGCGACTGCGGGCGACGGCGACCAGGGCGGTGCTCAGCGCGTCCGTGGCCCGGTCCGCCTCGAGCGAGGTCAACGATGGCGCCGGCAGGCGCAATACGGCGAGCAGCGCCGCGGCGGCGTCCGGGTCCGGCGGGCGCTCGGGGGCCAGCAGGTCGTCGCGTACCAGAGGGAACAGTGCCGGATCGAGCCGGAACACCCCGAAGGCCCAGCGCAGCAGGGCCGTGCTGGCCACGCAGGTGGCCAGCATCGAGGGTCCGCGGGGCGGATCGCCCGCCACCCGGGTAGCCGGGTCCGGCACGATGTGGATCAGGCCGACCCGGGCCAGCGGCCCGCCGGGGCTCAGCCGCGCGGCCGCGGTCGCCCGTGCCGGACCGGTGGCGCCGGTCAGATCCGCGATCAAGGCGAGGGTCGGGTGCTGGGGTCCGGGGCCGTTCGCGCCGGCGGTCAGGGCGGATGTGGCGACGGCCAGGACGGGATCGAGGTCGGGCGCCATCGCGAGCGCGATGACCGTCTCGTCGAAGGCGTCGAAACCACTCTTACGCAACGGTTTCCGAAGGTCGGCGGAGAGCGGGGGTGCAGTCGTCGCGGTCGGTCGTACGCCGTCGATGGCCCGCTCCAGGACGCGCCCGCACCAGCGCGACAGCGGTTCCACATCGATCTGCTTCTGGCGCCCGTGGGAGTTACCTGCGGCGCGAGCGGCGGACGACGCGGATCCACCCGGAGCAGGCCCACGCGTCGATCCCATGGAGCCGATTGTGTTGCCCGGCCGTCTGACCCGGCATCGGCCGCGGCGGGTGGAAGGAGGGTGGAGAACCGCGGTGGAGGTGCCGCCTCCACCTCATCTCAACCGGTGGAGGTCCTCGACGCCGAGCAGGATCTGATCGCGCCGCGCGACCCCGAGTTTGCGCAGGACCGAGTGGATGTGCGACTTGACCGTCGCCTCGCCCAGCACCAGGCGGCTCGCGATCTGCCGGTTGGTCATGCCGAGGGCCGCGAGCTCGGCGACCACCCGTTCGCGCGGCGTCAGCCCCGGGCTGCCGTCCGCGGTGGGGGGAGCGGGCAGTTGCGGAGGCACCGACCGTCGCTGGAGGGCCCGGAGCAGGAGCGCGGCGATGCGGGGGCTGCACGACGACTGGCCGCGCACGGCCAGATGGATCGCGCCGACCACGTCGCCCAGCGGCTGATCGGCGTCCACGAATCCGGAGACGCCGGACTCGGCCGCCCGGACCAGGACCTCGGCCTGGTCCGGTCCCGTACCCACACCGATCCCGATCAGGCGGGTGGACGGCGCGGACCGTTGTAGTGCGATGAGCCCGCCCAGCGCCTGCGCGTCACCCATGTCCAGCAGGGCGACTGCCGGGATGCGCGGGCTCACCCGGGCCAGGGCCTCGTCGCTGGACGACGCGTGAGTCAGCAGATGCAACCCGATCTCGGCCGTGATCATGGCGGCGAGCGCATCGCGGTATGCGCGCACCGGTGCGATGAGGACAAGATCGATCACGGCGGCCGTCCGTACTGATATTGAGTGCGTCTGCCAGTCTTACCCTCTGGGCTGGCTGGCCGTCAGCGACCACCATTGGTAGATGAGGGTGACAGGCCGGTCGGTGTCGAGCTCATCGCGTCCCCGGGAGACGGACCGGCGCGCCGCGGCAATTCCCGTTACCGCTGCCTTGCGGCAACGGTCAGTGGACCGTAAGCGGTTCTCCCGCCACACTGTTCTGTCCTTGATTTGACCGATTTCTGAGCCTGGCGGCCCGGTTGGGGCTACATGACGAGCGGTGCGGCAGCAGCCCCGATCGCCGCCGACCCGACCGCGGCCGAGACCGCTGCGGCGACCGGCCCGATGACCACGGCGGCGCCGGCATTCGCGGCGACGATGAGTGTCCCACCCAGGCCGAACGTCACCAGCTTGCGCCACCTGAGGCGTTGCGGAGGCTGATTTATCACGAAGGGGAGCACCGTCTCGGCGTGGGCGATCGCGCGTTGCACAGCCTCGATCCGGTCCAGGACCTGGTGCAGGTCGACGGCGGCTCGAGCTGCCCCGACCCTTTCGTACTCGGCGATGGCGGCGTCGACATGCTTCTCGGCCAACGACCGACGCAGCCCAGCCAGCTGCAGGACCGCGATCTCGGCGACCCGAAACGGGACGGTCCGGTTGCCGCCGACAGGGACGGTGAAATTGTGAAGCCCGGGAGGTGGTGGCAGCGGCGAGTCGGGCGGGGTCATCGACGTGACGAGGTTCTCCCGCAACTCGGCGTCCGCCACCGAGGCTCGGAGTGCTGCCGCTGATCGACGGGTGACCAGCAGCGCTGTATCGACGGCGGAGGCACTCTCACCCGCGGCGGCAAGACGTTCCACGTCGTCCACCTGGTCCTCGACGAGACCCAGGGTGTGCGCGAGCATCGCCGCCGCCGAGGCGGGAGCGGCCGTGGCCGGATCGGATGCGGGCCCGATGGAGGGAACCGCGTCGGTGGACGTCCCTGGGGCCGAGGCGAGGTCGGGGGCGCCGCCCAGCAGCGCACGAAGCTGCTCGTTGTCGAGCTCCAACTGCCGCGCGTAGCGCTCCATCAGCAGCTCTCGGTCGCGCTCCAGGGCGGCGACCCGGCGTTCAAGAGCGTCCAGCGGGGATGGAGACGACCCGGAGACCTTTTCCCGAGCGGTTGCCATATGCGCCTCCCGACATCCCAGGCTGATCTCCTGGCGGGCGGCTGACAAGGTCCGTGTCAGACACCCGACCAAGGCCGTCGCGACCCGGGATCGAAGGAACAAGCGGGCGCCGCGGCGAGTCAGCGCCGACGCCGGTGGCGTCGTCGCTCTCGACGGTGACGCCGGACGCACGCTCGGCGTCGGCGAACCCAACAGGTACGGCGCGGCTGGACGTCAGAGCCCGATCGGCGGTGCTGATAGGACTCTGGATGCCAGCCGGGTTTCCGGACGCGACGCGGGCGTCGACGCGGACCGCGCGGTCGGCCACTGCGGCGGCGGGGTCACGGGCGGGTGTGGGCGAGCCAGCGGTTCGGGTCGCGGCGGACCTGATCGATCGAGTTCAGGGCGGCGCCGATCACGGCGGCGTCCGGCCCCAGCGGTGCGGGCCGTACCTGCACCGGCGACCAGCGGGCGCTGAGCACCCGCTGCGAGATCTCCCGCTCGACGCCCTCGATCAGCCACGAAGCGAGCAGCGAATAGCCGCCGCCGAGCAGAACCGTGTCCACCTCGACGAGGTTGAGCAGCGCGGACACCGCCACCCCGAGCGCGGTCGCGGCCCGGTCGAGTGCGGCCAGGATCGCCGGGGACCCGGCGGAGACCAGCGCGTCGATCGCCACCGCCGGTGCCACCGCCGGGTCGTCGGCTCCGGCCGCGGCGAGGATCTCGCGCAGTCCCGCGTAGCCCTGGAGACAGCCGGTCGCCCCGCAGGCGCACGGCGGGCCGTCGCCGTCGACCATCACATGGCCGAGGTGGCCCCGGGTGCCGTGCAGCGGGCCGCCGGCGAGCACGACGCCGGCGCCGATGTCGAACTCGCCGCTCACGCAGACGAAGTCGCGCAGCTCGGCCGAGCCGGCGTACAGCTCGCCGAGGGTCGCCAGCGCGGCGTCGTTGCCGACCACCACGGTCGAGCCGGTCAGGGCGCTGAGCGTCGCCCCCGCGTCGACGTCACGCCAGCCGAGCGCGGGTGCGAACCGTACCAGCGAGTCGTCCTGGACCGGGCCGGGCGCCGCGAAGGTCGTGCCGACCACGGTGAGACCGTCGGCGGCCGCGGCCCGTACCGCCTTCCCGGCCAGGGCCGCGAGACTCGCCAGGGTCTCACCGGGCGGCACCTCGCGGCCGGCGTGGGCGGCGAAGTCCAGATGGCGTACGGCGCCGGCGAGGTCGACCACGCACGCCGAAAGCGCGCCGGCGCGGAGGTCCAGGCCGAGCCCGGCCGGTCCGGTGCGGGCCAGGCTCAGCCCGACCCGGGGGCGTCCGCTGCTGCCGGAGCGGGCCGGCCCGGCCTCCACGATCAGGCCCGCGGCCAGCAGCTCGTCGACGATCCGGGAGATGGTCGGCCGGGCCAGGCCGGTCCCGGTCGCGAGCTCGCTGCGGGAGATCGGCGCCTGCCGGGCGCCGACGATCTGCTGGAAGGTCAGGATCAGGTTGTGGGCGCGTAGCCCGTCCTGCCGGATCGCGGTGTCCGTGGTGGGCGCGACCCGATGCACCGGGCGGGTCATCGATTTCCTTCCGTGGAACCCCCCGGCCTCAGCCGCGGGGAGGAAACGGAGCCTTGCGTAGCAGGTCAGGGAATAGCCGATCCGCCGTCAGGGCGGATGGGCGTCTGCCGTGATCGCCTCGGGGCCTGATGTGCGGAAACTCTTGGCACGGCAGTCTGGGGCGTGAAGACCACTGCCTCCACCACCGACACCGCATTTGACCTGCCGCACCTCGGTTACCGGAAGCGCTGCGCGGCCGAACGGGCGAAAGCCCAGCGCAGGATGGCCCGCCGCCGGCGCCCGAAAGGCGCCGTGCCGTCGAAGGGCTACCTGCGGGCGAAGCGGCAGGCGGCTCGGATCGAGAAGAAAGCGGCCCGGCAGAACACCCACGATGCCCGCGAGTGGGCCGCTCATGTGGTTGATGCGCATCATCTGATCGCGGTGGAGGATTTCAAGCCGAAGTTCCTGGCCAGGTCCCGGATGGCCGGTAAGGCGGCGGATGCGGCGATCGGGGCGTGCAAACGAGAGCTGATCTATCGGGGTACGCGGGCGGGCCGGAAGGTGGTGCTGGTGCCGCCCGCCTACACCACGATGACCTGTTCCGAGTGCGGCGCGAGAGCCAACCGCCGCCTCGGCCTGGGTATCCGCATCTTTGACTGCGCGGCCTGCGGCTACAGCGCCGGCCGCGACGTCAACGCCGCGAGGACGATCCTCGCCACGGCAGAACGAGACCGTGCCAGTGCCGACGACATCAGACATTCGATCGCCTCCCTCCGGGACGGTGGATCGGGTGCGGTCCGAGCTGGGAATCCCCTGGATTCATCCGTGGGGAGCCGTTAAGAGGCCAGTTCGGCGGTGTACGCGGCGGCCTGATCGACGTCCACCGCACCGTCGGCGATCACGGTGACGACCCGCCGGGTCAGCGTCGCGCCGGGGGCGAGCAGCAGCGGCTGCTCCCAGGTGAGCGCGGATCCGATGCCCAGGTAGTCGCGGGTCCGGACGAACCACGGGTCGTCGCGGGTCTCCGGGTTCGCGGCGATGAAGAGCAGGGTCCAGCCGTCACCGGTGACCGACAGCCAGGGTGCGCGCCGGCCGTGGACGGCTTCGACGCCGGTGCCGTCCGGGCAGGTGATCCGGTGGTCCCCGGCCGGGGCGCGCCAGAAGAAGCCGCCGTAGCCCGCGCCGGTGCGGCCGTGGGCGGCCGGACTGCGGATCGGCAGCTGTCTGTCGGTGGCGTTGGTGAGGGTGAAGCCGTAGCTCAGCGCCCAGGCGTCCGGCCCGGCGAGCCGGCAGGACAGGTCGCGGCGTTCGGTCAGCAGCGGCCGGCCGTCGATCGACGTCCAGCGCAGGGTGTGGCGCAGCTGGGTGTCGGCCCGCCGTACCCAGCGGACGTGCTCCTGGGTGCCCTGGTTGTCGAGCCAGGCGGGCCCGTGTCCGGGGATGAAGGTGCGGCCACCCCAGAAGTTCGCCCCGTCGACCTCGGCGACCGCGACGCTGACGCCGAGGTGGTGGCGGTGCGAGTCCGGCATCAGCTCGGTGACGGTGGTGCCGGCGAGGGTCCGGACCGGATGCAGGTACGGCCGGGGTGACAGCGCGACGGGCAGGTCCGGGCGCCACGCGTACTCGGCGACGGCCCGGTCGGCGAGACGCAGGACTGCTGTGGCGTCACCGGTCACGGGTGCCTCCGGGCGGGTCGGGCGATTCCTGAGCAGGATAGTCATCTGCGTGCTCAGCGGTGGGGACGGACGACGAAGCGGTCGAAGTCCGCGTGGCCGCCGGGCCCGGTGGCGAAGAGGCCGAGGGTGGCGCCGATCCAGGCGCCCGGGGTGGCGGTGAACGGTGGGCCGCACTCCCACCGTTCACCGCCGATCTCCGCGGCGAACCGGACCACCGCCGGTTCGGTCACGGTCACGGCGAGCCGCACCCCTGCGCCCGCCGGGACCGCGACCGGGTCCGCCGCATCCTGTTCCGCCTCGCCTTCGGCTTCGGCGAAGCGGCAGGTCAGATAGGTGCCGCCGGGCCGGTTGACCAGGCCGATCCAGGCGTACGTCCGGCCGTGCACGGTCAGCCCGGCGCGCGCTCCGGCAGGGGCGTCGAGCCGTAACCCGGTCTCGGCGCGCAGCCGGGGGCCGGGCAGCCGCTGGCCGAGTACGTTCGGCAGTCGGCGCAGGTCGTCGCCGCCCGGCCGGCAGGCCAGCCGCAGCCCGGCGCCGGGATGCGGCAGCACCTGGCCGGGCCCGGGGTTGGCCGGCCAGCTCCACTGCGGACCGGGCCGGCCGTCCTCGAAGGTGTCGCCGGTCGCGGGGGCGACCGGGTCGGCCGGGCCGGGTGCCGGTTTGCGGTGGGTGGCGACCGGGGCACCGTGGTCGCCGATCTCCGGCCAGCCGTCGGCGGTCCAGCGCATCGGCTGCAGGTGGACGACGCGCCCGTGCGCGCCGAGATCCTGGAAGTGCGCGAACCAGTCCGTGCCGGCCGGGGTGTCCACCCAGGCGCCCTGGTGCGGGCCGTTGACGTCGGTGCCGGCCTGGGCGAGCACCACCCGGGGTTCGTAGGGGCCGAACACCCGGCGGGAGCGCAGGGCGTACTGCCAGCCGGTGGCGACACCACCGGCCGGGGCGAAGAGCCAGTACCAGCCGTCGCGCCGGTACCACTTGGGTCCTTCGAGGGTGCGGCAGCCGGGGATGGCGTCACCGTCGACGACCAGAACCCCCGGTCCGGTGGGCCCGGTGAGATCGGATTCCATCGGGTACGCGGTCAGCCGGTTGTTGAAGCCGCACCGGCTGCGTGCCCAGGCGTGCACCAGATAGGCCCGGCCGTCGTCGTCCCACAGCGGGCAGGGGTCGATCAGCCCTCGGCCGGGAAGGATCAGTCGCGGCTCGCTCCACGGGCCGGCCGGGTCGTCGGCGGTGGTCAGGAAGATGCCGTGATCCGGGTCCGGGTAACAGATCCAGAACCGTCCGGCGTGGAACCGCAGCGCGGGCGCCCAGACCCCGCATCCGGGTCGCGGGGTGGCGTGTCCGGCCGGGAGCCGGTGCAGCGCGTGCCCGATGATCCGCCAGTTGACCAGGTCGGTGGAGTGCAGCAGGGGCAGGCCGGGCACGCGGTTGAAGCTGGAGGCGGTGAGGTAGAAGTCGTCGCCGACCCGGATGATGTCCGGATCGGACCAGTCGGCGTACAGCACCGGGTTGCGATAGGTGCCGTCCCCGTTGTCAGCGACCCAAACCTCGCTCATGACGCCACCTCCGCTTCGCTCCGGCGTCGGCATGAGCCGACAACTGAGCTTGCCGATTCGCTCGCAAGCTCGCTCATGACCACGCCTCCGCGGCCGCCGCGATGGTGGCGGGGTCGGGTGGCCCGTCGGCGATGACGACCCGCAGCCGGCGGGTGAACACCTCGCCGGCCGCGACGACCAGCCGCCGGTCCCAGGCGATCGCCGAGCAGACCCCGGCATAGTCGTCGGACCGCACGAACCAGGGGTCCGCCTCCGGGCTGCTGGCCAGGAACAGCAGGGTCCAGGCGGTACGGCCGGGCCGCCCGCCGCTGAGCACGATCCACGGGTCGCGGCTGCCGTGCACGTCACCGCCGGCACGCTGCCCGAACGCGTGGACCGGTTCCGGACCGGCCGGGGCGCGCCAGAAGAACCCGCCGTAGCCGGCTCCGGCCCGTCCGCGCAGGGCCGGGCTGTCGATGGTGAGCGGCGTGCCGGTGGCGCTGCTGAGCGCGAACTCCACGCGCAGCATCCACGCGTGGTCGGTGAGCTGGTGGACGGTCAGGGTCCGCCGTTCCCGGGCCAGGGGGACGCCGTCGTGTCCGGTCCAGCGGAGTTCCTGCTCCACCCGGTCGCCGGAGCGGTGCAGCCAGCGGTCGTGCTGCTGACGTCCGTGGTTGTCCAGGTGGGTCGGCCCGTGCCCGGTGACGTAGGTGCGCCCGCCCCAGAAGTTTGCCTCGTTGAGGACCGGTACGGCGATGCTCACGCCGAGGTGGTGCAGGTGGTCGGCGGGCATGAAGCCGGTGACGGTCGTCCCGGCGAGCGTGGTGACCGGGTGCAGGTAGGGCCGGGGGGAGACGGTCGCGGGTAGCTGCGGGTCCCAGACGTAGCGGGCGACGACACGGCCCGCGCAGCGCAGGTCGTGCGCCTGGACGTTCGGCATGAGCGGCAAGTTATCGACGCCGTGCCAGTTACGTCAACCTCTGTAACAAATTCGCAGGTGATGCGAAAGCCGAGCTAGACGAGTGGTTGACATGGATGCAACTCGATAGATAAAACACTGAAACAAATCTGCGAGCCGCTCGGAGGGATCGACCGTGAACCATCTCGACAGTGCTGCCGGACTCGGCCGGCGTCAGATGTTCAAGTTGGCCGGCCTGGCCGGGCTGACCGCCGCGCTGCCCGCCTGCGGGCGCGGGTTCGGCGGCGGGGGCGGCGACTCCGGCAAGATCGAGATCAACATGGTCTGGTGGGGTGACGCGCAACGCGCCGAGCTGACCCAGAAGTCCCTCGATCTGTTCCAGACCGCCAACCCGGGCGTCCGGGTGCGCACCGAATACCAGGACAGCAGCCCGTACAAGGACAAGCTCGCCGCCCGCTTCGCCGCCGGAGACCCGCCCGACCTGATGGCGATGCGCTTCGACAGCCTGCGCGAGTACACCGACCGCGGCACCCTGCTGGACCTGAGCGCGCACGCCGGCCGTCTGGACCTGTCCGGGCTCACCCCGCAGGCCAAGGCCCTCGGCCAGGTCGGGGAGAAGAGCTACGGGGTGCCGTCCGGGCTGAACACCATCGGCTTCGTAGTCGACAAGACCCTCACCGACAGGTACGGCGTCGCCGTGCCCGACGGCGACAGGTGGAGCTGGGACGAGTACGCCGCCTTCGCCGAGCAGATCACCAAGGCCAGCCGTGGCAAGGTGTACGGCTCCAACTTCGAACCCTGGACGGTCGCCAATCTCCTGGTCTTCGCCCGCCAGCGCGGCGAGGACTTCTTCACCGCCGACGGCCGGCTGGGCGCCACCGCGGCCACCGTGACCGCCTGGTTCCAGCTCACCGTGGACCTGCGCGCCCGGGGTGGCCTGCCGCCGGCCGGGTTCATCGACCAGAACAACGGCTCCTCGCCCGCGCAGTCGTACCTGGCCAAGAAGTCGATCGCCTCGCAGATCATCCCCACCAACAACCTGCTCGGCTACAACCAGGCGTGCGGCGGTGGCCTGGCCCTGCTGCGCATCCCCGGCGAATCCCAGGCCAAGCGGCGCGGGCAGTCCGTCGACACCCCCGCGCTGTGGTCGATCGCGGCGAAGGCCAGGCATCCGCAGGAGACCCTGGCCCTGCTCAACTTCCTGATCAACGACGCCGAGGCGGCGAAGGTCGCGGGCGCCACCCGGGGTGTGCCGCCGAACCGGACGCTCGCCGAGCAGACCGCGCCGGCGCTGGACCCGGACAGCCGGCGTTCCGCGGAGTTCCTGACGAAGCTGCAGGGCGAGCAGCTACCGCCGTCGTACCCGTACCCGGTCGGCGCCAGCAAGCTCACCAACATCCTCAAGGTCATCAGCACCGAGGTCGAGTTCGGCCGGACCAGCCCGGCCGACGCCGGACAGCAGTTCATCACCGAGGCGCGCAAGGCGATCACGACATGACCGTGGCGGTTCGGCGGCAGGACCGGGCCGGCTACCTCTTCCTGCTGCCCTGGTTCGGCGGAACGCTCTTCATGATCGTCCCGTTCTTCGCGTCGCTGTACCTGGCCTTCACCGACTACGACCTGCTCACCCCGCCGCGCTGGGCCGGCCTGGCCAACTTCCGGACGATGCTCGGCGACGCCACCCTGCACCAGTCGCTGCGGGTCACGCTGATCTACACGCTGGTCTCGGTGCCGCTGTCCCTGGCCGTCGCGCTCGCCGTGGCCATGGTCCTCGACCGCGGCGTCCGCGGCCTGGCCATCTACCGCAGCGTCTACTACCTGCCGTCGCTGCTGGCCGGCAGCGTCGCCATCGTCATGCTCTGGCGCTACATCTTCGGCTACAACGGCGTCGTCAACGGCTTCCTGGCCTGGTTCGGCGTCCAGGGCCCGGGCTGGGCCAGCGACCCCCGCTACGCCCTGAGCACCCTGATCCTGCTGCACGTCTGGACCTTCGGCTCACCCATGGTGATCTTCCTGGCCGGGCTGCGGCAGATCCCGGCCATGTACCACGAGGCGGCGGCGGTGGACGGCGCCTCGTCGTGGCGGCGGTTCCGTTCGATCACCCTGCCGCTGCTGAGCCCGATCATCTTCTTCAACCTGGTGCAGTCACTGATCGCCTCGTTCCAGACCTTCACCCAGGGGTACGTGATCAGCAACGGCAGTGGCGGGCCGGGTCAGTCGACGCTCTTCTACAACCTGTACCTGTACCAGAAGGGCTTCGCCGAATTCGACATGGGCTACGCCTCGTCGATGGCCTGGCTGTTGCTGACGGTCATCGCCGGCTTCACCGCGATCAACTTCCTCGCCGCGCGCTGGTGGGTCTTCTATGACAACTGACGAGGCCAGGATGACGTTCACCGTCGTCCGGGGGCAGGCGCCACCGGCGAGACGGCCACGCTTCGGGCGGCACCTGCTGCTCTGCCTGATCGGCCTGGTCATGATGTATCCGTTGCTCTGGATGATCTCCAGCTCCGTCAAGCCGAGCATCACCGTCTTCACCGACGAGTCGCTCTGGCCGGCCGCCTGGGACCTGGGCAACTATCCGCGCGGCTGGACCTCGCTCAGCGAACCGTTCGAGGTCTACCTGGTCAACTCGTTGATCATCGTCACCCTGAGCATCGTCGGCAACCTGTTCTCCTGCTCCCTCGCGGCGTTCGCCTTCGCCCGGCTGCGCTTCGCCGGCCGCAAGCTCTTCTTCGCGATGATGCTCGGCACCATGATGCTGCCCGGCCACGTCCTGGTCGTCCCGCAGTACGTCCTGTTCGACAAGCTCGGCTGGCTCAACACCTACTACCCGCTGCTGGTCCCGCACTTCCTGGCCACCAACGGCTTCTACATCTTCCTGATGGTCCAGTTCATGCGATCCCTGCCGACCGAACTGGACGACGCCGCCCGGATCGACGGCTGCGGCCCGTTCCGGACCTTCTGGAAGGTGATCATGCCGCTCTGCCGGCCGGCGTTCGCGACCACCGCCATCTTCACCTTCATCTCGGTGTGGAACGAGTTCTTCGCACCCCTGCTGTACCTCACCGACCCACGGCTCTACACCGTCCCCCTCGCCCTGCGGCAGTTCATGGACTCCGAGGGCCAGAGCCAGTGGGGCGAGATGTTCGCGATGTCCTTCGTCTCCCTCGCCCCGGTCATCGGCTTCTTCATCGCCGGCCAGAAGCACCTGGTGAAGGGCATCGCCACCACCGGACTGAGGTAATCGGAGCCTCCCGATCCCCCGTACGAGGAAAGGACCCATCCCCATGCGAAGATTCGCCGCGCTCGCTCTCGCGGCGGCTGCCGTCCTCGGCATACCGTCCCCGGCGTCCGCCGCTCCCTCCACCGGCGTCGCCTATCAGCTCAAGGTCACCAAGTCCGGTCTGTGTCTGGACGTGCCGGGTGCTTCCACGGCCAACAGTGTGTTGTTGCAGCAGTGGGGTTGTACGGCGAATTCGACGTGGCAGCAGTTCACGCTGGTCGCGTCCGGTTCGAACTATCTGATCAAGAATGTGAACAGCGGTAAGTGTGTGGACGTGCCGGGCTTCTCCACGGTCTCCGGGGTTCAGGTCCAGCAGTACACGTGTGTGTCGAGTCAGGCGAATCAGCAGTGGCGGCTGACCGCCAGTGGCAGCGGCACCTATCAGGTGATCAACGTCAACAGCGGCCTGTGCCTCAGTGATCAGAACGCGTCCACGTCGTCCGGGACCGCGATCATCCAGGAGACCTGCACCGCCAACACCAACAAGCAGTGGGCGTTCGCGAGCACTGTCTCAGCGACCGTGGCCGCCGACGGCAGTGGCCAGTACACCACCGTCCAGGCGGCGATCGACGCGGTGCCGGCGAACAACACCTCCCGCCGGACCATCACCATCGCGCCCGGCACCTACCGGGAGATCGTCACCATCCCGTCCAACAAGCCGTACATCACCCTGCAGGGCCTCGGCTCCACGGCCGCCCAGACGGTGATCGTCAACAACCACAGCTCGGCCGGTGGGTACGGCACCTCGGGCAGCGCCACCGTCTTCGTCAACGGCGCCGACTTCGCCGCGACGAACCTGACCCTCTCCAACGACTACGGCGAGGGCAGCCAGGCGGTCGCGGCGAACCTCAACGGCGACCGGTCGATCTTCGACAACGTCCGCTTCCTCGGTGCCCAGGACACCCTGCTGGTCAACAACTACCGGACGTACGTCAAGAACTCGTACGTCGAGGGGACCGTCGACTTCATCTTCGGCGGCGGCACCGCGGTCTTCAACAACTCCTCGATCTACGAGAAGCGCAGCACCGGCGGTCCGATCACCGCCGCCAAGACCGACGCGGCCAGCACGTACGGATTCCTCTTCTACAAGTGCACGATCACCGGCGCCACCGGCAACACCACCCAGCTGGGGCGGCCGTGGGGCGCCGCCGCCCAGGTGCTGTTCCGTGAGTCGAGCCTGAGCGCGACCATCGCCACCGCCCAGCCGTGGATCGACATGTCGTCGAACTCGTGGAAGAACGCCCGCTTCCTGGAGTACAAGAACTCCGGATCGGGCGCGACCACCAACAGCAACCGTCCGCAGCTCGCGGACTCGCAGGCGGCCAGCTACACCCCGCAGAAGTATCTGGCGGGCTCGGACAACTGGAACCCGGTGGGATGATCATGCGAAGAATCGTCACCGTTCTGCTCCTCGTCGCGGCCACCCTGGTCGGCGCCGCGCCGGCGTCCGCCGCTCCCTCCACCGGCGTCGCCTATCAGCTCAAGGTCACCAAGTCCGGTCTGTGTCTGGACGTGCCGGGTGCTTCCACGGCCAACAGTGTGTTGTTGCAGCAGTGGGGTTGTACGGCGAATTCGACGTGGCAGCAGTTCACGCTGGTCGCGTCCGGTTCGAACTATCTGATCAAGAATGTGAACAGCGGTAAGTGTGTGGACGTGCCGGGCTTCTCCACGGTCTCCGGGGTTCAGGTCCAGCAGTACACGTGTGTGTCGAGTCAGGCGAATCAGCAGTGGCGGCTGACCGCCAGTGGCAGCGGCACCTATCAGGTGATCAACGTCAACAGCGGCCTGTGCCTCAGTGATCAGAACGCGTCCACGTCGTCCGGGACCGCGATCATCCAGGAGACCTGCACCGCCAACACCAACAAGCAGTGGGCGTTCGTCGCGGCCGGCGGCCGCACCTGGCCCGCGACCCCCGACGGCTTCGCCGGCACCGGTGGCGGCACCACCGGGGGAGCGGGTGGCACCACGGTCACCGTCACCACCCAGGCCGACCTGGCCAGGTACGCGGCCGCGTCCGGGGCATACGTGATCCGGGTGGCCGCGGCGATCACCATCAGCCCCAAGGGCACCGAGATCCCGATCAGCTCGAACAAGACGGTCGTCGGGGCCGGCACCTCCGGCCAGATCGTCGGCGGCGGGTTCTTCCTGGGCACCGGCGTCACCAACGTGATCATCCGGAACCTCACCATCCGGGACACCCAGATGGCCGACGACGACCCGGACGACAAGGTGTACGACTACGACGGCATCCAGATGGACACCGCCGACCACATCTGGATCGATCACAACACCATCGAGCGGATGAACGACGGGCTGATCGACTCCCGCAAGGACACCACGTACCTGACCGTGTCGTGGAACGTGCTCGCCGAGAACAACAAGGCGTTCGGGATCGGCTGGACCGACAACGTCACCGCCCGGATGACCATCCACCACAACTGGATCCACGACACCAACCAGCGCAACCCGAGCACCGACAACGTCGCCTACGCCCACCTCTACGACAACTACCTGCAGAACGTCGCGTCGTACGGCAACTACTCCCGGGGCGCGACGAAGATGGTGCTGGAGAACAGCTACTTCGAGAACGTCAAGGACCCGTACTACCCGGACTCGACGGCACAGCTCAAGCAGAGCGGCAGCATCCTGGTCAACTGCACCGGCAGCCAGGTGACCAGCGGCTCCGCGTTCACCCCGAGCAGCTTCTACTCCTACACCCTGGACGCGGCCGCCGACGTGCCCGCCATGCTGCGCCAGTACGCCGGCCCGCAAGCGAACATCGGCGTCTGACGCCTCCGGGAATCGACGGGCTCCCCGCACCCGGCGGGGAGCCCGTCAGGCGGTGGTGAGCCGACGCCGAAGCATCGGTGTGGTGCTGAGCATCGATCTCCTCGCCCGGCGGTACGACCGGAACGGAGCTCAGGCCACAGCGGCGGCGCCGAAGTGATCGACTCGGCCGGGGGAGTTGAAAGGGGCATTGCCGGACCAAACAACCACACTTTCGGTACAATTGCCGCTTACGTGAACGGGCAATGTCGTCCGGGAAGTCCTCATGCCTCGACTGATCAAGCGACTCCTGGCCCTGGCGCTCCTGCTGCTCTGCGCCTCGGCCATCGATCACTGGATGGAGCACGCCGCTTATGGCCCACAGGGGATGAGCGGCTGCCCCGCCATGGCGGGCTACACAGGACACACCGGCCACCTGGCCCACCACCGGACGAGCGGCACGGCGCGCGCCGAGCCCGGGCGCGTCGATGCCTCCACGGGAGGTGGCCGGCCCTGTCTCTTGATGGCCGCCGGCGCGAGACCCGGACCCGCCGGTGCCGAATCGAGCCCGAACCCGGTGCTCGTCGCGGCGCCGGTACCCGCTGGCACCCCGCTCACCTGTGACACCGCACAACCGCGCGCGAGTCCGCGCGGCGTGCTTTCCGTGACGTGTGTCAGCCGGACGTGACAGAACCCCGGCGAGGCTGCTCCAGTCGCCCGGCACGGCGACGGTGCCCCGCCGCCACCGTCTCTGTCCACGCCTGAAACCCGGCATCGCGTGCGACCGGCTCGGCCGGCCCGCCGCCGGGTGGCGAAACACGTCCCGGAACGGATCCATCAATGATCGACGTCGTCTCCGCACCACTCCCGGCGCGCCCCGCGCCCGTCCGGCTGATCTCCAGCTCCACCTGTTACACCCTCGACCACCTGGTCGGTAACACCCCGGTGCTGTGGACGCCGGACCTCCACGCGACCCCGGGCCGTGGCTTCTGGGCCAAGCTGGAGGGCCACAATCCCGGTGGAATCAAGGACCGGCCCGCT
Source organism: Actinoplanes regularis (assembly GCF_900188005.1). Classification (GTDB taxonomy): domain Bacteria; phylum Actinomycetota; class Actinomycetes; order Mycobacteriales; family Micromonosporaceae; genus Actinoplanes; species Actinoplanes regularis. The sequence continues at coordinate 236,871 of NZ_FZNR01000010.1, read as the reverse complement.
CTGCATCTGATCCAGCGGGCCCGTGAGCGTGGCACGCTCGCGCCGGGCGCGCCGGTGGTGGCGTCCACCTCGGGCGCCCTCGGACTGGGGCTGGCGCTGGCCGGCACGGTGTACGGGCATCCGGTGACCCTGGTGACCGATCCGGGCATGGAGCCGTTCATCCGCAACCTGCTCACCGCCTACGGCGCCCGCGTCGACGTCGTCGACCGGCCGCACCCCGAGGGTGGCTGGCGGCAGGCCCGGCTCGAGCGCGTCGCGCGGCTGCTCCGCGAGGATCCGAGCGCGTTCTGCCCCGACCAGGACCACAACCCCGACAACGCCGACGCCTACCAGCAACTGGCCCGGGAGCTGGCGGTGCAGCTCGGCCAGATCGACGTCCTGGTCTGCGGGGTCGGCACCGGCGGGCACAGCGCCGGCACCGCCCGGGCGTTGCGCGAGTTCCTGCCGCGGCTGCGCCTGGTCGGCGTCGACGCGGTCGGTTCGGCGATCTTCGGGCAGCCGGCGCGGACCCGGTTGACGCGCGGGCTGGGCAGCGGCATCCAGCCCCGCAATGTGGACTACCCGGCCTTCGACGAGGTCCACTGGGTGGCCCCGGCCGAGGCGGTCTGGGCGTGCCGGCGGCTGGCCGCGTCCCACTACGTCAGCGGCGGCTGGAGCGTCGGCGCGGTCGCCCTGGTCGCATCCTGGCTGGCGCGCACCGAACCGGACGACACCCGCATCGCCGCGGTCTTCCCCGACGGGCCGCACCGCTACGTCGAGACGATCTACAGCGACGAGTACTGCGCCCGGCACGCACTGCTCGACCATCCGCCGGCGCGGGACCCGGATGAGCTCGGCCACCCCCGCGAGCGGGAGGTCGCCCGTTGGACCCGCTGCACCCGCGTCGTGGATCCGGCCGGCGTCGACGCATCGTCAGTTTGCCATTAGACCATAATAATTGAAAACGATTATCGTTTCACTCCTCAAGGGCAGGAGTGAGAATCATGAACAGGCCGAGCATCCTCGGGGCCGCCGCGATCGCGGTGGCCCTCGCCGCCATCGCCGGATGCGGCGCGAATCCGCCGGACACCGCCGCGGCGTCCGGCGGGCAGACCCTCGCGGTGGTCGCCACCACCCCGGAACTGGCGGACTTCGTCCGTGAGATCGGCGGTACGGCGGTCGCGGTGACCCAGCTCATCAAGCCCAATGTGGATCCGCACGAGTACGAACCCACACCGGCCGACCTGCGCGCCATCGGCTCGGCCAGGGTCGTCGTCAAGAACGGCGCCGGCCTGGAGGAGTGGCTCGACGCGACCATCGAGGCGGCCGGTTTCGACGGCGCGATCGTCGACGCCGGCCAGGGCGTCACGCTGCGCGAGGGCGAGGACGGGCCCGACCCGCACATCTGGCACGACCCGCGCAACGCCAAGATCATGGTGGCCGGCATCGAGCGCGCCCTCGCCGCCGCCGACCCGGCCGGTGCCGCGACGTTCCGGGCGAACCTCGGCAGGTACACCGCGGAGCTGGACGAACTGGACGCCGAGAACGAGGCCGCCTTCGCGAGGCTGCCGGCGCGGGACCGCAAACTCGTCACCGACCACGACGCGTTCGGCTACTACGTCGCACGGTACGGACTGGAGTTCGTCGGCTCGGTGATCCCGAGTCTGGACACCTCGGCGGAGCTCTCCGGCCGGCAGCTCACCGACCTGGTGGCGAAGATCAGAGCCACCGGGACGAAGGCGGTCTTCACCGAGAGCTCGCTGCCGCCGAAGACCGCCGCGGCCATCGCGCGGCAGGCCGGCGTCGCGGTGGTCGCGGGCGAGGACGCCCTGTTCGGCGACAGCCTCGGCGCCCCCGGCACGCCCGAGGGCACCTACCTCGGCGCCGAGCGGCACAACACGCGGGTCATCGTCGCGGCCCTGGCCGGCTGAGATGGCGTCCGCCGCACTGCGATACACCGGGGTCAGCGTCGGCTACCAGGGCGTACCCGTGCTCACCGGCGTCGACCTCGACCTGCGCGCCGGTCAGCGCCTGGTCCTGGCCGGCCCGAACGGGGCCGGCAAGTCCACCCTGATCAAATCGATGCTGGGCCTGACCCAGCTGCTCGGCGGGACGGCGACGGTGCTGGACCGGCCACCCGCCCGGGCGCGCGGGCTGGCGGGCTACGTGCCGCAGACCGGCACGCTGGACGCCGACTTCCCGGTCAGCGTGCGGCAGGTGGTGATGATGGGCCGCTACCGGGAACTCGGCTGGTGGCGGCCCGCCCGGGCGGCCGACCGCGACGCGGTGGACCGGGCGCTGGACCGTGTCGGCCTCGCGGACCGGGCCCGGCACCGGTTCGGCGCGCTCTCCGGCGGCCAGCGGCAGCGCGTGCTGCTCGCTCGCGCGCTCGCCGGGGAGCCCCGGCTGCTGCTGCTCGACGAGCCGTTCAACGGTGTCGACGCGGTCAGCCAGGAGGCGATCGTCCGGGTGCTGCGGGAGGTGAGCGCGGCCGGGACCGCGCTGGTGATCAGCACCCACGACCTGGCGGTCGCCCGGGAGCTGGCCGACCTGATCTGCCTGATCAACGGACGGCAGTGGGCGGCCGGCCCGGTCGGCGAGACGCTCACCGCCGAGACCTTGCGGCGGGCGTACGGCGGCGCCGCGATCGAGGTGGCCGACGGGCGGCTGGTCGTGGTGGAGCCGTGATCGAGCCGTTCACCGTGCCGTTCCTGGGCCGCGCCCTCGCCGAACTCGTGCTGCTGGCGGTGATCTGCGGCCCGATCAGCGTGTTCGTCCTCGCGCGTGGCCTGTCGTTCGTCGCCGACGCGCTGACCCACACCGTCTTCCCCGGCGTGGTCCTCGGCGTCGTCGCCGGTGGACTGGACGGCCTGTTCGCCGGTGCGCTGGTGGCCGGGCTGGTGACGGCCGTGCTGCTGACCGTGCTGACCCGCGGCGCCCGGTTGTCCGACGACGCGGCCACGGCGGTGGTGCTCACCGCGATGTTCTCGATCGGCGTGGTGCTGGTGTCGCGGCGTTCCTCGTACACGGCCGATCTGACCTCGTTCCTGTTCGGCCGGTTGCTCACCGTGACGCCGCGCCACCTCGCCGAGACCGCGGTGCTCGTGGTGGTGATCCTGGTGGGATTGCTGGTCGCCGTCCGGGCGCTGCTGTTCCGGTCGTTCGACCCGGCCGGGGCGGCGGCGGCCGGGCTCCGGATCGGCCGGCTGGACCTGTGGCTCAACGTGCTGCTCGCGCTGGTCGTTGTCGCGGCCGTCCGCGCGGTCGGAACGATCCTGGTCCTGGCCCTGCTGATCATCCCGGCGGCGGCCGCCCGGATGGTGACCGACCGGCTGGTGGTGATGGCGCTGCTCGGCACCGTGCTGGTCGTCGTCGCCGGGTACGCCGGCCTGCTGTTGAGCTGGACCGCGTCCGTGCGGTACGGCCTCGCCTCGACCTCGGGCTCCTCGGTCGTACTGCTGCTGGTTCTCTCCTATCTGATCCTGATCCCGGTCCGTCTGTGGCGCGGGCGGACGCGGCGGTGAGCGAGCTTGCGAGCGAAGCGGAGGTGGCGACATGAACTGGTGGGATGACGTCTTGCATCGTGCTGTCACCGAGGTGGTCCTGGTCGGTGTGCTGGCCGGTCTGATCGGGGTGCGGGTGGTGCAGCGCCGGCTGTCGTTCCTCACCATGGCGCTGACCCACGCCACCTTTCCCGGCGTGGTGGCCGCCTCGATCATCGGAGTGAACATCCTGGTCGGGGGCGCGGCCGCCGGAGCCGTGGTGGCGCTGGGGGTGGCGGCGCTGAGCCGGCGCCCGGGCCAGGACGCCGCCGCGGCGACCGGGGTGCTGCTCTCCGGCGGCTTCGCGCTCGGCTCGGCGCTGGTCGCCACGCAGAGCGGCTTCAGCCGCGACCTGTCGTCGTTGCTGGTCGGCTCGATCCTCACGGTCGACGCCACCGATCTGATCGTCACCGCGGTGGTGCTGGCCGCCGTGACCCTGCTGCTCACCCTGTGCGCCCGGCCGCTGCTGCTGACCGGCTTCGACCGGGCCGGCGCGCGGGCGGCGGGCCTGTCGACCGGGCTGTGGGACGTGGTCCTGCTGCTGACCGTCGAGGTGGTCGTGGTGACGGTGGTACCGGCGGTCGGCACGATCCTGGCGCTGTCCCTGATCGTCGCGCCCGCGGCGGCCGCTCGCCTGTGGTCGGACCGGCAGCCGGTCGTCACCGGCCTGGCGGTGCTCTTCGCCGTGGCGAGCGGGCTCATCGGCCTGTCCGTCTCCACCCGGTGGAACGTCGCGGCCGGCGCGGGCGTCTCGCTGGCCGCCACCGGCGTCCTGCTGGCCTCCTGGCCAATCGCGCGGGCCCGGGTACGCGGCGACGCGGCGCGCAGTCATCCCATCGGGTGAGCCGGGCGGTGATGATCGTGAACCCGCTACCTTCCGATGATCCCGTTGTGGTGACCACCGTCGGTGACAGCACAGGGGGACGTGAAATTGGCAGCGCACGCGGTGGAGTTCGCCATGCCGTGGCCCTTGCGGGGCAACCCGCATGTCTTCGCGGCCCGGGACAGCGCCATCCGCTGGATGACGGAGTTCGGGCTGCTGCGCGACGACCGCTCGATCGAGGACTTCGCCGACTGGCGGCTCGCCGAGGTCGGCGGGTTCTTCTTCCCCGACGCGGACGCCCGGCAGTGCGCGCTGGCCGCGCAGATGATGGGCTGGTCCTTCCTGCCGTTCGACGACCAGCTCGACGGCCCGCTCGGACGCGACCCGCTGCGGGTGGCCCGGATCTGCACCGCCCTGATCGGCATCGTGCACGGGGAGGCCCGCGGGGACGCCACCGATTCGCCCACCGTCCGGGCCTTCGCCGATCTGTGGGGCCGGATGGTGCAGGGCGCGTCGGTGACCCTGCTGCGCCGGCTGCGGCACCACTGGGCGGCCTACTTCTCCTCGCAGGTCACCGAGGCGATCGACCGGGTCGACGGATTCCGGTACGCGGACCTCGACGACTACTTCCGGCTGCGCGTCGCCAGCACCTGCGCGTTCGGGCGCAACGATCTGGGCGAGCTCTGGGGCGGCACCGAGGTGCCGGCCGTGCTCTGGCACCACCCGCTGCTGGAGCAGATGCGACACCTGGCCGCGGACCTGGTGGCGCTGCGCAACGACTCGATGTCCACCACGCACGAGGACGTCTCCGGACTGCACAACGCGATCTTCATCATCGAGCGGGAGCGGGCCTGCGACCGGGAGCGCGCGGTGGCGGTGGCGTCGCGGCTGGCCCAGGCGAAAGTGGACCGGCTGATCGCACTGGAGCACCACTCCGTGCCGCGGCTGCTGCGCCGGCTGGACGGCGCAGGTCAGCAGGCGGTCCTCGGGTACGCGGACATCCTGCATCACTGGATCCGCGGCGACTACGAGTGGGAGCGGCTGTCGGGCCGGCACAAACAGCACCGGGTACTGCCGGAGTGGGCCACCACCCTGCTGGCCGGGACACACGGGCGCGCCGCTGGTGCGGGCGGCAGTATGTAGGGCATGGAACCAGGTACGCCGTCCGGCGCCCCCTCGATGTCCGGTGCCCCGGAGCCGCGTGTCACCCGGGACCGGGACGCGGCTGGGCGGGCGCGCAACTCCCGGCCGAGGGACGGGCTCGGGCGTCCGTTGCCGCACGGCATGACCGGCGTGCCGACCACCCCGGAAGATCTCGTCCTGCCGCCGGACGAGGCGTTGCGGGAGGCGGAGCGCCTGCTGGCCGCGGGCCGGCCGTTCCACGCCCACGAGGTGCTCGAGGGGGCCTGGAAGGCCTGCGACGACGACGCTCGCGAACTGTGGAAGGGGCTGGCGCAGCTGGCGGTCGGCGTCACTCACCTGCGGCGGGGCAACGAGGTGGGCGCGGTCCGGTTGCTGACGCGCGCGGCGGAGCGGATCTCGCCGTACGCCGGGAACGCCCCGCACGGGATTCCGGTCGCCGCGCTGACGGTCTGGGCCCGGGATCTCGTGGCGCGCATCGGAGACGGCCCTGTCCCGGAGGAGTTGCTGGCCCCGCGCCTGAGCTCCGGGGGATAGGCACTTCGGGGCCGCGGACGCACCGCGACCCCGAAGCTGCGCCGGTTCAGCCCCTTGGCGGGCGAAGCGGCATGACGTGCGGCTGTCCCGGCGCGATCGGCAGCATCGGCCGGTTCATGTTGGCGGGCCGGACGGGCTCCTGCATGATCGGCAGCTGTGCCGGGCCCGCGGGGAGCTGTGCCGGGACTGCGGGGAGCTGTGCCGGGCCGGCGGGGATCTGTGCCGGGCGGGCGGGCAGCTGGACCGGACCGGGTGGCAGCGCCGGGCCCGCGGGCAGTTGTGTCGGGCCGGGCGGCAGTCCGGGGCCGCCGGGTACGACCGGGCCGCCGGGCAGGACCGGGCCCCCAGGTGCGCCCGGGCCGCCGGGCCTGACCGGGCCGACGGGACCGCCGGGCCTACCCGGCCGGTTGAGGCGGTAAATGGTCAGAGTCCAGAGGTTGGGATCGAACGCCGAGCGGTCGCAGTCGAAGACTCGCCATTTACCGAACGCTCTTCCGGTCTTGCCGACCCAACGGCAATTTTCCTTGCTCTTGAAATGACCGATGACATCCACGTTCAAGCGCCCCGGCTGCTCTGCAGCCTGAGCAGGAGCGGCACCCAGGGCGAATCCGGAGACAACGCCAGCGGCCACCATGAGCAGGCCCTTTGCCTTCTTCACCTTTCAGCCTTTCTGTTCGTGGGTCTTACCCGGTCGAGTAGAGCAGAGGCGTAGGTGCGAAGGACGTCGTCCGGCGTTTCCGCCCGGACCGCCGGGTCGGCCTGAAAGAATCCCTCGATTCAGGGCTGCCCGCGTTTGTGCGGAGCGTCAACGAAAGCCGGCGTGAACGGAACCGATGGCGAAGTTGAAATGCCGGCTCGGGGCAGTGTGTGCTGTCTCACACCCTGGGCGGGGTGTGGCCGGCGGGTGTGCGTACCGGGGAACCCGGGTACCGCCGTTGTCGTGGACGACACCGCCGTGAACGAGGGCCCCGAGGGCCGGACCGCCGTGGACGATGGCCGGGCGCAAGCGGGCGGTGGTCGTACCGCGGAAAGGTCTGAGAAGAAGGAGGGCAGCGCCTGGACCGTGCTGGTCGCGGTGATCGCCAATCTGGCGATCGCCATCGCGAAGATCGTCGCCGGCCTGCTCACCGGGTCCGCGTCGATGTGGGCGGAGGCCGCCCACTCCATCGCGGATACCGGCAACGAGGTGCTGTTGCTGGTCGGCTTGCGGCGGTCGCGCAAGGGGCCCGACGGCAGACATCCGTTCGGGTACGGACAGGAGCGCTATTTCTGGACATTTCTCGCCGCCCTGGGCATCTTCCTGATCGGCGGCGTTCTCTCGATCGGCGAGGGGGTGCGCAGCCTGCTGGCGCCCGAGCCGGTGCAGTCCCTCTGGGTCGGGGTGGGCGTGCTCGTCGTCGCCGCCGGTTTCGAGGGCTACTCCTGGCGCACCGCGCACAAGCAGCTGCGCGAGGAGGCCCGGGAGCGGGACCGGTCGATGCGGCATCACCTGCGGCACGCCTCCGACCCGAGCGCGACCACGGTCTTCCTGGAAGACACCGCCGCGCTGATCGGCCTGGCCGTGGCCCTGACCGCGCTGATCCTGCACGCGCTGACCGGCTGGGCCGGCTGGGACGCGGTCGGCAGCATGACCATCGGACTGCTGCTGGTCGGCGTCGCGTTTTTGCTGGCCCGCCGGTCGAAGGCACTGCTGCTGGAGGAGTCCGCGCCGGCCGATGTGCTGGAGCCGATCCGTGAGCGGGTCGGGAGTCAGGATTGGGTCGCCCGGATCGGGGATCTGCACGCGGTCTGGGTCGGCCCGTCGCAACTGCTGGTAAACCTGTGGGTGACGCCCACCGACGGTGCCGACCTCGTCGACCGGGTCACCCGGCTGCGTCGTGGCCTGCTCGCCGACGACATGATCGCTCAGGTCACGGTCACCTTGGAACCCGGCTGAGCGACTCCCGTTCGAGTGGCGGTCGATCGCTGGGAAGGATGACGGCCGAACGTACTACCCGCACTTCGCCGGTTCGGACCTGGGCGACCTAATGAAAATGGTTATTTATAGCGTCGCGATCTCTCCGGGATCGCCTCGAACTCCGGTAGAAACGATCGGCTGAGAAGGGCGTTACGCGCTCACCAGGGTGTCGGAACGTTGCTACCAAGCGCGCATTACTTTATCCACGCCGCATTTTGCGTAAATCCCAGCGAAACGGGCACCTTCCGTTCAAGGTTGTTTAGTGCCCCGGGCTTCCCCGGGACAGCGAACCGGCAGGGTATACGAGAGGGCGCGCGGGATGAGTGCGGTTGCCGGAGAGATGGCGCAGCGGAGCACAGCCCCGGCCGGGCCCGCCCGGCTGACGGATCTGGTGTCGCCGCTCGGCGGCCTGATGACAAACGTGATCCAACTGCCGGTCGAGCCCTCGAACCCGCCGCTCCAGGTCTTCAACGCCGACCTCGGCGACGTCTCGACGGTGATCTCCAGCGCCTGCGGCTCGGACTGCCTGGGCTCGCTCGACGGCACCGGAACCGGGGTCGACCCGGGGCACGCGACGATCGTCGGGATCGCCGAGGCGCTGGAACGGTACGCGAACACCCTGTACGACGAGCGCCAGTTGCGCTGGGCGTCCGCGGACGAGCTCGGCGACGAGGCGCTCGACCTGGACACCCTGCCGCGCTGCTCGGCGACCGAGCTCGCGGACCCGGACTGCCCGCTCGTCGACCCCGACAAGTCGGCGCGGATGCGCTGGGTACGGGGCATGAACCTGCGTACCGGCAGGCTGTCCTGGGTGCCCGCCGTGCTGGTGTACATGCACATGCCCGCGCACGGTGCGGAGAGCATCACCAACTCGATCTCGACGGGGGCGTCGGCCTACCCGGACCCGGTCCGGGCGATCACCGGAGCCCTGTGCGAGGTGATCGAGCGGGACGCGATCAGCCTGGTCTGGCTGCAGCAACTCGCCCTGCCACGGATCGAGCTCGACACGGTCGGCCCCGAGCTGCAGCGCTACCTCGACCTGTGTGCCGACCGCGATGTGACGATCCAGCTTTTCGACGCGACCACCGACCTCGGCATCCCCACCGTGTACGGCGTCTCGGTCGCGCCGAACCACCCGACCTGCCGTACCGTCGTCTCCTGCGCCACGAGCCTCGACCCGCAGGTCGCGGCCGCGAAGGCGATCTGCGAGACGGTGTCGGTACGGATCGCCCTGCACGGCGAACAGCCACCCGGCGACGACGTGCGCGACTTCTCCGGAGTGTCCGACGGCGCCCTCTACATGTGCGCCCCGGAGCGGGCGGCCGCCTTCGACTTCCTGCTCGACAGCCCCGCGCGTCGCCGGCTCTCCGACATGCCGACCCTGAGCACCGGTGACTCCGCCGCCGACCTGCGCCTGGTCCTCGGCCGCCTGGACGCCTGCGGCCTGGACTCGTACCTGGTCGACCTGACCCCGGACGAGGCGCTGCGGGTCGGGATGACCGTGGTCCGCGCCGTCATCCCCGGGCTGCTGCCGCTCTCGTTCAAGTACCGCGCGCGCTTCCTCGGCCATCCCCGGCTCTACCAGGCGCCGGGCCGGATGGGGTACCCGACCCGGCCGGAGTCGCAGTTGACCGACTGGCCGCAGCCGTTCGCCTGATGTCACCAGGAGCCAGCATGTATCACCTGATCGTCACCCCCGTCGGCCCGTTCGGCTACGCGGTCGCCGAACGCCTGCGCGATCTGTGCGACGACGTCGAGATCGCCGGCGCCGACGCCACCAGCACGCTGGCCCGCCCCCGCGTCCCCGATCTGTCGCGACCACCGGCACCCCGGCTGAACCTGCTCGTGACCTGGCGGCGGATGCCCGAGCTGGAGCTCGAGTTCGACGAGGAGTCGTTCCGGTCCGGCCGGCCCTGGCTACCCGTGGTCCTGGACCATCCGATGCTGGAGATCGGCCCCGCGGTAGTCCCCGGCGCCGGCGCGTGCCACGGCTGCTACCGCCGCCGGATCGCGCAGCACGACAACGCCAGGGTGATCCGGGCCGCCATCGACGACTACTACGAGGCGCATCCCGAGGCCGGTCCGGACGGCTTCCTGCCGTCGACGGCGTTGCTGGCCGCGGCCACCGCGGCCGAGGTGGTCGGCCGGCTCCGGGCCGATCCCGCCGAGGAGGCCGGCCGGGTGCGCCAGATCGAGGTGCCGGTCCAGCAGCTGCGGACCGGGCGGGTGGTCGGTGTGCATGGCTGCCCACGGTGCGGGCTGGGCCGGGACGAGACGACGCGGTCGTACGCACGGCTGCCCGAGATGCTGCAGGGGGTGCTGGGATGATCCAGGTCGAGGAAGCCACCCGGAACGACGGACGACTGACCGCGACGAACATGGCGTACGCGGTCGCCGTCGACCCGCAGTTCACCGTGCCGGTCCGGCCCTGCCTGGCACCGGGCCTGGTGCAGGTCCCGCTGGTCGACGGCATGGCGTTCGTCGGCACCGGGAACCGGCAGACGGTGCTGCGCGGCCGGGCCGCGGTCCGGCTGATCCCCCGGCTGCTCCCGGCGCTCGACGGCACCCGTACGGTCGCGCAACTGACCGAGGTGCTCCCCGACGTGCGCGAGAGCGACCTCAGCGCGTGCGTCTCCCTGCTGTACGTGAGCGGACTCCTGCAGGACGGCCCGGCGGGCACGGTCCTGGAGGTGATCCCGCCCGAGGTCGCCGGCTATCTCGGCCGCAACCTGGACACCACCCGGGTCAACCGCAACCGCGACGAGGCGTGCGAGCGCCTCGCCCGCACCCGGGTCCTGATCGCCGGCCCCGAGCCCCTCGCCACCCTGCTGCGCACCGAGCTGACCGGAGCGGGCGTCGACGCGCACTCCTGGAACGGTCCGGCCGGCGCCGCCGGGGAGGGCGACTTCCTGGTCGCCGTCGACGACGGGGACCCCGCGGCGATGGCCCGGGTGGACGAGGCGTGCCGCCGCGCCGGGATCGGCTGGCTGCGCACCGCGGCCGGCGAGCGGACGGCCGAGATCGGGCCGCTCTTCGACGCCCGGTACACCGGCTGCTACGACTGCTTCGCGAAGGCCCGGTCCGCGCCGGCCGGGGTGCCGTCACCAGCCCGGACCGCGACCTGGGCGGCGCTGGCCGCCACCGAGGTCGTGCACCTGCTGTCCCGGGTCGGCCAGGTGCCGTCGATGTCCGCCTGCACGTCCTTCGACCTGGAGGAGTGGACACAGTCGGTGTCCGGCGCCTACCGGCGGCCAGGTTGCCCGACGTGCCTGCCCACCGGTGCGCCGTCGGCCGTGGACGGTCCGGCCCTGGCCCACCGGTACGAGCAGTCGGTGGCGTTCCCGCCGCGCGAATGGCTCAACCCCAAGGAGCACCAGGCGCACTACCGGCCGGCGAACCACGCCCTGCAGAAGTACAACAAGGAGTACAGCGCCGCCCCGCGGATCCCGCTCGGCGACGGGACCCTCCCGCACCTGTCCGGGCTGCTGCTGCGCACCGCCGGACTGCGCGACCTCGGCGACGAGGCTTTCCCGGGCCAGGTGAGCCGGTGGGCGCCGACCGGCGGGAACCTCGGCTCGGTGCAGGCGTACCTGCTCGCGCTCGACGTGCCCGGTCTGGACCCGGCCTGGTACTTCTACCAGCGCGGTGATCACAGCCTGGCGCGGATCCGTCCCGCGTCGGCGGGGATCAGCCCGGTCGTCGGGGATCCCCGGCCCGCGGCCCTGCTGGTGCTCACCGGCGGGCTCCAGGTCGTCGCGGCCAAATACCACGACTTCGCCTACCGGATCCTCTGCCTGGACGCCGGGGTCGCCCTCGCCCAACTGTCCGCGCTCGCCGACGAGTACGGCCTGACGGCCACCTTCGCCGACCGCTGGGACGACACGGCGATCAACGCCGCCCTGCGCCTGGACCCGGACGCCGAACCGGTGACCGCGGTGGTCGCACTGAGCCCGAGGAACGAACGATGACCACGACGACCGAGACACCCGTCGGTGACGACCGGCTCCGCCTGCTCGAGAACCTGATGGCCGACACCCGGCTGGACGCCGAGACGGCCCGCCGGCCGCTGTCGCCGGTCCCCGCGCACCTGCTGCCCGCGCCTGACGAGGGCCCGCTGACCGCACTGCCCGCGCCGGCGTCCCCGCGCGTGGAGCTGGACGACGCGCTGTTCGCCCGCACCTCGGTCCGCGAGTACGCGACCACGCCACTGACCGGCGCGGAGCTGTCCGCCCTGCTCGCCGCCGCGGACCGGATGGACGCGCGCGGGTGGCCGGGGGAACGGGCCGCCGGCCTGGACCTGGAGTTCTACCTCGCGGCCTGGCGGGTCACCGGGGTCGACACCGGACTGTACCGATACCTGCCCGGCGAGTCCGCCCTGCGCCGGGTGGCGGACATCCCGGACGGCCCCGAGGCCGAGGAACTCGTCATGCAGCGGGAGTTCGCCCGGTCCGCGGCCGTCCTCGTGATCACCGGGAACCTGGCCGGCGCGCTCACCCGGCACGGCAGCCACGGCCACCGGCTGCTGCTGACCCGCGCCGGCGCGGCCGGGCACGCCGCGTGGCTGACCGCGGTACGCCTGCGGCTCGTCGGCACCGTCTTCGCCGGTCTGCTGCCGCACGTGCTGCGGGAACGCGCGGGTGCCGACGGCTATCACCGGGCCGCGCTGTTCGCGTTCGCCGCCGGGCACCCGGCGCCGGAGTCGACGGCGTAGCACCGGTCCACAGGCTGGGGTCCGCGCTCGCTCCCGAGTTCCCGGACCCCGGCCGGACGGCCCATCGACCGTCCGGTGTCTGCATGTTTCGACACATCGAAGGAGCTGAGTCGCATGCAAAGTGAACTGAGCGGACCAGAGGTGCACGAGGAGCTCGACCTCTGGCTCGAGGATGACCTGACCGCCGAGCAGCTGCCGACCGTCATCAGCGCGTCGCTGCTGGGGACCGGTGGCTGCGGTGGTTGCGGTGGCGGTTGTGCCGGCTGTCGTGGCTGCCGTGGTTGTGTCGGTTGTCGTGGTTGCCGTGGTTGTGTCGGCTGCCGTGGCTGCGTCGGTTGTCGTGGTTGCCGTGGTTGTGTCGGCTGCCGTGGCTGCGCCGGCTGCAAGTGACGGTCATCGCGGATTGATCACGTCAGGGGGGCGTGCCGTCCGGCACGCTCCCCGGCCGGCACGCCAGATGGGAACACGATGTCCACCGAAACCGCTGTCGCCGTGCCCGACTGGCTGGACCAACCCCTCGGGTTGGCGCCCCAGGTCACCCTGGTCGCCGGGGCCGACGGGAACCCCCTGCTGTTCGACGCCGCGACCGGCATCTACGTCCGGTTGAGCCAGACCGGCGCGCGGGTCGTCCCGCTGCTGGACGGCAGCCGCACCGGGACCGCGCTGCTGGAGGCGGCGCGCCGGTCGCGCGGGCCGGAGGGGGTCTGCGACCGCTCCTCGATCCTGCTCTCGTTCCTCACCGACCTGCGGGCGGCCGGGGTCCTGTCCGTGCCGCCCGAACCGAGGCACGGCCGCGACCTGGCGATCGACCGGCTCTTCAAACTCGCCCCCAAGCTCCGTGTTCCGGCGGGCCGGCTGAACCGGCTGCTGCGGCCACCGTCGATGGTGCTCGCCCGATTCCCCCGGACCGCGACGGCCCTGGCGATCATGATCTCCGTCGCCGCTACGGTCGCTGTCGTGCTGGCGGTGACGCTGCCAGGACCGGAGATCTTCACCAGCCCGCCCTGGGTCGTGCTCGTCGTGGTGCTGTTCGTGCAGGCCACCCTGCACGAGATCGCTCACGCGTCGGTGTGCCAGGCGCTGGGCGTGCCGGTCCGGGAAGCCGGTGTGAAACTCTTCTTCCTGCTCATCCCGATGACCTATGTGGACCGGACCGATGCCTACCGGGTCCGGTCCCGGTTCGGCCGTGGCGCTGTCGCGCTCGCCGGTCCGGTGGTCGACCTGGCCGCCACTGGAGTGTGCAGCCTGCTGATCGTCGCGGACCCGATGCGGTACGGCGAACTGCGATGGCTGCTCGGGATGCAGCTGTTCGTCATCGTCACCAACCTCAACCCGCTGCTGCCGGTCAGCGACGGGCACCATGCGATGGAGGCCGCCCTTGGCGAGCTGAACCTGCGCGACCGTGCCTTCCGCTACCTGGGACACGTTCTGTTCCGGGTCCGGCTGCCCGCCGCCCAGCGCTCGGTCTCGGCCGCCCGCCGCCGGCTCTACCTGATCTACGGCCTGGTCAGCGCGACCTTCCTGATCATGTTGCTCAGCATGATCTCCATGAACTACTACCGCCTGATCGTCGACTTCCTGGACTGACGGTCATGCGGTGGGAACCGACGGACATCACCGGTCGCGCCGCTCGCGCTCGCCACCGGGCACCCGGCGTCGAAGCCGACGGTGTTGCACCGGTCCACGGACTGGGGTCCGCGCTCGCTCCCGAGCTCCCGGGCCCCGGCCGGACGGCCCGACGACCGCCCGGCGTTTGCATGGTCACGACACATCGAAGGAGCTGAGTCGCATGCAAAGTGAAGTGCGGGAGCCCGAGGCGCTCGAGGAGCTCGACCTCTGGCTCGAGGATGATCTGACCGCTGAGCAGCTGCCGACCGTCGTCAGTTCGTCGCTGCTGCTCACCGGTGGCGGGTGTGGTCACTGCCACAGCTGCCACGGCTGCCACGGCTGCCATCACTCGCACAGCTGTCACCACTGCCACGCCAGCCACAGCTGCCGGTGACGGTTCTTGCAGGTTGATCCCGTCCGTGAGGACGGGACGACCGGTGTTCGCGCGGATACGACACATCGGGGGAGGAGCTGAGTCGTATGCAGAGTGAACCGAACAGGCCGGAGGAGTTCGAGGAGCTCGACCTCTGGCTGGAGGAGGATCTGACGGCCGAGCAGCTGCCGACCGTCGTCAGCGCGTCGCTGCTGGGAACCGGCGGTTGCGGCGGAGGCTGCGGTGGTTGTCACGGTTGCGGCTGCCGCGGTTGCGGCTGCCGTGGTTGTGGCGGCTGCGGAGGCTGCGGTGGCGGTTGTCACGGCTGCGGCGGTGGCTGCCACGGTTGTGGTGGTGGTTGCGGTGGCTGTGGCGGAGGATGCCACGGCTGCAAGTGACGGTCACCTTCAGGTTGATCACGCCGGAGCGGTGAGTTGCTCATCGCCCGGGCTCCCACGGCACCGCAAGGCCGGCGGCGCGGCTCACGTCGCGCCGCCGGTCGTGGTCACGCGGCGTAGGTCTCGAACTCGGCGACCTTCGGCGTACCGGAGGCGGAGCTGATCCTGAATGTGATCTTGGTGGTGGAGGTGGCCGCGAACGTGATCGTGCCGGCCCCGGTGCCCGACTTCAGGACCGCGCCGGTGGCACCGTTGAGAATCTGGTAGGACCCGATGACCCCGCTGGTGACCTCGCGGAGGTTGACGCGCGAGACCGTCGTGGCCGAGCCCCACTTGATCGAGATGTCCCCGGTGGTGCCGCTCGGGGACCAGTACGTGCTCAGATCGCCGTCGCGGACGTTGCCGTAGCTGGTTCCACTGGCCTTGCTGGAGCCGTCCGCGCCCGCGCCGGAGGCCAGGCTGAGGTTGGTGCCGCTCGGCGACGAGGTCGGCGAGCTGGTCGGGCTGCTGGTCGGGCTGCTCGTGGGGCTGCTGGTCGGGCTGCTCGTCGCCGTCGGGGACGTGGTGGAGCAGGTGCCGGTGGAGGTCTTCAGGCCGGTGCCCGAGCCGGCGGTGGCGCGCACGATCGCCGGGACGCAGGAGGCGCTGTCCAGGGCGTACGAATAGGGGATGCTGACGGTGGTGTTGGAGACCGGGTTCGGGCCCGCCGGGTTGTTCTCGTCGCCCGCGGCCGACCAGGTCACGTTGTCGAAGGTGTTGCCGGAGACCTGCCAGTACCCGGGCAGGTCGGTGTAGAACGTACCGAGGACGTCCTTGGAGTTCTGGAAGTAGTTGTTGTCCACCTTGGCCTTGCCGCCGGCGCGGGCGTTGATGCCGGACTCGTTGAGGCTGTAGTAGAAGTTGTTGTAGATGTGCGCGGTCGCGCCACGCAGCAGCGGGGTGCGGGAGTCGATGTTCTCGTACCAGTTGTGGTGGAAGGTGACCGGGCCGTTGGCGAGGTCGCTGTCGCTGGAGCCGATCAGGCCGCCGCGACCGGAGTTGCGCAGGATGCTGTAGGAGAGCGTGACGTACTGCGTGTTGTCCTTCATGTCGAACAGGCCGTCGTAGCCCTCCGACTCGCCACCGGAGGCCAGCAGGGTCGCGTGGTCGACCCAGACGTTGTGGACGTCGGTCTCCATGCCGATCGCGTCGCCGCCGTTCGAGGTCGGCGAGCCGGACTTCTTCACGTTCCGGACCGTCACGTTCTGAATGATGATGTTGCTGGCGTTCCGGAGGTGGATGCCCAGCTGGTCGAAGACGGCGCCGCTGCCCACGCCGACGATCGTGACGTTGCTGACGTCCTTGAGCTCGATCTTGTCGGCGGCCGTGTTGCAGCTGTCGCCGGAGACCTTCGTCGTGTTGCCGTGGTTGATCGTGCCCTGCACCTCGATCGTGATCGGGGTGCTGCTGCTGGCGCGGCTGCAGAGCGCCTGGTGGATCTGGGTGCCGGTGCTGGCCTGGACCGTGGTGCCGCCGGAACCGCCGGTGGTGCCACCGTTGACACTCGCGTAACCGGTGGCGCTT
Organism: Actinoplanes regularis; assembly: GCF_900188005.1. GTDB lineage: Bacteria > Actinomycetota > Actinomycetes > Mycobacteriales > Micromonosporaceae > Actinoplanes > Actinoplanes regularis. The sequence continues at coordinate 220,240 of NZ_FZNR01000010.1, read as the reverse complement.
CCGGTCGCGGCCGCCGAGGCCTGGGGGAGGGGCAGTGCGATGGCGATGACACCAGCGGTGACGGCGGTGCCCGCCGCCGCGATGAACCGTGCTCTTCTCATGATCGGCGCTCCTCGGGGATGGGGTGCAGGAAAGCGCTTTCCCTCACGTCTTTCCGCGAGCATAGGAGGGCGTCGATTAACGCACAAGAAACTCCGGCGTTTGCATTTTGTTGCAGTGTGAGGGGGTGAGCGGATATTTCAAGGTCGTCCCGGAGGCGTCGGTGCCGTCGCCTGCGGCGAGCGCGGACAAGTTCGACGGCGAGGTCTGGCAGGCGGAGATCCTCACCCGGCAGCGGCCGGACGGGCTGCGTGGTCACCGGTTCGCGTACGCGCCGGGTGGCCGGTCCCACTGGCATGTGCACACCGGGGAGCAGGCGCTGATCGTGGTCTCCGGCCGGGGGTTGATCCAGTGGGAGGGGTTGGCGGAGCCGATGGCACTGAAGGCCGGCGACTGGGTGCACGTCGAGCCGGGAGTTCCACATTGGCACGGGGCGACCGACGACAGCGTCTTCGTCCACCTCGCGGTGACCGCCACCGGCGGCACCGAGTGGGGCGAGCCGGCTCGCCCCTGATCGGCCGGGTCAGGGTGTGTGACGTGAGGTGACCTGGTCAGGTGCAGTTCGGGACGTACCGGAGATCTCCCGGTTTCTGGCGTTCGTCGGCCATGCCGGTCAGCCAGGCGTCGGCCAGTTCGCCGAGGGGGACGCCGAGGACCTCGCCCAGGCACACCACGGTGCCGAACGCGGGTGCCGGGAGCCGGCCCCCCTCGATCTTGCGCAGGGTCTCCGGGGAGATGCCGGCCGCCAGTGCCACCTCGACGAGGCCGCGAGTGCCGCGAGCCGCCCGGAGCGCGACGCCGAGGCGCTGGCCCGCGGCGATCTGTTCGGCGGTGAGTGGTGGGCGAACCATGTCAGCAGGATAGCCCGGGAAGGCGGGTGGTATAAATATACCGCCTGGAGAGGGAAGGAACCGCCGTGATCGAGATGAAGTCCTCGGAGGAGATCGAGCGAATGGCCGTGACCGGCCAATTCGTCGGCGAGCTGCTCGCGGAACTGCGCGACAACGCCGAGGTCGGTGTCAACCTGATGGACCTCGAGCACCACGCGCGCCGCCGGATCAAGGAGCGCGGCGCCGAGTCCTGCTACTGGGACTACGCTCCCTCGTTCGGCCGGGGTCCGTTCCGTAACGTGCTGTGCCTGTCGGTCAACGACGCCGTCCTGCACGGACTCCCGCGGGACTACGTGTTGCGCGACGGTGACCTGGTCAGCGTCGACATGGCGGTCGCCATCGACGGTTGGGTCGCCGACTCCGCGGTCTCGGTCGTCGTCGGGACGCCCGACCCGGCCGACCTGAAGCTGATCGAGGCCACCGAGGTCGCGCTCGAGGCCGGCATCGCGGCGGCCTGCCCCGGCGGCAAGCTCGGCGACATCTCGGCCGCGATCGGCGAGGTCGCACATCGTTACGGGTACGGCGTCAACGTCGAGTTCGGTGGGCACGGTCTCGGCCGCACCATGCACGAGGCGCCGCACGTGCCGAACAACGGGCGCCCTCGGCGTGGCATGAAGCTCGAGCCCGGTCTGACGATCGCCATCGAGCCCTGGTTCTGCGCCAGCACCGACAAGATCAAGTTCGATGAGGACGGCTGGACGATCCGGTCGGCCGACGGATCCCGGACGGCGCACTCCGAGCACACCGTCGCGATCACCGCGGCCGGCCCGCGGGTTCTCACCCGTCGCCCCGCCGGCGCCGACCGTCCCACGATCCGCGACGAGAAGTCGGCCGTAACGCCCTGACCGCCGCGCCCCGGCCGGCTTTCACCGTCGCATCGACGCCGCTGATACCACCGGCGTGTCCAGCCGGTGCTCGTGCGGGCGCGGTGCAGCGAACCTCCACGAGTGCGGAGACTACTGCCGATCGCGGGGGAGTGTGGCCAGCCAGGCACGGACTGCGCGCGGGGAGCGCAGCAGCAGCACCGGTGGCAGCGCCGGGTCGGCCGGCCAGGCCCGCATGCGGCGGCGCTTGCGAGGGTACGAGCGGAACTGCTGGACCACGATCGAGTCGCGAGTGAACAGGTCACGCAGGGATTCGGTGTTGCCGTTGCAGGTCGGCGTGCGCCGGATCGCCTGGATCACCGAGCGCCTGAGCAGGCGTGCCAGGCACAGCCAGTGCGGGAGGTCCAGGGCGACGACCAGGTCGGCGCGGCCCATCGGTACGTCGATCCAGGACAGGTAGGCGCTGTCGAGAACCCAGGCGTCACCGGCACAGATCGCGGTGATCCGGTCACGCTGGACGGCCGGCGGCACCTCGATCCACCCGGGCTCCCAGGTCAGGTCGTCCACCGCGTGCCAGGGCAGGCCCGTGCGCTCGCTGATGCGGCGAGCGAGGGTGGTCTTGCCCGCCCCGGTCACCCCGTAGACGACGATCCGTCTCGCCGTTGTCAGCGGGTCACCTCCGGTCTCCGCGTCCGGCACGGGGCTTGGCCCGCGAGGGCTGGCCACGGGGCCCGATCGGTCGTACCGGAGAAGAATCAAGCGGAACCACCCGCGGCCGCAAGCGTTCCGCCGGGGTTTCGTCTCATTCGAGGGCCTCGGCCCGGCGGTATCGTCCCGGGGGAGTGCCGAAGCGGCGCTTGAACGCCGCGGCGAAGGCGAACTCGGACGTGTAGCCGACCTCCCCGGCGATCGTGCCCAGCGGTGCGTCCGAAGCCTTCAGCAGGCGAGCCGCCGTGGTCATCCGCCACCAGGCCAGGTACGTCAGCGGCGGCTGCCCGAGGAGGTCGGTGAAGCGGCGGGCGAACGGTGTACGCGACATGCCGGCCTCGGCGGCCAGTGCCGCGACGGTCCACTGCCGGCCCGGAGCGCGATGCATCGCCTGCAGGGCGGCGGTGATCGGTGGATCGTTGAGCGCGGCGGCCCACCCGGTGCCCGTTCCGGCGACCGGGGCCTGGTCGAGCCAGGCGCGCAGGATGTGCAGCAGCAGCGTGTCGAGCAGCGCCGGAACGATCGCGTCGGTGCCGTGCCGGGGGTTCTCCAGTTCGCCGGCGAGCAGGTCCACGGTGGCTCGCAGCGATGGGTGCCGGCCCAGGTGCGCGGGCAGGTGGATCAGCTCGGGCAGCCCGGTGAGCAGCGGATGCGTGCGCCCGGCGGCGAGCTCGTAGCCACCGCACAGCACGACCGTGGCCGGCTCGTCCACGGCCCGGTTCGCGAAGCGCTCCACCGAGCGGGGATCGCAGGCGGGCCCGGCCGGCACGGTCGCCGGGCTGTCCGCGAGAGTGTGGCCGCGTCCGTGCGGCCGGAACACGACGTCTCCGGCGGACAGCCCGATCGGCTCGCCGTCCGCCCTGGTCAACCAGCACGGCCCGGCGAGGATCACCTGGAATCCGGCGGCGCCGGGGACGGCGGCGAACTCCTGCGCCCACGGTGCCGCCCACTCGACCCGGGCCGAGCGCGGCTCGCCGGTCCGCATCACCGCGATCACGTCGCTGAGCACGTCCATCCCTCGAGTCTAGGGACGATCGCGTATAAAACCAGGTCAGCGACGCATGGTTCGTCCCGCGCAAGGCGCATACCGTCATCTCCATGCGAGCCATGCGAATTCACCGTCACGGCGGGGCCGACGTGATCCAGGACGACGACATCCCGCGGCCCGCGCCGGGCCCGGACGAGGTGCTGATCAAGGTTGCCGCCACCTCGTTCAACCCCTCCGACCTGGGGGTACGGCGTGGGCTGCTCCCCGTCGAGCTGCCGTGCACCCTCGGCTGCGACGTCTCGGGAACCGTCGTCGCGACCGGCGACCGGGTGATCGGCCGGGTCCCGGACGCCTCCGCCGAATACGTGGTCGCGCCGGCAGCCGACCTGGTCCCCGCCCCGGCCACGATCCCGCTCGTGAACGCGGCCGCCATCCCGGTCGCCGGCCTGACCGCCTGGCAGGCCGTCTTCGAGCACGCTGAGATCAGGCCCGGCCAGCGTGTGCTGATCAACGGTGCGGGCGGTGGGGTCGGTGGGTTCGCCGTGCAGCTGGCCAGGTACGCCGGTGCTTACGTGATCGCGACCGCCTCGCCGCGCAGCGCCGGGACGGTCCGGGAGCAGGGGGCCGACGAGATCGTCGACTACACGACCACGCCGCTGCCGGCCGGTGTGGACGTCGTGCTCAACCTCGCCCATCTCGAGCCGCCGCGGGTGGCGGAGATCAGCTCGCTGGCCCCGGTCCTGGTCTCCGTCACGGTCCCGGTCGGTAGGCACTTCGTCGCCCGCAACGACCCCGGCCAGCTGGCCGAACTGGTCGCCCTGATCGACGCCGGCGTCGTGCGGGTGGATGTCGCCGGGTGCCGCCCGCTGACCGAGCTGGCCGCCGTACACCGTGACGCCGAGGCGAACCGGCTACGCGGCAAGACCGTTCTGACCCCGTGATCCGGTCCGCGTCCGGGTCTCGCATCGGCCCGTGGACGTACGACCACGGGACACAGCCGCCCGCCGCGATTGTCGCCTGTGGACCGATGCGGGGGAGAAGGCCGGGCGGCAGTCTTGGGGCATGATCGAAATCAATGAGCTGACCCGTCGACGCCTGCTCGCAGCCGCGCTCGCCGCCGGAGTCGCCGTACCGCTCGGCGCCGCCGGCCGGGGGAGTCCGGCCCGGGCCGCGTCCGGTCCGGCCCGGCTCACGCTGCCCCCACCCACCGGCCCGCACCCGGTCGGCACCGTGTCCCTGCACCTGATCGACGAGTCCCGCCCGGATCCGGTCGCCGGCCCGGGACACCACCGCGAACTGATGGCCGGCGTCTGGTATCCCGCCACCCGGGACGCCCGGCGTCATCAGGTGGCGCCGTGGATGGCCGCCGCCCCGCTGCGCGCACTGCTCGGGTCCGCCGGGTTCGATCCCGACGCCGTGGCGGCGCCCCTGACAGCCGGTCACGAGGGCGCCGCGGTGCTCCGGGCCCCCGGTCGCCTGCCCGTGATCGTGTACTCCCACGGCGCGGGAGGCTACCGCTCCGAAACCACCATCGTGGTCCAGGAACTCGCCAGCCACGGCTACGTCGTGGTCACGGTGGACCACACCGACGACGCGTTCGTCGAATTCCCCGACGGCCGGCTCGCCGTCCCCGCCGACGCGCCGTTCACACCCTGGGATTCCGCGTACGACATCCGGTTCGTCCTCGACCGCATCGAGGACCTCGCCGCCGGCCGCAACCCTGACGCCGAGCGTCGCCGGCTGCCCGCCGGCCTCGGTGCCGCCCTCGACCCGCACCGGATCGGCATGTTCGGCTGGTCGAAGGGCGCTACCTCGACCGCGCTCGTCATGAACCAGGACCGGCGTGTCCGGGCCGGGCTCGGCTTCGACGGCCCGATGCAGTCGCGACCGGCGGCCACCGACCTCGACCGGCCGTTCATGCTGATGACCGCGGACTTCACCCGGGCCGCCGAGCCGAGCGTCGCCCAGTTCTGGGATCACCTGCGGGGATGGCGGCTCGATGTGCACGCCGACGGCGCGGTCCACGGGGCGTACTGCGACCTCCAGTGGCTGATGCCGCAACTGGCGAGCATCGTCGGGATGAGCGACGAGGACCTCGCGGGCTGGATCGGCACCCTCGATCCGGTCCGGGCGGTGCGGATCCAGCAGACCTATCCGCTCGCCTTCTTCGACCTGCATCTCCGCCACCGGCGGCAGCGTCTGCTCGAGGGCCCGAATCCGGCCTTCCCGGAGGTGCGGTTCATCCCCTGACCGCCCAGGCTTACTCCTGGTCGGGCCAGGCGACGACGCTGCGGGCCGCGGCGTCGCGGATCACCTGCCCGTCCATCTCGGCGCGGGCCTCGGCGATGCCGAAGGCCGGCCACTCGCAGACGAACGTGACCGGTCCGGGCGGAGGCAGCGGCCACACCCAGTACCGCATCTCGTACCGCCGTCCGCCGCCGCCCCCACTGTCGTGGGTCAGGATCGGCCCCGCGGGTTCGTCCAGCGGATCGAAGAGCGCGTACTCGTTGAGGTTGGTCGCCACGCCGCCGTCCGCGAACTGGACACCGATCCGGAGGAACTCCGGGGCGGGCGGCTCATTGGGCGACTCCCGGTGGAACCCGAGGTGGAAGTACCTGCCATCGCGATCCTCCTGCCGGAGGACCGCGACAAGATTCACATCGAAGCCGTTCGTGTACGCGGTGATGCCGCGCAACCCGATCACCGCCCGATCCGAGCCGGCCAGCAGCAACTCCGCCGCGACCACCCCACCGACCTCGGTCTCCGGCTTGATCCACTTCGGCCGTGGCCGCTCGGGCGGCGCGGGTCTGGCGGGCGGCGGCGGAACCCGATCGAAGAAGCTCACCCCAAGCACCCTGCCACCATCCGCGGTCCACCGCACCACCCGCACCGGCTCGCAGGTCTCCTGCGCCGGTGCTCAGTTCAGCCGCTTGTCGCCTACGGGAACAGGCGGTTGAGCTGCAGGTCGATCAGTTCGACGGCCCGCGCCGGCTCGCACTGACCGAGCAGGACGGGCGGCTGCAGGCCCTGTGCGCCCGCGACCAGGAACGCCGCCTCGGCTTCCGGGTTCATCGCATCCGAGGTGTGTCCCAGGTCCTGACCGTGCCGGAGCAGGGACGCGACGAGTTCCTCGAGGGCGGGTGGGCTGTCCCGCACCGAAGCGGCCAGTCCGGGGTCGGTGAGGAACCGGACGAAGTAGGCCGCGTGCACGACCTGCGCCTCGCGTCGCGCGTCGTCCAGGGGGAGGAGTTCGAGCAGGACCGCCCGCACCAACGCGCGCGGTGACGGATCCGCACCGAGTTCGTCCATCCGCTCGGCGGCGCGGCGTTCCGCGTCCGCGTTGAGGATCTCCAGGGCGCCGAGAAGCAGGTGCTCACGCGCTCCGAAGTAGTACTGCAGCTGTCTCGGTGGGACGCCCGCCTCGGTCGCGACCTGTCGCAGCGTCACGGACTCCAGGCCACCTCGCGCGGCCAGTCGCCAGACGGCCCGGGCGATCCGGTGCCGGCGTTCCTGGTGATCGACCTGTCGTGGCAAGGCGGCTCTCTTGTCGGCATGGGGAAGTGGTGCGATCGTACCAAACCTTGTTATGGTTCGATCGAACCAAAAAATCGGAGGTAGCGATGAAACACGTCGTGATGCTGGTCCTACTGGTCGTGGGCGTGCAGGGCGGCATCCGCCTGCTCCTCGACCATGACAACGCCGGCATCCTCGGCTGGGTCCCGGGCGGCTTCCCGGCCCACCTGGCCTGCTATGTCGTAATGGCTGTCGTCGGTGGCGCCCTCGCTGCCCGCGGTGGCGCGGACACCCGCACGGCCGGTGACCGCGACCGTTGATCCGCGGGATACCCGACCGGCCGGATCCGAGGCCCGGCGGGACGCGGAGCAGAGGCCGTCGATGAGGGCAGCCGGCCCGGGAGCGGTCAGCGGGCCACCCAGCAGTAGAGGCGGTTCTCCGTGCCCGCCGCGACCCGTGCCAGCTCAGCGATCCCCGACATGAGGACCACCGCGGTCTCCACATCGATCTCCGTGCCATCCGCCACCACCGCTGGAACCCACACCTCGGCAACCTCACGCAACCGGACGGGCGACGCCTTGATCAGATCGACGACGAGCTCGTCCGGCAGGGCGAACACCGCGCTGCCGTCGTTGACGAAGTCCGCCACCATGTGCGGGTCGTCCTGCCCGGACACCAAGGGACCGGCGCGCCCGGCCAACAGGTTCCGCCAAGCGATCACCGCGTCATCGGCACAGAAGTAGATGTCACTGGCGTCCACAACCGCATACCTCTCGGCGGCGCCCCTGTTTCGGACGGCAGCCGCGGCCGCGTCACTGGGAGCGGCAAAGAACTCGATGTACCTACTCACCCGCGCATCCTTCCGCACCGGGTCGTGTCCACGCGACCTCCACCAAGGCACCTCAGCCCCTTCGGCCGAGTCCCGGGAACGGTGTCGTTCTTCCGCCGATACCGGCGCCGTGACCTGGTCGGACTTTCGCTGGGAAAACGGCTTCACCGAGCCGAGCCCGGTGGAACATCGGACCGCGCCGATCACCTTTTGGCCGTGCCGGGTACGAGGCCGTCTTCGCCGACGCGTGTGAGCGGGTGGCCGAGTTCCCCTATGACGAGCTCGCGCATCACGGGCGGCGGTTCCGCCGGCCCTGGCAGTGGAGCTGGCGGCTGCCGGGCAGATGATGCCCGGTCGGAGCGGGTTGACGCACAATGTGGCGATGGGCCAGCGCATCGCGACGACCGTCTCACCGGCCGGCGCCACGATCGCGTACGCGACGGCCGGGTCCGGGCCACTACTCGTCTACGTTTCCGGCTGGCTCAGTCATCTCGATCTGAGCTGGGCGCTCCCCGCCGAGCGGGCGTTCTACGAGACGCTCGCCGACGGCCGCCGGCTGATCCGGTACGACAAACCGGGCTGTGGGCTCTCCGGACGCGCGACGCCGGAGCCGTACACGATGGACCGTGAGCTCGACGCGCTGCGGGCGGTGCTCGCCACGACCGGTGCCGGCCGTTTCGATCTGATGGGCGTCTCCAGCGGTGCCGCGGTCGCGGCGGCCTGGGCCGGTCGCCACCCGGAGACGGTGTCGCGGCTGGTGCTCTACGGCGGCTGGCCGCATGGCCCGGCCGTCGCCGCGCCGGAGATCCAGCGCCATGTGCTGGGGCTGGTGCGGCAGCACTGGGGGCTCGCCTCCGACCTGCTCGCCGACCTCTTCGCGCCGGACGCGGACGCCGGGACGCGGGCGGCGTTCACCCGCTACCAGCGGGAGTCGGCGAGCGCGGAGACCGCCTGCGCGATGCTGCTGATGGCGTACGGGACAGACGTTCTTGATCTTCTCGGCCGGATCGCCGCGCCGACGCTGGTGGTGCATCGGGAGCGGGACCGCGCCGCGCCGATCGCGCAGGGGCGGCGGCTGGCGGACGGCATCCCGCGGGCGCGGTTCGTGGCGATCCCGGGACGATCGCATCTGCCGTACGTCGGAGAGGTCGAACCGCTGGTCCGGGAGATCCGGCGGTTTCTCGGCCTCCCCGTCCGGCGGCGCGGCGTGGCACCGGCGCTGACCGCGCGTCAGCACGAGGTGGCGGCGCTGGTCGCGCGGGGATGCACGAACCGGGAGATCGGCGAACGTCTCGGCATCGCGGAACGTTCCGCGGAGGCCCACGTCGAGCGGATCCGGTTGCGGCTGGACTTCCGCTCACGGGCGCAGATCGCCGCCTGGTACGTGGCGGCCGGCGGCGCGAACTGAGCGCCCGTCCACCCGGCCGGCGGCGTGAACTGAGGTATTTTCCCGCCTGTCCCACGGTCGCGGCGTGGCGACGATGAGGGGATGAAAGTCTTCGGCTACGCCGTGATCGCGTACGCGGCATTCCTGTCCAGCACCGTCTGGGCGATCGTCTTCCTGACCGGCCCGATCGACGGCCCCGCGACCCGGCCGGCCTGGGCCGCCCTGCCGATCGACGCGGCACTCCTGCTCGCGTTCGCGGTGCAGCATTCGGTGATGGCTCGTGCCGGATTCAAACGCCGACTGACCCGGCTGATTCCGCAACCGGCGGAACGCGGCACGTTCGTACTGGCCGCGAGCCTGTTGATGGTCGCGCTGTTCGCCTGGTGGCAGCCGGTGCCGCGAGTGATCTGGCAGACGGGATCCTGGCTGTGGGTCGTTTACGCGGCCGGCTGGGCGCTCGCGATCGGGTCGACCTTCATGGTCGACCACGCGGATCTGGTGGGTTTGAAACAGGCGTACCGGCACCTGCGTGGGCAGGAATACCGGCCGCCGGAATTCAAGGAACGCTGGCTCTACCGGTGGTGCCGCCATCCGATGATGCTCGGCCTGGTGGTCGCGTTCTGGGCGACACCACGGATGACGGCCGGCCACCTGTTCTTCGCGGTTGCGGGAACCGCGTACATCATGGTCGGGATCGAATTCGAGGAGCGGGATCTCCGATCCCGTTTCGGGACCGATTATCCGGCGTACGAGAAGCGAGTCCCGTCGCTCGTGCCGTGGCGAAGCCGCCGCTGAGGCCCGCGCGGGTTCAGGCGGCGGCGCCGAACCAGCGCGGCAGGTGCGTGACCAGTTCCTCCTGATCGTCCCCGGCCCAGGCCACGTGCCCGTCCGGACGCAGCAGGACGGCGGGCACGTCCAACTCCTCGCTGACGTCGACCACGTGATCGACCCGGTCGGCCCAGCCCTCCGCCGACAGCCGGCCGGTCTGATCGAGCAACAGGCCACGGCCGGCGCGCATCAACTCGTAGAGGCGCCCGCGCTTCAACCGCACGTCCCGCAGCCGCCGCCCCAGCAGCTCATGCCCTTCCCCGAAGTCGTAGTGCACCCCGAGCGCCGTGATCTTCTCGATCAGATACCGGTTCACCTCCTCGAACTCCATCAGCTCCGCCAGCAGCCGGCGCACCGCCTGCGGCCCCGCCTCCAGCGACATCACCACCGCCTGCGCCCGGGTGTTGTCCAGCACCCCGGCGGCGACCGGATGCCGCTCGGCCTGATAGCTGTCGAGCAGACCGTCCGGCGCCCACCCGGCCACCTCGGCGGCGAGCTTCCAGCCCAGGTTGTACGCGTCCTGCAGCCCCAGGTTGAGCCCCTGACCACCCAGCGGCGGATGGACGTGTGCCGCGTCCCCGGCCAGCAGGACCCGGCCGGACCGGTAGCTCTCGGCCAGCCGGGTGGCGTCCCCGAAGCGGGACAGCCAGCGCGGCGAGTGCGCGCCGAAGTCGGTGCCGGCCGTGGCCCGCAGCTGCCGCCGGAACTCCTCCAGGGTCGGCTGCACGGAACGGTCCTCATTCACCCCCGCCGCCGGGACGACGACGCGGTACGTCCCGTCCCCGAGCGGCCCGGCGCCGAACCGGAGCTGCGTCCTGCGGACCTCGGCCATCACGGCGGCCACCTCCTCGGCCGGTGCGGTCAGCTCCATCACCCCCAGCAGCGTCTCGATCCTGCTGGGCTCGCCGGGGAAGGCGACGCCGAGCAGCTTGCGCACCGTGCTGCGGCCACCGTCGCAGCCGACGAGGTAGCGCGCCGTCAGCCGCGTCCCGCCGGTGAGTTCCACGGTGACGCCGTCCGGGTCCTGGCTCAGCCCGGCCACCTCGCTGCCGCGCCTGATCTCGGCGCCGAGTTCGGTGGCGCGCTCACTGAGCAGCCGGTCGGTGATCGGCTGCGGGATGCCGAGAACGTAGCCGTGCGCGCTGTCCAACCGCTCCGGCCACGGCTTGGTGATGCCGGCGAAGTAGCCGCCGATCTGGAACTTCTTCCCGTGTGCGAGGAACCGCTCCAGCAGGCCGCGCTGGTCCATCAGCTCGATGCTGCGCGCGTGCAGGCCGAGCGAACGGACGATCTTCGTCGGCTCGGCGTCCCGCTCCAGGACCACCACCCGTACCCCGTGCAGCCGCAGCTCGCAGGCGAGCAGCAAACCGGTCGGCCCGCCCCCGGCAATGATCACGTCGAACATGAACCCCCCAACTCGTTCGTAGGTTCGTGCTCCGGCCGACGATTCTGCGACGCGGAGGGGGCCTTGCCGCAAGACCCCCTCCCCGCGATACGTTGGTAGTGGCGGGAGTGCGACCCACACGCGAAGGGCCAGGTCAGGCCGCGGGCCGCCAGCCGAGCACGGGCGCCAGGTCACGCGCCGTGGTCTCGAGCAGCCGCAGATGCTCGGCGAACGAGGGAACGCCCGGCACGAAGCTGATCAGCAGATCGGTCACGAAACGCAGCGCCGGGTCGGTCGCGAGCTCGCCCGCCAGCCGGGACGGCGGGCCGAGCAACGCGTGGTCGGCCGTCAGGTACTCCTCGACGCTGAGCCCGGCCACCTCCCGTTTCGACGACAGCCAGCTCTGCCACCGCCGGACGCCCGGCGTGACCAGCCGGACCGCCTCGGCCGGGTCGGGGTGCGGATACACCGCCCGGGACACCTGTACCCGAGGCTCCCGGGTGGCGGCCGCCCGGTAGGCGTCGATCCAGGACGCCTGCTGGGACTGCGCGTCCGCCGGGGAGGCGGAGCGCCACGCGGTCGCCCGGGACAGTTGCAGACCGTCACCGGCTTTGCCGGCCGCCACCGCGGCGTCGCGGGCCAGTTCCGGGTCGCTGGTGGTCGCCTGCCACAACCGCTGCCGTACGCCGGATCCGGGCGGATGCAGCACCTCGCCCAGACCGTTGAGCGCCACCCCGTCGAGGACGTCGTGCAGCCGTGCCACCGCGGCGTCGTAGAGCCGGTGCCGTTCCCCGAGGTCGCGGCCGAACGCCTCCCATGCGCCGGGGAACGGCCCGGACCCGACTCCCAGTTCGAGGCGTCCACCGCTGAGCGCGTCCACGGTGGCCGCGTCCTCGGCGACCTTGAGCGGATCCTCCAGCGGGAGCACGAGCACGCCGGTGCCGAGCCGGATCCGCCGGGTGTGCCGGGCGATCGCCGCGAGCAGCACCAGCGGCGCCGACACGTGCTCGCGGCCCTGCCGGAAGTGCCGCTGGATCACCCAGCCGGAGTCGTAGCCGAGCGCCTCGGCGGCCTGGAACAGTTCGACCGCCTGCTGGTACGCGTCGGCCGGGGGCAGATCCCCGTCGAGGTGCAGGAGGAAGCCGAGCCGGAAGGGCCGGCCGTCGGCGAGACCGGCCCCGATCCTCGTGCCCACCGTCAGACGCCGTCGATCAGCGCGAGCTCGTCCGCGGTCAGCGGCGGGAAGTCGAGCGCCCGGACATTGTGGTCGAGCTGGGCGGGTGAGCTGGCGCCGAGGATCGCGGAGGTGACCCGTGACTGCCGTAGCACCCATTGCAGGGCGAGCTGGGCGAGCGACTGGCCCCGCTCCGTCGCGATCTTGTTCAGTACCCGAGCCCGCTCCCGGTAGGTGTCGTCGATGGCGTCCGGTGACAGGAACGCGCTGTTGAGCGCGCGGGCGCCGGCCGGGATGCCGGTCAGGTACTTCTCGGTGAGCAGGCCCTGCGCCAGCGGGGAGTAGACGACCAGGCCGAACCCGTCGTCGTCGGCGAGGTCGAGCAGCCCGTTCGTCTCCGGTGTCCGATCGAAGATCGAGTATCGGGGCTGGTGGACGAGGAGCGGCACCCCGGCCGCGCGCAGCAGCACGGCCGCCTGGTGCGCCCGCTCGGGGTCGTAGTTGGAGACGCCGACGTACAGCGCCTTGCCCTGCCGCACCGCGCTGACCAGTGCGCCGACCGACTCCTCCAGTGGCGTCTCCGGGTCGGCCCGGTGGTGGTAGAAGATGTCGACGTAGTCGGTGCCCAGGTCGCGCAGGCTGTGGTCGAGCGAGGCGAGCAGCGACTTGCGCGAGCCGCCGGTCAGGTAGGGGCTCCTGCCGATCGGGTTGCCGGCCTTGGTGGACAGGATCAGCTCGTCGCGGTGCGCGGCCAGGTCGCGGCGCAGCACCTCGCCGAAGAACTTCTGCGCCGCGCGGTGCGGCGGGCCGTACCGGTCGGCGTTGTCGAAGTGGGTGATGCCCAGGTCGAACGCGTGCAGCACGATGTCGCGCTGGTTGTCGTAGGGGTAGTCGGTGCCGAACTTCTGCCACAGCCCGAGCGAGAACGCCGGCAGCTTCAGCCCGGAGTCCCCGGTGCGGCGGTATTCGAGGTGGTCGTAGCGGTCGGTCATGTCGGTTCCTCTCAGAAGAGCCCGGTGGTGGGCGGTTCCTCGCCGGTCAGGTGGAAGGCCCCGGCGACGGCCGCCTTCCACTGCCGGGGGTTGTGGTTGGCGACCGTCCGGGCGTTGCGCCAGTGCCGGTCGAAGGCGAGGTCACGGTTCGTGGCGGACCCGCCGCCCACGTCGAACAGCAGTTCGGCGGCGCGCAGCGCGGACTCCACGGCGATCACGCCGGTCTGCGCGACGGTCACCGCGGCGGCCGCGGCGGCGGCCCGTGCCCGGTCACCGGAGTGTTCCCGTACGCCGGTGAGCGCCTCCGCCGCGAGCAGCACCACCGCACGGGCCGCATGGGCACGGGCCGCGATCTCGCCCACGGTGTGCCGGACGTACGGATCCTCGACGCTCGTCGCCGCCGTGCTGTGCTTGATCGGCCGGGCCCGCTCGCGCGCGAACCAGAGCGCGTCGTCGAGCGCCGAGGCGGCGATCCCGGCCTCCACCGCGGCCAGGTAGAGCTGGGCGAACGAGCCGAGCCACGGGTTGTCCGCCGGCCCGCCGTCCCGGGCCACCACCTCGTCGCCGGTCACCCGCACGCCGGTCAGGCGGGTGGTGCCGCTGGCGGTGAGCCGCTGGCCGATCGCGTCGAAGTCGTCGAGCCGCTGCACGCCGTCGCGGTCGACCGGGACGGTGAAGCCGTACACCCGCCCGTCCTCGCCGGTGGCCGTGCCGGTGAACCAGGAGGCGTAGAGACCGCCGGTCGAGTAGTACTTCTCGCCGTCGACGACGTAGCCGTCGCCGTCGCGCCGCAGCGTGGTGTGCACCGATCCGCCGGCGCCGCCGCCGCGCTCGTTGGCGGTGCCGGCGAACAGGTCGCCGGCGCGCAGCCGGGCCAGGGTGACCGCGCGGTGCGGCAGGCCGGGCCGGGTCGCCACCTGATTGGCGGTCAGGAAGCTGCTGCGCAGGGCCTGTGCCACGTTGGAGTCGGCCCGGGCGATCTCGATGACCAGGTCCGCGACGTCGCGCACGGTGCCACCCGCGCCGCCGTCGGCCCGGGCGATGCCGAGCAGGGTGATCCGCTGCTCGGCGAGCGCCCGAACCTCCCGGTGCGCGTAGGCGCGGGTCAGCTCGCGATCACGGGCGCCGTCGGCGAGCCGGCGCAGGACGGGCTCGGCGCCGGCCCGGATGCCCTCGACGGTCCAGGTCGTCTCGATCAGTTCGGCCGTCATCCGCGGGCCTCCGTCCGTATCGGGGTGGGGGAGCACTGCTCGGCGGCGCCGGTCATGCCGGCGTCACCAGTTGCCCACGCAGGCCGAGGGCGCTGCGCAGGGTAGGGGCCAGCGGCCGGGGCGGCAGCGCCCGCAGCACGGCGACGATGTCGGCGGCGCCGCCCTCCGGGAGCAGTTCGATGCCGTCGAGCAGATGTTCGTCCGCCGCGTCGCGCAGGCGGGCGGCGAGTTCGCCGGTCGCGTCCGCCCGGGTCACCCTGACCCGGCCGAGCAGCGCCACCTCGCGGCGGTCGCGACCGGCGAGGCCCAGCGCCCGGGTCAGGGCGGTGTCCGCCCCGCCGGCCCGGTCCAGGTCGGCCACGACGACGTCGGCCACGGTGGCGGCCGCGGTCACGCCGACCGCGTCCAGGTCGGCGACGACGACCGGCCGGCCCTGCGCCGAGGACGGCCCGTCGAGGGGGCCGGCGACCCGGTAGAACGTTCCCTCGTGGTGGATCGGGTCGATCAGGGTGTCGTCGGCGACCACACCGGACCTCTGGTCGCCGATCAGGGCGGCGCGGGGGAACGAGTCCCAGAGCCGGGCCAGCACCCGGGCGTACTCGGTCCAGCGGCGTACCGGATCGGTGGCGCCCGGATCCGGGACGTTCCGCTCGCTGACCTCGTCACCGTGGCCGGGCCGCAGCGCGACGCCGGTCCGGCCACCGGTGGCCCGGTCCAGCGACAGCAGCCGCCGCGCCGCGTTGTACGGGGCGTTGCCGGTGGTCGGCAGCACCGGCACGTAGCCGATGGCGCCGTGCCGCCCGGCCAGGTACGCCGCGACCACGGTCGGGTCGAGGACGGGACCGTGCGCCGAACGGTCGGCGAGCCGGATCGCGGCGACCCCGGCCGCCTCGGCCGCCGCGGCGACCGCCTCGGCGTCGCCGAGGGAGATCAGCCCCAGCCCGCCGACCGCGACGGCCAGTTGAATCGGCAGGCTCATGCCGCCACCTCCGCTTCGCTCCGGCACCGACATGAGCCAACAACTGAGCTAACCGATTCGCTCGCAAGCTCGCTCATTGAGTTACCTCCGGTACGGCGGGAAGGCCGAGACCGAGGTGGGCGCGCAGGGTCGTCCCCTCGTACTCGGTGCGGAACAGTCCACGGCGCTGCAGTTCGGGCACGACGTGGTCGGCGAAGTCGTCGAAGCCGGACGGCAGCACGTCCGGCATCACGTTGAAGCCGTCCGCGGCACCGGCGCGGAACCAGGTCTCGATGTCGTCGGCGATCTGCTCGGGCGTGCCGGCCACGATCCGGTGCCCGCCCCCGCCGGAGAGCCGTTTCAGCAGCCGGCCGAGGGTCGGCCGCTCCCGGTCGATGATCTGCTTCACCACCCGGTAGAACGTTTGCGATCCACCGGCCTCGTCCGGGTCGACGAGCAGGCCCGCGGGGATCGGCTCGTCGTCGGAGAGCCCGTCGAGCGAGATGCCGAGCTGCCCGGCCAGCCGGCCGCGGGCGTACGCCGGCGGCAGCAGTTCGTCGAGCAGTTCCCGCCGGGTCTTCGCCTCGGCCTCGGTGCCGCCCACCACCGTGGAGAGCCCGGGCAGCACCACGACCTCGGCGGGATCACGCCCGAGCGCGGCCGCCCCGGCGCGGATCTCCCGGCGGAACGCCCGCGCGTGGTCGAGATCCTGGTCGGCGGAGAAGATCACCTCCCCGACCCGGGCGGCCAGCCGCCGCCCATCGGTGGAGCCGCCGGCCTGCACCACCACCGGCCGGCCCTGCGGCGAGCGCAGGCCGGAACGCTCCTCCCAGGTCGCCACCACCTGAGCGGTGAAGCGGGCCGCCCGCTCGTAGCGCCAGGCGTGTTCCGGCTCCACGTCGTGGCCGAAGTTGCGGGCGGCCGCCGCGCCGGCCGTGGTGACCACGTTCCAGCCGAACCGGCCGCCCGAGACCTGGTCCAGGTCGCCGAGGCGGCGGGCCAGCTCGACCGGATCGTTGTAGGTCGACGACAGTGTCCCGATCAGCCCGATCCGCTCGGTCCGCGCGGCGATCCGGGCCAGCACCGTGGTCGGCTCCAGGTTGTTGCCGGGCCGGTGCCGGATGCTCGGGTCGAGCACCGGCCCGTCGGCGAGGAAGACCGCGTCCAGCTTCGCCGCCTCCGCCTTGCGGGCGATCTCGGTGTAGTGCTCGATCCGGTAGCTCGCCGTGCCGTCGGTCCCCGGGAAGCGCCACGATCCGCCGAAGACACCGGCGTTGAGGATGTTGACGTTCAGATGCAGCAAGTTCGCTCCTTAGACCAGGGCGCCGGGGACCGCGTCCAGCAACTGCCGGGTGTACTCGTGCCGGGGCGCGGTGAGGATCTGCTCGGCGGGGCCGGTCTCGACCACGGCGCCGCTCCTCATCACCGTCACGTCGTCGGCGATCAACCGGACCACGCCCAGGTCGTGGGTGACGAACACGTAGCTGAGGCCGCGTTCGGCCTGCAGGTCGACCAGCAGCCGGAGGATCTGGGCCTGCACCGACACGTCGAGGGCGCTGACCGCCTCGTCCAGGATGAGCACCCGTGGGGCGAGGGCGAGGGCGCGGGCGATCGCGACCCGCTGCCGCTGGCCGCCGGAGAGCTGGCTGGGCAGCCGGTCCAGGTAGGACCCGTCGAGCGCGACGGCGGCGAGCAGTTCGGTCACCCGATCGCCGGCGGGCAGCCCGAAGGCACGCAGTGGTTCCGCGATCAACCTGCGCACGGTGAATCGCGGGTCCAGTGACGTGAACGGGTTCTGGAACACGAATTGCAGGTCCTTGCGCAGCTCACGCAGCCTTTTGCGGGGTAGCCCGGTCAGCCGCCGCTCGCCCAGGTGCACGGTTCCGTGGTCGGCGGCGACGAAGCCCGCCAGGATTCCGGCCAGGGTCGACTTGCCGGCACCGGACTCGCCGACGATCGCGTGCGTCGTCCCCTCCCGGACGGTCAGGTCCGCGGTGTCCAGGGCACGCAGCACGGCGCGGTTGCGCAGCCGGTACGTCTTGCTCAGCCCTTCCGCGCGCAACGCCACCGCGCCGGGACGCGGCTGAGGTCGTACGGCGGAATCGGCGGTCAGGCGCCCGGCGTGCCGCGACGGCGCCGCATCGAGCAACCGGCGGGTGTATTCGCTGGTGGCGCCGGCCACCACCCGCTCGACCGGGCCCTCCTCGACGATCTCGCCGCGCCGCATGACCAGGATCCGGTCGGAGCGTTCGAGGGCGATCCCGAGATCGTGGGTGACCAGCAGGATGCCGATGCCCAGCTCCGCGCGCAGCCGCACCAGATGGTCGAGGATCCGCTTCTGGACGGTGACGTCCAGCGCGCTGGTCGGCTCGTCGGCCACGATGATCCTGGGTCGGCCGGCCAGCGCGATGGCGATCAGGGCGCGCTGCTTCATGCCGCCGCTCAGTTCGTGCGGGTACTGGTGGAACACCCGCTCGGTGTCGGTGAGCCCGGCGGTGCGCAGGCTCTCCAGCGCGGCCTCCCGGTACCTCGCGGCGGGCGTGCCCCGGGGCCGGTTGAACCGGACCGCCTCGATCACCTGCTGCCCGACCCGTTTCACCGGGTTGAGCGAGGTGTTCGGGTCCTGCGGGATGAAGCCCACGTAGTTGCCGCGGACCAGGGCCATCCGCCGGTCGTTCCAGCCGGTGACGTCCACGTCGGAGTAGGCGATGGAGCCGGACCGGATCCGGGCCGCCGCCGGCAGCAGCCCGAGCGCGCCCTGGATCAGGGTGGTCTTGCCGGAGCCGGACTCGCCGACCAGCGAGACGAACTCACCGGGCTCGACGTGCAGGTCGACGCCGCGGACCGCGGGTGTCCACTCGCGCCCGGTCCGGTAGTCGACGGCGAGGCCCCTGATCCGCAGCAACGGGTCGCTCACCGGGGGTGCTTCGGTGCTCGCCGGTGTCTCCGCGTTCACCGGGGGCGAGGTCATCGGTGGTTCTCCTTCCGGAACGAGGTGCTGATGCGATGGGTGGCGATGACCACGGCCGCGAGGGCCAGGCCGGGCAGGATCGAGGCGTACGGGTGCACGGCCACGTAGTCCCGCCCCTCGGCGACCAGCAGCCCCCACTCCGGTTGGGGTGGCGGCGCGCCGTACCCGAGGAAGCCGAGCGACGCGACCGCGAGCACGCCGGTCCCGACCTCCAGGGCGGCGAGCGCGATCACCGCGCTGAGCGAGTTCGGCACGACGTGCCGGGTCATCACCCCGAGGCGGCCGACGCCGAGGCCGTACGCCGCCTTGACGTAGTCCTGGTTGACCACCGTCAGCACCTGGGCCCGCATCACCCGGGCGAACGAGGCGATCGAGGAGATCCCGACGGCCAGGGCGATGTTGTTGGTCGAGTAGCCGAGCACCGAGACCACCACCATGGCCAGCAGCAGGCTCGGGATCGCCAGGAAGACGTCGACCACCCGCATGATCGCGGTGTCGGCGAGCCCGCCGGCGAAGCCGGCGATCAGCCCGACCACCGCGCCGAGCCCGAACGCGATTAGCACCGCGAGCAGGGTGGCGGTAAGGGTGGTCCGGGCGCCGTAGACACTGCGCGCGAACAGGTCGCGGCCCAGCCGGTCGGTGCCGAACCAGTGCTCCGCGCCGGGCGGGGCGAAGCTCGCCGAGGGGTCCCCGGTGAACGGGCTGTACGAGGTGAACAGGTGTGGGGCGACCGCCCAGCCGATCGCGACCAGCACCACGAGCCAGGCGACGACGAGAACCGGCCGCCGGGCCCAGCCCGAGGCGAACGCGGTCATCCGGGATTTCCCGCCGTGAGCGTGGCCCGCAGGCGCGGGTCGAGCACCGGAAAGATCAGATCGACAGCCAGGTTGATCACGGCGAAGCTCACCGCGACGAGGACCACGATGCCGGCGACCAGCGGAAGGTCGAGGGTGTTGATCGCGGTCTGGGTCATCCGGCCGACGCCTTTGCGGGCGAAGACGGTCTCGGTGATCACCGCGCCGGCGATCAGGTTGCCGAACGTGACGCCGGCGATGGTGAGTGCCGGCAGGGCGGCGTTGCGCAAGACGTCCCCGACGATGATCCGGCCGCGGGTCGCGCCCTTGGCCCAGCTGGTCGTGACGTACCCGGAGTGGAACTCACCGGCGAAGCTGCGCACCAGCAGCTGCGCGATCGGTCCGGCGACCGGAATGGCCAGGGTGACCAGCGGCAGGACGAGGCTGCGCCAGCCCTGGTCGCCGAAGGACGGGAACCAGCCCAGCTGGAACGAGAAGATCTGCAGCATCAGGACGCCGGAGAGGAACACCGGCACCGACACGGCGCCCGAGGGCAGGGTCTCGACCAGGTTGCGCAGCCAGGCCCGCCGGGTCGCGGTCGCCACCAGCGCGATGCCGAAGGCGATGAGTACGGCCAGCGCCAGCGCCCCGGCGGCCAGGGCCAGGGTGCTCGGCAGTACGTCGAGGACGGCGCCGACCACCGGCTTGCCGGATTGGACCGAGTTGCCGAAGTCACCGGTCAGCGCGTGCCCGAGCCGGTCGAGATACTGCAGCACGACCGGCTCGTTGAAGCCGTAGTTGTCGGCGACCTGTGCCTTGACCTCGGGTGGGATGGCGTTCAGCTCGGCCGGGTCGAAGAGCAGGTCGACCGGGTTGGCCGGCAGGACGAAGAGCAGGACGAAGGTGACCGTGAAGGCGGCCCAGACCACGAACAGGGCCCGGCCGGTCTTCAGGGCGATGTAGTGCAGCACGGGAGTCACTTGCCGTTGCTCTTCCAGGCGTTCACGAAGTGGTTGCGCGACTGCGCGTCGAAGACGATCCCGTGCACGTGGTCCGCGTGGGCGATCACCTGCGACGGGTTGTAGATCGGGTTGACCAGGGCGTACTTCTCCACCAGCAGGTCCTGGGCGGTCTTGGCGTAGGCGTCGCGCTCGGCCGGGTCGAGAGTCGTCTCGAGGCTGTCGAGGGCCGTGGTGACCTCGTTCACGTCGACGCCGGTGGAGTTCGCGTCCAGGAAGCTGGAGTTGCCGAGCTTCGGGTTGTAGACCAGGTTCAGCGCCGCCGGGTCGTTGCGGGACCGGTTGGCCGCGGTGACGTTCCAGTCCGTCTTGGCCTTGGCGACCTGCGCCGAGTAGTCCGGGATCGGCACGACGGTCAGCTGCAGATCGATGCCGATCTTCCGCAGGTCCTGCTGGACCGACTCGTACGCAGGCTTGTTGACCACCAGGTTGCTGATGCCGAGCAGCTTGACCTCGAGCCGCTTGCCGTCCTTGACCCGGATGCCGTCCGCTCCCAGCTTCCACCCGGCGTCGTCGAGCAGCTTCTTCGCCTGCTCGGGGTCGTACTTGAGCACCGAGCCGCTGTAGTCCACATAGCCCCGCACCGACTTGTTGAGCACCGAGGTCGCGATCGAGTACGAGTCGGTGAGCACCGTCTTCTCGATCGATTCGCGGTTCCAGCCGAGCTGGATGGCCTTGCGGACCGCGATGTCGTTGGTCGGGAAGAGCCGCGAGTTGAAGTTGAAGTAGATCGCGGTGCCGGAGACGCTGCGATGAATGATCTTGAAGCCCTTCGCCCGCAGGGGCTCCTCGTCGGTGGTGCCGACGTCCAGGGTGGCGTCGATGGTCCCGGAGGCCAGCGAGCCGGTCCGGACGCTGGCCTCCGGGATCGTGTTGAACACGATCCTGTCCAGGTACGCCTCGCCCTGGTGCCGTAGCGCCGGCGGCGCCCAGTTGTAACCCTTGCGCTTGACCAGGACCGTCTTGACCTGCTCCTCCCACGACTCGTAGACGAACGGGCCGGTGCCGATCACCTTGGTGGCGTCGGTCCGCTGCTCGGCGCTGAGCTTGAGGGTGGCGAGCGAGAGGAAGCCCGGCTGAGCGTTCGCGGTGAACGAGGAGGCCTGCAGGAAGCTGGCGAGCGGCTTGGCGAAGCGGACCACGGCGGTCCAGTCGTCCGGGGTCCGGGTCTCGACGTAGCCCGAGAGCAGGACCGCGCCGTTCGGGTTGATGCCGAGCTTCTGGTCGCCGTGCACGTACTGGTCGAAGTTGGCCTTGACCGCCGCGGAGTCAAACCGCGTCCCGTCGCTGAACGTCACGTCCTTGCGCAGGTGGAAGGTGAACTCGGTGAGGTCGGCGTTGTACTCCCAGGATTCGGCGAGCCACGGGGTGATCTCGCCGGTGTCCGGGTCCTGCCAGGTCAGTTTGTCGGTGACGTTGTTGCCGATCAGCGACTCGGCGTAGTTGGTGCCCCACTGCGGGTCCGGGCTGCGCTGATAGTCGATCAGGGCGAACTGGAGCGTGCCACCGCGGGCCGGCGACCCGTCACCGGCGGCCTTGGCGCCGGAGTCACCGCGGGCGAGGGCGACCGTGATGCCGGCGGCGAGCAGGACCGCGAGCACGGCGCCGCCGGCTATCCACGGCCATCGCCGGCGGCCTGATTCGGCGTTCTCGATGGAGCTGCGAAGGTCGGACACGGTTGTCTCCCGAGCTTGAAAGGTGGGGGAAGGTCAGGCGCCGGCCCGCAGCAGCGGCAGCAGTTGTCTGCCCTGCCGCTCGATCTCCGGCAGGTACGGGGTGTCGGAGAGGACGAAGTGGGTGATCCCCAGGTCCTGGTATTTCCGCAGTGACTTGGCCACGTCCTGCGCGGAGCCGACCAGCCAGGTGGTGCCGGCACCGCCGCCACCGAAGCGGCCGGGCGCGGTGTAGAGGTTGTCGTCCAGCACGTCACCCCGGGCGGCCAGGTCGAGCAGCCGCTGCTGACCGACCGCCGGGTGCCGGTTCGGGTCGAGCTTGGCGCCGCGCGCCATCTCGGCGACCTTCGCCTCGGCGTCGGCCCAGGCCAGCTCGGTGGTGTCGCGGACCAGCGTGGTGATGCGCAGACCGAATTCCAGTGGCTGATGTTCACGGCCCAGCTCGGCGCTGAGCCTCTTGAGACGTTCGATCCGCTCCTGTACGCCCGCGAGCGGCTCGCCCCAGAACAGCTGCACGTCGGCCTCGGTGGCGGAGACCCGCTCGGCGGCCTCGGAGGCGCCGCCGAAGTACAGCCGTGGCGGCTCGGCCAGTCGCGGCACCACGGTCGACCCGGTCACCCGGAAGTGTTCACCGTGGTAGGTGACGTTCTCCTCGGCCCAGAGTTTGCGCACGATGCGCAGGAACTCGCGGGTCCGGCCGTATCGCTGAGCCTGATCTCCCTCGCTGTCGCCGTAGGCGGCGAGGTTGTCCTTGCCGGACACGATGTTGATCAGCACGCGGCCGCCGCTGAGATGTTGCAGGGTCGCCGCCGCCGACGCGAAGTGCGCCGGCCGCCAGTACCCGGGCCGGGCCGCGATCAGCGGCTGGAACGTCGTGGTCCGCGCCGCGAGAGCGGTGGCGACGGTGAACGTGTCCGGGCGGCCCCACCCGGTCCCGAGCAGCGCACCGTCCCAGCCGTGCTCCTCGAGGGCCAAGGCATGCCGGGTCAGCGTGTCCAGGCTGTTGTGGTCGTTCACCACGTTGTCGCCGCGATGCCCTGGGCGGTCCTGGTTGGGGATGTACCAGAGGAATTCGAGACCCATCAGTGTGTCCTCCCGGCCGGTGCCAATCTATACCTCCCCTATAGCTAATCCATAGATTCGGAGATTTTTCAAGGTGTGCTCGGACCCTGAAGCTCAGCTACCGGATTCGTGAAGCCAGGCAGCGTTGTTCCGCCGCTTTCAGCCGCCCAACACTGATCGGACGTCGGCCTTGAGAGAGGAACACCGCCATGAGCGGCAGTACGGGAACACGCTCCTCAGAGCGAAAGCGCCTGGTCGGAAGGGTGCCGCGACTGACCGCGACGGTGGCCGCCGTCGTCGTGGCCACGTCGCTGGTGGCGGGCTGCGGCACAGGGGGCGGTGGCAAGGACTACGTGAGCTTCCGGTTCGCGAACTCGCCCACGGCGCTGTCGCTGGTCCGGATCGCGGACGAGCTCGGCTACTGGAAGAACGCCGGGGTCCGGCCGGAGTACGTCGGCCCGGCGACCACGGTGCCCGCGACCCAGCTGCTCGACCAGAACAAAGTGGACATCGCGACCGGCATGCAGAGCGACAACATCACCGCGTACTCGAAGGGTGTCAGGGGCTTCACGCTGATCGCCTCCAGCATGCTCGACCTGCCGGAGGAGCCACACATGGCGTACTTCGTGAAGGCCGGCTCGAACATCACGCTGAAGAACCTCAAGGCCCTGGAGGGTCACCGGGTCGGCGTCTCCGGTGTCAACAGCTGCACCGACCTGGTCATCAAGCGGTTGCTGAAGAAGAACGACGTGGACCTGAACAAGATTCAGTTCGTCGAGCTCAAGGCCGAGCTGGTGGCGCCCGCGCTGGAGAAGGGCGAGATCGAGCTCGGTGTCTTCCATCCGCCGCTGGTCGGCGTGCTGCTGAGCCAGAAGGACAAGTTCACCGAGATCGCGACGTCCTTCGACGACTGGGGCGAGTTGGGCGGCCAGGCGCCGTACAAGGCCAGCAACGTCTGGCTCAAGCAGCATCCGGAGGCGGCGCGCGAGTTCGTCGGCATCATCGCGAAGACGGCGAACTGGGCCAACGAGCACCCGAAGGAGTCGGCGGAGATCGCCGGCAAGACCACCGGTTACCCGGTGGAGCAGACCACCAACTGGCACTACGCGCCGAACGCGCTGCTCGACAAGGCCAGCCTGAACCTGTGGTGGGACCTGGTCGAAGAGGTCGGCGAGGTCACCCCCGCCTGGCGTCAGGTCAAGATCGAGGAGATGGCGACAAACGCCTACAACCCGTACGCGAAGACCGCCGATCTGCTCGAGTCGCAGACCGACAACAAGTCGATCATCCAGGCCGAGCAGAACAGCGGGATCCTCGACAGCCCGCTGGTCCGGAAGTAGGCGCCCGATGAGCGCACAGGTGCTCAACCGGACCGCGAAGATCGAGGCCAGGAACGTCGCCAAGATCTATCCGGACGCGCATGCCGACGGTGGCTTCCACACCGTGCTGGAAGACTTCGATCTCGATCTGCGGAGCGGGGAGTTCGTCTCCCTGCTCGGGCCCAGCGGCTGCGGCAAGTCGACGTTCCTCAACATCCTGGCCGGGCTGGAGACGTACGACGGGGGCGACGTCCTGGTCGACGGCCGGCACGTGGAGGGGGTCAACTCCGACGTCGGCGTGGTCTTCCAGAGCTACGCGCTCTTCCCCTGGCTGACCGCGCAGAAGAACGTCGAGGCCGGCCTGAAGATCCGCGGCGTGCCCCGAGCGGAACGACGCGAACGGGCGGCCGAGGTGCTACGGACCGTCGGCCTGTCCGCCGCCGCGAACCGCCTGCCGCATCAGCTCTCCGGCGGCATGCGCCAGCGCGTCGCGATCGCCCGGGTCCTCGCCTACGAGCCGGAGATCCTGGTCTTCGACGAGCCGTTCGCCGCCCTGGACGCGCAGACCCGCGAGTTCCTGCAGGGCGAACTGCTGCGCATCTGGGAATCCGGCAGGACCAGGAAGACCGTCCTCTTCGTCACCCACTCGATCGACGAGGCGATCTTCCTGTCCGACCGGATCGCGGTGATGACCCAGTCGCCGGGCCGGGTGAAGGACCACATCGAGGTCGACCTGCCGCGACCGCGTACCAGCCAGTCCCGCAGCTCCACCGGGTTCGCCCGGATCCGCGCGCAGGTCGCGCGGATCCTCGAGGAAGAGGTGCACATTGGCAACGGCGACGACTGAGGCGGTCCCCGCCGAGGTCGCCATCAGGCGGCCCAAGCGCCCGAACGCGTTCCTCGTCAAATACGACAGATACCTGTACGGCGCCGCCGGCCTGCTCGGCTTCCTGGCGCTCTGGTGGCTGGTGATCAACCGCGGCCTGATCGACTCGCTCTACCTCGCCACCCCGCAGGACACCGTCAAGGCGTTCCTCAGCGGCCTCGCGGACGGCTCCATCCCGGCCGACGCCGGACCGAGCATCCAGCGGGCGGTGATCGGGTTCTCGCTCGCCCTGGTCGCCGGGATCGTGCTCGGCATCCTGGTCGGGTCCATCCCGGCGTTCGGCAAGTTCGCCGAGCCGGTGCTGCTCTTCTTCCGCAACCTGTCGCTGCTCGCCCTGCTGCCGGTCTTCGTGGCCTTCCTCGGCATCGACGAGGAGTCGAAGATCGCCATCGTGGTCTGGGCCTGCTTCTGGCCGATCTTCATCAACGCGGTCGGCGCGGTCGGCGGGGTGGAGCGCATCCTGATCAACTCGGCCCGGACCCTCGGCGCCGGGCGGCTCTACATCTTCACCCAGGTGGTGCTGCCCGCGGCGCTGCCGTCGTTCTTCCCGGGCATCCGGCTGGCCGCGGCCAACGCCTTCACCGCCCTGGTCGCGGCCGAGCTCGTCGGCGGCGCGCAGGGCCTGGGCATCTACATCAACAACGCCAGCTACCGGATGCAGACCCCGCAGATCTACGCCGGCATCCTGACCCTCGGCCTGCTCGGGGTCCTCGTCAACGCGCTGATGGCGGGCGCGGAGCGGTACCTCACCCGGTGGCAGAGGGGGCTGACCACCCGATGAAGCTCATCGCGGCAACGGTGTCGGCGGCCGCTGTTCTGCTCATCGCGGCGCCGGCACGGGCACACGTGCGGGTGGACGGGGGCGACGCGCCGGGCAGGGGTGGCTACGGCACGGTCCGGCTGAGCGTGCCGACCGAGAGCGAGACGGCCTCGACGGTCGGGCTGACCGTGACCATCCCCGGCGACGTGACGCTGACCTCGGCGAAGGTGCTGCCGATCGCCGGCTGGACGGCCAAGGTGGAGACCGCGGAGGGAAGGGTCACAAGGATCGTCTGGCGCGCGTCCGGCGCGGGTCTCGGGCCGGCGGAGTTCGGCGTCTTCGCCTTCTCCGGCGGCCCGTGGCCGCAGGACCGGAGCGCGGTCCCGCTGCCGGCGACCCAGCAGTACAGCGACGGCTCGGCGGTGGCCTGGGACGAGGTCGCCCTGGACGCCTCCGAGCCGGAGCACCCGGCACCGATCGTGGTGCTCGGCGAGGCCCCGGCGGGCCATCACGGCGACGCGCCGGTGGCGGAGCCGGAACCGGAACGGAGCGGGTCCCAGATCACCCAGTGGATCCTGATCGGGCTCGCGCTGGTCCTCTCGGTCTCCGCGACGCTGCGCCGGGCGAGGTAGCACGTGGGACGGCGGATCGGCGCGGTGATCGTACTGGCGGTGCTGGTTCTGCTGTCCTGGCCGGCGCCCGCATCGGCCCACGCCTCCCTGGTCGCGACCACGCCGGCCGAGGGCGGCCACCTCGATCAGGGGCCGGCCGACGTGGCCTTCACGCTCAACGAGGCGGTGTCGGTGGTGCCGGGCTCGCCCCAGGTCATCGACGGGGAAGGCAAGCGGTACGGGGTCCGGGCAGTCGCGCTGAACGCGGACCGCACCGTGGTGACGGTGCGGCTCGCCACCGCCCTGCCGGACGGCTCCTTCCTGGCCACCGCACGCCTGCTGTCGGTGGACACGCACGTGGTCTCGGTGTCGGCGGCGTTCACCGTGGGCGCGGCCGAGGGTCTGCTCACCGCTCCGGAGGCCGAGACCGACGGCCTTCCGGGGTACGTCGCCAGACTGCTCGTCCACACCGGCGCCGTGCTGTCCGCGGGGGTGCTGCTGACCACCGCCCGGCTCTGGCCCCACCTGCGGGAACGGCGCCGCTGGCGGGTCACCGTCCGGTGCGGGAGCGCCCTGCTCGTCGCCGGTCTCACGGCCCGGCTCGGGCTGGTCTTCGCAGAGACCGGCTGGACGGTGTTCACCAGCGGCTTCGGGATCGCCTCGCTCGCCGCCGTGGTGGCCGTGGCCGTCCAGCTCAGACTCCCCGGCCGGTGGCTCGCGGCGGTGCCCACGGTGCTGGCCGTGACGTACGGCGGGCACGGCGCCGACCCGGGGCTTTTCCCGTTGCCGCTCGCGCTGACCACCCTGCACGTCTACGCCGTCCTCGCCTGGCTGGGTGGGGTGGTGGTGATCGCGGTCGAGCTGCGCCGCGACGTCCCGATCGCGGCCTGGCACCGCTATGCGCTGATCCACGCGGCGGTGGTGGTCGGCACCGGGGCCGGGCTGGGGCTGCTGCGCATCCCGGCGCCCGACGCACTGCTGAGCACGACGTACGGCCGGGTGCTGATCGTCAAAATCGGTCTGGTGGCGCTGGTCCTGGCCACGGCAGCGGTCGCCTACCGCCGCCTCGGCCGGTTCGTGGGGGCCGAATTGCTGCTGGCCACGGCCGTCTTCGGCGCCACCGGCGTGCTGTCGTCGGTCGCCCCGGCCACGGCCGATTACGACCCGCCGGTACGAACCACTGTCGACTTCGGCCCCGGCTCGGCCCTCGCCGTCACCATCCCGTCCACCCGCCGCGGCCCGCAGCGGCTGATCGTCGAGGCGGCCGGTGACGCCCCGCTCTCGGTGGACCTGTCGTCGCGGGAGGCGAACGTCGCCCGCCTGCCGGTCCGCTTCGGCGGCACCGAGACCACCGGCACGGGCGTCCGGTGGAGCAGCCGCGATCTGGTCGTGCCGGTCGCCGGGAACTGGCAGGTGACCATCACGTTCGGCACCCCGGCGGGCCCCCGGGTCGCCTCGTTCCGTTACGACGTCCGCTAGGGATGTGAACCGTCATGAAGAAGGTACTCGCCGGGCTCCTGGCACTCGCCGTGCTCGCCGGTTGTGGGTCGCGCCCCGATGTCACCTACCAGCGGACCGACGAGAGCACGCTGCTGGTGTACGTGGGGCCGGGCGACTATCGCGAGGCTCTGCAGTACACCGTCGACCACCTGCTCCCGAAGACCGCCAGGATCCAGCTCGCGGACGCGCCGGGCGACGCGGACCGGAGGATCCAGGCCGGTGACGCCGACCTCGGCTTCTATCAGGAGGGCCCGGCCGCTTCCCCCGCGCTCAGCGTCGTCGCGAAGGCCAACCTCGTCCCGTACGGCCTCTACTCGTTGAGATGGACGGACCTGAAGGCGACGAGCTCCTGGGTCAACGCGGGCGTCGTCGAGGACGAGGTGCACGGCAGGAGCCTGCCGCACGGCTCCAAGGTGGTCCTGCCCGGCGCCACCGAGGGCTTCGCCCGCGGCCTCTACCTGCTGCAGAGCGCCGGCCTGGTGAAACTCGACCGCCCGTTCGGCGGCGCCACCCCGGCCGACCTCACGATCAGCGAGGCGAACGTGAAGGAGTCGCTGCGGCACCTCACGCTGCTGGGCTCGTACTCCGACGCGCACCTGCGCGAGGTCTACCAGCAGTACGACGCGATCGTGCTCACCCCGCGGCAGGCCACCACGCTCGGACTGCACCCGGCCTCGGACGCCCTCGCCGTCGAGCCGGGCCCGCAGAGCCCCTGGTCCTCCGTGCTGGTCGCTCCGCCGCGACTGGCCGGCGACCCGCGGGTGCTCGAACTGGCCCACGCCCTGGAGAGCCCCGACCTGGCGAAGCACCTGAACCCGGCGTCTTCGACCGGCACCACGTCGCAAGGAGGTTGACCATGACTGTCGCCACGCCCGCCAACCCGCGCTCACACCCGGCGTACCGGGAGTTCGCCGAAGTGGTCGCGGAGGTGCTCGCCCCGGCCGCGGCGCGGGTCGACCGCACCGAGGTGCCGCGCTCGCATCTGGAGGCCCTGCGCGCGGTCGGTTACCACCGCTGGTTCGTGCCCGAACAGTACGGCGGCCTGTCCGTTCCACCGCAGGTCAAGGCCGCCGCCGACGATCTGCTGTTCGGTGTCGATCCGTCCACGGCGACGATCGTCACCCAGCACGGCGCCCCGGTCGGGCCGGCCATCCAGGCCGGCAGCCCGCAGACCCTGGCCCTGCTGCCGAAGCTGGCGGCGGGCAAGCTGTACGGCGGGGCCGGGATGGGGCACGTCCGCTCCTGGCCGCAACGGCGCGGCACGGTCGCCACCCGGGTGCCCGGCGGCTACCGGATCGACGGCGTGATCGGCTGGCACTCCGGCTGGGGCCTGACCGACGTGCTCTGGCTGGGCGCCGTCGACGAGGCCCGTGCGGAGTACGTCTTCGGCCTCGCCGACCTGCACGACGCGAAGATCAGTGGCCGGGTGCTGCCGCTGACCGCGGTCTACGGCTCGCGCACCGCCGAGCTCACCCTCGACGGCTACCTGCTGCCCGACGCGTACGTCTCCGAGGTGATCCCGGTCGCCGACTGGAAGGCGCGCGACGGCCGGATCAGCCTCGACGTCCGGCGCGCCCAGCAGATCGACCCCGGCACCGACCCGGCCGGCGTCCCCGTGGTCGCGCCGCCCGGCCCGTACGGCCTGGCCCGCGCCGCCCTCGACGACGCCCTGCGCCGTTACCCTGACGAGCCATCCCTGCTGGCGCTCTCCGCCGAACTCGAACACGCGGTCGCCACGCCGCTGCCCGACCCGCACTGGCGCGCCGTGCTCGACGAGATCGCGGTCCGCGCCACCACCGCGGGCGTCGTGGCCCGCGGCGGCGCCGGCCTGCTCGACGGCGACATCGCCCAGGTCCGGGCCCGGGCCGCCGTCTTCTTCCAGGTCCGGGGCCTGGCGCCGGTGGTCCGCGCCGCCCACTTCGCGACCTACACCCGGCCAACTTCCGCTTAACGAACCTCGTAGTCGCACCGCGTTGATCGCCCGCCCGGGCGTCACCAAGCTGAAGACAGTCACTCGAGGATCGGACGAGGCAATGAATCACGACATCGCCGACACCCGCCGACGGCCCGCGACATGACCGGCCTGCATCTGGGGATCAACTGAGGAGCCGTCCATGACCGTCACCACCAGCACGGCCCGTCCACCCGCGCTCGACTCCGCCGAACTCGCCGGCGTGCTCGCCGAGATCGCCGCCGACGCCCGTCGCCGACGCGCCGAGGCACCCGGCGAACAACCGCTGCTCGCCCTCGACCTGGTCCGCCGGCACCGGCTCGGCGCGGTCCGCGTCCCGCTCGCCGACGGCGGCGCCGGCTACACCCGGCGGGAGTCGTTCGCCCTGTTCATCCGGCTCGCCGAGGCCGACCCGGACGTGCCGCACATCCTGCGCCTGCACTACGGCTTCGTCGAGGAATTGCTGCGCGACCCGGGCGCCTACGCCGACCGGCCCTGGCTCGCCCAGGTCCTCGACGGCAGACTGTTCGGCGGCGCCGCGGCCGAACTGGGCAACCGCGCCGGCGTCTACACCTTCGACACCACCCTGGTCCCGGACGGACCGGCGTTCCGGCTCAACGGCCGCAAGTTCTACAGCACCGGCGCGCAGTACAGCGACTATCTGCGCCTGGTCGCCAGCGACGGCGACGGCGAGCGGGTCAGCGTGCTGATTCCCGCCGACCGCGAGGGTGTACGCCACGAGGACGACTGGGACGGCATCGGCCAGCGGCACACCGGTAGCGGCACCACCGTCCTCGACAACGTGCTGGTGCACCCGTCCGAGGTGGTGTCCTTGCCGTTCCCCGGCCCGCAGTCACGCAGCGGCGCCCAGGCACAACTGCTGTTGTACGCGATCGCCGCGGGCATCCTGCGCGAGCTGACCGCCGACACCGCCGAACTGATCCGCACCCGTTCCCGCTCCTACTCGTGGGGCAACCACGACGAGTCCCGGCACGACCCGCAGATCCTGCAGATCGTCGGGGAGCTGTCGGCCGCGGCGTACGTCGTGGAAGCCGCCGTTCTCACCGCAGCCGAAACCCTCGAGAGCGACGACGCCTCCCTGCGGGCCTCGCAGGTGAAGATCGGCGTCGAGGAGATCGCGCTGCGCGCCGCCGGCGTGGCCTTCGGCGCGCTCGGCGCCTCTGCCACCCGCTCCGCGCAGCACCTCGACCGGCACTGGCGCAACCTGCGCACCCTGTTCAGCCACAACCCGACGGTCTTCAAGGCACGCGCGGTCGGCGACGTCGTTGTCAACAGCGCGTCGCTGCCGGCCGTCGGCTACTTCTAAGGGGGATGTCGTGACGACAACAGCGGTCCCGACCGACCTGCTCACCCGTTTCCGGCCGCTTCTCGATCGGATCGCCGCCGGGGCCCGGGAGCGGGAGGCGACCCGTCGCCTGCCCCTGGCGGAGGCCCGCGAGCTGGCCGCGCTCGGCCTGGGTGCGCTGCGCGTGCCGGAGGAGTTCGGCGGGTCCGGCGCCAGCCTGCGCCAGCTGTTCGAGCTGCTCGTCGAGCTCGGCGCGGCCGAGTCCAATCTGGTGCAGGCGTTCCGGGTGCACTTCCGCTTCACCGAGGACCGCTGGGAGGAGCGTGACACCGCCCGCGGCCGGCTCTGGCTCGGCCGGATCGGCGAGGGCGCGGTGATCGGCAACGCCACCAGCGAGCGGTCCGGCAACGTGCGTGGCCGCACCAACACCACGTTGCGCGAGGCCGGCGGCCGGCTGCTGCTCAACGGCACGAAGTACTACAGCACCGGCAGCCTGTACGCCGACTGGATCTCGGTCGCGGTCCAGCGCGGGGAGGGCGACCGGATCACCGCCCTGGTCCCGCGCGACGCCCCCGGCCTGGAACTGCTCGACGACTACACCGGGTTCGGGCAGCGGCTCAGCGGCAGCGGCACGACGGTCCTCACCGACGTCGAGGTCGACCCGGCCCACGTCATCCCGCAGGTCCGGCGGCACGCCGGAACGACCTCGATCGTGCAGCTGGTGCACCTGGCCACCCTGGCCGGCATCGCCCGCCGCGCGGTCGACGAGGCCGCCGAGTTCGTCCGCCGGCGCCGCCGCTCCTACGGCCACGGCAGCGCCGACCTGCCGGCCGAGGATCCGCTGGTCCAGCAGGTGCTGGGCCGGGTCGACGCGATCGCGCACACCACCCGGCAGATCGTTCTGGCGGTCGCCGACGACCTGGACACGGCCAAGAACGCCCGCTGGGCCGTCAAGGCCGACCCCACGCCCGCGGCCGAGGAACAGGTGCGTGAGCTGGAACAGCGGGCCGAACTGGGTGTCCTGCGCGCCCAGTCGGTCGTCATCGACCAGGTCCTGCACGCCACCACCGAGATCTTCGAGGTGGGCGGGGCGTCCGCGGTCGAGGAGAACCTGCGCCTCGACCGGCACTGGCGCAACGCCCGTGTCCTCTCCTCCCACAACCCGGCCATCTACCGGGAGCGGCAGATCGGTGAGCACCTGCTCACCGGCGTCCTTCCGGTCTCCTTCCCGTCCGTCGGCGTCGCGCCGAGCCTTCTCGCAGAGGAGCTGTCCTCATGACCACCATCAGCCAACCCACGGTGACCCTCGACGTCACCCCGCTCGCCGGTTACATCGGCGCCGAGATCGGCGGCGTCGACCTGCGGGAGGAGCTGCACCACGATGTGATCGAGGAGATCCGTACCGCGCTGCACACCTACAAGGTGGTGTTCTTCCGGGATCAGCAGATCGGTCACGCCGAGCAGGTCGCGTTCGCCCGCCGGTTCGGCAAGGTCACGCCCGCTCATCCGCACGAGGAGAACCCGCCGGAGGGCTTCCCGGAGATCCTTCCCATCGACAGTCGCCGCTACGAGGAGAACCTCGGCCGCAAACGCACCTCCTACGACAGCTCCTGGCACACCGATGTGACCGCACTGGTCAACCCGCCGGCCGCGTCGATCCTGCGCTCCGACATCCTGCCGCCCTACGGTGGTGACACTGCCTGGACGAACCTGGTCGCCGCGTACGAGAACCTGCCGGCGGAGCTGCGCGACCTCGCCGACAGGCTGGACATCAAGCACCGGTTCAGTACCAGGGCCACCTCGGGCAGCCAGCGTGAGCGGAAGGTCCGTGAGGCGAACCTGGTCGCCTGGCATCCGGCGGTCCGGGTGCATCCGGTCACCGGCGAGCGGGCGCTCTTCGTCAGCCCGGGCTTCACCCGTGGGGCGCGGGAGATCCGGGGCTTCACCCCGTCGCAGAGCGAGCGGATCCTGAAGCTGCTCTGGGAGGAGGCGACCCGTACCGAGTACACGGTGCGCTTCCGCTGGGCCGCGGGCAGCGTCGCGTTCTGGGACAACCGGGCGACCGCCCACCTGGCGATCTCCGACGCCGGGCATCTGGGCCACGACCGGGTCCTCTACCGGGTCACCCTGGAGGGCGACATCCCGAAGGGTGTTGACGGCCGCGAGTCCGAACTGGTCTCGGGCGAGCCCTTCCACGGGATCTGACGACGTCACTGAACACGACGCGGCGCCCCGGCCGGTGGCCGGGGCGCCGCGTCGTGCCGGGTCACCGGTTGCGCGGGTCGGGCAGCTTCAGGCGTTCCCGGAGGGTCGAGCCGTCGTATGCGGCGGGGAAGGCGCCCGATTCCTGGAGCAGCGGGATGACGTGCCGGTTGAACTCGGCGATGCCGTCCGGCAGGACCGGGATGTGGATGTTGAAGCCGGCCACCGCCCCGGAGCTCCACCAGTCCAGGATCGTGTCGGCGACCTCGCGCGGGGTGCCGACCGCCAGCCGGTGCCCGCCCTCCACCCGCCGGACCAGCTGTCGCGGCGTGATCTCCTCGGCCGCGGCCAGTTCCGCGAACGACCTGACGAACCCGACCGGCCGCTGCTGGTCCTCGGTGTGCGCGAACAACGCCGGGTCGAGCGGCTTGTCCGGGTCGATCCGGTCGCCGAGATCGACGGCCCAGTTGCGGTGCAGGAAGTCGGCGATCAGCCCGTCCTCGCCGCGATGCCCGTGCAGCGCCTCGTGCTTGCGGTACGCCTCCTCCCGGGTCTCGCCGAGGATGACGGTGAGGCCGGGAAGCAGCCGGAGGTCGCCGGGGTCCCGGCCGTGCGCCAGGGCCCGTTCGCGCAGCCGGGCCTGGTAGTCGAAGGCGGACTGCTTGTGCAGCAGCGACGCGTACACGATGTCGGCGTGCTTGGCCGCCAGGTCGACGCCGGCCTCCGAGGCGCCCGCCTGCGAGATGACCGGATGCCCCTGTGGCCCGATCGGCACGTTCAGCGGCCCGGTGACGTCGAAGAACTCGCCGTGGTGGTCGATGCGCCGGGCGGTGGTCGCGTCCCAGAGATCTCCGGCGGGCGGGTCGTCGGAAGGGGTGTCCCAGCTCAGCCACAGGTCCCTGACGACCTGCACGAACTCGTCGGCTCGACGGTAGCGCTCGGCGCGCGACGGCAGCGGCGCCGCGCCGAAGTTCGCGGCGATGTCCGGGTTGAAGCTCGATACGACGTTCCAGATCACCCGGCCGCCGGAGATGTGGTCGAGGGTGGCCAGCCGGCGCGCCAGGTTGTACGGCGAGTTGTAGGACGAGGACGCGGTCAGCAGGAAGCCGATGTCCGGGACCGCCGCGGCCACGGCGGAGAACAGCACGGTCGGGTCGAAGCTGTGGATCGGCCGGGAGGTGTTGTCGCGCTGCAGCGCCGGATGATCGGAGACGAAGACGATGTCGAAGACGCCCTCGTGTGCGAGCTGCGCGGAACGCAGGTAGTGGCGCCAGTCGCTGAACCGGTTCCACCTGGTCCCGGGCGCGGCCCAGGAGCGGGGTGCGGAGCCGGTGCTGTTCAGGGCGACACTCAGATACAGGCGGTTCATGGTTCTGCTCCTCAGGCGGCGACGGTTTCCGGCTTCCAGACGGCGTGTGCGTACTCCTCGCGGGAGGCGGGGGCCGCGGGGGAGGGCTTGGTCCTCGGCAGGTCCGCCAGGACGAGGTCGCGGACGATCGCGTCGACCAGGCGGGGAACGCCGGATCGCAGGCTGGGCACGTCGCCGATGGGTAGCCCGAAACTCTGGCTCGCCCCGGCGTTGAAGACGTGGATCGCGGAGAGCCAACCGGCGTCCTCCGGCCGGCGGGCGGTCAGCTCGTAACCGGGGCCGACGTACGGGAAGGAGCTGAGGTGTTCCGAGCGCAGCTCCGCCGGCGGCTGGTACCGGTCGCGCCACAGCGCGATCCGCCCGGCGACCGCGGCCAGCTCCGGCCGGGTCCGGGGATCGTGCTGGTACCCGGTGCCGGCGATGACGAAGTCGAACCGGTGGGTGCCGTCGGCCGCCCTGACCCGCACCTTCGAGCCGGCCTCGGTGGCCTCCTGCCAGGGCGCGGCGAGGTGGATGTGGAAGTTCGGGTGAGCCGTGGCCCGCTGCACCGAGTCCAGCGGGGTGCTGCCGGCGAAGGCGAACCGGCGACGCCATCGTTCGGCGTCGGGCAGCCGGTGGAAGACGTCCTGCACGGCCGGGCTCGGCGGGTTGCCGCCGGGCCTGGCGACGACCAGGTCGCCGCGGCGGGAGAAGAGATGGACCTCGGCCGCGTGGGCCTCGAGCGCGGTGGCGGCGGCGTCGAACGCCGAGGCCGCGGCGCCCACGACGGCCACGGTACGGCCGCGCAGGGCGGCGAAGTCGATCTGCCGGCCGGTGTGCGCGAACACCGCGGGCGACAGTTTCGCCGTGGTGACCGGGATGCGTGGGCCGCCGGTCCCCTCGACGCCGTTCGCCAGCACCACCTTGCGGGCGGTCTCGACCGTGTCGGTCCCCGCGCGGCGCAGGTGTAGACGGATGCGGTCCTGGCCGTCCGGTTCGATCCGGAGCACCCGGACACCACGCCGGACCGGCACCCGCACCTGGCGTTGGAACCAGGTCAGGTAGCTGATCCAGTCGGCGGTGGGGATCCGGTCCAGCGCCGTCCAGGCCGCCGTTCCTTCCCGGGCCTCGTACCAGGCGCGGAAGCTGAGCGCCGGATTGCCCAGCTCGGGACCGACGAGCGTCTTGGCGGTCCGGAGCGTACGCATCCGGGCCTTGGCGGCCCAGCCGCCGACGTGGGACTCGCTCTCGGCGGCGTCCAGCACGGCGACCCGGGTGATGCCGGCACGGCGCAACGCGTACCCGATGGTCAGTCCGCTCTGGCCGGCGCCGACGATCGCCACGTCGTGATCGACGCCGGCGGTCGGTGGCACCCATCCGGCGGGGTCGGCCCCGAGCAGCCGTAGTGATTCGCTCGCCGCGAGGTCCGGGTTGCCCCGCCGGCTCATCGCTCGGTCCACAGGAAGGTGTTCACGGTTCGGGTCCTCTCGCCGGGTTGTGGGCAGGGTTCGCCGGACGGACGCGCCGCGTCCGTCACCGGTGGGTGCGATCTCAGGAGGCGATCTTCAGGCGGTTCCCGCGGACCACCGGGGTGTTCTCCTCCGCGATCAGGTGCAGAGTCCGCAGGATCGAGGCGATGTTGGGGTCGCGCTGGCGTCCTTCCCGGACCACCGCGCTGATCGTCCGTCCACCCAGATCCAGCCCGTCGATGATCAACTCCGCCAGGTGCGCCGGGACGGACCGCTGGGGGACGAGGGCGGCGGCCGCCTCGGTGGCCGCCAGATCGCAGACGTTCGGCGCGCCGATCACCCGGTGCTTGACCTGTGGGGTGAAACCGGCCGACCGGCCCGCGCGCAGGACCGCGTGGTCGAGGCCGGAGTCGCGCTGGCCGGTCACCCACGGCTCGCCGGCGAGCGCGCTCAGGCCGCGGCCGCGTACACGCAGGTGCAGGTGGGACGGTGCCATCAGGACGAGCGGCTCGTGGAGCAGGTGCTCGGCGGTGAGCCCGTTCCACGATTCGTCGGCGTCGAAGTCGTACCGGCAGGTGATGGCGATGTCGACCTCGCCCTGGCGCAGCAGTCGTGCGGCGGCCTGGCTCGGCGCCTGCTGGATCTGGAGATGCAGGTCGGGTTCCGCCAGGCGCAGGCGCCGCATCATCGGCGCGGCCAGCATCGAGATGCCCATGTTGAACGACGCGACGGCGATCTGGCCGGAGACCGTCCCACGGGTGGCGGCGACCGCGCTGATCGCCTCGTCGACGGCGCCCAGCACCCGGCGCACGTGCTCGACCAGCACGTGGCCGCTGCGCGTCAGGCTGAGCGTCCGGCCGTCACGGCGGAACAGGATCGCTCCGGTCTCCTTCTCCAGGACCCGTAGTTGCTGCGACACCGCGGAGCTGGTGATGCACCGTCGTTCCGCGACGGCTGTCACGGTGCCGAGGTCGGCGAGGTCGGTGAGGAGCATCATGCGCCGCAAGTCGATCATCACGCACCGCCGTTGTCGCTGGTGAGGCTGGTTGCTGTCACGAAGTCCAATATGGCACAGCGGGGCGGGATAACCTAGTTAACCTATGTAAATGGTAGGTTATAGATCACTCGCGAGGGAGGATGTGATCATCGATCGGTCGCAGAGCGTAGTTGAACTTTCGACGGATAGCGCAGCTGATTTTGGGGGTTGGATGATGACCTGAAGTAGTTGCCGCGCGAGGGAGGGCCGCATGTCGGAGGTTGTCGTGATCTCAGGCCATCCGAGCCCCGGATCGTCCACATTGCAGCTGGCCACCGCGGTGGGGGAGCGGATCGCGGCGAGCCGTGGCGACAGCACGTTCGATATGGTCGACGTCGCCGAACTCGGCCCGGGGCTGCTCGTGACCGGCGACCGCGCCACCGGCGAGGCGTTGCTGACCGTGCAGGACGCCACGTTGCTGATCGTGGCGACCCCTGCCTGGCGAGGCACCTTCTCCGGCGCCCTCAAGGTCCTGCTCGACCAACTGCCGGCCAACGCGCTCGCCGGGGTGCTGGCCGTTCCGGTCGTCACGGCCGACGTCCAGCCGCAGGCCGACACGGCCGAGGCGTTCCTGGCCCGGCTGCTGAGCGAACTGGGGGCCGACGTCGTCGACTTCGGCCTGACCGCGGTCGGCCCGGAGCTTGCCGAACCGGTCGCCGTCGCCGACCTCTACGCGTCCGCGATCATCAGATGATCCGGCGTATGGCGGTGGCGACGTCGCCGGTGATCTCAGTGGGTTCGTAGGCGTCCTGACTCCAGGTCCGGCCGTTCGAAACCCACACGCTGTTGAGGCCCAGCGCCACCGCTCCCGCGATGTCGGCCTCGGCGGAGTCGCCGATCACCCATGCCTCCCGCAGCGAGGTCCGGCCGATCCCGGCGGCCGCGTGGAAGATCTCCGGGCCGGGTTTCCGGTGGCCGACCGCTTCCGAGACGACCCAGCCGTCGACGAGCCGGTCAAGTCCGGTGTTGCGAATCTTCGCCTCTTGCTGCGCGGTGCGGCCATTGGTGACGATGACGCGGGTCCAGCCACGTGCGCGCGCGGCGATCAGCGCGTCCTCGGTCTCCCTCGCCAGCACCAAGCGGTCGGCTGCCCCGTTGTCGAGCAGGGCGTGGATCGTGGACCCGGGCGCGGTGCTGCCGTACCTGTCCACCATGGCCGCTGCGACCACGTCACGTGCGGTGTAGCCGCCGGCGTCGAGACTCATGATCCAGCCGAGATCGGTCCCAGGTAAGCCGTGCTCAGCCAGGAACGAGGCGACAGCGGACCGGAAGGCCGAGTCCCGGTCGATCAAAGTGTTGTCGAGATCCACCAACATCAACGGCACGGGTGTAGTAGATCATGGCTTCCGGCATGCGTCGGCGCTCCGCCGCGGTGATCGTGCTGGCAGGCACAAGTCCGGCCAGGCGGGCACACCACGAGAACTGCCCAACGGCAGCCTCGACTACCGTGCAGGCGTGCCCAACTCTGTGAACCTGTCGGATCCGGCTGCGCGCAGGGAAGCGCTGCGGATGGTCGACGTCGACGACCCTCGTCCGCACCACGCGATGCTGCGGGAGATCTTCGACCTCGAAAGGACCTGGCGTGAGGGCC
The DNA here is from genome assembly GCF_900188005.1 of Actinoplanes regularis. Taxonomy (GTDB): domain Bacteria; phylum Actinomycetota; class Actinomycetes; order Mycobacteriales; family Micromonosporaceae; genus Actinoplanes; species Actinoplanes regularis. The sequence continues at coordinate 180,957 of NZ_FZNR01000010.1, read as the reverse complement.
CGGACAACGGCGCGAGCGACGAGTTCGAGCAGATCTACCTGACCGCCTTCCTGCTGTTCCTGATCGGTGATCCCGCGGACTCGTACCGTCTGTACGGCGCGAAATTTCGCACAGGCGACATGGATCTCGGCATCGGCTTCGACGCCCAGGCCATCTTCGGAGCGGGCCGGCGGGAAACGTTGCGGTGGCTCTCGGAGAACGGGCACACCGACGAGTGCGCGCATCTTTCCGATTGGTTGTCGCAAACGGAAGACCCGGAGATCGAAGACTGGGCCCGGCAGGTACGCGACTACTTTTACTCGCCGGACGGCGTTCTGCTCCTGGATGAGCTCTGATCGCGGCGAATAGGGTCAGGCGGCGAAGGGGGATCCTCGGTCACCGTCCGAGGGATCTGGCGGGGATCGGCCCTGATCGCGCGCCCGATGCGGCGCGGCACCCCGTAAGCCGGGAACCGGGGGCGCGGCCGTCCACATCGCATCGATGGACGCCGCCCCCATGCGATAGCCGCGCGTCGATATTGTGGCGCGGTGAGATATCGAATTGGGGCTATCCTCGCCTCCCTCCTGATGGTTCTGTCGCCGGCCACCGCCGCGCGCGCCGCCGACGACCCTCTGCTGGACCAGCTCAAGGCCGTCCCCGGACTCTCCGTCGTCTCCGAGACCCAGGGCACCGGCTACCGGTTCTTCGTGCTGACCTACCGCCAGCCGGCCGACCACCGCCACCCCGGACAGGGCAGCTACGAGCAGCGCCTGACCCTGCTGCACCGATCGGCCGGCTCCCCGACGGTCCTGTACACCAACGGGTACGGCCTGGCCGCCAGCCCCCGCCCGACCGAGACGGAGCCGACCCGGCTGCTCGGCGCCAACCAGGTGTCGGTCGAGCACCGCTTCTTCACCCCGTCCCGCCCCGCCCCGGCCGACTGGTCGGATCTGAACATCTGGCAGGAGGCGAGCGACGAGCACCGCATCGTCACCGCGCTCAAGGGCGTCTACTCCGGACGCTGGATCCAGACCGGTGGGAGCAAGGGGGGCATGACCTCCGTCTACCACCGGCGGTTCTACCCCGGGGACGTCGACGGCGTGGTCGCCTACGTGGCACCGGACGATGTGATCAACGCGGCCGACAAGGCGTACGACGGGTTCTTCGACACCGTCGGCACGGAGTCCTGCCGCGCCGCCCTCGCCGACGTCCAGCGCGAGGCGTTGCTCCGCCGCGACCGGTTCGTCGCCCGGCTGCAAGCGGACGCGGCCGCGAACGGATGGACGTTCAGCACCAGCATCGGCACGGCCGACCGCTCGTTCGAGATGACCGTCCTGGACACGGTGTGGGCGTTCTGGCAGTACAGCTCCGCCGCCGACTGCGCGACGGTGCCGGCGAGCACCGCGACCGACGACGAACTGTACGACTGGATCGACGGCGTCGCCGGGTGGAGCTTCTACACCGACCAGGGCCTCGAACCCTACTGGCCGTACTACTACCAGGCGGCCGGTCAGCTGGGCTGGCCGAGCCTGCGCTTCGAGCACCTGCGCGGGCTGCGCGCCTACCCCGGCCTGTACACCGCCAACTCGTCGCTGCCGGCGGAGCTGCGCCGCGCGTACAACCCGGTGCCGATGCTCGACGTCGACCTCTGGGTCCGTACCGCCTCGGAGCGGATGCTCTTCATCTACGGACAGAATGATCCGTGGAGCGCCGAGCGCTTCACTCCCAGCAGGCACGACTCCGCCCTGTACGTCGCGCCGGGCGCCAACCACGGTGCGAACATCGCCAAGCTGACCGCGGCGGACGCGGCCGAGGCCACGGCGATGCTTCGGCGCTGGGCCGGCGTGCCGGCGGCGCTCAGGTCCGTACCGTCGTCGGATCTTCCCCTCGACGACATGATCGGCCCCCGCCGGCGTCCCTGATCGACCGAGCCTGACGGCCCGCCGGCACCGGCGGGCCGTCAGGTGACGCCGAGGCGCTGGGTGCCGATCACCGACAGCAGGCGCAGCGCCTGCTCGGAGGGGGAGCCGGGCACCGCGGTGTAGATCACGAGCCGCTGATCCCGATCGGTCATCTCCAGGACGTCACAGTTGACGGTCACCGGACCGGCCATCGGGTGCTGGAAGGTCTTGCTCGGGGTGGACTCCTCGGCGACATCGTGGGAGGCCCACAGCTCCCGGAACTGCGCGCTGCCGGTCAGCAGGTCCTGGACCAGCCCGGTCAGGTCCGGGTCGCCGGGATAGCGGGCGGCCGCCGCTCTGAGCCGGCGGGCCGCGCCGCGGGCGAACCGATCGGCGTCGGAGACACCGTAGAGACGCCGCCCGTCCCGGTGCGGGCCGAGGAAGACGCGCCGGACCAGGTTGCGGTCGCGCCGGTCGAGCGCGGAGAAGTCCTCCATCAAGGCGGCGGCCAACTCGTTCCAGGCGATCACCTCGAAGTCCGCCGCGATGACCGTCGCGGCCGCCTGGGGCAGGCGGGACAGCAGGTCGAGGATGCTCTGCCGCACCTCGCGCGACGGCCCCGCGGCCGGCAGCGGCGACTCGCCGGCGAGGTGGTGCAGGTGGGCGCGCTCCGCGTCGGTGAGCCGCAGGGCGCGGGCCAGGCCGGCGAGCACCTCACGCGACGGTCGTGGCCCGCGGGCCTGTTCCAGGCGCGTGTAGTACTCGGTGGAGATGAACGCCAGCCGGGCCGCCTCCTCGCGGCGCAGCCCGGGCGTGCGCCGGCGCCGACCGGCCGGCAGGCCGACGTCGGCCGGGCTGATCCGCTCGCGCCGGCTGCGCAGGAAGGCGGCCAGCTCTCCTCGATCCACCCGCCCATTCTGCGCGGCCGTCGCCGGGCGTAGCCAGGTACCGTCGAGGCCTGGCCGGCCGTCCGGCGGCCATCCAGGCTTGGCCGCATGACCGATCTGCTCACTGACAAGGTCGCGTTCGTCAGCGGCGCCGGCCGTGGCATCGGCGCCGCCGCGGCCCGGCTGTTCGCCCGGGAAGGCGCACGGGTCGTGCTCGCCGCCCGCACGGAGGCTCAACTCGCCGCGGTGACCGGGGAGATCCGCGAGGCGGGCGGCACCGCCGCGTACGTCGTCTGCGATCTCGCGGACCCGGCGGCGATCCGCGCGGCCGTCGCCCGGACCGTCGACCTGCACGGCCGGCTCGACGTGGCCTTCAACAACGGCGCGACCATCACACCGCCCGACCCGATCGACCGGATCGGCGAGGACGACTTCGACCGGCTGTACGCGGTGAACCTGCGCGGGGTCTGGCTGGCCATGGTCGCGCAGGTGGCGGCGATCCGCGCCACCGCGGGCACCGGGGCGATCGTGAACAACTCCAGCGTCGGCAGCCTGACGGGCAACCCGGCACTGCCGGCCTACGGGGCGATGAAGCGGGCGGTCAACAGCCTCACCGAGTCCGCCGCCGTCACGTTCGGGCCCGAGGCCATCCGGGTCAACGCGATCGCCCCGGGCAACACCCGTACCGAAATGATCGAGACCTGGGAGTCGAGCTCGCCGGGCCTGACCGCACGCCTGGTCGCGGCGACCCCGCTGGGCCGGCAGGCCGACCCGGACGAGATCGCACAGGCCGCGGCGTGGCTGCTCAGCGACCGCGCCTCGTTCGTGACCGGCGCCGTGCTGCGGGTCGACGGTGGCGCCCGGGTCTGATCCTCGGCGGCCGCCGATTGTGAACGACAACTTTTCGGGAGTTTCGGCCGCACCAGAGGTACATCCATCTGCGTGCCTGAGGTAGAAACATGACCATGACGGATACGGGTGAACGCTCACATGCTGGCGTGCGCGAGGCGATCGAGCAGGGGCGCACCGCGCTCGGGATCGAGCTGGGGTCGACCCGGATCAAGGCGGTGCTGACCGGCCCGGACCACGCGGCGATCGCGGTCGGCAGCCACGACTGGGAGAACCAGTTCGTCGACCGCACCTGGACGTACTCCCTGGAGGCGGTCTGGTCCGGGCTGCGGGCCTGCTACGCCGCGCTGGCCGAGGACGTGCGCGAGCGGTACGGGACCGAGCTGCGGACCACCGGCGCGCTCGGCGTCTCCGCGATGATGCACGGCTACCTGGCCTTCGACGCCGACGGTGAGCTGCTGACCCCGTTCCGTACCTGGCGCAACACCAACACCGGCGCCGCCTCCGAGCAGCTGAGCGAGCTGTTCGGCTACAACATCCCGCACCGCTGGAGCATCGCCCACCTGTACCAGGCGGTGCTGAACGGCGAGGAGCACCTCGGCCGGCTCGCCCACCTGACGACCCTCGCCGGGTACGTGCACTGGAAGCTGACCGGCCGGCAGGTGCTCGGCGTCGGCGACGCCAGCGGCATGTTCCCGATCGACGTCGCCACCGGCGGTTACGACACCGGCATGCTCGCCAAGTTCGACGACCTGGTCGCCGGGCGTGGTCTGCCGCTGCCGCTGGTCGAACTGCTGCCCGCCGTGCTGCCCGCGGGCGAGGCCGCCGGCTCGCTCACCGAGGCCGGGGCGAAGCTGCTCGACCCCAGTGGCGCCCTGCGGCCGGGTGTCGCGCTCTGCCCGCCCGAGGGTGACGCCGGCACCGGCATGGTGGCCACCAACTCGGTGGCCCGCCGCACCGGCAACGTCAGCGCCGGCACCAGCATCTTCGCGATGATCGTGCTCGACGGCCCGCTGAGCCGGATGCACCCCGAGGTCGACCTGGTCACGACGCCCGCCGGGGACCTGGTGGCGATGGTCCACTGCAACAACGGCGCCAGCGAGCTGAACTCGTGGGCCGGGCTCTTCGCCGAGTTCGCCGCGGCGCTCGGCGTCGAGCGGGACAGCTCGACCATCTTCGAGACGCTGTTCCGGGCCGCGCTGAACGGCGCCCCGGACGGCGGCGGGCTGATGGCGTTCAACTACCTGTCCGGCGAGCCGATCACGAAACTGCACGAGGGCCGGCCGCTGTTCCTGCGCGAACCGGGCAGCTCGCTGAACCTGGCCACCTTCATGCGGACCCAGCTGTACGCCGCGCTGGCCACGCTGCGGATCGGCATGGACGTGCTGCAGAAGGCCGAGTCGGTCAAGCTGGAGCGGATGTTCGCGCACGGCGGCCTGTTCAAGACCGAGGGGGTGGCGCAGAACCTGCTCGCCGCGGCGATCAACACGCCCGTCTCGGTCGGCGATCTCGCCGCCGAGGGCGGCGCGTGGGGTATCGCGATCCTGGCCGCCTATCTGGCCCGTGGCAAGTCCGGGCAGAGCCTGGACGAGTTCCTGACCCGCGAGGTGTTCGCCGGTGCGAGCCTGGACACCGCGGCCCCGGACCCGGCCGACGTGGCGGGCTTCGACGCGTTCATGCGGCGGTACGTGGCCGCGCTGCCGGTGGAGCAGGCGGCCGTGGAGAACAGCTGAGCAGGAAGCGGCACCGGGCGACGACCCGGTGCCGCCGTGGACGACCGGCCGCATGGAGTGGCCGTGTCGATCATCGCCTGTCGGGGGGCGCCGGCCGTCGAATACCTCCCGAAGGCGCCCGGACAGCCGATCAACTGATGTTCAGATAGATGCCGACAAGGCGTCGGGCCCGGGATATCCGCGACCGCACGGTCCCCACCGGGAGCTGCAGAAGATCAGCAATTTCTTCGTACGATCTCTGCTCGAACTCCCGCAGCAGCAAAGCCTCCCGATATTGTTCGGGCAATCGCCCCAACGCGTTCTCCACGTCGATCCGGGTGGCCGCCATCGAGCTCATCCTGCGCAGCGTCCCGCCGGCCGGATCGGGCTCCGGCGGCTCGTCGGTGGGTGCCCCGGCACGGTTCCTGCGCCGCACCACCTCGAGCGCCGCGTTGACCGCGATCCGATGCAACCAGCTGGTAAAACGTGAACGTCCTTCGAAGGTGCCGATACCGCGGGCCACCGCGATCAGCGTCTCCTGAGCGGCGTCGTCGACGTCCGTGGCGTCGGCCAGGATCCGCCGCGCACCGCCGTGCGCGAGCCGCCGGACGTGGATCTGGTGCAGCAGTTCCTGCAGATCGCGGCGGGAACCGGTGGCGGCCCGCAGCGCCAGTTCTTGAAGATCTTCGTGCGATTCCGGAGTCCGATCGGGTGATCGCTCGAATGGTGGCGACATTCCGAAATGGTATAACCGGCGGGACTCGAAAAGCCGACGGGGGAATGGTGGACCGGCCAGTGGCGGAGATCGAATTCATCGGTCGTTACCGGATCATGCGCAAGCTCGGCAGCGGCGCGTTCGCCGACGTGTATCTCGCCGTCGACGAGCAGCTCGAGTCGCCGGTCGCGATCAAGGTGCTGGCGAACCGGTGGGCGCTCGACCAGGACATCCGGGAACGCTTCCTGAACGAGGCCCGGCTGCTGCGCCGGATCGGCGGGCCGCGCCTGGTCAACGTGCACGACATCGGGGAGACCCCGGACCGGGGGCCGTACTTCGTGATGCCGTACGCGGACCGCGGCACCCTGGAGGACCGTCTCGCCGACCTGGCCGGCGCGGGGCGCGAGGTCGAGCCGGCCGCCGCCTTCGCGGTGGCCCGGGACGTCGCGCTCGCGTTGCGCCGGGTGCACGAGGCCGGCGTGGTGCACCGGGACGTGAAGCCCGGCAACCTGCTGATCTTCTCGGACCCGGACCCGGACCCGGGCCACGGCCGGGAGGCGGCCCACGGCGACGCGGCACCGCTGGTCGAGCCGGACGAGCGGCTGGTGCTCGGCGACTTCGGACTGGCCAAGGACCTGAGCATCCGCGCCAGCGGGCTGAGCCTGCCGGTGGGTACACCGGGCTACATGGCACCGGAGCAGTCCGACGCGACCGCCGCGGTCGACCAGCGCGCCGACGTGTACGCGTGCAGCGCCCTGCTGGCCCGGATGCTGGTCGGCCGGCCGCCGTCGGCCGGAGTGCTCGACGAGCAGTCGCTGCGCGGCGCCGTCGGTCCGGCAGTGCGCCGCAGCATCCTGTCCGGGCTCGACCCGGCGCCGGCCGCCCGCCCGGCGTCCGCGGCCGAGTGGCTGACCAACCTGGACAGCGCCGTGGCCGCCGACCGGTCGTCCGGCCCGGCCCGCACCCGGCGGTTCGCGGCGCCGGTGCTCGGCGGGGTCCTGATCGTCGCGCTGACCGTCGGCCTGCTGGCGGTGCTGCGCCAGGACCGGCCGCAGGCGGCACCGGCGGTGGCGGCCAGCGCGCCGCCGGTCCCGTACGAGCAGGTCTTCGACGACACCCGGACCATCTCGGTGTCGGTGCCCGCCGCCTGGAGCCAGCACTGGGGCAACGGCTGGCACCCGGGGCAGAGTCCGTTCTACGGCAAGATCAACGTCGGCCCGGGGATGAACGCCTCACCGAACGTCTCCGACTGGTTCACCGACGCGGCCGTACCCGGGATCTTCGTCGGCGCCTCCGCGAAGGTCGTCAAGGAGGGCAGGTTCTCCCCGGAGTACATGCGGCAGTACTTCGGTCCGACCGGTTGCACGGCGGCCGGCAGCGAGGATTTCCGCCTGGACCGCCTCGGCCTCACCGGGGTGCAGGGCCGCTGGACGTGCCCGGGCGGGGTGTGGTGGCGGTACGCATACGGCTGGCCGGCGCACCACCGGTACGTGGTCGCGCTGGAGATCAAGGTCGTCGCGCCCTACGACGGCGGGACCTGGGACGCGGCCCTGAACAGCGTCACCCTGCACGCCGAACCCCCGAACGGGTGACCCGGGAACAACAGCGGCACCGACATCTGGGTGGTCGACGACAGCGGCTGGCGGGAGACGTGGATGGGCTGCCGCTCCGCCGGTCGTCCGCCGGCGGCCGTGGCCGCCTGCTGACCTCGCCCGGGCCCGGAGGTCAGTCCGCTGCGGACTTTCCCGCGGCGGGCTTCTTCTCGGTCGGCTTTTCATCGGCCGGCTTCCTGTCGGCAGGCGAGATGCTGACGCAGCAGCGGTCGGGGCCGGGGTCCAGCCGGGCGGACAGCCCGGTGGCACCCACCGCGTCGAGCAGCCCGTCGATGAGGTCGAGATTCATCCCGCAGACCAGCTCGGTGTGTTGCCGCGCGAGCCGGTGGAACGGGCAGTTCGCCAGCGTGATGCCGTCCTCTGTGGTGCGCGGCTCGTAGCCGTTGGCCTCCAGCGTGGTGATCACCACCTGGTCCGCCGTGGTGTGGCCCGAATCCTGATCCTCACCGAGGCCACGGCCGGTCGCCCGGGCCGCGGTGCGGATCGCCGCCTCGACCGGAATCCGGTCACGCCCGGCGATGCCGATCGCCTCGGCCAGGATCTCCCCGGCCAGGTCGTAGCGGCGTTCGGGGAGGGTGACCGCGATGTCCCGGCCGGCGCGCCGGTAGAACTTGGCTGCCCGGGACCGCGCACCAGGCGATGCTCGCCGTGGGGGTCGTCGAGATCCTCGCCGGTGTGGTCGTCGCGCTCCTGCCCCGATTCGGCGGCTACCTCGTCGCGGCGTGGCTCGGCGGCATCATCGTCAACCTGTTGCTGCTCGGTAACTTTTATGACGTTGCGCTGCGTGACGTCGGCCTGCTGATCGGCGCGCTCGCCCTGGCCAGGCTTGCCACGGCTGTCGCGCCGCGCGGGCTCGAGCACCGCGACTGAGTTCGGACGGCGAAGGGGGCGGCGCACCGGTGCGCCGCCCCCTTCGCCGTCCTCATCGGAGTGTCCAACTGTTATCAGTGTTAACAAAGCATTGACAGGAACGTTCGCTTTTGGACATCATCTGAGAGCGCTCTCCCCGCTGTACGCCGAACGGTTTCCCCACGTCGATGGGCCTATCGTCCATTGGCCGGCCACGGCGGATCGAGGGCTTCCCCTTTTCCCAGGAGCCCCTATGTCGACACGTAACAAGCTGCTGAGCGCGCTCGCCGCGCTCGTAACGGCGATACCGATCGGCGCGACCGTCGCCGCGTCGGCCGCCCAGGCCGTCGGACCCAACCTGCTGCCGTTCACGGTCACCAACAGCACCGGGCGCGGCGACGCGGCCTACCTCTACGTCATCGGGGTCAACCTCACCACCGGCAGGCTGGGCTACGTCACCGCCGGCGGCACCTTCAACGCCTGGCCGGCCGGCTCGCTGCCCCCGTCCGCCGCGCCGGACGTCGCCATCGGTGGCCCGGGCAACGGTGGCAGCACCACCGTCCAGCTGCCGCGCAACTTCTCCGGCCGGCTGTACATGTCGCTCGGCCAGAAGCTGAAGTTCTTCCTCACCCCGGACGGCCTGGTCCAGCCCGCGCCGTGGGCCTCCGGCGACCCCAACCACGACATCCTGTTCGACTGGAGCGAGTTCACCTACAACGACTCCGGGCTGTGGCTCAACAGCTCGCAGGTGGACATGTTCGCCCTCCCGCACGTGGTGACCGTCTCCGGCAGCGACGGCACCAAGAGCACCGGCGCCGTGGTCGCCAACGGCCGGCAGAACGTCATCGACCAGATCAGGGCACAGTCCGGCTGGGCGAACACCGTGGTCACCCGCTCCGACGGGACCGTGCTGCGGGTGCTCTCGCCGGGCAAGTCCGCCGACGCGGGCCTGCTCAGCAGCACCTACCTCGACTCCTACATCAACTCGGCCTGGAACGCCTACACCGGCAAGACGCTCACCGTCGTGCCCTTCGGCGACCAGCCCAACACCAAGTACTTCGGCCGTACGTCCGGCAGCACCATGGTCTTCACCAACAGCTCCGGTGCGCAGGTCGCCTCGTTCAACAAGCCGTCGAGCGCCAACGTCTGGGGCTGTGACGGCAACCTCGCCGCCCCGAACGACCTGGTGGTCGGCCCGATCGCCCGCACCCTGTGCGCGGCGCTGAACCGCGGCACCCTCGGCACCCTGGACACCCAGCCCGGTGGCACGGCGGCCGACTTCTACAAGAGCAACCCCACCAACCAGTACGCGCGGATCATCCACGCGAACATGGCCGACGGCAAGGCGTACGCCTTCGCCTTCGACGACGTGCAGAACCAGGAGTCCCTGGTCTACTCGAACAACCCCACCTCCGCGGGCGTCATCCTCTCCCCGTTCGTCGGCGGTACCGGCGGCGGTGGCGGCTCGACCACCGGATACACGGTGGCTGGCCCCGGCGGCAAGTGCGTCGACGTCGCCGGTGACGACTCCGGCGGCAACGGCGCCGCGGTCCAGCTCTGGGACTGCCAGGCGGCCGCCAAGGACCAGCACTGGACGCTCAAGAACGGCACCCTGCAGACCCTGGGCCGCTGCCTCGACATCGAGGGCAACAGCACCACCTCCGGCGCCAAACTCGAGCTCTGGGACTGCAACGGCGTCGGCGGCCAGCAGTGGGTCACCCAGGCCGACGGCACGATCCGCAACCCGCAGTCCGGCAAGTGTGTCGACTCGCCGTCCGGCGCCACCGCCAACGGCACCCGCCTGCAGATCTGGGACTGCAACACCTCCGGCGCCCAGAAGTTCGCCTACAACAACGGCGCGACCAACCTCACCGCCCCCGGCGGCAAGTGCGTCGACGTCGCGGGCGACGACGCCGGTGGCGACGGCGCGGCCGTGCAGCTCTGGGACTGCCAGCTGACCGCCCGCGACCAGCACTGGGCCTGGACCGGTCAGTCGCTGACCACCCTCGGCATGTGCCTGGACATCGCCGGCGGCGGCACCGCCAACGGCGCCCAGCTCCAGCTGCACAACTGCACCGGCAACGCGGCGCAGACCTGGGTCGTCAACAGCAACGGCAGCATCAGCAACCCGCAGTCCGGCCGCTGCGTCGACGCGCCCTCCGGCAACACCGCCAACGGCACCCGCCTGCAGATCTGGGACTGCAACGGCTCCGCCGCCCAGAAGTTCGCCAAGGCCTGACCGGCGACGACCCGGGCCCGGGACCCGGAGCCACCGCCTCCGGGTCCCGGTTCTGTTCCACCACCGGAACCAGTTCGGTTCCGGCCCGGCTGGATCTCCTGCCCATTCCCCTGCACCGCGGGCAGCCGACAAGGAAGGTAGGACAGCACATGAGAGTTGTCCCTCGACGGCGCCACCGCGGCCTGCTCGCGGTGCTCGTGCTGGCGGCCGCCACGCTCGGCGCGGCCGGCGGCGGCCAGATCGCCTGGGCCGCCGTCACCGGTGACACGATCGCCGGCCCCGGTGCCAAGTGTGTCGATGTCAGCGGCGACGACACCGGCGTCAACGGCACGCCGGTCCAGCTCTGGGACTGCCAGACCAACAGCGCCGACCAGCACTGGACCTGGAGCGGAAGTGCGCTGACCACCATCGGCCGCTGCCTGGACGTGACGAGCGCCGGCACCGCCAACGGCACCAAGCTCCAGCTCTGGGACTGCAACGGCACCGGCGCGCAGCAGTGGGTCCAGCAGACCGACGGCAGCCTCAAGAACCCGCTGTCCGGTCGCTGCATGGACTCTCCGAGCGGCGCCACCGCCAACGGGACCCGCCTGCAGATCTGGGACTGCAACGGCTCCGGCGCGCAGAAGTTCACCGTCACGACGACGCCTACGAACCCCGGTACCTGCCCGACCTACTCCGACACCCCGGACTTCGGGCCCAACGTCCACATCTACGACCACTCGATGTCGGACGCCGCCATCCAGTCGTCGCTGGACAGCGTCTTCAACGCGCAGAAGGACACGCAGTCGGCGCAGTTCGGCACCCGCCGGGACGCGCTGGTCTTCAAGCCGAGCACCACGCCGTACAACGTCGGCGCGAACATCGGCTTCAACACGTCGATCCTCGGTCTGGGTCAGAACCCCGATGACGTACGCATCAACGGTGCCGTCACCGTCGACGCGTTCAACGCCAGCGACGCCGGCAACGCGACCCAGAACTTCTGGCGGTCGGCCGAGAACATGTCGATCAACACGCTCGGCGGCACCAACCGCTGGGCGGTCGCGCAGGCCGCGCCGTACCGTCGCATGCACGTGATCGGCGGTCTCAACCTCTTCCCGGCCAGCTACGGCTGGGCCAGCGGCGGGTACATCTCCGACTCGAAGATCGACGGGAACGCCGAGTCGGCCTCCCAGCAGCAGTGGTACACCAAGGACAGCACGCTGGGCTCCTGGAGCGGCTCCAACTGGAACATGGTGTTCTCCGGCACCAACGGCGCCCCCGCCAACAACTTCAACACGAACCCGGCCGGCGGGCCCCGCTACACCACCCTGGCCAGCACGCCGATCTCGCGGGACGTGCCGTACCTGTACCTCGACCCGGCCGGCAGGTACCGGGTCTTCCTGCCCTCGCTGCGCACCAACGCCACCGGGCCGAGCTGGGCGGGCGGCAGCACTCCCGGCACCTCGCTGCCGATGAGCAACTTCTTCGTCGCGCGGCCCAGCGACTCGGCGGCGACGATCAACACGGCGCTGGCCAACGGGTGCAACCTGTTCTTCACCCCGGGCGTCTACCACGTGAACCAGACCCTGCACGTGACCAAGGCCAACACGGTCGTGCTCGGCATCGGTTACCCGACCATCATCCCGGACAACGGCGTGAACGCGATGGACGTGGCCGACGTCGACGGCGTACGCCTCAAGGGTCTGCTCTTCGACGCCGGAACCACCAACAGCGACACCCTGCTCAAGGTCGGCCTGGCCAAGTCGGGTGTGTCGCACGCGGCCAACCCGACCACCGTGCAGGACGTGTTCTTCCGGATCGGCGGCATGGTGGCCGGCAAGGCCACCAACAGCCTGGTCGTGAACACCAACAACACGATCATCGACCACACCTGGGCCTGGCGTGCCGACCACGGCGCGGGGATCGGCTGGACGGTGAACACCGCCGACAACGGTCTCACCGTCAACGGCGACAACGTGCTCGCGACCGGCCTGTTCGTCGAGCACTACCAGAAGAACGAGGTCGTCTGGAACGGCGCCAACGGCAGGATCATCTTCTTCCAGAACGAGATGCCGTACGACCCGCCGAACCAGGCCGCCTGGATGAACGGCTCGCAGAACGGCTACCCGGCGATCAAGGTGGCGAACGGTGTCACCACGTTCGAGGCCTGGGGGCTCGGCAGCTACTGCTTCTTCAACGTGAACAACTCGGTGTCCTCGCTCCGCGCGTTCGAGGTGCCGGCGGTCTCCGGAGTGAAGTTCCACAACATGGCGATCGTCTCCCTCGGCGGCGTCGGCACCATCTCGCACATCATCAACAACACCGGCGCGGCCGCGAACCCCAGCAACAACAACTCCTACCTGGTCAACTTCCCGTAGGACCACCAGGCATCACCTGATCGGTACGACCGGCGGCCGGGCCCGAGCGACGGGGGGCCCGGCCGCTCATCCTGCGGTGAAGTAGGGCTCGGCCGCCTCCAGCCGCGGCACGGACACGCCCAGGCGGCGCGCCTCGGCCAGGGTGTCGCGGCAGACCGCGCGCAGTTCCTCGGTGTTGGCATGGGCCTCCATCACCGTGCGCATCGGCGGGAAGTGACGGAAGAGCCAGGCGAGCGCGGGCGCTGTCAGCCAGACGGGCGCTGTGAACGGCATCAGGTCGCCGCGGTGCCGCCGCAGGTCGACGCCGCGGGCCTCGACGAGGGGCAGTAGTTCGCGGGTGGCGAGAATCGCCTCGCGTACGTTGCGCGTCTTCCCGGCCAGCGCGGCGAGGGAACCCAGTTTCAAGCTCTGCGTGTGCAGGCCGGCGTTCTGGATGAAGTGGATCGACAGCCAGCCGCGGAAGTCGGTGTTCTCCCGGAGCCTGAATCCGGCCTGGCGGAACACCGTGCGCACGGCTCGCTCACGCTCGGTCGGCGGCCGGTCGAGGGAGCCGAAGAAGACCACGGGCAGCAGGGTCGCCCGCAGCACGCCGTCGTCGTCGAAGCCGCCACCGGCGCCGGGAAAGCCCCAGGCCAACTGGTCGGCGGGCAGAGACTCGACCGCGACCAGTGGCTCGACCCACAGGTTGTTGAAGACCAGCACCGTCGCGTTGCCTACGCGCGGCCCCAGGAAGGACACTGCCTCGGCGAAGCCGTAGTGCTGCACGCTCACCACGATCAGGTCGAAGTCGTGGTCCGGCTCCAGCGATTCGCGGTAACGTACCGGCCACTTCCCGGTGACGCGTCGCCCCCACAACCGGCGCCGTGCGTCGAGCAGGTCGAGGTCGATCGCGTTTCCGTACTTCGCTGCCCGGCCGGGCCGTACGTAGAACTCGATCTCGTGCCCGGCCCGCTCCAGCGCCCACCCGTACGCCGCGGCGATGACACCCCGGCCGAACATCAGAATCTTCATGCCGCACCTCACGGGCCGGTGACCAGGTCGCCTAGAATCGGAGATCGTCTCCACTTTCAAGATATGGAGACAGTTTCCGTTTGTCAAAGGAGGCTCCGGGTGACCACAGCCAAGCCGTTACGCGCTGACGCCCGGCGCAACCGCGACGCCCTGCTCGCCAAGGCCCGTGAGCTGTTCGCCGAAGGCTGCTTCGACCTGCGTTTCGACGACTTCGCCCGGCTGGCCGGGGTCGGCACGGGCACGCTCTACCGGCATTTTCCTACCCGCGAGGCGCTGGCCGAGGCGGTCTACCGCGAAGAGCTCACCGCGATGTGCGCACGCGCCCGCGAGTTGCGGGCCACGCTCTCCGCGACGGAGGCGCTGGCGGCCTTCCTCCGTGGCTTCGTGAGTCATCTGGATGCCAACCAGGGTCTGGCTCGCACGCTCGCCACCCTCATGGCCACCCGCTCAGGCACCCTCGCCGAGGGCGGCCGGGAATTGGGGCAGGCCATAGCGGACCTGCTGGCCGCGGGCGTCGAGGAGGGCGCCATCCGCGACGACGTGGGTGTCGGCGCCGTCATGATGGCCCTGCAGGGCATCTGCATGGCCTGCGACCAGCCGGGCTCCCGGGCCGACGCGGACGGCGTCGTCACCCTCGTGCTCGACGGCCTGCACCGCCGTACGTCGTGAGGCGGAACCTCCGGCCGATCGGATGATCCTGATGATGCCCTGGCGGGCGCGGAACGGCCGAACGGCGGCCCGCTGAATCAGCCGGGCCGCCGTTCGCGGAGTGTGGATCAGGGCTGGCCCCGGCCGGAGAGGCCGGGCGTGACCAGGGGACGGCTCAGCCGGCGGAGGCGGCGATCCGGACCAGTTCGACCAGTCCGCCCGCGTACTCCTGGGCCTCGGCGTGGGCCTCGTCGAACGGTGGCTGGAAGCCGACGCCCTCCCACTCGCCGGTGGCCTCGTTCCAGCGGTCGTTGCCGACCTCGAAGTCCCAGGCGTCGATGCCCAGCTCGTAGTAGAGCTGATCGGCCGAGTTGCCGGCGGCCGAGTAGAGCACGTCGGCGACCGGGCCGGTGTACGCCGGCCAGGTCACGGTGCCGCGCTCGGCCGCGATCGCGCCGACGATGCGGCGGGCGCTGTCCAGGTAGAACTTCGACTCGTCGATGGACGGGCGGGGCAGCGTGACGCGGCCCTCGGCCTTGTACGACCCGGGCGGCCACATGAAGTACCCACCGTACGAGTGCACGTTCATCGCGAACCTGATGTTCGGGTGGGCGGACGCGAGCGCGATCACGTTGCGGCTCTCCGCCTCGGACAGCTCGGCGGTGCCGGCGTACGTCCCGGAGAGGCAGTTGGCGTTGCCGCCGACGTAACCGTCGAAGTAGGAGCCGACCGTGTAGTTGCGGTTGACGTCGACGCCCCACGAGTCGCGGTAGCGGGGATCCCGGCTGGCGCCGGCACAGTGGTTCACCAGGTTCTTGCGCTGGAAGTTGAAGTCGTTGAACGCGTAGTTCGCGCCGTCCGGGTTGACCGTCGGGATGATGAACACGTCCACGTTGTCGACCAGCGCTCTGGTCGCCGGGTCGGTGGCGTAGTTGGCCAGCAGCCGCTCGGCGAACTCCAGCGTCACCAGCGGCGTGGCCCACTCCCGGGCGTGCTCCTGGGAGTACGCGAGCACGCCGGTCCTGGAGCCGTCCCGGACCTTGCCGATCCGCAGCGCCTGTACGGTCCACGGCTTCTTGGACACCTCGGTGCCCTCGAGCCCGTCGTCGAGCCGGACCGGCGCGACCACCGGCATCGGCAGCCCGGCCGAACCGGTCTCGACGAACGCCTGGAACCTGCGCGGGTACTTCGCCGTGATGAAGGCGGCCACGTCGTCGGTGGTGCTGATCGTCTTGCCGGTGTCGTCGGTGGCGAGCCGGACGGTCAGGACCCGGTCGGCGTAGGTCGCGGCCAGCGGACGGTTCTTCGCCCCCGGGTCGACCGTGCGCACCTGCACCCCGTTCATCTTCTGGTCGCCGAACTTGACCGACTCGACCACGACGGCGGCCGCGTTCGGGTCACCCAGGTACGCCACCGCCGTACGCCGGTAGCCCTGGGTCCTGTTCGGCAGATTGATCACGTCGACGAGCTTCGGGTACTGCCGGGCCAGACGCTTGATCCGGGCGGCGATGTCGGCCGGCGTCATGTACGCGGCGACGAAGTCCTTCTGGTAGCCGGCCGGCGTGGCCGGCGGCGTCGACCCCGGCCAGGTGGCCGGGGTGACCGGGCGGGCCGTGCCGCCGAGGCTGGACGACGCGGTGACCCGCACCGGCTTGCCGGGCAGCGGCTGCGGCAGCGCGTAGTGGTACTGGTATTCGCCGGAGTCCTCGAACCGCACGAGCGGATACGTGCCGGTGGTGCCGTCGGCCGCCGTCCAGGTCACGGTGATCTCGACGTCGGGGTCGTCGGTCGCGGTCGTCGTGACCTGCGTCTGAAGGAAGGTCCGTCCGCCGACCGTCCACCAGTACGCCTGCAGGAATTTCAGCGTGTCGGCCGAGACCTTGGCGACGGCGGGCCGGCGGGCGGCCGCGTCCGACTCTCGCTGGATCAGCTGGACCGGTACGGCCCCGTTCTTGACCAGTTCGGCGAGCCGCACGTCGTCGACCACGAGATCGGCGAGGACGGCACCGGCGTCGGTCCGGGGGCGGGCGGCCAGGTCGGCGCCCGCCGCGACGAGCCGGTCCAGGGTGGCCTGGTCGGCCAGGCGGAAGCGGATCAGCGCGTGCTCACCGGAGCTGAGCGAGATCACTGGCGCCGCTGGGGCCGCGGGTTCCGCGTTCGCCGGGGGTGCGGCGAACGGGAGCCCCAGAAGGAGCGCGGCGGCTGTGGCCGCCCAACGTACTCGGGGTGACATCAAGCCTCCTGGGCATCGAAATACGTGAGATCACCCCACTGCAATGATCGATAGATGTCAACGCCGGGACGGCCGCGCGCCCCGCCGGGCACGCGGCCGTCCCGGTGGCGTCAGCTCGCCAGGAAGGATCTGATCTGGGCGAGAGTAACGGTGTCGGTCAGGTACCCGATGTGGGTCTGGCACGCCACGTAGTTGTTGGTGGCGCCGCTGAGCACGGTGCTCGTGTACGGGATGATGATGCCGTCACAGGGGGAGTACCAGGTTCCGTACTTCGTGCTGCCCGGGGTCTCGTCACCGGCGCTCAGCGTGGTGATGAACGACGATCCGGGATACATCTGCTGGCAGGTGACGTAGACCAGGCAGGCGCTCGCGTAGGTGGTGCCGTGGTTGGCGCCGGCGATCGACGCCAGGTGCCGGACGTACTGGGCGCCGCCCAGTTGCTTGAGGTACCAGAGGCTGACCAGGCCGCCCATCGAGTGGTTGACGATGTCGACCTGGGCCGCGCCGGTGCGGGCCCGGACCTGGCTGACGTAGGTGGCGAGGCCCTGGGCGTTGGTGATGTTGTTGCCGTACGAGTTGTACTCGTACGCGAAAGCTCGCTGCTCGAGTAGCCGCCGGCGCGGAACACCGACATCGCGGTGGTCCAGTTCGAGGCGCTGCCGGTGTAACCGTGCACGAAGACCACCGGAGTGCCGGGTGCGGCGGCCACGGGCAGGGCCGGGCTCAGCGCGAGCGCGGCCAGTACGGCGGTGAACAGGACGATGAGGCGACGCATGAGACCTCCAGGGGAGTTCGGGTCTCTGCATCCTCAGTGCAATAAATTGGCCGCGCATCGGCGAAATCGCCAGCGGTCCGGCTTCGCGTCAGGTCCGGGATGGGCGGTCCGCGGCGCGGGCATGCCTTCGAGCGGATCGACCGAGGGTGATAGTTAGCGTTCACAAGGATGCCCCTTGACAACGTCGAAACAGCCACGAAAATCGATGTTAACTTTCACATCCGTGGATCCCCCGGGCAGCGGCCGCCACCGACCGCAGCCCTCCACACGTACGCGAAAGGTTCCCCATGATCCGACGAATCCTCGCGGTCGCCGCCGCCACCGTCCTCACGGCGACCGCCCTCGTCGCCGGCGCCGGAACGGCGAACGCCGCCGGCACCCTGCCGTGCGACATCTACGCGAGCGGCGGCACCCCCTGCGTCGCCGCGCACAGCACCACCCGCGCCCTGTTCGGCGCCTACAGCGGCTCCCTCTACCAGGTGCGGCGCTGGTCCGACGGCGCCACCACGAACATCGGCGTGCTCAGCGCCGGCGGTTACGCCAACGCGGCCACCCAGGACTCCTTCTGCTCCGGCACGTACTGCACGATCGTCCGCATCTACGACCAGACGTCGAAACACAACGACCTGACGATCGCCCCCGGCGGCGGCGCCAACCCGACCGCCGACCAGGGCGCGAACGCGGCGGCGCTGCCCGTGACGGCCGGCGGCCACAAGGTCTACGGCGTCTACATCTCCGCGGGCAACGGTTACCGCAACAACGCCACCAGCGGCATCGCCACCGGCAGCCAGCCGGAGGGCATGTACATGGTCACCGAGGGTACGCACGTCAACGACCGGTGCTGCTTCGACTACGGCAACGCCGAGACGAACAACATGGACACCGGCAACGGTGACATGGACGCCATCTACTTCGGCAACCTGTGCTGGTTCTCGCCCTGCGCCACCGGCCCGCGGGTCGCGGCCGACCTGGAGAACGGCCTGTTCGCCGGCGGCAACGGCTCGTGGACCGCGAACACCGGCCGCAACAGCGCCTTCGTGACCGCGGTGCTGAAGAACAACGGCACCACGACGTACGCCATCAAGGACGGCAACGCGCAGTCCGGCAGCCTCGCCACCCGCTACAACGGCTCGCTGCCGACCCAGTCCGGCTACATGCCGATGACCAAGCAGGGCGCGATCATCCTCGGCATCGGCGGCGACAACAGCAACGGCTCCGTCGGCTCGTTCTTCGAGGGCGTCATGACCAGCGGCTACCCGACCGACGCCACCGAGAACTCGGTGCAGGCGAACATCGTCTCGGTCGGCTACAGCAAGAGCGTCACGTTCCCGGTCAACGGCGCCACCTACCGGATCACGAACCTGGCCAGCGGCAAGGTCCTCGACGCCACCAACTGCGGCACCGCCAACGGCACCACGATCCAGCAGTGGCAGTCGCTGGGCAACACCTGCCAGCAGTGGAAGTTCACCAACGTCGGCGCCAACAAGTGGACGATCACCAACGTCAACGCCGGCAAGACCCTCGACGCGGTCAACTGCGGCCTGGCGCTCGGCACGGCGGTCAACCTCTGGCAGTCGCTGGGCAACACGTGCCAGCAGTGGGCGGTCATCCCGGCCGGCAACGGCCGCTACGAGCTGGTTGTCGAGAACAGCGGCATGGTTCTCGACAACCAGGACTGCGGCACCGCCAACGGCACCCCGGCCCGGCTCTGGATGTGGCTGAACAACACCTGCCAGCTCTGGTCCATCGCCTCGTAACGGCCTGCCCGGAGAAGCCGGTGACCGATCGGGTCACCGGCTTCTCCACGTGTACGGACCGACGGACAACGAGGGCGACACGCCGGACGTCGTCGCCGCTTACCGTCTCGTGGTGCCCGGAAAGCCTTCCCGAAGACGTCCAGCGATGGCCGTTCTCGCGGCCGTCGCGATTCTCCTGGCGGGCTGGATGGCCGTCGGCGACGCGGCGGACAACGACGTGCGCGCCAGCGTCGCGAGCCTGTTCGTCGGGCTGTGCGCGCTGGCCCTGACCGTTCTCGACCGCCCGGCCGCACCGCCCCCGGCCGAGCCGGCACAGCTGGCGGACGACCTCGCCGCGACGGTGAACCAGCAGTGGCTCGGCGAGGCGCGCATCCGTGACCTGCGGGACCCGCAGGTGCTGCCGCTGGTCTGGACGCGCGGTGGCGCCGGTTCGGGGGAGGCGGCGAGCCCGCTCTTCCGGGTCGATGTCGGCGCGTTCGACGCGGTGACCCGGCAACTGGCCAGGGCATACCGGTCCGTGCCCGCGGAGCGGCTGGTCGTGCTCGGCGAGCCAGGGGCCGGCAAGAGCGTGGTGGCGGTGCTGCTGACTCTCGGACTGTTGGCCGGCCGGGCGGCCGGAGACCGCGTACCGGTACTGCTGAGCGCCTCCTCCTGGGATCCGGTGTCGCAGACCCTGCCGGAATGGATCGTCGCGACGCTGGCCGCGGCCTACTACGACGGCGATCCACGGATCGCGCGGACCCTGCTCGACGACGACCTGGTGGTACCGATCCTGGACGGTCTCGACGAGATCCCGGAGACGTCGCGGCGCAGCGCCATCCGTCGGATCAACGAGGCCGTCGGCGCACACCGGCCGATCATCGTCACCTGCCGGTCCGCGGAGTACACCGACGTCCTGCGCAACGGGGCGCCCGCACTGCATCAAGCGCCGGTGGTGACGGTGCAGCCGGTCTCCGGGGAGGACCTGGCCTCCTACGTGGCCTTGATCGGCTGGCCCGGGCATGTCGACTGGAAGCCGGTCCTGGCCGCCGTCGACGAGGAGCCGGGCGGTGCCCTGGCGCGTGCGCTCAGCACCCCTCTGATGATCTCGGTGGCGCGGGCCGTCTACCAGAACTGTCCGGCTCCGGCCTGCCCGACGGAGTTGCTGGACCGGGAGCGGTTCGAGAATCGGCATGCGATCGAGGACCATCTCGTGGACCGTCTCGTCACCACCTCGTTCGCGGCCGGTCAGGACCAGCCGGCCAGGTGGCCGGCGCACAAGGCCCGACGCTGGCTGACCTTCCTCGCCGATCACCTGCACCGCCACCGGGAGCGGGACCTCTCCTGGTGGCGGCTGGCGGATCGGTTGCTGTCGCCGTGGGCCGCGCCGGCGGTGGGGCTGGCGATCGGCTTGCCGTTCATGACCGGGGTGTCGGTGGCCTGGGGGAGCTTCGACGACCTCGATGAAGATCCGTTCAGCGGTATCGGTGGCCTGGGCGCTGTCGTCGGCCTCGTAATGACACTCCTCGCCACGGTGCTCTGGTACGCCGCGGCCGGTGCTGTGCCGAGCCGGGTCGCGATCGCGGTCAAGGGGTCCGCCGGTCGGCTGCGTGCCGGCTTCCTTGCCGGGTTCTCCGCAGTCGCATTACTCGCGGGTCTGATCGTCATCGGACTCGGGGTGGCTCAGGAGGTCAACGAAGAATGGGAGTTCTTCGCCATCGTCGAACTCGCCAATGATGCCCTGGTCAGCCTCGCCCTCGCGGTCGTGGCGGGCGCCGGGGCGAGTGTCCATGCCCTGCTCCAGGCCCCACCGGAACGATCCCGGCAGATCACCCCGGCGGGCCGGCTGCGCAGCGATCGCCGATCATCGATGATCGGTGCGGCCGTGGCCGGGAGTGCCGTGGCCATGATCGTGGCGCCCGCTGTCATGGGCGCGGTGGTCGTCGGTACCGTGATCGGCGAGTCCGTGGCAGGGTGGTGGTTCGGGTTGCCCGGGACTCCGGCGGTGTGGTCGAGGACCGATTTCGTCATCGACCGGGAAACGATTTTCTTAGCCGTGCTCTGCGGTCTCTGCTGCACCGTCCTGGTGTTGCTCGGTCGCGCCTGGCCGAGATTTCTGGTGCTCCGGGTCATCCTGGCGGTTCGCGGCCAGGCGCCCTGGCGGCTGATGGCCTTCCTGGCCGAGGCTCACCGCCGGGACCTGCTCCGCGAGTCCGGTGGTGTCTACCAGTTCCGGCACATCCGCCTCCAGGAGCGGTTGACCGAACAGGCAGGTGCCGTGCTGGCCCGGCCGCGAACGGCGGCCGGGCCGAGCACCACGCCCCGGACCGGCCGTCGCCGGCTGGTTGCCGCCGGCGTCGTGGTGATCCTGGTGGCCGGCGGCGGGTTGGCCAAGGTGATGAGCGATCACCTGCAGTGCCGGCCGGCGTCCGTCATGCCCGCACCCGTCGAGCGGCTTCGGATCTTCACCGAGGAAGGATCCGCCTGTTACGGCGTCATCGCGGAGCAGCGCTGGGACGCCCTGGGCCCGCCCCGGCCGCCCGGCGCACCCAACGCCGGTCGGCACGTGCTGGACCAGCTCCTGGCGGGCAATCGATCAGCCCGGGCGGGGGCTCCGGCCGTCGTGGTCGTAGGGCGGTTCTCCGATCCGGACCCGATCGGCTACGAGTACGTCCTGCAGCAACTCACCGGTGTTGCCGTCGCACAGGCGAGCAGCCGGGAACACGCCCGGGTGGTGTTGTTCGACGTCGGTGAGGACGACCACGACGGGGACGGTCGGTACGCCGAACTGCTGAGGGCCTGGCGATCCGAGACGGGTTTGAGCGCCGTCATCAATCTGGAAGAGGATTCCGTGGAGTACGAGAAAGCGCTCGCCGATCTCACCCAGGGGGAGCCGGACGATGAGGAGGAGCTCACCGGTATCGACCGAGATGAGTCGGACGGTGACCTGGAACTGTCCAGCGCCCTGGTTGCCGACCCGGAGAACAGGGACGCCTTGTACCGGCTGACGCACGGCCGTCGAGCCGAAGCTGTCGTGCCCGTCGTGCCCTTGGAAAGCGAGGACGGCTCCGATTTCAACGGTCTCGTGTCCGGGTTCGACGATTGGAAGCTGGCCGGCGCGAACGTCTGCTTGGGCAAGGGCAAGTCCATCGGCGTCTACCTCGGGCCGGACCAGGCGATGGACGACTTCCTCGGCGGAGCCCGCCGCTGCTCGAAACCACCACCACTGTTGATTTGGCACCGGGCGGCGATCAACCAGTTGCTGCGTCGATCGGCCAGTGATTACCTAGGATGGACCTTCTACTATTCCACCCCGGTCGGTGCCTCGGTCGCCGATAGATGCCACGCGATCGGCGGGCCGCTGCTCGGAACCCACCGGAGAATCTTCCCTGGCCAGGGGGATGCCTGCACCGCCCTGCTGGCTGGCGGCCCGGTACCCGCCTATCGGGCGATGCGCGTCGTTCAGGAGGCCACCGGCATCGCGCATTCCCAGAGCGCTCTGGACAAGAGGATGACCTTGCTCAGCCGTCACTACGCCGACGAGGCGACGGTCGTGATCCGGGTGACAGCAGATGCCCGGTCGGGCCGCTGGAAGCTGCAAACTCTCGAGGTGTGAAACCGTCGGGCCCAGCCTGGTTTCGTCGGCTGGGCCCGGCGGTGGTATTGCAAGCCCGGACACCACTGGGAGAGCCAGCCCGGGACCGCGGGCCGGCCGTGGCGGGTTTGTCCACCGGTGACTGTCGGGGCAGGGATGCTCAGCCGGGGAGGTGGGCGAGGACGGCGATGTCGTTCTCGGTCAGGCTGCCGACGACCACGGTGCCGTCGTGTTCGGTGACCGAGGTGATGAAGCCGTACGAGCCGTCGGCGGCGCGCAGGTCGTGGACCAGCCGGCCGTCCAGGTCGAAGGCCATCACCCAGGCGATCGGCGTGGCCTTGGGGCGCACCGCGTCGGGCAGGTTCCACACCAGCAGGCGCAGCAGGCCGGGCCGGGGCAGGAGCCGATCGAGCAGCCGGTCGCGGGGAGCGGCGATCGCCACCCAGAGCAGGCCGTCGCTGCCCAGCGACATGTTGTCGGGGAAGCCCGGGAGGTTGTCCACCAGGGTCTCGGTGCGGCCGGTCAGCCAGTGCCGCCGGATGCGGTAGCCGGTGGTCTCGGCGACCAGCAGGTGCGACTCGTCGGGGGAGAGCACCAGGCCGTTGCCGAACTTCAGATCGGACAGCACCGTGGTGACGGTGCCGTCGGGGTCACGGCGCAGCAGCCGTCCGCTGCTGGTGTGCTCCAGGGCCTCGCCCAGGTAGTTCTCCAGGTCCCAGTGGCTGGTCGAGGTGGTGAACCAGATGGTGCCGTCGCTGCTCTCGACGACGTTGCTGGCGAAGGTGAGCGGCACGCCGTCGACGGTGTCGACGAGCACCTCGACCGTGCCGTCCGGTCGTACCTCCAGCAAGCCCTTGTCGTGGTCGCAGACCAGGAGGCCGCCGTCGGCCCGGGCGTGCAGGCCCAGTGGGCGCCCACCGGTCTCGGCGAGCACCCGGCGCTCCCCGGTCTCCGGGTCGAGGGTCACGATCCGGCCGTCGGCGGTGCCGGTGACGATCCGGCCGGTGTGGTCGAAGACCACGTCCTCGGGACCGGTGTCGCCGGTCGGCAGACGGTGCCGCACGGTCAGC
Organism: Actinoplanes regularis; assembly: GCF_900188005.1. Taxonomy (GTDB): domain Bacteria; phylum Actinomycetota; class Actinomycetes; order Mycobacteriales; family Micromonosporaceae; genus Actinoplanes; species Actinoplanes regularis. Next base: position 156,788 of record NZ_FZNR01000010.1, on the reverse strand, counting down.
GGCCCGGTGGGCCCGGGGTCGGCGAGTTGTTGCGGGGTCCAGCGGCGGGGGTGCAGGAGACGGCGAGCCATGCGAATCAATATGGGGCACGCGCGGCGGCACCGGTAGTGACTACAGTGTGCGGCGTGACGCCGGAACCCGATATCAGTGGCCTGAACACCTCGCGCCGTTTCAACCAGTGGCTCGGTGGCAAGGATCATTACTCGGCGGAGCGGGAGTCGACCGCCACCATCGTCAGCATCATGCCGAACATCGTGGCGGCCGCGCGGGAGGCCCGCTCGGCGGTGCTGCGGACCGTGCGCCATCTGGTCGCCGAGCACGGCATCCGGCAGGTCCTCGACATCGGCGCCGGCCGGCCGCTGTCGCCGAACGTGCACGAGGTGGCGCAGGAGATCGCCCCCGACGCCCGGATCGTCTACGTCGACAACGATCCGCTCGTCGGCGTTCAGCACCGGGGGCTGATGCTCAGCACGCCTCAGGGCGTCACCGAGTTCGTCGACGGTGACCTGCTTGCCATCGATGAGCTGCTCGCGGACGAGCAGTTGCGCGCGGTGATCGATTTCAGCCGGCCGGTGGCGGTGGTGCTGGGCAGCATCCTGCACCTGGTCGACGACGATCAGCGTGCGTACGACGCGGTCCGCGCCCTGGTCGCCGCGCTCGCGCCGGGCAGCTACCTGGTGGTCGTGCACGGCACGTTCGACACCCTGCCCGAAGAGGTGCGGGTGAGGGCGCAGGAGCTGATCGACGGCGGCGCCCACGGGGTCTACCGTGCCCGGTCCCGCGACGAGGTGGCCCGGTTCGTCGACGGGCTGGAGCCGATAGAGCCGGGCCTGGTCTCCAGCGTCGAGTGGCGGCCCGCTCCGGAGACCGTCACGAGCGTCGCCGACGCGATGTGCTGGGTCGTGGTCGCCCGAGTGCCCTGATCGGCCGGGCCCGCCGGATTCGGCGGTGGCTTGTACCGGGCGGATCCATGGAAGAGCCCAGCATGTCGCCGGTGCCGAGCCACCGGGCGCGACCAGGTTGGCCGCGCACGTCGCTCAGACTCGAGCGGGCACGAGATCTTCTGCATCGTGGAGTTGGCCGAACCGTATCCGGCCGCCTCGGTGCACCGGCGGCGGAGTGTTCCCGATGAGCGGGACGGCGAGGACGAGTTCCGCCGGTGGTTCCGGTGCATCGTGGAGGAGCCGGCCAAGGATGCTGGGTATTCCGTCCGTACCGGGAGGTCGATGAACCCGGACCACGACGCACCCGGCGTCGGGCGGGATCCGGTAGCGCGGATGGGGCCGGCCGCTCGCGATCGGCGGGCGGCCGGTTGCCACGGTCGCATCGAGACCGTTGATGCGAAGCTGGGAACCAGCCGAACCGTCAGCCGATGAAGGAAGTCCTCACGAGGAGGACTCGCGGATCACCAGGCGGCAGCCGACCGTCTCCACCCCGCCCTTCGGCTTCCCGTCGATCGCCGCGAAGAGCCGCTGCGCGGCGAGCCGCCCCAGCTGCTCCAGGTTCATGTCGACGGTCGACAGCGGCGGCCGGGCGTTGGCCGCCAGGACCTTCCAGTTGTCGAAGCCGATCACGGCGACCTGCCCCGGCACGTCCAGATCCTCCTGGTGGAGCGCGTCGAGAACCCCGCGCGCGATCTCGTCCGAGCCGGCGAAGATCGCGTCGACGTCGGGGGTGCGCTGCAGGACCATCCGGGTCGCGCCCCGGCCCCACGCCTCCGACCACGACCCGAACCACACCTGCTCGCCGGCGAGCTCGAGCCCCTCCTCGGCGAGCCGCTCCAGGGCGCCCCGGGCCCGGTCCTGGGCCGCGCCGTAGGTCGCGTCGCCGGTGATGTGCGCGATCCGCTGCCGCCCGTGCCGGATCAGATGGTCGACGGCGAGCCGCCCGCCACCCACGTTGTCGGTCACCAGCGAGAGGTCGGCGGGGTCGTCCGAGGGGGAGTAGGCGTAGATCACCGGCACCGGCAGCTCTCGCCCGAGCGAGGGCCGCGCGTCCGGCCGGGCGCCCACCACGATCAGCCCGTCGACCCGGCGCGACAGCAGGGCCCGCAGGTGGTGCTTCTCCCGGACGGTGTCGCCGCGCGCGTCGCAGAGGAAGACCGAGGTCTGGTCCGACCCGAAGGCGTCCTCGGCGCCCATCAGGATCGGGATGGAGAAGCGACCCTCCAGGTCGGACGTGAGCAGGCCGACCGTTCCGCTACGTTGCGTGATCAGCCCCTGGGCGAGGGTGTTGGGGGAGAACGACAGCTGCTCGGCCGCCCGGATGACCCGGGCGCGCGTCTCCGCGCGGACCTGCGGCTGATTGTTGAGCGCCTTCGACGCGGTCGCGATCGACACTCCGGCCAGTTTCGCCACGTCGCGCAGGGTGACGACCCGGCCGGCGCTCTGCGGCGTCTCCGGCTCCATCGAAGCTCTTGACAACAGTTTTTCCTCCGTATTACGTTCACGAAAACGTTTTCGGCAGGCCGGCGAGCCATTCGCCCAATGCAATCTTCGCTGTTCACCGCCGCCCTCCTCGAGAGGGAGGCTAACCGAAACATACCAGTACCGAAAACCCCGAAAACTCCTGACTGGGAGGCTGTTTTGCGTACCCGGATAGTCCGGCGGGTTGTCGCCGGTGTCGCCGCGATCGGGCTGGCGGTGGCGATGGCCGCCTGCGGTGGCGACGACGGCAAGACCGAAGCACCGACCGCGGCGGGCGTCGACGGCGTCGACGACGGCGCCGCGCTGACCCTGTGGACCAGGGCGCCGCTGGAGCTGCAGGCGAAGGCGCTCGTCGACGCGTACAACAAGTCGCACAAGAACCAGGTCGCGCTGACCATTGTCCCGAACGACGACTACGTGGCCAAGGTCGGCGCCGCGGCCGGCAGCGGCCAGCTGCCCGACCTGTTCGCCGCCGACATCGTCTACGTGCCGAACTGGACGAAGGCCGGGCTCTTCTCCGACCTGACCGACAGCATCGCCAAGCTGCCGTACGCGGACAAGATCAATAGAGGTCACCTGCAGGCCGGCACGTTCGAGGGCAAGAAGTACGTGATGCCGTTCGTGCTCGACCTCTCGGTGATCTTCTGGAACAAGAAGCTCTACAAGGAGGCCGGCCTCGACCCGGAGAAGGGCCCGACCACGCTCGACGAGTTCAAGCAGCAGGCGCTGGCCGTGCAGAAGCTGAACTCCAAAGACGTCCACGGCACGTATTTCGGTGGCAACTGCGGTGGCTGCAACGTCTTCACCTGGTTCCCGATGGTCTGGGCCTCGGGCGAGGAGGTGATGAACCCCGAGGGCACCAAGTCGCTGCTCAACGGCCCCGCCGCGCAGAAGGTCTACAGCACCTGGCGGGACTTGCAGGCGGCCGGCGCGATCGCACCCGGCGCCAAGGACGAGACCGGCGCCACCTGGGTCGCGGCGTTCCAGGAGGGCAAGATCGGCGTGATGCCGTACCCGGCGACGCTGCTCTCCACCGCGTCCAAGACGGTCGACGTCGGTGTCACCGCGATCCCCGGTGTCAGCGGTGGCGGCTCCACCTTCGTCGGCGGGGACGGTGTCGGCATCTCCAAGGACTCCAAGAAGACCCAGCAGGCCTGGAACTTCCTGACCTGGTTGATGTCCGACAAGGCCCAGGTCGACGTGCTCGCCGCGAACAACAGCAGCGTGTCGCGCACCGACTTCGCCGACAACCAGTACGCCGCCAAGGACCCGCGGATGGTCACCATCAACAAGGTGGCGGCGGACCCGGCCAGCAAGACGCCGGTGTCGGTCAACTTCCAGCAGGCCTACAACGCCCCCGGCAGCCCGTGGGTCACCATGCTGCGCGACCAGGTGTACGGCGACGCCGGCGCCCTCGAGAAGGACAACCAGGCCCTGACGCAGGTGCTCGGCCAGTGACGACGGTGCAGAGCCGGGCCGAGGCGACGACTTCGCGGAGGTCGGCCACCCCACGGCGAGGCCGGAAGCGAGGAAATGGCTGGGCGTACGCCGCTCCGACGGCGGTGTTCGTGCTGATCTTCTTCGTCATCCCGATCGGGATCGTGGCGCGGATGTCGGTCTCCGACTGGGGGCTGTTCGCCGGCTACCGCGGCGTCAACGTTCCGGAGAACTTCTCCGACGTCCTCGACGACCGGCTGTTCTGGCCGGCCGTCGGGTTCACGGTCAAGTACACGCTGGTCACGACCGTGATCCTGCTCGGGCTCGCGCTCGGCCTGGCTCTGCTCGTCCAGGAGTCCAACCGCTGGACCGGATTCCTGCGTACGTCGTTCCTCGTCCCGTCCGCCCTCGGCCTCGCCTCGGCGTCGCTGCTGTTCTACGCGCTCTACTCGCCGCAGAGCAGCCCGTTCGGCGAGGTGTCGTTCCTCGGCACCCCGAGTTCGGCGCTCTGGTCGACGGTCGCCCTGATCGTCTGGCGGTACTCCGGCTTCTACATGCTCCTGCTGCTCGTCGGGCTGCAGGGCATCCCGGGTGAGATCTACGAGGCGGCCCGTCTCGACGGCGCCGGCCGCTTCCAGACGTTCTGGCACGTCACCGTGCCGCTGATCCGCTCGTCACTGGCGCTGTGCACGATCCTCTGCGTCACCGGCTCGCTGCTCGCCTTCGACCAGTTCTACATCCTCACCAAGGGCGGCCCGGACAACAGCACGATCACCATCGTCCAGCTGATCTACAACATGGCGTTCCAGGGCCAGAACAACCTGGGCCGCGCCGCCGCGCTGTCGATCCTGGTGCTGTTCGGACTGCTGGTCCTCAACATCGCCCAGTTCCGTGGCCTGCGCGGGAAGGAGAGCTGATGTTGCGTACGCCCAAATTCGTCTTGACCGGCGGTCTCGCTCTCCTCTTTCTCTTTCCCCTGGCCTGGGCGTCGGTCGCCTCGGTCAGCCCGCAGGCCGGCACCAGGCAGATCGACGGCTGGGGCTTCGGCAACTACACGACGCTCGCCCACTACCAGGCCGGGATCGGGCAGTACCTGCTGAACTCGGCGGCGGTGTCGCTGATGACCGTGGCGTTCACCCTCGCGGTGTCGCTGCTCGGCGGGTACGCGTTCGCGAACTTCACGTTCCCCGGCAAGAACGTGCTGTTCCTGGTCACCCTCGCGATCCTGATGGTGCCCTATGCGACCCTGCTGATCCCGCTCTACGTGCTGCTCAACCAGATCGGCCTGCAGAACTCGCTGATCGGCCTCTCGCTGGTGCTCACCATGTTCCAGCTGCCGTTCGCCACGTTCCTGATGCGTATCTCGTTCGAGGCGGTGCCGAAGGATCTCGCCGAGTCCGCCCAGGTCGACGGCGCCGGAACCTTCCGCACCCTGTGGCACGTCCTGGTCCCGGCGGTGAAGCCGGGCCTGATCACGGTCGGCCTCTTCGCGTTCCTGGCCGCCTGGAACGACTTCATCACCCCGCTGGTCCTGATCAGCGACTCCACCAAGCTGCCCCTCCCACTGGCCGTGGCGAACATGCGCCAGCAGGTGATGGGGATCGTCGACTACGGCGCCACCGAAGCCGGCGTGGTCGTGCTCGCGCTTCCCTGCATCGTCCTGTTCCTCGCACTGCAGCGGCACTACGTCCGCGGCTTCATGTCCGGCGCACTCAAGGGCTGATCCTCACGTGACAATCGAAGACGTACCGACCACCGCGACCTCCCCGACCTGGATCGAGCGCGGCGGCACCCCGGCCGCGCCCGGAAACAGCCGGCTGCGACCGCTGGGCCTGCGCGAGGTGACCCTCCGCGACGGCTTCTGGCGGCAGCGCCAGCAGACCAACCGGGCGAAATCCTTCGCCCACATCGAGTACTGGCTGGAGAAGGCCGGCTGGCTGGGCAACTTCTCCGCGCCGCCGGAGCAACGCCGCGGCCGGGAGTTCTCCGACACCGAGGTCTACAAGTTCCTCGAGGCGCTGGCCTGGGAGTACGGCCGCACCCGCGACCCCGAGCTGGCCCGCCGACACCGGGCGATCGTCGCCCGGGTCATCGTCGCCCAGCAGCCCGACGGCTACCTGAACACCAACTTCGGGCGGCCCGGTCAGCAACCCCGCTACAGCGACCTGGAATGGGGCCACGAGCTCTACTCCTACGGCCACCTCATCCAAGCCGGGGTGGCCGCGGCGCGCACGTTCGGCGAGGACGAACTCGTCGCCGCGGCGGTGCGCGCCGCCGACCACGTCTGCGACGTCTTCGGCCCGGGCGGGATCGTCTCGGTCTGCGGGCACGCCGAGATCGAGCCGGCGCTCGCCGAGCTCTACCGGGTCACCGGCAACCGCCGCTATCTGGAGCAGGCCCGGCTCTTCATCCAGCGGCGCGGGCACCGGACGCTCGCCGACATCGAGTTCGGCCGCGGCTACTTCCAGGACGACGTGCCGGTCCGCGAGGCCGGCTCGCTGCGCGGGCACGCGGTCCGGGCGGTCTACCTGGCCGCGGGCGCCGTCGACGTCGCGGTCGAGACCGGCGACACCGAACTGCTCGGCGCGGTCGCCCGGCAGTGGCGGCACGCCGTCGCCCGGCGCACCTACATCACCGGCGGCATCGGGTCCCGGCATCAGGACGAGGCGTTCGGCGACGACTTCGTGCTGCCGCCGGACCGCGCGTACTCGGAGACCTGCGCCGGCGTCGGCTCGATCATGCTGGCCTGGCGGCTGCTGCTGGCCCAGGGCGACCCGCGCTACGCCGACCTGATCGAACGGGTCCTGTTCAACGTCATCGCCACGTCGCCGGCCGACGACGGCACCCGCTTCTTCTACGCCAACACCCTGCACCAGCGGGTTCTCGGCGCCGAACCGTCCGCCGACACCCAGGTCCCGCGCGCGGCGTCCACCCTGCGCGCCTCCTGGTTCGAGGTCTCCTGCTGCCCGACCAACCTGGCCCGCACCTTCGCGAGCCTCGCCGCCTACGTCGCCACCGCCGACGACGACGGCGTGCAGATCCACCAGTACACCCCGGCCGGCATCGCCACGACGCTGCCCGACGGGCGGGAGATCGGCCTGGAGATCGAGACCCAGTACCCGGCCGACGGCCGGATCACGATCCGGATCACCACCACTCCGGACACGCCGTGGACGCTCTCGCTGCGGGTGCCGGACTGGGCCGCCGGCGCCACCCTGGACGGTCTCGCGATCACCCGGGGTCTCGTGCAGACCCGGCGCCGTTTCACGGCGGGGGAGGCGCTGGTGCTCGAGCTTCCGGTCCGCCCACGATTCGTCGCGGCCGACGATCGGATCGATTCCGTACGAGGTCAGGCCGCTCTCGTCCGCGGCCCGGTCGTCTACTGCCTGGAGTCGGTCGACGTGCCCCGCGGCGTGGACTTCGACGCCCTGCGCCTGGACCCGAACGCCGAGCCGGTCGATCGCGACGGCAGTGTCGTCGCCGCCTTCCGGAGCGTCGACTTCACCCCGCACGACTGGCCCTACCAGCCGCTGGCGGCCGCGGCGGACGCCGGCCCCCCGATGAGGATCCCGCTGCGCCCGTACCACCGCTGGGCCCGCCGCGGTCCGTCCACCATGCGCGTCTGGATGCCCCTGTCGTCCGAAAGATGACCATCAGACCGGATCGACAATCCGGTATCCCGCCGCCGGCTGATCCAGTCCGCGGGTGCCAGGCTCACCGGCCCTGTTCCCGCCTTTGCCGAGGCGGGAACAGGGCAGCGGGTGAACGGCCTGCCCGTCCCGTCCTCGTGGCGGTGCCGTTCGACCTCGGTCTCGTAGGCCCGCTGCTGCCCGGGCCGGCCGGAACGCCCGGTCCGATCTCGGCGGCGTGTGGTCCTCGGCGGGCGGTAGCCCGAAAGTGATCACCCGTTCGACGTGGGTGCTGCCGTGGCCGCAGCTGACCCCCTGGTACTGCTGACCGCCGTGTTCCTGCTGCTGCGCGGGCGCGCCGGGACGAAGCGTGACGGACGTGACGGCGTGTGCGCGGACACGTTCACCCTTTCCGCGGCGCTGGTGATGCTGCACTGGAGGCACACGGCGCTCACGGCGAAGGTGGACCGCGGAATGCAGCAAGAGGATCTGGTCAGGGCGGCCACCGCGGCGGTGGCGTTCGGGGTGATGCTGGCCGGGCACTACATCGGGGACCACTGGGTGCAGACCGATGGGCAGGCGCACGGCAAAGGTCTGGACAACGCCGGCTGCGACCGGTCGGTGGCGCTCTGGCACTGCGCGAAACACGTGGCGTCCTGGACGCTGACGACCAGCGTCTTCCTGCTCGCCGCGGGCTGGTGGCTGCGGCTACCGTTCCAGACGGGGTGGCTGGTGGCCGGCATCACGGTCAACGCGGTCACCCACTTCGTCGCGGACCTGCGGACGCCGCTGATCCGGCTCGGCCGGCTGCTGGGGCGCGGCGGCTATCTCGATCACGTACGGGTGGTGCGGCCGTCCGGGCCGGCGAGCAGCGGGCCGGGGACAGCGCTGTTCGAGCTGGACCAGGCGTGGCACATCGGGTGGCTGGCGGTGTCGGCGCTGCTGATCGCCGGCCCGCCGGCCTGAGGGACACCCGGTATCCTTCGCCCGTGGGACTGCGGTTCGAGACACGCCGTTCCGACTCGCCGTGGGTCGACGCCGTGTGGACGTGCACCAGCGAGCAGGTCACCACGATGACGTCCGTCGCAGGGGCGCGGTGGGGCCTGGTCTTCTGGGAGCAGGCCGGTCAGGCGTACGCGGGAATCACCGGTCCGGAGACCCGGACCGGCACCGCGCCGGTGCCGGAGGGCGCGATCTTCACCGGCATCGAGTTCGCCGTGGGCACATCGTTGCGGACGGTGCCCACGCCGGCGCTGGTCGACGGCGGCATCGAGCTCCCCGACACCACACGCCGGACGTTCCGGCTGGACGGCGCGCGCTGGGCGACGCCCGGGCCCGACGACGCCGAGGCCCTGGTGGAGAGTCTCGTCCGGGCCGGGGTCGTGGTTCGGGACCCGCTCGTCGCCGAGGTGCTGCGGGGTCACCGCCCGGCCGTGTCGGGGCGCACGCTCGAACGCCGGTTCCGTGCCGCGACCGGCCTGACGCGAGGCGCGGTCCGGCAGATCGAGCGGGCCCGTACGGCGGCGGAGTTGCTGGCCGGCGGTGACCCGGCCGTCGACGTCGTCGCCAAGCTCGACTACTTCGACGAGCCGCACCTGGCCCGGGCGCTGCGCACCTACGTCGGACGCACCGTCGGGCAGCTGCGCGACGGTGGCGGCGGCGCGATCGCCCTCGACGTGGGTCAGCGCTCGACGTCGTAGACCAGCTTCAGGATCCCGTTCGAGTAGCTCTCCGACTCCCGCAGCCGCAGCATGTACTTGTCGCGGTCGGCCCGGCCGAACAGGCTCTTTCCCGCGCCGAGCAGCACCGGGAAGACGAGCAGGTGGTAGCGGTCGATCAGGCCCGCGTCCGACAGTCGCCGGGCCAGCTCCGCGCTTCCGTGGATGAAGACGGCACCGCCCTCGCCCTCCTTGAACGCGGCGACATCCTCGGTCGAGCGCAGGATCGTCGTCGGTCCCCAGTCGTCGACGAGGGCTTTGTCGGGCAGCGTCGCCGACACCACGTACTTGGGCAGATCCTTGTAGCCGGCGTGGTCCGCCGAGCCGGGCCAGACCGGGGCGAACGCCTCGTAGCTGCGCCGGCCGAACATCAGCGCGGTCGTGTCGGTGAGCTCCTCGCCCTTCAGCGACCACGCCTCCGGGACGAAGTCGAGGTCCTGGAACACCCAGCCGCCGCTGCGGTGCCCCTCTACCGGCCCGCCGGGGGAGTCGACGACGCCGTCCAGCGACATGAAGCCGGTGTAGACCAGTTCGCGCATTGTGCTGTCTCCTCGTGCTCGGGCAGGTTGCCGGGGTTCACGCTAGATCCCGGCCGCGGCGGCTGTCTTGGACGAAAACGACAGCGATCCCGGATGCGCGGGCGCCCGAGGCCGAGGCGTTGGCGGGAGTCGACCCGGTCCTCGTCATCCACGAGCACTTCGGCCACTTCGAACCCCGAGCGGCTGTGGGGACGTCAGTCCCGCGGTCACGGGCTTCCCCGTACTGGCGGCACAGAGCCCGGCTGGTACCCCCGGTGGTGTCAGCCGCATTTTGGCCACCACGACGCCATGCGGCTTGTCGCGGCCGCTACCTGGGTTGTCGGGCTGGTTCTCGCGGTGGTTTGCGGACGAGCCGAGGCGGTGGCAGAGATCAGAGGACCATGCGGAGTACGGCCGTCAGGCCGATTGCGACGATCACCGTGCGCAGGACGGTGTCGGGCAGGCGGCGGCCGTAACGTGCGGCGATGATTCCGCCCGCGACGGAGCCGATCGCGATCAGGGCAGCCGGTAGCCAGGCGACGACTCCCGCGGCGACGAAGACGAGCGCCGCGACCGTGTTGGCGATGCCGGCGAGAATGTTCTTCAAGCCGTTGACCTGCTGCAGGTTCGGCGAGACCAGGATGCCGAGCAGGCCGAGTAGCAGCACGCCGAGCGCGGCGCCGAAGTACCCGCCGTAGGCGCCCGCCGCGAATACGGCCGTGAACAGGGCGGGGCCGGCTCGGCGAGTGGTGGAGCGGCGGGTTCCGGGGTCGGTCGGTTCGGGCCTGGTCTCGTACGGCGTGCCGGGCTGGCGGGTGGTGGAGCGGCGGGTTCCGGGGTCGGTCGGTTCGGGCGTGGTCTCGTATGGCGTGTCGGGTCGGCGGGTGGTGGAGCGGCGGCGCAGGGACCGGACCAGCCACGGCTGGATGACGATCAGGATCAGGGCCGCGCTGATGAGTACCGGGACGACGGCCCGGAACGTGGCGGCCGGCAGCACCAGCAGCAGGAGCGCTCCCACGATGCCGCCGGCCAGCGCCGACGCGCCGAGTGGCAGCAGCAGGCGGCGGTGGGCGGCCACTTCGGCGCGATATCCGTAGGCGGCCGCGAACGAGCCCGGCACCAGACCGACCGCGTTGGAGGCGTTGGCGACGATCGGTGGATAGCCGAGTGCGAGCAGCACCGGGAAGGTCACGAGGGTTCCGGAGCCGACCAGTGCGTTGATCGCACCGGCCGCCGCGCCCGCCGCCAGGATCTGGACGGCTTCGAACAGATGCATGGGCTTTCGCCTCTCACACGGGACGGTCGCCGCCGCGAGGGGTCGCCGCCGTCCATGGGTTCGTGGTCGAAACGGAGCCTATCGATCTCATGATCTTGCCCGGCCGGCACCCAGGGTCGTGTCTGGCCGGCACCCAGGGTTGTGTCTGGCCGGCACCCAGGGTTGTGTCTGGCCGGCACCCAGGGTCGTGTCTGGCCGGCACCCAGGGTCGTGTCTGGCCGGCACCCAGAGTCGTGTCCGGCGGGCACCCAGGGTCGTGCCCGGGCCAGCACCCGAAGCCGGGCGCGGGCCGGCGCCCGGTCGAGCCGGGGTCGCGCCCCAAACCAGCGCCCGGTCGCGCTGGGTCCCGGCGCGGGCCGGCGTTGCTCCACCGATCGGAACAAAAGCCCCCAGGAGATGGAAACGGCGCGCTGTTTCCCTAAATGGACCGAGGGGTTTATCGCCAGTCGGATCGCGCTATTAAAACGCGAGTCAATTTCGCGTAGAGGTCGGTCGCGTCGTCGACTCGTCGAAGGGGCCGTCCCGGCGTTGTGAGCGCTGAGTAGTTGCCTCATTCTCATCGGTACTGCTTGTCGGTCCACAATGTAAAGGAAAGTTACCGTCAGTAATGGGCGTGAATGAGAATTGATCGACCGGAGTGGTGCTGGACACTGTGGGCTGATCTTGGACGGTCAGCTCCCGTACAGTCCCTCGCGTGTTCGAATTCGAATTCGAGGCCCACGAGCCCGAGCCGCAATCCCACTGGAACCGAGCCCTCAATCTCCTCGGCGTCTGCGCGGCCCTGGTCGTGTTGACTCTGGCCACGATCGCCCTCATCGGCTTCAGCAACCCCTGGGTCGTCGAGGCCCTGCAAAGCTGAGGCGGCGGCGGGGCTACCCGACCTCGGATGAGGCGAGGAGCGCCGCCAGCTCGGCCCACTGGTGGACCTCTATCGCCCAGTGCGGGAGGGCTCCTGTGCTGTCCGGCCCCTCTGTTCCGCCGCGGAACAGGTAACGGTGCTCGACCGTCTCCAGGTGGGCCAGCACGTCCAGGCGGTCGTCGACGAAGTGGGTGACGCCGAGGCGCTGACAGACCGGCGCCTTGTCCCGCCGCTCCCGCACGAAGTGCAGGTGGTCCGAAGGAATGCCGGTGCGGCCGAAGAACTCGTGATGGGCCAGCCAGGCTCGCGTGTTGGCGGCGACCTTCGGGCCGGCCTTGGACACCAGGTGCACCCGCCCGGCGAACGGTTGCTCGGTCAGCGTGGCGAGCGCCTCGAAGACGCCCGTCACCGCCGGCGTCAGCAGCGGACGGGAACCGAAGAAGGAAGTGTCCTCCTCCCGATCGGCCAGCATGACGATCACGCCGCCCACGTCGACTCCCAGCGTCGGCTTCTGTCGCCAGCCCGGCCCCTGATAGGGCGCCCGTGGCTGGACCTTCCGGCGCCCGACCCGCTGCCGTGCCATCGCCGCCTCCATCCGCCGGGACATGACGTCGTTCCGGCCCGAGACTATCGACCTGGGCAAACGGATTACCCGGCCGCCGCCGACGCCCGATCCTCCGTGGCGGCCTGACTGTCGGTCGCGGTCCGTCCGCTTCGGGTTACGAGCGGATGCCTGGGGCCGCGGTGGTTGCTGGGTTCTGCTGGGCGGCCTGACTGGTGGTTGCGGTCCGTTCGGGTCGGGTTACGAGCGGATGCCCGGTGCCGCGGTGGTTGCCGGGTTCTGCTGGGCGGCCTGACCGGCGGTCGCCGTCCGCTCGGTCGCGGCCGGTACGAGGAACGCGGCGATCAGGGGGAACGCGGCCACCACGGCGAAGCTCGGCGCGAAGCTCGCGGCTCCGATCGCCAGGGCGATGGCCGGCGGTGTGGCCGCTGTCAGCACGTTCTGGCCGGTGGTCTGGATGCCGAGGGCCCGGCCGGCCCACGCCGGTCCCGCGTGTTCGGCGACGGCGGTGAAGGACAGGCCGTTGCTGCTCACCGCCAACACCCCCAGGAACAGCAGGACGGGCACCGCCAGGCTCGATCCGGCCGCCGCGGCGGCGGCCAGCACCAGCATCCCCACCCCGGTCGAGACCGCGATGATCCGCATGGGCTTCAGCCGGCTGCCGGTGCGATCCGACCAGTAGCCCACCCCGAGGCGGCTGAGGGCGCCGCACACCTGCGCGCCGGCCAGCAGATGGCCGGCGTCGAGGGCGGTCCAGCCACGGGCGTCGGTGAGGAAGACGAGCGCGAACGTGGTGATCGTGGACTGGGGGATCACCAGGAGTGCGCTGGCCGCGTGCACCCGCCACAGGTGCGGAGTGCGGTAGGGCGAGGTCGAGGGCGGCTCCTGCTCCGCCGGCCCCGGGTCGGTGGTGGACGGCTGCGGAGCCGGATCGCGGACGAACACGCACGACGCCGTCGCCGCGGCGAGGAACAGCCCCGCGAGGAACAGCAGCGGCCGGTCGGTGCCGCCGACGGCGAGAGCGGGCAGCGTGGCCGCGGCCAGCGCGAGCCCCATCGGCCCGGCGCTCTGCCTGATGCCCATCGCGAGGGCGCGCTCGTGCCGCGCGAACCATCGCAGGATCATCCGGCCGCTCGCCAGCACCGAGGCGCCGGCCGCGCCGGAGAGCGCCAGGCACACGGCCAGGCCCACCGTGCCGTGCACCCACCGGGTGGCGATCAGGACGAGTCCGGCCAGCCCGAGGCCGGTGGTGAGCACGACGCGCTCGCCCCACCGGTCTGCGGCGGCGCCCCAGGCGATGAGGGTGAGCATCACGCCGACGGTGGGGGAGGCGACCAGGACGCCGGTCTGCTCCAGGGAGAGTCCCTCGTCGCGGAACGCTGGAATGAGGTAGGCGAGACCGTACTGGGACGTGCTGCCGGCGGTCATCGCCAGCGTGCCGACGACCAGGATCAGCCAGCGCATACGCTCACTTCGCAACTGCGGGCCCGTCCAATCTCGATGTGCCGATCGTGGGTACCACCGCCGCGACGACCGCGACCGCGGCGCAGGCGGCCGTCGTCGCGGCGAGGGCGGTCCAGGGCAGGACGATCGCCACCCATACCGACAGGCTCGCCAGGGCGCCCCAGACAGCGAGCAGATTGAATACTGTCACGATCATGCCAAGGGCCGCGCCGACCACCACGACGGCCAGCGCTTCGGCGACCACCAGCCGCAGCACCTGGCGTCCCGTCGCCCCGGCCAGCCGGAGCACGGCGAGGTCCCGGGTCCGGTCCGACACGGCCATCATCATCGTGTTCGCGACGGCGATCGCGGTGTAGACCAGCGCGATGCCCAGCACCACGATTAATCCCACCCGGGTCTGGCGGCCGCCGGTGGGCAGTCGCTCCGCCAGCCACTGATCGCGGGTCTGCACCCGCGCTCCGGAGGGCCGCAGCAGAGCGCGGACCGCGGCCTCTCCCGCGCGGGTGTCCGCACCGGGCAGCCACGACACCTCGAGGCGATCCGGCCGGGCCCCGCCGGCGTTGCGCCTGGTCACGTAGACACTGTTGTCGCCGGTGCCGGTGGCCAGCACGGCCACGACGCGCAGCGAGCGTGCGGTTCCGTCGCCGAGCCACACCTCGACCCTCGTGCCCACCGTGTGCCCGGCCCACTCCTCGGTGACGACGATGCCGTCGTCGTCGAGGTCGTCCAGGCTGCCCGCCCTGACCGGCAGCCGGCGCAGGGCGGGCAGCGTCCCGGGATCGACGGCCTCGGCCTGCGCCCGGATCAGGGCGACGCCCTCTTCGAGGGTGTAGACGGTCGTGGCGGAACTGGTCATCACCTGCGCGCCGGGGACGGACCGGACCGCGGCCACGCCGCTGTCGTCGAGCGCGAGACCGGTCCCGTCGGCCCGCACGATCAGGTCCGCGGCCGTCTGCGAACGGAGCTCCGCCGCCTTGGCCTCGTGGATCGTCGCCGTCGTGCCGAGCAGGGAACCGGCGAGCCCGACGGTCACCAGGACCGGTGCCGCGACGGCGGCGGCGCGCCGGACTCCCGCGCTCGCGTTCTCTCGGACGAGCATGCCGGTGGCGCCCGCCAGCTGTGCCGGCAGCCAGGTGATCAGGCGGGTCAGCGGGCCGACCAGGATCGGAGCGAGCAGCGCGACCGCGGTGATCAGGAGCATCGGCTGGGTGGTGTAGGTCTTGCGGTGCAGCGCGTCACCGGGATCGCTCAGCAGGCGCCAGACGGACATGCCCAGACCGGTCGCGAGCAGCCCGGCGCCGAAGATCCATCGGCCGGGCGTCATGACCGTGGTGTCGACGGCGGCCTCGCGCAGCGCTTCGACCGGGCGAATCCGTCCCGCCCGGACCGTCGCGGCGGTCACCCCGGACAGCGCGATCACCAAGCCGGTCCAGAACGCCACCTGGTACGGCCACCACTGATCGCCGATGGCGAAGCCGCCGGGAGCCAGCCCCTCGTCGACCAGCAGCCGGGCCAGCCAGGGCGCCCCACGGGCACCGAGCGCGCACCCGGTCGCCGACGCCAGGACGCCGGCCACGGCGGCCTCCGCGAACACCGTCGCGCGGATCTGCCGTGGCGTCGCGCCCGCGGTGCGCAGCAGGCCGATCTCGCGGCGCCGCTGGGCGATGGCGAACGCGAACGTGGACGCGACCACGAACCCGGACACGAAGACGGCGATCCCGCCGGCGGTGCCGACCAGAGCGTTCACCGCGACCAGGGCGTCCCGTGCGCGGTCGGGCTCCGCGTCGGCACGCCGCCGGTCGTCGCCGGTGAGCACCCGGACCTCGGGTGAAGCGCCGACGACCGCCCGCACGGCCTCCGGCGCGGCTCCCACGACCAGGTTGTCGATCCGCGGTGCGATCGCGGCGGCCGTGTCGTCGGTGAAGAACACGGCACGCTCGTAGCCGACCGGTGCCAGCACCCCGGCCACCGTGTAGCTGCTCCGGCCGGCCGGCGTGCGCGCCTCCACGATCCGGCCGAGCAGGGCCGGATCGGCGGCGACCGCGATCTCGGCCGGTGACCGCGGCTCGTGACCGGCGACGATGCGATGGCCACCGAAACCGGCGACGGACCAGGGATGCCCGACCAGGTCGCCGGTCCCGGTGTGCACCGGGAAGGACCGGTCGGCGACGACCGGCCCGATCCGTGCCAGCGCCGTGGCGGCCCCGGCCGGGACCGCACGCGGCCGGGCCAGCGGCTGGACGCGGTCCCCGATCCGGGACGGCACGCGCAGCTCGTCGGCGCCGCGGACCACGACGGGCGCGCCGGCGAGCCGCTCGGGTCGCTGCCGCGGGGTGTCGAGAGTGGCGGCCAGCGTCAGTCCCGTCGTGGCGGTCAGGGCGACGCCGAGGGCGAGGGCGATGAAGGTGCCGGCCAGGGTCAACCATCGGGCCCGCAGGCAGCTGAGCGTGACGGTCAGCATGGTGTCGCCGCCATCCGGGTCATCCGGGCGGCGACGGCCTCAGCGGACGGGGCGTCGAGGGCGCCGTCGAGGCGTCCGTCGGCGAGGAACACGACCCGGTCGGCGTGCGCGGCCGCGACCGGGTCGTGCGTGACCATCACGATGGTCTGCCCCTCGTCGTCGGCCATCCCGCGCAACATCCGCAGCACGTCACGGCTGGTCGCCGAGTCGAGCGCGCCGGTCGGCTCGTCGCCGAAGAGCACGTCGGGGCGGGTGATCAAGGCGCGGGCGATCGCGACCCGCTGTTGCTGACCGCCGGACAGCTCGCTCGGGCGGTGCCGGGCCCGGTCCGTCAGGCCGACCCGGGCCAGCGCGTCGTGCACCGCCGCCCGGGACGGCCGGCGGCCCGCCAGCCGCAGCGGCAGCGCCACGTTCTGCTCGGCGGTCAGGGTGGGCAGCAGGTTGAACGCCTGGAAGACGAAGCCGATCCGGTCGCGCCGCAGCCGGGTCAGCCTGTTCTCGGTGAGCCCGGTCAGCTCGGTGCCGCCGAGCAACACCGAGCCGGAGGTCGGCCGGTCGAGGCCGGCGGCGCACTGGAGCAGCGTCGACTTGCCGGATCCGGAGGGCCCCATCACGGCGGTGAAGGTGCCCGCGGCGAAGGCGAGGGAGAGCTCGTGCAGGGCGGTCACCGCCGTGTCGCCGGTCCCGAAGGTCCGGACGACACGATCCAGCCGAATCGCGTCACGGTTCATGCGTCAACCCTGTCGAGCGGCAAAGCCGATCACAGCCCCACGGGATGGCGTCTTTCCGGTAGTGCCAGCACTACCGCTCGGGGTAACTCCAGCTGGGTGGAGACGGCCCCGGCCGGCCATTACGGTGATCCGGGTGTACGCGCAGAATCTCCGGCAGGCCCTGGTCCGGCCCCGTTTCCTCGGCTCCTGGTGGCCGCCCCGGGCAGCCGTCTACCTGCTGGCGAACGGCGTCACCGGCCTGCTGGCGCTGCTCGCCGTACTGCCGCTGTTCGTCGTGGGTGTTCTGCTCTCGGTGCTGGTGGTGGGCATCCCGCTGCTGGCGGGCCTGGCCCTGATCGGGGTTCCGGCGGCCGGGCTCGAGCGCTGGTTCCTGCGGCTGATCGACGGCCGGCCGTTGCGGCACGGGCACCGCGTCCCGCCGCGTCCCGGCCTGACCTCCTGGCTGCGCACCCGGTACACCGAGCCCAGCACCTGGCAGGAGCTCGGCTTCGCGGCGTTGCTGATGCTAGTGCTCTGGCCGGTCGACCTGTTCGCGGTGACGCTCGGCGTGACAGTGCCGGTGGCGTTGCTCGCCACCCCCGTGCTGTTCGGCACGCTCGGCGACGCCGAGCAGGTGAACGTGTTGAAGGCGTATGTCGTGACCTCGTGGCCGCAAGCGTTCACGGCGTCCGCGGCCGGCCTGGTCGCCCTGGTGGTCTGCGCCTACGGGATCGGCCTGCTGGCGGCGGCCCGCGGAGCGCTGTCCCGGGCGATCCTGAGCCCGCCCGGAGGCTGGCTGGATCAGCAGGTCGTCGAGCTGGCCCGCTCCCGGGTGCGCCTGGTCGACGCCTTCGAGGCCGAGCGCGGCCGGATCGAGCGGGACCTGCACGACGGCGCGCAACAGCGCCTGGTGGCGCTCACGATGATGCTAGGCCTCGCCCGGCTGGACACCCCGGCCGGTCCGCTCGCCGACCAGTTGTCGCGCGCGCACGACGAGGCCGGCCTGGCGCTGGTGCAACTGCGGGAGCTGATCCGGGGCATCCATCCGCCGCTGCTCACCGACTTCGGGCTGGAGGCGGCGGTCACCGATCTGGCCACCCGGTCCGCGGTGCGGATCGATGTCGGCTTCGCCGTCACTCAGCGGTTTCCCCGGTCGGTGGAGTCGGCGGCGTTCTTCGTGGTCTCCGAGGCGCTCGCCAACCTGGCGAAGCATGCGGGCGCCGACCGGGGCGAGATCACCGGTGGCTACTCCGGCGGCAACCTGACGATCGAAGTCTCCGACAACGGCCGCGGCGGCGCCGACATCGGGGCCGGCACCGGCTTGATCGGCCTCGCCGATCGGGTCTCCGTGGTCGGTGGCAGACTGTCACTGTCCAGCCCGGTCGGCGGCCCCACCCGTCTCGTTGTGGAGATTCCTTGTCAGGCCCTTCCGGATTGCGAATAGTCCTCGCCGAGGACAGCGTCCTGCTCCGCGACGGCCTGGTCGGCCTGCTGGGCCGATTCGGTCACCGGGTGGTCGCCGCCGTGTCCGACCGCGACGGTCTTCAGCAGGCGGTCGCCGAACACGATCCCGACGTGGTGGTGACCGATGTGCGGATGCCACCCGGCTTCCAGGACGAAGGGCTCCGAGCGGCGCTGGAGCTGCGCCGGGAGCGCCCGCGGCTGCCGATCCTCGTCCTCAGCCAGTACGTCGAGACGAGGTATGCCACCGAGTTGCTGAACGTCGGCGACGGCACGCACGTCGGCTACCTCCTGAAGGACCGGATCGGCCACGTCAACGAGTTCATCGACGCTCTGCGGCGGGTGGCGGAGGGCGGCACGGTCGTCGACCCCGAGGTGGTGCGGCAGATGCTCCGCCGGCACCGCGACCCTCTCGACGCGCTGACCGCCCGCGAGCGTGAGGTGCTGGCTCTCGTGGCGGAAGGCCGGTCGAACCTGGCCATCGCCACCGCCCTGAACGTCGCGGAGGCCTCGGTCGCCAAGCACATCCGGAACATCCTGAGCAAACTCGGGCTCCCACCGGCCGAGGAGACCCACCGTCGAGTGCTCGCCGTCCTGACCTTCCTCCGCTCGTAACGTGCCGCCCCGCCGGGGTATCGGCTGGTCCGCACGCTGTTGCCGGGCCGGTGACGCGACCGTGCGGCCCAGCTGGTCGGTGTGTGGGGGCCAGCTGTGCGGGGCGGTCGTGGCATCATCGCCGGATGATCGAGTCGGTGGCCGTCGTGCACGACATGGTGTCCCGGATGGAGCCCGTCGACGGACTGGAGGCGGAGCATCGCGCGCTCGTCCTCGGCTGGCTGACCGGCACCGACGACGTGTTCCGCCGGGTGCCGCCCGCCGAGCCGCCACAGCATCTGGTGTCGTACGTGGTGCCGGTCGCCGCCGACGGCCGGGTCCTGCTCGTCGACCACGTCAAGGCCGGCCTGTGGCTGCCACCCGGCGGCCACGTCGAGCCCGGTGAGAACCCCGTCCTGACCGCGCGTCGCGAACTGGCGGAGGAGCTGGGGCTGGACGGCGCGACGCTCCGCGAGACACCGGTCCTCCTCACCGTCACCGGTACGGTCGGGACCGTCCAGCGCCACACCGACGTCAGCTTGTGGTTCGTCCTCCCGTGCACCGGCGACGAGGACCTGAACCCGGACGCGGGGGAGTTCCACGCTGTCCGCTGGTGGTCGAGGGCCGAGCTGGCCGCCGGCCCGTCCCGTCTCGACCCGCACTTCTTCCGCTTCCTGGCCGCCCTGCAGCGGCTTTCACCAGGCCCACGCCTCCGGGGCGGGCCCGCCGTTGCCGATCGGCGGGAAGATCTCGTCGAGCCTCGCCAGGACCTCGGGTGACAGCGGGTCCGCCAGCGCGCTCAGGGGCAGGTCCAGCTGTGCGGGGGTGCGCGGGCCCAGTACCGGGGCGGTGACCTCGGGCCGCGACAGCAGCCAGCCGATCGCCACCGTGGTCGGCTCCCGGCCCGCTTCGTCGCAGAGCTCCTCGAATCGCCGCAGGGCCGCGCGGTGCGGCTCGACGCGGTCCGGGGCGTGCAGGACGGTGCGGCCGGGCGTACCGTCGCGCTGTTTGCGCAGGGCCCCGGAGAGGGCACCGAAGTGCAGCGGCGAGTAGGGCAGGACGCCGATGCCCAGCGCGGCCGCCGCGGGCAGCACCTCGAGCTCGGCGTGCCGGGTGAGCAGGTTGTATTTGCACTGTTCGGAGACGACGCCGAGGAAGTGGCGGCGGTCGGCGACGGCTTGGGCGCGGGCCAGGTGCCAACCGGCGAAGTTGGACGATCCGACGTACTGGATCTTGCCTTGGGCGGTCAGGGTCTCCATCGCCTGCCAGATCTCCTCCCACGGCGTCGCCCGGTCGATGTGGTGCATCTGGAACAGGTCGATCCGGTCGGTGCGCAGCCGGCGCAGCGACGCCTCGCACGAGGCGATGAGGTTGCGGGCGCAGAGGCCGCGGTCGTTCGGGTCGTCGGACATCGGCGCGTAGACCTTCGTCGCCAGGACGGTCCGGTCGCGGTTGCCGGACTTCTCCAGCCAGCCGCCGATGATCCGCTCGCTGAGGCCGTCACCGTCCTCGCGGCCGTACATGTTCGCGGTGTCGACGAAGTTGAGGCCCTGGTCGAAGG
Organism: Actinoplanes regularis; assembly: GCF_900188005.1. Lineage (GTDB taxonomy): Bacteria > Actinomycetota > Actinomycetes > Mycobacteriales > Micromonosporaceae > Actinoplanes > Actinoplanes regularis. The sequence goes on along the minus strand of NZ_FZNR01000010.1, from coordinate 136,112 downwards.
CGTGGTCGAGGACCGCGTGGGCCTCCTGCTCGCCGATCTGCCAGCCGAAGTTCATGGTGCCGAGGCAGAGGCGGCTGACGGTCAGGCCGGTCCGGCCGAGACGGGTGTATTCCATGGGCGGGGACGGTAGGCGGGGGAGGGCGCCGGCCCGCAGTCGTTCGACCGTGGTCGAATGGTCGCGTGATCGCGTGGGAGTTCGGGGCCGCCGACCTGGCCGGGTTGCGGTTCGCGCATTCGCCGATGGCGGAGCTGGTGGCGAGCGTGTTCGCGCTGCGTGCGGGGCCGGCGCCGTGGATCCGGCCGGGCTGGAGGGCCCGGGTCTCGACGGCTCTCGGCGGCTGGCCGACGTTGCGGGCGGTGCTGTTCGGACCGCGCGGGTATGCGCCGGACTTCCTCACGCCGGTGCCGTCCGTTGCCCGGCCGCGCCTGGCCGACGAACTGGCCGTGCTCGCCGCGACGCCCGCGGACCGGGTCGCGGAGCAGGTCCGCGCCGGCTGGGGTGCGGTGGCGCCGGCGGAGGTCGAGCGGTTCGTCACGGACCCGCGGGGTGCCCTGGCCGCGCTGATCACGGAGATCCGGGCGTATCACCAGGTGGCGATCGTGCCGCTGTGGCCGCGGCTGCGGGCGGTGGCGGACGCGGAGATCGCCGCCCGGGTGCGGGCCGCCGCCGAGCGCAGCCCGCGGGCACTGCTCGACGGGCTGCATCCACGGCTGGACTGGGACGGCTCGGCGCTGCTGTTGAAATATCCCGACAAGACAGACGAGTGGCCCGGCGAGGGGCAGGATCTGACGCTGCTGCCGACCGGCTTCGCCGGGCCTCAGGTGTACGCCCTGACCGGCTCGCCGACGGGGCGCTCGCTCTGGTACGCGCCCCGGGGATACGGCAACATCTGGGACGCCGAGCGGGAGCCGGACGCCGCGCTGTCGGCGCTGCTCGGCCCGACCCGGGCGGCCGTGCTCACGCTGCTCGCCGCCCCGGCCAGCACGGGCGACATCGCCGACCGGCTCGGCCTGGCCGCGGCCACCGCGTCCCACCACCTGACCACGCTGCGCGACACCGGCCTGGTCGCCGCCGAACGCTCCGGCCGCCGGCTGCTCTACCAGCGCACCCACCTGGGCGACCAGCTAACCGGCTGAGGACGGAACCATACTCGTCCCGGCGGTGTCGATCAGGCAGAAACCCACGGGAGGAGACGGCGTATGTCCGCCACACCGCGCGATGAGCCCATCGAACTGGGCGAGGTCGGCACACCACCCGACCGGCGACGGGGGATCACGATCGGACGTCGCCGGGTGGGTGGCGTCCTCGTCGCGGCGGTATTGCTGGCGGCGCTCGGCGTCACGGTCACCCGCGCGGTGGCCGGTGGGGAAGCCGGCCAGGGCACGGGCGCGGTGCCCGCGGACATGCGGAGCCCCGACAACGCCCCTACCGCAGCCGCCACCGGTGAGTTGAACGGGGCGCGGTTCGACGCCTTGTTCGTCCAGTTCGTCGATCGGGATCACGGGTTCGCGCTCACCGCGACGTGCGCCGACGACAAGCAGCCCTGCGCGTACGGGCTCGCCGTCAGCACCGACGGCGGTCGCTCCTACCAGCACCGGACGCTCCCCTTGGCGAAGGTTCGGCAGCTCGAGGGCTACAGCGCCGAGCTGCACGCCGTGACCGCCGGAACCGTCGTGATCGAGGACCGCGGGAAGTGGTGGGTGAGCCTCGACGCCGGTCGCACCTGGCGCTCGGCACCGGACTCCGCGGCGCGCAACGCCGCGGGGATCCCGGCGGCCGGGCGCCTGCACACGCGTTGCGCCGACGCGAACTGTGACACCCGCGAACTCGTGGTGATCGACCCGGAGACCGGCTTGCGCTCGGCGGTCCCCGACGTGCCGCTGGAGCGGGTCCAGGGCACGTCGGAATCGACCGTCGCCGCGGACGGCACTCGGTGGATCTCCGGCACGACCCGGGGCGGCGATCCGGCCCTGGCCATCACGCGCGACGGCGGCCGTACCTGGTCGGTGTCGCGATTCCCCGAACCGGACAAGCTGCTGTTCGGTCCCCGGATGGTGGTGGGGCCCGGGAAGTTGCGGTACGCGATCTTCACCGTCCAGCGCGAGCACGTCAAGAACGGCTTCGGGCCCATGTACGGCAGCACGGACGCGGGCCGGACGTGGACCCGGATCCGGGACGGCGAGGGACAGCCCGCCTCGGTCCTGGGCGCGATCGTCCGGCCGGACGGTCGGCTGGTGATCTGCACGGAGCTCGACGGCCCGATGATCAGCCCCGATGGGGGCCGCACCTTCCGGAAGGCGGAGACCGGGACCGGTCTTGCCTACTTCGTCGAACGCGGCGGGATGATCACGGCCATGGGGATGGACGGGACCTATCGCACGTCGCTGGACGGCGGAGTGACGTGGGCGCCGGTTTCGGTGCCGGCGCCGTAGGTCAGATCTTCGCGGGGCGGGTGGACGGGGCGAAGCGGAACTGGATCGCCTCCATCAGGGGACGGCGCTTGGTGTTGTGGAAGGCCGCGATCCGCCAGCCGTCGGCCTCGCGTACCAGCGTGTAGGTCTGGACCTTGGACAGGGCGGGGCGGCGGCCCTTGACGGTGTCCCCACGGCCGATCACGACCGCGGTGTCCGGGCCGAGGAACGTCACCCGCACGGTCTCCGACTCCATCCGGGTGCCCTTGGTGAAGGCCTTGAAGAGCGCGCGGTGGCTCTCGGTGATGTCGGCGCGGCCCTGGTAGGCGGTGCCGACGAAGGTGACGTAGCTGGCGTCGGCGGTGAAGCAGCGGCCGTACGAGTCGGCGTCGGCGGCGTCCCAGGCGCGGGCGACCGCGGCCAGCACGTCGTCGATGGCCCGCAGGTCGGCGGTGCGGTCGGGTCCGGTCACGGCTTCCTCCTAGCATGGTGACAGGAGCGCAGAATCTGCATGGATGCAATATCTGCGCGCATGCAGATATTAACCCAGAGGGAGCCATGGCCGACGTCCCACCCCCCGAGCTGCCCGCCGGGGCGCACGAGACCTTCCGCCGCTATCTGGACGCGGTCACCGTGCACACGCAGGCCGCCGCGGACGCGGCGCGCATGCACCCGACCGACTGGGCCGCGCTGAGCGCGCTGAATCTCGCCGGGCGGCTGACCTCGGGCGAGCTGGCCGAGCGCACCGGGCTGACCTCCGGCGCCACCACCCGGCTCATCGACCGGTTGGAGCGTGCCGGGCACGTACGACGGGTGCCCGATCCCGCCGACCGGCGGCGGGTCGTGGTCGAGCCGCAACCGAAGCTGGACGTGGCGCCCATCGTCACTCCCGGCCGGCAGCGGGTCGGCGAGGTGTTCCAGCGTTACCGGCCCGAGGAACTGGCGGTGCTGTTCGACTACTTCGGCCGCGCCGCCGACGCGTTCCTGGCCGCCGCCCACGACCTCCGTGCCCGCCCCGCGTCCCCTGAGGAGACGGCTCAGTCCACCCGGGACCAGAGGTCGTAGGGGGTGCGGCCGGGGCGGAAGCCGTAGGCGTCGGCCATCGCGGCGGCCTCGCGGAACCCGTGGGCGACCAGCTCCGGCCGGTGGGCGTCGCTGCCGAAGCTCACGGCCGGGCCGCCCTCCTCGTGCCACCAGGCCAGGATCGTCGGGTCGAGCGGGATCCGGGTGTTGATCTCCAGGGCGCGACCGGACTCGGCGGTGGCGCGCAGGGCGTACCGGAACTCGTCCTCGAACGACGCCGGGTCGAACGGCCCGGACCGGTCGGCGGGCCAGAACCGCAGCGGATAGTCGATGTGCGCCAGGACGGCGAACGGGTCGTCGCCGGCGACCATCCGCGGGATCTCGGCGAGGTACTCGCGGACCAGGCCGGCGGGGTCACGGTGCGGGAAGAGCGCCCACGGCTCGGCGTGGCCGTCGCCGTCGGGCAGGCAGTGCAGCGAGCCGAGGACCCGGTCGAAGGCGCCGCCGGCGAGGATCTTCGCGATCTGCTCGCGGTACCAGTGCGGTTCGCCGATCTCCAGGCCGGTGAGGATGCGCAGCCCGGGGAAGCGCTCGCGGCAGTGCTCGATCGCGGCGAGATAGCCGGCGGCGTCGAACGCCGGTGGGTGCAGCAGACCGTCCGGGTCGGCCGCGGCGGTCAGTTCGCTGCTCGCGTACGGACCGGTGGCGGGCACCCGCCAGCTGGTGTGGTCGACGTGCTCGGTGAACGCGATCACCGGCAGCCCGATCTCGACGGCGCGCTCGCAGGAGCCCGCCATCGAGCCGGTCAGGGTGTCCCACGACCACTCGCTGTGCACGTGACTGTCCGCGGGCAGGTTGGTCATGGTCGACACGCTATCCGGCTGCGGGCCTCGCCCTCCGGCGAGGGCCCGACGAGGTCAGCGGTCCCGCATCAGACGTCCCGAGCAGCGCGGTGCAGAGCCGCTCGGCCGCGTCCGGGTCCGACACCGAGTGCGGCACGGTCTTGATCCCCTGAGTCATGCGCCCTCCTTCAGCTCGCCCGATGCGTTCAGCCCCGCAAGCCGGACCTGCGGGATACCTCCGTGCCGACTACGGAACCGGCCACGGACCGCGGCACCGACCGCCACCCCGAGACCCACCGTGACCAGCCCGGACAGCAGCAGCGTGGTCCGGCCGCCGAGCACCGCGACCAGCGGCCCGCCCAGCAGCGTGCCCAGCGACGTGGCCGGAACGGTCAGGGCCGCCCGCGCCGCCAGGACCCGGCTGATCGACGCCGGCGGCGTCCCGCGCTGGAACAGCGCCGTGGAGATCGCCGTGAACGGCCCGTAGATCAGCCCGCCGACGGCGAGCCCGGCCATGCCCGGCCACACCGCGTCGGTCAACCCGAGCGGCATCAGCGCCGCACCCCAGCCGACGATGATCGCGACGACCACGAACGTGGGCGGGAACCGGGACAGCCGCCCGGCACCGAGCGCCCCGACGGTGGCGCCGGCCCCGAACACGGTCCAGTAGAGGCCGAGCAGGCCGGCCGAGCCGTTCAGGTCCTCGGCGACGTGCACCGGCAGGGCCACCTCGACCGGGCCGTACAGGAAGAAGAAGACCATGGTGACCACGAGCAGGCCGAGCAGCCGGGGCCGCTCCCGCACGGTCTGCCAGGCGCCGGTCGCCGGCTCGGCCGGAGGCGCGACCCGCCGGGCGGACACCGACCAGGCGGCCACGGCCAGGGCGGCGAAGCTGGCGGCGTCCGCGCCGATCACCCAGCCCGGACCGGCCAAGCCGGTCAGCGCGCCGGCGATCGCCGGGCCGATGACGATCGACGCCTGGGTGAACGTCGACAGCAGGGCGTTGCCGGCCACTCGCTGCTCGTCCGGCAGAAGCTCCGCGACCAGCGTGTACGCCCCGGCGCTGCCCCATGCGTGCAGCAGTGACGAGACGGCCAGCAGGACGACGTACAGCACGGGGTGCAGCGACCCGGTGACTGCGAGCGCCGCCACGGCACCCAGCGCCACCGCCCGTAGCGTCGCGTCGGCGGCGACCAGCCGCGCGGCCCGCAGGCCACGGACGAACCGCGACAGCACGGCGGCGCCGATCGAGGCCGGCAACGCGTACGCGGCGACCGCCAGCCCGGTCCACATCCCGGCCTGCCCGGGCGGGGCGATCCGCACCGCCAGCCACGCGACCGCGACCAGGCTCATCCCGTCACCGAGCGCCGATATCAGCAGGCCCGGCATCACCGGGTGTTTCAGCAGTTCACGCATGCCTTGATCGTCGGGTCCGACGGGGGACGGCCGCATCCGTGCCGGCCACGGATAATGTCGCCATGACGACCGCGGAAGTCTCGGCCCGGGAAGCCGAGGTGCTCACCCTGGTGGGACGGCACCTCAGTAACGCGGAGATCGCCGCGGCGCTGTTCATCTCGGTGCGCACTGTGGAGAGTCACGTCTCAGCGCTGCTGCGCAAACTGGACCTGCCGGATCGTCGTGCCCTGGCCCGCAGACGGACACCGGAGGCCGGCCGGTCCCCGCTGCCGGCACCGATCACGTCCTTCGTCGGCCGCGCCCGGGAAAGCGCCGAACTGGGCGCCCTGCTCGCGGCGAACCGGCAGGTCACCGCGGTCGGCCCGGGCGGGGTCGGCAAGACCCGCCTGGCCCTGGCCGTGGCCGGTGCGACCGCCCGTGACCACGCCGACGGGGTCTGGTTCGTCGACCTGGTGCCGGTCACCGAACCCGGCCCGGGCGCCGTCGCGGCCGCGGTCGCCGCCGCGATGGGTCTCGGTGAAGAGCTCGGCCGGGCCATGGACGAGTCCGTGGTCGACGCGCTGGCCGACCGGGACCTGCTGCTCGTGCTGGACAACTGCGAGCAGGTCCGGGACGGCGTGGCCCGGTTCCTGGAGAAACTGCTCACCACCTGCCCGCGGGTGACCGTCCTGGCCACCAGCCGGGCCCGGCTGATGGTCCCGTTCGAACGTGTCTACCCGGTCCCGCCGCTCTCCCTGGACGGTGGCGGGGAGTCGGACGCGGTCGCGCTCTTCATGGATCGTGCCGCCGCGAGTTGGCCACCCGAACACGGCCTGCGCGACTCGGTCGCCGAGTTCTGCCGACGCCTCGACGGCATGGCTCTGGCCATCGAGATCGCCGCGGCCCGCTGGCCGGTCCTGGGCTTGGACGGGCTGACCGCCGGCCTGGCGGACCCGCTGCGGATGCTGGAGGGCGGCTCCCGCACCGACGAACGGCACCGTTCGGTCCGGGCCGCCCTCGACTGGAGCCACGCCCTGCTGGCCCCCGCCGACCAGGCGCTGCTGCGCCGGCTGTCGGTGTTCGTGTCGCCGTTCAGCCTGCGAACGGCCGCTCAGGTGGCCGGGGCCACCGCGGACGGGCTGGCCCGGCTCGCCGAGCAGAGCCTGCTCGCCGTCGAGCCCTCGCCGGCCGGTACCGAGTTCCGGCTCCTGGAGACCATCCGGCAGTACGGGGTCGAGCAGCTGACCGCCGCCGGCGAGCTCGACGATGCCCGGGGGAGGCATCTGCGCTGGTGTCAGGCCCAGGCCGAGGAGCTCGTACGGACCGGTCCGGACTGGCGGATCCGGTTCGACGCTGTCGGGGACGACCTGCGCGCGGCCCAGGCCTGGGCCGGCGACTTCGGCCTGGCGAAGCGTCTGGCCGAGCTGACGTTCGCCCGGAGGCTGGCCTCCGAGTCCCAGATCCGATTCGAGACGGCGGCCGGTCTCGCCCCCAGCCCGGGCCTGGCGGCGGAGATGTTCCGGCAGGCCGCGGCCGTCGCCGGGTGCCGGATCCGCGGCGACGACATGTACCGGTATCTGATCGCGGCCGCCGAGACGACCGAGGACAGCGCGGACGCGGCCAGGGATCTGGCGACCGCGGCAACCAACGCGTACCGGTTCTGGAGCAAGTTCGAGCGGCTCCCGGCCCGGGAGGAGGCGCTCGCCCTGGTCGATCGGGCTCGGGAACTCGCCGGAGACGACCCGGCCGCGCGGGCCGCGGTGGCGCTGGCCGAGGCCGGGGTGCTGTCGGACGCCTTCGGGGCGTTACAGGGCCCGGCCGGGAACACCGTGCCGGAGACCGTCGCCCGCGCGGAACGGGCCGTCGACCTCGCCCACCGCCTCGGTGATCCGCTCGCGGAATCCGCGGCCCTCGACGCGCTGACCGGGGCGCAGAGCTGGGCGGGCGACACGTTCGCCACCGCGGATACCGCGCGGCGGCGGCTCATCCTGCTGGCGCCGCTGCCGGAGACCCCGGCCACGGTCCACGAGCGCCTGGACGCCCTGGGCATAGCGATCGAGAGCGCGCTCGGCGCCGGGGACCTGCCGGGCGCGCGGCGTGCCGGGCGGGAACTCGCCGAGCATCCGCTGCTGGCCGAGGTCGGGCACCGGGCGACCTGCTGGCTGCTGGTCACCGAGGCGCTGGCCGGGAACTTCGACGAGGTGCTGACCATCAGCGACCGGTTCCACCAGGCGTGGCGGCGGGCCGGACGGCCGGCCCAGTCGGCGCTGGCCCCGGCGGCGGCCGCGATCGCGATGGTCCACGGCCTGCGGGGCGACACCGTCGCACGGGGGGAGTGGCTGGCGGTCCTGGAGCGGCTCGGCGTCTCCCCGGGGCACACCTATGGATTCGGGGCGGTCTTCGACACGATCCTGCTGCTCGATCAGGACCGCCCGGCCGAGGCCGCGGAACGTACCGCCCCGGAGCCGGATGAGGTGTGGAAGTGGGTCACCTGGGTCTGGTTGCACTGGTACGTGGCGCTCCGCGCCGAGGCGGCGGCGCTGTCCGGGCATCCCGGGGCCGCCGCCCGGATCGCCGCGGCGGCGGGGATCGTGGCGGGGAACCCGGTCGCCGCGGCCATCGTGGAGCGTGCCGACGCGTTGCTCGCCTCCGACCGGAAGCGCGTAGCGGCGACAGCGACCTTGTTCGAGGCAGCCGGCTGCCCCTACCAGGCGGAACGAAGCGGGCGGCTGGCCTCCTCGGAGCGCTGAGCGCTGGTCCGGAACCGGATCAGGCCGCTTTCCAGGTCGGTTCCGGCAGGCCCAGGCCGGTCAGCAGGCTCTCCGGGTGGACCGGCCGGCACAGGTGGTACCCCTGCCCCAGGTCGCAGCCGAGCACCTGCATCGCGTTCCGCTGCGCCTCCGTCTCGATCCCCTCGATCACCGTGCGCAGCCGCAGGGTCCGGGCGAGCTCGACGATCGTGCGGACGACCGCCAGGTCCGCCGTCGTCGGCGACTGCCGGCTGATGAAGGCCCGGTCGATCTTCAACTCGTCCACCGGCAACCGTTGCAGGTAGGAGAGCGACGAATAGCCGGTCCCGAAGTCGTCGATGGACACGTCCACGCCGAGGTCCTGCAGGTCCCGCAGGCAGGCGATGGCCGCCTTAGGGTCACTCATCAGCACCGACTCGGTCAGCTCCAGGGTCACCGCGTCCGGTGGCAGCCGGGTGTCGCTGAGCATCCGTTCCACGTCCGAGGCGAACTGCGGGTCGGTCAGCTGCCGACCGGACACGTTCACGTTGATCCCCAGGTCGGGTTGGGTGCGCCGCCACGCGGCCGCCTGCCGCCCGGCGGTGTTCAGCACCCACCGGCCCAGATCGGTGATCAGCCCGGTCTCCTCGGCCATCGGCACGAAGTCGGCCGGGGAGACGTAGCCGCGGTCCGGGTTCTGCCAGCGGACCAAGGCCTCGACCCCGACCGGCTGGCCGCTGTCGAGCCGGAACAACGGCTGGTACTGCAACCGGAACTCGCCCAGCGCGAGGGCCCGCTGCAGGTCACCGTTGAGGGTCAGCCGGGCCAGCGCCTCCGCGTGCATCTGCGGATCGAAGAGCACAACCCGGCCCGCGCCGTCCTGTTTGGCCCGGTACATCGCCACGTCCGCGTTGCCCAGGATCTCGCCCGGGGCGGCGCCCGGACCGGCGGCGATGCCGATGCTGGCGCCGATGAACACCTCCTGCCCGGCCAACGGGAACGGCAGCTTGACCGCGTCGATCAGCCGTTGCGCGACCGGCACCGCCTGGTGCGCCTCGCAGTCGTTGAGCAGCACCGCGAACTCGTCGCCGCCGATCCGGGCCGCCGTGTCGCTCGGGCGCAGGCAGCCACGGATCCGGGCGGCGACCAGGCCGAGCAGTTCGTCGCCGGTCCGGTGCCCGAGGCTGTCGTTGACCGCCTTGAACCGGTCCAGGTCGATGAAGAGCACGCTGGTCGCGGAGTCGCGGTCGAGTTGTTCGGCGAGCATCTCCAGGAACAGCATCCGGGTGGGCAGGCCGGTGAGCGGGTCTTGCCGGGCCTCGCGCAGCGAATCGAGCAACGCCACGCGCTCGGCGACCTCGCGCTCCCGCTCCTCGCGCAGCGCACGCTCGGCGCTCAGCAGGCTGATGTTGGTCAGGGCCAGCTCGAGGGTCTGCGCCATGGCCTGCAGCAGCTGACGCTCCTCCGGATCGAGCGCCTCGTTCATTCGGGCGACCAGCAACGCGCCGCCCGGGTTGAACCGGGCGGTGGTCACGTGCAGTTCGCCGATACCGGGAACGGCCAGGGTCGCCGGGCGTTCGGCACCGTCCAGGACGGCTTCGAGCTGGTCACGGCCGGTGCCCCAGGAGACCAGGACCCGGCCGTCGCGCAGCACCGCGCCGACCTCGGTCTCCAGCACCTCGGCCGCCCGTTCGACGGCGACCATGATGGCGGCGTGCTCCTGCTGCGGAGCGCAGACCGCGGCGAAGAACTCGGTGAGTTGATGGGTCGACCAGTGGTTCATCGCCGTCACCTCAGGCCAGAGCCAGTGTTACGAGGGTGAAATGGTGCATGCCGAGCGCGCCGCGGACCCGGGCGAACTCGCCGGTGGTGTAGAAGCCACCGAACGGGACGTCGCCGAGCCGCTTGCCGATCGCGGCGAGCTCCCGCCGTACGCCGGTATCGCCCAGCTTGACCCACCGCGCGCCGCAGTCGAAGAGGAGCATGCCCAGCGCCGGCTCCCCGCCGAGCGCGTCGAGGGCCTGCCCGGACGCCTCGTCGGCGCCCTCCAGCAGCGAGTCGAGGTCGCTCGTCATCAGCCAGGCCAGCGCGCCCTGCGGAACGTCGGCGAGGCAGAGCAGGGACCGGTCGGTCCGGTCCGCTTCGTGGATCACCCGCAGGTCCTCGCCGGTGCGCCGCGACAGGCCGAGCGGGTGGTGGAACGCCAGTTGCCGGAACGCGGCCGCGTCGTCCAGCACCGATTCCTCGATCCCGAGCCGGCGCAGGTACACGTCCAGGGCCGGTTCGCCGTCGAGCTCGAGAACCCGGCCGTCCCGGCTGCGGGTGACGACCAGGGCGTCGCCATCCTTCTGCCAGCCGTGCGCGATGCCGACACCCAACGGCCGGTCCGAGCCGACCGCGACCCCGATCACGGCATCCGACATGATCTGGACGCCGTCCCGGCCACCGTGGAACTGATAGGTCCGGACGTAGGTCAGGTCATCGCCGGCGCAGCCGCCGACCAGGGGAATCGTGGCGCCGGCAACGGAGAACGCGCCGCGTACGACGTCGTGATGGCTGCCGGTCAGGCCGTCCGCGATCAGCAGCAGCGCCCGGTGCTCGTCCTCGACACCGGAGAGGCACGCGGCGGCCTCGGCGCCCGCCTCCCGGAGGCGGTCGTTCACGGCCCGGGCCACCCGGGTACCCACGGTGAAGCCCGCCCCGCCCCACGCCGTCATGGCCACGCCGTTCCGGCTGACCCGGCCGTCGGTGAGCTGCCCCGAGGTGGTGCAGCCGACGATCACGGTGTCCGTCCCGACCTGCTCGCGTAGCGCGTCGAACAGCTCGGGCACGTGGTAGCCGACCGAGCAGAACACGAACACGATCGCCGGCTCCCGGCCGGCGAGCGCGGCTGTGGCCGCCTCGGCGCCGGCTGCGGCGGGATCGGCCAGGGTGCTGTGGCCCGTGCCGAACCAGCGAGCACTGCTGCTGACGTGACTCATACCCGTGGACATCGGCCGCCGCTCGCCCGAGTTGAGCACCTGCCCCGGCAGTGCCCGGGTGTGCGGTGGGTCACCGGCGGCGATCGGGCGAACTATCGTACGGATCGTGACCTCGATCATCAGAAATGTCTCGTTCGACTGTGCCGATCCGTACGTCCTGGCGATCTTCTGGAGCGAGGTGATCGGTCACCCGATCGCGGCCGGGTGCGCCCCCGGCGACCACGAGGTGGCCATCGAACCGCCGGGCGGCCCGCGTCTCTACTTCCAGGCCGTCCCCGAGCCGAAGCAGGTCAAGAACCGCGTCCACATCTGCCTGCAATCGCCGGACCTGGGGCGGGACGCGGAGGTCGACCGCCTGCTCGCGGCCGGTGCGACACTGTTCGCCGACCACCGGACCCCGGACGGCGCGGGCTGGGTGATCCTGGCGGACCCGGCCGGCAACGAGTTCTGCCTGACCCGGGCGGAGTCGGAACGCCACGACTGAGCCCGCCGGCGATGATCGGACCCGGTCGTCCCGGATTCGGTGATCTCGTTTCGGGTTTTGCCCGATCAGGGGGCGGGTACAAGATCGCTACACCCCGGGTTTGGCCGACAACAGAGGTCCGAAACGTGCGGAGGTGCAGCAATGAACAGCATGGTTCTGCTCGCCGTGATGGCGGCGACGACGGGATTCGCCCCGTCCGCGGTTTCGTCCACCGCTCAGGTCTACGACCCGGACAGCAGGTTGCTCGCGGAGGCGCACTTCGACGCCGCGGCGGACAGCTTCGCGGTGACCAAGCTCGTCGCCGGCGGTGGCCGCACCTACCTGCAGTACCGGTACACCGGGGCCGACGGGACTGCGCACAGCGGCACCCAGTGGGGCGCGCGCGAGGTGGGGGAGACCGTCCGGTTCGATCACGACTTGGTCGAGGGCCGGCGGATCACCTTCCGGGTCTGCGTGGCGGGCGAGGTGGCCTTCAACGCCTGCAGCGGCTCGGCCGACGGCGAGAACTGGACGGTCGCGATCGCTTAGCGCCTGTCGCGCTACTCCAAGATCGGGTTGGAGCCGGTTCTACGCTCGCGGGATGAGCGGTACGAAGCGCGGTGCCCGGGGCTGGCTGTCGCTGGTCCCGCAGCCGATAAGCGGACCGCCCGGCCGGACTCACTCTTGGGGACCGTCTCCCGTTCGAGCCGAGCGCTCACGACTCAGATATCGAACCGGCTTGCCGAGCGACTCCGCGTAGGCAATCTCCCGTCGGGTTGACTCACCTATGTAGCCGCCCGGATCCACGATGTACACCTCGTCGGCCATGCGGATCTTTTGGAGGTGCACGCTGCCGAGCCGCCCCTTCAGGTTCGAGCTGTCGGCTGTCCAGTCGTAGTCCGGCAGGTCGGGGAGGCTGAACATGCCGAGGCTGATCACGACGCAACCTTCCATCGTGAGCCGCTGGTTGACCTCCGCGAACTCAGCCTCGAACCTGGTTGAGCCGCAGAGTGTGATGACCTTCGCCTCACCCTCGGCCGACTGCTGGTCCTCCATGAGGTCCATGATCGCTGAACGGGTCTATCGCCGCCCCTTGGTCGGTCGCTGTCCGGTCATCGAGCCACACCAGGCTATTCGCCCGGATCAGCCCCTCTTGCCGCCCTCGCCGTGTCGCCCCGGGGCCGACGGTCTGGTGGCGGCCCCGGGGCGCGGTTCGGATCAGTCCCTTGCCTGGGCGTATCAGGGCGGCGATCGTGGGTTGTTGCCGACGGTGCCGGGCTGGTACCCGTCGTGGTCGGCCGCCGATGTCGGCGAGGGGCCGGGTCGCGGATGGGAGGGTGCCGGCCGGGCGGCGGATGGGGCGGGTGGCGCCGGGGACGTGGGCGGTTCGTTGAAGTTGGCGCCGATGATGGCGTCGAACTCGGCGCGGACCAGATCGGGGTCGCCGCTGATGAGTTCGGTGAACGCTTCGTCGAAGCCGCGGTCCCACTCGGGGGACAACGCGGTGCCCGCCTGCGCTACGGGGTTGCTGGTCATGCCGGTCACCACCCGCCACATCCGGACTTGCTGGGCAGAGAGCTGACGTCAGGTCAGCCAGTGATCACCTTTTGCTCGGTGTGCTCACGCCCCGCCACGGCGATCTTGCGAGGCTTGGCCTTCTCCGCGATCGGGATCCGTACGACCAGCACGCCGTTGTCATACGCGGCGTCGATGTGATCGGTGTCCAACGCGTCGCCGAGGAAAAGCTCCCGGGAGAACACGCCCAGCGGGCGTTCGCTCAACTGCACCGTGGCCTGCTCGCCCAGGTCGATGGGGCGGCGCTCGGCGCGCACGGTCAGCACGTTGCGTTCCACGTCGATGTCGATCGCGTCGGCGTCCACTCCGGGAAGATCGAATGCGATCACGAACTCGTCGCCGTTGCGGTACGCGTCGGCGGGCATCGCCGTCGGCCGTGACCAGGTCCCGGTCATCGGGACACCGAACAGCTGCTGGGCGAGCCGGTTGACCTCGGTGAAGGGTTCGCTGCGCATCAACATGGTTCCACCTCCTGCGGTCTCGACTTGACGGTCAATGCGCGATACCGTCTTTCTAGCACGTCATCGCGACGATGACAAGCAGTTCGTCATCTGAAAGATGACGTGGGAGAGAGGGATGGATGCTCGACACACCTGCCACCGGCACAGGCCCACCGCCCGAGGACCGTGATCTCGCCGTAGTCACCGCCGCGATCGTCGTCACCGCGCACGCGGTTCAGCAGCCCGCCGCGGACAGCCCGCCGGTGAGCGGTGCTGAACTGCTCGACGCCCTGGTGCTGCTGCGCTGGGCGCAGACCGAACTGGCCGGCCTCGAGCCGGTCCTGATCGCCGCCGCCCGCACGGCCGGGGTCTCCTGGCAAGCTCTCGCGCCCGCACTGGGAGTGGCCAGCCGCCAGGCCGCCGAACGGCGCTACCTGCGCAGCGTCTCCATCCCCACCGACCAACTGGGCGACACCCGTGACGACCGGGTGCAGGCCGAGCGCGACCGCCGCGCCGCACGCCGCGCCGTCGCCCAATGGGCCAACGACAACACCGCCGACCTGCGCGGGCTCGCCGGCCAGATCACCGCCCTGACCGATCTCGGCGAGGCCGCCACCGGAGCCCTCACGCAACTGCACCGAGCCCTCGGTGACGCCGACGCGACCGCCCTGCCCGATCTCCTCGCCGCGGCCCACCAACACCTCCCCGACCATCCCGACCTGGCCGCACAAATCGACATCATCACCACCCGCACCGACCAGATCCGTCGGCAGCCCCCACGCCGCAGCGGGGAAACCTCCTGAACCACACGAAGGCCCACTGTGGCTGAGAAGCGAACTCCGAAGGCGTCCGGATGAGCGTCACCGTGACGTCGGAGCGAACGGCCGCCACCGCAAGGGCCCGACAAGACGCGGTTCAAAGACAGCCATTTGGGGACGTACGTCGCGGCGGGCGGGTGCCCGCCGCGACGTCCCAATCAACCGCGGTCGATCGGGATGCAGTTGCCGGTGTGGTAGCTGCCGTCGGCGGCCTTCGTCAGGCCGTGGCCGGTCCGGGCGATCCGGGCGCACACGTACTTGGCGTCGCCGACCGCCTCGAAGTCCGGGTCGCTGGTCCGCCGTACCGAGAATTCCTGGTCCTCGAAGTAGTACTTGCCGTGTGCGGTGGCCTGGCTGCCCATCGTCGACTCATCGGGGCTGATCCCGTTGCCGCCGTAGATGTGCAGGTGGAGGCCGGTCTCGATGTCCGGGGTGGCGCCGCCCCAGTCCACTTCGTACCGGAGCGTGAACTTCCCGCCCCGGATGGTCGCCGAGGTGAGGCAGACCCAGGTGCTGCTCTGCTTCATCTGGTCGGTGCACTGCTCGTACGCCGGAACCGCGCTCGCGGCCGTGCTCGGCGCGTTCGACGCGCCCGAGACGACGCCGGCCGCGGCCTGGCTGTGCTGCGTGCCGTGCTGGCCGGACGCGGTATCCCGAGGGTCGGCGTCGTCATCGCCGTTGTACCTGGCCAGTGCCCAGGCGGTTCCGGCGCCGCCGATCAGAAGCGCCGCCACCGCCGCGGCGACCAGGATCGGGCCACGGGTGCGGCCGCCCTTCCCGGGCCGGGACGGTGGCGCTGGTGGCGAAGCGGCCTGGTCGGTCGTCCGTTCCGCCCCGGCGACGGCGCGGCCGACGAAGCCGGCCCGTGGCGCGGCCGGCGCACTGGGCGCCGGCTGGGTGACCGTGTCCTCGGGCAGCGGTATGGCGATCGTCGGTTCAGCCTGCGCCGCCGGTCCCGCATCGCCCTGCCCGGCGGCGGTCGGTTCGGCAAGGGCCGGCTCAGCGGCGGCGGTCGGTTCAACCAGGGCCGGTTCGGCGGCGGTTGGTTCGCCTGGGGGAGGGCCGGCGGCCGCCACCGTCGCCGCGGCGCCCGTCGCCCACGGGTCGACCGCCCTGGGCAGCGCCGGCGCCGTGCCGGTCTTGGCGACCGCGGTGCTGGCCTGCCACGCCGCGCCGAGCGCCGCCGCGTGCTTGGGGTGGGCGTCCACCGCCACCGGCCGTCCCAGCTCCGAACCGACCATCTGCGCCACCAGCGGAATCCGTGACGACCCGCCCACCAGCAGTACCGAGTGCAGTTCGGCCGGTTCCATCTCGGCCGAGCGGATCGCGCGGCGCAACGCCTCGATCGAGCCGTGCAGCACCGGGCGGATCATCGTCTCCAGTTCGGAGCGGGTCAGCCGTACCTCCGTGCTCAGGTTCGGCAGCAGCACCGGAATCGTCGCGTCGGTGTCGGCCGACAGCGCCTCCTTGGCCTGCACGCACTCCTCCCGCAGCCGGGCGACCGCGGCGATCACCGCCGGGTCCTCCTCGTCCAGGTCGTCCAGGCCGCCGTCGAGCGCCCCGGCGACGTGCGCGAAGATCGCCGCGTCGAAGTCGATGCCGCCGAGACGTTCGATCCCCTCCGGCTGACCGATCAACTCGAAGCCGTCCGGGGTCTTGCGCAGCACCGCCGCGTCGAAGGTGCCGCCGCCGAGGTCGTAGACGGCGACCGTCGCGCCCGGCTGGAGCCGCTGCTGCTGGGCGTAGAAGACCGCCGCGGCCGCCGGCTCGGTGATCAACTGGACCGGCTCCTCGATGCCGGCGAGCCGGATCACCTGGCGCATCAGGTCGGTCTTGTACGGTCCCCAGTTCGCCGGATGCGAGACGCAGATCGCGGCCGGCCCGCTGCCCTCGCGGGACGACACCTCGTCGGTCACGGCTCGCAGCAGCCGCGCCATCAGCGACTCCGCCGAGTACGGCACCCCGCCGAGCAGGATCGGGGTCGGGTCGCCCAGGCGCCGCTTGAACTCGCGGGCGACCCGGTGCGGTTCGCTGATCCCTCTGCGGCTGGCACTCTCTCCGGTCAGGACGGTCTCGTCGGCCCGCAGCAACACGACCGAGGGGATGGCGGCCGAACGGCTACCCAGCGAGGCGATCTCCGCGTGGCCGGCGCGCCAGACGGCAGCGGCGGTGTAGGTGGTTCCCAGATCGATACCGAGTGCATACATCCCGAGTACTCCGGATTCGGTCGAGGTCGCGACGGGGTGAGCGTGAATTCGATCGGACCGGGGCCGGCGCGGGCCCGCCTCGGGTTCCCAGACCGGGGAGGCTTCCTAGAATAGGGGCCATGGGGACGGCCCGGTCGCTTCGGGAAATCTTCGGCGAGCTTGCCGGAGCGGGTGACCGCGCCGGCACGGATCCGGCCGATCTGCTGGCCCGGGCCGGTCATCCCGGCCTGCCCGAGGAGCTGGTGGCCCAGGCCGTGGCGGGTTTCGCCGAGACCGCCCGGCCGGAGATCGCCGAGCATCTCGCGCCGTACGTGATGGCGCACAGCCCGATCCCCGGACCTGACGGCGACTCCGGCGAGGCGCTGACGCCGTGGCTCGACCTGCTGGTCACCGCGCCCCCGCTCGACCCAGTGGGCCTCGACTTCGACTTCGGCAGCGGCGCGGACGTGGACCGGACACCGGCGCCCGACGACGTCGAGCCGGACTGGCTCGACGACCTCGTGACCGAGCCCGATCCGCATGACGTCGCGGAGCCCGATCCGACCTGGTCCGTGCCGGCGGACCCCGACGGGTTCGACACCGACGAGCCCGAAGACCCCGGCGACGGGCCGGATCCGGAAGATCTCTTCGGCTGAGCCGGCGCCGCCGTCGGCCACCCCGATCACCGCCGCCCCCGGTGCAGCTCGGCCAGGACACCCTCGCAGGAGCGGACCGCGACCCGGGCGGCGACGGAGAGCTCGTAGCGGGTCAGCGGATTCTCAGCCCGCCGCTGCCAGCGGGCCAGCGACTCGGACGCCGCGGCCACCAACTCCGCCCGGCTGGCCTCGGCCGGCAGTTGGAGGCGGAGGTGCGCGGCGGTGCCCTCACCGCCGATCACCCGCTCCAATTCGGCCACCACGGCCGGTTTCCCGGTGACCCAGCCCGCCCGTAGCGACGCCAGCACCCGCAGCTCGTTGAAGGGATGCGCGGAAGCGATGATCTCCTCCACCGCCCCGGCCACCCGTGGGATCGCCGGGGCCGGATCGGCGCGGATCACGGAGTCGACCGCCAGCAGCGCCGAACGGCTCTTGAGGATCTCGCGGCGCTCGAAGAAGAGCGAGTCCAGGGTCCGCTGCAGCGCGCGCAGCCCGCTGCGCTCGGTGAGCTGCTCGGACAGCTCGGTGGCGGTTCCGGCGACTTTGCGGCGCAACAGCGCCGCGGCCAGCCGTACCCCGAAAAGCCCGAACCGCGCCAGCAGCGCGTCCCGCTCGATCGAGGTCAGGCCCAGCTCCGGCAGCCGCTCCCGGAAGCGGTCCGCGGAGAGCAACAGATCGTCGGCGGTACGCGCCGGCAGGTCGGCGACCCGGCGCAGGTGCGCCACCTCGGCCTCGGTCAGCGTCACCGCGGTCTCGGCGAGCAGCCCGGCGATCGGCACCACCGTCTGCACCAGCCTGCGCACGTTCACGTCGGCCGCCATCCGCGCCGCGATCCTGGTGGCCGAGGCGAGGGTGTCCAGCCGGCCGCCGCCGATCTCGTCGGCCCGGGAGAGCACCCCGATCGCGTTGACCGGGTTGGGTGCCGACACCTGACGGTCGTGGAACGCCTGCAGGAAGTTCAGGTCGTCGCGGTGCGCGTGCCGCATCAGGTAGATCACCGCGTCGGCCGGGGTGTCCTCGTCGTCCGGCGCGAGCAGGTCCCAGGTGCGCCGCGAGTTCTCCGCCCGCAGCGAACCCACCCCCGGCGTGTCGACCAGCGTGGCCGTCCGCAGGGTCTGCGACGGCCACTCGACCAGCAGATCGGCGACCTCCTCGTGCGACAGTCCACCGAGGTCGATCTCGAGAGCGCCCTCCTCCCGGGCGAAACGGGCCTGCCGGGGTGCGCCTTCGCGGGGACGCAACGTCACCCGGTACGTGGTCCCGTCCTGGTACCAGGTCACGATGCGGGTGCACTCGCCGGCGTCGGTCGGTGCCAGCCGCTCCCCGATCAACGCGTTGAGCAGGGTCGACTTGCCCGCCTTGACCCGGCCGGCGATGGCCACCCGCAGCGGCGCGCTCAGCCGCTCCCGGACGGTGTGCAGCCGGCTCTCGTACCGGCCTCCCCGGTAGGCGACCAGGGCCTCGTCCAGCACCAGCCGGGTACGGTCGAGCAGGCCCTCGCCCATGCGCGGCTCGGTGGCGGTCATGACGGCCGCGCCCGGCTCTGCAGGGTGGCCAGCCGCCCCAGCTCCGCGTCGAGGTCCCGGACCCGGCTTTCCCGTTCGGTGCGGCCGCGCCGGGCGGCCTTCTCGGCGCCGGCGAGCGCGGCCGCGTTCGAGCGGGCGAGCTCCTCCGCCAGCCCGGTGTAGTGGTCCCGCAGCCGGCGGTGGATCCGGCGCAGGGTGTCCCGCGAGTCCTTGCCGACCACGAACGTGACCTCGTCGCAGTAGCGGCGCATCGCGTTGCGGGCCTGCTGCTGACGGGCCTTCTCCTGGCGCTGCTTCTCCTCGCGCAGCCCCTTGCGGCCCATCACCAGGCCGATGCCCAGCCCGATCGGCCCGAGCACGATGCCAGCCATCGACGCCAGCATGGTGAACATCAGGGTTCCGCCGTAGGCGCTCTTCAACGCGACCATGGCTTGCTTGCGCAGCTTCATCTTCTCCAGATCGATCTTGTGTTCGAGACGGGTGCGCTCCAGCACCGGTTCCGGGCTGTGCACCGTCAGCTGCCCCAGCACCCCGTCGGAGCCGGCCCGGAAGTGTTCACCGACGTTCTCGCTCAGCTCCCCGGCGCGTACCCGCAGCAGTTCGTAGTTGGCGACCAGCTCGTGCGCGATCCGGGCCCGGAGCCAGGTCTGCATCTCCGCCCAGGTGTCGGCCGGGTCGCTCTCGTCGATGCTGTCGTCGGCCTCGCGGGTCACCTCCCGCATCCGCGAGCGCAGGTCATGGTCGATGTCGGAGGTGAGATCCGCGATCCCGTCGTTCAGCGTCTGCTGCCACCGGGCCATCGAGGTCTTGAGCGACTCGACGCGCTGCCGGGTGCGCTCGAGCTCGGCCACGATCCGCCGGGCGGCGGCGGGATCGAGCAGCGCCGCCCGCTCGGCGGCGAAGGTGGCGGTCAGCTGGTCGCAGACGGCGAGGACCTCGTCGCGTACGTGTTCGGCGAGCCGCTGTTCGACGCCGCCGCCGACGCGCCCGGAGACGAACTCCACCACCTCGGCGAAGCCCGACTCGGCGTTGATCTCCCGGTCGCCGGCCTTGACCGCGTGCATCCGCAGCGCCGACGAGGCGGTCAGCACCGGCAGGGCCAGCTCGGCCCGGCGCAGGTGCGCCTCGTTCAGCTCCCGGATGCGCCGCCACGCCGGATAGAAATCGGTCTTGCTGATCAGGCAGATCACGGTGTCGCAGGCGGCGCGCGCCTTGCGCAGGAACTGCACCTCGCTCGCGGTCAGCTCCTGGGCCGCGCTGGTCACGAAGATCACCGCGTCGGCCATGGAGATCGCGGCCAGGCTCGCCGCCGCGTGGGTGGAGCCGAGGCCGCCCACGCCCGGGGTGTCGACCAGCACCATGCCCCGTTCCAGGATCTTGCGGGGGAGGCGAACCTCCACACCCACCGGTATCTCCGGCCCGGGGCCGGCGCCGGCCGGGGCGCCGCGACGTTCGGTCACGTACCGGCGCACCTGATCGACCGGTACGTCCTCGCGGCGCGGCGGGTCGCCGTCGAGGATCAGCGCGGCGCGATGCTTCTCGCCGTGGCGGACGTAGGTCGGTGTGGCCGTCGCGACGTCGTCGTCGACCGGGCAGACGGTCGCCCCGACGAGCGCGTTGACCAGTGAGCTCTTGCCCTGTTTGAACTCTCCGGCGATCACGACGTGGATGCTCGGATCGTTCAGTGCGCGTTGCGCGGCGGCGAGCCGCCGGGCCAGGTCCTCACGCCCGTACGCGGTGCAGGCGCGGATGCCCAGCGCCAGCAGCGAACCCGGCGGGGTGGCCGCGGCCTGCGCCGCGTCGGCGGGTGCGGTGGTCATCGGAGATCCCCCAGCAGACTCGGTACGGCGCGCCGCCGCGGCGGACGCGGGGACGTCGATCCTGGTGCCGGCCGGTCACCGGACCCGTTGCGGCGGGAGACGGTGACCGGCTGGACGCTTCGGGCCGACTTCGGTCAGGAGACGCCGACCTGGCCGTGGTCGGAGTGGTCCTCGGTGTCGTGCCCGGGCTCGGCGTCGTGGTCGTGGTACGCCGCCGGCTCGTCGCCGGGCTGTTCGGGCTTGTCGTAGGGGGCCTCTTCGGGGCCGTCGTACGCCGGGGCGTCCCCGGCCGGCTCGTACTGGTCGTGCCCGGCCTGCTCCGGGTAGTCCTTGTCGTAGGCGTCGGGCTTCTCGTAGTCCGGCTTGGCCCCGCCACCGAAGTCGTCGTCGTACTTGGGCTCCGGGTGGTCGTCGTGCCAGGGCTGCTCGATGTTCTGGTCGTGCCCCACGGTCGTCGGGGTGCTGTCGACGTCGAGGTAGCCGCTGACCGGCCCGTCCACCGACACATCCACCGAGTTGTCGACCGAGTTGTCCACCGAGTCGTCGATCTCGATCTGCTGGATGATGTCGCGATCGTCCTCATAGGTCACGTAGGTGATGTAGTTCAGATGCTGGATCACCTCGCCCACACCCTGCTCACCGTCGTAGGTGGGCGGTGCCGCGGCCGGGCCGCCCTCGTGGGGGCCGGGACCGTAACCCGGGTCGGATGCGTACGGGTCCTTCTGGCCGTGCTCGGCGGCGACCCGGGCGGTGACTTCCGGGATGTCCACCTCGGAGAGGTCCGTGTCGGTCAGCCCACGGGCGGCGAGGACGCCGGAGGGGTCGGAGGCGTAGTCGTGCGCCACCTCCCGGTCGTTGAAGATATCCGAGATCAGGTCGCTGATGGCGGCGGTCACGTCGATTGCCATGTCGGTGCCTTCCTCTCGTGCTGTCACCCGGTGTCGGCGGGTATGGAAACAGCTTGCCGACCCACGGTGTGCGGGGTCATCGGGGCAGGCCCCCTCCTCACACTCCCGGGTTAGGGGATCGCCCCGCGACTGTCGGCAAGCCGACCGTCAGCGGCCCCGGCGCCGAGCGCCTCGTGCAGGGCGGCCACCAACTCCGCCCGGCTGTCGGCACCCAGTTTCGCGCGGATCCGGGCGACGTGATGCTCCACTGTCTTCGCCGAGATGTAGAGCTGGGCGCCGATCTCCCGGTGGGTGCGGCCGGCGAGGACCAGGCGGGCGACCGTCTGCTCCCGGACCGAGAGCAGCCCGGCGGAACGGCGCTCGGCCCGCGTGGCGTCTTCCGCGGCGGGGCCGGTGAGGACCCGGGCGTGTTCGAGCAGCCGCCGGGCGGCGACCGGATCGGTGACCCGCAGCGCCGCCTGCCCCGCCAGCCGCGACCCCTCCCACGGCAGCTCCACCTCGGCCAGCCGGGTCGTCGCCGCCAGCACGGCCGGGACCTCGAACTCGTCGCGCAGCACCGCCGCCCACAGCCCGGCGGCCGCGCACTGCGCCAGCTGGCGGTCGCCGAGCTCGGCGACCGCGTCACGAGCCAGCCCGAGCAGGGCGCCGGCGCCCCGCTCGGCGGCCGCCGGCTCCTCGAGGACGACCGCCACCTGCAGCCGGATCCAGTACGTGCTCACCAGCCAGGCCGGCGGGGCGCCCAGGTCCGCCACGATCTGTTCCAGTCGGCCGAGCACCGGTTCGATCCGCCGGTGCCCGCGCAGCCGCGCGGCGGTGATCACCAGCTCCTCGACCGCCTCGATCTGCAGCAGGTCGACCGCGCCGCGGGCCAGGATCGGCTCGACGCCGGCCCAGCACCGCCGCATCCGCGCCAGGTCGCCCCGCCGCCGGGCCAGTCCCGCGCCCAGCGCGGCCCGCAGCAGCGCCTCGCGACCCGGCAACGCGACGTCCGCCGACCGGTCCAGCTCCTCGGCGGCGGTGTCGTACCGCCCGGCGCGAAGCCGGACCCAGGCCAGCAGCAGCCGGTGCCGCACGGCGGACACCGGCCCGCCCACCGTCGTGCTCAGCGCCCGGTGCAGCAGGGCCTCCGCGGTGACCTGATCGCCCGCGGTCACCGCGACCAGGGCGCCGAGCGCGTGCGGGGTGTCCGGCAGCACCACCGCCGGCGCGGCCCGTTCGACCGCCTCGGCCGCCTCGATCAGCAGCGGCAACGCGCGGGCCGGGTGACCGGTGGCCAGCGCCGCCTCGGCCAGGCGCAGCAGGCTGGCCGGCGCCGGGGTCCGCGCCGCGGCCCGGGCCGGGCCGAGCCGGCCCACCGCCACCAGCGCCGGCACCGCCAGCACCGGCCCCGGCGCGATCGCGGCCAGCAGGGCGTCCGCGGCCCGCCCGGCCCGGCCCTCATGGGCGGCCACCGCGCCCGCCACCAGGGTCAGCCGTCCCTCCGGGTCGGCGCCGGGCGGCACGTCGGGCGAGTGCGGGTGTCCCAGCAGGGCGGCGGCCTCGGCCCGGCTCGCCGCCATCCCGGACGGCTCCACACCGCACGCCACGGCGTCATCGAACCAGGCCAGCGCCTCCGCGGGCCGGGTGAAGCGCAGTTGTTCGCCCGCTCGCCGGTACACCGCGGCGGCCGAGGCGGTGCGGGCCTGGGCGGCCCGCAGCTGTTCGGCGGCGAGAACCGCGGAGGTACGGGTGGCGACCAGGGCGGTGGCGACCGCGTCGTGCACCCGGCGGCGCTCGGCCGGGGACGCCTCCTGCCGGATCGCCGCGGCCACCGCGGGCACCAGGGTCTCCCCGGCCTCGGTGAACCATCCGCTGTCGCGCAGCTCCCGCATCAGGACGGCCAGCTCGGCCACGGCGATGCCGGCCGCGGCGGCCAGTACCTCGTCGGCCACCTCCACCCGCAGGGCCAGCACCCGCGCCAGCCCCGTCACCGGGCCCGGGCTCCGGGCCAGATGCCGCTGGATCCGCGCGACCAGCGCGGGTGTCACCGTGCGGTGCTGTCCGTCCTGGAGGTCGACGGCCAGCGCGGCGACGAATGCCGGGCGGCCGGCGGAGACGGCGTGCACGTGCGCCGCCTCCGAAACCGGGACGCGCCGCCCGGTGAGCCGGCCGAGCAGGCCGGCCACCCCCGCGACGTCGAGCGGTTCGAGCACCACCGTCGCGCCCCCGGCGACCGCCTCGTCCAGCTCGGCGAGCTCCGGCCGGTCGATGGTGGGCCGGCGCCCCACGAGCATCGGTACCCCGCGCCGCGCGGCCGCGGCCAGCTCGCACAGCACCGCGCCCGGAAGCCGGTGCGCGTCGTCGGCGACGATCAGGGTCTCGTGGGTCGCGGTGGCGAGCCGGTCGGCCCACACCCGGGCGGGCTCGTGCCGGCCGGGCAGGTCGAGGACCGGCCCCGGGAAGGTCGCGGCGAGCTCGGCCAGCCGATGGGAGCGGCCCGATCCGTCGACCCCCACCACAGTGGTCGCGGCGCAGCGCGGTGGCGGCATGCATCCCATCTTGGCCGACCGGCCCTGCTGCACCAAGCCACATCGGACCTTGCGGTGAACGCCTATCGTGAGGCGTCCACCGCAGGCGTGAAAGGGCCTCACGATGGTGCAACCGAAGAAGCGTTCCCGTCCCCGTCTGCTGACCGGTCCGCGCAGCGAGCCGCCGAGGGCTCCGGCCGAGCCCGAGCCGCCCCGGGCTCCGGCCGAGGCCCAGCCCGAGCCGGTCTCCGGGATCAGCTCCCGTGAGGTGTTCACCGTCGGCTCGGCACTGCTGATCCTGCTGTTCCTGATCAAGATCTACGGAGTCGCGCGTTACTCGCTGACCACCACGACGGCCCTGCTCGCCGCGACCCCCGTGCAGGTGGCGCTCGGCACGGTGACCATCTACGCCTACTACATCCTGCCCGCCGTCGCCCTGGGCACCGCCTGGTTCGCCGTCCGGTTCCGGTCCCACATCCAGCCGGTGCTGTGGCCGCTGCTCCTCATCGTCGTCGCGGTGACCGCGCTGGCGTCACCGTTCAAATACCTGGTCCAGGGGTTCGCCGTGGTGCTCGCCGCGCTCTGCCTGGAGCTGTTCCTGCGGCAGTACAGGCGCAGGCTGGCGGGCTCCACCGACGAGCGGCTGATCCGCCGGCGCCGGGCGCTCGGGCGCTGGCAGGGGTTGTCCGTCGTCTACGTCGGCGCCGCCGCGCTGGCGTTCCAGTTCCTGCACAGTCTCAACGCGCCGTGGGTCTCCGCACAGGCCTTCCTGCTCACCACGCCCACGGTCGTGTCGACACAGCAGATGAACGTGGACTACAACCGGCTCCACGTGGCTCCGGAGAGCCGGTTCTACGGCCACCCGATCGCCGAGACCGAGGACTGGGTGACCGTGCTGCACGCCGACACCCGGTATGTCATGCGGATCCCGCAGTCCGCCATCGACACCCGCCTGACCTGTCACAACGAGGACGACCAGCTGTCCGGCGACGCGCCGCTGCTGGAGGTGTTGAAGGGCAATCCGTACAACTCGCCCAACCTCGACTGCCGCAAGGTCGTCGAATATCTCGGGCGCAAGATCCCCGGACAGCCGCTGCCGCCCTGGGACTGACTTTGTACAGTTCGCCGATGCACGATCACCGTCCGGCCCGATCGTATTCGCTCACCCTTCCGTGCACCTGATCGAGGAGCTGCGCCGGGCGGAGATCGGCACGCCGGAACGGCTCTGAACGCACGACGGCCCGGGTGTGTGCGCACCCGGGCCGTCGTTGTGCTGAGGCGCGTTACTCCACGATGGTGATGATCCGGCGGCGGCGGGCCAGCCGGAACGCGAACACACCCACCACCAGCAGGGCCGCGCCGGCGCCGGCCAGCAGGACGGCCGACGGGCCGGTGACCGGCAGGCCCTCCTGGGCCTCGACGGTCAGCGCCGCCTTGTCGTTGCCGTGGTTCGAGTCCTGGACGCCGCCGTCCACCTGCACGAAGCCGGCCTCGTGCGAGCCGTCCTGGATCTCGGCGGTGAAGGTGAACATGCTCTTCTTGCCCTTGGGCAGCTGCTGGGCGGCAAGGCAGACCCAGTCCCGGCTGGCCAGCGTGCCCTCGAAGTCGATGTCGTCGAGCGAAGTGCCGGGCAGGCAGGATTCGGTCTCCTCGGTCAGCTCGACGCCGACCGGCAGGTTGACATGGACGTACCTGATCGCCGTGAAGCTCAGCGGGATCGTGGCGGTCGGGCCCAGGTTCTGGGTGCCGACCTGGAACGTGACGTGGTCACCGACCGTGCCCCGGATGGTGCCGCCGATGGCCTTGCTGTCCGCGTCCGACTTCGGCACGGAGACGGTGAATTCGGCGACGTTGTCCCTCGGGTTGAGGTCGTCGGAGATGGGATCCTCGTCGTCGGCGTTGAGCTGCGCGACCTTGGCAGTCTTCTTCAGCTGCAGCTCGGTGCCGGTCCGGCCGGCGTTGCGCTTGGCGAACTCGGCAACGAACTTGTCGCTGAGCCCGACCGCGACGACGTCGACGAAGTAGGACGCCGGTCCGGGCACGTCCGCCCCGACCTTGAGCTTCGCCGGGGACCGCACGGCCAGGCCGGCCGTCTCACCCGGGGCCAGGCGCTCGTCGATGACGCAGATGACGCCGCCCTCGTCGTCCTTTTCGCAGTTGCGGTAGTCGAGGTCCGGCTCGATGCCCTCCTCGGCGAAAACGGCCAGGCCGAGCGTGGTGGACGCGGTGTTGCCGGTGTTGCTGATGGTCACCGGCAGGTCGGTGGACTGCCCGCGGCCGAGATTCAGGTCCTTGATCTCGGCGAGCTCGAGGTCCGCGCCGCTCTTGGTGGTACGGATGACCTGGACCGCGGTGGAGTCGTTCTCCTCGCCGTCGATCGAGACGGACACGTTGAGCTTCATCGCGAGGTCGGGGATGGCGGCGGCCGTCGGCTTCACGGTGAAGCTGAAGCGGTGCTTCTCACCGGGGGCGAGCTTGTCCAGCTCGCAGGTGGTGACCGAGCAGCCGGCCGGCGGAACGAACCCGATCTCGGCCGGAACCGGGCCGAAACCGACGGCCACGTTCTCGGCGTTCCCACCGCCGAAATTACGGATGTCGAAATTGACCGTCTTCGACTGCCCGTCGATAACGGTCACCGTGTCGGCGATGTCGATGAACAGCAGCGGGAAATCGGTGAGCGATTCCGCCCGTGCCGGCAGCGCCAGGCTGGACACGACCAGGCCGGCGGCGACCGGCGGCAGCAGGAGGCGACGGAACAAGGTTCGCAGGCGCATGATCACCGTTTCGGGTTCGGGCACAAAGATGGTGGAGCTTAAGCCCTGCGCCCGACAAGATCAAAACGCCGATGTGTCACTGGCTGAAAGCGGCGTCGAAGGTCTTTCCGGCCCGCAGGTCGGCGATGAATTTCAGCACGTCGTGTCCGCTTTTCCACCGGGACACCACGCAGGCCGCCTGCAGGTAGCCGCCGTCGGTGCCCCCGGCCGTGGCGGCGCCCCAGGAGGTCCGGGTGACCGCGACCGCCTGATCGTAGGGCAGCCGGCACCGATCGCTTCCGGACCCGAGGTAGCGCGGATCGTCGGAGACCAGGACCGCCAGCCCCTCGTCGAACCAGTGCGGAACCTTGCCGCGGGCCGCACCGAGCCGCTGGTGCAGTTCGAGATGGGCGAGCTCGTGCGTGGCGATCACCTCGCCGGCCCCGGTGGGGGAGAGCAGCAGCGCCCTCGTACCCAGGGCCTTCCCCTTCTCCCGGCCGCCGCCGATGCGCCGGTAGCACGCGTCGGTGGCACAGATCAGCACCCGGGCGTGCGCCTGCCGGCCGCCGTAGAACGCGTCGATCCGCCGCTGCGCCGCGTCGACGGCGCGGCGGTAACCGGCATCGTCGCGCTCGGCGTACACCCCATCGCCGAGACCGGACAGCCCATAGCATTGCGGGCAGGTGACCGCCGCGATCGACGGCGCGGCCGCGGCGACGGCGCCGACGGCGGTCCCGAGCACGAGCGCCACCGCCACCGCCACCAGCCATCGACGCTTGAGCATGCGCGCGATCCTATCGGCCTGCCCAGGCGGCCGGGGACACGTCAGGCGAGCTCCGGGACGACGAGCGCCAGGTCGAAGGCGTCCGCGACCGGCAACTCGATGTAGCTGTCGAGGTTCCGGAACCGCTGCGGCCCGCCCGGGTCGCCGCGCATTGGCCGGAGGTCGGTGATCCGCGGCGAAACGTGCCCTTCGCCGGGTGCGAGCAGGGCCTCGACGCTGCCCGGCGCGGGCGGGGCCAGATCCACCGTGAGCACCTCGACGCCGGTCTCGGTGCCCGGGGCCGGGCGCCGTGTCGGTGTCCGGCCGCCGATGCTCGTGACCGCGATCGACAGGTAGCCGGCGCCCTGTTCCACGGCCAGGTGGCTGCCCAGCACGGACACCTCGAAGGTGCCGCCGAGGCTGATCGGAATGCGCTGGAGATGGGTGTTGGCCGCGGAGATCACCATCCGCGACCCGGCGGGCGCCTCCCGCGACAGGTGCCGCACGGTCTCCGCCATCGCCGTGTCCCGGACGTTCACCGTGGCGTGTGCCCCCGACCCGTTCACGGCCGCGAGCTGGGCACGCAGCATCTGGTCGAGGAGGACGGCCAGCCGCAGCTCGTGCCGGGCGGTGGCGAACCCCGCGGCGGCGCCGCGCCGGGCGTAGATCGGCCGCAGCGCGTCGACCCGCGCGGCCAGTTCGGACAGCAGGACGGTCAGCGCGTCACGGTCCGCCGCCGGGGTCTCCCGGTACGCGGCGAACGCCGCCATCGTGTGCGGACTGGCCCAGCCCTTCGCGTACGTCCGAATCTGTTCAAGGAATTGAGCGGCCCCGGGGTCGACCCCGTCGAGGTAGCGCGACACCCCCTCCACCGCCGGCGCCAGCGAACCGAGGTCGGCCGGCAGGTCGAGCCCCGCGAAGCGCACGTCCCCACCGAGCCGGTTGTGCTCCCGCAGCCAGGCGAGCAGCCGCTGGGTCTCCGCGGTCCGCCCGAACCGGTAGGTCAGCCCCTGCTCCGCGACCTCCCGCTCGTCGCCGTCCCCGCCCCGCACCCACCGGTCGACCGCGAGCCCTTCACTGAACCCGGACTCGAGCGCCACGATCGAGAAGCCCATCCGCTCCACCAGGAACCGCACCAGCCGATGCCTGACCTGCTGGTATTCCCGGACGTTGTGCGCGGACTCGCCGATCCCGACGATCCGCGCGTCGCCGATCAGCGCCCGCAGCGGCTCGAGGTCGTCCAGCGCCGCGTCCGGTTCCAGCGTGGCGATCCCGATCGCGTTCATCCCTGCGGGCATCCTGCGCTCCTTCGCGTCGGACCGGTCCGAACCGCTCTCTTCCGGGCAGTCAACCTACCGGTCGGCAGCCGCGCCCGTCCGACCGGAGCATTCCTAGAATCCTAGGATGCCTTAGAGGCGATGCCGCCCGTCACGAGCCGGGTAACCCCATGCCGGCAGCCGCGGAGGTCACGGGCGACGACATGGGGGAGGACCGGGTGTCCCAGCGCTACTAACCCGCCCGAGGACATCGCCGCGGGCTACATCGAGCACATGTGATCGGCCGCGTTTGCGGCTGGTGACACGCTCCTTGCCGCCAGGACCTGCCGTGCCCGGCAATCAAGCTCAAGATCATTTCCAGGTACGACCGACGGAGATCCGTGGCCAGGCTCGAGCCGAGTCCCGTGCCATCCCGCGCGAGGCCCGCGCCACCCGGGCCGGAGCCGCGCGTCACGGTCCGCTTCCAGCCGACGGGTGAACCCGGCCATTCCGGGAAGTGGGCAGGCAGTCCCGGCCGGTGGTCAAGAGCTGCCCCCACCAGCGAAGATCCGGTCCCGACTTGCTCTGTGGGTCTCTGGCCGTGGCCGCCGGTTTGCCGGTCAGGACAGTTGCCGTGCCCTCTCCTCCACCGCGGCGTTCAGTTCGCCGGCGTATGAGCCGTCGTCCCGGGCGGCATCCTGCGGCCGTTTCGGGAACAGCCACCCGATATCGCTGACCACACCTACGCGGTGGTGACGCCACGTTCATCGCGCCCGAACCCCAGCGCCTACCGTGACGCCACGTTCATCGACCGAACATCCGCGTGCCTTGCTGTGTCCGCGGTGACCCCTGGACGCTCGAATCCACCGACTAGGTCACGGTAGCGGCCCGAGCCGGTCGACGATCACGACCCTCGTTGACGCCTACGGCGCCGGCCGGCGAAAGCGCCGCCGCCAGAGGGCAAAACCGCCGGACAGCACCGCAGTCGCGGCCGTGAGCGCCGCAGCGGTGAGCAGGCCGCCGGCGATTCTGTCGACCGTGGTCGCCGGCGTCGCGGCCGTCCCGACCTTGCCCGCGGCCAGCACGTTGTCGGCCACATCGATGGCCTCGGTGCCAACCGAGCTCAACTGGTGATGGACGGCCCCCGGTGAAAGCTCCAACAGCCGGGCGGAATCGACCTTGTTCATGCTGATCAGCTGGTAACGGCCCGGCTCGTCGTCGAACAGTGTCGTGGCGGCGTCATCGGTGGGCGCGTACGCGACAGCCACCGGCCGGCCGGAGGGCCACCAGCCGAGCACCCGCACCGCGTACGCCCCGTCGACCTGATACCGCGGTCCCACGGCTGCCCCGGTCGTCGCCGCGAGGGTCGTCACGGTCCAGCGCATCGGGTAGTCGCCGCAGGAGGAGCAGTGCTCTCCCGACACCACGAGCAGCCCCTGCCCGTCGCGGGTCCAGCTGCCCTTGCCCGCCAGCCGCGCGCCGTCCGGCAACGCGACGGCGGTGGTTCGACCGTCGGCGACGGTGACGATGCGGACCTGACCGGAAGCCTGGTACGCCAGACGCGTGCCGTCCGGCGAGAACGCGACCGTCCAGCCGTCCAGCGCCGCGGCGTCCGGGAGACCCGCGACCTCGGTGATCGCGCCGTTTCCGACGTCGAGCAGGTTCAGCATGGTGGCGGACCCGTTCGCCGTTCCCGGGTAGGGCCCGTCGCCGCCGGGCACGCGGCTGGTCACGGCGAGCCGGGCACCGTCCGGCGACCAGGCCTGCGCCGCGAGTTCCCGGTCCTGCCAAGCCTGCGGGTACGCCGTCCATCGGCCGGTCGCGATGTCGAGGATCCCGTCGCCGGAGGCCAGGCGGCGGCCGTCCGGCGACAGCACGGCCCCGAACCCGGCGGCCCCGGCGTTGTTGACGAACACCCGGTAGTCCCCCGAGTCCGCGCTGATCACCGCGCCGTACCAGTGAGAGCCGTCCGCGAACCACGTGTTGCCGCTGATCAGGACGGCAGCCGCGGCCACCGGATGTTTCGTCTCGTCGGCACTGCGGATACCCGGCGCCCCCACCGTCGCCGGCAGGTTCACCGCCCGCGCCCCCTCCACGGCCGCAGGTGTCCCGGGATGCCATCCGAAGAGACCACTTGTGATGCCGGCGAGCGTGAGGACCACGAGCGACACCGCCAGGATCGCACTGATGATCGATATCTGAACCGGCCAGTTCGGCCGTGTGCGCCCCAACGTCATGGGTGGTTGATCCTCCGGTGTCGATTTCCTGGGGAACGTCTGTCATGCCGCAAAACTGCCAGTGCTCGACCAGCTCATCCAGATTCAAGGCCCGGGCCATAGCCGGACATCATCACCGCGCTCGACCTGGACTCGATGCCCGTGCCCACCCAATCGAGCGTCAGCTCAATGGCCAGATTCGGCCGGGACGTCATGATCACCGCCGTTTGGATCTGGTGACACGTTTCTTGCCGACACCTCCTTCCCGTACGCGGCGGCCGTACTGCTCGAAATCGAAGGCAACCCGCGTGGGCTGATCATGATCCATGCAGGGCACGGTAGGCGTTGGTTGCAGAGCCAGGATCGGGAGACGCCCGCTTCGCGGGCGACCGTTTCGAAGGTGATCGTGGCGCCGGTGGTGTCGAGCCGGCGCAGGGCGGCCTTCGCGCGGCGCACGGTCGTTGTGGCCCGCCGCCGGGCTGCAGCGACGATGAGGTGGGAGTTGTCGGCTCGCACTCGCGGTCTCCTCGTTGCCGTCCTCGAGTTCGCCGATCATGCGGGTGAGGTTGTCGGCGACCTGTTGGTTCATCTGCGCGACGCGGGTATGGCCGCAGCTGGTGGCGTTGTCGATCAGGGTCAGGGTGAGGGTGGGCTGTTCGCGTAGTTCGGGCAGGAACTCGGGCTCGGTGAGGATGACTGGGCAGGTCAGGCAAGCATTGGCGTGTGGGCAGGTCTTCTGGACGGGCAGTCCGCAGTAGCCGTTGGGCAGGGTCTGGGTGGTCGTGGGTTTTCGCGGTTTCCGCGATCGGTCGGCCGTGCCCGTCCGGCCGTGCGAGCCGGCAGGGCGGGCACGGCCGACCGATCGCGGCGGCATCAGCGGTGCCGAGGGGAAGGTGCATCCGGGCCGCGACGCGCGGCAGCGGCCTGGATGGTGCGGGCCTCGCGTGAGGGTGCCACGGGACTCGGCTCGAGCCTGGCCACGGCGCCCCATCGGACGTACCTGGAAAGGATCTTGAATTTGTCTTATGCGCAGGGGGTGCCGTTGACCGTGCAGGACGACGGGCGGTCGCCGGTGCCAGTGCGGGCGAACTGGAAGCGCAGCACCACGCTGGACGACCCGTCCACCGGCACACCGGAACGCCAGACGAAACTCTCGCCGGAGCGGCTCAGGGTCGCCTGCGGGGCGGACTCCACCCACGACGTGCGCAGGTCGCCGACGTTGCCCGGGAAGCGCAGTACGACGACCCAGTCGACCGGGCTGCCCGTGGAGTTGCCGACCCGGACCTCGCCGATGAACTCGGCGTCGTAGGACCCCACCACCGAGTAGCGCCCGGTGACCGACGGGGCCGTGGTGCGACTCGTCGGCGGACGGCTCGACGGCGCCCGGGTCGTCGGCGACAGGACGACCGGCAGGCTGGACCAGGACGGCCGGGCGGTTGCCGAACCGCTCGCCGCCGACGGATCCGCTGGAGTTCCCGCCGACGAGCCCGCTGACGGGTCCGCCGGTGTGCCGGTCGCGGACGGCACGCCCGAACTCGACGGCGCGGCCCCGGGCACCGGCGGGATCGCCTCGGGCCCGGCGGCGGCGCCGCTCTGCTCCTCCGGCAGCAACCGGAACCCGGTGACGGTGACCATGCACAGCAGGGCACCGACGCCAACCGCGGTCGGCGTCCACGGCAGCAGATCCCCGAATCCCTGCCGGAAGCCGCCTTCCCGGAATGTTGAACGCTTCATCTCAGTGAGTGCCCGTCCAGCGCACGAAATGCCCCTCCCGCACCGGCCCGGCATATGTGAACGAGCACACAGTAGGTAAACAAGACGAGCAGGTCAACGGCGTCCCGGCAGCCGATTCCCGGAACCGCTCCCGATCGCCGGGCCCGACATCAACAAACATCAAAGTCAAGATCCATTTCCAGGTACGACCTATGGGGCTCCGTGGCCAGGCTCGTAGCCACGGTGTTCGGCCCGGCGGCGATCGCCGGCGACGGTGCCGACGTGGCCCGCGCCGTGATCATCGGCGTGTTGCTGGTCAGCGTCGCCGCGACGGTCCTCGCCTTCGCGGCCCTGGCCATCGACGACGCCTGACGCGCCGGCCGGTCAGAGCAGGATGAAGTGGGGCGCGGGGTGGCGCAGGAAGTCGTGGTGGGAGATGTCCCAGCCGTACGCCCCGGTGCGGCCGAAGACGAGCAGGTCGCCCACGCGCAGGTGAGCGACGTGCTGGCCGCGGGTGAGGACGTCGCGGGGAGTGCACAGTTCGCCGACGGCGTCGACGGGGGTGTCGGTCACCGACGGGCGGGGGTATGGGCGGTCCCAGGCGTCGACCGGCAGGATCGTGAACGGGTGGCTGTAGCCCCAGGCGGCGGGCAGCCGGAAGTGGTGGGTGCCGCCACGGAGCACCGCGAACGTACGCCCATGGGTGGTCTTCAGATCGAGGACCTCGGCGGCGTAGTAGCCGGCGTCGGCGGCCAGGTATCGGCCCGGTTCGAGGACCAGCTCGATGCCGTCCGGGACCACCACCTGGGACAGCGGGGCGACGTCGATCGACGCGTGCGATGTGTAGTCGACCCCGAGGCCGCCGCCGGCGTTGACGACGCGCAGGTTCACGCCGTACCGGGAGGCGGTCCTGATCGACCAGCAGATCGCCTCGGTGAGGAACTCGGCGTGTGCCGCGCCGTCGAGGTTGTTGGAGACCGCGTGCAGGTGGAAGCCGATCACGTCGAGGCCCTCGGGCAGTTCGGCGAGCACCGACGCGAGCTGGTTCTCGTCGATGCCGAACGGGGTCGGTGTGCCGGTCATCGCGTGGCTGCCGGTGACCGCGACGTCGTTGCGGTTGATCCGCAGGCAGATGCCGCCGCGGAAACCGAGCCCGGCGAGTCGCCGCGCCTCGAACAGGCTCTCCACGTTGAGCACGGCGCCGGCCTTGGCCGCGGCGATCAGTTCGCCGTCGGTCTTGCCCGGCCCGCCGAAGACGATCCGGCGGGCGCCGGCCCGGACGGCGAGTTCGAGCTCCCCGCCGGAGGCGACTTCGAGGCCGTCGCACGTGGCGGCGAGCGTGTGCACGACGGCGGGGTGGCCGTTGGCTTTCACGGCGTACAGCAGCGTGGTCCTCGATGGCAGGCAGGCCCGCAGCCGGGCCACCTGGGTGAGCAGCGCGGTGGTGTCGTAGAGGTAGGCGCAGGCCGGCGCCGGCAGGCGCCACAGCGCCGCGGCGACGTGTGCGGGAAGCTCAGCCATGCAGCGGATTCTCCACCGGGATGTAGATGTCGCCCTGGTCGGCGAGTCGCATCCGGACCAGGGCCTTGTGCGGAACGGTCGGCGCGGTGAACGCGGCGTGGTCCGCCCGGGCCTCCGCCGACCGTAGCGCGGCGTAGGTCTCGTCGACGACGTCGCGGACGATCCGCCAGGCCTCGGCTTCCGGAAGTCCGGAATGGATCACGATCTCGCCGAGGTGCGCCTGGAAGGCGGTGTAGCCGAGCTTGGCGCGCATCACCGCCGGGTCGTCGGTGCCGACGACCGATCCGGGCCAGAGGTCGACGTGGTGTCCGGCGGCGGCGAGGCGGGGCAGGTGCAGGCGCAGTCCGGCGAAGTCGCGCAGGGCGAGCCGGTGCGGGCGGCCGTCGACGAAGGTGGGCAGGCAGTTCTGCAGGTGCGCTTCGAGGGCGACGCCGTGGACGGCCAGGCGCAGCAGTGGCGGCAGCAGCAGCCGGGCGTAGTCGTGCAGCCAGGCGGCCGGGCCGCCGCCGTGCCGGTGGACGAGTTCGGCCAGGCGGTGGGGGAGGGCGCTGCCGGGGATGGCCTCCTCGCCGGGGGCGAGCCGGCCGGTGAGACCTTCGCGGAGGATGGCGGAGAGGTCGCGGCCGGAGCCGACCGGTACGGCGGCACCGGCGGTCTCGGCCATCAGCAGCAGGCTGGGTTCGCCGGCGACGAGGCGGTGCAGCAGCGTGGAGACGGCCGGGCCGTTACGGGTGCTGGCGACCGAGATGCTGCGCCGGGTGGAGGTGACCTGGATGTCCAGGGAGACTTTGAGGTAGCGGCGGCTGCCGTCGGCGGCGGGTGGCAGCAGCAGGGTGCGCAGGGCGGCGGTGGGTACGGCGTCGAGATGGCCGTCCAGTTCACGCAGGGTCCCGTCGGCGAACAGGTGTGCGTAGCGCTTCACGACCAGCTCGTGCTGCCAGGCGTGCACGGGCTGGGCGCGATAGCCGGCGGGGACGTCGCCCGGATGCAGCGTGCTCAGGTCGTCGCCGAGGTGGACGTCGTCGCGTACCGCGATGAAGCGGATCCGCGTGCTTCCGGATTCCAGATCGTGGGCCAGGACGTCGCAGGTGTCCCAGCCCAGCCGGGTCCGTCCGCAGGGGTGCAGGTTGTGACCGGAGATGGCCAGCCGTTCCCCGGCGATCGCCGCCTCGTCCGGGTCCCCGCCGCGTACCGGCCCGGGCCGGGCCAGCGCGATCGCGAGGTTGACCACCGCGTTGCGCAGCTCCGCCGCGAACGCCGGCGCGTCGATCCCGCCGAGCAGGTCCACCGGCTCGGCCACCCCGGAGCGCGCGAACTCGACCCGGTTGAACGCGTACCGGGTCGCGTCCGGGTCGTCGTCGGTGACCAGGCCCTCGCGGGCGAGGGCGCCGCGCAGCCGTCGCCCGACCGTCTCCGCGGCGTGCGGCAGGTTGTCGAGGAAGCCCGCGATCAGGTGCGGCGCGTGCACGGCGAGGGCGGCCTCGGTGTGCGCGACCGCCACGGCGAGTCGTCCGGCGGTGAGGTGCGAGGTCATGCGTGCACCGCCATCGGGTTCGGCTGGTGGGTCCAGATGTCTTCGAGCGGGTCGGCGGCCAGGCGCATCGCGGTGGTCGCCTTGATCGGCAACGGTTCGGTGAGCAGCTCCGGGGTGTCGCGCAGCCCGGCCGCGACGATCGCCCACAACCGGTCGGGTTCGGCGCCGTGATGGCCGGCGAAGGCGTCCACGAGCTGGGTGGCGACGGTGCCGAGCGCGGCCGCGGCGAGCTTGGTCCGCAGCACGGCCGGGTCGTCGGTGAGTAGGTCGCCGTGCAGGTCGAGGCCGAGCCGGCGGTGCACCCGCACGCCGCCGAGGTCGCGGTAGAGGATCCGGACCGGGCGCCGGTCGCGGAGCACGACCAGGGTGTTCTGCCCGTGCGCCTCCAGTGCGACGCCGCGCTCGAGCACGGTGGTCAGGGGCGTGAACAGGATTTCGGTGAGCTCTCGCAGCCATCGGTACGGGTCGTCGACGGTGTCGAGGAACCGGGTGGCGAAGACTCCGAGGGGTACGGCCTGCTCGCCCGCGCCGAGGCGGGGTGCCCGCCGGATCAGGTGGGCCAGGTGCCGGTCCGGCCCGTCCTCGGTGATCACCGCGCCGGCCTCGGTCTCGGCGAGCACGTCGATCGGCAGGTCCGCGGTGATCCCGGCGAGGAACTCCGACAGGATCGGTCCGTTGTGCACGGCCGCCGGGGAGACGGTCCGCACGGCCGAGGTCATCTGCACGTCGACCGCGGTCTTGATGTGCGGGCCGCCGTTGACCGGCGCGACCGTGCGCAGCGACATCAGTGGCCGGACCGGTCTGGTCGGCCCCACGTCGGTCAGCCACGGGTAGCGCCGCAGCAGCCGGGCCGCCTGCCACGGGTGGGCGTAGAGGACCGGCTGGCCGGTGCCGTGCCAGCGTTCGGCCGGTACCCGCAGGCGGCGCAGGCGGATCACCGGCCGGTGCTCGGGCGCGTAGGCGAGGACATCGGCGACGGTCATCCCGGCGCGGGTCCGGCAGCACGGGTGCAGTGGATGCCCGTCCACCAGCAGTTGTTCGATCTTGCCGAGGCCGTCCGGGTCGCCGGGCGCGATGTGCGGCCGGCCGGCCGGCTGGTCGGCGCGGGCCAGGGCCAGGTTGGCGACGCTGTTGGCGATCTCGCCGACGAACGCCGTCCCCGGCCACAGCTTCGCGGCCAGCTCCACGGGATCCATGTCGGTGAAGGCGGCGCCGGGCAGCGGCTCGCGCCCGATCGCGAGCCGCAACCTGTCCAGCACCGCCGCCCGTGCTCCCGGCAGGGCGGCGTCGAAGCGTTCGACCAGGTCAGGACGAATCTCCTGGAGCTGCACGCGAGTCTGGGCCGGGTCGGCGGTGGGTGTCGGCTGCGGCACACCCCCATTGTTGCCGGGTCTGTATCAGATGTCCGTCCGGGGTTTGGCCGCGCGAGGGAGGACACATTGACCGCACCAGCCGGTAATGATCATCGATCGGATACATTTCCTTATCGCAGTGGCGTGGGTCACCTTGAGGGGGTTGTCGTGGACGCGGACGTCATCGTCGTCGGTGCCGGGCTGGCCGGTCTGGTCGCGGCGCACGAACTGAGCGCCGCCGGCAAGCGGGTGGCGCTGCTCGACCAGGAGAACGCGGCGAACCTGGGCGGGCAGGCGTGGTGGTCGTTCGGCGGGCTGTTCTTCGTCGACAGCCCCGAGCAGCGGCGCGCCCGCATCACCGACAGCCTCGAGCTGGCCTGGAGCGACTGGCGCGGCTCGGCCGGCTTCGACCGCCTCGACGACGAGGACTCCTGGGCGGTCAAGTGGGCGCGCGCGTACGTCGAGTTCGCGGCGGGGGAGAAGCGTTCCTGGCTGGCCGGGCTCGGGCTGAGCTGGCTGCCGTTCGCCGGCTGGGCCGAGCGCGGTGACCTGCGGGCGGGCGGGCACGGCAACTCGGTGCCGCGCTTCCACATCACCTGGGGGACAGGGACCGGGGTGGTGGAGCCGTTCGCCGCGTCCGCGCACCGTGCCGCCGAGTCGAACCTGCTCGAGTTCCGGCACCGGCACCGGGTGGACGAACTGATCGTCGAGGGTGGGGCGGTCGTCGGCGTACGCGGAAAGATCCTGGCCGATGACGACGCCGCCCGCGGGTTCCCCTCGAACCGGGAGGAGATCTCGGATTTCGAGGTACGCGCCCAGGCGGTGATCGTCACCACCGGAGGTATCGGGGCGAACCACGACCTGGTCCGCCAGTACTGGCCGGAACGGCTCGGCACCGCCCCGACCAGCATGATCACCGGCGTGCCGGCGTACGTGGACGGGCGGATGCTCGCGATCGCCGAGGACGCCGGGGCGCGCCTGGTCAACCGTGACCGGATGTGGCACTACACCGAGGGCGTCCAGAACTGGGATCCGATCTGGCCGGGTCACGGCATCCGGATCCTGTCCGCGCCGTCGCCGATGTGGTTCGACGCCCTCGGGCGGCGGCTGCCCCAGCCGTACTACCCCAGCTACGACACGCTGGGAACGCTGCGCTACCTGCGCACCACCCCGGACATCGCCGGCTACGACCACTCCTGGTTCATCCTCACGCAGAAGATGATCGAGAAGGAGTTCGCGCTCTCCGGCTCCGAACAGAACCCCGACCTGACCGCGAAGGACCGCAAGGCCTTCATCCGCGAGCGGCTGTTCGGCAAGGGCGCGCCCGGGCCGGTCGAGGCGTTCAAGCGGCACGGCGCGGACTTCGTGGTCGCCTCCACCCTCGAGGAACTGATCGCGGGGATGAACGAGCTGACCGCCGAGCCGCTGCTGGACGCGGCGCACGTGCGGGGCCAGATCGAGGCGCGTGACCGGCAACTGGCCAACAAGGTCACCAAGGACGCGCAGGTGCAGGGGATCTACAACTCGCGGCGGTACATCGGCGACAAGATCGGGCGTACGTCGGTCCCGCACCGCGTCCTCGACCCCGCCGCCGGCCCGCTGATCGGCGTGAAGCTGCACATCCTCACCCGCAAGACCCTCGGCGGCATCCAGACCGACCTGGACTCGCGGGTGATCGGCGCCGACGGCCAGGTGGTGCCGGGCCTCTACGCGGCCGGCGAGGTCGCCGGCTTCGGCGGCGGTGGCGTGCACGGTTACAACGCTCTGGAGGGCACGTTCCTCGGCGGCTGCATCTTCAGTGGCCGGGCCGCCGGCCGCCACGCCGCCCGGTCCCTCTGATCGCCGGGCCGGCCGGGTGACGACGATCGCGAGCCTGCGCGACAAGCTCGAGACGCTGCGCGTCCTCGAGGCCGAACGCGGGTTCGGCAACGTCGTCGTCCCCGGCGCTCCGCTCGCCCCGGTCGACGGGCTGCCGCCCGGCACCACCGAGGTGTTCAGCCTGTTCGCCCGGCTGGAGGGGGTGAACTTCCTGTTCAAGCCCCCGTGGGACCTCCGGACGCCGGAGGCTTGGCGGTCGCGCCTGACCGACGACTTCCCCCTGGGCGAGAACCTGCAGGTCGGCGCCGAGATCGTCAGCATGCCCGAGCACCTGCCCGGCGATACCGAGGAGATCGAGGACCGGGTCGGGTACGGCGGCGCGTCGGTCATGATGCGCGTCGCCGACGGTCACGTCATCTACATCGACCCCGAGGACTACATCGGCGCGTACGACGACCCCGATCCCAGCCACACCGAGATCGTGATCTTCGCTCCGGACCTGGCGACCTTCTTCGACGAGTACGTTCTCGGCGAGAAGTATCCCCGGCTGGTGGACGTGGTCCTCGGCACCGGCACGGCGGACAGACGGCACCCAAGAACCGGCGAGTACGTGGACAGCTGGCGACGCCTGCTGATCGCCGCCGGCCTGCTCGGCTGTCCCTGAAAGCCCTCCCCGTACCAGCAGAACGCGTTGACCAGCGCGATCAAGAAGTGTGGGGCGTTACGTCGGACGGTCTACGCCGCCCGCTATCTGGCAGCTCAACGCCCCTCAACCGAACCTCGTGTTTGCGGCTACGCAGCTTCAGCGCGGGAGGTGGCCGTGCAGGAACGTCCGGACGCCGGCAGTGATGATCTCGTCGGTCTCGGGGTCGTCGAGGGTGAGGGTTCCCTGCTCGTACCGTTCGGTGATCTCGGCGAAGGCGAGCAGGTGGAAGTGGACGGCCGCCCGTTCGGGGTTGTCGGATGTGAGGAGGCCTTGCCGAATGAGCATGTCGAGGTGGCGGGCGAGTTCGGCCCGCGCTGCCTGAGGTCCGGCGTCCTGCCAGGCTTGCCGTACGTGCGGGGGAAAGTGGTTCGCCTCGGTAGCGATCTGCCGGATCAAGGCGAAGTGTTCGGTGAACTGCGCCATGGTGGCCACCCACGCTCGGGCGACGGCGACCAGGCCGGACTCCAGATCGGTGCAAGCGTCAAGATGCTGCCTCGTGCGCGCGATGAGGACGTCTCTGACCTGGACTGAGCTGTCCACGACCACAGAAGTGAACAGCTTCTCCTTGTCGCCGAAGTGGTTGTAGATCGTGCGGGTGGACACGCCGGCCTGCACCGCTACCGCATCGATGCTGGCCCGGGTGTAGCCGTCGCGCGCGAACACCACGCGCGCCCCGCGGGTGATCGCCTCCCGCTTGTCGGCCCATCCTCGCCGCGGCCGGGCGACCTGCTCACCAGGATTCACCATGACACCCCCCATATTTTACAGTCATCGTTTTACAAAGTTGCACCGACCGTTGTAGCTTAGCGGCTCACGTCTCGCCTTCTCGCAAGGAGACCTCCGACATGATCGTTGTCACCGGAGCCACCGGCCAGCTCGGCCGCCTCGTCGTGCGCCACCTTCTCGAGCTGGTTCCCGCCGACCAGCTCGCCGTCGTGGTCCGTGACCGGGCCCGCGCCACCCATCCCGCCGAACACGGGATCACCGTCCGC
Organism: Actinoplanes regularis; assembly: GCF_900188005.1. Classification (GTDB taxonomy): domain Bacteria; phylum Actinomycetota; class Actinomycetes; order Mycobacteriales; family Micromonosporaceae; genus Actinoplanes; species Actinoplanes regularis. The sequence goes on along the minus strand of NZ_FZNR01000010.1, from coordinate 95,207 downwards.
ACCGCCGACCACGACATCCCCGAGTCACTCATCGACGCCTTCCAGCCCGGCGACCGGGTCCTGCTCGTCTCGGGTAACCAACTGGGACGGCGGCTGGCCCAGCACGACGCCGTGATCCAGGCGGCGAAGACGGCCGACGTCGCACTGCTGGCCTATACGAGCATCCTCGGCGGCCCGGCCACCCGCTTCGTCATCGCCGACGACCACCAGGCCACCGAGCACGCCATCGAGCAGTCCGGACTGCCGTTCACGTTCCTGCGCAACGGCTGGTACACCGAGAACTACACGACCCAACTGCCCCACGTGCTGGCGCGCGGCACGGTGATCGGGACCGCCGACGGGCACAGCCGACTCGCTACTGCCACGCGCGACGACTACGCGGCAGCCGCGGCGGCTGTCCTGGCGGGCACGGGGCACGAGAACATGACGTACGAGCTGAGCGGCGACCGATCGTGGAGCCTGCACGAGTACGCCGCCGAACTGTCCCGGCACGCCGGCGAGAACATCACCTACCAGCAGGTCTCCGCGGTCGACTATCAGCGGATGCTGTCCGCCGCGGGTCTGCCCGACGCCATGCTGCCGGTCTTCGTCGACACCGAGGACGCCATCGCCCGCGGCGAACTGGCCACCGTCACCGGCGACCTGAGTCGGCTCATCGACCGGCCCACCACGCCGCTGCCGGCAGCGATCAAAACGCAGCTGGCAACAGCCGGCCAGTAGCGAACACGTCCACGGTGGTGAGGGCTGGACGGTAAGCGCAGAAGTGGTGTTCAGCCGATTCCGAGGATCTTCGCCTCGAGCTCCGGGTCCAGGCCGACGGCCGGGCGATCGGCGCGCTGCGGAGCGGCCCCCGGCAGGCCGGACAGCCACGACCAGGTGTCGGCGACCGTCTCGGTGACCGGACGGCACCGCAGCCCCGCGGCCAGGGCCTTGCTGACATCCGCCCGGTGCATGAAGTCGTGGCTCTCACCCGGTGGAAGCCAGATCGGCAGATCGGTCCACGGCTCCACCCCGGCGGCCAGGATCGGCTCCGGATCGGTCCAGCGCAGCTCCGCGCGGCCGCCGGTGACCGTGTTCGCCGCGTCCAGCAGCGATCCCATCGTGGCGTGCCCGGACTCGCCGACCACGTTGACAGCGCCGGACGTACCGACGTTGTCGAGGATGAACAGCGCCAGATCCCGTACGTCGATGTATTGAAGTGGCAGCTCACGCGGGCCGGGCGCGAGGGTTGGGCCGCCGCGGTGCAGCCGGTCGAGCCACCACGGCAGCCGGCCGATGTCCTCGTGCGGGCCGAGGATCAGGCCGGCCCGGGCGAGCAGCACCGGCCCGCCGAACGCCTCGGTCGCCCGCTCGCCACGCAGCTTGTCACCGGCGTAGCCCGGATCGTCGAGGTCGGCGAGGGGACTGTCCTCGCTGAGGGGCTGGGCGGCGAGCCAGCGGTAGACGGAACGGCTGGAGACGTACGTCAGATGGCCGGCGCGGCCGGCGAGCAGCGCGGCCGCCGTACCCACCGGGGACGCGCCCGCCGACCAGGTGTCGACGACGGCGTCCCACGTGCCGGTGCCGAGGGCGGCCAGGCCGTCGCCGGTTAGCCGGTCACCGGTCAGCGTCTCGACGCCGGGGACCGGCTCGCGGTGACCGCGATTGAACACCGTGACATGGTGGCCCGCCGAGACGGCCGTGGAGGCGAGGACCCGGCCGACGAAACCGCTGCCCCCGAGGATCAGAATCCGCATGCGGCCGAGCCTGCCCGAGCGGGCGGCCCGGCCCCAAACGGATCTGCTCAGGGCAGAGCATGATTCAACCTCGGCATCGGCCCTCAGCGGCGCCGGCCACGTTGAAAGGCTCAGTCCTCCAGGAACGTTTCGAGGGCTTCGACGACCAGGGCGTGGTCCTCGGCCTGGGGAAGGCCGGAGACGGTCACGACACCGACCACGCCGACGCCGGGAACCCGGACCGGGAAGGCGCCCCCGTGCGCGGCGAACAGCGCCGGGTCGGTGCCCATCGACTCGTCCAGGCTCTGGCCCTTCGCCGCGAGCCGGCGGCCGACCAGGTAGGAGGAGGCGGCGAAGCGGTAGACGACCCGGACCTTGCGCTCGATCCAACTGTCGTTGTCGGCGGTGGAGCCGGGCAGGCCGGCGTGGAACAGCTGCTGCTGGCCGCGGCGGAGGTCGACCGCGACCGGCAGGCGGCGCTCGGTGGCCAGGTTGACCAGCAGGCAGCCCAGCGCCCACGCGTCGGCCTCGTCGAAGTGGGTGAAGACCAGGCGGCGTTCCTGTTCCTCGATCTCGGCGATCAGATTCTGCGACTCGTCGCTCATTACCTCATTCTTATCTGATCGCCGCCGAGGTCGACGATCAGGGCTAGGGCCAGGAGATTCCCAGCTGGGCGGCGCCGAGCTTGACGATCAGGGCGAGGACCACGACCAGCAGCACGACGCGGACGAAGCCGGAGCCTTTGCGCAGGGCCATCCGGGCGCCGATGACCGCACCGGCGATGTTGCAGACCGCCATGCCCGCACCGAGCAGCCACTCCACGTGCCCGGTCGCCGCGAAGACGATCAGGGCGCCCAGGTTGGTGCCGGTGTTGACGAGCTTCGCCATCGCCGAGCCGTGCACGAAGTCCGCCCCGACGATCGCGGTGAACGCGAGGACCAGGAACGTGCCGGTGCCCGGGCCGATCAGCCCGTCGTACGCCGCGATCAGGCCGCCGGCGACCGCCACGACCGCGCCGCGGCGCAGCGCGGTCCGCTTCTCCATGTGTTCGGCCCGGCCCATGGCCGGCCGCACGGTCACGAAGACCGCGACCGCGACCAGGACGACGAGCACGACCGGCCGGTACGCCTCGGGCGGGATGGAGCCGGCCAGCAGCGCCCCGCAGCCGGCGCAGAGCAGGGCCAGGGCGGCGGACGGCGCGGCCACCCCCCAGTCGATTTTGGTCTTGCGCGCGTAGGTGACCGCGGCGGTGCTGGTACCGCAGATCGCGGCGAGCTTGTTGGTGCCCAGGACGGTGGGCAGGGACAGTTGCGGGGCGGCGACGAGCAGGGCGGGCAGCAGCAACAGGCCACCACCACCGACGACCGCGTCGACCCAGCCGGCCGCCGCGGCCGCCACGAGGAGCGTGACGATCACCGGCGACCGCGTGCCCGCTGGAGCCAGATTCCGAGCATCGCACCGACGATAAAGATCAGCATCGAGCAACACAGAGCCTTCGTGAACATCCGGACACTGTAACGGACGCCCTATCTGTGCAGGTCACAGTGCATTTGGGGAGCCCGAGCCGCTTCGCTGTCCCGCTCAGCGAGTCGGCGTGGGGGTCGGGTCGACTCCACCGACGCTGGCCATCCCGCCGAGGACCAGCCAGAAGAACAGGATGATGGCGGGAGCGAGGGATACGTAACCGATCGCCAGCCCGGCCACCGCCATGCCGCGACCCGAGGCGCGATTGTCCCGGGTCTCCTTCAACGCCACATGGCCCGCGATCACCGCCACGATGTTCGGAATGCCGAGCAGGCACCAGCCAGCGAACAGGCCGACCAGGGAAACGACCAGCGCCACTACCGCGGAGTTCGAGGTGGGTGGCGGCGGGAGAACGGGAACGAACCCGCCGTACTGCGGCATCGGGCTGACCGGCGCCTGCGGAGCCGGCGGGAACTGGTATCCCTGCGAGGGTGTCGAGGGGTCATAGCGCGGGTCGTACGTCATCGTGACGGGCTCTCCACGGACCGGGACGGCGGGACTGGTCGGCGGTCGGGCCCCAGTCCGTGACACCCGGTCGCACCAGTCCCAACCCGTGCCGGGAGCAGGCGGCGATGGGCTGTTCCGCCATCAACGAGCGGACGATCGGATGAGCAATGCCCTAGAGGAGGGAACCTCGATCGAGAAGGTGGTGACGGTGACGTCCTGGCCGCCGTACGCCGCCGGCCGGCGCGTCACGATGATCGCGTTCATCGCGAACGCCTCCCGCGGCACCTGCGCCACCGTCAACGGGCCGATCAGCGCCGTATGTACTGATGGTGGGTCAGCCGCGGACGAGCAAGGTCGCCGATGTCGACGCCGGCGTGGGCACCGGCAGATCCGTCAGCCCGGGGTAGCCGAGGCTCCCTGCTGCGAGCGTAGGCCGCGGTACGGCCATGCGGTATCTGCCACGGTGCCAGGTCGGTCCCCGGCGTCCGCTCAGGAGGGGCGAAGACTCGCTTTCCTCCGTTGGCTAGGGTCGGCGTGTGCGCCTGGCCACGTTCAACCTGCTGCACGGCAGGTCTCTCTCCGACGGCGCGGTACACGCCGGTCGAGTCCGCGACGCGATCGCCGATCTCGATGCCGACGTGCTGGGCCTGCAAGAGGTCGACCGGGCCCAGCCGCGCTCGGGCGGCCTCGACCTGACCGCGCTGGCCGCCGAGGCCCTCGGGGCTCCCGCGCACCGGTTCGCCGCCGCGGTGGTCGGTACGCCCGGGAAGACCTGGCAGGCCTGGCACGCCGACGCCGACATCGCCCATCCGCAGTACGGGATCGCCCTGGTCAGCCGTTTTCCGGTGCAGCGCTGGCAGATCACCCAGCTGCCGGGCGCGCCGATCCGCTCGCCGGTGCTCACCGCCGAGGACGGTCTGCTGCTGCTCAAGGATGAGCCGCGGGTGCTGCTGGCGGCGGTGCTGGAGACTCCGCGCGGCCTCATGAGCGTCGGCACCACTCATCTGTCGTTCGTGCCCGGCTGGAACGTGCGGCAGTTGCGGCACGCGGTCCGGGCCATGCGGGCCCTGCCGGCGCCGCGGATCCTGCTCGGCGACCTGAACATGCCGGCCGGGCCGGTGCGGGCGTTCACCGGCTGGCGACCGCTGGCCCGGGTGGCGACGTTCCCGAGCCCGTCGCCGCGCACCCAGCTCGATCATGTCCTGGTCGATCCGCGCGGCCAGGTGGCGCTGGGGCGGGTGGTCCAGGTCCGCACGCCGCACCCGCCCGTCTCCGACCACCGGCCGCTGGTGGTCCGGGTGGACCGTTAAGACCTCTTGGTCGTACGCAGGTAGACGTCCTCCAGACCGTCCTCCGGGTCCCACTGCTCGCCGATCTTGCGGAAGCCGAAGCCCTTGATCGTGGCCCGGGAGCCCAGGTTGTCCGGCCGGATGCTGGCGCGCACCGCCGTGACCCGCGGATCCGCGTCGGCGCGTTCCAGCAGGGCCCGGAGCATCGCCTTGGCGTACCCCTTGCGGCGGTGCTCGGGGTCGACGGAGTAGGCGACCTCGACGATCCCGTCGGCGTCCGGCGGCCCGTGGAACCCGGCGTGGCCGACCACTATCCCTTCCGGGTCGGCGATCGCCGCCCGGGCGATCCAGTCGGCGGCCTCCGGGTTCTGCTCGATGTCCGCAAGGCGGATCCGCCACAGCCAGTTCTCGTCGACCAGGTACCGGCTCAGGGGAGTTTCGACGGCCTGGCTCGCAGCGTCCAGATCGCCATCGATGAGGGCAGAAAGGGCGGTGGGGCAAAGCTTCACGAATCGGATGCCGAGCATCCGGAGATGATCACACATCGTAGTGATCTCTGCCACTGGCTAGTAGTGCACAACTAAGTTGTGCACTACTGTTCTGGCCATGCGGGAGAGCGTGGCACTGGACGAAATGATCTGTTTTCAGCTCTATGCGGCTAGTCGAGCGATGACCGCGATGTATCGTCCACTGCTCGATCCGCACGGCCTGACCTATCCGCAGTACCTGGTTCTCCGGGTGCTCTGGCACGACGGACCGACTACTGTCCGTGATCTCGGACGCACCCTGCGGCTCGACAGTGGCACCCTGTCCCCGCTGCTGAAACGCCTCGAGGCGCAGGGGCACCTGACCCGCGCCCGCGGCGCCGACGACGAGCGCACCGTCCTGGTCAGCCTCACCGGCACCGGCGAGCGGCTGCGCGACGAGATCGGCGACCTCAACCAGGCGCTGCTCTGCTCGGTCAACCTGACCGTCGACGAGCTCGCCCAGCTGCACCAGCTGCTGCTGCGCGCCCGCACCTGAGCGGTATCACCCGTTCGGTGACGCCCAGGCCCGCACGACAAACACCTCCGGACCACCCGTCGGGCGTACCCGTGGCCGACAGCAAGTCCCCCGTGCCGCTCGCACCCGTGGCCGTCGGCGCATGCCTCTGTACTACGTGTCGGTGCTACCCGGTAGCTGCCGGCGGATCCCTCCGTGTCACCCCGTTGGTCGCGCCCGCGACCGACGGCTCATCCCTCGAAAGGGGCACCCCCACATGACCGCTCTCTACACCGCCTCCGCGACCGCGACCGGCGACGGCCGCAATGGCCATGTCCGCTCCAGCGACGGCGTCCTCGACTTCGACCTGGCCATCCCGAAGGAGCTGGGCGGCGCCGGCGGTGCGCTGACCAACCCGGAGCAGCTGTTCGCGGCCGGCTACGCGGCCTGTTTCCACAGCGCCCTCAAGCGGGTCGCCTCCGCGCAGAAGGTCACCCTCACCGACACCGCGATCACCATCGACGTCGGCCTCGTCCAGCTGCCCAGCGGCGGGTTCGGCCTGAACGTCTCCATCGAGGCCGAACTGCCCGGCCTTCCCGAGGAGCAGGCCAAGGCGCTCCTGGAAGCGGCGCACCAGCTCTGCCCCTACTCGAACGCCACCCGCGGCAACGTCGAGGTCAACCTCACCCTCGCCTGACACCCGCACCGTCTCTCACCGCCTCCCGCCTCCGGCGAAGACCACCTTCGCCGGAGGCGGCCGGCCGCCTTGGCATCGACGGCAGTGTCGATACCCAAGACCGCCAGCCTCGCGCGTTCAGCTGGTTTCCGTGGTGGTGATGGCGGCGCGATACCGCCAAGGCGGCCAGCGTTGCTGGTTCGGTTGGCCTTCTTGGTGGTGACGGCGGCCCCAGGGCGGCCGTTCAGCTGGCTTCCGTGGTGGTGATGGCGGTGCGATACCACCAGGGCAGCCAGCGTTGCTGGTTCGGTTGGCTGCCCTGGTGGTGACGGCGGCGCCGAGACCATCTGAGCGGCCAGCCTTGCGCGTTCGGCTGGTCTCCTCGGAATTGTCGACGCGATCTTGGGCACCGCACCGGCGTCGGCACCACCCACGCCGGCACCACCGTCACCGCCATTCGGGACGGCAGCCACGTCACGATCTACACCTCGGACGGCCAACCCATCGGCTACCTGCACGTCGACCCCGACAAGAACTACGTCACCCTCACACCCATGATCAACAACCCGTGACACATCTATCGGGACTTCCCCATGACGTATGTCTCGGGACAGCACAGCTGCTATTTGGGCGTAGGTAGCCGAGATCCGTCGAAGTGAACGAGCTGGCGAACGGATGGGCTCGCCGGGTCGGTGATCCAGTCGACCTTCAAATCCGCCTGGCTCCGAGGTCCGCTGCCGAGGGTTCGTTACGGTGCTGGATTCGTGCGGCATGGTTGTGGGCCTTGGAGCCTTCGCCGGAGGGCGACCTGGCGGCGTTCCTCGTCAGCGGGTCCGGGATTGGAGTGTTCGCTGGAGGGCGACCTGGCGGCGCGCCTCGTCAGCGAGCCCTGGATAGGTCTCCGCGATGACGGCGTAGATGGTGTCGCGGAGCGCGATCGTCGCCTCAGCGCGGCCGATACGCGCATAGAGGCCGTCGAGCGCCGCGTCGTAGACCGTCGTGCAGTGCCGCAGGTAGTTGACCATCCAACGCTGCAGGGTGGCCGTATCGACATCCTCGACGGCGGCAGGCTCCGCACAGTAGCCGGCTTGCTCCTGAACGCGGCGGTTGCGGTGGATGACCGACAGCTCGGCCAGGGCTTCCATCGGGATCCTGGGCACGCGGATGTCGAGGGCGGCGATCTCGGCGAGCAGTGACGCGCGCCGAGCGTCGGCGATCGCCCTGCTGCGGGCGGAACGCTGCACTGCCCTCTCCCGCCAGCGCTGCCACTGCTCCGTCTGTTCGGCCGCGACGACCCGAGCCAGGCTGAACAGCCGCATCGGACCCGCTGAGCGGAAGACCGGGTTCGGCGCGGTGCGGTCGGGCTCGCCGAGGAATCGGCGGATCGCCGCAACCGTCCAGCCCCGCTCGGCCAGCGCGCCGCTGCCGACGCAGTCATCCTGTCGAGAGATGTCATTCAGCAACTGCATGCACGACATCTTGTCATTGAGCAATAGTCGCCCGCAAGACACGACTGCCCGGGGCGCCTCCGGACAGCCGGCCACGACCGGCGTCAGCCAACGTCCGGCATCCCCTGTGTGCCGGTCGTGCCGTGACCGTCGTCAGCCGAGCGAACGCATTCCCGCCCACTGATGCCCGTCGTGCCATGACCCACGTGAGCCCATCCTGCGCATTGCCTGTGTGGTGGTCGTGCCATGACCGACGTGAACCAAGCGTGCGCATTGCCGCACTGACGTCAGTCGTGTTGTGCCATTGGTCGAGTGTTTCGTTCGCGAGAACGGGGTTCTGTCCCGTCAAGAGTGATCGATGTACATCGTGAGCGATCGTTGAGTGAGTGGTCCCGACGTCTGTGTGGGGCGAGCACGCCGGACGATACGAGCAGCGTGCCGGGCATGCCTGCGCCAAGCTGGCTATCGGGCTGACCCGTTCAACTCCAGGCAGGCCGTATACAGGGACTCTTACTGCTGGCCATGGCCGACCAGGCCGGCTTCAGTACGGTGGCATGCCCCGATTGACCTCGCCTGAACGCGAACTAGTCTGATCACCATGACGATCTTCGACGTGACGGCTCCCGCCGGGACTGACCCTTCAATCCAGCTCGGTCCCCGTCCTGGCGTCGCCACCCTGGTAGTGAACGTGGCGTCCAAGTGCGGTCTCACGCCGCAGTACAACGGCCTCGAGCGGCTGCAGGAGCGGTACGCCGGCCGCGGCTTCACCGTCCTGGGCGTCCCGTGCAACCAGTTCGGCGGCCAGGAGCCGGGCACCGCCGACGAGATCGCCGAGTTCTGCTCGACCACCTACGGCGTCACCTTCCCGCTCACCGAGAAGATCGAGGTCAACGGCGACAACCGCCACCCGCTCTACACCGAGCTGGTGGCCGTGCCCGACGCCGAGGGCTACACCGGCGACATCCGCTGGAACTTCGAGAAGTTCCTTGTCGGCCCGGACGGCACGGTCGTGCGCTTCGGCCCGCGGACTGAGCCCGAGGACGCGTCGGTGGTCGCCGCGATCGAGGCCGCCCTCCCGGCCTGACCGGCACGCGAGAGACCGCCTGACCGCCACGTGAGAGTGTCGAGGCGATCTCTCGTCGACGCCGAGCCCACCGCGGGGTCTGGGACCGCTCTGACCGGAGGCAAAAGGCTGTTCCGGCTGGTGCGGACGCCGACCTTGCGGCGAGCCGGACACCGGCCCGACCAGCCAGCCAGTTGCGAACGATGCTGACCTGGATCGGGCGCCCGAACTCGGCGGCATCTGGCGCCGCAACTCGCGTACAAAACCAGCCGAGCGAGCGCAGTGCCTGTGCGCTGGTGTCCGTTGCCAACGAAGCCTGTCCGTGTGCCACTGAACTTCGTCCCCGTGAAAGTTTGTGCCATCGAACTCTGTCCGCCGGCTTGAAGACGATCGGCTGCCACTGCGCCCGGCCTGGCCTGACGTACTGACTTGCACCTGAAGGGCCGCTCGCGAGGGTACTGTCGCTGTGGAGAGGATTCGACGGGACCGCGATCGGTACGCCCAGAAAGATCCGACAATGATGGGCCAGACCACCGAGGAACCACAGCCGTGGACCGCCCCGACCGCCAGCGCGTCGCTCGGCGGCGGCCCGGCCCAGATCTGCCGGGTCTCGCGTGAAAGCGACGGCACGCTTCGGCTGAACCTCTCCGGGTTCGCCATGATCGGTGTCGACGTGGCCTTGCTCTGGACACAGAACGGCGCCGGCTTCAGCATCGTGGGCACGGTGGTGCCCCCGCCTGCCGGTGGCATGCCCGGCGTGTACATGCGGGTGGACATGAGCATGGGTGCCGTCGACCGGCGACGCTTCCGGCGCTCCTCGGTGCAGGTGCCGGTCGTACTGATCCTGCCATCGGGTCAGATGTTTCCGGGCCTGGCGATTGACCTGTCCGTGGGCGGGGCACGCGTCATCGTCGATCTCGACGTCGACGACCTCGGCGAGGAAGCGTTGATCGACATGGTTGACGGGCTGGCCCCCGGCCAGCCGGTCACCCTCGAAATGTTGCTGCCGGACGGCCCCGCGGAAATCAACTGTCAGGTGCACGGCAGCGACGAAGTCGGCGACGTCCGCCTGCTGTTCGTGGACGTGGACGCCGAGACCCGCGCCCGCCTTGACGCCTTTCAGGAGACTCAGTAACTCCGGTGCCCGCCGGTGGCTGATGGCGCCGGAGACGACCGAGCGCAACTTGCTAGAGACCGTTTCGAGTCGATCAGGCCCTGCCAATAGTCACCATGAGCGCAGTGTTAAGGGCAAGCGCGGGCATCTCTGGCGGACAGAGTTCGATGGCAAGAACCTCACCTGGAACATGATTCGATGGCGCGGACAAACTTCGTTGGCAACGGACAGCTGGTCGTGCCGTGCCATGACCGGCGTGCGTCGAACCTGCGTGCCGCCCCGTGCTGACGTCAGTCGTGCTGTGGCATCAGCCGAGCGCGCTGCGCCTGCATGGCCTCGACCTGCTCCGGCGTCATCGCCGCGAGGGCCGCCGAGCGCCGCCGGCCTGTCTCCGCCAGTTCCTCCGGGCTCAGCGAAGCGGCCCATTCCTGTCGTTTCCGCTGCATCTCGGCGATCTGTTCCGGGGTGAGTGGTTGGGACATCGTGTTCATCTCCTCGATCAGCTGAAGGAATTCCGACGTCGACGGCTCGTCCATCCGGCCGAGCGCGTCGAGCACCCCGAGCAGGCGGGCCCGCAGACTCATCCCGCGCCGGATCCGTTCCTCGGTCTCGGTCAGCTGCCGCCGCAGCAACCCGACCGGATCGCCGACGGTCTCGCCGAGCGTGTCGCGGATCTCCGCCAGGCTCAGCCCGAACCCACGCAGCGCCAGAATGACGTGCAGCTTCCGCACGTCCTCACCGGTGTAGCACCGGTGCCCGCCCGCGGTGCGGGCCGACGGCCTGAGCAGCCCGAGCCGGTCGTAGTGGTGCAGCGCCCGAACCGTCACGCGCGTCACTCGTGCCAGCTCCCCGACGCGCCACTCGCGCTGGGACTCGTCCACCGAACCTCCTTTCCGGGTACGCCCAGAACGCTATGACCTTCCCCAGGGGCAGGTTCAAGCCCCGAATTTCTCCGAAGAACGGCCCGCTCCGGCGGCATGGCTTTCCCTAGGGCCCCGGATCTCTCCGAACGACGGGCCGCCCCTCCGCCGCACGGTGACGTGGACTCGAGCTTGTCCGGGCGCCGCCGACCTCCGGAACTCAGAAGTACCGACAGGCATGTGGAAGCCCGGCTGGTCACCAGGAGATGCTTGGCACCTCTGACGACCCAGCAGCGCCGTCCGGCAGGCCAGTCCCGAGCACCTCTGATATCCACCGGGCCTCCGTCAGACGCAGCCCATTGACGCTGCCGTCGACCAGGACGCCGGGGACCGGCCCTCCGAGGCCCACCGCCACCGGGATGTCGCGACCGCCCGGCAAGCTATCCACCGGGTCGAACCTTAGGACCAGCCTGCCGGAAACGATGCGGCCGACCCGCGGCCGAGGACCATGACCAGCCTCGGTCAGCAGCATCGGGGCCACCCTCGGCCACCTACCTTCAACCTAGAATCCTAGGATGCCTTAGAGGCAGTGCGGCAAGCCGCACCCGAACACCACAAAGGACGGCTTCGCCGACCAGCCCACAAGCCCTTTTCCCAGGTACGTACGGTGAGCCCGACCCGTACGGGGACAACAGCCAAACGCGACGGCGTCACGGCACCGGACACCCGTACAGCAAGAGTCTTGACCTTGCCCTTTGGGCAAGCCCCAGCCTGATGCGTGCCGGTCGCTGTGACCGGCACGAGGAGGAAACGTGGAGCTGCTGACGATCGGGGCGTTCGCCCGGGCGACACACCTGACACCGAAGGCGCTGCGCCTGTACGACCAGCTCGGGCTCCTGCCGCCGGCCGCGGTCGACCCCGAGTCCGGTTACCGGCTCTACGACCCGGAGCAGCTGCCGCTGGCCCGGCTGGTCGCCCAGCTACGCCGGCTCGGCATGCCCCTGGCGGAGATCCGCACCGTGTGCGGCCTGGAGCCCGTCGCGGCGGCCGAGGCGATCACCGCGTACTGGCAGCAGGTGACCGCCGACACCGCGGCTCGGGCGCGGCTTGCCGGCCTCCTCGTGGAGCACCTATCAGGAAGGGGCACCACCGTGTCTCAAGCGAATTCCACCCTCTCCGTCCGCTACGCCGCCGGTTGTGACACCGGGATCGTGCGGGACAGCAACGAGGACGCCGCGTACGCCGGGGAGCGGCTGCTGGCCGTCGCCGATGGTATGCGGGGTCCCGGCGGCGCGGCGGCGAGCACGGCCGCCATCGACGCGCTCAAGGCGTTGGAGCTCGCCGATGTGCCGGCCGCCGACCTGCTGAGCATGCTGGCCGGTGCGGTCGCCGACGTGGATCGCACCGTTCGCGCGCTGGCGACGGACGACTGTCAGCCGGTGACCACTCTGACCGCGTTGCTGCGTAGTGGCTCTCGGGTGGCGCTGGTGCACGTCGGTGACACCCGGGCGTATCTGCTGCGGGGTGGCGAGCTGTCTCTGCTCACGCAGGATCACACCTGGGTGCAGACGCAGGTGGATCACGGGAGGCTCGACCGGGACGAGGCCGCCGTGCATCCCGAGCGTGCGCTGCTGGTGCGTGCGCTGGGTGGTGGGCGGCAGGTCGAGGCTGATCTCGCGCTGCGTACCGTCCTGCCCGGTGATCGGTATCTGTTGTGTTCCGACGGGCTGTCCGCGGTCGTCGGCCGGGCCGAGCTGGGGTCGGTGCTGAGTGCCGCCGCCGACCCTGAGGTCGCGGTGCGGGACCTGATCGATCTGGCTCGGGCCGCGGGGGCGCCGGACAACATTGCCTGCGTCGTCGCTGAGCTCGTCGCGGGGTAGGCGACGCTCGTGTGTGCTCCCCGCAACAGCGCGGGGAGCACACACGAGTCCTGCTGGTTCGGGGCGGGGGAGGCCCTTGGCGGACGAGTGGCCCCGGCGGTGGGCCCGTCTTACCTGCCGGAGGGGCGGGTTGCCGATGGGGGAGGGGTTGCCCGGGCCGGGGCGAGGAGGGCGAACGCCACCAGCAGCGCCCCGATGAGGATGTCGGTGCCGATCACCATGGCGCGCTCGGTGCCGGCCGGGGCGAGTAGGGCCCCGGCCGCCACGAGCAGTAGTGCGGCGGCGATCGCGGTGGATTGTGCGGGGCGGACCCAGCGTTTGAGGCGGGCGGCGGACGCGACCGCGATGCCGGCGAGGCCGGCCAGGATCATGGGTACGGCGAGGCTGTCGACGCCGTGGGCCAGGCCGCTGACGCCGGTGGCGGCGAGCAGGCCGAACAGGACGATGGCCGCGATGTGCATGGGGGGCCTCCTAGTGGGCGTACTTCAATCCCACCACGCCACCCACCACCAACAGCAAGCAAAGGATCTTCATTGGCGAAGTGTTTTCGCCGAGCGCGACCATTCCGGTGATCGCGGTGGTGACCGCGCCGATGCCGACCCACACCGCGTAGCCGGTGCCGACCGGGATCGTCCGTAGCGAGTATCCGAGGCCGACCATGCTGAGCACGAGTGCGACGCCGAAGACGGCGGTGGCGAGCGGCCGGGTGAAGCCTGCGCTGCGGTCGAGGGCGACGGCCCAGACGGCTTCCAGTAGGCCGGAGATGACGAGCACGAGCCATGCCATGACGATTCACCCCTGAAGGCGGTCGTCTTGTCAGGCCGGGTACGACGCGCAACTCGTCCGGGGCGCTCGCGGTGCGGCGCCGTTACGTACGGTAGCACCGTCGGCGCGGTGTCGCCGTGACGGATTTCATCGGTGAAGTCCTCAGGTTCGGATGTGCTGACCGGCCGGTGGATGTCGGGTGCGGCGGCATGCCATCATGGCCCGCCTATGGAAACGTCGACTACCTGGCGACCGCCGCTGCTGTGGCGGTTCCTGCTCGCCCTGTCCCGGGTGGTGATTTTCCCGTTCTGCCGGCTGCGGGTGTCGGGGACGGTGCCGGCCGGGCTGCGTGGCGGGCCGGTGATCCTGGCGGCCAATCACGTCAGCCCGTTCGATCCGCTGGTGATGGTGGCCGCGTTTCACAAGGTGGGTATCGCGCCGCGGATCATGATGACGGGTGGTCTGTTCGACGCGCCGGTGGTGGGTGCGGCGATGCGCGCGTGTGAGCACATCCGGGTCGATCGTGGGAAGGCGCAGGTGGCGGATGCGTTGCCGGCGGCGGCGCAGGCGTTGAAGGACGGTTCGATGGTGCTGCTCTATCCGGAGGGCAGGATCGGGCTGGATCCGTGGATGTGGCCGGAGCGGGGCAAGACCGGTGTGGCCCGGATGGCCGCGATGACCGGTGCGCCGGTGTTGCCGGTGGCGCAGTGGGGTGCGCACGCGGTGTTGCCGTATGAGGCGCCGAAGAACATCGTCGGTGCGTTGTTGCGGGCGTTGGTGCGGCGTCCGGTGGTTCAGGTGGGTTTCGGCGTGCCGGTGGATCTTTCGGCGGTGTCCGGGACGCCGGGTGCGCAGGCGATGCGCGCCACCCGGTTGATCATGGATGGGATCGATGTGACGCTGGCACCGTTGCGGGCCGGTGAGATGGAGACCCCGAGGTTCGTGGACCGGTCCCGGCCTGTGGACATGTCCCGGGTGCGGCCGCGGTCCTGAGGCTGTCGGCCGATTTTTGTCGGACTCGGGTGGCAGGATCACCGGCATGGTCAAGGGACGGATTCTGGCGGAGAGTCTGCGTCCCGGTGCCGCGCTGGCGGTGCCGGGTCTCGAGCTGACCCGGGTGTCGCGGGTCAACGTCGCGGCGCCGGCCGCGGGCCAGCCGTCGGTCTGGACGTTGCTGGATGTCGCTGCCCCGGTGGAGCGCGTGGAGGAGTTGGCGGCCGCTCTCAGTGCCGCTCTCGCCGCCGACGGTGGGTGGTATGCGGATCTTCGGTCCGGTGCCGAGCACGTCGTGGTCTATGCCGGTCGCATATTTCGGTACGAGGTGGGTGACGCCGCCGGTCGTGAGGAGGCGGTGGCGTACGGTCGCTCGGTCGGTGTTCCGCAGTCGCAGCTGGATTGGGGCCCTTGAGTGCGACCTTCAACATCCTAGGACGGCTCAGAGGCAGTGCGGCAAGCCGCACCAGATCCAAAAAGGCCGGCTTCGCCGACGACCCAGAAGAACCTTGGATTCCGGATGTGGGGGATATGACGTACACCCATCGACTCGCCGGCCCGGATGATCTGCCCCGGCTGGAGTCGCTGATCGGCACGGCGATCGGGGAACTGCAGAAGGGTTTCCTGAACGACGACCAGATCGCCGCCAGCCGGGCGATCATGGGCCTGGACACCGCGTTGATCAGTGACGGTACGTACTTCGTGGTCGAGGCCGAGGGCCGGTTCGCCGGATGCGGTGGCTGGAGCCGCCGGGCCACGCTGTACGGCGGTGATCACTCCGCGGGCCGTGACGCGGCCCTGCTGGATCCGGCGACGGACCCGGCGAAGGTCCGGGCGATGTACACCCACCCGGATTTCGCCCGTCGTGGTGTCGGCCGGCTGATCCTGGAGCTTAGCGAGGCGGCCGCCGCTGCCGAGGGTTTCACCACGCTCGAGCTGATGGCGACGCTGTCGGGGGAGCCGCTCTACCGCGCGGCCGGGTTCGTCCCCGTCGAGCAGGTGAGTGACGCCGGCGGTGGGGTCCCGGTTCCGCTGGTCCGCATGCGGAAGGCGATCGCCGCCGGGTGAGCGGTAAATCGGTTTTCGGTTGGGGACGGTGGTGATAGGTTGCCCCGGTGGAAATGATCTTGGAGTTCCCCGACCTGCTGCGTCTGATCGACGAGCGGTCCGTCGCCTTCCGGGCCGCGATCGCCACCGCGCCCAGCCTGGATGTGCGGGTTCCGACGTGTCCCGAGTGGACGCTGTTCGATCTGGCGCAGCACCTGGGCGTCGGGCGCTACTCCTGGGCTGCCACGGTCGCGGCGGGTCCCGACGCGACGGCCAAGGTCACGCCGGCGGATGCTCCGCCTGTTCCGGCGGAGCGCGAGGCCCTGCTGGCCTGGCTGGCCGCGTCGACTCAGGCCCTGCTGGACGCGTTGCGGGAGGCCGGTCCGGATCGTGGTTGCTGGACGTGGTGGGGTCCGTCGCAGTCGCCGCAGACCGTCGGTGCCGTGGCCCGGCACCAGCTGCAGGAGATCGCGGTGCACACCTACGACGCGCAGCTCACCGTGGGCGACGCGCAGCCGCTGCCGGCGGAGGTCGCCGTCGACGGTGTCGAGGACTTCCAGTTCACCTGCTGTGCGAATACGGCTGCTTGGCCGCACGAGCCGGCTGTCGTCGATTATCACGCGAGCGAGGGGCGTTCCTGGCGTCTTTGGCTCTCCGGTGACGGTGCACAGGTCGCCCGTCTGGCCGCACCTGTTGATGGTGAGCCGGCCGATGTCGCTGCCTGGGGTACGGCCAGTGAGCTGGTTCTGTGGTTCTACGGCCGTTTTCCGACGGAGTCCCTGAAGGTCGAGGGGGACGCGGGCATCTTCGACCAGCTCATCGCCTGGGATCCGAGCGCTTAGCCGGAGGTGTGACAGCGGTCGGTGCGCCGTCCGCCCGCTGTCGCTGTCCGTCGAGGGCGCGGACCTCGCGTACGGCCGCGGCGATGGCCCGGAAGTCCTAGCGCAGGATGGTGCCGTGGTTGCTGGGGACCTTCGCGCTGATTTTGATGTTCGGGTTGCGTTCGACGACCTGGTCGAGGCTGGCGCGGATGCGTTCCTGTTCGTCGCCTCTGCTGCCGAACGATGATCCGGAGGCGTTGACGTACCGTGTCGGTGCGGTGATGTCGTCCAGGACCGGGCCCAGTTCGCGTGCGCGGGCGATCATGCCGGCCTCGATACGGTGTCGACGTCTCGGACGTTCGTCTCGAACGAGTAGTCGGCCGAGCGTTTCGATCTGCCGCGGGCCCGCATGTCGTAGGTGATGTGCCGCCATCCGGTTCCGAGTTCGGTGTTGACGTGCCGGCGAGGCCCGCGTTCACTCCTCGCCGAAAATCAGTGCCGAGTCGTTGAGCGCTGTGACAGCGTCGGTGAATGATCAACGCTGAGGTCCTGGTCGGCAGACGTCTGCTGAAGGTGACGACATCGTGGCACCACTATCGGGAGACCGAGCCGTCTCTCCTGCACATGTGGCTGCACATGGACGGCCTCGGCCCCGTCCGGTTCCACACGCCGAACGACGGATTGTCCATGGAGATCGACCAGCCTCACGGGCCCTACGACATGGACGAATACGGCCACACCACGGTCGAGGACGATCTGCCCGACTTCCCCATGGCCCGGTTCGTCAGCCGGCGGATCGTCTCCACACGGGAGATCCGCTACCGCAGCGAGAACATCGACTTCGCCATCGGCATCACGCTGCGGTTCACGAGCGGAAGCATCCGCGTCCTCAACCTCGCGGACGAAATCGTCCTGGCCTACGACCAGCACCTGGGCCCGGTCGAGCCCCATCTTCATGAGGCGATGAGACCCGCACACCCGGACGCCTCACCGTGAGTTCGAGACGAACCCACGGATCGATCCCACCGAGCACGTCATCCGATCCTCGGGTTCCCGCTGAAGTCCCTTCAATTTCCGCGAACCCCTCGACGACGAGCCGATGACGGGCGCGGTAGGCGTCGACGGGAGAACTCCGCCGCGGTGTCGATGCCGGTCATTCGGGCTCCGTCGTCTCCAGGAACGTCTCCACGGACTCCCGGACCGACTCGTCCTGGTCTTCGATGAGCGCCGCCACGGCCTCCCGCAGCTGCCCGATGATCGCCCCGCACTCGGCGAGGCCGGGGTCGTCGAACACGTCGCCGTACTCGATCGGCCTGGCCGCGACGATCTCCAGCCAGTCGATCAGTTCAGCCCGCAGCGGGCGGCCCTGGAACCGCGTTGCCGTCCGCGGGTCACTCAGGCTCGCAGCCACGAACAGCGCAGCCGGCGCCGTCGCCGGATACACCGACTCCTGGTGGGTCAGCAGGTTGCCCAGGTCCCACCATGCCTCGGCGATCCGGTCCTCGTCCTCGCTGAGCAGCGCCCGCAGCCGATCCGGTATGTCCTCGGCCGAGCCATACGCGTGGCCGAGCTCCGCCCAGTTCGTACCGGTGAGAACGGCATCCATGTCGATCATGTGATCGAATCTTAGGCCAGTACGATTCGTTCGATGTTCCTCAAGGGCCGGCACCGGCCGGCGTGAGGGCGGCGCCGTCGATGTCATCACGCCTGGGCCGGCGGCACCCATTGGTCGCCGATCAGGCTGTGCAGCACGCTGACGATGACGCCGATCAGGAGCGACAGCAGGATGCCGGCCAGCAGGCCGAGCCATCCGCGGTCGCGTCGTTGGCCGCCGTCGGCCCGCCGGGCCGGACGGGCGGTGCGTGACCATGGACGATCCCGGAACAGCCAGAACACCAGGCCCAGGCCGTACGGGACGGTCGTGGTCAGCCAGAACCAGTACCAGCGGGTGCCGAGCACGGGTGCTGGGCCGGCGATCAGGACCGCGAGGGTCACCAGGGCGGCGACGACGCCGGCGCCGGCGACCCACGGGTTGCGGGTGCCGACGGTCCCGGCCCGGTCCTGCAGCCCGGCGGCTGTCAGGTCCTGGGCGATACCGGCCGCGCCGGTCCCGGAGTAGCTCTTCTCCTCCACGGCACCGGTGAGGGGTCACTTCGCCGAAGTCCTTGGTGTCGGCCCAGTGCATGCGGCCGTCGCTGGTGCGCCACGCGAAGATCGGGCCCTGGGTGTCCGTCGACCGCAGGGTCGCGCCGCCGAACCACGGGCGCGCGTCGTTGGAGTCCCAGGAGTCGCCCCACTGGTACACGGTCAGGCGCTTCTCGGCTATCGCCGCTCTCGCGTCGTCGTAGGTGGCCTGCCGGGGCGCCGACCACCAGGTCACTGCCGCTGCGGCCAGCCACGCGGTCAGCAGGGCCGCGCGCAGCACATTCCACCACCGGCCCGGTCTCTCCGGAAGTTCGGGCGGGTCCACAGTCATGATCACATCGTGTCAGCTTGATCATGACTGTGGACCAAGTCGGATCATGGTGCAGCGAAGGCAGAGGCCGGGGCATTCCTCGTGGGACCGGGCATCCCCGGTGGCTTGACGGCAGGTTTTAGCGTGAAAGCCATCGACTGTGATCAACACTTCGCTGGAGTGCTGATGCCTTTGTCTGCCGGAGGGGGCGCTCGGGCCCCGGGCCTACGGACGTTCGTCCAGGCCATCCTCGCGATCGCCGTTGTCCTCGGCGTGATCAGCTGCGTCCTCGGCTTCGTCCGGAGCGTGCGGGATGTCGAACGCTTCGAGGCCGAGGTCGGGGACTGCGTGGCCGGGGAGACGGAAGCGGACGTACGCATTGTCGCGTGCGAGGATCCGGCGGCCCGCAGGCGGGTGGTGGACAGCGCGACGAGGCCGAGCCCGGTAACCGACGACATCCTCAACGAGGTCTGTTCCGGCGCTCCGCTGGCTGATGACGTCTTCTGGAAGACGCTTCAGGACGGCACGGTGCTGATCCTGTGCCTGGAGAGCTTGAAACCCTGACCGCGGCCCGCTAGAGGCCGAGTTGGATCGGCTGGTCCGGTGGTCCCGTTGTGAGGAGCGCTGTCAAGGGTGTTGTGAGGTCGCGGGGTGAGAACAGTTCAGGTCCCGTGTGGCCGGCGATCTCCGTCAGGCGCCACCACCGGAACGCGACCAGGTTCTCCTGTGCGAGTTGGTCGTCTGTCAGCTCGCCGCGGGGCTGGAAGTGGTTCGCGCGGATGAGGAAGTAGTCGTTGATGATGCCGTCGAAGCCGGGAGCGTGGCCGGCGGCCACGACTTGCTGGTGCCAGACGTGCGGCGGGTCGGCGGTGATCGCCAGACCGGTCTCCTCACGCAGCTCACGGCGCAGAGCCGCCAGCCGGTCCTCGCCGGGTTCGATGCCGCCGCCCGGGGCGGCCCAGACGGCCATCGCCTGCTCTGGCACCACCGGGTGGGGGAACTCGAACCGGCAGAGCAGGATGCGGTCGGCCTCGTCGAGGATGATCGCGCGGACGGAGTGGCGCAGGTTCGGCGTCATGGCCTGCCGGACGTGGTGGCGGAGCGCAGAACGGTCGGCACCGCCGCAGACTATCAACGGCCTGCTGTGCTCGGCCGAGGACGGACCTGTTTCAGTCGTATCAGTCCGGCACGGGTCGCTTCGAAGTGGCATCTGTCGAGATAGAAGTGTTCGAGGTGTGGTTCGAAGTCGACGTGCAGCCATTCGCATCCGGCGGCACGGGCTTCTTTGGCCGCGGCTTCGACCAGTGCGGCGCCGATGCCGCGATGCTGCTTTTCGGGATCGACCGCTGTGTCGAGCAGGAAGGCGTGGCTGCCGCCGTCCCAGCAGACCTGGACGAACCCGATGAGCCGGTCGGCTTCGAAGGCGCCGATCCAGGTGAGCGCGTGTCTTGTCAGACGTTGTGACCAGGGTTGAACGTCGGAGGGGTCCCCGTTGAAGGCCCGGGTGTGCAGGGCGCTGAGCTGGCGGTCGTTGACGGTGAAGCGGGGCACGAGCTCGATCGTCATTCGGTCACGCTAGACCCGGAAGAGCCGCTCATGGCCGTACGCCCAAAGGGGTCTTCCGGCCGCGAAGCGGCGCCTGCCGGGTTCAGGCTGTTTCGCGGGTGAGTTCGAGGACGGGGATCGTGCGGATCCCGGCGGTCTTCTCCGCGTATTCGGCGAAGCCGGGGTAGTGGCCGGCCTGCTCGTCGTATCGGCGGTCGCGTTCGTCGCCGGTCAGTTCCCGCACCCGGACCGGGTAGCTCTGCGTGCCGCGTTCGACGGCGGCGTGGCCGGCCGTGACGAGGTTGTGGTACCAGTCGGGGTGCTGCGGCGCGCCGGCCTTGGACGCGAAGACGTAGATGACGTCGTCGTCGGACTCGTGGGGCAGGTACATCATCGGGCTGACCAGTTCGCGTCCGGTTCTGCGGCCGCGGTGGTGCACCAGCACCATGGGCGCGCCGGCGAAGGGCCCGCCGACGCGGCCGTCGTTGGCCCGGAATTCGTCGATGATCTGCGTGTTCCAGTCGCTCATCGTGAATACGCTATCTCTCGTACGCGGTAGAAGCCGGACTTATGCCCACGAGCAGGTGTCCGCGGTGGTGATCCGGCCCGGCTGTTCGACCGTCGCGAAGACCCCGAAGGTGAGGTCGTGGTGTTCGGCGACGGCTTTGAGCAGGTCGTCGCGTTGGCCGGCCCGGTCCTGCGCCATGTCGATCATGGTGCAGCGGGTGAGCCGGCGGACCGGCCGCAGGACGACGTCGGGGCCGACCCGTAACGGGCGGTCCAGCCAGTCGTCCTCGGGGAAGCCGCTGCCGGGTACGTCGATCAGCAGGTTGGCGCGAAACCGCAGCGGGTCGACGCCGGCGCCGCCGGGTTCGCCGCCGGTGAGTTCGGTCAGCCGGCGCAGGGCGGCCGTGGTGATGAGGCTGACCGGGCCCTCGTCATGGTGCGGGACGTCCTGTTCCGGGGTCAGGGTCACCGCCCGGGCGAGCAGTTCGCCGACCGCTCGGTGCCCGGCCGGGTCGTCGGCGGCGAAGCGGGCGCCGCCGGGCAACTCCACGATCGGGGCCGGTCGTGCCGCGTACGCCCGAAGCTGGAACAGGCCCGGCATGCGCCGGAACCGGCGGGTGTTCTTGCCGCTGCCGAATTTGCCGTCCGGATCGCGTACGGCCCACAGGCGGTCGCCGGCGAGCCCTCGCTCGTCCACTTCGGCGGCCGGGACCACCTCCCCGAGCATCGACTTGACCGGGTACCGGCGGATCTCGGTGATCTTCACGGGTCGACGGTAGGGGATCAGGGGCGGGCCGGGCCAGGCGTGCGGGCGCCGGCCAGGAGCGCGACACCGACGCAGCTCGCCCAGACGGAGAAGGGGAACGCCGCGACGCGCTCCATGGCGCCTACGCCGAGGCCCAGGCCCTGCTGGGCGAAGAAGAGCACCGAGCCGGCCAGGGCGATCAGCCCCGCGGACAGGGTGAGGACGCGGTAGCGGCCGAGTGTGGTGGTGCGGGGCGCGAGCCCGGCGATCGGTAGCCCGAGGTTGCCTACCACCAGGATCAGGACGGCGCCGAGGACGTGCAGGTTCTCGTCGACGTCGGCGGGGTAGGCGCCGGCGAGGGCGTATCCGAGGACGGCGAGCAGCAGCAGGGACTGGGCCAGCCGGACCACGACGCCGTGGCCGAGGGCTCGCCAGGTCAGGACCAGTCCGGCGGCCAGTAGCGCCGCGGTGGCCAGGATCGCGGTGTTCATCAGTGGGTGCCAGGGCGAGCAGACGTTCCGGGGCCGAGTGGTGTCCCAGATCCCGCAGTGGACGTTGCCGAGGTCGCTGATGTTGTGGGTGGCCCAGCTGAAGGCGGGGTTGTGCCATCGCAGAGCGGTGAGCACATTGGCGGCGAGGAACAGGGGCGCGGCCAGGATCCAGCAGGACGCGCCGATGCGGGCGAGGCGGGACGGGTTCATGCCGACGAGGAGATCATCCGGGTCGTCGGCGGCGCACTACCCGCAGGTGGCCGATGCCGGGTAGGGCAAGGTATACCCCAGCCCCGACTGTCTGGAGTCTCGCCTGTGACCTCTTTCGCCGACCTCCGTGCGGTGCTGCGGTCGAAGCCGGTGAGGACGAGGTCGCCCCACGGGGCCGCTAGGCCTGCAGGGCGGCTTTGACCAGGGCGAGGGCGGTGTCGGGTGGGATGCCCAGGGCGCGCGTCGTCTGGACGTACGTGTTGGCGGCGTTCTGGGCCCGCAGGGACGTGCCGGTCGCGCGAGCGGTGATCACTGTTCCGGCCCGGCCGCGGGTCTCGACCAGGCCGGCCTGTTCGAGTTCCTTGTAGGCGCGGGCGACGGTGTTGGCGGCCAGGCCGAGGTCGGTGGCGAGTTGGCGGACCGGGGGGAGTCTGGTGCCGGCGGCCAGGGTGCCGTCGGCGGCGAGCGCGGCGATGCGCAGCCGGACCTGTTCGTAGGGGGCGACGGGTGAGTCGTGGTCGACGGTGATGTCCATCAGATGAGTTTCGGGGGTGTGTTGCCGGCGGCGACGATGGCCCGCCGGATCGGAACCAGGGCGAGCAGAACGCCGCCGAGCAGGAAGAACACGACGAGCGAGACGATGCCGAGGCGGTAGCTGTTGGTGAGCTGGAAGATCAGGCCGAAGAAGAGGGGGCCGAGCCAGCTGGTGCCCTTGTCGCTGATCTCGTAGAAGCCGTAGTACTCGCCTTCGCGGCCTTCGGGGATCAGCTGGGAGAACAGGCTTCGGCTCAGGGCTTGGCTGCCGCCCATGACCAGGCCGATGCCGGCGCCCAGGAGCATGAACGGTACGGGCGCTTCGGCGGGTAGCCAGAACGCGGCGACGACGACGCCGAGCCAGAGGGTGAGGCTGACCAGGATGGTGTTGCGGGCGCCGATGCGGTTGGCGAGGGCGCCCAGCAGCAGGGCGCCGCCGAAGGCGAGGAACTGCACGATCAGGATGGTGATGATCAGGGTGGATTGTTCGAGTTTGAGTTCTTCGGTGCCGAATTGGCTGGCCAGGGAGATGACGGTCTGGATGCCGTCGTTGTAGATCAGGTAGGCGCCGAGGAAGGCGAGCGTCAGCGGGTACGCCCGCATGGCCTTGAGGGTGTGGCGTAGTTGCCGGAATCCGTCGGTGACGACGTTGCCGCGTTCGGCGGTGCTGTCGGTACCAGGGTGTTCGCGTAGCCACAGCAGGGGCAGCAGGGTGAAGGCGGCCCACCAGACGCCGGCGGACACGATCGACCAGCGGGCCAGGTCGAGGGTCCGTTGTGGGTTGTCGTCCTGGCTGAGCAGGGTGACGGCGGCGAGGTTGAGCAGCAGCAGGACGCCGCCGCCGAGGTAGCCGATGGCCCAGCCGCGGCTGGAGACGCGGTCGCGGTCGTCGGGGCCGCTCAGCTGGGGCAGGAACGAGTTGTAGACGACGACGGACGCGCCGAACGCGATGTTGGCGACGAGGAACAGGGCGCCGCCGAGCAGGTAGCGGTCGCCGGTGACGAAGGCCATCGCGACGGTGGCGCCGGCGCCGAGGAAGGCGGCGGCGGCGAGCAGGGGCTTCTTGCGGGGGGCGCGGTCGGCCACGGCGCCCATCACCGGCAGGACGAAGACGGTGAGCAGCACCGACAGCGACACCAGGTACGGGAAGTAGGAGCCGGCGGCGATGGTGAGCCCGAGCGGGTGCACCGACGCGTGGCACTCGTCGGCGTCGATGGCGCAGCCGGCGGCCTGTTCGGTGACGGTGGTCAGGAACGGTCCGAGGAAGACCGTGATCACCGTGGTGGAGAACGCCGAGTTGGCCCAGTCGTACATGTACCAGCCGGTGCGTTCGCGCTTGCCGGCGGGAACGGGTGTCGGTGTGCCGGTGACGGCCATCGTGTGTGCTCCAGTTGTGGGTCGGTGCGCGCACATGATGCCATCCGCGGGGCGTTCAGGCGAGATCCAGGTCACTGTTCATCTGGTGTCCACCAACGGGCGAGGGCGGCGACGGCCGGGTCGTCGGAGGCGGTCAGGACGGTCCACGGGTCGACGCCGTCGGGGACCTCGACGCCGGCGTAGGCGGCCAGGTCGTGCGGGTCGACGGTTTCGACGGGCGGGTCGTAGGGGTCGGCGCTGCCGAGGGTGGCCGAGTCGACCCACGGGAACCCGTCGACGGGTTCGGGCAGGTCGCCGATCTCCAGGGTGGGCGGGAAGTCGTCGGCGTCCGGCAGGCTCTCGTGGGCCTGAGGCAGGTCGTCCAGGCCGGTGCCGTCGTCGTCGTGTTCGGCGAGCGGGGTGTCGTGGTGCTCGAAGTCGTCGTGGCCGTCCAGGTCCGGGGTGTGCAGTTCGTGGGTGTCGGGCAGGTCGTGCGGGTCGCCGAAGTCGGGCAGGCCGTCGTCGTCGTGGTGGTCGAATCCGCCCCAGTGGTCGCTCATTTTCTTACCTTTCGTCGTCGAGGGGGGCCGGGGTCAGGGCGCGTGCCCGTAGCAGGGCCTCGTCGGCCTGCCGTACCCGTACCCGTACGGAGTCGAGTTCCTGCTGTGCCGCGGCGCGGCGTCGGGCGCGGCCGGCGGTGTCCTCCGCGGCGGCCGCGTCGATGTCGGCGATCTGGGCGTCGAGGTCGCGCAGTCGCCGCTGGGTGGCGTCGTCGAGGGCGACCGAGAGGGCGTACTGCAGGTCGGTGAAGCGGACCGTGATCTCGTCGGCGAGGGCGGCGCGGGCTTCGGTGAGGACGTCGCGCAGCCAGCCGCGGGCGTGCTGGCGGTCGGTGTGCACGCGGCGGCGGTAGAGGACGTAGCCGCCGGCGGCGAGGCCGAGTCCGATGCCGGCGACCGGGATGAGCAGGCCGCCGGCGGCGCCGAGCACGGACATGCCGAGGGCGGCGCCGCGGCCGGCCATGAACGCGATGCCGCCGGCGGAGAGGGCGATCAGCAGGTTGTCGCCGGAGCCGTCGCGCGGCGGGGTCGCGGCCAGGGCGTGCCGCAGGGTGGCGTTGAGCTTGCCGAGGACCGCGTCACGTTCGGTGTCGTCGAAGGCTTTCGCCAGGACCGCCTCGGCGACCTGGGCGAACGTGGTCTCCAGGCGTTCGGACAGGTCGGCGGCAACGGCCTGCAGGTGGGTGTCGACGTCGTCGGGCAGTTTGGTGAGCTGGTCGCCGCGCATCTTGTCGACGCGGGCGCTGAGGTCCTGCTGGAGGTCGGCGACGCGGCTGCGCAGCGCGCCGACGGTCTCGACGCGGGCGCGCTGGACCTCGGCGCTGAGCAGCAGCGCCCATTGGCGTGATTCGGTGCGTTTGCTCGCGGCGAGTTCGGCGCGGTCGGCGCGCAGCTGGGCCTGGCGGGCCGGGTCGGCGGTCGCGGCCTGCACCTTGGCCTCGGCCTGGGTCTGCAGGCGGCCGAGTTCGCCGCGGGCGGCGCGCAGCACGTTGGCCAGTTGCAGCTGGTGGCCGCGGCCGGCGAGTTCGATCAGGGCGTGTTGCAGGTCGGGGATCTTGGAGGCGTCGGCCAGGGCGGTCTGGCGGGCGCCGTCGGCCGCGAGGGCCAGTTCGGCCAGGCGGGCGGAGACGGGGAACCAGGGGGCTGCGGCGAAGCGGGGCGCGTGGGCCCGCAGCAGGTCGCGGTTGTCGTCGGCGATGCGCCGCCACTGCGGATAGGCGTCGATCTTGGTGAGGGCGAAGACGACGGCGTCGACGCGTTCGGCGGCCTGGGCGAGGAACTGCAGTTCGGGCTGGGACAGGGGGGCGGAGGCGTCGGCGACGAAGAGCAGGGCGGTGCCGCGGCGGACGGCGTCGAGGGCGACGGTGGCGTGCACCGGGTCGAGGCCGCCGGCGCCGGGGGTGTCGAGCAGGCTCAGGTACTGCAGCAGGGGTGCGGGGTGGGTGACCTCGATGCGGCGGGCGCGGCGTTTGCCGGTGGCCCAGTCGGCCAGGTCGTCGACGGGAACCGGTTCGCCGCCCTCGGGCAGCCAGGCGCGGGCGCTGAACGCGGGGCCGGGGACGAAGCCGAGGTAGGCGGCGGTCGTGACGGCCGCGTCGACCGGGGACAGGCCGGGGACGCCGAGCAGGGCGTTGACCAGGGAGCTCTTGCCGCGTTTGGTTTCGCCGACGACGACCACGCCGGGGCGGGTCAGGTGCACGCGGCGTAGTTCGGTCAGGTCGGCGGCGGCGTCCATGTCGGTGGTGCGCAGGAACGCGATCGCGTCGCGGACGGCGGTGTCCATGAGGGCGGTCAGGTCGCGCATTGACGTACCTCCTGGGCGAGCAGCTGGAAGCCGCGGTGGGCGATGTGGGCGATGCGGGCCTGGGCGGGGCCGGCGCCGTCGACGGCGTAGGCGCGCCAGCGGCCGGCGGCGGCGATCGCGGCGGTGGTGATCTCGTGGTCGGCGGCGTGCGGCAGGTTGAGGATGAAGCGGGGGTCGTCGGAGGTGGCCAGGCGGATCAGTTCGCTCTCGCGGTCGGCGGGCAGTCGTACGGCGCCGGTCGCGGCGCGCTGGGCGGCGTCGAGCAGGCGCAGCCGGTGGTAGGCGGGGTCGCGCAGCACGTGTTCGAGGGCGTCGCGTACGCGGGTGCGCAGGCGTGGGTCGCCGGTGTGCCCGGCGATGCGTTCCAGGCGGGTCAGCGCCCAGCCGGCCTTGATCGCGTCGGAGCGCCAGCCGAACGACTGCTCGAGGGTGTGCCGCAGCCGGGGCAGGCCGGACGCGGCGAGCAGGCGGCGGGCCAGTTCGCCGGTGCCCAGGCGGGGCTCGGCGGCCAGGTTCGCGCAGGCGAAGCCGATGCCGTACAGGTCGAGGCGGGTCAGGAGCCGTTCGCGGCGCTCCGGGTCGATCGGGGCGGGCAGGGACCGGAACAGGTCCGCGGAGGTGAGCAGCAGTTGCAGGTCGTCGGCGGGCAGGCCGGCGAGCTGGGCGAGGGCGTCGCGGTCGGCGTCGGTGAGCCGGCCGGCGCCGGCGGTCTCGGCGATCAGGCCGGCCAGGGGTACGACGTCGCCGACGGTGCGGCGCAGCAGGGCGGCCTGCGCAGTGGCCAGGGGGACGGCGACCGGCCACGGGTCGTCGGCGCCGCCGGCCAGGGTGTCGATCCGGCCGAGGACGGCCAGGGCGTTGATCGGGCTGGTGGCCAGGCGGGCCGACGCGTCGTGGAACGCGTCCAGGGCGCGGACGTCGTCGGCGCGGACCGCCTGGGTGAACACGTAGATGACGGCTTCGGCGGCGGCGATCTCGCCGGCCGAGTCGGCGTCGATGTCGTCGTCGAACGGGGCGTCGCCGACGACCCGCTGGGCGCGGTCGCTGGACGCGGTGTCGGTCGAGGACAGTCCGGGGGTGTCGACGACGGTGAGGGTCCGCAGCCGGTCGTCGGTGAGGGTGACGTCGAGGTAGGCGATCTGCGCGGCGGGGGTGCCCAGTCGGGCGGGGACCATGCCGTCGTCGTCCAGGGGCAGGCTGCGGTGGCGGCCGTCGCGGGTGACGACGTCGACGCGGTCGGCGGGCCCGTAGCGGAAGCGGGTGACGACTCTGGTGCACTCGCCGGCGGCGGTAGGGGCGACCCGCCTACCGATAAGGGCGTTTACTAGTGTCGACTTTCCGGCTTTCAGGCGCCCGGCGATCGCGACCCGTAACGGTTCGTGTAGGCGGTTGCCGATCTGTCGTACCTGGCCACCAGCATCGGAGTCGAATTCCGTGACAATATCGTGACACAGTGTAGCCAGGCGGCTACTCAGCGGGCCGGTCACCGCGACTCGTCAGCTGAGCACACCGTCAGCGACAATATGCAGAAGGCGGCAGTCGGCGTCACGAAACGGGGCCCTTTCTCGCTGGGGACACAGGTTTCCTCACCTGTCCGCAGCACAGCCTACGGATGCCGATACCGCCCCGGGGATCCCGTGTTCGTGCCAGGGAAGGAGAACCACTAGTGGCGGACGAGCCTTACCTGGCCGCATCCTCCACTCTGCGTCACGGCCCGGCCCTCGTCGTGCTCACCGGACCGCCCGGGTGCGGCCGCAGCACCCTGCTGCAGCGCGTCGCCGCCGCGGCCGGCGGTCCCGTGCACGCCGGAGGCGGCCTGGCCATGCTCGCCAACGTGCCCGCGCTCGCGTTGTCGCGGGCCGTGCGAGCCCGGCTGCCCGGCGACGACGTGCACCTGCTCGCCGAAGCGGTCCGCTCCCGGGTGCGTGGCGGCGTGCTCGTCCTCGACGACGTGCAGCACTGCGACCCGGCCACGATCGCGGCCCTGCCGCACCTGGCCCGCTCCTGCCGGGTCCTGGTCGCCCTGCGCACCCCGCACCGGCTGCCCGACGACCTGCACCAGGCGTTGCGCGAGGCCGCGACCGCCTGGCTGCCGGTGCCCCCGCTCACCGCCGACGAGGCCCTCGCCCTGGCCCGGCGCACCGCCGCACGACTGGACGAGACCACGCTCGGCGCGGTCGTCACCCGCGCCGGCGGGAACCCCCTGGCGATCATCGGACTGGCCCGGCAGGCCGCCGCCGGCCGCGCCGCCGCGTCCCACGACATCGACCAGATGGCGTACGCGATCGCGGCCGCCCTGGCCGACCTGCCGCGACCGGCGCGCACCGCCCTGGCCGCGCTCGGCCTGCTGGGCCGCCCCGCCCCGGCCGGACTGCTCGGCCCCGGCGCCGCCGACCTGCAAGCCGCCGGCCTGGTCGCCGCCGAACCCGGTGGCGCCCTGTTCCCCGTGTCGGCCTACGTGGCCGAGACCGCGGCCGGGCTGCTGGACGCGGCCGCCCGCGCCGACATGCACCAGCGACTGGCCCAGCTCACGCCACCGGCCGAAGCGGCCCGGCACCTGGCCGCCGCCGGCGACCCCGCCGGCGCGTACCGGCAGGCGCTGGCCGCCGCCGACCTGGCCGCCGGCGGGGAACGCGCCACCCTGCTGCTGTTCGCCTGCGGCCTGGACACCCCGGTCGACCTGCGGGTACGGCTCGCGGCAGCGGACGCGCTCCTGGTCGCCGGGCGGCCCGGCGAGGCCGCCTCCGTGCTGGCCGGCGCGGGCGCCCGGGCAACCGGGGCAGCCGCCCCCCTGGCCCTGGAGGTCGCCGTCCTGCACGGCGAAGCACTGCTGCAGGGCGGCGACCCGGCCGCGGCCCGCGACGCCGTCCGTGGCGTCCCCGACGCCGCCGCGGCCGCCGTCGTCGCCGCCCGCGACCGGGTGCTGCTGCTGGCGGCCCTGGCCACCGCCCCGATGTCCGCACTCGACCTGGCCGACAAGGTCGCCGCCCGGCACCCCGAGCCGCTGCCCGGCGTCGCCGCGGCCATCGCCGCGGTCCGCGCCGTGCACCGGGCCCCCGGCTGGGACACCGACCTGGCCGCGGTCGCCGCCCCCGGCGGCGACCCGCTGATCACCCGCTGGAGCGCGTGGCTGCTGGTCGAACACCTCGCCGCCGACGGGCGCCTGACGGAATCCGCGGCCGCCGCGCTGCGCGCCGCGCAGGAGGCCGGCGACGCCCTGGCCTACGGCTGGCAGACCCGGTTCATCGCCGCCGCCGACTGGGCCCTGGCCCTGCACGGCGGCGCCGACGGGGTCGACGGGGTCGTACGACGCGCCGCGAACCTCACCGACCTGGCCCTGCCCGAGCAGGCCCAGGCCTACGCGACCGCCGCGACCGCGCTGATCGAAGCCGACACCGGCCTGCTGGCCGCGGCCCGCTCCCGGCTCAAGGGCGCCACCACACACCCGGCCGCCGACTGGGTCGCCCGCGAGGCCGCCTGGCTCGACGGGCAACCCGAACGCGGCGAACGCCGCACCGACGACAGCGACGGCCTGCTCGCCGGCCTGCACGCGATCACCGCCCGCTGGGCGGCGCACGACCTCGGCGTACCCGCCAGCGCCGCGATCCCCACCGGCCTGCCCGGACCGGCCCGCCGGACCCTGACCGCCTGGGCCGTCGGCTACGGCTTCCCGGCCGCCGCCGACAGCTGGCGACAGGTCGCCCTGCGCGAACAGATCCGCTGCCTGCTCGCGGCCGGACTGACCGATCAGGACCGCGAACGGGCGGTCGCGGCACTGCTGCACGCCGAAGAACTCGCCGACGCGGCCGGCCTGACCGTGCTCGCCGGCCGCGCCCGCCGCGGCCTGCGCCAGCACGGCCTGCACCGCGACGTGCGCGGCCGCCGCTCCGAAGGCGGGCTCACCCAGCGCGAACAGGACGTGCTACGACTGGTCGCGGCCGGCGAACCCACCCGCCGCATCGCCGGGCAACTCGGCATCTCCACCGAGACCGTCGACACCCACATCCGGGCGAGCATGCGCAAACTCGGCGCCCGCACCCGCACCGAAGCCGCAGCCCTCGCCTTCGCCGCGTCCCCGACCCGGCCCGACACCAGCGACAACAGCGAGGATGGCCGGTGAACACACAACCCGACGCACCACGCCACGTAGTTGCCACCGCGGCCGACGCCGACGCCGTCCTGCGCCGCCTGGCCCGCGAAGGCTGGACCGCCCGGCCCGGGTTCGCCCTGCCCGACCCGGCCTGGGACGTCGGCGGCGCCCGCATCGTCCTGCACGGGCGCATCGGCGACGACGACACCGACGCCATCCGGCTGGCCGTGCTCGCCGCCGCTCGCGGGGCCGGCGTCGTCGCGGTCTGCGACGCCGAGTCTCCGGCCGGGCGGGCACTGATCGACGATCTCGGCCGGATCGGGGCGGTTCAGCGCGGGACCGACGGCGGTGATCCGGTCGCCAGCCTCATCCCGGAGCAGCGCGCACTGCTCGACCGGCTCGCGGCCGGTGACACCATCGCCGCGGCGGCCGCCGCCGAATTCCTGTCCCTGCGTACCGCGAACCGTCGTATCGCCGAGGCCCGCGCGCTGTTCGGCGTACGCACCACCCGCGAAGCGGTCCTGGCCTACCTGCGGCAACGGCAGCCGGAGTAACGCCTGCCCCGGTGAGATCGCCCGAAAGATCTCAGCCGGCAACCTCGGCCGGTAGCCGTCGGTGTCGAGCCGGCTCAAGCCGGGACGGCCAGGTCGATCGCCGCGAGCTTGGCCGGGTCGACGACGATGTGGAGGCCGGTGATACTGACCGCGGCCGCACGAAACGCGGACACCAACGGTCGTCAGCCAGCCCGTCAGGTTGCCGATGACCGCCTCGTCCTGACGTGCGAGACGCAGCCAGGCCTCCTGGACCACGTCCTCGGCGTCCGCATGCGCGTACTGCCGGATCTCGGACTTGCTCGAAGACGACGCCGCGCCCGCGCAGAACCTCGAGATCCCTGCGCAGATCGTCGGAGCCGAGGATCAGCGGACCGGGCACGACTGCCCGCCGACATCACCGGGCTGTCCGGCGGTCGCCGGGTGCGACCACAGGACGATCTGCACCGGGCTAGCGGGCACGCCGACGGTGAGGAAACGCCCGTCCGGCCACGGGAGTCGATCCGCTTCGCCAGGCCTAAAACTCCAGCGCGCGGTCCTGATCGGTGACGTAGACCGTCACGTACATGATCTCGCTCAGCATCCATGTCTCGATTCACTCGCAGGCGCGACGACGGGTCCTGTCCGGCCGTCACCCCTATGACGGGCGCCGCCGAAAGAATGCGGAGCCGGCCGCCTGCGGGCAGGGGTGCGCTGGGCCGATCGCGGGTATCCATCCGCACACCAGAGCAAGGAGGCCCACCGTGAGCAGCAGCGACAGTGTCGCCGGAGCCAGCACCGACCAGCACATCTCCGGCTTTGAGGAGGAGGGCACGTTCCAGACCGACGAGCCGCCGACCTCCACGACCCCCGCGAGCGGCAGCAGCAACGCCGGCATCAACCGGCTGCACGCCAACCGCGGCGCCCCGGGCGACGACCCGGAAAAGATGACCCTCGACCCGATTCCGGCAAACCACACAACACAGCAATAAGTTCAAAATCATTTCCAGGTACGACCTGTGGGGCCCCGTGGCCAGGCCCAAGCCAAGCCCCGTGACATTCCCGCGCGGCGCTTGCGGCGCCCCCGGGCAGTGCCGCGCGTCACGGTCGGTCCCGCGAACCGGCGCTGGGCCATGACGTCATCGCCGGCCGGGTCACCGTGCCGGCGGCGTCGGCCGGCGGCGAACTCTTGCCGGAAGCCGGTTTCGGGCGAGACCCGACCGGGCCGAGTGACCGGGCGACGAGCTGATCCACGACCGTTGCCGGGCTTACCGCGTCCGTGCGGGCGGTGTTCAGGATCGCCGCCAGCGTGTCGCCGATGCCGTGTACTCGGGCGGCCGCCCGCTCCGGAGTCTCGTGCAGCAGTTCGACGGCGGTCGCATGGATCAGCCCGCCCGCGCTGACCGCGATGTCCGGTGCCCACAGGATGCCCCGCTCGTGCAGCAGGCCCGCGGTGCCCGCGGCATCCAGCTGGTTGTTGGCCGGCCCGGCGATCGCCGCGCACCGCAACGCCGGCACCGACGCCGCGGTCAGCAGGCCGCCGAGCGCGGCCGGGACCAGCACGTCCACCGCGGCGGTCAGGCAGTCCCGCGGGCTGACCCAGGTGGCGCCGTGCCGCGCGGCGACCACCCGCCGGGCGGTGTCGACGTCGGCGGCGATCAGCCGGGCGCCGGCCGCCGCGAGCAGCGCCGCGATGTGCGCGCCGACCCGGCCCAGGCCCAGGATCGCGAAGCTGCGGCCGGCCAGGTCGGCTGATCCGAACCGGTCGGCGCAGACCGTCCGCAGGGCGGCGAGCACCCCGGCGGCGGTGTGCGGGGACGAGTCACCGCTGCCGCCGGCGGAGCGCGGCCGGCAGAAGACGTGCCGGGTGCGTTCGGCGATCACCGTCATGTCGTCGGGCCCGGTGCCGACGTCCGGGCCGGTCGCGTAGCGGCCGTCCAGGGAGGCGATCACGTCGCCGACGTCGTGCAGCAGATCGCGGCGGGCGGCGGGAGCGGGCGCGCGCCGGTCCGGCAGGGTCACCACGGTCTTTCCGCCGCCGAGCGGCAGGCCGGCGACCGCGCACTTGCCGGTCATCGCCGCCGACAGCCGCAACGCGTCGTCGAGGCCGTCACGCCAGTGCGGGTAGTGCTCGAGCCGGCAGCCGCCGGCGGCCATGCCACGGCCGGTCGCGTGCACCGCGACGGTGATCGGCAGCCCCGAACGGCGGCCACGTTCGGTGATGACAAGTTCGTGTTCCATGCCTCGACGCTAGCCAGTTGATCGAGATTCACCCGCTGATTCCGGACGATGTTCGACAAGTAGGCGATAATTCCGGTCGTGGACGAACTTGATTCGGCGATCGTGGCCCATCTTCAGACAGACGCCCGGCAGACCAACCGGGAACTGGCCCGCACCATCGGTGTCGCCCCGTCGACCTGCCTGGAACGGGTCCGGGCTCTACGTGAGCGCGGCGTGATAACCGGCTTCCACGCCGAGGTCGACCTCGGGGCGCTCAACCGCGGCGTGCAGGCGCTGCTGCACGTACAGGTGCGGCCGCTGTCTCGTACCGTCATCGAGAGCTTCAAGGCGTACGCGATGGATCTTCCGGAGGTCCTGTCGGTCTTCGTCGTCGCCGGCGGCGACGACTTCCTGGTCCACGTCGCGGTCCCCGACGTCGGCGCCCTGCACGCCTTCCTCATGGACAAGTTCAGCGGCCGCCGGGAGATCGTCGGTTTCCGCAGCTCCGTGATCTACGAACACTCCCGCAAACCCGTCATCGAGCCCCTCGACCTCTGACCCGGCCGATCGACGGAGAGTGGATCAACCTGTCCAGCAGACGACGTATTCGCTGGTCTGGTCGTCGAGCCGGATCTCCGCCGGACGGTTCGTGAAGCCGAACTCCAGGGCTGCCCAACCAGCGATGGCGGGAGCGAGGGCCGCCTCCAGGTAGTCGACTTCGACGATTTCCAGCGCGTGGATGACGACGATGATGTGGCCGGTGGCTTCGGCGCGCGTGATGTCGTCTGCGACGTGACGCAGTCCGGTCCGCAGCCATCCGACTTCGTTCCGGCTCAGCTGGAGGGATGTGCCGCGAAAGCCATCGGTGACGCGGGACGTGTCCAGCCACACGCGATCGCTGATGTGATCAGCCCGCACCGGTGGGGTGGTTTGCCGTAAGGCGTCGGCGGTGACGCCGGCGAAGATGCCGATCCTGCTGGTCTGGCGTTTGAAGCGGTAGTTGTGCACGGGCGCTCAGCTCTCCTTTCCCGGCAGCCGCCACACAGCGGTGCAGTGTCGCCGGTCTCGTGGCCGAAGCTGGAGTTGCTCGTCGAGAGGCCGTCGGCGAGCCGGAACCGTTCAGGCCGGTTGCTCGGGTGAGGCGACACCTTTCAGCGGCGCGGGGGACGGGCGGTGACGCAGTAGAAGCGGCCGGCCGGATCGCGCAGCGTCGTCCAGCTGTCCGGGATCCGGCGCACCACCGTGGCACCCAGCGCCTCGTGCCGGGCCACCTCGGCGTCCACATCGTCGCAGGCCAGATCGAGATGCACGCCGGCCGGGCCGGCGTCGAGGCGCTGCAGCAGCAGCCGCGCCGGGAGCGGCTCCGGTGCGATCAGGCGCTCGAACTCGGCGCAAGCCGGTATCGGATCGTGGTGCCAGCCGGTCGCCGCCCGCCAGAACACGCACTCCGCCTCGTACACCGCGGCGGGAAGGTCGAGGCACACCTGGTCGGCGAGGCTGGCCTGACCGTCGGGCCAGACCGGCGCGACCGGGCCGGTCCGCTCACCACGCCACGGGACCAGGCAGAACACGATCCCGCCCGGCGACCGCGACACAATCAGATCGTCGTCTCGGCGCAGCACGCTCGCACCGAGCGCCACCAGCGTCGACGCGGCCTCCGGCAGCGATTCGACGTGCAGGTCCAGGTGGCCACGCGCTGGTGCGTCACCGACCACCTGCACCCGCAGCACCGGGTCGCCCGAGGCTGGGACCAGGGTCGCGAACGTCCCGTCGCCGCGGCGCGTCGACAGGGTCGTACCGGTCACCGCCAGCCAGAACCGCTCGGCGACCGGGGCGTGCGCGGCGGGCGTGTCCAGGAACCCGGTCACCCACCGCACCGGCCCGGCCTGCTCGGCGCCCATCAGCTGTTGCGTCCGGTCCGCAGCGCGTGCGCCACGTCGGGGCGCCCGAAACCCTCGGCGAACGCCGCCGCCTTGTCCCACGGGTACGTCACCTCCCGCAACGACACCTCCCACCGCCCGGACGCGTCGTCGACCAGCGCGTACCGGGCGTGCGGGCTGCCGGCGGCCATCTCGTGCTCGAACGGCCGGTCGTCGGTGTACGCCGGCCAGCCGACACTGCCCGGGTTCACGATCAACGGCCCGCCGGGCAGCCGCAGCGACCCGGCGACATGGGTGTGCCCGCACAGCAGCAGGTGATAGCCGCTGACCTCACCGAGCC
This sequence comes from Actinoplanes regularis, assembly GCF_900188005.1. Lineage (GTDB taxonomy): Bacteria > Actinomycetota > Actinomycetes > Mycobacteriales > Micromonosporaceae > Actinoplanes > Actinoplanes regularis. Next base: position 59,317 of record NZ_FZNR01000010.1, on the reverse strand, counting down.
GGGAACGAACCTCGTCGACGGTCGCCTCCCGAGCCCCGGCGGCGGTGACGGTGTGCAGCAGATACTGCAGGTCGTCGGTGGGCGTGCCGTGAAACGCCAGAACCCCCGGCGCGGGCGACAACGTCATCGGCAGCGACGCCATCCACGAGCGATGCCGCGCGCCGATCAGCGAGCTGGTGAGCCGGTCGACCATCCCCATCCGCTGCTCGGAGAAGGTCAACAGCTGCCGCTCGTGGTTACCGGCCACGGTCGGCAATCCGAGCTCGATCAGCCGGTCCGCGGTCTCGGCCGGCTGGACCGGCCCGGACAGCAGGTCACCGAGGTTGACGGTGAGCTCGGCACCGTCCTCGGCGATCGCCGTCAGGACCGCGTCGAGCGCGGGCAGGTTGCCGTGCACATCGGAGATGACCGCGAGCCGCATGCGATCACCTTACGTCGACCGGGAATCCGTTCTGGTACGCGAGCCGCCCGTCCGCCCCGGCCGCCAGTTCGTCCAACTCGGTGTCCAGGGCCAGGAACACCGCCCACGGCTCCTGCCCGCAGACCGCCACCAGCCGCTCGATCAGCAGCTGCTCCAGATCCGGCACCCGTTTGGCCTTCCACACCTTGTCCGCGACGCTGACCAGCAGATCCTCGATCTCGACGGTGGGGGAGTCCCACGAGCCGTGACTGGCCGCGAACCGGGCCAGCCGAGGCGCCACCCCCGCCTGCAGCAGCAGCCGCCGCCCGGCCTGCTCATGCCGGGAACCGGGCCCGGACAGCTCCTGCGGATGTGTGACCTTGCCGATGTCGTGGGTCGCCGCCCCGAACAGCACCGCCGAGCGATCGAACTCGAGCGCCGGGTACGCGCCGGCCAGCCAGCCGGTCAACCGCCATGCCACGTCGTGCACGGCCCGCAGGTGCGCCCCCAGCCGCGGCGGAGCCCCCAACGTCACCAGAAGATCAGCCGCCGCCGGCGGCAACAACCGCAGCGGTGGTACGGCCGGACCACCGATCGCCTCGACCAGCAGATTCACACGTCTCCTCTCGCCAGCCGGGTGAACCGGCGAGCATAGTCGCGGTACGCCACGGCATACTTGTCGTCGCGTGCCACCAGCCGGGCGGACTCCTCGGCGATCAACGCCCGCGCCCGGTCCCGGTCACCGTCGGCCAGCGCCACCGCCGGCAGCAGGAAGAACCGGGTCGCCTCCGGCAACAGCCCACCGATCTCCCGGCGCAGCGCCGCCCAGTCCGCCCACCGGTCGATGAACGGCTGCCCCCGCACCACCACCACCTCGGCCAACTCGTCCGCGACCGCGACCAGATCCCCGCCCGCCGGGAACACCCACCGCCCACCGACCGGCAGCGTCACACACGCCACCGGCTCGTCCCAGCCCGCCGTGGCCACCAGGATCTTCTCCACCGGCCGGTGCCGCACCCCGACCACCGGCTCGGCCACGACAGACGTCCCCTCGTCGCTCAGCCGCAGATCCAGCCAGCCGTGCTCGGGCTGCAGCAGGATCCCATGCCGGCGCCGGGTGAAACCGCAACAGGCCAGCGCTCGCGCGCAGGCGTCCGTGACCCGATTCCGCACCGCACATTCATAGCATCCACAAAGGACCCCGCACGTCGTTTTGCGATAGCTTCGTCACCGACAGTTTTCACCGGGACATCGACACGGGGGAGAAACGCACGTGGTGGATGACGCACCCGCCGGCCTGGACACCACCACCGTCCACCCGGCCCGCCGCTACAACTACTGGCTCGGCGGCAAGGACCACTTCGCCGCCGACCGCGAATCCGGCGACCTGATCGAGAAGGCCCACCCCACCATCCGGCTCACCGCCCGGGAGAACCGGGCCTTCCTGCAACGCGCCGTACGACACCTGGCCGAGACCGGCATCGACCAGTTCCTCGACATCGGCACCGGCCTGCCCACCGCCGACAACACCCACGAGGTCGCCCAGCGCGCCAACCCGGCCGCCCGCGTCGTCTACGTCGACAACGACCCGATGGTGATGACCCACGCCCGCGCCCTGCTCTCCAGCACCGCAGCGGGCCGCACCCGCTACATCGAGGAAGACCTGCGCAACCCCGGCAAGATCCTCGCCCACCCGATGCTGCGCGACACCCTCGATCTCGACCGCCCCGTCGGGCTCGTCCTCGTCGCCGTCCTGCACTTCATCGCCGAACACCAGCACGCCCGCGACCTCGTCGCCGAGCTGCTCGCCGCCCTGGCCCCCGGCAGCCACCTCGTGCTGACCCACGGCACCGCCGACTTCTCCACCGAACAGGAGAAGGAGTACTTCCGGCAGCTGACCGCCAGAGGCGCCAGCGACGCGTACCCCCGCTCGCACGACGAGATCACCGAGTACTTCACCGGCCTGCACCTGCTCGAACCCGGCATCGTCCCGGTCTGCGCCTGGCACCCGGCCACCGACGACCTGCCCAGCCCCCACGACATCGCGATCTACGGCGGAGTCGGCCGGCTGGGCGAACGTCGATAAACGAGGATGCGTACCGGCCGAGGCCGGTGTTGGATCCCCCCATGAAGCATGATCTTGCGCGGCCCCCGAAAGCCAAGCCCGGCGACCACATCGCGGTCCTGTCACCATCGTTCGCCGCCCCGGGCGCCTTCCCCGAGATCCACGAACAGGGCCTGCGCCGGCTCACCGAGCTGACCGGCCTCGTACCGATCGAATACCCCACCACCCGCCAGCTCGGCGCGACACCACAAGCCCGCGCCGCCGACCTCAACGCCGCCTTCGCCGACCCCCGCATCCGCGCCATCCTCGCCGTCGTCGGCGGCGACGACCAGATCACCGTCATCCCGCACCTGGACGCCGAAGCCGCCCGCGCCGACCCGAAACCCTTCCTCGGCACCAGCGACAACACCAACCTGCACAACTGGCTCTGGAGCCACGGCATCGCCAGCTTCTACGGCGGCTCCTCCCAGGTCCACCTCGGCCCCGGACCCGCCGTCGACGACATCCACGCCAGCTCCCTGCGCGCCGCCCTGCTCACCGGCGAAACCCTGGAGATCACCGACCCCGGCGAATCCGAGGACATCGGCCTCGACTGGGCCGACCCACGCGCCCTGCACCACTTCGGCGACCGCGAACCGACCGAACCGTGGAGCTGGCACGGCCCACGCCGCACAATCACCGGCACCACCTGGGGCGGCTGCCTCGAAGTCACCGAACAGATCCTCGCCGCGGGCCGCTTCCCGTTCCCCGCGGACGCCCTCGACGGCAACGTACTGCTGCTCGAAACCTCCGAAGAGCTCCTGCCCGCCCACAACGTCGGACGGATCGTCCGCACCCTCGGCGAACGCGGCCTGCTCGCCGCCGTCGACGCGGTCCTGGTCGCCCGCCCACCCGTCTCCGACTTCACCCACCAGCCCTCGCCCACCGAACGGGCGGACCTGCGCGCACAGCAACGCGACACGGTCGTCGAGACGGTGACCCGCTACAACCCGCAGGCCGTCATCTGCGTCGGCGTCCCGTTCGGCCACACCCGGCCGCAATGGATCCTGCCGCACGGCGGACCCGTCACCGTCGACGGCACCGAACGCCGCATCACCGCCGACTACCGGTGACCCACCGGGCCGGGCCGCCTCGCAGGCCCGGCCCGCCCGTCAGCCCTGACGCTCCAGCACCAGCGCAACCCCGGCCCGGGCCAGATGCCGCCGCGCCACCGTCATCTCCGCCTCGGTCCCGGTCAACCCGTCCTCCAGTACGGCCTTGAGCCGCGACAACGGCGTCCCGAACTCCCGCAACACCTTCATCACCGCCACCCGCCGCGACCCCGGATCCGCAGCGAACCGCAGCCGGAACACGCCGTAATGCTCCATGATCGCCCGCCGCAGATCCTCCGGCAGCTCCCCACGACCACACTCCAGCGCACCGCACTCGTGATCCACCGACCACCCCAGCCGCTCGCCGGCCACGAAGTCGTACACCCGGCCGGTCCCGCAGCAGGACGTGGGCACCGCGGTTCCGTCACTCATCACACACGCGATCATCACACCGGCCGCGCCGACGACGAACGCGGGGGAGTAGACCGTACCGCCGAAATCGCTTTAAGGTTTTGGCCTCTAAACCCGACGATCAAGGTACGAAGTCTCAAACGTCAGACCGACGCGATAGGGTCGTCGGACAGATCCATGGGGGAGGGCACGATGATCGACTACGACGAGCCGTACCGCACCGGCACCGCGCCCTGGGAGATCGGCCGCCCGCAACCCGCGATCACCGCCCTGCTCGAACACGGCGTGCGCGGCCCCAAAGTCCTCGACCTCGGCTGCGGCACCGGCAACCTCTCCATCGTCCTGGCCAACCGCGGATACCACGTCACCGGAGTGGACATCTCACCACTGGCCATCGAGAAGGCCCGAGCCAAAGCCACCGGCCTCACCGTCCGCTTCGAAGTCCAGGACGCCACCGCACTGACCCTGCCCAACGCGCCCTTCGACACCATCTTCGACTGCGGCCTGCTGCACAACCTGCACCGCAACGGCGGCGTCGACGACTACCTCGCCCAACTACCCGCACTCAGCGAACCGGGCACCCTCGTCTACGTCCTGGCCATCTCCGCCGACGCCGGCGAGCACTGGAGCATCACCCGCGACCACCTGCAGCAGTGGTTCCCCGAACCCACCTGGACCGACACCGCCATCAAAGACGTCGAAGTCCTCGCCCAGGTCGACGGCGAACAGCTCAAACTGCCCGGCTACCGGCTGCGCACCTCCCGCTCGTTCACCTGAAGATCACCCGGGACCAGACTGAACACCGCAAGATCACCCCGGCCCGACCGGGTCCACGACGCGTTGCGCAGCACACCCTCGAAAACGAAACCGGCACTCTCCGCCACCCGCCGCGACGCCACATTGCGGGTATCCGTCTGCAACGCCACCCGCACCAGCCCCAACTCCGTCAACGCCCACCGGCTCACCGCCCGCGCCGCCTCCACCGCGAAACCGTTGCCGCGCGCCCACACCGCCGTCCAGTAGTGGATCTCGGTCGTCTTCGCCGTCCAGTCAGTACCGAACAACGCCACATGACACGCCAACCGGCCGCTCTCACGCTCCACGCCGGCGAAATTCTCCCCACGCGAACACCAGTCGAGCACCAGATCGAGACTCGCCCCGGCATACCGGAAACCCACCGGCGCGAAACGCAGAAAACTCTTCTCGTTCCAGACCGCGTGCACACCGGCGGCATCACCGGCCTCGAACGGCCGCAACACCAGCCGCTCCGTCGACAACACCGCACCCACCGGCAACCTCATGAAGATCAATTTTAGCCGGGGCACGGCGTTCCCCTGCGCATCGCCTGCTCGAGCCGCGGCGGTTTCCACCGCCCCAGCCGACCCATCGCACAGGATCCGCACGGCAAACGGCCGCGCCCGAGGGCGCGACCGTTTGTTCGACGACTACCGCCGCTAATTCCCCTCGGACCAACGCCAGGGGCGTCCGGCGCGATAGTTGCGGTCCACGTCCACGTCGACATTGCGGTACGGCGACCCGTAGTTACGGTCGACATCCACATCTACATCGCGGTATCCGGGACGCCACGGGCGTGCCCCACGGTAACGGTTGTAATCTACGTCAACATTGCGGTACGGAGACCCATAGTTGCGGTCCACGTCCACATCTACATCGCGGTATCCGGGACGCCACGGGCGTGCCCCACGGTAACGGTTGTAATCTACGTCAACATTGCGGTACGGAGACCCATAGTTACGGTCCACGTCCACGTCCACGTCGCGGTACCGGGGACGCCACGGGCGTACCGCACGGTAATTGCGGTCGACATTCACGTCTACGTCCCGGTAGGGCGACCCGTAGTTACGGTCGACATCCACATCCACGTCGGGCCAACCAGACCGGGCGTGAACGGCTGTCGTCGAACCTGTGCCGCCTGAGGAGGCGAGCGCCGGGACCGCCCCGATCGTCGCCCCAGCAGCGAGCCCGATCCCCACCATCAGCGTGCGTGTCATGACGTTCAAGGTTCATTTCCTTCCGAAGAACTACCGACTCCGACAAGACGACCACGACTTTCGGAAATACATTCGCGTTCCCGCGTTAGGTAGTTGTTCGGCCGATGACCACACCCTCCGAACGGTCAATTTCTCGGCATAATCACGCAACCCAGGATTCACCCCAGAAGATCTCGGCGATAATCCGGAATCACTTCCCTGATATTGATCTTACAATTGAGGCCAGAATTCATTCGCGTTACCGGCGTGAATACGGATAGCAGAGGGGCAATAACGCTCGCAAGTGACCAAGCCGGGGGAGTACGCCATCACACCCAATGCCACTCAGCATAAGTTGATCTCGGATGCGATCTCATGCGTCGCACCCGCAACCGCGCCGTGTGCCCGCCAGCCACCGTCCGCCTTGGGCCACCCTCCTGGCCGCCGCCTGCGATTCGCGGGTGGGCGCGTCTATCTGCCGGGGTGCGGCGGGATTGCGGAAACTCGCGGGCCAGCTGGTGCTGATGGTCATGCCCCAGCCTGGGATACAGCCGAGCCACCCCGACTGGACCACAGGGGCGTAGCAACAGCAGCGATACGACCATGACAACCAGCCGGGACCGCCACCACCGCGAACGCGGAAACTTTGCGCACGTACCGCCGCGCCGCGGGTCCGCAAGTTGCTGTCGCGGCCCACCTTCCAGGAGCCCCCGCCCGCATCTCGGGACGACCCTGTCCTGCCACCTACCGCGAACGGCGCTACCGGCGGTCACACCGCATGGCGACCAACCCAGCCACCCACACCATCGCAAGCAAACCCCGAGAGACCCCACCCCATTCAAGGTCAACTTAGGTTGAGTGGCATTGCCGTCACGCCAACTCGCGCAACACCCGATTCGTGCGATTCGACTGGATCGCCGCCCGCTGCTGCTCCGCCGTCACCTCGATGTAGTTCTGCGACGTAGCCAGCGACGCATGCCCCAGCAACCGCATGATCTCCGACGCGTTCGCCCCATCCTCCGCCAACCGCGTCGCGAACGTATGCCGCAACGCATGCAACTGCGCCCCACGCGGCACCCGATCACCGATCCCCGCCCGCCGGAAACACGACCGCACCAGATACTGCAAACCACCCCGCTGCAACGGCTCCCCGAACCGATCCACCAGCAACGGCGCCGACTTCTCCACCCGACCGAACCGCACCCGCCGGCTCGCCACATACCGCCACACCGCCGCATCCAAACCCGCGTCGATCGGCACCGTCCGCGGCCGCCCACCCTTACCGGCCACCTCCACCCGCCGCTCACCATCACGCCCCGACACCGCGCCCACCGTCAAACCAAGCAACTCCGACAACCGCAACCCGGCACACAACGCCAACGCCAGCACCAGCACATCGCGCTCCGGCCACGGATCCCGCTGCCGCTCATCAGCGCGGGACACCACCCGCAACAACTGCTCCGGCGTGTCCTCACCCCGCAACGGCTTGGGGGAGTGCGCCACCAGCCGCGGCTTGTCCACCGCCGACATCGGATTGCCCGCCACCACACCCTCGGTCACCAGGAACGTGAAGAACGCGTTCCACGACGACCAGGCACGAGCGATGGAAGCGGGGGCGCGGTCCGCCGCGAAACGCGCGAAGGCGGCACGCAGCACGCGAGGGGAGAGGTCGGCCGGGGCGGTAGGGGCGGGCACGGCGTGCTGCAGCACCAGGGTGAGATCCCTGCGGTACGCGGCGAGGGTGTGTGCCGAGGGCTTCCGTGTGGCTCGAGCGGCCAGGAACTCGTCGACGAACTCAGCCAGGGGAGTCGGCTCGACAGGTGATTCGTGCTGCATAAGAGATATTATGCATGATATATCCATATCTGTACCCAGATGGACCTTAGCATGCCTGCAGTCCGTTTCAAGTGCCGTTCACCGGGCACGGGGCTGCCCGGCCGGGGAAGGGCGGGGCTGCTCGAGCCGAAACCGACCAGCCGGCGTAGTCGTCCCGCTCGGGGCGGCTAGCGATCGCAACCTGTCCCGAACTCTGTCCACGGACGCTTCGGGGGGCGTGGCTCAGCTTCTTACGGCGTACCCCAGGGAAATGATCGTCGGTTCGGACCCGGCCGATCTTGCCGGGTCTTGCGCATGCGAAGTGCGGCGGCCGTGCCCCTGAAGGGACCCCTTTCCGCGTTCTAGTTGACATAATGTGCATTATCGACCTGATATTTTGGCCTGGATCCGGGCGGACGGCGGGAACGTGGTCAGGCCACAGTCGCGCGGACGATGGTTGAAGAGATCGTCGCCAGTTCGGGCCGGGTCGGCATGAGCAGGGTCGTGACACCCAGCGTCTCGTTCATCGCCGCCAGCTGATTCTCCCGCACCACGTCGCCGGTGTTCCGCACCCCACGGATGATCACTCCGGCCCCGTGCTGCCGGCAGTAGGCCACGGTCAGCCCGTTCCAGGCCGCAACCGCAACGTTCTCCCACTCCCTCGGGAGTCCGGCACGGATATCCGCCGCGCGGTGCACGCCCGACCTCGTGGGCCGCTTCTCGTCGTTGACCGCGACCAGGACCGTCACGTGTTCGAACAAGCGGCGCGCCCGATCGACGAGATCTCGATGCCCGGCGGTGAAGGGATCGAACGTACCTGGATAGACCGCTCGGGAATTCCGAGGATCGCCGACAGGGCCGGGAAACATCGACACATGTTACCTACCGGCGGACGACTCCCCCTCCCCTGTGGCCGGCGTCAGCAGCCCGTGCGGAAGTAACGGAGAGTAACGCTCCGAGAGGGACTGAAGCTCGCCGGTTGAGCCTAGGGACGATCATGGTGCCGACGGGCAGGCTCCCTGGCGACGAGAGACGTGGAGGCTTCGTTTTGCGGGACGAGTGGGTGTATGTCGTGACGGATATCGAGACGGACGGGCCGTGGCCGGGAGCGAATTCGATGCGGTCGTTCGCTTCGGTCGCGGTCACTGCCGAGGGCGAGGAGGTCGGCGTGTTCGAGGCGGTTCTCGAGCCGCTCGCCGGCGCGGCGCCGAATCCGGCCACGTATGCGTGGTTCCAGACGCAGCCTGAGGCGTGGGCCGCGGCGACCGCCGATCCACGACCGGTCCCCCAGGTGATGGCCGACTTCACGGCGTGGGTGCGCAGCCTGCCGGGGCCGAGGATGTTCGCGGCGTCGCCGCTGGCGTTCGATGGTGGGTGGATCGATTTCTACCTACGGCGGTTCACCCGCTACGGGTTGGTGCAGGGGCCTTATGAGACGGATGTGCTGTTCGACGGTCCCGGCCTGTGTCTGCGCAGCTATGCCGCGGCGGTCACCGGCCGCCCGGTCGCCGAGGTGTCGCCGGAGACGCTGCCTGCGGGGTGGCTCGGCGATGTTCCGCACACGCATCGGGCGATCGACGATGCCCGTGGCTACGCGCACCTGCTCGGGGTGTTGTTCCATCGGGCGCGGGCGCTGCAGGAGCCGGAGGCCTGACCGCCTCTCCCCTGCGCGGATGATCATCGGTTGTGGAGCTTTACGGGTACGACGGGGGTAGGCACAGCCGGGGTTCGGAGTTCGTGCTGACGGCGGAGCGTTTGGCGGCCGACTTCGAGGTGGGTGTGGAGCATGCGAGGTGGGCTCTCGAGGAGTTGAGGTCGTTCGAGTCGCAACCGGCTTCGGCGTTGGTGACGGATGGTTCGGGGTTGCTCGGTGAGCCGGGGTTCTGGGCGCGGGATGTCGCGGCGTTGGAGGCGGTGTTGGGGCTGCGCCGGGTGGAGTGGCTCAGGCAGTACCGGGCCGAGGCGTGGCCGGCCTTCACCGTCGGGCGCGGTGGCACTGGTGGTGTATCGCACCGATCTGGCGCCCACGCTGGGTCCGGGGTGTGTGGAGCTCGCTGAGGAGTACCGGGTCGATTTCTGGCTGGCGCCGGGTGACGGTGGGCCGGGGATGATGCTGGCGGACCTGTTGGGGCATTGGTTCGGGCCGGCGTTGCGGTGGGTGGAGTTGCGCGGGATCGTTCGGGCCGCACTGCCGGATCGGGTGGCGGCGGCGCGGCGGTTGTTGCTGTTGGCGCCGTTTCTGGGTGATGCCGCTGCCGGTGACGAGGCGGTGGATTGGCTGGCGCGGGCGTTGGGGTTGGTCAGTGGGCGGGATCAGCGGTCGGCTGAGGTGCGGGCGGCGGAACGGGGTTTGGGTGAACGACGGGTGTTACTGCAAGCGCAGTCCGGGCCGGGAGTCCCAGTTGCGTCGTGTGGACGTGGCTCTGGCGCCGGGTGTGGGTTCTCCCTTCCCTGCTGTGGCGACCCCCGTAGCTTCGAGAGCGAGAGTTGGCCCCGGCTAGGAACGAGTCTTGGCCCCATTACGCGATCGCCCGGTCCATGGTCACGGGCGGTTTTTGGCCCCACCGCGGTTGATCGGCAGCGGGCATGATCTAAGGGTGCTGGTCGAGATTGAGAACGTGAGCCGGTTCGATTGGAGCCCGTTCCCGATAGTGCAGGTCCAGACTCCGGTGGGCCGGACGGCGGTGCCGTGGTGTGGCGCGCCGGATGCTGTCTTGGGGCGGTATGACGTCGAGTGGACGATCGACCTGGAGATCAGTTGGGGTGTGAACGCGAAGCTCGCGGCCGGGCCTGGGCCAGCGATCTTGGCGGGTGACCATTGCGTGATCTTGCGCGGGCGGTTGGGTTTGACTCCCGACGGTGCCGGCGTCCTGGATCTGGACGGGTCGATGATCCTGCTGGACTTCGTTGAGCCTCCGCCGGCAGAGGTGGACGCGAGCTGGGTGCAGATTTACGTTCCTCACAAGGATGTCCAGCTGCATCCGTTCGAGCTCTAGGCTGCCATCGCTCGCTTGTCCTCGGGGCGGACGCCAGAAGGCTGAAGTAGCGGCTGACCTGTCATTCGGCGCCGGCTATAAGAGCGGTTCTCCCCCGGTCGAGGATTTGGCCGGTTTGTTTCGGGCGTCGATTTGTCGATGTCGTCGGGTCAGGGTGCGGGCCGGCCGTCATCGTCCCAGAAGCCGCTCTCTGCGCCGGTGGCGTGGAGACCGGCGTGGAGAGCCTCGCCGGTCAACGCGGCCGGCGTGCTCGGGTTGGCGCTGCCGACGTGAATCCGTGTGAGCGGATTGGCGAAGGCCAGGCGCTGGGCCTTGAGGACGCCGAACAGGTCATGCAGGACGTGAGCGTCGCCAGCCCGGTGTTTGCGGTCGTCGAGCCAGTCCAGCACGTCTTGGCGGGTGACCTGCCGGAGAGTGGTGTAGCGGTCGGTGATCTCGGTCAGGAAGGGGTGGGCGGCCGCCGGCAGGGTGAAGGTGGTGATACGGGGACGGCTCGCCGCCGTGGGGTGCCGTGTCGTAGCACGGTGATCCAGACGACGAGGTCGTCGCCGGCGGCGAACAGGACTTCGAGCACGCGCAGGCCGGAGACGCCGTGCGGGCTCATCGCGGTGACGGTGCTGGCCTTGACGGGCTCACCCGGTTCGTGGCAGCTGGCGATCATCCGTAGACCGCGGCGGACCTGAGGAACAGTTGCTGGCCGGTGCTGGCCGCAACGGTCAGGTCCAGCGCGGTCTTGCAGTGGGGTCCGGCGATCAGGCTGGCCTGCCGGCGGCAGAGCCGGCAGACGCCGTCGTCGACCGGGAAGGCTTGGCGGGCGCAGGTGCGGCAGCGGCGTATACGTGGCCTTCCAGGAACGCTTCCTGCCCGCAGGAGGCTGTCGGGCAATTGGTTCGGGTTGGCCCCGGGTGGTGAGTTGTAGGGTCTTGATCTTGCGTGATCGGCGGGGCGAGCGGTTGTTGTCGGTGGCGGCTGGTAAAAAGAGTCCTCTCATACAGGCGTACGAAGGTGGGGACGATGGCCGTGGCGGGCGTGGAGGCCCGTGGGTTGACCACGGAGGAGTTGGACGGGTTCCGGGACGCGTTGGCGGCTGGGCGTAAGCCGAGGGTGCAGTTCACCGAGTCGGCGGGGCAGATTTCGGGGCAGATCGGGCAGGTGGTGGCGCTGGAGGATCCGGCCGTCTCCGAGGAGTGGGTGGTGGTCCGCTTCGGGCGGGACGAGTTGCCCTTCTCCCCCGGTGATCTGCGGATCGCGCCGAAGGGTGCGGCGGCGAGGAAGGCGGTGCCGGTGGTCGAGCCGGAGCCGGAGCCGGTGTTGTCGGGGCCGGAGTTTTTGATCGACAAGCCGATCGAGAGGCCGAAGCCGGCGCCGGTGCAACGTAAGAGCGAGGACGTCATGGACAAGGAAACGCAGGATGTGTCGGCGCCGGCTCCGCGTAAGGCGGTGCGGGCGGTGAAGGCGAAGCCCTCGCCGTCGTTGACGGTGACGCTGGCGTATGGCGAGGGTGAGTGGACCATCGGTGCGACGCAGGGCGCGAAGGCGCTGGCGAAGCCGTATGTGATTCGGCCGGCTGAGGCGTTGAAGATGGTTCAGTTGATCGATGTGCCGGGGGTGCAGGAGGCGGTGGAGCAGATCCTGTCGGCGGAGCGGTCGGAGGCGGAGCAGCAGGCGCAGAAGTTGCGGGCTGAGCTGGCCGAGATCGAGGCTCGGCTGGCGGAGCTGGGCGAGGCCGGTTCCGCTTCGTCGTGATGGCTGGGTTTACGAAAAAGGCGCCCGCACGTGTGTGCGGGCGCCTTTTTGGTGGGTCGGTTACTGGGCGCTGATGGTGCCTGTCGCGAGCAGGAGGATGAGCAGGGAGCCGAGGGCGAGGCGGTAGAAGATGAAGATGCTGTAGGAGTGCTTGGCGACGAATTTGAGCAGCCAGGTCACCGAGAAGTAGGCGACGACGAAGCTGACCGCGGTCGCGACGAGGGTGTTGGTCCAGCCGACGCCGTTGGAGATGTTGTCGAACTCTTCGTAGCCCTGCAGGAGCGATGCGCCGGTGAGGGCGGGGATGGACAGGAAGAACGAGAGTTTGGTGACGGTGACCCGGTCCAGGTCGCGCAGCAGGCCGGCGGACATGGTGGAGCCGGATCGGGAGATGCCGGGGATGACGGCGAGGCACTGGACGACGCCGATGATGAGGGCGTCTTTCCAGGTGACGTCGTCTTCGTGGCGGACCTGGGTGGCGGCGTGGTCGGCGAAGGCCATCACGCCGGACCAGAGGATGAGGGCGCCGGCGACGAACCAGAGGCTGCGCAGGGTGGTTTCGATGGCGTCTTTGAAGGTGAGGCCGGCGATGATGATCGGCAGTGAGCCGAGCAGGACGGCGATGGCGAATCGGAAGTCCGGGTGGCTGCGCTGGTCCTTTTTGGCCAGGCCGCGGAAGAACGCCGGGACGATGCGCACGATGTCCTTCATCAGGAAGATGATCGTGGCGAGGACGGCGCCGGACTGGATGATCACCGTGAAGGCGGTGATGTCCGGGTCGTCGAGTTTATGGCCGAAGAGTTTCTCCAGGATGGTCAGGTGACCGGTGCTGGACACCGGGAGGAACTCGGTGACGCCCTCCACAGCGCCCATCACCACTGCTTCGAAGATGTTCAAACCCTGATCCCGCCCTGTTTGTAGCTAAATCTGGCCGGGACAGAGCATAGGGGGACGTGTCACGCCGTCCTGCGGCGGTCCCGGGCCGCCGCGATCGTGTACGCGGGGTCACGATCCAGGTTGTGTCGGTCACGGTCGTAGCGGCGGGTGGTGCGCGGGTCGGCGTGCCCCATCGCGTCCTGTACGTCTTCCAGCGGTACCCCTTCGGCGCGGGCCGTGGTGGCGAAGGCGTGCCGCAGGGAGTGCGGTGACAGCTTTTCGGAGCCGGCGATTCCGGCTTCGGCGGCGAGGCGGCGGACCAGGCGGAAGACGGCGTGCCGGTCGAGGCGGGCGCCGGAGGCGGTGGCGAAGAGCGGGCCCTGCTGCGCGCCGCGTACGCGCAGGTATTCGTCGAGGGTCGCGGCAGCCGACGGGGCCAGGACGCGGCGGCGGGGGCGGCCGCCTTTGCCGACGAAGCGGACGGTGCGGTGCCCGCGTTCCCAGCCGAGGTCGGCCAGGTCGAGGCTGACCAGTTCACCGACGCGCAGGCCGAGGTCGGCCAGGAGGGTGAGCACGGCGCGGTGGCGGGTGGCGGCCGGGCCGGCCTGAGCGTCGGCGGCGGCCAGCAGCGCGTCGACCTCCTCGGCGGTGAGGCCGACGGTGGCGGAGTGGTCGCGGTCGACGTAGGGGCGGTCGGCGCCGCCGACGGGGTTGGCCGCGACGGCGCCGAGTTTGACGAGGAAGGCGTACCAGCTGGAGAGGCCGGAGAGCTTACGGGCGACGGTCGCGGCGGCCATCGGCCGGGCTTCCAGGCCGCGGGCGTACGCGTTGACGTCGAGGAAGGACGCGGACAGCGGGTCGAGTCCGCGTTCGGCGCACCAGGTGAGCCAGGCCGTCACGTCACGGCGGTAGGCGTCTCGGGTGTGGTCGGACAGTCGCCGGTTCTCCAGCCAGGCGTCGGTGAATTTGGTGGCTGACGCGGTGACGTGGGGCAGCAGCGACATGTGTGCCATCGTGTCAGTTCTCGATCACGGTGCCGTCCGCGACATGCCAGTGGCGGGTGTGGCCGACCGCGTCGGCGAAGTACCGGTCGTGGCTGACGATCAGCAGGGTGCCGCGGTAGCGGCGCAGGGCCTCCTCGATGACGTCGAGGGCGTCGAGGTCGAGGAAGTTGGTCGGCTCGTCGAGCAGCAGCACCCGCGACGGACTGTTGACCAGGACGGCGAGCAGCAGGCGGCGCAACTCCCCCGCCGACAGGTCGCGCAGGCGCGCGCTCCATTGCTCGGGCTCGAACTGGTGGCCGGCGAGCAGGTGTTCGGCGTCGTCGGCGTAGACCGGGACCTGGGAGCGGAAGTAGTCCATCACCGTGGTGGTGGTGCGCAGCTCGTCGGCGGTCTGTGGGAGCACGGCGACGTGTGGGTGCGCGGCCGCGATCGCGCGCAGCAGGGTGGTCTTGCCGGAGCCGTTGCGGCCGGTGATCAGGATGCGGTCGGCGCGGGTGACGTCCAGGTCGACGTGGTCGAGCAGGGTGCGCTCGTCGTAGCCGACGGTGAGGTCACGGATCTTCAGGACGATCTCGCCGGGGTCGCCGTCGTCGTCGGGGAAGGCGAGGGTCAGCGGTGGGCGTTTGCGGGGTTCGGCGATCCATCGTACGGAGGCCATCTGCCGGCGTAGCCGGTTTTCCCGGACCTTGGCCTTGCGGGCGACCAGGCGCGCCACTCGTCGCAGGTGCGGGGCTTCGGCGCCGGAGCGGACGGTGTTCTCGACGCCGCGGGCGTAGCTCTTGGTGCGTTCGATGTCGGCTTCCCAGCGGGCGCGGTCCTTCTCCTGGGCCTCGTAGTCGAGCAGCAGGCGTTGCCAGCGGCGTTGCTTCTCCTCGCGGTAGGCGGTGTAGCCGCCGCCGGGATAGTCCTGGGGTTGCTGGTCGATGCCGTCGAGCTCGATGATCCGGGTGACGGTGGCGTCCAGGAACGCGCGGTCGTGGCTGACGGTCAGGACACCGCCGGGGTACTGCTGGAGCCAGTCGCGCAGCCAGGTGGCGCCCTCGGCGTCCAGGTGGTTGGTGGGTTCGTCGAGCAGGAGCAGGTCGGGGGTGCTCAGCAGGGCGCGGGCGAGCATCAGGCGGGCCTGTTCCCCGCCGGAGATCGCGGACAGCGGCAGGTCGTCGTCGAGGTGGTCGATGTCGAGGCGCTGGCGGATCTCGGTGAGCCGGGTCTCGGCGGTCCAGCCTTGCAGGGCGGTCCAGCGTTCCTGCGCGTGGGCGTAGGCGTCGAGGACGTCGTCGCCGTCGGTCAGGCGGGCTTCCAGGGCGCGCATGGCGGTGATGACGTGTGCGAGTTCGCCGAGGCCCTCGGTGAGGTAGGCGGCGACGGTTCCGGTGGGGTTCGGGACCTGCTGGGTCACGTAGGCGATGCGGGCGCCGGGTGGCCGGGTGACGCTGCCGTGGGTGGGTGGCAGGTCGCCGGCCAGCACGCGCAGCAGGGTGGTCTTGCCGGCGCCGTTCGGGCCGACGACGCCGATGCGGTCACCGTCCTGCAGGACGAGGTCGAAACCGGAGAAGAGCAGGTCGCCGTCGTGGGCGCGGGCGAGATTGCTGGCTTTGAGGTGTGCGGGCATGGCGGCCTCCGAGAGCAAAGATCAACACCGATTGGGGCGTACGGGGTGTTGGTTGCTCTCACATGAGTCGCTCGTGCTCCCTTGGCTCTCGGCTGCGCGGACAACTCTGCCTCGGGGCGCGGGCGGGCCGCAACCGAAATTGGTGTGGGCAACGCGTCACCGGCGGGTTCGGCGCGGGTCGCGCGCGGTCAGGGCCGCCGCGACGGCGTGCAGGCGGTGCCGCAGCAGGTCGTCCGACCAGCAGTTCTCGTCGAAGTGGGCGACGCGGATGCGCTCGTCGCGGGTTGCCAGTCGCAGCAGCGCCGGGGCTGCGCCGGCCGCGCCGATCGTGACGAGGGTGTCCAGCGGGTCGACGGGGTTGCGGGGGTCGAAGGGCTGCTGCCGTGGACTTGCGTGGCCGTCGGCGACGGCAGAGATCAGGGGGCCGGCCAGCTCGTCGGCGGGGACGCCCAGGCCGTGCAGGGCCACGGCGGCGCCGTTTCGGGCGTACCACTCGGATGTGAGAAGTCTGCGCAGCTCGGGCTGCAGGTCGCCGCAGGCGCCGAGCTCGGCCAGCAGCGCCGCCGCCGGGCCGGCCGGAGCGAACCCGGCCCGCAGCACCGCCCGCAGGGTGGGCAGGACCTGTTGCGCGTCGCCGGTCGCGCGCCAGGCCACCCGGGCCGCCGCCACCCTGCTGTGGCGCTCGTCGTGGTCTCGCTCCGGCGCGTCGCCGGTGAGCCGACGCCGGAGCGCCGGCAGCAGGACGGCGGCCGCCGTTGCGGCGTCGGCGACCAGGTCCAGCTCGTGGGCGCTGGGGGTGTCGCGCCTTCCCGGTTCGAGGCGGATCGCGGCGGCGGCGATGAGCGGCCCCGGGTCGCCGGTCAGCGTCAGCACGGCGTGACCGGCCCGGATGTCGCCGCGAGAGGCCAGCTCGGTCAGGGCCGCGACGGCCGGAGCGGCCGTGGCGGGATCGGGCGCCAGGATGCGGGTGAGGGCGCGGGCGGCCATCGCCGAGTTGTCCGGCAGGACGGCGATGATCTCGGGGACGGCGTCGGCGGCGGCCGGGCCCCAGGCGCTCAGGACGGCGAGCAGGTCGTCGCGGTCGTCGCGGGGTCGCGTGGCGTGTGACACCCGCGCCGGCGCCACGGGCAGGGCGGCCAGCCGGCGGCGGACGGCGGCGAGCACGTCCGGGTCGAACGGCGGCCGGAGACCGCTGAGCAGGCCGAGGGCCTCGTCGGCGAGCAGCGGCTTCGCGTAGCCGGGATGACCGAGACGGATCAGGATCTCCAGTGCGCCGTGGTCGCTGTGGCCGGCGGCGCTCAGCAGCAGGTCGGCCACGGGTGCGGCGGCCTCACCGGCGGCCAGGGCGGCCTGGGTGGCGGCCGTGCGCACCTGCGGATCCGCGTCGGCGAGCAGGGTCCGTAGCGCCGGGAGCAGGCCGGTCGTGGCGGACCGCGAGCTCCTGAAACGGACGACGAGGCCGTAGGCGAGGCTCGTCCGGGCGTCCGCGGACTCGGCGCGGGCCATCGTCGTGGCCAGGTCGACGGCCTCGTCGGCACCGGCGGCGGTGAAGATCCGGTCCCAGCCGGGGCCTTCGCCGGACCACGGGTTGTCGTCGGGATCGAGGCGGGCGAACGCGTCGGCGACCGATGCCCGGGCGGCGGCCGGCAGCGGACGGCCGGCGAGCACGACGGCCAGCGCGGCCGCGGCCCGGATCTGCGGGGCGGGGTCGCGGAAGGCGGCGTCCAGCAACGGCTCGGCGGCGACCGGGTCGAGCATGGCGAGGCCGGGGAGGACGTTCGCCCGTACCCCGGGATGGGTCTCGGTGGTCCAGAGGTGGTGCAACGCGTCGGTGAAGTGCGGGCCGCTCCACGCGGCCGCGTAGGCGGCGTACCGCCGGATCTGCGGATCCGGATCGGCGAGCGCCGCTTGCAGCGGCCCGCTGTGCACGGCGACGGCGGCCCGGACCGCGTGCCGCGCCGGCCCGTTGACCTGTTCCGGGTCGCACAGGCCGCCGAGAATGTGCAGCAGGTGGTCGCGACGGTGGACGCCGGGTGTGGTGGCGAGTTCGATCAGGAACGGGACGACCGCGACGGTGGCCGGATACACCGAGCACTGGTGCCAGATGCTGGAGAGGAGCTCGTAACGTCCCTCGCCGGCGGTCTCGGGAAACGGCGAGGCGATGTCCCGCAGGATCGCGGGCGTCTCGGTGCACGGGCCGTAGGCGCCGTCCAGCGCGGACCAGTCGATGTCGTCGATTCCGTTCAGCACCGGATCACCGTATGCGGTGCCGGCACGGCCGCCGGGCGGACCAATTCGCCGAACCAATCCGGTGCGGTTGCCGGAGTTAGCCGGCGTTAGGCTGCTGCTGTGGCCTTGACCAGGCCGCCCTTTTTCTCCCGCCGCGCGCGTTGATGGCACGACCGTCCGTAGTACGTGGGCTTGCTTCGCACCTCACCTGGAATTGGACTGTGTGTCATGCCTAGTCAGCGTCTTGCCAACGTGGCCAGTTCGCCCGTGCGGGATCTGCTCGCCCTGATCGAGCGACCCGAAGTGATCTCCTTCGCCGGTGGGTTGCCGGCGCCGGAGCTGTTCGATGTCGAGGGCTGGCGGGCCGCCTTCGACACGGTGCTGTCCGGTGCGGGCGCCCGCCGGCACCTGCAGTACGCCCCGACCGAGGGTGACCTGCGGTTACGTGGTCACATCGCGGCCCGTACGACGCGGCGGGGCCTGCCGACACGGGCTGAGGACCTGCTGGTGACGACCGGGTCGCAGCAGGGGTTGACCCTGGTGGCGGCGGCACTGCTGGATCCGGGCGCGACGGTGGTGGTCGAGGAGCCGACGTATCTGGCCGCGCTGCAGTGCTTCAGCATGGCGGGCGCGCGGATCGTGCCGGTGCCCTCGGACGAGCAGGGGGTGGATCCGGCGGCGCTGGCCGAGGTGTTCGAGCGGGAACGCCCGGAGCTGCTGTACCTGGTTCCGACGTTCGCCAACCCGACCGGGCGCACGCTGGGCCGGGCGCGGCGGGAGCGGGTCGCCGAGCTGGCCGAACGGTACGGTGTCTGGATCGTCGAGGATGATCCGTACGGTGAGCTGCGCTATCGCGGTGCGGCCCTGGAGCCGGTCGCGTCGCTCAGCGAGCGGGTGATCTACCTGGGCAGCCTGTCGAAGATCGGTGCGCCCGGGCTGCGGCTCGGGTGGGTGCGTACGCCGCGGGAGCTGCGCTCGGCGCTCGTCGTGGCGAAGCAGGCGGCCGATCTGCACACCTCGACGATCGATCAGGCGGCCGCCGCCGAATATCTGTCCGTGGCCGATCTGGACGCTCACGTGCGGGGGCTGTGCGCGGCCTACCGGGAGCGCCGCGACACCATGCTGGGGCTGCTGCCGCGGGTTCTGCCGGACGGGGCGGTGTGGAGTGATCCGGACGGCGGGATGTTCGTGTGGGTCACGCTGCCCGGCGGGGTCGACACGGCGCGGGTGCTGCCGGTGGCGTTGCGCCATGACGTGGCGTTCGTGCCGGGGGCGCCGTTCTTCGCCGGCCGGGCCGAGCCGGCGACGCTGCGGCTGTCGTTCAGCTCGACCAGCCCGGAGCGGATCAGCGAGGGCATGCGGCGGCTCGGCGAGGCGGTACTTTCGGCCGGGGTCGCGGCGTGAGAACCGGTCGCGGGTACCGGGCGCGCGACCGTCGAGTTTGGGATGCTTCAACGGTCTGAACCCCTGATGTGAAGGGAACACCCGCGATGGCGAAGCTCGTCTCGACTCTGTTCATCTCGGCCGACGGGGTTGCCGAGATCGATCCGGACTGGCATTTTCCGTACTTCGACGATCACATGGGGCGCGCGGTCAGCGAGGATTACGACAGCGCGGACGTGCTGCTGATCGGCCGGGAGACGTATGACAGCTTCGCCGGGGCGTGGCCGCAGCGGGAGGCCGCCGGCGAGCAGGACGCGCCGTTCGCCAAACAGCTCGGGGACATGCGCAAGGTGGTGGTGTCACGGCGGCCCGCGCAGTTCAGCTGGCGTAACAGCGAGCTGCTGGCAGGCGATCTCGTCGCTGGTGTCACGGCGCTCAAGGCGGATCCGGCGATCAAGGGGTTGTTGATCCCGGGGTCGATCTCGGTGGTGCAGCAGCTGCTTGCGGCGGGGCTGGTCGACGAGTTGCGGCTGCTGGTGCACCCGGTGGCCGCGCGTAAGGGGCGGCGGCTGTTCGACGACGGGGACAGCCCGTATCACCTGACGGTGGTGACGGCCGAGGTGTTCCCGACCGGGGTCATCCGGGTGATCTACGCGCCCGCCGAAGCGCCGGGCAAGGTGGGGTATGACGAGGTCAAGGGGCAGGTTCCCACCGGCAGCTGACCGGCTTTCACGCGTGAGGTCGCCCGGATCGGCGAGGTCGTGGGGCTGACGCGGACCACGACCCCGCCGGGCGACGGCCGCATCAGGCGGCGGTGGCGAGGCGTTCGCCCTGAGCGTCGGTGATGCTCAGGCGGGTGGCCATCGTGCTGCGGGCGGCGATCTGCGCCGCGTAGGCGGCACGCTTGCGGGTGACGCAGCTGTCCTTGACGGCCGGGCCGCTGACCTGCTCCATGTGGATGCTCAGGCCGTCGCGCAGCAGGGCCAGGGCCTCGGTGCGCAACTGCGAGACGCGTGACTCGGTGACGCCGAGTTCGGCGGCGACCTCACTGAGCGGGCGCTCCTGAAGGAAGGAGGACTCGACGACGAACCGCAGGCGCTCGGGCAGCACGACGACGGCGTCGTGCAGGTAGCCGAGGCGCTCGCGGTGCAGCAGGGTCTCCTCCGGGTTCATCGCCGACTCGGTGACCATGTCATCAGCGGAGCCGGTGGCGAAGCCCTGCAGCGACAGGACGGCGGCGCGCTGCACGTCGTCGTCGACGTTGCTGAGCTCGCCGACCGCGACGCCCAGCAGCTCGGCCAGTTCCTCGGTGGTCGGGGTGCGGCCCAGCTGGCGGGTCAGCTCCTCCCGGGCCACGTCAGCGCGGCGAGCGCGGGCGCGGACCGAGCGGCTGGCCCAGTCCATGCTGCGCAGCTCGTCGAGCAGGGCGCCGCGGACACGGACGGCGGCGAACCGGCCGAACGGGATGCCGCGGCTGTCGTCGTACGCCTTCGCGGCGGTGACCAGCGCGGCGTAACCGGCCGAGGCCAGGTCGTCGCGGTGCACGTGCGGCGGCACCTTGAACAGCATCTCGCGGACCATGTGGCCCACCAGGGCCATGTTGTCGCGGATCAGCTGCTCCTGCTCGCGGGTGACGGAGCAGACGGCGGACTTGTTCGCGGTCGCGGTCATTTCGGTTCCCCCCGGAATGTCGGTTGCTGGGGGAACTTTTCGCGGCTACGGGTGCAGCGAATGGCCACTCTTAGTTGCCGGTCGGTTGCACCGCGAATTTCTTCTCAACTACGGCGCAGCGGCCCCGTCGGCATCGCCGCGGGTGTATCAGCGGCCTCGATGGCACCACCGGACCCGGCGCGACCGAGGGCGGGAGCGGCGTACGGCCGGGTCAGTCGATCAGCCACCCGTTGTCGACGGCGAGACGGACCGCCTCGGCGCGGGTGCGGGCACCGGTCTTACCGATCGCCGAGGACAGGTGATTGCGTACCGTACCGTCGGAAAGACGCAGTTCACGGGCGATATCAGCGACCGTGCCGCCATCGCTGGCGGCGCGCAGCACGTCCGTCTCCCGTTCGGTCAGCGGCGAGTCGCCGTGCGCCAGGCTCTGCGCGGCCAGGGCCGGATCCACCACCCGCAGGCCCTGATGGACGCGGCGGACCGCGTCGGCCAGTTGCCGGGCCGGAGTGTCCTTGACGACGAAGCCCCCGGCCCCGGCGGCCATCGCCTGGCGCAGGTAGCCGGCCCGGCCGAAGGTGGTCACCATCAGCACCTTGCAGGCGGGCAGGGCCTCGTTGAGCAGCCGCGCCGCGGCGATCCCGTCCAGCCCGGGCATCTGCACGTCGAGCAGGGCCACGTCGACCTCGTGCGCGCGGGCCGCTTCGAGCACCTCGTCGCCGCGGCCGACCTCGGCGACGACCTTGATGTCGGGTTCCAGGTCGAGCAGGGCGGCCATCGCGCCACGTACCAGGGCCTGGTCGTCGGCGAGCAGCAATTTGATCAAGAGGGGACCTCCACTCGTACTCGGAATCCCGGCCGGTCCCCGCGTCGGCCGGCGGTCAACTGCGCGCCCATCTCCTCGGCCCGCCGGCGCAGCCCGGCGAGGCCCTGCCCGTTGCCCGTCACCGTGCCCGGGCCCGGGCCGTCGTCGACGATCTCGACGCTGTCCGGGCTCAGCCGGACCTCGGCGTTGCACGCCCGGCTGTGCCGCACGATGTTGGTGACCGCCTCCCGGATCGTCCAGGCGAACAGCTCCCGGTTGCGGGTCGGCACGTCATCGGCCGCGCCAGGCAGTTCGGCCTTGACGTCGGCCGCGGCCAGGGCGGCCTTGGCGGCGGCGATCTCACCGGGCAGCGAGATGCCGCGCATGCCCAGGGCGGTCGCCCGCACGTCCGCCAGCGCGTCGCGGGCCAGCGCCTCCAGACCCTGCAGCTCGGCGCGGGCCCGTTCGAGATCCACGTCCAGCAGCCGCTGGGCGAGCTCGGCCTTGACCGCGACGACGGTCAGCGAGTGGCCCAGGATGTCGTGCAGGTCACCGGCGATCCGGGACCGTTCGTCGGCGACCGCCAGGTCGGCGAGCTCCTGCTGCGCCTGGATCAGCCGGGCCTGGCGTTCGAAGGCCAGGCGCATGCCCCAGGTGGCGGCGGCGGCCAGCACGACCGCGAGGGCGTACCCCTGGCTGACGGCATGCCAGCCGGGCGCGAACCGGATGGAGACCTCCACCACGAAGGCCACCGCCAGCGCCACGGCGAGTCCCTGCCGCAGCGGCAGGCCCATCACCGCGGTCGCGCTGAGATACACCGCGCAGGTCAGGGTCGACTGCCCGGCCGCCGGCAGCTGCAGCAGTGCCAGGGCCAGCATGACCGCCAGGCCGATCCAGACCGGCAGCGGGCGCGGGTACAGCACGTCCCCGCGCATGCGCCGGACCATGCCGATGATCGCCATGTAGACGCCGGCGAACAGGGCCAGGGCGGCCAGGCCGACATCACGCCACACCCCGGCGGGATGGTCGAGCAGGGCGTTGAGGTTCTCCCCCAGGTAGAACAACCAGATCGCGGCGAACACCCAGCCGAAACGGAAGCCTCGGCCGGGTGCCTCGGGTGTCGCGGACGCCATGACAGGAAAGGTACCGGTGGGTCAGACCCGAGCGGTGTCGCGGCGGAACCGCCACATCGCGCCGACGGAGAAGACCAGGGTCCAGACGGCCACGTTCACGATCGCCTGCCACAGGTGACCGGACTGGGTGACCGGGTAGCGGGCCAGCTCACCGACGCCGTACACCGGGGTGAACTTGGCGACCGTGGCGAACGTGTCGCCGAGCGTGTCGAGCGGGACGAACAGGCCACCGGCGAACGACAGCAGCGCCAGCGCCGGGCCGAGGATCTGCATCACGTTCTCACTGGGCAGCAGGTAGCCCATGAACAGGCCGAACGCGGCGAACACCAGGGCGCACACCCAGGCCAGCAGGGCGCAGGCGATCCACTCCCCGACCGGCAGGTCGGCGCCGAAGAACACGCCGGTCACGTTCACCACGACCACCGACACCAAACCGATGATCATCGCGATGGTGAGCTTGACCGCGACGTACGCGGCGGGTTTGAGCGGGGTGAGGCGCAGCTGCCGGCTCCAGCCGGCGGCCCGTTCGATAGAGACCATCGCGCCGCCGGAGGTGGTCGCCAGCATCGCGCCGTAGACGGCCATGCTGATCAGCACGTAGCCGGTGACGTTGCCGTCGCCGACCCGCTCGTGCTTGTAGTCCGCGCTGGTCCCGAACAGGATGAAGAACGCCGGCGGCATGATGACGCTGAACACGACGGTGCGCTTGTTGCGGACCAGCCGGCGCAGCTCCAGGGCGATCATGCCGAGGCTGAAGCCGCCGAGGGCGGGCAGGGCGCGGGTCTGCGGGGTGGCGGTGGTGGCGGTCATGCCGCGGTCTCCTCGTCGGCGGTGAGGGTGAGGAACGCGTCCTCCAGGTTCCGGGAGGTGATCTCCAGGTCCCGTGCGTCGGTCTGGGTCAGCAGGTGCCGGGCGATCGCGTCGGTGTCGCGCCCGTGCAGGTAGACGCTGTCGCCGCGGACCTCGCAGGATTCGACGCCGGGCAGCCGGGAGAGGTCGGCCGGCTGGGCGCCGGGCAGGGTGGCGCGGACGGTGCGGCCGGCCGCGAGAGCCTTGATCTCGGAGGCGGTGCCGTCGGCGACGATCCGGCCGCGGCGCACCAGCACCACCCGATCGGCGTACGCGTCGGCCTCCTCCAGGTAGTGGGTGGCGAAGATGACCGTCCGGCCGCCCTGGGCGTCCTCGCGGATCGCGTCCCAGAACTCACGGCGGCCACCGACGTCCATGCCGGTCGTCGGCTCGTCCAGGATCAGCAGCTCCGGATCGGGCAGCAGGGCCATCGCGAAACGCAGCCGCTGCTGCTGGCCGCCGGAGCACTTGCCGACCAGCCGGTCGCCGAGGTCGGCGATCCCGGCCCGCTTGAGCGCGACCGCGACCGCCGAGCGGGGGCGGCCGAACAGCACGGCGGTCAGCCGTACGGTCTCCTCGACGGTGTAATCCTTGAGCAGGCCACCGCTCTGCATCACCGCGGAGACCAGCCCCAGCGCGACCGCCTCCTGCGGGGCCCGGCCATAGACCCGGACCGTGCCCTCGGTGGGCTGCGACAGCCCGAGCAACATGTCGACCGTGGTCGTCTTGCCGGCGCCGTTCGGCCCCAGCAGGGCGACCACCTCCCCGGGGCGGATGCGCAGGTCGATCCCGTCCACGGCGGTGACCGTGCCGAATCGTTTGACCACGCCGTCCAGGTTCACGGCCGGCTGCCCCGTAGCGGCGGCCGCGAGATCGGTTGAAGCGGTGAGCGTCATGAGGACATCCTGTTGTGCGGACGCGGCCGGGACCCCCGTCATGCGTCACGGCTCGCTCATGACATCCGTCAGTATGTGCTTGGCCCGTCAGCGCCCATCGTCGACACTTCCCGGATGGAACCGACGCAGAGCGCCCTGATCGTTCCGATTCCGGAGGCCGAACCGGCCGTCGCCGACCTGCGAGCCCGCCTCGACCGTTCCGCTTCGTGGGGTGTGCCGGCCCACATCACGGTCACCTTCCCGTTCCTGCCGCCGAAGCAGCTGAGCCCCCGGGTGCTCGCCGCGGTCCGCCTGATCGCCGCCGGGGTGCCGCGCTTCTACCTGAGCCTGGACAGGGTGAGCTGGTTCGACAAGCGGGTGCTGTGGCTCTCGCCCAACCCGGCCGAGCCGTTCCGGGAGCTGACCAACCGGCTCGCGGTCCGCTTCCCCACCGCCCAGCCGTACGGCGGCCGGTACCCGGAGGTCGTCCCCCACCTGACCGTCGGGCAGGACGGGCCGGACCTGCCCGAAGCGGCCGCCGAAGTGGCGCCGAAACTGCCGATCCGGGCCCGGGTCACCGCCCTGCGGCTGATCACCGGCCGCCCCGAGCCGGGCGACTCCTGGCAGACCCTGACCGACTTCCCGCTCGGCTGACAACCCTTCCAAAACCCCATTCCTCCGGTACGACCTGTGGGGCCCCGTGCGGATCCCGCGCGACGTCGCCGCCGCACCGGGCGCTGCCGTGCCCTGTCGAGTGGGCGCGCATCGTCAGGGCGGCGCGGGGGTGATCACAGAACGGCCGGACCTCACGAAACTCGGATGAGCAGGGGATGCCGCCGCTGTTAGCATCGCCGCCATGGCACGAGGTATCTGGTCGCAGAAGGTTCGCACCGCCCGCTGACGGCGGCGCGACCTGTCTGCTGAATCCGCGCTCGCCGTCCCGGTCCCCGCCGGGCGGCCGCTTGTCGCTGCCCGGCTCCGCCGCGAGCCGTGGAGCTTCGTTGAATCCCGTCCCGAACCCCGAAACCCTGTCCGCGCCCGTCGAAGCGGGCGACAGCGCACACCTGCGCGCCGAGAACGTCGTCGTCGTCCGCGGGTCCCGGCGTGTCCTGAACGACGTCTCGGTCACCGTCTCCGCCCGCTCCCGAATCGCCGTCGTCGGCGAGAACGGCCGGGGCAAGACCACGCTGCTGCACGTTCTCGCGGGCCTGATCCCGCCCGACGCGGGCACCGTGCACCGGGCCGGCACGATCGGCCTGGCCCGCCAGGAACTGGCGGTGCGCCAGGGTGCGACCGTCGGCACCCTGACGGCCGAGGCGCTGGCCGACTCGCTCGCGGCCCTCGCCGCGCTGCAAGAGGCGACGGGCGCGCTGGCCGCCGGCGATCCCGAGGCCGGCGACCGGTATGCCACCGCACTCGAGACCGCCACCCGACTCGACGCGTGGGACGCCGAACGCCGGATCGAGGTCGCCCTCGAAGCCCTCGGCGCCTGCACCGACCGCGACCGCACGCTGTCGACGCTGTCGACCGGGCAGCGTTACCGGGCCCGGCTGGCGTGCCTGCTCGGCGCGCGCCACGACCTGCTGCTGCTCGACGAACCGACCAACCACCTCGACGCCGGCGGGCTGGACTTCCTGACCCACCGGCTGCGCGAGCACGACGGCGGTCTGGCCGTCGTCAGTCACGACCGGGCGCTGCTGCGCGACGTCGCCGACCGGTTCCTCGACCTCGACCCGACCCGCGACGGCGGGGCACGCCTGTACGTCGGCGGCTATGACGCCTGGCAGGAGGCCCGGCGGCGCGAAGGTGAGCACTGGCGGCAGGAGTACGAGGAGCAGCAGCTCGAGCAGCAGCGGCTGCGGGAGGCGGTATCGAGGGCCCGTGACCGGCTCTCCACCGGCTGGCGGCCGGACAAGGGAACCGGCAGGCATCAGCGCCAGTCCCGCGCGCCGGGCGTCGTGCGGGCCCTGAACAGCCGGCAGGACGCCCTGCGGGCACATCGGATCGACGTGCCGAAGCCGCCGCCGTCGCTGCGCTGGCCCGAGCTGGACATCCGGCCGGGTGCGCCACAGGTACGGGCGCATGGTGTCACCGTCGACGGACGCCTGGGCGGTCCCGTCGACCTCGCCCTCGACGGCGGCGACCGGCTGCTCGTCACCGGGGCCAACGGCGCCGGGAAGTCCACACTGCTCGCGGTCCTGGCCGGAGCATTGCAGCCCACGCATGGACACCTCTGGACGGCGGCGCCCGCACGGATCGCCCTGATCACTCAGGAGGACCGTGGCTTCGGCACAGGGGACGCCGAACGCCGGGGCGACGTCGGCCTCGAAGCCCTCACCGCGGGCGAGGTGTACACCCGCCACGTCGGACGGCTGGTGGCCCGGGAGGCCGACGTCCTCCCGCTCGGGGCGTTCGGGCTGCTGGACTCCGAGGCGATGCGTACGCCGGCCGGGCGGTTGTCGCAAGGGCAGCGGCGGCGCCTCGATCTGGCGTTGGCGCTGGCCGGATGGCCCAGCCTGATCCTGCTCGACGAGCCGACCAACCACCTGTCGGCGGCCCTGGTCGACGAGGTGACCGACGCTATTCGTCGTACGAGTGCCGCCGTGGTGGTCGCCACGCACGACCGCCAACTGTTGCGGGATTTCGCCGACTGGCCGCGCCTGGAGATCGACGGCGGGTAGAGGGTGCCGCCACTGTCCACAGGCGGAAGCTCCGGGTGGCGGTTGTCCACAGGCGGGACATGGGCACGTGCGGGGACGGGCATGATGGGCGGCATGAACAGCAACCCGATCCGGCACATCACCGTCGACGCCCACGACCCGCTCAAGATCGCACAGTTCTGGGCGCAGGTCACCGGCTATCCGGTGGACGACGACTCGGATGCCGAGGGGGCGCTGCTGAGGTCGCCGTTCGAGCAGTCGCCCGGGCTGCTGTTCGTTCCGGTGCCGGAGGACAAGACCGTGAAGAACCGGCTGCACCTGGACATCCAGCCACCCACCGGCACCCGCGACGAATTCGTCGACGCGATGCTGTCGCTGGGCGCGACCATTTACGAGGACCACCGCAACCCCGACGGGACCGGCTGGGTCACCATGCGCGACCCGGAGGGCAACGAGTTCTGTGTGGAGCGCAGTGCCGGTGAGCGCAGCGCGACCTGAACGCGCCGTGGGAC
Organism: Actinoplanes regularis; assembly: GCF_900188005.1. Classification (GTDB taxonomy): domain Bacteria; phylum Actinomycetota; class Actinomycetes; order Mycobacteriales; family Micromonosporaceae; genus Actinoplanes; species Actinoplanes regularis. The sequence goes on along the minus strand of NZ_FZNR01000010.1, from coordinate 31,196 downwards.
GGCACGATCGTGCCGTCCCGCGGCCGGGTCCGGTGCCCCGGGTCCGGTGCGCCTGGGTCCGGTGTTCCCGCGAGGGCCAGTCGCCTCGTCCCCCGGCGAGCCTGGGCGCGTGAAGTGGCGGGCTACGCCGAGGCGGGTCGCAGCCTCGGTCAGGAGGGCTTGGCGGCCTCGCGCTTGCCGCGCTTGCCCAGGGGCACCTCGGACATGTCGACGGTCTGGGAGGTGATCTTCTTGTAGCCGTAGCCGCGCTGGTCCAACCACGCGATCGTCTTCGCCTCGGCCCGGGCGGTGACCCGCGGGATCTCCTTCTCGTCGGTGACCTGCTCGGCGAAGCGGAACGTGAAGAACGGCCGGGCCGCGATGTCGTAGGTGACGTGCCCCTGCTCGGTGTACTCGACGGTGAGCAGGTCGTCACCCCCGTCGGCCTTCAGTTCGGCCTTCTGCTCGTCGGTCAGGTTGTCGAAGGATCCGCGTACGGTCACGCGAATCGTGCGGCTGTCGCTCATCGGGTCAGTATCAGCGCGAGCCCACGGCCGCGACACCGGTTTACCCGCGCCGGCCACCGAGCCTGTGAGCCGAGACGGTTCCGGATTACCCGCACCGGCCGCTGCGCTCGTCGGCGGGCCGAATTTGCTGGATTGGTGCGGTTGCTCCCGGGCGTTACCGTCGCTCACTGAAATGGCGATCATGGCGAATTGTGGGGAGTTGACGCGGATGAAACTGAGCAGGACGACGCGGGCCCGGGCGCTGATCACGGTGCCGGTGACCGCGGCCCTCGTGCTGGCCGGCACCGCCTCGGCGGCATCGGCCAGCAGCGCGCCGCCGGCGGCGAACGGTTACGACGTGTGGTGTGTCTCGGTGACCGGCGCGAAGGCGTGCTTTGCCGCATACGGTGATCGGGTCTGGGTCAAGGACACCAAGGCGAACGGCGAGAACGCCGCCGGCGTGATCCAGGGACCGCACTGGGCACGGCGCTGCATCAACGACAAAGGCGCGGCCTCCGGCTGGGTGATGTGCGACTTCGACGTGCCGGAGTACCAGGACGGCCTGCTGTGGGCCGTGAACAACCCGTTCATCGGCAGCCAGGGCAGCGTAAAGATCAACACCGGCAACCTGATCTGATCCCGGAGCCGGGCCGGCTTCGCCGAATACGCGGAGAAGACCGCCGGGATCCGCACGATCCCCGTCCCGCCGGGCACAGCGGGTCAGCGGGCGAGGAACTCGTTGGCGCCGCGCAGCCGGGTCCGCAGCACCTGCTTGGCGCGGTCCAGGACCAGGCGGACGTCGCCGGGGCGCTGCAGGCCCAGCGCGGCCAGCGAGGCCGACGGGATCGCGGCCGGGTCGAGGCCGTCGCGGTGAGCGACCAGAACGCCCAGGTCGTAACGGCTCACCGCGTCGGCTCCGGCCACGTTCAGGACGCCGGCGAAGTCGCCGGACGCGAGTTCGAGCAGGGCGTCGGCCAGGTCGTCGACGTGGACCGGTTTGCGGATCTCGTCGGTGAACAGGGCGCCCTCGACGCGGCCGGCGATCAGCTCGCGAGTGAGTAGTTCGTGGGCGCCGTTGCCGTCGCCCAGGATCAGCGACGTGCGTACGACGGCCGCCGACGGGTCGATCGCCCGGACCGCGGTCTCCGCGGCGGCCTTCGCGGCGCCGTACCGGTAGACCGGGTCGGGCAGGGCGGACTCGTCGTAGTGGACGTCGCGACCGGAGAAGATCGCGTCGCTGGAGACGTGCACCAGGCGGATCCCGCGGGCGGCCATCGCCACGTGCGCGGCGCCGTCCGCGGTGGACGGCCAGTCGTTGCGGTCCCGGCCGGAGGCCGTGTGCACGATCGCATCCGGCCGGACGTCGGCCAGGACACGGCGGAGGTCATCGGGGTCGCGGATGTCCAGGCGCACCTCGGCGGTCGGCGCCGGGGCCGCCAGGTAGGTGCCGACCGGCTCCCAGCCGGCCACCGCGGCACGGGCGAAAACCCGCCGGCCGAGAGATCCGCTACCACCGGTGATCAACACGCGTCCCGTCACACCGCGCAGCCTATCCGGCGCACGGCAAAGCGTTGTGCATCGCGAAGGCCACGCCGGGCGGCTCAACCGGCGTATCGGAGGGCGTTTTGCAGGGCGGTTGGCGAAGCGGGCAGCAGCGGCAGCCGTACCGCGGGGGTGGGAATGCGGCCCTGTGCGTGCAGGACTGCCTTGATCACCGTGGGGTTGGGCTCGGCGAACAGGGCCGTTGACAGCGGCGTCAGCTCATGGCCCAGCTTGCGGGCGGTGGATACGTCGCCGGTGCGCCAGGCCGTGGCCAGCGCGACGAAACGGTCCGTGGCGACGTGCGCGGAGGCGAGGATTCCGCCGGTGGCGCCCAGGGCGAGCAGCGGGGACAGGTAGATGTCGTCGCCGCTGAGCACCGCGAAGTTCGGGGGCGGGTCGGCCAGCAGGGCGATCACGTCGGCGTCCAGCGTGCCGGTCGCGTATTTGATGCCGATCACGCGGTCGAGCGTGCCGATGGCGCGCAGGGTCGCCGCGTCGAGGGGCTGGCCGGTGCGTGGGGGTACGTGGTAGATCACCAACGGGACCGGGCTGATGGCAGCGAGGGCGGTGAAGTGCGCGAGGACGCCGGCCGCACCGGGGCGTACGAACGGCGGGACCAGGCTCAGCATGGCGGTGACCTGCGGGAACTCCGCGCCGGGGCGGGCGCCGGCGGGCAGCGGGGCGTGGAGGCCAGCGCCGGGGCGGGCGCCGGCGAGGAGTGGGGCGTGGAGGCCAGCGTCGGGGTGGGCGCCGGCGAGCAGCGGGGCGTGGTGGTGGGCGCAGACCTTTGACAGGACGGTCAGGATGTCGTGCTGTTCGCCGGGGGTCAGCGCGGACGGCTCGCCGGTGGTGCCCAGGGCGACGAGGCCGGTGGCGCCCGCTTCGAGAATCTGGTGGGCGAGGCTTTCCAGTGCGGGGTACGCGACCGCCCCGGACTCGTCGAACGGGGTGATCATTGGGACGAATACGCCGGTCAGCTCCATGGTCACCAGCGTTGTCCGCCTGGAGCATCAGGTCCAGTTCACGTTTCTGGTGCTGTTCGTAAGCTGAGCTGATGCTCGACGTGCGGAAGCTTCGGCTGCTCTGTGATCTGGAACGTCTGGGGACGATCGCCGCGGTGGCGCAGGCCCGGTCGTATACGCCCAGCGCGGTGTCACAGCAGCTGGCCACCCTGGAACGGGAGGCCGGGGTCGCCCTGCTCGAACGCAGCGGCCGCCGAGTCGCGTTCACGGCGGCCGGACAGGTGCTGGCGCGGCACGCGGCCACCGTTCTCTCCGCGCTGGAGGAGACCGACGCGGCCCTGGCCGCCGTGCGGAGCGGGCCGGCGGGACCGCTGCGGATCGGGGCGTTCCCCACCGCGGTGCGGACGTTGCTGCCGGCGGCGCTGGTCACGCTCGGCTGTGACCATCCCGCCCTGGAGCTGATGGTGACCGAGTTGGATCCGGCGCAGGTGCCGGCGGCGCTGCGCGAGCGGCGCCTGGATGTGGGGCTGCTCAACGACTACGACGTGGCGCCGGGGGACGTGGATCCGGACCTGGACTCGGTGCCGTTGCTGGAGGAGACGGTGTTCCTGGCGGTGCCGGTCGCGGTCCGGTGCGGCACGCTGGCCGAGGCTCGCGACCAGCCGTGGATCATGGCGAGTGAGGGGACGCTCTGCCATGACGTCACGCTGCGGGTGTGCGCGGCGGAGGGATACCGGCCCCGGGTGCGTCATCGGGCCGATGACTTCGTGACCGTCCTCGCCCTGGTCGGGGCCGGCCAGGGGGTGTCACTGGTGCCGGAGCTCGCGGCGTCACCGGTGGAAGGGGTCCGTCTGCTCCCGCTCGGGCTGCGGCGGCGTACGCGGATCGCGTACCGGAAAGGGGCAGCCGGCCACCCGGCTGTCGCCGCCCTCGTCGCGGCCCTGAGTTGAGCCGGGATCAGAGCCATCTCAAATTGGGAAACGCCCAATTGCTCGGGCCTGACCAGCCGCGGTTTTCTGCCGCCTCCAGCCTGGCTGCCGGGTGATCAAATGGAGCCTTACGGTCGGACCGATCATGTGGCCCAAAACGGTCCGACCGTAAGGCTCCATGCCCCTTTTCCAGCCTCTGGGCATATGCCCTTTCCGGACCGAATTGGCCGGCCGCTTGAGTTGTGGCCAGCCTTGGCGAGCGCCACGGTAAGTAGCCTGTTCAACAGGGATTATGCCTGTCTGGGACGCCTCGGCCGGGCGTCTCGATCTTGGCCTTATCGTACTTTCGGACGATGCCATTATGCCTGAACGGACGATATTCGAAAAAGCGTCGTTTGACGTACGAGGCGACGTGATCGGCTTATCCATGTAGAACCTTTTCAGAAAGGACTTACAAATGGACAAGCTAAGGCGCTTGCTGATGAATGGAATTGGTCTGGCAACGGGCGCGTTCATCGGAGTGGCACCCGCAGCCGCGACACCGCCCACCGATCACGTTCCAGCAGGTATCGGGAGCATCGGTAGTGGCGCCAAGGCGCCCGGCGGCAACAAGCCGATCTTCGCGAACCAGGCCGCCGGCAAGTCGTTCGCCGCGTACGGGGCGAAATCGATCCCGGATCAGGAGGCACTGCAGGTACCGCCTGACGAAGAGCCACCGGGTTCGACCGAACCGGACTGGTGGAAGTACGAGTTCCCGAACCGGAAGTACACCCCGGACTGGGATAAACCATCCCAGAAACCACCCGACACAGAACCACCAAGCTCAACCGAACCGGACTGGTGGAAGTACGAGTTCCCGAACCGGAAGTACACCCCGGACTGGGATAAGCCGTCTCAGAAACCGACCGGCGAAAAACCACCGAGCTCAACCGAACCGGACTGGTGGAAGTACGAATTTCCGAACCGGAAATATACCCCGGACTGGGATAAGCCAAATTCAGGCCAGTTCGAGAATCCACCCCAGTCCGACAACTCGGAACCGCCAGGGTTCGAGCCGCCGCCCGGAGGTTTTCGGTGACCGACCCGCAGTTCGGGTAGTTCCGGCAATCCGGCCCGTCGCCGGAGTGCGGCCGACAGCAACGGCTCAGGCCTGCGGTGATGCAGCTTCGTGAAGTGCCCTGGGCCCAGCCTGGATCGAGGCGAAACCGGGCGACGATCTCTCGATCGAGAGTCGCAGGTCGCAACCTATACCGGCTGCGACCTGCGACTCTTTGTGCGTGGTGGGCTTCGGAGCCACCCGGCTGCTGATCAGTCGTGTGCGTCCGGCGGTGTTTTCGGGCCCAGGCCCGGCGTTGTCAGGGTTCCCGGGTCCGGCGGCTTGTTCGGGCCTGATCCCGGCGTCGTCAGGGTTGATGTATCCGGCGGGCCGAGGCCCGGGGTCGTCAGGGTCGATCCGTCCGACGGTGGCGTTGTCAGGGGTGCTGCGACAGCAGGCGCAATTCCGATCATGGCGCCTGCTGTCAGACCGACTCCGACCGTCAAAAGGCATCTCAGCGCGTCCATTCGTAAGTCCTCTCAAGATTGACTCGATCGCTGACAAGCCGATCACAGTTGCACCACCGGTGCACCCGAAAGCCGAATTCGATCGAGGACCTACAGCACCTCGTGAACGGTCAGGCAGGCTTGTGAGCCTCGATCAGAAAGCGTCGTGAATGCGCGACGAACGGGCCGTCCGACGAGATCTTCTCGTGCAGCGCGCGCAGGCGATCCGCATAGGCGGACACCGTGAAGCCGGGAACCGTCCAGATGACTTTGCGGAGGAAGACGATGACCGCGGCGACGTCGAAGAACTCCATGCGCAGCCACTCGTCGCGCAGGTCGAACGACCTCCAGGCCGGCGGCGGTCGCGGCCGCACGGTGGCTGGCGGGCTCGCGGACGGAACCGGCGGGCTGCGGGCCCATCATGAATTCGTACAGCTCACGCACCGAGTTCGCCCCGACCTGCTGGGAGAGGTAGGTGGCGCCGGCCGCGAGGACCCGGGAGACCTCCGCATAGTCGGTCACCACCGGATGGCGGCTCACCACCAGATCGAACGACCCGGCCTCGAACGGCAGCGGATCGTCCTCGGCCGCCTCCACCACGACTCCGCCGAGCGGCGCGAGCCGTTCCCGCGCGAGGGCGGCGTTCGGCGGCCACCCCTCGGTCGCCACGAGCTTGTCCACCGGCGAAGCAGCACCAGCGCCGGCGGCAGCAGCAGCGGCACCGGCGGTGGCCAGGACCTCTCCGCCGCCGGTCTGCAGGTCGAGGACCCGCCGAGCGTCGGCCATCCGCGCACCCACCAGCCCGGCGTAACCCCAACTCGGCCGCTGCTCGGTCGCCCGTCCCGCGAACCAGGAGAAATCCCACCCCTCGACCGGCGCGGTCCTCCCCTCGGCGACAAGATCCTCGAAGGTACGCATGGCCTGATCTTGGTGAGGCGGCTCACCACGGTCAAGCGACTTTGTGGACGGACGGGAACGGCATGATGTGACGGGTGACCGCCGCCGAGGTATACCAGCAATTCGCGGCGCGTGAAGCCCGCGGTGTCTCGCCCGCGTACGAGCGGCTCGCCCAGCATGTCGCGTCCGATTGCGATCTGCTCGAGCGGCTCTCCGGCCTGCCCGCGCCCAAGCGTCAGCCGAACCTGCTCTTCGCCGTCGTGCGCCTGCTCGGCGGACCGGTCACCGATCCCGCCGGCTTCCGTGACTTCGTGATCGAGCGGTGGGACGACATCGTCGCGCAGCTGCTGGTCCGGGCCACCCAGACGAACGAGGTCGGCCGGTGTGCCGCCCTGCTGCCGGTGCTGGCGAGCCTGCCGCAGCCGCTGGCGCTGCTCGACGTCGGCGCGTCCGCCGGCCTCTGCCTGTTCCCGGACCGGTACGCCTACCGCTACGGCTCGCACACGGTCGGCGCCGGCGCCCCGCTGCTCGACTGCGCCGCCACCGGCTTCACCCCGCCGGAGCGTCTGCCGCGGGTCGTCTGGCGGGCCGGGCTCGACCTCAACCCGCTCGACGTGGCCGATCCTGACGATGTCGCCTGGCTGGACGCCCTGATCTGGCCGGAGCACCACCACCGCCGCGAGCGGCTGCGCGCGGCGGTGGCGGCGGCCCGGGAGGACCCACCGTTGCTGATGCGCGGTGACGCGGTCACCGACCTGCCGGCCCTGGCCGCGAAGGCCCCGGCGGACGCGACCCTGGTCGTCTACCACACGTCGATGGCCTATCAGCTGCCCGATCCGCAGGCGTTCCTCGACACCCTCCGCGGGCTGCCCGGTCACTGGGTCGCGGTCGAGAGCCCGAGCCTCGTCGACGCCCGGTATCCATTGCCCAGCCCGCCGTCTCCGGCGCTGTACAACGTGCTCACCTTGGACGGTGAACCCCTCGCCTGGGTGCGGGGACACGGCGAGACGCTGACCTGGTTCGGACCACGGCTCGCCGGGACCTGACGGGCCCGTGGTCACGAATGGAATCGCAGGCCGGACCCCGGTGGGTCGCGGCCTGCGATTCTCGATGAAGCGCTCCTCAGCAACCGGCTGATCGTGTCACCAGGCTACGTACCAGTGTTCGGCCACGGGTGCGGACCTGGAGGCGGTCCCGGCGGCGGTCCGGGGAAGTGCGGTCCCGGGTAGTGCGGACCCGGCGGCGGAGCTGGGAAGTGCGGACCCGGCGGCGGCCATGGATGCGGGCCTGGATAGTGCGGTCCCGGGTAGTACGGGCCTGGCGGCGGCCATGGATGCGGTCCCGGGTAGTGCGGTCCCGGGTAGTGCGGGCCCGGATACGGCCACGGACGCGGATAGTGCGGGCGCGGCCATGGGCGTGGACCCGGAGGCGGCCACGTAGCAACCTTCGGGCCGGTGACATCGTTCAGGCCCTTGGCAACAGTCGTCGAGCTCTTGGCGCCCGGCTTCGCCGGCTTGTCGAGTGCTGTGCCACCAGTGTGGAGGTTCTCGGCACCCGCGAGGCTCTGACCGGTTGACGGCGTCGCGGCCGCGGGCGTAATTCCGATCATCGCGCCTGCCGTCAGGCCGATCCCGATCATCAGAAAGCGTCTCAGGCTTCCCATTTGTAAATCCTTTCCGGAGTGGCTATTTCGCGGACAAGCACATCACGGCACCGCAGCGGCAAAGCGATATTTCCCTGGATGTAGTACCTTCGGTCAGCACGGTGCCGCCGAAGGATCAGGGCTGGATCGTGCGCTTTCACGAGGCGTTGAATCCATGCCAGAACCGCCTACGACCAGGGAGTTCGCAGAAACGCACCTCTGCCGCAAACTGGTATCCGAATACGATCGAGACCTGTTTGCGGACTTGCGTACCTCGATGAGAGGGCGCCGGGAATGTGCGGCCAACGGCCTGGTCGGCAAAATATGGCCGCACAACGCGCGCAGCCGGTCAAATGGGCCGACACCGTGATACCGGGAACCGTTCAGATCATCTTGCGGAAGAAAAGGAGGGTGCGTGAGCCGCAGCACGAGCGGCGCGCGAGAGCACCCCGAGGTGAGCGGCGGGGCGGGTCGCTCTCCCCCGGCCCGGGGCTCACCATTCACTCACGTAAACGGATCTAGGCATACACGTCTCTAACTTCTTCGATAGGTTGCAGCGGACTGCTCTAACCAAATCGGAAGGAGTTCGACCGTGCGACGACTGCTCGTGGCCACCCTCGCCACAGCGTTGACGCTCGCCGGAACGGGCGCGGCCGCCCAGGCACACCGGCAGGCCGCCCCCGCTCCCGGAGCACCGGGAATCGGCGACTCGTACTACCCGGACTACGGCAACAGCGGATACGACGTCTCGCATTACGACATCCGCCTGCGTTACACGCCGAGCACCGACAAGCTGACCGGCACGACCACCATCCTGGCCACCGCCACCACGGACCTGAGCCGGCTCAACCTGGACTTCGTCCTGGACGTGTCGTCGATCCAGGTCAACAACCGGCCGGCCACCTTCGCCCGCGAGGGCGACCACGAACTGGTCGTCACCCCGGCCCGGACCGTCGCCAAGGGCGGCGCGCTGACCATCGTGGTGCAGTACTCCGGCGTGCCGTCCAGCAAGGTCGCCGCCGGCTACACCGCCTGGATCCGCACCCCGGACGGGGCCGCGGCGGTCGGCGAGCCGGAGATCGCCTGGTGGTGGTACCCGAGCAACGACCACCCGTCGGACAAGGCCACCTTCGACGTGTCGGTGTCCGTGCCGGACGGTGTCGAGGCGATCAGCAACGGTGTGCAGCCGCGTCCGCCGGTCCGCGAGACGCTCGGCTACACCCGGTGGAGCTGGCGGTCGCTGAAGCCGCAGGCCACGTACCTGACCTTCCTCACCGTCGGCCAGTACGACATCACCACCGACACCACCGCGGACGGCTCGACCGTCTACAACGCGTACTCGCAGCTGCTGCCCCAGGACTTCCGGGACGCCGCGCAGGCCAGCGTCGAGCGCACCGCGGAGATCACCGACTGGGAGTCGACGGTCTTCGGGCCGTTCCCGTTCGAGGCCCGCGGCGGCGTCGTCACCCCGCCCGGCACGCTCGGCTTCGCCCTGGAGAACCAGACCCGCCCGAACTACTCGTCGGGGTTCTTCCGGCGCGGCTCGAACCCGTATGTGATCGCGCACGAGAACGCCCACCAGTGGTTCGGCGACTCCGTCTCGGTCGAGAGCTGGCAGAACATCTGGCTCAACGAGGGCTTCGCCAGCTACGCCGAGTGGCTGTGGTCGGAGAAGAACGACGAGGGCACCGCCCAGGAGATCTTCGACTACCTGTACGCGACGTACCCGGACGACGCGGCGGTCTGGACGACCGCGCCGGCCGACCCGGGCGTGGCGGAGCTGTTCGGTGACGCCGTCTACGACCGCGGCGCGATGACCCTGCACCAGCTGCGCCTCGCGGTCGGCGACGACGCGTTCTTCGCGATCATCCGGACCTGGGTGGCCCAGCACAAGTACGGCAACGCCACCACCGCGCAGTTCACCGCCCTGGCCGAGCAGGTCTCCGGCAAAGATCTGGACGCGCTGTTCCAGGCGTGGCTCTACAGCCCGTCGAAGCCGGTCCTGGCCTCGTCGCTGGCGCGCACCCTGAACGTCCCGGCGGCGCCGAAGTCACTGGCCAAGATCAGCGAGACCCACGAGCTGCTCAACGGACGCTGACCGATGCCGACCACCGCGCCGCGGCGTCCGCTCCCCCGGGCGCCGCGGCGCGGTGCGGCATCGTCCATCCACAAACATCTTCGCCGGTACGACCTACGTGTCCCGTCCGGAGGCCTTTCGGCCGAGCACCGCGAAGCGCGGCCCGCGCCGCCCGCCCGTGGTCACGCCAACCTCCGCAAAGCTCGGGCCGCGCCGCCCGCCGCCGGCCGCGCGGACCTCGCGCGGGAGCTCCACGGGGCTCGGCCGAAAGGCCTGCGGACGGGACACGTAGGTCGTACCGAGGAAAGGTTTTGAGATTTTCGGCCTTTTTTGGCTGATCCATCTCTGAGACGCTGCTCGTGGAGCGCTGGGGAGGTTGTGCCCGTGGAGGTAACCGGCTGGTTGTGGACGGTGACCCTGGTCTGCCTCGGTGCTCTCGTGCTGGGCGACCTGATCCTGGTCAGCCGGCGCCCGCACGAACCGTCCATCCGGGAGTGCGCACTCTGGGTGAGCGCCTACATCACCCTGGCCCTGCTCTTCGGCGGCTTCCTCTGGCTGCACCTGGGCGGCGAGGCCGCCGGGCAGTACCTCGCCGGTTGGCTCACCGAGTACAGCCTGTCGATCGACAACCTGTTCGTCTTCGTGATCATCATGTCGCGGTTCCGGATCGAGCGCCGCTACCAGCAGCGGGTGCTCCTCGTCGGGATCATCCTGTCGCTGCTGCTACGCGGCGCCTTCATCGCCCTGGGCGCGGCCGCGATCAGCCGGTTCACCTGGGTGTTCTACATCTTCGGCGGGTTTCTGATCTACACCGCGGTCAAGCTGTCCGGCCACAGCCGTGACGAGCCCGAATACAGCGAGAACCTGCTGGTCCGCTGGGCCCGCCGGGTCCTGCCGATGACCGGGAAGTACGACAAGGCACGCCTGACCACCCGCGACGCCCGCGGCCGGCGCCGTTTCACCCCGCTGATCGTGGTCTTCATCGCGATCGGCACCACCGACGTGATCTTCGCGCTCGACTCCCTCCCGGCGATCTTCGGCCTGACCGACCAGCCGTACCTGATCTTCACCGCGACGGTCTTCGCGATGATGGGTTTGCGCCAGCTGTACTTCCTGCTCGGCGGCCTGCTGGACCGGCTCGCCTACCTGTCGGTCGGCCTCAGCGTGGTGCTCGCCTTCATCGGGGTGAAACTGGTGCTGCAGGCCCTCGCCGAGAACAACCTGCCGTTCCTCAACGGCGGCGAGCCGATCGGCTGGGCGCCGCACATCGGCATCGGCGTCTCCCTGTCGGTGATCGTCGGCGCGCTGACCCTGACCGCGCTCGCCTCCCTGGTCAAAGCATGGTTGACCGCGTCGAAGGTCGGCTCCCGCGACTGATAATCTCCCGCGGCCACACGCCGTCGTCCTGTTGTCCGGTGTGGGTAGCCTGCTTCTCGACAGGCTCGGCCAGCGAACCGTGAGGTTTTCCAGTGATCGCGTATCCGCCGTTCGGCGCCGGCGTTCCGCAGGAGGTCGTCGACGCCATCGTCGCCGGCTATGCCGATGGCGAGCCGGTGATGTCGCTGGCGGCACGCTTCGGGATGGCGCCGGGCCAGATCGAGGCGCTGGTCGCCCATGCCGTCGCCGCGCCGGAGTTCATGTCGCAGGGGCCGGCGGCGCCGACGCCCGCGCCCGCTCCCGGGTGGCCGGGTCCGGTTCCGGCGTATTCGCCCGCGCCCGGATGGTCGGTCCCGGCCGGTCCGTCGCCGGAGCTGATCGATGCCATCGTCGCCGGCTATGCCGATGGTGAGCCGGTGGTGTCGCTGGCGGCACGCTTCGGAATGGCGCCGGCTCAGATCGAGGCGCTGGTCGCCCAGGACGTCGCGGACCCCGTGGCGCCCCAACCGGGCTTCGCCGTGCCGCCCGCCGACGTTCCGCAGGGGCCCTCCGCCGCATGGCCGTTGCCCGCCGGTCCGGTCGGCTTTCCGCAGGGTTACCCGGCGCCGGCCCAGCCGCAGTTCCCACCGGCGGGCTTCCAGCCACCCGTCTCCCCGGTCTCCTTCACGCCGTCCCGGACCTCCGGCCTGTTGATCGCCGTCCTGGTCCTCGGGGGGATCAGCTTCCTGCTCGTCGTGGCTTTCGCGCTGTTCTGGATCAAGGCGCGGGGAGGCTGAGCCCTCCCGCCCGGGACCCCCGGATGCGCTCATTTTTCGCATATTGAGCTGTTATCGCGTGTCACATCGCCATACTCGCGTTACGGCGGTGGTTTGTCGGCCGCCCGGAGCCGATGGGGCGTGCCATGGAACTCAAGCCGGCGGCGATGGTTCTGCCGCACGACGAAAGCCAGCTGGAACAGGGCAAATACGGGCCGATCTTCCCCCGTACACCCGCCTGCTACGGGTTCACGATCATCGCGAGGGTGAAGCCCGGCCACGCCGGCGCGATCCGCGGGTACGGCAGCACCCTGGCCGAGGCGCTGGAGACCGACCCGTACCTGCTGGCGCCGCTGAAGCTGCACTACCTGCGCTGGGTGCTGTTCGACGACGACACCCGGTTCATGTACCAGGGCATCTTCGACACGGACTTCGACAAGTACACCGAGGACGCGGTCGCGCTGTTCCGCAAGGCCGGGGTCGACACCGTCTTCGAGCACCTGGAGGACTTCCCCGAGGACTGGAAGACCAACTCGGAGGCGTTCGTCCGGTTCGTGCGCGAACACCAGTGCAACAGCTTCATGGAGTACGGCGAATACCCGTACGTCACCGCGGACGAGGTGAAGAAAGCGCTGCGGGTGCGTGACGCCTTCTCCGAGATGCTCGACCAGATGCAATGACCCAGCCATCGACCGCCCGGGTCTACAACACCCGTCACCAGGCCCGCCCGTACACGCCCGGCCGGCGCCGGGTCAGCGTGTACGTGGCGTGGAGCTACCCGGCCGAGGCCGGCGCCGACCCGCGGGAACTGGACAACCGGTTCTCCACCATGACCGAGGTACGCCGGGTCACCTGGCCCGCCTACGAGAAACCCGAGTTCGCCGACCCGCGCCGGTTCCAGCAGACGATCGCCGGAACCCTCGAGCTGTTCTTCTGGGCGTGGGTACCGTTCCAGGACTTCACCGCCGAGACCACCGGCCACCCGGTCGCCATGTACCAGCGCGTCGACCAGGCCGGGTTCGTGACACCGCTGGACGAGCGGGTGCTGGCCGACACCGACACCCTGTTCGTGTTCGGCCTGGACCACCTGGTCACCGGCCAGGAGGCGACCGCCGGGGAGATCGAGGCGATCCGGGACTGGCTCGGCCGCGACGACACCCGCCTGGTGCTGGGACCGCACCACGATGTCGGCGCCGACGACGACCTGACCGTCCGCGACCTGGAGTACCTGCACCACGGCGACGCCCTGGTCCCCCGCCAGCAGCGGTTCGGCCGCTACACCCGCTCGCTGATGACCGGCCTGGACGTGCCGGTGGAGAACCGCTACGGACTGCGCCCGGCGGTACGGGAACCGGGCCGGATCGCCGCGCTGAACATCGACCGGGACCTCGACGAGCGGGGCTGGCTGGAAGGGGTGAGCACGTTCAACTTCCACCCGCATCTGCCGCACTACGCCGTCACCGGCGGCGACCCGGAAAGCGTGCGGGTGCTGGGCCGCCAGCCGATCGACCAGGCACGGCCGCATCCGTACAGCCAGGCCGGCAATACCGAGTTCAACACGTTCCTGTGGCTGCCGCCCACCGACGCCCGGGCCGGCGACATCCTGATGGCCGACTCGACGATCTTCAGCACGCTGTTCGGCGCCGACGACAGCCTGCGCAACTTCTGGCGCAACGTCGTCACCAAGTGACCTCTGACGGAAGGACGTGGCGTGGACCTGCACGACATCCAGCGCGGGGTCCTGAGCGGGCGCCCGTCGCCGTACGCGGCGACCTACCTGCTGTTCCGCGTCGACGACCCCGCGCACGGCCGGGAACTGATCCGCCACTGCGCCGGCGTCGTCACCTCCGCGGCCGACACGCCGCTGGGCCACACCTGGATCAGCGTGGCGCTCACCCACGAGGGCCTCAAGGCGCTCGGCGTGCCGCAACACTCGCTGGAGAGCATGGCGTGGGAGTTCCAGCAGGGCATGGCGGCCCGGGCCGGCGCGCTGGGGGACGTCGGGCCGAGCGCACCGCAGCACTGGGAAGCGCCGCTGGGCTCCCCCGACGTTCACGTGGTGCTGGTCGCGCTCGCTCCCGACCAGCAGCGACTGCAGGTCGCGATCGACCGGGCCCGGCCCGCCTACGAGCATCTGCCCGGCATCACCGCGATCTGGCGGCAGGACTGCTATGCCCTGCCGACCGAGACCGAGCACTTCGGCTACCGCGACGGCATCAGCCACCCCGCCGTCGACGGAAGCAACGTGCCCGCCTCCAACCCGCTGGAGAAACCCCTGGCCGCCGGCGAGTTCGTGCTGGGTTACCCCGACGAGCTCGGCGGCACGCAGGTCACCGACCCACCGGTACTGGGCCGCAACGGCAGCTACGTCGCCTTCCGGAAACTGCACCAGGACGTCGCGGCGTTCCGTCGCCTCCTGGCCGCCGAGACCACCGACGCCGCCGGCCGGGAGCTGCTGGCGGCCAAGCTGATGGGCCGGTGGCGCAGCGGCGCCCCGCTCGCGCTGGCACCCGAGCACGACGACCCGGTGCTGGGCGCGGACCGGCAGCGCAACAACGCCTTCGGGTACGCCGACGACGACCCGGACGGGTTCGTCACCCCGGGCAGTTGCCACATCCGCCGCGCCAATCCCCGCGACTCCGCCGTCGCCGGCGAGGTCCGGCTGCACCGCATGATCCGACGCGGTACCGCGTACGGGCCGCCGCTGCCCGACGGGACCCTCGACGACGACGGCGTCGACCGCGGCCTGATGTTCGCCTTCGTCGGCGCGCACCTCGGGCGGCAGTTCGAGTTCGCGCAGACCCAGTGGCTCAACGACGGCGTGGCCTTCGGCTGCGGCGACGCCCGCGACCCGATCGCCGCCACCGGGGACGGGCCCGGCGACTACACCATCCCGCAGCGGCCGGTCCGCCGCAAACTCCACGACCTGCCGCTGTTCGTGACGACGCGAGGCGGGGAGTACGCGTTCCTGCCGAGCATCAGCGCCCTGCGCTGGCTCGCCCGACCCACCGATTGAGGACGCCGGCATGGACCTCTTCTACGTGCTGCTCAACGCCGTCACGGTCGTCTTCATCGCCGCCACCATGTTCGCCGCCGGTCTCGGCGCCACCATCACCGCGCTGCGCCGGGCGTTCACCGACCTGCCCCTGCTCGCGCTGGTGCTGGCCGCGAACCTGATCCTCATCCCGTTGCTGGGTTGGGGACTGGCCGCGCTGTTCGGGCTGGCCGCCGCACCGTACGTCGCACTCGTGCTGGTCGCGTCGTCGCCCGGCGGCCCGTTCGGCGCCAAACTCGCCATGATGCAGCACGGCGACGTCACCACGGGCGCCGCGATGCAGGTCCTGCTCGCCGCGCTCGGCAGCATCACGTTCGGGCTGACCGCGGACGCGCTGCTGACCGCGGCCGACGTCGGCGGCGGCGTCACCCTCGACGTGGCCGCGCTCGTGCGCACCGTCGCCGTCCTGCAACTCGTACCGTTCGCGATCGGGCTCGTCCTGCGGCACTACGCCACCGACACCGCCTTGGCCTGGCACCCCGCAGCGGTCAAGGTCTCCAACGTGACGTTCCTGATCGTGCTCGCCGGCATGCTGCTGGGCAACTGGAGCGACATCGTCGCCCTGATCGGCTCGCGCGTGCCGCTGGCCGGGTTCCTGCTCTCCGTACTCGCCTTCGGCCTGGGCACACTGCTGGCCACCGGCGGCCGTGCGCGCCGGACCACCATGGGCTCGGTCGCCACCGTACGCAACGCCGGACCGGCCCTGGCCGCCATCGGTATCAGCTTCGACAGCGAACCGGCCATCCTCGGCGCTTTGGCCGCCATCCTGATCAGTGGCCTGACCGCCGCCGTCCCGATCGCCGCGGTCCTCAGCCGTGGGCGGGAAGCCGGACCGTGACCAGCAGGCCGCCGTCGGGCCGGGGAGCGAGGGTGAGGGTGCCGTGATGGGCGCGCACGATGCTGTGCACGATCGCCAGGCCCAGGCCGACCCCGGCGTGCTCGTCGGTGCGCACCCGCTCGGTTCCGCGCTGGAAGGGTTCGGTGAGGGTCGGTACCAGCTCGGGCGGCAGCCGCCGGCCGGTGTTCTCGATCCGCAGCAGGCTGCCGTCACCGTGCGCCTCGGTCTGCACCGTGACGGTCCCGCCGGTGGGCAGGTTGTGGACGATCGCGTTCTGGACGAGGTTGGTCACCATGTGCAGCAGCAGCTCGGCGGAGCCGCTCGTCTCGGCCTTCGCGCTGGTCACGTCGAGGGTGATCCGGCGCTGTTCGGCGAGGGGGAGCAGCGTTTCGGCGGCCTCCTCGGCGAGCAGGGAGAGGTCGACGCTCTCCCGGGTGAAGTTTCCGCGGTCGCCGCGGCTGAGCAGCAGCAGCGCCTCGGTGAGGTCGATCGCCCGCGCGTTGACGGTCTGCAAGCGCTCGATCAGTTCGTCCCGGTCACGGGTGGGATCCCTGCGGGCGACGTCGAGCAGGGTCCGGGAGATCGCCAGCGGGGTGCGCAGCTCGTGCGACGCGTTCGCGGCGAACCGCTGCTGCTCGGCGACGTGCGACTCGAGCTGCTCGAGCATCGAGTCGAACGTGTCCGAGAGCTCACGGAACTCGTCCCGGCGGCCCCTCATCCGGATCCGGTGCGCCAGCGAGCCGCTCCCGGCCATCCACGCCGCCTCGGTGATCCGGGTGAGAGGGGCGAGCATCCGGCCGGCCAGCAACCACCCGCCGACCACGCCGAATGCCAGCAGGAACACCAGGACCCCGGCCGCCCGCGGACCGAAGAAACGCAACAGGTTGCCCCGGGTCGGGAAGACACCTCCGTTGACGGAGCCATGGGAGCCGGGAACGATGAGCCCGCTGTCGGGGACGTAGCGCAGCAGGAACAGCCAGACCGCCGCGAGCAGCAGGGCGCCGGCGAGCATGATGAACCCGGCGTAGCTGAGGGTGAGCTTGACGCGGACACTCAGCCCGGGTGCCCTATCCACGCTCGGCTCCCGCCTCCGGTTGGGTGTCGATGCGGTAGCCGACGCCCGGCACGGTGGCGATGATCCACGGCTCGCCGAGTCGCTTGCGCAACGCGGAGACGGTGATCCGGACGGCGTTGGTGAGCGGGTCGGCGTTCTCATCCCAGGCCCGTTCCAGCAGCTCCTCGGCGCTGACGATGCCGCCCTCGGCGGCGACGAGGACCTCCAGCACGGCGAACTGCTTACGGGTGAGCGCCACGTACCGCCCGTCGCGGAAGACCTCCCGGCGGAACGGGTCGAGCCGCAGCCCCGCGATCTCGCGGACCGGCGGCCGGACGTACGCGCGCCGGCGGTCGAGCGCCCTCAGCCGCATGACGAGTTCCCGCAGCTCGAACGGCTTGGTGAGGTAGTCGTCGGCGCCGA
Source organism: Actinoplanes regularis (assembly GCF_900188005.1). Lineage (GTDB taxonomy): Bacteria > Actinomycetota > Actinomycetes > Mycobacteriales > Micromonosporaceae > Actinoplanes > Actinoplanes regularis. The sequence continues at coordinate 13,618 of NZ_FZNR01000010.1, read as the reverse complement.
GCTCGAACCCGGAGACCTTGTCGTCGAGCCGGTCGGCGGCGGTGAGCATGAGGATCGGGATGCCGCTGCCGGAGGCGACGATGCGCCGGGCGACCTCGTCGCCGGACGGGCCGGGGATGTCCCGGTCGAGGACCGCGAGGTCGTAGGAGTTGACGCTGAGCAGCTCCAGGGCGACGTCGCCGTCACCGGCGATGTCGGCGGCGATCGCCTCCAGCCGCAGACCGTCCCGGACGGCCTCGGCCAAGAGGGGCTCATCCTCCACGATCAGCACGCGCATACAGGAAGCCTATGATCGGCCGGCCAACCGGACACGCGACTCAGTCCGCCAGGGCCGGCACGGGCTGCGGCCGCTCCGCCGGCACCCGCGCCGCGGTCCGCCACCAGCGACGCGACGCCAGCGCGGCCAGCACGGCGCCGGCGGCGTTGACCAGCACGTCGTCCACCGACGACACCCGGTCCAGCTGGAAGACGTACTGGGCGACCTCGACCAGGAGCGAGCAGCCCGCCCCGAGCGCCAGGATCCTCGGCACGGACGCCAGCGCCGCGAACCGCATCGGGGCGAAGAATCCCAGCGCCGCGAAGACCAGCAGGTTCCCGCCGATCCCGATCGGCCCCATCGTGACCAGGTCCACCAGCGGGACCAGGCTCACCCGGCCCGGTACGACGCCGGCCCCCGGGCCTGGCTGCAGCGTCAGCCACACCATCGGCACCGTCCCGTAGACCAGGCCCACCTCGGCCAGCGAACTACGCCATGCCCAGGCGGCCCCGGCGGCACGCCGGAGGCTCGCCAGGGCCCACGCCAGCAGCGCCGGCAACGGCAACCCGACCAGCATCATCAGCAGCGGACCGTTGAACGTGTCGTAGCAGCCGTGCCACCGGCCGGAGAAGCACGCCGGAGCCGTCATCAACAGCGGCCCCCGCACCAGGAACAGGACGCCTGCCAAGCCCAGGATCGCCAGGCTGACGAGCACGAGCGTGCGCGTACGACGTGGTGGTGCTGACGGGGATGCGCTGTGGTTCATGAAGGTATTCAAGCTGGAGGGCCGTTGCGGTGGCGTATGCGATTTCCGATACGCCCGCGATATACGCCATCCCCGGTGCCGTTGGGGGCATGGGCGGCGAAAACGCTTCGCGCGTCACCGTGCCGTGCAAGCCTGGCGGCATGGCCACGCCGAAGCGGATCGCCGCCGAGTTTCTCCGGACGTTCTGGCTGGTCTTCGCCGGCGCCACCAGAGCCTGAGCGCACCCCGTGCCCAGCTCGAGCGTCGAGTAGCTTCGGCGACCTTGCCTCCGGGCCACCTGTTGTCTACGTTGAAGGAACATCGTTTCCCTCAATGGAACAGGTGGCACGTATGCTCAGCGCGTTCTTCGGGCTGATCGCCGTCGCGCAGCTCGTCCTGCTCGCCCTGGTGATCGCGATGCGCCGCCGCCGGCCAGACTGGGCCCTCAGCCTGCTGATCTTGGTGATCCTCGCGCTGATCTGGGACAACGCCGTCATCGCGATCGGCGGCACACTCGGCGAGGGCGAGCCGCTGCGAACCCTTTCCGTCCCGCGCTACGTGACGCACGGGCTGCTCGTACCCCTGCTGATCATGGTTGGGGTGGGCCTCGCCCGCCGGTACGGCATTCAGAGCCTCGCCGGGAGAGCCGTGCCCGCCGTCTTCGGCGCGTTCACCGCAGCCCTCATCGTCGCCGGGATCTGGCTCGACGTGATCGACCTCGACCTGGAGCCGACCCGTTACGCCGACACCCTGCGGTACACCAACGCAGCCTCGCACGGCGCGCCGATCCCGGCCGTGGTGACCATCCTGGTGCTGATCGGCATCGCCCTCCTGGTCCGGGCGCGCCAGCCGTGGCTGCTCGCCGGGGCGGTCGCCATGTTCGTCGCGGCCGCGGCCGGCGCGCTGGCGTTCTGGATCGGCAACGTCGGCGAACTGCTGCTGATCCTCAGCATCTGGTGGACGGCCGAGCACACCTCTTCGCCCAGCTCAAGCTTTCCGGCAGCGATCCGGCGCTGAGCAGGTTTGTCCGGCTTAGAGTCGTTATTGTACGAGAGTGCGTTCATGGGCTTCGCTGATCGCCGTCAGCGCGCTGGCCGGCCTGCTCGCCGGACGATGCGAGACCGGGCCCGAACTGGCCGATCCGGGAGCCGCGATGAGCATCACCGTGTCCAGCAGCGCCTTCGCCGACGGCGGCGACATTCCACGGCGCTTCACCTGCGACGGGGACGACCTGTCACCGCCACTGGCGTTCGGCGGCATACCGTCCGGCGCGCGGGAGCTGACCCTGCTGGTCGAGGACCCCGACGCGCCGAACGGGACGTTCGTGCACTGGGTGGCGTGGGGCATCGACCCGGCCCAGCCGACGCTCGGGGAGGGTGAGGCTGCCGGTGGCTCCGGGAGCAACGGCTTCGGCCGTACCGGATATGGCGGTCCGTGCCCGCCGCCCGGCCCCGCACACCGCTACATCTTCAAGGTGTTCGCCCTGTCGCGCCCGAGCGGGCTGCGGGCGGGAGCCACCGCGGCGGACCTCAGATCGGCCGCCGACGGCGCGGTCCTCGCCGAGGGAACCCTTACCGGCCGGTACGCCCGGGAGTGATTTACCTGGTTGCCGCCGGGATCTAGGGTTGGCCCAGATCATTTCGAGATGGGAGCGGCCCCCGGTGGTTCGACGTCTGGCACTCGTTTCGTTCCTGCTGCTGCCCCTCGCGGCGTGCGGGCACACCACCGATGCGGGCAAGCCCGCCGACACCGCGGCGGCAGGCACCGTCGCGGCGAGCACCGCGCCGGCCGAGCCGTCACCCGAGTCGACGTCCGCGCCGGTCACGCCGACCGCCACCGCCGCCTCCGATCAGCTCACCGGCACGCAGTACGCGTACCTCAAGGCGGCCGACACGACGAAGGGCACGATCACCTTCGACCTGGTCGAATGGTTCGAGGGCAAAGCCGCGGCGAACGCCTGCAAGGCGGACGGTGTCGAGCCGGCCGAGAACGACTGGTGCACCGGCTGGTACATCCGCAACAACAACAAGAAGCTGCGGACCTACCCGGTGGCCCCGGGCGCGAAACTGCGCGTCGTCGAGACCACCGGAACGAGCCTGGTGGCCGCCGATCTCAAGGATTTCCGGACGCGGCTGCTGGAGACCGGCCGGGTCTTCGTCTTCACCGTGGCAGCGGGCCAGATCACCAAGGCGGACGAGATCTACACGCCCTGAGCGCACCGTGGATGACGGACTTCTTCGCCGCCTCCGGACCGAGCAGGCCCGGGCGCTGTTCGACGACGCCGACCCGCACGAGGCGGTGATGCTGGCCTGCGACCTGCTGGTGACCGGCGTCGACGGCGACGCCGTGGTCACGCTTGCGTCGGAGTCGGTGCGGACCCTGTCGGCGCGGGACGCGAATCGGCGTCTGGCCGCGGTCGTCGCCGAACTCGGGCTTGCGGAACTCGAGCCGCCGGTCGCGGTGGCGCTGGTCGCGGGTGACACCTGCGAGCGGATCCTCGACCGGAGGCTCCGCACCGAGGAGGGAATCCACGGTCTCTACGTCGTGGGGCACGAGGGCAGCCCGCTGGATGACCTGCTCCCCGCGGTCGCAGCGCTGGCCGGACGTCTTGAGGACGACCTCGGCGGCCGGGCCGACGACGAACTGCGAAGCCGGGTCGCCGCGCTGGCCCGGGCCATCCTGAACCGCCTGGCCTCCGGCGTTCCGTCTTGACGCACTCCTCGTCCCAGCAGGCGCTGCGGCACGTCGCCAGGCTGTCGACCGGTCCGCCCGTCGAAGCCTTACTGCGGATCACACTCAACTTCCATCCCGACCGCGGGTCCATCCTGCACGCGCTCGGCACCGACGGGGTCTACTTTTCGCAATTCCTCACCGGCACCAGCAACGGCGGACTGACCGCACATCCCGGCGGTGACCGGTGGCGCTGGGAACAGGCCATGTTCGGCGGCGCCAAGGATGCCCTCGACGACTACATAGAGGCCCAGGTCCACGGCGAGGTCCGGCTCGACCGCGACGTCGAGGCCCTCGTACTCGACCCCTGCTACCGCGAAACCGACGTCGAAGCCGCTGCCCGGCGACTGGCCTGCCCGGTGGAGTGGCATCCCGGATTCCGGCTCTCCGTCGCCGAACTCCAGCGGTACCCCGACTACCGCGGTCAGCGATACGTCGACCTCGGCGTCCGGCTCGCCGAGAACGGCTGTCTCACACCCCGGCTCATCGGTGACGCGGCCCGCAGCGGCCACCATGACCAGCAGGACCTCAAACGGGTCTGGCACTACCTCGCACGATTCGGTGCACCAGCGGCGCCCCCGACCATCAGTGGAACCGGTCGACGGTGACGGGGATCATGCCCTGCTGCCGCATCTGCGTCGTCAGGCCGCGCAGCAGTACGCCGACCGACTCGTCACGCTCCCCCACCAGGTCGCAGGTCACGTCCAATCCCCAGGCGGCGCCCGCGGCGACCCGGCGCAGATCCCAGCGGAAGGCGTCGCCGGAAAACTGGCGGCGAACCGCGCCCAGGACGCGGACCTCGGGATCCGCGACGTCGCCGGTGATCGGCATCTGCCACTCCTCACCGAGCGCCGCGAGGCCGTCCTAGAAAGGAGGGTCGTCGTAGGAGCCTTGCTGCGGCTCGTAGGCTGGCTTCGCGGGTTTCGCCGCGGGCAGGCCGTGCTCACCCCAGTAACGCAGGTTGAGCACCGCGGTGCTGGTGTGACACCAGTGCGGGTCGGCCGCGATCGTGGCCCGGACGCGGGCGGACAGGGCGGCGCGGTGCGGGGCGAGCTCGGATGCGGAGGCCAGGTTCACGGCGGCGATGAGGGCGGCGTCGCGCACGTAGTCGTCGGGATCGTCGAGAAAGGCGGTGACCACAGCGTGGAGTCGCGGCCGCATCGGGCGCAGCGGGCCGCCGATCTTCTCGACGAAGGGGCCGTCGCCGAACAGTTCCCGCCATTGGACACCCATCGCGTATCCGAGCCCCGACAGCCAGTGCAGCAGCGCGGCCGCCAGTGGCCCGTCACCGTATTCGCGGGTGGGGCCGGGCTGGGCACGGACTCGCGGGTCGGCCAGCGCCGCAGCGACGAACCGGGCCGCCGCGGGTGTCGCCCCATAGATGGTGCCCTGGTGGAACAGCTCCTCCCACAGGTGGGACAGAGCCCGCCGCGCGTCGTCGCGGTCACCGGTAAGCAGCCCGGCCAGAAGTCGCGGGGTCTGTGGCCACGCCGGCCCATGACTGTGTTCCAGGGCACGCCAGTCGGTCTGCTCGAGAACGGTCTCCGGACGCACCGGGCGAGCTTAGACACCCTTGGTCGCGAGCCGGTACCGGTCGGGCGCGACCAAGGGTGAACGAGCCGTCGCCGCCAGGGTCTTGAATCGGCGCTGCTAGATCGAGATGCTGAGCAGGACAGCCCGGCCGCTGTCGGCCGCCTCCCGGTAGAAGACACGCAACTCGCGCAGCGGACTCCGTGGCGGACGCCACGGAGCGCACGCGATTACAGTGGTCCGGGTCAGGGATGGAAACACGCCTCGATCATTCGGTGAACGTGGCGGCGCGGCCTGCTCCTGAGCGACGAACCGAGCTGTTGCCGGGTCGCGCTTATTCAAGCGTCGTGAATCCGGGCCCTGATCGCACGACCTCCTCGCCCTCAACGGCCCGCTGCCCACCACGGCTTTCCGTCTCTTTCCCCATTTCCGGGCAACGGTTGTCGCCTCGGACCTGGTCGATATAGCGAAGCAGGAGCAATGCGGCCAACAGCGGGAGGGTGAGGAGGAAGGCGAGCCGCAGGTCCACCACCTCGGCCAGCCGGGCCAACGCCGCAGGAGCCGCGATGATGGCCGTTCCTGAGGCCAGAGCGCCCAGCGACGCGGCGTGTGTGGCGTTCAGGCGCGGGGTCGCGATAAGGCCGGCAAGGGTCACCGGATACAGGATCGCCACGCCGACACCGGCCACCAGCAGCCCTACGGTGATCGCGGCCGCGTTGCCGGCGACAACGACCACCAGCGCACCGGCAGCGGTGACTGCGGCGGCGACCTGTGCCACCGGAATCCGGCCGATCAGGGGCGGCCCGGCCAGCCGTCCCAACGCCATGCCGAACGGAAACATTGTGCCGAGCACGGCGGCGGTCCCGGGTGTCAGGCCCGCCGCGGCCAACCGGGTCACGGCCCAGATGCTGAAGCAGAACTCGACCGATACGGCGAGCACCACCGCACCCCAGCGTCGCGCTGCGGCACCAGCGGCCGGCCGGTCGATCCGCTGCGGCCGGGGTTCCGGCGCCGCCGGACGCGCGGTCGCAGCCAGATGGAGCAACGGGGGTACGACGAGCAGCAGCGCCAGCCGGCCGTTGACCACGCCGGTCGCGTTCAGGCCCCCGATCGCGGCCGGGGCGAGCACCGAGGCGCCACTGGCCGCGGCGTTGACCTTGGTGAGCTGCACCGCCGCCCGCGCCCCGGCCAGCATCGCCGGGGTGACGAGCGCGAACGCCGCACCGCCCGCGCCGAGCAGCAGGCCGCCGACGACCGCCATCGCCGGGATCCAGGCGAACGCCAGCAGAGTCGCGCCGGCTGCGATGGCGAACGAACCTCCGGCCAGCGCCCGGCGCGGACCGTCGCGCAGCAGCACCGGGCCGGCCGGCGCCATGGCCAGCAATCCGAAGCCGAACGTTGCGGGCAGCCAGGCGAGTTGTTCCGGGGGTACGCCGAAGTCGTCGGAGAGCAGCACAATGCAGGTGCCGAGAGCGGTGATGACGTAGCCGAGGGCGGCCATGGCGGTGGCCGCGTACCTGACGTCAGCGCCCATTCGACTGCTCTCCCGAGGCTGCGGCGGTGGCCAGAAGATGACGTAAGCCCGAAACCCGCCACGAGTGGATCTTGGAATAAGGTCTCTTGCACGCTGGCATCAACATCGACGGGGTGACGGGCTCTTCGGAAGCCGACCCTCGATATACTAGTGAGACCGCCTGATCAACTGTCGCCTGTTCGGCCTGGATGAGATCGGCAACCGACCGGGCCAGATACTTTCCGTGGTCACCGGGCGCGTAGCTGAACTAGGTCGCGCCGGGCTCAGCGACGAGACGGGCAGTGGTGACCCTGGTGGTAGCCGAGTGCGGTCGCGACGATCGTTTCCCGCTGGACCCTCAGACACGCCCACGACCGTCGCCTCGCCCTACGGAGGACTGTTCGACGGCGCCAGCCGCCACTCGCTCGCCAAGCGGCGGTAGTAAGGGCTCCGGACGAGCAGATCCTCGTGATCGCCGACCGCGGCGACCCGGCCCTCGTCGAGGACGACGATCTGGTTTGCGTCCCGCACGGTGGAGAAGCGATGCGCCGCCACGAGCAGCGCGCAGTCGCGGGACACCTGCTCGATGGCCTGCCGCAGGGCCGCCTCGTTGACCGGGTCCAGGTGCGCGGTGGGTTCGTCCAGCAGAAGCAGTGCCGGGCGGGCCAGCAGGGCGCGCGCTACGGCGATCCGCTGGCGTTGGCCGCCGGAGAGCCGGATTCCGCGCTCTCCCAGCGGGCTGTCCAGACCGTCCGGCAGGCGCCGGACCAGGTCCTCGAGATTGGTCAGCGCCACGATTCGGCCGAGGTCGTCGGCGGTGGCCTCGGGCGCACCGTAGGTGAGGTTCTCCCGCAGGGTGCCGTGGAACACCGGCGAGTGCTGCTCGACGAATCCGAGCTTTGCCCGGCATTCGGACCTGCGCAACTTCCGGATGTCCACGCCGTCGAGGAGGATCTCGCCGCGGTCAGGGTCGTAGAACCGCTCGGCCAGCGCGAAGATGGTGGATTTTCCTGAACCGGAGCCACCCACCAGCGCGATGTGCCCACGATCGGGCAAGCGGAACGAGACACCACGCAGTACCGGCTGCCGGGTGTCGTAGCCGAACCAGACGTCGCGGAACTCCAGCACCGGCGCCGGCTCCCGACCGGTTGCGGAAGTGCTGCTGGTAGACCGGCTTACCGCGGAGGCCGGCGCGGCGACCGGGACGGGTTCGTCGGTCTCGATCGGCAGGGCGAGGATCTCGTTGATGCGGTGCAGTGCGCCGCTGCTTTCCTGGATGGCGCTCAGGGCCTGGAAGACGGAGCTGATCGGCACCGCGAGGTAACTGATGTACAGCAGGAACGCGACCAGATCGGCCAGCGAACTGGCCCCGGTGGAGACCCGCACGCCGCCGACCAGCAGCACCACCAGGAAGGAGCCGTCCACCGCCAGTTGGCTCGCCGGTCCTACCGCGGCGCTCAGCCGTGCCGTACGTACGCCGTGCTCGTAGGCCGCGCGGGCCTGGGCGCCGATGCGTTGCGTCTCGCGGTGTTCGGCGCGGTTCGCCCGCACCGTGCGCAAGGCGGACAGGGCCCGGTCCAGATCGCCGGCGAGTTCGCCGGTGGCCTGCTGGCTGCCGAGCGCGGCCTGTCGCATGCCGCGCAGCACCGGCACGAGGGTGCCCAGCCCGACCGCGACGAGTACCGCGACGACCAGGAACAGGACCGGGTCGAGCCAGATCAGCACGGCCACGGCCCCGCCCAGACCGATGACGCCGGTCACCGCGTCGGCGCAGCCGTCGGCGGCGAGCCGGCGCAGGGCGAAACTGTCGGTGCCGGCGCGGGAGATCAGATCGCCGACCCGGTAGGTGTCGTGGCATGGCATGGTGAGCCGCAGCAGGTGGTGCACGAGATTGAGCCGGATCCCGAGGACGATGTGCTCGCCGGCGCGGGCCAGCACGAACCCCGCCACGGCCTGGACGAGCGCCTGCGCCGCGAACAACGACACCAGCATGATCACCGTGGCGGTGAACGGGCGGCCGGCGCCGGTGGCTTCGATGATGTTCCGGACCAGCAGCGGCTGAGCGAGGCCGAACAGCGAGCCGGCGAGCGTCAGCGCGACCGCTGCGGCGATGCGGCGGTGATGTCCCCGTAGCAGGTCCAGCAGGGCCGGCCCGTTCCGCATCCGCCGAGCCTGGTCAACCAGCATCGGAGCATCGGCGGTCCGGGCCCGGAGGCACCGTGATGAGCCGGGCCAGGCACTCGCCCGGCATGGGTTCGTCCACCAGTCGCCGGTCGGCCTCCACCCAGCTGTGCGCACTGAACGGCGGCGTCACCCGTACCCCCACGCACCACGTCGGCCACCGGCCAGCGAACCGGCACAATAGGACGGTGGCTAGCGAGCGGGGCAAACAGCCCTGCGGGCCCAGGCAGCGCAGGCTGACCGCCATGACCAGGTCCCGGGCCGCCTTGGCCTGCGCGTATCGCGCCGGTCGGGCACCACGGCTGAGGACCGTCAGCACCCAGCGGAGTCGCTTGGGCGGCAGCATCGCCAGGGCACGGGCCAGCAGGACGGCGATGCGCGCCGCGAACCGCCGGGCGGCCGTACCCGGTGGTTCGGGCCGGGTGAGAGCGGCCGGCGTGGTCACGACTCGACCACCAGGCCGGCCTCGGTAAGCGCGTCCACCAGCGAGTCGACGTCACGCAGCGCCGCATCCGGCTCGACGTCGAACTGCTCCAGGAGCGCATCCGCGGCCCGGTCGCGGTCGCCGCCGTCGGCGAGGACCTGCATGATCAGGGCGGCGCTGGGGTTGAGCTGCCAGTATCGTCCGGCACGCTGGTCCAGCAGGACGGTGCCGTACTCGGTGTCGGCCGAGGCCAGATCAGGGTGTAGCCGTAGCGACATCGTCGCTGCTCCTCTCCGGGACCCCGGCGGCGCTCAGGCCGCGGGTTTCGAGGCCACGCAGCCACACTTCGCAGCCGATGGTCGAGTACAGGATGGCGTGGCGCAGGCTCGGGTCGTCCGGCTGTGCGGTCAGCCGGACGAGGTGGTCACGATCGACCAGACCCAGCTCCCCGAGCCGCGACTCCGTCCACATGGCGACCAGCTGGGCGCTGTTTTCCCGCAGGCCCCGGGCCGCGTCGAGGGCGGCCTGGGCCTTGCTGGTCCGGGCCAGGCACTCGTCCGGGACGACTCCGCGCATGGCCTCGACGAGCAACGGCTTGTACCGCCATGGCGTCACCCGCTCCAGCGGGCGTACGGAGAGGCAGGCGCTGATCACGCGGTCGTCGAAGAACGGTGAGGCGATGGGCAGTCCGACCCGGCCGCTCATCTGTTCCCACTGCCGCACGATCCTGGCCGTGGCCTGGATCTGCTCCAGGTCGGCGTGCATGCCCCGGTCGGCGTGCAACGGCTCCGCCGACTCCGCCGCGCTCCGCAGCGCCTCCGTCACCAGGTTCGCCGCGTGCTGCGTGATCCACGGGAAGAGCCGGGGCGGGCCGTTCCAGCCGAGCGCGCCCACGACCGGCTCGGGCAGCGGTTTCCGTAGCCCGTCGGCCGCGTCGGCAAGCCAGCGACGGTACGGCCGGCGGTCGGCGAGTGTGGTCAGCAGCGGACCCAGCGGCCAGTTGAACAATGCCCGGAAGCCCCGTAGCTGCCGGATCGCGGCCACCGGAGCCTGGCGCAGCAGCCGGTGGTAGTAGGCCTCCGAACACCAGGTGACGTGGTCACCACCGATCCCGGTCAGATGCAGGCGGCTGCCGGCGGCGGCCAGCCGGGGCAGGTGACTCAGGGCCCGAGCCCGGTCCATCACGCCGATGGTGGGCTCGTCCAGAGGATCGTCGATCTCCAGCAGGCCCTCGTAGACCAGCGGCGACTCCTCGGCCCGCCACACCAGGTGATCCACGCCGGGCAGCCGCGCGGCAGCCCGGCGCGCCCACAACAGGTCGTCGTCCGCCGGGTCCAGACCGGGCCACGTGCTGGCCAGCACCTTGCCCTCACCCGCGGCGGCGAGGAAGCAGATCGAGGTCGAGTCCAGCCCGCCGGACAGATCGCAGCTGATCGTCGCGCCCGCCGCCGTACGGGCTCGCACCGCTTCGGTGAGAGCCTCGCGAACCAGTACGGCGCCCTCGGCCAGCGATCGGGTCGGTTCCGGGGGTGCCCACCAGCGCGCGAGGCGCGCGGTCCGGCCGTGGTTCTCCACCAGGAGATACCGCCCCGCCGGTACGCCGTGCAGGCCGTGCCACAGCGGCGTGTCCAGGAGGGGGTGCGGCGTTGGCCACAGCAACCGTACGGCGACCTGCCGCTGGTCCAGTGTGGCGCCGGTGAGGGCGGCCAGCACGTCGGCCCGGTCGGCGGCCACGTGAACGCCGTCGACCTCGGCGTAGTAGACGAGCCGCAGATTCGAGGCGCTGCCCTGCACGCGGAGCCGGCCGTCCGCGGCCGCGATCAGATGGAAACTGCCAGTCAGCGACGCGGCGAACGCGTCGAGCCCGGTCACTTCCCGCAACCGGTCGGCGCGCCGCGCCAACTCGGCCGGGTCGACCGCGCAAAACCCCACCACCGCGATCCGGGCCGAACCCGCCTGCGCCACCGTGATCTGATCGTCGGACCAGCGCCCGACGAGCCAGGGCCGCCCGGAGGCGTGCCGGAGGATCCGGGTGTGCGGCGTACTCAAGCGCCGAGCCACGGCGAGACCTCCCTCGTGGTCGGGAAGGACCACAAAGTACGGCTCACCGTGACCCGGCATGCCACTCAGGTCAGACATAAGCTGCGACATGCAGGCGAACGGTCAGGCCTTGGTCTGGAGTGTCCGGTCGTAGCCGCGCCGGCCGTACATACCGGTCGCGGTCCGGAACTCGCCCAGAACCGTCACCTTCGGAGCCTGGTACGGACGCTTGACGGTGGTCTTCTTCATGAACCCATCTCCTTCCGTGTGCGACACGGCGATCGTTGCGATGCCATCGTAGGCCCGGCAAGTGAGTTTATTACTTTTTATGAGAAAAAATCGCAAATTATCTCTACCGTGCATGTCCAACAGAAATCACAGAAGGCGGTGCGACGGCTGAGACGAGAAGACAGGCCAGGCACTGGCGCAAGTGAGACCCTCGCGCCTGCATGTCAGCGCGCATCTCTCGCCGAATGTCAGTGGCTGACCGGGTTGGCTACAGCGGTCCGATCACCTTGTTCCAGGGCTCGGTGAGGCGGTCGAACTGCTCTTTCGTCAATAGGTGGTGGTAGCGGATCGCTGCGGCGACGTACCCGACGCGTAGTAGTTCGAGTTTCCGGGGATTCTTAGAAGATCGTCACGCTGCTCACATCCGCCAACTCGAAGCCTTCGGGCTACCGCCGGGTGCTCGGCGACGATCGCCCCACACCCTGGCCTCGGTGGACAACCTCGCCCACGCCTACGAGTCGGCTGGGGACCTGGTCCGGGCCATCCCGCTGTACGAGCAAGCCCTGACCGACTGCCGTCGGGTGCTCGGCGACGACCACCCGACGACAAAGATCATGCGTGAGAACCTCGCGGCGGCCGCCCAAGAGGCTTGAAGGCCGCCCGTTGCGCTTCCATGGTTGTGGAACGTGCCTCCCTCAGTGTGATCAAGCGGGGCGGCGGTTCCAGGCAGTAGGACTTGATCCTCACGGCGTTCCAGAAGTCGTTCCACACTCTGCCGTTCCGGAAGTAGGCCCGGAGGGCGACTTCTGGCACCGGGTGATCGCGGCCCTTGTGTGAACTCTCTGCGTACAGCTGTCTTACGCGGGCCGCAGTTGGGTTACTGAGGCAGTCGGAGACTGGTCCTGCCCGAGAGACGCGTGCCACTCGATGTGGGCAGGCCCGTCGGTCAACCGTACCCAGCTCTGGCAGAGCGCATACACGAAACACTCCGCTGCCTGCGGCCTTGGCCTTGCTGGCTTGGGTGTCGGGACTGGTGAGACCGCCTATTCGACTGTCGCGAGTTCGCACCCCCATCAGCTTCCGTTGCCACGTTTAGTGACGGACCAGCTCGTGCCCCATCGCCGCTGAGGCGGCGGTGGGGAGTGTCGGATGAACGGCTTGGGTCACCGACGGAGCGCCCGGCTAGCGCCGCGCGTCCCACACCCGACCGGGCACCTTCTCCAGCTGTGCCGCCCGGTCGGCGCCGAGCTTCCCGAGCCGCCGGTCGCTGCGCCTGTGGCCGACCCAGTTGCCGAACTTGAACCCGTCGTCGCTCACGCAGCCCAGAGGTACTCGGGCGTGCCCGTGTTCGTCAGCGTAGGCGCGCAGCTTCTCCAGGCCCTCGGCGAAGTCCGCCTCCTGCGCGTCTCACGCCCAGCCGGGCAGCGCCTCCAGCAACGCCACGCGGTACGCGCGGGCTACGCCTCCGGATCGGGATCGACCGGCCCGGCGAACCGGACGCCCTGCAGCCGGGAGGCAGCTGCCGAGAAAATCTAGGTCCGGGTTACTAGACATTCCCGCCGAGCCTGCTAATGTTTCTCTCGTTGACAGCAGAGATCAGCTAAGACGCAGACGAAGCAGACCGAGCGTTACGCAGGGCCCGGACCCCGTTTCGTGGCTCGCTCGGCACAGCGGTGGGAAGTAAGCATCACCGCACGCAGCAAGGCAAGGTACTGGAAGTGGAATGTAAGACCCTGACGTAATTCCAGGTCAGGGCAGGGTGGGCCGATGCTGGTTTTGGGGCTCGCCTGGCAAGACAGTCCGTCGCACGTGCACGGGGCCATGAAGTCGCGTGGGGCTCCGGCACCGGCGGACGGCACGACAAGCAGCACAGCATTTTGGAAGCAGAGGAAAGGGAGGGCACGAACACCGTTGGATCGCCCGTCGCCGGGACGCAGTTCGACTCCGGCGCGGACACCGCAGTTTCCATCG
>NZ_FZNR01000072.1 GCF_900188005.1 Actinoplanes regularis | reverse complement strand
GAGAAGCTGTCCAGCGGCTTCCGGATCAACCGCGCCTCCGACGACGCGGCCGGCCTGTCGATCTCCGAGGGCCTGCGCTCGCAGACCAGCGGCCTCAAGGTCGCCGTCCGCAACACCCAGGACGGCATCAGCGTCGCGCAGACCGCTGAAGGCTCCCTCAACGAGTCGACCGCGATCCTGCAGCGCATGCGTGACCTGGCCGTTCAGACGTCGAACGCCGGCTCGATGGACGCCGACGCCAAGGACGCCGCGAACAAGGAGCTCCAGCAGCTCAACCAGGAACTCGACCGGATCGGCAGCACCACCTCCTTCGGCAAGGCCAAGCTCCTCGACGGCTCCTTCGGCGCCACCGCGAAGACCACGGGAACTGCCATGGGAGCTGACGGCGCAGCGTCCGCAGCCGCGGTAGCGGCTCTGTCGGAAACCGCCGGCGCTCCCCCCACCGCGGGCTCGCTGAACACCGCCGACACCACGTTCCAGATCGACGATCTTGAAGGTGTTACCGGCGCCAACATCTCTGTCACCATCAAGGCCTCCGACATCAAGGCCGGCGCCAGCGCCCAGGACATCGCCAAGGCTGTCAACAACGGCATCACGGCCGCCCTCAAGGGCGCGGGCTACCAGGGCAACGAGCTCCAGATGACGGCCAGCACCGACGCTGCGGGCGTCTCGACGTTCAGCATGTCCGGCGTCGGGGACTTCAAGCTCTCCGGCGGCGGATCGAACCTCGATGCTCTTGGCATCACCAGCGGTGGCACGGTCAACGTCGACCCGCACGCGACCACGCCGACCGGCACCGGAACCGCAATCAACAACGGCAACACCGGCCGGTTCCAGGTCGGCGCGAACGCCAACGAGCGGATCGGCATCAGCATCGGCGCGATCGACTCCAAGACGCTCGGCACCGCCAGCCTCGACCTGACCGCCAACGGTGGACCCGACGCCGCGATCGCCGCGATCGACAAGGCGATCCGCTCGGTCTCGGACACCCGCGCCAACCTCGGTGCCTATCAGAACCGGTTCGAGCACACCGTCAACAACCTCAACGTCGCGGTCGAGAACCTCTCCGCGTCCGAGTCCCGCATCCGCGACACCGACGTCGCCGCGGAGATGGTCACCTTCACCCGCAACCAGATCCTGACCCAGGCCGGCACCTCCATGCTGTCCCAGGCCAACCAGTCCGCCCAGGGCGTCCTCTCGCTCCTGCGCTGACGATCGAGCACAACTGAATCAAGCAACCGAAGGGGCAGTCGGCACACCAGCCGGCCGCCCCTTCCGGCTTTCTCCGGCCCGGTGGAAAAGGCCGGAAGAATTCTTCGGGGAATCCTCGTGGTGGCGGGGCGGTCGCCGATGAGAGTGGCGCAACGCCACGGCTCACGGATGGGCCGGTCAGGACCCCCGTCAAGGAGGAACAACTCATGGGTCTTCGCATC
>NZ_FZNR01000008.1:339847-362848 GCF_900188005.1 Actinoplanes regularis | reverse complement strand
CACCGAAGCAGCCGAACCCGCCGAGATCGCCGCATAGCATCAACCCACACGGATCAGCGATGGCCGACTCTTACACCACGCCCATGGACGTGACCAAGTCGGTCGGGAGGCGAGGGGCCGGCCAGCGCGCGGGGACACAGTCGACCGGGGTGCACGCGAGAGGTTGGCTGGGCGCGAGTTCGACTGAGGCGTGAGCCCTGGGGTCGGCCGTTGGGCGAGGTGTCGACTGAATCGCGGGGTGAGAGGTTCCCGTGGGGCGAGAGGTCAGCCGGGCGCGAGTCGAGAGGTTGGCCGAAGGCGAGACGTTGGCCGGGGGATGGGGCGAGGTGTCGACTGGGGCCGCAGGGCGAGAGGTTGGGCGAGGGCGAGGTCGGCCGGGGCGACGAGAGGTTGATCCGGGGCGTGTGGCGATCCGAGGCCGTAGGACGCTGAAACGACGAACGGGCACGGCCCCGAGAGGCCATGCCCGTTCTGGAGACCGCCTGGCGGTCAGTCCGCCCTGGCGACCGCCCGCTCCACCAGCGCCCCGAGGATTGCCCCCAGGTCCACCCCGGCGGCCTGTACCGCCAACGGCAGCAACGACGTCTCCGTCATCCCGGGCGACACATTGCATCCGAGAACCTGCGGCTCCCCGTCCTCCGGCACGATTACGTCGATCCGGGACAGGTCCCGCAACCCGAGCGCCTTGTAAGCCATCAACGCCGTCTCGATCACCCGTGCTGTCACCACCGGTTCGAGGCGGGCCGGCACGTGCCAGGTCGTCAGTCCGGCCGTGTAGCGGGCCGCGTAGTCGTACACCCCGTCCCGCGGCACGATCTCCACGATCGGCAGGGCCTCCGGTCCGGTGCCCAGGTCGATGATCGAGACGGCCAGGCTGGTCCCGGTCACGTACCGCTCGACGAGCGCCGTCGAGTCGTACGCGAAGCAACCCACCATCGCGGCCGGCAGGTCCGCCGCATCCCGGACCACAGCGGCGCCCAGGCCCGACCCGCCCTGGGCCGGCTTGACCATCAGCGGCAGTCCGAGCCGCGACACGATCCGATCGAGCACGGCGACGGCACCCAGTTCGGAGAACCGGTCGTGCGGCAACGCCACCCAGTCCGGCGTCGGAATTCCGGCCTCCCGCAACCGGGCCTTCGCGGACGGCTTGTCCCAAGCCAGTCTGGCGGTACGCGCGTCGGCACCGACATACGGAACCTCGCACAGGTCGAGGACACCGCGCAGGGACCCGTCCTCACCGGTGGCTCCGTGCAGGGCGATCACCACCGCGTCCGGCGGGTCGGCCCGCAGGACGGGCAGGAGGGAGGCATCCGCATCGTGCAGTTCGGCCTCGATGCCGGTTGACCGGAGCGCGTCCAGCACCCGGCGTCCGGACCGCAGCGAGACGTCCCGCTCGTACGAGAGACCGCCCGCCAACACCAAAACCCGCAACTCGTCCCGCCTACTCATAGAGGTGATCATGCCAAGTCGGGGCCGGGAGCGTCGGCCGCGGCCGGTCCACGACGGCGCTGGGACGCGATCGCGGTGGAGCCACCGAAGACGGCGCGCATGGCGAGGTCCTGTTCCATCACCCCGGAGAGCCGCCGCACACCCTCACGCAGCCGCTCCGGGGTGGCGAACGAGAAGTTCAGGCGCATGTTGCTCCGGCCGGTCCCGTCGGCGTAGAAGCCCGTTCCCGGCACGTAGGCGACGCGGGCCGCGACCGCCCGCGGCATCATCGCCTTGGAGTCCAGCCCCTCGGGCAGGGTGGCCCAGACGAACAGACCGCCGGTCGGGCGGGTCCACGTGGTGCCGGCCGGCATCAGGTCGGTCAGCGCGCTCAGCAGGGCGTCGCGGCGTTCGCGGTAGATCTCGCGGTACACCTTGATCTGCTCGCGCCACGGCATGGTCGTCAGGTACTGCGTGACCGCGCCCTGGGCGAACGCGCTCGGGCACAGGATGTTGGCCTCACTCGCCAGCACGAGCTTCTCCCGCACGGCGTGCGGCGCCAGGATCCAGCCGACCCGCAGACCGGGGGCGAACGTCTTGGAGAAGGTGCTGCAGTAGAAGACCCCGTCCCGGCGCCGGGCCCGCAACGGCAGCGGCGCGTCGCCCTCGAAGGACAACATTCCGTACGGGTCGTCTTCGACCACCAGCAGACCGGCCCGCTCGCAGATGTCCAGCACCCGCTCGCGTCGCTCCTCGGAGAGGGTCACGCCGGCCGGGTTCTGGAAGGTCGGGATGGTGTAGAGGAACTTGGCGCGCGGCGACGCCGCGATCGCCTCCTCGAGTGCTTCCGGGATCAGGCCCTCGTCGTCCATGGCTACGTGGCGCACCTGTGCCTGGGCGGCCTGGAAGACGCCGAGTGCGCCGACGTAGGTCGGTCCCTCGGCGAGCACCACGTCGCCCGGGTCCAGGAAGAGCCGGGCCAGCAGGTCGAGGGCCTGTTGTCCGCCCACCGTGACGACCACGTCGTCGGGGGAGGCGTTGGTGATCCCGGAGAGGGCCATCACCTCGCAGATGCGCTCGCGCAGCTCGACGGTGCCCTGGCCGATTCCGTACTGCAGGCTCGTGGTGCCGTGGTCGACGGCGAGCCGGTTGAGCATCTCGCCGACCGCGTCCAGTGGCAGTGCGGCGATGTACGGCGAACCGCCGGCCAGCGAGACCACCTCGGGCCGGCTGGCAACGGAGAACAGGGCGCGGATCTCGGACGTGGTCATCCCACGAACCCGCCGCGCGTACCGATCGGTGTAGTCGTCCTGAGTAGTACCGGTCATTCGGCTCTCACCCCTCCACAGAACAGAGACGGGTTTGATCCTAATCGGCGCGGGCCTCCCCGGAACCGGTCCGTACGGGTCACGCCTTGCCCGACCTGCTCCCGTTCATGGGTATTGCGACGTACGATTCCCGAGGGCGCGGACGAGCGACCGTGCTTCGTCACCGGTCCGGTTCGAGTCCTGCGCGGGGAGTTCGCCAATGTCGCGACGCCTGGTCAATCTCACCCTTGACACCCTCGAGGACCTGCCTCGACCCTGCCGCCAGTGTGTGTACTGGGAGCTGGATCCGGTCTCCGCCGAGCGGGCCTGCGCCACGGGCGACCCCGGTCTGGAGAAGGAGGCGTGGGTCTCCCAGACGCTTCTCGAGTGGGGTTCCTGCGGCAAGCTGGCATATGTGGACGGCATGCCGGCCGGGTTCGTGATGTACGCCCCGCCCGCCTACGTCCCGCGCTCGATGGCCTTCCCCACCTCCCCGGTCAGCGCCGACGCCGCGCTGCTCACCACGGCCAAGGTGGTACCCGCGTTCGCCGGTGGGGGCCTGGGCCGGATGCTGGTGCAGGGTGTCGCCCGGGATCTCACCAAGCGGGGCGTGAAGGCGATCGAGGCGTTCGGCGATGCGAAGCCGGACGAGGAGGGTGAGGGGGCGTGCGTCGCCCCGGTCGACTTCTTCCTGTCGGTCGGCTTCAAGACGGTCCGGCCGCACCCGCGTTACCCGCGGCTGCGCCTCGAGTTGCGAACCGCGCTCTCCTGGAAGTCGGACGTGGAGTACGCGCTGGAGAAGCTTCTCGGCTCGATGAGCCCGGAGAAGCTGCTCCGCCCGATGCCCGCGACCAGCTCGATCGAGAACTGACGGCCCGCGACAAGCGCGGTGGATAACTGACGGCCCGCGAACAGCGCGGTGGAGAACTAGCGGCCCGCGACCAGCTCGGCGGAGAACTGGCGGCCCGCGACCGGTCCGGTGAGGAACTGACGGACCCGACGGGATACCGACGGGCCGTCAGCGAAAAGTCGGCAAGGCGGATCGGCGGGTAGGTGGACAGGCGGATCGGCGGGTAGGCGGATAGGCGGCTAGGCCCGATCCGCCAGGGCCATCCGCAGCTGCCGCACATCGATCGACCCGGTCGGCACGTCCCGCTCAACGGGGAAGTACATCCGCTGTACCGCGGCCAGGATCGCCTCGACGATCTGCTCCCGGAACATCGGGTTGATCAGCCGCTCCCGGTCCACCGGCGACGTCAGGTATCCAAGGTCGACCCGAACCGTCGGCATCCGGGTGAGCCGCAGCAGGTCCCAGGTCTTGGCGTGGGTCCGGCAGTCGTGCATCCCGGTCCGCACCACGATCTCCCGCTGCACCAGGTTCGCCAGCCGCTCGCCGACGGTGGAGCTCGATCCGCTGCCGGTGCCGTAGTGGTAGGTCGCCACGCCCTCGGCCGCCGGGGAGTTCTGGCCGTCCAGGTGCAGCGAGATCAGCAGGTCGGCACCGAGGGTGTTGGCCAGCGCGGCCCGCTCGGTCCCGCTCATCGGCTCGGCCGGCGACGGCCCGCGGGTCAGGTGCACCCGCATGCCGGCTGCGGCGAGCCGACCCTCCAGCCGGGCCGCGAGGTCGAACACCAGGTCCGCCTCGGTCCAGCGGAGCGGCCCGTCCGGCACGACCACCCCGGCGTCCTCCCCGCCGCCGTGGCCGGGATCGATCACGATGGTCTTGCCCACCAGGTTCGGCCCGGACTGCCGGAACGCCTCGGCTTCCCGCAGCCACTGGGGACGCCCACCGACGACTTTTCGGCCCAGCCGGCGCAGCGCCTTCATGGTTTGCGGCCCGCACGAACCATCCGGGGTCAGGCCGACCTCACGCTGGAACTGGGCGACCGCGTGCGCGGTCCGGGCACCGTAGACGGAGTCCGGCCGGCCGGTGTCGTAGCCCATCTCCAGCAGGCGCTCCTGCAGGGCGCGGACATCCTCGCCGGTCAGGGCGTCGGGTACGGAGTGGAAGAGGGTGCGTGAGCCGAGCCGCCAGCGGGCGCCGTCCAGTGCTCTCCAGGTCTCGTCGCCGACCATGCCGTCCACACCGAGGCCACGGCTCTGCTGGAAGGCCCGGACCGCGTTCTCCAGGTGTTCGTCGAACAGGTCCGGTTCGGGATCGGAGAGCAACTCCAGGACGGTCAGGATCGACCGGATCTCGGAAACGGCAGGACCGGTGTCTCCGCGTCGGATGGACCGCACTCACGACTCCCTAGGGGCGAGAAGGGACGACCTTCCGGAGCGTACTCCGGGGGACAAAGAGAACCCCGCGTCCCAGTGCGGAACGCGGGGTATCAGAAAACGATCAGAGCGCCGACTCGATGAAGTTGACCAGGAAGCTCTTGGGCTTGGCACCGGCCACCGAGTTCACCCGCTCGCCGCCCTTGAAGATGGCCAGGGTCGGCACGGACATCACCTGGTATGCCAGCGCCGTCTGTGGGTTCTCGTCGATGTTGAGCTTGACGATCTCCACCTGGTCGCCCATCTCGGCCGCGATCTCGGCGAGCAGCGGGTCGACCTTCTTGCAGGGCACGCACCACTCGGCCCAGAAATCCACCAGCACCGGCTTCTCGGAATTCAGCACGTCACTGGCGAAGGTGGCGTCGGTGACCACCTTGGTTGCTCCCACGAGGATTCCTCCCGGTCTTACTTACAGCTCGATGAATGAAGCGATGAAGCGCTCGGCGTCCAGTGCCGCGGCGCAGCCGGTGCCGGCGGCGGTGATGGCCTGCCGGTACGTGTGGTCGACCAGGTCACCCGCGGCGAAGACACCGGCGATGTTGGTCCGGGTGCTGGGCGCGTCGACTTTGACGTAGCCCTCGTCGTCCAGCTCGATCTGGCCCTTGAACAGCTCGCTGCGCGGGTCGTGGCCGATCGCCACGAACACGCCGGTTACGTCGAGCACCTTGGTCTCTTCGGAGACCAGGTTGCGGAGCCGGACGCCGACGACCTTGCCGTCGGCCCCGAGGATCTCCTCGACGACCGAGTTCCACTCGATCTTGATCTTCTCGTTGTCGAGCGCCCGCTTCTGCATGACCTTGCTGGCCCGGAACGTGTCCCGGCGGTGCACGATGGTCACGGTCTCGGCGAACCGGGTGAGGAACGTGGCCTCCTCCATCGCCGAGTCGCCGCCGCCGACCACCACGATGTGCTGGCCGCGGAAGAAGAACCCGTCACAGGTGGCGCAGGACGAGACGCCGTGGCCGAGCAGCTCCTGCTCGCCGGGGACGCCGATCGGGCGCCACGCGGAGCCGGTCGACAGGATCACGGCCCGCGCGAAGAACTGCTGCTCCCCGACCCAGACCGTCTTGAGGCCCTCGGTGCCGGCCTCGGTGGGCTTGTCGGTGAGCTCGACGCGGCTGACGTCGTCGGTCAGGAACTCCGCGCCGAACTTCTCGGCCTGGGCCCGCATGTTGTCCATCAGCTCGGGACCCATGACGCCGTCGCGGAAGCCGGGGAAGTTCTCCACCTCGGTGGTCGTCATCAGCGAACCACCGGACTGCACACCCTCGATGACCAGAGGTTTGAGGTTGGCGCGGGCGGCGTAGAGCGCCGCCGTGTAGCCGGAGGGTCCCGAACCGATGATGATCAGATTGCGGACCTCGTCCACTGCCGACTCCTCAAAGTTTGTATGCACGCCGGTAGAACGCCATGCTAGGCATTCACCATTCCCCCCGGTCCGGCTCGTGTCCGACCTCACGCCGCGGGTGCTGTTCAGCGTACCGGGACGGCACCTCGGGTGTCGGCGCCGCCACCGGGCAATCCGCAGCCCGGGCCGCTGGCCCAGGCCCACTCGCCGTTGCTGGCGGTGAATCGGACCACAAGCGCCGGGTCGCCGTCGAACCGGGCGTAGTCGACCGACCTGACGGTCAGCGCACCGCCGCCGTTCTCCGCGGCGATCGCGTTGAGGCAGTCCAGGAGCGCGTTATGGTCCGTCAGCCGATTCAGTTCGGTATTCGACGTCATCACCCTGGGCGGCTCCGAGTTGCCGTACGCGTCCAGCGGGAGTTCGGTCGCAGACTTCGACGCCCGGCCCAGCGTGCCGAGCGTGTAGTTGATGCCGCTGGTCAGCGTCGTCTGAGGGGCGGCGGCCACCATCGCCTCGCCGGCGCCGCTGTCGCCGGCGGCCCTGGAATCGGCCTGCTCCGTGGCGAACTGCGGCTGGGCGAGCAATCCGTACCCGACGAAGGCCGCGGCACCGGCGGCCACGCCGATCGGCGCGGCGAAGTGGATCCAGCGGCGATTGCCGCGCTTGCGACGCCGCTCACCAAGATCCACAACCTTTGGTGGTACGGCCGGAGCCGCGCTGTGGCCGGCATCAACCGATTCGGGTACGGCCTCGACCGGCACCCCGGTCACCCGCAGAGCCGGCTCCACGGCCAGCGCCGCCTCCAACCGGGCCACGACGTCATCCGGCATCGGCTCCGCCGGCAACTCGGCGAGCAGCGCCCCCACCATCGCCATCTCCGGCGCGAGCAGCTCGTACGCCTCCCGCCAGCCGGGCTCCGCGGCGATCAGCGAGGCGACCCGCGCCGCCTCCGGGGTGCCGTCCAGGGCGCCACCGACATAGTCGGCCAGCAGGTCGATGTCGACCCCGTGGAACTCGGCGCCCGTCACCGCTGTTCCCTCCGTTCACGCCCGGTCGGCAGCGGCGTCGCCGCGCCTGACCTGGATGGGACGTCCTGTCCCCCGGTCCGGTTCCCATCGTGCCCGGGCTCACTCGAATCGCCCCGCAGATCACGCAAGGCCAGAGCCATTCGGGCCCGGCCCCGCGCACACCGGCTCTTCACCGTCCCCTCGGCGATCCCGAGCATCGCGGCGGCCTCGGCCACGCCGTAACCCTGCACGTCGACCAGCACGATCGGGGCTCGCTGCTCGACCGGCAGGGCGGCCAGCGCTTCGCGGACCAGGAGCACGGTGTCCGGATCCGGGGTGGGCGCGATCGGCTCGGGGCCGGCCGACCGGTCGTCGTCGGAGCGGGTGCCGTCCGGCAGCGGCACGGTCGGGTGTGCCTGCCGCCGCCGGATCCGGTCCAGGCAGGCGTTCACCACGATGCGGTGCAGCCAGGTGGTGACAGCTGAGTCGCCGCGGAATCCGGCCGCTGCCCGGTGTGCCGAGAGCAGCGCGTCCTGCACGGCGTCGGCGGCCTCCTCGCGGTCCCCGGTGGTGCGCAGGGCGACCGCCCAGAGCCGGTCCCGGTGCCGCCGGACCAGTTCGGCGAAGGCTTCCGGGTCGCCCGCGACGTGGGCGCGCACCAGTTCGGCGTCGCTCAGCGCGGTGTCGTCTCCAGCGCCGGTTACGCCGGGCGGTACGTCCCGGAAAGTCACGCCAGCAATGTATGTCATCCGTGCAGCACCACGCCGGACGGCTGTGTCACGAATGAGGGGCGGTTCCGGCACACCCGGAGACCGCCCCTCATTCATCGCTCACGTGCGGCTCAGTAGCCGTACAACTCGAGTTCGTTGACGTTGACCTTGTAGCCCTGGCCGTCCTCGTTCGGCGGCAGCTTGGTGATGAAGACCAGCACGTACTCATACGTCTGGGCCGGGTCGAAGCCGATGAGACTCACCTGTTCGCCGGCGGTCGGAACGTCGGCGGCGTCAGCGTCGGTGAGCTTGACGTACTTAGCGACGGCCTCTTCGTCGCCCTTCGAACTGTCACCGAAGTCCTTGGTGCCGTACCGGAGGTCGATGGTGGCGCCGGGAGCGGACAGAGAGAGCTTCACCGAGGAGAGCTGGCGTGGCTTGTCCAGGTGGATCAGCACGCCCATGCCCTTCTTGATGCCGCCGAAGTTCGGCTGGTTGAAGAACGACATCTTCCAGGCGGTCTTGTCGTCGCCGTCGACCAGGAATTTCGCCTCTTCCCCGTCCTTGCGGCCACCGTCCGGCGGGTCGACGATGCGGACCATGTCAGCGGTCAGCGGGATCTTCTGCGGCTCGCCGAGCGGTGCGCCGCTGGCCGTGCCGGCGTCGCTGGGCTGCGTGTTGGTGTCGGCCTGCGCCGACGTGGAGGATGACGCGTTCGGCGTGCTCGAGCCGTTGATCGCGCGAATGCCGAAGATCAGGCCGATGACCGCGATGACCACCAGCGCGCCGACTCCGAGCAGGATCTTCGGTGCGCTGCGGGCGGGCTCGCCCGGCACACCGCCGCTCTGCACGAAGCGGAGCGGGCCGACCTCCTCGTACTCCTCGTCCTCGGCTGCGGCGTCGAGCCGGCCGAGCTCGGCGGTGAGCGCCTCTGCGGCCGGTGCGGCCACCCGCCGGTCCAGCAGGTCCATGGTCAGGTCGTCGAGGTAGGCCGGAATGCCGGCGCGGACCTGCCGGGGCGCGGCGGGGCTGCCGGTGCTGTCCCGGTTCGCGTCCGGCAGTGCGGAGCGGCCTGTCTCGGCGTGCGGCCAACGGCCGGTGAGCGCGAAGTAAAGCAGGCCACCGACCGAGCGGACGTCGGCCTCAGGGCTGTCCGCGGCGTCGGCGCGGGCGTCTGCCAGGACCACCCGGCCGTCGTCACCGATCAGGGTGGTGCCGGGGTGCACGTTGCCGTGGACCATGCCGGTGGCGTGCACGGCGGTCAGGGCGTCGGCGACCGAGTGTGCGATCGCGATCGCCCGGGCCGGATCCAGCGGGCCCTCGGTGGCGACCAGGTCACGCAGCGACTCGCCGTCGACCCACTCGCGGACCACGTACGCCCGCTGCTGTTCGTCGATGGCGTCGTAGACGCCGACCAGATTGGGGTGGATCACCCTGCTCGCGGCGACCGCCGCCTGAAGCATCTCGGTGGCGGAGTCGCCACCCGGATGCCGGAGCACGACCGCGACCGACCGGCGCAGCACCACGTCGATCCCGCGCCAGACCTGCCGGCCGGCGCTGTCGTTGTTGACGTGCTGCTCGAGCTGGTATCGCTCGGCCAGGACCTCTCCGGCGGCGGGTTCACCGAAGGTCAAGACCGGTCCAGCCTCGTCGGCCGCGGTTTCGTGGCCTTCGCCGACCTGGGTCACCAGTCCTCCCTCGGTGGTGCATGCGTCGATACTCGGGGCAAGGTGCTCCCGAGCACGTGCCGACAACGACCATACCCGTACGGAGCCATGGTCCGGCAGGTCGTCCCCCGGCGCGGCATTAGCGCGGCACCGTACGAACGGGTGGTTTTTGGATCACTACGGCATAAGCAGGTTAGTTCAGGGCGTGTGGGGCGTACCGCCCGGGAATCAGCGGCCGATCTTGCGGCGCACCATTCCGGCCACCTGGCTGACCTCCTGCACGCGCAGCAAGATCGCGGTGACCAGATACGCGACCAGGATCACCGCGCCGCCGACCACGAGCTGGAGCAGCGCCTGGATCCGGCCGTCCGGCTCACCGGCGCCCGGCAGCAGGCGCACCACCAGGTAACCGAGCGCGGCGGCCACCGCGGCCGCGACCGCCACCCGGATCAGCGAGGCGAGGACCGTGCCGAGGTTGAGCCGGCCGATCCTGCGGCGCAGCACGGTCAACGAGATCAGTGCCGAAAGTAGGTACGAGACCGCGTTGCCGGCGGTCATACCGGCCGCCAGCAGCGATTTGCTGAGCAACTCGGCGAGGACGAAGTAGGCGCCGATCCGGACCGCTACCACCGCCAGATTGATCATCGCGACGGTCTTGTTGCCCTGGAGCGCGTAGAACGCGTAGGTGCACAGGTAGCTGATCGACAACGGGATCACCGCGAACGCCGCCACGGTCAGCACATCTCCGGTGGCCAGTGCGTCGGCGTTGGAGAATCGGCCGCCCTGGAACAGGAAGACCGCGATCGGAGCGCTGAGCACGGCGTAGACCACGACGATCGGGGCGAGCGCCGCGGAGGTGAGCTTGATACCCCGGCTCAGGTCCGCGCTGACCTCGTCGAACCGGCCCTCGGCGGCGGCGGCGCTCATCTTGGGCAGCAGAGCGGTCATCACCGACACGCCGACGATGCCGTGCGCCATCATGGTCAGCAGGAAGACGTTGTTGAACACGAGCGTGCTCGGGTGATCATCGCCGGCACCGCTCAGAACCTTCACCACCATGAAGACGGCGAGCTGGTTGGCGCCGGCGTAGACCAGCATCCAGCCGGCCAGTTGGCCGACCTCGCGCAGGCCCAGCGAGCGAGGGTCCCAGCGCCACTTCCACTGGAAACCGACCTTGCGCAGCGCCGGGAGCAGGCCGAGAGCCTGGACCACGATGCCGAGCAGGGTGCCGCCGCCGATCAGCGCGATCTGGGCACCGGTGATGTTCTCCGGGGTCAGCTCCTTCTGGCCGCCGTAGACCAGGATGAAGATGCCGCAGGTGGCGATGACCACGATGTTGTTCAGGATCGGTGCCCACATCGGCGCGGCGAAGTGGCCCCGGACGTTGAGCACGGCGCCGGCCAGCCCGGACAGGCCGGTGAAGAAGATGATCGGCAGGATCAGGTAGGCGAAGTCGGTGACCAGATCCTTGGTGGCCTGGCTGCTGTCGCTGCTGGACTGGATCGCGGTGATCACCGAGGCCAGCGAGACCACCAGCAGCGTCGCGATGCCGAGCGACACCACGGCGAAGGTCAGTAGCTTCTGGGTGAACGCCTGGCCGCCGTCCGGGTCGCTCTTGCGGCGGCGGACCAGCAGGGGAACCAGGACGCTGGAGAGGATTCCACCGAGCAGCAGCTCGTAGATCTGGTTCGGCAGGAACTGCGCGTTGGTGTAGGCGTTACCGACCGTCGTACCGACCGCCATGCCGATCAGCGCGGTACGGACGAAGCCGATGATGCGGCTGACCAGGCTGCCGATCGCCATGATCGCGCTCTGCCGGGTGGTGTTCCCGCTGCTCTCCCCGCCGGCCGGTGGGATGGTCTCCGGAGGAAGCGCCTGGTCGCCGCTGGCCGTCGGCGACTGGTCGTCGACCGAGATGATGGTGACGCCCTCCTGCGAGTGCGGGTCGCCGTCCGGCGCCGCGTGCGTGCTGCGGTACAGGCCGCCGTTCACCCATGCCTCCCGAGCCGTACCGATGTTGGAGCCACCATAGAAGAAAACGTCACACGTGGTAACGCAGGAGGGTGCCCGGCTCGGCTCCGGCCAGGGTCTCCACGACCCAGCATGCCTCCAGCGGTACGAGGGGCTCACTCAGTGCGTCCAGAACGGTCGGGTGGTCACAGCCCGCCTCGGTCAGCGCGCCGAGCAACGCCGGCACCCGACCCAGGTCACCGCGGTCGGCGATGTGCCGGGCCAGGGGGCGGGTCTCGGCGTACCACTGCTGTCGCGGCAACGCGTCCAGGCGGGCGGCGGCACGGCGTACCAGGTCGGCGAGATCTTCATGGGGGAACCGCCGGCCCGCGCGGACCTGGTCGCCGGCCTCCGCCGGGCCGCTCAGAGCCGTGATCGTCGTCTCGTCCAGGACCTGCGGCGACGGCGCCGGTGGCGCCGGCCACCAGTGATCGTCGGTGAAGAGGGGCAGCGGCGCCTGCTCCGGCCCGGACGGTACGGGTGGGGGCACCTCACGCCGCAAGGACCGGTACGCCGCCGCACGCACCGCGGCCACCGCCCGTTCATCGTCGTTCATGGTCGGTGGGGCGAACGGCGACAGCAGCGCGACCACCAGCCCCGGATGCGGCAGGGTCGGATCGTCCAGGGCGATCACCCGGGCGAACGTCTCCAGCTCCGACCAGTCCAGCGCCGCGGGGCAGGGGCCGTCGGCCGGCGCCCAGCCCAGCTGGACCGGCTCGCTGGTGGCCGGTCGGCGCAGGCCGAGCACCCGCTCGCCGGAGGGCGGCTCGATCTCCAGGACCAGGGCGTAGCCGTCCAGCACCGGGAAGGACACCCGGAGCAGCGCGGGAAGGGACTCGGTGTCGCTGATCTCGCCCGTCCAGAACCCGGGATCCAGGCTCAGCCGGCGCAGCACCTCGGAAACGGGCACGGATCCATCCTGCCCGGATCGGCTCCGGGCCACCACGCCGCCATCCCACCCGCCCCACCCACCGCCACGAAGCGGACCTACGGCCGGATATCCTGGTAATCCCATGCCTGTGTTGAACAACGCCCAGCAGAACGCGGTCGCCGAGTTGCTCCGCGTGTCACCCGTCGCCGACGAGCTAGGGCGCCGCTTCGGCGCCGCCGGCCACGAGTTGCACCTGGTCGGTGGTTCAGTACGGGACGCGTTGCTCGGTCGCCTCGGTGACGACCTGGACTTCTGCACGGATGCCCGGCCCGAGCAGACGCTCGCCGTGGTGCAGAACTGGGCCGACGCGATCTGGGAGACCGGCCGCGACTTCGGCACGATCGGCATCCAGAAGGACGGGCTGCGGATCGAGATCACCACGTTCCGGGCCGAGGCTTACGACGGGGTCACCCGCAATCCGGTGGTGTCGTACGGGACCTCGTTGCTGGAGGACCTGTCCCGCCGGGACTTCACGATCAACGCGATGGCGGTGTCGCTGCCCGGCCATGAGTTCACCGACCCGTTCGGTGGCCTGGAGGACCTGGCCGCACGGATGATCCGCACGCCGTCCACCCCGCAGGTCTCGTTCGGCGACGATCCACTCCGGATGCTGCGCGCCGCCCGGTTCGCCGCAAAGCTCCGTTTCACTGTGGATGAATCGGTCATCTCGGCTATGCAGGACATGGCAGATGATCTCGACCGGATCACCGCGGAACGGATCCGGGACGAGTTCACCAAGCTGCTCTCCGCCGTCGACCCGATCGCCGGCCTGCGGCTGCTGGTCGACACCGGGCTCGCCGACCGCTTCCTGCCGGAGATCTCCGGGCTGAAGCTCGAGATCGACGAGCACGCCCAGCACAAGGACGTCTACGAGCACACGCTGATCGTGGTAGCCAACGCGATGCGGCTGGAGGGCGACGAGGGCCCGGACTTCGCGCTGCGGATGGCGGCGCTGATGCACGACGTCGGCAAGCCGGCCACCAAGGCGGTCGGCCGCGACGGCCGGGTCAGCTTCCACCACCACGAGGTGGTCGGCGCCCGGCTCACCAAGCAGCGGATGAAGGCACTGAAGTACCCCAAGGACGTCACCTCCGACGTGGTCGGCCTGGTCGCCCTGCACCTGCGCTTCTACGGGTACGGCCGGGGCGAGTGGACCGACTCGGCGGTGCGCCGCTACGTCACCGACGCCGGCACGCTGCTCTCCCGCCTGCACAAGCTGACCCGCTCCGACGTCACCACCCGCAACCGGCGCAAGGCCGCCGCGCTGGCCGCCGACTACGACGCCCTCGAGGACCGGATCGCCCGGATCGCGGCCGAGGAGGACCTGGCCAAGGTCCGCCCCGACCTGGACGGCAACGCGATCATGGAACTGCTCGGCGTGCCGCCGGGCCCGATCGTCGGTCAGGCCTGGCGGTACCTGAAGGAGCTCCGCCTCGACCGTGGGCCGCTGGATCACGACGAGGCCGAGGCGGAACTCCTCAAGTGGGCCCGCGCACAGGGCCACATCTCCTGACCAACCGGCGCCGAGCAGGTCTCGCGGCTTCGCCAGGGCCCGGGAGGCCTGGCTGGCCACCGTGCCCGGGGGCAGACTGGGAGGCATGTTCGTCGTCGAATCACCGATCGGGCCGCTCGGCGTCATCGTCGAGGGCGACGTCGTGGTGGGGGTGCGCTTCGGCGTCGCGTGCGCCCCGGATGCTTCACATCCGGCAACTGAGCAGCTCAGAGCGTACTTCGCGGGCGAGCTGACCGACTTCTCGGTGCCGGTGGAGATGCGCGGCGGGTCGGAGTTCGAGCGCGCGGTGTGGGGCGAGATCGCCAAGATTCCGTACGGGGAGATGGTCACCTACGGGGCGATCGCCACCGCTCTGGGCGATCCGGGTGCGGCGCGTGCCGTCGGTACGGCCTGCAATCACAACCCGGTGCCGGTGATCGTGCCGTGTCACCGGGTGGTCGGCGCCGGCGGCAAGATGGTCGGCTTCGGCGGTGGTCTGGAGCGCAAACGCAAGCTCCTGGAGTTGGAGGCCCGGGTGGCGCTGACCCGCGCCTGGGGCTGAGGTCGAGGCTGCGATCACGACCGAGCCGCACCGGAGGCCGTTCCTGGCATCACACCGCATTACCTACAGGCAGAAAATCGGCGGCGTGGAACATCCCTGGTCGAGATCAGCAGGCGACCAGGTGCGGGTTCCTACCGCCGAACGGCCGGCCCGCAATCGCGGACCGGCCGTTCAACTTGCAGAAGCGCGTCAGCTCTCGATGTCGCCGCGGATGAACGCCTCGACGGCCTCGTGGGCGTCGTGGTCGTTGTACTGCACCGGCGGGGACTTCATGAAGTAGGACGACGCCGACAGGATCGGGCCACCGATGCCGCGGTCCTTGGCGATCTTCGCCGCGCGGACCGCGTCGATGATCACACCGGCCGAGTTCGGGGAGTCCCACACCTCGAGCTTGAGCTCGGCGTTCAGCGGGGTGTCACCGAAGGAGCGGCCCTCGAGACGGATGTACGCCCACTTGCGGTCGTCGAGCCACGGCACGTGGTCCGACGGGCCGATGTGCACGTCGCTCTTGATCATCTCGTGCGGGATCTGCGAGGTGACCGACTGGGTCTTCGAGATCTTCTTCGAGACCAGGCGGTTGCGCTCCAGCATGTTCATGAAGTCCATGTTGCCGCCGAAGTTGAGCTGGTACGTACGCAGCAGCTCGACGCCACGGTCTTCGAACAGCTTGGCCAGCGCGCGGTGCACGATGGTGGCGCCGACCTGGCTCTTGATGTCGTCACCGACGATCGGCAGCCCGGCGTCGACGAACTTCTGCGCCCAGACCGGGTCGGAGGCGATGAAGACCGGCAGAGCGTTCACGAACGCGCAACCGGCGTCGATCGCGGCCTGCGCGTAGAACTTGTCGGCCTGCTCGGAGCCCACCGGGAGGTAGGAGACGACCACGTCGACCTGGGCGTCGCGCAGCGCCTGCGCCACGTCGACGGCCTCGGCCGAGGACTCCTCGATGATCTCGCGGTAGTAGGTGCCCAGACCGTCGAAGGTCGGGCCACGCTGCACGGTGACGCCGGTCGGCGGCACATCGGTCAGCTTGACGGTGTTGTTCTCGCTGGCGACGATCGCCTCGGCCAGGTCCATGCCGACCTTCTTGGCGTCCACATCGAACGCCGCGACGAACTTCACGTCGGAAACGTGGTAGTCGCCGAAGGTTACGTGCATGAGACCCGGGACGCGGTCGTTGGGGTCGGCGTTCTTGTAGTACTCCACGCCCTGCACGAGGGACGAGGCGCAGTTACCCACACCGACGATGGCGACGCGGACGGAGCCCATCGCGTTTGCCTCCTTGTTCATCACGGCCGGTCCGAGTACGGACGCGGTGGTTCCGGGGGTGCCGTCCCCGCCGGCGGTGTGCCGCCCGCGGGTGCGGGGTTTGCTACGCCGGTGTACCCGGCGCGTTGACGAAATGCCGGGGTACGACCGGAGCGTTCGTTCGTGATCAGCTCTTCGAGCCAGCGGACCTCGCGCTCACAGGCGTCGAGCCCGTGCCGCTGAAGTTCGAGGGTGTACGCGTCGAGGCGGTCGGCGGCGCGGGTGAGAATCTCCCGCAGCCCCTCCCGGCGCTCCTCGACCCGGCGCCGGCGCCCTTCCAGGATCCGCAACCGGGTGGCCCGGTCGGTGCGGGAGAAGAAGGCGAAGTGCACCCCGAAGCCGGCGTCGTCATACGTCTCCGGCCCGGTGGCGGCGAGCAGCTCGGCGAAGCGTTCCTTGCCCTCCGCCGTGATCTTGTAGACAACCCGTCCCCGTTTGCTGGTCATCGGGGGAACAATTTCGTCGTTGTTCGCTTCGGCTTCACTGATCCAGCCGGTCAGCTTCAACCGCTTCAGAGTGGGGTACAGAGTCCCGTAGCTGATCGCGGCGCGGAGCGTGCCCAGCTTGGTGGCCAGTTCCTTGCGGAGCTCGTATCCGTGCATCGGGGCCTCCTGTAGAAGCCCGAGGATCGCCAGTTCCAGCACCTCGACCCCCTCGCAGTGTGCCCCGATGTATCGGCCCGATACATCGCTACCGTAGATCGGGACGTCGTAGCGCGCAACTCGGGCATCCTGCGCGGTCGCCACGCCACGCTCCGTGATGGCGGTCGCCCTGCGAGCGGGGACCGCGTACTCTCTTCGCCATGCGCACGCAGCGACAGGTGGTGGACTACTCGCTTCAGAAGCGGGCAGTCCTGCGTGACGTGCGAAATGGCCGGATCAGCCCGCTCGAAGTGTGTGATGCCTCGCCGTACTTGAAAAACGCGGCGACCTTCCATGGCGAGCCGACCGACGAGCGGTGCCCGATCTGCCGCCGGGAAAACCTGACACTGGTGCACTACGTCTATGGAGACGAGCTCAAGCAGTCGGCCGGCCAGGCCCACAAGGCCGCCGAGTTGCCTGTGCTCGCGATGACGCTCCGTGAGTGCCAGGTCTTCGTGGTCGAGGTGTGCCGCTCCTGCTCCTGGAACCATCTCATCGAGCGCTATGCGCTCGGCCGGGACGCGCTCGTCGACGACGAGCCCCCGATGCAATGGAAAACAGGTTCGGATTCACACGTCTGGGAGGGTCGACGGTGAACCGGATCGATGTCGTTAACGTGGACACGTTTAAGACAGGCTCGGACACCTTGCTCCGCAGCCGGTCAAATCAGACGGCCCGCTCGTGGCACGGTCGCCGGGATCGTATCCCGGACAGCCCGGCCGCGCCCCCGCGAACGGTAGGTGCGAAGGAATGAATCCGTACGGCGAACCGCAGAACGCACGAGCCCGGGCCAGGGTGCCCGGGCCGTCCGCTGCTTCCGGACCGGAGGAGGGAAACCGTCCCGCACCCGACGCGTACCGGCGGCCAGCCGGTTCCGCTTCGGTCGGCTCGGCCAGCCCCGGGCGTGCCTCGGTCAGCGGCGCGGCCCCGGTCGGTGGCCGTGCCTCCGTCGGTGGTGCGGCTCCGGTCGGTGGGCGCGCTTCCGTCGGTGGTGCGGCTCCGGTCGGTGGGCGCGCGTCGGTCGGCTCGGCCTCGGTCGGTGGGCGCGCTTCGGTGCCACCCGGCGGGACCGGTGGTTCCGGCGGCGGGACCGGTGGCGGTGGGGGCGGCAAGCGGCCGCGCAGCACTGCGGACAAGAAGTACCGCCGGGCCAACATCCTGACCGCGGCGGCAGCCGTACTGGTCATCATGATCGGCGCCGGCATCGTCGGCGGTACCTACTTCTTCGACGACGTCGAGCTGCCCACGCCACAGGCGGAGGAGCAGCTGAACAAGATCCTCAACACCAAGGGTCAGATCCTCGCGAAGGTGGGTGAGCCCCGCGTCAACGTGCCGTACCAGAACATCTCGTTGACGATGGCGCACGCCGTGGCCGCCGCCGAGGACAAGAACTTCTACCGCCACAACGGCATCGACATGAAGGGCATCGCCCGCGCCGCGTGGAACAACTTCACCGGCGGCGACAAGCAGGGCGCGTCGACGGTCACCCAGCAGTACGCACGGCACGTCGCTGAGCTGAAGGACATCAGCTACAGCCGTAAGCTGCGCGAGGCGGTGATCGCCCGCAAGCTGGAGTCGAAGTACAGCAAAGACCAGATCATGGGTCTGTACCTGAACTACATCGACCTCGGCCAGGGCCGGTTGGGCGCGGAGGCCGCAGCCCAGGGCTACTACAACCGCAGCATCGTCAAGGGTGGCTCCAACGGGCTCAAGGAGATCGACCCCTATCAGGCGGCGGCGATTGCCTCGATCATCAAGCAGCCCTACCCGACCGCCACGCACAAGGGTTACGACCCGACGATCAACCCCACCGATGCCGAGGATCGGTGGCAGTACACGATGAAGAACATGCTCGCCGAGGGGTGGATCTCGCAGGAGGTCTACGACAAGCGGCAGTGGCCCAAGGCGCTCACCAAGAAGACCAGCCAGAAGTGCGAAACCTGCTGGGAGGGCAAGCCGTCCCAGATGATCTCGCGGCAGGTCACTCACGAACTGCACGAGCTCGGCATCACCGATGATCAGATCAGCAAGGGTGGTCTGACGATCACCACCACGATCGACCCGGTCGTGCAGAAGGCGGCCGAGGAGGCCGGCTCCCGCACCAGCAAGGAATCGCCGCTCAACGGGCGGCCGAAGACCTACCAGGCCGCGGTGATCGGCATCGACCCGGAGAACGGTGAGGTGCTCGGGTATTACGGCGGTGACGACGGCAACGGCATCGACTACGCCGGCTACATGTCCGGTGACGGCAGCGACGTGATGGAATCCGGCGGTCAGTCGCCGGCCTCCTCCTTCAAGATCTACACGTTGACCGCCGCGCTGAAGGCCGACTACTCGTTCAACACGCTCTGGGACGGTACGAAGAAGCGGGCGAACGGCACCTCGATCAGCAACGCCGGTCAGGACCCGGGCAAGACCTGTCAGACCGGCAACCACAGCATCACCGGCTGCGACCTCGAGCAGGCGACCGTCAAGTCGTACAACTTCCCGTTCTACTGGATCACCGACCAGCTCGGCGTGAGCAAGGTCGTCAGCGCGGCCAAGTCGGCCGGTATCCGCTACATCTGGAACAACGACGGCAAGCGGATCGACCTGACCAAGACCGACGCCTCGACCTGGGACAAGAACTTCAGCGCCGAGATCGGTTTCGGCCAGTTCCGAGTCATTCCCCTGGAGCACGCCACCGGCGTCGCGACGCTCGTCGGGCAGGGCGTCCGGCACAAGACGCACTTCATCAAGAAGATCCAGTCGATCGACCCGAACACCGGTAAGACGACGAACCTGAAGACGATCTCCACCAAGGGTGAGCGGGTCCTGGCGGAAGACAAGGCCTCTGACCTGACCGCAGTGCTCAAGCAGATCCCTGACCACGCCAACCACTCCCTGGCGGGCGGCCGTCAAGCCATGGGTAAGAGTGGTTCCTGGGAGCTCAGCCAGGAGCAGAGCAGCAAGAACGGTGACGCCTGGTTCGTCGGCGGGATCCCGCAGCTGGCGGCGACCGTGTGGGTCGGCGGCAAGGGCAACCGGGTCGCGCTCACCGAGGCCAGCGGCAAGAAGATGTTCGGCTCCAACACTCCGGCGGAGATCTGGAAGCGGTTCATCGACACGGTGGCGAAGGAGAAGGGCTGGGACAAGGCTCAGTTCCCGGACCGGATCCGAACCGGTGACGACTCGAAGGGCAACGGCGTCGCGCCGCCGCCGGAGCCGACGGTCCCGGACAACAGCGCGGTCTGCAACAGCGCCCTGGGGTCGCTTCTCTGCCCCGGCACCGACAACGGCGGTCCCGACAACGGTGGTCCCGGCAACGGCGGCACTGACAACGGTGGCGGCACCGACAACGGCGGTGGCACCAACAACGGCGGCGGTAACAACAACGACGGCGGTTGATGTCCTGCTCTGACAAAGACGGCGCCCACCTCGATGAGGTGGGCGCCGTCTTTTCATCAGTTTTCATCGGTGTGCCGTGTCCGGGTGGCGTCCGATCTCCGAGCTTCATGCGGCATGATGCCAAGGCATGAGCACGCAACCGTCCACCGACCGGCCCGACGTTCCGAGCGCCACCTCGGACGGTTTCGTGCGGGGCTTGTCGCAGATCATCGGCGGGCCGCTCGGCTCGCACGCGACCCGCCCGGACGCCCGGCCCAACAGGTTCTGGACCGCGCCGCGGATGATCCTGGCCCTCACCTGCCTGATGCTGGCGCTCTCCTGGGTGCAGAAGTCGCCCTGCATGAGCGGAGACTGGCAGAAGAACGTCCAGTACACCCGCTTCTGCTACACCGACGTCCTGGCGCTCTACTACGCCGAAGGACTGAGCGAAGGCCAGGTGCCGTACGTCGACCACCAGGTCGAATACCCGGTTGTCACCGGTTATTTCATGGGGGCGCTCGGCCTGCCCGTGCACTGGTACGGCACGACGCAGAACACGAGCATCAACCAGGGCAGCTGGTTCTACAACATCAACGCGTTGGTGCTCTCGCTGCTCGCGGTCGCCACCGCGGCGGTGCTCCTGATCCTGCGACGACGACGGCCCTGGGATGCGGCGATCTTCGCGCTCTCCCCGATCCTGCTGGTCACCGCCACGGTCAACTGGGACTTCCTGGCCATCGGCCTGGCCGCGATCGGCCTGCTGCTGTGGGTGCGCCGCCGGCCGATCTGGGCCGGGGTGTTCCTCGGGCTGGGTGGGGCGGCCAAGCTGTGGCCACTGTTCATCATCGGGCCGCTGTTTGTTCTCGCGCTGCGCACCGGGAAGATCCGGCCGTGGGGGCTGACTGCCCTGGCGACGGTGATCACCACGGTGGTGGTCAACTTCCCGGTCTGGTACTGGCACCACGAGGCCTGGCTGCGGTTCTTCCGGCTCAACTCGACGCGGCCGATCGACTGGGGCACCCTCTGGTACGTCGGGCGGTACCTGGACGGCAAGTGGAACAGCGGCTCGCCCGGCGACCAGGGGCCGTTCCAGTGGCTCAGTGACCACATCCCGACGTTGAACGCCCTCTCGTACGCGCTCGTCGGTCTGGCCTGTGCCTTCCTCCTGGGGCTCGGTCTGCTCGCGCCG
The DNA here is from genome assembly GCF_900188005.1 of Actinoplanes regularis. GTDB lineage: Bacteria > Actinomycetota > Actinomycetes > Mycobacteriales > Micromonosporaceae > Actinoplanes > Actinoplanes regularis. The sequence goes on along the minus strand of NZ_FZNR01000008.1, from coordinate 341,602 downwards.
AAACCGCCGCGGCTGGCCCAGTTGGCGTTCCTGGTCGTCGCATTCTTCCTGATCTTCAGCAAGGTCTGGTCGCAGCAGTACGTGCTCTGGCTGCTTCCGCTGATCGTGCTGGCCCGGCCGAAGTGGGGCGCGATCATCGCCTGGACGGTCGCCGAGATCGGATACTTCACCGCGTTCTACGCCGAGCTGATCGGTGCGGGCGGCAGGCCGGTGATCCCGGAGGGCACCTTCGTGCTTGCTTCCAGCCTGCGGTTGATCACCGTGGCGGTGCTGTGTGGACTGGTGATCCGGGAGATCTGGCGACCGGAGCTGGACGTGGTCCGGCAGACCTACGACGGCAACGACCCGGACGCCGGGAGGCTGGAGGGGCCGGACGCCGGGTGGGTGCAGCAGTTGCGGCGGTCGCTCGGCTACGTCAAGTCGGAGCCGGCCGACGTCGAGCCCGAGTCGCCGGTGGTCGTCAAGATCTAGATTCTTCCGCGGAAACGCGTAGGGGGCACACCTTTCGGTGTGCCCCCTTTTCGCTCTCGGCCCACTCTCCGGTACGGCCGTGGCCCCGCCTCAGCCCAGGCGGAACACCACGGCGTCGGGGAGGTCCTCGCGGGTGATGCCGAGCGTGTCCACCGGGAGGTCACCGGCCTGCTCCCAGGGTGTTCCCGCGACCTCGGAGCGGATCAGCAGCACGGTGCCCACCCCGATCGTGCGCAGGTACTGGATGCTCGCCAGATCGGGGAACGCCGCGACCGCCTGCCGTAGCTCCTTCTGCCGGGTCACCGCGACGTTGCCGCCGCCGTTCGTCACCTGCTGGTACCGCGAGGTGGTCCAGAGCTGCACGGTCTGATCCGTGATCGCGTCGGTGGGCAGCACCAGCATCGGACCGCCCACGGTCCGCAGCGCGGCCGGCTGGGCGGGCACGCCCGGATGCGCGGTCGTGCTCCAGCCCTCCAGGACCACCAGGACCAGCGGCATGAGCATGGCCAGCCGCATCCACGGGCCGGGCCACGGCGGCGTCCGCTGCGCCGCGAGGTGCATGGCCCGCCGGACGAAGTCGTCGACGGCCCCAGCGGCCAGGATCGCCAGCAGCAGAGTGGTCCAGAGGGTCAGCCGGCCCGGGACCCACTGCTCGAACGAGGCCGGCAGGTGCCCGAAGAGCGGCAGGTAGGTCCAGCGGCCGCCGAAGAAGTTGGTGCCCAGGGTGAGGATCACCGCGGCGGCCAGGCCCAGCACCAGGAACAGTCGCTGCCGCCATCGCCAGATCGAGAAGAGCAGGCCGGCCAGGGCGAGTGCGTAGAGCACGAAACCGGGGAGCAGCGACATCTCGGCGGCCGAGTGCAGCGAGGCACGCGGGGTGGCGTGTGCGGCGCCCCAGATCCGCGATTCGGCCGGCCCGATCAGCAGGCTGCGCAGCGGCGGCGAGAAGAGCTCGATGTCGTGGCTTCGGGTGGCGGAGTCCGGCACCCGGAGGTACGGAATGGCGAGGACAGCGCCGACGCCGACGAAGAGGAGGACGCCTAGGAAGTCGGCGAGCAGCAGGCGCCAACCGAGGACCGCCCTCGACTTCCGGCGCGGCTTCTTCTCGGCCGACCTGGCCCGCTTCCTCTTGCCGGGTTTCCCCTCATCCAGCTTCTTCTTGTCCTGCTCTGCTTTGTCCTGCTCCGACTTGTCTGGGTCGGTCTTGGTCGCAGGTTCTGCCTTGGCGTCAGGCGCTTCCTTGTCCTGCTCTGCTTTGTCCTGCTCCGGCTTGTCTGGGTCGGT
>NZ_FZNR01000008.1:0-339793 GCF_900188005.1 Actinoplanes regularis | reverse complement strand
GTCCTGCTCCGGCTTGTCTGGGTCGGTCTTGGTCGCAGGTTCTGCCTTGGCGTCAGGCGCTTCCTTGTCCTGCTCTGCTTTGTCCTGCTCCGGCTTGTCTGGGTCGGTCTTGGTCGCAGGTTCTGCCTTGGCGTCAGGCGCTTCCTTGTCCTGCTCTGCTTTGTCCTGCTCCGGCTCGTCCGGGTCGGCTTTGGTCGCAGGCTCTGCCTTGATTCCAGGCGCTACCTTGCCCTGCTCCGCCCTGCCCTGCTCTGCCTTGTCTTGTTTGGTCTTGGCCCCAGGCTCCGCCTTGGCCTCAGGGCCGGCCTCGGCTTCAGCATCGGTTTTGGATTCAGGCTCCGCCTTGGCTTCAGGGCCGGCGGCCTTGGCTTCAGGGCCGACCTTGGCTTCGGGGTCGGTTTTGGTTTCAGGTTCTGCCTTGGCTTCAGGTTCTGCCTTGGGCTCAGCGTCGGTCTTGGCTTCAGGCGCTGCCTTGCGCTGCGCGGCCAGACGTCGCTTCTCCCCGCGGCGCTGCACGAGCCGCCGAATCGGCACAGCAAACAGCAGAAAGACCAGCACAGCGCCGAGTACGTACGCGAACGCGACGCCGAGCGCGAAGCCCAGACTGAGCTGCCAGGTCGCAACCAGCCAGCCGAGTGCGGCCCATCCGGAGTGGCGACGCGTGGGCCGGAACCGGTAGCGGAGGGACCAGCCGTGGCCCCGGGCGAGCAACGCCAGGGCGAGCGGGATCGCACCGGCCGAGACGATGTTGAGGTGCCCCTCCTGAGCGAGCCGCCAGGGGGCGTACGCGAAGGCGGCAGCCGCCACCGCGGCACCGATGGGCCGGGCACCGAGCTGGCGCACCAGAGCGTAGGCGCCGAACAGCAGCAGGGCATGGGCCAGCACGAACAGGATGTTGTACCGCAGCACCGCCGCTTCCGGGCCGGTGCCGAGCAGGCCGGCGGGCGCGTAGCCGAGCAGGCTGTCGCCGTACGCCAGGGTGTCCGTGGTCGGGAAGTAGGCGTTCGTCTGCCAGATCTTGATCGGATTGGTTTGCAGGACGTGGCCCAGCCAGGAGACCTGCCACGCCTGGCGGGTCGGGTCACCGAGGTCCTGCGGCAGGGTGTGCAGGGGATCGCGCAGCGTCGGCCAGGACAGCCCGGCCGCGAAGATCACTGAGAGGTAGATGGTCAAGGCGTATTCGTGAACGAACCGTCGCCCGATCGCTCGGAGCCCACGCCGGATCCGGCCAGGAGGCCTCTCCGGCGCGATGGCGGTGAAGGCGCTCCAGGGGTCTGGCGGTACTCCAGGAGGTCGGGTCTCCGGCAGCTTCGTACGCTTCCGCTTCGCCTTCCCGCCTTCCTCCGTCCCCTTCGCATCCTCGCCGGCGGAGACCTCCGGCGCGTCCTTTGCATCTTCGTCGGCGGAAGCCTTTGCCGCGTCCTTTGCGTCCTCGTCGAGGGCGACCTCGACCGCGGTCTTTGCAGCCTTTTCGTCCCCAGACGTCTCCGAACCGCTGGGTCCCGTCGGGGATTTGTCCACCGAGGGTTCGGCTTTGCCTACGCTCGGCTCGTCAGCCTTGGTGTCGTCAGCCGCGGCCTTGTCGACCTTGGTTTCATCGGTCACGGCCTTGTCGGCCACGGCTCGGTCCGACGCTGGTTTGTCAGGTGTCGCAGCGTCAGGCTTCCCGCCTTCGGCCGTCGACGTCTTACCGCCCGACATGTCCGACCGGTCAGAAGCTCCGGCAGGACCGGCGACCTCCGAGGACCCCGAACCGGCCCTCTTCTCCGCCCGCCTGGATCCGAAGATCCCGAACAGCCGCTTCTTTCTCGGCTCCCGCCGCTCCGGCAGATCCGTGCCGTCACTGGCGGACTTGGTCGAGAGCTGTTGCGGCTGCTCGGTCATGACTCTCCCCGGACCAGTACGTCAGGCGCCCGACCGCTGCCGCAGCAGGGCGATGTCGGCACTCTGCCCCTCCACTCCACCGGGGGTCTCCACAATGGCTGGAGCCCCGGAGGCACGGATGGCGGCGACCACCAACTCGGGGTCGATCTTTCCACTCCCCAGGTTGTCGTGCCGGTCCTGACCCGAGTCGAAACCCCCCTTGGAGTCATTCGCGTGAATAAGGTCGATTCGTCCGGTGATCGCCTTCACTCGGTCGACGATGCCGACCAGGTCCTCCCCGCCGGCGAAGGCGTGACAGGTGTCCAGGCAGAACCCGGCGCCGAACCGTCCGACCTCGTCCCACAGCCGGGCCACATCGTCGAAGCGCCGGGCGCACGCGTTGTCCCCGCCGGCCGTGTTCTCGATCAGGATCGGCAGCGGGAAGCCGCCCTCGCTCTCGGCGTACTCGAAGACCTTCCGCCAGCTCACGAACCCGTCGGCGAGGTCGGCGCCGCCACCGACATGCCCGCCGTGCACGATCAGGCCCTTCGCGCCGACCTCGGCCGCGGCCCGGGCATGCGTCAGCAGCAGTTTGCGGCTCGGGATGCGGATCCTGTTGTTCGGTGAGGCGACGTTGATCCGATACGGCGCGTGGATGTAGATGTCTACCTCGGAGGCGCGTAGCCGCTCCACGTCCTCGCGGGGTTCTGGGGTCTTGGAACTCTGCGGGTCGGTCAAGAAGAACTGCACCGCCTCGGCGCCGCGGGCGGCGGCCTCGGCCAGCGGGTCGGCGGGATCGACATGGGCTCCGATGCGCATGAGACGAGCCTACGACGCCGGTCCGACACTCTCCGGCGAGCGTCACCGGCCTTCGACTCGTCTCGTTAGTCCCATCGATCACGTTTGACCGATTGCCGGTCGTGACCGGCGGCGAACTGGGGAGATGTGCATGACGCGGCGGTTCCGATACCGGATGACGGCGCTGGTGGCCGGCGGCCTGATCTTCGGCGTTCCGCTGCTCATCCCGGGTGCGGCCAGCGCAGACCCGGCCGAGCCGAGCAGTCGGCGGGCGACCTTCGACGGCGGCGTGCTCGGGCTGACCTGTGGTTCCAAACCCAGGGTCGAGAAGATGACGGTGCCCGAGGAGAGCGCCGTACAAGTGGTCAATCGCACCGGCCACGACGCGCGGCTGGAGGTGGGCGGCGAGCCGAAGGGTGTCATTCCGGCCGACGGTGCGACCGAGGTCCTGTTCCGCCGCGGCACGACCCCGGTGCGGCTCACCCCGACCTGCGCGAGCCCCAGCGACCCGGTGCCGATGCTGGTCACCGCCGTACCGTCCACCGCGGCGACGCTCACGAAGCCGACGCCCAGCGATTCGGATGCCACGAGCCGGACGCCGGCGGCATCCGGCTCGTCCAAGCAGGCGCCGGCCTCGGGCTCGGCTCTACCGGACACCAGCTCGCCGGATTCGCGTCCGGCGCGTCCCACGCAGGCCACCTCCCAGGTGGGCCTCCAGAAGCCCGACGCCGAGTCGCAGGCGGCGCGAGCAAAGACCGTCGGCGGCGCCCCGGCCGCGCCGCTCGGCGACGCCGATCAGCAGATCAAAAGCATGATTGCGGGTACGTCGGAAGCCGGTGACCCGACGTTCGCCGGGATGCCGCCGGGTGACGGGAAGGCGCTCCTCCCCGCCGACCGGGCGCTGGCCGGGCTGACCGCCACGGACCTGGCCGCACCCGTCTCCGCCGGACCTCTTGCCGGTCAGTCGGACGAGCCGGTCGCCGCGCCCGCGGTGGAGGAGGTCGCCGCGATCGAGCCGCTGCGCACCGGCCGCCCGATCGGCCTGCTCGGTCTGGTCGCGATCGTTTGCGCCCTGGGCGTACTGGCGGCGGCTATTCGGGCAATCGTGTCGCAACGTGCATCTCGGTCAAATCTGGCGTAAGCTTTCCCTTGTAAGGCTCCGCGGGGCGACCGCGCCCACCTCATCGGTGTGGTCGTTCCTCCCCAGGTCCCACCCAACGAACTGGGCCGGACGCCCCGCGGCTCTGCATGACGAAGGCCCCGTCCACCGGACGGGGCCTTCGTTTTGGGACACGGCGCCCCACCTGGGTATGCTGGCTCGGTTCGCAGACCGCATCGCCGTGGGTCGCCTCTAGTGAGTCTCTAGCAGGCACTGTTTTCCACGGCGTTCTTCTGCGTTCGACACAAGACCTCCTGCCACGGAGAGACCGTGGCCGCAAAGCCCATAGGAGGTGAATGTCTTGCGTCATTACGAACTCATGGTGATCCTCGATCCTTCGCTCGAGGAACGCACCGTTGCCCCGTCGCTCGACCAGTACCTGAACGTCATCAGGACCGCGGGTGGCTCGGTGGAGAAGCTCGACGTCTGGGGCCGTCGCCGGCTCTCGTTCGAGATCAACAAGAAGGCCGAAGGCATCTACGCGGTCGTCGACCTGCAGGCGACGCCCGAGGCCGTGGCCGAGCTGGATCGTCAGCTCCGCCTCAACGAGTCCATCCTGCGGACCAAGGTCATCCGTCCCGAGACCCGCTGAGGCGTTTTTGTCAGAGGGTCCTGAGACCCTTTGCGTCAACGACTTGAGCGGCGAGGAGAAGTTTCATGGCTGGAGAAACCGTAATCACGGTTGTTGGCAACCTGGTCAACGACCCTGAGCTGCGCTTCACCAATTCGGGAGCGGCGGTCTGTTCATTCCGTATCGCTTCCACCCCGCGGACTTTGGACCGGCAGTCGAACGAGTGGAAGGACGGCGAGCCACTCTTCCTGTCGTGCAGCGTCTGGCGTGACGCCGCCGAGCACGTTTCCGAGTCGCTGCAGCGCGGCGCTCGGGTGATCGTGCAGGGCCGGCTGCGTCAGCGCACGTACGACACCAAAGAGGGAGAGAAGCGCACCGTCGTAGAGCTCGAGGTCGACGAGATCGGCCCGTCCCTGCGCTACGCCACGGCGAAGGTGCAGAAGACGAGCCGGTCCGGCGGCGGTGGGGGTGGCTTCGGCGCCTCCAGTGGTGGCGGCGGTGGGAACCGGCAGCAGTTCAACGGTGGCGGCGGTGGTCGGAGCAACAACGACTACGACGACCCGTGGGCGACGGCTGCACCCGCCTCCAGCAACCGTTCCGGCGGTGGCAACTCCTCGTTCGACGACGAGCCTCCCTTCTAAGCCCTCGGGCTTTCTTGAGTTCAGGAGTAAGAGCAATGGCTAAGGCTGCGGCGCTTCGCAAGCCGAAGAAGAAGGTGAACCCGCTCGACAAGGACGGGATCACCTACATCGACTACAAGGACACCGCGCTCCTGCGGAAGTTCATCTCTGACCGCGGCAAGATCCGTGCCCGCCGCGTCACCGGTGTGACTTCGCAGCAGCAGCGGCAGATCGCCCGCGCGGTCAAGAACGCCCGTGAGATGGCGCTCCTGCCGTACACGGCGACGGCGCGCTGAGAGGGATGACGCAAATGAAGATCATCCTCACTCAGGAGGTTTCGGGCCTCGGTACTCCCGGCGACATCGTCGAGGTGAAGAACGGCTACGGCCGTAACTACCTGCTTCCGCAGGGCTTCGCCATCCAGTGGAGCAAGGGCGCCGAGAAGCAGGTCGTGGTCATCAAGCGGGCCCGTGAGGCGCGCGAGATCCGGGACCTGGGCCAGGCGAACGAGGTCAAGGCCCAGCTGTCCGGCCTCAAGGTCACGCTGAGCGCGCGTTCCGGCAACGCCGGCCGCCTGTTCGGCTCGATCACCCCGACCGAGATCGTCGAGGCCGTCAAGGCCGCCGGCGGTCCGGCGCTGGACCGGCGTCGTCTCGAGCTGCCGGGTCAGATCAAGACCACGGGCTCGTACAACGTCCAGGTCAAGCTGCACCCCGAGGTGACCGCCACGTTCCCGGTGAACGTGGTCGCCGCCAAGTAAGGCTTCTCGCACCATCGCGAAACGGCATGCCGGGCTCTGGCTCGGCATGCCGTTTCGTGCTTTCACCCGAGAACGACCCGCAGCAGCCCCAGCATCCGAGCGGGTTTTGCCCGCACCGGTCCCGACCGGGACGGCCTTCCACGGTTCTGACCGGGCCAGTGGGCCGGCCTCGGGCCTGACCGGTTCGTAGGCGGGTCAGCTTCGAGACCCTGACCAGTTGGTGGGTGGGTCGGTTGTCGGGTGCCTGGCTGGGTTCGTTAGCGGGTCGGCTTCCGAGAGCCGTGGCCGGTCAGCTTCCTAGCCAGCCGAACCGCCTCCCACCAGCGGCCCTGACTCCAACTCAAACCCGAAACCTACCTAAAGCGCACTTATAGCCCACTAACGTGTTCGGGTCCAAGATCATGGCCAGGTTTCACTGATGGTCGAGGTTCGCCGGCCGACCTGGCCGCGGCGGGCCGCCGAACGGTAAGCGGCGAAACGGTCTGAGGTTGGCGGGACTCAGCGCCTAGAGGAACTGGCCGATAGGGCGTATGTCGGACTCCACGTGAAGGTCGCGGTGACGATGACCTACCCGCGCTCGCTTGCCCGGACCGCGCTGTTCGCCATCGTGTACGGCGCCGCGGTGCTGCTGGGATGGCGCACCGCGACCGATGCGGCCGGGATCGCCCTGGTGTGGCCGGCCGCCGGCGTGACGGCGATCTGGTTTTGCGCCCAGCGGCACGCCCGCGCCCGCTGGGCGGACGCCGTGGCGCTGCCGCTGGTCCTCGCCGCGACAACGCTGGTGACGAAAACTCCGACACTCCTCGCCGCGCTGCTCTTCGGGATCGGCGGGGTCCTGCAGGGTACCGTTTTCGCCCTGCTGCTGGCCCGTTGGCGGCCGTCGCTGTGGGGAGCGGGCGGCATCGCACCGATGCGTGCCCCACGTGATCTCTGGGGGATGCTCGGCGCTGCGATCGGGGCGAGCGCCTGCGGTTCGGTTGCCGCGGTCACCGGTGAATGGCTGACCACTGGACGCCTGCCATGGACGCACCTCGGCCTGTACCTGACCCAGCGCACGACCGGCATCATGATCATCGGTTCGGTCGGTGTATTCGCCGGGGCGGCCCTCACCACGGTCACCGCCCGCTTCGGCTCGGCGGCCGGGTGGCTGCGGCATGGCAGGGCACGGCTGGCTGCCACCTCGCGGTGGCGCCGCGCCGAGTACGTGGTGATCCTCGCCGGGACGACCGCCGTCTACCTGGCCGGTTTCGGGTACACCGACCGCCTGCCGCTGTCGTTCGCGCTGCTCGGCGGAACCGTCCTGGTGGCCACCCGGCTTTGCACGCCGTTCCTGCTGCTGCACAACTGCGTGGTCACCGTCATCGCGGTGCGGTACACCCTCGACGAGTCCGGGCCGTTCGCGCACGTCACCGAGCCCATCGTCCGGGCCGCCATCGTCCAGCTCTTCCTCGCCCTGGTCACCGTGGTCGGGCTCGCGCTGGCGCTGGGCCGCGATGAACGCGCCGCGCTGGTCGTCGCGCTCGCCAGGGAGAAGGCCGAACTCGTCACCCAGCAGGAGCGCGCCGCCGCGCACTCCGCTCTGCTCGCCGCGATCATCGACACGGTGGCCGGCGGGCTCGTGGTGGTCGAACCCGACGGTCACGTGTCGCTGCGCAACCCTGCCGCCACCGAGCTCCTGGGACCCTTCCGCGACATCCGCAACACCGGGTACCGGCACCTCCACCTCGACGGCACCCCGTACGCAATCCACGAACGCCCTTCCATGCGGGCCATGGGTGGCGAGAACGTCCGCGGCGAGGACATCCTGATCCAACCGCCGGGCACCGGCCCGGGACACATCGTCCGGGTCAACGCCTCCCCCCTGCCACGCCCCGACGGAACCAGTAGCGCGGTCATCCTCGTCCACGACGTGACCGCCGAACGCCGGCACCGCGACGAGCTGACCAACTTCGCCGGCGTCGTCGCGCACGACCTGCTCAACCCTCTCGCCTGCCTCGGCGGCTGGACCGCCGCAGCCCGCGACCTGCTGTCCGACCTACCGCCGCACACCATCCTCGACCAGGCCCTCGACGATCTGACCCGCGCCGACCGGGCCGCCGCGCGCATGCGCGGGCTCATCGACGGTCTGCTCGCGTACACCACCGCCCGCAAGGCCGAGGTCTCCGCGGTCCCGGTGGACCTGACCGCGCTCACCGCCGACATCGCCGTCGCCCGGTCCGACTCGGCGGCGGCGGCCGGCCAGCAGGAACCCCGGTTCACGATCGGTGTCCTGCCGGCAGTGCAGGCCGACCCGGTCCTACTGCGCCAACTGATGGACAACTTGATCGGGAACGCGATCAAATACACCGGTCCGGGCGTCACCCCGGCCCTGACCATCACCGCGGCCCGCACCGGCGACACCGTGACGATCTGTATCGCCGACAACGGCATCGGGATACCTCCAGGGCAACACAACTCGATCTTCGAAAACTTCCATCGCGCGCATCCGGACAGCGGATACCACGGCACCGGCCTCGGCCTGGCCATCTGCAAACGGATCGTGGAACGCCACGGAGGCACCATCACCGCATCGGACAACCCCGGCGGCGGTTCCTGCTTCACGTTCACCCTGCCCGCGGCGGGACTATCGGGACTGTAGGGACTGTAAATTTTTCTTACAGTCCCTCCTAGAGCCTTGATCGGCTGGTGGGTGGGGTCGGTTGTCGGATGCTTGGCCGGGTTCGTTAGCGGGTCAGCTTCCGAGAGCCGTGGCCGGTCAGCTTCCGAGAGCCTTGATCGGTTGGTGGGCGCCGTCAGCTGGGGGCCTGACCGGGTTTGTGAGTGGGCCGGTTTCTGAGGGCCCTGACCGGTTCATGATGTGGCCGCGCACCGACCCCGCGATGATCGTGCTGGTGAGCGTCCAAGGACCCATGAATGGCCAGCTTCTGAGGGCCTTGACCGGGCTGTGGGTGGTTCCGGCGCTTTGAGCGGCCGGTTGTGGGTCAGCTGAGGCTGTTGCCGGTGATGGCGGAGCTCAGGACCGTGGCCAGGCCACCGCCGACGACCGCGGCGGCGAGGCCCACGCTGGCGGACTTCCAGGCGGTGGTGGCGAAGCGCAGGCCGAAGGCGACCATGATGCTCAGCGTCAGAGAGATGCCGAACTCGGGGGCGGCATCGGCGAGGGTCTGCAGGGCGTGGGAACGCTGGCCGCTGTTGAGCAGGAAGATACCCACGATGAAGAGGACGGCCGGAACGCCGTACCAGACGACGGTGTAGCCGACGGCGGCGAGCGGACTGTTGGACGTCTCCGCCTCGTCCTCGTCGTCCGCGTTGAGGAGGTCGTTCTGGCTGCCGGAGAGCAGGCCGTTGCTGACCGGGCGCCGCTCGTAGGAGCCGCTGTTCTCGAAGAGAGCGCCGCTCACCGCGCGGCGCGGCGGCCAGGTGGTGTCCTCCTGCAGGTCTGTGGCGCCGTCCCCAGCGCGCCGCGGCGGCCAGGTGGTGTCCTCCTGCAGATCTGCGGCGCCGTTCCCAGCGCGCCGTGGCGGCCAAGAAGTGTCCTCCTGCAGGGCCGCGGCGCCGTTGACAGCCCCGCGCGGCGGCCAGGAGGTGTCCTCTTGCGGGGCTACGGCGCCGTTGGCAGCGCGGCGCGGCGGCCACGTGGTGTCTTCCTCCGGGGCGGCGGCCGGAGCGGCCGCCGGGGGCACCGAGATCACCGAGGTAGCGCTCAGCGCCAGGTTCGTCTCTCCCGAGACCGCGGCTGAGCCGCTGGGCCGAAAGGGTGGGAAATCGGAGGTGCTGAAGCGTTGGGGCTCGCCGTCGGCCGGACCGGAGTCGCGGGCGAGTTCGCGGCGCCAGTCGTCGGTGGCCGGGGCGGCGGTCGTGGTGGTGGTCGCGGCGGCGCGGTAGCCGGCAGCGCCGGAAACCGGGGCCACACTCGTGGTGGCTGTTGCGGCGGCGCGGTAACCGGCAGCGCCGGAGACCGGGGCCGCACTCGTAGTGGCTGTTGCGGCGGCGCGGTAGCCAGCGGCGCCGGAGACGGGGGCTGCACTCGTGGTGGTCGCGGCGGCACGGTAGCTGGCAGCGCCGGAGACCGGGGCCGCGGTCGGCGCTGCGCTCATGTCGGCGCGCCAGTCGTTGCTGGGGGCCGCGGCGGCACGATAGCCAGAGACCGGAGCGGCACTGCCACCGCCGCCGTTCATGTCGGCGCGCCAGTCGCTGTTCGGAGCCGCGGCGGTGCGGTAGCCTGCGGCGCCGGAGACCGGAGCGGTACTGACCGCGGTTCCGCCGCCGTTGAACTCAGCGCGCCAGTCGCCGCCGGGCGGTACGACGGCACCGCTCACAGCGCCGCCGGACGGTGCGACGGCTCCGGTCACGGTGCCGTTGACCGGTGCGGACGCTCCGTTCGCGTCGGCACGCCAGGGACCGCTCGGATCTACCGGCTTCCCTGAAGGTGGACCGTCCATGCTGCCCCGGAAGCCCCCACCACCCGGTGCACCACCGCGGTAGCCAGAGCCATCCGGGCCGCCACGGTAACCGGAGCCATCTGGGCCGCCGCGGTAACCAGGGCCATCCGGGCCGCCGCCGCGGTAGCCACCGTTACCCGAGTCGGAGTCGTTCCAGCCGGCAGCCGCTCCGCCGCCGCCTCGGGAAGGGCCGGGGCCAGGGCCAGGACCACGCCAGTCACCCGGACCACGCCCTCCGCCGCCGTAGGGCGGGTCGTCCTCGTCGTCCGGGCGCCGTGGATTGCCGTAGCGGTCGGTCTCGAAACCGGGATTCTCCTGCTCGGGCCGGTAGGGCCCGCTGGGCAGTGCGCGCTGTCCGCCATAAGCCGGTTTACGAGGCTCACGCCGCGCCGGCTCGCCGTATTCGTCGTCCCGCCGCTGCGGGGCGGCGGGCAGTTCCCGCATGCCGTAGGACGGCTCGCGAGAGGAACTGCCGGCCGGCAACTCGCGGGCGGTGCTGGCCCGGCGGGTGTCGGGCCAGGATTGGCCGTTGTCCTCCGGACCGCCGTAGGCAGGTCCACCGGCTCGGCGTGCGGCCCGACCGGACTCCGCCTCGTCGCCGTAAGGCTGGCGGGAACCGTAGGGCTCCCGTGTGTCCCTCGGGTCGCCGGCACCGCGTGGGTCACGAGCCCCGTAAGGCTCGCGTGCATCTCTCGGGTCGCCGACACCGCGTGGGTCACGAGCCCCGTAAGGCTCGCGTGCATCTCTCGGGTCGCCGGCACCGCGTGGGTCACGAGCCCCGTAAGGCTCGCGTGCATCTCTTGGATCGCCGGCACCGCGTGAATCACGAGCCCCGTAAGCGTCGGCGGCACCGTAGCCGGACTGTCGCGGGTCCCGCTCCTGCCAGGACTCAGGCCCAGCGGCGCCGTAGCCGGGCTGCCGCGGGGCGCGCTCCTCCTGCCAGGACGAACGGCCGGGCGGTTCGGGCTGGGCACCGGACTCGGACCAGCGCGACGGGCCGGCGGGCAGCTCACGCTGGGCGCCGGGCCCGGCCTGGGACCAACCGGAACGGCCGGCGGGCAGCTCGCGTGGCGGGTTCTGACGCGGTGGCATCGGACCCTGCCGCCAGCTCTCGGCGGGATAGTCGTCCTCCGGAGCGCGCCGACGACTGCTGTCGCTCCCGTACGCGTCCGGAGAAACGCGCTGGGTGGGGTAGGGACCCGGCTCAGGCTGGTCGGCCCGGAACCGGCCGGAAGCGGACGGCTCGGGCTGGCCGGTGTAGAAGCGGCCGGAGACGGTCGGCTCGGGCTGGTCCATGCGGAACCGTCCCGAGCTGGAAGGCTCGGGCTGGCCGGTGCGGAAGCGGCCGGAGACGGTGGGTTCCGGCTGGTCGGCGCCGTTCCACGGGGTGCCGCCGGGCATGCCGCTGCGGGGGGTGGCCGGGCCGGGCATCTCACCGTTCGACCAACCACCGCTGGGCATGGCACTGCGGGGGCGGGGACCGTCCTGGACACCGCCGACCGGCCCGGTGGGCCCGTCGTCACGTCGGCCGCGCCGACCGTCACCGCCGGATGGTCCGGTGGGCTGGGCGGGCGCCTCGGCGTCCTCCTGCTTCATCTGCTCGCGGCGGGCCGCCTCGGCGCGCCAGGCGAGCACCCGCGGGTCCTCCTCGGCACGGCTCCACTGGCCGGTGTCCGGGTCGCGGGTCCAGTTGCTGGTGTCGTCCTTCTCCGGGTCCCAGGACGCGGTGTCCTCGCGCCAGTTCGTCGGATTCGCGTTGTAGCGCTGCGGGCCCTGGGCGGCGCGCCGGTCGTCGCCGCGCTGGCGTCCGGGCAGGCCGTTGGAGGCGGCGGCGTTCTCGATCCGGCCGCTCGCGCCGGCCGGGGTGTCCTCGGGCGCGGCTCGGCGGGCGGAGTCGGGGCGTACGCCGTACTGAATAGGGGTCTGGCCGCCGCGCTCACCGTAGGCGCCGCCCTGTTCCGCGGCGTAGCCGCGGCCGGAACGGTCGTCGTAACCCTGCTCGGCCTCGTAGTTCCGCCGGGCGGAGCGGCTGCCCCAGGACGGCGCGGGCGGCCCCGGGTCGGCGATCGGCGAGCCCGGGGAGAGCTGAATGCTGCCGGTGTCGGCGTGGCCGGCCCAGTTGTCCGTGTCGGCGGTGCCGGACCAGCCGGTGCCGCCGGAGGGCTGCTGGCCGTCCGGCTCCGGGGCGCGCCGCCGGCCGCGTCGCGTGGACCACTCGTCGTCCGCGCGCTGCCAGGCGGCGCGGTCGTCCTCCCGGACGAAGTGCCGGCCGTCGTCGCGCGGCCCGGCCTGCCAGCCCGGACCCCCGGAACGGTCCCAGCCGGTGACGTCGGTGGTGTTCTCCCCGGGGGAGAGGCGGCCGCTGTCCCAGGCGGACGACGGTGCGGCGCTCTCAGCGGCCCGGTAACCGCCGGCCGGGGCGGACGGTGACCACGAGTCGGCGGCCCGCTGCCGGGGCGGCGTCGGCGACGACGACTGCTGCCAGGAGGGGGCCTGAGCGGACTGCTGCCACGAGGAACTCTGACCAGGCTGCTGCCAGGACGAGGTCTGACTGGGCTGCTGCCAGGACGGGCTCTGATCCGGTTGTTGCCAGGACGGGGTCTGCGCGGACGGCTGCTGCCAGGAGGGAGTCTGGCTGGGCTGCTGCCAGGACGGAGTCTGATCCGGTTGTTGCCAGGACGGGGTCTGCGCGGACGGCTGCTGCCACGACGGCGTGCTGGGACTGCCCCAGGTCTGCTCGACCGGGGTGGTCGCGGCCCGGCCCGGATCCGCGTCGCGCTGCCAGGACGGGGTCTCGGACCAGGTCGACGAGATGTCCCGGGTGCTCTCCCGGCCGGACTCCAGTTCCGACGTGGCCCAGGCGGTGCCGGAGATGGTCGGGCGGCCGGGCGTCTCGGTGCCCTCTTCGCCGTCCTGCCACGCCTCGGTGGTCGAACGCCAGACGTGCGAGCCGGTGGACGAGCGCCACTCGGTGGTCTGCCGCCAGCGCGCGCCGGTGGCCCGCCACTCCGCGGTCTGGCTGCGCCAGCCGACGCCGTCTGCCGGGAACGCGGGGCGCCCGGTGGAGGTCACGTCCGTCCAGCGGTTCGCCGGCTCGATGGCCTGGCCGCCACCGCCCGAGTAAGGCTCGAGGTCGGATTGCTGTGCCCAGGCGTCCGCACGGGCCTGCCAGGTGAGGGCTTCCGGGCTCGGGGTCATGCTGCCGGTGTCGGTCAGCGAGGCCCACCGCGGCTCGGATTCTCTGATCTCTGTTTCTGGAACGGGCCAAGCCTCCGCAGCGCGCCTGTCGCGCGACATGCGGGCGCCGTAGTCCCACTCCCGTTGGTCCACCTGGAAAGGGTGACGCGCCGGAGGCGGAATCGCAACGCCTCACAGCGACGGCTTGCTCACCCGACCCGGTATTTCGGCAGATCCATCAGCTTTTCTGCCTTCCACAGGAAGGACGCGGAAAAGTGCTGCTGAGGCTTTTTCCCCAGAAGTTGTCCACATGCTGTGCACAGGCCTGCCCACAGGTATCAGCCACCTGTCCACAGCTTGTCCCGAGGCTCGTCCACCGAGGCAGTTGGGCTGGTGGCGGCGGGGTTCGTACAGTGGTCCAGCCCTCTGATCGACAAGTTCTGCTGAAGTTCCCGCCGGGACGGCCGAACGAGTCGTCCGAGGTTTGTTCGATCGTGATGGTGGCATGGTCTCGAGGGGGGATGTCCCGGTGTCGATCACTGACGACGCACGGCCGGATCCGCGTCCTCCATCTCAGCCGACCGGGGGACCCCAAGGCGGCGGTTTCGCCCGCGCCGAGTCGCCGAACGGCGGCCAGTTCGACAAGGCGCCCCCGCAGGACGTCGCGGCCGAGCAGGGCGTGCTGGGCGGCATGCTGCTCTCCAAGGACGCGATCGCGGACGTGGTCGAGATCCTCAAGAGCAACGACTTCTACCGGCCGGTGCACGCCACCGTCTACGACGTCATCCTCGACCTCTACGGGCGGGGCGAGCCGGCCGACGCACTGACCGTGGCGGCGGCCCTGGCCGACAGCGGTGACCTGCAGCGGGTCGGCGGTGTGCCCTATCTGCACACGCTGATCGAGAGCGTGCCGACCGCGGCCAACGCCTCCTACTACGCCCGGATCGTCTCCGAGCGGGCGATCCTGCGGCGCCTGGTCGAGGCCGGCACCAAGATCGTGCAGCTGGGCTACGGCACGGGCGGCAACGGTGGGCGCGATGTCGATGACATCGTCGACCTCGCCCAGCAGGCCATCTACGACGTGACCGAGAAGCGGGTCAGCGAGGACTTCGCCGCGCTCGGCGACATGCTGCAGCCGACGCTCGACGAGATCGAGGCGGTCGGCGCTTCGGGCGGCGTGATGACCGGCGTCCCGACCGGCTTCGCCGACCTGGACCGGCTGCTCAACGGTCTGCACCCGGGCCAGCTCATCATCGTCGCCGGCCGTCCCGGTCTGGGTAAGTCGACCGCGAGCATGGACTTCGCCCGTAACGCGGCGATCCGGCACGGCTGCGCCAGCGCCATCTTCTCGCTGGAAATGAGCAAGATCGAGATGGTGATGCGGCTGCTCTCCGCCGAGGCGCGGGTGCCGCTGCACACTCTCCGGTCCGGCCAGCTCTCCGATGACGACTGGACCAAGCTCGCGCGGCGGATGGGCGAGATCAGCGAGGCGCCGATCTTCGTTGACGACACCCCCAACATGAACCTGATGGAGATCCGGGCCAAGGCTCGCCGGCTCAAGCAGCGGCACAACCTCAAGCTCCTGGTCATCGACTATCTCCAGCTGATGTCCTCGCCGAAGAAGACCGAGAGCCGGCAGCAGGAGGTCTCCGAACTGTCGCGTGGCCTGAAGCTGCTGGCCAAGGAGATCGAGTGCCCGGTGATCGGCGTCAGCCAGCTGAACCGTGGCCCCGAACAGCGCACGGACAAGCGGCCCCAGCTGTCCGACCTGCGTGAGTCCGGCTCGATCGAGCAGGACGCGGACGTGGTGATCCTTCTGCACCGTGACGACTACTACGACAAGGAGTCGCCGCGGGCGGGCGAGGCGGATTTCATCGTCGCCAAGCACCGTAACGGTCCGACCGACACGATCACGGTGGCGGCACAGCTGCACCTGTCGCGCTTTGTCGATATGGCGATTTAAAGGCTTAGCTGCGGTTTGTCCGGGCCGTTGCTTCCGAGCGGTTCCGGATTGATCTTTTGCAGAGGACCTTCGCAGGACGGATCAGATTCTCGGCGCGAAGCCGGGCCGCAGGAAATTCGCGGCGGGCATGACAATTGCGGTGAAACGGTCGCGGCCGGGCATGCGTGGTGCGGCGGTCGCCGGTGACGCCAACGCGCCGGGTCGCCGCGCGATGGCTGCGGCCCCCAACCCGACGTGCGGGCGTCGGTCCGGCGAAGCTGCTGCGGGAGCGGCTCGTGGTGGCGGGTCAGGCGGTCTCGTCCGGCGACAGGTGCGTGGTCACCAGCTGCTCGACCTGGCGGAGTTTGACGGCGGACGCGCGCCGGACCGTCTCGACGATCAGGCCGGCCAGGGTGTCGACGTTCCATTCACGACAGGCTCGCTCGTCGAGGCGAAGGCCGACGAGCTCACCGTCGGAGTTCACCGTGGCATGCACGACGCCGTCCGGGGACTCGGCGTGCACCTCCATGGTGGCCAGGCTGCGTTGCAATTCGTCCACTCCGGAACGTAGCTCCTCATACTGACCATAAACGTCTTTCAGATCGTTGTGCAGCGCTTGGTCCGCTGTGTGATCTTCAGTTTCAGTCACGGTCTTTCCTCCGTTCGCCGCGACAGGGGGCGAGGTGACAATACCCAAGATCGGCGACGTTGCGTATTCCTGTGACTTCACAACGCAAACGAAAGGAGAGGATTATCGATATTGTTCTCTTTAACGTGACGGATCGGCTCCGGTTTGTGGTCACGGAGTGTGATCAACGCCATTGTGGGCGGACCGTCGGGCGTGCGATCGCGGGTCCCGATCCATCAGTTGCCGCTGCTAGCGACCCTCAATGAGGGAGGGTGGCGGCCCGATCGCCATGCGCCGATTGATCGCTCTCGGTCAACATCTCGCGAGCGATGCGTTTCAGTAGTGTCTTGCGACCGTCCCAAAATTACGGCGAACAGGCATCGCGGAGACGGACCGAGGGCGCCTCGTCCATCGTCGAATCGGCTGATTTCAGCCGCCGATCAGGCCCAGTTCGGCGCCCGGCTCAGATCGGTGAAATAGGCCAGAACGGGCGCGGGCAAAGCGGTGGCCCGCCCCGGCCGGATGGACCGGCCGGGACAGGCGCCGCTGATCATCAGCAAATGAGCGAGCCGTCAGGCAGAGCCAACGGCGGGATCACCGTAAAAGGCGAACTGTCAGTCGAAGAGATCGTGCAGGAAGCCGCGGCGACGGTAGTGGCCGTGTTGCCGGTAGTGGCCGTGGTGCCCGTAGCGTGGCGCGGCCGGCGGGTAGTGCGCGGCCGGCTGGTAGTGCGGGGCCGGGGCACCGTAGGCGGGCGGCGGTGGCGGCGGCGGAACATATCCGTGTCCGCCGTGCGGGGCGGGCGGCGGCGGCATATGGGTGGCGGGGCCGGGCGGCGGCGCGGAACGGTTGTAGTTGGCCTCGACCGAGAAGAGTTTCTCCAGCTCACCGCGGTCCAGGAAGATGCCGCGGCACTCCGTGCACTGGTCGATCGTGACACCGCTGCGCTCGTAGACCCGCATCTCGCCGTGGCACTTGGGACAGGTCATCTGCATCTCACTGACGGTACAAGGCCCTGTCATGCCGTGGGGCGGAAGAACCTGTGTGTCTGCTGAGCGACTGCTGGCCGCAATGCCGGAATCCACAGCAGGAAGGCCACCGGATAGAGCAGGTACCCGAACCGGGTGGTGGGCATCAGCAGGATCGCGGCGAGCAGCCCCCACCCGCAGAACAGCGCCGCCGTCCCGGCATCCCGGGGCGGCCGGCGCAGCAGCTGCCAGCCGATCGCCAAGGCCGCACCGACCAGCAGGGCAGCTGCCAGGATGCGGCCGCCCGGCAGGTTCTGGGCGATCAGGTAGCCGGGGAACGGGGACTGCGCCGGACTGGTGACCAGGCCGTGCCCGAGCGGGAACCGCAGCACGTTCTCGACCAGCGAGTCGGCGTTCACCAGCAGCGGCGGGACCAGTGCGAGGACCGGCAGACCGACGGCGAACGGCAGCATCCGGCGGCCCCGCCCGGCGACCAGCGCGAGGACGGCGAGCACGGCGACGACCGGGAAGGCGAAGAGCTTCGCGGCCGCGGCGACTCCCGCCGCCACGCCGGCCCAGCCGAACCGGTCGGTGGCGGCGAGGGCCAGGGCGAGCAGGCAGAGCGTCAGCACCGGGATGTCGTCACCACCCGTGGCCAGGGTCAACGCGGTCACGGGAAGGACGGTGGCGGCCTGGATCGCCCGTACCGGAAAGGGGTGGGAAGGACGCAGAATCGCAACCGCGATGCTCAGCGTGGCCACCGCGGTGATCGCGAACCAGATCCGGGCGTCGGTCCACCAGTGGTCACCGGCCAGCGCCCGCGGCAGCCCGAAGATCGCCATGCCGGGCTGGTACGGGCGGTAGCCCATCAGTTGCTCGTCGATCGGCAATGCGGCGATGTCGGCTCGGCTCAGATACGGCGTGCCGTGCTCCAGCAACGACTTCCCCATCGCCTCGACGACCAGGACCTCCTCCTGGGCGCGATCGGTGCGACCACCGGCCCGCTGCACCGCCTCGACGACTAGCGGGAGCAGTGCCACGGCGGCCCAGGTCAGCCAGGCGAGCCCGGCCCGGAACCGGTCCGTGGCGAGCGGACCACGTCGCAGCAGAAGCTGGGTGAGGACCAGGAGGGTGGCCGCGAGATATCCCCAGGCGGCGATCGACCCCCAGGCCCGATGCGGCAACAGGGTCGAGGTCAACGCCGTGACCAGCGCGAACACTGCGGAGATCAGATACAGCCCGAGATCGGCCGCGAGTCCACCGGCCGCCCGGTCGATGCGCCCGAGCAGTCCGCCGACGGGTTTCGTCACGCCGGCAAGTGTGGCAGAGACGATCTTTGCGTTCCGGCCGGTCGTCGCACCGGCATCCGCACCACGGCGCCGGCGTCGTGCAGCGGCGATGCCAGGACTCCAGGTCGTCCCGCGGAACCGCGCTGCAGCGTGCCGAGGAACCGTGCCGCCGAGAGCGGCCGCGCGAAGAGGCGCCCCTGACCGGCCAGGCAGCCCAGCTCCCAGAGCGCACGCCGCTGCGGCTCGCTCTCCACCCCCTCGGCCACCACCGTCAGATGCAGGTTGCGTGCCAGGTCAACCGTGGTCCGGATGACCGCGGCAGCCTCCGCCGAGGTCTCGACCGTGGCCACGAACTCGCGATCGATCTTGAGTTCGTGCACCGGGATGCGGGAGAGCACGGAGAGCGAGGAGACCCCGGTCCCGAAGTCGTCGACGGCCAGCCGGACGCCGGCGTTGCGCAGCTCGGCCAGGGTGCGCTCGACCACGTCGATCTGGCTGATGGTGAGCGTCTCGGCGAGCTCCAGAACCAGCTGTCCGGGTGACACGCCGTGCCGCTCCAGCCGGGCCAGCACGGTGCCCGGGAAGTTCGGGTCGAGCAGGCTGCGGGGCGACACGTTGACCGCCACCGGCAGGTCGAAGCCCGCCTCCCGCCAGGTCTGCATGGCCAGCAGCGACTGCTCCAGCACCGCGTCGGCGAAGGCCGGCAGTTGCCCGGAGCGTTCCACCGCCTCCAGGAGCTGGACCGGGGTGAGATCGCCCTGGCCCGGGTGCTTCCACCGGGCGAGCGCCTCGGCCGAGAGCACCTCGCCGCTGCCGAGGTCGACGATCGGCTGAAAGTCCACGGTGAACTCGTGCTCGCTGACCGCCCGGCGCAGCTCGCCGGTGAGGATCAGCCGCTCGACATCCGCGGTGTCCCGGGCGTGCGCGTAGATCGTGGTCGGTTCGCCGGCGCGTTTCGCCTGGTACATGGCGATGTCGGCGCGCCGCATCAGCTCCTCGACACCGCCCGTGCCGGCGGCCAGCGCGATGCCGCCGGCCGCCTCGACGGTGATCCGCATGCCTTCGACATCGATGCCGGGCTCCAGCGCGCCGAGCATCGCGGCGGCCCGATGGCTGGCGAGGGCGGGGGTGGGCAGACCGGTGAGCAGCACCGCGAACTCGTCACCGCCGAGCCGGGCGACCAGGTCACCGGGCTCGGCCGACTCGCTCAGCCGGCGGGCCACCTCGCGCAGGACGTCGTCGCCGGCCGCGTGCCCGAGCGTGTCGTTCACCTCTTTGAAGTGGTTCAGGTCGATGAGCAGCAGGGCGGACAGGCCGTTTTGACCGGTGTCGGTGAAGAGGCGAGCGGCCTGGTCGTACAGCTGGCGGCGGTTGGGCAGGCCGGTGAGCGGGTCGTGGGTGGCGGCGTGCGCGTTCTCCGCGGCGATCCGGGCGAGTTCGGCGTACGCCTGCGCGTTGCGGATCGCGGTGCAGACGGCCGAGGCGAAGGTACGCAGTTTGTACTGCTCCACCTCGGTGAGCCGGACCGTCCCGCCGAAGCGCAGTCGCAGCACGCCGACCCGCACCCCGCCGTCGTGCGCGACCAGGTCCACCGTGGTCTCCCCGGGCAGAGCCGGTTCACCGGCGAGCGGGCTGTCGGAGAGCACGTGCTGGCCATCGGCGCGCACCGTCCGGTCCGCGCCGCCGGCGGTGAGGTCGATCGCGGCCTCGGCGGCGGAGAAGATCTGTGCCGCGCGAGTGGTCGCGGAGTGCAGGACCTGGGTGAGGTCGACCGCGTTGAGCTCGTCGGTGGCCTTGGCCAGTCGTTGCCACGCCTCGCGCTCCTGCCTCGTCCGGGTGGTGCGCGACTGCCAGAGGTGCATGCAAGCCACAACGAGCGGGACCACCAGCAGGAGCAGCACGTTCGCGTGGGTGGCGAGCACCCAGAGCGCGATCAGGCAGGCGAGGAGCTGGCCGAGGTGGCCGATGACCGTGCCGGTCCAGTTCTGCCGGGCGGCCTGGCCGATGCTGCTGCCCGTGTCGGTCGCCACGATCGGCAGGAAGACCAACTGGTCGGTCACGGCGAAAGCGGCCAGGGCGGCGACGAGCACGCGCACCGGCAGGTCGGGGTTCTCCAGGTCGGGATGGATCCCGAAGGCGAGGATGACGGCCGCCGCGGCGCTGACCGTGAGGGCCTCCTTGGCCATCGCGAACGCGGTCTTCCGTACGCCGGAACGGGTGGCGATCTTCAGTAGGCCCTGGCCGGTCACGGCGCACAGCAGCACCCACGGGGCCGGCAGCAGAGCCAGGCCGACGAGCACCGGAACCTCGCCCCAGGCGCTGCCCAGGAGACTGGACTTGATCCGGACCGAGACCCGCCATCGCTGGGCGACGATCACCGTGGCGCAGAGCACCGCCAGCAGGGTCAACGGAGGCGGCGGCTGGGGATCACGGACCGCGTACAGCGTCCAGATCGAGGAGACGCTCAGCCCCAGCACGACGACGAGACCGATGAGCAGCCGAAGCCGTCGATCGGTCGCGTCGTCGTTGATGCCGGTCTCAGACATGGTGTCCTCGTCGCCGAACGCAACTGAGCCGTAGCTCAGGGTTCAAGGCTATTCAAATGCGCCGTTTCGCGCATCCCCGTCTTTTTCAGCTCCAGTCGGTGCTGCCGCGCATGGCACTTCTCCTCATCGGTCGGTGCATCAAAGGCGGGATCCGTTCGGCCTCCGCCGGTCTGACACGTTCACGTCCACTAACGACGTTTGAAGGGGTCTTGTCGCGACAGGGCAGAACGTTAGGCTGCGAGGATTCCGTTTTCCAGCGGATCGTGTCGTTATGAGCATAATGCGGAAAGAGCCTGGAACGCGGTTACGGATAGTCTCCGAATGGCAACCGAATGCAATGGGAATGTGTTGCCCGAATGCAATTTCATTGTCATCACGGTGGCCGTGGCCAGTGCTCGGAACCTACTGAGCCGGTGTGGACAAAGTGTGAAGCCGATCGGGCTCGGATGCGAACACGGTCTCCCCGATAGCTCTATAAGCTCCCGGTATGCCCCAGGAAACGCATCTGACGCATGTCGACGAGACCGGCGCCGCCCGGATGGTCGACGTGTCCGCCAAAGCGGTGAGCGACCGCCGCGCCGTCGCGGCGGGCACGGTCCACACCACGCCCGAGGTGATCGAGCTTCTCCGGGGTGACAACCTGCCGAAGGGTGACGCCCTGGCGGTCGCCCGGCTCGCCGGGATCATGGGCGCCAAGCGCACACCCGACCTGATTCCGCTCTGCCACCCGATCGGGCTGCACGGGGTCAAGGTCGAGTTGGTGCTGGGCCCGGACGCGGTGGAGATCACCGCGATCACCAAGACCGCGGACCGCACCGGCGTCGAGATGGAGGCGCTCACCGCGGTGGCGACGGCGGGCCTCGCGATGATCGACATGATCAAGGCGGTGGATCCGGCGGCGAGCCTGGAAAGGGTCCGGGTGCTGCGGAAAGAGGGCGGAAAGACCGGCGATTGGGTACGACCGGAGGACCGTCCGTGACGATCCGCGCCCGAGTGATCGTCGCGTCGAACCGGGCGGCGGCCGGCGTCTACGCCGACACCAGCGGCCCCCGTCTCGTGGCCGGCCTCCGCGACCTGGGGTGCGAAGTGGACGGACCCGTCGTGGTCCCGGACGGCGAGCCGGTCGCCGAGGCGCTCCGCACCGCGCTCGCCGACGGCGTGGACGTGGTCCTGACCAGTGGGGGAACCGGTGTCACCCCGACCGACCGGACCCCGGAGGCGACCCGTGGGCTGCTCGATTTCGAGATCCCCGGAATCGCCGAGGCGATCCGCGCCCACAGCCGCGACAAGGTGGCGGCCGCTGCCCTCTCCCGTGGCCTAGCCGGGGTGGCCGGTCGCACGCTGATCGTGAACCTGCCCGGCTCGACCGGCGGCGCCAAGGACGGCCTCGCCGTGCTCGGCCCGCTCCTCGCCCACACGATCGACCAGATCCGCGGGGGCGACCATTAGGCTCGACCGGTGAGCGCTGACGAGAACACCCCGGTCGGCTGGGACAGAGCCCGCGAGCTGGCCTATCAGGCCGGTCTCGCCGCCTCGGCCGGCACCGAGCGGATCCCCCTGGCGGAGGGCGACGGCCGCACTCTCGCCGAGCCGTTGCGCGCCCTGACCGCGCTGCCGGCGTTCCCGACCTCGAGCATCGACGGCTGGGCGGTCCGCGGCGAGGGCCCGTGGCGGCCCGTGGGCCGGGTGCTGGCCGGCGGCACGCCGCCCCCGCTCACCGAGGACGGCACCTGTGTCGAGATCGCCACCGGCGCCATGGTGCCCGACGGTGCGGCCGCGCTGATCCGGATCGAGGCGTCGGCCACCGGAGCGGACGGCCGGGTCACCGGTGTCCCCCGGCCGGCCCCCGAGTGGCGCCTGCCGGGCGAGGAGGCGGAGCTCGGCGAGGAGCTGTTGCCGGCCGGCACCGCCGTCGACCCGGCGGTCATCGGCGTCGCGGCCACCTGCGGTCATGAGTTCCTGACCGTACGTCCGGCGCCGCGCGTCGCCCTGCTCGTCTTCGGTGACGAGCTGCTCACCTCCGGCCCGCCCGGCGCCGGCCGGGTCCGTGACTCCCTCGGCCCGCAGGTTCCGTCCTGGCTGCGCCGCTGCGGCGGCACGGTCACCTCGGTCACCGGCCCGGTCAAGGACACTCTGGACGCGCACGTGGACGCGATCCGTGCCGCGCTGGATACCGCTGACCTGGTCTGTACGACCGGCGGCACCATGCACGGCCCGGTCGACCACCTGCACCCGTCGCTGGCCGAGCTGGGCGCGGAGTACATCGTCAACACGGTTGGCGTCCGTCCCGGCTTCCCGATGCTCCTGGCCCGGGTGCCGCACCCGGACGGCCGGCCACGTTTCCTGGCCGGCCTGCCCGGCAACCCGCAGTCCGCGGTGATCGCCCTGGTCAGCCTCGTGGCGCCGCTGCTCGCCGGGCTTTCCGGCCGCCCGTTCCGCGCGGAGCAGCCGCTGGTCGAGGCGGCCACGCCGGTGCCCGGCCGGGGTCGCGACACGCATCTGGCCCTGGCCGCCCTGGATCCCACCGGCCGGGTCGCGACACCGGTCGGCCATGTCGGCTCGGCGATGCTGCGTGGCCTGGCCAACGCCCACGGCTTCGTGGTCGTCCGGCCCGGTGCCGAGGTCGCGGCCGGCGACACGGTGCCCTTCCTGCCCCTTCCATTGCTCTCCGGGGAGCGTCCATGACCAGCGAAGAAGGTTCCCGCACCGGCGTGGTCGCCGTCGCCGAGGTGCTGGACGCACCACTGGACCTGGCCGCGCACGAGGCCGCGGTGGCCGACCGGCGAGCCGGCGCGGTCGTCTCCTTCCAGGGTGTCGTCCGCGACCACGATCACGGCCGCGGTGTCACCCTGCTCGAGTACGAAGGCCATCCGTCCGCGGCCAAGGTGCTGCGGGAGGTGGCCGAGGAGATCGCCGCCGATCCCGCGGTCTACGCGGTCGCCGTCTCGCACCGCGTCGGCACGCTGCGGATCGGCGATGTCGCCCTGGTCGCCTCGGTCAGCACGGCTCACCGGGCGGCGGCGTTCGAGGCCTGCGCCCGCCTGGTCGACGAGGCCAAGGCCCGCCTTCCGATCTGGAAGCGTCAGGTCTTCACCGACGGCCAGGAGGAGTGGGTGAACTGCCCCTGACGGGGTCAGCGACCGGAGCCGCGGGGCACCGGGATGGCGGCGGTCCGCGGGCGAGGACGGAGCTCCTCGACCGTCTGCGGCGCGGGACGCCAGGGGAGCACGCTGACCAGCAGGATCAGGGCGAAGGCATACCCGTCCCAGGCGAGTAGGGCGGTCGGGGCGGCGGCCAGCAGGACGTACCCGAGAAGGGCTGTGCCTCCGGTGAGCTTCTCGGTGAACCGGTCCGAACGGGAACGGCGGGCGTGAGCCCGGCGGCGCAGCGCGCCGTCGGCGAGCACCAGCAAGGCCGGGACCAGCCAGATCGCCTCGGCCGGTGTGGTCATCGGGCCGAAGGCCGCGGCGGCGAGGCCGATCAGGGTGAACGCCGCGACCTCGTCGCCGGCGGCGTTCGCGGATCGGGCCCGGATCAGTCCGACCGCCAGCAGCAGGACCCCGAACGAGAGCCAGACCAGTACGGGCGGTGCCGGGAAGCCGTAGAGCCGGGCCAGGACACCCGCGAGCGCCTGATTGCCGGCGGTGCTGAGCGATTCGCTCCGGTTCGGTTCCCAGAGCGTGTCGCCGAACCAGGTCAGCGTCTCGCGTGGGGCGAACACCAGCCCGGCGAGCGTCGCGGTGACGGCGGTGGTCAGGGCGGTCCGGGCGGCCCGGCGCTGGCGTAGCACGAAGAGCCCGGCCAGGAAGAACACCGGCGTCACCGCGAAGGCGACGGCGAGGCCGGTGCCGATGCCGGCCCAGGAGCCGTCCGACCAGATCTGGCGTAGCCGGTCCCGGAGCGGGGCGGGTTGATCGGTGTGCCACCAGATGGCCCGGCGGGCCCGGCGCAGCGCTACCAGGTCGGCCACGACCAGGCCGAACAGCAGCAGGTCGGGGTCGCCCTCGCCGAGCGTGGCCCGGACCGGTTCGGTGAGCAGGGCGAGCGTGGCGACGGTGAGGACCAGCGGGGTACGGCGGCGACCGTATCGCCGGGCGATCGGGCCGGCCAGCACCACCGTGGAGAGCAGCAGGGCCGC
Organism: Actinoplanes regularis; assembly: GCF_900188005.1. Lineage (GTDB taxonomy): Bacteria > Actinomycetota > Actinomycetes > Mycobacteriales > Micromonosporaceae > Actinoplanes > Actinoplanes regularis. Next base: position 314,892 of record NZ_FZNR01000008.1, on the reverse strand, counting down.
GACGCCGGCGAGGGCGAGCAGCCAGCCGGCCGCTTTCAGCGGCAGCAGGACGAGGGGCGTGAGGAGGATGGCGAGGGCGGGAGGCAGGGCGGCGCCGGTCTGCGTCACCGGTTCCCGGTACGAATACAGCTCCGCCCCGCCGAGCCAGTCGCGCACGGCCGCTTGGGTCACGGCGAGGGTGCTCAAGCCGTACCGCGAAAGGGCGATGGAGATCAGCGCAAGGGTGCCCAGAGCGCCGAGCGCGACCAACGTGGACCTGGTTTGCGCAGCGCGAAGCGCGCGTCTGTGAATGACCGGCATGGCGCGACCCCCGTCTCGTCCTCCGGGCACGGCACGGCCTGCCGTCAGCACGGGTGCTGTGGCAGGTCTGTTGCCGGCGGAAGCGAGCTTAGAGAGCGCAGACCGTCCGTGCGGCCCCTCGTCCGCTTTAACGCAAAGGCCGCTGTAAGGTTGTTATCGGGACAATTAGTGCATTACGGCTGCGCACAGTGCGTGCGTCGACTCATCCCGGCAGCCTTCGGGCGGCACTCGCGGAGAGCGCGGCGATCTTCGCCTCCCGCTTCGCGGTGCGCACGGCACGCCGCACCTCCCGCTGCGACCGGCCGACCGCGTGGCTCAGCGACCGCTGGCCCCGGTCCACCGCGTGCGTGGTGCGGTAGCGCAGCCCCGGCTGGCCCTCGGTGTCGACCGCGGCCAGCAGGAGGCCGCCGAGCAGGCCGAGGTTCTTCAGGAAGTGGATCTGCTCGCTCGCGCGCTCCTCCTTGGCCATGGTCCAGAACGGGTGGCCGGCGAGCGTGGTCGGGACCAGTCCGGCGGCCAGCACCGCGGCGGCCGGGCGGGTGAGATGTCCGGTCGCGAGGGCCAGCCCGGCGATCAGATCGCTCCCGGCCTTCAGCCGGACCAGGGTCGCCGGATCGGTGGGCAGGCGCGGGTCGGCCTTCTCCAGGAGCGGGGCGAAGCGGTCGGTGACCCGGCGGGCGGCCTGGATACGGCTCTCACCGGGATTGATCAGCACGCGGATCCCACTGATCACGAAGATCGAGGCGAGCATGGCTCGGGCAGCGGTGCGGACGGGCTTCATGAATTTCGTTATACCCCGCCCCGGGCAATCACACCGGCTGCGTTCGCAGGTACCTGCCGAAGTGCGGAACGGTGAACGCGACCGTGCCGCGCTCGCCGGAGTAGATGAGTCCCTTCTTGATCAGGGCGTCCCGGGCCGGCGAGAGGCTGGCCGGCTTGCGCCCCAGCGACGTGGCGATGTCCGAGGTCGGCACGGCGGCGTCCATGTCGTTGCCGGGATCGCTGGAGAGCGCCGCCATCGCTCGCATGTACTCCCGTTCGGCCGGGGTGGCCCGCTCGAACCGGGAGCCGAAGAAGCCGACCGCCAGCTCGCTCTCCGCCTCCGGCGCGGCCACCGCCACGTCGTCCACGGTGATCGGTGACTGCGGCGCGTGATCCCAGGTCGCCTTCCCGTACGCCTGCACGAAGTACGGATATCCCCCCGACTTCTCGTAGAGCAGGTCGAGCGCCTCCTGGTCGTAGTCCACGCCCTCCCGCTCGGCCGGCACCCCGAGCGCCAGATCGGCCGCGTCCCGGTCGAGACGGTCGATCCGCTGGTAGCGGAAGAGCCGCTCGGAGTACGACTTGGCGGCGGAGAGCACCGCGGGCAGGTGCGGCAGTCCCGCGCCGACCACGATCAACGGCGCGCCGAGCTGGGACAGCTCATGGCAGGCGGCGCAGAGCGCGGACACGTCGGTGCTGCTCAGATCCTGCATCTCGTCGATGAACAGGGCGATCCCGGTGCCGACGTCGGTCGCCAGCGAGGCGGCGTCGGTGAAGAGCTCGACCAGGTCGATCTCGATGTCGCCGGAGTCGGCGCGGCCACGGGCGGGTGGCACGTCGATGCCCGGGGTCCAGCGGTCCCGCAGCCGCGCGTTGGCGTCGTTGGCCCGCAGCGCGAACGCCTTGAGCACGCCGAGCACCTCGTCCACCCGCTCCGGGTCGCGGTGGTGCGGGGCCAGCTCCCGGATCGCCATGTGCAGTGCGCCGGAGACCGGGCGGCGCAGCGACTGGTCCGGCCTGGCCTCGATCTTGCCGGTGCCCCAGAGGCGGCCGATCGCCGCCGAGCGCAGGGTGTTGAGGAGCACCGTCTTACCGACGCCGCGCAGGCCGGTGAGGACCAGGCTGCGTTCCGGGCGGCCACGGGCGACGCGTTCCAGGACTACGTCGAAGGCGTCCAGTTCGCGGCTGCGCCCGGCCAGCTCGGGTGGGCGTTGGCCGGCGCCGGGAGCATACGGGTTCCGTACCGGATCCATGACGTAGCACCGTATCGGGCCATCTAGGACGAACGCTAGAGTCGGCTCGATATGTCGCTCTAAAGCTGTCTAGCATTATGGCTAGATTTGGCTAGAGCGCTCCATAGTCACTCGGACTGGTACTCCCGAAGGCAGAGCACGTAGTCCACGTCGTCATATTCGGTGTCGTAGTAGTACCACTTGGTATAACCCGGCACCTTGCCGCATTTCGCCACGGCGTCCCGCTCGCCCGTAGCGCGGCCGTCGAACCGCCTCAGCACCTCGAAGGTGTTCGCCGCGCACGCCACGATGCGCAGATCCGGCTGGGTGTTCGTGCCCTCGTTCCGGACGCACTGCCCCTTGGCGGCGAACCGCGCGTCGGAACTGGTCTGCGGGCGTGGCACGTTCCCCGCGGTGGAGGCGGAGGCGGACGGCGTCTCCGCCCCGTTCTTGCGGGCGAGCAGGAACCAGACCGTGGTCGCCAAGCCACCGCCGACCACCACGCTGAGCACCGCGATCAGGGCGGCGATCGTGAACCCGCGCCGGCTCGATGCCTTCGGCGGTGGTGTCGGTGTCGGCTGGAACCTCTCCGGCCAGGACGAGACCTGCGGGATTTCCTCCCAGGCCGGGCCGCTCCGGCTCTCCCCCCACGGATCGGAGGGCTCCGCGTACGGCTCCTCGGGCCGCCCGCCGGACCAGGGCTGGCCGGAGTACGGGCCGGTGTGCGACATCGGTGGGATCCTCCTCGGCTTGAATGCCGCATGTCACGGTAGCGTGCGCCGCTCCCACCGGCCCGCCTCGTCCCGCTGTCCACAACCCGACCTGCGGGTGCTCGCCGCGGCCGTTACCTTTCCGGGTCGTGTCGTCACTACTCATGGCCCTGGCGGGCGTGTTCGGGGGCACGGCGGCCGTCCTGCTCGCGCTGGTCGATCTGCGCGAACTGCGGCTGCCGGACCCGCTGGTCGCGGCGTTGGCGTTCGGCGCCGGGATCCCGCTGGCCCTGCTCGCGCCGCAGCGGATCGGCTCGGCGGTGCTCGCGGCCGTACTGGTCGGGGCCGGTTATCTGCTGATCGCGTTGCTTCCCGGGCGCGGACTCGGGCTCGGCGACGTCAAGCTCGGCGCTGTGCTGGCCCTGCTGCTCGGGCTCGCGGGCGGGTGGCCGGCGGTGGCCGCCGGGTTCGTCGCGGCGCACGTGATCGGCGCCGGGGTGGCCGTCTTCCTCCTGGCCACCCGGCGCCGCAGGGTCTTCCCGTTCGGCCCGGCGCTGCTGCTGGGCGCCCTGGCCGGTCTCGCCGGGGCAGCCCTCGTCACAGCAGCCTGAGCTGCCGGTCCTTCGGCCTGGCCGGCGTGGTTTCGCCCAGCCGCTCGAACAACCCGGAGTCGATCACGTCCAGGAACGGCGTCGGCTGCTGCTCCCGCTCGCTGCCGTGCCGCGACCGCTTCCCCGCATGGCTCACGTAGAGCCGGTCCTGCGCCCGGGTCAGCCCGACGAAGAAGAGCCGCCGCTCCTCGGCGACCTCCTCCTCGGACGGTGTCGAACCGGGCCAGCGCAGCGGCAACAGCCCGTCCTCACAGCCGACCAGGAACACGACCGGGAACTCCAGACCCTTGGCCGCGTGCAGGGTCAGCAGGTTCACCGCCTCGGCGCGCGGGTCCAGCGCGTCCACCTCGGCGCCCGTCTCCAACTGCTGCAGGAACTGCGGCAGGTCGTCCCCGACCCGCTGGGCCAGCGGGGTGAGCAGGTCGGCCGCCGTCCAGATGTCCTCCGGCGCGAGCTGGCCACCGTCCAGAGTCGGCGCCGCGTACCGCTGGGCCAGGGACTGCGCGGCCAGCCGGACCCGGGCGGCGAGCGTCGCACCCTGGCCGTCGGCGTGCCGCAGCTCGCGGGCGATCACCTCGACACCGGGACGGTCCCGCAGCCGATTGTGCGAGCGCTTCTGCACCGGCACACCGGCCCGCGACAGGGCTTCGAGAATCGGGCCGGACTGCGCGTCGGTGCGGTAGAGCACCGCGATGTCGGAGAACGACAGCGAACCGGCGGTGGCGGAGCGGGAGTCCACCCGGCCCGAGTCGAGCGACCGGTGCGAGAGGCCGCCGACCAGCTCGTCGATCGTGCGGACCACGAAATCGGCCTCGTCCGCGACGCTGCGTGCCGGGTAGCGGCCGACCAGCGAGGCCTCCGGGTCCAGCCGCGCCGGGTCCAGCCGGCGACCGCTGACCAGCGACGACGGCGCGATGGCCTGCACCGCGGCGGCCAGGATCGGCGCCGACGAGCGGTAGTTGCGGGTCAGCCGGACCAGGCGGGCGTCCACGAAGTCCTGGTTGAAGCGGAGGAAGTAGCGCACGTCGGCGCCACGGAACGAATAGATGGCCTGGTCCGGGTCGCCGATCGCGCACAGGTTGCCGTCCGCCGGGGAGAGCAGGCGCAGCAACTCGTACTGGAGCTCGTCGACGTCCTGGTACTCGTCGACGAAGATCCACTGCCAGCGCCTGCGGTACTTCTCGACGAGCGCCGGATCCTCCCGCAGCAGCGTGACCGGCACGCTGATCAGGTCGTCCAGGTCGATCAGATCCTGCTGGCGCAGCAGCTTCCGGTAGGCCGCGTCGTCGTCGCCGGCCTCGTCCCGGGCCTGCTTGCGCTCCGCCTCCTCGGCGATCCGCCAGCCGACGCTGAGCCCGGCCGCCTTGGCGTTCTCCTTCACGATGGTCAGGCCCAGCGAGTGGAACGTGCCCACGGTGACGTCCTCGGCCACGTCGCCGAGCAGGCTCTCCAACCGTTCGCGCAGCTCGGCCGCGGCCCGCCGGGTGAACGTGATCGCCAGACAACGTTCCGGGAAGACGCCCAACTCGGCGCAGAGGTACGCGATCCGGTGGGTGAGCGTCCGGGTCTTGCCGGTGCCCGGGCCCGCCACGATCAGCAGCGGTCCGCCCGGCGCGGACGCGGCCACTCGTTGCATGGCGTCCAGCCGGTCCAGCAAACCGGTGCCGACCTCCTCCATGCCGGCCAGCATCGGCTCGAACGGCTCGTGCGGGCTGGGCGGCGGAGCCAGCGGCGGGGGAGCCGGTTTCTCCTTGAGCACCTTCGCCTTGGGCTTCGGCTTCTCCTGAAGGAGCGGGGCCTTCGGCTTCTCCACCGGCAGTACGTCGAAGAGCGTCTCCACCTGCGGAGCGCTCGCACGATTGCGCAGCTCGCCCGGCTCGAAGAGGGTGATCACGCCGTACTCGCCGTCGTAGCCCGGGACCCGCCGCACGTCGCCGCGCCGCAGCCGGGTGATGGCCTCGCGCAGCTCGTCGCCGCCCGCCTTGCCGATCTCCTCGACCGGCACCTTCCGCAGGATGTCGAGCTCCGCGCCGAGCGTCGCGACCAGGTGGTTGAGTTGCGCCCCGACCGTCTTGGACTTGGGGCCGACGCCGTGGATCTCGCCGAGGATCTCGTGCAGCTGGATCAGGTGTTCGACGTGGGTGTCCTTGGCGAAGCCCTCCGGGCGGTCGGCGAGGTCCTCGACCCGGCTCAGCACGCCGACGGTCAGCGGACGACTGCACTCGGGGCAGCGACCGCCGGCCTCACGGGTGCGTTCCGGTTCCCAGTTGACGCCGCAGGCGCGGTGCCCGTCGGCGTGGTACTTGCCCTCTTCCGGGAAGAACTCGAGGGTGCCGGCCAGGCCGACGCCGTCCCGGACCGCGAAGTAGTCCGGAACGCCGGTGAACAGGGTGGCCTCGCGGGCCAGGGCGCCCGGCGAGTGCGCGTCCGAGTTCGAGACCAGGCGATAGCGGTCGAGGCTGGAGACCCGCCAGTTCATCGCCGGGTCGGAGGAGAGGCCGGTCTCCACCGCGGTGATGTGGTCGGCGAGGTCGGCGTAGCAGTCGGCGATCGCGTCGAAGCCGGACTTCGAGCCGAGCGCGGAGAACCACGGCGTCCAGATGTGCGCCGGGATCAGGTAGCCACCGGCTTCCAGGGTGATCTCCAGCAGGTCGCGGGAGTCCAGCCCGAGGATCGGGCGACCGTCCGCGGTCAGGTTGCCGATCCGGCCCAGCGCAGTGTTGATCTTTCCGGCCGTCTCGAAGTCGGGCGCGTAGAGCAGGTGGTGCACCTTTCGGGTGCGGTCGTCCCGCTTGTAGATCGTGGAGATCTCCACGCTCAGCATGAACCGGGCCGGGGTGGTGCCCTTCAGCGATCCGGGCAGCCGCTTGGTGACCGGATCCTCGTCGTTCAGCCGGTAGAGGCCGGGCTCGGCCGGATCCAGGCTCTCCTTGAGGTGCTCGAACCACGCCGGATGGGTGAAGTCACCGGTGCCCAGCAGCGCGATGCCCTTGCGCCGGGCCCACCAGGCCAGGTTGGGCAGGGTCAGATCTCGGCTGCAAGCTCGTGAATATCGCGAGTGGATGTGCAGGTCGGCGACGTATGTCTCCGGGCTGACCTCCACGTCTCGCATCCTGTCACGGCCGTCGGTACCGCCACGAATCGCCACGCTCAACACACTTACCGATCTTGATGAGTTACGCCACGCGGAGTTCGATCACTGTGACCTGCGGCGGCGCCCCCACGCGGACCGGTGGCCCCCAGAAGCCCGCGCCATTGGTCACGTAAACCGGCACGCCGTCCACCCGTCCGAGGCCGGAGACTACCGGTTGCTGCAACTTCACGAGGAGGTTGAACGGCGCCATCTGGCCGCCGTGGGTGTGCCCGGAGACCTGCAGATCCACGCCGTAAGGCGCGGCGTCCCTGGCGGCCAGCGGTTGATGCGCCATCAGTACGACCGGCCGGCTGGTGTCCCGGTCACCGAGAGCCCTACGGAAATCGGCTGGATCGCCGAACTGCTCCCCGCCCAGGTCGTTGACCCCGGCCAGATCCAGTCCGTCGATCTCCACCCGCTCGTTGCGCAGCGGGCGCATGCCGAGTTCGGCGACCTCGTCGATCCATGGCTGGAAGCCGGAGTAGTACTCATGGTTCCCGGTCACGAAGTAGGCGCCTCTCCGTGACTCGATCCCGCGCAGCGGCTCGGCGAGCCGCCCCAACTCCGCGACAGTGCCGTCGACAAGGTCACCGACAACACACACCAGGTCCGCGTCCACCGAGTTGATCACGCGGGTGATGCGCTCGGTGTGCCCGATGCCGGTCAGCGGGCCGAGGTGGATGTCGGAGACCACGGCGAGCCGGGTGCCGTCCATGGCCCGTGGCAGCTTCGCGATCGGGATCCGCACACGGTCGATTCTCGGCGCGCTGGTCGCGGTCCGGATGCCGTAACCGGTGACGCTCGCCGCGGTGAGCCCGGCGAAGATCGCCGCCCCACGTGCGAGCAGCAACCGTCGATCGATCCCGCCATCCTCGGTGGCCGCCCCACTTTCACCAGCGGTGCCGGCGGTGACGGTCTCCGGCGTGCTGTCGTCCGCGGCCTCACTCACTCCGCTGCCGCCGGCCGTGGCCGCGACCGACGCGAGCACCGGCTCACTGTCGGCGGTGTCAGGCGCTGTTTCGACGGCTTTCCCGGTGCGCCTCCGGTCGACCCAGAGCAGCCGCAGCGCCAGCCGCGGAATCTCCAGCGCGATCAGGCTGACCAGCAGGTAGAACATCAGCGCGATCCACAGGTACCCGGGCCATGCGAGCCACTTGAGGTACCCGCTGCGCACCCCGAACAGCGTCGCCGGCGCCAGCAGACCGAGCACGACCGCGATCCCCGCGCTGACCCGCCGTGCCCGCCCGGGGCGCAGCGTGTCCAACACCAGCCGCTTCCACAGGTAGGCATAGGTCAAGCCGATGACCAGCAGGATCACCGCCACGAACGCCAACACCACCTGCGACTCCTCCCCGAGTGCGGCCCGTCCGACAAGTCTCCCTGATCCCCTGGAGCCCTCTCACAAGGCCACCCGGCCGTCTCCTGTTCGGCCATCCCGGATCCACGGCTGATCCTGCCGCAGGGGTATGACAAAAATCGGTGACTCAGCCCCCGGCGAAGGGCGGCAGGATGTCGACGGTCGCATCCGTCGGAAGGGCTGCCCGCCGGTCGTGGCAGGTGAGCCCGTCGACCAGGAAGCTGGCCACCTTCAGGACCAGGCTGAGCTGCTCACCGTGCCGGTCGGTCAGGATCTGGACGAGCTCCGCCAGCGACCCGGCGGAGATCTCTTCGGTCGAGACACCCCCCGCCGCGGCGCGGGCCCCGGCGAAGTAACGGATGGTCAGCAACGGTCAGCCTCCGATAGCGGACATGGGCCGGGCAGGCTGCAGGAAAGCCGGATCGTCGATGCCGTGACCAGCGCGCTTGCCCCACATGGCGACTCGCCAGCCCTCAGCGATCTCAACGTCCGGTGCACCATCCCGCAGGAGCTTGCGCAGGTCGCTCTCCTCGGTGGCGAACAGACAGTTCCGCACCTGGCCGTCGGCGGTCAGCCTGGTCCGGTCACAGTCCCCGCAGAACGGGCGGGTCACGCTGGCGATGACGCCGACCCGAGCCGGCTCCCCGGCCGCGTCGGTATAGCCGGGGACCAGCCAGGTCTCGGCCGGAGCCGTTCCACGTGAAACAACGTCAGGTCGTAGATCGAAGGGTGCCAGCGCCGTCAGGATCTCCTCGGCGGTGACCATGGTGTGCCGGTCCCACTGGTGCTGGGCGTCGAGCGGCATCTGCTCGATGAACCGCAGTTGGTATCCGTGCTCCAGGGCGAACCGCAGCAGCGCCGGGGCCTCGTCATCGTTGACCCCGCGCATCAGGACCGTATTGATCTTGACGGGAGTCAGCCCGGCCTCCGCCGCGGCGCGCAGGCCGTGCAGCACATCGGCATGCCGATCGCGCCGGGTCAGCGCCTCGAATCGGCCGGGATCGAGAGTGTCGAGCGAGACGTTGACCCGATCGAGCCCGGCCTCCCGGAGGGACGGGGCGAGCCGGTCCAACCCGATGCCGTTGGTGGTGACCGAGAGCTTGGGCCGCGGACTCAACCGGGCCGCCTCAGCGACGATGCCGACCAGACCCCGCCGGATCAGTGGCTCCCCGCCGGTGAACCGGACCTCGGTGACGCCGAGACGCTCGACCGCGATCCGGACCAGCCGGATCACCTCGTCGTCGGTGAGCTGGTCGGGCTGGGGCATCCAGGCCAGACCCTCCGCGGGCATGCAGTAGGTGCACCGCAGATTGCAGCGATCGGTGAGGGAGACCCGCAGGTCGGTCGCGACGCGGCCGAAGCGATCGGCGAGCGTGATCAAGGCCGCCACCCGGCCCGCTCGGTTGCTCTCCACATCTCGCTCACGGCATCGAATCTAGCCGCTCGGCGGGCGAGTTGCCGTAAGCGATATCGCCCTGTGGACAACGACGCGGGAGGAGGCGTGCCGGTCAGCTCCGCAGCACGGCGTCGGCGGCCGCGCGCACGGCACCGCGGAAACCCGACCCGAAGGCCGCGGTGTGCACGAGGAGAAGGTGCAACTGGTGCAGCGGTACCCGGCTCTCCCATCCCGGTGCCGGTGGCCACTCCGCGCGGTAGGCCCCGAGGATCACGTCCAGGTGAGGGACGCCGCCGAACAGTGACAACGTCGCCAGGTCGGTCTCCCGGTGACCGCCGTGCGCCGCGGGGTCGACCAGCCAACCACGCCCGTCCGCACCCCACAGCAGATTCCCCGGCCACAGGTCCCCGTGGATCCGTGCGGGCGGCTCCTCCACCCCGTACCGGCCGATGTTCTTGACGACCTGCTCGACCACCGCGACGTCGGCGCCGGAGAGCGCACCGCGATCCGCTGAGATCCGCAGGTAGGGAAGCAGTCGGCGGTCGGCGAACCAGGTGCTCCACGACCCGTCGGACGGCGTGTTGTCGAGCGGCAGGGGCCCGATCCACCCCGGCCAGGGCGCCCCGAAGTGCTCCGCGCCGCTGCGGTGCAGCGCGGCGAGGCCGCGCCCGAAAGCCTCCGCGGCCTGACGGCCGGCGTCGCCCGGTTCGACCCACTCCATCGCGATCAGGTCCGGAAGGGCGACGAAGATCTCCGGTACGGCCACCGCCCCCGCCTCCCGCAGCCACCGCGACCCGGCGACCTCCGCCGCGAACAGTCCCTCCGGCGCCTCCCCGCCCGGCCACGACTTCGCGAACAACGACGTCCCGTCGTCGAGCGTCAGCCGGGACGCGGAGCTCACCCCACGATGTACCGGGGTCTCCCGGATCCGCTGGTGAGTGAGAAATGTCGGTAGGTGCTGGGGGTGCGCGCGCAGGTACGCCAGGTCCACGTAGTCATCTTCCGCTTCTGGTGACGGACGTCCCAATTCAGAGGCAAAATGTCGGCATGGCCCCTGTCGCAGTGCGTTCGTACCGGCCGAGTGACCACTCCGCGGGTCGGCGGCTGTGGGCTGAGCTGACCCGCCAGCAGCACGAGATGTACGACGAGCCCGTCGATGACGGCGGCGCGGGCTTCGAGGAGTACCTGACCCGGCTGGATCTGAGTGGTCTGTGGGTCGCCGACCACGCCGACGACGGGGTGATCGGCATGGTGGGGCTGATCATGCGGGCCCGGGCCGGCGAGGTGGAGCCGGTCGTCGTCACGGTCACCCACCGGCACAAGGGCGTCGGCCGCAAGCTGCTGCAGCACGTCGCGGGCGAGGCCAAGAAGCGGAACATGATCTCGCTGACCATCTCGCCGTCGTCGCGGAACGTGGAGGCGATCCGCAGCCTGCACGCGGCCGGCTACGACGTGGTCTCCTCGATCGAGCTGACCATGGACCTGGATCGGCACGCCCACGCCTGGCAGCAGGAGGGGTTGGAGCTGCAGGGTCTGCCCTTCCGCAGCTAGCGCCGGCCGCTGTGGACGAGTCGTCCACAGCACCCGGGATCGGTACTCGGCGGGGGCGCCGAGCGGGCCAAGCTGCCCCGCATGTCAGCCGATTGCACCCTCGTCATCCGCAACCCCGCCGAGCTCGTCGCGGTCGTCCCGTTCGTGATGGGCTACCACCCGAACGACTGCGTGGCCATGATCGGGCTCGCCGGCGCCCGGGTGGAGTTCGCCGCCTGCCACGACCTGCCCCCGCCGGACTGGACCGAGGCGGACGCCGACGAGGCGGCCGGCGCGGTCGCCGACGCGGTCGCCCGCCAGGAGTCGAGGCTGGTGGCCGTCATCGGCTACGGGTCGTCGGCCCGGGTCACCCCGGCGGTGCTGCGCAGCGCTCAGGCCGTGCGGACCCGTGGTCTGGAGGTGCTCGACGCCATCCGGGTCAGTGACGGCCGATGGTGGTCGTACTTCTGCTCCGACAAGAGCTGCTGTCCCGCGGCGGGCACACCCTGCCTGCCCGGGGACAGCGTGATCGCCGCCGAGGCGACGTTCCGCGGCCAGGTGGCGCTGCCCAGCCGCAGGGAGCTGACCGCGCAGGTGGCCGCCGTGAGCGGCGCGCGGCGTGCCGAGATGACCCGGGCCACCGAGCGGGCGCGGCGCCGCTTCACCGATCTGCTCGCCGGTGACCTGACCGCGGAACAGTACGGGCGGCTGGTCCGGCAGAACGGGAAGGCCGCGGTGCGGGCGGCGGAGAAGTGCTACCGGTCCGGCGGCGCGCTCAGCCCGGACGAGATCGCCTGGCTCGGGGTGCTGCTGGTGGACCGGTCCGTGGAGGACTACGCCCTGGACCGGGCCGTCGGCGGGAACGAGTGGCGGATCCGGCTCTGGACCGATGTGCTGCGGCAGGTCGAGCCGGCGTATGTGGCGCCGCCGGCCTGCCTGCTCGGCCTGACCGCCTGGCGGGTCGGGAAGGGCGCGCTGGCCCGGGTCGCCGTTGATCGGGCCCTGGCCGAGGAGCCGCGGCACCGGCTGGCCGGGATGCTGCACAGCGTGCTGGGGTTCGGGCTGCCGCCGCACCTGATGCCGGCCGCCCGGCGGCGCCGATGAAGACGTCAGACTGTGACGCGATCCACTCCGGTGTAGACATTCATGGTCGCCCCCCGGAGGAAGCCGACCAGGGTCAGCCCGGCCTCCTCGGCGAGGTCGGCCGCGAGCGTGCTCGGTGCGGAGACCGCGGCCAGCATCGGGAGGCCGGCCATCCACGCCTTCTGGACGAGTTCGAAACTGGCCCGCCCGGAGACCATCAGCACCTGCCCGGCCAGCGGCAACCGGCCCTCCCGAAGCGCCCAGCCGAGCACCTTGTCCACCGCGTTGTGCCGGCCCACGTCCTCCCGCAGCACCAGCAACTCCCCGGCCGCGGTGAACAGCCCGGCCGCGTGCAGGCCCCCGGTCCGGTCGAAGGTGCGTTGCGCGGCTCGCAGCCGGCCGGGCAGTTCGGCCAGGGTGGTCGCCGGCACGCGCAGCGGGTCGCCGGCCACGTCGAACCGCGACCGGGTCCGCACCGCGTCGATGCTGGCCTTCCCGCAGACCCCGCACGAGCTGGTGGTGTAGAAGTTGCGGCTCAGGTCGGTGACCACCGGCGGCACGTGATCACCGAGCACGATGTCGACCACGTTGTAGGTGTTCGGCGTGTCCGTCCCGGCGCACAGCTGGGCCGTGCTCACATCCCCTGCCTCGGCGATCAGGCCCTCGCTGAGCAGGAAACCCATCGCCAGGTCGATGTCGTGTCCCGGGGTGCGCATGGTGACCGCGAGCGGCTGCTTGCGCACCCGGATCTCCAGCGGCTCCTCGGCGGCGAGCTCGTCGGGCCGCCGACTGCTGCTGCCTGCCGGCCCGTTGAGATCGATGCGGACCACCGGCCGGCGCGTCGTGCTCCTCCCCATGGCCGGAGCTTACGGCGCGTCACGGCGAAACCTCGCGGCCGAAGCCGGGGACCTGGCAACAACACGCCCGACATCCGGTCGGGATACGGTACTCACGTGGGGGGATTTGCGGCAGTGGTCCTGGCCGGTGGTGCGGCGCGGCGGATGGGCGGTGCGGACAAGCCGACTCTGGCGGTCGCCGGCCAGCCGATGCTGACCCGGGTCCTCGCCGCGGTGCACGGCGCCGATCCGCGCGTGGTGGTCGGCCGGGTGCCCGCCGACCTGCCGGTTCCGGTGCATGTGACGCGCGAGGAGCCACCCGGCGGCGGTCCGGTCGCGGCCGCCGCGGCCGGGCTCGCGCTGGTGCCCGAGACCATCGCGTACACCGCGCTGCTCGCCGCCGACCTCCCGTTCCTGACCGGTGAGGCGATCGACGTGCTCCGTCTGACCTTGGAGTCGGCGGCGATGGAGGGCGCGGTCTACCGGGACACCGATGGGCGGCTGCAGATCCTCTGCGGGGTGTGGAAGACGGCGGCGCTGCGCGCCGCCATCGACCGGCTCGCCACCAAGCGGGGTGGCCTGCACGGTGCGCCGGTCCGTGACCTGATCGCCGAGCTTCGAGTCGCCGAGGTGTCCTGGCGCCGGCCCGGGCCGCCGCCCTGGTTCGACTGCGACACCGATGACGATCTGCGGGCTGCGGAGGAGTGGGCGAGATGAGCGACCTGGACAGGTGGGTCGCCGCGGCCGGTGCGGAGCTGGGCGTGTCCCCGCAGGACGTGCCCGTCGAGGCGATCCTGGACGTGGCCCGGGAGGTCGCGCACAACGTGGTGCGGCCCGGAGCGCCGGTCACGGCGTACCTCATGGGGCTGGCCGCCGCGCGCGGCGCGGACCCCGCCGACCTCGCCGAGCGGATCACCACCCTGGCCCTGTCCTGGGCAGATCAGGGCCGGGACGAGGCCACCGGGAACTGAACCCGAGACGGGCGTTTACAGCACGGCGACGCTCGATAGGGTGACGGGGACGGAGGTGCGATCATGACGGCAGAGAGCCCGGCGGGCGACACGCCCGAGAGCGTGTTGCTCGACGAACCGACCACGGCCGACCTGCGGGCCAAGGTCACCGAGGCCTGGCGCGAGTTCGCGGGCGCCCTGGCCGACCTGCTCTCCGGCCTGCCGTCCGGCGCCCAGGTCGACGTCACCCTGGACCCGACGGCGTCCGGCACCGGCACCGCCGTCTACTCGGTCAGCATGCGGGTCCTGTCGGCCGGTGTGGTCGAGGCGCTCGCGGTGGGCAATGCGGCGCTGCCGCCGGAGTTCCGGATGAACCGGGCCGCCGTCGCCGACATGGTCGCGCTCGGCTGGTCGCCGCCGGGTGTGCTGGCCGGCTCCGGGGACGCCTTCGGTCTGCGATCCGAGCAGGCCAGATCGACCGCCCTGGCCGCCGTCGTCTCCCGCACCCTGCGTGACGTCTACGGTGCCCCGCACCCCGCCTTCCTGGTCTACCTGGTGCACGACGAGGAGGACGAGCCGATCGACGCCGGTCCGCTCGGCACCGCGCGGCCCGAGCCCGGACTGGAGATCGGGACCGGTCGCGTCGAGCTGAGCGAGGATCAGCTCATGGCCGAGGTGGTGGTCGACGAGGTGCCGCTCGACGAGCGGGTCCGCACGGTGGTCGCCACCATGTCCAAGACCACCGTCGACCAGTTGCAGGTCGACGCGGACGGTGACATCGGCATCCGGGCCGGCTCCGCGATGGTCTTCGTCCGGGTCCGGGACAACCCGCCGCTGGTCGACGTCTTCTCACCGATCCTCACCGAGGTCGAGCCGACCGAGCAGCTCTACGTGAAGCTGTCCGAGCTCACCAACCGCATGCCGATCGGCCGGCTGTACTGCGCTCAGGACACCGTGTGGGCGTCGATCCCGGTCTTCGGCCGGAACTTCCAGGCGGTCCACCTGATGCTGGCGGTGCAGGTGATGACCGGCCTCGCCGACGAGCTCGACGACCGGTTGCACGGCGAGTTCGGCGGCAAGCGCTTCTTCGGCGAGGGCGACAAGCCGACCCCGCCGCGGAGCGAGGGCGAGCACCGGACCGGGATGTACCTCTAGATCGGCATCGCGGTCGGCGTCTCCACCAGCCGGGACAGCACGACCATGCTGCGCGTCGAGGTCACGAACGGCTCGGCGCGCAGCCGTTCCAGCGCCTGCTCCAGGTGACCGATGTCGGCCGCACGCAGGTGCACCAGGGCGTCCGCCTGGCCGGAGACCGTGTAGGCCCCGACCACTTCGGGATGCCGGCGGGTCGCCACGGTGATCTGTGCCGGCGTGGTCCGCCCGGTGCAGAACAGCTCGACGAACGCCTCGGTGGTCCATCCGACCGCGGTCGGTTCGATGACCGCGGTGAATCCTTTGATCACCCCGGCCGTGCGCAAGCGATCCACCCGGCGTTTCACCGCCGGGGCGGACAGCGAGACCTTCGCGCCGACTTCCGCGTACGAGGCGCGGGCGTCCGCGACGAGCAACGCAATGATTCGCTGGTCGACGGCGTCCATCTGCAACGATTCGCCTCCGAGGAGCAAGATTTCGAGCTGTTTGCCGCACCGCAGCCTACCTACGCTAAATGTTCATGAGCCACCTGGAGCGATTGCCGCGAAAGCGGACATACTTAATGTGCCCCCCGGAGCATTTCACGGTCGAGTACGCGATCAACCCGTGGATGGACACGACCGTCGCGGTGGACGCCGGTCTGGCTCTGAAGCAGTGGGAGTCGCTTCGTACCACCCTGATCGATCTCGGTCACGTGGTGCACGTCCTGGACGCCCGCCCGGGCCTGCCGGACATGGTCTACTCGGCGAACGGCGCGTTCTCGGTGGACGGCACCGTCTACGGCGCCCGGTTCCGCTACCCGCAGCGCGCTGACGAGGCGGCCGCCCACCGGACGTTCTACGACGCCGCGGACGCCTGGAAGTTCGTCGCTCCCGAGCACGTCAACGAGGGTGAGGGCGACTTCGCGTACCTCCCCGCGGCGTACGGCGGCATCGTCCTGGCCGGCTACGGCTTCCGCACCGAACCGGCCGCCCACGCCGAGGCGCAGGAGGTGCTGGGCCGCCCGGTGATCTCACTCCGGCTGGTCGACCCGTCCTTCTACCACCTGGACACGGCGCTGGCCGCGCTCGACGACCGGCACGTCACGTACTACCCGGAGGCTTTCTCGCCGGCCTCCCAGCAGGTGCTCGCCCAACTCTTCCCGGACGCCGTCCTCGCCGACCGGGCCGACGCCGAGGCGTTCGGCCTGAACCTGGTCAGCGATGGCCGCCACGTGATCCTGAACACTGACGCGGTCGACATGGGGCACAAGGTCCGCGCGGCCGGTTATCAGCCCGTTCACGTGGATCTCTCCGAGCTGAAGCGTGGCGGCGGCAGCGTCAAGTGTGCCGTGGCGGAACTTCGGCCCTGACCTCGCGGGCGCCCTTGGATCCGGTGCGCGAAGATGGGGCGCATGACCGAGGACACCCGCACTACTGAGCACAAGGAAGACGGCTCCGTCATCGTCGTAGGCCCCGACGGCCGCCCGATGGGCACCATCGAGGAGGACGGCACGATGAGCCCGGAGGAGCCGGGCAACCTCATCGAGCAGCCTGCGAAGGTCATGCGCATCGGCAGCATGATCAAGCAGCTGCTCGAGGAGGTGCGGGCCGCTCCGCTCGACGAGGCCAGCCGCGGCCGGCTGCGGGAGATCCACCAGCGTTCGATCAAGGAGCTGGAGGACGGTCTGGCCCCCGAGCTGCGCGAGGAGCTGGAGCGTCTGTCCCTGCCGTTCGAGGGCGACACCCCACCCAGCGAGGGTGAGCTGCGCATCGCCCAGGCCCAGCTGGTCGGCTGGCTGGAAGGGCTCTTCCACGGAATCCAGGCCGCGCTGGTCGCTCAGCAGATGGCCGCCCGCCTCCAGCTCGAGCAGATCCGCGGTGGCCAGGGCCGCCCGGCGCTCCCGATGGGCATCCCGGGCAAGACCGACAGCCCCACAGGCCAATACCTCTAAATCCCTTTCCGGTACGACCTACGCCCCCCGTCCGCAGGCCTCTCGGCCGAGTCCCGTGGCTCACTCGCGCGGAGTCCGCCTGACGCCGTGCCGCGGCCGCGCGCCTCAGGCCGCGGACCGGGGCTAGAGGTTGAAGGATTTCTCCAGGTAGAGAGCCACGCCGTCGTCATTGTTGGTGGCCGTGCACTCGTCAGCGACCGCCCGTACCGCGGGATGGGCATTGCCCATCGCGACCGAGTGGCCGGCCCAGGCCAGCATCGGGATGTCGTTGGGCATGTCGCCGAACGCCACCACCTGTTCCGCGTCGATGCCCTCCCGTTCGCAGAACCAGGCCAGCCCGGCCGCCTTCGTCACCCCGGTCGCGGAGATCTCCACCAGCGCGGACGACGACGATCGGGTCGCCTCGGCGGTGTCGCCCAGGATCTTGCTGACCAGCTCGAGGAAGTCGTCGGGATCGGCCGTCATCGAGCGGGCCAGCAATTTCACCGCCGGGACCGAGGTCAGCTCGTCGGGAGTGGCGATCACCCGGACCCGCTGGTCGACCCAGAGCCGTGGCCAGGTCGATTCGTGCAGGAAGGACCGGCCGTCCTCGACCTCCACCGCGAGCGAGACGTCCGGCACCGCGTCGCGCAGCCGGCGGACGACGTCGACCAGCACCTCACGCGAGAGCGTCTCGGTCCGCAGCACCTCGTCGGTGTGCGGGTCGTAGATCACCGCACCGTTGGCGCAGATCGCCGGCAGCGGCGCGGGCAACTGCTCGTTGAGCTGCTCGAGCCAGCGCAGCGGCCGCCCGGTGACCAGGACCACCGGCACCGGGACCGCGCCCAGCACGCTTATGGTCCGCTGGCTGAGCAGCCGCTCGCTGTTGATCAGCGTGCCGTCGATGTCCGTCGCGACCAGCCGAAAATCGTGTTTCTGCCCGGGTTCTCCGGCACGGGTGAAGTCAGCCATCACCGGGACAATAGCCGGTCCAAGAACACGGCGACCCCGTCCTCGTCATTGGTGAGCGTCACCTCGTCGGCGACCGCCAGCAGCTCCGGGTGCGCGTTCGCGACGGCGATCCGGCCCCATCCGGCCCAGTCGAACATCGGCAGATCGTTGGGCATGTCGCCGAAGACCAGCACATCCGCCGGATCGACGCCGATCGTTTCGGCGACCACCGCCAGGCCGGTGCCTTTGTCCACGTGCGCCGGGCAGATCTCCACGTAGTCGAGGCCGGCCTGGGTCACCGTGGCCATGTCCGATGGGATGATCCGCCTCGCGATCGCCAGCAGCGCGTCCACGTCGAGCTCGAGGGAGCGGGCGAACGCTTTGATCACGTCGCCTTCGAGGCATTCGGCCCGGGTGCGCGCCTCGACGGTGACCGGGTAGCGCCAGGTCGGGTCGAAGTCGCCCCAGAGCGGAGAGTCGTCGTGCTCCAACGCCTCGAACATCACCGAGAGCGGGCCGGCCACCGACTCCAGCCGGGCCAGCACGTCGGCCAGCGCCCAGCCGGACAGCCGCGCCTGGCGCAGGTAGCGGGATTCGGCCTGGTCCAGCACCCAGCCGCCCTGGGCGAGCACCAGATAGTCGGCGACCCGGATGTCGTTGCGGGTCAATGAAGTGAGGCGAGGGCCCCGGCCGGTGGCGGCGACGATCCGGATGCCGGCCGCCCGGACCCGGTCCAGGACCGAGTGCGTGTATGCGGAAACCGTGTCGTCGCTGCGGACCAGCGTGCCATCGAGGTCCGTGGCGATCAGCTTGGGGAGCCCGGGCTTGAGCATCGGTACCTCCGAGGGTGCTAAACCCCCGCGGAGGGCGGAAGGAGAACGGTACACCGGCGCGGCCACCAGCGGCCATGACAACTGGTGACCGGCCGATGTCGAGATCGTTATCGACTGGGTTCGAGCACTTCCCGGCCGCCGAGGAACGGCTGGAGCGCCTTCGGCACCCGCACCGAGCCGTCCGGCTGCTGATGGTTCTCCAGGATCGGGATCAGCCAACGGGTCGTGGCGAGCGTGCCGTTCAACGTCGCCGCGGTCTGCGGCTTGCCGTTCTCGTCCCGGTAGCGGATGTTCAGCCGACGGGCCTGGAAGGTCGTGCAGTTCGACGTCGAGGTGACCTCGCGGTACCGCCCCTGCGACGGCACCCAGGCCTCGCAGTCGAACTTCCGGACCGCGCTGGAGCCCAGGTCACCGGCGGCCACGTCGATCACCCGGTACGGGATCTCGACCTTGGCCAGCATCTCCTCCTCCATCGCGAGCAGGCGCTCGTGCTCGGCGAGCGCGTCCTCCGGCTTGCAGAAGGAGAACATCTCCACCTTGTCGAACTGGTGGACCCGCAGGATGCCGCGCACGTCCTTACCGTGCGAGCCGGCCTCCCGCCGGTAACAGCTCGACCAGCCGGCGAACCGCGACGGCCCGTTGTTCAGGTCGATGATCTCGTTCGAGTGGTAGGCCGCGAGCGCCACTTCCGAGGTGCCGACCAGGTAGAGGTCGTCGGCCTCCAGCCGGTAGACCTCGCCGGCGTGCGAGCCGAGGAAGCCGGTGCCCTCCATCGACTCGGGCCGGACCAGGGACGGCGTGATCGACGGGACAAAGCCGTGCTCGACCGCCTGCTGGATCGCCAGCTGCAGCATGCCGAGCTGGAGCAGCGCACCCACGCCGGTGAGGAAGTAGAACCGCGAGCCGGACACCTTGGCGCCCCGCTCGGTGTCGATCGCGCGCAGCGCCTCGCCGATCTCCAGGTGGTCCTTCGGCGCGGCGATCTCCGGGATCGTGCCGACCTCGCGGAGCACCACGAAGTCGTCCTCGCCGCCGGGCGGGGCGCCCGCGACCACGTTCGGCACGGCCAGGTGGGCTCGCTTCAGCGCCTGCTCGGCCTCGGTCGCCGCGGCCTCGGCCGCCTTCACCTCGGCGGCGAGCTCCTTGGTGCGGACGAGCAGGGCGGCCCGCTCGTCACCGGAGGCCTTGGCGACCTCCTTGCCGATGGACCGCTGCTCGGCCCGGACCGTCTCGAACCGCTGGGTGGCGGCCCGACGCTCCTCGTCGGCGCGCAGCAGGTCGTCCACCGGCTGGGTGGACTCACCGCGCAGCCGCTGGCTCGCGCGGATCAGTTCCGGGTCTTCACGAAGCAGGCGCAGGTCAATCACGGTTGTCGAGCCTACCGGCGGACGAGTCCGATCATCACCCGGATATCCCTCGTCATCCGGAATGGTGTGGCCGGTCGAGGTCGGCGGCCCGGGTGACGAACGGCTCGGCCGGCTCGATGCTCAGCTCCAGCGGTTCCTCGAACTCCGGTTCGACGCGCTCCAGCCGGCGCGGGCGAGGCTCCCCGTCGGACATCCGGGCCTCCCGGCCGGCGAGCCACAGCGCGATCATGCCCGCGCCGACTGCGGCCAGCGCGCACCACAGGCCGCGCCCGTAGACCACCTTCAGATGCTCGGAGTCCAACTCGATCGTGTAGAAGCGGGAGATCAGCCGGCTCTGGTCACCGAGCAGCCGCACCATGGCCAGCAGCAGCGCGAGCAGCACTCCGCCGGAGCCCAGGCCGGCCAGGTAGGCGTAGCGCCGCCCGGCCACGGGTCCGAGCAGCGTCAGCAGCACCGCGATCACCAGGAGCAGAAGACCGCCGACGTACGCCGAGGCGAGGCCCCCGAGGTCGAACAGGTCGGCCGGCAACATCTTGGTCGCGCCCACCTCGTCGGCCCCGTACACGAGGCCGTCCACCGTGGTCACCTGCCACTCGGAGACCAGTGAGGCGAATGCGGCGACACCACCCAGCCCGGCGACAAGCGGGGCGAGCCGGCGGTCGGTCCCGAGCTCACGGAGAAAGCTACGGGGCGACTCGGGCGGCTCCGGCTGGCCGAATTCGATTACCATCTCGGGCCCGGTTTCCGACATGTGATCCATCATGGGCCATGTCGCGTCGGGCTTCCACGGGCCCCCGGATCCGCTAGCGTTCTGTCCATGCCTATTCGTTCTGCTACGGCCCGTTGGGAAGGGAACCTCACCGAGGGTTCCGGCACGATCAAGACCGGTAAGGGCGGCCTCCAGGGGAGTTACTCCTTCAAGTCCCGCTTCGAGGAGGGCGAGGGGACCAACCCCGAGGAGCTGATCGCCGCCGCGCACTCCGGCTGCTTCTCGATGGCGTTCTCGAAGGGTCTCGCCGACGCGGGCTTCACGCCCACCTCGGTGGACACGGTCGCCAAGGTGCACCTGGACAAGACCGACGCCGGAGTCGGCGTCTCCCGGATCGAGCTGGAGACGGTCGGCGTCGTGCCGAACATCGACGACGCCACGTTCCAGAAGCTCGCGGAGGCCGCCAAGGAGAACTGCCCGATCTCCCGCCTGCTCAGCCCGGGCGCGACGATCAGCCTCACGGCCAGGCTGGCCTGACGTCCCGTCCGGTGCGCCGGCGTGTCCTGTGACGGGCCGCGCTGGCGCACAATGGGCGGTGTGCCGGTGGAGATGAGTCGGGAACGCTTCGAGGAACTTGTCGGTGAGGCTCTCGACGAGGTGCCGGCCGAGCTGTTGTCCCTGATGAACAATGTGGTGTTCCTGGTGGAGGATGCTTCACCGGACGGCGACGACCTGCTCGGCCTCTATGAGGGCACAGCGCTGACCAACCGTGGTTGGGACTACGCCGGCGTCCTGCCCGATCGGATCACCATCTATCGCCTGCCGACCCTGCGCGTCTGCAACACCGAGGACGACGTGGTGGAGGAGGTGGCGATCACCGTGGTCCACGAGATCGCCCACCACTTCGGCATCGACGACCATCGCCTCCACGAGCTGGGCTGGGCGTGAGGCGAGGAACCTAGAAGACCTCGCCGTCGCGGAGGCGGGAGAGCCAGGCGGCGGAGTCGGCGAAGTCGCTGTCGGAGAGGCCGGCGGGGGCCTGGACCGGCGGCTCCGGATGCAGCCGGTGGCGGGCGTAACTGCCCAGGAAGCGCACCTCCGCGCAGATTCGGCGCAGACCCTGGAGCGCCTCGCCCAGGCGGGCCTCGGCGACGTGCCCGGTGCAGTCAAGGAAGAAGAAGTACGTCCCGAGCTGCTCCCCGGTCGGCCGCGACTCGATCCGGGACAGGTTGACCCCGCGCACCGCCAGTTCGGTGAGCACCGCGAGCAGCGCCCCCACCTGGTCGTGCCGGATCGAGACGGCCAGCGAGGTGACGTCGTCGCCGGTCGGCGGCGGGGGCGGCGCGGGCCGGGTGAGCAGCGCGAAGCGGGTGACCGCCTCGGTCCGGTCGGCGACCTTCTCGGCCAGCACGGTGAGCCGGTTACGGGGCACGCCGATCGGGGCGCAGAGCGCCGCGTCGTACTCCCCGGCGGCCGCGTTGAGCGCCGCGGTGGCGTTGGAGAGCACGTCGACCACCACCGCGTCCGGCACGTTCGCCTGCAACCAGTGCCGGCACTGTGCGGAGGCCTGCGGGTGGGCCGCGATGGTCCGCAGCCCGGCGAGCGGCTTCAACACGTCTGCGGCCAGGACGAACTCGACCGGCAGCAGCACCTCCCGGGTGATCATCAGCGGCATGCCGGTGACCAACTCGTCCAGGGTGACCGGGATGGCTCCGCCGACCGAATTCTCCAGCGGGACCAGCGCGGCGTCGGCCTCGCCGGAACGGACCGCCTCGAGCGCCTCGGGCACGCTGCGGGCCGGGGTGCGCAGCCCGTGTTCGGCGGCCGGGATGGTCCGCAGGGCAGCCTCCGTGAAGGTGCCTTCCGGGCCGAGGTAGGTGAAACGGGTGGGCGGCGTTCCGGGCATCTCGTCAGTCTAAGGCTCGTCGGCGGCGCGTTCAGAAGCCACAGGCGAGCACCCGGATCCCGGCCGGGGCGCTGGACTGCACCTGCGCGTTGCAGACGTCCGACCCGGCCGCGACCACCGTCAAGGTGTTGCCCTTGCCGATGGTCACGACCATCAGCGGCTCCTGGTCGCCCGCGTCCGACCCGGCGAGCTTCACCGTGGTGAACGCCCACGTCCCCGAGCAGAACGGCCCGTCCTTCACCTGGAACGTCTTGTCCGGGATGCCGTCCTCACCCTTGATGACCGTGAGGATCTCCGCGCCCTTCGGCTGCCCGGTGCATTTCGCGGCGTGCGTCGGGGTCGGCGTCGGCGACTTGGTCAGCGGCGCCGCGGTGGGCGCGGTCGTCGTGGCCGTGGGGTACGCGTACGTCTGCGTGGGATACGCATACGTCGCCGTTGGCCAGCCGATGCCGGGTGACATCGGCGCGTAGGAGGGTGGCGGCAGGGCCATCGAGGGCACTGCGCCGGCCGCCGGCAGCGAGGCGCTCGCGGCGGGCAGGGGCTGCTCGGTCCGCGACGCGCAGGCCGCCGTCAGCAGCAGCGCGCCCACGGTCAGGGGGATGTAGCGAGTGTGCGGTGACACCGGCTCATGGTAGGAGCCCGGGCCGGACCATGCCAGATCGTCAGCCGGCTATTCGATGCCCGGCCACGGTCAGCGTGTTGACCGCCTCGGTCAGCCGCACCGTCGGCACCAGCAGATAGTCGGTGTCGTAGGTGGAGAACGTGACGATGTTGACCCGGGCGTCGGCAAGCGGCCCGACCAGCGAGGCGAGCACCCCGGTCATCGTCAGGTCGAGCCCGGCCACGCGTAGACAGCGCCACGCCGTGTCGGCCTCGGCGCCCTCGGGCACCCGGTCGGACCGGCAGATGATCGAGATCTCATCGAGGCCCCAGGTCACGGAGATGACGCTTTTGTCGTCCGGACCCGTGGTCAAGGAGGAGGGCAGGGTCGAGCCGGCCGGCAGGCGGCACACCGCGTATTCCCCTGGTAACAGGTCTAGATCGAGCATGACGGCAGACTACGTTACGGATCGGTAACACCCAATGGTTGTCGGATGCGTCGAACACCACACCGCCACGGACAAACCAGACATCAATAGTTCACCGGGGAGAGAAAGGTCAGCGATCCGGCCACTCGTTCGCCCGACAGCAGCGGTGTCGAGATCGCGTCGACCGTCAGCGGCGGCCGCTCGGCACCCGCCGCCACCCGCATCAGGCCCCGGGCCAGGCGCTCACTGCGGACCGCCAGCAGCGGCGGGATCTTGTCCGCCTCGGGGCCCTCCAGCGGGCCGGCGCCGGCCGTGAAATCGATCAGCTCGAGGGTCGCGGCCAGCCGCTTGCCGATCGCCTCGGCCGGCTTGCCCAACCCGAGCAACTCGCTGCACGACGGTGAGACGGCCAGGATCATGCCGCCGGCGTCGATGACCATGCAGGGCTCGGCGGCCGATGCCACGGTGCCCGCCCAGCGCTCGACGCTGGTGACGAATTCGGCCTCGGCCGGTGTGCGTGCCTGGGGGACGAACGCTCCCGAGAGGGAGAGCTCAACATGCGCCACCCGCTCCTCCTCGCTTTCGTCGCGCCGACCGGCGGCGCCCCGGCGAACCCGGGCGCCGCCGTCGGCGACGTTGCAAGGAACGTTACCGGCGGGTCGGCCGCTTGTCAGCGGCCGTCTGCCCGTTGCTGTACCAACGGTAGTCGCCAGTCGGACGATAGGGCGCGTTCGACCAGGTACCAGGGTTGCTGGCGACTTCGGAGAGTTTGCTCGCCGTAGCCGCGGAGATCCGAGCCCCGCCGGCGAGCAGCAGCCGGTCGAGCTCTTTGTCGGTGGCGACCAGACAGTCCTTCGGCAGGCCGTGCACGCTGATCACGCCGGAGCCGACGAACGTCAGCACGGGAGTGACCGGCACGTTCAGACCGACCGCGGCGGAGAGGGCCTTGGCGGCCCGCCGGGCGTCACGACGCGCTTCCGCGATGTACTGCGGGCGCTTGCCGTTGATCTGGACCACGTCACCGGCGATGAGGACGCGGGAGCGGCCGTGGTCGGCGACGGTCACCGCGTAGACGCCACCGGGGCCGATCGCGAGGAAGCCGGCCCGCTCGTCGGCGGGGTCGGGCTCGTAGTACGACTGGGACAGGTCGGTCCGCGGCCAGTCCACGATGTGCCAGGCGGAACCGAGTCGGTCCAGCCGGGTCAGGGCGCGGGCGCCGGCCGCCTCCATGCGGCGGGCCTCACGCTCGGCGCGACGGCGCCGGGCCCACTCGACCGGAGTGAGTCGTGGTTCCAGAGCAGGGGAGGGTGTCGCACGGCCCGCCGGTGTCAGTGCTCGGTTGGCGGACGGTACGGGCAGGGCAGGGCGGGCGGGGAAGACAGTCACTGCGACCTCCGGCAAAAGGTCTATCGGGCTGGCTCTCTATTTCCAACTACCGTACGTGCTCGAGCCTTCACGGAGAAGGGTGACGGAGGGGAAAGAAAGAGAAAGAAGTGTGGATGAATACCGCATTCACGGACAACCTCTTCTTGCGGATGGTGCATCTCGACACCTGCGCATCGCGGCTTCGTCGCACCCTGCCAAGTTATCGCCGTCGCCCGTCCGGCGCATGCCTGTCCCAGGATCTAGATCGCAACGTGACCGGGCGGTAGCGTTCGGTGCAGGCTAACGTCGGCATGGTGTACGTCGACAGTGAAGTCAGCCGTTTGCGCACCGTCCTGCTCCACCGACCCGGAAAAGAGCTGGCCAGGCTCACGCCGCGGAACAGTGGCTCGCTGCTCTTCGATGGCATCCCGTGGGTCGGCAGAGCCCAGGACGAGCATGATCAGTTCGCTGAGGCGCTGCGTTCCCGCGGCGTCGAGGTGCTCCACCTCGACCGGCTGCTCGCCGAGACGCTCGCCGTCCCGGAGGCCCGCGCCGAGCTGACCGCCGGCGTTCTGGCCGACCCGCGGCTGGGTGACGGCCTGCGCGCCGGGATCGCCGGCTACCTGGCCGACCAGGACCCGCGGCGGCTGGCCGAGGTGCTCATCGCGGGCCTCGCCCACGAGGAGGTCAAACCGGGCGGCGGCAGCCTGGTCTACGAGATGCTGCAACGCAACGACTTCGTCATCGACCCGCTGCCCAACCTGCTCTTCACCCGGGACTCCTCGGTCTGGGTGCGCGACCGGGTCGCGGTGACCAGCCTGGCGATGCCGGCCCGGCGCCGGGAGACCACGCTCACCCACGCGGTGTACCGGTACCACCCGCGCTTCGCCGGGGCGGAACTGCTCTACGAGCCGGCTCTGGAGCACGTCGAGGGCGGTGACGTGCTGGTGCTGGCGCCCGAAGTGCTGGCGATCGGGGTCGGCGAGCGCACCACCCCGGCCGGCGCCGAGCGGCTGGCCCGCCGGGTGCTGACGGCCGGCCTGGCGCACACCGTGCTCGCCGTGCCGATCGCACAGGAACGGGCCACCATGCACCTGGACACCGTCTGCACCATGGTGGACGCGGACGCCGTGGTGATGTACCCCAACGTCGCCGACACCCTGCAGGCGTGGACCATCACCGCGGGACCGGAGAACGAGCTGACGGTCCGCCCGCCGCGCCCGTTCCTGGAGGCGGCCGCCGAGGCGATGGGCATCGACCACCTGCGTGTCATCGACACCGGGCTCGACCCGGTGACCGCCGAGCGGGAGCAGTGGGACGACGGCAACAACACCCTGGCCATCGCACCCCGGCTCTGCGTCGCCTACGAGCGCAACGTGGAGACGAACGCGCAGTTGGAGCGCGCCGGCATCGAGGTGGTCCGGATCCAGGGCTCGGAGCTGGGCAGCGGCCGCGGCGGCCCGCGCTGTATGAGCTGCCCGATCGAACGGGCTCCGCTGGCCCCGGCTCGCTGACAGCGGGTGTCAGAGGACCGGGGCCGGCGTCAGAGCGCTCAGCGGAGCGTCAGCTGGCGGCCGATCAGGCCCTGCCGGGCGCGCCGGGCGGCGGCGTCGAGGGGCTCGGTGATCGCGAGGGTGTCCTGGTACCGCTTGGCGAAATCGGCCAGCGGCGCCTCCCAGTCGCCCGCCTCGGGTTCGCCGGGGATGTCCCAGACCGGGACCAGCAGCCCGTGCGCCCGGAACATGCCGGCGAACTTGGTCTCCTCGCGCAGCAGCAGCTCGCCGGCGGCGGAGAGCCGGGCAAGCGTGTCCAGCGCCCGGTCCTCGTCCTCGCCGAGCACCCAGCGGACGTGGCCCTTGTCCGGTGCGATCCGGCACCAGTACGCGGCCTTCGCCGAGGTCAGGCGCACGGTCGGGTAGATCGAGGCGTTCGCTCGCTCCAGCGACGCCTTGACATTGGCGTCCTGCAGCTGGTCGTTGTCGAGCCAGTACTCGAAGCCGTCCCGCATGGTGATCTCGAGCGGGCCGTCCGCCAGGATGTCCTGCAGGCGCGGGCCCTCGCCGGGCAGCCCCGGCACCGAGACCGGCTCGCCGGGGGTGGTCTGCAGCCCGGCGAGGATCGCCACCGCCAGGTCACGGGAGACGTCACCGGACTGCACGTGCCGCTGCAGACCGATGAAGACCTCGCCGTCCCGGCGCGACATGGCCGGCCAGGCCATCGGCAGGACCGTCGAGAGGGTGACCGGGCGGTCGCCGTACTCCGCGATGATCTCCGGCTTCAGGGTCAGCGGCGCGGAGGCGGCCGGGACCAGCTCGCGCAGCGCGATCCATTCGGGCTCGTCGGCCAGACCCTCGAACGGGCGGGCGACGAAGATGTCGCGCACCTTGGTCTTCGGCTCAGATTCGCGGGATTTACGACGCTTGCTCACGAGGGACCAGCCTAGGGGGTGTCACCCGGAAAGCGGTGACGCGGGCCACCGTGTCGGTGTCACGCACGGCGCAGGCGCACCTCGGCCACCGTCCCGCCGCCCTCCCTCGGACGCAGCGACACCCACCCGTGCTGGCGTTCCACCATCTGCCGGACCAGGTAGAGGCCCAGGCCGGCGCCGGGATGGTGGTGCCGGTCGCCGCCCTCGGCCTGCCAGTACCGCTCGAAGGCGAGCTCGACGTGCTCGGGTGCGATGCCAGTGCCCCGATCCGAGACCCGGAACCGCAGCGTGTCGTCCTGCACCCCCACGCACAGCTCGACCGTGCTCTCCGCCGG
Organism: Actinoplanes regularis; assembly: GCF_900188005.1. Lineage (GTDB taxonomy): Bacteria > Actinomycetota > Actinomycetes > Mycobacteriales > Micromonosporaceae > Actinoplanes > Actinoplanes regularis. The sequence goes on along the minus strand of NZ_FZNR01000008.1, from coordinate 287,006 downwards.
CGAGTACTTCTCGGCGTTCGTGGTCAGCTCGGTGAGGATGGTGGCGATCGAATCGCGGTTTCCGTACGCCTTCGGCAGGCCCTCCGGCAGCTGGACGAGCCGCAACCGGCGCCGCAGGTCGGCCGGCAGTTCATCGGCCGCCTCGCGCAGCGCCTCGACCAGGTCGAACGGTCCCGCCGGGGACGAGCGGAGCACCCCGTCACTGGCCGCGGCGAGCAGCCGGTCGACCAGCCGGGCCAGCTCGCCCGCCCGGTTGCCGATCACCCGGACCGCCTCCCTGCGTCCCGGATCGCCGAGCGTCTCCCAGTGGTTGGTGAGGGTGTCCGCGTACCCCTTGATCACCGTGACCGGAGTGCGCAGCTCGTGGCTGGTGACCGCCACCCAGAGGTCGCGATCGGCCTGCTCCGTCGCCGCCGGATGCACCGGCAGCCCGGTGCCGAGGCGATAGAGGCGGCCGATCTCGCCGGCCAGCAGCTCCAGTACGGCGTGATGCTCCGTCCCGGGCTCACCGGCGCCCCCGAAGTAGACGTGCAGCGAGCCGGCGACCGTGTCCCCGGCCACGCACCGGGCACCCGACATGTGCCCCGGGTCGCCGCCCTCGACCAGCCGGGCGAACTCGTCGTCCACCGACTCCAGCGGAGCAAGCGAGAGGCGACGGCCGACGGCCGGCTCGCACACCCCGGTGGCCGCGATGATCCGGCCCTGGCCGGCCACGTACTCCGCGAAACCGGCCCCGTCGGCGCCGAGCACGTCTTGGGCCAGGCGGACCAGTCGCTGCAATACGGGCAGGCCGGACTCGCCGGCGTTGACGCGGTCGAGAACCGCGAGCTGACCCCGGGTCAGTGCTGGGTAGTCGGGACGGTCCGGCATGCCTGCGAGTCTGCCTCGCCGCTCACGTTTTGGGCAGATGTGTCCGCAGTCACATCTGTGCCAGGCGGTCCAGGACGAACTTGGGCCGGTCGCTGATCACGCCGTCCACCTGGTGCTGAAGCACCAGTTCCAGGTCGTCCGGCTCGTTGACGGTCCAGACGTACGTCTGATGGCCGGCCGCCCGCATCGCGGGCAGCAAGCCGGGCCGGTTACGGACCAGTTCGACGCCGGGCCCGGCGATTCGGGCTCCGAACGGCAGCCGGCCCTTGCCGGCCATGGGCGGCAGGAGATCCATCAGGTAGGCGGTGGGCACGCCGGGTGCCTGCGCGCGGATCCGGCGCAGCGCGAGCGCCGCGAAGGACATCACGGTCACCTGTACGAGGTCGTCCGGCTTCGGCTCGGCCAGCCCGAACCGGCGCAGCATCCGGACCAGCCGGCGCTCCACCTCGGCGCCGTGCCGGGAGGGATGCTTCGTCTCGACCAGCAGCCGGACCGGGCGGCCGCAGTCCCGGACCGCCTCCAGCAGCCGTTCCAGCGTGAGCAGCCGGCTCAGGTCGGGCAGCTCCTCGTCCGCCGGGTAGCGGGGGTGCCAGGAGCCGTAGTTGAACTCGTCGAGCTCGGCCAGGGTGCGCCGGCTGACCAGGCCCTTGCCGTTGCTGGTACGACTCAGCTTGCGGTCGTGGAAGCAGACTAGGTGCCCGTCGCGGGTCAGCCGGACGTCGCACTCCAGGCCGTCGACACCCTCCTCCAGAGCGCGCAGGTACGCCCCGAGCGTGTGCTCGGGCAGCGCGTCCGCGCCCCCACGATGGGCGAAGACGAGGGGTCGATAGCCGTTCACAACACCCGGGCCGGTTGCCCGTCCTCGCTGACCACGTCCCGGCCGGCCGCCGCCCAGGACTTCATCCCGCCGTCGAGGTTGCGCACGTTGTCCCAGCCGTTGTTCAACAGATAGGCCACCACCTGGCCGGAGCGGCCGCCGGCCCGGCAGATCACCACGACCTCGCCGTCGGTGGGCACCTCGGCCATCCGGGCCGGCACCTCCATCATCGGCACGTGGTGAGCGCCGGGCGCGTGGCCGGCGGTCCACTCGTCCGGCTCACGCACGTCGAGGAGGTAGGCGGCGGGATCGACCTGATCCGGGGTCACGCTGGGTACCTGAGGTCCGAACACGCCTCCAGCGTACGGCGCGGTGCCGTCCTAGGATTTCTTGACCGGGTTCGCCGCCATCCACTCGTTCATCTTGTCGGCGGCCATCGCCTCGTAGAGCGCCAGCGCCTTCTCCCGGTCGGAGACCACCACGGACTGCCCGGCGATCGTCTCGCTGCCCTTGTTCGGGCTGGTCAGGAACGTCAGGTTGTCGCCGCGCAGGTTACGGAACTGCAGAACCATGTCCTTGAGCGAGAAGTCCTGGTCGACGGTGACCGCCTTGGCCACCGCGTCGAGGAAGTCGTCGAGCTTGCCCGGGCTGGTCAGGGTGCCGCTGCTGGCCGCCTTGTCCATCAGCGCCTTGAGGAACTCCTGCTGGTGCTGCATCCGGGCGAAGTCGCCGCGGGGGAACTGCTTGCGCTGACGCACCCAGTCCAGGGCCTGGGCGCCGTCCATGTGCATCATGCCCTTTTTGAACACGCGGTGCGGCGGGTGGATCGACGTGATGCTCTGGTCGACCTTCAGGTCGACACCGCCCAAGGCGTCGGTGACCTCTTTGAAGCCGCCGAAGTCGACCGCCATCACGTGGTCGATGTGCACGTCGGTCAGGCACTCGACGGTGTGGACCGCGCGGGGCAGGCCACCGAAGGCGAACGATGCGTTGATCTTGGCGCGGGAACCGGAGCTGCAGGGCGCGTCGTTGCTGCTCGGCACGACCACCCACAGGTCGCGCGGGATCGAGACGATCTGCGCGTTCTTGTGGTCGGCGGGCACATGCATGATCATCAGCGTGTCCGCGCGCCAGGCGTTGGCCTCGTCGTCCTTGGTGTCCGGATCCCGGGAGTCGCTGCCGACCAGCAGGATGTTGAACGCGCCCTTCACCGTCTTGGCCGGCCGGTCCTCGGAGAGGCCGGAGAAGGCGTTGGTGCGCTTGAGATCGTCGTCGATCCCGTTGACGTAGTTGACCGCGAAGAAGCCGCCGGCCAGGGCGAGGATCAGCACCACGCCGCCGGCGATCAGAGCGATGCGGCCCCAGCGCGGACGGATCCGCGGGCGGCCGCCCTTGTAGGAGTGCCCTCGTTCACCCGGACCACCCGGGGACACCGGGCGTCCCGCGGGGCGGCCGGAAGCCGACCCGTACGGCGGGACGGAGGCCCGTCCGGAGGGATTGCCGCTGGGAGAGGTGGTCGCAGACATGAGACCACATTAGGTCGAAAAGACCAGCGATCCGGGTGTGCGACCCGGTTCGGCACGAACGTGGGAGCTTCTCCGGTACCGGACGGGGCGGGCCGGGCGATGACCCGGTACCGGACGGGGTATGACGTGCGATGACCCGGTACCGGACGGGGCATGACGTGCGACGAGGCCGGGCCCGGACCGGCGCGGCGACGACGCCGGCCCGGGCGGTGCGGTAAGGATCAGTGCGCGCCGTGCCCGGTCAGCGACCGGACCTCCAGCTCGGCGTATTTCTCGACGTCCTTCTCCGAGCTGAGCACGGTGCCCAGCCAGCCGAAGAAGAAGCCCAGCGGGATCGAGATGATGCCCGGGTTGGAGAGCGGGAACCAGTGCCAGTCGTGCGCCGGGAACATCGCGGTGGCCGAACCGGACACCACCGGCGAGAAGAACACCAGGACCACCGCGCTCAGCAGGCCACCGTAGATACCCCAGACCGCGCCCGAGGTGTTGAACCGGCGCCAGAAGAGGCTGTAGAGGATCGCCGGCAGGTTCGCCGACGCGGCCACCGCGAACGCGAGCGCCACGAGGAACGCCACGTTCAGGCTCTGCGCGAAGATCGACAGCCCGATCGCGATCGCGCCGATCACCAGGGCGGCGAACCGGGCGACCCGGACCTCGTCCCGCTCGGACGCGTTGCCCCGCTTGATCACGTTGGCGTAGAAGTCGTGCGCGGTGCTGGACGAGGACGCCAGGGTCAGACCGGCCACCACGGCCAGGATGGTGGCGAAGGCGACCGCCGCGATGATCGCCAGCAGGATCGAGCCGCCGGTGTCGCCGCCCAGGTAGTCGATGCCGAGCTTCTGTGCCAGCTGCGGCGCGGCGGTGTTGCCGGCCTTGTCCTGCGCGGTGATCGCCTTGCCGCCCACCAGGGCCGCCGCACCGAAGCCGAGGGCCAGGGTGAACAGGTAGAAGGTGCCGATGATGCCGATCGCCCAGAGCACGCTCTTGCGGGCGATCCGGGCCGTCGGCACGGTGTAGAACCGGGTCAGGATGTGCGGCAGGCCGGCCGTGCCGAGGACCAGCGCGAGACCCAGCGAGAGCAGGTCCATCTTGCTGTAGAAGGTCTTCGTCGCGTCGCCGGCGGTCTCCACGCCGTACCGGAGACCCGGTTCGAGGAACGCGGCCCCCTTGCCGGACTGCGCGGCGGCGTCACCCAGCAACGTCGACAGGTTGAACTTGTAGTGCGCCAGCACCATCAGGGTCATCACCAGGGCGCCGGTCATCAGCATGAACGCCTTGACGATCTGCACGTAGGTGGTGCCCTTCATGCCGCCGACCACGACGTACACGATCATCAGCGCACCGACCAGGATGATCGTGAAGACCTTGGCGGTGTCCGCGTCCATGCCCAGGAACGTCTGGTCCGCGGTGATCCCGAGCAGGAGCGAGACCAGCGCGCCGGCGCCGACCATCTGGGCGATCAGGTAGAAGATCGAGACCACCACGGTGGAGACCGAGGCAGCCATCCGCACCGGACGCTGACGCATCCGGAAAGCGAGCACGTCGGCCATCGTGTAGCGGCCGGAGTTGCGCAGGAACTCGGCGACCAGCAGCAGCGCCACCAGCCAGGCGACCAGGAAGCCGATCGAGTAGAGGAAGCCGTCGTAGCCGTAGAGCGCGATCAGGCCGGCGATGCCGAGGAACGAGGCGGCGGACATGTAGTCGCCGCCGATCGCCATGCCGTTCTGGAAGCCGGAGAACTGCCGGCCACCGGCGTAGAAGTCGGTGGCGGTCTTCGTCTGCCGGCTCGCCCAGATGGTGATGCCCAGCGTGATGGCCACGAAGACCAGGAAGAGCGTGATGGTCAGCGTGCGCGAGGTGCTGGCCGAGGACTCGGCCGCGAGCAGGTTTACCGGCATCAGAGGACGCCCCCGTCCGTCGAGGCGGTGTCGGCCGGGCGGCGGTCACCCTCGATCTCGTTGTAGATGTCGTCCGCGAGCGGGTCGATCTTCTGCGCGGCGAACCGCGAGTAGTACCAGGCGATCACGAACGTCGAGACGAACTGGAGCAGGCCGAGGACCAGGGCGATGTTGATGTTGCCGACCAGCTTGATGGCCATGAAATCCCGCGCGTACGCGGAGAGCAGGACGTACAGGGCGTACCAGAGGATGAACGCGATCGTCGTCGGGAAGATGAAGTTGCGAAGGGTTCGGCGCAGTCGACCGAATTCGTCGGAGTTCTGCACCTCGAGATATCTCTCGGGGGTGGCCGGCACGGTTTCACCACCTTCATTGGCGGGGCGGACTTTCCGGCACCGTACGAAGGAATGCCCCCGGTCCCGGGTTGCCGGTTCGCGCCTGCGCTGAGTGGCGGTTTGACTGCGCTCAGCGGTCGCCGAGCCGGATCGGCGGTTACCGAGCCGGATCCGGCACCGAAGTCGTCAGGCGAGTTCGGCGTACCTGCCGCGGAAATGCACCAGCGGCGCGCTCGCCGTGGGAAAGGAGGTCGTCTCGATGGTCGCCTCGGCCAGTAGCGCCCACCCGCACGGCCGCGAGCTCACCAGCAGGCAGCCGGCCCAGGTCCCGGCGTGGGCCGGCACCGGACCGTACGGCGTCTCCCGCCACTCCCCGGTGGCGAACAACCCGCCCGGCGCCGGCATCAGCCCGGCGAATCTGTCCGCGAGCTGGCGATCCGCCGGGGTCAACGGGGTCACCGCGAACCGGCCGGCCCGGAAGGCGGCGTCCCAGAAGTCGCTCTCCTCGTCGATCAGGCCGAGCATCCGGCCCGGCTCGCCGTCCGCGACCAGTGTCGAGGAGACGGTCAGCCCGGCCGGGCCGGGTGCCGTCCAGAGCGTGACCGGCGAGGCCAGCCTGCCGCGCAGACGACGTATCGGCGACTTGTCGCCGTCGGGCACCGCGAACGGGTCGGTGGAATGAATGGTCATCCGATCATTGTCGCGATTACAGATCGCGCATGCCGCTACCGGATTTAATTGATCACCAGCTATTTTTCTCTGGGGACCTTTGGCGGGAGGGGACGGCGCATGCCTCAGGTGGTGTTACGGCCGGGCGACGTCGTTCACGTCGGGGCCGAGGCGAGTGTCCAGTTCTCCGGCGATCGGGCCCTGACCCTCCGGATCATCCGGCTCGACCCGCGGGTCACCTACGACGGCTGGATCTGGCTGGACGGCTACGTCGTCGGCCCGGCCGGGAATGCGTTGCAGCGGCGGCGGATCTTCGTCCGGCAGGACGGGTTGCGCCCGATCCGGAGCAGCCGGCCGTCGGCGCCGCGGAACGGATCTCGAATCGCCGGCCGACCCTGATCATCGAGCGATCCCCGACCGGCGAAAGTCGCACCGTCCCTCGAAAGTGGACGAGGTCGGCGCATTACGCATTCTGTGTAATGTCGTGCCGGGGGTGCAGCAATGGCCGACGATCTGCCGCGCGCCGGGGACGTGTTTCACGTCGGCGGCGCGGCGAGCGTTCAGTTCGCGGGCGATCGGGCATTGACGTTCCGGGTGATTCGGGTCGACCAGCGCCTCACCTATGCCGGCTGGCTGTGGATCGACGGATATGTGCTGGGGCCGTCCGGTGACGCGACGGAACGGCGGGTCATTTTCGTACGGCGGGATGGGCTTCGGAAATTGCGATGACCATCGCGGTGCCCGGGTGTTCCGCGGCGGCGAAAGGGGAGCCGCGGAACACCCGGATCCGATCAGCCGACGCGTTCGATCACCGCGCGCCGGATCAGGAACTTGCCCGGCTCGCGAACCTGCTCGAAGGCCGCGTTGTTGAGGAGAACGCAGCTGCCGGAGACGCTCTGCACGGTCACCGTGGTGCTCTTGTTGTTGTCCAGGTTCGTGACCTTGAGGCGGGTGCCGATCGGGAACGTCCCGCTCGAGGCGAACGGCGCGCCGGCCTCGCCGGAGAGGGTCACGGTCGAGCCCTTGCAGACGACCTCCCCGGCCCCGGTCCCGTTCCCGGCTCCGCCCGCGGCCTGGGTCGGCGCGGTCGTCGGCGCCTTCGTGGGCGCCTTCGTGGGCGCGGCGGTGGGAGCCGTGGTGGGCGCCTTGGTGGGGGCCTTGGTGGGAGCCTTCGTGGGGGCGGCCGGCGGCGCGGCGATGTTCGCGTTGCAGCCCGCCTGCTGGCGCTGCACCTTGATCAGGTCGACGACGGCCTGGCGGTTCGCCAGCACGGCGTCGGTCTGCGCGTTGGGGTTTGCACGCTGCTCGGCCATGAAGGCGAGAGTGTCACGCAGCGACTGGTCCAGGCCGGAGCAGTTGGTGGCGGCGTTGCTCATGCCCGTGCTGACGGCGAACGCGCCGCCGGCCAGGGTTGCGACGGCGAGTCCGATGGCGATCTTGCGGTTGCGCCCGGTGAGTCCACTGCCCGGCCGCCGGTATGCACTGCTGCGTGATCTCCTCATGCCCGTGTTTACGTGCCTCGTTCGCGAGCGGACGGGGTTCGTACCTTAAAGATCCTTAAATGCTTCAACCCCGCAGTGACTCGGGTGCGTGCAGGCGCAACATCGTGGCGCCCACGTCGGCCGGCACCCGGCGGCTGGTCAGCAGTGACACCACGACCATTACCAGGAACGCCAGCGGTACGGTCCAGGCCGCAGGCTGCCCGATGAACTCGGCGAGACCGCTCGGCAGCTCCGCCCCGAGCACGGTGACCAGCACCGCCACCACCGCGGACCCGCCGCCGACCAGGATTCCGGCGGTCGCACCGGCAGCGGTCAGCCCCCGCCACCAGATCCCCAGCACCAGCAGCGGGCAGAAGCTCGACGCGGCCACCGCGAACGCCAGCCCGACCACCCGCGAGACGTCCATGTCGGACACGAACATCGCCAGAACTATCGGTACGACCGCGGCCAGCAGCGTCGCCAGCCGGAAGTCGCGCACCGACCCGGACCGCCCGGGCCGCAGCACGTCCGTGAAGATCACCCCGGCGACGCTGGTCAGCAGGCCCGAAGAGGTGGACAGGAACGCGGCGAGCGCACCCGCGGTGACCAGCGCGCCGAGCAGCCGCCCCAGGTGCCCGCCGCCCAGCGCGGCCTCCGGGAGCAGCAGCACCACCGCGTCGGTGCGCCCGGTCATCAGCAGTTGCGGCGTGTAGACCCGGCCGAGGACCCCGTAGAGCGTCGGCAACAGGTAGAAGAGGCCGACCATGGCCAGTACGACGAGGGTGGTGCGCCGGGCCGAGGCACCGTCCGGATTCGTGTAGAACCGCACCAGTACGTGCGGGAGCCCCATTGTGCCCAGGAACGTCGCCAGGATCAGCGAATACGTGCTGAACAGGCCGGATTCGCTGCCGGGCTGCAGCCAGTCCACGCCGAACTTCGCGTCGACGGTGTCCACCCGTGGCACCGGGGCGCCCGCCGCGAAGTGCAGGGTTTCGCCGGCGGTCACCGGGCCGACCCCGTCCAGCACCGCGTCGCGTTCGATCACCACGCTGGTCGCGACGGGAAAGACCGCGCCGGCCGGCGGCGTCACCGCCGGGCGGCCGTCGGCCTGCCACTGAAAGATCAGGAACATGATCGGCACGGCCAGCGCGGTCAGCTTCAGCCAGTACTGGAAGGCCTGCACGAACGTGATCGCGCGCATTCCGCCGAACGCCACGTTGCCGGTCACCACCACGCCGATCAGAAGCGCTCCCCAGGCGTAGGAACCGCCGGTGACGGTGGCGAAGGTCAGGCCCGCGCCCTGCAACTGGGGCAGCAGGTAGAGGCAGCCGATGAAGAGCACGAACGCGGTGGCCAGCCGGCGCAATCGGGTGGACCGCAGCCGTACCTCGCAGAAGTCCGGCAGGGTGAACGCGCCCGAGCGGCGCAGCGGCGCGGCCACGAAGAGCAGCAGGGCGAGGTATCCGGCGGCGAAGCCGACCGGGTACCAGAGCACCTCGGCGCCGTAGCGCAGGATCAGGCCGGCCACGCCGAGGAAGGAGGCGGCGGAGAGGTATTCGCCGCTGATCGCGGCCGCGTTCCAGGACGGGCTGACGCTGCGCGAGGCGACCAGGAAGTCCGAGGTGGTGCGGGCGAAGCGGAGGCCGTACGCACCGATCGCCACGGTCACCAGGATGACCACGATCAGGCTGGGGAGCAGGTACGGATTCATCGCTCGGGTCTACGGACCACGGCGGTGAAGTCCTGCTCGTTGCGCTCCGCCCAGTGCACGTACGCGACGCCGACCAGCATCAGGAACGGGAACGAGAGCACGCCGAGCAGCAGCCACGGCAGTTGTGCCCCGAAGACCTTCAGCCGGCCGACCGCGGGCGCCACGGCGAACAGCAGTGGCAGTGCGCCCAGCCCGGCCACGACCACCAGCGACAGTCGCAGCGCGAGTGCCAGCTGGGCCCGGACCAGGCCCTTCACCAGCGCCTCGCCGACCGGGGTCTGCTCGGCGAGGTCGGTGCGGGCCGGGTCGGCCGGACGGCGCCGGGCCGCGGCGTCGCCCAGCACCACCCGCGTTCGCGGAGGCGGCGGATTGTCGGCCATGTCCGGCAGTCTCACCGCCTCCGGTGGAATGTCAATAGCCGTAGCGCTTCTCGACGCATCGCTCCGAGTCGGCCGGGCGAGGGCTTTCGCCGATCAACTCGCGGGCCGCGGCCCGGCCCAGATTCCACTCGCGCCACTCGTGCTCGTCCAGGCCGAGGCCGATCTGGTGGAGCACGCAGGCGCGATCCGCCGGATCGGCCATCCTTGTCAGGGCCGGCACCGCGTCCGGGGACAGGGTGGCGAGGTAGTACGGGTCGATCCGGTCGGCCGCGCGGTTCAGCTGGTTCTGGGCGATCCGCAGGTCCGGGTTCGCCACGGCCAGGCCGATCAGGGTCAGCACTCCGACCGCGATCGCCACCCTGGGCAGCCACGGCGCCCGGATCCGGATGCCCGCCACCAGCACCAGCAGCAGGATCACCCCGAACCACAGCTCGCAGCAGGCGACCAGCAGCCGCAGGCGGGTCAGGCCGTACGTGTCGATGTACACCTGCATCCGGACCAGCGCCGACGCGACGATCAGCAGCGTGAGCAGGGTCAGCGTGCCCAGCACGGCGCGGAACGTGGCCCGGTCGCCGGGCGCCTCCCGGGGCGCCCAACGGGCAGCGCCGGCCAGCACCACCAGGGTCAGCCCGGTGACGATGCTGAGCTGCCAGAAGCCGCCGCGGGCGTATCCGGCGTAGGTCAGGCCCGCCGTGGTCAGCACGTGCCGCTCGCCGCCGAAGAGCACCGTCGTCAGCTGCACGCTGATGAACGCGCCGAAGAGCAGGGTGAGCAGAGTGAGCGGCACCGCCCACTCCAGCCGCCGAACCTTGTGGCCCTCGGTGCGGTCGAGGTCGGCCAGGCGCGGCGGTGCGACCCGCAGGTAGGCGGCGCCGCTCAGCACCGGGGCGGTGAGACCGCAGATGAAGATCCAGCGGAAGGTGCCGCTCACCGTGATGTCCGGCAGCAGGGCGCCGAGCACGTTCGCGAAGTCCGGGTCGGCCGAGGCGAAGAGCGCGCCGAAGATCGCCAGGAGGGCGATCGAGACGGCGGCGGTGGCGGCGATCCGGATCGGTGCCGGGCGGCCGGTGCCGGTCCGGCGCATCCGCGCCAGGCCGCGAACCAGCCAGGGCAGGGCGCGCAGGACGGCGACCGGAGCTATCAGGTACGTCGTGACCACCGCCCGCATCGACCGGCCCGCCCCGATCGCCAACGCGAACGTCAGCGTCGCGGTGACCAGGCAGAGCGCGAAGAGCCAGCCGGCCGCGCGGAACGTGCCCACCCCGACCAGCGCGATCGTGGCCACGCCCCAGGCCAGTTGATCCCAGCCGGGCCGCTTGGCCGGCCGGGTCACCAGCGGTGGGATCGGGCTCGCGGCGGGGCGGGCCACCAGCAGGGCGATCGCGACGGCCACTGCGGTGATCAGCCAGCCCACGCCGGGGGTGTCCAGCGGGAGGCTGATCGCGGCGACCAGGACGCCGGCCGCGATCGCGACGATCGTGTTCGACGAGGCGGGAAAGGCCGGTCCGGGCAGGCGGCGGCCCCAGAGCCGGACGTCCGGCCAGGGCCCGTGCAACGGCCTATTTAGGATGAATTGTTCCTTCTGCGGAGCTGGAGGTGCCGTGTACATGGCGTTTCTCGCCTTCGTTACAGAGGGAGGCGTACGTGGATGTGGCAGCCGCGCCGTTCGGTCGGCTCGACCACGGCGATCGTTCCGTTGTGGAGCTGCACCACCCAGCGGGCGATGGCCAGGCCCAGTCCGGTGCCGCCACCGGTCGGCCGCTCACCGCGGGTGAAGCGCTCGAAGACCCGCTCCCGGTCCGCCACCGGGATGCCGTCACCCTGGTCGGTGACCGCGAACAGCACCTGCTCGTCGTGGCGCTCGGCGCGCAGCGTGACCAGGCCGCCGGGTGGGCTGTGCCGGGTGGCGTTGTCCAGGAGGTTGGCGAAGACCTGGTGCAGCCGCTCCCGGTCCCCGGGCACCACCAGGGCCGGGGCGGAGACCTCGAACCGGACGTCCCGCCCGATGCCGTCGGCGTTCACCTTCGCCTCCCGGACGACGTCCTCCAGGAACCGTGGCACGTCGACCAGATCCCGGCGCATCGGCACCACGCCCGCGTCCAACCGGGACAGGTCGAGCAGGTCGCCGACCAGCCGGCTGAGCCGCTCGGTCTGGGCCAGGGCGGTGTGCATGGTCTCCGGGTCGGTGTCGGCCACCCCGTCGACGATGTTCTCCAGCAGGCCACGGAGGGCGGTGATCGGCGTACGCAGCTCGTGCGAGACGTTCGCGATCAGCTCCCTCCGCTGCCGGTCCGCGGAGGCCAGATCCGCGGCCATCTGGTTGAACGCCTCGGCGAGCTCGCCGACCTCGTCCTGGGAACGGGTGCGGATCCGGCGGGTGTAGTCGCCACGGGCCATCGCCCGGGCGGCGACGGTCATCTCGCGCAGCGGAATCGTCGCGCCGTGCGCCATCACCTGCAGCGTGACCAGGCCCAGAGCGGCCGCGATGCCGATCCAGAGCACGTCCACCCGGTAGAAGTCGATGCTCCACAGGAAGACCAGCAGGCCGATCCCGCCGGCGAAGCCGAGCGCCAGGGAGAGCTTCGCCTTGATCGAGCGCACCGGGTCGAGTGGCCGGGGCAGCCAGCGGAAGAGGCGGGCCGCCACGTCGTGCACGAGCTGCATCAGGCGGGCGGTCATCGGTCCACCTCGAGGGCGTACCCGACGCCGTGCACCGTGCGGATCAGATCGGCGCCGAGCTTGCGGCGCAGACCCTTGATGTGGCTGTCGACGGTGCGGGTGCCGGAGACGTCGGCCCAGCCCCAAACCTCGGCCAGCAGCCGTTCCCGGGGCAGCACCGTGCGGGGTGTCCGGGCCAGGTGCACGAGCAGGTCGAACTCGGTGGGGGTGAGGTGCTTCTCCGTACCGTCGCGGAGCACCCGGCGCTCGGCCTCGTTGATCTCCAGGTCGCCGAGCCGGAGGGTGGGCGGGCCGGCTTTCGGGGCCGCCGCGACCTTGCCGGCCCGGCGCAGCAGGGCGTGCACCCGGGCGGCCAGCTCCCGCATCGAGAACGGCTTGGCCATGTAGTCGTCGGCGCCGACCGCGAGGCCGACCAGCAGGTCGGTCTCCTCGCCGCGGGCGGTCAGCATCAGGACCGGGACCGGGCGCTCCGCCTGGATGCGGCGGCAGACCTCGAGACCGTCGAAGCCGGGCAGCATCACGTCCAGGACGATCACGTCCGGTGGGTTGCGCCGGGCGGCCTCGACCGCGCTCGGCCCGTCCCCGGCGATCTGCACCAGGAACCCCTCGGCGCGCAGCCGGGCCGCCACCGCGTTCGCGATGGCCTGCTCGTCCTCGACGACGAGGACTCGCCGTTCGGTCGTCGTCTCCACGCCCGCCACCCCTCACACCGTTCTTCGGCGACGCGGGCCGGTGCGCCCCCGTGGCTCACCGGCCGCGTCGTGTGGGCAGCAGCTTATTGACGGGTCGCGGAGGGCTGGCGATGGAGTTGTGAACGAACTGTGGAGATGAGATTCCCGCACTTAAGACCGGGCTGTGGTTATCCCCCGAAAGCCTGTGGATAACTCTGTGGGAAAACCCGGGGGGTTGTGGATAAGCGTGTGGATTAGCGGATCCAGTCGTGCTTGGCGGCGCGGATCAGGCGATCCTTCAGCTCACGGGTGTGCCGGCGGCTGACCGGCAACTCCACACCGTCGACCGCGACCACATAGCCGGAACCCGTCAGACGCAGCTCGGTGACCAGGCGCAACTGCACCAGGTACGAGCGGTGGATGCGGACGAAGCCGGCGTTCGCCCAGCGTTCGGCAAGGGTCGCCAGCGAGACCCGGACCAGGTGGGAGGCGTCCGCGGTGTGCAGGCGGGCGTAATCGCCCTGTGCCTCCACCCAGCGGACCGAGGAACGCGGCAGCATCCGGGTGGTGCCGGCCAACTCGACCGGGATGGCCGGCTCGTCCGATGCGACCGCGGGTGCCGGCGTGGAGCGCAGTCCGGCGACCCGGCGCAGGGACTCGCCGAGACGCTCCGCCCGTACCGGTTTGCGCACGTAGTCGGTGACGCCGAGGTCGAAGGCGTCCACGGCGCCGTCGTCGTAGGCGGTGACGAAGACGATCGCCGGCGGATGTGCGAAACGGCGCAGGATCCGGGCCAGCTCCATGCCGTCCAGGCCGGGCATCCGGATGTCCAGGAAGACCGCGTCGACCTCGGTGTCGCGCAGCACCCGCAGCGCCTCGGTGGCGTCACCGGCCCGGTGCACGTGGGCGACCCGCCCGTCGGCGTTCAGCAGATAGGCCAACTCGTCGAGGGCCGGCGGCTCGTCATCCACAGCCAGCACCACAAGGCTCATGCCACCTCCGCCGCTCGCAAGCTCGCTCATGCCGTCACCTCCGCTTCACTCCGGCGCCGGCATGAGCCAACCGATTCGCTCGCAAAGTCGCTCATGCCCGTACCTGAGGATGGAATTTCGGCACTCGCATGCTCACTTTCGTCCCCGCGCCGGGTGCGGTCTCGACGATCAGGCCGTGATGATCGCCGAACACCGACCGGAGCCGCTCGTCCACATTGACCAGGCCGACATGCTGGCCGTCCTCGCCCTCCGCGCCGTCGTGGCCGAACACCGACGGGTCCATGCCGACACCGTCGTCCTCGACGGTGATGTGGCACTCCGCACCGGCGTCACGTGCTTCGATGCTCACCATACCGACGCCGGGCTTACGGGAGAGGCCGTGCCGGACAGCGTTCTCCACCAGCGGCTGCAGACAGAGGAACGGCAGCCCGACCGGCAGCACCTCGGGTGCGATCTGCAACCGGACCAGCAGGCGTTCACCGAACCGGGCACGCTCGATGGTCAGGTAGCGATCGATCGAGCGCAGCTCCTCGGCCAGCGTGGTGAACTCGCCGTGCGCGCGGAACGAGTAGCGCGTGAACTCGGCGAACTCCAGGATCAGCTCGCGCGCCCGCTCCGGATCGGTGCGTACGAACGAGGCGATCGCGGTCAGCGCGTTGTAGATGAAGTGCGGGCTGATCTGCGCCCGCAGGGCCCGCACCTCGGCCCGGGCCAGCCGCTCCCGGGACGAGTCGAGCTCGGCCAGGGCCAGCTGCGACCCGGCCCATCGGGCCGCCTCCAGGGTCGCCTGGACCAGGCCCGGAGCCGGCGGGCCGTCGGCGATCGCGATCAGGGCGGCGGCGCCGCCCGGCCCGGGCAGGGGGGCCACCACCGCACCGCGGACCACACAGTCGACCCGGTCGCACGGCAGCTCGGCGGTGGTGAGCACGATCGACCGGTGGGTGCTCAGGGCCCGCTGGGCGGCGGCGGTCAGCTGGCCGGTGTGGTGGCCGCCGCGGCCGTCGAACGCCAGGCACCGCTCGCCGTCCGCGATGCTCAGCCCCACCGCCCCGACCAGGGTGCGCAAATGCCGGGCGGCCTTGGCAGCGGTGGCGGGCGTGAGCCCGGCCCGCAGCGGCTCGGCGGCCAGCGACGCGGTGTGCAGCACCTCCCAGGTGGCCCGCTGCATGGTCGTGGCGATGCCGCGCCGGGCCCGCAGGCGCAGCACTGCGACGACGGCGGCGGCCAGCGCCGCCAGCACGGCGATGACCGCCAGCACGCTCCCGATCTGCCCCGCCACGGCACTGAACCTAACCGCCCGACCTCTTTGCGTCGATGTCGAAAGAGGGCGGTAAAGCAAACGGCCCGCGATCGGATCGCGGGCCGGATGTGGACGGTGGAACGCTCAGTAGGCGCCCTTGCGCCGGAGGACGACCCAGATGGTGCGCCACAGGATGCTCAGGTCGTAGGTCAGTGACCAGTTGTCGACGTAGTAGAGGTCGAGCCGGACCGCCTCGTCCCACGACAGGTCGGAGCGACCCGAGACCTGCCAGAGGCCGGTGATGCCCGGCCGGACCAGCAGGCGCCGGCGGACGTCGCCCAGGTAGTCGCCGTCGTCGGCGGGCAGCGGGCGCGGCCCGACCAGCGACATCTCGCCCTTGAGCACATTGACCAGCTGGGGCAGCTCGTCCAGCGAAGTGGCCCGCAGCTTCTGACCGAAGGGGAAGATGCGCGGGTCGTGCTTCATCTTGAAGAGCATGCCGTCGGACTCGTTGAGCTCCTCCAGCGTGGCCTTGCGCTCCTCGGCGTCCACATACATCGTCCGGAACTTCCAGACGCGGAACGTGCGGCCGTCGTGGCCGACCCGGGTCTGCCGGAAGAAGACCGGACCGGGGTCGGAGAGCCGGATTCCGGCCGCGATGAACAGCAGGATCGGGCTGATCAGCAGCAGGCCGAGGCCGGCGGCGACCCGGTCGAGCAGGTTCTTCACCAGCCAGCCGGGGCCGGAGAGGGTGGGCTCCTCGACGTGCAGCAGCGGCAGACCCTCGATCGGGCGGATGTGCACGCGCGGGCCGGCGATGTCGGTGAGCTGCGGCGCGACCACCAGGTCGACGCCGGTGCCCTCGAGCTGCCAGGCCAGGCGGCGCAGCTCACCGGGCTCGGCGCTGGCCGAGCCGCAGACCGCGATGGTGTCGGCGCCGACCTCACGGACCAGCGAGAGCACGTCACGGCCGGCGTAGACCGGGACCGGAGTCTCGATGCCGCGGGTGGCCGCGTAGCCGTCGGTGATGTGGATGGCGACCGGGATCAGGCCGGCGGCCGGGCTGCGGGTGACCGCGGTGTAGACCTCGAGCGCCTCGGGCAGCGTGCCGACCAGGATCATCCGGTGCGCGCCGTGGCCGGTGCGGCTTCGGGCGATGTGCAGGATCTGCCGGGCGGTGACCCGGCCGATCAGGATGAACGCGAGGGCGCTCAGCGACACCGCGGCGACCGTGCCACGGGACAGGCCGGTCTTGGTGGCGAAGGCGAGCAGTGACACGGCGGCCACCACGGTGACCGAGGTGCGCACGATCCGCTTGAACTCTTCGCTGCCCAGGCCCAGGTAGCGGCGGTCGTAGGTGCCGTTGGTCCAGAGCAGGAGCAGCCAGCCGAGCGGGAGCACGATGTAGGCGAAGAGCGAGAACAGGTCCTCGCCGACGAACATGCCCCAGCTCTTGTCCTGGAAACCGCTCCGGGACTTCTCCAGGAACACGTCGGCGATCTTGCTGGCCGCGAGCGTGGAGAGCAGGTCCAGAACGATCAGGACGGCGGTGTACGGCCGGTGCCAGCGGGAGAGCCGGCGGGGTTGCCGGGACCACGCTGAACGCGGGACTCCGTTGCTCGGTGGCTGTTGTTCTTGCTGCGGCCACTCGAAGCTTTCGTACCGCACGGGCTTACTCCGGCTGCTGTCGGTCGTTGGGCGATGCAGGCTAGTCGTCACTTCGCCTACGTCCTCCCGCATCCGGAAAAAGATTACGCACCGCCACCACCTCGGGACGGCCGGCGGTCCCGCCGATACCCGTTCGCGTCACAACGGTGTCCAGGGACCGGGCCACTATACCGATGGATCGGCCGGAGAGAAGGTGACGTTGTGGTAGCAATCCTTACCCGTACGGACCGTAACCGAGTGATGGCGGTGTTCACCGGACCAACTTGGACAAGCGACGGTCGGCGAGTGGTTTTCCGCCGGTCTGACACGTAGCGCAATATTGCAGGCTCTTGTCCGCGAAGGAGACCTCCCGCACGGTGTCTCCGCAAACCGGGCAGGGCAGACCGGTCCGGGCGTGCACCCGCATACCGGCTCGCTTCTCGCCCTTGAGTTCGGCCGCCTTCTGCCCGACCGAGCGGCGCACGGCGTCGGTCTCCACTTCACGCATCGCCTCGTACAACGTGGTGATCTGCTCGTCGGTGAGTTTTCCGGTGAGCGCGAAGGGCGACATCTTCGCCACGTGCAGGATCTCGTCGGAGTAGGCGTTGCCGATCCCGGCCAGCACCTCCTGGTCGGTGAGCACGCCCTTGACCTGGCCGTTCCGGGATCTGATCACGGTGGCGAACTCGTCGCGGCCGATCGCGAGCGCGTCCGGACCGAGCCGGGACACGCCCGGCACCTCGGTCAGCGGGTCGCGGACCAGGTACGCCGCGAGCGACTTCTGTGTCCCCGCCTCGGTCAGGTCGAAGCCGGAGCCGTCGTCGAGCCGCATGCGGATCGCGATCGGACCGCTTCCCGGCTTGAGCGGGGCCGGTGACTTGAACGAGTCGCGGTAGTGCAGCCAGCCGGCCCGGGCCAGGTGGACCACCAGGTGCACCTCCGGGCCGACCCCGATGTCCAGGAACTTGCCGTGCCGGCCGGCGGAGCTGATCGGCAGGCCGGTGAGGGCGGAGGGCGCCGGATCGTACGTTTTCAGCGCGCTGAACGAGGCGACCTCGAGGCGCTGCACGGTGTGGCCGACCGCACGCTCACGCAGGTAGGCAGCGAGCGCCTCGACCTCGGGGAGTTCGGGCACAGGTCCACGGTAGCGTTCTCACCCGTGAAGGTGGTGGTCGCACACAACCGGTATCGCGAGGCGATCCCCTCTGGGGAGAACGTCATCGTCGACACCGAGATCTCGCAGCTGCGGGCGGCGGGGCTGGAAGTGGTGTCGTTTCAGCGCAGCTCCGACTCGATCGGCTCGCTCTCGCCGGGGCAGAAGGCGCTGCTACCGGTCGCGCCGATGCTCGGGCTCTCCGCCCAGCGCGACCTCGCCGCGCTGATCGAGGCGGAGAAACCGGACGTGCTGCACCTGCACAACCCGTATCCGCTGCTCTCCCCGCGGGTGATCCGGACCGCGCACGCGCACGGTGTCCCGGTGGTGCAGACCGTGCACAACTACCGCCAGGTCTGCTCCTCGGGGCTGTACTTCCGGGACGGGCACAACTGCCACGATTGCCGTGGCAAGCTGCTCGGCTGGCCGGCGATCAAGAACAGGTGCTACCGCGGTTCGGCCGCGCAGAGCGCGATCATGGCGACCACACTGGCCGTGCACCGCCCGACCTGGCGCTCGGTGGACCGCTACATCGCGCTCACCGACAAGATCGCCGCGCACCTGGCCGACTACGGCATCCCGGCCGACCACGTCGTGATCAAGCCGAACGGCCTGCCCGACCCGGGGCAGCCGGAACCGCTCGGCGAGGGCTTCCTGTACGCGGCCCGGCTCTCCGCCGAGAAGGGCCTGGGCCTGCTGCTCGACGCTTGGCGACAGCACCCGGACGGATCGCTGGGCCCGCTGCGCATCGCCGGTGACGGGGAGTTGCGTCACCTCGCCGAGCAGGCCGCCGCCGAGCGTGCCGACGTCACCTATCTGGGTCCCCTGGACCGGGCCGGGATGACCGCGGCCCGGCGCGCGGCGGCGGTCGTCGTCGCCGTGCCGACCTGGGAAGACGTGTTACCCACGGTGATCCTCGAGGCGATGGCGTCCGGGCGGCCGGTGCTCGGCACGGCGGTCGGCGGGGTGCCGTACCTGATCGGGAGCGGCCCGGAGGCGGCCGGCTGGCTGGCCCAGCCGGATCCGGCGGCGCTGGCCGCGGCCCTGCCGGTGGCGCGGAGCGGCGCGGCGGCCGCGGCGATCGCCGCTCGTGATCGCTATCTGCGGCACTTTCACCCGGACGTGCTCACCAAGCGCCTGATCGAGATCTACGCGAGCGTGATCTCGGATTCACCGCGCGCGGCGCGGTAGTCATCGCCCGGTCCCGGTCTGGCTCCGCAGCGCGGTACGCCCGGTGAAGGCGATGCTGGCCGCCAGGAAGCCGCCGTTCACCAGAGTGAACAGCGCGACGAACCAGACCGCCCACTGCGGAGCCGCGGTGAGCAGCACCCCGGCCAGGGCGATCACCGCGCCGTAGTCGCGGACCAGCTTCACCACCCGGACCGGCAGCGAGCGGTTGGTGACCATGCTCGTCTCCTGGCCGCTGCTCTGCATCACCGACGTGACCAGGTTGACCATCCAGGTGGCCGCGAACGCGGCGAGCAGCCACGCCGGGGTGTCCGGCTGCTGCGCCTTGGCGGTCGCCGACACGGCGGCCACCAGGGTGGACTGGACGGCCACGTCGCAGAGCACGTCGAGACGGCCGCCGGCCGCGGTGCTCTGGCCGGTGGCGCGCGCCAGCTGGCCGTCGGTGCAGTCGAGCGCGTACGCCAGCTGCCAGCCGGCCAGCGCGAGCAGACCGACCGGCCAGCCCCACGCCCGGCCGTCGGCCACCGGTCCCGCGGCCGCGATCACCACGAAGGAGGTGAGGCAGCCGAGGGTCAGGTTGAACATGGTGACCACGGTCGGGCTGAGACCGTGCCGGTGCGCGAAGACCGCGACCCGGGAGCCGATCCGCTGGCTGACCGCCTCGCTGAACAGCCCACCGCCACGGTTGACCGCGTAATAGTCGGCCACGGTGGGTTTCTGGCCCGCTTCAGCGGGTAGCGAGGGCGTTCTCATACTCGGCCAGCCTTCGGCGGGTCTCCTCCGGCGTCATCGCCAGATGTTCGATGATGGTGTAGCGGTCGGGCCGGGTCCGTGGGGCGAACTCGACCGCCCTGATGAACTGGTCAGCGTCCAGTCCAACGTCGGACGGTGTCCGGGGAAGCTGGTGCCGTTCGAGGCAGTCGGCCATCTGACCGAAGCGCCGGTCGTC
Organism: Actinoplanes regularis; assembly: GCF_900188005.1. GTDB lineage: Bacteria > Actinomycetota > Actinomycetes > Mycobacteriales > Micromonosporaceae > Actinoplanes > Actinoplanes regularis. The sequence goes on along the minus strand of NZ_FZNR01000008.1, from coordinate 266,800 downwards.
GCCCCGCAGGAACGTGCAGAACAACGCCCCCAGCCCGGCCAGCTCGCCGTGGGAGGCGGTGTCCGGGAAGAGCGAGTCGATGGCGTGCATGATCTCGTGACAGCCGCCGCTGGACGGGCGGCTGCTGCCGCAGATCGCCATCGCCAGGCCGCTGGAGATCAGTGACTCGGCCAGCACCGTGACGAACGCGTCGTCGCCCATGTCGCCCGGCATGGTCAGCATCGCCTCGGCGCCCATCCGGGCCAGGGAGGCGGCGAGACCGTCGACCGGCTCGCCGCGGATCATCCGGGCCAGCTCCCAGTCGGCCAGCGCGCTGATGTTGCTGAGCACGTCACCGATGCCGGCCCGGTTGATCCGGTCCGGCCCGGTCTCGACGAAGTCCAGGTCGACGATCACTCCGAACGGGATGTGCACCCCGTACGACCCCTTGATCCCGTCATTGACCAGGCTGGCCACCGGTGACGCGATGCCGTCGTTGGCCAGGCTGGTGGCGACCGAGACCATCGGCAGGCCCCAGCGGCTGGCCGCGTACTTCGCGGTGTCCACCGTCCTGCCGCCACCGATGCCGACCACCGCGTCGTAGTGGCCGGCCCGCAGCTTGTCGGCCAGCTCCAGAGCGGCGTCCAGGGTGCCGCCCCCGGTGACGTAGATCGTCGCCGACCGCAGCGAGGGCCGCAGCAGCTCGGCGATCCGCTCGCCGAGGCCGGGGCCGACCACCACCGCCACCTCGCCGCCGGCGGAGATCCGTCCGTCGGCGAGGATCCGGGCGAGGTCCGCGACGGCGCCCCGCCGGACCTCGATGTGCAGTGGAGTCTGGACGCTCCGGGCTAATAGCGGCATGCGATCTTTCTGGCCTTGGCCAGGTCGTCGTGGTCGTCCACTTCGACCCAGTCGACCTGGCCGATCTCGGCGGCGCGGATCTCGCCGCCGCGGTTCGCGTACTCCTGGAAGCCGTCTTCGTAGTAGAGCTCGGTGCTCCGTTCCCAGGTCGTTCTCAGAGCGTCCGCCAGTGCGGGCGCGGCGGCAGCCTCGATCAGCACGGCACCGATGTACTCGCCGTGGGCCTCGGCCGGATCCATCAACTTCGTGATCTTCGCGAGCCGGCCGTCCGCGTCGAAGACCGCCTTCATCTCCTCGTCGGCCAACTGCTTAACGGCGTCGACGGCGAGCAGGATGCTGGGACCGCGGTTGGCGAGAAGGGTTTTCTCGACGCTGACCGGGTGCACGGTGTCCCCGTTGACCATCAGGGCGCCCCGCGCGAAGTGGTCCCGGGCCAGCCACAACGAGTACGCGTTGTTCCACTCCTCGGCACGGTCGTTGTGGACCAGGGAGATGTCGACGCCGTACCTCTGCTCGAAGCTCTTCTTGCGTTCCTCGACCGTGTCGGCGCGGTAGCCGACGACGATCGTCACCTCACCGATCCCGGCCGCGGCGAGATTCCGCAGCGCGATATCCATGATCGTGATCTCGCCGTCGACCGGGACCAGCGCCTTGGGCAGGGTGTCGGTGTACGGGCGCAGCCGACGTCCGGCGCCTGCCGCGAGCACGAGACCGATCATGGGAAGACTCCTCCTGTGAAATTCGATCGGGCGGTCAGTGGGACACCGAAAAATCGTGCGACGCCTGCTTCTAAGCTTGGCACCATGACCGCTGAGCAGCTCATCTCCTTTGCCCGTGGCGCTCCCTCGCTGGACATCGTCGACGTTGAGGGCCTGAAGGCCGCCGCCGCCCGCGCCTTCGACGCCGATCCGGCCGGTGTCACCGCCTACGGCACGTCCGTCGGTTACCTGCCGCTGCGCAAGTGGATCGCCGACAAGCACGGTGTCTCGCCGGACCAGGTCATCGTGACCAACGGCTCGCTGCAGGCCGACGCGTTCCTCTTCGGCCACCTGGTGCAGCCCGGTGACGACGTGGTCGTGGAGAAGCCGACCTACGACCGCACCCTGCTCAACCTGCAGAACCTGGGCGCCAAGGTGCACCAGGTGACGCTGCGGCCGGACGGCCTCGACATCGACGAGCTGCGCACCCTGCTGGAGTCGGGCGTCCGCCCGAAGCTGGCGCACATCATCCCGAACTACCAGAACCCGGCCGGCCTCACGCTCTCCGAGGAGAAGCGGCGGGCGCTGCTCGCCCTCGCCGAGCAGTACGAGTTCATCATCTTCGAGGACGACCCGTACGTGGACATCCGGTTCCGCGGCGAGCCGCTCCCGTCGATGCTCTCGATGGACACGAACAACCTGGTCGTGCACGCCTCCAGCTTCACCAAGACGGTCTGCCCCGGCGTCCGCGTCGGTTACCTGGTCGGCCCGGCCGCGCTGATCGACGCGATCGCGAAGAAGGCGACCAACCTCTACATCTCCCCGGGCATGGTCTCCGAGGCGATCGTCCACCAGTTCTGTGTCTCCGGCGACATCGAGAAGTCGGTCCAGAAGGTCAGCGAGGCGCTGGGCGAGCGGGCCCGGGTACTGGCGGAGTCGATCCGCGCGCGCATCCCCGGCGCCACCTTCACCGAGCCGGACGGCGGCTACTTCCTCTGGGTCGACCTGCCCGCCGACGTCGACGTCGACAAGCTCTTCCCGGCGGCCATGAAGAAGGGCGTCGCCATCGTCAAGGGCAGCGACTTCCTGCTCGAGGGCGGTCGCAACTCGGTGCGCCTGGCGTACTCCGCGGTCACCGTCGACCAGATCGACGAGGGTGTCCGGCGGATCGCCGAAGCCATCGAGGAAGTGCGCGGCTGAGCCGACGGGTTTCCACCCGGGCCGGCCGGGGAACCAGTAGGCCGGTCCGGGTGGGCCCCGTGGGTCCGACCCCCCGCCGAGTCGCGGCGGCCCGCCCGGCGATACCTCTCCATGAGGCGACGAAGTAGCCTCGATTGGTTTGTCGGGTCACCGGGGGAGGTTGTGGCATGGGCGAGCGCGATAACGGTTCGTGGGGCCGTAACCGGCCACTGTCCAAAGCCTGGGCGGCCCGCGCGATGAATCGCTTCCTTGGTTCCACCGACGCGGAGCAGGGCGCCGGCGAGTCCGGCGGGGAGGACACCGCCGTGGTCGACTGCGGTGTCTACGTGGCCGGTGAGCGGATTCCCGGCACGTTCACCCCGGACCAGGCGCTCGCCGAGGTTCACCGGCGCGACGACGCCTTCGTCTGGCTCGGCCTGCACCAGCCGTCCGAGCGGGAGATGACCGCGATCGCGCGCATCTACGGCCTGCACGAACTGACCGTGGAGGACGCGGTCAAGGCCGAGCAACGGCCCAAGTTGGAGCAGTTCGGCGACGTGCACTTCCTGGTCCTGCGGACCACTCGCTATGTGCCGCATCAGGAGCTGACCGAGAACTCCCAGGTGGTCGAGACCGGCCAGATGATGATCTTCATCGGCGACCGGTTCGTGATCACCGTCCGGCACGGCGAGGCCTCCGAGATGTCCCCGGTCCGGGCCGACCTGGAGAAGCAGCGGGCGGCGCTGCTGGAACAGGGCCCGTGGGCGGTGGCGTACGCGGTGACCGACCGGGTGGTCGACAGCTACCTCGAGGTGGCCGAGCAGGTCGAGGCGGATCTGGACATGATCGAGGAGGGCGTGTTCTCCCGCGATCGCAGCGCCCCGATCCAGGAGGTCTACCAGCTCAAGCGGGAGCTGGTGGAGTTCCGCCGGGCGGTGGTGCCGTTGCAGCGGCCGCTCGCCGGGATCATCGCCAGTCAGGGCGTCGTGCCCAAGGAGATCCGGCGGTACTTCCGGGACGTGCAGGACCACCTGACCCGTACCGTCGAGCAGGTCTCCTCCTATGACGACCTGCTCAACTCGATCCTGCAGGCCCGCCTGGCCCAGGTGACGGTGGACCAGAACAACGACATGCGGAAGATCGCGGCCTGGGCCGGTATCGCCACCGCGTGGACCGCCGCGGCCGGCATCTACGGCATGAACTTCGAATACATGCCGGAGCTGCATTGGCGGTACGGCTATTCCGGCCTGATGGCCGTGCTCGCGCTGGTCACCGTGGTCCTCTACCGGGCGTTCCGCCGCAACGGCTGGCTCTAGAAATCGATTCACGACTATAAAGTGGCGGGGTGCGCGAACTCCAGTCACAGCGATTCGCGGTCGAGCGGCTGATCGGCGCCCTGATCGCGCACGACGCGGACCCCCGGCGCCCGCCGCTGCGCCGGGCCGGCTCGGTGGTGCTGACCGGCGTGCTGCTCGCCGCTCTCGCGGCCGGCGGCCTGGCCGGCTACGGGATGCTCACCGGCGCCACGCTGACCGAGCCCACCGACCCCTCCGCGATCCTGCTCGACAAGCGCTCCGGCGCCCGGTACGTCTACCTGGAGGCCGACCGCCGGCTGCATCCGGTGCTCAACTACACGTCCGGCCTGCTGCTGGCGACCGGGGAGAGCCCCGAGGTCAAGGTGGTGCCGGCCGGGCGACTGGCCGCGGTGCCGCTCGGCGCGACGCTCGGCATCCCGGACGCGCCGGACGCTCTGCCGCCCGCGGCGAGCCTGCTCGGCGAGGCCTGGACGGTCTGCACCGAGCGCGGCGCCGGGACACCGCGCAGCACGCTGCTGGTCGGGGTGACCCCGGCCGGTGCGCCGGTCAGCGGACGGGCGCTGCTGGTCCGCGACCCGCTGGACCGCACGTTCCTGGTGGGTGACGGCCGCCGGTTCCAGCTTCCCGCGGACCGGGTCGACGCGACGCTGCGCGCGCTCGGCTGGTACGGGCGTACCCCGTCGCCGGTGGCCGCGGCCTGGATCGACGCGGTGCCGGCCGGTCCGGATCTCGTCGCGCCCGCGGTGCCCGGCGCGGGCGCCGTGTCGGCGGTGCCCGGCCACCGGGTGGGTGAGGTGGTCACCGACTCCGGCACGCAGTTCGCGGTGGTACTCGGGGACGGGATCGCCGCGATCACCGAGTTGCAGGCGAGGTTGCTCGCGCCGGCGCGGCCGCTGGGCGCGGAATTCCTCCGGCTGCCGCCGGCGGCCTCCGGACCGGGTTGGGCGGACGGCCTACCGTCCGCGATGCCCGAGATAGCCGATTTCGCGGTACGGACCTGTGTCACCCGTCCGGCGGACAAGCCGGCGATCGTACGACTGGATCCGGTGGTTCCGGCCGGCAACGCCCCGGCCGGTGCGGCCCGGATCGACGCGGTGCACGTGGCCCGCGGAAGAGGCGCCGTGGTGACGTCCCCGAGCGGGGTGGTCCAGGTGGTGACCGACGACGGCCGCGGCTCCGCGCTGGCGAGCCGGGACCTGCTGACCAAGCTCGGCTACCCGCGAGTGCGGCCGGTCACGGTGCCGGCCGAGCTGCTCGCGCTGCTGCCGGCCGGCCCGCTCCTGGATCCGGAGCGGGCCGGCCGGCAGTGAGCGGCTGTTGCTACGCCGGCTTCGCCTTCCCGGCCTTCTCGTTCGGGATGCCGTTGGACGTGGTGTAGACGTTCGGCTCCAGCGGTTCGAACGCCGCGTCGTCCGCGCCGTCGAGCGTCGACGGGTTGGGCGCTGCGTCGTACTCCTCCCACTGCGCCAGGTTGCGGCGCCGGGTGTACCAGGCGGCACCGATCCCGAGGGCGGCGCCGAGCATGGCGTACCCGGCCAGCTTGCCGGCCCGGCCGCGCCGCTTGCGGCCGAGCGCCTTGTCGGCCCTGCGACGCAGCTTCTCGGCCTGCTTGCGCTGGATCGCGAGCTGGCGTCTGGAGACCTTCTTACCCTTCTTCCCGGCCTGCCGGACGTTGTCGGTCGCGGCGGTGACCAGCGGAGTCAGCGTCGCGAGCGCGCTGTCCCAGCCCTGCGTCGCCGCGTCCTTGGCCTTCTCGGCGGCCGGGTGGACGCGTTCGACCGCGGCGTTGAGCCGGGGACCGACGGTCGCGCTGGTCTCCTGAGCAGCGATCGAAGCGGCCCGCTTGAAGTGATCCATGCTCTGACCGAGCTCGTTCCGCATCCGCGCGCTCCGGCGCTTACGGCGCATCGTTGCGAACACCAGTGCCCACCTCCTGTGGTTTTCTCCCAGCTCATGTTGCCTTCTCGGGTACCCCCGCGCGGCCGGATCAGACACATGGGGGAGGATCCGACTTGACGAGACTGTTCCAATTCAACGCAGACGGGAGTACCCGTGGCCGAGACGATTTACGCCACCCTGCACACCAACCACGGTCCGATCCGGCTTCAGCTGTTCCCGGACCACGCCCCGGCGACCGTCCGGAACTTCGTGGAACTGGCCGAGGGCACCAAGGCGTACACCGACCCGCGCACCGGTCAGCCGGGCAGCGGGCCGTTCTACGACGGCACCATCTCGCACCGGGTCATCGCCGGATTCATGATCCAGATGGGTGACCGGACCGGCACGGGCCGCGGCGACGCGGGCTACAAGTTCGCCGACGAGTTCCACCCGGAGCTCTCCTTCGACCGGCCGTACCTGCTGGCCATGGCGAACGCCGGCCCGGGCACCAACGGCTCGCAGTTCTTCATCACGGTCACCCCGACCCCGCACCTGAACCGCCGGCACACCATCTTCGGCCAGGTCGCGGACGAGCAGTCGGCGAAGGTCGTGGACTCGATCGCGAACACCCCGACCGGTCCGCAGGACCGGCCGCGGGAGGACGTCGTGATCGAGCGGGTGGAGATCGAGCGCGCCTGACCTCCGGGGTACCGTTGGCGGATGAGTGAGGCACCTTCCACGTCACCGGTGTGCTATCGACACCCGTCGCGGGAGACCTTGCTCCGCTGCAGTCGTTGTGACAAGCCGATCTGCACGTCGTGCATGAACGACGCGGTGGTCGGCCACCACTGCCCCGACTGCGTCAAGGACGGACGGCGTAACCAGCGGCGGGCTCTCACCGCGTTCGGCGGGAGTCTGGCCGCTGGTCGCGCCGCTTACGCCGTCCGAGGGCTGATCGCGATCAACGTGCTGGTCATGATCGCTTCGGCGATCCTCGGCGGCCCCAAGGCGATCGCCGGCGCCGGCGGTTTCCTCAACCTGCTCGGCGCGGGCACCCCGGTCACCGACGCCGGTGAGGTGATCGGCCTGGCGATCTACCCGGACGGCGCCGTGCACGGCATCGCCCACGGCGAGTGGTACCGGCTGGTCACCGCGATGTTCCTGCACTACGGCGTGGTGCACCTGCTGCTCAACATGTCGTTGCTGCTGCAGATCGGGACCTACCTGGAGGGCCGCCTCGGCCCGCTCCGGTTCCTGGCGCTCTATTTCCTGGCCGGCTTCGGCGGCAACGTCGCGTGCTACCTGGTGCAGGCTCCCAACCAGCCCTCGGCCGGCGCCTCCACGGCCACGTTCGGCCTGATCATCGGGATCATCATCATGAACCGGCGGCTGATGCTCGACACCAGTTCGCTGATGCCGCTGCTGATCACCAACTTGATCTTCACCTTTACGATTCCGCAGATCTCGATCGCGGGACACCTCGGCGGGCTCGCGGTCGGCGCGGTGGCCGCGGTCGTCCTGGTCCACGCCCGGCTGCCGCACCGCACGATCAAGCAGGTGGTCGGCTGCGCGCTGCTCTTCGCCGTGCTGGTCGCGCTCGCTGTCTGGCGGACCGCGCAGATCCTCGGCTAGCGCTCAGGCAATTCTTCGGTTTGCTTGGTTGCTGACCGAATTGCCGGAGAGCGTTCTTCCATCCAACACCGTCACGCTGGATTTTTTCATCACACCCGGCGACCATTTATGAAACACGGTGTAGTCGTTGCTGGGTTCGAGGCGGACGACAGCGGACATTTGGTCAGCTGCTGAGCAGTGCGTGAAGCGCGACGTATTTATAGGCGGCAATAGGGGAGTAGACGCCTCTTGATACGCTGCCGGTTCCTTAATCCCCGAGGAGAGACACCGAAGTGAAGAAACTGTCAAGTGTCGCGTCCGTGCTTGCACTCTCGATCGGCGTTGCTGTTGCCCCGGCGGCAGCCGCTTCCGCTGCTACGGACAGGAGCGGGGCGGAACGGCTGAACATCCCGAACAACAGTGCGTGCAAGGCGGGTCGCACGGTCATGCAGGGCATGGTGGCGGGGCCGGGCGGCCAGCTCTACATCGTTTTCACGAAGGCGGCCGGCGCGGAGCCTGTCCTGTCCAGGTGGTCGCGCGACGGCTCGACCTGGGACGGCGCCAGCTGGACCTGCTCCGGGGCACCGGTTTCCATGCCCACCCTCGAACACGGTAACGACCTCGCCTACAACCCGGACTATCTGGGCCAGGGCCCGGCCCTGATCGCCACTCAAGGAAGTCAGTCGTCGTTCTTGAGCGACGATGTGACGATCGTGCACCTGAGCTCCAGCGGAGCTATCGGCGCGGCTGAGGAAGTCGACCTGCCGATGAACATCAGCGGCCTCTGCTACAGCGCGACGGCGGCCGATGGCGCCGGCAAATACGCTGCCCGACGGCTGGGCAGCCTGTGGACCCATTCCAGTAGCGGTTCGCTTTCGAGCGGATGGACGCTGGCGGACAGCAGCCTGACGAGTCACGATAATCGTTCCGACCAGGGCATCGACTGCTCTGCGAACTACATCTGGAACACCAAGTCAATCAACGACTCGACGCCCGAAACCGGGTGGAACTGGGTCTACCAGTACAACTGGTCCGGAGGCGATGTCGAGGGTGACATCGGAATTCCGAGCAACAGCCTGGTCGACGAAATCGAAGACATCACGCACGTCGGGAGCGACTTCTTCGTCGGCATCAACCGGAACGACGGCCTTGCCGACACCGTGAAGGTGTTCACCGAGTAGGCCTCAGCACCTTCAGCGGTGTTACCGGGGCGTGTTTCAGACGGGTGCCCAGCCGGCCAGGATCACAGGGCCGCTGGCAACAAACGACGGTGCCGGTCCTGAAGCACGCCCTACACCCGCAGGTCGGACAGTTCTGTCACGACGTCCTCCGGCAGGGCGCCCAGCTCGTGCGCGCTGAACAGGTAGATCGCGTCGCCGGTGTCGATCTCGAGATATTCGCTGCGCAGGCCCCGGCGCACGGTCTGCTCCACCCGCACGCTCTCCACATCGGACCAGCGCAACCGCCGCCGGCCGGCGAATCCGGTGACCACCGTGATGCCATCCGCGTCCGCCGCCAGGCGCACCGGGACCAGCAGGTCGCGTAGGGCCCAGACCACCAGGCCGCAGCCGACCAGCGCGGCGAGCGCCCAACGGATCGAATCGCCGCTGGAGAACGCGACGGTCAGCACGATCAGAGCGACCGCACCCATCAGCTTGGTGACCGGCAGGACCGGCTTGACTCGCCATTGCATGAGGACACTATGGCAGCCGATGCGCTGTAATTCCTTATTCAGCAGCCAAGGCCGCTGCCTCCCCAGTTCACAGTCCGTTAAACATGTCATGGACGTGATCTCGCGTACGTTCCACCCCGCCGTCACCGATGCCGGCGTGGCCATCCCCAGCCGGCACCTCCCGATCGTGGAGCGTTGTGTCGATGCCGATGACGACGCCGTACTGATCACCCGCTGCACGCGGCCGGAGGCCCCGCTCGCCGGTGACTACCTGTTCCTGCTCACCCGCCGCAGGCTCGTGGTGATCCGGGAGACGCCGGTGCTGCACCGGCTGCGCCTGCACCTGAACGTGAACCTGCGGCACCTGAGCAACGTCAGCTGGCGCCCCGACCTGAGCCGCCCGGCACTGGAACTCGCCGCGACAGCGGTGGACGGAGTGCGCGAGCGGTTCCGGATGAAGTTCTCCGACACCGAGTCGGTGTGGCGCTTCGAGTCGGTTCTGCGCGACGTGTTCCTGCGTACCGCCTGAGGGCTTCTTCAACGCTCCTACGCGTCGCCCAGGAACTTCTCGAGCGAGCGGCGCAGCCCCGCCTCGTCCAGGCCGTGTGCCCGGGCGTGGTCCTGCCAGGTCCCGTAGTCGCGCACCTCGGCCCGAGCGACGCCGAGGTGCAGCGCTCGGTGCGGCAGCCCGCTCAGCGCCTCGCTGACCAGGCGGGCCGACGTACCGGCCAGGTACGGCTCCACCACGATCACCTCGGCCTCGGCGAGCAGCCGTACCCCCTCGGTGTCCAGCGGTCGCGGGGTGTTGGTGTACGCCACGGTGACATCCAGGTCGCGGGTCGCCGCCAGCACCGGGTCGAGCATCGGCCCGACCGCCAGCACCAGCGGCCCGCCCCGCTTGAGCACCCGCAGCTTCGCGCCGTCCGGGTACGCCCGCGTGTTCTCCTGCGCGCCGAGCCGGATATACACCCGGTCGTCGTGCCGGGCCGCCTCGCGCAGCATGGCGGGCACCTCGTCGCGGTGCCCGGGCACCTGCACGGTCCAGCCGTCCAGGGTGTCGAGGAGCGCCACGTCGCCGGGGGACTGGTGGGTGTAGCCGGCGGCGGCCGCGTCGTACGAGCCGCCGATGCTGACCAGCACCGCGCCCGCGTCCTGGTGCCCGAGGTCGAGCTTGATCTGCTCGTACGCCCGGTCGATCAGGAACGGGGCGTACGAGTGCAGGTAGGGCCGCATCCCGGTGAGCGCGAGCCCACCGCCCACGCCGACCATCAGCTGCTCCCGGATGCCCACGTTGAGCGCGCGGTCCGGGTGCCGGCGCAGCGCCGGGCGGAACACGTCGGCCGAGATGTCGGCGAGCACCAGCGCGGTCCGCGGGTCCTCGTCGAGCAGGGCCGTGGTCGTGGCGACGAAGGTCTCGCGCATGCTCAGCTCCACTTGGCTTCGACGGTGGCGACCACCAGGTGCGGCCGCTCGGTGCGGACCAGCAGCCCGCGCTCGATCTCGTCGTGGTCGTGCCCGTCGACCACGGAGACCGTCCAGCCCGGGAACCGTGCCGGGATCCCCGCCGAGGATCCGGCGAGCGTCTCGGGCTGATAGCTCGGCCAGCCGTGCGTGGCCGACTGGTTGTCGATGACGATCGCGGTGATCGGCAATTGGACCGCCGCGGCGTACGCGATCGCCTCGTGGTTCGACCCCTCGTCCAGCTCCGCGTCGCCGAGCAGCACGAACATGCGGCTGTGCACGAGGCCCTGGGCCCGCAGGCCGAGCGCCGTCCCGACGGCCAGGCCCAGGCCGTGCCCGAGCGAGCCGGTGCCGATCTCCACGCCGGGGATCAGCACCCGGTCCGGGTGGGTGCCGAGTGGGCTGTGCCACTGCCCCATCCGGTCCAGCCACTCCTCGGGGATGAACCCCCGGTCGGCCAGTACCGCGTAGTACGCGGCCGGCCCATGCCCCTTGGAGAGCAGGAAGCGATCCCGGTCCGGTTCGTCGGCGGTCTCCGGCGTGACTCGGAGGACCCGCTCGTAAAGCACCCGGAGAACATCGAGTGTGGAGTGCGCGCTCGGGGCGTGCTTCTCGTCGCCGGTCAGCCGGCGCAGCGTCGTGACGGTCATGTCGGCTAGACTGCAAGTTGAAGTTAACTTCAATTCAAGGGGACCGGGTGGAGACCCTCACCATCGGCGAGATGGCGGCCCGCAGCGGTGTCGCGGCCTCGGCGCTGCGCTACTACGAGCGGGAAGGCCTGCTGCACGCCGCACGGACCGGCGGCAATCAGCGGCGCTACGAGCGAGCCGACCTGCGCCGGATCGCCTTCATAAAGATCGCCCAGCAGGTCGGGATCTCCCTCGACGAGATCCGGGAGGCGCTCGCCGAGCTGCCGGAGAACCGGACACCGACCAAGGCCGACTGGTCCCGGCTCTCCAGTCACTGGCGGCACCGGCTGGAGGAACGGATCGCCGTGATGGTGCGGCTGCGGGACCAGCTCACCGGCTGCATCGGCTGCGGGTGCCTGTCACTGCAGCGGTGCACCCTGATCAACCCGCGGGACCGGCTGGCCGCGCGCGGCACCGGCCCGCAGATGATAATCAACCCGCCGGCCCCCGAGTGAGCCGAACGTTTCACCTGGTCGGTCTGGAGCGGAGGGCGTGGGATTCGAACCCCCGATGAGTTCCCCATGCCGGTTTTCGAGACCGGCCGCCCGTGGATCGGGCGCGCCTTGCTGCCTGCGGGTGCCCAGGCGGTGAGGATCCGCTGGTAGGCGGTGCAGCATCCGAGTGCCGTAGACGGGCTCGACGATCCACCGTTCTGGACCAGGCACAAGCCCGATCTTAGTTACTCTGCGCTATATGCGTCTTTTGCGGTCTTCTACCCTATGGCGTGGCGCTGCGCTGCCGCTGACTGTGTGGCTGATTCTGACCGTCGCAGCAGTGGGTAGTGTCGCCGCGCTGCAACACTCCAGCCAGGACGGATTGGTGCGGCGGTTCAACCAGCGAATCGAGCTGTTGGCGAACTTCATCACCGGCTTCGTCGATGATCAGATCAACCGGCAGCGCCAGCAGGCGGAGACGTTCCTCGGCGACTCCGTCGTCGCGGAACGCGACTTCAGGCGGGCGGTCGATGGGTTGAGCCTGTCGGGAGCGGTCCTGCTTGACGCCCAGGGACGGGTGCTGCATGTGGCCCCCGCCGGCGCACTTCCCCTCGGGCAGGATCTGACCGAGGGGTACCCACATCTGGACGTTGCGGTACGCCAGGGTCAGCCAATCGTATCCTCCGCGATCGTATTCGCTTCGGACCGTCCGCCGGTGGCGAACATCGCAGTGCCCTTCGATGCCGCAACTGGTCGGCGGGTGTTCGCCGGATCGGTCGCGATCGGCAAGGGTTCGCTGGCGGGGTTCCTGTCCGCCGTGATTCCCCGCTCGGAGGTGCACCTCAACTTGGTCGACGACACAGGCACGATCGTCGCCGCCAATCAGAGCACCGGCGTGCTCGAGTCGACCCGACTCGACGCAGAGCTGGCCGCAACACGGCAAGTGGATCAACAAGGCCGGGTACGGCAGGGCGGCCAATGGTGGCGCTACACCACCGTGGACATCCGCGACACCCCGTGGCGGCTCATCGCGAGCGCCACCGAAGACTATTTGTTCGCACCGATGGCCGGCGCCGAAATCGGTCTCCACGTAGCCGTCACCATCGCTGCTGGCATCGGATTGCTATTGGTCGCCGCGGTTGCCCGTACGCGACGCAGCCGCCAGGACCTGCATCGGGCGAACACGCAGCTGGGCGACTTCATCACCATGCTCAGCCACGATGTGCGCCAGCCACTGAGCTCCATCGTCTCCTACGGCGAGATCCTGCTCGACGAATGGACCGATCTGGACGAGAAAGAAAAACATCGCTACATCCGGCGCATCACCAACGGCGGGCACCGCGCCGACCGCATCGTCGAGGAGATCCTCACCCTGTCCCGACTCGACGCGGGCGCCATCACCGCGCATCCAGCACTGCTGAACATCAACCGGGCCATCCGGCAAGCAGTCGAGGGCCTCGGCCTCGAACCCGGCCATGGCATCACCATCACCGCGACCGACGACGAAGCCACTGCCTACGCCGACCCCGCCTTCCTCCAGCTCATCCTCGGCAACCTGATCGGCAACGCCGTCAAATACGGCAGCCCCCCGATCGACATCACCGTCGCCCGCACGGACGAGAACCTGAACATCCAGGTCAGCGACCACGGCGAAGGCGTCCCACCACAATTCGTCGACCGCCTGTTCGACCGCTTCGCCCGCGCCGACACCGGTGTCGCCACCACCAAACCCGGCACCGGACTCGGCCTGTACCTCGCCCACCGACTCGCCACCGCCAGCAACCTGCAAATCGGCTACCAGCCACACCAACCCAAAGGGGCGACCTTCACCCTCACCCTGCCGGTCACCAGCCCGGCCGCCGAACCACAGCGCACCGCACGCTGATCAACGCCACCTGCGACAAGACCAGCGGGACCAGTTCATTGTCGCGTATTGATCGCGGCGAGCGAGATCAAGCGGTCCGGAGTGAGGTCGAGTGAGACTGAGGATCTAACACAGAGAACCCCCGTTGTCCTGCGTTCGCGCAGGTCAGCGGGGGTATTGCTGTTCAATGAAGCGGAGGGCGTGGGATTCGAACCCACGATGAGTTACCCCATACCGGTTTTCAAGACCGGCGGTCGCATGTCTCTGACCTGCTGAAACAGTAAGACAAGGGCGCGCGTTGCCGCCCGGTTGCCGCCGCTCCTTCTGTTTCAGTCCTCTTGGCGTTCCAGCGGAGCGGCGTGCCGTGATGGAGCCATGGCGCGATTGCCCGTTAAAAGTAGTTTCTGGCGGGCAAGCCGCTTTCATGCAACGTCCGCCTAGGCCGTGTCTCGTGGATCTCCTCGGCGGTGCTCGTCGGTCAGCCTGCCGCCTGGACCGTTTCGTTGGCGTTCGTCGTCATGGTGGGCGTCTCCCTGTGCACCGCGGGTCGCGTGCCCGCCGACGTGGGCACCACGATGTTGCGCCTGCACGCACCCGAGTCACTGTGGGGTTGAAGCATTTAAGGATATTTAAGGTACGAACCCCGTCCGCTCGAAGACGAGCCACGTAAACACGGGCATGAGGAGATCACGCAGCAGTGCGTACCGGCGGCCGGGCAGTGGACTCACCGGGCGCAACCGCAAGATCGCCATGGGACTTGCCGCTGCGGCTCTGGCCGGCACCGCGTTCGCCGTCAGCACCGGCATGAGCAACGCCGCCACGAACCAGAGTGGAGCGACGGGGAACGCCGGAGCCAGCTCCGGTAACATCAACGCTTTGGTGCCGGCGCTGGGTTTCAGCCCGGGCAATCCGAACGCGACGGCCGACCGCGTTGGCCCTACCGGGGTAAACGTTCCCGGTCGCTGCCCGCCCACTCAAGCCCAAGTGAACGCGCAGGTAGCGCTCAAGAATGCGAACCTTCCGAGTGGAACGGACCTCGAAAGCCGCATCCAACGTTTTGAAAAGACCTTGTCGGCGATTCAAGACTTGAAATGCCCCGCATCTTCCACGACTTTGCTGGGCCGCTTGAATTCCTTGACCGCGCTGCGCGGAAACGCGAACCGCGATAACATCCTGCGTGGTTTGGGTTTGAACGAAACGCCAGCGGACAAAGCCGCCGCCACAGGATCCGGTGACGGGGCCGCGAGTGGAGCGACGGGGAACGCCGGAGCCAGCTCCGGTAACATTAACGCTTTGGTGCCGGCGCTGGGTTTCAGCCCGGGCAATCCGAACGCGACGGCCGACCGCGTTGGCCCTACCGGGGTAAACGTTCCCGGTCGCTGCCCGCCCACTCAAGCCCAAGTGAACGCGCAGGTAGCGCTCAAGAATGCGAACCTTCCGAGTGGAACGGACCTCGAAAGCCGCATCCAACGTTTTGAAAAGACCTTGTCGGCGATTCAAGACTTGAAATGCCCCGCATCTTCCACGACTTTGCTGGGCCGCTTGAATTCCTTGACCGCGCTGCGCGGAAACGCGAACCGCGATAACATCCTGCGTGGTTTGGGCTTGAACGAAACGCCAGCGGGATAAAGCCGCGGGGAATGCGGCGCCGCAAAACGCGCCAGCGAAACAAGCGGCGCCGCGGACAACGGCAACCTGATCCTTCGCGGATCCTGATCCACCGCACGGAACCGCCTCGCCGGAGGCCCTCGCACCACGGGGGGTCTCCGGCGCGTCCGTGTGTGGGCCATGCGCGCGGTGATCTTCGGCTACTTCGGCACGCTGACCGACCCCGGCGCTGAGGAGTATCGCGAGCCCCTCGCGCACCGCACCGGCGAGCTGCTCGGCGTCTGGCGACATCGCGCCGCGGCTCGTGGCGTTCTTCGTCTGCCTCTACTTCGCCGGCCTGCGACCCGCCGAGGCGGTGCACCTACGGGACACGGACTGCGACGTGCCCGACGACGACGGATGGGGCGAACTACGCCTCACGGGATCGAGCCTGCACGTGGGGGAAGGTTGGGGCGACGACGCGACCGCCACCAAGGAAGACCGAGAGTTGAAGCACCGGGCCAAGAACGCAGTCCGGCCGGTGCCCGCGTCGCCGCCGCTCGTGCGGATCCTGCGATGGCACATCGCCGTATTCGGGTGCGCTCCGGACGGCCGGCTGTTCGTCGCTCCACGCCGGCACGGCGGTGGCCCGCTGTCCCGAGAGACCTACTCGCGGACCTGGCGCGCGGCACGGAAGGCCGCGCTCACCCCGGCACAGCACCGATCGCCGCTGGCCGGACGGCCGTACGACCTGCGGCACGCGTGCGTGTCCCTGCAACTCAACGCGGGCGTACCGGCGACGCAGGTCGCGGAGTGGGCCGGACACGGCGTGCAAGTGGTCTTGCGGGTCTACGCGAAGTGCATCGAGGGGCAGGGGACGGCGGCCCGTCGCCGGATCGAGGATGCCCTGAAACTGGACGGTGACCAGCACGAACGCTGAGGTTCCGTTGCCGCGTATTTGCCGCGACGAGTGAGATTCGGCGAGATCGAGCGAGACCGGCCGGTGATCTACGATGACCGCCGCTGACCTGGGTTACCCCTGGTCAGCGGCGGTTTTTGCTGCTCGTGAGAGCGGAGGGCGTGGGATTCGAACCCACGATGAGTTTCCCCATACCGGTTTTCAAGACCGGCGCCATCGGCCACTAGGCGAGCCCTCCCGCGTTGCGGCTCCAGTCTGCCAGACGCCCGCTCGGCGCTGTGTTCGTGTCGTACCCGTAGGGCAGAGTCGGCTCCATGCGCGCGATCGTGATCGAGGACAAGCAGCTGCGATGGGCCGAGGTTCCGGATCCGGAGCCGGGTGAGGGTGAGGTGGTCGTCGACGTCACCGCCGCCGCGGTCAACCGTGCTGACCTGCTGCAACGGCAGGGGCACTATCCACCTCCGCCGGGTGCTCCGGTCTATCCGGGGCTGGAGTGCTCCGGTGTGATCAGCGCGGTCGGTCCGGGAGTCGGCGGGCATCACGTGGGTGAGCGGGTGTGCGCGCTGCTGGCCGGTGGGGGCTATGCGGAGCGTGTCGCGGTGCCGGTGGGCCAGTTGCTGCCGGTGCCGGTCGGGCTGTCGCTGGTCGAGGCCACCGCGCTGCCCGAGGTGGCCTGCACGGTCTGGTCCAACGTGGTGGCCCACGACCGGTTGCGTTCCGGGGAGACGTTCCTGGTGCACGGCGGTGGCAGCGGGATCGGCACGTTCGCGGTCCAGTTGGGCAAGGCGCTGGGGGCGACGGTGCTGGTGACCGCGCGGGCGGCGAAGCATGAGCGGCTGCGTGCGCTCGGCGCCGACGTGACGATCGATTATCAGGAGCAGGATTTCGTACGGGTGGTGCACGACGTCACCGGCGGCCGTGGCGCCGACGTGGTGCTCGACATCATCGGCGCGAAGTACCTGGCCCGCAACATCGAGGCGCTCGCGCCCAACGGCCGGATCTCGGTGATCGGATTCCAGGGCGGTACCCGGACCGAGCTGGACCTGGGCGCGCTGATGGCCAAGCGGGGCAGCGTCTCGTCCACTTCGCTGCGGGCTCGCCCACCGGCGGAGAAGGCCAGGATCGTGAGCGGGGTCCGCGATCAGGTGTGGCCGCTGGTCGCCGCGGGTGTGGTGAAACCCGTCATCCACGCCACCTTCCCGCTGTCCGAGGCGGCCGAGGCGCAGCGTGTGCTGGAGTCCAGCGATCACCTTGGAAAGCTCGTCCTGCTGCGCTGACCACTCGATCAGGGGAACATCACTTCGACCTTATGGCAGATAAAGTCGGTTTTGCGGCGAGTCGTGATGGTGAGCGGCCGTGGCGAACCCAGCATGGACGGACAGCGTGTCCGACTCCCGGGCGCGCCCCGTTCGCTGGGAGAGCCTGTGGCCTACACATCACACCGTGCGCCACGCGTTCGGGTGGTCGACCCTGACGACGAGGGTCTGGACGAGTGGACGCTGCTCTGGCGCACCCGGATCTGGGTGGGCGGTGGCGTGCTCGCCGTCCTGGTCCTGATCATGTTCGGGATCTGGGCGGTGGCGACCGCCGACAGTCAGGCCGGCGGGCCGGTGGTGATCAGCGGGCTGGCGCCGGCCGGTGCCACCGAGGCGGAGCCCGGCGGGTTCGGGCTCCGGGTCAAGGGCGTGCGGTGCGGTTTCTCCAGGATCGGCCCGGAGGCGTTGGAACAGCGGGCGCACGGGCAATTCTGTCTGCTCGATGTGCGGGTCACCAATAACGGTCAGGAGCCGGATCTGTTCGACAGCTCCGTACAGCGTGTCTACGACACCGAGGGCGGAGTCTACGCGGTCGCCGACGATGCGGAGGTATTTCTCAACGACGGCAGTCCGACGCTGCTCGACGAAATCCGCCCGGGCGCCTCGGTGAACGGTGTCCTGCCGTTCGACGTCCCCAAGGACTCCCAGCTCAGCGAGGTCTCGTTCCGGGTATCCGGGTCCGCGCCGGGAGTGCGGATGCGGCTGCCGTCCGCTCGGTGACGATGTCCGCTTTATGTTCTGGTGATCCGGGGGGAAAATAATCTGAACTTACCCACGCCGCAATTCAAGGTGTGTTGCCATGGTTCACGGAATGCATAGAGTTGTCCGGGTTCCCATTGCGCTCCTTCACCGGCGGCAATAGGGCGGCAGGCACTATCGGCCGCGCTGTGGATGGGATTCGCGTGAGTGCCCCGGGCCGATTTCGGAGGCAACCCTGCACGGTACGTCCACCCGCCGTGTGCTGACCGCGGGCGCTCTTGCGCTGGCCGTCCTGGCACCGGCCCTAGATTCCGCCGAGCACGCCGTGGAGGCTGTCCAAGCGCTTCCGGCCCAGCCGGCGATCCCGGAGTCCTCGGCTCCGGCCGTTGCGGAGAGCCTCGCCGCCCCGGGCAGCCTTGCCGAAGATCTGGACCGGGAGGGTGAGCCGGCTGCCGCCCTCGCTGCCCCGGGCGGCTTCGACGAAGACCTGTACCGGGAGCGCCAGTCGGCTGCCACCCGGGCCACCCGGGCGATGCAACGCCGAACGGTCCGGCCCGCTTCACTCGTGCCGCTGCAGGTCCGCCCGGCTGTGGCGCCGCTACTTCACCGTTCGGTGCCGTCGGCGCGGCGTTCACTCGCCAGGGCGGGGGAGCCGCGCTTCGAACGCGGCATGGCCCGGGCTCAGCCGGCTCGGAAGGCGGTGCGGGCGTCCCAGCGCCGGACGGCGGTTCAGGCGTCCCAGCAGCGGATGGCGGTGCGGGCGTCTCAGCGCCGGGTGACGGTCGCCCAGCGGCGGACCACCGTGTCGCACCGGGGAATGGTGCGCAAGACGGCGAGGCGGACCGCCGTGCGGTCGCAACGGGTGTCGTCCGGCAGACGGATCGGTGCGGTTCTCGCGTACGCCCGATCACAGGTCGGCAGGCGGTACGTCGCCGGCGGCGAGGGCCGGGCCGGTTTCGACTGCTCGGGACTGACCCGGCAGGCGTACGCCCGGGCCGGGATGCGGTTGCCGCACTCGTCCAGCGCGCAGGCCGCGCGGGCCCGCACGATCCCGCGCTGGCAGGCCCGACCGGGCGACCTCGTGGTCGGACAGGGGCACGTGGGCATCTACATGGGCCGCGGGATGATGATCGACGCGGGGAACCGTCATACGGGGGTGGTCTACCGGAAGCTCTACGGGGGTCTGCAGGTGAAACGGATCCCGGGTCCCTGAGCTGCTGTCCACCGACAGCAGCCGACACCCGCCGTGGTGACGGGTGCCGGCTTGCTTGGCCGCTGTCGCGTACCGATCGCAACTGGGCACGGGGATCTCTGCCGTACGTACCCGGTCGGATGTCTGACAGAAGCATCGCCGACCATCGCGATGAGGGTGCGCACCACCTGTGCGTTTACCCGTACGAGGTACTGCGGCGCGCAACACTCGCGAAAGGCGGGCGATACCTGCGGCGGTTACTCTCGGCTCATCGTGGGAAAGCCAGACCAGTTATGCGACCACGCTGGAGGACTTCATGAGTCTTGACCGAGCTCTGGCCCCCGATCCGTACGATCTCCTGCCGCAGGTGCCGAAGTTCACGGTGACCAGCACGGATGTGACGGACGGGCAGCCGCTCGACGAGTTGTACGCGCACACCAGCGTCGGCGGGAAGAACCTCTCGCCCCAGTTGTCCTGGTCGGGGTTTCCCGAGGAGACCCGGGGGTTCGTGATCACCTGCTTCGACCCGGACGCCCCCACCGGTAGCGGCTTCTGGCACTGGGTGCTGGTGAACCTGCCGGTCTCGGTGACCGCTCTCGATCGGGGTGCCGACCCGCTGCCGGGTGGTGCCTTCTGTGTCCGCAACGACTATGGCGACCGCGGTTACGGTGGTTCCGCCCCGCCACCCGGTGACCGGGCTCACCGCTACGTGTTCGCCGTGCACGCGATCGACGTGGACGCGCTCGCCGTCACCCCGGACGCCACCCCGGCGTATGTCGGGTTCAATCTCGCCTTCCACACCCTGGCCCGGGCGACCTTGCGGCCGACCTTCCAGGTCCACGGCTGACCCCGCGACCCGAAAGCAGCGAAGCGGAAGCAGCGTTGTGAGCCGGAGGGCCACGGGGGCGATCGAGAACAGCTGAACGAGCTGAAAAGCGGCGAGGCGACAGCCGAACGGCCGTCGCCTCGATCTGCTTCGGTGGGTCAGCGGGGCGTACGTGCCACCGCGAAGACCGACTGCCCGAACGGCGGCCGGACGATCCGCTCCGCAGCCTTGGTGACCGGCAGCACCAGGCTGTCGTACACCTTCACCATCGGCCCCTCCTTCGGAGCCAGCTTGAAGATGCTGGTCGCGGCGTAGTAGCCGATCAGGCCCAGGGCGTTCGCGTAGTGGAGCCGCTCCATCTGCAGGCCGGCCTCGGCGAAGGCGGCGCCCAGGGTCTTCTTCGTGTACCGCCGGATGTGGCCGGTGGCGATGTCGACCTGGCTCATCGCGAACATGAACGCCGGCACGATGATGATCACTCGGCCGCCCGGGCGGACCAGTTCGCTCATGCTGCGCAGCGCGCCCACGTGGTCCTCGATGTGCTCGAGCACGTTGTAGGAGACGGCCGCGCTGTACTCCCCGGCGGCGTCCTGCGCGGGCAGCAGCATCTGCCGCACGTCGATGTTCGGATGGTCGGCCATCCGTTCCTTGAGCAGAACCAGTCGGTCGGGGTCGGCCTCCGTCGCGGTGAACCGCGGGAGGTGCTCGGCCCACTCGACGGCGTAGTCCCCGAGGCCGCTGCCGATCTCGATGGGGTTGTCCCCGAGGTATGGGAGAGCGAGCTCGACGAACCACCGGCGGTGGTTCACAGCCGTGGCGAGGCCTTCGAGCACTTCGGACTGGATCCGCTGGTCTCCAGTGATGTCTGCCATAGGTGAGGTTCCCTCATCTTGCCGATCTGAGCTGACAGCGGGACCGGAGAAGTTAACCATCTGCCGCCGCTATCCGAAAGTTGGCGGCGGGGCCACGGCGATTTTTTTGCCTGATTGAGACATAGCCGGGCCGGGTATGTCGATGGCTTACCCGAGGCTCCGCGGTCGCACGAAGGTTGATCCAAGGACACGCGGAAAACACGCGTACATATCGTCTCTATCACGCTGCGGGCGCACAACGCGGAACTCTTCGCTGCCTCGGTTAGGCTCGCCGATGCTATGACGATTACGGGTTTTGAGTCGACGGGCCAGACGGCCGGTGAGAACGTTCTGCCGCCCCGCCAAGCGACCGCTGCCGAGGACCTGGACGCCGAGCTGCGCGCGCTTGAGGACGGCATAGCGGCGACCGCGCCGACCTCACCCGCACCCGCCAGGGAAAAGGCCGATGAGCAGGCCACGGAGCCTGTCCGGGGCCGTCCCCTGTGGCGCGTGCCGGCCTGGCAGGACGTTCTCGTCATAGCCGGTTTCCTGGTTGTTGCGTTCTTGGTCACAGCCCCGTTGTGGCTCAATCTTGATCATGAGTTGCGCGACGATCCGCAGGATCAGGCTTTCTTCGAGTGGATGTTGGCGCACGGTGCCCGCGTGCTCACGGATGGCGTATATCCGTTCTTCTCCGATCGCATGAATTACCCCGATGGGGTGAACATGATGGCCAACACCTCGGCGTTGGCCGTTTCGTTGCCACTGACGCCGGTCACTCTTCTGTTCGGTCCGCATGTGGCGTTCAACGTATTTCTCACCGCCGCATTGGCATTAACAGGTGCGTCGTGGTATTTGGTGCTGTCGCGCCGCCTGGTGACCTCGCGGCTCGCCGCCTGGGTGGGCGCGCTCTTCTGCACCTTCGCGCCGAGCATGGTCTCGCACGCCGGCGGGCACCCGAACATCGTCTCGCAGTTCCTGGTCCCGTTGATCATTTGGCGGACCCTCGACCTGCGGGTGCCGGGACGGGCCGTCCGTAACGGTCTGGTCCTCGGCGGCCTGCTGATCTGGCAGGCGTTCATCAACCTCGAGATCCTCTTCATGACCGCCGTCGGCCTCGGCGTCTTCTGCGTGGTGCTGGCGCTGGTCCGGCGCAAGCGGCACCGCGGCGAGGCGCCGGCCTTCCTGCGCGGGCTGAGCGTGGCCGCGTCGATCGCCGTGGCGGTGCTGGCCTACCCGCTCGCCGTGCAGTTCTTCGGCCCGCAGTCGTACCAGGGGCTGTCCGAATATGTTCGGAGCTTCGGCACCGATCTCGGGTCGTTCACCGCGTACTCGTCGCACTCGGTGGCCGGTGCCGACACCCCCCTCACCCTGGCGCAGAACCCGTCCGAGCAGAACGCGTTCTTCGGCTGGGGCCTGGTGATCCTCTTCTTCGGGCTGGTCCTCTGGCTGCGGCGCAGCGCGGCGGTGCTGACCCTGGGCGGCCTGGCGCTGCTGTTCGCGGCGATGTCGCTGGGAACGCGCATCACCCTGAACGGGGTGGACACCGGCGTGCCGGGCATCTGGGCCTTCCTGCACCACCTTCCGGTGCTGAACTCGGCCGTGCCGACCCGGTGGGCGATGGCGATCGCCCCGGTCGTCGGCATCGTCCTGGCCCTCGGCTGCCAGCGCGCCGCCGACCTGGTCCGCACCCAGCCGCACACCCGCGGGCCGATCCGCGTTGCGATGATCACCGCCGTGGCGATGGCCCTGGTGCCGCTCGTGCCGATCCACCTCTCGACCGTCCCGATGAAGCCGGTGCCGGAGTTCGTCACCTCCGGCGCCTGGCGGCAGTACGTCGACGACGACCACACCGTGGTCACCCTGCCGCTGCCGGACAGCAGCTACCCGGACCCGCTGCGCTGGAGCGCCTACACCGGGCAGGACATGCGGATCGCCGGGGCGTACGCGCTGCTCCCCACGCAGAACCCGCTGGACCCGGCCGACCGCACCGCGGCGTTCCAGCCGCCGTGGCGCCCGACCAGCGGCCTGATCACGTCGGTCCGGCAGGGCAATCCGAGTCCCGCGGTGACCGAGGCGCGGCATGAGATGACCCTCGCCGACCTGCGGTACTGGAAGGCCGGGGTGGTGGTGCTGACCCCGCAGACCCGGGACATCGAGATGCTGCGCGCCATGTCCGAGCTGCTGGGCTTCCGCCCGACCTGGACCGGCGGCGTCTGGATGTGGGACGTCCGCAACCTGGTCGACGACCCGGACGCGGTCATCACCACCGCCGGCGACAGCTGACCCGAGCTCCGGCGGCGCCGGCTTCCCGGCCGGCCATTGATCCATTGGCACGTATCCGTGATTCATGAAGATCGCTGGTTCGGCAATCTGGCTCCTGTCAGCGCATCACGGCACGGGATGCGCGTCACCGCCGAAGGAGCCAGATCGTGAACGCCCGTACCTCTCTCGTCCTCGCCGCCGCAGCCGCCGCTTTCGCCGTCGCCGGGTGCTCGAGCACCAGCACCACCGCCGCGCCCACCACCGCCGCTGCCGCGACGCCGACGACTGCGGCCGCAACCGCGGAAGCTTCCGCCACGCCGGTCGCGAGCGAGGCCACCTCGGCGGTCAAGCCGGCAGCGGCGGACAAGGGCTGCCCGGTGTCGGAGGCGACGCTGCTGAAGGCGTTCCGTGGCAGCGACACCGCCAAGGCCCTGCTGCCGACGGAGACCCTGAGCGACATCGTCTGCTACCAGGACTACGCGATCGCGCGGACCAACCCGAAATCGGACATCGAGCGCCCCCACGTGGTCTACCACTTCACCGGTGGAGCCTGGAAGGTGCTCGACGGTGGCACCGGCGACTACTGCAAGACCGGGGTTCCCGCCGACGTCCGTTCGCACCTGCACTGCTGATCCGGCTCACTCGGTGACCCGGCCGCGTGCCAGGGTGCTCGGCCGAGAGGCCCTCGGACGCGACCCGTAGGTCGTACCTCCGAATTTTGAATCTTGGTAATCGCGATGTGCGACGGCCGCAAGGTGCCCGGGGGCCTTGCGGCCGTCGGTCTTTTGGGGGTACGTCGTCAGCCCGGTGGCCGGGCGGTCCGGACCCTCGCTGGAAGCGGCGCCCTGGGGAATGCCGGATTGTGGACGGTCGCGGCGGTAATCCGATAATCGCGAATCGGGGGTCGGGGCCGGACCGGGATCAGGGTTTGATGCAGCAGCCGGGGCAGAGCTTGGGGGCCGGCAGGGTGAAGGCCAGGCAGCAGGTCTTGCGCTGGACGTCCAGCTTGCCGTTCGCGGTGGGGGCCAGGTCGATCAGATCGCGGACCTGCAGCGCGCCGAGCAGGCGGTCGATGGACTCGGCCGAGGAGCCGGGGACGGCGTCGGCGGAACGGACGACGCCGTAGGCGACGCCGGAGGCGAGCGAGCCGAGCAGCGGCCGTCTCCCGAGGCGGACCCGGTTGTGAACGGTGTCCAGCAGTGGCGCCAGGTGCTCGTCGAGGAGGGCCCCGCGGAACGCGGCGAGCAGCGCCTCCTCGTCGGGGACGACGACGGCGTCCGGGTGGTGGCTGAGCGCGAGCGGGTCGGTCGGCAGGACCGCGACCGGGGTGCCCGGGAGCACTCCGATCGTGACCAGCGTGCCCGCATTGTCGAATCTGGTCACCACGTTACGGGCGGTGATCAACGGCACTCGGCGGGCGGAGGCCCAGCCGAGGACCGCGGGCAGGGCCAGCCAATAGGTGTAGGACTTCCAGGCGAGCGCGGCGGCGGCGTGCGGCTGCGCGTTCCACCGGCGGCCCGCGGACTCCAGCAGGGCGTTGAGGCCGGGCCCGGTCAGATCCGTGGCGGGGGTCCATCCGGCCTGGTCGGTGACGGTCAGCCCGGGGAAGAGCGCGGGCGCCTCACCGCCACCGAACATGGCTCGGAGGGTGGCGGTCACCGGGGCCAGGGGGCGGGAGTCGGCGAGTTCCAGCGTGATGGTCAACGGCTCACCAGCTTCTCCACCTCACCGCGTTCTGTGGCGCTCCAAGGCGACCGAGAGTACCCGGTTAAGGCTAGCCTAACCAACATTCCACTGGGATCTTTCGGGCGAATACCCTCTGCAATGATTACCTAACGTAGCGTGGCGAAGCTGCCGGTTTTGTCAAGGTACCTGTCGGCAAGGCGCTACTAGCCCCGTCCGAACACCCGACGCCGGTGACACTGAGGTTGCCGTCGCGAAGGGGACATCCGTGATGACCACCTCGCCCATTGAACGGGCCGCAGATCAGTTCGTTACGGCGCTTGCGCAATGGCGGGTCGAGCGCGGCATGACGAAGAAGCAGCTCGCCGCGCGCATGGGCTTCGATCCGTCCTACGTCAGCCACGTCGAAGGACGCCGTCACAAGCCGACCGAGGACTTCGCCCGCCGGGCCGAGGCGGTGCTCGGCGCCGGAGGCGTCATCTGGCAGCGCTTCCGGGAGTACGACGAGCTCCGGCACGCCCGCGGCTCGGCGCCGCACCGGGACCCGCCGGTGCCGGCCCAGTGGCTGCCGCCGGGCACCGGCCTGGTGGTCGAGCGGGAGATCGCCGAGCTGGCGTACGTCGGCGGGACCTACCGCTGCCGGGTGGTCCGATCGCTCTACAACGCCGGAGTCGAAGCGGTCACCCGCTACCTCGTGAAGATCGCCGTCGACCGGTACCCGAACGACCCGACCGGCTCCAACCGGCACCACCGGGAGAACCCGCTGACGTTCGAGGAGATGGAAGTCCACGCGATGGCCGGCGAGAGCGACGCCGCCGAGCCCATGCAGTGGCGGATCAAGCTGGACCGGGACGCCGCGAAGGAGCTCTGGCTGCTCTTCGCCAACGAGCGTGGCCAGTTCCCGCTCTACCCCGGCGAGCGAACCACGATCGAGTACGCCTACACGGTCGGCGAGGAGAAATGGGGCCAGTGGTTCCAGCGTGCCGTCCGGCTGCCCACACGTTCGCTCACCGTGCGCCTGGACTTCCCGGAGCGCTTCGAGCCCCAGGTCTGGGGCGTCGAGGTCTCCCTGAACGCGGAGGTCCCGGTGCGCACGCCGCTGGAACGCCGGCACGAGGGAGGTCGCGCCATTTTTGAATGGTCCACTGACCAGCCACTGTTGAACGCGCGGTACCGCCTGGAATGGCGGTTCCGGGGCGCTGACGCGCCGACCTACGACGAACTCGCGCCGTCCGAGCCGACCCTGCCGCGCGCCTCGCACCGGATGCGCGGCATCGGCATCGTCCAGCGCGGCTCCGACCTGCTCCGCCAGCGGTCCCGGCACTTCCAGCTGCCCCGCGAGTCGCCGGCCGCCCAGGACACGGTCACCCGCCTGCTCACCTCGCTCGCCCAGCTCGAGGACCTGCACGAGTTCAGCAAAGGGCTGGGCCTGGCCGCGCCACAGGTCGGGCTGCCGGTGGCGGCCGCCGTGGTCCGCCCGCCGGAACGGCAGACAGATCCGGTGGTCCTGCTCAACCCACGGGTCGTCGGCGAATCGCCGGAGTGCGACGAGCAGTACGAGGGGTGCCTCTCCTTCTTCGACTACCGCGGCCTGGTCGCCCGGCCACTGCGGATCGAGGTGGAGCACGCCCGATTCGACGGCGCCCGGGTGGTCACCGTCTTCGAGCGGGCCCTGGCCCGGCTGATCAGTCACGAGATAGACCACCTCGAGGGCCGGTTGTACGTGGATCGGATGGAGCCGGACGCCAAGCTGGTCCCGGTCACGCAGTACCAGCAGGCCGGCCGGCCCTGGGACTACTGAGAATCACTCGTTGAACGCGTCGTACTTGATCCGGACCGACGGAACCTGCAGCTCAGCGAGGGTCCGCAGGGTGCTCTTCACCATGGCGCCCGAGCCGGAGACGAAGAAGTCGTGCTCGTTCCACGGGCCGTAACGGGCGACGACATCGGAGATGTGCCCCTGCTCGCCGGGGAACGTGGGGTCGGCGCTGCACGCGGTCACCACCGACAACCACGGGTAACGGGCGGCCAGGCGGTTCAGGTCGGCCAGGTCGTACAGATCCTCGCGGGTCCGCGCGCCGAAGAAGACGTGCACCCAGCGGGTCCGGTTGTACCGGGTCAGCTCCTCCAGCAGAGACTTGATCGGAGCCAGACCGGTGCCGCCGGCCACGAACACGGCGTCCCGGGTCGATCTTCGATCCAGCGTCATCGAGCCCATCGGAGCGGCCAGTTTGATCATGTCGCCCACCTGCAGCCTGCGGACCAGGGCACTGGACACCCAGCCGGCCCCGAGCGCCCGGACGTGGAAATCCAGCGTGTTGTCCCGGCGCGGAGCGTTCGCCGGTGAATAGGTGCGCCACAGCCGCGGCTGGTACCCGGTGGCCTCCAGGCTCAGGTACTGCCCGGCGCGGTAATCCAGAGGCTGCAGCGGCCGCACGGTGAAGACCGCGATGTCCCGGGACCGGCGCTCGTGCGCGACGACCTCGCCGTACCAGTACGGCGGGTTCTGATCGGCGTCCGCGCCGGCCAGCATCTTGGCGGCGATCACTGCGTACGCGTCGGCCCACGCCTGGTCGTACTCGATGCCCCACTGCTCGCCCGCGAACGCCCGCATCGACGCGATCAAAGCCCCGCCCACCACCTCGTAGTGTTCCGGCACCACGTGGAACTTCCGGTGGTCCCGGCCGAGTGCGCGCAGATATTCGTCGAACCGCTCGGGGTCCTCCAGGGTCTGTACCGCGGTCACCACCGCGTTCAGCAGCCGGGCACGCTGCACGTCCATCTGCACCGGGAACAGGTCACGCACTTCCGGGTGCGACAGGAAGATGCGGGCGTAGAAGTATCCGGCCACCTTGTCCTGATGCTCCTCGACGAGGCTCCAGCTCTCCTTGAGCAAGCGTGCGAGGTCTCCCATGCATTCAGGGTGGTCAGCACAGTCAGGAACACGACGCACCAAAAGTGCGACCCGTCACGGTCTACCGCGTGTCGCTAGGCAAAATGACCGACTTTGTGCCCTCGTAAAGTTGTGCCCGTGACCCTCGAGAGACAGCAGTCGTCCACCCGATCGGCGTACCCGGCCGAGATAGCCATCGTTCTGCTGCTCTCCCTCGGGCAGTCCGCGATCTGGTCGATGGTGTCGCTGACCGCCAAACTCACCGCCGAGAAGCCACTGGCCAGCCAGACCGCCACACTGAACCCCACCACCTCCGCCCGGCCGTACCTGGACCTGACCAACCAGGTGCTGAGCATCCTCTTCGACCTGATGCCGGTGCTGCTCGCGTGGTACCTGCTGCGCCGCGACGGCCTCCAGCCCGGCCGCGAACTCGGCATCGACCACCGCCGCCCCGGCTTCGACCTGGGCTGGGGCGCCGGTCTGGCGGCCGCCATCGGCCTGCCCGGCCTGCTCCTGGTGTACGCCGCGCTTCAGCTCGGACTGAGCGCCCAGATCGTGCCCTCCGGGCTGAACGCGTACTGGTGGACCGTACCGGTGCTGATCATGTCCGCGATCCAGAACGCGATCCTGGAAGAAGTGCTGGTGGTCGGCTACCTGATCACCCGGCTCCAGCAGATCGGGCGGCTCTCCATGCCGTGGATCATCGTCTGCTCCGCCGTGCTGCGCGGGTCCTACCACCTCTACCAGGGCTTCGGCGGCTTCGTCGGGAACTTCGTGATGGGCGTCGTCTTCGCGCTGTTCTACCTGAAGACGAAGCGGGTGATGCCGCTGATCGTCGCGCACAGCCTGCTCGACATCACCGCGTTCGTCGGTTACGAGCTGCTGCCCGACTCCTGGCTGGACTGGCTGAAATACCAGCCGTAACGCCGCTCCGCCCGCACGGCCACCGACTCGGCCGCGTTACGACCGCCGAGGACCGCGCCGAGCAGGCTGGCGCCCGGCAGAACGCGATCGGCCAGCCGCAGCGCGGCCCAGGCCGCGCCACCGCGATAGCCCGGCAGCAGGACCAGGATCTCCGCGGCCCGCTCCGGGTCGCTGGGATCGAGACCGTAGGCCGCGGCGAGGTGCAACACCAGCTCCGCGTGCGTGAGCGCCGCGGTTGCGACAAGAGCGATCGGGGCGTACGGGCCGGAGAGCGCGCTGAGCAGGCCACGTTGTTCTGCGACGCGGGTGAAGTGGGCGGTGGCCAGCCGGGCCAGGGCCTTCGGGGTGGCCGAGGGGTAGGTGGCCCGGGTATGGGCGGCCCAGGCGGCGGCTCGGGGGCCGAGGGTCTCGACAGCGGTCCGGGCGAGGAGTTTCGGGGCGTTGCGGGGGTTGGAGAGTAGGTGGGGTAGGAGGTCCAAGGTCAGCTGGTCCAGGGCTGGGGTGGTCCTGCCCGCCGCTGTACTGCCTACCTTTACCTCTACTGCTTCTACCTCTACTGCTTCGGTCTCTACCGCTTCGGTCTTCACTGCGGCTGCCTCGACCGCGTCGGTCTTCACCGCGGCTGTCTTTACTGCTTCGGTTTTCACTGCGGCTGTCTCCACCGCTTCGGCCTTTGCCGCTTCCGTTTTCACCGGTGCTGTCCCGGCCGCCGTCACCGGTGCTGTCCCGGCCGCCTTCCCCGGTGCTGTCTCGGCCGCGCGGGTTTCCGGTTCGGCGGGTTTCGGGACAGCTTTGAGCGGTGCGGCCTTGCGGGCACGTTTGGCAGGGGTGGCCTTCGCCGGCTTGTCGCCAGGTGGGTTCGCGGGCTTGTCGTCGGTTGGGTTCGCCGGCTCGTCGTCGGTCGGAGAGATCACTGCCTTCGCGGGAGCGCTCTTCTCGGCTGCACGGGCGCGCGGGGCGACCTTCCTCGCCGGGGCCTTCTTGGCCTTCACTGTCGTGCCGGCCACACTTTCGGGGGTGTCGGTGGGCGGAGTCGGCGCGGGGGCGGGCTCATCCGTCGTACCCGAAGGAGGTTTCGAAGGGTGACCTTCGGCACTCACCCCCGGGCGCGGCGGCTGAAAAGTCACCGCGGGTGGCGCTCCGCGGCGTGATGGCCGCGCGGACGGCTGCTTTGACTCCGGCACGCTGAAGGCCGCACGGGGATCCCGGGCACGAGGCGTCTGCTTCTCCTCCATCCTGCGCAGCGTAGTCGTAAGCGCAACGTTTCGCCTGTTCGTAGCGTTCGTGGCAGATCTTCGTAAGGTTTCGGGCCGACCTCTTTGTGCAGCGCCGAGGCGGTCCGGTATCCTCAATCCTCGGTGACTTACACAGGTCACCGGGGAGACTTCGCCTAGTCTGGTCTATGGCGCCGCACTGCTAATGCGGTTGGGGTTTTATAGCCCCTCCCGGGTTCGAATCCCGGAGTCTCCGCGCGAAAGCCGGGTGTGTATGCTGGCTGAGCACTGAGAGAGCGCCCGTAGCTCAATGGATAGAGCATCTGACTACGGATCAGAAGGTTAGGGGTTCGAGTCCCTTCGGGCGCACAGAACGATCAAGGCCGTGACCAGCTAAAATAGCGGTCACGGCCTTTTCGTTTCCCGTTTTCGGCTCATGAAATCCCACTCTGTGGGAGCTGGGTGATCGGTGGGTGATCGCGTGCCATTCGGATGTCGATCCATAGTGGAAATGCGCTCTCGGGCATGACCTACCAGCCGATGACCATGGCAGTTCTGGCCGACCGTCTGGCACGTGAGGCCGACGTGAAGGTCCGCTGGAAGCACGTGTGGGAGTTCTTCGAGGAATTCCGGTGGGCTCCGGTCGAGGAACAGCCGTCGTTGCTCGCGGATGAGCCGTCGTTGACCGGTGACCGGCAGTGGGACGTTCTTCTGGCCGCCATGGCCGAACACTTGACCGCCAGACTTGATCTTGCTCCGCCGTCGTGGTCGCGAGATCGGGTACTGGCGACCCCTTGGTTCCCGTCGTCGCTACCGTCCAAGCGGATGGAAGCTCTGGTGTCTGCGCCGGCCGCGTTCCGTAAACACGGGATTTATCTGTCCGCGCGAGATCTCGAGGCGGCGTGAGCGACGACGGCCTGCTCGGCCGGGCCGAGTTGGAGCGTGCCTTCACTGCGCTCGGTGACCGGCTGGTCCGTCGGCGGGTGACGGCTGACCTGTTCATCGTTGGTGGTGCCGCGATGGCGTTGGCCTACGACGCGCAGCGGGTGACCCGCGATGTCGACGCTGTTTTCGTGCCGCACGGCGTGGTTCTTGAAGAGGCGCGCAACGTCGCCGCCGCGCTGGGATTGCCGCCGTGGTGGCTCAACGAGCAGGCCAGCACTTATGTCTCCACCCAGCAAGACACCGGGAAACGGGAGGTCTTCGACCATCCCGGCATCCGGGTGCTGGCAGCCTCCCCCGAGCACGTGTTCGCGATGAAAGCCTTCGCAGCCCGCACCCGCGACGAGGAAGACCTCCGTACCCTTGCGCGGATCATCGGCATCACAAAGATCGACGAAGCCCGAAAGCTGTGCGATCGGTTCTTTCCCACTGAGTCGCTGCCGCCGCGATCACAGGCGATGCTGGAAGACCTGTTCGGGGCCGATTGAACAGGGCGCCGCGTCGCAAGTGGCGACTGCGGCAGACCTTTGGCTCGGATGGTCTACGTTCCAGGAACCGTACCAATCCGCGGGTCGTCCGGGTCCGCCGCGGCTGTTGGCGTGTCTCCATCAAACCCGGGGCGAGACAATCCCCACGCGTTGAACCAGACCGAAGAGAGCGTGCACCTGACTTTCGTCGTGCGGGAACGTTCCGGATTCTGGATCGGCCAGAAACTCACCGGTGCCGCCATCGAATCTGAGGAACTGCGGCGAGTCATCGCGCCCGCCGACGTGACTAACGAGAAAGCGCTCGCCGCCACGGTGACACAGGCACGTGACCAACTCGTCGCCTGGCTCGAAAAGGTGGACGGGAGCACGATGGCTACGGAACTACTCAGCATCGCCACGAGCGAGCTCGAACCGGACTATCTTTAGGCTCCGTGAACCGCCCGGCTCTGCGGGGATCTCCCTTGTGGCTCCCGCCGAGCCGGGCGTTACTGGTTCTACAGAAATGGCCGAGCGGCGATGGCGAGTTTTGCTGCCCTTAGTCGGGCTTGATCCGTCCAGCCCGGCTGGTCGAACTCCAGCCAGATGAGAGTGCTCTTCGCTATGATCATGAGGCCGGTGATGTCCGAGCCGGTATCGGCGCTATGGACCGTCAATCGATAGGCAGGGTAGGCGAGCCCGTCTACCGACGTTCCGCAGAACTGGCCCGCTTTCGCCACTGGATGGCCGGCGATGGCGTGGGAGCCACGCATCGTCAGAACCACCTCGCGGATCTCCTGTGGATTGATGGTCTGCCCCGTAGGGACCGGGTCGTCCCCGCTGACGACCGCCTGGTACATGGCGGATACGCCGTTGCTACCAAGGATTGCCTGAACCTGTTGGGGGGTGCTGGCGATCCAGGGGAAGTAACCGTCGCAGTCAGCGGGAGCAGGACGGGTCAGATTGGCGTCGGCTGAACAGGCCGCCTGATCGAACGTTGTCAGCTGATACCCGTGCATGTCGCTGGTGCTCTTCGGCCACACCTTTGCCATTTCCAGCATGCCGTCGCTGGTTGTGTCCTTGGTTTGAGCGCAGAGGGCTGTCGCCTGTGACAGTGACGGTGATGGCTGCGGTCCCGGGGTGTTGGTGCATCCGGCGATCCCGAGAGTGGCGGCAAGTCCGAGGGTGCTGGCCAGCGCGAGTCCTGCAGCTCTGCTTAGCGCCATCTAGCAGCCGATCCTCTTTGCATAGTATGCGAAGCTATTGGTGCTGTACGACGCACTGCAACTTGCCGCACCCTCGCCCGGGACAGCCCAGGACACGGCCGTTCCCTTGCCTGCATTAGAGGTCGCGGTGCCGTTGCTGTTGCACTTGTGGGCGGCCCAGCTGGCGTTGTACTTCTTCTCGCCGTGGTAGAAGGCGTAATCACCTCCGGGAACGGTAACCGTGACCGATTCGCTGGTCTCTTTGGTGCGTTCTCCGGCCGCCGCGAGGGTGACGCCGAATTCCTCGCTCATCTCTCCCATGACGGCAGCCTTCACGGTCGCCGTCGTCGTTGCGGTGACGGTGATGCTCGCCGTGATCGTGGTGACCTTCCTGGTCGAATAGGTTCGGGAAGCGCTGCCGCCGGCCGGGACGGTAACGGCCAGAACGTGAGTGATGGTCGGCGTGGTGGATCTTCCGGAGAACACCATTGCGGTTTCGTTGGCGTCGCAGACGATGACGGCCTCGGTGGAAGCGGTGTCGGCCTGGGCGGGAGCAGCGAAGGCGAGCGCGCTTGCCGCTGCAGCGGCCGAGGCTGCTGCAAGTAATTGGGTACGCTTACGCGGGCTCATAACGGGGCTCCTTGCTCGATGGACAAGAGCGATGCTTCGGCAGGTTCGGAGTCAGATCTCTCGATTGCCTTGAAGCTTAAAGATCATCTATCTACGTCCATTGAGCAAGATCTAAATAGTGGGGTATGACATAGGTCGGGTTTCGGTCACCGCACTGTTCGAGCGTTCGAACGCCCAGTGCTTACCGATTTGGACTGGGGCGGGTACGCCCCGTAGGCATCAAGGGTCGGTTCGTGGACCTGTTCGCCGAGACCAGCTTCGGCCCAGCCCCGCAACCGGCGGCGGATCGTCCGGTCCGAACCGGCATCCGACGCGTCGTGTTCATGGCTGGAACCGTGCATCAAGCGGCGATGAAGTGCTCGAACACCGCCCGGTCCGGGATTCTGCACCGGTGGCAGCCAACGGATCGGTCGGGTCGAACTCGGGTTGCTCAGACCGCAGCGAGGCGAACTGGTCCCAGATGGGTTCGAGCAACGATGGTGGCAGCGCAGGCAGGGGCGCCATCGGTTTTGAAGCGTAGAGAATCCCGGCAATTGATGGACCCGTGCCTGTTTGCTGTCTTCGAGTGCCTGCCTGATTAGATCTTGAACCTATTGTCGATCGCTCTTAGCTTGATCTCTAACCTGTCGTCGGCTGATATCGACCCTAGTCGATCATGAAGGTGGCCCTTGAGTGATCAAGTTCTCGACCAAAGCCAACATGGCAACCACTCAAGGGCCGTAATGATCAGTGCGCCGGACGCGGACAGCTTGTTCGAGTTGACCGAAGCGATGTTGTACGCGGACGGGCCGGTGATCTCGCTGCCCGAGCTGTCACTGTCCGACGTGCACCGGCGCGGACACGGCGCGCTTTGCGATGCGCTGGCGTGTGGCCAGGTCGAGGTCGCCCGGTTGCGGATGGCGTTGAGCAGGTTGGCTCTGCCGCGGGGGAGGCCAGCGGTTGGTGAGGATCCGGAATCGGGTGGTGGCGTAGCTCGGGTTGATCGGTTCGCCGTCCTTGCGAGTGAAGACGTAGCCGGAGTCGATCCACACCTGGCCGTTGCCGTGCCGTTTGTCGCGATGGGCGAGCTGGCGGCTGCGGTGTGCCCGCAGGACCTGGACGGTGTGCTTGTCGAGGGCGACGGCCCGGCGGCCGGCGGCGGTTTTGGGTTCGCCTTTGACGACGGTGTAGCCGGCGGTGGTGGGTTGGCGTTCGACGAACAACAGCTCGCGGTCGAGGTCGACGGCCGCCCACCGCAGGCCGCAGAGAAGCCTGCGTAGCGCGGCGAGCGGCCTGGTCCCGCCGAGGGCGAGAACCATGCCGCTGGCGTTTTAGCTCAGCGGCGGTACCAGGTACGCGTCGACGTGGTGGTCACGTTGCCGGCGGTTATCGCGACGCAGTCTTGCCATGGTGTGAGGTCTTTGTCGATGGATGCGCTAGCACGATTTACGAGTTGATCAACTGCTGTTTATATCGGCAGTGGTGCCACGAGCATGATCAGCCTCGACGGCGCAGTCGAGCCAAGTGATCGAGGGCGACAGTGACGAAGGATTGCGTATCGCGGCCGCCTCGGGAAGCCGAGGCGGCCGCATGCGTGCCTACTTCTGGACGGTGACCGGTTTGCTCGTTGCGCGACCGCTGTTGTATCCCGGCTTCGCCGAGGTCACCGTGACGGTGATCTTCTTCCCGGCCATCGCGGTGGTCAGCTTGAGCGACGCCGACGTGGTGCTCAGGAGCTTGCCGTTCGCCCGCCACTCGTAGCGGTACGAGCTGGCGCTCGGATTCCACGTACCCGTGGTGGCTTTGACTGTTTTGCCTGCCTTGGCCTTGCCGGTGATCTTCGGTAGCACGGTGGCCTTCGGGGCGGCGCCCTTGGCGACGGGTGACGTCGCGGTCGACTTGGCGGTAGCCGCCGGGTAGCCGGGCTCGGTCGCCGTCACCGAGACGGACAGCTTCTTGCCGAGATCGGCGGCCTGGACCCGATAAGTCGCTCCGGTCGCACCGCGGATCG
Source organism: Actinoplanes regularis (assembly GCF_900188005.1). Classification (GTDB taxonomy): domain Bacteria; phylum Actinomycetota; class Actinomycetes; order Mycobacteriales; family Micromonosporaceae; genus Actinoplanes; species Actinoplanes regularis. The sequence goes on along the minus strand of NZ_FZNR01000008.1, from coordinate 231,558 downwards.
GGGTGCTGCCCGCCGCCCACTGGTACGTGAAGGTCGTCCCCGTCGGGTTCCACGTGCCGGTCGATGCCTTGAGTTGGGAGCCGACCGCCGCCACGCCGGTGATGGCAGGCTTGGTGACCACGTTGAGCGTCGGCTGGGTGACGATCGTGAAGGCGTTGTCGAGCCGGACCGCGGAGTGGTAGCCGTCAGGCTGGACGGCCACCGAAGCTGGGCCGGCCGCAGCCCCGGTCAGGTCGACCGTGGCTGTGAGGGTCAGGCGGTCGGCGGACACGCCGGTGATCGTGCCGTTCGCGTAGCTGCCGTCGGACGGGTAGACGTAGACATAGTTGCCCGTGTTGAAGCCCGACCCGGTGATGGTGATCGTGCGGACGCCGCCGGTCTGCACCGTGCTGGGCGACACCGAGGTGACGGTCACGGGGTCGGCTTCGATGTAGAAGCTGTAGTACGTCTCGGACGAGCGAACGCCGCTCGCGGTCTTGCTCGTCGCGTGCAGGTTGAAGTATCCCGAGGTCGTCGGTGTCCACGTCACGGTGGCCGTGCCGTCGGAAGCGATCGGAGCCTCGACGTTGTAGCGATCGGTGCCGTCGATCGAGTAGATGAACTTGGTCGCCCCGGTCTGCTGGGACTTCAGCGTGAACGTGCCGGGTTTGATGTGGCCGGAGCCGCGCGTCGGGAAGTCGGTCGACGTGATCGCCGGCCCGTCGGTGACCGACCAGGAGGTGCTGCCCTGGTCGGTGTGCACGCCGGCGGCGTTGCGCGCGATCACGGTGACTGATGTGTATTGCGCCTTGGTCATGGTGAACTGGAATGTCGCGGTGCCGTCCGCGGCCGCGGGGACGACCTGCTTGGTCGTGGCGTCGTTGTTCAGGACCGCTTCGTACTCCGTGGGGTTCACCAACAGGGTGCGCGCCTTGATCGTGGCGGTCGTGCCGGCCACGTCACCACCGGTCCGGGTGACCAGAGGGGAGGCGCCCGAGAGATTCATCGTCAGCCAGCGCGGCTCGGACAGCGTGCCCTCAGCGCTGCGAGCCTGGACCTGGACGCCGATCGTGCGCTCGTTGGTGTTGTCCGCCGTCCAGGTCAGGTCGGCTGTCCCGTCGGCGCCGGCCGGGATGGTGGTCTTGGCGGACTCGGACGAGTCGCCGGCGACATTCCAATAGATGTACGACGTCACGTCGCTGGTCCGCGGTGCGAGGTGGAAGCGGAGCGACGATCCCCTGACCACACTCTGGTACACGTCGCCGGTGACGAGAGGCCCATTGTCGACGTAGAAGGGGTAGTCCTGCTCCGGGTGTTGCGCCCCGTCGCGGGTGATGGCGCGTACGTAAAGGGTCTGGTGCCCGGCTTTGGTCGGCGCGATCATCACGCTGGCTTTGCCGTCGGCGTCGGCGTCGGCGCTGCCGGAGGGGCCGTCCTGGTCGATGTGCCAGGCGAACGACGACGTGTCCGCGACGGTCGACGAGAAGTCGAACTGGCCCGGAACGCCGACGTTGTACTTCAGATCGCCGAAGCCCGCGGAGTTCTGGTAGGCCGCCGAGAATACGCTGGGCCGAGTCTCACGTACGGAGAACGTGTAGTACTGCCGCTCCGAATAGTTTCCGGCGCGGTCGATCGCGTACACCGTCAATGATGTGTCGCCCGCAGTCCGCGGTTTCCAGGTGATCGTGGCCGGGCCACCGAGCCGGGAGGCCGGAACGGTCTGGTTGCCGGTGCTGGAGCCCGAGCCGGCGTTGTCCCAGAACGAGTATTGGTAGCTGACCGTGTCGTCGGAGGCCGAGATGAAGGTGAACGAGCCGGCGACACCGATCTCCCCGTTGGGCTTGTCGCCGGACGGGTAGTCGTCGGAGGAGACGGCCGGTTCCGTGCCGCCGCTGCGGTCGATCGTGTAATAGCAGGTGTCGCTCCACGGCGAGGTGCCAGAAGCGTTGGCCACCCGGACCTTCCAGGCGTACGTGACTCCGTCCAGCTGCCGTGCCGGGTCCTCGAGCTGGACGAGGACCTTGCCGTCCGATGCCCCGGCCCGGTCGCTCCAGTCCTGTGGCTGATCGGGGTGGGCGGTGTCCCAGACCTGGAAGTCGGCGGTCGGGTTCGCGCCCCAGACCGACGTGTCGTAGGTGCCGCGCAGGAGGACCGCCCGGGCGTCGTTGAGACGATCAGGGCTCAGGTAGGGCCCCGGCGACGAGGTGGCGCAGGCCTGGTTGGCGGTGGTGAGCCCGGTCGGGCCGCCGTCGGCGGCGAAGACCGGCGCAGTGCCGAGTCCTGCCGCTCCGCATCCGAGTGTTGACGCGACTATGAGTGAATACACACGCCTGTGCATGCGTTTCCCCCGTGCAGATCGATGGGCCCCGTTCAGGCCCGAATGGCGGAAGCATGTCATAGACGTATGACAGTTCCTGCGTGCCGTGAGAGGTCGGTACGGGATCGTTGCAACGATCCGGGGTCGACTTTGCCGACGAACCGACCGGCGGGGGACAAATCTCGTGGTCAAGCCCGGTAGGCGAGATTACGACCGTCACCGCCCCGACCGCTCAAGCACGTTCGAACGGCGGCTGCTGATCAAACTGCTGGATAGCTAGGTGCGAGCAAATCGTTCCCTTCCGTTACCGACAATCCAGCCCTCGGCAGCCGCCACGCAGGGGAATCCCGGGGGCTGTCCACATAAAAGGCTGATCGACTCACTTGATCATGAGGAATATAGTGACCGCGGTTGAATACAATATGGGGGATGCGGCGTTGAAGACGCTTCGCGCAGCCGCGGTCGCGGCGCTGTCCAGTTCCTTGATTCTCATGGGTGGCGCTCCGGCCCTGGCCGACGACACCAACCCGGTCACGAGGACGACCGGTCTCACCGACGGGCAGCCCTTGGGCCGTGCCACCTACTTCAAGCCCGTTTTCGGTGACGACGTCCTCGCCATCCGAACGCTGGTCAACGGCAAGAATCCCTACTTCGTCGACGCCGCCAAGGCGCGACAGCCCGGCGTCCAGGCCCATCTCAATGACGTGGCCGACAACACCGACGCCGACGTCACGGTCGAGTTCTACACCGCGCCAGGTGTGCACACCGACCTGACCACCCGGGTGCACACCGATTTCGTCGCACCGACCGGGAAGTTCTCGCCGATCGGCGGGCTGGTGCACGACACCACCACGATCACCGCCACCGATCTGCCCGACGACGTCGCGGCCGTGACCCTCACCCGGTTCGGCACCGAGATCGCCCGGGCGACGACGGCGCCATGGCAGCTGACCTGGGATACCTCCGGGTTCCCGATCAACAGCTCGGTCACGCTCCACGTGATCGACAAGGCTGGCAACGACACCCCGGAGACCCACTACTACACGGTCGACAACCAGGGCCCGACCGTCGAGGACCAGCCGGAGATCTATCCGGCCAGGCGCGGTCGGCTCGGCGTGTACCTCAGCGACCGGTCCGGCGTGCAGCGCTCCGAGTGGTGGGCCGACGGGGTCCTGGTCGGCGATCTCAACACCGAATACGACTGGGGCACCAAGAGCCGCACCGTCGACGCGACGGTCAAGGCCTGGGACGTCAACGGGCACGGCTCGACCACCTCGTTCCCGGTGGTCGTGGACGCCGACGCGCCCGTGGTCACCTCGGCGAGCCCGGCCAACGGCACGCTCGTCCGCGGCACCAGCGTCACCTCGACGATGCGGTTCGGTGACGTGTCCGGAGTGCAGTACGCGACGCCGGTCAGCGGCTACAGCGTCACCGACTACACCTCGCCCTATGTCGGCAAGTTCAAGCTCGGCCGGGACGGCAAGCTGACCCTGAAGTGGTGGGTCGCGGACAACTACAACCAGGGTGGCTACGTCTACCAGACGGTCGTCGTCGACAACACGCGGCCGGCGCTGGCGATCACCTCCGCCCCGAAGAACGGCGCCAAGGTCAAGGGAACCGTGAAGATCGGCGCCAAGGCCAGCGACAAGAACGGCGTTGCCCGGGTCGAGCTCTGGGTCAACGGCAAGCGCGTCGCCACTGACTACCGGTCGGGTTACGCGTTCTCGATCAACAGCGCGAAGTACGGGAAGAACCTCAAGATCCAGCTGCGCGCGTACGACCGAGCCGGCAATTCGATCGCGACGTCGACACGTTCCTGGCGCCGCTGACGCCGTACTGCGGAAATCGGCGCCGGGTCCACAGCGGACCCGGCGCCTTTCGTATGGGGCCTCAGTCCAGAGCGGGCCTCGCTGGCCAGCCGGCTTTGCTTTACGGTGAGTCTGCGGCCGAAGAGACGGCAACTACCCGCTGGGATGATGGGCCAGGCTGCCGTGCCGATCCTGTTCGGCGCCGTTGCCGCCGTCTTCGCGACGGTGGTGACGAAACGCGGTGAGCAATGGGCCGCCGTCGCGCTGCGTGTGGCCGTCGCAGCCATCGGCTTCGGCATGGTCATCGGCGTCATCGTCCGGATGAACTCCTAGCCGCACAGCGCAGGCTCGGTGGCGGGTGCAACGGTGGCGCCGGTGCGACCAGGGCAGCTCGGTTGCGGCGGCCACGGCAGATGCCGGGCCCGATCCAGCCAGCGGCAGTCGGCTGGTTGCTTCCGCCGGAGTGCTCGGTGGCCGCTCTGACCGGGGCGGCCGATCCTGCCTGTTGCTGTTCGGGCTGGATGGTGCGGCCGGTGAGGTGCTGGCATCCGGCTCAAACCCGCGCCGACGTACTCCGAGTTCACCGGCCCGACGTTCTCGCCCGACGGTCGCGTCCTGTTCGGCAACATCCAGGTTCCCGGCGTCACTCTCGCCATCGCCGGGCCGTGGGAGCGTTATCCGGGCTGAGCTGCACGTCGATATATGCCTATAACCGAATGTCACGTCCCCGTCACGACCTGATCGACGGTAGTGACTTTTACGATCCTCGATGGTGAAGATCCCAGGATTGCGCCCGGTGAACCCCGCTGGGCGCCTTCCTTCCGGAGGACCCGTACGTGAGACAGACATCCACTTGGGGCCGGCGGACGTTCACCTCGGTGCTGGCGGTCGGCATGATCGCCGGCGTGGCCACGCTGAGCGGGTCGATCCCGGCCGCGGCGCAGCCCGGCGCGGAATCGGCGCCCGCGGCCCTGCAGAAGACGCCCGAGGACCCGTCCGCCCCCAAGGAGTCGCCCGCCGACTCCCTCGGCTCACACGACGCCGACCTGCTGGCCGAGGCCGAAGCCGCGAAGAAGCCCAGCGTCACGGTCATCATCGCTACCGACAAGGGCAAGGCGTCCGACGTGGCGGCCAAGGTCAAGAGCCTGGGCGGCACGGTGACCCGCCGCGTCGACCAGGTCGGCTACGTGCTCGCCTCGGTACCGACCGGCAAGGTCCTCAGCGCCGCGAAGCTGCCGGGCATCTCCGCCGTCGACCTGGACGAGACCATCAAGCTGCCCGATCCCGACCTCGGCGTGGCCGGCGAGCGGGCCACCCGGCAGGCGGCGCCGCCGGCCGGCCCCGGTGCGACGACGCCCGCGGTGAACCCGTACATGCCGACCGACGAGATCGGCTCGGTGGCGTTCAAGAAGAAGAACCCCAGGTACGACGGTCGCGGCGTGACCATCGGCATCATGGACTCCGGCGTCGACATCGACCACCCGGCGCTGCAGAAGACCACCACCGGTGAACGGAAGATCGTCGACTGGGTCACCGCCACCGACCCGCTGCTGGAGAGCGACGGCTCGTGGCGGGCCATGCGCACCCCGGTGGCCGGCCCGGCCTTCGGCTACCAGGGCGTGCAGTGGACGGCCCCGGCCGGAAACTGGCTGATCAACCGGTTCTCGGAGAACATCACCGCGGCCAGCGAGCCGGAAGGCGACGTGAACCGCGACGGTGACACCACCGACTGGTGGGGCATCCTCTACGACCCGGTCAGCCACGACATCCGGGTCGACACCAACCAGAACTTCGACTTCACCGACGACGCCGTGATGCGGCCGTACAACGAGAAGCTCGACGTCGGTCACTTCGGCACGGACAACCCGGCCACGGCCATCGCCGAGCGGATGCCGTTCGTCGTCGAGTACCGCGAGGATGTCGACCTCACCCCGGCCGGACTGCCCGGGCAGACCGCCGACTTCGTCAGCATCGGCATCACCGAGGGCCTGCACGCCACCCACGTGGCGGGGATCGCGGCCGGCAACGACCTGCTGGGCAACGTGAACCTGGACGGGCAGGCGCCCGGCGCGAAGATCGTCTCCGCGCGGGCCTGCTCGTGGGGCGGCGGCTGCACCGCGGCCGCACTGACCACCGGCATGGTCGACCTGGTCGTCAACCGGCACGTCGACGTGATCAACATGTCGATCGGCGGTCTGCCTGCCCTCAACGACGCGAACAACGCGCGCGCCGTGCTCTACGACAAGCTGATCAACGATTACGGCGTGCAGATGTTCATCTCGGCCGGCAACAGCGGCCCGGGCGTGAACACGATCGGCGACCCGTCGGTCGCGAACGACGTGGTCAGTGTCGCGGCCAGCGTCAGCAAGGACACCTGGCTGGCGAACTACGGCTCGGTGACCCGCCGCAAGCTGCAGCTGTTCCCGTTCTCCTCGCGCGGCCCGCGTGAAGACGGCGGCTTCAAGCCGAACATCGCCGCCCCAGGCTCGGCCATCTCGGCCGCCCCGACCTGGGAAGTCGTCGACGGCCTGACCACCGTCGGCTACACACTGCCGGTCGGCTACGCGATGGAGAACGGCACGTCGATGGCGTCCCCGCAGGCCGCCGGCGCAGCGGCGCTGCTGCTGTCCGCGGCCAAGGCGAAGGACCTCGGTGTGACCCCGGCCCAGCTGCGCCGGGCGATCTACTCGACCGCCGGCCTGATCCCCGGCGAGTCGGTCAACGCTCAGGGCTACGGCCAGATGAACGTGCCCGCCGCGTGGAAGCTGCTGACGAAGAACTCGCCGGTACGCGACTACACCTCATCGGCGCCGGTCTGCAGCCCGCTCGGCGACTTCCTGGCCACCCCTGGCCAGGGGCAGGGCATCTACAACCGGTGCGCGGCCGGTCAGGGTGGCCTGAAGGCCGGTCAGCGCAAGACCTACACCATCAAACTGACCCGTACGAGCGGTCCGGCCAAGGCGATCCGGCACACGCTGACCTGGCTGGGCGACCGTAAGGCGTTCTCCTCGGCCGGCTCGGTGGTGCTGCCGCTGAACAAGACGGTCTCCGTGCCGGTCACCGTCCGGGCTCAGGAGGGTGACGCCAGCGCGATCCTGAAGGTCGACGACCCGTCGACCCCGGTGGTCGACTTCGAGGTGCTCAACACGGTCATCGCCGGAGTGGACACCACGAAGCCGTCGTACGCCCAGACGTTCGCCGGGTCGGTCGACCGCAACTCGACGACCTCGTTCTTCGTCACCGTGCCGCAGGGCACGACCGCGCTGCAGGTGGACCTGTCCGGCATCGCGACCGGCTCGCAGACCCGCTGGACCGCGATCAACCCGTGGGGCGTCCCGGTGGACAGCACCGCGTCGGCGAACTGCTACACCAACTACTCCGACGCCTCGGTCTGCAAGCCCCAGGAGCGGGCGTACGAGAACCCGCTGCCGGGCGTCTGGGAACTCGAGGTCGAGTCGCGGCGTACCTCGCCGGCGTTGAACAACCCGTTCAAACTCACCGCGAAGATCCAGGGCGTCACGGTGTCGCCGGAGACGGTCACGCTGCCCAGCGTCACTATCGGGCAGGCCACCCCGGCCGCCTGGACCGTGCGCAACAACTTCGGGCCGCTGACGGTCACCGCCCAGGGCGGCCCGCTCGGCAGCGCGAGCCGGCAGCGTCCGACGATCGCCGAAGGGGCGAAGCAGCAGTACACGGTCGAGGTGCCCGAGGGCGCCCAGCGACTCGACGTGTCGATCGGCAACCCCGGCGACATCGGCGCCGACCTGGATCTCAGCGTGCTCAAGGACGGGGTGCAGGTCGCGCAGCAGGCCGACGGTGACGCCGAGGAAGCGGTGTCGATCGCCAACCCGGCGGCCGGCACGTACACCGTCGTGATCGACGGCTACGCCGTACCCAGCGGCTCCACCGCCTACGACTACCTGGACGTCTACTACAGCCCCGCCCTGGGCGCCGTCACCATTCCGGCTACGGCGGTGCCGCTGGCCGGCGGCGCGCAGACGACGATCACCGGATCGGTCACCGCTGCCTCCGTGCCGCCGGCCGGTCGCAGCCTGTTCGGTGAGGTCACCGTGCTAACGGACGAAGGCGCGGTCGTCGGCCGCGGCTCGGTCGCGATCACCGCCGTCACGAACTGACCGGCGAAGTCACCACGTAGCCCGCCCGGTTCTTCCGGGCGGGCTACGGATCAGAAGGTTAGGGGTTCGAGTCCCTTCGGGCGCACAAGATTGAGATGGGTCTGAACTGCGGAAACGCGGGTCAGGCCCTTCTCGTTGTCCGGCCTGTGTGGACGATGGGTGTCATGTGGGTCCCACATGAGTGTCTCGCCGGGGTGCTGTCGATCAATTCTTCGCGGGCTGCCAGGTTGAGCGCGGCGCGCAGGGTGGTGCGCAGATGGTTGAGCGCTGACTGCGGCTGGCCCTTGCTGTTGGCGGTCTGGGCGATCTCGGCGAAAACCGCGCGCAGCAGGGGCCCGTTGAGGTCGCAGAGCCGGTAGCGGCCGAGGTAGGCTGCGCGCCTTATCGATCTTCGGAGGAATCGGGTGCCACATACTTCTCGACGCGTCCGGGTTCCACGGCTGGCATCGCTGACCGCCGCGACCGTCGTTGCGACGCTCGCGACCGGCGTCGCGCTGACCTCGCCGGCCCATGCCGCGGATGCCCCGGTGCTGGACCTCGGGATCGCCGCCGGCGCCCGGATCAGCAAGACGGTCACCGTCGAGCCGACACTCGCGGACGGCACCGCCCCAGCCGAGTTGGTGCTCTACGCCAACAATGCGCCCGTAGCGTTCGATCGCGCGGCGCCGTGGGCGTTGCGGTGGAACACCCTCGACGTCACGCATTACATCGTGGATCAGGACGTACTGGTCTACCTCGCGGTCCGCGACGCGGCGGGCAACGTGACAAAGACCGATCCGGTCACGGTCCGGGTCGACAACTACGCACCGATCTCCGACTTCCCGTGGAGCAGCGGCCTTCCCCAGAACAAACAGAACAGCTTCACCGGGATCCAGGAGTTCAACCTGACCCCCCGACAGGACGCTGCCACCGTCGCCAAGATCGAACTCCTCGTCGGTGATCAGGTCATCGACACCGCGACGGCCGCGCCATGGACGGTCAGGTGGGACACCAGCGCCTATAGCGGCCAGGTGACCCTCCACTCCCGCACCTATGACGATCTCGGCAACGTCACGACGGTGGCCCAGTACGCCTTCGTCGACCGCACGCCACCAACGCTTGCCGTCCGGTTCCCCGAAGTCGCCGGCTTTGTCAGCGTTCACGAGCCGATCGCCGTCGAGGCGTACGACCCGGCAAGCGTGGAGAAGGTGGAACTGCTCGTCAACGGCGAACTGGTTCGCACCGACCGGACGATCTGCTGCAACGGCCTCGGAGTCGTCGACCTCGCCTGGGATCCCGCTGCGGGCAACGGTCCGGCGACAATGACGGTCCGCGCCTACGACACCCTCGGCAACATCGCCGAGTACACCCGTGCGGTCACCGTCGACAACGACCGCCCCGTCGTCACGGTCACCCCGGCCGGCACTTACCTGCGGGGCACCTTTACGGCCGGTGTGACAAACGTTCAGGACACCACCGGCCTGACCTACCTGGCCAGCCACCTCGATAACTGGCAGGTGGGCGCGCACACCCGCAAGCAGCCGTGGACCGTTCAGGTGAACAGCCGGGCGGTTGCCGACGGAAGGCACACGTTGGCCTGGGACGCGATGGACAAGGCCGGCAACATGACCACCGTCCGTCGGGTCGTGTACATCGACAACACCGCGCCGTCGGTCAAGCTCACGAAGGCGCCGAAGAACAAGGCGAAGCTGACCAAGACGACGACGTTCACCGCGTCGGCGAGTGACCGGTACGGGATCGCCCGGGTGCAACTGCTGGTCAACGGCAAGGTGGTAGCGGCCGACACAAAGGCCGCCTACACCTTCAGCCTGAACCCGAAGAAATACGGTAAGACCTTCACCGTGCAGGTGCGTGCCTACGACAGGGCGGGTAACGCCAGGTACACGACGAAGCTCACGTACCGTCGATGATTTTGACGAATGAGGCCGCGCCGGGAGCGCGGCCTCATTCGGTTCAACGGCTCTCACGGCGACCGCCGGCGCCAGATGCTGCGTGCAGTGTTCCCCGAGACCTTGATCAGGTCCGGCGGGAGTCACTATCCTCAGCCGACTTTGATCATGGGGGCCTTGTTTTGATGCAAGCGTGAAACGGATCGACCCTGCACAGGGCCGATCCGTTTCACGCTTGTGGTCAGCGGTGGTAGGTGCGCTGGCTGGTGTATCGGATGTTGCCGGCGCGGTCGTAGGCGCGCGGACGGCCGCGTTCCGAGGTGACGTTCTCTTCTAACTTGGTTGTGACCGGGTCAGCCGAGCAATGTGTATTTCGGTTTGCCGTGGACCGGCGGCAGCGTTCTCAGCGCCATCACAAGCCCAGCGACGAACAACACCGACGCCAACTGCCAGAACAGGATGAGATCTTCACGGCCGTCGTTCGCCAGTACCACGACCAGGACGATCGCCGCCGTCACCAGGCCGATCGACCAGCGGGCGTAGTACCGGCGGGAGTGTGGGTGAGGCATCGGCTCGTCGGTAGCAGTCACGCCGGGATTTCGTGCGATCCATTGCTCCGCGACTTCGATCGGGACTTCCGGGATGCGCAGGTCGCCGGATCGAAGGCGCCTCGGTCGCTGCGGGGGCAGCCCGGCGACCACGCGGTGCCACCCGAGCGTCGTGGTCATATACATCCCGATCCCGGCCAACTGGATGGCAAGCGGCAGGTCGTCTCTGTAGATCGCGATGCAGAAAACGACCAGTGCGGTGAGGTTGACAGGTAGAGCCCATGGCACGAGGCGGCGGTAGCGTCGGATGGCCTTGGCGGTTCGCGGATCCAGGGGCAGCCGCTGGGACGGGCTGCGCCGATAGGTTCCCTGGCCGATCGGCACATCGCCCCATTCCGGGTCGGATGACGCATTGGTGACGGCTAGTGGCGGAATATCCAGGACCGTCACCATATTGACCGGAATGAAAAGGTCAGTTCGAGTGGTAATCGCAGGAACCCATTCAGTACGCGCAAAAGCTGATCATCATGGCGGGCAGGTTAGGCGGCGAAGACGAGGGACGGAACCCAGCATGCAGGCACGATACGGCGCCAGATAGCTGATGCCTCGCGGCAGCCATGCGGAACCCGCTAACTGGCAGCTGGGATCTGCTGTTCCATGGAAGGCGCCTCACTCACATGCCGCCGATGCCAGGGACGACGAAACGGGATCGTCCAAACCGTGAAAGACATCTACGATCCTGGTCAGTTTCTGATTCGGGGGAGTTTCTCGATGTCCCGCTCACTTTGGCTCTCCAGGGCCGGTCTGGCCCTCCTCACCTCCACTGCCGCGGTCGGCGTGCTCGCCGCGCCAGCGCAAGCGGCCACTACCGGCGTCGCGTCGGTCAGTGGCACCAAGGTGGTGTTCACGGCAGGCTCCAACAAGACGAACAACGTTGTGATCACCCGCTCCGGGCGAACCATCACGATCGACGACGTGGTCGCCGTCAAGCCTGGCAAGGGTTGCAAGAAGGTCGACACGTCGAAGGTCCGCTGCACGACCGGCAAGACACCGACCCGGGTCAGCGTCTCGCTGGGCGCCAAGAACGACTCCGTGGTCAACAAGTCTGACCTGCCGCTCTCCGCGAGTGGCGGTGACGGCAACGACAAGCTCTACGGCGGTCCGCGCGCCGACTCACTGACCGGCGGCGACGGCAACGATCAGATCGAGGCCGGCGCGGGTAACGATCATCTCTACGGAGAGCTCGGTGCCGACCGACTGCACGGCGGGGCCGGCGACGACTCCCTTGACGGCTCCTACGGCAACGACCGCCTTTACGGCGAGGCCGGCCAGGACGCGATCGACGGCGGGCCGGGGGACGACAGCGAGTACGGCGGGGCCGGCGAGGACCGGCTCCATCAGTACCCCATTCCGTACGCCACCAGCGGCGCCGACCTGGTCAGCGGGGGTAGTGGCGTCGACTTCGTCTATTACCAGGGCCGAACCCGGGCGATCACCGCAGATCTGGACGGTGCCAAGGGCGACGACGGGCAGGCGGGCGAGCACGACACGCTGCTGGCCGACCTCGAGGGGCTCGAGGGCGGCGACGGCAACGACCGGCTGACCGGCCACGCCGGGTACGACATGCTTACCGGCGGCCCCGGCAACGACACCCTGCGCGGCTTGGGTGGCAACGACCACCTCGACGGCGGATACGGCCAGGACCGGCTCGAGGGTGGCGATGGCAACGACACGCTGGTGGGCGACTACGACTCGGCGAGCGCCGTCGCGGACGTCCTGCTCGGGGGCGCCGGCCAGGACACCGTCGACTACTTCGGCTACACCCGGCCGATCACCGTCGACCTGGACGGCGTGTCCCGGGATGACGGCCAGTCCGGCGAGCACGACACGGTCGGCTCGGACGTCGAGATGGTCGTCGGTGGCCAGGGCTCGGACCACCTGACCGGTAACGCGTCCGCCAACCGGCTGTTCGGCGAGAGCGGCGACGACGTGCTCCGCGGTGGCGCCGGCAACGACCTGCTCTCCGGCGACGACGGCAACGACACGCTGTCCGGCGAGGCCGGCGACGACTGGCTGGACACCGGCGGCGGCCTCAGCACGGAGACGGACCACCTGGACGGCGGCGACAACGCCACCGAGAAGGGGGACAACTGCTACGCGAGCGAGGCCGACGTCACGGCGAACTGCGAGTACTCCGAGCAGTACTGGCCCGGCCCGGTGCCGGGAGGGATCCGCTGACGGAGACGAAGAACGGCCGTCCCACCGGTTTCCGGCGGGGCGGCCTTTCTTTTCGAACGTACGAAAAGAGGCATCGCTCGCGCCGCCGGGCAGCTTGTGCCCGAACGGTTGAACCGGCAGGCCGTCTGACCGAACCGGGCGAACCGGACGGTCTGCGAGATCAGCGAGCAGGTCGCTGCCGGGACAGTTCGATGTCTGGCAGGCTGCCCGAGGCCCGTCCATCATTGCCGCTGTCCGGGAGTCTGCCTTGTTAAGATCCGTCCCTGTCCGCCCCGCCGTACGGCGGGTGGCCGCGCTCGCCTCGGTGCTTGCTGTCGCCGCCGGGATGCGCTTCTCCGCCGGTGCCGACGTGCTGCCTGCCCGTTTCGCCGCCGCTGTCGCTGTGATGCTTGGGTTCACCGGTATGTGCTGGGCGCTGGCGGAGATCCTCACCGTGCGTGGCGGTCAGCCCGTGACCCGTACCGAATTCGGGTCGAGGCCAAGCCGCCAGCCGTGCGGCTGCTGACTCGGTCTCCCCACGTAGAACCGCTTTCGCGGCGCCGTTTCGGGTCAGGGTGATTCCCGGTGGTGTTATCGGTTCTCCGGTACATACCGGCTTTGCTTCTGAGCGAGCAACCGCTGTTCAGTCACGGCAGGCGACGGTTGTCGTCTACAGAAATGGAGCGGACCGGCCCTGCACAGGGCCGGTCCGCTCCATTGTGGTCAGCGGTGGTAGGTGCGTTTGCTGGTGTATCGGATGTTGCCGGCGCGGTCGTAGGACCGTAGTTGCACGGTGAAGGTCTTGCCGTACTTCTTCGGGTCGAGGGTGAAGGTGTACGGGGCGCGGGCGTCGTTGGCGACCTGCTTGCCGTTGACCAGGAGTTGGACGCGGGCGATGCCGTTGCTGTCGCTCGCGGTCGCGGTGATGGTCGTGGTCTTGGTGAGCTTGGCGCCGTTGGCGGGTGCCTTGCTGAACGCGACGGTGGGCGCCTTGTTGTCGGCGACGACGGTCCGCCGATAGGTGCTCATGTTGCCCAGCTTGTCGGTCAGGTTCCAGGTCAGGACCAGGTTGCCGTTCGCGGTGCGGGTGGGCACCTGCAGCGAGTACGGCGCGGTGGTGTCCCGGCCGATGTAGGTGCTGCCAGCCCAGAGTTCGGCCTTGGCGACGCCGGCGCCGTCCTTTACACCGTTGATCGTGCTGGTGAAGGTGCCCCGGACCTGGGTGTTCGCGGCCGGGCTGACGGAGGTGGCGGTGGGCCCGGAGTCGTCACTGATCACGACGCGTCGCAGCGTGGTGGGGTTGCCCAGCCGATCGACGGCTTGGAGGACGAAGCCCACCGTCGTAGCGTCGAGGGGCTCAGGCGTGGCGTAAGCGCTCCACTGGTTTGTTCCGGCGATCCGCGTCATCGGGTAGCCGCTGACCATGGCGTAGGCAACGTCGTCGCCGTCCGCGGTAAAAACGACCTTGGAGCGTGCGCCGACGTGTTCGCCTTCGCGCGGTGAGGTGATGGTTCCGGCGGGGCCGGTGCTGTCAACGCGTACGGTCACCGTCTTCTCGCCCCGGCGGCCCGCGTAGTCGACGGCGCGGACGGTTATCGGCAGGTCTCCGTCGAAGCCGGCGGGCGGGTCGAGCACCAGGTCTTCCGCCCAGCCGGCGGCGAGGGTGGAATCGACGACCTTGCCGCCGACCACGAGTTCCAGGCGGGCGATGCCGTGGTCGTCGGCGACGCCGACCGACCGCACGATGTCCGGGTCCCCACCGATCATCTGGCCGTCGACCAGGCCCACGCCGGTGACCTGGGGATCTTCGCCGTCCGGCAGGCCGCCGAAGTTGTGCACCAGCCGTGCCGCGTTGAGGATCCGAGCGTCGTACGGCTCGACCGGGACATGACTGATGCCGGACTGGGCCGAGCCGACGATCGCCGTGCGCACCTGATCGGCGGTCGCCTCCGGCCGGACCGCGAGTGCCAGTGCCGCCGTGCCGGAGACGATCGCGGTCGCCGCCGACGTGCCCCCGGCCAGCTGGCGAGTGCCGTCACGGCCGAGGACCCAGGTCCGGTCCGGGGCCAGCACATCGATCCACTGATCGGTCGCCGAGTTGCGGTTGGAGCCGATCGACGGGGCGCCGTACTCGTTGATCGATCCGACGGCCAGCACCCGGTCGAAGCCGGCCGGGAACTGCCGGGCGCTCGTCGCGGTCTGCCCTGCGGATCCGACGACCAGTGCGCCGCGGCTGTCGGCGTGCTCGACGGCCTCGGCCAGCAGCCGGCTGTGAGTCGAGGTGCTCAGCGACAGGTTGATGATGTCCGCGCCGTGGTCGGCCGCCCAGACGATGCCGGCGGCGACATCCGCCGAGGTGCCCTCGGCCGAGCGTCCGTCACGGTGGCCGAGAACCCGGACCGGAAGGATCCGGCACTGCGGACAGATCCCGGCACCGCCGACGCTGTTGTTGCGTTCACCAGCGATCAGGTTCGCCACCTGAGTGCCGTGATCGTCATCGTCGGAAGCGTCGGCGTCACCGTCGACGAAGTCCCAGCCCGCCGCCAGCCGGTTCGGTCCGAGGTCGGGGTTGCCGCTCACTCCGGTGTCGACCACGGCCACGGTCACCGACGAGCTGCCCAGGGTCCACGTCCAGGCCTGGGGAATCTGAGACATCTCGAGCCAGCGATAGTTGGGCCCGTTGCGGTCATAGAGGAACGGGTCGTTGGTGGCGTACTGCGGAATAGAGACGGACGGGGAATCGGCATGCACGGTCGAGCCCGGTTCGGCGTAGCGGACACCGGCATCAGCCGCAAGTTGCGCCAGGACGGTGTCGCGCTCGGACGCGGCGACGTCGACGGTGATCGCGTCGAGCCCGGTGACCGGATCCCAGTCCACCAGTGGACGGGTAAGGCGATCGACGACAGCGGCCGCATCGGCGCCAGCGGCCAGGCCCACGTCGAGGCGCACCGTGGTGTCGGCGGCCCGAGCAGCCGGCGGCGCCCCGAGAACGGCCAGCATCACGGCAGTCAGGCTGAAAGAGACAACGCGCACCGATGGCCCCCGAACCACAGATCCATAAAGACGAATCGCATCTTAGTCACAACGGTACGGTCCCGTCACGCCGTAAACGGGCGCGAGCGGTTCCGGCCGGAAGGCGGTCAGGGGCGACGAGGGGAAGGTGCGGCATCGGTACGGACCGTAGACAGTGGACGTCCGATCCAGAGCTCGCTGACGCTGTTGCTCCCCGAGTTATCTCTTCGTTATCTCGATCGTGAAATCAGGGGTTCGTCGCGGGCGTGTCCATGGTGATTGCCGGACATGCCCTCGTTAGGAGCACCCCTATGCGTTCCCTCGTCTTCGGAGCCGTCGCGGTTCTGAGTGCCGTCACCCTCTCGGCCTGCGCTGACAACGTCCCGGTCGCGGGCGGGGAATCGGCGCCGGTGCCGGTGGGGCCGGCCGCTGCCTCCGCGGCTCCGAAGGCCGCCGCGAAGCCGGCGGTCGCCAAGGTGCCGACCTCGGACCTTGGTGAGCTCAAGAAGCTCGGGATCGACGTCGGGAAGAGTGTGCTGATCGATGTCGCGGACGACGGACAGGACCGGTGGCTGGAGGTCGGGAAGAACGGCGTGGACTTCACCGGGACGTCGCGGACCGACGACACGATGATGTTCCTCGCGGCCGCGCCGGTAACGGGCAAGAACCGGGTGCTTATCAAGCCGCCGTTCTACAACGAGGACCTGGGCTCGGGCTACTGCGTCGCGGATACCAAGGGCGCGCCGTTGAAGCTGGAGAGTTGCCAGACTGGGCGGAAGCAGCAGGTCTTCAGGATCGTCCCGGCCGGTGACTCCGGCCAATTCGAACTTCACGGGATGTACGGTGTGATCCGCGTCAACAACGGCAAGATCACGACCAGTGGTGAAGGCCGCACCGGCCTGCAGACCATCCTCTACGCCAACTGAGCCGGAGCGATTCTTGCGCGACACCGAGGACTTCGACACGTTCTACGCGATGTCCTCGCGTCGTGTCCTCGCCCAGGTCGCCATGATGGTGGACAGCCGGGCCGAGGCCGAGGACGCCGTCTCCGAGGCATACCTGCGCGCCTGGAACCGGTGGCACCGGATCAGCAGATACGAGAACCCGGAAGCCTGGGTACGCCAGGTCGCCTACCGTCACGCCGTCAGCGCCTGGCGAAAGGCCATCAACCGGCTCCAGGCGCACCGGCGCGACACGACCGATCAGAGCATCGAAGCCCTCAACCCGGACCACGTCGCGATCGTCGCGGCACTACGTAAGATCCCCGCCGACCAGCGCCGGGTGATCGTCCTGCACCACATCGCCGGTCTCAGTGTGGCCGAGATCCACCAGGAGACCGGCATCCCGGCCGGGACAGTCACCACCTGGCTGGCCCGGGGCCGTCGGGCGCTGGCCGCCCACCTGACCGACAGCGACACCCTCGAAACGGGCCGGGAGCACCGCGATGTCTGACGATCGCATCCAGCAGGGCCTGGACTCGTACGCCGAACACCTCCAGCGCACCGCCGGCCTGGCGCCCTCCGAGGAGATCCGCCGCCGCGGTGACCGCCGCAGGCGGAACCGGGCGACCGGTGCCGCCTTCGCCGCTGTCCTGATCACCGCAGCCGGTATCGGTGCCATCATCACCCGAGGACAGGAACCCGACCGCCCGCTCCCGCCGGTCGCGACATCGACCCCGTCGGCGTCGGCGTCGCGGCCGTCCGTCGCCCCGTCGCGGACCAACACGGTGACCTCGAACGTCACCAAGCTCCGGCAGATCGGTGTCGACCTGGAGTCCGGGGTCCTGATCGACGTGGCCGACGACGGCATCGACCTGTGGCTGGCCGTCGGCGCGAACGACGTGGTCGACTTCACCGGCACGGTCCGCGACGCCACCACCGAGATGTCGCTGGTTCCGGCGGCGGTCGCCGCGCCGAACCGGGTGATCATCGTGCCGGTGGCCCGGCCGGGCTGGTGCGTGACCGACACCGCCGGGGTGCCGCTGGCCCTGCAACCGTGCCGCGACGGCGACGCCGCCCAGACCTGGGAGGTCATCCCGGCCGGCGACTCCGGCCAGATCAACCTCAAGGGCCCGGACGGCGAGATGCGGGTGGACGAGAACGGCCTGGTCGCGGCCGATCAGAGCGGCCGCTCCGGTCTTCAGACCATACGGTTCGACCGCTGACGGGCCTGGACTGGTCACCTCGTCAGTGAGACGGCTGCCCACCTCGTAGGAGATGGTGGCACCGTAGGGGTCCGCGACGTCCAGCCCGCGAACCCGCATCTCGATGAACTGACGCCGAAGGCCGGTCGGTTCGGGCTGTGCCCGTGGCCGACCGGCCTTCGACGTTCAGCGATCGCGGGTGCGGATCAGCGGCGGTAGGTGAGCTTGCCGCTGGCGGTCACATTGCCCGCCCGGTAATCGGTCGCGACGAGATTGCCGTTGACCAGCATCTGGAACGCGAGAAACTCCGAAGCTCGTGAGAGATCCCTGTGCCGCAAGGCGGAGCGGTGCGGGGCGGCCAAGATCATAGGACCGGACGGTTCTGTTGACGACCGTCAGCGCTTGTAGGTCCGGGCTGAGGTGTAGCGGACGTTGCCGGCCTTGTCGTAGGCGCGGATCCGGACGGTGAACGTCTTGCCGTACTTCATCGGGTTCACCGCCAGCGCGTAGCCGGCCCGGTAGTCGGTCGCCACCAGCTTGCCGTTGACCAGCAGCTGCACCTTGGCGATCCCGTACGTGTCGCTCGCCTTGGCGGTGATCGCGAACTTGTTCCTGACCTTGGCGCCGTTCGCCGGCGCCTTGGTGATCGACACGGTGGGGGCCTGGTTGTCCACGATCAGGGACCGTTTGATGATTCCCTCGTTGCCGGCCGCGTCCCAGGCGTGCCAGCCGAGCGTGTACTTACCGTCCGGCACCTCGCGGCTGTCGATGGTGACCGTGCGGGAGCTCTCCTGGGCGTACGAGCGCAGGTGCGTCGGGGTGTCCAGGGATGCCTCGAAGGTGATGAACGGGCTGGCGTCCTGGTAACCGCCGAGGGAAACCTTGAAGGGGCCCCGGACCGCGCTGCCCGCAGTGGTGGTTCCGGTGATCACCGGGCGGTCGTTGTCGACGGTGACCGTCCTGGTCAGCGCCGTCACGTTGCCGGCCTGGTCGCGTACCCGGACGGTCATGGTGGTTTTGCCGTTGGGCAGCGTGATGTTCCAGGGCAGGTCGAGGTTGCCGCCACCGGTGAGGTCCTTCGACGAGACCACCTGGTCGCCGACGAGTAGCTCGGAGCCGATGACGTAGACGTTGTCCTCCGCGTCCACGGCGAGCTCGCCGCCCTGGCCGATGTAACCGTCCTTGCGCGGGAAGCGGACGCTCAACCCGGTCGGCGCCTTGTTGTCGACGAAGACCTGGTAGCCGTCCGTCGTCAGTGCGCCGTTCGCTGTGGTGGCACGAGTGCTCAGCTGCACCAGGCCGTCGAAGCCCGCGGTGTCCCAGTCGATGCCCCAGGGCGCGGCGGTGTCCTTCCCGACCGCCTTGCCGTCAGCGAACAGCGTCAGGCTGGTGATGGCGGACAGATCCTCGCCCTGCCCCGGAAAGAAGGTCACCGGCGTGACGCCCCCGACCCAGTGCTGCGCGGTGCGCGCGTAGACCTTCGGCACCGCGCCGGCGGCGAAGGCGGGTGAAGCGGTGAAGAATGAGGCGGCCAGCGCGGCCGCGGTGATGATTCCGGTGTGCCGGAGCGTGTGAGTCAAGACATCCCCCATGGTCGCTGCGATGGCAGCCTATATAGAGACGTTCGTCGTGACTAGTGCGTAACGACGATGCGGGCGCGACTCGGCGCCGATGGTTATCGGGCGGCGGAACGTTGCCGTAGCGTTCTATGCTGCCGTCCACGCGCTGATGAACATGCATGCGCGGTGGGAGGAATCATCGTGTCCCGGTCCCTGTGGCTGTCCCGAGTCGGATTGACGCTGCTCACCACCATCTCGGTCGGCGCGTTGGCCGCGCCGGCGCAGGCGGCCTCCGTCGGCGTCGCGTCCGTCGACGGCACCAAAGTGATCTACAAGGCGGCGAGTAGTAAGCAGAACAAGGTCGTCGTCACTCGCTCCGGCAAGACCATCACGATCGATGACGTGGTCGCGGTCAAGCCCGGCAAGGGATGCAAGAAGGTCGACTCGTCCAAGGTTCGCTGCACCACGACGAAGACGCCGACCCGGGTCGGGATCTACACGTACGACCGTAACGACTCGATCGTCAACACGTCCGACCTGGCCATGACCGCCGACGGCGGCACCGGCAACGACCGGATCACCGGCGGTTCCCGCGGCGACGTCCTGCGCGGAGATCGGGGAGCCGACACGATCTGGGGCCTGGGCGGCAGCGACACCATCGACTCCAGCTACGACAACGACCGGGTCTACGGCGGCGACGGTAACGACAAGATCTCCGACGGCTTCGGCAACGACATCGTCTACGGCGACAACGGAAATGACGTCTTCTGGGCCGAGCCCGGCAACGACCGGTTCTACGGGGGCGCCGGGGACGATCACTTCCAGATTTTCTACCCCTACAAGCAGGAGAAGGCCGACGCCGACTACTTCTCCGGAGGCGCCGGCACCGACTACGGCGACTACGCCTTCTACGACAAGGGCGTCACGATCGACGCGGACGGCGTCAAGGGCGACGACGGCGTCAAGGGCGAGCATGACACCCTCGCCGCCGACATCGAGGTGCTCTGGGGCAGCCTGCACGACGACCACATCTATGGCACCGGACGCGACGACGTCATCCAAGGCATGGGCGGCAACGACGTCATCTACGGCTTCGGCGGTAACGACAACCTCGCCGGCGACGACGGCATCGACAAGGTGTACGGCGGAAGCGGCGACGATGCCCTCTCCGGCGACGACTGGGGCTACAACCGCAAGGACCTGCTAGACGCCGGCACCAATGGCGCCAACGGCGACTACTGCTACCCCACGGCAGCCGACACCACGGTCGGATGCGAGCACATCTTCAAGTAGTGACCAGGTAGACGAGCAGAGCGAGGCTGGCCCGGCTCCGTCGTGCGCCGGCCTTGCTTTGTCCTGGTGAAGCCCCTCACGCGGGGTTCATGCCATCGGGCTGGGCGACGTCGAATGGTCAAGATCACGACGTGATCCGAACGAGACGCCGGTTCAGCTCGGGGATCTCTAATATGTCGCGCGATAGATCTTCCTGTGGGGGAGGACCCCTTTGCTCCACCATTCCATTCTTCGCTGGGCCCTCGGCGGGCTGACCGCGACCGCGTTGTCGGTCACCGGCCTGAGCGCCCCGGCCTACGCAGCAGACACCCCGGCCCTGATCGCCGGCGCTCCGCAGCAGCTCACCGCCGCGCTGGGCGAACGTTTCGATGTCACGCTCTCGGTGACCAACACCAGTGACACCGCTGTCGACGGCGCCGCCGTCACCTTCGACACCGTCTGGGCCTTCGAGGACCTGGAGCAGTTCTCGAACTGTGAGTACGACGGCGGTCTGGTGCGCGCGTGCGTCTTCGATCAGACCTTGGAGCCGGGTAAGTCGTACCGGCTCGTCGTGCCGTTCCGGGTTCGCGAGGACTCGCGCGCACCGAAATCCCACGACAGCTTCTTCAACTGGCAGCCGGCTTCCACGCATGCCAGTGCGGGGACCCCTGGTACCGGTCCCGCCCTGCGGTTGCAGGAGGGTGACCGGATCGGCGAGGGCGTGGACGACGGCTGGCAGCGGCTCACCCTTACCGTGACCGGCGACAACGGCGTTGACCTGGCCGCCGTCGGCGGCACGGCCATCGGCTGGGTCGGTGACGTGGTGGAGGCCGAGGTCGGCGTGCGCAACAGCGGCCCGGCGACGCTGGACCTCAGCCGGATCGGCAACCCGGCCGCCGTGGTCATCATCGAGCCCCCGGCCGGGACTTCCATCGTCAGCGCGCCCGGGTGCTTCAAGGTGACCTCGACGCAGGCCGTGTGCCACACCGCCTACGTGTTCAAGGTGGGCGAGGCCAAGACCTGGAAACTCGCCTTGCGGATCGACAAGTCCGTCCCGGGTGCCGCGGGGTCGGTCGACGTGAATCCGGACTGCGCGTGCGATCGCTTCTTCGGCGACATCGACAAGTCGAACAACAGGGCGCCGCTGACCGTCGACGCGTCGGTCGACGAGACGAAGCCGGCGATCGAGGACGCCGGCCTCGTCGCGAACCAGGCGCTTCCCTACGTGGCCTCCTTCCAGCCGCGGGTGACGGACAACAACAAGGTCACCAAGGTGGAGGTCACGGGCGCGCCCGCCACCACACTCTCCACCTGCACGCCGCAGACCTCGTCGGACCGCTGGCTGTGCAAGGTGACCCAGCAGGTGGGCTACAACACCGAAGCCGACAACGTGCTCACCATCAAGGCGTACGACGCGGCCGGCAACATCAGCGAGCCGGTCAGCGTCCCGGTGCACGTGGACCGGGAGTTCCCCCGGTTCTCGGTGTCGCCGGCTCCCAAGTCGTCGCTGCGCTCCGGCACGGTGACCGTCACGCTCAACGACGTGCCGGCCGACGTGAAGGAGGTGAGGGTCCTCGACAGCAAGACCGATGCGCTCATCACCACGCTCACCGCAGGGCCCTGGACCTACACCTGGGACGCGACGAACGACGCGACGCCGCCCGCGTTCCTGGCCGTGGACCGGGTGGAGAACGTCTGGCACGTGAGCACCGACTACATCGTCGACGACGAGCCGCCGGTCATCGACCACGTGGACACCGTCAGCCAGTACCTGCCGAACCGGGTGGACACCGGCACGGGCTGGGTCGGCTCCATGGCGTACCTGGAGTACAGCGCCAGCGACGAGTCGCCGATCGCTCGTACCGAATGGTGGGTCAATGGGGTCTTGGCCTCGACCGAGCGGCTTTTCCGCTGGGACGTGCACACCATCAACGCCCCGACCGCTCAGGTGGAACTCCGCGTCTGGGATGCCGCGGGCCACGCCGCGTCGAAGTCCTTCACGGTGAACATCGACAAGACCGTTTCGGCGACGGTCGTCGCGCCGGCGCAGAACACGCTGATCCGGGGCACCTCGTTCGTCACCTCCGTCACGGTCGGTGACCCGCACGGCAAGGCGTACAGCACGATCCTGTCGCCGGTGTATGTCCCGGGCTCACGGTCGTCGGCGAAGGTCACGTCCGGCAAGGACGGCACGAAGACGATCACCTGGGAGGTCGCCGACCGGCTCGGCAACGTCGCACAGTTCAAGCGGACCGTGATCGTCGACAACACCGCTCCGGCGGCGTCGCTCAAGAGCGCTCCGGCGAACAACGCGAAGCTGACCAGGACGTTCGGGGTCACAGTCAACGCGAGTGACAAGAACGGCATCGGTCGCGTCGAGCTGCTGATCAACGGTAAGAAGGTCGCCGTCGACTACCGCGCAGGCTGGGGCTTCACCATCGACCCGAAGAAGTACGGCAAGTCGTTCACCGTCCAGCTCCGCGTCTACGACCGGGCGGGCAACAGCAGGCTGACGACCAAGCGGACCTACCGCCGCTGATCCGTTGAGTCACGTTTTTTGGAAAGGGGCGCCCCTGTGAAGGGGGCGCCCCTTTTGCCTACTCGCAGTTGATCTTCGTGCTGGCGGCGCCGGCGTAGCAGCTGTCGCCGTACTCGCCGACCTGGGTGCCGCCGTCGAGTGTGTTGGTCTCGGTGTCGGACTCGCCGTCGATGGAGCTGCCGGTGCCGCGGAGGTTGTCGTCCCCGGCCTCGCCGAAGAGCCGGTCGTTGCCGTCGCCGCCGATCAGCCAGTCGTTGCCGTCGCCGGCGTAGATCAGGTCGTTGCCGAGCTCACCTTCGACCCAGTCGTCGCCGGGACCGGCGTAGACCGTGTCGTTGCCGGACTCGCCGTACACGAAGTCTTTGCCGTCGCCGCCGTACACGAGGTCGTTGCCGCTGCCGGAGTGGATGAAATCGCTGCCGGCGTCGCCGTAGATCGTGTTGCCCAGGTTGCCCCACGCGGAGAGTGAGTCGTTGCCCGCACCGCCGCGGATGACGTCCTTGCCACCGTGGCCCTCGATCATGTTGGCCCCGGCGTTGCCGGTGAGGATGTCGTTGCCGGAGCCACCCCAGATGTTCTCGACGTCGGTGGCGATGGTGTCCTTCTCGCCCTTCTCGCCGTCGTTGGCCTTGCCGTCGAGGTTGGCGGTCACGGACCTGGTGCGGTTCCAGTAGATGGCGTGGTCGCTGCCGGCGCCACCGCCCAGGTAGTCGGCGCCGGCCTGGCCGTCGAGCTCGTCGGCGCCGGCCTGCCCGTAGAGCTTGTCGTTCCCGGTGCCGCCGTAGAGGTCGTCGTTGCCGGCCCCGCCGTAGACCTTGTCGTCGCCGGCGCCGCCGTTGAGCACGGCGTCGCGGGCGCTGCCGCCGACGATGCTGTCGTTGCCGCTGCCGCCGTAGGCGTTCATCGGGATGCCGGTCTTGTTGGTGATGACGTCGTTCCTGTCACCGGTGCTGACGGTGACGAGCGCCGGGTTCGACGTGGTCGTGCACTGCACGCGGGTCTTGTCGCTGCCGACCCGCTTGCAGCCCTTGCCGGGCTTGATGGTCACCTTGTCGTCGATGACGACGACCCGGCCGGAGCGGGTCACCGTGATCGCGTTGGCGTTGCCGGAACCTGCGGTGAAGGCCACCCGGGTGGCACTGGTCACCGATGCGGTCCCGGTGGTGGCCGCCTGCGCGGGCGTGCTCAGCGTGAGCACGGCAGCCGTGGCGGCGAAGGCCGAGACGGTCCAGGAGAGCTGCGAACGGAATCGATAGATCATGATGCGCGATACGATAGACAGGCTTGCCAAGCGGTTGCTCCTGGTTTCGTGCCATTGCGGTGACCGAGCTGGAAGCGGCCAAGGCTCGATCCGGCAAATCTCTTCCTTCAATTCGTGCGGGCTGGACCCGGAAGGCGCGACCGGAGCGGTATCGGCAATTCTGGATCGCTCCGCGGGTCGGGGTGCGGGCTTGTAACGTCACGTACAAGCGGGCGCATATGTGGAGGAAGTCGTCATGTCCTATGTCGTGGACTTCGAGACGGTGTCGACGGTCGGCCTGGAGTCGTCGCCGGTGGCGGCGGCACTGGCCGGCCTGCGGGCGAACGAGGCCCGGTACTTCAAGAACAAGTACGACCACGTCTTCACGGTCGAGCCCGCGAGCGATGCCGCGGCGACCGTCGACTGGGTGAGCCGGATCCTCGAGGAGGAGCGCGGGCTCGTCATCGCCTCCCGCCCGCTGGAAGCGACCGGGTTCCAGGTCGAGAACATCCGGATGGCGTACGTCTTCTACGAGAGCGGCCTGTCGATCAACGTGATGTACACGCTCGACGACGGCGGGAAGCGGGCGGTCGGATTCAAGCTGTCCGACGGGATGGAGGTTCCGGCCGAGCTCGGGTCGTTCAAGTTCGCCCGGCAGAAGTCGAAGCTGGCCGGAACCATCCGCGGCTCCTTCTTCGTGATCAAGAAAGAGCACTAGTCCCGCGGGTCAGGGCAGTTCGGACGGGCGGTGGCTGGTCGTTCCGGCGGCGGTGTGCACGGTGACCGTGAGCGTGTCGACCTCGCCGCCCTCGGCGCCCGGCCACCACGCCGCCCACCAGCCGGCCTTGACGCTGGCCTGGAAGACCCGGCCGCCGTTCGTACGGATCTCGACCCCCGTGACGTCGGGGCCGGCGAAGCCGATGATGTTGGACCACATGCTCCGGCCCTCACCGAACGAGCTCATCGTCTCCAGGGTCACGCCGTCATGGGCCGGAGCCGGGGGCTTGGTCGTCGCGTCGGTCAGGCCCATCGCGGCGAACTGGTCGGCGCCGGTGCTGAGGCACTCGATCACGGATCCGCCCTTGCGCATGACCAGCAGGGTCGCCTTGCCACGCTGTTCGGCGAGCACCACGTCGTCCGGAGTGGCCGTGGTCGTCCCGCCGACCCCGTTGCCGGCGCACTGCCGGGCCTGCGGGAGCACCTGCTCGCCGGTGCGGGACGTCGGCGCGGCCGTCCAGGAGGCCACCGCCTCCTGCGCCGCACCGGGGAACAGGGCCGGTACCGCGACGGCGCCGACCACGCCGGCCGCCACCGCCGCGGCGCCGGCGAGCATCCATCGACGGCGCACCTGGTGAGCGGGGCGCCTGGTGACCTCGCCTGCCATCACCCGCTCGACGAAGGCCTGCGAGCGCGTCCACTCCATGGCGGTGGGCTCACGGTCCCGGGCCGGGTCGAGTACGGCGAGATTCCGCAGGTCGTTCATGCGTTCGTCCATGACTGCTGCTCCTTGACGGTGTACGAGGGGAGAGCGGCGGGGTTGACAGCCGGTTCCAGGGCCGCCTGCAGCCGCTTGCGGGCGCGGGCCAGCCGCATCGCGAACGCCGATCGCCGGCAGTTCAGCACGGTGGCCGCCTGCTCGGACGTCAGGCCGTCGAAGGCGACCAGCGCGAGCACCTCCCGGTCGGCGGGGCTCAGCGACCGCCAGGCCTTGTCCAGGTCGACGCGGGCCGCGGCCGCACCGGCGCCGTCCGGCTCGTGCGGGATCTCGACCCGCATGAGCCGGACGTCGAGAGCACGACGCCGCAGCCAGCCCCGGGTCTGGTTGGCCATGGTCCGGCGAGCCACGGCGAACAGCCAGGGCCGCGTGTCGTCGGGAAGTTCGCCGAGACGCCGCCAGGCGGTCATGAAGACCGTCGACACGATGTCCTCGGCCTCGTCGGCCGGGACCCGCCGCTCGACGAACCGCAGGAGATCGGCGAACGTGTCCCGGTGCAGCGCCCGGAACCGTTCTTCCGCCTCCGGGGTGACGGGCCCCCTCATGTACGTACTCCTCGGTAGTCCATGCCCCACACCTGTCCGGGGCGACGGACACTGTCACACCCCGTCCCGGACTTTCTCCACCCGACCCCATCGGCAGAACCGGCCGGAACGCGCCGATGCCGGCGCGGTTGGTTCACCGCGCCGGCATTCGGGATCGCTTCCTGGGCTGTTACTTGCCCCTGGTGCTCTTGTTGAGGGCCTTCAGGGTGGCGCGAGCGTCCTTGGCGGTCGTACGGATCGTCTTGACCTGGGCGCGGATGGCGTCGCCGTCCGGACCCGGCTGGATTGCGAGCAGCGCGTCGACCTTGCCGTCCAGCGACTTCTCGACGGCGTCGAGCTTGGCGTCGTCGGCGTTCTCCCGGTCGTGCAGTTTGCCGGCGGCGGCCAGTTCGGTGTCGATCACGATCGAGAGTCGCACCTTCGGGCCGGTCAGGATGAATACCCGGTAATCGACCACCATGCTGCGGGCGTCCGCCTTCAGCGCCTCGGCGGTCGTCTCGGCCTCGGTCTTGGCGCGCAACTTGGTCAGCTCGGCGGACTGGCCGTCGATGAGCTGCTGCAGCGTCTGCTTGTGCGCGGCCTGGAGGTGCTTGGCCTTGTCGAGCGCGGCGGAGTCCTTCTTGAGGGCGTCGAGCCGCTTGTCGATCCGGGTGATCACGGCCTTCTTGACGACATCGAGCGGCTTGCCTGCGGCTGCCACCGGGGAGGCGGCGAGCAGTACGCCGAGGGTGGCGGCCAGGGAGGCGGCGAGAACGCGTTTCATGGGGGACCTCAATCCTCTTCTTCAGCGGGCTGGTCGTCGTGGTCGAGCTGCTCGTCGGCCTCGTTGAGAAGTGAGTCGACGCCGTCGGCGGATCGAGCGTTCTGGCTCGCCGTCGGCGTCGCGGGGGCCGGTGGTGTCGTCTCCTTCGGCGCGGCGCCGCGGTCGCAGCCGCCGGCGATCAGGGCGCCGAGCACGAGCGCGACAGCCAGGGTTCGTCTCATGGCGAGAGATTCTGCCGATCGTGGGTCAGCGAACCGCTCGTACTTTGTAAGGGTTTTGTCAGGGCCGGCGGTAGCAGAGCTGCGGTGGCATCCCGCTCACGGTCAGCTGTGCGCTCACGACAATCAGTCGATGCCCGGCACCGTCCGGGGTGCGAGGTGAGATCCGTTTCATCAGGGACTGCGCACCAGCTTGATGATCTTTAATATGTGCGGTAACTGATCTTCTACGGGGGAACCGTGCACCGAACCTTTTCCCGCCGAATCCTCACTACTCTGACCGCCTCGATGGTCTCGGTCGCGGGCCTGACCGTGCCGGCGTACGCCGCTGCTGAACCGCCGCTGCTCGCCGGCGCAGAGCAGGAGCTCAGCGCTGCGGTCGGCGAGGGCTTCGCCGCCACCCTGTCGGTCACCAACACCGGCACCACAGCGATCGACGGCGTCGCCGTCAACTTCGCGAGCGCCAATGGCTTCGAGGCCACCGAGCAGTTCGCCAACTGCACCTATGAATCCGGGCGGCCGCGGGGCTGCACCTTCGACCAGACGCTGGAGCCGGGCAAGTCGTACCGGGTAGTCGTACCTTTCCGGTCTGGCGCGGACACGTACGCGCCGGGCGGTCTGTACGGCCAGTTCCAGTGGCAGACCAAGAACGAATACAGGCCGACCGGCATCGCCGGCACCGGCACGAACCTGCAACTGCAGGAGGGCGGCAAACTCGGCGAGAGCTCGGCCGGCGCCTGGCAGCATGTCTCGGTCACGGTGACCGGCCAGAACGGCGCGGATCTGGTCGCTGTCGGCGACGCGGTCACCGGGACGGTAGGTGAGGTCGTGGACGCCGAGATCGGTGTCCACAACAACGGCCCGGCAACGCTGGACTGGTCGCCGGGCGGCGAGTCGCCAGGCCTGGTCGTCGTTACCATTCCGGCTGGAACCTCGGTGGTCAGCGCGCCCGGCTGTGACGTCTGGCCCGAGCAGGCGCGCCAGTACGCGTGCCAGACCGCGACGAGATTCAAGGTGGGCGCGACCGAGACCTGGAAGTTCTCCCTGCGGATCGAGGAGGTCGTCACCGATGGCGCCGGGTCGATCGAGGTGAACCCGGACTGCCAGTGCCAGCGCTTCCTCGACGATCTGGACAAGTCGAACAACAAGGCGCCGGTGACGGTGACCGCGAGCGGCTCCCCGGACACGACCGCGCCGGTGATCGTGAGCAGCGGACT
Source organism: Actinoplanes regularis (assembly GCF_900188005.1). Classification (GTDB taxonomy): domain Bacteria; phylum Actinomycetota; class Actinomycetes; order Mycobacteriales; family Micromonosporaceae; genus Actinoplanes; species Actinoplanes regularis. The sequence continues at coordinate 202,661 of NZ_FZNR01000008.1, read as the reverse complement.
CACCGCGGACCTGCCGCACAGGGCGCTGTTCGACTTCCGCCCGATGGTGACCGACAACGTCCGGGCCATCCGGCTGGACGTGACCGTTCGTACGCCGGGCGAGTCCACCACCTGGGCCAGCTGCAAACCGTACTCGCCGGTGGCGCCCACGTTCTGGGCCTGCAAGGCGAACACCACCTCCCGGGCCGGCAACGAGTTCGACACCGAGATCACCCTGCAAGCGTTCGACGCGGCCGGTAACGGCAGCGAGCCGGTCACCACCAAGGTGCACATCGACAACAAGATGCCCAAGGTGACCTTCTCGCCGAAGGCTCAGACGGCGATGCGCCCGGGCCCGGTCACGATCGAGTTGACCGATGTGCCCGACGACGTGGTGACTGTCAAGGTGCTCGCCGGCGGTAGCGGCGATGAGCTGGCCACGCTCACCGAGGCGCCCTGGTCCTGGACCTGGAACGCCGTGTCAGGGGCCAAGTCTCCGTGCTTCCAGGCCACCGACAAGGCCGGCAACAGGTGGCCCGAGTGCACCGAGTACGTCGTCGATGGACGGAACCCGGACATCACGGAGGTGGACTACGTCGGCTCGTACTCATGGAACCGGCTGGACAACGGTGACGGTTGGGTCGGCGGGGTCAGCCTGGTGCGGGCCACCGTCATCGACCAGACGCCGATCGTCCGTACCGAATGGTGGGTGAACGGCGTCCTCGCCTGGACCTCGCCGGAGGATTTCCAGTGGGACGCCCGGGCGATCACGGCGCCCACCGCGACCCTGGAGCTCCGCGTCTGGGACGCCGCCGGCAATGCCACGTCGAAGTCCTTCCCGGTCAATATCGACAAGGCGGCACCGACGGCGGTGATCTCCCCGGCCGAGAAGTCGCTCGTCCGCGGCACCACGTTCGTCACCTCGATCCGGGCCACGGACCGCAACGGGGTCGCCTACACCGGCATCGAAGGGCCGGACTACATCCCCGGCTCGCGTACGACGGCGCGGCTGAAGTCCGGCAGGGACGGCGCGCGGACGGTGACCTGGCAGGTCATCGACAAGCTCGGCAACTCTGCGTACCTCAAGCGCACCGTGATCGTCGACAACACCGCTCCGGCGGCGTCGCTCAAGAGCGCTCCGGCGAACAACGCGAAGCTGACCAGGCCGTTCGGCGTCACAGCCAACGCGAGTGACAAGAACGGCATCGGTCGCGTCGAGCTGCTGATCAACGGTAAGAACGTCGCCATCGACTACCGGGCCGGCTGGGGCTTCACCATCGACCCGAAGAAGTACGGCAAGTCGTTCACCGTCCAGCTCCGCGTCTACGACCGGGCGGGCAACAGCAGGCTGACGACCAAGCGGACCTACCGCCGCTGACCTGAACCGCGAGATCGGCCCGGCTTCCGCACGGCGGGGGCCGGGCCGTCGTCGTGTGTGGTGTTCCTAGCGGGAGCGTTTGAAGGCCGGCTCGCCGTTGACCGTCAGGCGGAAGCGGCTGCCCCGGACACCCACCGGAAGCGGCTCGAGGGCGATCCGCGGGCCGAATTTCGACAGTGTGATCAGCATGCCGCCGATGACGGCGAGCGCCACGCCGACCCAGATCACGTTCAGGACGGACAGCGTCATGCCGGCCATCGTCAAGCTGATGCCCGTCTTGGGCAGCATTCCCTGGTACACGAGTTCAATTCCTTTTCGCTCTGGTGTGGTCAGCTTTCGACCCAGGACCCTTTGTCGCCGCGTACGAACTTGAGCAGCGCCTTGACGTAGATGAAAGTCAGCAGGAGGGTGTACGCCTGCTCGGGCACGAACAGGGCGGCGTAGAGGCGGGCCCGCCAGCCCATGGCCCAAACGCTCCACACCCGCTCGCCCAGCAGGAGCACCGACGGCAGGGTCCAGTACCAGCGGAAGGTCAGGTCGCCCAGCCACAGCAGGGACGTCGTCAGCCCGATCAGGTAGGCGACGGCGACCACCGCGGAGAGGAACAGGCCGGTCTGCTGCCGCCAGTACGTCCAGCGCATGTGGAACGGCATCTGGCGGCCGTACTGGGCGATGTTGCGCAGCGCGCCCAGATACCACCGCTCGCGCTGGGCCACCAGCTTGGGCACCGCCTCCATCACGTCGGTGGTGGCCCACATGCCGGGCGGGGACAGCACCCGGTAGCCGCAGGACTGGAGGGCGAAGGTCAGCTCGTTGTCCTCGGTGAGGCTGTGCGTGTCGTAGAACGACCGCCCCGCCGGCAGCAGCGTGCCGGACCGGCGCTGGCGTCGCACGTCGAGCAGCGCACCGTAGGAGAACAGGGTGCCGGTGCCGGTGAGCACGAACGCCCGGTGGGCCATCCGGCCGGAGACCTGGGCGTAGCGGTGGTACTCCATCCGCTGGAGGTAGCCCAGCACGCTCGTGCACTCGCGGCCGGCGAAGGTGCCACCGACCCCGCCCACCCCGGAGATCAGGTTGCGCTCGGCGATGGCGAGGAAGTCAGGGTCGAGGGTGGTGTCCGCGTCCATGATGAGGACGGCCCAGTGCCACGGGTTGCCCAGATGCGGTTCGAGCTGGTCGAGCGCGAAGTTGATGGCCCCGGCCTTCTTGTCGGGGTTGCGGCCGGGGTACGGCATGACGTGGGCGCCGGCGGCGTGGGCGGCCTCGGCGGTGTGGTCGGTGCAGTTGTTCGGCACGACGACGATGTGGTCGGGGCGGCGGGTCTGCATCCGGAGCGACCGGATGGTGGCGGTGATGGCGTCGCCCTCGTTGTAGGCCGGAACCAGGGCGATGATCCGGATGCCGTAGTGGACGGCGCCGATCCGTCGCGTTCCGTCGCCTGGCAGGCGCTGCGCGGGGATCGTGCCGCTGTCCGTGAACGCCCACTCCATGAACGGGGGATGTTCACCTGTGGTAGCGATGACGAAGCTCCTTGTGAGCGAGTCCGCCGGGGGACGTGTCTCGTTGGATAGGAAAGAACCGTATGTGGATTCGGCTCTTTCTGAAATCGCTCGCCAGGGGTCATCCGAAAACCCGTTCACATGCCGTTCGGTTGATTCGCTGTCGAAATCCGGGCACAGCGGAGCGGGCATGATCGGCTCTTGGAGAGCCGATCATGCCCGACAGCCGGAAACGTTCTACTTCTCGTTGTAGCCCTGGGAGTTCCAGAACGAGGTCGGGTCCGGGTTGTCCAGGGTGGGGTCGTTGACACTGAGGGACGCGTGGGTCTGGCGACCGTTGCGGACCTCGACGTGGGTGTGCGCGGCGGAGCTGGAGGAGACCCCGTGCCACGACTCGTCGGCGATGATCTGGCCCCGGCTGATGGAGTCGCCCACGCTCACGCCGGACCTCGGCGCGGTGTGCAGGTAGATCACCGTCTTGTTCAGCGAGGAGTTGTAGACGGCGATGGTGGACAGCCCACCGCTACCGGTGCTCCCCTGCGCGACGTAGGTGACCGTTCCGGCCACCAGGGCGTGCACGTCCGAGCCGACGCTGCGGGCGATGTCGATGCCCTCGTGCCGGCCGGGCGTGGTCGTGTAACCGTCGAAACCGCAGGTGACCGAGCCGCCGCTGGTCTGGTACAGCGCGTACGAAAGATTCGTGCGCGAGGACGGCGAGAACTGGTGCGAGGCGTTGTTGTTCTTCAGCGTGGAGTTCAGGTTGCCCTTCGCGCCGGCCGCGAAGTCCTGGTACGAACCGGCGAAGTTGCTGTTGAAGTAGACCCGGACGGTCTCGTCGCTCCGGTTCCAGACCGAGGCCGCCTCGTTCTTGACGCACAGGCCCTTGCCGCTGCCGGCTCCCTTGAAGTCGTAGCACGACGGCTGCTCGGCGCCGTAGTCATCGATCGAGCCGGTGAAGTCCGAGATCGATCCCTCGTTGTCGCTGTTGTAGTAGAGGCAGAACTCGCCGCTGTCGCAGACCCCGTCCCGGGCCGCGGCCGACGCCGGCGCGGCGAAGCTCAGGGCGGAGGTGGCGACGGCGAGAGCGGCGCCGGCGACGGCCAGGCTCTTACGGATGTTCATGGTGTCCTCTCGTGAAGACCGGTCGGTGATCGAGGGGTGGTTCGGGGTGCGGGTCACTGCCCGCGCTGGTACTGCTCCCAGGTCTGGATCGAGACCTTCGGCCCGTCGTCCGGGCCGCGGCCGGCCAGGCCGTTGAGGCCGAGGTAGTAGTCGCCGATCTGGTGTTGTGCCTGGCTGGACAGGTCGGTGTCGTTGATCGCCGCGGCGTGGATGTGCCACGGCCAGTCACCCTGGCTCGGGTCACGGACCCAAGCGGCGAAGCCGACCCGGCGTAGCGCTCTGGCGACCGCGGTGCGCTTGGTGGCGTTCATCCCGGTGACCGAGATGTCGACGACGCCGCCGCCGTCGTGCGTGCCGGCCGAGGTCGGGTCGCCGCCGGGGTTGTAGGAACCCTGCTCGAGGACCAGCTGGTAACCGAGCAGCCGCTGGGCCTCGGCGAGCATCGCCTGGGTACGGGCGTTGACGACGTACCCGTCGCGCTGCACCGTCGTGCCGACGCTGATCGTGTGGGTGACCGTGTACCGGTCCTGTCCGAGTTTGGTCAGCGATGCCGTGCCGGGCAGCCCGTTGGCGTCCAGGCCGGTGTAGCCGAGCGAGCGCTGGTAGGCCGCGTACGCCGCGACGGTCTCGGTGCCGAAGTAGCCGTCGACCCAGCGCGGGTCGAGCAGATCCTTGGCGTCGAGGGCCTGCTCGACGGCGAGGACCGAGGTCTTCGCGCCCGGGGTCAGGGTGCTGTCGGCGCGCCGGGGGTCGATCTGGGCCGCCAGGACGGTGGCCTCCATGTCTACGGAGACCGAGGACGTCGCGTTCGCCGGGTTCGGAACGCCGACCGTGAGGCAGAGCGTGGCCAAGCCCGCGGTAAGCCAGGAACGGTGCATGGCCGGTCCTCCTTGCAGAGTTGGATTGCCGTTCGGGACGGCCATCACCTTGCGAGAAGAGACCTGCTGTTCGGTACCCCGTTGATCGTGTCAGATCGATCTGACCGGCGCTGACCTCGGAAAACGTGGGTGTAAGGAAATCAATGTCGGACGGGCCACCGTCAGTTGTCCACCTGTCAGCGACGCGCTCACCGCCCGCGCCGCTGCTGCGGGGGCCTTCGGCAGCCTCTTCCTCGGGCTCAGGCGGTGGCGCTGATTGTCGGAGCGGTCGGCGTCGCCAACATCATGATCATCTCGGTGCTGGAGCGCCGCTCCGAGATCGGCCTGCGCCGTGCCCTCGGTGCGACGCGGAGCCGGATCCGGACACAGTTCCTCGCCGAGTCGATCCTGCTCGCCGTCCTCGGCGTGCTGGCCGGGGCCGCGGCGACGGTCGTCTACGCCGGCTCGAAGAATTGGACCGTCGTGATCCCGGTTGCGGCGTGGTCGGGCGGAATCGTCTCTGCCGTCCTGATCGGTGCTTTCGTCGGCCTGATGCCGGCCGTGCGCGCATCCCGGATGCCGCCCACCGTGGCGCTGCGCACCGGATAGGCGGGAGCACCTGGGCACGGCGGCCCGGGGGATCCGGGCCGCCGTTCCGCTCTACCGGTTCGCTTTCCTGTGCCAGTCCCGGACGGCGTCGCGCGTCCGGTCGAAGATCGCCATCGGCGGTCCGACCAGCACCATCGTCTTCGCGCTCTCACCCATTCCGGCGTGCGGCCGGGTCGGCGCGACGGCCTCGGCGGCGCGCACGGCGCCCGCCATTCGGCGCAGCTTCGCCGGGTCGGTATTGCGCCGCAACACGGGGAACTCCTGCTGCTCCTCGTGTGTGGCGTGGGCGATCACCTTCCGCTCGAAAGCGGCGAACACCTCGTCGAAGTCGTGCGCGTCGGTGCCGAGTGCGTACAGGTTCGTCAGCTCCCGTTTCGCCTCGTTCTCCTCGTGCAGGCACGCGTCGACCACGGCGTCGCTGGCGTCGTGCCGGGAGGCGGGGTGCACGATCAGCTCCTCCGCGCTCTCGTGCACGGCGAGCAGACGTACGAGCTGATGGAAGGCGTGCTTGCGATCCTCACCCGTGGTGCTCCTCACCTCGGCGAACAAAGACTTGATCTCGTTGTGCTGGTCGCAGAGCAGCTCGATCACGTCTTGGTCCTGCTGCGTCGTCGTCATGGCGAACCTCCACGTTCTGGTCGACGAGACCCGGCTAAATTATCCCGGCGAAAGTCCGCATATTCCTGAAAAACAGCAGGTGGAGGCCACTGTTCCGGGAAGCGGAGCCCAGCCCCCTGGAAAGTGAACGGCCGGGCCTCCTGGTGTGGAGGCCCGGCCGTGTGCTGTGCGGGAGTGCAACGGCGTATTCGGGATGCCGGGCCGTCCGTCGAACGGCGCCGAGGTTCAGCGCCGGTACGTGCGCTTCTCGCTGTACACGACGTTCCTGGCCCGGTCGTACGCCCGAAGTTGCATGGTGAAGGTCTTGCCGTACTTCTTCGGGTCCAGGGCCAGCTGGTAGGCGGCCGTCCTGTCGGTCATCACGACCTTGCCGTCGATCAGCAGTTCGACCCGGTCGACGCCGAGATTGTCCGCGGCGGAGGCGGAGATCGTCACCTTGGCGCGCAGCGTGCTGTTGTTCTTCGGCGCGCTGGTGATCCGGAGTGTCGGCTTGTGGTTGTCGATGTTCACCGTCTTGCGCACCACCGCGGGGTTGCCCGCTTTGTCCTGCCCCTGGAATGTGATCGTGTGCCGCCCGTCGGCGAGGTTTCCGATGGCGAGCTGTGCGGTCCACGGCGCGGCGGTGACCGCGACGGCCCGGCCGTTGTCGATCTGGACCCGCAGCTGGGCGAGGCCGGAGGCGTCCACGACCTTGGTGACTCCGGCGGTGAGCGTGGTGCCGCGGGCGTACGCGCCGGCCGCGGGGCTGGTCGTCAGGGCCGGCGCCTGGTTGTCGACGAGCACCTTCCGGGTCGTCTCCGTGACGTTGTTCAGCGAGTCGTAGACCCGGACGGTCATCGTGGCCGTGCCCTCCGGGGCGGTGGCGGACCAGCGCAGCGAGGCGCTGCCGTCGCTCGCGAGACCCTTGACGCTGTCGGTCAGAGTGCCGTTGATCAGCAGCTGGACGTCGGTCACTCCGCTGGGGTCGCTCGCCTCGACGCGGATCTTCTCGCCCGCCCGGAGGTAGCCGTCGGTGACCGGGAACCGCACCTTGGTGCTCGGGCCGGCGAAGTCCGCGGCGGTCTGGTCCTTGGCGTAGACGGTCACCGTGCCCGCGCCGGACCGCTTGATCGTGACCATCTGGGCCGGGGTCGGCACGCCGTTCGTGTCCACTCCGGACAGCAGGTACGAGCCGGGCGGCAGCTGGTTCGCGCTGGACGGCATCGAGACCGACATGGTCTTGCCGTTCTGGCTGAACGCCAGCGGTATGCGCCGCTGGTCGGTGTTGTACGAGTGGGTGACGCTGGTGGCCCGGATCAGCGACACCGAGGCCAGCTTGCGGCTGTCCGAGAGCTCGAGCGACACCGTTCCGCCGTAGGTCAGCGCGCCGCTGATCGCGGTGATCTGCGACCGGTTGGCCCAGCGCACCCGGCCGTCGGTGCCCTTGGTGAACAGGTACGGCGGGTAGAAGATCTCGGCGTTGAAGTTGTCCTCCGGCCCCGGAACCCCACCGGCCGCGGTCAGCACCGAGCCGCCGGGCAGCAGCACCGCGGTGGAGTGGTAGCTGCGGATCCGCTGCGCCTTGGCGGCGTCGCGCCACTTGCGCGTGGCGGGATTCCAGATCTCCGAGTCGTACGCGGAGTTGGCCGCGCCCGACTGGGTGCCGACCCGGGTGCCCCCGTTGGCCAGCACCTCACCGTTGGGCAGCACCGTCAGGTTGAGCCAGTTGCGGGCGAGCCGCATCGGGTTGGTCGCGGCGACCACCGGGTTCGCGCCGTTGATGTCGACGAGGGTGGCCTGGTCGGTGGCGACCTGGTTGCTCCCGTTGTTGTACTGGCCGCCGCCGGCGAACAGGAGCTTGCCGGGCGCGTACATCACCGAGGAGCCGGAGACGCCGATCGGCACGGGCAGCTTGCCCAGCGCGGTGACCTTGCCGGTGCCGGCCGGGTCGAGCTTCCACAGCTGGTCGTAGGAGACGCCGAAGACCTTGCCGTCGGGTGCGACGTACGCCCGCGGGTACCACCAGCGGTTGTCCCGCGCGCCGAACGCCACCGTGCTGTCCGCGCCGGTGAGCCGGGTCCACGCGCCGGTGCCGGTGCCGATCTCCGGGGTGGTGGCGACGGTGGTGTTGTCGTCCGGCTTCTGGAACGCGTCGACGTTGTAGGAGTCGCCGCCGCCGAGGACCAGCATCCGGTCGTCGGGCAGGCGCAGCACCGAGGTGTACCAGCGTTGCCGGTTCAGCTGGGCGCCCATCGTCTGCTGGCCGTTCGCCGGGTCGTAGACCATGGTCGCTGTGGTGGAGTTGCCGCCGACCATCAGCAGCCGGCCGTCGGGCAGCCGCTCCAGCGAGTTGCAGAACGCGTCGTACTGGTGCATGGACGCCGCCTGGCGGTGCGCACCGGTACCGACACCCGCGGCCGGATCCCAGTCGTCGTAGGAGAATCCGCCCTGCTTCGCCTCACCGGGCGGCGTCCCGTAGCTGACCACGTGGCCGTTGGGCAGCAGCGCCATGTGGATGCCGACCAGCGGCCATGCCGCGAGGGCCGAATACACGCCGGTGACGTGGGCGTTCGCCGGCGGGACGAACTTGCCGAGGTAGGGCTCGGCGGGCTGGTTCAGGGCGATCCGGCTGGACCCGACGGTCACCTGGCCGGCGCCGGCGGCGAGGGCGTGTTGCCCCGCGTGGTTGTGTTCGGGCGCGGCGTCCTGTTCCGCGGACAGGGCGGTGCCGACCGACACCGCCATTCCTCCCGCCACGACGGCCGCGATCGTGGCTCCCGCCACCAGCCGGCGCCTGCGGCGCGACATCCCCACACGAACCATTCCCGCTCCTATCCACGCAACACGGTGCGGCGTCACAGCACCCGCCGCACCGCGGGGCGTGACTGCTCGGTATCGGCGGGATCGTCGTGAGCGACTCCCAGCGCCGGGCATCGATACGATGCCGGGCGATTTTACGATCATCAGTGGGTACGCGGACAAAAGGGGTCCGGAAATGCGGCGGAACGCACGCGCCGCCCACCGCGGATCCGCGGTGGGCGGCGTGGTTCGCGCGGGACGTCAGGAGACGGTCACGTCGCTGTAGTAGTGACGGAGAATCGACTGGTAGCCGCTGCCCGAGTTGGCGAGGTCGCGCGAGCCGTACTGCGACATCCAGTTCCCGTCCACCCAGGCGCCGCACGCGGTCGTGGTCGCGCAGTAGTGCGCCTGCAGGATGTTTCCGCTGCGGGTCATCCGGGTCGACCAGGTCCGGTCCACCGCGGCGGACGTCGAGGCCTGCGCCGACGACGGCTTGTAGACCTGGTCGCCGGTGTCGTCACGGACGTCGTAGCAGACCCCGCCGGAGGTCTTCCGGCTCGAGTGCAGCGCCCAGTACCAGGCGTAGCTCTTGACGGCCATGGCGCCGGCCTCCAGTGAGGCGTCCGGCCAGCTCGTGATCCACTCGTTCGGGAGGACGTTCTTGACGTACGTCTTGAAGTCGACCCGGTCGACCCGCCCGAGGCTGACCCGGTAGACCAGGATCGTGGTCGGCAGAGTGCTGTTGGTGCCGTCGGTCTTGCAGCCCGTCGGAGTGTCCGTGGACACCAGTTCGTGCGAGGCGTTGTTGTTCTTCAGCGTGGCGTTGAGGTTGCCCTTCGCCCCGGCCGCGAAGTCCTGGCTCGCGCCGCCGAAGTTGCTGTTGAAGAAGACCCGCACGGTCTTGCCGGTCCGGTTCCAGACCGACGCGGCGTTGTTCTTCACGCACACGCCCTGGCCGGTGCCGGCGCTCTTGAACTCGTAGCAGGACGGCTGGGCCGTGCCGTAGTCGTCCTCGGAGTCGGTGAAGTCGGAGAGCGAGCCGGCCTGGTTGCTGTTGTAGTAGTAGCAGAACTCGCCGTTGTCGCAGGTTCCGTCGCGGTCGGCGGCGGATGCCGCGCTCGGCGCCACCGCGACGCCGACGAGCGCTGCCACCAGGGCGGTCAGAAGGCCCGGAGCTTTTTTCAGAATGGTCATCTACGGCCGCCGATCGGAAGGGCTGGGAAGCTGCGGGTACGGGAGGGGTGCGAACGCATCACGGTTCACCAGCTGCTCGGGACGTAGGCCCAGCCCAGGTAGTCGGCGCGGTCCCGGAAGTTGTTGGTCTGGTAGACGGTCGTTCCGGTGCTGATGGCGCTGTTGCCGCCGATGGAGAGCATGATGTGGCCGGCCGACGTGGTGGACGTGAAGAACACCGCCGTTCCGGCGGGCGGCACCGAGCCGGTGTGGATGCGCCCGTTGTCCCGCTGCCAGCGGTAGTGCGTCATCGCCGTGGCGAACCGGCCGCTGGTGCCGAACGCCCGCTCGACGAAGAGCTCGCACTGGTTGTTCCAGTCGGTGTGCCCGAGGCGCGCCCTCGCGAACGCGATGGCGTCGTCCGCACGCGCGTCGTCCGGGAAGGCGGTGCCGCCGATGTCGTGCGAGGCGTTGTTGTTCTTCAGCGTGGCGTTGAGGTTGCCCTTCGCCCCGGCCGCGAAGGACTGACTCGCCCCGCCGAAGTTGCTGTTGTAGTAGACCCGCACGGTCTTGCTGGTGCGGTTCCAGACCGACGCGGCGTTGTTCTTCACGCACAGGTCCTGGCCGTTGCCCGCGCTCTTGAACTCGTAGCAGGACGGCTGGGTCGTGCCGTAGTCCTCGATCGACTCGGTGAAGTCCGAGACGGAGCCGGCCTCGTCGCTGTTGTAGTAGTAGCAGAACTCACCGCTGTCGCAGACCCCGTCCCGGGCCGCGGCCATCGCTGGCGAGGCGACGCTCAGGACGGAAGTGGTCATGGCGAGCGCGGTGCCGACGACAGCGAGGCTCGTGCGGAGGTTCATGAGGGGGTGTCCTTTCCGGACAGCGAGGATCGATCCGCCTCGCAGGTTGGGAGTCGTGTTCGGAACGGACACCACACTGCGAGAGGAGATCTGCTGTTCGGTACCCCCGCTGACTAGTCAGATCCGTCAGACGGTCACTGACCTCGACGGATACGGTGTTGTCAGCTTTGGCCGAGGCTCAGGACTGACACCGTGCTCAGGCGTTGACGGTGACCAGGAAGTACACCGGCCGCCGGCTGGGGAAGTAGGGCTTTCCGTTCTCGTCGACCATCTTCCAGCCGACCCAGCACTTTCCGGGCTTGCTCGGTGCGGTGACCATCACGCTGATCATGACCGTTTCGCCGGGCGCGGTGTCGCCGATCGGCACCCGGTCCGGCACCTGGCAGCCGTTGTCCTCACCGGTCGCGTCGATCCGCGCCAGGAAGCGGTTGTGCCAGGTGACCTTGCCCGCGTTCGAGAGCGCCCACACCTTCTTGAACGTCTCGTTCACCTTCACCGGCGAGCCGTCGGGGTAGGTGATGTCGCCGACGAACTGGCTCGAGTCGCCGGGGATCAGCGAGTCCGAGAACCCGTCCGAGGAGGGTGACGGCGTGGCTTTGTGATCGAAGAACGACCGGCCGCGGACGACGATGCCGAGGACGGCGACCAGCGCCACCACCGCCGCCGCCGTGGCGAGCCACGGCGACCGGTGCCGTCTCGAACCCGTGCCCTCGTCCTCCGCGACCTCCTCCGGGTCGTCCTCGTCCCGCGGGGCGCTCCGGTCCATCGGTACGAGGTCCGAGCGCGCGGCGACGCCGGATATGCCGGTCTTGTCGACCACCGGCGTGCTCCCGAAGGTCCTGACGCCGGTCGCCATGGCGCTCACGGCGGTCGGGGCGTCGAGGACCGGTGCCGCGGCGTGGACCGCCCCGGGGTGCTGAGCGTTCTCCCACCGGCGTCGCCACTGGGCCTCGTCGGCCCCGCAGACCCGGACGAACTCCCGCGTGGTCTCCCACGAGGGGAACCTGGTCCCGGCGGCGGCCTCGTGCAATGTCGTGTGGGAGATCCGGCCCGATCGCCCGGCCATCTTCCGGAACGACGGGTTTCCCACGCCGGCGCGCAGGGTCCGCAACTGTTCGGCGAACCTCTCAGCGGCGGTGCCGTCCTGAGCCGACTCGGCGCCGACGGGTTGGTCTCCCATTCGTCCTCCATTGTCAGACGTCGCTGTCAGGCGCTGTCAGGGCGTGTAAGAGCGCGTGTAAGAACGGGTAGGAGGGTACCGAACCGGACGCGGAGATCATCAATGTGATGTTGGACAGGTCGGCGTCACGACTGGTAGCCGGCGGCCTGCAGGGTGAACAGTTGTCGATAGGTGCCGTCAGCGGCCATCAACTCACGGTGGGTGCCGGCCTGGATCAGAGCGCCGTGTTCGAGGACGAAGATCTGGTCGGCGTGCGTGATGTTGGCCAGCCGGTGCGTGATCAGGATCGTCGTCCGGGTGCCCTGCCGGCCGCGCAGGGCCTGGAAGAGGGCGTCCTCGGCGCGGGGGTCGAGCGCTGACGACGGCTCGTCCATGATCAGCAGCGGGGCGTCGCGCAGGAACGCCCGGGCGGCGGTGATCCGCTGCCACTGTCCACCGGACAGGTCCTGCCCTTCCTTGAAAGTGCGGTCGAGCAGCGTGTCGTAGCCGTGCGGAAGCTCGAGGATCATGTCGTGGGCGGCGGCCTTCCGCGCCGCCGACTCGATCAGATCCTGGTCGGCGGTCGCGTCGATGTCGCCCATCGCGATGTTCGTCGCGGCGCTGAACGGCCACTGGTGATGGTCCTGCAGGGCCACGGCGATGTGCCGGCGGACCTCGTCGGTCCCCCAGGCGGCGTACGGCCGGCTGTTCCAGAGCAGTTCGCCGCCGGTCGGCGCGCGCAGGCCGGCGATGATCGCGGCCAGCGTCGACTTCCCGGAGCCGTTCTCCCCGACCAGCGCGATCGTCTGGCCCGCCCGGATCGTCAAGGTCAGCTCGTCGACCGCCGGCCGGTCCCGGTCGGGATACCGAAAGCTCACCCCACGCACCGTCAGCTCGCTCAGCTCCCCCGGACCCGGGCGGTCGGCGCCGCCCTCGTCGCTGGGCGACGGTAGATAGCCGGTCGCGTTCTCGAGGAAGCGGACGTACTCGTTGAAGAACTGCCCGGACGCGTAGACCCGGTCCACCTGGAACGTCACCAGGGCCAACGCCCGCTGCGCGGCCTGCACCGCGATCACACAGGTGGCCGCGGCCGCGAGCGGAATCTGCCCGTCCAGCAGGAGCAGCCCCAGCAGCGCGTACACACCGGCCAGCGCGAAACCGCCGATCGCGGCGCCGACGCTGGTGGTGGCGGTGACCCGCTGCGCGACCCGGAGTTCTTCGCCGATCTGGGCACCCATCACCTGGTCGTAGAGGCGCAGCAGAAAACCGCGCAGTCCGTACGAGCGCAGCTCGGCAGCCGACTTGCGCTCGGCCATCAACCGCTGCAGTACCCACTGCCGGCGACGCCGCGTCGAGCTGGCCAGATAGCTGCGGAACCGGACATGCCCGGCGCGCAGCGCCGCGTACCCGGTCGGCACGGTCGCGACGAGCAGCGCGACCAGCAGCAGCGGGTGGATCGTCACCACCGCGATCGCGACCGCGAGCAGGCTGACCAACCCGGCGAAGAGGTTCATGGTGTTCTGCACCAGCTCGATCGCCGCCTCGGTGCCGCGGGTCGCGCGTTCCATCCCCTCGGCGAAACCGTCGTCGTCGAACGCCCGCAGCTCGACCGCGGTGGTGTGCTCGAACAGTTCCCGCTCGACAACCAGATGCACCCGTGGCGTCAACCCGTTCAACGCGTATCCGACCGCCATCCCCAGAGCACCGCGGAGCGCGGTCGCGCCGGCCAGCCACGCCAGCGCCGGCAGCGCGGCCCGGACCCGATCCGGGGTCGGGCCACCGGCGAACAACTCGATCAGCACGCGTTGGGTGGCCAGCAGCCCGAAGGCGGCGAGGACACCCGAGCACGCCGTCGTCGCTGTGACAACGCCGGTGCGCAGCCGGTCGGCGCCCCAAGCCACCCGCACCGCTTTGCGGATCAAGCCGGGCAGCTCCGCGAAGACTCCGGCGATGCCCGCGTCGGCCCGGGCCCGCAGCCCCGTCTCCCACCAACTCGGACGGAACTCGGGCAGCACCGCGGGTGCGGTCCCTGCAGCGGTCTGACCTGGGATTCTGCCGTTAGCGTGTACTTCTACATGCTGGTGGTCAGTCATGTCCTACGGGTACCTGACAGCGGGCTCGGCGAGGTGTCGGGTGCGCGACTGTCTACGCCTATCCGGCACAGACAGTCACGCACCCGGTCATCTCGAGCCTCGTCTCAGTCGGTCCAGACCCAGTCGCGGATCTCCGGTTGGTCCTCGAAGTGCTCGTGGGCGTACGCGTTGGCCGCGGCGATCCGCGCCTCGCATTCGGCCAGCAGGCCCGCTGCCCGGTCGCCGAGGTGCGGCGTGCGCCGGATCGCCTCGGCCGCCAGGTGGAAGCGGCTCATCTCGTTGAGCACGGTCATCTGGAACGGGGTGGTCGTGGTTCCCTGCTCGTTGAAGCCGCGCACGTGGATGCGGTCCACGTCGGGCTGGCCGTGCACGATCTCGTGGATGGCCCGCTGGTAGCCGTGGAAGGCGAAGATCACCGGTTTGTCCGCGGTGAACAGTTCGACGAACTCGTCCGGGGTGGTGCCGTGCGGGTGGTGGCCGGCCGGGAAGAGCCGCATCAGGTCCACCACGTTGACCACCCGTACGCGCAGGTCCGGCGCGATCTGGCGGAGGAACCAGGCGGCGGCCACGGTCTCCTGGGTGGAGATGTCGCCGGCGCAGCCCAGCACCACGTCCGGGTCGCCGCCGTCGTCGTTGCTCGCCCGATGCCAGATGGAGGCACCCCGGTCGCAGTGCTCGATGGCCTGGTCCATGTCCAGGAACTGCAGTTGCGGCTGCTTGTCCTGCACGATCAGGTTCACGTAGTTACGGCTGCGCAGGCAGTGGTCGGCGACCGAGAGCAGGCAGTTGGCGTCCGGGGGCAGGTAGATCCGGGTGACCGTGCCGCGCTTGGACAGCATCACGTCGATCAGCCCGGGGCCCTGGTGGCTGAAGCCGTTGTGGTCGTTACGCCAGCAGGTCGAGGTGAGCAGGATGTTCAGCGACGCCACCGGCGCCCGCCAGGGCAGGTTCATCGCCTCCTGCAACCACTTGGTGTGCTGCACCGTCATCGACGCGGACACCATCGCGAACGCCTCGTAGGTGGCGAAGATCCCGTGCCGCCCGGTCAGGGTGTACCCCTCCAGCCAGCCTTCGCAGAGGTGCTCGCTGAGCACCTCCATCACCCGGCCGTCCGGGGAAAGGTGGTCGTCGATGTCGAGGGTGGGCCCGACGAAGCAGCGGTTCTCCACCTCGAAGACGTTGCCCAGCCGGTTCGAGTTCGTCTCGTCCGGGCAGAACAGCCGGAAGTTCGCCTGCTCCGCGTTGCGGGTGTAGATGTCGCGGAGCATCATGCCGAGCCGGCGGGTGGACTCCTGCCGGATCACGGCCGGTTGCTTCGGGTCCACCTCCACCGCGTAGTCACGGAAGTCCGGGAGATCCAGGTCGACGAGGATGCTCCCGCCGTTGGCGTGCGGATTCGCGCTGATCCGGCGGGTGCCACGCGGTGCCAGGCCGGCCAGTTCGGGAATCAGCCGCCCGTTGTTGTCGAAGAGCTCCTCCGGCCGGTACGACCGCAGCCACTCCTCCAGTTGCGCCAGGTGAGCCGGGTTGGTCCGGGTGTCGGTCATCGGCACCTGGTGTGACCGGAACGTGCCTTCGGCGGGCCGCCCGTCCACCTCCTTCGGCCCGGTCCAGCCCTTCGGTGTCCGCAGCACGATGGCCGGCCAGCGCGGACGCTCGAACAGCCCGTGGTCGCGTGCCGCCTCCTGGATCGCACGGATCCGGTTGTGGGAGATGTCCAGGGCCGCGGCGAACGCCTGGTGCACGCGGGCCGGGTCGTCGCCCTCGACGAAGAGCGCCTCGTAGCCGTTGCCCTGCAGGAACGCGCGGAGGTTGTCGTCGGTCTCCCGGCCCAGCACCGTCGGCCCGCTGATCTTGTAGCCGTTGAGGTGCAGGATCGGCAGTACGGCACCGTCGCGTGCCGGATTGAGGAAGGCGGTGCCGCGCCACGCGCCGGCCAGTGGCCCGGATTCCGCCTCGCCGTCGCCGACCACCGCAGCGACGATCAGGTCCGGGTTGTCGAAAGCCGCGCCGAAGGCGTGCGACAGCACGTAGCCCAGTTCGCCGCCCTCGTGGACGGAGCCGGGCGTCTGCACGCTCACATGGCTGGGGATCCCGCCGGGGGTGGAGAACCGCCGGCACAGCAGCCGCAGCCCCGCCACGTCCTGCGACACCTCCGGGTAGACCTCCGAGTAGGTGCCCTCCAGGTACGCGTGCCCCACCAGCGCCGGCCCGCCGTGCCCCGGCCCGGCCAGGTAGATGACGTCGGCGTCGCGTTCCGAGATCAGCCGGTTGAGGTGGGTGTAGATCAGGCTGAGTCCGGGGGAGGTGCCCCAGTGGCCGAGCAGCCGGGGCTTGACGTGTTCGGCCCGCAGCGGCTCCCGCAGCAGCGGGTTCTCCTGCAGGTAGATCTGCGCGACGGTCAGGTAGTTCGCCGCGTGCCAGTAGCGCAGCATGCGGTCGAGCGTTTCCGGGTCGAGTGGACCGGGTGCCGCCTGGCGGCCGTCACCGGTGCTCACCGCGCTGGAGAGGGTGGTGTCGAACGTGTACATGCCGGTCGGCCCTTCTGTCGGATCGGGCTCCTGCAAACCTCGGGACACGATTTCCGCTGCTGAGGACGATGGGCGCCGGAACAACCCTCGGTTCTCCGCCCGGCCCGCACATCACCCATAACGGATGAGTCGGGACGATCAGGTGACGCTCGAGGTGCGGGAGGCCCCGGCGGTGCGGCAAGAAAACCTATGATCAGCGAGCTAGACATTCTCGCCGTGAATGGGTAGTCTTCCTCTCATCGAGAGCGAAGATCTTTTAAAGACGCCGACGAGTTGGACAGTTCACCGCACCCATGCGGCGAACAGCACGAGAGCACTACAGCATGTAGAGGCAGAGGAAAAGGAGGTCAGGACACTGTTGGATCGTTTTCGACCCACTACCCTGGGCCCCGGTGCTTCTGCACCGGGGCCCTCGTCATGGAAGGCAGGAATGGCAGGACCCGACGACATGTTCGGTGACGACGACTACCCCGCTTACACGATGGGCCGCGCCGCGGAGATCACCGGCGCCACGCAGGACTTCCTGCGCCGGCTCGACGACGCGAAACTGATCACCCCGTTCCGATCCGCCGGCGGACACCGCCGCTACTCCCGTCACCAGTTGCGCCTCGCCGCACGGGCCCGAGAGTTGGTCGATCAGGGCACGGCTCTGGAAGCCGCCTGCCGGATCATCACCCTCGAGGACCAGCTCGAAGAGGCCCTTCGGCAGAACCAGCAATACCGGCGCCAGCAAGAGGGCGGCGCCGCCTGAACGAACGATCGACGGCCCTTCCCCGCTGGCGGGAGAAGGGCCGTCCGCGGCGTCACGAGTTGGAGAAAGTGTCGCAACCGCGCCCGTGCTCCCCGAAGTACTTCTGGATCTCGGACGGGACGCCACTGCAGTAACCGGCACTGCCACCGACGAAGTACTTCCACTCGCCGGACGCGTACCGATAGGTCTGGACCGTGCCTTCCTGGCCGGGGGAGTCCACGTTCGTGATCGCCCAACCGCCGTTGTGGCACACGATCGAGTTCATGCGGAGGTCCTTCCGCGGCTTCTTGCCGATCTTGCGCTCGAGCGCATCCATCAGGGTCGCTTCCGTCGCCGGGCACACGGAGTCATTTGAGGCGACGGTCTTCGTCGAGGCCGGAGCGGTCTTCGCCGGGGCGGGCGCGGCGGTGGAGGCCACCGGGGCGGGCGCGGAGCTGGCGACCGGAGCGGCCGTGGCGGCGGTCGTCGGGGTGGCGGTGCTGCCACAGGCGGCGAGGCTGGCCAGGAAACCGGCACCGAGGGCGAGGGCGGCGAAGGTGCGAGCGGACATCGTTATATCTCCCCGTGAAAGTTCGTGTTCAGGCGATGGCAGAACTCTATGGAGCCGCTGACCGAAGTGGATCACGTGTTCGTGCCAGCACCGATGGCTGCCGCGAGTGGCCACGGGCGCCCCATCGGTCACATCGCGGTCGTTGACACCAATGTGGTCAGGGGGATCTTTGCGGCCCATCAAGTGCTTTCCGGGAGCTCCGGAAACTCCGGCCCGGCGATCGTTGCTGCCACCTAGGGTGATCGGTATGCCACTTAGCGTGATTGGCGCGGCTTCGGAGGTGAGGCGACGACGCCTCCGCGATGCCACCGCCATCGGAAGGTCCGCCGCGGCGGGCCTGCTCATCGGAGTGACAGCAGCGGTAATGGCCGGCACACCGGCCCAGGCCGCCCCGATCGTCACGAAGGAGGCCATGGCCCAGACCGTCGGAACGCTGATTCCGGGAAAGATCCGCATCTCTCGGGACGGGACGCACGTGTGGGCGATCAACGCCACACCCGCGTCCACGAGCATCCTCAAAATGGTCAAAATCAACAGTATTCCCGCATGGGTATCGGTACCCCTGCCCGACGACTGCGTCGAACCCGGAGACATCGCCTTCAGCACCGACAGCGACACCATGTATGTCACCGCCCCGGCCAGCAACAAGATCCTTGTCCTGGACGCCGGCACCGGAGCGCCGACCGGAAGAGGCGAGATCGGCACGTTCGGCAGTCCCAACGGCATCGCGGTCGCCAATGTCGGCGGCAGCGACGTCATCTATGTCGTGAACAGCGCCGTCGGCGCGATCACGGCCTACCGGGCGGACGGCATCCCGGTGGGCCGCTGGACGCCGGCCACCTTCGAACCGATCGCGGTGACCGCGAGCCCCGACGGAAGCCGGGTCTTCGTCGCCGGGTCCAACGGCGTCATCATGCCGGTCAGGACCGCCGATCAGATCGCCCTGCCGTATGTCATCGCCGAGGTCGGCAGCGGTTCGGTGGTACGGGACCTGGCGATCACCCCGAACGGCTCGACCCTGATGGTGGCCCTCGACAGCGACCTCGACCCGTTGAACGGTGACGACCACATCGAGGCCTGGGCCATCCGTGACGCCGGCATCTCCTATCTGAACGGGGCGACCACCCGGTCCCTGCTGGCCGGCAACGTCGCCGCCGGCTGGCCGTTGATGAACCTGCCGTTCCAGATTCCGGGCCTCATCGACCTGAATCCCGCCGGCGCTCTGTGTCTCGTCGACGCCATGCTCGATGACCTCGACAACTTCATCGGCCCGTTTCCGGGGGTGACGGGGATCCCGCCGTTCGGCCTGCCGGCTGTCCGAAGCTGATCCGTCGATTGAGGAGGCTCGGCTCGCCTGGTCGCGGGCCGGGCCTCTTCGCGCGTTCAGGCCGCCATCGATGGGCGCGGATACTGGTTCGATGGGCGACGTCTTCGTACTCCTGGCCGGTATCGATGCGTACGACGCGAAATCGGTGACCGACCTGCGCGGCTGCCGGAACGATGTCGTCGCCGCCGCGGCGTTCCTGCGCAGCAGGTGTCCCGCGGCGAAGATCGAGGAGCTGCACGACGCGGCCGCCACCCGCGCCGCCGTCATCGACGGGATCCACCGGCACCTCGGCCGGGCCCGTCGCGGCGACACCGCCCTCTTCTGGTTCAGCGGCCACGGCTCGGAGCTACGCGTACCGGAGGGCCTCCAGCACCTGGAGTCCGGGCCGATGATGCAGACCCTGGTCTGCGCCGACAGTCGCACCCCGGGCGTCCCGGACCTGCTCGACAAGGAGCTCTCGCTGCTGCTCGACGAGATCGCCGGGCGTGGCGCCCATGTCGCGGTCGTGCTCGACAGCTGTCACAGCGAAGGCGCGAGCCGGGACACCGCGCTGGTGCGCGCGGTGCCCAGCCTGCGCGCGAAGCCGGTGCGCCCGGCCCTGCTGCCGGAGTTGGGTGGACGCCCCTACGAGACGGTGGGCCGTTCGACGGCGCGGCACGTGGCGCTCGCCGCGGCCCGGCGGTTCGAGTTCGCCCTCGAGATGGAGCTGGACGGGCAGTGGCGCGGCGTCTTCAGCTGGGCGCTGCTCCGGGCCCTCAACCGGCTCGGTCCGGAGACCTACCGCGAGCTGCTGGTCGCGGCCCGGGTCGACGTCGAGGCGCGCTCGTTCAACCAGGTCCCGAGGCTGTACCCGGAGGTGCCGGGCCTGCCCGACCAGCCGTTCCTCGGCGGTGCGACGGTGCGGCCCGAGGCCGGCATGCTGATCCGGTCCGGCCGGCAGGGCTGGGAGCTGGACGCCGGTTCGTGCCACGGGCTGCCGCCGGCCGGCGACGACGACCTGCGGGTCGCGCTGCCGGGAAGCGGCGCTCCGAAGGAGGCCCGGGTGACGCGGGTGCTGACCGAACGCAGCCTGGTCACCCCGCTCGGCTGGCGACCCGATCCGGAGCGGCAGTACCCGGTGGTCTTCTCCCGGGTGCCGCTGCCGGCCACCACCGTCGCCGGCGTCCCGGCGGAGACGATCGGCAGGTCGCCCTTCGTGCGTCTCGCGGGTCCGTCCGAGGCACCTGAGCTGCGGGTGGTCGACGGCGTCCGGATCGAGGGGCCGGACGGCAAGGTGATCGACGGTTCCGGGCCGCTGCTGCCGCGCCTGGAGCATGTCGCCCGCTGGCGGCAGATCCGGGATCTGAACAACCCGCTGTCCCGCCTGGCCGGGGCGGTAAGCCTGGAGATCATTCCGGCCGGGGAGGGTGCCACGCCGATCGTGGCCGAGGGTGGCGAGATTCATCTGTGGTACGAGGAGGGGGCTCCGCCGGAGATCCTCATCCGTCTCCGCAACCGTACCGGCCGCCGCCTCTACTGCGTGCTTCTCGATCTGACCAGCGGATACCGGGTGCACGCCGAACTCTTCGAGGGCGCCTTCATCGACGCCCGATCGGACGGCTGGGCGCTGAACCGGCGCCCGGTGAGAGTCTCCCTCCCTCCCGGCCGGCCGGTGCGGCCCGGCAGCTCGGTCCGTGAGTGGCTGAAACTGCTGGTCGCCGAGGAACAGTTCAGCTCGACACCGTTCGACCTGCCCGCGCTGGACCGGGCCCACACGGCCGGTCGCGGGCCGATGGTGCTGCACGGACTGCGCGACGCGGAGCACGCCGGGGACGGTGTCCACGACTGGGCCGCCCTGACCGTTCCGGTGCTCACCACGGTTCCTCAGAAGACGCCGCGATGGACCAGCCCGCTGGCGATGTTGCGCAGTTGGCGGCGGACGGCGTGAACGGCGGCCGCCGGCGACCGGCGTTCCTCGCCGAGCAGCCGGTGCAGCTCCCGGTAGACCTCCGCGGCCGCCTCCGGCTCCACCGGGCCGAGCCAGCCGACCGCCCCGGTGAAACCGGCGGTCAGGAACGCGTCGGCCATGGCAGGGAAGGCGGCCCCGGGCGGAAGCACGACCAGCCCGCCCGCGCGCCGGATCTGCGCGGCCACGACCGCCTCCGCGGTCAGTTCGGTCCGCTTCGCCAGCAGCAGTGTGCCGGCCGGGCCGGTCGGGCAGTCCAGGTGCAGCAGGGTCGCGCTGAGCCGGGCCAGCACGTCGGTCGCGGTCGCCTCGTGCAGCAACTCGCCCCGCCCGTAGCGGCGCCGCAGGTCCACACCGTCCGCGCCGGCCAGCAGGACCGGCTCCTCGATGATCGCCCTGCGCTTGCGGCGGGCCAGGTCGAGCAGCTGCGTGTGGCCGGCGAGGGTGGAGACGATGGCCACCCCGGCCGCCGGCGGCCGATCGGCCACGAGCAGGGTGCGGCGCGGCAGCGTGCGTTCGGTGCCCGGCGAGACCTGCCCGGTGCCGGCATGCACCAGCAGCACCCCGTCCGGCTGGGGGACGGCCAGGGCGTCCGCGCCGACCGTGCGCAGCGCCGCGGCGACGCCGGTGGCAGCGTGCTCGTCGAGCCGGTGTGCCAGGCGTAGGAGCAGCGGAAACGCCTCGGGCGGCAGTTCGCCGGAGGCGGCCGTGCGCAGGCTCGCCCGGGCGTCGTCGGCGTCCTCCTCCGCGCCGGGACCGTCGTCGGCCCGGCTGCGCAGCGTCAAGGCCAGGGCCAGCAGCAGATGGTCGGCGGCCTCGGCAGATCCGGTGTGCACCACGGTGGTGGCCAGGGCGACGAGCTCGTCGGCCACGGCCACGTCCGGTTCGGCCAGCAGCGCCGGGGCGGCCTGATACGGGTCGTCACCCAGCTGTTTCCGCATGACGTGACGCAGCTCGTCGACCGTCGCGGCCGGTCTCGCGTCGACCGGGGCCGGCTCCGCGCGGTGTGCGACCGGTTCGTTCGCCTCGATCAGGATGACCGGGCGGTCCAGCGGATCCGTCCGCGCCAACCGGCTGCCGGCGGTGAAGAACGAGCCCATCCCGAGCCCGCGTCCCTCCTTGTGCAACCGCTGCATGGTCTGCATGGCCCGGGTCAGCGCGGCGGGGTTGACGCCGACACCGCTGAACGCCTCGACTATCCCGTCGGCCACCGTCAGCAGGGTTCGCACGGTCGTCGTGATCTGCGGCGACAGCTCAGGCTCGGCGAGCACCTGGCGGAAACACCCGGCCGCCGTACGCGCGGCCTCGACCTGCGATCCGCCGCCGGGCCGCAGCGCCGGCAGGATTCCGCCGGTACGCAGTCTGCCCACCGCCCGGCTCAGGTGGAGCTGACCGAGCATGAGCCGGCCCAGCGCGACCTGCCCGGGCGACAGCCGGGGACTGCCGAGGGAGCCGGTGAGCAGCTCGATGCCGGTCTGCCGATCGCTGTCCTGACTGCCGTGCGCCATGTATCGCGCCGCCAGCAGCGACCCCAGCTGAACCGCGAACGGGGCCCGAAGGGTGTCGTCCGCGGCGAAGTACCCGAGCGCCTCGGTCAGCGCCTCGATCGCCCCGGTCAGGTCCCGAATCGCCCCGGATCGCCCCGGCCCGGTCCGCCAGTAGCGGTCGGTCAGCACCCGGGCCAGGTCGTAGAGCGTGCTCGTGCGGGCCGGCCCGGTGAGCCGGGCCAGCTCGCGGCGCAGCTCCTCGACGTCGTCGACCATCCCGGCCCCCTACCGTCCCCAGTGGATGAAGCCGGCCCACGCCGCGACCTCGGCCGGATCCGTGTTCGCCAGCTCTCTCCGCAGGTCCCGCGGCATCTGCTCGGGCACCCGCCGGCGCGGGTCGAGCATCCACAGCTGCGCCTGGTGCAGGGCGTCCCAGACCGGTCGGCCGCCGGTGATCAGGAAGTGGTGGAACATGAACATCAGTACCGAGGTGGCGGCGTCCGGGATCGGCCACAGGGTCGCGAGCACCGAGCGCACGCCGGCGGCCAGGAAGGCGGTGCCGAGGCTGTACGCCTCGTCGTACCCGCTGATCGCCCGCCCGGTGCGGCAGCCGGCCAGCACGACCAGCGAGATCGCCCGTTCCGGGGCCCGGGCCAGCAGCGGACCGATCGTCTCGGCGGTCAGCCGCGCCCCGTCGGCGAGCAGCAGGTACGCCGTGCCCTTCCCCGTCGAGGCGAAGCCGTGGCAGGCCAGGTGCAGCATCGAGCCGGCGCCCGGTGAGGACGAGACGAGCCAGTTCCTGACCTCGTCGGCGGTGCCCGGGCCGCTGGGACTGACGCTGTCGTCCGGGCGGCGGCCGACGTAGCGGGCGCCCCGGTAGAACGCGCGGCGGATGCTGTACGCCTCGAGCCGTGCGGCCGGCAGGTCGGCGGCCCGCCGGGCGGTGTCCGGGTCACCGACGAACAGGCCGGTCGGCGCGATCGGCACCGGAGGCAGGGCGGCCGCGTGGCAGAGCATCCGAGCCGAGACGACCTGCGAGACGGCCACCGACTCGATGGCGTACCGGCCGTCCGGGCGGCGGGCCGCCTGCCACGGGATGAGGGCCAGACGGTCGGTCGGGACCAGCACGATCCGGGGTGGGCGGCCGCTCGGCCGGCTCCGTAGCCGGGGCAGGTACTGGTCGACGATCGGGCCGATCGCGGCGCGCCAGGCCCAGCGGCACAGCGCGTCAAGGCTGCCGGTGAAGGCCGTGTCCGGCCCGGGACCGGCGTCGGCCGGGCCCATGTCCCGCCGCGCGGCGGTGCGCAGGTAGTGCTCGACCTCCAGGTCCCGGTCCGGATGCAGGTTGGGCAGGGTGAGATAGCCGGGCGGCCCGTCCGCCGGCGCGACCAGCGCGTACCCGGGAAGTCCCTGGCGCCCGGGCATCAGATAGACGAGCACGTCGGCGTCGAGGGCGCGAAGCGCGGCGCGGATCTCGGGCAGGCCCGGCGGGTCGAGCAGCCCGAGCGTGCCCTGGCCGGTGAGCACCTGGAGCGCCTCGCGGCGCAGCACGGTGGGCAGCCGGTCGGGCTTGCCGGAGGCGACCGCGTCGTCCCATCGCGCGGCGAGGTCGCCGCGCCCGGCCGCGCGCAGCCGGGCGCCGACCCGGCCCACCTCGGTCGCGGCGAACAGGGCCAGACCCCGGCCCGCGTCCAGCGCGGTGATCGCCCCGGCAGGGTCCCCGGCCTGCAGGAACAGGCGCGCGGTGTCGAGCCCCTCGCGGGCCGCGTCGGCGGCCGCCACGGTCGCCGCGGCGAGGTCGGACTGCGTCATCACCCGGAACGCGTGGCCGCGCATCCCGTCCATCGAGGTGTGGTGCGGCGCCGTCGCGGTGCCGAGCCGTTGCTGCACGCCGGAGAGCATGTCGTTGATCCACGACCACTGTGGATGGTCCGGCCCGCCGGCCAGCTCACGGGCCTCGGCGAGCAGGGTCAGCGCCTCGTCGAGCCCGGCGGTCGAATTGGTGACCTCGGTCCGCCGGTACAGGGCCAGCGCCAGCCCGGCCAGATGGAAGGGGCGGCGCAGGTCGTCCGCGCCGGCCAGGGCGAGCGCCTCGCGCAGGTGGCCGATCGCTGTTTCGATCTTGCCGAGGTCGGTCTCCTCACCCCGGTCGAGCAGCAGCATCGCGGCGTGCGCACGGTCCAGCGCCCGGTCCGCGTCGGTGCGCAGCGGATCCTCGCTGCCGGGTGCGAAGCCGCGCGGGGCGCCACCGATCAGTGACTCCATCTTCGCGACCTGCTCCAGGGCGGAGATCCGCAGCGGATCGTCCTCGGGCAGGCGCTCGGCCGCCTCGCGCATCCGGCGCAGCGGCTCCGCCAGATCCTCGCCGCGCTGGTTCGCCGCCATCACCTCGGCGGCCGCGGCGAGCACGTCGCCGAGCAGATCGACCTGCGCGTTGCCGGGCCCGGCGGCGTCGCGCAGGAGCCGGAACCGCTCCGGCAACTGGCGGATCGCCGACTCGTCGCCGTCGTGCATGGCGGTCATGAAGGCGAGACCCTGACGCGCCGCCTCGATGATCGGTGCGGCCGGGGATCCGGGGCCGGCCTCGGCGGCGAGCTTCTCCACCTCGGCCAGCGCGGCGTGCGGGTCGTCGACCCGGTCCTCCAGGGTGGCCAGCATCAGCGAGATCACCCGGCCCCCGGCGCGCATGCCGGGCCACTTCGGGGCGTCCGGCGGGTCGGCCTCGGCGATGGCGAACACCCGCTCCACCCGGTGCAGCTGGGGAAGCTCCATCCGCAGGTCGCGCAGCAGCGGCCAGAGCAGGGCGGCGGCCAGGGTGCCCCGGCCGGGGGAGCCGGCGGGCAGCCGTTCCAGGGCGGCGATCGCCGCGTCGAGGTCACCGTTGCCGGAGGCGGCCAGCGCGATCTCGGCGTACCGCCGCAGTCGCTCCTGCGCCGGGTCGGTCATCCGGACCGCCCGGAACCGACGCCCGGGAGCATCCCGACCAGGCAGGACAGCAGGAAGATCAGGACCGCGGCGGTGAGCAGACAGACCACCGCCACCCCGGCGTAGTAGACCGCCCTACGCCAGCGCCGGTACGGATCAGCAACGACCATCTCAGTTCACCCCGTACCGGCTGAGCGTCCAGTGGAGCAGGTCCTGCACGCTCTGCTCGGTCCCCGCCGGCGTGTAGGACGCGGTGGTGTGGAAGTACCGCACCTCACCGAACGACTTCTCGATCGAGCGGACCATGTTCGCCATACCGACCCGATCGCTGAGCCAGCCACGCACCGCGTCGCTGTCGTCGCTGAGCCCGTCGCAGATCGGCAGGCCGGTGGTCAGGTCGCTCTTGGTGACCGCCACCGCCAGCGCCTTGTCGCGGGCCTTCACCCCCATCCCGTTCAGGTTCTCCAGCACCTGTTCGAAGATGTAGCTCGGCGCCTGCGTCGACCGGATCGACTGGTATTCGCGCTGTTCCCGCGGGTCGAGCGAGTTCCACACGTCCGGGATCGCGAACGGGTCGACCACGAAGACGAAGGCGTGCGCGCCGCGCAGGAAACGCCGTGCCTGCAGCCGTGCCGAGTCGCTGAAGTCCTCACCCGGTGGGTCGTAGATGTGCACGAGGCGCCGCACCCGGCCGCCGTTCAGGTTGAACGAGTACGCCCGGACCGCGTCCTCGGCGATCGTCTTACGGGTGTCACCCCGAGCGTCCAGCACCCGCTGCAGCTGCGCGAGGGCGTTCCCCGTCGGCTCGTCGGCGGCCGTCGCGGAGATCCGGTCCTGCCCGCCGGTCATGGTCGCGGCCAGCGCCAGCATCATCCGGGTCTTGCCCGCGGTGGTCGCGCCGAGCATCGGAATCACGATCTCCGGCGCGGTGCCGGCGCCCTCGGCCATCGGCGCCTGGCAGTGCGGGCAGTACGCGGTCATCCGGTGGCTGCCGAGCAGCAGCAACGTCGGCATCCGATAGCCACAGGCGCAGGTCCGGCGCAGCAGGCCGTACCGGCCGGGCCGGACGTCCTCGTGCCGGTGCGAGCAGCCGTCGTTGGGGCAGTCGTACGCCGGATAGACCACCCGGTGATGGCACGCCGGGCAGGTCAGCTTGATTCCGCGCAGCTGCGACAGCCCGGAGTCCAGCCCGCGCAGCAGGTAGAGCAGCCCCTTGGCGAGCACGAAGAGCAGGCCCCAGACGAGCAGCGCGCCGAGCACCACGAACGCCATCACCACGGCCGTGATCAGCGCACCGGCGACCACCCCGGCACCGAGGGCCGCGCCGACGGCCCGCCGGTAGTTGTTCATGCCGTACCCGAAGAACCTGCTCTTGAGCCAGGACTGCGCCTTCTCGGCCTGCCGGCGCATGTCCCGCCAGGTCAGCCGGGCGATCTGCCGCAGGTCCCGCCCGGCCGGGCCGGAGAGGTAGTGCACGTACGCCGGGACGTCGCCGGGTTCCGGGACCGGCACCGCCTCGTACGGCGTCCGCAGGTTCAGGGCCTGCCCGCTGGTCCGCACGAAGACGACGGTGCAGAGCACCAGGAAGACGCTGCTGGCGACGACCACCAGCGGGACGCTGACGATGAGGAAGAGCGTGCCGATCAGCGTGTACCAGACGAGGAGGAAGGCCAGGTAGAACATGCGTGCTCCTCGATGCTCAGCGTCGCCGCGGCAGGAAGCGCCCGATGCCCCGCGGCACCCGGGCCTCGCGCCACTCCGCGACGTGGTCGGCCAGTCCCTTGACCTTGCTGTGGGAGAGCAGCTGCTCCAGCGAGTCCAGATCGCGTGACCTCCACCGGGCCACGGTCGCGGTCAGCACGTCGTCGAGCTTCCGGGCGTGGTCCGGCTGGGGGCCCGTGAGCAGGTGGAAAGCCTCGAACGTGTGGGTCGCGAGGCCCAGGTCGGCGGTGCGCCCTTGCAGCCGTTCGGTGAGCCGCTCGCGGTAGCGCCGGCGGGTCTCCGAGGACACCTTCAGCAGCAGCTCGGACAGGGTCGTGCCGTCCAGCCGGAGCAGGATGGCCGGCAGCTGGCCGGCGAGCCAGGGGCCGGCCGGCGGCTCGAGCGCCCGGAGGTCCTCGATGATGTCCCGGGCCAGTTTCGGCAGCTTGCCGTCGCCGGTCTGCTCGGCCAGCCGCACCATCTTCACGGCACCCTGCAGGTCGAGGACCCGGGCCCGTGACAGAGCCGAGAGGCGATCGGTGAGTTTGAGTTTGGCCGCGAACCCGGTCACCGCGAGGTAGTGCGGCATCGCGCCTCTCGGCAGTTCCGAGCGGGACAGGACGTCGTCGAGGAGGCTCACCATGGCCGCCGAGGCCCAGAACCGTTCCGGCACCTCCCGGGCGACCTCGGCGGCTTCGTCCAGCTGCCAGCCGTGTGGCCAGAGCGTGTTCAGCATCGCCCGGTCCGGCAGGCCGGAGCCGCTGAGCCGTTTCAGGGCCGGGATCCGCCGTCGCGGGTCGCCGGCGGCCCGGGACACCTCCATCAGCCGTTGCAGCGGGCGGTGCGCGGCGAACTCCTCCTCCGGCACGGTGCCACCGGCCAGCCGGCCGGCGACCGTGAGCACCTCGCGCTCCCGGGTGGACAGTGCCTCGTCGAGCCCGCGGAGCACGCCCCGCCGCAGGGCCGGCACGCTGCGCAGCAGGGCGGGCGGCTGCCGCTCCGGGCCGGCCAGCAGCAGCGGGGCGATCAGGTCGTGGCCGTACGTCTCCAGCTCACTGTCGGAGAGCTCCACCCGGGTGCGCAGCGCGAGGCCGAGCACGTCGACCGTGTCCGAGTCCGGGGCGGCCCCGTCCAGCCGGGTGGTGACCTGCTGCCGGGCGTACCGGGCACCGTCCCGGGTGGCCAGGCGCGGAACGTCCGCGGGTGCCGCGGCCGGGTCGCGCAGGAGCATCTGGAACGCGCGGACCTCGGCGTCCGCGTGCAGGTGGCCGTCCCGTGTCCCGGCCGCGACACCGACCAGGACCAGGCACTGCGGCAGGGTGAGCGCCTCGTGGTCGAGGCACTCCTCGGTGATCTGAGTGACCGTCTCCGGCTCCAGCCGGCCGGCGTTGCCGGGCAGCCAGCCCAGGACCGTGGCCAGGTCACCGGCGTTCACCGGCAGCCGGGCGCAGAGCGCGGCGGCCACGGCCACCGGGTACCAGCCGTCGAAGTCGTCCTCGGCGCCGGCGGCGAGCTGCTCGGCCTGCTCCCAGAGCAGTCGCGCGTCCTGCGGGCCGGTCGCGGTGAGCAGCTCGGCCAGCGGATGCGTCGAGCCCTCCGACTCGACCCCGCCGACCAGGTCGAAGACGGCGAAACTCCGCAGCGTCGACTCGGTCACCGTGAAATCGCTGGTCGGCACCGTGCCGACCAGGTGTTCCCGGCCACGGCCGGGACGGTACTGGTAGGTGGCGAACGCGAACCGCCCGATCAGTACCGGCGGGAGCAGTTCGCAGAGGGCGGCGATCCAGCGGGCCACCTCCGCGCTCTCCTCGGCCACCAGGATCACCGGCCGGTCGCCGGCGACGATCGCCCGCTCGACCGCGGTGAGCATCCCGGGCACCACGCCGCTGCGCCCGGCTTGCAGGAAGGCGTCGGCCCACGCCGGGTCGAAGGTGCCGGCCGGCACGGGCGTCAGCTCCGGCAGGTCGGTGCCGGTCACCTCGGTACGCGCCCAGAACGGCGCCTGCCAGAAGTCGATCGGCCGGACGCCACCGAGGTCGTGGCCGGCCGGGCCGAGGGCCAGCGCGTGCACGAAGTAGTTGCCGAAGCGCTGCGAGTAGTCGTTGCCGACGAAGACGGTGTTGGCCAGGATCGCCGGCTCGCCGTCGGTGCCGGGCAGGTAGCAGAGGTTCACCGGGGTGGCGGTGATCTGCTCGGCGGTCGGCTCATACCCCAGCGAGCCGGGCGGCTCGTACGACGTCGCCCGCTCGACCCGGCGCAGCACCGCTCCGTCGACGCCCGGGGTGGCCGCGTTGAACTGGAAGCCCGGGTAACCGGCCAGACCCGTTTCGCAGGAGGTGTAGTACATCTGCGGGACGCCCATCTCAGCCCCTTCCCGTCTCGATCACCTTGAGCCTGCTCAGCAGCCACAGGAACGGGTCCTCCACGCGGTGCGGCTGGATGCCGGACTTGGCGACCCGCTGCCGGGCCTGGGCCGGCTCCTTCGCGGGCGGCACGGCACCCAGCGCGGACAGGCCGAAGTACCGGTAGGTGCGGTAGTGCTTGTGCAGCAGCTGATCGATCTGCCCGCCCTCCCACTGGAGCAGCAGCGCCTGAACGTGGTCGTGCACGGCGAGACTGTCCTGCTCCGGGAAGCAGGCGGCGTCCGGCGCCGGCTGGCGCAGCGGGCTGTCCTCGGGCAGCGCCTCCCAGAGCGCGTCCACCTTGGAGAAGGCGATCGCGACCGGCAC
Organism: Actinoplanes regularis; assembly: GCF_900188005.1. Lineage (GTDB taxonomy): Bacteria > Actinomycetota > Actinomycetes > Mycobacteriales > Micromonosporaceae > Actinoplanes > Actinoplanes regularis. Next base: position 172,590 of record NZ_FZNR01000008.1, on the reverse strand, counting down.
GTCGATCATCCGGTTCGGCCCGGCGCCCGGCAGTTTCTGGAGCAGCTCGGTGACCCGGGTGAGGATGTTGATCGGGCTGTCGCCCCGCGCCGCCTCCTGCTGCGAGCGCGCCGGCAGCACGTCCGGGTCGATGCCGAGGGTCTGCACCAGCCCGGGAACGGTCAGCGGATCGAGCAGCACGATGATGCCGTCCGCGCTGCTCAGGTAGGTGACGTTCTGTGCCACGCCGCGCGAGGTCTCCAGGTCCTCGCCCGCGGTGTCGAAGAACGAGAGCACGGTGTGCCGCAGCGTGCTGCGGAAACGCTTTCGCTCGCCGAGGGAGAACTTGAAGACGAACGGCTGGCGCCCCTGCTCGCCGGCGTTCGCCGGCCGGGTGGTGTCCGGCAGCACGCCCTCGTTGTAGAGGGCACGCTCCTCGTTGCCGAACTTCTTGCGGGTCTCCTCGTCCGCCCCGATCACCGCGGCGTCGAAGCGCCGGCCGACCCGGTGGATCAGCTCGTGCATGAGCACGGTGGTGTAGACCGACTTGCCGCTGAACTTGGCGCCGACCATCGCCACCATCCGAGTGTCGATCTTGCCGAAGTGCACCGGTAGCTGGGCATGGCAGTGCGGGCAGATCTGGACGGTCGCCGCGTTGCCGCACGCCTGGCAGGTCGCGGAGAGCTTCCTGCCGTTTCCCTCCACCACCGGCAGCACGACCATCTGGTCGCCGAGCGCGACCCGGACCGGGTCGGGCGCCGCCTCGCAGAACCTGCCGTCCGCCGCCCGCATTCCGCTGCAGCGAAACCGCATCTCCTTTTCGGCGAACGGCCGGTAACAGTACGGACAGGTCAGTTTCGCCATGGTTCAGCCGCCCCCCGGAACGCCCTTGAGCACCACGTCCGGCCCGTGGCCGGAGTGGTCGTCGACGAAACAGCCGAGGCGGTACGGCCCACGTGTGGCCTGCACCGGAACCTCCACCGAGACCGGCCGGCCCGGCTCCAGGCGCTGTGCCGGAATCCGCGCGACCGGGGTCCCCTGCTCCGGCCGTAGCGGCACCACCCGCCCCGGCGACTGGACCACCACCAGGTTCGGCAGTGGACAGGGCTGGTCGCTGGTCAGCTCCAGCCGGGTCTTCCGGCGGAACGTGCCGGCCTGCACGAACCGGTAGTTCACCGGCACGCCGCTGCCGGCGACCCGGGCGCCCACCGGGCTGCCCACGGTCTCGCCCTCGCCGTCCCGGCTCACCGTGGCCACCGAGATCCGCACGGGCCCGACGCCCGTGGTGAGTTGCAGCCCGCCGTCGTCGCGGTAGGCGCGCAGCCAGCAGTCCACCTGCTCGGCCCGCTCGGGCGAGCCGTCCTCCGGCCACCAGTGGACCCGCACCAGCGCGACGCCGTCCGGCCAGGTCCAGCTGAGCCGGACGACCGGTCCGGCGCGGCGGGCCCGCAGGTCGGTGACGGGCGCGATGTTGGTCACCGAGACGGTCGGGCCGACGATCGCCCGCCCACCGCCGGAGCTGAAGGCGGTGACGAAGAGCCGCCCGGCGGGCATGGGCAGGACGAGCGCGGCGCGGCGGTTCGCCACCGGGTCCGTCCGCCCCACCAATTCCTTCCCGTACGACGTCAGCTCCGCACCGGTGATCTCGGCGCCTCGGCTCCAGCGGGGCCGGTGCGTCGACGAGCGCAACGTCACCTCGCCGCTCGCGGGCAACGTCCAGGCCAGCCGCAGCCGCCCCGGATCCTGGCCCGGCAGCGGCTCGACGGCCAGGTCGGGCACCTCTTTCGGGGCCGCCTGCGGGGTGGCCGTGACGGTGATCCCGGCCGACAGCGCCGGATAACCGGCCCGGATCAGGTAGCGGTACTCGACCCCCGGCTCCAGGTCCTCGTCGGAGAAACCGTTGCGGCCGGCCTTCACCGGGATCCCGTCCGGCTCGCGCAGCACCGTGCAGCCGGTGACGTCCGGGCGAGCCGACCAGGTGACCCGGACGCTCGACTCGTCGGCGACCGCGCTGACCCCGGTGACCTCGGGCAGCAGCGAGACCGGCCCGGCCGTGGCGCCCGGCGACCAGACGCCGTCCGAGCGGCTCGCGAAGACGGTGTAGTGCAGGTCGTCGCCGGCCGGGGCGCGGGTGTCGGCCAGTTCGTTGCCGTCGGTCCGGCCGATCACGTCACCGTCGGTGGCCGATCCGGCCGGCCGCTGCCGGGTCCGGACCACCTGGTACGCGATCCCGCCGGTCCGGGCCGGGCTCGGCGTCCAGCTGATCGTGACCCGGTCACCGGCCGCCGTGCCGGCTCGCACGGCCGGTGCCGGTGGCGGGGCCAGCATGCGCAGCCGTCCGGCCAGGTCGGTGTCGTCGGCGGCCTCCCGGACCGCGGTGGCGAGCAGCTCGGCCGCGTGCTCCGGCCGGCCCGCGGCGATCTCCCGCTGGGCCCGGGAAGCCAGCTCGTCCACCCGCCCGGCGGCCGCCCGGACCCGGTCGCGCACCTCCGCGCCCTGGTCGGCGGGCATGGCGAGGACCAGCCGTTCAGCCGCGCGCAGCGAGCCGGCGCCGAGCAACTCCTCGACCTCGGCGGCCACGTCCCGCTGGACGGGCACGACACCGCCCCGGTTGAGGACGGCGAGCGCGAACTCCTCGGCCTCCTCGCGCTGCAGCCCGAGCCGGTTCGCCTCCCGGGCCACCACGCGCAGCTTGCCCAGGCCGGCGGCCGGCCGGACGGCCTCGGTGAGCTCCCAGAGCACGAGCTGGTCGAGGGTGCCGTCGCGGAGCGCGGCGGTCATCGCGGTCAGCAGGTTGTCGGTGGCGGTCTTCCGATCGTCCTGCTTCCCCCGCTCGATGCGTTCGCGCACGACGCCGAAGCGGTCGGCGGTCAGCGGGCGGCCGTCCACCCGGAGACCGGCGCGCAGGGTGAAGTCGACGGCCGGTCTACCGTCCGCCAGCACGTGCAGTGAGAGCGGCAGGCCCAGGGTGCGGATGCTGCGCAGCACCGTGCTGCCCCGGGCCGGCGGGCTCTCCGGCAGCGGCCACAACTCGTCGATCACCCGGATCCGGCGCCGGCCGAGCAGGGCGCGCAGCTTGGCCTCGGTGGCCGCGCCGCCACCGAGCCGGGCGGCGGTCGCGGTCAGCGCGGCCGCGGACACCACCGGATCGCCGGCCAGATCCTTGACGATCTCCTCCAGGGCCGCGCCGGTCGCCTGCGCGACCCGCTCCCGGTCCTTGAGGAAGTGTTCGGCGGAGAGCAGGTCGCTCTCCGCCAACTGCCGGTGGGCGGCGTTCAGCGCCTCGACGATCTTGCGGTACGCGATCCGCTGGGTACCCAGCTGCCGCCAGTACTTGACGACCGTGGTGAGGTGCGCGTCGAAGGCGTCGCCGCGGGGTGGCCGGCCGGGGTCGATGCCGTACCGCAGCAGGAGATCCGCCGGCGGGGTGTTCCCGTTCTTCCGGGCCGGATCGAGCACCTCCTCCCGGTACCGCTCGGAGTCGAACATCGGCCGGCCGGCCTCACGCCGAGACGTTGTAGCGAGCCACCGCGGTGCGCGCCGCGTGCACCTGCTCGTCGCTCAGACCGCCCCGGATCTGCACCTCGATGTGCAGGTCCTGCCGGGTCTTGAGCTCGACGGCGTGCACCCGGAGCAGGCCGTCGGCCGCCATCTGGAAGCTGATGTCGATCGGCGAGTTCTCCGGCAGCGGCGGCAGGCCGCTGATCAGGCCCTCGGCGATGTGCTCGTTGTCCTCCAGCGCCTCCGACTCGACGGAACCGGACTGTTCCCAGATCTCCACCGAGATCTCGATCTGGTTCGGGTACGCCGTACCGAAGCGCTGCGGCTCGGTCTCGGCGGGCAGCGGCGTGTTGGCCCGCAGCACGTGCTCGATCGTGTAGTGCTCCCGGCCGCCCTCGCGGTTGACGACCTTGACGCCGAAGGCGCGCGGGACCACGGTGGCCACCCGTTTGCCGGCCAGCGCCCGCACCTTCTCCACCGGGATGTTGAGCTGCTCGGCCACCTCCTCGACGACCTCGGCCGGCGCCTCGCCGCCCTCCTCGGGCAGGTGCACCTTGATCGATTCGATCAGGGCGTACCGGGCCGCGCCCTTGGCGACGGCCAGGTCGGGGTCGTGCATCCGGGGCTTGAGGCCGAGCCCTTCCAGTACGGCGGTGACGGCGGGCATCCGGCTGGAGCCGCCGACCAGCAGGACGTCGTCGAACTCGGTGATGCCCCGGTCGGCGGCCGTCCGCAGGGTGCGCCGGGTGATCGTGGCGGTGCGCTCCACCAGCTCGGCGGTGAGCTCCTCGAACTTCTCCCGGGTGACCTCGATCTGCGAGGTGTCGCCGCCGAAGCGGGCGTTGAACCGGCGGCTCTGCATCCGGCTCAGCTGCTTCTTGATGTCCTCGGCACCGGCCGCCAGGCTCTGCAGGAACTCCTCGTCGTCGGCCGCCTCGGTGCCCGGGTGCTCGGCCAGGAACTGCTCCAGCAGGTACTCCGCGAGGCGGTCGTCCCAGTCGGCGCCGCCCAGGTGGTGGTCGCCGTCGGTGCAGACGACCTGGATCTCCTCGGGTGAGACCTTGATGACCGTGGTGTCGAAGGTGCCGCCGCCCAGGTCGTACACGAAAATGGTCTTCGTCCCGCCGGCGGAGATCGCGTCGTAGTGCAGGGCGGCCGCGACCGGTTCGTCCACGATGCTCAGTACGTTGAGCCCGGCGATCTCCCCGGCCTTGCGGGTGGCGTTGCGCTCGGCGACCCCGAAGTACGCCGGGACGGTGATCACCACGTCCCGGACCTCCTCGCCGAGGTTCTCACCCGCGGCGTCGGCCAGCTCGCGGAGGATCAGCGCGGAGATCGACTCGGGGCTGTGCGCCTGGCCGTGCACGGTGATCTCGAAGGACTTGCCCATCTGCCGCTTGATCAGCGAGACCACCAGATCCGGCTGGATCTTCGCGACCGCCTTCGCCTCCTTGCCGACGACCACGTTGTCCGGGCTCTCGAAGTACACGACCGACGGTGTGGTGTCGTCACCGGGCCGGTTCTTGATGATCGCCGGCCGTCCGGTGTCGTCGATGTGGGCGACGCAGGAGTAGGTCGTGCCCAGGTCGATGCCGAAGGTGGCCATGGGGCTACTCGCTTCCGACGGAGTCAGGGTGAACGGGTTGCGGGCCGGAGTCCACCAGCGCGAGGTCGACGGAGTCGTCCGTGGCCGGGGGCGCCTCGTACCGGTAGAGCCGGGCCCGGGCCGGGCGGCGCACCCGGCCGGTCTCGATCTCCAGCAGGCCGGCGGCGAGCGGCTCGGCGACGGTCCTGTCCCGGCTCGGGTCGGTGGTCGGCACGGTGCCGGCCGGAGCGTGCCGGCCGGTCGTGAACGGCTCGCCGGGAACGGCGGGGAACAGCTCATACCCGCAGCGCTCGACGGCGAGCGTGACGTCGTCGGCGAAGCTGCCCATCAGCTTGCCGGTCCGCGGATCGTCCTCGGCCAGGCGTTGCGCCTCGCGGGCCAGCGAGTCGTGCAGCCGCAGCAGGTCGGTGACGACCGGCTCCAGGATCACCCGGCGCAGGCCGTCACGGAACTGCTGGTTCTCCTCGTGCAGCCGGTCGATGACGGTCTCGCGGTGCGCCGAGCGCCGGTGGAACTCCGCCAGCTGCGCCTCGACGCGCTCCAGGCGGGTGAGCAGCGGGTCCGGTTCCCCTGGATGGTCCGGGAATTCGCCCACGCGTCATCGCCTCCCCTACGCGCTACGTCCGTCACTGTCAGTTTTGGAACGTATCGGGTCTTGCTGGGGAGCGCCATGCCCGGGTGTGCACCGATGACGGTTTTATGGCCGGGGGCGTAGATCGTTCGGGCGAATGGCCTCGGTGAGCCGCCGATCTTCAGTGGACCTTTGTCAGAAGATCGACAGATCTGATCATGGGCGGTTCAGGGCAGGACGACGCAGCGGCGGCAGCGGGCCTCATAGGTATAGGTGCCGTCGTCCGGCAACGCCGTCGACGGGGCGAGCTCCAGGAGGAACGGCTTGCCGCTCTCCAGTACCTGGGTGTGCGTCGCGTCCAGTGAGCGGCAGACGTCGCACACCGCGCGCCGGTAGATCACCTTCTCCGGCGCCAGCTCGAACAGCGCCCGGACCGGCGCGAACAGTTGCCCCCGGTGGTCCAGGTCGATCCCGGCGACGACGACCTTGATCCCGCGCCGGACCGCGACGCCGAGCACCGCGATGTCGTCGGCGGTGAACATGTGGATCTCGTCCACGCCGATCACCTCGACGTCCCCGTCCGCCGCCCCGGCGAGGGAGTGCACCTTCACCGTCTCCAGGCTGCCGCCGACCCGGGACATCACCGCGGTGTCCCGCCCGTGCCGCGCCGACTGGTAGATGCGGTGCGGGATGCCGGTGTGCTGCAGCGGCGACAGCAAGCTGATCATCTCGAGCGACTTGCCGCCCTTCATCGGGCCGAGGATCACGGTCAGGTCCATACCGCAGAGCCTGCCACCCGGCCTTCCCGCCGGCGTACCGGCCGTCAGTACACGTCGCGAACGTAACGCTTGTCGGCGGTGAGCTGTTTGAGGTAGGCGGTGGCCGCCTCGGGCGACAGGCGGCCGTGGTTGACCGCGATCTCGTGCAGCGCCCGGTCCACGTCCTTGGCCATCCGGCTGGCGTCGCCGCACACGTAGAAGTGCGCCCCGTCCTTCAGCCACGCCCACAGCTGGGCACCGTGCTCGCGCATCCGGTCCTGGACGTAGACCTTGGCCCGCTGATCCCGGGAGAACGCCAGGTCGAGCCGGGTCAGCGTGCCCGCGGCGGAGAGCGCCGACAGCTCCTCCCGGTAGTAGAAGTCGGTGTCCCGGCGCTGCTCGCCGAAGAACAGCCAGTTCGCCCCGGACGCCCCGGTCGCCTGCCGCTCCTGGAGGAAGCCGAGGAACGGCGCCACCCCGGTCCCCGGGCCTACCATGATCGTCGGGGTGGCCGGGTCCGCCGGCGGCCGGAAGTGCGGGGCCTTCTGCACGAAGAGCGGGACCTCCAGGTCCAGCGTGGCGTCGGCCAGGTGCGTGGAGCAGACGCCCTTGCGGGCCCGGCCGAGCAGGCTGTCGAAGCGGACCACCGACACGGTCAGGCTGACCTGGTCCGGGTCGACCAGCGGGGTCGAGCTGATCGAGTAGAGCCGGGGCTGCAACCGCTTCAGCACGCCGGCCCACTCCTGCGCGGAGGCGCGCACGCCCTGCTCGGCGAGCACGTCGACGGCCTGCCGGCCCCACGTCCATTTCGCCAGCTCACCCTTGTTGTCCGGGCGGAGCAGGGTCTTCAGCTGGGGGTCACCGCCGCGCTCGGCGGTAAACCGGAGCAGGTCAGTGGTGATCTTCGTGATGTCCAGGTGCCGGGTGAGCGCCTCGGAGAGCGGGATCATGCCGACCCTGTCGAGCTCGACCGCGGTGTCCGCGGTGAGACCGGTGACGCTCAGCCACTCGTTGACCAGCTGGGGATCGTTGACCGGCCAGACGCCGAGCGCGTCACCGACCTGGTAGTCCAGCAGGCCGCCGGTGTGGAACGTGAACCGGCGGACCTCCTTGGCCGAGCCGGGGCCACTGAGCAGCCGGTTCCCGACCAGCGTCGACTTCAGCGGGGAGGACTTCGTCGGTGCCGGGGCCGGCTTCGTGGTGAGCGCCGCGATGACCGTCTCCAACCAGTCGTCGGCGGTGTCCTCGAAGTCCGGCTCGCAGTCCGCGCGAGGCGCGAGTCGGACGGCGCCCAGCTCGGCGAGGCGTTCGTCGAGCCGGCGGCCGTGGCCGCAGAAGTCGTCGTAGCTGGAGTCGCCGAAGGCCAGCACCGCGAACCGGCGGCCGTCGAGGCGGGGCGCGGTGTCGGCGGCCAGCGACTGCCAGAACGCGGCGCCGTTGTCGGGCGCGTCCCCGTCGCCGAACGTGCTGGTCACGACGAGCAGGTCGGCGTCCGGGTCGAGCAGGTCGGGGGCGGCCGCGTCCATGCCGCGTACCGAGATCTGCCGTCCGGTCGCGGCCAGCCGCTTGCTCAGCCCGCGCGCGAAATCCTCCGCGTTCCCGGTCTGCGAGGCCCAGAGGATCTGCAGGCGCGGCCCGGCAGGTCTGGCAAAATCCAGAATCTTCTCCGGTACGGGGGTGAACATCCCCGCGAGCAGCCCGTTCACCCACATGGCGGTGTCCGGGTCGAACGGTGCGTTGGCCGGCAGGACGGGCGCCTCCGGCCGTCCCGGCGGCAGCCCGGCCATGAACCCGGCCAGGTAGCGGCGCTGCCCGTCGGTGAGCGCGGGCGGCTGCGGATCCAGGCCGAGCAGGGTGTGGATATCGGAGGGCGCGGCCACCGGCCCGATCGGTGCGGCCACTTTGGAGAGTGCGACCGCGCACACCTTCAGCTCCGGCTGGAAACTGAGCGGGTCGACGGCGTCGCTGGTCACCGCGTTGACGCTGACGTACTCGCCGAACAGGTCGTTCCAGTGGAACGGGGCGAAGCACGCGCCCGGCGCCACCCGGTCGGTGATCACCGCGGGCAGCACCGCCCGCCCGCGCCGCGACTCGATCTCGATCTGGTCGCCCTCGACGATGCCGCGCTCCGCCGCGTCCGCCGGGTTGATCTCCACGAACGGACCCGGGTTCAGCTTGTTGAGCTTGGCCACCTTGCCGGTCTTCGTCAGGGTGTGCCACTGGTGCTGCAACCGGCCGGTGTTCAGGACGAACGGGTAGTCGTCGTCGGGCAGCTCGGCCGGGTCCAGGTGTGGGCGGGCGTGGAAGACCGCCTTCCCGCTCGCGGTCGGAAACTTGAAGTCGCGGTACCGGATCGGGTTGCGGGCCGGTCCGTCCGGCGCCGCGGGCCACTGCACCGGGCCGTCCGCGAGCCTTTCGTACGAGACTCCGCGCAGGTCGTACCCGGTCTGCGGGTTGGCGAACCGCTTGATCTCGTCGAGGATCTCGGCGGCGCTCCCGTACGAGAAAGCCGCTTCGAAGCCCATCGCGACCGCGACCCGGCAGATCAGCAGCCAGTCGGGGATCGCCTCGTCCGGAGCGTCGACCACCGGGTGGACCAGGGTCAGGTTCCGCTCCGAGTTGATCATGATGCCGTCGGTCTCGGACCACATCGCCGCCGGGAGCGTGATGTCCGCGTACGCGTTCGTCTCGGTCTCCGCGAACGCGTCCTGGGTGATCACCAGCTCGGCGGCCTCCAGGCCGGCGATCACGGTCCGCCGGTTGCCCACCGACGCGACGGGATTGGTGCAGATGATCCAGCAGGCCTTGATCCGCCCGGCGGCCATCTGCTCGAACATCTCGACGGTGCCCTTGCCGACCTCGGTGCGCAGGGTGCCGGCGGGCAGGTCCCAGATCCGCTCGGTGAACTCGCGATCGGCCGGGACCAGCACCGAGCGCTGACCGGGCAGGCCCGGGCCCATGTAGCCCATCTCCCGCCCGCCCATCGCGTTCGGCTGCCCGGTCAGCGAGAACGGCCCGCTGCCGGTACGGCAGATCGCGCCGGTCGCCAGGTGCAGATTGCAGATCGCGTTGGTGTTCCAGGTGCCGTGGGTGCTCTGGTTCAGCCCCATCGTCCAGAGCGTGACCCAGTTCTCCGCGCCGCTGATCCACTCCGCGGCGGTGCGGAGGTCCTGCTCCGGGATGCCGGTCAACTCGGCCACCCGCTCCGGCGGGTAGTCGGCGAGCAGGTCCGGCATCGCCGCCCAGCCCTCGGTGTGCGCGGCGATGAACTCCTCGTCCTTCTCCACCAGGTTGAGCAGGCCGTTCAGCAGGGCGAGGTCGGTGCCGGGGCGGACCTGCAGGAAGAGGTCGGCCTTGTCGGCGGTGGCGCTGCGCCGCGGGTCCACCACGATCAGCTTGGCGCCGGCCTTGACCCGGTCCATCATCCGCAGGAACAGGATCGGGTGGCAGTCCGCCATGTTCGCGCCGATCACGAAGAAGACGTCGGCGTGGTCCAGGTCGTCGTACGAGCCGGGTGGGCCGTCGGCGCCCAGCGACAGCTTGTAGCCGGTGCCCGCGCTGGCCATGCAGAGCCGCGAGTTCGACTCGATGTTGTTCGTCCCGATGAAACCCTTGACCAGCTTGTTCGCCAGGTACTGAGCTTCCAGGGTCATCTGGCCGGAGACGTACATGGCGAAGGCGTCCGGGCCGTGCTCGTCGATGACCGCCCGCAACCGGCGGGCAGTCTCCGCGATCGCCTCGTCCAGGGGCTGCTTCTGCGGCTCCGCGCCCCGCTCGGCGCGGACCATCGCGTACCCCAGCCGGCCCTCGGCCGCGAGCAGGTCGGCGCTGGTCGCGCCCTTCGTGCAGAGTCGGCCGCCGTTGGCCGGGTGGTTCCTGTCACCACTCACCTTGAGCACCCGGCGCCGGCCACCGGAGTCCCGGGCGACGTCGAGCACCATGCCGCAGCCCACCCCGCAATAGCCGCACACGGTGCGCACTTGAGTGACATCGGCGGCCACAGGCAGGTCCTTCCGTCCGAGTGTCGTCCTCAAACGGTCACGCTAGGAAGTCGCGATTACCGCCCTGTCACCCCTGAGTGCTTCGCGAGTTACCCGATCCTCACCGCGTTGTGACCGCGGTTGTGAGCCGGGTTCGATCAGGCCCGATGCACCACCTGGCCGGCGACGACGGTCATAGTGACTTTGGTCGCCGAGATCTCCGAGGCGGGACCGTCGAACGGGTCACGATCGAGGACCACGAGGTCCGCGACGTTTCCGGTACGAACACTGCCGCTGTCGTCACGGTGATTCACATACGCGCTTCCGGCCGTGTACGCCGCCAGCGCCGTCCCCAGATCCAGCCGCTGCTCGGGCAGGAACACCCGTCCGTCGGTGGCCCCGGGCACGGCCCGGTTCACCGCGACGTGGATGCCCTCGATCGGGTTCGGGCTGCTCACCGGCCAGTCCGAGCCGGCCGCCAGGGTCGCCCCGGAGCGCAGCAGATCGCCGAACGGGTACTGCCACGCCGCCCGCTCCGCCCCGAGGAACGGGATGGTCAGCTCGTCCATCTGCGGCTCGTGCGCGGCCCACAGCGGCTGGAGGTTCGCGGTCGCGCCGAGCCGGCGGAACCGGGCGATGTCGTCCGGGTGCACGACCTGGAGGTGGGCCAGGTGCGGCCGGGTGTCCCGGAACCCGTTCCCGGCGCGGGCGGCCTCGAGCGCGTCCAGGGCCTCCCGGACCGCCCGGTCACCGAGGGCGTGGAAGTGCACCTGGAAGTCGAGGGCGTCCAGCTCGGTGACGTATCCGGGCAGCGCCGCCGGGTCCACGAAGCTCAGCCCGCTGTTCGGCGTCGGGCAGCCGCAACCGTCCAGATAGGGCGCGGTCATCGCGGCGGTGAAGTTCTCCGCCACGCCGTCCTGCATGATCTTCACGGTCGAGCAGGTCAGCCGGCCGACGGTGAGCTGCTCGCGATGCGCCACCAGCGCGGCGATCTGCTCCGCGCCGAGGTCGCGGTCCCACCAGAGCGCGCCGGTCACCGACGCGGTCAGCCAGCCCTCGGTGGCCGCGGTCAGGTAGGCGTCGGCCGGGTCGGGGTATCCGTTGGAGCCGCGCAGCATGGCGTCCTGCCAGCCGGTGATGCCCAGCGAGTGCAGCAGCGACTGGGCCCGGCGCAGCCCGGCGACCAGCTCGGCCGGGGTGCTCTCCGGGATCAGGTCGCTGACCAGGGAGACCGCGCCCTCCTGCAGCGCCCCGACCGGGTTTCCCCCGGCATCCCGGTTGATCATGCCGTCCGCCGGGTCCGGGGTGTCCCGGGTGATCTCGGCCCGCTCCAGCGCGACCGAGTTGACCCAGGCGCCGTGATGATCCCGGTTGGTCAGGTAGACCGGCCGATCCGGGACGACGCGGTCGAGCAGCTCCCTCACCGGAACGCCGCCGGGGAAGCTCTCCATCGACCAGCCGCTGCCGGTGATCCACTCCCGATCCGGGTGGGCGGCGGCGTACGCGGTGATCCGGTTCAGGTATTCGCGCGGGTCGGTGGTGCCGGTCAGGTCGCACTGGCCCATCTCCACCCCGCCGAAGACGGCGTGGACGTGCGCGTCCTGGAAGCCGGGGATCAGCAGCCGCCCGGCCAGATCGACGACCTCGGTCTTCGGGCCACGCAGCTCACCCAGGTCGTGCCCGACGGCCAGAATCCGACCGTCCTTCACGGCCACCGCGGTGGCCCGGGACCTCGCGGGGTCGGCGGTGAACACCGGGCCCCCGGTGAAGAGCAGGTCGGCTGTCACGCAGTCTCCTCGATCTCGACGTGGCATGGCCAACCTAGGTCATGAATCTGGGCGGCGGCATCGTCGTCACCTTGCAAAACGTGGGCGGCTTCGTCTCCACCCTTGTCCCAAGCGGCTCGTGGCCCTAGGCTGCCAGCAGCAGGAAAGCGCTTTCCTTGACGCTCGGAGGTAACCGCACATGGCAGCGCGTAGATCGATCGGCATCGTCATCAACGGAGTGACCGGCCGAATGGGTTATCGGCAGCACCTGGTCCGCTCCCTGCTCGCCATCCGGGAGCAGGGCGGCGTGGCCCTCCCCGGCGGCGGTCACATCTGGCCCGAGCCGATCCTGGTCGGCCGTGACCCGGACAAACTCGCCGCGATCGCGGCGCGGCACGGCCTGACCGAGTGGACCACCGACCTGGACGCGGCGCTCGCCCGGCCGGACGTGGAGGTCTACTTCGACGCGCAGGTCACCCAGCGGCGGGAGAAGGCGATCCGCCATGCGATCAGCGCCGGCAAGCACGTCTACACCGAGAAGCCGCTCGCCGAGAGCTCGGCCGCGGCCGAGGAGCTCGCCGAACTGGCCCGGGCGGCCGGCGTCCGCAACGGCGTGGTGCAGGACAAGCTCTTCCTGCCCGGCCTGCGCAAGCTGAAGCGGCTGATCGACGGCGGCTTCTTCGGCCGGATCCTGTCGGTGCGCGGCGAGTTCGGTTACTGGGTCTTCGAGGGCGACTGGCAGGCCGCCCAGCGACCCAGCTGGAACTACCGGCTGGCCGACGGCGGCGGCATCGTGATGGACATGTTCCCGCACTGGAACTACCTGCTGGAGGAGCTGTTCGGCGCGGTCCGCGGCGTGCAGGCCACGATCGCCACGCACATCGAGACGCGGGTCGACGAGCGCGGCGACGAGTACACCGCCGACGCCGACGACGCCGCGTACGCGATCTTCGAGCTCGAGGGCGGCGTCATCGCTCAGATCAACTCCTCCTGGGCGGTCCGGGTCAACCGCGACGAGCTCGTCGAGTTCCAGGTCGACGGCGTGCTCGGCAGCGCGGTCGCCGGCCTGCGCGGTTGCAAGATCCAGCACCGGGCGACGACGCCGAAGCCGGTGTGGAACCCCGACCTTCCGCTCTCCGGCAGGTCGTTCCGCGACGAGTGGACCGAGGTGCCGGACAACGACGAGTTCGACAACGGCTTCAAGGTGCAGTGGGAGGCGTTCCTCCGGCACGTCGTCGCCGGCGAGGCGTTCCACTGGGACTTCGCCTCCGGCACCCGCGGCGTCCGGCTCGCCGAGGCCGGCCTGCGGTCGGCGCGCGAGGGCCGCCGCATCGAGCTGGGGAACGCCTGACATGGCCGTGGTGAACCTGCCGTCCGGGCCCCTGACCCTCTCCGGCCGGACCGCGTGGGAGACGCCGGCGGGCCCGCCGAGCAGCCGGATCGCGTACGCCGCGGCGCATGTCGTCGCGGATCCGCGTGCGGAGAACGCGCCCGGCGCCCCCGCCGTCCTGGACTGGGAGGCCACCCTGGCCTTCCGCCGCCACCTCTGGTCGCACGGTCTCGGCGTGGCCGAGGCGATGGACACCGCCCAGCGCGGCATGGGCCTGGATTACGCGGCGACCCGGGAGCTCGTCCGGCGCAGCGCGGCCGAGGCCGCCGCCTGCGGCGGGCGGATCGTGGCCGGGGTCGCGACCGACCAGCTGCCGCCGGGTCCGGCGAGCCTCGATCAGATCCGGTTCGCGTACGAACGTCAGCTCGCCGACGTCAGCGAAGCCGGCGCGGTGCCCGTCCTGATGTGCAGTCGCCATCTGGCCGCCACGGCCCACGACGCCGACGACTACCTGGCGATCTACCGGCCGCTGCTCGACGTCGCCGACCAGCCGGTCGTGCTGCACTGGCTCGGCACCGCCTTCGACCCCGCCCTCGAGGGCTACTGGGGCTCGTCCGACGTGGACAAGGCCACCGAATCCGTCCTCGAGCTGATCAACAGCAACCCGGCGAAGGTCGACGGCATCAAGATCTCCCTGCTTGACGCCGACCACGAGATCCGGCTGCGCCGTCGCCTGCCGCCCGGGGTCCGGCTCTACACCGGTGACGACTTCAACTATCCGGAGCTGATCCGCGGCGACGAGCAGGGCTACTCCGACGCGCTGCTCGGCATCTTCGCCGCGATCGCCCCGGCCGCCGCGGCCGCGTTCGCCGCCCTGGACCGGGGCGACCTGGAGTCCTACGACCGGATCTTCGCTCCGACGGTCCCGCTCTCCCGGCACATCTTCAAGAAGCCCACGTTCTACTACAAGACCGGCATCGTCTTCCTCGCCTGGCTGGCCGGCCATCAGCCGCACTTCACCATGGTCGGCGGCCTGCAGTCGGGCCGATCGGTGCCGCACTTCGCCGAACTGATCGAGCTTGCCGACGCCGCCGGCCTGCTGCCCGACCCCGACCTCGCGGCACACCGCGCCAACCGATTCTTCGAGGTGACCGTCGGATGAGCCGCTTCTCGTTCAACCAGATCACGGCCAAGCTGTGGGACCTGCCGGAGATGATCGCCGGCTGCGTCGAGGCCGGGGTCGGCCAGGTCGCGCTCTGGCGCGAGCCGGTCGCCGAGTACGGCCTGGCACGGTCCGCCACCCTGGTCCGCGACGCCGGCCTGACCGTCACCTCGCTCTGCCGCAGCGGGTTCTTCCAGGCCCCGGAGTGGTTCGACGACAACCGCCGGGCCGTCGACGAGGCCGCCGCCCTCGGCACGTCCGTGCTGGTGCTGGTCTCCGGCGGCCTTCCGGAGGGCTCGAAGGACCTGGCCGGTGCCCGGGAGCACGTCGCCGACTCGATCGCGCGGCTGGTCCCGTACGCGGCCGAGGCCGGGGTGACGCTGGCGATCGAGCCGCTGCACCCGATGTACGCGGCCGACCGCTGCGTGATCAACACGTGGGACCAGGCCATGGCGATCGCCGAGCAGCACCCGGTCGGCCAGGTCGGAGTGACCGTCGATACCTACCACCTGTGGTGGGACGACACCGTCCTGGAGAAGATCGCGCGGGCCGGCGAGCGGATCGCGATCTACCAGCTCGCCGACTGGATCACCCCGCTGCCGGCCGGTGTGCTGACCGGCCGTGGCCTGCCCGGCGACGGCTGCATCCAGATGCGGCCGTTCCACGACGCGGTCGACAAGGCGGGTTACACCGGCGCGATCGAGGTCGAGGTGATGAACGACGTCCTGTGGCAGCGCCCGGGCCGCGAGATCCTGGCCGCGACGATCGCCGGGTACCGCAGCGTCCGCTGATCCCCGGGACCGGCGGGCCAACGACGTCCCGGCCCGGTCCCGGTCCGCTCCTCAGCGTTGCAGTCGCTCGAGAAGCGTGTACGTCAGCTCGGGATCCTGTACGTGGGCGCTGTGGCCGACCTCGGCCAGCGTGACCGCCGTGACGTTCAGCGCGGCCAGCTGCTCGTCGGTGTTCATCGGATCGTGCGCGCCCCGAGCCAGAATGACCGGCGCCCGGCACGCGGCGAGCAGCCCCGGCAGGTCCGGCCTGCCCACGCCGAAAGCCGCGGGGTCGAGGGCCGTGCCCCACCGGTCGTCCTGCCGGACCAGCCCCGCGTCCACGGCCGGGTCGTCGATGGCGAGCAGACCGTCCAGCCCGGCCACCCGCAGGTAGCGGGCGGCGGCCTCGTCCCGTGTCGGGAACCAGGCCCGTGGCCGGGCCGCCAGTGCCTGAGCCCGCTGCAGCTCCTCATCGCTCCACGCGACCTTGACGCCGAGCCCGACGACCCCGCGCACCGTCGTGGGCAGGCGTGCGGCCAGCGCGAGCGCGACGACCCCGCCCAGCGAGTGCCCGGCCACGAAGGTCGGCTGGTCCGGCGGAATCACCTCGGCCACCGCGGCGGCGAGGTCGTCGAAGGTGTAGCGGGCCAACGGCGCGGAGCCGCCGTGACCGGGCAGATCGGGCGCCACCCAGCGACCGGGCCAGCGCCGCTCGAGCAGTGCCGACCAGCCGTTCCACACGTCGGCGGTCCCGCCCAGACCGTGCAGCAGCAGAAGAACCGGGTCGCCGTGACCACCGTGGAGAACTCGCAGACCAGTCGCCATCCCAGCAGTCTGAAGTCAGTCACACCGGCCGACCTAGTGTGACGTGGATCACGTTCAATGGAGAACCGTGGCGGGCCTGTCGTCGTCTTGCTGGTTGTGAGACGAAGCCTGGACACGGCCGACGAGGCGGAACTCGTGCGCCGCACCGCCACCGGCGACCGGCACGCGTTCGACGAGCTGTACCGGCGGACGTCGCCGTGGCTCGCCGTGCGGCTGCGCCGCAGGTGCGCCGACGACGACGTGGTCGCCGACGTGATGCAGGAGACCTACCTGGCTGTCTGGCGCGCGGCCGGCGACTTCGCCGGGTCGGCGGCCTCCGGCAGCGCGGTCGGCTGGTTGTGGACCATCGCCGCCAACCGGCTGGTCGACGCGTTCCGGCGCCGGGCCCGCCAGCAGCAGGCGCCGGTCCCGGCCGCGACGACCGCCCCCGCGGCCGAGGACGAGGTCATGGCCGGGCGGGTCGGTCAGGAACTGGAACAGGCGCTGCTCACGCTTCCGCCGGACGTGCGGCAGGTACTGCGGGCGATGGTTCTCGACGGGCTCTCCGTCCGCGAGACGTCGCTGCTGCTGGGGGTGCCGGAAGGCACCGTGAAGTCCCGGGCGCGGCGGGCCCGGATCGCTCTGCGGGAGGCGCTGTCATGACCGGGCACCCGAGTCCTTCGGTGATCTCCCGTTACGCCGGTGGCGACCTGGACCTCGACGAGGCCACGCTCTGGTCTGTCGAGGTGCATCTCGAGGAGTGCGCGGACTGCCGCGCCCGCCTGGCCGGCAGCGCGCCGGGCGACGTCGTCGCACTGCTCGAACGGGTGAGCGCCGGCGTGGAACTCCAGGTCGCGGCGGGGCCCGCCCCGGCCCGTCGGCGCTGGTCGGCGCGGCGCCACCGCTGGCTGGTCTGGCGGCTGGTGCCGTGGCTCACCATGACGGCGACGGTCCTGGGCTGTGCGGTGCTGCTCCAGGCGCTGAGGCCGAGCCTGCCGTCGCTGGTGCTGCTGCTGGCTCCGGTCGCGCCCCTGCCCGGGGTGGCGGTCGCGTGGAGCCGGGGCAGTGATCCGGCATGGGAACTGGTCGCCAGCACACCCGCGGCCGGCCTGTCGCTGCTGTTGCGGCGTGCCGCGGCGGTGCTGGCCGTGATCGTGCCGGTGCTGGGCCTGGCGAGCAACCGCACCGGCGTCTCGCTGGCCCTGGCCCTGTCGCCCTGTCTCGCCTTCACCACCATGGCCATCGCGCTGGGAGTCGTCGTCGGCGTACGTCGCGCCGCGATCGGGCTCGCTGCCGCCTGGGGACTCGTGGTGGCCCTTCCCGCGCTGCTCACCGCCGATCTTCCGGTGCTGCTGCGGCCCGGCGGCATCGCGGTCTGGGTGCTGGTCACCGTTGCTTCGGCCGGTTTCGCCGTGACTCGGGCGGACCGCTTCCGGCGGCTCTCGAGCCGCAACTGAAAGGAGAACGATCATGCGTACGGTGAGTGCGGCCGAAACCGCCCCCACCACCCATCCCTGGGTGGTGCACGCCGAGCAACTGCGCGTCCGGGCCGGGCGGCACCTGGCCGTGGACGGGCTCGACCTGGCGCTGGGCAACGGCGTTCACGGCCTGCTCGGCCCGAACGGAGCCGGCAAGACGACGCTGATGCGGGCCCTGGCCACCGTGGTGGAACCGGCCGGCGGCCGGCTGACCCTGCTCGGTGAGTCCGTGGACGGGCGCGGCGACTACCGGAAAGTGCGCCGCGGGCTGGGCTATCTCCCGCAGCAGTTCGGGTTCTATCCCCGCTTCACGGTGCGGGAGTTCGTCGAATACATGGCCTGGCTCAAGGAGATGCCGAAGACCGCGGTGCCCGGTGCGGTGCAGCGGGCGATCGAACGGGTCGGCCTCGCCGACCGGGCCGACGCCCGGATGAAGACGCTCTCCGGCGGCATGCTGCGCCGGGCGGGTATCGCGCAGGCGATCGTCAACGACCCCGCCGTGCTGCTGCTCGACGAGCCGACCGTCGGCCTCGACCCGGAGCAGCGCCTCGACTTCCGGGAGCTGCTGCGCGACTTCGGCGTCGACAGCTGCGTCCTGGTCTCCACCCATCTGGTCGAGGACGTGGTGGCGGCGTGCACCGACGTGGTGATGATGAATGAGGGCCGGCTGCTCTTCCAGGGCACACCGGAGGCCCTGATCGCGCAGGGCAGCGAGGGCGACGCCGGCGACAGCCCCGCCGAGCGGGGCTACTCGGCGCTGCTCCGCCGGCACCGGGCGGAGGCCGCGGCATGAGCGAGCTTGCGAGCGAATCAGTCGGCTCAGGTCTACGCCGGAGCGAAGCGGAGGTAGCGGCATGAGACGCGTTTTCGGCATCGAGCTTCGCCGGTCCGCGGCGGTCGGGTCCGCCCTGATCCTGCTGGTCGTCGGCGTCGCACTGCTGTACTTCGTCGACGAGTCGGACTGGTCGGGCGGATGGATGCAGCTGGTCATGACGCAGCGGCTGTACCTGGCGCTCCTGTGGCCCCTGGCGCTGGCCGCCGGTGCCTGGCAGGGCCGGCGGGAGCGGCAGTCGAACGTGACCGAGCTGTTCGCGAGCACCCCCCGGTCCCGCGCCTCGCGGACGGTTCCCACGCTCGGTGCGATGGCCCTCACCGTCGTCTGCGGATATCTGCTGATGGGGGTCGCGGGTGGCGTCTCGCTCATCGGCACCGCCGAGTACCTGCCGCTGCCGGTCCTGGCCGTCACGGCGGTCGGCGCGCTGTCGCTGATCGCGGCGGTCTGGGTCGGCCTGGCGGTCGGCCGTCTGTTGCCGTCTCTGGTGACGGCGCCGTCCCTGGCCGTGGCGGGCCTGGGACTGCTTCTGCTCATCCCCGCGGCCACCCGTCCCCGGGGGTGGCTGGCGCTGGTCTTCTCGCCGATCTACGAGATGAACCTGCCGGAGGAGTACGCGACCGTGCCCGGCCGGGCCAGCGCCGCCCAGGCCGTCTGGATGGCCGCGCTCGCGGTCACCGCGGTGATGCTGTTCGCGTCCGGCGGCCGGCGGATCCGGGTGGCCGCGCTGCTGCCGGTGGTGCTGGGCGCCACGCTGGCGATCTCGGTCATGCCGCACCGGAACCGGCTCGTCGTCGACGCGGTCGATCCGGTCGCGAAGGAACTGGTCTGCGCTGAGGACGAGCCGCGGGTCTGCGTCAGCCGGGTGCACGCCGGGCTGCTGCCCGAGTTGGTCCCGCAGGCGAGGGAGGCGCTGACGGTCC
This sequence comes from Actinoplanes regularis, assembly GCF_900188005.1. Lineage (GTDB taxonomy): Bacteria > Actinomycetota > Actinomycetes > Mycobacteriales > Micromonosporaceae > Actinoplanes > Actinoplanes regularis. The sequence goes on along the minus strand of NZ_FZNR01000008.1, from coordinate 153,130 downwards.
TCGCGAGGATTCCCGGCGCGCCGACGCGGGTGCACGAGGACAACACCACGTATGTCCCGTTCGTGCCGGCGCCGCAGAGCCCCGACGTCGTGCTGCTCCGGGTCGAGCCCGGGCGGACCGGTCAGGTGGTGCGGGAACTGGTGGTCGCGGCGTTCTCCGCCGCACCCGAGTGCGAGGGCGGTCCGCGCCCGGCGGACGCGCGCGCGGCCGGGTTCTGGCTGCTCGGCACCGAGCCGGTGGCCCTCTCCGAGTACGAGGATGCGGAGGTCGGCCCCGACGCCGTGCGGCGCTGGCAGGAGCTTCGCGGCCTGCCCGCCCCGGAGGCGGCGGCCCGCGTCGCCGCGATCCGCAAGGCCGCGGCGGGCTGCACGCAATGAGCGAGCTTGCGAGCGAATCAGTCGGCTCAGGTGTCTGCTCAGGTCGGCGCCGGAGCGAAGCGGAGGTGGCGGCGTGAGCGAGCTTGCGAGCGAATCAGTCGGCTCAGGTGTCGGCTCAGGTCGACGCCGGAGCGAAGCGGAGGTGGCGGCGTGAGCGAGCTTGCGAGCGAATCAGTTGGCTCAGGTCGACGCCGGAGCGATGCGGAGGTGGCGGCGTGAGGTGGCTGCTGCTCTACCTGCGCTCCCGGCGCGCCCCGATGGCGCTGGCGATGGCCGGCGGCTGTACGGCGTTGATGTGGTCACTGTGGATGATCTTCTCCGACAGCCGCGACGCGGGCCCAGAGCTCGTCGTACTGACGGTGCTCCTGCTGGTGGCGGCCCTCACCACCACCCTGGTCAGCCCGGACGGCGCCCTGGAGCGCACGGCCGCGCTCTCCTGGCCGCTCCGGCGGGCCGCGCACCTGGTGACGGCTCTGCTGCTCGTGGTGGCGCTGCTCGCGGTCACGCTCGTCACCCCGGCACGCTTCGGGCCCGCGTCGCTGGTGGCGCGGGACGCGGCCGGGCTGCTGGGCCTGACCGCCCTGGGCGCCACGGTGATCAGCCCGTCCCGGTCGTGGTTCGTGCCGTTGGGCTGGACGTTGGCGGCCATCCTCTTCCCACGCTCGGAGGGGACGCTCGGACCGGTTCTGACCTGGCAGACGCAGGCCCCGGGAAGCGGCGCCGCCGTGGTGACGGCGCTGTTGCTGGGCGCCGGCGGGCTCGTCGCGTACACCGTGGCCGGCCCCGCGCGGCGAGCGACCGCCGAGGCCACCGGCTAGGCGGCACGGCGGGTGTCAGGTCCGGGCTCCGGGCCGGTTCTGAGCGCGTAGCTCGACCAGCAGGCCGTCGCGGTCGGTGAGCACGGCGCCGAGGATCCGGCGGCCGGCCGCGAGCAGGTCCGCGACATCGGGCGTGCTCAGGGCATACATCACCAGCGAGCCCTCCCGGAACGAGACCACGATGCCGACCCTGCGCAGCACCGCGAGCTGCTGGGACAGATTCGACGCCTCCACGTCGATCTCGGCGAGCAGGTCCCGGACCGGTCGTGGCCCGTCCTGTAACAGTTCCAGGACCCGGATCCGGACCGGGTGGCCGAGGGTCCGGAACATCTCGGCCTTCGCCTGGTACAGCGGCACTGACACGACGGGTCCCCTCCAGTCATTCACACCGGCCAACGCGGGGAGAACAGCCCGGTTACGCGTCTTGGCGACTTTCGGAGTTGCGAAAATCTTCAACTCGCTCGCTGCCAATTCAAGAGTGGCGGAGCCCGACATTTCAAGCCGGACATCATGTGCGACGGGGTTTCCCCGGGGTCGGTGAAAGTCGATGTCGATCGGAGCGAGCCATGGGAGGAACCCGAAGTGCCGGATATGGACGTAGCCCTGAAGGACGCGATGCAGATCGACGGCGCCATCGGCGTCGCACTGGTCGATCGCAGCAGTGGAATGGCCCTCGGCGTCGCCGGGGGTGACCGGAGTTTCGACCTGACCGTCGCGTCGGCGGCGAACACCGAGGTGGTCCGCGCGAAACTGCGCACCATGGAGATGCTGGGCCTGCGCGAGAACATCGAGGACGTGCTGATCACCCTCGACTCGCAGTACCACCTGATCCGCCCGTTGACCGGGCGCTCCGGGCAGGGCCTCTTCCTCTACCTCGCGCTGCACAAGGACCGGGCCAACCTGGCGCTGGCCCGGCACCAGCTCAAACGGATCGAGGCGAATCTGGATATCTAGCGAACCACTCGTCGGCGAGCATCGCGAAGTCGACCTCGGTGCTCCACTCGCCCTTGAACAGCTCGTTGTGCACGAGCCGGGCCTCCTGCCGCATGCCGAGGCGGCGCAGGACCCGGGCGGACGGCTCGTTGCGTTCATCGATCCGCCCGATGATCCGGTGCAGGCCCAGGTCCTCGAAGCCGAGCTTCAGCATGGCCTGGGCCGCCTCGGTCGCGTAGCCGCGGCCGGAGAACTCGGGATTGATCATGTAACCGATCTCGCCGCCGCGGTGCAGACGGCTGTGCCAGAAGAGGATCACGTCGCCGACCAGCCGGCCGGTGCCGGCCTCCTCGATGCCCAGGGTCAGGTGCTGGCCCTCGTCGGTGAGTGTGGTGGTGGCCCAGTGAGTCCTGAGCCGTTCGGCGATCACCTCGAGGGTCATCGGGTGGAACGGCACATAGCGGCAGACGTCGGGACGGCTGCGGTAGGCCAGCAACGCCGCTGCGTCAGCCGTGGTCAGCGGGCGCAGCAGCAGGCGTTCGGTCTTGACCGGGTACGTCGGGCGGAGCTCGTTTGACGACACGCGATCATCGTGCCATCCGATCGCCGTCATTCGCACACCCGTTCGAGTTATCCACAGGCTGTGCGCACAGCCTGTGGTTATCCGCGCCTGCGGTTGAGCAGCAGCCAGGCGCCGGGCAGCAGAGCGGCTGCCAGCGCGATCTTCAGAGCGTCGCCCATCAGGTACGGCACGACGCCCTTGCTGAACGCGGTGGGCAGGTCCATCGTGGTCATCAGCGCCAGCCACGGCATCCCGACCAGGTAGATCAGCAGGTTGCCGATGAACATCAGGCCGATCGTGTGTCCCGGGCGGCGGTCGGCGCCCAGCGTGGCGAACTGTCCGACGAGCGCCGCGGCGATGACGAAGCCGAGCAGGTAGCCGCCGGTCGCGGCCGGCCAGCCGGACGAGCCGCCGGCGAACCACGGGATGCCGAGGGCGCCCGCCACCACGTAGAGCAGCATGCCGGCGGCGCCACGGCCCGGCCCGAGCACCGCGCCGGCCAGCAGCACCGCGAAGGTCTGCCCGGTGATCGGCACGGGCGAGCCGGGCACCGGGATCACGACCTGCGCGGCGAGACCGACAGCGCCGGCGGCGCCGAGGGTCAGGATCACATCGCGTACGGCGGACCGGCCCCACACGTCGGCGAGCACCCCGGTCGGGCGCAAGGGCACTACGGCCCCGTATACGTCAGCCACTGTGTGACCTTCCGTCCAAGCGTTGCCGGGAACCGTAAGCGTCCTAGATCACGTTCCGGCGTCACTGTGACCCTCGTCGCACCACATCAGACGGTGCTCGGCCGAGAGGCCTGTGCGCGGGACGCGTAGGGCGTACCGGCGAAATGGATTTGAGCGGGAGTGAGGAGCGAACCTCGGGATGCGCGGAGGGGCGCTGCCGGATGGCAGCGCCCCGTTAGCGGTCGGACGGTCAGACGGTGAGCGTCCAGGTGTTGATGTAACCGGTGTCCGCGGAGTAGGTGTCCTGGACCCGGAGGCCCCAGGTGCCGTTCGCCGCCTCGCTGGAGAGATTCTTCGTGTAGGTGGTGATCACGTTGTCGGCGCTGTCCGAGGTGGACGTCGCCTTCAGGGCGTAGACCGTGCCGTCCGGCGCCACCAGGTCGACCTTCAGGTCACCCCGGTAGGTGTGGACGATGTTCACCGCGATCGTCGAGGTCGACGAGGCGCTGCGGGCGCAGCCGCTGATCGTGATCGAGCTGGTGACCGCCGAGCCGGCGTCCGGGATCGAGACGTCGGTGGCGTTGGTGCCGGTGCAACCGGTCGGGTTGGAGGTCGGCGAGCTGGTCGGCGGGGTGGTGCCGCCGCCGGTGCAGGTCGGGTCGGCGGACTGGGCCGGCACGCTCACCGCGTCCCAGGCGGCCTTCGTGGTGTTGAAGAGCGCACAGGTGCTGTCCAGAGCCTTGGCCGAGGTCAGCGTCCAGGTGCGGTACTTCAGGTACGACGAGCTGCTGGTCTTCATCAGCATCGCGTTGTAGAAGATCTTGGTGGCGGTCTGGATGCCGATACCGGTGATGGCGCCGGAGCCGGAGCACCGGGTGCTGGTCGGCTGGCCGTTGGTCGGGTTGGTGCCCTCGGCGAGCAGGTAGAACCAGTGGTTGCCGGGGCCGGCCGCGGCGTGCACCTCCTGGCTCGGGGTGCTGCTGGAGTAGCAGTTGTCGTCACCGGCGAGCGACGGGTTGTACATGTACCGGATCGGGCCGCTGCCGACCAGGTTGACCTCTTCGCCGACCTGGTAGTCCGGCGGGTCGTTCGGGTTGTTCGCGAAGGCTTCGGTGGCCGCGCCGAACACGTCGCCGACGAACTCCTGGGTGCCGTTGTTCGAGATGCCGCCCGGGGTGTTGTCGTCGATGCCGTGGCCGATCTCGTGGCCCAGCACGTCGGCGGAGGAGATCCAGTTACCGGCGGTGTTCTTGCCGATCTGGACCTGGGTGCCGTCGTAGTACGCGTTCTGGTCGTTCAGGCCGACCCGGATCGGCCAGGCGCCGCCACTGCTGCTGAAGCCGGTCCGGCCCAGCCAGGTGGAGAGCATGGCCTTTTCCTTCTGCGCCGAGTAGAAGGCGTCGACGCAGCCGGTCTCCTTGTTGGATCCGGTGCCGTTGCCCCACACGTTGTCGGTGCCGCTGAAGGTCGTGTTGGTCGACGCGTCCTGGCAGGTCAGCGTCGCGATGCTCGGGTCCTTCAGGCTGTACGTGCTGCCCGAGAGGGTGGTGTCCAGGCTGACCGAGCCGTTGATCCAGCCGGTGCCGGTGCCGGCCACGTCCGTCACGTGCTCGTAGGTCCGCAGCACCTTGCCGGTGGCCGCGTCCACGTCGACGGTCAGTCGGCTGGGGCCGTCGGTGCTGGTGCCCTTGATGGTGGACTCCCAGGCCAGGGCCGGGGTCCCGGTGGTGGCGAGGATGACCAGCTTGGTGCCCTCGACGCCGGCGACCGTCTTCAGCTCGCTCTTGGCGATCTTCAGGGAGTCGGCGGCGCTCAGGGTCGGGGTGGTGTTGATCGCGCCGAGCGGCGCGTCCTGCGCCACCGACGTGTACTTCACCTGGCCGGCGGTGTCGGTGACGACGACGCCGTCACCGCCGATCACGGCGAGGCCCTTGTACAGCCGGTCGAACGGCACGTACTGGAGTCGTTCGGTGGAGATCACGTCGTGCTGGACGAAGGTCTCGTCCGCGGCGGCGTGCAGGGCAGCGGGACGGGCTGCGAAGAGGGATGAAGCGGCCTGGGCTGCGGCTGCGGCGGGCGATGCGGAGACACTCGGCTGGGCGGTCGCCGGTCCGGCGAGGGCCACAGCCACCGAGGCCACCGCGGTCGCGGAGACCGCGGCAACGACGACAGGGGTACGGGATTTCACGCACTGCTCCTTTCCCGCCCGGGGGGTTGCGGGCGGGCTCGACCGTCCGTGGACGATGGGTCACACCACTGGATGACTTGTGGTGAGACGTTAGGCATCGACGAACGTCCCCGAATCAGGGAAAACCCTCGTTCGGGCGAGAGAGCGCTTTAAATTAAGGAACTTCTATGAACCGATCTCGTTGACCTCGGTAAACGGCGCGTCGTTGAACCAGATCGCGCGGATGATGAAGCTGTGGTTGGTTTCGTTGAAGTAAACCGCCAGGTCAGTCGGCGAGCTCTGGGTCTTCTCCACCGTGAAACCGTCCGCGGGAGTGGCGGTGACCAGAGAGACGACGCCGTCGCTGGTCATCTTGATCACAGCGCGGCCACCCTCGACCGAGAACGAGCGGACGTACGTCCGAACCCCGTCGGCGCCCGTGGTGACCGTCCAACCGTCCACTGTGGTAGTCGCCGGTTTCGTCGTCGCGGCGGCCGTCGGCTTGGTCGTCGCCGGCTTCCTCGTCGGGCCGCCGGTCTTCGTCGGCTCCGCGCCGGGCGCCGCCGTCGCGGGCGCGGACCGGGCCGGGGAACCGGTCGGCGTGCTCGTCGCCGGGGGCGCCAGCGTGACGTCGGCGGCCGGGATCTGATCGATGTCCGGCAATGCCCCGACATCCGCGCGAGCGGCGTTGAGCACCGGGAGCAGCGCCACCCAGGAGAGCACGATGCTGGTCGCGGTCGCCACGAACCAGCCGGCTACCGGAAACCACCTGGAAGATCGCACGAGGCTCATCCTCTCACCTGGTCCTATGGTGTACGCCATGGCGTTGATCCTGTTGGTCGAGGACGACCGCAACATCGCGGCCGCGTTGACCCGTGCCCTGACCGACGCCGGCCACGTGGTGCGACCCGTCGGCCAGGCCGCCCAGGCACTGAAGATCGTCACTCAAGAGCGGCCTGACCTGGTCATCCTCGACCTCGGGCTGCCCGACATCGACGGCACCGACGCGTTGCGGATGATGCGCACCGTCTCCGACGTGCCGGTGATCGTGGCGACCGCCCGGCGCTCGGAGGCGGACATCATCGCACTGCTGAGCGCCGGCGCCGACGACTACGTGACCAAACCGTTCTCCGGCGGCCACATCCTGGCCCGGATCGCGGCGGTGCTGCGGCGCGCCCGTACCGTCACCGAGCAGGCACCGAGCGCGATCACCGTCGGCGAACTGGTGATCAAGCCCCGGCAGCGCCGCGCCGAGCTGCGCGGTGAGCCGCTGCAACTGACCCGTCGCGAGTTCGACGTACTGACCTACCTGGCCGAACGGGTCGGCCAGGTGATCAGCCGGCGGGAGCTGATGAATCAGGTATGGAACCAGGTCCGGATCGGCGAGGAGCAGACGATCGACGTGCACATCTCCTGGCTGCGCCGCAAACTCGGGGAGACGGCCGCCAAACCGAGATTCCTGCACACCGTGCGCGGTGTCGGCGTGATGATGGTCGACCCGCGATGAGGTGGGCACTCAACCGGCTGGCCCTGGCGATCACCTCGATGGTCGCGCTGGCGTTCCTGGTGCCGCTCGCCGTCGCGACCCGCCAGATCGCCCACGACAAGGCCATCTCCGAGGCGCGGCAGCAGGCCACCTCGATCGTCACGGTGCTCGGCGTGAACGCCGACCCGACCGCGCTGACCAGTGCGGTGGCCAGCACCTCGGCGGGCAGCGCCGGGCTGCTCGCCGTACACCTGCCGGGCCTCGACCCGATCGGGACCTCGCACCTCCCGCCGGAGACCGTCGAGCGCGCCGCCAAACAGCGCCGGTCGGGGACCGCCGTCGCCGCCGGTGGACTCGCATACCTGCAACCGACCGTGCTCACCGACGGCCGGACCGTCGTCGTCGAGGTGTTCGTCAGCGACGCCGAGATGTACCGCGGCGTCTACAAGGCCTGGCTGGCCCTGTTCGGCCTGGCCGTGGTGCTGGTGCTCGGGTCGACGTTCTTCGCCGACCGGCTCGGCGCCCAACTGGTGCGGGCGACCCGCCAGCTCGCCGCCTCGACCCGCCGCCTCGGCGGCGGCGAACTCAGCGAGCGGATCACCCCGAGCGGCCCGAGCGAGCTGCGCGACGCGGCCCAGGCATTCAACAGCATGGCCGGCGACCTGCGGCGCCTCCTGGACCGCGAGCGCGAGCTGGCCGCGGACCTCTCCCACCGATTGCGTACGCCGTTGACCGCGCTCCGCCTCGACGCCGAAGCGATCCCGCCCGGCCCGATCGCCGAGAGGATGCGCCAGGCCTGCGACCTGCTCGACGACGAGCTCGAAGCGATCATCACCGGTGCCCGGCTGGGCACCGAGGCGCGCAGCACCGAGACCTGCGACCTGGTCGAGGTGCTCGCCGACCGGCTCGCCTTCTGGTCGGTGCTTGCCGAGGACCAGGAGCGTCCGTGGCAGGTGGTCGGCGGCCACGAGCCGGTGACGGTGCCGATGTCGCGCAGCGACGTGATCCTGGTGGTCGACGCGATGCTCGGCAACGTCTTCTCGCACACGCCGGACGGCGTCGCGTTCCGGGTCAGCGTCTCCTCGACCGGGCTGCTCGTGGACGACGCCGGGCCGGGCATCGCCGACCCCGAGGCGGCCGTGCGTCGCGGCTTCAGCGGCGCCGGCTCGACCGGGCTCGGGCTGGACATCGTGCGGCGGGCGGCCGACACCGTACAGGGGGAACTGGTTGTCGGGCGAAGCCCGTTGGGCGGTGCTCGTGTCGGTTTCCTGCTGACCGCTGTCGAGGAGCGTCGTTTTCAGGCCGGTTTTCGGTCGTCTTAAGGCTGCGTTATGGCAGGTCCCCATACCGTTCCGGCTCGTAACGAAGCCGGGACGATGTCTGGAGAACCGAGATGCGCAGGAAGATCGCCTATCCACTGGCCGCCCTCGGGATGGCCGGCTCGACATTGGTGATCGCCTCACCGGCGCTGGCCCACGGCTACGTCTCGTCACCGCCGAGCCGGCAGGCCCAATGCGCCGCCGGCACGGTCAAGGACTGCGGCGCGATCCAGTTCGAGCCGCAGAGCGTCGAGGCTCCGAAAGGCTCCAAGCAGTGCAACGGCGGCAACGCCAGCTTCACGGTCCTGAACGACGAGTCGCGGAGCTGGCCGGCCACCACCGTCGGCACCTCGGTCAAGTTCAACTGGGTGCTGACCGCCCGGCACCGGACCGCGAGCTGGGTCTACTACGTCGACGGCGTCGAGGCGGCCACGTTCAACGACAACAACGCGATCCCCGAGGCGATCGTCAGCCACACCGTGGATCTGAGCAGGTTCCCGGGCAAGCGCACCGTGCTCGCTGTCTGGAACATCGGGGACACGGCCAACGCCTTCTACAACTGCGTGGACCTGAACATCGGCGGCAGCGGGGGATCCACACCGACCACCGCCCCGACGACCGCCCCGACGACGGCGCCTACGACGGCGCCGACGACCAAGCCTCCGACGGCCGCGCCGACCGCGACCACCGTCGCGCCGACCACCGCCGCCCCCGGCGGGAGCGAATGGGCGCCGGGCGTCAGCTACAAGACCGGTGATGTGGTGACCTACAACGGCGTCTCCTACAAGTGCCGTCAGGGCCACACGTCGATCCGCAGCTGGGAGCCGTCGATCTTCACGCTCGCCCTCTGGCTGCCGCTGTGAAGCGCCGGATGGCAGCGGTAGCGCTGCTCTTCCTGGTCAGTGCCTGCGGCACGAGCCCCGCACCCGAGCCGACCAAGTCCGCGCCCGCGGCCGTCGCTGAGGTCACCGCCGGCTCGACCTTCAACGATCGCGACGTGATGTTCCTGCAGATGCTGGTCGACCACCAGCAGCAGGGCCTGGACATGGCCGCGATCGGCGCCTCCCGCGCACAGCGCACCGACGTCGCCGACCTGGCCAAGGCCGTCCAGCTCACCGAGACCGACGAGCTGACCATGATGAAGAACTGGCTGACCGAATGGGGCAAACCCACCACGGTCGACAAGCGGGTCAGCGTCCACGCCGATCACGGCGGCCTGCCGGGCACCACCGACGCCGAGATCAAGTCCTTGAAGACGGTGAAGGACGCGGAGTTCGAGACCGCGTTCCTCAACCTCTTCCTGGGGCACCAGCACGCCGCGGTGGAGATGGCGCAGTTGGAGCTGGACAAGGGCGCGAACGAACTGACCAAACAGTTCGCGGAGCGGGTCAAGCAGTCCCGCGCCGACCAGGTCCAGCAGATGCTGAAACTCCTGAACGGCTGACCCTCGCTGCATCCTGCGCACGGATGGCTCGGCTGATAGCCGGGCCATCTGTCTTGATGTACTTTTTGAATCGAAATAGGGTCTTCTGTCGTCTCGTCGCAACCCCATCTGCCTTGGCCGGCGACCTGTCCTGTCGCACCGAGACCACTCGGGTCATGATGCCGAGGAGAGCTGGTTCAAGCCGTACGAGCCCGTGATCACCACGGTCACCTGCCGCTTCGTCAAATCTCATACGACGCTGTGCCAGCGATGCCATACGGCCGTCGGCACAAGGCCGGCATCATCGTCTTGTTGCATCTTCATCTGTTGCGCGATCGGGCTTTCGTCGCGCTTCAGGCGCCAACCGTCGATGAGATCTCAGGCGAACGTCGGGAAGTCTCGGCGCGGGTCTGGGCGTGTGAACGGGGAGTATGGCTGCATGATGGACGAGGACGAGCTGGACGACCAGTACGAGGCATTCCAATCGATCGCGGATCGAAGCACGCCCGAGAAGGCTGTTCAGCGCCTTCGTCTGCTCAGAGTTCCTGACGACATTATCGAAATGATCAGGCAGCGGCACGAGGCCGAGGTCATCAAGATTCGTGAGATGCGGGAGCCCAACGTTGTCTATCAATCAGGGCGTCTGACCTGGTATACCGGTCCCCGCTCGGATGACCGGTTCTGGCCCGCACTGAAGAACAAACTCCGGAGCGGCCCACGCCCCTGGAGCGATGATGCGATCGAGATTCTCGACGAGGAGTCGACCAAGGTGGTCGGCCTCTTGGACCATCCCGGCTCGGAAGATTTCCGGAGCATGGGTCTGGCCCTCGGCTACGTCCAGTCGGGCAAGACCGCGAACTTCACCGCCGTCATGGCGAAAGCAGCTGACCGCGGATATCGGCTGTTCATCGTGCTCTCCGGTATCCACAACGCCTTGAGGCGGCAGACCCAGGCGCGACTTGCCGGCGAGTTGGTGCGTCTCAACCCTGCTCAGTGGCACGAGGTCACGACGGTTGACTCGGACTTCCACCCCAAAGGCAACGCGGCGGCGTACTTTTCCGCAAAGAACCAGCGAGTGCTCCTGGTGGTCAAGAAGAACGCCAAGGTACTCGAAAAGCTCAACGACTGGCTCTCCTCCGCGAGGGAGTACCTGCGCGACTGCCCGACCTTGGTGATCGATGACGAGGCCGACCAGGCCACCGTCGGCGGCAAGGTGATAAATCCGTTGATGAGCAAGCTTCTGAAGTCGTTCACCAAGGTCGACTACATCGGCTACACGGCGACGCCGTTCGCGAATCTGCTCATAGATCCTGCCGTCAAGGAGGATTTCTACCCGCGGGACTTCATCGTCAGGCTCAAGGCGCCGGAGGGTTACCAGGGGCCTGCTCTGCTGTTCGGCCGTGATCCGTTGGACGGCGAGGACCCGAACGAGGTTCCGGGCGGCGAGGACATGATCCGGGAGATCCCCGACGAGGAGGTCGAGTTCGTGCGGCCGATCAACCGGGCGGCCGCGGTCGATTTCATGCCCACGATGACGCCGTCACTTCGGCAAGCCGTTCTCTACTTCTGGTTGGCCACGGCTGCGCGCCACGAGCGGGCGACCGGCATACCGCATTCGACCATGCTGGTCCACACCACCCTGCAGACAGGGATTCACGAAGACTTTCGTGCCCCCCTCGAAGGGCTGCGTCAGGAAGTACTACTCGCTCTTCGCAGTGATGATCACGACTTGTACATGGATTTGGAAACACAGTGGGCGGACGAGCGCAGCCGAGTTGAGGCGGCGGATTTCGGCCAGGAGAGCGTTCCGTTCGACGCGGTTCTGCGGCATCTGCCGGCAGTGCTGGAGCGGAGCCGGGTCGTCGTCGACAACTTTCGGAGCAGGGACCGGCTGGACTACGAGTCCGGCCCGGTCGTGGCAATCGCTGTCGGGGGTAACACGCTCAGTCGCGGCCTGACGCTCGAAGGGCTGGTGACCAGCTATTTTGTTCGCGCCTCTTCGGCGTACGACACACTCCTGCAAATGGGTCGATGGTTCGGTCACCGCGCTGGCTACGGCGATCTGCCCAGAATCTGGATGACTGCCGAACTTGCCGGTTGGTTCCGGCACCTGGCCGTGGTCGAGGCCGAGATCCGCAAAGATATCGATCGCTATCTGACGGAGGACAAGAATCCGCTGACGTTCGCCGTCCGGATTCGGACGCACCCGAAGATGTTGGTCACGGCGCCGGCGAGAATGAAGACCGCGGTCACAGCGCATGCGGCATACGGCGGGGACCTCGTGGAGAGCCGCTATTTCCGGACGGGCCGGGATGATTCCGACTGGCTCAGGCAGAATGCGGACGCCGGGTTCCGGTTGGTCCAGGCAGCGCAGCAGCATGGTCGGCCGGAAAAGCTCGATGCCTCTGATCGGAGGCTCTGGCGTGACGTCACCTACCGTGACGTCATTCGCTTTCTGGGCGAGTATCAGTTCGACGAGCGATCCGAAGAGGCGCGCCCTCCGTTGCTCAAGCGGTACATCGAGAAGCGGGTCGAGCAGAACTCATTGCTCAACTGGGACGTCGCGGTCTTCGGGAGCTCGAGCAAGGAGGCGCCGAGCTGGAAGCTGCCCGACGGCACGAAGATCGGCATGATTCGCCGTAGCAGAATCAACGGTGTCGAGGACGCGCTGGCGGACATCAAGACGCTGTCCGGTCCTCGAGACGCAGCGATCAACCTGGCTGTTCCGGACGGCATCGACGTGACCAAACGATCCGAGGTCGACAAACTCCGTCGAGCGCAGCGACCGGAACACGGTCTGCTCCTGCTGTATCCGATCGACCCGATCTCGGAAAGTTCGGCCAAGCGAGGGCGGCATCCGCTGAATGCCCCGTACGACGTCGTGCTCGGTGCGGCCTTCGTGTTCCCGACACCGGCGACCTCCCGCGACAGCGAGGTCGAGCATGACTACGTCTCCGCTGATCTCTCCCGGGTCGAGGGCGGTAGATACTGGGAGGAAGAGGACCCGGAGATCTTGAAGCAGGAGCTCGAGGACGATGCTCCGTGAGCGATCTCAGAAGTGTTGTGGCGGACCATTGGAAGGCATTGGAACGGACACGTCGACGCCCGACGTGGCTTACATCTGCGCTGCCGGTCGAGACGTCCGGTGAGCCGCTCCTGTGTGCTCTCGGGCCGGATCGCAGCAGGCACCTGTTGGTGCCGGTCCCGGTGGGGCACCACATTCGCGCGGACACCCGTGCGGCGGCGGTCCATCTACTGCCGCTGAGTCTGCAAGCGGAGTCCGGTACTCGGAGTTATGCGAACCTGGCACTTCATCGTGCAGACCTTTCCGACATCTTTACGGGTCTCTGCGCAGATGTGATAGCGGCGTTGGCCGCCGAGCCGGAGGACCCGCTGACGGTTGTCGGCCAGGTCATCGACGGATGGCACGAGCTTTTCCGGAGCGGGCGACAGCTCGGTGTGGAGCAGCTGGCAGGCCTGTACGGCGAGTTGCATTTCCTCGATTCCTTACTAGATCTTGACCTCGATTCGGTCGGGGCCTGGCATGGTCCGAACCGCGCGCCGCACGACTTTCTCGCCAACGGCAGGGCGGCGGAGATCAAGGTGACGGTCTCGGATGAGGGGCGACCGGCTCGCATCCATGGGATCGATCAGTTGGTCGAGCCGCCCGGTGGTGGGCTGATGTTGCGTTGGATGCGTCTCGATACCGCGGACGCTGGGGGCAGATCTCTGCCGGAGTTGGTGGCCGCGATCGCCGACCGGGTCCACCGTCCGCGCGAATTCTGGCATCTTCTCGCCCAGGCCGGCTACATGATTGCGGACCAGGAGAAGTATGCCGGGGTCCGTTTCACGGTTGTCGAGGAAGCAAGCTTCCGGGTTTCGGACGGATTCCCCCGTATCGTTCCGTCATCCTTCTCCGAGGGTCTCCCGCCGGGACTCTCGAACGTCCGTTACACGATCGATCTCGATTTCGCGCCGCCGCCCATGCAGCGTGACGAAGTCGTCGAGTTCATGACAGCACTGGTGAAGAGTTGAAACAGGCACGCTGGTACTCGCAGCCATTCCCGCCGGCCGGATCGATCAGCGCCGAGGGCATCAAGCGCACGCTCGGAAAGCCGCCGATACCTTGGCCGGCGATTCTGATCAGGGAGTCGGCACAGAACAGCTGGGATGCCCGGGTCGGGGGACGCCCGGTCGGGTTCACCATAAATCTTTCGGTCGTCCCGCCGCAGAATGCAAACGCTTGGCGAACGCTGTTGCTCGAAGGCGCCCCGCACAGCGACAAGTTCCCGCTGAGACAGATCCTCAGGGGTCGTGAGTGGCACTCGACCATCGTTCGCACCCTCACGGTGAGCGATCGCGGCACCAAAGGGCTGGGTGGTCCGACACGAGCCGATATCGCACGCGGCGATGAGCCGAGAGACTGGGTGTCCTTCGTCCTCAATGTCGGCGACCCACCTGACACCAAACGCGGTGGGGGTACCTACGGCTACGGCAAGAGCATTCTCTATCAGATGTCCCGGGCGGGCACGATCCTGGTGCACACGCGCACTCCAACACCGGCGGGCCTGCAAAATCGACTCATCGGCATCTGCCTGGGTGAGTCGATGGAAATAGCCGGCGAGAACGGTGAGCTTCGCCCGTACACCGGACGTCACTGGTGGGGAGATGCCGAGAAGGCTCACGTGGAGCCGCTGGTCGGCGTTGACGCCGAGATGGCAGCCAAGGCACTCGGCCTGCAGCCGTTCGATGCGGATGAATCCGGCACAGACGTGATCATCGTCGAACCGGACCTCGGCGATCAGAGCGACGACGAGGCAGTTCGATATCTCGCGGACGCGATCGCATGGAACCTGTGGCCGATCCTGCTGGAGCAACGAGGCACGGAACGTATGGTCCCCCGGGTCTGGCACAACGGGCTGAGCGTTCCTGTACCGATTCCGGAGAAGACCCGAGGACTGAAGACGTTCGTGGCCGCATATCGACGGCTTCAGGAGGGCGATGAGGCTCAGACCTTGCTGTGTGGAAATCCGAAGAAGCAGCTCGGCCGCATTGCGCTCGAGCGGCAACTCATTCCCGTCTTCGAACCTCCTGCCGCCGCTCAGGATCTCGGCATCACGAGTGCGCCTCACCATGTCTGTCTGATGCGAGCACCGGAGCTTGTCGTCAAGTATCACGCCGGCCCGGAACCCATCAGCGCGAACCTTGCGTATGCCGGTGTATTCAAAGCGTTGGACGACATGGACCGAACGTACGCGGCTGCTGAGCCCCCCACCCATGACGATTGGGTGTTCACCCAGTTGGAAGGGCTGGAAAGGACATTCGTCCGAACGACTTTCACCCGAATCAAGGAGCGGTTGGCTGAGTTTGCGAGGCCTGCCGAGGTCAGGTCAAACGCGGCTCGAGCCCCTCTCGGCGCCGTGAGCAACTTCCTCGGTTCTCTTGTCGCAGCCGCAACGGGAACCGGTGCAGCATCCGCACTGGCGCCACAGATGGCTCCCGGTGGTGTCGGGGCCGAGCGCGGACGTGCCGAGCCGCAGGGAAACGACGTGGCCCCAGCGACTTCGACCGCAATCGGCTCCGAACGGTCGGAACGATCCGGAAGGGAGCGCGTCTCGATTCGCTTGGACGGCGACCCGTACTTCGAGGACTCGGAGATCGGTTTGTTGCTGGTACAGGACGCTCTCGTGGTGGGCAACGGGCATCTCGTCGTACAGGGAACAGCCGGGATCATGGTGGCGGACGGCAGCCGCGAGCAGGAGCCCCCGGACGGGTTCGACGAACCGGTGGTCCTGGGCTGGCGTTACGGCACGGGTGAACGCCAAGGTGACGAACTCGACCTGTCGGACGCGACCGCAGGCCAACGGGTGGCTCTTGTCGTTCAGCCAGTACCCGACACGATCACACAGATGGACATCTCGGTCCTGCGAGCCGAAGGCAAGATCCCCCATGGCAGCTAGAGGAACCCGGGCATGGCCGTACCGACGTATTGCCCGTGGGATGGTGGATGCTACAGCATGGGTCATCGATCCGGACTCAGAAGGCGAGCGGGAGGCTCCGGTGAGCCTGCCTGACTGGGACTACCAGACCCGCCTACGGCTTCGCCGCCGGCTGGCAATCGATCCGGCAGTCTGTCGAGAGGCGGTCGGTCTCGGACCTGATACCGCCCTGGCGATCAGCGTTCGTTGGAATGCGGTGCCGTCGTTGTTGCGAGGCTCGGCCATCTGGCTGCCGCTCAGAGACGATGTGCATGATTACGTGATCGACGTGGACATTGCCGGGGAACGGCTGGGCGGTGTCGTGAGTCTGGAGACGCTGGTCGTACTCGCGGCACCGGCTGATCCACGGCCAGGCACCGCTCATCTCGTCGGAAGCAACCTGTGGAGTGAGTCGACGGAGATTCGCCTCCAGGGGGACGCCCCGTTGTTCCCCATCGCGCTCGTCCCGTTCTCCGAGTCGAGTCTTCCGCACCGCGGTGCATGGTTTCTCGAGATCGGCTCTGACCTGCATGCGACAGCTCTCGGTGCCATCCAGTTGTTGATAAATCAAGAACATCCGTCGATCGTCGCGGCGGTCGGGAGAGCCGGCTCACCCAACGACATCGATCGTGCGGTGTTGTCGATGCTGAGGACGGACATCACCCGAACAATGCTGGAACGGGCATTGGCAGACGAGGCCTTCGGAATGTCAGAGGATTTTGGGAAGGATTCTCTGGGGACCGTGCTTCAGGGCCTCATGCGGTTCTACATGTCGAGTCATCTGGACGATGGCCTGGTCGAACTCAGGCGGATCAGGGAGAACGATCTACCTTTGTTCGCGACCCTTGTTCAAGGTGCCACCGAACTTTTGGCGGCCGAGGAATGAGTACTCTATACCCGCGTTTGCCGGCTAACGCAGCGAAAGAACGGTATATCGAGATCCGGGACAAGGGGGCAGTTGACCTGGCTCGACTTTCGGACACCTCCCATTTGGGCCAGTATTTCGCGGCAACGGGTGGGGTGAGGGCAGCACAGGATCGGCTTGCCTGGCTTCGAAGCCAGGTGGTCGATCTTGCTGCAAGGCACGGATTCCCTGGCCGGCCACTCGGTCGATCGGTGCACGAGTTCGACACCACACTCGCACGCTTGCTTCATGCCGACATGAACTTGGTACCCGCCGAGGCGGCGGTGAGACCAATGTGGGCCTTCCTGGCCGCGGTTCTGCTTCCTGACGTCACTGTATGGAGATTTCCGCAACCGCCGGAGGACCGGCTGCTCGCCACTGACATCACACGGCATGTGTTCGGTCGACTGTGGTGGCGCGCTGAGTTGCTCCGCGACGACGTAAGAATCGACAACCCGTATCACTTGCTGGATGTGTTCCCGGAACGAAACTTCGACCAAATTCTCGCGAGACGTCGATCGATCGGAGGGTCTCCCGAGCTGATTCGTTCACTCGCCAAGGAATGGCCCAAGGACTGGACGGGAACAAACGAGACCGAAGCGCTGAGGGATGTGCTCAAGATCCTGATGCGTCGGGGCGCTTTTCAGGATCTGTTCGGTCTGCCCGAGACTTTGCTGCGTCCTGAGATCGCCCGCACGATCTTGGATGTCCGGCATGCGCGCACGCGTGCTCATGCAGACGGGGTCGACGAGGTGTCGATCGGGAGGTACGTTCGCAGGTAGGTGGACGCTCAACGGGTAGTGTCGATGGTGTGCCGGATATACAGGTCCCTGTGCCCAGCTCCGTGTCGGTGTCGGGCCGGATGAGCCGTCAGCGGCGGCGCGATACGCAGCCTGAACTCGCGATCCGCAAGCTCCTGCATGCAATGGGTCTGCGATTCAGGGTGATGCTTCCGGTGCCCGGCATGCCACGACGGACGATGGACATCGCATTCACTCGGGCTCGCATCGCGGTGTTCATCGACGGTTGCTTCTGGCATGTGTGCCCCGAACATGCGACCAGTCCTGCAGCCAACTCCGGTTGGTGGGCGAAGAAACTGTCCACCAACCAGGAAAGGGACGCGGCGACGAATCGCCACCTGGCCGAGCTGGGATGGCAGGTGGTTCGGATCTGGGAGCACGAGGATCCCATCGAGGCTGCCGCTCGGATCGCGGCGATGGTCCGGCTCGATTCCCCACGCTCGGAGTGATCTGGGGCGATCAGCCCTGCGCGTCCAAGCTTTCGGCAACAACCCTGCCGATGGCCTCTGCCAATTCGACTGGCACGGCGTTCCCGATCTGTCGGGCGATCTGCACCTTTGAGCCGCACCATTTGAAGTCGTTGTCGAATCCCTGCAGCAGGGCGGCCTCCAGGTGGGTGATCGCTCGATGCTCCGAAGGGTGCAGGTAGCGACCCTTCTCCGGTTTGAAGAATTCGGTTCGAATCGTGACGGAGGGCTGGTCCCAACGGAGCCGGCCCATCACGTCACCGGATCCGGTTGTGTGGCGTAGCCAGCAAGGACTCTTCAGGCGGTCCGGTAGGTCGAACCGGTTACCGCCGGCAGGAATCTCCCTGAATCTCTCGCGGGAAAAGTCCTCGTAGCGTCGGGTTACGTGGATCTCGAGTCCCGAGAAGGCGCCGGGAAGAACTTTTCCGTGATGGCTGATCGACCTTTTCGGAAGGAGCTGATTATCCTCGGCGACTCGCTGATCGACGTATTTCAAGCGATCTCTCACGGTGACCCACTTTTCTCGTGGGAGCCGACCTTCGGAAGGAATCTCGATCGGGTCAAGATCGCGATGAGTGCCGATCACGATTGCCCGGCGACGTAGTTGGGCAGAACCGAACTCGGCTGCATTGACCAGGTGAGGCCGGAGCTCGTAGTCCCGGAGCTTTCCTGTTTTGGACTCCTTGTCCAGCAGTTTGAATTCCTCGCTGGTCAGGAAGCGGTCGACATTCTCGATGATGAAGGCTTTGGGTTCGATCGCGTTAAGGACTCGGACATATTCACGCCACAACTGATTGCGAGGATCGTCCGGCCGCTTGAGGCCCAGATTTGAAAAGCCTTGACATGGGGGACCACCCACCACCACGTCTGCTTTCCTGGCCCGGTCGTCAACCTCCCAGCCGGTGATGCTGTCCGGGTAGACCAGGCCCTCGCCGAAGTTCTCGGTGTATGTCGTGGCGGCAGCGATATCGATCTCGACGGCGCGGACCGTTTCGTAGCGCTTGGTTTTGTGCAGTCCGGACGTGATGCCGCCGCACCCTGCGAAGAGGTCGACAACTCGATAGGTCTGCGCCATGATCGCTACTCTAGCCGGCGTCGCCGCCAGGTACTTCGCCGGTTGTGGCTGTTTCGGACTGCTGTTCGGCGCAACATGCCTGGCGACGGCGGCGCCTGGCGAGGCGGGTGAGGTCGGTCCGCGTGTTGATGTAGAACAGGTTCATGCGAACGGTGACGATCCGATCGCTTCGTTGGTTCGATGCCGGTCCCGACCTGGCGCCAGGCGGATGCGCAGCGGAAAGATCGGGCTGACTCGAAGCGGATCGCGTGGAGCGGGTACCCGGCCGATGCCGGCGGTGGTGGCGGCCTGATCGGCGTTGTCGGATTACCGTGGCACCTATCGGCTCGTGGCTGCTTCGGGATCCTCCATCGGGCGCCCGAGATCTTCTGTTCCTACCTGCCGACCTGCTGCGGGGGCCATTCGATAGCGTGAAAGTGCACGCCTACCTGCCAGATCTGAGGGGAACACGTGGAGCTGCTGCACTCCGGCAAGGTTCGGGACGTCTATGCGGACGGTGAGGACCTGATCCTGGTCGCCTCGGATCGGATCTCGATCTACGACGTGATCCTGCCGACCCCGATTCCGGACAAGGGAAAGATCCTCACTCAGCTGTCGCTCTGGTGGTTCGACCAGCTCAGCGACGTCGTTCCGAACCATGTCATCTCCTCGACCGACGTGCCGGAGCAGTGGCAGGGCCGGGCGATCCGGTGCGAGCGCCTGGACATGGTGAAGGTCGAGTGCATCGCCCGTGGGTACCTGGCCGGCTCCGGGCTGAAGGATTATCAGCGGGAAGCGGCGATCTGTGGCGTTCCGCTGCCGGCCGGGCTCGTCGAGGGGTCCAAGCTGCCGGAGGCGATCTTCACGCCGAGCACCAAGGAGGCCGTCGGGGCCGGGCACGACCAGCCGATGACCTTCGAGCAGGTGGTCGAGCAGGAGGGCAAGGACGAGGCCGAGGAGCTGCGCAGGATCACGCTGGAGATCTACCGGCGGGGGTCGGAGATCGCGGCGGCCCGCGGGATCCTGATCGCGGACACCAAGATCGAGTTGGGGCGTAAGGCGGGGGAGCTGAAGCTCGGGGACGAGCTGCTCACGCCGGACTCCTCGCGGTTCTGGGCGGCGGAGGAGTGGCAGCCCGGCGACGTGCAGCGCTACCTCGACAAGCAGGTGCTGCGGGACTGGGCGACCAGGGAGACCGACTGGGACCGGACCGAGCCGGGTCCGGAGCTGCCGGAGCGGGTGGTCGAGGCGACCCGGGCGCGGTATGTCGAGGTTTACGAGCGACTCACCGGCGATCGCTGGAGCTGAGCGGTCAGGTCTCCGCGGCCGGACGACGGTCCGTGGAAGAGGGCCAGGAGGACTGGCCGGTCGCCCGGCGGCGCTTGTGCAGCAGCCAGGCGCCGTAGGCGATCGCCAGCGTGGCCTCCAGGGCGCCGGTCCAGCCGCCGTAGATCAGACAGATCGGGGCGAGGCTCCACAGCAGAATCGCCGAGGTCAGCCAGCGCCGGCGTTGGTGAAGCGGCAACCGGCTGACCCGGCGGGTGAAGGCTGGATCGGTGTCCCGTAGCCGGGCCGTCATGTCGTCGAATTCCCGCTGCTCCCGCGGTTCGAGCACGCCGTCACCTCCGTTGCGAAGATGGACGGCTCGAAACTACCCCTTTCGGGGGCCGATCAACCGGGAATGTCGCCAGAGCGGCACAACCCATAGCGGGTCCACAGCTCGACGACGGCGGACGGCCCGGCGGTTGACCGCCGGGCCGTCCGTTTTCAATCGCTCAGGCCCACTGCACCGTGGTCGTGGTGTCGAGCCGGGGCAGCCGGTCCCGGTACGCGTTCTCCGCCGGGTGACCGAGGTTGACCACCACGAGCGACTTGAAGCGCCCGTCCGGGAAGAACTCGGCGTCCACGCCGGCCTTGTCGAAACCGGCCATCGGGCCGGCGTACAGACCGATCGCGCGCGCCGCGATGATGAAGTATCCGGCCTGCAGCGCGGCGCTGAACGTACCGTCCGTGATCCGCTTGTCGAGGTCGTTCTCGAAGACGTCCCTGAGGCCCGGCACGTGCGGGAAGACCTGCGGCACGTGCTCGTGGAACTGGGTGTCGAGGGCGAGCACCGCGATGACCGGCGCGCTCTGCGACTTGGCCCGGTTGCCCTCGGCGAGGTGCTTGATCAGGCGGTCCTTGCCCTCGGGCGTACGGACGTAGAGCACCCGCAGCGGCTGCGTGTTCGCCTGGGTCGGCGGCCACTTGGCCAGCTCCCAGATCTCGCTGAGCTGCTCGTCGGTGACGGGGGTCGGCGCGAAGAACGAGGCGGTGCGGGCGTCGGTGAAGAGCAGGTTGCGGCCGGCCGCGGAGAGACCGGTCAGGCCGGCTTCAGAAGGTGTATCCACCGCTAAAAGCTAGCGGCCGACGATTGGAGAGCCGCACGAGGCGGCGCCAAGCCCGCCCGGCTGATCGGTCGGCGGGATCAGCTAACGGTGACCGGCGGCGGCCTGCTCCGGCCAGTGCACGCTCATCTTGCAGTCTCCGCAGGTGAGCTGCTCGCCGCAGGTGGGGCACCAGTCGTTGGTGCGCCGCAGGTACCACCCGAGGGCGACGCCGGAGAAGAGGCTGAGCAGGCCGACGATCGCGGAGACGGTGACGGCGCCGGTCATGACGCGATCGGCTTCCGCCGGACCAGCCGCAGGCCACGGTGGTCGAGCGTAGGGTCATCGTCATCGCGTGAGGTCACGTAGGGCGCGGTGAAGGTGTCGACACCGGTGCCGCGGTGCGCGCCTGGGCGGTAGGTGACAGTGACGGCGCGGGGTGAGGCGGCCTCGATCACGCCGGCTCGCCAGCCGTCCCGATAGACCCAGACCGGGTCGGCCGGGCGGTAACTCTCGGCCGGGGCCACGTCCGCCGGGTCGCGCTGCGGAGGAGTGAGTGTCGGCGTTGATGTCAGCCAGTTCGGCATTGCGATGCCTCCAAGCTCTCGAGGCGGCGTCAAGGGGCCATCAGGCAGCATCAACTGCGCGCAAGGGCCGAGCAGCCGAAGTTTTCGGCACGCTGCGTTAGCAGTCGATACGTGTCTGTCAGCTATCATGCTCGTCATCAAGTGCGTCCGCAAGGCCGTCTGCACGTGCATCTGAGCGCGCATCAGCTTTGGCGGGACTACGCTTGACATGGTTTCGCGGTAGACGATCTCCGCTCTAGGATGCATGCGGCTGTCTTCCGGCAGTCACGGCGCGGCGACGAGGAGTCAAGTGAGCGCGGGTTCGCAGGAGGAGGCGCCGGGCGGCGGTCCAACCGTGCTGCGCATTCTGCTCGGCTCTCAGCTCCGCAAGTTGCGGGAGTCGAAAGCGATCACCCGGGACGCGGCGGGCTACGAGATCCGCGCCTCGGGCTCGAAGATCAGCCGGATGGAGCTCGGCCGGGTCAGCTTCAAGGAACGCGATGTCGCGGACCTTTTGACCTTGTACGGCGTGGTCGACAAGGACGAGCGTGAGGCGCTGATCGGGCTCGCCCGGCAGGCCAACAGCCCCGGCTGGTGGCAGCAGCTGAACGACGTGCTGCCCTCCTGGTTCCAGGCGTACCTGGGGCTGGAGGCGGCCGCCACGCTCATTCGTACCTATGAGATCCAGTTTGTCCCCGGCCTGCTCCAGACGCCGGAGTACGCGCGGGCCGTGATCATGCTCGGTCACGCCGGCGCGACCGCCGAGGAGATCAACCGCCGGGTCGAGGTGCGCCGTCAGCGGCAGCAGATTCTCACCCGCCCGGGTGGTCCGCAGCTGTGGGCGGTGATCGACGAGGCGGTGCTGCGCCGGCCGATCGGCGGTGTCGAGGTGATGCGCTCGCAGATCGAGGCGCTCATCGAGGCGTCGAAGCTGCCGAGCGTGCGGCTGCAGATCATCCCGTTCACCGCGGGCGGGCACGCGGCGGCCGGTGGCCCGTTCGCGATCCTGCGGTTCCCCGAGCCGGAACTGCCCGACGTGGTCTACGTGGAGCAGCTGACCAGCGCGATCTACCTCGACAAACGCGAGGACGTGGATCAGTACGCGATGGCGATGGAGCGCGTCTGTATCGACGCGGAGCCGCCGAATCACACGCCGGAGATCCTCGGAAAGTTGCTCAACGAGGTCGGGCGCCCGATCTGAGGTGTTCGCGGGACATCCAAAGGGTTGAAGGTCCGGCCGGGCGATCTCGTCCGGCCGGACCTTTTTTCGTGTGGGTCGGCCTGTCGGGCCGGTGGCACGCCTGGCGTTCAGGCCAGCAGGTTGTCGAAGTCTCCGTCGCGAACCCCGCCGAGGAAGGCCTCGATCTCGGCCCGGGTGTAGATCAACGCGGCCCCCTCGGGGTCGCGGGAGTTGCGCACAGCGACATCGCCGCCGGGCAGGACAGCGCACTCCACACAGTTGCCGCTCGGGTTGCTGCGACGGCTCTTCTGCCAGGTCACGCCCTGCAGCTGACCGGCTGGCATGCCGTTGACCACGTAGGTCATTCCAAGCTCCCTCGGTTCGCCCGGATCGCCGTTCGACCCGGGGTGTGTTGTCCTCGTGGCTATTTGTGGCGGTGATGCAAATGCACGTGCATCTGGCCTTGCGTAGGCACGGGATTCTGAGCATGATAACTCACGTGAGCCCATCCAAGGAGGGTCACGCAGAGTGAACTCTTTGGGTGACGGGTCGGTCGCGGAGCGACGTCTGCGGCCTCGGCGCAAGGCTCCCTGGCGGGGGCGTCCGAGCGAGAGGTGACGAGTGTGTCGGTACCTAACATCGGCCCGGAACATCCTGATTCGGGTGACCCCGGCGTGACTGACAGTCCGCGCCGGGGTAATCCGCCTCCGATTCATCGGCACTCGGAGATAACCGGCGACGTGCTCGCCGCCTCCACCCGGGCCAGTGCGCTCAGTCACCGGTTCGGTGGTGTTCGCTACGCACTGAGCCGGCCCGGCGGGACGACCGTCGCCGAGCCGCGGACCGAAGAGGGTGATTCCGACGCGCGCGAGTGAGCTCGTCACCTGCCGCCGGACCGGTGGGCGCCCGCACGCCCGCTCGCGATGGATGGCTTCGGCGCCGCGGGTCCGGGAGGACCGGCTGCGGCCCTCCCGGCCTCGCTGGCCGGTGTGCGAGTTCGCCGAGTCCGACTACTGCTACGGCATCGGTGCGATCCGGCTGCGCGTGCTCCGGGTCGACTGGCGTCGGCCGATCCCGCACGAGGGCGAGATGTGGCTCGGGGTGCGGGGCGTCGTGGTCGATCCGGATGGGCGCGAGGGTGCCGTCCGGGAAGTGTTGATCCGTGCCGGACGGGTTCCGGTTCCGCCGGCCTGCAAGCGGCCACGACTTCGGGCGTTGCGCGACACGCCCGTCTGACGCCGGTTGGGTGGCCCGGTTCCCCGTGCTGGGCCACCCATCCGGTCCAACCCCGAGGTTGCCGCCGAACGCCTCAGCCGGCGACGCGGCGGCGAAATTGGATCGGCCCCGCCCGGGCAGTGGACGGGGCCGATCTGGGTGCACCCGCCTCAGGTCTTTGCGTGGAAGAAACCTGAGTGGGCACGATCTGGGCTGACCACCGGGGTCAGGGCTTGCGGGCGACTCCCGCCCAGTAGTAAGCAGCCTGCGGGTCGTCCACCTGGGAGTCCGGGCGCCAGCCGGAGACCGGAACCAGCCCGGGCTCCAGCAGCTCCCAGTCACCGAAGAGGCGGGCGACCGCCTCCTCGGTGCGGGGCACCAGGGTCATCCCGGCGCCGGTCGCCGCGGCGACCGCCTGGCCGACCTCGTCGGGGTTGAAGTCCGCGGTGGGGTGCGTGATGGCCAGGCAGCTGCCGGATGGCATCGCGTCGCGCAGCTCCGCGACCATGCCCCAGGGGTCGTCCTCGTCGGCGATCAGCATCAGGATGGCGATCAGGGTGAGGCCGACCGGCTTGGTCAGGTCGAGTGTGTCGGTCAGGATCGGGTCGTCGAGGATCGAGCGCGGGTCGCGGATGTCGGCGCTGATGTACTCGCTGCGGCCCTCGGCGGAGCTGCGCATCAGGGCGCGCGCGTGGACCAGCACGATCGGGTCGTTGTCGACGTAGACGACCCGGGTCTCGGGGGCGACCTGCTGAGCGACCTCGTGCAGGTTGGGCGAGGTGGGGATGCCGGTGCCGACGTCCAGGAACTGCCGGATGCCCTCCTTCGCCACCAGGTCGCGGGCGGCGCGGTGGACGAACTTCCGGTTCTCGCCGGCCATGTAGCGCATGCCGGGGATGGCCTGGATCATGGCCTCGCCGACCGCGCGGTCGACGGCGAAGTTGTCCTTGCCGCCCAGCCAGTAGTCGTAGATGCGGGCGGAGTGCGGAATGTTCGGGTTGACCCCGGGCGGCGCGGTCTCCTTGGGTACGGAGCTGTCACTGTCCTGCTGCACGACCGCCTCCTTGCGCCCGACCCCGACCGTCGATCTTCGACAACCGGTCCAGCCTAGCGCCAACGATTGACCGATATCACCCCCGGAATCCGAAGGTGGTCACGGCGTGGCATGACAGCGTGGGACGAGACTAGGCGGCCGACGGATGGCCGATGCATCCGCGAAGTCCCGTGCCCGACACGACGCGGTCGCGTCCGCCGTGCTTGGCAGCGTACAGATGACTGTCCGCTGTGGACAGCAGGGGTGCCTGGGCGTCTTCCGGGGCGTCGACGAGGCCGGCCACGCCGATGCTGACCGTGACGGGCAGATGCTGAGTGATCGGTGACCAGTGCTGGTTGCGGATGGTCAGCCGGATGCCGTCGAGGTGGGCCGTGGCGCTGGGCACCTCGGTGCCGGGGAGCACCACCAGGAACTCCTCGCCGCCCATCCGCGCCACGAAGCCGTCCGAGCAGGCCGCCGCGACCTCCCGGGTCAGCACCTGGGCGACCCGGACCAGGACCTGGTCGCCGATGTCGTGGGAGAGCTGGTCGTTGATCTGCTTGAAGTGGTCCAGGTCGACGAGGGCGACGGTGAGCGCCGGGTCGGTACGGATCAGATCGGGCAGGCGCTCGTCGACGTACCGCCGGTTGTGCAGGCCGGTGAGCGGATCGCGACGGGCCTGCTCGCGGAACCGCTCCGCCTCCTGCCGGGCCTCGGTCGTCTCGAACATCGCCTGCCGGGTACGGGCCCGCGCCTCCCGTTTCAGCGACTGCTGCCGGTGGTAGACCTTGAAGAACGCCTGGTGCGCGGTGAAGGCCGCGGCGAAGTCGCCCCGGGCCGCGTGCAGCTCGGCCTGCTCCCGGTGGGCGCGGACCAGCGACTCGCCGAGATCCCGGCTCCGGCACTCCTGGAGGGCCTTGTCCAGGCTGGCCTGGGCCTCGTCGTGCTGGCCGAGACCGCGCTGGGCTTGGGCCAGGGTGACCAGGTACTGCGCCATGGCGTTGGCGTCGTCCCACTGGCCCTCGGCGTACCGCTCGATGCAGGTCTGCATCGTCGCCTCGGCCCGCGCGTACTGCCCGTTGCTGACCTGGACGGAACCGATGGTGTCCAGGAACGCCGGCTCGAGCGGGGTGTTCCAGTCGAGCGCGAGCTGCTGCAGGCGGTCGACCACCTCCCCGGCGCGCTGCCGGTTGCCGCTGCAGGACTCGGCATAGGCGTAGTTGTTCAGCATGCAGAGCAGCGCCGGCGAGCCCGCGCGCAGGGCGATCTCCTCCGCCTGGGCGTACCGGACGCGGGCCGTCTCCATGTCGTCGGCGAAGTACAGGGCGTCGGCCAGCTTGGTCCGGTGCCAGACGTGCATGTGCTCGGTGGACTCGTCGTCGAGCAGCTCGACGGAGAGCACCGCGTGCTCCAGCCCCTGCTCGGCGTCGCCGAGGTGCAGGTGGATCGCGGACCAGATCAGGTGGGTCCGGGCCAGCAGCTGACGGGCGTCGTGCTCGACCGCCCACTGGTGCACGTGCCAGATCTGCTCGGCGGCCGCCGCGACATCACCGCGACGCATCCGCATGTTGATCTGGCAGAGCCGGGCGCGGGCGGCGAGCAGGTCGTCGCCGAGATCCCGGGCAACCTGTTCCAGCTCGATCGCGCGGGCAAGTTCGGCCCTGGCATCCCAGGAACGCCGGTCCTCGATGGTGAGGAGGACAGCGGACAGCTTCTCGGCGTCCATCGCACGCTTGCTCAATCCGAGTTCTCCTCTCCGGGGTCGGCGGGACCATTCGGTCGCGCCGGCCCCGGGTTGAGGAAAACCGCGCCGGTGATCAGCCCTGGGTCACCGCGGCTGCGGCCGGCTCGGGCTCGGCCGGCTTCGGGGCGGCCAGGTCGACCGTGCTGCGCAGCTTGGTCGGCTTCATCGCGACCGCCGCGATCACCCCGACCACCGCGATGAACATCGAGATCAGGAAGATGTGCCCGGTCGCGTCGCCGTAGGCCACCCGCACGACGTGCTGGATCGCCGGCGGCAGGCTGCCCAGGTTGAGAGCGCTGACCCCGGATCCGGTGCCGGTCGAGTGCACGCCCATCGCGGTGAGTTGTTCGGTCATCGAGTCGGCGACCCGGTGGGCCAGGACCGCGCCGAGCACCGAGACCCCGATCGTGCCGCCGAGCGAGCGGAAGAACGCCACGGTCGAGCTGGCCGCGCCGATGTCCTTGAGCGCGACGGTGTTCTGCACGGCCAGCACCAGGTTCTGCATCGACATGCCGACCCCGGCGCCGACCAGGAACATCGCGCCGCCGACGTACCAGAGCGAGGTGTCGTGGTCGAGCACCGAGAGGCTGCCGAAGCCGCCGACCAGGATGATCGTTCCGACCACCACGTACGGCTTGATGTTGCCGCTCTTGGTGATCAGCCGTCCGGCCACGGTCGAGGCGAAGGCCAGGCCGAACATCATCGGGATGGTGAGCAGGCCGGCCTCGGTCGGGCTGTAGCCGCGGCCGATCTGGAAGTACTGGCCGAGGAAGACGGCACCGCCGAACATCGCCATGCCGACCGCGAGGCTGCCCAGGATGGCCAGGGCGGTGGTGCGCTGGCGGATGATCGACAACGGGACCACCGGCTCGGCGGCCCGCGACTCGACGAACGTGGCGAGAGCGAGCAGGAGCACGCCGCCGCCGACCATGGCGAGGGTCTGCCAGGAGATCCAGGCGAACGAGTCGTCAACGAACGAGACCCAGATCAGGATGACGCTGACGCCGGCCGCGATCAGGGTGGCGCCCAGGTAGTCGATCTTCACGTTCTCCCGGCGGAGGACCGGCAGGTGCAGGGTCTTCTGCAGCACGATCAGCGCGAGGATCGCGATCGGGATGCCGATGAAGAAGCACCAGCGCCAGCCGAGCCAGTCGGTGTCCACGATCACGCCACCCAGCAGCGGCCCGGCGACGGTGGCCAGGCCCATCACGCCACCGAGATAGCCGTTGTACCGGCCGCGCTCGCGGGGCGCGATCATCGCCGCGATGGCGACCTGGACCAGCGCCTGCACGCCGCCCATGCCGAGGCCCTGGAACGCCCGGGCGGCGATCAGCTGCTCGGTGTTCTGGGTGAGGCCGGCGATGATCGAGCCCAGTACGAACACCACGATCGAGACCTGGACCAGCAGTTTCTTGCTGTAGAGGTCGGCGAGCTTGCCCCAGATCGGGGTGGATGCGGTGGCTGTCAGCAGAGTCGCGGTGACGACCCAGGTGTACTGGTTCTGCGTCCCGTTCAGGTCACCGATGATCGTCGGTAGAGCGGTGGAGACGATGGTGGAGCTGGACATCGCGACGAAGAGGACGAGCAGAAGGCCGGAGAGGGCTTCCAGGATCTCGCGGTGGGTCATGGCACCGGGCTGGGTGCCACCGGGGTGAGTCAAGGCGGCTCCTGACGTAGTTGTTGCCACGTACAACTATCTTTCGGGGGTTCCCGGTGCGCAAACTTTCCCGTCGGGAAGTGATACGCGTCGCCGGTACGCTCTGTGCATGAGCGAGGCTGCGGGGGACACGACGCCCGAACCCGGACTTCGGGAGCGGAAGAAGGCGGCGACCCGGCAGGCGCTGCACGAGGCGTCCCTGCGTCTGGCGTTCGAGCACGGGCCGGAGAAGGTCACGGTCGAGGCGATCGCGGACGAGGCGGGCGTCTCCCGGCGTACCTTCTCGAACTACTTCGCCAACAAGGAAGAGGCCCTCTTCTACGGCGACCTGCAGCGGATGCGGCTGCTGGCCGGCATCCTCCGGAAGCGGCCGGCGACGGAGTCGCCATGGGTCGCGCTCTGCGCGGCCGCCGAGATCTTCTACCGCCGGCTCGGCGTCGTCGACCCGGAGTGGGTCGCGCGCAGCCGGA
Organism: Actinoplanes regularis; assembly: GCF_900188005.1. Taxonomy (GTDB): domain Bacteria; phylum Actinomycetota; class Actinomycetes; order Mycobacteriales; family Micromonosporaceae; genus Actinoplanes; species Actinoplanes regularis. The sequence continues at coordinate 123,937 of NZ_FZNR01000008.1, read as the reverse complement.
TGGTCCGCCGGCATCCATCGCTGGCCGCGGCGCAGGTGCAGACGTTCGCCGCGCTCGAACGCGAGATCTCCGCGGAACTCGCGGTCCGCCTGGGCCCGGCCGACCCCCTGGGGGTACGCAGTCAGTTGCTCGCCGCGACGTTCCTGACGGTCCTGCGGGTGTCGTTGAACGTGTGGCTGGAGCATCGCCCCGAGGTCAGCTTCTACGACCTGGCCCGCGAGTCGCTCGCCGAGACCGGGCGCGGCTTCGCCTGACCTTCCGGCAACCGACGAACCCGATCAGGGGTACGAAAAGGCGCGGTCCCCGGGGGTGTCCGCCCGGGAACCGCGCTTGTTCAGCGTGGCTTGCTCAGCCCTTGAAGCCGGCGAAGATCTTGGAGAACTCGAACGCGGTCTGGCTGATGTTCGTGCACTGGAAGAGCGCGCCCTGGCAGGCGTTCTTGTCCCGCTGCAGCTCCCAGAAGGAGACGAAGCCGAGGTGGTTCGTGTTGGCGAACGCGAGCAGGTCCCGGGCGTCGCTCTGGGTGAACGTGCCGTTGTCGTCGTTCTTGCCGATCATCGGGGTGACGCCGACCATCTTGAAGGCCGCCGCGTCGCTGTTGCCGTAGATCGACTTGATCTGGTCCTTCGTGGACTTGACCGCCTGGATCGCGAGGTCACCGTAGTCCTGGCCGGCGCGGCCGTAGTCCATCGCCATGATGTTGACCAGGTCCAGGTCGACGCCGGCGTTCTTGGCCGACTTGACCACGTTCAGGCCGTCCCCGGTCAGGCCCTCCGGCAGCACCGGCAGGGTCAGCGAGATCTTCAGGCCCGGGTTCGCCTTCTGCAGCGCGGCGAGCGCGGTCGAGCGGCGGGCGATCGAGGCGGTGTCGGCCGAGGCCGCGCCCTCGATGTCCAGGTCGATGTACTTCAGGTTGTACGCGTCGACGACGGCCTGGTACTCGGCCTGCAGCGCGCTGGTCGAGGTGCAGGCCTGGGCCAGCTCGACGCCGGTCGCACCGCCGAACGAGACCTTCACGTCACCGCCGGCCGCGCGGACCGCGCTGATCTGGTCGGCGAACTGCTTGGCCCGCGGGTCGAACGCGCCGAACCAGCTCGCCTTGCAGCCGGAGGCGGTGACAAAGGCCAGGCTGAACGACTTGACGTTGCCGCCGGCCGCGAGCGCCGAGAGCGTGCCGCCGTTGGAGAGGACGCCCATGTCGACGTACGGGGCGACCAGGACGCCGCTGGACGAGCCGTTCGAGCTGGTCGGGCTGGCGGTCGGCGACGCGGTCGGGGTCTTGGTGGCGGTCGCCGTGGGCGTGGCGGTCGCGGTCTTGGTGGGGGTCGCGGTGGGCGCCGTGGTCGCGGTCTTGGTGGGGACCGCGGTGGGTGCCGTGGTCGCGGCACCGCCGGTGCACGACGCGCCGTTGATCGCGCAGCTCGTCGGGTCACCCTGGCCGGCGACCACGAAGCCGAAGGTGACCGACCCGCCGGCCGGGATGGTCGGGTTGTACGAGGCGTTCTTCGCGGTCTCGATGTTGCCGTTGGTGGTGACCGTGGCGTCCCACGCGCTGCCCAGCTTGGCGGTCGCCGGCAGGCCGAAGACCAGCTGCCAGCCGTTCACCGCGGTGCCGGTGTTGTTCGTGATCGTGTAGTGCGCCTGGTACCCGGTGCCCCAGTCGCTCTCCTTGACGAAGCTGGCGGTGAGGCTGCCCGCGCTGCTCGTGGTGGCGGCGAGCGCCGCGCCGATGCCGCCGCCGACCGCGAGGACTGCGGCCGTGGAGTAGATGGCGAGTCGCAGACGGGTGCGTTGCATGGACGACTCCGATCAAGGGGGATGCTGACGGAGAAGATTCTTTGTCCAAGCCGTCTTAAGGGTCTCCGGCAGCTGCCTTAAACATCCTTAAAAGCCGCACCGTGACCGGCCGGTCACCGGGTCGCGAGACCGCCGATGAGCAGGGACAACTGCCGGCGCCAGGCGTTCGGCTCGGTGGCGTGCCGGTTCACGCCGGCGTTCGCCATCATCACCAGCCACAGGTCGTGCCAGGTGAAGTCGGCGCGCAGCCGGCCGGCCCGCTGGGCCCGGGTCAGCACGTCCACCGCGCGCTGCTGAGCGGCGGTCCGCAGCGCGGAGAGCCGCTCGTCGTCGTCGAAGGCGCTGGTCACCAGCAGTTCGGCCAGGCCCCGGTCGGTGGCTTGCAGCTCGCAGACCCGGGTCAGGTAGCCGACGAAGGCGGCCCACGGGTCCGGGTGCTCACAGGCCTGGTCGGCGAGGCGGACCGCGGCGGTCATGTGGCTCGCGAAGACCTCGGCGATCAGGTGCCGGCGGCTGGGGAAACGGCGGTAGAGGGTGGCGTTGCCGACTCCGGCCCGGCGGGCGATCTCGTCCAGCGAAGCATCCAGCCCCTGTTCCGCGAAGACGTCGCGAGCGGCGGAGAGCAGGGCTGCTCGGTTGCGGCGGGCATCCGCGCGGAGCCGGGTGGCCATGCGCCACAGAATACGACGTTGGGGCGGGAAAGCCGCCAGGCGCGATGTTACGGTCGCGCGGATCATGACCAAGGTGCAGAGGATGCGGCGATGCAGCAGATCTCGATCGATGTTCCGGCCGCCGGCGGCCGGGCCGACGCGTACTTCGTCAAACCGGCCGGGCCGGGGCCGTACCCCGCGATCTTGATGTTCATGGACGCCTTCGGCGTCCGGCCGCGGCTGCGCGAGATGGCCGACCGGATCGCGGAGCGGGGGTACGCGGTCCTGCTGCCGAACCTGTTCTACCGCAGCCGCCGTGGCCCGCTGGTGGACCCGGCCGATCTTCTCGACGCCGAGCGGCGCGGTGCGGTGTTCGGGGAGGTGATGCCGCTGGTGCGGGCGCTCACCCCGGAGCTGCTGGTCGCCGATGTCCGTGCGTACCTGGACTTCCTCGGCGCGCAGGAGGGTGTCGCGCCCGGGCCGGCCGGGATCGTCGGGTACTGCATGGGCGGGCGGAACGGGCTGATCGCGATCTCCGCGCTGCCCGACCGGATCGCGGTGCTGGGCAGCTTCCACGCCGGCGGGGTGGTCCGCGAGGAAGCGCAGAGCCCGCATCTGGGGGTCGGTTCGATCACCGGTGAGGTCTACTTCGGGCACGCCGACAACGACGGGTCGATGACGCCGGAGAACATCGCGACGCTGGAGGCCGCGCTGGCCGGGGCCGGTGTCACGTACACGTCGGAGCTCTACGAGGGTGCGCCGCACGGGTTCACCATGTCCGACACGGCGGCGCACCACGCGGAGGGCGAGCGGCGGCATTGGGCGGCGCTGTTCGAGCTGCTGGAGCGGGCGCTGCCGACCCCGGCGCGCTAGTTCGCGTACAGGCCGGGGAAGTAGCGGTCGATCGCGGTGACGTCGTAGACGTGGCGGATCTCGGTGATCAGCCCGTCCTCGACGGCGAGGAACTCGACGAGCCGGGCGTTGCCGAACGGCGCCGTCAGGTCGTAGATCAGCGCCGCGCCGTCCAGGGCGTCCGTCCTGGACGTCATCTCGACCCGGTCGGCGAACGCGGCGATCCGGTGCAGCACCTGCAGCAGTTCCTCGTCGTCGACCGGGGCGTCCAGGTTCCACTCCACCTCGACGTGCGGGGTGAGCACCTTGCGGGCAGCGATCAGATCGTCCGAGGTCCAGGAGCGTACCCAGTAGTCCACGACGTCCATATGTCCTCTTGGTGAGTATATGCGAAGGCCGCCGCCCGATGGTCCGGGCGGCGGCCTCCTCGAAACGACAGGATCAGCCGTTGAGTATCGAGTCGGCGCTCACGAACGAGTAACCGGCCGACTTGATGCCGGTGACCAGGTTCTTCAGCTCGTCGGTGCCCAGATACGCGTGGTAGAAGCAGCTTGCCACGCCGTCCCGGACGACCAGGTTGCGCTGGGCCGACGCGACGATGTCGGCCGGCATCCGGACCGGGTGGTTGTTGAACGCCTCGAGCTCGACGTTGCCGATGTTCTCCGGGACCACCACCGAGCCGTACACGTCGCGCACCGGGTACGGGAAGAACTGACCGAACTGGCGCTTGTAGTCGTACTTGGCGCCGGTCAGCACGCCGGGGAAGTACAGGCCCCGGTCGTAGCGCTTGCCGAACAGCGATTCGACCGCCTGGTAGTCGGGCGCGCTGGCGGCGTAGTGCGGGAACTCGAAGATCTTCGGGGCGCCCAAGCCGGTGGCGGTGAAGATCTGTCTGGCGGCGAGCATCCGGGAGGTGGCCCAGGCCGCGGAGTCCTCGGCGACCGGGCCGTCGTAGATCACGGTGTCGCTCGAGTCGACGTGTGCCCGGTAGAACTCGAAGTCGTTCGCGCTGACCCCGTCGTACGGGTTCGCCACCGAGCCGTACTGGTGGGTGTACCCATGCATGATCAGCGTGCCGCCCTTGGCCTGCATGTACTTCAGCGCGGCCACCACCTTCGGCCGGTTCGCCAGGGTGTAGTCCTGCGCCTTGCCGTTGTTGTGCACACCCTTCGGGTCCCGGAACCGCGAGTAGACCGCGACGCTGAACGGCACCTTCTCCGCGGCCAGGTAGTCGGCGACCGCCCGGAGCTGCTCCGGGTCGGCGTCCGGCCCGACGTCCTCGATCCGGATCAGGGCGCGGTGCCGTTCGGTCGTCCCGCCGCCCAGCGAGTCGAAGAGCAGGTCGGCGAAGGCCAGGTAGCGGTCGTCGTGGGTGACGTAGGAGAACGGGATCTCGCCGATGTAGGTGAGGTTGCCGGACCGTACCGCCCACGGGAAGCTGGTGCCGTCGGCGCGGACCGCGGTGGCCAGCGTGGTGACCTTGGCGCTGTCGCTGATCGACAGGTTCATGATCCCGGACTTGTTGTCGCCGCTCCGGGTCAGCTTCCGGCCCTTGTAACCGACCTCGGTCACCTCGGCGAGGTCGAAAACGCCGCTGGCGAAGCCGTACCTGGCGGCGAAGCCGTCCTTGGCGGCCAGCTGCCAGATGTTGTCGTAGACCCAGGTCACCGACTTGGTCGTGGCCATCACGTCGGTCAGGAACGCGGCGGGCAGCGGCTCGTCGTACGTCGAGCCCAGGTAGATCACCGCGGTGTAGGCGGACAGATCGCCGGCCTTGTAACGGGCCACCGGCGCGGCGGTCCAGCTGCCGAAACGCGAGCTCAGGTTCGCGGTCTGGGTGGCGTAGACCTCGCCGAGCCATCCGTAGTCACCGGTGGTGTCGTACAGGACCAGGGTCTTGGCCGAGCCGGCTCCGGGACCGCCCTTGCCGGTTCTGGTCCCGGCGGTGCCGGTGGCCGGGGCGGTGGTCGCGGCGTCGGCCTGGAGGGTGCTGAGGCCGACCGCGGTGGCGACGGCGGCGGCGCTACCCCCGGCGAGCAGGGCGCGTCGGGTGACCTTCGAGGTGCGCATCAGGCGGCGGTTCCGATCTGGGTGGTGGGCCGCTGGGCCGGCTGGACGGGCATGGCCTCCGGGACGGGGGCGAGGCCCAGCAGGGCGGCGGTGGCCTGGGCGGTGCGGGCGGCTGCGCGGCCGTCGCCGTACGGGTTCCCGCCGGCGGTCATCGCGTTCCGGCGCGACTCGTCGTCCAGCAGCGCGGACGCCTCGGCGAGGATCACCTGGGGGTCGGAGCCGACCAGCTTGGCGCAGCCGGCGTGCAGCGACTCGACGCGCTCGGTGACATCGCGCAGCACCAGCGCCGGCACGCCGAACGAGGGCGCCTCCTCCTGGATGCCGCCCGAGTCGGTGAGGACCAGGTAGGCCTCGGAGAGCAGCCGGGCGAGGTCCGGGTACGGCAGCGGGTCGGTGACGGTGACCCGTTCCACGCCGGCCAGCGCGGCGTCCACCTGGGCGCGGACCGCCGGGTTGGGGTGGCTGGGCAGCACCACGTCGATGTCCGGGTACCGGGCGATCAGCTCCTTGACCGCGCCGAGGATCCGGTCCAGCGGCTCGCCCCACGACTCGCGGCGGTGCGCGGTGACCAGGATCAGGCGGTTGGTGCTGCTCGCACGGGCGGCGGCGACGGCGGGGTTCTCGTACGGCAGTCGCCGCGCGGCGATCGCCAGGGTCGCGTCCACCACGGTGTTGCCGGTGATCAGCACGTCGCTCGTGGCGATCTTCTCGTCCAGCAGGTTCATCGCGGCCAGCGAGGTGGGCGCCAGGTGCAGCGCGGCGACCTGGGCGACCAGGCGGCGGTTGGCCTCCTCGGGGAACGGCGACTCGAGGTCACCGGAGCGCAGACCGGCCTCCAGGTGCACGACCGGGATGCGGCGCCAGAACGCGGCGAGCGCACCGGCCAGGCTGGTGGTGGTGTCGCCCTGGACGATCACGGCGGCCGGGGTGCGTACCGACCAGAGCTCGTCGAGCTGCTGGATCATCGCGGTGAGCAGCTCGGCCTGGGTGCCGGTGAAGCGCTCCACGGTGAGGGTGATCTCCGGCTCCAGGTCGAACGCCGCCAGCGCCTGGCTGACCATGGTCGGGTGCTGGCCGCTGGCGAGCAGGACCGGGCGAAGCAGGCCGGCCTCGCGGAAGGCGAGGGCGACGGGGGCGAGCTTCACGGCTTCGGGGCGGGTGCCGCCGATCAGATGGACTTCGCGAAGGGACATGGGGGAGCCTTCCTTCACTTACGGGGGGAGAGGGTGGAGCGGGCCTGCGGGATCAGGCGGTCTGCAGGGCGAGCGGCTCTTCGACGAGGCGTTCGGTCTTGGCCCAGGAGTGCTTGCCGGTCAGCTGCCGGCCGAGCGCCCGATAGGTGGCGGCCATGCCGAGGAGCAGGAAGGCCGGGTAGGCCAGGGCGGCGAGCAGCATCCGGGGCAACGCCTCGTCGGCGCGCTTGGCCCGGTGCACGAGCACCCAGACCAGGCCGGGGAACATGGTGACGACCAGCCAGATGCCGAGGCTCTCGCCGAGCGCGAACCAGGTGGGCAGGATCGGCAGCGGGTGGCCGATCAACAGGCCGAGGGTGCCGACCGCGCCGGTCAGGGTGAGCAGGATGGTGACCACCGCGTTGGCCCACGGCGAGACCAGGTAGTGAAAGATCTCGACCAGCGCGGTACGGGCGATGTTGCCGGAGGCGAAGAGCGAGCCGAGGTAACGGGCGCACTGCAGGTTGCCCTGCGCCCACCGGGTGCGCTGCCGGGTGAGCCGGCGGATGTCGACCACCGCCTGCTGGGTCACCGAGGCGCGCGAGGTGTAGCGGATCGACATCCCCGAGAGGTGCATCCGCAGGCCCAGCTCCATGTCCTCGACCAGGCAGCTCGACCAGGGCGCGGTGCCCAGTGAGATCAGCGTGGAGAGCCGGCTGAACTGGCCGTTGCCGCCGAGGCCGACGGTGTCCAGCGCGTTGCGCATGTTCTGGCAGGCGTCCACGATCGCGCCGAACTCCAGGTCCTGCACGGCGCCGAGGAGCTTGTCGCGGTTGCGGATCCGGACCTGTGCCTGGACCGCGCCGACCTTGGTGTCGCCCATCAGCCGGGCGACCTCGACCAGGATGTTGTCGCTGCCCTGCCCGTCGCCGTCGATGATGCCGAGCACCACCCGTTCGGCCGGGACGCCTTCGCGCTCGGTGAGCCCGGCGATGAAGCGGTACGCCGCGTTCAGCGCCTCGCCCTTGCCCTGCCGGGCCTCGGGCAGCTCACGGCGCATGACGTGCAGGCGCGGGTGGCTGATCGCGGCGAGGACCTCGGGCGTACGGTCGTCCGACCCGTCGTCGACGACCAGGACCCGGGACAGCGTGCCGGCCGGGCCGCGCAGGCCGAGCGCCGCGGTGACCGTGTTGGCGACCACGGCCTCCTCGTTCAGCGCCGGCACGATGATCCAGAAGTGGTCGGGCCGGCCGCCGCCGCTGGCCAGCTTCCGGTTGACGACCGAGGCGCGGTGCGTGCCGACGTAGCGGATCGCGAACCAGACGAGGATGACGGTGGTGAGCGGCCAGGCCAGCAGGATCGCGTAGCCCGCGACCGCGATGAGCCAGCCGTCCGATACCGACATCGCTACCTCCGTCCCCGTCACCATTCGTGAGATTCCAGGAGCGAGGTCGGCCGCGCTCATGGACGTAATAGGACATTACGGAGCTACTTAGCGTGACTCAAAGGGCTGTCGTCCGGGCAGCGCCGCATATCGCCTGAAAGGCCCATGTCAGACATCTCAGACGTCCCGCGGTCGGCGAAAGCGGACGCGGGTGCACCGGTGCGGACGAGTGATCGACGATTGCGAAGCGCATGCGACCTGCTACGGAGAGTAGAAAAAGGCGGCCACCGTGAGGTGGCCGCCTTTCTCGTCCGTCGGGATCAGTCGTCCAGCAGGCTGGGGTTGTCGCGCAGCATCGCGGCCAGCCGTCGGGCGGCAATCTCGGTCTCCTCCGGGTGCCCGGCCTGGAACGGGACCGGGTTCGCCATCGCCTCCCAGGAACTGGCCGGCTCCGCGTGCGGCGGAGCGTACGCAGGCTCCGGTTGCCGCTGCGGCGGCACCGGAGGCGGTGCGTACGCGGCGGGCGGGGTCTGCGGCTGCGGAGTCACGAACGGCCGCTCGGCGGTGGGCGGCTCGGAGTAGTCGTAGTCCGTCGGCCCGAACCGGTCCTGGTCGTCGTGGCTGCCCCGGGGCGGCGGCTCCGGGTCGTCGACGACGTTGATTTCAAAATCGGCATGTATCCGCGCCGGCTCGGCGGCCGGCGCCGCGCCCACCGAATGGTCCGCTCTGACCTGTACGGTGCCGTCGGCGAATCCGAAATGCAGTATCACCGGATCGCCGGCGCCCTCGACCCCGACGGACACGCCCAGCTCGGGGTATCGGGTCATCACCCCGGCGATGGCCTCGACCAGCTCGGTCAAGGCCGGCGGGGTGGCCGGACTCTCCCCGGCCGCGGCACGCCGCCGCAGCTCGTCACGGCGGGCAAGCTTGTCGAGCGCGTCGTCCAGTCCGCCTCGCACGTCACCGTCCTTTTCTCGCACGGTCGCCCGGTAACCCACACTGTGCCCCCTCGCGGGCACGATTGTGAATACTGTGTACCGGGCGACCCGTCGCACACCCTACGACTTCATCTTTATCGCCTTGTCGAGAGCCTGGTCGAGAACGATGAGCAGTGCATCTCGGACAGAGGCGCGGAAGCGGGCGTCGTACGAGATGACCGGCACGTCCTCGCGAACCGCGAGCGCCCAGCGCACCTCGTCGAGGCTGTAAGCCATGTTGCCGTTGAACGTGTTGACGCCGACCACGAAGGGCAGGCCGAGCCGTTCAAAGTAGTCGACCGCCGGGTAGCAGTCGTCGATCCGGTTGGTGTCCACCACGACCAGGGCGCCGAGGGCACCCTTCACCAGGTCGTCCCACATGAAGGCGAACCGGGTCTGACCAGGCGTGCCGAAGATGTACAGCTTCAGCGTCTGGTCGATGGTCAGCACGCCGAAGTCCATCGCGATGGTGGTGGTGGTCTTCATCGTGGCTTGACCGGGGTTGTCGATGCCGACCGACTCCGAGGTCATCTCGGCCTCGGTGGTCAGCGGCGAGATCTCCGAGATGGCGCCGACGGTCGTCGTCTTACCCACCCCGAAGCCGCCGGCCACGATGATCTTTACCGGTACGGGCGCCTTCTTGGGCGCGGGCGCGCCCGGTATTCGCGCGGTACCGACGACGCGGTTAGCTGATGGATCGAAGTCCACGGATTACTCGCATGATGGTCTCGGGGTCAGGGGTGTCGTTGTCGATCACATGGACGTCCACCTGGCCGGCGGCGCGCAGGTCGCCGACGAGGATTTGGCAGACGCCCAGGTGCAGACGCAAGCGTGCGGAGATCTCGGCTATCGAAATCGGGCTCTCCTCCAGGAGAGACACGATCGCCCTGGTTTCCGGTGAAAGCCGGGACGGTGGTGCACCGAGCACCATCGTCACCTGAGTCTCCATACCGATGTCGGGGTCACTTCCATCGGTCCGCCCGGCCGTGATGACGAACGGGCGCAGAGTGTTGGTCTGTGCCGCGACCGGCGGCTGCTCCCCGGTGGGGGTGTAGCCGCCGGTCGAGTGCTTCGGACCGGATTGCAGGAACGGCCGGACTCCGGGGCGCGCCGGAGGTACCGGTTCGTCGGCGGGGTCCGGGTAGCTCATTGCTGGACGGCGTTCTTCAGTTCGGCGATCAGGCGCGGGCTCAGAGCGCCGCCGGCCCGGGTGGCGAAGAGCGTCATCTCGTACGCCAGGGTGCCCAGGTTGGCGGTGCGGTCGGCGATCACGCCGAGCACCGAGCCGGCGCTGATCGCGGTGACCAGCAGGTAGCCGTCGGCCATGTCGATGATGACCCGGTTCAGGGCACCCAGCCGGTACCAGCTCGCGGCGCCGCCGGCGAGGCTGGTGAGGCCGGAGACCACAGCCGCCAGCCGCTCGGCGTTGGGGCGGTCCTTGATCGCGGACATGGCCATCAGCAGACCGTCCGAGGAGACGGCGATGGCCTCGATCACGCCGGCGGTTCCCGACGTGAAGGAGTCCAGCAGCCAGTTGAAGGTTTTGGCTTCAGCGCTGAGCTGACTTTGCGCGGTGGGGTATGGGGAAGTCATCGCGGTTGTCCCTCGGGTTGTGGCTGAGTTTCATTCAGTGCGAGTGAGACGCCGTACTCGAACTGGTCCATCAAGGCTCGGGCCTGCTCCGGATCCATCACGCTCGGAGCGGGCGGAAGGATCGGCTGGTGCGGCTCGTCCCGGGGCAGGGTTGCTCCCGGCACGCGACGGGTCAGTCCCCCGCCACCGCCGTTCGGCGCCGGAGGTGCGGGCGGAGCCGGCGGGGCGGCGGCCGGAGCCGGGGCGTCCCACTGCTGCGACCGGGCCGGTTCGTTCCACTGCGGCGCGGCCTCCGGGGCCGGTGCCTGGGCCGGCACGTTCCATTGCGGTGCCGCCTCCGGAGTCGGAGCCGGCACGTTCCACTGCGGTGCGGGCATGTCCGGCAGCGAGGCCGGCATGCTCCACTGCCCGGCGGAGAAGTCCGGGGCGGGCAGCGAAGTGCTGGTCTCGTGCGCCCGGCTGACGCCGCTCTCGAACGCGTCGAAGGCGGCGCGAGCAGCCAGGGCGTCGTCCTGCGACGGTGCCGCGGCGTGCTGCTTCGGACCGCTGTCGGTCGGGAGCTGGCTGCCCGGCACCCGGCGGCGCAGCGGCTTGTTGCCACCGGCGGCCGGGTTGATCGTCGGCTCGGGAGCGGTCGGCTCAGGAGCGGAGGGCGAGTAGCCCGAGTTGCTGGCCGAAGCCATCGGCGCCTCCACGGCCGGAGCCGGGGTGTTCCAGGCCGGCTCGGCCGGCTGCGGGGTGTTCCAGTTGGACTCGGCCGGAGCCGACGGGTGCCAGCTGGTGTCGGCCGGCTGCGGGGTGTTCCAGCCCGGTCCGGCCGGCAGAGCGGGCTCGTTGCCCCAGGAAGACCGACCGGCGGCGGGCAGCTCGGGCATCGAGCCCGGGTTACGACCGGCGACCGGGATGCCGCTGTTGTAGCCGTACGTGGGTTCCGGCTCGCGGTACGGCGTGGCCGGCTCCTGGTACGCCACTCCCGGCGAGTACACCGGCTCGGCGTCGTAGACCGGCTGCCCGGCGTACGGGTCCTCGACGGCCGGCTGGGCAGGCGCCCCGCCGAACGCGTTCCACGAGGGGACCGACTCCAGCGTCCGGGTGGCCCGGCCGAGCGCCGCCGGGTCGAACGGCTGCTGGCTGCCCGGGACGGTGCGGACCGAGGTGCTGGCGATGGCCACCTCGGCGGTGTTGCCGCGCAGCGCGCCGCTGATCGGGGGCATCGACGGGGGCATCGGGACCTGCGGCACAGCCGGCGGCGCGATGACCTGCATACCGGCCGGGGCGAGGCTCTCCACCCGGGTGATCAGGTGCTGCGGGCTCAGGTCGACCCAGGCCGTGACACCGCCGTCCGGGGTGTCGGTCAGGGTGACCTCGATGCCGTGCCGGCGGGCCAGACGACCGACCACGAAGAGACCGAGCACCTCGGTGGGGGCCAGGTCCAGTCGCTCACGGCGGGTCAGTCGGGCGTTCTCCTCGGCCAGCCGCTCGGGCTTGAGGCCGAGGCCGTGGTCGATGATCGCGAGGCGGGCACCGCCGCGCAGCTCCTCGGCCGAGACCGTGACGTTGGTGTGCGGCGGGGAGAAGGTGGTGGAGTTCTCCAGCAGCTCCGCGAGGAGCAGCGTGAGGTCGGCCAGGATGGCCGGCACCACGACGATCTCCTCGGGGACGTCCACCTCGACACGGGTGTAGTCCTCGATCTCACCGAGGGCGAGACGGACGACGTCGGAGAGGGCCAGCGGAGCCATGTGCTCGTTCGCACCGGCGGCACCGGAGAGCACGACGAGCGCGGACGCGTTCCGGCGCAGACGGCTGGACATGTGGTCCAGTCGGTACAGCTCGCGGAGACGGTCGCTGTCGGTCTCCCGGCGCTCCAGACCGTCGATCAGGGTCAGCTGACGGCCGACCAGGTTCTGGGTACGCCGGCCGACGTGGCCGAACATCTGGGCGACGTTACGGCGGCCGAGCACCTGGCGTTCCACCAGCCGGGCGGCGGTGGTCTGCACCCGGTCGAACGCGCGGGCCAGGTCACCGATCTCGTCCTGGGCCTCGACGTCGACCGGGTCCAGGCGGATCGGGCGTACCTGGGCCTCACCCTCGTCGTCGGCCACGCGCTCGAGCTCGGCCTCGGCCGCTCGGGCGATGCGGTCGGCGGAGACGGTCAGACGCCGCAGCGGCCGGGCGACCGCGCGGGCCATGAAGATCGAGAGCGTGATCACCAGGAGGAGCAGGAGCAGCGCGCCACCACCGACGAACAGCGCCTGCTGAAGGGCGCTGGAGCGGTTGGCGGTAGCCGTGGTGTCCACGTCCTTCGCCACGCGCTTCTCGACGAAGCCACCGAGAACCATCGTGGACTGCAGCGACGGGAACAGCGTCCTGACCTTGAGGCTCTTCAGGGCCAGGGTCGGGTTCTTCGACAGCTGGTCGATGAACGCCGAACCCACCCGGAACTGGAACGCTTCCTGGGTGTTCTGGTAGAGCTTGTACTGCCCGTCGGTGAAGTACGGCTTCGACGACCGGATGGCCGACTGGAGCTGGCTGAGCGTCTGGGTGAACAGGCTCAGCTGCAGCGGCGCCGACGCCCGGATGTCCTTGTTCTTGGACTGGGCCAGCACTGCCGCGGTGGCCAGATAGCAGGACGCCTGCGAGATCATGTCGTCGGAGAGCATCGAGCGCTCCAGGGCGAACACCTGCTGACCGACGCCGGTGGTGAGGTCGGCGTGGCTGCTGAGCCCCAGACCGTCGATCATCGGCGTGATCACGTTGGTGAAGTCGGCGACCACCAGGGTCGGGTTCTTCGTCAGGCTCGGGTTCAGCAGGTTCTGCCGGGTGCTGTCCAGCTTGGTGGCCAGGATGACCGAGCGGCGCAGCGCCTTGGGCAGTTCGATGTCCTCGTCGGTGAGCAGCTCGGCGACCTTCGCGGCGGCCTCGGCACTCTGCGCCACCAGGGCCGGTTCGTCGACGATGCCCAGGGCGAAACCGACCGAGAGCAGGCGCTCCTCCTGGAGCTCCAGGACCGCCGAGCTGACCCGGGTGGCCAACTGGATGGTGTCCGAGGTGTCCTGCGCCTCGGACGCCGCCTCGACACGGTTGTAGATGATCGGGACCGTCAGGGCGAGAACACCCACCAGCGGTACGAGCACCAGCAGGGCAAGTTTGCCCAGGATGCGGAACTTACCGAACAGCACCGGAACGCTCCCGCCCGCCGCCGTAGTTGGGGATCTCGCCGTAGCTCGGGGCCTGGTCGTACGGGTTGTTGCCGTACGGGTTGGCCGGTGCGCTGCCGCCGGTGGCCCCCGCGGCCTGGACCGAGACGTCGCGGCGGTTCTCGCCCGGCTGCTCGGAGAGCGCGGCCTGCACCTGGCGGGCCCGGCCCCGGGTCCACAGGGTGGCGACGACGATCAGCGCGAACGCGACGCCGAACACGGCGAACGCCTCGATGCGCTTGTAGGTCAGGGTGTCCGACCGGTCGTCGAGCAGGCCGGCCATCTCCTTCAGCACCACGCCGCTCAGCGCGCTCAGCGCGGTCTGCAGGGTGGACTGCGCGGTCACCAGAACCGAGACGTCCGGCTTACCGGCGCCGAAGTTGGCGCCACGGTTCGCGGCCTCGATACCACGACGGAACGAGTCGAGGTTGCTCACCAGGTTGCCGCTGAGGGTGTCGCTGTTGGTGTCGTTGACCGCCTCCTGGAGGCCGTCGGTGAGGTCACCGACGACTTCCTGCACCTTCTGCACCTGGTAGGCGAACTGCAGCTTCAGCGGCTCCCGGGTCTTCGACGAGGCGGCGACGACCATGTTCGCGAGGTCGCTCATCCGGCTGACGGCGGTGACGGCGACCGGCGCCTGCTCGGCCACGACGTCCTGGAGGAACCAGATGTCGGCGTCGGGGTCACGGTTCAGCGTCGAGTTCTCCCGGACCGTGTCGAACAGCGCGAGGGTCAGGTCGGCGACCTCGACGTGAGCCGTGAAGATCTTGGCGGTGCCCTTGCCGATCGCCGGCAGCTTGGCGATCTTCGCCTTCAGGCCGGTCCAGCGGCTCGTGGTCTCGAGGCTCTTACCGAACTTGTCGTCGGCGATCTGCACGCGGGACACGGCCGCGGTCACCGAGGCGGGTTCCGCGGCGACGCCCTGCAGCGCCGCGGACTGCGACTCGGCGAGCGCAGAGATCAGCGGGACCAGGGCGTTGAGGTATTCGGTGCCGTCCTGCTCCAGCTGGACGTTGTCACGCTGCTTCGAGTTCTCTTGCAGGACCCGCAGGAGCAGGCCTGCGGCCGGCAGCAGGACGAGAACCGTCAGCAGCACCGCGAGGGCGGAGCGTAAACGGGTTCGCCGGCTGTTCACCGAGACTGACATTGCTTTCGTCCTCCGCCATGCACACACGCGATGGGCCATTGGGGGCTACTGAAAGTAGCCGAGCGGGCGCACCAATCCGGGTCAATCTATCCGAGAAATCCTCAAGTAACCCCTTTCCAAGGGTCAGAGTTCGCTCGGCTGATCGGGGGATACGCGGCACCGTCGACCACGCTGTACCCGCGTCGTCGGGGCGGTTGGGGGAGCCCCTGCCTGCGCAGGTTCTGTCAGCTGGGTGACAAGTGCCGGACAGATGGTATCCGGATAGCGGCTGAGACGTGAATATGAGTTCTACTTCGGATTCGTTACGTCTTGGGTGCGGTGCCATCCACGGATAGTGTGATAGCAATTACAGAAAGGCGCGATATTACTTTGAGTAACTGATCCAACACAAAAAAATGGGTCCCTCCGTCCCGATTTCGGTACGGAGAGACCCGAATGACTTAAATCCTGGCAAGCGCTTTTCGAAGCGGATCGAGACCGAGCGCCCCGAGGTCCAACGCCTCCCTGTGGAACGCCTTGAGGTCGAAATCACTGCCTTTGCGCTGCTTCGCCTCGTCCCGTGCCTGCAGCCAGATCCGTTCGCCGACCTTGTACGACGGAGCCTGCCCCGGCCAGCCCAGGTACCGCTTCCACTCGAAGCGCAGCACCTCCTCCGGCATCCGGCAGTGCGCCCGCAGGAACTCCCAGCCCAGCTCCGGTGTCCAGCGCTCACCCGGGTGGAAGCCGAACGGGTTGTCCCGCGGGATCTCCAGCTCCAGGTGCATGCCGATGTCGACGATCACCCGGCACGCGCGCAGCGCCTGGGCGTCGAGCATGCCCAGTCGGTCACCCGGGTCGGTCAGGTAGCCCAGTTCGTCCATCAGGCGTTCGGCGTACAGCGCCCAGCCCTCGCCGTGCCCGGAGCACCAGGCGAGCAGCCGCCGCCAGCGGTTCAGCGAGCCGGCCCGCAGCAGGGTCTGGCTGATCTGCAGATGGTGACCGGGCACACCCTCGTGGTAGACCGTGGTCACCTCGCGCCAGGTGGAGAACGTGTCCTGGCCCTCCGGCACGGCCCACCACATCCGCCCGGGACGGGAGAAGTCCTCGCTCGGGCCGGTGTAGTAGATGCCGCCGTCGCTGGTCGGGGTGAGGCAGCACTCGAGCTTCTGAGCCGGCGGCTCGATGTCGAAGTGGACGCCGTTGAGCTCGCTGATCGCCCGATCGGAGAGCGCCTGCATCCAGTCGCGGAAGCGCTCCTTGCCCAGGATGTTGCGGGCCGGGTCGGCGTCCAGCGTCGCGACCGCCTGATCCACCGTGGCGCCCGAGCCGGCGATCACCGCGGAGACCGCGGCCATCTCCCGCTCCAGGCGATGCAGCTCCTCGAAGCCCCAGAGGTACGTCTCCTGCTGGTCCACCTTCGCGCCGAGGAAGTACTGCGAGGCCAGCGCGTACCGCTCCGGCCCGGCCGCCTCCTTCTCCCGCCCCCGCGGGGCCAGCTCGTCCCGCAGGAAGCGGCCGAACTCCGCGGTCGCGGCGTTCGCCGCCTCGGCGCCCCGGCGCAGGTCGGCGGCGAGCGCGCCGGAAGCTCCGCTGCCGCCGGACCGGCCGATCCGGTCGGCCAGACCGTGGAAGAAGTCGTCCCGATCCGGGTCGGTCCACGCGTCGCACTGCTCGGCGACCGCCGCCAGCTGGGCCCGGGCGCTGACCACCCCCTGGTCGGCGCCCTCCACCAGGGTCCGGCGGTACTGCGCGAGCGCGACCGGGAAGTCGTTGAGCCGGGTGGCGATGTTGCGTACCGCCTGCTCCCCCTCGGTCGGCATCAGGTCGAGCGCCATGCGCAGCCCGTGCAGGCTGCTGGAGATCACGCTGACCTCGGCCGCGGCGAAGCCGGTGTCGAGCCGGGTCAGCTCCAGGCCGAGCCGCTCGAGCATCGCCTCCTTCGCGACCTGCTCGGACTCGTGCTCCGGCTCGATCACGTCGAGCTCGTTGACGGTACGGCGGATCAGCTCGGCCTGGGCGGCGAAGCCCTCCGGCGAGAGGTCATCGGTCCGGTCGTCGTGCCCCGCGATACCGGCGGAGGTGGCTCCGATCGGGTTCAGCTCGGCCCATTCATCAACGTATCGGTCGGCGAGTTCGTCAATTCGTCCCACGGCCCGACCCTATGGGATGACGTGCCCGATGAGCCGTTCGATTTCAGTCGTGCGACGCCGTCCACTCCCGCAGGCGATCAGCCGTCCAGGTGTTCACCACCCGATCGACCGGCACCCCGCACAGCGCCGCCCGCTCGCACCCGTTACCCAGCCAGTCCAGCTGCCCGGGCGCGTGTGCGTCGGTGTCGATGCTGAACCGGCAGCCGGCCTCGACCGCGACGGTCAGCATCCGCTTCGGCGGGTCGAGCCGGTCCGGCCGGGAGTTGATCTCCACGGCCTTGTCGTGCTCGACGCACGCGGCCAGCACTTTCTCCAGGTCGAACGTGCTGGGCGGGCGGGTCCGGGCGGTCCGGTGCGCGGCGTCGCCGGCCCCGGCCGCGGCGACCTTGCGCCCGGTCATGTGGCCGAGGATGTCCAGGTGCGGGTTGGCGATCGCGGCCAGCATCCGCCGGGTCATCTTCGTCGAGTCGTCACGCAGTTTGCTGTGCACCGAGCCGACCACCACGTCCAGCCGGGCCAGCAGCTCGTCCTCCTGGTCCAGGGAGCCGTCCTCCAGGATGTCCACCTCGATGCCGGTGAGGATCCGGAAGCCGTCGGGCAGCTGCTCGTTCAGTCGAGCCACGTGGTCGAGCTGGCGGCGCAGCCGGTCGGCGGTCAGGCCGTGGGCGACGGTCAGCCGCGGCGAGTGGTCGGTGAGCACGAACCACTCGTGGCCCACCTCGGCCGCGGCCAGCGCCATCTCCTCGATCGGCGACCCGCCGTCCGACCAGTCCGAGTGCACGTGACAGTCGCCGCGCAGCGCCTCCCGCAGCGCGGCCGCCGCGGCCGGCAGATCCGCGCCCTCGGTGCTGAGGAGCCGGCGCAGGTAGACCGGCTCCTCGCCGGCCAGCGACTCGGTTACGCAGCGGGCGGTCACCTCGCCGACCCCGGCCAGCTTCGCCAGCGTGCCGGCCGTGGCCCGCTCGACCAGCTCGTCACGCGGGGTCCCGGCCACCGTCGCGGCCGCCGACCGGAACGCCTTGACCCGGTACGTCGCCTCGTTCGCCCGCTCCAGCAGGAACGCGATGCGCCGCAGGTCGGCGACCGGGTCACGGGATGCCATACGCCCCAGACTAGGCCGGATCAACCCCGCGCGCGGTACGCGTCACGGCGAGCCTGGGCGAACTTGCGGGCCGGGCCGCCGAACAGCGTGCGGTAGAACCACGGCCACTCGGTGACGTTGTCGCCGATCACGTCGAAGACCCGGGCCGCGTGTGCGAACTCCTGGCCCATGTGCAGCGCCATCGCCAGGGTGTTGGCCCGCGTCGCCCAGCCGGCCACCTTGACGAAGTCCGGATGCAGCACCGACTTCTCGGCGGCCGCGATCAGATCGGCCCGTACCGCCGGTGTGGTCATGTAGGTGTCGTCCTGGCCGGCCGGCAGGTCCAGCCAGTACTCGATGTGTGCGCTGGCCAGCACGCCCGGCAGCGGGTGCCCGGCCGGCGCGCTCGCGGTCGCCTCCCGGGCGAACGCGAACATCTCCTGGTGGCTGCCGAACCACTTGCGGCACAGGTACTGCAGGCGCTGCTCGTGCGCGTGCAGCAGGAACGGCGCCCGCTTCGTCACCTCGCGGAACCGGGCCGCGGCCTGCTCCGCGGGGATCTGCCGGCCCCGCGCCGACGTGGTCAGCCAGGTCCAGGCCAGCACCTCGTCCGGGTCCCGCTCGATCACCTCGTCCAGGCAGTTCTCGGCGATCCGCAGCCGCCGGAAGAACTCCTGGAAACTGCTCTTGCTGGTCACGTTGGCCCGGCGGGAACCGCGCGCCTCCCAGGCCCAGGCCACCGCGTGGCAGCCCCGGATCAGCACCGGCAGCGTCGACTCCGGCTCGTCGGCGATCCACTGGCCGATCCAGTCCTGCACGCCGGGGACGTCGTCGGCCGCCACCATCAGGAACGCCCGTTCGTCCGGGTCGGTGGTGGCTGTGAAGATCTCCCGGACCGTCGCCCGGTCGGCGGTCCGCAGAGCGGTGAGCAGAGCCCGGGCGCGTGGGTCGCCCAGGGTCGGGTCGATCTTCGCCGCGAATGGCCACATAAGAGTCAACTCCCTCGATGTATGGCCGGAGATCGTATCGGGCTTGCCCAGTAAAGATTCGCATCGGTATGGTCCCTGCGCCGTTCGACGGGATGAACGGCCTACACGGGGGGAACAGTCAATGCCCACAGCGATGCGCGCCGCCGTCTCGGTGGTCATGCTGGTTGGCTTCTATCTGCTCGGGCTGGCCCAGGTTGCCCTGGTGGGCTGGCTGGTCGTCGAGATCTGGCTGCACGCGCACGGCGCGGGCGCGGCCAAGCTGAGCTACCTGCTGATCGCCGCGGTCGGCGCGGTCATGGCCGGTCTGTGGCGGGCGATCCGGGCCAAGCCCAGCCACCCGCACGGCCTGGTCGTCACGCCCGCGCAGACGCCCGAGCTCTGGCAGCAGGTCCACGCCCTGGCCGCCGAGGTCGGCACCCGGGCACCCGACGAGATCCGTCTCGTTCCCGAGGTGAACGCCGCGGTCGACGAGGAGACCAAGCTGCTCGGCCTGATCGGCGGCACCCGGCGGCTCTACATCGGCATGCCGCTGCTGCAGACGTTCAGCGTCGACCAGCTCCGCTCGGTGCTCGCCCACGAGCTGGGCCACTACTCCGGCTCGCACACCCGGCTGTCCGCCGTCGCGTACCGGGGCCGGATGGCGATGCACGAGACGCTCGACGGCGTCAGCAACTGGAACGTGTTCGGCTGGGCCTTCAAGGCGTACGGCTGGCTGTACCGCCTGGTGAGCAGCGCGGTCGCGCGCCGGCAGGAGCTGGAGGCGGACCTCGCCTCGGTGCGGGTGGCCGGTGTCGACGCGGCGACCTCGGCGCTGCGCGAGATTCCGGTCGTCGGTACGGCCTGGGACTTCTACTTCGAGCGGTACATCTCGTCCGGCTGGGAGATCGGATACGCGCCGGACGACGTCTTCGGCGGTTTCGCCGAGCTCTACCGGGCCCGGACCGACGAGCTGGCCCGGATGCGCGAGGAGGAGCCGTCCGACGAGACGTCGCGCTGGGACAGCCACCCGGCGATCGCCGAGCGGATCGAGGCGATGCGCGCCGCGCCGCGTACCTCGCACACCGTGGACGGGCGGCCGGCCATCGTGCTGCTGCCGGCGGCCGAGTCGGCCGGGCTGGCGCTGCAGCAGGAGGTCGTCAACTTCGGCAACCGCACGGTCCTGCCCTGGGACGACTTCACCGCCGCCTCGATGGCGATGATCATGCAGAACCGGGCCGACCGGGTGTTCCGCAGCGCGGCCCGGCACGCCGGTGTCCCGGAGGCCGGCCTGGCCGAGGTGCTCGGCCTGGTCGAGGCGGGCAAGCTCGGCGAACTGGCCGCCGAGTTCTTCCCGCAGTCCACCCGCAAGGAGGCGGCCACCGAGTTCGCCGACCTGATGGAGATCCTGTTCGGGCTCGCCGCGGTGCGCTCCGGCACGGTCCGCTGGCAGCACTCCTGGTCTGGGCCGGCCCGTCTGGTCGACATGACCGGGGAGGTCGCCGACCTCAGTGAGATCGCCAAGCTCGCCGTGGTGCCGGAGACCCTGGGTGAGGCCCGGGCACGCCTGGCCGAGCGGGGGATCGCGGTGGAGGCCGCGCGCGTGGTCCAGAGCAAGGCCACCGGGCAGGGCGCCGAGGTGCTCGGCGCGATGCCGAACGTCAAGCTGGACGGCGGCGAGCACGCCGACCTGATCGTGCTCAGCAAGGGCTTCGTCTTCACGCCGGCCCCGAAGTCGACCGACGACGGCGAGAAGCGGGTCATGGCGCTGCTGGCCCACAACCCGCCGGCCGAGCTGACCGCGCGGTACCGCTACGTCGCGTTCGAGGACGTCGCGACGGTCCGGATCGACCGGGAGGTCCCGGTCAACGCGACGCTGCTGCTGCACGACGGCCGGACGGTCACCTTCCAGGAGCGCTGGACCTCGGACAAGGTCGGCAAGAGTGACGACCTGATCCGCGAGATCCTCGGCAACCTCCGGGAGAAGGGCGATGGCTAGGCTTCGCTGATGCGAACGATCGACTGGGTGGACGGGGCCGTCGAGATCATCGATCAGACGGTGCTCCCCGGTGAGCTGCGGGTGCTCCGGCTGCACACGGTCGGGGAGCTGATCGCGGCGATCCAGTCGCTGGCCGTGCGCGGCGCCCCGGCCCTCGGTGTGGCCGGGGCGTTCGGCGTCGCGCTGGCGGCCCGGGTGCACGCGGACGATCCCGGGGCGCTGGACAACGCCGTACGCCGGATCGAAACCGCGCGGCCGACGGCGGTGAACCTGGCCCGCGGCGCGCAACGCGCCGCGGCCCTGCTGCCCCTGGGCCCGGATGCCGTGCTCGCCGGGGCCTGCGCGATTCGGGACGAGGAGATCGCCGCCTCCGAGTCGATGGCGTCCCGCGGTGCGGATCTGGTCGTCGAGCTGTGTGGTGACCGGCCACGGCTGCTGACCCACTGCAACACCGGCGGGCTGTGCACGGTGACCGTCGGGACCGCGCTCGGCGTGGTCGGCGAACTGCACCGGCGGGGCGGGCTGGCCGGGGTGATCGCCAGCGAGACCCGGCCGCTGCTGCAGGGTGCCCGGCTGACGTCGTGGGAGCTGTCCCGCTGGGGCGTCGAGCACCGGGTGGCGGTGGACTCGGCCGGGCCGTTCCTGATGGCCCGCGGCGAGGTGGACGCGGTGATCCTGGGCGCCGACCGGATCTGTGCCGACGGCGACGTGATCAACAAGATCGGCACCTATTCGCACGCGCTCGGTGCCCGCCGCGCCGGCATCCCGTTCATCGTGGTGGCCCCGGAGTCCACGGTCGACCTCGCGACCCCGACCGGCGCACACGTCGAGATCGAGGACCGTGGGGCGGCCGAGGTGACCGCGTGGAGCGACGCGGTCAACCCGGCGTTCGACGTGACCCCGCACGATCTGGTCACCGCGATCGTCACCGACCGCCGGGTGATCCGGATCGACCGGGGCGAGAAGCCCTAGCTACGCCTTCGTCCACGGCTTGAGCCACGGCGTCTCGGGCCAACCCTCGGCGGCCGCCAGCAGCGGGAACGCGGTCGCGCCGTCGATGCTCTCCCGGACGATGTCGGCGTGCCCGGTGTGCCGGGCGGTCTCCTGGATCAGGTGCAGCAGGATCCAGCGCGGCGTGAAATGGTCGAGATCCGGCCGGTTCCACGGCACCGACCGGTCGACCGGGATGCGGAAGTCCAGGTCGCCGAGCTCAGTGATGGTCTTCTCGGTCTCCGCGGCGATCCGGTCGTACCGCGCGAAGAGTTCTTCGATCGTCTCGCCGTCGACGAGCTTGAAGTTCTCCTGGTAGGCCGCGAAGTCGGGCTTCTGGTCAGCGCCGCGCACGGTCGCCAGCCAGCCCTCCTCGGTCGACGCGCAATGTTTGATCAGCCCACCGACGCTGAGCGGGCTGGCGCTCGGGGCGGCCCGCAGTTGCTCCGGGGTGAGGCCGTGCGCGGTCAGCTTGAGGACGTAACGCATCTGGGCGAGGTAGGCGAGCAGGCCCTCCTGCTCGTTGCCGATGGGTCCGACCTGGCCGGGCATGGTGACTCCTGTTCGTCGTGGTTTCTCCGTCGAGAACCACGCTAGGAGCTATAGCGGTCAGTTTCCGGCCGGATTGTCGCGACCTCGTGGCCGTCGACCGAAGTCACCCATCCGCCGGATCGGCCCAGCGCCAGCAGCGCCTGAACGTCCGCGGTCAGCCGGCCCGCCGCACCCGGGACCGGGGGCCAGGCCCGCCGCAACTCGCTCGCCCGGCGCAGGTAGTCGAGCTGCGCGTGCACCGGATCGCTGAGCTCGAGCCGCTCCCGCAGCCGCACGAGATCATCGATCACGTGGGTGAGCTCGCGGATCACCTCGTTCGCGTTCCCGCCGCACATGGCCGCGGTGAGCTCGGGCCGGGTCGCCGCGACCCGGCTGCCGTCCCGGAACGAACCGGCGGCCAGCGCCTTGTTCAGCGGGCTCTCCAGCAGCTTCGTCGCCAGCGTGGCGGCGAGCAGATGCGGGACGTGACTGATCGAAGCGACCGCGTTGTCGTGCTCCACCGCGGTGATCGGCAGCACCCGGGTGCCCAGCGCGGTGTAGAGCCGGGCCAGCGTCAGCCAGTCGTCGAGGCCGGTGCCGTGCGGCTCCAGGCAGAGCACCCAGATGCAGCCGCCGAACAGCTTCGGGTCGGCGGCCGCGAACCCGGACGCCTCGGTGCCGGCCATCGGATGCCCGCCGACGAAGCGCCGCACCCCGTACTTCTCGGCGAGGTCCTGGACCGGGCCCTTCACCGAGGTCACATCGGTCAGCACGCCGTCGTACCCCGCGAGGTCCTCGAAGATCCGTGGCAGCACCGGCAACGGCACGGCCAGCACCGTCACCTCGGTCCCGGCCACGGCCGCCGCGGTCGAGTCGAGAACGCGACATCCCGCCGCCCGGGCCAGGTCCCGGGTCGCGGGGTCGGCGTCGAACCCGGTGACCTCATGGCCCGCCGCCGTGAGGGCCCGCAGCAGCGAGCCGCCGATCAGTCCCAGCCCGATGACCGCAATCCGCACGTCGCTGACTCTAGGCGTTGCCGAGGCGGGTCCTCCGCTCGGCGGTCTTGGCCGGGAACTGAATTCGCGGTGAACACGGGGCGCTGTCCGGGCCTCGGCGGCGATTCGCCCGGACCCGATCCCCGCCGGTGCCGGATAGGCTGCATCGGGACACGAGACCGACGACCGCGGAGGGAGAGACGAGATGCATCCCGGGCCGCCCCCGGTGCCGCAGGCGCCGCTCCAGCCGCCGGGCCTCTACGCGGGCCTGCCACCCCGTCCGGTCTACCGCGAGCCGCATTCGATCACCGCCGGCACCGTGATCAGTGGCCTCGCCGCGAGCACCCTCTGGCTGGTCCTCTTCGGCAGCCTCGGCGGCGACCTGGTGTCCTATGCGTGGTGGACGATCCTGGCGGCGGTGACCGCTTGGCTGGTCGCCGTGGTGCTGACCCTGGTCGGCGACCGTGGCGTGGCCCTCGGGGTGGCTTGCGCGAGCGGGCTCGGCCTCTCCCTCGCTCTGGGTCTGGTGGCCGTCCGATGGATCGACACCGCCAACTTTCCGCTGTGGTGATTGTCCGGGTTTGACCCGGGCGCGCGGCAACGCTCCGGAGGGTCTTGATCGCCCTCCGCACGGGTCCGCGCCGGGAGTTGATCGACCCTTGACGAACGCCGGTCCGCTCGGCACTCTCGGCTGCATGGCACCCTCACCGCAGCGTCTCGACGCGGAACGCTGCCGTCGCCGGTTGGAACTGCTGGCGGCTCTGGCCCACGCGAAATCGGTGCGCGAGTCGACACCCCCGCAACGGGTGCGCGGCCTGCGACTACGCGAGCTGATCGCCGCGCGTCGACGTACCTCGGGCTGAGCCTTCCTGCTTTCGAGTTCGCAAGAAAGGGCGTGGCGCGTCGCGCCCGCCTCCCCACCAGCTACCGTCAGGCGCTGAGGAATAAGAACCGCGTTGGGGG
The DNA here is from genome assembly GCF_900188005.1 of Actinoplanes regularis. Classification (GTDB taxonomy): domain Bacteria; phylum Actinomycetota; class Actinomycetes; order Mycobacteriales; family Micromonosporaceae; genus Actinoplanes; species Actinoplanes regularis. The sequence goes on along the minus strand of NZ_FZNR01000008.1, from coordinate 99,445 downwards.
AATCGTGTCGATTTTCGCTGCCGCTGTCGCCCGGAGCAAGCACGGGTGGACCGCGACGGAGCTGGACCTCTCGGGCCTGGCCGACATCGACGAGGTGGTGGATGCGCTCCGGGATGCCGAGCCGGACGCCGGGCTGGCCTTGCTGTTCGTCGAGAGCGACGATGAGTACCTGTCGATCCTTCGCCTGGACGAGGGCGAGGACCTGCGAGTCTTCGGATCCGACTCGGCGTTCGTCGAGGAGTCCCGGATCGGGTCGGTGCTGCTCGGCGAGGTGGAGACCCCGGCGCTCGGGGTCGACGACCTGTCCGCCGGTGAGGATGACGAGGACGAGGAGGACCGGCCGGCCGCAGACCCGGACGCCGATCCGATCGGTGACGCGGAACTGCTGAACGACCTGGGTGTGAGTTCGCAGCGGCTGCTGGCGCTGTGCGGCATGGAGGGCATGCTGCCGTCCGACATCACGGCCGAGATCTGCCAGAGGATCGGGTGCGGCGATGAGATGGAGGAGTTGCGTGAGGCGTGATCCGGCGCGAACGGCATGAGCTGTGGATGCGGCGGGCGCTGTCCGTCGCCTCCACGCCTCCCGCTTCTCCCGCTTCTCCCGCGGGCATGTCGGTCGGCTCGCTACCGGACGTGACGGTCGCTTCTCTGCCGGACGCGGCGCTTGGTTCGCCGGCGGACACGGCGGTTGATTTTCTGGCGGACGCGGCGGTTGATTCGCCGGCGGACCCGGCGGTTGGTTCTCTGGCGGATGTGCCGGTTGGGGCGATCATTCTCGGTCCGGACGGCACTGAACTGTCCGCCGGCCGGAACGAACGGGAACGGACCGGGGACCCGACCGCGCACGCCGAGGTGCTGGCCTTGCGCCGGGCCGCAGCGATCCGTGGAGAGTGGCGGCTGGACGGCTGCACCCTGGTCGTCACCCTGGAACCGTGCACGATGTGCGCCGGCGCGCTCGTCCTGGCCCGCATCTCGACAGTGGTCTTCGGCGCCTGGGAGCCGAAGACCGGCGCGGTCGGCTCACTCTGGGACGTCGTTCGCGACCCCCGCCTCAACCACCGCCCCGAGGTGTACGCCGGCGTCCTGGAACAGGAATGCGCCCAACTGATGCGCGATTTCTTCCGCTGATCCCGCCACCGGCAACCCCGAAGATCAAATTCATTCCCCGATACGACCGATGGAGTCCCGTGGCCAGCCCTCGCGGGCCAAGCCCCGTGCCGGCCTCGCGCGAGGCCACCGCCACTCCAGGCCGCATCGCGCCGCCGAGCCCCCACCGTGACAACCGGCCAAAGTGCGTCGGCCGGCGATCACGGTGGTATCGGGTGGCGTCGGGGAAGGCCGTTCAGGCGTCGGCGATGATGGTGTTCAGGCCGATTTTTACCATGTTCCCGAAGCCCTGCTCGCGCTGCGCCGACTCCATCGCCTCGCCACGCTTGATGTGATCGCTCACCGTCAGGATGGTCAGCGCCTTGGCGCCGTACCGGGCCGCGATGGTGTAGATCGCGGCGGACTCCATCTCGACGGCGAGCACGCCGTAGAGGGCCAGCGCGTCGTACAGGTCGGGCCGGTCGGTGTAGAACGCGTCGGCGGCCAGGATCGGGCCGACCCGGATCGGCACACCCTGCGCCTCGGCGATGTCGACCGCCGAACGCAGCAGGCCGAAGTCGGCCACCGGGGCGTAGTCGATCAGGCCGTCGAAGCGGGACCGGTTCATGTTCGAGTCGGTCGCCGAGCCGATCGCGGCGACCACGTCACCGAGGTTCAGGTCCATCGCCAGAGCGCCGCACGAGCCGATCCGGATGACCGACTTCACGCCGTACTCGTTGATCAGTTCGTGGGTGTAGATGGAGGCCGACGGCATGCCCATGCCGGAGCCCTGCACCGAGACCCGCTGTCCCTGCCAGGTGCCGGTGAAGCCGAGCATCCCGCGGACCTGGGTGTAGCAGACCGCATCCTCCAGGAACGTCTCCGCGATCCACTTCGCCCGCATCGGGTCGCCAGGCAGCAGCACCCGCTCGGCGATCTCTCCCGGCTTCGCACCGATGTGCACGCTCATGCCGTATCTCCGTCTCGTTCGGTTCCTCCCGCCGATCTTGCCAGTTCAGCGGGGTGGCGGAGGGTTATGGGTGACCCGGCGACAGGCGCCGCTGAGCGTCCGGTAACGTACTTCCCGGTGGTGTGTCCGAGTGGCCTAAGGAGCACGCCTCGAAAGCGTGTGAGGGTGCAAGCCCTCCGCGGGTTCAAATCCCGCCGCCACCGCCAACAGAGCCCGATCCGCATGGATCGGGCTCTCTTGCTTTCTCCCCGCGCATCCGTCACTCTGTGTGCCCTGATTCCGGATCGCCCGCACGTACCGCGCCCGCCTAGTCCCTTCGGTCGTTATCCATGATCAGCGGCGGTTGTGTAACGGGAAGATGTCGTCGCACGTCAAAGCCTTGAACTACGTTGTGTAGTCAATCATGGACGGCCCAGCGACATAGGGTGTTGCGCAAGTCACGCAACTCAAATACACCGGATCAGACAATGTGGTTCCGACCGGGCGGCGAGAAACTTTCACAGAAACGCCCAAGGCGGGTCTGTCGATGCATGTCCTAGATTTGACATGTGAGAGTTGAGCATCACTGGTGGAATGGCGACGTCCGGCTTCAGCGCCGCGATGTCTACGTCCGCACCGACGGCAGCACCTGGGAGGTCGAGGCCCAGCTGGGCGGACCCGACGGGAAGTCGAAGGTGCAGCAGTGTCCCGGCCGGGCGTCAGCGATGATCCTGGCCGACGCGTGGCGCGGTCCACGCTGGCGGTGGCGCGAGCTCTGAGGAGCGCCAGGAGCCAGGGCTGTGCCGTCGTTGCTTGACTGTTTTCGGCCAGCCTTACGAGATGGGCCGGACCCCTGACGGGGGGTTCGGCCCATCTGCGTCTGCGCCTTCGGCATCTGTGTCAAGCCGGTCTGCGACGCACCTTCAGTCCGATGTGCGCCATTCTTCGCGATCTACCCTGAAATTCCATCGAACTGGTAGAAAGCGATTGCCATGCGAGCCACCATCACTGAGCATCGGCCGGATGTTGCCGTGCTGCACCTCAAGGGCGAGCTCGACGCGGACACCGCCGCGGAGTTGCGTGTCGTCTTCACCGGTCTGCTGGAGCGTCCAATACCCAGGATCGTGGTGGACCTAACCGAGTTGAAGTTCTGCGACTCGATCGGGTTGAGCACCTTCATCGTCAGCAAAGAGGTGATCGCCGCCCGCGGCGGCTGGCTCACCTTCGCCGCGGCGAACCCGTTCCTCACCCGGTTGATGCAGACCGTCGGCCTGAGCCGCTATTTCGCGATCTTCCCCGAGGTGGACGACGCGATCGCGGCCGGCCAGCTGTAGCACCCGGTCCAGCTCCGCGGCGAGGTCGCGGCCGTCGATGCCGACGGTTCGCCCGATTCGCCGGTACGGCGGTCAGTACGGAAAACGGCGAGAGCCGGCCCGATCGGGGCCGGCCCTCGCCTGCACTGTTTTCGTGCCGGAGCATACGAGACGCGACAGGCACCTCACGCAGTGGTATCCCTAGTCACGGGGAGGTCAGCTCGCTCCGTCAGGTTCACCATCCGCGACGCGGTGGGCGACCGAGACGGAGTGGCCCACGCGGGCCGGGCGTCGTGTCCCTGAGTGAGAGTCGTTCCCTGAGTGAGACGAGAACTGGGACGCTGAACGCAAGAAGGCCGGACCCGCCGGGTCCGGCCTTGCATGTTTCCGCTGATGGAGCTGGCGGAGGATACGAGATTCGAACTCGTGAGGGTGTTAACCCAACACGCTTTCCAAGCGTGCGCCCTAGGCCTCTAGGCGAATCCTCCGTTCGCCAGGATACATACGGCTTGTCAGACTCCCGCACGGGAGGGGTGCCGGGCGATCGGCGCGGCGGCCGGGTACTCTGTCGGCAGCCCCTCGTGCGGCGTCATCCTGTGAACCTCCCCAGGGCCGGAAGGCAGCAAGGATAAGCGGGCTCTGGCGGGTGCACGGGGGGTCCTTCATATCTCCTCCCGCCTTGCACTGTCGGGGCATGTCGTTTGTTCTTGTCACAGCCTCGACGGACAATGGCGCGGTCGTTCAGGAGGTGGCAGGAGTGGCTCTCGCCCTCTACCGGAAGTACAGGCCGCGGACTTTCGCCGAGATCATCGGTCAGGAGCACGTGACCGAACCGCTGTCGCAGGCGCTGCGCAGCGGTCGGCTGAACCACGCCTATCTCTTCTCCGGCCCACGCGGCTGCGGCAAGACGTCCAGCGCGCGCATCCTGGCCCGGTCGCTCAACTGCGAGCAGGGCCCGACCCCGGAGCCGTGCGGCGTCTGCGCCTCCTGCAAGTCGCTGGCGAACGACGGTGCCGGCTCGATCGACGTGATCGAGATCGACGCGGCCAGCCACGGTGGTGTCGACGACGCCCGTGAGCTGCGGGAGAAGGCGTTCTTCGCGCCCGCCAGCAGCCGTTACAAGATCTACGTGATCGACGAGGCGCACATGGTCTCGTCGGCGGGCTTCAACGCGCTGCTCAAGCTCGTCGAGGAGCCGCCGGATTATGTGAAGTTCATCTTCGCCACCACCGAGCCGGACAAGGTGCTCGGCACCATCCGCTCGCGGACCCATCACTACCCGTTCCGGCTGATCCCGCCCGCGACCCTCCGGCCCTACCTGCAGCAGCTCACCGAGGCCGAGGGCGTCCGCGTCGAGCCGGCGGTGTTCCCGCTGGTGGTGCGGGCCGGCGGCGGCAGCGCCCGGGACACGCTCTCGGTGCTCGACCAGCTCATCGCCGGCGCCGGACCGGATGGTGTCAGTTACGCGCGGGCGGTCGCCCTGCTCGGCGTCACCGACGTCGCCCTGATCGACGAGATGTGCGACGCCCTGGCCGCCGGCAACGGCGCCGCGGCGTACGAGACCATCGACCGGGTCGCCGAGGCCGGCCATGATTCCCGGCGGTACGCCTCCGACCTGCTGGAACGCTTCCGCGACCTGATCATTCTTCAGCAGGTGCCGGACGCGGTCGCCAAGGGCCTGATCGACGGCCCGGCCGACCAGCTCGAGGCGATGCATGCCCAGGCGTCCCAGCTCGGGGCGGCCACGCTCTCGCGGTGCGCGGACATCGTGCACAACGGCCTGGTCGAGATGCGCGGGACCACCGCTCCGCGCCTGCTCCTGGAGCTGATCACCGCGCGCATGCTGCTGCCGGGCGCGGACGATTCGACCGGGGCCCTGCTGCAGCGCCTGGAGCGCTTGGAGAAGCGCGGCCCGATGACCGTGTCGGTCTCCGACGCTGCCGGGATGGAGCTCGCCGCACCCGGAGCGGCCGTGCCGACGGTATCCGGCGCTTCCGGAGCGGCCCTGCCCGCGGTTTCCGACGCTTCCAGTGGTGGCAAGGCTGCCGCCCGGGCCGCGGCTCTGGCCGCGGGCCGCCGGACCACGGGCGGTTCCGTCCGTCCCGTTTCCCCCGCGCCGGCGGTTTCCGCGTCGTCAGCCGACCCGGTGCCGGCTGCTCCTCCGGTGCAGGCCGCGCCGATGACGGCTGCCTCCGGGACCGAGGCTCGTGGTGAGGCCGACTGGAACCAGGTCGCCGACGGCGGTCATCACGACGACGAGCCGCCGTGGGATCCGGAGCCGCCGGTCGCCCAGGAGGCCGCCGCTCCGGCCGGCCCTCGGGTGGACGAGTCACAGGTCCGTGCCGTCTGGCAGGCCTTCGGCCCCAAGCACGACAAGATCCAGCTGATGCAGAACTCCGGCATCGGCATCCGCGCGGTCGAGGACGGCACGGTCGTGTTCGCCGCCCCGTCGCCGAGGTACGCGGAGCGCTTCCTTACCTACACCGACGTCATCATCGCGGAGTTCGGCACCGAGCTCGGCGGGAGCTGGCAGATCCGCTGCGAGGTCGGTGAGAGCACTGCTCGTGGACCGGCCCCCGTCCGGGACCAGACCGCCGGCCGCAATGTGTCGCCGAGCGCTCCGGGCCGTGCCGCGCCCTCCTCGGCCCCGGAACGGAACACCGGGAGGACGGAGTCCCGTCCGCCACGTCCGCAGCGAGCCCCCGTCGCCGACTCCGACGATGACTGGCCGGCCTCGTCCACACCGCTCTCCCCGGAGCCGGACGCTGACTCCTATATCCAGGACTCTCAGCTCGCGGATCAATCCGTTGGAGGGGCCGTCGCAGCGGGTCCGGATCGGCGAGAGGCCGCTTCCGCTCCTCCGGTGACCTCCGGCGACACCGACTGGCCCGAACCGGTTCGGCCGGGTACGGCCGCTCCGGAGCCCGCGCAGGCCCCGGCGGACGACGACTGGCCCGAGCCGGTCAAGCCGGGCACCCGCGCGCCCGCTCCGGCCGCCGCCAGCCAGCCGGCTGTCCCGTCGACCACCGGCCAACCGTCCACTCCGTCGGCCGCCAGTTATCCGGATGCCTCGTCGGCTACGAGCAATCCGGCTGCCTCGTCGGCCGTCGGTCATCCGGATGCCTCGTCGGCCGTCGGTCATCCGGCTGCCCCGTCGGCTGCTGGCCGTCCGGATGCCTCGTCGGCTGCTGGACAGCCGGCTTTCCAGTCAGGCGTCAGCCAGCCGGCTGTCCCACCGTCCGGCGTGCAGCAACCGGCTGCCCCGGCGGCGTACTCCCCGCGGGTGTCATCGCCATCCGGCGCCGCGGACCCATATTCCGCGGGCCCGGAGGTTCAACAGGCCTCCGGGAGCGGCTCGCCATCCAACCGGCCCACGGCCTCCGCGTCACCGACCGGTTCGGCCGGCCCGGGCACGGCGACACCGGCTGTCTCCCGTTCGCCCGCCATGGAGGCGGCCCGGGCGGCCGCGGCACGTGGCGGTAACGCGGCTGCCGGCAGCGGACTGGCCGCCGCCCGTGCCGCCGCGGCCAACGCCCGCAACGCGACCCCGGCGCGTGCCGCCGGCGGTTCGAGCCCGGCGCGTGCCGCCGGGGGTTCGGTGCCGGCGTCTGGTGGCCCGGCCGGTGCCGCTGCCTGGTCCGACGGCTCTCCGATCGGCGAGGCGCCCTACGACCCCGAGTACGACGGTGCGCCTCCGGCCGGGGCCGGCTACGAGGGCTTCGATCCGGGCGACGAGCCGCTGGACGAGGTGATCGACGAGAAGACGGCCCGCCAGAGCAGCGAGGAGCAAGCCTTCCAACTGCTGCGCGACGCCTTCGGTGCGGAGAAGATCGGCGACCTTTGACGCGCTGACCGCCGGCCTTCGTCGAGGGCGGCGGCTTCCGCATGGGTGGAGGCGACTCAGTACACCTATCTGGTCACCGCATCCCGCCCGAGACGGCGGGCCGGTCCCGGCGCGTCTGGTCACGCCACCGACCACCTCAGGCTTGCGCCCGAGACGGCGGGTCGGTCCCGGCGCGTCCGGTCACGCCACCGACCACCTAAGGCTTGCGCGTGAGACGGCGGTCGGCCCAGGCGTGCCTGGTCACGTCACCGGCCACCGCTCAGGCCCGCGCGTGCGACGGCGTGTCGGGCGCGGCGTGTCGGTGGGCTGGCCGGGAACAGCGTGGCCGACGGTTACGCTGGCGGCGGTTGATTCGGACGCCCCGCGGTCATCGATGGCGGTTGTCCGGCAAGAGTGAGCGACTACCTGAGGAGTAAAGCCATGCGCCCCGGTGCACAGCCGAACATGCAGCAGCTGATGAAGCAGGCGCAGAAGATGCAGCAGCAGGTCGCTCAGGCGCAGGCCGAGCTGGCCGAGGCCGAGCTGACCGGCACCGCCGGCGGCGGCCTGGTGACGGTGACGGTGACCGGCCTGGGCGAGTTCAAGGCCGTGAAGATCGACCCGAAGGCGGTGGACGCCGACGACGTCGAGACGCTGGAGGACCTGGTGCTCGCCGCGATCCACAATGCGGCCGAGGCGCAGCGGGAGCTGGCCGAGAAGAAGATGGGCCCGGCCACCGGCGGCCTCTCCCTGCCCGGGTTCTGATCCCGTGTACGAAGGTGCCATCCAGGACCTGATCGATGAGCTGGGTCGGCTGCCGGGTGTCGGCCCGAAGTCGGCCCAGCGCATCGCCTTCCACGTCCTGTCCGCGGACCCGGCCGACGTCAACCGGCTGGCCACCGCCCTGCGCAAGGTGAAGGAGCTGGTGCGCTTCTGCACCACCTGCTTCAACGTGGCCGAGGCCGAGCAGTGTCGTGTCTGCCGTGATCCGCGGCGTACCAACGAGGTGCTCTGTGTGGTCGAGGAGCCCAAGGACGTCGTCGCGATCGAGCGGACCGGCGAGTTTCGCGGCAGGTACCACGTGCTCGGTGGCGCGATCAATCCGCTGGAGGGCGTCGGGCCGGACAATCTCCGGGTCCGGGAGCTGTTGATGCGGCTCGGCACCGGCGAGGTCCAGGAGCTGATTCTGGCGACCGACCCGAATACCGAGGGCGAGGCGACCGCGACCTATCTGGGGCTGCTGGTGAAGCCGATGGGAATCGCCGTCACCCGACTTGCGAGCGGTCTTCCCGTCGGCGGTGACTTGGAGTATGCGGACGAGATAACCCTCGGTAGGGCTTTTGAGGGCCGCCGAGCAATTTAGAATTTACACCGTGTAATGCTCGGGTAACGCGATGCCAGCTGTTTAGCCCGGATTGGCCACTTGCGAGCCCCTTACGCGGTACCTTCCGTTTGTTCGGCGTCTAGGTCACGGTGACATCACGAGGGAGACACGGAAGCACCCGTGTGCGGTCAGTGAGCTTGACCCGAGCGGTGCACTAGGTGAATGTTCCTCTCGATGGCGGCCACACCCGTCATCAGGTGCCCTCGTGATCCCGTCCCGATCTGGGTCGGATTCGGCGAGGGCGGCACTCGAGGCATGCGATAACCGATCGGTTTACCGCTCGCAGCGTGGGCCATCGTCTCCGGGCCGTGGGAGTTTCCGTGTACCACGCGCCGGGTGACCGTGGGCTCTCTGCTGCACGGTGGCCGGGAGAGGACCGGCGAAACAGATGTCGCTTGGCCCAGAAGCGTCGGTCACCGACGAGACGTCGGCACCGACTGCCGACGCGGCTGAGGTGCGGGGGCCCGCCGAAAAGGCGATCGCCGGCCGTTCTCTGAAGCAGATCGCGTGGCGCCGCCTGAAGAAGGACAAAGTGGCGGTCGGCGGCGGAATTGTCGTCCTCCTGCTGATTGTCGTGGCGATTCTGGCGCCGCTGCTGACCAAGCTGTTCGGCCATCCGATCGACGAGTACCACATCGATCAGATCGACCCGACCTTCGGCACACCGATCAAGCCGTGGGGTGGGATCAGCTCCGACTTCATCTTCGGCGTCGAGCCGACCTCCGGCCGGGACGTGTTCAGCCGGGTCGTTTACGGCGCCCAGACCTCGCTGACGGTCGCATTCCTCTCGGCGTTCGTGTCGACGATCCTGGGTGTCATCTTCGGCACCGCCGCCGGGTTCCTCGGCGGTTGGATCGACTCGATGATCAGCCGGGTGATGGACCTCCTGCTCGCCTTCCCGCAGCTGCTCTTCTCGATCGCGCTGGTCTCGGTCCTGCCCTACTCGATTCTCGGGCTGGACGGCCGCTGGTCGCGGATCCTGGTGCTGGTCGGTGTGATCGGCTTCTTCGGCTGGCCGTACATCGGCCGGATCGTCCGTGGGCAGACGCTGTCGCTGCGCGAGCGTGAGTTCGTCGAGGCGGCCCGCAGCATGGGTGCCCGGTCGCCGCGGATCCTCTTCCGCGAACTGCTGCCGAACCTGGCGGCGCCGATCCTGGTCTACACCACGCTGATCATCCCCACGAACATCCTCACGGAGGCGGCGCTGAGCTTCCTCGGCGTCGGTATCCCGCCGCCCAACCCGTCGTGGGGCGGCATGCTGTCGGACGCGATCAGCACCTACCAGACCGACCCGATGTACATGATCATTCCGGGCGGAATGATCTTCATTACGGTGCTGGCTTTCAACCTCTTCGGTGACGGCCTGCGCGACGCGCTCGACCCGAAGGCCCGCTGATTCGCAGGGCGGCTGGAACATCGCATGTTTCGCGGACCGTCAGGTTCCGCTGTTCGAGGAGGTAGGAGAACAGGTGTCCAGGAACACTAGGGCGATCGCGGCGGCCGGCGTCGCGCTCGCACTCGGCCTTACGACCGCCGCTTGCGGCGGTTCGAAGAGCGATGACAAGAAGACCGACGGCGCGAGCGGTGGCAAGTCCGCCTACAACCTCGCGATCACCGAGGTCGTGAACCCGTCCACCGCCAAGGGCGGCACGGTGAACCTGTGGGGCGCGCAGGACGCCGACTTCTGGGACCCGGCCCGCGGCTACTACGCGTTCGTGTGGAACCTGAACCGGCTCTACACCCGTAAGCTCGTCGAATACGCCGCCACCCCGGGCAAGGCCGGGCTGGAGCTGAAGCCCGACCTCGCGCAGGCGATGCCCGAGATCAGCGCCGACAAGCTGAACTACACCTTCAAGCTGCGCAGCGGCCTCAAGTTCGACGACGGCACCCCGATCACGTCGAAGGACATCAAGTACGGCATCGAGCGGGTCTGGGCCACCGACGTCATCTCCGGCGGCCCGGTCTACCTGCCCGCCGTGCTCGACCCGAAGGGCGAGTACAAGGGCCCGTACAAGGACAGCGACCCGAACAAGCTGGGTCTGAAGTCGGTGACCACCCCGGACGACTCGACGATCTCTTTCAAGCTCTCGAAGCCGTCCGCCGACTTCATGTACCTGCTGGCCATGCCGGGCTCCGGCCCGGTGCCGCAGAAGCGGGACACCGGCGCGAAGTACACCACGGCGCCGGCCGCCTCCGGCCCGTACATGTTCAAGGAAGGCAGCATCCAGCCGGGTAAGGGCGCGATCTTCGTCCGGAACCCGAACTGGGACCCGGCGACCGACCCGATCCGTAAGGCGCTGCCGGACCAGATCACCTTCACGGTCACGACCAACGCCGAGGACATGGACAGCCGCCTGATCGCCGGCACCGTGGACGCCGACGCCGGTCAGACCGGTGTCCAGGCGGCCACCCGCACCAAGATCCTCCAGGACCCGGCCCTGAAGGCGAACGCGGACACCCCGGTCACCGGCTTCCTCCGGTACGCGGGTCTGGCCACCTCGGTGGCCCCGCTGGACAACATCGAGTGCCGCAAGGCGATCATCTACGCCGCCGACCCGACCTCGATCCAGGCGGCCCGTGGTGGCCCGATCGCGGGTGGCGACATCGGCACCAGCATGCTCCCGCCGAACATCGCGGGCTCGGACCCCAAGTACGACCCGTTCAACCGTCTGCCCGGCAAGCCGCAGGTCGAGGAGGCCAAGAAGGCCCTCACCGCCTGTGGCAAGCCGACCGGCTTCGACGTGACCATCGCCGTGCGTAACAACAAGCCGGCCGAGGTCAAGTCCGCCGAGGCGCTGCAGGCCGCGCTCAAGCCGGCCGGCATCAACGCCAAGATCGAGCAGTACGACGGTGCGCAGCAGGCCTCCATCACCGGTTCGCCGGACAACGTGAAGGCCAAGGGCTACGGCATCATCATCGGTGGCTGGGGCGCTGACTACCCGACCGGCACCGGCTACATGCAGCCGCTGTCGGACAGCCGCTTCATCCCGAAGAACGGTAACTACAACCTGGCCGAGATCAAGGACCCGTCGATCGACGCGCTCTTCGACCAGGCACAGCTGGAGACCGACCCGGCCAAGGCCGCCGAGATCTACAGCCAGATCAACCACAAGATCATGGAAGGCGCGTACTACCTGCCGTTCGTGGTCGACAAGGCGCTCAACTACCGCAACCCGCGGCTGACCAACGCCTACATTCACGACGCCTTCGGCATGCTGGACTTCCAGGCCCTCGGCGTCAACGACGGCAAGTGACAAGTAACCGGAACGGGTAATTCGAAGGGTTGGTGAAGGCCGCCCGCGGCGGGCGGGCGTCGGTTCTCGCAATCGACGCCCGCTTGTCTCTTGGCCGAAAGTCGTGCTGGCTTACCTCATCCGGCGGCTGATCAACGCCGTCCTCACGCTGCTTGTGGTCTCACTCGTGACCTTCGGCATCTTCTTCATGGTTCCGAAAATCACCGGCAGCGACCCGGCGTTGCTCTACATCGGCAAGACCTCCGATGCCGCTTCGATCGAGGGCATCCGGGTCAAGATGGGTCTCAACGACCCGGTCCTGGTGCAGTACGGCAAGTTCCTCAAGGGCTTGGTGGCCGGCCGGGACTACGTCAGCGGACCTGAGGTCACGCACTGCGACGCCCCGTGCCTCGGTTACTCGTTCAAGACCGAGCAGGAGGTGACTCCGCTGCTGATGAGCGTCCTGCCGGTGACCCTGTCGTTGGCGCTCGGAGCCGCGATCCTCTGGCTCATCATCGGCGTCTCCACCGGTGTCATCTCCGCACTACGAAGAGGCAGCCTGCTGGACAGAACGGTGATGAGCGCCGCGCTGTTCGGTGTCTCCATGCCGATCTACTTCACCGGCCTGATCGCCTCGGCGATCTTCGTGTACCAGCTGGGCTGGCTGCCCCAGGGGCAGTACGTGCCGTTCCTCGAAAGTCCCAGCGAGTGGTTCACCCAGCTGCTGCTGCCCTGGATCACCTTGGCGTTCCTCTTCGCTGCCACCTACGCCCGTCTCACCCGGGCGAACATGCTCGAGACGCTCGGCGAGGACTACATCCGCACCGCCCGGGCCAAGGGCCTGCCGGAGCGTGTTGTGATCGGCAAGCACGCGTTGCGTTCGGGCCTCACCGCGATCGTCACCGTCTTCGGTCTCGACCTCGGCGCGCTGCTCGGTGGCGCCGTCCTCACCGAGAAGGTGTTCAACCTTCGAGGGCTGGGATATCAAGCCCTTCAGGCGATCCAGGGCAACGACCTGCCGGTGATCCTGGGCGTCACAATGATCGCCGCCGGGTTCATCGTCATCGCCAACCTGGTCGTCGACCTGGTCTACGGCCTCATCGACCCGCGCGTGCGGCTGGCCTGAGGGAGAGAGAGTTGTCTTCGGTCACCCCACGCCCGTTCCTCGAGGTCAAGGACCTCACCGTCCGGTTCGAGACGGACGACGGCATCGTGCAGGCCGTCACGGAGTCGAACTTCTCGCTGGAAGCCGGCAAGACGCTCGGCATCGTCGGCGAGTCCGGCTCCGGCAAGAGCGTCACCTCGCTGGCCCTGCTCGGTCTGCACCGCACGCGCAGCAACGCGAAGGTCAGCGGCCAGATCTGGCTCGATGACCAGGAGCTGGTCACGGCGTCCGACCAGGACGTGCGTGCGCTGCGCGGCGGCAAGATGTCGATGATCTTCCAGGACCCGCTGAGCGCGATGCACCCGTACTACACGGTCGGTGCGCAGATCGTCGAGGCGTACCGGGTCCACAACCCCAAGGTGAGCAAGAAGGCGGCGCGCGAGCGGGCCATCGACATGCTGGCCCGGGTCGGCATCCCGCAGCCGTCGCGCCGGTTCAACGATTACGCGCACCAGTTCTCCGGGGGTATGCGTCAGCGTGCCATGATCGCGATGGCGCTGGTCAACGACCCGAAGCTGCTGATCGCCGACGAGCCGACCACGGCCCTGGACGTGACCGTGCAGGCGCAGATCCTGGACCTGATCCGGGATCTGCAGCAGGAGTTCCACTCCGCGGTCATCATGATCACTCATGACCTGGGCGTGGTGGCCGAACTCGCCGACGACGTCCTGGTGATGTACGGCGGCAAGATCATCGAGCGTGGCGCGGCGGTCGACCTTTTCCAGCGGCCGCAGCACCCGTACACCTGGGGTCTGCTCGGTTCGATGCCCCGCCTGGACCGTGAGGTCCGGGACCGGCTCACCCCGGTCAAGGGCTCGCCGCCGAGCCTGATCAACCTGCCGTCCGGCTGCGCCTTCCACCCGCGCTGCCCGTACGCGGGCCGCAACGGCGACAGGTCCTTCACGGACACGCCGGTGCTGACCGGTGGAGCGCACGCGGTCGCCTGCCACTTGCCGGCCGAAGAGCGCGCCAAAATCTTCAAGGAAGAAGTGGCACCGAACCTCTGAGCGGGGAAGAGAGAGAACGATGAGCGAGAACCTGCTCGAGGTGACCGGGCTGCAGAAACACTTCCCGATCACGAAGGGGCTGTTCAAACGTCAGGTCGGCGCGGTCCGCGCGGTGGACGGCATCGACCTGAACGTGGTGGCGGGCGAGACGCTGGGCGTGGTTGGCGAGTCCGGCTGCGGCAAGTCGACAGCCGGGCGACTTTTCACCCGGATCCTGGAGCCGACCGGCGGGAAGATCGTCTTCGAGGGTGAGGACATCACCCACAAGTCGGTGACCCAGATGCGGCCGCTGCGCCGTGACGTCCAGATGATCTTCCAGGACCCGTATTCGTCGCTGAACCCGCGGCACACCATCGGCACGATCATCTCCGCGCCGCTGCAGATCCAGAAGATCCCCACCCCGCAGGGTCTGAAGAAGGCCGTGCAGGAGCTGCTGGAGCTGGTCGGGCTCAACCCGGAGCACTACAACCGGTACCCGCACGAGTTCTCCGGCGGTCAGCGGCAGCGCATCGGCATCGCCCGCGCGCTCGCGCTGCGACCCAAGCTGATCATCGCCGACGAGCCGGTCTCCGCGCTCGACGTGTCGATCCAGGCTCAGGTGGTCAACCTGCTGGAGGACCTGCAGAGCGAGTTCGACCTGACCTACGTCTTCATCGCGCACGACCTGTCGGTGGTCCGCCACATCTCCGACCGCGTCGCCGTGATGTACCTCGGCAAGGTCATGGAGATCGCGCACCGCGACGATCTCTACAAGAACCCGCGGCACCCGTACACGGTGGCCCTGATGTCCGCGGTCCCGGTGCCCGACCCGGTCCGGCGTGACAGCGCGCAGCGCGGCCGCGTCCTGCTCACCGGCGACGTGCCGAGCCCGATCAACCCGCCCTCCGGCTGCCGGTTCCGCACCCGCTGCTGGAAGGCGCAGGACATCTGCGCGACCGAGGAGCCGCCGCTGGTGCAGCGGCTGGACGACCCGGACTCGCACCTGACCGCCTGCCACTTCCCGGTGGTCGACGACGAGGCGGTCGCCGGCCGGGCTCCGGCCGCCACTCCGGCCTGATCCTCAAAAACCGCAGATCAGGTACGAACATCGCAGGATCGCCCGAGATCAGGACCACCTGATCTCGGGCGATCTGCATTCGCGTCGATCAACCTTCGGGGCGGTGGAGCAGCCCCACGGCGATGTTGTGCACGGCTTCCAGGTCGGCCGGGTCGGCGATGGTCGCTCTGCCGCCGGTGACGGTGTACCACTCCTCGGCGTCCTTGTACTGCACCCGCAGGGCCACCTCCTTCCCGGTGAGCTCGCTGCGCAGCGTCAGGTCGCCGGTCACGACGCCGACCTCGTCGGTCATCACGCCGCCCGGCCCCGGCACGATGTCGGTGGTCCTGCTCTGTGCGGGTCCGGTCATCGGCAGGTCTCCAGCATGTCCTGCAAGGCTTCCTTCTCCTTCTGGGTCACGGTGAGCTGGTAGTAAGTCTTCACCGCCACCCAGTCCTCGGCATAGGAACACCAGGCGTCCTTCGCCGGCGGCTTCCAAGTGGACGGGTCCTGGTCACCCTTCGACCGGTTGGAAGCGGCCGACACCGCCACCAGCTGCGGGCGGTCCAAGTCGTTGGCGAACGCTTTGCGCTGCTCGGTGGTCCACGCGATGGCACCCGAGCGCCAGGCGTTGGCGAGCGGGACCATGTGGTCGATGTCCACCTGCGTCGGCGAGGTCAGGGTCTTGTCGTCGTAGAGGCTCTTCCACGTGCCGGCGACGACGTTGCATCCGGAGAGCTTGACCTTGGTGCCGTCGCGTTCCAGCACCGAGTCGCGGACGTCGCAGTTCTTGCCGGTGCTCTGCCAGTGCGGGAACTTCTCCCGGCTGTAGCCGGTCATCTTGCCGGCGTCCGCGACGGTGAGCTTCTTCAGCTGTGCTTCGGCTCCACTCGACGAGGTCGAGGTGTCTTTGGAACCGGGCGTGGTGCCGGGGGAGCGTGCGTCAGCGACGTCGCAGCCGGCGGTCAGGGTGGTGGCGAGCAGGAGCGGGAGGAACCATCGAGCGGGGGGCACCAACTCAGCGTAAAGGCGTCCGCCGTGTGCCGCCTCTCGGCGGCACACGGCGGAGTGAATCAACGAGCGCGGTTGATCGCGCTGGTGACGGCCTTGATCGAGGCGCTGACGATGTTGGCGTCGACGCCGACACCCCAGAACGCGCGGTCGCCGACCTCGACCTCGACGTACGCCGCGGCCTGCGCGTCCCCACCCGAGGTCAGCGCGTGCTCCTGGTAGTCCAGCACCCGTGCCTTGATCCCGAGCGGCTCGACGGCCTGCGTGAACGCGTCGATCGGGCCGTTGCCGACGCCGGTCAGCGGCCGCCGCACGCCGCGGTGGAACACCTCGACGTCGATCTCGACCTTGCCGTCCACCGTGGCCGTGCT
The DNA here is from genome assembly GCF_900188005.1 of Actinoplanes regularis. GTDB lineage: Bacteria > Actinomycetota > Actinomycetes > Mycobacteriales > Micromonosporaceae > Actinoplanes > Actinoplanes regularis. The sequence continues at coordinate 83,067 of NZ_FZNR01000008.1, read as the reverse complement.
GTAGCTCTCGACCTTGAAAGCGGTCGCGATCTGGTGCTCGACCAGGTACTCCGCGGCGAAGATGTCCCACATCTGCTGCGGGGAGACCTCGCCACCCTCCTCGTCGGTGCGGTGCTGCACCACGCCGGAGAACTCGATCTGCAGCCGCCGCGGCAGGTCGAGCTTGTGCTCCTCCTTCATGATGTACGCCACGCCGCCCTTGCCGGACTGCGAGTTGACCCGGATGACCGCCTCGTACGTGCGGCCCAGGTCCTTCGGGTCGATCGGCAGGTAGGGAACGCCCCAGGCGAAGTCGTCGACGGAGGTGCCCGCGGCGTCCGCGTCGGCCTGCAGCGCGGCGAAGCCCTTCTTGATCGCGTCCTGGTGCGAGCCGGAGAACGCGGTGTAGACCAGATCGCCCGCGTACGGGTGCCGCTCGTGCACCGGCAGCTGGTTGCAGTACTCGACGGTGCGCTTGATCTCGTCGATCGCGGAGAAGTCCACCTGCGGGTCGATGCCCTGGGAGAACAGGTTCAGGCCCAGGGTGACCAGGTCGACGTTGCCGGTGCGCTCGCCGTTGCCGAACAGGCACCCCTCGATCCGGTCGGCGCCGGCCAGCAGGCCCAGCTCCGCGGCGGCCACCGCGGTGCCCCGGTCGTTGTGCGGGTGCAGGCTGAGCACCACGCTGTCCCGGCGGGGCAGGTTGCGGTGCATCCACTCGATCGAGTCGGCGTAGACGTTCGGGGTGGCCATCTCGACGGTGGCCGGCAGGTTGATGATCAGCGGCCGGTCCGGGGTCGGGTCGATGACGTCGATCACCGCGGAACAGATCTCCAGGGCGTACTCCAGCTCGGTGCCGGTGTACGACTCGGGCGAGTACTCGTAGAAGATCTCGGTGTCCGGGGTGTGGATCTCGGCGTACTTCTGGCAGAGCCGCGCGCCGGTGGTGGCGATATCGGTGATCCCGTCCTTGTCCAGGCCGAAGACCACCCGCCGCTGCAGCGTCGAGGTCGAGTTGTAGAAGTGCACGATCGCGCGCTTGGCGCCGCGGATCGACTCGAAGGTGCGATCGATCAGGTGCTCACGGCACTGCACCAGGACCTGGATGGTGACGTCGTCCGGGATCAGATCCTGCTCGATCAGCTGGCGTACGAAGTCGAAGTCGGTCTGGCTGGCGGCCGGGAAGCCGACCTCGATCTCCTTGTAACCCATCTTCACCAGCAGCATGAACATCCGCCGCTTGCGTTCCGGGGACATCGGGTCGATCAGGGCCTGGTTGCCGTCCCGCAGGTCGACCGCGCACCAGCGCGGGGCGGTCTCGACGACCCGGCCTGGCCATTGCCGGTCGATCAGGGGCATGGAGAACTGCTTCTGATACCCCTCGTACCGCTGGAACGGCATCGAGCTCGGGCGCTGAGTGGTGAAGGGATTCTCGGCGGACATGTGACTGCTCCAGTCAGGAAGAAGACGAGCAGGCGGCGCGCGTCACCTCCGCGACGAGGTGCCGGCCTGGAATTGGGGCCTCGTCGCGGCAGCGAAGAATGAGGTTCTGCCACATGTCGCACACCACGTTACGTGATCCACATCAGGGCGGCCATCCTATCGACCGGATCGTGGGAATGCCCCGCGGTCAACCGGCGGCCCCCGACGCCGCCGGCGACTCGATCGAGGACGCGTGCATGCCCATCGCCTCCCCGCCCACCTCCGGGCCGGGGAACTGCACGGTGGGCGGTGCGGCGACCTGGCGGACCAGGGTGAGCACGCCGAAACCGACGCGGGCCGCGGTCAGCAGGCCGTCCGCCGAGTAGCAGTAGACGCCGACATCGACCGGCGCGTCCCCGGAGGCGAAGATCGAGTCGACCGAGTAGCAGGCACCGCCCTGCGCACCGTCCAGCGGCCGCACCGCGGAGACCGACAGCGCCGAGTTGCGATCGGTGAAGACCGGCAGCCACTGCCGGAACAGCCGCTGCACCCGCGGGTCGTAGCGGCTCGGCACCTTCTCCCCTTTGGTCGCCACGTGCACACAGCCGGGCGTGACCGGCGTGCCGGACATGGAGAGCGAGCACTGGTAGACGCCGTTCGGGTTGTGCACGATCGAGACGTCCGCGGTGCCGCCGAGCGCGCCGTTCGCGATGTCCACCCGCCAGCTGCCGTCGCCGGCCACGGTGGCGACCACGTTGCGCGCGACGCCGTTGTCGCCGGTGAAGGCGTAGAGCGCGGCGTACCTCCGGTCCAGGGCGATCGCGGCCAGGCCGGTGAGCTGGCTGCGCGCGTCCGCGGTCGCGCCGGTGGCCGTGACCGGGGCCGAGCTGGCCGGGGCCGCGTCCGGCGTGCCGTCGTCGCCGCAGCCGGCCAGGCCGAGGACCAGCGCGGTGGCGATCAGCGCGGGCAGGCCACGCCCGGATCCGGAGGGAGGGTGCACGGTGCCATTCTCGCCCGATACCGCCCGTCCCGCGCGACACGCCGGTCGATGCCGTTCGGCGTGTCGCGCCGGAACGGCCGGATTCTGGGATCGTCTGTCGAGGCTCCGAGCCCGCGCGGCTAGGGTGGTGGCGATTGCCCTGACCGGCGTCGTTGTTCCGTGTGACCGAAGGAATGATTGTCCGTGGCTCTTGTGGTGCAGAAGTACGGTGGTTCGTCAGTCGCGAACGCCGAGCGCATCAAACGCGTGGCCGAGCGCATCGTCGCCGCCCGCAAGGCGGGGCACGACGTGGTCGTGGTCGTGTCGGCGATGGGTGACACCACCGACGAGCTGATGGATCTCGCCAACCAGGTCAGCCCCCTGCCGCCCGGCCGTGAGCTGGACATGCTGCTCACCTCCGGTGAGCGGATCTCGATGGCGCTGCTCGCCATGGCGATCCACAACCTGGGTTACGAGGCCCGGTCGTACACGGGCTCCCAGGCCGGCGTGCTGACCACCTCGGTGCACGGCAAGGCCCGGATCATCGACGTCACCCCCGGTCGTCTGCGGACCGCGCTGGACGAGGGCGCGATCGCCATCGTCGCCGGTTTCCAGGGGGTGTCGCAGGACACCAAGGACATCACCACCCTCGGCCGCGGCGGTTCGGACACCACCGCGGTCGCGCTCGCGGCGGCGCTGCACGCCGACGTCTGCGAGATCTACACCGACGTGGACGGTGTGTTCACCGCCGACCCGCGGATCGTTCCCGACGCCCAGCACATCAAGAAGATCACCTATGAGGAGATGCTTGAGCTGGCCGCGGGCGGGGCGAAGGTGCTGATGTTGCGATGCGTGGAGTACGCGCGCCGCTTCAAGGTGCCGATCCACGTACGCTCTTCGTACTCGAACAAAGAAGGCACGCTCGTTACCGGCTCGATGGAGGACCCTGACGTGGAGCAAGCACTGATCACCGGGGTCGCGCACGACCGCAGCGAGGCCAAGATCACGATCGTTGGGGTGCCCGACGAGCCGGGCTCGGCCGGCCGGATCTTCGAGACCGTCGCGCAGGCCGAGATCAACATCGACATGATCGTGCAGAACGTGTCTACCGAGGGCACCGGCCGCACCGACATCTCGTTCACCCTGCCGAAGGCGGACGGGCCGAGCGCGATGGCGGCGCTCGACAAGATCAAAGAGCAGATCAAGTTCAAGAGCCTGCTCTTCGACGACCACGTCGGCAAGGTCTCGCTGATCGGCGCCGGCATGCGCTCGCACCCGGGTGTCGCGGCCTCCTTCTTCGCCTGCATCGGTGAGGCCGGCGTGAACATCGAGATGATCTCCACCTCGGAGATCCGCGTCTCGGTCGTCTGCCGGGACACCGACCTCGACACCGCTGTCCGCGCCGTGCACGACCAGTTCGAGCTGGGCGGCAACGAGGAAGCCGTCGTTTACGGCGGGACCGGCCGGTAAGCCCGTCGATGGCGCGGCCAACGCTCGCCGTCGTCGGAGCCACCGGTTCCGTCGGGGCCGTCATGCTCGACCTGCTCTCGTCCCGGCGTGACGTCTGGGGCGAGATTCGGCTGATCGCCTCCTCCCGTTCCTCGGGTAAGACGCTGACCTGCCGCGGAGAGGTCCTTCCGGTCCAGCCGTTGACCGCCGAGGCGTTCGACGGCGTGGACGTCGCGATGTTCGACGTGCCCGACGACGTGGCGGCGCACTGGGTCCCGATCGCGGCGTCCCGGGGCGTCATCGTCGTGGACAACTCGGCCGTCTTCCGGATGGAGCCGGACGTCCCGCTGGTGGTGCCGGAGATCAACCGAGAGGTGATCGCGCACCGTCCGCGCGGCATCCTCTCCAGCGCCAACTGCACGGTCGCCGCGATGATCATGGCGGTCGCCCCGCTGCACTTCGAGTACGGGCTGCGCGAGCTGGTCCTGGCCACCTACCAGTCCGCCTCGGGCGTCGGTCAGGACGGCGTGGACACCCTGCACGACCAGCTCACCAAGGTGGCCGGCGACCGGCTGCTCGGCTCCCGCCCGGGCAACGTGCGGCAGGCGATCGGCGACGACCTGGGTCCCTTCCCGGCTCCGCTGGCGCTCAACGTGGTGCCCTGGGCCGGGCGGATCGCCGCGCTCGGCTGGTCCTCCGAGGAGCTGAAGCTCCGCAACGAGAGCCGGAAGATCCTCGGCGTGGCCGCGCTCAAGGTCTCCGCGACCTGCGTGCGGGTGCCGGTGGTGACCGGGCACTCGATCGCGGTGCACGCGGTCTTCGCCTCCGAGGTGACCGCGGAAGGCGCCCAGCAGGTGCTGCGCAACGCCCCCGGCGTGATCCTGGTCGACGATCCGGAGGCCGGCGAGTTCCCGATGCCGATCGACGCGGTCGGCACCGACCCGTCCTGGGTCGGCCGGATCCGCCGGGCGATGGACGATCCGCGCGCGCTCGACTTCTTCGTCACCGGTGACAACATGCGCAAGGGCGCGGCCCTCAACACAGTCCAGACCGCCGAACTTCTCGCCGCGGAGCTCAGTAAGTGACCATGATCCACCCCAGCCCCACCATCCGGATCCAGCCGCGCTTCGATGCCGGGCCGCTCTTCGGGGAGCCGGCCGGCCTGGTCTTCGACGGGGTCGAGCGATGGCTCTGGTGGGGGCCGGACCTCGACGGCGAGGACTGCGTGGCGATCCGCGGTGGTCGCCTGCTCACCTTCGAGTCGGCCGCCGCGGTCCAGGCGACGTTTCCGGTGCTGTCGCTCAAGGCCGTCGCTCCGGCTTCGCCGACGCCCGGCGCCGCGGGCCCCGTGTGTGGTCCGGTCGGGTGCGGGCCCGCCTCCGCTTCCTGCGGCTGCGATTCCGCGGCCGCGGACTCCGATTCGGAGGACGGCGGCGCGGCGGAGGGCGACGACGATCCGGTCGCAGCCGATCTGGGTCCGGCACAGGATTGGGTACGAGGTAAGCGCCTGGGCGTCCCGACCGAGAGCGCCTTGAACCTGTGGAACCTGGGCATCGATGTGGCCCGGTCGACGGGGCAGGCTTTCGTCCAGCGGGGCGGCCTTCGGGACAGATGCCACGACAAGCTGATGGCGAACCAGGCGCCCTGGATGTTCGGCCTGGAGGAGTACCAGCCGGTGTGGTCGGCCCGTGAGCTCGCCGTGCTGCGGGAGACGCTGGGCCGGGCGGTCCACGTGTTACGGGCCGCGCTGCCCTGAGCCGGGCTCGTCACGTCGACGTGGCGCGCTGGCACGCGCCACGTCGAACCGGAAGCGTCAGGACGCCGCGGCGTCCAGGTCGGCGCGGCTCAGCAGCGCCCGCAGGGTGATGCCCTCGGCGGCCAGGGCCTGCGCGCCGCCCTCCTGACGGTCGATCACGCAGAGCGCGTGGTCCACGTGCGCGCCCAGCTTGCGGAGCTCCCCGGTGGAGATCACCACCTGGCCGCCGGAGGTCACCACGTCCTCGACGACGAGCACGCGGCGGCCGGCCACCTCGGCGCCCTCGGCGAGCCGGGCGGTGCCGTACTTCTTCGCCTCCTTGCGGACGAACGCGGTGGGCAGCTTGGCGTGCCGGGCCAGGGCGGTGACCACCGCGATGCCGCCCATCTCCAGGCCGGCCAGCACCTCGGTGCCCTCCGGGATGAGCAGGGCGAGCCGCTCGGCGAGCTGGTCGAGCAGGACCGGGTCGGCCTCGAACTGGTACTTGTCGAAGTATTCGGTGGCGGTGCGGCCGGAACGGAGCGTGAATTCGCCGGTCAGGCGGCTCACGGAGCGGACCTGGCGGGCGAGGTCGATGGAGTCAGTCACAAGGTCTGAGCTTGTCAGGCGAGGGTGCGGCGAGGCGCAACCACCCCTGTCGTCACCCGTTGGCGTACTTGATCTGCGCAGTACCGCATTCTATGTCTGTTTGGGGTAGTTTTCGCCTAATTAGCGGCTTGTGCCCGGAAGGAACATTGCTGTGACGCCCTTCGCCCTCCTCCTGCTCCTCGCCTTCGCCGGCTCGTCGTGCTTCGCCCTCGGCCGGGCCTTCGGACGTGGCGAGCGTTACGAGCGCGGATATCGGGAGGGCTTCCGGGACGGTGAGACCGGTTCGCTGGCTCGGGCCACCCGGCTGATGCAGCTTGGCGAGCGGCAGACCATCGCGCCGGTGGTGGAGACGATGCTGGGCCCGTACGCCGTACCGCAGCAGATGGCCCCGCGTCCGGTCGGCCCGGCGGTGGCCGGCATCCCGGTCCGCCCGGGCTTCGCCATCTGACCTTTCCGTCCGCGCTCGTAACCATTCTCATCGCCGCTCTCTGCGTCGGACGAGCGCGATGGTCGCGAGGTATAGGCCGGCGCCTGCGAGCGCGCTCCGCGACCGCTCAGCGCGACAGAGGGATCTTCTTGAACGGGTGCCGACACCGCCCCCGGCATGATCGGCGTCGAAAACGAATCAGGCCCGGCCTCCGTTTCCGGAGGGCCGGGCCTGACTGCAACCTGGTCGGGGTGGCGGGATTTGAACCCACGGCCTCTACGTCCCGAACGTAGCGCGCTACCAAACTGCGCCACACCCCGCTGCTGCGTAGAGAATACTAGCGGACCGCGCGGCAGCTTCGAAATCCGGGACCCCTAGACAGTGTTTCCCCAGCTCAGCGCGGTATCAGGGTGAGCATCGAGGCTTCCGGGCGGCAGGCGAAACGGATCGGTGCGGTCGGGTGGGTACCCAGTCCGGCCGAGACGTGCAGCCACGAATCCGAGCCTGGCCAGCGGTGCAGGCCCTTGGCCATGCGGCTGGGCAGGTCGCAGTTGGTGGTGAGGGCGCCGTAGCCGGGCACGCACACCTGGCCGCCGTGGGTGTGCCCGGCCAGCAGCAGCTCGAAGCCGTCCGCGGCCATCGGGTCCAGGACCCGGGAGGCCGGCGTGTGGGTGACCCCGAGGTGCAGGTCGACGCCGGGGCTGATCGGACCGGCCACCGCGGGGTAGTCGTCGCGATCGACGTGCGGGTCGTCCACCCCGGCCAGCTCGATCGAGCGGCCGCCGGCCTTGATGATGGTGCGGGCGTTGTTCAGGTCGGCCCAGCCCGCGTCGAGGAACGCGGCGCGCAGATCCTCGGTGGGCAGGTCGACGCCCTGCACGTACTCCCGCTCGGGCAGCAGGTACTCCAGCGGGTTCTTCCAGACCGGGCCGCGGTAGTCGTTGCTGCCGAAGACGAACGCGCCGGGCACGTCGAGCAGCGGCTCGAGGGCCCGCAGCACACCGGGCACCGCGTCCGGTGACGAAAGGTTGTCGCCGGTGACCACCACCAGGTCCGGGTCGGTGCCGATCAGGCCGGCCACCCACTCCTGCTTGCGCCGCTGCTCCGGCATCATGTGCAGGTCGGACACGTGCAGGATGCGCAGCGGTTCCGCGTCCGGGTCGAGCACCGGGACATCGAAGCGCCGGAGCGTGAACATGTTCCGCTCGACGAGGGAGGCATAGGCGAGGGTCGCGCCGCCGACGGCGGCCAGTGCGGCGGCGGCGGAAATAAGGGAGCGCTTACGCATGACGGCAAGGGTAGTTTCTCCGTCCATGGGAACGCTGAAAGACCGCCTGAACGATGACCTGCACGCCGCGATGAAGTCCCGGGACGAGCTGATCACCTCGACGCTGCGGATGGCGCTGGCCGCCGTGCGTACCGCGGAGGTCGCCGGTGTCGAGGCCCGTGAGCTCTCCGACGACGAGGTTCTGGCGGTGCTGACCAAGGAGACGAAGAAGCGCCGTGAGGCGGCCACCGCGTTCGCCGGCGCGGGCCGGGCCGACCAGGCGGCGAAGGAGACGGCCGAGGGCGAGGTCCTCGACCGCTACCTGCCCAAGCAGCTCACCGACGAGGAGATCGCCGAGATCGTCGGTCAGGCGCTCGCGGCCGGCGGCTTCTCCGGCAAGGCGCAGATGGGCCCGGCCATGAAGGCGGCCCAGGCGGCTGTCGCGGGGCGCGCGGAGGGCGGCCGGGTCGCGGCCGAGGTGCGGCGCCGGCTCAGCTGAGCACCGCGTCCTGCGGGCATGAAAAACGGGCGGGAGATCGCGTCTCCCGCCCGTTCTCTGCTTACCGCCGCGCTACCTACCGTCTGCCGGGTTTCGTCTTCTCCGGCGTCGGGTTCTGCGGGTCGTCCTCTTTCTTGCCCTTCTTGCCGTTGCTGACCTCGATGGTCACCGCGCCGTCCTTGATCGTGCGCGACTCCGAGGTGCCCGCGGCGGAGCCGGCCGGGCAGTCCGAGTCGACGGTCGGTCCGACCACCGGGTCGAAGCCGGCGCCCCGGATCACGTCCTTCGCCTTACCGATCGAGTCACAGGTCACGTCCGGGACCCTGCGCAGGTCACCGGTCGTGATGTCGTCGTTCGTCGGTTCCTTGAACTGAACGCTGGGCCGCTTCTCCATGTAGTCCTTGAGCGTGTACTGCACGGCCTTGTTGATGACGTAGTGGGACATCTGGTTGGTGTGGTCCTGCCAGTCCGGGTTGGCCATGTAACCCGCGACCACCAGCGACGTGGTGCCCACGATCAGCGATGCGGTCTTGCTGTTGTCGGTGGTACCGGTCTTGCCGAAGACCGGGCGATCGACGATGCCCCGGGTGTCCGGCGCCGTGGCGCCCTTGCAGCTGCCGAGCTGGGCCGAGTCGCCGACCGGGCAGCGGGCCGCGTCCAGGGCCGCGCGGGCGACGTTCTTGGGAGTCGCCTGGATGCAGTGCGGCTTGCCGACGTCGATCTTCTCGCCGTCCTTGGTCTTGATCTGCTCGACCGGGGTCGGCGCGCAGTACTTGCCGTCACCGGCCAGCGTCGCGTACGCGTTCGCCATCTCCAGCGGGGTGGAGTCGATCACGCCCAGAGTGAAGGAACCCCAGGTGGATGCCTCCTCCTTGGCCTTCCTGGCGTCCTCCGGGTTCCTGAACTGGACACCGAACCGCTTGGCGACCGCGATTACGTTCTCGGCACCGACCTTCTGCTCCAGCGGAACGAAGAAGGTGTTGACCGACTTGCCGAAGCCGGACCACATGTTGAAGACGCCGGCCTCTTTCTTGCTGGCGTTGCTCGGGCACCAGTCGTCCGAACCGGGGCAGGACGACGAGGTGCCGTAGCCGGCCTTGTACTTCGAGTGGAAGGTCGGCGGCGAGTTGATCGGGTAGCTGAGCGGGATGCCCTTTTCCAGGGCGGCGACCATGGTGAACATCTTGAACACCGAGCCCGCCTGGTAGCCCGTGATGTCACCACCGCCGGTGATCAGCGGGTTGGTCGTCTTCGGGAACGAACCCCGGATCTTTTTCTTCTTCTTCTTCGGGTCCGGTGAGATCTTGTTGGTGGGGTGCGACGGGTCGTCGAGCGCGTACTTACGGTTCGTGGCGAGCAGCCGGACCTTGCCGGTGCCCGGCTCGATGCCGGCCAGCAGCAGCGCGTCCTGGCTGCTGTCCGCCTGCCGATCGGCGATCTGGGCGCGCGCCGAGGCCTGACCCTTCAGGTCCAGCGTGGTGACGACCTGGTAGCCGCCGCTCTTGAGTCGCCGCTCGCGGTCGTACGACGTCGCGCCGAACGCCTCCTGCTCCATCCACCAGCGGTAGAAGTAGTCGCAGAAGAAGCCCCAGCTGTTCTTGGCGACCGAGACACAGCCGTTGCCGACCGGCTTGACCTTGGTCGGGATCTTCTCCTTCTTGGCCTTGTCGGCGTCGGCCTGGGTGATCGCGCCCATGGCGACCATCTCCGGGATGATGTAGTCGTCGCGCCGGACCTGGATCTGCTCGTGACCCGACTTGACGGTCGGGTTGAAGCTGCTCGGCGCCTTCACCATGCCGGCCAGCATCGCGGCCTGACCGACCGTCAGGTCCTTCGGCTTCTTGTTGAAGTAGACCTGGCTCGCGGCGTAGACGCCGTACGCCTGGTTGCCGAAGGGCGCGATGTTCAGGTAGCGCTCGAGGATCTGCTCCTTGGTGAGCTGCTTCTCGACCTGCAGCGCGTACTTCATCTCATTGATCTTGCGCTTCGGGGTGTCCTTCGTCGCGTCGACCACCTCTTGCGGGTTGGTGGCCGAGTAGGCGAGCGACATCCGCACGTACTGCATGGTGAGCGTCGAGGCGCCCTGGTGGGAATCACCCTGGCTGTTGCTCACGAACGCGCGGGCGACACCCTTGAGGTCGACGCCGTTGTGGTCGTAGAACTTGCGGTCCTCGGCGGCGATGATCGCGTTCTGCATGTTCTTCGAGATGTCCTTGAGCGGGACATCGCTGCGGAACTCGTCGTAGAACTGCGAGAGCAGGGTGCGCCCGTCCGAGGCGTAGACCCGGGTGATCTGGGGTGAGCTGAAGTTCTTCAGCTCACTGGGTAGGCCCGCGAACCCCTGGCCGCCCGCCTTGGCGGCGAGACCGGTCATCGCCGCGGCGGGGAACGCGGCGGCGGCTACCACGACGCCGGCCAGCAAACCGCAGACGAGTAGCGATGTCGCGTTCGTAAAGATGTTGTGATCGCGTCTGCGCATCCAGGAGGTCACCCGACGCAGGATACGCGAACCGCGCACGCGACCGCCCGCCGAGCGGCGGCCTTCGCTCACCTCGAGTGTGGCTTATCACTCAACTCGGCGGGTCGTTTTCCCACTTCTGCACCAAAGATACCCCCGTTCGGCCCACCCCCTCCGGCCGCTTTGCCCGGAACTACCGAGCTATACGTATTTGAGGGACAACGTTGCGTAATCACCCAACTACAGAGCATGATGGTCCGGCGAGACATCTCGCATGACGTCTGCCCGGCATTGGGGGACATGGGCTGCCGCGGCGGGCGTTCGGGGGTGAAAGCAAGGGGGGACGTTTACCAATGGGGATGATCAGCGACTGGCCCAGCATGGCGGCGTGTCAGAGTGGCGACCCTGACGCGTTGTTCGTGCAGGGTGCCGAGCAGAACGTGGCGAAAAGAATCTGCCGCAGCTGCCCGGTGCGCTACGAATGCCTCGCCGACGCCCTGGACAACCGGATCGAGTTCGGCGTCTGGGGAGGCATGACGGAACGGGAGCGGCGAGCCCTGCTGCGCCGCCACCCGCACGTGGCGAGCTGGCGGAAGATGTTCGAGGCCGCACTGAAGGAGAAAGGCGCCGACAAGGTGCTCGTCTCCACCCGCTGATCAGGCGAGCAACTTGCCTATTGTCCGCAGCCCGTCGACGTCGTGCACGTCGGCGGGCTGCGCCGCGACCGCGGTCGTCGGCACCTGCGGGAACGCCTCGGTGAAGGTGGCCGCGACCCGGACCTCCCGCTCGGACTGCCGCAGCAGACCGGCGTGGATGCGCAGCACGTCCGCCGCGATCGGCAGGTCGCCGACGGCGTCGAGCCGTTCCGCCGCGGCCTCGCTCTCCCTCGCCGGCAGGCCGGCCGCCTCGGTCTTGTGCATCCGGTTCAGCACCAGGCCGCCGAGCGGCATCCGCTCCGCGACCAGCCGCTCCGCGAAGTAGGCCGCCTCCCGGACCGCGTCCCGCTCCGGGGCTGCGACCAGCAGGAACGCCGTCTGCGGGTCCTGCAGGATCCGGTACGTCTGATCGGCGCGCTCCCGGAAGCCGCCGAACATCGAGTCCAGCGCCGCGACGAAGCCCGACAGGTCAGTCAGCAGCTGCGCGCCCAGAACCTTCTGCACCGCCCGGGAGAACAGCCCGAACGACGCCGTGACCAGGCTGAACATGCTCCGCCCGCCGGTCCGCGCGGGAGCCAGCAGCATCCGCAGCATCCGGCCGTCGAGGAACCGGGAGAGCCGGGCCGGTGCGTCCAGGAAGTCCAGCGCCGAGCGGGAGGGCGGGGTGTCGACCACGATCAGGTCCCACTCGTCGTCGGCCCGCAGCTGGCCCAGCTTCTCCATCGCCATGTACTCCTGCGTGCCGGCGAAGGTCGAACTCATGGCCTGGTAGAAGGGGTTCGCGAAGATCTCCGCGGCACGATCCGGCTTGGTGTGCTGCTCCACCACCTCGTCGAAGGTGCGCTTCATGTCCAGCATCATGGCGTGCAGCTCGCCGCCGGACTCCCCGGCGTCGATGCCCTTGACCTGGCGAGGGGTGTTGTCCAGCTCGGTCAGGCCCATCGACTGGGCCAGCCGGCGGGCCGGGTCGATGGTCAGCACCACCGTGCGCCGGCCGTGCACCTCGGCGGCCCGCAGCCCGAGCGCCGCGGCGGTGGTGGTCTTGCCGACCCCGCCGGCCCCGCAGCACACCACGATCCGGATGGCCGGATCGGCGAGCAGGCCGTCGATGTCGAGCCGTGGAGCGGTCACATCAACCACTACTCCAGAGTAATGCGTCGTGATCGGACGCGAGGTGAGCAAACACGCTGAGCGGCCCTGCCGGGCGAAAAACCGTATCAACCAGGTAGAAGCCGGGCGGCGAGTACATCGAGCCCGGCCCGGTCGACACCGTCCGGCAGCAGTGGCAGCTCGACCATCGGCCGGCCCCGCTCGGCGAGCTCGAGCCGGAGCGACTCCTCCAGCTCGCGGCGGGTCAGGTGGGCCTGGGCCTCGGCGGCCAGCTGGTTGACCGTGACCGGGGCGGCCGGCAGGCCCGCGGCGGCCAGGCCCCGTTTGATCTCCGCCTTGGTGAACTTCCCGCCGGCCAGCAGCGGTGGCCGGGCACCGTTCAGCACGATCCGCCCGACCGGGATGCCCAGGCCGGCCAACTCCTCGATCGCGTCCAGGGTCTCCTGCACCGGCATCTCCTCCAGCAGCGTGACCACGTGCACCGCGGTCATCGGCGAGCGCAGCAGCGAGGACACCCCGTCGCTCTGGGTCTTGATCGGGCCCATCTTGGCCAGCCGGGCGGTCTCCGCGGTGACGTTCAGGAAGCGGCCGATGCGGCCGGTGGGCGGGGCGTCCAGCACGACCGCGTCGTACACCCGGCGGCCGTCCGCCGACCGGGTGGTGGCCTCCTTGACCTTGCCGGTGAGCAGCACGTCGCGCAGGCCCGGTGCGATCGTGGTGGCGAAGTCGATGGCGCCGACCTTGCGCAGCGCCCGACCGGCCGCGCCGAGCTTGTAGAACATGTCGAGGTATTCGAGGAGCGCCTCCTCGGGGTCCACCGGGAGGGCGCGGACCTCGCCGCCGCCGGCGGTGGTGGCGATCCGGCGCTCCGCGTACGGCAGCGGGCCCAGCCCGAACAGCTGGGCGATGCCCTGCCGACCCTCGACCTCGACCAGCAGCGTGCGGCGGCCACCGGCGGCCAGCCCCAGGGCCAGTGCGGCGGCGACGCTGGTCTTCCCGGTGCCGCCCTTGCCGGTCACGATGTGCAATCGTTCCGGCCAGTTACCGTGATGCTCGCCCATGTCGTCCACGTTACGACGTTCGGAAAACGCGGCTCAGCCGGAGACTTCGCAGACCAGCCAACCGGTCTTGCGGACGACGGTGAACTCCAGCTCCTGCGCGGCGCTCTTCTCGTCCGCGGTCGACATCACCACGCGCACCCCGACCTCGGCCTCGTCGTCCTTGTCGCTCTTCACCGTGGGCTCGTCCCAGCGGAACGAGGCGCCCTCGTAGCCGTCGGCGTAGTCGCGGATCTGCTGCACGCGGTCGGCGAGTTTGGTCGCGTCCCGGGACTTGCGGCAGACCAGGTCCTCGGCGGCGTCGGCGTCCTGCTGGGTGTAGACCGCGGTGAGGAAGCGGTTCACGGCGGTGGCCGGATCCGGCGAGCCGGGGGTGTCGACGTCCCGGAACAGCAGATATGCCGAGACCGCGCCGCCGCCGCAGAGCGCCAGGGTGGCGGCGAGCGCCAGGGAGACGAAGAGCGAGGAGCGCGGGGAGAGCGGGCGACGCAACTGTGGTGGCGGGCGCCGGCCGTTGGACGGGTTCACCCGGATCGGCTCCGGTCCCTCCGGTGGCGCCTCGGCCGGCGGGGAGTGTTCCCAGGCCAGATGCTCGGGCGGGGGGTGCTGCCACTCGCCGGGCTTCTCGTGCTGGGCGTGCCACGGGCCGTTGGGGGCGGGTTGGTGCCACCCGTCGTCGACCATCTGATGTTCCGCGGTCGCCGTGAGAGCGGGCTCGCTCGTGAGAGCAGGCTCGCCTGCGCGGGCGGACTCGCTTGTGAGAGCGGGTTCGCTTGTGAGAGCGGGTTCGCTTGTGCGGGCGGACTCGCTTGTGAGAGCGGGTTCGCTTGTGCGGGCGGACTCGCTTGTGAGGGCAGGTTCGCTTGTGCGGGCGGACTCGCTTGTGAGGGCAGGTTCGCTTGTGCGGGCGGGCTCGTCCGTGAGGGCGTGCCGGCCGAGGTGCGGTGGTTCCGGAATCGGAATCGGGTCGCCGGGCGGGAGCGGCGCCGGCGGCTCGGGGTCGGGCGACGGCGGCGGATCCGGGTGGCCGGGCTGCGTCACGTCACCCTCCGTGTCTACTTGCATGCTTTCCGTGTATTGCCGCTCAGCCTAGCCAACCAGCGGGAACGCCGGGCCCTAAGCTGTGCCGGTACCCGACTAAGGAGTGTCCGAGCCATGCAGAAGTGGGAGTATGTAACCGTGCCCCTGCTGGTACACGCGACCAAGCAGATCCTCGACAACTGGGGCGACGACGGCTGGGAGCTCGTCCAGGTGGTGCCGGGACCGAACCCGGAACAGCTGGTCGCCTACATGAAGCGGGCGAAGTCGTGACCACGCCGATCGCCGGTGAGGGCGGTGTGGACGCCTACGCGAAGCTGGCCGAGCTGGGCCTGACCCTGCCGAAGGTGGTCCCGCCGCTGGCGTCCTACCTGCCGGCCGTCCAGTCCGGCAACTACGTCTACGTCTCCGGCCAGCTGCCGATCGTCGACGGCAAGCTGTTGCGGACCGGCAAGGTGGGCGACGACGTGACCACCGAGGAGGCCGCCGAGCTCGCCAAGATCTGCGCGCTGAACGCGCTGGCCGCGATCGAGGGGCTGGTCGGCCTGGGCCGGCTCGTGAAGATCGTCAAGGTGAGTGGCTTCGTGGCCTCGGCCGCGGGCTTCACCGGTCAGCCGGCCGTGGTCAACGGCGCCTCGAACCTCTTCGGCGAGGTGCTGGGCGAGCAGGGGCGGCACGCGCGCAGCGCGGTCGGAGTCGCCGAACTGCCGCTGGGTGCGCCGGTGGAAGTCGAGGTCATCGCCGAAGTGGCGTGATCTTGTGTGGGTTCGGCCGGGTTTGATCACCGAAGGTGACCGGAACGGACATCGTGTCTCGGCTCACCTCGAAATCGCGACGTACGATTCTCGGCATGGGGGGTGCTGAGCCCACGTCGGCCGAGGTCGACCGGCTGCCGGGTTGGGTGTCGTTGCTTCGCGCTCCCAACCCGGGCCCGATGACGCTCGACGGCACCAATACCTGGATTCTGCGTGCACCGGGCGCGGAGTTCGCGGCGGTCGTCGACCCGGGCCCGCTGGACGAGGGGCACCTGCGCCGCATCGCGGATCTCGGGCCTTTTCAGTTCATTTTGATTACGCACGGTCATCATGACCATGTCGAGGGCGCCGAGCGGCTCTCTGAGCTGCTCGGCGGCACCGCCGTCCTGGCCGCCGACCCCGCGCACTGCCGGCACGGTGAGCCGTTGGACCCACGAGAGAGCCTCGGCGGGAACGGACTGGAAATACAGGTCCTGGACACTCCTGGACACACGGGCGATTCGGTGTGTTTTCTCGTTGAGTGCGAGGGCGAGCGCGTGATGTTCACCGGCGACACGATCCTGGGCCGTGGCACCACGGTGGTGGCGGCTCCGGACGGCGATCTCAGCTCGTACCTGGAGAGTCTGGAACTTCTCCGGACGTACGGAAAAGTCTTGATGTTGCCGGGCCACGGCCCGGTCCGGGCCGACACCGGCGCCCTCGCCGAGGAATATCTGGACCATCGCAGGGAACGCCTCGCGCAGGTCAGGGCCGCGATGGCGGCCGGTGCGCGGACGCCGGAGGCGGTGGTCGACGTGGTCTATCCGGACATCGACCCGAGGGTGCGGTTCGCGGCCGAGTGGTCCGCGGCGGCGCAGATCGATCACCTGATGCGGGAATCAGCGGCGGGGGCCGACGGTTTGGACCGGCTGTGACCTGCCCCGTGTGTGGGACCGTCGCCGTTCCCGGTGCTCGCTTCTGCCACCACTGCGGCTCGGCGCTGCCGGCCGCCGCCACGCTGCCGGCTGCGGAACGCCGGATCGTCACCGTGCTCTTCGGCGACCTCTCCGACTTCACCTCCTGGTCCGAGGACCTCGACCCGGAACGGGTCGGCGCGGTCACCGACCGCGTGCTGGCCGCGCTGGCCGGCGCGGTCAAAACGTTCGGCGGCCACGTGGACAAGCTGACCGGCGACGGGATCATGGCGGTCTTCGGCGCCCCGGTGGCCCATGAGGACGACGCCGAGCGGGCGGTCCGGGCCGCGCTGAGCATGCAGCGCGCGGTCCGCCGGGTGCTCGACGACGAGCGCGGCGGCGGTGCCCCGCTGGGCCTGCGCGTCGGGCTGAACACCGGCGAGGTGGTCGCCGGCATGCAGGCCGGCATCGAATACACCGTCATCGGCGACACCGTGAACACCGCCGCCCGGCTGGCCGACGCCGCCGCGGTCGGCGCGGTCTACGCCGGCGAGCGCACCAGCAACGGGACCCGGCACGTCGCCTCCTGGCGGCAACTGCGGCCGCTGCGGCTCAAGGGCAAACGCGAGCCGGTGCCGACCTTTGAGCTGCTCGGTCTGCACGACGCCCCGGGCACCCGCTCCGGCCTGGGCGACGAGGCGCCGTTCGTGGGCCGGGAGGCGGAACTGGGCCGGCTCGCCGGCCGGCTCGCCGAGGCGATCGACTCTGGCACGCCCCGCGTCCTGGTGATGACCGCCGAGGCCGGGATCGGTAAGTCCCGCTTCGCCGGCGAGGTGAAACGGCTGGCCGCGGGCTACGAGGTGGGCACCGGGCCGTACGCGGGGCACGGCGCCCGGGTGCTGCGGGTGCGCTGCCGGGCGTTCGGTGAGCGGCGCCGCTACGCACCCCTGGCCGACCTGGTCCGCAAGGCCGCCGGCCTGCCCAAGGACGTGGTCACCACGATCGGCCGCACGGTCGTCGAGGAGCGCCTGCGCAAGGTCGCCCAGCGGCTCGGTGTGCCGCTCGACATCGACCGCCTGCTGGTCCTGCTCGGCTATGGCGAGGCCCCGGTCAACCCGGGCGGCCCGGCCGCGCCCGCGGACTGGCCACCGAGCGCCAAGCGGGTGGACGCCGACGCCATCTCGATCGCGGTCGCCGACCTGCTGAACGCGATGGCCACCACCACCCCGCTGGTGGTGATCGTGGACGATCTGCACGACGCCACCGCCACCACGGTCGACGCGCTGGGCAGCACGCTGTCCCGGCTGGAGGGCCCGGTGGTGGTTCTTCTGCTTGGGCGGCCGGAGCTGGTGCGGACCGCGGGCGCGCTGACCCGGCTCGCCGACGCCGAGGTGCACACCCTGCCGCCGTTGCGCGGGGCGGACGCGTCGCGGCTGCTCACGTCGTACCTGACCGGGGGGAAACTGCCGCAGCCGGACAGCGACCGGCTGCTGGCTACCGCCCAGGGCAACCCGTTCTACCTGGCCGAGATGGTCACCCTGCTGATGGAGCGGGGCGCGCTGACCCCGGCGGTGGGTGCGAACGCGGCCGGCAAGTGGCAGCTCGCGGCCGGTTCGCTCGGCAGCCAACTGCTCTCCCGGGACCTCGCGGCGGTGCTGGCGGCGCGCATCGACGCGCTGCCGGCCGAGCCGCGGGCGGTGCTGCGGGACGCGTCGGTGGCCGGGACGACCGTGCCGAGCGGGGTGCTGCAGGCGCTGCGGGAGCGCCGGGCGCCCGCCGAGGAGCTCGAACCGGTCGTCGACGAGCTGCTGCAGCGGCGCATGATCCACCGCAGCCGGGGCGGCTTCCAGTTCACCACCCCGCTGATGCGCGAGGCGGCGTACGCGGGCATCGGCAAGGCCGACCTCGCCGAGCGGCACGCCTACCTGGCGACCTGGGCCGCCCCGGAGACGGTCGGCCGGCATGCCGACGGCGCCGCCACGCTGAGCGTGACCGAGAACGAGCGGGACGCGTTCGTGGCCACCCACGCCGAGGCCGCGATCGACCTGGCCGACGCGGTCCGCCTGCGCCCGGACGCGGCGGTCCGCGACGTCGCCGCCCTGGCCGTGGCGGCGCTCGGCCGGATGGCCCGGCGCGCGCTGGCCAACATCGAGCCGGCCGCCGCCATCGAGTACGCGGAACGGGCCGCGGTGCTCTCCGGCGGCGACCTGCCGCTGCCCGACCAGTTGGTGCTGGCCCGGGCCCTGCTGCGGCTGGGCCGGGCCGAGGAGGCGCTGGCGTACGGCGAGAAGCTCACCAAGAGCGCCGCCGAGGACCCGGTCTGCCGCGCCGAGGCGATGATCCTGCTCGGCCGTGCGCACGAGGCGCTCGGCGACGGCGGCCGCGCCGTGGCCGCCTGGCAGGAGGCGCTGGAGGTGGCGACCGAGGCGCAGCTGCTGCCGGAGCGGGCGAACGCGATGCGCCGCCTCGGCATGGCCGACTTCCTGAACGGGCGGCTGAGCCAGGCGAGCAGCCGGTTCGCCGCGGCCTATCAGGTGACACTGGCCGCCGGCGACCGGCACGGGCAGGCCTGGGCGCTGCAGAACCTGGCCTGGGTGACCACCACCCGGGGTGACTTCGCCGGGACCGACGCGGTGCTGGGCCGGGCCGCCCGGCTCTTCGCCGAGCTCGGTGACCCGGTCGGCCGGTCCTGGCTGCGCGGCACCACGGCCTTCGCCCGGCTGCTGGCCGGCCGGCTGGTGGAGGCGCGTCGGCTGGCCCGGATCTTCCTGCCCTTCGGTGACCGGGTTGGTGAGGGCTGGGCGGTCGGCACGCTGCGGGTGGTCGAGGCGTACGCGGCGGCCGAGTTGGGCGACCTGGGCGCGGCCGACAGTCAGGCACGGCGGGCCTACCGGGAGTTCCAGGAGGTCTCCGACGACTGGGGCTGTGGGCTGGCGATGGTGGTGCGCGGCGCCATCGCGCGTGGGCTGGGCGAGTTCGACCACGCCGCCGACCTGCTGGACGACGCTCTCTGGTTCGCCGAACGGACCGGTCACCCGCTGCTGCTCGGGATGGCCGGCACGTTGCACGGCTTCGTCGCGCTGAAACAGGGGGACCTGGATCGGGCCGAGGCGGACGCCCGTCGGGTGATGCTCGCGGTCGAGCCGCACAACGCGTTGGCTCCGGCCCAGGTCGGTCCGCGGGTGCTGCTCGCCGAGGCGCGGATCCGGGCCGGGGACGCGGCGACGGCGATCGGGCTGCTGGCGCCGATCGCGAGTGACACGTCGGCGCCCTCGCTGCTTTTCTCGCGGCGGCACACGCTGGCGTCGTATTCGTCCGCGCTGCTCGCCGAGGGGCGGGTGGGTGAGGCGTTGACCTGGATCGAGCGGGCCCGTGAGGTGCCGGCCGAGGACGTGCGCAGCGGGGTGATGGCCGCCATGGTGCGGGCCCGGGTGCTGGCCGCCTCGGACCGGTACGCGGAGGCTCGCGCGTCGGCCGAGGAGGCGGTCCGCCTGGCGTACTCCACCGAGCAGGCCGGCGAGCGTGGACCGGCCGAGGAGTTGCTGGATGCCCTGGTGATGACCGAGGTCGAATCGGTTCCCTCGGAAACTGTCGTCTACGCGTCTGATGTGCCTGGATGATCTTCCCGGCGGCTGGCGTATTTTCTAAGCCGTGACGGAGACACCGCCTGGGGCCCTGCCCGCGCCATTTGTCCCGGGTATGTCCGGTTTGTCGGTCATGGCCCGTGGAGGTTATGCCACCGTATACCGGGCGGTCCAGGATTCCGTCGGGCGTGAAGTCGCCATCAAGATGGAAAATCGCACCCTGGACAACGCTCGGGATCAGGCGCGGTTCCTGCGTGAGGCCCGGGCCGCTGGGCGGATGTCCTCGCACCCGCACGTGGTCGACCTGGTCGACGTCGGCGTCACGGTCGATCAGCACCCGTACCTGATCATGGAGCTCTGTGACGGGTCGTACCTGGACCGGATGCGGGTCAAGCCGCTCAGCCCGGCAGAGGCCCGCGACGTCGGGGTGAAGATCGCCGACGCGCTGGTGCACACCCATGCCAACGGGGTGCTGCACCGCGACGTCAAGCCGGCCAACATTCTGTACTCGCACTTCAACGCGGCGGTGCTGGCCGACTTCGGGCTGGCCGTGCTGGGCGAGATGCGGGACTCGTCGGTGACCCTCGAGGTGCTCACGCCGGCCTACGCGCCGCCCGAGATGTTCCGGCACGAAGCACCGTCCGGCGCCGCCGACGTGTACTCGCTCTGCGCGACGCTCTACGCGGTCATGCACGGCCGCCCGCCGCGCTGGCCGAGCGACCGCAGCCCGGGCCTGCTCACCCTGATGCACCTGTTCGACGAGGCGATCCCGGACCTGCCGGGCGTGCCGCGCGCGCTCACCGACCTGCTGCGCCGCGGCATGCACAACGATCCGCGCGGGCGTCCCTCCGCGCAGGAACTGCTCCACGAGCTGAGCAGCATGCACCTGGACCCGTACGCGCCGCCGCCGCATCCCGTCTACCGCTCCACCTCGACGTACGTGCCGCCGCCGCGCCCGATCCCGCCCAGCACGCCGACCCTCGACGAGACCCCGACGGTCACCACCGACCGCAAGGGCTTCTTCGCGAAATGGTTCAGCTGGTAGACCTCGCGGTCGCGGCCCACTCACGGTCACTTCCCAGATCAAGATCCTTTTCCGGTACGACCTACGCCCCCCGTGGCCAGGCCGGAGCCGAGCCCCGTCGCCACGGCCCGCGAGGTCCGCGCCCCGCCGGGTCCGCACCGCGCCGCCGGGTTCAGGAGCGGGCCGGGCGCCGCGCGAGATCGGCACGCAAGCTCGGCCGAGAGGCCCTCGCACGGGGCCCCATCGGTCGTACCGGATAAGGATTTTGATTACTCCGGGTCCAGGATCGCGAGGAGTTCGCCGGTGTCGACCTCGGCGCCGGGATGGACCGGGAGGGATGACACCACGCCGGCCGACGGGGCGTGGACCGGGTGCTCGAGCTTCATCGCCTCCAGCGTGAGCAGCAGTTCCCCGGCCCGGACCCGCTGACCCGGGACCACCAGGACCCGCCGGACCGCGCCCGGCAAGGGGGCGATCAGCGAGCTCTCCGCGGCCTCCGGAGCCGGCAACGGGAAACGCGATATCTCACGCAGCGTTACCGATCCCTCGGGACTGTCCACGTACGAGACGTCACCGACGCGGTGCACCAGGACCGCCAGGCGGATGCCCTGGACGTTGAGCACCACCCGGTCCCGGCTCGCCGAGACGACCACGATCGGCGGATGCTCGTCGACCGGCGCCTGCCCCAGCCCGGCCAGGTCCAGCTCCTCGGGGTCGACCGGGCGGACCCACCAGCCGGCCAGCTCGTCGTGCCGGTTCATCCGGTAACCGACCTCGACCGGGCCGGTCGGGCCGTCGTAGACCGCGGTCTGCGAGCCGGAGGGGACGTTGCGCCAGCCGGACGGCAGCGTGCTCAGCACCGGCGCGCCGGCTCGCCGGTCGGCGGCGCCGGCCAGCGCCGACGCCAGGCAGGAGAGCCGGACCGCGTCCACCGAGGAGAGCAGCGGGGCGAAGACCTCGGGGTGCCGGTCGAGGAAGCCGGTGTCGATGTCGCCGGACCGGAACGAGTGGTGCCGCAGCGTGCGGACCAGCAGATCCCGGTTGGTGACCACGCCGTGCAGCTGGGCCCGGGCCAGCGCGGAGGCCAGCATCCGGGCCGCCTCCTGCCGCGACGGCGCCCAGGCGACCAGCTTGGCCAGCGTCGGGTCGTGGTGCGCCCCGGTCACCGAACCGTCCGCGACGCCGGAGTCCAGGCGCAGGCCGGGCTGCGGCAGCGGGCGGAACGAACCGGCCACGTCCGGCACCGCGAACCGGTGCAGGGTGCCCGACGAGGGGAGCCAGGCGTACGCCGGATCCTCCGCGCAGATGCGGACCTCGATGGCGTGCCCGCGGATCGGCGGCGGGCCGGGCATCGGCAGGCTGCCACCCTCGGCGACCAGCAGCTGCAACCGGACCAGGTCGTAACCGGAGGTGCACTCGGTGACCGCGTGGTCGGTCTGCAGGGTCGGGGTGAGCTCCAGGAACCAGAAGTCGCCGTCCGCGTCGAGCAGGAACTCGACCGCGCCGGCGCCGACGAAGCCGAGCGCCCGCACCGCGACGATGGCCGCCCGGCACAGGTCCTCGCGCAGCGCGGCGTCGACCGCCGGCGACGGGGTCTCCTCGACGATCTTCTGGTACCGGCGCTGCACCGAGCACTCGCGCTCGCCGAACGGCACCACCGCGCCCATCGCGTCGGCCAGGATCGGCACCTCGACGTGCCGGACGTTGGGCAGGTACGGCTCGCAGAAGACGTCACCGTCCACCTCGCGCCGGGCCGACGCGACCGCCTCGGCCAGCGTCGAGGCGTCCCGGACGACCCGCATGCCGGCGCCCCCGATACCCGCGTCCGGTTTGATCAGCACCGGGAAACCGACCACCGTCTCCGGGTCGGTGAAGGTCGGCAGCACCGGCACCTTCGCCTCGGAGACCAGCTTCTTCGTCTCGCTCTTGCGGTGCAGGGTGCGCAGCGTCGCGGCCGGCGGACCGACCCAGATCATCCCCGCGTCGGTGACCGCGGCGGCGAACTCCGGGTCCTCGGCGAGCACCCCGTTGCCCGGGTGCACAGCGTTCGCGCCGGCCCGCTTGGCGGCCGCGATCAGCGCGTGCTGCTCCAGGTACGTCGTGGCGATCGTGCTGCCTTCCAGGTGGACGGCATAGTCGGCCTCGTTGACGTGCGGGGCGTCGGTGTCGACGTCCGAGTAGACGGCGACCGTTTCGATGCCGACCAGGCGGCAGGTGGCGAACACCCGGCGGGCGATCTCACCACGGTCCGCCACCAAGAGTCGTCGGATCACTGGTCTACCTTTCAAGGTCGGAACACGCCGACGTGTTCTGCACCAGCCACGGCGGCGCTGTGCACTGCGGAGAGGCAGAGGCCGAGGACCGTACGGGTGTCGCGGGGGTCGATGACGCCGTCGTCGGCCGCGGCGGGCTCCGCCGAGGGACGCGGCCAGCTGAACTGGAAACGGGGCTGGTCGGCGCGGTCGGGACTGCCGCCGGGCTCCGGTCCGATGGTGAGGACCAGGTGCGGAACGGTGGACTTGGCGACGGCGTGCACCAGCGGGGCGTCGTGGCGCACGTCGGCGTCATCACTCTTCTTGATCTCTCCAGGGTGTCGCAGGAACAGCACCGGTGTGGCGGTGGCGTTGGCCAGTTGCAGGAAGTGCACGGCCTTCTGCGACTCGGCCGGGGAGAGCCAGATGCCGGGGCTGGCCAGCACACCGACCGGGTAGCCGTGCAGCTCGCCCCAGCCGGCCACGAGCACGCTGCCCTGGCCCGGCTTGAACTCGTCGAAGTCGGAGTCGTCCAGGATCCGGGCCAGCACCTCCCGCGGGTCGAAGCCGGCCGGACCGGCCGCGGCGAGGCTGACCAGCGCCTCGGTGTCGTAACGGGGCTCCTTCGGGCGGGTGTTCCGGGGCGACGGGCCCTGCTTGCGCCAGTTGAAGCGGCGTACGCACTGGCGGGCCAGGCGCAGGCCGTCCCGCTCGTCCTCGGCGAGCTGGTCGGCGGGCCCGGGCGGTCCGGCCGGCACCACCGGGGTGGCGCGCACCTCGACACCGGTGCGCTGCGGGTGGATGGTCAGCATCTTGGCGTGCCCGCGCACCACGATCGTGTAGTCCGAGAGCGCCGGGAGGTACGCCGCGTCCCCGCTGGTGGTGCCGAAGACCACGCACACGGTCGGCACCCGGTCGGCGGTGAGCCGGCTCAGCTCGCGGGCGATGCTCCCGGCCGGGGCCGCCTCGCCGGACGACTCCACCAGGTTGACCAGCGGCAGCCGGTTCTCCGAGGCGATCCGGGCGGCCCTGCGGATCTTGGCGGCGGTGTACGGGTTGACCGCGCCCCCGTCCACGGTCGGGTCGTTGGCGATCACCACGCATTCGACGCCCTCGACCACGCCGATCCCGGTGACCACGCTGGCGCCGACCGGGAACTCCGAGCCGAGGGCCGCTACCGGGGACAGCTCCAGGAACGGGCTGTCCTGGTCGAGCAGCATCTCGATACGTTCCCGGGGCAGCAGCTTGCCGCGCGCGTGGTGCCGGGTCACCCACTTCTCGCCGCCGCCGGCGCGCGCCTCGTCGAGGGCGGCCTCCAACTCGGCGAGCCACTGCATGGTGGCGCCGCGACCCTCCAGGTATGCGGGGTCGCGGGGATCCAGCGTGGTGCCGAGCAAGGTCACGACGGCACCCCGATGCCCGCTACGCGCCTACCTGCGTTCAATGCCGCGCCCTTCCCTGTCCCGCCAGTGCCTCTCGGCCACCTCCGTAACGAGTGGCTGTGCGGGCGCGACACGGATCCGGGCTTCGAGGCCCGGTCACCGGGAAGAGTGGATCAAGCACGTTTGAGGGGCTGTCCCGCAGGACAGCCCCTCAACGACGTAGTGCGGTGGAGGGTCAGACGCGAGCGCGCCGGGCGAGCCGCTCCGGATCGAGGATGATGACGCTCTTGCCGTCCAGCCGCAGCCAGGCGCGGGAGGCGAAGTCGGCGAGCGCCTTGTTCACCGTTTCGCGGGACGCGCCGACCAGCTGGGCCAGCTCCTCCTGGGTGAGGTCGTGCGTGACGCGCAGGACGCCGCCGTCCCGGGTACCGAACCGGCCGGCCATCTGCAGCAGGTTCTTCGCGACCCGGCCGGGCACGTCGGTGAAGATCAGGTCGGCCAGCGCGTCGTTGGTGCGCCGCAGCCGCCGGGCCAGCACTCGCAGCAGCTGCTCGGCGATCTCGGGCCGGTTGTTCAGCCACGGACGCAGCGACGACTTCTTCAGCCGGGCGAGCCGGCTGTCGGTCACCGCGGTCGCCGTCGCCGTGCGCGGGCCTGGGTCGAAGAGGGAGAGCTCGCCCAGCATGTCGGACGGACCCATGATGGAGACGAGGTTCTGCCGTCCGTCCGCCGCCCGGCGACCGAGCTTGATCTTCCCGGACAGAACGATATACAGGCTGTCGCCGGCCTCGCCCTCGTTGAAGACCACGTCGCCCTTGCGGACTTCGATCGTGTCCATCTCCTTGGCGAGCGCCTCTGCGGCTTCCGGGTCAACGCCCTGGAAGATTCCGCTGCGCGCCAGTACCTCATCCATCGCCGCACCTCCGAAACGCGCAACGTCTGCGCTCGATCAGTCTAGGCGCACGCGGGCGGGAAACGGGCGGCCACCCCTTGATCCAGATACTGGACGGTAACCAGATTCGCCGAGACCGGTGGTGACAATTCGACGGTCCGGGCATATCGGGACGGCACTTTCGTCGGTCGCCCCCGCTTGCCAGGCGACGGTATCGTCCCCGTCGATGAATTCGCATCCCCAGTCTCACCGAGAGAGCGGTTCGGGTCGTTCCGCCCTCATTGTCGCCCTTGTCCTCGTCGCGGTCGCGGGTACAGCCCTCGGTGGGGTCGCCATGGCCAATCGGGGGAGCGACGACCACGACCCGGTCTGGGTCTCCGCCAGCGCCGCGGCGGTCCCGGGCAAGAGCACGTCGGCCCGGGTGGAGTCGGTCGCTGTCGAATCGGTGACACTCTCGGCCACCGGGGACATCATGATGTCCAGCGCGCCGAACGGGTTGCCGCCGAAGAACGGTGCCGGCTTCTTCGACGGTGTCCGCAAGAGCCTCGCTTCCGATCTGGTGATGGGCAACCTGGAACAGCCGCTCACCGAGGACACCGGCGTCTCCAAATGCGGCAGCCCGGCAGCGAGCAAGTGCTTCGCGTTCCGTTCCCCGCCGTCCTACGCCAAGCACCTCAAGGACGGCGGCTTCCAGCTGCTCAACACGGCCAACAACCACGCCAAGGACTTCGGCGCGGCCGGCTACCGCAACACGATCGAAGCCCTCAAGGGCGCCGGGCTCGAATACACCGGCGAGCAAGACAAGATCACTACCCTGGAAATCAAGGGCGTCAAGGTCGCGGTGATCGGCTTCTCGCCGTACTCCGGCGCCAACAACCTGAACGACCTCGAGCACGCCCGCGAGATCGTGAAGCGGGCCGAGGCGGAGGCCGACCTGGTCGTGGTGCAGGCACACATGGGCGCCGAGGGCGTGACGAAGAACCACGTCAAGCCGGGCAACGAGATTCTCGGCAGCGAGAACCGGGGCGACCCGATCAAATTCAGCCATACGGTGATCGACGCCGGTGCCGACCTGGTCATCGGGCATGGGCCGCACGTGCTGCGGGGCATGGAGTTCTACAAGGGCAAGCTGATCGCGTACAGCCTGGGGAACTTCGCCGGCGGCGGGCACACGCTCAGCAAGGACGGCAATCTGAAGTACGCGGGAATCCTGCGCGTGACCCTCAACAAGGACGGGTCGTACGTGGGTGGCGAATTCGTCTCCACCTATCTCAACGGCGACGGGCTGCCCACCCGCGACACCGCGAACGAGCGCGGTCGCGGGTTGATCACCGACCTGACCGCCGCGGACTTCCCGGAGACCGGGGCGTCGATCGGTGACGACGGGGCGATCAAGCCCGCCGCGTGACCGGTGAGTCCCGCCGAGCGACGTATTCTTTACCGGTGACCCGCCCACGCACCGCGCCCGCCGACCCGGGGACCGCCGTGCTGGCGCGGTCGATGAAGCGGTTCCGGGGCGAGACGCCGATCGGGCGGAAACGACGGGCCCGGAAGATGGCCCGGCTGCTCGCCGAGACGCATCCGGACGCGCACTGCGAACTGGACTTCACCACGCCGCTCGAGCTGGCCGTGGCGACCATCCTCTCGGCGCAGACGACCGACGTCCGCGTCAATCAGGTGACCCCGCTGCTCTTCCAGAAGTATCGCTCGGCCGCCGACTATGCCGCGGCCGACCGCGCCACGATGGAGGAGATCCTCCGGCCCACCGGCTTCTTCCGGGCCAAGACCAACTCGTTGATCCGGCTCGGCCAGGTCCTCGAGGAGAAGTACGACGGCGAGCTGCCCCGCAAGCTGGTCGAGTTGGTCGCGCTGCCCGGGATCGGGCGCAAGACGGCCAACGTGATCCTCGGTAACGCCTTCGACGTGCCCGGCATCACCGTCGACACCCACTTCCGGCGGCTCACCAATCGCTTCGGCTGGGTCGACGAGCAGGACGAGGTCAAGATCGAGTTTCTGGTCGCCGACCTGATCGAGAAGCGCGACTGGACGATGCTGTCGCATCAGGTGATCTTCCACGGGCGGCGGGTGTGCCACGCGCGCAAGCCGGCCTGCGGGGCGTGCACGCTGACCGCGCTCTGTCCGTCGTACGGGACCGGGCCGACCGAGGCCGCGCCGGCGGCGAAGCTCCTCAAGGGACCTCGGGCTCGCGAGCTGGCGGCCGCCGCCGGGGTCGACCCCGACCTGGTGCCGGCCGGGGCTGTGCTCGCTCCTGAAGAGCCACTCGCGGGCTCGGCGGACGACTCGCTTGCCGGCTCGGAGGACTCGCTTGCCGGCTCGGAGGACTCGCTTGCCGGCTCGGAGAACTCGCTCGTCGGCACGGATGACTCGCTTGCCGGCTCGGAGAACTCGCTCGTCGGCTCGGACGACTCGCTCGTCGGCTCAGAGAATTCGCTCGTCGACTCGGAGGGATTGTGAGGTTGGGCCGGATTCTGCCGGTCGTGGCGGCCGCGGTATTGCTCACCGGATGCACCGCCACCCCCACCGAACCCGAGCCTCCATCGCCGTTCGCGGCCTGTGCCGCCCAGCCGGGCGGCGGTACCGAACTCCCGGACGTCTCGCTCGCCTGCTTCACCGGCGACGGCCAGATCCGTCTCGCTGACCTGCGCGGTCCCGCCGTGATCAACATCTGGGCGTCCTACTGCGGACCCTGCCGGCAGGAACTGCCGGTCATCCAGCGGCTCGCCGACGCCACCGCGGGCCGGCTGACCGTGCTGGGAGTGGACACCAACGACACCCGGACCGCGGCGGCCTCGTTCGGGGCCGACCACGGGGTCAGCATGCCGACACTGTTCGACCCGGACCGCAAGCTGGTCACCGCGCTCGGCGTGGTCAGCCTGCCCAGCACGGTCTTCGTCGACGCCGCCGGAAAGATGTACGTGCACCGGTATCCGATGGACGCCGCCGACCTGACCGAGCAGGTGCGGGAACACACCGGCCTCGAGGTCCGGCTATGAGTCACGGCGTGCTGCTGAACCGGCCGGCGGATCTTCCGTCCTGGTTCGAGCCGCTGCTGACCCGGGCCGCCACCTGCCGGGCGGAGGACTTCAGCGTGCTGCGCCCGCCGACCGGCGGCGGGCGATCCAGCGCGGTGCTGGTGCTGCTCGGCGAGAGCCCGCCGTCCGCCGAGACCCCGGGCGGCCCCGACCTGCTGATCCTTCAGCGGGCCGCGACCATGCGCAACCACGCCGGCCAGCCGGCCTTCCCCGGCGGCGCCACCGACCCGGAGGACGCCGACGCGGTGGCGACCGCGCTGCGCGAGGCCGACGAGGAGGTCGGCCTGGACCCGCCCAGCGCCGAGGCGCTGGCCCTGCTGCCCGAGCTGTGGATCCCGGTCAGCCGGTTCTCGGTCACCCCGGTGCTGGCCTGGTGGCGGCACCCGCATCCGGTCCGCCCGCGGCAGCACCAAGAGGTCGCCCATGTGGCACGTTTGCCGATAAGTGAACTCGTCGACCCCGCGAACCGTATCCGGGTGCGACACCCGAGCGGCTGGACCGGTCCGGCATTCCAGGTGCGCGGAATGTTCGTCTGGGGTTTCACAGCGGGGGTGATCTCGGTTTTGCTCGACATGGCGGGCTGGGCGCTCCCCTGGGAGCCGGGTCGCATCGTGGATCTGCCCGTCGCCGCGGCGCCGGTACCCGCGGCGCGTGGCGGCGCGCCCGACGAGGTGGTGCCGTGACGTGCGCCTGACTTCTATGTTGAGTGAGTGCCCGTGGTCGATGTTCTCCTGATCGTGCTGATGCTGCTGTTCGCGATCAGCGGCTACCGTCAGGGCTTTGTGATCGGCGCGCTGTCGCTCGGCGGCTTCTTCAGCGGTGTCCTGATCGGGCTGCAACTCGGCCCGCTGCTGGCCAAGCAGTTCGCTGACGGAACAGTCCGCATGATCGTCGCGCTCGCCGTGATCCTCGCCCTGGCCGTGCTCGGGCAGACGCTGGCCGGCTGGCTCGGCACCAGCCTGCGTCATGCCATCTTCAACCGGCCGCTGCAACATCTCGACGACGCCGGCGGCGCGGTCGTGTCGGTGGTCGCGGTCCTGATGGCGGCCTGGCTGGTCGCCGTGCCGATGGGTTCCACCCCGTTCCCGGCGATCAACAAGGCGGTGCGCAGCAGCGCGATCCTCGGCGGCATCAACGGTCTGATGCCGGAGCAGGCGCAGGCGCTCTCCTCGGCGCTGCGGGAGACTCTGGACACCAACGGCTTCCCGGACGTCTTCGGCGGCCTCTCCCGGACCCAGGCCAAGGAGGTCGCCGAGCCGGACCCCGCGTTGCGGAACTCGAAGGTCGTGCAGACCTCGAAGCAGGCCGTGCTCAAGGTGCTCGGCGCGGCGCCGAGCTGTTCCCGGCGGATCGAGGGGACGGGCTTCGTCTACGCGGACGAGCGGGTGATGACCAACGCGCACGTGGTGGCCGGCACCCGGGACGTGGTGGTGGAGACGTCCCGCGGGCAGCTGGAGGGCACGGTCGTCGTCTACGACCCGAAACGTGACCTCGCGGTGCTGCGGGTCCCGGGTCTGAAGGCTCAGGCTCTGTCGTTCGTCGCGAAGCAGGCGACGTCCGGGGCGAGCGCGATCGTGCTGGGCTATCCGCAGGACGGGCCGTACAACGCGCAGTCCGCCCGGGTCCGCGACGTCGGCGACATCACCGGACCGGACATCTACGAGTCGGGCGACGTCACCCGCGAGATCTACACGATCAAATCCCTGGTCCGCAGCGGCAACTCCGGCGGCCCGCTGATCACCCCGAACGGCGAGATCCTCGGCGTCATCTTCGCCGCCGCGGCCGATGACAAGAACGTCGGCTTCGCCCTGACCGCGGCCGAGGCCGCCCCGATTGCGAAGCTGGGCCGGGAGAGCACCCGCGGCGTCAAGACCGGCGAGTGCGCCTGACCCTCCACTTCCCACGCCGACCCTGAGCAGGCATGTTCCTCCTCATCCCGCGGCCCTGAGCAGGTCTTTTGCTCAGCACGCGTGGTCGGCGCTGACTTCACAGCCCAAGCCGCTCTTCGAACGCGAGTGGCCCCGGACCGGTGTCACGCCGGCGTAGGGGCCGTGACATGAAGCCGGGGCCGTCCAGTCGTGCGGATCGACCGTCTCGACGGGAGGATCCGAGCCGGTGGCGGTTCAGCCTGCGGTGCGCGAAGGCGGGGCATCTCGCGCGGTCTGCGAGCCGGTGGTGGCGAGGCTGGATGGGTCGGCTTGCGGTGCGCGGAGGCGGGTCGTCTTGCAGGGTCTGCGAGCCGGTGGTGGCGAGGCCGGATGGGTCGGCCTGCGGTGCGCGGAGGCAGGTCGTCTTGCAGGGTCTGCGAGCCGGTGGTGGTGAAGCTGGATGGGTCGGCCTGCGGTGCGCGGAGGCGGGTTGTCTTGCGCGCGGTCTGCGAGCCGGTGATGGCGAGGCCGGATGGTCAGCCTGCGGTGCGCGGAGGCGGGCCGTTTCGCATGGACCGCGAGCCGGTGGTAGGGCTTCAGCCTGCGGTGTGCGGAGCTGGGCCGTCGCGAGCCGGTGGGGCCTCAGCCCGCGGTGCGGGCGAAGCGGCGGATGGTGACGGCGCCGACCAGCGCTGAAGTCACGAAGAGGGCGATCGCGATCAGACGGCCGCGTTGCGTGCCGTCGGGTCGGGCGGTCTCCGGGGCGGCCAGGCCGCCGGCATTCGTACCCGGTGCCGCGGCGGTCGTCTGCGGGCCGGCGTCGTCGCTCGGGGCGGACTGGGCCTCGCCCGGCGCCGGTGCACTGCCGAACCGTGCCACCCCGGCCGGCGGAGTGTTGTCCAGCGGGTTGCTCACCACCACCGGCACGCTGGCGGTGAGCGCCCCGGTCGGATCGATCAGGCCGAAGCCGAAGACGTTGTCCCGGCCCGGTGCGCCGCGATCCTTGGCGGTCCGGATGATCCGGTTGATCACCTCGGCGGCGGGCATGTCCGGCCAGCGGGATCGGATCAGCGCCGCGGTGGCGGCCACCATCGGAGCGGCGAAGCTGGTGCCCTGCACCCGCCAGTAGCCGCCGGGCTTGGCCCCGACCAGTTCGGTGGCGGGCGCGGTGACCACGGTCTCCTTGCCGGTGATCGAGCCGGACCAGAGATCGGTGCTGTTGCGTTCCATGCCGGCGACCGCGATCACGCCGGGCTCGCGAGCCGGGTACCAGACTCCTGGGGTGCCGGTGCCGGTGTAGGTGGCGCTGACGTTGCCGGTGCAGGCGATCACCACCACGTCCTTGGCGAACGCGTAGTCCAGGGCGGCGGCCAGCGCCGGGCTGTTCGCACTGCCACCGAGCGACATGTTGACCACCCGGGCGCCGTGGTCGACCGCCCAGCGCAGGCCTTTCGCCACGATCAGGGCGTCGTCGTACCGGTTCTGCTCGTTCAGCACCCGAACCGGAAGGATCTTGGCTTTCGGGGCGATGCCGACCACGCCGGTGTTGTCGTCGTTGCGGCCGGCGATGATGCCGGACACCGTGGTGCCGTGACCGACCGGGTCGGTGTCGCCATTGCCCTTGGTGTTCACCAGGTCCAGCCCGGGCAGCACCTGACCCTCCAGGTCGGGGTGGTGCGCGTCGACCCCGGAGTCGAGCACGGCGACCGTGATCCCGTTGCCGTCCGCATAGGTCCAGGCGTCGGTGAGGTCGAGAGTCTGCAACTGCCACTCGTCGGCCCGGACGTCGGTCGCGGCGCCCTGATCCACCAGCATGCTGCCGTCGATGACCTCGTCGGTCACGCCGGGCTCAGCCAGCACCGGCCCCCGCAGCGGCTCGGCGGCGAAGGCGACGGTGGTCGCGGCTTTCTGTGGCGACTCGGCGGCGAAGGTGAGGGTGGTCGCGGCCGTTTGTGGCGAGTCGGCGGCGAAGGCGACCGCGGCCGGGGCCTTCTGCGACGGCGCGGCGGCGAAGGCGGGCGCGGCCGCTGGGGCCAGCGCGAGGGATCCGGCCAGGGTCGCCGCTCCGAGGTGGCGTGCGCTCAGCACGAGACACCACCGAGGCGTGCACGACACCACGGCCGCTGGGGCCGGAAGGTTGCGCTCACTCTGGTCACGGGTCGGCGTCGCCATTCTGATGATTGTCAGTCGATGGGGGGAGATTACTCCGAAAGCATTGCGCGTTGCTGCGGTCCCGGGTCCCTAATCGCACTAGGAGTCTGTCCCGGGCTCGGTTTCCGGCTGAGCCAGCTGGATCAGGCGAATCCCCTCGCGCCGAGTGACCAGGCGACCACGTCCCGGAGGTAGTGGTTCGGGCCGGACGGTGCCGATCAGCGCACCCTCCTCGGATGGCCCGGACATCACCAGCCCGGGCGCGGACAGCTCCCGAAGCCGTTGGATGACCGGCTCGTAGAGGGCCCGGCCGGCACCGCCGGCGCGGCGGGTGAGCACCAGGTGCAGGCCGATGTCCCGGGCCTGCGGGAGATGTTCGAGCAGGGGCGTCAGCGGGTTGACCGGCCCGGCGGCCACCAGGTCGTAGTCGTCGACCAGGACGAACAGCTCCGGGCCGGTCCACCAGGAACGGTCCCGCAACTGCCTCGCGGTGACCTCGGGGCCGGGCAGGCGCTTCTCCATGTAGCCGGCCACCGATTGCATCAGGTCCAGGGTGGTCTGGGCCTGCATCCCGTACCCGATCCGGTGTTCGGTCTCCGGCAGGTCGATCAGGCTGCGGCGGTGGTCGACCAGGATGATCCGGGCCTGCTCCGGGGCGAACCGGCTGGTCACCGAGGTGGCCAGGGCCCGCAGGAACGACGACTTGCCGCACTCGGCGTCGCCGAGCAGCAGGAAGTGCGGGTCGGTCGCGAAGTCGATGGTCACCGGTTTCAGGTCGGCCTCGGCGAGGCCGATCGGCAGGCGCAGGCCCTCGCCCGCACCGGCGATCTCCGCCCACGCCACGGTCGGCGGCAGCAACCGCACCCGCGGCGCGAGCGGTCCGGACCACGCCGCGGCCACCGCTTTGACCAGCGCGGCGGTGTCGCCCAGCGAGCTGACCTCGGGCCGGGCCGTGAGCAGATGCAGCCACTGCCCCTTGACCGTCGGATGCTCGACCACACCGCGCCCGGGCTGTTGCTCCGGCACCGCCGCCGCGGCTCGCCGCCCGACGTGCGAATCGGACGTATCGCCGAGCCGCAGCTCCACCCGCGAGCCGAACTGGTCTCGCGCGGCCGGCCGGAAGTCCATCCAGCGGGACGCGCTGGCCACCAGATGGATGCCGTACGAGAGGCCGCGGTTCGCCAGGTCGGTCAGCACCGCCTCGAGCTCCTCGAAGTCGGTCCGCACCGTGGCCCAGCCGTCCACCACCAGGAACACGTCCGCCCCGCCCCGTGATCTCCGGAACTCGGCCATCGAATCCACCCCGAGCTCGGCGAACGTCCGCTCGCGCTCGGCCAGCAGGGTGACCATCTCGCCCACGGTGCGGCGCACGCCCTCCGCCTCCAGCCGCCCGAACACCCCACCCACGTGCGGCAGCCCGCGCAGCCCGCCGAGCGATCCGCCCCCGAAGTCCAGGCAGTACACCTGCGCCTCGGCCGGGGTGTGGGTCAGGGCCAGCCCACAGATCAGCGTGCGTAGCGCGGCCGACTTGCCGCTGAGCGTGCCGCCGACCACCGCCACATGCCCGGCCGCCCCGGCGAGCTGCAGCCAGAGCACATCGCGTAACTGCTCACGCGGCTTGTCCACCAGCGCGACCGGCACCTGCAGCGCCCCGTGCAGTGCCGGGTTGGCGCAGGCCAGGCCGCGCTCCCCGGCGACGACCGGCGGCCCGAGCAGGTCGTCCAGCGTGGCTGATCGGTCCAGCGGTGGCAGCCAGACCTGATGGGCCGGCGGGCCCTGCCCGGCCATCCGGTCGACGAGCACGCTGAGCAGGGTGGGCTCGTTCGGCGCGGGCTCCGCCGAGGGGAGTGGCGGGGGCGTGGCCGGCGTGGCCACCGCCCAGGTCGTGTAGGGCATCACCCGCGCCTCCGCCGGCCCGGCCGCCCCGCCGCTCCGGGCGCCGGCCCGGGGCGCCGGCCCGGACACGAAGGACCCCCGGAATCGGATCAGCGGCCCGTTGCCGAACTTCAGGTAGGCGTGCCCGGGCGCGCCCGGCAGGTCGGCCGCGTCCGGCACGCCGAGCACCACCCGTGACTCCATGCCGTTGAAGGTCTTCAGCCCGATCCGGTACGACAGATGGGTGTCCAGCCCGCGCAGCCGTCCCTCCTCCAATCGTTGGCTGGCCAGCAGCAGGTGCACGCCGAGCGATCGCCCCACCCGTCCGATCTGCAGAAACATGTCGATGAAGTCCGGCTTGTGCAGCAGCAGCTCGGCGAACTCGTCGACGATCACGAACAGCGACGGCAGCGGGGCCAGTGCCGCGCCCGCCGTCCGGGCCCGCTCGTAGTCCGGCAGCCCGGCGAAGTTGCCCGCCTTGCGCAGCAACTCCTGCCGCCGGACCAACTCGCCGTCGATCGCCTCCGCCATCCGGTCGACCAGGGGCAGCTCATCCTTCAGGTTGGTGATCAGCGCGGCGGTGTGCGGCAGCCGGTCCAGCGAGGCGAAGGTCGCCCCACCCTTGAAATCGATCAGCACGAAGTTCAGCGACTCCGAGGAGTGCGTGGCGGCCAGCGCGAGCACCAGGGTCCGCAGCAGCTCCGACTTGCCCGACCCGGTGGCGCCGATCAGCAGGCCGTGCGGGCCCATCCCGTCCTGTGCCGACTCCTTCAGGTCCAGCTCGACCGGCAGCCCCTCGGCGGTCACCCCGATCGGCACCCGCAACCGTTCCCGGGCCGCTCGTGGCCGCCACCCCTGGGCCGGACGGAAGCTCTCCGGGTCGTCGATGCCGAGCAGGCCGGTGAATCCGGTCTCGGCCGGCGGCGACGTCCCGTCCGGGTCGGTGACGCCGGCCAGGCGTAGCGGCGCCAACCGCCGGGCGATCGCCTCGGCCGCGGTCGCCGGCAACGAGTCCGCCCACCCGGCCTCGGTCTCGAGGTCCATCGTGGCGGTGTGCAGGGCGCCGTCCCGGTCCACCGCGAGCACCAGCGTGGCCCGGTCGAGCAGCCGGGGCGCCGGGGTGTCCAGGTCCAGCACGGTGACCCCGTCGAGATTGGCGTCGCCCGGGATCGGGTCGGCGCCGTCCTTGACGATCACCACGTGTGGTTCGTTGTGGCCCGCGACGCCGGGCTGGAAGCGGGGGCGGCCGCCGATCACGTCGTCGAGCAGTCGCTCCAGCTCGGGGCCGGAGCCGGCCACCAGCCGGAGTGGGCCGAGCAGGTCAACGCGCCGCGGGTGCAGGCAGTGCGGCAGCCATTTCACCGACTCCCACCCGGTCCGCTGCTCGGGGCCGGCGCAGACCGCGATCAGCAGGTCGTCCGGCGCGTGGAAGACCGCGAGTTGAAGGATCGCGGCGCGGACCAGGGCCCGGGCCGGCTCGCCGCCGCGCAGGTGGATCCGGGCGAATCCGCGCAGCGACACGGCGACCGGCAGGTCCGGCACGACCGAGTAGGCGTCCAGGAAGCGCCGCAGCGAGCCCGCGGTCATCGGCTCCAGCTCGTGCAGCGGCCGGGTGGCCGGTGGGAGCAGCGGAGTGGCCAGGGTCTGCGGCCCCAGCCCGACCCGCACCACGCCGAAGTCCGGATCGTCCGGCCGGCGCTCCCAGACGCGATGGCTGGACACCGTGGACCAGAGGCGGGACGGGTCGGGATGGCGGTAGAGCAGGCCGGCACGCTGCTGGTGGGCGGTCTCCCGGACTCGCCGGCGCAGACCGGCGAGATGCCGCAGGTACTCCCGTCGGGCGGCGGCCGCCTCGGCCCGGCGCGGCCCGGCGGCCGAGCCGAACGAGGTGGCCAGCATGGCGAGCGAGGAGACGCCGAAGAGACCACCGATGACGTACGCGTACGGACCGCTGCGGCCCTGGCCCATCATCATCGCCATGGCGACCGTGCCGCCGAGCATCGGCAGCAGCATCAGCGCCTGCTGCCACCGCCCGGTGAGCTGCTGCGGCATCTCCGGCGGCGGCTCGACCGGCAGGTCACCGACCGGGATCCGGGGAGCAGGCCGCCGCTCGGCCCGTTTGAACACCACGGTGCCCATCGCACGCCACCTCTCCGTCGCACACCGTGCCCCAACGGTCACGGGGCATCACGACGCGCCCATGCTAGGTAAAGTGCCGTCGATTCCGCAGCATCGATCTTCGTCGCTGTGGACAACCCGGGACGAGTCCCCTGTGGACAACTGAGAGGGGCCTGATGAACACCGGTCTGGCTCGCGTGACGATCAGTGCTCCACAGCGCCGGGTGGATGTGGCGCTGCCCGAGCAGGTGCCCCTCGCGGAGCTGCTGCCGGAGGTCCTCCGGCACGCCGGCGAGGATCTCGCCGACGCTGGTGAGCGGCACGGCGGGTGGGTGCTGCGCCGGGCGGACGGCGTCACGCTCGAGGTCGACCGGGGCCTGCATCCCCAGGGGGTACGCGACGGTGAGGTGCTGCACCTGCGTCCCGCCCACGACGACTGGCCGGAGCTGGAGTACGACGACGTCGTCGAGGCGGTGGCGGAGGGAGCCCGTCGGCGCGGTGGCGCCTGGACCCCGGCGACCACCCGGACGGCCGCCCTGATCGCGGCCGGGACCGCGTTCACCATCGGCCTGGTCGCCCTGGCCGCCGCCGATCTGCGAGGCGATGGCGCGGGCTGGGCCGGTCTCGGGCTGGCCGTCCTGCTCGCCCTCGCCGCGACGACCGCCTCCCGGGCGTACGGCGCGGCACCCGCCGGCGTGGTCCTCGGCGGCTTCGCGATGCCCTACGCGTTCGCCGGTGGGGCCGCCCTGGTCACCTCGGCCGGCCGGGACGGGGTGCTGCCCGGTCTGCGTTGGATCGGTGGCCCGGAACTGCTCGCCGGCTCGGTCGCGGTGCTGCTGGCGGCGGTCCTCTGCGGTGCCGGAGTGGCGACCGGCGCCAGGGTCTTCACGGCCGGGGCGACCGTCGGGGCGCTCGGCGCACCGGCCGCGCTCACCGGGCTGGCCGGCGGCCCGGAGGCCGGCGCGGCGGCGCTGTTCGCGCTGCTGGTCTGCGGGATCTCACTGTTCCCGGCGCTCGCCATCCGGCTGGGCCGCACACCGATGCCGCCGGTGACGTTGCCGGCCGATCCGGCTGACGGCCCGGCCGACGCGGCCCTGGAGGCGATCCGTCACCGTCCCGACCGGGAGGTGGTCTTCGCCGCGGTGCGCCGCACCGACGAGTCGCTGGCCGGCCTGCTGCTCGGCCACGCGGTGCTGGTGGCCGGGGCGGCGGCGGTGCTGGCCGTGACGAACACCCTGGCGGCCCGCATCCTGCTCGCGGCCGGCGCGATCGCGCTGCTGCTGCGCTCCCGGCTGTTCCGGTCCCGGCGGCAGCGGCTGCCGTTGGCCGCCGGCGGGCTGGCCGCCTTCGTGGCGTTCGGTGCCGATCTGCTCGGCGAGGTGGACACGGCCGCGCTGCCCGCGGTGGCCGTGGGATGCGCGCTGCTCGCCCTGGCGGTGGTGGCGGGCGGGCTGACCTGGTCGGACCGGTCGCCATCGCCCTATCTGAGCCGCGCCGCCGATCTGCTCGACGTGCTGGCCACGGTCTCGGTGATCCCGGTCGCCTGCGCGGTCGCCGGCCTCTACAGCGCGGTCAGCGGAATCGCCTTCTGACGACCGCACCTGCGAGGCCGGAGCCCCGCAGGTGCGGTCGTCAGCGGTACAGCGGGAAGCGAGCGGTCAGTGCTCGCCCTCTTCGCCCTCGGCCTCCTCGGCGCGCTTGAAGGACGCGCGGATCTCGGCTTCCGCCTCGACCCGGCCGACCCAGGTCGCGCCCTCGACGGACTTGCCCGGCTCCAGGTCCTTGTAGACGGTGAAGAAGTGCTGGATCTCCATCCGGTCGAACTCGCCCAGGTGGTGGATGTCCCGCAGGTGCTCCTGGCGCGGGTCCTCGTAGGGCACGCAGAGGACCTTGTCGTCACGGCCCTTCTCATCGGTCATCCGGTACATACCGATCGCGCGGGCCCGGACCAGGCAGCCGGGGAAGGTCGGCTCCTGGATCAGCACGAGAGCGTCCAGCGGGTCGCCGTCCTGGCCCAGGGTGCCCTCGATGTAGCCGTAGTCGGCGGGATACTGTGTCGCCGTGAAGAGGGTCCGGTCCAGCCGGATGCGACCGGTCTTGTGGTCCACCTCATACTTGTTGCGCTGCCCCTTGGGGATCTCAACCAGAACGTCGAAATCCATTATTCGCTCCCCTTTTGCTTTGCCCGCTTGATTAGGCCGGGCCGCCGGGCGGGGAAGCGGGGGGAATGGAAGCAGGCCCGCAGGATCCGCGCGCAACGGTGTGCCGGATGTCGCTAGTCTCCCCTAAGTCTGACGCCACGGGCGAGGAGGGGCGTGTGACGAGGCAAGATTCACAGAGCGGTCCGGACCACGACGGCGTGTCGGGCGGGGCGAATCACCCGGATGCTGGTAAACGGCAGCCCGGATGGCCGGGTGTGCCCCCGGTTCAGCCCCCACCGCCATCGGCCGTGAGTCCACCACCGGCGAATCCGGGCTGGCCCGGCCTCCCGGCTCCGACGCCGGACACACAGCCGACGGTGCCCATTCCGCAGGTGGTGCCGATCCCTCCGGCGACGTCGGCCCCTCCGGTGGCTCCCGTCGTGCCGGTGTCGCCGATCGCCCCGGTGGCTGCCAACCCCCCGGCCGGCGCCTACCCGCCGAGCGGCCCCCAACCGCTTCAGCCCGCCCCCCAACCGGCCCAGCCCACCCCTCGGCCCGGTGCGGGTGGCACGGCGGCGCCCGATGTGCCGTACGGCAAAGCGTCTGTGCCCTTGAACACCGCTCGCCCGGCGCCGTCCGCCTCCGTCCGGCCGTCCGCGGTTGCGAAGCCCGCGGTTGCGCAGCCCGCGGTGGTGAAGCCGGCGGTGGTGAAGCCGGCGGCCGAGGTGGAGCCGGAGACCGGCGGCGACGCCGATTCCGGAACAGGCGTCTTCTCCAGTACGAAGGTCGCCTCGATCGTCCTCGCCGTGGTGGTCCTGGTAGCCGTATTCGTGGTGGGCCTGGTGGAGCGCCCCGGCCCGATCGCCGGCTGGCTCGACGACTCGTCCACGCCCTCCCCCGAGGCCACCACGCCCGACCCCACGCCGACCCCGGTGCTCGCCGCGGTGAACGCCCAGGGCGCGGTACCGAACGCGGCGGCGGTCAAGGAAGCGCTGGATCCGCTGGTGAAGTCGTCGGCGCTGGGCTCGACGGTGCATGTCTCGGTGATGGATGTGGCCTCGGCCCAGGTGCTCTACTCCCAGAACGCGGACATTCCGACCACCCCCGCCTCGACCACCAAGCTGCTCACCGCGGCGACCGCGCTGGCCGCGCGCGGCCCGGCCTACCGGCTGGCCACCCGGGTAGTGGCCGGCGAGAACCCGGGTGAGGTGGTGATCATCGGGGGCGGCGACCCGACCCTGGCGATCAACGCGAAGGGACAGTTCCCCGGCGCGGCCCGGCTGGACCGGCTGGCCGCGCAGGTGAAGAAGGCGCTGGGGGACACCCCGGTCACCAAGGTGACGGTGGACATCTCCCTGTTCAGCGGGCCGGAGACGGCGACCGGCTGGTCCTCGGACGACATCTCGCCGGGCGGTCAGGTGTCCAAGATCCAGGCGCTGATGACGAACGCCGGCCGGATCACCCCCGTGCACAACGACTCCGGGGGCGACCCGCGCTTCTCCGATCCGGCGCTGGCCGCCGGACGGGCCTTCGCGAAGCAGCTCGGCGTGCCGTCGAGCAAGGTCAGCAAGGGCACGGCCCCAGCCGCCGACGCCGCGACCGGCGCCGCGGCCTCCGCCCCGGCCGCCGCGGTGACTCCCGGTCAGGAGCTGGGCCGGGTCGAGTCGCCGCCGCTGGTGCAGATCCTCGACTGGATGCTGCAGCAGAGTGACAACACCCTGGCCGAGGCGATGGCCCGGCAGGTCGCGGTGGCGGCCGGCGTCGAGGCCAGCTTCGACGGCGCCTCCGAGGCGATGATCAAGAAGCTGCGGGAGCTGGGCCTGCCCGGCGACGAGGCGAACCTGTACGACGGCAGCGGCCTCTCCCGGCACAACGGCATCAGCCCGACCCTGCTGGTGCAGACCCTGGCCCTGGCGGCCGGGGGCACCAGGCCGGAGCTCTCCGCGATGTTCAACGGCCTGCCGGTGGCCGGCTGGTCCGGCACGCTGCGGACCCGCTTCGTCACGCCCAGCGTGAACCAGAGCGCACAGGGCATCGTGCGGGCCAAGACCGGCACGCTGAGAGGGGTCAACACGCTGGCCGGGGTGCTGATCACCAAGGACGGACGGGTGCTCTCCTTCGCGATCATGGCGAGCTCGACCTCGGACCCGGGCAGCGCGAAGGCGGCGCTCGACAAGGTCGCCGCCCGGCTGGTCGCCTGCGGTTGTTCCTAGGGGATTCACCGGAGTGCGCTCTGGATTCGCGCGGGTATTGTCGGCTGCATGGCGCAGTTCGTTGACTGGGATCTGGCCGCCGCGACCGCGGGCGCGCTGTCCAAATCAGGCCCGGCGGTCTCCTACGACGACGCTGCCCGGGTGGTGTCCGAGCTACGGGAGCTGACCGAGGAGGCTGCCGGGCACGTCGCGGAGTACACGGGGCTCACCTCGCAGGTCGAGGTGTCCCCGGTGCGGGTGGTGGACCGCCGCGACTGGGCCAAGGTGAACATCGTCGGCCTCCAGCAGGTGATCAACCCGCTGGTCACGAAGCTCTCCGGGGACAAGCCGCCCGGCGCGTTCGCGGAGGCGATCGGCTCCCGGGTGACCGGTGTGCAGGCCGGCACCATCCTGGCCTACCTCTCCGGTCGGGTGCTGGGGCAATACGAGGTGTTCTCCGGCGACCCCGGCCAGCTGCTGCTGAACGCGCCGAACATCGTCGAGGTGGAACGCAAGATCGACGCGGATCCGCGGGACTTCCGGCTCTGGGTCTGCCTGCACGAGGTCACCCACCGCACCCAGTTCACCGCCGTCCCCTGGATGCGTGGCTACTTCCTGGGCGAGGTGCAGGCCTTCGTCGACGCCTCGCAGGGCGGCGAGCACATGCTGGAGCGGCTGCGCCGCGGGGTGGCCACCCTCTCCGACGCGCTACGCGACTCGGAGAGCCGGGTCTCGGTGCTGGACATCGTGCAGACTCCGGCGCAGAAAGCCGTGCTGGACCGGCTGACCGCGCTGATGACCTTGCTGGAAGGGCACGCCGAGTTCGTGATGGACGGGGTCGGCCCCGAGGTGATCCCGACCGTCGAGTCGATCCGGGCGAAGTTCAACCGCCGCCGCGAGGGCGGCAACCCCCTGGAGAAGGCGGTCCGCCGTTTGCTCGGCATCGAGGTCAAGATGCGGCAGTACGCGGAGGGTCGCAAGTTCGTGCACGGCGTCGTCGAGCGGGTCGGGATGGACGGCTTCAACAAGATCTTCGAGTCCCCGCTGACCCTGCCCTGGCTGGACGAGCTGGGCGACCCGGACGCCTGGGTGGCGCGGGTGCACGGCGCGCGCCCGGCGCTCGACTGATCATGGCCCGGATCCCGGCGCCGGTCGCCGCGGTCCGCACGGCGGTCCGGCGCGGTCTGGCGGACCTGCCGCCCGGCGCGCTCGTACTGGTCGCCTGCTCGGGTGGCGCCGACTCGCTGTCGCTGGCCGCCGCGGCCCACTTCGTCGGTGGTCAGCTCGGTGTCGGTGGTCAGCTCGGTGTCGGCGGGGTCGGTCTGGTCACCGTGGACCACGGCCTGCAGGAGGGCTCGGACCGCAGGGCCCGGTCGGTGGCGGCATGGGCGCGCGACGCCGGATTCGACCCGGTGCATGTGTCGACTGTCACGACCGCCGGTCTGCCCGGTGGCCCCGAGGCGGCCGCCCGGACGGCGCGTTACGCGGCTCTCGAGGCCGCCGCCGCGCGGCTCGGGGCGTCCGCGGTGCTGCTCGGACACACCCGGGACGACCAGGCCGAGACGGTGTTGCTGGCGCTGGCCCGCGGCGCCGGGCCGCGCGGGCTGGCCGGGATGCCGCAGCGGCGCGGTGTCTTCCGACGCCCGTTGCTCGACGTGGCCCGGGCGGACACCCGGAAGGCGTGTGCCGCCCTGGGGCTGGTGCCCTGGGAGGACCCGCACAACACCGATCCGGCGTACGCCCGATCCCGGGTCCGGGGCGCGGCCCTGCCGACGCTCGTGGCCGAGCTGGGGCCCGCCGTGGTGGGCAACCTGTCCCGGACGGCAGCGCTGCTCGCCGCCGACAACGAGGTGCTGGACGAGCTGGCCGTCGAGGCGCTGGAGCGGGCCCGGTCCGCCGCCGGGCTGTCGGCG
Source organism: Actinoplanes regularis (assembly GCF_900188005.1). Classification (GTDB taxonomy): domain Bacteria; phylum Actinomycetota; class Actinomycetes; order Mycobacteriales; family Micromonosporaceae; genus Actinoplanes; species Actinoplanes regularis. The sequence continues at coordinate 40,288 of NZ_FZNR01000008.1, read as the reverse complement.
CCGGTGCTGGCCGGGCTGCGGGCCGCGATCCGGGGCCGGGTGCTGCACCGGTGGGCGCGGGAGCTGGGGGCGCCCGGGAGCGCGCTGGCGTACGGGCATGTGACCGCGCTGGACGCGCTGGTGACCGACTGGCACGGCCAGGGCCCGGCCTACCTGCCCGGCGGGATCGCCGTGGCGCGGCGGGGGAGTGAACTCGTTCGGGTGGTTCCGGCCCCTACCAAGTGAGCGATCCGGATCGGAATCCGCCCCCGTTTCACGAACGGTAACCTCCATGCGGCAGGCTTAGCCCCATGGCTGATGGTTCTTGGTACGACGCCGACATCGACCACGTGATCATCTCGGAGGAGCAGATCCGCGAGAAGATCGACGAACTGGCGAAGCAGGTTGCCGCGGACCACGCGGATGCCGCCGACGGGATCCTCCTGGTCTGCGTGCTCAAGGGTGCGGTCATGTTCATGGCCGACTTCGCCCGTTCTCTGGGGCGGCAGGGGCCGTCCACCGAGATGGAGTTCATGGCGGTCTCGTCGTACGGGCAGGGGACCACCTCCTCCGGCGTGGTGCGCATCCTGAAGGACCTGGATCGGGACATCGCGGGCCGGCACGTGCTGGTCGTCGAGGACATCGTGGACTCCGGGCTGACCCTGTCGTGGCTGATGAAATACCTCGAATCGCGGCAGCCGGCCAGCGTCGAGGTGGTCGCGCTGTTCCGCAAGCCGGACGCGGTCAAGGTGCAGGTTCCGGTTCGCTACGTGGGCTTCGACATCCCCAACGAGTTCGTCGTCGGTTACGGTCTGGACTTCGCCGAGCGTTACCGAGAGCTTCCGTACGTGGGTGTTCTCAAGCCGGAGGTCTACGCCCGTAGCTGAACCAATTTCTCAGCGTGTTCTCAGTAATGGTGGTTATAGCCTGTTTTATTGCTGAAACGCGCTGGATTGCGGGGGGGTTACGTGGAGTTCGCGCTGCAGCCTCACGGGTTCGCAATCCGTGCCTACGGTGTACGGTCGAGTGACCGATGGCGTGGTGTCACGAGCGCCGGAGGGGCTGGGAGTGATTCGCCACCGCCAGACGGGGGCAGTTGATCCCGGCGGCCGCCGGTGAGCGGCGACGTTGAGGTGACCAGGACGCCGATCAGGAGGGTCCGGGCGCTTGGCGCCCGACAACAGTATGGAACGTACGCGTTTCTTCCGCCGCCCGGTGGTCTGGATCATTCTGGTGATCATCGGCGTTATCGCGCTGAGCTCGATCTTCGCCAATGATCCCGGCTACCAGCGGGTAGACACTTCGGTCGCACTCGACCGTCTGAACCAGCCCGGCATCGAGAAGGTCGTCCAGAAGGACAAGGAGCAGACGCTCCAGATCGACCTCAAGAGCCCCGAGCAGTTCGACGGCAAGTCGACGAACAAGATCGAGACCCAGTATCCGTACGAGGTCACCAGCGCCATCTGGGACGACGTCGAGCAGGCCAAGTCGGCCGGGCGGATCACCGGGACGATCAACACGACCGTCTCGGGCGACAACATCCTGCTCAGCCTGCTGATCAACCTGCTGCCAATCGCCATTCTGGTGATCCTGCTCCTGCTGTTCATGTCGCAGATGCAGGGCGGCGGCTCCCGGGTGCTCAACTTCGGCAAGTCCAAGGCGAAGATGATCACCAAGGACACGCCGAAGACGACGTTCGCCGACGTGGCGGGCGCCGACGAGGCGGTCGAGGAGCTGCAGGAGATCAAGGACTTCTTGCAGAACCCGGCGAAGTACCAGGCCCTCGGCGCCAAGATCCCGAAGGGCGTGCTGCTCTTCGGTCAGCCGGGTACCGGTAAGACGCTGCTGGCCCGCGCGGTCGCCGGCGAGGCCGGGGTGCCGTTCTACTCCATCTCCGGCTCGGACTTCGTGGAGATGTTCGTGGGTGTCGGCGCGAGCCGGGTCCGCGACCTCTTCGAGCAGGCCAAGTCGAACGCGCCGGCGATCGTCTTCGTGGACGAGATCGACGCGGTCGGCCGGCACCGTGGTGCCGGCATGGGTGGCGGCCACGACGAGCGCGAGCAGACCCTCAACCAGCTGCTCGTCGAGATGGACGGCTTCGACACCAAGGGCGGCGTGATCCTGATCGCGGCCACCAACCGGCCCGACATCCTCGACCCCGCGCTGCTGCGTCCCGGCCGTTTCGACCGGCAGATCCCGGTCGACAACCCGGACATGGAGGGCCGCAAGGCGATCCTGCGGGTGCACGCCAAGGGCAAGCCGTTCACGCCCGACGTCGACCTCGACTCGGTGGCCCGGCGTACGCCCGGTTTCTCCGGCGCCGACCTGGCCAACGTGATCAACGAGGCCGCGCTGCTGACCGCGCGCAACGAGAAGCGGGCGATCTCGAACTACTTCCTCGAGGAGGCGATCGACCGGGTCATCGCCGGCCCCGAGCGCCGCACCCGGGCGATGAGCGACAACGAGAAGAAGATCACCGCGTACCACGAGGGTGGACACGCGCTGGTCGCCTACGCGCTGCCGCACTCCGCACCGGTGCACAAGGTGACGATCCTGCCGCGCGGCCGCTCGCTCGGTCACACGCTGGTCCTGCCGACCGAGGACAAGTACACCCAGACCCGTGCCGAGATGATCGACACCCTGGCGTACGCGCTGGGTGGCCGGGCCGCCGAGGAGCTCGTCTTCCACGAGCCCACCACCGGCGCCGGCAACGACATCGAGAAGGCGACCGGCCTGGCCCGTGCCATGGTCACGCAGTACGGCATGAGCTCCAAGCTGGGCGCCGTGAAGTACGGCACCAGTGGTGACGAGCCGTTCCTGGGTCGCAACATGGGCCACGAGCGGGACTACTCGGACTCGGTCGCCGCCGACATCGACGCGGAGGTGCGCGCTCTGATCGAGCTCGCCCACGACGAGGCCTGGGAGATCCTGGTCGAGTACCGCGACGTGCTCGACGACATGGTCCTCGAGCTGATCGAGAAGGAGACGATCACCCGCGAGGACATGGACCGGATCTGCGCCCGGGTGCAGAAGCGTCCCCCGATGTCCCCCTTCAACGGCTTCGGCAAGCGCCTGCCGTCGGAGGCTCCGCCGGTACTCACTCCCGCCGAGCGGGAGAAGCTGAAGGCACAGGCCGAGGCGGACGGCCAGATCGCGGTCGGAAACCCGAACGCGAACGGCTCTGAAAGCAGCATCTGATCAAAACGCGCGACGAACTCGATTACCTCGCCGCCCGACTGGTCGACGGCAAGCTCACCGGTACCCCGGTCGAGCAGGCCGTCGACCTCGGGCGGATCGAGAAGGCGGTCCGGGAGATCCTCTTCGCGATCGGCGAGAACCCGGACCGGGACGGCCTCGAGCGGACCCCGGCCCGGGTCGCCCGTGCCTACGCCGAGCTCTTCGCCGGCCTGCGGGTGGACCCGGCGACCGTGCTCACCACCACCTTCGAGGCGGACCACGAGGAACTCGTCCTGGTCCGTGACATCGAGGTGCAGAGCATGTGCGAGCACCACCTGTTGCCGTTCAAGGGTGTCGCGAGCATCGGCTACATTCCGGGCACCGACGGCCGGATCACCGGACTGTCGAAACTGGCCCGCCTGGTCGAGGTCTACGCCCGCCGGCCGCAGGTCCAGGAGCGCCTCACCTCGCAGATCGCCGACCTCCTGATGGAGAAGCTGGAAGCGCGCGGGGCGATCGTGGTGCTGGAGTGCGAGCACCTGTGCATGGAGATGCGCGGGATCCGGAAGGTCGGGGCGCGCACGGTCACCTCAGCGGTCCGCGGCGCCTTCCAGACCGACGGCAAGGTGCGGGCCGAGGCCATGGCGTTGATAAACGCCCGCTGACCGCCCCGGCTCCTGTCGATCCGGGTTTCGGTTCTTGGACCGTGCCCACTCACGGACGTCGCCCCGGAGGGTTTCGCGTTCTGGACGCGTAGCGGCCAGCGAAGCCCGGAGGGGTCCCGGCGGGAGCGGCGATCTGTACCCCAGCGGACGCACGACATCCGCTTCTTGAATTTGATCTAGGTCTGGTTCTCAGATCATGCTTCGGAACTGGTTGGCCGAGTCCATGGCCGCGCGGGTCAGTTGCATCGCCTCGTCGAGCCGGGTGCGAGCCTGCTCCAGGTGCGCGATCGCGGCCACAGCGGCCGGATGGAACGAGCCGACCGAGGTCAGTCGCAGCAGCGCCAACGACTGGTCGAGCTGATCGCTGACCACCTGGATGCCGGTGATCGCCCGGTCCGCCCCGGCCACCGACACCGCGATGTTGGTTTTGACTTCCTCGACGTTCGCCATGCCCAGGTCCTCTCGTGACTCAGCTCAGCAGCTGCTGCAGGCCGACACCCATGCAGGTGAGCAGCACCGGGATGAGGCAGGTGACGATGCCCAGCACCGGTGTCCGGTCCGCCTTCACCCCGCCCTGCTCGCCGTCAGCGCCCCAGACGAAGCCGATGGTGCCCCACCCGAGCCCGAACGCCAGCAGCGGCATGCTGAGCCCGCACAGCAGCGTGTAGGTGGGCAGCGAGCCGCTCGGCGCCACCAGGTAGAGAATGATCTGCACGAACAGCACCGCGGCCGCGAACGGGCCGTACACCAGAAGGTTCCGCGCCCAGGGGCGGCCGGAACCGGCCGGAAGCGGGCCGATGAAAGCATGATCCGCGGCGTCCGCGGTGCGCCGGGCCTGCCGCAGCGCGGCCAGGATGGCGGCCGGACCGCCGGTCATCGCCGCGAGAGCGGCGGCCCGCTCACCCTCCAACGGCATCAGATCCAGCTCCGGTACGCCGAAATCGCGCACCAGCCGTGCTCGTTGCGGGGCGAGCCGGGCCCGCACCGAAGCAAGCTCCTGCTGCGCGGCGCCGATCGTCGTCGCCTGCTCCCCGGCCACCGTGCTGGCCGCCCTGCGCACCCTGTCGAGCTCCCGGGCAGCCGTCAGGTAGGCCGCCCAGGGACCGTCGTCCGGGGCGGCCGCCTGCGCCGGCACGACGCCGCTCTGCTCCGCCTGCTCCTGGTCCGTCATGGGTTGTCGCCCTCCGGCTGCACGAACGGGACCACGGTGGATGTGCGATCGGTGTGCCGGTCGTGCAGCAGCGCCCGGTTCGGCCGCGGCTGCCAGTCCACCGGACGGCCCAGCATCAACGACACCTCCGACTGCGGAACGTTCAGGAACAGCAGCCCGGCCACGTCCTCCCGGCCCACGCTGCCGCCGGTCTCCTCACCGAACCGGCGCACCCCGCGCCACCAGGAGAGCAGATGCGCGCCCCGGCTCGGCCCCTCACGCAGCAGCTGTCGCAGGCCGACCAGGCCGCCCTGCGGCGCGGCGTCCATCCCGAACACCACCCGGTAGCCCGGCTCCCCGGAACCGAGCTCCGCGGCGAGCCCCGCCGCGTCCACCACGACCACGTCCTGCCGGTGGGCGATCTCCGCCGCAAGCGCCTCGGCCAGCGCGTCCCCCTCCGCGACCAGGGACGAGATCACGAACCGGGCGGTCCGCGGCGCGTGACAGGCCGCCACGCTGCGCGCCACCGCGTCCAGGACCTCGGCACCGGCCGCCTGCGAGCCCAGGATCGCCAGGTGCCGGCCCGGCGACGAGTCCAACGGGAACGCGGCGGTCGACAGGCTCACGTCGATCATCCGGCCGACCAGCGCGGTCGGCCGGCCGGCGCGGCCGGCCAGCGCGGCCCGATAGGTGGGGTCGTCGGCGAGATGCTGGTGCGCGTACCCCGCGAAGATCCGTGGCGGGATCGACTCCGGGTCCCGGGCGCCCCACAGCTTGTGCCGCAGCTCGCTCAGCAGCCCCTGATCGGCGTGCGGATCGGGGAAACGAACCACCCGTTCGTGGCCCCGGGTGGCACCTCGCGGGCCGCCCAGGCCGCCGGCCGTGTTCACCACCGCGCTGCCCAGCGGCAGGCCGGCCGCCGAATCATTGGTCGGCTCCAGCACATCACCACCGCCCGGCAACGCTATTCGCACCGGGAACTGGCCGAAGATCGAATCGCGCTTGGCGTACAACGCCTCGACCCCGAGCACGGTCTGACTGGCCAGGACCAGATGGATGCCGTACGACCGGCCCTTGCGGGCCAGCGACTCGAGCAGCCCCACCGCCTCGGCGGCCGTCGGGTCGTTGCCGGCCAGCAGCACCTGGAACTCGTCGATCACGCACAGAACCCGAGGCAGTGGACTTCCCCGGCCCTCCTCCGCGGCGACCGCCCGCAAGTCGGCGAAGCGCGACACCCCGGCCCGCTTGTACGCCATCGACCGGCGGCCCATCTCGGCGTCCAGCTCGCGCAGGACGGCCAAGCCGTACTCCCGGTCGGACTCGACACCGACCGCGCGCGCGTGCGGCAGCCAGGTCCGGTCCCGCTGGGTGGGGACGAACTCGGCGAAGGAGACGCCCTCCTTGAAGTCGAGCAGGTAGAGGGCCAGCTCATCGGGGGAGTAGCGGGTGCCCAGCCCGTACAGCACGTTGATCAGGAAAGCGGTCTTGCCGCCGCCGGACCGGCCGCCGACCATCCAATGCGGAGTCAGATCGTTGAACCGCAGCACCAGCGGCACATCGCCGTGATGCCCGACAACCGTCTCCACCCCACCGGCCGCGTCCGCCGACCACAGCTCCTCGGTCGGCTCGGGCAGCAGATCTGTGAGGGTCACCCGGGAAGCCTCCGCGCTGTGCGCGGCGAGCTCCTGGCAGACCGCGTCGACCAGATGCGGTGGTGGCTCCTCGTCGAGGAAGACCGGCGCGTTCAGCCACGGCGCCTCCGCCGTCGACCCGAAGGCCCCACCGGGCGGGTCGCCGACCACCGCGAACGGATTACGCACCGAGATCGCGGTGGTACGCGGCAGCGGGGCCTGAGTGGTCTCCGCGGTGAGCGGCGGGGGCGGCCAGCCGGCCACGATCAGATGCAGGCCGGAATCCGGTCCCTGCTGCGCCAGCGCGGCGATCCGGCGTAGCTCCTCGCCCTCGGTCATCTCGGGCAGGCTGGCGATCACCACCAGCAGCATCCGATCCCGCCGGATCCGCCGTGCGGTGCCTCGGACCGGGCGCAGCCACTTCTCCGCCTCGGCGAGCACATCCCGCAGGCCCTGCCGGTCGGTGGCCGGTGGAGACATCAGCCCGGCATCGGCCAGCTCCTCGAACGGCTGGAAGACCGCGCCGCCACCCACCCCGTCCACCGTGCGCACCAGCAGCGAGCCGGCCGGCGCGGCCGCGAACAAACGCAGCATCAAAGACCTGATCAGCCCGAAGACTCGTGGATCGGTGGCGCTGGCATCGATGGTGAGATGGCCTACCCCGAGCAGCGGTACGACGGCCGGGAAGCGGACGTCATCGAGCGGCTGGCCGACTCCGATGCGGACGAACTGTGGAGTCTGTCCACCGCCGAGCGGCGCCATCCGCGTCAGGGCGTCCAACGGCGCTCCGAGCCAGCCCGGGGCGACCTGTGCGGCGGCTGCCCGTAGCTGCCCGGCCAGACGATGCTGCTCTCTGGGGTCGGCTGCGTTCGGCGCGAACGCACCTAGGGCGGCGGAGGCCGCGTCCACTGTCGCCACCGCTTGCCGGTGCAAAGCAGCAGCCTGCCGGACCCGCAGAGCCGAATCCGCCACTGCTGTCACCTCCTGTCGCGCGCATAAAACCTATCCCAGACGGGCGGGGGGCTACGCAATGCGGTCCCGGTGGGGTTTCGTGGCATCCGTGGTGGTCGCTCCTATGATGCCCGCCAGGCGAGTCCTATCAGGAGTCACCTGGAGCTGACGATCGTCGGCGACGAGCACACGGCTCGGTCGTTCGCAGTTCGACCGCTTCGAGTCGTTCAACTGTCCAGGCCCGCCAGCGCCATGATTCGCCAGGTGGAACACCCGGGTCGGCCATCTGACGTGGTGGCCCAAGTGGCGGCTGCGTTGGCCGACTGAGGCGTTGCCCAGGTTGCCTTCCGTGCTGTGCTTTGATGCTCGTCCTGTTGTGATGAGACGACGATGACGAATTAGTGTCGTATGTATGCAGCCGCGCGAGCCGAAATCCGGAGTCGGACCCACGCCATCGGGAGCGCCGATGGGCTCGCAGGCCCCATCGGCCAACCCCATCTCGCCACAGACCCCTGGTCCGACCCAGTCTCCGAGCTTGGCCAACCCGTCGCCTGCTCGGTCCGTCGCGACCCTGGCTACATCCCGAAAGCGTGGCGGTAGCCCCAGGGCCCGCCTATGGCTGGCCCTGAGTGCGGGGGTTGTAGCACTGCTCTGTTTAGGTAGCTTTGGAGTAATCGTCGCCCTATACGACAATGCGACAAAAGTAAAAAGGTCGGACCCAAGCGTTGTCATGGTAAATTTCCTGAGCGCATATATGACTCACCGAAATGACCAAGATGCCGCGCTGTATATTTGCAAAGATAAGAGCGACCTCGGCGAGCTAAGCCTCTTCAGGAGGGAGATTGAGGCAGCTGAGAAGAAGTACTCAATCGAGGTTGTGGTAACCTGGAGGAACTTGAACGTTCAAATCTCGGGTGACCATGCGGCTGCGACTGTTGATATTGTTCGTACGGTTTCGGATGGCTCGGAAAGAACGTCTGCTCCATGGAAATTCGATCTATTGAATGATGGTGACTGGCGCGTTTGTTCCGCTAGCCCAAATTCATGACTTATTCAATCCAGAGGAGCTTTGCGTGAACCTCTAATGTTTGGGGAACGTGGCCGCTCCAAGACCAGTTATACCATTCAAGTTCCTTAGCCACTCGTGCGCAAATATTGCCGTCTTCGCCGGTGTAAAGCTCTGTCGCCACGCGCAGATCGCGCTGCTCGACGCCGTCCTCGAGGAGTCTGATCGCGCGCCGTCCCATTAAAGAAATTGCTCGTTCGGCCAATGTTGGAAGGCGTCGCGGCGGAGCGTCGAGCGATACGAGGTGTGGTTGTGCTTCTTGGATTAAGTTGGACGGGCTGGCGATACCTAGATCTTCCACCCAGACTCGGTCGATCGGGACTAGCGCAGCGAATACCTCTATCTTTTCCGATTCAGACCGATACCACTCTGACTCTGACATAATAGGAACATACGTTCGACTTCCCTTGATTGTCTTTTCGTCTGCTCGCAGATCACTGCGCCAGCCGATGCCGGGAAGTCCAATGAGTACCCGACGGCCACGCAGGCTGTCGGTCATGGTTGCTGGAATCGCTATGACCGGACGAGGCGGATCCAGCTTCCAATAGTTCTGGCCGATAAATGGATCTGAAATGGGATCGTCCATCATCCGGCATTTCCTAGGGGTGCGCCTTGCTTTTGCATGAATGTCACGGGATTGGTTGCCCCGACACTTGACCGATCGTAGTTATAGTGGACCTCGAAGTGCAGATGTGGACCGGAAGAGTTTCCACTTGTACCTACCCGGCCGATGACCTGGCCGGCGGTTACCTTCTGGTTCACCTTGACAAAGGGTGGCTGCACCATGTGACAGTAACGGGTCATTACATTTCCTGCATGGTGAATCTCTACCATCCAGCCACAGCCGCCCTTGCCGGGGTATCCGTCGACGTTGCAGGTCTTCCGTCCCTTGAAGTCTTCATCACACTTCACTACGGATACGATGCCGCTCGCGGCTGCGACGATTGGTGTGTATCTCGAGGCGATCAGGTCGACGCCTTGGTGGTTAGGCCGTTCTGGGCTTCGGAAGCCGGAGCCTACGTCTGCCTTCACCGGGATGGTCCAGCCGGAGGCGGCGACTTGCCCAGCTCCTGCGCACGACATTGAGAGCGAGTTGCCAACGGCGTTCGCTGCACCGTGAGCGAGCATATTGACGATCTGGGTGGCGGCTGGTTCGTGTTTGGCGTATGCATCCGGGTAAGCACTGATCTGGACCGCCTGCGCCGCCCGGGTTAGAGACATGCTCTCCCAGCCCTGAATTGTCTTGAGCTTCTCGTAGAACTTTGTGGCGGCATACTCCGGGTTCTGGATTTCCGCCGGCTTTCCCCATCCGGAGCTCGGGCGTTGCTGGAATAAGCCGAGGGAGTCGTGGTCGTTACGGGCGCCTAGGTTGCCGAGGTTGGAAAGCCCGGATTCCTGCATTGCCGTCGCCACGGCGATCACCCAAGCGCGAGGCGGTAGCCTAAGCCTCGCGCCGACGTTGATGATGATGGCTGCGTTGCGGATCTGTTGCGCGCCATACTGCCGAGCCTTCGGCAGTTTAGCGTTCGCATCGATTGGCCCACCCTGCCCGCATTCGAACCCAGTAGCGGTCAGATTAGCCTGATCGCCGTCGTTGGTGAGTTCACCAAGAAGTAGTACGGTGAGGCTTCCGCCGCAGCACAGTAGGGCGAGAGCGGTAGCCAGAGCGACAAGAAAGACGGCCCTTCGTGGCCGCCGGAGGGTCATGCCCCTTCCCAGTCGATGCCGTCGACCAGCCAATGGCCTTCCGGTGAGACCAGTCGGAGGCCGAGTTTGCCGGAGTTCATGGTGACGATTGCGTTGACCTGTGTCTCGTTGACCACGTCGAGAGCGGGCCGTCCTATCACACGGTCTGCTGGAACACCATCAGGGTCGACTCCGCGAAGTTGGTCGGCGAGGTCGGTGGTGGCGTTTGGTAGCAGACGGTCCAGCCACTTCTTCGAGGTAACACCTGTGTGGCTCACCCAGGCGGAGGCGAAGGCGTAAGCTACCTGCTCTGGCTGGGCTCCGCCTGGACTGGTTTTCGGTGTGGGTGGCGGGTCTGAAAAGACGACGCTGTCATCCTCGGACGGGTCGATGCTGATTGCAGGCGCGGGAGAGCCCAGCCCGATCGGGTTTGACTCGGACTTCCCGTCTGATAAGAGCCGTCCGACGCCGACGATGATCAGCACGAGGGCAACTAGAACCAGGGCAACGCCCCACCTCGAACGGAAAAGAGCGTTAAGTCCACGCGCGAATATCCCCGACATGCAATCACCTTGCCTCGGAACGCATCCGCGGGGTGACCGGCTCCTGAGTGGTGGATCCGGTAGCCGGCCGGTAGATCGTGTACGAGGTCGGCTGTTCGGCCACGTCCGGATCGGTCCAGTCGGTATGCCGGGTCCGCGACCGGTTCTGGGCAGAGCGACTGGTGCCATTGGTGGCATTGCCAGTCGATTCGGCCGTGGCTCTTCCCTGCTGGGTCGACTCATTGCCGTCTGGGCGGTTTGGTGCCGGAAGTCTCGAGCCTTCTTGGAAGCCAGTGCGGCCTGGCTCGCTAAGGGCCGTAGCTGAGTGCGCCGGGTCTTCCAGCCGGGCCTCGGGTCGCACGTTTCGCGGCTCCGCGAAGACCGTTCGACCACCCTTGCCGAGAGCAGGCTCCCGAGTACTTTCGCCGTCCGAGATTTCAAGCTTGGCGGCCTCGCGCATGTCGCGGAAGAACCGACGATGCCAAGAGCCCCCCGAGGCAATCTCGGCGGCGCTGTCTTTTCCACCGAGTTGAGTGATTCGGCGATATGGCCGAAGTAGCAGCCAGCCAACTACGCCGCACAGCCAGACCAGAACTACTTGCAGCCATCCGGGGAGTGTTTCCGTATTCATGATTAGGTCGACGGCGAACAGGTAGATGGCGGCTCCTGTTCCAAAGATGGCAATGTTGAACACTGCCGCTACGACCGCGTTTCCGAGGCGACGAATTCCTGCACTTGCAGGTCTTAGAAGTCCGATTGTCCCGAGAATAGGCGCAACTATCACAGCCCAGCGAAAAACCAAAAAACCCAGCAGGACCAAAACCGAGGCCGTAATGTCGAACATGGCGAACATTAATGCGGCAAGTGCGGCGATGAATCCCGATCCGATGCGCTCCATGCCGTTGGTTCCCTGAAGGTATTCGTAGGCTTCAGGATCCTCGGTCTTGATCTGGGCTGAAAGTGCCCGCCATTCAGCCTTCTTTAGTTCGATCCTTGCATCTCGGGTCGTGGGATTATTTCGAATGTCCTCAACGTCATCCCATTGGAAAGAATGCGCCCGATAAAGAGCGGCGCCATACTTTTGAGCAGTCTCGCTATCTGCCGATCCAAGGATGCCTCGTAGCCAGTTTCGATAGAGCATGGTTTCGGTTACGGTATCGCTTGCGCGTACGGCAGGCGGTCGGTTATCGATGCATGCCTTTGGGTCGCCAAGCTTGCAGTTCTGCTCCACATCGCTTTGCTTCTTTGGGTCGAGCGCATTGTGAACAACGTCTAGTGATGTCACAAGACTTTGATCTGCTATATTCGCCGACCGAACGGGCCATGCGGCGATCGCTGTAACGGCAACCATGATGAGGATGGCCCAGCCAACAGTGGTTGTTGCCGCGCCCATGTCGGCCTGCCGGGAGCGCCAGATTAGGTATAGACCGATTATTGCGAGAGTGATTGCGCCGAAGACGTGGAATACTTTTTCGTAAACGTCCTTGGTTGCTTGTTCGACAAGGCTGTCGGCCCAACCCCACAGGGATTTCGGATCCCAAGCGCGCTCGCGAAGCGCGTTCGATGCTCCAATAATTGCTGTCGCAACCATAAATTCGCCGTTTGCGATGGTCGACTCGGCTCGCGAATCAACTTCGGTGATCGGAGCTGCGCATCCACCACCCTGGTCATAGCTTGGAAAATTATACCCAGCATACCCATATTGGGTATAGATGCCAGTTCGGCCGGTCTCGATTGATTGTGCTGGCCGCTCCGCGAACCACCCAGCCAATCCCGAATCGGGTGTGCTGGGGGTTGGTGCATTTTCGCATTTCGCCTTGTCTCCAACAGACTTCTTAAGTCGGTCAAGGCACTCGTCAATGCCGTTACGCCATTCTTCTACGCTGCAGGCGCCACCTGGCGCTTTAGTAGGCGCTGCGTATGCGCTGGCTGGGGTTGCTACAGCCCAGGCGACGGATGCCACCACTGTCATGACCAGGACTGAGAACAGCGCCAACCCCCGCCGCACCATCTCAAACCTCCAGGTCGGACGGGAGGGGCACCACCGTCGGCGGTGCGACTCCGGGTGTGGTGTCCAGGTGCTCCAGCAAGCCCTCGACGTATGAGACGTCGACGCGGACCTTCTGGACCCTCCCGTCCACGTCCCGCATGACGAATTCGCGGAAGCCCAGGCGGTGCTGCGACGCCGTGTCGACCTGGGAGAGGCTGGCCAGCGTGGCCTCGTAACCGTCGTGGACCGGGACTCGCAGCAAACGGAGCGCCTCGGAGGCGATCTCCTGGTCTTCGGCGATCCGGCCGACGAAGACTGTGGAGACCAGGTTCTGGACGTCCAGGCCGAGGATGTCGCGGGGGTTCTGCGAGGCGACGAGCGCGGCCAGGTTCCATTTCCGGGAGTCGCGGGCGAGCCGGACGAGGAAGGAGCGGCCGGAGCGCCAGCCTTCCATGAAGTGGGCCTCGTCGAGGCCGACCATCTTGCGGGAGGACATCGAGCCGCCGTAGCAGCGCCGGACCGCGAGGCGGTGAGCGGTGTGCAGCATCGGCAGGGCCAGCGACTCCTCGGCGGACCAGTATTCCCGTTCGATTTTTAGGTCGGGAAGGCGCAGGCCGGCCATGGTGATCACGGTGAGTGCGGCGTCGGCGCCGAGGAGGTGTTCCGGCGGGCGGCCGAAGAAGAGCAGGGCGAGCGGCATCTCCGCGGTGTCGAGCAGCAGGTTGGCCAGTTCCCGGCCCTCGTCGTCGCCGAGTCCCTGCAGGGTGGTGACCACGTCGTCGAGGGTGGAGGTTTCCTCGGCCGGGACCTGCCGCACCGCGTGCCGGAGCAGGGTCGCGGTCGAGGCCTCCTTGGCGACCTGTGGGGGAACCAGCATCGAGCAGATGTCCTGGACCAGCATGCGGCGTTCGGCCCGGGCGTTGGAGATCGCGATCTCGTACTCCCGGTCGCCGGTGGGGCCGGTCGGGAACTCGGAGCGGATCGGGGTCGGGATCAGCGAGTACGGAGCGAGGGTGCCCTGCTCGGAGCCGGTCAGGTTCAGAACGCGGCTGTACGGCCGCAGCTCCGGCATCTGGCACAGGCGGGCGAGCGGCCCGGACGGGTCGAGCAGGGTTACCTGTACGCCACGGCGGGCGTTGAGGTAGCCGAGCGCGCCCATCAGCGTCGACTTACCACCACCCGGCTCGGCGACGAAGACGCCGAGCCCGGAGCGCTCCCGCACCTCCATCGGGAAGTGCAGGTCGAGGAAGACCGGGCGTCGGCAGGTGCCGGCGGTCCGGCCGATCAGGTCGCCACGCCGGTCGCCGACCGTGGAAGCAGCCTGTGGGAGCGCCGCTGCCAGCAGTTTGACCGGCATCCGGCGGACGTATCCGGTGTTGGCGATCGGCTCGCCCGGGATGAACTCGCGGGCCAGTTGGTCCTGGTTCTTCGGGTGTTGCAGGGAGATCCGCAGCTCGCGGGAGTAGAGCTGAATGAGCCGGCGAGCGCGTTCCAGGCACTCCTCGCGGTTGGCGCCGCTGACCGCGATCCGGTGCCAGCCGTGTGCCCGGGCCGAGTCGGTGGGCAGGCCGGTGGTCATCTCGTCGCCGATCACCAGTGCGCGTTTGGCCAGACGCTCCAGTTCCGGCGGGGCGTCGATGCCGTGCTCGGCGTAGTCGAGCTGCTGCGACCGGATCATCCGGAGCCGGTGTTCGAGGTTCTTGAAAGAGCTGTTCGAGCCGAGGATGTCGAGCCGGGAGGAGAGCTCCATCGGCCAGGGCAGTCGCTCGTGGAAGTGCATCCACGGCTCATGCTTCTCCGGGATCTCCAGCGGCTCCATCCGGCCGACCGAGAGGACCGCGACGTGGCGTTCCTCGCCGGTCATCCGATTGACCAGCTTGACCGTGGAACCGTACGGCGTCCGGTAGCGCTCCACCTGCTCGGTGAGGGCGAGCAGGTCCCCGGTCTCCCAGTGGCCGTTGGAGACCGGCGACAGCAGCCCGGGCGGGGCCATGCCGAGCGCCACCGAACGGAACAGCAGCCACTCCAGCTCCTGCGGGGTGACCCGCCGGCCGCGCATCCCGAACGCGTTCAGCACCTCGTCGAACTGTTCGACCGTACGGCCGAGCTTGCGCCGTTCGTTCTCCGAGGTGCCGCGGCCGAAGGCGCGCAGGATCCGCTCGGAGAAGGTGTCGCCGAGCGAACGCCGGGCGAAGGTGACGCCGAGGTAGGTCTGCCCCTCCGCGTGGTTCACCGAGAGCAGGTGTCGCTGCGCCGCGACGAGATGGTCCGACCAGGACGTCGCGCCGTGCACGTCAGGCAGCGGCTTGGTGGTGAACGAGTCGACCGTGCGAGCCCACTCGTCGGCCGGGAACGGCCGGGTGGTGCGCCGCAGGTGCAACCGGAACCCGGCCAGGCCGGCGTACTGCTCGGAGATCGCGCTGAGCAGCGCCTCGCGCTCCGCGTCGGGACGGAACGCCCAGCGCACCTCGGGCAGCGAGTACCACGCGGTCACGGTGCTCTGGGTGAACGTCAGGTGCCCGGCGATCTCGCTGATCGCCAGCTCGATGGCGGGATCGCGGTCGTTGAACTTGAGCTTGTGCGGGCGCAGTGCCGCGGCCTTCGGCTCCTTGCGGCGGGCCTGCTTGGGCTCGCGCCGGGCGGGAGCCTTCTCCGTGCGCTTGGCCGGCGCCTTCTCCGGCACGGGAACCGGCAGCGGTGCGGCGGCCGGGGCGGGCAGCAGGCCGGGTGCCGGCGCCTTCTGCCGGGCCGGCGGAACCGGGGCGGGCTGTGGCGGCCACTCGTCGAAGTCGGACCAGTCGTCGGGTTCGTCGGTGCCGGGATCCGGCTGGAAGTCGGGCTTCGGCACGGGGTGAAGGGCTCGGCGGTGAAGGGCTGGGCGGGGGCCGGAGCCCGGGTGAGGGACGTGCCCTGCCAGCCGTTCGAAGCGGGCGGGTCGACGGCGACCGGCAGGGGCGCCGGGCCGGACCCGTTGGTGCGATGGCCGTTGGCCGTATCCGGTTTCGTCGGAGGATCACTCGGACGGGTGGGCAGGGGGCCGCCGGCGCCGCCGAACAGATCGAGGAACGGGGAGTCGATGTCCATGGTGGTGTCGATCGGGGCGCCCGGTGACCGGACCGCGCCCGGCGCCTGGAATACGCCGACGCCGCCGTGTCCGGGAGCGACGACCAGTTCCTCGGCTCCTTCCAGCGAATCGGGCGAGGAGTAATTGTCCGAGCGCACACCGTTACTTTGCCTGCCCGGGGCGGAAGCGCCCGCGCGGGGGCGCCCGTGCGGTGGAGGGGTCGTGGTCATGCGAGAACACCGCCGAGGATGGCCGAACCGGTCATACCAACTCCTCCCGAACCCGGATGCGAGTGGCGACAAGTCTGGGATCGCGACGCTCCACCGCGGACTCGCGGGTGCGGCGCCAGTCGGTGAGCGCGGTGCGGATGACGACCCGGGCCGGCCGATCCGGGTCGACGTGCCGGAACACGTACGACGTCGTCACCATGGCCAGGGCGATCTCCCAGGCCGGGAACGCATCGAAGTCGAGCGTGATCAGGTAGTGGAGGACCATGAAGAGGGGTACCAACACCACGAACATGCCGTACTGCGCATATGGCAGGTGGATCGGCAGTGTGTACCCGGGCGGGCCTAGGTAGACCAGGCGAGCCCGGTAGATGTCGTCGTCGGTCCGGAGCCGCATCTCAGTTGAAGATCAACTTGATCAGGTAGTCGCCGACGAAGAAGAGGGTTGCCGCGCCGGCGATGAAGGCCAGGCCCACGATGGCGATCGCCGAGCTGGTGAGCACTTTGGAGACCTCGCCGCGACTGGCCCGGCCGATGAAGATCACGCCGAGTGCCGCCAGCAGGATCGGTGCGATGTTCTTCGCGAAGAAAGAGACGATGCCCGACGTGTTGATGCCGGGAGTCTCCGCGGGTGCTGCGAGCACGCTGCTCTGGAGCGCCGTCGCGACGTGACCGGCGAGCTCGGTGGCAATCATCGGTAAACCTCCCCGTGTCCGGTATGGGGGGTGCGGACACGCTGCAGTTGTAAAGCCGTTCGGCAACGCCCATATCGTGCTGCCTGTAGCTCACCACGTCGAGTGAGCCATTCGGGCACTGCCATGCTCGTCTGCTCTCTTCGGTCACTTCATGATGCCCAGATCCGAAGAGTACGGCTCGTACTTGCGAGCAACAAGCGTCCGTTTCGTTACCCATGGTGAAGGAATGGATGAATGAGCGTCACGATGGCATCGTACACCTGTTCGAAACACCCTGGCCCCGTACTCTCGGCGGGTGCTCACTCCGCCGACAGATGCCCAGGTCACCGGCGCTGAACTGCTGCATCGGGATCACCCGGTCGTGATGGGCGTCCTGAACGTCACGCCGGACTCGTTCTCCGACGGTGGCCGTTTCACCGACCTCGAAGCCGCCGTTCAACATGGCATTTCCCTGTTCCGTGCGGGCGCGGACATCGTCGATGTCGGAGGTGAGTCGACCCGCCCCGGCGCGGAGCGTGTCGACGCCGCCACGGAGGCGGCTCGGGTCGTACCCGTCATCGAAGGTCTTGCCGCCGCCGGCGTCCCGCTGAGCATCGACACGAGCCGCGCCGCGGTCGCCGAGGCCGCCCTGGCCGCCGGCGCTGTGGTGATCAACGACGTCTCCGGCGGGTTGGCCGATCCGGCCATGGCGACGGTCGCCGCGGCGGCCGGCTGCCCGTGGGTTCTGATGCACTGGCGCGGACACTCCCGCGACATGCAGCGGCTGGCCGTCTATCAGGACGTGGTCGCCGAGGTCCGCGACGAACTGCGGGCCCGGGCGGACGCCGCGATCGCGGCCGGGGTCGACCCCGGCCGCATCATCCTCGACCCGGGTCTCGGCTTCGCCAAGAATCCGGAACACAACTGGGCGCTCAGCGCGCACCTCGACGTCCTGATCGATCTCGGCTTCCCGGTCCTCTTCGCCGCCAGCCGCAAGACCTACCTGGGAAGACTGCTGGCGGAACCGGACGGGACGCCGCGCCCGGTGCCCGGTCGCGAGGCGGCCACCCTGGCCACCTCACTGCTGGCGGCCGCGTCCGGCGCCTGGGGGATCCGGGTCCATCAGGTCCGCGAGACCGCGGACGCCCTCGCGGTCTGGCGCGCCACCGGGTCGCCGCGATTGAAAAAGACCCAGAACAGCTAGAGGTACGACCCGGGTCCGCCCCATTCCAGGCCCGGAGGCCGAGCTGACCTGGCAACGAGTGAGACAGGGGGAACCGGGGTGACCGGACAGATCACGCTGACCGGGCTGCGCGCCCGCGGCCGGCACGGCGTCTACGACTTCGAGCGTGAGCAGGGCCAGGACTTCGTCGTCGACGTCCGCCTCGACCTCGACCTCGACCTGGGCCGGGCCGCCGCGACCGACGACGTGGCCGACACCGTGCACTATGGCGAACTGGCGACCGCCCTGGTGGAAGTCCTCACCGGTGAGCCGGTCAATCTGCTGGAACGCCTCGCCGACCGGCTGCTCGACGTCTGCCTGGCCGACCCGCGGGTGTCCGCCGCCGAGGTCACCGTGCACAAACCGCAGGCCCCGATCCCGCACGAGTTCGCCGATGTCGCGGTCACCCTGCGCCGGGAGCGTTCCGCATGAGCGAGCTTGCGAGCGGATCAGTCAGCTCAGGTCGACGCCGGGGCGCAGCGGAGGTGGCGGCATGAGCCGGGCCGTTCTTTCGGTCGGGAGCAACCTGGGAGACCGGCAGGCCCACCTGCGGGCGGCGGTCGACCTGCTCGGCGACAGCGTGCGAGCGGTGTCCGGGGTCTACGAGACGCCCCCATGGGGCGATCCGGATCAACCGGCGTACCTCAATGCGGTGATCCTGGTCGAGGATCCCGCCGCGACCCAGCACGACTGGCTGGACCGGGCGCGGGCCTGTGAAGCGGCCGAGGGCCGCGAGCGGAACCCGGACCGCCGGTTCGGCCCACGCACCCTGGACGTCGACGTGATCGCCGTGTGGGACGCCGACGGCCGCCCGGTCTCCGTGGACGACCCGGAACTCACCCTGCCGCATCCGCGGGCGCGGTTGCGGGCCTTCGTGCTGCGCCCGTGGCTCGACCTGCAGCCCGACGGCGACCTGCCCGGCCACGGTGCGCTCGCCGAGTTGCTCGCCGCGCCGGAACTCGCCGCCGATGTCGCCGCGATGACGTTCCGCCCGGATCTGTCGCTAGAGTCGATGGCGTGAGCGCCAACCCCGACGGCTCCCCGGACAGGCGCCGGACCGACCCGTCACTGCAACCGACGAGCGTCTCGGCGCTGGTGCTGGCCGCGCTGATCGGTGCGGCGCTGGGCTGGCTGCTGCTCGGCTACAACCAGCTCTTCTACAAGCTGACCCCGCTGCCCTGGACCGGGGCGATCGTGTTGTTCGCGCTCGCGGTGGTCGAGGGCTATCTCGCGCAGAACACCAGTGCCCGGATCCAGCGCAAGCCCGGCGCACCGCCGGTCGAGCCGCTCGCCGTGGCCCGCTACGCCGCACTCGCCAAGGCGTCCTCCCTGGTCGGTGCGCTCACCGCCGGCTTCTCCGCGGGGCTTCTGATCTGGCTCGTGACGGAGCCGACCGACTTCGCCGAGGCGGACATCCCGACGGTGGCGACCACACTGGTCGCGGCGGTCGCCCTGATCGGCACGGCACTCTGGTTGGAGCGCTCCTGCCGGGTGCCGGATCGGCCCGACCGGAAGGACGACGACTCCGGCAGGCCCTCCGACAGGCGTTGACAAACGTCAAAGTGTTATGGGCTCTGAACTGTGGCCGTCTCGTATCCGTATCCTGTGCGGCGGGTCACCCGACCCGGAGTAGCGTGCGCCTCGAACCGCTGTTGGGGGCGTAAGGAGGCGCGGACCATGGCGTACGACGAGACGGCGTTCCGCCGGCCCGGCGACAGCACCGGTGAGACCGACCCGGCCGCGTACCGGCGCCGTGTCCAGCTCGACGACACCGCCGGCGGCTCCACCCTCGACCAGTCGTTGCCCGCCCCGGTTGGCGCGGTTCCGGCGGCCGAGGACGACGGCCGGGACCGGCTCGGCGTCCACCTGGGCTGGGAGATCGTTCTCCTGGTCGCTGCCGGGGTGATCGGCTTCCTGCTGTGGCGGGAGAACTCCGCCGTCCTGCAGCGCCCCGCCCTGGACGGCCTGCTGGTCGTCGGCGCCGCGGTCGGCCTGATCACGCTCGGTGCCGGGCTGTCCCTGCGAGCCGGCGTGCCGAACCTGGCGATCGGCCCGATCGTGCTGGCCGCCGAGTTCCAGTTCGCCGAGAACGGGGACAAGGGCATCCTCCAGGCGCTGGTCCCAGCGCTGATCATCGCGGCCGCCGGCGGCCTGATCGTGGGCGTGCTGATCCTGGTGCTGCACGTGCCGGGCTGGGCGGCCACCCTGGCCGCCGCGCTCGGCGTGATCACCTTCGACCAGCTCCGGGTCGGCGCCGTCGCGGTGCAGGGTGATTGGGAGCCGACCGACCGCGCCTTCCTGCTCTTCGGCGGGTTCGCGCTGCTGGCCGTGCTGGGCTCCGGCCTCGGGGCGATCGGCCCGGTGCGCCGGTTCCTCGGCCGGATGCGCCCGGACGGTGACCCGGCCGCCCGGCGCGGCGCCGGGGCCGTGCTGCCGGTGCTGGTGGCCCTGGTCCTCTCCTCGGTCTTCGCGGCCGGCGCCGGCGTGATCCTGGCCGGTCATTCGGCCGCTCCGATCCGGCCCGGCACCGGCCTCGAGTGGACCGGTATCGGCCTCGGCCTGGCGCTGCTCGGCGGGACCAGTGCGTACGGTCGCCGCGGCGGGATCTTCGGCACTCTCTTCGCGGTCATCGCGCTGACCCTGTTCCTGGACTTCCAGGACCGTCGGGACCTGCGGATCTCGCTCTTCGCGATCGCCGGCGCGATCTTCGTCGCGGGCCTGATCACCACCCGGATCGTCGAGTCGTACGGCCGCCTGGCCAACGCCGCGACCACGCAGAACTGGAACGCCGCGCCCTCCAGCGGCCTCGCCACCAGCTGGTCGCCGACCATGCCGGAGACCTGGACCACCGCCCCGGCCCAGCCCGCGCGCGGTGACCGTTGGGACGACGGACCGTGGGGCGCCACTCGCTGAAAGTATGCTTTCGGACATGACCACGCCCGGCTTCGCCGAACTGGACGCCCTGTCCACCGAAAAGCTGCGGGAACGTGCCTTCGCCAGGGCCCGTGAGAAGCGCGATGTCCGTTTCTTCTGGTCGGTGCTGGGGCACCTGCCGGACGCCGACGAGGCCGCCGCGCTGGACGGCGCGCCCAACTCGATCGGCCCGACCATCGACGAGGCCGTCGCGCTCTACCGCGAGCTGGAAGGCCGTAACCTCGGCGAGCAGGAGCCGCTGCTGCGGGCCGCGTTCATCGACTATCTCGGCAAATAGTGACAGTCGTCGTTTGAGTGCGTGTCCCCGCCGGGAATAGCGGGGCCATGGCTCTCGGAAACAGCTACAAGACCGCACCCGGTGCGGGCACTCTCGCCGCGCTCATACTCGTTCTGATCTTCGGCAGCCCCTGGTACGGCGACTGGGTCGGGGAGAACACCGACCCGGAGACCGCGGGCGGCTGGTGGCTGCGCCTGCTGCACTGGCCGAGCTGGCAGTTCGACACCTCGGACTCGCTGCGCGACGTGGTCGTCGGTGACCTCAGGGCGATCCTTCTCGTCCTGCTGACCTTCATCTTCCTGGTCCTGCTGCCCGGTTCGCAGCTGGCCCGGGCTCGCGGCACGATCAGCCAGCTCTTCGCCGGCTGGGCCGCGTACATCTTCGCGGGTGGTCTCGCCTCCCTGCTCGCCACCCTCTTCCTTGCCAACCCCTCGCTGCTCGGCGCGTTCCGGTCGGCCGGCAGCGGCGCCCAATACGGTCTCTTCGTCGGCTGGATTGTCGGCCTGGCGAGCCTCGGCGGTCGCCGGGGAACCAGGTGATCGGCCCCGCTCGGCGAAATGCCCGGTAGCGGGCCGGTCAGACCGCGGATTCCTCCGGTACG
Source organism: Actinoplanes regularis (assembly GCF_900188005.1). Classification (GTDB taxonomy): domain Bacteria; phylum Actinomycetota; class Actinomycetes; order Mycobacteriales; family Micromonosporaceae; genus Actinoplanes; species Actinoplanes regularis. The sequence goes on along the minus strand of NZ_FZNR01000008.1, from coordinate 18,452 downwards.
GGGGTCTCGAAGACGGCTGTCCGGGTCACCTGACCGACCGGACGGCCGTTCTCGGTCACCAGGACCGTGCCGGCGTTCTCGGTGAGCATCACGGCGAGCACCTCGTGCAGCGTCGCCGCGACGTCCACGCTGGGCAGGCCGTCGGCCGGGCCGTCGTGGGCCGACATCACGTCCCGCACCGGGGTCACCGCGAGCCGCCGGATGCCGCGGTCGGCGCCGACGAAGTCCCGCACCTCCGGTGACGCCGGTCGGCTCAGCAGCTCGGCCGGGGTCGCGTACTGGAGAAGGCGGCCGCCCTCGGCCAGCACCGCGATCCGGTCGCCCATCCGGACCGCCTCGTCGATGTCGTGGGTGACCAGCACGATCGTCTTGCGCACGGTGGCCTGCAGCCGCAGGAACTCCTCCTGGAGCCGGGCCCGCACGATCGGGTCGACCGCGGAGAACGGCTCGTCCATCAGCAGCACCAGCGGATCGGCGGCGAGGGCGCGGGCCACCCCGACCCGCTGGCGCTGGCCGCCGGAGAGTTCGTGCGGGTACCGCTTGCCGTACCGCGCCGGGTCCAGGCCGACGAGTTCCAGCAGTTCGTCGGCGCGGGTGTTGATCCGCTTGCGGTCCCAGCCGAGCAGGCGCGCGACCGTGCCGACGTTGGCCCGGACCGTCTGGTGCGGGAAGAGCCCGACGTTCTGGATCACGTAGCCGATCTGCCGGCGCAGCCGCACCGGATCCTGCTCGAGGATGTCGCGCCCGTCGATGGTGATCGTCCCGCGGGACGGCTCGATCAGCCGGTTGATCATGCGCAGGATGGTCGACTTGCCGGAGCCGGAGGCGCCGATCAGCACGGCGAGCTCGCCGGCACGCACCTCGAGACTGAAGCCGTCGACGGCCACGGTGCCGTCCGGATAGACCTTGCCGACGTCCGCCAGGGTGATCGATGCCGCGGTAGCGTCCACCTATGTCTCTCCTGTCCTGGGGACCGGCATTGCTGACGCCGGTGGCCGCACCCGCCGGCGACGGGCCGGGAAATCCCTGGTTCTCCTGGCGGTACGTCCACGAGAACGCCGACACCATCGGCGAAGCCTTGCGTTTTCACGCCGGGCTGACCGCGCAGACCGTGCTCCTCGCACTGGTCGTCGCCGTGCCGCTGGCCGTCGTCGCCTACTGGATCAAACCGTTGACCGCGCCGATTCTCGCACTCTCCGGGATTCTCTACACGATCCCTTCGCTGGCGCTGCTCTCCCTGCTGGCCCCGCTGCTCGGCACGACCAGCACCACCTCGGTCCTGGTCGCCCTGGTGATGTACGCGCTGCTGGTCCTGGTCCGGAACTCGCTGGCCGGGCTCACCCAGGTCCCGCCCGAGGTCATCGACGCCGCGACCGGCATGGGGTACAGCCGGTCGGGCCGGCTGCTGCGGGTCGAGTTGCCGCTCGCGCTGCCGGGCATCCTGACCGGCCTGCGCCTGGCCACCGTCTCCACTGTGGCGCTCGTCACGGTCGGCTCGCTGATCGGGCAGGGCGGTCTCGGCGACCTCATCCTGGGCGGCTTCCGGAACAACTTCTACAAAGCGGAGATCCTCACCGGCACGGTCCTCTGTGTGGGGCTGGCCCTGGTGCTCGATCTGCTGCTGGCCGGGTTGGGCCGGCTGCTGACCCCCTGGACCCGGGGTCGGGCCACATGAGCGAGCCTGCGAGCGAATCAATGGGCTCAGTTGTTGGCTCATGTCGACGCCGGAGCGTAGCGGAGGTGGCGGCATGAGCGAGCTTGCGAGCGAATCAGTGGGCTCAGTGGAGGTGTACCGATGAGCTATCTCCACGAGGGCATCGTCTGGCTGAACGATCCGCTGAACTGGAGCAACCCCGGCGGCCTGCTGGACCGCCTGACCGAGCACCTGCTGATCAGCCTCTGGGCGGTCCTGCTCGGCTGCGCGGTCGGCTGGCCGGTCGGGATCTGGCTCGGGCACCGCGGCCGGGGCGGCGGCGCGGTCATCACTGTCGCCAACCTCACCCTGGCCATCCCCACGCTGGCCCTGCTGACCATCCTGCCGCTCACCCCGCTCGGCTTCGGCAAGCCGCCGGTGGTGGTGGCGCTCGCCGTCTTCGCGGTGCCGCCGTTGCTGGCGAACGCGTACACCGGGCTGCGCTCGGTCGACCCGGAGACCCGGGAGGCGGCCCGCGGGATGGGCCTCTCCGGCGGGCAGTTGCTGCGCCAGGTCGAGCTGCCGCTCGCGGTGCCGTACCTGGCGGCCGGGCTGCGCACGGCGGCGGTCCAGGTGGTGGCGACCGCGGCGCTGGCCGCCCTGGTCAACGGCGGTGGCCTGGGACAGATCATCAGCGCCGGGTTCGGGATCGGGATGAGCAACGGCGGCGGGGGACAGATCGTCGCCGGCGGTCTCGCCGTAGCGTTGCTGGCACTTCTCGTCGAGGCCCTGCTGGCACTCGTGCAACGCCTGGTCACCCCGCCTGCCCTGCGGGCTCGCAAGCGCCGTCGAACCGGTGTGACGGTGACCACCGGATAACGCTCCGGCATCAAAAGGGTGATCTTGTCATACCCCCTTGGTAGGAAAGACGAGAACCAGCGGGCATCGCGATTCCGGCTGCCCGTCGGACACGCGGCACCGCCACCTGGGCGGTGCCGGGACACAGAAGGCGGCAGTGATGCGTCAGAACCTTTTCCGTGCGGCCGGCGTCCTCGCCGCGGCCGCCGTCGTCCTTGCCGGCTGCGGTGAAGCCGGTTCCTCCGGCACCGCGGCACCCCCGTCGGCGGCCGCCGGTGGTCAGGGCTGTGCCCCGGTCGCCGGGGACAAGCTGGTCGTGCTCACCGACGACAAGAAGCTGCAGAACACCGACAACGTCATCCCGGCCATCAACAAGAAGGCGTCCAGCCCCGAGCTGATCGCCGCGCTGGACAAGGTGTCGGCGGCGCTCGACACCGCCAAGCTGGTCGAGCTGAACAAGGCCGTCGACGTCGACCGCAAGTCGTCCAAGGCGGCCGCCCAGGAGTTCGTCACGGCGAACAACCTGACCGCGGGCCTCGCCAAGGGCGCAGGCGGCAAGATCACCGTCGGGGCGGCGAACTTCTCCGAGAACGCCACACTCGGCGAGCTGTACGGCATCGTCCTCACCGCGGCCGGCTACACCGTGAAGGTGCAGCAGATCGGCAACCGTGAGCTTTACGAGCCGGCTCTGGAGAAGGGCGAGATCTCGGTCGTCCCGGAGTACGCCGCGACCCTCGCGACGTTCCTGTCCGGCAAGGTCGACAAGAACGCCAAGGACCCCTCGTCGTCCGACCTGGATGCGACGGTGGCCAGCCTCAAGGCGCTCGGTGAGAAGCGCGGCCTGGTCTTCGGTCAGGCGAGCGCCGCGCAGGATCAGAACGCGTTCGCCGTCACCACGGCCTTCGCCGAGAAGTACGCCCTCACCACGCTCTCCGACCTGGCGAGCAAGTGCTCCGGCGCGGCCACCGTGCTGGGCGGCCCGGCCGAGTGCCCGCAGCGGCCCAAGTGCCAGCAGGGCCTCGTCGAGACGTACAGCTTCCAGGCCGGCCGGTTCGACACGCTGGACGCGGGCGGTCCGCTCACCAAGAACGCTCTGAAGCAGGGCACCATCTCGGTGGGCCTGGTCTTCAGCTCGGACGGTGCGCTCGCGGCCGGCTGACGATCGGTGACAGATGTGCTGAACGCCGGGCCGGTGTATGCCACCCGGCGTTCGGCCGTTTCGTCCCGGGCGCACTCTCGGTAACATCTGCGCCCATGCCGGAACGGGACTCCCAAGCGGGACACAGCGCACGCCTGCTTCGCGGCCTTCTCTGGGCCGGAGTGATCCTCGCCCCGCTGGCGGCCGCGCTCGTGATGGTCGGCGGAAGCCTGGGCTCGGTCCGGTTCGCGGTGCTGCTGATCGCCGTCAGTGTCGTGCTGATCGGCGCGTCGGTGCTGATCCGCAGTGATCCGATGCTGCTCCGGATGGATGTCGAGGACCGCGTCGCGGAGGAGATCGACCGGCTTCGAAAGGAACTGACCGCGGAGATATCGGCACGGGCGGCCGCTTCCGCGCCGGATCCGAACCGGCCGCCGCTGACGCCGCGCACGCCCGGCGCCCGGGTGCCGGTCCCGGCCGGAGCGGGTACCCCGAACGGTTACGTTCCGCAGCCGGGTCGCGGCTCTGGGCAAGGCGGTGGCTTCGGCCCGGACAACGGCTTCGCCCCCGAGAACGGCTTCTTCGACGGCCAGCCCGACGCGCAGCCCGGCATGAACAACCAGCAGGGCTTCGACAGCCAGCAGGGTTTCGACGGGCAGCAGGGTTTCGACGGGCAGCAGGGTTTCGACGGGCAGCAGGGTTTCGACGGCCAGCAGGGCTTCGACAGCCAGCAGGGCTTCGACAACCAGCAGGGCTTCGACGGCCAGCCCGGTTATGACGACCGAGCCTTCAACGGGCCGGGCTCGAACGGCTACGAGGCCGAGCCCGGCTACGGCGACCAGCAGAACGACTACTACGACGAGTACAGCCAGCCCGTCGCCCCCGAACCCGCCCGCCCCGCCGGCGGCCGTGCCGTGGTCGCGGGCAGCGCCCGCCCGATGTCACCGGGCGGCCCGGCCGGCCGCGCATCCGCGGCGGTCCCCACCGGTTCCGCCTCGATCGGCGGCCCCGCCACCGGCGCCGCCGTGGTGGGTTCGGCTTCGTTCGGTGCGGCCGCGGTCGTCCCGCCGCCCGGCGCTCCGATGCCGGGCGCTCCGATGTCCGGTGCCCCGATTCAGGGTGCCGCGCGGCCCGGTGCTCCGATGCCGAGTGCTCCGATGTCCGGTGCTGCGCGGTCCGGCGCTCCGATTCAGGGCGCTGCGAGGCCCGGTGCTCCGATGCCGAGTGCTCCGATGTCCGGTGCTGCGCGGTCCGGCGCTCCGATTCAGGGCGCTGCGAGGCCCGGTGCTCCGATGCCGAGTGCTCCGATGTCCGGTGCTGCGCGGTCCGGTGCCCCGATTCAGGGTGCTGCGAGGCCCGGTGCTCCGATGCCGAGTGCTCCGATGTCCGGTGCTGCGCGGCCCGGCGCTCCGATTCAGGGCACTGCGCGGCCCGGTGCCCCGATGCCGGGCGCCCCGATGTCCGGCGCTCCGACGCCACGCCAGCGCGGCGCCGCCTCCGTACCTCCACCGGCCGCCGGCACGGCCCGCGTCGCCGTCGCGCCTCCCGCCCCCAGCGGCGTCTACGGCGCCGCCCCGGCCGGCGCCACCTCCGGTCCACAGCCGCGCGCCTCCGCCGCCGTCCGCCCCGCCCCGGCGGTGTACGGCCGCCCTGACGCCCCCAACGGCTACGCCGGTATGAACGAGGTACCCGGCAACGGCTACGGCTCTGACGACGGCTACGGCGCCGAAGACGGTTACGGCCCGGCCAACGGTTACGGCCCGAGCGGCGGCTACGGCTACGACTCGGACGGCGGCTACGGCGGCGACAACGGTTTCGACCCCGCGAACGGCTACGGCCCGGACAACGGTTTCGAATCCGCGAACGGCTACGGCCCGGACAACGGTTTCGAACCCGCCAGCGGCGGCTTCCCGGCGAACGGCGACGACTCCGGCCAGTACAAGGCCCGCCGGCACCGTCCCTCGGCCAACGACACCAACGTCGGCTCGCTGGCCGATTTCGCCAACATGCCCGGCTACCGCGGAGACGCCCCGGCCGGCTGGTGACCTACTTGTCGATGTCTCCGACCACGAAGAACATCGACCCGAGGATCGCGATCAGATCCGGCACCAGGCAGCCCGGGATCAGGGTCGCCAGCGCCTGCACGTTCGCGTAGGACGCCGTCCGCAGCTTGAGCCGCCACGGCGTCTTGTCGCCGCGGGACACCAGGTAGTACCCGTTCACCCCGAGCGGGTTCTCGGTCCACGCGTACGTGTGGCCCTCCGGCGCCTTGACCACCTTGGGCAGTCGCACGTTGACCGGCCCGCCGATCCGCTCCACCCGGTCCAGGCACGCCTCGACCAGGTCGAGTGACACGTACACCTGCTCCAGCAGCACCTCGAACCGCGCGTGACAGTCCCCGGCCGTCCGGGTCACCACTGGAACGTCGAGCTGGTCGTAGAGGAGATACGGCTCGTCCCGCCGTACATCGAAATCCAGACCGCTTGCCCGCGCCACCGGACCGGAGGCGCCGTAGGCGGCGGCGTCGGCCGCGGACAGGACGCCGACCCCGACGGTCCGCGCCATGAAGATGTCGTTCCTGTGGATGATGCGGTCCAGATCGGGCATCCGCCGCCGGACCGCCGCCACCGCCTGCCGCGCCCGCTTCGTCCAGCCGGCCGGGACCTCCTCCTTCAGGCCACCGACCCGGTTGAACATGTAGTGGATCCGCCCGCCGGAGACCTCCTCCATGACCGCCTGCAGGGTCTCCCGCTCCCGGAAGGCGTAGAACATCGGCGTGATCGCGCCGATCTCCAGCGGGTACGAGCCGAGGAACATCAGGTGGTTCAGCACCCGGTTCAGCTCGGCGAGGGCCATCCGCAGCCAGATCGCCCGCTCGGGCACCTCGATGCCCATCAGCCGCTCGACCGCGAGCACCACGCCCAGCTCGTTCGAGAACGCGGAGAGCCAGTCGTGCCGGTTGGCCAGCATGATGATCTGCCGGTAGTCCCGCACCTCGAAGAGCTTCTCCGCGCCGCGGTGCATGTACCCGACGATCGGCTCGCAGGTGACCACCCGCTCCCCGTCCAGCGTCAGCTTGAGCCGCAGCACGCCGTGCGTCGACGGATGCTGCGGCCCGATGTTGAGGACCATGTCCGCCGTCTCCAGCCCGGCTCCGGTCCCGACAGTCATCTCCCTCAGCGAGTCCGTCACAGACGCATCGTCGCACGCCCGCCGCTGTCCGGTCCGGGTCAGCCGCTCGCTTTCCGGCGCGCGGCGGCCCGCGCGACGAACACCCACCGGACGACCCGGCCGCGCCACCCGGTTTCGGTCCCACCGCAAACCATTCCCGGGTACGACCTGTGGAGCCCCGTGTCCAGCCCTTTCGGGCCACGCCCCGGGCCGATCTCGCGCGGCGTCGCCGCCACCGCGTGGCCGCGACGCGCCGAGCGGTGGAGGTCAGGCGAGCGAGAGATCGATGCCGATGGGGTGCCAGAGCCACCAGTGGGCACCGAGCCCGCTGGTGGAGGTCAACTCGGCCGCCTCGCCGGCCGCGGCGAGGGCGCGCAGATAGACCACCGGGTCGCTGCCGGCCAGGGCGAGCGACGGGCGCGCACCGCTGATCCCGAACGGTCGCAGCGCCTCACGCTGACGGATCATCTCGTACGGCACACCGGTCGCCTCCGCGGTCGCGTCGACGGCGACGTGGGCGGTGACGTCGCAGCTGCCGTCCGGGACCGGTGGAACCTGACGGCCGTCGCGGAACCCGGTGAGCGTCCCCAGTGGAGGCCGCTCCTCCCGGCGGTGGCCGTAGTCGATGCAGAGTGCGGCGCCGCGGCGCACCCGCTCGACCGCATCCGACCAGGCCGCGTCCCGTGGGGCGCCGATCTCGATCCGCCCCGGCCCGGCCCACCAGCGGCTCGCCCACAAGACCTCGGCCGCGTCGGCCGGCCCGCCCAGCGTCTCCACCCCGGTGCGCCGGTCCACCAGGACCTTCCGCAGCCGCCCGGACCCGTCCGTCTCCACGACGTCGAGCGGCACGTTGTCCAGCCATTCCGTGGCGATCAGCAGCCCGGTCACCGTCTCCGGCAGGTCCCGCCGCCACCGGATCCGCCCGTCCAGCCCTTCCGGCCGGGCCGCCATCTCGACCGCGACCGGCCGCACCCGGTCGGCCAGGTCCCCGGGCAGCGCCGCGCACAGCGTGGTGAGCAGCTCTCCGCGCCCGGCTCCGACATCCACCAGGTCGAACCGCTCCGGCCGGCCGAGCGCCGTGTCGACCCGCTCGACCAGTCGCGCCAACGCCCCGGCGAACAGCGGCGACGCGTGCACGCTGGTCCGGAAATGATCAGCGGGGCCGCTCTGCGGGCGCACGAAGAACCCGTCCGGGCCGTAGAGGGCCGACCCCATCGCCGACCGCCAGCCGATCCCCGTCACGCCGTCAGCTTAGAAGGCTCCGCCGGGCCCGGGCCGCTTCCCTCGAGTCGCACCGGTCCCAGCGCGGCGCCGGGCCGGGGTCCGGGGTGTCTAGGGTTGCCCCGGCCGGGAACGTCGTGCCAGGGCTCAGGGGTGTCGGAGAACGTCCGATACACCCCTGGGAACGACCGGGCAGGGGGCCCGGTGCGGTTGTTCACACGTGGTTGCTACGAGCGTGTTACGGCGGCGCATACTGGCGCTCGACCGGTACCCGACCTGAGGACTGGATCCATGAACGCTTTGACCGTCGGCGTGATCGGCGCCGGCCGGGTGGGTGCTGTGCTGGGCGCGGCGCTGAACGCGGCCGGGCACCGGGTGGTCGCCGCCGCGGCCGTCTCGGCCGCCTCCCGCGAGCGGGTCGCCCGCCTACTGCCGGAGGCCGTGATCCGGCCGGCCGGCGAGGTCGCCCGCGCCGCCACCGACCTGCTGCTGCTCGCCGTCCCCGACGACGCCCTCCGGAGCGTGGTCGCCGGCTTGAACAGCACCGGGGCGCTTCGTCCGGATCAGATCGTCGCGCACACCTCCGGTGCTCACGGACTGGACGTTTTCGGCGATGTAACCGGTATGGCGCTGCATCCCGCGATGACGTTCACCGGCACGGAGACCGATCTGGCCCGGCTGCCCGGCATCGCCTGGGGCGTGACGAGCCGGGACCGGGCGTTCGCCACCCGGCTGGTCGCCGACCTGGGTGGCGTGCCGGAGTGGATCGCCGAGGATGCCCGGCCGGTCTACCACGCGGCGCTCGCGCACGGTGCGAACCACCTGGTCACGCTCGTCAACGAGGCGGCTGACACGCTGCGCGCGGCGGGGGTCGAGCAGCCCGCCCGGGTGCTCGCCCCGCTGCTGACCGCGGCGCTGGACAACGCGCTGCGGATGGGTGACGCCGCGCTGACCGGGCCGGTCTCCCGGGGGGACGCCGGCACGGTGGCGAAACACCTGGATCGGCTGCCGGACGAGGCCGTACCGGCGTATCTGGCTCTGGCCCGGCGCACCGCGGACCGCGCGCTCACGTCCGGAAGACTGCGCCCGCAGGACGCCGAGGATCTTCTGCGGGTGTTGTTCCCGGTGGCGGATTTCGCACCGCGGGACGGCGTGGCGACGGTGGCAGACGGCACAGTGAGGAGCCCGGCATGACCCAGGTGGTGCACACCCGCGACGAGTTGGCCGCGGTGCTGGACGCCGCGGGTGGCGAGATCGCGGTCGTGATGACCATGGGCGCGTTGCACGAGGGGCACCGGCGGCTGATCCGGGTGGCCCGGGAGCGGTCGCCGTTCGTGGTCGTGACGATCTTCGTGAACCCGTTGCAGTTCGGGCCGGCCGAGGACTTCGAGAAGTACCCGCGGACCCTGGACGAGGATCTCGAGGCGTGCCGGGCCGAGGGCGCGGCGGTGGTCTTCGCGCCCGGCCGGGACGACGTCTATCCGGGCGGGGCGCCGTCGATCACGATGAATCCGGGGCCGCTCGGCGCGATCCTGGAGGGCGCCAGCCGACCGGGTCACTTCTCCGGCATGCTCACCGTGGTCGAGAAGTTGTTGCGGCTCACCCGCGCCGACGTCGCGTTCTTCGGCGAGAAGGACTTCCAGCAGCTTGCGCTGATCCGCCGGATGGTGGTCGATCTGGAGCTCGGCGTGGAGATCGTCGGGGTTCCGACCGTACGGGAAGACGACGGTCTGGCCCTGTCCAGCCGTAACCGGTATCTTTCGCCGACAGAACGGATCTCCGCGCTGGCGCTTTCCCGCGCTCTGCGCGAGGGCGCCGTACACAGCGAGCCGAAAGCGGTCCTGGCCGCCGCCGGGAAGATCCTGGCGGATGAGCCGGGCGCACGCCTTGACTACCTCGAACTGACCGGTCCCGACCTGGGGGCAGTCCCCACCGACGGCCCGGCCCGCCTGTTGGTGGCCGCCAGGGTCGGCGCCACCCGCCTGATCGACAACGTCTCGATCGTTCTCCGGAAGGAAGCCTGATGCTGCGCACCATGTTGAAGTCGAAGATCCACCGTGCCACCGTGACGCAGGCCGACCTGCACTACGTCGGCTCGGTGACCGTCGACCTCGACCTGATGGAGGCGGCCGACCTGCTGCCCGGCGAGCTGGTGGCGATCGTCGACGTGACCAACGGCGCGCGGCTGGAGACGTATGTGATCCCGGGTGAGCGGGGCACCGGCGTGATCGGCATCAACGGTGCCGCCGCGCACCTGGTCCACCCCGGTGACCTGGTCATCCTGATCTCCTACGGGCAGATGGACGACGCGGAGTCCCGTGCGTACCAGCCTCGGGTGGTGCACGTGGACGCCGAGAACCGGGTGATCGAGCTGGGTGCGGACCCGGCCGAGGCGGTCGCCGGGATGGCCGACGAGCTGGTCCGGGGCGACCTGACGCTGCCCGCCCGTTGATCGTGGAGTGACTTTCCCGAACGCCGCCGATGAACCGGTCTGATCATCATATGATCGATAAATCGGACATCGGCGGCGTGTGGGGAGGTCCTTCATGCGACTCTGGCGTGCCCGATCGCGTCACCGGCGTGCCGGCGCGCGGAACCGGCGCGCCGGTTCGAGTCCGGGCTTCGGCGTCGACCTGGCCGCCCTGCTGGGATTGATGCTGCTGGCCGCCGGGTGCGGAAACCCCGGCAACGTCGACGGGGACCTCACCAACAACTGGGCCGCGATGGCCCCGGCGACCGGCTTCGAACCCAAGGCCGACACCTGTCACATGGCCAACTTCGCGTCGACCGGCCCGCGGGCGACCTACGAGGAGGTCAACTGCGCGATGCCGCACCGCACCGAGACGGTCTACGTGGGCGAGTACACCGGGCAGGCCGCGACCGCTGACCAGCCGCCGTCGGAGGCCTCCGCGGGGGCGCACAAGGCTTACGAGATCTGCGACCAGAAGACGACCGCCTACGTCGGGGGTCCGTGGCGTACCGCCCGGTTGTGGATCGGGGTGACCCACCCGTCGCCCGCGGCGTGGGCCGGCGGTTCCCGCTGGTTCCGCTGCGAGGTGGTCGAGCTCGATTCGATCGAGGACAACGGCGCTCTGGTCGAGCGCAAGGGCAGCCTGCGCAACGTGCTGGCCACCGACGCCGGCGCCAGGCTGAGGCTCGGCTGCTATGCGGTCAGCCTGGACTCGAGCGGTGCGATCGACACCATGGGTCCGGCCTCCTGCGGCGCCAAGCACAACGCCGAGTTCGCCGGGGTGTGGAAGGCGCCGGCCGACATCTCGTACCCGAAGGGCGACGAAGCCTGGGAGAGGTTCCACGACGGCTGTCGCTCGGTGGTCGCCGACTACATCGGGGTGCCCGACGACAAGAACCTCGAATACCGGACGGGCGTGGTCTCGCTCCCCGGAAACTCGGACGTCTGGGCACAGGGTGACCGGGGTGTGCGCTGTTACTTCTGGCTGGACGGCGCCGCGCTGACGTCCTCGCTGAAGGGCAAGGGGCCCAAAGCGCTGCCGGTCCAGTACAAGTAACACTGACCACTGATGGTGCCCCCGCCGTGCCGGGTGTGCACGGGCGGAGTGTACTGACCACATGTCACCTCTCGCGGATCTACCGGCGCTACCGCGCCGGCTCGCCGCCGCCGAGCCGGGCTGGAACGAGACCACCGACGTGGTCGTGATCGGTTCCGGGATAGCCGGGCTGACCGCCGCTCTGCACCTGCGTGAGCAGGGCCTGCACGTCACGGTGGTCACCAAGGTCAACATCGACGACGGCTCCACGCGCTGGGCGCAGGGCGGGATCGCCGGCGTCCTCGACCCGCTGGACACGCCGCAGGCGCACGCGTACGACACCGAGATCGCCGGTGTCGGGCTCTGCGACCCGGAGGCGGTGAAGGTGCTGGTCGAGGAGGGCCCGGCGCGGATCCGGGAGCTGATCCGCCGGGGCGCCGAGTTCGACCGCAACCCGGACGGCTCCCTGATGCTGACCCGCGAGGGCGGCCACCGGGCCGACCGGATCGTGCACGCCGGCGGCGACGCGACCGGCGCCGAGGTGCAGCGCGCCCTGCACGCCGCGGTCCGCCGCGACCCGTGGATCCGGCTGGTCGAGCACGCGCTGGTGCTGGACCTGCTGCGGGCCGCCGACGGGCGGGCCTGTGGGATCACCCTGCACGTGCTGGGCGAGGGCTCGGAGGACGGCGTGGGCGCCATCCTGGCCCGCGCGGTCGTGCTGGCCACCGGCGGGATGGGGCAGATCTACGCGTCCACCACCAACCCCTCGGTCTCCACCGGCGACGGGGTGGCGCTCGCGCTGCGCGCCGGCGCGGCGGTCACCGACGTGGAGTTCGTCCAGTTCCACCCGACCTCGTTCGTCACCTCCGGGCTCAACTCGGTGCAGCGGCCGCTGATCTCCGAGGCGCTGCGGGGCGAGGGCGCGCACCTGGTCGACGAGAACGGCGACCGGTTCATGGTCGGGCAGCACGAGCTGGCCGAGCTGGCCCCGCGCGACGTGGTCGCCAAGGGCATCTACCGGGTGCTGCGGGCCACCGGCGCGGATCACGTCTACCTGGACGCCCGGCACCTCGGCAAGGAGTTCCTGGAGCACCGGTTCCCGACGATCATGGCTTCCACCCGGGCGGCCGGCGTGGACCCGGCGACCGAGCTGATCCCGGTCGCCCCGGCCGCGCACTACGCCTCCGGCGGGGTCCGCACCGACCTGCACGGCCGCACCACCATCCCGGGTCTGTACGCCTGTGGCGAGGTGGCCTGCACCGGCGTGCACGGCGCCAACCGGCTGGCCAGCAACTCGCTGCTGGAGGGCCTGGTCTTCGCCAAACGGATCGCCGACGACATCGGCCGGGAGCTGCCCGCTCAGGCCGAGCCGGTGCGGATGAACATGACCCCGGCGTGGGTGGCCGACGCGGCGATCCGCCCCGAGGTGCAGCGCGCCATGACCCGCGGCGCCGGGGTGCTGCGCTCGGCCGACTCGCTCGACACGGCGGCCAAGGAGCTGACCCGGCTGGCCCAGTCGCGGGCCACCCCGAACACCGCGGCGTGGGAGGCGACCAACCTGCTCACCGTCGCCACCGCGCTGGTCGCCTCGGCGCGCAGCCGGAGGGAGACGCGGGGCTGTCACTGGCGTGAGGACTACCCGACCGCGGCCGACGAGTGGCGTGGGCACCTGCTCGACTCCATCGTCGCGGGCGGCGGCATGACCCAGAATTTTCAGGAGATGCAGTGAACGACTTCGGGTTGGACTTCGCTGAGGTGCAGCGGATCGTGTTGACCGCGCTCGCCGAGGACCTCGGGGACCCGCCCCGCGACGTGACCAGCGAGGCGACCATCCCATCCGATCAGGTCGACACCGCCGAGCTGGTGGCCCGCGCCGACGGCGTGGTGGCCGGCCTGCCGGTGGCCGCCGAGGTCTTCGCGATCACCTCGCAGGGGCACGCGGAGTTCCGGCAGATCGCCGAGGAGGGCGACCGGGTCGCGCGGGGTGACGTGCTGGCTATGGTGACCGGGCCGACCCGGGCGCTGCTCACCGCCGAGCGGACCGCGCTCAACCTGATCAGCCGGATGTCCGGGGTGGCGACCCACACCCGTAAGTGGGCCGACCAGCTGGCCGGCAGCAAGGCCACGGTGCTGGACACCCGCAAGACCACGCCAGGGCTGCGATCGCTGGAGAAGTACGCGGTCCGGGCCGGCGGCGGCACCAACAAGCGGATGGGCCTGTACGACGTCGCCATGATCAAGGACAACCACAAGCTGGCCGCGGGCAGCATCACCGCCGCGTACCGGCTGGTCCGGGACACCTTCCCGGACGTGGCGGTGCAGGTCGAGGTGACCACGCTGGCCGAGGCGCGGGAGGCGGTGGAGGCCGGCGCGACGTTCCTGCTCTGCGACAACATGAGCCCGGAGCTGCTGGCCGAGGTGGTCGGTGCGATCGGCGGGCGGGCCGAGCTGGAGGCGACCGGGAACCTGACCCTGGCGACCGCGGCGGCCTACGCGGCGACCGGGGTGGATTACCTGTCGGTGGGCGGGCTGACCCACTCGTCGCCGATCCTGGACATCGCACTGGACCTGCGCCCGCGCTGACAGCACCGCCCGTACAGAATAGGGCTCTTGATTTTGATCCTTAGGGGCATCCGTGCTGCTTTGCATTGACATCGGAAACACCAACACCGTGCTGGCCACCTTCGACGGTGACAAGCTGGTGCACAACTGGCGGATCAAGACCGACGCCGCCTCGACCGCGGACGAGCTCGGTCTGATGTTCCGCGGGCTGCTGGCCGGCGACGCGGTGGAGATCACCGGGGTCGCGGCCTGCTCCACGGTGCCGGCCGCGCTGCGCAACCTGCGCACGATGCTCAAGCGGTACTACGGCGACGTGCCCAGCGTGATCGTCGAGCCGGGCGTGAAGACCGGGGTGCAGCTGGCCATCGACAACCCGAAGGAGGTGGGCGCGGACCGGGTGGTGAACACCCTGGCCGCGCACGCGCTCTACGGCGGGCCGTCGATCGTGGTCGACTTCGGTACCACCACCAACTTCGACCTGATCAGCGCGAAGGGCGAGTTCCTCGGCGGCGCGTTCGCCCCGGGGATCGAGATCTCCTTCGACGCCCTCGCCGCCCGGGCCGCCCAGCTGCGCAAGGTGGAGCCGACCAAGCCGCGCTCGGTGATCGGCAAGAACACCGTGGAGTGCCTGCAGGCCGGGCTCTACTACGGCTTCGGTGGTCAGGTGGACCGGATCGTGGAGCGGATGGTCGAGGAGATCGGCCCGGTCCGCGCGGTGATCGCCACCGGCGGCCTGGCCTGGCTGGTGAAGGACGAGTGCCGCACGCTGACCGCGCATGAGCCGATGATCACGCTGATCGGCCTGCGGATGGTATATGAGCGGAACGTCTGAACCGGGCTGAGTAGGCTTTCCGAGTCGTTGTCCCAGCCCCACTCCACAGGAAGACGTGCCGTGACCGAGCAGAACACGCCAGCGACCGAACCCGCCGAGGACCTTCCCGAGCAGATGCGCGTCCGCCGGGCGAAGCGGGACCGGATGCTGGCCGAGGGTGTGCAGCCCTACCCGGTCACCGTCCCCCGGACGATCAGCCTGGCCCAAATCCGCGAGCAGTACGCGGAGCTGCCGACCGACACCGCCACCGGCGACCAGGTCTCGGTCACCGGTCGGGTGATCTTCATCCGGAGCGGTGGCAAGCTCTGCTTCGTCACCCTCCGGGAGGGTGACGGCACCGAACTGCAGGCCATGCTCTCGCTGGACCGGGTCGGTGCCGAGCGGCTGGAGGAGTGGAAGCGGCTGGTCGACCTCGGTGACCTGGTCGCGGTCACCGGTGAGGTGATCACCAGCCGGCGTGGTGAGCTCTCCGTTCTCGCCGATTCTTGGTCGATGAGCGCCAAGGCGCTGCGCCCGCTCCCGGTCGCGCACAAGCCGCTTTCCGAGGAGACCCGGGTGCGGCAGCGTTATGTGGATCTCATCGTTCGACCGCAGGCCAGGGACACCGTGCGTACTCGCGCAACTGTGGTCCGTAGCCTTCGGGAGTCGCTGTTCCGCCGCAATTATCTCGAGGTGGAAACGCCGATGTTGCAGTTGCTGCACGGTGGCGCGACCGCTCGTCCGTTTGTGACGCACAGCAACGCACTGGATACTGATCTTTATCTGCGGATCGCTCCGGAACTGTTTTTGAAGCGGGCCGTGGTCGGCGGCATCGACCGGGTCTTCGAGATCAACAGGAACTTCCGGAATGAGGGCATGGACTCCACGCACTCCCCGGAGTTCGCCATGCTCGAGGCATATCAGGCGTACGCCGACTACAACGTGATGCAGGTGCAGACGCGCGAGTGGATTCAGGAGGCCGCGCAGGCGGTCGCCGGTTCGCACGTGGTCACCCACCACGACGGCACCGAGGTCGACCTGGGCGGCGAGTGGAACCAGATCACCCTCTTCGGCGCCATCTCCGAGGCGCTCGGCGAGGAGGTCACCATCGAGACCGACCTGGCCCAGCTCCAGCGGTACGCGGAGAAGGTCCAGCTCGGTGTCGACCCCAAGTGGAGCGCCGGCAAACTGGCCGAGGAGCTGTTCGAGCACCTCGTGCAGCACACCCTGCAGGCGCCCACCTTCGTCCGGGACTACCCGGAGCAGACCGCGCCGCTGACCGCGCCGCACCGGGAGACGCCCGGTCTCACCGAGAAGTGGGACCTCTACGTGGGCGGCTTCGAGCTCGCCACCGCGTACTCCGAGCTGGTCGACCCGGTTGTTCAGCGGGAACGGCTGCACGCCCAGTCGCTGCTGGCGGCCGGCGGCGACGCCGAGGCGATGCAGCTCGACGAGGATTTCCTCCGGGCCATGGAGTACGGAATGCCGCCCAGCGGTGGCATGGGAATGGGAATCGACCGGCTGTTGATGGCGCTCACCGGCCTGGGCATTCGGGAAACGATCCTCTTCCCGTTGGTCCGCCCGGAGTAGCCGATCGTCAATTACTGCCCCCGCCATTGACGGGCGATGTCCCCCTGGCGTTATTGTTCTCGCATTGCGTGGGAGAGAACCTGTGTTCGGGAGGATAACGGCGCGTGGCCAAGCAGATCATTCACAAGCTGGTCGATGACATCGACGGTGCCGAAGCCGACGAGACCGTGAAGTTTGCGCTTGACGGTATTCAGTACGAGATCGATCTCTCGGAGAAGAACGCCGCGGAATTGCGGGAGGTCTTCGCTCCGTACGTGGGCGCGGGCACCAAGGTGGCTCGTGGCGGTGTGGTCGTTGGCGGCCGCGCGGCCCGTGGCCGGGGCGGGGCTGCGGCCGACCGGGAGCAGAACAAGGCGATCCGGGAGTGGGCCAAGAAGGCCGGTTACGACATCTCCGACCGCGGGCGCATCCCGCAGGAGATCGTCGACGAGTACCACGCGAAGGGCCCCGGTCGGGCCTGAGTTTTTCGCTGGAGAGGGCGTACCGGTCACCGGTACGCCCTCTCTGTGCTTCCAGCCCGTCGCCGAGTCGCCTTCAGTACGGTTATCCACAGGGAGGACCGCGTTGTCCACAGGCTGTGGACCAAGCGGATTTCGCTGTCCGCGTACACGTTCGGGTGGGGGAAGAGCCGCTGAGCGTGCGAAGTTGGCTAAATCAACGTTGCGGATCGTTTTGAGGGCCTGCGAGGGGCCCGGCGGATGCTCCCGGCGGCGATAGAGTTACAGCACGGGTATCACCGATGCCCGTGCGCTGGCCCCGCCAGCTGTTGAGACAGGCTCAGCATTGGCGCACGGCACGTGAGGAGCACGAGGGCATGTTCGAGCGGTTCACCGACCGAGCGCGACGGGTTGTCGTCCTGGCCCAAGAAGAGGCCCGGATGCTCAACCACAACTACATCGGTACAGAGCACATCCTGTTGGGCCTCATCCACGAGGGGGAGGGCGTCGCCGCAAAGGCTCTCGAGAGCCTCGGCATCTCTCTCGAGGGGGTCCGTCAGCAGGTCGAGGAAATCATCGGCCAGGGTCAGCAGGCGCCGAGCGGGCACATCCCGTTCACGCCGCGGGCGAAGAAGGTGCTGGAGCTCTCGCTGCGGGAGGCGTTGCAGCTCGGGCACAACTACATCGGTACCGAGCACATCCTGCTCGGCCTGATCCGGGAGGGTGAGGGCGTCGCCGCCCAGGTGCTGGTCAAGCTCGGCGCCGACCTCAACCGGGTCCGCCAGCAGGTGATCCAGCTGCTCTCCGGTTACCAGGGCAAGGAGCCGGCCGCCGCGGGCACCGCCACCGGCGAGGCCGCGCCGTCCACCTCGCTGGTCCTCGACCAGTTCGGGCGCAACCTCACGCAGGCCGCCCGGGAGGGCAAGCTCGACCCGGTGATCGGCCGGGAGAAGGAAATCGAGCGGGTCATGCAGGTGCTGTCCCGCCGGACCAAGAACAACCCGGTGCTGATCGGCGAGCCGGGCGTCGGCAAGACCGCCGTGGTCGAGGGCCTGTCCCAGTCCATCGTCAAGGGCGAGGTGCCCGAGACGCTGAAGGACAAGCAGCTCTACACGCTCGACCTGGGCGCGCTGGTCGCCGGCTCCCGTTACCGCGGTGACTTCGAGGAGCGCCTGAAGAAGGTGCTCAAGGAGATCCGCACCCGGGGCGACATCATCCTGTTCATCGACGAGATCCACACCCTGGTCGGTGCGGGTGCCGCCGAGGGCGCGATCGACGCGGCCTCGATCCTGAAGCCCATGCTCGCGCGTGGCGAGCTGCAGACGATCGGCGCGACGACCCTCGACGAGTACCGCAAGCACCTGGAGAAGGACGCCGCTCTCGAGCGCCGCTTCCAGCCGATCCAGGTCGGTGAGCCGTCGCTGGCGCACACCATCGAGATCCTCAAGGGTCTGCGTGACCGCTACGAGGCGCACCACCGGATCAGCATCACGGATGCCGCCCTGGTGGCCGCGGCGACGCTGGC
>NZ_FZNR01000006.1 GCF_900188005.1 Actinoplanes regularis | reverse complement strand
ATGGACGAGGTGATCCCGGAGTTCGTGGCGATTGTTGCCGGGCTGCGGCTGTCACCGCCGCGGATTCCGCTGGTGTCCAACGTGTCCGGCCGGCTTGCCGGTGACGAGATCTGCACCGCGGAGTACTGGGGTGAGCAGATCCGCAGCGCGGTCCGTTTCCACGACGGCGTCATCACCTTGCAGGAGCAGGGAGTGACCCGGTTCGTGGAGCTGGGACCGGACGCGGTGCTCTCCGCGCTGGTCCAGCAGAGCCTGGAAACCGTCACGGTGGTAGCGCCGACCATGCGCAAGGGCCAGGCCACCTTCCTGACCGCTCTCGCCCACCTGCACGTCACCGGCCGCGACGTCGACTGGTCACCGTTGCTGACCGGCGGGCGCCACGTCGACCTCCCCACCTACCCCTTCCAGCGCAAGCGCTACTGGATCGAAGCGTCCCCCGGGGCGAGTTCCTCCACGCCGGCAGGCGGCATCGCCACGGACCATCCGCTGCTGGGCGTCGCGATGCCGGTGGCCGGCACCGACGAGATGCTGTTCGCCGGTCGATCGTCGGCGGACATCCCCGCCGCGGCGGTCGTCGACATGCTGATCCGCGCCGGTGATCAGGGCGGGTCCTCCACCCTGGAGAGTCTGACGATCGTCACCCCGCTGGTGCGGCCCGCCGGTGTCGCGCTGGCCACCCAGATCCGGGTCGGTGCCCCCGGCCCCGACGGCCGCCGCCCGGTGTCCCTGCACGCCCGCCCCGACGGCGCCGAGGACCCGTGGACCCCGCACGCCCACGGCCACCTGCACACCGGCACCCGGCAGGCCGCCTTCGACCTCAGCGAATGGCCGCCTCCGGGCGCGGAGCCGCAGGAAGCGGAGCTGCCGGCCATGGCCGGGGTCGAGGTGACCGGTGTGTGGCGGCGCCACGACGAGACGTACGCCGGAGTGACCCTCGCCGAGGACACCGACGCCGGCGCGTACGGCCTGCACCCGGCCCTGCTGGACGCGGCCCTGCGGACCGTCGGCGAGATCGGGACCGTGGACCGGGCCGAGTTGTACGCCACCGGCGCCACCACCCTCCGGGTCCGGGTGCTGCCCGCCGGCCCCGGCAGCGTCACCGTGCAGCTGGCCGACCGCACGGGCCGCCCGGTCGCCGTTCTCGAAGGCGTCACCGTGCGTGCCGCCGACGCCGGCGAGCTGGCCGACGCCACGTACCGCCCCGGCGCCAGCATGTTCGCGCTGACCTGGACGCCGGCGACCGCCCGATCGGAGGGCCCGACCCGCTGGGGTGCGCTCGAGGACGGCGTCGAACACCACTTGGCCACGGGCGCCGACGCCGTCCACGCCTACTGCGAACCGCCGTCCGGCCCGCTGCCGGCTTCGGCGCACGAGGCGACCGGCCGGGCGCTCTCCCTCGTCCAGGACTGGCTCGCCGACCCCCGGCTCACCGGGGTGCCGCTGGTGATCATCACCCGCGGCGCGGTGGCCGCCCGCGACGGCGAACCCGTCGATCCCGCCGCCGCGGCGCTGTGGGGCCTGCTGCGGTCCGCGCAGTCCGAGGCGCCGGACCGGATCGTCCTGCTCGACACCGACCACTGGCCGTTGCCGGACGCCACCCTGACGGCCGCGGTGGCCGCCGGGGAACACCAGCTCGCGATCCGCGACGAGACGCCGCTGAAGCCGGCCCTCACCCGGACCACGCCCGGCGCCCCGGCCGCACCCACCTGGCCCACCAGCGGCACCGTGCTGATCACCGGTGGAACCGGCGCGCTCGGGGCCGTCGTCGCCCGGCATCTGGTGTCCCGCCACCGCGTGTCCCGGCTGCTGCTCACCAGCCGTCGTGGCCCGGACGCCGCCGGGGCCGCCCGGCTCCGGCGGGAGCTGCGCGACCTCGGCACCGAGGTGGACGTCGTGGCGTGTGATGTCGCCGACCGAGCCTCGCTGACGGCGGCCCTCGCGACGATCCCGGCCGAGCACCCGCTCACCGCGGTCGTGCACACCGCCGGTGTGGTGGACGACGCCCTGATCGGGTCGCTGACCCCGGAGCGGCTGAGCGCCGTGCTGCGCCCGAAGGCGGACGCCGCGTGGCACCTGCACGAGCTGACCCGGGATCGGCCGTTGACCGCGTTCGTGCTGTTCTCCTCGATCGCCGGCGTGATCGGCGGCGCGGGCCAGGGCAACTACGCCGCCGCGAACGCGTTCCTCGACGGCCTCGCCGCACACCGGCGGGCCCACGGCCTGCCGGCCACCTCGATCGCGTGGGGCCTGTGGGAACAGGACACCGGCATCACCGGCCACCTCACCGAGGCGGACCGCCGCCGGATCGTCCGCGCCGGCTTCCCGCCGATCACCGTGCCGCACGGCACCACCCTGCTGGACGCAGCACTGCGGGCCTCGGAGCCCGCCCTGGTGGCCACCCCGCTCGACGTGGCGGCGCTGCGGGAACGCCGCGATCAGGCCACCCCGCTGCTGCACGCGCTGATCGGTGTTGCGAGCGGCCGGCCGGCCGCTCGCAACACCGACGTCGACTCCCGGGGCCTGGCCGACCGCCTCGCCGTGCTGGCCGACACCGAGCGGGACGCGCTGGTCCGCGACGTGGTGCTGGGCGCGGTGGCCGGGGTGCTCGGGCACCGCGACGTCACCACCGTCGACGCCGACCGGGCCTTCAGCGACCAGGGCTTCGACTCGCTCACCGCGGTCGAGCTGCGCAACCGGCTCACCGCCGAGACCGGGCTGGCACTGCCGCCCACCGTCGTGTTCGACCATCCCACCCCGGTGGGGCTCGCCACGTACCTGCTGGGCGAGTTGAACCGGGCCCCCGGGCAGGCGAACGGGGCGGCCGGCGCCCGGATCGACTTCGCCACGGAGGTCACCCTCGCCGACGACATCCAGCCGGCGGAGACCGTTGTGCACGTCGTCGACGAGCCTCACGAGATCCTGCTCACCGGCGCTACCGGCTTCCTCGGCGCGTTCCTGCTGCGCGACCTGATGCGTGACACCGACGCGCGTATCCACTGCCTGGTCCGCGGCCGTGACGAGGCCGACGCGCTGGCCCGGGTCCGCGAGAACATGCGCTGGTACCAGGTGTGGGACGAGATCGACGAGACGCGGCTCGACGTCATCGTCGGTGACCTCGCCGTGCCCGGCCTCGGCATCGACCCGGACACCTTCGACCACCTGGCCCGCACGGTGGACGTCGTCTACCACGCCGGCGCGACCGTCAACTGGCTCCGGCCGTACACCGAACTCAGGACCGCCAACGTCGGCGGCACGCAGGAGATCCTGCGGCTGGCCGCGCGGCACCGGACCGTGCCGGTGCACCACGTGTCGACGGTCGGCGTCTTCGCCGGGCCGGTCACCGCCGGTGTGCCACTGGCCGTCGACGACCCGACCGGCCCGCCGGAGGCCCTGCCGAGCGGCTACCTGCGCAGCAAGTGGGTCGCCGAGCAGGTCATCGGCATCGCCCGCGACCGGGGGCTTCCGGTCTCCGTCTACCGGGTCGACGTGATCTCCGGGGATCAGCGCAACGGCGCCTGCCAGACCCACGACTTCGTCTGGCTCACCGTCAAGGGCATGGTGCAGGCCGGGGCGGTGCCCGGCGAACTGGCCGGCGCGTACCACCTGGTGCCGGTCGATCACGTCAGCGCCGGCATCGTGGCGCTGTCCCGGAAGGCCGAGGCCGGAGGGCGGACGTTCCACTTCTACAACCGCAGCTCCCTGCCGCTGACCCGGGTCGTCGAGTTGCTGCGCTCCTACGGTTATCCGCTGGCCGACCTGGACCCGGCGGCCTGGAAGACGTCCGTGCAGGCCGACCGGGAGAACGCGCTGCTGCCGCTGCTCGACGCCTTCGAGATGATGATCGCGGACAGCGGCTCGTTCTACCCGTCGATCGACGTCAGCGGCACCGAACAGGCCCTGGACGGCACCGGCGTCACCTGCCCGGAACTCACCGCCGAGCTGTTCGAGCGTTACCTCGACTTCTTCGTGAGCGTCGGATACCTGCCGCCGCCGGCGCCCGCCGGTGCCCTCACCGCACCCGAGAGGACCACGCCGTGACCACGCCGGTCGACTCCGGCCGCTGGCTGCGCCGTCTGCACGACGGTGCGCCCTCCGCCGTCCGGCTCGTCTGCCTGCCCCACGCGGGCGGCTCCGCGAGCTTCTTCTTCCCACTGTCCAAGGCGCTCGCCCCGGCGGTTCAGGTTCTCGCCGTGCAGTACCCGGGCCGGCAGGACCGGCACCGCGAACCCGCCGTCGACGACCTGCACACCATGGCCGACCGGATCACCGACGCCCTGGTCGCCGAGGAGCCCGGGCCGGTGGCCCTGTTCGGGCACAGCATGGGCGCCGTCCTCGCGTACGAGATCGGCCTGCGCCTCGCCGGCGCCGGCCTGCCGGCCCCGCTGCGGATCTTCGCGTCCGGCCGGCGCGCGCCGTCGCGCTACCGCGAGGAGCGCATCCACCTGCGTGACGACGACGGCGTCATCGAGGAGGTCCGGCGGCTCAGCGGTACGAAACGTGACCTGCTCGCCGACCCGGACCTGCTGCGGATGTTCCTGCCGGCCCTGCGCGCCGACTACCGGGCCATCGAGACGTACCGGCATCGGCCCGGTGCCCTGCTCGACTGCCCGATCACGGTCCTGATCGGTACGGAGGATCCCGTGGTGAGCGGGTCCGAGGCGACCACCTGGCGGGAGCACACCACCGGGCCCGTGGACGTGCGGACCTTCAGCGGCGGCCACTTCTTCCTCATCGACCACGCCGCCGAGATCACCGCCCTGCTCGCCACCCTGCCGAACAGCACCTCGCTGCCCGACCTCATGGAGCACCACTGATGTCCGATCTCGTACTTCCCGCGCCGCGGCTCGTCCTGGCCGATCTCCTGAGCGCCCGGCGCTCGGTGGTCCGCGACGGGCTGCTGGTCGTCGGCGCAGCCGCGCTCATCGGGGTCAGCGCCCAGATCAGCGTGCCGATCCCGGGCAGCCCGGTCCCGGTGACCGGGCAGACGTTCGCGGTGCTGCTCGCCGCCGCGGCCCTCGGACCGTGGCGTGGCCCGGCCGCCTGCCTGGCGTACGTCCTCGCCGGTGTCGCCGGTGTGCCCTGGTTCGCCGGCGGATCCGCCGGCCTGCCCGGTGTGACGTTCGGATACCTCATCGGCATGGTTCTGGCCGCTGCCCTGGTCGGGGTGCTCGCCCGTCGCGGCGCGGACCGTACCCCCTGGCGGGTGGCGCCGACGATGCTGCTCGGCAACCTGGTCATCTACGCCGTCGGCGTCACGTGGCTGGCGGTCGCCCTGCACCTGAACGCTCAGCAGGCGATCGCCGCCGGCATGACACCGTTCCTGCCCGGCGACGCGCTCAAGATCGCCCTAGCGGCCGGACTGCTCCCCGCGGCGTGGCGGCTCGGCACCCGGCCCGGCCGTTCCTGACCGGCCTCGCGGTGGTGGAGGGCATGCCACCACCGCGAGGCCGTCGTCCGCCGCGTCAGCGGAAGGCGTCGACGTTGCGCGCGGCCCAGGCGGCGAAGTGACGTGGCGACCGGCCCAGCACCTCCGCCACGTGCGGGCTGATCCGCTGCTCCCGTTCGGTCGGCGCGCCGATGATCGCCAGCGTGCCCTCGACCACCGGCGGCGGCATGAACCGCAGCATCTGTTCGCGGGCCTCCTCCGACGTCTGCTCGACGAAGCCGATCGGCTCGCCGAGCGCGGCGGCGAGGTCGGCAACCCGTTCGCGTGGCGTGCTCAGCGCCGGTCCGGTCAGCTCGTAGGTGCGCCCGTCGTGTGCGCGGT
This sequence comes from Actinoplanes regularis, assembly GCF_900188005.1. GTDB lineage: Bacteria > Actinomycetota > Actinomycetes > Mycobacteriales > Micromonosporaceae > Actinoplanes > Actinoplanes regularis. The sequence continues at coordinate 432,015 of NZ_FZNR01000006.1, read as the reverse complement.
CGCGGAGCGCCGCGGCGGCCACCTCGGCGATGTCGTCCGGGTCGACCACGGGCAGGCCCACGTCGGCGAAGGGTGCGGCCACCGTGCGCCCGGCCCGGATCGGCTCGGCCCAGGCGAAGGTGTTGGAGGCGAAGCCGCCCGGGCGCAGGATCGTCCAGCCGAGGCCGGACCGGCGTACGAGATCCTCGATGGTGCGCAAGGGCGCATGCGATGCGGCTCCCGGCCGGGTGCCGACCGCTTGCGAGGACTGCAGCACGATGCGTTTCACGCCGCCGGCCGCGGCGACCCGCAGGATCGCGGGCATGTCGAGCTGCGCCCCGGCGCCCTCCACGAGCAGGAACAGTGCTTCGGCGCCGGCGACCGCCGGGCGCAGGCTCTCCGGCTGCTCGAGGTCTGCGCGCCGGTGGCGGACCCCGTCCGGCACCTCGAGCGGGCGTCGTCCACGGGACACGGCCGTCACCTCGGCACCCGACGCCGCGAGGATCGACGAGAGCGTGCGGCCGACGTTTCCGGTGGCTCCTGTCACGACAAACATCTGTGGTCTCCAGTTCGGCCGCGTCGTTCGCGCGGCTGACGGAAACGCTAGTAGCGTCGACATAGTAGGTACCTAGAGGATAGTAATGGATGTGTGATGGAGGGCACGTGGAACGATCGACGGACCCCGAGCTGGCCTGCCCGGTCACGCCGGTCATCGACATCGTGTTCAGTCGATGGACCACGCCCATCCTGTGGGTCCTGCACGAGCACGGTCGGCAGCGCTTCGTGGCGCTGGAGCGCCGGCTGACCAGCATCACCCCGAAGGTGCTCACGCAGCGGTTGCGGCAGCTCGAACGCGACGGGCTCGTCACCCGCACCTACCACGCCGAAGTGCCGCCCCGAGTCGAATACGAGATCACCGAGCTGGGTGCCAGCCTCGGCCCGATCTTCGCTCAGCTGACCACCTGGGCCGACGCCGGCCTCGAAGAGGTGGAACGGGCACGGCGCGCCTACGACGCCGCGCAATGACCCGCCTCCCCGGCTCAGAACGCCTACCGTGGGGCCGGACCTTCGTCGAGGGCGAGTTCGTGGAGATGGTCTGCGGCATTCCCGGCTCCCGCACCGAGATCGTCATGCTGAAGTCGCCCGGGGACGGCGCCCGCCTTGGCGGATGGCGTACGTCCGGGGGCCCGAAGGGCTCATCGTCGCGCCGGCCGAGCGCATCGGCTGAGCCGTCGCAATGCGTGATTGCCGGTGCGGCTCACTCAGGGCGGGCGCACGCTCCGGAGAAGTCGCTCGCGAAGTACTCGGCCGTGGCGTCGGGCATGCCGTCGCAGTAGTCGGCCGAATGGGAGCCTTGATATCTCCACCCGTCCGACTCGTGCTTGAATCTCGCGACCTCGTCATCGGCCACCGGCTCACCGTTCGCGTCCTTGATCGACGTCTGGCGGATGAGGACGTAGCCGTCGTAGCACTCAGGCTTGCCCAGGGTCGCGCCCTGCGCCAGCCGGCTGCCGCCGTTCTTGTCGGCCCGCATCGCCGCGAGCAGCGTCTCCACGGTCACCGGGCACACCTGACCGGCCTCGGCGGTGGAACCATCGGTCGCCTTGACCGTAGTTGGCACGACCGTGGTGGCGCCGCCGGTCGCCCCGGTCGTGGATGGCGCCGGCGCGGCCGTGGTGGGGGCGACGGAGCCGGTCGAGGCGTTGGCCGTACCCCCGTCCTCGGTGTTGGAGCACGCGGCGGTGGCAAGGGCGAGAGCGGCGCTGACAATCAGTATCGAGACGGCACGAATGGACAATCTGATGTCTCCAGACAGGGCGAGGAGGGATCGACGCGCCGGAGCATAGGCAGACGGTGCACATTGGAGGATCATGGTTTCGTGCCAGATGGCTGGACGCGCCGACACCGGATGGCCGCGGCGGCGGAGGCCGGCGGCCCGGTGCCGGTGGCGCGGGGCCGGGTGGAGTTACGGGTCGCCCCGGCATGACCGTTCATGATCAGCGCGAAGGGCCCGCACCGAGGTGCGGGCCCTTCGCTGACCGGGGCTACTTCCAGGTGTCGCTGATCGTGTACGACGTGGCGGTGCCGGTGGTGTACGACCGGTTACTGCCGGACTCCCAGGTCACGTTCCCCGAGGCGTCCTTCTTGAGGTACTTGTACTCGAAGGCGGTGCTCTGCGGGACGACCACCGCCTTGCTCCAGGCCGGGTAGCCGGCCGACGAGAGCGGGATCGCATCGGCGGTGTTCCAGCCGCCCAGCGCGGCGATCGAGCCGACCAGGTAGACGTTGGTCCCGGTCGCGGTCGTGGCCGTCTCGTTGAAGGTCACCGCGGTGGCACTGGCGTTCGCTACCCCGAAGCTGTTGTTGAACGTGACCGCCGAGGTGCCGGTGGTCACCGCCCGGTTCGCGTTGCTCTCCCAGGTCACGTTCCCGGACGAGTCCTTCTTGATGTACTTGTACTCGAAGCCGGAGCTGGAGGGTACCGCGACGGTGCCGGTCCAGATCGGATATCCGGTGGCGGAGAGGGCGACCGCTTTCGAGGTGTCCCAGCCACCCAGGGCGGCGTTCGACCCGACCACGTAGACGCCGGTGCCGCTGGTCGTGCTGGCGTAGACGTTGAACGTCGCCTGAACCGTCCCGGTGGTCGAGGTGGGGGTCACGCTCGCGGACGGGCTGGTGGTCGCACTCGCGCTGGCGGACGGGCTGCTGGTCGCGCTGGCGCTGGCGGTCGGCGAGGTCGTGCTCCCCGCCCCGGACTTCGCGCTCACGTCGATCGCCACGGCACCGTTGGCCGGGATGGTCACCGACGCGGTGCCGCCGGAGACGGTGATCGAGGTGCCGGCGCAGCCGCTGGTGGTCGCGCCGCCGGTGATCCGGTCACAGTAGGTGCCGTTGGCCAGGCCGGTCGTGTAGGTCGCGGTGGACGCGCTGCCGGAGCGGTTGACGCCGAACCAGCCGAGCGAGCCGCGGCTGAAACCGATCACGTTGCTGGCGGTGTTGGTCCAGTTCGACACCGTGGTCACCGACTGGGTGGCGTTGCGCCAGCCGACCATGCCCTTGATACCGGTGCTCTGGGTGGAGCACTGCCAGGCGCCGTTCGAGCAGCTGGTGTCCGTGACGTAGCCGTTCGAGTCGGCGGGCGGGGAGGCGCCGGTCGCCGAGGTGGAGAAGGCGAAACCGTCGTAGAGGAACGGCTTGCCGTACGGGTAGGCCAGCAGGAAGTAGTTGGCCAGGGTGTACGTGGAGCCGTCCTGGTAGCGCAGGGTGCTGCCGTTGCGCTCCAGGTCGTGGTTGGTGACCATGGCCGCGGTCAGCGCGCTGGACGCGTCCAGGCTCCACGACGGGATGCCCGACAGGTTGCTGAGCGTGCCGTTGGCGAACTGGGTCTTCAGGCCGTACGCGTAGGAGAAGCCGAGCAGGTCGCCGACGCCGGTGTAGGCGCTCGGCGCGGTGTCCCCGCTGCCGCCCGGGATGACCTCCTGGGCGAAGTACGGGGTCTTGCCCTCGGCGGTGGTGCTGTGCAGCTGCGACTTGATCGCGGACAGGTCGGCGGCGGCCATGTGCTTGGCGGCGTCGACCCGGAAGCCGTCCACACCCCAGTCGATCAGCTTGTTCAGATAGCCGGCGATCTTCGTACGGACCGTGCTGTCCTGCGATTTGAGGTCGGCGAGCGAGACCAGTTCGCAGTTCTGCACCTCGGCCGAGTTGCCGTAGTCGTCGATCACCCCGTCGTCGTCGGAGCAGTAGCCGTCGTTCGGGTGGTGGAAGTCGCTGTACGAGTACGGCACCGCCGGGTACGAGTAGCCGGTCGCGCTGAACGTCGAGCCGCCGTACCCGGTGGTCACGGTGTTGTTCGAGCCGGCCATGTGGTTGATGACCGCGTCCACGTAGACCCGGACGCCGGCGTTGTGGCAGGCGGTGACCATGCTGGTGAACTTGGCCTGGCTGCCGAGGCGGCCGGAGATGTTGTAGGAGACCGGCTGGTACACCTCCCACCACGGGTGCGTGCCGTCGCTGCTGGAGGCGAGCGTGACCGACTCCTGCGGCGGGGCGACCTGGACCGCGCCGTATCCGGCCGGGCCGAGCTGGTTGGTGCAGGCGGCCGCGACGGAGTCGAAGTTCCACTCCCACAGGTTCGCGGTCACGTCACTGTTGTTAAGGGCCACGGCGGCGTTCGCGGTGGTGGCCAGGCTGACGCCGGCCAGGCCCGCGGCGGCCAGCGCGACGCTGGTCACGGAGGTAAGAACCAGGTTGCGGGTTCTCTTACGCATGGTGGGGGCGCTTTCTGCTGGGGACGGGTGGTGAAACTTCTTTCACGTGACGCTTTCAACCCTTGAGCCGGGGATGAGCTGCTGATTTGGAGCGGGTTCGCGCCACATCCGGGGGATCGGCGGGCCTGGTGGGCGGCCGGGGTCCGGAGGGTCCTGCAAGTCCTTGCAACTTGTTTCAGGAAGTTACCAAGCAGTGTCGCGGTCGTAAAGACCATTGACCACTGTTTACAAACCTCACAGGAATGCACGAAAGGGAGGCGCCCCGGACGGGTGCCTCCCTTTCGGACGGTCAGTGGCTTTCAGGCGGAAGTGTTCCGCCGCCGGATGAAGACGAAGACGGCCGCGCCGGCCAGCACCAGGATCCCGATCCCGGCGGCCAGGCCCAGCCACGGGCCGCCGCTGTCGCTGTCGCTCTCCGCGCTCGCCTGCCGCGTCGTCGCGATGGCGACGGGGCTCGCCGCGGTGGCCGAGACCTCCGCGACCGGCACCTCCGAACGGGTCGGCGAGGCCTCCGGCGCGGCCACGGTGAACGTGTACGAGCTCTTGACCACGTCACCGTCGGCCGCGGTGATCTGGTAGGCGACCGTGTACTTCCCGTTCGTCAGGGGCTCGCCGAAGGTGACCGACACGGTCTTCCCGCTGACCTTCGGCTCCGACCCGCCGACGGCCGCACCGTCCGCATTGGTCACGGCGATCTTGGTGCCCGTGTTCAGCTTCTCCAGGAACGTCAGCGTGACCGATTCCGGTGCTTTCTTCACGGTCGCGTTCTTGGCCGGCACCGCCTCGACAAGCGGATTGTGCGCCGCGGCCGGCGCCGCCGGAACCAGCACGGCGAGCACGGTGGCGAGGGCGAGCAGAAGGCGTTTCTTCATGGTGTCAGTAGATCTCTCTCGTCGGGTTGCCGGTTAGTCGGCCCGGACCGCCCGTCGGTTCCCGGCGGCTTCGCCGCTTTCAGAAAAACAAAGCTTTCAGAAAATCAAACCCCTTCGCCGGTACGACCGATGGAGCCCCGTGCCCAGGCCACCGGCCACGCCCCGTGCGATTCCCACGCCACCCGGGCCCGCCGCGCGCCGCAACGCCCCTGACGCGTACTTCGTCCCCGATCGCTCTTAGACGTTTCTTATGCGCCGAACCCCGATCGTCTTAGTTCTCCGAGCGATCCTCGTACTCGGCCGCCCATCACCCCGCGATCGAACCCGGAGTCCCCCCGATGCCTGACGAGAACCCGGCCACTCAGCCGGTCACCCCATCACCCAGGGCCGACGAAACCCGCGACCTCTCCGCCCCGGAGCCGGCCGCCGCGCCCGCCACGACCCCGTCGGCCGAAGGCGAGCCGGCGCCCACCGTGGAGCCGGCCGGGAGCGCCTACGCGTCCACCGTCGCCGGGGAGCCCCTGCCGCCGCCCCCGCCCGGCTGGGCCTACGTGCCGATCGGCACCGGTGGCAACCAGCCGCCGCCCCCGCCGCCGGGGATGGCGTACGTCCCGGCCGGCCCGCCCGCGGGGCCGGGCCGAGCGCGCTGGCGTGGCCGGCGAGCGCCGATCCTGGCCGTCGCGGCCGCCCTGCTGCTCGGCTGTGTCCTGGGCGCGGGCGTCACCGCGGTCGGCGGGGCCGTCGTCGGTCACCACGGCGACCGCCACGGCGGTTTCGACCGCCACGGCCGGTTCGGCCCGGAGGACGAGCGCTTCGGCCGGGGCCCGGGCGGTGGCGACCGTGGTGGTTTCGGCCCCGGGCGGCACGGCGATCGGCGTACGCAAAATGGCGGAAACGCGCCCGGCGTCGCCCCGTCTGCCGCGACCCCCGCCCCGTCGGCGTCGAATTGACCGGAAACTGATCGAGCCGCCCGGCGGTAGGCCGGGCGGCTCGCAGTGGTTCAGGGCCCGGTGTCAGGCCGGGCGGCTCGATGCGGGGTCAGCGGACCGCGACGTTGAAGATCGGGTTCGCGGCCAGCTTGCGGAAGGACGCGAGCGAGGACGGCGAGCTGTCGATGCTGATGTCCCGGTCGCCGAAGGCGTCCTTCTTGGTGTTGAAGTACACGATCGCCTTGACCGCGGGACGCTTGGCCAGCTCCGGCAGGACACTGTTGAACTGCGCCGACTTGTCGGCCACCTTGCCGATGCGGTGGTAGGCACCCCACTCGGCGACCATCACCGGCTTGCCCGGGTGAGTCTTGGTCGCCCAGTCGTAGAAGCCGGTGCCGCCCTTGGCCTTACGGTCCAGCAGGTCCTTGAAGACGCCGGCGTGGTAGTAGTTCTTCTCCGCGCTGACGTACGAGTCCAGGCCGATCCAGTCGACGACGTCGTCGCCCGGGTAGAGGTCCTTCCACCAGTCCCGGGCCATCCACTTCTCGTTGCCCATGTAGGCGACGACGCTGACCGCGTTGTTCACGCCCTTGCCGCGTAGCCGCTGGATCACGTGCCGGTAGGACGCAGCGAAGTCCTTGGCGGTCATGCCCGACTTGGCGTCGGTGCGCACGTCGTCCTCCGGCTCGTGGTTGAGCACCAGGAAGAACTTCTCCGGGAACTTCGTCTTGACCCGCTCGGCGAACGCGTCGATCCGCTTGTCCTGCTTGCCGGCGGCGACGGCGGCCCAGGTCGAGCCGTACTCGACGCGCCAGTTCAGCAGCAGCACCCGCGGGTTCGCCTTGTCCCGGGCCATCGCGATCTCCGCGTCGGTCGGGAACTTCTCGTCGCCCTTGTGGTAGGTGTGGAAGATCGTCGCGGTGCGACCGCTGGTCTTCTCCCAGTTGCGGTGCTCGAGGTCGCGCGGCTTGCCGGTGAAGCCGCCGGCCGCGGCGCCCCACAGCACGCCGCAGGTGGGAACCAGCTTGGCGCCGGTCACGCAGTTCTTCGTCGTGGCGCCGGAAGCGGTGGCGCGGGAGGCGGTAGTGCCGGAAGCGGTGGCGCCGGAAGAGGCCTGAGCGGGCACGGCCACCATCGCCGGACCGAGCGCGGTGGCGAGAGCGGTCAGCGTCAGTACGGTCTTACGCAGCGTCGAGCGGTTCACAGCGAATCCCCCCAGGTAGTCCGGCGGTGTTGCCCGCCGGGCATGCGAAGAAGATTCCGGGAACGGAGTTGTCACGGCGGTGCCCGTAGAGGTGCCCGCCGGTTGCTCTCGGCCGGGTAGTCCCGGCCCACCGGATCGCTCGGGATTAGTTGTCGGCGGCGCTCACCCGTACTTGAGAGAAGTGCGGCCGCTTTCGGAAGTTTGGCGGATGGCTGCGACCGTGGCGATCGACGAGGGCGTCGCATCGATGCCATGGTGCGGGCATGAGCATCAAGGATATTTTCCTGGACGCGTTCGGCCGTTTCGCCGCGGGCGACGTCGAAGTGCTGAAAGAAGTCATCCGCGACGATTTCATCAACCACGACCCGGACAGCCCGCGTGACAAGGAGGCGTGGATCGAGTTCATCAGCACCGGCCCGATCGCGACCTCGACCCTTGACCTGAAGCGCGTGATCGCCGACGACGAGTTCGTGGTCGCCCACTACCGGCTGATCCCGCAGGAGGGCGGGCTCGGCGAGGCGGTCGTGGACGTCTGGCGTTTCGAGGACGATCTGATCGTCGAGCACTGGGATGTAGCCCAGCCGGTGACCGCTCCCGATCAGGTGTGACGCTGTCCCAACGGGGATCGTGCCGGCCGGGCGAGAGTCCGGCCGGAGACGAATTTAAACGATCTGCGTCGATTGTTGCGGGGATAGTGCACTTAGCCTATCGATCCGATAGGTTCACATGCGTTGTGGCTCCGTCCTAAGGAATCCTCATGCGCAGACTCGTGCCCATCGTTCTCGCGGCGACCGTGCTACTCGCCGGTTGCCAGGACGGCGGCGGTGGCGACAGCACCGCCTCGAACGCGGCCTTCGACCCGGCGACCTGCCAGGGTGGCACGCTGACGGTCCTGAACCAGGGCGGGATCACCCACCTCGACCCGGCCCGGCTCTACACCTCCGGCGGTGGCAACGTGCCGTCGCTGCTGTTCCGCACACTGACCACCCGCAACCGGCAGCCCGGCGAGGCCGGCACCAAGCCGGCCCCGGACCTCGCGACCGACCTGGGCACCCCGTCGGACGGCGCGAAGACCTGGACCTACCACCTGCGCGACGGCGTCGCCTTCGAGGACGGCACGCCGATCACCTCGGCCGACGTCAAGTACGGCATCGAGCGCTCGTTCGCCCCGGAACTCCCCGGCGGGGCGCCCTACCTGCGCGACTGGCTCAAGGACGCGGCCGGTTACCAGGGCCCCTACAAGCAGCCGGACGGCATCAAGTCGATCGAGACGCCGGACGCGAAGACGATCGTCTTCAAGCTGAGCAAGCCCGAGGGCGACTTCCCGTTCCTGGCCACCGCCACCCAGTTCGCGCCGGTCCCGAAGGCCAAGGACACCGGCACCGAGTACGAGAAGCACCCGATCTCCTCCGGCCCGTACCGGGTGGAGTCGTACGAGCCGAAGAAGTCCCTGGTCCTGGTCCGTAACACGCACTGGTCGACCAAGATCGACGAGCTGCGCTACGCCTGCCCGGACCGGATCGAGGTCACCTCCGGGCTCGACTCCGCGGTGATCAACCAGCGCCTGGTCACCGGCGCCGGCCCGGACGCCGCCGCGGTCACCACCGACGCGGTCGTCGGCCCGGAGCAGCTCGCCCAGCTCGGCACCGGCTCGGAACTGGACAAGCGGGTCACCCGCGGTGAATTCCCGTCGACCACGTACCTCGCCTTCAACACCAAGAAGGCGCCGTTCGACAACCCGAAGGTGCGCGAGGCCCTCTCGTACGCGATCAATCGCACCTCGGTCGTCAACGCCCTCGGCGGCTCCGCGGTGGTCGGCGCCTCCACCACGTTCCTGCCCCCGCAGAAGGCCCTCGGCCACCAGGCGTACGACTACTTCCCGGCCGGGGAGGGCGGCAACCCGGAGAAGGCCAAGCAGGTCCTCGCCGAGGCCGGCCTCAGCAACCTGACCATCGAGCTCGCCCACCAGAACGACGACAGCGAGGGTGTCGGCCCCAAGGTCGCCTCCGCCATCCAGGAAGCCTTCAAGCAGGCCGGCGTCACGGTCAAGCTGACCGCCATCGACTCCGCGACCTACCGCGACGTCACCGGCAAGCCGGCCACCCAGCCCGGCCTGGCGCTGGCCACCTGGGGCGCCGACTGGCCGTCCGGCGGGCCGTTCCTGATCCCGATCTTCGACGGCCGGCAGATCATCACCGCGGGCGGCAACTTCAACCTGGCCCAGTACAACGACTCCGAGGTCAACGCCGAGATCGACGCGATCAACGCGCTCACCGACCCGGCCGAGGCCGCCGCGCGCTGGGGCGCCCTCGACGCCAAGCTCGGCAAGCTGGCCCTGGTCCTGCCGCTGACCCACGAGAAGGACGTCTACCTCTACGGCAAGAACGTCAAGAACGCGTACGCCGACGGCTGGCGCGGGCAGCTGGACCTCGCCCGGATCTCGGTCAAGTGACGACCGCTCCCTCCGCACCGCCGGTCCCGTCCAGGGCGCTCGCCGCCCTGCGGCGGGACCGCGGTTTCCTCACCGGCGCGGTGATCGCCGGCACCATGGTGCTGGTCGCCGTCACCGCGCCGCTGCTGGCCGCGCTCGCCGGTCAGGACTACACGACGTACCACGACGGGCTGCTCGACTCGGCCCGTGGCGGCGTGCCGATCGGGTCGTTCGGCGGGATCAGCGGCGAGCACTGGCTCGGGGTCGAACCCGGCACCGGCCGCGACCTGTTCGCCCGGGTGGTCTACGGGGCACAGGTGTCGGTCGGTGTCGCGCTCGGCGCCACGTTCCTGGAGGTGCTGCTCGGCGTCGGCTTCGGGGTCGCCGCCGGGCTCGGCGGCCGCTGGCTGGACGCCGGGCTGAGCCGGGTGATCGACCTGGTCCTCTCGGTTCCGGTGCTGGTCATGGCGATCTCGCTGCTCGCGATCGTGCCGCAGGACTGGCCCCGGCCGCTGCTGCTGGCGACCGTGATCGCGGTGCTGGGCTGGGGCGGCACGGCGCGGATCAGCCGCGGCGAGACGCTCACCCTGCGGACCCGTGACTACGTGGCGGCCGCCCAGGTGGCCGGCGCGCCCTGGTGGCGGGTCGCCCGGCGGGAGATCCTGCCCGGCCTGACCGCCCCGATCCTCACCTACGCCGCCCTGCTGCTGCCCACCAACATGGTGGTCGAGGCCGGTCTCTCCTTCCTGGGCGTCGGGGTCCGCCCACCGACCCCGTCCTGGGGCCAGATGCTCTCCAGCGCGACCACCTGGTTCCGGGCCGACCCGTTCTACGTCTTCCTCCCGGGGCTGCTGTTGTTCCTCACCCTGCTCTCCTTCGTGCTGGTCGCCAACGGCCTGCGCCGGGCCCTCGACCCGCGGCAGCGGGAGGTCCTGCGATGATCGGCTATCTGATCCGCCGGATCGCCGGCGCCGCGCTCGTCCTGCTCGCCCTCTCCGCGATCGTCTACGCGCTGTTCTACCTGGCCCCGTCCGACCCGGCGATCCTCACCTGCGGAAAGGGCTGCACCCCGGAACGACTCGCGGACGTGCGCGCGGCGATGGGTCTGGCCGATCCGGTCTGGACCCAGTACTGGCACTTCCTGGAAGGCGTCTTCACCGGACGCGACTACCCGGCCGGTCCGGACGTGCGGCACTGCCCGGCGCCCTGCCTCGGCTACTCCTTCGAGACCGACCAGCCGGTCACCGCCCTGCTGCTGGACCGGATCCCGGTCTCCTTCTCGCTCGCGATCGGCGCCGAGGTGCTCTCGCTGGCGATCGGTGTCGGCGCCGGCCTGCTCTCCGGCGCACGCCGGTTCCGCTGGCTCGATCGCCTGGTCAACGGCCTGGTCCTCGCCGGGTACGCGGTCCCCGTCTTCCTGGTCGGCCTGCTGCTGCTCCTGCTCTTCTGCGTGCACCTGCGGTGGCTGCCGTTCCCCACCTACGTCCCGTTCACCACCAGCCCGCTGCTCTGGGCGCAGAACCTGCTGCTGCCGTGGATCTCCCTCGCGGTGATCCAGACCGCCGCCTACGCCCGGCTGACCCGGGCCGGTCTGCAGGAGACCCTCGCCGAGGATCACATCCGCACCGCACGCGCCTACGGGATCCCGGAGCGCCGGATCCTCCGGCGCCGCGCCCTGCGCGGAGCCCTGCTGCCGCTGATCACGCTGACCGCGGTGGACGTCGCCGCGATCATGACCAGTGCGGTGCTGACCGAGACCATGTTCGGCCTCCCCGGCGTCGGTCAGCTGCTGGTCGGCGCGGTGAACCAGATCGACCTGCCGGTCGTCGTCGGGGTCACCCTGCTCACCGGCCTGATCATCGTGATCGCCAACGCCGCCGCCGACTTCCTCTACGCCGCCGTCGATCCCCGGGTGCAACTGCGATGACTCTGTTGAAAGTGGACGATCTCCGGATCACCTTCAGCGACAAGCCGGCGGTCGACGGGCTCTCCTTCGAGCTGGCGGCCGGTGGGTCGCTCGGCATCGTGGGCGAGTCCGGCTCCGGCAAGAGCACGGCCGCGCTGGCCCTGCTGGGCCTCACCTCCGGGCAGGTCACCGGCGAGATCGCCTTCGACGGGGTAGATCTCCTGGCGAACCCGCCGTGGAAGGAGATCCGCGGTGCGCGGATCACCATGGTGTTCCAGGAGCCGCTCACCGCGCTCAGCCCCTTCCACACCGTCGGTGACCAGATCGCCGAGGTGTACCGGCTGCACACCGGCGCGTCCCGCCGAGCGGCCCGGGAACGCGCGGTCGAGGTGCTCGGCCAGGTGCACATCCCGGACCCGGTGCGGCGGGCCGCGGCGTACCCGCACCAGTTCTCCGGCGGGATGCGGCAGCGCGCGTTGATCGCGATGGCGATCGCCTGCCGGCCCCAGCTGATCATCGCGGACGAGCCGACCACGGCCCTGGATGTGACCGTGCAGGCGCAGATCCTCGACCTGCTCGACGAGGTGCGCGCCACGACCGGGGCGGCGCTCCTGCTGATCAGCCACGACCTCGGAGTGGTGGCCGGGTCGTGCGACTCGGTGATCGTGATGCGCCAGGGGCGGGCGGTCGAGGCGGGCGCGACCGAGCGCGTGCTGCTCTCGCCGCGGCACGACTACACGAAGGCGCTGCTGGACGCGGTGCCCAAGCCGGGAACCCGGAAGCTCGAGCCCGGCGAGCCGCTGCTGCGGGTCAAGGACGTACGCAAGCATTTCCCGCAACCGCGACGCGGCTCGCTGCGCAAGCCGCCGCCGATCCGGGCCGTCGACGGCGTCACCCTGGACGTGCACGCCGGGGAGACGCTCGGCATCGTCGGCGAGTCCGGGACCGGCAAGACCACCCTGGCCCGGATGATGGTCGGCCTGACGTCGCCCACCTCGGGGTCGATCACCTTCGACGGGGTGGACATCGGGCGGCGGCGCGGGCGGTCGGTGCAGATGGTCTTCCAGGACCCGCTGTCGTCGCTGAACCCGCGCCGGACCGTCGGCGAGAGCATCGCCGACCCGCTACGCCTGAGGGGAGTACGCGACCCGCGAGCCGAGGTCTCGGCGCTGCTGGAACGGGTCGGACTGGCGGCTTCCGAGTACGACCGCTACCCGCACCAGCTCTCCGGCGGCATGCGGCAGCGCGTCGGCATCGCCCGGGCCATCGCGCCCGCACCCCGGCTGATCGTCTGCGACGAGCCGGTGTCGTCGCTGGACGTCACCACCCAGGCGCAGGTCCTCGACCTGCTCGAGGAACTGCGCGGGGAGCTCGGCCTGTCCCTGGTCTTCGTCTCGCACGACCTGGCCGTACTGCGCCGGATCGCCGACCGGGTCGCGGTGCTCAAGGACGGCGTCGTCGTGGAGATCGGGCCGACCGCCGAGGTGTACGAACAGCCCCGGCACGCGTACACGAAGGAACTGCTCGCGGCCGTGCCGGTGACCGATCCGGTGGCCGCCCGCCGCCTGCGTGCCCTGCGCTCCACCGTGTCCGGCTGAGCGAGCCCCGGTGCCGCCGGGCGAAGTCCGGCCGGCGCACCGGGGCGGGATGGTGACCGCCGCCGCTTTCGACGCGCTCTTTACAAGGCTGCCCGGGCCGCGGTCGTTGCCGCCGTTCCGGGGTGGGCGCGGACGCTTGCCAGCCACCGTCCGCCTTTGGCCACTGTCCCGGCCGCCGCCTGCGGTCCGCATCCCGGGACGACCCTGCCCGTCCGGCAACCGCGAGCGGCGTCATCGGCCGCAACCCGTCGGCCACACCGTATGGCGACCAACCCCGGCCACCCGGCCACCCGCAAGCAAGCCCCGAAAGGCCGTGCCCCGCCCACCGCCGAACCCAAGATCAACTTGGGCTGAGTGGCATTGAGTCGAGCCCGGCTGGTCCACATGTTGCAAGGGATACCGCCACCGAGCCCAGCCGTTGAACCTGGGCTGGGCCAGGTAGCACGGCCGTTTCGGGACCGTGGGCGCCGGCCGCCTTGCGCCGCGACATCGGTGGAGCGGAAGCTGGCCGACCCCGCCGCGGTTTTCAGGACTGAAACATTTAAGAAACTTTTCCTTGACGTCGATCGATGGCTCAGCAACGCTGAGAGCGCTCTCTCATCCGTTCCCCCAACTGGAAGGGAGTCCCCCTGTGCGCCGAAAACTGGCTGTTCTCGCCGCATCCGTCATCGCTCTGATCGCTACCGCCGCCGCGCCGGCGCAAGCGGTCGGCCCGTCCCCGCTGCCCCTCACCGTCACCAACAACACCGGCCGAGGTGACGCCGTCTACCTGTACGTTCTCGGCACCAACCTGGCCACCGGCAGGCTCGGCTACGTCAACGCCGGCGGCACGTTCACCGCTTGGACCGGTGGCTCGGTCCCGCCGACGGCCGCGCCGGACGTGTCGATCGCCGGGCCGGCCAACGGCGGCAGCAGGACCCTGCAGATTCCGCGCGGGATCTCCGGCCGGGTCTACTTCTCGCTGGGCAAGAAGATCAACTTTTACCTGGTCACCGGCGGTGCCCTGGTTCAGCCCGCGCCGTGGGCGGCCGGCGACACCAACCGGGACACGCTCTTCGACTGGAGCGAGTTCACCTACAACGACGCCGGCCTGTGGCTCAACAGCTCACAGGTGGACATGCTCGGTCTGATCCACAAGGTGCAGGTCACCGGGGCGAACGGGGTCACCACCAGCACCGGCGCGCCGGTCGCCAACGGGCGGCAGAACATCATCAACGGGATCAAGGCGCTGCCGAACTTCGCGAGCCTGGTGCAGACCCGCTCGGACGGGACCGTGCTGCGCGTGCTGGCGCCGGGCAAGGGGCTCGCCAGTTCGGCGTTCTTCGAGCCGTACATCACGAGCGCGTGGAACACGTACGCCTCGAAGACGTTGACCGTGGTGCCCTTCGCCGACCAGCCGGGCGTCAAGTATTTCGGGCGCACCTCCGGCACCGTGATGACCTTCACCAACACCTCCGGGGCGACGGTCGCCACGTTCAACAAGCCCACCCCGCAGAACGTCTGGGAGTGCGCCGGCAACCTGTTCGCGCCGAACGACAACGTGGTCGGGCCGATCGCCCGCACGCTCTGCGCCGCGCTCAACCGCACCACGCTCGGTGCCATCGCCACCCAGCCGAGCACCGATGCGTCGAAGTTCTACGTCACCACCCCGACGAACCAGTACGCGAAGATCGTGCACCAGAACATGGCCGACGGTAAGGCGTACGCGTTCCCGTTCGACGACGTCGGCGGCTTCGAGTCGCTGGTCAGCAGCAACGACCCGCGGTCGGCCGGGCTCACGCTCAGCCCGCTCTGACCGGACCGGGGCGCTCGGCGAGCCTCGGGGGTCGCCGAGCGCCCTGGATCGTGCCCCGGCGGGACGCTATGGTGATCGGCCGGGTGCAGAGCTGAGGGAGAGCACGACGATGAGTATGGGACGTCTGGCCGTAACCGGCGCCGCTCTGTTGGCGCTTGCCGGCCTCAGCGCCTGCGACGACAAGGAGCCGGCCGCCGCGGGCACGCCCGAGGCCACCTCCGCCGCGTCGGCCGCGGCCGCCAAGGAGCTCGCCGCCGCCGCGACCAAGCTCACCGCCTCCAGCGGCAAACTCGACCTCACCATGACCGGCGGGGTGACCGGGACCGGCGCCTTCGACACCAAGCACAAGCTCCTCGACCTGAAGCTGGACCTCACCGGCTTCGGCGACGTCAGCGTCCGGGCGATCGGCGACGACCTGTACGTGAAGGTCAGCGGCAGCCTCGCGAAGAGCTTCGCCGGCGGCGACTGGATGCACCTCGACGCCGCGAAGATGCCCGCCGGCAGCACGCTCAGCCCGGCGAGGATCGACCCGCGGATCGCGGTTCAGGTGCTGACCGAGGCCACCGGCGTGCGCAAGACCGGCGACCGGACCTACACCGGCACCGTCGACAGCGAGAAGCTGCCGCTGACCGGTGGTTTCGCCGCCGCCGACGTGCCGTTCACCGCGGAGGTCGCGCCCGGCGGATATCTGAGCAAGCTGACGCTGGACTCCGAGGCGGTCGTGCCCGGCTCCGGCAAGACCGTCACTTCATACTCGGAGATCGGGGCGAAGGTCGACGTGAAGGCCCCGGCGAAGAGCCAGACCGTGGAGATGCCCGCGAAGACCCTCCAGGCGCTCGGCGGCGAATAAATCGGTCGAGCCGCGGGCGGTTCCTCGTCTAGGTTCACACCCATGTTCGCGTACGGTCGTCAGCTGCCCACCTCGGTGGTGGCTCCCGTGCGCGTCCGTTCCGCCCTCAGCGGCGTCGATACGCGACTCTGACCCTTCCCCATCGGCTGCAGAACCCGGGGAGGGGTCGGTTCGTCGTGCGCGGTTCTGGCGCGCGCCGGTTGGCAGCGGCGCGCGTACCACCCGATGCCTCGCATCCAGTGAGGATTGAAAAACCATGGCCAAGAGCCAGTTCATCCGTACGAAGCCGCACGTCAACATCGGCACGATGGGTCACGTCGACCACGGCAAGACGACCCTGACCGCCGCGATCACCAAGGTTCTCGCCGACCGCGACCCGGCCTCCAACCGGTACGTCGCGTTCGAGGGGATCGACCGGGCCCCGGAGGAGGCCGCCCGCGGCATCACCATCACCATCGCCCACGTCGAGTACGAGACTCCGAGCCGCCACTACGCCCACGTCGACATGCCCGGTCACGCCGACTACGTGAAGAACATGATTACGGGGGCGGCGCAGGTGGACGGCGCGATCCTCGTGGTGTCGGCGCAGGACGGGTCGATGCCGCAGACCCGCGAGCACGTGCTGCTCGCCCAGCGGGTCGGGGTGCCGTACCTGGTGGTGGCGCTCAACAAGAGCGACGCTGTCGACGACCCGGAGCTGCTCGACCTGGTCGAGCTGGAGGTCCGGGAGCTGCTCTCCGAGTACGGCTTCCCCGGCGCCGAGGTGCCGGTGGTCCGGGTCAGCGCGCTCCGGGCGCTCGAGGGTGACCCGCGGTGGGTGGCGTCGATCGTGGGGCTGCTCGACGCCGTCGACGCGTACGTGCCGGTCCCGCCGCGCGAGCTGGGGGAGCCGTTCCTGATGCCGATCGAGAACGTGCTGTCCATCTCGGGTCGCGGCACCGTGGTCACCGGCAAGGTGGAGCGCGGCGAGCTGCGGGCCGGCGAGCCGGTCGAGGTCGTCGGCCTCGGCCCGACCGTCGCCAGCGTCGCCACCGGCCTGGAGACGTTCGGGAAGGTGCTGGACTCGGCGCAGGCCGGCGACAACGCGGCCGTCCTGCTGCGCGGGGTGAAGCGCGAGCAGGTGCAGCGGGGCCAGGTCCTCGCCGCGCCTTCCAGCGTGCGGCCGCACCGGGTCTTCAAGGCGCGGATGTACGCCCTGACCAGTGCCGAGGGCGGCCGGCACACACCGTTCGCCGCCGACTACCGTCCCCAGTTCTACTTCCACACCACGGACGTCTCCGGTGGGCTGGACCTGGGGGAGCGCGACCTGGTGATGCCGGGGGACACCCTGGACGTGGTCACGGTGACCCTGGGCAAGCCGGTCGCGCTCGAGGTCGGTCTCGGCTTCGCGGTGCGCGAGGGCAACCGGACGGTCGCCGCCGGCACCGTGACCGAACTGCTGGACTGACACCGCTCAAGGGGTGTGCCGGGCCGCCCGCCCGGCACACCCCGGGGCTTTGTCGCCATAATCTGCTCTCCGGCTGCCCGGCCGGCGATGTCGTGGGAGGACGCCGTGAAGTCCGGGCGGTCCTGCTGGCGGTCGCGGTGTTCGTGGCCGGGCGGCCGTACCGGGACAGGCTGCGGCGCTCACCGCGGCCGTCCTGAGGAGCCGGCGAATCAGGTCTGGATCGCGCTGCCCGCCCAGAAGATCAGGAAACCGATCACGGCCATCGCGGCCAGGGTCAACCCGACCATGGCGATGAAAGCGCCGGAGAGGCCTACGACCCGGAGCCAGGGTGAGTAAGGCTCATCGGTCTCCTCCTTGAACTCGAACACAACCGGGACTGTACGTGAGAAAACCGCCGAATATCGGATCTACCAGGGGAAACTCACCAAAGTTGGTGACATGTGGACCAGCTGGCCGCGCCGCCGGACGGGGATGTGCTCTTCGTCGCGGCTCGCGTCAGTGGGGTGCGGGCACCGTGGGGGTGAAGGTGCGCAGGCGGAGGCTGTTGGCGACGACGAAGACCGAGGAGAAGGCCATCGCGGCGCCGGCGATCATGGGGTTGAGCAGGCCGGCCGCGGCCAGCGGCAGCGCCGCCACGTTGTAGGCGAAGGCCCAGAACAGGTTGCCCTGGATGATCCGCAGGGTGCGGCGGGAGAGCCGGATCGCGTCGACGGCGACCGTCAGATCGCCGCGGACCAGGGTGAGGTCGGCGGACTCGATCGCCACGTCGGTGCCGGTGCCCATGGCCAGGCCGAGGTCGGCCTGGGCGAGGGCCGCCGCGTCGTTCACGCCGTCGCCGGCCATCGCGACCACCTTGCCAGACTTCTGCAGGCGTTCGATGACGGCGACCTTCTCGGCGGGCAGGACCTCGGCGATCACCTCGTCGATGCCGACCTCGGCGGCGACCGCGCGGGCCACCCGTTCGTTGTCGCCGGTCAGCAGGATCGGGGTGAGACCGAGGCGGCGCAGGCCGGTCACGGCGTCGCGGCTGGTCGGCTTGACCGCGTCGGCGACGGCCAGGACACCACGAGCCTGGCCGTCCCAGCCGGCGACGATCGCGGTGCGGCCGGCCGCCTCCTGTTCGTCCGCGGTCGCCGCGACCTCGGCGGGGATGGTCCAGCCTTCCCGCTCCAGCAGGGCGAGGCGGCCGACGAGGACGGTCTTTCCGGCGGCTTCACCCCGTACGCCCAATCCCGCGAAGCTGGTGAAGTCGCGGACCGCGAGTGGATCGCCGGCCTCGGCGGCGATCGCCTCGGCGATCGGGTGTTCGGACGCCGCCTCGACGGCCGCGGCGAGCTGGAGCAGCTCATCAGGGTCCTGGCCGGGGGCGGGCCGGATGGCGGCCAGGGCCATGCGACCGCTGGTCACCGTGCCGGTCTTGTCCAGGACGACGGTGTCCACGCGGCGCGTCGACTCGAGCGCTTCCGGACCCTTGATCAGGATGCCGAGCTGGGCGCCGCGACCGGTTCCGACCAGCAGCGCGGTCGGGGTGGCCAGGCCCAGCGCGCAGGGGCACGCGATGATCAGCACGGCGACCGCGGCCGTGAAGGCGGCCGTCCAGCCGGCGCCGGTGCCGAACCACCAGCCCAGCGTGGCGACCGCCAGGCCGATCACCACGGGGACGAAGACGCCGGAGACGCGGTCGGCGAGGCGCTGCACGTTCGCCTTGCCGGCCTGGGCCTGCTCGACCATCCGGGCCATCCGGGCCAACTGGGTGTCCGCGCCGACCCGGGTGGCGCGGACGATCAGGCGGCCGCCGGCGTTGACCGTGCCGCCCGTCACCGTGTCGCCCGGCCCGACCTCGACCGGGACGCTCTCCCCGGTCAGCATCGACTCGTCGACCGCGGACGAGCCGTCCTCGACGACGCCGTCGGTGGCGATTTTCTCGCCCGGGCGGACCACGAAACGGTCGCCGGGGGCGAGCTGGGCGATCGGGACCCGGACCTCGGCGCCCTCACGGAGCACCGCGACGTCCTTGGCGCCCAGCTCCAGCAGGGCGCGCAGGGCCGAGCCCGCGCGGCGCTTCGCCCGTGCCTCGAAGTAGCGGCCGGCCAACAGGAACGTGGTGACCCCGGCGGCCGCCTCCAGGTAGATGTTGCCGGCGCCGTCGGTGCGGGCGATGTCCAGCCGGAACGGGTGGGTCATGCCGGGCTCGCCGGCGGTGCCGAGGAACAGCGCCCAGAGCGACCAGCCGAACGCGGCCAGCGTGCCGAGCGAGACCAGGGTGTCCATGGTGGCCGCGCCGTGCCGCAGGTTGGTCCAGGCGGCCCGGTGGAACGGCCACCCGCCGTAGGCGACGACCGGGGCGGCGAGGGTCAGCGACAGCCACTGCCAGTAGGTGAACTGCCAGGCCGGGACCATCGCGAGCACGATCACCGGCACACTGAGCAGGGCGGAGATCAGCAGCCGGGTGCGCAGCGGGTCCGACTCCTCGGCCCGCTCGTCGGACTTCATGGCGGCCGTGTAGCCGGTCTTCTCCACCGTGGCGATCAGGTCGGCCGCGGTCACGCCCTCGGCGACGGTCGCCGTCGCCTTCTCGGTGGCGTAGTTGACCGTGGCGGTCACCCCGGCCATCCGGTTCAGCTTCTTCTCGATCCGCGAGGCGCAGGACGCGCAGGTCATGCCGCCGATCTCGAGTTCGATGAGCATCGCGGGTCCCTCAGTTGTGGGTGTGGCCGGAGCCGGTGGTGGCGGTGAACTCGGCGAGATGGACCTTGCCGCCGTGCTTGAACTCCAGGTAGAGCCGGTAGGCCCCGGCGGACGGAACCTCCGCGTCGACCGTGATGTCCGGCCCGGCGGTGGTGCCCGCCTGCGGATGCAGGTGCAGGTAGGCGAGGTCGCCCTGACGCAGCGCGACCAGGTGGCCGAAGGACCCGAGGTACGGCTCGAGGGTCACCGGTTGCCCGTCCCTGCTGACCGAGACGGTCATCCAGGCGGCCGCCCCGGACTGCGGCTCGCCGGCCCGGGTCACCGTGTAGCCGTCGACCCGGGCCTCCCAGGTGGGTTTCGGCAGCAGCCGGGGCTGGTAGTCGCCGGCGGCGGCGACATCGGCGCCGAGCACGAAGCTCTCCGTGCGGGCGCGAGGGGTGAAGTCGGCGAACACCCGGTACTGCCCCGGGTCGCGGACGGTCAGCGGCGCGGACCAGGTCCCGTCGGCGGCGCGGACCGGATGCAGGTGCTGGTAGCCGGTGAGGTCGCGGCGGACCACGATCAGGTGCAGCTCGGTGCCGCTCGCCGCGGTGTACTGCGTGACCGGCTTCCCGTCCGGCCCGAGGATCCGGAACGCGAACGTCTGCGCCCTGCCCGCGGTGAGCTGGGTGGTCAGCGGGCTGAGCGTGTAGCCGGCCTGGGTGATCTGCAGCCCGGCGGGGAGCGGGGAGCCGGCGTGGCCGGAGTGCTCGGCGGCGGCGGAGGTGTGCGTGCCGGTGTGTGCCGGCGGAGCCGTCGGCGCCTGATCCGGCCCGAAGAGCCGCCCGGCGCCCGCAGCGCCGCCGAAAACGACGACCAATCCCATCGCGTACGCGGTGAGCCGCACCGAAGTCTTCATACCCCCACCATACACATACCCCTGGGGGGTACGTGGGCAGCGCCGACGCCAGAATCGACGTATCGGCCTATATGCTCTGCTCTCGTCATCGCGGGTCATGGGGGTTTCGTGTTGTTTCGGCGTAATGCAGTACTTGCTGCCCTGGCGGGGTTCGCGCTCGCCGCTGTGTCCGTTCCCGCTCCAGCGCTGGCCGACCGCGGCGCGGTCGACCAGTTCAACCGGACGACCAGCCTGGACATCCCACGTGAGGGCCGCAACGTGCTGGTGGTGGAGAAGTCGCTGGATCTCGCCGCCGGTGAGGCGCGGCACCTGCGCGGCCGGCTGGAGGCGGTCAGCTCCACGACCGGAACGGTGGCCATGAACGCCACCCTCATCTGCAACGACCAGGCCGGGACGAAGGTCGGCTCGTCCGCCACCTCGTCGCGGAACCACGAAGGCTCCGACGCGAGTTACAAGGACACCGGCCACCTGCCGCTCTACGTCGACATGCTGTTCGTCGCGCCGGCGGCCGGAACGTACCTCTGCGGCCTCTACGGCCTGACCGACGTGTCCAACGCGACGGACTACCACCTCGCCGTCGTCACGGGCGGCAAGACGTGGCTGCAGGTCAGCGCCGAGGACCAGCCCGGAGCGAACTGGTGGCGGGGCCCGGCCTGCAGCAGCAGCGGCGACTCGGTCAGCTGCACCTACCTCGGCACGAGCGCGAAGGCGGACACGTTCGTCTTCTACAACGACGGCTCGACCCCGGTGAAGTGGCGTCACGCGCCCGGCGCGACGGCGGTGCAGGCGCTCGCGAACGTCACGGTGACCACCTGCTACCAGGGCACCAAGTCGTGCGCCGGCGTGCCGGAGTCGGAGCGGCTGGCCCGTACCGCGACCAGCTCCTCCTCGGTGAGCTTCCGGATGGACGTCATCCAGTTGGACGCGGCCGGGTCGCACACGTGCCGACTCACCCAGACGACCCCGGTCACCAACAAGATCTCGGATGAGGCGCACCACTACGTCACGTACCTGTCCCTGCCGAGCGTGCCGGTCGACAGCTCATGTGGTGACCAGTTCCTGCTCCGGGTCTACGTCAAGCACCTCTCCGGGAGCCCGATCAAGATCGATGGCCAGCAGAGCACCTCGCTGACCAACGGGATCATGATGAATCTCTGAACCGGTCAGCCGTGAATGGGGGCGGTGAGAGCGGTGAGGGGGAGACCGCTGCCGCCCCAGGACAGGGCGATGATCTCGGAGGCGACCGCGACGGCGGTCTCCTCCGGGGTGCGGGCGCCCAGGTCGAGGCCGATCGGGGCGCGCAGCCGGGCCAGGGCGGACTCCGGGACGCCGGCCTCTCGCAGCCGTTCGACGCGGTCGGCGCAGGTGCGGCGGCTGCCCATCGCGCCGATGTACGCGGCCGGGGTGCGCAGGGCGACCTCCAGCAGCGGGATGTCGAACTTCGGGTCGTGCGTCAGCACGCAGAGAACCGTGCGCGCGTCGACTTCGGTCGACGCGAGGTAGCGGTGCGGCCACTGGACGATCACCTCGTCTGCCTCCGGGAAGCGGGCCGGGGTGGCGAACACCGGGCGCGCGTCACAGACGGTGACCCGGTAGCCGAGGAACCTGCCGATCCGGGCGACCGCCGCCGCGAAGTCGATGGCGCCGAAGACGATCATGCGGGGCGGGGTGGCGTAGGTCTGGACGAAGATCTCGCGGTCGCAGGCCCGGACCATCGCCGTCCGCCCCTGCGCCAGCAGGCCCGCGGCCCGCAGCGCCGCGATCCGATCCAGGTCGGCGTCCCCCAGGGTCCCGACGATCTCCGGTACGCCCGCGGCAGTGCGCACGATCAACTGCGCACCCGGAACGGACGCCGTCGCCACCGGCCGCCCGGCCGTGATGTCGGCGAGCAGATCGTCGATCCCGGCCAGCGCCGAGTCCGGCTGGACCAGCACCTCGACCGTCCCACCGCAGGTCAGTCCCACGTCGAACGCGTCACCGTCGCTCACGCCGTACGTCAGCGATCGGGGTTTTCCGGTCTTGATGGTCTCCTCGGCCGCCGCGTGGACCGCACCCTCGACGCACCCGCCGGAGACGCTGCCCAGCACCTCGCCGAGCGAGTTGACCGCCATCGCGGCCCCCGGCTGCCGCGGTGCGGATCGCCAGGTGTGCACCACGGTCGCCACCGCGAAGGTCAGCCCGGCGGCGCGCCAACCGGCCAGGCCGTCCACGATGTCGCGCATTCCGGAACGGTCCTGGACGCCGTAACAATCGTCAACGGCGGATTAAGAGATGGCTTAGGACACTGTTGACAGTGGACGGCGGGCGCGCGAGATTCGTCCGAACTCAGGGCGGTCTCATGGGGAGGCGCAGCGTGCAGGTACCGGCGCCGTTCGAGTATGAACGTGCCACCAGCGTGGATCAGGCCATCGGACTGCTGGAACGACTGGGCGGTTCGGCGCGGCTCGTGGCGGGCGGGCACAGCCTGCTGCCGATGATGAAGCTGCGGCTGGCGAACTTCGAGTATCTGATCGACATCAACGACCTGCACGCCGAGCTGGGCTACATCCGGTTCGAGGGCGCGGAGGTGCGGATCGGCGCACTGACCCGGCACCGTGAGCTGCTGGAGTCGGACGAACTGGCCGCGGTCTTCCCGATCTTCCGCGACGCGGAGCGGGTGATCGCCGATCCGATCGTGCGCAACCGTGGCACCCTGGGCGGTTCGCTCTGCCAGGCCGACCCGTCCGAGGATCTCTCCGCGGTCTGCACCACGCTCGACGCGAGTTGCGTGATCCGCGGGCCGGGCGGCGCGCAGCGGGTGGTCTCGATGGAGCAGTTCCACGTCGGGCCGTACGAGACGGCGGTCGCGGAGAACGAGATCCTCACCGAGATCCGGTTCCCGTTCAAGCCGGACCTGTGCGGCAGCGCGTACGCGAAGGTGGAACGCCGCGCCGGTGACTGGGCGGTCGTCTCGGCCGGTTCCGCGGTCTGGATCGGCGGGGACGGGACGATCGTGGACGCCCGGGTGGGCCTGGCCGCGGTCGGCCCGAACACCACCGGCATCCCGGAGATCTCCGCCGCGCTGCGCGGCCGGGAGCCCAGCGAGGAACTCTACGAGACCGCCGGTGCGATCGCCGCGCACAGCTGCGAACCGGTCACCGACCAGCGGGGCAGCGCCGACTACAAGCGCCACCTGGCGAACGAGCTCACCAGGCGGACCCTGCGCAGGGCCGTCGAACGGACGAGGGGCTGAGGCGATGCGGGTCACCATGATCGTCAACGGTGTCGAGGTCGCCCGGGAGATCGAGGGCCGGCTGCTGCTGGTGCACTTCCTGCGGGACACGCTCGGGCTGACCGGCACCCACTGGGGCTGTGACACCAGCAACTGCGGGACCTGCGTGGTGTGGCTGGACGGGGAGCCGGTGAAGTCGTGCACGGTGCTCGCGGCGATGGCCGGCGGCCACGAGGTGCGTACCGTCGAAGATCTCGCGAACGGCGCCGAGCTGGACCCGGTCCAGGAAGGGTTTCGGCAGTGCCACGGCTTGCAGTGCGGGTTCTGCACGCCGGGGATGCTGATGACCTGCCGCGCCCTGCTGGACCGTAACCCGGACCCGAGCGAGGAGGAGATCCGCGAGGCGATCTCCGGGCAGATCTGCCGGTGTACGGGGTACTCGACGATTGTCCGTTCGGTGAAGTGGGCGGCGGCCAACTCATGACGACCACCAATGACCAGAAGCCCATCGGGTACGGCCGGATGCTCCGTAAAGAGGATCCGCGCTTTCTGCGGGGACGCGGCCGCTACACCGACGACGTCCAGCTCCCGGGCATGCTGCACCTCGCCATCCTGCGTTCCCCCTTCGCCCACGCGAGGATCGTGAGTGTCGACACCAGCGCGGCCGAGGCTCTCCCGGGCGTCAAGGCGGTGGTCACCGGCGCCAAGCTCGCGGAGCTGGGTCTCGCCTGGATGCCGACCCTGTCCAACGACGTCCAGGCCGTGCTGGCCACCGACAAGGTCCGCTTCCAGGGCCAGGAGGTGGCCTTCGTCGTCGCCGAGGACCGTTACCAGGCCCGCGACGCGCTCGAGCTGATCGACGTCGAGTACGACGTCCTCGACCCGGTCATCGACGTTCGCAAGGCCCTCGCCCCGGACGCCCCGCTGATCCGCGACGACCTTCAGGGCAAGACGAACAACCACGTCTTCGACTGGGAGACCGGCGACGCCGACGAGACCGAACGGGTCTTCGCGTCCGCGGACGTCGTCGTCCAGCAGGACATCGTCTACCCGCGCGTGCACCCCGCCCCGATGGAGACGTGCGGGGCGGTCGCCGACTTCGACCCGGTCGAGGGCCGGCTCAAGCTCTGGTCGACCACCCAGGCCCCGCACGCGCACCGGACGCTCTACGCGATCGTGGCCGGCCTTCCCGAGCACAAGATCCAGGTGATCTCGCCGGACCTCGGCGGCGGCTTCGGCAACAAGGTGCCGATCTACCCCGGGTACGTCTGCGCGATCGTCGGCTCCATCGTCACCGGCAAACCGGTGAAGTGGATGGAGGACCGCTCGGAGAACCTGGTCAGCACCGGGTTCGCGCGCGACTACATCATGCGCGGCGAGATCGCCGCGACGCGCGACGGAAGGATCCTGGCCATCCGTACGAACGTGCTGGCCGACCATGGCGCGTTCAACGGCACGGCCGCGCCGGTGAAGTACCCGGCCGGCTTCTTCGGGGTCTTCACCGGCAGTTACGACCTCCAGGCCGCGTACTGCAAGATGACCGCGGTCTACACCAACAAGGCGCCCGGCGGGGTGGCCTACGCCTGTTCGTTCCGCATCACCGAGGCCGTCTACCTGGTCGAACGGATCGTCGACTGCCTCGCCGACGAGCTCGGCATGGACCCGGCGGAACTGCGGCTGAAGAACTTCATCAGGCCCGAGCAGTTCCCTTACACCACGAAGACCGGCTGGGTGTACGACTCCGGCGACTACGAGCCCACCATGCGCCTGGCCATGGACCTGGCCGGATACGGCGAGCTGCGCCGCGAGCAGGCCGAGAAGCGCGCCCGTGGCGAGCTGATGGGCATCGGAATCGCGTTCTTCACCGAGGCGGTCGGCGCCGGGCCCCGCAAGGACATGGACATCCTCGGCCTGGGCATGGCCGACGGCTGTGAGCTGCGGGTGCATCCGACCGGAAAGGCCGTCGTGCGGCTGTCGGTGCAGACCCAGGGGCAGGGGCACGAGACCACGTTCGCGCAGATCGTCGCGGAGGAGTTGGGCATCCCGCCGGACGACATCGACGTGCTGCACGGCGACACCGACAACACGCCGTTCGGGCTGGGGACGTATGGCAGCCGCTCCACCCCGGTCTCCGGCGCGGCCGCCGCCCTGGTGGCCCGCAAGGTCCGCGACAAGGCCCAGTTGATCGCCTCCGCGATGCTCGAGGTCACCGTCGCCGATCTGGAGTGGATCAAAGGGAGCTTCCAAGTCAAGGGCGACCCCGGTAGGGCGGTGACGATCCAGGAGATCGCCATGCGCGCGCACGGGGCCGGTGACCTGCCGGACGGCCTGGAAGGGGCGCTCGAGGCCCAGATCTGTTACAACCCGTCGAATCTGACGTACCCGCACGGGGCGTACATCTGCGTCGTCGACATCGACCCGGGCACCGCCGAGGTGAAGGTGCGCCGGTTCATCGCGGTCGACGACTGCGGCACCCGGATCAATCCGATGATCATCGAGGGGCAGGTGCACGGTGGCCTCACCGACGGCGTCGGCATGGCGCTGATGGAGATGATCGCGTTCGACGAGGACGGCAACTGCCTCGGCGCGTCCCTGATGGACTACCTGATCCCGACCGCCCTGGAGGTTCCCGACTGGGAGACCGGGTTCACCGTCACGCCCTCACCGCACCATCCGATCGGTGCGAAGGGCGTGGGGGAGTCGGCCACCGTCGGCTCGCCGCCGGCGATCGTCAACGCGGTGATGGACGCGCTCAAGCCGTACGGCGTCCGGCACGCCGACATGCCACTCACCCCGTCCCGCGTCTGGGAGGCCATGCGGGGCCGCTCGACGCCGCCGATCTGATGCTCTCCGAACGCGCTTCCGAGCTGGTCGCGGCGCGGCGACCGTTCGTGCACGCCACGGTCGTCCGGGCCCAGGAACCCACCTCGGCCCGGGCCGGCGACGACGCGGTCATCCTCGCCGACGGCTCGATCGAGGGTTTCGTCGGCGGGGTCTGCACCGAGACCTCCGTTCGTGTGGCGGCCCTCGACGCCCTCGAGGACGGCAACAGTCTGCTGCTCAGGGTGCTGCCGGAGGACGCTGAGACCTTCCCGGAGACGCCCGGCGCCCGCATCGCCATCAACCCGTGTCATTCCGGAGGGGCCGTGGAGATCTTCCTGCAGCCGGTCCTTCCGCGCCCCCTGGTCGCGGTTCAGGGATCGACTCCCATCGGTACGGCGATTCGCGAGCTCGCCGCATTCCTCGACTTCGAGGTGGCCGCGGCCGGGTTCGGCGGTGTGACCGCGGCGGTCGTCGCCGGGCTCGGGCGGGACGAGGAGGCGGCCCTGCGCGGCGCTCTCGACGCGGGGGTGCCGTACATCGCGTTGATCGCCAGCCGCAGGCGCGGGGCGGTGGTGCTCGACGCGATGGGGCTCACCGATCCGGAGCGCGCCCGGATCCGGACCCATCCAGGACTGGACATCAGCGCGCGAACCCCGAAGGAGATCGCGCTCTCCGTTCTCGCCGAGATCGTCCGGGAGATGCGGACCGGTGGCCTGGCCGCCCCCGAGTCCCCGGCCGCTGGTCCCTCCGTACCGCTGGAGATGGCGGCTCCGAGGCAGGGTGTGGACCCGATCTGCGGCATGACCGTGGTGATCGGCCCGGAGACTCCGCACGCCGTGGTCGCCGGCGCCGACTACTGGTACTGCTGCCCCGGCTGCCTGAAGAAGCACACGGCGGCCTGATGGCTCCGGTCTCCGCGCTGGTCCTGGCGGCGGGCGGCGCCCGGCGGCTCGGCGAGGCCAAACAGCTGCTGCCGTTCCGCGGGCGGACCCTGCTCGACGCGACGCTGGACACCGCGCGTGCCTGCGGCTGCGCGGAGCTCCTGGTCACCCTGGGCGGTTCGGCCGCGGAGATTCGCGCCACGGTGGACCTTTCCGGCGTACGGGTGATCGAGAACCCGGACTTCGCAACCGGCTGCGGTTCGTCGATCCGGTCGGCCGTGCCGTTCGTGACCACCGATCGCCTGCTACTCCTGCTGGGCGACCAGCCCCGGGTCCGGCCGTCCGACGCCCGCCGGGTCGCCGCGGTGGACACGCCGATCGGGGTGTGCCGGTACTCCGAGGGGCTCGGGCATCCGTTCCTGTTCCAGCGATCGGTCTTCCCCGAGCTGGCCGGGCTGCACGGCGACAAGGCGGTGTGGAAGCTGTTGCACTCCGGCCGTTTCGCGGTGACCGAGGTGCCGGTCGACGGGCCGGTGCCGATCGACGTCGACACTCGCGAGGACTACCGGCGCCTGCTGGCACAGGACGCCTCGTGAACTCGTTCGACGACGTCCGCGCCCGGCTCGACACGGTCGATTACCTGGTCGACGACGGCCTGGCGATGGCCGTCTTCCTGGCCGTGCGGCTGGGGAAGCCGCTGCTGCTCGAAGGTGAACCCGGGGTCGGGAAGACGGCCGCGGCCAAGGCCCTCGCTCGCGCTCTGGACACCCCGCTGATCCGGCTCCAGTGCTACGAGGGACTGACCGCTTCCGAGGCGCTCTACGAGTGGAACTACCAGCGGCAACTCCTCGCGATCCGGTTGGCCGAGGCGGACGGGAGCCGCCTCGGCGACGCCGATCTGTTCACCGCCGACTTCCTGCAGGAGCGGGCGATCCTCCGGGCGGTCCGGTATTCCGGGCCGCGCCCACCGGTGCTGCTGATCGACGAGATCGACCGTGCGGACGACGAGTTCGAGGCGCTGCTCTTCGAGTTCCTCGGGGAGGCGGCGATCACGATCCCGGAGCTGGGGACGTTCGTGGCCACGCGCCCGCCGGTCGTGGTGCTGACCTCGAACCACAGCCGGGATCTGCACGACGCGCTGCGCCGGCGGTGCCTCTACCACTGGATCGAGTTCCCCGGCCCGGCGCGGGTGGCGGCCATCGTGCGGCGGGCGGTGCCGGGAGCGGCCGAGCCGCTGATCCGGGACACCACCGAGTTCGTCGGCCGGGTTCGCGCGCTCGATCTGGAGAAGGCTCCCGGCCTGGCCGAGACGATCGACTGGGTTTCCGCGCTGGCCGCGCTCGGCGTCACCGACCTGGTCGAGCCGCTGGTCCCGCAGACCGTCGGCACGATAGCCAAGACCCCGGCCGACCGCCGCGCCGTCGTCGCAGCCCTCCCGTCCGCAGCTCCTCCTGGAGGTCAACCGTGAAGATCACGAACGAGTTCACCGTGCACACCTCCATCGACCGGGCCTGGGAGGTGCTGACCGACCTCGCCGGTATCGCGCCCTGTCTGCCGGGCGCCCAGCTCACCGGCGTCGAGGGCGACGACTACAAGGGCAAGGTGAAGGTCAAGGTTGGCCCGGTGATCTCCGAGTTCACCGGCACGGCCCGCTTCACGTCGAAGGACGGCGACGCCTACCGCGCGGTGATCGACGCCAAGGGCCGGGACCCGCGGTCCGCGGGCAACGCGGCCGCCGTGGTCACCGCGGTTCTGACCCCGGAGGGCGAATCGACCCGGGTGAGCGTCGACACGGACCTGCGGATCACCGGCAAGCTGGCCCAGTTCGGCAGCGGCATGATCAAGGAGGTCTCCGCGAGGCTGCTGACCCAGTTCGCCACCAACCTCGAAGCCAAACTCGCCGCCGACCTCCCCTCCCCGGAGCCGCCGGCCGCCGAACCTCCCGCTCCCGTCGCGCTCCCGGCCGTCCCCGATGCCGAGCCGCTCGACCTCCTCGCGGTGGCCGGCGGCTCGGTCTACAAGCGCCTCATTCCGGTGGCCGTCGTCGCGGCCGTGGTCGTGGCCGTCGTCATCTGGCTGGTCGCCCGCCGCTGACCAGCCGACTTCGAGGAAGTGAGGGACGATTCTGAGCGGGAAGGACGGTGGCAATCGGCTGCTGCGCGGAGTGGACCGGGCCGCTTTCGCGGTGGCCCTCGTGGACCGGTGCCGGCGGGCCGGGCTGTCGGCCGGCCTGACCGAGACCGGCGATCTCATCCGTGCGCTGAGCGTCGTCTCGGCCGGCTCACGGGAGGAGATCTACTGGAGCGCCCGGGTGACCCTGGTGCGCCGGCAGGCTGATCTGGTCGCTTTCGAGAGAGTGTTCGCCGGCGTGTTCGACGACGACGTGCCGCTGTCGCTGACCCGGGACGCCGATCCGGCCGCCCGGCCCGAGGACGACGTTCAGCTCCCGCTTCCCGGCGCGACCTCCAGGAGCGGCACGAACGGCGGGCTTCCGTGGGCCACCCTGCCGCCGCCGGTCGCGGCCCGTGATGAGCCTGGGGACGATGCTCCCGCCGTACCGGAGATGCTCCCTGCTGCCCTCGCCGCGCTCGCCGATCGGCCTTTCGACGAACTCGACGCCGCGCAGCTCGAAGCTCTCGCCCGGACCCTGGCCGCCGAGCTGGAGTACTGGCCCCGCCGCCGCAGTCGCCGCCGTGCGATCGACGCCCGTGGCCGCCGCGTCTCGTTGCGGCACACCATCGCCCAGGCGCGCCGCACCGCGTTCGAGCCGGTCACCCTGATCCGGGAACGACCGGTCCGCCGCCCGCGCCGGGCCGTGCTGCTCTGCGACGTGAGCGGTTCGATGCGTGCGCAGACCGCCGCGTACCTGCACCTGATGCGCGTGTTCGCCACGGTCACCGCAGCCGAGGTGTTCGCGTTCGCGACGACCCTGACCCGGCTGACCCCGGCCCTGCGGCATCCGTCGGCGCGGGAGGCGATCGCGCACGCGTCGGAGGCGGTGACCGACAGGTTCAGCGGCACCCGGATCGCCTCGAACATCGCCGCGCTGCTGGACTCGCCGCACGGGAACACCCTGCGTGGCGCCCTGGTCCTGATCGCCTCGGACGGCTGGGACAGCGACCCGCCCGAGCGGATGGCCGCCGCGATGGCTCGCCTGCGGCGCAGGGCACACCGGGTCATCTGGCTCAATCCCCGGGCCGGCGCCCACGGCTTCGCCCCGAAGGTCGCCGGGATGTCCGCGGCCCTGCCGTTCTGCGATCGGATGCTGCCGGCCGCGACCTTCGGCGACCTTGTCACCGCCGTTCGCGTCCTGCTCGCGCCCCTCGTCAGCTCCAGAGCGTGACGTGCACCGAGGGCCGGAATCGCCCCTTGTTCACCCCGGCCCCGCGCATCATCGCCTGCAACGCCCGCGGAGTGGTCGCGAACCGCGCCAACTCGGCGGCCGCCGCCGGCGCGCCGTGATCGGCCAGCGTGAACGCGTGCCACACCTCGTCGACCGCGGTGTACGGCCCACCGAACTGCACCAGCCGCCCCTGCCGGACCTCCGGAGCCACAGTGAACGAGAGCGCCGCCGCCACGCCCCGCCCCCGCCTCGCCTCCTCGAGCGCGGCCGCGTGGCTCTGGAAGATCTGTTGCCGGCTGTCGGGCACCGCGAGCCGCCGCAGCAGCATCCGGATCGCGCCACCGTCAGCCGCCGCGGACGGCCCGAGCAGCCAGGTCTGTTCCCGCAGCTGCCCGGCCGACGGCTGGGTGCCGGCGAGCGGATGATCCGGGCCGGCGACCAGCACCGTCCGGTAGTTCATCACCGGCCGCCCGCTGACAGCGGGATCCGGAACGGCCGGCGCCGGCCCGATCGCGATGTCGATGGCCCGCGTCTGCAGCAGCGCGGCGAACGTGGCCGGGCTCCGCACGCTCAACTCCACGTCCAGGTCGGCGGCCCGCCCGGCGAACAGCTCGATCAGCCCGGGCGCGGCGTGCTCGGCGAACAGGCTGGACGCGCCGACCCGCAACAGCCGCCGCCCGCGCCCGGCCGTGCTCACCTCGAGAACCGTGATGTCCTGCAGGCCGAGCAGCTCGGCGGCCCGGCTGGCCAGACGCAGCCCGCCCGGGGTGAAGGCCAGGCCGGACGCCGTGCGGGAGAAGAGCTGGTCACCCAGCTCCCTGCGGAGTTGTCCGATGTGGAGTGAGATGGCCGCCTCGGAGACCTCGAGCTGAGCAGCGGCCAGCTTCACCGAGCCGAGTCGGACGACGGCGGAGTACGCGCGTAACTGGGTGGGGGTCACGAACCGTCATCCCTTGTGGAGTGACCGAAGCTGTCCCGAATCTAGCGCACATGCCGGCTGATCCCGGCATGCCGACAGGGGGCTTCAGAAATCAGCACTGACAGTGCATGATCTCGGCATGTCGACATTTCGATCCGGCGATGGCGTGGAGATCTTCTACGAGATCTGGGAGAACGAGTCCGAGCTGCCGCCGGTGCTGCTGCACCACGGCTTCATCGCGGACGGGCGGACCAACTGGGTGCTGCCCGGGGTGGTCGGCGCGCTGACCGGCGCCGGCCGACGGGTGGTGGCGATCGACGCGCGCGGCCACGGCCGCTCCGGCAAGCCGCACGACCCGGCCGTCTACGGCGAGTCCCGGATGGCCGGCGACGTGATCACCCTGCTCGACCTGCTCGGGATCACCGAGGTCGACCTGGTGGGGTACTCGATGGGCGCGATCGTCGCGCTGCTCACCGCCGCCCGTGACCCGCGGATCCGGCGCCTGGTGGTCGGCGGGGTGGGTGCCGGGGTGGTCGAGCTGGGCGGCCTGGACACCCGGGTGATCGGCGGGGACCGGTTGCTGCACGCCCTGCGCACCGACGACCGGTCCACGATCACCGATCCCGCGGCGGCGGGCTTCCGGGCGTTCGTCGAGGCGGTCGGTGGGGACCGGCTCGCGCTGGCCGCGCAGGCCGCCGCCGTGCACGCCGCGCCGATCCCGCTGGAGTCGATCAAGGCGCCGACACTGGTGCTCGCCGGCGCCGAGGATCCGCTGGCCGTCCGGCCCGAGGTCCTCGCGCGGGCGATCCCGGGCGCGGTGCTGCGCACCGTGCCCGGGGACCACCTGTCGGCGCTGCGCGATCCGGGATTCGTCCCGGCGCTGACCGGTTTCCTGAACTGAGTTCAGCGCGCGGCGACCGGCTCCGGTGACTCGGCGATCGCCGCGCGCTCGCGACCGGCGGCGCCGGCGAGCAGGACGAAGACCGTGGCGAGGACCGCGGTGACGGCGAAGGCGGTGAAGCCCCACCCCTGGTTGCCGGCGGCGACCAGCTGGCCGCCCAGCCAGGGGCCGAAGACGGCGCCGAAGCGGCCGATGCCGGCGACCGAGCCGACCGCGGTGGCCCGGCTCTCCGTGCGGTAGCGGGCGGTGACCGCGGCGTACACCATGGTCTGCGCGCTGAACAGGAAGAAGCCGGCCAGGAAGACGATGAGGAAGGTGACCGCGAGCGGGGTGTGCGCGCCGAGCAGGTAGATGCCGACGGCGGTGCACGCGAACCAGGCGGCCGCGACCGGGACCGCGCCGAACCGGTCGGCGATCCGGCCGGCGGCCAGCATGCCGAAGACACCGCCGAGGTTGATCACGATCAGGAAGGCGAGTGACGAGCCGAGGTTGTAGCCCTGGGCGCGCATCATCGTCGGTAGCCAGGTGTTCACGCCGTAGACCAGGAGCAGGCCGCCGAACGAGGTGACCCAGAAGAGCAGGGTCGGCTTCCAGCGGCCCTCGCGGAACAGGTCGGCGATGCCGTCCAGCCGGTTGCCCCGGGCCGGCTCGGCGGCGGGAACCTCGACGTCGTAGCGGCCGGCGAGGGCGCGGGCCTCGTCGGTGCGGCCGCGGGCGACCAGGAAGCTCAGCGACTCGGGCAGGAACCTCGCGATCAGCGGGACGGCGATGAACAGCGGGAGCACGCCGACCCAGTACGCCGAGCGCCAGCCGTGGTTGTCGAGCAGCCACAGGCCGAGGCTGCCGGCGACGATGCCCCCGACCTGGTGTGCGGTCATCAGGGAGCCGATAGGACGACGAGCCAGCAGATGGCGACGACCAGTCCGGCGAGCCGGTTACCGCGTGTCTTGCCTGTGGCGGTGGAGGGCATCGGGGGGTTTTCCTCTCGGAAACGCTGCGGGGGAGTGGTGCGCGTCACCGGATCGTGCTTGTTGTTCGCATGATTGTCAACAATAAGTTCCAGGCATCTGTCCAGCTCGTGTCGTATCGATACCCAGACATGGGTAGGATTGTTGACAATCCTAGTGAGCCCTGCCATCACATTGGGGGATTTCCGGCCCGATGCCCGATTCGGGATCCTGATGCGGTGGCGCGTTTACTGATCTGGCTCTCCGGTGCGGACGAGGACACTCTGGCGCGCAGCCCGCGGGAGCGGCGCAAGTTCTCCGGTCTCGGCGGCGTAGTGCTCACCACCGCCTGCATGGCCGCGATCTCCGCGGCCTTCGCGCTGCACAACGGTGCGCGGGCGCCGCTCTGGGCGGCCGTCGCGGTGGCCCTGCTCTGGGGCCTGGCGATCGCCAACCTCGACCGGTGGCTGGTGGCCGCCGCGTCCCGCCGGGACCGGTGGTGGCAGAACCTCGCCACCCTGCTCCCCCGGCTGGTGCTGGCCCTCGTGATCGGGGCGGTGGTCTCCACCCCGCTGGTGCTCTGGATCTTCCAGCGTGAGATCCAGGCCCAGCTCACCGTCGACCAGCAGGCCGACCGCAACCGCTTCGAGGCGGCGCTGCGGACGGACAACCGGTTCGCGCCGATCCCGGCGCTCGAGCAGGAGGTCGACCGGTTGCAGCGGGTGGCCGCCGGCATCGAGGTCGACGACCTGGTCGGCAAGGACCCGGCCGTCGCGCAGGCGAAGGCGGTCTTCGATCAGCTCGACAAGAAGTGGGCCAAGGCCGAAGCCGACGCCCTCTGCGAGAACGACGGCACCTGCGGCAGCATGAAGAAGGGCGGCGGGTCCGCCTACCAGACCAAGCTCAAGTACGCCCAGGAGCTGCGCGCTCAGCGAGGCGCGGCCGCCAAGAAGCTCGAGCAGGCCAGAAACGCGGCCCAGGCCCGGCAGAAGCAGGCCAGCGTCGGCCAGCAGGCGAACGCCCGCGGCGAACTACCCGAGAAGCAGGCCGAGCTCGCCCGGCTCAAGTCGCTCAAGGCCGCCGAGGAGGACCGCTACCTGGTCGACAGCCGCAACAGCCGGGGGCTGCTGGCGCAGATCGAGGCGCTCAGCGAGATCACCGAGCGGAACGCGACGCTGAAGACGGCGTACCTGACCCTGCTGCTGTTCATCACGGCCGTCGAGATCCTGCCGGTGCTGACCAAGTTCCTGCTGAACATCGGGCCGGCCTCGGCGTACGACCAGATCCTCGCCACCGCCGAGAAGGCCGACGTGGAGTTCGCCAAGAGCTCCCTGAAGGCCGAGCAGGAGCGGCGGGAGAAGGAGTTCGCCGAGCGGTCCCGACGCGAGGCCGTGATCGGTGCTGAGCTGCGTGACCGGGAGCTGAACCGGTGGCGGGCCAGCGAGCTGCGGCGGTTCCGGGGGCAGGGGGAGGCCCGCCCGGCCCGGACCACCCGGTGGCTGCCCCTGTCGAGAAACCGCTCCGAGCAGCCCGCGCCGGCCGGCTACAACGACTGGCCCGACGACGAGCTGGGCGGGCGGCCCGCCCCGGTCGGTCCGGCCGACGGCGGCGACTGGGACGAGGCCGGCCGCGTCGGCTGGCGGTTCCGTCAGGACTGACCGGGCATCGGACGGCCGGCCCCGGTCCCCGGCGGGCCGTGCCGACGCTGCCCGGAACGCCCCGGCTCGGAGTGCCCGTCGATCGCGGGCAGCCGGTATCGCCGTTGCTCGGGGTGCTCGTCGATCGCCGGCAGCCGGTAGGGCCCCTGATCGGGGTGTCCGCCGGTCTCCGACGGCCCGGTGCGCCCGAGCTCGGAGCGATCACCGGTGCTCGGCGCGAGGATCAGCAGGACGAGCACCGCCACCAGCGTGGCCGCGCCGACCAGGATGAGCGCGAGCGGGTTGTATCTCCGCCGCTTCGGCGTCGCGGGCCGGGCCGGCTCCGGCACACCGGTCAGCCGGGTCTTCAGGCCCTGGAGCCGCCGGGCGCTGCGGCGATCGGTGGTCCGTTTGGAGAGCGCCTCGATCAGCGCTTCCGCCTCTTGCGGCGGAAGCGCCCGCAACTCCGGGGCGATCTCCTCGATCAGCTCGACCGGTCTGCGGACCAGGTGCAGCTCCTCGAGGGCGGCCGAGGTGATCCGGTGGTGCCGGTTGAGCTCCTCGATGATCAGGTCCTTCCGGACCGGGAAGAGCCCGGGCGCGTCGTCCACGGTCAGGCCCAGCGATTTCAGCCAGCCCCGGGCGGCGAAGAGATCCGGGTACGACGCCCACGGCCGCTCCCGTTCCCGCCACCGTTCGGCGTGCCGCAGGAGGTCGTCGCGGTCACAGGCGTCGGTCAGCAACTCGGCGAGCCGCCGCAGCCAGTCCGCCGAGCCCGGCTTGCCGGCGGTCGGCAGCCCGAGCAGGTTCTCCGGCGACCCGTCCTGGGCTTGGACCAGGCCCAGCGTCAGCTCACGGCTGAGCACCGGATCGCTCTCGGCCCGCAGATGGCGGACGGCGGCCGCCGGGTTGTCCCGGGCCCACTCCCGGACCAGGGACCGGTGATTGTCCCGCAGCGCGATCCGGCCCTGCCGCGCGTGCAGCATGCCCGGCACCTCCTCCTGCCGGACCGGCTGGGGAGAGTAACGGGATTGCAGGATCAGCTCGTGCAGGCTCACGTCGCCACGCCGGCGCTGCGGCAGGCAACGGCCGTGAGCGGCGACGTCGACGAGGTCGTCGAACCCGGCCTCGGCCGCCCGGTCGTCGAGGAACCGCGCGACCTGCCCCTTCGTGACGGGGCCCGCGGCGAAGACCTGTTCGACGGCGCGCCCGAGCTCCGGCTCCCAGCCGTTGAACTCGGCCGGCCATCGGCCGGAGACCACCCGGGATGTGGCCGGGCCGGGCGGCTGGAGCAGGCACGTGGACCAGGAGAAGAGGCGGGCGTCGCGCTCCGGCAGGACGCCGAGGATCCGCTGGATGACCCAGGCGGTGTCCGCGGGCGACGTGCCGATCGGGATCACCGGCCGCCGGAGGAGGACACCGCCCAGCACCACGCTCAGCAGCCCGGTCGGCGGGTCCTCGGCCGGCGGCTCGTGCGGCCCGGCCACCTCGGCCATGCCGGTCTCCCAGCTCTCGTAGGCGTCCATACCGGGCGGTGCGAACCCGAACCGGCTGGTCCCGGCCACCCCGAACGGGCCGCGCCGGCCCTGGACCACAAAACACCACGTCCGCCGGTCACCGAGAGGCACCCGGCGCAGCGTCCAGATCGGATGCTCGCCGGTCCGCCGGATGCCCTCCGGCGGCTGGCCCAGGTCCTCGTGCAGCATCGCCTCGGCCGCCGCCCAGTGGGCCGGGGAGGCGCCGCCGGAGCTCCTGCCCTGCGGGCTGAAGCCGGTGCCGGACACGTCCGCCCACTCCACGATCTCCATCCGGCCGCTCATCGCGCCACCTCCGCTGCGCTCCGGCGTCGCAATGAGCTGGTGACTATGCTTATGGATTCGCTCGCAAGCTTGCTCATCGCGCCACCTCCGCTGCGCTCCGGCGTCGCAATGAGCTGGTGACTGTGCTTTTGGATTCGCTCGCAAGCTCGCTCATCGCGCCACCTCCGCTGCGCTCCGGCGTCGCAATGAGCTGGTGACTGTGCTTTTGGATTCGCTCGCAAGCTCGCTCATCGGCGTGCCCTTCTCAGCACGGCCAGCAGCAGATGGGTGAGCCCGGCGGCCCGTTCGCCGATCGGCGGGAAGCTCTGGTCGGGGTCGAGCGGCTCCAGTTGTTCGTCGTTGCGGGCGACCGGGACGGTGGTCAGCGGCGAGCAGAGGAAGTAGCGCATCACCAGCCACGGCTCCTGGTGCATGCTGTTCAGCGCGGCGCCCTGGCCGAGGGCGAAGGAGAGACCGCAGCCGACCGCGGACATGACCAGGTCGCGCAGCAGGATCTGGTCGCCGGTGCCTGGCCGCCGGGCCGAGTCGAGGTGCTCGTCGAGCGACGGGACCCGGAGCGACTGCGGGTGCTCGGCCATGCTGGCGGCCGGGATGGTCACCTGGCTCTCCCCGCCATCGTGGACCAGGGCCCAGAACTCCTTCTCCGCCGAGTAGTGTCCGAGCAGGCCGTGGGCGAC
The DNA here is from genome assembly GCF_900188005.1 of Actinoplanes regularis. Taxonomy (GTDB): domain Bacteria; phylum Actinomycetota; class Actinomycetes; order Mycobacteriales; family Micromonosporaceae; genus Actinoplanes; species Actinoplanes regularis. The sequence goes on along the minus strand of NZ_FZNR01000006.1, from coordinate 393,988 downwards.
CTGCTCGATCCGGCGCCGCCGCCCGGACTCCGGTGCGTGCCGCGCCCCCTGGAGGTAGCCGAGCAGCCGGGCGGCGCCCTCGTCCGGCCGCAGCCGCCCGGCCGACCACTGGTTCAGGGTGAACCCCAGGAAGGTCGCGGCGCCGTTCAGCACCTCGCCGGCCGAGCCCAGGCTCTCCAGGGTGCAGCCCTTCTTGAGCGCGGCGTGGATCAGGTCGCACTTGCTGATCGTCACCAGGATCTGGAGCGGCCGTCCCTCGGCGTCGGCGATCGGCCCGTCGATGACGGTGATCCGCCGGCCGATGCCGTTCTGGATCGCCTCCCGGTTGACCCGGACCGTGTCGGCGCTGGCCTTGTCGACGGTGCCGGGCCGCAGGTTCCCGCCGAGCTGGAGCGACTCGTCGATGTCGGGATCCTTCACCTTCCGCATCCAGCGAGCCGCACCGGCGGCGACCGCCGGGTCGAGCACCCAGATCAGCGCGTCGAACGAGCGCAGCATCCGGGCCTCGCGCCGGTCCGCGCTCTGCTCGGTGAACAGCTCGCCGGGCAGGTCCGCGATGCCGGTCCAGGTGCGGTGGCCGCCGCTGTCGGTGCGCAGCACCAGCGGCTGCCGGAAGCCCTCGCCCCACTTGCCGGCCAGCTGGCCGCCGTCCAGCACGGTCCGCCGGACCAGTTCCTGGATCGCTCGCAGCGCCATCGGGAACCGGCGCTGCATGATGCCGTGCGGGTAGGCGGCGCTCTTCTTGGTGTCGCTGGTCGGGGCGATCGCCGTCCCGTCCTTGCGGGTCAGGTTGTACTGGTCGATCCAGGTCCGGGTCGGCAGCGCCTCCAGCGGGGCCAGCTCCCGCGACCGGATCCGGCCCGGGTCCCGCTCGGCATGCCAGTAACCGCGCTGGTCCAGGCTCTGGTTGAGGGTCCGCACCAGCAGGTACGTCTTCCCGCTCGCCGGTGACCCGACGGTGGCCACCACGTTGAAATCGTCGACCCGCTGCCGTACGTCCCGGTGGCGCTGCGTTCCACTGTGGAAGGCCGGGGTCGCGTCCGGGAAGATGTGCCCGTCGCCGCAGAGCAGGTAGACGTAGTCCACCGAGTGCGGGTTGAACGGCGGCGCCGTGGACTCGGCCGGTGGGTAGTTCCCGGCCAGCATCGTGACCCGCCAGCCGGGCTCGCGCTGCCCGCCCGAGTCGTCCACCTCCAGGCGGAACGACGGCGAGTGCACGTACCGGCCGGTCTCGGAGTCCAGCGGTGGCTCGGTGTCGCCCAGGGCCGAGCCGCAGACCGGGCAGTGCGTCCCGAACCGCCGGGCCACGTCGTCGTGGGGCGTCCTGCCGTTCACGACAGCGCCCGGATGGTCACGAAGGAGACCAGGGCGCCGAGTCCGCCCACGATCACGCCGAGGGTCGTACCCCAGCGGCGGCCCTCTCCGGCGGCGACCGCGAGATAGCGGGCCACCGCCTCTCGTACCTCGGCCAATTCGTCGTCCTCCCGGGCCTCCGGGCCGGTGTCCAGCCACCGGCCGAATTTGTGCTGGTACGGCCCGAAGGTGTCCTCCGGGTGCCCGCAGCGCTCGGCGACCCGGCGCCGCAGGGCGGCCCGGAGCCGGCTGATCAGCTCGATCACGCGGCTACCGCCCGATCACGAAGGCGCCGAGCGCGACCAGCACCGCGCTTCCGGTCAGGCCCGCGCCCCAGCGCCACGCCGCCAGGCGGAACTGGCTGGCCGCGGCCGCCTGCGCGCCCCGCGCGACGGCCGAGTAGGCCAGCCGTACCCGCTGATTGCGGCCCGCGGGATGGGCCTGGGCCGCCGCCCGGACCCGCTCCACCTCGGCGTCGGTCACCAGCCACGGGGCCGGGGTGCCGCGCCGCGCGGCGGACCGCACCGGATCAACGCATCGCGCCTCGGCCTCCCGCACCCGGTTCAGCCAGTCGGCCGCCCACGGGTCGGGATGCTCCAGGGCGATCTGCCCCCGCGGCCCGGTCCCGAACGGCTCGGCGAGCAGTTCGCGCAGTGGCCGCCAGCGCTCGTCCGGCCAGAGCGCGGCGAGCGCCTGGTCGACCCGTTCGCCGCTGTCGACGATCCGGCCCCCGTAACGGTCCTCCGGATCGGGGGCGAGCAGCACCCGGTCCACCCACTCACGGCCGGCGAGCGCGCTGAGCACCACGGTCAGGAAGCCGAACCGGTCCTGGGCGTAGAACAGGCCCGCCGACGGCTCGTGCCCGGGGCGCAGGCGCAGCTGCCGGAGCCCGCGGTACTCGTACAGCTGGGAGGTGCGCAGGGTCTGTGGGGGCGGTTCGGCCCGGGTGGCCGCGTCCGTGTCGATCAGCACGTAGTCGGTGCGGCCGGCGTAGGTGCACCGGCAGACGTTGTCCGGCTTGATGTCGCAGTGCGCCCAGCCGTGTGAGTGCAGGTGGTCGAGGCCGGCGGCGAGCGTCAGGAACGGCTCCAGATGCTCGGTGGCCGGATGCGGGTTGGTGTCCTCCCAGCGCAGCGGGTCGATCTGCGGCGAGACCGCGAAGAGGATCTCCTCGGGCCGGGCCCGGTCGCCCAGCCAGGCCGGGAGATGCTGCCGCAGGCGGGCCACGATCTGGTCGAGGGGCACCCCCAGCCGGGTGGTGACCACATTGGCCATCTCCTCCAGCTGCCCGTCGCCGCGGACCACCTGGACCGGCACCACCGCCCAGGGCGGCTCGATCGCCTGGCGCCGCTGCGGCGCCGGCAGATAGCTGTTGACCCGTTGCAGCGCGGCCGCCTGCCGGTGCAGGTGCTCGCGCAGCGCCGAGGCTTCCTCGCCGTTCGCGCAGCGGTAGATCTTGACGTGCCAGTCGCGCCAGCCGTCGCGCTCGTTCGAGGCCGTGGTGAAGATGACCTCGGCGTCGATCCGGACCAGCTGGCCGGCCGGCCCGCCGTGGTCCGGGACCACCGCGAACTCGACCGCTTTCGGCTGCCCGGAGACGGGCGGCGCCACGGTGAGACGAGCGCGCCGCGGGGACCCTTCCAGCTCGATCGTCAGTGAACGGGAATCGGGGTCAGACATGTTGTCCCTCCCAATCGACGCGGTAGCGGAGCACGGTGACGGAGTCGGGATCGCGGTACTCGATCTCGCCGGCGGCGGCGGCGACGAGCGAGCGGCCCAGGGGCAGGTCGACGCCGTCCACCCGGATTCCGTAGCGCGGTCGTTGCGTGGAGCGGGCGAAGTCGAGCCGGCCCTGGTGGTTGCGCACCAGCAGCAGCGGACCGCGGGGCAACCAGGCGGCGTACTCGGGCAGCGGCAGCGCCTCGGGCCCGGGCCGCTGCCCGGGCAGGCGGCCCAGGGCCAGCCAGCGGGCCGCGGCGCCGATCCGGCAGGGCCAGACGAAATCCCGGTCGTAGCACAGGGTGAGTACGGCGGCGGCGCCATGTTCCCGGCCGTGGTCCTCGCGGGCCGGGGTGGCGGAGTGCCGGAAGCCGAAGCGGTGTCCCGGCTCCCCGACGCCGGCCTTGACCGGGAACTCGAGCGAGTCCACCCGAGCGCCCGGCAGCAGGTTGCGCACATGGTCGTGGGCCGCCCGGTGGATCCACTCCACGGTCTCCCGGGACAGCGTCCCGGTGGTGATCACCGTGATCGACAAGCGCAGCTCGCGAGGGTCCCGTCCGGTCGCGCTGAGCTGATTGCAGTAGGACTCGACCGCCTCGCGGAAGGCGTTCCGGACGGTTCGTTCGTGCATCACCGGCCTCCGATCCAGGTGCTCAGCGCGGCGAGGGTCCGCCGCGTCCGGGCGTCGGCCGCCGCCCGGTCCGGTGTCTCGACCACGACCGCGAAGGCGACCGTCCCGGACTCCGCGTAGCCCGCCGTCCAGTGGCAGTTCCCGGCCTCCGTGGTGTAGCGCCGCAGCCCGTCGCCGGGCTGGAAGGACGCCCGCAGGCGTTCGGCGGTCCCCGGCGAGAAGGCGGTCACCGCCGGCCGGTCCGGCACGGCCTCGGTGCCACCGGTGGCCGGGTGGGTCACGCCGTCGACGAGGCCCGGATGCACGGCGCGACCGTCGGCCGCCACGGCTCCCGCGATCACCGCGAAGGCCAGGGGCGTGCCGCGGGAGCCGTCGCGCCCCGGCGGGTCCGGCAGACAGGAGGCGACACTGCCGGCCAGCCGGGGCACCGTCCACCGGTCCGGCCCGCCGCAGTCGCCCACCCCCAGCCCGAGCAGTTCTGCCTGTTCGCCGGGGTCACGCCCCTCCGCCTCGGCGGCCCGCAGCACCAGATCCGCGGCCCCGTCGAACGGGTACGCCTGCCCCAGCGCCCGATCGCTACCCGCCGGTTCCGGCACGGTGTACGACCATCGCCAGCACTCGCGCTGCCCCGCACCGTCCCGTGACCGCCGCACGCAGGCCGGGTCGGCCGCCGAGTCGTCGACCCGCCCGTCCGGTCCGGGCCGCACGTAGTGCCGGTGCTCCCGGCCGAAGCGTTCGGCCTGCCGGCGGTTCACCTTGGGCGGCTTGCCGCTTCCCGGGCCACCCGCGCTGGCGAGCACCCGGCCGTCGGCGGGGTCGAGGACCACGACCGCGGCCGGCTCCGGGCCGCTCACCGTCCCGGCCAGGACGTGCTGGAGGCCGGGGTCGAGGGTGAGCGCCAGCCCGCCGTCCACCCGGTCGCGTTCCGGCGGCAGCAGCCGGCGGCTGAGCCGGGCGCCGGCCGAGTAGCCGATCAGGTCCGGGTAGGTGCGCTCGATCAGACCGGTCGGCCCGCCGGGCACGTTGGTCAGGCCGGCGAGGTCGGCGCCGGCCAATCCGGACAGCGCTTCGGGGTGCTCCGGTTCCCACTCGCCGGTGGTCCGGTCCAGGGCGAGCCGCCCGCCGCCGGGGAAGGTCACCGCGATCCGGGTGCGGGCCAGGGCGATGCGGTCGGTGGAGCAGACCTTCGGATCGGGTGGCTGGGTGACCATGGCGGACCGTTCGGCCGGGCGGGGAGGGCAGAGTGGACGGTCCTGCCGGTAGATCCGCGGCCCGGTGAGCCCGCCGAGACCCGGGGCGGCGTACGGCACCAGGGTCAGCACCGTCACGATCCCGGCCAGGCTGCCGACCAGCATCGTCGTGCTCACCACCCGCCGGGGCGCTGGGACCGCCGGCTCCGACCGGCGGGCGCCGGCCAGCACGACCGCGATCCCGATCAGCAGGGCGAGGGTGGACTGGCCGCCGCGCGACAGCAACGGCGCCGGGATACCGGTGTGCGGGATGGCGTTCGCCGTGGTCGCGAGGACGAACAGGTACTGACCCACGATCATCGCGCCCAGCCCGGCCGCGAAGAGCCGCAGCCGCTCGCTGTGTTCCGCCGCCCGGACGAGCCCCGCGGCGAGGACCATGACCAGCAATCCCACGCCGATCACCACGAACCCGCCGAGCTTGTTCCAGACGACCGCCAGCACGAAGTCGGTCGGTCCGGCCGCGACCGCCCCGGAGACCCGGTCGCGCAGGCCGCGACCCCAGAGTCCGCCGTCGGCGGTGGCCGAGATGGCCTGCGCCACCTGGGACTCCTCGCTCTCCGCGTCGGCGGCCAGCGAGCGCAGGCAGGGCACCCGGTTCGCCGGGACCGCGGCGCGCAGCTCCGGCGTGGCCGGTACGACCGCGCAGGCCGAGCTCCAGCGGAACCGCCACGGGTCGCTCCACACCCGGCCGCGCTCGCCCACGTAGTCGGTCGCGAAGAGCGTCACCGCGCCCCCGATCAGCAGCACGGCGACGCCGATGAACAGCCGGTACGCCACCACCAGGCGCACCCCGGGCGCGGCCGGCTCGTCGCCGATCCGGTCGGAATCCAGGTTGTGCCGGGTCGCGCACCAGGTGACCCCCATGGTGACCAGCGCGGCCGGCACGATGGTGCCGAAGTCGTGCCGCAGCCCGCTGGCGATCGCGACCACGCCGAAGAGGGCGACCGGCAGCAACAGGAAGCGGCTCGTCCGATAGCTCGCCACCAGCGCCGGCCGCCGCAGCATCCCGCCGGAGGCCTGGCGGATCTGCCGCAGCGCGCGGAGCAGGTGGACGTCCCGGAAGCGGTAGCTGTCCCGGGCGACCAGGACGGCCAGGGCGCCGCAGAGCAGCACCTTGCCGTACTCCGGTGTGGCCACCGGACCGAACTTCAGCGCCGCGCCGCCGCCCGCGAGCAGCGGCAGCAGGAACGGCACCGCCACCACCGCCATGATCAGGGCGGGGTGCTGGGCTAACCGGCGTCGCCTTCGGCTCGCGGGCATTGCGCCCTTGGCGGCCGATGTCGAGAGGCCCGAAAACGACCACGCTTCGCTAGCCGTTTTCGGGCCTCTCGACATCGGCGGGCGCAATGCGTGGGTGGCCCGGTCGGGGTGCTGCCGCGGTGGATGCCGGGGCGGGACCCAGCGCGGCGCCCAGCGGAGCAGCACGATTACGGCCAGCAGGCCGAGCAGCGGCTGGAGCAGCACCGACCAGGCCGCGCCCAGGCTCTCCGCGGTCAGCGACTTCGCGAACGAGACCTGTGGCTTCGGCACCACCACCAGCCGGACCGCGAGCAGCAGCCCGAGTTCGAGCAGGAGCGTGCCGGCCACCAGGACCGCCAGCACCGGCCCGCGGATCCCACCGCGGTCGTCGCAGCGGGTCAGCCGCCGTCCCTGGTGGCCGATCAGGAACGTCACCGCCGCGACGGCCGGCACCAAGAGCGCGTAGGCCGCCCCGGTCAGGAAGAACGGCACCGCGACCAGCACGTGCGGCACCCAGAGGAACAGGCCCCCGGTCCGGGAGAGCGCCGGCACACGCAGCCGGGGGCGGAACAGCAGGCCGCCCGCGGCGACGGCGGCCCAGGTGAGGCCGGCGAGAACACAGAGGCCGTCGCGCGCCGGTCCGGCCAGTAGATCCGTGAGAATGAGCCCGACACCTCCGTCAAAGGTTCACGACGGCCGGTTGTTTTCAGGCTCTCAGGATATCGGTGGAAAAAGCGCGGTTAACGCTCGCGAGTGACCACCGATCGGCTATTAGTTCACGATTTCCCGAACGCGAATCAATTCACGTATCCCCAGCGTAGAGCACGTTTATAAATCTTTGCTGGTACGGGCACCCGGGCTCACGCCCATTCCGACTCGTCGACCGGCGGAGTCCCGTGGGTGTGGAACGTCTGAATCGTCTTGAGCCCCCAGGCCTGACCCTTGGCGCGCTCCGCCTCGGTCCAGGTGATCACCTCGTGGTCCGGCGCGAGCAGCAGCCGGGCGCCGGCGTTGCAGAGCTCGATCCGGTTGCCGCCCGGCTCGTAGACGTACAGGAAGAAGGTCTGCTGGATGGCGTGCTTGTGCGGACCCGTCTCGATGTGGATGCCGGCCTCGAGGAACACGTCCGCCGCCCGCAGAATGTCCTCGCGGGTGTCGGTGGCGAACGCGATGTGGTGCAGCCGCCCCGTCGAGCCGGTCCAGTCCCGGGTGTAGACCACGTCGTACGACTTGTCGCTGAACGTGTACCAGACCGCGGCCTTGGTCCCGTCGTCCAGCACGATCTGCTCGCTGGGCCGCCCGCTGAGCGCCTCGTCGACGAACTGCTCGTTCTCCGGCACGTCCCGGGCGAGGAAGTTGATGTGGTCGAGACGGCGCACGTTCGAGCCGCGCCCGGGGAACCTCGCCGCCTGGTTCTTCAGCGACGGGCGGGTCTCGTCGGAGGCGACGTACCGCCGGGTCTCCCAGTAGATCCCGAACCGGTGACCGTCCGGATCGGTGAAGTGGAAGACCGGGCCGTACGCGGGCTCGTCCTCGCTCCACCCCTCGCCGAGGCCGGCCTTCTCGATCTGCTCCACCCGCCGCTGCAGCGCCTCCGGACTGCGCGCCCGCAGCCAGCTGCGACCGATCCCGGAGGACCGCGACGCGGTCACCTTCACCGAGAACATCTCGTAGTCGTCCCAGGTGTGCAGGTAGACGCTGTCGCCGCGGCGGTCCACGACCTCCATCGCCATCTGGTCGGTGAAGAACCGCACGGTGTCGTCCAGCACCGGGGTGAAGAGCTCGACCGCGGAGACGTGCGCGACGTCGCGAAGGCGTTCAGTCATGAGAGTTCCTCCGAGCGGCGATGGACCTGTCCATCGAGGAGCAGGCGGGCGGTGCTCACGATCGCCGACCGGCCGACCGTGATCTCGTCACCGGCCGGGTCGACGTCGATGACCACGTCGTAGAAGCCGGACGGGTGTTCCAGCCGGATGGTCTCCGGCGCTTCCGCGAGGAACGCGACACTGCCGGGAACGGCGGCGGCGGTGCCGACGCTGACCGCGGCGAGCACCCCGATCGAGGCGTGCACCCGGTGCGGGATGAACATCCTGGTGCTCAGCGAGCCCCCGTGCGCCGGCGGCGCGACCAGGCACATCTTCGGCACCGTGGTGGCGCCGACGTCGCCGAGACCCATCAGCTTGCCGGCGATCAGCCGCAGCTCCTCGACCCTGCGCCGCAGCTCGCCGTTCGCCTCCAGCCGGGCCGGCGTCTCGTAGCCGGTGACGCCCAGGTCACCGGCGTTGAGCAGGACCACCGGCATGCCGTTGTCGATGAGGGTGGCCGGGACGCCGTCCAGGTCGTCGCGGACCCGGCCGGTGGGCAGCAGCCCGGGCGCGACCGAGCCGGCCGTGTCGCGGAACTCGACCTCGATGCGGGCGGCCGTGCCGGGCACCCCGCTGAGCGCGGTGTCGCCGGCGTACTCGACCCGGCCGTCCGGAGTGGAGACGGTGACGACGGCGAGCGCGCCGGTGTTGACCATGCGTACCCGGACCGGGGTTCTCGGATCCCGCGGGTCGACGAGGCCGCGCTCGATCGCGAACGGGCCCACCCCGGCCAGGATGTTGCCGCAGGGCTGCTCCGCGCTGACGATCGGCTTGTCGACCTGGACCTGCAGGAACAGGTAGTCGACGTCGGCCTCCGGGTCGGTGGAGCGGCTGATCACGGCGACCTTGCTGGTCAGCGGATGCCCGCCACCGATGCCGTCGATCTGCCGCGGGTCCGGCGAGCCCATCACGGCCAGCAGCAGCCGGTCCCGCGCGGCCGGGTCGGCCGGCAGGTCCTCGGCGCGGAAGTACGCCCCCTTCGACGTGCCGCCACGCATCAGCAGTACGGGAATCGGCCGGCTCATGGCGCCACCTCCGCTTCGCTCCGGCGTCGCCATGAGCTGGAGACTGAGCTTGCCGATTTGCTCGCAAGCTCGTTCATGGCGCCACCTCCGCTTCGCTCCGGCGTCGCCATGAGCTGGAGACTGAGCTAGCCGATTTGCTCGCAAGCTCGTTCATGGCGCCACCTCCGCTTCGCTCCGGCGTCGCCATGAGCTGGAGACTGAGCTAGCCGATTCGCTCGCAAGCTCGCTCATGGCGCCACCTCCGCTTCGCTCCGGCGTCGCCATGAGCTGGAGACTGAGCTAGCCGATTCGCTCGCAAGCTCGCTCATTGGTACTCCACCCCCAGCCGCTCCAGCAGCGGCCGCAGACCGTACATGTCCACGCCCAGCTCGCCGGCGGCCAGCCGCTCCCGCTTCGACGCCTCGCTCGCGGTCCGTTTCCGTGCCGCGGCGAGGACGGCCGCCGCCCGGTCGCGTGGGACCACCACGATGCCGTCGTCGTCGGCGACGATCGCGTCGCCCGGGTTGACGACCTGTCCACAGACCGCCACCGGGACGTTGACCGAGCCGGGGCTGGCCTTGACCGTGCCCTGCGGGCTGATCGCCCGTGCCCACACCGGGAAGCCCATCTCGCGCAGCTCGGCCGCGTCGCGCACCCCGGCGTCCAGGATGACGCCGATCGCGCCGTGCGCCCGCAGCGAGGTGGCCAGCAGGTCGCCGAGCATGCCGTCGGTGGACGGGGAGGTGGTCGTGATGACGACGACGTCACCGGGCCGGACCGTCTCCACCGCGGCGTGGATCATCAGGTTGTCGCCGGGGTGGCAGGAGACCGTCACGGCGGCGCCGGCGATCCGGGCGCCGGACTGGATCGGGCGCAGCTCGGGGGTGAACGCCCCGCGCCGCCCGTCGGCCTCGTGCACCGTCGAGGCGCCCTCCTCGGCCAGCTCCTTCAGGATCTCGGCGGGAACCCGCTCGAAATCCCGGACCACCACGTGCCGGCTCACGACAACTCCCGGGTGACCTGCGGGTAGATCCGCATGTACGCCTCACCGTACGTCTCGTTGGGCAGGCCCAGGTTCGGCCCGGAGTTCCGGGCGGCCTGCAGACCCCGGCGTTTGCCGAGATCGGTGTAGTACGCGTGCAGGTGCTTCTGCGCGGCGAGGACCGCCATCGCCTCCCGCTTTCGCTCCCACACCTCGGTGACGTCCAGCAGCACGTTCGGCACGAAGCCGCACTGCTCGGGCTGGTGCGGCTCGAAGCAGAAGACCGGTGGCGCGCCGATCACCTCGCCCGGCCCCTCGACCCCCGGCGCCTGCGCGAGGATCCGGGCCTTGAGCGCGATCTGGTGCGCGAACGCGTGGTCGCCGTTGTACGGGTCGGCCGGCGCGTGCGTCAGCACCACGGCCGGCTGCACCTCCCGGTACAGGTCGATCAGGCCCTGCAGCAGCGCCGGGGTCTCGACCAGCGGGTAGTCGTCGGCGTCGAAGAATCGGATCTCCGCGCCGAGCACCTTGGCGGCCTCCTCGGCCTCCTGCCGGCGGACCGCCTTGACCTGGTCCAGGTTGTACCCCTTGCGCCACAACGACGCCGACTCGCCGCGCTCGCCGAAGCTCATGCAGCCGATCACCACGCGCCGGCCGCGGGAGCCGGCCAGGGCGATCGCGCCCGCCGCACGCCAGACGAAGTCGCCGGGGTGTGCGGTGAGTACCAGGGTGGAATCGGTCATTACGGCTCCCCATAGTCTGCCAATACGATTGTCAACAACCGGCTGAAGCCTGGTCGCCACACGGTCCAGACTAGGGCGATCACCTGGTCGAAGCAATTGTTGACAATCCTGTCGCCAATCTGCGAGAGTCGCTGTTCAGCGGGGAGGCGCCAGCGATGAGGGACGATTCCAGGAGGCCCCCTGAAATCGACGGAGCACCCGGAGGTACCGCCTTGATCATCGCCGTACTCGGGCTGGGAGAGGCCGGCAGCCTGATCGCCGCCGACCTCGCCGCAGCCGGCGCCACCGTGCGCGGCTTCGACCCCCGCGTCGCGCCACCGGCCGGCGTGATCGCGGCCGCCGGCGACGCCGACGCCTGCCGTGGCGCGGAGGTGGTGCTCAGCGTCAACAGCGCGGCCGACGCCCTCGACGCGCTGCGTGCCGCGCTGCCCGCCTGCGCGCCCGGCACCGTCTGGGCGGATCTCAACACGGCCACGCCCGGCCTGAAGGAGCGGCTGCGCACGGAGGCGGCCGGCGCCGTCGAGGTCGTCGACGTCGCCCTGATGTCGCCCGTGCCGGGCAAGGGCCTGCGCACCCCCATGACGATGTCCGGTCCCGCGGCCGAACGGCTCGCCACCGTCCTCGGCGGCTACGGCGCCGACGTCCTCGTGCTGGACGGCCCGGTCGGCACCGCGGCGACCCGCAAACTGCTGCGCAGCGTCTTCTACAAGGGCATGGCGGCGGCCGTGGTGGAGGCGCTGGCCGCGGCGCGGGCGGCCGGCCTGGAGGAGTGGCTGCGCGGCAACATCGCCGCCGAGCTGATCAAGGCGGACGCGGCCACCCTGGACCGGCTCGTCGACGGCTCGAAGAAGCACGCGGTGCGCCGCCGCGAGGAGATGGCCGCGGCCGCCGAGCTGCTCACCGACCTCGGCGTCACCCCGCGGATCGCCACGGCCAGCCGCGACCTGCTCGCCGACCTCATCGACTGAACCCGGTCCGCGTTTGGCGGACCCTGGCCTCAGCGTAAATCGCCAGAACCGGGCCGTACGGCAACCGTGGTGGGAGGCTCGGCGGCCTGTAGCGGTTGGCGCGGTTCTGGCTAGGGGCGCGAGCGCAACTCAGCGGCGCTGATCGCGAGGCCTGAGCGCTCGAGACGGTCCAATACGTCTTCGATGCTGCCCGGAGGGTTTCGCCATGAGTCGACGATCTGCTGGACCGACGCATAGACCGCGCTTCGGTCCAGGCTGATCTGGTCTCGCACGAACTCGTCCGGGGTTTTCGGATCAATGTCCCACCTGCGGAGCTCCGCAACGGGAAAGTCGCGGACGTTCGAGGTGACGATCACTTGTGCCCGCGCTTTGATTGCCGCTGCCAGGACATGTCGGTCGTCCGGATCGGGCAGCTTCAACGAATCCACGAGGTCCTCGTGACCGCTGACCTTCCAGTCCCGGACCGCTGTCGCCATGAGGGCGCGGGTCCGTGCGAGCTTGTTGGGATCAAGATCAGGGCGTTGTCGTCGCAGAGCCGCAAACATCTCGTCCAGGATGGCTTCTGACCACTTGGCCTGTACCAGGCCTGACTGCGCGATCCGGATGAGGAGATCACGCAGGACGCTCGGGAACAACACACTGGCGTCGTAGACCACGACGAATGCCATCGTGTCAGCTCGGACCCATGTCCTGGGCAAGCTGAGCGAGTTCGTCAGCAGCCGCGCGGCGCCGCAGGTCGTCGCGGTACTTGTAGGTCAGGATCGAGCCCGCCAGGACGCGGCGGTGCGTGCCGACCTTCCGAAACTCGATCTCGCCGGATTCCAGGAGCCCGATCAGGTACGGCCGGGACACGTTGAGCAGGTCCGCGGCTTGTTGTGTGGTCAACTCGGCGTGTTCTGGGACCACCGAGACGCTGTGCCCGTTCGCCATGTGCGCCAGGACTCGGGCAAGGAGTTCGACCGCGCCGCGAGGCACGACGAGAGCCTCCTCCGACCCTTCCACCATTACCCGGACCGCCTGGGGGCCGCGGGTATGCGTGCGGAGATATTCCTGCACCCGCGGCAGCGCCTCCGCGGCCACAGCGATCGACTCCTCATCCGGACTGACTGGACTCATCGCCCTCGCCACCGCACCACCCCCTGAGAGTAATCGAATTATCCGAAACAAGCGCAGCGAACGCAACGCCGGATCGGAGATCGAACCAGCTTGCCGACCTGGTTACCCCAGCGGTGGACGGCATGGGCGAGCCTGAGCCGAAGGGGGGCGCCGCAGGCTGATGCCGCCGTGAGTGGGTGGCGAAGGAAGAGGATTCAGTCGGTCAGCTTCAGGTCGAGGATGACGCCGTGGTCGGCGCAGGCCGACTGGAGGCCACTGACGTGCTCGGTCAGCGGCTGGAGGTAGGCCAGCGCCGCCACCTCGTTGTCCGCGCCGAGCTGGGACACCTGCCACAGGACGTCCATCAGCTTGGTGCCGTGCTCGCGCAGGTCGGGATAGCGGGAGTCGGCGAAGACCTTCCGCATCGCGATGTACTCGTCCCGGGTCAGCTCGTCGTCGGAGGTGCCGCTGGACCCCTTCTCCTCGCTCGCCAGCGCCCGGCAGGCGGCCACCCCGGAGTCCTCGCCCTCGCGCAGCAGCCGGTCGTAGACCAGCCAGCCACCACCGGCGAGCAGGATCAGCGACAGCGCCGCCACGAGGGCGAGCCAGGGCCACAGCGGGCGGCGCGGCGGCGGGACCGGTTGCTGATAGCCCGAGACCAGACCCGCCTGCCCGTACGGATCGAGGTAGGGCTGGGTCGCCGGGTAGCTGACGTACGGGTCCTGCGGTGGTGGGGGAGGAACGGGCTGCTGCGGGGGGTACGACACGCGTTTATAGGAACCGACCCACAGCATCTCCACAGTGGGCCGAACGGTCAGTTACCCCGAAATCACCCGATCCGGGGTATCAGGCGCGTTCGGCCAGGGCCTCGGCGGCGAGCTCCAGCAGACCGTCCACATCGTCACCGGGCGGGATCGGCTCCGGGTCGAGGCACCGGTCCAGCAGCAACTCGACCAGGGCGGCCCGGTCGACGATCGGCCCCGCCCCGATCGCGCCGGGCAGGATGCGGATCTCCACGGTGTCCCGGATCGGCGTGTCGGTGAGCAGCTGGGTCAGGTTCACGTCGAAGTACTTGGTCAGCTCGCCCTCGGTCGCGGCGGTGCACAGTTCGTCGTACGACGGAACGCCCTGAACAGCGGCGACCAGCGGCCCCGGCAGTGGTGCGAGCCGGCGGCACGCCGGGTTGGTGTGCAGCACCGCCCGCAGCGACTCCCGCCAGTACGCGAACAACCGCACCAGGTTGGCCAGCGCGTGCGGCGCCCGGAACGGCGCGCCGTCCACGTGCAGGTGCACCGCCGCCTCGGACGGGACGGTGAAGCCCAGCTCCCGCGCGGGTCCGAGGAGCTCCTCCAGGAGTTCGGCGTGATCATGGGTCAGCGGCGGGGTGATGATCTCGCACGGGCGCTCCCGCTCCCCACCGAGCGGCGCGGCCAGCGCGATCGTCGTCTCCGCGGCGTCGTTGAGCCGGTACACGTCCCCGTACCGCTGCACCTCGCTGCCCCAGAGCGCGGCGGCTGCGGCCAGTGCGGTGTCGATGGTGCCGCCGGGGTCGCTGTGCCGGGCCAGCAGCCGCAGCAGCCGGGCATCGTCGGTGAGCACCCGGAACCAGCCGGGCGCCGGCTTGGCCCGCGGATCCAGACCGGCCAGCAGGGTGATGTCGTCGACCAGGGTGCAGAGCAGCCCGCCGTCCGGACGGTGCACCTCGAACCCCTGGGTGAGGTGCAGGAACCGGCCCAGGCCGGGCACCAGCGACGGCTCGCTGTCGGAGTGCCAGACCGGCCGGACCCTGCCCCCGCAGCGTCCGGCCAGTTCCGTGGCGAGGGTGCGCCGGCTGACCCCGGGCGGGGCCATCAGCTCGATCTCGAAGCCGGTGCGCCGGCGCAGCCTCTGGGTCACGGCTTGATCGGCAGCGTTCCGCCGGCGAGCAGCTTCTTGCCGGCCGCGACCTTGGCGTCGTACGGCGTCTTGAGCTTCCAGAGCTTGGCGAGCTTGACCGCGTCGTCGTAGTCGTAGCCGGCGTCAAAGAACGCGTTCACCTGCTGCGCTTCCTTGTTCTCCTGCGCCGTCGCCGGGTTCGGCTTGAACGGGAGGTGCTCACCGGCGAGCAGCTTCTTGCCGGCCAGGACCTTGGCGTCGTACGGCGTCTTGAGCTTCCAGAGCTTGGCGAGCTTGACCGCGTCGTCGTAGCCGTAGCCGGCGGTGAAGAACTGGGTCACCGAGTCCGGAACCGGCTCGGCCACGACCGGCTTGACCGGCAGGGTCTGACCGGCCAGCAGCTTGCGACCGGCCTCGGCCTTGACGGCGCCGATGTCGGCGGTCGGCATGTTCCAGAGCTTGGCAAGCTCCAGCGCCTCGTCGTAGCCGTAGCCGGCCTTCCAGTACGCGTCCCACTCGGTGGTCGGCTCCGGGCTCGGGACGGGGGAGGCCGGCGCCGCGGCCACGATGGGGGACGTGGCCGCGGTGCCGGTCTGCGGGCCGCCGGGGAGGACGGCCGGCAGGTTCACCACGGCGGCGATGAGGCCGGCGCCGAGCACCGTGCCACCGGCCGCCGTCACGCCGCGACGGCGCAGCTTGTGCTTGCGGGACAGTTGAACGACGCGGGCGTACACCTCGGCCGCGTCGGGGGTCTGGTTCTCTCGGCTCTCGAAGGCTTCACGGAGCCGGTCACCGTGACTGGTCACGATTTCTCCTGGGCAAATTGGATTTCCCGCTCCGACTCCAGCCGGAGCGTTCGCAGTGCCTTCGACGCCTGGCTGCGCACCGTTGCCGGGGAGCAGTTGAGCAGATCTGCGATGGTCTCGTCGT
This sequence comes from Actinoplanes regularis, assembly GCF_900188005.1. Taxonomy (GTDB): domain Bacteria; phylum Actinomycetota; class Actinomycetes; order Mycobacteriales; family Micromonosporaceae; genus Actinoplanes; species Actinoplanes regularis. Next base: position 378,334 of record NZ_FZNR01000006.1, on the reverse strand, counting down.
CCAATTGCTCGTAGTAGCGGAGTACGAGCACGGCACGTTGCTTGCGTCCGAGCGTGGCCAGGCGGTTCCAGAGCTCGTCGGACTCGGCGATCCGGTCGGCGTGGTCGTGCACCCCGCCGCGGGCGTCGTCGATCTCGACCAGGCGCTCTCCGGCGAGATGCAGGTTACGAACGGCCCAGGAGCGCCGCCAGGACAGGTACTCGTTGAGCACCATGCGCCGGACGTACGCCTCGGGAGAGTCCGCGTCGCTGATCCGCCGCCACTTGACGTGGGCTCGGGCCAGCACCTCCTGCACTACATCCTGTGCCAGATGACGGTCGCCGGTGAGGACGACCGCATAGCGCAGCAGGCTGGGCAGGCGGGCCATCGCGAATTGCTCGAAGGTCACACCCTCCTCGACGCCGCTCGGCTCGGTTCTGTGCACCGCCCGTCCCAACTTTCTCGTGATCCCAACTAGGTAGGCCATCTGCTAACCAGATAGCCTGACTACATGATGCCCAAGCCGTGGCTGCACGGCTTCCTCGACCTCTGCCTGCTCGCCATGCTCCGGGAACGAGCCGACTACGGGTACGGCCTGGCCCAGCGCCTGGCCACCGCCGGCGTCGCCGACGTCCCCGGCGGCACTCTCTATCCTGCGCTGCTGCGGCTCGAAGAGCAGGGGCTTGCGGTGCCGAGATGGGCGCCGTCCGAGTCCGGCCCCCGCCGGAAGTACTACGAGATCACCCCGGCCGGCCTCGCGGCCCTGGCCGCTCAGGCGCGGCAGTGGGCCACCTTCCGTGACGGTGTCGACACGCTGCTCACCGCGCAGGTCTCCGCTCCGGTCACGGTTTCCGGTTCGGCGCCGGCTTCGCCGAAGGAGACCCGTTGAGTACGTACGAGAGCTGGCCCACCCGCTTCGAAGCGGAGCTGGTGCGCCTCGGCGTGCCGGAACCGCGTGCCCGCCGCCTCACCGAGGACACCGCCGCCCAGGCCGCCGAGCAGGCCGCCGACCCGGCCGGACTGTTCGGCCCCGCCCACCTCTACGCCCGCCACCTGGTCACCGAGCTGTCCGCCCCGGTCGATCCGGAGCCGCCGCGGTTCGCGACGGCCGGCCCGGTCCTGCTGCATCTGAGCGCGGTCGGGAAGCGATATCGCCGCCGGACCGTCCTGCGCGACGTCGATCTGACGGTACGCGGTGGTCAGGTCGCCGCCATCGTCGGCGCCAACGGGTGCGGCAAGTCCACCCTGCTGCGGATCTGCGCCGGCCTGACCCGGCCCGACTCGGGCACGGTGCGCCGCACCCGGCGGGTCGGTTACGTCCCGCAGGACGGCGGCACCGCCGGCTGGCTCACCGCCGACGAGCATTTCACCCTGTTCGGCGCGGCGGCCGGCGTGGTTTCGCGCCGGGCCCGCTCCACCGGCGCCCACCTGGCCGCCAGGCTGGCCTGGCGCCCGGATCCCGGGCAGCGCGTCCAGCAGCTCTCCGGCGGCACCCGGCAGAAGCTGAACCTTGTGCTCGGCGAGCTGCACGGCCCCGACCTGCTTCTGCTCGACGAGCCCTACCAGGGCTTCGACCAGGGCAGCTACCTGGACTTCTGGCGGCAGGTGCACGCCTGGCGAGATGCCGGCCGGGCCGTCGTGGTGGTCACCCACCTGCTGCACGACCTCAACAATGTCGACCACGTGCTGGATCTGGGGGAGCGATGACCGCGTTGGTGGTGGCCGGGCTGTCGGCCCGGGAGGTGGGCCGGCGGCGAGCCGCGGTGCTGCTGGTGATCGCCTTGCCGCTCTGGTTCTATCTGGTCCGGCGGGACCTGACCGGTCAGTCGATCCGGATGCTGGCGCTGGGCATCGCCTGGTCGATCTCCACCCTCACGCTCTTCGTGGTGAACGCGTCCCGCGGCGTCGACCCCCGGTTACGGCTCACCGGCGCGTCGGTGGTCGGCCTGGTCGGCGGCCGGCTGATGGCGATGAGCGGCGCCGGGTCGCTGCTCGCGCTCGGCTACTGGGCCCTGATCAGCCTGGACCAGACCGTGCCCCACCCGCTCGCCACCGGCCTGATCATGCTGCTCGCCGCCCTGGCCGCGGCCCCGTTCGGCAGCCTGGTCGGCGCCCTGCTGCCGCGCGAGCTGGAGGGCGCCCTGGCCCTGCTCAGCGTCTGCGCCGTGCAGATGCTGGCCGACCCGGACGGCCTGGTCGCCAAACTGATGCCGTTCTGGTCGGTCCGGCAGATCGGCACCTACGCCGTCGACGACGCCGACCTCAGCTTCCTCTGGCAGGGCCTCACCCACTTCGCCCTCACCTGGCTGATCTGCGCGGCCGGCACCCTGGCCATCTTCGCCTACCGCCTCCGCATCGTCCGTTACCCCGAGCCCTGACGGGCCCGGCCGGCTCCCCGAGCCCTGACGGGCCCGGCCGGCTCCCCGAGCGCCTGGTGATGTGCCAGGTGATCCGGGTCGCCGGCCGCCGGGGTGGGATCAGCGGGCGGTGGAGGCGCCGTTCGCCGGCTCGTGGCCGGATGACGAACCGGGCCTCCGGGTGTCAGCGGCGCCGCTTCAGGTGGCGGCGCAGGACCGAGCGGGCCACCAGCAGGGCGACGATCGCCACCACCTGCCCGCCCAGCACGATCTTGTTGACGTCGACCGCCGGCTTCCAGCGGACGTCGCCGTTCTTGATGATGAAGACACCGGCCGGCTTGACGGTCAGCCCGTACCCGGCGCCGGAGCCCTCGCCCTGCTGCGGGGCGCCGACCGCCTCCTCGCCCGCCGGGGCGACACCGCTGCCGGCGCCCCCGCCGCCACCCGCGGCCACGTTGGCGACCGGTAGCAGAATGATTCCGTCCCGTTCCACCGGCTCGCCGAAGACCCGGCCCACCATGGCGTTGTCGGTGGCTGCGCGAGCCTTGTCGAGCAGCGTGGCACTGTCCATCGTGCTGGCCATAATTCCTCCTTCGTCCCCGGTCAGCCTGACAAACTCGGGATCGGCGCGGGGTCGCTCAGCTGACACTCCGGTGCGCCGCGGTGCTGCCCCGCACCACCAGGTGGGTCGGGACCAGGTCGGTGCCGGGGGCGGCCACGCCGGACCCGATCTGTTCGAGGAGGGCGTGGACGCAGCGGCGGCCCACCTCGGCGAAGTCCTGGTGCACGGTCGTCAGCGGCGGCAGGTAGGAGGACGCGTCCGCGATGTCGTCGAAGCCGACCACGCTGACCTCCTCCGGCACCCGGCGCCCGCGTTCGTGCAGCGCCCGAAGCACACCGAGCGCCATCTGGTCGTTGGCCACGAAGACGGCGGTGCACTCGTCGGGCAGTGACAACCCGGCGCGGTACCCGCTCTCCGCGGACCAGTCGCCGCGGCCGATCGGCGGGACGGGGCGGCCGGTCTCCTCGAGGACGGCGCGCCAGGCCTGGGCGCGGCGCTCCGCCGAGTACGACTCGGCCGGCCCGGCGATGTGCCAGACCGTGGGGTGGCCGAGTTCGAGGAGGTGCCGGACCGCCTGACGGGTGCCGTCGGCCTGGTCGGTGTCGACGACCTGGTACCGCTCGCCGGCGTCCGAGTCGACCACCACCGCGTGCACGCCCGGTGGCAGGGCGACGGTGGCGGCGTCCAGCAGGTGCACCTCGATGATCACGATGACCCCGTCGACGGCGAGCTCGCCCATCCTGGTGAAGGCGCCGAGCACGTTGTCCTGGGTGGGCACGCCGACCGGGATCAGGGTGATCGCGTATCCGGCGGCGGCGGCCTGGGTCGCGATCGCCTCGACGGTGCGGCTGTTGCCGGTCGAGGAGAGTCCGAAGAGGATCACCCCGAGCGTGTTGAACCGCCCGTACCGCAGGGACCGGGCCGCGCTGTTGGGCCGGTAGCCCAGTTCACGCATGGCGGCGAGGACCTGTTCGCGGGTGGACTCGACGACGCCGGACTGGCCGTTCGCGACGCGGGAGACGGTCTGTGAGGAGACTCCGGCCAGCTTGGCCACGTCGGCCATGGAGACCCGTTGTTTGCGGCGCCCGCCGGGTACGTCGGATCCACCGCGGAGACGCTGCGTTTCGATGTCGTTACTCCTTGACCGCCCTGGTGACGCGTGCCACTATACGCCCACATGTTTACGCAAACATTTCCGACCGCGCTCGAACATGTTTACGTAAACATCGACAACGACAAACGAACGCAAGGAGGCATGGTGACACGGCGGTCCTGGATCGGCTGGCAGTTCGTTGCCCCGTTCCTGGCGGTGTTCGCGCTGGTCTTCCTCGCGCCGATCGCCTACTCGGCCTACCTGAGCCTGTACCGGACGAAGCTCATCGGCGGCACCAGCTTCGTCGGCGCGCAGAACTACACCAAGGCGCTGCACGACCCGCAGTTCTGGTCGGCGGTCGGCCGGGTGTCGCTCTTCCTGATCGTCCAGGTGCCGATCATGCTGCTGCTCGCGCTGCTGATCGCCCTCGCGATCGACAGCGGCCGGCTCTACGGCGCGGCCTTCTTCCGGATCTCGATCTTCCTGCCGTACGCGGTGCCCGCCGTCGTCGCCACGCTGATGTGGGGCTTCATGTACGGCAGCCAGTTCGGCCTGATCCGCAACCTCAACGAGTGGTTCGGCGTCACGCTGCCCGACCCGCTCGCCCCGAACCTGGTCCTGGCCGCCATCGGCAACATCACGACCTGGGAGTTCGTCGGCTACAACATGATCATCCTGTACGCGGCGCTGCGCGTCGTCGACCCGTCGCTCTACGAGGCGGCGGCGATCGACGGCGCCGGCCAGTTCCGGATCATCCGGGCGATCAAGCTGCCGGCCCTGCGCGGCCCGCTCCTGATCACCACGATGTTCTCGATCATCGGCAGTTTCCAGCTCTTCACCGAGCCGGTCGTGCTCCGCACGATCGCCCCGAACGCGATCCTCACCTACTTCACCCCGAACTACTACGCCTGGCAGCTCTCCGTCGGCGGCCAGCAGTTCAACTACTCGGCCACGGTCGCGGTCGTGATGGGGCTGCTCACCATGCTCGTCGCCTACCTCGTGCAGGCCCGGGCCGTACGAAAGGCGGTTTGATGGTCGCCGCACCCACGATCCGCCCGGCGGCACGCCGGCGACCGCGACCGGCGGCGGTCCGGATCCGCGGGCGGAAGAGCTGGACGCTCACCGTCCTCACGACGGTGATGCTGATCTACACGATGCTGCCGCTGGCCTGGCTGGTGATCAGCGCGACCAAGACCCAGGACGGCCTGCTCAGCTCGTTCGGGCTCTGGTTCGACGGCGACTTCGCGCTCCTCGACAACATCGGGAGGGTCTTCACCTACCAGGACGGCATCTACCTGCGCTGGCTCGGCAACACGGTGTTCTACGTGGTGATCGGGGCCGGCGGCGCCACCCTGCTCTCCGCGCTCGCCGGGTACGGCCTGGCCAAGTTCGAGTTCCGCGGCCGCCGAGCGGTCTTCGCCGTGATCCTCGGCGCCGTCGCCGTGCCGCCGACCGCCCTCGCGGTGCCCACGTTCCTGCTCTTCGCGAAGGCCGGCATCACCGACACGGTGTGGGCGGTGATCATCCCGTCGCTGATGATCCCGTTCAGCCTCTATCTGATGTGGGTGTTCGCCCGCGACGCGGTGCCGGACGAGATCCTCGAGTCGGCCCGGGTGGACGGCGCCGGCGAGTTCCGGATCTTCTTCAACCTGGCCGTGCCGCTGCTCTCCCCGGGCCTGGTCACCGCGCTGCTCTTCAACATCGTGGTGACCTGGAACAACCTCTTCCTCCCGCTGATCATGCTGAAGGACCGCCAGCTCTACCCGATCACGCTGGGCATCTACACCTGGAACCAGCAGGCGCAGACGGTCGGCGGCGACGTCGTCTTCAACCTGGTGATCACCGGTTCCCTGCTAGCCATCGTCCCGCTCATCGCCGCCTTCCTGCTGCTCCAGCGCTACTGGCAGTCGGGTCTGGCCGTGGGCAGCGTCAAACAGTGAATCCCCCATGAGAAAAGGAATGCGCATGAGAATGACCCGCCGGCGCGCGCTCCTCGGCGCCGCCATGTCCTTGACCCTGCTGGCCGCCGGATGCGGTTCGTCCGACGACGGCACGGACAGCACCCCCGCGAAGACCACCGTCTCCGACGCCGACGTCGAGGCGGCGCTGCAGGCCGGTGGCAACCTGACGGTGTGGGCCTGGGAGCCCACGCTGACGAAGGTGGTCGCCGACTTCCAGATCAAGTACCCCAAGGTCAAGGTCAACCTGATCAAGAACGGTAGCGGCAACGACCAGTACACCGCGCTGCAGAACGCGATCAAGGCGGGCACCGGCGTACCGGACGTGGCCCAGATCGAGTACTACGCGCTGTCACAGTTCGCGCTCTCCAAAGCGGTCACCGACCTGAACACGTTCGGCGCCAAGTCGCTGGACGGCACGTTCACCCCGGGCCCGTGGAGCTCGGTGCACGCGGGCGACAAGATCTACGGCCTCCCGATGGACTCCGGCCCGATGGCCCTGTTCTACAACAAGGAGGTCTTCGACAAGTACGGCATCGCGATCCCGAAGACCTGGGAGGACTACGCAGCCGCGGCCGCCAAGCTGCACCAGGCGAACCCGAAGGCCTGGATCACCAGCGACAGCGGTGACGCAGGCTTCACCACCAGCATGATCTGGCAGGCGGGTGGGCGGCCGTACAAGGTCGACGGCACCACCGTCTCGATCAACTTCGCCGATCCCGGCACCCAGAAGTGGACCGGCCTCTGGCAGGGCCTGATCGACAAGAAGCTGCTCGCACCGATCCCCGGCTGGAGCGACGCCTGGTACAAGGGCCTCGGCGACGGCACCATCGCCAGCCTGGTGATCGGCGCCTGGATGCCGCCGAACCTGGAGTCCGGTGTGAAGGCCGCGTCCGGTAAGTGGCGGGTCGCGCCGATGCCGCAGTGGGCCGCCGGCGAGAAGGTGACCTCGGAGAACGGCGGCAGCTCGCTGGCCGTCACCGAGGCGAGCCAGAACAAGACCCTCGCCTACGGCTTCATGAAGTACGCCACGGTCGCCGAGGGTGCGCAGAGCCGCACCGACGAGGGCGCGTTCCCGGCGACCACCGCGCAGATCAACGCGGACGCCTTCAAGAACAAGGAGTTCCCGTACCTCGGTGGTCAGAAGGCCAACGAGGTGCTCGCCGAGGCCGCCGCGAACGTCGCGCCCGGCTGGTCGTACCTGCCGTTCCAGGTTTTCGCGAACAGCGTCTACAACGACTCCGTCGGGAAGGCCTACACCGGCGGCGGCACCCTGCAGGATGGTCTGAAGGGCTGGCAGGACGCCTCCACCAAGTACGGCCAGGAACAGGGCTTCACGATTCAATGACAACGGAGAACACGACGCCCCGGCGCTGGCTGCGCCGCGCCGGGGCGCCCCGGCTGGAATTCGGCGCCGACTACAACCCCGAGCAGTGGCCGCGCGAGGTCTGGGCCGCCGACGTCCGGGCGATGCGCGCGGCCGGCGTCACCATCGTCTCCCTGGCGATCTTCTCCTGGGCCCGGATCCAGCCACGGCCCGAGGTGTACGACTTCGCCTGGCTCGACGAGGTGATCGACCTGCTGCACGCCGGCGGCATCGCGGTCGACCTCGCCACCGCCACCGCCTCCCCGCCGCCGTGGCTGACCACCCGGCATCCGGAGATCCTCCCGGTCGACCTGCACGGCAACACCGTCTGGCCGGGCGGCCGCCAGCACTGGCGGCCCACCTCGCCGGTCTTCCGGGCGCACGCGTTGCGCCTGGTCCGCGCGCTGGCCTCGCGTTACGGCAAGCACCCGGCCCTCGCGGCGTGGCACGTCAACAACGAGCTGGGCTGCCACAACGTCTACGACTACTCGGACGACGCGGCGAACGCGTTCCGCGCCTGGCTGCGGGACCGGTACAGCACCCTGGACCGGTTGAACGAGGCGTGGGGCACCGACTTCTGGTCCCAGCGCTACTCCGACTGGGATCAGATCCTTCCGCCCCGGCAGGCGGCCACCCACCCCAACCCGACCCGGAACCTCGACTTCAAACGGTTCTCCTCGGACGCGCTCAAGGACCACCTGCGCGCCGAGCGGGACCTGCTGCGCGAGCTCACCCCGGACGTGCCGGTCACCACGAACTTCATGGTGATGGGCCAGATGAACCCGATGAACTACGCGGACTGGGCCGCCGAGGTGGACTTCGTCGCCAACGACCACTACGTGCTGCCCGGCCCGCAGGCCCGTGACGAGCTCTCCTTCTCGGCGAACCTGACCGGCAACATCGCCGGCGGGCAGCCGTGGTTCCTGATGGAGCACTCCACCAGCGCGGTGAACTGGCAGCCGGTGAACGTCGCGAAGAAGCCCGGTGAGCTGCATCGGGACTCCCTCACGCACGTGGCGCACGGCGCGGACGCGGTCTGCTTCTTCCAGTGGCGACAGTCGCGGGCCGGTGCCGAGAAGTACCACTCGGCGATGGTCCCGCACGCCGGGGAGGACAGCGCGCTGTTCCGCTCGGTGGTCGCGCTGGGGGAGCGGCTGGCGAGCCTGTCGGAGGTCGCGGGCAGCGGCCGGGTGCCGGCCGACGTGGCGATCCTCTTCGACTGGGAGTCGTGGTGGGTGGCCGAGAACGACTCGCACCCGACCGACCGGCTGCGCTACCGGCAGGAGGCGCTCGACTGGTACACCGCCCTGCTCAACCTCGGCATCCGCGCCGACGTCGTGCCGGTCGGCTCGTCGTGGGAGCGGTACAGGCTGGTGATCGCGCCGATCCTGCACGTGGTGCCGGCGGCGCTCGCCGCGCGACTCACCGCCCATGCCCAGGAGAATCACCTGGTCACCACGTATTTCTCCGGGATCGTGGACGAGCATGACCAGATCTGGCTGGGCGGTTATCCGGGTGCGCTGCGGGACCTGCTCGGCATCCGGATCGAGGAGTTCGGGCCGCTGCTCGACGGGGAGAGCGCCGACCTGGACAACGGGACGACGGGCACGCTCTGGACCGACCGGGTCGACGTCACCGATCCGGCGGTCGAGATCCTCGCCCGCTACAAGACCGGTGAGCAGGCGGAACGGGCGGCGATCACCCGGCGCGCGGTGGGTGCCGGGTCTGCGGCGTACGTCTCCACCCGGCTCGGCCCGGACGGGCTGACCGCGGTGCTGCCCCGGCTGCTGGAGGCCGCGGGGGTGACCAGTGAGTTGCCGTCCGCGCTGCGTGGCCGGGTGGAGTTGGCCCGCCGTGGGGACCACCGGTTCCTGATCAACCGCACGTCCGAGCCGGTGGACCTCGGCCCGGACGGGATCCTGGAGCCCCGGGCCGTGAAGATCCTCTGACGGTGTCCCCGCCGAACGGCTCGCGCCGGTCGCCGCCCTCATCCCTCGAGGCGGCGACCGGCGCGAGCTTGTTGGGACGAAACGCTGGGTGCTGCTTCGGGGGCCTTGAGGCAGCACCCAGCGTGGCGTATCAGCCCGCGTTCCGCGGCACCAGGGCGAGCGCCCCGGCCGCACCGGACTCCCGGAGTACCACCCGGCCGCCGGATTCGACCAGGAAACGTTCCGGATAATTGATCGAACGCAACACTAGTGCGGCGCCCGAGCGAATATTGACGGGACAGAAAGTGACGTCCTGGTCGAATAGATTCGACCCGTCCCGCCGTTGCAGCTTCAATTCGAAGTTCTGGTGCCGGAGGAAATAGCCTGGAAAGTTTACAGATTCCAGCGAGACGCAACTGGAATTCCCCAGCCCGGTACGCACGGTAAAGCTGGAGTCGGCCCGATCGAGCGAGCTCGAGGACGATCCGATGGCCTCGATCCGGGCGGTGTAGTCCCGGTGCCGGACCCGGTACTCGGCGTTGTCGGCGAGCGTCAGGGCGACGGTGGTGCCAGCACGGAGCGTGACCGCCGGCAGCTTGGTGGCGGTGAAGGTCTTTGCTGGCGGGGGCGTTGTCGTCGATCGATTGTTGAGTTGGGCGGTCGGTGGCGGAGTCGTTGTGGGAGCGCTCCCGAATGAGGACGGACTTGAGCTGGGAATGGGGGCGACGATGACCGTCTCGGCCGGCGCCGGTGGAGGTGGCACGGTGGCGGCCAGGAAGGCGGGTTCGCCTTTCTCGCCGTCACTGCCGAGCCCCGCGGCGGTCACTCCGGCCACTCCGAGGGTGGCGACCGCGACGGCCACCACGGCGGCACGCCGGCGTAGCGGCCCGGACCTGCGATTCCAGCCGCGCAGTTGACCCCAGCGGGGGAAGCCGGGTATCGGCGCGGGTGAGAATGGAGCGGGCTCGCTGGGCCGGATCGGGGGATTGTGAGACCACGGGCGCGGGGAATACGGCGGGATCCAGCCACCGACCCGCAACCCCGGGCGAGAGTCTTCTTCCGGCATGTAAATCGCTTCCTGCTGAACCTGACGCAAACGAACTTAATGAAGCGATAAGGATCTTTGTCGGGCGCCCGCCGGATATCAAGGGTTTCTCTTCAATCGTGTATAAATCTTTTGTCGGCTGTCGCCGAACCGAACCCCGGACGGATGCGTATACCTCACCGGACCATCCGGCGTGGACATGGGGTGCTGGCTGGCCGCAGCGAGGAGACACGCGTGGATAGTCCTGTTGTGCCAGATGCCGAGGAGCCGACCGAGGGTCTTCCGGTCTTCCCGCGCATCTCCGACTACTGGCCCGACGCCCCGCATCGGCTCGGGCCCCCGGCCGACCACTACGAGCTGCCCGGGGTGGACGCCACCCGCACCGGCCCGGCCCTGCACACCCGGCCGGCACCGGGCGGTGACGACGCGGAGACGAGGTGGATCGGGCAGCCGGACGGCCGGATCAAGCGGGACCTCAAACCCGCGCTCTTCCTCGCGACCGTCACCCTGCTGGTCGGTGGCGGCGTCTTCGCCGCCGTCTCCTACGCGCGGTCCGACCGTGGCGATACCGCGACCCTCCCCTTGCCGCCGCTGCCAGCGCCGACCCTGGCCGGCACGACGCCCGGCACCGCGCCGGTCTCGATCGGCACCTCGCCGCCGCCCACCTCGGCAGCCGCGCCGACCACGGCGCCCACCTCGGCGGCGGCCCCCGGCGCCACCGCGCAACCGGCGATCCCGGAGGCCGCCACCTTCGAGCTCGCCGACGGCGTCACCCAGCTGCGGGTGTCGATCGGGGACGTGCCGAACGGGTTCTTCAAGATCGGGGTGGGCGACGACAGCAAGATCACCGCTCGGGCCGCGGTCGACGACGACACGGTCCGGGTGACGGTCACGCCGAACGGGCGGAAGAGCGGCTCGGCCCGGCTCGAGGTCCTGCTCAGCGACGACGTGAAGTGGTCCCTGCGGATGCGCGGCGGCGTGAGCGAGGCCGGGATCGACCTGTCCGGAGGCCGGGTCGGCGGCGTCGACCTGATCGGCGGCGCGGCGACCGTGGACCTGGTCCTGCCCGGCCAGCGCGACGCCATCCCGATCACGGAGCGCGGCGGGATCGGCACCTGGCGGATCGTCACCGACGGCAAGGTGCCGGTGCGCGCGTTCTTCCGCGAGGGCGCAGGCTCGGTCACCCTCTACGGCGACACCCGGGACGGGGTGGACAAGGGCGAGACGCTCCGGTTCGGCGGTGACGCCCTGATCAAGGTCGACTCCGAGGGAGGGGTCGGAGCCCTGACCGTCCAGTCGCGCTGAGGGCGGGGCAGAATCGCGGGGTGACACGTACCCAGGGTGACGCCGTACCGCCGGAGGAATCGTTCTCCCTCGACCATTTCATCGGGCTCTACGAGGCCAAGGATGATCCGTGGGACAACGCGACCAAGTGGAATGACCAGCGTAAATACGCGGTCGCGATGGCCAGCCTGCCGCGTGTGCGGTACCGCCGCTGCTACGAGCCGGGCTGTGCGGTGGGAATGCTCAGCGTGATGCTCGCGGAGCGTTGCGACGAGGTCCTCGCCGTCGACTGTGTCGACGAGGCGGTGGTTCAGGCGCGTGCCGCCACCGCCGGCCTCGCCAACGTACGGGTGGAACGCGCCCTGCTCCCCGCCGAACTCCCGGACGGCACCTTCGACCTCGTCGTCATCGGGGACCTGCTCTACTACCTCTCCGACGACGACCTGCGCCTGATGCTCGACGGCACGCTCGCCCGCCTGGAGGCCGGCGGCGACCTGCTGGCGGTGCACTTCCGGGACCGGCAGAACCCGGGCAACTACGACGGCTTCAACGTCCACGCGCGGCTGGCCGCCCACCCGGGCCTGCAGCCGGTCATCCGCCACGAGGACGAGTGGTTCGTCCTCGACGTCTTCCGCAAGATCGGTTAGTCACCGATCAGCGCACGAACCGGAGCGCGGTCAACCCCTCGACCGCGCTCCGGCCCAGCAGCGCGCCGGTCGTGGCGTCGTGCCAGTGCACCGATCCGGGCGAACCCGTGTACAACCGCTCGCCGTCCCCGCTCAGCCCGAGCCCGAGCAGCGGTTCCGGAACCGGCCAGACCGCCGTGACCGCGCCGGAGTCCCGGTCCAGCACAGTGATCTTGCCGGCCGCACCGGCGATCGTGCGCCGGTCCACGGTGAGCAGCAGGAACGCCGCGGCGTCGAGCGAGATCGGGACCCGCTCGCGCCGCCCGACCGCCAGCGACTCCAGATCCAGGTACGCGAGCAGGCCGCTCGTACTGTCCACCACCGCGGCGCCTCCGGGACCCACCGCGATGGCGTGCCCCCGCGCCGGTCCCTCGCCGAACGGGTGCGGCAGGTCCAGGCAGTAGGCCCAGCGCTCGACCAGGTGCAGCACGTGCACGAACGCGTGCGCATTTCCCGGTCGCCCGGAGAGCAGGTCGCGGGTGTGCTGGTGCCCGGGCTGGTGGGTGTACAGCGTGAGCAGCAGTTTCCGGTCTCCGCTCAGGACCGCCTGCCGGCCGTCGCCGCGCATCGTCTCCTCGGCCCCTCCCGGCACCGGAACCTTGGCCCGGGTGGAGAGCGGGTGCGTCTTCCCGCTGTCGAGGTCGAGCACCCGCACCCGGTAGTGGTCGGGCTTCGCCGCGGGCAGCCACTCCAGCACGAACAGGCCGGTCGCGTCGGAGGTGAAGGCGTCCGGCTCGATCACCCCCGGCAGGTCGTACTCGCGGGACCGCCCGTCCACCACGACCAGCAGCGGGGTGCGGGCGCGGCCGTCCGGGACCGTCGCGGCGGGGGTCCGGCCCAGCGCGCACGCGCGGCCGTCCAGCGACACCGCCCGGGGCAGCCATCCGGCGGTGATGCCGGTGGTCCGCTCCGTCACGCCGGTCCCGGCGACGATCTGCGACAGCACGTTCTCCTGTACGACGGCGAGCCGCGTCCCGTCGTGGCTGAGCGCCGCCGCGGGCCCGTGCGACCGCTCGCCCCGCGGCGTCAACCGCACCAGCCCACGGCTGGTCTCGGCGAGAACCACGTCCCGCATCGGCGCGGCGGGACGGGTGGTCTCCCGGCAACCGCCGAGCGCGAGCCCGGCGCCGGCGAGGACGAGGAAGTCACGGCGAGTCGTCATGCATCGAAGACACCACCGGCCGGGAACCGGTTCCCGGCCGGTGGTGTCCTATGTACGTGGTGGTAGACGAGGCGGACGTGGTGGCTCGTGCGCGCGCGGGGGACCTGGACGCGTACGAGATCCTGGTCGGGCACTGCACCGCGCCCGCGCACCGGGCGGCCGTGCTGCTCGGGGCCGGCGCGGACGCGGACGACGTGGTGCAGGAGGCGTTCGTGAAGGCGTACCGGCAGCTCGGGCGTTACCGGGGCGAGGCCGGGTTCAAGGCGTGGCTGCTCGCCATCGTCGCGAACGAGACCCGCAACCTGGTCCGGTCCCGGCGCAGACGGGACGGGCTGCTGCAACGGTTCGGTGTGCGGGAGGGGCCGGAGCCACAGGAGCCGGATCCGGCCGAGACCGCGGTGGCCGGGGAGCGGCGGCGGTTCCTGCTCGAGCAGTTGCGCGCGCTCGAGGCGCGGGACCGGGACGTGCTGGTCTGCCGCTATCTGCTGGACCTGTCCGAGGCGGAGACCGCGGTGACGCTCGGGCTGCCGCGCGGGACCGTCAAGTCGCGGACCGCGCGGGCGCTCGGCAAGCTGCGGGACCGGATGCCGGTGCGGGAGGTGCCTGGTGTCTGAGCTGGAGTTCGACGACCTCGTCGCGGAGCTTCGCGACCTCGGGCGAGCCTGTGTCGTACCGGAGGCGGCTGATCAGCGTGCCGCGGTCCGTGAGCGCCTCGCGCGCCCCGCGCCCCGCCGCCATCGCGTCCGCTTCTATCTCTCCGCAGTCGTCGCGGCCCTGGTCGTCGCCGTGGTGGCGATCTCGCCGGCCCGGGCCACCGTGGTCGACGCGTTCCGCCGGATCGCCGGGTTCGAGCTGCGGCGCGAGCAGTCGCCCGCGGTGTTGCCGGCCACGCCGAGTCCGATTCCGTCCATCCGGGACGGGGAGCTCGAGGGGGCGAGACGGACGGCGCTCTTCCCGGTGACCGCGCCGGAGGTGCTGGGGTCGCCCGACCGGGTGCTTCTCCTTGATCCGGACCGAAACGGCGCACCACGTGTGGTCTCCCTCGTCTACCGGGGCGGTACGGTGCATTTCGACCAATTCGACGGAACGCTGGAGCCGGCGTTCATGAAGACCGCTCCGAACGCGGAGTGGGTGACTCTCGGCGACGGCGCGGTCTGGCTGTCCACGTCGCACCCGGTCACGTACGTCGGACGAGACGGCGTGGCCCGGACCGAGACCGCCCGCCTCGCCGGGCCCACGTTGATCTGGTCGATCGGGCCCGTCAGCTACCGGCTGGAGGGCTTGCCGACGCTCGAGGAGGCGCTCGTGGTAGCCCGGTCGGTGCGCTGACCTGACGCTGAAAAGGAAAAATGAGAGTTCGTTCCGTGGTCCTGGCCGTCGTCGCCTGTACCGTCCTCACGGCCTGTGCCGACGACGATCCCGCCCCCCGCACCAGCACCCCGGTGCCCGTCTCGTCCGCGCCCGTCGAACAGTTCTACGTGGAGCCGGCCGGGCCGGCCGTCGCCCAGGTGCAGACCTGGGAGGCGCAGGGCCGCCCGGCGGACGCCGCGGCGGTGCGGCGGATCGCCGGCGAGCCCACCGCGGTCTGGTTCGCCGACGCCGATCCCGGCTTCGCCGACAAGGCCCGGCGCCTGGTCGCCGCGGCCGCCGCGGCCGGGCGGACGCCGGTGCTGGTGGCGTACTACGTGCCGGGACGCGACTGCGGGGGACACTCCGGGGGCGGGGCGCCCGACGCGGCGGCCTACCGGGAGTGGATCGCTCAGCTCTCCGGCGCGGTGAGGGGATCGCCGGCGCTGGTCGTGCTGGAGCCGGACGCGGTCACCCACGTACTGCAGGACTGCATGCCGGCCGAGGCCGCCGAGGAGCGCTACCAACTGCTCGGTGCGGCGATCCGGGCGCTCAAGGCGGACCCGGGGGTGCGGGTCTACCTGGACGGCGGGAACCCGGGCTGGGTGAAGGACGTGGACCGGGTGGTGGACGGGCTGCGCCGGGCCGGGATCGCCGACGCCGACGGGTTCAGCCTCAACGTGGCGAACTTCGAGACCACCGACGCGAACATCGGCTACGGGACGGCCATCTCCGACCGGCTCGGCGGCAAGCACTTCGTGATCGACACCAGTCGCAACGGGAACGGGCCGGCCGAGACCGCGGGCTCCGGGGACGGGCACTGGTGCAACCCGCCCGGCCGTGCCCTCGGCCCCGCACCGACGGCGCGGACCGGGCACGACCGGGTGGACGCGTACCTCTGGGTAAAGCGGCCGGGGGAGTCCGACGGGGCCTGCGGTGACGGCGCCCCACCGGCCGGCCAGTGGTGGCCGGAGTACGCCCTGGCCCTCGCCACTAACTGACATGCACCCAGATGGCCGGGGAGGGGACGCCCTTCGTGTCCGTCACGAAGAGCATGTACCAGCCGGAGGGGACCAGCCCGCGCTCCTTCGGGATCCGGACCGTGACGCGGCCAGGGGTGTGGTGCATCTCCAGGGCGATCGAGCGCTGGTCGACGTCGGTCGCGTGGGTGACGGCGGCGGGCCGGACCAGGCGGGCGGTCTGGATCCGGTCCGCGTCCGGTGAGGTGTACGCGACGCTGGTGCCCCGGGCCACCTCGGCCGGTCCGCCCGTGATCGCCGGGCGGCCGCCGTGGAACAGGTACGGCGGGCTGTAGATCTCGATCCGCTCCTCGAACGTCCCCGGATTCTTGCCGCTCCGGTCGTAGATCGGGTCGCTGCCCATGGTCACCACCCGCCCGTCCGGCAGCAGCAGCGCCTCCGAGTGATAGTTGCGGCCGACGGTCGGCGCGGCCAGGGTCCGGAAGGCGTTCCCGGCCGGGTCGTACATCTGCGCGGTGAGCAGGTCGCTGCGCTTGTTCCCGCGGTACGGCCCGCCCCGGTACCCGGTCGAGCCGCCGGTGGTGAAGACCGTGTCGTCGGGCAGCACCACCGCGTTCAGGTATCGGGTCGGCTGCGGCAGGTCCGGCCCGGGCACGTAGACCGGCTTGCGCACGGACAGGTCGGCGATCGCGGTCCGGGCCGTGGAGACCGGGGAGTCGCCGACCGCCCCGCCGCCCAGGATCATCACCCGCTGCCGCTGCGCCGGGGGCAGCAGTACGGACGCGCTGGTCTCGGTCAGGGCGGCGTCCTGCAGCCCGGGCACCGGCTGGAAGCGGTTGTTCCGCAGGTCCCACAGGCCCGGGGTGCGGCCCTCGGTGGCCGAGCCGTACCCGGCGTTCGAACCGGAGAAGAAGAGCCGCTCGTCGCGGGTGACGAAGAGCGCCGGGTAGGTGGGGAAGACCCGGGTCAGCCGGGGCGCGGCCGTCCAGCGGCGGGTGCGGGGGGAGTAGACCTCGTTGCGGCCGGGCAGCATCCGGCCGAACCGGTCCAGGCCGGAGACGGCCAGGACGTTGCCGCTGGGCAGCGGGGCCAGGGTCGGATACCAGCGGGGGTCGGTGAGATTTCCGGTACGGACGTAGCGTTCGGTGCGCGGGTCGAATTCGTACGAGGTGTCGTCCCCGCCGTACTCCTGCTTCTCCCGGGTGATCTTGTCGGCGACGCCGTAGAGGTTGCGGCTGTCGGGGGCGGAGAGGCCCGTGATCCGGTACTGCGCCGGTTTCGTGATCACCTCCGTGTCGCCGGGCATGACCGCGTCCACCCAGACCTCGGCCTCGCCGGCGTGGACCATGGTCTGCCCGGCGTGCTGCATCTTCGTCGCCGCGGGAACGGTCACGTCGGTCCTGGTCGCGTACCGCTTTCCGCCGGGTGCGATGAGCCGGGTGCCCTTCTTGAAGACGCGTGGCCCGCCGTCCGGCGACTCGTTCTTGATCTTCATGACGCCGGCCGCGAACCTGATGTTCTCCGGCAGCACCTCGTACGACTTGGTGCCCCCGGCGATCAGCAGTTTCCCGTCGGCGAGGAACGTGTGCCCGCCACAGAACAGGTCGGTCGGCGTCGGGACCAGCGAGAACTTCTCCGAGGCCGGGTCCCACACGATGGTTTTGAACGTGCCGGCCTCGAAGTTCTGCCGGTTGTTGCCGGACCCGGCGACGATCAGGACCTTGCCGGTGCTGAGCAGGGCGGCGTGGATCGCGTTGATCCGGAAGTCGGCCGGGACCGGCAGGATCGACCAGTGGCCGTACTCCGCCTTGTAGTCGCGGCTGTTGATCTGGAACTGGTGATACCGGTCGGCCGCGAAGACCACGATCGGCCGGTTCGCCGCGAGGACCGCGGCGGCGGCGGGGAGCACGGCCAGACCGCGGAGCAGGCGGCGGGCGAGGGTCGGTTGCGGCTGGCGATTCATGCGTACGTCCTCACGGGTTCACTGGTCCGTTGAGCGGGGATCTGCGCGGCCCCGGTTCTCGGTCGTGGCCGCATCGCCCAGAGCACCGGCGGGGTCAGGCAGAGGGCGAGGTTCAGCGTCGGCCAGAGCCACATCAATCCGTGGGTACGACCGGTGATCACCGCCGTGGCCAGCAGCGCCGCGAAGAAGGCCGCCCAGCTCAGATGGGCGCGGAAGGTGGCCATCCGGTCCGGGCTGGCCTCGTCGCCCTTCGGGGTGACCACGAAACCGGCCCGCTTGCGCAGCACCGTCTGCCGGAACGCGGCCACGTAGACCGGCGCGCAGAGCGTGGAGAGCAGCATCCCGGTCAGTCCGGAAGACCCGGCCTCCTCGTGCGGGCTCACGTTGTGCCGCCGGTTCCACAGGTAGAGGCCGACCTGGAAGAGCGCCGCGTCCACATAGAGCATCGACCACACCTGCTGGGGCACCTGGACGCCGCGGATCCCGAGCACGATGTGCGCGACCGCGGTGGCGCTGCCGAGCAGCCACGAGACCGCGGTCAGCGGGTAGTACGCCATCAGCAGCGCGTAGTGCAGCGTCCGGCGCACGCCGAGCTTGCCGATCCGGCGTGCGAAGCCGGTCAGGCAGACCTCGTCGGTGCCGCGTGACCAGCGGTGCTGCTGGCTGAAGTAGTCGGTCCAGGAGGACGGCCCCTCGCCGACCGCGAGCACGTCCGGGGTGTAGACCGAGCGCCAGCGCCGGTTCGTCGCCGGATTGCGGGCGGCGTGGATCGCCAGGCTGGTCGCCATGTCCTCGGTGATCGAGTCCTGCAACCCGCCGATGCTCTTCAGGGCCTTGATCCGTACGGCGTTGTTGGTGCCGACCAGCATCGGCGTGCCCAGCCGGTTGCCGGCCCGCTGCAGCAGCGAGTGGAAGAGGTACTGCTGCGATTCGGCCCAGCGGGTGACCAGGTTGTCATAGTTGCCGTAGATCTGCGGTCCGACCACGAACGCCACGTCCGGATCGCGGAAGTAGCCGAGCAGCCGGTCGCCGAAGGACGGCAGCGGCACGTGGTCCGGGTCGACCGAGACGAACACGTCGTAGTCGTCGCCGTGCGCGTCCACCCAGGCGTTGTAGTTGCCGTGCTTGGTCTTCGCCTTGAACGCGCCCCGCTCGGTGTTCCACCGGGCGACGCCCCGCCGGCTGAAGTGGTGCGCGCCGACCCGCCCGCACATCGCCTTGACCTGGTCGTCGTCGCCCTCGTCGAGCAGCCACACGTCGGGCCGGCCGTGGATCGCGGTCGCGGCGCGCAGGGTGCCCTCGACCATCTCGATCGGCTCCTTGCCGGGGACGATCGTGGTGAGGAAGGCGACCCGCAGGTCCCGTTCCGGCGGGACCGGCACCGGGTCCCGGGCCCGCAGCGTGGCCAGGCAGAGCGTCACGACGTTGACCAGGCGGAACAGTTCGATCAGGGCGATCGCGCCGACCAGGATCGCGGTCGGGGTGAGCAGCCCACCGGAGAGGTCGGCCGAGGCGAGCAGCCAGCCGAAGAACGTGGCCTCCAGGGTGAACGCGAAGATCGTGATCAGCAGGCTGCGTACCGGGCGGTGACGGGTCAGGCGCTTGAGCCGGACCCGGTAGTCGCCCTCGGGGGCCGGGTCCGGGGGACCGGCGAGGCGGCTGAAGCTGTCATAGTCGTAGGGCATCTTGCTCCCTGAGCAATGTGGACAGATGACCCGGTCGCGCGCAGCACGCATTTACTGATTTTTCATAAATGAACCGGATTTTCCGGGCACAACTGGACCTTAGTCAGAGGTGGCCGGGGCTGGACATCCCCCGTACCCGATCGTGGAGGTGGAGCGGTGATCGTGGACGCGTGCCTGCGTGACGGGCGGGGCGGCAGCCCGACCCTGGTCGTCGAAGACACGCCGATCGCCGATTCGGCACGGGCGCTCGCGCCGGGTGTGGCGGGGGCCTCGCACGCGGCTTTCGTTGCTCTCGGTGATGAAGTTGCCGACGTACGGTTCTTCACCTCGACGGGGGAACTGCCGGCCTGTGGTCATGGGACGGTGGCCGCCCTGATCTGGCTCGCTGATCGGTTCGGCCGGGACGGGGTGTTCACCCTCCGGGTCTCCGGCCGGATGTTCCAGGGCCGGGTGGAGGGGGATCGGGCCTGGTTCCCGCAGGCCCCCGTGGCGTTACGGGAACCGGGAGACGTGTCGGCGGTGCTCGGGGCGCTCGGACTGGATCCGGAACTGCCCGGGGTGCGGGCCGCCTCGACCGGGCGGTGGCGCCTGTTGATCCCGGTGGACTCGCGGGGCCGGCTCGACGCGCTCGAACCGGACCTCGGGGCGCTACGGTCGGCCTGTGACGCGGCGGGGCTGCTCGGATGCTACGTCTACACCCCGCCCGCGACCGGTTCGCGGCCGGCGGCCCGGATGTTCGCGCCGTCGATCGGGGTGCCCGAGGACATCGCGAACGTGAACAGCACGTCGTGTCTGCTCGCGGCCTTGGGCGTACCGGAGATCAGTGTCGACATGGGTGACCGGCTCGGGCATCCCGCCACCGTCCTCGTCCGCCTCTCCGACGGCCGGCTGCAGGCCGGCGGCGCCGCCCGGATCCGCGTCTGACGCCCGTCGCCGCCCTGGTTCTTCTTGTCGGAGGCCCTTCGGATGAGTGCGTGACAGTTGTTGGGCAAACCTTCGAACCGATACGCCCTGTGATCCGTTTGCTTTGTCGAGGCGGCACGAACATGTCCCGCTCCGAACCGACAAGGCGGTGGCGATGCTGATCCTGTTCCTGCTCATCCTGGTCCTGGTCGGCGCCTGCGTGCTCGCGGTGCGTGGGGTCCGCGCCGAGGCGCGCAAGGCTGAAGAACCGCTGCTCGTGCCGGAGTCCTTCTTCGCTCCAGCCAGCCTGGAGGGTGTCCTCTGCGGCCAGTTGATGGACGGAGAAATCACCCGCCGTCAATATCTGCGGTCGATGGAAGGCATCGCCGCCCGCGACGAGGCGCGCCACCCGCTGGTCGTCCCGTGGCACCTCGGTGCCGGCGAGGAGTAACACACCGCAACCAGCCGCCGCAGTCCGGCTGACTTCCGGGCGACTGATGGCGAACAGTTCGGGTGATGGTCGGTTCGTCGTCGGAGGGCGGCGAACCCACGTCCCGCAGCGAGGTGGTCAGGCCGGGTAGGCGGGCGATCGGCACCAGCGCATCGAACATGATCCACTGCGACCGGGATGTGACGCCCTGGCCCCTTCGCGGATCAGGCGGCACCTGCGAAAACAAATTCGCCGGACAGAATCCCTGTAACGAATTCGCTCCACTCCTTGTATGTGAAGTAGAGGTGCGAACTCGTTGGACTCTTGGCGTCTCGGACCAGGATGTGGTCGCCGTGGCTGGTGACCTCGATGCCACCGGGTTCCGCTTGGCGGCTGCTGCGCTGCCAGATCGGCATGGCGCCATGGTCCTTCTGGTCGTCGGTCCGAGACTCGACCAAAGTGAGAGCGGGCCGGACCGGGCTCACGCTCCAGCCTGATTCGGGGTATGCGCCCCACTTATGTGTTTCGATCTTCTTGATCAGATCATCCGCGCGTTGTGTCGGCACCAGGGGGCGAGGAGTCTCGCTGTCGGCCGAGTGCGGGTAGGGCTCTGCGAGTTCGATGGTCCACCCGGATTCGTGAAATTCGCCCCAGGTGTGCCGGCGGATCCGGTCAAGCAATGTCCTCGCGCTGCTTGCAGCCATGTCGAACTCACGCATGGCGGCGAAATTCCTCACAGTCGACCTGCTTTCACGCCGAGCGGAGCACGTATACGCGCATGCTGCCAAGGTATGCAACACATGATGTACGAAGTTGCATGTGGTCGTCAAGTGCGGTAGCTTTGTTCTCGGTGACCGCCCAGGCGGTCGAATCGTCGTGCACCGGCATGGGATCGCCAGAGCTTTCGGGTTCCTGGGCGGCGCCTAGATGGAACGAGTGGGGGTGTGTAGTGCCGACTTTCACGATGCGTATGCCGGGGAAGGACTACGACATCCTCCAGGCCATGTCGCTTCTTACCGGTAAGTCGATGGCGGAACTTGTTAGGGAAGCCATCATCGAGAAGGTCACCAGGTTCGTCGACTCCGACGTCGAGCGGCAGATCGACGAGGATGCGCAGCGGCGTAAGGACGCCCTGCGCCTTGTGAAGGACTCCTTGGGCGACCTGGCCAGCTAGGTAGACCAACTCGAGCCGTCCCAGCGTCACGCTGGGACGGCTTTTCGCGTTTCAGCCCCCGGAAGGCCGGGCGGCTGGCGGCTAACGTACTGCATGTAATACGTGTTGTCACGTGTAACACGTCCTGCTACCGTGGGGTGTCTGATATTGATCCGAGATCCCCTTATCCGCAGAAGGCAGTTTCCGCCATGGAGCCTGTTTCCACAGTAATTTCGATCTTGGCCCTGGCCTCGGCAGGGGCGGCGGCGTATTACACGCGCAAGCAAGCGATAGCTGCGGAGGAGCAGCTGAGAGAGCTCGCCAAGCGACGACACGAGGAAGAGCAGCCGGCCCTCGTGGCCACTGTCGAGCTGTACGGAAACGAGCCTTGGCTCGTCATCACGAATGTCGGCCTCGAGGTCGTGGAGGACATCCAGGCGCAGCTGAAGGCGACCAAGGCCGGGGTCGAGAGCAACTTCAAGGTGCGCGGTCTGCCGGAGACTCAAACCTGGAGCTTGGCGTCACTCGAAGGGTTTCAGAGCGCCCGGACCTCGATCAGTCTGGGGAACGTCGCAGCCGGCCACGTTGCGCTCGTCGTTCTTTCGGCAAGTCGTGAGTCGCAGGAGTGGGAGTGGATCGCAGAAGTGCCTGCTTCTGCTCAGCTGATGTCATGAATCGATAGGCTCTGCACAACTCGTCGAGCTTTACGAGTTCAGGCGCGGGCGGCGAGTTCGGTGCGGGCTTCGGACAGGTCGATGACGTCGGCGTACTTGGCGTTCAGGTCGAAGAGGTTGGCGTCGTGCGGGCCGGCGTCCCGATCGGCGCAGGCGTCCCGCACGACCATCGGCCGGAAGCCGTTCTGCAGGGCGTCCAGCGCCGAGGCCCGGACGCAGCCACTGGTCGAGAAGCCGCCGATGACCAGCGTGTCGATGTGGTGGGAGGCCAGCCAAGCGGCGAGCGAGGTGCCGGCGAAAGCGCTCGCATAGTGTTTCACAACCACGAGTTCGCCGGGTGCGGGGGAGAGCGGCGGGGCGAAACCGGCGAACTCGCTGCCGTCGGCGAAGGCCCTCAGCGCGGGAACCTTCGCGGCGAAGAGCGGCGCCTCGGCGCAGGACGCGTCCGCGAACCGGACCCGGGTCCAGATCACCGGAACGCCCGCCGCGCGAGCCGATTCGGCGAGCGACGACATCGCCTCGACCGCGACTTCGCCGGTACGAAGGTGGAGCGGCGAATCGGGACTCGTGTACGCGACCGCGGGGTCCACGAGCAGCACCGCCGGCCGGCTTCCCCAGCCCAGTCGCCGGGCGAACCCGGCGGTCGCGTAGTCCTCGGCGAGTTCCGCCATCAGATGATCCCGCGGCTGCGCAGGTCGGCCAGTTCGGCGTCGGTGAGGCCGAGGATGCCCTGGTAGACCTCCTGATTGCTGGCGCCGAGCGCGGGGCCGGGCCACTTCACCGAGCCCGGTGTCGCGGAGAGCCGGGGTGCCACGTTCTGCATCTTCAGTGGGCCCAGCTCCGGGTGATCGACCGTCACCACCGCCTCGCGGGCCTGCACGTGCGGGTCCGCGATGATGTCCTCCGCGGTGTAGATGCCACCGGCGGGCACGCCCGCCTCGTGCAGCAGGGCGAGGAGTTTCGCCGAGGGCACGGTGGCCGTCCACTCGCTGATCAGCTGATCCAGTTCGGTCTGGTGCTCGCCGCGGGCGCCGTGTGTCGCATACCGCGGGTCGTCGGCGAGGCCGGGACGGCCCATCGCGTCGGTGAGGCGGCGGAAGACCGTGTCCTGGTTCGCGGCGATCAGCACGTCCGAGCCGTCGGCGCTGGGGTAGACGTTGCTCGGGGCGACGTTCGGCAGGATCGGGCCGGTGCGCTCCCGGCGGTAACCGGCGACGCTCCACTCCGGGATCAGCGACTCCATCATGGCCAGCACCGCCTCGTAGATCGCCGAGTCGACGACCTGGCCGCGACCGGTGCGCTCGCGGGCGTGCAGGGCGGCGAGGGTGCCGAAGGCGGCGTACGTCGCCGCGAGCGAGTCGCCGATCGAGATCCCGCTGCGGGACGGCGGCCGGTCGGCCTCCCCGGTGACGTGTCGCAGGCCGCCCATCGCCTCGCCGATCGAGCCGAAGCCGGCGCGGGGCGCGTACGGCCCGGTCTGACCGTAACCGGTCACCCGCACCAGGATCAGCCGTGGATTGATCTTCGAGAGCTCCTCGTACGACAGACCCCAGCGCTCCAGGGTGCCGGGGCGGAAGTTCTCGAGCAGCACGTCGGCGTGCGCGACGAGCCGGCGCGCCAGTTCCTGCCCCTCGGGCGACCGCAGGTTGCAGGTGACCGACTTCTTGTTCCGGGCCACCACCGGCCACCACAGCGACTGGCCGTGCGGCTTCTCCCGGCCCCACTGGCGCATCGGGTCGCCGCGACCCGGATCCTCCAGTTTGATCACTTCGGCGCCGAAGTCACCGAGGAGCTGGCCGCAGAACGGGCCGGCGAGCAGGGTTCCGGTTTCCAGGACGCGAAGGTCGGCGAGCGGCGCGGTCATGACAGGACCCTATCTTCGTGAAACGATGTTTCGCTAGATGGAACAGGGGGTGTCGCGTGGAGATCGTCGAGGTCGGTCCCCGGGACGGGTTGCAGAACGAGAAGCGGGTGCTGCCGACGGCCGTCAAGGTCGAGTACGTGCGCCGGGCGATCGGCGCCGGGCTGCGGCGGATCGAGGTGGCCGCCTTCGCGCGGCCCGATCGGGTGCCGCAGATGGCCGACGCCGAGGACGTGCTGCGCGCGGTGCCGCGGTCGTCCGCCGTACGCTATGTCGCTCTTGTTATGAATGAACGTGGTCTGGAGCGGGCCCTGGCGCTGGGCGACGCCCGGCCCGATGAGATCAACTATGTCGTCGTCGCCAGTGACGAGTTCTCCCGGCGCAACCAGGGCGTCACGACGATGGAGTCGCTCGCGGCGTTTCGCGCCGTCGCGCAGCGGGCCCGCGACGCCGGATTCTTCGTGACCCTGACCGTCGCCGCGGCCTTCGGGTGCCCGTTCACCGGCGAAGTCCCGGTCTCGCGGGTGCGGCAGATCGTCCAGCAGTCCGGTCCGCTCGACGAGCTCTGCCTCGCCGACACCATCGGGGTCGGTGTCCCGGTGCAGGTCGCGGAGCTGGCCGCCGCCGTGCGCGGAGTCGCCCCGCTCCGGGCGCACTTCCACAACACGCGAAACACCGGCTATGCGAACGCGATGGCCGCGGTGGACGCCGGTTTCGTCGCGCTGGACAGCAGCCTCGGCGGCATCGGTGGCTGCCCGTTCGCCCCGGCCGCCACCGGCAACGTCGCCACCGAGGACCTCGCCTACCTGCTCAACCGTTCCGGCCTGAAGACCGGCGTCGCCGTTCCGGCCGCGGCTGAGGCCGGTGCCTGGATCGGTGCCGAGCTGGGTCTCGAGGCTGTTGCGGCGCAGCTCGGCCGCGCCGGCGACTTCCCCGCTGTGGCGAACTGACTCTTGCGTCGAGAATGGAAACGGTGTTTCCATTCTGGCATGTTGCGGCCTGGTGGGGCGGATCTGACGATCGCCGGCGGGATTCGGGAGTTCGGGCGGGCCACCCCCGACGTGATCGCGGTGCGCGACGGCGACCGCGAGCTCACCTACGCAGCGCTCGACGAGCGGTCGTCCCGGGTGGCCTGCGGCCTGCTGGCGCTCGGCCTCCGGCACGGCGACCGCGTCGCGCTGCTCTGCGGCAACCGCCTGGAGTACCCGGAGATCGCGGCCGGCATCGCCAAGGCCGGCCTGGTCCTGGTCCCGGTCAACCCGCGCCTGACCAGCCCGGAGGTCGAGTTCATCCTCCAGCACTCCGGCGCGCGCGCATTGCTGGCGGACGAGGCGCTCCTCGGCGCGGTCCCGGACGTACCCATCAAAAAGATCTTCATCGGTCCCTCCTATGAGACCTGGATCGGCGTCGCGAAGAGCGAGGACCCGTGGATCCCGGTCGACGAGCGGGAACCGTTCTGCATCGCCTACACCGCGGGCACCACCGGCGACCCGAAAGGTGTGCTGATCTCGCACCGGTCCCGCTGCCTGACGTTCTACGCCGCGGCGCTGGAGTGGGGTCTCGGGCCGGGCCGGCGCACGATCGCGGTCGCGCCGATGTATCACGGCGCCGGATTCGCCTTCGCGTACGCGGCCGTCCACTGCGGCGGCACGGTCAGCATGCTGCGCTCGTTCGACCCGCACCGGCTGCTCGACATGATCGATCGGGACGGCGCGCAGTCGGTCTTCCTGGTTCCCACCCACGCCCAGCTGATCCGCGCCGCATCACCCGCGGTGAAGAAGCTGAAGACCCTCGACACGCTCTACTTCAACGCCGCGGCCCTGCCCAAGGTGCTCAAGGAGTGGGTGTTCGAGGCGTTCCCCGGCGTCGGGGTGCACGAGCTGTACGGCTCCACCGAGGCCGGCGTGGTCACCAACCTGCGGCCCCCGGACGCCCGGCGCAAGGCCGGCTCGGTCGGGCACCCGTGGTTCGCCACCGAGGTCCGGGTCGTCGGCGGCGACGGGCGGCCGGTCGGGCCGGGCGAGCCGGGGGAGCTGTACAGCCGCTCGCCGTACCTGATGAACGGCTACCACGAGAACCCGGCGGCGACCGCGGCCTGCACCACCCCGGACGGCTTCCTCACCTCCGGCGACATCGTGATCCGCGACGAGGAGGGCTTCATCTCCATCGTGGACCGGATCAAGGACGTGATCATCACGGGCGGGGTGAACGTGTACCCGCGCGACGTCGAGGAGGTTCTGCTCACCCATCCGTCCGTGACCGAGTGCGCGGTGGTCGGCGAGCCCGACGACCGCTGGGGTGAACGGGTCGTCGCCTACCTGGTCGGCCGGGCACCCCTGGAGCCCGGCGTACTCGACGCGTTCCTGCGCGAACGGCTGGCCGGCTTCAAGGTCCCCAAGCAGTACCGAGCCGTCCCGGCGCTGCCCCGCAACGCCGCCGGCAAGATCCTGAAACGCGAGCTGAGGAGTACGCCGTGAGGGCACACGTGGAACTGATCCACGAGGACGACTACATCTTCCACGCCGGCGAGCTGCCGTACGGTGAGGGAAAGATCTTGGAACGGCGGCTCTCCACCGACGAGGAGGACGGCTCCTCGTCGCTGTCGCTGCACGCCACCGCGGACTGGGGCCGCGGCGCCGGCATCCCGCACGCCGACACCGAGTTCTACGTGGTCGAGGGATCGCTGATCTACGGCGGACAGGAGCTCGGCCCCGGCGGATACGTCCAGATCCCCAAGGGCGCGCCGATGGACTGGATCAGGATCCGTGAGGGCTCCCGCGTCCTGCACTGGCGTGAGTACGGCGACGCCGGCTTCGACCCGCTCACGACGGTCAAGGAGACGGACGCGGAAGGTGACGTCGCCGTGGTCGACGCCGAGAAGCTGGAATGGGTGGCCGCGCCGACCGTCGGCCCGCTCACCCCGCTCTACATCAAGCTGTTGCACCGGGACCCGAAGACCGGCTTCTACACCCGGCTGATCCGGGCGCCGCAGGGCTGGACCGACCACCGGCTCGCGCATCACCCCTGCTACGAGGAGTTCTACACGCTCAGCGGGCGGATGGCGTACAACTTCGGCGACATCGACGAGGGCACCTACTGCTTCCGGCCGGCCGGGGTGAAGCACGGCCACTTCGTCGCCGAGACCGAGATCGACTGGATCATCCGCTCCGACGGCGAGCTGATCAACTGGTACACCACCGACGAGTGGGTCAAGTGGGGCGGTCACGCGGAGAACTACCCGCACGAGCACGCCCCGGTGATCTCCTCGCTGCCGGTGCGCTCCCGCTCCCGCGGCGAGTGGTCCGGCGACGGCATGTGAGAAGCCCGGGGAGCGGGCCGGTCCAGCAGCCCGGCCCGCTCGCGACCACCGCCCGGGTGTGACCGGTTCCGCTGGATCGAAGCGTCGGCCACACAGCGGAGAAGCTGAACGCGTGATTAGCTTCAACCATGATCGGCGACTCCATCGACCCGGCCCGGCTGCAGGACGTCCTCGACGGACGGTGGGCCCACATCCGGCAAGCGGTGCGCGACGAGCTCGGCAAGGCCGGCTTCGCCGCGGTCCACGGCGAGACGACGGACCAGGCGCGGGACCGGATCTCCCGCATGATCAGGCAGATTCCCACCGACATCGGCGTCGCGGCGGCGTTCCCCCGGGCGTACGGCGGATCCGACGATCCGGGCGCGTCGGTGGTGGCGGCCGAGATGCTCGCGTACGCGGACCTGTCCCTGATGGTGAAGGCCGGCGTGCAGTGGGGCCTGTTCGGCGGCGCCGTGGTCGCGCTCGGCACCGAGCGGCACCACGAGGCGTACCTGCGAGGCATCATCTCCGCCGAGATCATGGGCTGCTTCGCGATGACCGAGACCGGGCATGGCTCGGACGTGCAGAAACTGCGAACCACCTGCACGTACGACCCGGAATCCGGAACCTTCGACCTGCACACCCCGCACCAGGCGGCCCGCAAGGACTACATCGGCAACGCGGCGCGCGACGGCCGGATGGCGGTGGTCTTCGCCCAGCTGATCACCGGCGGCCGCGGTCGCGGCGTGCACGCCTGGCTGGTGCCGATCCGGGACGCCGACGGCAACCCGATGCCGGGTGTCACGCTCGGCGACGCGGGGCACAAGGCCGGCCTGCTCGGCGTCGACAACGGCCGGATCAGCTTCGACCACGTGACCGTGCCCCGGGACATGCTGCTCGACCGGTACGGCCAGGTCGCCGCGGACGGCACGTACTCCAGCCCGATCGAGAACGACACCCGGCGCTTCTTCACCATGCTCGGCACCCTGGTCCGCGGCCGGGTCACGGTCGGTGGCGCGGCGTCGGCGGCCACCCGGGCGGCGCTGACCATCGCGGTCCGTTACGGCGACAACCGCCGCCAGTTCGGCGTTCCCGGTGACGAGCGTGAGGTGCTGCTCAACGACTACCTCGCGCACCAGCGCAAACTTCTGCCGGCGCTGGCCACGGCCTACGCGTACGCCTTCGCCCAGGAGGAGCTGGTCGGCACCCTCACCGACGTGCAGAGCGGCGCCGGGCCGGTCGACGAGCACCGGCAGCGGGAACTGGAGTCCCGCGCCGCCGGCCTGAAGGCCGCGCAGACCTGGCACGCCACCCACACCATCCAGATGTGCCGGGAGGCCTGCGGCGGGGCCGGCTACCTGTCGGAGAACCGGCTGCCCGCGTTGAAGGCCGACACCGACGTGTTCACCACGTTCGAGGGCGACAACACGGTGCTGCTCCAACTGGTCGCGAAGGGCCTGCTCACCGGTTATCGGGACGCGTTCGGCTCGCTCGACGGCTGGGGCCGGGCGACGTTCGTGGCCGAGCAGGTCCGCGAGATGGTCCTGGAGCGCACGGCGGCCCGGAGCCTGATCCAGCGGCTGGTCAGCGCGGTCCCCGGCCGGGACGAGGAGGTCGCGGTCACCGACCGGGGCTGGCACCTGACCATGTTCGAGGACCGGGAGAAGCACGTGCTGGAGGGCGCCATCCTGCGCCTGCGTAACGGCGCCGCCAGCAAGAAGGACCGGCCCTTCGACATCTTCAACGACGTCCAGGACCACGTCCTGAAGACCGCGACCGCCCACATCGACCGGATCACCCTGGAGGCATTCGTCGCCGGCGTCGAGCGGGCCACCGACCCGGGAGCGAGGGCGCTGCTCGACCGGGTCTGCGACCTGTACGCACTGACCGTCATCGAGGCGGACCGGGGCTGGTTCCTGGAGCACGGCCGGCTGACCCCGGCCCGGTCCAAGGCGATCACCGCGGTCATCAACGACCTGCTGAAGGAGCTGCGCCCGCACCTGCGGACGCTGGTGGACGCGTTCGCGATCCCGGACGAGTGGCTGAACGCCGCGATCCTGCGCGAGGAGCCGGGCCGCCAGGAGGCGATGGCCGACGAGGACGCGCGGCTGACGACCGGCTGACCAAGCCCTGGCCCTGAACAGTAGAGACACTGTTCAGGGCCAGGGCTTGCGAAGGTCAACCGATCTCTCAGCGCCGGCGCAGGTAGACCTGGTGCCCGACGGCGTTGTGCGGGGTCAGCCCCGGTGCGTTGGAGGTGAAGACCACCGACCGGCCGTCGCCGCTGATCGACGGCGGCGCGGTGACGGACGCGTTGACCTGTGCGCCGCTGTCGGAGACCGTCACGCGCTCGGTCGTACCGGTCGACAGGTCGGTGACGAACACGTCGCCGCCGTTGTTGGTGTCGCCCTCGACCAGGTTCGACGCCGTGGACGCGTAGGTCACGTACCGGCCCTCGGCGCTGATCGCCGGGCTGCCCGACTCGCCGTCGGCCTCGACCGCCTGGCTGGACATCGAGACGCGCACCGGCCGGCCCAGCTGCCGGTCGTAGACGAACACGTCGGTCTTGCGGTTGGTGTCCCCGGCGACCAGGTTGGTGCTGCTGGAGGCGAAGCCGACGTACCGGTTGTCAGCACTGATCGTGGGGTCGGAGGACGACCCGTTGCCCTGGACGCCACCGGCGGCCACCGAGATCCGGGAACGGGTGTCCGCCTGCCGGTCGTAGAGGATGACGTCCGACCTGCGGTTGGTGTCGTCGGCCACCTGCCGGGGCGAGTCCGACACGTAGACGACGAACTGGCCGTCCGGGCTGATCGTCGGCTGCCCGGTGTTGTACTGCTCGATGGCGTCCACGGCCGGGACGGAGACCCGGGTGGTGGTCCCGGACTCCCGATCGTGGACGTAGACGTCGGCGGTGACCGACGTGCTGCCGCCCGGCACCAGGTTCGACGCCCGGGACACGAAGGCGACGTAGCGGCCGTCGGCGCTGATCGACGGGGCCTGCGAGAAGCCGTCGGCCTGTGCGCCGGAGCCGGCCACCGAGACCCTCGTCGTGACGCCGGCCAGCAGGTCGCGCACGAAGATGTCGGTCTGGTCGTTGGTGTCACCGGCGACGAGGTTGGTGGCGGCGGACTGGAACGCGACGTAGCGGCCGTCGGCGCTCAGCGACGGCGACCGGGACTCGCGGTCGCCGGCCGTCCCGTCGGCCGCCACCGAGGCCAGGACGGTCGTGGCGGCGTCCGGATCCCGGACGAACACGTCGGTCCGGGTCCGGTCGGTCCTGCCGGTGACGAGGTTCGAGGCGGCGGAGACGAACGCCACCGACCGGCCGTCGGCGCTGATGAACTGCGCCACCGAGGGATCGTTGGCGGGGCTGCCGTCCCGGGCGACGGACACCCGCAGCGTGGTGCCGTCCGCCGCGGCGGCCGCATTCCCTTCGCCGAGCAGCGCACCGGTCGAGGCCGCCAGCACGGCCGCCGCGACGATCGTGCGTTCTCGTGCGAACCGTCTCATGTATCCACCTTCCGCAAGGTCGCCCGGCCGGCGACACCTCGGGAGAGGATAGCGATGATCGTCAACGTGCTGTAATCGCCCCGTGGCGGGGAGGTATCGACTTCCCGCCCGGGGTCCATCCGTGACCGCTGATGCCGGCCGCTATTCTGCGCACCCGGAAGGTGTCTCCGATCCTGCTGCCGAAACGTACGTCCGCGCAGGTCTGGTGAGTCTTTCGGGCTCGATCCCGACGAATCGGAGGTGGCGTCATGAATTCCTACCACCACGCTGTCTCGGCCGCCCGGAAGTGGGGTGGAAGTCCTGAGGATTATATCGAGATCGAGGAGTTCATAGATTCATCGAAGGAAATCATCGGAGACGTCCGGCACCGTTCCATGTATCACCACACCGCGGGCGTCTGGCTCTGCCAGCGTGTCTTCGGTCGCACCATCACCGTGCCGAAGAGCAGCGGTCACGGGACCGTCGAGATCCCGGTCCGGCTCATCGCCGAACGCCACGTCATCGAGGACCTGGGCTGGCTGCCCTCACCCGCCGACTACATCGCCGGCATGCCCATCAAGCCGTGGATGTCCGGCGCGCAGCGCAAGGAACTCCCGCTGTCCCACCTGCTGCAAGGAGGATCCGCATGAGCGGCCACGTCAACTTCCTCGGCATCCCGGTCGAGGGCCGGATCACCCCGGGGCATCAGCGTGTCAAGCAGAGGCCGCTGTCCGACCTGGAACCGCTGCTGCGGGCCGTGCTCGACGACTCGTCGATCAAGGCGTTCGGCTGGATGCAGTACACGCCCTACTTCAACGACGGCGATCCCTGCGTCTTCGAAGTCTGCTCGCCGTGGTTCCTGACCGTGGACGACCCGGACCCGGATGACGTCGAGGACCCCTACGAGTACGAGGTCCACGCCCGCAGGGGCCACCCTTCGATCGGTGCATGGAAGTACAGCGGCAACTGGCCGAACCGCGTGCCGATTCCCGGCAGCTACGTGGGCCCGGACGTGGACCGGTTCGAGCGGGTCAAGGCGCTCGCGGACGCGCTCGACTCGTGTGCTTTCGAGGACGTGCTCCTGGAGGCGTTCGGCGATCACGCCAAAGTGACGATCCGATCGTCCGGCATCACCGTCGACTTCTACTCACACGACTGAGCCGGGGGAAGCGGACGGCGATCAGCGGGAGAGGAAGCGACCCTGGGGGGTGCCGAGGACCTTGCCGTTCTCGTAGGCCAGGTGGCCGCGGACGATCGTGGCGACCGGCCAGCCGCGGACCTTGCGGCCCTCGAACGGGCAGTGGTCCTGGCCCGAGAGGAGCAGGCCGGTCGTCACCTCCTGCTCCAGGTCCGGGTCGACGATCGTGAGGTCGGCGTCGTACCCGACCAGCAGGTTGCCCTTGCGCCCGTCCAGGCCGTAGGCCCGCGCCGGGTTCGCCGAGGCCAGCTCCGCGACGCGGGTGGGTGAGAGGCCGCGCTTGTGCATGCCCTCGCTCAGCAGGATCGGGTAGAGCAGGGCCGTGCCGCCGAAGCCGGGCAGGGCCGGCCACAGCTGGTCGCCCTTCTCCTGCTCGAGGCAGCAGGCGTGGTCGGAGGCGACCCAGTTCACCGTGCCGTCCAGGACGCCGGCCCACAGCGCCTCGGTGTCCGCGTGGCCGCGGATCGGCGGGTTGACCTTGCCGCCGAGACCGCCGAGACCGCCCGGGCCGTCGAGGTCGTCGTGGTTGAGGCACAGGTGGTGCAGGGTGACCTCGAAGCGCATGTCCAGTTCGGGCATCGCGAGGCGGGCCTCGCGGGCGGCGACGAGCGCCTCGCCCGAGGACAGGTGCAGCAGGTTCACCGCGCAGCCGGTGGCGCGGGCCAGGGTGGTGGCCTCGCCGATGGCGACCCGCTCGGTCAGCGGCGGGCGGGCGTCCGAGTAGGCCTTCAGCGTCTGCGGGTCGCCGGCCGCGCGGACCCGGTCGATGAACAGGCGCATGAGCTCGGCCTGCTCGCAGTGCAGCGACAGGGAGACCCGGCGGTCCGCGCCCGCGCCGGCGGCGGAGACAGCCTCCATCAGCTGGTAGAGGTGGCCGAGGTCGTACTCGTCGCTCATGGTGAACGCCTTGGCGTCCCGGGAGTCGGCGGAGAGATTGAAGCCCTTGTAGAACATGTAGTACTTGAACGAGCTGATCCCGTGCTCGCCGACCAGCGCCGGGATCTCGTGGACCTGGGCGGTGTCCATCGGAGCCAGGTGGAAGCCGTAGTCGGTCCACGCGTGACCGCCGACGGCGTCCAGCACCTCGGGCAGGATCGACGCGTAGGGGCCGGTTTTGTTCAGGTAGTGCTGGCCGGTGCGGAAGTAGGACAGCACCGTGGTCGCCCCGCCGACCAGTGAGGACCGGGTCTCCTCGATCGCGTCGACCGCCAGTGGGCGGTAGATCCCGAGGTGGAAGTGGGCGTCGACGGCGCCGGGGAAGACCAGGCGGCCGGTCGCGTCGACGACCGAGGCGGCTTCCGAGGCGGGGATCTCCGCGGCGATCGCCGCGACCCGGCCGTCCGCGACGGCCAGGTCCGCCCGGAGCGTCCCGACGTAGGGGACGACCAGGATGCCCCCGCGTACCAGCAGGTCGTAGCGGCTCATCGGAAACCTCCCAGGAAGCGTTTCGCACACAGTAACGGGGTTTCCTTGAGAGGAACAGGGCGGTTAGTGTGGGGCATGACCGCCTTGACAGGCCTGACCGTCGTCGACGCGTCCACGCTCTTCGCCGGCCCGCTCGCGGCGACGATCCTCGGGGACTACGGCGCCGACGTGGTGAAGATCGAGCACCCGGCCAAGGGCGACCCGGCGCGCGGGCACGGGCCGGCCAAGGACGGCGTCCCGCTCTGGTGGACCATG
Organism: Actinoplanes regularis; assembly: GCF_900188005.1. Lineage (GTDB taxonomy): Bacteria > Actinomycetota > Actinomycetes > Mycobacteriales > Micromonosporaceae > Actinoplanes > Actinoplanes regularis. The sequence continues at coordinate 344,250 of NZ_FZNR01000006.1, read as the reverse complement.
CTCGGCCGCAACAAGCGCACCGTCACGCTCGACCTCGGTCACGCCGAGGGTGCCGCGGTCGCCAGGGCCCTGCTCAAGACCGCCGACGTGCTGATCGAGAACTTCCGCCCCGGCACACTGGAGCGCTGGGGACTGGGCCCGGACGTGCTCCAGCGGGACAACCCGAAGCTCGTCGTCGCCCGGGTCACGACGTACGGGCAGTCCGGGCCGTATTCGCACCGCCCCGGCTTCGGCACCCTCGCCGAGGCGATGAGCGGGTTCGCCGCGATCACCGGAGAGCCGGACGGACCGCCCACCCTGCCCCCGTTCGGCCTCGCCGACGGCATCAGCGCGCTCACCTGCGCCCAGGCGATCATGACCGCGCTCTACGAGCGTGACGTGCGTGACCAGCCGGGCCAGGTGATCGACCTGGCCATCGTCGAGCCGATGCTGACCGTGCTCGGCATGCAGGCCATGGTCTACGACCAGTTGGGCGTCGTGCAGCGGCGCACCGGCAACCGCTCGGTCAACAACGCCCCGCGCAACACCTACCGCACCGCCGACGGGCGCTGGGTCGCGATCTCCACCAGTGCGCAGGCCGTCGCCGAGCGGGTGCTGAAGCTGGTCGGCCGCCCCGAGCTGATCGAGGAGCCGTGGTTCGCCACCGGCGCGGGCCGGGCCGGGCACGCCGATGTCCTGGACGAGGCGGTCGGCGGCTGGATCCGGGAACGCGACCTCGCCGAGGTCACCGCGGCGTTCGAGGGCGCGCAGGCCGCGATCGCCCCGGTCTACGACATCGCGGACGTCTTCGAGGATCCGCAGTTCCGGGCGCGCGATTCCGTGACGACCGCGCACGACCCGGTCCTCGGTCCGGTGCGCATGCCCGGCCCGTTGTACCGCATGTCGCGCACCCCCGGCCGGATCCGCTGGACCGGCCGGGAACGCGGCGCCGACACCGACGACGTGCTCGCCGGCCTCGGCTACGACGAGGAGGCGCGGGCCGCGATGAGGGAACGAGGAGTCATTTGAAGGTCTTCGACCTTGCCCAGCCCATGCGGCGGGGCATGCCACAGTCGCCGAACCACCCCGCCTACCAGCACGCCCTGGTCCGGCGGCACGGCGACATGGTCCGCGCGGGCGGCGGCTCGGCCGCCAGCGACATCCTGGTCCTCGGCACGCACGTGGGCACACACGTCGACGCGCTCGCGCACGTCTCCCAGGACGGGCTGCTGCACGGCGGCGTCGTCGCGGCCGACGTGCAGTCCGACGCCGGGTTCGCGCGGCTCGGCATCGACGAGTTCCCGCCGTACGTCGGCCGGGGGATCTTCCTCGACGTCGCGGCCCTGCACGGTGCCGAGATCCTGCCGGCGGGCTACGAGGTCACGGCGGGCGATCTCGAGGCCGCCGCCGGCGACCTCGAGATCAACCCCGGAGACGCGGTGCTGGTGGGCACCGGGTGGTCGCGGCGGTTCGGCGCCGGAGCGGACTTCCTCGGTACGACCGATGGAGTCCCCGGTCCAGGCCCGGAGGCCGCGCGCTGGCTCGTGGGGCGGGGTGTGGCCGTCACCGGTGCGGAGACGATCGCCTACGAGCGGATCGCACCGGGCGCCGGCCACGCGAACCTGCCCGTGCACCGGATCCTGCTGGTCGAGGCCGGCATCAACATCGTGGAGACGATGCTGCTGAGTGAGCTGGCCGACGCCGGGATCAAGGAGTTCCAGTTCATCCTGGCCCCGCTCCGGCTGGTGGGCGCTACCGGCTCCCCGGTCCGGCCGCTGGCGGTGGTGCCGTGACGGCGCCGCTGGCGCGGATCCTCGGCGAGTTCGCGGCGACCGTCGATCCCCCGGAGACGGTCCGGGCGGACGTGCCGGAGCGGGTGCTCGACGTGCTCGGGAACGCGCTCGCCGCCCACGCGGAGCCCGGCGCGGACGCCGCACCGGCCGCGCTCGCCACGATGCGGCGCTGGGGCGGCGTCCCCGAGGCGAGCGTGCTCGGCTCCGGCGAGCGGCTGCCCGCGCCGAACGCCGCCTTCGTCAACGGCGTCCTCGCCCACTCCCTGGATTTCGACGACACCCACCTGCCGTCCGTGCTGCATCCCAGTGCCTCGGTGGTGCCCGCCGCGCTCGCCGCGGCCCAGGCCGGGGCGGAGGGCGACCTGATCGCGGCGATCGCGGCCGGCATCGAGGTGACCAACCGCCTCGGCATGGCCGGTTGTGATCCGGAGACCGGGGCCAACCTGTACTTCGAGCGCGGTCAGCACGCCACCTCGATCTGCGGCACGATCGGGGCAGCGGTCGCGGTGGCCCGGCTCTACGGCCTGGGCCCGGCGGGGATCGCCGACGCGATCGGGATCGCCGCCTCGATGGGTGCCGGTGTCCTGGAGGCGAACCGGACCGGCGGCTCGGTGAAGCGCACCCACTGCGGCTGGGCGGCGCACTCCGGTGTGGTCGCGGCGACCCTGGCGGCCGAGGGCCTGACCGGCCCGCCGACCGTCCTGGAGGGACGGTTCGGGTTCTTCACCGCGCACACCGGCCGCTTCGACCCCGGGGCGGTCACGAGCGGGCTCGGTGACGACTGGGAGCTGCTGCGGACGGTCTTCAAGCCGTACCCGTCGAACCACTTCACGCACGCCGGGATCGACTGCGCCCTCGCGCTGCGCGCGGCCGGCCTGGAGCCGGGCGAGATCGCGGCTGTGGAGCTGGGGGTCGCCGAGCCGGTGCTGCGTACGATCGCGGAGCCACCGGAGGAGAAGGCGCGCCCGCGCAGCGGCTATCACGCGAAGTTCTCCGGGCCGTACACCCTGGCCGTCGCGCTGACCGGCGGCACCGGGCTCGGTGTCGGCCTGGACGACTTCACCGAGCTGACCCCGGAGCGCCTCGAGCTCGCGGCCCGGGTCGAGGTCCGCGCCGACCCCGCCGCCACGGCCGTGTTCCCCCGCGCGTTCGCCGGCGTGCTGCGCGTGCGGACCAGGAGCGGAGAGCTCCTGGAGCATCGCGTGGCGAGCTCCCGTGGCGGCCCCGGCCATCCGCTGAGTGCCGCCGAGGTGACGGCGAAGTTCACCGGGAACGCAGGCCGGGCGCTCGCCGCCTCCGATGTGGAGGTTCTGGAGAAGGCGGTGCGGGCGCTCGTGGGCGGCGGGCCGGTTTCCGCGCTGTTTCCAGCCTGACGCGAATCCGGGAAACGGTGTATCGCCTGGTGAAATATGGCTGGCTGGAGGCTTGACATCACCGGTCTGTGACTGAGTTTATAGATCCCACGCAGAAGGAGAACAGCGTTTCCCGATGGGAAACACGGAAGGGCCGGATGCGTACCGCGCGCCACCGCGCCGCGGCTGGGAACAGCGGCGGCGCATCACCTGACAGAGGGGACGCGGCACCACAATGAAACGCATCACCCGAAAGGCTCTGGCCGTGGCGGCCGGCGCGATGATCGCCGCACTGGGGGCCGTCGTGGCCGTCCAGACGCCCGCCGCCGCGTACGGGCCGACCGCCAATTCCCTCGGATGCCGGATCTATTTCAGCGACACCGGCGTCGGCTCCTCGCCGAGCACCTGGGCCGACACGTTCACGCTCACCCAGTCACCGGCCACGCCGGCGCCCGGGCAAACGGTGACCGTGTCGCTCACCGCCGCGGCGGGAACCACCAACGGCCCGGTTCCGCTCGACGCGAAGTCGGTGCCGGTGGTCGTGACGGTCGGGATCTCCGGGTCCCAGACCGGCACGGTCACCCTCAACCAGCCCAACTACCCGGCGGCGGCCACCGCGGCCTACGCCAAGCTCGGCGGCTTCACCGCGACCGGCACGTTCGCGGCCGGTCCGGCGGGCAGCGCCACCCTCACCGTCAAGCAGGTCAAGTTCGCCAACTCCACGGCGTCCACGTACTGCTCGGCGGAGGGGGACCGGGACCACAAGGCGGCGCCGGTGGACACCACGATCGTGCAGGCGGTCACCGTCTTCGACGGCGGCGCCTCGATCACCGGGATCACCGGTCAGACGGTGATCGACTCGGCCCGCGCCGGCAACACGATCAGTTTCAAGGTCTCCGGGCTCGCCGCCAGTGCCACGCTGACGGCCCAGCTGAAGGACAGCACCGGAGCCGGCACGGGTGAGGGCAGCGGCACCGGCAGCACCGACGCGACCGGCGCCGGCACCGGAACGCTGACCGTGCCGACCGGGGCCACCACCGGCAAACGGACCCTGGTCATCTCCGACGGCACCAGCGCGGTGCAGGTGGTCGTCACGATCCTCGGCACCCCGAAGATCACCCTCACGCCCGCGGCGGGCGGCGCCGGCACGACGACGACCGTCAAGGGCACCGACTGGAACCCGGGCAGCAGCATCAGGGTGAACGGCTACCAGGCCCTCACCGGCGCGCCGCCGCCCCCGGCCACCGCGGACCCGGCGGTCACCGCCACGGCCGCGACGGACGGGTCGTTCTCCGCGGCGTTCACGGTGAACGACAAGGCGACCGCGTACCTCGGCGCCCTGTCCGGCAGCCTCTACGCGCTCTCGGCGTGGAGCATGTCCGCGGACGCCTGCACGGCGCCCACGGGCAGCAACTGCGGTCTGACCTTCCAGCTCTCGCAGACCGTGACCGCCGGCTCGCTGTCGATGTCCCGGGGCAGCGGCACCAGCACCATCACGTTCTCCGGGATCACGCTGAACGGCGCGGCGCAGACCGCGACGGCCGGCCTGCCGACGATCAACGTGACCGACTTCCGCGGCAGCACCTACCCGTGGAGTCTCACCGCGAAGGTCACCGACTTCACCGGTGTGCCGGGCGGCGCCATCCCGGCGAGCGCGCTCACCGTGACGCCGTCCTGCACCGCCCACGCCGGGGCGACCAACGCCGTCACGGCCGTGGCCGGTGACGCCGGGGTCTCGCTCGGCGGCGACGGCGCGACGATCTGCTCCGGCCCGGACGGCGTGACCGCCCTGACCGGCGGCTCGTTCGACGCGGCCGGTGACCTGTCCCTCGCGGTGCCGGCGAACCTCTTCGCCGGCACGTACGCGGCCACGCTCACCCTCACCCTGGGCTGAGTCGCACCCGAGAAGGTGGGGGCGGCCGCCACCGCCTCCACCCACCCCCTTCTGAACAGGGGAAGGAAGATCATGCGTACCCTCGCGGCTGTTCTCGCCCTGACGATCGGCGCGATCCTGCTGCCGGCCACGCCGGCCGTGGCCGCCGGCAACGGCGAGTGGTCGGTGACGCCGACCCCGGCCAGGAACCCCGGTCCCACCCCGCGGCTGATGTTCTTCCTGGACGCCCCGGCCGGCCAGACGCTCCGGGAATCGGTACGGGTCAGCAACCTCACCACCGGACCCAGGTCGTTCCTGATCTACGGCGCGGACGCCTACAACACCCCGCACAACGGCGGGTTCGCGTTCCGGTCCCGCGACGAGAAGCAGGCGGACCTCGGCTCCTGGGTCACGTCCCAGGTCACCACCGTCGAGGTGCCCGCGCGCACCAGCGCCGACATCCCGTTCACCATCACCGTGCCGAAGAACGCCACCCCCGGCGACCACGTCGGCGGGATCCTCGCCATGGAGGCCCAGCCGGGTGCGATCGCGGACGCGGACGGTGCCGCGGTCCGGGTGCAGCGCGCCGTCGCCGCCCGGGTCTACCTGCGGGTCGCCGGCACCGTCCTGCCCGGGCTGAGCGTGCGGGACCTGAGCGTCGACATCGGCGCACCGCTGCTGCCGGTCGGGACCCGCGGTGACCTGGAGTACCGGGTCGCCAACATCGGCAACGTGCACCTGGTGCCGACGGCCGAGATAAAGGTGACCGGCCTGTTCGGACACCGGATCAGCGCGACCGGGTCCGCGCCCGCCAGCGACATGGTCCCCGGGGCGGACGGCACGTTCACCGCCCGGACCAGCGGGATCTGGCCGTTCGACGTGGTCACCACCCGGGTGACCGTGCGCTCGGACGGCGACGTCTACGCCGCCCGGTCGAAGCGCACTCCTGTGATCTCCTGGACCGCTCTGGCCGTACCGGCGATCCTGATCCTCTTTGTCTGGTGGCGGCTTCGTCGCCGCCTCCGCAGTCGGTCGCCGCGGCCTCGCGCCCTGGTGGCGGCCGGATGAGAACGGCGATCTGCCTGGTCGCGGCCGTCTTCATGGGGTTGCCCGCGGCACCGGCGCGGGCCGGCGGCCAGGTCGCCCACCTGTCGCGGGCCGGCGCGAGGCCCGGCGACGTCCTCCGGGTCACCGGCGAGGGCTGGGAGCCCGGCCGGCTGCTGCAGCTCGTCACCTGCGGCGCGGGTGGTCTGAGCGGCTCGGCCGCCTGCGACATGCGCGCGGCGCTGGCCACGCCGGTCCGCACCGACGGGACCTTCGTCGTGGACCTGCAGGTCGGCGACCCGCCCGCGGCCTGCCCGTGCGTGGTGCACATCGCCGGGGTGCAGGGCGAGACCGGCGGCCCGGTCAACCTGCCGCTGACCGTCACCGGGCACGCCACCGGCGCGCTGCCGGCCGCGACCGCCCCGGTGCACGAGCTGGAGCTGCAGGACCACCACCTGAGCGGGCGGACCGCGGCCGCCTGGTTCGGCGCCCCGGAACACCTCGAACTCACCTTCACGGTCCGCAACCCGACCCCGTCCACCCTGGTCGGCGCCACCCTCCAGGCGCGGCTCGGCGGGGGCGGCGACGACAACGTCTTCCACACCGAGCAGGTCACCGGCCTCGGCCCCGGGCAGAGCCGTACCTTCACCGTCCCGGTCGACATCCCGCTCTTCGCTTTCGGGCGGTACGTGGTCACCGCGGACGTCGGTGGGCTCGCCGGGGTCCGGATGACCTACAACGCGTACCCCTGGGGCCTGGCCCTGATCAACATCGCCGGCGCCCTGCTGATCACCTGGGGGGTGCTGCGGCGCCTGCTGCGGCGGCGGGAGCTGCGGCACGCGAACCCGGGGGACGCCATGCTGCCGGCCGTGGTCCGGCTCGGCGGCCTCGGCGCCTACCTGGTCTTCGACGACGCGCCGGGCGCCCGCTGGCTGCACGGGCGGGCCGGCGCCCAGCTCAGCCTGGACGGGCTGCGCCACCTGATCGGAACCGGTCAGCAAGCCGGGCCGAGCGATTCGGTGCTCGACCTGGACGCCCTCGGCCACGTGCTCGCCCGCCGGTACCCGCGCGGCATCTCTCTGATGGAGGACACATGAGCGAGCTTGCGAGCGAATCGGTTGGCTCAGGCATTGGCTCATGTCGACGCCGGAGCGAAGCGGAGGTGGCGGCATGAAACCCGACTGGCCACTGCTGTTCCGGGCCGGCGTCGTGCTGCTGGCCACCACGCTCGCGTACACCAGTTGCGGGGCGCTGATGCCCGGACAGAACGCGCCCTCGGCGGCCGGCGACGGGCCCGGGGTCACCGGCGACACCGTCAAGGTCGTGTTCATCGGTACCGACCTGGGCAAGACCGCCTCGATGACCGGCTTCAAGCAGCCCGACGTCGGCAAGCCGGCGGAGCAGGTCAAGGCCCTCGAGGCGTACGTCAACGCGCACGGCGGGATCGCCGGTCGCAAGCTGCTCGCGGTCTACCGCGAGTACGAGGCGAGCAGCGACTCCCCGGCCGCCGAGACCACCCTGTGCAGCCAGATCACCCAGGACGACCGGGCGTTCGCGGTGGTGCTCACCGGGCAGTTGCAGGCCAACGCCCGCCCCTGCTACGCCCAGCGGCGGACGCTGATGCTCGACGCCACCCTGATCGCCGACGACCGGGCCACGTTCACCCAGCTCGCGCCCTACCTCTGGACCGCCTCCTTCCCGGAGTACGACGCGTTCACCACCTCGTTCCTCGGCGTCCTGCGGAAACAGAAGTTCTTCGACGGACGGGACCGTGCCGGCCTGGTCGCCGCGGACACGCCCGCCAACCACGCCGCGTATGACAGCGTGGTGGTGCCGTTCGGAAAGGCGGCCGGCGTCACGGTGACCGTCTCGTGGATCGACACCACGTCGCTGAGCAGCCTGAACACCGGACTCAGTCAGGCCGCGGTGAACTTCCGGGGCAAGCGGATCGACCGGGTGTTCTTCCTCGGCGGGGCCCGTATCGCGCCGTTCTTCATGACCGCCGCGGTGGCCCAGAGCTTCACCGCCCGCTACGGGGTCTCCACCTTCGACAGCCCGAGCTTCATGGTCGCCAACCCGGGGCTGATCCCGGTCGCCGCGCTCCGGGACATGGTCGGGGTCGGCTTCGCCCCCGGCTACGACGTGCCGGACAGTCAGCTGTCATTTCCGGACACCGACGCCGAGAAGAACTGCCAGAGGATCTACGCGGACGCCGGCATCACGTTCGCGGAGCGGCAGAATGCGCGGGTCGCGTTCGGGTACTGCGACGCGGCGCTGCTGCTGCAGGCCGGCGCGAAGGGCCTCGGGGGCGACCTCAACGCCACGACCTGGGCGAACGCCGTACCGGGAACGGGATTCAGGACGGCGGCCGGGTTCGGCGGGATCACCGGCACCGGGCACGCGGCCGGGACCGGATACCGGGTGCTCAAGTACGACAGCGCCTGCCCCTGCTTCACCTACGAGGGCCCGGTGACCCGCCTTGGCGAATGACGTCCTCGAGGTGACCGGACTCGCCGGCGGATACGGCGCGATCCAGGTGCTGTTCGGCATCGACCTGACGGTCCGCCGGGGCGAGACGGTCGCGCTCTGCGGCCCGAACGGCGTCGGCAAGTCCACCCTGGTCCGCATGCTCGCCGGCCTGACCGGGCCGAGCGCCGGCACGGTGCGGCTGAACGGAGTCGACATCACCTCACTCCCCGGACCGAAACGGGTCAGGCTCGGCATGTCCACAGTCCTCGGGCAGCAGGCGTTCGGCACCCTCTCGGTCCGCGACAACCTGCGCGTGCACGCCTACCCCAACGGCCGCGACGACGACCGGGTGGAGACCGTGGTGGACGGTGCCCTCGCGGTCTTCCCCCGGCTGGCCGCCCGCGCCGACCAGCCCGCCGCCAACCTCTCCGGCGGCGAGCGGCAGATGCTGGTCCTCGCGAAGACCCTGATCCAGCGGCCCACCCTGCTGCTGATCGACGAGTTCTCCCTCGGACTCGCCCCGGTCGTCGTCGGCGGCCTGCTCGAACTGGTCCGCCGGCTGGCCGCGGCCGGGGTCGCCACCCTGCTGATCGAGCAGTCGGTGAACGTGGCGATGTCGGTCGCCGACCGGCTGCTCTTCATGGAGCACGGGACGATCATCGCCGCGCACACGCCCGAGGAACTGCGCGCCGCTCCCGACCTCGCCCGCCGGCTCGTCCTCGGAGGGCACGCATGATGTGGGGCTTCGAGCACCTGGCCGTCGGTCTCTTCACCGGTCTCACCTACGGGCTGCTCGCGGTCGGTCTCGTCCTGGCCTACCGATCGAGCCGCTTCGTCAACTTCGCACACGGCGCCATCGGCGTCTTCGGCGCCGCCGTCCTGGCCCGGCTCACCGACGGCCTGAACTACTGGATCGCCTTCCCGATCGCCATCGCGGTCGCGGGCGCCCTCGCCGCCGGCACCGAGATGACCGTCGTGCGCCGGCTCAGCGACCGGCCACGGGTGATCGGCATGATCGCCACCCTCGGCCTCTCCCAGTTCATCCTGGTCCTGGCCCTGCTCGTGGACCGGGACAGCTTCTCCGGCAGCACCTACCCGAAACCGCCCGGCCTGCCCGCCTTCACCATCGGCACCACCGCCGTCGGCTCGTCGCTCACCGCGATGCTGCTGCTCACCCCGGTGCTCCTCGCCGTCCTGGCGTTCTTCCTGCGCCGCACCCGCTACGGCATCGCGATCCGGGCCGCCGCCGACCACCCGGACGCGGCGACCGTCAACGGTGTACCCGCACCCCGGATGACCAGCCTGGCCTGGGCCGTCGCCGGCGGCGTCGCGGCGTTCTCGTCGATCCTGCTCACCCCCACCCAGGGCGTGCAGTCGATCGAGTCGCTCGGCCCGGAGCTGCTGCTGCGCGGCCTGGCCGGCGCGGTGATCGCCCGGATGAGCTCACTGCCGATCGCGTTCTGCGCATCCGTCGCGGTCGGCGTCCTGGAACAGGCGCTGCTCGCCCGGGGAGAGACCGCCGGGTTCGTCGACGTGGTGCTCGGCGTCGCGATCCTGATCTCGCTGCTCCGGCAACGGCAGCCCGGCCGCCGGTCGGAGCAGGCGCTGTGGCCGCGCACGGCGGCCGGACCCTCCCTCGCAGTCCCGCTGACCGTGGCCGCCGTGGCCGGTGCCGGTCTCGCCTATGTGGTCAGCAACTCGACCGCCTCGGTGCTCACCACGATCTGCGGCTACGCGCTGGTCGGGCTCTCCGTGGTGCTGGTCACCGGGATCGCCGGCGAGCTCTCCCTCGGCCAGTTCGCCTTCGCCGGCATCGGCGCGGCGGCCGCGATCCGGACCGCCTCGGCGACCGGCAACCTGTTCCTCGGCGTGCTCGCCGGCTGCGCGGCCGGCGCGGTCACGTCGATCCTGGTCGGCATCCCGGCGCTCCGGCTGCGCGGGGTGGCGCTCGGCGTCACCACGCTCGCCTTCGCGCTCGCGACCAGCGGCTGGCTGCTGCGGCAGGACTGGCTGCTCGGGGACGGGCTGACCACGCCGTACCCGGTCTGGCACGACTACGTGGTCAGCGTCGCCACCGACTACTACCTGTTCGCGCTGGTGCTGCTCGCCCTCGGCTGGTGGATCACCGCGCGGCTGCGCCGCGGTGGTTTCGGCCGCCTGCTGCTCGCGCTGCGCGACAACGAGGAGGCGGGCCGGGCCCTCACGGTCCCGGCGCCGCGACGCCGATTGCAGGTGTACGCCGTAGCCGGCGCCCTGGCCGGCCTGGGTGGCGTGGTGATCGGCTTCGGACAGCCCCAGCTCGGCGTCAACACGTTCCCGGCCGCCGCCAGCATCGACGTGGTCGCCCTGGCCGTGGTCGGCGGCCTCGCCCGGCCCGGTGGTGCCCTGCTGGGCGCGCTGGTGATCGTCGGCCTGCCCGCGCTCGTCCCGCTCGGCATCGCCGGTCAGGCGGTCCTCACCCTGGCCTGGCTGCTGATCGTCATCTTCCTTCCCGAAGGACTCGGTGGCCTGCTGGCCGCCGCCGCTTCCCGGCTTCCGCGATGGCGTCGCACCCCTGCGGTGGCCCCACCCGGAGTCTCCTCAGGATCACCAGGCTCTTCCTCGGACCCGCCGTCCTCCCACCCGGCTTGGCCGGGCTACCCCTCGGAAGAGCCGGACGACTCCGGCGCACGGGGGCACTGGCAGGTGCGGGAACTACCGGTGAAGCGGCTGGAGCCGGCCGAAGGGCCGGGACCGCTGCTCGAAGTCGCCGGCGTCCGGCGGTCGTTCGGCGGGGTGCACGCCGTGCGGAACGCGACGTTCACCGTCGCCGAGGGCGAGATCGTCGGGATCATCGGGCCGAACGGGGCCGGGAAGACCACGCTCTTCGAGATCCTCGCCGGATTCACCCGGGCCGACGGTGGATCGGTGCGCTACCAGGGGCGCGACGTCACGCGGTGGACGCCGGAACGACGGGCGAGGAGCGGGCTCGTCCGGTCGTTCCAGGACGCGCGGCTCTTCCCGGCGAGGACCGTACGGGAAAGTGTCATGATCGCCGCGGAGGGGACCGCCCCGTCGCGCCTCGCCGAAGATCTTCTCGGCGCCGACCGGCCGGAGGCCGCGAAAGCCGAACGGGCCGAAGCCGCCCTGGCGGCGATGGGCCTCGCCACGATCGCGAACCGGCCGGTGGGGGAGCTCTCCACCGGAACCCGCCGGATCGTGGAGCTCTGCTGCCTGCTCACGCTGCGGCCACGGCTGCTGCTGCTCGACGAGCCGTCGTCCGGGCTCACCCAGTCCGACGGGGTCGCCCTCGGCGAACTCCTGCTCCGGGTCCGCGCCGAACTCGGCACCACCGTGCTGGTCATCGAACACGACCTGCCGCTGCTGTCCCGGGTCGCGGACCGGCTGATCGCGATGGACGCGGGGCGGGTGATCGCGGCCGGGACCCCCGACGAGGTCCGCGCCCACCCCGCGGTCGTCCTGTCCTATCTCGGCACCGACGAGGCTGCCGTGGCCCGATCCGGCGAACCGGCCGGCTGACCAGTTCTGGAGGTATCTCGATGGTCGGATCCATCCACCCACGCCGGCTGGCCGCCGCGGCGGCGGCCGGGATCGTCTGCGCCGCGGGCGTGGTCTTCCTCGACGTCTCGCCGGCCGCGGCCAAACCGACGCTGCACGTCTCGAAGACCACCGGGCTGAAGAACGGTGACACGATCACCGTCTACGGCACCGGGTTCACCAAGAACCTGGAGAACATCGCGCTGGGACAGTGCGTCAAGAACCCGTCCACGTCGACCGACTGCAACCTCTCCGGCGGGGCCGAGTTCGTCTCCTCGGACGGCAGCGGCAGGACGAAGACCGTGACGCTGAAGCTGGCCACCACGTTCAGCGGCCACAAGTGCGGGACCAGCGGCTGCGTGATCGCCGCTCAGCTGCTGCCGTCGAGCAACCCGGACGACGTCGTCGAAGCGAACAAGGTGCAGGTGGCGATCACCTTCAGCAGCGGCTCGACCAGCACCACCTCGCCCACCGCGACCACCGGGTCGGACACCGGCTCCTCCGACTCGCTGCCCAAGACCGGACCCGGGATGGAGTGGGCGACCATGACGCTGATCGGGACCGCGCTGCTGCTGCCCGGCCTGGGACTGCTCGCGATGCTGCCGGCCCGCCGGCGCCGGTTGGGGCACTGACCCGCCCCGGCCGTCTCCCGGCCGGGGGCGGTTCAGGGTCGTGGGGGCGGCTTTGCGCGGGGCCTTCCCCACGACCCCGATCCGGCGAACTCTCAGTCGAAGATCGAACCGGTGCGCGTGCCGGACGGGTCGACCGCGATGCAGACGACCCCGCGGTCGAACACCCAGGTCGACGCCGAATCCGGGTACAGGAACTCGACCTCCAGGTCCCGGTTCACACCGGACCGGTAGCGCTCGAAGTCGCCCTCACAGCTCTGCTCGACCCGGTCCCGCACCGCCGATCCACCGGGGAAACTGCCCTCCGGCAGGGTGAAGACCGAGTACACCTCGGCCTCGTGGGGCGACGTGCACGGCACGGTCTCCAGATCGGCGGCCGAACCGTACATCTCCTCGATGCAGATACCCGGATAGAGGCTGTTCTTCGCCTGCTGCGTCTCCACCTGGGTGTACTGGTCCTTGGCGGATTTGAAGCCGTCGATCTCCATCCAGGCGGACAAGCCGATGGAGAGGGCGTACAGCCAGGCGCCGGCCGCGAGGATGCCGCCGACCGCCAGACCGCGGCCACGCTCACCGGTGCGGTTGACCTGCCGGATCGCGAGGATGGCGAAGATGATGGCGAGCGGGAAGAGCCCGATCAGACCGGTGACCAGCGCGATGATCGCGTTCCGGTTGACCTCCGTGGACTGGTTGGGGTAGCCGGGCGGGGCGTAGCCCGGGGGAAAGACGGGCGCGAACTGCTGGCCCGGGTACGGGGCCGGCGGGTAGCCGGGGGCGGGATAGGCCGCCGGTGGGTAGCCGGGCGCTGCCTGTCCCGGCGCGGGGTAGCCGGCCGGCGGGTAGCCCGGGACGCCCTGGCCGGGAGCGGGGTAGGCGGGCGGGTAGCCCGGTGCCGGCGGGTAACCCGGTGCGGGATACCCGGCGGGCGGGTAGGCCGGCGCGGCTTGGCCAGGCGCGGGGAAGGGCGGCATGGCCTGGCCAGGTGCGGGGAAGGGCGGCACAGCTTGACCCGGTGCGGGGAAGGCCGGTGCGGCTTGGCCAGGTGCGGGGAAGGGCGGCACAGCTTGACCCGGTGCGGGGTGGGCCGCCGGAGGGTAGCCGGGTGCGGGGAAGGCCGCCTGCGGGGCAGCGGGTGTCGGCTGGCCGGGTGGGTTGTAGGACGGCGGCGGGAAGGCGGGCGCCGGGTACGGCGCTGTCGGTTCGGGCGCCGGGTAGAGCGAGGTCGGATTCGGCTCCGGGAAGACGGAGGTCGGGTTCGGCTCGGTGAAAGCGGTCGTCGCCGGCTCCTCCGACGCGGGCCGAGCGATCGCCTCTGTCGGCAACGCTGTTTCCGACGGCAGGACCTCGGTGGGCGGGGCGTCGGCCGTGGCCGTCTCCGCTTGCAGGGCCTCGGTGGGTGCGGTGTCGGCCGGGGCCGCCTCCGTCTGTAGAGACTCGGTAGGTGCGGCGTCGGCCGGTGCAGTCGCCGCTTGCAGGGTCTCGGTAGGGGCGGCCTCGGCCGGCGCGGGGAAGGCCGGCAGAGTCGGATCGGACGCCGGCGGCGCGGCAGCCGGGTCGGGCGAGAGGGGTGGCAGCTGATCGCTCACGCTGGGACGTTAACAACATTCATGATCAACACCTGTCCCGGGTCAATCTCGACTTGGCAACGGCTTCGGTCGCGGTGTGCCGCCGAAAATACAGCGGCCGGTCAACAGCCGTCGACTGATACCTTCCCCGCAGTCGCCATACCGGGCAAATAGTTCTATAAATACCCAGAATGGTGATTGGCGGCGATGGCGCTAAGCAGGGGCTGTACCTCGCCCGATGTCATGATCGTGATCTTCCTCGTTCTGAGCGCCCTATGCGCCGTTGCCGCCGTCATCACCGGCGCCTCTCCCGCGTCTGCGAGGAGCATGGTGGCGCCGCCGCTTCGGATCATGCCGTTGGGCGACTCCATAACGATGGGCATCGGGTCGGTCAGCATGAACTCATACCGGATCGACCTACAGAAACGGCTCACCGCCGCCGGCCTGAACGTCGACTTCGTCGGTTCGCAGCACAACGGCGATCCGGCCGCCGCGAACCTCGGCGTTGTCGGTTTGCAGCACAACGGCGATCCGGCCGCCGCGAACCTCGGCGTCGTCGGTTCGCGGCGTGACGGCGATCCGGCGACCGTGGACCTCGATCACGAGGGCCACTCCGGCTGGACGATCGCGAGCGTTGCCGAGCAGGCGAACGGCTTGCTGGCCGCCTACCGGCCGGATGCGGTCCTGCTGCAGATCGGCACCAATGACCTGCGCACCGAAGCGGGCGGGGTGGGGGCCACCGACCGGCTGTCCGCGTTGATCGACCAGATCGAGGCGGCGGCTCCAGCGGCCGAGATCTTCGTCGCGGAGATCACCGGCACCAGGTCCGCCTCGCGGGCCTCGCAGCAGAGCCGCACCGAGGCCTACAACGCCGAGGTGCCCGGCATCGTGGCCGCCAAGGGCACCCGCGTGCACCTCGTCGACCAGAGCACGGTCAAAGGCATCGACATCCGCGACGGACTGCATCCCAACGACTTCGGCTACGCCAAGATGTCCTGGAACTGGTACCGGGCGCTGGCCCACGTCTATGGCCTCAGCCCAGCCGGGCCCGATGATCCTTATACGGCCACCCGCGGAAACTTCTGTCACCTCGTCGACGGCGATCCCGGACCGGCGTGGAGCGCCTACTTCGACTGCCGCTGGTACCAGCGGAACCTCGTCACGACGACCGTCCCCGGCGGGCCCGCCAAGGTCTGGGCCTGGCAGGCCAGACGTCCGAGGACCGCGACGCGCAAGGTTCGGGTCGACGGCCGCTACGTGACCCGCACCGTCACCACCACCGAATGGGTCACCTTCGACCCCGACCGCCTCAACCGCTGACCGGCGGAGTCTCCAGGATGCGCGACCTCCGGTCCACGGTGACCGCCATCCGTATTCGAGGCGATTCTTGTCGGACCCTTGACCTAGCATCGCGGCATGCGGAACTTGATCTTCGTCGAGGGCGATGCCACCGATCCCGTCGGTGACGGGCCGCGGATCATCGCGCATGTCTGCAACGACCTCGGTGCCTGGGGCCGCGGCATCGTCCAGGCGATCTCCCGCCGCTGGCCCTCGCCCGAGCGGGAGTTCCGCCGCTGGCACCGCGACTCAGCCGACGCGGTGGAGCGGGACACCGCCGCTTTCCGCCTCGGCGCTGTCCAGATGGTCGCGGTCGGCCCGGAGCTGTGGGTCGCCAACCTGGTCGGCCAGCACGGCATCACCACCGAGCGCGGTCTGCGCACCAGCACGGGTTACGAGCCCGACGGCGGCCCACCGGTCCGCTACGACGCGATCCGTGAGGGCCTGACCACCCTGACCGACCAGGCCCGCGCCCGCGGGGCCTCGGTGCACATGCCGCGCATCGGCTGTGGCCTGGCCGGCGGCACCTGGTCCGAGGTCGAGCCGCTGATCCTGGCCACCCTCTGCGCCCGCGACGTCCCCACGATCGTCTACGACCTGCCTTCCTGAGGGGAAGGCGGCCGCTGCGGGGTGGGTCAGTGGTCGCGGAGGAGGCTTCCCGCGTTGTAGACCTTGTCGTGAATGCCGTTCTCGCGCAGCGCCATCCACCACGTCGCCGCGTTGATCGCGATGACCGGCTTGCCGAGCCACCGTTCGGCCTCGTCGGCCAGCCCGACCATGGACAGGTTGGTGCCGCACTGCACGATGGCGTCGACGTCCGGGCCGTTGACCGCGAGGATCGCCGAGCGCAACTCCTCCTCGGTGACGTGGGCGATCGAGACCGCGGTGGGGCACTTGAGACCCTCGATGGCGGTGACCTCGAAGCCGATCTCGCCGAAGAAGCGGACCACGTTGGCGTCGCCGACCGGCTGGTACGGGGTGACCACCCCGATCCTGCGGGCGCCGTAGAGCTTGAGGGCCCGCTCGCAGGCCTCCGCGCCGGTGGCGACGTCCAGCCCGGTGATCTGCTTGATCTGGGCGACGAATTCGCGGTTGCCCTCCACGCCGCCCCAGAACGTCTCGGCGGACATGCCCATCACCATGTAGTCCGGCTCGCAGGTGAGCACCCGTTCGCACGCGAAGCCGATCTCGCCGCGGATCTGGACCAGCAGGTTCTCGAAGTTGGCGTCGTCAGAGAGGTCCTGGTTGCGGATGTGGATGCGGGAGAAGTGCGCGGTCACGCCGGGCACGGTCATCGCGTAGAAGTCCGGCTCGACGATCGTGTTGGTGGAGGGGGCGATCACGCCGAACTTGCGGCGCCACCCGAGGGCGTCGGTCATACCGGTTCTCCCACTTTCACGACGGAGGAGGCTCGCAGGGTCAGTAGAGCCGCGATCAGCAGCAGGGCCTGGGCGGAGGTGTTCAGCGACTGTTCGAGCCACTGGTAGGCGAGGGTCTCGTGCTTCGGCGACTGCCGCAGCGGCACCAGCGATGTGACCAGCACCAGCCCGAGGACGAAGAGCGACACCGCCCACCACTGCCGGTGCCGGCCGGCGACGATCGCGCCGAGCACGCTGACCGCGGTCACCCCGAACGTGGCGACCACGAAGATCGGATGAAGGCTGCCGGACGCCACCGATGCGGCGAGGCCGGCGGCGTAGGCGGCGGCGAAGGGCCAGACGTGGGTACGACGCCCGCGCCGGATGGTCACCGCCAGCGACCAGGCGAGCAGGACCGCCCCGGCCGCCATCAGCGGGAACAACGACTGTTCCAGGAGCACGAGGTCGCCGGCGCCGGCCGCGTAGACCAGTTTCCACACGCACTTCGCCACGCCACCGAGGCCGATGAGCACCGCCCCGGCCATCCCGGCCCGGCGGGCCGGCGGGGTGGGTGCCAGCCGGCCGAGCAGTGCGAACCCGATCGACCCGAGAAGCACCGGCACGAAGTCCTCGAGCGCCAGGACCACGGGGTACTCCATGGTCACGTCCCCGCGAACAGGTCGCGCCTGCGGAACGCGGCGGTCGCGAACCGGTACGCGGCCTTACGGTTGGTCAGCCACGCCACCCGCCCGCCGTTCTTGACCCCGGCCAGGACCTTCGCGGCGAGCCACGGTGTCACCGTCTCGACCCGGTCGGCGAGGATGTTGAAGATCTTCCTGGCCTGCTCCAGCTCCTCGGGCGAATAGTCCCGGGTGAGCAGGTCGGTCACCACCATCCCGGGGGAGAGCAGCCCGACCGTCACCGGGGTGCCGGCGAGTTCCTTGGCCATCGCCTTCGTCGCGTAGGTCAGGCCGCGCTTCGTCGCTCCGTAGGGCGTCAGCCCGGCGACGATCTGCCCGTTCGACCCGAGCCCCTCCATGTTCCAGAGCGCGCCGTGCCCCTGCGCCAGCATCGCCTCCAGCACCACCGCGCTCGCCTGCAGGGTTCCGCGCAGGTTGACGTCGACGACGGCGTCGATCTCGGCCGGGTCCAGTTCCCAGAGTTTCCGCCGCGAGGTGGAGAGGCCGGCGTTGTTGACCCAGATGTCGACGCGCCCGAAACGGTCCGCGACGGCATCCCACAGCTTGCGTACGTCGTTGCGGTTCGTCACGTCGGCGACGACTCCGAGCGCGCCGCCGGGCGCGCCGGCCCCCTGCACCGACGCGTCCGAGCGACCGCAGAAGGCTACCGACGCCCCGGCCTCGGTGAACGCGCGGACCAGCCCTTGACCGATTCCGCGCGTACCGCCGGTCACCACGACCACAGGCCCGGTCATTCTGAGCCTTCCATGTCATGCCCTCCTGGCCCTTGCTTCGCTGCGGTGCAGCCGGTCATGACGGGGTCCACGCCAGCACCCCGTGCAGCACCGAGTCGAGGTCGCCGCCGTCGAAGAGCTCGTACACGACCGACAGCCGCCCACCGGCCGACATCCCGGGCGTGGCGTCGAGTGTGAACTCCCGGCCCTTGACCTTCCAGACGTCCGTGAAGTGCAGGGACGAGAACGAGGCCCGTCCGAAACCGATCGCATTCCCGTACGCGTCGGGGCCCTCGAAGAACAGCCGGTTGCCGTCCCGGCGGGTCTCCACCGCGTACGTACGCTCAAGTCCCGAACCGCGCCAGGAGACCACCCGGCGGGTGCGCAGCAAATCGATGGGTTCCAGGGTGATGGCGACCGCGACCGTTCCGCGCAGCTTCTGGTCCGCGCCCCACAGCTCGCACTCCCCGGCGAAGCGGCCGGCCTGCTTGGTCGGCAGGATGTAGGGCACCGGCCCGTTCCGGGTCTCCGCCTCGATCAGGTCGCCGACGCGCGCGGGCACCCGGGTGTAGACGCCGTTGAAGCAGCCCACCACCGCCCAGCCCTGGTGGAGCACGGACGAGTAGACCTGGGTCTCGCCGTCCGGCAGCACCTGGTTCCAGGTGTTCAGGTCGACCTGCCAGCCGGGCCCGTAGTAGTGCGAGTCGACGAACGAACCGTAGGGCTGCCCGGTGCCGAAGAAGTCCGGCCCGGTGTAGACCCGGTTCGCGTCCGAGTCGATCACGCCGAACGAGAACGGCGCCCCGAGCCGGAACCGGCCCGCGAGGTGCCCGCCGCCGACCAGGCCACCGTCCATCCGGTAGGTGGTGACCCCGTCGACGTGGTCGGAGGACCGCCGGATCTCCTCGTAGCCGCACCAGGTGCCGGTGTGGTCGAAGAGCGACGGCCGCCCGTGCCACTCGCCGGCGATGCGCTGCTGCCAGGCGCTCGGCTCCGGTGTGGACATCAGTTGCGCACCAGTTCGTTGCGGACCGACTCGCTCTGCTCTTCGCCGAGGAGCCGGACGGTCTGCTGCCAGACGGGGTCGATCTCCGGGCTGAACAGCAGCGCCCGGTGGGCGGCGTCGCGTTCGGCGGTCCCGTCCGCCTTGACCCCGGTCTCGACCAGGCCGGCCCAGTGCGTGAAGTAGATGTCCACGGCGTCGCCGATGCCGGTGAAGGCCTCGGCGGTCGCCCGGAACACCTGCATCCACGGCGACATGAGCGCGTACTGCCGGGGGCTCAGGTGGGCCGGTGTGAGGCCCTCACGGTCGCGAACCTCCTGGTAGAGGACGGTGAGCGGCTCGTAGACCTGATCCAGGTAGCCGAGCGAGGTCGCCAGGTCGATCCGCGGGATCAGGTCGAGGTGGAAGGCGTAGTTCTCCCCGTTGGCGACGGAGTCCAGGGTGAAGTGCGGGACGCCCGAGGAGGGATCGGTGAAGGCGAAGATCATGTGGCTGTCCAGGCCGATCGGCGGGACGACCAGCGACACGTTGACGAGCTTGACGACCGTACCGGTGCCGCGCCAGATCCGGATCCGGCCGACCGGGGCCGGGCTCATCGGCGAGGTCAGCTCCCGATCGTCCGCGATCTCCAGCGGGAACCTGTCCAGGATCTTGAGAAGGGTGATGTCGGAGAGCTCGGCGGGCAGACTCACGGGGACTCCTCGGTGGCTTCATCGGACGGAGACGGGTTCATCAGCTGCGCGGCCGCCACGCTCGGGTGCTCGCCGCGAGCCTTGTGCACCCAGGCCCGCGCCAGCTCCGGGTTCTCCCGCCGCGCGGGCGAGGGGATCACGGTCGCCGTGCGCCGGGGCACGTCTCCGGTGATGAAGTCCTCCTCGTTGAGCAGCCAGCCCTTCTCGGCCAGCTCCTGGCGGCGGCGCCGGTAGTGCACGGCGATCATGTCGCTCTTGATGTGCAGCTCCGCGCCGAGGTCGAACGGCAGCAGTTCGGGCCGGACCTTGTCCACCACCGCCGCGTCCTCGTAGAAGATCCGCAGCGTCCGGTTGATCGCGTCCCGGTCGGCCCACCTGCCGGTGAAGAACGTGCGCAACGCGACCCACTTGACCAGCGTGTGCGTCTCGTCGATGGGGATGTTCGTGTCGTAGATGACCATGTCGCCGATCGGCAGCCGCACGTGCAGCTTGATCATGTTGGGCAGCATCCAGCCGGCCGAGGTGGTGACCGGCGGCCGCTTCTTCAGGTCGTTGCCGACGAGCCGGCCGAACTTGCCCCAGATGCCCGAGGGCTTCGGCGGGTGCAGGTCGACCGTGGCGAACGCGGACCATTCGTCCGGGCTCTCCACCTCGTAGTCCGGAACCTCCGGCATCTCCGGGTTGCCGAACCGGCCGGCGTGTACGAACGGCGCGTGCGCGATGTCGCAGCCGTTCTCCAGGATCCGCTCGTAGTTGGCGTTCCACAGGAACTCGCCGGTCACCGCGCGGAACCTGCCGCCGTTCTCCACCAGCTCGTCGAACTCCGGCCAGATCGGCAGCGGCGGGCGTTCCTCCTCGGGCAGATCCCCGAGAAAGACCCAGACGAACCCATACCTCTCCTGTACGGGGTACGAGTCGACCCGGGCCTTCCGCGGGATGCCCCGCCCCGGCAGGTTCGCCGGGATCCTGCTGCACTGCCCGTCCGGTTCGTACTCCCAGCCGTGGTACGGGCAGACGATCTTGTCGTCCTTGAGCCAGCCGCCGGAGAGCGCGGCCCCGCGGTGCACGCAGAGGTCGCTCAGCGCGACGACCCGCCCCTGCTTCGGCGTCCGATAGATGGCGAGGTGCTGCCCGAGCACCGTGATCCGGGCCGGCTTGGTGGTGACCCGGTCGGCGAACTCCACCGCGTACCAGAAGTTCTTGAGCATGGCTTACCTCCGCCGAATCGCGGCGATGTCGGGGGACTGGAGTGCCTTGTCGAGCGCGTCCCCGGTCGCCTCCCGCAGATGGACGCCGAGGAACGCGGCGGTCACGTCGGCGAGCGCGGCGCGGGTCGCGGCCGGGTCGGTCGTCGCCGGCGAGTCGAGGAATGCGCGGGCCGCGGTCTCGTCGACCGGGTGCACGATGCCGAAGTGGTTCGCCCCGGCGAACGTGACCTGCAGGTTCGCGCCGTCGTGGTCCGGGAGCGCCTCGTCGAACGTACGGCTGATCGGGTCCTTGCGGTCCGCCGCGTCCTCGCCGTACCGGTCCGCGGAGCCGTTGATCACGCCGTCGTTCTCCCCGGCCATCAGCAGCACCGGCGAGTCGACCTGGGCCGGCAGGACCGTGCCGGCGGGCCAGCCGAGCATCGTCGCCACCATCGTGTGGGTGCCGTACGCCGCCACCGCTTTCACGCTCGGGAAGAAGCGGGCGCTCTGCAGGACGACGGTCCCGCCCGCCGAATGGCCGAGCAGCCCGACCCGGTCGAGATCCAGCACCTCGGCCAGCGGGCTCTCGGCGAGCGCGGCGAGCACCGCGGGGACGGACGGTGTGGTCGGCCCGGTTCCGTAGGTGTCCGGCCTGGCGGCCTCCAGGGTGACCCCCGGGGTGATCCCCTTCACCCCGCCGAACAGCTCACCGACCCAGTCGTAGGTGACCGCGACGAAGCCGCGCTCCGCGAGGGCGACGGCCAGCCAGCGATAGGCCTCCTGCCCGACGTTCACCCCGGAGACGATCAGGACGACGGGGTACGGCGCGCCGGCCGGATCGGCGGGGAAGACGCCGGAGAGCCGCTCGGCGTCCGAGCCGGTGCGCACCGCCGGATAGAAGATCCGCAGGTGCGCGGTGTCGAACGGAGCGGCCGCACCCGGGATCGCCGCCGACCACCAGATCGATCTGATCATCACGCCACCCCGGGCCGGGGCAGCTGACGGTCCCCGCCCCAGAGCGCCCGGACCAGCTTGTTCGTCGTCTCCTCGCCGAAGAACCGGACCCCCATCACATTCGCCGGATCCCGTTCGGCGATGTTCCGGCGGATCGTCAGGTCGGTCTCGGCGAGCGCCGCCCGCTCTGCCTCCGGCACCGGCTCGGCCTCGTCGACCCAGCGCAGCCACCGGTCCACGTGCGCGTGCGCCCTGGCCGAGACGATCTCCAGGTTCCGTTCGCTGCGCTCGAACGAGTAGCAGTACGCGGTCGGCGACAGGCTGGCCCGGATGAACCCGGCCCGGCTGACGAAGTACTCGAACTGCGGGTCGGCCCGCAGGTCCAGCCACTCCTGATCGAGCGGGGCGTAGTACCTGTCGTAGTACTCGCCGTCCTCGACCAGGTTCGTCCGCGGCACCGAGTCCAGGTAGAACCACCCGCCCGGCCAGACCAGCAGCGCGAGGCCCAGGTGCGGCACCTTCACCTGCGGGCCGAGCCAGCAGGTCAGGTGCAGGTTCGCGAAGCTCGCGCCCGGGTTGCCGAGCCAGGAGTGCACCAGCCAGTCGACCTCCGGACCCGAGTACGCCTCCAGCGACCCGCCCGGCCCGTCCGGGTACCCGCCGTACGTCTGCAGCTCCAGCGTGGACGGATCGCGGGTCGTCTCGAACCGGGCGTCGATCTTCGCCTTCAGGTCGGCGAGCAGTTGCCGGTAGAGGTTGAACGTGTCGTGCACGTCGACGACCGGCGAGTTGTCGACCATGTCCTCGACGTGCTGGAGTGTCTCCGCCATCGGTATCCCTTGTCTTTTGGGGTGAGCGCGTCTACTTGGTGAGCGCGCCGGCCAGCCGCCAGGGCCGGCCGTCGACGAGATCGGTCTGCCGCGACACCATCCGGTTCGCGGCCTGGGCGGGAGCGACCGTCGCCACGCCCAGAGGCGTGCCGGCCGGGACGTCGGTGCGGATCGGCGTGGAGATGCGGCCGGTGAACGGGCCCTGCCACGCGGTCCAGAGGGTGAAGTCGGGGCTCATCGCGAGGATCGCGGCCGGTTGCTCGAGCGGGGTGCTGACCACCACGTTCAGCCGGTTCTCGGCGGCCCGCTCGGGCAGGCCCAGCGCCAGCTCCCAGGGCTCCTGAGCGCGGAACGGCACGGCCACCACGTCCGCGTCGGCGAGCGCCGCCAGCCGGAACGTCTCCGGCTGGAGCGCGTCGTCGCCGACCACGATCGCCAGCCGTCCCCACTCCAGATCGACCGGCACGATCCGGTTCCCGGCGCGGGATGCCGGGTGCAGCTGCGGCTGCCGCGCCACGATGCCGTTCTCCGAGATCAGAATTCCCAGCTGTACGCCGTTCTCCACGACCGTGGCGACCGCGTGCGCGCCCGTGCCGCCGAGGTCCCGCGCGATCGTCTCCGGTGAGCCGGTCGCCTCCGGCAGCACGACCAGCCGGGCGCCGCCCAGCACCGCCTCGCGGACCAGGCCGGGGTCGCGCACCACGGCGACCGGCAGCTCGGGGGCGCCCGGGGCGGTCTGCCGGCCGATCGGCGGCTCGGTGATCGGGCCGTACAGCTCGGGACGGCGGGACGCCAGCAGGTCGGTGCCGTCCGGGCGGCGCTTGTCGTCGGAGCGGGCCGGCTCGATGTCGGCGACGATGACGTGCTCACCGGTGCGCGGGGCCTTGGCGACGACCGTGCCGTCCGGGGCGACGATCTGCGACTCGCCGGCGCCGTGCAGCCACTGTGGCGGGACGCCGAGCCGCTCCGCGATGGCCGGGAGCTGGTCGGCCGGGAGCAGCGGGCCGACCTTGTTGGCGGCGACCACCCAGACCTTGTTCTCCGCGGCGCGGACCGGGATGTGCAGGTCGGCCTCGTCGAGCGCGAAGCTGTTCAGGCTGTTGAGCAGGACCTGGGCGCCGCGCAGGGTGAGGCCGCGGGTGACCTCGCTGATCACGCCCTCCATGCACGCGTACATGCCGAGCCGGCCGAGCGGGGTGTCGAGCACCGGGCCCTCGGCGACGGCCGGATCGAGGAAGTCGTTCTCGGCGCCCATCAGGGTCTGCTTGTCGCACTGGGCGAGGATCTCGCCGGTCGGGTCGAAGAGCAGGTTGGTGCCGCCGGTGCGGCCGTCGTCGTACCCGAAGGTGACGTTGATCTTGACCCAGATCCCGTGCCGCGCGGCCCGGGCGGCGACGGCGGTCAGGAAGGCGTCGCCGGACCGGGTGGCGAGCTCGCGTGCCTGGGCGCGCGAGGCGTACCAGGACAGGTGGTTGCAGAATTCCGGCAGGACGACGAGTTGGGCCCGCTGCGCCGCGGCGGCGTCGATGACGCGCAGGCAGGCGGCGAGGTTGGCGGCGACGTCCTGACCGGCTTCGATCTGGGCGGCGGCGACACGTACGAGACCGGGCATCCGGTTCCCCCTAGCGAAACGGCGTTTCCCAAAACTACACTCGGGTGCCACATTCGCAACAGGGGTTCCGGGGGCGCAAAGTGCTGATCCACGTCGTGTTGATGAGGTTCTCGGATGCGGCTGATGCTGCCAAGGCCAAGTTGCGTTTGGAAGAACTCGCGGCCGTCGTTCCAGAGATCCGGTCCGTGGAGGTGGCGGTCGACGAACTCGCCACCGAGGTCTCGTGGCATCTGTTCCTGCGCACCACCCACCTGGACGCCGACGACCTGCGGGCCTACCAGGCCCACCCGGCTCACAGCGAGTTCGGCGCCTGGGTCCGCCCGCTGCTCGCCTCCCGCGCGGTCGTCGACTACACCGCCGTCTCCTGACCCCCCCGCGCACATCGCCGCTTTGATATCCGGGCACGGACATTTCTGCGAATATGAGGGAAATGCGTAACGGGCCCGGCTGGGTGGCCGGAGGGTGGCGATGGCAAGGGCGACGCTGTGGTTACAGCGCTGGCTTCGCGGCGTCGACACGATGCTGGGGCTGGTCCGTACGCTGTTCATCGCCGTGCTGGTGCCCTGGCCGGTGTACAGCCTGTGGGCGCTCTACGGCGCCGGCTGGATGGCCGTGGCCAGTTCGGCGAGCGCCCTGCTGCTCACCGGATGGCTCTGTCTCGGCTATCGGCGGCAGCGCTTCCCGGCGTGGAGCTGGATCGCCGAGGGTGCCTGCGTCTGTGTGATCGCGGCCGGCAGCGGATTTGCCGCCATCGGCCTCTGCTTCAAATGGGTCAATTTCCGAGGGCTCTACGGCCAGCGCCGGGAGAAGTATCTCGCCGCGGCCGTCCTCGCTGTGATCGCGGTGCTCGGCATGCGGGTCAGCGGGGTCGAGCCCGCCGACGCCGTTCCGCTGCTCTGCACCGGCCTGGTGTCGCTCGTCGTCACTCACATGCTGGCGGAGGGTTGCAGCGTGCGGGACCGCAGCGCGCACCGCAAGCGCACGTTGGCGCTGGCCGGTAGCGGCCTGGTCGCCTCGGCAACCCGGGCCGAGGCGATGGAGGTGACGACCACCGCCGCCCTCAGGATGGACAAGGCCGTGAGCGCGGTGGTCATCCTCACGATCGCGCGCCCGGCGCTGCGCGTCGCCGCGGCGGCCGGTCGGCTCGGCGCCGAGACCTCCGGCCTGGTCACCGAGCTCGCCCGGCTCCCCGCCGAGATCCGTGCCGCCCTCCGGCCCGGCGGGTATGTGACGGTCGACGGCGCGGCCGCCGCCGAGGCGGTCGACCTGCTGCGACTGCCCCGCAACGCCGTGGTGGCGGTCGCGCCGATGTCCTCCGGTGAGGCCGTCTTCGGCATGCTGGTGCTGGCACTCGAGCAGCCCTCGGCCGACGATCTGGCGGAGGCGGTGACCGCCCTGGCGGACCGGGCGGCCCTCACCCTCGACCAGTTGCTGAGCCGGACCCGGTTGAGCATCGTGGTCGAGCACTCCGCCGACGCGTTGATTCTGGCGGGCGAGGCCGGTGCGATCCGCTTCGTCAACCCGGCGGCCGCCGCCCTGCTCGGCTGCCGGAGCAGCGAACTCCTCGGCCGTAGCGTGTGGCAGCTGATGAACGACGATGACGCGGCGAAGCTACGCGCGGCCGAGTCGGCGCCGGGGCCACCGATGGCGCTGCCGTGCCGGATCCGGGGTCATGACGGCGCCGCCTGGGCGGAGGTCGAGGCGATGATGAAATACGTGACCGAGCACGACGGGTCACGCAGCATCGTTTTCACCGCCCACGACGTGTCCGAACGGCAACGACTCGAGCTGGAGCTGCGGCACGCCCAGAAGCTGGAGTCGGTCGGCCGGCTCGCCGCCGGGATCGCGCACGAGATCAACACGCCGATCCAGTTCGTCGGGGACAACCTGCGCTTCCTCGATTCCGCGTTCGCGGATCTCGGCCGGATGTGTGCCGCGTATCGCGAGCTGCTCGCGGCGGGACCGGAGCCGGGCGCGGCCGAGGAGGCGCGGCGGAGGATAGACGACACCGCGGACGAGATCGACCTGGAGTTCGTGCTGGAGGAGGCGCCGGCCGCGGTCGCACAGGCCCTGGAGGGCATCGGCCGGGTGGCGCACATCGTGCGCGCGATGAAGGCGTTCGGCCATCCCGGGACGGAGGAGAAGGGCAAGGCGGACCTGAACGAGGCGATCCGGAACACCCTGGTCGTAGCGGCCAATGAGATCAAGTTCGTCGCCGACGTCGAGACGGACTACGGGGATCTGCCCCTCGTGAGATGCCATCTGGGCGACATCAACCAGGTGGTGCTGAACCTGGTGGTGAACGCGGCCCATGCGATCGGCTCGGCGGATCGTGGCCGCGGCACGATCAGGGTGAGCACGCGTCTCGACGACGGGTGCGCCGTCATCGAGGTCGCCGACACCGGCACGGGGGTGTCCCCGGAGATCGCCGATCGGCTCTTCGATCCCTTCTTCACCACCAAGGAGGTCGGTTCGGGGACGGGCCAGGGGCTGGCCATGGTGCGCACCCTGGTGGCCGACCGCCACGGCGGGACGATCGACTTCACCAGTGTGGTGGGGGAGGGCACGGTCTTCACGGTGCGACTGCCCCTGGCCGACGACGACGATCTCCGAGCCGACCCGGCGGAGGCGGTGGACGTCGGGTGATCAGTCGCCGGCGACGACAGGGTTCTCGGCCGTGGTGCCGTCGTCGGCTTCCTCCAGGACGAACAGCGGTTCCGCGACACTGTGCTGCAGCGCGGCGAAGTTCTCCAGGCGGGCGTAGAGGCTGGTGGTGACCTCCTGATCGGGTTGCACCAGCACCTGGCCGGCCTTGTTCAGGACGGCGGCGGCGAAAACCATGCCGGGCTTCAGGTCGATCAGCTTGATCTCGCGGACGGAGGCGGCGGCCGCTGAGGCGGTGGTCTGCGCGAAGACGTCCAGCAGCGCCGGGTCGTAGTGGCCGGCGTGCGACCGGATCGTCGCGAACGCGGCGGTGGGCGACATTCCCTGCGCCAGCAACGTGTCGTGGTCCGAGACCAGCCGCAGCAACCGGCCGCCGAGGGGGATCCGTTCGCCCGCGACGCCGTCGTCCGGAGGTCCGGAACCGTCGAACCCCTTGCGGGAATAGCGGATCGCGTCGGCCACCGGGGCCATCCGCGGGATCGGGGAGATCAGGTCCACGGCCACCTGGGGCAGCCTGTCCACCATCTCCTGCTCCCCGTGGCCCAGCTCGACCCCGTCCTCGAGCTTGGCGGCCACGATCGGAGGCAGGGACACGACACCCAGCTGTGACATGTCGATGGCCAGTTCGACCGCCCAGCGGTCCGTGACCTCCAGCCGGTCGAGGATCGCCGCCGCGACCCGGCGCATCCGCGTCGCACGGCCGAACGCGTCCGGGTTCGCCAGGGCGAGCACGTCGGTCAACGCCTTGATGCTGCCCCGCAGGGTGCGTTCCAGCAGATCGCTCTCGGCCACCAGCAACCGGTGCTGCGTGACACAGGCGTGCAGCGTGGCGATCATGGTGTTGGTCTCGACCGGCTTGAGGAGCATGCGGAACACGCCGCCCTCGTTCACGGTCACCGCGGCGTCGGAGAGGCTGGTGTGGCCGGTGAGGAGCACCCGGGTGCTGTGCGGCGCGGCCTTGGCGGCGGCCTTCAGGAACTGGGCCCCGTTGATGCCGGGCATGAGGAAGTCCGAGACGATCACCTCGAACGGCTCTTCCGGCTTGAGCGCGAACAGCCCCTTCGCCGCTCCGACCGCCGTCTCCACGGTGAACTCGCGGCGTAGCTGCCGGCGCAGCCCGTCAAGAACGTTCGGCTCATCGTCGACCAGCAGAATCCGGGGTCGATCGACTACGTCGGTCATGCGGTGCTCCGAGTGAGGTCAACCGGAAATTTCTGGTCAGCCAAATATATTCGGATACCGGCGTCAGGCTGAGTCGTTTGGCCTCAGCGCGTCACAGGTAGGCGGCGCCCCCGACCCGGCCCAGCACACCGTCGATCAGGTCGAGCACCGTGCCGTCGGTGAACGGCCGGGTCAGGTGGTAGTCCACGCCGCTCGACCAGGCCCGGGTGACACTCTCCGGTTCCGCGGCGGCGGTCGTCATGAGGACCGGTATCGGCTCACCCGCCCGCCCGCGGATCTTGTCGAGGACCCCGAAGCCGTCGAGGCCGGGCATCATCACCTCCAGCACCACGAAGTCCGGGCCGGCGGCCTGCACCGCGTGGACGGCGGCCGGGCCGTCGGCGGCGGTGCTCACCTCGTACCCCGCCGACTCCAGCACGTCTGTCAGCGGCTGCCGGCTCACCGGGTCGTCGTCGACCACGAGGATGCGTGCCATCGTCTCCCGCTCCCTTCTCCGGCCGCCCGGGGCGGCCTGCCGTCTTCTATCACTGCTGGAACCCGCTACAGGCCGGCCTCACGCGCCGCGCTCGCGGCGCTCTCGCGCCAATCGAGGTTCTGGGCGGCGAGCTGGGGGTGTGACAACAGCGCGGTCAGCTCCGCCGCGTGCGCGTCGGTCTCGGGGCCGCCCGGCCGGGTCTGCCGGATCAGCAGGTGAGCGACCCGGACGGCCCCGGCGACGCCGAGCCCGGACGGGTCCGGAGTGTGCGGCCGGTCGCGCTGGGCCACCGCGGAGATCACCGGTGCCGGCAGGCCCCACAGATGCAGCAGTTCCACGCCCACGTCGCGGAACGGCACGCCGTCGCGGCTGCCGGCGGCCAGATCAAGACCGGCCCGCTGGTCCGCACCGATCTCAGCCAGGCAGATGAGCTGGCCGACGTCCTGCATCAGGGCCGCCGCCTGCGCGTACGGGCGGTTGGCCGGCGAGGCCATCGACCCGGCCAACGAGGCGGTCGCCATCGCGTGCCGCCAGGCCACCCTGAGGTGCTGCTCGATCTCCGGGTCCCAGGGCTCGGTCGACCGCAGTTCATGCCCCGCGCCGGCCACCGCCTGCACCGTCGGCAGGCCCATCGCGTGCACGATCGACTCGATGGAGGAGTTACGGGGGCGGGCACCGAAGAAGGTCGAGGTGGACAACTGCAGCAGCTTGGCCGTCAGCCCGACGTCGTGCATGACCGTCTGCACCGCGCCGGTCAGGCTGGCGTCGGGTGCGAGCAGGGCGGCGATCCGCTCGGTGTGCTCGGGCAGGGTGGGTATCGCCCGGACGCCGCCGGCGAGCCGCCGTGCCGCGTCCTGGTGAGCGCTGGACGTGCGGAACAGCATCTGCTCGATGACCGCGATCAGGCTCGTCACCTCGGCGGGCTTGGTCAGGAAGCGGTGGCCCGCCACGGCGACCTGGATCGCCGTGTCGGGCTCGACGTGCCCGGAGAGCACGACCCTGGCGATGTGTGGATGTTCCCGGCTGATGTTGGTGAGCAGTTCCGCGCCGTTCATCCGGGGCATGCGCATGTCGGAGACGACGACGTCGTAGGGATCCCGCGCCAGCATCTCGAGGGCCTCGGCGCCTTCGACGGCGAAGGCCATCTCCCATTCGTTCCGCTTCACGCGCAGCGAGCGCCGGAGCCCGTCGAGGATCCGCGACTCGTCGTCGACGAAGAGGACGCGTGGCTTGCTGGTCGAACCGGTCGCGAACCCGCTCATGCTTGCACCCCCTTGATGGGCAGGACCAGGGTGAACACGGCGCCTTCGCCCGGCGTCGAGTGCAGCTCGATCGATCCGCCGTGCTTGTCCAGCACGCTGCGAGCCAGCGCGAGACCCTGCCCGGTGCCCTTGCCCACCTTCTTGGTGGTGAAGAACGGATCGAAGATCGACGGCTGGATCTCCTCGGGGACTCCCGGGCCGTTGTCGGCGAAGACGATCACCGCGTTGTCGCCCTCCACTCTCGTGCTGACCCGGATCTCGCCCCGCTCGCTCGTCTCCTTCAGGGAGTCGGCCGCGTTCACCAACAGGTTGAGGAACACCTGGTTCAGAGCACCGAGGTGGCATCGCACATCGGGCAGCTCACCCAACTCCAGAATCACGTCGGCGACGTACTTGACCTCGTTCCGGGCGACCGTGAGCGTGGTCTTCACCGCCTCGTTGAGGTCGGCGTAAGCCTGCTCGGTGGAGTCCTTGTAACTGAACGACTTCATCGCGCGCACCAGCGACGCCACCCGATCGATGCCCTCCAGGCTCTGGCTGACCGCGGCGGGGATCTCGGCGGTGAGATATTCCAGGTCCGCCTTCTCCTCGGCCGCCCGCGCCCGCCGCACGCGCTCGGACCACTGCATCGCCTCCAGGTCCGGCGCCAGGCATTCGCGATAGACCAGCAGCAGTTCGAGCATGTCCTGGTAGGCGTCCGCCAGGAACCGGGTGTTGTCGCCGACGAACTGGATCGGGGTGTTGATCTCATGAGCCAGCCCCGCGGAGAGCCGGCCGAGGGACTCGAGCTTCTGGGCGTGGCGCAGTTCGATCTCGGCGTGCCGTGCCTGGGCAGGTTCCCGCTCGTCCGAGGTCGCGGGGCTCGGCTCGGTCTCCGTGCCGGTCGCAGTCCAATGCCGGACGAGACCCGAATTGTCGAAGACCGGAGCGACCCTGACGTCGTGCCGGCGAAACGATCCGTCCGCGCGGCTGATCCGGCAGGTGAGCTCGAACGGCTCCGGGGCCAGCCCGGCGATCGCCGCGCGCTGTTCCACCGCGGCGATGTCCTCCGGGTGCACGATCGAGACCCACGCCGGCCCGGAAGGCCCCGCCGCGAGGGCGTCGACGCCCGTGTACCGCACCGCGTGCGGGTTGGCGTACACGATCGTCCCGGGCGCGGAGATCACCCAGACGCTGTGCGGGATCGCGGCGGCGAGCGAGCGTACGTCGAGGCCGGCCGGCAGTGCATCGCTTCGGGCAGGCGCGCCCTCGCGACGTGGGAGTATGTCGGTCGTTCGATGTCCGGACACGGTTTGCCTTCCTGCGCGACCGAGGCCGTCGGCCCCCTTCGGTCCGCCCATCGGTGTGGGCGGCGACCTTTTGAGTCCGGTACGGGTGCGAGGAGGTGGCATCCGATCGGACCGGGCGCCTACCCGCCGATCCGGTGGATCAGCCCGCCGGGTAGGCGGAGGGGCCGGTGCCGGTCGGCGCGGCGCCCGGACGGAAGGCCGCGGGAGCGTGGATGACGCAGGTCTGCACGTATTCCAGAAGGCCCTCGTCGGCGTATTCACGGCCCCAGCCGGAGCGTTTGACGCCGCCGAACGGGGCCCGCAGGGACATGCCGGTGCGGTTGTGGGTGTTGACGAACGTGAAGCCGGCCTCGAAGCGGCGGGCGAACTCGAACGCGCGCTCCTCGTCGGCGGACCAGACCGAGGCGCCCAGGCCCAGGTCGCCGGTGTTGGCGGCGGTGAGGACGGCGTTCTCGTCGCGGTAGCCGAGCACGGGGACCACCGGGGCGAACTGTTCCGTTGTGACCAGTGGGGACGCCGGGTCGGGGGAGACGACCAGGGCCGGGCGGACGAAGTAGCCGGTGTCCGGATCGGCGTCGAAACGGCCCAGGTCGAGCGCGGCCGGCACGCGGAACGCCGCCGCTGAGCGCTGGGCCGCGGCGGAGATCACCGGTCCCATGGTCACGCCGGGGACCAGCGGATCGCCGGTGACCAGTACGCGATCGGCGGCGGCCAGGTAGGCGGCGACGAAGTCGTCCAGCCGGGCTTCGGGGACGTAGAGGCGCTTGGCGGCCATGCAGACCTGGCCACTCGTGGCGAAGGTGGCCATGACCAGCCGATCCATCGCGTCGTCGGCGAGCGGGGCGTCGTCCAGGAAGACCGCCGGGTCGTTGCCGCCCAGTTCCAGGACGGACGGCGTGAGCCGGTCACCGGCGAGGGCGGCCACCGCGCGCCCGCCCGCGGTGCCGCCGGTGAACGCGACCTTCCGGACCAGTTCGTGGCCGACCAGGGCCGCGCCCGTCTCCGCGCCGCCGTGCACCACCCGGACCGGGGCGTCGAAGAGCCCGGCGACCCGCGAGATGGTCAGCGGGGCGAGCGGGGACGGCTTGACCACGATCGCGTTGCCGGCGGCGAGGGCCGGGGCGATCTTCAGCATCGCGAGGATGACCGGGGCGTTCCACGGGGTCACGGCGGCCACGACGCCGTACGGCTTCCGCAGGTGGACGAGGCGGCCCAGATCGTCGTCGACGGCCTGATCCGCGTACACCCCGATGGCGCGCCCGGCCACCCAGCGCAGGAAGCGGACGGCGAACCCCAGCTCGCCGCGGCAGTCGGCCAGGACCTTGCCGGACTCGCGGGCCAGCAGCGTCGCGAGGTCGTCGATCGCGTTCTCGATCGCGGCGGCGGCGTGCGTCAGCGCGGCGAGCCGGTCGGGCAGCGGCAGCGCCGCCCAGCGGCGCTGCTCCGCGTCGGCCCGGCGCACGATCTCGTCGACGGCGTCCGGCGTGCTCACCGGCACCGACCCGACGATCTCCTCGAAGCGCGCCGGGTTCTCCCGCTCGATCATGCCGGCCCTCCCACGGCCGGGCGCAGGGCGGCGATCATCGAGCTGCGCAGCAGGGACTCGCGCGCCCTGACCGGGTCGGCGGCGACGGCGCGCAGGGATTCCAGGTGGGCGGCGCGAGCGACCGGGTCGGTGGCGCGCAGCCGCTCGTAGTTCTGATGCGAGACGCTCTGGACGTATTCGAGGGCGATCCGCCGGCGCTCGGTGGCGGCGGCGTCGATCGCGCCCTCGTCCCCGGACGCGAGCGCGGCGGCGTAGGCGACCGCGTCGTGGATCCCGGAGTTCATGCCCAGGCCACCCAGGGGGTTGTTGACGTGGGCGGCGTCGCCCGCCAGCAGGACCCGGCCCACCCGGAAGGCGGCGGCCACCCGCTGGTGGACGCGGTACATCGAGGCGTGGGCGATCCGCCAGGGGCGCCCCGGGTCGAAGACACCGCGCAGCCGTGTGTCGAGGCGGGCGTACTCCAGCGCGTCCGGCGTCTGCGACGGGGTGGGGAGCAGGACCCGCCAGTGGTCGGGGGTGCGCAGCAGGACGCACCACTCGACCGGGTCGAAGACGTAGTTGACCGAGGCCAGGTCCGGGAGCCAGGCGGTGAGTTCCTCGTCGGTCGAGGCGACCAGGAAGCGTTCGGGGTAGGTGATGCCCTCGAACCCGGCACCGATCGCGCGGCGGGTGCGGGAGTGGGCGCCGTCGGCACCGATCAGCCAGGAACCCCTCGCGCTCCGGCCGTCCGCGGCGGACGCGGTCACCGCCGCCGGGGTCTGCGTGACCCCGGCGAGGTGCCAGTTGTAGAGAATCTCGCAGCCGTCGTGGCGCAGCAGCCGGGTGCGCAGGATCGGGGTGAGTTTGGACTGCTCGCACTGCAGACGGTAGGGGAACCTGGTGTCGCCGGCGAGCACCGCGAGGTCCAGCAGGGCGACCAGACCCTCGGCGCGGTCGCGGTAGGCGAAGGTCGGCGAGAGCAGGCCGCGCTCGTGCAACTCGTCGCCGATCCCCAGGTCGTCGAGCATCTCCAGGGTGGGTGGGTGGAACGTCGAGGCCCGGGACTCGGTGGCCAGGTCCGCGCCGGATTCCAGGACCGTCATCGGAAAACCCTTGCGGGCCAGCGCCAGGGCGGCGGTCAGACCGACCGGCCCGGCGCCGGCGACCAGGATGCGGTTCACGTGGGTGACCTCCGGGGGTTCACGTCTGCAGTCTCGAGGGGACATAGCGGGCGTCCAGGTCGAGGGCCTCGTCCTGGCCGACCAGCGCGGTGAACGCCGCCCACGGCATCCGCTCGACCTGATCGGCGCTGCCGGACTCCGCGATGGCGCGGTAGGTCACCGACGCCGCGCGCATGGCGGCGAGCAGGGCGGCGACCGGGTGCAGGACCAGGCGGACGCCGACCTGGGCGAGGTCCGCGTCGGTCCAGGCGGGTGGATTGGCGGCGGCTTCGCTGCGATTGACCACGAGGGGTACGCCGGGAAGCGCCTTGTGCAGCGCGGCGAGTTCCCCGATCTCCTGTACACCCTCGGGGAAGACCGCGTCGGCGCCCGCCTCGGCGTAGGCGACGCAGCGCTCGATCGTGTCGGCGAGCCCGTTGACGGCGTACGCGTCGGTCCTCGCGATGACCGCGAGCTGGGGGACCTGTTCGGCCAACGCCTTGATCTTGGCGGCCGCCAGGCCGATCTCGATCACCTCCTTGCCGGCCAGATGCCCGCAGCGCTTCGGGCTGACCTGGTCCTCCAGGTGCAGCCCGGAGATCCCGGCCCGGCTGTAGGCGAGCCCGGTCCACACCGCGTGCAGCGGGTTGCCGTACCCGGTGTCCGCGTCGGCCAGCAGCGGCACCCCGCGCAGCCCCGGGACCAGTGTGGACGCCCGGTCGGCGATCTGGGTGGCGTGCACGAAGCCGAGATCGGGCCGGCCCAGCATGGTCGCGGAGACGGCGGCGCCGGAGAGATGGACGGCCTTGTGCCCGGCGGCGACCGCGAGCGCGGCGGTCACCGGGTCGTAGACACCGGGCACGTGGGTGACCCGGCCGGAGGCGAGAAGCGCGCGCAGCGCGGAAGCGGTCATGAGGGATTGTGCAACGCGAACCCGTTCTCGACACCGATCACCCGCGGATTGGTGAAGAACAGCAGCGTTTCCGCGGTGCCCTCCTCCGAGTACCCGGAGAGGCCCCAGGCCGGTCGCGGCGTGAACAGGTGCAGGCTCATCACCGAGGAGCCGTTCACCTTGACCTCGCCGGCCCGGACCCGGCCGGCGACGGCGAGCGCGGCCCGTTCATCGGTGCCGACGACGTAGCCCTCCAGGCCGTAGCGGGTGCCGTTGGCCAGGGCGACCGCCTCGTCGACGCTGCGGTAGCCGTGCACGGCGGCGACCGGCCCGAAGATCTCGTCCGTTGTCCGCGCCGGGTCGGCGCCGGTGACCAGCGCCGGAGCCAGGAAGTTGCCCGGCCCGGTCAGCGCGGCGGAGTGCAACTCGCCGCCGAGCTCGTCGCGGGCCTTCTCCACTGTCGCTCGATGACCGGAGTGGATCAGTGGGCCGTAGTCGGTGGCCGGGTCGGCCGGGTCGCCCGTGCGCAGGGCGGCCAGACGATCGAGGATCGCGCCGACGATCGCCCGCTCCCGGCCGGCCGGCACGATCAGCCGGCCCAGCGCCCGGCACCACTGGCCGTTCAGGGTGGTGAGCAGGTCGGCGGCGGCCCGGGCGGCGACCGCCTCGTCGGCGTCCGGGAGCACGATCAGCGGGTTGTTGCCGCCGAGCTCGAGCTGCACCGGCTTGATGTCGTAGGCGCAGGCCGAGGCGACCGCGCGACCGCCGGCCAGGCCGCCGGTGAACGAGACGGCCCGGATCCGGGCGTCGCCGACCAGGTGCGCGCCGACCGCCGCGCCGCCGTGCAGCAGCTGGAACAGCGCGGGCGGGGCACCGGCGGCGCGCAGCGCGGTGTCGATCGCGACGGCCAGCCGTTCGGTGCCGTACGGCGCGTACTCCGAGGGTTTGAGGATCGTGGGGCAGCCGGCCGCGAGCGCGTTGGCGACCTTGTGCGCCGCCATCGGGGCGGGGGCGTTCCACGGGACCAGGCAGGCGGCGGGGCCCCAGGGGAGGCGTTCGACCAGCACCTCGCGGCCGTCCTCGCGGGTGGCCCGGCTGGTCAGGAGGCCGGTGCGCAGCTGGGCGGCGGCCAGGGTGAACGCGCCGGCCAGGATCATGCCGAGCGGGGTGGTCTGGCGGATCGGGACGCCGGTGGCGGCGGTCTCCAGGGCGACGATCTCCGGAACGGCCTCGGCGACCGAGGCGGCGACCGAATCCAGGATGTCCGCGCGGGCCCCCGCCGGGATGTTCCAGGACCCGAGTTCGTCGGCGGCCGCGATGGCGGACGAGACGCGTTCTGCCGACGAGCCGAGGGCCGGGCCGGTGACCGTGCCGGTCGCGGGGTCCTCCAGGTCGATGCCGACCGGTGTCGCGCAGGCGGCCCAGCCGCCGTTGACCAGGTCGTTCACCTGGCGGCGTTCGTTCACTCGGCCGTGTTCGTTCGCTTCGTCCTGCTCGTTCGCTTCGTCCTGCTCGTTCACTTGGTCACGCTCGTTCACTTGGTCACGCTCGTTCACTTGGTCACGCTCGTTCACTTCGTCACGCTCGCGAACAGCTCGTTCGCCTTGTTGGAGGTGATCACCGAGGCGGCCTCCAGGCGCCCGCGTTCCGGCGGGAACGTCATGACCAGGCCCATCGACAAGTCCCGCAGGGCCCGGCCGACGACGCCGTTCATTGTCGCGTTCGACGTGCCGGACGCCTTGAGCGCGCCGACCGCCACGTCGAACGCGGCCTGGCAGATCGAGCCCTTGGCGATCCGCCACTGGGCATACACCTCGGACTTGGTCGCGATCGGCGGCTCGCAGGTCTCCAGCAGCAGTTGGCGGCGCAGCCACAGGTACGCCGATTCCAGGCTCTCGGTCATGTTGCCGATGATCACCTGATGCATCGGCGACTCGGCGATCGACTTGCCGGTGTCCGCGAACGTCTTGCGGGTCAGCCGGTTCAGCGTGTCGTCGTAGACGCCCTGCGCCGCGCCCACGTAGACAGCGGTGATGGCGAGCTGGTTGCCGACGAAGCTGCCCCGGCTGCACCGCAGCATCTTCACGAACGCGCCCGGCACGGTCAGCGCGTCGTCGCGCGGGATGAACACCCGGTCCAGCCGGATCCCGTGGTTGGCGCTGCCGCGCATGCCGAGCCCGTCCCAGAACGGCCGCTCGGTGACGCCCGGCGCCTCCCGCGGGACCAGGAACATGACCAGGCCGTCGGCGGTCGTCGTCCCGTCGAGGCGGGCGGTGACCAGGTAGTGGTCGGCGATGCCGGTCGCGCAGCCGAACGACTTCTCCCCGGTCAGCTCCCAGCCGTCCACCCCGTCGCGGGTGGTGGCGACCGCGGTGGTGGCGATCGCGATGTTGGCGCCCGAGGACTTCACCGACTCGCTGGCGAAGTTGGCCAGCCAGGCGCCACCGGACATCAGCCGCAGCACCTTCTCCGCGAACGCCCGCACCACCGGGACCTCGCCGGCGTCGAAGAGGCCGGCCTCGATCGCCTCCAGCGGCAGCAGCCCCCGGGAGGCGGAGGTGTTGTGGAAGAAGAAGGCGAGCGCGGTGGAGGGGCAGGCGCTGCCCATCGCGTAGGTGGCGGCGGCCAGGTCACGCAGGGTGCCGCCGAGGCCGCCGTACTCCTCGGGGACGATCAGGCCGAGCAGGCCGGCATCCCGCAGCGTGTCGATGTGCTCCCGGGGGAACGCGCCGTCCCGGTCGGCCTGCTCGGCCTTGGCCCGCAGCGCCGGCAGCACCTGCTCGACGAGGGCGGCACGGGCCTTCTCCTCGACGGTCATGTCGTCGACGAGCTTCTCGCCGGTGAGTCGGTCGGCCATCGGTGTCACTCCCTGATCTGGGCGAGGTCGGAACGGAAATGGGCCACATCGAGCTGGCGGGCCAGGTGCAGCAGGTCGTCCAGCGGCAGCCCGGCGGCGCCCGGCTCTCGAGTGAGCACGTCGAAGCGGGCGACCCCGCTCTTCATCGCGACCAGGGCGTTGACCAGGGCGAGCCGGTTGCGGCCGTCGAACCGCACGCGCAGCGTCGCCGGCCGGGCCCGGACCACCGCGTCCTGCAGCACCCGGCGCACCTGCAGCGGGGAGGCGGGGGTGGTCGCCGACTCGACGCAGACGATCTCGTCGAGGCCCAGCGCGGCGAGTTCGCCGATGGTGTCGAGCACCTCGCCCTCGCGGCCGGGGGCGAACGCGTCCCGAACCTGTCCGGCCCGGTCACCGAGGGGCGTGTCGACGTAGAGGTGGATCGCGGCCGGCAGCGGGTCGGCGACCTGACCCCAGTTCCGTGAATGGAACAGCAACGGCGAGATCACCCGTGGGGTGGCCGCCTCTGTCACCTCGCCGACGAAGATGGTGTGGTCACCGCCCGGGTAGGCGTGCGCGACCTTGCAGTCCAGCCAGGCGACCGCGTCGGCGAGCGCCGGGCAGCCGTTCGGGGTGGTGACCCAGTCGAGGCCGGTGAACCGGTCGGTGATGTCACGGTCCTGGCCGGCGAACCGGCGGCCGATGTGCGCCTGGTCCTTGCCGAGGAAGCTGATCGCGAACCTGCCGGCCGCGCCGAGCAGGGCGTGGCTGGGCAGGTGGTTGCCGAGGCAGACGGAGACCAGCGGCGGGTCCAGGCTGACGGAGGAGAATGAGCTGGCGGTCATCCCGTGCACCCCGTGGGGACCGATCGTGGTCACCACGCACACACCGCTCGGCCACAACCCGAGGACGGATCGGAACGTCGCGTCGTCGACCGACACCAGGCGACCCTCGTTTCGCATGGGGAAACCGTGTTACCGCGAAGGTAACGAGGTCGGCGGGGGCCTGTCAATGCCGGAGTGGTACAGCGTTTCGCGGTGCGAAATGGCAGGCTAGGCTGCGGGAGTCATACCGCGGCTTCGCCGAGGCTTGTTCCATTTCTGTTCCGGGGGAGTTTCGCCATGCCAGGCCGACCAGCTTCGACGCCCGACCCCGCCCCGGCCGCGCCGTCCGAGGAAGAGGGTCAGTCCCGGTCGATCGCCGCGGTCGAGCGCGCCATGGACGTCCTGCTCTACTTCGGCCGCGCCGAGCAGCCCGACCTCGGGGTCACCGAGATCGCCACCGCGCTCGGCCTGACCAAGGCGGCCGTGCACCGCATCCTCACCGCGCTGCGCAGCCGCGAGCTGATCACCGTCGACCCGGCCACCCGCCGGTACGCGCTCGGGCACGCCGCCGTCGCGCTCGGCCGGGCGTACCTGGCCCGCACCGACGTCCGCGCGATGGCCGCACCGGAGCTGAAGTTCCTCTCCCAGCGCACCGACGAGACCGCCACGCTCTCGCTGCGGCGCGGCGACACCCGGCTCTACGTGGACCAGGTCGTGCCCGACCAGGAACTGCGGCTCGAGGTCAGTCTCGGCATCCCGTTCCCGTTGAACGCGGGCGCCTCGTCCAAGACGTTCCTGGCATTCCTGCCCGACTTCGAACTGGACGCCTACCTTGCCCGGCACCCGCTGGCGGCGGTCACCGACAGGACCATCACGGAGCCGGCCAAGCTGCGGAAAGACCTGGCCGCCGTACGGAAGCGGGGTTATGCCACGTCGCTCGGGGAGCGGCAGGCCGGAGCCGCTTCGATCGCGGCCCCGATCTTCGATCATGACGGGCGGGTGGTCGCGGTGCTCAGCGTGGCCGGGCCGGCGCTGCGGTTCAAGCCGGAGGCCGATCCGGACGTGGTCGCCGACCTGCTGGGTTGCGCCGGGCGGATCTCCGCGCAACTGGGGTATTCGGTCTGATGTTCGTCTGGTCTGGTGGGTGCTCGCCTTGCTCGGTCTGATGTTCGTCTGGTCCGGGGGCGCTCGCCTTGCTCGGTCTGGTGCCCACCTGGTCTGGGGGCGCTCGCCTCGCTCGGTCTGATGTTCGCCTGGCCTGACGGGTGCTCGTCTCGCTCGGTCTGATGTTCGCCTGGCCTGACGGGTGCTCGTCTCGCTCGGTCTGATGTTCGCCTGGCCTGACGGGTGCTCGTCTCGCTCGATCTGATGCCCGCTTGGCCAGGGGCGACTACCTCGCTCGGGCTGGTGCCCGCTTCGTCGGGCTGGTGCCCGCTTCGTCGGGCTGGCGGCTTCGGGTTGGCGCGCTTTTCGGGCGGGAGTCAGAGGTTCGCGAGGGGCTTGGCGACGCCGAGCAATCCGGCCAGAAGGACGGAGAGCCAGATGGCCCAGACGTACGGGAGGCAGCCGTTCACGCTTTGCTTGAGCACCGCCTCGGTCGCATCGTCCGTACCGCCGGCCATGATCTTGGAAAATGCGGCGCCGAACGGCCGCAGGGTCCGCCGGATCCCCAGCCCCGCCGCGATCGCCAGGGAGTAGAGCAGGA
This sequence comes from Actinoplanes regularis, assembly GCF_900188005.1. Classification (GTDB taxonomy): domain Bacteria; phylum Actinomycetota; class Actinomycetes; order Mycobacteriales; family Micromonosporaceae; genus Actinoplanes; species Actinoplanes regularis. Next base: position 303,807 of record NZ_FZNR01000006.1, on the reverse strand, counting down.
CCTTCCCGCCCAGCCATTTCGGGTTGGTGTCCACGCCGAACGGATGCGTGGCGATCAGGGTGTAGACGCCGGTCGCCGCCATTCCGGTGATCACCGCGATCCGGATCAGCCGGTCGATCCGCCGGACCAGCGGGTGCTGTCCGGGGGTGTGGTGGTCGACGTACATCAGGCGGACCCAGACGAGCGCGCCGATCCACAGCGGAACGAGCAGCCACCACGGCAGCAGGTGGATCCCGAACAGCGACCCGCCGTGCGCGTCGAGGGAGATCAGGGTCAGGCCGCTGGGCAGGAAGAGGATCAGGCAGATCTTCGGCCCGAGATCCAATCCGGACATGATCTTCAAGGCGGTCAGCCGGGCGGCCGGGGTCAGCGACGGGTCGATGACGTACCTGCTGGAGTAGAAGACGCCGAGGTCGCCGCCGAGCCAGAAGACCATGAGCACGATGTGCAGGAAGAGGAACGCCGCAAGCATAGTTGAATGGAAACACTATTCCGCTGTGCGGAACAAGTGCTAGGTTCGCCGCATGCTCGGCCGCTATTACGAAGACTTCACCGTCGGTGACACCTACCGCCACCCGCTCGGCCGCACCATCTCCGAGGCCGACAACACGTGGTTCACGCTGCTGACGCTGAACACCAACCAGTCACACTTCAACGCCGACTACGCGGCCGGGACGCCGTACAAGAAGCTGCTGGTCAACTCGACCCTGACGGTGGCGATCGTGACCGGCCTGTCGGTGCCGGACGTCAGCCAGCACGCGTTCGCCAACCTGGGCTGGCAAGAGATCCGGATGCCGAACCCGGTCTTCGTCGGCGACACCATCTATGCCTGCTCGACCGTCCTCGACCTGCGCGAATCCAAGTCCCGGCCGTACGCGGGGATCGTCAAGGTCTTCACCACCGGCTTCAACCAGGACAACGTCGACGTGATCACCTGGACCCGCTCGATGATGGTGTACAAAAGCGGTCACGGCCCGGCCGCACGATGATCCGCCTCGACATGCACCCTCGGGGCGGGACGCTCGCCGCGTCGTGGGCGGTCGCGCGGGATCCGTCTCGTCATGCGGTCTCGGGGCGGGATGTTCATCGGGTTGTGGGTGGTCGCGCGTTGATCCGCCTCGTCATGCAGCTTCGGGGCGGGACGCTCGCCGCGTCGTGGGCGGTCGCGCGGGATCCGTCTCGTCATGCGGTCTCGGGGCGGGATGTTCATCGGGTTGTGGGTGGTCGCGCGTTGATCCGCCTCGACATACACCCTCGGGGCGGGACGCTCGCTGAGTCGTGGGTGGTCGCGCGATGATCCGTCTCGACGTGCAGCCCTGGGGCGAGACGCTCGCCGAGGCGCAGGCGGCCGCACGTGCCGCGGAGGACGCCGGCGCCGGGGTGGTCTGGGCCCCGGAACTGCACCGGAGCGCCTTCGTCACGGCGGCCGCGTTGGCCACCGCCACGTCGCGGATCGGCGTCGCCACCGGCATCGCCCTGGCCTTCGCCCGTAGTCCGATGCTCACCGCCCTGGCCGCCGCCGATCTCGACGAACTCTCCGAGGGACGGTTCCGGCTCGGGCTCGGCACCGGGGTCGCCCGGCTCAACGAGGACTGGCACGGGGTGCCGTTCGAGCGTCCGGTGCCCCGGCTGCGTGACACCGTCGCGATCGTCCGGGCGGTCCTGGCCGGCGGCGACCCGATCATCCACAGGGGCGTCCAGTCGATCCGGGTCCGCGGCTGGCGCCGGCCCTACCCGCCGGCCCGCCCGCGAATCCCGATCTACCTGGCCGGGGTCGGCCCCGCCATGATCGCCCTGGCCGGTCAGATCGCGGACGGCTGGATCGCGCACGAACTGTGCCCGCCGTCCGAACTTCCAGCACTGAAACGTGACGGCTTCGACGTCGTCGCGGCCGCCTGCTGCTCGGTCGACCCGGACCCGGGCGTAGCACGTCGCCGGGCGGCGAACGTGGTCGGCTTCTACGCCTCGGTCAAGTCCTACGCCCGCGGCTTCGAACGGGCCGGCTTCGGCGCGGTCGCCACCGCCGCTGCCGCGGCGCTGCACGGCGGTCGACAGGCCGACCTGCTCGGCGACCTGATCCCGGACGAGATGATCGATTACTACACGATCGCCGGCACCGCGGCTCAGTGCGCGGCCCGCCTGACCGATTTCACGGACCGCGCCGACGCGCTCAAACTCTCCCCGCCCTCCTACGGCCTGCCCGTCGAGGAGACCCGGGCCGCACAGCAGAACCTGCTCGAACTGGTCGGGAGCACGGCATGAAACCCCTCGAGAACCTTCGCACCATCGCCGTCGAGCCGTTCGGCGGGAGCGCGGTATGAGACCTCTCGAGAACCTTCGCACCATCGCGGTTGGGCAGTTCGGTGGGAGCGTGGCATGAGACCTCTCGAGGACCTTCGCATCATCGCGGTCGAGCAGTACGGCGCCGGCCCGTTCGGCTCGGTGCACCTGGCTGACCTCGGCGCCGATGTCATCAAGATCGAGGAACCGGGCACCGGCGGTGACGTCGGCCGCTACGTCCCGCCCTACCAGCACGGCGAGGACTCGCTCTTCTTCGAGACCTTCAACCGCGGCAAGCGGTCCCTGTCGCTGGACCTCGCGAGCCCCGCCGGCCGCGAGGTCTTCGAGGACCTCGTCCGCCACGCCGACGCGGTCTACTCCAACCTGCGCGGCGACGTCCCCTCCAAGATCGGAATCACGTACGACCAGCTCAAGCACATCAACCCGAGCATCGTCTGCTGCTCGCTCACCGGTTTCGGCATGACCGGGCCGCGCGCGCAACAGCCCGGGTACGACTACATCCTTCAGGGCCTGGCCGGCTGGATGGACCTGACCGGTGAGCCCGGCGGCCCACCCACCAAGTCCGGCCTGTCGATCGTGGACTTCTCCGGCGGCTTCGTCGCGGCGATCTCGCTGCTCGCCGGCGTGCACGCGGCCCGCCGCGACGGTTACGGCATGGACTGCGACCTGAGCCTCTTCGACACCGCGATCGGCATGCTCACCTACCCGGCCGCCTGGCACCTCAACGCCGGCTTCACACCCGCGCGCACCCGGCATTCCGCGCACCCGTCGCTGGTGCCGTTCCAGCTCTTCCCGGCCGCCGACGGCTGGATCGTGGTCGGCTGCGCCAAGGAGAAGTTCTGGCATCGTCTCGTCGACCTCCTCGACGACCCGGCGCTGCGGAACCCGCGGTTCGCCACCTTCGCCGACCGCCGCGAACACGCCGCGGAGTTGCTCCCCCTCCTCGAGGCGATCTTCGTGACCCGGAACGCGGCGGACTGGCTCGCCGAACTCGAACCGGCCGGCGTCCCGTGCGGACCGGTCAACGACGTCGAGGCCGCGCTGCGCGACCCGCACACGATCGCCCGCGGACTCGTCGTAGAGACCGAACATCCGCACTACGGCACGATCAGGCAGGTCGCCTCGCCGGTCCGGGTAGGCGACCAGACGCCGTCCTACCGCCGGGCACCCCGCCGCGGCGAGGATCTGGAGTACGTTGCTGACCTGCTCGGCTACCCGCCCGACCGGGTCGAGGCACTCCGGGACGCGGGAGCCTTCGGGTGATCGAGCAACGCGCCCCTGACGACCGGTCACCGGAGGCCCCCGGCGGCTGGCATGCCGCTCCGGGTGGCCGGCCAGAAGCTCCTGGCGGGCGGCCTGGGGCTCCTGGCGGGCGGCCCGGGGCTTCCGGTGACCGGCCTGGGGCTTCGGGCCGCCGGCCCGGGGCTTCTGGGGAACCGGCGGCGGTGACGCTCGCCAGGTGGGCGGCCGGGCTGGACTTCGACATGCTGCCCGCCCCGGTCGTCGAGGCAGCGCGTACCCACCTGGCCGACGCCGTGGGCTGCGCGGTCGCCGGGATCCGCCGAGGCGCCGCTGGCCCGGCGCTGACCGTCGCGGCGGGACTCGCCGGGCCGCCCGAGGCACGGCTCTTCACCGGCGAGCGGGTGGGCGCGGTCGCGGCGGGCTTCGGGAATGCGGTGGCGGTCCATGCGCTCGACTACGACGACACCCATCCGGGCGGGCTCGTCCACGCGAGCGCGGTGACCGTACCGGCGGCTCTGGCGATCGGGGAGCAGACCGGGAGCCGCGGCGCAGACCTGATCACCGCACTCGTCGTGGGTCTGGAAGTTGTCTGCCGGCTCGGCGCGGCCGCGCCGCACGCCTTTCACACGCGCGGCCTGCACGCCACCTCGATGTGCGGCCCGGTCGCCGCCGCCGTCACCAGCGGCAAGCTGCTCGGCCTCTCCACCCCCGCGATGATCCACGCGATCGGGATCGCCGCGAGCGGGGCGAGCGGCCTCCTGGAGTTCCTGCACAGCCCGGCCAGCACCAAGCAGCTGCACCCGGGGACCGCGGTGGCCAACGGCATCCTCGCCGCCCGGCTCGCCGCCGCTGGAGCCACCGGCCCGGCCGGGTCCCTCGACGGTCCCTACGGCCTGTTCCAAGCCATGACCGGCCGGGCACCCGACGAGGCGGTCCTGACCGGCGAGCTGGGCGAGCGCTGGGAGACGACCCGGATTGCGATCAAGCTGTATCCGGCGTGCCAGCTCACGCACGCCTCGATCGACGCGGCCCGGGCCTTCGCCGGGAGCCTGCCCGACACCGTGACCGTGACCCTGCACCCGGACGCCGTACCGATCGTGGCCGGGCCGGAGAAGCGTCGGCCACGCAGCGCGTACGAGGCGAAGTTCAGCGTGTACTGGTGTGTCGCGGCGGCGATCGTCGACGGGCGGGTCGGGCTGGACACCTTCGAGAACCTCGATCGGCCGGAGGTGCTCGCCCTCGCGGCCCGGATCGTCGTGCGCGTCGGTGCGGCCGACGGCCCGGCGGCCGCGGCGCCCGGGATCGTCACCGCTGCTGGGAGGCAGAGCATCGTTCCGTTTCATGCAGCCAGCCTCCCGCTTTCCCCGGCCGCTGCCGCCCTTCCTTCGGCCGGGGCACCCGTACTTCCGGCCGGTGTGGACGGCGAGGCCGCGCGGGATATTCGTGCCAAAGCCGTTGCCAACCTCGGACCGGCCGCCGACGCGGTGCTTGCCGCGGTCGGGACCGGGGCGGGCGCGGCCGGCCTGCTCGACGCGATCGAAGGGTGCTTGACATGACCGTCCAACTGCCGTTGGTGCCGGGCTATCCACGGCTCGTGGCCGCGCTCGGTGCCGCCGGCCTGAGCGTGTCCGACGTCGTGCACCTCACCGAGTATGCGAGCTCTTTTGACGGCCTGGACGCCGCTCGCGCGGAAGTTCTGTCCGGCCCTCCGGTGCCGGTGTCCAGGGTGCCGGTCGAGGCCGTCGTCGGTAGCGACGCGCCCTACGCCCTCGGGGTGACCGTCTGCCCGGGCGGCGGCGAGCCGGCCGGCGACGGCGTTCGGGTAGCCGACGGGGTCGCCTACCTGCCCGGCGTCTTCACCACCGAGGGCGACTTCCGGGAGCAGTACCGGTGGTGTCTGGACCGGATCGTCGGCCTGCTGGCCGGGGCCGGTCTCGGTCCGGAATCGCTGGTCCGGACGGTCGACTACACGGCGACCGCCACCCGCACCGAATATCCGCGCTGTGGGCGGCCCCGCAAGGAAGTGCTCGGCACCGGGCCGGTTCATCCGGGAGCGGCCGGGATCCTGGTCGACGCGCCGGTGGCACCGGGCGCCCGGGTCGCCCTGGACGCCATCGCCGCGACCGGCCCGCTGCAAGTGCTGAATCCGGGCTGGGCGCGATACGACACACTCACCTACAAACCGGCGGTCCGGGCCGGAGACAAGATCTTCGGTGCCGGGTTCGGGGCGCTCGACCCGGTCAGTCAACAGGCCCTGCACGCCGGCGACCTGACGGCACAGACCGCCTATGTCTACCGCGGCATCGAGGCCGTGCTGGCTTGCGGCGGTGCGACCGGCGAGGACGTCACGCATCTGGTGGAATACCTGACGCCGGCCGCCGTCGCGGACTATCCGGCCACCGCTGTCCTGCGCAAACGGCACTTCCCGAACGCGGTGGTCGACGCCCTCGTCTGCTCCGCGTTGCTGCGGCCGGAGTTCCTGATCGAGACCGTGCCGACGGCGGTGCTCAAGTGAGCAGCCTCCTGACGCCCGCGCTGGCCGCCCGGATCGGGGAGGAGGTGAGCTACACCGCCCCGGAGCCCCTGGGTCGAGCGGCGATCCGGTACTTCGCGCTGGCCACCGGCGATACCGACCCGGCTCACCTGGCCGGTGACGTCGCGCCGCCGACGCTGATCTGCGAGACCAATCAGTACGCGGGGCTGCCCCGGGACGCGGACGGCTATGCGGGGCACGGCTGGCACCTGATCGTGCCCGGTACCCGACTGGTGCGCGGCGGGAACTCCTACCGGTTCCTGCATCCGGCCGGACCGGACACGGTGATCACCGCGAAGTGGCGGCTCGACGACATCGCCGAGCGGGTCACCGGCAGCGGGAAACGGATGCTGGTGGTCACCTCGATCGCCGAGTACACCGACCAGGAGCGACGGCTGCTCGCCGTGAACGAGGAGACCCTGATCTATGTATCAGCGTGAGTGGACGATCGATCAGCCGGACATGATCGCGTACGCCGGGGCGACCTGGGACTGGCACAAGTTGCACTACGACGCGGACTATCTGGCCGAGCGCGGGCTCCGGAAACCGGTGGTCGACGGGCAGGTGTTCGGGGCCTATCTGGCGATCGCGCTACGGGAGTGGTTCCCCAGCTCCTCGATCTCCGAGTTGTCGTTCCGGTTCAAGAACCTCGTCTTCGCGGGAGAGACGATCCGCTGCGTGGGATCGGTCACCGCCTCCTCGGACGAGATTGTCGAGCTGGACCTGAGGGTCGAGGTCGTCGCGGACGGGCGGACCGCGGTCGCACCGGCCTCGGCGACCCTGCGGTTGCCGTGAGCGTCGCCATCGCCGGTGCCGCGGAGTGCGACCTCGGCAAGACCGGTAAGACGGTCCTGGAGCTGCAGACACAGGCGGTGACCAGGGCGCTGGCGGACGCCGGGCTGACGTTGGCGGACGTGGACGGGATCGCCACCAACGGGATCTCGCGGTTCTCCGCCACCCAGATCGCCGACTACCTCGGGATTCAGCCGTTCTGGTGCGACTCGACGTTCGAGGGCGGGGCGGTCTTCGAGATGTACGTGGCACGGGCGGCCCAGGCGATCGCGGCCGGCCAGTGCTCCACAGTCGTCATCTCGTACGCGAGCAACCAGCGCTCCGCCCGCAGCCGCAACCTGACCGGCGTCTACACCGAAGGCACACCGGAGGCGTCCTGGGAAGAGCCCTTCCGGCCGCTCTACCCGATCTCCTACTACGCGATGGTCGCCCAGCGGTACCTCCACGTGCACGGTCTGCGACGCGCGGACCTGGCCGGGGTCGCGGTGGCGGCCCGGGCACGGGCCCAGCGGAACCCGGCGGCCTGGACGTACGGGAAGGGGCCGCTCACCGTCGACGACGTGCTCGCCGCGGAGCTGATCTCGTCGCCGCTCGGGGCCCTGGACTGCTGCCTGGTCACCGACGGGGGCGGGGCGATCGTGATGACCTCGCTCGACCGGGCCCGGGACCTGCCACGCGAACCGGTGACAGTGCTCGGGTACGGGGAGAAACTGACCCACACGTCGATGACGTCCGCTGCCGACCTGCTGCGGACCGGGGCGATCGATACCGGACAGCGGGCGTTCGCCCGCGCGGGCCTGCGACCCTCGGAGATCGACGTGGTGCAGTTGTACGACTCGTTCACGATCTCGGTGCCGCTCGGGCTGGAGGCGCTGGGGTTCGCGGCGCCCGGTGAAGGGCTGGGCGTCACCGTCCCGCACAACACGACCGGCGGCGGCCTGGCCTACTGCCATCCCGGGCAGTTCGGGGTGCTGCTGCTGGTCGAAGCCGTGCGCCAGCTGCGCGGTGAGTGCGGGGAGCGGCAGGTCCCCGGGGCTGCCACCGCCCTGGTCCACGGGACCGGCGGGATCCTCTCCAGCCACGCGACCCTGATCCTCGGAGTGGACCGCCGATGATCGTGATCCAGAAATGCCTGGCCTGCGATCGCTGGCAGCACCCGGGCCGTCCGATCTGCCTGACCTGCGGTGATGCGGAAAACCTCGGGGATGCTCCGGTCACCGGCAACGGAAACGTCGACAGCTTCACCGTCGTGCACCGGGCGGCGGCACCGTACATCGTCGCCCGGATCCGGCTCGTCGAAGGCCCGATCGTGCTCGGCCACCTGGCCGACAACCCCGAACCTCGCTGTGACCAGCCGGTTCGGTTCGTCCATCGGGATCCGCTCCCGGTCTGGATCCCCGGTCATCATCACCCGCCGTCCACCAGGAGCAGATGATGGACTTCGAACTCAGTGACGAGCAGCAGCTGTTCCGCGACGTGCTGCGCGACTTCGTGGACCGGGAGATCCGCCCGGTCGCCAGGGAGTGGGAAGCCTCCGGCCGCTATCCCACGGAGATCGTCGAAACCATGCGGAAGCTGGGCCTTTTCGGACTCACCATCCCCGAGGAGTACGGCGGCCTGGGCACCGACATGATCAGTTTCGCGCTGGTCTTCGAGGAGATCGCCAAGGGCTGGATGGGCGTCGCCGGCATCCTCGGCAGCCACTCGCTGTCCTGCTGGCTGATCGCCCGGCACGGCACCCCGGAGCAGAAGGCCCGCTACCTGCCGGACCTGGCGACGGGCAGACGCCGCACCGGCATCGCCCTCACCGAACCGGACGCCGGCACCGACCTGCAGGGCATCACCACGACCGCGGTCCGCGACGGCGACTTCTATGTGCTCAACGGACGCAAGACCTGGATCACCAACGCCCGTCACGCCGACCCCCTTCCGGTCCTCTGCAAGACGTCCCACGAGGAGCCCGCTCACCGCGGCATGTCGGTGCTGCTGGTCGACGCCGGCACCCCCGGCTTCACCGTCGAACGTGACCTGCCCAAACTCGGCTACCGGGGCACCGAGTCGTGCGAGGTGCTACTGGAGGACGTCCGGGTGCCGGGAGCCCGGCTGCTCGGCGGGGTCGAGGGTCGCGGTATGCAGCAGGTGCTGTCCGGCCTGGAGACCGGCCGGCTCAACGTTGCCGCCCGCGCCCTCGGCATCGCCCAGGCCGCCTATGACGAGGCGTTGAGCTACGCCCGCTCCCGGCACGCCTTCGGCCAGCCGATCGGTGACTTCCAGGCTGTCCAGTTGAAGATCGCCGAGATGGCGTCCCAGGTCCAGGCCGCCCGCCTGCTGGTCTACTGGGCGGCCGCCCGATCCGACGGCGGCCATCGCGTCGACATGGAGGCCGGCATGGCCAAGGCGTTCGCCTCCGAGGCCGCGGTCAGCTGCGCGCTGAACGCCATGCAGATCCACGGCGGGTACGGCTACTCCAAGGAATTCATCGTCGAACGCCTCTACCGCGACGCCCCGCTCATGATGATCGGCGAGGGTACCAACGACATCCAGCGCGTCGTCATCGCACGCTCACTGCTCGCCGGCAAAGCGACGATCGGATGAGATCCTTCCTGTACGTGCCGGGGAACCGGCCGGCGATGCTGGCGTCAGCACTGAGCCGGGGCGCGGACGCGCTGATAGTGGACCTGGAGGACGCGGTCCCACCGGCGGAGAAGTCCGCGGCCCGCGCGGCGGTCTCCGAGTGGTTGTGGACGCTCCCGTCGGACGCCCCGGTCTGGGTCCGGGTGAACGCCGGTCCCGCCGGCCTCGACGACGCCCGTGAGCTGCTGACCCCCGGCCCTGCGGCTGTTCGGTCGGGGGGTGCTGTGCCGGCTTCGGCTCTGGGTGGGGTCTCCGGGCCTGCGGCTGTTCGGTCGGGGGGTGCTGTGCCGGCTTCGGCTCTGGGTGGGGTCTCCGGGCCTGCGGTTGCTCGGTCGGGGGGTGCCGTGCCGGCTCCGGTTCTGCCCGAGGTCTCCGGGCCTGCGGCGGCTTGCTCGGCGGGTGCCGCACCGGTCCCGGCCTTACGCGGGCTGGTGGTGGCCAAGGCGTCGCCGGATCAGGTGTTCGCCCTCGGTGAGCTGCTCAATGAGGCCGACCCGGGCGGTGCGCTGGGGATCGTACCGTTGCTGGAAACTCCGCAGGCGATCCTCGCCGCCGCCGAGATGGCCGCCGCGCCCCGGGTGACCCGGATGCAGATCGGCGAAGCCGACCTGGCCGCCGAACTCGGCGTCACCCCCGGCGAAGACGAGCGCGAACTCCTGCTTGTCCGCTCCACGGTCGTCCTCGCCTCGGCCGCTGCCGGGATCGAACCGCCGGCCGCCGCCGTCAGCACCGACTTCCGTGACCTCGACGCGCTACGCCGCTCCACCCAGGCCCTGAAACGTCTCGGATTCCACGGCCGCGCCTGCATCCATCCGGCCCAACTCCCCATCGTCCACGCGGTCTTCACCCCGTCGGAGTCCGAGATCGCCGCCGCCCGAGACCTGATCACCCGCTTCGACTCCGCCGCCGGCGGCGTCTGCCTCGACGCCCGCGGCCGCATGGTCGACCTCGCCGTAATCCGCCACGCCCGCCGGACCCTCGCCTACACCACCCATTCCTGACCCATATCTCGGCCAACCAGCCGCCGAACTCGTCAAGTCTCGCGCGTCATAACTGGGCGTCAGCCGGGAAGATCCACGCTCTGCGGTCGCGCCCGAACAGCTGGATCTGGCGCGATCCGGGTGACTGTCCGGGATCGCTCTCGTCCCCGCAGCGGCCGGAGCGCAGAACCCTCGTATGGGCCAACATGGGCGGATGGACGACCATGATCTGGTCCGCTACTTGACCCGGTGCATCGAGACGGACAACCACGCCTACGCGTATGTCCTCGACCGCTTCGGCGGGGAGGCGTTGCTCGACAGCCAGCTGCCGATGCTCGACATGGTCGAATCTCTTGCGCGGGACTGGCAGGCGATGGACCCAGCCGACGAGCGCTATGTCGGCCTGACACATGCACTGCGCGTGATTACCCAGGCATACTCGCGCCCTCTGGTCGAAGGGTAGGCGAGCTGTCCGCTGATCGCCGAGGCATTTCCGTGCCTTCTGGTCGAGGGGTGGGCGAGTTGTCCGCTGATCGCCGAGGCATTTCCGTGCCTTCTGGTCGAGGGGTAGGCAAACCGTTCGCTGTGGACACATGCGCTACGCGGGGTAGCGATTGAGCGCGTGCCGTGAGCGAAGTCAGATCGCCGTGGTCTCGGTTTGTCGAAGGATGGCGAGTTGGTGGTGGATGGCGGCCGTTGTCCGCTCCGCGTCCCCGGTCGCCAGCAGGTCGAGCAAGGCACCCCGGAGCACCGCGAGGGCGAGGGTCCGGCGAGCGGCGCCTTGCGGACTGTCTCTTTCCGACGGGGGCTGCCAGGCCCCCAGAACGGCGAGCCAGTCGTGCACCGTTGCCGCGGCGAAGCCGCCCCACACGCCCTGCGGGTCGACCAGTGAGCTGGTGTAGGTCTCGGCCCACAACTTGAGCAGCTGCCGATGTTCCGCGGCGGCCAGCCACGACCAGAGGTGCTCGACAGCGGTGACCAACCCGGTGACCGCGGGATCACCGGTTTTTTCGACGCGGCTGAGCATCGTGAGCTCGTCGACGCGGGCGCGGCCCAGCACCGCCCGCACGAGGCCCTCCTTGTTGCCGAAGAGGAAGACCAGGACCCGGGGGCTGGAGCCGATCGCCGCGGCCAGCGGACGCAGTGACAGGTGCGCCAGCCCGTGCTCGAGCGCATACCGGTAAGCGGCTTCGAGCAGCTCGGTCTTGCGCGCGGACGGGTTTGCCGTTTCCTGGGTCACCGCCATAGCCTACCCTCGACTGAAACAGTCGTTTCAGTCGAGGAGGAGAATCGCTCATGACGGCACTGCGTCGCCCGACCGCGAACGTCACCCTGCGCCCGGCTGACCGTCCAGGAGATCTGGGCTGGGTGGTCATGGCTCACGGCGAGGTCTACGACCAGCAGTTCGGATGGAACACCGACTTCGAGGCGCTGGTCGCGAAGATCGTCGCCGAGTACGCCGCCGGCCGTGACCCGTCGCGGGAGGCGGGCTGGATCGCCGAGGTCGACGGGGAGCGCGCGGGATGTGTCTTCCTGGTCGCCGGAGACGACCCTGACACGGCCAAGCTGCGCATCCTCCTGGTCACTCCGGGGGCGCGCGGCCACGGGCTCGGAACCCGCCTGGTCGAGGAGTGCCTGGCGTTCGCCCGCCGCAGCGGCTATCGCCGGGTCGTCCTGTGGACCAACGACGTTCTCGTGTCCGCCCGCCACATCTACCAGGCCGCCGGATTCAGCCTCACCGACCAGGCGCCGCACCACAGCTTCGGTCACGACCTCGTCGGACAGACCTGGAGCTTGCAGCTCTGACGCTCCGGCGGGCAATTCGCGGTCATGACTTCGTCGGGGAGACCTGGAGCCTGCAGCTTTGACGCTCAGGTGGGCCATTCGCGGTCGCGGCCTTGTCGGGCAGAGCTGGAGCTTGCAGCTCTGACGCTCCGGCGGGCAATCCGCGGTCGCGGCCTTGTCGGGCAGAGCTGGAGCTTGCAGCTTTGACGCTCTGGAGGGCCATTCGCGGTCGCGGCCTTGTCGGGCAGAGCTGGAGCCTGCAGCTCTGACGCTCCGGCGAGCAATCCGCGGTCATGACCTCGTCGGACAGAGCTGGGCCTTCCGGCTCCGACGCTTCCACGAGCAATCCGATGCAATGAAAAGCGAAATCTCGGCGAACCCAGGAAGGCATCGCTTACCACAATGACGTAAGAATTCCGGTTAATGCCGCTATATCGGATCGGCGCACCGGGGATCGCGCAGATTCGCCAGCAGGAGCACAATCCGATGCGTGGCACTACGTTATCTGAAGACCGTCCTGGTGGCTTTCAGTTGGTACGCCAACATCGTCCTTCTCTGTTTCCTCAACTCACGGCTGCCCTACGATGACCACGACTGCGACTCTGCCTTCATGTGTCTCACCGCCTTGGATGGCGCGCGGCTGCTGTTCCTCGTGATCTCCTGGCTTCTCGGCGCCTCGATGGTCGCGGCGCTGCTACTCGCGGTGCCGGTGTCGCGCACTATCGACTCGGTGCTCAAGGCCGGGACAATGACCGCGCTGGGCGGGATAATTGCTGCGGTCATGCTCGGATTGCTTTGGGCCTTCACGCTTGCTTGAACCCTGAAGCGACAAATCACCATATCGCTATTAATGGCCCGAGCAAAGGTAAGCGGAAAACAAGGAAGCATGGACACGAGCGCGGCTCCCGAAAACCCGATCCCTTAATGCGACCGTCGAGATCGAGGCGAGTTGTGGTTGCCATATGGGCACAGTCTGCCAAGATCTCGGAAGGCTGAGCCTGAGGCGCGGCCCGCAATCGCCCGCGCGGAAGGCAGCGCGACGAGGAGGAGATCATCCGCGTCGAGGCGCTCGCCGCGGGGGAGAATGCGGGAGGATGCGGGCATGCCTCTGCTGACCCCGGACGAACTGCTGACCACGACCCGATCCGTGCGCAAGCGCCTCGACCTCGACCGCCCGGTGCCGATGGACCTCATCCGCGAGTGCCTCGAGGTCGCCCTGCAGGCGCCGAGCGGCTCCAACCGGCAGTCGTGGCACTGGGTGGTGGTCACCGAGCCCGCGCGCCGGGCGGCGGTGGGCGAGTTCTACCGCAAGGCGGTCGAGTCGTACCTCGCCTCCGAGGGGGCGGCCGGCAAACTGTTCGCTACCGACGCGTCGCGGGGTCCGGTGCAGCGCCGGGTCGGTGACAGCGTCGCCTACCTCGGTGAGCATCTCGGCGAGGTTCCCGTGCTGGTGATTCCCTGCCTGCGTGTCGCCGGCGGCCGGCTGCCCGCCGGCAACCAGGCCGGACTGTGGGGGTCGCTGCTGCCGGCGGCGTGGAGCTTCATGCTCGCGGCCCGCGCTCGCGGACTCGGTACGGCCTGGACGACGCTGCACCTGACGTACGAGCGGGAGATCTCCGAACTGCTCGGCATCCCGGACGACGTCCGCCAGGGCGTGCTCATTCCGACCGCCTATCACACCGGGGAGACGTTCCGCCGGGCCGCGCGGCAGCCGCTCGACGAGGTGTTGCACGTCGACTCGTGGTGATTCGCCCGCTTGGAACTCGCCGGTGACGACGACCGCCGGCGGCAATCTTGATCTTGAGGGATCAGCGGGTTGCGGGAGATCGCCGGGGCGGTACGCTCACGCGATGTTCGACGAGGCTGTTGTGGTGGGAGTCACGGCGTTCTGCGAGTCCGCGGAGCCGTCGTCCGGCGACGAGATCAAGGCGAAGCTGCTCAGCGGCGGTCTCGAGCCGTGGCTGGCGGAGCGGCTGACCTACTTCCTGCCGCTCGCCTTCGGGCGCCGGATGCTCGGCGGCGTCCAGGTCGACGAGACGTTCCTGGACGGGGAGACCCGCCGCCGCCTCGACCGTGACCCGGTCTACCAGGCCGCCGCGAGGCGGGCCGGGGTCGCCGTGGAGGGCGAGATCGCCCGGATCGGTGGGTACAGCAGCGAGGTCTCCGCGGTCAGCCAGGCCCTGCACGGCGGTGCGCAGCTGGCGGACCTGAAGCTCGGACCGATCGCCCTGGACCCGGCGCTGCAGCCGCTCGGGACCGGCAGCGGCGGCGTGCCGTCGCCCGCGACCGTGTTCGCGCACTGGATGGCGGCCTACGGCGTCGCGATCGGGGACGACCTCAAGCTGGGCGAGGCCGAGTTCCGGGCGACCCTGGCGGCGCAGCCGCGGCCGACGCCCGAGCTGGTCGTGGCGCAGGTCAACTTCGCGGTCAACCACCCGGCGCTGGCCCGGCCGTGGATGGTGGAGAGCTGCGTCGGCGTGGCGCCCACCTGGCGGGACGCGATCTTCCAGACCCTGGCCATGTTCGAGCGGGCCGTGGCATACCCGGTGATCGCCGCGCTGCTGGACCGGAACGCGGCCGCCGAACACGTGCACATCGAGCGCTACACGCACCCGGCCGGCGAGTTCGAGCTGCTCCTGGGCGCGCAGGTGGACCTGTTCGCGACCGAGCCGGTGCCGTCCGCCGAGCCGCTGCTCGACCAGCTGCTGACGGCGCTCAAGGACGTGCCGCTGAGCCGGGCGGTGCACGCGCTGCGGTTCTTCACCGCGTACCAGGACGGGCAGTTGCTGACCAACGAGGTGTTCCTGGACGGCGAGCCGTGGGAGGCCGGCATGAAGGTGACCGCCGCCGCCGGCGCGCCGCTGCCCGCCGGTCCGGTCGGCGTGCGGGTCTTCGCGTTCCTGGTCCCCGCCGAGTGACCCACGGCGGGCACGGCCGGGTCCCCCGCATCGCCGTGTTCCGCACTCCGGGCGGGCGGCGTCCGGTCACGGCCGCCCGCTGAAGCAAAACCAGCGAAAACCAGCCCGCTGCCGCCGGCGTCCGCGTCCGCTCACCCTTGAGCCAATTCCCGGGTACGCCCGATGGAGTCCCGCTTCCAGGCCTTTCGGCCCAACCCCAGTGGGTGTCCCGCGCGGCGCCCACTGACCCTCGACCCCGGATCCGCGATGGGTGGCCACCCCACGGGCTGAGCGAAGCCCGCTCACGCTTCTGGTGACAATTGCTACTGACGCCGCCCGGCCCCTCTCGGCCAGGGTGGACGCACGAGCCGCCCGAGTCGGGGCCGGCCGGGAGAGGGCGTCGGTGGGTCGGAGGTCGCGTAGGTCCACGCCGCGGCGTGCGGGATCGTCGCAGGTGGATTCGTCAGCGGAGGTCGCATCAGGATCCGGAGGCTCCGCGCCGGAGCGGCCGGACTGGCGTCTGCCGATCGATCTGGGTCATGTGACCGCGGTCGGTTCGGTCCTGCTCGCGGTGGTGTTCCTGGTCAAGGCCTTCGCGGTGGCCAGGTATTCGCTGACGACCACGACCGGGCTGATCGCCGCCGCGCCGTTGCAGGTCGTCCTCGGAACCATCTCCATCTATTCGTACGTCGTGATGCCGGCCCTGGCCCTCGGGCTCGCATGGCTGGTCGTGTCCTGGTGGCGGGATCCGGAGCGAGCGAGTTTCCCGGCGGCGACCTGGACCATCGCGCTCGGGATCATCGTGCTGACCACGCTGATGTCCCCAACCGAATTCTTCCTGGTCGGCCTGGCCTTGGTGGCCGTCTCGGTCCGGCTCGAACTGGGAATCCGGCGGGCCCTGTCGCCGAGCGGGCCCGCGGCGTGGTGGGAATCGGCCGCGCGATGGGCGTTGCTGGTCTTCGCCGTGGCGGCCGTCTTGAGCGCGGGCAGCTTCGGGTCGCCGGGCCGCCGGACGTTCTCCGTGCTGGAGGCCACGTCGTCGGACGTTCGAACGTCGGGGTTGGTTCTGGTCGGAGCCGTCGTCATCCTCGACGCGGTGCTGGCACGCCGGCGCAGGCTGTCCCGGTCCGGTGGGTTCCCGTGGATGGTCGACGGCGCGCCCGCGCCGCAGTCGGTCCGTGGCAGAGCCGCACGCTGGCTGCGGGGTCGCACGTTTCTCGTGCTGGGCTCGGTCGTGATGACCGCCTACCTGGTGCACACGGTGGACATTCCGTGGGTGCCCGCGCAGATCTTCGTCCTCAAGTCGCCCGTCGAGATCTCGACCCAGGACAAGCTGGTCGCGCCGCGGGTCCTGGCGATTCAGCGGGTGGGAGCGATGGAAGGCTACCTCCTGGCGGAGAACGACAATTTCGCCACCGTGCTCGAGGCCGACAGCCGCCGGATCATCCGTATCCCGATCGGCGACCTCGCCGCGACGCCCTACTGCCACCGCGACCGTGAGCAGCTACCTGGAAAGCCCCCACTGCTGCAGTCGGTGCAGGGCGCCAGGTACAACTCGCCCAACATCACCTGCGAGACCCTCCGGGAAGCCCTGGTACCGCCTCGGGGGATCGCGTTCGTGAAGGCCGGGCCCGATCCGGCCGACAAGACCGACTCGGTTCTCGCCGGGGCCGGGTGGGACGGCGCGATCGGGCTGTGGCATCCGGCCACGTGGCAGTCGCTGGGCAGCGTGCCCGCACCCGCGCCGCCGATGACCGACCGGGTCGAGGCGCCACCCGAGTCCGGCCAGGTCCCCTACCCTCTCGCCGTCAGCGGCGACAGCGACCGGCTGGCGGTGGCCTCTCCCG
This sequence comes from Actinoplanes regularis, assembly GCF_900188005.1. Classification (GTDB taxonomy): domain Bacteria; phylum Actinomycetota; class Actinomycetes; order Mycobacteriales; family Micromonosporaceae; genus Actinoplanes; species Actinoplanes regularis. Next base: position 286,796 of record NZ_FZNR01000006.1, on the reverse strand, counting down.
ACGGTCAGGTGCGTCTCTGGACAACCTCGCCTTACGGCAAATTGCCGTTCGGCAAGTCGCCGACGGCGCTGTCCGCCCGCCGGGGTCTGACGAACCGCCCGGTCGCGGTCAACGCCCTGACGTTCAACCCCGACGGCAGCCGTCTCGCCGCCGCCGCCGGGGACACGGTACGGGTGTGGAGCATCATCGACACCACCAAGCCGCTGTACGAGTTCACCCCGAATCCGGGCGTCCAGATCAATGCCATCGCCTTCGCCGAGAAGGGCCGGCGACTGGCCGCCGGGGGTGACGACGGCCAGTTGCGGCTCTGGGATCTTGCCGAGCCGGGCAGCCCTTCCATCACCGTCCCGGTCTTCCGGGGTTCCGCAAAGCAGACCCCGAACCGTCCGAACACGGTCTGCGCCCTGGCCGTCACCCCCGACGGAGCGACCATCGCCGTGGCCGGTGGACGCCGAGACGTTGCCCGCAAGCGTTTCAGCGAGCCTTACGACCCCGACGCGGACCTCCGGGTCTGGACGATCGCTGACCTGGTCGGCAATCGCGACACCGCCCCGAGGATCACGGCCAATGAGCAGGGCGGTGCCGTGAACGTGCTGGCGTTCAGTCCCGACGGCAGGCTCCTTGCGAGCGGTAGCAGCGATGCCACCGTCCGGCTCTGGGGCAGCGCGGACCTCACGTCCGAGCACCCGCCTCCGGACCCGTCTCTGCACGCCGTCAAGGATCCGCTGACGGGCCACACGGGTGCCGTCAATGCGCTCGCCTTCAGCCACGACAGCAAGGTTCTGGCAACCACCGGCACCGACCAGACAATTCGTATCTGGGACGTGGCGTCGTCCCCTCGCGGGCGGTCGACGACGCGCGACGTGCTGAGCCCGCCCGGTCCGGTGAGACCCGACAAGTAGGAAGCTCCGGTATGGCGCGGCCGGGCCCCGCGCGGAGAGCACCTCGCGCGAGACCCGGACGGGGCGTGGCCCGGGAGGGCTGTGGGCGGGACTCCGTATTCGTACTGGAAAAGGGTTTTGCTAACCGTGCGTCGCGTGGGATTCCCAGGTGGAGTACATCGCGGCGTATCGGCCGCCGGCCGTGATCAGCTCATCGTGGGTGCCGGCCTCGAGGATGCCGCCGTCGTCGACGACGATGACGCGGTCGGCGCGGCGGGCCGTCGAGAGGCGGTGGGCGACCAGAATCGCGGTGCGGCCCTCCAGCAGCTGCTGCACGGCGGCCTCGACCCGCAGTTCGGAGCGCAGGTCCAGGCTGGACGTCGCCTCGTCGAGGACGACCACCCGCGGGGCGGCGACGAAGACCCGGGCCAGGGCGATCAGCTGGCGCTCGCCGGAGGAGACCGACTGGCCGCGTTCGTGCAGGATCGTGTCGAGGCCGTCGGGGGAGCGGTCGACCAGGTCGCGCAGGCCGACCGCGTCGACCGCCGTCCCGACCTCGTCGTCGGAGGCGTCCGGACGGGCGAACGCGATGTTGTCACGCAGCGTGCCGGCGAACAGGAACGGCTCCTGCGGGACCACGCCGACCTGCCGGTGCAGCGAGTCCAGGGTGACTTCCCGCAGATCGTGGCCGTCGATCAGGACCGCGCCACGGTCCGGGTCGTAGAGGCGGGCGACCAGCTTGGCGAGGGTGGACTTGCCGGCGCCGGTCGGGCCGACGCACGCGATCGTCTCGCCGGGGGCGATCCGCAGGGTGACGTCGCGCAGCACGGGGCGATCCGGCTCGTACCCGAAGAAGACCTCGCGCAGCTCGATGCCGCCGCTCGCCGGCGGCAGTTCAAGAGCATCGACCTTCTCCGGTACGCCGGCGGCCGTCCCGAGCAGCCCGCGAAGCTTGCCGAGCGCCGCCCTGGCCTGCTGATAGTTGGTGTAGAGCTGGACGAGCTGCTGGACCGGCTGGAAGAACGCGTTCAGGTAGAGCACGAACGCGGTCAGCTCCCCGATGGTCAACTCGCCGTGCAGCACCTTCCGGCCGCCGATGCCGAGCAGCGCGGCGAGCCCGAGCAGGCCGATCACCGAGCTGCCCGGGCCGTAGACCGCGTTGATCCGGCCGGTGTGGTCGTTGGCGTCCCGGTAGGCGCCGACCACCTCGCGATGGGCCACGACGCTGCGGCGCCGCTGGTTGTGCGCGGTGATCACGCGAACGCCGTAGAGGCTCTCCGAGAGGTGTGAGAAGAGCGCCGCGATCGCGTCCCGCTGCCGGTTGTAGCCCTGGTCGGCGGCGTTCCGGAACCAGATCGACAGCCCGGCCAGCGGGGGCAGCACCAGCAGCAACGTGATCGCGGCCAGCTCCGCGTCGTAGTGCACGAGCACCGCGGTGACCACGATCATCGTCAGGCCCTGGATCAGGAACTGGGCGAATCCGTCCTGCAACAGCTGCTGGAGCGCCTCCACATCGGAGGTCATCCGGGTCATCGTGACCCCGGCCTTCTCCCTGGTGTAGAAGTCCAGGCTGAGCCGCTGCAGGTGGCTGAAGACGCGAACCCGCAGGTCCCGGGTGGCGTACGCGGCGAGCCGCCCGCTCTGCCGGATCCGCACCCCGGAGGCGACCGCGGTGAACCCGACCGCGGCCACGAACGCCACCGCCGCCGCCACCAGCACCGGCACGTTCCGGGCCACGATGCCGTGGTCGATGCCGATCTGCACGAGCAGCGGCCCGGCCTGCAGCAACAGCGCCTCGACGAGGACCGCGATCGCCGCCGTCGTGAGGACCGCAGGCCGGTTGGCCAGCAGCGACCAGAGGGTGAGCTTCCTGGGGTCGGGCTGCTGACGGAACTGGTCGCGTGGCGCGGCCTCGGCGGGCTCGCTCGATTCCAGGCGGGCGACGCCGGCGGCGAGTTCGGGCGGGATGCCGGCGAACGGGGTACCGGACTGCTGGCGGTCGCGGCGGCCGGCACCGACGCCGCCCATCCCGCCGATCGGGCCGGTGCCGGGACCACCCCCAGGGCCGCCGAACCCGCCTCCGAACATGCTCATGCCGTCACCTCCGCTTCGCTCCGGCGCCGACATGAGCCAACAACTGAGCCAACCGATTCGCTCGCAAGCTCGCTCATGCCGTCACCTCCTTGGTCGCTGCGAGCACCCGGGCGTACCGGGGCTCGGTCGTGAGGAGCTCCGCATGTGTCCCGTCGGCGATCACGCGACCGTCGGAGATCAGGAGCACCCGGTCGGCGAGGCCGATCGTGGCGAGCCGGTGTGCCACCATGATCGTGGTGCGGCCCGCCATCAGGGTGCGCAGCGACTCGTGGATCTCGTGCTCCACCCGGACGTCGACCGCGCTCGTCGCGTCGTCCAGGATCAGCACCGGCGGGTTGACCAGCAGGGCGCGGGCGATCGCGACCCGCTGCCGCTGCCCGCCGGAGAGGGTGTAGCCCCGCTCGCCGACCACCGTGTCGTACCCCTCGGGAAGCTGCTGGATGAACCCGTCGGCGCCGGCCGCGACCGCCGCCGCGACGACCTCTTCGCGGGTGGCCGCCGGCCGCCCGAAGGCGATGTTGTCGTGCAGCGACACCGAGAAGAGGAACGGTTCGTCGGGGACGATGCCGACCCGGTCACGCAGCGTTTCGAGGGGGTAGTCGCGGACGTCGACGCCGTCGATGCGCACCTCGCCCGCGGTGACGTCGTAGAAGCGGGCGGCGAGGCGGCCGATGGTGGACTTGCCCGACCCGGTGGAGCCGACCAGCGCCACGGTTTCGCCGGGCCGGATGTGCAGGTTCAGACTGTCCAGGGCTTCCGTTCCGTCGGGGTAGTTGAAGCGGACATTCCGGAAGTGCAGCTCGCCATGGGGGAGCGGAGTGACGGGCTCGGCGGAGTCCACGATCTCGGCGGGAGTGTCCAGGATGTCGTAGATGCGCCCGGCGGAGGCGGCCGCCCGCTGGCCCATCATGATGATCATGCCGAGCATCCGGAACGGCGGCTGCAGCATCAGCACGTAGGAGTTGAACGCGACCACGGTGCCCACCGTCGCGTACCCGCGCGGCACCATCAGGCCGCCGACCAGCAGGACCAATGCCAGGCCGAGGCGGGGCAGGTTGTCCATCACCGGGATCCACCGGCTGCGCAGCCGTGCGTCCGTCGTGTACGCCCAGCGGACCCGGTCGGCCGCCCTCGCCAGCGTGTCGACCTGCCGCTGCTCGGCGGCGAACGCCTTGACGATCCGGACGCCCTGGATGTTCTCGTCGACCACGGTGGCGACCCCGGCCAGGCGGGACTGGATCAGCCAGGAGACCGGGAAGATCGCCTTGCGCATCCGGACGCCGAGCACCGCGATCATCGGCATGGTCACCATCGCGACCACGGCCAGCACCGGGTTCACCGAGACCATCAGGGCGAACGCGATCACCGCGATGGTGCACTGGACCAGGATCGACGGGCCGAACGTCAGGTACATCTGTACGGCGCGGATGTCGGAGGTCGCGCGGGACATCAGCTCGCCGGACTGGACGCGGTCGTAGAAGCCGTACGACATCCGCATGAGGTGGCTGAAGACGATGTTGCGCAGGTCGTACTCCAGCTCGTACGCGGTGCGCAGCAGGTAGAGCCGGGCCAGATAGTTGATCACGCCCTGGGCGAGTGCCAGTCCGGCGATCAGCCAGACGTACCCGGCGAGCCCGGCGGTCCGCTCGACCAGCGCCCGGTCGATGCCGATCCGGACCAGGTTGGGGATCTGCACCTGCACGATCAGCCCGGCGAAGGAGAGCGTGAGCGAGGTGATCAGCAGTGCCCGATGAGCCTTGAGCAGCGGCCACGCGCGGCGTAACCAGGTCTTGGCGGGGTCGGGGTGGATGGCGGCCCGTGGGGCGCGGCGTGGGACGGCTGGCAACGGCGCTCCTTACGGCGGTGGATTGTTAGTTAGCCTAGCTAACGAGCTGGTCGAGAAGAACCGTGTTTATAGGTATCAACGAATCGTCACCAGATCCTTGCCCGTTGTGCCCGGTGGGCGCACGATGATCGGCATGACGGCGGGAAACCTACGTCCGGGCGCTGCGCCGCCGATGGTCGGGTGTGACCGTGACAGCCGTGATGCGGGCGTCGGCCGGTAGCGCCGCGGTCCTCGCCGTGCATGCGGCGCGGGCCGGGGAGCTGGACGATCTCGAGGACTGGGTCGGTCGCGACCCCGCCGCCCGGGCCGCCCGGGCCGCCGAGGTCGAACAGGAGGCGGCCGCCGACGGGGACGCGGTCTCCCGGATGCGGGCCCGCCTGATCCAGGCCGACGCCGCCGAGCGCTCCGGTGAACTGAGAGCCGCCGCCGAGGCGATGTGGCTGATCAACGAGTGGGCCTACGAGCACCGCAACCGCTACCTGATCGCCCGCAGCCACCTGCTGCTCGGCCGCACCTACCGCAACCTCGGTGACGTCGCCGCCCTGCTGGAACACGCGGTCGCCGCGGTCGAGGCTTTGGAGGACAGCGTCCCGGCCCGCCGCCGGCTGCCCTACGTGGTCAAGTACGCCGACGCGCTCACCGAGACCGGCTCGATCGACGCGGCCCGGGAACGCTACCGCCAGGCCGAGGAGCTGGCACGGCACAGCACGGACATCCGCGACCAGATCATGGTGCTGAACAATCACGCGTACGCCGAATACCTGGCCGGCGAACCGGACCGGGCCTGGGCGGTGATCCAGCGGATGTGCACCACCGCCGTCGCGCACGGGCACCGGCTCGACCCGAACGACCTGGACACGGTGGCCAGCGTGCAGATCGCGCTGGGCCAGCACGCCGAGGCGGAACAGACTATCCTGGCCGCGATCGGCGGATATCCGGACGGCCCGCAGGAGGCCGACTCGCTGCCCGAGTTCCTGCTCACCCTGGCGATCACCCGGCGGTTGCAGGGTGATCTCGTCGCCGCCCAGGACACCCTGGACGAGTGCCGGGACCAGTGCGAGGCGCACGGGCACGGCGAGATCCTCGTCCGGGTGATGCAGGAGCAGGCGGAGCTGCACGGTGCCACCGGCGACTTCGAGCGGGCCTTCGCCGAGCACAAGCGGTTCCATGCGGCCGAGCGGGAGGTGCTCTCCACGGCCAGGGAGGCGCAGGCCCGCAACCGGCAGGCGCTCTTCGAGGTCAACGAGGCCCGGCAGGAGGCCGAACGCTTCCGTGAGCAGGCGCGTCGCGACCCGCTGACCGGGCTGCGCAATCGTCGCTACGTGGACGAGCAGCTGCCCGGGCTGATCGAGCGGGCGTCGCGGACCGGGGCGCCGCTCTGGGCGGCGCTGCTCGATCTGGACCACTTCAAACAGGTCAATGACCGGTGTACGCACGAGGCCGGGGACCGGGTGCTGATCGAGGTGGCCCGTCTGCTGATCGAGATGGAGCCGGCCGCGGGGTTCGCCGCTCGCTTCGGCGGGGAGGAGTTCCTGCTGGTCATCACCGGGATGGACGGCTCACAGGCGACCGAGTACCTGGAACGGGTGCGGGCGGCGGTGGCCGAGTATCCGTGGGGACCGGTCACCGGGGAGCTGCCGGTCACGGTGAGCATCGGGGCGGACGCGATCACCCCGGGCGTCGCGCAGGCGGAACTGCTGGCCCGCGCGGACGCCCAGCTCTATGCGGCGAAGCGGGCCGGGCGGAACCGGGTTTGTGTGGACGCGGGAGCGCTCGGCCGCATCCAGGGCACGGAGCCCGTGCGGAGTTGAGCCGGTTGTCGGACGACAACGCCGGAACAGCTTGAGCCGGCTTTATCGCGTACGCCGGAATCGATGTCGGCCCGGCGTCGGTCCGGTCTCGGCGTCGTGCCCCGCCGGAATCTATGTCGGCCTGGCGCTAGGCGGCGTGTCTCGCCGGACTCCCGGCCGTCAGGCTGTGCCGGGCTCGCCGTTGCGCCAGTGGCGGCGGCACAGCACCCGATAGGAGACCGCGGACGTCTCGGTCGTGTCGCCGACGGCGACCTGCTCACCGGCCCGGGCCACCTGCCCGTCGACGATCCGGGCGTTCTGCCGGCCCGGGCGGCCGCACCAGCAGGTCACCTCGACCTGCAGCGGAACGATCACATCGGCGAGCTCGACCAGTCGTTGCGCGCCCGGGAAGAGCCGGGACAGGAAATCCGTCGTGATCGCGTAGCAGTCGATGTCGACGCTCATCTCGTCGGCCGACCAGGCCAGCTGCTCCACCTGCTCCGGCGTGAGGAACTGCGCCTCGTCGACGATCACGAAACCACCGGCCGGGACACGCTTGTTGACCAGCGTGACCAGATCCATCGTCGCGTTCACCTCGACGGCGTCCGCGGTCACCCCGAGCCGGGACGACATGATCCCCTCGCCGGCCCGGTCCTGGCTGGTCAGCAGCACCCCGGGACGGCCGGCCTGGCGGCGGTTGAACGCGTTCTGCAGCGCCAGGGTGCTCTTGCCCGAGCCCATCCGGCCGGTGAAGAGGGTCAGGGTCCCGAAGACCGGGGCCAACGCCGGCTGCCTAGTTGCCAGGACGGTCGCGGCGGTGACCGGCATCAATCGGGGCCTCTTTCTCTATTCGGCGGGGCCGGTACACGCTACCTGGTCATCGAACTCCTGGTTACCGCCGGTCGACGATGAGGTGCTGGACACCTGACGGGCGAGGAATGCCGTAACGGCCGGTCGCGGTGCCCGCCGGGCCGGCGCTTTGTCCCGCGCCGGCCCCGATCCACCCGACTGTCACTCTCGAACGCTCAGGGGCTCCCGCGCTACCTCCGGCGTCCGGGGTGGCACGGCTCCGTTCTCCCTCCGATGGGCGGTGACGGCCGCCACGCGCTCCCGCTCGAACGGGTCGCCGTAGGCCCGGATCGCACGCCGGGCGAAGGCCTGCTGCTGAGTGGCCACCCGCTCCGAGCGCCCGCGCCCGATGAAGCTGACCGCCCAGTGCAGCACCGCGGTCACCCTGTTCTTGAAGCCGACCAGGTAGAACAGGTGCACCGCCACCCACACCAGCCAGGCCGGGAAGCCGGAGAGCCGAATCTTGCCGATGCTGGCCACCGCGGAGAACCGGGAAATCGTCGCCAGGCTGCCCTTGTCGAAGTACTTGAAAGGCTGCCCGGCCTCCTTCCCGCTGAGCCGTCGCTTGATCTGGTCGGCGGCGTGCCGGCCGCTCTGGATGGCGACCTGCGCCACCCCGGGCAACGGCTTCCCGTCCTGACCGGCCAGGTTCATCATGTCGCCGAGCACGAAGACCTCCGGGTGCCCGGGCAGTGACGTGTCCTTCTCCACGAACACCCGCCCGGCCCGGTCGGTCTTCGCCCCGGCCGCCTCGGCGAGCTTGCGGGCCAGCGGCGGCGCGGCGACGCCGGCCGCCCACACCTTGGTGATCGACTCGATGCGGTGCCGGCCGTCCGGGTCCTCCACCTCGATGCCGGTCGAGTCCACGCCGACCACCTTGGTGTTCAGCTTCACCTCGACGCCGAGCTTCTCCAACTGCCGCTGGGCGCCGGCGGAGAGATGGTCGCCGAACGTGTTGAGCACCGCCCCGATCGCGTCCACCAGGATGATCCGGGCCTGCCGCGGGTCGATGTGCTTGTACTGCCCCGGCAGCGTCCGGTGCGCCAGCTCGGCGATCTGGCCGGCCAGCTCGGTCCCGGTCGGACCGGCGCCGACGATCACGAAGGTCAGCCAGCGCTGGATCGTCTCCGGGTCGGTGTGCAAGTCGGCAACCTCGAACGCGCCGAAGATCCGGGCGCGCAGCTCGAGGGCGTCGTCGACGCTCTTCATGCCGGGCGCGTGGTCCGCGAACTCGTCGTTGCCGAAGTACGACTGCGAGGCGCCGGCCGCGACGATCAGCGTGTCGTACCCCACGGTGTACTCGATGCCGGGGCCGGACACCGAGACGACCTTCTTCTCGACGTCGACATCCGTCACCCAGCCGAGCCGGACGTCGACGTTCTTCTGCCGCTTGAGCACCTCGCGGATCGGCGGGGCGATCTCGCCCTCGGAGAGGATCCCGGTCGCCATCTGGTAGAGCAGCGGCTGGAAGAGGTGATAGGCCGTGCCGTTGATGAGGGTGATGTCGACCGGAGCCCTGCGCAAAGCCTTGATCGCGAAGAGCCCGCCGAAACCGGCTCCCACCACGACCACGCGGTGGCGGTGACCTGCCTGAGTCATTGCCCTGCTCCCATCCGGAGTCTGTCCGTTTAGTACAACGCACTTCGCATACCCGCATGCCGTGAAAATGACCACTCACGTGCGGGTTCTCACCAGGGGCCCGAGGAGCACTCTGCGCGTGTGGTGCTGAGCGGTTGCTGAGCTGTCAGCCGGCGGGGCGCCAGGGCAGGACGGCGCCGTCGCGGATCAGTTCGCCGTAGTGACCGGGCTCGACCGGGTCGAGCGCGAGTGAGAGCAGCGGGCCGGCCGCCTGTTCCGGGGTGGGGGCGGCGCTGACGTCCCACCACAGGGCCGAGGTCGGGGTGTTCATCATGCCGGGGCAGACCGAGGCCAGCAGAATGCCGCGCTCGACATCCTGTCGGCGGCGCTCGAGGGCCAGTGCACGGACCGCGGCGACCTGGGCGATCTTGGACGGGATGTTGACGAAGCCGGGCCAGGCGCCGGCCCGGGCCCGGCCATCGACGACCTGGTCACGCCAGGCGGCGGTGGCGGCGTCCACGGCGTCGAGCGAGGGCAGGTCGTCGAAGTGGTCGTGCAGTGCTGGGGCCAGGAACTTCAGGGTGCCGAGCGAACTGGCCACCACGATCAGGCGGCCGCCGTCGCGCAGCAGGGGAGCGAAGGCCCGCAGCACCCGGGTGGTGCCGAAGTTGTTGACCTCCACGTACTCCTTGATGATCGACTTTGGGTCGTCGTCCGGGCCGACGCGCATCACCGCGTTGTTGAAGACGATGTCGACCCCGCCGTGCCGGCCGGTCAACTCGGTGGCGAGCCGGGTGACCGACTCGGGGTCGGAAACGTCGAGCACCTCGCCGCGGACCCTCGCGGAAAAAGCCGGAAGGGACCTGACCACCGCACCCACCCGGGCCGCGTCGCGGCCGGTCAGATAGACGGTGTCGGTGGGCGCCATTCGTTGTGCCAGGCCGGCGGCGAGCGCCGCCCCGAGGCCCTGTGTAGCCCCGGTGACCAGGGCGATGCGTGAAGTCATGCGGCAAAGCTAGGCAGGTCGCGGCCATGCGGCCAACGAGATTTACTCATACCTGGTATGAGTAGAAGTCATGGCAATCACCGACGCGTCACTGGTAGCTTTGCGGGTGTTCCGGGAGGTGGCGGAGCGGGGCACGTTCACCGCCGCTGCGGTCGCTCTCGGCTACACGCAATCGGCGGTGTCCCGGCAGATTGCGACGCTCGAGCGGGCCGTGGGGGCGGACCTGCTGGAGAGGCGGCACGAGGGCGTCCGGCTCACCACCGCAGGCCAAATCGTGCTGCGCCGTGCGGTCGCGGTGGCTGAGCAGGTCGAAGCGGCGGCACGGGAGTTGGCCGGGCTGCCGGGCGCGGGCGGCCGGGTGCGGCTCGGGTGGTTCACCAGTGCCGGCACCGGGCTGGTGCCACAGGCGCTGGCCGAGTTGCGGCGCACGCATCCAGCGGTGACCGTGACCAGCCGCGAAGGATCCACGCCGGCGCTGATCCGTGCCCTGCGTGCGGGCAGTGTGGACCTGGCGGTGATCGCCACCGAACCACCGCACCGGCCGCCGGACACGGACGGGCCGCCGTTGCGGACCCGGGTGCTGACCGACCGCAGCCTGATGGTGGCGGTGCCGGCCACGCACCCGCTGGCCGGTGGATCGTTCGTGGACGTGGCTGACCTGCGCGGACAGGAGTGGATCGGCGGCCATAGCTCCGGGGGCGAGCGGCTGATGGGCGTGTGGCCGGGGCTCGATGAACGGCCGGTGGTCGCGCACGTCGCCCGTGACTGGCTGGCGAAGCTGCACCTGGTCGCCGCCGGGTGCGGGCTCACCACCATCCCGCCGGTGCTGGCCGGGATGGTGCCGGCCGGGGTGCGGGTGCTGCCGGTTCGCGGCGGGCCGGACGAGGGTCGGCGGATGACGCTGGCCTGGTTGTACGATCCGCTGCCGGCGCCGGCGGCGCGGTTGGCGGAGGCGCTCGAGGCCGCGGCGGCCACGGGAAGCTGACACGGGCCTGAGAGGCCGCCGGACTGGGCTGCCGAAACTGGCCCGGGGCGGGCTCGGCCTGCGCTGGGGCCGGCCGGGCGTGGGGTCGGCCCGGGATGAGGCTGGCTTGCGCTGGAGTCAGCCTGCGCTGGAGTCGGCCCGGGGCCGGGTTGCGGTGGGCTCGGCCTGTAATGGGGTCGGCCCGGGGTTGGATTCGGCCCGGGGTCGGGTTGCGGTGGGGTCGGCCTGTAATGGGGTCGGCCCGGGGTTGGATTCGGCCCGGGTGGGGTGGGGTCGGGTTGCGCTGGAGCTGGAACCGAGGGCGGAGCCGGCCACTCGGGACGGTGTGTGAGGTTTACGGGTTCGGAAGTATGGGATTCACGTGTCTCGGAAGGGGATGACGATGGTGGACTCGCCCAAGGTACTGGCGATCTCGTGGGGAAGGATGCAGGTCGAAGGGCTGCCCGAGGGCAAGGACTTCAAGCTGTGGCCCGGCGGCGGCCGGCCCTGGGACTGGAACGAGACCGGGACCCGGCACAAGCCCGGGATCCAGCCCGCCGATGTCGAGGAGTTGCTGGAACACGGCGCCACCACGATCGTGCTGTCCCGCGGGATGGACCTGGTGCTGCAGGTGGATCCGGCGACGACGGAACTGCTCCGGGAGCGGGACGTCGAGGTGCGGGTCGCCGGGACCGAGGAGGCGGTGCGGATCTACAACGAGCTGGCCGGGAGCACGCCGGTCGGAGGACTGTTCCACTCCACCTGCTGACTGATACGTTTCACAAGGTGACCCACGTCTGCTTCACGCTTCAGGTCGATCCCGCCAGGCTGGACGCCTACCGGGAGGCGCATGCCGCCGTCTGGCCGGACATGCTGCGGGCCCTGCGCGAGACCGGCTGGCGCGACTACCGGCTGTTCCTCCGGCCGGATGGCCTGCTCGTCGGCACCCTGGAGACCGACGACTTCGCCGCCGCTCAGGAGGCGATGGCGCGCACCGAGGTCAACGCCCGCTGGCAGGCGGCGATGGCCGAGTTCTTCCCGGTGCTCGGCGAGCTGCGCCCGGACGAGGGGATGCTGGTCCTCGACCAGGTCTTCCATCTCGAGGAGCAGCTCGCCCGCCTCGGCTGAACACCGGCGTCGTCCGCCGTCCCGCTCCGGGGCGGCGATTGCGGTCGCCCGCCTCGGCTGAACACCGGCGGCGCCCGTCGTCCCGCTCCGGGATGGCGATTGCGGTCGCCTGTCCGCTTGAATACCGGCGGCGCCCGTCGTCCCGCTCCGGGACGGCGATTCCGGTCGCCGGTCCATTTCGGAGTCCGCGCGCTGATCGAGCGATGTAACAGCGGCGATGTAGGTTACCTTCGCCGGATTCGATCTGGAGGGGGAACCGTGACAACGTCCGTGGATCAGCCGCCGCAGTCCGTGGAGGGCGCGAGCACCGGCTTCGCCGCGTTCACCGCGCGAGAGCGGTGGGTGCTGCTGGTCGCCAGCGCCTGGCTGGTGATCGGGCTGCAGCTCGACGCGTATGCCCACGCCACCACGCCCGAGCTGGAGACGTTCTGGACCCCGTGGCACGGAGTGCTCTACTCGGGCATCGCGGCGTCCGGCTTCACGCTGCTCTGGATCATGAAATCGCGGCTGCCGGCGATCCCGACGTACCAGAGTCTGCTCGCTCTGCCCAACGCGTTGCGCATCCCCTGCGCCGGCATGGCGTTCCTGCTGGTCGGCGGTGGTGTGGACACGCTCTGGCACAACATCTTCGGGATCGAGCAGCGGCTCGAGATCTTCGTCAGCCCCAGCCACGAGTTCATCATCCTGGGCATGGTGCTGGTCGCGATGGGCCCGGCCCTGATGATGGCCACCGCGCCCGGCCGTGTGCTCGGCACCGGCGGTGCGTTCCTGGTCGGGATCTCGGCGCTCTTCTCCGTGCTGCCGATCCACATCTACTCGCTGCACGCCACCGCGCTCGGCTTCCGCCACCTCGGCAGCGGCGACGCGACGCCGAACGTCTACTCCACCGACGCCCAGCTCGTGCACGGTTACCTCGTCAGCACCGCCCTGCTGCTCGTCCCGATCCTGATGATCGGCCGCCGCTGGCGCCTGCCGATCGGTCTGCCGTCCGTGCTGGTCTCGATTCCGGCGCTGCTCATGCACCTGATGTTCGCCTCCCAGACGGCCTGGTGGCCACACCTGACCGTGGCGGTCGCCGCGCCGGTCCTGGAGCTGCTGCTGCGGGTGGCGGACCGCCTGGTCACGCTGCCGGTCAACGGGCGGTGGATCGCGCTCGGGCTGATCGCGCCGCCGGTCCTGTGGGGTGCGGTGCTGCTGGTCGGGCAGCTCAAGTTCGGGACGGTCGGATGGAACATCCACATGGTGACCGGCCTGCTCACCCTGACCGCGCTCACCGGCGCCGGGACGGTCCTGGTCACCCGCGGCATCCAGTACCTGCAGCCCGAATGACCCCGCTGCGGCGTCTCGCGGTGCTCCTGGCCGTCGTCGCCGGGACGGTTCTCGGCACGGCCGGGCCGGCGGCGGCGCACGCCGGCGGGCTGGTCGCGACCGACGCGCGCAGCACAGTGGTGGCGATCACACCGGCGATTCCGGGCCTCCAGGTGGTCGCGATCGAGGACGGCGCCCGGCTACGCCTGACGAACAACACCGGCGGACCGGTCACGATCAGCGCCGGTGGCGGCCCCGGCACCCCGGCCACCGTCGCCTCCGGCGCCGACTTGACCTGGGCAGATTCAAGGTCAACCCCAGAGGGCAAAAACATCGATTTCGGTCGTACGGCGGATTGGACGCTCGTCCTCGACGCGAACGGCAGCGCGGTCACGGTCAGCGGCGTCCTCACCGGAGAGCGACCTCCGAACCCGCTGCCCTGGTGGGGACTGGCTATCGTGGCGGCCGTGGCCGTACCCGTGATCGCTCGCCGCCTGCACCGCGCCGACCTGCTGCTCGCAGCGGCCGGCGTCGTCGCGATGGCCGCGTCGGTCGCGCACGTGACCGGTTCCAGCCTCGCCGTCGAGTCGGCGCCACTCGCCGGCACGCTCCTCAACGCCGCCGGCGTCAACCTGCTGGCCTGGCCGCTGATCCTGGGCGGCGCGATCACCGCCCTACGCGGCCGCCCCGCCGGCCTGCTCGCCGTCTGCGCGGGCGCCGCGCTGACCACGGTCTTCGTCTTCCCGGACGTGACCTCGTTCCACCGCGCCGTCCTGCCCTTCGCGGGACCACCGAATGTCGAGCGCGTGCTCGTTGTGCTCGCCCTGGGGCTGGGCGCGGGGGTCGCGGTGGCCGGCGCATCGGTGCTGCGCACCCTCGCGCGGCGCGCCGCACTCGCCGAGGAATCCGCATGACTGCGCCGGTGGCCGGGGGTGTCGGTGTTGCGCACCTTCGCGCGGTGGGCGGCGCTTGTGGAGGAATTCGCATGACTGCGCCGGTGGCTGGGGGCCGTCGGTGTTGCGCACCGTCGCGCGGCGCGCCGCACTCGCCGAGATACCCGCATGACAGAGCCGCGGGTGATCCTGGGGGAGTGGGGATGAGGGTGCTGACCGGGTCGATGCTGCTGATGTCGGCGGCGTTCCTGACCGTGCCCGCGCTGCTCGGCATCCAGACGCTGATGTCCGCGCCGAGCCTGCTCTCGGCTCCCGCGCTGTTCGCGGCGTTTGTCCTGGTGGTGTCGTCGGCGTCGATTGCGATCTTCGCTCAGCTGGCGGTGCTGGCGCTGGGCCGCCGGCGGTCGGCGGGCTTCGGCGGACCGGGGCCGATCTCCACCGGCCGCACCCTGGAGCACACCGCCGGTTCGCCCTCGTCCCAGGTCGCGGCCGACCCCTCCCTCGCGCCCGCCGGAAACAGCCGGCGCACGTTGCGGCTCGTCCCGTTCCTACTGGCGGCCCTCGCCCTGCTGCCCGGCTGCGCGCAGGCTCCGGCCGCGGAGGCCGCCGCTCCGGCCGCCTGCGGGTCGGCGTCACCGGATCAGGTGGTGGCGAACGCCGCGCTACGCGACGGCAAAGCCTCCCCGGCTCCGCAGCGGGTCAGCGTGCCGCTCGGCGGCCAGGTCCGCCTCGGCGTCTCGGTCGACACCGCAACCGAGATCCACGTGCACGGCTACGACCTGGAATATCAGGTACAGCCGGGTGAGTCGATGTGCGTCGTCTTCGTCGCCTCGCGCCCCGGCCTCTTCGACGTCGAGGCGCACCCGGACACGTTGCTGCTCCAGCTCGAGGTGAAGTGAGCCCGCTCGCTCACGCTGCCGGCTCGCCGGCGCTGGTGTTGCTTACTCACGATGCTGGTGGGTCGCCGACTTCGGAGTTCCTCGCGTACCAGGCTGGTTCGTCGGCTTCGGTGTTGCTTGCTCAGGATGCTGGTGGGTCGCCGGTCTCGGCGTTCCTCGCTCACGAGGCCGGGTTGCGGGCTTCGGTGTTGCTTACTCAGGATGCTGGTGGCTCGCCGGCTCCTGCGTCGCTCGCTCACGGCGTCGGTAGTTCGTCGGATCTGCCCCTGCCGCTCGATCTGGTGCTGCAAGCGGGTGCGGCCACCGTGGTTCTGTCCTTTCTGGTCGCGGCGCTGCTGTGGACCCGGCCACGGCTGGGTGGGGCCACCGCCCGGGTGGTACGGACCGGGGGTTGGTTGCCGGCGTTGCGGCTCGTCGTCCTCTTGCTCTCGCTCTACCTGGTCGGAAACGCGCTTTTCGGGCCACGCGGCACGGAGAACCCGGCGGCTCACGCGCTGTTCGTCTGGCTGTGGGTCGGGCTGGTGCCGCTCAGCGTCCTGTTCGGACCGGTTTGGCGGGCGGTCAGCCCGTTGCGCACACTGTTCCGGCTGTTGCGTCTCCCGCGCGCCGGCCTCCGGCCCGGGGCCGGGCTGGGCGTCTGGCCGGGCGTCCTCTGGCTGCTGATGTTCGTCTGGTTCGAACTGGTGGCGCCCCGGCGCACCGACCCGGTGGTGATCGGCTGCTGCCTGCTGGGGTATGGAATCGTCCAGCTCGGGATGGCCGTGGTGCGCGGTGAGGAGTGGTTCGCCCGCGGCGACTGCTTCGAGCTGTACTCCGAATTCGCCGGCCGGCTCAGCCCGCTCCGCTGGCGCGTCCCGCTCAGCGGCCTCGCCGCCCCTTTCCGGACGGGCCTTCCAACCCCACCGTCGTCGGCCGGCGCCCCTCCGGCGGACTGTCCGGCCCCACCGTCATCGATCGACCCTTCTTCGGCGGTGGCTCCGGTCTCGCCGTCGTCGGTCGGTGGTTCTTCGGCGGTGGCTCCGGTCTCGCCGTCGTCGGTCGGTGATTCTCCGGCGGCCGCTCCGGTTTTGTCGTCGTTGGTCGGTGGTTCTTCGGCGGCCGGTGCGGTTTTGTCGTCGCCGGTTGGTGGTTCTTCGGCGGACTGTCCGGTCCCACCGTCGCCGATCGACCCTTCTCCGGCGGCGCGTCTGGCCTCGCCGTCGTCGGTAGGAAATTTTCCGGCGGGCCTTCCGGTCTCGCCATCGTCTGGCGCCGCTGTGCCCGCGCTCGCCGGATCCGCCGTGACCGGCGCGGGGCTGGCGGCGTTCGTCGCGGTGTGGTGGGGATCGACGATCTTCGACAGCGCGTCGGGGTCGCCGGCGTGGGCTGGATTCGTGCAGCAGGCCGGGCATCCCGCGCTCTATGCCACGGCCGCCCTGGTGCTGGTCTGCCTCGGCGTTCTCGTCGCCGTACGCAAAATCGCCGGCGACCTCGACGTGGCCGCCTCCCTGATCCCGATCGCGGCGGGTTACACCCTCGCCCACTACCTCTCGCTGCTGATCGTCGAGGCGCCGCGCGGGTTCCTGCTGCTGATCCAGGGGTGGGGCCTGGTGCCCGGCGCGAGCTGGAACGTTGTCACCGTCCCGGCGGTGATCGCCGGTGCGCAGGTCGCTCTGATTCTTCTAGGACATGTTCTCGGCGTGATCGTCGCCCACGACGCGGCCCTGGCCGCCACCGCGCCCCCGGCAGCCGTCACATCCAAAGCTGTGGGCGTGGTGTCGGAGGGTGTGTCGGTGGTTCCGGCGGCTGTTGCTTCTGGGGCTGTGGGCGTGGTGTCGGGGGGTGTGTCGGTGGTTCCGGCGGCTGTTGCTTCTGGGGCTGTGGGCGTGGTGTCGGGGGGTGTGTCGGTGGTTCCGGCGGCTGTTGCTTCTGGGGCTGTGGGCGTGGTGTCGGGGGGTGTGTCGGTGGTTCCGGCGGCTGTTGCGTCCGGGGCTGTGGGCGCGGTGTCGGAGCGTAAGCCGGCGATTTCGGTCCTCGCCACGCTTGCCGGTGAGTTTCCGCTGGTGCTTTTCATGATCGGGTGTACCTGGGCGGGGTTGTTCCTGCTCTTCGTCCGCTGATGGGTCTTGGCTTCGCCCAGGCGGAGCAGGATCATCCAAACGTGCGGTTCCGGTCACGGTTCGTACATCTGATCGAATCTTGGGGTAGGGTGCGGCAATGAGCGAGCTCGAGAGCGAATCGGCTAGCTCAGTGAACAGCTCGTGTCGGTGCCGGAGCGCTGTGGAGGTGGCGGCATGAGCGAGCTTGCGGGCGAGCCGGCTGGTGCGGTCTCCACGAACCTTCGCCGGGCCGGCGAGGCGGTGCGACCACGGTTCGGCGCCGGACCGGCCGACGTCGGGGCCACCGCACCGGCTCATGGCGACGTCGGAGTGCAGCGGAGGTGGCGGTATGAGCGTCGACGTCGGTGACGACGGGTCGCGGCCGCGGATAAGCGCCAGGCAGCAGCGCATTCTCACGGTCATCCGTGATTCGGTGCGGGAGCGCGGCTTCCCGCCGACCGTGCGCGAGATCGGTGCCGCGGTCGGGCTGGTTTCGCCGTCCTCGGTGGCATATCACCTCAAGGTGCTGGAGCAGCACGGTCTGCTGCGGCGCCAGCCGCATGGTTCGCGGGCCGTCGATGTGCGGGAGCCGGCTCCGGCTGATCCGGTCGTGGCTGATCCGGCCGTCCGGATTCCGGTGCTCGGTGACATCGCGGCCGGTGCGCCGATCCTCGCCGACGAGCATGTGATGGACCACCTGACGGTCTCCGTCGGGATGGTCGGCCACGGCACGCTGTTCGCGCTGAACGTCAAGGGCGACTCGATGATCGATGCCGCCATCTGTGACGGTGACGTGGTCGTGGTCCGTCAGCAGCCGGTCGCGGAGAACGGCGAGATCGTCGCGGCGATGATCGACGGCGAGGCCACGATCAAGACGTTCCGGCGGCGTGACGGCCACATCGAGCTGGTCCCGCAGAACGCCCACTATGCGGTGATTCCCGGCGACGACGCGGTCATCCTCGGCAAGGTCGTCTCGGTCTTCCGCCGCCTGTGACTCTGCTGTTCGGCGGCCGTTTCGGCGGTGTGCTTCGGGTCTTTCGGTGCTTCTGGCTCTGCTGTTCGGCGGCTGTTTCGGCGGCGTGCTTCGGGTCTTTCGGCGCCTCCAAATCCGCTTTCGGCGGAGGCTTCGGCAAGGTCGTCTCGGGCTTGCGGCGCCTCTGATTGGGCTGCCGGGCAGCTGCTTAGGTACGCTGCGCGTCGTGAACCCGCTCGAAGCCGTCGCCGCCGCGTACGCCGCGTGGTTCACTCCTGATCTGCCGCTCTACGGCCTTGACCACGATCGGGCCGATTTCGCTCCCTGAGCCGCTCTTTCCGGCTCGGCTCCACGTCCGGCGACCCCGCGACCTCCGTCGCCGGGTGCGTCCTTCGTGCCGTGCCCTCCGTCGACCCGATCCCGTCCCGGAAACGAAAGAGCGCATGTCCGCCCTCACCGAACTGCTTCGTACCCCGTACGTCGTAAGGCTCCTCGTGGCCAGCCAGACCGGACGTCTGCCGATGGCCTCCGCCCCGCTGGCCCTGCTCTTCTTCGCCCGTGAGGCGCACAGCCTGGCCTTGGCCGGGCTGGTCGTCGGCGTCTACACCGCCGGGATGGCGGTGAGCGCGCCGATTCTCGCCCGGGTGGTCGACCGCTGGCGGCAGCCCCCGGTGCTCTGGGGATCCGCACTGCTCTCCGCCGCCGGGTACCTGCTCGTGGGGGTCGGCGATCACGCCGTCGCGCCGACGATGGCAGGCGCGGTGCTGGCGGGGGCCGGCACCCCGCCTCTGGAAGCCTGCCTGCGCGCCCTCTGGCCCGGCCTGGTCCGCCCGGAAGCCGTGGCCGCGGCGTATTCGCTGGACATCGCCGTGCAGGAGGTCATCTATGTGACCGGCCCGCTGGTCACCCTGCTCGCGGTGGGGGTCGCCGGCCCGTCCGCCGGTCTTGCCGCCGCCGCGCTGCTGCAACTGGCCGGCGTGGCGGTGTTCGCGTCGACGCCGGCGGTTCGCACCTGGCGCGGCGTGGCCGTGGACCGGCACTGGGCGGGGCCGCTGCGGGCGTCCCGCTTCGTCGTCATCCTGCTCGGTGTGGTCTGCGCCGGCGCCGCCATCGGCAGCCTTCCGGTCGTGGTCACCGGCTACGCCGAGAACGCCGGGAACCGTTCGCTGAGCGGCTGGCTGCTCGCCGCCCAGGCGGCCGGGGCGCTGCTCGGCGGCCTGCTCTACATGCGCGCCCGCCCGGGTGGCCCGTCCCGGTTGCCGCTGGTCACCGCGGCGCTGGCCGCTGGGTTCGTACCGTTGCTAGTGGTGCCCGAGCCCGCGCTGATGGCCGTGCTGCTCGCGGTCTCCGGGGTTTCGCTGCCGCCGGTGCTCACCGCGGTCTTCCTGACCGCGGACCGGCTGACCCCGCCCGGCACGGCGGTGGAGGCGTTCGCCTGGATCATCACGGCGTTCACGGTGGGCAGCGCGGCCGGTGCGGCGGTCACCGGCTCGCTGGTCGCCGACTCCATCCGGCATGGTTTCGCCTTCGCTCCGGTCGCCGGCCTCCTCGCGGTCGCCGCAATGTCCGTGGCATCCTTCGCCCGCCGTCCCGTCATCGTGTGAGGCGTCGGCTTAAGGCGATCGCGGTGTGGGGCGTTGATCCGAGGCGATCGCGGTGTGAGGCGTCGGCCTAAGGCGATCGCGGTGTGAGGCGTTGATCTAAGGCGATCGCCGTGTGGGCGCCGACCTAAGACGATCGCGGTGTGAGGGGTCGGCCTGAGACCGTCGCTCGTGGTCCTGTCGCAGTGTGGCGCACCGGGTTCGGGCAGGCCGCGCGCAGGGCCTGAACGGCCTCGGCCCGGGCCCGCTCGGCGCGTGCCACGCTGTCGGGCGCCGGTCTCGGGCCGTCGCCCACGGTCCTGTCGTCGTGTGAGGTGCTGGCTTCAGACTGTGACGTCCACGGTTGTTCCCATGGAACCGGTCGCTGCTGTTCTGGACGTGCTCGTGGTGGCCACAGTGGAGTTTTTGGCCTGCTGCACCGCCTGCTCGGCCTTGGTCACAGCTGCCCGGTCGGCGGCGATGACCTTGGCGGTGGCCTTGGCCGCGAGGTCTTTTGCCAGCTGCTGCTGGTACTGGACGAGCTGTGTCTTGGCGTTGTTCGCCGAGCTGGTGGCATCCATCGGGACTCCTGGAGGCTGTGGGTGGTGTCCGTTCGCCCGCACCTATCGCCCGGAGCAGGCCCGGCTTGCCCCGATCGCACCTGTGGATCACCTGTGTCTTGGGCTCGTGCCCGGGTCGATCCCGATGGTGGGGTCAGCCGAGGGCGGCGGCCGGTGTGTGCACCGTGAGGTGCGCGGAGAGGGCGTCGAGGAAGCCGGGGGCGTCGAAGAGCGCACCGGCGGAGGCGACACCCACGGCCCGGGTGCGTCCGGTCAGGATGCGTTCGACGGCCTCCACCGCGAGCGGCGCGCTGATCGCGTAGATGTCCTGACCCGTGGCGACCAGACGGCGTTCCGCTCCGGCGGAGCGGACGACGACGTCGACCACGAAGGTCTGCGCGGATCGGCCCCGCTCGTCGACGGCGGTCGGCGCCGTCGGGTCGGGCGAGAACAGGTCCGAGGCCGCGTTGGTGGTCATGTAGGTGCGCACCTCCGGGATGGCCAGGTGGCTGGGGACGGTGACGACGTCGGCCATGGTGAACTCGCTGAGGACGCTCCGGGTGCCGAGCGGTGCCGGGAACGGCCACTCCACGGTCGGCAGCGCGTCGTCGTGGTAGCGCAGCTCTCCGCCGGTGTAGCGGATCCGGCGGCCGCCGCGTCGCCGCGCCGAGACCGCGCCCGCGGCCAGGGTGCCGCCGGTGGGGTGCCAACTGCTGAGCCCGTAGGCGATGTGCGCCTCGTCGGCCGAGCTCCAGTCACCCATCGCGGTGGTGACCAGCAGGTCGCCGAGGCCGCCGTAGAAGGCCATCGCCGGCAGCACCACGGTGCCCGCGGCGCGGGCGCGCTCCGCGAAGTGCGTGAAGGTGTCGACGTTCGCCTCGATCTCGGCCGCCACGTCGATGTAGGGGATGCCGGCGCGCAGGGCGGCCTCGATCACCGGGCCGGCCGTGCTGGCGAACGGCCCCGCGGTGTTGATCACCGCCTCCGCGCCGTCCAGCGCCCGGTCCAGCGCCTCCGGGTCGTCGACCGGGGCCGGCCGCAGCGCTTCCAAATACCTGGCCGAGGACGGCTGCGGCGCGCCCGGGAAGCTCTGCGACATGGCTTGCAGCTTGTCCCGATCCCGGCCGAGCAGCAGCGGGGCGTACCCACGTTCCCGCAGCTCGGCGACGACGAATCGGCCGGTGTGCCCGTACGCGCCGTACACCGCGACGTTTCGATGCGTTGCCATGTCCCTGCTCCCACATGCTTGAAGTGTTCCGCTGCCGGGAATTCTTCTTTGGACGGCGGGACAGCGACCAGTGTCTGGAACGACATGACCCATACAATTTCCGACATGACCCCCACCCCGCACTCCGTCGCGATCGCCGCCACCGACGGGATGCTGCACTTCGAGCTGGCGCTGGCCTACGAGGTCTTCGGCACCAAGCCTGACGCCGTGCCCGGCCCCTGGTACGACGTCCGGGTCTGCGGCCCGCACGCCATCCGGCTCGGACGGTTCCTGCTCGAGCCGGACTCTGAACTGGACGTCCTGGCGGCCGCCGACACCGTGATCGTTCCCGGACTGGCGGACGTCGATCAGCCCCCGCCGGCCGACCTGGTCGAGGCGGTACGCGTCGCCCACGAGTCCGGCGCGCGGGTGGTCTCGCTCTGCACGGGCGTGTTCGCGCTCGCCGCGGCCGGCCTGCTGGACGGCCTGCGCGCGACCACCCACTGGGCGCACACCGGCGCCCTCGCCGCCCGCTTTCCCCGGGTGACGGTCGACCCGGACGTGCTCTACGTCGACAACGGAAGCGTGCTCACCTCGGCGGGCAAGGCAGCGGCGATGGACCTGTGCCTGCACCTGGTCCGCCGCGACCACGGCTCGGCGATCGCCAACATCGCCGCCCGCCGGCTGGTCGTGCCGCCGCACCGGGCGGGCGGCCAGGCCCAGTTCGTCACCACCCCGGTGCGAGCTCGGGACGACCATCCCCTGGCCGGCCTGCTTCCCTGGGTGATGCAACGGCTGGATCAGCCGCTCACCGTGGAGCAGTTGGCCCGCCGGTCCAACCTGAGCGCCCGCCAGCTGACCCGGCATTTTCACTCGGTCACCGGAACCACCCCGCTGCAGTGGCTGCTGACGCAGCGGATCCGTCGCGCGCAGGAACTGCTGGAGACGACCGGCGACAGCGTCGACGCCATCGCCTCGGCCGCCGGCCTGGGCACCGCGACGACCCTGCGCCGCCACTTCCACCGTACGGTCGGCGTGCCGCCGGACACCTACCGCCAGACGTTCCGGGCCTAGAGCGCGGCGGACGCCGGCCGAAGTCGGCAGAACGATGTTGTGTGCGGTGACGTCCGGCGTATCCGTGGATGTCATCCGGGGATGCGAATCTCGGCGCGGCGGGGAGGTGCCGATGTCGCAGTACGTCGATCTGCTGGCCACCAGCCGCTGGGTGCTGGTGGTCGTGCTGGCCGCGGCCATGTTCGATGTGATTCTGCCGTTCATCCCGAGTGAGACGATCATCGTGGCGGTCGGTGTCGGGGTGGCCGGGACCGGCCGGCCGCTGCTGATCTGGGTGATTCTCGCGGCGGCGGCCGGGGTGCTGTGCGGGGACGGCCTCGCCTATCTGATCGGGCACCGCAGCGGTCCCGGGGTCACGCGCCGGCTGCGCGGTGGCCGGCGCGGGGCGGCGATCCACGACTGGGTGTCGGCGGTCATGCGGCGGCACGGCGGACCGCTGATCATTCTCGGCCGGTACGTTCCGGGGGCCCGCTCGGCGACCGCGTTCACGGCCGGTGCGGTGGGTTATCCGGCGCGGCGCTACGCGGGGTTCACGGTCGTGGGCGCGGTCGTCTGGGCGACGCAGAGCGCCCTGCTCGGGTATGCCGGCGGTGTGGTGTTCGCGGACCGGCCGCTGGCCGGCTTCGCGGCCGCGTGGCTCGGCGCGGGCGTGGTGACGCTGGCCGCGATGCTGGTGCAGCGGGGGCGGGAGTCGCGTGATCGGACCGCTGCGCCGGGTGGGGATCGCGGCCGTCGCCGGCAAGGGGTGACGTCTTTGTAGTGATTTGCGACGGTCGGGCCGGAACGGGGCACCCACCCCACGTGCCTGGACGGGCGGGTGCGACTAACGTTCCCGTGTGGCTAAAGGATCAATGGCGGTGCTGGTCGGTGTTCTGGTGCTCGCGTTGCACGTCGGTCTCGGCCTGCTCGCCGCCGACCGGTTGTGGACCGACACCGACGACCCCCATCAGTGGGCCTACTTCTACGGCACCGGGGGATGCTGCATCACGCCGATCACCGCGTCGGTCGGCGCGATCCTGGCGAACAACCCGCGGTTCAAGGCGATCGGTGTCGGCGTTCTGATCGGCCTCGGTCTGGCGCTGGCCGTCGGCGCGTTCGCGGTGTTCAGCGCCTACACGCCGCCCTGGGCGAACAACTGACGCAGCCCGCGCCGGCAACCGGCGCGGGCTAGCATGGCAGGCAAGCACGTCGAGCCGAACGCATTCCCCCTGGTGCCAGGCCGTCTGGGTGGTGGGAGATGCTTGCCGACGATCAGGCTGTTCTGCTGTCTGCTCCCGATGTCGGGCCGCTGGAGCAGGAATATGTGATGGCCGCCCTCCGCTCCGGCTGGGTCGCCCCGGCCGGGCCCGATCTCGACCGGTTCGAGCGTGAGATCGCCGACCGGGTGGGCGTGCCGCACGCGGTCGCCGTCAACTCGGGAACGTCCGCGCTGCACCTGGCCCTGATCGGGGCCGGTGCCGGTCCCGGCGACGTCGTCGTCGTGCCGACCCTCACGTTCGCGGCCACCGCGAACGCCGTCGTCTACACCGGCGCGACGCCGGTCTTCGCCGACTGCGACCCGGTCACCGGCAACCTCGACCCCGACGTGCTGTCCGGCCTGCTCGCCGAGTTGAGCGCGGAGGGCGCGCCGGTGCGCGCGGTGCTGACCGTCGACCTCTACGGGTTCTGCGCCGACTACGACCGGATCCTGCCGCTCTGCGACCGGTACGGTGTCCCGCTGATCGAGGACGCCACCGAGGCGCTCGGTGCCGCATACCGCGGCCGGGCGGCCGGCTCGTTCGGCTGGGCGGCGGCGCTGTCGTTCAACGGCAACAAGATCATGACGACGTCCAGCGGCGGCATGCTGCTCACCGCCGACCCCGGACTGGCCACGCGGGCGCGCAACCTGGCCAGCCAGGCGCGGCTGCCGGTGGCGCACTACGAGCACGCCGAGATCGGCTACAACTACCGGCTGAGCAATCTGCTGGCCGCGCTGGGCCGCGCCCAGTTGTGCCGCCTGGACGAGATGATCGAACGCCGCCGGACCATCCGCGACGGGTACGCCAAGGTCTTCGCGAACCTCGACGGCGTGCGCCTGCTGAGCGGCGACGACCCGGGGGCGAACTGCTGGCTCACCGGTGTCGTCGTCGACCCGGAGCGGGCCGGCTGGTCCGCCCGGGACCTGGCCGCGCACCTGGCGGCGCGCAACGTGGAGACCCGGCCGGTCTTCAAGCCGATGCATCTCCAGCCGGTCTTCGCCGGCTCCCGGGCCGCCCTGACCGGCGCCGCCGAGCACCTGTTCGACGACGGCCTGGTCCTGCCCAGTGGTTCCGTGCTCGCCGACGGCCAGGTCCGGCGGGTGCTCGACGAGATCACCGAGTTCCTGGACGGCCGCCGGTGAGACTCTCGCCCCACACCACCGACGCCGTGCAGCGCGCGATAGACGTCGTCGTCTCCGGTGCCGCCCTGGTCGTCCTCTCTCCGGTCCTGTCCGTGGTCGCCGGTGTGGTCGCGAACCGGCTCGGCCGGCCGGTGCTGTTCCGCCAGCAGCGGCCGGGCCTGCACGGCCGGCCGTTCACCCTGGTCAAGTTCCGCACGATGCTGGACGTGGACGAGGCACGCGGTCTGATCAGCGACGGCGACCGGCTCACCGGGCTGGGCCGGGCGCTGCGCGCGACCAGTCTGGACGAGCTGCCGGAGCTCTGGAACGTGCTCCGCGGGGACATGAGCCTGGTCGGGCCACGGCCGTTGCTGATGCACTACCTCGACCTGTACACGCCGGAGCAGGCCCGCCGTCATCTCGTCCGGCCGGGCATCACCGGGCTCGCGCAGGTGAGCGGCCGCAACGCGCTGAGCTGGGAGGACCGGCTGGCGATCGACGTCTGGTACGTCGACAACCGGTCCCTGACCCTGAACGCGAAGATCTGCGTGAGAACCGTCCTGACCCTGTTGCGCCGCGAGGGCATCACGGCCCCGGGCGAGTCGACGATGCCCCAGTTCACCGGCACGCGCCAGCCCGGCGAGAAGGAGCAGAACGGTGCCTGAACCCATCGTCGTCGTGGGATGCGGGGGTCACGGCCGGGAGGTCTTCGGCGTCGTTGCGGCGATCAACGAGGCCGACGGCGTTCCCTGGAAGATCCTGGGTTTCCTCGACGACGCCCCGTCGGAGGCGAACCTGCGCTGCCTGGATCGGCTCGGCGTCCCCTGGCTGGGGCGCAACGTCCAACTGGCGGAGCTCGACGCGCACTACGTCATCGGCATCGGCGACCCGCGTGTGCGTGCCCGGATCGCCGCCGAATTAGCGCCGTTCGGCCGGCCCGCGGCCCGGCTCGTCCACCCGGCGGCGACCGTCGGCCTGGCCAATGACCTGGCCGACGGCGTCGTGGTGTGCGCCGGGGCCCGGGTCACCACGAACGTGACGCTGGGCCGGCATGTGCACCTGAACCAGAACGCGACAGTCGGCCACGACACGGTCCTCGGGGATTGCATCCAGGTCAACCCGCTCGCGGCGATAGCCGGGAACTGCCGCGTCGGACGGGACGTGCTGATCGGCTCCAACGCTTCGGTGCTCGAGGGCCGGACCGTCGGCGACGGGTCAAGGGTCGGTGCCAACGCCTGCGTCGTCCGCGACGTGGCCGCGGGGACGACCGTCAAAGGCGTGCCGGCGGTGTAGAGGGGGACTCAGTGCGGATCACCTACATCCACCAGTATTTCAAGACGCCCGAGATGTCCGGCGGGACGCGCTCCTACGAGTTCGCCCGGCGCCTGGTCGAGCGCGGGCACCAGGTCCGGATGATCACCGGAGATCCGGACGGCGATCGGGTCCGGATCAGCACCGAGGCCGGCATCGTGGTGCACTGGCTTCCGGTGCCGTACGACAACAAGATGTCGTACGGCCGCCGGATCTGGTCGTTCCTCAGCTTCGTCGGCCGATCCGCGGTGGTCGCCGGGCGCCAGCCGACCGACCTCGTCTTCGCGACCAGCACGCCGCTGACGGTGGCGATCCCGGGCGCGTACGCGGCGCTGCGCCGGCGCGTGCCGATGGTGTTCGAGATCCGGGACCTGTGGCCGGAGGTGCCGATCGCGATGGGCGCGCTCCGCTTTCCGGCCAGCCGGTGGGCCGCCCGGCGGCTCGAGGCGTGGGCCTATCACCGGTCGGTGCACGTCATCGCGGCCTCCGCGGGTATGGCCGCCAGCGTCCGGCGCCGATTCCCCGACGTCCCGGTCACTGTCGTGCCGAACGGTTCAGACCGGGACTTGTTCGCCGGCGCCGATGCGGATCGGGCGGGGGCGGAGCTGCGCCGGGCCACGCCGTGGCTGCAGGACCGGCCGATGATCCTGTACGCCGGAACTCTCGGGGTGGTCAACGGCGTGGACTACCTCGTGCGGATGGCCGCCCGGCTCGCGGACATCGACTCCGACGTACGGATCGTGATCGTCGGCGACGGCCGGATGCGGGAACCGATCCGGTCGCTGGCTGCCGAACTCGGCGTGCTGGACCGGAACCTGTTCCTGCTCGGGCCGGTCTCCAAGGCAGAGGTGGTGGCCTTCTTCGCCGCCTGTGACCTGGCGACCGGCCTGACCATCAACCTTCCCGAACTGGGCAGCGACTCGTCGAACAAGGTCCTCGACGCCTTCGCCGCCGGGCGACCGGTCGCGGTGAACCACGGCGGGTGGATCGCCGAACTGATCGCCGAGACCGGGGCCGGCCTGCTCCTGCCGCCGGACGATCCCGGGGGTGCCGCCGCCGTGGCGGCCACCTTCGTGCGGGACCCGGTGGCGTGCGGGGCGGCGCGGACGGCGTCGAGCGAGCTCGCCCGCAACGTGTTCGATCGCGATCTGCTGTTCTACAGCTTTGAAGAGGTGCTGGTCGGGGCGGCCGGGACCGGCGGGCTACCGCGGGATCGGGGCCGGAGCGCGAGCCGGGTGCACGGCGGCCAGTAGCAGCATGACCCACATCAGCCGGGCGTCGTAGTAGTCGCCGGAGAACAGGTCGGTGGTGCCGACGAAGATGCCGCAGTAGGCCGCCGTGCGGGCCTCCAGGCTGCGGTCGGACGGCGGCACCGCGATGTAGGCGTGCCACAGGCTCAGCCACGCCAGCACCAGCAGCGCCAGCCCGACGAACCCGCCCTCGGCCGCGATGGACAGCGGCAGGTTGTGCACGTACAGCTCGCTGCTGAGGCCGCTGACGGTGGTGAAGCCGTTCAGGCCGGTTCCCAGCAGCGGGTGCTGCAGAAAGATCTGGATCGCCAGCTCGAACAGCACGTCCCGCTCCGACGCGTACCCCTTCCCGACGGTCGCGTCGATGAACCGTTGCTGCACGAACCCGGCGATGATCGGCCCAGCGGTGATCACCAGGGCCGCGCCGATCAGGGCGACCAGGCCGAGCGGCTTGGCGATCCGGCGCAGGTTGATCCGCGGCCGGATCGCCAGCAGCGCGACCGCGATGGTGAAGGCGAGCCCGACGAGACCGCCGCGGGAACCGGACGCGATCGCGCCGAACAGGAACATCGGGACCGGCGCCAGCCAGATCACCCGCTCGCCGTTGCGCAGGTACAGGTACAGCGAGGTGATCATGCCGAGGATCATCAGCCGGACGAAGACGTTGGGGCCGCCGCCGAGCGCCGCCCACCGGCCGTTCGCCGTGTGGCCCCGGCCGGACGCGGCGGCCAGGAAGTAGACCCAGGCGGCGATGTGGAACAGCTTCAGGGTCGTCGCGGTGACCTGGTCCCGGTCCCAGACGGCCAGGGTGAAGTAGACGATCAGCAGCACGGCGGCCGCGAGCAGGTCGCCGATCATCGGGCCGATCACCGCGCCCGGGGGCACCCAGACCACCGACAGCGCCTGGTAGGCGAAGAGCGCCAGGATGCCGAGCAGGGCGTAACCGTTCGCGGCGGGGCGTAGGACGGTGTGCTGCGTCTCCAAGGCCAGGGCCAGAAGCAGGGCCAGGAACAACGGCACGCGTACGTCGTTGAGGACGGGAACGTTCACGCCGACCCGTCCCAGGGTGAAACGGCCGGCGAGGCCGACCACGAACGCGATCAGCACGACCAGCCCGGGCCGGGCCGCGGCCGGGGCGGTCATCGCTTGCGCAGGGCGCGCGCGGTGAGCCCGACCGCGTCGATCCCGAGCGCCGTCGCGGCCGCCGCGAGCCCCAGGACCACCGCGTCCGGTGGCGCGAGGAACACCGTCGCGATGCCGGTCACCACGATCTCCAGAGCCAGGCACACGAGCAGCATGCGGCTGACGAACTTCGGCTCGAGCAGGACGTCCATCGCCGGGCGACCCGCGTAGAAGACGGCCAGCGGGATCGCGGCGAGCACGCCGAGCCGCAGGATCGGGACCGCCGAGGAGAACTCGGCGCCCAGGAATCGGTGCACCAGCACCGGTGCGGACACCAGGATCGCCGCGGTCGGGACGGTGGCGATCAGCCCGCCCAGCATCGGCAGCACGGTGAGCAGTTTCCGCACGCCCGGGCTCTCGTCGGCCCGGTGGAACAGGCGGCTGAGCCGGGGCATCAGGACCGGGGTGAGCATGGCGAAGAACGAGCAGATCAGGGTGACCGCCGAGGTGGCGAACCCGACATAGCCGGCCTCCGGGCCGCCGGGGATCGCCACGGCGACGGCGAAGGTCGGGAACGTGAAGAGCCCTTGCAGGGCCACTTCGCCGGGCATCCGGCGTACGCCGTACGCGATGAGGGTCTTGATCGTCGGCTCTTGCTCCTGGAGGTCGGAGGTCGGGTGCCGGCGCACCACCAGCGTGCCCCACGCCCCGACCGCCGCGGTGCCGAGGCCCTGGACGATCAGGAAGTCCTCGATCCCGTCCGCGGTGGCGAACGCGATCAGTGGGATCAGCCCGAGGCCCACCCCGGAGACCAGGTTCGAGTCGACGACCTGGTGGTTGCCGCGCAGGGCGGAGAGCCCGATCGCGCACAGACAGTTGCCACCCAGCATGATCATGATGGCGGCGACCGCGGGTCGTCCGCCGGGGAGCCCGAGCAGCGCGGCGATCCAGTGCCCGGCCCCCACGCCGGCCAGGCCGACGACGGTCACCACGGCGACCTCGGTGTAGAGCGCGTGCCGGGCGAGCAGGCGGGTGGTGTGCTCGGTCTGCGGCAGGTACCGCTGCAGACCCACGCCGAGACCGAGCAGCAGGACGGGTCCGAACGTGCTCACCGTGCTCCGGGCGATCTGGTAGTAGGCGAAGCCGTCCACACTGCCGCGCTGTGCGACCAGGTGGAACAGGTAGAGGCCGGTGCCGAGCACGAACCACTGGACGACCAGGGTGGTGGCATAGTCGCGCCGCACGGCGGCGGGAATGTGCCGCAGCAGTGACCGGAGTCCGTGGTGCTCACCGGTGGGCATGCGCCGATTCGGCCGGGTCAGACATGACCCCTTGCCTTCAGCCGGTCGAACAGGTGCAGGGCACGGTTCACGTCGGCCGGCCGGAGGCTGCTCCGCAGCGGCAGGGTGACCAGGTGCTTCGCGGCCCACTCCGCGTTCGGGCAGGACCCCTCCAGGTATCCCGCCGCAGCGAGCTCGCGTCCCGAGAGCGGATGGACCGGCGTGCGGTACCAGTCGCCGAGCTCGACGCCCGCCGCGGCCGCCTCGCGCAGCACGTCGTCCTTGCCGAAGACCCGCACGGGGAGACGCAGCGGGACCGCCTCCGGTCCGGGCCGCGGGTGGTGCGACACGCCGATCCGGTCCAGGCCCCGCTCATATGCCGCGAGCACTTTCCGCCGTACGTCGATGTCCCGCAATGCCGCGGTGACCCGCCGTGGCAGCCGTTGCCGGACGCCGCGGATCATCCGCCAGCCGTACTCCGGGGTGCGCTCGGGATCCTCGGCGTACGAGCCGGTCACGACGCCGAGCCCGGCCAGCCGCCGGTACAGCGTCCGCACCCGCCACAGCACGCCGGTGTCCGCGGCGAGACGGTAGGCCAGGTATTCGGCGGCCATCACCAGTTCCCGGCCCGGGGGCGGGGCGGTGTAGAGCGGGTACCGGGTGTGCATTTCGGCGGCCAGGGCCGGGTCGTGGACGACGGCCGCCCCGCCCACGCCGGCGACGACGGGCTTGCCCCACTCGTACGAGTAGAAGGCGGCGACGCCTTGATCGCCGGCCGGGATCGAACCCGGTCCGATGTGCGCGCAGTTCTCGATGACGGGGACGGGCACCTCGGCGATCCGCGCCGGATAGCCGAAGGTGTGCTGCACGATCACGGCCCGGGTGCGGTCGTTGATCAGTTTCTTCGTCGCCGCCGGATCGGGGCTGAGGGCGTCCCGGTCGATGTCGGCGAAGACCGGGCGTACGCCGAGCCGCAGCAGCGGTTCGATCGCCGCCGCGCAGGTGTACGCCGGCACCACGACCTCGTCCCCGGCCGACACGTGCAGGGCCCGCAGCGTCGCGTGCAGCGCGACACGTCCCCGGTAGTAGTGCAGGACCGTGCTCATCCGCGCCGGGCCGCCGGATCGAGGACACCCCAGATCGACCCGACCCCGTAGACGACATGCGTGGTCGCGAAGACGATCGGCAGGGTCACCAGCAGTGCCGGGTCCCGGTGCCGCCAGGCGAGCCGGCCGGCCGAGGTGAGCGCGGCGGCGCCGTAGAGGCCCAGAGCGCCGGCGGTGGCCCAGCGGGCGGCTCTGCTCCGCGGTGCCGCCAGGGCGCCGACGGTGAGCGAGGCGACGAAGCCGACCGGAACGACGTTCCGGAACGACCCGATCCAGCGGCCCACCGCCCGGCTGGCCCGGAACGGCCAGTAGCCCTCCTCGAACGTCCACGAGCAGTACTCCCGGAAGTCGCTGCGCGCGTAGTAGGTGCTGGTGATGTCGGGCAGCAGCAGCACCTTGCCGCCGGACGCCCGCAGCCGCTGGTTGAACTCCCGGTCCTGAGCCCGGGCCAGGTGCTCGTCGAAGAGCCCCACCCGGTCGAAGACCGACCGGCGGTAGCAGCCACCGAAGACGGTGTCCACCCACTGCGGACCGCCCACTCCGGTGCGGTATCTGGCCCCGCCCGCGCCGAACGTGTCGGTGGCGGAGACGGCGATGGCCCGCCCCAGCGCGGTGTCGTCGCGCGGCAGCGACCGGCGGATCCCGCCGACGTTGTCCGCCTGCGGGTTGCTCAGCAGGCCGTGGACGCACTTGAGCAGGTAGTTGCTCTCGTACTCGGCGTGCACGTCGAGCCGGATGATGACGTCGCCGCGGGCCTCGCTGATGCCCCGGTTGAGCGCGGCCGGCTTGCTGTGCCCGGGATTGTCGAGCAGCCGCAGGTTCGGCTCGCGCAGCGCGTGCTCGCGGACGATGGTCCGGGTGCCGTCGTTGCTCAACCCGTCGACGAACAGGATCTCCATCCGGTCGGCGGGGTAGCTCTGCGCCTTCACGGAGTC
Source organism: Actinoplanes regularis (assembly GCF_900188005.1). Classification (GTDB taxonomy): domain Bacteria; phylum Actinomycetota; class Actinomycetes; order Mycobacteriales; family Micromonosporaceae; genus Actinoplanes; species Actinoplanes regularis. The sequence goes on along the minus strand of NZ_FZNR01000006.1, from coordinate 254,725 downwards.
GAGGAACGCGTCGACGAACCGCCCCTCGTTCCAGCACGGAACGATCACGGTCAGGTACGGAAGGTCGGTCATCAGGCCACCGCCTGCATCCGCCAGCCGCCCCGGCCGCGGCTCGGCGGCTTCGGTCCGGCGAGGTACGAGTCGTAATTGGGCATCGCGTCCGGGCCCTTGCGGGTCACCATGTTCAACACGCAGCCCAGCAGCGTCGCGTTGACCGCGTCCAGCGTCCGGATCGCCCCGGTGACCTGTGCGGACGTGGTCCGGCGGGCACGCACCACGAGCAGCGTGCCGTCCGTGCGGGCCGCCACCACGGCGGCGTCGGTCACCGGCAGCAGTGGCGGGCAATCGAAGATCACCACATCGAATCTCCTGCGTACGTCGTCGACGAGTTGCGTCATCCGCGGCGAGCTGAGCAGCTCGCTCGGGTTCGGTGGGGTGCGCCCGCCGGCCAGCAGCCACAGCCCGGCACCCCATGGCTGGAGCACCTGTTCCAGCGCCGCGGTCCCGTCCAGCACCCCGCTCAGCCCCGCGGAGCCCTCCCGGCCCAGGAACGCCGCCAGCCGCGGGCGGCGCAGCTCGGCGTCGACCACCAGAACCCGCTGCCCGGACTCGGCGAAGAGCAGGGCCAGTCCACAGGCGGTGGTCGAACGGCCCTCGCCGGGCACCGCGCTGGTGACCGCCAGGGTCTTCACCGAGTCCGAGGCGGCCGCGCACTGCACCCGGGTGCGCACCGCGCGCAGCGCCTCGGTCAGCGCCGAGGCGCTCGGCGACCCGAACAGGCTGCCCTCGTCGATCGGCACGCTGGTGAGCACCGGGGCCGAGGCGAGCACCTGCAACGCCTCCGCGGTGCGGATGGTGCGGTCGGCCAGCTCCCGGCTCACCACCCCGACCGCCCCGACGACCAGCCCGGCGATGATCGCCAGCGCGAAGTTGCGTACCGGGTTCGGTGCGATCGGGTCCTCGTCCAGCGCGGGCCCGGAGACCACGGTGACCTTCACGGCCGACGGCTCGGTCGGCGACGGGCGTTCCAGCTCCTCCACCGCGTTCTTGAAGTGGTTGGTCAGCCGGGTGATCAGCAGCAGCGCCCGGTCCCGGTCCCGGTCCGCCACGCTCACCTCCATCATCACGGTGTCCGGGAGGGTCTCCGAGGAGATCGCCTTGCGCACCTGCTGCGCGTCGAGGCCCACCCCCGGCGTCTCGGCCAGGGGATCGCAGACCTCGTCGCTGGTCAGCAACTTGGCGTAGGTGGCCAGCCGGCTGGCGTTGAACATGCTGGCGCCGTAGAGCTCGGAGACGCTGGCGAGCGGGGTGGAGAAGAAGAACGTGACCCGGGCCGCGTAGACCGGCGTGGTGTTCAGGTTGACGATCAGCGCCACGCCGAACGCGAGCACCACCGAGATCAGCGGCAGCCACCAGTGTCTTCGGGCGACACGGAGGTAATCGCGTAGGCCCACCCAGACCTCCCCGTTCCGTGACTCTTTGCCACAATATGAGGATGTATCAGGCATTACCTTGGTATCGAAAAAGTACGTTTTAATCATTATTTATGCTGCTAGGCTCCCCGGCATGAGTGGCGGATTCGCAGCTCAGGATGTCCCCGAGCGCCATTGGAGACACCGCGGCGGCGCACGCCTGCTGCTTCTGCTGCTGGACGGTGTCGCCTGGGCGATCGGCCTCTTCACGGCCGTCCTCGCCCGCTATGACGTCGCGCCCAACCGCGACCAGTTGGCCGGCGCGCTGCTGGCGACCGTCCTGGCCCTGATATTGCAGGCGGTGATCGGTCAAGCCTGGCACCTGTACCAGGGCCGGTACCGCTTCGCCGGCTTCGAGGAGACCCGCGCGGTCGCCTCCACCACGGCCGCTACGACGGTGGTCCTCACCGTGATCGTCATGCTGCTCTCCACGCAGCCGACCCCGGTGGGGGTGCCGGCGATCGGCGGCGCGGTCGCGGTGACCCTGATGCTCGGTGTCCGCTACGCGCGGCGTCTCCAGCTGTCCCGCCGGATGCGCCCCGATCTCGACAGTGCCGCGCCGGCCATCCTCTTCGGTGCCGGGTCCGCGGCCGCCACGCTGGTCGACTCGATGCTGCACGACCCGAACGGCCGTTACCTGCCGGTGGGCCTGATCGACGACGACCCGCGCAAGCGGCACCTGCGCCTCTGGGGTGTGCCGGTCCTCGGGACCCGTGAGGCCATCTCGGACGCGCTGGCCCGGACCACCGCCAAGCTGGTGATCTTCGCGGTCGCCAACGCGGACGCGGCCCTGGTCCGGGACATCCGGGACCGGGCGGCGGCGGCCGGGGCGGAATTCAAGATCGTGCCGTCGATGAGTGAGCTGATCAATCACTCGGTGGAGGTCCGGGACATCCGGGAGGTGCAGGTCACCGACCTGCTGGGGCGCCATCAGATCGACACCGACCTCTCGCAGATCGGCAGCTACCTGACCGGCAAGCGGGTCCTGGTGACCGGGGCGGGCGGCTCGATCGGCTCCGAGCTGTGCCGGCAGATCCACCACTTCGCTCCGGCGGAGCTGATGATGCTGGACCGGGACGAGACGTCACTGCAGGCGGTGCAGCTCTCCATCGATCCGCTGGCCCGCCTCGACGATCCGGCGGTGATCCTCGCCGACCTGCGGGACGCCGCCCGCATGCGGGAGATCTTCCGGACCCGTCGTCCGCACGTCGTCTTCCACGCCGGCGCGCTGAAGCATCTCGCCCTGTTGCAGCGCTATCCGGCCGAGGCGGTCAAGACGAACGTGGTGGGCACCCTGAACGTCCTGGACGCGGCGGAATCGGTGGAGCGGTTCGTGAACATCTCCACGGACAAGGCCGCCGACCCGGCGAGCGTCCTGGGCTACTGCAAGCGGATCACCGAGCGGCTCACGGCCTGGACCGCCCGCCGCCGGACCGGCACGTTCCTCAGCGTCCGCTTCGGTAACGTCCTGGGCAGCCGTGGCTCGGTCTTCACTACCTTCAGCACCCAGATCGCCCAAGGCGGCCCGGTCACGGTGACCCATCCGGACGTCACCCGGTACTTCATGACCATTCAGGAGGCCGTGCTTCTGGTCATCCAGGCCGCGGCGATCGGTGAGGACGGCGAGGCCCTGGTCCTGGAGATGGGTGCCCCGGTCCGCATCGCCGAGGTCGCCAACCAGATGGTCGCCCTGTCCGGTAAGGACATCCCCATCGAGTACACCGGGTTGCGGCCGGGGGAGAAGCTGGCGGAGGTGTTGTTCGGCAGCGACGAGGTGGATCGCCGGCCGCTCCATCCGCTCATCTCCCACTGCGAGGTCCCGCCTCTGGATCCGGCCTCGATCGGGAACCTCACCGGTGGCCCGGACACGGCGGTGCTCATCGCCCGGCTCGCCGAGGCCTGCTACAGCCCGACCTCGTCCCCGTCGCCCGCTCTCCGCAAGGAGACCCACCTGACCGCATGAAACCCGCGCGCCGGTCCCGGTCGTACGCGGAAATCGGTATTGTCCGGCGACGGCGGATCTGATGGTGGGAAGCGGTCTGGTGAGGGTTTGCCGGGGTGTCGCGGCGAACCGGACCGGAACCGACAAAGACGAAGAATCCGATTTTCCAGCGCGAAAGCCTTTCGCACTGCTGCAATCGGGTACATGGGACCCCGGGATGAGGACGACCGGCCCGAGCCGAGGCCGGTGCGAGCCGGCGTGCACGCGGCGCTGCGGGCCTGGCGCGAAAGCCTGATCGATCTCGGCGACAACAATCGGCTGATCAACTTCTCGGCCGGCAACGCCGACCTGCTGGAGATCACCTCGCCCGAGCCGGACCAGGTGGTCACCGCGCTGACCCGGGGCGCGACCTGCGCGCTGACCGGCCTCGGCGCGGCCGAGGCCGCGGGCGACGTGTTCCGGACCGAGGTGTCCGAGCGGTCGCTCGGGCCACTGCTGCGCCGGATGCTGCGCCGCAGCCAGCAGGAGTACCTCGACCGGGGCGTCTCCGTCCTGCATCTCGCGCTGGGACTGCTGCACTGGCGGCCGGTCGAGGACGACGACGATCGTGGCCGCCAGAACATCGGCTACGCCAGCCCGCTGCTGCTGCTCCCGGCCGAGCTGGTCGCCGGTGAGGTCGGCGAGCACCCCCGGCTGCGGCTGCGCGACGAGGAGGCGGTGATCAACCCGGCGCTGGCGCTGCGGCTGCGGCAGTCCGACATCGCCGTTCCGAACCTGGAGCCGGGCGTGGAGCTGAACCCGTCGCGGTTCTGGTCGGACTTCACCGACATGGTCGCCCGGCGGCACGGCTGGCACATCGAGCGCACCGTCGTCCTCACCTGCCTCACCTTCCACAAGGAGGCGATCTACCGGGACCTGCGGGAGAACGAGGCGCGCATCCTCGCCCACCCGGTGGTCCGCGCGCTGGCCAGCACCGACCAGCGGCGGCAGACCGACCAGTTCCGGTTCACCCCGATCAGGCCGGAGGAGGTGGACCGGCTCGCGCCGCCCGAGAGCGTGCCGCTGGTCCTCGACGCCGACTCGTCCCAGCGGGCCTGCGTGGCCGCCGCCCTGGCCGGGCAGAGCTTCGTGATGGACGGGCCGCCCGGGACCGGCAAGTCGCAGACCGTGGCGAACATGATCGGCGCGCTCCTGCACGCCGGGAAGCGGGTGCTGTTCGTCTCCGAGAAGGTCGCCGCGCTCGACGTGGTCCGCAACCGGCTCGCCGAGGCGGGGCTGGAGCGTTACATCCTGGAGCTGCACGGCCAGCAGGCCGGCCGCCGCGAGGTGGCGACGCTGCTGGCCGCGGCGATCGACGAGACGCCGGAGACCCCCGGCGAGGGGCCGATGGTGGATCGCGGCGCGTTGCGCGAGCGCCGCGAACTGCTGACCGCTTACGCGTACGCCATGAACGAGATTCGGCAGCCGCTGGGCACCAGCCTCCACGAGATCATCGGCCGCTGCGCCGGGCTCTCCGGAGCCCCGGCCGCGCCGGTACCCACGATCACCCCCGGCTCGCTCACCCCGGAGGTGATGCGCTGGGTCCGCGAGGCCACCGACCAGCTGTCCCGCTCCTGGCGGGCCATGGTCGACGGCGACGGCCTGCTCTGGCGCGACGTCATCACCCGCGAGCCGCTCGACCCCGCGCTGAGCCGGGCCGAGAAGGCGCTGGCGGCGCTCGCCCGCGCGGCCCGGATCGCCGACCCCGCGGCGAAGGCGTTCGGCCTGCGGCGACCGGACGACGCGGCCGCCCTGGCCCGGCTCGCCGAGCACGCCGGCCGGCGGCCGGAGGGGGTCGCCGACTCCTGGCTGACCGCGTCCGACCTGGGCCCCGTCCGCAAGGCCGCGGAGCGGCGCGGCGACGAGCTGGCGGCCGCGTCCGGAGCCGCCGAGATGGTCCTGCAGCGTGCCGGCGTGAACTGGAGCGACCTGCCGTCCGCCGACGACGTGCCGGCGGTGCCGTCCCTGGACGCGCTGGTCGGGGCGGTCCAGCCGGACACGCTCACCGCGGCCGAGGCCGACGAACTGGCCGACTCCTTCGCCAGGGCCGCCGAGCAGCTCGACAAGCATCGCCGCGCGGTCGACCGGGTCATCGCCAAGCTGGGCCTGCCCCGGGCGAACACGATCCGGGACATCTGCCGGGTGGCGGCGGTCGCCGAGCTGGGGGCGCGGGCGAACAAGCCGGAGCGGTTCTGGTTCGGGCCGGGCGGCCTGGCCGGTGTCCAGGCCGGGTCGGGCGCGCTGCGGCGGGCGCTGGAAGTGCTGGTCGGCGCGGAGATCCAGGCCCGGCCGTACTTCTCCGAGGCGATTCTGGCGCAGCCGATCGAGGAGATGGCCGAGCGGTTCGCCACGACGCACCGCGGGCTCGGGCGGCTGCGCGCGGCGTACCGGCGCGACAAGCGGCAGCTGGCCGGATTCGTGCTGCCGAGCGCGCACCTCGCCGACGCGATCGACCGGCTGAGCACGGCCGTCGCCTGGAAACGGGCCCGCCAGGAGCTGGCGGCGGCGGAGCACGCGTACGCGACCACGCTGGGCCGTTACTGGCAGAGCCGGGCCACCGACTTCGCGGCCGTCGACGAGGCGATCTCGGTCGCCACCACGGCGCTCGCCTCGGCGCCGCCGGCCGGGGTGGAGGCGGTGCTCGCCTACGTCTGCGCACCGGCGCCCGACCCGGAGCTGATCCAGCTGGTCGTGGAGGCCCGGGAGGCGCTGACGCGCTGGCAGGCCACGCTGCGGCCGGTGCCCTACCCGGCGGCGCGGCCGGAGCTGATGGCCGGGTCCGTCGACGAGGCGATCATCTGGCTGACCGAGCACGTCACGGCCCTGCGGGCGACGGCGGAGGCGGTCCGGGCGTTCGACGCCGCGACCGGGCGCACGCTGGACTACGCGGAGACGATGCGGCTGGCCGAGCTGCGGTCAGCGGCGTCCCGGGCCGAGGCGGCGCTCGATGATCGTACCGATGAATCGCTGGAAATCGATCCCGCGGTCCTGGCCGAAGCGGTCGAGTGGGCGGCCGAGGCCCGGATCTCCGGGCCGCTGACCGAGGCGCAGGTCGTCGCGCTGCGGGACCTGCGGCCGATCGCCGGGTTGGCCGAGCGGGCTCAGGAATGGACCGAGGCGAGCCAGGCCGTGCTCGCCGGGTTCGGCCCGGCCAGGCAGGCTGACCTGCGCGAACGTTTCTCTGACTACCATCGGGCCGCCGCGTTCCTGCGCGACATCCGGGACGACAGCAGCGGCCAGGACGAGTGGTTCGCCTGCCTCGACGCCCGCGACGTGCTCACCTTCCACGGCCTCGACGCGGCCGTCGAGTTCTGCGCCGACCAGCACCTGGAGAGCGCGGACGTGCCCGCCGTCCTGGAGCGGGCGCTGCTGCACGGCTGGGTCGACGCGGTGGTCCGGACCGACAACCGGCTGCGGCCCTGGCGGGCCGAGGACCGCGACCGTCTGGTCACCGAGTTCCGGCAGGCCGACGAGAAGCTCGCGGCGATCGCGGCGCGGGAGATCATCGCCGCGGTCGAGGCCCGCCGGCCCTCGGGCGACAGCACGGCCGCCGGACTGTTGCGGCGGGAGGCGATGAAGGCCGATCGGCAATTGCCGGTACGGGAACTGATCGCCCGCACCCGCGACGTCGTCCTCGCCCTGCGCCCCTGCGTCCTCGCCTCCCCGCTGACGGTGAGTCAGTCCCTGCCCCCGGACATCGGCTTCGACGCGGTCATCTTCGACGAGGCGTCCCAGATCACCCCGGCCGACGCGATCAACTGCATCTACCGTGGCCAGTCCCTGATCACCGCGGGCGACGACCGGCAGCTCCCGCCCACGTCCTTCTTCGACCGGGCGTTCAGCGGCTCGCCGGACACCGAGGTGCTCGACTACCAGTCGGTGCTGGAGCTGGCCAAGGCCTGCGGTGCCTTCCCCGGGATGGGTCTGACCTGGCACTATCGCAGCCGGCACCAGGCGCTCGTCGCGTTCGCCAACGACGCGTTCTACCAGGGACGGCTGAGCACGTTCCCCGCGCCCGGCACGGGCGGCCCGGACACCGGCGTCCAGCTGTTCCCGGTTGCCGGGGTTTACCGTCGGGCGACCAGCCGGGACAACCCGATCGAGGCGGAGCGGGTCGCGGAGCGCATCCTGCACCACTTCACCACCCGGCCCGGTCAGTCGCTCGGCGTGGTCACCTTCTCGATGGCGCAGGCCGAGGCGATCGAGCGGGCGCTGGAGAAGATCGCCGCCGGGCAACCGGCGCTGGAGCGTCTGGTCGCCGACGACCGGTTGCACGGCTTCTTCGTCAAGAGCCTGGAGTCGGTCCAGGGCGACGAGCGGGACGTCATGATCTTCTCGATCGGTTACGGGTACGACGAGTCCGGCCGGATCACCGCGAACTTCGGCGCCCTGAACCGCCCGAACGGCTGGCGGCGGCTCAACGTGGCGATCACCCGTGCCCGGCACCGGGTCGAGCTGGTCACCTCGATCCTGGCCCGTGACGTCCCGGCGTCGGAGAACGAGGGCGTCCGGCAGCTCGCCGCCTACCTCGACCACGTGGAGCACGGCACCGGTGACACCAGCCCGGACCTCGCCGACGGCACCAGCGAGTTCGTCGACTCGCTGGTGGAGACGGTCCGTTCCTGGGGCTACCCGGCCCGGACCGGCCTGGGCACCGCCGGTGGCCGGATCGACATCGCGGTCCGCCATCCCGACGACCCGGCGGGCGACTACCTGCTCGGGATCCGCTGTGACGGCCCGGGCTACCACGACTGTCCCGCCGCCCGCGACCGGGACCGCCTCACCGGCCAGGTGATGACCGATCTCGGCTGGCGGCTGCACCGGGCGTGGGCCCTGTCCTGGTACCGCGACCGGGCGGGCGAGGAGGAGCGGCTGCGGTCGGTGCTGGAGCGGGCGGTGGCGGCGCGAAGCGGTCGTACCGGTGCCGTCGAAGCCCCCGTCGTGGACCGCGCGCCAAACGCGCGACCTCGGATTCTTCGGCACGAACCGGCCCGCAAGTAGCCCGGCTACGGATCAGCGGCCGCAAAGGTTGACCGAGGGCCGAAATCGAGACCATTGACACTCCGGTTACCCAAAAAGGCCCCTTGAGCACGTCTTTGAACGAAGACGTGGAACGCGTTCACATCTCAAGGGGGGAACCGCATGCCACGGAGTCAGGCCCAGCACCGGGAGCCGAATCCGGTGATCGTGACCCTCCGGCGCGGGCTGCGGTGGCCGGTGGCCTGGTTCCGGAGATGGCCGCGGTGGTCGCGGAGGGCGGCCGCGATCGTCGTCGCGCTCCAACTGGCACTGGTGGTGGCCGCCGCCGGCTATGTCTGGAGTGTGGACCTGCCGTCGGATCCGGTGCCGCCGCAGGCCTCGGTGCTGTACTACCGCGACGGCCGGACCGTCCTCGCGAGAATCGGCGCGACGGACCGGACCGACGTCCCGCTGACCCGGGTGCCGCTCGGCGTACGGCGGACGTTCCTGGCCGCCGAGGACCGTGACTTCTACGAGCACCACGGCGTCTCCGCGCGAGGTCTGGCCCGGGCCCTCTGGTCGAACGTCGTGCGGGACAGCGGCGAGGGCGCCTCCACGATCACTCAGCAGTACGCCCGCAACGCGTACCTGACCCAGGAGCGGACGGTCGGCCGCAAGGCCAAGGAGGCGGCGCTCGCGCTGAAGGTGGAGCACCGGTTCACCAAGGACGAGATCCTCGAGCGCTATCTCAACACCATCTACTTCGGCCGCAGCGCCTACGGCATCGAGGCCGCCTCCCACGCGTTCTTCGGCGTCTCCGTGGACCACCTGACCACGTACCAGGGTGCCGTGCTCGCCGCGATGGTCAAGGACCCGACGCGGGGTGACCCGGCCGTGGATCCCGGCTGGACCCTGGACCGGTGGAAGTGGATCATCCGGGCGATGAGCGACGCGGGCTGGCTGCCGGTCGGCGCGGCCGACCGGACGCCGTACCCGGAGGTCGCGAAGGAGTCGGTCACCGCCAGCACCATCGGCGGTCCCCTCGGGCTGATCACCGACCGGGTCGAGGACGAACTCGTGGCCGCGGGCTACAGCCGCCAGCAGATCCGCACGGGCGGTCTGAGCATCACGACCACGCTCGACGCCGGCGCGCAGCAGACCGCGATCACGACCATCGGCAAGGCCCTCGCCGGCCAGCCGGAGACGCTGCGGACCGCGCTGGTGGCGATCGATCCGCGCGACGGCGGGGTGCGCGCCTACTACGGCGGTGACCGTGGCCGCGGCTACTACGACGACGCGCTGGCGGCCCGGCCCGCCGCCTCGACCTTCAAGCCGCTCGTCCTGGCCGCCGCCGAGGAGCACGACATCAGCTTCCGCTCGTACTACAACGGGACCTCGCCCCGGGTGTTCGCCGATCGCGGCGGCGCGCCGCTCTACAACGTGGGCAACCTGCAGTGTCCGGTGTGCCCGCTGGACACCGCGATGGTCTACTCGCTGAACACCCCGTTCTACGCGGTGGCCGAGCAGATCGGCGCGAAGAGCATTCGTGACCTCGCGCTGCGGCTGGGCGTCCCCGACAAGTACGGCGACCAGACCACCATGGTCGATCTCAAGGGCGAGCTGTCGCCCGGCCGGACCCGCTCCGACATCGCCATCGGCCGGTACCCGGTCAAGCCGGCCGACCTGGCCGGCGTCTACGCGACCCTGGCCAACGGCGGCGGCCACGCGAAACGGCACTTCGTCGTGTCGGTCACCGGAGCCGGCGGCACCGTCCTGCACCGGCACAAGGTGGTGACGACCCGGGTGCTCGACAGCGGCGTCGCGGCGGACGTGGGCGCCGTGCTGTCCCAGGTTGTCGAGCACCACGGCCGGGTCCCGGGGATCCAGGCCGCCGCGAAGACCGGTTCCCAGCAGTTCGGCGACACGGTCGACTCGTCCGACGCGTGGACGGCCGGGTGGGCGCCGGGGCTCGCCGTGGTGACCTGGGTGGGCCGGGACAAGCCCGGGCCCATCCGGACCAAGGACGGGAAGGCCATCAACGGCGAGGGCATGCCGTACGACATCTTCCGGAACTTCCTCTCCGGCGCCCTCAAGGGCCGGCCGGCGGCCGCCCTCCCGCGGGCGGCCGAGGTCGGCCAGCCCCAGAAGGGCGACCTGGAGACCCTCGGAGGCGACGTCGCGATGGTTCCCGGCAAGGTCTTCCCGGGACCGCAGAAGGGCGACCTGGTCGACAAGTCCCTGGCCAAGGGCGGCTGGAACGAGCGGGTCTCCCGGCTGACCAGCGCTCTCGACGAGTACGCGAACACCGCCGGAGACTTCTCGGTCTCCCTCGTCGACAAGAAGACCGGGCACCGCTACGACTACCACGGCGACCGCGAGTTCGAGACCGCCAGTGTGGTGAAGGTCGAGCTGCTGGCGGCCCTGCTGCTGCAGGCGCAGGACACGGGCCGCACACTCACCTCGGCCGAGCGGGAGCGGGCCCGCAAAATGATCGTGGCCAGCGACAACGACGCGGCGGTCCAGATCTACGACGCGATCGGTGGCGTCAACGGGCTGCGCGCGGCCCTGCAGCGCCTCGGCCTCGACGACACCGACCCGGCCGCCAACTTCGGCCTGACCACGACCACCGCGAAGGACCAGACCCGGATGGTCACCGCCCTCACGGCGACCGGCAGCCCGCTGAACTCGAAATCCAGGGAGCTGATCCTGCAGCTCATGTCGTCGGTCAACGCCGACCAGACCTGGGGGGTCAGCGCCGCGTCCTTCGCGGGCGAGCAGACCGCGCAGAAGAACGGCTGGCTCTCCCGCTCGACGGAGCAGGGCCGGTGGATCGTCAACACCACCGGCCGGGTCAGCGGCGAGAAGACCGACGTGGCGCTGTCGGTCCTCTCCCACGGGCACAAGGACCAGCAGGCGGGTATCGAGGTCGTCGAGCAGATCGCCGCTCTTACCCGCAGCTACCTGGGCTGGTGAACGCGGTCAGGCGCGGGCGCCGCGCAGGACGGCGTCGACCAGCGCCGTGGGGAACTCCTTGTCCGGCACGCCGGTGCGGAAGTCGAACATGCCCTGCATCATCGACGAGCCGCCGAGCATCAGGAGGGTCAGCTCGACGTTCAGGTCGGGGCGCAGCTCGCCGTCGGCGATGCCCCGCCGCAGGATCTCGCGCATCAACTCGCGCCGGGGTTCCATCACCGTGTGATGCATCCGGTTCAGCTCGGAGTCGCGCAACAGGTCGGGGAGCAGGCAGGCGGTGACGATGCCGAACTCCCGGGCCCGGGACGACCGGTTCGCGGTGACCAGGGCGATCAGGTCGTCGCGGACCGAGGTGCCGCCGAGCTCCGGGATCGGGCCCTTCATGCTCCGGACCGCGTCGATGAGCAGGGCTTCCTTGTTCGGCCAGCGGCGGTAGAGGGTGGCCTTGCCGACGCCCGCCCGCGCGGCGACCGCCTCGATCGAGAGGGCCGCCGTGCTCTGCCCTTCCGCCAGCAGCGTGAGCACCGCGTCGAGGATGGCCTCGTCGGCCTGGGCGTTGCGGGGCCGGCCAGGAGCCTTACGCTCCTGGCCGGGCGAGACGGTGCTGGTCATGGGGTTCATTGTTACCGACGGGTCATGCCTCGGCCAGGGCCACGCCCTGCTCCTCCGCGAGCACCGGGGCGGGCTGCTCCGCGGGCCGCTTGCCGGGCAGGAAGAGCACCGCGACCACCGCGCCGAGCAGCGCGAACACCAGCGAACCGACGGCCGCCCAGTGCATCGCGGTGACGAACGACTCGTTGGCGCTCTGGATCAGCGCCGGGCCGGCCGGGCCCGCCTGCGCGGCCACCGCGTACGCCCCGGAGATGGACTCGCGGGCCGCGTCGGCCGCCGCGCCGGGCAGGCCGTCGGTGGCCGTGCCCAGATTGTCGCGGTAGACCGAGGAGAGGACGGCGCCCAGCACCGCGACGCCCAGGGCGCCGCCGAGCTGCCGGATGGTGTTGCTGACCGCGGAGCCGACACCGGCCTTCTCCCGGGGCAGCGCTGCCATGATCGACTCGGTGGCCGGCGGCATCACGTTGGCCATGCCGACGCCCATCAGGAAGAACGCGAACGCGACCACGGCGATCGGGGTGTCCGCCCCGATCGGCAGCCAGGCGGCCAGGCCGAGCGCGACCAGCAGCAGGCCGGCGGTGCTGACGGCCTTGGGGCCGAACTTCTTCACCATGTTCGAGCTGATCGGGGCGAAGACCATCTGACCGACCGCGAACGGGACGAAGAGCGCGCCGGAGGCGAGCGGACCGTAACCGCGGACCAGCTGCAGATAGAACGCGCCGAAGAACATCGAGCCCATGGCCGCGAAGAAGACCAGGCCGATCATGCCGGTGGAGGCGGAGAACTGCCGGTTGCCGAAGAGCCGCACGTCCAGCGAGGGGAACTCGATGCGGCGCTCGTAGAGCACGAAGCCGATCAGCACCAGGACGCCACCGATGATGGGGCCCCAGGAGAGCGGTTCGCCGAAGCCGTCCTCGCCGCCCTTGATCACGCCGTAGGTGAGCAGGGTCAGGCCGACGATGGAGAGCAGCACGCCGAAGACGTCGATCCGGCCCGGCTTGGGGTCACGGGACTCCGGCACCAGGATCGCGACGAGGGCCACGCCGACGATCACGATCGGCACGTTGATCAGGAAGACCGAGCCCCACCAGAAGTGTTCGAGCAGGAAGCCGCCGAGGATCGGGCCTAGGGCGACCGCGAGGCCGACCGCGCCCGCCCAGACGCCGATGGCCCGGGCGCGCTCACGCGGATCGAAGACGTTGGCGATGATCGACAGGGTGGCGGGCATGACCGCCGCGGCGCCCAGGCCCATCACCGCGCGGGCGGCGATCAGCTGGTCGGGGCTGTCGGCGTACGCCGAGATCAGCGACGCGATGCCGAACAGTGTCAGGCCGGTGATCAGGGTGATCCGGCGGCCCAGGCGGTCGGCCAGGATGCCGGCGGTGAAGAGCAGGCCGGCGAAGACCAGGGTGTACGAGTTGATGGCCCACTCCAGCTCACTCTGGGTGGCGCCGAGGCCGCGCTGCGGGTCCGCGATGATCCGCAGGGCCACGTTCAGCACGGTGTTGTCGAGAACCACCACGAGCAGGCTGATGACCAGCACGCCCAGGATGGCCCAGCGTCGGGGATGCCCGGCGGTCTGGGGTGTCGGTTGCGCGTTCATCCGGTGTTTCCCCCCGGTTTCGAAACGGAACTGTCTCGTATCTGAATCGAACAGTAGTCCGGTGAGTTAGAAAACGGAACGCTCTCGTATCGAAAGTGTGGGTTCCGTCACTCCACCGGTTGACCTGGAGCGCGCTCCAGGTCCTAGCGTCGACCGCATGGAAACGATGGAACTGGGACGAACCGGGACTCAGGTCAGCAAGCTCGCGCTCGGCGCCATGCAGATGGGCGGTGCCACGAGCGAGGCCGACTCGATCCGGATCCTGGACCGCTACCTCGAGGCCGGCGGCTCGTTCCTGGACACCGCCGACTGCTACGAGTGGTGGGCGCACCGGGGCAGCCGGGGCGGGGAGAGCGAGGAACTGCTCGGCCGCTGGCTGAGGAACCGCCGTGACCGGGTCTTCCTGGCCACGAAGGGCAGCGCCGTGCCGGCGTACTCGGACGAGCTGTGGAACGCGGACGGGACGGCGAACTGGGAGCTGGCCCGGCGTACCTTCGCCGGAGCCGGGGCGGACACGCTGCGGCACGCCCTGGACGGCAGCCTGAAGCGGCTCGGTACCGACCACGTCGACCTGTACTACGTGCACGTCGACGATGTGGGCACCCCGTTGGAGGAGACCCTGGAGGCGCTCTCCGGGCTGGTCACCGCGGGCAAGGTGCGCTACCTGGGCTGGTCGAACGTGCGCACCTGGCGGCTGGAGGCGATCCGGCGGCTGTGCGAGCGGTACGGCTGGGTGGCGCCGGTCGCGCTTCAGCAGCAGCACTCGTACCTGCGCCCGAAGGCCGGCAACGCGTCCGCCTCGATCGTCGGCGCGGAGCAGTGGGACTACCTCACCGAACACCGGGACCTGCAGCTGGTCGCGTACTCCCCGATCCTCAAGGGCGTCTACGACGACCCGGCCAAGCGCGCCGGCCACTGGATGATGGAGAACTACGCCGGCCCGGACGTGGGCGCCCGCCTGGCCGTGCTGAACGAGGTCGCGGCCGAGCTGGGCAGCACCCCGAACCGCACGGTCCTGGCCTGGCTGCTGCACCAGGCCCGGCCGTCGGTCGTCCCGCTGATCGGCCCGAAGACCCCCGAGCAGCTCGACGACCTGCTCCCGGCTCTCGAGATCAAGCTGGACGCGTCACAGCTGGCTCGCCTGGAGGCGGCCGGCGCCTAGCTCGGCCGGGATCTCGGGCTCGGCGATGGCGATCTCCAGCACGCCGTCCGCGCCGACCGGGCGGGCGAGCAGGTAGCCCTGGGCGAACTCGCAGCCCAGCCGGGCGAGCGCCTGGAGGTCGGCGGCGTTGTCGACACCCTCGGCGACGGTCACCATGCCGAGGGCGTGCGCCATCTTGATCATCGCGTCGGCGAGGGAGCACCGGGCCGGGTCGTGGTGGATGCCGGCGACGAAGGTGCGGTCGATCTTGACGATGTCCCAGCCGTGATCGGCGACCCGGGCCATCGACGAGTAACCCGTGCCGAAGTCGTCCACGGCGATCTTCACGCCGGCCCGGCGCAGCGGCCCGAGCGCCGCGTCCACGGTCGAGGGCTCGGCCATGCCGGTCTCGGTCAGCTCCAGGGTGAGCATGTCCGGCGGCGTGCCGGCGCGCCCCAGAGCGGCCAGCACCAGCTCGGCGGTGGAGTCGGTGAGCTGGCGCGGGGAGAGGTTGACCGCGACCGGGATCCACCGGCCGATCGCGTCGTGCCAGCGGCGCTGCTCGGCCAGGGCTTCCTTGAGCACCAGCGCGAACACCTGGGCGACGGTGCCGGAGGCCTCGGCGACCGGCACGAACACGCCCGGCGGCAGGATCCCGTCCGTCGGGTGCCGCCAGCGGACCAGCGCCTCCACCGAGCTCAGCCGGCCGTCGCCGACCTGGAAGACCGGTTGGTAGACACAGTAGAGCTCGCCCGGGTGGGTCAGCGCCCGGCGCAGGTCGGCGTCGAGCCGCAGCCGCTGCGTCGCCCCGGCGCGGATCTCCGCGTCGAACCGCACCACCCGGCCCCGGCCGGCCGCCTTGGCCTGATACATCGCGGTGTCCGCGTCCTGCATCAGGGTGTCCGGGTCGGCCTGCGGGTCACCGGTGGTGCGCAACCCCATCGAGAGCGAGGCGAAGAACTCGGTGCCGTCGGAGAGCCGCATCGCCCGGCCGAGGTTGTCGGCGACCCGTTCGGCGACCTCCACCGCCTGCTCCTCGGTCGTACCCGGCATCAGGATGACGAACTCGTCGCCGCCCAGCCGGCACACCACGTCGGTGTCCCGGACCGCGGCCCGCAACCGGCTGCTGATCTCGATCAGCAGCTGGTCGCCGGCGTCGTGGCCGAGGCTGTCGTTGACATCCTTGAAGTGGTCCAGGTCGCAGAAGAGCAGCCCGAGCCGGGCCGCCGGGCCGGGCGGCATCGAACTGAGCTCGAGGGCCAGCCGGTCCATCAGCAGGCTGCGGTTGACCAGCCCGGTCAGCGGGTCGTGCCCGGCCCGCCAGGACAGCTCGTGGATCGGCCTGACCAGCCGGATCGCGACCAGCGCCATCGACAGCGCCGCGCCGAGCAGGAGCGGGTTGTCCGAGCGCGGTTCCCAGAACAGGTGCAGGCAGGGCAGCAGCAGCGCGGCCCCGAACAGGATCAGGGCGCGCGACAGGGGAAGCGCGTGCACCGCGGAGCGGTGTGGTGTGGCGGCGACCATCGACGGGTGCAGGGCGGCCGTGCCGAGCAGGATCGGCATCGCCATCCAGCCCAGATCGATCAGCCCGCCCTCGGTGTACGTCCCGGTCAGCCCCTGATGGGTGTAGAGCGCGTCGGAGACGAACCAGGCCACCAGCCCGGTCAGCAGCCAGCGCACACCCGGGGCGCGCAACTCGATGCCGAGTGCCAGCGCCAGCGCGCAGTACACCACGATCAGCGTGCTGACCGGCGCGGCGGTCGCGAAGAACCGGGCGGCGATGCTGCCGCCCACGGTGATCGTCGGCTGCACCACCAGGATCCACGCCAGGCTGGCCAGGGGGGTCAGGAGCACCGCGGCGTCGACGAAGGCGGTCCGGCCGGCCCGGGACGCGAGCATCGCGGTCCCGGCGGCGATGGTCAGATGGCCGAGGAGGTAGAGCACGTCGGCGCTGGAGGGGAACGCCGGTTCATTGCCACCCGCGGTGTGCAGGGCGAAGATCACGTCGCCGGCCGCGGAGAAGGCCAGCCCGAGCCCGATCACCAGCCAGCCGCCCCGCCGCGCCGGGACGTGCCCGCGCAGGCCGATCCAGGTGGCGATCGGCGCGGTGCTGTTGACCAGCACGTAGATCCACCGGGTGCCGCCGTTCAACGGCACGATGACGTAGACGGCCGCGAGCGCGGACGTCAGCAGCAGATAGATCCACCACAGATGGCGGATTCCCCGGTAACGACCGATCATGAGTCGTCACCGGTTCCCGGGACCGGGGCTTGGCATGCGGGTCCTATCGGCCGCGCCGGGACCGGCCGGAGGACTCCGGAGCGGGTGGGTCAGGCGAGCGACTGCCAGGCGGTGATCAGGGCCTGGCGGAACTCGGTGGCCCGGGTTCCGGTCAGTTTCGCGATCATCCGGGCTTCGAGCTCACGTACCGGGGCCTCCACCGCGGCCAGCAGGGAGCGGCCCTCGTCCGTGAGGTGGATCAGCAGCTCACGGCGGTTGGCGGGATTGCGCTCGCGGCGGATCAGCGCGCGGGTCTCCAGGGTGCGGACCATGTCGGCCATGGACTGGGCCGTGACGAACGAGTCGCGGGCCAGTTGAGCCGCGGAAAGTCCGTCGTGGCGCTCCAGGACGGTGAGCGCCGTGTACTGCAGCGCGGTGATGCCGTGGCGGCGGACCAGCTCGTCGAGGCGGGCGCGGACCGCCAACTCCAGTTGTTTGACCAGGTAGAGCAGTGACGGCATGGACGGTCCCTCCGCGTGAAAGATGCCGCGAGATTACCCCGTTGACAGGAAACCTGATCGTCGTCGAAACTCGGGATCAACAGGAATCCTGTCAATCCTGCGCGGCCCGGAACTGTCGCGCCGCGCGCCGGTGCTGTGAGAGGTTGAGAAGCATGGATCTGTCCGGCAGGGTCGCCCTCGTCACGGGCAGTGGCCGGGGCCTCGGGCTCGCCTATGCCCGGGCGCTCGCCGCGGCCGGCGCGTCCGTCGTGGTCAACGACGTCGACCGGGCGGCGGTCGACGCCGCGGTCGCGGCGGTCCCGGGATCGATCGGCGTCGTGGCGGCCGTGGGCGAGACCGAGAGCGCGCAGAGGCTGGTCGCGGCCGCCGTGACGGCGTTCGGCCGGCTGGACGTGCTGATCACCAACGCCGGCATCCTGCGCGACCGGGTGCTCTGGAAGATGACCGACGACGACTTCGACGCGGTGGTCCGGGTGCACCTGCGCGGCACGTTCACCTGTGCCCGGGCGGCCGCGATCCGGATGCGCGAACAGGGCACCGGCGGCCGGATCATCCTGATCGCGTCCCCGGCCGGGCAGCGCGGCAACTTCGGGCAGACCAACTACGCGGCGGCCAAGGCCGGGATCGCCGCCATGGCCCGCACCTGGGCGCTCGAACTGGCTCGCAGCGAGATCACGGTCAACGCCGTGGTGCCGATCGCGGCGACCGAGATGACCAGGTCGATCCCGGCGTTCGCCCCGGTCATCGAGGAGGCCGAGCGCACCGGTGAGCCCTTCCCGGCCTGGCTGCGCCGCGACGAGGGCCTCGGGACCGTCGAGGACGTGACCGGGCTGATCACGTTCCTGGCGTCGGACGCCGCGAAGGGGATCACCGGCCAGGCGATCGGGATCGGCGGGGACCGGCTGGCGCTCTGGTCGCATCCGGCGGAGAAGGTCGTCGCCTTCCGCGACGGCGGCTGGCCGGCCGAGGCGATCGCGTCCTCCTGGGACTTCCCGCCGGAGACCTACGGCATCCCGGTGCCCCGCGGATGAACCTCGATGAACTCGTCGCCATCGACGTGCACACCCACGCCGAGGTCGGCAGGGACGGCCACAGCTCGCTGAGCCCGGAGCTGCTGGACGCGTCCGCGGACTATTTCCACGCGCACGGCAACCGCCGGCCGACCGTCGGCGAACTGGCCGACCACTACCGCGCCCGGCGGATGGCGGCGGTGGTCTTCACCGTGGACGCCGAGCACGCCACCGGCCACCCGCGCATCCCGAACGAGGAGATCGCCGCGAGCTGCGCGGAGCATCCGGACGTGTTGATCCCGTTCGCCAGCATCGACCCGCACAGGGGCGCGGCCGGCGTCCGCGAGGCCCGCCGCCTCGTCGCCGACCACGGGGTACGCGGATTCAAGTTCCACCCCAGCCTGCAGGGTTTCGCCCCGGACGACCGGCTGGCCTACCCGCTCTACGAGGCGATCGAGGAGCTCGGCGCGATCGCGCTGTTCCACACCGGCCAGACCGGGATCGGCGCGGGCGTGCGCGGTGGCGGCGGAATCCGGCTCAAGTACTCGAACCCGATGCTGGTCGACGACGTCGCGGTGGACTTCCCGGACCTGCGGATCATCCTGGCCCACCCGTCCTTTCCCTGGCAGGACGAGGCGCTGGCGGTCGCCACGCACAAGGAGCATGTCCACATCGATCTGTCGGGCTGGTCGCCGAAGTACTTCCCGCCGCAACTCGTGCGGTACGCCAACAGCCTGCTCCAGGACAAGGTGCTGTTCGGCTCCGACTACCCGGTGATCACCCCGGACCGCTGGCTCGCCGACTTCGCCGCTCTTGACATCAAGCCACCGGTGCGGCTCAAGATCCTTAAGCAGAACGCCGCTCGTCTGCTTTTCAGAGAGGAATCAAAATGACCACCACCGTGCACGGGCTCGACGAACTCAAGGCCCTCGTCGGCCGCGACCTCGGCGTCAGTGAATGGCTGGAGATCACCCAGGAGCGGGTGAACACGTTCGCCGACGCCACCGGCGACCACCAGTGGATCCACGTGGACGTCGAGCGCGCCGCGAAGGGTCCCTTCGGCGCCCCGATCGCGCACGGCTACCTGACGTTGTCGCTGGTCATCCCGCTCTTCGGCGACCTGCTCAAGGTGGAGGGGATCAGGATGGGCGTGAACTACGGGCTGGAGAAGGTGCGCTTCCCCAGCCCGGTCAAGGTCGGTTCGAAGATCCGGCTGGCGGCCACCGTGGTCAGCGTCGAGGACGTGCCCGGCGGCACGCAGAGCACCTTCGACTTCACCGTGCAGATCGACGGCTCGGAGAAGCCGGCCTGCGTCGCGCGTACCGTCTACCGGCAGTACACCTGAGCCTGTCATGAACAACGCGGGGCTGGGCTCCTGGCCGGCGCGCCGGGCGGCGATGTCGCCCGGGCGCACCGCGCTGATCTTCGGGAAGCGGCGGGTGACCTACGCCGAGCTGCACCAGCGGATCGCCCGGCTGGCCGCCGCCCTCCACTCCACCGGGGTGCGGCGGGGCGACCGGGTCGCCTATCTCGGCCCGAACCATCCGGCGCTCGTCGAGACGATGTTCGCGTCGTGGCAGCTGGGCGCGGTCTTCGTCCCGCTGAACTTCCGGCTCACCGCCGGCGAGCTGTCCTACCAGCTCCGGCACAGCGGGGCCCGGGTGCTGATCCACGATCCCGCGATGCCGCCGGTGGACGCGGCCGTGACGGTGCCGCTCGACGCGTACGAGGAATTCCTCGAAGATCCGATCCACCCGGACGAACCGGTCGGCCCGGCCGACGCGGCCTGCATCCTCTACACCTCGGGCACCACCGGCCATCCCAAGGGCGCCGTGCTCACCCACGGCAACCTCGTCTGGAACTGCGTCAACCTGCTCGTCTGCGTCGACGTGGCCAGTGACGAGATGACGCTGCTCAGCGCCCCGCTCTTCCACGTCGCGGCGCTCGATCAGTGCCTACTGCCGACGTTCCTCAAGGGCGGTACGTCGGTGATCATGCCGAGCTGGGACGTGGACGGCTGCTTCGACCTGATCGAGGAACACCGGGTGACCTGGATGTTCGGCGTCTCCACGATGTACGCCGGGCTCAGCCGGTCGCCGCGCTGGGCGAGCGCCGACCTCAGCTCGGTGCGCAGCCTGATGACCGGGGGAGCGCCCGTGCCGGCGGCGCTGATCCGGCGTTACCAGGAGCGCGGCCTGCTGTTCTGCCAGGGCTACGGGATGACCGAGACGGCTCCGGGGGCGACGTTCCTGGAGGCCCGGGAGAGCCGGGAGCACGCCGGCTCGGCCGGGCTGCCGGTCTTCTTCGCGCAAGTGCGGTGTGTCCGGCCGGACCTGACCGACACGGACCCGGGCGAGCCGGGCGAGGTGCTGGTGCGCGGGCCGAACGTGACCCCCGGGTACTGGGACGATCCGGAGGCCACGGCCGCGGCGTTCGTGGACGGAGGCTGGTTCCGGTCCGGGGACGTGGCGATCGTCGACGAGGCGGGCCACTTCCACATCGTCGACCGGACCAAGGACATGTACATCTCCGGTGGGGAGAACGTGTACCCGGCCGAGGTGGAGGCGGCGATCTTCGAACATCCCGGGGTGGCCGAGGTCGCCGTCGTCGGGGTGCCGGATCAGGAGTGGGGAGAGGTCGGGCAGGCCTTCGTCGTACCCCGGCAGGGGTCCGCGCTGCGGCCCGACGACGTGCCGGCGTTCCTGCGCGACCGCCTCGCGAGATACAAGATTCCGAGGTACGTCGACGTGGTCGCCGACCTGCCGAAGACCGGCTCCAACAAGATCCGCAAAGCGCCGCTCCGCGCCCTGCCCCTCCCCGAGCGCTCCTGACACCGGATCCTCGCGTCAGGAAGCGTCCGATCGGTACAGATCGGCCGGCCCGGCCAGCACGATCGCCGGATCCTCGGCGGCCGCGTCCCACGGGTCGGGGGTGAAGCCCGCGCCGCTGTGACACGCCAGCCGGGCGGCCGGCGCGCCGTGCCGGCCCTGGGCCGGCAGCAGGGCGCAGCCGGTCGACGTGGCCGAGGCTCATCGTCTCCCCCACTTGACCTCGCCGATCGCCAGCAATGGCCGCCGATTTCGCATCACCGTTTCGCCAGGTGGGTCGTTTGAGGATCAGACGGGTGTCGTGGAGGTTCGGTGATTCAAGGGCGAAGCCTGTTGGCGGCGGGGATCGTGGCCGTGGTGACAGTGGCCGGCTGCGGCGGGTCCATGGAGGACCGGCCCGGGGCGGGACGGCTGCTCACGCCTGTCTCGAAGAGCCTGCCACCGGGGGCCGGAGTGCCGGGGATGCCGAGCCGGGACGTGCTCGCGCCCGAGGAGCCGATCGGTGACGAGCTGTCCGGCGACGGGTTGCCTCGTGCGGTGCTGCCGGGCGATGAGTCGCCTCGTGAGGTGTTGCCGGGCGATGAGCTGCCGGGCGACGAGTCGCCTCGTACGGTGTTGCCGGGCGATGAGCCGCCCGGTGACGAACTGCCCCGTGAAGAGTTGCCGGGTGGCGAGTCGCCGGTCGACGGGTGGTCCGCCGGCGACGGCTTCCCGGCGCCGGCCGGCCGGTCCGGCACGGGGAGCCGGGAAGACGCCGGACAGGGTGGCGGGCCGCGGCGGGACCCGGCGAGGGTGTGGTCGTCACGGGACGGCCAGCCGCGTACCGGAAAGCGGTCGGACCTCCCGGACCGGCGGCCCCCTGGCGCCTCCGCGCGGACCGCCGCCCCCGATGCCCGCCCGGAGCCCTCGACCAGGGCGCGCAAGCGGGTGCGGAAGCCGCAGCGGACCCCGGCGCCGGCCTCGGCCGTCGACCCGGCCTTGCCGCCGAACCCGCAGCCGATGTCGCCACCCACCGAGGCGGTAGCGGGACGCGGGCTCGGTCTCCTGGAGTCGAGATCGGTCACGGAGCGCCGTTGACGCGCGCCCGGACCGCCGCGGACTGGCGTCGTCGCGCCGACCGTCTGGGATCCCGCGCGATGACCCTGGTCGGCGACTGGCTCGCGCCCGGTCCCCGGCCCGGGTCCTCCGAACCCCGGATCAGCGCGCTGGTCGCTCTGGTGGCCCTGGCCGGCGGGGTCCTGCCCATCGTGATCATGGTAGTGACCTGGGCGGTTCGGCCGAAGCCGGTGCAGCGGGAGCGATCCTGCCCGGTCTCCACCGCGGAGCGGGAGCGAGCCGGATTCGTCTTCGCCGATCGCCCCCACGACGCCCGGTACAAGCCGGCCGCCCAGTGCAGTTCGGTCGGCGCCGAGAACACCCTCGAACGCTTGGGCACCGGTCGCTACCGGGTCACCTTCCACGGGCTGGGCCGCGACGGTGGTGTCGCCGAGGTGACCCCGGTGACCCCCGAGGACCGGATCTGCACACTGGTCGACTGGCGTCCGGACGGCGATGACGAGCGGGTGGAGGTGGACTGCTTCGACCGTTCCGGCGTGCCCGCCGACAGCGGGTTCTCGGCACGCTACTGGCATCTGCGCGACGCCGAGGGCACCGCCGCCTACCTGCGGATCGGTGATCCGGGCCGGACCGGTCAGACGCTCGAGGACGCGTACAGCTACAACTCGCTGCACGGCACGAACTCGGCCGACCGTGAGGACGTCGGGTCGTACGTGGTCCGTTTCGGTCTTCAGGATCGTGTCTCCGGCGGGGCGGTGAAGGTCACGGCGATCGGTGACACGGCGACGGTGTGCGGGGTGCAGCGGTGGTCCGGGGAGACCGGGGAGTCTCGGCTGGCCGTCCCGGTGCGCTGCCGGGACGGGGCGGGCCAGCCGGTGGACTCGCGGTTCGCGGTCACCTTCTCGGTCGCCCTGGGCGCCGGCCCGTCCCCGCTCCCGGGTGCTCACCTGCTCGCTGACCGGCCCGCCGAGCCGGAGTACACGGCGGCGGGTGTCTTCCAGTTCAACAGCACCGGCAACGCGGACACGGTGACCCGGTCCGCCGCCGGCGAGTACCGCGTCGCGCTGCCCGGCGTCGCCGGACCGGTCGGCGACCTCCAGATCACCGGGTACGACACCGCGGCCACCTGCGTGGCCGACCCCGAACATCA
Source organism: Actinoplanes regularis (assembly GCF_900188005.1). GTDB lineage: Bacteria > Actinomycetota > Actinomycetes > Mycobacteriales > Micromonosporaceae > Actinoplanes > Actinoplanes regularis. Next base: position 231,199 of record NZ_FZNR01000006.1, on the reverse strand, counting down.
GGCTTTCGAGGTACGGATAACGTGCCGCGCGCCGTCAGGCGAACCCGCCGACGCCCAGTTCGTGCTGATCCTCCGGCAGTGATCGGTGGCCCGGGCGGCCGGCCGTGGGGCGTCCGGGAACGGCGGGCGGCCGCGGCCGGTCAGCCGCCCGTGGGGTGCAGCAGCAGCTCGGCGCAGTGCCGTGGGGCGTCCGGGAACGGCAGGTGGCCGCAGCCGGGCAGCCGGACATGGCGGGCGGTGGGCAGGGCCGCGCGGGCGCGGAGGGCCTGATTCCGGTACGGCAGAACCGCGTCCCGGGTGCCCCACGCGATCGTCACCGGAATCCGCGGCAGCGCACCGGGATCCGTCGAGGCCCAGGGCGTGAGGCGGCGGAAGGCGGTCCGGGACGCCTGGAAGCCGGGGGCGCCGGCCAGGGCCCGGGCGGCGCCGACGCACTCGTCCGGATCGAGCCGGCTCGGGTGGGCGTAGACGAGCGAGCACAGCGCCGCCCGCCCGGCCGGCGAGCCCATCAGCCGCGGCAGCAGCGGATCGAGGGCGCGGCCCGCGACGTGGCCGACGGTGACGGCGAGGCGTACCCAGCGGCCACCGCCCGGGGGCCAGAAGCCGACCGGGGAGAACGCGGTGACCGCCCGGGCCCGGCCGCGGCGGCCCAGTTCCAGGGCGATCCCACCGCCCATCGAGCTGCCGCCGATCTCCACCTCGCCCAGGCCGAGTGAGTCCAGGAACGACTCCACCAGGTCGGCGAGGTGCGGCACCGAGCCCGGGATCGTGGCGCCGGCGGGGGGCGGCCAGATCGGGGAGGTGCCGAAGCCCGGCAGGTCGATCGCGATCACGTCGCGTTCCGGGGCCAGCAGCGGGAGCAGGGGATTCCAGACCTGCCAGTGGCTGCCGATGCCGTGGATCAGCAGCAGCGGCGGGCCGGAGCCGCGGCGGTCGTGGGTCAGCGACGTCATGTGGGCACCCTGCCGGGCGGAGCCGGGGAAGGCACCCGCCGAGCGGGTGGATTCGCGCTGCGAGCAAGACTGGAAACCCGTTGTTGACATGTTGCCAATAAGGGCGTGATGCTACGGCGATGTCGCATGACTACGACGTCCTCGTGATCGGGTCCGGGTTCGGCGGCAGCGTGACAGCGCTGCGCCTGACCGAGAAGGGCTATCGCGTCGGCGTCCTCGAGGCCGGTCGCCGTTTCACCGACGATCAGTTCGCCAAGACCTCCTGGCGGCTGCGGGACTACGTCTACGCGCCGGCCCTCGGCTGCTACGGCATCCTCCGGATGACCCTGCTCAAGAACGTGCTGATCATGTCGGGCGCCGGGGTCGGCGGCGGCTCGCTCGGCTACGCGAACACCCTCTACGAGCCGCCGGACGCGTTCTACACCGACCCGCAATGGGCCGGGATCACGGACTGGAAGGCCGAGCTAGCCCCCTACTACGACCAGGCCAGGCGCATGCTCGGGGTGACCACCAACCCGGTGGAGACGGAGTCCGACCGGGCCCTGAAGGCGGTCGCCGACGATCTCGGGGTGGGGCACACCTATCGGCGTACCCCCGTCGGGGTCTTCTTCGGAGACGAACCCGGCGCCGAGGCACCGGACCCGTTCTTCGGCGGGGCCGGCCCCGACCGGCGCGGCTGCACGCTGTGCGGCTCGTGCATGACAGGCTGCCGGAACAACGCCAAGAACACCCTGGTCAAGAACTATCTCTACCTCGCCGAACGGGCCGGTGCGCGGGTCCATCCACTCACCACGGTCCGGGACGTCCGGCCGCTGCCCGGGGGCGGTTACGCGGTCGACACCCGCCGGACCGGTGGGCTGCGCCGGCACACGTTCACGGCCGGGCAGGTGGTCTTCGCGGCCGGCGCGCTCGGCACCCAGCGGCTGCTGCACCGCCTGCGCGACCGGGGCCGCCTCCCGGAGATCTCCCCGCGACTGGGCGAGCTGAGCCGGACCAACTCCGAGTCGATTCTGGGCGCCCGCACCCGCCGGAAGGACCGCGACTACAGCCACGGCGTGGCGATCACCTCCTCGATCCACCCGGATCCGGTGACCCACGTCGAACCGGTGCGGTACGGGCCGGGCAGCAACCTGCTGGCCCTGCTCTCCACCGTCCTGGTCGACGACGCCGGCGGGCGGCCGCGCTGGTGGGCGGGGCTGAAACAGCTCGCCGCGGCGGGCCGGGACCTGCGGCTCTACCTGTCGCCACGGGACTGGTCACGGCAGACCGTGGTGCTGCTCGCGATGCAGCCGCTCGACAACTCGATCACGGTGTTCCGTAGGTGGGGGCGGCTGACCAGCCGGCCCGGGGTGGGCGAGCCGAACCCGGAGTGGGTGCCGTCCGCGCACGACGTGGCCCGGCGTACCGCGGAGAAGGTCGGCGGGGTGCCGCTCGGGTCGTACACCGAACTGGTCGGCAAGCCGGTGACCGGGCACTTCATCGGCGGCTGCGCGATCGGAGCGGATCCGGCGCGGGGCGTCGTCGACCCGTACCACCGGCTCTTCGGCCATCCCGGCCTGCACGTGATCGACGGGTCGGTGGTCGCCGCGAACCTCGGGGTCAACCCGTCACTGACGATCACCGCGCTCGCCGAGCGGGCGGTCGCGCTCTGGCCCAACGCGGGGGACCAGGACTCGCGGCCCGCCGGTGGCTACGTTCAGGTCGATCCGGTCCTGCCACGTCATCCGGCCGTGCCGGCGACCGCGCCGGCGGCCCTGCGGCTGATCCGGAGCGAGGAGCGATGAGCACCCGGATCCTGATCATCGGGGCCGGATTCGGCGGGCTTGCGGCCGCGAACGCCCTGCTCAAGGCCGGTTTTACCGACCTCGTGCTGGTGGACAGGGCGGACCGGGTCGGCGGGGTCTGGCGGGACAACCTTTACCCCGGGTGCGCGTGCGACATCCCCGCGCCGCTCTACTCGTACTCGTACGCTCAGAATCCCGCCTGGAGCCGCCGCTTCCCGCCGCAAGCGGAGATCCTCGCCTACCTGGAACGCTGCGTGTCCGAATTCGGTCTTGCCGGAAAGCTCCGCCTCGGCACCGAGGTGACCGCCGCGGAGTGGACCGGCACGGCCTGGCGGGTGACGACGGCGGACGGCGGGACCATCGAGGCCGACGTCCTCGTCCCGGCGGTCGGCCAGCTGTCCCGGCCCAGCATTCCGCAGCTGCCCGGGGTCTTCGGCGGCCCCGCCATGCACACCGCGCTCTGGGATCCGGCCGTCTCCGTCGAGGGCAGGCGGGTCGCCGTGATCGGCACCGGCGCCAGCGCGATCCAGCTAGTCCCGGCGATCGCCGGCACGGCCGCGCACATCACCGTCTTCCAGCGCACGCCACCGTGGACCCTGCCCAAACCGGACCGGCGCTACGGCCGCCTGCGCGGCGGTCTGTACCGGTCGATCCCGGGGCTGATGGGCCCGGCCCGCGCCGGGACCTGGCTGATGACCCTGGTCACCGGCCTCGCGGTGACCGGCAACCGGGCGGCCGGGGCGCTGATGCGCGGCATCTCGACGGCCCAGCGCCGCTGGCAGGTCCGCGACCCGGAACTGCGCCGCAAGGTCACCCCGGACGAGCCGATGGGCTGCAAGCGGGTGCTGTTCACCAACGCCTGGCTGCCCGCCCTGCAGCGCCCGGACGTCGACCTGGTCACCGAGAAGATCATCGCGGTCACCGCGGACGGGATCCGGACCGCCGACGGCGTCGAGCACCCGGCTGACGTGCTGGTCTACGGCACCGGCTTCGCCGCCACCGAGTTCCTGGTCCCGATCGAGGTCACCGGCCGGGACGGGACCCGCCTGAACGAGGTCTGGAAGGACGGCGCGCACGCCTACCTCGGCATGGCCGTGCCCGGCTTCCCGAACCTGTTCCTGGTCTACGGCCCGAACACGAACACCGGCAACACCTCGGTCGTCTACTTCCACGAGGCCCAGGCCCGCTGGATCGTCCAGGCTGTCCGCCGGTTCGCAGAAGATCGAATTCCGCTGGAGGTACGGCCGGAGGTCGCCGCCCGCTACGACGAGGAGCTTCAGTCCCGGCTGGCCGGCAGCGTGTGGGCGGCCTGCGAGAGCTGGTACCGCAACGCCGGCGGCCGGGTGGTCACCAACTGGCCGGGCATGGCCGCCGAGTACCGCCGCCGCACCGCCCGCCTGCGCCCGGCCGACTTCCTGGCCGGCCGGCCCGCACCCGACCGGCCCGGACCCGGCTGACCCGCCGTCAGACGACGGCGGTCAGCGGGCGGGCCGGCACCAGGGGCACCGCCTCGGGCGGGGTCGGCCGGTTGAGGTGGTAGCCCTGCAACAGGTCGACACCGGCGCGCGCGAGGTCGGCCGCGGTGGGCTCGTCCTCCACGCCCTCGGCGACGACCATCATGCCGAGCGCCCGCGCGATGGCGATCACCGAGTCGATGATCGTGGCGTGCGCCGGCGAGTCGTGCATCTGCACCACGAACGACCGGTCGATCTTCAGCTCGTCGACGGGCAGCCGGGGGAGCAGCCCCAGCGATGTGTACCCGGTGCCGAAGTCGTCGATCGCCACCCGGACGCCGCGCAACCGCAGCGCGGAGAGCTGGGCGGCGACCTCGTCCGGGTTGGTCAGAACCGCGGTCTCGGTGATCTCGACGGTGAGCAGGTCGGCCGGCACCTGTTCGAGCTGGAGCAGGGCGAGGATGGTCGGCACCGCGCGCTCCTGGGCCAGGTACGCGGGCGGCAGGTTCACCGACACCGGCACGTGGTGACCGGCCCGCTTCCAGAGCGCGGCCTGGTGCAGCGCCTCGGCGAGGACCCAGTCGGTCAGCTCCAGGATCACGTCGGAGCGCTCCGCGTCGGGCAGGAAGACACCGGGCGGCAACAGCCCACGCTGCGGATGCTGCCAGCGGACCAGCGCCTCCACCCCGCTCATCTTCCTGCTGGTCGCCTCGTGTAGCGGCTGGTAGAACAGCCGCAGGTGCCCGTTGCGCAGCCCGGAACGCAGCTCGGTGAGCTGGCGCAGGTCGACCCGCTGGGTGCTGTCGAGGCCGGGCGTCCACTCGACCACGCCGGTGCGCTCCCGCTTGGCGCGGCGCATCGCGGCGGCCGCGCGGCGCTGCAGCACCGCGATGTCGTGGTAGTCGGCCGGGCTGATCCCGATACTGACCTCGACGCCGATCGGCAGGCCGTCGATGGTGTGCGGACCGCGGATCCGGGACGCGATGTGCCGGCCCATGCTCTGCGGGGTGTGCCCGGGTGGCAGCTCCGAGAGCAGCACCAGGAACTGGTCGCCGTCGAGCCGGGCGACCAGATTGCCGGGACCGGGAGCGGCGTTCAGGGCGACCCCGACCCGGTGGAGCAACGCGTCCGCGCCGTGGTGGCCGAGCACGTCGTTGGCGTCCTGGAACCGGTCCAGGCCCAGGTGCAGCACGGCGAGCAGGTTTCCGGCGTCGAGGCGGCGCCGGCCCTCGGCCGTGATCATCGCCCGGTTGGGCAGGCCGGTGAGCTGGTCGGTGCGGGACAGCCGGGCGTACCGGCCGGCCATCGCGGCCAGCAGGTCCATCATCGGGGCGATCCCGTAGCGACCGTCCGGCCAGGTGACCAGCACCGGCTCCTCGCGTTCGTCGGCCGGGCGGCCCAGGGCGGCCTCGGCCGCCATGTCGATGTCGGTGTCGGCGGGCAATGCGAGCACGTCATGGCGGGGGAGGTCGGCCGCGGTCCGCGGGGCGTCCGGCGCCGGCCCGGCCGCGGTCCTCTCCACCAGCGCCCGGCTGACCAGCTGATGCCCGGTCGCCGTCTGGACGATGACGCCGGGGGCGTGCCGGTCAGCGTCCAGCATCGCCACCACTTCGCTGACCGGTGTGCTGGCCGCGAGCGGGTTCATCGGGATGCCGATCTCGCCCAGCTTGCGGGGCAGACGCGGCCCGGTCACGAGCGCCCGGCCAGCTGGAAGCAGGCACCGTCGACGAGCCCGTCGGTGCGCGGGCGCAGGCGGACCCAGAGCTGCCCGCAGCCGGGGCTGGTGACGGCGAATTCGGCGTCGGCCGGTTCGCCGGCGCGGGCGGTCGCCCAGAGCTCGGCGAGCCGCTCGTGGTGCGCCGGATCGATCAGGCCCACCAGTTCGGAAGTGGGTTCGTCGCTGTCGGCGGTGAACGAGAGGGCGGCCAGCCGGTGCGAGAGATCCTCGAGGTCACGACGGGCGAGGAGCTCGCGGGTGCGGTCCACCAGCATGCCGTCCCAGACGGTGGCGCCGCCGGGTTCGCGGTGCGGGCGGGAGACGCCGTAGATCTGGCGGCGCTGCCCGTCGCGGCGGACGATGGTGCCCCGCCACTCCCAGGGCTCCAGGGTCTGCGCGGACCGCTGGACTGAGGCGAGATAGGACGCCCGGTCCTCCTCGGCGATGAAGTTCACGATCACGGTCCCGGTCGCGGCCACCGTCTCCGGCCCGACGCCGTAGATGTCCCAGCAGCCCTCCGAGACGAAGCTGAAGCCGGAGGTGCCGTCCGGCTCGAGGCGGAACTGGTAGACCATTCCGGGCGCGTTGTTGACGGTGTTGCGGAAGCGCTCCTCGCCGGCGGCCAGGGCGGCCTCGGTGCGGCGGCGCTCGGTGTCGTCGATGGCGATCGTGCAGACGGCGTAGACCGAGCCGTCCGGGTCGGTCAGCGGGACCCGGGTGACCACGTACTCCCGGATGTCGTCGCCGAACGGGAGCCGCTCCAGGACGGTCCGGGCGGTGGCGGTGTCGGCGACCTCGACGTCGTGGGCGCGGCTGCCGGCAGCGATCGCGGCCGGCATCACGTCCTCCTCGCCCCGGCCGACCATGTCGGCGGCGCTGACCTGGAAGACCCGCTCGTACTCGCCGTTGACGAACAGGTAGCGGCCGTCGAGGTCCTTGGCCGAGATCACCGCGCTGGTGTGCTGCAGGATCGCGCTGATCAGCGTGTTGCTGCGCTGCAGTTCCTGGCGGGCCTGGTGCCATTCGGTCTGGTCGGAGATGAACGCGCAGAAACCCTCCGCGCCGATCGCGTCCAGGGTCATCGAGACGGTCAGCTCGGAGCCGTCGCGGTGTACGGACGGCAGTTCGAAGCGGCGGCTCATGTCCGGCCGGTCGCCGATCGCCAGCCGCCGGGCGAACCCGGCGTTGTGCGCGGAGCGCAGGGCCGCCGGGACGATGGTGTCCGCCAGCGGCCGGCCGAGCACCTCGGCGCGGCTCCAGCCGAACAGGCGCTCGGCGGCCGGGTTCCAGTCCTGGATCAGGCCGTCGCGGTCGACCTGGATGTACGCCAGGGTGGTCGCGTCGACGGCGCGGGAACGGCCGTCGGCCACCGGTTGCTCGGTGATCTGCGTGGCTGTCAACACCCTCGCATCATCGGGCCGCCGATGGCCGACCTGAGCTTTCAGCCCCGCATCAACCGGGCCGTCCGCCGGCTGTTCAGCTGAGCCGGAAGACCGTGCCGCTCCTCGCGGCGGTGATCACACCGGCGGTCTCCCGCAGATAGGCCGCCGGGTCGGCGGAGCTGCGGATCAGTACCCCGCCGCGGGCCGGGACCCGGCGCACCGGTGTCCCGGCGGTGTCCAGCAGCACCGACGTCCCGTCGATCCGGACGAACAGGGACGGCTTGTCGACCGACTGGATGGTCTCCGTGCCGTCCGCCGCGGCCACGAACCGGAACTGGGTGGCGCCCAGGTCGTGCGGCGCCGGGGCGACCTGCACCGCCGTACCGGCGTGGTGGACGAACTGCTGCGGGGAGCCGGACGGCGACAGCCGCACGATCGGGCCGCCGTCGCCCACCGGTACACCGAACAGCGGCGTGCCGTCCGGGTGCCAGTAGAGCTTCTGCACCCGGGTGTGCCGGTTGGGGTCGTACAGCGGATCGCCGGTGATCTGCTTGTAGTCGCGGGCGTGGTAGACCAGCACATCGGTCTTCCCGTCCTCGGCCACCGTGAACGAGTTGTGCCCGGGGCCCCACCGCCCGGTGTCGTCGTTGCTGACGAAGATCGGGTCCGGGTTCTTCGTCCAGCTCGCCCGGTCCAGCAGATCGGAGTGGGCGTCCGCGGTGAGCAGGCCCATGCAGTAGTTCGCGTCGGTCGCGCTGGCCGAGAAGGTCAGGAAGACCCGCCCGTTGCGAATGATCACGGCCGGGCCCTCGTTCACCCGGTAGCCCTGGATCTCCCAGCTCCTGGTCGGCGTGGTGAGCCGGGTCGGCTTGCTCTTGAGCGTCCACGGGTTGGCCAGTTCCGCGATGTAGATGCTGGAGTTCGCCACGATCTCCGGCTCGCTCTGCGCCCACAGCAGGTACTGCCTACCGCGGTGGCTGAACACGGTGGCGTCCAGCGCGAAGCTGTCCCACTCCAGGGCGATCTCGCCCTTGACCGTCCAGCCGGACGGGTCCATCGGGTCGTCGAGCGACGACTCGAGGACGAACGGGCGGATGTGCCAGATGTCGTTCGCGTCGCTGCTGGTGAAGTAGACGTACCACTTCCCGCCGATTCGGTGCAGCTCCGGCGCCCAGACGAAGCCGCCCATCTTGCCGCCGGACGGCCGGGTCCAGATGGTCGTCTCCGGCGCGTCGGTCAGCCCGGCGAGCGTCTCCGAGCCGCGCAGCACGATCTTGTCGTACGAGGGGACCGAGCCGGTGAAGTAGTACTTCCCGGCGTAGCGCCGGCTGATGAACGGGTCGGCCCGCTGGCTGACCAGCGGCTGGGCGGTCGGCACGCCGTAGATCTCGGCGTCGCCGCGAACCGGGTCGGCGTGCGGGGCGCCCTCGGCGCCGACGGGCAGGACGACGGCGAGCGTGCCCAGGGCGGCGCCGCCGGTCAGCAAAGTCCGACGATTCATGATCGGGCTCCTCATCGGGTCCGGATACGCAGGAAGGTGACCGAGTTCGCCGGGAACTCGCGGGTGAAGCTCGCCGAGACGCCCTTGATCGTGCTGGTCACCGGCAGGATCGGCTCGGCGGTACGGGTGTTCTGCTCACCCGGGTCACCGGCCAGGACGGTCATCCGCGCGGTGCCGGCGACCCTGCGGCCACCCATGTCGATCTTGGTGACGGCCGGCTTGTCCTGCGCGTTCACCACCTTGACGATCAGCTCACCGGTCTTCGCGTCGGTCGTCACGACCTGCGCGAACGGCTCGGTGACGGCGTTGTCGTCGAAGCCGCCCCACTCGACGCCGTCCAGGTACAGGGTCACCTTCGTACCGCGAACGGAGATCTTCAGGTCGTAGGTCTGGCCGGTGTTGACCGAGTTCGGCTTGGTGATCAGCTGCTCCTTGGCGGAGGTGATCCCCTTCTCGACGGCGCCCTGGGTGTTGTTCCAGCCGCCCAGGTTCCACCAGTAGAAGTTGCCGGTCCCCTGGATGCCGAACGCGACCAGGAAGCCCTCGGCGCCGGCCTGCTTGGTGGCCTTGAGCGTGTAGTCGTAGTCGGTGTCCGTGACGGTCGCGGCCTTGACCATGGTGTCCTCGGTGTCCGTGGTGGTCTGCGCGTAGCCGCCGCTGGTCACCGTCCAGTTGCCGCGCGGCTGCACCGCGGTCCAGCCGTCCGCGTTCCCGTCGTTGAAGTCGTCGCTGAAGATCACCGTGCCGTCCGGCCGGGTCACCTTGACGTCGTCGTAGGTGGCCGCGGTCCGCCAGGTGGAGAGGCCGATCGCCCCGGTGATCGGTTTCGGCTGCACCACACCGCCGCCGGTTACCGTGCTCGGCACGACCCGGTCGCCGACGTTGTTCATGAACAGCTTCTGCATCTGGTAGCTGGTCGAGCCCCACGACTCGTCGCCGTCGAACCAGATCAGGTCCGGCTTCCACTGGACGTTGTCGATGTTGGCGAGCAGTGGCGCGTAGGACGCCATCTTCACCACGTCGGCGTTGCGCTCCAGGCCGGTCATGTACGCGGCCTCGGCCAGGGAGTTGTAGAACTTGGCGTCCAGCGACGCGTATTCACCCAGGAAGACCTTCGGACCATTGCGGTCGTACGAGTCGTAGCGCGCGTTGTTCTGCAGGAACCAGGACGGGCTGTTGTAGTAGTGCTCGTCCACCATGTCCGTACCGTTGGCTTTGTTCTTGGCCCACAGGTTCTCGAACGTGCCGCCCTGGTCGTCCGGCCCGGAGTTGCTCACGATGGTGATCTCCGGGTGTTTCGCCTTGATCGCGGCCTCGAACTTCAGGAAGTTCGCCCAGTACGCGTCGGGCAGGTTCTCCTCGTTGCCGATCGCGACGGTGGTCAGCCCGAACGGCTTCGGGTGGCCCTGCCGCGCGCGAAGCTTGCCCCAGGTCGAGGTGACCGGCCCGTTGGCGAACTCGATCAGGTCCAGAGCGTCCTGGATGTGCCGCTGCAGCAGCGCCTCGTCGACCGTCGCCCGGTTCTGCCCGCAGCCGGTGACCAGGGCCGGCAGCACCGGCAGCGGCATCGCGCCGAGGTCCTCGGAGAACTGGAAGTACTCGTAGTAGCCGAGGCCGTAGGACTGGTTGTAGCCCCAGAAGTTCTTGTTCGTGGCACGGGTCTCGACCGGGCCGACGGTGTCCTTCCACTGGTAGGACCGGGCGCGCGGGTAGTTGAACGCCCCGTCGTAGGAGTACATGCTGCCGGTGTTGACCAGGCAACCGCCGGGGAACCGGACGAAGCCGGGGCGCAGGGCGGCGACCTTCTCGGCCAGGTCCCGGCGCAGGCCGTTCGACCGTCCCTTGTAGGTGTCGCGCGGGAAGAGCGAGATCTCGTCCAGCCGCAGCGCCCCGGGAGTGCTCACGGTGAGCCGGCCCCGGTCGGTGGTCGCGGTGGCGCGCAGCGTGCCGGTGTACTTCGTCCAGGTGTCACCGGCGACGGCGATGGTGATCGGCGCCGCGAGGGCGGTGCCGTCGGCGAGGTTCACCGAGACCCGCAACGCGGCGTCGCCCCGGGCCCAGACGGAGAAATCATATTTGTCACCCTTTTTGAGGGCGATGCCACTGTTGTAGCCGGCGTTGGTGACGCCGCCGGTCAGCTTCAGGTAGTTGCGGTTGCGGTCGTTGAGCCGCTGGTCGTCGTTGACGACGGTCGCCGTGCCGGCTGTGGTCCACGCCGTCAGGCCGGTGAAGCCGGAGGCGTCGGTGGCGTTGAACTCGAACGAGCGGTTGCGGATCAACTCCGCGTAGAGGCCGCCGTCGGCCGCGTAGTTGATGTCCTCGAAGAAGACGCCGTACTGCTGCTTGGACAGTGCCGCGCCGTCGGCGCTCGGGCTGACCTTGATCGTGTAGTCCGGCGCCACCGCGGAGGCGGAGACCGGCGGGGCGACCGCCAGCGGTAGCGACACCAGGACGGCGGCGGCGCCGACCAGGCGGGATCGGATTCGGGGCATGTGGGGTCCTCCACCGAGGTGTGTCGGGGATGTTTCCGTGCCGGGAGCTAGGCAATGTGTACGCAAACATCGAAGCCTCTGTCAAGAGGGGTACGTCTATGTCCTGCCTGCTGAAACCTGGAAAAAGGCTCGATATCGGATCGCTTGTTAGCGTTAACGCAGACAGGGTCGGCCGACGGAAAAACAGGCCGGTTTACTGTCAGATCCGGGATCGACGCGCGTCCCCCGCGCCGGCTGCTCGCCGGGGCCCGCCGGTCGTGGTGACGGTGTCCCGAGGCCCGGTACGGCGATGGGAACCGGCCGGGCCACCTGGCAAGCTCTCGATCCATGAAGGTGCTGCTGCCCGACTCCGTGGAACTCGACGTCACCCTGCCGGAGGGCGTCACCGGCGTGGTCTACGCGACCGGCGAGCCGATTCCCGCCGAGCACACCGACGCGGAGGTGCTGGTCGTCTGGGGCAACCCGCCCGCGCAACTGGCAGACGCGGCGCGGCGCCTCGAGCGGCTGCGCTGGGTGCAGACCCTGGCGGCCGGGCCGGACGCGGTGCTGCGGGCCGGCTTCGGCCCGGGCATCCCGGTCACCGCCGGGCTCGGGCTGCACGACCGGACCGTCGCCGAGCACACCCTGGCCCTCGTGCTGGCCGCCGCCCGCCGGCTGAACCTGCTGGTCCGGGCACAGGTCGGGCGCCGGTGGGCGGGCGAGCTGGGTGGGCTGCAACCGGTCCGGGAGACCGGATCGTTCCGTACGCTGCGGGACGCGCACGTGGTGATCTGGGGTTTCGGCGGGATCGCCGGGACCCTCGCGCCGCTGCTCGCCGCCCTCGGTGCCCGGGTCACCGGGGTGGCCCGGACGGCGGGTGAACGGGGCGGCTTCCCGGTCGTCGCCGCCCCGGAGCTGCCGGCGCTGCTGCCGACCGCGGACGTGCTGATCTCGATCCTGCCGGCGACGGCGGAGACGGAGCGAATCCTGGACACCTCCGTTCTCGCGAAGCTGCCGCCGCACGCCTGGGTGGTCAACGTCGGCCGGGGCAGCACCCTGGACGAGGCCGCCCTGCTCGACGCGCTGCGTTCCGGCCGGCTTGCCGGGGCGGCCCTGGACGTCTTCGAGACCGAGCCGCTCCCGGTGACCTCCGGGCTCTGGGACGAGCCCAATGTGATCATCAGTCCGCACGCGGCCGGTGGCCGCCCGCTCGGGGCGGCCGCCCTGATCGAGGAGAACGTGGCCGCCTTCCTGGCCGGCCGCCCCCTCCGCAATCAGGTCGCCTGATCCGCCGGGCTCAGCCGGCCGGGTTCAGCTGCCCGTGAAGACCGGGGTGCGCCGTGCCAGGCTCGCCGCGATGCCCTCGGCCGCGTCCCGGGTCGCCCAGTGCACCTTCTGCTCGGCCAGTTCGTGGTCGAGGGCCCGCCGGACCCGCTCGGCCAGATCGCCGCGGAGCGTGGCGCGCATGGATCGGATCGCCAGCGGCGCGGAGGCGGCGATCTCGCACGCCAGGGCCCGCGCGGTCGCGCGCACCATGCCCGGCTCGGCGAGCCGGTCGGCCAGCCCGATCCGGTACGCCTCCTCGCCGCCGACCCGCCGGGCGGTCAGCATCAGGTCGGTCGCCTTCTGCCGGCCGATCAGCTCGGGCAGCGTCACGCTGAGCCCGAAGCCCTGGTGGAACCCGAGCTTCGCGAAGTTGGCCATGAACCGGGTGGCCGGCTCGGCGACCCGGAAGTCGGCTGCGCAGGCCAGCCCGAGTCCACCGCCCACGGCGGTGCCCTGCACCGCGGCGACGATCGGCGTCCGCACGTCGAAGAGCTGGACCGCCCGCCGGTACAGCCGCTCGGCCGCGGCCACGTGGTCGGCGGCGAAGTCCCCGCCGCCGAAGTCCGCCCCGGCGCAGAAGTGTCTGCCCTCCGACCCGAGCAGGATCACCCGGCAGGCCGGATCGTCGTCGAGCGTGAACGCGGCGTCCACGATCCGCCCGATCAGCGCCTCGTCGAAGTGATTGGCGGGCGGCCGCTGGATCTCCAGCAGCGCGATCCCGTCGTCCATCGTCACAGAAAGATCCACGGGACCGAACCTAGCCCCTCGACCGGGCACGGACGTGAACGCGTTCCCCCTGCGGCCCGAAGAGGTTGATGATCTCGGCGGGCTCCGGACCGGGGTTGAGGATCAGGTGGGGCAGCCGGGTGTCGAACTCCGCCGCCTCGCCCGGGGTGAGCACGATGTCGTGCTCACCCAGCCGCAGGCGGATCCGGCCGCTCAGGACATAGATCCACTCGTACCCCTCATGGGTCTGCTGCTCCCGGTCGCAGTCGGGCGCGTCGGCCGGGATGATCTGTTTGAACGCCTGCATCCCGCCCGGCCGGCGGGTCAGCGGGATGTACGTGTGCCCGTTGCGCTCGATCGGCCGCTGACGCACCCGCGGGTCGCCGGTCTCCGGCGCGTCCACCAGCTCGTCGAGGGTGACCTGATAGGCCTCGGCGAGCGGCAGCAGCAGCTCCAGGGTGGGCCGGCGGGAGCCGGACTCGAGGCGGGAGAGCGTGCTGACCGAGATGCCGGTGGTCTCCGCGAGCTGGGTCAGCGTGATGTCGCGCTTCTGTCGCAGGGCGCGCAGCTGCGGGCCGACGGCGGCGAGCGCGCCCTCCAGATCCTTTGCCATAACAGCAAGGCTACTTGCTGCTTTCGCCGCCCCGGGGCACGGTGGGCGCAACGACGGCGACAGGAAGATCTCATGAAGCAGACGTACGACGTGGTGGTCGTCGGTGGCGGAGCCGCCGGGCTGAGCGGGGCCGTGACCCTGGCCCGCTCCCGCCGCTCGGTCCTGGTGATCGACGGCGGCGAGCCCCGGAACGCCCCCGCCGGGCACGTGCACAACCTGCTCGGCCGGGAGGGCGTCGCACCGGCCGAGCTGTACCGGGCGGGCCGCGCGGAGGTCGCGGGTTACGGCGGTGAGCTGTGCGCCGGCACCGCCGAGAAGGCGGAACGCGACGGCGACGGGTTCCTGGTCACCCTCGCCGACGGGGCGCGGGTGCGTGGCCGCCGGCTGCTGGTCACCACCGGCCTGGTCGACGAGCTGCCGGACCTCCCGGGGCTGGCCGGGCGCTGGGGCCGGGACGTGGCGCACTGCCCGTACTGCCACGGCTGGGAACTACGTGGCGGGCGGATCGGCGTGCTCGCCACCGGCCCGCACAGCCTGCACGGCGCTCAGCTGTGGCGCCAGCTCAGCGACGACGTGCTGTACCTGCTCAACGGCGGCCCGGCCCCGGCGCCCGAGCAGGCCGAGCAGCTCGCGGCCCGGGGCATCCCGGTGGTTCACGAGCCGATCGAGGCGGTCGAGATCGGCGACGACCGGATCACCGGGGTACGCCTGGCCGGCGGCCGGGTGGTCGCCCTGGACGCGGTCGCGGTCGGCCCGCACTTCGTGGCCCGCTCGGCGTTCCTGGAGTCGCTGGGCCTCGCACCGGCGCCGATGGAGCTCAACGGGCAGGTGCTGGGCCTGCGGATCCCGGCCGAGGCGAGCGGTGCCACCTCGGTGCCCGGCGTCTGGGTGGCCGGCAACGTCACCGACCTGGCCGCCACGGTGGCGGTCGCCGCCGCGGCCGGCCAGACCGCCGCCGCGATGATCAACATGGACCTGATCGCCGAGGAGACCCGGGACGCGGTCGCCGGATATCGCCGGCGGGAGACCACGCAACCGGCATAGGCCCGGACTTCAGCACGCGGTCCCGGCGTCGGCAGCGGGAAAACCCACCCTGGAGGGCGTTCATCCGAGCGAATCGCCAGCAAGCCATCGGTTGCCTTGCTGCAATGGGCAGATGCGGCCGGATGATGCAGAAGGACAGACCGGGCCGGGCGAAGACGCCCGCGCGGCCCTCGCCGCGTGGCGGGACGCGATCACCGACCCCGGCGCCGCCGACCGGCTCATCGACCTGCCCCGGGCCGGGTCCGACCTCGTCGAGATCACCGGCCCCGGCCCTGCCGCCGTCATCGAACGACTGCGCAAGGGGCGGGACTGGTCGTTCGGCACCGACGGCACCGGGCAGCTCGCCACCGAGCTGTCGCCCGACCGGCTGCAGACCGTGCTGCGCCACCTGCACCGGCACTCCCGCCAGGAGGGCCTGGACCGTGGCGAGGACGTTCTGCACCTGGCCACCGGCCTGCTGCAGTGGCAGGACGACGACGGCACCGAGCACGCCAGCCCGGTGCTGCTCACCCCGGTCGACCTGGTCGCGCTCGGCCCCGGCGACGTGCCCCGGCTCCGCGCCGCCACCGGCGACCCGGTCCTCAACCCGGCGCTCGCCCGGCGGCTGCGGACGCTCGGCGTCGAGCTCACGCCGGACGCCGGCGAGCTGCGCGGGCGGATCGCCGCCAAGCCCGGCTGGCGGGTCGCCGACGCGGCCGTGCTGGCCCGCTTCGACCTGGCCGCCGAGGCGATCCGGCAGGACCTGACCGAGCACGAGGCGCAGATCCTGGGCCACCCGGTGATCCGGGCCCTCGCCGCCGAGGACGGCAGCTTCGGCTTCGAGCCGGTCGGCGCCGAGGAGGCCGACGAGCGGGACGCGCCCCTGCTCCTGGACGCCGACGCGGACCAGCGGGTGTGCATCGCCGCCGCCCTGGACGGGCACAGTTTCGTGATCGACGGCCCGCCCGGGACCGGCAAGTCCCAGACCGTGGCGAACATGATCGGGGCCCTGGCGCACGCCGGGAAACGGGTCCTGTTCGTCTCCGAGACCGCGTCCGCGCTCGACGTGGTCCAGCAGCGGCTGGCCGCCGCCGGGCTCGGCAACTACCTGCTCGACCTGCACGGGGAGCGGGCCGGCCGCCGGCGGGTGGCGTCCGCCCTCGCCGCCGCGCTGGAGGCCGTGCCGCTGCCGTCGCCCGGGATGGACGAGACCGAGCGGGACCTGCTGCGCGAACGGGGGGAGCGGCTCACCTCGTACGCGAAGGCGCTCAACGAGCGACGCGAACCGCTCGGGCTCAGCCTCCACGAGATCCTCGGCCGGTATGCCCGGCTCGACGGCGTGCCGGAGAGCCCAGCCCCCGTCCTGCAACCCCTCGCGCTGACCGAGGCCGCCCTGGACCGCCTCCTCGCCGCGGCCGAGCGCCTGCGGGGCGCGTGGCGGCCGGCCACCGAACGCAGCGGTTTCCGCTGGCGCGAGGTCATGGAGAAGGCGCCGCTCGACGCCGCCCTGGAGGAGGCCCAGCTCGCGCTGGACGCGCTGACCGAGGCCACCGACGCGCTCGCACCGCTCGCCACCGCCTTCCACGTGCGGCTCCCGGTCGACGCCGAGGCGCTGGCCGACCTCGCCGCCCACGCCGAGTCCCGGCCGGTCGCGGTCGCCGACCACTGGCTCACCGCGGCCAGCCTGCGCCCGGTCCGCGAGGCGGCGGAGACCCTGGCCCACCTGATCGACGAGGTCCGGCGGGCCGAGGAGCGGGCCCGCGCCCGGATCGGGCCGGCCGCGGCCGAACTGGCCCGCCATCACGTCGGCGAGCTGCCGGCCCGGCCCGAGCTGGACCCGCCGGCGATCGATCTCGCGCCGTTGACAGCGGCCGGTGCCAAGGCCCTGGCCAGCCGGTTCGCCGCCGACGCGGACGAGCTGGAACACCAGCAGCAGAGCCTGGACCGGATCACCGGCCGGCTCGGCCTGCCCGAGGTGGTCGGCTTCTCCGACCTCGAGCTGGTCACCGTGATCGCCGGTCTGGGCGCCCGGCCGGACCGGCCGGAACGGGCCTGGTTCGGCCCCGGCGCACAGGCCAACGTGCACGCCGCGGCCGGCGCGCTGCGCCGGCACGTGGAAGCCGTCGCCGAGGCCCGCGCCCAGGCCCGCGAGTACTTCACCGAGGCGGTGCTGCACGAGCCGGTCGAGGAGCTCGCCGAGCGGTTCGCGACCACGCACCGTGGCGTGCGGAAGTTCTTCACCGGCTACCGCTGGGACCGGGAGACCGTGGCCGCGCTCGCCGAGCCGGGCGTCAGCGCCGACGAGGCGATCGCCAACCTGCCCCTCGCGGTCGCCTGGCACAGGGCCAACGAGGGTCTGATCGCGGCCGAACGGCAGAACGCCGCCCTGCTCGGCCGGTACTGGCGGCGGCTGGACACCGACTTCCTGGCGATCGGCCGGGCCCTGGAGACGGCCGGCGAGGTGCTGCGGGTGACCCCGCCGGAGGCGCTTCCCGCGGTCATCGAGTACGTGTGTGGCCCGGCCGGCGACGGTGAGCCGATCCGCGCGGTGGCCGACGCCCGGGAGGCGTTCCAGCACTGGCGGGACACGCTGCGGCCGGCGCCCGAGGCGGCCGCCCGGCCGGAGCTCGCGAACGGTTCGGTGGCGGCCGCGATCGCCTGGCTGCGCGCTCAGGTGCAGCCGCTGCGCGCGACGGCCGAGACGGTCGAGCAGCTCGGTGCCGCCGCCGGGCGGGAGCTGGACCTGGCCTCCGCGGCGGAGATCGCCGAGCTGCGCGAACAGGTGGTGGAGTCGGCGCGCGCGCTCGCCGAGGCCGCGCCGGGGCTGCAGGCGCTGCTGGGGGACGTCTACCGGGGGCGGGACACCGATCAACGGGCCGTCGACCGGGCTCTGGAGTGGGCGGCGCACGCCCGTACGCTGCGCAGCGGCACGGACGCGGCGCTCACCCCGGAGCAGGCCGCCGCGCTGCACCGCGCGACGAGCCCGGATCTGTCACCCCTGATCGAACTCTGGCAGCGGGCCCGCCAACGGATCATCGAGGCGTTCGGGCCGGCCCGCCAGGTCCGGCTCGGCACCACCCTGGACCGCTCCGAGACCGCCCGTGACCTGCTGCGCGACCTGCGCGAGGACGACACCGGCCAGCGTGAGTGGTTCGCCTATCTGGCCGCCCGCGAGGTGCTCGCCGAGTTCGGCGTGGACTCCGCCGTCGATTACTGCGCCGACAACGGCATCGAGGTCGGCCGGCTCGGCCAGGTGATCGAGCGGACCGTCTGCAAAGCCTGGGCCGACGCGGTCCTCGCCGGCGACGAGCGCCTCGAACCGCTGGCCTCGCTCGAGCGCAACGAGCTGGTCGAGGAGTTCCGCCGGCTCGACGCCGACCTGATGCAGGACGCGGCCGGCACCATCATCGCGGCGATCGACGCCCGGCGCCCGGCGGTCACCGCGGACGGGGTGCCCGCGCTGATCCGCGCCGAGGGGCTCAAGCAGGACGGTCACCTACCGGTCCGGGAACTGCTGGAACGGACGTGGGACATCGCCGCCGCCCTCAAGCCGTGCTTCGTCATGCAGCCCGCCGCGGCCAGCCGCTATCTGCCCGCCGGCGAGAGCTTCGACGTGGTGATCATCGACGAGGCGTCCCGGATGACCGCCGCCGCCGCGGTGGCCTGCGCCTATCGCGGGAAGTCGCTGATCGTGATCGGTGACGACGCCCAGCTGGCCCCGGCCGGCGGCGGCCCGTCGGTGCTGGTGGCCGCGAGCGACTGCGCGGCCTTCACCCGGCTCGCCCTGACCCGCCACTATCGCAGCCGGCACGAATCGCTGATCAGCTTCGCCAACCACACGTTCTACCAGGCTCGCCTGGTCACCTTCCCGAGCGCGTACCCGGCCGGGCCCGACCTCGGCCTGGAACTGCTGCCGGTCACCGACGGGCCGGTCGAGGCCGCGCTGGTCGCCGAGCGGGTCGCGCACCACTTCACCACCCGCCCGACGCTGTCGCTCGGCGTGGTCACGCTGACCGCGGGCCAGGCCGACGCGGTCGCCGACGCGGTGGAGACCGTTCTCGGCGCCCGGCCCGACCTGGAACGGTTCCTCGGCGACGACCCGCTCACCGGCTTCTTCGTCAAGCACGCCGACGTGGTGCAGGGCGACGAGCGGGACGTGATCATCCTGTCCACCGGGGCGGAGCTCTCCGCCGCGGGCGGGCCGGCCGGTGCGCGCCGGCTCGACGTGGCGATCACCCGGGCCCGGATGCGGGTCGAGGTCGTCACCTCGATCGCCGAGGCGCGGCGGGAGGAGCCCGCCGACGAGGGGGAGCGGCGGCTGGCGGCGTACCTCGATCACGCCGAGTTCGCCGTACCCGCGGGCGAGCTCTCCGCGCTGTCGGAATCGGTCGCCGATCTCGTCGAGGCCTGGGGATATCGGCTGACGCGCCAGGTGGGCGTGGGTCGATGCCGCGTCGAGCTGGGCGTACGGCATCCGTCCCTCGACGGGTTCGCCCTGGGGATCCAGTGCGACGGGCCCGGCTACGCCTCGATGCCCCTCGCCCGGGACCGCGACCGCCTCCAGGAGCAGGTGCTGCACGGACTCGGCTGGCACCTGCACCGGATCTGGAGCGGCGCCTGGTACCGCGACCGCGCCGAGGAGGAGGGCCGCCTGCGCACCTCGATCGAGAACGCCCTCGCGATCCCCGACGTCTTCGCCGTGCCCGACCTGGAGCTGGTCACCCGGCCCGCGCAACCGCCGGAGTGGGCGCTGCCCTACCAGCAGGCCGTGCTGGAGTCGCTGCCGCCGGCGGCCCGGGTCAACGATCAGACCGCCCGGGCCCTGCTGATCCGTACCGTCGAGCGGATCGCCGAGGTGGAGGGCCCGGTCCACATCGCCGTGCTGATCCACCGGATCCGTGAGGCCTGGGGCATCAGCCGGGTCACCCAGCCGATCCGGCAGGCGATCGAGGCGGCGGTCACCGAGTCCGGAGTCCGTTTCGACGGTACGTTCGTCACCGCCGTCGAGGCGCCGATCCCCGCGGTCCGGGTGCCCGGCGACGGTGTGGTGCGCAAGCCGGACCAGGTCGCCGAGTCCGAGCTCCAACTGGCCCTGGAATACCTGGTGCTGGACGCCGGGCTGGTGGAGAGCGACGACCTGCTCGCCGCGGCGGCCCGGCTGTTCGGGTGGGGCTCGAACAAGGCGGGTGCGGCCCGGATGGCCGCCATGCTGGACGATCTGGTCGCCGGTGGGCGGCTGATCGCGCACCGCAACGGCCTGATCGCCGCCCCGGAGAACGACCTGCTGGACCTGCCGGACGTGGCGACGCTGCCGTACCGCGAGGATGCCCTCCACGAGGCTCAGCCCACATCGGACACCTCGCGCACGAACCGGTAGCGGACGCCGGCGGACCCGAAAGAGCGACCTGCTTTCGCATGATTCCGCGCTCCCGGCCGGCGGGCCGGGACGTGCGGCACTGGCCGTCACCGGTCCGCGAATAATGAGAAACCTCGGGGGGTTGTGAGGTGGGTTGCCGCGCCCTTAGTGTTACCGACGGGTTAAGTTTCCGCCGTTGTCGAAGGGTATGGCCCTGCCGTGGAGTTCTGGCTCGATCTCAACGAGGAACAATCGGACCTGCGTGACTGGGTGCACGGCTTCGCCGAGTCGGTGGTCCGACCGGCCGCGGCCGAGTGGGACGAGCGCGAGGAAACGCCCTGGCCGGTGCTGCAGGAGGCGGCGAAGATCGGCCTCTACGGCTTCGAGTTCCTGATCAACACCTGGTCCGACAACTCCGGCCTGTCGCTGCCGATCGCCAACGAGGAGCTGTTCTGGGGCGACGGCGGGATCGGCATGGCGATCTCCGGCACCTCGCTCGCGGTCGCCGCGATCTACGGCTCCGGCACCCCGGAACAGCTGGTCGAGTGGGTGCCGCAGTGCTTCGGCGACCCGGACGCGCCCAAGGTGGCGGCGTTCTGCTCGACCGAGCCGGAGGCCGGCTCCGACGTCGGCTCGATGCGCACCCGGGCGGTCTACCACGAGGCCACCGACGAGTGGGTGATCAGCGGGCAGAAGGCGTATGCGACCAACGGCGGCATCGCCGACGTGCACGTGGTCACCGCGAGCGTCGACCCCTCGC
This sequence comes from Actinoplanes regularis, assembly GCF_900188005.1. Lineage (GTDB taxonomy): Bacteria > Actinomycetota > Actinomycetes > Mycobacteriales > Micromonosporaceae > Actinoplanes > Actinoplanes regularis. Next base: position 210,133 of record NZ_FZNR01000006.1, on the reverse strand, counting down.
TCGGCTCCCGCGGCCAGGCCGCGTTCATCGTCCCGCCCGGCACCGAGGGCCTGGCCGGGTCGAGGAAGCTGAAGAAGCTCGGCCTGCGCGCCTCGCACACCGCCGACGTCTTCTTCGACGACGTGCGGATCCCCGGCAGCTGCCTGCTCGGCGGCAAGGAGGCCCTGGACGAGCGGCTCGCCCGGGCCAAGGCCGGGGGCCGGAAGAACGCCGCCATGCGTACCTTCGAGCTCTCCCGCCCGGCGGTCGGCGCCCAGGCGATCGGCATCGCCCGCGCCGCCTACGAATACGCCCTGGAGTACGCGAAGACCCGCGTCCAGTTCGGCCGTCCGATCATCGAGAACCAGGCGATCGCTTTCGCCCTCGCCGACATGCGGATGGAGATCGACGCGGCCCGCCTGCTGGTCTGGCGGGCCGCCTGGATGGGGCGCAACGACAAGCCGTTCAGCGCCGGCGAGGGCTCGATGTCCAAACTGAAGGCCGGCGAGGTGGCCGTCGCCGTCACCGAGAAGGCGGTGCAGATCCTGGGTGGCGCGGGCTACCTGCGCGAACACCCGGTGGAGCGGATGTTCCGGGACGCCAAGATCTACACGATCTTCGAGGGCACCTCGGAGATCCAGCGCCTGGTCATCTCCCGGGCGATCTCCGGCCTGCAGATCCGCTGACATGGACCCTCTCTTCGTCGGCGGCACCATGCTGCGGCGCGGCCTGCTGACCCCGGGCAACCCGGTCCGGATCGTGCGGCAGTTCGCGGCGCTGGGCCGGTGGGGCTTCGGCCTCGCCGGCGAGCTGCGGCAGGCCGCCGCCCGCAGCCCGCGGCGGATCGCGGTGATCGACGAGCAGGGGCAACTGACGTACGCCCAGTTGCTGGACCGCGCCGAGCGCCTGGCCAGCGGCCTGCCGGTGGCGCCGGGGGAGCGGGTCGGCCTGCTCTGCCGCAACTCGGCGCGGATGATCTCCGCGCTGATCGGGGTGACCACGCTCGGCGCGGACCCGGTGCTGATGAACACCGGCCTGTCGCCGAGCCAGCTGGCCACCGTCGCCAAGGACCAGGGCCTGCGGGCGCTGCTCTTCGACGACGAGTTCGCGGAGCGCGTCGCCCTGGTCGAGGGCGTCGAGAAGCTGAGCGAGGAGCGGGTCGAGGAGCTGATCGCCGGCGCGCCGCCGGTCCCGCGGATGCCGCCGCCGGAGCGCCCCGGGCGCACGATCGTGCTCACCTCCGGGACGACCGGCGTGCCGAAAGGCGCCCGGCGGCCGACGCCGGGCGGCTTCCGCCCACTCTGCTCGGTGATCGACCGGATTCCGCTGCGCGCCCAGGAACGCGTGATGATCGCCGCGCCGCTCTTCCACACCTGGGGCTTCGCCGGCCTGCAGATCGCCCTCGCGCTGCGCGCGACGATCGTGCTGCGCCGCAAGTTCGACCCCGCGGCCGTCCTCGACGACCTGGTCCGGCACGAGTGCACCGGAATGATCGCGGTGCCGGTCATGGTGCAGCAGCTCATGGAGCTGCCGGTCGCCTCGGCGAAGCCGGCGCTGCGGGTGGTCGCGGTCAGCGGCTCGGCCCTGCCGGGCGGCCTGGCGACGCGATTCATGGACCGTTACGGGGACGTTCTGTACAACCTGTACGGCTCGACCGAGGCGTCCTGGGCGTCGATCGCGACCCCGGCCGATCTGCGCTCCGCGCCCAGCACCGCGGGCAGACCCCCTCACGGTACGACGGTGGCCGTGCTCGACGAGGCCGGCGGCCCGGTGCCGGTGGGCGAGGTCGGGCGGCTCTTCGTCGGCAACGAGATGCTGTTCGACGGCTACACCGACGGCGCTTCCAAATCCATGCACGAGGGTCTGCTGGCCACCGGCGACCTCGGGCACGTCGACCCCTCCGGCCTGGTCTTCGTCGACGGCCGGGAGGACGACATGATCATCTCCGGCGGGGAGAACGTGTACCCGGCCGAGGTCGAGGGGCTGCTCGCCGACCTGCCGCAGGTGCGGGAGGTCGCGGTGATCGGCGTGCCGGACGAGGAGTACGGTCAGCGGCTCGCGGCCTACCTGGTCCTCCGCGAGGGCGAGACGCTCGACCCGGAGGCGGTCCGGGACCACGTGCGGCGTCACCGGGCCCGGTTCAGCGTGCCCCGCGACGTGATCTTCCTCGAGGCGCTCCCGCGCAACGCCACCGGCAAGGTCGTCACCCGGGAGCTGCCCCGCTGAGCCCCGTGTCCGTCAGCGCGGTGGCGGGGCGCTGAGGCCGGTGTTCGTCAGCGCGGTGGCGGGGCGCTGAGCCCGAGCGTGCTCTGCCGCGGAAGGATGCCGGACCCGGCGATGCGTTGGACCATCGGGCCGACGAGGTGGGCGAAGCGACCGATCGCCGGCCCCAGCGCCTGCCAGGGCGCGCTCGCCAGCTCGTCGGTGCGGGCCTCGAGCTCCTCGCGGACCGCGAAGCCCCGCTCGGTCGTGGTGCCGTCGGGGTGCAGCAGGCCGCGAGTGACCAGACGGTCCCGCGCCGCGGTCCACTCCTGATCGGTCCAGCCGCGGCCGGCGAAGACCTCGACCGGTGCGGCGCCCACGGCCGCGAACGAGACCAGCAGCTCGCAAGGGTCCAGGCCGGCCGTCAGGGCCGCCGCGACATGGCCGTCACCGCGGTGCTCGCGCAGGATCGTCGCGGCGTGCCAGAGGGCGAGAGCGGGGTCGTCCGGCCAGGCGAGATCGGCGTTCGCCGCGGCCAGGGGGCGTCCGGCCGGTACCGCCGCCTCGGCGGCCCGGCGGGCCAGCGTGGCGGCCTCCGGGATTTCGGCGAGGGGACCGAGCAGGGTGCCCAGTGCCCGGCCGACCGCGGCGTAGCGGCTCTCCAGGACTGTCGAGGGCGCGGCGACCTTCCAGGCCGCCGGGATGTGTTCGGCGACCACTCGAGGGCTGAAGCTGTAGAAGGCCGAGGAGACCGCCGCCGTTCCGGCCTCTCCCAGTAGTGCGGCACGCCAGGCGAAGTAGCTGGGCCAGCGGGTGTCGACGGCGTAGCCGAGCCGTTCCGCCTCGGCGGTCACCTCGGGCGCGTAGTACAGCACGGCGTGCAGCGGCTCGATCAGCCGCCACATCTGACGGGCCATCGGGTGGGGGTGCTTGGCATCCACGGCGAACTTCCCGCCCTTCCTGGAGATCGACGAGTGAGGCGGACCTCGGCAGCAGCGGGCATGAGCTGCTCGGATTAAGCCTCCACAATGTACATCGTCGCTGTTCAGCGCGCGCCCAGAGCACCGGTCAATCAATTTTGATCAATGGTGAGTGCGACGTGGGGTGAAATGAATGGCGATCAACGCCTGTCCGTATAGGAGCGAAATGTTCAAGCGATCCCTCAGGGGTGCCGTTCTGTCCGCGAGTGCCGCACTCGCCACGGCGCTGTTGATGCCCGGCACCGCCCAGGCCGCCACCCCGGACATCACCATCTACATCACCAACAGCTTCACCAACGTGGCGTCGATCAGCTACCACGACGACGGCGACAAATTCACGGTCTGCGACCTCTACGGGGACAGTCACGGCGTGCGCGGATCCCTCTACCACGCGGGAGATCGGGTCGCGACCAAGTACAACGGTCTGGGCTCGGGCAACTGCAACACCTTCACGTACGACGTCAAAGCCGCCGCGGGCGTTTACGACATGCAGGTGTGCCTCGTCGACGGTTCAAGCGACACGACGGGAAGCTCCTGCGAGCACAAGCACATCTCCGAGTAGGCGCCCCGGCTGAGGTGCCGGTCCGGGCGACCGGACCAGCACCTCAGGCGATGGTCCCGGTCAGGTGGGGGCGCTTGGAATCGACCCGGAACTCCCAGCCAGTGTCCGAAGGGGACGAGGTGAAGCGGACCGTCGACGGCAGCAGAATCGGCTGCTTGAAGGCGACCTCCACGGAGTATGCCTCCGGCAGTCGTCCCTCCAGCGCGGCCAGGCACCGCGCCTTGGTCCACATGCCGTGCGCGATCGGGCGCGGGAAACCGAACAGCCGCGCACCCAGCCGGGACGTGTGGATCGGGTTGCGGTCTCCGGAGACCGCGGCGTAGTCCGTCCCGATCCGGGCCGGCAGCCGCCAGACGGCGCCGTCGGCCTGGTCCGGGGCCGGGCCGGCGGGGCGGTCGCCCTTGGTGGTGCTCGCGGAGGAGATCCGCAGGTACGTCGACACGCCCCGCCACACCTCGGCGCCGTCGACCGACGCCGTGGCGACCATGTCGAACTGCCGGCCGCGCGGATGGTCCCGCAGGTCGACGGCCCGCACCGCCAGATCCAACCGGCTGCCGGCGTCGATCGCCCGCCGGACCGTGATCCGGTTCGCGACGTGCACCAGCCCGATCATCGGCAGCGGGAAGTCCGCCGCCGACATCAGCCGCATCGCCAGCGGGAACGCCAGGATGTGCGGATACGTCGCGGGCAGCGCGTCGGTCAGCCGCAGCCCGCAGACCCGGTCGTAACGCGCCAGGTGCGAGCGGTCCACGGTGACGCCGCGCCGCACCAGTTCCACATCGGGCAGCGTGGTCCCGCCACCCCGGCGCAGCAGGCCGAGTGCCGCTCTGGCGTACACCGCGCTCGTCCCCGGACCCTCGGTCAGCTCGACGACCGCGACCATCTCAGGCCCCCAGCAGGCTCTGGCCGCAGACCCGGACCACGTTCCCGGTTATCGTCGCCGACCCGGGTGAGGCGAACCAGGCGATCGTCTCGGCCACGTCGACCGGCAGCCCGCCCTGCGACATGCTGTTCAGGCGGCGGCCGGCCTCGCGTAGTCCGAGCGGCATCTTCGCGGTCATCGCCGTCTCGATGAAGCCCGGCGCCACCGCGTTGATGGTGATCTGCCGGCCGGCGAGCAGCGGCGCCGTCGACTGGACCAGGCCGATCACGCCGGCCTTGCTGGTCGCGTAGTTGGTCTGACCGCGGTTGCCGGCGATCCCGGCGATCGAGGCGACCCCGACGATCCGGCCGCCCGACCTGATCAGACCCTGCTCGAGCAGGATGTCGTTGACCCGCTCCGGAGCGGTCAGGTTGACCCCGATCACCGAGTCCCAGCGGCTCTCGTCCATCTTGGCGACGGTCTTGTCGCGGGTGATGCCGGCGTTGTGCACCACGATGTCGATGCCGCCGTGCGCGCCGGCGGCCAGGTAGCCGGCGAGCCGCGCGGGGGCGTCGTCCGCGGTGAGGTCGAGCTGCAGTGCCCGGCCCTTGGCCCGGTTGGCGACGTCGGCCAGGGCGTCGCCGGCGCCGGGCACGTCGAGGGCGATCACCTCGGCGCCGTCCCGGGCGAGGATCGCGGCGATCGACGCGCCGATGCCCCGGGCCGCACCGGTGACCAGGGCGAGCTTGCCGGCGAGGGGCTTCTCCCAGTCGGCCGGGGCGGGCGCGTCGCCGGCACCGATCCGGATCACCTGGCCGGACACGTAGGCCGACCGCCCGCTGAGCAGGAAGCGCAGCGTGGACTCGGCGGACTGCTCCCCGCCGGGGGCGATGTACACCAGCTGGCTGGTGACGCCCCGGCCGAACTCCTTGCCGATGCTGCGGGTCAGACCCTCGAGGCTCCGCTGCGCGGTCGCCTCCTTCGGGCCGGCGGTGGCTTCCGGCGCGGTGCCCAGCACGATGACGCGGCCGGAGACGCTCAGGCTTCGCGCGTACGGATGGAAGAAGTCGAACAGCGCCCGGAGCCCCGCCGAGTCGGTGATCCCGGTCGCGTCGAAGATCAGCGCCGCGTACCTGGTGTCGGCGGAGCCGGTCTCGACGACTCCCACCCCCGCGTTCTCCAGCAGTTTGGCGACTGGTTCGGCGAGCCGTCCGCCGGGCGCCGCGCCGAGCAGCACCGGACCCGCGGCGATCGTGTCGCCCGGGCGGTAGCGTCGCAGGCGGGGCGGGTCGGGCAGCCCGAGACGCTTGACCACGGTCCGGCCCAGACCGGAGTTGGCGAAGTTCGCGTACCTGTCAGCCATGCGAGTACCCTACCGGTCAGTAGCTTTCATGGTTGTAAATGATTCAGTGTTGTAGATGATTCAGTTTCGATCTCTGGAGGATCGCCGTGTCGACCGTGCGCCGCGTCGCCGTCCTGGGCGGTAACCGTATCCCGTTCGCCCGGTCGAACGGTAAGTTTGCCGCCGCTTCGAACCAGGACATGCTGACCGCCGCGCTGGACGGTCTGATCGCCCGGTTCGGGCTGGCCGGCGAGCGGCTCGGCGAGGTCGTCGCCGGCGCGGTGCTCAAGCACTCCCGGGACTTCAACCTGACCCGTGAGGTGGTCCTCGGCTCCCGCCTCGACCCGCATACCCCAGCCTATGACCTGCAGCAGGCCTGCGGCACCGGCCTGGAGGCGGCGATCCTGGTCGCCAACAAGATCGCGCTGGGCCAGATCGACTCGGGCGTGTCCGGCGGTGTGGACACCACGTCGGACGCCCCGCTGCAGGTGAACGAGGACATGCGGCAGGCGCTGCTGGAGCTGAACCGGGCCCGGACGCTGGGCGCCCGGCTCAAGGCGGCCGCCAAGCTGCGCCCGCAGCACGCGCTCCAGCCGGAGATCCCGCGCAACGCCGAGCCGCGCACCGGCCTGTCGATGGGCGAGCATGCCGCGATCACCGCGCTGAAGTGGAACATCGCCCGTGAGCCGCAGGACGAGCTCGCCCTGGCCTCGCACCGGAACCTGGCCGCGGCGTACGACAAGCAGTTCTTCGACGATCTGATGACGCCCTACCTGGGGCTGACCCGCGACCAGAACCTGCGGGCCGACAGCAGCCTGGACAAGCTCGCGAGCCTCAAGCCGGTCTACGGCAAGGAGAACGCGACGATGACGGCGGGCAACTCGACCCCGCTGACCGACGGCGCGTCGACCGTGCTGCTGGCGTCCGAGGAGTGGGCGGCCGCGCACTCGCTGCCGGTCCTGGCCTACTTCGTCGACTCGGAGTCCGCGGCGGTCGACTACGTGCACGGCGACGAGGGCCTGCTGATGGCCCCGGCGTACGCGGTGCCCCGGCTGCTCGCCCGCAACGGCCTCACCCTGCGCGACTTCGACTACTACGAGATCCACGAGGCGTTCGCCTCGCAGGTCCTGGCCACCCTGGCCGCGTGGGAGTCGCCGCAGTTCTGCAAGGAGAAGCTGGGCCTGGACGCCCCGCTCGGCTCGATCGACCGGAGCAGGCTCAACGTCAACGGCTCGTCCCTGGCGGCCGGCCACCCGTTCGCCGCGACCGGCGGCCGGATCGTCGCCACCCTGGCCAAACTCCTCGCCCAGAAGGGCTCCGGCCGCGGTCTGATCTCCATCTGCGCCGCCGGCGGCCAGGGCGTCGTCGCCATCCTGGAACGCTGAGATTCAAAACCATCGTGGCGGTACGGGCCGGGGCGCCCGTGCCCAGGCGACACGCCGGCTGCCCGTGCCGATACCGCGCGGGGTGATCCCCGCTCAGGACCGCCACGCGCCGTCAGGGGAGACCGGGTCGCCGTGAACGACAGGGCGACCCGGTTCGTCCTTCCTGGTCAGGACGCGGTGCAGGACGCCGTTCCGGACGGGGCGGAGCCGGTGCCCTGGAAACCGAAGCTGGTGCTGGCGCCGGCCGCGACGCCGCCGTTGTAGCTGACGTTGCTGAACGTCACCGCGCCGCTGGACCCGCTCGCCGTGGTGCTCCAGGAGTTGGTGATCGCGGCGCCGGACGGCAGCGTGATCCCGACCTTCCAGCCGCTCAGCGCGGTGGAGCCGGCCTTGACCGTGACCGTGGTGACGAAGCCGCCGGTCCAGGCGTTGTTGGAGAACGTCGCGGTGCAACCACCACCGGTGTTCGGCGGGCTGCTGGTGCTCGCCGACGGGCTGACGCTGGCCGACGGGCTGGTGGTCGCGCCGAACGCGGAGATCACCGAGTTGTACGCGGCCTTCGGGTTGCCGCTGTTGTCGAAGAGCAGCGGGGTGTCACCGGAGCGCCAGGAGTCCGAGTCGCGGATGCCCCAGACCGTGATGCCGGTGCACTTGGTGACCGCCAGGCAGGCCTTGACCACGTTCGCGTACGTGTTCGCCTGCGTGGTGCCCGACCCGGCGATGTCCAGCTCGGTGATCTGCACCTCGACGCCCAGGTCCGCGAAGCGCTGCAGGTTCGCCTGGTAGTCGCTGGGCAGCGGGGACGCCGAGTTGATGTGCGACTGGAAGCCGACGCAGTCGATCGGGACGCCGCGGGCCAGGAAGTCCTTGACCATGTTGTAGATCGCGGTGCTCTTCGCGTTGACCCCGTCGGTGTTGTAGTCGTTGTAGCAGAGCTTGGCGGTGGAGTCGGCGGCCCGCGCGGTCTTGAACGCGACCTCGATCCAGTCGTTGCCGGTCTGCTGCAGGTTGGAGCTGCGACGGGAGCCGTCCCCGTTGTCGGAGAAGGCCTCGTTCACCACGTCCCAGGCGTAGAGCTGACCCTTGTAGTGGGTGGCGACGTTGGTGATGTGGTTGACCATGGCGTTGCGCAGCGCGGTGCCGGAGAGCGAGGACGCCCAGCCCGGCTGCTGTGAGTGCCAGGCCAGGGCATGACCGCGGACGCGCTGGCCGTTCGCCTTGGCCCGGTTCACGATCGTGTCCGCACTGGAGTAGCTGAACGAGTTCTGGGACGGCTCGGTGGCGTCCCACTTCATCTCGTTCTCCGGCGTGACCATGGTGAACTCGCGGTCCAGGAGCCCGGTGTAGACCGAGTCGCTGAACTTGTAGGCGGCCGCGGCCGTGCCGAAGTACTTGCCTTTCGCCGAGGCGGCCGAGCCGAGGGTGGTCGCCGCGTTCGCGCTGGGAGAGAGGGTGAGGACGGCGGCCGCGGCGAGGGCGCCGGCCGTCAGGACGGAGAGGATGGCGTGGGTTCGTCTCATGGGAGCTCCAGTCGGGGATCTGGAAGCATCGACAGGCATCGAAGCCGCTCGAAACGCTACCGATACCTTCCGGAAACCTCAACCGGTTCAGCCCATGATTCCGCAGTTGGCAGTCTCCGAAACTTCCGGAAGATTCGACGATTGTTTCACTTGGTGAGGCGCAGCGCCGTCGCGACGGCCTCGGCCGCACCGGTGGCGTCGTCGCCGGCGGCGTGGACGGTGACCGTGGCACCGGCCTTCGCGCCGAGCGACATCAGCCGCAGGGCGCTGCGCGCCGGGGCGGAGCGGTCGCCGTGGCGTACCTCGACGGTGGCCCGGAAACCCGCGGCGACCCGGACCACCTCGGCCGCCGGGCGGGCGTGCAACGCGGCCGGCAGCACGACCTCGACCTCAGAACTTGGGGACATCGCGCGCCTCCCGGGCGGCCTCGACGACCGCCGCGAGATCGGCGCCGGTCGACGCGGTCACCGCGGCCGCGACCGCCCCCTCCACGAACGGGGCGTCCACCAGTTCGGGGCCCGGCGTGTCCGCCAGCACCGCCCGCGCGGTCAGCACCGCGCTGCCGAGATCGGCCAGGACGACCACCCCCGCGCCGGTGTCGGCGGTCTCGATCGCGGCGGCGATCCTGGAGGGACTCGTGCCCAGCTCCCCGTCGTCGGTGCCGCCGGCCGGCTCGATACGTACCTCGGGAGTCGCGACCTGCCGCAACAGCTCCCGGAGCCCTGACGCCAACTGCTCGGAGTGCGAAACCAGCACGATTCCCACGAGCCCCATGGATCGAGACTCTAGACCGCGCGAGGATGCAGTGGGTGATGGAGAAATCACCGGACGGAAGGGACCGGCCGTGAAGAAGTTCATCAACGACCCCGCCGATGTGGTCGCCCAGGCCCTCGCCGGGATCGCCGCCGCCCACCCCGAGCTGCGGGTGGACGTCGAGGAGCAGTACATCGTCCGCGCCGACGCGCCCCGCCCCGGCAAGGTGGCGCTGGTCTCCGGCGGCGGGTCCGGGCACGAGCCGCTGCACAGCGGCTTCGTCGGCCCCGGCATGCTCGACGCCGCCTGCCCCGGCGAGGTCTTCACCTCCCCGGTGCCCTATCAGATCCTGGCCGCCACCAAGGCCGTCGACGGTGGCGCCGGGGTGGTGCACATCGTCAAGAACTACACCGGCGACGTGCTGAACTTCCAGCTCGCCGCGGAGCTCGCCACCGACGAGGGGATCAGCGTCGAGACCGTGCTGGTCGACGACGACGTCGCGGTGGAGGACTCGACCTGGACCGCCGGGCGGCGCGGGACCGGCGCCACGCTGCTGGTCGAGAAGATCGCCGGGGCGCGCGCCGAGGAGGGCGGCAAGCTGGCCGAGGTCGCCGCGATCGGGCGCGAGGTCAACGCCGCCTCCGGCTCCTTCGCGTACGCGTTGACCGCCGGCACCACACCGGCCGCCGGCCGCCCCGGGTTCGAACTGCCGGCGGACGAGATCGAGGCCGGGGTCGGCATCCACGGGGAGCCGGGCCGCCGCCGGGAGAAGCTGCGCCCGGCACGGGACCTGGTCCGCTCCGCGCTCGATGTGATCCTCGACGCCAAGTCGTTCGACGGCCCGGTGATCGTGCTGGTCAACGGTCTCGGTGGCACGCCGCTGATCGAGCTGTACCTGGTCTACGGCGAGGTCGCGGAGTACCTCGCCGAGCGCGGTGTCCCGATCGCCCGCCGGTTGGTCGGCAACTACGTGACCAGCCTGGACATGGCCGGAATGTCGCTCACCCTGTGCCGGGCCACCGACGAGATGATCCGCCTCTGGGACGCGCCGGCGCGTACCCCCGGACTGCACCGGGGTGCCTGAGCGGATGGACGCCACGCTCGCCCGGGACTGGATGCGGGCCGCGGCCGCCGCGGTCGCGGCCGACACCGACCGGCTCACCCGGCTCGACGCCGCGATCGGCGACGGCGACCACGGGGTGAACCTGAACCGCGGCTTCACCGCGGTGGTCGCCGCCCTGGAGCAGGCGCCGCCGCAGACCGTGTCCGAGGTGCTGGTCAAGGCCGGCGTCACGCTGATGTCCCGGGTGGGTGGCGCCTCCGGCCCGCTCTACGGCAGTGCCCTGCGGGCGGCCGGCAAGGCCCTGCCGCCGACCGCCGAGGTGCGGCCGTCCGAACTGGTGGTGGCGTTGCGGGCCGGTCTGGAGGCGGTGCGTGGGCTGGGTGGTGCGGCTCCGGGTGACAAGACTCTCGTCGACGCGTACGGCCCGGCCGTGGACGCCTTCGAACAGGCGGTGGCCGCGGGAGCGGACCTGGCCGGGGCAGCCGCCGCCGCGGCCGGTGCCGCCGAGGCGGGGGCCGAGGCGACCGTGCCGTTACAGGCCCGAAAGGGCCGCGCGTCCTACCTCGGTGAGCGTAGCGTCGGTCATCGGGACCCGGGCGCCACCTCGACAAGTCTGATGTTCAAGGCGCTCTCGCAGGTTGCTTAAGCATCGGCGGACCGTGCCGATCAACGAGTGGCAGACACTGTCGAGGAAAGGTACGGCGATGGGCTTGATCGGGGCTTTCGACAATCGTTCCCTGCGGACGAAGATCGGCGCGGCGGTCCTGACCGCGACGGTCGCCGGCATGATCGTGGGTGGGTTGGCGATCACCACGGTGCGCGACCTGAACGGGGACGCGGCGGACACGCTGCGCCAGTCGAACGCGATCGGGTCGGACGTCACCAGTTTCAGCAAGAGCCTCGAGGCGTTCGTCGGCAACACCACGGCCATGAAGCTGTACCCCCTTCAGGCCCAGCAGATCGGTGTGGTCTGGAAGGAGAACAAGGATGCCGCCGAGGCCGCGCTGGCGAGCCTGAACAACGCGTTGCCCGGGAACGCGATGGTGGAGAAGGCGCAGGCGGACTGGGCGGCCCTGCTCAAGCACATGGCCGGGGACAAGAACGTGACCACCCCGGCGGAGCTGGTCCAGTTCCTCACCAAGTACCGGGCACTGCACGACGAACTCACCGCGGACGCCAGCGCCCTGCAGACGCAGGTGGCCACGATCGCCGAGCAGAAGATCAACGACGCGAACTCGGCGGCGAACCGGGCGGCCTGGACCATCGCCGCGGTGCTCGCCGCCGGCGTGCTGCTCAGCGTGCTGATCGGCCTCCGGGTGGCCGGCCTGGTGCGAAACAGCGTCCGTGGCGTCTCCCGGCTGGCCGAGGGCCTCGCGGAGGGCGACCTGACCCGTACCTCCGGCGTGACCGGGCAGGACGAGGTCGGCCAGATGGCCGCCGCGCTGGACAAGGGCATCGCCCGGCTGCGTGAGGACGTGGTGCAACTGGCCGCCAGCGCGACCACCCTGCAGCACGCGGCCGGCCAGCTGACCTCGGTCTCCACCGCGGTCGACGCGGCGGCCAACGAGGCCTCCTCGCAGGCCGGCACGGTCTCCTCCGCCGCCGAGACGGTCTCCAACAACCTTCAGTACGTGACGGCCGGCGCCCAGGAGATGGGCTCGGCGATCCGCGACATCAGCGCCTCGACCGCGGAGGCGACGCAGGTCATGGGCGAGGCGGTGCGGGCGGCCGCGGCGACCAACGAGATCGTGGGCCGGCTCGGCGAGTCGTCCGCGGAGATCGCCACCGTGGTCAAGGTGATCACCAGCATCGCGGAGCAGACGAACCTGCTCGCGCTGAACGCGACCATCGAGGCGGCCCGCGCCGGTGAGCTGGGCAAGGGCTTCGCGGTGGTGGCCGGCGAGGTCAAGGACCTGGCCCAGGAGACCGCCAAGGCGACCGAGGACATCTCCCAGCGGGTGCAGTCGATCCAGGCCGACACCAGCGGCGCGGTCAGCGCGATCGAGGAGATCAGCGCGATCATCGAGCGGATCAACGGCCTGCAGATGACGATCTCGTCGGCGGTCGAGGAGCAGACCGCGACCACCCAGGAGATGAACCGGACCCTGGTCGAGGCGGCCGGCGGCGCCGGTGACATCGCGGCGACCATCACCGGCGTCTCCGAGGCGACCCGGCGCACCACCGCCACGGTCGGTGACACCCGGCGGGCGGCCGACGAGCTGACCGCGACCTCGGGTCAGCTGCAGAGCGTGGTCTCCCGCTTCCGTTACTGAGGCAAGGCGCTTCCGCCGGTGCCACATCGATGCCACTGTGTAGGGCATGTACCCGCCTGAACCCTGGCACCTGCGCGGACAGATGTATCTGTCGGTCTTCCTGATCCCGGCCTCCGCCGTGCCGCCGCTTCCCGAAGTCCTGGGTGCGGCGGTGCGGCCGTTGTCGTTCGGTGGCCGGGCCGCTGTCGGCGCGGCCTGGGTCGATTACCAGCCCGGGGGCGTGCTGCACTACCGGGAACTGCTCAGCGCGGTGCTGGTGCACGAGCGCGGGCGGCCCCGGGTCAGCATCACCGACATCTGGGTGGACAGCGTGGCCTCCCGTGAGGGCGGCCGCCGGCTCTGGGGCATCCCGAAGGAGCTGGCCGAGTTCACCCTCGACGCGGACGACGAGCTGGTGGACGCGACCGCCGGGGCGCCCGGCGGCGCCCCGATCGGGTCCGCCCTCGTCAGGTTGAAACGGCGGGTTCCGGGCCGCTTCCCGCTCGGCTTCACCGTGGCGCAGGCGTTGGGCGGTCAGGTCAAGCGGACCCCGGTGCGAGGCCGTGCCGGTCTGCGTACGGCCAACGCGGCGTGGCGCCCCGACCCTGCCGGCCCGCTCGCCTACCTGGCGGGCCGGCGTCCGGTGCTGACCCTCGCGATCACCGACTTCTGGCTGGTCTTCGGGCGTACCGCGCAGGATCGGGCCGCCGCCCGCCCCCGCTGAGGCCCGCCGACCGCCCGATAGAGTGCGGTATGCCCGAACCCCACAGCCACGCGCACGGCGGCGGCCCACTCCCCAAGGCTCGCCGCCTCACGCTGCTCCTGCTCGTCCCCGCGGTCCTGGTGACCGCGCTGGGGATGCTGCTGCTCTGGCCGCGGGACACCCCACGGGCCACCGAGGCGGCCGGCCCGGCGCAGGTGAACGGCGTCGTCCAGTCGGTCACCCGCCAGGAGTGCCCGCCGGCCCCGGCCGGTGACGAGCAGCCGGTCGGCTGTGGCACCGCCACGGTGCGGCTGAGCGACGGGACGACGGCCGGTGCCGAGCTGCCGTACGGGCCGGGCTCCCCGGAGATCGAGACCGGCGACCGGGTGGTCCTGCTGGCCCTGGAGACCGGGGACGGCGGCTTCGCCTACTCGATCGCCGACCACCAGCGGACCCGGGAGCTGTGGGTGCTCGGCGCGGCGTTCGCGCTGGCGGTGATCGCCTTCGGCCGCTGGCGGGGGCTGACCGCCCTGGCCGGTCTCGCGGTCACCTTCGGTGTGCTGCTCTTCTTCATCGTCCCGGCGATCCTGGACGGCCGGTCGCCGACGCTTGTCGCGGTGGTCGGCTCCGCCGCGATCATGCTGAGCGTGCTGTACCTGACGCACGGCCTGAACATCACCACGACGATCGCGGTGGCGGGCACCCTGGCCAGCCTGGTCATCACCACCGTGCTGGCCGAGATCAGCGTCGTCGTGGTGCACCTGACCGGCGTCGCCGACGACACCTCGAACTTCCTCTCCATCACCCAGGGCGACGTCAACATGCAGGGCCTGCTGCTGGCCAGCATCGTGATCGGGTCGCTCGGCGTGCTCGACGACGTGACGGTCACCCAGTCGGCCACGGTCACCGAGCTGGCCCTGGCGAACCCGGCGTACGGCTTCCGCCGCCTCTACGGTGCCGCCACCCGGATCGGCCGGGCGCACATCGCCTCGGTGATCAACACGATCGTGCTGGCGTACGCGGGCGCCTCCCTGCCGCTGATGCTGCTCTTCGCGACCGGCGGCACCCCGGTCGGCGAGCTGCTCACCGGCCAGCTGATCGCGCAGGAGCTGGTCCGCAGCGCGGTCGGCACGATCGGCCTGATCGCCGCGGTGCCGATCACCACCGCTCTGGCCGCGTTCTTCGCGCACCGGTCGCTCGGCGGCGCGCGCGACGAGGAGCCCGGGCGCAACCCGGTGGGCGGTCAGGTCGACGAGCTCGCCGACCGGCGGCCGCCCGTCGAGAGCCGGTGGGCCGTCTTCGAGGACCAGGAGGTCAGCTGAGGCGCTCGGTCAGGGCGGTGTGCCGGCGGCCCGCGCTGACCGTGCGGACCGCGGCGGCCAGGGCCTTGCGGGAGCCGACCAGGACGACCAGTTTCTTGGCGCGGGTGATCGCGGTGTAGAGCAGGTTCCGCTGGAGCATCATCCAGGCGCTGGTGGTCAGCGGGATCACCACGGCCGGGTACTCCGAGCCCTGCGAGCGGTGGATCGTGATCGCGTA
Source organism: Actinoplanes regularis (assembly GCF_900188005.1). Lineage (GTDB taxonomy): Bacteria > Actinomycetota > Actinomycetes > Mycobacteriales > Micromonosporaceae > Actinoplanes > Actinoplanes regularis. The sequence continues at coordinate 194,991 of NZ_FZNR01000006.1, read as the reverse complement.
CGCGTGGGCCAGCTCGTCCAGCTCGTCGAAGTCGTACTCGATCACCTCGTCCTCGTCCGTACGGACCGTCAGGGTCTGCTCCTCGGGCGAAAGCCCGGTCACGACGCCGACCGTGCCGTTGAAGACCCCCGCCGCGCCCTTGTCGTAGTTGTTCCGGATCTGGGTGACCTTGTCGCCGACCCGGAACACCCGCCCGCCCATCCGCCGCTCCGGCAGGCCCTCGCGGCCCGGGGTGAGCTGCTGTTGCAGCAGCGTGTTGAGGGCGCCCGCGCCGGCCGGGCCGCGGTGCATCGGGGTGAGGATCTGCACGTCGCGGCGCGGGTCCAGGCCGAACTTGCGGGGGATCCGGGCGCACGCGACGTCCACGGTCAGGCCCGCGGTCGCCTCGGTGTCGTCGCACGGGAACAGGAAGAAGTCGCGCATCCCGTCCAGCAGCGGCGGCCGGCCCTGGTTGATCCGGTGCGCGTTGGTGACCACGCCGCTCTCCGCGGCCTGGCGGAAGATCTGGGTGAGCCGGACCCGGGGGATCACGTCGGCGGCGAGCAGGTCGCGCAGCACCTCGCCGGCACCGACCGAGGGCAGCTGGTCGACGTCGCCGACCAGGAGCAGGTGCGCGCCCGGCGGGATCGCCTTGACCAGCTTGTTCGCCAGGATCAGGTCCAGCATCGAGGACTCGTCGACGACCACCAGGTCGGCGTCGAGCGGGTTGTCACGGTCGTACGTCGCGTCGCCGCCCGGTTGTAGCTTGAGCAGCCGGTGGACGGTGGCGGCGGGGTGGCCGGTCAGCTCGGCCAGCCGTTTCGCGGCCCGGCCGGTCGGCGCGACCAGCTGGATCTTGGCGCGCTTGGCGGCGGCGAGCTCGACGATCGAGCGGACGGTGAAGCTCTTTCCGCAGCCCGGTCCGCCGGTCAGGACCGCGACCTTCTCGGTGAGGGCGAGCCTGACCGCCGCCTCCTGCTCGGGGGCGAGGGTGGAGCCGGTGCGTTTGTGCAGCCAGTCGAGGGCCTTGGGCCAGTCCACATCGGCGAAGTGCGGCATCCGGTCCGACCTGTCCCGCAAGAGCCGGACGAGTGTGGAGGCGAGCGACACCTCGGCGCGATGGAACGGCACGAGGTAGACGTTCTCCTCCTCGCGGACCACGCCCTCCTCCTCGACCAGCTCGTCCAGACAGGATGGGATGAGCCCGGCCGGGACCTCGAGGATCTTCGCGGCGTCCTCCATCAGCTCGGCCGCCGGCAGGAAGCAGTGACCGTTGTCGGTCGCCTGCGACAGCGTGTACTGGAGGCCGGCCTTCACCCGCTCGGGGCTGTCGTGCGGGATGCCGACCGCCTGCGCGATCGTGTCCGCGGTCTTGAAGCCGATGCCCCAGACGTCCGCGGCCAGCTTGTACGGGCTGTTCCGGACCACCGAGATGGACGCGTCGCCGTACTTCTTGTAGATCCGCACCGCGATCGAGGTGGAGACGCCGACCCCCTGGAGGAAGAGCATCACCTCCTTGATCGCCTTCTGCTCGGCCCAGGCCGCGGTGATCTTCGCGGTGCGTTTCGGGCCCAGGCCGGTGACCTCGATCAACCGCTCCGGCGACCCCTCGATGATCTCCAGGGTGTCCAGGCCGAAGTGGTCCACGATCCGCTCGGCGAAGACCGGCCCGATGCCCTTGACCAAGCCGGACCCGAGGTACCGGCGGATGCCCTGCACGGTCGCCGGCAGGACTGTGGTGTAGGACACCACCTCGAACTGGCGGCCGTACTGCGGGTGCGAACCCCACCAGCCGGACAGCCGCAGGCTCTCCCCGGGCTGCGCGCCGAGCAGCGCGCCGACCACGGTGAGCAGGTCGTCACCCCGCCCGGTGGCGACCCGGGCGACCGTGTAGCCGGTCTCCTCGTTCACATAGGTCAGCCGCTCCAGCACGGCTTCCAGCACGTGCGGAGCCGGCCGGGAGGTCTGTTGCGCGGCGGGCATGGCGACCATCGTGCACGGTGTTGTGGTTTCCGCAAAGAACAGCCCCTACCGTGGCGACCATGGCGCTTTTTGATCTCACGCTTCCCGAGTTGCGCACGTACCGCTCCACGGCACCCGCCCCGGAGGGCTTCGACGGTTTCTGGGAACGCACCCTCGACGAGGCGCGCGCCGCGGCGAAGCCCGTCGAACTCGCCGAGGTGCCGACCCCGCTGCGCGGGATCACCACCTACGACGTGACCTTCTCCGGCTTCGCCGGCCAGCCGGTCAAGGCCTGGCTCAACGTCCCGGCCGGCGCCCCCGGCCCGCTCCCTCTCGCGATCGAGTTCATCGGGTACGGCGGTGGCCGCGGCCTGCCGATCGACTGGCTGATCTGGAACGCGGCGGGCTACGCGCACCTGGTGATGGACACCCGCGGCCAGGGCGGCAACTGGCGCGGCGGCGACACCCCCGACCGGGACCTCGACGGCGCCGGCCCGTCCGCGCCCGGATTCCTGACCCGGGGCGCCCGCTCCCCGGAGACGCACTACTACCGCCGGCTGTTCACCGACGCCGCCCGGGCCGTCGAGACCGCCGCCGAGCTGCCCGGAGTCGACACGTCCAAGCTGGTCACCACCGGCAAGAGCCAGGGCGGCGCGCTGTCGATCGCGGCCGCCGGCCTGCTGCCGGACCGGGTCGCCGCGGTCGTCGCCGGGGTACCGTTCCTCTGCGACATCCGGCGCGCGGTCACCATCTCCGACAGCTTCCCGTTCCAGGAGATCGTCCAGTTCCTGCGGGCCAACCCGGAGAAGGCCGCGCGGACGTTCGCGACGCTGGACCACTTCGACGTGGTGCACCTCGCCCGGCGGATCGTCGCGCCGGCCCTGTTCTCCACCGCGCTGATGGACACGGTCTGCCCGCCGTCCGGGGTCTTCGCCGCGTACAACGAGCTCACCGGCCCGAAGGAGATCGAGGTCTACGAGTGGGACGGGCACGACGGCGGCAGGTCGTTCTTCGACGTCAAGGCGCTGGAGTTCGCCGCCTCCGTGCTGCGGCTCTGACCTCGCCACCGGGTGGTGGGCCAGGACGGGTGCGGTCCGGTTAGCGGGGCGCCGATTCCTCAACCCCGGGCTCGCGGTACCGACGGGACTCTTCGCGAACCGTTGTATCTCAGGAGCCCACCATGCAGCCGACCCATCGCCGCGCCCTGCGGCTGACCGCCGTGCTCGCCGCGGGCTCTGCCCTGGCCGGATGTGGCGTGCTCGCCTCGACAGCCACCACCACGGTGTCCCCCGAGTCGACCGTCACACCCGGCCCGGTCAGCACCTTCGTGCAGACCCCGGCGGTGCCGAACACCTCCGCGCCGAGCCTTTCCAACACCGGGACGAACCTTCCGGTCGTGGTCGCATCGCTGATCAAGTACGGCCAGTGGCTGATCGCCAACCCCGACCCGGAGCGGGTCTCCGAGATCGCCATGCCCGGGTGCGCGGCGAGCAACGACCTGATCCGGGAGACCCGGTCGCTGGTGGCCCAGGGGGCTTACGTGACGACCACCGCCCCGACCGTGACCGGGTTGCGGTGGGCGTCGCCGTCGCCTTCGGGGGGCACGGTGCCGTTCGGGGACCAGGCGACCCTCTTCTTCCAGGTGAGCCGGCCGGCCGAGGCGTTGACGATGCGCACCGTGGGTCAGGAGACGCAGGTGATCTCGTACCTGCCGGAGCTCAAAGCCGCCACGGTCCGGGTCGATCTGTTCCGGGCCACCGACAAGAAATGGCGCTTCTGCGAGGTGACCACGCCGCTCGACAGCAACAGCGCGGACTCGGTCACCTCACTGCTCTGACCCGTCCCGGTCCCACTTCTCCGATCCGTCACGAAAGGCCGCGCACCTCAAGAGAGGGGTGCGCGGCCTTTCGTCGGTCTGCTCAGGCGATCAGGCTCCGGAGGATGACGACGGCGAGGAAGACGACGATGAAGGAGAGGTCGATGGACATGCCGCCGGCGCGCAGCGGGGGGATCAGCCGGCGGACCGGGGCCAGGATCGGCTCGGTGACGGCGAAGACGCCGCCGTAGACCCGTGAGCGGACCGAGCCGGGCGTCGCCGGGCCGGCCAGCACCACGCTCCAGTCCAGCACCGCCCGGGCGATCAGCAGGAACTGCACGATCAGCAGAGCCCAGCTGACGATGCTGAGGAGACCCATCACTTACCTCCAGGTATGGGGATGTGCCCCCCAACTGTGACGCCTCCGGTTGGGAAACTGCTGAAGACTGGCTGTGACCTGGCCTACGTTCCGCAACCTCCCCATCGCCGCAGGTGGCGCCCCTGATCGATCCGCTCCGATGGTGGCGGGCCGGGCCGGCTGATCGGTGGGCGGGCGTGGTGGTTGATCAGTTGAAGAAGTCGGGGTGGGGGCCCATGCGGCCGTCGCACTCCAGGGCGTCGATGGCGTTGAGCTGATCGGCGGTCAGTTCGAAATCGAAGAGGTCCAGGTTCTCCCGGATCCGGGACGGGGTCACCGACTTCGGGATCGCCACGCGGCCGCGTTGGAGATGCCAGCGCAGCACGACCTGGGCCGCGGTCCGGCCGTAGGTCCCGGCGATCGAGGTCACCGCCGGGTCGGTGAGTACGCCGGCCTGGGCGAGCGGACTCCACGCCTCGGTGACGACGCCGAGCGAGGCGTTCGCCTCCTGGGCTTCGCGCTGCTGGCAGGCCGGATGCACCTCGATCTGGTTCACCGCGGGGATCGTCCCGCCGAGGTCCGCGATCGCGCGCAGGTGGGACGGCAGGAAGTTGGAGACGCCGATGGCCCGGACCCGGCCGTCCGCGTAGATCTTCTCCAGCGCCCGCCAGGTGTCCAGGTACTTCGCGTGCTTCGGGGTCGGCCAGTGGATCAGGTAGAGATCGAGCTGGTCCAGACCGAGCCGGGCCAGGCTGGCTTCGAAGGCGTGCAGTGTCGTGTCGTAACCCTGGTCGCTGTTCCAGACCTTGGTCGTGATGAACAGCTCGTCGCGTGGGATCCCGGAGGCCTTGAGGGCGGCACCGACGCCGGCCTCGTTGCCGTAGATGGCGGCGGTGTCGATGCTGCGGTACCCGGCGTCCAGGGCGGTGGCGACCACCTGCGCGGTGTCGGCCTCCGGGACCTGGAACACGCCGAAGCCGACCTGCGGCATGGCTATCCCGTTGTTGAGCTCGATCGTGGGCACCTCGGGCATGGGAAACACTCCCCCTGGGAAAGTCGGTGGTAGTCCAGCCTTTACCCGCGAAAGTAGCCTCGCCAACCAAAGCCGATCCTGCTCGCAGCCGCCACCGGCCCGGCAACGCACTCCCCGGGCGCCGGCCCGGGAACGCGCTGCCGGGGGTGCCGGCTGAAAATGTGCTGCCGGGTGCCGGCTGAGAACGTGCTGCCGGGTGCCGGCTGAGAACGTGCTGCCGGGTGCCGGCTGAGAACGTGCTGCCGGGTGCCGGCTGAGAACGTGCTGCCGGGGCGCCGGCCGGGAACGTGCTGCCCGGGTGGTGGGCGGGCGAGACCGGCGAGCGCGGCCGGGGGAGGCAATGTGGCGCGGCTCGGGTACCGGGTGGTGCCGGCGAGGCTCGTCGCCCGGGCGGCGGCGGGGAGCTTGGGGGCCGGGGCGTGCGCGGGCAACCTCGGGGCCGGGGCGTCTGTGGGAAACTCGGGGGCCGGGGCGCAGGCGGGGGACTCCAGGGCGGTGACGGCTGCGGGGGTTTCCCGCGCGGCGGCCGGAGTCGGGTCTTCCCTGGACGGGGCGGTTGTCGCCGCGGCGGCCGGGGTGACGGGGGCCTGGTGGGCGGAGGCCGCGGGGCTGGGGTGCGCGGCGTGGATCTCGGCCCGGGGCAGCGCGTGGTTGCTCGGCGGGACCGGTAGGTCGTACCGGAAAAGGGTTTTTGGTCGGAATTTCGCGGCGCCGGGCGTCCGCATGGTCTTCCGGCCTCGAGGGTGGGTCCCGCCGCCGCGGGAGGCGGGGGCCGGGAGCGGGGTTCGGCGTATGCCGGATGATCTTGGTCCGGCTGCTGGGTGGGTCACCGGGCTCATGTCGTCACCTCCGCCTCGCGGCGGCGTCGACCTGAGCTGCCCGATCGGCTCGTCGGCTCGCTCATGTCGTCACCTCCGCCTCGCGGCGGCGTCGACGTGGGCCACCTGCTGAGCTGACCGAATCGCTCGCAAGCTCGCTCATGGCACCACCTGCCTGCGGAAATCTGGTGGGCGGGGCTCGGCCGCAGGGTCGGAATCGGTGTTTCGGCCTCCCGGGTCGGGTCTTCTCATGGCGCCCATTATTGATGAGTGTGCATGGTTGGCAAGGCTTCCGGGCGGATGGTAACGAGCCCGAAACCACCTTCTCAGCGGCGACGACCCGGATCGGCGTGCCGGTGGCCATAGGTGGGATCTGATGCGGGATGGTCGGGTTTCGCCGCTGTATCGCCCCGGTTCCGGAAGGTGTTCCAATATCCGAAATCGATTCCGGATGCGGCCGCGCGGCAGGATCCGGACAGCTGGATATCTGACTATCCCTGGGCGAGACCGCAGGTTGACGCGGCGGTAACCTGCGGCCGTGACGCACGAGATCCAAATCACCGAGCCGATCGACCTCTGCCTGCCCAGCGGTCGGCTCAACCCGGCCGCCGTCGGCTGGAGTCGCAAGCCGCTGCACCGGGCGAACCTGCGCGGCTGGGGTCGCAACAAGCGCTGGGAGTACTGGGGCGTCGTCACCCCCGCACACATCATCGGCGTGGTCGCCTCGTCGCTGGACTACGTCGGCGTGCACGGCCTCTACCTGCTCGACCGGGTCAGCGGCAAGGAGATCGCGGTGGACGCGACCGTCCCGCTCGCCCGCGGGGCGGTCCTTCCGGACCGCAGCGGATCCGGGCGGGTGGCGGCCTCCGGTGGCGGCCTCACCATCGAGATCGAGCAGAATTTCGACGGTACGTCGGTACGGGCGCAAGCTCGCGACGTGGAAGTCGACCTGACCATGCCGGCGGTCGAGGACCGTGACTCGCTCGGTGTCGTGGTCGCCTGGAGCAGGAAGAAGTTCCAGTACACGGTGAAGGACGTCGGCCGCCCGGTCCACGGCCGCCTCGTGGTCGGCGGCGTCGAGCACCTCGTTCCGGAGCGGGGCTCACACGCGACCCTGGACCACGGGCGGGGCCGCTGGCCGTACTCGGTGACCTGGAACTGGGCGGCGGGCGCGGACCAGGACCGGGCGATCCAGCTCGGCGGGAAGTGGACCGACGGCACCGGCAACACCGAGAACGCGCTCTTCGAGGATGGCCGGCTCCACAAGATCGGCGCCGACCTGCGCTGGGAGTACGACCGCACGGACTGGCTCAAACCGTGGCGCGTCACCGGCCAGGGCGTCGACGTGACCTTCGAGCCGTTCCACGAGCGCGTGTCCCGGACGAGTCTCGGCGTCCTGGCCGGCGAGACCCACCAGTGCTTCGGCCGCTTCTCCGGCTGGGCCCGCGCCTCCGACGGCCGCATGATCGACCTTGACGGCCTGACCGGCTGGGCCGAGGAGGCGCGCAACCGCTGGTGATCACACCGGCTGGCCGAGGGCCTTCCCGATGCGGGCGCGGTGGGCCGCCTCCCAGTCGTCGAGCGACTCGGCGGCCTCCTTGGCCAGCTTCGCCCGCGCGGCCGCCAGGACCTGGTCATGCCGGTCGGCGGGGACGACGACCACGCCCTCCTCGTCGGCCACGACCACGTCGCCCGGTCGTACCGTGATCCCGCCGCAGCGGACCGGCTCCCCGTGCGTGCCGAGCTTGTCCTTCGTGCCCGGGATCGGGATGACGCCGCGGGCGAAGACCGGGAAGCCGAGGTCGCGCACCTCGCCCAGGTCACGGATCAGACCGTCCAGGACGAACGCCGCGACCCCGCGCCGGTGGGCGACCGCGCAGACGTTGCCGCCGGCCAGCGCGTAGTCGAGGTCGCCGGACTCGACGACGATCACCGACCCGGGCTCCGCGCGGTAGATCGCGGCGTGCAGCATCAGGTTGTCGCCGGGCTCGCAGCGGACCGTGAACGCCGGCCCGGCGACGCGGGGGACCGGCGTCCAGAGCGGCCGGATCCCGATGTCCATCACCTGGTCGCGGCCGAGCACGTCAGCGAGCGTGGTCGGGGGGATCTGCCGGAAGTCTGCGCTCATGGTCATCGACCTTAACCTCACTTAAGGCGTTCCCAGGGCGGGGGCACCCGGACGTACGCCATCCCGGCCGCCCGCGCGGCCTGCACGCCGAGCTCGGTGTCCTCGAAGACCAGGCACTTCGACGGGTCGACGCCGAGCAGCCGGGCGCCGGTCAGGTACGCCTCCGGGGCCGGTTTCGGCTCGGCGTAGTCCCCGGCGCAGACCAGCACCGGGAAGTGCGCAAGCAGGTCGAGCGCGGTCAGCGAGTCGATCACGCTCTCCCGGGTGCTGCCGGAGACCACCGCGAACGGCAGGCGCCCGTGCGCCTCCCGGATGTGCGCGAGCACCCCGGGCACCGCCCGCATCGTGCCCAGCCCGGCCCGGAACAGCGTCTCCTGCCGCTCGGCAACCGTGGCCACCGGCATGTTCAGTCCCTGCCGCAGGTTCAGCTCGGCCACGATGTCGACGACCGGGCGGCCGCCCCACGCGTAGAACAGCTCCTCCGGGAAGTGGCAGTCCCACTCGGCCAGGGCGTCGAGCCAGGCCCGGTAGTGCAGGGGCATGGAGTCGGTGATGGTGCCGTCGCAGTCGAAGAGATAAGCCTGGAAGTCACCGGGAGGAAGGGGTAGGAGCACGGGCGAACGTTACCCAGTGATCTTGTCGGACCGGAAGAATGTTGTCATGGAGATCGCTTCCGAGACCGGTGGCTGGCTGCGGATGCGGCCGCTGCGCTACGAGTTCGAGGCGGCGCCCGGCGACCCGACCGAGGACTGGCTGGTGGTGTCGGTCGCCGCGGCCGGCCTGGATGGGCACACCTGGCAGTCGGAGAGCCCGTGCCTGACCGTGGCCGAGACGATCGAGCTGGCCGACTGGCTGCACGGCCGCGACGATTCCGACGAGCTGGCGTTCATCGAGCCGAACGTCGCGTTCCGGCAGCTGCCCGCCGAACCCGGCGAGCACCTGCTCGAGGTGGCGTTCTCGCACGAGAGCCTGCCGCCGTGGCTGCCCGGGACGGGCCTGAATCGGGTGCACCGGATCCAGCTGGAGGTCAGCGAGGACGCGCTGGCCCGCGCGGCCGGCGACTGGAGCGCCGAGATCGGCGCCTTCCCGCCGCGTTCGGACCTGGCCGCCTGGTGACGCTTTCGCGGTGGGTGGCCACGGCAGGTCGGTGATCCTCCTGCGACGGGCGTCGGCAGCGGGTTGGTGATCTTCCCGTGCTGGGTGTCCGCGGCAGATTGGTGATCTTTGCGCGGTGAGTGGATCTGGCAGATTGGTGTGATGGATTTCCGTCGCACCTTCCGGTCCGCCGCGATCGCGTACGCCGGACTCGTCGCCACCCTCCCGCCCGACCACCTCGACGTCCCCGCCCTCGGCGAGTGGACGTTGCGGGAACTGCTCGGGCACACGGTGAGCTCCGCGCTGCGCCAGGTCCCCGACGTGCTCGGGACCCGCTCTCCGCAGGTCGACGTGGAGACCGCGGAGGGATACTTCGCCTTCGCCCGCGAGGCCCCGGCGGAGCTGCTCGCCGCCGCGACCGCCGCCTCCGCCGACGACGCCCGTGCCGGCGGGAAACTTCTCGGCGACCGGCCGTCCGACCACGTCAGCGCACTGATCGGACGCGCCACCGAAGCGCTGTCCCGGGTCAACGACGACGACGTGGTAACCACACCGGTCGGCGGGATGCGCGTCCGCGACTGGATCCCCACCCGCACGTTCGAGCTGGTCGTACACGGCCTGGACACCGCCGCCGCGCTCGACCTCCCGCTCGACCTCCCCTTGGAGACGATCGCCGAGTCGCTCACCCTCGCCTCCCGCACCACCCTCGCGATCGGCGCCGGCATCCCCCTCCTACGCGCCCTGACCGGCCGCTCCCCACTCCCCCCAAACTTCTCAATGATCTAAACCCGCCAACAAACCCCACAACCATCGACTTCACACCCCGCAAAACGCCGCCGGTGCGGAGGCAACTGATTTCCCGCCACTGCGTTTTTTGCAGCGGCGGGAAATCAGCTGCCTCCGCACCGGTCACCAGGCGTTTTGCCGCGAAGCGAAGCCAAGCCAGCCCTGCCTCCGCACCGGTTACCAGGCGTTTTGCCGCGAAGCGAAGCGAAGCCAAGCTAACTCAGCCCGTCACCACGGAGGTCCGTAGGGCCTGTCCCGATCGATGTCCACGTCCGCGTCCCGGCGGGGCGACCCGTAGTTCCGGTCCCTGTCCACGTCGATGTCGCCGTGGCCGTATCCGTAGTCCCGGTCGATGTCCACGTCCGTGTCGCGACGGGGCGACCCGTAGTTCCGGTCCCTGTCCACGTCGATATCGCCGTGGCCGTATCCGTAGTCCCGGTCGATGTCCACGTCCGTGTCGCGGCGCGGCGATCCATAGTTCCGATCCACGTCCACATCCGCGTCAGGCCAAGGCGCTGGGGCGCTGACGGTCTCCGTCGTGACCGGGCCGCTCGAAGAAGCGAGCGCCGGCCCCACTCCGACCGTGCCCCCGGCAACGAGCCCGATGCCCACCATCAGCGTGCGTGTCATGACGTTCAAGGTTCTCTCCTCCCGAAGAACTGTTGACACCCCAAGCCGATCACGACTCTTCAGCCATCAATTCGAGTTCCCGAACCCGTCGATCGTTCGACCGATAACGACCTCCCCCGAACGGCCAGATTCCTCGTCAAAGCCAGACACCGAATCGCGAACACGAGGCCCAAAACGGCAAATCGCCGACTTCCAGAACACCCGGAATTCGGCGCCCGCCCGTCAACAAACCCCACGATCAGGGACTTCACACCCCGCAAAACGCCGCCGGTGCGGAGGCCAGGCGTTTTGCCGCGGAGCGAAGCGGAGCCAAGCTAGCCCTGCTCCGCACCGGTCACCAGGCGTTTTGCCGCGGAGCGAAGCGGAGCCAAGCTAGCTCAACATGCGCCTGTCACCCTGATCAATTCAGTACCTCGGCGGCCATGGGGAGAGGGTTGCCGAAGCGGTGGGCGGTGATGCTGATGGCCTGTTCGCGCAGGAACGGCAGCAGCTCGACCCGGCCGGCCTCGACCACCGGACCGGCCCAGATCGCCAGGTCGGGACGGCCGTAGGTGGCCGTGGCCAGCTCCGGCCCCGAGCCGCCGATCAGTCGCACCCGTTCGGTGTCGTCCAGTCCGGCGGCGAAGTCGGCGTCGGACTCCACGACCAGCTCGGGGCAGTGCGCCGCGACCGCCTCGGGCAGGTCCTCGGCCGCGGAGACCCGGAGCGGGGCGCCGGCGAGCAGGCCCGCGGCGAGGATCCGGACCAGGTCCGCGACCGGTGCGCCCGCGGACAGCCGCACGGTCACCGGCGTGGGCAGGTAGCGCAGGACGTTGCGCTCGACGCCGAGCGCCGACACGTCCTCGGCGCGCCCGAACGAGTCCGCCCAGGCGGCCGCGTCGCTGCCGGCCGCGCGGGTGATCGAGGCGAGCTGCTCCTCGGTGACCGAACCGGCGGCGTCGGCGAGCAGGGTCCGTACCGCCGGGCTCTGGAGGTCGGCCTGGACCGAGGCCGGAGCCGGCGCCCAACCGCTGAGCCCGACCAGGTAGTTGGGTCCGCCGGCCTTGGTGCCGGGGCCGACCGCGGAGCGCTTCCAGCCGCCGAACGGCTGCCGCTGGACGATCGCGCCGGTGATGCCCCGGTTGACGTAGAGGTTGCCGGCCCGCACCCGGTCCAGCCAGGTGCGCACCTCGCCCGCGTCGAGCGAGTGCAACCCGGAGGTCAGTCCGAAGTCGACCTCGTCGACCAGGTCGATCGCCTCGTCCAGGGTGTCCGCCGTCATGATGCCGAGGATCGGTCCGAAGTACTCGGTCCGGTGGTACGCGGATCCGCGCCGCACCCCGTCCCGGATTCCCGGGCTCCACAGCTTGCCGGACTCGTCGAGCTTTTCCGGCTTGAGCAGCCAGGTCTCCCCGGCGCCGAGCGTGGTCAGCCCGTCGAGCAGCTTGCCGGCGGCGGGCTCGACCAGCGGACCGACCTGCGTCCGGATCTCCGACGGCCATCCGACCTCGAGGGACGAGACGGCGTCGAGCAGTTGGGTGCGGAACCGCTGCGAGCGGGCCACCGATCCGACCAGGATCACCAGGGACGCGGCCGAGCACTTCTGGCCGGCGTGCCCGAACGCGGAGTTGACCACGTCCTTGACCGCGAGGTCGAGGTCGGCGCTCGGGGTCACGATGATCGCGTTCTTGCCGCTGGTCTCGGCGAGCAGCGGAAGGTCCGGCCGGAACGACCGGAAGAGCTCCGCGGTCTCGTACGCACCGGTCAGGATCACCCGGTCCACCAGCGGGTGGGCGATCAGCTGCTCGCCCAGCGTCTCCTCGTCCACCTGCAACGGCGTGACCAGGCCGGGGTCGGCGCCGGCGGCGGCGAGCGCGTCTCGGACGATCCCGGCGAGCACCATGCCGCAGCGCTCGGCCGGCCCGGCCGGCTTGATCACCACGGCGGAGCCGGCGGCGAGGGCGGCCAGCATCGAGCCGGCGGGGATCGCCACCGGGAAGTTCCACGGCGGCGTGACCAGGGTGACCCGGGCCGGAACCGGGGTGGCGCCGTCCGGGGTCCGGGCCGAGAGCTCCGCGTAGTAGTGCGCGAAGTCGATCGCCTCGGAGACCTCCGGGTCGGCCTGGTCGACGGTCTTGCCGGCCTCGGCGGCCATCACCTCGAGCAGGACGTCCCGGTTCGCCTCGAGGGCCTCGCCGACCTTGTGCAGCACCGCGCGGCGGTCGGCGCCGCCCCAGTTCGCGGCGGCGGCCTTCTCCAGGATCGAGTTCAGGGTGTCCGCGTCGTCGATCTTCTCGATCGGGAGCCCGAGCTGCGAGGAGGGCACCCGGGCCAGGATCGCCCGGATCCGGTCCCGGTTGACGGCGACGGCCGGGTCGGTGTCCGGGGTGTTCTCGAAGCGCCCGGGCACGGAGGCGGGGACGGCGGCGTGCCGGTCGGCCACCCGGTTGGCCGCCGGGACGGAGTCGTCGAGGTCGCGCAGGGAGGCGAGGAACCGTTCCTTCTCCCGCTCGAACAGTTCTTCGTTCTGGTGCAGCTCGAACACCGCGGACATGAAGTTGTCCGAGCTGGCGCCCTCCTCGAGGCGGCGGATCAGGTAGGCGATCGCCACGTCGAACTGCTCCGGCCGGACCACGGGCGTGTAGAGCAGCAGCCCGCCGACCTCGCGCCGGACCGCCTCGGCCTGGCCTTCGGCCATGCCGAGCAGCATCTCGAACTCGATGCCGTCGCGGACCTCACGCTGCCCGGCGAGGGCCCACGCGTACGCGACGTCGAAGAGGTTGTGCCCGGCCACGCCGAGCCGCACGTTGCGGATCCGGTCCGGGTGCAGCGCGTAGTCCAGCACCCGCTTGTAGTTGGTGTCGGTGGCCTGCTTGCTGTCGCAGGTCGCCACCGGCCAGCCGTGCAGCGCCGACTCGACCCGCTCCATCGGCAGGTTCGCGCCCTTGACCAGGCGCACCTTGATGCCGGCGCCGCCACGTTCGCGCCGCGACGCGGACCAGACCTGCAGCCGCATCATCGCGCTGAGCGCGTCCGGCAGGTAGGCCTGCAGCACGATGCCGGCCGAAAGGCCCAGCAGGTCGGGCCGGTCCAGCAGGCGGGTGAAGACCGCGATCGTCAGGTCGAGGTCCTTGTACTCCTCCATGTCCAGGTTCACGAACTTGCCGGTCTGGGCGGCGAGCGTGAACAGGGGCAGGAGCTTCTCCGTGATGTCGTCCACGGCCTCGTCGAACGCCCACGGGTTGTGCGGGGCGACGGTCGACGACACCTTGATCGACACGTAGTCGACGTCGGCGCGGGCCAGCAGCCGCTCGGTGTCGCCGAGCCGCCGGGACGCCTCCCCGCGGCCGAGGACGGCCTCGCCGAGCAGGTTGACGTTGAGCCGTACCCCGCGCTTCCGGATCTTCTTGATCGCGCGGCCCAGACGGGCGTCGGTCGCGTCGACGATCAGGTGGCCGACCATCTGCCGCAGCGCGCGCCGGGCCACCGGAACGACCACGCCCGGCATGATCGGGGCGAGCGCGCCACCGAGCTTGACCGCGGCGCGCAGGTGCGCGGGAAGGAATGCCGGCACGTCGCCGGCCAGGGCGTGCAGGGCGCGGGCGCTGACCTGCCGGTCTTCGGGCCGGACCACGCCGTCCACGAAGCCGACCGCGAACGCCAGGCCCTTCGGGTCGCGCAGCAGACCGGCCAGCTGCGCCGCGGAGCCGCCGACCGGGACGGTCGACGCCTCGCGTAGCCAGCGACGCACCAGAGCGATCGTCTCGTCAGCGATCTCAGACATCGGGATACTCCTTCCAGTATGGGCGCCAGTGTGCAGCCGTGATCCGGTTAGGAAAAGCGATGCTTTATGACCGGTACTCTTCAGTTCAGCTAACGTGACGGCATGCTGGAGATCCGCCGCCTGATCCTGCTCCGCGAGCTGGCCATCCGCGGCACCCTGGCCGCCGTCGCCGAGGCGCTCAACTTCACCCCGTCCGCGGTCAGCCAGCAGCTCAGCCAGCTGGAGAAGGAGACCGGCACAGTGCTGCTGCGCAAGGCCGGCCGCCGGGTCCAGCTGACCCCGCAGGCCGAGGTCCTGGTGGCGTCGGTCGGCGAGGTGCTGGACACCCTGGAGCGCGCCGAGGCGCGGCTGCAGGCGGCGGCGACCCGGGTCACCGGCACGGTCCGGGTCGCGGTCTTCCAATCCGCGGCACTGGCCTTCATGCCGGCCGCGCTGCGCGTCACGGCCGCTCGATTTCCCGACGTACGGGTGGAGATGGTCCAGCGTGAGCCGGAAGAGGCCCTGCGGGAGACCTGGGCGCGCGACTTCGACATGGTCATCGCTGAGCAATACCCGGCTCACGCCGCTCCGCACCATCCCGGCCTGGACCGGCGCGATCTCACGACCGACGCGATCCGCCTCGCCCTGCCCGCGGAGTCCGAGTCGCTGCACCCGGTCGACTCGCTGGACTCGGCCCACCGGATGCCCTGGGTGATGGAGCCGCGCGGGGCCGCGTCCCGCCACTTCGCCGAGCAGCTCTGCCGTCAGGCGGGTTTCGAGCCGGACGTCCGCTACGAGACCGCCGACCTGCAGGCGCACATGCGGCTGGTCGAGACCGGTAACGCCGTCGCCCTGATCCCCGACCTGGTGTGGGCGGGCCGGCCCACCTCCTGTCGCCTGCTGACCCTGCAGGGCAGCCCGCGCCGGACCATCTTCACCGCCCAGCGGCTCGCGGGCGCCGAGTCACCGGCGGCCCGCGCCTTCCGCCGGCTACTGGAGCAGACGGTGAAGGACGCGCCCAGCGGCGGTCACGAGGGACCGCCGGGCCCGGTCACGGGGTGGCCCGGTGCCCGTTGATGTTCATCTCGGTGATCGGCGTCCGGCGGCCCCGGGAGTCGTGCCGCCGGGACGGCGGTCCGGCCTTCTCCGCCCGTAGATATTCCTCGTTGACCATGACGCGGAAACGTTCGTGTCGATTCGAGGAACTGGTCTGCAGATCCAGGTCGCCGTGCGATCTCCAGAACAGTCGCGGAATCTCGCTGTCGAAGAAGACCGCGAGGCGCGAGCGGATCTGATCCTCGGTGAGCTCGTTCATCACCCAGGCCCTCCGCCACGTTTTCAGCACCCTCGTGCAGTAGAGGAAGAGCCGCTCGTCCAATCCGTCGGGTGCCGACCACCCGCCCCAGCACTGCCGGTAGAACGGATCCGTCAGGGCCAGCCGGACGAGTTCCTCGGTCGAGTCCTCCAGCTTCTGCAGGCGCGCGTCGGTGTACTGCCGGTACTGCATCGCGAGCCCGATCAGCACCCCGCCCAGCGCCAGGGTCGACGCGACCGCCGCGACCACGCCGTACGTCTGGCCGAGGCCACCGGACCCGAGACGGTCCTCGCCGGTGGGGTGGAACCGGCTCAGGATCAGCGGCGCGAAAATGGTGGCTGCCATCGCGGCGGCGACGACGAGCGCGCCGACCGTGAACAGCACCCGGCGAACGGTGTCTTCTCTCGATCTCGCGGAGTCCCCAGTGGTCATCTCAACCCCCTCGGCACCTATGTCGCAAGTGTGCCCGGTGAACGGGAGGCCGCGGACATTCATTCACTCCGCGACAAAATTGCGTCGCGGCGATCTGCCAGGTGGCGATCGGACCTATTTCAGATATGCAGGTATCTGATCGGAATACGTTTTTGAAAGCGGCTCACAAGCGGGGCGGCACGGGCGGGAACGTGCTCTTGGCGGGGCAGGCCAGGCTGACGAACGTGGGGTGGGAGCCGTCGGTGAAAAGGCAGCCGAAGAAGTCGGACGCGACGGTGCGGCGGTCCAGAATGGCGTCGCCGGCCGGGCGACGGCCGGTGTCGACCCAGCGGATCAGGTCGTCGAAGCCCCGGGTCAGCTCGGCCTGGGTGAAGTCGCAGTGGCCGACGCCGCGGACGGCGCGGGAGACGAACAGGCCGGCGCGGCCGTTGGCGAGGGCACGCCGGGCGTACTCCTGCTCCATCGAGAACGGCACGAACAGGTCGCCGAGGTCGTGCAGGGAGAGGACCGGCACGGACGGGCGGCCCTCGACGCGCGGGATGCCGGCCAGGCCCGGGTCGGCGGTCGCGGTGTGCCGCACCCGTAGCACCTCGGCGTTCAGCCGCAGCTCGCCCACGGTGGGCAGGGGCCCGTCGGCCATCCGGTAGTAGGCGTACTGGTTGTCGGTGACGTTGCCGGGCGCGATCCCGCCGGTGCCGCCGGAGAGGCCCGGGTAGAGGCCGAACAGGAACGGCAGGTCGTTGTAGGGGGTCAGGGACGGCACCGCGTTCCAGTACGCGAACGCCGAGTCGAAGCCGGGCCGGGGGCCGCCGCTGAGGCGCTCGACCACCCGCGACCAGGCTCTGCCTGCCTGGGTGAGCACGGGCGCGCTGCCCGCTTTCACGCCGAGCGCGGCCGTGATCTGGGCGGCCTGCGCGCGCCACTGGACCGGGTAGTCCGCGGCCGGCGCCAGCGGGAAGTCGATCTTCACCCGGGTCAGGGCCGCCGCGGTCACGCCGGCACCCAGGAAGTAGTCGTAGAGCTTGGTGTCGCCGAGCACGCCGCAGTACGGCATGGCCGCGTCGAACGCGTGCGGGAAGCGCTCGATCGCCACCGCGGTGACGTGGCCGCCCATCGACTTCCCGCTCATCACCACCGAGCGGGCTCGCCGGCCGGTGACCTGCCGGAACGTGTCGATCAGCGCGTACGAGTCGCGGACGCCCTGGCCCACGTCGTACCCGTTGGTGGCGTAGCTGGAGGAGGCCCAGGCGAATCCGCTGTCGATGTAGTGCGCGCGCAGATCCGGATTGTCGGCGTAGACCACGTTGCCGGTGCCGCGGTAGCCGTGCGCGAAGATGACCAGCTTCCCGTTCCAGCGCAGCGGCACCTCAACGCGGTACCCGGCGCCGTCCTTGACTCCGGTGTAGACGCGGGAGACGGCCTTGCCGGAGGAGTCGGTGAGCGGGGTGAACGGCGCGCCGGAGACGTCGCAGGCCGGGTCGAGGACCAGGTATCCGGGGTGGGTCGTGCTGGGCGCGGGCGCGGCGCAGGCGGCCGGCGCCGCGGAGGCCGGCGCGTTCAGCGCGGTGACCAGGCCCAGCGCGACGGCGACGGCGGCGAGGCACTTCCGGCGCATGGTCATCGTGTTACCTCCCGGACAAATGAAATGGCCGGGCATCGACGTTTGTCAAGGACGGCGCCTCCGGGGTGGACAGCGTGGCGTCACACGGTGCGCAGCCGGACCGCGATGGTGTCGCCGTAGGTTACCGGATCGGCCCTGAAGCCCGGCGTGGTCACAACGACCTCGGCGAACCGGCCCCGCAGGCGACCGGCCCGGAGCACCGGGATCGGAGCGTCGTACCGCCGCCCCGGGGTGACCGTGACGGCCAGGGTGACGCCGGGGCCGAGCGTGGCGGTGCCGGCGTCGGCACGGGTTACGAAGGCGTGGTCAACACGCAACGATGTGAACGTGAACATTGTGCTACTTGCCAGTAGCGCACGTTCCGTCCGGGCGGTTTCGGCCCTAGCGTCCCGGTCGTGATGAAGACTCGCATCCCCGTCATCGCGATCGCGGCCCTGACGGCCGCCCTCACCGTCGCCGTCCCCGCGACCCCCGCCGCCGCCTCGAGCGGCACCCTCGAACTGCTCACCTACAACATCGCCGGACTCCCCGACATCCTGTCCAGCGCCGAGACCGACCGGAAGTCCGCCACGACCGCGATCGGTCAGCGGATCGGCGGCTACGACGTGATCAACGCGCAGGAGGACTTCAACTACCACGCCTACCTGTACGCGGCCGACACGCACGCCTACCGCACCCCCACCAGCGGCGGCGCGGGTATCGGCTCCGGCCTCAACACCCTTTCCGGGTACGCCTACGACACCGACGACTTCGAGCGGGTCCGCTGGAACTCCTGCCAGTACGACTCGGGGGACTGCCTGACCCCCAAGGGCTTCACCTTCGCGCGGGTCCGGCTGGCCGAGGGCGTCTATGTGGACCTCTACAACCTGCACACCAACGCCGGCACCAACGACGGCGACCTGGCGTCACGGGCCGACAACCTGAGCCAGCTCACCTCGTTCATCGGCACCCACTCGAACGGCAACGCGGTCGTCGTCATGGGCGACACCAACACCCGGTACACGCGCACCGGCGACACCATCGCCGAGTTCGTCGCGGCCAACGGCCTCACCGACGCCTGGGTCGAACTGGAGCGCGGCGGCGTCGCCCCGGCCAAGGGCTCCGACCCGCTGCTGTGCGCCGAGGACACCTGCGAGGTGGTCGACAAGATCCTGTACCGGGGCAGCCGGTTTGTCGGCCTGCGGGCGACGGCGTACCACAACGAGCACGCGTCGTTCCTCACCGGCGCCGGGCTGATGCTCTCCGACCACGACCCGATCAGCGTGGGGCTCTCCTGGACGACCGACACGGCGTACCAGTTCAGTGAGCAGTTCGGCGGCCCGCACGGCGACTACTTCAACGACATCGAGAGGTTCGACGCCCGGGTACGGACGATCGGGCTGCGCGCCGGCTCACGGGTCGACCAGGTGACCGTCGGCGGGCAGGCCCACGGAGGCACCGGCGGGACGGCGAAGTCGCTGACCCTGGGCAGCGGCGAATATGTGACCAGTGCCTATCTGTGCCGTGGGGTCTACAACTCGCACACCCGGATCTTCTACACCAGATTCACCACCAACCTGGGCAACACCCTGTCCGGCGGGACGACCACATCGGACTGTGTGACCCGCACGGCTCCCTCCGGTTGGCAGATCAGCGGCCTGCACGGGCGCGCGGGAGCCGAAGCCGACAAGCTGGGGTTCATCTACACCCGGTACTGATCCGTACGCTCGCGCCGCTCGGCGGGCTGCGGGAGGACCCCGGTCGGGGTTACCGTCCCGCAGCGGAGGTGGCGGCGTGAGTGACCGGACCGAGAGAGATCAATATCCAGGGATAGCGTACGGATTCGGCCGTCACCGGGGGCTCCTGGTGGACCGCAACGGCATCGAGGAGATCGTCTACGGCCGGGTCCTGCTCTACCTGGAGAAACCCGATGTCGACCTGATTCGCGTCCTGGCGCCGAGGCTGTCCGGGGTGATCGTCGAGGAGCCGGTCACCCCGTACGCCCCGGAGGCCCGGGCGCTCTGGGCGCTGCCCGTGCCGGTCCTGACCGGCATCCGGGTCGACGACAGCTGGCTCGACCACGAGGTGGTCGTCGACTTCGACGCGGCGATCACCGCACCGCCCGCCCCGTCCATCGCCGGCCTGCGGCTGCACGCCGAGGTGGCGTCCCTCGCCGAGGCGCGGGAGGCGGGCCATCTCGCCGACGGCTGGGCGCCGCTGCGGGCCGAGGACCTGCGCGCCCTGCCCGCGGCGGAGTGCGCCGAGCTGTGGCGCTTCTTCGCCGAGTCCGGGCGGCCGCTCCCCGCGATCCGTTACTTCGACGAGCCGGTCGGCGGGCCGCCCGCCGCCTCCCTGGGCCGGCGCGGGGTCCGCGTCCTGCACCCGGACGCTGTCGATTCCTTCCGGACGGTCGTGAGCGGCTGCCCGGACGACGACCCGCTGGTGATCCTGCCGATGGTGGCGACGCGTGAGGAGATCTCCGCGTTCGTGGCGGCCACCGGCACGCGCTGGCGGCTCGGCCTGGACATCGCCACCCCGGCCGCCGCGCTCGGCGTCGCCGATCTGGTCGACGACTGCCACCTGCTCTGCGTCAGCACGGGTGACCTGGCCCAGCACATCCTGGTCTGGGATCGCAGCGTCCGCAACGACCTGCTGCTGCCCCCGGACCGCCTGCCGCCCGTGGTCACCCAGCTCGTCGAGTGGGCCGCGTCGGTCGCGGTCGCCCGGTCGATCCCGTTCCGGGTGGCCCTCGACCTGCGACCGAGCCCGCGGCTGCACGACCAACTGGTCACCGCCGGCGTCCGGGACCTCGCCTGCCCGGCGCCGCTCATCCGCCACTGGCGCCACCTGCTCGACCGCGCCCACTGACCGGTCCGCACCGAGAGTCGTGCCGCCACGGTGCGAAATCCTCCTGATCCGTCGGGTACCAGGGCAACTCAGGACGCGTACGGTGGGAAGTGTCTCCCCGGAATGCACGCTCAGTAATGGCCGAGCAGAAAGGGATGGACGTGACCACCTGGACCACAACGGAACGGATCGAACTGGGCGGGGTCTACCTCGAGGGCGACCTCACTCTCGCCGAGCACGCCACGGGCATGGTCCTGTTCGCGCACGGCAGTGGAAGCTCGCGGTACAGCCCGCGCAATCGGGCCGTGGCCCGGGAGCTCAACCGCCGTGGCTTCGCCACGCTCCTGGCCGACCTGCTCGCGCCGGAGGAGGACAGCCGGCGGCGGCGCTTCGACATCGGGCTGCTCGCCGACCGCCTGGTCGGGATGATCGACTGGGTCGGGGCCCATCCGGCCACCGCGGGACTGCCGCTCGGGCTCTTCGGCGCCAGCACCGGGGGCGCGGCCGCGCTGGTCGCGGCGGCGGCGCGGCCCGACGACGTACGCACGGTGGTCTCCCGCGGCGGCCGCCCCGACCTGGCCGGTCCGGCCCTGATCGACGTGCGGTCCCCGACGCTGCTGATCGTCGGGGAGCGGGACGAGGCGGTGCTCGAGCTCAACGAGGAGGCCCGCAACACCATGCGGGTGCACGCCGAGCTACGGATCATCCCCTCCGCCACCCACCTCTTCGAGGAGCCCGGTGCCCTGGAGACGGTGGCCGACGAGGCGGGGGACTGGTTCGCGGCGTTCCTCACCCCGGTGCCGGCCAATCGGCACCCGGCCCTGGACCACGTCGCCGCGGCGCCGCGCTGGGGGTGAGTCGAGTGATCTTCCGGGACCGGACCGAGGCCGGGCGTCTGCTGGCCGAACGTGTCGCCGAGACGGTCGGCGAGGGCGAGCACGCCCTGGTGCTCGCGCTCCCGCGCGGCGGCCTGCCGGTCGCGGCGCCGATCGCGGAGCGGCTCGGCGCCGATCTGGACATCGTGGTCGTCCGCAAACTGGGCGCGCCGGGCTGGTCCGAGTTCGGCGTGGGTGCCATCGCCGAGGACGGGCCACCCGTCTACGACCGGGACAATCTGCGGTACGCCCGAACCACCGAGCAGGACATGGCGGAGACCCTGGCGGCCGAGCGCGCGGAGCTGCACCGCCGGGTGCACCGCTACCGGGGCAGTCGCCCCGCCCCACCGGTAACCGGCCGGGTCGTCGTCCTCGTCGACGACGGCCTGGCCACCGGGGTGACCGCGCACGCCGCCCTGCGCTGGATCCGCGGCCGGGATCCGGCCCGGGTGCTGCTCGCGGTGCCGGTCTGCGCGCCGCAGGCCCGGGATCTGCTCGCGCCGGAGACCGACGGGGTGATCTGCCTGAGCGCGCCGCCCGAGTTCTCCGCGGTGGGCTACTGGTACGAGGACTTCGGGCAGCTCACCGACGATGACGTGGACGAGGTGTTGCGGAGATTTCATCATGCGTTGAAATAGCCCCTCGACCTTCCGGAGGAATTCATCTAGCGTTGAGTTCAACACTTGATGAGTTTCCTGGAGGAACGATGGACACCGCGATCGAGGTCACCGGCCTCGTCGTCAGACGTGGGAAGAAGACGGTTCTCGACCACTTCGACTGCGCCGTCCCACGCGGCAGCGTCACCGGCCTGCTCGGCCCGAGCGGCAGCGGCAAGACCACCCTGATGCGCACCGTCGTCGGTGTGCAGGTCGTCGCCGCCGGCACCGTGACGGTCCTCGGCAGCCCGGCCGGTTCCCCGGTGCTGCGCAGCAAGATCGGCTACCTGACCCAGGCCCCCAGCATCTACGCCGACCTGACCGTCCGGGAGAACGCGCGCTACTTCGCCTCCCTCTACCGGCTCGGCAGGGACGCCGCCGACAACGCCGTCGAGACCGTCGGCCTGACCGGCGCCGCGAACCAGCTGGTCGCCGACCTCTCCGGCGGGCAGCGCAGCCGTGCCTCACTGGCCTGCGCCATCGTCGGCCGCCCCGAGCTGCTCGTGCTCGACGAGCCCACCGTCGGCCAGGACCCGGTGCTGCGCGACGAGCTCTGGGCGCACTTCCGCCGGATGGCCGCCGACGGCACCACCGTGCTGGTCTCCAGTCACGTGATGGACGAGGCGAACCGCTGCGACCGGCTGCTGCTGATCCGCGAGGGCGTGCTGATCGCCGACGACACCCCGGCCGGGGTCAAGAAGGCCGCCGGCAGCGACGACCTCGACCAGGCCTTCCTCAACCTGATCCGCGCGCACGAGAAGGTGGCGGCGTAATGATCCTCGCGAGCACGATCCGGCGGATCCTCACCCAGCTGCGGCACGACCCGCGCACCATCGCGCTGATCGTCGTGGTGCCGACGCTGCTGATCACCCTGATCTACTTCATGTACGACGACCAGCCCCGGGTCTTCGACCGCATCGCCCTGACGATGCTCGGCATCTTCCCGTTCATCGTGATGTTCCTGATCACCTCCATCGCGATGCTCCGGGAACGCACCAGCGGCACCCTGGAGCGGCTCTTCACCACCCCGGTCGGCAAGCTCGACCTGCTCTTCGGGTACGGCATCGCGTTCGGTGGGGCGGCCGCGATCCAGGCGGGGGTGGCCGCCGGCTTCGCCTACTGGGTGCTCGACATGAACGCCGCCGGCGGCCTCGGCCTGGTCGTGTTGATCGCGGTCGCCAACGCCGTGCTCGGGGTCGCGCTCGGCCTGCTGTGCAGCGCGTTCGCCCGCACCGAGTTCCAGGCGGTGCAGTTCATGCCGCTCGTGGTGGCACCGCAGTTGCTGCTCTGCGGGCTGTTCGTGCCGCGGGAGCGGATGGTCGGGTGGCTGCAGGGGGTCAGCGACGTACTGCCGATGTCGTACTCCGTGCAGGCGCTCACCGAGGTCGGCGCGCACTCCGAGCCGACCGGCACGATGTGGCGGGACCTGGCGATCGTGCTGGGCGCGGTCGTCGTCGCGCTCGCGGTGGGTGCCGCGACCCTGCGCCGCCGGACCGGATGACGATTGAACATTCTTCGACGTGGCCAGGGCCCGCTGCGCCGGCGCCGGTCAACGGCCCGGCGGCTTCAGGCCCGTCGCCAGGTTGAAGAATGTTCACTGGTTCGTACGCCGGATAGCGTTCCGTGCGGGCGATGTCCGTACCGGAAAGGGGTTCTTGATGGCACGACGGACCGGGCGCCGGCCCGGCAACCCGGACACCCGGGAGGCGATCCTCTCCGCCGCGCGAGCGGCGTTCGCCGACAAGGGTTACGACGGGGCCTCGATCCGTGCCATCGCCACCGGCGCCGGGGTCGACCCGGCGCTGGTGCACCACTACTTCGGCACCAAGGACAAGCTGTTCCTGGCCACGATGCAGGCCCCGATGGATCCGCTCGACGTGATCAGCGCGGCGGCCGAGGGGGATCGGAGCGAGGTCGGTGTCCGCTTCGTCCGGCTCTTCCTGCGGATCTGGGACGGGCCGGGCGGGGCGGCCGGGGTGGCGCTGCTGCGCTCCGCGGTCGGCACCGAGTGGACCACCAAGCTGTTCCGCGAGTTCGTGGTCACCCAGATCCTCCGCCGGGCGGTGCCCAAGCTCGGGCTCGACGAGGCGGAGGGGCGGCTGCGGGTCGCCCTGGCGGCCAGCCAGATGGTCGGGGTCGCGCTGGCGCGCTATGTGATCAAGGTGGAGCCGATGGCGTCGGCGCCGGCCGAGGCGATCGTGGCGGCGGTCGGGCCGTCGGTGCAGCGGTACCTGATGGATGACCTGCCGGGAGTCTTCGACGGCTGCGACCAGGCGCCGGAGCCGAGCACGGCCGGGACGGCGTGATCCGGGCGCGGTGAAAAGCGCTGTGGCGAATTCCTCAACTCCGGCCGCGGCGGCCGATGGTCAAGGCCGCCGCAAGATCAGGGAGTTGAGATGAGCATCAGCATCGGTACCTCGACCACGTCGTCCGCCTGGGAGACGCACGCCGCGTGGCTCCGGCTGCGCGCCGACTACCAGCCGCTCGTCGACCTGGCGGCCGCGGAGCGCCAGGGGCCGGACGGCGGCGGCCGCGGACGGCCGGACGTCGCCCGGGACACCGTTGTGGAGATGCCCTCCGCGGCACCCGCGGAGCACTGACGAGCCGTCGCCGGCCGGTGCGGTCAGTGGACCGTGGCGAGCGCCGCGGCGAGGACGTCCTTGGCGTCCTTCACGTCGACCTCGCACATCTGCAGCGGACCGCCGGTCTCGGTCAGGCGGGCCGCCTCCGGGCCCCCGGCGAAGAACGGCGCGAACCCCAGTTCCTGGATGATGTGGCAGGCGGCGTCGCGGGCGTCCCGCTGATCGGTGCAGACGTACTCGGCGAGCAGTGGGTCGTGGCCGCGCCGGCGGTCGAGCACCTCGGTCGAGATGGTGTTGAACGCCTTCACCCAGTGCGCCTCCGGCGCCAGGGCGATGAGTTGCTCGAAGCCGCTGGTGGTGAGGTCGGCGGTGGGATGGGCGGTCCCGGGCGCCTCGGGGACCCGGAGGAACGACGGGATGTCGAGAGTGGACGGGAAGCCGGGGGAGAACGATCCGAGACCGCTCGGGTCGGTCGTGCTCGACATCGGATCCGACATTGCATCCGACATCGCCGACGTGAGGATGGGTACGGGATTGGTGGCGTCGATGACGACCTTGCCGGCCATCGCGTCGTGCGCCAGGTCGATCGCTTCGCGGGCCGACTCCCAGTTCGGCGCGAAGAACAGCACGTCGCCGAAGGCCGCCGCCTCTGGGATGGTCATCGCCCGGATGTGCCCGTCGCCGTGCTCGACCAGGTCGGTCAGCCGGTCCGGATGCCGCGAGGTGACCGCGACGTCGTGCCCGTTCTCGGCGCACCATGTTGCGAGAGTGCCGCCGAGCTGTCCTGCCCCAATGACACCGATATTCATGATTTCAGGGTGCCCGGCGGATCACTCGTCCGGGTGGTGAACCCGGAAATTGCCGTACATCATCCGTAGCTCGACCGTGACCAGGTCGTCCACCAGGGCCTCCGGGTCGGTGGCCGCCGCGAACGCCGCGGAGCGCAGGTCGTCGATCATCGCCGCGAGGACGTGTGCCGCGGGTCCGTCCGGCGCGTGCCCGGCGGCCCGGTCCCGGGTGATCCGGGCGGCCAGCCGCTCGACGTGCGCCTCGCGCAGCGCGGCGCGCCACCGGGCGATCGGCGGGCAGCCGGGCGCGGCGGCGAGCGCCCCGGCCAGCAGCCGGCCCTGGTCGCGCCAGAGCGTGGCGAGCGCGGCGAGCGAGCGGCGCAGCGCCTCGGCGTCCGGGCCGGTGCCGTCCAGCCACGGCCCGGCGTCACGGCTCACCTCGCCGCTGAGGCCGTGCAGCAGCGCGACCACGACGGCGAGCTTCGAGTCGAAGTAGAAGTAGAAGCTGCTCCGGGAGATCTCCGCGCCGGCGGCCAGTTCGTCGATGGTGATGTCGGCGAGCGGCTTGCGGCTGAGCAGGTCCCGGGCGGTGTCCAGGATCGCCTTCTCGCGCAGGTCGCCCTTGCTGGGACCGCGGCGGCGGCCGGCGGGGGCAGGACTCATGAGGATCACGGTAACGCGGATAACAGTGCGGAGTCGACGCGGTGTCGACTTTTTCGACGTACTGTCGATCACTACCGACGTACCGTTAGGAGTGCCCTCATGCAGGAGATCCGTCTCGCCAGCCGGCCCACCGGGTGGCCGACCGCCGACAACTTCGAGCTGGCCGAGCTCCCCACCCCTGCCCCGGGCCCGGGGCAGGTGCTGATCCGCAACCGGTTCATGTCCGTCGACCCGTACATGCGGGGACGGATGAACGACGTCGAGTCGTACGTCGCGCCGTTCGAGATCGGCAAGGCGCTCGACGGCGCGGCGATCGGCGAGGTCGTCGCCTCGAACGCGGAGCAGGTTCCGGTCGGCGCGACCGTGCTGCACGGGCTGGGCTGGCGCGACTTCGCGGTGGCCGACGCGGCGCACGTGCGGGTGGTCGACCCGGCCGCCGCGCCCACCCTCTCGGCCTACCTCGGGCTGCTCGGCATGACCGGTCTCACCGCGTACGTCGGACTGCTCGACATCGCGCAGTTCCGCGCGGGCGACGTCGTCTTCGTCTCGGGCGCCGCCGGTGCCGTGGGCAGCGTGGTGGGCCAGATCGCCCGGCTCCGCGGGGCCAAGCGCGTGATCGGCAGCGCCGGCTCCGCGGAGAAGGTCCGCCACCTCGTCGACGACCTGGGCTTCGACGCCGCCTTCAACTACAAGGACGCCCCGGTGCGGCAGCAACTGCGCGACGCGGCGCCGGACGGCATCGACGTGTACTTCGACAACGTCGGCGGCGACCACCTCGAGGCCGCGATCGGCTCGCTGAACAAGTTCGGCCGGGTGGCCCTCTGCGGCGCCATCGCCCAGTACAACGAGACCTCCGCGCCGGCCACCCCGCGCAACCTGGCGCTGGCGATCGGCAAGGAGCTCAACCTCCGCGGCTTCATCGTCGGCAACCACCGCGACCGGATGCCGGAGTTCGTCGCGGAGGTCGGCGGCTGGTTGCGGGCCGGCGAGATCGAGTCCCGGGAGACCGTGGTCGAGGGTCTGGCCGCCGCCCCGGAGGCGTTCCTCGGGCTGATGCGCGGAGAGAATACCGGCAAGATGGTCGTCAAGCTCGGCTGATCGGGTGAAAAGCCCCGGATGTATCCGGGGCTTCACCCGCCGGCCGCGTAGAGTTGATCTTACGGATACGGACCGTCCGGCTATCGGTACTCATCCGTATGGACGACGTCACTGACGGAAAGCAGACACTAGCGTTCCGGTGTGGCAAATCGGTTCCAACTTTGGGGACAAGCGGGCTGGGCGAGCGCCGAGGTGGTCGGCGAGACCCACTACGCGAAGGCGATCCGCGCGCTCTTCGGCGACGGCTTCAACCCACAGGGAACCGACATAACCGTGCCGGTCCTGCTGAAACCCGACCGCAGCAATCGCCACGACCGCAACGCCGTCGGCGTCTGGTCGGACCACGCCCTGCTCGGCCACCTGCCCCGTCCCGAGGCCGCGCGGTATATCAGCGTGATCGCCGCGCTGGCCAAGCGCAACCTGGACCCCGAGGTCAACGCGCAGATCCACGGCCGCGAGTGGGGTGAGTACGACGGCCGCCCGCCCGCCTTCGTCGGCACCATCCGCCTCGACCTGGCCGAGCCGCACATGCTGGTGCCGGCGAACGACCCGCCCGTCCACGAGCACCGGTTGCTGCCGACCGGGTCCGCGCTCCAGGTCAGTGGCCAGGAGCAGCACCTCGACGCGCTGGTCCCGTTCCAGCGGCCGGAGGGCGAGTGCTGGGCCTACGTGACCCTGCACGAGATGGCCGACCACCTGGTCGAGGTGCGCCTCGGTGATACCAGGATCGGCGACCTGAGCCCGAAGATGAGCTTTGAGCTCACCCCGGTTCTGCGTTACCAGGCCGAGCGGGGCCTGGTCGTGGCCGCCCGCGCGGTGGTCAAGAGCAACGCCGTCAAGACCGAGGTGCTGCTCTACGTCGCCCGGATCCAGGACCTGCCGGAGGCCTGGACCGGCCCGGCCGGACGGGGCGCCACGAGTGGCCGGGTCACGCCGGTCTCCCCGCCGCCGGCCACCACCCAGGTGGTGCCGACCACGTCCGGCCCCGACCTGCCGGGCGCCGGCACCTCCGCCATGCCGAGCTGGATGAACTCCAGCGACGCCATGCCCACCTGGGCGTCCGCGCCCAGCGACGCGCAGCCCACCTGGATGGACCGCAGCGAGCTGGTGCCGACCTGGGTGCAGCCCAGCGGCGCGGTGCCGGGCTGGGCCGCCTCGGTCAGTGGCCCGGTGCCGACCATCGCCGGCCGGACCCAGGTCGAGGAGCCGGTCGTCCCCGGCGTCGCGGCGCCGCCGATCCCGGGCGTGCCGACCTCGCCGGTCTCCGGGTTCTCGAGCGCGCCGGTCTCCGGCGTCTCCAGCTCGCCCGTCTCCGTCGGCGGTAACGTCTCGATCAGCCCGGCCGCCCCGAACGTGGGCGGTCCGTCGGCCGCCATGTTCGGCGGCACCGGCGAGATCGCCGAGACCACGGTCATCCCGGCGCTGTCCGCGGTGGTCTCGAACCGGCAGGGGACCTCCGCGTCCGGGTCCGCCCCGGTGTCGTCGGTTCCCGAGATCACCCGGCACGCGCCGATCCCGCCCGCGCCCACCGGGATCAAGTTCCAGGTCCCGCCGGGTTGGCCCGCCCCGCCGGACGGGTGGTACCCGCCGGAGAGCTGGCAGCCGGACGCGACCTGGCCGCCCGCGCCCGCGGGCTGGCAGTGGTGGGTCCCGACCTGGGAGTGAAGTCCTCGGGCTGCTGGGGCCCATGTGGCTCCAGGATTGCCCGATCCGTGCGGAACGTCGGATTAACCCGAAAAAACGCCACCATCCGGCCCGTGGCCTTGCTGGAATGGGAAAATGCGGTGGGATCAATCGGACGGGTCGACCGGGCGGCCTGAGGCCCGAGTGCGGGCGACGCTGGACGCGTGGCGGGACGGTCTGCTCGACCTGACCGGCGCCAACCCGCTGATCGACGTGCGGGCGATGACGCCGGCGACGGTGGAGATCGTCAGCCCGTCACCGCGCAGCGTGGTCGAGGCGCTCCAGCAGGGCCGTGAATGCGGCTTCCTGGGCATCGAGGAACAGGCCGAAGGCCCGCGGCCACGGGCCGCGAACGTGTTCCAGACCGCGCTGGACGACGCCGAGATGGACGCCACGCTGCGGACCCTGCGCCGGACCGCCGGCCGTGACCTGCTCGAGAACGGCGTCACCACGCTCTACCTGTGCGTCGGCATGATCCGCTGGCAGGACGGGCCGAACGAGCGTCTCAGCCCGATCCTGCTGATCCCGGTCGACCTGGTCATCCCGGACCCGCGGGACTACCCGCGGCTGCGGGTCCGTGCCGAGGACCCGCTCGTCAACCCGGCGCTCGACATCTGCCTGCGCCGGCACCGCATCGAACTGCCCGCCGTGGACAGCCTGGCCGCCCTGGACATCACGGTCTACTGGGCCCACCTGGACGCCGCGCTCGCCGACCACCCGAACTGGAACGCGGACGAGGCGGTGCTGCTCGCCCGGTTCGCCGTGCACCGCGAGGTGATGTACACCGACCTGCTCGAGAACGAGCAGCGGATCGCCGGTAACCCGGTGATCCAGGCGCTGACCGGTGAGCCCGGGGTGCAGCCCGACATGTTCGGGTTCGACGTGATCCCCGGCCGCCGGATCGACGAGGTGGCCAGCCCGGACGACGTGCCGCTGGTGCTGGACGCCGACGCCGCGCAGCGGGCCTGCGTCGTCGCGGCCCTGCAGGGGAACACCTTCGTGATGCGCGGCGCGCCCGGCACCGGCAAGTCGCAGACCATCGCCAACATGATCGGCAGCCTGCTGCACGCCGGTCGGCGGGTGCTGTTCGTCTCCGAGAAGGCCGCGGCCCTGGACACGGTCCGGGACCGCCTCCAGCCCATCGGCCTGCACGACTACCTGCTCGAACTGCACAGCGGCCGAAGCGGCCGGGAACACGTGGCGGCCAGCCTGGCCGCCGCGCTCGACTTCATCCCGCTGCCGCCGCCGGACCTCTCCACCGACGAACGCGAGGCGCTGCGCGAGCACCGGCAGCGGCTGAACGCGTACGCGGAGGCGATGAACGAGGTCCGCGAACCGCTCGGTCACCGCCTGCACGACGTGCTCGGCATGTGCGCCCAGATGACCGACGTGCCGCAGGCCCCGGCCCCGCCTGAGCTGCCGCTGCCGCTCACCACCGAGTCGTTGCAGCAGGTGCGGGACGCCGCCGAACGACTCGGCCAGGCCTGGCGCCCGGCCCGCGACGGCGACGACTACCTCTGGCGCGACGTGATCGACCACAATCGGCTGGACGCCCGGCTGCACCAGGCTCGGACGGCCCTGGAGCAGCTGACCGAGGCGATCGAACGGGACCCGTTCGCCGAGGCTTTCATGATCGGCTCCATCGGTGAGGCGATCACCCTGACCACCCTGGCCGGGCATGCCGCCCGGCGCCCGGCCGAGGCGCCCGACGAGTGGCTCACCATGCCCAGCCTGGAGCCGGTGGCCCGCGCCGCCGAGGGCCTGCTGCACCACCTCAAGGCGCTGCACCAGGCCGAGGAGGCGGTCCGGGCCCGCACCGGGGTCACCTGGAGCGCGCTGCCCGCCCCCGGCAGACTGCCGGTCATCCCGAGCCTGGCCCACCTCAAGCCGCCCGCGGTCGACCTGCTGCCGCTGACCGCGGCCCAGGCCCGCGGCCTGGCCCGCCGCTTCGCCGACGACGCCGACCGGCTCGAGCAGCACCAGCACAGCTTGGACCGGGTCACCGCCCGGCTCGGACTGCCCAACGTGGTCGCGTTCGCCGACCTGCCCCGGCTGGCCGTCATCGTCGACCTGCTGTCGCGCCCGGACAAACCGGAGCCGGGCTGGTTCGACAGCGACGGCGCCGGCGCCGCGCACGCCGCGATGCGGAACCTGCGACGCGTCGTCAACGTGGTGAAGGCCGCCGAGGCCCGGGCCCGCGAGCACTTCAGCGAGAACGCCCTGACCGGGCCGGTGGATGAGCTCGCTGAGCGGTTCGCCCATGAGCACAAGGGGATCCGGAAGCTGCGGGCGCCGTACCGGCGGGACAAGAAGGCGGCCGCGGAGATCGCCCGGCCGGACGTCAAGCGCTCCGAGGCGGTCGCCCACCTGGACGCGGCCGCCGCCTGGAAACGCGCCCTCGACGAGCTGAACGAGACCGAACAGGAGTACGCCGGCCTGCTCGGCAGACACTGGAAGCGGCTGGACACGGACTTCGAGGCGATCGAGCGGGCGCTGCAGACCACCGGGGAGGCGCTGCGGATCACCCCGCCCGAGGCGCTGCCCACACTCATCGAGCGGATCTGCGCGCCCACCCCGAACAGCGCGATCATCCGGATCGTCGGCGAGGCCGGCAGGGAGTTCGACCGCTGGGTCAACACGCTGCGCCCACCACCCGAGCCCGGGCCCCGTCCGCAGCTCGCCACCGGCCTGATCCACGACGCGATCCTCTGGCTGCGAGCCCACGTCGAGCCGTTCACGGCGGTCGGGGACCTGGTGCAGGCGTACAGCGGTGCGGCCGCCCGGGACTTCACCCTGGCCGAGTCGGCCGCGGTCGGTCTGCTGCGGGAGAACGCGTCGGAGGCGGCCGCGGCGCTGTCGGCCTCCGCTCAGGAGTACGCGAAGGTCCTCGGCAGGGGCTACCGCGGCACCCAGACCGATGTGGAGGCGCTCGCCACCGCGATGTCCTGGACCGCCGAGGCCCGGCGGCTCCGCAACGGAGCCGACATCCCGTTCACCGCCGAGCAGGCCGAGCTGCTGGGCCGCGCGCGCCCCACCGACGTCCTGCCGGCCCGGGTCGCCGAGTGGCAGTCCGCCCGGGACTGGATCCTGCGCGCCTTCGCACCCAGCCGGCACCCGGCGCTCAGCAGCGCGCTGGACGACCTGGAGACCGCCCGCGAGCTGCTGCTCGAGCTCCTCGCCGACAGCCGGGGCCAGCAGGAGTGGTTCGACTACCAGACCGCCCGCGCGGTGCTGGCCGAACACGGCCTGGACACCGTGGTCGACTTCTGCGCCGAGGCGGACCTGCCGGTCGAGCAGATCCTGCCGGTCCTCGGGCGCGCCCTCTTCCAGTCCTGGGCCGACGCGGTCATCCGGGAGGACGAGCGGCTCGTCCCGTTCGACGGGATCTCCCGGGACCGCCTGGTCGACGAGTTCCGGCTCTGGGACGCCGGGCTCCAGCGCGCCGCCGCGGGCGAGGTGATGAACGCGGTCGACGCGCAACAGCCGGCCGAGATCGCGGCCGGCGAGGTCGCGGTGCTGCGCGCGGCCGCCGCCGCAGGGGTTCGCTGCCCGCCCGTGCGGGAGCTGCTGGCCCGCACCCCGCAGGCGGCGACGGCCGTGAAGCCGTGCCTGGTGATGTCCCCGGCCGACGTGAGCCGTCTGCTCCCCGCCGACCTGAACTTCGACGTGGTGATCATCGACGAGGCCTCCCGGGTGCCGGTGCCGGACGCGATCGCCTGCGCCTACCGTGGCAACGCCCTGGTGATCTGCGGCGACGACCGGCAGCTGCCGGCCACCCCGATCCCCGGCGGCGACCCGCGCTCGATCCTCGAACTGGCGCTCAGCCGCGGCGCGTTCCGGGTGCTCGACCTGACCACCCACTACCGCAGCCGGGACGAGTCGCTGATCGCGTTCGCCAACCACGCCTTCTATCAGGGCCGGCTGAACACCTTCCCGGCGTTCGCGCCGGCCGGCCCGGACGCCGGCGTCCAGCTCTTCCCGGCCGGCGACGAGATGCCGATGGCCGAACTGGTCGCGGCCCGGGTCGCGCACCACCTCGTCACCCGGCCGAACCTCAGCCTCGGTGTCGTGGTGTGCACGGCGAAGGACGCGTACGACGTCGAGGCCGCGGTCGCGGACATGGTCGTGCCGCCCGAGGCCGACCGGCTGCGCGGCTTCTTCGTCAAGGAACTGGACGCCGTCCAGGGCGACGAGCGGGACGTGATGATCTTCGCGATCGGCGACGACCTGGGCGGCCTGCAGGGCCGGGAGGGCTGGCGCCGGCTCAACGTGGCGACCACCCGCGCCCGCCGCCGCCTCGAGGTGGTGTCCGCGATCCGGGCCGGCGAACTGCCGGACACCGATGACAGCCTGCGGCACCTGGCCGTGTTCCTGGACTACGCGGCCCGCGGGATCACCGCGCTCGGCCTGCGGGAGCCGCACCCCGACGAGTTGCAGACCCCGTTCGAGGACTCGGTGTACGACGTCGTCAGCGGCTGGGGTTACCAGGTGCAGACCCGGGTCGGCGCCGGCGCGTTCCGGATCGACCTCGCGGTGCGCCGCTCGGCGCGGCGCCACGCGCCCTATGCCCTCGGCATCGAGTGCGACGGTACGACGTACGACTCGGCGCCCACCGCCCGGGACCGCGACCGGATCCGGGAGCAGGTGCTCGACGGCCTGGGCTGGAAGCTGCACCGGATCTGGGGCACCGCCTGGTATCTGGACCGCGAACGGGAGGAGACGCGGCTGCGGGCGGCGATCGAGGCCGCGTTCGCGCAGCTGCCCGATGAGGAGGCGCCGGAGCTGTCGATCAGCGTGGGCCTCGCGCAGGCGCCGGAGGGCCCCGCCGAACACCCGGTGGCCGAGGCGGCCGAGGGCTACGTCGCCGGATACGCCGCCACGTCCGCGCAGGCCGAGGCCGCCACCCCGCTGATGTACGACGTGAACGCCGTCACCGAGACGGGTTTCGCGCCGGCCCACGGGCCGTCCGGCCCCGAACCCGGCCAGGCCGACACCGTCGACGCGCTGTTCACCGTCGAGTCGGACCTGGCCGCCGCTGGGTTCCCCGACTCCGTCAGCATGGCCGATGCTGGTCAGCAGGGGCCGGTCACCGGCCCGGAGCGGGAAGAGCCGGCCGAGCGCGGGGCCCTGGCCGGCATCGCCGCCCAGTTCGCCTTCGCCCAGGCCGGCGCGGAGGAGCTCGCCACCGCCGAGGCCTATCTGGACACCGAGCTGGAGACGACGGTCGCCCGGTTGAGCGACGGCGAGGGCGTACCCGCCGAACCGCCGGTCGGCGCACACCCGGCGATGCACCGGGCCGACGAGCCGGCCGCCAGCCGGGACGACCTCACCGAGGTCGCCGAGCGCTTCGGGGTCGACACCGAGGAGTTGGCCGCGGCCGCCGCCCAGTTCCTGGCCGGCCTGGACGACACCGTGGAACCGGTCGACCGGCTCAGCGCGATCTCCCAGCTCCGCGCGGAGATGACCGGATCCACCGGCGCCGCCGCCGGGGTGGCCGAGCGGTTCGTCCGGCCCGTCACGCCCGAGCGGCCCGCGTGGTACCGCGAGATCGAACAGCAGCACGAGGTCGCCGAAGGGGTCGTCGAGTTCGAGGAGACGATGGCCGCCCCGCCCGCTTGGACCCACACCGCGGCGGTCCCGCAGACCGGTGCGGACGGTGACGTCCCGGCCCGGACGGCGGAGGCGACCGCCGAGGCGGTGCCGCAGACCGGCGAGTGGGTTCACCCGTACCGGAAGGCGACCCTCGCACCGCTCGGGCCCAGCGCCTCCCTCACCGACCCGGCCCTGCGCCCCGATCTGATCGCTGCCGTGCGGCGCCTGGCCGAGGTCGAGGGGCCGGTGCACATCAGCGTCGCCCTGCAGCGGATGCGCGAGGAGTGGGGCCTGGCCCGGATCACCCGCCCGGCCCGCGCCGTGATCGAGGCCGTGATCGAGGAGGCCGGAGTGATCTGGGACGGCAGCTTCCTCGACGACCCCGGCCGGGAGGTCCCGGAGGTCCGGTACCGCACCGACGACGTGGCCCGCCGGGCCGACCAGGTCGCCGACGCCGAGCTGACGGTCGCGTGCGAGCACCTGGTGATCGACGGCGGGGTCGTGTCGGTGGACACCGTGCTCGCCGAGGTGACCAGCCTCTACGGCTGGCCGGTACGCCGCTCCACCGACTTCGACGCCCGCCTGACCGGGCTGCTGGCCGACCTGGTCGCGGAGGGGCATCTCCGGCAGCAGCCCGACGGCCTCTCCGCCGCTCACGGCCTGCCGGACGCCGCCGGGCTGCCCCGCCACGAAGCGGCTCGCCGGCACGCGCACCGCTGACGATCCGCTCCCTGGAGCACCGGCCGCCCCGCCCACCACGGGGCGGCCGGTGCGTGAATTCCGGAGGATTTTCGCGGCTGCCCGGAAATGATCGAATCGGGTCGAGCCGGGCGTGATCTACCTGCGGAAATGGCTAACAGGAAAACGATAGGTTAACTGCGGGAAATCGGTTACCGCGAGCATTGATGAATAGCGGGAATGGATTACCGTGGCGGCGTGCCAGCGGTCTTGGAAGCGACCAGGAACACCACCCGCAGCCTGGTCCGGAACGAAACTCCCGCCCGCCTGCGGCTGTGGGCGGCGCTGGTGGTCCTGGCGGCCACCGCCCTGCTCGTCGCGACCAGCCTGGTGATGGCCCGGGTGCAGGACCAGGTCCGGATCATCGGGCGGGAGGCCGCCCCGCAGGCGGCCACCGCGGCCGACCTCTACTTCGCACTCAGCGACATGGACGCGCAGGTCACCCGGCTGCTGCTGACCGGCGACTCGGACGCGCTGGCGGGCACCCGGGTGGACGCCCAGGGCGCGTACCGGGAACGTTCCCGCCAGGTCGACGCGGACCTGCACCGGTCGCTGACCACCGCGGCCGGCGCGTCGGAACGGGCCGTCGCCCTCGACCTGCTGGACGGCCTCGCCGTCTACCGCCAGCGGGTCGGCCAGACGATCGCCGCGGCCGGTGGCGGCGCTCCGGCGAAGACTCCCGGCACCCTCCCGCCGGACGCCCTCGGCTACTACACGCAGGCGACGAACATCGTGCACCTGCGCCTGCTCCCGGCCGCCCAGCAACTCCGCGACGCCGCCACCGCCCGGCTCGACCTGGCCTACGCCGACAAGCGCGTCACCGAGTCCACCGGCTACACCCTGGCGCTCCTGCTCGGCGGCGCCCTCCTGACCCTCCTGATCGTCCTGCAGGTCTGGCTGGCCCGCCGGTTCCGCCGGTCGTGGAATCCGGCGCTGCTCACCGCCACGGTGCTGAGCCTGCTGCTCGTGCTCGCCTCGATGCTCGTGCTCAGTGCCCAGGCCGGCCGGATGTCCAGCGCCCGCGCGGACGACCTGAACCCCTATCTCGCGCTGTCGCGCCTGCGCGCGGTCGGCTACGACGCCGCCGCCGACACCAGTCGTTACCTGGTCAGTGCCAATCTGGCGCTCTACGAGGACGGCTTCACGAGCAAGTCCGGTCAGTTGAGCGCGGAGCTCGGCGGGCTGGGCGGGGCCGAGACGCTGCGGCGCTGGGAGTCCTACCGGCGGGATCACGAGAAGGTGGTCGCGCTGGCCGGCACCGGCCGCACCGCGGCGGCGGTGGACGCGCTGACCGGCATCCGGCGCGGCGACGCGGCGTTCGACTTCGCCTACTTCGACGCCGAGGTGGGTGCCGTCACCGACGTACGCAAGCAGGGTTTCGACCGTGCCCTGCGCGGCGCGGAACACACGCTGCGCGGCTGGGTGATCATCCCGCTGGTGGTTCTCGGCCTGGTCGTCGTGCTGGTTCCGCTCGGCGTCCGCCGCCGGCTGGCCGAATACCGCTGAGAGGTCCGAGATGAAGAGAGCATCGGCGGCCGCCCTCGCCGCCCTCCTGCTGCTCGCCGCCTGCGACGAACCGGAGCGGGCCGCCGACCCGGTTCCGTGCGCGGCCGGCTCGGCGGCCGGTCAGGGGTCGTCCGCGCAGGCCAACGCGGTCAACGAGTGGATCAAGCAGTACCAGATCGCCTGTGCGTCGGCGGCCGTCGAGTACGCGAGCGTCGGCTCCGGCGCCGGCGTGCGAACGTTCCTGGCCGGGACCGGCGACTTCGCCGGCACCGACGCCGCGCTCGGTGACGCCGACCGGTCCGCCGCCGCGACCCGCTGCGGCGGCGAACCGGCTGTGCACCTGCCGATGGTGATCGGCCCGATCGCGCTGGCCTACAACGTGGCCGGCGTCGGTGAGCTGCGGCTCGCGCCGGCCACCATCGCGAAGATCTTCAACGGCGGGATCACCGCCTGGAACGACAAGGCGGTCGCCGCGGACAACCCGGGCGTGGTGCTGCCGGCCACCCCGGTCCGGGCCGTGCACCGGCGGGACGGCTCGGGCACCACGGCGAACTTCACCCGGTTCCTGGCCGGTACGGCGAAGGCGGACTGGCCCTACGAGCCGGCCGGCGCCTGGCCGGCTCCGGGTGGGGTGGCGGTCAGCGGCAGCGACCGGCTGGTCTCGGCGGTGGCCCGGACGGACGGCGCGATCGGGTACGTCGAGGCCTCCTACGCCCGGGTCGACGAGCTGGCCACGGTGCTGGTCGGGGACGCGCGCGGCGACTTCGTGCCACCGACCGACGAGGCGGCGGCGGCCGCGGTGGCCACCGCGACACCGGCCGGTGGTGACGATCTGCGGCTCGAATTGAACTACGCCGACTTGTACGGTGGTGCCTATCCGCTGGTGCAGGTGACGTACGAGGTGGTGTGCCGGTCGGGCGCGTCGGCGGTGGCGCGCGGCTTCCTGGCGTACGCGGCCAGCCCGGCGGGTCAGGCCGCCGCCGGCGCGGCCGGGTACGCGCCGCTGCCGGACACGCTGCGCGAGCGGGTCGCCGCGGTGGTCGCCAACCTGCGGTAACTCCCGGTGTTTGCGCTCACAAGCACAAACTTCCGGCATTACTCTGGAGCTCAGGATCGAGTAAGGTGAGCGCTAACATTCCGGAGCGAAGGATGACGAAGTGACGATCGGCTCGGAGGCTCTGCGCCAGGACGTCTGGCTGGCCAACCAGGTGATCCCGAAAGCCGGGCTGGCCCAGCTCACCTGGGGCAACGTCAGCGGAGTCGACCGCGACGGCGGTTACTTCCTGATCAAGCCGTCCGGCGTCTCGTACGACGACCTCACCCCCGGCATGCTGGTCCCGGTCGACCTGGAGACCGGCAAGGTGCTCGGCGGCGACCTGCGCCCCTCGGTCGACACCGAGTCACACCGCGCGTTCTACCTGGCCTGGCCGTCGATCGGCGGCATCACCCACACGCACTCGACCAACGCTGTCGCGTTCGCCCAGGCCGACCGGGACATCCCGGTGCTCGGCACGACACACGCCGACACGTTCAGCGGCCCCGTGCCGGTGACCCGCGGGCTCACCCCGGCCGAGTGCGAGACCGACTACGAGTTCAACACCGGTCAGGTGATCATCGAGCTGATCGGCGACGACGAGGCCGCGGCCGGCATGCCGGGCGCGCTGGTCGCCAACCACGGCCCGTTCACCTGGGGCGCCACCCCGAAGAAATCGGTCGAGCACGCGATCATCGTGGAGGCGGTCGCCGAGATGGCGATCAAGACGCTCGCCCTGAACCCGGACGCGTTCACGCCGCGTCACCTGCAGGAGCGTCACTTCAAACGCAAGCACGGCCCGGGTGCCTACTACGGGAATCCCGGCGCCACCAAGTCCTGACCCGCTCGGGACGCATCCGTAGCCGGCCGTCGCGGCAGCGAACGGCCGACGCCGAACAGTGCGCGATGCGTCCGTGGGCGGGCCCTCGCGGGTCGTTCCTCTCCGGCTTCGCCGAGCTGGGAGGGGGAGGGGTGGCCCGCCGGCCCGGGCGTGGCTGGGAGCACCGCCCGGGCCGGCAGACTTTCCTCGCCGTGAACCGATCCAATTAACGATCTTGCATCGGTCGATTTGTTGGATTGCCGCGGATCGAAGGTCCGATACAAGATCCTTTGTGTACGGTCTGCCATCGATCTTTGATCTCGCGGATGGAGAAGTCTTGAAAACGGGGATTCGATCTCGTGCCGGTGTACGGGCGCTCTCACTCGCCACGGTCGCCGGCGTCCTGTCCGGAGCGGCGGTGTTCGCTCCGCTGTCCGTGACGCCCGCACTGGCCGCGTCGCCGGCGCCCGCAGTCGACGCCGACCTCGACGGCGACAACCTCACCGACCTGCTCACCGCCGGCGGTGAGCACGGCCTCGCCTCCGGTCTCTGGCTCGCCTCGGGCCAGAGTGACGGGCGGATCGCGGCTGTCCCGACCGACATCGGAGCCCATGGCAACGGTGTGTTCCACCCCGGCCTACCGGAAGGCCCGGCCGACTTCGACGGGGCTCAGGTCGTCACCGGGCACTTCGCCGGCGGCGCCCTGCAGGACATCCTCGTCTACTACCCGCCCACCCACTCGAGGAATCCGGGTGGGGCGGTCATCCTGCACGGCACCGGTGACGGTTCGGTGATCCGGGCCGAACTCGACCAGAGCTTCAGCAACATCAACGCCGGCACCTTCAGCGGCATGGACTGGGACGACTTCCAGACGATCAACAGCCCGAGCCAGCTCGTCAACGCCGGTGCCCACCACTCGACCGTCTACCCGGACCTGATCGGGATCGCCGGCAAGGACGACGGCAGCAGCTTCCTCACGTATTACGCGAACCACGGAGGGATCGGCGGCTACAACGACCTCGCCGTCCTGCCGGTCCGGACGCCGACCGGTGGCACCGACTGGAACACCTGGACCATCGCCACGGCCCAGACCGGCACCGGGACCGCGCTGTTCCTCCGGCAGGCCGCCACCGGCAAGCTGTTCCTCTGGAACGACTTCGTCCGGACCGACGCCGGTACCGCCGAATACGCGTCCTACCTGCTGTCCGACAACTTCCACACCGGCGAGGACGTCACCCTGCACGCCGCCGATGTCAACAGCGACGGCATCGGCGACCTCTGGACCGTGGGCGACGGTGCCGAAGCCGTCGCCTGGCTGGTGAGCGACCTCGACAGCACCACATCGACCGGCACTCTCACCGCGCAGCCGAGTCAGCACCTGAACACCGACTGATTCCGTGCACGAGCCGGGTCGGCGAACCGACCCGGACGAAATCGGGCCATGCCCTCCCGGCGGCGTGGCCCGTTTTTCGTGACCATCTCCGCGTGCCGGGGCGCCTGTGTCCCGGGCCGGATCTAGCCGGGCCGCCCGGTCGCGCTCCTCAACGCATACGTCGTGAGGCCGCTCTCCAGTGCCTCGAAGGTGGCCTCGGCCATCCGGCGCACCCCGGTCCGTACCGCATCGGGATCCTCTCCCACCAGGACCCGCCGCCGGATCTCCGCGTGCAACGAGGCATCCGCCGCGGCCAGCATCGCGGCGGCGATCCGTGGCATCGGATCGTCCGCGTCCGCTCCCGTCTCCGTCCGCAGGGTCTCGGAGAGTGCCTCCTCGGTCCGGTCCCGCAGGTGCCGCAGGCGGGCCTGCAACGCCGCGCTCTCCTCGACCACCCGCCAGAACGGCGCGATCCCCGGATGCAGCCCGAGCGTCACCTCGTCCCGGTCGAGCTCGGCCAGGAACGCCCGCCGTGCCGCCGCCACCGCGGGCTCGCCGGGCGCACGCTCCCGGATCGCCGTGGGCAGCCGCTGGATCACCTCGTCCTGCCGGTCGAAGAACAGGTCCTCCTTGGCCGGGAAGTAGTTGAAGACGGTGTTCACCGACACCCGCGAGACGCGGGCGACGTCGGCGACCGTCACGCGGTCGAAGCCCCGCTCCAGGAACAAGCCCAGCGCCGCGTCCGCGATCGCGGTCCGTGTGGCCTGCTTCTTCTCCGCCCGCAACCCCATCGGAGAATCATAGCGTCACTCAAAATTTGGTGTGACACCAAAAATCTGCCTATGCTCGCGGCATGACGCTCACCTTCGGTATCTACCCCGGTGGCCTCGGTGTCACCGACGACGACCTGGTCACCCAGGGCCCGCCGGAAGACTCCGAGAAGATCGCGGCGGCGCTGGACGCGCTGCACGGAGACAACCCTTTTCTGGTACGGGGTTACGTCCACTACGACGACGCCACGCACCGGGCCGCCCGGCTCTCGGCGGCGTCGTCCGGGCCTGCCCCGGCTGCGGTCGCGCCGCCCGGCCCGGCTTCGGCTTCCGTGGCGCCGTCAAGCTCGGCCTCGGCTTCCTTGATGTCGACCGCCTCCCCGCCGGTTTCCGCGGTGCCGGCCGGCTCCGCCCCGATCTCCGCGGTGCCGACCGGCTCCGCCCCGATCTCCGCGGTGCCGACCGGCTACGCGTCGGTTTCCGCGTTGCGGGTGCTCGAGGCGCCGCCCGAGCCGTTTCAGTACGCGACCGGGCGGCGCCGGCTGGATCTGGTCGCCTGTTTCCGGGAGTGCGGCAGCGACCTAACCGGCTGGCACGACTTCCTGCGCGAGCAGCTGCGGGTGCACGGGCCACGGCTCGCCTCCCTGCAGATCACCGAGGAGGCGAACCACGCCGGCCCCGGCGGCGACGGGCGCTCGCCGGCGGTCCGGGACGCCCTGGTCACCGGCGTGATCGAGGCCAAGCGGGAAGCCGTGCGGCTGGGTCTGGACGTGCGGATCGGCTGCAACTCCACCCTGGACTTCTCGCCGGAGCAGGAGTTCTGGACCGACCTGGGCGAACGTGGCGGGGATGAGTTCCGAGCCGCGCTGGACTACGTCGGTCTGGACTTCTTCCCGGACGTCTTCCATCCCCTCCCCGCGGACCGGCTGCCCGCGATCGTGACCGGCGCGCTCACCGGATTCCGGACGCTGAGCCTGGCTGCGGCCGGTATCCCGGACTCGGTGCCGATGCGCATCACCGAACACGGCTGGGGGACCGGGCCGGACCGCTCCTACGCCCGCCAGGCCGAGGTGCTCACATTGGTGATCGGCATCGTCGCCGAGCAAGCCGCGACGCTCAACATCGACACATATGAGCACTTCGCCCTGCGTGACGCCGATTCGGACAACCCGAACCCGCTCTTCCAGCTCGGGCTGCTGCGATCGGACTACACCCCGAAACCCGCCTTCGCGGTGTACCGCGACTTGATCGCTTCGTCGAGCCGATCCGCGTAGGCCACCGTAGCCCGCTCACTTCATCGAGTCGCCTGCGCGGATCACTGCGGCCCGTTCACTCCGCCGATCCGGTCCGCGTGGGTCACCGTGGCTTGATCGTTTCGTCGAGTGGGTGCGTGTGGGTAACTGCGTCCTGCTCGGCTCGTCGAGTCGGCCTGTGTGGGTCTTTGCGGCTTGTTCGTTTCGTCGTTCCGGTCTGCGTGGGTCACCGTGGCTTGATCGTTTCGTCGAGTGGGTGCGTGTGGGTAGCTGCGTCCTGCTCGGCTCGTCGAGTCGGCCTGTGTGGGTCTTTGCGGCTTGTTCGTTTCGTCGTTCCGGTCTGCGTGGGTCACCGTGGCCTGATCGACTCGTGGAGCCGGTCCGCGTGGTCACCGGTGCGGCGGACCGGTGAGGTCGCGGACGATGGCCCGGACGCGCTGACGCAAGGTAGGGGTGATCGGGCGGGCGTTGGCGGAGCGGGTGCGTGGGGTGCGGCTGTTCCGGATCGGGCCGGGATCACGGCTCACCGCGGGCGCGACGTTCCCGGGCGCGCGGGTGACGGCGGGGGTGCCCTCGCCGGGGCGCACAGGGGTGCTCTCGGCGGAGCGCACAGGAGTGCTCTCGCCGGGGCGCACAGGGGTGCTCTCGGTGGGGTGCGCAGGGGTGCTCTCGGCGGAGTGCGTCGAGGTGGTTTCGGCGGGGTGTGCCGGGGTGTTCTCGCCGGGGCGCGGGCGGGGAACGCCGATCGTGGCGGGTTGCGGGCGGGCCGGGCCGGTGGAGCGGTGCCAGGTGAAGTCTGCGCCGGCCAGGGTGATGGTGGCGCCGGGCGGGCAGAGGCCGGATTCGCGGTCGGCCGGGCGGCCGGTGCGGCCGTAGCTGATCATCAGGCTGACGACCGTGGCGTCCGGGTCGGTGTGCACGGCCCAGACCGTGCCCTCGCCGGCGAGTCCGGTGCCGCCGGCGGTGAGGACGGCGGCGCGGCCGCGCAGCGGGATGGTGGTGATGTGGCCGGGCGCCTCGCGGATCCGCAGGGTCCCGGAGAGTCGTGGGTGTCGGCGGCGTAGCCATTCGGGGAGGTGTCTGAAGAGGCCGGATTCCGACTCCAATGTGCTCACCTGTCCTTTCGTCGCTCGATGCAGCGGTTCGGAGACGTCCGCCGGCGTGCGATGAGCAGAAATACTCCGAAATTTCGGGGTGGGGGAGGTGAGAAAGCCGCAAGCCCGGGGGCTTCGGCTGGTATTGCGGCGGCGGCACGGCCTCGGGCGGGCGCTCGGTGGCGCCGCCGGGTGCGAGCCGGGCCGGCGATGTCGGCGGCGTGCGGGACCGACCCCGTCGGGAGTGGATCCCCGGGAGCGCGGACCGAGTGTGTCGCCGTCGAACACCCCTCGGACTGTATCGGGCCCGCGACGTGAGGTGCGGGTTCATTCACCGCCGCGGGTGAGGTGACGTCGGCGATACCCGGACCGGCGGTCGTCGCCAAGGGGCATCGGCAGGCGCAGGGGCGCTGCTGGACCGTGCGGCGAGGGCTGACGGTGGTGTGCTGGAGCGTGTGGCGAGGGGTGACGGTGGGTGTACTGGAGCGTGTGGCG
The DNA here is from genome assembly GCF_900188005.1 of Actinoplanes regularis. Lineage (GTDB taxonomy): Bacteria > Actinomycetota > Actinomycetes > Mycobacteriales > Micromonosporaceae > Actinoplanes > Actinoplanes regularis. The sequence continues at coordinate 151,432 of NZ_FZNR01000006.1, read as the reverse complement.
AGGGGTGGTGGTGTGCTGGAGCGTGTGGCGATCTCCGTGTGGCCAGGAATGAGCGTGGGATCTCCGTGTGGCCAGGAATGAGCGTGGGATCTCCGTGTGGCCAGGAATGAGCGTGGGGATCTCCGTGCGGCGTGGGGTCAGCGGCGGCACGGGGCGGTGCTGGAGCGCGCGACGATCTCCGGCGCGACCACCACATCGGCCGGTGGCGCGTCCCCGTCACCCCGGGACATGTGGTGCAGCAGCAGCGCCAGAGCCCGCCGCCCCAACTCGCCGAAGTCCTGGTGGACGGTGGTCAGCGGAGGCATGAAGTACCCCGAGTCCGGCATGTCGTCGAAGCCGACCACGCTGACGTCGTCCGGCACCCGGCGCCCGGCCTCGTGCAGGGCCCGCAGCACCCCCAGCGCGATCCGGTCGTTGGCGCAGAACACCGCGGTCACCGACGGGTCGTTGGCGAGCCGGCGCCCCTGTTCGTATCCGGCGGCCGCGTCCCACCACCCGGGGGAGATCGGCGGGACCATCGCGCCGGCCGCGTAGAGAGTCTCGCGCCAGCCGTCGACGCGGGCCTGGGCCTCCGGCCAGTCGGGTGGGCCGGCCGCGTGGTGCACGGTGGCGTGTCCGAGATCGAGCAGATGCTGGGTGGCGAGCCGGGCTCCGGCGACGTTGTCCACCCGTACCGTCGGGAAAGGGTCGATGCCGGAACCCGCACCGCCCACCGCGACGCACCGCAGACCGGTCGGGGCGTGGGTGAGCGCGGTGGTGACCGCGGGTTTCGGGGCGATCGCGATGATGCCGTCCACGTCGTGCTGGGCGAGCCGGTCCACGGCTTCCAGGACGGGGCGGTGCGCGAGTTCGCGCACGGTGGCGACGCTGACCAGGTATCCGGCGGCGCGGGCGGCGCTCTCGATGCCGTAGAGCATCGATTCCGGGCCGAACAGCGTGGTCTCGAAGCCGATGATGCCGAGCGTGTGGGATTCCCGGGTGGCCAGGGTGCGGGCCGCGAGGTTGCGCCGGTAGTTGAGTGAGCGCATCGCGGCGAGCACGCGTTCCCGGGTCTCCGCCCGGACGTTGGGATGATCGTTGATCACCCGGGAGACCGTCTGGTGCGAGACGCCGGCCAGTTTGGCGACGTCGCGCATGACGCTTCCCCGCTCCTTGCCGGGCCGCGGCCGTGGGGCGGGGAAAGGCGTCTGGGCAGCCGGTTCGAGGTCCGGCGCCGGGTCTGAGGTCGGCATTGGACGATATCTATCAGGTGATCACTTGATGGCCATGCGTGACATCGCCATTCTTGCGATCTAGGTGAAACAACGATCGTGATCTCTTGACGTGCACGTTGAGAACGGTAACACTCACGAAACGCAAGCTGTGACGCCGGTCGCAGTGGTTCGAAGATCTCTCTGGTGCTGGCACGTGCATGTCGCTGCCGGCCGGTTTGTTAACGGTAACAACTTTTCTGGAGGTTATGGTGCGCGTGAAGATGATGGCGGCGGCGCTGACGGGCCTGCTGGCCGTGTCGGCGCTCGCCGGTTGTGGCGGCAAGGACGACGCAGGCTCGGGCAAGGACGACGGCAAGCTCGTCCTCGGTTTCTCCCAGGTCGGCGCGGAGAGCGGTTGGCGTACCGCGAACACGAATTCGATCCAGACCGCGGCGGCCGACGCCGGCATCGAGCTGAAGTTCTCCGACGCCCAGGGCAAGCAGGAGAAGCAGATCGAGGCGATCCGTAGCTTCATCACGCAGAAGGTCGACGTCATCGCGTTCTCGCCGGTGGTCACCTCCGGCTGGGACTCGGTGCTCAAGGACGCGAAGGATGCTGGCATCCCGGTCATTCTGACCGACCGCGCGGTGGACTCGCAGGACAAGTCGCTCTACAAGACGTTCCTCGGCTCCGACTTCGTCAAGGAGGGCACGGAGGCCGGCAACTGGCTGGTCAAGCAGAACGAGGGCAAGACCACCCCGGTCAACGTCGTCGAGCTGCAGGGCACCGTCGGCGCCGCGCCGGCGATCGACCGGCAGAAGGGCTTCGCCGAGGCGATCAAGGCCAACCCGAACATCACGGTCGTGAAGTCCCAGTCCGGTAACTTCACCCGGGCCGAGGGCAAGACGGTGATGGAGGGCATCCTCCAGTCCACCCCGAAGATCGACGTGCTCTACGCGCACAACGACGACATGGGTCTCGGCGCCATCGAGGCGATCGAGGCGGCCGGCAAGAAGCCGGGCAAGGACATCACGATCATCACGGTCGACGCGGTGAAGGACGGCATGACGGCGCTTGCCGACGGCAAGATCAACTTCATTGTGGAGTGCAGCCCGCTCCTCGGCCCGCAGCTGATGGACCTGGCCAAGAAGGTCCACGCCGGCGAGACGGTGGAGCCGCGGATCCTCACCGAGGAGACCACCTTCACCCAGGAGCAGGCCAAGGCCGCCCTCCCGGACCGCAAGTACTGAGTTGAGGCAGGTACGGGCCACCCCGGGAAGCCGGGGTGGCCCGTACGCCGCGGAACGGAGTTCATGATGGGCGAACCCGCCACAAACCCGGTCCTCGAGATGACCGGCATTCGCAAGGTCTTTCCCGGCGTCGTCGCCCTGGACGGCGTCGACTTCCGTCTGTTCCCCGGTGAGGTGCACGCCCTGATGGGCGAGAACGGCGCCGGCAAGTCAACTTTGATCAAGGTGCTCACCGGCGTCTACGGGATCGACGGCGGCGACATCAGGCTCGGCGGTGAGGAGGTCCGGATCGCCGGCCCGCTCGCCGCCCAGAAGGCCGGGATCAGCACCGTCTACCAGGAGGTCAACCTCTGCACCAACCTCACGGTGGCGGAGAACATCTTCATCGGCCGGGAGCCGCGGACGTTCGGCAAGATCCGCTGGGGGGCGATGCGCAAACGGGCGGCCGAGCTGCTCCAGCGGCTCGACCTGGACCTCGACGTGTCCGCGCCGCTCAGCACGTACTCGCTGGCCATCCAGCAGATGGTGGCGATCGCCCGCGCCGTGGACATCTCGGCCCAGGTCCTGGTCCTCGACGAGCCGACCTCCAGCCTGGACGCCTCCGAGGTCGAGCAGCTGTTCCGGGTGATGCGCCGACTCAAGGCCGACGGGGTCGCGATCCTGTTCGTGTCGCACTTCCTCGACCAGGTCTACGAGATCTCCGACCGGCTCACCGTCCTGCGCAACGGCCAGCTCATCGGCGAGTACAGGACCGCTGAGCTGCCCCAGGTCCAGCTCGTCGAGAAGATGATCGGCAAGGAGCTGGCGACGCTGGAGAGCCTCGAGGACAAGGCGCAGCAGTCCCGTACGAAGTCGGCCGCCGCCGACCCGCTCCTGCGAGCCGAGGGCGTCGGCCGGACGGGTGCGATCGCCCCGTTCGACCTGACCATCCACAAGGGCGAGGTGGTCGGCCTGGCCGGCCTGCTCGGCTCCGGCCGGACCGAGCTGGCCCGCCTGCTCTTCGGCGCGGACCGGCCCGACCAGGGCGAGCTGAGCCTCGACGGCAAGCCGGTCACGCTGCGCGACCCGCAGGTGGCGATGAAGCGGGGGATCGCCTTCTCCTCGGAGAACCGCCGCACCGAGGGCATCATCGGTGATCTCAGTGTCCGGGAGAACATCATCCTGGCGTTGCAGGCCACCCGCGGCTGGACCCGCCCGATCCCGCGCCGCAAGCAGGACGAGATCGTCGACAAGTACATCAAGGCGCTGCAGATCCGGCCGGCCGACCCGGAGCGCCCGGTCCGCAACCTGTCCGGCGGCAACCAGCAGAAGGTGCTGCTGGCCCGCTGGCTGATCACCGAGCCGCGGCTGCTCATCATCGACGAGCCGACCCGCGGTATCGACGTCGGCGCCAAGGCGGAGATCCAGAAGCTGGTCGCCGAGCTCTCCGACGGCGGCATGGCGGTCCTGTTCGTCAGCGCCGAGCTGGAGGAGGTCCTGCGGCTCAGCCACAAGATCGCGGTCCTCCGGGACCGGCGGCTGGTGGAGGAACTGGACAACACCGCCGGGGTCGACGCCGACCGCATCATGCAGACCATCGCCAGCGGAGCAACCTCATGACCATCCTCAAGAACCGGCTCTTCTGGCCGGTCGCCATCCTCGTGGCGCTGCTGATCGTGAACGTGTTCACGTCCAACCAGTTCATCACCCTGCAGGACGGGCACCTGTTCGGCACGCTGATCGACATCCTCCGGGGCAGCGCGCCGCTGATCCTGGTCGCGCTCGGCATGACGCTGGTCATCTCGACCGGCGGCATCGACCTCTCGGTCGGCTCGGTGATGGCGATCTCCGGAGCGGTGGCCTGTCTGTTGATCAAGGATCTGGGCGACCAGAACGCGGTCGGCTCGGTCCTGCTCATCGTGGGCGTCGCGATCGTCGTCTCGGCCGCGCTCGGCCTGTGGAACGGCTCGCTGGTCGCGGTCGTGGGCATCCAGCCGATCATCGCGACCCTGATCCTGATGGTGGCCGGCCGCGGTCTGGCCCAGCTGGTCACCGACGGGCAGATCATCAACGTGCAGTCCAGCCCGTACGCGACGATCGCCACCGGCTTCTTCCTCACCCTGCCGGTCGCGTTCCTGATCGCCATGGCCGCGGTCGTGCTGATCTCGGTGCTGACCCGGCGGACCGCGCTCGGCCTGCTGCTCGAGTCGGTCGGCGGCAGCCCGAGCGCCAGCCGGCTGGCCGGCATCCGGGCCAAGCGGATCATCGTCATGGTGTACGTGGTCTCGGGCGCCTTCGCCGGTCTCGCCGGACTGATCTACAGCGCCAACATCAAGAGCGCGGACAGCATCGCGGCCGGCAACCTGATCGAGCTCGACGCGATCCTGGCCGTCGTGATCGGTGGCACCGCGCTGATCGGCGGCCGGTTCTCCATCCTGGGCACCGTCATCGGCGCGATCCTGATCCAGACGCTGCAGGTCACCGTCGTCGGCATCGGCGTCCCGTCCAAGGCCACCCTGCTGTTCAAGGCGGTCGTGGTCGTCGTGCTCTGCCTGTCCCAGTCCGCGACCTTCCGGGAGAAGGTCTTCGGCCGCTTCAAGATCCGGACGGGGGTTCCGGCATGACCACCATCGACGCGACTCCGCCGGCCGCCGACCAGAAGGGCGCCGCGCTCAACCGGCGCCGCCGTGTCTACCGGCCGAACACGAAGTACATCCCGATCCTGGCCACCCTGGCGCTGCTGGTCGTGATGTACATCAGCGGCCTGGTGAACTACGAGAACTTCGACCAGCCCAGCGTCATCGTCAACCTGTTCCGCGACAACGCGGTCCTGCTGGCGGTCGCGGTGGGCATGACCTTCGTGATCCTCACCGGCGGCATCGACCTGTCGGTCGGCGCGGTCATCTCGCTCACCACCACCCTGGCCGCGACCCTGCTGCAGGGCGGCTGGCCGCCGCTGCTGGTCCTGCCGCTGGTGCTGTTGCTCGGCGCGCTGCTCGGTGCCGGCATGGGTGCGGTGATCCACTACTTCAAGGTGGAACCGTTCATCGCCACCCTGGCCGGGCTGTTCCTGGCCCGCGGCCTGGCGCTGTTCATCAACCAGAACTCGATCCCGATCCGGGACAAGCTCTGGATCGCCCTCTCCGACCTGCGCATCCCGCTCGGGGAGACCACCAAGACCACGCTGACCGCGATCGTGGCCCTGGCGGTCGTGCTGATCGCCGCCGGAGTGCTGGCCTGGACGCGGTTCGGCCGCAACGTCTACGCCATCGGCGGCAGCGCCGACTCCGCTCTGCTGATGGGCCTGCCGGTGGCCCGCACCCGGATCGCCGTCTACACCATCAGTGGGTTCTGCGCCGCGCTCGGCGGTGTGCTCTACACGATCAACTCCACGTCGGGGCACGCGCTGCAGGGCACCGGGACCGAGCTGGACGCGATCGCCTCCTGCGTCATCGGTGGCGTGCTGCTCACCGGCGGCGCCGGATACGTCTTCGGCAGCCTGCTCGGCGTGATGGTCTTCGGCCTGATCACCACCATCATCAACTTCCAGGGCGACCTGAACGCGGCCTGGACCCGGATCGTCGTCGGCATCCTGCTCTTCGGCTTCATCGTGCTGCAGCGGCTGGTCACTAGGAGGGCAAGATGAGTCACGGGGAAATCTGGTTCCTGACCGGCAGTCAGGGGCTCTACGGGCCGGAGACCCTGGAACAGGTCGCCGCCCAGTCCCGGGAGATCGCGTCCGCTCTGGACGGCGAACTCGACGCGGACGTGATCTGGCAGCCGGTGCTCACCAGCCCGGAGCAGATCCTCGACATCTGCCGCCGCGCCTCGTCGACTCCCGGCGTCCTGGGCGTGATCACCTGGATGCACACGTTCTCCCCGGCCAAGATGTGGATCGCCGGCCTGGACGCGCTGCGTGCCCCGCTGCTGCACCTGCACACGCAGCACAACGTGGCGCTGCCCTGGTCCGAGATCGACATGGACTTCATGAACCTGAACCAGGCCGCGCACGGCGACCGCGAGTTCGGCTTCATCGAGAGCCGGCTCGGGGTACCGCGCAAGACGGTGGCCGGGCACGTCAGCAACCCGGCGGTGGTCGCCCGGATCGCGACCTGGGTGCGGGCCGCCCGCGGCTACGCCGCGATGCGCGGCCTCAAGCTGGCCCGGTTCGGCGACAATATGCGGGACGTCGCGGTCACCGAGGGCGACAAGGTCGAGGCGCAGCTGCGGTTCGGCGTCTCGGTCAACACGTACGGCGTGAACGACCTGGTCGCGGTCGTCGACCAGATCGGCGACGCCGAGATCGACAAGCTGGTCGGCGAGTACCAGGACCTCTACGAGATCCAGCAGAGCCTGCTCGAGGACCGGAAGGAGTCGCTGCGTTACGGCGCCCGCATCGAACTCGGGCTCCGGCAGTTCCTCACCGAGGGCGGCTTCAAAGCGTTCACCAGCAACTTCGAGGATCTGGGCGGTCTGCGGCAGCTACCCGGCCTGGCCGTGCAGCGGCTGATGGCCGACGGCTACGGCTTCGGCGGCGAGGGCGACTGGAAGACCTCGGTGCTGGTGCACACGCTCAAGGCGATGGTTCCGGGCGGGGGCACCTCCTTCATGGAGGACTACACCTACGACCTGACGCCCGGCAACGAGGTGATCCTCGGCGCGCACATGCTCGAGGTCTGCCCGTCGATCGCGGCCGGCCGCCCCAAGCTGGAGATCCACCCGCTCGGCATCGGCGGCCGCGAGGATCCGGTCCGGCTGGTCTTCGACGCGGCGCCCGGTAAGGCGATCGTGCTCGGGCTGGCCGATCTGGGGGAGCGGTTCCGCCTGGTCGCCAACGAGATCGAGGTGGTCGCACCGACCGAGCCGCTGCCCCGGCTCCCGGTCGCGCGCGCGGTCTGGAAGCCGGCCCCGTCGCTCTCCACGTCGGCCGAGTGCTGGCTGACCGCGGGCGGCCCGCACCACACCGTGCTCTCCTCGGCGGTCGGTGCGGAGGAGCTGGCCGACCTGGCCGACATGGTCGGCACCGAGCTGCTGCTGATCGACGGGGACACCACGTCCCGGCGGTTCACCAAGGAGGTCCGCTGGAATCAGGCGTACTACCGCCTGGCCCGTGGCTTCTGAGCGACGTCACCACGCTGCGCCGGCGGTTTCGATGATCACCTGATCGATGTCGCCGGCGAAGTAGTCGCAGCCGACCTCATTCTGGTCGCAGTCGATCTTCCCGCCGATCGTGATCGGCCAGCTGTTGTTGATCGGCCCGGTCCAGCCCTGCCGGCCGGCCACCCGCTGCCCGTCGATGGCGAGGGCCACCCCGGTACTCACCCGTACGCAGGTGACCACGTGCCAGGCCCCGTCGTTGATCGGGTCCCGCGCGATCGCCTGCAGCACGCCGCGACTCCCGCGGAAGTAGCACCCGACCCGTCCGTTCGGGATCTGCAGTTTGAAGTTCCCGCCCGGCGTCGTCGACTGGCCCTTCTGGATGATGTTGCCGAAGTGTTCGGTGGTACGCAGCCGAAGGGTCACCGCGAAGTTCCGATCACCGGGGTCCAGTGCCGGGTTGGCCGGGACGACAACCAGGTGGCCGGGGTGGGTCGGCGGAGTGTCCGGCTCGAGCCGGTCGAACCGGTAGGCGGTCGAACCGTTTATCGATCCGCCGATCCGAACCTCGCCGCCGATCTGTCCGTCTAGTCCGTTCCCGCTGCTGTCGGACATCCGGGTGGAGCCACCTGGCTCGTTCATCTCCCAGCGGGCGATCTGGGTGACGGTCGCGGCGTGCGCCGTCACCGGCATACCGGTCAACAGAAGGGTCGTGGCCAGGAGCGTCAACCAGCGTCGCATGGGAGTTCCTTGCGGGATGTCGGGTTGGAGTCTCCTTGAGACTAAACAGGAATAAGGTGCCTTTATTCCCGAATGCGATTAATCGTCATCTGCGGGGTGGTCGTCGACCCTCGCTAAGTGCCGGTTCAGCTTGGTAGCATCCCGCCGATCATGGCTGACAACCCCTCGACCGCCATGACGTTCCGGCCGGGGTTCCGCGGAGCGGCACCAGCAGGTCCGGTGCCTGGGAAAGACTGACTTTTCAGATAAGGATCGTGTCGAAGTGCTGCTGAATGGGACTGATAGTGAGACCTCGGAGCACAAGGTGATCGCCCCCAACCCGGGCCTGCCCAACTCGGGCCTGCCGAACCAGGCTCTCCAGGTGCTGGCACTGGCCCAGCGCACCGCGGAGGAGCACGTCGCGAGCGCCCAGCACCACGCGGACAAGATCCGCACCGACGCGCTCGCGACCGCCGAGCAGATCGCCCGCGACGCCCAGGCCCACGCCAACAACGTGCGCCAGGAGGCCGACCGGGTGCTCAACGAGGCGCGCGCCGCCGCGGAGCTGATGGCCCGCGAGGCGCAGGCGCGCGCCGAGGAGGCTCGCCGGGCCGCCGACAAGATCGTTACGGACGCCCGGCAGCGGGCCGAGTCCATCGCCGCGGACGCGATGCACGGCGCCGAGCAGCTGAAGCTGCAGGCCCAGCAGCGCTACGACGACGTGGTCGGCAGCCTGGGCGCCAAGCGCGAGGCGCTGCAGGGCCAGATCGAGGCTCTGGAGGGCTTCGACCGGGAGTACCGGGGCCGCCTCACCCAGTTCATGCAGGGCCAGCTGCGCGCCCTCTGGGCGGAGGCGCCGCAGGTCACCGCCGAGGTGATCGACGACGAGCCGGCCGCCGAGGAGATCGAGGCCGCGCCGCGGCACGGCCACTACGCGGTCGAGGACGCCGAGATGATCGCCGAGCACGACGAGCAGGATCGCTGACCTTCTCAGATCAGCGGCGGCGGGCACGGCCCGGCGCTCAGGACGATCGGACGGGCCCGTGGCGTTGATCGCCGCGGGCCCGCCTTGCATCTCAGCCGGCCCCGTCCGGCCGGCGCAGATCCCGCGCGGTCTCCCGCAGATAGGTCAGGAACCGCGCGACGGCCGGCGACAGCGAACGCCCGGCGACCGTGGCGGCATAGACCCGGCGCACCGACTGGTCGTCCGGATGCAGCCCGAGCAGCGTGATGTCGGCCGGCGTGCCACGGGCCGCGAGCGACGGCACCAGGGTCACCCCGAGGCCGGCGGCGACACAGCCCAGCTTGCCGGTCCACTCACCGACCGCGAAGTCGATCCGCGGGCGGAAACCGGCGGCGGCGCTGACCCCGAGCAGGGTCTCCTCCGGGCGCGTCGAGTTGGCGATGAACGGTTCGTCGGCCAACTCGGCGAGGCGCACGGTGCGGCGGCCGGCCAGCCGGTGGTCCCGGGGAACAGCGACCAGCATCCGCTCGTCGAGCAGGTGGTGCAGGTCGAACCGGTCAGGGTCGGGCGGCCCGGCCGGGACGGTGCTGACCACCGAGACGTCCACCTCCCCGGCGGACAACCGCTCCAGCAGCACCGGCGTGAAGCCCTCCACCAGGGACAGCGTGACACCGGGGAACGCGGTCCGGAACGCCGACAGGGCGCGCGGCACCAGCGCGGCGACCGCCGTGGCGAAGGCGCCGATCCGCAGCCGGCCGGCGTCGAGGGAATCAAGGTCGTCGACGGCCTGCCGGGCCGCGGTCAGCCGGTCCAGAACCGCCTCGGCGTACGGCAGCAGCGCGCGACCCTGCTCGGTCAGGGCGATGCCGCGCGGCAGCCGGTCCAGCAGGCGGGCACCCACCTCGGCCTCCAGCGCCGCGATCTGGCGGGACACCGCGGACTGGGTGAACCGGAGCCGCTGCGCCGCGGCGGTGATCGAACCGAGGTGCGCGACCGTACGGAACACCTCGAGCAGTCGGGTCTCCACCGAGCCATGCTAGCCAGGCATGGCAGCCATGCCGAACACTCGTTGGTCGCATGCCTTCGGCTCACCTAGTTTCAAGGTCATGACGAACATCGCGGTGCTCGGCACCGGCCGAATGGGCAGCGCGCTGGCCGCCCGGCTGCTCGCCACCGGTCATCAGGTCACGGTCTGGAACCGCACCCGGACCGCCTCCGCGCCCGCTGTCCCGGCGACCGTGGCGGACACCCCGGCGGCCGCGGTCGCCGCGGCGGAGGTCGTGATCACCATGCTCACCGACGGCCCCGCGGTCAGCGCGGTGCTGTTCGACGGTGGTGCCGCGGCCGCGCTGCGACCCGGGACGGTGCTGGTGCAGATGTCCACGATCAGCCCGGCGGAGACGGCGGCGATCGCGGAGCGGCTGCCGGTCGGGGTGTACTTCGTGGACGCCCCGGTCGGCGGGAGCGTCGACGCGGCGGCCGCGGGGACCCTCGCCCTGTTCGCCGGCGGCGAGCCGGACGCGGTGGAGCGGGCCGAGCCGGTGCTGAAAGAGCTCGGTACCGTGCGCCGATGCGGGCGGGCCGGATCCGGGTCGGCGGTCAAGCTGATGCAGAACACCGCCATGCTCACCGCCCTCGGCGGCCTGCACGACACCCTCGCCCTCGCCGCCGGCCTCGGCGTCGAGCGTGAACTGGCGCTCGACCTGCTGGCGAGCGGCCCGCTGGGGACGGCGCTCCGCCGGGCGGCCAGCACCACGGCGGACTTCCCCGTCGCGCTCGCCGTCAAGGATCTGCGGCTCACCCACGCCGACACCCCGGTCGTCGCCGCCACGCTGCGGTTGCTGCGGGCCGTACCCGAACAGTCCGCGGACCTGGCCGCGCTGATCAACCTGGAGGATCGATGAAGCTCACCCTGGACAACCCGGAGACCGTCGCCGCCCCGTACGCGGACCGGTTCGCCAACGTCGCCCGCCTTGACCTGCCCGGCGGGGCGCTGCTCACCCTCTCCGGACAGGTCGCGGTCGACGACGATGGCGCGGTCGTCGCGCCCGGGGACACCGGGGCGCAGAGCACCCGGATCTTCGAGATCATCGGTGGGCTGCTCGCCGCCCACGGCGCCACTTTCCGCGACGTCCTGCACGTCCGGACGTACCTGCTGGACATGGCCGACCTGCCGGCCTACGCGACGGTTCGCCGCCGGGTCTTTCCCGCCGATCCTCCCGCGAGTACGACGGTCCAGGTCAGCGCCCTGTTCCTGCCCGGCCTGACCCTGGAGGTGGAGGTGACCGCCGCGGTCCCGGCCACCTGATCCGGAAAGTAGACCGGGGCCGGTGGCGCGTTGTGGTCCGCAAGGGGCGCGGACGTCGCGCGGGATCGGCACGGGGCTCGGCCCGTAGCCTGGCCACGGTGCCCCGTAGGTCGTACCGGCGGAAAGGGTTGACAAGGAGCACCGGCTACCCGGACCGGACGTGGTCTTTCGTGGTGAGCCGGGTGCGGCGTTCGGGGCGGCGACCACCCGGCCCCCGCGCGGTGCCGTCCGCGGCCGGTGGGGGCGGGAATCCACGGCAGCCGGATGGGCGCCGCTGGGTGTGACTCGGGTGCCGGTCGGGTGCGCGTGGTGTTGCAGCGTTTTTGCGAGGATTCAAACTCCGATGATGTGTGGGGACCGCCACGGTCCCCGACGGACCAATCTGGTCCAGAAAGGTCTACGGTGGTCCCATGCCCCGCCCCACCAAGCAGCAGATCGACGACGAGATCCTCGACGCCGCCGCCACGCTGTTCGCCCGGCACGGCTTCAAGGAGACGTCGGTGCAGCGCATCGCCGACGCGGTGGGCTACTCCAAGACCGGCCTGCTGCACCGCTTCCCCACCAAGGAGGCGCTGCAGGAGGCGGTCGTCGAGCGCTGTGTACGGCAGATCCGGGAGGTCGCCGCGCTCGCCGCGAACCTGCCGCCCGGAGCGGAGCGCGACCGGTCGGTGATCACCGGGGTGGCCCGGCTCGCCGTCGGGCAGCCCGGCGCCGTCGCGTTGCTGCTCTCCTGTCTGCTCGCCGAGGGGGAGAGCGAGGTCGGCGCGGCGCTGCGGGTGATCGGTGACGAGGTGGCCGCCGCCTTCGGTGACGAGCCGTTCAGCGGCACCACCTTCGGCGCCGGTCCGGTCGCCGATCCGCGACGGGCGATCCGGGTCGTCGGCGCGCTCGGCGCGCTGGCGGTGGCCGGCGTCGCCCTGCGCGACTGTTTCACCCCTGATTCGGTCAACACCCTTGTCGACGTCGCCTATGACGCGCTCGGCCATCCACCCACTCACTGAACAAGGGACCCCTATGGCAACGCTGCTGCATCGCCTCGGCCTCGGTGCCGTCCGGCATCGCATCATCGTCACGGTCGTCTGGCTGCTCGCCCTGCTGGCCGTGGCCTTCGGTGCGGTCAAGCTCTCCGGCGAGACCGTCAACACGTTCCGCATTCCCGGCCAGGAGTCCACCACCGCGCTCGACCTGATGAAGGATCAGTTCGGGGACGCGTCCGCCGGCGCGCGGGTGCAGGTCGTGTTCGAGGCGCCGGCCGGTCAGAAGATCACCGACCCGGCGCTCGCCGGGCAGGTCGCGCAGTCCGTCGCCACGTTCGGCAAGCTGCCCGGCGTCGCGGTGGCGAGCGACCCGTTCGACCAGCGGAGCCCGGCGGTGTCGCGGGACCTGAGCACGGCGCTGACCACGGTCACCTACGGCGTGCAGCCGTCCGAGGTGACCGACGAGGAGCGCGCCGCGATCACCGAGGCGCTCGCCCAGGCCCGCCAGGGCGGGCTGACCGTGGAGGCCCGCGGTGAGGCGCTGAGCAACCCGGCCGACGTCGGCGGCGCCTCCGAGCTCATCGGCGTCGTGGTCGCCCTGATCGTCCTCGCCCTCAGCTACGGCTCGCTGGTGGCCGCCGGGATGAACCTGCTGACCGCGATCGTCGGGGTCGGCATCGGCGTCGCCGGCATCACCACCCTCTCCGGCTTCGTCCAGCTGCAGTCGACCACCCCGATCCTGGCGGTGATGCTGGGCCTGGCGGTCGGCATCGACTACGCGCTCTTCATCGTCACCCGGTTCCGGCACGAGTTGCGCGCCGGCAAGGACGTCGAGTCCGCCGCGGCGTACGCGGTGGGCACCGCCGGCTCGGCGGTCGTGACGGCCGGCCTGACCGTGGTCATCGCCCTCGCCGGCCTCTCCGTCGTCGGCATCCCGTTCCTCACCGAGATGGGCCTGGCCGCCTCGGCCACCATCGTCGTCGCCGTGCTCGTCGCGATCACCCTGGTCCCGGCGATCCTCGGGTTCATCGGCCGGAAGGCGCTGCCGCGCAAGCTGCGCGACGCCCCGCCCGCCGACGACACCGTCACCGAGGGGCGCGGCTTCATCCGCGGCTGGGCGCACACGGTCACCCGTCGGCCCGTCGCCAGCCTGCTGGTCGCGCTGGTCGCGCTCGGCGTGATCGCGCTGCCGTTCTTCAAGATGCAGACCACCCTGGCGCAGCGCTCGGCCGAGGGCAGCACCCAGGCCAAGGCCGACGCCCTCATCGAAGCGCGGTTCGGCCCCGGCGTCAGCGCGCCGCTGCTGATCCTGGTCGACGGGCCGAACGCGGTGGCGTACGCGACCACCGTGCAGCAGCAGATCGCCACGCTGCCCGGCGTCGCGCTGGCCACCCCGGCCCAGCCCGCCCAGAGCGGGTCCGCCGCCCTGATCACCGTCATCCCGGCCTCCGGCGCGGAGGACCAGAAGACCGTCGACCTGGTGCACGGCATCCGCGACAAGATCGCCGACAGTGACGGCGCCAAGGTGTATGTCACCGGCCAGACCGCGATCAGCATCGACGTTTCGCAGAAGCTCAACGACGCGCTCCCGGTCTACCTCGCGCTCGTCGTCGGCCTGGCGTTCGTGCTGCTGGTGCTGGTGTTCCGGTCGCTGCTCGTGCCGGTCGTCGGCGTGCTCGGCTTCCTGCTCACCATCGGCTCGGCGTTCGGCGCCACGGTCGCGGTCTTCCAGTGGGGCTGGCTCGCCGACGTGGTCAACGCCGGCTCCACCGGTCCGATCATCAGCCTCGCGCCGATCATCATCGTCGGCATCCTCTTCGGCCTGGCCATGGACTACCAGGTGTTCCTGGTGTCCCGGATGCACGAGGCGCACGCCCACGGCGCGTCGCCGCGCGACGCGATCGTCACCGGTTTCCGGCAGGCCGCCCCGGTCGTGCTCGCCGCCGCGACGATCATGTTCGCGGTCTTCGCCGCGTTCGTTCCCGAGGGCAACGACACGGTCAAGCCGATCGCGTTCGCCCTCGCGGTGGGCATCGCGTTCGACGCGTTCGTGATCCGCATGATCGCGGTTCCGGCGGCGCTCGCGCTGCTGGGCCGGTCGGCGTGGTGGCTGCCGAGCTGGCTGCGGTGGCTGCCGGAGCTCGACGTCGAGGGTGCGGCGCTGGAGCGTAAGGCATCCGCCGTCCCGGCCGAGCCGTCCGCTCCGGTCGTCGAGCCGTCCGCCGCCGGCTCCGCTGCGGACGAGACGCGTTCCGCGTCCGTCTGACCCGAGACAACGGGCGGTGCCGCTTCCGCGGCGCCGCCCGTTTCCGTTCGCCGTCGCGAACCCCTTTTCCGGGGTACGAACGGTGCCCTTCGCCCGCGTTCACAGCCCACATCGGATCGTGCGGTATCGCGGCGTTGACGGTACTTCGGATAGCGCAGTAGTGTGCCGTGCGTGGATACGACCCAGCTCCTCAAGGGCGTGCTGGATCTGGCCGTCCTCGCCGTGCTGCGCGAGGGCGACGGTTACGGCTACGACATCCTGCGCCGGCTCCGGGCAGCCGGCCTGCAGGACGTCGGCGACGCCTCGGTTTACGGCACACTGCGCCGGCTCTTCGCCAACGGCTTCCTGAACACGTATGTGGTGCCCAGCGACGAGGGCCCGCACCGCAAGTACTACGCGCTGAACGCCGCCGGCCGGGCCGAACTGGAACGCAACGGGAAGACCTGGCGCGGCTTCGCGTCGATCATGGACGATCTGCTTCGCGACCGGGGGACCGCGTGAACGACATCGCAGAGGACGAGATCACCGGCTACGTCGCCGAGGTGCGCCTGGCGCTCGGCGGCCTGCCCGAGGCCACCCGTGAGGAGCTGCTCGACGACCTTCCGGAGCACCTGGCCGAGGTTCTCGCCGAGGGCAACGGCACGCTGGTCGAGCGGCTCGGGGCACCCTCGGCGTACGCGGCCGAACTGCTCGCCGCGGCCGGTCTCGCCACCGAGTCGCCGAAGGATATGTCGCCCTGGGTACGCCCCGACGAGGTGCGTGAGCGGGTCCTGCGGTGGCTGCGGGCCGTCGACGTCCGTGTCGGCCCGGTCCTCGGTTACGAGCGGGCGAGCGAGTTCCTGGTCCTGCTGCGCCCGGCCTGGTGGGTGCTGCGGGGCTACCTGGTCGCCATGGTGCTGGCGCACCTGCTCGACGGCGGATCCGGGCCGGTCGGCCTGCTGCCCAGGATCGGCGACAGCGTGCTGGTGGCCCTGGCCCTGCTGGCCGGGTGCGTCGTCGCCTCGATCTGGTTCGGCCGCCGGGAGCTGCCCGACAAGCCCTGGCCGCGGTACGCCCTCTGGTCCGGGACCGCCGTGCTGGTCCTGCTCGCGCTGGCCGGGTTCGCCGGCGCCGACAGCAGCTCGCGGAGCACGCCGTACATGGATGCCACCTACAGCGGCGGCAGTCCGTACGACAGCGTGCAGGACGTCTTCGTCTACGACTCCCAGGGCCGCCTCGTCGAGGACGCCCTGCTCTACGACCAGAACGGCGCGCCCCTGCGACTCGGCAGTCAGTACTGTGTCGACCAGCGGACCGGTGATTCGTGGACGAGTTGGCAGCGCGGCTATCCGCACTGTCCGCAGGTCAACCCGTTCCGCTCCCCGCCCCCGTCCCCGACCGACGACGTGACCCCCTCCCCGGATTCCTCCGTCCCGGCGTCCGCCGCTGTTCCGGCCGCATCGGCTTCGGAGCGCCCGGCGGGTGGTGCGGTCTCGCCTTCGGCGTCCGTCTCCGCCCCGGCGCCGGCCCGCTCGTCGGCTCCGTCGCCCTCCGCGTCTCCGTCTCGATAGAGCGCCGCGCTCACGGGTTCCGGGCCGGCGTCAGGAATGGCGCCGGCCCGGCGCTCGGGGAAACGCCGGGCCGGCCCTACCGGGGACGGAACAGGGTCAGGCGGTCCACTTCACATAGGAGTTGAACTTGCCGGAGGCGTCGAAGGTGGCCATGTTGTCCCAGCCGTCTCCGGTGCCGTTGATGTTCGCCGGGTCCCAGCCGTTGCCGGCGATGGCGTACCAGGTCGGTTCCCAGTAGAAGACGCCGACGGCACCCGCGTTCCGGGCCGTGTTCTGGATCCAGGTGAACTCGGTGCCCTGGCCGGCCTTCGTCGCGGCCTGGCCGTCGCAGGTCGTGGTGCCGGGGATCGAGTTCGACTGGCCGTCGGCGTTGGCCGTGGTGTACATGTACGCGGTCTCGACGATCACGACCGGCTTGCCGTAGCGGGATTTCACGTCGGCGATCACGTTGTACAGGTTCGCCAGCGTGCCGTGCCACATGCAGTAGTAGGAGAGCGCGGTGATGTCCCAGGTGACACCCTGCGCCTTGATGCCGTCGTAGAACCAGCGGGCGTTCGCGTCGCTGTCCGCGTCCGCCGTGTGGATCATGACCTGGGTGCCGCTGTTGCAGGCTTTGGTCGCGTTGTAGCCCTGCTTGAGCAGGCTCGCCAGCGGCGCGAAGTTGCTGTTGGTGACCTGCCCCTTGGGCCACAGCATGCCGACGTTGATCTCGTTGCCGATCTGCACGCTGTCCGGGGTGGTGCCCTGCGACTTGAGCGCGGTGCACACGTCGTACGTGTAGTTGTAGACGTCGGTCTGCAACTGCGTGAGGCTGTGCGAGCTCCAGGCCGCCGGTGGGTACTGCTTGCCCGGGTCGGCCCAGGTGTCCGAGTAGTGGAAGTCGATCAGGAGCTTCAGGCCCTTGGCCTTGATCGCCTTCGCCTGCTGGAGCACCTTGGCCTTGTTGTTGTAGCCGCTGGCCGGGTTGTTCCAGACCCGCAGGCGCATGTAGTTGGCGCCGGCGCCGGCGAGGATGTCGTACGGGTCCGCCTGGGTCCCGGACGCGGTGTAGTACTTGCCGCCCAGGTCGAGGGTGCGCTGCAGCGTCGACACGTCGGCGCCGAGCATGGTGAGCGAGGCGGCCTGTGCGGGTGCGGGGTTGAGTGCCAGCAGCGTGACCGCGGCGACCGCGGACCCGATGAGGGCACGTAGGGATGTTTTCATTGCTCTCCTTAAGGGGGGAGGAGAAGGGGTGGTGGATCCCCCGTGAAACCTCAGCGACGCCAGACGATGTACGGGTTGATCCGGCCCGTGTCGTCGAAGGTCGCCATGTTCTCCCAGGCGTTGCCGGAGTTCTCGAGGTCCTCGGTGTCCCACCCGTTGCCGTCGATCGCGGTCCAGGTGGGCTCCCAGTAGAAGACGCCGAGCGCCCCGGAGGCCCGGGCGACATCCTGCACCTGCGTGAACTCGGTCGCCTGGCCCTGCGGCGACGCGGGGATCCCGTCGCACGGCGCGGCCGAGGTGATGATGTTCTCCAGGTGGTCGTAGTTGTCCGTGGTGTACGGGTAGGCCGTCTCGGCGATCACCGTGGGCTTGCCGTAGCGCGCCTGGACGTCGGTGAGCACGGTCGCCAGGTTGGTCAGGTCGCCGTGCCACATGCAGTAGTAGGAGAGCGCGGTGATGTCCCACTTCACGCCCTGCGCGGCGATCCCGTCGTAGAACCAGTGCGCGGCGCCGATGCTGCCGGCGTTCGCGGTGTGGATGATGACCTGGGTCTTGCGCGAGCAGGCCTTGGCGGCGTCGTAGCCGGCCTTGAGCAGCGACGCGAGCGGCGCGAAGTCGCTGTTGGTGACCTGCCCCCTGGGCCACAGCATGCCGGTGTTGATCTCGTTGCCGATCTGCACGCTGTCCGGGCCGGTCGCGCGGCACACGTCGTAGGTGAAGTCGTAGACGTCCCGCGCCAGTTGGGCCAGGTCGTGGCCGGCCCACGCCGCCGGGGTGAACTGCTTGCCCGGGTCGGCCCAGGTGTCCGAGTAGTGGAAGTCGATCAGCACCTTGAGCCCGTGCCGCTTGGCCTCGCGCGCCTGCCGCACGACCTCGGTCTTGTTGTTGTAACCGCTGGTCGGGTCGTTCCAGATGCGCAGCCGGACGTAGTTGACGCCGGCCTTCTTCAGGATCTCGTAGGGGTCGGCGCGGTGGCCGCGGACGTCGTAGAACTTCGCGCCGAGGTCGAGGGCGCGAGGGAGGGTGGACACGTCCGCGCCGAGCATCGACAGCCGGGGATGGGCCTGCGCGGGGGCGGCCGGCACCAGCAGGAGAGCGGTGGCGGCCAGGGCAACAGCGATTTTCATGACGCTCCTTGAAGACAGTCCATTGTCGACAAAAGGGACGTTGCACGGTGAAATCGCCCCAGGAAGGGGCCGATCAGGATCAGGCGGGGGAGGAGGCCCGCAGGACGAGGCTGGTGGGAACGGTGATGGAGAGCGGCGTACGGCCGTTGATCACGTCCACGAGGAGCCGGACCATCTCCTCGCTGATGCGTTCCAGCGGATGCCGCACCGTGGTGAGCGGTGGATCGGTGGTGGCCGCGAGACCCGAGTCGTCGAAGCCGACGACCCGCACGTCACCCGGCACCTCCCGGCCGGCCTCGCGCAGCACCGGCAGGGTGGCGGCGGCCATCGCGTCCGAGGCCGCGAAGACGCCGTCCACGTCCGGGACCCGTTCCAGCAGCGTACGCATCCCGGCCGCGCCGCTCTCCCGGCTCCAGTCGCCGTGCACGACGTACGCGGGATCGACCGCGAGGCCGTGGGTGGTGAGCGCGTCGGTGTAGCCGCGCAGCCGGAACACCCCACCGAAGGTGTCCTGCGGCCCGGTGATCGTGGCGATCCGCCGGCAGCCCGCGGCCAGCAGATGCTCCACCGCGCTCCGGCCACCGCCCAGGTCGTCGGCCGACACCGAGCTGATCGCGGCCTCGAAGCCGAGCACCTGCCCGCACGCCACGATCGGGACCTGCGCCTGCACCAGCTGCTTCAGCAGCGGGTCACCGGAGTGCGGGGAGACCAGCAGCACCCCGTCGACGTGGCCGCCGTTGAGGTACGCGATCGTCCGGCTGCGTTCCTCGGGGGTGGAGGCGATCATCAGGATCAGGGTCAGCTGCCGGTCGGAGAGCGCCTGAGCGACACCGCGCAGCAGCACCGAGAAGTTCGGGTCCTCGAAGAGCAGGTGCTGCGGCTCGGTGAGCAGGAACGCGATCGAGCCGGAGCGCCCGGTCGCCAGGGACCGGGCGTGCTGGTTGGTGGTGTAGCCGGTCCGGGAGATGGCGTCCTGGACCGCGCGCACGGCCTCCGGGCTCACCCAGTCGCGCCCGTTGAGAACCCGCGAGACGGTTGCATACGACACCCCGGCCTCGCGAGCGACATCGCGGATGGTGGGGCGTTTGCGCGACACGTTCGGGATCATAGTCTCCACCGCCCCTACGCCTTGACGCCACCGGCGGCCAGGTCGACCTGCCAGTACCGCTGGAGCGTGAGGAAGAGGGCGATCAGCGGGATGATCGACACCAGCGCGCCGGTCACCACCGCCGTGTACATCGACGGCTGGCTCGCGCCCTGGTTGAGCAGGCCGTTGAGGCCCACCGTCAGCGGGTAGAGCTTGTCGTTGCCGAGCATGATGTACGGCAGCATGAAGTTGTTCCAGATCGCCACGAACTGGAACAGGAACACCGTGACCAGGCCGGTGCGCATCATCGGCAGGACCACCCGGGCGAAGGTCCGCCAGTCGCCCGCCCCGTCGATCCGGGACGCCTCCAGGATCTCGCCGGGCACCGCGGCCGCGGCGAAGATCCGGGCCAGGTAGATGCCGTACGGGCTGATGAAGCTGGGCAGCAGCACCGCCCAGTAGGTGTTGGTCAGCCCGACCTTCGCCAGCAGCAGGTACTGCGGGATGGCCAGGATGACGCCGGGCACCAGGACGCCGGCCAGGATCACGTTGAAGACGAAGCCCTTGCCGGGGAATTCGAACTTGGCCAGGGCGTACCCGCTCATCGCGGAGATGAACGTGGAGACGGCCGCGCCGACACCGGCGTAGAGCGCGGTGTTCGCCATCCAGCGCCAGTACAGGCCGTCCCGGTAGCCGCTCAGGTCGGCGAGGTTGTCGAACAGGTGGGTGCTCGGGGCGAGGGTGAACGTGGAGAAGAGCTCGCCGCTGCTCTTGCTCGACGCGATCAGCACCCAGATCACCGGGAACAGGCAGTACGCCGCGCCCAGCAGCAGCAGTGTCGTAGCGGTCTTGCTGGTTCTCATGACTCTTCCTGGTTGAACGCGCGACGGCCGACGAGCTTGAGGAAGCCGAAGGACAGGACGAACGTGGCCACCGCGATGACCACCGAGGTTGCGGCCGCGGCGTAGATGTCGTTGCGGACGAACGCGTCCCGGTAGACCTTCATCAGGGGCGTCCAGGTGAACGAGATCGTGTTGCTCAGCGGCTTGAGCGTCATCGGTTCGGCGAAGACCTGCAGCGTCGCGATCATCGAGAAGACGAACGTCATGATCAGTGACGGCAGCACGATCGGGATCTTGATGCGCCACGCGATCGCCAGTTCGGAGGCGCCGTCGATCCGGGCCGACTCGTACAGGCTGGTCGGCACGGCTCGCAGCGCGGTGTAGAGGACGATCATGTTGAAACCGGTGCCGCCCCAGACCGCGACGTTCGCCACCGCGTACAGCACCCAGGACGAGGAGAGCAGTTCGGGCGCGTGGATCCCGAGCTTGTCCAGGGTGTAGACGAACGGGCTGACCCGGGGCAGGTAGAGGAAGCCCCAGAGCAGCGAGGCGACCACGGCCGGCACCGCGTACGGCAGGAAGATCGAGATCCGGGCGAAGCCGCTGAACCCGGGCCGGGTGCGCCCGGCGTCCAGCAGCAGGGCCATCAGCAGCGCCAGGCCGAGCATGGCCGGGACGACGACCAGGCCGTAGCCCAGGATCCGGTAGACGCTGGGCAGCCACTCCGGGTCGGTCATCGACCGGGTGTAGTTGCTCAGCCCGGCCCACACCTCGGTGCGGGACTTGGAGCCCAGGCCGAGGCCGCTGACCTTCACCTTGCGCAGGCTCAGGTAGCCGGCGTAGACGATCGGCGCGGCCAGGAAGAGCGTGAAGAGCAGCAGACCGGGGGCGAGGAAGGCGTACGGGACGCGGGCGCGCCGGGACGGCGCGGGCTTTCGAGCGACCGGCGCGGCGGTGGAACTGGGTCTGGTGGTGGTCAGCGTCATCGCCGAAACCTTCCTGGGAGGGACCGGGCGAGACGCTGGAGACGGCGTCCCGCCCGGTGCAGGTCATCCGGCGACGGTGAAACCGCTGTTCTTCATGTCGTCCACGGTCGCCTTCTGCATGGTCACGAGCGACTCGGTGAAGGCGGCGGCCTTCTTCGACTCGGCGGCCTTGCCGAAGGCGTCGTTGAACGCGCTGTACGCGACGTTCACGTTCGGGCCGTAGGTGAACGGCTTGGTGACCTTCGCGGCCTCCGCGGCGATGGTGTAGAAGTCGGCCTGGTCGGCGAAGAACGCGGGCGGCGTGGTCAGCACGCTGGTGGCGTCGTTCGCGGCCGGGTAGACGTTCGCGGTGCCGGCCAGCAGCTTGAGGGCCGCCGGGTCGCTGTTGAGCCACGCGACGAACTCGGCGGCCTGCTTCGGGTGCTTGCTCTGCGAGGTGACGCTGGTCGCCGAGCCGCCCCAGTTACCGGTCGCCGGGCCGGCGGCGTCCCACTGCGGCATCGCGGCGGCCTTCCACTTGCCCTTGGTGTCCTTGGCGCTGCCCTCGAGCACGCCCGGCGCCCAGACCGCGGAGACCCAGCCGACCTGCGTGCCGTCGTTGAGCGCGGCGTTCCACTCCGGGGTGTACATCGGCTTGTTGTCGATGACGCCCTTCTCGACCAGGCCGCCCCAGTACCCGGCGACCTTCTGGGTCGCGGCGTCGTTGATGTTGACGGTCCACGAGTCGCCGTTCACGCCCCACCAGGACGCCCCGGCCTGCTGGGCGAGACCGGCGAACAGGCCCGCGTCGCTCGCCGAGAACGTGCCGAGGTACTGCTTCGGGTTCGCCTTGTGGATCGTCGCGGCCGCGGCGGCGTAGTCGTCCCAGGTCTTCGGGGCCTGCAGCTTGTTCTTCTCGAAGATGTCCGAGCGGTAGAAGAACATCAGCGGGCCGGAGTCCTGCGGGACGCCGTAGACGGCCTCGGAGCCCAGGGTCACGGCGTTCCAGGCGGCGGCCGGGAACTTGTCCTTGAGCGAGCCGGCCTCCTTGCCGATGTCGGCCAGGGCGTCGGCGGAGACCAGGGTCGGGATCTTCTGGTACTCGGCCTGCATCACGTCGGGGGCGCCGGAGCCGGCCTTGATCGCGGTCAGCAGCTTGGTGACGGCCGGGTCGCCGCCGTCCTGCTTGTTGACCGTGACCTGGATGTTCGGGTGCGTGGAGTTCCAGCCCTCGACGACCTTGTCCATGTTCGGCGCCCAGCTCCAGTAGGTCAGCGCGACCTTCTCGGTGCTGGTGGCGGCATCGTCGGATTTGTCGCCGGAACTGCTGCACGCTGAGGTGAAGAGCGCGGCGGCGGTGAGGGTCGCCAGCACAGGGGCGAGCTTTTTATACATCGATTCTCCTTGATCGCATTTGATCGGGAAGAGAAGGCGGGGGATCGGGCTCAGAGTCAGGTCGGTGCCTGTGACCGGTTACAGTGCTGCTGTTACGGCGATGTGTCAAGCCCTTGCTTCCTCCCCGTTACGCCTGTGTATCGTTCGGGCTCGCCGGGCTGTGACCGGTTACAGCCAAATGCCAGAGGAGGGGTTCTCGTGCCCACTGACCCATTGACGTGGCCCGAGCCGCTCTCCGTTCGCCACACCGGGTGGGCGACACCGCTGACCCGGCCGCGGATGAGCAACGACGAGGACGTCCGGCCGGGCGTGTCCCTGACCAACCGGTACCTGATCAAGGACGGCGCGCCGGTCATCCCGGTCTCCGGCGAGCTGCACTACAGCCGGGTGCCCCGGCACCGCTGGGCGGAGCGCCTGCGGCAGATGAAGGCGGGCGGCGTCACCGTGGTGGCCAGCTACCTCTTCTGGCTGCACCACTCGCCGGCCCCCGGCGAGTACCGCTTCGACGGCAACCTGGACGTGGCCGCCTTCGTCGACCTGGCCGTCGAGACCGGCCTCGACGTCGTGCTGCGCCTCGGCCCCTGGGTGCACGCCGAGAGCCGCAACGGCGGCTTCCCCGACTGGGTGCGGAACGCCCCGGTCCGGCACCGCACCGACGACCCCGGCTACCTGCGCCTGGTCGAGGAGTGGTTCGCCGCGATCGGGGCCGCGGTCGGCGACCGATTCGCCACGGTCCTCGGGATCCAGCTCGAGAACGAGCTGTACACCCAGCCCGAGCACCTGCGCACGCTCAAACGGATGGCCCGCGCGGCCGGGATGTCCGCGCCGATCTGGACCGCCACCGCCTGGGACAGCGCCGAACTGCCCGAGGAGGAGGTCCTCCCGCTCTACGGCGGCTACGGTGACGGCTTCTGGGTCGACTCCGACGCGCCGTGGGCGCCGAACTTCCGCGACCACTACTTCTTCTCGCACGTCTGGGACGACCCGGGTATCGGCGCCGACGTGCGGCGGGCGCAGAACATCGAGGCGGCCAAGGGCGGTCCGCGCACCCCGTCCGAGCTCTTCCCGGCCGCGACCTGTGAACTCGCCGGAGGGATGGCCACCGCGTACCACCGCCGGCCGCGCCCGTCCGCGCTCGACGTCGCCACCATCGCGCACTGCAAGATCGGCAACGGGTCGGCCTGGCAGGGCTACTACATGTACGCCGGCGGCACGAATCCGGTCGGCACCGACATGGGGGATTCAGGGGGCATGCAGGAATCACACGCCACCGGTTACCCCAACGACCTGCCGCGCCTGGGCTACGACTTCCACGCCCCGATCGGCGAGGCCGGCGCGCTCGCCCCGAGCCACGCCGAGCTGCGCCGCCAGCACATCTTCCTGGCCGCCTTCGGCGCGAAGCTGGCCGAGATGCCGTCCAGCCTGCCCGACGTACGCCCGAACGGTGTCGAGGACGGCCGGACCCTGCGCTGGGCGCTGCGCAGTGACGGCCGCAGCGGCTTCCTCTTCATCGCCTGGCACCAGCCGCACTTCCCGCTGGACACCTACCGCGGCGCCCGCTTCAAGGTCGTCCTCGACGACGGCGAGCTGGAGTTCCCCTCCCGGCCGGTGGACATCCCGGCCGGCACGCTGGCCCGCTGGCCGGTCAACCTGACCGCGGGCGGCGTCCGCCTGCCCTGGGCCACCGCCTCCGCGCTCACCCTGCTGCCCGGCGCGGTGCCCACCCTGGTGCTGCTCGCCGAGGCCGGAATCCCGCCCGAGCTGGCCGTTTTCGATCAGGGCTCGGTGGTCGTCCGGGAGCTCACCCCCGGCCTCGAGCCGCTGCGGGTCGAGACCGAAACCGGCGTCCTGGACATCCTCACGCTCCCGGCCGGGACCGCCGGGTCCGTCTGGGTCAGCGAGGAGGCCGGCCGCCGGCTCCTGCTCAGCGACGACGAACTGCAGTGGGACGCCACCGGGCGGCTGACGCTCAAGACCGCTTCGATCGCCTCGGTACGGGTGTACGACCCGGCCGCCCGCGCCTTCGCCGACCTGCCGATCACACCGGACCGCGCCCCGCTGCGGGTGGACGTCACCGCCACCGAGCTGCGCGCCGCCACCGCCGTCCCGGCCGAGTACGGCAAGCACGACGGGCGCGTGTCCGCCCCGGTCCGGGCGGCGTTCGACCAGCACGCCGCCGTCTTCCACCTGGAGCTGCCGGAGTGGGCCGCCGACCCGGAACACGACGCGCTGCTGGAGATCGACTGGGCCGGTGACGCCGGTGAGCTGCGGGTCGACGGTGTCACCGTCACCGACCGCTTCTGGGACGGCTCCCGCTGGCAGGTCAACCTGACCGACGCCGGACACCGCCGCGGCGCCCGGGTCACCCTGCACCTGTTGCCGCTGGCCACGGTCTCCCGGGTCTCGCTGCCCCCGGAGGCCCGTGACCGCCTCGTCGCCGCCGGCTCCCAGCTGCTGGCGATCGACGCGATCCGGGTGACCGGGCGCAGTCTCACCACCGAGCCCGCACCGGAACACCGGGTGCGCAAGACGTCCCGGCGGATGGCCGACGGCCGGGAGATCATCTACTTCGACGACACCGAGCCGTACGTCTCCGGCGCCGCCGCCCGGCGGGCCGAGGACACCCGGCCGCTCCCGCCGGCCGAGGAGGTGCTCAAGGGCGGTGCCCAGCTCCGGTACGACCAGCTGACCGGCGAGTGGATCGCGATGGCGGCACACCGCAACGACCGCACCTTCATGCCACCGGCCGATCAGGACCCGCTGGCCCCGACCGTGCCGGGCGGGTTCCCGACCGAGATCGCCGAGGCCGGCTACGACGTGGTCGTCTTCGAGAACCGGTTCCCGTCGTTCTCCCCGCGCAACGACCTGCTCGACGGGCACGTCGACGGCGATCCGCTGTGGCCGGTGCGGCCGGCCGGTGGTCGTACCGAGGTGGTCTGCTTCTCCTCGGCCCCGAAGGGGTCGTTCGGCAGCCTCACCCCGCACCGCGCCCGGACCGTCATCGAAGCCTGGGCCGACCGCACCCGCGAACTGGGTGAACAGCCCGGCATCGAGCACGTGTTCGTCTTCGAGAACCGCGGCGAGGAGATCGGGGTGACCCTGCCGCACCCGCACGGCCAGATCTACGCGTTCCCGTTCGTGCCGCCGAAGGCCGCCCGGATGCTGGAGATGGCCGAACGGCACCGGGACCGGACCGGCGGCAACCTGTTCCGCGACGTCCTGGACGCGGAGCGGCGCGCCGGGAGCCGCATCGTGACCGCTTCCGAACACTGGACCGCCTACGTGCCGGCGGCGGCGCGCTGGCCGGTCGAGGTGCACCTGGCCCCGCACCGCGACGTCGCCGACCTGCCCGCGCTGACCGGCCCGGAACGCGACGACCTGGCCCGGATCTACCTGGACGTGCTCGGGCGGCTCGACCGGTACTTCCCCGGGCCGGAGCCGCTGCCCTACATCGCCGGGGTGCACCAGGCCCCGGTCCACCTGGGCCGCGACCTGTTCCGGCTGCATCTGCAGGTGTTCAGTGTCCTGCGCGCGCCCGGCAAGCTGAAGTATCTGGCCGGCGTCGAGTCGGCGATGGCCGCCTGGATCAGCGACACCACCCCGGAGAAGATCGCCGCCCGCCTCCGCGAAGTCGCCTGACCGGCATCCCGCCGCAGGTCGCCTCCGTCGCGGGCGCCGGGCCGGCGGTCCCGTGTGGTTGGATGATCTTGAATATCGAACCATACGAACGGAACTCTACGGGGGAGATCTCCATGCGAACCAAGGGATGGGCCACGCGCGTCGCGGCCACGCTGCTGCTCGCCGTCGGTGTCGTGGCCGCTCCGGCCGGCCCGGCGTCGGCGGCGGTCAACGTCGCCTACAACTTCTGGACGTGGAACGTCGCCGGCGCGAAGATCAACGCGGGCAGCACCACCAACGGCATGATCGGCGTCGCCGCCCGGTCCATCGTCAACCGCGACGCGGACTTCGCCGTCTTCAACGAAATCTGTCAGACCCAGTTCAACGCGCTGATCGCCGAACTGCGGGAGCTCGGCTACCCGCAGGACAGCACAAACTTCGCTCGCTTCACCCCGGCCACCCCCAAGGGAGCGTGCGCCCCGGGTGACGCGAAGGGCCCGTTCGGCAACGCGATCTTCAGCCGGTACCCGCTGGACGGCGCTCAGCGCTGGACGCTCACCTCGGACACCACCGGTGAGATCCACTCGCTCACCTGCGTGAACCCGACCGCCCAGCCCAAGATGCACTTCTGCGGCACGCACATCACCGCCGAGCAGACCAAGGACGCCGACGGCAACCTGTACAGCGGGCATCAGCTCGCCGACGTGCTCGGCCAGCTCGAAGCCTTCAACAACTCCGGGCACACCGCGGTGCTCGCCGGCGATCTCAACGCCCAGCCGCACTACGGCCGGCTCAACGGCTTCTACTCCTCGTCACTCAACGTCCCGAACAACTCCGGCAACACCGGCGCCTACCGCGAGCTGGACGACAACGACTCCGGCAACTGCCTCGGTTACGGCGAGTGGACCGCCACCAGGCCGAACGTCAACAACCCGACCCCGTGCGGCTCCACCCTCACCAAGATCGACCACATTTTCGCCCGCCAGAGCCGGATCGTCGGCAGCTACAGCGGTGACTCCCTGGGCATCTCCACCGACTGCGCCGGGAACGCCGCGACCAGCGAATACCCCGCCGGCTCCTGCTCCGACCACCGCATCGTCATCGGTTCCGCCACCGTCTCCATCGGCTGACACCGCCCGTGGGCCCGCCGGAAGAGCCGGCGGGCCCACGGCGGCGCTCAGCCCGCCGGGCAGCGCTTGACGACGGTGACGGTCGAGGCCGCGTCAATCGCGAGGGAGAGGGCGAGGCCGTCCTTCAACGGGATGCAGGACACCGCGGATCCCCGCCGGACCAGCAGGTATTCGGTGGTCTCCGGCTTGGGCACGAACCAGGTCAGGGCGATGCCCAGGACCAGCGCGGACATCGCGGCGACGACCAGGATCCGCGCCCGGCGAAGGAGCGCCACGGCGGTCCGTTCCTGCTCGCGGAACCGGTCCCGGACCTGGGCGTACGTGCTGAGCGCCGAACCGATGCTGCCCTGCGCCGCCTCCGCGGCCCACCACGTCGCAAGCCCGGCGCAACCGATCGCGGCCAGCACGCAGACCCCGGTGACGATCCGCCAGCCGACCGGCAGCTGATCCACCGCCCGCGGCCCGGCGACCAGCGCCACCAGGCTGAGCAGCCCGGTCAGCGACCCGATCGTGGCCGCCCAGCGCCCGGCCACCGCCCGCACGTCGTAGATCGAGTCGAGGGTGAGCCGCCGCGCCCGGGCCTGCCACTCCCGGTCCACGGCGGTCACCGTGCCCGGCATCGCACGCAGTCTGATCACGGCTGATCCGTCACCAGTTGGAGGTAGGCCGCGCGGCCACATCCGGTGCGTCCGGCCGGGCGGCCCTCGTGCTCCTCCGCGCACTCGCAGACCACCAGCACCGGCTCCGGCCGGGTCAGCTCCAGTGACTTGTGGTCCGGCTCGGGCCGGGCCCCGGGCGCGGTCCGCACCACCAACACCCGGGTCTCGCTCGGATGACGGCAGGTCGGACAGTCGCCGAACAGGCGCAAACCGTCGGTGACCTCCTCGACCTCCCAGGTCTGCTCCACGCGGCCGGACCAGCCGTCCGGCGTCTCCTCCCGGTACGGATCGGTCATGGTGACGCCCCTCGGTAGTGGTAGCTTGGCGCAATGTTAGGGGCCGGCCTCCACTGGCGACAGTCGTGATCGGATTCAGCGCGCTGCTGATCGGCGTCCCGCACTACCAGTCGGACGACTTCCCCGACATCTCCACCGTGCGCAACGACCTCACTCAGCTGCGCCTGGCGCTGGAGTCCTCCGGATACGCGGACAACGTCCGGGTCTTCCCCGACCCGGCCGCCGAGGAC
This sequence comes from Actinoplanes regularis, assembly GCF_900188005.1. Lineage (GTDB taxonomy): Bacteria > Actinomycetota > Actinomycetes > Mycobacteriales > Micromonosporaceae > Actinoplanes > Actinoplanes regularis. Next base: position 122,576 of record NZ_FZNR01000006.1, on the reverse strand, counting down.
CCGGTGGTCACCGCGCCGGTGATCTCCCGGCTGATCCGGGAAGCCTGCCGCGACGCGCCGGCCGGTGGCGTCCTCTTCGTCTACTTCAGCGGCCACGGGGTCTCCTACGAGGGCAAGGACTATCTTGTTCCGAGCGACATTCCGTCCCTGGCCGATGCGCTCGCCGACCCGCAGTACCTGGTCGAGACGGATCTCAGCCGCCATCTGAAGAACTGCGACGCCCGGGCGGTGGTCTTCGCCGTCGACGCCTGCCGGGAGACCCTCGACCCGGGCAAGGGCCTCGGCCTGCGCGCGACCCCCGAGTTCGGGCGCGGTGCGGTCGCCCCCGAACACAAGACCCGGGTCAGCACGATCTTCGGCTGCGACGCCGAGCAGTACTGTTACTACAGCGACGAGCTGCGGATGAGCCTGTTCACCAAGGCACTGGTCACGGTGCTCGCCCCGGAATATCCGGCCCGCACCCTGACCGAGGTCGTCGACAGCGCCGACAAAGTTCTGCAGACCCTGGTAACGCGCTACAAACCGGGCCGTTTCCAACGTGTGCACCTGCTCGGCGACCAGGGCGCCGGAGACATTCGCGACCAGGTCATCTGTGTCAGCGGCGCCGACCCGTGGCGGGACGCGATCACCGCTTCGGCCCTTTGGGGCCCGGATCGCGCCGCGGTCCAGGCCGAGATCGACGCCGCTGTCGCCATCGCCACCGAGGTGTGGAAACTCTGGCAGGGCAACGTGGACGTCCTGCCGGACGACCCGTGGCGCGACGCCGACCACTACCGCCGCTGCGTCGCGGCCCTCGACCTGCTCGTCCCGCCCGGCGTGGACCTGTCGCCCGCCGAGATCCTGCTCCTGCTCACCGCCCCGTTGCTGGCCGAGGCCATGCATGCCGCCGGCATCGACGAGCTGGCCAAGCATCGCCCCCTCGACCTGGCCCCGGGTTTGAGCGACGAACCCACGCGCCGCGAGCTGGAGGCGGTCCACTCGGCACACGCCCGGGTTTGGCAGAAGGCGACCGCGCTCGCCGAGCCGCGGCCGGCCGACGCCGACGCGCTCGCGCTCTGGCTGGCGCACCGCTGCGTCTTCCGCCAGGTCGGCCTCTGGCAGCGGAAACCTGTCACCGCGCTGTCCGCGCGGCTTGCCGAGGTCGTCGAGAAACGCCAGGGATTCCGTGCCGAACAGGCCGCGGTGATCCGCGGGGCGGCGTCGATGCTCGGCGCCGGCGCCGAGGACCTGACGGTCTTCCTGTCCGGCCAGGCGCAAGGCGACCGCGCCGGTGCGGCCAAGGCAAAGGCTTTTCCAGTACGCGGAAAGCTGCTCGCCCTGCTCCTCGGGGTGGCCGGTGCGATGGCCTTCGACCTGCGCCGCCTCGGCGAGGTGGTTGTCGACCACATCGGCATCCACGATCCGCTCGAACCGGCCGCCCTGCGCCAAGCGGTCTGCGAGGCGCGCTGGTCGGTCACGACCGACCGCACCACGTTGCTCCTGGCGGCGCGCTGCGTCCACCCGGCCACTCATCTGGCGATGCAGGAGGTCGCCGACGCGATTCAGCAGCAGCTTCAGGCGGTCCGTCACTGGCTGGACGAGACCGGTGGCAATGGTATCGAGGTGCTCACCGGCCTTCCGGTCACGGTCAACACGGCTGACCTGAAGGCCCAGGCGGACGTTGCGGGCCGCCCGGTCTACGAAACCCCGCTCCTGCAGTTCCGCCTGGCTCACCACGAGATTCGTGATCTGTTGATGGGTGCCCGGCTCTACGGCGACCCGGCCCTGGCGATCCGCGAGCTGTACCAGAACGCCCTCGACGCGTGCCGGTACCGCAGCCTGCGCGCCCGGTTCCGGAATCAGCCTTATCAGGGCCGGATCCGCTTCCTCCAGGACCGGGACGCCGATGGCCGGGAGTTCATCGAGTGCACCGACAACGGGGTCGGGATGGGCCGCAACGAGCTGGAAAACACGTTCTCCAAGGCCGGCCGTCGTTTCGTCAACTCCACAGACTTCCTCTGGGAGCAGGCCGAGTGGCTGCAGAAGGACGAGAGCCTGCGCCTCTGGGCCAATTCCCGGTTCGGCATCGGCGTATTCAGCTACTTCATGCTCGCCGACGAGATCTTCATCGAAACCGCCCGGGTCGACCGCACGACCAACACCCCGCGGGAAACCCTGCATGTCCACATCTCCAGCAGCGGCAGCCTGTTCCGTATCACCACGACGGATGCCGCGGCCGGACCGGACGACGTCTCCCGCATCGGGGGCACCCGGGTCCGCCTTTACCTGCGCCAGATGGCAGAGCCGATATCGTGCGTGGACAAACTGCGTCAGATGCTCTGGTACTCCGAGTTCGACGTCGAGGCGCGGTTCGACTCGGCGTTCAGGCGCTGGCCGGCGGATCAGCTCTGTCCGCCCGAGCCCTATCCGTGGATGCAGCGCACCGGTGAGATCTGGTGGGTCGCCACCGACGGCAGGATCCTGGCTGACGGAATCGTGTGCGACGAAACTCCCTTCGGCTACGTCGTAAACCTGCGCGATGGCCGCAGCCCTCAGCTTTCGGTCGACCGGAATCGCCTGGAGTCCTGGGACCAACCCTGGGTGCGGTCGCAGCTTGGCGAAAGTCTGGCCGGCCTGGCCCACCACCCGGACCTGACGCACGGCTGGGTGCAATGTTTCGCGGACGAGGAGCCGGAGGTGGCGGAGGAACTCGTCGCCGAGTTGGTCCGGGACGGTGTGTCGCTGCCGAACCGGCCGGGTGATCCGCGTTCGGCACCCTTCGAAAGGGTCGGTCTCTGGCCGTTACCCGGCTCGCCCGCCGGTTTCTATTCGCCTGTCCCGAACTTGCGGGTCAAGCGCTGGGACCTGTATTGGAACATTTCCTCGAATCTGCTGGATTCCGCCGCTGTGGCGCTGTGGCGGTCTGCCGGTGTATCGGCGACCTATTTCGGAGAGACGGCAGGCGTGCCCTCCGACCTGGATGAAGCCGGGTTCAAGGTCGCGCCGGTGTCAACCGACGGCCAACCGGTTCTCAAGCCGGCTGACCTGCTCGTGCTCGTGGACAGATCCGGGGACGGCGATTGGGCGACCTCGGAGGGCGGGGTGCTGACGATTGTGAAGTTGAGTCGTCGGACCGGTCTCCCGGTGGCGGGACTCCTGCGGCGAGTGCGTCGATTCGCGATCCATGGAGCCGTTCCGGCCCCGGCCGGGGATGGATCCTGGGAACGGCCGGCAGACGACCTCGACGTTCAGGTCGCCGGTACGAGCGACGAGTTCCAGAGCCTGCTTCCGGCGCTTGCCACCATGTCCCATAAGACCGGGCTGCCGCTTGCCTTGATATGCGAGCGGATGAGAGCTGTTCAGCGGCTGCGGCGTGAATCACCGATCGCCTTCCGTCCCGATCCGGATTACGTGTGCGATTCCGGAGCCGTGTCCGTCGCCCGGTTGATTCATGACGGACTGACCAGGCTGGAGCTGATTCATGCCGCCATTGAGCTCGGGGAGACGCCTGCCCGGATCGCCGCCCGGGTCGCCTCGCTCGCGTCGACTCTCGGCTTCCGGTTGGCAACCGATCTTTCTGGTCTGCCGGATCATGCGGTCGCGCCGGAGCTGCGAGCGATGCTCGGGAAAATCAGCATGGTCGCCGAGCGGGCCGGTACCGAAGATGTAGTCGATGTGACGGCGCTGCTGAGGATGCTTGGTTCCGCCGGCGGGTCCCCAGGCGAGTTGCTGGAACGTCTCGCGCCGTTCCAAGTGATGCTCGGGGTGCGCCTGATTGAGACCACCGAGGTGGAACCTGCTTGGCCCCAGGAAGATCCGTTCGCTGATCTGACTGGGCTTCATCAGCGCGACCGCGTCGTTCTTTCGGCCGATGGTGACGGCATACCGCCGTATTATCTGGGGGAGCGATCTCCGGCATACATGCTGGGTCTCGCGCAGGCCAATGACGAGACCATCGAGCAGACCACCTCGCGGCTGGTCCGACTCGGCCGGCGGTTTCCGGTCTCCGCACCCGATTTCGACTGGGGTGGGATGTGGAGCATTCGACTGCCGAGCAGCCTGGGTCGCGAGATGGCGCGCTACCAGTTCGGTCTGTCTCCCGAGCCCGTCCGTTATCTCGCGGGGGCGCTGGTCCATCTCGCAGGTCACACCGAGACCACGGTCTCGGAGGTGATCCAGACCTTCGCGGCGCTCCTGACGATGTCCGGGCGGAGTCCCGTCGCCGAGCAAGCGTATGGGCAGATGGCGTTCGTTCCCGACGAGGTCGATGTGCTGGTGGCGCTGGTGCCCAACCGCTGGAACCTTGCGGACCAGGAGGAGAGTGCGAACTATCGCTGGGACGCGTTGCACGTGGTTCGGATCGCGGGGCGGCTCGGCAGGACGATCGGGGATATCGGGGGGCGGGTGACCCGGCTCGCGCCGTTGCTCGACGATCCGGCGCCGGAGGTTCCCGAGGAAGCGGCCGACATCGTGCCCGACTGGCGGGACGTCATCCTGCTGACGCCTGAGCTGGACGGCCAGCAATTGATCACCGACGACGACATCACCGACGACTGGATCCGGCTGGCGGCGCGGGAGGCGGACACGACCGAAGAGGACGTCCGGCGCAGGCTCGCTCGGTATGCGACGTACTGCGGGTTCACCGCGCCCACCATCGGCTGATCGGACCGTCGGCGGGTGCCGTCGTAGTAGGGTCCATTCATGGGCGATGATCGATCTCTCGGTGTCGATGACCCACCCGCCGTCCATTACGACGAAGAGGAGCGACCGGCCCGTGACCTGCCCGGTCGCGTCGGGCTGCTGGTCGCGGTCGTCGCCGCCGCGGCCGGGGTCCTCACCCTCTGGCAGGTGTTCCGGCCGCTCGCCCAGGGCAGCCAGTTCTACCTGATCATCTTCCTGGCGATGACGCTTCCGCTGGTCTTCCTGGCGTACCAGGCAAGGGGTGGCAGCCGGACCGGTCCCACCTGGACCGATTGGATCCTGGCGGCGGCCGCGCTGATCGCCTGCCTCTACCCGGTCAGCCCGTTCGGCGGTGGCTACGACGGCTTCCTGGACCGGCAGGCGCTGCTCGAACCCATCGACGTCGCCTTCGGCGCCGTCCTACTGATCCTGGTGGTCGAGGCGGCCAGGCGGACGACCGGGCTCGCTCTGCCCATCGTCTGCTTCGCCTTCCTGCTGTACGGGTATTACGGCGGCCTCCTCCCGCAGACCTGGCCGATCGCCCACGCCGGACTCGACTTCGCGCAGATCGTCGACGCGCTCTACAACTCGGGCAGCGGGTTCTACGGCACCCCGCTGGACGTCGCCGCGACGTACATCGTGCTCTTCACCATCTACGGTGCCGTGCTGGATCTCTCCGGCGCCAGCCGGTTCTTCGTCGACCTGTCGGTGGCCGCTTTCCGGCGGTCGCGCAGCGCGGCCGGTCGCACGGCGGTGGCCGCGGGGTTCCTGCTCGGGACCGTCTCCGGCTCGGGGACCGCGACCGCGGTCAGCGTCGGCGCCGTCACCTGGCCGATGCTGCGCCGGGCCGGGTATCCGCCGGAGCAGGCCGGGGGGATGCTCGCCGCCGCCGGGGTGGGCGCGATCCTGTCGCCGCCGACGCTGGGTGCGGCCGCGTTCATCGTCGCGGAGTACCTGGACGTCTCGTATCTGACCGTGCTCGGCTGGGCGATGATCCCGACGCTGCTGTACTACCTCGGGATCCTGCTGGCGGTCGAGATCGACGTACGGCGGTTCGGGGTGCGCGCCGTGGACCTGCCCGCCACCAGCGCGTGGAAGCTGCTGCTCCGGTCCGGCTACCACTTCTCGTCGCTGATCCTGATCGTCGGTCTGCTGGCCGCCGGCGAGAGTGCCGCCCGGGCCGTGGTCTACGCGACGCTGCTCGCCGTCGTGCTGTCGTTCCTGGACCGTGGCGCGCGGCTGACCCCGCCCCGGCTGTTCACCGCGCTCGCCGCCGGGGTGCGTGGTGTCCTGCCGGTGGTCGCGGTCTGTGCCGCGGCCGGCGTCATCACCGCGGTCACCACCAAGACGGGTCTCGGCGCGCAGCTCGCGTCCCTGCTGGTCAACGGTGCCCGGGCGATCGTCGACAACCCGACTGCGGTGCTCGCGCTGACCGTGCTGCTGGCCGCGGTGGCGCTCTCCGTGCTCGGTCTCGCGGTGCCGGTCACCGCGAGCTTCATCATCGGCTGGGTGATCATCGGGCCGGCGCTGCTCGGGCTCGGTGTCAGCGCCCCGGCGGCGGCCATGTTCGTCTTCTACTACTCGGTGCTCTCCGAGGTGACCCCGCCGACGGCGCTGGCCGCGGTGGGCGCGAGCGCGATCACCGGCGGCCGGACCATGCCGACGATGTGGCAGGCGCTGAAGTACGCCCTGCCGGCCTTCCTCGCGCCGATCGCCTTCGTGCTCACCGACCACGGGGAGTATCTGCTGGCCAGAGGGCCGGTGACGGGAATCCTGTGGACCAGTGTGGTGGCGGCGCTCGCGGTGGCCGGGTTGGCGGTGGCGACCGGTGGATGGGTGCCGGGCGTGGGCCGGGCCGGGGTGGCCGGCCGGGTGCTGGGCGGGGTCGCCGGCCTGTTGCTGCTCTATCTGGACCCGGTCGCGGTCGGTGTCGGCCTGGCGGCGCTGGCGGGATCCGCGCTGCTGGCGGCGTTCGGCCGGACCCGGGAGGGCGATGGTCGTACCGGAGGAGAAGCGGAAGCGGAGCCGCCCGCCGCGACCACCGATGATGTCGCGCCGCGGGCGCGGCCCGAACCCTCTCAGCAGTGACCGGAGGACTTGTATGCGACGAATCCTGACCGTCACCACCATCACCACGCTGGCCCTGGCCGCCGGCGCCTGCGGCGGCCGCCAGAACACCGCGGCGACCGACACCGGCGGCGAGGTCACCTGCCAGGTCGCCCAGGACACCCGGATCGGCATCGCGACCGGCAACGCCACCGGCGTCTACTTCGCGCTGGGTAATGCCTTCGCTGAGCAGGTCAACGCAGCCGGCGGGAAGGTGCGGGCGACCGCGGCGGAGACCGGCGCGTCGGTGCAGAACATCCAGCAACTCGTCGCGGGCACCTATGACGTGGCGTTCTCGCTGGCCGACACCGCGGCGGACGCGTTCAACGGCACGAGCAGCTTCACCACGAAGCAGCCGGTCACCGCCCTGGCCCGGATCCACACCAACTACACCCAGGTGATCGTCCGGAAGGCCGCCGGGATCAAGGACGTGGCCGGTATGAAGGGCAAGCGCGTCTCGACGGGCTCGCCGAAGTCGGGCACGGAGGTGATCGCCGGCCGGATCCTGACCGCCGCCGGGCTCGATCCGGCGAAGGACGTCAGCGCCCAGAAGCTCGACCTCACCAAGACCGTCGACGGCATGAAGGACGGCACGATCGACGCGCTGTTCTGGTCGGGCGGCCTGCCGACGCCCGGGATCACTGATCTGTTGACGACCGCGAAGGATCAGGTCGAGTTCCTCGACGTCACGCCGCTGCTGCCCGAGCTTCAGAAGATCAATCAGGTGTACCAGGAGGGCGTCATCCCGGCCGCGACTTATCAGCGGCCCGCCGACGTCAAGACCATCATCGTGCCGAACGTGCTCCTGGTCCGTGCCGACCTCGACCCGAACGTGGCCTGCGTGCTGACCAGGACGCTCTTCGAGCGGAAGGCTCAGCTCGAGCAGGCCAGCGCCGCGGCCAAGGAGATCACCCTCGACACCGCCCGCAAGACCTCTCCGGTTCCGCTGCATCGCGGCGCCGAGAAAGCGCTCGACGAGCTGAACGCCCCTAGGTGACCGGATGGCCGGGCTTGCCATGGTGATCCCGGCCTCCTCCGGGGCCCGAACTCATTCTCGTTCGAAGCCGAAGGCGTGCAACCCTGGCGGCCGGTGACCTCGTGTATACCGCGACCGAAGAACGATGGGGGATGCATGAGTGAGCTTGCGAGCGAATCGGCTGGCTCAGTTTGGAACTCATGTCGACGCCGGAGCGCAGCGGAGGTGGCGGCATGAGCGACCGTGACGAGGCGTTCGCGGAGTATTTCGCCGCACGATCGAGCAGTATGCGGGCCACCGCTTACCTGCTGTGCGGCGATTGGCATCGGGCCCAGGACCTGGTACAAGCCACTTTTATCAAGCTCTACCTACGGTGGAACAAGGTGAGCCGGCAGGAGTCGCTGGACCCTTATGTCCGCCAGGTGATGATCCGCATCTTCATCGACGAAGGCCGTTGGGGATGGTGGCGGCGGGAACGCCCGCACGACGCGCCGGCTGATCGGCCGGCGGCACCCGGAGCGCCCGTCGAGGACCGGCTCATGCTGATGCGCGCCCTCGCCGAGGTGCCCGCGAGGCAACGCGCCGTGCTGGTGCTCCGCTACTGGCAGGACCTCAGCATCGAGGAGACCGCGGCGGCGCTCGGCGTCACCACCGGCACGGTCAAGAGTCAGGCCGCCCGCGGACTGGCCACTCTACGCGCGGTGATCGGCGCGCCCGTCCCGGCCGAATGAGGGGGAACACCATGGAGGAGAACGAGTTCCGCGACGCCCTGCGTACCGTGCTGACGCAGAGCCCCGAGCCACCGCCGATGCAGTCGTCGACGGCGATCGCCGCGGGTCGGCGGGCTGCCCGGCGGCGCACCGTGACCGCCTGCACCGGCGCCGTCGTGGCGTTGACCGCGGTGGTCGCCGTCCCGGCGCTCTACCGATCCGGCGGATCGACCCCGGCGGGCCACCAGGCGGCCGGCCCGGCGCCGACGCCGGGCCTGAGCTCGAAGGCGCCGGCGAACGGGGTTCCCGGCCCGGACGTGACCAAGCCGTCCTGGCCGGCCGAGGCGAGCGGCGACGCGACCGCCGACAGTGGCCCGCACTATCAGACCGGTAAGAAGGTCCTCGACACGCTGCTGACGGTCGTGCCCAGCGGGTACGAGGCGCCGGTGGGCAGCGCACCGGACGGAACCGAGTTCCGGTCGCACCAGGGGGCGATCGAGGACCCGGAGTGGAGCTACCTGGCGAGCGTGAAGATCACCAAGGATGGCGCTGCCGGGCAGTTGTACGTCGAGGTGCACGAACCGGACAACAAACTGCCCAGCGATCCCTGCGAGCTGGCCGAGTCCTTCTGGGGCGTCAAGGCGGCGACGGAGGAGACGCTCGCGCCCTCCAAGGCCCGCTACCCGGACTCGCCCGGCGGCCGGTGTGAGCTGGTCCAGGTCGGCAAGGTGCAGGTGGCCGTCGCCGGCCCCGCCGGTCCCGGTGACCGGCTCGACCGGTGGGCCGCCTACCGGTACGACGACGGCACCGTGGTGTTCGTGGCGCAGGCGAGGCAGTCCATCTTCGACGAGCCGAAGCTCCCCGCGGCGCCGTTCACCGCGCAGCAGCTCGCCGCGCTCGCCGTGGACAAGCGATTCCACGTGGGCGTCGCGTAAATACGTTGCCGGTCCGGGGTGGGCCGAATAGGTTCAGGCACAGCTTCGAACGATCAGGGAGATCACGATCATGCTGTGTACGTACCTCTATCTCGCCCCGGACCGGTGGCGCGGCTGAGACCGCTCGTGCATTCAGCGCCGCCGTTCCCCCGTCCGGGAAAGGCGGCTTTTTTGTTCCCCGAGAAGTGGAACGAGCCCTCGTAGCCCAACTGGCAGAGGCCTGGCGTTGAGGACGCCAGTGGTGCGCGTTCGAATCGCGCCGAGGGCACGAAGCGTGGCTGACACGCCGCGCGGGCGCGCCGACGCTGGAGAGTCGGGCCCGGCTGTAAACCGGGTGCTTCGCTGAGCAGGTTCGAATCCTGCCGCCCGCACGATCGCATGCCCGAGTGGTCAGGGAACCGTCTGCAAAACGGTATACGCCGGTTCGAATCCGGCTGCGATCTCTTGAGTCGCCGGCACATCCCGCCCATCGGCGGATCGGTCTGATGGCCGAGACGCGGGCGCGCGGTGGCACACTTCGGTTGGAATTCGGCCATGCTCTGGTTGAACCGAGGCGGGGCAGTCGTGGTACACCCGGGTAACAGCAGCTCCCAGCAGGGGGGAGACCGGGATGACCGTCGTGACCCAGCCTCGAGCCCTAACCTTCCGTCGCAACGTCCAGGTCGCGCGCGTCGCGATCATCGCGTTCATCGCCTTCAATCTCGTCGCCGTTCAGTTGATGTTCATCGCCGCCGGCCCCGGGAAGAACCTTCTCGGCACGATCGGCCGTTTCCTCGGTCTGTACCTCGCCCTCGTGATGGCCCTCCAACTGCTGCTCGTGGCCCGGCTGCCGGTCGTCGATCGGGCGTACGGCATGGACCGTCTCACCGTCTGGCACCGCTGGACCGGCATGGCGATCTTCTGGCTGGCCCTGGCGCACCCCGCGTTCGTGCTGCTCGGCTTCTCGAGGCTGGATCAGGTCTCGTTCTTCGCCACGACCGTGAGCCTCGCGAAGCAGCTTCCGGTCCTGCTCGGCATGATCGCGGTCGTCCTGATCGTGGTGATCGTCGGGCTGTCCGTCCGGGCGGCCCGGCGGCGGCTCTCGTACGAGGCCTGGCACGCCGTCCACCTGCTGCTCTACGTGGTCGTCCTGCTCGGCGTGCTGCACCAGGTCTACGAGGGCAGCGCGTTCAAGGTCAACCTGGTCACCCAGGTGTACTGGTGGGGGTTGTGGGCGTTCGCCCTCGGCGCCCTGATCGCCGGCCGCCTGGTGGTGCCGCTGATCCGTAACTCGCGGCACCGGCTGCGGGTGGCCGCGGTCGTCGAGGAGGCCACCGACACCGTGTCGGTGCACATCACCGGCCGGGAACTGGACCGCCTGCCGGCCCGGGCGGGTCAGTTCTTCCTCTGGCGGTTCCCCGGCCACAACGGCTGGTGGCAGGTCAACCCGTTCTCCCTGTCCGCCGCGCCGAACGGCCGCTCGCTGCGGCTCACCGCGAAGGGGATCGGGTCGACCAGCGCCGGGTTGCGGGACCTTCCGATCGGCGCGAAGGTGTACGCGGAGGGGCCGTACGGCGCGTTCACGTCGGCGCACCGGACCCGTGGCGCGACGGTGCTGATCGGCGGCGGGATCGGGGTGACCCCGATCCGGGCGTTGCTCGAGGACCCCGATCTGACCGGCCACCTGGTCGTCCTCTACCGGGTGCGGGACGCTGCGGACGCCGTCCTGCTGGGGGAGTTGCGCAACCTCGCGGAGGCCCGCAAGGCGCGGCTGCACGTGCTCACCGGTCGCACCGCGAGCGGCTACCAGCCGTTGGGGCCGGAGCGGCTGCTCGCCCTGGTCCCCGACATCACCGCCCGGGACGTGTACGTCTGCGGCCCGGACGCCATGACCACGGCCGTGCTGGACAGCCTGCGCCGGCTGCGGGTGCCGTCCCGCCAGGTGCACGCGGAACGGTTCCGGCTGGCCGGATAGGACGGGGACCGTCCGGAGATGCCCCCGGACGGTCCTCCCACGAGGGTCCCGGGTGCTGCCTCGGTATGGGGGAGGCAGCACCCGGGACTTCTCATCGGGACGTCGCCGCGAGACGCCGCTCGGCCAGGCCGAGAACGGTGTCGGTGAGCTTGCCGAGCAGCGCGAGCAGGATGATCGCCAGGAGCATGACGTCGGTCCGGCCGGTGTTCTGGCTGTCGATCAGCAGGAAGCCGAGCCCCATCGAGGAGGCGATCAGCTCGGCGGCGACCAGGAACAGCCAGCCCTGGGCCAGGCCGAGCCGCAGTCCGGAGAGGATCGCCGGGGTGGCGGCCGGGAACAGGATCGAGGCGAGCAGGCTGACGCCGGATCTTCCGTACGCCCGGCCGACCTCGACCAGGTGCGGATCGGTGTGCGCGAGCGCCGCCGACACCGTGGTGTAGACCGGGAAGAACGCGCCGATCGCCACCAGCACGATCTTCGGGGTCTCCCCGATCCCGAGCCAGAGCAGCAGCAACGGCACCCAGGCCAGCGACGGCACCGCGCGGATCGCCTGCACGGTGGGGGAGAGGACGGTGCTCGCCCACCGGGAGAGGCCGACCAGACCGCCCAGCGTCAGGCCGAGCGCGGAACCGGCGGCGAAGCCGATCAGCACCCGCTGCGTGCTGATCGCCAGGTGGTGCCAGAGCTCGCCACGCCTCAGCAGCTCACCGAGCGCGTCCAGCACCTCACCCGGCGGCGGGAGCTGCGCCGCGGAGAAGACCCCGGCCGCCGCGATCCACTGCCAGCCGGCGAGCAGCAGAACCGGCAGGACCAGTCCGGCGCCGGCGCGCCGGGCCTGGACCAGGGTCACTGCGAACTCCGGGCGGTGGCGTACTTCGGCTCGAACAGCGTGTCGAGGGCGTCGCGCGCGCTCTCCGGCGACTTGACGTTGGCGTCCGCGACCAGCACCGGGACGATCTTCTCGAGGACGGCGCGCTGCGCGGCGCCGGGGACGGGATCGACGTCGAGTCTCGTACGCTCGTCGAGCACCGCCTTCGCGATCGGTTCCGAGATCTTCGCCTCCCGCGCGTACAGCCGTACCGCCTCGTCCGGGTTGTCCTTGATCCACTGGCGGGCCTTCTCGTACGCGTTCACCACCGCCTGCGCCAGGTCCGGGTGCTCGGTCAGGAACGCCTCCCGTGCGTTGAGGACGCCGTAGGAGTTGAACGCCACGTTCCGGTAGATCAGCTTCGAGCCGGCCTCCTGCTCGGACGTCGCCATCAGCGGGTCGAGTCCGGCCCAGGCGTCCACGTTCCCGCGCTCCAGAGCGGCCTTGCCATCCGCGTGCTGGAGGTTGACCACGGTCACGTCGCTCGGCTTCAGTCCGGCCTGGTCCAGCGCCTGGAGCAGGAAGAAGTACGGGTCGGTGCCCTTGGTGGCCGCGACCTTCCGCCCCTTGAGCCCCTTGACGTCGGTGATCGCGGAACCCTTCGGGACCACCACGGCGGCCCACTCCGGCTGGCTGAAGACCTCGATCGTCTTGATCGGCGCGCCGTTCGCCCGGGCCACCAGCGCCGCCGCGCCGGCCGTCGAGCCGATGTCGATGGCGTCCGCGCGCAGCGCCTCGTTCGCCTTGTTGCTGCCCGCCGAGAGCTGCCAGCTCACCGTGAGATGCTGGTCGTTCTCCAGCCACTTCTGCTCGCGCACCACCAGGCTGAGCGGGTTGTAGTAGGCGTAATCGAGCCGCAGCGTGGTGCTCCGCGTGCCGGCGCCGTCGGCCGCGTCCTCGCCCTCGACACATCCGGTCAGCAGCGTGGCCGCCGTCGCCACCGCGACCAGCGTGCGCGTGATCCTCATCGGTTCGGTCTCCTCTCGTCAGGGGTGGGCCGGCGCTGCCGCCGGGGTGTGCACGCCGAGCTCGGCCAGGAGCCGCACCCGCAGCGCCGCCAGTTCCGCGTCACCCCGGTCGCGGGGCCGGGTTCCGGGCACCTCGACGATCGACCGGACCGTGGCCGCGCCGTCCGGTGCGGATTCCCCGGCGCCGAGCAGGACGACCCGGTCCGCCAGGTGCAGCGCCTCGTCGACGTCGTGGGTCACCAGGAGCACGGTCGTGCCCTCCGCGCGCTGCACCTCGGCCAGCAGGTCCTGCATCCGCAGGCGGGTCAGGGCGTCCAGGGCCGCGAACGGTTCGTCCAGCAGCAGCACTCCCGGCCGCCGGGCCAGGGCGCGGGCCAGCGCCGCGCGTTGTGCCATGCCGCCGGAGACCTGTCGTGGCCGGTGCCGGGCGAACTCCGCCAGCCCGACGACGGAGAGCCAGTGCCGTACCTCCGCCCGGGCCTGCTTCTCGACCGCTCCGCGCCGTCGTCGGCGGGGCAGTCCGTAGGCGACGTTGCGCTCGAGCGTGCGCCAGGGCAGCAGGCGCGGTTCCTGGAACACCACCGCGCACCGGGGCTCGATGCCGCGCACCTCACGCCCGTCCACCCGCACGCTTCCGGAGCTCGCCGCCTCCAGCCCGCCGACCAGCCGCAACAGCGTCGACTTGCCGCAGCCGGAGGGTCCGAGCAGGGCCACCACCTCGCCGGCGGCGACGCTCAGTCGTACCTCGGACAGCACCGCCCGCTGCCGGCCTCCGGCGCTGAACACCTTGCCGACACCGTCCAGTACCAGTGAAACGGCGCTCATGCCGCGCAGCTTACCTATATGTCCTACCGATGAACTAGATTTGCAGCGGCGAATTCTCCGATCCGTGCTCACCTCCGGGGTAAACCGGTCGCGGCCCGGCCGGGTGTCCGACATGATCAATCGCCATGAGTGCCAGGTTGCGGGCGATCGCCCAGGAGACGGTCGAGATCACCGAGCGGGGTCACTACGACGGCCCGGACGGCCGGGTGGCGATCGCGGACCAGGTGGCGCGGTCGGTCGCCGGCACCCGGCTGCACCTGCCCGGCGACGACCTGCCCGAGCCCGTCCCCGCGGCCGGGCCGCCGGTGATCGAGGTGACCGCCGAGTCCACCCTCTGGGCGGCGCGCCGGATCGGCGGCGACCCGGCGGCGCTGAACTTCGCCTCGGCCCGCAATCCCGGCGGCGGTTTCCGCACCGGGGCCCAGGCCCAGGAGGAGAGTCTGGCCCGCAGCTCGGCCCTCTATCCGTGCCTGCTCGCGGCCGGCGACTTCTACGATCACCACCGGGCGGAGCGCTCGCTGCTCTACACCGATCGGGTCATCTACGCCCCGTCCGTGCCGGTGTTCCGCGACGACAAGGGCCGCCTGCTGCCCGCGCCGCACCCGGTCTCGTTCCTGGTCTCGGCCGCGCCGAACCGGTCCGCCATCACCCGCGGCCAGCCGGAGTCGCTGCCCGAGATCGGCGACACGCTGGAGCGCCGCGCCGCGCGGGTGCTGCGGGTCGCCGCCGCGCACGGCCACCGCGAGCTGATCCTGGGTGCCTGGGGCTGCGGCGTCTTCGGCAACGATCCGGACCAGGTCGCCGCCGCCTTCGCCACGGCCCTCGCGGCCGCCCCCTGGTTCGACCGGGTGGTCTTCGCCGTCCTGGACCGCGGCGGCCGCACCCGGGAGGCGTTCGAGCGGGCTTTCGGCCGCGGCGCCATCGACCGACGATAAAAGATCTTCCCTGGTACGACCGATGGAGCCCCGTGGCTGGGCTACAAGCCGAGTCCCGTGCCGTCGTGCTGGGAGCGGGCCGGCGCCCCGTCGCCCGGTAACCGAAGGTTTACTCGCCATGACCGGACGGACGCCCGCCCGACGGATGCCTCCGCGACGGCCCCGGCCTGAGCGCCGGACGGCTGCGCGCACGGCGCGCGCGACTGCTGGTCGGCTGACGTCCGCGCCCCGTTCACCGGGCGTGCCGGCCGGCGCTCAGCAGTCCGGACCCGGTGCCGATCGTTCTTGTAGAGGACCGGCACCGGGTTCGGCGGAACGGAGGCTCGATGAAGCCCCACCTGTACGACCGTCTGGCCGAAGCCTCCCGGCTGGCGGAACTGGCCCGCTACGACCTGTCCGGCGCCTCGCTGCGAGCGACGCTGGACGAGGTGGCCGAACGGAGCGCGAAGCTCCTCGAGACGCCCGTGTCGCTCGTCTCCGTGCTCGACGCGGACACCCAGCGGATCATCGGCGCGTACGGCCTCGGCGACTGGGAGGCCGTCGCCCAGGACGCGCCCGCCGAGTGGGCGGTGTGCAGCCGGACCGTGCTCAACGGTGAGCCGTACTGTGTCACCGATTTCGGTGCGGACCCCGCGCACGCGGCGAACCCGTTCCTGGCGACCACCGGGCTGCGCAGTTACCTGGGCGTTCCGCTGGCGACGCCGGACGGGGTGATGCTCGGGGCACACTGCGTGGTGGACCGGCGTCGGCGGATCTACACCGATGTGGACCTGGCCGTGCTCAGCGACAGTGCGGACGAGGCCATGGCGGCCCTGCTGCGGCATCGCCGCTGATCACCGCGCGTACCAGCGCCACTCGGTCCGGCGCGGGCGGCCCGGCAACTCGACGCGGCCGGTGGCCCAGAGCAGCGCCGGCCATGGATCGTCGCCCGCCGGCACGTCCGGGAAGATCCGGTTGAGGACCCGGGTGCACAGGCCGGCCTCCGGGGACCAGGGGAACTTCAGGGTCTGCGCGACGTCGTACAGGTGGATCAGGATCTCGACGATGCCCATGGCGGCGAACCCGGCGGCGTCGGAGACACCGTACGGATGGAAGCCCCGCCGTTGCGGCGGGCTGACCTGGACGCTCGCCGCCAGCAACCCGCCGGACGCCTCGAGCACCCGCAACAGGCCCGCGGTGCCGCTCTCCGGATCGACGAAGATCGTGAGCGCGGGCGCGTCCGGCCGCGCGCGCCGGTAGCCCCACGGCACGTAGCCGTCGGCGGGCGGCTGCTCGGCGGCGAGTTGCCCGGCGTAGGAGAACAGATCGTCGGCGACGTGCTCCACCGTCTCCCAGCAGCTCCACGACAGGTCGCCGGCCGGCACCCGCCAGTCCTCGTCCTGGACCGTGCTCAGGGCCGCGACGGCCTGCTTCGTCACGCGTCGTACGTCCTCGGCGGTGGGGTGATCCACAGGGGAGTCGGGCATCCGGTGAGCCTATCCGAGCGGGTCCGGCGGCCTCGTGGGATAAAACTGTCATACCCCGCGCGCATCATCACGGTATGGGAGAAGCAGCCATGCCGATCCGACGCCGGATCGAGTTGTCCATCGCCGAGACCCGCCTGCGTTTCCAGCAACTGGTCCGGCTGACCGGGCTGACCGGCCAGGTCACCATCGTGGTCGACGGTGGCCGCCCGATCGCCGCGATCGTCCCGGCCGCCGACGTCCTCCAGCCCGCCCCGGCCCCGGCCCCGGCCCCGGGCGGCCCGGAGATACGGCCCGCCCCGGAGACGCGCTCCATCCCGGTCCAGGCCGGTCCGGAGAACAGTGCCGGCTGGTTACGCCGCATCGAGAAGGTTCGCGAGGACGTGCGCCGCCAGCACGCCGGCCGGGTCCATGAGCTGTCCCAGGCTCTGGACGAGGCGTGGCGGATGCTGGACACCCTCCGGCCACCCGGCACCGACCGTCAGGTGGACACCCTGCGTGCGGCCCACGCGGACCTGCGCCGCGGCAGGTGATCAATCACCACTGGACCTATCGGGACGGAGGTAAGATCGTCCAATGGCGCGCCAGCTCGACCTGTTCGTACCCGGGATGGTGTTCCTCGACGTCATCTTCACCGGGCTGCGGGACCTGCCGGGCCCCGGCACCGAGGTGCGGGCGTCCGGGATGGGGTCGTGCCCCGGCGGCGTGGCCAACCTGGCCGTGGCGGCCAGCCGGCTCGGGCTGCACACCGGGCTCGGCACGGCGCTGAGCACGGACGCCTACGGCGAATTCTGTCACCAGGTGCTCAGCCGACAGGAGGGAATCGATCTCTCCGCCTCCCGGCGCCTGGACGACTGGCACTCCCCGGTCACCGTCTCGCTGGCGTACGACCGGGACCGCAGCATGATCACGCATGAGCATCCCCTGCCCACCGACGCGGAGGGCCTGGTCAAAGGGTTGCCGGCGGCCCGCGCGGCGGCGGTCAGCCTGGGCGGCTCCGGCACCGGCTGGATGTCCCGGGCCAGCGCCGGCGGCACGCTCATCTTCGCGGACGTCGGGTGGGACGAGACCGACGAGTGGTCCTTCGAGGCGCTGTCGGTGCTGCCCGACTGTCACGCGTTCCTGCCCAACGCGGTCGAGGCGATGCGCTACACCCGCACGAGCACGCCCGGCGCGGCGCTCGACAAGCTGACCGGGCTGGTCCCGATCGTGGTGGTGACCGACGGAAGTGACGGCGCGCTCGCCGCCGACTCGGCCACCGGCGAGGTGGCGACGGTGCCGGGCGTGCCGGTGGAGGCGCTCGACCCGACCGGCGCCGGTGACGTCTTCACCGCCGGCTTCATCGCCGGGACCCTGGGCGGGTGGCCCCTCGCCGACCGGGTGGCCTTCGCGAACCTGGTCGCCGCGCTCTCCGTCCAGCACTTCGGCGGCTCCCTCTCCGCCCCCGGCTGGGGTGACATCGCCGACTGGTGGCAGGCCACGCTCTACGCCGCGCAGCGGCGGCATCCCGAGTCCAGCGAGGGTGAGCTGGCCCGTCGCTACGCCTTCCTTCCCGAGGTGATCCCGCCCGGCCGGCGCAACGCCGTGCACCGGGCCACCGCGACCATCGCCCGCCTCTCCGACGCGCATGCCGACCACTGAACCTCCGCGACGTGACACCCTGGCGGGCTATCTTCTGCTCGCGCCCAGCCTCGTCGGCGTCGGCGGCTTCCTGCTGCTCCCGGTCGTGGCCGTGCTCGGCATCAGCCTCGCCCGGTGGGACCTGGTCAGCCCCGCCCGCTGGACCGGCCTGGACAACTACCGCGCGATCCTCACCGATCCCGCCTTCGGTCGCTCCCTCGCCGTCACCGCCGGCTTCGTTCTGCTGGTCCTCCCGCTGCAGACCGCGCTCGGGCTGCTCGTCGCGCTGCTGCTCGACCGGCGGTTGCCCGGCTCCACCTGGTTCCGCGCGATCCTGGTGCTGCCCTGGATCAGCGCCCCGCTCGCCCTCGGCGTGGTCTGGCGCTGGCTCCTCGACCCCGCCGACGGCGCGGTCGACCAGTTGCTCGGCCACCGCATCGAGTGGCTGACCAGCCCCGTTCTGGCGTTGCCGGCGGTCGCCGCGGTCACCGTCTGGACCAATGTGGGCTACGTCGCGCTCTTCTTTCTCGCCGGGCTGGCCGGCGTCCCGCCGCAGTACTCGGAGGCCGCCCGGATCGACGGGGCCGGGCCGTGGCAGGGCTTCCGGCGGGTCACCCTGCCGCTGCTGCGGCCGACCACGTTCTTCGTCCTGGTGACCGGCGTGATCAGCAGTTTCCAGGTGTTCGACACCGTCTACGCGATGACCCGGGGCGGTCCCGCCGGGCGGACCGAGGTGGTGGCGTACGCGATCTACCGGGAGGCGTTCGTCGACTACCGGATGGGCCGGGCGGCGGCCATGTCGGTGGTTCTGTTCCTGCTGCTGACCGCCGTGACGATCGCTCAGCGGTCGTACTTTCGCGGGCGAACGACGTACGAGGTGGGGTGAGGGATGCGCCGCGCCGTGTTCACCTACCTCGCGCTCGGGGTCGCCGCGGTCCTGATCCTCGCGCCGTACCTGATGAGCGTCCAGACCTCGCTGAAGACGCCCGGGCAGTTCGCGCAGCGGCCGCCGCTGGCCCCGCCCAGGCCGCCGACCGGGGCGAACTACGCGGAGCTGCTGGTCGGCGGGCACAGCCTGATCCCACCGCTGGTGATCACCGTCCAGGTGGTGCTGGTGGTCGTGATCGGACAGCTGACCTCTTCGGTGCTGGCGGCGTACGCGTTCGCGCGGCTCGACTTCCCCGGCCGGGACGCGATCTTCCGGGTCTACCTGGCCACCCTGATGGTGCCGGCGGTGGCGGTCCTGGTGCCGCGGTTCGTGCTGCTCGGCGCGGCCGGCCTGGCCGACACGTTCTGGGGGATCGTGCTGCCGTCGATGTTCGGCTCGCCGTACGCGATCTTCCTGCTCCGCCAGTTCTTCCGCGCCCTGCCGCGGGAACTGCTGGACGCCGCGCGGCTCGACGGCGCCGGCCACCTCCGGGTGCTGCGGCACGTCGTCCTGCCGCTGAGCCGTCCGATCCTGGCCACCCTGCTGATCATCACGGTGGTCACGCACTGGAACGACTTCCTCTGGCCGCTCGTGGTCACCAGCGGCGTGCGCTGGCAGGTGCTCACCGTCGCGGTCGCCGCCCTGCAGAGTCAGTACAACGGCGACTGGACCCTGGTCATGGCCGCCACCACGCTCGCCACCCTGCCGCTGCTCGTGCTCTTCGTGATCTTCCAGAAGCACCTCGTCCGGTCGATCACCGTCACCGGGATGAGGTGACCGCGTGCGACGGCCGGCCCTGCTGCTCGGGGTCCTGCTGGTGGCCGGTTGCTCGATCGCCGGCGGCGACCGGGACGGCCGGACCACGGTCACCTTCCGGCTCTGGGACGACCAGGTGGCCGGGGCGTACCGGCGGTCCTTCGCCACGTTCGAGACGACGCATCCGGATCTCCACGTGGACGTGCAGGTGGTGCCGTGGGCCGACTACTGGACGAAGCTGCCGGCGGACCTCGCCGCCGGCACGTCCGCCGACATCTTCTGGACCAACACCTCCAACTTCGGCCTGTACGCCGACAACAACCGGCTGCTGCCGGTCGACCCCGTGCCGGGATGGACGAAATCGGTCGTCGACCTCTACACCCGGGGCGGCCGGCTGTGGAGCGTGCCCCAACTCTGGGACTCGATCGCGCTCTACTACAACCGGGACCTCGTGACCGCGGCCGGCATCGACCCCGCCGCGCTCGCCTGGGATCCCGCCGGGACCGGGGACACCTTTCGCGCGGCGGCGCGGCGACTCACCACCGACAGCGCGGGCCGGCACGCCGGCGAGGCCGGCTTCGACCCCGAGCGGATCGCGACGTACGGCTTCAACGCCGCCTTCGACTCGCAGGCGATCGTGTGGGACTTCGTCGGGTCGAACGGCGGCACGTGGCAGTCCGGCGACTCGTTCGACTTCGCCGACCGGCCGGAGACCGTGCAGGCCGTGCGGTACCTCGTCGACCTGATCGACGAGGACCACGTGGCGCCGCCGGCCGCGGAGACCAGCACCGACGGTGACAAGACGTTGCGGCTGTTCACCCAGGGCCGGATGGCGCTGTTCCAGTCCGGGTCGTACCACCTGCGGAGCATCCAGGAGGGTGCCGGCTTCAGCTGGGGGATCGCACCGCTGCTGAAGGGCCCGGCCGGGCGGGTCGGCGTGGTGCACGGGGTGGCCGCGGTCGCCTCGGCGAGGACCGCGCACCGGGACGCGACGGTCGAGGTGCTCAAGTGGATCGGCACGGCGGACGGGCAGGAGCCGATCGCGGAGGGCGGCTACGCGTTTCCGGGCGTGACCGCGGTGCAGCCGGCGTTCGTCGACCACTGGCGGCGGCGGGGCGTCGACCTGCGACCGTTTCTCGACTCGGGGTCCGGGACGACGTTCCCGGCGCCGCTCGGGCCGCGGGTCGGGGCCGGTGAGACCGCGTACACGCCGATCCTCCAGGAGGTCTTCCTCGGCCGGATCGGCGTTGCGGAAGGATTGCGACGGGCGCAGGACGCGGGCAACGCGGCGATGGCGGGCTGAGCCGGCCGCCCGGCGACGGGCAGGCCCGGCAGGAAAGGGGATGCGGTGCGTTTGACGATTCTCGGCGGTGGTGGCTTCCGGGTGCCGCTGGTGTACAAGGCGCTGCTCGCCGACCACCGGAACACCGGGATCACCGAGGTCGCCCTGCACGACGTGGACCCGGTGCGGCTGACCGGGATCGGCCGGGTGCTCGCGGCCCTGGCCCGGGACGTGCCGGACGCGCCCGCCGTGGTCACCACCACCGACCTGGACGCGGCGCTGACCGGGGCGGCGTTCGTGTTCTGCGCGATCCGGGCCGGCGGGCTGCGCGGCCGGGTCGTCGACGAGCGCGTCGCGCTGGCGGCGGGGGTGCTCGGGCAGGAGACGGTGGGGGCCGGCGGCATCGCGTACGGCCTGCGGTCCGTGCCGGAGTCGCTGCGCATCGCCGAGCGGGTCGCCCGCCTCGCCCCGGACGCCTGGCTGATCAATTTCACCAACCCGGCGGGCCTGGTCACCGAGGCGATGTCCGGTCGCCTCGGTGACCGGGTGATCGGGATCTGCGATTCACCGGCCGGGCTCGTCGACCGCGTCCTGCGGACGCTGCGGCTGAGCCCTTCGGCGGTACGCCGGATCGACTACGCCGGCCTCAACCACCTCGGCTGGCTCTACGGCGTGCACGACGCCGAGGGGCGGGACCTGCTGCCCGGGCTGCTCGCCGACGCCGAACGGCTGCAGACGATCGAGGAGGGGCGGCTCTTCGGGAACCTTCCGGAGCTGGGCGCCATCCCGAACGAGTACCTGCACTACTACTACGACCCGGCCGGCACGCTGGCCGCCGTCCGTGACGCGCCGCAGACCCGGGGCGCGTTCCTGCGAGAGCAGCAGGAGCGCTGCTATCACGAGATGGCCGCCGGCGATCCCCTCGAGGCGTGGCTGGCCGCCTGGCGGGAGCGGGAGGCGACCTACATGGCCGAGAACCGGGAGCTCGCCGGGGCGGGCGAGCGTGAGCACGACGAGTCACGGCCGGCCGGGTACGAGGGGGTGGCGCTGGCCGTGATGCGGGCGCTGGCCCGCGACGAGCCGGCCACGCTGATCCTCAACGTCCGCAACCGCGGCACCCTGGAGATCCTGGACGACGACGCGGTGGTCGAGGTGCCGTGCACGGTCGGCGCGAAGGGTGCGGTGCCGTTGCCGGTCGCGCCGCTGCCCGGGCACGCGGTCGGTCTGGTGCGTGCGGTCAAGGCCACCGACCGGCTGATCCTGGAGGCGGTCGCCACCGGTTCCCGGGCCGCCGCGGTCCGGGCGATGACGACACATCCGCTGGTGGGGGACCCGGCGCTGGCCGAGCGGCTGGTCGACGCCTATCGGGCCGAGCTTCCCGAGCTCGCCTACCTGTCCTGATCCGTCGTTCTCATCCGTCCCGACCGACGCGGGTGACCAGGGCGTACACCTGGCTGCCGGCGAGGATGCCGACGGCCGTTCGCGTCACGTGTCCGGGAAGTCCGGCGTTCAGCACCTGCCCGACGCCGAGCCAGAGCAGAACGGCGGTCGTCCCGGCGGCGGCACAGGCGAGGCGGCGGTGCCGGTCGAATCCGCTGTACAGCGCGCCGACCGACCAGATGATCACCGTCGGTTCGAGGAGGCTGCCGATCGGGCGGCCGACCGCGCCGATCAGCAGGCAGACGGCCAGGGCGAGTCCCGCGCCGATGGCGGCCCGGCGCAGGGCCACCCATCCGGAGACGGAGGTCGAAGCCGCGACCGCGGCGGTGGAGCGGATCATCCCGGGATGATGGTTCTCATGAATTGCCGGCACATGTCCAGAAGTTGAACATTGCGTCCCGGTGCGGCGGCGATGATCAGCGGCCGGCCGTCGAGGTCGTCCGGAGCCGGGGATTCCACCGTGGAGCCGGATCGGGTCCCGGCGCGGGGTCCTGCCGGCCGAACGTGTCTGGCGCACCGGGATACCGCCGAGTAACCTGCGGGAATCCTGTTGGTCGTCGATGGGTGCAGGGGGTGTGTGGGTGCCGCACGTCGAGGTCTCCGCCGGAACCGTTCTCGCCGTCCTCGGCCTGGTCGTGCTGATCGTGCAGCCAGGCGCGATCCCGTTCACCTACGCGGTCGCGACCCGCTACACCCGGCGCGGCGGCAAGCGCCCGGCCCTCACCGCTGTCGGCGCCTACCTGCTCGGCTTCGTCTTCACCCTGATCGTCGTCGCGGTCTTCGCCTGCTCGGACTTTCCGCTCTTCGCGGCGCTGCTCTTCGGGTGGGGGACGATCTGGCTCTTCGCGATCCTGATCCTGAGGGATCCGGAGGTGCGGCCCAGCGGGGCGCACCTCCGGAGCTAGCTCAGACCGTGGCGGGCTCGGCGGCCGGCCGCCGCGGCGGGATCGAGTGGTCCGCCGCCAGCATCGGCTTGCGGTTCGGGAACGACAGCCGGATCACCTTCCACCAGGCCGAGGCGACCTGCTTCGGCATCGGGCCGGTGACGTACGGCAGGTCGTACTTCTCGAACAGCGCCCGGACCTTGACCGCGACCTCGGCATAGCGGCTGCTCGGCAGGTCGGGGAAGAGGTGGTGCTCGATCTGGTGGGACAGGTTGCCGGTCATGATGTGCAGGAGCCTGCCGCCGGAGATGTTGGCCGAGCCGAGCATCTGCCGCAGGTACCACTCGCCGCGGGTCTCGCCCTTGATCGAGGTCCGCTCGAAGGTGGAGACGCCGTTCGGGAAGTGACCGCACATGATCACCGAATGGCTCCACAGGTTGCGGATCAGGTTCGCGGTGAAGTTCGCGGCGATGGTGTGCAGGAACGACGGGCCGGAGAGCGCCGGGTGGAGGATGTAGTCCTTCAGCATCTGCCGGCGGATCTTGCGGCCGACCGCCCGGACATTCGCCCGGAACTCCGGGTTGTTGCGCCGCTTCTTGCTCCCGAGGTTCCTGCCAAGCTCCAGGTCGTAGGCCGCGATCCCGTACTCGAAGAAGCACGCGTTGATGAAGTTCCACAGCGGCTGGGCCAGGAAGAACGGGTGCCAGCGCTGGTTCTCGTCGACCCGCATGATGCCGTAACCGAGGTCGTTGTCCTTGCCGACCACGTTGGTGTACTTGTGGTGGACCTCGTTGTGCGAGTGCTTCCACTGGTCGGCCGGGGTGGCGTGGTCCCACTCCCAGGTGGTCGAGTGGATCTTCGGGTCGCGCATGAAGTCGTACTGGGCGTGCAGGATGTTGTGGCCGATCTCCATGTTCTCCAGGATCTTCGCCACCGAGAGACCGGCGGTGCCGATCAGCCAGGCCGGTGGGAAGAGCGAGAACAGCAGCACGGCGCGGCTGCCTATCTCCAGGCTCCGCTGAACCTTGATCACCTTGCGGATGTAGGCGGCGTCGCGTTCCCCCCGGACGGCGAGCACCTCGTCCCGGATCGCGTCCAGCTCCCGGCCGATCGCCTCGATGTCCTCGGCGCTCAGGTGCGCGATCGGGTTGTTCTCCTGGCGTTGCAGCGTCGTCACGAGTTCCTCGTTCTCTCTCTGCGGGGGGCTTTCAGGCGTCCAGGTGGCACGGCCCGGCGGCGGCCGAGATGCACGTCTGGACGAGGATGTTGTCGCCTTCCACGGCGGTGGTGACGGTGCCGTCGCGCATGTCGCGGACGATGCCCTCGCGCAGCGGCAGCACGCACGAGTGGCAGATCCCCATCCGGCAACCGGAGGGCATCAGCTGCCCGGCGGCCTCACCGGCGTCCAGGATCGAGACGCCGGCCGGCGCCTCGACGGTGGCGCCGGAACGTTCGAAGGTCACCGTGCCGCCCTCACCCGCGATCAGCACGGTGGGCCGGAAACGCTCGATGTGCAGTCGTTCGCCGGCGCCCGCCTCGGACCAGTGGTCGGTCATCGCGTCGAGCAGCTCGCCGGGCCCGCAGGCCCAGGTCTCCCGCTCGAACAGGTCGGGGACCAGCTCGTCCAGGTCGGCGGGCTTGAGCCGGCCGTCGACGCCGGTGTGCCGTTCGATCAGGGTGATCTTCCCGAGCGCGGCGAGCTCCCGCAGGTCGGCGCCGAAGACCACGTCCTCGGGGGTCCGGGCGCAGTGCACCACGACGGCGTCGGACAGCTCGTCGACGGCGCTGCGCAGGATGCCCATCACCGGCGTGATCCCGCTGCCGGCGGTGACGAACAGGCTCTTCGCCGGCCGCTGCCGCGGCAGGACGAAATCGCCGGCCGGGAGGTCCAGATGCACGATCATGCCGCGACGGGCGTTCTTGTGCAGGTACGCGCTGACCACCCCGTCGCGTACGACGTTGACGGTCACACTGATCCGTCCGGACGGGTGCCCGGCCGCGCTGCTCACCGAGTAGGCGCGCCACAGCCGGACGCCGTCGACATCGACGCCGAGCCGGACGTACTGACCGGGCTGGTGCGGCCGCCAGCCGCGACCGGGCCGCAGCTCCAGGGTGACCGAGTTCGCAGTCTCCGGCCGGACCGCTTCGATTCGGGCGCGCAGGACGTTCGGATTGCGCAGGGGAGCGATGACGTCGAGGTAGTCGGTCGGCACCACCGGAGTGGTGATCAACTCGACGACACGCCACGCTCCGTTGCGCAATCTCTGTGTAACAGGCACCTGACCAAGCCTGGTAGGTCTGGCGGACGAAAGCATGACCAGGGGAAGTGAATCCGAGACGGCATAATTGTTCGACGGGGACAAGGGCCGGACCGAAGCAAGGGAGTCTGTGTGATCGAGCCGCTGCGTGACGTACGGTCCTACCGCCTGCCCGCGGAGGTCGTCGACCCGCTCCGGATCGGCCTGCCCGAGGTGGCCGTGCAGACCATCGCCGCGATCACGATGGAGGTGCCGGCGTACGCCGAGCCGTTCGCCGGGGAGCTGGGGCACAAGATCGAGATGGCGGTGCGGGCCGCCCTCGGCACCTTCCTCAACCTGGTCTCCCGGCCCGGCAGCGACCCGGGCACGCCGCTGGACTCGGCGCTCGAGGCGGCGTACGCGCTGGGCCGCGGCGAGGCGCGCTCCGGCCGCAGCCTGGACGCGCTGCTCGCGGCGTACCGGGTGGGCGCCCGGGTGGCGTGGCGGGAACTCGGCGGGATCAGCGTGGGGGCGGGGCAACCGGCCGGGACCATCGCCGACTTCGCCGAGCTGGTCTTCGCGTACATCGACGAGCTCTCCGCGGCCAGCGTCGCCGGGCACGCCGACGAGCTGGCCACCTCCGGCCGGATCCGGATCCGCCACCTGCAGCAGCTCGCCCAGGCCCTGACCGCCGGGGAGCCGGCGCACGTGTTGCAGGCGGCCGCCGAGCGGGCCGAGTGGACGCCGCCGCAGACGCTCACCGCGATCCTGCTGCCGGAGCGGTCGTCCCGGTCGCTGATAGACCTGCTCGACCCGCGCACCCTGTCGCTGGCCGGAGCGCTGCCGGACCTGCCCGGGACGGCGGTGCTGCTGGTGCCGGACCCGCAGGGCACCTCCCGCTCGCACCTGACCCGGCTGCTGAGCGGGCACAACGCGGTGCTCGGCCCGGCCCGGCCGTGGCTGCGGGCGCAGTGCTCGGTGGAGCGCGCGGTCCGGGTCCACCAGCTGTACACCCCGGCCCAGGGCGCGGTCGTCGACACCGAGGACCACCTCGCCGAACTGGTCGTCTCGGCCGATCGCGGCGCGCTCGCGGACCTGCGGGACCTGGCGCTGGCGCCGCTCGCCGGGGAGCGCGGGGCGGCGGCGGCCCGCCTTCTCGAGACGCTGCGCAGCTGGTTGCTGCACCACGGGCGGCGCGAGGACGTGGCGGCGGAGCTGTTCGTGCACCCGCAGACGGTGCGCTACCGGATGGCCCGGCTCCGGGAGCTGTACGGGGAGCGGCTGAAGGATCCGCAGTGGGTGCTGGCGCTGACGATCGCCCTGGCGGTGCCGGTCGCCGAGGCGTAGACCAAAGTCAGGTGTCCCCGACTTTCGACGGGTGGCCCACGGGTGCCCCCGGGCCTAGCGTCATGGGCATGGTCAGGGACACCACCGAGCTGGGCTTCTCCGCACCGGACCGCGTGCTGGTCACGTGCGGTCCGGCGGTGTGCGGGCTGCTGCTGACCGCGGCTCTGCCGGCCGCCGCGCGATGGCTGCTCGACCTGCACATCGGGCTCCCGTTCGGGCCGGTCTTCCGGGTGCTCAGCCGGATCGACTCGCCGTGGGAGCTGGCCATCCAGGCGGCGATACTGGTCGTCGTGGGGCTGTGCGTCACCGCGTCGCTGTATGAGCACCTGACCCCGGTCACGGTGGGCCCCGATCAGCTGCGGGCCGGGCCCGTGCGGCTCGCCCGTGCCGAGGTCGCGGCCGTCTATCTGGACGGGGACACCCTGGTCGTGCTCGACCGGGAGTCCCGGCAGGCGGTGCGCTGCATCCCGCGGGCGAGGCGCCGGCTCGTGGCCGGCACGTTCCATGAGCTCGGCTATCCGTGGCAGGACACGGATCCCTTCGCCCACCTCTATCAGCCGTGGCCGGCGGCGAGCGGGGTCCTGCCCGACGCGGCCGACGCGGTGCTCTCCGCCCGCGCCGTCGCGCTGCGCAAGAAGGCGGCGCGCGAGGCCACCGAGTTGCGCGCGACCCTGGAGAAACTGGGCTATTCGGTCCGGGACGACCGTGATCGGCAGCTCTGGCGACCGCTGGTCCGCTCATGACCGGCCCGGTTGCCGGTGATCGTCCGGGGCGGTGGGAGGAGCGGGTCACGGCCGCGCTCGGCGCTCGCGCCTTCGACCTGACGGCGATCGCGGCGTCCGGGTTCGGTGCGCTGCTGCTCGCGGCGGAGGCCGAGGCCAGCGGCCGGATCAGCGGCGACGCGACGTTCGGCAGCCTCCTGCTGGCCGGGGCGGCGTCGCTCGCGCTCTGGTGGCGGCGCGCTCATCCGGTCGCGGTGGCCGTCCTGCTGGTGCCGGTCGCGGTGGTGACCGACTTCGCCAGCGTCGCCGTGCTGATCGCGCTCTACACGTTGATCACCCGGCGGCGCGGCCGGGTGATCCCGGTCGTGCTCGTGCTGCATCTGCTGGCCGGCGTCGCGTACAGCCTGATCCGGCCCGATCCGGACCTTTCCGCGGCGCTGGAGCTCGTCCTCTCCGCCGCGATTCTCACCGCGACCGTCGCCGTCGCGGTCGCCATGCGGGCCCGCCGGGACCTGGTCGAGGTGCTGCGCGAGCGTGCGGCCCGAGCCGAGGAGGAAGCCCGGATCCGCGCGGAGCGCCTGCGCGCGGAGGAACGGGAGCGGATCGCGCGGGAGATGCACGATGCCCTCGCGCACCGCATCTCCCTGGTCAGCCTGCACGCGGGTGCGCTGGTGATCCGTCCTGACCTGACCCCGGAGGAGGTCGACAAGGCGGCCCGGACCATCCGGGACAGCGCCCATCAGGCTTTGGAAGACCTCCGTGAGATTCTCGGCGTGCTGCGCGCCGGGCCCCGGGACCCGGGCGACAGGCTGCGCCCGCAGCCCGACCTCGAGCACGTCGGCGACCTGATCGCCGACGCGCGCGCCGCGGGCGTACCGGTGGAGTTCACCGACGACGCCGGCGGCGTCCCACCCGGCGCGGCCGTCGGCCGCACCGTCTACCGCCTGGTCCAGGAGGGCCTCACCAACGCCGGAAAACACGCTTGCGGTACGACGGTCCGCGTCACCCTCTCCCGTCTCGACACCGGCACGCTGCACGTCCTGGTCACGAACCCGCTGCCCGAGCAGCCCGCCCCCGTCGCGGCACCGCCCGGTGCCGGCGCGGGGCTGGTCGGTCTCGGTGAACGGGTCGACCTGGTGGGTGGCCGGTTCCAGCACGGCATTCACCGTGCCGAGGACGGGGTGCTGACCTTCCGCCTGGAGGCGTGGCTCCCGTGGGCGTCGTGATCCGGGTGAGCGCACGGCGGTCGCTCGCCGGCCCGAGCGGGCGGTTACCGTGGGCGTCGTGATCCGGGTACTGGTCGTGGACGACGATCCGCTGGTCCGGGTGGGGCTCTCCCTGGTGCTGGGGGCGGGGAGGGACCTGCAGATCGTCGGTGAGGCCGGTGACGGTGCCGAAGCGGTCGAGCTGACCCGGCGGCTGCGGCCCGACGTGGTGCTGATGGACATCCGGATGCCGCGGATGGACGGCCTGAGCGCCACCCGGGAGATCCGGCGCGAGGGCGCGGAGCCCGCGGTGATCGTGCTGACCACCTTCGACACCGACGAGCATCTGCTCGGCGCGCTCCGGCTCGGCGCCAACGGGTTCCTGCTCAAGGACATCGCACCGGAGGCGATCCTGGACGCGGTGCGGCGCGCGGCGGCCGGCGAGTCGATCCTCGCGCCGTCGGTGGTGCCGCGGCTGATCGGCTACGCGGTCGGCCGGGAAGCGGCGGATGACGGCAGCACCGGCCGTGACGGGCGGGGTCGCGGGGTGGATGCTCCGCCGCGTGCCGACAGCGCGGCGGTGCGGGCCCGGGCCGCCCTCGAACGGCTCAGCGAGCGGGAGCGCGAGGTCGCCGAGGCGGTGGCGACCGGCGGTTCCAACGCCGAGATCAGCGCCCAGCTGCACATGAGCGTGCCGACCGTGAAGTCCTACGTGTCCCGGCTGCTGGAGAAGCTGGGCTGCGCCAACCGGGTGCAGGTCGCGA
Source organism: Actinoplanes regularis (assembly GCF_900188005.1). Classification (GTDB taxonomy): domain Bacteria; phylum Actinomycetota; class Actinomycetes; order Mycobacteriales; family Micromonosporaceae; genus Actinoplanes; species Actinoplanes regularis. The sequence continues at coordinate 92,992 of NZ_FZNR01000006.1, read as the reverse complement.
TCCTGGTGCACGAGTCTCGTTGGTGACACCTGGCGGCGTGGACGACCGGGTGGCACGAAGGCGTGACGTAACGTCGCCGGATCATTCCTAGAGTCCTCTGCAGACGGACCGCCACGGACGGCCGCGACTGAACCCACGGGGACCAGCCATCATGCGTACCAAGATTGTCGTTTTTGCCGGCGCGGCCGCGATCGCCCTGCTCACCGCCGGTTGCACCGACAAGCCCACCCCGGCCACGGCGCCCTCCGCCCCGGTCCCGGTCGCCACCTCAGCCGCCCCGGCGCCGGTCGAGTCGGCCTCGACGCCGGCCGCCGCGCCGACCACCGTGAAGCCGGTGGCGACCCCGGTCAAGACGGCGAAGCCCGCCCCGGAGATCGACGGCGACGACTGGATCCCCGCCCTCGCGCCCTGCCGGAGCAAGGAACAGAAGGTCGAGGTCGAGAAGATCGTGACCGGCGACCTCACCGGCGACGGGGTCGATGACGTCGTGGTGTCGCGCTCCTGCACCGCGATCACCTCGTACTACCCGAGCACGGTGGAGATCTTCGACGGCGCCGCCGGCAGCAGGCACCCGAAGCGGATCGCGACCCTGCTCGGGGGCGACCTCGACATGCCGTCGGTCCGGTCCGTGCGGCTCAGCGGCCGGACGCTCACGATCACGGCGCACGGTGTCGGCAAGAAGGCCCCGACGGCCTGCCCGAACCTGAAGCTGACCTACGACTACAAGTACAGCGGTGGGAAGGTCACCCTGACCAACCGCAAGGCGGTCACGGTCACGTCCGGTGACTGCCTGCCGGTCAACCGCTGAGAAACGTGACGTGCTCTCCGGTCACGTCCGCCGGCTGTCCTGTCGATCCGCCGCCGCGAAACGTGGCGCGCCCTCCGTCGCGGTTGCGATGACGGAGGGCGCGCTGGTGGGTCGGGTCAGGCCAGGACCGAGCTGACGGTCTCGGTGGGGAGCCCGAGGGCTTTCCCGACCAGGTCGTTGGTGAGGGCACCGGCGTGGACGTTCAGGCCGGCGGCGAGTGCCGGGTCGGCCCGCAGGGCGTCCTTCCAGCCCAGGTCGGCGAGGCGCAGGACGTACGGCAGGGTGGCGTTGGTCAGCGCGTACGTCGAGGTGTTCGGCACCGCGCCGGGCATGTTCGCCACGCAGTAGAAGACCGACCCGTGCACCTGGTAGACCGGGTCCTGGTGGGTCGTCGCGCGCGAGTCCTCGAAGCAACCGCCCTGGTCGATCGCGATGTCGACGAGCACCGAGCCGGGCTTCATCCGCTTGACGAGGTCGTTGCTGACCAGGGTCGGCGCCTTCGCGCCGGGCACCAGCACCGCGCCGATCACCATGTCGGCCTCGAGGACGGACTGCTCGATCGCGTACGTGCTGGAGACCAGGGTCTTGAGCCGGCCGCCGAACTGGGCGTCGAGCTGCCGCAGCCGGGGGATGCTCAGGTCCAGCACGGTCACCTCGGCGCCGAGGCCGAGCGCGATGGTGGCGGCGTTCGCACCGGAGACGCCACCGCCGATCACGGTGATCTTGGCGGGCGCGACACCGGGCACGCCGCCCGGCAGGACGCCGCGGCCGCCGCTGTTGCGCATCAGGCTGTACGCGCCGACCTGCGGGGCGAGCCGGCCGGCCACCTCCGACATCGGGGCGAGCAGCGGCAGGGAGCCGTCGGCGAGCTGGACGGTCTCGTAGGCGATCGCGGTCGTACCGCTGTTCAGCAGCGCCTTGGTGCCCTCGGCGTCGGCGGCGAGGTGCAGGTAGGTGAAGACGACCTGGCCGGCGCGGAGCCGGTGGTACTCCTCGGCGATCGGCTCCTTCACCTTGAGGATCATGTCGGCGGTGTCCCAGACGGCGTCGGCGTCGGGCAGGATCCGGGCACCGGCCGCCACGTAGTCGTCGTCGCTGATCCCCGAGCCCGCCCCGGCGCCGGCCTGCACGACGACGTCGTGCCCATGGCGTACGGCCTCCACGACGCCCGCGGGTGTCACCGCCACCCGGTACTCGTGGTTCTTGACCTCTTTGGGCACGCCGATGTGCATGGGGATGTCCTTTCGCCCGGCGCCGATTGTGACGTCCGTTGCGGTTAGAGTGAAACGATGTGCAGTGACCCGGCAAGCGGAGCGAACAAGATTCTGCTCGTGGTGTCGGCGCCACATTTCCTTCGATTCGATCGCGTCTCATGACGGATCTACCGAAGGATGTTCGAGGCCTGGATCACATCGATCTGGAGCTGCTGAGCCTGCTGCGCGCCGACGGCCGGATGCCGAACAATGCCCTGGCCGAGCAGGTCGGCATCGCCCCTTCGACCTGTCTGACCCGGATTCGCCGTCTTCGCGAGCTCGGGGCGATCCGGGGCTTTCATGCCGATGTCGACCCGGCCTGGATCGGCCGTCCGATCCAGGCGATGATCGCGGTCCGGATCCGGTCCGATGCCCGCGACGCGATCGGCAAGTTCGCCGAATCCCTCGCCGGCATCCCGGCGGTCCGGGACGTCTATTTCATCTCCGGCAATTATGACTTTCTGCTGCATGTCGCGGCCGCGGATGTCGACGATCTGCGCTCGGTGATCACCGAGCGGTTGAGCGGCACCCGCCTGATCGCGGGCACGGAGACATACCTGATCTTCGAACACCGCAGGGGAAGCTGAACGGCGTGCCGGAGTGGCAGAGCACCCGCAGGTGCAGCTGGAACGGCGTGCCGGGGATGGCAGGGCACCGCAGGGGCTGCTAGAACGGCGGGCCAGGGATGGCAGGGCACCGCCAGGGCGGCTGAACAGCGGGCCGGGCATGCGGGGCAGCGCCGGGCAACCGGGCCGAGCCCGGGGTCGGCTGAACAGCGGGCCGGGCATGCGGGGCAGCGCCGGGCAACCGGGCCGAGCCCGGGGTCGGCTGAACGGTAGGCCGGGCATGCGGGGCAGCGCCGGGGCAACCAGCCCGCGCCGGGGTCGGCTGAACGGTAGGCCGGGCATGGCGGGCCAGCGCCGGGGCAACCGGCCCGCGCCGAGGGCGGCTGAACGGTAGGCCGGGGTTAGCGGGCAGCGTCGGGGAGGCTGAATGACAGGCCGGCCCGTGGGCTGTCCCGGGGCGGGAGGACAGCGCCGCGGGCCGGTGGCCGCGTCAGCGGGCCAGACGGTCGCTGACCATGTGGATGGCGAAGAGGTGGAAGCCGATCACCACCGGGAAGGTGACCGGGACGGCCAGGGCCAGGAAGAACGCGATCAGGCCGAGCCCCGCCAGCGCGGTGGCGCATTTCGGGCGGTTCCCGGCCCACCGGGCGGCGGTGAGCCAGGGGAGATCCGGGTCCCGGCCGAGGGCGACCAGGACCAGGGCCGCCACGCCGGCGAGCCAGATCGTCGCGAGGGCGGTGACCGCCAGCAGGACCGGGCCCCCGGGGACCGAGCCGCCGCGGACAGCGACCAGGTCGATCACGAGCACGACCGCGGCGAGCAGTCCCGGGAGGCCGGGCAGGATGCTCCGGCGGTACTGGCGCAGCAGCGGACGCCAGGGCGGCAGGCGTCCGTCCGAGTATCGGCCGTGGACCGCCGCGGAGCCGGTGGCCAGCGCGGCCGGCGCGGTGACCAGCGGCAGGGCGAGAACGGTCACCGCGAGGCCGATCAGGGCCAGGTCGGTGGCGAGGGTCAGCCGCTCCCGCCAGTCCGGCCGTGCCGGTGGCGGCTCCTCCGCGGGCCAGTCCGGTCCTGCCGTCGTTGGCGTCTCCGTGGGCCGGTCCGGTCCTGCCGTCGTTGGCGTCTCCGTGGGCCGGTCCGGTCCTGCCGTCGTTGGCGTCTCCGTGGGCCGGTCCGGCGGGGCCTGCGCCGTACCGGAAAGGGCAGGAGGGAGCGGATGCTCGCGATGGGGGATGGTCATCCCTTAAGGCCCGTCGTGTTGATGCCCTCGACCAGCAGCCGCTGGAAGGCGACGAAGAACAGGAAGACCGGCGCCAGCGACAGCACCGACATCGCGAACATCGGACCCACCGAGGACTGCCCGGTCGAGTCGATGAAGAGTGTCAGCGCCACCGGGGCGGTGTATTTCTCCAGGTCGGAGAGGTACACCAGTTGGCGGAAGAAGTCGTTCCAGGTCCAGATGAAGGAGAAGATCGCGGTCGAGACCAGGGCCGGCCGCGACAGCGGCAGGATCACGTGCCGGAAGGCCGAGTAGGCGCTGCAGCCGTCGATCTTCGCGGCGTCGTCGAGCTCCCGGGGGATGCCGCGCATGAACTGGACCATCAGGAAGACGAAGAACGCGTCGGTGGCCAGCAGGTGCGGCACGATGAGCGGGAGGTACGGCCACGGCCCGCCGACCCAGCCGAACGAGCGGAACATCACGAACTGCGGCACGATCAGTACGTGGCTGGGGAGCAGCAGCGTCCCGATCATGATGGCGAACCAGAAGCCGCGCAGCCGGAACCGCAGGCGGGCGAAGGCGTACGCGGCGAGCAGGCAGGACGTGCAGTTCGCCACCACGGTGAGGCTCGCGACCATGGCGCTGTTCAGGAAGAACCGCCCGAACGCGACGTCGAAGTGCGTCCAGCCGTCCGGATAGTTCTCCGGCGTCCAGGTGTCGGGCAGCACCGACACGTTGTTGAGGATCTCCTCGGGCGCCTTGAACGAGCTGCCCACCATCCACACCAGCGGATAGAGCACGATCGCGGTGAGCACCAGCAGGAGAACGGCGCGTGGGGTGATGAACGGCCTGCGGCCGGCGGTCATGGTGACCATCAGTCGTCTCCGTCGGAGTAGTGGACCCAGAATCGGCCGGTACGGAACAGGACCACGGTGACCAGGCCGATGGTGAGCAGGAAGACCCAGGCCATCGCGGAGGCGTAGCCCATCTCGAAGTTGGCGAAGCCCTTCAGATACAGCTGGAGCGTGTACATCAGGGTCGAGTCGACCGGGCCGCCGGTGCCGCCGGAGAGCACGAACGCCGAGGTGAAGCCCTGGAATCCGTGGATCGTCTCGAGCACCAGGTTGAAGAAGATGACCGGGGAGAGCATCGGCAGCGTGACGCTGAGGAACTTGCGCACGGTGCCCGCACCGTCCACCTCGGCCGCCTCGTAGAGCTCGACCGGCACCTGCTTGAGCCCGGCCAGGAAGATCACCATCGGAGCGCCGAACTGCCAGACGGCCAGCAGGATCAGCGTGCCGAGCGCGGTCGACGGGTCGTTGACCCAGGCCTTGCCCTCGATGCCGAACCAGCCGAGGAAGACGTTGAAGGCGCCGGTCCGGTCGAAGATGCTGCGCCAGATCATCGCCACGGCGACGCTGCCGCCGAGCAGCGACGGCAGGTAGAACAGGCCGCGGAACAGCCCGGCACCGCGGAACGAGCGGTTCAGCAGGAGCGCCACGCCCAGCGCGGCGCCCAGCTTGAGCGGGGTGCCGATCAGCGCGAAGACCAGTGTCACCCGGACCGCGTGCCAGAAGGCCGGGTCGTCGGTGAACATCGTGCGGTAGTTGTCCAGCCCGACCCACTGGATGTCGGACCACGGGCTGAGGATGTCGTAGTCGGTGAAGCTCAGGTAGAGCGACACCAGCATCGGGATCGCGGTGACCAGCGCGAGGCCGAGCAGCCACGGGGACAGGAAGACGTATCCGGCGCGCCCGTCGTCGCGGTGCCGGGCGGGCCGGGCCCGCCGCTGGTGAGCGGCGGGCCCGGACTGCGGCCGGGGTTGGGTCGGCCGGGTGGTGACGGACACGTTGCTCACCCGGAGACCGCGGCCTTGGCGGCGTTGAAGAACTGTTCGGCGGCCTGGGCCGGGGTGGCGGTGCCGAACTGGGCGGCCTCGGCGGCCTTGCGAAGCTCCGTCTTGACCGTGCTGTGGCCCTTCGGCGGTACGGCCGGCGACGGGCCGAACTTCTTGACCAGCTCGTCCTCGAGCGCGATGGAGGCCTTCATCGCCGGGTCGGTCACGGTGGCCGCGACCTGGGCCCGCAGGTCCAGGTTGGACGGCAGGCCGCGGTCGGTGCCGAGGATCTTGACCGCCTCCGGGTCGTTGGCCAGGAAGTTCAGCACATCGATCGCGGCGTCCTTGTGCTTGCTGCCCCGGTAGATCGAGAGGTACATCGAGGCGCGCGCCCACTGCGCCGACGGGTCACCCGGGTAGGCCACCACGCCGAGCTCGTCCTTGGTGTTCTTCTGGATGTCCGGCATCTGGTTGGCCCACACCCACGAGGTGAGCGCCTTGCCGGTGACCACGGTCTGCTTGGTGATGTCGGTTTCGTTGCCCTCGTGGATCACGTCCGCGGTCGGGGTCGCCTTCGCGTCCCGGGCGCCCTTCCACAACTCGAACCACTTCTGCACGTCCTCCTTGGTGAAGGCGAGCTGGTTGCCGTTGTAGAGGTCCTTGCCGTTCTGACGCAGCCACACCCACATCGCCTTGTAGTCGGCGCTCGGGTCCATGGTGCCGGGGATCTTGGTGGCGGGGCCGGCCTTCTGCGCCCAGGCGATCAGCTCCTCCCAGCTCATCCCGGTCTTGGGCAGCTCCTGCTTGGCGGCCTCCAGCTTGGTCTTGTTGAAGACCAGGCCCTGGGTGTTCTCGCCCATGGCCATGCCGGCGAGCTTGCCGTCGACCACGCCGTACTTCCAGAGGCTCTCCGGGAACTTCGTGATGTCCAGCTTGGCGCTGTCCTTGTACGGGGTGAGGTCCTCGGTGACGTTGCGGGTCGCGTACTCGGCCAGGTAGTTGTCGTCGATCTGGAAGATGTCCGGCGCGTCCGAGCCGGCCGTCAGCGTCGCGAGCTTGTCGAAATAGCCCTGGTTCGCCTGCCACGTCGTCTTGAACTTGATGTCCGGGTGCTTCGAGGTGTAGAGGTCGAGCGCCTGCTGGGTCAGCTTGGCCCGGGCCTCGCCGCCCCACCAGAAGAAGGTGAGTTCCGTCTTTCCGTCCTTGCTGCCGGAGTCGTCACCGCCGCAACCGGCGAGGGCCAGCGGCAGGACGAGAGCGGCGGCCATCAGGCCGCGCAACATTCGGGGTGCGGTCATGGGGATGGGTCACTCCTTGGCGTATGCGGCGACCTGCGTGGCGGTCGCGCCGGCCGGGGCGTACGGCCCGGGCCCGGTGGAGTTACGGATGACCAGATCGGTCCGGAGGGTGACCTGTCCGGTGGCGCCGTCGTCGCCCTGTTGAAGCAGCATGTCGACGGCGGCGCGCCCGGCGGCCGCGGTCGGGTTCGCAACGGTGGTGAGGGTGGGACGGACCAGCGCGCCGGCCGCGATGTCGTCGAAGCCGACGACGCTGATCCGTTCGGGTACGGCGACCCCACGGTCCTGCAACGCCTGGAGCAGGCCGATGGCCATCAGGTCGTTGTAGGCGAGCACCGCGGTGGCGCCGGTGGCGAGCACCGCCTCGGCGGCGTCCGCGCCGGCCGAGGAGATCGGCTGGTGCGGGCCGAGGACGGTGAGTTCCGCTCCACCGGCCCGGGCGGCGGCCCCGGCGGCCTTGCGGATCTCCCGATTGGTCCACGAGCCGCGCGGACCGGACAGGTAGACGAGGTGGCGGTGGCCCAGGTCGACGAGATGGCGGACGGCCGAGCGCGCGCCCGTGCCGACGTCCATCACCACCGCCGGAAGCCCGTCGATCAGGCGGTTCACGACGACCAGGGGGACCTCGCGGCGCGCGAGTTCGATCTGGTCGTCGCTCATCCGGGGACTGCAGAGCAGGATCCCGTCGACCTGCTTGGCCAAGGCCCGGACGAGGTCGGCCTCGACGACCGGGTCCTCGTCGGTGTCGGCGACGAAGACGTGGTAGTCGCGCCGCCGGGCGTGGGTCTCGGCCGCCTTGATCATGGGCGGGAAGAACGGGTTGGCGATATCGGCCACGATCAGGCCGATGTTGTGGGTCCGCCCGGTGATGAGTGCCCGTGCGGCCCGGTTCGGGCGATAGCCCAGTTGCTCCGCGGTGGCCAGCACCCGCGTGCGTGTCTCGGGGTTGACCAGGTGCGGCGCCGAGAAGGTGCGCGACACCGTGGAGATGTGCACTCCGGATGCCTTAGCGACGTCCCGGATGGTCACGGCCACGGTTGCTCCCCCTCGGATGTGATCCGGCTCTCTCTGGTGGAGCCATTAATGCAAACGGTTGCTGACGTGTCAACGGCCTTCAATGTCCTATCTGTTGCCGCCGCATGTCGTAGATGCGGCAAATTTGGACATACTCGGGTCGTCCATTGACTTCCATCGTCATCTGATCCCTAATCTGTTGCAAACGTTTGCCGAATGGAGGCGTCGGAATGATCCGGTTTGCCTTGGTGGGCGCCGGTGCCCGGGCCGGGATGTTCCTCCGGGCGCTCACCACCGACCACGCCGACGTGGCCTCGCTGGTCGCCCTTGCCGACACCAACCCCGCGCGGCTCGCCGTCCACACCAGACGGCTCGGGACGGAGATCCCCGTCTACGACGCCGCCGACTTCACCGAGATGCTCAAGCGCGAACGGGTCGACGTCGTGCTGGTCACCACCGTCGATCGTTACCACGAGCAGTATCTGGTGGCGGCCATGGAAGCGGGCTGCGACGCGGTCACCGAGAAGCCGATGACCGTGGACGCCGCCTCGTGCCGGCGGATTCTGGAAACCCAGCGCAGGACCGGCCGCCGGGTCCGGGTCACCTTCAACTACCGGTACAACCCGCTGCACGAGGCGGTGAAGCGGGTTCTGAGCTCCGGCGAGATCGGCGAGATCGGCTCGGTGCACTTCGAGTGGCTGCTCGACGTCCGGCACGGCGCCGACTACTTCCGCCGCTGGCACCGCGACAAGGCGAACTCCGGGGGCCTGCTGGTGCACAAGGCCGGCCACCACTTCGACCTGGTCAACTGGTGGCTGGACGACGCGCCCGCGCAGGTGTTCGCGGCCGGGCGGCTGTTCTTCTACGGCGAGACGGGACGGCGGCACGGGTACGCCCGGGACTACGAGCGTGCCCACGGCGCGCCCGCGGCCGAGGGGGACCCGTTCGCGCTGCGGATGGCGGACGAGCCGGCGATGCGCGAGCTCTACCTCGAGGCGGAGAGGCACGACGGATACCTCCGGGACCGCAACGTCTTCGGGCCCGGCGTGACCATCGAGGACGACATGGCGGTGCTGGTCCGCTTCGCCAAGGGCGCCTCGATGAGCTATCACCTGACGGCGTACGCGCCCTGGGAGGGCTACCGGGTGATGTTCAACGGCAGCCGGGGCCGCCTGGAGCTCGAGGTCGTCGAGACCGACCACGTCGCGCCGGCCGCGGCCGCCGGGGTCAAGGGCGAGCCCGGTTCGGTCTCGACCGCCGAGCGGGGCTGGCGGCGCCTGCTGGTCCGGCCGTTCTGGGCGCCGCCGTGTGAGATCAGTGTGGACGGTTACTCCCGGCAGGGGCACGGTGGAGCCGATGTGCGCATGCTCGCCGACCTGCTGCGGCCCGACGCGCCCGCCGACCCGCTCGGCCGGACGGCGAACGCCGTGGACGGCGCCCGCGCCCTGCTCACCGGCCTGGCCGCCAACGAAAGCCTGGCAACCGGACAGGCCGTCCGCGTGCAAGACCTCCTAGATCTCGAGGAGCTCAGTTGACACTGTTCCCCGCCGAGGCGACCCAGCGTGAGATCGCCCGTGAGCTCTACGCCCACGCCCGCGACCTGCCGCTGATCAGCCCACACGGCCACGTCGACCCGGCGCTGCTGGCGAACGACGAATCGTTCCCCGACCCCGCCCGGCTCTTCGTGGTGCCGGACCACTACGTCACCCGGATGCTGGCCAGCCAGGGCATCCCGCCCGCCCGGCTGGGCGTGCCCAGCGTCGACGGAAGCGAGGTGGAGACGGACGGCCGGGCCATCTGGCGGCTGCTCGCGTCGAACTGGCACCTGTTCCGCGGCACCCCGTCCCGGCTGTGGACGGAGAAGGTCTTCGCCGAGGTCTTCGGGGTGGAGAAGCGACTGTCCGCGGAGACCGCGGACGAGATCTACGACGAGCTGTCCGCCCGGCTGGCCGAGCCGGCGTACCGGCCGCGGGCGCTGTTCACCCGGTTCAACATCGAGGTCCTGGCGACCACCGAGAGCCCGATCGACGACCTGTCGGTGCACGCGAAGCTCGCCGCCGACGGCTGGGGCGGCCCGGGCGGCCGGGTGATCACCACGTTCCGGCCGGACAACCTGGTCGACATGGAGTGGGCAGGCTGGGCCGGGCGGGTGGCGACGCTCGGCGAGCTGACCGGGCGCGACGTCGGGACCTACCCGGGCTTCCTCGCCGCGCTGCGGGCCCGCCGTGAGGTGTTCGTCGCGGCCGGCGCCACCAGCTCCGACCACGGCCACCCCACGGCGGTGACCCTGAACCTGAGCGACGCCGACGCGGCCGTGCTCTACCGCAAGGGGCTCGGCGGCGCCGCCGACGCGAAGGACGCCGAGGCGTTCCGCGCGCACATGCTCGTCGAGTTCGCCCGGATGTCCCTCGACGACGGCCTGGTGATGCAGCTGCACCCGGGCTCGGTGCGCAACCACAACCGGGCGCTGCACGCCCGGCACGGCCGCGACGTGGGCGGCGACATCCCGTCCGCCACCGAGTACGTCCAGGCGCTGCGCCCGCTGCTGGACGCCCACGGCGACGACCCGCGCCTGCGGATCGTCCTCTACACCCTGGACGAGACCGCGTTCACCCGCGAACTCGCCCCGCTCGCCGGCGGATACCCCGCCCTCTACCTGGGCGCACCGTGGTGGTTCCTGGACAGCCCGGAGGGCCTGCGCCGGTTCCGGGAGACGGTCACCGAGAGCGCCGGCTTCTACAACACCGCCGGCTTCGTCGACGACACCCGCGCCTTCTGCTCGATCCCGGCCCGGCACGACGTGGCCCGGCGGGTCGACGCCGGTTTCCTGGCCCGCCTGGTCGCCGAGGGGCGCCTGCCGCTCGACGAGGCCGCCGAGACCATCGCCGACCTCGCGTACCACCTGCCCAAGAAGGTCTTCCGCCTGGACGGATCGGCATGACGGTGACCACGAGACTCGGCCTCGCCGCCCTGAACGGCCTCGCCCCCGACCGCCGCCCCGCGGTGCGCCCCGGTGACGTCCGGTCCGGCATCGTGCACCTCGGGCTCGGCGCGTTCCACCGGGCCCACCAGGCCATCTACACCGAGACCGCGGTCGCCGTGGCCGGCGGCGACTGGGGGATCCTCGGGGTCGCGCCGCGCTCCCGCGACGTCCTGGACAAGCTGCGCGCGCAGCACCGGCTCTACAGCGTGCTCACGGTCGGCGGCGACGGTGGGGATCACGCCCGCACGGTCGGCATCCTGTCCGGATTAGGTCATGCCGCCGGGGATCCGTACGGAGTGGTCGCGGCGATCGCCGACCCGGGGATCCGGATCGTGACGATGACCGTGACCGAGAAGGCGTACCGGCTGGGCCCGGACGGGAGACTGCTGCTCGACGACGATCTGCGAGCGCAGCTGACCGGGGCCGCGCCACCCACCAGCGTGCCCGCGTTGCTGGTCCGGGCGCTGCTCACCCGGCAGGCGCCGCTGACCGTGCTGTGCTGCGACAACCTGCAGAACAACGGCCCCCGGATCCGCGGGATGGTCGAGCAGGCCCTCGAGGTGGCCGGCGCCTCGATGCCGGGCGGCGTCGAGTTCCCGGCCAGCATGGTGGACCGGATCGTGCCCGCGACCAGCGCGGATCACCTCCGGCGGGCGGCCCTGGCGCTCGGCGTGGCGGACAGTGTGCCGGTGGTCGCCGAGCCGTTCCACCAGTGGGTGATCGAGGACCGGTTCCCGGGCGGGCGACCCGATTGGGCAGCCGCCGGCGCGATCATGACGACCGACGTGGCGCCCTGGGAGCTGCTCAAGCTGCGGGCGCTCAACTCGGTGCACTCGGCCTGCGCGTACCTCGGGGCCCTGGCCGGGCGCGAGATGATCGCGGAGGCGCTGGAACTGCCCGGGATGGGCGGTCTTCTGCGAAGGTTTCTCGTCGAGGACATCGCGCCGACCATCGACCCGCCGGCCGGGGTAACCGTCCAGGGCTACGGCGAGACCGCGCTCGAGCGCTTCGCCAATCAAGAACTCGGCCATCGTACGCATCAGGTCGCCATGGACGGCTCGCAGAAACTCCCGCACCGGCTCCTCGGCACGATCGCCGACCGCCGCCGCGAGGGTGCGATGCCGGTGTGGGCCGCGCTGGTGCTGGCCGGGTGGATGCGATTTGCCCGTGGATACGCCGACGACGGCTCGGTGCTGCCCCTCGACGATCCGCTCGCCGGGCGGATCCGGGAGGTGCTCGCCGGTGCGCCGGACACCCCGCAGGGGCTGGTCGACGCGCTGCTCGGACTCTCCGAGGTGTTCCCGGCCGGGATCGCCGCGGACGCCGGGCTGCGGACCGAGTTGATCCGCTGGTCGGGGGAGTTGGCGAGACACGGCGCGGCGGCGACCATCGCGGCGGTCGGGCGATGATTCCCCGGGTCGCACTGGTGGGCGCCGGCGGACATGGCATCTCTCATCGCCGTACGCTCAAGGATCTCGAAGGTCGTGGGGTCCTCAAGATCGCGGCGTTCTGCGACCGAAACCCGGTCGAGCCGGAGCCGGGGGTGCCGTTCTTCGACGATCACCGCGATCTGCTCGAGGCCGTCCGGCCGGAGGTCGTGATCATCTGTACGCCGCCGCACACGCACCTGCCGATCGCGCTGGACTGCCTCGCGGCCGGTGCGGACCTGCTGCTGGAGAAGCCGCCGGTGACCACCCTCGACGAGCACGCCCGGCTCGCCGCGGCGGTGCGCGAGTCGGGGCGGCGCTGCCAGGTGGGGTTCCAGGCGCTCGGGTCGGCGGCGCTGGGGCGGTTGTGCGCGGCGACCGCCGGGAGCACCGAGCCGGTCTCCGCGGCCGGGGCGTGGTGGCGGCCGGACAGCTACTACCGCCGGGCGCCGTGGGCGGGCCGGCAGGCCACGTTCGACGGCGCGCTGGTCAACCCGTTCGCACACGCGCTGATGCAGGCGCTCGTGGTGGCGGACGGGTTCGAGCCGGTCCTGATGGAGCTGGAGCGTTACCGGACCCGGGAGATCCAGACCGACGACTGCACGTTCCTGCGGCTGACCGGGGCGGACGGGCGGACCATCGTGGTGGCGGTGACGCTGGCCTCCGAGGTCTTCGTCGCCGGGGAGATCCAGGTCGGCGAAGCGGTTCTGGAGTACCCGACCGACCGGCTCCGGCTCGGAGCCGACGCCCCGTTCGAGGAGATCCCCGGCCGGATCGGACTGCTCGAGAACCTCCTCTCCGGAGCGGCCCTGATCGCCCCGCTCGAACGGACCAGGACCTTCACGGTGGTGGCCGAGGCCATCGTCGCCGCCCCGATGCCGGCGACGATCCCGCCCGGCGAGCTCGGGCCGCACCCGGAGGGCGGCGGGAGGATCCTGCCCGGCGTCCACGAACTCGTCCGGCAGGTCGCCGCCACCGGCCTCCTGCCGTCCGAAAGTGACATCACCTGGGCGGTCGCGCCGCACCGGGTGTCCCTCCAACAGGCGAAAGGAGTGTCCGATGCGCAAGCTGAGCACCGCTGAGCTCAAGGAACACCACCGTGGCCCGACGTTCACCAGCGTTCTGCCCGGCCACGTCGTGCAGAAGGGCGGCTTCCGGGTCTACGCGGAACCGGGCTTCCGCACCCACGACGAGCCGGGACGGCACGTGCACACCGTGCCCGAGATCTTCGTGATCGTGCAGGGCAGCGGTGTGATCGAGATCGAGGGCGTCGAGGTGGACGAGTTCCGGACGGGTGAGGCGGTGCTCTTCGAACCGGGTGAGGACCACCATCTGATCAGCCGGGGAGACCAGCCGCTGATCTTCGTGTGGATGCACCTGGAGCCCGCTCAATAACCTCTCGTGTCGCTTTTGGAGTGACCGTGTTTCGTAGAACCGCTCTCGTGCTGACGTCCGGCCTCCTCCTCGCCGGCGTCGCCACCGTCCCCGCATCCGCCGCGACCGTCACCGTTCCCGCCGCCGCCCGGGAAGTCCTCCCCGCGAACGACGGCTGGGCCTCCTCCACCACCGGAACCACGGGCGGCTCCGCCGCCACCGACGACCACGTGTTCGTCGTCCGCACCCGGGACGAACTCGCCGCCGCCTTGGCCGGCACCGACACCGCGCCCCGGATCGTGCTGGTCGCCGGCACGCTGCGCCCGAACGGTGACTGCGCGACCTACACCGACCCGGAGTACTCGCTGGACGCGTTCCTGGCCGCCTACCAGGGGACGACCGTCAAACCCACCGGCCCGCTCGAGGACGCCCGGGTTCGTTCCGCCAAGAACCAGGCCGCGGACATCCAGCTCAAGGTGCCGTCCAACACCACGATCCTCGGGCTGGCGAACGCCCGGCTGATCGGCCTCAACCTGCTGATCTCCGGCGTGGACAACGTCATCGTCCGTAACCTGCGCCTCGAGGACGCCGCCGACTGCTTCCCGGCCTGGGATCCGACCGACGGCTCGGCCGGCAACTGGAACTCCGCGTACGACCTGATCACGCTGACCGGTGGGACACACGTCTGGGCCGACCACAACACGTTCAGTGACGGCGACAACGTGGACTCGCTGCAGCCGCTCCACTACGGGCGGCCGTACCAGGTCCACGACGGGGCGCTGGACGTGATCCGGGCGTCCGACCTGGTGACGATCTCGTACAACGTCTTCCAGGAGCACGACAAGACGATGCTGATCGGCTCCACCAACACGGTCGGCGCGGACGTCGGCAAGCTCCGGGTCACCGTCCACCACAACCGGTTCGCCAACATCGGCCAGCGGGCGCCGCGCGTGCGTTTCGGCCAGGTGGACGTCTACGACAACTACTACTACGAGACCGACGAGGACTTCTACCAGTACTCCTGGGGCGTCGGCGTCTACTCGGCGATCTACGCCGAGAACAACTTCTTCCTGCGCAGCGCCGACATCCCGCTCGACGCCGTCGTCTACAACTGGGGCGGCCCCGGCATGACCGAGAAGGGCACCCTGATCCGCGTCGGCACCGGCAGGATCGCCGAGGTCAACCTGCTCGCCGAGTACAACGCCACCCACGACCCGGACCTGGGCACCGACGCCGGCTGGACGCCGGTGCTGCGCCCCGGTCCGCTGATCCCGACGGCCCAGGTGCCGTCGGTGGTCACGGCCCGGTCCGGCGCCGGCCGCCTCTGCCTCAGCTGACGGAGCTCAGCCGCGAGATGTGGACCGCTCGGGGCGGTCCACATCTCGCCGGGGCATCCGCGGGAAGCGTCATGCGCCGAATGTCAGCGGGGTGAACGGCATCGGCGAATGGGGGGTCGGGCGGTAGGCCAGGATGTAGTCGACGATCTCCTCCGGCGAAGCGTCCAGCAGGCTCCCCGGCGGGTAGACGAACAGCGCGGACGTGGTGTTGGGGTCGACGTTCGCATCGAAGAGACGCATGTAGAACTGCCGCTCCTCGAGGTCACCACCGAGCATGCGGTGGGCGATCTCGACCATCTCGTCGCGGGTGATGTCGGGGACCTCCGGCCGGGCGGGGTACCTGGCGTCGAGCACGAGCCACTCAACGTCCTGGTCGCAGCAGCGCCGCAAGTCCTCCGGAATGTAGTCGTGCCCGGTGTCCGCGTTCAGTGCGGCGATCTCGGCCACCACGGATCGGCCGTTCTCCAGCAGGTCGCCGATTCGTTCGATGGTGGCACGGAGCTCGGCGAGCCGCTCCTGCGAGATGACCGGCGCACAGAGTTCAGGGCGCAGTTCCACCAGGGCATTCTCCCATGCCGGACCGGTCAGGCGACCTGGTAGGAGCGGCGGACGTTGGTAAGGATGCCGGCGCGCAGGTCGGCGTCGGTGATCCAGAACGTCACGCTCACGATCTCGCCCCAGGCCGTGCCCTCTTCGGCCTCCACCTGCAGGAGCGGACGGTGACCGGTGACCTCGGGGCCCTGTTTGTCGGGGTAGCCGAGCAGTCGGTGACGTGGCGCCGGCAGCAGCGGGGAGAGGTCCTCCCAGAGGTCGATCATGTCGAGGACCCCCACGCCGAGGGCCTTGTCCGCGTCGTTCTGCCAGCTGGGTAGCGCGGCGAGCGGGGCCGGGACGAGCGGGAGCGGCGGGATCGTCCGGCGCCCGGCCGGGAGCGGGGCGACGGGGGAGCCGGCCACGTGCATGACTCGGCAGGCCTCGTCGCCCTCGGCCCCGGAGTAGGGCGCCGCGAAGTCGTCGTCGTGGAAGAACAGCAGGCGGCCGTCGGCGGTGAACGGCCAGGCGTCGCCGAGTAGTTCGGCCGCCTCGGCGCAGTCGATCTGGGCCAGCATGAGCATGGGAACGCCCTGGTAGGCCGGCCAGGGGAAGGCCGCCACCGACGGGTCGCCGCCGAACGCGCTCCAGCCCTCGTCGGCCGGCGCGTAGCCGATCGATGGCCGGGTCATCTCCAGGTAGGCCGTCGCCGTCTCCTCGGCGAAACGTGTGCGGACGATCGCGCGGACCTCGGGAGGGAGATTCATGGTCGCCGAGTCTGGCACAGGATTCGGCGGGAAACCGTGGTCGCGGACACAGGTGGGGGTCGGCCGTACCGGAAAGATCCTTATCCGTTAGGAATGGTGTTTCCCCAGCTCATCGGCGGTATGGCAGGCCGCTTTGAGAGGCGAGTCTTAACACCGCTGCCCCTCGTTCCTTAAGTTTTCCTTTAGTTCGATCCGGCTTGGGAGCGTTCCCGTAAGGACGGTTGAGAACGTCCGAGCAGGAAGGCGGCACACATGAAGCGCTACCGGAGCTACCGGAGCAACGCGGGTGGATCCAACGTCCGGCGCTGGCGGGTCGCCGGCATCGCGGGCGTCGCGGTGGCCCTGGTCGGTGTCGGGCTGGGCGTGGCGAACGCGGCGACCTCCGACGCCGTACCGACCGTCAACTGCCCGCAGGTCGCGCCGCAGCTGCCCGCGATCCCCGCCTCGGCGAAGGCCGAGGTCGAGCGGAACCTGGCACTGCTGAACACCCAGATCCAGGAGGCGAACAAGCGCCTGGCCAGCACGGTCGGTCAGGGTGGTCCGAACTTCATCCAGAACGCGATCCTCGGCCCGCTGAAGGGCAAGCGGGCGTCCACGATCGACCGGATCGCGATCTCGATCGGCCGGAGCGCGGCCAAGCCGAACCTGCCGGTCGACTCGCTCGCGACCTGCGGGCTGAACCAGAACGGTGGCGGGAACGCCGCGCCCGAGCCGACGGCGGTGACGGCCGCGGCCGGGAACGCCGGAGCGAACGGCGCCGGTGCCGTGCCGACCGTCAACTGCCCGGACGTGAAGATCAATGTCGCGATCCCGGCGTCGGCGCAGGCCGAGATCGATCAGAACCTGGCGCTGCTGCAGACCCAGATCCAGGAGGCGAACAAGCGCCTGGCCAGCACCGTCGGTCAGGGTGGTCCGAACTTCATCCAGAACGCGATCCTCGGCCCGCTGGAGGACAAGCGGTTCGCGGCGATCAACCGGATGGAGACCGCGATCGGGCGGGCCGCGGCCAAGCCGAACCTGAACGCCGAGGGCCTGTCGGCCTGCACGCTGAACGAGAACGGCGGTGGCGCCACGGGTGACCAGGGTGCCGGCGCCACGGCGGCGCCCACGGCCGCCGCGACCACGGCCGCGCCGGCCGGCGGCAACAACGGCGCCGTGCCGACCGTCAACTGCCCGGACGTGAAGATCAATGTCGCGATCCCGGCGTCGGCGCAGGCCGAGATCGACCGGAACCTGGCGCTGCTGCAGACCCAGATCCAGGAGGCGAACAAGCGCCTGGCCAGCACCGTCGGTCAGGGTGGTCCGAACTTCATCCAGAACGCGATCCTCGGCCCGCTGAAGGACAAGCGGTTCTCCACGATCAACCGGATGGAGACCGCGATCGGGCGCACCGCGGCCAAGCCGAACCTGAACGCCGAGGGGCTCTCCACCTGCTCCCTCAACCAGTGACAACCCGGTGAGAAAGGGGCCCTGCGGGGCCCCTTTTCTCACTTGCCGGTCCCGCTATGCTCGCTCTCGTTTTTGGAACGGGGGAGACTGTGGACGTACGACCGCCGGTACTGGTCCGGCGAAGCTCGGTGCTGTTCGGCGTGTGCGCGGTGGCGGCCACGATCCTCGGTGTCGCGGCGATCGCCTGCTGGGTGCGGGTCGGGGCGGTGGCCGACGCCTACCACACGCTGGCGTGGACCGACCAGGAGTTTCGTAGCCTGGACCAGGACGCCGACGGCCTGCGCTTCGGACTCGCCTTCAACATGGTCGTCGGGCCGGTGACCGCCGTGGTCACCGCGGTACTGACGTTCGCGCTGCGACGCCCGTGGCCGTGGGCGCGGATGACCGCCTTCTGGTTCGCCGGCCTCGCCGTCATGTTGCTGATCGTCGGTGTCGCCAGCATCGCGATGGACTCCTCCGGCGGCGATTCGCCGATCCCCGACCTGGCCAGCGTGGCCGACGCGCACCGTGATCTCGGCACCTACCCGCTCGCCGAGTGGTACGGGTACCTTTCCGTGCAGCTGGACCTGCTCCTCATCGGCGCGCTGATCGCCGCCGCGACCCACCTGTCGGGTCTCTCGGTGACCGACTTCTATCGTGCGGAGAGCCGGCAGGAGGATCCACGCTGGACCTCCTTCGTGCAGCTTCGCAAGGAGCGGCAGGAGCGGGGCATCTAGGCCCTGACATCGCGCGGCGCGTACGGCTTCGGACAGTGCCTGTGACGCGCTCCTTTCGCGGGCGACCCCGGATACGTGATAGAAATCCGGGCCAGCAAGAATGCCCCGACGACGAGGAGGGCCCGCGGTGCCAGGCAGTGCACGCATGATCACTGGGAGCAGTGTGATCGTGCATCTCGCGGTCGGCCCGCGCTCCACGCGTACCTTCTCGGTTCCAATGAAGGGCCTCCCCGCATGAAGCAGTTCAACAGCCAGATCGCCAACTTCTGGCAGGACTACGCCGCGCTGGTCCTGCTGGCCGGCGGTGTGCTGGGCGTCGCCCTGCTGATCGGCTTCGCCGTCTGGGCGAAACGCTCCAAGAAGCCGCTGCGGCCGATCGCGCTCTCGTTCAGCATGAACCTGGCGCTGCTGCTCAACGCCGAGGGCATGTGGGTGATCGCCACCGAGCAGCTGCAACTGCCCAAAGTGTTCGCGATCCTGGTCTTCGCGGTCTTCGAGATCTGCTTCCTGACCGCCACCAGCCTCGCCGCGGAGCAGTACCGCAACACCTCGGTCTACGGCCCGGACGGCAAGATCCTGACCCCCGGTCACCCCGGCCCGATGCTCTGGATCGCCGCGCTGATCGCCGCGGTCTCCGGCATCATCGTCGCCAGCAACGCGGTCACCGGCACCGAGAAGCTGCTGCGTCTCGCCGTGCCCTGCGTGATCTTCCTGATGTGGTGGGCCGCGCTGACCGCGGCCGGGCAGCGGGTGCGCCGCGGCCGGTTCGCGTACAGCCCACGCCGGATGGCCGAGCGCTGGGGCTGGCTGATCCCGGATGACGACCCGGACCTCGAGCGGATGGCCGGCGAGCGGCAGATGCGCCGCATGGTGATCAACCACCACCGGGTCAGCTCGGGCCGCTGGCCGAAGGGCTGGTGGCGCAGCCGGTTGCTGAAGGACGCCCGGACCGCCGGCGAGCCGGTGGTCGAGGACGTGATCGAGCAGCTCGCCCGGATCCAGCGGGTGATGGACCTGCTGATCCCCGCGGAGGCGCGGCCCGCCGCGGCGGTCGCCCCGGCGTCCGTCGCCGAGCTGATCGCCGCTCCGGCTCCGGTCGCGCCCGCCGCCGCTCCGATCGCGCCCGCCGCTCCCGCCGAGCCGGTCGCCGCCGGTCGCCCGGTTCAGCCGGTGCAGTTCACGCCGCCGGCCCTCGCCCCCGTGGCCGAGGAGGAGCCGGTGGAGGAGCCGGCGGACGAGCCGGTCGTGGTCCGGCCGACGGTGGCGCGGCTCGCCGCGCTGGTGAACTCGACCACGGAGACGCCGTCGCTCGGTGAGCGGCTGGCCGCGGCGGTCACCCCGGAGGAGCTGCTGGGGATGCCGGCGCCCGCCGAGACCTCGGCGGAGGTTCCGGCACCGCGTCTGCCCGCTGAGAACGGCAGCCCGGCGGCCGTGCCCGGTGCGGTGCCCGCGGTGCTCGGCTCGATCCCGGCCGTCCCGGCGCCCCGGCCCTTCATCTCGACCGCTCCGGTCACGCCGACGAACGGCGCCAACGGGGCGAACGGAACCAACGGCAGCAACGGGGCCAACGGGGCCAACGGCGCCGGTGCGGCCGGCGGGCGCGAGGTGCCCTCCTGGGCGGCCACCCCGACCGGTGCCCAGCGGGCCGTCAACATCGTCGGCTCCCCGTGGTGGCGGCTCGCCGTCGAGCGCCTCAGCCGCATGGTCGCGAGCGAGATCAACGCCGACAACCTGCCCGAGATGACCTACACCCGCACCGCTGAGCTGGTCCGGACCCTCGCCCCGCGGGTGCCGGACCTCGGCGAGGGCGTGGTCCGGTCGTTCGTCAACGACTACGTGCGCGAGATGAACGGTGAGCCGGGCGAGCCCGCCTTCCCCTGGCGTGACCTGCTCCCGGCCCCGGTCACCGCGCCGGTGGGCTCCGCGACCTGGATGGCGGCGATCGAGGACCTGCAGACCGCCCTCGTCGAGGAGATGGAGGGCAGCGACGAGACGGACCCGCGCGAGCTGGCGATGACGCTGGCGCCGAGCGTGCCGCGGCTGGACGAGGCGACCATCCGCGAGTTCGTCAACGACTACCTCGCCGCCCTCGGCGGTCAGCCGACCGGGGCCGACCAGCCGTGGCAGCACCTGCTGCCCCGGCCGCAGGGCGGCCGTGGTCCGAGCGACGAGGAGGTCCTCGAGCTCTTCGGCGCTCAGCTGCACGACCACCTGCGCGCCACCGGCAAGCTCACCCGCTACCGGGTGACCGCGGTGACCGGTGTCAAGAGCCGGCTGCAGGCCGACCGGATCAAGGCGGCCATCGAGGACCAGGCCGCGGAGACCACTCCGGCCTGACCTACTGTTCGACAAAGCGGCCCCGGATTCCTCCGGGGCCGCTTTTCTCAATCCGCCAGCCAGCCCGTCAGGTGCATGCCGTGAGTCGTGGTCGCGAGGATCGTCAGGGCCAGCCAGATCCCGGTGAGCACGGCCAGCCAGGTGGACATCCGGCGGTCGCCCCGCCGCCAGGCCTGCACCAGCGTCGCCGCCCCGAACGACAGCATGGCGAAGCCGATCGGGAAGATCAGCAACGCGATCAGCCGGCAGGCGCCGACAAACCAGATCAGCGGGTTCCACAACGATTCCGGCCCGATCCCGGGTATCGAATCCTTCGGATCGCCGAGCCGATCCAGGAAGGGATGCACAACCGCGCCGAGGTCGCCGGCGCGCACGGCCGCGATGATCAAAATCCCGTAACTGCCTGTCAGGTACGCGATGAGCAGCACGAGTTGCGTCGCGACCACGGCCCGTCCGGTGGTCGAGCGCCGGTGGGCCGGGTCGAGGTCAGTCACCCGCGCAATGTACCCGCAGGTCCCGGCCGGTAGGAGCCCGGTCAGGACGTGGAGGCGGCGCAGCTCTCCCGCCAGATGACGTCGGCCGGGGCCGGCTCGGAGAGCGGCCCCGCGTCGTCGCCGAGCGCCAGCGCCATCGCGCGCTCACCCATGTCGACCAGGGGAAGCCGGACCGTGGTCAGCGCGGGGGTGACGTCACGGGCGATCGGCATGTCGTCGAAGCCGGTCACCGAGATCCGGCCGGGGACGGCGATGCCGCGCTCGCGCAGGGTGGCGAGGGTGCCGACGGCCATCGAGTCGTTGAGCGCCAGGATCGCGGTGAGGTCGGGTGCGGCGGCGAGCAGCTCGGCGGCCGCAGCCGCACCGCCGTCCCGGGTGAAGTCGGCGTAGACGATCCGCTCCGCCGGCAGCGGGACGCCCAGCTCGTCGGCGGCCCGGCGGACCCCGGAGAGGCGGTCGGTGGTGGTGGTCAGCGCTCGCGGGCCGGCGATCACGCCGAAGCGGCGGTGGCCGAGGCCGAGCACGCGGCAGCCCAGCTCGTACGCCCCGGCCTCGTTCGCCGGCAGCACCGCGCTGCCGACCAGCTCGTGCCGGCCGATCACCGCGACCCGCCCGCCGCCCTGCTGGTACGCGTTGAGCTCGCCGTTGAGCCGGGCGGTGAACTCGTCGTCGTGATAGCCGGAGCCGGCCAGGATCAGCGCGTGCACCTGCTGCGCCCGCAGCAGCGCGACGTACGCCAGCTCCCGTTCCGGCTCACGGTAGCTGTTGCAGATCACCAGCAGCCGGTCGTGTGCCGCGGCCTGCCGTTGCAGGCCCCGGGTGATCTCGGCGAAGTACGGGTCGGAGACGTCGTGCACGATCACCCCGACCGCGGACTTGCGTGGCCGGGCGACGTTCTGCGCGTGCGCGTTCGGCACGTAGTGCAGCTGGGCGACCGCGGCCAGGACCCGCTCCCGGAGCTCGGGCGCGACCTTCTTGGCACTGTCGTTGATCACGCGGGAGACGGTGGCGGGGGAGACCCCGGCCAGCCGGGCCACGTCTGCCAGGGTGACCGCCATCCGCACAGCATAGATAAAGATCCGTCCGCTCGGCGGCCCACCTCCGGCCGGGCGTGTCGGCCCCGCCCGGCAGCGTCACCATCGGGCCCGGACCCAGCCGGGCCCGAGGCCGCGCGGCGCGCCCGGAGCGGGCGGCGCGTCGCGCGGTGGTGCCACGGGACGGGAATGCTCGGCGGGAGACCCAGGTCGTACCGGAGAAGGGGTTTTGGGGTCAGCGGGCCAGGAGGGAGAGGGTGTCGATGACGCGGTTGGCGAAGCCCCATTCGTTGTCGTACCAGGCGACGACCTTGACCAGGCGGCCGTTGGCGGCGGTGAGCTGCGAGTCGAAGATGGACGACGCCGGGTTGCCGGTGATGTCGCTGGAGACCAGCGGATCGGTGGAGTACTCCAGGATGCCGCGCAGCGGACCGCTCGCGGCCGCCTCGAAGGCGCTGTTGATCTCTTCCGCGGTGACCGGGCGTTCGACCACGGCGTTGAGCTCGACCAGGGATCCGACCGGGACCGGGACGCGGACCGAGTAACCGGTGAGCCGGCCGACCAGGCGTGGCAGGACCAGGCCGATGGCGGTGGCGGCGCCGGTCGTCGTCGGGGCGATGTTGACCGCGGCGGCGCGGGCGCGGCGCAGGTCGCGGTGCGGGCCGTCCTGGAGGTTCTGCTCCTGGGTGTAGGCGTGGATCGTGGTCATCGAGCCGGTCTCGATCCCGGCCAGGTCGTCGAGGACCGACGCGATCGGGGCCAGGGCGTTCGTGGTGCAGGAGGCGTTCGAGAGCACGTGGTGCGCGGCCGGGTCGTAGTCGCCGTGGTTGAGACCGTAGGCGATGGTCAGGTCCGCGCCCTTGGACGGGGCGCCGACCAGGACCCGGCGGGCGCCGGCGGTGAGATGGGCGCGGGCGTCCGCGGCGGCGGTGAACCGGCCGGTGGATTCGAGGACGACGTCGACGTCCAGGTCCTTCCAGGGCAGATCTCCGGGGGTACGGACGGCGGTCACCTCGATCCGGCGACCGTCGACGACCAGGTGATCCGCGTGGGCCCGCACGGTACCGGTGTAACGACCCAGCGAGCTGTCGTAGCGCAGCAGGTGGGCCAGGGTGCCGGGATCGGTCAGGTCGTTGATCGCGACGATCTCGACGTCGCTGCCGGTGGCCGCGCGCAGGACGTTGCGGCCGATGCGTCCGAAACCGTTGATGGCGACCCGTTTTGCAGTGACTGGTGCTGTCATGTCTCCAGCGTCGTGTGCCGGCCGGCCGCGGGGCAGGTGGCGCAGCGCCAAGCTACGCAAGCTTGCCGCCAAAGGTCTTCCGGTACTCGCTCGGCGAGGTGCCGAGGATCCGCTGGAAGTGCATGCGCAGGTTGGCGCCGGTGCCGACGCCCACCCGCGCGGCGATCTGGTCGATCCCGAGTCCGCTGCGTTCCAGCAGCTCGCGAGCGAGGTCGACGCGGGCGCGCAGGACCCACTGCATCGGTGTGTAGCCGGTGTCCTGGACGAAGCGGCGGCCGAACGTGCGCGCCGAGACGCCGGCGTGGCGGGCCAGCACGTCGACCGTGAGCGGCTCCTCCAGGTGGCGCAGCGCCCACTCACGGGTCACGGCGAAGACGTCGCCGAGCGGCTCCGGGATGGTGCGCGGCACGTACTGGGACTGGCCGCCGCTGCGGTACGGCGCCGCGACCAGCACCCGGGCGATCGCGTTCGACGCCTGTACGCCGTGGTCGCGCCGGACGAGGTGCAGGCACAGGTCGATCCCGGCGGCCACCCCGGCCGAGGTGAGCACCTGCCCCTCGTCGACGAAGAGCACCCTGCCGTCCACCGTCACCTTCGGGTATTCGCGGGCCAGCACCGGCGCCAGCTGCCAGTGCGTGGTGGCCCGCAGCCCGTCCAGCAGGCCGGCCGCGGCCAGCGCGAACGCGCCGCCGCAGATGGAGACGATCCGGGTGCCGCGGAACGCCGCGGTCCGCAGCGCGTCCAGCACCCGGGGGTCGATCGGGCCGGCCGGGTTCGCGAAGCCCGGCACGATGATCGTGCCGGCCTCGTCGAGCGCCTCCAGCCCGGCGTCGACGTGGAGGCCGAGGCCGTCGCGCCCGGGCACCGGGCCGGCCTGCACCGCGCACGGCACCGACCGGTAGTTCAGGCCGTGCCGGGGAGCGAAGACCTGCGCCGGGATGCCGACGTCGAGGGGCGCGGCCCCGGGCAGGATGAGCGTTGCCACTGTATGTCCCCGCATGTCACCACTGTGCCGGGTGTGCCGGGTGCCCGGAAAGTGGCTGTCCGGCGCACTGTCGCAAGGATCGCGCCACCCGAACGACCGAGAGCGCTCCCGCGGTCGGAAAGGCGACCACTAGAATCACTGGCCCGGCGGTGTGGCGGTTGTACCTTGTCTCAAGCCGGTGACGTGGAGAGGACAGCTGGCGATGAGGGACCACAGCAACCGCTCGGCCGGGCGGCCGACCCTGGAGGAGGTCGCGGCCCGGGCCGGCGTCGGCCGGGGCACCGTCTCCCGGGTGGTGAACGGCTCGGCCCAGGTCAGCCCGAAAGCTCGCAAAGCGGTCCAGGACGCGATCGACGAGATGGGTTACGTGCCCAACCGCGCCGCGCGCGCCCTCGTCACCCAGCGAACCGATTCGATCGCCCTGGTGGTCTTCGAGTCCGGTGAGCGGTTCTTCGCCGAGCCGTTCTTCGGGCGGATCGTCCAATCGGTCTCGTCCGTGCTGGTCGCGCGGAACCTGCAGATGGTCCTGATGATCGCGCAGGCCCCCGAGGAGCGGCACCAGCTGGAGGGTTACCTGACCCGCCAGCACGTCGACGGCGCGCTGCTGCTCTCGGTGCACGGCGACGACCCGCTGCCGGCGGTGCTGGAGGAGCGTGGCGTGCCGACCGTCCGGGCCGGCCGCCCGGCGCAACCGGGGCCGATCAGCTTCGTCGACGCGGACAACCGGGGCGGCGCCCGGGCCGCGGTCGCCTACCTCCACGATCAGGGACGGCGCTGCATCGCCACGATCACCGGCCCGATGGACACGGCTCCCGGGCTCGCGCGCTACCAGGGCTACCGCGACGTCGTCGGGGACGGCCCGGCCGCGGCCGGCGACTTCGGCGAGATCAGCGGCGCGATGGCGATGGAGTGGCTGCTGACCAACTATCCGCAGCTGGACGCGGTCTTCGCGGCCTCGGACATGATGGCCGCCGGGGCGTTGCGGGTGCTGCGCCGCGCCGGCCGGCGGGTGCCGGAGGACGTGGCCGTGGTCGGCTTCGACGACTCGGTCATCGCGCGGCACACCGATCCGCCGCTGACCAGTGTGTATCAGCCGGTGGAGCAGATGGGCCAGGAGATGGTCCGGCTGCTGCTGGCGAAGCTGGACGGTGAGGAGCCGGTGGAGCGGGAGACGGTCCTGCCGACGCGGCTGATCCTGCGGGGTTCCGCCTAGCCCACGGTCAGCACGCCTGCGGCCAGGTTGCCCCGGAGGGTGATCTCGCCGCCCCAGACGATGCCCTGCGCCGACTCCCGGTGCGGGATGGCCTCGGCGGCCAGTCCCTGGACGACCAGTGCCGGGGCGCCGCATTGCGGGGGATACGAGCCCGCGAGCCCGGTGCAGAGGCGGGTGACCTGGTCCGCGGCGATCAGGACGTAGCCCCGCACCCGAACCTGGCCGGTGCCGGCGTCGATCGCCTCCTGCACGGTGAGGACCTCGTCGTGGCCGGGCGATCGGCCGCCCGCGTCCGGCCTCGCGCATCCGGACAGGACGATCAATACACCGATCGCGATCGTGATATTGATTCGGGCAGCGCCCATGAGATCCTCCTGACTCGTCGTCGACCGATGGGACGTCGCGGCGGACTCACCGGTTCCATGCGAAGGGTGCCGGCCTGTTTCGGCCGGCACCCTTCGATCATTCTTTACAGGTTGGCCACCGTGTTGTAGAAATCGCGGGCGTTATTTCCGAAGTACGGTCCGTTCCACTTGTACCGGACTCCGCTGGAGTTCCAGAAGACCCAACTGTTGACGGAGTCGAGCCAGCCGAAGGTGCCGTCGAAGTCGTCCAGCCACGGCCCGCCGCTGGCGCCCTCGGTCATGTTGCAGTTGATCCCGTTGTGTCCGCCGTCGCTGTACGACTGCCCCGTGCAGTACTTGAGGACCTGCCCGTTGAAAGGCGTCCTGGTCGGGTAGCCGAACTGGAACTGGTACTGGGACAGGGGGTAGTTCCACTCGATGCCCTGCCCGCCGACGTAATTGACGATCCGGGTGCCGCCGGCATTGGTGTTCATCACCCCCGCGCCGATGTCCTCGGCCCGGTTCGCGCCGTTGTGCCACGCGGTCCGGGTCCAGAGCTCGCGGGCCGTCCAATACCCGTACGGCGCGCTGCCGTTGTCGTAGCCGGGCACGAAGGTCCATGGCGCGCTGTTGTACCAGGTGCCGGAGCCGTTGGAGACGCAGTGGCCGGCGGTGAAGACGAGGTTCTTGCCGTCGCTGTTGACGGTGCTGCCCGAGCAGACGTAGTTGCCGCCGTCGGCGCCGACGAAGAAGACCTTGCCCGACGTCGCCTTCGGCGGCGAACTCGACGAGCCCGCCCAGGTGGCGGCGGTGGCGCCCGGGTCGGCGAGCCGTGCGACCGGACCCTGCCTCACTGTCGCGTCGGCCGCGCCGTCGACCCGGCCGGTGGGCCCCTGGGGTGCCGCCTGCGCGGACAGTCTCGCGTTGGTGGCCGCATCCACTTCGGGCAGCGGTACGGGCTTCGCGTTGCGCATGCGCTCCGCGGTCCAGTAGCCGGCTGCCGTGCGGGTGGTGGCCGAGGCCACGGAGGTGCCGACGTTACCGCGGGTGGCGGCCGCCGGGCCGGCCTGGGCCGGGGCCGAGAGGGCCGCTCCGGCGAGTGCTCCGGAAAGCGGAACCGCAATCAATAGTGATCTGAGGCGTCGCAGCATGTGTCCCCTTTTCGCAGGAATCGGGCCGGATGCAGTGTTTGGGCTGCATCGCCGTCGGGCACAGGGGGGCCGCTGATCCATTGATCTACGTTTTTACCCCCCGTGCGGCAAAGCGACTATAAGGGGGTGCGACATAGGGAATCCGTGACCTCTGGAATGCTTCAAATTAAGTCAAGGCATCGATGGAGGTCAAGGCCACGATCATTCGAAAAGGTTAACAGCATATTCATCATGGTAAGAGTCAGTGGTGGCCACGGGGCCGGTCACCGCGCTGCCGGCGGGTGTGCATACAATCAGGATCTTCAATCGGGGGGATCATGAGAAAACTGTTCCGTGCCGCCGCGGCCGCCGCGACGGCGATTCTGCTGGTACTCACCGGCCCGGCTCCGGCGAAAGCGGCGAACAACCTGACGTACCGGGTGATGACCTGGAACGTGGCCGGGTGGACCCTGCACCGGGGCTCGGCCACCGATGGGCTCGCGGCCGCGGTCGTCAAAGCCGTCAACGACGCGAACGCGGACTTCTTCGCCCTCAACGAACTCTGCTTCGATCAATTGCACGCGGTGCAGGACGCGCTCCGGGCGCAGGGCTGGCCGCAGGATTCGAGTAACTTCTCCCGTTTCGAGGCCACCAACGACGGCCGCGATGGCAGCTGCAACAGCAAGTCCGGCGGCATCGCCATCTTCAGCCGGACCCCGTTCGGTAACGCCAGCCGCTTCACGCTCCCCGATGACGGCCGGGTGGAACAGCGCAAGCTGATCTGCGCCCCGCCGGCCGATCAGCCGAAGGTGAAGTTCTGTACCACCCACATCACCCACCTGAACACCGGTGAGAACGGTGTCGTCGGCATCAACGGCATCCAGCTGCAGTACGTGCTGGACCGGGTCGAGGAGTTCGAGCGGGACGGCTACACCGTCATCATCGGCGGTGACTTCAACGCCCAGCCGAACTACGGCCGGATGGACCGCTGGTACTCCAGCACGCTCGACCACGCGAACAACGCCGGCAACCGGGGCCACTACCGCGAGCTCGACGACACCGATTTCCACTGCTACGGGTACGGGGAGACGACCTCCCCGGCCGGCAACACCGAAGGGCCGTGCGGGCTCGGCAAGAAGCTCGACCTCATCTTCGTCCGGGAGAACCGCTACACGACGTACGACGCGGACAGCGTCGCCATCTCGAACTCGTGCGGTGGCCCCTGCTCCGACCACCGTCTCGTCCGCGGCACCGTGACGGTGACGACCTCATAGCGGCATCGCCCGCGCCGGCGGTTCGGCTGGGCGTCACGGTCGGCTCGAGGCCGCCGATACGACCGTGCAGACCAGCCGAGCCTGCCGTGGGCCTTGCGTGAGGGTGTCACGGGGGCTGGCTCGAGCCTGGGCGCGGGGCTCCGTCGTCGTACCCGGGAATTTCAGGTGCCGGCTCTGGCGAGATCGTCCAGGCGGCCCTGCAGGACCGCGGCCCGGTCGGCGGTGATGCCGCCCTCGCTGAGCCGTTGCCGGATCTTCTTGCGGAGCAGGTCGACCTGACCGCGAATGTCCGGGTTGTCCTGGATGGACAGCTGGCCCAGAAGATTCCGGAAATCCTGCGCTACGTCCGGACGGAGGTCCCCGGCCCGTTCGCCCTGGTCGATCGCGGTCCGCACGCGTGTCAGGGCGGCGTCGACGGTCAGCGTCACGGTCGGCGAGGCGGTCGTCCTCTTCACGGACGGGGACACGGTCGCCTTCTCCACGGCGGGAGCCGACGGCGGCTGCGCGAAGGCCGTGGCCGAGGGTGCGGCCGAGGGCACCACCGGGGGCTGGGTCAGGTCGTCACCGGACTGCGACACCACGTGGACCAGGGCCAGGAACCCGATAGCCGTCGCGGC
This sequence comes from Actinoplanes regularis, assembly GCF_900188005.1. Lineage (GTDB taxonomy): Bacteria > Actinomycetota > Actinomycetes > Mycobacteriales > Micromonosporaceae > Actinoplanes > Actinoplanes regularis. The sequence goes on along the minus strand of NZ_FZNR01000006.1, from coordinate 63,742 downwards.
CACCGCCGCTCCCACGGCGATCTTGCGGCCGCGGGTGATCGGCCCGGGCGGCTCCACGGCCGGAACCCGGGCGTGCCCGGTCGGCCGGGCCCCGGGCAGCGGCACGGTCGGCGTCCTCTTGTTCTGCGACGGGGCCAGCTCGGTGAGCGCCTTCCAGGCCTCGGCCGCGGACGGCCGGCGCTCCGGGTCGTCGTCCAGGCAGCGGTGGATGAGCTCGGTCAGAGGTCCGGGCAGACCCCGGGGCAGGGTGGTGGGCCCGGCCTGGCGGGCCAGGGCCAGTTCCTCCCAGGTGTCCACGCTGTACGGCGGCTCCCCGTCGACCATCTCGAAGAGCAGCACCCCGAGGCCGTACAGGTCGGTGGCGGGCTCGGCGGGCTTGCCGTCCAGGCGCTCCGGGGCGGCGTACGCCGGCGTCCCGAACGTGGCCCCGGTGTCGTCGTCGTCCGGCTCCCCGGCGGCCGCGCTGATCCCGAAGTCGAGCAGCTTCACGCCGCCCTCGCAGAGCATCACGTTGCCCGGCTTGATGTCCCGGTGCACCACCCCGGCGGCGTGCGCGGCGGCGAGGGCCCCGGCGACCGCGGCACCGACCGCGGCGGCGGCCGGCCATGGGATCGGGCCGTCGCAGAGCCGGGCCGCGACGGTCTCGCCGGCGAGCAGCTCCATCACGACGAACGGGACCACCGAGCCGTCCGGGCGGACGGCCTCCCGGTAGTCGTGCACGGCCGCGATGCCCGGGTGCGAGAGCCGGGCCGCGAGGCGCGCCTCCCGCCAGGCCAGGTGCGCGGCACGGATGTCGCCGGCCGGGAGCTTGACCGCGACCGGGCGGTCGAGCAGGTCGTCGGTGGCCTGCCAGACCTGCGCCATGCCGCCGGTCTCCAGCAACGTGACGAGGCGGTACCGCGAGACCAGAAGGGCACCCGGCGCCGGCCAAACATCGTGCATGCCGGAACATTCGCCCAGCACGGCCCCGCGTGTCAACCGGAGGTCCGAGGGCCGGCTCCACTTCGCCGGGTGGCGGAGCGCCTTTGTGGCCGGTGGAACCAAGATTTTCCGGCGCCGCAGGCTCAGCGGCGCCGGAAAATCTACTGATTTCTCCGTATCAGTGGTGTTTTATCGGGGTGCCCGCTGGACAGTGGATCAGTCGATGGTCCGGGGAAGGGTCTCGGCGGCGGCGCGCAGTGCGGCGGCCGCGACGGCGTACCCGTTGGCGGTGTAGGTCCGGGACAGCGACCCGGGCACGGTGAAGTACGCGACGGCCAGCTTGGCCGGATCGGTCGCGAGCTCACCACGGGCCGGCGTGTCGTTCCCGTCGTCCCAGCCCCACGGCGCGTTCGCCGAGTTGGTGCCGCAGCCGTAGGTGCCGGTGCCACAGCCGCCGGTGGTGTCCCCGGCGAACGTCCCCAGCGCCGCGAACAGGTTCGTGTTGGTGCGCTGCGCCCACATCCCGCCGGAGGCGAAGATGTCGACCAGCTTGTAGCGGACGTCCCGGTCGTTCGTGCCGGACGGGGCCTCGGCGACGGTCGACGGGTAGTAGACGATCCCGTCGCCGTTGATGGTGTACTGCGGGTACGCCTTCAGTCCGTGGCCCTTGGCCTCCTGCGCGGTCACCGGGTGCTGGAACGAGTCGTGCGGCGACGACTGGGTCTGCAGGGTGCCGTCGATCGTCTCGCCTCCGGAGGTCCAGGTGCTGCCGGCCGGCGTGTACGAGTAGAAGTCGCTGTGCGCCACCGTGACCGCCGCGCGCAACTGCCCGTACTCCGAGCCGTCCTTCTCGACGATCTCCAGCAGCCCCTCGCCGTCGTTCTCGTGCTCGGTCTCGAAGAACGGGTGGTCGACCCAGTCGCGCGGGTGGAAGAAGAAGTACGTCAGGTACCAGTGCGTGCCGGTCTCCACCACCGAGTAGTACGCGTACGCGGTGCTCTCCTGTCCGGCGTTGTCCCAGTTGTTCCGCCCGTTCAGATCACCGTCGAAGTCATAGCGGGTGATGTAGTCGGACTTCCCGCCGAGGGCGTGACTGCCGGTCGCGTCCACGTCCTGGTAGTGGATCGGCGCCCAGCGCAGCGCCAGATCGGCGTTGCTCGCCGCGGCCCGCGCCGGGACGGCCCCCACGGCCGCCAGCAGTACTCCGGCGATGATCGCACCGCTCAGTCGCATCGACTTCCCCCTCTGTCAAGAGATTCAGATCAATGAATATAGGGGTGTTCGATGACCATCGGGCGAAGTTCATCGCAAGGCCGGACGCGGAAACCCTAAACGCGTGGATCACCGCGCCGATCGAGCCTCGGACAGGTCGTGGGCCGAGTGATGGCAGGAGGCGGAGATGCTCTGGCGTGACCGAGTGCTCGGCCCGCTGGCTCTGGTGACGGCGGCGGTATGCGGCTTCTACGCCCTCGGTCTGGGCACCGACCGGGAGCGGATCCTGCTCTGCTGGGTCGTCGTGCCCCTCGCCGACCTGTCGTTCTTCGCGCTCGCCCGGCAGGTGTGGCGGACTCCCGGCCTGCCCCGGGCGACCCGCCGGTTCTGGCGGTCGATGGGCGCGGCCGGACTGATCTTCGCGACCGGCGACCTCACCCAACTCGTCTATGAGCTGACCGGCGGGCTGAGGGAGTTCGTCCTGCATCCCATGCAGATCGTCTGCGCGGTCGGGGGCGTACTGCTGGTCTGTGCCGTGGCGCTCTTCCATCCCAACCAGAAGTGGTCGCGGGGCGGCCGGATCCGGGTCGCGCTGGACGCGGCGATGGTGAACACCGGGGCCGGTGTGCTGGTCTGGTGCCTGCTGACCCGGCACAGCGTGGTGGAGGCCGGCCCGGCCGGTTACTACCCCGCGCTGTTCGGCTGTGGCGTGGCGCTCTGCAGCGCCTTCCTGGCCGTGCGGTTCGGTCTGAGCGGCGTCAGCCCGCTCGTCATGCCGGCCGCCGTCCCGATCATCGTCTCCGCCGGCACCCAGGCGCTCGGCAACGCGCTGCTCTCCACCGCCAGCGTCGACGGCGTCGTCGTGCCGGCCCTGTTGGTGATCATCCCGTGCCTGTTCATCGTCGCCGCGCCGCGGATGCAGACGCTGGAGATGCGCGCCGGGCGGGGCGAGCAGGCGCGGCGCGGGACCGGGTCCGGACGGCGTTACAGCTGGCTGCCCTACCTCGGCACGGCGCTCTGCGCCGCGATCCTGGTGGCGGTGCTGCTCGCCGAGGGTCTCGGGCTGACCGCCTGGGGCGCTCTGGTCGGCCTGCTGCTCAACGTGACCCTGGTGGTCGCCCGGCAACTGCTGGCGCTGGCCGAGAACAACACCCTGCTGGACCGGCTCGACGAGAGCCTCGCCGAGATCCGCCACCGGGAGCGCCGGCAGGAGGCGCTGCTCCGGCACGCCTCCGACATCACCGCCATCGTCAGCACCGCCGGCATCGTCGGATACATGAATCCGGCCGTCGAGCGGATCGTCGGCGGCACCGTGGACGAGTACCTGGGCCGGCCCATGCTGGAGCTGATCCATCTGGGGGACGTGCCGCGTGTGGCCGCCGAGATGGCCGAGGTGTACGCCACGCCGGGGACGAAGGCGACCTTCGAGATGCGGGTACGGCACGAGGACGACAGCTGGCGCTGGCTCTCCGTGGTCGCGGTCAACCTGGTCGAGGAGCGCGGCATCGGCGGCGTGGTGATCAACGCCCGGGACATGACCGAGGAGCGGGAGCTGCGCGAACGGCTGCGCTTCCAGGCCGGGCACGACGCGCTCACCGGCCTGGCGAACCGGCGGCTGTTCACCGATCGGATCCGCGCGGCCGGGACCGCCGAGGTCGCGGTGCTGCTGGTGGACCTCAACGGGTTCAAGCAGATCAATGACACGTACGGCCATGCCGCCGGAGACGCGGTGCTGCGCTACGTGGCCCAGCGGCTGCTGGCCGGTTCCGGCCCCGACGACCTGGTGGCCCGCCTCGGCGGGGACGAGTTCGCGGTGCTGGTCGAGGACGGCGCCGACGAGGCGGACCGGATCGCCGGCCGTTTCCACGCGGCCCTGACCGAGCCCGTCGAGGTCGGCGGCCACCGGCTCGTGGTCGGCGCCAGCGTTGGCGTCGCGTCCGGCCCGGCCGAACGGCAGGACAGCCTGCTGCACAACGCCGACCTGCGGATGTACGCCGACAAGCAACGCTCCCGGGAGCTCGCGTGACGACCCGGCCCTGGCGTCATGCCGTGGTCACCGGGACGCTCGTGCTGCTCAGCGCCCTCTGGTTGGTGCTGTGGGCGACGACCGGCCTCGGCCCGATCGCCGTCGGCTACGTGTTCATGCCGCTCGCCACCGGTGTCGCCGCACTCTCCGTGCGTGCCCTGCGCCGCGAGACGTCGCTGACCCCGGTCGGCCTCCGGTTCTGGCGGGCCATCGAGGTCGGCTGCCTGCTGGGGACCATCGGGTTCGCGCTCCTCGCGTGGGCGGCCCTTACCCCGACGCCGGACATGCCGTCCATGCCGACGGCGGGCGCGATGTTCACCTGCGCCGGGCTGCTCGCCGCCATCTGGGCGGTCGCCCGGGTCCCGCTCGGTGTGACCAGCCGCCGCGAACGGGTCCGGCAGTGGCTGGACCGGACCATCGCGTTCCTCGGCTGCTTCGCGGTGCTCTGGCACTTCGGCCTGTTTCCGCTGCTGACCGCGGACGTGCCGTGGAAGCCGACGACTCTGATCATCATGATGCTGTCGTTCGCCTTCGCGGCCGGCGCGATCACCAAGGTCTCCTACATCGTCGGCGGCCCGGTGGATCGGATCGCGGTCCGCATGGTCGCGTCGGTGGGGCTGGCGACGGGCGGGGTGGCGCTGCTGCACGGCAAGTACGGCTACGACGGGATCCTGCCCGGGCAGGCGTTGTGCCTGCCGCTGGTGCCGCTGCTGGTGACCGTCGCGGCCTACCGGCAACGGAACGCGGCCGGGCGCCCGCCGACCCGCCGCGGTAACGTCTGGCTGCCCTATCTCACCGTGCTGGCGGTCGAAGTCCCGCTCGCTGACGTCATCTTCGGCACGCCGGCGGTGCACGGCGGAACCCCGGAGATCCGGCTGGTGGCCGGCGCGGCCGCCACCGTCACCATGCTCGTGTCGTTGCGTCAGTACCTGGTCAACCGGGACAACGCCCGGCTGCTGCGCGAGCGTGAGGCGTCCGAGTCCCGCCTGCGCTACGAGGCCACCCACGACGCCCTGACCGGCCTGGGCAACCGGGTGCTGTTCCGGGAACGCCTGGACACCGTCCTGGCCGCCGGTGCCGCCACCGTGCTCCTGGTCGACCTGGACGACTTCAACACGGTCAACGACTCGCTCGGCCACGACGTCGGCGACGAGCTGCTGATCGCGTTCGCCGGCGTCCTGCGTGCCGCGGCCGGGGCCGACGGCGTGCCGGCCCGGCTGGCCGGCGACGAGTTCGCGGTGCTGGTCACCACGCCGGGCCGGGACGAGGCGGTGGCCGAGCGGATCATGACGGAGATCGCCACACCGATCGGCGCGCACCGGCTGCTGGTGCACGCCAGCGCCGGCATCGCGTCGGCGCCGGCCGGCACCCCGGCCAGCCACCTGCTGCGCGCCGCGGACGCCGCGATGTACACCGCCAAACAGCGTGGCAAGGCCAACTGGGTCCGCTTCGCCGCCGGCATGGAGAAGCCCGCCCAGGCGCACGCCCAGCTCGGCGGAGACCTGCGCCGGGCCCTGAACGCCGGCGAGTTCAAGCTGGTCTACCAGCCGATCGTGGACCTGCGGACCGGCCGGATCACGGGGGTGGAGGCCCTCGCCCGCTGGATCCACCCGGAGCGCGGCATGGTGTCGCCGGCCGACTTCATCCCGGCCGCCGAGCGGAGCGGCCTCATCGTCCCGCTCGGCCGGTGGGTGCTGCGGGAGACGTGCCGGCAGGCCGCCGCCTGGCTCGAGCGGTTCGGGCCGGAGGCGCTGGAGAAGGCCGCCCCGAACGTCTCGATCCGGCAGCTGCACGACCCGGACTTCGTCGCCGACGTACGGGCCGCGCTCGCCGACAGCGGCCTGCCGCCGAACCGGCTGGTCCTGGAGCTGACCGAGTCCGCCGTGCTCCGCGGCCACCAGGTGCTCCGGGTGCTGCACGAACTGCACGAGATGGGCGTGCGGCTGGCGCTGGACGACTTCGGCACGGGCGAGTCGTCGCTCAGCCTGCTGCGCGCGTTCCCGGCCGCGGTCGTCAAGCTGGACAAGTCGTTCGTCGACAACATCGAGCTCGACGAGCCGGACAGCGCGGCGGCCGGGGCCCGGCAGGCCGTGGCCCGCGCGGTGGTCCAGCTCGCCGACGCGCTGGGCCTGGCCACCGTGGCCGAGGGGATCGAGAACCAGGAGCAGGTGGAGCGGCTGCTCAAGCTGGGTTACACCGTCGGCCAGGGCTATCACCTGGGCCGGCCGGTCAGCTCGGAGGAGTTCACCGCCCGGCTGCTGGACCAGCGGCAGCGCGTTCCCCTCGTCGCGTGACCGGTCGGAAAACCGAGTGCGAAATCCCGATAAGGTACCGGCGATGGACATCGCGGACGACGGAACCGGCACGGCGGATTCGCTGGCAGCCTGGCTGGAACGGGTCACCTTCGCCGACCTGACCGAGAACGAGGCCACGGCCCGGATCGTCGACGCGATCGAGCAGTGGGCGACCGAGCGGCAGTGGCGGGTCTACCGCCGGGCGCCCAGCGTCTTTCCGCTGCCGCCGCCGCTGCGCGGAAACTCCGTGCTGGACGTGGCCTGTGCCCGGCCCGGCGGCGTCGCCCCGGTCGCGATCGAGGTGGACCGCCTGGACCGGCAGCGCACGGTCGACAAGCTGCTCGCCGAGGCAGCCGCCGGCCGGGTGGCGATCTGGGTCCGCTGGGGCCCCGGACCGTTCCCGCCCCCGCCGCTGCCGGTGCACATGGTGACCAGGCAGGCGGCGCGCCGCTCCGGGAAGTGGCATACGGTGTCCGAACGGCCCGCCCCGGAGCACTCCGGGACAGGCCCGGTCGTCGCCGAGGCCGAGGAGCTGCCGTGGAATCCGTGACCGAGAGCCCGTCCCGCCTGGCCTGGCGCGTCACCGAGCCGCTGCACGCCCTGGTCTACCTGGTGCCGGAGGCGTCGGAGGTCTACGCCCGGGCCGGGCTGGACCCGATGGCCGGCTATTTCGCCGCCCGGGGCGCCGCGTTCGGCGAGGCCGGTCCGGGGCTGGTCGCGGCCACCTTCTACAACTTCAACCCCGCGGTGATCGCCCGGGCACTGCCGGCGGCCTGGTCGACGGTGAACCCGGCGCAGATGATCGCGGCCCGGCTGGAGATCGCCGACCGGGCACTGACCCGCGGGCTGGGCGCGGACACGCTGGCCGGCCCGGAGGTGGCCGAGGCGGCCGGGCTGGCCCGCACGGCGGCGCTGCACGCGGCCGAGATCCCGAGCGGGCGGCCGCTGTTCGCCGCGCACGCGGAGCTGCCCTGGCCGCAGGCTCCGCACCTGGTGCTCTTCCACGCACAGACGCTGTTGCGCGAGTTCCGTGGCGACGGGCATGTCGCGGCGCTGATGGCCGCCGGGATCAGCGGCCTGGAGGCGATCATCCTGCACGTCGCGGCCGGCGCCGACAGCAGGTTCCTGCGGGCCACCCGGGGCTGGAGCCCCGACCGGTGGGCGGCCGCCGCCGAGGGGCTGCGCGAGCGGGGGTTGCTCGCCGGCGACGAGCTCTCCGGCGAGGGCCGCCGCCTGCGGGCGGAGCTGGAGGCGACCACCGATCGGCTGGCCGACCCGGCGTACGAGACGCTCGGCGAGCGGGGCTGCCTGCGGCTGGCCGAGCTGACCCGCCCGCTGAGCCGGACGATCGTGAAGGCGGGCCTGCTGGATACGGCTGGGTTGAGCAAGGCCGCGAGTGAGAGACCGCATTCCGGCTGATGGCCGAACCACTTGTCGCAGAGTGATCAGTGGGTCACTCTTGGTTGTGTGATTGGACAGCAGCAGCCAGTAGCGTGGTGGGATCAGTTCCAACAGGCATCCGAGAAGTTCGACCTCGCCATAATCACCGAGAGCTTGGGCTCCGAGATCTCTCGCAAGATCTCGGCGCCGCTGCTGCGACGAGAGGTCGAGGCCGCGCTGGAGTTGCGGGTCCGGCACCTGAACAAGCCTCAGGCCAAGGAGCTGGCTGAGCGGTCGGCCAGTTCTGTGGAACGGCTCGTCGCCACGGTGGCGCGGATCGAGAAGACCTCCGGCGAGGATGTCGTGCTGCACGAGGAGCGCGCTGCGATTCTTCTGTTGGAGGGCAAGCCCGGCGAAGCGGCTCACGAGGCCCAGGAGTTCCTGAAGGTGGAGCCGATGCTGCAATGCTTCATGAGCGCGCTGCGGCTGGAGAAATTCGACAGCAACCTCGCGGTGAAGCTCCTGATCGCCGGGCAGGAGCCGGCGAAGGCCCTGCGCTCGGGCCAGGTGGTCGGCCAGTACGCGTGGTGGCCAAGCTGGCTGCTGAAGGTCGTCACCGAGCGGGCGATGGCCGACGCTCTCGACGAGGCGACGGCCAACGCGCTGGGCCAGCTCGCGTACGCGGAACTCAGCCCGGCCCAGGCAGGGTTCGCGCGCCGCTTGCTGGCGGGTGAGGCGGCCCTGATCGAGGCGTCCGCGTTGCGCCTGGAGGCCTACGGTGATCCGGGTGCGGCGGAGAAGCTTCGCGAGGGCGACCTGATCACGATCGCCCTCGCGGCTCGCATCATCCCGGTCTAGCCGTCAGGCACCGCCCTCGGTGAGGGTCACCGTGGCGGGCTGGAAGCCGGCGCCGTTGACGTCGACGCCCGCGGCCTTGGCCCGGTCGATCGCCTGGTTGATGTAGTCGTTGGTGTAGGCCAGGCCCTCCGGCGCCTTCTTCAGCACCGTGTCGCCGGTCTGGTTCCTGGTGGTCTGCGAGATCTCCACGGTCTGCTGCCAGGCCGCCCCGTCGACCACGCCGATCCCGCCGGCCGCCGGCCAGATCAGCTTGTTGACCTCGTTCATCTGCCACAGCTGGTGACTCTTACCGAGCTTGGAGCCCTTGGCGACGACCAGGTCACGGCACTTCTCCGCGTTGTCCCGGCAGAACGCCCAGCCCTGGATCGTGGCGGTCAGGAACTTCACGGTCTGCTGCTGGTACGCCGGATCACCGAGCTTCGCGGTGTTCGCCCAGACCGCGTCCTGCAGCATCGACGAGCCCTGGGTCTTCCAATCGATGATCGAGAAGTCGTCGGCGGTGTACAGCTTGCCGGTGGCCGGGTTCTTCGCCTCCAGGAGCTGGGCGTACTCGTTGTAGCTCATCGCCTGGGCGGCGTCGATCTCCTTCTTCAGCAGCGCCTGCATGTCGAACTGCTGCTGCACCAGGGTGACATCCTTGCCCGGGTTCAGCCCGGCCTTGGTCATGCCGGCGAACAGCTCGAACTCGTTGCCGAAGCCCCAGTTGCCGACCTTCTTGCCCTTCAGGTCCGCGGCGGTGCTGATGCCGCTCGTCTTCCAGGCGACCTGATAGGTGCCGGAGCGGGCGAAGATCTGCCCGACGTCGGTGATCCCGGCGCCCTGCTCCCGGGACGCGAGCGCCTTGGGCACCCAGGCCACCGCGTAGTCGGCCTTGCCCTGGGCGAGCACGGTCTGCGGGACGATGTCGACCCCGCCCTCCAGCAGGGTCACGTCCAGGCCCTGCGCCCGGTAGAAGCCCTGGTCGACAGCGGCGATGTAGCCGGCGAACTGGGCCTGGTAGAACCACTGGAGCTGCAGTTTGACCGGCAGGAGCGCGCCGCTGGGGGCGGTGGCGGTGGGGGTGTCCGCGGTGCCGCATGCGGTGAGCACAAGAACGGAAGCGGCGGCTACAGCGGCGATTATCCGGTTACGTGGCACAACATCCTCCTCGAAACGGTGCGGGGGAATCAGGCGATCAGCCGCTCACGCCACGGCATCGCCAGACGCTCCACCAGGAGCGTCACCAGGTAGAAGGCGAGCCCCAGGAGACAGGCGCCGACAACGAAGGCCCAGGCTCTCGGGTACGCGGTGAAGGCCGCCGCCGAGGTGATCCGCGACCCGAGCCCGTCCTGCAGCCCGCCGAAGTACTCGGCGACGACCGCCGCGATGACGGCCAGCGACGAGGCCTGCCGCAGCCCGGTGAACAGGTGCGGGAGGGCGCCGGGCAGGCGCACCTTGACCGCGAACGTCCAGCCGCTCGCCGCGTAGGTGCGCATCAGCTCCTGGTGCACCGGATCCACCTCGCGCAGGCCGCGCAGTGTGTTCAGGAAGACCGGGAAGAACACCACGATGCCGGTGACCAGGCGACGCGGGACGCTGCTGGTCGACTCGAACATGTTGTTCAGGATCGGGGCGAGCGCGATGATCGGCAGCGCGTTGAACACCGCCGCGAACGGCACCGAGATCTCGCCCAGGGCCCGGAACCGGCCGGCGGCCAGTGCCGCGAGGATCGCGACCAGGGCGCCGCCGATCAGGCCGATCAGCGCGTTCCGGCCGCTGGCCAGGGCCGCGTCCCAGACGTTGCCGCGCTGCTCGACCAGCTCCGTCCAGATCGCCGACGGGGCCGGGAGGATGAACGGGGCGACCCGGCCGAGCTTGACGAAGAGCTCCCACCCGGCCAGGGCCAGGACGCCGAAGAGGAGCGGGGGCAGGGCGCGTCCGATCGTACGCGTCAATTGGTCGCCTCCGATGCCAGCGGCGCGCCGCGCAGCGCCCGGCGGACCTCGGTGATCCGGTCGAAGAACGCCGGGGACTGGCGTGCGGCCTCGTCCCGCGACGGCAGCCCGACCTCGATGGCGGCGGTGATCCGGCCGGGCCGGGCGGACATCACCACCACCCGGTCGGAGAGGAAGACGGCCTCCGAGATCGAGTGGGTGACGAAGACGGTGCTGGTGCCGGTCTTCGCGCAGATCGACAGCAGCTCGGACTGCAGGCGTTCCCGGGTCATCTCGTCGAGCGCGCCGAACGGCTCGTCCATCAGCAGCAGCGGCGGCTGCACCGCGAGGGCCCGGGCGATCGCGACCCGCTGCTGCATGCCGCCGGAGAGCTGGCCGGGGTAGTGGCCGGCGAACTCGGCGAGGCCGACCAGGGCCAGCATCTCCTCGGCGCGGGCCCTGCGTTCGGCCCTGCCGATCCCGCGCAGTTCGAGGGGAAGCTCCACGTTCCTGCGGACGGTCCGCCATTCGAAGAGGCCGGCCTGCTGGAAGGCGAGGCCGTAGGCCTGCTCGCGGCGCGCCTGCCCGGCCGGTTTGCCGGCCACCGTCACCGTGCCGGTGGTCGCCGGGATGAGGTCGGCGATCAGCCGCAGCAGTGTGCTCTTCCCGCAGCCGGACGGCCCGATCAGCGAGACGAACTCGCCGACGCCCACCGTGAGGTCCACATCGGAGAGAGCGAGTACCTCGTCAGCGCGCCCCTGGTTGAAGACTTTGACGACACTTTTGATCTCCACGGCGCTCATAGCGTGGCCACCTCCACATGGCGGCGATGGCGCATCAGCGGCATCTCCAGCAGACTCACCGCGCCCGCGACGAGCAGGCCGAGCAGCGCCGCCCCGAGCATCGCCGTGTAGACCTTGGCGGGATCCGAGGTGGCCTCCCGTGAGTACTCGATGATCAGGCGGCCGATCCCGCCCCGGGTGCCGGTCGAGATCTCGCCGACCACCGCGCCGACCACCGCCGCCGCGCCGGCCAGCCGCAGCGCCGGGAACAGGTAGGGCAGCGACGCCGGGAACCGGAGCTTCACCAGGGTGCGCCACCACCCGGCGGCATAACTGCGCAGCAGCTCCACCCCGGCGGCGGGCGGGGACTGCAGACCCCGCAGCATGCCCACCGCGATCGGGAAGAAGGCCAGGTACGCCGCGATCACCGCGACCGTCGCCCAGGGCGGCATGATGCTGCCGCCCCAGCCGGCCACCAGCGGCGCGAGCGCCACCAGCGGCACGGTCTGGGAGAGCACGACGTACGGCAGCAGCCCGCGCTCGACGATCCGGAACCGCTGCATCGCCACCGCCAGCAGCAGCCCGACCAGGGCGCCGGCGGCGAACCCGGCCGCGGTGATGCCGAGCGTGAACAGGCACGCCCGCAGCACCACCAGCCACACCGGGTCACCGCCGGCCAGTTCGGGCCGGCCCAGCCGCCGCAGGACGGTCAGCAGGTGCGGCATGGAGAGGTCGTCGGCGCGCGGCAGGATCCGCACGCCGAACAGCACCGTTCCGTCCGGGCTGCCGACCGCCTTGTAGCCCTCCCAGAGCACCGCGAAGGTCAGGAGGCCGGCCAGGACCGCGAGCACCCTCCTCATCCGCTGAACGCCGGGATGATCTGCTCGCCGTACGCGGCGAGGGTCTCCTGCTTCGCGTCGTGCTGGAGGTAGACGGCGAACTGGTCGACCCCCAGCTCCTTCAGCTCCTGCAACCGCTTGACGTGGTTCTCCACCGGCCCGAGCACGCAGAACCGGTCGACGATCTCGTCGGGCACGAACGTGGTGTGGACGTTGCCGGCCCGACCGTGCTCCGCGTAGTCGTAGCTCTGCCGCGCCTTGATGTAGTCGGTCAGCGCGCGCGGCACCGCGCCGCCCTCGCCGTACCGGGCCACGATGTCCGCCACGTGGTTGCCGACCATCCCGCCGAACCAGCGGGTCTGGTCCCGCTGGTGGGCCAGGTCGCCGCCGACGTAGGCGGGTGCCGCCACGCAGAACTTGATGGTGTCCGGGTCCCTCTTGTGAAGAACGGCGGCCTTCCTTACCGCGCCGATCATCCACTCCGCGATGTCCGGGTCGGCCAGCTGCAGGATGTAGCCGTCGCCGACCTCCCCGGTCAGGGCGAGAGCCTTGGGACCGTACGCGGCGACCCACACCTCCAGGCGGCTCTCCGAGGCCCAGGCCAGCTGGATCTCGTTGCCCCGGACGGCCACCTTCTCGCCGTTGCCCAGCCCCTTGATCACCTGCACGCTCTCGCGCAGCTGCCCGAGGGTCTGCGGGGTGAGCCCGAGGACCCGCAGCGCCGAGTCGCCCCGGCCGATGCCGCAGACGGTGCGATTGCCGTACATCTCGTTGAGGGTGGCGAAGGTCGACGCGGTGACCGTCCAGTCCCGGGTGCCCGGGTTGGTCACCATCGGCCCGACCATGATCCGCTCGGTCGCGCCGAGGATCGCCGAGTAGACCACGTACGGCTCCTGCCAGAGCACGTGCGAGTCGAAGGTCCAGAAATGACTGAAGCCGGCCGCCTCGGCCTTCTTCGCCCACTCGACGATCTCGAGCGCCGGTGGGTCGTTCTGCAGTACCACTCCGATGTCCATACGAGTCCCCTCAGAGCAGGTAGTCGGAGAGGCCGCGCTTGACGTACCGGCCGCGCCCGGCCCGCCCGGTGTACTCGCCGCCGGCGACGATCACCTCGCCGCGCGAGATGACCGTGTCGACCCGGCCGTCGATCTCCCAGCCCTCCCAGGCCGAGTGGTCCATGTTCATGTGGTGCGTCTCGACGCTGATCCGGGTGCGTCCGTTCGGGTCGTAGAGCACGATGTCGGCGTCCGAGCCCGGCTGGATCACGCCCTTCCTCGGGTAGAGGCCGAACATCCGGGCCGGGGTGGTCGCGATCGTCTCCACCCAGCGGGCCAGCGACAGCTTGCCGTCGACGACGCCCTGGTAGAGCAGGTCCACCCGGTGCTCGACGCCGCCGATACCGTTCGGAATCTTGGAGAAGTCGCCGAGGCCCAGCTCCTTCTGGTCCTTGAAACAGAACGGGCAGTGGTCGGTCGAGACCACCGACAGGTCGTTGGTCCGCAGGCCCTGCCACAGGTCGGCGCGGTGACTCTCGTGCTTGCTGCGCAGCGGCGTCGAGCAGACCCACTTGGCGCCCTCGAAGCCGGGCGCGCCGAGCTGGTCCTCCAGGGTCAGGTAGAGGTACTGCGGGCAGGTCTCGGCGAACACGTTGCGGCCCAGGTCGCGGGCGGCCCTGACCTGTTCCAGGGCCTTCGACGCGGACAGGTGCACGATGTAGAGCGGGCAGTCGGCGGCGACCGCGGCCAGCCAGATCGCCCGGCTGGTCGCCTCCGCCTCGAGCTCCTGCGGGCGGGTGATGCCGTGGTGGATCGGGTCCGTCTCGCCGCGTTCCAGGGCCTGCTTGACCAGTACGTCGATGGCCGGCCCGTTCTCCGCGTGCATCATGATCATGGCGCCGTTGTCTCGCGCCTTCTGCATCGCGCGCAGGATCTGCCCGTCGTCCGAGTAGAAGACGCCGGGGTACGCCATGAACAGCTTGAAGCTGGTGATCCCCTCGTTGTTGACCAGGTGATCCATCGCCTTGAGCGACTCGTCGTCCACCCCGCCGAGGATCTGGTGGAACGCGTAGTCGATGTGGCAGTTGCCGTCCGCCTTGCCGTGCCAGGCGGCCAGCCCGTCCTGCACCACCTCGCCGGTGCGCTGCACCGCGAAGTCGATGATCGTGGTGGTGCCGCCGATCGCCGCGGCCCTGGTGCCGGTGTCGAACGTGTCACTGGCGTGTGTGCCGCCGAACGGCAGCTCCATGTGGGTGTGCGCGTCGACCGCGCCCGGGATCACGTACTTCCCGGTCGCGTCGATGATCTCGGGACCTTCCGGCGCGGTGCCGGGGGCGAAGAGCGCCACGATGGTCTCGCCGTCGATCAGCACGTCCGCGGGCACGGCGCCGGTCGGCCCGACGACAGTCCCACCCTTGAGCAAAGTGGTCATGGCTGCACCAGCCCGTGGTAGCTGTCCGGGCGGCGGTCGCGGAAGAACTGCCAGCGGTCCCGGACCGTCTTGAGCAGGCTCAGGTCCAGGTCACGCACGATCAGCTCGGGGTGGTGGGTGTCGCCGACCTCGCCGACGAACCTGCCCTCCGGATCGACGAAGTACGACTGCCCGTAGAAGTCGTTGTCGCCCAACTCCTCGACGCCGACCCGGTTGATCGCGCCGATGAAGTACTCGTTCGCCACCGCGCTGGCCGGCTGCTCCAGCTGCCAGAGGTACGACGACAGGCCGCGACTGGTGGCCGACGGGTTGAAGACGATCTGCGCGCCGTTGAGGCCGAGCGCCCGCCAGCCCTCCGGGAAGTGCCGGTCGTAGCAGATGTAGACGCCGACCCGGCCGACAGCGGTGTCGAACACCGGGTAGCCGAGGTTGCCCGGCCGGAAGTAGAACTTCTCCCAGAAGCCCTTGACCTGCGGAATGTGGTTCTTCCGGTACTTGCCGAGGTAGGTGCCGTCGGCGTCCAGCACGGCGGCGGTGTTGTAGAGCACGCCCTCCTGCTCCTGCTCGTACATCGGCAGGACCATCACCATCCCCAGCTCGGCGGCGAGCGCCTGGAAGCGCTCGGTCGTCGGGCCGGGAATCGACTCGGCGTACTCGTAGAACTGGGCGTCCTGCACCTGGCAGAAGTAGGGCCCGTAGAAGAGCTCCTGGAAGCAGATCACCTTCGCGCCCTGAGCGGCGGCGTCACGGGCGTAATCCTCGTGCGCTTTGATCATCGATTCCTTGTCGCCCGTCCAATTGGTCTGGACGAGGGCGGCACGGACGACTCCGGTCGTCATCGCGGCCCCTCTCTCTTGATCTTCAGCACGCGCAGTGCGCCGGAGAGGCGCCTGTGATCGTGTGTCTACTCCTCGCAGTATCCCCAGCGCTAGGGCTTGCTTAGCAGCGTCTGATGCCGTAGGACCTTAACGACACACATTGAGCCGAACAATTGCCAATATGTAACCGACTGTTTCGGAGAGGTAATTTGCTTCCGTTGATCACGGGGGCGGTCGAGGACCGTAGCGCCCGGGGTATCGCCGCGGCCGTGAGCCGATTGATCACGACCGGCCGGCTCCCGGCGGGGGAGCGGCTGCCGACCGTGCGCGCGGTCGCCGGGTCGCTCGGCGTCAGCCCGACGACGGTCAGCGAGGCGTGGCGCAACCTGACCCTGGCCGGCGCGATCGACACCCGGGGACGGTCCGGGACGTACGTCTCCGGCCCCGCCCTGCCGCGCTTCGCCCAGCTCGGCCGGCCGTCCGTCGCCCTCGCCCGGGATCTGTCCACCGGCGTGCCGGATCCGGAGCTGCTCCCCGACCTGAGCGACGCGCTCGGCCGGATCGGGGACGGCCGCTGGGCCGGCAGCTACCTCGACGAGCCGGTGCTCCCCGCCCTGGAGGCCGTGCTGCGCGACAGGTGGCCGTTCCCGCCGGAGCGGCTGACCGTGGTCGACGGCGCCCTGGACGCGCTGGACCGCCTCGTCGACGTCGTGGTGCGCTACGGCGACCACGTGCTCGTCGAGAACCCGGCCTTCCCGCCGCTGCTCGACCGGCTCCAGGCGGCCGGTGCCACGGTGATCGGCGTGCCTCTCGGTGACGCCGGGCTCGACCCGGACGTCCTGCGTCAGCTGCTCGCCGAGCGCCGCCCGGTCGCGCTCTTCCTCCAGCCCCGGGCGCAGAACCCGACCGGGGTCAGCATGACCGCCGCGCGCGCCGCGGCGCTCGCCCGGGTCCTGCGGGGCGCGCCGCACCTGCTGGTCGTGGAGGACGACCACGCGGGGGACATCGCGACCGCGCCGCCGGTGAGCCTCGGCACGCACCTGCCCGGCCGGACCGTGCACGTGGCGAGCTTCTCCAAGTCACACGGACCGGACCTGCGACTCGCCGCTGTCGGCGGGCCGGCGGCGGTGGTCGACCAGGTGATCGAGCGGCGGCTGCTCGGGCCGGGCTGGTCCAGCCGGCTCCTGCAGGGCGTACTGCTGGATCTGCTCACCGATCCCGGGGTGATCGAGAGCGTCGCGGCGGCCCGGACCGCCTACGCCGAGCGCCGCGCCGCCCTGCTCGCCGCGCTGGGCAGGCGCGGCGTGACGGCTACGGCGGCCGACGGCATCAACCTGTGGATGTCCGTTCCGGATCAGCAGAACGCGATGGTGACGCTCGCCGCGCACGGCATCGGCGCGGCGCCCGGCGCCCCGTTCTGCGTCACCCCGCTCGGCGGTGACCACCTACGACTGACCGCCGGCCTGGTCGCCGGCGGATTCGACGACCTGGCCGAGGTGCTCGCCTCGGCCGTCTTCCAGACCGGCCGCGGCAGCGGCGCGCGCGGTCGTGGACACCCGCACGGTTGGCGCTGACTCACACTCGCGGAGGTAGCCATGTCTCTTCTCGACCGGCACCGGGCCGTCATGCCCGGATGGATGCCGCTCTACTACGGTGACGACGCGCTGGAGATCGTCTCCGGCTCCGGCCGCCGCGTCACCGACGCCACCGGCCGTTCCTACCTGGACTTCTTCGGCGGTGTGCTGACCACGATGGTCGGTTACGACATCGCCGAGATCAGTGACGCGGTACGGGCGCAGCTCGCCACCGGGGTCGCGCACACCTCGACGCTCTACCTGATCCGGCGGCAGGTCGAGCTGGCCGAGAAGATCGCCCGGGTCTCCGGCATCCCGGACGCCCGGGTCTTCTTCACCAACTCCGGCACCGAGGCGAACGAGTCGGCGTTGCTGTTCGCCACCAACGCGCGCCGCTCCAACCAGATCCTGGCGATCAAGAACGGCTACCACGGCCGGACCTTCGCCACCATGGCGGTGACCGGGCATCGCGGCTGGTCGTCCAGTTCGCTCAGCCCGCTCACCGTGCACTGGCTCGCCTCGGCCGACCGGCTCCACGGCCGGATGGCCGGCCTGTCCGACAGCGATCTGATCGACGCGGCCGTCGACGACCTGCGCGAGGTGCTCGCCACGGTCACCGCCGGCGACGTGGCCGGCCTGATCGCGGAGCCGATCCAGGGGGTCGGCGGGATCGTGCACGGGCCGGACGGGCTGCTCGGGGCGTACCGCAAGGTGCTCGCCGAGCACGGCATCCTGCTGATCGCCGACGAGGTGCAGACCGGCTGGGGGCGCACCGGCGAGCACTTCTGGGGCTATCAGGCGCACGGGGTCACCCCGGACCTGATCACCTTCGCCAAGGGGATCGGGAACGGGTTCGCGCTCGGCGGGGTGGTCGGCCGGGCCGAGATCATGAACGCGGTTCCGGCGCTCAGCTTCTCCACCTTCGGCGGCAACCCGATCAGCGCGGCCGCCGGGAACGCGGTGCTGGACTACGTGCTCTCGCACGATCTGCAGGGCAACGCGCAACGGGTCGGCTCGCTGCTGCTGGCGGGGCTGCGCGATCTGCAGTACGACATCCTGGGTGAGGTCCGCGGCCGGGGCCTGATGATCGGCGTCGAGTTCGTCCGCCCCGGCACCTCCGAGCCCGACCCGGCCGCCACCCTGCGCGTATTCGAGCTCTGCCGGACCGGTGGCCTGCTGGTCGGCAAGGGCGGCCTGTACGGCAATGTGCTCCGGATCGGCCCGCCGCTGACCCTGACCGAGGACGAGGCCCGGGAGGGGCTGGCCGTCCTGGTCGACGCGATCGCGACGGCCGACGCGGAGTCCCGGATCGCCTGACGCGTGGCGCCGGCGGGTTTCGTCGGCGGCTCGCGAACTTTGGCTTGTTCTGAAGAAACTTGCCTTCACTGGGGACGAAACATCTCGGTAGCCTCCACACGCATATCGATTTATCGATGGAGAGGGCCGCGATGAAGCCGTCTCTCAGCCGCCGTCAACTTCTCGGCGCCGCCGCCGCGGGCGCCGCCGGCACACTCGCCGTTCCCGGAGCCGCCGCCGCAGGCGGGGCCGGCTCCGCGCACCGGGTCCCGAGGGACCAGATCAGCGTGCAGCTGTACACGCTGCGCGATCAGCTCGGCCTGAACCTGGAGGCGAGCCTCGCCGAGCTCGCCGCGATCGGCTACACCAGGGTCGAGCACGCCGGCTTCGTCGGGCGCACCGCGGCGCGGTTCCGCGCCGCCCTGGACGGTGCCGGCCTGCGCGCCACCTCCGGCCACGTCGGCATCCCGCAGCCGTTCGACGCCGCCACCTGGCAGCGCGCGCTCGAGGACGCCGCCGTCGTCGGCAACAGGTTCATCGTCCACCCGTTCTTCGGGCAGGGGCCGGCCGGCCCGATCCGGGACGCCGCCGTCTACCGCGCCTTCGCCCGTGACCTGAACCGGGCCGGTGAGCTGGCCCGCCGGGCCGGGCTGAGCTTCGGCTACCACAACCACCAGGCCGAGTTCCTCCGGCAGGACGGCACCGCCCGGACCGGGTTCGACATCCTCACCGCCGAGACCGATCCACGCCTGGTGCACCTCGAGGTGGACCTCTTCTGGGCGTTCCGCGGTGCCCACGACCCGGTCGACCTGATCGCCGAGCACCGCGGCCGGATCCGGCAGGTGCACGTCAAGGACCTCAACGTGGCGGGTGGCTTCGCCGATCCGGGCGACGGCCTGATCGACTTCGGCCGGATCTTCCGGCACGCCCGGGAGGCGGGCCTGGTGGAGTACATCGTCGAGCGCGACGATGCCGGCACCCCGCCCCGTACACCCGCGGATGCCCTGGTCACGGCCCGGCGCGGATACGCGTACCTCGACGGGCTGAGGTTCTGATGTTCCGGCGCCTCGCACTGATCGGCGCCGTCGGCGTGGCCGTGCTGGTCACCCCGGCCGTGGCCGTGGCCCATCCGGGGCACGAGTTGCCGCCGTCCACCGACTTCCAGAAGGTCACCCTCGACGACTTCCCGGGCGAGCCGATCGCGCTCGCCGTGCTGCCCGACCGCCGGGTGCTGCACACCGCCCGGGGCGGCGAGGTCCGCATCCACGAGCCGTCCACCGGGCGCAACGTGCTCGCCGCCAGGATCCCGGTCTACCTGCACGACGAGGAGGGCGTGCAGGGCGTCGCGATCGACGCCGGGTTCAGCCGCAACAAGTGGGTGTACATCTACTACTCGCCGATGCTGGACACGCCGGTCGACGATCCGGCCACGCCGACGGTCAACGAGGGCGACGCGCCCGCGGAGGGGACCGCCGCCGACTTCGCCCCGTTCCAGGGCGTCATGCGGCTCTCCCGGTTCAAGCTGGCCGGCAACACCCTGCGGCTGGAGACCGAGCAGAAGATCATCGAGGTGGCCACCGACCGGGGCATGTGCTGCCATGTCGGCGGCAAGATCGATTTCGACCGGGCCGGCAACCTCTACCTGTCCACCGGTGACGACACCAACCCGTTCTTCTCCAGCGGCTTCGCGCCGCTCGACGAGCGGGCGAACCGCAACCCGGCCTTCGACGCCCAGCGGACCGCCGGGAACACCAACGACCTGCGCGGCAAGCTGCTGCGGATCAGGGTCGGCCGCGACGGCGGCTACACCGTCCCGCGCGGCAACCTGTTCCGCCCGGGAACCCCCGGGACGCGGCCGGAGATCTACGCGATGGGCCTGCGGAACCCGTTCCGCTTCACCGTCGACCCGGCCACGGACGTCGTCTACCTGGCCGACTACTCGCCGGACGCGCGGGCCGCCGACCCGGCGCGTGGCCCGGCCGGGCAGGGACGCTGGATGGCGATCGACAGGCCGGCGAACTACGGCTGGCCGTACTGCGTGGCGCCGGACGTGCCGTACGTGGACTACGACTTCGCCACCGGGGTGTCCGGCGCGCCGTTCGACTGCGCCGGGCCGGTGAACGACTCGCCGCACAACACCGGCCTGCGCGAGCTGCCGCCGGTGGAGAAGGCCGAGATCATCTACTCGTACGGGGGTGAGTGCCGAGTTCCCGGAGCTGGGCACCGGCGGGATCGGCCCGATGGGTGGACCGGCCTACGACTACTCCGCCCGGTCCCGGTCGCCGTTCAAGTGGCCGGCGGCATTCGACGGGGTGCCCCTGTTCGCCGAGTGGACCCGTGACTACGTGAAGGGGTTCCACCTGGATCGGCGCAACCGGGTCACGCAGATCGACCCGGTGCTGCCGGAGATCGTCTTCGACAACCCGATGGACCTGGAGTTCGGCCCGGACGGCGCGCTCTACGTGCTGGAGTACGGCGACGGGTACTTCAGCGAGAACCCGGACGCGCAGCTGGCCCGGATCGACTACGTTCGCGGCAACCGGACCCCGATCCCGCGGGTCAGCGCGAACCCGGGCAACGGCCGGGCGCCGCTCACGGTGTCGTTCTCCAGCGCGGGGACCGCCGACCCGGACGGCGACGCACTGAGGTACGCCTGGGACTTCGACGCCGACGGGCACGTCGACTCGACGGAGCCGGACCCCTCGTACACTTACACCGCCGACGGCGACTACCGCCCCGTTCTGAAGGTCACCGACAGCACCGGTCGTTCCGCCTCCGCCGAGGTGATCCTGCCGGTCGGCCCGCTCGCCCCGCAGGTGACGTTCGTCAGCCCGGTGACCGGCCAGCCGTTCGAGTTCGGGCAGACTGTGAGCTACGCGGTCACGGTTGCCGACGACACCCCGGTGAACTGCGCGAACGTGACCGTCACCTACATCCTCGGTCATGACCAGCACGGGCACCCGCTCTCCACCTCGTCGGGCTGCACCGGCACGATCGCCACCTTCGTCGACGCCGGGCACGCCGGGGCCGGCAACCTCACGGCGGTGTTCGTGGCGTCGTACACGGACTCGGGCACCCCGCGGCGGACCGGGACCGCGACCGTCGTGCTGACCCCGACCGGTTGATGGACGCCGGCCGGGCCGTCAGGTCCGGCCGGCACCCAAGATCGTCTCGATTTACCCGATAGTAACGTCTTCGGAACATTGTTCTGGATGTCCGGATAGGTCCACGTCGATTATCTGGCGAATGTTCACCAATCCTTTGTTGACAGACACCCCGTGTAGTCGGCCGGGTGCGTTATGTGAGATTTGGGGAAACATCAGGTTAACGACGGTGGAACCTTGTACATGTTGCGTTCCCCCTCTGGCAGTGGACCCGGTTGACCATTCACGATCACTGCGTGACTGAAACCTCCGTGATCCTCGCGCTGGTAGTAGTGACGGCACTCGCCTTCGACTTCACCAACGGGTTCCACGACACGGCGAACGCGATGGCCACCTCCATCGCTACCAAAGCCCTGCGGCCCAAAACCGCCGTAGCCCTCTCCGGTGTGCTGAACCTGATCGGGGCGTTCCTCTCCGTCGAGGTCGCGCTGACCGTCACGAACGCGGTCGTCAAGATCCAGGACAAGACCGGCGCGCCGAAAGCCGAACTCCTGGCGGACGGCGGATCCGGACTGCTCCTGATCATCCTGGCCGGTCTGGTCGGCGGGATCGTCTGGAATCTGCTGACCTGGCTGGTCGGCCTCCCCTCCAGTTCGTCGCACGCGCTCTTCGGCGGCCTGATCGGCGCCACCGTGGCGGGTCTCGGCTGGGCCGGCGTCAACTGGAGCGGTGACGGCTCGAAGCTGGACGGCGTGGTGGGCAAGGTGCTGCTGCCCGCCGTGCTCTCGCCGGTCATCGCGGCCGTCGTCGCCGCGGTCGGCACCTGGCTGATCTTCAAGATCACCGCCGGGATCGCGGCCCGCTTCACCGAGCAGGGCTTCAAGTGGGGCCAGATCGGCTCCGCCTCGCTGATCTCGCTCGCGCACGGCACCAACGACGCGCAGAAGACCATGGGTGTCATCACGCTCGCCCTGATCGCCTCCGGCGACTGGAGCGACACCAAGAACATCCCGTTCTGGGTCAAGGCGGCCTGCGCGGTCGCCATCGCGGCCGGTACCTACCTGGGCGGCTGGCGGATCATCCGTACCCTCGGCAAGGGTCTCACCGACATCAACCCGCCGCAGGGCACCGCCGCGCAGTCCGGCGCCGCCGCCGTCATCCTGGCCTCCAGCCACCTCGGCTTCGCGCTCTCCACCACGCACGTCGCCACCGGTTCGGTGCTCGGCTCCGGCCTCGGCCGGCCCGGCGCCCAGGTGCGCTGGGCCGTCGCCGGCCGGATGGTCGCGGCCTGGTTGATCACCCTGCCCGCGGCCGGCCTGATCGGCGCCGTGATGTGGTGGATCGGTCACCTGATCGGCGGCATTCCCGGCGCGGTCGTGGTCTTCGTGCTGCTGGTCGCCGCCTCGGTGGCGATGTGGCTGCGCTCCCGCGCCCACCAGGTCTCCTCGGACAACGTCAACGACGAGTGGGAGGCCACCCCGTCCGGTCCGGCTCCCGCCGGCGACTCGGCCGCGTTCCACTCCGACCCGGTCGAGGCGGACTCGGTGCCCCACGCCTCGGCCCTGGCCGACGTGGAAGCGGTGGTCCAGGCCCCGGCCGAGGACGAGACGGATGCGGCGATCACCGACCCGGCCCCCGTGGCCGCGGCGAACTGAGCGGAGTCGACATGCACAACCTGGGTTTCGCGCTCGACGGCGCGTGGCGGGTCCTGCTGGCCGGCCTGGTCCTCGGTGCCGGGCTGCCGGTGCTGTTCGCACTCGGGATCCGCTCGCTGGCGTGGGGGGCGGGTGAGGCTTCGGTCGACGCCTCCGGCGTCACCGCCGGAACGAAGCGGCCGCTGGGTACGGTCCTCGGCTACCTGCTGTTCGCGATCGTCGTGGCCGGGGTGCTGCTCGGGCTGACCTTCATCGTGGCCTCCGGCTTCGGTAACAAGATCAGCTTCGAGCACATCTACCCGACCATCGTCCCCAAGTAGTCGGTTCCGGGGCTTCACCCGGCGAAAACGACCACCAGGACCAGCCCGGTATCCCCGGACTGGTCCTGGTGTCTTTCGGGACCCGCTTCGTCGCGCCCGCTTGGTGTGCCCGCTTTTTCGTGCCCGGGTCGTCAGGCGAGGCTGCGGGCCAGGACGCCGATGTCGGCCTGGTCGGTGAAGAGGCCGTCGATGCCGGCGCGCAGGAAGGTGACCTGCTCGTCGATCGCCTTGCCATAGGCGTTCGGGTCGGTGCCGACCCGCAGCTCCGCCGGGAGGAACGAGTTCTCGGCGCGGAAGGTGTACGGGATGACCTTGAGCCCGGCCTGGTGCGCGTCCCGGACCAGGGTGGTCGGCGTGGCGAGGGTGCCGTCCGCCTTGCGCGGGATGATCTGGCCCTTCTCCGGGCCGAGGCCGTCGACGTACTCGGACAGCTCCTTGAGACCGACCGGGGTCAGGTAGTCCGCGTACGTGCGGGTGTCGTTGAACGGCGTGCCGGACGCGCTGCTCAGGAAGACCAGCGGGACCTCGACGCGGTGCTGGTCGGCCAGCGTCCTCAGGTTCTTCGCCTCGAACGACTGGATGAACACCTTCGCACCACGGCGATCCAGGCCGTTGCGGCGCAGCACCCGCACCAGCGGGGTCTCCAGCTCGAGACCGAGGTCGCGGAAGAACGTCGGGTGCTTGGTCTCCGGGAACACGCCGAGGTCCCGGTTCAGCTCCTTGACCAGGCGCTTGCGCAGGTCCAGCAGTTCCTGGAAGGTCGGCACCTCGAACAGGCCGTCGAACAGGGTGTTGTGCTGGCGGGTGCCGGGGATGCGCTCGGTGGCGCGCAGCGTCTTCAGCTCGGCGAGCGTGAAGTCCTGGGTCCACCAGCCGGTCACGCTCACGCCGTCCAGGACCACGGTGCGCCTGCGGTCGGCGAACTCCGGGTGCGACGCGACGTTAGTGGTGCCGCCGATCTCCGGCTCGTGCCGGCAGACCAGGACGCCGTCCTTCGTGCTGACCAGGTCCGGCTCCAGGTAGTCGGCCCCCATCCGGGCGGCCAGCTCGTACGACGCCAGGGTGTGCTCGGGACGGTATCCGGAGGCGCCCCGATGGCCGACGACCAGCGTCGTCCTCCGCTCGTGACCGCCCGGCCGGTCGTGTGCGAACGCGGGAGAGGCGACGGCCCCACCCAGCGCCGGAGCGGCGGCGGCCACCGCGCCGAAGCGCAGCACCTGACGGCGATCTGCCACGTTTCCTCCACGGAATCCTGGGTCCGGCCCGGTGACCGGATTCACCGACAGGAAGTCCAGGTGACGGATTCGTCGGCCAAGCGACGATCTCATGGCGTGTCCGCGAACGCCCGGCCAATGGTCATCAACCGCCCAGCACCTCCCGCAGGCGCCGGGCCTCCCGGATGAGGCGGGAGCCGCCCTTGCGGTCGGCGATGGCGGTCAGTTCCGGGAGGTCGGTCCGGGCGTGGACCGCGCCGGCGGCCTGGGTGGCGACCTCCAGCAGGTCGGGCAGGCCGCGCGGGGCGGCCGGCAGCATGATCGGCAGGGCGGCGGCCAGAGTCACCCAGACCGGGGTGGTGGCCCCGGCTCGGAGGGCGTCGGCGAGGGCGACCGCCACCCGGGGAAGCTTGATGACGCCGTCCCTGCCGAGCGCACCCAGCTCCGCGCCGACCGCCTCGGCGAACGGCTCGGGGCGACCGGCCAGGGCCAGGAACGCGTCCACCGCCGCGAACCGGTCCGGCTCGTGCCGGGCGGCCAGCGCGTAGACCAGAGCGAGCGCCATCGCCGGGCCGATCGGTCCGGCGGCGTCGGCGAGCAGCGGAAGCAGGGACGCGTCCCGGCAGTCCTGGTCGGCGAGGGCCGCGAAGGCGGGCAGGGTCCAGGCCGCGGCCACCTCGCGGTTCCGTGGCAGCACCATGGCCAGGATGTCCGGTGTGAAGTCGTGGCCGCCGCTCCAGCCCGGACGGGGTGAGCGGGACAGCGTGCAGAGCGCGTTCTCCAGGATCAGGCCGGGGCCGTCCGACCGGGCCGGGTCGAGGTTGGCCACCACCCGGATCAGGGCACTGCCCCGCTGCTCGAAACGGGTGCTGACCGGCTCGGGCAGCCCGCCGGTCGACAGCCATTCGGCGAACTGCCGGCCGCGACCCGAGGTGAGCCGCTCCGCGCGGGGCACCACCGCCGGATCGACCACGACGCGGAGCAGGGCCTGCTCGTAGTCGAGCGGCCACGGCTCCCAGCCCTCCGTCTCGGCCCGGGCCAGCCGGTCGGCGAGCACGCCCGCGTCCAGGCTGCCGTCCACATGGGTCGGGGTGGCCAACAGGATCGGGACCGGGGCGGCGGTCCAGCGCTGGGCGACCTCGGCGATCCGCAGCTTCAGAACGTCGTCCGGCATGTGGATGAGGGACGCGTCGTCACCGGCGTAGACGGCTTCCCACCGGACGCGGCCCGACATCGGCCCCTCGGCGCCGTCGAGGATCGCCCGGGTCGCCTCGCCGAGGAAGAGCAGCCGTGACCAGCCGTAGCCGCTGAGGAGGTCGGTGTGCCGGGTCAGTACCGGGCCGAGCGCCTCGGCGATGGCGGTCCGGTCGCCGCGCGAGCCGAGGGCGACCAGCGCGGCCAGGACGCGCTCCCAGCCGATGGCGGTCTGATCGTGAATCAGCGCCAGGAACTCCTCGGCGAGCTCGGCCGGGCGCTGGAAGGGCGGTGGCATCGCGGCCGCTCGGGGCTCACCGGCGTGCGTCCCGAGCAGCGCCGACCCGGGCAGGGCGGGTCGGGGCGGGGTGGCCTCGGGCGGGCCGGTGCCGGATCGGGGAGACAGCAGGGTGGTGGCTCGGGCGGGAAGGGCACCGGAGAGTGAGCCGGCCGCCTTCAGGATCGCGGCTCGGGTGGCGGGGGAGAGCCGGGACACGAGGTGACCGATCGCCTCGAGCGCCCACTCCTGCACGTCCAGCGACCGGTGCTCGAAACCGATCGCGATCGTCCCGGCGATCTCGTCGGACCGGGCCGGTTCGCGCGCGGCGACCCGCTCCAACCAGGACAGCTGCGCCCGGACGAGCGCCTTCTCCTTACGCGTGAGCACCTCCGTGCTCGCCGCCAGCAGCACATCGGGATCGAGCCGTCCGGCCTCGTCGGCGGCGCGCAACGCCCGCTGGGCGCTGCCGGCGATCGGGGACGGCGCCGAGCCGATCAGCCGTGCGTAGTCCGACGCCCGCGCGGCCACCTCGTCGACGGTGGGCGCGAGCCGGTCGTGCAGTTGCGTGAACGGTCGCAGGAAGGCCGGCCGATCCCCGCGGAGCTGCCGGTCGATCGTCGCGTCCAGGATCGTCGCGCGGTCGAGACGGCCCTCGGCGATCAACTGGACGACTGCCTCGGCGAAGCCCGGCTCGGGCAGCTCGGAGCCCATGCCGTCGAGCTCGAACACCGCGGGCAACGCGACGTCCAGCCACGGACTGTCGCGCAGCCCCGCGGTGAGCCCCTCCGGCAGGGTGCGGATCCAGCCCTGGACGAAGCTCCGGGTGATCGGCGGTCGAACCCCGCCCTCGACCAGCAGCGCGTCGACGAGGGCCCACTCGGCGGCCCGCGGCCCGCCGGCACCCGCGCCGACCCGTTCGGCGAGCCGGAGACCGAGGTCGCCCAGCCAGTCGAGCTGTCGGGCGCGGGCGATGGTCAGGAACTCGGGCACCGGAATGCAGGGCCACTCGCGGACCCACCGCCGGCCGAGCACGGTGGCGGCCTGGGCCGGGCTGGGCAGGCAGCCGATCGCGGCCAGCGCGATCACCGGGCCGGGCCGTGGATGGGCCTGCCACAGGTCCGCGTCGGACAGGGCCTTGACCCGGGCCAGCAGCTCCGGCCCGAACGCCCGCCGCTCCCGCTCCGGGGTGGCGAGCAGCAGCTCGGTGACGGCGGCGGCGTCACCGGCCCGCACCAGGATCGCGTCCCAGCTGATCGACATGCGGCCACCCTAGATCCGGGGTCCGACAAAATCCGGGCGCGATCGTACGATCGGGGCGTGCCCGGCGCCCTGCGTTCGTTCCTCGCGGAACCGCGTCCTCCCGGCGGCCGCCCCGTCGGCCGGCGCGACTGGACGCTCGTCGCGGTGTGCGCGCTCGTCGCCGTACTGGAAGGGGTTCTTCGTCCCGATCCGCCCGGCGGAGTGGCGGCACCGGTGCTCGCGGTCGCGCTCACCCCGACCCTGCTGATCCGGCGCAGCCGGCCGCTGCTGGCGGTGACCGTCGCGTTCGGAGCGACCTTGATCGCGCCGGTCTTCTCGGGAAACGTGCCGCCGGAGGAGTACGCGCTGGTCTACCTGCTGATCGTGCTCTACTCGCTGTTCCGCTGGGGTTCCGGGCGCGAGGCCGCGCTGGGGCTCGTGGTGATCATCGTCAAGCAGCTGGTGTCGTTCGGGTCCGGCCAGGTCAACGCCGGTGACACGGTGGGTGGGACGGCGCTCACCCTCGCGGTTCTCGCCCTCGGTGCGGCGATGCGGTTCCGGTCCGGCGCCCGGGCCCGTGAGCTGGAGCAGGTCCGCCTCCGGGAGCGGGAGCGCCTGGCCCGCGACCTGCACGACACGGTGGCCCACCATGTTTCCGCGATGGCGATCCGGGCGCAGGCGGGGCTGGCCACGGCCGGCAGTGATCCGGACGCGGCCACCGACGCGCTGCGCCTGATCGAGAGCGAGGCAAAGGAGGCGCTGACCGAGATGCGTACGGTGATCCGAGCACTGCGCACCGACGAACCGGACCCGCCGCGGCTCGCCGACCTGGCCGCTCTGTCCGGCGGCGCCGGGCCGAAGGTGGAGATAGAGGTCGGCGATGACCTGGGCGCGGTGGCACCGGCGGTGGGCGCCGCGATCTACCGGATCGCCCAGGAGGCGATCACCAACGCGCGGCGGCACGCGCGGGGTGCGACCCGCATCCTGGTCCGGGTGGTGGCCGAGAAGGATCAGGTCCGGCTACTTGTCACCGACGACGGCGCGGTGCCGGGTCTGCGACGGTCCGGGACGATTTCCGGGTACGGCGTGAGCGGCATGCGGGAGCGCGCCGAGCTGCTGGGCGGCCGGTGTACGGCCGGGCCCGGCCCGGAGCGCGGCTGGCACGTCGAGGCGGTGCTGCCGGCGTGACCGTGCGCGTGCTGGTGGCGGACGATCAGGAGATCGTGCGTACCGGGTTGACCATGATTCTCAATGCTCAGCCGGGCATCAAGGTGATCGGCGAGGCGGCGAACGGTCACCAGGCCGTCGAGCTGGCCCGGCGGCTGCGCCCGGACGTGTGCCTGCTGGACATCCGGATGCCGGGCGTGGACGGCATCGCCGCGACCCGTGAGCTGGCCGGTCCGGGTGTGGCCGACCCGATCGCGGTCGTCGTGATCACCACGTTCGACCTGGACGAGCATGTCTACGGGGCGTTGCGGGCCGGTGCCCGCGGCTTCCTGCTCAAGGAGGCCGGCGCCGAGCTGCTGGGCCAGGCGGTCCGGGCGGCGGCCGCGGGGGACGCGCTCATCGCGCCCGCGGTGACCGCGCGGCTGCTGCGGACCTTCGCGCGGGGCGGTTCCGCGGGGCCACCGCGGCGGCCGGCCGATCCGCTGACCGAGCGGGAGGAGGAGGTGCTGCTGGCCGTGGCGGGCGGGCGGACGAACGGTGAGATCGCCGCCGACCTGTACATCAGCCTCAGCACCGTGAAGACGCACGTGGCCAATCTGATGACGAAGCTCGGGGTGCGGAACCGGGTCGAGATAGCCATGTGGGCATACGAGAACGGGCGACGGTAACCGGCCGGAAGTACGGTTTTCGAACCGTTCCGAAGAAGGGTGGGGACCGGTCTTCGGACCGGTGTCCCGGACGTCTCCGGCGGCCACCATCGACGCATGACGACGAACGCGGACCTGGAGCCGGGACGGTCCGGAAGCGACAGCCCGCTCCCCACGGCCGGGGGCGACGCGCGGCCCGTGGCGCCGCCGGGGCGCGACGGGCGGCGTGGGCCGCGGCGACGGGGTGGCTGGCGGATTCCGGCGGCGCTGATCGCCCTCAGCCTGGTGCCCTCGATCGCCGGCGCGCACCGGCTCGGCGAGCTGGCCACGAACGTGCCGGTCACCGAGGAGAACGCGCGCTTCTTCGACATGCCGGTGCCGGTCGTGGCGCACATCATCGCCGCGATCCTCTACTGCGTGGTCGGGGCGTTCCAGTTCGCCCCGGCGTTCCGGCGCCGGCGTCCGCGCTGGCACCGGGTCGCCGGCCGGTTCCTCGTGGCGGCCGGGTCGACCGTGGCGGTCAGCGGGATGTGGATGGCCGTCTTCTACGACCTCCCGCCGGTCGACGGCGTGCTCGTGGAGATCATGCGCCTGATCGTCGGGACCGTGATGGTCGTGTCCCTGGTCCTGGCCGTGGTGACGATCCGCCGGCGGGACATCGCGAGCCACCGGGCCTGGATGATCCGGGCCTACGCGCTGGCGCAGGGCGCGGGGACCCAGGTCTTCACCCACCTCCCCGCCCTGCTCATCGGCGGGACGCCGAGCGTCGGTGCCCGCGCGGTCATGATGGCCGCCGGCTGGATCATCAACATCCTCGTCGCCGAGTGGATCATCCGCGGCCGTCCGGGTCTCCGTGCTCCGCGCGCGGCGTGACCGTCACGTTCGCCATGAACGGGCTGCGACCGCACCGACCGCGGCGCCGCCCACCGCCGCCGGGTGGCCCGGCGGCGGTCAGCGGTCAGCGTGTCCTGCGGTTCAGATCCGCAGCTGTGGCCAGTCCAGGAGCCCCTCACCGAGGTCACGGACCGCCGCCAGCAGACCCAGCCGTGCCGCCCGGATCGCCGGGTCCTCCGCCATCACCAGCACGTCGTCGAAGAACCTGTTGACCGGCTCGACCAGTTGGCCGGTAGCCGTCACGAACCGCGGCAGGTCCACGACGGACGGGTCGAGGCCGCCGCGAACCGCCGTGACCGCGTCGTGCAGCGCCAGCTCGGCCGGCTCCTTCAGCGCGCCCGTGTCGTAGGAGGCGATCGTGCCCTCCGGGACGATGCGCCGCGCCCGCTGGATCGCCGCCGCGACCGCGGCGAAGTCCGCGTCGCCGACCGCGACCGAGAGCTGCGCCAGCAGCGTGTCCGCCACCGACGGCCGGGCGAAGTGCGGCAGCACCGCCCGGACCCGGTCGACCGGCCGCCCCTCCTCGGTCAGCGCCTGCTCCAGCCGCTTCGCCAGGAAGTCGCTCACCGCGGCGAGCACCTCCGGCCCGACCGGCACCGGCTGTGCCGCCGCGGCCACGGCCAGCGCGTCGGTGAGCGAGAGTGATGCGAACTCCGGCGTCGACCGGTGCACGGCGAGCAGGCCGAGCACCGCCCGGCGCACCGCGAACGGGTCGCTGGAGCCGGTCGGCAGCCCGACGGTCGCCGCCAGGCCGGCCACCAGGTCGAGCCGGTCGGCGAGCGACAGCAGGGCGCCCGGGAGCGTCCGCGGCAGCGCGTCCCCGGTGTTGCGTGGCAGCTCCGCCTCGAAGACCGCCTCGGCCACCGCCCGGGACTCGCCGGCGTGCAGGGCGTAATCCCGCGCCATCACCCCGGCCAGGCTGGTCATCTCGGTGACCAGCTGCGAGCCCAGGTCGAACTTGACCAGTTCGGCGGCCCGGTCGAGGGTCGGCGAGCCCAGGCCGAGCCGGTCGCCCAGCTGCCGGGCGAGCGCCCCGATCCGGCCCGCCCGGTCGGCCATCGAGCCGAGCTTGTCGGTGAACGTGAGCCGGGACAGCCGGGCCGTCATCTCGGCGAGCGGGGTGTCCAGGTCGGCGCGGTAGAAGAAGCGGGCGTCCTCGTACCGGGCGCGCAGCACCGCCTCGTTGCCGCCGCGGACCAGTTCGACGTCGACCGGCCCGTTCGCCACCGTGACGAACATCGGCAGCAGCTTGCCGTCCTCGTCGCGGACCGGCAGGTACCGCTGGTGTTTGCGCATCACCGTGGTCAGTACGGCGTCGGGCAGCGTCAGGTAGCCCTCGTCGAACGTGCCGAGCAGCGGCAGCGGCTGCTCCACCAGGTCGGTGATCTGGTCGATCAGCGCGGCCTCGCCCTTCACGTCGATCCGGCCGTCGGGGTAGACGAGGTCCTGCGCGCCGATCACGATCAGTTCCCGGCGGTCCTCGTGGTCGGCGACGATGCCGTTGACGCCGAGCGTCTCCAGGAACGTCTCGGCCGAGGCGATGTCGGCCACCGGCGGGACCGCGGTGCGCAGCAGCCGGGTCTGCCGGCCGGCGGCCAGGGTGGAGACCGCGACCGGGACCACGTCGTCACCCCAGAGCGCGGTCAGCCACCGCAGCGGGCGGCTGAACGCCAGCTTCGGGTCGTTCCACCGCATGTTCTTGGCGGCCCGCAGGCCGCTGACGACCTTCGCGAGCACGTCGGCGAGGACCTCCGGTGCCGCGCGCCCGGCCTCGTGCCTGCGCAGCACCAGATGGGGTACGCCGTTGAACTCCTCGGTCTCCAGGTCGTCGGCCGAGACCCCGTGACCGCGGGCGAAGCCCTCGATGGCCTTGGCGGGCGCCTGCGTCTTCGGGCCCTTGACGGTCCGCACGTGATCGTCCTCGCGCGCGGCCACCTGCTGCACCACCACGATCAGCCGGCGCGGCGTGCCGAAGACCCGGATCTCCCCGTGCTCCAGCCGGGTGCCGGCCAGTCCCTCGGTGACCAGGCGCAGCACCTGCTCCCGCGCGGCGCGCAGCTCGGCCGGCGGCAGCTCCTCGGCGCCGATCTCGAAGACCAGGGTCCGCGGCCGGTCGTCGGTCTGCACGGCGCTGATCGGCCGGGCCGGTTCCGGTGCGACGGTGGTCCCCAGCGGCAGCCCGAGTTCGGTGCGGCGATCCACCCACAGCTTGGCGACCTCACCGGCGAGCCGGCGCATCCGGGCGAACTCGGACGCCCGCTCGGCGGTGGAGACCGCGCCGCGCGAGTCGAGGACGTTGAACGCCTGCGAGCACTTGAGCACGAAGGTGTGCGCGGGCACGGGCAGCCCGGCGTCGATCATCCGCTGGGCCTCGCCCGCGTAGAGATCGAGCAGCCCGCGGCTGGCCTCGATGTCCGCGTCGTCCAGGTAGTAGCGGGACATCTCGTACTCGGACTGGCCGAAGACCTCGCCGTAGCTGACGCCCGGCGCGTACTCGATCTCCTTGAAGTGCTGCTTCTCCTGCAGCGCCATGATGATCCGCTCGATGCCGTAGGTGATCTCCACCGACACCGGGTCGAGGTTCAGCCCACCGGCCTGCTGGAAGTAGGTGAACTGGGTGATCTCCAGGCCGTCCAGCCAGACCTCCCAGCCCAGCCCCCAGGCGCCGAGCGCGGGGGAGGCCCAGTTGTCCTCGACGAACCGCACGTCGTGCGCGGCCACGTCGATACCGATCGCGGCCAGGCTGCCGAGATAGAGCTCCTGGGAGTTGCCCGGGTCGGGCTTGAGGATCACCTGGAGCTGGGTGTGGGTCTGCAACCGGTTCGGGTTCTCGCCGTAGCGCGAATCGTCGGGCCGCACCGACGGCTCGACGTAGACGACCCGCCACGGCTCGGGACCGAGCACGCGCAGGAACGTGGCCGGGTTCAGGGTGCCCGCTCCCACCTCGGTGTTCATCGGCTGGACGACGAGGGCACCCTGCGCCGTCCAGTACGCCGTCAAACGGGACAGAGCCTCCTGCATGGTGAGCATGCGCCGAAGTCTAGGGCCCGGCCCCGCACGGAATGCCAGCGAATATGCCCGCCGGTGATCTTTACACCTTTCAGCGACCGCTGTCCGGCCTCACCACTGCTCAGCGTGGCGGGTCGAGGCGCCGGGGGACGCAGTGCGGGGCGTCGACGGTGTGGCACCACGCGGTCACCGACGCCGGATCGGGGAAGTCGCCGAGCGCCAGCGTCAGCCACCTTCCCGCGTCGCTCGCCGGATGGGCCAGGTCGGTGCTGAGCAGCAGAACCACCAGGTGCTCGTCGCTGGAGATCGCCCGGCGCAGGCGCTGGTGCTCGGCGAGGACCGTGGCCGGGCCGGTGCGGCCGGCGGGAGGTGCGGCGAGTTCGGCGGCGTACTGGCCGAGCAGGTCGAGGGTGGCGAGGTCATCACGGTGGGTGAAGTCCAGCTCGGCCTGCGGCCCGGCGGTCGCGGACGGCCACGACTCCGGGCTGTTGCCGAGACCGGTGTGCGGCCGGGTGGCGACGGAGACGGGCAGGACCGGCCTGTGGTGGTCGATCCAGGAGAGAACGGCAGCCGCGAGGGCGGCCGTGACGAAGAGCGTGACCGCGACGGCGGTCACGATTCGGGACGGTGGGGCGATTTTCGGGTACGCGTCCACGGGCCCTCCGGCTCAGTCAGCGCGCGGGTCGTCACCGACGCTAACCGCCCATCGGGTCGATTACCAGGTCAGACACGCCCTTTCAGCTGTCCGGTGCGGGCGCTGCAACCGGTCCGCAACCGAACTGAGACCGGCCGAGTCGCTCGCCCGGCTCAACCCGGCCCCGTCAGTGCCGACCACTAGGGCCATGAGCGTGGGCAGCGGATTGCACACAACCGGACCTCAGCTGGAGGCCCCCGGCGACACAGGTGTGACGCCGGACCGGCAGGTCTTGCTGTTGGCGGAACTGGTCGGCTTCATGACCAAGGACACTCCTTCGGTTCAGCATGTGCTCGACCTGATGACCCCGCATCTGCGGGAAATCGCCGGGTTGACCGCGGCGACCGTCTTCGAACTGGACTCCGAGACCGGTCTGATGGCCGGGACCGCCCAGTTCGGCGAGCCGGGCCGGCGAGATCAGGTGGTCGCCGGCAAGGTGTTCCGGACGGCGGCCGGTGGTCCTCCGGTGATCAACGGGCAGCAGATGGCGATTCGTCTGCGGATCGGCGGGCAGACCGTCGGTGTGCTGCTGCTGACCGGCGAGACCCTGGACCAGCTGCGGCCGGAGACCATCTCGACGATCGCGCTGCACTTCGCCACGACGCTGCAGGGGCTCTTCGCCGAGAAGGCGCGCCAGTTCGTGGCGCACACCAGCGCCACCATCCAGGAGCTGTTCGAGAAGGGCATGAAGGCCGGCAACGTGGAGGAGGCGGCTGAATTGCTGACCCACTCCTGCGCCACGGCGTTCCGCGCCGAGCATGCCGGCCTGCACCTGATCGACGGCGATGGGCGGATCCGGTACGTCTACAGCGTCGGCTGCCCCGAGGAGCGCCAGCAGCAGCTGATGGTGAACCTGGTCGGCAAGTCGGCGATCGAGTCGCCGATCTGGCGCAGCACGGTCGAGTCCGGCGAGCCGGTGCTGGTCAACAACGCCGCCAGCGTCAAGGTCCGGCCCGGTGGGATCACCGAGACGCTCGGGCTCAGCTCGTTCATCGCGATGCCGCTGATGTCCGGGTTCGGCCCGGTCGGACTGGTGATCTGCGGCGACTCCTCCGGCCTGCGGGAGTGGAGCGGCCGGGACCGTATCCTGGCCCAGCAGCTCGCCGCAGAGGGTGCGCTGGTCATGGACAGCGCCCGGATGCGGCAGGCCAACCAGATGCACGTCGAGGAGCTGACCCGGCAGGCGTACCACGACTCGCTGACCAGCCTGCCCAACCGCAAGCACCTGCTGGACCGGGGTGAGCAGGCGGTCGAGATCGCGATGTCCACCGGTACCCGGCTGGCGCTGCTGCTGCTCGACCTGAACGGCTTCAAGCAGGTCAACGACACCATCGGCCACCACGCCGGGGACATCCTGCTGCAGCTGGTCGGCGACCGGCTGGACAAGCTGATCCGCAAGCCGGACCTGGTCGCCCGGCTGGGCGGCGACGAGTTCTCGGTGCTGGTCACCGGGAACCCGGACGCGGAGGTGGCGGTCAAGGTCGGCGAGCGGATCTGCGCGCGGTTGAAGGAGCCGTTCGAGATCGACGGCCAGACGGTGCAGATCGGCGCGAGCATCGGGGTGGCGCTCTTCCCGAAGCACGCGACCGAGTTCAGCAACCTGATGAAGGACGCCGACGCCGCGATGTACGAGGCGAAGCGGTCCGGCGGCGGGGTTCGGCTGACGACCTGAGACTCGATGCGATCCCGGCGACTCGAGCCCCCCGTACGGGGCGGGAGTCGCCAGGATCGCCGCGGTCGTCCCCGCGCAACTCCGTCCGCTCGGCCGAGCGGCGTGTTCGCGGGGCTCCATGGTCGTACTGGAAGGAAGGTT
The DNA here is from genome assembly GCF_900188005.1 of Actinoplanes regularis. Classification (GTDB taxonomy): domain Bacteria; phylum Actinomycetota; class Actinomycetes; order Mycobacteriales; family Micromonosporaceae; genus Actinoplanes; species Actinoplanes regularis. The sequence goes on along the minus strand of NZ_FZNR01000006.1, from coordinate 28,172 downwards.
TGTCGCCGGTCCGCATAGCGGGCCGGCTTTTCGCGGTGAACGGGTAGTTGCTCGGCTGTTTCGGGATCATTGCGCTGGGAGCGCTCCCATGTAATGCTGTGCGCGTCGGCCTTCGATCCCCACCGATGCGTCGGTCGTCGCTCCCATTGGCGCTCATCATTGCGCCGCCGTACGTCTCGAGGAGTCCTCATGAGACCCATTCCCACCCGGGCCCGTGCCCTCACGGCTGCCGCCGTCGTGAGTGTCGTGGCCGGCGCCGGCGCGGTCGCCATCTCGACCGAGGCCAGCGCCGCCGCCGGCTGTCGCGTCGACTATGCGGTGAACCAGTGGTCAACCGGCTTCACCGGCAACGTGACGGTCACCAACCTCGGTGACCCGATCTCCGGCGGCTGGAACGTCACCTGGGCCTTCCCCGGGAACCAGACGATCACGCAGGGCTGGAGCGCCACCATCACCCAGTCCGGCCAGAACGTCACCGCGACCAACCCGTCGTGGTCCACCTCGCTCGGCACGAACGGGACGGCCAACTTCGGCTTCAACGCGAACTACTCGGGCACGAACACCGCGCCCTCGTCGTTCAAGCTGAACAACGTCACCTGCACCGGCACCGTCCCGACGTCGCCGTCCAGCAGCCCGTCGACCAGCCCGTCGACCAGCGTCTCGCCGTCCACCAGCCCGTCGACGCCGACGAACCCCGGCACCAAGGTGGACAACCCCTACGCCGGCGCGAAGGGCTACGTCAACCCGGAGTGGAAGGCCAAGGCCGACGCCGAGGCCGGCGGCAGCCGCGTCTCGAACAACCCGACCGCGGTCTGGCTGGACCGGATCGCCGCCATCGAGGGCACCGACGACAGCAGCTCGAACGGCTCGATGGGCGTCCGGGACCACCTGGACGCGGCGCTCGCCCAGGGTGCCGGCTACATCCAGTTCGTGATCTACAACCTGCCCGGCCGGGACTGCGCCGCGCTCGCCTCCAACGGTGAGCTCGGCCCGACAGAGCTGCCGCGCTACAAGTCGGCGTACATCGACCCGATCGCGGCGATCGAGAACGACGCCAAGTACAAGAGCCTGCGGATCATCAACGTCGTCGAGATCGACTCCCTGCCGAACCTGGTCACCAACACCTCGGGCCAGGCCGGCGCCACGGCGATGTGCGACACGATGAAGGCCAACGGCGGGTACGTGCAGGGCGTCGGCTACGCGCTGAACAAGCTCGGCGCGATCAGCAACGTCTACAACTACGTGGACGCCGCCCACCACGGCTGGATCGGCTGGGACTCGAACTTCGGCCCGACCGCCGACATCATGCTGCAGGCCGCGCAGGCCTCCGGCAGCGTCAACAACGTCACCGGCTTCATCACCAACACGGCGAACTACTCCGCGCTCAGTGAGCCGTGGATCCAGCCGAGCACGACGGTCGGTGGCCAGAGCATCCGGCAGTCCAAGTGGATCGACTGGAACCAGTACAGCGATGAGCTGACCTTTGCCCAGGCGTTCCGGACCAAGCTGGTCTCGATCGGCTTCAACTCCAACATCGGCATGCTGATCGACACCTCCCGCAACGGCTGGGGCGGTTCGGCCCGGCCGACCAAGGCGAGCACCTCCACCGTCATCGACACCTACGTCAACGAGTCGCGGATCGACCGTCGCATCCACGCCGGCAACTGGTGCAACCAGTCCGGTGCGGGCCTCGGCGAGCGTCCCAAGGCTGCCCCGGCCACGGGCATCGACGCCTACGTCTGGGTGAAGCCCCCGGGTGAGTCGGACGGCTCGTCCTCGCTGATCCCGAACGACGAGGGCAAGGGCTTCGACCAGATGTGCGACCCGACCTACACCGGTAACGCCCGCAACGGCAACAGCATGAGCGGTGCCCTGCCCAACGCCCCAATCTCGGGTGCCTGGTTCTCGGCGCAGTTCCAGCAGCTGATGGCGAACGCCTACCCGGCCCTGTAACAACGGTTCAGCAGACCGGACCCCCGCCCCGAATCACGCCCGGGGCGGGGGTCCTCCTGCATGAAATGATGACGGCATGATCAGCGAGGTGTCGTGGCCGGTCGGTGATCTCCGGATCAGCGCGGCCGCGGGGAGCGTCATCGGGCAGCGCTACGACCGTAACTACGACGTGTCGCACCTCGACGCCGACCGGCCGCTGGCGATCGTCGCGGACGGGATGGGCGCGGGGGAGGGCAGCGCGGCCGCGGGCCGCATCGCGGTGGCGACCTTCGCGGGCGAGTTCGGTGATCCCTCGCCGGCCGCGCTGCGGGCCGCCGTCGCGCAAGTGCATTCCCGCGTACGGGACAAGGCCCGCACCCTGAACGAGCTGACCGGATGCACCCTGACCGCCCTGGCCGGAGTCGCCGAGGGTGCGACGGCCGCCGCGCGGATCGTGCAGCTCGGCGACTCCCGCGCCTACCGCCTGCGGGCCGGCCTGCTCGAACTGCTCACCGTCGATCACACGGTCGCCTGGCTCGGCCTGGTGCACGGCTGGTACGCGGCCGGCGACCCCCGCGCCCACGCCGACGGCTACCGGCTGACCCGCTACGCCGGCCACCCGGACCGGCCCGATCCGGACGTGCTCGACATTCCGCTGCACCCCGGTGACCGGCTGCTGCTCTGCACCGACGGCGTCTGCGGCCAGGTCGGTTACGACGACCTGGCCCGTCTGCTGGCCTCGGGCAGCCCGGCCGTCGTCGTCAATGCCCTGCTGGACGCGACGCTGGGGGCCGGTGGCGAGGACAACGCCACCGCGATCGTGCTGGCGGTCAGTTGACCACGGCCGGCTGCTTCTTACTGAAGAATCGGTATACCGCGTGGTACGGGACCGCGATCGGCTGGTCGCCGCCGCAGGATCTGGCCGGGGCCGCGCCGCCCTGGGTGTCGATGCGCTGAATGTAGGTGACCGCGCCGAACAGGCCGCCGCCCCGGTTCTTGGCGCTCTTGTAGAGCAGTTGCGGCGCGTTACCGGCGCCCACGGCCGGCACGGCGACCGGCTCGGCGCCCTCGACCATCGAGCCGTCCTGGTCGGAGACCCATGCCGGGCCGCGGAAGTGCAGCGCGGTGACCTTCTTGACCGGGCTCATGGTGATGCCGGTCAGCGACGCGGCCGGTTCGAGGGGCTCCCACATGCCGCGCTTGCACTCGTAGAGCTGCACGCCGCGGGCCTTGAGCACGGCCTGCAGCGTGTTGTCGGGCGGTGGCTGAAGCGCGGCCGGGACCTGCGGTGGACCACCCAGGAAGCTCTCCTGTTGACTGGTGGCCGGGCGCGAGACCGGTTCCGGGGCGCGCCGGTCGGTGCCGGCGAAGGACACCCCGGCCGGTACGGCGATGGAGACCAGCGCGAGCGTGCCGACCGCGCCCGCGATCTTTGCGGAATGTGCCACGGGGCCCCTCCCCTATGGACGGTGACGTTGTGGATCACGGTACGGGCACCGTAGACGTATTCGTCCCGTTTAGAGACGGAATCACCGAGGAGATCAGGGAATAACCGGACGGATTACGGCATCGTGTAGAAACCGGTCGGCGGAGTCGCGGCCCGGCGGCGCGCCTGCCGCGTCCGGGACCGCAGCCGCAGCAGCAGGACCAGGCCGAGCAGGAAGAACACGCCGCCGACGATCAGCCCGGGGCCGAGCACGTTGCTGTCGCCGGCCGACGCCGGGACGAGCGCCGACGCGCTCCGCGTCTGGTCGGCCGGCTCCGTCGGCTCGTCGGTCTCCTCCGTGGGCTCGTCCTCGGTGGGCTCCGGCGAGGCGGTCGTCCGGGACGGAGACGGTGACGAGGTGGCCACCCGGGTCGCCACCTCGGTGGTCGCCGAGCTTGTGGTGAGCAGGGTGTTCTGGGCGTCGAAGGCCCGCGCCTCGAACCGCACCTCGCCGCCGTCGTTCCCGCTGAAGGCGATCTGCCACCTGCCGGTCACCGTCCGGTTACGGCACAGGGTGCCCGGGTCGAGCTGCTCGTCGACGATGGTGGCGGTGTCGCCGTTCACGGCGACCCGGGTGGGGAACTCGCCGTTGTCCTCGACCCGGGCGACCCGGATCCGCTCCAGCGGCACATCTCCACCGCGCACCAGCAGCGTCCAGCGCACCTTGCGGCAGCGCAGCTGCTCCGAGGTGGCGACCGCGGTCAGGGTCTTCGCCGCCCCATCGGCCTGGAACGTGGCCGGCGCGGTGACACGCACCCCGAACCCCGGAACGTCGGCGAGCGCCGGTGTCGTCACGCCGGCCGCGCCCAGCCCGACCCCGGTGCACACCGCCAGCAGCCGCATGGTGGAATGCCGCACGTCGATCCCCCTTCTCAGACGTCCCCTTCACCAGTAAGTTCGCCGGGCTGGGCCGAATGGTTCACCGGGTGGCGGCGGTCACTCCATCGCGCACCTTATATCTTCCTTAAGGCGCTCGGAGAACCGCCGTTTACGCAGGTCAGATGGCCTGTGCGAAACGTAGCGAGAGGATCACTTAAAAGAGTCGCCCAGAAATTTCGCACGCGTTCATCCGAAGCCCCGCCTGGCACGTAAACCGGGGAGGACGCGGCCGTGGCAACGCAGGGGAAAGCACCGCCACGGACGGGTCCGGAACAACTTGAGCACGGGGCGTTCCCCACGGACGCCGGCGTCCCACCGCCCACGGGACGTGACCGTTGCGGAAAACGAGGAGTAAATGGCCCGGTCGAAGAAAAATGAGCGCACCGCGAGTAGGGTCGCGGTCGACATCGGCTCCACCGGCAAAGGCAACGTCCCCACGGGCGCGGTCATCCTGCTGGTGGTATGCGTGCTGGCGGCACTCTGGGCGGTCGCGATGATGACCGTGCCCGGTCGTGTCGGGTACGTCTACTTCTTCACTTACGCGGAGTTCTACATGGGTGTGCTCACCCTTGTATCGCTCTCCATCACGATCATGGTCGGGCTGGTCTCCACCGACCGCCTGGTCCTCTCCATCAGGCAGCGGGTGTTCCTGCAGTCCACCCACCGGACCACCGGCGTGATGGCGATCTCCGCACTGGCGTTCCACCTCTGGACCAAGACGGTCGAGAGCCACATCCGCGTGATCGACATCTTCGTCCCCTTCATCACGCCGACCAACACGGTCTTCATCGGGCTCGGTCAGATCTCCGGGATCGTCATGATCGTGGTGACCTGGAGCGGCCTGGTCCGGGCCAAGTTCATCGGCCGCGGCAAGCCGTGGATGTGGCGCGCGATCCACTCGATCTCGTACCTGATCTGGCCGCTCGCCCTCGTGCACGGCCTGAGCGCCGGCCGCGCCGCGGCGACCTGGGTCATCGTCAGCTACGTCGTCTGCGTCCTGGCCGTGCTCATCGGCCTGGCCGTCCGGCTCTCGGTCAGCCTCAACCGGCGCAAGGACTTCGCCTCCGCCGCGGGCGTCGGCGCGTCCAAGCCGTCGTCGAACAACGTGGTACCCACCGCCAGCGCGCCTCGCAACCGCTGGGGCGGCGGTGGCCGGGGTGAGCAGCAGAACGCCGACCTGATGGCCCCGGCCGCCCCGGCGGTGAGCAACTGGGTGCCGGCCGCGCAGCCCGCCGCCCCGGCCGCCCCGGAGCCCGCCCCGGCTCCGGTCGCCAGCCAGCGTGAGCTGGAGGCCCCGGCCCCGCGCCAGCGCCGCTCCGCCGAGGACGACCGCTTCGACGAGCCGACCCGGGCGATGCCCCGTCGCGACTACGACGACGACCGGTACGAGGAGCCCGCTGCCCGCGGGCGCCGCCGGGACGACGACTTCGACGACGGCCCCCGCTCGCGTGGCCGCCGGTACGCGGACGAGGACGAGGAGCCCCGTGGCCGCCGTTCCCGCTCGTCGATGGAGGAGACCGGGACCCGGCTGCGCGCGGACGAGACCGGGACCCGCCTGCGCGCGGACGAGACCGGGACCCGGCTGCGGGCCGGCGAGACCGGCACCCGGATGCGCCTGGACGACACCCAGACCCGGATGCGCCGCTACGCCGAGGACGACGACTACGACGGCCGTGGTCGCCGCCGCGCCGACGACGACCGCTACGAGGACGTCCCCCGCCAGCGTGCCCCGCGCTACGAGGAGGACGACGAGCCGCGCGGCCGCCGCCGCGCCGACGACGGCCGGCAGAGCCGCAGCCAGTTCGTCGACCTGAGCGACGACCAGCCCCGCGGCGGTGGCGCCCCGGCCGGCCGTGGCCGTGGCCGGGACGACGACGACTCGTACTTCTCGCAGCTGCGTGGTGACTCGAATTGAGCACCGCACAGGTTCCCCCGGTCACCGCGATCGGGGTCCCGCGGATCACCGCGGGCTACGACGAGTACGGCCGCCTCGACCTGCAGGCGCACCAGGAGGTGCACGGCGGGTTCGCGGCCCTGACCTCGGGTGAGCTGATCGGGCTCACCGACCGGATCGAGCTGCGCGGCCGCGGCGGCGCGGGCTTCCCGTACGCCCGCAAGGTGCGCGCCGTGATCGACTCCTGCAAGCGCCAGGACCTGCCCCCGGTGATCGTGGTCAACGCCACCGAGGGTGAGCCGCCGTCCTGGAAGGACAAGGCGATCCTGACGCGCAGCCCGCACCTGATCCTGGACGGCGCGGCGCTCGCCGCCGCCGCCCTGGACGCCGAGGAGATCGTCATCGGCATCGCCGACGACGGCATCGGCCAGAACTCGCTGACCGCGGCCCTGGCCGAGCGGAACATGCCCTGCCCGACCCGGATCGTCACGGTCCCGCACCGGTTCATCTCCGGCGAGGGCGGCGCGCTGGTCCGCGGCATCAACGGCGAGGCGCACATCCCGCCCGGCCGCAAGGTCCGGTCCAGCGACAACGGTGTGATGGGGCTGCCCACCCTGCTCTCCAACGCCGAGACGTACTCGCAGCTGGCGATCGCGGCCCGGCTCGGACCGTGGGAGTACAACTCGGTCGGTATCCCAGAGGAGCCGGGCACGGTCATGCTGACCGTGGGCGGCGCGTCCAGCGCACCGGCCGTGGTCGAGGCGCCCAGCGGCACCCCGCTGATGGACGTGCTCACCATGTGCGGCGCGGACATCGGCCCGGGCCTGCTGGTCGGCGGCTACCACGGCAAGTGGATCACCGCCGAGCAGGCGAAGACCGTGACCATCTCCCGCAAGGGGTTCGCCAAGGTCGGCGGCACGCTCGGCGCCGGCATGCTGATCCCGATCGGCTCCAAGACCTGCGCGCTCGGCGAGGTCGCCCAGGTCGTGCAGTACCTGGCCGGCGAGTCGGCCGGTCAGTGCGGCCCGTGCCGGCTCGGCCTGCCCGACCTGGCCCGGGCGGTGACCCTGGTGTCGCTCGGCGGCTCCGCCCTGGAGCAGGTGCGCCAGGCGGCCGGTCTGGTCAAGGGCCGGGGCGCGTGCAGCCACCCGGACGGCACCTCGCGGTTCGCGCTCTCCGCGCTCGAGGTGTTCCACAAGGAGGTCGAGGCGCACGCGAACGGGGAGGGCTGCGGCAAGCAGACCCGGGGCATCCTGCCGCTGCCGTACACCGCCGAGAAGGGCGCCCGGAAGCTGGCCCTGGACTGGTCGCGGTGCGACGGTCACGGGCTCTGCTCGGCGGTCGCCCCGGAGATCATCCGGCTGGACCACAACGGCTTCCCGGCGTTCCCCCAGACGCCGCTGCCGCCGTGGCTGGAGGACGGCGCCCGCAAGGCGGTCAACGTCTGCCCGGCGCTGGCCCTGCGTCTGATCGACCCGGCCGCGGCGCACTGATGACCAGCCGCCGCGTCCTGCTGACACTGCCATTGGCCATGGCGGTGGCCGGTTGCGCGTCGTCGCCCTCGGCGACGACCGCGCAACCGGCCGCGGCGTCGTCATCCAGCGGGTCCGGGCCGATTCCCGAGACCCTGCGATTCTCCGGTACGACGCTGGACGGCGCGAAGTTCGACGCCGCCCAGCTCGCCGGGAAGCCGGCCGTCCTCTGGTTCTGGGCCCCGTGGTGCGCCACCTGCGCCAGCGAGGCCCAGTCGGTCCGCGACTTCCACGACGAGTACGCCGGCCGGCTCACGTTCCTGGGCGTCGCCGGAATGGGCACCACCGAGGCGATGCGTGAGTTCGTCTCCGACCTCGAGGTCGGAAAGGTGACCCACCTGAACGATCCGGGCGGCAAGATCTGGTCGAAGTTCGCGATCGTCGAGCAGAGCACCTACGTCCTGCTCGACGCGGCCGGCAAGATCGTGACCCGCAGCTACCTGGACGATCTGCAGCTCACCGCGGCCCTGAGGAAGCTGGTCAGCTGAGCGGGCCGACCTCGACGAGGTGTGCCCGGCCCGCGCCGTCGCGCTCCACCCGGACCCGGGTGACCAGACCCGGGCCGAGCCGCACCGGCAACGCCGGCCCGCCGCCCGCCTGGATCGAGTGCGACCCGGGCGGCAGCGCGAGCGACAGCCGTCGGCCGGACCTGACCTGACCCTTCACCGAGCCGTCGACCGAGATCGGGACGGACCCGGCGAAGTTCGTCAGGGACCGCGGCGGGCCCTCGACGATGAGCGTGCCGACGATGGTCATGAGCTGCTCCGTGGGGGAATGGTGGGCCGGGCGGGGCGGAGCCGGCCGGCCCGGGACGTCACCAGGTGGCCGGCGGGACCGGCGGCTCGTACACCGTCTGCTCGGCCGGCATCAGGATCCAGAGGATCGGGTAGATCAGGATCTGGCTGCCCGGGATCACGAACAGGATCAGGACGAAGAGCAGGCGGGCGATCCACGGGTCGAGCCCGAAGCGGCGGCCCAGACCCGCGCAGACGCCGCCGAGCATGCGGCCGTCACGCGGGCGGACCAGGCCTTGGCGGGCCATCGTGTCGTGCACGGCGTTCATGGCGGGTCTCTCGCTTTCCTTGGTTGCCCTCCCCGGCGGGGAGGTGATGTCTCAAGAGTGCTACCCGGACACGGCGGTTACCATCCGGCACCACCCGGATCGATCCCGGAGCCGGATCTCAGGGTCCTCCATGACGGTTCGATCCCAACCGGACACCGGACTACTCGGGAGCGAACCCGCCCTATACAGTGCTGCGAGCGGGAACTGGGGGGACGCGGGACACCATGGTCGACAGCACGATGCCGGGCGAGCGGACGCAACCGTTACGTCCGCACGACCCAGCCGCGGTCGGCGAGTACGAGTTGCTCGGCCGGCTCGGCGAGGGCGGCATGGGTACCGTCTACCTCGGTCGCAAGAAGAGCAGCGAGATCCTGGTCGCGGTCAAGGTGGTGCGCCTGGACCTGGCGCACGACGACGAGTTCCGGCTCCGGTTCCGCAGCGAGGTGGAGCGTGCCCAGCAGGTTCCGCCGTTCTGCACCGCCGAGGTGCTCGACGCTGACCCCGACCACGAGCAGCCCTATCTCGTCGTGGAGTTCGTCGACGGGCCCACCCTGGCCCAGGTCGTCGAGGAGCGCGGCCCGCTCACCTCGGCGAACCTGCACAGTGTCGCGATCGGCGTGGCCACCGCGCTGACCGCGATCCACGGCGCCGGGGTGATCCACCGCGACCTCAAGCCGCGTAACGTGCTGCTCGCCCCGGGCTCGCCCAAGGTGATCGACTTCGGGATCGCCCGGGCGATGTCGGCGACCAGCGGCAACACCCGGCCCGACCAGATGGTCGGCACGGTGGCGTACATGGCGCCGGAGCGGTTCGACACCGACTCCGACTCGCCGGTGGTCACCCCGGCCGCCGACGTGTTCGCCTGGGGTGGCGTGGTGGCGTACGCGGGCACCGGCAAGACCCCGTTCCACGCCGACTCGCCGACCGCCACCGCGGCCCGCATCCTCACCCAGCCGCCCCGCCTCGACGGCCTCAGCGGGCCGTTGCGCGACCTGGTCGCGCACGCTCTGGAGAAGGACCCGGCGAACCGGCCCAGCGCCCGTGAGCTGCTCGACCTGCTGATCTCCGGCGACCGGCCGGCGGCCATCTCGGCGGCCCTGGCCGACCAGCCCGACCTGCGCGCCGCCGCGGTCGAGGCGCAGGCCGTGACCGGGTACGCGCTGCCGCCCACCGCCACGGCCCCGGTCCCGGTGCTCACCCCCGCCCCGCTCCTGGACATCCCGCCCGGCCTCGTCGGCTACGACGAGAACGTGATCGTCACGGTCCCGATCGAGGCCGTTCCGGAACCGACCCTGACCGGCTCGGAGCTGTCCGGCCGACCCCGGCGCCGGGTGCTGCCGGCCCTGCTGGCCACGGTGACCGTGCTGATCCTCGCGGCCGGCGTGGGGATGATCGGCCTGCTGCTGCGCGATGAGTTCAAGACCGGCCCCACCGGGCCGGCCGCCTCCACCTCGACGCCGGTGACCGAGGCCACCACGTCGGAGCCGGCGCCGCAGGTCACCGACAAGCTGGACCGCGCGAGGGTCTGGTCCGCGACCGAGCAGAACAGTGAACAGGCGAGCTGTGAGTTCGCCGGCGGCGTGCTGGTGGCCCGCCGGGAGGACACCGGGATCTACCGGTGCAGGGGGCTGAAGACCGAGATGTCCGACGTGACCGTCGAGGTCGGGGTGCGCCTGGACCGGCGGCTCAGCTGCGCCGGGATCTGGTTCCGGCTGGCTGACCACGCCATCGACGACGGCCTGGGCGGTTACCAGCTGCGGGTCTGCGAGAAGGACGTGCATCTCGCCGTGCACGCGGGGAACGACATCAAGGTGCAGGACCAGCTGCATTTGCCGAAGTCGATCCCGTTCTTCGCCGCGACGCCCACGCGGATCCGCCTCAAGGTCCACGGCAACTCGGTCGAGGTGTTTCAGGACGGACAGTCGGTCGGGACGCTGGCGCTGACCGATTCGCGGCTGACCGTGGGCCGGGTGGTGCTGGGCGTCTGCAACGACCCGTCGGCTTCGGGGCAGGGACCCTACGAGGTCGCTTTCAGCGACATCAAGCTCTGGTACTGAGCAGGTCGCTCCCTCTCGAACTGATCCCTGACCGGCTGTTCGACCGGCGCCGGAGTCACCACCAGACCCTGCCGGCCAGAACCGGCGATGCCGGATACGAACGCCGGCGCCGGTTGCGGTCACCGCTTTGTCCGTACGTACGGACAAAGCGGTAACCGCAAGCCCGGCCTGCCGTCAGTCCTTCGTCAGCCCGGCCCGGCGCAGGGCATCGGCCATGGCGCTGTTGCCGAACGAGTTCCCGCCGCCGCGCTGGCCGCCCTGCCCGCCGCCCTGGCGCGGCTGACCGCCACCCTGCCGGGGCTGCCCACCGCCCTGGCGCGGCTGGCCGCCACCCTGCCGAGGCTGACCGCCCCGCTGGCCGCCCTGGCCGCCGCCCTGCTGCCCGCCGCGACCGCCGCGGTCCCGGTCGTCGCGCGGCTGCCGGCCCTTGTTCGGCTCGTCGGAGAGGCGCATGGTCAGCGAGATCCGCTTGCGGACCGGGTCGACCTCGAGGACCCGGACCTTGACCACGTCGCCCGACTTGACCACCTCGCGCGGGTCCTGCACGAACTTCTCGGAGAGCGCCGAGACGTGCACCAGGCCGTCCTGGTGCACGCCGATGTCGACGAACGCGCCGAACGCGGCCACGTTGGTGACCTGGCCCTCCAGAATCATGCCCGGCTGCAGGTCGGAGATCTTCTCGACGCCCTCGGCGAAGGCGGCCGTGGTGAACGCCGGTCGCGGGTCGCGACCCGGCTTCTCGAGCTCCTTGAGGATGTCGGTGATGGTCGGCAGGCCGAACTTGTCGGTCACGAACTTGTCCGGCCGGATGCCGCGCAGCAGCGGGCTGTTGCCGATCAGCGACCGGATCTCGGCGCCCGCGTCGGCCGCGATCGTGCGGACCACCGGGTACGACTCGGGGTGCACGCTGGAGAAGTCCAGCGGGTCCTCGCCGTCGCGGATCCGCAGGAAGCCGGCGCACTGCTCGAACGCCTTCGGGCCGAGCCGGGCGACGTTCTTGATCTCCTTGCGGTTCTTGAACGGGCCGTTCTGGTCCCGGTGCAGCACGATGTTCTCGGCCAGGCCCGCGGTGATCCCGGAGACCCGGGTGAGCAGCGGGGCGGAGGCGGTGTTGATGTCCACCCCGACGCCGTTCACACAGTCCTCGACCACCGCGTCGAGCGAGCGGGCCAGCTTCACCTCGGAGATGTCGTGCTGGTACTGACCGACGCCGATCGACTTCGGGTCGATCTTGACCAGCTCGGCGAGCGGGTCCTGCAGGCGGCGGGCGATGGAGACCGCGCCGCGCAGCGAGACGTCCATGCCGGGCAGTTCCTGCGAGGCGTACGCGGAGGCGGAGTAGACCGACGCGCCGGCCTCGGAGACGACGGCCTTGGTCAGGTTCGCCTCCGGGTGCCGCTTGATCAGCTCGGCGGCGAGCTTGTCGGTCTCCCGGGACGCGGTGCCGTTGCCGATCGCGATCAGGTCGACCCGGTGCTTGGAGGCGAGCGCGGCGAGCCGGTGGATCGACTCGTCCCACTTGTTCTGCGGCACGTGTGGGTAGATCGTGTCGGTGGCGACGACCTTGCCGGTCGCGTCGACCACGGCCACCTTCACGCCGGTGCGGAAGCCCGGGTCCAGGCCCATGGTGGCGCGGGTGCCCGCCGGGGCGGCCAGCAGCAGGTCGCGCAGGTTGGCGGCGAAGACCCGGACGGCCTCGTCCTCGGCCGCCTCGCGCAGCCGGACCCGCAGGTCGGCGCCGAGGTGGATGAGGATGCGGGTGCGCCACGCCCAGCGGACCGTGTCGACCAGCCACTTGTCGCCCGGCCGGCCGTGGTCGGTGATCCCGTTGCGCCCGGCGATCCGGCCCTCGAAGTAGCCCTCGTCCTCCTCCGGGTGCGGCTCCATGGTGAGGTCCAGGACCTCCTCCTTCTCGCCGCGCAGCATCGCCAGGATGCGGTGCGAGGGAAGCTTGCCGTACGGCTCGGCGAAGTCGAAGTAGTCGGAGAACTTCGCACCGTCGTTCTGCTTGCCGTCACGGACCTTGGCGACCAGCCGGCCCCGGTTCCACATCTGCTCCCGCAGGTCACCGATCAGGTCGGCGTCCTCCGCGAACCGCTCGATCAGGATGGCCCGGGCGCCGTCCAGCGCGGCCTGCGGATCTGCGACGCCCTTCTCGGCGTCCACGAAGCCCTCAGCGGTCGCGCGCGGGTCGAGGGTGGGGTCGGCCAGCAACCGGTCGGCGAGCGGCTCCAGGCCGGCCTCCCGGGCGATCTGCGCCTTGGTCCGGCGCTTCGGCTTGAACGGGAGGTAGATGTCCTCCAGCCGGGCCTTGGTGTCGGCCTCGAGGATCTGCCGCTCCAGCGCGTCGTCCAGCTTGCCCTGGGCGCGGATCGACTCCAGCACGGCGGCCCGCCGGTCCTCCAGCTCCCGCAGATAGCCCAGGCGCTCCTCCAGCGTGCGCAGCTGGGCGTCGTCGAGGGTGCCGGTCACCTCCTTGCGGTAACGGGCGATGAACGGCACCGTGGCCCCGCCGTCGAGCAGCTCGACCGCCGCGGAGACCTGGCCCTCCCGGACGCCCAACTCGGAGGCAATGCGCTGATGGATCGCTGTAGTCACGCCGACGATTGTTACCGAGGCCGCGGGGCCTTGTCGCGCCGCCCCGCAGACATCTCCGTGGATGATCACCCGTAGGGCGCCGGCCGGGCGTCCGCGACGCGCCGCGCCGATGTCTGACTCCCGGGTGAACCGCCCGGCCGGGTGAACCGCCGCGACCTGCGGAAACACCGGACCGGCGGAGACGGCGCGCGCGGAGGTGGACGTTTACTAGAGACAACCCTTCGGGGCTTTGGCACTCTTGCTACATGACGCTTGCTGTCCGGGCGGTCGCCGCCACTGATCAGGGCCTGGTCCGGTCCAACAACGAAGACGCGGTTTTCGTCGGTAATCGCCTCTTCGTGGTCGCGGACGGCATGGGCGGGTTGCCCGCCGGTGAGTTGGCGAGTGACATCCTCGTGCAGGCGCTCGGGGAGGTCGACCAGAAACCCGACACGGGGGAGCCGCTACAGGATCTGATCGAGGCGCTGCAGACCGCCAACAAGCAGATCGAGAAGGCGGTCGCGGACGACGACGCCCGCGACGGCATGGGTACGACGGTGACCGCGCTGCTGCTCTCCGGCGACCGGCTGGCCGCGCTGAACGTCGGCGACTCCCGCTGCTACCTGCTGCGCGAGGGCGACTTCCAGCAGCTCACCCGCGACGACACGTACGTGCAGGCGCTGGTCGACCAGGGTGTGCTCACCCCGGACGACGCCCGCCGGCACCCGCAGCGGGCGCTGGTCACCCAGGCGGTGCAGGGCGGCCCGTTCCGCCCCGCCGGCCGGATGATCCCGGCCCGCGTCGGCGACCGGTACCTGCTCTGCAGCGACGGCCTCTCCGACTACGTCGAGGACGCGGTGATCGCCCAGACCCTGCGCGACAACCCGGACCGGCGCACCTGCGCGGCCGAGCTGGTCAACCGGACCCTGGAGAACGGCGCCCCGGACAACGTCACGGTGATCATCGCCGACGTCGTCGAGGTCTGACCGGCCGCCTCCGGTCTACTCCGCCGGGGCGTCACGGCGGGGGAGCAGCGTGTCGACGAAATCCGCGAAGTCCCGGGTGTACTGCGGTCGCACCCGGGCCCACACGGTGCCGAACTCGGGCAGCGCGGCGTCGGCCTCGATCACGTTGCGCCACGCCTGCCACGCGTCACCGGGCAGCTGACCGGCCGCGTGCGAGCGGAAGATCTCCTCGTGGCTGTCCATCCGCCAGAAGACGAACATGTGCCGCAGGTTCTCCTCGTGTGTGCCGGTCGGCACGCCCCGGCTCGCCAGGAACCAGTCGAGCAGGCCGGGGTTGCCGGCGAGCAGCGTCTGGTTCGCGCTCGTCCCGTGCGTGACCAGCTGCCGGTAGGAGTCCTGCCGGAGGGCGGCGGTGGAGAGCTCCACCTGCCGGGCCGCCTCCCGGGCCTGACGTGCGGTCTCGCGGGCCTGCCGGTAGTTCAGGAACAGTGCGACAGCGACGGCGATCAGCGAGATGACCTGCAGAACGTCGGCGAGCTTCACGGGCCCGATTCTAGGGGCCGACATCGATCGCGATCATCAGCCGGGCGAGGGCGTCACATCGATCGGCCGACCGGCCACGCGACACCGTATTCTCGGCGGGTGCTGATGGGGACGAAGCGGTTGATCCTTCGGAGGTTCCGGGCGTCGGACGCGCCGACGCTGTCGGAGTACCGGTCGGATCCGGCTGTGGCGCGCTACCAGTCCTGGGAGGCGCCGTTCGAGCTGGACCGGGCGGAGACGGCGGTACGGAACTTCGCGGCGAGCTCGCCGGATCAGCCGGGCTGGTTCCAGTACGCGATCGAGCACGCCGCCGAGCGGGTGCTGATCGGGGACGTCGCGGTGCGGCTGCACGAGAACCACAAGCAGGCGGAGATCGGGTTCACGGTCGCCACGGCGTACCAGAAGATGGGTTTCGCGACCGAGGCGGTGAGCGCCGTCCTGGACCGTCTGTTCCGCCTCCAGGGGCTGCACCGGGTGATGGGGGAGTGCGACGCCCGGAACACGGCGTCGGCGGCGCTGATGGAGCGGCTCGGCTTCACCAGGGAGGGGCTGCTGCGGCAGCAGACCTTCATCAAGGGGGAGTGGACCGACGACCTGCTCTTCGGCATCCTCGCCCCCGAGTGGCTGGCCCGCGACCGGGACTGACAAGCCCTGCCCGCGCCTGTTCGGTCAAATAGCTACCGAGGTCAGGGCAGGTCCAGGAACTCTCGAACGGCGTCCTCGGCAGCGTTCATGGTCGCGTGTGACACATAGCCGTGATTGTCGCGCAGGGCGGACCTGTCGAGGATCTGCACCACGTTGTGGAGCCGCACGTAGGCTCCGCTCAGCGGGGCGCCGGGTCCGAGCCGGACGGCGAGATGATTCCGGTGCGGCACCTTGCGGACGACCGCGAGGGCCCAGATCGCCGGCTCCTCGACCGCGTTGTACTCGTCGTTGCTGATCACCAGCACGCGGTGCCGTGCCCTGCCGCGCACTGCCCGCGGCTCACCATTCGGCGTCGCGCAGCGCGATGTCGTTACTGCTCCCGATCAGGTCGCGGTCGGCCTGGAGCTGTTCCGGGGTGCGGGAACGGTAGAACTCACCGAAGGCTTGCGCGGCGGCACGCGGGTGGCTTGCGCGGCGGCACGCCGGCGGTCCCGACGGGCGTCCGGCGGCACTCGGCGAACCGCTTCGGTGACGGCCGCGGAGGCGTTGCCGCGGCTCTGCAGATAGGCCGCGACGTCGTCCGGAACGCTGATGCTCAGTTTCACGGTCCTACTTTCATCCTGCCGGCGGAGCGGCCGACGGCGAGTCCGGGAACCCAGGCTGCCGACGGCGACGCGGCGATCGGCGTCGGCCCCCGGCGACTCACTTCGCGATCGGCGCGCGACAAATGTCGTACCCGCGTGATGGGATCCGGGGCATGGACGTCGAGGGATTCTGGGCGCTGATCGAGCGCAGCGGCCGTGAGCGGGACACGCTGGACGGGCGCGAGCAGTGGCTGATCGGCGAGCTGCGGAAACTCGGTGGCACCCAGATCGAGGACTTCGCGATCCGCTTGCAGGAATGCCGCGACCGCGTCGACAACGCGGCGATGTGGGCGGCCGTCGACGTGGTCTACGGCGGTGCCTCCACCGACACGTTCTGGTATTTCCAGTGCTGGCTGATCGGCCAGGGCCGCGAGGCTTTCGAGGAGATCGCCGCCGCGCCGGACGCCTTGGCCGGCCTGCCGTCGATCCGGCGCCTGGCCGGCCGGACGTTCCACGACTGGGCGGAGGAGGAGTGGCCCTGGTGGGAGTCGCTCGCCTACGTTCCCGGCCAGGCTCATCCCGGTGATCTTGAGAAGGCCTTGGCGGCGCGGGGCTTCCGGACCCGCAGTGATCCGTTCCCACCGGACTGGAGCCAGATCGGCGAATATCCAGCGCTGCGCGAACTGTTTCCGGCCAGCGGCGGGTGAGGGAGTGGTCCTTGCTCAAACCCTTCGCCGGTACGACCTGGGTAGTCCCGTGGCCAGTCCTCTCGGACCAAGCCCCGTGGCATTGATCTCGCGCGACGCTCGCACCATTGCGGGCAGCAAGCGCGCGCTGGGCCTGAGGCGATCACCACCCGAGGCGGCTCCGACTCCAGATCCGCCCGCGCCCGATCCCAGGGCTGGTTGCCAGCCACCCAAGGCGGCTGATGCCACTCTGGGGCCGGCCGGGTCGGGGTCAATCCACCAGTCGTTGATCTTGGACGTGGCGGCAGGCGGAAGGCACGGCCTCTCGGGAGTTGTTCGCGATGGGAGTGGGTTGGGTAGCTGGGTTTGGATGCCATGCGATGTGGCTGGCGGGTTGCAGCCGATAGCGCCCACTCACAAACCGTACGCGGCGGCCGGGGTGGTGACCCGGGGCGGATGGTGGCTGGCGGGCGCCAGTGCCCACCGGTGAACCGAGGGTGGCGGCCGGGGTGGTGACCCGGGGCGGACGGTGGCTTGCGAGCGCCAATACCCATCCGCAAGCCGCGCGGGTAGTGGCCAGAGGCGGATGGTGGCTGGCGAGCGCCCTCAGCGGCACCGCTGGTACGACGCATGCGATTCCATTCAAGATCGACTTTGCTAAGCGGTACTGGGGTCGGCCTGGCTGGTTGTCAGCGTCGTAACGGACGCCACGGTTGATGCCAAATTGCGGGCCAGCCGGGCGTCCTGCACGGTCAACGTGCGGGTTGCGGGCGGTCGGGAGGCGCGGTGCGGACCTGGAGTGGGGCGACGTGGCGCGAGATCGTCACTGGGCTTGGCCTGTGGCCTGGCCACGAGACTCCACAGGTCGTATCGAAGAAGGGTTGTACAAGGACCACCGTCTATCGGGAGCGGATGCGCGGGTTGTCGCAAGTCGCGCAGCGGTGCGCGGTGGGGAGCGGCGAGGTGCGGCGGGGGAGTAGCGGCGTGTGGCGGTGCGCGGCGAGGTGCGGCGGGGGAGTAGCGGTGCGCGGTGGGGAGCGGCGAGGTGCGGCGGTGAGGGAGTAGCGGCGTGTGGCGGTGCGCGGTGGGGAGGAGCGAGGTGCGGCGGGGGGAGCAGCGGCGTGCGGCGGTGCGTGGTGGGAGTGGCGCGGAGAGGGCAGCGGGCGGTCCCGAGGGGACGGGCTGAGGCCCGTCCCCTAGGCACGTGGTGCTGTCAGCTTTCGAGTTTGAGCCAGAGGGCGCCGAGCGGCGGGACGCGCAGGGCGGCCGAGTGGTCGAAGCCGTGCCAAGGTACGTTCTCGGCCTCGACCGCGCCCATGTTGCCGACGCCGGAGCCGCCGTACAGCTCGCTGTCGGTGTTGATCACTTCGGCCCAGCGGCCGGCCTTCGGCAGGCCGATGCGGTAGTTCTCGTGCGGGATCGCGGCGAAGTTGACGATGCACGCGATGGTGTCGCCGTTCGGGGCGAAGCGGACGAACGAGAACGTGTTGTGGTGCGAGTCGTCGCTGGTGATCCAGCGGAAGCCGGATGCGGAGGTGTCCTGGGTCCAGATCGCGGGGGTGTCCCGGTAGGCCCGGTTCAGGTCGCCGACCAGGACTTTGATCCCGCCGAACCGCGGGTCGTCGAGCAGCGCCCAGTCCAGGCCGCGCTCCTCGCTCCATTCCCGCGGGTCGCCCATCTCGGAGCCCATGAAGAGCAGCTGCTTGCCGGTGAACGCCCACATGAAGCCGAGCAGCGCCCGGGTGTTGGCCAGCTGCTGCCACAGGTCGCCGGGCATCTTGCCGGTCAGCGAGCCCTTGCCGTGCACGACCTCGTCGTGGCTGATCGGCAGGATGTAGTTCTCGCTCCAGGCGTAGATCGTCGCGAAGGTCATCTGGTGGTGGTGCCACTGCCGGTGGATCGGCTCCTTGACCAGGTAGGCCAGGGTGTCGTTCATCCAGCCCATGTTCCATTTGAAGCCGAAGCCGAGGCCGCCGAGGTGGGTGGGGCGGGTGACGCCGGGCCACGCGGTGGACTCCTCGGCGATGGTCATCACGCCCGGGTGGTTCTTGTAGACGGTCGCGTTCATCTCCTGCAGGAAGCTGATCGCGTCGAGGTTCTCCCGGCCGCCGTACTGGTTCGGGGTCCACTCGCCGTCCTTGCGGGAGTAGTCCAGGTAGAGCATCGACGCGACGGCGTCGACCCGCAGGCCGTCGGCGTGGAACTCCTCGCACCAGTAGAGCGCGTTGGCGACCAGGAAGTTGCGCACCTCGCGGCGGCCGAAGTCGAAGACGTACGTGCCCCAGTCCGGGTGCTCGCCGCGCCGCCAGTCGCCGTGCTCGTAGAGCGGGGTGCCGTCGAAGCGGGCCAGGCCCCACTCGTCCTTCGGGAAGTGGGCGGGGACCCAGTCCAGGATCACGCCGATGCCGGCCTGGTGCAGCTTGTCGACCAGATACCGGAATTCGTCGGGGCTTCCGAAACGGCTGGTAGGGGCGAAATATCCGGTGACCTGGTAGCCCCACGATCCGCCGAACGGGTGCTCCATCACCGGCATCAGCTCGACGTGGGTGAAGCCCGTCTCGACGACGTACTCCACCAGTTGCTCGGCCAGCTCCACGTACGTCAATCCGGGCCGCCACGAGCCCAGGTGCACCTCGTAGCAGCTCACCGGCTCCTGGTGCCACGATTTCGACGCCCGCGCCCGCAGCCACGCCTCGTCCTGCCACTCGTAGGACGATTCGAAGACGACCGACGCGGTGGCCGGCGGCACCTCGGTGTGCTGGGCGAGCGGGTCGGCGTGCTCGCGCCACGCCCCGTCCCGCCCGAGGATCTTGAACTTGTACTTGCTGCCGAGGTGCGCGTCCGGGACGTAGATCTCCCAGACGCCGCTGGAGCCGAGCGAGCGCATCGGCCACCCGTCGTACGGCCCCCACCCGACGAAGTCACCGATCACCTGGACACCGCGGGCGCTCGGCGCCCAGACCGCGAACGCCACACCGGTGCCGCGCGGCTGCGCGCCGAGCACCGTCCACAGCTTCTCGTGCCGGCCCTCGCCGATCAGGTGCAGGTCCAGCTCGCCCAGGGTGGGCAGGTGCCGGTACGGGTCGTCGTGCTCCTCGGAGTCCACGTCGAGCCGGTAGTCCAGGACCGTGCCGGGCAGCTCGGCGGCGAAGATCCCGTCCGGGTGGACCCGGGTCATCGCGTACCGCTCGCCCTCGTGCAGGACGGCGACCTTGGTGGCGCCCTTGCGCAGGGTCCGGACGACGGTGTGCCCCCCGCCGGGGTGCGCGCCCAGGACGGCGTGCGGATCGTGGGTGTCGCCGGCGACGACGTTGTCCATGGCGCGCCGGTCGGCGGCGAGGCGGGGGGTGCTGTGCCCGATCATCTCTGGTTTTCCTTCTGCGAGGGGGTCAGCCGACCAGCCGGGCGATGGAGCGGAGGGGGATCCGCATCCAGCCGGGGCGGTGTCGGGCTTCGTAAGCGGCCTCGTAGACCGCCTTGTCCAGCTCATACGCCGACAGCAGCGCACCCTGGGCGCGCGGGTCGACCCCGGCGGCGTGCGCGTACCCGTCGCAGAACGCCGCCCGGTTGCGGTCCGCCCATTCCCGGGCCAGGCCCGCCAGGTAGTCGTCGTCCTGATCGACCAGCAACTGGTACGCCGCGTACTCGTAGGAGCGCAGCACCCCGGCGACGTCGCGCAGCGGCGAGTCCGGCAGCCGCCGCTCGTCGAGCGGCTGCCCCGGCTCACCCTCGAAGTCGATCAGCAGCCAGGCCTCCGGGGTACGCAGCACCTGCCCGAGGTGCAGGTCGCCGTGCACCCGCTGGACGGTCACCTGCTCGCCGGTCAGGCCGACGAACCGCGCGGTGATCGCCGGCACGTACTGCTGCAGCTCGGGTACCGCATCGGCGGCGGTGCGCAGCCGGGCCAGCACCGCGTCGACCGGGAACGGGGACGGGCCCGCGCCGAGCTCCGCGGCGAGGGCCAGGTGCACCGAGGCCACCGCCTCGCCCAGCCGGTACGACTCACCCTGGAAGTCCCCGCCCACCTCGTCGGCGCGCAGGTCCTGCTCGGCGAAGAGGTCCCGGGCCGACGCGGTGGCCATCGCCCAGCCCTCGGCCGAGTTCGCCGCATAGGCCGTGACCATCCCGAGCGAGCACCGACCGGTGTCGTCGGACGTCTCGAAGGAGCCGAGCAGCCGCGCCACGTGCGGGTTTCCGGCCCGGCCGAGCACCCGGTTCAGCTCGATGTCCGGGTTGATCCCGCAGGTGACCCGGCGGAACACCTTGAGGATCGCGTCCTCCTCGAAGATCACACTGGTGTTGCTCTGCTCGGCGTCGAAGACCCGCGGCCACAGGTCCAGCGGCAGCTCGACGCCTGGCTCCTTCTCGAACGTCACGTCGCCCACCGGTTCGGCCCGGTCGAAGAGGCTGAGCAGGTGCCTCGCCGCCTCCGGGGAGTACAGGGCGTCGTAGGCGATCCGGCCGTGCTCGTCGGTGCCGATGGTGGCCACCGCGCTGTACTCCGGCAGCAGCTCGGCGCCCCGGGCGACGAGCACCTGGTACCGCTCGGAGCTGCCGTCGGTGTACGAGACGTCGATCAGCACCAGTTCGAGATCGTCGCCCAGCGGGGTGGCGGACGCCTGTTTCACGTCCGCGAGCACCCGGCTGCGCCCCGCGTACCAGCGTTGTTTCGGTAGCCACTCGGCGTAGGGCAGCGTCATTGCTTCTCCTCAGACCCGCACAACTGGAACCAGTAGAAGCCGTGTCCGGGGAGGGTCAGCAGGTACGGCAACTGCCCGATCCGCGGGAAGTTGACGTGGCCGGTCAGCTCCACCGGGGTGTACCCGTTCCAATGCTGCAGATTGAGTTCGATCGGCTGCGGGAACCGCGACAGGTTGTTGACGCAGAGCACCACGTCGTCGCCGAACTCGCGCAGGTACGCCAGCACCGAGGGGTTCGAGCCGCCGAGCTCACGGAACGTGCCGACGGCGAACGCCTCATGTCGGCGGCGCACCGCCAGCATGGTCCGGGTCCAGTTCAGCAGGGAGGTCGCGCTGTCCCGCTGCGCCTCCACGTTGACCGCCTGGTAGCCGTAGACCGGGTCCTGGTTGACCGGCAGGTAGAGCCGGCCGGGGGTGGCGGTGGAGAAGCCGGCGTTGCGGTCCGGCGTCCACTGCATCGGGGTGCGCACCCCGTCCCGGTCGCCGAGCCAGATGTTGTCGCCCATCCCGATCTCGTCGCCGTAGTAGAGCACCGGCGAGCCGGGCAGCGACAGCAGTAGGGCGGTGAAGAGCTCGATCTGGTTGCGGTCGTTCTCCAGCAGTGGGGCCAGCCGGCGGCGGATGCCGACGTTGGCCTTCATCCGGGGATCCTTGGCGTACTCGGAGTACATGTAGTCGCGCTCTTCGTCGGTGACCATCTCGAGCGTCAGCTCGTCGTGGTTACGCAGGAAGATGCCCCACTGACAGTTCTCCGGGATGGCCGGCGTCTGTGCCAGGATCTCCGAGATCGGAAAACGCGATTCCCGGCGTACGGCCATGAAGATCCGCGGCATCAGCGGGAAGTGGAACGCCATGTGGCACTCGTCGCCGCCGGACTTCGGGTCGCCGAAGTACTCCACCACGTCGGCCGGCCATTGGTTCGCCTCGGCCAGCAGCACCCGGCCCGGGAACTCGTCGTCGATCACCTTGCGGCAGTGTTTCAGGAACGCGTGGGTGGCCGGCAGGTTCTCGCAGTTGGTGCCCTCCTGTTCGAAGAGGTACGGCACCGCGTCCAGCCGGAACCCGTCGATGCCCAGGTCCAGCCAGAACCGCAGGACGTCGAGCATGGCCTCCTGCACCGCCGGGTTCTCGTAGTTGAGATCCGGCTGGTGGGAGAAGAACCGGTGCCAGTAGAACTGCCGCCGCACCGGGTCGAACGTCCAGTTCGACTCCTCGGTGTCGACGAAGATGATCCGCGCGTCCGGGTACTTCTCGCTGGTGTCGTTCCAGACGTAGAAGTCGCCGTACGGCCCGTCCGGGTCGTGCCGGGACGCCTGGAACCACGGGTGCGAGTCGGACGTGTGGTTCATGACCAGGTCGGTGATCACCCGGATGCCGCGCTTGTGCGCCGCGTCCAGCAGGGCCACGAAGTCGTCGACCGTGCCGAACTCGGGCAGCACCTTGTAGAAGTCGCGGATGTCGTAGCCGCCGTCGCGCAACGGGGAGTCGTAGAACGGCGGCAGCCAGAGGCAGTCGATGCCGAGCCACTGCAGGTAGTCCAGACGTTCGATCAGGCCGCGCAGGTCGCCGCCGCCGTCCGTCCCCGAGTCGTAGAACGCCCGGACCAGCACTTCGTAGAAGACCGCCCGCTGGAACCAGGTGCGGTCGGCCGGGAGGACCCGGGCGTGACCGAAATCGTCCGCGGACGGGTGTTCGACCTTCCCGTCCTCGGTGTGACTTCCCTCTGCCGGGTCGTACTCGCTCGTCGACTCCATCAGGTGTATCCCCTCACCCCGCCCGCACCACGAAGATGTGCGCCGGTTCGACGTACGGGTCGATCCGGACCGCGTTGTACTGCCCCCACTCGTACGTCGCCCCGGTGATCTGGTCGACGACGGTGAACCGGTCGTGCCAGTCCAGACCCAGCGCGGGCATGTCCAGAGTGGTGTTACCCCACTGCACATCGGTGGAATCGAACGAGACGATCCCCAGCACGGTGTTGCCGGTCTCGGCGTCGCGCTTGGAGAAGCAGAGCAGCGCGCCGTTGTCGATCTCGTGGAAGCGCAGGTTGCGGAGCCAGTGCAGGGCGGGGTTCTGCTCCCGGATCCGGTTCAGCTTCGTCAGGTAGGGGGCGAGCGACCGGCCGGAGCGCTCGGCGCCGGCGTAGTCGCGCGGCTTCAGCTCGAACTTCTCGTTGTCGATGTACTCCTCCGACCCCGGTCGTGCCACGTGCTCGAACAGCTCGTAGCCGGAGTACAGCCCCCAGGACGGGGCGAGCATCGACGCCAGCACCGAACGGATCTTGAACATCGCCGGGCCGCCGTGCTGGAGCGATTCGTGCAGGATGTCCGGGGTGTTGGGCCAGAAGTTCGGGCGCATCCAGTCGATCGAGGTGAGCAGCTGTTCCAGGTACTCGCGCATCTCGGCGGCGCTGTTGCGCCAGGTGAAGTACGTGTACGACTGGGTGAAGCCGATCTTGCCGAGCCCGTTCATCATGGCCGGCCGGGTGAACGCCTCGGCCAGGAACAGCACGTCCGGGTCGGTCTCCTTGACCTTGGGGATCAGCCACTGCCAGAAGTTGACCGCCTTGGTGTGCGGGTTGTCGACCCGGAAGATCTTCACACCGGCGTTCACCCAGTGCATGACCACGCGGTAGACCTCGTCGCGCAGCGCGCGGTAGTCGTTGTCCCAGTTGATCGGGTAGATGTCCTGGTACTTCTTGGGCGGGTTCTCGGCGTACGCGATCGTGCCGTCGGCCTTGGTGGTGAAGAACTCCGGGTGTTCACGCACCCACGGGTGGTCCGGCGCGGCCTGCAGCGCGAGATCGAGCGCGACCTCCATGCCGAGCTCCTCCGCCCGCTCGCGGAAGGCGACGAAGTCCTCGAGCGTGCCCAGCTGCGGGTGGATGGCGTCGTGCCCGCCCTCGTCGGAGCCGATCGCCCAGGGCGAGCCGACGTCCTGCGGGCGGGCCACCAGCGTGTTGTTCCGGCCCTTGCGGTTGATCTTGCCGATCGGGTGGATCGGCGGCAGGTAGACGACGTTGAAGCCCATCTCCGCGATGGCGGGCAGCCGCAGGGCGGCGGTGCGGAAGTCGCCGTGCCTGATCGGGGTGGCGTCCGGGCCGATCTCGGCGCCCTCGGAGCGGGGGAAGAACTCGTACCACGCGGAGTAGAGGGCGCGCTTGCGATCCACCCAGACGGCGAACGAGCGGGTGGTGGTGACCAGATGCCGCACCGGGTTGTGCCAGAGCAGTTCCTCCAGGTCGAGGGCGGGGGTGACCCGGGAGAAGAGCGAGCGCTGCCGGTCGCGCAGCGCGGCCGCCGCGTCCCGGACCCGCTCCTCGTGCTCGGCCGGTACGATCTTGGTGGCCAGGTCGAGGATGTCGGCGCCCTCGGAGAGGTCGTTCGCCAGGTCCTCGGCGCCCTGCCCGGCGCCGATCTTCTTCACCACGGCGTCCCGCCACGTCCGGTACGGATCATCGAACGCCTCGATCGAGAACGTCCAGCGGCCCACCTGGTCCGGGCGGATCGTCGCGTGCCACTGGTCCAGTCCCGGCGTGCCGGGGGTCATCCGGGTGAACGGCATGGTCTTCCCGTCCGGGCCGCGCCACGCCACGCTCACGCCGAGCGCGTGATGACCTTCGCGATAGGACACCGCGGAGACCGGTACCACTTCGCCGACCACCGCCTTGGCGGGGTAGCGGCCACCGGAAACGGCCGGCGTCACGTCTTCGATGGGGAAGCGACCGGTCATGATCTCCACCGTAGTCAGAGGGGTTCAGCAGATCCGGCGACCGGAGAAACCACCGCGGTCACGTTCCATGACTTCTCCGGGGTGGAGACCTTTGAAACGGTCGATCGCCGATGCCGCTCAACCTACCGGAGACCCCCTACGGCTTCGCATCCGTACGTGGCCGTGCGCCGCTGAAAAACACAACAAGTTCACCATCTCGCAACAGCTGTTCGGCGCGGCTCATCCGCAGCGGTGGAACGGCTCCGGCCGGCACGATCACGTCGCCGGCCCGGCGCCCGCGCCGGACCCCGGTCTCGCTCAGGAGCCCCACCTGGTCGAACGCGGCGGCCGCGGTCGCACCTGAGTCCTCGTCAAGGCCATCGGGGTACCCGCGTCCGGTTCGTCACCAGCGACCCACCCGGTCGCAACACCCGCCTCAACTCGCGCGCGAACTCCACCGTGCCCAGGTGCGCCGGGATCGCGGCACCGGCGAAGACCTCCGTGATGATGACGTCGTACACCCGATCGGGTGTCCGCTCCGCCGCCTCCCGCACGTCGCCGCCGACGATCTCCACCAGCGGCGCCGGGCCGGGCCGGGGACCGGCTCGGTGGCACCGACGGCGGATCTCCCGCGCTCGGGAGTGCGTCGGTTGCCGTGCGTTGCCATCGAGGAACCCTGCTCAAAGAGCGGGAGTGCCGACCGAGTTATCCCCTTGACGCAGCCGAACGCCGGCCGCACCGCAGGACAAGGAGAACGACGTGGCCGGTCCGTCCACCGCACTGTCGCCCGTGATCGCTGCCAGCACCCACTGGCTCGCCCGGGCCTACCCCGGCGGGGAGTCGAACACGGTCGCGCACACGCTCTCCGAGCTGCAGGCCCGGCAGGCGGTGACCGTCGCGGCATGGTTGCGTTACCCGACCGAGATCGACGCGGCCCTGGTCGCCATCGCCGGACCGGGCGGGTCCGCGCTGCTGGACTGGCGGGTCGGCAGCGAGCCCGAGGACGAGTACGCCGACGGCGAGGGCTGGCGCACCTGGGTCGACGAGGTCGTCGTCAGCTGGGCCGCCTGCCTGCTCGCGGACCCGGCACTGGCCCGCCGGGGCGTCGACGCGGTGATCGCCGCGATGCCGGCGCCCACCGAGCCCCGCCCGCGGCCGCAGGCGCGCCGGATGGGCGGACTGCCCAGCGAGTTCCGCCGGCTGCTGCAGCCGGACGCCCGGGACCGGGATGCCGCCGTGCTGCTGCGCCACCCCGACCTGCTGGACCCGATCGCCTCCATGCACCGCGACGCCCTGCTGTACCTGCTCGACGCCGAGGCTGTGCCCGATGGCCTCACTTCGCTCGGCGGGGATCGCGCCGCCTGAGGGCTCTGCTTATGGCCTCGCTCCGCTCGGCGGGGATCGCGCCGCCTGAAGTCGTTGTCGAGGGCACCGAAATCGACCACGGCTGCGCCTAGCCGATTTCGGCGCCCTCGACAACGACCGGCGCGATCCGTGGTGGGTTAGGTCAACCCTTGCGGAACTCGCCTGAGTCTGTGACCCCCCACCCAGCCTTCTCCGCCCGGTGTGCTGGGGCGTTCGCGCCCGCCGGACAGCACGCCGGACCCCCTGTGGAGAGGGCTGGAACCGCGGGCCGGCACCCCTGTCCTCCTGGGGTGCCGGCCCGCGGTCTTTTCAGCTGCCGGCGTGCACCGGGATCGCGCCGGGGTGCTGCCCGCCGGGACCGGCCGCGGCCTGCTCGGCACTGACCGCCGCGCCGATGATGCCGGCGTTGTTGAGCAGCGTGGCCGCCACGACCGGGGTGCGGATCTGGAGCAGCGGGAAGTACTTGTCCGCCTTCTTGCTCACCCCGCCGCCGATGATGAACAGCCGGGGGGAGAGCAGCATCTCCACGTGGCTCAGGTATCGGCTCACCCGGTGCGCATACTTCTCCCAGCTCAGGTCGTCGGCCTCGCGCACCCGGTCGGAGGCGAGCAGCTCCGCGTCCTTGCCGTCGATCTCCAGGTGGCCGAGCTCCGTGTTGGGCAGCAGCACGCCGTCCATGAACAGGGCGGTGCCGATGCCGGTGCCCAGGGTCACCATCATGATCAGCCCGGACTGGTCGCGGCCGGCGCCGAACGCCACCTCGGCCGCGCCCGCTGCGTCGGCGTCGTTGAGCAGGGTGACCGGCTTGCCCAGCCGCTCGGCGAACAGCCGTGCCGCGGGCGCGTCGATCCAGGACTTGTGCACGTTCGCCGCGGTGCGGGTCACGCCGTCGACGACCACGCCGGGGAACGTGATGCCGACGCTGTCGTAGCCGTCGAATTTGGTCGCCACCTCGGCGACCGCGTCCATGACGCTGTCCACGTCGGCCGGCTGCGGAGTGGGCACGCGGAAGCGCTCGTCGAGCAGTTCGCCGCGCACCGTGTCGACGGGCGCCCCCTTGACGCCTGAGCCACCGATGTCGATGCCGAGGATGGTCATCCGTGTCTTCCCGTCTTCCTGCTGGTCATTCGTCCGTGTGTCTATCACGAAGGTCCGACATCGAATCCTGCGCGTTCCTGGGTCGATACGGGTGGCACCGAAGGATGAACTCTCTCCGTAGATTCCCCGCTCACGCTAGGTCACTCATACTTTCGGCTAGTCACGGCTAGGCTTCTCGTCTAGCGTTGCTTTTCAGAACGGTCGCCGCGTGCGGGCACGGCTCTCTGCCCGCTGATGGAGGACCACCAAAATGACAGTGATCGAGGTTCATGACGAGCAGGAGTTCCTGACCGCCGAGACGACCGCGACCGATCTGCTGAACGCGATGACCGCGGCGCCGACCGGCCGGAACCGGTCGCGGCTGCGGGACAAGGCGATCGAGGCCTGGCTGCCTCTCGCGCGTCACCTGGCCAACCGCTACTCCGGCCGCGGCGAGCCGACCGACGACCTGATCC
>NZ_FZNR01000020.1 GCF_900188005.1 Actinoplanes regularis | reverse complement strand
GAGAAGCTGTCCAGCGGCTTCCGGATCAACCGCGCCTCCGACGACGCGGCCGGCCTGTCGATCTCCGAGGGCCTGCGCTCGCAGACCAGCGGCCTGAAGGTCGCCGTCCGCAACACCCAGGACGGCATCAGCGTCGCGCAGACCGCTGAAGGCTCCCTCAACGAGGCCACCGCGATCCTGCAGCGCATGCGCGACCTGTCAGTTCAAACCTCGAACCAGGGCTCGATGGACGCCGACGCCAAGGACGCCGCGAACAAGGAGCTCCAGCAGCTCAACCAGGAACTCGACCGGATCGGCGCCAGCACCTCCTTCGGCAAGTCCAAGCTCCTCGACGGCTCCTTCGGCGCCACCTCGAAGGCCACGAGCGCCGCGATGCCCAAGACGGGAGGTGGAGACACCGATGCCCTGACGGCGGTCGGCGGCCCGTTCGCAAGCGCCACCGACTTCACGATCACTGAGCTGGACGGCACCACCTTGGCCACCCCCATCACGGTCAACGTGGCGGCTGTCCCGGGTGGTACCCCGCAGGACATCGCCAAGGCCGTCAACACAAGTCTCGCGGACGCGCTCAAGAAGGCCGGCTTCGAGGGCAACGAGCTCAAGATGACCGCCAGCACGGATGCCA
This sequence comes from Actinoplanes regularis, assembly GCF_900188005.1. Taxonomy (GTDB): domain Bacteria; phylum Actinomycetota; class Actinomycetes; order Mycobacteriales; family Micromonosporaceae; genus Actinoplanes; species Actinoplanes regularis. The sequence continues at coordinate 146,446 of NZ_FZNR01000020.1, read as the reverse complement.
CCGGGTCCACGACCTTCAGCATGTCCTCCGTCGGCAGCTTCAAGACCGCCGACGGTACTGGCGGCCCGCTCACCGCGGTCGGGTTGGACGCTCAGACGAGCGCCGGTGTCCTGGCCGGGTCGGTCCCCAACGGGAACACCGGCCGGTTCCAGGTCGGCGCGAACGCCAACGAGCGGATCGGCATCGCCATCGGTGAGGTCAACTCCAAGACGCTCGGCACCGCCAGCCTCGACCTGACGAAGCTCGGCGGGCCGGACGAGGCGATCGCCATGCTCGACAAGGCGATCCGCTCCGTCTCGGACACCCGGGCGAGTCTCGGTGCGTACCAGAACCGGTTCGAGCACACCGTCAACAACCTCAACGTCGCGGTCGAGAACCTCTCCGCGTCCGAGTCCCGCATCCGCGACACCGACGTCGCCGCGGAGATGGTCACGCTCACCCGCAACCAGATCCTGACCCAGGCCGGCACCTCCATGCTGTCCCAGGCCAACCAGTCCGCCCAGGGCGTCCTCTCCCTGCTCCAGGGATAACCGGAGTCCGGGTCGGGGGATAACCGGAGCCCTGCTCGAGGGAGCACCGAGGCCCAGGGGACAACCGAACTGCCACCGAGCAAAACTGAATCGATCGCCTGATCGGCCGAAGAAGAGGGGTAGCTGGCGGAGAGAGTCGGTTGCCCCTTCTCTTCATCCTCCGGCCCTTCGAGAAAGGCGAACCTTCATGAGCACTGCGATTGACGGCCTGGTCAGCGGTCTGAGCACGTCAAGCCTGATCAGCAGCTTGATGAAGGTGGAGGCGGCCCCGCAGGACCGGCTCAAGACCAAGGTCAAGACGGCTCAGACGACCGTGGCCTCGTACCAGACGGTCAACAAACAGCTCGCCGCGCTCAAGACCGCCGGCTCCACGCTGGGCGACCTGGCCACCTGGCGGTCGGTCAAGGCGTCGTCCAGCTCCAGCTCGGTCAGCGCCACCGCGACCAACAGCCTCACCGCCGCGGCGGGCTCCACCACGTTCGACGTGGTCTCGACCGCCAAGGCCCAGGTCACCACGACCGAGTACGACAAAGACACCACCGACATCACCGACGGCAGCGGCAGCCTGACCATCAAGGTGGGCTCGGGTGCGGACGTCACCGTCAACCTGACGGACGACAAGACGCCGGCCGGCATCGCCGCCGCGATCAACAGCACCAGTGGGATCGGGGTCCGGGCCGGCGTGGTGAAGACCGCCGACGGAAACAGCATCCTGCAGCTCACCAGCACCAAGACCGGCACCGAGAACACCTTCGAGGTCACCGGTCTCACCGGCACCAGCAACGTCGTCACCGCCGCGTCGGACGCGAAGATCCGGGTCGGCTCGGTGGAGGCCGACGGCGTCACCCTCACCCCGGGCAGCTACGAGGTGACCAGCAGCAGCAACACGTTCACCGGCTTGCTCAGCGGCGTCTCGATCACGGTGACCAAGCCGGAGACCGGGGTCAACGTCTCCGCCGTGAACGACATCGACGGGATCGCCGGCAAGATCCAGGCGATGGTCGACGCGGCCAACGGAACGCTCTCCGAGGTCGCCTCCCAGACCGCGTACGACGCGAGCACCAAGAAGGGTTCGCCGCTCAGCGGTGACTTCATGGTCCGCAACATCCGGCAGACGCTCCTGAGCGCGGTCAGCGTCGGGCTGTCGTACGACAACCCGCGCTTCGACTCGAAGCTCCCGGAGGACTCCACCACCAACCCGAAGACGGTTGCCTTCGGCAGCCTCTCCAAGTTGGGCATCCAGCTCGACAGCACCGGCGCGTTGACCTTCGATGCCGAGAAGTTCAAGACCGCCTACAACGCGGACCCGAACGCGATCAAGGAGGCCGGCATCGGCCTCGGCGACAACTTCGAGGCCCTCGCCGACAAGCAATCGAAGTCGATCACCTCGGTCATCACCGGCCGGAACAGCGACATCGACAGCCTGAACAAGCAGATCAGCGAGTGGGACACCCGGCTCGTCGCCAAGAGGGCGACCCTGCAGAAGACGTACACGAGCCTGGAGACCGCACTCGGCAAGCTGCAGAACCAGTCCACCTGGCTCGCCGGACAGCTCGCCGGCCTGTCCTGACCGATTCCGCTCTCCGCCCGTTGGATCAACTCTCGATGAGGATCGCCGATGACCACCGCCCCGCAGCTGCGTAACCGCTACCTCCAGGACTCGGTCAACACCGCGTCTCCGGCCAAGCTCCTGGTCATGCTCTACGACAAGATGATCCTCGACCTCGTCCAGGGGGAGGAAGCGCTGCGCGGCGGCGACCGCGAGGTGGCCAACTACAAGCTCAATCACGCTCAGGAGATCGTGCTCGAGCTGCGCACCACGCTCAACGTCGACGCGTGGGACGGCGCGCCCCGCCTGGCCAACCTGTACGGCTTCATTCTCACCGAGCTGATCGGGGCGAACATCTCGCAGAGCCCGGAGCGGGTGGCCGGCTGCCGGGAGTTGCTCGAACCGCTACGGGACGCCTGGCGCGAGGCCGCGTCCGCCACTGCCGCGGGTTGAGTCCGGCCATGACCGGGGACTGGCGGAACGCCTGGACTTCAGCGCTCGACGAGCTGGAGATGGACGTGGCCGCGGTCGAGGCGATGCTCGCTGACGAGCATCGCCACGCCGAGACGCCGCCGGCCGACATCTGGAAGCCACCGACCGAGCTGGGCGCGCTCCCGCTGGAGCTGAAGCCGCGCGCGGACGAGATCCTGACCCGCCAGCTGGCCGCGGCGGAGGAACTCGCCCGGCGGCTGACCGCGAACCGGCAGCAGAGGGCGATGACCTCCCGGATCGAGACCGGTGAAGCCGTCAAGCGCCCGGTCTACGTGGACCGGGCGATGTGAAAACCAGCTGAGAGACAACTGAGAAATCCCGGAGCCCGCCAGGGGGCCGGGATTTTTCTGTGCAACCGAGCGGCAACCGTCTGGCGCTCAGCGGATCGCGGGGCGCGCCGAACTGCATGGTACGAGCACGGATTGCTCACCAAGCAAAAGCCACGGATCGGCGACAAGACGGATCGATCAGGGGGCTGCAAAGTGTTCGACGACGTCTCTTCGTCCGCACTACGCGTCGCTGTCACCGGCCTGTCGGCCCGGCAGAACGCCATTGCCAACAACATCGCGAACGTCGAGACCCCGGGCTTCAAGGCCCGTAAGGTCAAGTTCGAGGAGGCGCTGCAGGGTGCCGTAGCCCACGGCCAGTCGCCGCTCGGTGTGAAGCCGAGCGTGCACACGTCGCTGGAGCCCACCCGCCTCAACGGCAACAACGTCAACCTCGACGAGGAGACGCTGTCGCACATCGACACCACGATGCGCTACCAGCTCACCATCCGTGCCATCGACGGCAAGTACAGCCTGCTGCGCGAAGCCATCAAGGGAGCCTGAGGATGAGCATCTTCAACGCCATCGGAATCGCGAGCACCGGTGTCACGGTCCACCGCAAGTGGCTGGACGCGGTCTCCGACAACCTTTCGAACATGAACAACGTCAGCCGTACCTCCGAAAACGCGTTCCAGGCCCGCTACGTGCAGGCCCGGGAGGCGCAGGACGGGAACGGCACCGAGGTCGCCGCCGTCCGGTTCGGCAACCCCGAGGGTGTCGTGGTCTACGAGCCGGACAATCCGCTTGCCGACGAGCAGGGTTACGTCCGCAAGCCGGACATCGACATGGGCAGCCAGATGGCCCAGATGATGATGGCGCAGCGCTCCTACCAGGCCAACCTCTCGGTCGTGGACCGGGCCCGGGACGCGTACACCGCCGCGATCAACCTCGGGAAGTAATCATGTCCGCGATCAACCCCATCGGGGGGATATCCGGTTTCAGCGGAATCTCCGGCCTCTCGGGCGCCAAAGGCCTGGGCGGCCAACTGGACTTCGAGGAAGCCGGCAAGACGGAGAGCCCCAACACCGACTTCGCTCGGATGCTCGCCAAGGGCCTGGAGAGCGTCCAGGCCTCCCAGGACAAGGCAAGCGATCTCGCAGTCCAGGTCGCCAACGGGACGCTTCAGGATCCGGCCCAATACACGATGGCCTCTACCGAGGCGGCCCTCGGCCTCCAGCTGACCATGGCCGTCCGTAACAAGGCCGTCGAAGCCTTCCAAGAGATCATGAGGATGCAGGCCTGAGATGACCGACCGCCTTCCCGCGCCGGTACGCCGCATAACGGACACCTTCAAGTCCTTCACGCCGGGACAGAAGGCGGTCACGATCTTCGCGGTCTTCGCCATCATCGTCGGTGGGTACTTCTTCGCGACCTGGGCGGCGAAACCGTCGTACTCGATCCTGTTCAACAACCTCTCGACGAAGGACGCCAGCGCCATCGTCGAGTCCCTGCAGAAGACGAACACCTCGTACGAACTGGCGAACGACGGCCAGACCATCCTGGTGCCACGCGATCAGGTGAACTCCCTGCGGCTCCAGCTGTCCGGCGAGGGTCTGCCCAACGACGAGGGCACCGGTTACTCGCTGCTGGATCAGCAGGGCATCACCACCAGCGACTTCATGCAGCACGCGAACTACCAGCGAGCGCTGGAGGGCGAACTCGCCAAGACCATCCAGTCGATCGACGGCGTCGAGGCGGCCACCGTGCACCTGGTGATGCCGCAGAAGGACGTCTTCGCCGACACCGCCACCAAACCGACCGCGTCGGTGCTGGTCGCGTCCAAGTCAACCAGCCCGCTCACCGGCGACCAGGTACAGGCCATCGTGCACCTGGTCGCTTCAAGCGTCGAGGGCCTCGACCCCACCCAGGTCACGGTGGCCGGCGCGGACGGCAAGATCCTCTCCACGGGCGGCGGTGCGGCGATCGCCACCGGCGGGGACAGCGGCTCCGACGCGCAGACGGTCGAGTTCCAGAACCGGATGAACGCCTCGTTGCAGAGCATGCTGGACCGGCTGGTCGGCCCCGGGCACTCGGTCGTCACCACGACCGCCGACCTGGACTTCGACCAGACCGAGACGCGCAAGAAGGAGTACAGCTCCGACCCGTCACTCCCCTCGGTCTCCGAGACCACCAGCTCCGAGACGTACACCGGCAGCGGCACCGGTAACGGCGGCGTGCTGGGGCCGGACAACATCCAGGTCCCCAGCGGCGCCGGCTCCACCGGGCAGTACGCCAACAAGAACGAGGCTCGGCAGAACGCCCTCAACGAGGTGGAAGAGATTCGCCGGAAGGCGCCGGGCAGCATCCGCCGGTTGAACGTGGCGGTCCTGCTGGACAGCACCACCGCCGCATCGGTCGACCCGACCCAGGTGCAGCAGCTGGTCAGCTCGGCGGCCGGCATCGACCCCACCCGCGGCGACACCATCGTGGTCAGCGCGATGCCGTTCGACACCTCCGCGCAGCAGGCGGCCCAGAGCGAGCTCGCGGCCGCGGCAGCCGCCGACAAACAGGACAAGCAGCTCACTCTGGTCAAGAGCGGTGCCCTCGCCTTCGTGGTGCTGATCCTGATCTTCCTGGCCTGGCGGGCCAGCCGGCGCGCCAAGCGGCGCCAGGAGCTCTCCGCCGAGGAGCGGGCGCACCTGGAGGCGATGCAGGCCGCGCTGGACGCACAACGCCAGGCCGAACTGGAGGCGACCGAGGCCATGCACGGCATCGGGATGCTCGAGAGCGCCCCTACCCCGGAGGAGCGCGACGAGGCCCGCGAGGAGCGGCACCGGGAGATCGAGACCATGGTCAAGGAGAAGCCGGACGAGATGGCCCAGTTGCTGCGCAGCTGGATGTCGATCGACTCGCCGCACGGCTGACCCCAAGAGGCAAGACGGTTCGAGGAGTACGCGTTGACCACACCCGGGCTCTCCACGCTGTCCATGACGGGCATCCGCAAGGCCGCGATCATGCTGGTCCAGTTCGGCGCGGAACAATCCGCCCAGGTGCTGGCGAACATGAACGAGAAAGACGTCGAGATGCTCACCGCGGAGGTCGCGAAGCTGGGCAAGCTCGACCCGGTCCAGGTCGACGACGTGATGGACGAGTTCTACGCGTTGGCGACCACCCGGTACGCCGGCACCGGTGGCATGGGGTACGCCCGTGAGCTGCTGGAGGCCTCGCTCGGCGAGGAGCGCGCGGCGCTGATCCTGGATCGGCTCGAGGCGTCGATGAACGACATCCCGTTCAACTTCCTCAGCCACGCGGACCCGCGGCAACTCCTCTCCTACGTCCAGTACGAGCACCCGCAGACGATCGCGCTGGTGCTCGCGCACATCCCGGCCGGGCTGGCCTCATCCATCCTGGCCGGACTGCCGCTGGAGGTGCAGACCGAGGTCGCGCACCGTATCGCGATCATGGACCGCACCTCGCCGGACATCATCCGGCAGGTGGAGAGCGCGCTGCAGCGCAAACTCTCCAGCGTCCTGCAGCCCGACGAACTCTCCACGGTCGGGGGTCTGCAGCCGCTGGTCGACATCATCAACCGCGCCGACCGGACCACCGAGCGGCTCATCCTGGAAGCCCTCGACGCGCGCAGCCCGGAGCTGGCCGAGGAGATCCGGCGCCGGATGTTCATGTTCGAGGACATCGTGAATCTCGACGACCGCGCGGTGCAGCTGATCCTGCGCCAGGTGGAGCCGGCCGACCTGGCCACCGCCCTCAAGGGCGTGCCGGAGGGCGTGCGGGACAAGGTCACCAAGAACCTCTCCGAGCGCGGCCGGGACAACCTGCTGGAGGAGATGGACCTGCTCGGCCCGGTCAAGGTGCGGATGGTCGAGGAGTCCCAGGCCAAGATCGTCGGTGTCATCCGCAGCCTGGAGGACTCCGGCCAGATCGAGATCCAGCGTGGCGGCGAGGCTGATGAGCTCATTGCCTGACGGCCCGGTGATCCGCGGGGTGGTGGCGGAGAACGCCGCTGCCGCGCAGTTCATCAACGACTTCCGGCAACCGGACCCGAACGACCCGAAGCTGCTGGATGAGGCCCGGCAACAGGCCCGGGCCACCGGGTACGCCGAGGGGTGGGCGCAGGGCAAACGGGACGCCGTGACGGCCGCCGAGGAGGCGTCCGCACGCGCGATGGCCGCAGAGCTTCAGCACGAACAGCGCCGCTCGGCCGCGCTCGCGCACGCGGTGAACGCGCTCGGCCGAGCCGTCACCGAGCTGGAGAACCAGCTGATGCCCACCTTCAACGAGCTGCAGGAGCTCGTGCTGATCAGCGCGTTCGAGCTGGCCGAGGCGATCGTCGGACGCAATCTGCGGGACGAGGAGCACCGCGGCGTGGACGCGCTGCGGCGGGCGATGACCGCGGTGCCCGAGCACGGCGGGGTGCAACTGCATCTGCACCCGGACGACTACGCCAACCTGGTGGGCGACGCCGACAACGTCTTCGACTACCAGGGCCGTCAGATCACCCTGCACGCCGATCCCCGCCTCCAGCCCGGCGACGCCGTCGCCGAGACCGGCACCGCCACCGTTGACGCGACGATCGCCGCCGCGATGGCGCGGGCCAGGGAAGCCCTTCGACTCTGAGAAGCGACGAGATGCCCCATGCCTTCCAGCACCGCATGCACAACGCGGTCCTCGCGGCGCGGCCCACGGTCAGCGGCCGGGTCACCGGAGCCGTCGGCCTCCGAATCACGGTGGGCGGCCTCGAGGCCCGCGTCGGTGAGCTGCTGCGGATCGGCGACGGACCGGAGGCGGTGCTGGCCGAGGTCGCGGCGCTCGACGGGCAGCAGCTCTCCTGCATGCCACTCGGCCCGATCGCCGGGATCGGCACCGGCACACCGGCGATGAGCACCGGCGGGCCACTGCGCATCGCGGTCGGCCCGGACCTGCGCGGGCGCATCCTGGACGGCCTCGGCCGGCCGATGGACGGCGGGCCGCCGCTCCGCGGCGAGCTGGTCGGGATCGACGCCGCCCCGCCGTCGGCGATGGAGCGCCAGCTCGTCGACAAACCGATGTCTCTGGGCGTACGGGTGCTGGACACGCTCGTCCCGTGCGGCTGCGGCCAGCGGATCGGCATCTTCGCCGGCTCCGGCGTGGGCAAGTCGACCCTGATGAGCATGATCACCCGGGGCACCTCGGCGGCGCTGAACGTGGTCGCCCTGGTCGGCGAGCGCGGCCGTGAGGTGCGCGAGTTCATCGAGCACGACCTGGGCCAGGAGGGGCTGGCCCGATCGGTGGTGGTGATCGCCACCTCGGACACGGCGCCGCTGGTCCGGCTGCGGGCCGGGGCGGTCGCCACCCGGATAGCCGAGTACTACCGGGACGAGGGCGCCGACGTGCTGCTGATGATGGACAGCGTGACCCGGGCCGCGATGGCCCAGCGCGAGGTCGGCCTCTCCGTCGGCGAACCGCCCGCCACCCGCGGCTATCCCCCGTCCGTCTTCGCCATGCTCGCCTCCCTGCTGGAGCGGGCCGGGCCGGGCGCCCGGGGCAGCATCACCGGCCTGTACACGGTCCTGGTCGAGGGCGACGACCACAACGAGCCGATCGCGGACGCGGCCCGCTCGATTCTCGACGGGCACATCGTCCTCGACCGCAAACTGGCCACGGCCGGACATTTCCCAAGCATCCAGGCGCTCGACTCGATCTCCCGGGTCGCCAACAAGATCACCAGCCGGGAACAGCGCTCCGACGCCACCGAACTGCGCCGTCTGATGGCCGCCCACCGCGAAGTCCGCGAACTGGTCGAGATCGGCGCCTACGTCCCGGGCACCAACCCGGAGGCCGACCGCGCCAACGCGTCCTGGCCGCAGATCAGCGCCTTCCTCCGCCAGGACCTCGACGAACGCGTCACAGCCGACGATGCCTGGGCCGCCCTGCGCGCACTCCTCGCCACGACCTGACCACGGGGCCCGACTGAAGCATCCGGCCCGTTGCGGCTTGGGTGCAGCACTCAGCGGATCGGCCGGGATGCCGAAGCGTGAATGTGAGGGCTCCTTGCCCGGCTAGGAGGCAAACGTGAACCGCCTGTTCCGACTCGCCCCGGTGCTGCGCGCGCGGAAAGCGCAGGAGGACGCCGCCCGAGGTGAACTGACCCAGTCACGTGCGGAGATCCAGGAAGCCCAGGCCCTGGTGAAGCGCCGTCAACTGGAGTTGGTTGGCGCGGACGCGCCATCCGAAGGGTCCGCCCGGGCGATGGTCGCCGCACTGGTGGCCCGGCAGTCGCTGGCCGCCGGGGTGTTCGGCGCGCAGCGGATGGTCACGGATGCCGAGGGGGTCGAGCGCGAGAAGATGGCGGCGCTCACCGACGCGGCGAAGCGCCGGCGCGCGGTGGAGATGCTGTCCGAGCGGCACGCCGCCCTGGTCCGGGCCCACGATCTCCGTACCGACCAGGCCAACCTCGACGAACTGGCGATCACCTCGAAGGCACGCGACGCCGCAAACAGCGTGCAGACGCCGACCGACCGGAACGGGAGCGAAGCATGAGTCTTGGTGTGGGTGCTGTTCTTTCTCGGATCACTCAGCTGCAGGACCAGCTCGGTCTGACGCCGCCGCCGGCTACGGTCGACTCGGGCTCGTCAAAAACCAGGTTCGCGTCCGCGCTGGCCGAGGCGAAGGGCCTGGGGATGACCGGAACGACGGTCGCCGGCCCGAGCGGTGACGATGTGGTGGCCGCCGCACGCAAGTACCTGGGCACGCCGTACGTCTTCGGCGGCACCGACCCCGCCAAGGGCCTGGACTGCTCCGGCCTGGTCCAGCAGGTCTACGAGGACCTCGGCATCAAACTGCCGCGCAACTCGTGGCAGCAGGCGACCGCGGGCCGCCCGGTGGCGAGCCTGAAGGACGCCAAGCCGGGTGACGTGCTGGCGTTCGACTCGCCGGTGGACCACGTGGCGATCTACCTCGGCGACAACAAGATGATCGCCGCGCCGAAGCCGGGCGACCACGTGAAGGTGCAGTCGGTGTACGAACGGCCGACCCACATCCGCCGGATCATCGACGCCGCGCCGACCGGCGCGGTGCAGGACATGACGGCGCTGCGCCCGGCCGGGCTGCGCGGGTCGGGTGGCGAGCTGGCCGGCGTGCCGTACGCGGATCTGTTCGTCCAGGCCGGCGCGAAGTACGGCGTCTCGCCGAAGCTGCTCGCCGCGGTCGCGAAGGTGGAGTCCGGATACAACCCGGGCGCGGTCAGCAAGGCCGGCGCGCAGGGTTTGATGCAGCTGATGCCGGGCACCGCGAAGGGGCTCGGAGTGCGCGACGCATTCGACCCGGAGCAGGCCGTGAACGGCGCCGCGAAGATGTTGAACGGGCTGTTGAAGGAGTTCAAGTCGGTGCCGCTGGCACTGGCCGCGTACAACGCGGGTGGCGGGGCGGTGCGCAAGCACGGCGGCATCCCGCCGTTCAGCGAGACCCAGGCGTACGTGCCGAAGGTGCAGAAGGCGCTGGCCGCCCTCGGCGGCTGATTTCGAGTTCGACGACGAGACCACCGGAGCAGTGAGGAGCCCCAACACCATGCCGAGTTCCGTGACGGGCCCCGAGCAGCGGCCCACGATCGAGACAACGCGTCGCCCGAGTGGGCGGCGCGACAACGGGGCGGACTTCGGTTCGGCGCTCTCAGCCGAGTTGAACCGCGACAATCGGCGGGACGACGCGGCCCAGCAGGCCGCCGACCGCCAAGCGGCGGACCGCAGCGCGGCGCGGAACGCGGAACGCGCCGCAGATCTCCGCAGCGCCGCGAACCGGGCCGCCACGGAACGCGCTGCCGATCTCCGCAGCGCCGCGAACCGGGCCGCCACCGAACGCGCCGCAGATCTCCGCAACACGGCGAACCGGGCCGCGACGAAGCGTGCCGCTTCGGAGCGGGCCTCGGACCAGCGTGCCGCATCCGCGAAGCGGGCCGCGGCGGACCGACCGGCCGCCGACCAGCGGGACGCCGGCGCCGACGACAAGACAACCGGTACCGACACCCGGCCACAGGGCCCGGACCGCACCAAGACCAAGGCCAAGACCGGCGATGCCGAGAAGGCGACCGCGGAGGACGGGAAGGTCACCGACGGGCAGACCGCGGAACAAGCCGCGGCAGCCGCCGTCGCCCAGGCCACCACCGCGGCCGCATTGACGCAGCCCGACGCCATCGCTGCCGAGGGCACGAGCGCCGCAGCCAAGATCACCACTGCCGAGACCGCACCGGTCACCGACGCGAACCGGGCCGTCCCGGCGCAGCCCGCGGCGCCGGCTCCCGATACCGCGGCGGCTGCTGCCGGCCAGGGCGCGGCGACGACGGCCGGCAACGCCCCGGCCGACGGCGCCGCGGGCGGCTCACTCCAGTCCGGCCAGCAGCAGACCGGCGCCGACCTCGCCGCGACCCCGGCCCGGCCCGCCTGGGCCGACGCCGCAACCCGGGCCGGCGCCGACACCAAGACGGACGCCGACGCGGTCGCGCCCGCCGGAACGGACACCGCCGGCCTGGCACCGGCTGTGCCCGGTGCCGCCGCGCGGCCGGCCACGGCCGGCGGTGCCGGAGACGGCTCACCGGGCGGATCCGGGCAGCCGGGGCCGGGGGCCTTCGCCGTGCCGGAGAACGTGCTGGAGAACGTTCCGGAGAGCGGGCCCAAGACCGGGCCGGACGCCACCGCGGCCCCGCCGGCCCCGATGCCGGCGGCGCAGCCCGCCGCCGATGCCGGGCTTCCACCCGGCGCACCCCTGCCCGGAGTGACCGGCCCTCAGGCCGCCGCCCCGGCGGCACCGGCGGCTCCCGCCCAGAACAGCACCCCGGTTCCGACGTCACCGCCGGCCGAGCAGATCGCGATGCGGATCGCCCCGCTCCGGCTGGATGCCGACGGCGTGCACCGGCTCACCGTGCACTTGCACCCGGCCGACCTGGGCGCGGTCCAGGTGGTCGCGGAGGTCCGCAACGGCGACATCAGCGTGCGGCTCACCGGCGCCACCGAGGCCGGTACCGACGCGCTCCGCGCGGGCCTCGGTGACCTGCGCAAGGAGCTGCAGGACTCCGGGTTCGGGAACCTCTCGCTGGACCTGCGCCAGGGCTCCCCGCAGCAGGACCAGGCGCGGCAGCAGTTCGAGGCGGCCGGCGGGTATGCCCGGCGGGGCGGCGACGGCCCGGGCCGCGACGCCGAGCTGCCGACCGAGCCGGCCCCGGTACGAACCCGGCAGGTCACGCCCGGCCGGCTGGACACCCACGCCTGAGAAACGAACCGGCGGCGGCCCTCACGAGGGTCGCCGCCGGTTCGCTACTGGTAGCTCTTCCCCAAGGCACCAGTAGGTACGGATTACGCCGGATCCATCGGCTCGGCCTCGACCGGCGTGGCCGGCGTCTCCTCGGTCACGCCGTAACCGGACGTGACGAGGCGGAACGCGGTCAGCAAGAGCACCGCGATCGGCACCGCGATCAGGAACCGGATCAACACCTGGGTCAGGTCGAGCTGGTCGACGAGCAGCCGGTACCACGCCGGCAGACTGATCAGCAGCGCGAACAGCAGGACCGACGGCCGGATCATCGGCGGCCGGAGGTGCGGATGGACTGGCGTGGCGAGGCGACCGCCGGCATCACCTCGGCGGCGATCCGCGCGCAGAGCATCGCGGCCCACGCGTGCGGGGTGGCCGGCTTACCGTCCAGCGAGTAGATCGGCACGTCCAGCCCGAGCACCGACGCCGGGTCCGAGGTGAGCTCCACGCTGTGCACCACGAGCGCCTCCACCTCACCGAGATTGCGCAGGTGGCGCGCGGTGTCCGCAGTCTTGCGGGTGGCGTCGACGACGGCCCAGAGAGCCGTCGCGCCGAGCGCGTCGCACATCTCGTTGACCCAGAACTCGTCGGTACCCCCGACCGGTGCGTCGATCACCACGACCCACGGGTGGTCCGCGGTCTGCAGCTTCTCGGCGCGGGACTCGGCCGCGCCGGGGCTGGAGATCAGCCGCGACGAGTGCAGCCCCGTCCCGGACGTGGAGGGCGCCGCCAGCAGCAGGTGGGAGTGGTCCACATGGACCTGCTCCAGCAGTTGCTTGGCGAGCGGCACCGTCGAGTGCACCTCACCGGCGACCACCAGGATCTCGCCGGCGCCGTCCGGGATGCCGGGCGCGGACGGACTGGCCGCGAGCACGCTGAGCACTCCGGCGTAGGTGTCCCCGCCGGTGATCTGGCGGGCCATCTCCTCGGGCATGCCGACGGTCATCAGGTTGCGCTGCACCGGGGCCAGGTCGTCGGCGGCGTGGACCGGCTCCGGCTTCGACACGGCCGGCGGCGGAGTGACCACCGGCGGCGGCGCGGGGGCCGGAGCCGCGGAGACCGGCGTCGGGTTGACCGGCGCCACCGCGACCGGCGACGAGGCGACCGGCGATGGTGCGGGCGGCGACGAGGCGACCGGCGCTGGTGCGGGCGGAGCGGGGGCCGGTGGCGGCGAGGCGGCCGCCGGCGAGACCGGGATCAGGTCGTCCTCCGACAGGCCGTACACCTCGGCGGCGGACCGGACCGGGGTCGGCGTCGCGGTCTGGAACGCGGCCCGGGACGGCGCCGCGCTGGGCTCGGCGGGACGGATCGGGGCCGGGGCCGGGCTGTGCGGAACGGCCCGGCGGGGCGCGAACTCCTGGAAGGCCGGCGAGACCGGGGCCACGGCCGGTGGCGGCGAGACCGGTGCCGCCGCCGGTGGTGGTGGTGGTGGCGCCGGCGCGGCGCGCCCGGAGTGCCCGGGCAGCGCGGCCGGCAGGCTGGGCCGACCGGCGTTGATCGGTGGCTCGGTCGCGGTGGCCGGGGTGAACGGGCGGACCACGGGGTCGGCCGGCTGCCGGACCCGATGGCCGGGCCGGGTCGCCTCACCGAGGTGGCCGGCCACGTCCAGGCCGGCCATCAGTTCGGCGAAGGCCGCTCCGGTGTCCCCCATGCCGGCGGCCCGGCTCTCCCGCGGGCCCAGGCCGGGCGCCGGGGCACGTCCAGCGGCCGTCGGCCGTCCCGGGGCCGGGGGCGAGTCGGTGCTGAACCGATCCCGGGATTCGGCCTGTTCGAGCAGCCTTTCCAGTGGGTTTGTGCCGCTCTCGGCGACGCTTGGTTGGGCCATGTCCTCACTGTCCTCGTGACTGTCCTCATGGCTGTCCTCGGGTACGTCCGGCACCTCGACGGAGAGCTCGTAGTGTTGCTTCGCGAAGAAGCCCCCGATGCCACCGCTTCGTACCTTGTCGGCGGCGATGATCCGGACGCGCGAGCCGTACTCGTCACGTACCTGAGCCAGCAGCGGCTCGATGGCAGGTCCCTCAAGAAGCACCCGCGTAGGCACCGTTCACCACCCCTATCGTCTCGATCTGCGCGGTGGAACCAGATATCTCGCTGTACGACAGCACCTGCACCCGGCGTGAGCCGGCTCGCAGCAGTCGCATCAGCGGCAACCGCAGCTGCGGCGAGCAGGCCAGGACCGGGCTGAGGCCCTGCTGCTCGGCGGCCTCGGTGAGCCGACCGGCCTCGCTGACGATCGCTTCGGCACGCATGCCGTCGATCGCCATGAAGGCACCGGTCTCACTGGGCCGCAGGGATTCGAGCAGGCTCTGCTCGAGCATCGGGTCGAGCGTGATCACGGTGAGCCGCCCGGCGGTCGCGTACTGGGCGGCGATGGCCGGGCCCAGCGCGCTGCGCGCCGCCTCCACCAGGCCGTCGTGGTCCGTCGAGAGTTTGGCGCGCAGCGACAGCGCCTCGAAGATCCGGACCAGGTCCCGGATCGGCACGCCCTCGTCGAGCATCGACTGCAGCACCTTCTGGACCTGCCCGAGGCTGAGCAGCCCCGGGGTCAGCTCCTCGACCACGACCGGGTGGGTGCGCTTGACCATTTCGGTCAGGGCGCGAACGTCCTCCCGGCCGAGCAGCCGGCTGGCGTTGCTGCGGACCACCTCGGCGAGGTGCGTGATGATCACCGACGCCCGGTCCACGACCGTCGCGCCGGAAAGCTCGGCCTGGTAGTGCAGTTCGGCCGGGATCCACTTGCCGGACAGGCCGAAGACCGGCTCGACGCCGGCCCGGCCAGGAAGCGCTTGGAGGCCCTCACCGATCGCCAGGACGGTGCCCGGTGGCGCCTGTCCGGTGCCGGCGTCGGTGCCGGAGATCCGGATCGCGTACGACGACAGCGGCAGATCCAGATCGTCCCGGGTCCGCACCGGCGGCATGATCACCCCGAGCTCCATGGCCATCTTGCGGCGCAGCGCGCGCACCCGGTCGAGCAGGTCGCCGCTGCTGGTGTCGACCAGGTCGACCAGGTCCGGGGCGAGTGCCAGCTCCAGCGGGTCGATCCGCATCTCGCCAAGCAGGCTCTCGGGCGAGTCCGGGGAGGGCATCTCGACCGCCTCGGTGGCCGGCGCGAGGTCCACCGGGGCCGGATCCTTGATCCGTTGCGCGATCAGCAGCACGGCCGAGCCGACCACCAGGAACGGGAACTTCGGCAGGCCGGGGATGACACAGAGGCAGAGGGCCGCGGCACCGCCGATGCGCAGCGCGAGTTTGTTCTGGCTGAGCTGGGTGGTGACGCTGTGGCCCATGTCGCCGGAGGTGGCCGAGCGGGTCACGATGAGACCGGTGGCCACCGAGAGCAGCAGCGCCGGCACCTGCGAGACCAGGCCGTCGCCGATGCTCAGCATGCTGTACTGGTTCATCGCGTCGCCCGGCGACATGCCGTGCTGGACGACGCCGACCGCGAACCCACCGATCAGGTTGATCAGCGTGATGATGATGGCCGCGATGGCGTCACCCTTGACGAACTTGGAGCCGCCGTCCATCGCGCCGTAGAACTCGGCCTCGGCGGCCACCTCGGCCCGGCGCTTCTTCGCCCCGGCCTCGTCGATCAGGCCGGCGTTCAGGTCGGCGTCGATCGCCATCTGCTTACCGGGCATCGCGTCGAGGGTGAACCGGGCGCCGACCTCGGCGACCCGCTCGGCACCCTTGGTCACCACGATCATCTGGACGATCACCAGGATCGAGAAGATCACCAGGCCGATGACGAGGTTGCCACCGACCACGAAGCTGCCGAACGCGTGGATCACCTTGCCCGCGTCGCCGTCGCGCAGCACCAGCCGGGTGGCGCTGATGTTCAGGGCCAGCCGGAACAGCGTCAGCACCAGCAGCAGCGCGGGAAACACCGCGAAATCGAGTGGTTTCTCGACGAACATGCTGGTCAGCAGGACCAGGAGGGCGATCGTGATGTTGAAGGCGATCAGCAGGTCCAGCAGAAAGGTCGGCAGCGGGACGACCATCATGATGATGATGCCGATGACCCCGATGGGGACGGCGAGCTTGCCGAGGTTCCGGTTCTTCACGACACCTCCCAGCCGTCGCCGTCACTGAGACCCCTGTGGCATCGCCACGCCACGATCTTCTCTGGTAACTGCCCGCGATGTGAGGAAATCTCCCGAATTCGGTTACGTCATGGCCGATGCGGAGTTCGGACTGCGATGCAGACCGGCCGCCGACCCACGCGTCTTGAGGCTCATCACGAACGCCAGCACCCGGGCCACCGCCCCGAAGAACTCGGCCGGAATCTCCTGACCCACCTGGCAACCCGAGTCCAGGGCCCGGGCCAGCGCGATGTCCTGCACCATCGGCACCCGGTTCTCGGTGGCCAGCTCGCGGATCTTGGCGGCCATCGGCCCCTTGCCCATGGCGACCACCCGCGGCGCGCCCTTCTCCGGTTCGTAGCGCAGCGCGACCGCGACGTGCACCGGGTTCACCACCACCACGTCCGCCGTCGGCACGTCGGCCATCTGCCGGTTGCGCGCCATGGCCATCTGCCGGGCCCGGATCTGGGACTTGATCAGCGGGTCACCCTCGCTGTTCTTGTGCTCCTGCTTGACCTCCTCCTTCGTCATCTTCAACTGCTTCTGGGTACGCCGGCGCACCACGAAGTAGTCCGCTCCGGCCATCGCGATGCCGGCGACCGCGGCGGCCCGGATCAGCGAGATCACCGCGTGGGTGACGATGTCCAGCAGGGCGGTGAGCGGCAGGTGTCCCGCCTGCATCAGCTGCGGCACGATGTCCTTCAGCGTCATGTAGAGCACCGCGCCCAGCACCGAGGTCTTGAACAGCGACTTGGTGAGCTCCCAGAGCGCCTGCGGGCCGACCATCCGCTTCAGGCCGGTGAACGGGTTGAGCCGGTTGAACTTCGGGACGAACAGCTTGGTGGCCACCCGGATGCCGCCCTGCGCCCCGGCCGCGGCGACGCCGACCGCCATCATGGTGAGCGCCAGCGGCAGCACCGCCCACACCACCCCGAACAGGCCCTCCTTGAGGATGGCCAGGCACTTCGCCACGTCCGGATCGGCGATGATCAGCGGAATCTTGCCGGTGAGCTCCCGGGCGTGCTCCATCCCCTTGCCCAGGGTGTACGGCAGCACCACGCTCGCGGCCAGCATGCCGAACCAGGCGCCGAGGTCGGGCGTACGCCCGATCTGGCCCTCCTTCTTGGCCTTCGTGAGCCGTTGCTGTGTCGGTTGTTCGGTCTTCTCCCCGGACATCTACACCCCCTCTCAGCCCCCGCTGAGCTGGACCACCGCGGAAACCGACTTCTCAACCAGGTTGTGCAGCACACCCGGGAGCATCGTGATGGCCAGCGCGGAGAGGGTGACCACCAGGAAGATCTTGACCGGGAAGCCGAGCTGGAACACGTTGAGCGCGGGCGACACCCGGTTCAGCAGGCCGAGCGCCACGTCGGCGAGGAAGAGCACGCAGATCAGCGGCCCGGCGATCTGCAGGGCCGCCAGGAACATCTCGCTGATCCCGCTGATCAGCAGCTTGGTGAAGGTCTCCGTCGAGAACACGGCGTCCAGCGGCAGGGTACGGAAGCTCTGCAGAAAGCCGCGCAGGATCAGCTGGTGCCCGTCACTGGCGAAGAGCAGGGTGATCGCGACCAGGTTGTAGAACCGTCCGAAAATCGAACTCTGGCTGAACCCCAGCGGGTCGTACGCGGAGGCAAGGCTGAATCCGCCGAACAGGTCGAGCAGGTCACCGGCGGCCTGCAGGGCGGCGAACAGCAGCGCGGTGAGGAAGCCCAGCCCGGCCCCGACGAAGATCTGCAACGCGATGCTGGTGATCAGCGCCGAGGTCTCCAGCGACGGCAGGTCGGGCAGCAGGTACGGCGCCATCGGCAGCGCCATCCCCACCGACATCAGCGCCTTCACCTGCACGGGGATCAGGCGTGAGTTGAACGGCGGGCAGATCGCCATCCACGCGCCGACCCGGCAGGCCCCCAGCATGATCGCCATCAGCTGGGCGATCGGCACGTCGTAGTTCATGTCCGGTACGAGCCGACCAGCGCCGTGATGATCAGCCCCCATCCGTTGACCATCACGAACAGCAGCAGCTTGAACGGCAGGGCGACGGTCACCGGAGGCAGCATCATCATGCCCAGCGACATCAGCGAGGCCGAGACGACCAGGTCGATGATCAGGAACGGGATGAAGATGACGAACCCGATGATGAACGCGGCCCGCAGCTCGGAGAGGACGAACGCGGGCACCAGCATGGTCATCGGCACCGCGTCCTTGTTCGCCGGCCGAGGCTGGCCGGACACCTTGATCAGCAGGGCCAGTTCGTCCTCCCGCGTGGTCCGCCACATGAACTCGCGCAGCGGCTTGACGCCGTCCTTGAACGCCTGCGACTGGGTCTTGTCCCCGCGCAGGTAGGGCTGCACGCCCTGCTCGTTCATCTGGGAGAACGTCGGGCCCATGATGAAAAAGCTCAGGAACAGCGCCAGCCCGGCGATCACCTGGTTGGGCGGCAGCGTGGTCAGGCCCATCGCGTTACGGGTGATCCCGAGAACCATGAAGATCTTGGTGAAACACGTGCAGAGCAGCAGGATCGCCGGTGCCACCGAGAGCAGGGTCAGGCCGAGGACGATCACCAGGCTGGTGGCCGGGCGATTGCCGTTCGGATCCGTACCGTTGATCTTGATGTTGATGCTCGGGGGCGAGGTCGCCGGCGCTCTCGGTACCGGACCGGGGGCCCGCGGCACCTGCCTCACCGCCGGGTTCGCCGGCGCCTCCGGCGCTTTCCGCGGTACGACCAGGAGCATGCGATCCGGCGCTCGAGCCTCGACCGCGCTCCCCGGCGAGCCGGGCGCCGCGGCTGCCGGGGCGGGTAGCGCGAGCGCCAGCCCGGCACCCACGATCAGCAGCAGGATCGCCCGTCGCATCATCGCCTCGTCGTTCGCTCGCGCAGGAAGTCCAGGGCCGAGCTCCACGCCCCCGAAGATCTGATCGACCCGTCCGGCCCGTGGTGTCCGGCCGCGGGATGCCTCCCGGGCAGGACCGTCTCGTCCTGCCGGATGAACTCGGTCGGCTCGATCACCAGGTGGTCCCGGTGCTCGGCGGGCTCCGCCATCTCGAACATGTCGAGCTCCGCCTCACCCAGATAACTGATCTGCTGCTCGGTCACGCCGAGAACCAGTGCCCGGTCCGCGACCCGCACCACGGCCACCGCCGCGTTGCGGGTCACCTGCGTGCGGGTGAGCACCGCCAGCCCGCCGTGCCCGCGCTTGGAGAGCGGGCGCCGCAGCACCCGGGCCAGCCCCCACATCAGGAACAGCACGATGAACAGGGAGAAGACGACCTGGAGCAGGAGTTGGAGCAAGGTCGTGACTCCTACTCGGCGCCCGGCGAGACGATCTCGGTGATCCGGATGCCGAAGTTCTCGTCGACCACGACCACCTCGCCGCGGGCGATCAGCCGGCCGTTGACCAGCAGGTCGGCCGGGCTGCCGGCGGCCCGGTCCAGCTCGACGATCGCACCCGGGGTGAGCGAGAGCAGTTCCCGCACGCTCATCCGGGTCCGGCCCAGCTCGGCCGAGACCTCCATCTCCACGTCGTGCAGCATGTCCAGCCCACCACCCCGCCGCCCCACCGGCGCGGCGATCCGCTGGGCCACCCCGCCGCCGGCCGCCGCCGCGGCTGCGGCCGCGGCCGCCAGCGGATCGTCGCTGGGCCACGGGCTGAGCGACAACGCCAGCACCGCGCGTACGTCCACGTCGTCCCGCAGCGGAATGGCGACCGCGCCGTCCTTGGCGGCCAGCGCGCTGAGCGCCACCTGCGGCTCCATCACCTGACCGGGGTCGAGGACCACCGGCCCGAAGATCCGGGAGGCCGCTTCCAGGGCGGGCCGGACCGCCGCGGTCAGATCGAGCTCGCCGAGCGGGCTCTCCCTGAGCGCGTCCGCGAGATCCTGGCCGACCACCACGACGACCTCGCCGACGGCCGCACCGCTGAACCGCGCGGTCACCGCTTGTCCCTCGATCATCGTCCCGGTGCCGGGCGTCACCGGATCGCCGGCGACCAGGGTGTAACTGGTCGGCAGGACGGCCAGCGCGGCCTCGGCGGCGTTCCGGGCGAGAGTTAGCTGCGGCGCGGTGATGGTGGGCGCGGTCATGGGCGGCCAGACTCCTTGGGCGAGTTCTCGTTGGGCGACGGCACGACGAGACAGGCGAGCCGGGCGCCCTGATTGCCGGGAACGGCGTGCGCGAAGACGATGTCGTTCACGGTCACCTCAAGCGGGCGGCTGGTTGGATGCCCCAACGGCACGACGTCGCCCGGACGTAGATCCACGATGTCATCGGTACGCATCCGAATGGGCTGGAATCGCACTGCTACGCCGATCGGAGCGGCGGAAAGTCCGGCGGTGAGGTTGCGTAGCGCCCTCTCCTTGACCTCCCGTTGACTCGCGCTGAGCACGACCGCCTCGGTGCGGGAGAGCACCGGGAGGATGGTGTTGAACGGCAGGCAGAACGTCGAGACGCACTCCTCGGCGCCGATCCTGGTCTCGAAGGAGGCGACCACGACCGCGTCACCGGGCGCGTGCGCGCGCAGGAACTGCGCGTTGTACTCGATCTCTCTGAGCTGCGGCTGGATGTCGACCAGGCTCTCGAAGCCGTAGCGCAACTCGCCCAGCATGCGCTGGATCAGGTTGCGCAGCAGCGGCATCTCCACCTCGGTCAGCGGCCGCTCCGGCTGGGGACCGCCGGGGCCGCCGAGCATGTGGTCGATAGCGGTCATCACCGCGGGCTGGGCGATCTCCAGCAGCATCGTGCCGGGCAACGGATCGAGGGCGACCACCGCGATGATCGTCGGGTTGACCAGCGAGGCCACGTACTCGTCGTAGTTCAGCTGCTCGATGGAGACCAGTGAGACGTTGCTGACCGCGCGGAGGCGGGTGGTCAGCAGGGTTCCACAGCTGCGCGCGTACGTCTCGAACGCGATCTGCAGGGTGCGGACGTGATCACGGGAGAGCTTGATCGGGCGGCGGAAGTCGTACAGCGCCGGCCCTCCGGCCTGGCGACGTGACATCTTGCCCGGGGTACGTGCGGTGGTGGTCACGTCGTCCTGATCGGCGGGTTTAGCGAACCGCTGAGCCCCGGGGTCGTTTCCTGCCCTGATTACACGGATGGGCGGGTCTCCCGGAGGAGGCCCGCCCGCACCGCGCCGTTCGTTACTGCGTCACGAAGGAGGTGTAGTAGACGTCCATGACCATCTTCTTGCCGTCCTCGGTGTAGGCCTTGACGACCTTCTGCACCAGATCCTCCTTGACCTGCGTGCGGCCCGCCTCGGTCGAGAGGTCGGCGATCTTCCGGCCGGTGTACTGGTCGATGGCCAGCTCGTACGCCTCGCTCAGGTCGACCGCCTCCGTACCGGCGTCCTTGGTCTGCTGCAGGGCGAAGCCGAGCTTCAGGTAGTGCCCGTCGGCCAGGTTGACCGTGATGGTGTTCTCGGCCGCCGTCACGACGCCCTTCTTCGGAGCGGCCTCGGTCTTCTCACCGCTGTTCATCAGGAAGTACGCCCCGGCACCTCCACCGCCCAGCACGACCAACACCAGAACGATAACGACTAGCATCAATGGGTTCTTCTTCGGCGCTTCCGCGGCCGAATCCTTGTCGTCTGCCATCAGAACTCCCTCCTGGGTCAGTTGTCGCTGGTGATCGGTTCGGTGGTACCGGTCGTACCGGTGGCGCCGGTCGTACCGGTGGTGCCGGTGGTGCCCGTGGCCGCGGCGTTGCTCGCCTCGACCTGCTTCCGCGCGGCCTCCGCGGCGGCCTTGGCCGCAGCGGTGGTCTGGCCGGAGTGCAGCTTGTTGTCGCCACCCGCCGCCGACGGCAACAGTGCCGCCTGGTCGGCCGTGAGCATGGTCTGCACGACCACGTCCACTCGCCGGTTCATCGTGATCGACCTGGGGTCCTTCGGGTCGATCAGCGGCTTGGTGTCCGAGAAGCCCACCGCGGTGAGCCGCTTCTTCGGGATGCCGTGCCCGGTGAAGTACCGGACCGTGGCGGAGGCACGCGCCGAGGAGAGCTCCCAGCCACTGGGGTAGTACTTGGTCTTCGCGTTGAGCTGGTTGGTGTTGCCGTCCACCTCGATGTTGTTCGGCAGCTGGGCCAGGGTCGGAGCGATCGCGCCGAGGATCTTCTCGCCGGTCGGGCGCAGTTCGGCCCGGTCGCCGGCGAAGACCACCTCGTTGGTCACCACGGTGACGGTCAGGCCGCGCTGGTCGATCGTGAACTTCACGTTGCCCAGGAGCTTCGCCGCGGCGAGGGCGTCGGAGATCTTGTTCTCGATCAGCTTCATGTCCTCCACCTCCTTGGCCGCCTTCTCCGCGTTGGCCGAAGCCTTCTTCCGGTCCTCGGCCTGGACGGCCCGGCGGACCGCCTCCTTCTGCTTCTGGTTCAGGCCCTCGGTCCCGGAGGTCCCGTCACCCGGGTTGGCACCCGGGTCGATCTGCACGATCTGGGCGTTGTTCGCGGCGCCGTCCAGCGGGGCGTAGCTGCCGGTGAACGCGGCGGTCTTGGAGCCGAAGCTCGCGGAGAGACCCTGCGCCAGCTGGGCAAACTTCTTCTGGTTGACGTCGCTCATGGAGTACAGGACGACGAAGAGGACGAACAACAGGGTGAGCATGTCGGCGTAGGACACCAGCCAACGCTCGTGATTGACGTGCTCCTCGTGCTCCTCATGGCCGCGCTTCCTCTTGCGCCGGGCACCGCCACTCATCGGATCAAGCCGCCTTCCGCGAGGAGGCCGAGGCCTCAGCCTTCTTCATCTCGTCCGGCGGAAGCAGGCTGCGCAGCTTCTGGGCGACCAGACGCGGGTTCGACCCGGCCTGGATCGCCAGGACGCCGTCGATCACCAGCTCCATCTCCTCGGCCTCGACCGCGCTGAGCCGGTTCAGGCGGGCCGCCAGCGGAAGCCAGATCATGTTGGCGCTGAGCACGCCCCACAGGGTGGCGACGAACGCCGCGGAGATCGAGTGGCCCAGGCTCTCGGGCTTGTTGAGGTTCTCCAGCACGTGCACCAGGCCCATGACCGTGCCGATGATGCCGATGGTCGGGGCGTAACCGCCCATGTTCTCGAAGAACTTGCTGCCGGCCTTGTCGGCCTTCTTCTTGGCGGCGACCTCGGCGTGCAGGATGTCGTGCAGCTCGTCCGGGTCGGTGCCGTCGATGGCCAACTGCAGGCCCCGCTTGAGGAACGGGTGCTCGACCGTCTTGACCGCGTCCTCGAGGGCCAGCAGGCCCTCACGGCGGGCCCGCTCGGCCAGCTTCACGACGTTGTCGAGCAGCTGGGTCGGCTGCGTCACCTTGGCGGTGAAGGCCTTCTTCAGCTGGCCGATGAAGCCCTTCGTGTCCTTCAGGACACCGCCGGCCATGGCGGCGAGGAATCCGCCGCCCAGGACCAGCAGCATCGACGGGAGCAGGAGGATCGAGGTCGGCGAACCGCCCTCCAGGATCTGCACCGTGAAGACGACCGCCAGTCCGGCGAGCACCCCGACGAGGGTTGAGATGTCCATCAGCGTTCCTTCCGGTGCATCGGAAGCACCTTGGCGTCGGGCTCGTCCTCGGACGAGGTGTTGGCCGTGGTCTCGGTCTCCATGCGGCTCGCCTGAGCGATCAGGGAGGCTCGGTAGTGACGCACCGAGTCGATGAATTCGGGCACGGACTCGGCGATGAGGTACTTGGTGCCGTCCACCAGGGTGACGACCGTGTCGGGTGTGCAGTCCAGGCGTTCGACCAGGTCGGGGTTCAGAGCGAACACCGAACCGTTGATTCGAGTTACGAGGATCAAGGCAGTTCCGTCCTTGGTTCGTCCTTGGCTGGTGGGCCGTCCGTGGGCATTCGCTTGTTAAATCGGCCCGATCTCGGTTGCCGATGAGATCGAGCCGGTCTCCATCGGGGAGCGAAACCGGGGCGCTCCGCGCGCACACGACGGCGGCCGGGGCAGGCACGGACGCCTGCCCCGGCCGCCGGCCGAGAGACTGCTGCTACTAGCGCTTCATGCTGACGAGCTCCTGGAGCAGCTCGTCGGAGGTGGTGATGATCTTGGAGTTGGCCTGGAAGCCGCGTTGGGCCACGACGAGGTTCGTGAACTCCTGGGCGAGGTCGACGTTCGACATCTCCAGAGTGCCCGTGATGATGTCGCCCATGCCTGCGCTGCCGGGCGTGCCGACCTGGGCATACCCCGAGTTGACCGTGCTGCGGTACATGGAGTTGCCGACCTTCTCCAGACCCTCGGGGTTGGCGAAGGTGGACATGGCCACCTGGGCCAGCACCTGCTTGAGGCCGTTGTTGTAGACCCCGATGATCTGACCGGTGTCGGACACGGTGAAGGCCAGCGAGGTGAGCGCGCCGGCCGTCTGGCCGTCCGTCTGGAACACCCGGGCGTCAGACTGACCCGAGTACGACGTGACGTCGGCGACGTCGATGGTGTACTGATTACTGCCGCTGCCGACCGTGATCGTCGTCGTGCCCGGCGCCAGGACCGGCTTGCCGCTGTCGAAGTCGAGCGTCGCGTTGCCGGCGATCGCATTCCCGTTCTCGTCGGTCAGACTGACATCCCAGCTGGACGTCGGCGGGGTAGCCGTGTTCTGGTTGCTCGTCCGGAGGAACGTCGCGGTGACCGTGTGCGTCGCGCCCTGCGCGTCGAAGACCTTGAGCGGGATGATCGTCGTGTAGCTGGTGCCGCTGTTGGTCGGGTTGTTCGGGTCCGGGATGTCGTCGCTGCTCAGGTTGCCCTTGAAGGTGGCCTTGGTGGTCGCCTGGGAGGGGATCGTGGCGCCCAGCGGAATCCGAATGTCACCCGGCTTGCCGGCCGCGTTGACCACGCCGTTCGTCCCGGTCCAGCCCTGGACCGGCTCACCGGTCGTGGCGCAGAGCGTGCCGTTCGCGTCGACGGAGAACGAACCGGCGCGGGTGTAGAGCACCTCGCCGCCGCTGCGGGTCATGAAGAACCCGTCACCCTGGATCATCATGTCCCCGGACTTGCCGGTGGTCTGCGCCGAGCCCTGGGTGAAGTTCTGGCTGATACCGCCCACCCGGACACCGAGGCCGACCTGCGCCGGGTTGGTACCGGCCTGACCGTTCTGTGGTGAGCCGGCGGCGCCGACCATCTGACTGAGGGTGTCCTTGAACTGGACCTGCTGTGACTTGAAGCCGACCGTGTTGACGTTGGCGATGTTGTTGCCGGTGACGTCCATCATCTGCTGGTGTGCGTGCAGGCCGCTGATTCCGGAGTAGAGAGAGCGCAGCATGAAGGTGTTCCCTTCGCATCGGTGCGGAAAGAGGAAAGACGGATCAGGCGGTCTGTTGAATTTCCGTGACCTTGGACAGCTCTACATCCGTGTTCCCGACCGTGAGCGTCGGTTCGCTGTCTCCGTTGAGCTTCGCCGCCGAGACCACACCGGTCTGGGACTGACCGAGGGAGTCCTGGTACGTAACTGTCTTGCCGACAAGTGAGCTGGCGCTGACCATCCGCTGGCCCCGCATCATGCCCAGCATGTCTTCCAGCTTCTCGACCTGCGTGAACTGCGCGGTCTGCGCCAGGAACTGGGTCGAATCCGCGGGATTCGACGGGTCCTGGTATTTGAGCTGGGCGACCAGCAGCTTGAGGAAAGTGTCCTTGTCGCCGAGGTCCTTGCTCTTGGCCGCCTGCTTCGCGGCCTCGGCCCTCGCAGCGGCCTGTGCCGCGTCGGAAGAGGCGCCGGTGTTGCCGATTCCAGAGGTCGGCGAGGTCATTGACTTCTCCTGTCCCTTGGCGAGCTCAATCTAAGCTTCGGCCCGGCCCAGGATTTGCTTAGGCACAATTTTGCGGGCCCGCCGGATCGGCGGGCCCGCAACAGGAGATCTTCGATTTTCCGCGTACGTCCGCGGTGACACCGCCCGCTCAGGGCGCCTGCGACAGGCTGAGCCTGCCCTTGCCGTAGCGACTGACCTCGACGTGCAGATCCAGCCGCCGGCCCAGCGCGAGCAGCACCGCCCGGGCGTCGCTCGGCAGCTCCATCCCCGGATAGAGCACCTGGTAGAGCTTGATGTGCGGGGCTCCCTCCCGGTTGAGCAGGCTGGTGAAGATGTTGCACAGCTCGAAGACGTTCTCCGCCAGGTTCGGATAGAGCTGTTTGTCCTCGACGCTGTCCTCGGCCGCACCGGCGGGCAGCAGCCCGAGTGCCGCTCCCGAGTTCGCCGCCAAGCTCAGATCCAGGCCCAGCACCGCGTACATCTTCTGGAAGTTGTCAGTGAAGATGGCGACCGTGGCGGTCCGGACCTCTTCCGCACCCAACGGCTCACCAGGGCTGACAGTCACTTCGCGGCCGAGGAGATCCTCGAACAGGTTGCGAACGGCTAATGAGCCAGGAAGAACCGAGACATCTGACATGTCGCAATCATCCCAAAATTGGAGCGAATACTTCGTCGAATCGCTCAGCGGTGAATGGCTTGACGATAAAGAAGGCCGATCCCGCCTCCTCCGCGGCGCTTTTCATCTCCGGTGTGCACTCCGAGGTGACGAACCCGAACTTGACCTTGTTGCCCGCCGCCCGAAGCCGCCGCAGCACGTCGATCCCGGTCATCTGCGGCATGTTCCAGTCGGAGATCACCAGATCCGGGTGCTCCTCCGTGGCCTTGTCGAAGGCCTCCTGTCCGTCAGCAGCCTCGACCAGGTCGTGGTCGCCGAAGCCGGCCTGCCGCAGGGTGCGGACGACGATCTGTCGCATCACCCGACTGTCATCGGCGATGAGGATCTTCATGCACCCTCCTCCTTCGTCTCGGCGCTGGCGTGCCACATCGAGATGGACACCGGCTCACCTTCCCAAGTTCCATAGATGCCGCTGATGCGCTCGGCGCTCGGATAACGCGCCGTACTCTCCGGCGCGAGTACCACCTGCGGGAGCGACAGCTGCGAACCCGGCGGGAGCATCGCCTTGACGTTGCCGCCGACGATGTTCGCCAGCTCGCCGAGCGTGTCCGAGATGTCCTCTTCGCTGACCTCGTCGATCTCCATCGCCAGGAAGGCGGCCGCGGCACGCTGGGCGGCGGCTCGGGAGGACGCGTAGACGACGTGCCCGTTCCAGGCACCGGTGATCGACACCGAGGAGTGCACCTCGGTGGGCTGGTCGTGGTCGTAGTTCTGCATCAGCGGGCTGACGCCCTCCGGATCCAGGTACGACTCCCAGACCTGTTCCACCATCTCAGCAAGATCGCTCTCGTCTACGTCGACTTCGACGCTCATGAGTTCGCTCCGGTCGGGACGAGGCCCAGCAGGGCCAACTTTTCGATCATGGCGCCCTCGGTGAAGGGCTTGATCACATACTCGTGGGCACCTGCGGCCAGCGCCCGGACAATCTGGCTCTGTTCGCTCTCCGTGGTGACCATGACCAGGGTCATCTCCCGCAGGCGAGGATCGGCCCGCACCTTCGTGACGAACTCGAGCCCGTTCATGTTGGGCATGTTCCAGTCGATGAGGGCCAGCTCTGGCACCTCGGTCATATCGGCGAGCAGGTCGAGTGCTTCTTTACCGTCACCCGCCTCGATCGCCTCGAAGTTCAGCTTCGTGACGATTCGCTTGAGGATCATGCGCATCGCGCGCGAGTCGTCGATCACCATGGCGCGCATCGGCGTCATCCCCTTCTCCCGGCACCCACGGGCACCGCGTTACGGATTCGGTAGGCGGACGTGCGGCCTGCGGCCACCCGCTCGTAGTTGTCGTCGATCCCGATCGTCGTCTCGGCAGCGCCGAGGAACAGCCAGCCGTCGGGGCGCAGCAGCTTCGCGGCGTTCTGCAGTACCTGTCGCTTCGTCGCGACGTCGAAGTAGATGAGGACATTGCGTAGAAAAATGACGTCGAACGGCTGCATCGGGGGGAACGGCGCGGTCAGGCTCATGTGCTTGAACGAGACGTTCCGGCGCAGCTGCTGAATGACCCGCCAGTGCGCACCGGATCGCTCGAAGTACTGCACCAGCTGGGTGGCCGGCAGACCGCGGTTCACCTCGACCTGGCTGAACTCGCCCTTCTCGGCCCGCTCGATCATCGCGGTGGAGATGTCGGTGCCCAGGATCTCGTACGCCCAGCCGGCCGGCAGCGCCTCTTGCAGCGTGATGGCCATGCTGTACGCCTCCTGGCCACTGGAGCTGGCCGCCGACCAGAAGCGCAGCTTGCGCGCCGCCGCCCGGGACTTCACCAGCTCCGGCAGCACCACGTCGGTGAGCGCGGTGTACGGCTCCCGGTCCCGGAACCAGGACGTCTCGTTGGTGGTCAGCGCGTCGATGATCTTGCGCTGATGCTGGGGGTTGGGCCGGCGCTGCAGGTCGGCCAGAAACTCGTTGACGTTGGGCGCCCCGACCGCCCGGGCGACCGGAATCAACCGGGCCTCGACCAGGTACTCCTTGCCTGGGGCGAGGACGATCGAGGCCTCCCGCCGAACCAGGTTGGAGACGAACGCGAAATCCGCCTGGGAGAGGGTCATCGCGCCACCGCCGGGGACCGGCCTACCCGCACACGGTTGATCAGCGCACTCGCGATCCGGTCCAGGGGCAGCACCTCGTCCGCCAGCCCGGCGGCGACCACAGCACCGGGCATACCCCAGACCACCGAGCTCGCCTCGTCCTGCGCCAAGATCTCGGCGCCCGAGTCCCGCAGCACTTTCGCACCACCCCGTCCGTCTTGTCCCATTCCAGTAAGAACGGCCGCGAATGCGGTGCCGCCGTACACCCCGGCTACCGACCGAAACATCACGTCCACGGCCGGGCGGCAGGAGTTCTCCTGCGGTGCGCCGCTGAGCTGGGTCAACGTCGACGTGCCCCGGCGGTTGAAGACCAGGTGCCGGTCGCCCGGGGCGATATAGACGGTGCCGGCCGCGAGCTCCATCCCGTCGCCGGCCTCCACCACCTTCATCGGGGCGCTGCGGTCCAGCCGGTCGGCGAACATCTTGGTGAAGACCGGCGGCATGTGCTGCGTGATCACCACCGGGACCGGCAGGTCCGCCGGGAGCTCGAGGAGCACCTTGGTCAGCGCGTCCGGGCCACCGGTGGACGAACCGATGGCCAGGATGTCGATCCGGCCCTGAGGTCCGCGCCGCGCCGCCAGCGGGCGGGCCGGCGCCGGGCCCGCGGCGCCCGGCCGGGCCGCGCCGAGCGGAGGCAGGCCGGGACGGGACGGTGCGGCACCGGGCCGCAGGCCCGCCGCCGGGGCCGGGCCCCGCGGGGGTGCGCCCGCCGCCGGCCGACGGCGTCCACCGAGAGCTTGAATCCGCGGTACGAGTTGTTCCCGGACCGCCGCGATGGACTCCGCCACCGAACCCACGTTGCTGGGCTTGGTGACGTAGTCGGTCGCCCCGGCGGCGAGCGCCTCCAGGGTCGCGGTCGCACCCGACATGGAGAGCGTGCTGAACATGATCACCGGCAGTAAGGCGTGCCGTTTCCGCAGCTCACGCACGGCTTCGATGCCGTTCATCTGCGGCATCTCGATATCCATGGTGACCACGTCGGGCTTGAGCTGGTCGATCTTGGTCTGGGCCAGCAGACCGTTCGCCGCGGTGCCGACCACCTGGATGTCCGGCGCCCCTCCGAGAGCATCGACGATCAGTCGACGGACCACCACGGAATCGTCGACGACGAGAACCGAGATCATTCGACCACTCCCTTCAACCGAGCCAGGCTGGACCGAGCGCCGCGACGACCGGCGCGAGCAGCCTGTGCGCCGTTGCGGTGTCCAGCAGATCGCGGACAACCAGCGCCTGGACGGCGCCGCTGAGCATGTTCCAGACCCCACCGGCCCGGTCGGCCAGCGGAATGCCGGCCGTGTCCACCGCCTGCACCAGCAGCATCTGCGCCGCGGCCGCGGTACGGACCCGATCCGAGAGATACGCCGCCCAGGACGCCGAATGCACGGCGGGCGACCAGCCAGCCGTGTTGCGCCGAGCGTCATCCGCCGCCGTCGAGACCCGTTCCCGGTCCTCCGGGCGCAGCGTGCGCAGCCGGTCGAGCAGGGCGGAGACGGTGTAGTGGTGCGGGCCGAGGTCGATCGGCGCGCCCGTTGGCAGCTTCTTCACCGCTGACACCCAGCCGGCGCCGAGGCGGCGGCGGATGTCGTCGTCCAGCACCTCACGCAGGTAGCAGCCGACCGCGGCGTCGCAGAGCAACGCGGTCGCGGCGGCCGCCTCCTCGGTCTGCCGGGCGGCCCGGCCGGTGCCCTCCCAGGTCCACGACATCACGTCGTAGCGCAGGCAGGTGAGCAGCGAGTCGACCGAGCCGATCGGCGCGCGCTCGACCAGGGCGAGATTGCCCGCCGGATCGTCACTGGACATGCCCTTGAGATTGGGCATCCGGCGGGCGGCGCTCTCCACCTCGACCCAGAGCGGGCCCCTGGCACCCTCGTCCGGAAGTCGCTCGGCGAGCACGGGAAGGTCGGCGCTCTGCAGACGCAACGCACGCAGCATCACCTCGGCCGCGGCCGACCCGCCGGGCATGCGGGTCAGGTCGAAGCCCAGAACAGGGGCGCTGACCAGGCTGTACATCAGATCGCGGCGCGGTACGTGTCGACCGCCTGATTGACGTCGAGGGCCAGCATCAACCGCCCGTCCAGCTTGAACGTGCCCACCACGAGCTCCCGGGTGGGACCGCTGAGCGTGTCCGGCGGCGGTTCGAAGGTCTCGTCGTCCAGGTCGACCACCTCACCGATCTTGTCCACCAGCAGGCTCACCGGCTCACCGTCACCCCGCAGGATCACGTTCATCACCGGGCCCTGCAGGGCCTGCCGGGCCAGCCCGAGCTGGACCCGCAGGTCGACGGCGGCGATCACCTGGCCGCGCAGATTGAACAGGCCTCCGACGGCCGGCGGCGCGTGCGGCACCGGGGTGTACTCGTTGTACGAGAGCACCTCCTGCACCGTGTGCACCTCGACCCCGAAGAGCTGGCCGTCCACCTCGAAGGTGGCGAACTGGCGACTCGCCATCTCAGGCCTCCACCAACATCTCGTCGGCCATGTCGCTGTAGAAGTTCGGGTCGGCCGCGAGGATCGCCCGGCGCACGTCGAGCAGCTCGGTGACCCGCTGCTGGATCACCGCGGTGCCGACCAGGCCGTCCTCCTCGGCGTCCCGGCGGGCCGTCGTCGAGTTCTCGGCGATGTCCACGATCCGGTCGACCACCAGGGCCACGCTCCGTCCGCCCTCGCTGTAGACGACCACCGACACCGTGTCGCCCTCGGGCTCCTCGCCGTACGCCCCGAGCAGGTGCGACAACCGCACCAGCGGGAGAATCTGTCCCCGGTACTGGACCACCTCGCGGGAGCCGGCCTGTTCGAGCCGATCCTTGGGGAATTCCTCGAGCCGGGTGACCGTGTCCAGCGGGATCGCCACCCGACGCTCGCCGACCGCGGTGACCAGCAGGCGCTCGGTGCCGCCGCCGCCCTCGGTGCGCTTCTCGACGACGCTCTCCCGCTCCGCCTCGGCGGCCAGGTGCGACCGGCGGGCCAGCGAGGAGACGTCCAGGATCAGGCCCACCTTGCCGTCGCCGAGGATGGTGGCGCCGGCGTACAGACCGATGTCCTTCAGGCGGGTGTTGAGGGCCTTGACCACGACCTCTTCGGTGTTCAGCACCCGGTCCACGACCAGGCCGAACCGCCGGCCGTCGGCCTGCAGCACCATGATGTAGACGCCCTGGTCGCCGCCGACCTCGAAGCCGAGCGCCCGATCCAGGCGGACGAGCGGGAGCAGCTTGCCGCGCAGACGGTAGACCGGCGCGCCCGAGGCGTACTCGATCTTGGTGGTATTCCCGTCGACGAAGACCAGTTCCAGCACCGCCACCTGGGGCACGACGTACCGCTGGTCGCCGCAGTCGACGGTGAGCGCCTGGAT
The DNA here is from genome assembly GCF_900188005.1 of Actinoplanes regularis. Lineage (GTDB taxonomy): Bacteria > Actinomycetota > Actinomycetes > Mycobacteriales > Micromonosporaceae > Actinoplanes > Actinoplanes regularis. The sequence goes on along the minus strand of NZ_FZNR01000020.1, from coordinate 114,420 downwards.
GATGGCCAGGGTCAGCGGGATGGTGAGCCGCCAGACCGTGCCCTCGCCCGCCGTCGAGTCGACGCTGACCGCGCCACCGATGCTCTCGATGTTGGTCTTGACGACGTCCATGCCGACGCCGCGGCCGGAGACGTTGGTGACCTTCGCCGCGGTGGAGAAGCCGGGCTGGAAGACCATCGCCATGATGTCGCGTTTGTCCATGTTCGGCACCTGCTCCGGCCGGAGCAGCCCGTTCTCCACGGCCTTCTGCGCGATCCGCTCCACGTTCAGGCCGGCGCCGTCGTCGGCCACCTCGACCGCGACGTGCCCACCCTCGTGGTAGGCGCGAAGGGTCAGGGTGCCCTCGGCGCCCTTGCCGGCCGCGATCCGGGTCTCCGGGTCCTCGATGCCGTGGTCGACCGCGTTGCGGACCAGGTGGGTCAGCGGGTCCTTGACCGCCTCCAGCAGGCTCCGGTCGAGTTCGGTCTCCTTGCCCTGCATGTCCAGCTGGACCTGCTTGCCCAGGGAGTTGCTCAGGTCCCGGACGACTCGGGGCAGCTTGGACCAGATGTGCTCGATGGGCTGCATCCGGGTCTTCATGATGCCCTCTTGCAGCTCACTGGTGATCATGCCGAGCCGCTGCGCGCTGCGCACCAGGCCGGAGTCGCCGATCTCCATGACACCGCGGACCAGCTGGTTCCGGGCCAGCACCAGCTCGCCGACCATGTTCAGCAGGGTGTCCAGCAGGTCGACGTCGACCCGGATCGCGCTGTCCGCGATGCTCCGCTTGGCCGTCTGCGACTGCAACGCCTCGTTCACCGCGGCCGGCTGGGTCTTGCCCTCCTCCAGCAGGATCGTGCCGAGCTTGCGCTCGTCGCCCTCGATCTGCTGCTGCAGTGCGGAGGTGACGTCGGTGGACTGTGCCGCGCCGGCTTCGACCAGGAGCTGGCCCAACGGCTGACGCTGCTCCGCGATCGGCTCGGGAGCCGGACGGAGGACCGCCGGCGCCTCGTTCTCCACCGAGACCGGCGTCTCGACCTCGGCGGACGGCTCGGAAGCCGGGGCCGGTGCGGCGGCCGGAGCGCCGTCCGACGGCGCGTCCATCTGCGCCTTGATCCGGACGATCATGCTGTCGACGTCGACCTCGTCCTCGGTGCCCTTCTCCTCGATCGAGGCGAGCAGTGAACGGACGCCGTCGATGCACAGGAGCAGGACGGTGATGGTCTCCGGGGTGACCGGCTGGACGCCGTCGCGCAACCGGGACAGCAACGACTCCCCGGCGTGCGCCAGCTTCTCCAGTCGGGAGAACGCCAGGAATCCACTCGTGCCCTTGATCGTGTGGATCGCCCGGAAGATGCGGGAGATCAGGTCACGCGAGTCCGGTTCCTGCTCAAGGCTTACGAGGTCTCGGTCGATCTGGTCCAGGTTCTCGTGCGACTCCAAGAGGAATTCGCCGACGATCTCGCCAAGGTCTTCCACGACACCCACCTCCTGCTCGGCTTCACAGCCCTCATCGACCCCTGCGCGCGCCAACTGAGGGGACTCGCTCGGCACGCCGTATGAACCTTTTTCAACCTGGCATCGACCCCGGGTGCGCAGGGTCGTTTCCGGCGATCGACAGCCGCCCCACGCTGAAAAAAGTTCAGTTGTCAGGCTTCTCCGCCGGGACGGCGGTAGCGGTACCCGAATCCTCGAACCGACTCGATCGGCGATTCATCCGGATCGGACCAGCCGAGCTTGCGTCGCAACCGCAGCACCGCGAACTTGACCCGCTCCTGGCCGATGCCGGTGGGGTCGTCCCAGGCCTGGGTCAGCAGCTGGTTCGGCGAAAGCACCGCGCCGGCGTGCCGGACCAGCGCGTTGAGCAGGCGGAATTCGGTCGGAGTGAGCCGCTTCTCGTCGCCCTTGACGTAGACCCGGCGCTTGGTCGGGTCCAGGTGGACCAGACCGTCGTCGTAGATCTGGCTGGCCCAGTTGTTCTGGCCGCTGGACGCGCGACGCAGCAGCGCCTCGACCCGCGCCAGCAATTCGTTGTTGGCGAACGGCTTGGTCAGGTAGTCGTCGGCACCGCCACGCAGGCCGCGGACCTTCTCGGCCTCCTGACCGTGCGCGGTGAGCACCAGCACCGGCACGTCCGAGACGTCCCGCAGCCGCTCCAGCACCTGCCAACCGTCCATCTCCGGCAGACCCACGTCGAGCACCACGAGATCGGGGTGCTCGGCGTACGCCTCCTTGAGACCGGAACGGCCGTCCGCGGCGTGGGCCACCTCGTACCCGGCCCGGCTGAACAGCAGCCGAAGGGCGAGTGCGATGTCCGGGTCGTCCTCGACCACGAGTAGGCGACTCATCGTGTGTTCACCCTGCCCCCAACCCGTGCTCGCGCCCAGTTTCGGGCACGATCGATCCTCGGGCGCGAAAACGCCGGAGATTCGATGTCTTGCTGGCACCGCCCACGCGACCCGCGGGCGGGAGATATTCAACGACGCAAAGACACCATAGCGTGATGTCATCACCTATATACGGACAGTGACAGTTTAGCGGGCCGAGGGCCGGGCCAAGGGCCGGTCCAGGAGACAGAACCCATGGCCACCCCGTCCGGCGGCGGGCGCAACCGGCGAATCCCGGCCCGCTCGCTGATCCCAACAGGATTTCATAACGAATGCGGCGTTTCAGCCATTCCGTGAAAGATGTGACAGGAGACGAACTACGGGGTCCGATATGCCTGATGGACGAATCGCGTCCACACGCATCCGAGGGGAAACCCGTGTTCGACAAGGTGAAACGCCGTGCGTCCGCGCTAGCGGCCGCGCCCGCACTGATCGTCGCCCTGCCCGTCGCATTGCTCGCCCTGCCGCTCACGGTCCACGCCCAGGGACCGGTGGTGCCGGAGCGGCCAGCAGGTCGGCCCATCGCCGCACGTCCCGCCCCGGCGACGTCACCCGGTCGGGCGGCGATCTCCAGACCGGCCGCACGGATCACACCGCGGATCGCCGCGGTGCCGGCCGGCGCGGCCACCCCCGACCCGGAGAAGGCCCGGGCCCGCACCCTGATGCACCAGATCATCCGGCTGACCAACGGGGAGCGGGCGGAGGCCGGCTGTCCGCGTCTCGGGGTGGACCACGAACTGATCGTGGCGGCCGCGACACAGAGCGCCTACATGGCCCGGACCCGACTGTTCAGCCACGTCTGGCGGGACGGCTCGACTTTCGCCATGCGGATCCAGCGGACCGGCTACCGCTCGCCCGCCGGCGAGAACATCGCCTGGGGCTATTCGACCGCGCCCGAGGTGATGAAGGCCTGGATGGCCAGCCCCGGGCACCGGGCGAACATCCTCAACTGCGGGACGAAGTCGATGGGCGCGGCCATCGCCTACGCCTCCGACGGGACGCCGTACTACACCCAGGTGTTCGGCTGGCGCTGAACCGGTTCTTCACCGGGCCGGCCTCACAGGTCGCAGTTCACCAGCACCGGCTCGGGGTGCAGTTCGATGCCGAATCGCTCCTGCACCCCGTCCCGGATGGTCCGGGCCAGGTCCAGCAACGCCGCGGTGTCCCCGCCGCCACGGTTGGTCAGCGCCAGCGTGTGCTTGGTGGAGATGGCGACACCCGTGCCGGCGAAGCCCTTGGAGAAGCCGGCCTGCTCGATCAGCCAGGCCGCCGGGACCTTGACCGTGCCGTCCACGCCCGGCCAGTTCGGGATCTCTCCCCTGGCCGCGGTCAGCTCCGCGAAGAACTCGGCGGAGACCACCGGGTTGGTGAAGAAGGAGCCCACCGACCAGGTGTCCCGGTCCTCCGGGTCGAGCACCATGCCCTTGCCTGCGCGCAGCTTGAGCACGGTCTGGCGGGCCTGCTCCAGGGGCACCCGGTCACCCGCCTCGACGCCCAGCCGACGGGCCAGCTCGGCGTACCGGATCGGGGCCGACAGGTCCTGCCGCGCCAGCCGGAAGTCCACCGCGGTGACCAGGTAGCGGTCGTTGTGCTTGAACACGCTCGCGCGGTAGCCGAAACGGCACTCCTCCGGCGTCATCACCAGCTGCTCGTCGGCGAGGCGGTCGTAGGCGTGCACCGCCTCGACGGTGTGCGCGACCTCCTGGCCGTAGGCGCCCACGTTCTGGATCGGGGTGGCGCCGGCCGAGCCCGGGATGCCGGAGAGGCACTCGACGCCGGACCAGGAGTTGCGCACGGCGTACGCCACGAAATCGTCCCAGGGCTCACCGGCCGCGACCCGGACCACCACCTCGCCGGCGTCCTCCGCGACCACCTCGACGCCGCGGTTGCGCAGCAGCAGCACCTCGCCGGCGAAGCCGGCGTCACCGATCACGACGTTGCTGCCACCGGCCAGGACCAGGATCGGACGTCCCTCGGAAGTGGCTTTTCGAACCGTAGCGACGGCTTCGTCCGTCTTGACCGCAGTGGTCATCGTGCCGGCGGGGCCACCGAGGCGTAGCGTCGTATATGCCGCCAGGCCTCGGTCCGTAGCCGGGAATGTGTCAGTCGGGTGATCGGCGAATGCGTCGGGCACGACGTTCACCCTAAGCTCATAAGACGGAGTGATTGCACCGGCGGTCCGGCCGAGCGGGAGACGACTGCGATGAACAGGCTGCACGCGACGAAGGACTTCTGGCTGGCGGCACTGCGCGCCGACGGCCCCGCCCTCTGGGACGCCGTCGCCGAGACCGGGCCGGACGCGGCCGTGCCGTACTGCCCCGACTGGACCACCGCCGACCTGGCCTACCACGTCACCGACCTGCTGCGCTGGGTCCGGGCCGAGGTGGCGCGCGGCGTGACCGACCGGCCCGAGCCACTTGTCGCGCCGGACACCCGGCCGGAGTGGGACGAGACGCTCGACCAGCTCCGGCGGGAGCTGACCGGGACGATCGAGACGCTCGAGGCGCTCGACCCGGACTTCCCGGCGTGGAACTGGGCCCCGCAGCCGAAACGAGCCGCCTTCTGGGATCGCCGGATCGCGCACGAGATCTCGGTGCACCGCTGGGACGCCGAGGCGGCGGCCGGGCGGCCCACCCCGATCGAGACCAAGCTGGCCACCGACGGGGTGGCCGAGATCCTGGACACCTGGCTGCCGGCCGGCAGACGGCGGGGGCCGACCGACCTGCACGGCGTGGTGCACCTGGTGGGGACCGACGCCGAGCAGGAGTGGTTCGTCCGGCTGCGCGGGGCGGGGATCGCGCTGCTGGACATCGGGACGATCCTCGACACCGACGATCACCACGCCCGGGCCAAGGCGATCGGGACGACGAGCGACCTCCAACTGACCCTGATGGGCCGCAAGCGCCCGGATCAGCTCGCCCTCAGCGGTGACCCCCGCCTGTTCCAGGCCCTGCGGACAGGCTGAGTCCGGCCCGCACCGGTCGCCGCCGATCGACACGAGCGAAGCGAGCCCCGCTCCGCCTGAATACAGATGACGTCGCGGTATCGGTTCCGTCTCGTAAGATGAACCGGTTAAGTTGAGCGGACTGATCATGCGGAACAGGAACAGGAAGTGGTGAAGACATGACGGCAACCGTCACGTCCACGTCGGCGCAGCCGGCGCGTGCGGGGATCACCTTCCCCGACGGCTTCGTCTGGGGCGCGGCCACGGCCTCGTACCAGATCGAGGGGGCGGCGCGGGAGGACGGTCGCGGCCCGTCCATCTGGGACACCTTCAGCCGTACGCCCGGAAAGGTGTACGCCGGTCACACCGGTGACATCGCCTGCGACCACTACCACCGGTACCGCGACGACGTGGCGCTGATGGCCGGCCTCGGCCTGGCCTCGTACCGGTTCTCCATCGCCTGGCCTCGGGTCCGCCCGGACGGCACCGGCCCGGTCAACCCCAAGGGCCTCGACTTCTACGACCGGCTCACCGACGAGCTGCTCGGCAAGGGCATCGATCCGGTCGTCACCCTCTACCACTGGGACCTCCCGCAGACGCTGGAGGACAAGGGCGGCTGGGCCAACCGCGAGACCGCCGAGGCGTTCGGCGACTACGCCGAGGTGGTGTACCGCAAGCTCGGCGACCGGGTGGCCACCTGGACCACGCTGAACGAGCCGTGGTGCTCGGCCTACCTCGGTTACGGCTCCGGCATCCACGCCCCGGGCGTCAAGGACCCGGCGAAGGCTCTGGCCGCCGTGCACCACCTGAACCTCGGCCACGGCCTCGCCGCCCAGGCGCTGCGGGCCGCCGGAGCCCAGCGGATCAGCATCACGCTCAACCCGTGCGAGGTCTACCCGGTCGACCCGGAGAGCCCGGCCGACCGGGACGCGGCCCGGCTGATCGACGGGCTGGCCAACCGGATCTTCCTGGACCCGCTGCTGCGCGGGGAGTACCCGGCGGACGTTCTGGAGCACATCGGCCGGCTCACCGATCTGTCGTACCTCCAGGACGGCGATCTGAAGATCATCAACCAGCCGATCGACGTGCTCGGCATCAACTTCTACAACCCGTCGTACGTCTCCGCGAAGCCCGGCGCTCCCGGCGCCCTGGACTACCCGGGCAGCGAGGGCATCGCGTTCCGCCCGCCGGCCGGCCCGGTCACCGACATGAACTGGCCGATCGAGCCGGCCAGTCTGACCCGGCTGCTCACCCGGATCCACCGGGACTACCCGGGCACCCCCCTGATGATCACCGAGAACGGCGCCGCGTTCCCGGAAGGCCCGTCCGCCGACGGCACCGTTCCCGACCAGCGCCGAATCGATTATGTGGACGGTCACCTGCGCGCCTGTCACGACGCTCTGGCCGCCGGAGTGGATCTGCGGGGATACTTCCTCTGGTCGCTGATGGACAACTTCGAATGGGCCGAGGGATACGCGAAGCGCTTCGGTATCGTGCACGTCGACTACACGACGCAACAGCGTGTGCTCAAGGACAGCGCGAAGTGGTACCGCGAGGTGATCCGGCGCAACGGCCTGGAGTGACCCATATTTAGGAGCTGTTTGTGACGACGCGGGAGCGGCCCACCCTCGAAGCGGTGGCCCGGCGCGCCGGGGTTTCCCGCGCGACAGTCTCCCGCGTCGTCAACGGCTCGACCTCGGTCGCCGCCGCCATCCGTGAGGCGGTCAACCACGCGGTGGAAGAGCTGGGGTATGTGCCGAACCAGGCCGCCCGCAGCCTGGTCACCCAGCGGACCGACTCGATCGCCCTGATCCTGCCGGAGACGGCGAACCGGGTCTTCTCCGACGACCTGTTCTTCCCGGCGATCATCCGCGGCGTCGGCATGGAGCTGGAGACCGCCGACAAGCAGCTGGTGCTGATGATGACCGGCTCCGAGGCCGGCCATCACCGGGTCGAACGGTATGCGGTCGCCGGCCACGTCGACGGCGTCATGTTCGCCTCGATCCACGGTGCCGACCCGCTGCCCGGAGCGCTCGCCCGGCGCGGCATCCCGGTCATCTGCAGCGGCCGCCCGATGAACGCCGAGCCTCCGGTGCCGTACGTGGACGTCGACCACGCCGGCGGGGTGGCCGCCGCGGTCGAGCACCTGATCGCCGGCGGCCGGCGGCGGATCGCCACCATCGCCGGGCCGCAGGACATGGTCGCCGGGATCGAACGGCTCGCGGGGTACCGGGCGACGCTCCGCGCGGCCGGGCTGCCCGAGACGGTGGTGACCGGTGACTTCACCCGGGAATCGGGGATCGACGGGATGCGGGCGCTGCTCGCCCGGGACCCCTCGCTGGACGCGGTCTTCGTGGCGTCCGACCTGATGGCGCACGGGGCGCTGACGGCGCTGCGGGAGAGCGGCCGGCGGGTACCGTCCGACGTCGCGGTGATCGGTTTCGACGACTTCGACATCAGCCGGTACAGCGATCCGCCGCTGACCACCGTCCGGCAGCCGATCGGCGAGATCGGGCAGACGCTGGCCCGTCAGATGCTGCTCATGATCGGCGGCGGAGCCGAGGTGCCCGAGTCGGTGGTCCTCCCCACCGAGCTGATCATCCGCGACTCCGCCTGACCCGGCCCGCCGACCGGCCGGAGCCGGTCGGGGGTCACAGGGAGCCGACGGTGGTGATGTCGATGGGCTGGCCGAGGACGCGACGGGACAGCAGGGTCGCGCCGGCGATGGCGGCGGGCATCAGGAAGATCGCGCCGAGCGGGATCAGGAAGGCGCAGAACACCGCGGCGCCGAAGCCGAGGGTGAGCGGCACGTTCCCGGCGAGCACCACGCGGCGGTGGCGCAGTCGCTGGCCGCGACGCTGGAACGGCACGCCGGTCAGCTCCAGGGCGAGCAGCCAGCCGCCGACCGCGGCGGCCAGCACCGGGATCACCGTCTGGCCGACCACCGGGATGAGGCCGAGCAGGAAGAGCGGGATGCCGACCAGGATGGAGAGGCCGATCAGCCGCAGCGAGTCGGCCAGGCTGCGGCGCAGCGCACTCCAGAATCTGACCTCGACCCCGTTCGCGACACCACCGAACCGGTCCTCGACCAGCTCGGAGATCTTCTCGTAGAAGGGGTCGCCGATCAGCAGGGTGACCGCGGTGTAGGTGAGGATGCCGAGCAGGAGGGCCAGCCCGAGCAGCCCGGCGCCGGCCAGCACCTCGATGAGGTCGCGCCAGAAATTCGACCAGTCGTCGGCGAACCAGGTGGCCAACTCGGAGAGGGCCGGCAGGAAACGGATCAGGACGACCAGCGCGATCGTGTAGAGCACCCCGGAGAGGAGCGCGGGGAGCAGGCCCAGCCCGAGCAGCCGGGGACTGCGCAGGACCAGGCCCAGGCCACGGCCGAGCAGACCGGCACCGGTGGCGAACTGGCGAATCGCGGCCATCGGCCGATTCGGATCTTCCTTCACGACCCGCGAGCTTAGTGGTGCCTGTCTCGTGCGCCGCGCGGCCACACGTGCTTGCGGTGCCGGCCCCGCTGTCAGGACGCTGACGTCGGCGCCGGGGAGGGGACCGCGCTGCTGGTCGGCGCGGCGCTCACGGACGGGATCGGCGTCTGGGACGGGATGGGTTCCGGCGGGCCGGTGATCTGGGTCGGCGTGGGCACCGGGGGCATGCCGAGGATGGGCGACGGTGAGGAGGCCGAGGTGCCGGCCGGGAACGGCGAGGCGGCGACCGTGACGGTCCGGGTCACCACCGTGCTGCTGATCACCACGACCTGCGAATGGGTATCGCTCGCCGGCGGAGCCGGGTGGGCCGCGTGACCGGTGGTCGGCGCCGTCGTCCGGGCCGGCGCCAGGCCGAGGACACCGCTGCCGCCGGCTCCGCCGGCCTCTTGGGTCGCGGCGGTACGCGCTACGGGTGTGCCAAGCGCCCAGCCGACCACGACGGCGAAGGGCAGCCCGATCGCCACCACACCGATAAAAACGGATTTAGGGGACAAGAGCACGTCAATTACATCTGGCTCGCGCAGGGAAAGTTACGGTTTTACGCCCTAATAGGCAGAATCGTGGCATGGCCGAGAGGCCGACCGGTGCCCACCGAGCCGAGCCTGGAGCTCGACGCCCGCTAGTCGTTCAGGAAGGTGGAGACGCGGTCACGCAGATCCGGCCGGTTGGTCCAGAGCACCGCGGGCCGGTCATAGATGTGCAGCTCCGCATCGAGCAGCTCGGCCAGCCGCTCCGCCCAGGAGGCGGGGTGGATCTCGTCGTCCCGGCAGCCGAGCACCAACGCCCGGCCACGGAACGCCCGCAGCAGGGACTCCTCCGGGATCACCGGTGCCGACCAGAGCGTCGCGAGCTCGGCGGCCAGGCCGTCCCGCTGGAGCTGCTCCACCCGCTGCCGCAGGTGTCCCCAACCGGCCGGGGTGTTACGGACCGCAGCGGGCAGCTCCGCCTCCACCGCGTCGGCGATCATCGCGGCCTCGCCGGACTCGACCGAGGCGAGCAGCCGGTCCAGACGCTGCACCGCGGCCTCCGGACGGTCCCCGCCCAGCGGGGCCGGCAGGTAGAACACCACCCGCTCGAAACGATCGGGGGTCTCGGCGAGCAGCCGGCACAGGGCGCCCGCACCCATGCTCACACCGAGCGCCCGGGTCGCCCCGGCCAGGTCGGCCACCCCACGCAGATCGCCGGCCAGGTCGCCGAAGCTCCACGGGCCGGGCGGCGCGTCCGAGCGGCCGTGCCCGCGGAACTGGAAGAACACCCGGCGGCCGGCCACCGCGCTGCCGAGCGGGCGGGTGCCGGGGATGTCCCCGGCCAGCCCGTGCGCGAAGACCGTGATCGGGTCGCCGGCGCCGGTGATCAGCTGCTCCACCCGTACACCGGAGGGCAGGGTGATCAGCTCGGTGGCCGGGCCCGGCAGGGTCGGACGACCGGATCGCGGCCCGGTCCGATCGACGCGCCGCAGGCGCGGACCGCCGTCGGGTGGCGGTGGGCCGAAGCGAGCCCTCACGCACCGGCCCCAGGAGCCGCGGGAAGACCGGGAGAGGCGGCCGGAAGGGTCACCAGAAGCCCTTGCCGTCCGCGATGTCCTTCAGACCGGGACGGACATCGAGCAGGTAGATCAGCGAGGCGGCGATGCCGATCAGGCCGAAGATGCCGAGAGCGTCCCGGCCCGCCCAGGTCATGACGAGGCAGACGCCGATGATCGCGGCCCACGCGCCCTTGGGCAGGGTGCCGAGCGCCTGGAAGGCCGCGCCACGCTGGATGAGGCAGTGGACGAATGCCACCGTCTCGATCACCAGGGCGAACAGAAGGATCGCGAACTCGATGTAGCGCTGGACGTCGTCATAGAAGATCGGCGCGGAAGAGGCCATGTCGGGAGTCTATGCCGCGGGCCCCGGCAATGCCGGGGCCCGCGAAGCATGTCGAAACGCTTACTCGGCCGACTTCGGGGCCGGGGTGGCCTTGGGCCGCCGGCGCGGCTTCGCCGCCTCGGCCGGCGCGGCCGCGGCCTCAACGGCCTTCGGCTGCTCGGTGGCCTCGATGTCGGCGTTCACAACCTCGGCGGACTCGACGATGCCGGTGCCGACGACCTTCTCGCCGCGGGCGACCAGAGCGGTGTACGCCGCGACGGCACGCTCCTGAGCGACCTGCGCGAACGCCGTGGCCGCCGTGGTGGCGTTGGTCCGCAGCGCGTCGAAGTCGGTGTTGACGGCCTTGTGCTGCAGCTCGGTGGCCTGCTCGTTGGCGGTGCGCAGCGAGGCGACCGCCCGGTCGCTCAGCTGGGTGAGCACCGCCGGCAGCTTGCGCAGCTGCTGGTAGGCGAGGTCACCGGCGCCGGCGGCGGCGTACAGCGGGGTCGGGATCCGGGTCTTGGTCTGCTCGGTCATTTCGTCTCCTCGGCGATCGGGGTGGTCCGGGGCGCGCTCTCGGCGTCCGGGGACGGCGTCTCCGCTTCAGACGCCGGTGGCGCGTTCCGAGCGTTCTCGTTGCGGAACGTCTCGTAGATCTGCGTCAGGGACTGCTTCTGCGCGATCGTGAGCTCCGGGTCGACCGCGATGGCCGCCAGCACACCCTGCTGGCCCTCACCATCGAGCAGTCCGGCCCGCAGGTACATCGCGGGCGTCGACACACGCAGGGCGCTGGCAATCTGCTGCAGCACCTCGGCGCTGGGCTTACGCAGGCCACGCTCGATCTGGCTGAGGTAGGGGTTGCTCACCCCGGCCTTGTCGGCGAGCTGCCGCAGCGAGATCTTCGCGGTCTGCCTCAGATCGCGGATGAAGGTTCCGATGTCCTGCGGCAGATCCTTGGGCGTGGCCATGCCTCCGAAGGTAGCGCGGAGTGCTAGCTCTTGCAAGCAAAACGCTTGCAAGAGCTAGCGTGAGACGAGTCACCAGACCGCGCGAACCTCGCCGACCGGGCGGCCACCGCCCAGCACCGGCTCCTCCAGAACGGGTGTCGCCACACCCAGCCGCTGCAAGGCCGCGAGCAGCACCGGCATCCGGGCCCGCATCGAGCCGTCGGAGATCTTCACGACGACCCCGCCGGCATCCGGCGACGCGGCCGCCACCACCCCGTCCGCGCCGCTCTTCACCAGCAGCCCCGGCGCACCGGCCATCAGCACGGTGTCCGGCGACCCGGTGCCGGCCACCAGAGCGGGGTGCGCCCGCATGGCGTCCGCCACCCGGCGCTCCGGAGTGCCCGGATCCGCCGCGACCAGCCGCAGGAACGCCCGGGCCAGCCCGGCCGGCGAGATGGCCAGCACCGGCGCACCGCAGCCGTCCACCCCGGTCGCGGCGATCGGCTCGCCGGCCAGCTCACTGACCGCGTCGGCGAGCGCCACCTGCAGCGGGTGCTTGGGATCGAGGTACGAATCCAGCGGCCACCCGTTGACCACACAGGTGGCCAGCATCCCGGCGTGCTTGCCCGAGCAGTTCATCAGGATCGGCTCCGCGGAGCCGCCGTCCCGCAGCCAGGCGTTGCGCGGCTGCTCGCCCGCCGGCAACTGCGCCGGACAGCCGAGCGACTCCAGGCCCAGACCCGCGGCGGACAGGATGCCCCGCACCCGCTCCACGTGGAACGGCTCGCCGTCGTGGCTGGCGCTGATCATCGCGAGGTCGGTCTCCTCGCGCGGGACCAGCCCCGCGCGCAGCATGCCGACCGTCTGCAACGGCTTGTTCGACGAACGCGGGAAGAACGGGCTGCTGATGTCCCCGACACCGGCCCGGCCGGTGAACGCGACGACACCGTGGTGCACGCTCTCCACGAAGCCGGAGCGGACCACCTCCGCGACGACGGTCATCGAGCCGGCACTCCGAGCAGCTCCCGCGCCTGGGCGGGGGTCAGCGGCGGGCGCTGGGCGAGCTGGGCGAACCCGACGGCGCGGGCGACCAGCTGCATGTTCGACTCGACAGGGCGACCCTTCGCGTACGTGACGGTGTCCTCCATGCCCACCCGCAGGTGGCCGCCGGTCGACAGGGCGGCCAGCATCACCGGGATCGTGCCGCGACCGATGCCGGTCGCCGAGAACGTGGTGCCCGCCGGCAGGTCACGGATCGCCTGCTCGCAGGCGACCAGCGCGGCCGCGGTGCCGGGCATCCCGCCCGGCACGCCCATCACCAGGTCGACGTGCACGTGACCGCCGAACGGCAGCCCGTGCTTGCCGAGCAGCCGCTGCAGGGTGGTGAGCTGGCCCAGGTCGAAGATCTCGTACTCCGGAACGATGCCGCGCTCCTGCATCCGGGTGTGCAGATCGACGATGAAGTCCCAGCGGTTCATGAACACGTCGTCGCCGAAGTTGACGGTGCCCATGGTGCACGAGGCCATCTCCGGGGCGGCGTCCAGCACGGCCAGGCGACTGGCCTCCGGATCGGTCACCGCGCCGCCCGACGAGAGCTGGATGATCAGCCCGGTCGACTCGCGCAGCGCGGCCACGGTGGCCCGCAGCCGGCCCTGGTCGAGGGTCGGACGGCCGTCCTCGTCCCGGATGTGCACATGGATGATCGAGGCGCCCAGTGCCTCGCACTCTTTCGCGGTCGAGACCAACTCGTCCAGGGTCACTGGCAGAGCCGGCACGTCCGCCTTGCTGCTCTCCGCGCCGGTCGGGGCGACGGTGATCAAGGTCCCGGTCATGCCGGTCATCCTGCCACGACCGCCGCCGCCCTCAGCGGCGCTTCCGGCACGGCCCCCGGGCGCGGGGGTCAGACGTCGATCGCCGCCGTCGACTCCCCGACGGTCAGGCGGGCGTCGTCGGCCACGTTCCGCTTGAGCACGGCCAGCGCGATCATCCCCAGCTCGTGGTGCCGCACGCCGGTTCCGACGAAGCCGACCGCCCGGCCGTCCAGCTCGACCGGTGTGCCCTGCGCCGGCGGGTGGTCGGTGGCGATCCCGTCCAGGTGCAGCAGGACCAGGCGACGCGGTGGCCGGCCCAGGTGGTGCACCCGGGCGACGGTCTCCTGCCCGCGGTAGCAGCCCTTGTCCAGGTGCACCGCGGCGGCCATGAAATCCGCCTCGGCCGGAAGCGTCTTGTGATCGGTCTCGTGGCCCAGCCGCGGGACCCGGGCGGCGACCCGGATCGCCTCGTACGCCGACAGGCCGGCTCGGGGCACGCCCAGCTTCTCGATCACCGACGTCTTCGCCGCCCGCGGGACCAGCAGGTCCACACCGAGCGGAACGCGACGAGCCAGCCCGCCCTCGAAAGGTCGTACCGAATAGATCGCGGTGGCCTCGGGGGGAACCGATCCGGCGGCGAACTTCGGACCCGGCACCGCACCGATCCGCGGCTCCGCCAGCTCCGGTAAGAGCTCGGCAGCGGCCGGGCCGACCAGCGACAGCACCGCGATCTCCGAGGTGGCGTCGCGCGGCTCCACCCGGGTGAAGAAGCGCATCATCTCCAGGTACTTCAGGAGGCCGGCACCGGCGCCCGGCTCGGTGTCCAGCCAGGCCGTCGTGCCGTCGTCGGTGACGAACGCGTGCTGCTCCACGTGCCCGTGCGGGGACAGCACCAGCAGCTCGCTGCCCTGGTCGGCGGAGATCCCGGAGAGATGCTGGGTCGTCAGCGTGTGCAGCCAGCTCGCCCGCTCGTCACCGGGCACCGCGAGAACGTCCCGGTTGGACCGGTCGACCAGGCCGACCGCGGTCTCCAGGAGGCGCTGCTCCTTCACCGGATCGCCGAAGTGCGCGGGCACTCCGGCGTCGGCCGAGCTCGGGTCGATCTCCTCGACCATGACGACGGTCATTCGGACTCCTTGCACTTGCCGCAGACACCGAAGAGGGAGACGTGGCCGACATCGACGCGGAAATTTCGCTCGTCCCGCAGCCGGTCGCAGACCGGGAGCAGCACCGCCGGATCCATCTCCTCGATCGACCCGCAGGAGCGGCAGACCAGGTGCACGTGCTGACCCTCACCGGCCGGGTGGTAGGTCGGCGAGCCGTGCGACAGGTGCGTGTGATTGACCAGGCCGAGCTCTTCCAGCAGCTCCAGCGTCCGGTAGACGGTGGTTATGTTGACCCCGGCGACCCGCTCACGGACCGCGTTGTGCACCGTCTCGGGGGTCGCGTGGCCGAGCTCGTGCACCGCTTCCAGGATCAGCTGACGCTGCGGGGTGAGCCGCAGGCCGCGCTCACGCAGCATGACGGCAAGCGAAGTGGCGGACACCCCACGAGCATAGTTCGCTAATTTCACGTTGATGGACGAGCGAATCCTGGTGTCCCCGAGCGATCTCCTCGGCGACGGGGTCTTCGAGACCCTGCACCTGCGGCCGTCGGGACCGTGGCTGCTGCCGGAGCACCTCGACCGGCTGGCCCGGTCCGCGGCGCTGCTCGACCTGCCGCCGCCCCCACCCATCGATCTCGGCGGGCTCCAAGCCCGGCGGACCGGGGTGATGCGCATCGTCTACACCCGGAATCTGCTGCACGTGAGCGTCTCGGAGATCTCGGAGCAGGTGCTCCGGGAGCGACGGGACGGCGTCCGGGTCCTCAGCGCCGACCTCGGCGTCTCCGTCGGGCGGCGTCCGCCGTGGTCGCTGTCGGCGGCCAAGTCACTGTCCTACGCGAGCAATTTCGCGGCGCGGCGCTGGGCGGCGCGGCAGCAGGCCGACGACGTGATCTGGACTTCCCTCGAGGGGTACGTCCTGGAGGCGCCGACCTCGTCCGTCGTCTGGCTCAGCGGCGACACGCTGTGCACGGTCCCGCCCGCGGAAGCCGGCATCCTGGACGGGATCACGGCCGGCCACCTGCTGTCGGTGGCCGGCTCGGTGGGACTGCGGCCCGCGTTCCGCATGATCACGCTGCCGGAGCTGGCCGCCGCCGACGCGATCTGGCTGGCGTCGTCGGTGCGCGGACTCGCCGAAGTGATCTCGCTCGACGGCGTGCCACGCGGCCGGTCGCCGTGGACTCCCCGCCTGTTGAGCCTGCTCGGCTTCTGAGCCCGCTCGGCGGGTCAGCCGCCGATGCGGATCAGGCGCGCGGACATGTGCGGGGTCAGCGGGCTGTTGTCGATCGAGATCTCGTGCGCGTAGAGCAGCGCCCCCTCGACGACCCCGAAGAGCCGGTGCCCGCCGGTCACGTGCAGCCCGGACGGCGTGTACGCGACCGCGTCCGTGCCCATCTCCAGCCAGGTGCTGACGGCCTTGCCCAGGTACAGCTCGGCGACGCCGTCCGGCCGGATCATCGTGGCCTCCATCTCGTCACCGGGCCGGCCGTCGACCAGCACCGGCCGCCAGAAACCGGACTCGGTGAGCGCCTGGCCGAGCGGCTGCGACTCGTCGTCGAGCAGCCAGGAGCGCGACTCGAAGCGCAGGAAGTCCCGCCCGTCGTGACTGATCCGGACCTCCTGGGCGAAGTTGTAGTCCTCCTCCGCCGGGAAGCCACCCTGCCCGCGCCCCCGCCACAGACCGATGAACGGCAGCAGCCCGAGCAGCGAATGATGCAGGTCGGGGCCGACTCGCAGGTCGTGCGTGTCCTCATAGGGACTGACGCCGACCGGCGGGGCGTTCAGCCACGGCGGCGGGCCCAATGGGTTTTCCGTCTCGCCGCTCACCAACGCCCCCTCGAAATACGCATCGCTAGATAGCCGAAACCGCCCGCCAGGGCACCGACCCCGGCGACCAGCAGACTCACGAACCCGATCTCCGTAACCATGACCGGACCATCTTATGCTGGCCGGTATGGCACGTTTGCTGGTCGTCAAGGCCACCGCCGGCGCGGACGCACCGGAACGCTGCAACCAGGCGTTCAACGTGGCGAGCACGGCCGCGACCGCCGGTGTCGACGTGTCGTTCTGGCTGACCGGCGAGTCCACCTGGTTCGCCCTGCCCGGCCGGGCCGCCGAGTTCGAGCTGCCGCACGCCGCGCCGCTGCCCGACCTGATCGACCTGCTCCTGGAGGCGGGCCGGATCACCGCGTGCACCCAGTGCGCCGCCCGCCGCGGCATCGGTGCCGAGGACGTGATCCCCGGCATCCGCATCGCCGGCGCCGCCGTCTTCGTCGAGGAGATCATGTCCGACGGCGCGCAGGCCCTCGTCTACTGACCTGCTCGCGTCAGGAGGCGTGCGACCGGCTCTCGGGCCGGAAGACGTTCGACCGGCTCTCGCGTCAGGAGACGCGGCAGGCGGTCGTCACGCTGACCCGCGAACGGTCACCGCTGTCGTCGACGACGACCGATTCGGAGCCTTTCCGGTACGCCCATCCGCCGGCCCCGGACCACACCGGCGTCGTGCCGCCGGGCAGCCCACGCGGCCCGCTCCCGCTCTCCCCGGCCACCGCCTGGAACGTCGCCGCCGTACCACCCGCCGGGCAGGCCACCGCCCACGCCGACACCTCGGCGCCCGCCCGCCCGCCGAGCGCCACCACGGTCTCGGCCAGCGTCACCGGCGCCGCGCCCGCCGCTGGATCGGCCCCGGCGCCGCTCGCCGGTCCGCCCGGCCGGCATCCGGTGTCCAGCGACAGCGTGAGCACCTGATCGGCCCTCCCGGCCTCGGCCTCGATCGCGATGAAGTCCCCGGCGTCCGCGAACAGCGACAACCGCGTGCCCGACCGGGTCGGCACCACCGAGGCGCGATACCCGCTCGGCAGCGCGGCCGCGACCTGGTCGAGCGCCTCCCGCGCCCGGTCCCCCGGCACGTAGAGGAAGACGTCGCGCCCGGCGTTCACCCCGTCCCGCACCGGCGTCAACGCGCACTTGTCAGCCCGTGGCGCACCCAGCCGCACCACCCACGGCCCGCTCTGCGCCGCAGCGAGCAGCGTGCCGGTCGCCTTCCGCAACGCGGGCATCGCCCGGTCGAGACCCTGCTGCTCCGGCACGGTCGCCGGATCGTTCCGGATCGACCACCACGACACCAGGGCCAGCACCAGAACCCAGCCACCGACCGCCGCGCCGACCCACCGGTGCCGCTTCCTCGAAGCCACCGGCGGCCCATATCCCATCCCCGGCGCCATCATGGCAGCCATGTTGGCACGGGCCCTTCAAAGCTCAAGTGCCACCCGCGACGCCATATCGATCGTCTTGACACCCCGCGCTCGTGGTCAAGGTGGAGGTCAGCTCTGGGCGAGGCGGGTGAGGGCGCCGAGGGCGACGTCGGAACTGGTCGTGTACCAGAACGGGGGCAGGGACCTGCGCAGGAACGGGCCATAGCCGCGGGCCGTCTCCAAGCGTGAGTCCAGGACCGCGACCACCCCCTTGTCACCGGTGGAACGGATCAGCCGGCCCACGCCCTGGGCGAGCCGGACCGCGGCGATCGGCACGCTCACCGAGGCGAAGCCGGAACCCGGCCGGGCCGCGTCGGCGGCGGCCGAGCGGGCGGCGGCCAGGGGTTCGTCGGGGCGCGGGAACGGCAGCCGGTCGATCACCACCAGCTGGCACGCGTCACCGGGAACGTCGACGCCCTGCCAGAGCGACATCACGCCGAACAGGCAACTCGACTTCTCCTCCCGGAACTTGCGGACCAGGATCGGCAGCGTCTCGTCGCCCTGCAGCAGGATCGGCAGGTCGGTCTTGGCGCGCAGCAGTTCGGCCGCCTGGGTGGCCGCCTTGCGGGAGGAGAAGAGTCCGAGGGTGCGCCCACCGAGCGCCTGCACGAGCTTGAGGAGTTCCTCGCCGGCGACGTCGGGCAGGCCGGAGGCCATCGGCTTGGGCAGGTGCGCCGCGACGTACAGAATCCCCTGCTTCGGGTAGTCGAACGGGGAGCCGACGTCCAGCGAGGTCCAGCCGTCGCCGGAGGAAGCCGCCTCGCCCTCGGAAGCCGAAACCGGCAGGCCGAGCGACCGGGCGACGGTGTCGAACCGCCCGCCCAGGGTCAGCGTCGCCGAGGCGGCCACCACCGTACGGTCCGCGTACAGCGCCTGGGAGAGCGTCCCGGCGACCGAGAGCGGCGCGACCACGAGCGCCCGCCGCCCCGAACCGAACTCGGACTTCTCCACCCAGGCGACGTCGAACTCGTCCTCCTCGAGCAGCCGCTGGGCGGTCGTGGAGAGCTCGTCGAGAACCGCTTTGGCCTGCTGTTTCCGTACCGGATCGGGGTCGTCGGACTTGACGTCGCCGATCGCGGTGAGCCCGGAGCGGGTCGCCGCCTCCAGCAGGGTGACCGCCTGACGGAGCGCGTCGGGCAGGCCCGCGGTGAGCCGGCCGGCCGGCACGTCGGCGAGGCCGACGGTGAGCGCGTCGGCGGCCTCGGCGAGCGACTCGGCGGCGGCCTGCGGGATCAGGGTGCGGGCGCGACGGCCGGCCCGCTCGACCGCCTCCGGGGTGAGCTCGGCCTGCGAGGCCGAGGAGACGCGCTCGGCGAGCTCGTGCGCCTCGTCGATGACGAGCAGTTTGTGCGGCGGGACGATGTGCCGCTCGGAGAGCATGTCGACGGCGAGCAGGCTGTGGTTGGTGACCACGATGTCGGCCTCGCGGGCGCGCACCCGGGACGCCTCGGCGAAGCACTCCTGACCGTAGGGGCACCGGGCCGCCCCGACGCAGTCCCGCGCCGGCATGGAGACCGACCGCCAGGCGCCGTCGTCGACGCCCGGGTCGAGCTCGTCCCGGTCACCGGTCTGGGTCTTGTCGGCCCACTTGCGGATCCGGACGACCTGCTTGCCGAGCCGGCCCGCCTCGCCCAACCACTGCCCGGCCCGGGGCGCCGGCGCGTCGTCGAAGAGCGTGTCGGTGGGCGCCTCCTCGTCGACGTGCTCGAGCTTGGCCATGCAGACGTAGTGGTGCCGGCCTTTCAGCACGGCGAACGTCGGCTTGCGCCCGAGCACCGGCTCGACCGCCGTGGCCAGCCGGGGCAGGTCGTGCTCGACCAGCTGGTTCTGCAGCGCGAGGGTGGCCGTGGAGACCACCACCGGCCCGTCCACGAGCAGCGCGGGTGTCAGATATCCCAGGCTCTTCCCGGTGCCCGTGCCGGCCTGCACGAGCAGGTGCTCACGGTCTTTGACGGCCTTGTCGATCGCCGCCACCATGGCCTGCTGACCTGGGCGGACGGAGCCCCCGGGGACGGCGCCGACCGCGGCTGTGAGGAGCTGCTCGGCGGTCGCCTTCTTCTTGGTTGCTACGGGCACGCAGGAACGGTACCCGGCACCACCGACATATCCCGGTCACCGTTAGGGTGCACCCATGCCGAGCGAGATGGTCCGGGTGATCTACACGAAGTACGACGGTTCGGCTCACCGCGACTACCCGGCCCGCCGCTTGGCCGAGGATGACCTGGGCATCTGGGTCGGCGTGACGCACGGTACAGCGTCGGTCTACCACGGCCGTCCCTCCGTCGAGCAGATCCCGTTCGTGCTCCTCATCCCGCACCACGCCTGGTGGACCGGCATGTTCAACCCGCCGCCGCGGACCAGCGAGGTCTACTGCGACGTCACCACCCCGGCCCGCTGGGAGGGGGACACGGTGCACATCATCGACCTGGACCTGGACGTGGTGCGACGCCGCGAGACCGCCCTGGTCGAACTCCGTGACGAGGACGAGTTCGCGGAGCACCGGTCACTCTTCGGCTACCCGGACGAGCTGGTCACGAACGCGAACGCGGCCGCGCAGCTGCTGCTCGGCAAGCTGGCCGACGGCACCGAGCCGTTCGCCACGCACTACCGCAAGCACCTACTCGAGGTCACCCAGTAAGACCTTCTCCGGGTTCTGCTGGGTGAAGATCCCGGTGATCAGCCCATTCTCGACGGCGACGGTGAACACGGCGAGCAGCCGGCTGCCGTCCGGCCGGCTGCCGCGCAGCATCATCGCCGCGCCGCCCTCGACCAGCACCGGCTCGGCCGACATGTCGTGCACGTCCGCCAGCTGATTCGTCAACACACCGAGGAAGAAGCGCGACACCCGGTCCGGGCCGTGGATCGCGCGCATCGCGCTGCGGACCACTCCGCCGCCGTCGCTGATCGCGACGACGTCCGGGGCCAGGACCGCGGCGAGTGTACGAACATCGCCGCTCTGCGCCGCGGCCAGGAACGCCGCCAGCACCCGCCGCTGCTCGGCCGGGTCGGCGGTGTGCCGGATCCCGCCCTCGGCGGCCGCCTTGCGCCCCCGCGAGGCGTGCTGCCGGGCCGCGGCCGGCGTCGTCTCCAGCACAGCGGCGACCTCCTCGAACGGCACCCCGAACGCGTCGTGCAGCACGAACGCCACCCGCTGCTCGGGGGTGAGCCGCTCCAGCACCACCAGTAGCGCCATGCTGACCTGGTCGGCCCGCTCGATGTGGACGGCCGGGTCGGCGTCCGGGTCCACGACGAAGGCGGGCAACCATTCACCGGGGTACGAGGTACGGCGTACCCGGGCGGAGTTGAGCTGGTCCAGGCAGATCCGTCCGGTGACGGTGGTCAGCCAGGCGCGCGCCTCCCGGACGTCCTGCTGCTGTGCGAAGCGCAGCCAGGCCTCCTGGACCGTGTCCTCGGCCTCGGCCCGGTTCCCCAGCATCCGGAAGGCGACCGCCGTCAGGTAGGGACGGTGGACCTCGAACTCGCTCGCGGTGGGCGATGGCATGGAGCAATTCTGCGTGTGATCCCCAGAGCGAGGTATCACTTGTGCCACAGTAGAAAAGGGATATTTCCGTCTAATAGGGGTGGTGCGCACGTGCAGGACATGGCGACTCTCGCGGGTAGCCTTGCCGGACTCGCCGGTGCAGGCGGCGCCATGTCGATGGCGCTGGCCCGCCGACGCCGGCACAGCCTCTCCTCCGGACACGCGCTGGTCCTGGACCGGTTCACCGACCCGCTGCCGGTGGTGCTGCGCCTCGGCCTGACCGGGATGACCGTGCGGGTGGCTCCGGGTCCGCACGGCGAGCTGTTCCTCGGCCCCGGCGACCCGCAGCCCGGCCGTACCCTTCGCCGGCTCGTGCTGGCCCCGCTCTTCGCCCGGGCCCGGGCGGCCGCCGGCCGGCTCTGGTCCGACCAGCAGGCGCCGTTCCAACTGGTCGTCGAGTTCGCCGGGCCGAGCCGGGACACCTCGTCGCTGCTGCGCGCCTATCGGATGCTGGACCAGCAGCTGCGCGACCACGCGCCGCTGCTGACCCGCAGCAGCGACGGGAAGCTGACGCCGGGCGTGGTGACCGTGACGGTGGCCGGCATCGTGGACGTCCGCGACCTGCTCGCCGCCCAGAAGGTCCGGTACGCGTTCGCCGAGGGCAGCTTCGACGACCTCGGCTCCTCCTCCGCCCCACTGGAACTGGCACCGGTGATCAGTGAGCCGTGGGCGCAGCGCTTCGGCTGGGACGGCCACGAGCCGATCGCCGCCGAGGAACGGCACCTACTGCACGCGCTGGTCCGCGCCGCACACGAGGACGGGCGCACGGTGCGGATCAGCGGGCTGCCCGACGGCCCCCGCAAGGCCCGGGTGGCGATCTGGACCGAGCTGAGCGCCGCCGGCGTGGATGTGATCGCGGATACGGATCTCCAGGGCCTGGCCAGACATCTGCGACGGCACCCGGCGAGCCGGCCTCCGCAACTCGAGCTGCCGGTCATCGCCGGGCGTCACGGCACGCCACACCCGGCGTAAGCCCGTGTCCAACGGGTGAACCGATGAGGACCGATAGAGTGCACGAAGATCCAGCGAAAGCCCGTCGATCGAGGTCCGCACCGTGAAGTTCTCATTCCGTCCCGTCGAGGGCGCCTTCTACGATCTCTTCACCAAGGCCTCGCTCAACCTGGTGAAGGGCACCGAGCTGCTCAACGAGCTGACGTTGCCCGGAGCCGACGTCCAGTCGATCAGTGAACGACTGAGCGACGTGGAGCACGACAGCGATGCGATCACGCACGAGCTCTACAAGAAGATCAATTCGACCTTCATCACGCCGTTCGACCGAGCCGACATCTACTCGCTCGGCTCGCAGCTGGACGACGTCATGGACCACCTCGAGGCCGTCGGAAACCTGCTCTACCTCTACGGACTGACCGAGCTGCCCTCCCTGCCCCGGGAGATGCACGAGCTGATCACGGTCCTCGACCAGCAGGCGAAGATCACCTCGGACGCGATGCCGCGGCTGCGCTCGATGAAGCACCTCGAGGACTACTGGATCGAGATCAACCGGCTGGAGAACGACGGCGACCGCTCCTACCGGATGCTGCTGGTCCGGCTCTTCTCCGGGGAGTACGACGCGCTGACCGTCCTGAAGATGAAGGAGGTAGCCGACGAGCTGGAGGCGGCCTGCGACGCGTTCGAGCACGTGGCGAACACGGTCGAGACCATCGCGG
This sequence comes from Actinoplanes regularis, assembly GCF_900188005.1. Lineage (GTDB taxonomy): Bacteria > Actinomycetota > Actinomycetes > Mycobacteriales > Micromonosporaceae > Actinoplanes > Actinoplanes regularis. The sequence goes on along the minus strand of NZ_FZNR01000020.1, from coordinate 91,450 downwards.
TCAAGGAGTCCTGAGGTTGTCACCGGAACTCGTCGCCGTCCTGGCGGTGATCATCGCCGCGATGGTGTTCGACTACACCAACGGCTTCCACGACGCGGCGAACGCGATCGCGACCAGCGTCAGCACCCGGGCACTGACCCCGCGGGCCGCCCTGGCGATGGCCGCCGTCGGCAACTTCGTCGGCGCCCACCTGGGCAAGGAGGTCGCCAAGACCGTCGGTGAGGGTCTGGTCCAACTGCCGATCGGCATTCCCAGCCTGGGCATCGTCTTCGCCGGCGTGCTCGGTGCCATCTCCTGGAACCTGATCACCTGGTACTTCGGCCTGCCGTCGAGCTCTTCGCACGCGCTGTTCGGCGGGCTGGTCGGCGCCACCATGGTCGCCGGCATGGGCAGCGTGCAGTGGGGCAACATCGTGCAGAAGGTCGTCATCCCGATGGTGGCCTCACCGGTGGTCGGGCTGGTCCTCGGCTTCCTCGCGATGGTCGCGCTGATGTGGACGTTCCGGCGCGGCAACCCGGGCAAGCTGAACCGCGGTTTCCGGTACGCGCAGACGGTCTCGGCCGCGGCGATGGCGGTCGGGCACGGCACCCAGGACGCCGCGAAGACGATGGGCATCGTGGTGCTGGCGCTCTACAGCGGCGGCTACCAGGACGACATCTCCTACATTCCGCCATGGGTCTTCTGGGCGTCGGCGACGATGCTGGCGGCCGGCACCTACACCGGCGGTTGGCGGATCATCCGCACCCTGGGCCGGAAGATCATCGACCTGGGCCCGGCCGAGGGCTTCGCGGCCGAGACGGTCGCCAGCTCGGTGCTCTACTTCAACGCCTTCGTGCTGCACGCGCCGATCTCCACCACCCACACGATCACCTCGGCGATCATGGGCGTCGGCGCCACGAAACGGCTCAGCGCGGTCCGCTGGAACGTCGCCGGGAACATCCTGATCGCGTGGGTCACGACGTTCCCCGCCGCCGCGTTGATCGCCTGTCTGTTCCACTACATCGTCGGCCCGCTCTTCGCCTAGGACCGGGGACGCGGCCGAGAGGCCCGCTCACGGGGCTCCATCGGTCGTACCGGCGAAGGGTTGGACCGGAAGGACGGCGGACCCGGCGGCTAGTAGAAGACGCCGATCTGTTCGCGGATGGAATCGAGAAGGTTCATCACTTCCAGCGTGGTGTCGTGGGGGATCAACGGGCTCTCCAGCTCGCCGGCGGCCAGGCAGCGCTGCACCTCGGCGGCCTCGAACTGGTAACCGCTGCCGGGGAAGTCGAACTCGAACGTCTCCGGCGCCCGGTTCGGCCGCTCCAGCGTGAACGAGCGCGGCACCATGAAGGTCGGCGGAATGTCGATCCGGCCGTCGGTCCCGGTGATCGACGCGCCGTTCTTGCTGGCACCGTTGATGCTGCAGGTCAGCGCGCCGACCGCGCCGGACTGCCAGCCGAGCAGCACGCCGGTGTGCTCGTCCACCCGCTCCGGGGTCAGGTGCGCCCACGCCTGCACCGAGGTCGGCACTCCCATGATCAGGTGAGCCAGGTGGATCGGGTAGACGCCCAGGTCGAGCAGCGCACCGCCGCCCAGCTCGGGAGCTCGCAGCCGATGCTCGGCGGCGAACGGGCCCTGCAGCCCGAAGTCGGCGTGGATCGAGCTCACCCAGCCGATCGCACCCTCCTCGACCAGCTCGGCGGCCTTGCGGATGGCCGGGTTGCAGCGCATCCACATCGCCTCCATCAGGAACACCCCGCGGTCGCGAGCGGCCTCGACGAGCTGGGCCGCGGACGCCAGATCCAGCGTGATCGGCTTCTCGACCAGCACGGCCTTGCCGGCTTCGACGCACATCATGGCGCCGGCGTGGTGGTAGGCGTGCGGCGTGGCGATGTAGACGACATCCACCTCGTCGTCGGCGGCGAGAGCGGGGTAGGAACCGTGGGCCCGGGCGAACCCGTGCCGTTCCGCGAAGGCGTCGGCGGTCGCCTGGTCGCGTGAGGCGACCGCGGCCAGCTCGGCGCCCGGCACCAGGGGGAGGTCGGCGGCGAAGGTCGCGGCGATCCCGCCGAGCCCGAGGATGCCCCAGCGAACGTTCTGTCCGGTCATGATCGGTACGTTAGCGCCCCGGACCCGGTTCGGGAGAGCACGCCGCGACCTGCCGGACAGACCCCGTGTCGTGGTGACAGGATCGACCGGTGACCGAGCCGATGCCGCTTCCGCCCGCGATGATGAAAAGGGCCCGGGAATTCTCCGGTCCGCCCGCCCCGGCCCGCCCGGCCGCGACGGTGGTCCTGCTGAGACCGTCCGGCGCGACCTTCCAGGCGTACGTGCTGCGGCGGATGACCACGATGGCCTTCGGCGGGGTGTACGCCTTCCCCGGCGGCACCGTCGACCCGTCGGACCAGCCGGAGACGCTGCGCGACGACTGGGCGGACCGGCTGGGCGTGCCCGAGGAACAGGCGCGGGCCGTGGTCGGCGCGGCCGCCCGGGAGCTGTTCGAGGAGGCCGGGGTGGTGCTGGCCGGCCCGACCGCGGAGCCGGACCGGACGGTCGCCGACGCGGACGACCCGACCTGGGAGTCGGACCGGGCCGCGGTGCTGCGCCGGGAGCTGACCATGGCCGAGCTGCTGGCCCGGCGAGGGCTGCGGCTGCGTGACGACCTGCTGCTGCCGTGGGCCCGCTGGATCACCCCGGAGTTCGAGCCGAAACGGTTCGACACCTGGTTCTTCGTCGCGCTGCTGCCCGAGGCGCAGTCCGCCCGCGACGTCTCCGGCGAGGCCGACCGCACCGCATGGATCGACCCCGCGGACGTTGCGGAGCTGCCGATGCTCCCCCCGACCCGGCACACCCTGAACCAGATCGCGGCCAGCCGCACCATTCCCGAAGTCGTCGCCGCCTCGGCGCACCGCGACGCCGCCACCCCGGTAACCCCCCGCATCGAGGTACAACCCGACGGCACAGCCACGCTGTCGCTTTAGCCTCAACCAGCACGCATTTCGCCCGTCGTTGTCGAGAGCGCCGAAAAACAACCAGCGAAGCGCAGTCGTTTTTCGGTGCTCTCGACAACGACCCCAAGGGGCGAAATGCCCGCCGAGCGGAGCGAGGCCAGCTAGCTCAGCCCTAACCGAAGCGGCCGGTGATGTAGTCCTCGGTCTTCTTCTGGGACGGGTTGCTGAAGATCTTCTGCGTGTAGTCGTACTCGATCAGGCGACCGGGGTCGCCGGTCTTGTCGATCGAGAAGAAGCCGGTCTTGTCGCTGACCCGGGCGGCCTGCTGCATGTTGTGCGTGACGATGATGATCGTGAAGCTGTCCTTCAGCTTGAACATCAGGTCCTCGATCGCCAGCGTCGAGATCGGGTCGAGCGCGGAACACGGCTCGTCCATCAGCACGACCTGCGGCTCGACCGCGATGGTGCGAGCGATGCAGAGACGCTGCTGCTGACCGCCGGAGAGGCCGGCGCCCGGCCGGTCCAGCCGGTCCTTGACCTCGTCCCAGAGGTTCGCGGAGCGCAGCGACTTCTCGGCGGCGTCGTCCAGGACGGACCTCTTCTTGACGCCGTTGAGCTTGAGACCCGCGACCGCGTTCTCGTAGATCGACATGGTCGGGAACGGGTTGGGCCGCTGGAAGACCATGCCGATCATGCGACGCACGGCGGTGATGTCCACGTCCGCGTCGTAGATGTTCTGGTCGTCGATGGTGAGCCGGCCCTCGATCCGGGCGTTCGGCAGGACCTCGTGCATGCGGTTGATCGACCGGAGGAAGGTCGACTTGCCGCACCCGGAGGGGCCGATCAGGGCGGTGATCGTCTTCGGCTCGACGGTCATCGAGACGTTGTCGATCGCCTTGAAGGAGCCGTAGTAGGAGGAGACGTTGCTCGCCTCGATGCGCTTGGCCATGGGAGAACCTTCTTTACCGGGTCAACTTGTTGCGACGGGCGAGCAGCTTGGCCGCGATGGTCAGGATCAGGACCAGCGCCACCAGGGTGAGCGCGGCCGTCCAAGCGCGGGCCGGCGCGTACTTCGAGGCGTCACCGGCCTGCTGGTAGACGTAGAGCGCCAGCGAGGCCTGCCCGCCGCTGAACGGGTCGAAGTTGATCCGCGCGAGGCCCCCCGCGACCAGCAGCACCGGGGCCGTCTCGCCGGCCGCGCGGGCGATGGCGAGCATGACACCGGTGACGATGCCGGGTGCCGCGGTCGGCAGCACGACCTTGAGGATCGTCTTCCACTGCGGAACGCCGAGCGCGTACGAGCCCTCCCGCAGCGGGCCCGGCACCAGGCGCAGCATCTCCTCGGTGGAGCGCACGATGGTCGGCAGCATCAGCACGCTGAGCGCCAGCGACGCCGCGAACCCGGAGTACTCCGGGTTGCCGTCGTTGAACCACTTGCTGACGACCAGCACCCAGAAGGAGAGGATGAAGAGGCCGGCCACGATCGACGGGATACCGGTCATCACGTCGACGAAGAAGCGGACCGTGTTCGCGAACCTGCCCCGGCCGTACTCCACCAGGTAGACCGCGCCGAGCACGCCGAGCGGCACGGCGATCAGGGCGGCGATGCCGACCTGCTCCAGGGTGCCGATGATGGCGTGGTAGGCGCCACCGTTCGGGTCCCGGGCGCCGATGTTGGCCATCGACGAACCGAAGAAGTCGCCGTCGAGCCGGCTCGCGCCTTTGGAGATCAGGGTCCAGACCACCGAGGCGAGCGGGAGGACCGCCAGCACGCAGGCGGCGTAGATGAGCGTCTGCCACATCCGGTTGCGGGCGGCCCGCTTGCCCTCCACACGGGAGGCCACGACGTTGAGGCCGACCAGGTAGATGACGCTGGCCAGCACGACGACCAGCAGCCAGTTGCCGATGCCGGCACCGAGCACCACGACGGCCGACACCACGAGCGCGGCCACCACGATTAGCAGGTTGGTCCCCAGTGGGAGGTTGCGACGGCGGATGTTGTCCGGGGTCATCGCCACTCCCGGCATCTCACGATCCAGAACACTCATGCCGCCACCTCCGGTGAGCTGACTGATTCACTCGCAAGCTCGCTCATGCGGCACTGTCCCGGAACTCGCGACGACGGTAGATGATCGCCCGCGCCGTCATGTTGACGATCAGCGTGATCGCGAACAGCACCAGACCGGAGGCGATCAGCGCGCCACGGCCGGTGTCGTTCGCCTCGTTGAAGGAGTTGGCGATGTTCGCGGCGATGGAGTTACCGCCGGTCTGGATCAGGTTGAACGAGATCTCCCAGGTGATGCCGAGAGTCAGCGCCAACGCGATGGTCTCGCCGAGCGCGCGACCGAGGCCGAGCATCACCGCGGCGATCACACCGGGCTTGCCGTACGGCAGCACCGCGACCCGGATCATCTCCCACTTGGTCGCGCCGAGGGCCAGCGCGGCCTCCTCGTTCATCCCCGGGGTCTGCTGGAAGACCTCACGGGAGAGCGAGGTGACGATCGGCAGCACCATGATCGAGAGGACCAGGCCACCGAGCATGATCGACTGCCCGAACGGGCCCTCGCCGCCGAAGATCGGCAGCCAGCCGAAGTAGTGGTTCAGCCAGACCGAGAAGTCCCGGACCGGCTCCTGGAGGAGATCGCGGCCCCAGAGACCGAACACCACGCTGGGCACCGCGGCCAGCAGGTCGATCACGAAGCCGAGCGGGGTGGCCAGCCGACGCGGGGCGTAGTGCGTCAGGAACAGGGCGATGGCCAGCGCGATCGGCACCGCGACGAGAAGCGCGATGATCGACGACAGCAGGGTGCCGAGCGCAAGGACGGCGATACCGAAGGCCGGGACCGCCTCGTTGGGGCTCCAACGGTTGTACGTCAGGAAGTTTTCGCTGTCAGCCTTGATCGCCGGAATCGCCTGCGAGATCAAGAAGATGGCGATCGCGACGATGATGACCAGGACCATGGTGCCGGCGGCCGTGGAGACACCGCGGAAGCCGGTCTCCATCGAAAACCGCGACTTCTTCGGCAGGGCGCCGCCACCGCCGATCGGGGGCTCTTCGTAACGGCTCGGGGGTACGCCATAGCCGGCGCCCTGAGCGTGACGGGAGGTCACACCCAGGTCACCGGCGGTGGCGTTCTCCGAGCGGAAGGGGTAGTCACCCATCTACGCGCTCGCTGTCGTCTCGGAGGGATTAACGAACCGGGCTCAGGAGAGAGCGTCGACCGAGGTCGCGACCTTGGCGCGAACCGCCTCCGGCAGCGGGGCGTAGCCCAGCTTGCCGAGCGCGGCCTGCCCCTCGGCGCTGGCGGTGTACTTCAGGAAGCCCTGGATGGCCTTGCCCTTGGCGGCGTCCGCGTACTTGGTGCAGACGATCTCGTAGGTCGCCAGGACGATCGGGTAGGCGCCGGCCTGCTTGGTGTTGTAGTCGATGTCCAGCTTCAGGTCGTTGCCGGTGCCCTTGACCGTCGCGCCCTCGATGGTCTTGCCCGCGGCCTCACCGGTCAGCTCGGTGAACTCGCCGGCACCATTCTTGATCTTGGCGGTCTGCAGGCTGCTGTTCTCCGCGAAGGAGAGCTCGACGTACGAGATGGTGTTCGGGGTGCCCTTGACCTTGGCCGCGACACCGTCCGACTTGCTCGCGCCGGTACCGCCCGGAGCCGCCCACGCCTTGGCGTGGTCGTAGGTCCAGTCCGCCTCGGCGGCCTTGCTCAGGTACTTGGTGAAGTTGTCCGTGGTGCCGGACTCGTCGGCGCGGTGCACCGCCTCGATGGTGGCGGTCGGGAGCTTGGCGCCCGAGTTCTCCGCGGCGATGGCCGGGTCGTTCCACTTGGTGATCTTGCCGGAGAAGATCTTCGCCAGGGTGGAGGCCGAGAACTGCAGGCCATCGGCGCCCTGAACGTTGTAGACCACGGCGATCGGGCCGACGACCATCGGGAGGTTGAGCGCCGGCGAGCCGCACTTGGTGTCGGCGGTCTTCTGCTCGTCGTCCTTGAGAGCGGAGTCGGAGCCGGCGAAGTCGGCCAGGCCGGAGGTGAAGGCCTTGATGCCGGCGCCGGAGCCGTTCGGGTTGTAGTCGATCTTCGCGTCGGCACAGGAGGCGGTGTACGCCTTGATCCACTCGTCCATCGCGTTCTTCTGAGCGCTGGAGCCCTGAGCCGAGATGGTGCCACCAACGCAGGAGCCGGCGGACGGGGCCTGGGCACCGACCGTGTCCGTGCCCTTGTCGTTGTCCGAGCCGCACGCGGTGAGCGCGATCGTCGCAGTCAAAGCAATGCCGGCAACAAGACCGGACCGCTGGAACTTCACGGTTGTTGTCCCCTTCGGGTTCAGTGCAGCCGGTCGCTCACCGGCTCGAGGAGAAAGCTAAGAGCGATAGGTGACCGCCGAGCCGGGCATGGATGAACTGGGGGTGAACACATAGATCCTTGGAAGTGTCCTTCCCCTGAGGGTCAGTTGTCCGTTAAGTGAACTGCGCGCTCACTACCCGACATATCTGATATATCGGGTTTCTCGTGACCGCAGCGAGACCGAGCCTTGTCCGAGGCGTTACCAACGGCATCGAGAGGGTTACCTCCCGGCGACTGCGCGTAATGCATCGCGATCTATGGGCACAACGAGTGCCGCCCGCCCTCGCGAGACGAGGACGGGCGGTGGGTGTCGCGGTGTGGTTCACGCTCCGGCGAGGATCACCCGCGGTGATAGTTGATGTCGGCGCTGTGGACCTCGAAACCGAGCCGCCGGTACAGCTTCACGGCAGCCTCGTTCGACTCGTCGACGTAGAGACTGGCCCACTCAAGCCCGGCGGCCGCCAGATGCCGCAGCCCGGCCACGCTGAGCGCGGCACCCAGGCCGCGCTGATGCCCGGACGGCTCCACCCCGAGCACGTAGATCTCGCCGAGCGCCGGGTCCAGCCCGGCCGGCGGATGCACCTTGGTCCAGTGGAAACCGAGCAGACTGTCCGCGATGTCGACGGCGAGCAGGAAGCCGGCCGGGTCGAACCACGGCTCGGCCTCGCGCACCAGCAGGTCGTCGAGGGTCCAGCGACCCTGCTCCGGATGCTGGGCGAAAGCCTTCGCGTTCACCTCGACCCAGCCCTGCTCGTCGAAGCCGGGACGGAAGCCGCGGATCGTCACGCCGGCCGGCAGCGGTACGTCCGGCAGCGGATCGAGCAGGGAGCGACGCATCTGCCAGAGCACCCGGTCCCGGGTGAAACCGTTGTGCTCGGCGAACGCGCGGGCACCCGGGTCGTCCCCGTGCGCCCAGATTCGTAACTCGGTGGGGCCGATCGCGCCGAGCAGCGCGGTGCCGTGGCCCTGACGGCGGTGCGCCGGGTGGACGACCAACTCGCCGGCGCCGTCCTCCAGAAAGGCGTAACCCGCGGAGGTACGCAGGTGCACACCCGCTCCGCCGTTACGAATGCAGAGAACCACGTCCTCGGAGAGGGGATAGACGCCATCCGCCTGGGCCGCCGCGTCGGCCAGGGCAAGCACGTCATCGATCTCCGCGGCGGACAGCCGGTCCGCAGCACGGACCGGCTGCACCTCAGTCATGACCGGTTCAGACCGGGATCGAGACCGGGTTGTTGTCCGGAAGCTGGCGGCCGGAGGGCGGGACCACGAACTTGTAGCCGACCTGGCGCACGGTGCCGATCATCGACTCGTACTCCGAACCGAGCTTGGCCCGCAGGCGCCGGACGTGCACGTCGACGGTGCGGGTACCGCCGAAGTAGTCGTAGCCCCAGACCTCGCGCAGCAGCTGGTCACGGGTGAAGACCCGGCCGGGGTGCTGAGCGAGGAACTTGAGCAGCTCGAACTCCTTGTAGGTGAGGTCGAGCGGACGACCCTTGAGCTTCGCGGCGTACGTGTCCGGGTCGATGTTGAGCTCGCCGGCCCGGACCGATCCACCGGCCCCGGCGGTCGCGTTGTTGAGCCGGCCGACGCAGAGCCGCAGGCGGGCCTCCACCTCGGCGGGGCCCGCGCTCGCCAGGATGACGTCGTCGACGCCCCAGTCCGCGTTGAGCGCGATCAGACCGGCCTCGGTGACCACCGCGATCAGCGGAACACCTATCCCGGTGGCGTGCAGCATGCGGCACGTCGCGCGTGCCTCGGAGAGTTCGGAACGGGCGTCGACCATCACGGCATCCGGGCTCGGCCCGGAAACCAGGGTGCGAACGTCACGCGGGGCGGTACGAACCGAGTGGGGCAACAGGTCCAGGGCGGGAAGAACGGCGGATGGCTCACCCGCACGCGCCGTCACCAACAGAAGGATCTCCACACTCACCTCCGTCCTCGCGGCTCGAGGCCGCTCGGGTGACCCGGTCTGCGCAGCTCAGAGCTCCGCTACCGGAGAGACTGGGGCCCGGCGTCACCGACGGGTGGGTTGCGGTTACCTTAACCGATACATCCGGTGCCGCGACCTATTCAGTTCGCCAAGTGATGCAATGAACGCCTGCTAAGTGGGCTTAACGCCCATTTCGTAACGAGCCTTTTACATGATGCGGGCGCAAGCCGGGCGGCGAATTGGGCCGCCAGCCGGATTCTGGCACGATCGCTGTCGTGTTTCCCTCCATGCCACAGGACGACCCTTGGGACGCCGACGCCTCCCGTGACGTCGCGCGCCTGAATCCGGGCCGCCCGAAAGCTGGGATGTACGGCGCCGTGCCTGACGAAGAACCGCCCTCCTCCACGCCGGACCTCGAAGATGACGACGAGGAGTTCGAGGAGATCGAGTTCGTCCCGGTCCGGGCCAAGCTGTCGGTGGCGATCGGCGGCTTCGCGGCGCTGCTCGCGGCGGCGCTGATCCTCGGGACCCTCACCACCGGCCCGGACGTGCGGATGCCGTACGCGGTCGTGCTCTCCGGCATCCAACTGCTCGGCCTCTTCGCCTGGACCATGGCGCTCAACCCGCCGGCCTCCGCCGCGACCGCGGCCGTCGTCGGCGTCGCCGGCCTGGCCGGTTGCTATCTCGCCGCCACCGCCGACGAGGCCGGCCTGAAACCGCTCCTCTACGTGACGGTGGCCGGGTTCGTCGGCGCGATGGCCGGCCAGGCGATCCGGGCCCGGGACCGGCAGCGGATCAGCGACTCGTGGCGGACCACGTTGCTGATCGTGATCGGCGTGGTGGCGTACGCGATCCCGATCACGCTGAGCCGGCAGTCGCTCGGCAGCCAGGCCATCCTGGTCTGCTGCACCGGTGCCGGGCTGGCGGTGCTCGTCGCCCGGCTGACCGACGCGGTGTTCCCGCAGCCGCGGATCGCCGCCCAGGTGCCCCGTGGCGGGGTCGGCATCGTGCTCGGCGCGATGGTCGGCACGTTCGCCACCGCCTGGCTCGGCAGCCAGCTGGTGCTGCCGTTCACCCCGGCCAAGGGTGCGGTGATCGGCCTGATCTCGGCGGTCGCCGCGCTCCTGATCGACCTGGCGGTGAACTTCGGCGAGGCCGGTCGCCGGCTGGCCGGCGAGGCCCCGACGTTCTGGCTGGCCCGGCACATGACCGGCCCGCTCGGCGGGTTCGCCCTGACCTTCGTCGCGGCGTACGCCCTCGTTCACTTCTACCTCGCCTGAACCATCCGTTTCAGGGTTCCGTGGACTTGGGCATGTACGGTCCTGGGCAGTTCGCGAACGGAAGGAACGCTGTGGCCGAGGTGTACGAGACCGACCAGCGCCCGCGCCGGCGCCGGGGCCGCGGGCTCCTGATCGTCGTCGTGGTGCTGCTGCTCCTGCTGCTGGGCGGCCTGGTGGTGGCGGACAGCTTCGGCAAGTCGTTCGCCGAGGGGATCATCGGCGACAAGGTCGCCGAACAGGTGCGGGCGCAGAAGGCCAGCAGTGACACCCCCGAGGTGACCATCGAGGGCTTCCCGTTCGTGACCCAGGTGCTCGACGGGGAATACCAGGAGATCCGGATCCAGCTGCCGCATCTGACGGCGCCGATCGACGGCGACCGGAAGGCCGCCCTGGAGCTGCTCGACATTCACGCCAAGACGGTGCGGGCGCCGCTCGACGCGCTGCGCAGCGGCCAGGGCGACATCACGGTCCAGAACGTCACCGCCACCGGGACCATCGACTATCCGCAGCTCATCAAGCTGATCGGGCAGAAGGGCGTGCAGCTCTCCGCGAAGGACGGCAAGCTGGTCGGCTCGGCCCGGATGACCGCGCTCGGACAGCAGCTCGACCTCTCCGGCACCGCCAAGCTGACCGTGGTCAACGGCGGGATTCGGGTTCGTTTCGCCGAGGTGAAGGCGGCCAACCTGCCGAACGTGCCGTTCATCCAGAACGCCGTCGACGCGTACGCCGCGAAGATGGCCCTGGACCTCCCGGCTCCGAAGCTTCCGCTGAAGCTGAAGGTGCAGGCCGTGGCGCCGGAGGCGGACGGCCTCAAGGTGACCTTCGGAGCGAGCGACGTCAGCCTCGGCTCCGGCGGCCTGTGACCGTCGCCTCGTCCCGGATCGTGGTCGGTACTGTTCCGTGGTCTGGAACCGCTGATAAGGTCCGTTCCATGAGCCTGTTGCTCACGAAAAGGCGTGCGGTCGACCTGTGCCGCATGGCCGCGTGCCTGTGTCGCCCCGTCAACTGACGGGGCCACTCCTCGCTGAGCACACTTCGCTCAGCTGATCAGAGCTCTCAGCCCAGGGCAAATTCCCTGCCCGGCAGTGGCGCCGTCGCACAACCAGCCCGTGATCCCACCTAACCAATGGGTCCGCGCGGGGTGCGACCACACCTCCGTGCGCTGACTCTCCCCTCACCCACCATCAAAGGGAGTGAATCGATGAGTCGCGACACCGCACTCGTATCGGCCGACTGGGCCGAAAAGAACCTGGACACCCCCGGCATCGTCTTCGTCGAGGTCGACGAGGACACCACCGCGTACGACGGTGGTCACATCCCGGGTGCCGTGAAGATCGACTGGAAGCGCGACCTGCAGGACCCGGTCCGCCGCGACTTCGTCAACCAGGAGCAGTTCTCCGCGCTGCTGTCCGAGAAGGGCATCAGCAACGAGGACACCGTGATCCTCTACGGCGGCAACAACAACTGGTTCGCGGCGTATGCGTTCTGGTACTTCAAGCTCTACGGTCACGAGTCGGTCAAGCTGATCGACGGCGGCCGCAAGAAGTGGGAGCTGGACGCCCGCGTCTACTCCAAGGACGTCCCCGCCCGCGCCAAGACGAACTACGCGGCGAAGGCCCCCAACCTGGAGATCCGCGCCTTCCGTGACGAGGTCGTCGCGGCCATCGGCGTGAAGAACCTGGTCGACGTGCGCAGCCCCGACGAGTTCGCCGGCCGCCTGCTCGCCCCCGCGCACCTGCCGCAGGAGCAGTCGCAGCGGGCCGGTCACATCCCGACCGCGCTCAGCGTGCCGTGGAGCAAGGCCGCCAACGAGGACGGCACGTTCAAGTCCGACGAGGAACTCGCCAAGATCTACGGCGACGCCGGCCTGGACGGCAGCAAGGACACCATCGCGTACTGCCGGATCGGCGAGCGCTCCTCGCACACCTGGTTCGTGCTCAAGGAGCTCCTCGGCCAGCAGAACGTGAAGAACTACGACGGTTCCTGGACCGAGTACGGCTCGCTCATCGGCGTGCCGATCGCCCTCGGCGACGAGCCCGGAAAGGCCTGATCATGACTTCTGCTTCCAACATCGCGGCCGGCTGCGCCGCTCCGGACCAGTCCGCGCCCCTCCCCGCCAGCGTGGACCTGGAGAAGGAGACCGTCATCACCGGCGTCGTGACGACCGCCGAGGGTGAGCTGGTGGGCGGCGCTTACGTCCGCCTGCTGGACGCCTCCGGCGAGTTCACCGCCGAGGTTGTCACCTCCCCCGAGGGCGTCTTCCGCTTCTTCGCCGCCCCCGGCTCCTGGACGCTGCGCGCGCTCAGCCGGTTCGGCAACGGCGAGCTCGCGGTCGACGCCGCTCGCGGCGTCAACGAGGTCGCCCTCAGCGTCGCCACCGCCTGACCCACGCTCTGTTGCGAAAGCGGGACCCCTTCGGGGGTCCCGCTTTTCATTTGCCGCAAATCAAATTCCTTTCTCCGGTACGACCGGTGGGGCCCCGCCCCCAGCCCTCTCGGGCCAAGCCCCGTGACCAGCGGAGACGTCAGGTCTCACCGCCGGCGGTGACCACCACGGCGTCGGGTGGGATCTCCGGCCGTCGCCGGGAGAGTCGCCGGACACCGGTGTTCAGGACCGCGATCAGCGGAACCGCGATCAGCGCCCCGATGATGCCGGCCAGCACCACGCCGCAGGCGATCCCGATGATCACCGCCAGTGGGTGTATCGCCACCGCCCGGCCCATGATCAGCGGCTGGAGCACATGGCCCTCCAGTTGCTGGACCAGGACCACCGCGCCCAGCGTGATCAGCGCGACCACCCAGCCCTGCCCGACCAGCGCGACCAGCACGGCCACCGCCCCGGAGATGCTGGCCCCGACGATCGGCACGAACGCCCCCAGGAAGACCAGCGCGGCCAGCGGGAACGGGAACTGCACGTCCAGAATCACCAGGGCGAGGCCGATGCCGACCGCGTCGATGAACGCCACCAGCACGGTCGCCCGCACGTATGCACCCAGCGTCCGCCAGGACGCGTCCCCGGCGTCGGCCAGGGACCAGCGCGCGTTCACCGGGAACAGCCGGACGATGAACCGCCAGATCTTGCGCCCGTCGCGCAGGAAGAAGAAGGTCGCGAAGAGCACCAGCAGCAGCCCGGTGATCACCTCGAAGACGGTCGCCGCGGTGGAGATGCCGGTCGAGGTGAGCGCCGAGGTGTTGTCGTTCACCCAGTTCTGCGCCGAGTCGATGGCATGGTCGACCTGCTTGTCGGACAGGTGCAACGGGCCGGTCCGCGCCCAGTCCTGGATCTGCCGGACGCCGGCGCTGGCCTTCTCGGTCAGCTGCGGCAGCCCGTCGATGAACTGGTTGACCACCAGGGTCAGCGTGCCGGCCACCGCGCCCAGCCCGCAGATCAGCACCAGGAAGGTGGCGAACGAGCGCGGCAGGCGCAACTTGAGCAGCCAGCCGACCGCCGGCCCGAGCAGCGCGGTGAGCAGCAGCGCGATGGCCAGCGGGATCACCACCACGCTGACCATGCCGATGAACTGCAGCCCGGCGTAGCCGACCAGGCCGACCACGATCAGCCGCCAACTCCAGGCCGCGGCGATCCGCAGCGAATGTGGCACGTCAGCGTCGTCCAGGCTGCTCGTCGAGCCGTGCACCACAGCCGGCTCGGAAACGGACGGGACGAACTCCTCGTCCTCCGGCTCGCGCTCCGGTGGACGTTCGACCCTCGCCATCCGGACCGACTCCCGTCCCGTGTCGTAGGCCTTTCGCAGGTTCTCCTGGACACGTTGGAAGCGGTTCAACCGCCTACCCCCTCGCCCTGTCGCGTTACGCGCCCATCACGGTAGTGGTCCCGCGCCGCAATCGCGCCCCTCGACCCACTCCGACGCGATCCGGACCACTCGGACCGGCCGGGCGGGAGGCGGCGTACCGTCTGCGTTCGTGAGTCGCGACACCGCCGGTATCACCGACACCGGACTACCGATCCGGATGCTGCACGACCGCGTCCTCGTCCGTCAGGACGGCGGAGAGGGAGAACGCCGGTCCACCGCGGGCATCGTCATCCCCGCCACCGCCTCGATGGGGCGGCGGCTCTCCTGGGCCACCGCAGTGGGCGTCGGCCCGAACGTCCGGTCGATCGTGGTCGGCGACCGGGTCCTCTACGACCCGGACGACCGCTCCGAGGTGGAGCTGCACGGCAAGGACTACGTGCTGCTCCGCGAGCGGGACGTGCACGCGGTCGCGGCCGACCGGGTCGAGCCGGACGACACCGGCCTCTACTTGTAGGGCGGAGGCGGCGGCGGGTACTGCTGACCGGGGTAGTGCTGACCTGGGTAGTGCCCGGGGTACTGCGGCCCCGGGTACTGCGGCGGCACCGGCCCGTAAGGCGACTGCCCAGCGGGCGGTCCGCCCGGCTGGCCGTACCCGGAAGGGCCGCCCGGAGCGCCGTAGCCGGGGTGGCCCCAGACACCCGCGTACACCGGCATCGGCGGCGGAAGCCGCACCGGAACCGGCATGACCGGCTCGGCCGGTGGCGCCACCGTGTGCACCACCCCGTCCGGGAAGGCGATCCGGTACATCTGCCCGTCCCACCAGGCCGGCGGGGTCTGCGGGTCGCGCCCGGCGAAGACCGCGCGGTACCCGGTGACGGCGGCGAGCAGCTCGCGCTCCTCCACCGTCGCCTTCTCCATCTCCCGTGGGTCACCGGCCAGCCCGCGCTGCATCCCGTCCCGCAGGATGGCCAGCCGGGTCGCGGCGAACTGGAAGCTGCTCATCGCCTTGCCCCCGGCCGGACCAGCGACCCGCTTCGCCCACTGCCGGGCCGAGTGCCGCCGGCCCAGGCTGCCCAGTGCCGCCACCTCGGGCGGCGCGAACCAGCCGGTCCGCACGTAGAGGTCCAGCACCCGCTCGGTCAGCCGCCCCTCCCAGCTGCGCAACGCGATGGCGAAGCCGACCACGACGAAGAAGAACGGCACCATGAAGCCGAGGTAGCCGTACAGCATGATCAGCGATTCGCCGGTGGCCTCGGTGAGCGTCGGCAGCAGGTTGAACGTGCCGTGCAGGATCATCGCGAGCAGCAGCCCGCCGATCGGGGCCAGCCAGCGCATGTGCCGGTCGGCGGAGCGCGCCGAGATGCCCAGGCCGATGCCGGTCATCGCGGTGAAGAGCGGGTGGGCGAAGCCGGAGAACAGGATCCGGACGATGAAGATCATGAAGACGTTGGTCAGGCCGGTGGCCGGGCCGTACTCCTCGGCGCCCGCGGCGTAGCCGTGCCCGCCCAGGTAGAGCACGTTCTCCACCATGGCGAAGCCGAGCGCGGAGAGGCCGCAGTAGACGATGCCGTCGGTGATCCCGGACCACTCGGCGCGGCGCCGCCAGAACAGCAGCATCGGGCCGGCCGCCTTCATCGACTCCTCGATGAACGGCGCGACCAGGACCGCGACCAGCGCTTCGGGCAGGCCGAAGCGGTCGAACAGCCAGGACGCGCCGGTGTTCACCGCGAGCGCCACCGCGGTCGCGACGGCCGCACCCCAGGCGAAGCAGAAGACCAGGTACTTCACCGGCTCCGGCTCGTAGCGGTCGAGCCAGGCGAACGCGCCGGCGAACAGCGGGACCGGGAGGATCGCCGCGGTCAACCCGATGGCCAGGCCGGTCAGGCCCATGCTGTAGCCCAGGAAGACCAGCATGCCGATGGCGGCCGCCGCGATCAGCGTGATCGCCCCGGTGAGCGGGAGCCAGCGGCGCAGGGCGGAGCGGCGGCCCGGGACCGGGGCGACGGTCTGCACGTGCTCGGCGGGGAAGGGCGGCACGGCGTCCGGCGTGACCTCTGCGGCCGTCACCCCGCCGGACACTTGTTCCGGGGCACCCGGGATCGGCGCCGGCGGAGAAGAGGCGGGGGGTGACACCGGATCGGGTGACCCGGACGGCGGAACATCGACCATGCCCGCCAGCGTAGTCATCGAAGCGACGCGGGGCGTGCCCGAGGAGCGCCGAAGCGATCAGGCCGCCCTCGATCAGGCCGGGTCCACCGGCGGCAGGGGTGGCGCCGGGCGGGAGCGGGCGGTCCGGTGCCGTGCGCCGTGCGGCCGGCCGTGCCAGCCCACGGCGGTCCGGACCTGCCGGGTGGCCTCGGCGTACTCGACGCCGGTGGCGCGCAGCAGGTCGGCCACCGAGGTGCGGATCTGGGCCACCACCACGCCGCCGGAGTACGCGACGCCGGCCTCGTAGGCCCGCCCCGACTCGGCCGCGGCCCGCAGCGCCCGCTCTCGGGCGGCCACCGGCTCGACGCCGCGCGCCCACTCCTGGCGGAGCAGGTCGACGGCGTCCCCGAGGTGCCGGATGGAGGCGGGCAGCACCTCGGGCACCCGCTCCCGGTCGTTCAGGGCGGTCTGTGCCCTGCGGAGCATCACCCGCACGTTGCGCAGGGCGTAGGTGAGCTGGGGCGCGCCGCCGACGTACTGACCCAGGGCGCCACGGTTACGCCAGCGCGCCGGGGCGAACGCGACGTTCTCCCGGGCCGCTTCGATGGCCGTACCGAAGGCGGTGAACGTCCCCTCCGCCTCCCGCAACCTGGTCAGGGCCGCCTGGATGACATCGGGATCGCCCTCGGCGAGCCCGAGGGAGGCCTCGTGCAGCCCGGCGGTGAAGGCGCGCAGCGCCGGATCAGCGGCCCGCCGCACCATGGTGAGCGGGTTGAGCGGCAGCAGCACGGTCATCACCGCCAGCCCGATCCCGCCGCCCACCAGCGCGTCGAGGAACCTGGTCCACGGCTGCCCGGTGGTCGTGGTGAGGGTGGCGACCAGCACCGCCGAGGAGGCCGACTGCACGATCAGCGAGGCCCCGCCGCCCAGCGTCGTCGCGACCAGCACCGCGACCACCACCATCACCCCGATCTGCACCGGGCCGCGGCCGATCAGCACCACCAGCACGTCGCCCAGGCCGATGCCGACCGCGACCCCGAAGACCAGCTCGACGACGCGGCGCGTCCGCTGACCCACCGAGGAGCCCAGGGTGATCACCGCGGCGACCGGGGCGAAGAACGGCATCGGGCGGCCGCTCAGGTCGTGGGCGACGTACCACGCCAGCCCGGCGGCGAGGCCGGCCTGCACGGCGAGCATCAGGCCGGCCCTGGCCCGGGCCGCGACGGCGTCGACCTGATCCCTCGTGACGCCGATCATGCGGGTTCCCTTCGTGCCAGGATGTCCATCGTGACAGTTCTGCCCGATCAGTTCCGGGCGGCGGCGCGCGGCGCCGGCGCCACCGCCGACGACGCCGACCTCGACTCCGCCGCAAACTACCTGCTCAGCCGCTGGACCGAGCCGCAACGCCACTATCACGACGTAACCCACCTCGCTGCGGTACTGGAGGTGGTGGATCGGTTCGCGGAGCTGGCACCGAACCCGGACCGGGTCCGGCTGGCCGCCTGGATGCACGACGCGGTCTACGACCCGCGGGCGCTCGGTGACGCGAACGAGCGGGACAGCGCCGAGTTCGCCCAGGGGCTGCTGCACACGCTGGGCGTGCCGGACGAGGTGGCGGCCGAGGTGGCTCGACTGGTCGGGCTGACCGCCGGGCACGCGACCGAGGAGAACGACCCGGACGGCGAGTTGCTCTGCGACGCCGACCTGGCGATCCTGGCCGCGGACGAGGAACGCTACGCCCGGTACAGCGCCGCGATCCGCCGCGAGTACGCGCACGTGCCGGACGGCGACTTCCGGGCCGGCCGCACCCGGGTGCTCCAGGAGCTGCTGAAGCTTCCGTCCATCTACCGTCTCGCGCCGATCCACGACCAGTGGGAGGCCCGCGCCCGGGCCAACCTCGAAACGGAGCTCGAGATTCTGGCCTAGCGCGAGAGGTGTTTCGGGCGGCGCAGGCCGGCTGCCCGCAGGCGCGCCGCGAGCTCGCGGGAGGGGACCAGGGTCGCGCCCAGCCAGATCGCGGTGCGGAAACGGGCGTCCGGGATGTCGTAGTGGTCCCGCTCGAAGGCGCGTCGCGGCGCGCCGAGCATCTCCGCGAAGGCGTGCAGCTCCGCATAGGAGACGTCGCTGACCAGGTGGGACCAGAGTCGGCCCCGACCCGGCCAGCGCGGTTCGTCGACGAGTATCAAAGGTTCGGCAGAGATCCGAGGTCGGCTTCGAGCAGGTCGGCGGTGCGGCGGTCGGCGGCCAGCCCGCGCACGTCCGGCGCGCCCACCCGGGCGGCGTCCGCGGCCAGGTCGTCCGGCATGGTCTGGGACTGCCGCTCGGCGGTGACCCGGGCGAGGTAGTGCTTCACCTCACTGTCCCGGACGGTCTCGTCCCAGCCGAGCACCCCGCCCATGATCCGGGCGGTGTGCTCGGCCGACTCGGCACCGCGATGCGCGGTCTCGATCGAGATCCGGGTACGCCGGGTCAGCACGTCGTCGAGGTGCAGCGCGCCCTCGGCGAGCGCCGCGTACGCCACCTCGGCCGCGAGGTATTCCGGGGCACCTTCGAGCGGGACGGCCAGGTCAGGGTCGGCGGCCATCATCGCGAGCAGGTGGACGGTGAGCGTGCCGTACCTCTCCAGCAGGTGCTCGACCACTCCGGTGGTGACGCCGTGCCGCCGGGCCATGTCCTGCCGGTCCCGCCACGCGGCGGCGTAGCCGTCCGCGCCGAGCAGCGGCAGCTGGTCGGTCCGGGACGCGCGGAACTCGCCGCCCAGCCGACGAACCGCCTGGTCGACGACGTCCGCCGCCATCACCCGGTACGTCGTGTACTTCCCACCGGCCACCAGCAGCAGCCCGAGCATCGGCTCGACCACGGCGTGCTCGCGGGAGAGTTTCGAGGTGGAGTCGGCCTCGCCGGAGAGCAGCGGGCGCAGTCCGGCGTAGACGCCCTCGATGTCGTCGGTGGTCAGCGGCCGGTCCAGCACCTCGTTGACCTGGTCCAGCAGGTAACGGATGTCGCGGGCGGAGGCGGCCGGGTGGGCCCGGTCGAGCTGCCAGTCGGTGTCCGTGGTCCCGATGATCCAGTGCCCGCCCCAGGGCAGCACGAAGAGCACCGAGGTGGCGGTGCGCAGGATCAGCCCGGCCTCGCCGGTGATCGCCGAGCGGGGCACCACCAGGTGCACGCCCTTGGAGGCCCGCACCCGCAGGCCGGGGCGGACGCCGACGTCGCGGAGCATCTCCGACATGTCGTCGCTCCACACGCCGGTGGCGGCGACCACCGTACGGGCGCGGACCTCGAACTCCTCGGACCCGCGCGCCTCCAGGTCGCGCACCCGCACGCCGACCACCTCGCGCGCCTCCCGCAGGAAGCCGGTGACCTGGGCGCTGGTGACCACCGCGGCACCCTGGGCCGCCGCGGTCCGGGCCAGGTTGACCACCAGGCGGGCGTCGTCCATCTGGCCGTCGTAGTAGCGGATCGCGCCGGTGATCTTCTCGGCGCGCAGGCTCGGGAAGAGGTGCCGGGCGCCGTCCCGGCTCAGGTGCCGGTGCAGCGGCATGCCGCGGCCGCCGCCGAAGACGCCGGCGAACGCGTCGTAGGCGGCGACGCCGAGGCCGTAGTAACCCCGCTGCCAGACCCGCATCGCCGGGTTGGCGGCCGGCAACGGCACCAGGATCGGCACCGGGCGGACCAGGTGCGGGGCGATCCGGGTGGCGAGCAGGCCGCGCTCGGTGAGCGCCTCGTGCACCAGGTGCAGCTCAAGCTGCTCCAGGTAGCGCAGGCCACCGTGGATCAGCTTGCTGGATCGGCTGGACGTGCCGGCGGCCAGGTCGCGCGCCTCGACCAGGGCCACCTTGAGGCCGCGGGAGGCGGCGTCGACCGCCGCGCCGGCGCCGGTGACCCCACCGCCGATCACCAGGACATCGAACTGTTCGTCACGCAGTCGCCGCAGATCGGCGGCGCGGCGGATCGGGGAGAGGCGGCCGGCCGTGTAGCGGGAGACGGAGGGATCACGCACCCGTCCCAGGTTAGTCCTCACCGGTGTCACCCATGCGGAGGAATGTGGTCCCGGCCACACGACTCATCATCTGCCATTAGCGTCGCGATCATGCACCGTACCGCCGCCGCGGTCCTGATGATGTGCTTGGTCATCACCACCGGCCTGTTCATGGCCGGTTCCGGCGACCGGAGCGTGGCCGCCTCGGCCGGGTTCGGGCTCCGTTTCGAAGCGAACACCAACGGCTCGATCCTGATCCGCGGCAACGCGAACCTGGTCTGCCCGCCCGCGGTGACCGATTGCTCCAACGGCCGGAACGGCCTCGGCGGCAAACTGGACAACAACGACTTCGCCATGGTCAACGCGGACGCGGACAACGACCCGGTGACCGTCGACGACAGCACCGCCACGATGTCCCTGCCGCCGGGCAGCACGGTGCTCTTCGCCGGGCTCTACTGGAGCGCCAACACCAGCGCCGGCGCCAGCGGGACGGCGGCGCCCGCGCCGGCCAACAGGAACCAGGTGCGGTTCCAGACCCCGGGGAGCACGGCGTGGCAGCCGATCACCGCGGACACGGTGTACGGCACGGGCACCCCCTACCAGGGCTTCGCCGACGTGACCGGGCTGGTCGCGGGCTCCGGCAGCGGGGTGTACGGGGTCGCCGACATCCAGGCCGGCACCGGCGTCGACCGGTACGCCGGGTGGGCGCTCGCGGTGGCGTACCAGAACCCGGCCGAGGTGCTGCGCGCCCTGCGGGTCTACGACGGGCTGGGTTCGGTCAGCGGCTCCGGCACCCTGGACATCCCGGTGAGCGGCTTCGAGACCCCGCACTCGGGCCCGGTGCGGGCCGAGGTGGGCACCGTGACGTTCGAGGGTGACCTGAACAAGAAGGGCGACGCGCTGAGGCTCGACGGCCAGCTGATGTCGGACGCCGAGAACCCGGCGGACAACTTCTTCAACAGCACGGTGAGCAGCGGCGGAGCGCCGGTCGGTGGCCGCAATCCCGGTTTCCGGAACCTGTTCGGCGTCGACATCGACCTGCTCGACGCGACCGACAAGCTGGGCCACGCGGTCACCTCGGCCACCCTCCACCTGACGACCAGCGGCGACACCTACTACCCGGGCGTGGTCACGTTCGCCATCGACCTCTACGCGCCGAAGCTGGTCGTCTCGCTCGACACCACCGACGTGAACGGCGGCGATCTGACCCCGGGCGACGTCCTCGAGTACCGGATCGAGGTCCGCAACGAGGGCAACGACCCCGCGGACAGCACCGTTCTCTCCAACGTGATCTCGTCTTTCACCAGCTACATTCCCGGTTCGATGCAGATCGAAGGGGTGTCCGTCCCCGATTCGATCACCGGCGACCGGATCGAGGTCGCGCTGGGACAGATCCCGTACCAGGGATCCACCTACCTCACCTTCCGCGTGCGGATCGACGCGGGCACCCCGACCGGCTCCGCGATCACCGACGTGGTCAGTCTCAGCTACACCGCGCACGCCACCAGCTTCGACATCTCCGGGCTGGTCGGCACGCTGGTCAACGTGGTGACGCCGACGCAGTCCGACCTGGCCGCCACGCTCGTGGTGTCGCCGGCTGTGGTGCAGCGGGCCGCACTGCCCGCGGCGATCACCTATCTGGCCACCGTGACGAACAACGGCGGCGCCCTGGAACCGGACGCGCAGGCCGAGTTGACCCTGCCGCCCGGGATCGACGCGGGCCCGCTGCCGGCCGGCTGCACCGGCTGGGGCCCGGTGGTGACCTGCCCGCTCGGCGCGCTGCTGGCGAACACCCGGGCCACGGTCACGATCCCGGCGACGGTCCAGGCGGTGGCCGGGCCCGCGACCCTGCGGGCCTCCGGAACGAACCCCGATCCGGTTCCCGGCAACAATTCGGACAGCGTGACCGTCCCGGTCAACACGGCGCCGCGCGCGGTCGCGGACACGGCCGGGCCGGGGGTCATCCCGGTGCTGGCCAACGACGACGACCCGGACGGTACGGTCGCCGCGCTCACCGTCGCGATCCCGACGCCGCCCCTGCACGGGGCGGCGATCGTGCTGGCGGACGGGACGATCGAGTACACCCCGGCGCCGGGGTGGGCCGGGGACGACACGTTCACGTACGAGATCACCGACCCGGACGGCGGCAGCGACCGGGCGGTGGTGACCGTCCGCACCCCGAACGCTCCCCCGATCGCGGCCGACGACACCGCGGCCGTCGCGACCAACGGAACCGTCACCGTGCCGGTCACCGCCAACGACATCGACCCGAACGGCGACCCGCTGACCGTGACCGCGGTCAGCGACCCACATCTCGGGGCCGTCTCCATCGTCGGCAACTCGATCGTCTTCACCCCGTTGAACACCACCGTCGGGCCGGTCACCTTCACCTACACGGTCAGCGACGGCCAGGCCACCGCCACCGCCACGCTGACCGTGGTGGTGGCGAACGCCGTCCCGACCGCCGCCGACGACCAGGTGACCGTGGCTTTCGGAGGCGCGGTCACCGTCCCGGTGCTCGCCAACGACCGGGACATCAACAACGACCCGCTGACCGTCGTCGCGGCCGGCCCGGCCACGCACGGCACCGTCTCGCTCGCCGGCGGCGTCGTCACCTATCAGGCGACCGAAGCCGGGTACTCGGGCACCGACCTGTTCGGCTACACGATCGACGACGGCCACGGCGGACAGGACTCGGCGCAGGTCACCGTCACTGTCCTGAACGCGCCGCCGACCGCGGTGGACGTCTCGACGACCACGCCCTACCTGACACCGGTGCGGGTGGACGTGCTGGCCGGGGCGACCGACCCGAACCCGGCCGACGTGCTGCGGGTGACCGGCGCGAGCGATCCGGCGCACGGCCTCGTGGTGCGCAACCCGGACGGCACGCTCACCTACACCCCGGATGCCGGCTGGTCCGGGACGGACGGCTTCACCTACACGCTGGACGACGGGCAGGGCGGCACCGACACCGGAAGGGTCACGATCGTCGTGGCGAACGCGCCGCCGACCGCCCGCGACGACGCGGTGACCCTGCCGTCCGGCGTGGCCTCGACGATCGACGTGCTGCTCAACGACGACGACCCGAACGGCGACCCGCTCACGGTCACCATCGGCACGCCCCCGTCGCACGGCACCGCGACCGTGTCCGCCGGCCGGGTCACCTATCGGCCGGCCGCCGGATACACCGGCGCCGACTCGCTGCACTACACGATCAGCGACGGGCGGGGCGGCACGTCCGGGGCGACGGTCACGATCCGCCTGGCCAACGTGCCGCCGACGGCCCGCCCGGACACCGCGTCCACCCCGATGAACACCCCGGTCACCATCGATCTGACCGGAAACGACGACGATCCCAACGGCGACCCGCTGACCCTGCGCTCCTGGAGCACGGCGGTGCACGGCACGGTCGCCGCCGGGCCGGCCGGCACCGTGGTCTACACACCGGTTGCCGGCTTCACCGGCCTCGACACGTTCGTCTACACGATCGCCGACTCGCACGCGCTGACGGACACCGCGATCGTCACCGTGGTCGTGCGGAGCGCCTCGCCGATCGCCGTCGACGACACCGCGGAGACCGGGTCGGGTGTCCCGGTGACGATCGACGCGGCCGCGAACGACACCGACCCGGCCGGGGGCGCGCTGACGGTGCACTCGGCCGGGCCGCCCGGGCACGGCACGGCGTCGCTCCAGGCCGGCGGCCTGATCCGGTACGTCCCCACGGCCGGCTTCGCCGGGTTCGACACGTTCCCGTACGACGTGCGGGACTCGTTCGGGAACCTCGCCCGTGCCCGGGTCAGGGTGCTGGTCCGGGACGCCCCGGTGGCCCGGCCGGACTTCGCCGCCGTGCTGACCGGGCAGGCGGTGGGCGTGGACGTACTGGCCAACGACGACAGCCGGGTCGCCGGCAGGTTGACGATCGGCTCGGTGGGGAGGCCCGGGCGGGGCACCGCGACGCGGGTGGGCGACACGATCCGGTACACGGCTCCGGCCGCCTGGACCGGCCGGGTCGATTTCGGGTACACCGTGCTCGACGCGCTGGGCGGCACCGCCAGGACGACGGTGACGGTGACGGTCACCGACGACGTCACGCCGCGCGGCGTGCCGGACTCGCGGGTCACGCCGTACCTCAAGGCGATCACCGTCCCGGTCCTCGCCAACGACCTCGATCCGAGCCGCTCCCTGCGGGTCGTCGCGGTCGGCGCGCCGGACCACGGAACTGCCGTGATCCACGCCGGGCGGACGGTCACCTACACCCCGCCGGACGGCTTCTCCGGCGTCGCGCGCTTCACCTACACCGCCGTGGACGACGCCGGGAACCGTACCGGGACGACCGTGACGATCACCGTCGGCAGCCCGCCGGCGGTCCCGGACAAGGCGGAGAAGACGCGGCCCGGGCAGCCGGTCTCGCTGCCGCTGCCGGGTGTGGACGATCTCGGCCGGCCGGTCGCGGAGCGCCGGATCAGCCAGCCGTCGCACGGGACGGCCCGCCTCAACGCGGACGGCTCGGTGACCTACACGCCGGATCCGGGTTTCCTCGGGGAGGACCGGTTCAACTACGAGATCGTCGACGCGGACGGCAACGTCGCCCTGGGCACGATCTTCATCACCGTCTCGACCTCGGGCTTCCCGGGTTCCCCGGAACCGCCACCCGCGTCCCCGTCGCCCGCGGTACCGCCCGGTTCGCCCACGCTCCCGGCACGCCCCGCGCCGCCCCTGCCGAGGACCGGCCTGCCGTACGGAGCGGCCTCGACGAAGCTGTTCGCCATCGCCGCTCTGCTCACGATGCTCGGCGCCCTGCTCTGGACCGGCACCTCGGCCCCGGCACGGCACTACCAGCCCCGCCACCGGCGCTAGCTGTGCTATCCGGTGACGTTGGTCGAGGAAGTGTGACCACTCGATCTGAGGACCGAGGCCAGCATCTCGTCGACTGAGGCGGCCGGGTCGGCCACCGGAAACTGGACCTCGCGGATCGTGCCGGCCGGGTCGATCAGCATGGTGAGCCGCTTGAGCCGGTCCGCGCCGCCGGCCCGGAAGGTGGGCAGGCGCAGCGCCGTGGCGAGCCGGCCGTCGGCGTCGGAGAGCAGGTCGTACGGCACGCCGGCGTGCTCGGCGAAGGCGCTGAGCTGGTCCGGCCGCTGAGTGCTGACACCACGGATCCGGGCGCCGGCGGCGGTGAAGAGGTGGGCCCGGGCGGCATAGGTCATCGTCTCCAGGGTGCAGCCGCGCGCGCCCGGAATCTCGGACCAGCGGGGCGGATAGCCCTGTGACTGTGGGGCGAAGGCGCCGGGGAAGCAGAACAGCACGGTCCAGAGGTCCGGCTCGGCGGGCCGCACCGGCGCGCCGTCCTGCCCGGTCAGGGTGACCTCCGGGAGTCGGCGGCCGACCAGCGCGTGGGCACGGCGGTGCTCGGCGGACCCGGCCTCGGCGGTGGCGGTGAGCGAGCCGTCGCCGAGCACGTACCGGTCACCCCACTCCTGCAGCGCGAGCAGCACCGGGAGCAGCCCCTCGCCCTTGGCGGTGAGCACGTAGTCGTGGCGCGGTGGCCGGTCCGTGTACCGCCGCCGCTCCAGCACCTCGTGCTCGACCAGGGCGGCGAGCCGCTCGGCCAGGGCGCGGCGGCTCATCCCGAGCTCTTTCTGCAGCGCGTCGAACCGGGTCACCCCGCCCGCGACGTCCCGGACGATCAGGAACGTCCACCAGTCCGTCAGCACCCCCAGCGCCTGGGTGATTCCGCAATCCACGTCCGTCAGGTCGACCTGCCTCACGAACACCACTATAGTCAGTTCCATTATGAAACTGACTACGTTCTGGCGCTGGTGGACCGCGAGTGCGACCAGTCAGCTCGGCTCGGCGGTGGGCAGGATGGCGCTCCCGCTGACCGCGCTCACGGTGTTGCACGCGTCCGCCTTCGAGATGGGTCTGATCACCGCCGCGACCTACCTCGCCTACCTGCTGATCAGCCTGCCGGCCGGGGTGATCGTGCACCGCCTGCCGCTGCGCGGCATCCAGGTCGGCGCCGACCTGATCCGGGCGCTCGCGGTGGCCTCGGTCCCGCTGGCCTGGTGGGCCGGGCTGCTGACGATCGCGCAGCTGCTCGTGGTGGCCCTGGTGATCAGCTTCGCCAACGTGCTGTTCGACGTGGCGAACCAGACCTTCCTGCCGGAGATCGTCCCGGCCGAGCAACTCCAGTCCCGCAACAGCCTCATCTCCGGTACGCACGCCGCCAACGATCTCGGCGGACCATCGCTGGGTGGCCTGGTCGTACAGCTGCTCGGGGCGGTGCCGACCCTGCTCGTGGACGTGGCGAGTTACCTGTTCTCGGCGTCCCTGCTGCGCACCCTGCCCGCACGCCGCTCCGAGCCGGCCGGTCACCAGCCGCCGATGACCGAGCTGATCCGCGAGGGCTGGCACTACGTGACCCGACACCCGATCATCGGGCCGGCCATGTGGGACGCCACGGCGACCAATCTGGTCTGCGGCGCGATGCTCGCGCTCTTCCCGTATTACCTGTTCCGCGAGCTGCACGCGGCGCCCTGGCTGGTCGGGCTGCTGATCGCCACCGACGGCCTCGGCACGCTCGTCGGCGCGATGCTGACCACCCGGTTCACCAGGCGGGTCGGCACCGCCCGGGCACTGATCATCGCGGCGTTCGTCGGGGTGGCCGGGGCACTGATCATTCCGTTGGGCACCGGCACGACCGCGTTCGTCGCGTTCGCCGCCGGGAACACCGTCTTCGCGATCTCGACGGTGGTGCTCAGCGTGACCACCCGGACGTACCGGATGACGGCCAGCCCACCGCACCTGCTGTCCCGGGTGATCGCCACGGTGAAGTTCGTGTCCTGGGGCGCGATCCCGCTCGGCGGCCTGATCGCGGGCGCGCTGGCCGGCCCGCTGGGCGCCCGCACCACGCTGCTGCTCTTCGGCGCGCTGACCGCGATCTCGCCGGTGATCTATCTGACGTCGAAGGTTCGCGGCCTGCGCGACCTCACCGACGACGTCCCGGCCGTGCTCGAGAAGGTTTAGGCCGTGGCCTGTCTTGCCGATCACGGGGCGGCAGGACGGGCCTGGAAAATACGGAACGGGCGGGTCGCGAAAGCGACCCGCCCGATTCTGTTTGTTACGGCTGGACTCAGAAGTCCATGTCGCCGCCGCCGGGGGCGCCGGCCGGGGCCGGGTTCTTCTCCGGCTTGTCGGCCACGACGGCCTCGGTGGTGAGGAACAGCGCGGCGATCGACGCGGCGTTCTGCAGCGCCGAGCGGGTGACCTTGGCCGGGTCGATGATGCCCGCGGCCAGCAGGTCAACGTACTCGCCGTTCGCGGCGTTCAGGCCGTGACCGGCCTCCAGGTTGCGAACCTTCTCCACCACGACGCCGCCCTCGAGGCCGGCGTTCACGGCGATCTGGCGCAGCGGGGCGTCCAGGGCGACCTTGACGATGTTGGCACCGGTGGCCTCGTCGCCGGCCAGGTCCAGCTTGTCGAACGCGGTCTTGCCGGCCTGCACCAGCGCGACGCCACCACCGGGGACGATGCCCTCCTCGACGGCCGCCTTCGCGTTGCGAACGGCGTCCTCGATGCGGTGCTTGCGCTCCTTCAGCTCGACCTCGGTGGCCGCGCCGACCTTGATCACCGCAACGCCACCGGCCAGCTTGGCCAGGCGCTCCTGCAGCTTCTCACGGTCGTAGTCGGAGTCCGAGCGCTCGATCTCGGCGCGGATCTGGTTGACCCGGCCCTGGATCTGCTCGGCGTTGCCGGAACCGTCGACGATGGTGGTCTCGTCCTTGGTGATGACGATCTTGCGAGCCTGGCCCAGCAGGGTCAGGTCGGCGGCGTCCAGCTTGAGGCCGACCTCTTCGCTGATGACGGCGCCACCGGTGAGGATGGCGATGTCCTCCAGCATGGCCTTGCGGCGGTCACCGAAGCCCGGAGCCTTGACGGCGACGGACTTGAAGGTGCCACGGACCTTGTTCACGACCAGGGTGGCCAGGGCCTCGCCCTCGACGTCCTCGGCGATGATGACCAGCGGCTTGCCGGACTGCATGACCTTCTCGAGGATCGGGAGCAGGTCCTTCACCGCGGAGATCTTGCTGTTGGCGATCAGGATGTAGGGGTCGTCGAAGACGGCCTCCATCCGCTCGGCGTCGGTCATGAAGTAGGCCGAGATGTAGCCCTTGTCGAAGCGCATACCCTCGGTGAGCTCCAGCTCCAGCCCGAAGGTGTTGCTCTCCTCGACGGTGATGACGCCTTCCTTGCCGACCTTGTCCATGGCCTCGGCGATGATCTCGCCGACCGTGGAGTCACCGGCCGAGATGGACGCGGTGGAGGCGATCTGCTCCTTGGTCTCCACGTCCTTGGCCAGCTGCTGCAGGGCCTCGGAGACGCTGGCCACGGCGGCCTCGATGCCCCGCTTCAGGGCCATCGGGTTCGCGCCGGCGGCAACGTTGCGCAGGCCCTCGCGGACCAGCGCCTGCGCCAGGACGGTCGCCGTCGTCGTGCCGTCACCGGCGACGTCGTCGGTCTTCTTGGCGACCTCCTTGACCAGCTCGGCGCCGATCTTCTCGAAGGTGTCCTCGAGCTCGATCTCCTTGGCGATGGATACACCATCGTTGGTGATCGTGGGGGCGCCCCACTTCTTCTCGAGAACGACGTTACGACCCTTCGGGCCGAGGGTCACCTTGACCGCGTCGGCGAGCTGGTTCATGCCCCGCTCGAGGCCCCGACGAGCCTCCTCGTCGAATGCGATGATCTTGGCCATACGGCGTTGTCCTCCCGGACATCCGCGGTGCCGGGCCTCGTCGGCCCCGCCCTCCGCACATTTGAGGAAGTCTGTGGACGTCACCACCTGGCGATGTGACGTCCTCAGGCCGAGCCGGATAGCCCGCGACGACCGGTTTCGTGTCCCGGCACCGATGGCGGCACCGCGACCGGAACCCCACCGTCCCGACCTGCTGGCACTCACAGGGTGCGAGTGCCAATCACTTGTTTAGCACTCCCGGGTACCGAGTGCAAGAAACCCCATCTTCCCGCGAAAGCTCGATACCGGCCCGGAAACCGACGAAAAGATCTTGAACACCCAGGTCAGCGCGGTACGGACGGCCGGCTTCAGCCCTGGGCGAAGTCACGCCCGTCTCATCCGGACCCCGTTCGCGGCAGGCGTCCGGACCCCCCGCCGGCGGCGAGCCGGATCCCGTTTGAGGCAAGAAGGTTGCCCGCGCAGCCCCCGGCGAGTAATGAGGACGGCATGGAGAGTTGGACCGTGCGCCGGATCACCTCGAAAGACGCCGGCCGGATGCGCGCCCTGCGGCTGGAGATGCTGGCCGACAGTCCCCTCGCCTTCCTCGAGACGCTGGCCCAGGCGGCCGCCCGGTCCCACGAGGGATACCGGCAACGGCTCGGCCTGGCGGCGGAGGGCCCGGAGCTCGCCCAGTTCGTCGCCGATCCGGGCGACGGACCGCTGCTCGGGCACGCCGGGGGCACCGTCGCCCCGGACGAGCCGCTGGCCACCGTCGTCTTCTCGGTCTACCTGACGCCCGCGTGCCGGGGCGGCAAGATGCTCGCCAGCCTGATCGAGGCGGTCGCCGACTGGTCCACCGCGGCCGGGCGGCACGAGTTGATGCTCGAGGTCGTGGCCGGCAACGGGCGGGCCGTCCGGGCGTACGAGAAGCTGGGTTTCGAGGACACCGGCGTGCGCCTGCCGCACCCGACGGTGCCGGTCCTCACCGAGTTGCGGATGCGCAGGCGGATCTGATGCCGCCCCGGCGCTGGCACGTCACGCGGACGGTTCTCACCGCCGCCAACGGGACCACCTGCGCCGGGCTGCTGCTCGCACTGGTCACCCGCACGAGGATCCGGCGTGGACGCGACGGGGTGCTGATCGCCGAGGGCTGGCGGCTGCGCATGCCGCCGGCGTCCTGCTTCACGATCGGCTCGGTGATCATCACGCGGCGCAGCGCCGAGTGGCTGCTGGCCGAGGAGCGGGCCGTTCTGTTCGCCCACGAGAGCCGGCACGCCGGGCAGTACGCGGTGCTCGGTCCGCTCTTCTGGCCGGCGTACTGGGTCGCTTGTGGCTGGTCCTACCTGGCGACCGGGTCCTACGGCGTCCACAACTGGTTCGAACGCCACGCCGGGCTGGAGGACGGAGGTTATCCGCCGGAGCTGCCTCTGCGCCCGTGGCTGCGGAGGTCCTGGCTGGGAAGGCTCTGGCGATGATTTGGTCGGGAGGACGGACGCACAACGCCTCCGGCCGTAGCCATTGGGTCAGCGATGGGGTCGTTGGGTCCCTCGGAGATTGTCGCCAAGCTCAGGTGAGGGGCCTCGTACGGCGTCGCGTCCTCCCGCGACAAGCATCCTGCCGATCCGGAGATCGGCGCGCAAGTCCTCGGAGGTAGGAATATTCGACAACCGGCAGATGTCCGGTTACCAAGGGTTATCCGAGCAGGCCAGCCTCGCGAGCGCCGCGCAGCGAGGGCTTGATCCGATGTGTCGGGCCGACCTCGCCGGCGACCGCGTCGAGGGTCTTCAGCCCCTCGCCCGTGTTGTAGACGACCGTCTCCTTGGCCGGGTCCAGTTTGCCGCTTTCCACCAGCTTCTTCAGGACCGCGATGGTGGTGCCGCCGGCCGTCTCGGCGAAGATCCCGGTGGTCTCGGCGAGCAGCCGGATGCCGGCGCGGATCTCCGCGTCGTCCGCGTAGTCCATCCAGCCACCGGTCCGGCGGACCGCCTCGATCGCGTACGGCCCGGCGGCCGGGTCACCGATGTTCAGCGACTTCGCGATGCCGGTCGGCTTCACCGGGGTGATCACGTCGGTGTCGTTGTGCAGCGCGACCGCGATCGGGTTGCAGCCGGCCGACTGCGCGCCGAACACCGTCCAGCCGTCCTCCGGCGCCTCGACCAGTCCGATCTCGACCAGCTCGCTGAACGCCTTGTCCACCTTGGTGAGCAGCTCACCGGAGGCCATCGGGATGACCACCTGCGCGGGGATCCGCCAGCCGAGCTGCTCGGCCACCTCGTAGCCGAGCGTCTTCGAACCCTCCGCGTAGAAGGGCCGGACGTTCACGTTGACGAATGCGGTGTCCTCGAACTCGTCGGTCTCCACCAGCTCGCTGCAGAGCCGGTTCACGTCGTCGTACGACCCCTCGATGGCGACCAGCTCGCCACCGTAGACCGCGGTCGTCACGACCTTGCCCTGCTCCAGGTCGGCCGGGATGAAGACGATGCTGGGCACGCCGGCCCGGGCCGCGTGGGCGGCCACCGAGTTCGCCAGGTTGCCGGTCGAGGCGCAGGAGAAGCGGGTGAAGCCCAGCTCCTTCGCCGCGGTCAGCGCCACCGACACCACCCGGTCCTTGAACGAGTGCGTCGGGTTCTGCGAGTCGTCCTTGATCCAGAGCGCCCCGGTGATCCCCAGCTCCGCCGCCAGCAGCGGGGCGCTGACCAGCGGAGTCAGGCCCGGATCGAGGGTCACCCGGGTCGCCGGGTCCTGCCCGGCCGGAAGCAGCGCCGCGTAGCGCCAGATGTTCTGCGGGCCCGCCTCGATCTCGGCCCGGGTCACCCGCGCGAGGGCGGCCTCGTCGTAGGCCACCTCGAGCGGGCCGAAACACTCGTAACAGGCGTGCTGCGCGGCCAGCGGATATTCCGCGCCACAGGCGCGGCAGACCAGGCCGCGGGCGGGCGAGGTGGTGATAGCGCTGGGTGCACTGACGGTAGTCGTCATCGAGGCCTTCCCTCTCATCTTTCCCCGGCGGCGACCTGCCACGGGGGACGGAATTAGCACCTGCCGCACGCGGCCTCGTCATCGAGACATGCGCGGTGGTTGCCGGGGCTTCATCGGGCCGTTCCCTCTGCCCCTCTGGATGAGGTATTCAGTTGTTTCCCGAAGCTTACGACGAGATTCCGGCTTCTCCGCATGGAGTTCCCGAGGTGTGAGCGACTTCCTTCTCCGGCACGCGTTCGACGACGGTCAGGACGTGACGTCCTTACGGGTGAAGCGGAAAAACGCCGAACCCCAGAACACGACCGCGTACACGATCGCCGAGATCGCCCCCTTGGCCAGGTCCTCGGTCTGGATCGGGGTGGAGAGCAGCCCCATCCAGGCGTCGCTGTAGTGGGTCGGAAGGGCGTTCCGGATCGACCCGAGGGCGGTGATCTGGTCCAGGATGCTGGACAGGATCCAGAGCAGCACGGCCCCGCCGACCGCCCCCAGCGCGGCGTCGGTGAGCACCGACAGCAGGAACGCCAGGCCGGCCACCACGAGCAGGACCACCGCGAGGTAGGCGAGGATGCCGAGCAGGCGCAGCACCCCCTGCCCGGGCGGGATCTGCGCGGCGATGGTGCTGCCCAGCGGGTGCCAGCCGTACCGCAGCGTCCCGACCAGCAGCCCCGTCCCGGCGAGCAGGAAGAGCGCGACGAAGGAGTACGCCAGCGCCACCACCAGCTTGACCGCCAGCAGCCGGGCCCGCGGGACCGGGATCGCCAGCAGGTAGCGCAGGCTCCCCCAGCTCGCCTCGCTGGCCACCGTGTCCCCGGCGAAGAGCGCGAAGACCACCACGAGCAGGAAGCCGGCCGACACCGCCAGGCAGAACAGGGCGAAGTTGAGTCCGCCCGAGGTCGCCAGGTCGACCAGGCTGCTGAAGGCGGTGCCGCGGTTGCGGTCGTCGTCGTCACCGCCGCCGCCGAACTCGAAGGCGAGCAGGATGATCAGGGGCAGCAGCACCATGAAGCCGAGCGCCAGCTGAGTACGGCGCCGGGACGCCTGCCGGCGGATCTCCGCGCGGATCGGCAGCGTGCGCGAGGGTCGGTAGCCCACCGCGGAACCTACGGTCATCGGTCTCCACTCCCCCGGGAGTTGTCGCCCACCAGGGCCAGGAACGCGTCCTCCAGCCGGCGGCGCGGGACCACCCGGTCCACGCCGACCCCGGCGCGGACCAGGGACGCCACCACTTCGGCACGCGGTGTGCCGTTCATGTCCACGATCAGGCCGGTGGCACCGTCCGGGGTGACCGAGCGGACGCCCAGGCCGGTGAGGATGTCGGTGGCGGCCGAAACGTCGGTGACGTCGATGGCCACCGTCGGCGAATCGCCGACGATCTCGTCGACCGGGCCGGACGCCACGATCCGGCCCTTGTTCACCACGACCGCGTGCGTGCAGGTCTGCTCCACCTCGGCGAGCAGGTGGCTGGAGACCAGCACGGCCCGGCCGTCGGTGGCGTACCGCTGGAGCACCCGGCGCATCTCGGCGATCTGCGGCGGGTCGAGGCCGTCCGTCGGCTCGTCGAGCACCAGCAGTTCGGGCAGGCCGAGCATGGCCTGGGCGATGGCCAGCCGCTGGCGCATGCCGTGGCTGTAGTTCTTGGTCTTCCGGTCCACCGAGGCGCCCAGGCCCGCGATCTCCAGCGCCTCGTCGAAGCGCGCGTCGGCCCACGGCCGGCCGGTGGCCTGCCAGTACGCCCGCAGGTTCTGCCGCCCGGTCAGGTGCGGCAGGAAGCCGGGGCCCTCGACCAGCGCGCCGACCCGGGACAGGATCTGCGCGCCCGGGACCAGCCGGTGCCCGAAGACGTGGATCTCCCCGGCGGTCGGGGTGGTCAGGCCCATCAGCACCCGCAGCGTCGTGGTCTTGCCGGCGCCGTTCGGGCCGAGCAGGCCGACGACCTGGCCGCGCTCGACGGTGAAGCCGATCTCCTCGACCGCGACGAACCCGTCCTGGTACGCCTTGCGCAGGCCGGTGACGACCAGCGGGGTGTCGGCGTACTCCGCGGTCACCGTGGTCACCCGGCGACGCCGGCGGGCCCGGCGCACCAGCAGCAGCACGGCGAGGCCGAGCAGCACGACCAGGATCAGCGCGCCGAGGACGTACCACCAGATCGCCGCTGGGGAGGCGATCGGCTTGCCCACCAGGGTCGGCAGCGTCAGCTGCCCGTCGACCGCCACGGTGTAGGTGGCGGGGGCGGCCGGCGAGAGGAACGCCTGGTCCGAGGTGGCGACGACGACCCGCAGGGTGTGCCCGGCCGCGAGTTGCCGGACGATCGCCGGCAGCGTGACGGTCACCGGCTGCGCCTGGCTGAGGTCCTTGGCCAGCCCGGTGAGCCGGACCGGGGCGACCAGGCCGGCGCTGAGCGTGGCCGCATCACCCTGGTCGACGTCGTAGAGCTTGACGAAGAGCACCGCCTCGCCGGTCGGTGAGGCGGCCCGCAACCGCACCGTGGGCGAACCGGCCACGTCGACCGCGGCGGCCAGCGGCGCGGTGGTGAACGTGGCGTGCTGGCCCGGGATGTCGCTGGCGACGTTGCCGCTGAGCAGAGAGGTGAGCCGGCTGCCGAGGCCGGGCAGCGAGGAGATCGCACCCGGGTTGCCGTTCGGCGGGTTGGCGATCGGCTGCGCCGCTCCGCTGAGGTCGAGGCGGGCGCTTCCGGTTCCGGTGACTCCCGGGTACGCCGTCGCCGAGTACCCGTTGGTGACCAGGTCCCGGTCGAGCGCGCTGAACCCGGCCACCCGGGACCAGGTGAAGTCGTCGCCGGGCGCCGCGCCCTTCCCGTTCAGGTAGTGGTCGAGCCACTGGATCGTGAGGTACTTGACCCGGTCCTGGTCGGAACCCGGCCCGGTGCCGCCGTCGTGCCCACCGGTGAACCAGGCGACCCGGACCGGCGTGCCGGCGGCCGCGATGCCCTTGGCGTTGGCGTCCGCCTCGGAGAGCGGGAAGAGCGTGTCCACCGCGCCCTGGATCAGCAGCGTCGGTGCCTTGATCCGGTCGAGCACCGTGGCCGGGCTGGACTTCCGCAGCAGGTCGAGGGTGGCCTGGTCGGGGACGCCGGTGGTGGCCATCGACAGGTACGCCTGGCAGACGTCGGCGGCGAAGCGCCCACAGGCCGGGTTGTCACCGCCGGAGCTGCTGCCGAAGAAGAGGCCGGCCCAGCTCTTCTTGAACACCCCGGTGGTGCCGGTCTCCGCGGCCTGCGGGAGGAAGGAGCGGCTCAGGTCGTTCCAGGTGATCGACGGGACGATCGCGTCGACCCGCCGGTCCTGACCGGCCAGCAGCAGGGCGAGGGCACCGCCGTACGAGCCGCCGACCACGCCCACCCGGGGGTCGCCGGCCGCGTCGGTCCGCACCTCGGGGCGCTGGGCCAGCCAGTCGAGCAGGCGCTGGGCGTCCTTGACCTCGTAGTCGGGACTGTCCAGGTGGATCTCACCGGTGCTGCGGCCGAAGCCCCGGGCGGTCCAGGTGAGCACCGCGTAGCCGCGGGCGGCGAGCGACTCGGCGTCCGACCGGACCGAGTCCTTGGTGCCACCGAACCCGTGTGCGAGCAGCACCGCGGGCACCCGGCCGGAGCGGCCCGCGGGCAGCAGGAAGCGGGCGTCCAGATCGACCGGCTGATCGTCGCCGGGGCCGGAACGCACCGTGATCCGCAGGTCCTGCGCGGTCCAGTCGGCCCGCTCCGGCAGCACCGCCCAGATCGCCGCAGCGATGATCAGCACGAGCACCACCGCGGCGGTGACCGCCCGGCGCCGGGTCACCCGGGGGAACGCAGACATGGCCGACAACCTAGCCGGACGCTCCTGAGCAGCGGCTGTGAAGGCGCGCGGGTAGCCCCGCCCGGTGCTGAACTGCTTGGTCACGCTCGCCGGGGTCCTGCCGGTTGCCCCGTGGCGGATAGCTTGGACGGCGTAGCGCCCCAGACGATCAATCGGAGGCATCCGCGGTGGCAGACGAACTCACGCTTACCGTGACCCTGCGGCCGGCGGCCCTCGACGCCCGGCGCGGCATCGTCCGCCTGCACCCGGAGGTGATGGCGGCCCTCGCGCTGAACCCCGGCGATCCGGTGCGGCTGGCCGGGACCCGGGTCACCGCCGGGATCGTCGCCCGGGCCGAGGGCGGAGCCGGCCGGGCCCTGCTCTACGCCGACGACCTAACCCTCGGCAACCTCGGCATGCGCGACGGTGGCCAGGTCACGGTCACCCCGATCGCGGTCACCGGGGCGCGGCGGGTGACCCTCTCCGGGGCTCCGGAGATCGTCGCCGTGGTCTCCCCGGAGATGCTGCGACTGGCGCTGCTCGGCAAGGTGGTGACCGCCGGCGACGATGTGTCGCTGCTGCCGCAGGACGTGCTGCCGGAGGCCGGGCACCGCTCGCTGGTCGAGGCGGCGCGGCGCAGCCTGGCCAACCGGGTCGGCTACGCCTGGACCAGCACCCTACTGGCCGTCGTCGCCGTCGAGGAGGCGGCCACCGCGCTGGTGACCATGGACACCGTGGTGGCCTGGCAGGACGGGCCGGTGGCGGCCGCGGCGGGCGGCACGGTCACGGTCCGTGGCGTGCCGCCGCAGGCGCCCGCCTCCACCGATCCGGAGGTGCCCCCGCCCAGCATCGACGACCTGCCCGGCCTCCGGGCCCAGGCCAAGGAGCTGGAGGAACTGCTCGACCTGGGCTTCCACCACCGCGAGGTGCTGACCAAGCTGGGCACCAGGGTGAGCCTCGGCATCCTGCTCTCCGGACCATCCGGTTCCGGCAAATCCGCGCTGGTACGGGCGGTCGCGGCCACCGTCGGCGCGGAGGTACGCCCGGTCTGGGCCCCGGAGCTGGCCGCCCTCACCAACGACGCGGCGGCCCGGCGGCTGCGTGCCCTGGCGAGTGAGGTGCGCGGTGACCGGCCCGCGGTGCTGCTGGTCTCGGACGTCGAGGCGCTCGCGCCCCGGGACGAGCCGGGCCCGCTGTCCACCGTGTTCCGCCAGGTGCTCGCCGAGACGGTGGCCGGCGGCGCGGCGGTGGTCTGCACCACCAGCAAGCCGGAGGCGGTCGACCCGTCGCTGCGCGCACCGGACCTGCTCGCCGTGCAGCTCACCGTGCCGTTGCCGGACGCCGCGATGCGCCGTGAGCAGCTGAGCGTGCTGACCCGTGGCATGCCGCTCGCCGAGGACGTGCGGCTGGACGACGTGGCCGGTCGCACCCCCGGGTTTGTCGCGGCCGATCTCGGCGCGCTGGCGCGTGAGGCCGGGGTTCGCGCCGCGCTCCGGCAGAAGGAGTCGGACTCCCCGATCGTGACCATGGCCGACTTCGAGGCGGCGCTCGACGTGGTCCGGCCGACCTCGATGGCCGACTCCACGCTGGAGGTCGCCGCCGTCACCCTGGACGATGTCGGTGACCTGGCCGAGGTGAAGCAGGTGCTCACCGAGTCGGTGCTCTGGCCGCTGACCTATCCGGACACCTTCGCCCGGCTGGGTGTCTCCCCGCCGCGTGGGGTGCTGCTCTACGGTCCGCCCGGGTGCGGCAAGACGTACCTGGTCAAGGCGATCGCCGGGACGGGCAAGGCGAACGTGCTCTCGGTCAAGGGCGCCGAGCTGCTCAGCAAGTGGGTGGGTGACAGCGAGCGGGCGGTCCGTGAGCTGTTCCGCCGGGCCCGGGAGGCGGCGCCGACCCTGGTCTTCCTGGACGAGGTGGACGCGCTGGCCCCGGCCCGCGGGCAGGGCACCGACGGCGGCGTCACCGACCGGGTGGTGGCGGCGCTGCTGACCGAGTTGGACGGGGTGGAGGACCTGCGCAACGTGGTCGTGATCGGGGCGACGAACCGGCCCGATCTGATCGACCCGGCGCTGCTGCGGCCCGGCCGGCTGGAGCGCCTGATCTACGTGCCGCCGCCGGACGGTCCGGCGCGGACGGCGATCCTGCGTGCGTCGTCCCGGGCGGTGCCGCTGGACGACGCGATCGATCTGGACGTGCTCGGGGCGGAGCTGGAGGGGTTCTCGGCGGCGGACTGCGCTGCACTGATCCGGGAGTCGGCGCTGGCCGCGATGCGCGACTCGCTGGACGCGTCCACGGTCACCGCGGCGAACGTGGACGCCGCTCGTGAGCGGGTCCGGCCCTCTCTCGACGCGGACCAGGTGGCCTGGCTGGAGGCGTACGCGCGGAGTCGTTCCTAGCGGCGGCGGGTCCGGGCCCGCGTCGATCGGAGCCGCCGCAGGCGGCCGATCAGCACCGGATCCTGTTCCAGCGCGGCGGGGTTGTCGAGCAGGGTGTTCAGAAGCTGGTAGTAGCGGGTCGAGGAGAGGTCGAAGGTGTCCCGGATCGCCTGCTCCTTGGCGCCGGCGTGCCGCCACCACCTGGCCTCGAAGGCGAGGATCTGCTGGTCCCGCTCGGTCAGGGCCGGCTCCGCGGGAGCCTCGGCGGTGGCCGCCTCCACCGGGGCCTCGTCGGTGACCGGCTCCGGGGCACGGGGCACGGGGATGTGCTGCTGCTCCTCGACCGGCTGGTCACCGGTCGGTTCGGCGGCGGGCTGCATGGCACTCCCTGGCGGCAGGATATTCGTGAGCACGGATGTATACGCGGAGATCACCAGCTTAAACGCCGCCGGCGATCTCCGCGTAAACTACCTCATGTAATGTCTCGCCTACGGATCGTCCACATTGCGGCACCCACAATGATGGTTGTCACCAAGAGGAACACCGCCCCGGCCAGCTGCCAGGTAATGGTGAACACCGGCTGTTCGCACCCGGTGGTGACGGAGAAGTCACACGGCGCATTGTCGTCGATGACCTCCGTCGACTTGTACATCCAGGCCAGGATCCAGTACGGCAGCAGGTACGCCTGCGCGAATTTGACCTTGGCCAGCTCCAGGACCACACCCAGGCCGAACTGGAAGACCACCGCCACGGCGAGCACCGCGCCCAGCGCCGCCGCGGTGTGCCGGCCTATCGACGCGATACCGAACCCGATCGCGCCGGCCACCAGCACCAGTCCCAGGCCGCGCAGACCCGTCAGGCCGATCGACTGCCAGACACCGGGCGTCATCCGGGCGGTAGTCCCGCGGAACGTCGCGATCAGCCAAAACAGCCCGGTCCAGGCCGCGCCGGTGAGCACGGTCAGGCCGAACAGCCAGACAATCAGCGCGGACAGCTTGGTGGCGAGCACCTGCAGCCGTTGTGGACGCCAGAGCAGGAGGTTCATCATGCCGCCGCTGTTCCACTCGGCCCCCACGAAGGACGCGCCGATAATGAAGGCGACCAGCGCGAGCAGTGCGGCGAAGGTGATCACCATGTCCGGGAAGCTCTCCCGGAAGTCGAACGGCGACGGCATGTAGTTCTCCGCCCGGTAGTCCTCCCGGACCGGCACCCAGAGCTCATCACAGCTTCCGCCGAACTCGGCCGGTGCCTGGACGCACCGCTCCTTCTCCTGCTCGGCGAACTTCACCTGCTCCTGGAAGTCGCGCTCGGCGTCGGCCTGTGCGGCGGCCAGCGCGGCCGGGGTGACCTTCTGGTAGCTGTACGCCGTGCCGGCCGCGAGCAGCCCCAGCACAAGCAGCACGAGCACCACGAACAACCTGGTGAACCGCCGCTTGGAGAGCCGGCGCGTCTCCGCCCTGTAGAGACTCACTGACCCCACCCGCCCTGCGTCTCCGCCGCCACCTGATCGACCTGCCGGTTCGCCCCGTCGACCGGCGCCGTGCCGGTGAGCTTGAGGAACACGTCCTCCAGGTCGGCCGAGACCGGGGTCAGCTCGGAGACGTAGATCTGCTTCTCGGCCAGCAGCTTGGTGATCTGAGCCGGGTTGGTCGCGTTTCCCACGGTGAAGTGGTCCTTCTCCAGGGAGGGGATCACGGCGCCCGCCGCGCGCAGGATCGCCACGGCACCGGGCAGGTCCACCCCCGGCTCCAGGCGCACCTTCACGGTGGCCGAGGTGTGGCTGGCCAGCACCTCGGAGACGGAGCCCGCGGCCACCCGCCGACCGGCCGAGATGATCGTCACCGAGTCGCAGATCAGCTGGATCTCGCCGAGGATGTGGCTGGAGAGCAGCACGGTCATCCCGGACGCGGCCAGGTCCGCCATCAGGGTGCGCATCTCCCGGATGCCGCCCGGGTCGAGACCGTTCGCCGGCTCGTCCAGGATCAGCAGCTTCGGCTCCTTGAGCAGCGCGGAGGCCACCGCAAGGCGCTGCTTCATGCCGAGCGAGTAGGTCTTCACCCGGTCCTTGGCCCGGTCCCGCAGCCCGACCAGTTCGAGCACCGCGGGCACCCGGTGCGGGTTGACCCCGCCGGCGTCGGCCAGCAGTGACAGCGTGGTCTCGGCGCTGAAGTTCCCGAAGAACTGGGGGCTCTCCACGATCGCGCCGACGAGTCCGGCGACCTGCGGCAGGTGGCGGGGGACCTCCTGGCCGAGGATCGTCATCCGGCCGTCGTTCGGCTTGATCAGGCCGAGCAGCGTACGCAGCGTGGTGGTCTTGCCGGATCCGTTCGGGCCGAGGAAGCCGTGCACCTGGCCGGCCTCCACGACCATGTCGAAGCCGTCCAGCGCCTTCCGGACACCCTTGCGGCCGCGATACGTCTTCCGCAGCCCTGATATCTCGAGTACGGCGGTCATCGCCGCACCTTAAGTGATCAGCGTCGAACCCGGGAGGTCAAGCGCAGATCACATCGACTCCGGCCTCCCGGAACGCGGCGATCGTGGACGCCGGCGCCCCGGAGTCGGTGACCAGCGTTTCGATCTGGGTGATCGGGCAGATCCGGGCGAACGCGTGGCTGCCCAGCTTGGACGAGTCGGCGATCACCACGACGCGCTTGGCACGCGCCACCATCAGGCTGTTCATGGCGGCCTCGCCCTCGTGATGGGAGGCGGCGCCCAGCTCGACGTCGAGGGCGTCGACGCCGAGCAGCGCGATGTCGAGCGTGACCTCCTTCAGGAGGGCCCCGCCGAGCGGGCCGACCACCTCGAAGGACTGCGGGCGGACCACGCCACCCGCCACCACGATCTTCATCCGGGAGCGGACCAGAAGTTCGTTGGCGATGTTCAGGGCGTTGGTGACGACCGTCAGCTGGGAGCCCTCGCCGCCGACGTTCAGGTCGGGGCGGACCGCCAGGGCCCGGGCCACCTCGGTGATCGTGGTGCCGCCGTTCAGCCCGACGACCGTACCGGGGGTGACCAGGCGCGCCGCGGCCTCACCGATCCGCTGTTTCTCGGCCGAGTGCTTAGCGCTCTTGTACCGTAGCGGAAGGTCGTAGGAGACGCCGTTGGCGACCGCGCCGCCTCGGGTTCGGGTGATCATCTGTTGCTGTGCGAGCTGGTCGAAGTCACGCCGGATGGTCGCCTGGGAGACGTCCAGGCGCTCGGCAGCCTCCTCGACGGTCACCCGGCCACTGTCCGTGAGCAGCTCAAGCAGGGCATTCCACCGCGCGTACCGGTCCACCCGCACTCCCCGATGCACGTTCCATGATAAGTGTGTGCACATTAGTGCGCGAAAGGCCATGAAGCAAAGAGGGCGCGTGCGCGGTACTTGCCCCGGCGCTCGCGTCGTGAGCACAATAACGCGCGAAATAACCGGGTACCGAGCTTGAATGCGCAGCACAACCGCTGAGGATGAGCCATGACGCACGTAAAGGCGGAAATCGCCAGCCAACCGGATTGCTGGCGGCAGGCGGCAAAAATGGCCGACTCACCCGGGCTTCCGAGCCACGGGGAGCGGGTGGCCGTCATCGGCTGCGGCACCTCCTGGTTCATGGCGAAGTCCTACGCGGTGCTGCGGGAGCAGGCCGGGCACGGTGAGACCGACGCCTTCCAGTCCTCCGACTTTCCGTACGGGCGCCGCTACGACCGCATCCTCGCGATCACCCGCTCCGGCACCACCACCGAGACCCTCGAAGTGATGCGGGCGGTCCGCGCGGAGACCCCGATCACCGTGTTCACCGCCGACCCGGCCGAGCCGGCCGCGGAGATCGCCGGACACGCCGTGGTGCTGGACTTCGCCGACGAGAGGTCGGTGGTGCAGACCCGCTTCGCCACCAGCGTGCTGGCCCTGCTCCGGGCGCACCTGGGCCACGACATCGAGGCCACCGCGATGGACGCCGAGGTGGCGGTCCGCCTCCCGCTGCCGGTGCACCCGGCGCTCACCGATCAGATCACGTTCCTGGGCCGGGGCTGGACCGTCGGCCTGGCCGAGGAGGCCGCCCTGAAGTGCCGGGAGACGGCCGGCTTCTGGACCGAGTCGTACCCGGCCATGGACTACCGGCACGGCCCGATCTCGATCGCCGGCCCGCGCCGGGTGGTCTGGGCGTTCGGTGACGTGCCGCCCGGCCTCGCCGACGAGGTGGAGGCCCGCGGCGCGGCGTTCGTGCACAGCCGGCACCACGGTGGGTACGCCTCCCTGGGGCGCTGGGTCGGCGGCCGCGCCCCGCTCGACCCGATGGCCGACCTGGTCCTCGCGCAGCGGGTGGCCGTGCTGCTGGCCACCACCCAGGGCATGGACCCGGACAACCCGAGCGGCCTGCCCCGCTCGATCGTGCTGCCCGAACACTCGTGAGCGAAACCGTCGTCATCGCCCTCGACGTCGGGGGCACCGGTATGAAGTGCGCGCTGGTCCGCCCGGACGGCGCGGTGCACCACGAGGAACGGCACCCGACCCGGGCCGAGCGCGGTCCGGAGACGGTCACCGAGAACATCCTGAGCATCGCCGAGGGGCTGGCCGGCCGGGCCCGCGCCGACGGGCTCACCCCGGTCGCGGCCGGCATCGCGGTGCCCGGGGTGGTCGACGAGGCCAGCGGTGTCGCGGTCTGGTCGTCGAACGTGGGCTTCCGCGACGTCCCGCTGCGCGACCTGGCCGCACGGCGCCTGGAACTGCCGGTGGCGCTCGGCCACGACGTGCGCGTCGGCGCCCTCGCCGAGGCCCGCCTCGGCGCCGGACGCGGCCGCCGGCACGTGCTCTTCGTCGCGATCGGCACCGGCATCGCCAGCGGCCTGGTGGTGGACGGTGCCGGGTACTCCGGCGCGCACGGCGCGGCCGGCGAGATCGGGCACGTGACGGTCCGTCCCGGCGGGCAGCCCTGCGGTTGCGGCCTGCGTGGCTGCCTGGAGACGGAGGCGTCGGCCCGGGCGATCGGGCGACGGTACGCCGAGCTAACCGGCGAGTCCGGCGCCACCGCCTTCGACGTGGCGACCCGAGCCGCGGCCGGCGAGCAGCTGGCCGCCCAGGTGTGGCGGGACGCGATCGAGGCGCTCGCCGACGGCCTGCTCACCGCCCAGGCGCTCTACGACGTCGGGGTGGTGGTGCTCGGCGGCGGGCTGGCCGAGGCCCGCGACGGGCTGCTGACGCCGGTCCGGGAGGCGTTCGCCCGGCGGGTCACCTTCCACCGCACCCCCGAGATCGTCCGGGCCGAGCTGGGCGATACCGCCGGCTGCCTAGGCTCCGCACTGCTCGCCCTCGACTGTCTGGGAACCCTGGCATGACGCGCATCTCCGGCCGGATCGTCACCCCATCCGGAATCGTGACCGGGCACCTCGACGTCGACGGCTCGACCATCGCGGCGATCGTCCCGGACAGCGCCGCCGGCGACGACGTGATCGTGCCGGGCTTCGTCGACCTGCACTGCCACGGCGGCGGCGGGCACACGTTCACCACCGGTGACCCGGAGGCGGCCCGCGGGGCGGCCGGGTTCCACCTCTCGCACGGCACCACCACCGTGCTGGCCAGCCTGGTCAGCTCGCCGTTCGAGCTGATGCGGTCGGCGACCCTCGCGTTCCGGCCGCTGGTCGACGAAGGGGTGCTGGCCGGGATCCACTTCGAGGGGCCCTATCTCTCCGCGGTGCGGTGCGGGGCGCAGAACCCCGCCTACCTGCGGGACCCGGCTCCGGGCGAGATCACCGAGCTGATCAGAACCGGCGAGGGCGCGGTACGGATGATGACCGTCGCGCCGGAGCTGGACGGAGCCCTGGAAGCGATCTCCATCCTGCGCGACGCCGGGGTGCTCGCGGCGATCGGGCACACCGACGCCTCCTACGACCAGACCCACGCCGGGGTGACCGCCGGTGCGAGCGTGGCCACCCACCTGTTCAACGGGATGCGCCCGGTCCACCACCGCGAGCCCGGGCCGGTCGTCGGCCTGCTCTCCTCCACCGCGACGG
This sequence comes from Actinoplanes regularis, assembly GCF_900188005.1. Lineage (GTDB taxonomy): Bacteria > Actinomycetota > Actinomycetes > Mycobacteriales > Micromonosporaceae > Actinoplanes > Actinoplanes regularis. The sequence continues at coordinate 47,210 of NZ_FZNR01000020.1, read as the reverse complement.
TCGAGCTGATCGCGGACAACATCCACCTGCACCCGGGGATGCTGGCGTTCGCCGCGCGCAGCGCCGGTCCGGAGCGGTCGATCCTGGTCACCGACGCGATGGACGCCACCGGGATGCCGGACGGGGAGTACGAGCTCGGCGGCCAGGCGGTCGTCGTGACGGACCGGGTGGCGCGGCTGACTCGGGATTCCTCGATCGCGGGCAGCACGCTGACCATGGACGTCGCGCTGCGCAACGCGGTCGCGGCGGGGCTGCCGCTGCAGGACGCGGTGGCGATGTCGTCGACCACCCCGGCATGGCTGCTCGGCCTCGCCGATCGTGGTGCTCTGTCCCCCGGCCTCCGTGCCGATCTCGTCGTCCTCGACGCCGAGCTGCGGCTCAAGGGCGTCGTTCGCGGCGGCGGCCGGGTGAGCTGAGCTCCCCGGCACGGGACGTGGCCCGGCAGGGCTGTCGGCGGGACTCCTAGGTCGTACCGCCGAATGGGGTTAAAGGGGTTGATTCTGGAAGGCTGGGCGGGACCAGCCGCGTAGCGCGGGAAGCGGGATGGCGTCCCAGGGGACGCGTTCGACGAGGCGGGCGAGGACGAGGCCGAGCAGGAGGCCGGCGACCGAGTCGGTGAGCCAGTGGAAGCCCGTGTAGACCGTCGTGATGAAGACGATCACCACCGGGAGGACCCGGATCATGAAGAGCTCCCACCGGGTCAGCGCGCGGCGCAGCAGTGCGGCGATCAGGATTCCGAGGACGGCGTACCAGACCAGCGAGTTGCCCACGTGCCCGGACGGGAAGCTGCGACTCGCGTCCCCGCTCGCGACGGGGTTGAACATCTCGGTCTTGAACGGGCCCTTGTAGCGCGGCGCGGCGCGGTCGAAATAGAGCTTCATCGGGCCGATCGTCAGATACATCACGATATAGGCGGCAATGAAGGGAAAGATGGCGCGCACTGATCGGGTGCGGTAAACCAGCAGTGCCGTCAGGATCAGGGCGATCGGCGTCAGCACCTGACCGCCCTGGCCCAGATAGTTGAAGACCCGGGCGGTCCAGTACGGGATCGGCGGCTGGTGGCCGAACGACCAGTCGGCCACCCGCTGATCGAGCGTCAGCAGGTGGCCGTTGATCAGCGCCACCGTGAGCGCCGCGAACGCCGCGAGCAGCAGGAGATCAGGCCACCAGGGCAGGGTCCGGCGCACGGTGATCGTCTGGGTCATCCATCAAAACTAGAGGTACGCGCGCAACTTGGCGGCGAGCAGGTCGCCCCGCACCCCGGAGTTCGGGCAGCCACCGAAGTGATGCAGCCCCACCACCTTGTTGGTCCTGCGGGACAGCACCGGGGAGCCGGAGGAGCCGCCCGCGGTGTCGCAGAGGTACGAGACGTCCGAGTGCACGCTGTAGCCGGTGTAGTCGGGGTTGTCGACCACGCAGTTGCCGGCCTCGTCCCCCTTGGCCCCGGCGATCCGCGTCGGCTCACCGGCCGGATGCTGCGGCACGTAGAGCTCCGTGCCCTTGGCCGGGCGCGCGGTGTCCAGCGTCAGGTACCCGAACTTCCCGATCGAGTCGAAACCCTCGACGCTGAACAGCGTGTAGTCGAGCAGGTGGTCGGTGGAGAGGACCTGGTCGCCCCAGACCTTGGTCGGCTTGAACACGTCGTAGCCGCCGCACGCGGCGCACTGATAGTTGAACCAGGCCTCGGTCTCGTACGCCTCGGTCGAAGTGCTCAGGCAGTGGTTGTTGGTGAGCATCCGGTTGTTCGAGCCGACCCGCCAGCCGGTGCACAGCTCGGTGCCGTTGATCAGCAGCCGGGCGATCGCCTTCGACTTGACGTAGGCGACCGGGTCGGTCGACTGGTAGCAGATCGCGTCGGCGGAGCTGTCCTTGCCGCAGATCGACTCCTCACGGCCGGTCCGGCCGGGCGGCACCATCGTCTGCTCGGGCACCCTGGCCTGCTCGGCGCGGCTGAACCCGCGGGCCGCCCGGTCGACGTTGACGCCCAGGCCGTCGAGGGCCGAGCGCACGCCGAACGGGTCGATCGCCCGGTGCACCTCGACGACCGCGGTGTCGCCGGTGATCGACATGGCCCACTTCTTGTTCGAGCCCGCCTCGTACCGGTACGACTCGGTGCGGTCCGGGTTCGACACGGTCAGGTAGTCGCCGGGGAGCATCGCCATGCGGGAGAAGTGCAGCTTGACGTAGGAGGCACCGGGATATCGGAAGGTCTCCTTGGGCGGCCCGGCCCGGTACCCGAGCAGTTTGCCGACGTTCTGCAGTACGCCGACCTGCTGGCGACCCGGTGCGGCGGCGGATTCCAGGGCGCGCCCGGCCCGCCGCGGCTCCGCCACCGGTGACGCGCTGCCGGCCTTCGCCGCGGGGCCCGCCGGTGCCGCCGAGGTCGCCGCCGAACCGGGGGCGCCCGGGGAGGACGGGCCGGTGGTCGCGGCGGGCAGCGTCCCCTCGACCGCCACCGGGGTACGCGACACCCCTGGCGCCGGATGCCAGGTCCCGACCGGATGATCGCCGCCACCGGTCGCCGCCGCCGAGCCGGCCGCTCCGGCCAGGACGAGGGCGACACACGTTCCGACGATCAATCCTGTCTTACGTCGCATGCCACTCCCCGGTGCGTCGTCGGCGCTTTCGCACCTGTGTAACGAACCACGTACGAGCGCGACGCGGAGGGCGAGCGGGCACACTTGGTCGGTGCGCATCACCTCCGCCCTCATCGACCCCGCGCTGCTGGACCTGCCGTGGCACGTGCCGCTCGAGGAGTGGCCGGCCGATCACCTGGTCGCCCTGCCGCAGGGCATCTCGCGGCACGTGGTGCGGTTCGTCAAGCTCAACGACGTCGTCTACGCGATGAAGGAGACCCGGGAGCGGATCGCCGAGAAGGAGTACGACCTGCTCCGAGCGCTGGAGCGGATCGACTTCCCGGCGGTGCAGGCGGTCGCCATCGCCACCGACCGGGAGACGCCGGACGGCGAGCCGCTGGAGACCGTGCTGGTCACCCGGCACCTCCAGTTCTCCCTGCCCTACCGCGCCCTCTTCTCCCGCGTGCTGCGCCCCGACACGATGAACCGGCTGCTCGACGCGCTGGCCGCGCTGATCGTGCGGATGCACCTGACCGGGTTCTCCTGGGGCGACTGCTCGCTCTCCAACACGCTGTTCCGCCGGGACGCCGGTGCGTTCGCGGCCTATCTCGTCGACGCCGAGACCGGCAATCTGTACCCGAAGCTGTCCGAGGGGCAGCGCAGCGAGGACATCGAGATCCTCCGGCTGAACATCTTCGGCGAGTGCCTCGACCTGCAGGCCGCCGAGCTGCTGCACGAATCGATCGACCCGGAGTCGGTGGTCGACGACATCGTGGCCCGATATGAACGGCTGTGGCACGAGGTGACCTACGAGCAGGAGGTCTCGAAGGACGCCCGGCACCACATCGAGCGGCGGATGCGGCGGCTCAACGAGATGGGCTTCGACGTCGCCGAGGTGTCGATGTCCACCGTTGACGGCGGCTACCGGGTGCGGCCGAAGGTCGTCGACGCCGGGTACCACACCCGCCGCCTGATGCGCCTGACCGGCCTGGACGCCGAGGAGAACCAGGCCCGCCAGCTCCTCAACGACCTGGACGCCTACCGCGCGGAGAGCGCGCTGATCGAGGAGCAGCAGGCCGCGCACCGCTGGCTGACCGAGGTCTTCGAGCCGGTGGTCCGGGCCGTCCCGGTGAACCTGCGCCGGAAGCTCGAGCCGCAGGAGATCTTCTCGCAGATCATCCAGCACAAGTGGCTGCTCTCCGAGAAGGCCGGGCGGGACGTGGGCATGGGCCCGGCCGTGCAGTCGTACCTGACCGAGGTGCTGGTCAACAAGCCGGACGAGCAGGCCGTGCTGGGCGTCGACGCGGAGGAGCTGGTCCCCTAGGGCTTGGAGCGCTCCACCAGGGCTCGGAGCGCCCGCTGACGGGCGACCACCAGAACCCCGTCGCCGGCGGTGAGCACCCGGCGCGGATCCGGCCGCCAGTCGATCCACCCCTGCCCGGCGGACGACATGCCGACCACCCGGGCCTGCGTCGGATGGTCGATCTCGCTCAGCAGCACACCGTCCAGTTCGGACCCGGCCTGCACGGTGACCGTGCCGACCGGCAGGACGTGCCGATCGACCGGGATGCTGGCGTGCACGTTGCGCTCCAGCAGGGCGGCGGCGAACGCCGGGGCGCAGAGCCGGGAAACGCTGCGCGACGCGTTGATGTCGAACGCCGTACCGAACCGCTGGGCGAAGTCGTCGTCGAAGAGCCGCAGCACCACGCGCAGATCCTCCCGGATCGCCCGGGCGTGCAGCGCGGCCTGCAGGTTCACCGGGTCGTTCGTGGAGACCACGATCAACGCGCGACAGGTGGCGATCGAGGCCGCTCGCAGGGTCTCCTCACGAGAGGCGTCACCGACGATCACCGGGATGCCGCGTCGCTGGGCGGACTTCACGCCGCGGGCGTCGGAGTGCCGGTCGATCGCGACCACCCGCACCCCGAGATCGTGCAGTTGGCGCAGCACCTGGGTGCCGACGTTGCCGAGCCCGACCAGCACGATGTGGTCGCGTAGCTCGCCGGCCAACCGGCCCTGGCTGAGCGCCAGCCGGGCGTTGACCATGCCGTCCACCACGGCCGCGGTGATCAGCGGCAGCAGCGCCAGCCCGGCGATGGTCAGCACCAGCTGCGCGGCCTGGGCGATCGAGTTGCGCTTCTCCTCCACATCGGACGCACCGACCGCGGTCATCAGAGTGACGTAGATCGACTCCCAGAGACTGTGATCGGTCTCGTCCCACGCGTTCAGCACCGCACCGGCCAGCACCGTGGTGATCATGGTGATCAATACCGCGATGCCGAGCTTGCGGTTGAGCGCGGCGCGCAGCGCACGGCCGAAGGCGGCCAGCGGGCGGCGCCGCCGGCCGGCCCGGGCCAGCAGCCGACGGGTCACGTCCCCCTCGGCCGAGCCGCCGAGCGCCTGGGCCAGCACGAGGTCGTCCGGCCGGGCCGCCTCGGGTGCGGGCTCCGGCGGCAGCACCGTCACCTCGCCTTCGGCCTCGGTGGCCAGGCTCAGCATCACGTTGCGGGCCGGCACGTCGGCACGGTGGGCGACATAGAGCGTACGGTCGCCGCGGCGGAAGTGGGTCGGCGCGACCTCGCCGAGCGCCGCCGCGACGAACGCCGGCGCGGCCATCTCGGCGTCGGAGAGCACCACGTGGTCCGGGAAGATCCGGCTCACGCTGCCGGCCAGGCCGGTATTGAACATCCGGACCACCACCCGCAGCTTCTCCTCGATCTCGTGGGCGCAGAAGGCGGCCTGCAGGTTGACCATGTCGTCCGGCATCACCAGGGCGAGGGCGGAGGCCCCGGCCAGTCCCGCGTCCCGGAACGCCGGCTCGTCCAGCCGATCGGCATGTCTCAGTTCGACACCGCGCTCCGTGAGCACCCGCAGATCGGGAACGTCCGGCCGGATCTCGCGTGGGGTGATCACCGTGAGCCGGATCCGATGACGGGAATTCGCCAGTTCGTCGGCGAGCGTCCAGACCAGCGCGTCGGAACCACAGACGACCAGGTGGGGGCGGGTATCGGGGCCTGAAGGGGTTTCCGCGCTCACGTTCAGGAATCGTAGCCAGCCGTTACCGGCCCATGGGGCCGCACGTTGCCTCATCCGACACCATTCGCCCGAATTGGTAGAAATTAGATAAACATCATCGTCCGAAGTGGTCTGGAGAATTTTCAGTGCGTAAGTTCTTGTATGCCGGAGCCGGCCTGATCGCCGGTGGGCTCATGCTCTCCGGGGCCGCACCCGCCCAGGCCGACGTCGCGTCGCCGAACCGGAACACCGAAGGGACGTGCTGCGGCACCGCGCGAACCGGCGGAACCATGCACGACCCCCTGCACGACCTGTTCCACTCGCAAGACCTGCTGTCCCCGCACAGCGTCGGGACCCCGCACAGCTGGTACCTGCAGCACAACACGACCGTTACCCAGAACAACCTGTCCCCGCAGAACACCATCCCCGGGGCCCCGAACAACATTCCCCCGCTGCAGAACATCCCCGGGGCGCAGGACAACCCGTCCCCGCTCTTCAACAACACCGGGATCCAGAACAACGACTGGCTGCCGCAGTACAACGACACCCCCGGGCTCCAGAACAACGACTGGCTGCCCCAGTACAACGACACCCCCGGGCTCCAGAACAACGACCTGGTGCCCCAGCAGAACGACCTGGTGCCCCAGCAGAACACCCCCGGGCTCCAGAACAACGACCTGGTGCCCCAGCAGAACCTCCCCGGGGCCCAGAACAACCCGATCCCGGCGCTGCCCGCGGCGAACCAGCCCGCCGCCATCACCGCCCTGCCCGTCCTGACCTGGGTCGGGCCGGTCGCCGGCGAGAACCCCCTGGACCACGTGCTGTCCCAGGCGCACGACCTCCACCAGGCCAACCCGATCGGCATCGACCTGATCGACCACCCGCCGCTGCTGGATCTCGGCCAGGGCGGGCGGCGTTTCCTCCCGACCGGGTCCAACCAGGACGACTGCCCGCCGGAGCTCCGCCGGAACATCCGGGAGAGCCGCGAGGAGAGCACCATCCCGGGCGGGCTCCCGGCCGCCGGCCTGACGCGGAGCCTTCCGCTGCTCGGCGGCTTCTCCGTGGTCGGCGGACTGCTGCCGGACGGCATCACGAACGTGTCCGCGCTGGGTGGCGCCCGCTACGAGCGCCCGACCAGCACCCCCGTCGGCCAGGTCGCCGAGGCTTCCGACCCGGCCCCGGCAACCTCTCCGTACGGCGCCCCGGCCCGCCCGGGTCTCGCCCCGGCGACGGCTCCGGCCGTCGCGCCCTCCAAGGCCGCGCCGGCCTCCGTCGCCCCCTACTCCAAGGGAAACGGCCCGCGCACGCTCGAGAAGCCGATCGGCTCGACGCTCGGCCGCTGACCCCCGGTTCTCCGGAGAGCGCGCACCCTCGCGGTGCGCGCTCTCCGCCGTTTCAAGCGATTACTTCTGTCCCGTCCGGGACCGGTCGGCCAGCAGTCCGGGGCCGGTCGGCGAATCGGCCAGCAGATCCCAGCTCAACAGCGTGAACGTGGTCTCCTCCAGCGCGCCGGCGGACCGGTAGGTGGCCAGCGCGGCAGCGTTGTCGTTCTCGGTCGCCACCCACATGCCGTAGCAGCCTCGGTCGCGGGCCAGCTCGGCGAGCGCGGTGACCAGCGCGCTCCCGATCCCCTGCAGCCGGGCGATCGGCGCCACCCCGAGCTCGTAGACGAGCATCTCGGTGCCCTTGTCCGGATGGGTGGTCTCGACCCCGGAGATCATCCCGACCGGGCAGTCCGCGTCGTCGTAAGCGAACAGGAGATGGTGGGTGGGCTCGCCGAGGAAGCGGTGGGTCGCCTCGGGGATCGGCGGCGCGTCGAAGAGGTCGGCCCCGCGGTTGATCTCCTCAGCAGAGGTCACGCGTTCGATGCGCATGGCGCCACCCTAGCGGCGGCCATGTCACGCTTCAGCATTCAATCTCTGCCAGTCGGACAGATTTCCACCGGCGCGAACGGCGCGCGTGCGCTCGGTAAAATGACGGGCCGAAACCACGACGGCGGAGGCGACAAAATGCCAGCTCCGGATGACGGCTCCGAAAACGCCGCCGGGGCGGCTCCACGCCCCCAAAATCAAGATCAAGACAGTTTGCGGTACGCCGTGGGCGCCGCCGCGACACCGGCGACCACGCCGCACGAGGCTCCGGTCAGGACCGACACCGCGGTCGACGGGGCGTCGAGCGCGCGCCGGGTCACCGACGAGCCGTCGATCCGGTTCTCGGCGCCGGTCGACCCGTGGGCGGACGCCGAGGCGGAGGCCGCCCGGCAGTCGCCGTACTCCACCGTCTATCCGCCGGCCTCGCCCGCGGCACCGGGTTCACCCGCGGCACCGAGTTCGCCCGCGGCACCGAGTTCGTTCGCGACGCCGGGCCAGGTCGAGCCGCCGACGACGACCGTCACCCCGACGACGGGCGGCGGCGGGAGGCCGTACCGGAAAGGGTTCTGGATTCTGGGTGGCGCGGCGCTGGCCGCGGCCGTCGCCTTGGGGGTGACCGCCGCCATCCTGCTCCGGCCCGGTTTCCCGGCCCTCGACTACCACGCGCTGGACCAGTTGACCCGCTTCAAGCCGGTCACCTCGGTCTCCTACACCTGGTCGGCCGCCGAGGTCCTCGACGACCGGGCCTACTTCGGCTCCGTCGACGACCAGGGCCGTGCCGGGGTGGTCGCGGTCGACACAACGAGCCGCGAGGAGATCTGGCGCAGCGACGCGGCCGGTGCCGAGAAGCGCTGGCGCTCGATGACCGCCCTGCCGGGCGCGGTGGCGCTGATCGCCGACCCGGACTACGACGCCGACGCCGGCCGTCTCGTCGTGCTGGACGGAAAGACCGGCACCAAACGCTGGGAACACCCCTTCGGCAGTACGGACACCGCGCTCTACCGCAACGGCACGATGCTGATCGTCGACCGGAAGGCGGGACAGCTGATCGGGCTGGACCTGACCACCGGCAAACAGCGGTGGCGGAACGCGAACCCCGACGGCTCGACCGGCAGCACCGTCCTCGACATCACCACCTCGGACGGCCTGACCGGGCCGGCCGACGGCGACGGGTGGCCGTTCGCGGCCGAGGCCGGCGACGGCCGGATCGTCCAGGTCACCAACGACCGGTCGGCCCGGATCATCGACCTGGCCACCGGCAAGCCCGGCAAGTCCCGCGGCAACGTCGCCTACACCAGCGACGAGATGGTGGCTCACAACGGCCGGTTGTTCGTCGAGGAGTCCAGCACCGACCGGCTGGTCGCCTACGACCTGAAGAATTTCGACACCGCCGAGCCTGAGGTGGTCTACACGACCCGGGACGGCTCCGACGTGAGCGGCCTGGCGCCGTGCGGCGACGACCGGATCTGCTTCGTCGAGACGCCCGGCTACGAGCGCGAGAAGGCCGAGGTCATCGCCTACGACCTGGAGGAGCGGAAAGTGGTGTGGCGCAAGCCCGCACCGCAGGTCGAGCGGCTGATCCCGGTCGGTGACGCGGTGCTGGCCACCACCGGCAAATCGGCCACGCTGTTCGGGAGCGACGGCACGCCCCAGTGGTCCGAGCCGGGCGACGCGGTGCGGCTCGACGGCGGCAACGTGCTGCGTTTCTCGGACCCGCTCTCCTCCGGGGCCGGCGACCAGATCCTGACCGGGGTGCACGTGGGCGACGCTCCGGCGCTGATCGGGCGGATCCAGGACGTGCGTGGCGGCACCTGTTCCTGGAACACGTCCGTGCTGGCCTGCGTGGCCGACAAGGACTTCGTGCTCGCCCGCTTCGCCGGCTGACCCCGGCACGCGCAACCGACCGTCGGCCCTCTTGGCAACCGCAACCGACCGCTGGCCCTCTTGGCAACCGCAACCGACCGCTGGCCCTCTTGGCAACCGCAACCGACCGCTGGCCCTCTTGGCAACCGCGACCGATCGCTGGTCCTCTTGGCACGCGCAACCGACCGCTCGGCACACGAACCGACCGCCCGGCGCGGCGCGGACTTCCGCGCCGCGCCGCCGGCCGGTAGGTTGCCGCCCAGAGCAGCGATCCACTGTGCACGGTCGCACGGACCGAGTCATACCGAACCTGGGAAACCTACGCTGAGGAAGCCACCCCGTGGACGTTTTCGTCGCCAGGCAACCGGCGGACGACGAGTCCGCGGCGGCACCGTTCCGTGAGTTCGTGGTCAAGGTGCACGGCGGCTGTCAGCTGGCCTGCGATTACTGCTTCATGTACCAGTCCGTCGACGCCTGGAGCGCCCGCTCCCGGCCGATGCCGATGCCCGTCCTGAAACAGACCGCCCGGCGCATCGCCGAGCACGCGCACCGGCACGCCGTCACCCGTCCCCGCGTGGTCTTCCACGGCGGCGAGCCCCTGCTCTTCGGGCCGGCACGGCTTGCCGGCGCCGCCGAGCTGATCCGCCGGGAACTCGGCCCCGGCATGGACCCGGAGTTCACCGTCCAGAGCAACGGGCTGGCCCTCGACGACCGGGCCCTGACCCACCTGGCCGGCGCCGGAATCCGGGTCGGCGTGAGTCTTGACGGCGGCGCCGAGCAGAACGACCGGCACCGCCGCTTCCGCAGCGGGCGCGGCAGCCACGACCTCGTCGCGCGCGGATTGGCCCTGCTGCGGGAGAAGCCGGAGATGTACGCCGGACTCCTCGCCGTCGTCGATCTGGCGAACGACCCCGTCGAGACGTACGAATCACTGATCGCGTTCGCCCCGCCGCACCTCGATCTCCTGCTTCCGCACGGCAACTGGGCGGCACCGCCCCCGGGCCGCCCGAACGACGACAGCACGCCGTACGCGGACTGGCTGATCGCGGTCTTCGAGAGGTGGTACTCGGCACCCCGGGCGGAGACCACGATCCGGCTCTTCCAGGAGATCATTCTCGGACTGTTCGGGCGGGACAGTCGCTCCGAGTCGATCGGCTTGAGTCCGGTCGGCGTCATCGTGGTGGACGTGTCCGGCGCGATCGAACAGGTCGACGCGCTGCGCACCACTTACGCCGGAGCCGTCGACACCGCCCTGAACGTCTTCGACAACTCTTTCGACGACGCCCTCCGGCACGCCGAGGTCCGTGCTCGGCAGGGCGGGTTGAAGAATTTGTCGGCTACCTGCCGTAAGTGCCCGCTAGTTGCGGTTTGTGGCGCTGGGTACTATCCGCATCGCTACACCGGCCGCGACTTCGACGCGCCCTCGGTCTACTGCCGTGACCTGTTCAAACTGATCGCTCACATCCGTGCGCGGGTGAGCGCCGACGTGGCCAGGATCGCGAAAACGCGAACGGGCCGCCCGTCGCCGGGCGGCCCATTCGACTGAACGTCAGATCAGATCCGGACGCCGGTGCCGGCGTGGAAGACGTGGATCGCCTCCGGGTTCGGCTTGATGTGGACGGTCTCGCCCATGTGCGGCATGTAGCGCCGCTCGGTCCGCACCACGAAACGCTCCGAGGTGCCGCCCAGGTCCGCGTGGCCGTACACGTTCGCGTCCGAGCCGAGGTCCTCGACCAGGTCGACGACGATCGGCAGCGAGTCGGCCGACTCGGTGACGACGGTGGCGGCCTCCGGCCGGAAGCCGATGGTGACCTTGCCGTCGCCGCCCTGCGCCGCCGCGACCTGCTCACGGGTCAGCGGCACGCTGAGCGCGCCGAAGGTGGCACCCGACTCGGTCAGGCTCACGGTCTTGATGTTCATGGCCGGCGAGCCCATGAAGCCGGCGACGAAGACGTTGCCGGGGGTGTCGTAGAGCGCCCGCGGGGTGTCCACCTGCTGCAGCACGCCGTCCAGCATGACCGCGACGCGGTGACCCATGGTCATGGCCTCGACCTGGTCGTGGGTCACGTAGACGGTGGTGACGCCGAGCTTGGCCTGCAGGGTGGCGATCTGCGAACGGGTCTGCACACGCAGCTTCGCGTCGAGGTTCGACAGCGGCTCGTCCATGAGGAACACCTGCGGCTGGCGGACGATCGCGCGGCCCATCGCGACACGCTGGCGCTGACCACCGGAGAGCGCCTTCGGCTTACGGGCCAGGTACTCCTCGAGCTGGAGCAGCGCGGCGGCCTCCTTGACGGCGCGGTCGATCTCCGCCTTCGGGGTCTTGCGCAGCTTCAGGGCGAACGCCATGTTCTCGTACACCGTCATGTGCGGGTACAGCGCGTAGTTCTGGAACACCATCGCGATGTCGCGGGACTTCGGCGGGAGGTGGGTGACGTCCTTGTCGTTGATCAGGATCCGACCGCGGTCGACATCCTCCAGGCCGGCGAGCATGCGCAGGCTGGTGGACTTACCACAACCGGAGGGGCCGACCAGGACGAGGAACTCACCGTCGCCGATCTGGAGCTCGAGCTCGTTGACCGCGGGGCGCTCAGAACCCGGATAGATCCGGGAGGCCTTCTCGTACGTGACGGTAGCCATGGTGAATCGACTTCCTTTCCACCGGCAGGAACGTGCCGGACGATCCGAGTAGAAGGAACAGCCTCGCCACCGTATTTGGTTTCGACCCACCTGCCAAGATGGCGAACGCAATTCGGGACGATATGCTGACCCCATCGCCCCTGTAGCTCAGATGGCTAGAGCACGCGTCTTGTAAACGCGAGGTCGTCGGTTCGAGTCCGACCGGGGGCTCGTCGGGGGAGGTCCTGTCCGCGGAGAGCGCGGACTGGGCCTCCTCGCTTTGCTAGCCCGGGGGCCGAGCCCCCGGACCCCCGCGTTACGTTCGGTCGCGGTTTGGTGGTGGTTGCTGGCGCCAGGCGGGGCGGAGCCCCGAACTGCCGCGTTGCATTCGGTCGCGGCTTGGCGTGCTTCCTAAGCCGGGTGGAGTGGAGTCCCGAACCGCCGCGTTGCATTCGGTCGCGGGCTGGGCGTGCTTCCTGGGCCGGGTGGGGTGGAGCACCGAGCTGCCGCGTTGCGTTGGTTGCGGCTTGGCCGTGGTGGTGGAGCGGGGCGGGGCCTTCTTGGTGGAGGGGTGGCCGGGCTGCGTTTTGGAGGTCAGTCGTCGGTGCCGGGGATTGGGAAGGACGTGCCTGCGGCGGTGTTGGGGATCACAGTGCCGGAGGGGTCGGTGGCGGCGGCGACGCGGACGTGGCCGTCGAAGCCCCAGATCGGGACGAAGTCGGACTCGAACCAGAACTTGAGGGTGCGCTGCTCACCGGCGGCGAGGGGCTGCTCGATGCAGGCGGTGTTGTCGGTGTGCTGAATGATTTGGGTGCAACCGCTCCACTTGGCGTAGGTGCCGGTGCCGTCGTAGGACGGGAAGGTGACCAGTGGGTACTGCACGGTGGCGGAGCTCAGGTTCTTGACGGTGACCTTGGTGAAGCCGTGTGAGAGGCCGGCTTCGTCGAGCGGGCCGTAGGTGAGCGGTGTCGCCTTGATCGAGAAGGTGCCGGTGAGCTTCTCGAACCTGACCTTCCAGGGCACCGTGCTCTCGGTGCCCTCGACCGGCGTGCCGCTGGCGTCCGAGGACTCCGTCAGGCTCACCTCAGCGGTGCCGCCCGGGCCGCTCGACTTGGTCCCCCAGGGCAGCGACACGGTCCGGCTCGCGCCCGCGGCCAGCGGCGTGAGGACGCAGTTGACCCAGGTCGAGCTGCCTCGCATGTGCTCGCAGTCGGACGCCTCGGCATGAATCAGGTCGTCGCGGCCGTTCGATGTGAAGGTCAGCGTCGGGAACTCGACCGCCTCGGTCCCGTTGTTCGTGATCGTGAAGGCGTTGCTGCCCCTGCGGTAGCCGTTGAGGTCCGGCTGGCCGTAGACGAGCTTGGTCGCGACGCCGGCGAGGCCACCCGTGGCCGTCCCGGTGGTGACCGCCGCAGTGGCGGCCGAACCGCTGCCGAGGATGGCACCGACGGCGACGACGCCGACCAGAACGCCGTTGCGAAGCTTCGTGCTCATAGGTCTCTCCCCATGTCCCCGTGGTGGACCGCTGTCCACGGGGGAGAAACCTAAGAGATTCTCAGGTCTCGGAACGGTCCTCGGCGATGGGTGACACGAATCCGGGAGGCCGTCCGGGCTTCTGTTGCCCGACGGGTCGCCGGGCACTCTCCCGCAAGGCAGGACCCGTGGGCATACGAAGACGGCCGCCCTCCCTGCGGAGGGCGGCCGTGCTTGATCGTGGATCAGTTGTCGCTGGGCGAGGTGACGTGGTAGGTGGTGCCGACCGCGGTGCCCGCGATCACGGAGCCGTTCACGTCGGTGGCCGCTTCGACCCGGACCGAGGCGTCGTTCTCGAGCATCGGTCCGTCGGACTGGAACGGGAACTCCAGGGTGCGCTCCTCACCCGGGGCCAACGGCGCCTCGACGCAGGCGGCGTCCCAGCTCACGTTGAACGTCTGGACGCAACCGGTCCAGTCGGCGAAGACGGCCGCGGCGCCGTTGGTCTGGAAGGTGATCGTCGGGAACTGCACGGTCTCCGTGCTCACGTTGCGGATCGTGACGTGGGTCGAGCCGTGGCGGACGCCGACCTCGTCCGGAGCGCTGTAGGCCAGCGGCGTCGCCTTGATCGTGAAGATGCCGGTCAGCTGGGCGAACGAGACCTTCCAGCTCACCTTGCTCGCGGTGCCGGCGATCGGGGTGCCCTCACGGTCGGCGACCTGCTGCAGCCGGGCCCGGACGGTGGCGACAGGGCCGGACTCCTGCCGGGTCTGCCACGGAAGGGCCAGTTCCCGGGACTCGCCGGCGGCCAGCGGGTCGATGATGCAGGTGAGCTCGGTCCCCCGCTTGGCCATGTAGGTGCAGTTCGCGTTCTGGGTCAGGACGTCGCGCTGGTTCACCGGGAAGGTCAGCATGGGGAACTCGACCTGCTGGGTGCCGCGGTTGGTGATCGTGATGATGTTGCTGCCGCCGCGCAGGCCGGTGGCGTCCGGCTGTCCGTAGACCAGGTCGGTCGCGGTGGCGGAGAGAACGGCCTTGTTGGGCCTGGCCGCGGTCTCGGGCGCCGCTTCGGTCCCGGCCGGCGCCGGCGCCTCGGTGGTGGTCTCCGCGGCCGCCGGCTCAGCCGGTACGGACGCGTTCAGCGCGACCGGTTCGGCGACTGTGATCCGCTGGGCGGCCGCCGGCGCGGGCGCGGCCGTGGTGCCCGGCCCGGTCACCGCGGCGGCCGCGGAGGCGACGCCGAGCGTGGCCCCGAGCGTGATCGCAGCGGCCAGAATGCCCCGGCGCAGCTTCGTGTTCATGACTCTCTCCCCGTGTCCCGCGTGGACGCCCGTCCACTGGAGAGAAAGTTAGTGATCGGTCGCGGCGTGCGGATCCGACACGAAGAGCTGTGGCACGAACACGCGATAACGATCGATCCGGCCGGCATCCGCACCGGCCGGATCGATGACGACGACTAGCCCTGCGAGCGCCGCCGGGCGACCTCGGCGAGCGTGACCGCTGCCGCGACGCTGGCGTTCAGCGACTCGACGTCGGACGCCATCGGGATGCTGACCCGCAGGTCACAGGTCTCGCCGACCAGGCGGGACAGGCCCCGGCCCTCGGAGCCGACCACCACGATCAGCGGACCGATCGCGGCCTCCAACTGGTAGAGGTCCGTCTCGCCGTCCGCGTCCAGGCCGATCGCGGTGAAGCCGGCCTTCTGCGCCGACTTGATCGCCCGGGTCAGGTTGACCACCTGGGAAACCGGCACCCGGGCGGCCGCGCCGGCGCTGGTGCGCCAGGCGGTCGCGGTGATGCCGGCGGCCCGCCGCTCGGTCATGAAGACGCCGTGCCCGCCGAACGCGGCCACCGACCGGATCACCGCGCCCACGTTGCGCGGATCGGTGATCCCGTCCAGGGCGACCAGCAGCGGCGCGGTCTGCTCCAGCGCGGCCGTGACCAGGTCGTCGAAGTCCTCGTACGCGAACGGCGGCACCTGCAGGCCGATGCCCTGGTGCAGCACGCCACCGGTCATCCGGTCCAGCTCGTTGCGGCTGACCTCCAGGATCGGGATGGCCCGGTCGCCGGCGGTCCGGACGATCTCGGTGACCCGCTCGTCGATGTCGATGCCCTGCGCCACGTAGAGCGCCGTCGCCGGCACCAGCGCGCGCAGCGCCTCGACCACCGGGTTGCGCCCGAGCAGCAGCTCGGGCCCTTCCTTGGTGGGGTTCGACTTACGCCCGGGAGCGACCCGTGGTCCACGCGGGCCGGCCGCCCGGCCACCACGCGCGGCGGGCCGGCCGACACTGGCACCGCGGCCACCGCCGCGACCCCAGGTGGTGTCCTTGCTGCCGGGAACGCCGACCTTGGGCGCACGGCCCTCGGCCGCCGCCGCGCGACGTTCCTTGTCCTGCTTCCGAGCGGTCTTCTCGGGCAGCTTCTCGGTGCCCGAGTAGCCCTTGTGCCAGGGGCGCTCGTCGGCCGGCAGGGTCTTGCCCCGGCCCTTGAGCCCGGCGCGGTTCTTGCCGCCGGAGCCCATGGCGGCGCCCTTCTTCGAGGTCGCGCGCTTGCTCGCGTTCTGTGAATTACCCGGCATCAGTGCTGCTCTCCTACCGTCCAGCGCGGCCCGGCCGGAGTGTCCTCCACCTGAATACCCGCGTTCTTGAGCTGGTCCCGCACCTGATCGGCGGCCGCCCAGTCCTTACGTGCGCGGGCCTGTGCCCGCTGTTCCAGAGCCAGCGCGACCAGCGAGTCGACCACCGGCTTCAGGTCGTTGCCGCTCTCGCCGCCGTCCCAGGCGGTGTCGAGCGGGTCGATGCCGAGCACCGCGAGCATGGCCCGGACCGCGGTCAGCGCGCCGCGGATGGCCGGCTCGTCGCCGGCCGCCAGGGCGGTGTTGCCCTCCCGGATGGTGTCGTGCACGACCGCGAGCGCCGCCGAGGTGTTCAGGTCGTCGTTCATCGCGTCGGCGAACGCCGGCGGCACCGCCTTGGGCCGGCCAGGGCCGACCAACTCGGCCGCCCGCCGCACGAAGCCCTCGATCCGCTTGTACGCCACGGCGGCCTCGCGCAGCGCCTCGTCGCTGTAGTCGATCCGCGAGCGGTAGTGCGGGCTGGCCAGGTAGTAGCGCACCTCGACCGGGCGGATGCCGGCCTCGACCAGCGTGTCCAGGTCGATCACGTTGCCCAGCGACTTGCTCATCTTGGACTCACCCAGGTTGAGCAGCGCGTGGTGCACCCAGTAGCGGGCGAAGCCGAGCCCGGCGGCCTTCGACTGGGCGACCTCGTTCTCGTGGTGCGGGAAGGTCAGGTCGAGGCCGCCGCCGTGGATGTCGAACTCGTCGCCGAGGTAGCGCTGAGCCATCGCGGAGCACTCGATGTGCCAGCCGGGGCGGCCCCGGCCCCACGGCGAGGACCAGTGCGCGTCGGTCGGCTCGGTCTCTTTCACGCCCTTCCACAGGGCGAAGTCGCGGCCGTCACGCTTGTCCCAGACCGGCGCGTCCTCGGGAGCACGCATGTCGGCGGGCTTCTGGCCGGAGAGCGCGCCGTACTCCGGGTAGGAGAGGACGTCGAAGTAGACGTCGCCGTTGCCGGATTCGGCGGGATAGGCGTGGCCGCGCTCGATCAGACTCTGGATCAGCGCGTGCATCTCGGTGATGTGCCCGGTGGCCAGCGGCTCATAGGTGGGCGCCAGCACGTTCAGCGAGCGGTAGTCCCGGTCCAGCAGCAGGCGGTTCTCATAGGCGATGGCCCAGAACGGGCGGCCCTGCTTGGCCGACTTCTCGAGGATCTTGTCGTCGACGTCGGTGACGTTGCGCACGAACGTCACGTCCAGGCCGGTGTGCAGCAGCCAGCGGCGCAGCACGTCGTAGTTGACCGCGGAACGCAGGTGGCCGATGTGTGGTGACGACTGAACGGTGAGCCCACACAGGTAGATCCCCACCTGACCGGGCGTCGACGGGACGAAGTCCCGGACCGATCGGGTCGCGGTGTCATACAAGCGCAGGGTCACCGTACAAGGGTACCGACCGGGGCGATCGGATGACCGCCCCGGTCGTCCGACACGTCAGCGACCGCCGACCGCCGCGTAGGCGTCGACGATGCCATAGCCGTAGAACCCGTTGAAGTTCGTCCCGCCCTCACAGAGCGCGTCGAACTCGGCGGGGCGGCCCTCCTGCGTGTAGCTCTGCAGGCGCGGCGTCGGGCAGGCGTGCTTCGCCGCCGTGCGGTACAGGATCTGCTCGACGACGGCGGGCAGCAGGGTCTTGCCGCCGCGCCGGAAGTCCGGCACGCCGTACCGGCCGACGATCAGGGCGCCGACGCCGGCCGCGTGCGGCGAGGCCATCGAGGTGCCCTGCAGGTACGTGTAGTAACCGCACTTGCCGGCCTTGGTGCAGTCCTTCAGAACCGTGTCGGTGCCGGCGGCGGTGATGTTGCCGTCCGCGTCGACCAGGCCCTCCTCCTGCAGCACCTTCAGCGGGTAGGAGGAGAGGATGCGGTTGCCCACGGTGTTGTAGGTGTCCGTGCCGAAGCCGTCCCGGGCGAACCCACCCGGAGCGGCGACCGAGATCTGCTCCAGGCCGTAGTTGGAGAAGTCCGCCTTACGGGTCGACGGGCCGACCGCCGAGACGCCGATCACGTGCGGGCCCTCGACCGGCAGGTCCCAGCAGGACGAGTTGTCGATCGGCCGCGAGTAGGGGTCGCTGCCGTAGTCCGGGCTGGAGATGTCGGTGCGGGGCTTGCCCAGGTCCTCGTGGTTGTTGCCGAGCGCGCCGAAGAGCGTGACGCCCCGGGCGTGCGCGTAGTTCAGCGCCCGCTTCATGCCGGTGATGATCGCCTGCTGCTCGGCCTGCTGGGTGGGGTTGTCCGCCGCGTTGGCCGTGCAGTTGTAGAGCCACGGGTCGACGTAGAACGACATGTTGACCACGTCGATGCCCTTGTCACCGGCGTACGTCAGCGCGTTGACCACCGGGTCGAGGAAGAAGTAGCCGGAGTCCTGGCCACCCTTGAGCTCGACCAGGGACACGTTCGGCGCGACGCCGGAGACGCCGCTGCCGTTGAGCGCGGCGCCGATGGTGCCGGCCACGTGCGTGCCGTGCCCGCCGTCGTCGGTGCCGGCCGGGTCGACGCAGCCCGTCACCTCGCACGGGCCGTCGATGTCGACGATGTCCGGGGCGAAGTTGCGGGACAGCTTGCTGTTGTAGTTCGGCGCGAGGTCCGGGTTCGACGCGTCCAGCCCGGTGTCCAGCACCCCGACCGTGACGCCCTTGTCGCCCGACTCGATCTTGCGAGCCTTGTCAGCCTTGATCATGGCCAGGCCCCAGAGCTTGTCGTCCAGCGGGTCGGCCTTGGCCGGGCCGTGGCCCTTGCCACCCTTGGACCGCTGGCCCCGCTCGATCTTCTCCATGCCGTTCGGCGCGTAGCCGATGGCCTTGCGCTCGCTCGCCCCGATCAGCGCGGCGGAAGCGGTCGCCTTGCTCTCGAACTTGGCGTCCGTCGAGGTCACCCGGTACACACCGACAGCATCGTTGGCGCTGACAACGGTGCCACCGGCGGCCTTGATCGCGGCCGTGGCGTCCGCGGCGGAAACTCCGTCAGCGGCCACCACGGTGTAATCGACCGTGACTGTCGGCTCCGCCACGGCGGATTCCGGTGCCGCGGTCAACAACGCCAGGCCCGTCACGGCGGCGACGGCTCCGGCGGTTAAACGTCTTCTCATGGAATGCGCTCCTTTTGGGAGATGGTCCTCCGCATCTCATCGAGAAAGATCGCGAATAGCAAGGTCAAGGACTGCCTATTTCACGGCCTTGTCATCTTTAAAACATCAAGCGCCTCGTCCAGCTCCCGCTCCGATAGGGTTCCCGCGCGCACATGACCGCGTTCGATCACCACCTCACGGATCGTCCGATTAGTGGAAAGCGCTTGCTTGGCGATCGCGGCCGCCTCGTCGTAGCCGAGAACGCGATTGAGCGGGGTCACGATCGACGGCGAACCCTCGGCGTACCCCCGGGTGATCTCCTCGTCGGCCTCGAGGCCGGCCACGCAGCGGTCGGCGAGCAGGCGGGCGACCGCGGCCAGCAGCCGGATCGACTCCAGCAGGTTGCGGGCCATCACCGGGAGCATCACGTTCAGCTCGAAGTCGCCCTGCGTGCCGGCGAAGGCGACGGTCGCGTCGTTGCCGATCACCTGGGCGCAGACCTGCCGGACCGCCTCCGGCACCACCGGGTTCACCTTGCCCGGCATGATCGACGAGCCCGGTTGCAGGTCGGGCAGGCGCAGCTCGCGCAGCCCGGCCCGGGGTCCGGAGCCCATCCAGCGGATGTCATTGGCGATCTTGTAGAGGCCCACCGCCACCACCCGGAGCTGGCCGGACGCCTCGACCAGCGCGTCCCGGGCGCCCTGCGCCTCGAAGTGGTCGCGGGCCTCGCTCAGCGGCAGGCCGGTCCGCTCCCGCAACAGGGCGATCACCGCCGGGGCGAAGCCGGGCGGGGTGTTCACTCCGGTGCCCACCGCGGTGCCGCCCAGCGGCAGCTCGCCGAGCCGGGGCAGGGTGGCCGTGAGCCGCTCGGCGCCGTTGGCGACCTGCTGGGCGTACCCGGAGAACTCCTGGCCCAGGGTGACCGGGGTGGCGTCCATCAGGTGGGTCCGGCCGCTCTTCACCACGCCGGACCAGTCCCGCGCCTTCGCCCGCAGGGCGCCGGCCAGGTGCTCCAGCGCCGGAATCAGGTCGGCGTCGATCGCCTCCGTGGCGGCCAGGTGGATCGAGGACGGGAACACATCGTTGCTGGACTGGGACGCGTTGACGTGGTCGTTCGGGTGCACCGGCCGGTCCAGGGCACGGGACGCCAGGGTGGCGATCACCTCGTTGGCGTTCATGTTCGACGAGGTGCCCGAGCCGGTCTGGAAGACGTCGACCGGGAACTGGTCGTCGTAACCCCCGTCGGCCACGTGCGCGGCCGCGACCGCGATCGCGGCGGCCAGTTCCCCGTCCAGGACCCCGAGATCCGCGTTGACCTGGGCCGCGGCGCCCTTGATCCGCGCCAGCGCGCGGATGTGCGCCGGTTCCAGGCCGCGCCCGGAGATCGGGAAGTTCTCCACCGCGCGCTGGGTCTGCGCCCGCCACAGGGCCTCGGCGGGGACGCGCACCTCGCCCATCGTGTCGTGTTCGATCCGGAAGCCACTCTCATCGGTCGTCACCGAACCATCCTCTCCCGGTCGGCGGCGCCTCGCCTGTGATCCGGGAGACGGCCGGCCGGATCACAGGCGAGGCGCCGGAACGCCGTCCGCGGCCGGCCACGTGGGCTCCACCGATCGGGCGACAACCCGGAGTCCAGTGACCCCGAGCAGCCGATCGACGCGGATTACGCCGACAGCTGATCCACAGTGGAGCGGAAACGGTGCCGGAGCGTCCTCTTCAGCGCCGTTTCATCAGCGGCGCCGCCACGTCCGCACCGCGGATCGGGGGGACCGGGCACCGGCTGCTCGCAGTTCGCCGGCCCCTCACGGTTGGACGCGACCGGAAACGGAACGTACCGTCGGGCGAAGTTTCGCCCTGTTCCCGACGAAGAGGACCCACGAATGCGACCCGCCATCCTGGCCGTGCTCGCCGGCGGCGTGCTGCTGACCGGTGCCGCCTGCGAGAGCGACGCGAAGGTTTACAACGCCGAGGCGCCGGCCCCCGCCACCAGCACGGCCTCCGACGCGCCGACGGACTACTCGGCCGACACCGCGCAGGTCTGCGGAAAGCTGGACAAGATCTTCACTGGCGAGCTGGACGACTTCGGTACCGCGATCGGCAAGATGATCGCCTACAAGGAGGCCAAGCAGACCGAGAACGCCGTCAAGGCCGAGAAGTCGGCCGCGGCCGAGCTCCAGTCTGCGGGCACGCAGATCCGCCAGGAGACCGCCCTCGCGCAGAACCCCGAGCTGAAGGAGGCCGGGGCGACCTCGGCGGAGAAGTTCGAGGCGAGCGCGAAGGACCACAAGTACATCAAGAAGATCCAGACCACGGCGGATCTGGACAAGACCCTGAAGGCACAGCTCGCGGAGTGGATGAGCCCGGTCGCCGGCTACTGCGGCTGAGGGCCGGGAGCGGCGATCCGGACCCGGCCGCTCCCGACCTCTTCAGGCGTTACCGCTTGCCGATGCCCAGGACGGGCTTCGTCACCTCGGCGAAGAAATCCTCGCCCTTGTCGTCGACCACGATGAAGGCCGGGAAGTCCTCCACCTCGATCTTCCAGACCGCCTCCATGCCGAGTTCCGGGAACTCGAGCACCTCGACGTGCCGGATGCAGTCCTGGGCGAGCCGGGCCGCCGGCCCGCCGATCGAGCCGAGGTAGAAACCGCCGTAGGTCTTGCACGCGTCGGTGACCTGCTTCGACCGGTTTCCCTTGGCGAGCATCACCATCGACCCGCCGGCCGCCTGGAACTTCTCCACATAGGAGTCCATCCGGCCGGCCGTGGTCGGCCCGAACGACCCGGACGCGTAGCCCTCCGGGGTCTTCGCCGGACCGGCGTAGTAGACCGCGTGGTCCTTCAGGTACTGCGGCATCGGCTCGCCGGCGTCCAGCCGCTCGGCGATCTTGGCGTGGGCGATGTCCCGGGCCACGACGAGCGGGCCGGTCAGCGACAGCCGGGTCTTCACCGGGTACTTGCTCAGCTCGGCCCGGATCTCGGCCATCGGCCGGTTCAGGTCGATCCGGACGACCTGCTCCGACTCCAGGTTCTCGTCGGTGACGTCGGGCAGGAACCGGGCCGGGTCGGTCTCCAGCCGCTCCAGCCAGACGCCGGACGGCGTGATCTTGGCGACCGCCTGGCGGTCGGCCGAGCAGGAGACCGCGATCGCGACCGGGCAGGACGCGCCGTGCCGGGGCAGCCGGACCACCCGCACGTCGTGGCAGAAGTACCGCCCGCCGAACTGGGCGCCGATCCCGAAGTCCCGGGTCAGCTCCAGGACCGCGGCCTCCAGTTCGACGTCACGGAAGCCGTGCGCCAGCATCGAGCCGGAGGTGGGCAGGTTGTCCAGGTACTTCGCGCTGGCGAGCTTGGCGGTCTTGAGCGCGTGCTCGCCGCTGGTCCCGCCGATCACGATCGCCAGGTGGTAGGGCGGGCAGGCGGAGGTGCCGATCAGGCGCAGCTTCTCGTCCAGGAACTGCATCATCCGCTGCGGGTTGAGCAGCGCCTTCGTCTCCTGGTACAGGTACGACTTGTTGGCCGAGCCGCCGCCCTTGGCCATGAAGAGGAACTTGTAGGCGTCCGGGTGCCCGTTCGGGTCCTCGGCGTACAGCTCGATCTGGGCCGGCAGGTTGGTCCCGGTGTTCTTCTCGTCCCACATGGTGAGCGGGGCGAGCTGCGAGTAGCGCAGGTTGAGCCGCGTGTACGCCTGGTACACGCCGAGCGCGATGGCTTCCTCGTCGAGCCCGTCGGTCAGCACGTGCCGGCCACGCTTGCCCATCACGATCGCGGTGCCGGTGTCCTGACACATCGGCAGCACGCCGCCGGCCGCGATGTTCGCGTTGCGCAGCAGGTCGAGCGCGACGAAGCGGTCGTTCGGCGAGGCCTTCGGGTCATCGATGATCGAGCGCAGCTGAGCCAGGTGCGCCGGGCGCAGGTAGTGGGCGATGTCGTGCATCGCCTCGGCCGTGAGCATGGTCAGCGCGGATCGCTCGACGGTCAGGAAACGACGCCCGCCCGGGCCCTCGACGACATCCACGCCCTCGTCCGTGACCAGGCGATATTCGGTCAGGTCGTCGCCCGCGGGCAAGAGCGGCGAGTAGGTGAAAGCGGCGCCTCTGCTCATGAGCGGCAAGCCTAGGCCAGCGGGGGCGGCCGATGCGAACCCGGCACCCGGCCTACGCGCTCGCGGGCGTGTCAGCCGTACGGCAAATAGGCCATGTCCCGACCGGAAACCAAGATCAAACCCTTCGAGGTGGCGGCGAAGACCTTCGCATCGGTACGCACATCGGCACGTACCGCCCCATTCTCCGGAGCCAGCGCCGTCACCCGTCCGGACGAGACCACGATCACCGCGTACGGCGTGACCATCGCACCCGCCTTGGCCCGCCCGTTCTGCCGCCACACCGCCTTGCCCCGGCTGAACGACCAGCCGCGCAGCGTGTCCCCGGAGCGGATCACCGCGTATCGGTCGTCCACCGAGAGCACCTCGGCGGTCTTGTCGCCGTACCAGAGGTTCCGCCCGTCCGCGGCGTTGATCAGCTCCTGCCGGCCGTACGGATCCACGCCGAGCACCACGTCGTACCCGCCGGCCGGGTCCCGGTCCTGCTTGCAGTCGCTCTCCGCGGTGCGCAGGTTGAGGCCGTCCCGCTTCCACACCGTCCGGTTGCCGGGCGGCGCGGTGGCCACCACCCCGTAGTAGCAGGTGCCGTCCCGCGCCGTCCCGGTGATCGTGAGCACCCGCCCGCCGACCACCGCGATCCGCTGCTCCGGGCCGGCCCGCACGGTCTGCACCAGGCGGCCGGTGGCGGTGTCGATCACCCGGACCTGGCCGTTGTCCGGGAGCCCGAACAGGCCGGGCATCATCGCCGGGCCGCTCGCGGCGTCGTCGACGTCCCCGGTGCCAAGCCGGCGGGAGTCCGGCAGATCCGGATTGGCGGCGTGCAGCACGAAGCCGATCCCGCCGGTGGCGACCGACCAGAGCTGTGAGCCGAGCCGCGGCTCCCATGCTGTGAGCCGGCAGTCGTCACCGCCCGAGCAGCGCAGATCGACGATCCCGTTCTGGTACGCCCAGACCGCGCCCGCCTCGGTGTCGGCCCGGCGCACCGTGCCGGTCCGCGCGTCCAGCACCTGGTATCCCTTGGTGAGCAGCCGGCCGGTGACCACCACGGCGTCGTCGCCCTGCCCGGCGATCGTGGCCCAGTCCGCGTCGGACTGCCACACCTTCACCGCCGTGGTCAGGTTGTACGCCTCCACCGACGTGCGGTACTCGACGATCACCGACTCGCCGATCACCGAGACGCTCTGCGGGGTGCCGCCCAGGCGCTGCTGCCAGCGGGTGCCGGGCGCGACCGGCCCGCTCGTGTTGACCCACTCCCAGAGCTTCGGGAACGGGTTCCACACCCCGGTCGAGGCCAGCACGGTGACCGTGACGGCAGCGACCAGCGTGATTCCCTTCCACGTGCCCGAGGACGCCATGCGGGCAGGTTAGTGACCTCGATCCAGGACAGCTGAGAGCGTAGAAAGCCCGTGTCATGGTGTTATTCCCGAGTTGCCGCCCGACTCAGCGGCACGGTCCGGTACGGGATCAGCTCGGCCAGCGCGATGATCGTGTGGGCGCGGCGAATGCCCTCGTACCCGACGATCTTGTCGATTACCCGCTGCAGGTCGGCGTTGGAACGGGCCACGATCCGGCACAGGATGTCGCCGCTGCCGGTGATCGTGTGCGCCTCGAGAACCTCGGGGATCTCGGCCAGATGGCTCGCGACGGCGTCGTGCCCGTACCGCTGGCTGATCTCCAGGGTCACGAAGCTCATCACTCCGAAGCCGATCCGGGCGGGCACCACCTCGGGCCCGAAGCCCTTGATCGCGCCCCGGGTGGTCAGCTTGTCGAGCCGGGCCTGCACCGTGCCACGGGCCACCGCGAGGCGCCGGGAGAGCTCCAGGATCCCGATCCGGGGCTCGGCTTCCAGCAACTCGATCAGCTTCGCGTCGAGCTCGTCGAGCTGGACACCTTGCTCAGTCATAACCGCTGACCACCCTACTGAATGCACAGATTGACCAGTCGAAACTCCGACTATTGCCCACTGGTGTGATCAAGGTCAATCCTCAGCCACATGACCAGCCTCCACGGCGACTTCGCCACAGAAACCGAGAAACCCACTGAGGTTTCGGAAGCCAAAGACGTCTTCCCGGTGAAAGGCGTCGACCACCTGCGCTTCCTGGTCGGCAACGCCCGCCAGGCCGCGCACTTCTACTCCACCGCGTTCGGCATGAAGTGTGTCGCCTACCGCGGCCCCGAGCAGGGATTCCGCGATCACGCCGAGTACGTGCTGGTCAGCGGGGGCGCGAAGTTCGTGCTGACCGGCATGGTGCACGCCGGGGCGCCCGGTGCCGACCACGTGACCCGGCACGGCGACGGCATCTCGGACATCGCCCTGCAGGTCCCGGACGTCGACGCGGCGTACCAGCACGCGCTCGAGGCCGGCGCGCGCGGCGTGACCGAGCCGTACGACCTGAAGGACGAGCACGGCACGGTCCGGCTCGCGGCGATCGCGTCGTACGGCGACACCGTGCACACCCTGATCGACCGCTCCGGTTACGACGGCCCGTTCCTGCCCGGCTTCGTGGCCCGCGACCCGATCGTCGCGGTCCGCCCGAAGCGCTTCTTCCAGGCCATCGACCACGTGGTCGGCAACGTGGAGCTGGGGAAGATGGACGAGTGGGTGGAGTTCTACCGCCGGGTCATGGGCTTCACGAACATGGCGGAGTTCATCGGCGACGACATCGCCACCGACTACTCCGCGCTGATGTCCAAGGTCGTCGCGGACGGCACCCGCAAGGTCAAGTTCCCGCTGAACGAGCCGGCCGTCTCGGCCCGCAAGTCGCAGATCGACGAGTACCTGGAGTTCTACGGCGGCCCCGGCGCCCAGCACGTGGCGCTGGCCACCAACGACATCCTGACCACGGTCGACGCGATGCGCGGTGCGGGCGTGGAGTTCCTGAACACCCCGGACTCGTACTACGACGACCCCGAGCTGCGGGCCCGGATCGGCCAGGTTCGGGTGCCGATCGAGGAGCTGAAGAAGCGTAAGATCCTGGTCGACCGCGACGAGGACGGATACCTGCTGCAGATCTTCACGGCTCCCGTGCAGGACCGACCCACCGTATTCTTCGAGTTGATCGAGCGGCACGGCTCCCTCGGTTTCGGCAAGGGCAACTTCAAGGCCCTCTTCGAAGCCATCGAACGGGAGCAGGAGCGGCGCGGCAACCTGTGACGTGACCTGCGCGCAGGGAACCGTCAGACACTCGTGGTAAAGGTTTGCGCATGAGTTCCCTTCCCGCGGGTTGGTACAAGGACCCGGCCGACACCAGCACCCAGCGCTACTGGGACGGTGAGGGCTGGCTGGGCCAGGCCATCCCGGCTGACGCGGTCGCACCGGACGGGCCGCCGGTGGAGGCGGAGCCACCCACGGCGGCGCCGCCGGTCGCGGCACCCCAGCCACAGCCCTTCGCCCCACCCACGCCGCACCCGGGCTGGGCTCCTCCGGGAGCTCAGCCTCCGGCCGGCTGGCAGCAACCCCCGCCGGGATGGCAGCAGCCACACCCCGGCTGGCAACAACCCCCGCACCAGGGGACGCAGCCCCCGGCCGGCTGGCAGCAACCGCACCCCGGCTGGCAGCAGCCCCCGCCTCAGGGGACGCAGCCGCCGGCACCGGGCTGGCACCAGCACCCGCAGGACTGGTATCAACCGCCGCCCACGGCCCAGCCGCCGCACGCCTACCTGTACCCGACGCCGGAGGCCCGCCCGCACGGCCTGGCGCTCGCCGGCCTCGGCCAGCGCCTGGCCGCCCGGCTGATCGACATCGCCGTCGTACTGGTGCTCAATGTCGTGATCAACGGCTGGTTCGTCTACCAGTGGTGGCAGGACTTCTATCCGATGTACAGCCACTATCTCGACCAGGTGATGGCCGGCACCGAGCCGGACATGCTGCAGCCGACGCCGCGGATGCAGTCCCTGCAGATGACCATCATCCTGATCGCCACCCTGCTCTGGCTGCTCTACGAGGCCCCGGCGATCGCCGGCCGCGGGCAGACCCTGGGCAAGATGCTGATGGGCATCAAGGTGGTCGACCTGGACAACATCAAACCGATCGGCTTCCGCCGCGCGTTCGGCCGCTGGGCCCAGCTCGGCGCGTGGACGCTGCTGTGGTGGTGCCTGGTGGGATTCGTGGTCCAGCTCCTGGACTCGCTCTCGCCCACCTTCGATCCGCGCCTGCGGCAGGCCTGGCATGACAAGGTGGCACGGACCGTCGTCGTCGCCGTCCCGCCGGGCACCCAACCGACCGTCAAGGCCGCACCCCGCGGCGACAACCCAGGAGGACGAGAATGACCCGGCTGACCCGCGCCGACCTGGACGCACTGCCCGCCTACGTGCCCGGTCGCAACGTCGCCGACCTGGCCCGGGAGCTGGGCATCGCCGAGGCGATCAAGCTGGCCAGCAACGAGGTGCCGTACGGGCCGCTGCCCGGCGTGGTCGAGGCGGTCACCGAGGCCGCCCGGGAGATGCACCGCTACCCGGACATGGGCGTGCTCAGGCTGCGTGACGCGCTTGCCGAGCGCTTCGGGGTGGCCGCCGACCGGGTGGTCACCGGCTGCGGCTCGGTCGCGCTCGCCGAGACCCTGGTCAAGGCGACCTGCCTGCCGGGCGACGAGGTGATGTTCTCGTGGCGCTCGTTCGAGGCGTACCCGATCATCGCGGCCGGGGCCGGCGCGGCCTCGGTGCGGGTTCCGAACACCGCGGCGCACGGACACGACCTCACCGCCATGGCCGCGGCGATCACCGACCGCACCCGGCTGATCTTCGTCTGCAACCCGAACAACCCGACCGGCACCGCGCTGCGCCGGCCGGAGCTGGACCGGTTCCTCGCGGCGGTGCCGTCGGACGTGCTGGTGGTGCTCGACGAGGCGTACCGGGAGCTGGTCACCGACCCGACGGTCCCGGACGGCCTGGAGACCTACGGCGACCGCGCCAACATCGTGGTGCTGCGGACCATGAGCAAGGCCTGGGGCCTGGCCGGCATGCGCATGGGCTACCTGGTCGCCCAGCCCGAGGTGGCCGCCACCGTGCGCAAGGTGGTCACTCCGTTCTCCACCAGCCTGGTCGCGCAGGCCGCGGCGCTCGCCGCGCTGGCACAGGAGCAGGAGGTGGTCCGGCGTTGCGCCCTGGTCACCGCGGAGCGCGAGCGGGTGACCGAGGCGCTGCGGAAACTCTCCATCGACATTCCGGACAGCCAGGCCAACTTCGTCTGGCTGCCGCTCGGTGACCGGACCGCGGCGTTCACGGCGGCCTGCGAGAGCCGCGGGGTGATCGTGCGGGGCTTCCACCCGGACGGCGTCCGCGTCACCATCGGCACCCCGGAGGAGAACGACACGTTCCTGGCGGCGGCGGAGGCCGCGCTGGCCGCCTGATCCGCAAGCCGCTCGATCTCGGCTACGAGCCTGGCCGGTCCGCGAATCCGCCGCGGTCCGGCCAGGCTCTCCTTGCGGCCGATGAAGACGTTAGCCGTACGAACCCACGGATCCCGCCCTGAGCAGGCATATTGCCCTCTAACGGGTGGCGGTCGCCGTCGTCGCGGACCGCTTTACAGCCCGACCAGCAGCACCGTGTCGGTGTTGTAGTAGTAGATCGGCGACTCCGGATCGTCGGGTCCGTCCTTGCGCCGCCGCTCGATCGCCAGATAGTGGTCGGAGACCATGAGACCGCCGAGGTCCCACAGGTCGTCCTCCTTCTTGTAGGCGAGGCGGAACCGGAACAACTCGTGGCCGTCGGCGGTGGCCAGCCCGACCAGATGGTGATCCGCTGTGAACACCAGCACCCGCCCGGGCACGCCGCCCAGCACCCGCCCCTCGCCGGGCCGGCTCCACAACGCGGTGCCGTCCTCCCGGTAAGCGGTCACCGCGCCGTTCGCGGTCGACACCACCAGCCCGTCCGCGACCGTGGAATCCGGCCGGTCCAGCGTGAACGTGCGGCGCGGCGACGACGAAGCGGTCGACCAGCCCCGGCCGGCGGCGTCCCGGAAACCGGCACAGCCCGAGTTCGCCACCGAACAGCCGACGGCGGTGAACGGGCCGACCGGCCAGTTCGGCACGGCCTGCCCGGTGGTCACGTCATAGGCGCCGGTGGCGCAGACGTACACGCCACCGATGGTGGTGAAGCCGTCCGTGCAACCGGCCGCGACCGTGGTGCGCCAGCGCTCGGCGCCGGTGCTCAGGTCGTACCCGGCAAGCGTCTGTCCCTCGGCGACCACGACGGCGCCGGCGGCGATCCGCAGACCCGGCGGATCCCAGACCGTCGCGGCGCCGGTCCGGTGCCCGGCGTAGTCCGGCGCCGCCAGGCTCTCCTGCCGCCAGACGATCTTCCCGGTACGGCCGTCGACCGCCACCAGTTCGCCGTCGGACCACCGGCTGATCACCGTGGCGCCGCTCGCCACCACCCCGCTGAGCTGCTCCGGCCAGCGCCGCAGCGACCAGCGGGTGGTGTAGACGGAGTTGCCGTAGACCGGCTCGTCGGCGCGGATCTGGTGCTTGGCCGCGTAGACCCGGAGCCGGTCCTCGATGATCAGTGGGGCGAGGTTGATCCGCCCGAGCACGCCGGGCGCGGAGACCACCAGCAGCGGATAGGGCTCGTCCGACGTGGCCAGCACCTCGGCCGGCTTCAAGATCCGCCAGCCGACCAGAAGCGTCGCCAGCAGCAGAAGCACCACCGCTGAGGCTCGCAGCAGTACCCGAGTCACGGCCGGAAGTATTCCAGGCTCAGTACCGATCGATCACTCGTACCCGCCGTTGATCAGACCGAGACGGACCAACTCGGTGAGCGGTTCGACCACGTTCGCGGCGCCGAAGCCGACGAAGAGCGGGCGCGGATCGTCCCGATGCGACCGGGCCGGCTCGACCAGCGGCACCGGATGGGTCGCGGCCAGCGCCTCGGCGACCTCGGCCACCTCGCCGCCGTCCGCCGCCAGCAGCGTGGCCACCAGCACGTTGAGGAAACCGTGGTGGGTAAACCCGGTCTCCGGATCGGTGTGCCGGGTGGCGTGCCGCAGCCCGGCAGCAAGCTTGAACGGCAACTCACGGTCGCGACAGGCACAGATCACCGCCGCGAGCTCGACCGGCGTCGGGAAGAGCTCGGCGGCGAGCCCACCGATGCGGAACTTCGGGGCGATCGGCAGCGCCTCCCGCCGCGCCTCGGCGACCGTGTCCAGCGCGCCGAGCAGCCCCCAGCTCAGCGGGATCTCCGCCCACACCCGGGTCCCCGACTCCCGGCCGGCCTCGTGCAGCGCGAACGTGCGCAGCACCGCCAGGCCGGGCTGTGGATCCTCGCCGCGCCGGGCCACCGCGGCCTCCACGTGCTCGATCACCATGCCGGCCGCGCGCAGCTTCTCCACCGTCGGCGACAGCGCGCCGACCGGGATGTCGCCGATCAGCGCGGCCGCGAGCCTGAGCACCGGCTCGGAGCCCACCACCGAGGCCGGGACCAGCAGGGCACCGATCAGCTCCGCGTACCACGCGGCGGCGTGCTCGCGGAATTTCGTCTCGGCCTCGGTCAGGCCGGTCGGGCTGGGCGGCAGTAGGGACGCGTCATCGACCAGCCCGGCATACAGCGGAGGCACCAACGTCGACACGATCCGAACCTAACGGACCACGTGTGAGCCGGACAACAGTGTGCCTGAACCACCCGGACCACCGTCTCGGCCGTCAGGCCCGGTGGGCAGCGGTTTTCCGCCCGGGCAGATATATCGCGCGGGCTGGGGCGAGCGGCAGGATCGGCGTCGCTTCGGGTCACCAGCGACCAACAGGATCAGCGTCGCCCCGGATCACCAGCGGCCAACAGGATCAGCGTCGCTCCGGATCACCAGCGGCCAGCACGATCAGCGTCGCCCCGGATCACCAGCGACCCGCACGATCAGCGTCCCTCCGGATCACCGGCAGGCGACAGAACCACCAACGCTCCAGATCACCGGCGGCCGGTCAGCACCACCATCTCGGCTACGGCTGCCAGGACCATGCCCGCGATGAGCGTAGGCAGGCCGCCGACCACGGCGTAGGCCACCAGGAAGAGCGGCGCGGCGAAGGTCAGGTAGGCCGCGGTGGCCAGCGCCCGCTTGCCGGAGCGGAGCCGGGTCAGCACGATCCCGACCGGCTCGGAGAGGCGGTTGCGGAACCAGAAGACCACCGCGACGAAGATCAGAAGGCCGATCAGGCCCGCCCAGGCTCGCGAGATGCCGGCGCTGATCAGGCTCATCCCGGCGGTGAGCACGGCGGCGATCAGGGTCCCGTTGGCGCCGTAGCTGATCGTCGCCAGTACCGCCGAGGTCGAATCGGCGGAGAGGTCCAGCACCGGCTTACGCGGGCGGCTGACCGCCGGCGGCTCGGCCCAGTTCGACCCGGCCGGCTCCGGTTGCGCGGCCTCCGGCGACGGTCCGTCCGCGGGCACCCCCAGCGACGCCTCCTCGGCCAGCTCCTCCAGCGCGCGGGCCCAGCGGCGCCGCTCCAGCCGGACAACGCCGACGTCCTGACCGGCGTCGCCGATCGCCGGATCCAGATCCAGCGCCTCCGCGTACGCCCGCTGGGCCAGGTCGAACAGCCGCAGCCGGGCCGCGACCACGGCCAGCACCAGGTGCGCCTCGGCCTCGGCCGGCGCCACCCGAACCCCGTTCCACGCGGCGTTCAGCGCCTCCTGACCGTTGCGGGACTCGCTGAGGAGCGCGGCGCCGGTGCGTTGCGCGTACGCGTCCTCCGGCCACGCCCGCAGGATGTCGCCGGCCAGCTGAGCGGCCTCCGCGAACCGTCGGCTGTCGATCAGCGCCATCGCGCGCACCACCAGAGCCGGCAGCGTGCCCGGCTCGGCCGCGGCGGCCCGGTCGGCGGCGGCCAGCGCCTCGGTCGGCTGGTCGGCGGCCAGATGGATACGGGCCAGCGTGGCCAGAAGCGCGGTCTCGTCGGATTTGGGACCGAGTTTCGCGCCTCCCGCCAGACCAGACGTGGACCCGGGCTCAACGCCGCCCGGCGTCCCGGACTCAGCGCCGCCCGGCATCCCAGGCTCAGTGCCGCTCGGCGTCCCGGACTTAGGGCCGGCCGGCGTCCCAGGCTCAGTGCCGCTCGGCGTCCCGGACTTAGGGCCGCCCGGCGTCCCCGAACCAGAGCTGGTCGGAGCCCCTGACTCAGGGCCGCTCGAAGCCCCGGACTCAGAGCCGCTCGGAGCGCTGGACTCAGAGCCGCTCGGAGCACTGGACTCAAAGCCGGTCGGAGCGCTGGACTCAAAGCCGGTCGGAGCCCCAGACCCAGGGCCGCTCGAAGCCCCGGGCCCAGAGCCGGTCGGAGCCCCGGGCCCAGAACCAGTCGGCGCCCCGGACCCAGGGCCGGTCAGCGGCCCGGGCGGGGCTTCGGGACCGGCGTTCAGGCCAGCCGCGATCTCCTCGGCGGCCTCGTCGTAGCGGCCGAGATCGGCGAGCAGCAGCGCACGCTGGCGGTGCTCCTCCGGCGTGGTGTCAGGCTCCATAGGCGCGGGCACAGTCGGAGCGTAGGCGGTCTACCTGTAGATCACATGGGCTGGGGTGATGCGAAGCTCCCGGGCTCGCCCTCCGGCCCGCTGTCCAGCGGTCGTCGCGCTGTAGATCACACGGGCTGCAGCGAAACAGCACATCCACGCCCGCTACCCAGCGGCCGTGGTGCTGTGGACCACAGGGGCTGCAGCGAATCAGCACACCCAGGCTCGCCTCCGACCCACCACCCAGCGGCCGTCGCACTGTAAATCACATGGATGCAGTAAAGCGGCCCATCCGGGCTCGCCCTTCGGCGGTCATCACGCTGTAGATCACATGGGCTGCGGTAAAACGGCACATCCAGGTCCGCCCTTCGGGGCGTTACCCAGCGGTCGTGGCGCTGTGGACCATGGCGACCGCGATGCCGGCCAGCCCCTCACCGCGCCCCGTGAGCCCCAGCCCGTCGGTGGTGGTGCCGGACACCGTCACCGGTGCGCCGATCGCGGCGGAGAGCACCTCCTGGGCTTCTGCGCGGCGTTTTCCGATCTTCGGGTGGTTCCCGATGACCTGAACCGAGACATTGCCGATCGCAAAGCCGGCGGCCCGGACCAGGCGGGCGGTCTCCGCGAGCAGCGCGACCCCGGCGGCGCCGGCCCACTCCGGCCGGCTCGTGCCGAAATTGCTGCCAAGATCGCCGAGTCCGGCCGCGGAGAGAAGCGCATCGCAGGCGGCGTGCGCGGCAACGTCGGCGTCCGAATGGCCGGCCAGCCCCGGCTCACCGGGCCACTCCAGTCCGGCTACCCAGCAGGGCCGCTCAGCGTCGAATGCGTGCACGTCCGTGCCGATACCCACCCTCGGAATGATCACCCAGTCACCCTAACGACCCACCGGTACCGGCTTCGCCCTCCGGTGCGTTCCCCCGGCCAGGACGAGCGCCAGAGACGGCAGACGCGGGCGCTGGCCGCGTCAGGCGCTGGCCGCGTCGGGGTCGGGGTCGGGGAGGGCGAGGAGGTGGGTGGCGAGTGCCAGGTCGATAGGCCGGGTGATCTTCAGTGCCAGGTCGGAACCGGGGACGCAGCGGACCGGGATGCCGAGCTTTTCGACAGCGCCGGCGTCGTCGGTGTGCGAGTCGGCGGCGGCCGCGTGGGCGGCGCGCAGCATCGTCGCGCGGAAGCCCTGTGGGGTCTGGACCGCACGCAGCGCCGATCGGTCGACCGTGCCGAGCACGATGTCGTCGCCGTCGACTTCCTTGATCGTGTCGACCACCGGCAGGACCGGGATCACCGCGTCGGCGCCCTCCCGGACGGCCGCCGCGACCCGCTCGATCACGGAGGGTGGGGTGAGACAGCGGGCCGCGTCGTGCACCAGCACGATCGCGACCTCCTCGGGAACGGCCGCGAGCGCGGCCGCCACCGACTCCTGCCGCTCCGCGCCGCCGGCCACCACGGTGACCGGGGCCACCGGGGCGAGCAGGGCGTGCACCGCGTCGACGTCAGCGGGTGGGGCGGCCACCACGATCAGCCGGACCGAGGGCGCCGCGGCGAGTCGGCGCACCGCGTGGACCAGTAGTGGCTCGCCCTCCAGCAACCGCAGCGCCTTGGGTCCACCCGGCCCGAGCCGGACACCGGCGCCCGCAGCCGGAACGACGACCGCGACGTCACCGCGAGCATGAAGCTGCGCGGTCACGTCGCGGTCGGCGATCACGGTGATGTGAGGGATGCGTCGGTTGGATCAGGCCTCGGTAAGGACCTTGTCGAGCAGGACCTCAGCCTCGTCCTTGGTGCTCTTCTCAGCGAGGGCCACCTCGCCGACCAGGATGTCGCGGGCCTTCGCGAGCATGCGCTTCTCACCCGCCGAGAGACCACGCTCCCGCTCGCGACGCCAGAGGTCACGAACGACCTCGGCAACCTTGAGCGGGTTGCCGGAGGCGAGCTTCTCCAGGTTGGCCTTGTAGCGCCGCGACCAGTTGGTCGGCTCCTCGGTGTGCGGGGCGCGGAGGACGTCGAAGACCTTGCCCAGGCCTTCCTCGCCAACCACTTCGCGCACGCCGACTTCCTCGGCGTTCTCAGCGGGCACCCGGACCGTTAGATCGCCCTGGGCGACACGCAGAACGAGATACTGCCTTTCAACGCCCTTGATGACCCTAGTCTCGATTGCCTCGATGAGTGCGGCCCCGTGGTGGGGGTAAACAACGGTCTCGCCGACACTGAAAACCATAGGTTCGAAACCCCTTTCGCTGTGTCTAGGGTAACACGCTCAGGCGGCGCTGTCTCGCCCTGGCGGTTACTGTTAGTGCAGCTCAGAGGCCCTGTGACGGGGCTTTCTACCGCTTGACAGCGGAGCAGCGAGCTGCCTGCGTAACACAAAGTGACCGAGCCGTTACGGCTCTTGCCTATGAGTCGGAAATTCCGGACCTGATGGCTTTGCCAGATCAAGCGTATCGCTGAGGTCCACGCCGCCCCATCACTGGCGATGCGGCGTAGCGTGCGAGACGCTGGACGGAAGTTCCCCGACCGAAGCAAGATCTGGTCGGCCAGGGGGGAGGTGAGTCATGGCAGGCGCGAGCGACAACGGCGGCTGGCCGCCCGACGGCGGTTCCTGGGATGAACTGCCCGACCTCCCTGAGGAGTGGGGCGTCATCGTCATCCCCGACGACCTGTCGGAATTGGCCGACGAGGTCGAGGCGGTGCGCGCGGAGCTGCATCCGACCCCGGCCGCGGCCCGCTGGCAACGCTTCACGCGCCGGCCCGCGATGCGGCGGCTGCGCAAGGTGGGCACCCTGATGCTGCGTGCGCCGGTTCTGATCGTCTCGATGGCGATCATGGTCACCGTGGCCAGCCTGTTCGCCTCGGCGTGGCCCGGGCCGTCCCGGCAAGCGGCCACCCAGCGCACCTCCGGCTCCACCCCGGCACCGAGCAGGACGCTTCCGGCGCTCGAGCTGGTCGGCGCCGACGGGTCGGCCGTGCCGCTGCGTGGGCAGCTGCCGCTGGTCGTCCTGCTCACCGACGGTTGCGACTGTGACGATCTCGTCGCGGAGACGGTCGCCGCGGCCCGGCCGGAGATCGCGGTGTACGCCGTCTCCACCGCCACACCGTCGACCGCCACCTCACGCAGCCAGCTGACCACCGCCCAGACCCCGCGGGCCGACGGCAAGACTGTGCGTCACCTGCGCGACCCGGCCGGCACCCTCCGCGAGCAGCTCGGCCTCACCGCTCAGGACGGCACCGCCGCCGCCATCCTGGTCAGCCGGACCGGCACCATCCTGCGCACGTTCGAGCACGTCATGTCGGCGACGACCATGTTGTCCGACCTCCAACGCCTCTGACCTCACACCGGCGGGTCCCCCGCCGGATCAGCCGCCGCGCTGGACCATGCACCACGCAGGGCAAGGCACCGCCCCGATCAGGCACCACGGCGGACCAGGCCCACGGCAAATCCAGCATTGCGGCGGACCAGCCGCCACGCTGGACCATGCACCACGCAGGATCAGGCGCCGCGCAGGCTCAGGCACCGCGCAGGATCAGGCACCGCGCAGGATCAGGCACCGCGCAGGATCAGGCACCGCGCTGGACGGCGTAACGGAAGATGACCGGGCCCTGGTCGTCAGCCGCGATGCGCAGGCGTAACTGGGTACCCACGCCGACGCTGAAGACCTCCGGCGTGCGCTCTCCCGAACACGGCAGGCCCCGCCCCGATTCGTCCTCGCCGAAGCTGATCCGGACCCGGCTGTTGTCCGGCCCCGCGCACACCACGGCGACCTGGAACACGCCGCTGTCCAGATCGGCGACCTTCTCGTAGTCGCCTTCCGCGGGCAGCACCACGGTGTCCGCCAGCTCCTGATCACCGGACTCCGGCAGGAGCTGCTCGGCGGTGAGCCGCCAGGCCAGCAGGCGCGGATCGGAGTCGTCGCGGGGCGCCGCCCGCCACCACCAGACCCCGCCCAGCACCAGGAGCAGGGCGGCCAACCCCTGCAGGATCACCCCACGTCCCCGTTCGTTCACGCCGCGACTGTAGAGAACTCGAGCAGCGCGCCGTAGAGGGTGAGTCCGGGACCGAACGCCAGCAGCACCACCCGGCGGGGCGGCCGCGGTTCACGACGCAGGGCGTCCAGGACCAGCAGCACGGTGGGCGACGAGCAGTTCCCGTACGCGGCGAGCACGCCCCGTGACGCCGCGAGCGCCCGATCATCCAGGCCCAGCCGGTCCCGCACCACGTCGAGGATTTTCGGGCCGCCCGGGTGCACCGCCCAGCCGTCCACCTCGCCGATGCTCAGCCGGTGCCGCCCGAGCAGCTCCCCGACCAGCGCCCGGACGTGTGCGGAGAGCACCGACGGCACCTCCGGGGACAGCCCCATCCGGAACCCGAGATCGGTGACTTCCCAGGTCATGTGCCCGGCCGTGGTGGTGTCGGTGACCGCGGCGACCTCCCTCACCACGTACCCCGGAAAGGATTTCGACCTGGGGGTGAGGACCACCGCGGCCGCCGCGTCGGAGAAGAGCGCGTGCGAGACGATCTGCTGGACGTCCGGCCCGCCGGTGCCGGCCGGCTGCATGTGCAGACTGGTCAACTCGGTGCAGAGCAGCAGCGCGGGCCGGCCCCGGGCCACCACGAAGTCACTCGCCGCGCCCAGTCCCGGCAACGCGGCGTAGCAACCCATGTGCCCGACGAAGAGCCGCTGGACGGCCGGGGACATGTCGAGGTCGCGGGCGAGGAGGATGTCGAGGCCGGGTGTCGCGTAGCCGGTGCAGGAACAGACTGCGAAAAGTCCCAACTCGGACGCGGCGAGCCCGGCGTCGGCCAGCGCCCGCCGCACCGCGGTGCTGCCCAGCGGCACCGCCTCGGCCTGGTAGCGGAGCATCCGGCGCTCGGTGGACCAGCCGGACACGTCCTCGAGCAGCGGGCTCACCGCGGCCTGTCGAGTGATCACCCCGGAGTTCGCGAAGATCCGCTGGGCCAGTCCGCGCCGCCGGCCCGCGTAGTGGTGGGCGAAGAAGCCCTCCCAGAGCTCGTCCTGCACCGTGGAGGGCGGCAACGCCACGCCCAGCCCACTCATCACCGCCCCCGTCACGGCCGTCACCTACCGTCGCGCTTCCCGGAAGACGACGCACCAACCTGACCAACAGCGAAGGGTGGCGCGGCGGCCTTGTGGCCAATGCCCTGGTAGAGGATGGCGGTGGAGAACGTGGGAACAATCTGGCCGAGTGGCCGGCCATCGGACGCGGGCCGCACCACGAGCCACCGCACCAGCCCCGAAAAAGTCGGCCGGACCCCTCGCACCGCCAGCCGGACACCGTGCCGGGCGAACTCGGCCCGCAGCCGCCGCGGCGACACGAACAGCGCCGGATCATGCAACCCCACCGGCGCGACCCCCAGCCGCTCGCCGAGGGTGACCGTGACGAACCGGCTGAGCGCGGTGCTGTTCACCGTGTCCAGCACCACCCGGCCCCCGGGCCGCAGCACCCGGCAGAGCTCGGCGACGGTGCCGCTCAGATCGGGAACATGCTCCAGGATCTCCCCGGCCACCACGACATCGGCGCAGCCATCGGCCAGCGGCAGCCCGGCCACATCGGCGGCGACCGGGACGACACCCTGCTCAGCGGCCTGAACCAGCCCGGACGCACGCAGGTCGACGCCGACGTGCTGGTAACCGAGGGCGCTGACGTGCGGCGCGAGCAGGCCGCCGCCGCAGCCCGCGTCGACCAGCACCCGCCCGGGCTCGCCGGGCCGTGGGATCAGCTCGGCACGGGCGGCGGCCAGCCAGCGCAGCAGCTCGAACCCGCCGCCCGGACGCCACCACTCGCCGGCCAGGTCGTCGTACTGGCACGGATCGTTACGCCGCATCGACAACATGTGATCGAGCGTGGCACGGTTGCCGCCCGTCCACCACCGGTACCGCGCAGCCTGTGGACGACCCGCCCCTGTGGACGACCACCTGGCACGCCGGCCTCTGGAGTTGCAGACTGCTGGGCATGTCCCGTGCGCTCGCCCTGCTGCGCTCGTCACATCCGGAACCGGGCGCCGCGGTCACGCTGGCGATGACCCTGCTCGCTTTCGGCGCCGGGCACCGCGGGTGGCGCCTGCTCTGCGTCGGCCTCGCCGTGGCGGCCACCCAGCTCGCCGTCGGCTGGGTGAACGACTGGCTCGACGCGGATCGGGACCGGCGCACCGGCAGACGGGACAAGCCGATCGCCGACGGTGCGATCTCCCGCCGTACCGTCGCGATCTCCGGTTTGCTCGCGGCCCTGGCCGCGCCTCTGGCCGCCCTCCCGCTGGGCGCGGCCGCCACCGTGACCATCGCCGTGGCCGCGGTCTGCGGCCTGCTCTACGACTGGCCACTGAAGTCCACCCCGTTCTCGGTGCTGCCCTACCTGGCGGCGTTCGGGCTGCTGCCGGTGTTCGTGGTGGTGGCGCTCCCCGCGCATCCCGCACCGCCGGCCTGGCTGGTCGCGGCGGCCGCCCTGCTCGGCGCCGGGGCGCACTTCGCGAACGTGCTGCCCGATCTGGACGACGACGCGAGGACCGGGGTGCGCGGGCTGCCGCACCGGATCGGTGCCGGCAACTCCCGGCTCGCGGCCGCGGCGCTGCTGCTGGGCGCGACGGCCGCCCTGGTCCTCGGACCGCCCGGAGCGCCGTCGTGGTCCGGTTGGCTGGCCGGCGCGGCCGCCGTCGTGGTCTTGCCGATCGGCTGGTACGCGGCCCAGCGCGCCCGCGGGAGGCCGGTCGCCCTCTTCCGCGCGGTGATCGTCGTGGCCCTGATCGACGTCCTTTTGCTGATCTTCAGCGGACCGGTGTGAACCGCCGGAGGCCGGATGGATGGGTCGGCGCACGCGGCCGTTTGCCGCCCACTAGGCTGATCTCACACCTTGGTGTCGCTATTTGGAGGATCGTGATGCGCACGCTGGGAACCCGTCGCGCCGCCCTGGTCACGGGTGTCGCCACGGCCGCGGTCATCGCGCTGGCCGGCTGCTCGGCCGGTCAGGTCGCCGAGACCGCCCTGCTGGACACGCCGATCGCCGGTGTGGACGCCAAGTCCGCCGACGGCAGCGTCCTCGTGCGCGACGTCCAGGTGGAGTACCACGGCATCGAGGGGTATGCGAAGGGCGCGAACGCACCGCTCACGCTCAGCCTCTTCAACCAGACCGAAAAAGAGGTCACGGTCTCGATCACCAGCGTGCCGGCACCGGCTCGGCCGCTGCCCGCGACGCCGGTCACGCCGCCGGTGGAGTCGGACCGGCCGCAGGTCGTGTCGGCGAGCCAGGTCGGATTCCTCGCCACGGCGCCGGCCGCCACCACCTCCACGCCGTCGGCCGCCGCGTCGGCCCCGGAGGCCGGCGCGTCCAGCGCGGTCCCGACGGTGGCCGCCACCACCGCTGCGGCGCCCACGGTCACCGCGGCGGAGATCAAGATCAAGCCGTTCGGCTCGGCGACGTTCCGGTCGACCGACGCCAACCAGCTCCAGGTCATCGGCCTGAGCGACGTCATGAAGCCGGGCACGGTGGTCAACCTGGTGCTCAAGTTCAGCAACGGCGCGCCCGACCTGAACATCCAGGCGCCGGTCGCGATCCCGCTGTCGCCGGCGTCCCGCGCGCCCGGCGATGCGGCTGAGGACAGCGAGCACGAGTGACGTTGTCGTACCCGGCGGCTAACTTTGCCGGGTGACGACCTCTCGGACAAGTTCCAAGGCAGCCCGGCCGGCTTACGTCTGTGACGCCTGCGGCCACCAGCCGCCGAAATGGCTGGGCCGCTGCTCGGAGTGCGGCGAGTGGGGCTCGATCATCGAGTCCACGGTGACCGTCGGAGTCTCCGGCCGGGTGGTCAGCTCGCGGATGCCGGCCGAGCCGGCCCGCCCGATCTCGCAGATCAGCGCCGCGCCCGCGCGGGCCGTGGCGACCGGGGTCGGTGAGCTCGACCGGGTGCTCGGCGGCGGCCTGGTCCCCGGCGCGGTGGTGCTGCTCGCCGGCGAGCCCGGGGTGGGCAAGTCGACCCTGCTGCTCGACGTGGCCCAGCAGTGGGCCAACGGCGCCGGCAGCCCGTCGCTGGTGGTCAGCGGCGAGGAGTCGGTGAGCCAGGTCCGCCTGCGGGCGGAGCGCCTCGGCGCATTGCACGAACGACTCTTCCTCGCCGCCGAGAACGATCTGGGTACGGTCATCGGCCACCTCGACGCGGTCAAGCCCGGGCTGCTGGTGCTCGACTCGGTGCAGACCGTCTCGGCGCCCGGCACCGAGGGCGTGCCCGGCGGGGTGACCCAGGTCCGCGCGGTGACCGCGGCACTTGTCTCGATCGCCAAGGAGCGCGGCATCGCCACCGTCCTGGTCGGCCACGTCACCAAGGACGGTCAGGTCGCCGGCCCGCGGGTGCTGGAGCACCTGGTCGACGTGGTCCTGCACTTCGAGGGCGACAAGCATTCCTCGCTGCGCCTGGTCCGCGGGGTGAAGAACCGGTTCGGCGCGGCCGACGAGGTGGGCTGTTTCGAGATGCACGAGGGCGGGATCAGCAGCCTGCCCGATCCGTCCGGGCTCTTCCTCACCCGCTATCAGGAGCCGGTCCCCGGGACCTGTGTGACGGTCGCGATGGAGGGCCGGCGGGCGCTGGTCACCGAGGTGCAGGCGCTGATCGGGGCCGAGGTGCAGGGCTCGCCGAGGCGGACGGTCTCCGGCCTCGACAGCGCCCGCCTGGCCATGGTCCTGGCGGTGCTGGAGCGCCGGACGAAGCAGATCAAGCTCTACAACCGTGAGGTGTTCGCGGCGACGGTGGGCGGCATCCGGCTGGTGGAGCCCTCCGCCGACCTGGCGATGGCCCTCGCGGTCGCGTCCGGCGGGCTCGACCTGGCGATGGCACCGACGCTGGTGGCGATCGGCGAGGTCGGGCTGACCGGGGAGATCCGCCGGGTGGGCGCGATCGACCGGCGGCTGGCCGAGGCGGCGCGGCTGGGTTTCCGGGTGGCCCTGGTGCCGCCGGGCAGCGGCCGCGACGGCGAGGTCAGCCTCCCCAAGGGCATGGAGGTGATCGAGGTCGGCGACCTGCGGTCGGCATTGCAGAGCGCGGCGCGGGCCTCGGCCGATCACAGCACAAAGTAACCCAGAGTGACGAATCATCACGCTACGGAGCATTCATCGAACCATGCCTCGTTGCTCCGTTTGACAGTTCGTAGACTGTACCGGTGCCGCTCGACCGCGATGGTTCCAAGTCCGCCGCCAGTTCAACGCCGCGCCCCGGCGTCAACGGCGCGGGCAACCGCGCGGTGGCCCCGTTGAGCGGCACCGGCCTCGCCAGCGATCCGCTGCGCGCCAACCTCGCCCTGATGGCGCCCGGCACCGCCCTGCGCGACGGGCTGGAGCGGATCCTCCGCGGCCGCACCGGTGCGCTGATCGTCCTCGGCTACGACTCGGTCGTCGAGACCATCTGCACCGGTGGCTTCCCGCTCGACGTGGAGTTCTCCGCCACCCGGCTGCGTGAGCTGTGCAAGATGGACGGCGCCGTGCTGCTCTCCAGCGACGGCACCCGGATCGTCCGGGCCGCCGTGCACCTGATGCCCGACCCCTCCATCCCCTCCGAGGAGTCCGGCACCCGGCACCGCACCGCCGAGCGGGTGGCCAAGCAGTCCGGCTTCCCGGTGATCTCGGTGAGCCAGTCGATGCACATCATCGGGCTCTACGTGAACGGGCAGCGGCACGTCCTGGACGACTCGGCCGCCATCCTGTCCCGGGCCAACCAGGCATTGGCCACGCTGGAGCGTTACAAGCTGCGGCTGGACGAGGTGTCCGGCACGCTCTCCGCGCTCGAGATCGAGGACCTGGTCACCGTCCGCGACGCGGTCGCGGTGGTGCAGCGGCTCGAGATGGTCCGCCGGATCGCCGACGAGATCTCGGGTTACGTGGTGGAGCTCGGCACCGACGGCCGTCTGCTGGCCCTGCAGCTGGACGAGCTGATGGCCGGCGTCGACTCGGACCGCACCCTGGTGATCCGGGACTACCTGCCGACCGGTCGCAAGGCCCGCACGCTGGACGAGGCGCTGGTCGAGCTCGACCTGCTCACCGCGACCGAGATGATCGACCTGGTCGCGGTCGCCAAGGCGATCGGTTACCAGGGCGCCTCCGACGCGCTGGACGCGGCGGTGTCCCCGCGCGGGTTCCGCCTGCTGGCCAAGGTGCCCCGGCTGCCGGGACAGATCGTGGACCGGCTGGTGGACCACTTCGGGAGCCTGCAGCGGCTGCTGGGTGCGACGGTCGAGGACCTTCAGGCCGTCGAGGGGGTCGGGGACGCCCGGGCGCGTGGGGTGCGCGAGGGGCTGTCCCGGCTGGCCGAGGCCTCGATCCTGGAGCGGTACGTCTGAGCTGACCCGCTCCCCGCCCGCAGTCAGAGGGGGTGGGCGATGTCGTTGGCGTGGTCGGCGATCGCGGCTCCGGTCACGGTCGCGGTGAGCGGCAGGATCTCCAGGCACCGCCTGATCGCCGGAGCCATCATCGGGTTCGGCACCCGCAGCGAGACCGTGCAGTGCGGTACCCAGAGTCCCGGACGGTAGTGCTCCCAGACCTCCACACCGCCCGCCGAGAGCCGTTCGTGGACCGACCGGTGGTGCTCCATCAGCTCGGGAGTCATGGTCACCCCGAGCCAGAGGACCCGCCCGACGAACTGGCCGGCGAAATCCAGCCGCAGGGTCAGGCCCCGCCCGACGACGAGGCCCTCCAGGGCTGCCGCCGCCAGGTGCGGATCGATCGTCCGCGCCGCCGCGAGCGAGACGTGCGGCCGGTGTTTCTGGTGCAACGACCCGAGCGTCGGGATCCCCTCCGAGTCGAGGGCGCGCCAGAGCGTCCGGACCCGCCGCGTGGCGTCGACGTCCAGATAGAGCTCGAGTGCCGCGACCAATCTCAGGAAAGGGTCACGGTGACCGGGTTGCTACGGATCTTGTCCAGCCGACCGCGCAGCTCGTACTGCCCGGCTCCCGGTGCGGGCCCGGAGGGTGCCGTCCCGTCGCACACGGTGGACTGCCGGCCGTTCCAGGTGACGTTGAAGTCGAGGTGATCGCCCGGCTTGAACGTCCGTACGTCGCTGCCCCCTGCGGTGCTGCACTTGTCGGACGACCAGAACCGCTGCGCGCCCTGCTCCAGGTACAGCTCCTGCGGGTCGGCGCCGACGTCCCGCGTACACGAACGGGAGCCGACGTTCGTGATCCGCAACGTGATCGGCAGGTTCGCGCCGCGCTTGATCGAGGTGGCGGCGGGGACCGGCGTCACCGAGATCTCGTTGTCCGTGCAGGCGCCGCCGGGCTGGCCGTTGACGTTGGTGTCGGTCCCGGTGCCGTTGGTCGGCAGCAGGCCGCTGTCCCCGTCGGGCCGCTGCGACTGCACCGGGTCCGGGTACGCCTGGCCACCGGGCGGCGCCGATTCGAGCAGGCCGTTGTCGGTGGGGGACGGCGA
The DNA here is from genome assembly GCF_900188005.1 of Actinoplanes regularis. GTDB lineage: Bacteria > Actinomycetota > Actinomycetes > Mycobacteriales > Micromonosporaceae > Actinoplanes > Actinoplanes regularis. The sequence continues at coordinate 3,178 of NZ_FZNR01000020.1, read as the reverse complement.
GCCGCTCGGCGTCGAGGCGGCCGAGGCCGGGCCGGGCGTCGGGTACTGCGACGACGCGTTCTTGGTGTTCGGTTTGTTGTCGTCGTCGTGGGAGCACGCCACGAACAGCGCGATGATGCCCAGCAACAGGGCGCCGAGCACGACCGCACGCCGCCGCCAGTAGACCGCGGGTGGGAGGGAACCAACCGTCGTACGCATGATGTGGCCCACCGTAAACCCGGACAGCCGCCATCATTGCGCGCGACGCGCCGGAGAACCGACACCAACTCACGGATCGCTCGTTAGAGATAGACCTTGCGCGGAAAAATCGCGTGGGCGCCGGCCACTCGATCGAGGAACAGCCGTCCGGCGCAGTGATCGATTTCGTGCTGTACGGCACGGGCCTCGAAAGCGTCCGTGACCAGAGTGATCGCCTCCCCGGTGCCCGGCCGCAGCCCCTCGACCACGATCCGGCCGGCCCGCTTCACGTCGCCGGTCAGGTCGGGCACCGACATGCAGCCCTCCCGCCCCGGCCGCCACCGGCTCGCCTCAACGATCTTGGCGTTGCAGAGCACGAACGCGCCGTGGGTGGTGACCGCCTTGGGATGACCGGTCACGTCCACACAGAACACCTGTGCGGAGACGCCGATCTGCGGCGCGGCCAGGCCGACACAGCCCGGCGCGGCCCGCATCGTCTCGACCAGGTCCGCGGCGAGCCGCACGATCTCCGGGCCGGTCGGGTCGACCTCCTCGGCGACCGTGCTCAGGACGGCCGCCGGCGCGGTCACCACGGTGATCACAGCAACTCCGGCTCGGCGGGCCGCAGGTTCACCTCGACGCCCAGCTCGGCACCGGCCACGGCGAGCCGCTCGGCCAGCTCGCCGGCCCGGCCGGGCGGCAGGTCCACCTCGGCGACCAGCAGGTAGAGCGGGCCGGAGAGCCGGGTGGTGAGGTCGGTGATGTTGCCGTCCGCGGCGGCCACCACCCGGGTGACCGCGGCGACGATCCCGAGCCGGTCCGCCCCGTGCACACTGACCAGGTAGGGCTCTCCGCTGGTCGAGTCGGCGGTGACCTCGACCTGTCGCACGGTGGCGAGCAGCCCGTCGTCGCCCAGCGCCGAGAGCGCCCGTTCGACCTCATCGACGGACGCTCCGGTGCAGATCAGGGTCATCGTGAAGTGACCGCGCAGCCGGGTCATGGTCGAATCGGTGAGATTCGCGCCGACGGCGGCGAGCGCCTCGGCCACGTCGGCGACGATGCCGGTCCGGTCCGGGCCGATGACGGTGATGGCGAGCTCATGCACTCGCTTACAGTAAGTCCTGATATGACTCTCGCCGACGAAGCCATCAGCTGGTACGACCGCAACGCTCGCGACCTGCCCTGGCGGCAGCCGGAAACCACCCCCTGGGGGGTTCTGGTCAGCGAGGTGATGCTGCAGCAGACCCCGGTGGTCCGGGTGGAGCCCGCCTGGCGCTCCTGGATGACCCGCTGGCCCACGCCGGCCGCGCTCGCCCTCGACCCGCAGTCCGAGGCGGTCCGGATGTGGGGTCGGCTGGGCTACCCGCGGCGGGCGATGCGGTTGCACGCCTGCGCGGTGGCGATCGTCGAGCGGCACGACGGCCGGGTGCCGGATGATCTCGACCAGTTGCTGGCGCTGCCCGGCGTGGGGACGTACACCGGGCGGGCGGTGGCGACCTTCGCGTACGGCCAGCGGCACCCGGTGGTGGACACCAACGTGCGCCGGGTCGTCTGCCGGGTCGTCGAGGGCAAGCCGGACGCCGGCCCGGCCACCACCACGGCCGACCTGGTCGCGATGGAGGAGTTGCTGCCGGAGGAGCCGGCCCGCGCGGCCCGGGCCAGCATCGCCTTCATGGAGCTGGGTGCGATCGTCTGTACCGCGCGCTCCCCGAAGTGCGTGGACTGTCCGTTCCACGAGACCTGCGCCTGGCGGCTGACCGGAGAGCCGCTACCGGCCGGCCCGAGCCGCAAACCGCAGCGCTACGCCGGCACCGACCGGCAGGTCCGTGGCCTGCTCCTGGAGGTGCTCCGGCACGCCACCGGCCCGGTCCCCCGCCAGCGCCTGGACCTGGTCTGGGCCGACGAGCCGCAGCGCGCCCGCGCCCTCGCCGGGCTCGTCGACGACGGCCTCGTGGAGAGCTTCGGCTCCGGCGATTTCATCCTCGCCGGGGACGCGCCGAAGGGTGAGATTCAAAGCCTCTGACGGTACGACCTACGCCTGCACGACCGCCCCGCCCGTCGCGCCCAGCCGGTCGCCGATCGCCGCCGGCAGCGGATACACCCGTTCGACGGGCAGCAGCGCGGCGGCCCCGGCCTCGTCGCCCGCGTCGAGCCGCCCGCGGATCTCCCGTGCCAGCGCGGTCACGTCCACGATCCCGGTGGTCCACTCGTCCGCGTACCGGGAGGTCGCCTCGCCCCCGATGCCCACCTGCAGCGACCGATAGGGCAGCTCCCGCAACCGCAGATCCCGCTCCGGGTCCCACTGCACCCGGGTCGGCGCCGCCTTGAGCTCCCGCCGCCAGGCCACCCGATCGGGGTGCACGCCGCGCACGTAGTGGCTGAGCGCCGCCCGCTCCAGCGCCCACTCGAAGCCGTCCCGGCTGATCGAGACCGCCAGCACCCGCTCCTGGCCCGGTTTCGCGGCCCACCCGCAGCGGTACATCATCCACAGGAACGACGGCTTGATCCAGGTCATCCGCTCCCGTTTGAACGGCGGCACGAACCGCCCGGAACGCACCGCCGGCTCGGCGATGGCCGGCGAGTAGGCCTGGTAGACGGTGATGGTCTGGGCGTCGTAGACCGCCCGGATCTGGCGCATGCCCCACATGATCGACCGTGGCCGGGCGATCCCGCGATCGATATACCCCACCACGGCATGACGCGGAACGGTCCGGCTGCCGCGGCAGCCGGACCGTTCCGTGGTGTTCTTGTCAGCGGACCGCGGCCCGCCGACGGGTCACTCCTCGCCGGTGGTCGCGCCCAGGTCGGCCGGCACCGCGTCGGGCACCGCACTGGCCTTCTCGGCGCCGCGGAAGACCAGCTTGGACTTCTCGACGTTGGCCGGGTCGCCCTCGCAGTCCACCACGACGATCTGGCCGGGGCGCAGCTCGTTGAAGAGGATCTGCTCGGACAGGGTGTCCTCCAGCTCCCGCTGGATCGTGCGGCGCAGCGGCCGGGCCCC
>NZ_FZNR01000047.1 GCF_900188005.1 Actinoplanes regularis | reverse complement strand
CGTACCCAGATGGGGGCGATCTCGGTCGGCGCCGCCGCGGGTGTGTCGGCGGCGCTGAACGCCGGTGCCGCGTACGGCCGGGTCGAGAACAGCCTGAAGAACGACGGCTCGGTCGAACTCGACATCCACGCGACCACCTCGTACGGCGACATCGTCGCCCGCAGCCTCTAGGCAGGTCGGACCCGCTGTGGCTCAGTCGCTGAGTCGCAGCGGGTCCTGACCGTCGTGCGTCAGCCCGCGACGTAGCCGTTGAACACGTGGAACCCGTCGGCGGCGCCGCTCGAGTTGGCCCGGTTCGTGTTGAAGTACAGCTTGCCGTCGCTGATCCCGACGCCCTCGATCTCGAACGCCGAGTACGCCGAGGACGTGATGCGGAAGGAGAGATCGGTGGCCGCGGGCGCGGTTCCGGTCGTCGCCGGTGTCACGTCCCGGTAGACGAGCACGATGCTGCGGTTCTCCTTGGTCAGCGGGTTGTAGAGGACCTTCGTGGTCTCGTCGTAGAAGAACCCCTGGGGATCGAAGGTTCCCAGGTCCGGCACGACGGCGCCGTTGACGAGGGCGTCGTCGACCTGCAAGGTGAACGCCTTCGTCACCTCGATGGTCCCGGAGGAGGCGCGCAGCGGGAGGCTGCCGTTGTAGATCGTCTTGCCCTTCTTGAACATGAACGTGATCGCGGTGCTGTTGACCGCGGCCCGGTCGATCCCGGACGGCGCCAGCACGGCCCCGTTGAGACGCACCTGGTAGGACCCGGCGTAGTAGTAGGTGGTGCCGTCGTAGCGGAGCCGCACGACCTGCGCGCTGTCGGTGTCGTCGTCCATCGTGACGATGAACATGTGGTGCTGGCCGTCGATGTCGACGATCGTGATGTCGTTCCCGTGCCCGAGCCACGTGTTGGTCGACGTGTCGTCGGTGCCGTTCCGCATCAGCACCCGCTCGCCGGTGGTCTTGTTGACCCGGTAGATGACGGCGACGGTGTCGCTACCGGTGTTGGTCTTGACCGAGTAGAGATAGGTGGTTCCGGCGGCGAAGCCTTGTACCCCGGTGCAGCCGCTCGTGTCCGGCGCGGCGGCCAGGTCGGTGTACGTGTTGTAGTAGGCGGCTTGAGCCGCGGTGGGGACGGCCGCGACCATGGCCAGCGCCAGGCCACCCGCCATCAGGGCGCGCGAGATTCGTACCTTGAACAAGGAATTCCCTTCGTAGATCAGATGTGACCACTCGGCTGTGACCGGCGGCCGGCCCTTCCGGCCCGGTCCGCGGCGCACGCTGATCAGCCGAGGTCGTGCTCCTCCAGCCCGCGCATGATCAACGCGCGGGTCGATCCGAACCCGTAGTGATCCAGATCAGAGGACAGTTCCGCCACCTCGCGGAGCACCGGTTCGACGTCGATGCCCAGCTCACGAGCCCGGTTGCAGAGCGACCAGATCGTCATCAGCTCATCGCGTGGATCGGCGCCCTGGTCCACCGCGGAGACGTGCACCAGCCGGCGGCGGAACTCCGACACCGACGACCACTGCCCCGGCAGGTGGACGGCCCAGCGGAAGGCACGGTAGGTCCCGAAGACGTCCCGGACCTCCGCGCGAGCCGACGGGCCGCCCGTCTCGTACGCGTCCAGCAGTACCTCCAGCGCGGCGGCCGCCTGGGCCGCCACCCCGGCCTCCTCCACCGGCGCGGGCGCCTGCCGGAGGCCGGCCCTCCAGTCCGGGTCACTCAGGTCGACCGGCCGCTCCGCGATGTCCCGCAACAGTTCGTCGATGACGGCGACGTCCGCACGGACCGCGACGAGATTCACGCTGTCATTGTGCTGGCGCAAGCTAGTCCGGCCCGACCAGGAGAACGAACGTGCGGGCGAGCCCGAACGCGTCGGTGCGCGGCCAGTCCAGCGCGGCGAGCGCCGCACTGGACGGTTCGTGCCGCCGGCCGTTGATCCGCACCTCGCATTCGGTGAAGTCACCGCCCTGCCCGACAAGCAGGCGAATGCCGTTGAGGTACGGCCGGTCGAGCCCCGTCGCGATGACCGGCGCCAGGGTCGACCACGGCATCGCTTCGGCGAACCACTCCTGCTTCCGCTGTGATCCGTCGGCGGACCACCCGGTCACGCTGCCGACGATCGCATGCCATCCGGCGAACCCGCCCTGCTCGCCGGACCTGAAGTGGCCCGCGAACTCCCCCTTCTGCTCGATCATCTCCAAGACCGTCACCAGGCAGGTCTCGATCCACGCCTGGATCGCCTGGCGGGCCGCCTCGACCGGGTCGGTCGCGAGACCGACCGTGCAGTCGGTGATCGTCGGCACGTCCGGGCGGTCGGCGTTCAGCAGGAGTTCCAGGTCGAGATGGCGGTATTCGTCGGTGTCCGGCGGAAGAAGCCGGACACCCAGCGACCCCGAGCGCAGCATCGGCCCGTCGGTCAGCTCCCACTCGCCGCCCAGCTCGGTGAGCATCGGCGCGGCGATCTCCAGCACCCGTTCGGCGGGAAGGGGATCGGGCGCCGACCGTGAATCGATCATGGTGACTCACCATACCGGCTGACGTTCGGCGCCTGGCACTCTTCAGGGGTGGTTGATCAGATGGCAAGGCCCGACCTGCTCGATGACCAGGCGCTGCATGCGTCGTCGGTCGTCGCCAACTGTGCGATGAACCGTGAACGGCAACTGGCCGGGGTCAACAGCTACGCGCGGGAGCTCGGCTTCGATCCGCTCGCCTGGCTCACCGAGGCCGCCCAGGTCCACAGTGACGTCGGGTGGCTCGACCTGTGCTGCGGCAGCGGCCGCGCGCTCATCCAGGCCGCCGCCCGGCTGCGACCGGGAGAAGCCACCCTGGTCGGGCTCGACCTGGTCGACGCGTTCGCGCCCGGGCCGGCCGTCCCCGGACCGACCCTCGTCGCGGCACCGGTCGAGACCTGGACGCCGCCGCGGGCGTTCGACCTGATCACCTGCGTGCACGGGCTGCACTACGTCGGGGACAAGCTGGCCGTGCTGTCCCGCGTCGTGCGGTGGCTGACACCCACCGGCCGCTTCGTCGCCGATCTCGATCTGTCCAGCATCCGGTTCGCCGACGGCCGGCCGGCCGGGCGCCGCCTGACCTCCCGGCTCCGTGCCGCCGGCATCGAGTACGACGCCCGCCGGCGCCGGATCAGTTGCACCGGCCCGCGCGACCTCGGCCTGCCCTTCACCTATCTCGGCGCCGACGACCGGGCCGGAGCCAACTACACCGGCCAGCCCGCCGTCCACTCCTACTACAGCGCGACATGATCATCAGAAGCGCTCGGATAGGGTCACGAACGTGTCGTGGGGCGAGGTGCATCTCTTCCGGGGGCGCGTGTTCGTGACGCGTGGCCGGTTCACCACGGGGGTGGCCGTCGAGGACGACTCCTGCGCGGGGCTGGGCGACGCGATCCTGCGGCTCTACGCGCTGGCCTCCGATTCGTACCGGGACGAGAGGGCCTCGTGGCGGGCCTTCTGTGGGAACGTCGTCGGCGTCCCGGACCGGGAATACCGTCCCGAGAAGACCGCTCGTGTCTACCTCAGCGGCGGTACTTGGCATGCCGCCGTCGACCCGTTCGGCCCGGAGGTGGCGATACCGGCGGTGCCGGACGCCGACGTCCCGCACGAACTCGGCACGATGGTGCGCGGACTGCTCGACGCGACCGAACCGGATTGGCCGACGATCCGCGAGGTGTCGGTCAAGACGTCGGCCACCGGCCGGCTGATCGTCATGCCGGTCGTCCGGATGTTCCTGGTCGGCCCGGCTCGCACCGCCGAGCCGGAGACCGCGTCGCTTCTCGCGGCCGTCCGCGCCGCCCTCCCCGAGTCGGAGCGGGAGCCGGGGGAGAGCCCGAACTACGCGGAGGCACTCGCCGCAGCCGGTGTCGACCGGCATCTGCTCAACGGAGGTGCCACCGTGTACCTCGAGGAGCTGTCCACCGGCTCGATCCGGCTCACCGGCACGGGCAGCGCCCTGAAGCAGCCCGCCACGGAGCGGACCTGGGTGGGCCCCGCCGACGACCTCACCGCCGTGTGCGACGAAGTCGTACGGATGATCGCGGATCTTCCGGTCGAGCACCTGCCTCCCGGCACTCCCGTCGGGACGAGCTTCGGCATCAAGATGACCTGGCTGGCGGTACGGGGCAGCACCGTCGAGCAGGTCGCCACCGCGATCGGCCTCACCGGCGGCAGGGAGGCCAGCTGGGACGAGGGCGTCCAGGCCGCCTGTGACGATCAGGTCTTCGTCTCGCCGCCGGCCGGTGGGTGGATCTTCGTGGTCAACGCCGTACGCGGGTTCGACGGCTCGTCCGTCGCGTCCCTCAGCGCCCGGCTCGGCACCGAGGTGCAGTACTTCGGCAACCACCGGGTCTCGGACTACGCCGAGTGGGCGCTCGCCGTCGACGGGCGGCTCGTCCGCCACGTCTGCTGTGGTGAGCCCAGCGAATGGTGTGACGTGACGGGCACGCCCACCCCGGTGGAGATCGAACTCGGCTTCGCGGCGTTGAAACCGGACGAGTTGGCGCCCGACCAGTACGACGTCATGAGGGTCGCCGCCGCCTGGAGCATCGACCCGAACGCCCTCTGCGTGATCGAATCGATCCCCCGCCCCGGCCTCCTCGGCCACCTGACCTGACGGGGCGTGCAGCAAAACGGCGGAATTCGTCCGGCGGTGACGGCGTGCGGCGACGATGGGGGCGACCAGGCATCGCACTTCGAGGAGTCGCCAGTCATGCCCACCAAATTGGCCGTCATCTACTACTCGGCCACCGGCACGATCCACCAGATGGCCCAGCGCGCGGCGCAGGCCGGTGAGAAGGCCGGCGCCGAGGTCCGGGTCCGCCAGGTGCCGGAACTGGCCCCGGAGGCGGCGATCGCCTCCAACGCGGCCTGGAGCCGGCACTTCGAGGCCACCAGGAACGAGCCGAAGGCCCAGGCCGACGACGTCGTCTGGGCCGACGCCGTGCTGCTGGGCACCCCGACGCGTTACGGCAACGTCTCCAGCCAGCTCAAGCAGTTCATCGACACCCTGGGCCCGCAGTGGGCGCAGGGTCTGCTGGCCGACAAGGCCTACGCCGGGTTCACCGCCTCGATGACCGAGCACGGCGGTCAGGAGTCCACCCTGCTCGCGATGTACCACACCTTCTATCACTTCGGCGGGATCGTGGTCGCGCCCGGCTACACCGATCCGCTCAAGTACGCAGACGGCAACCCGTACGGCGTCTCGCACGTCACCGGTGGGACCAACGACGCCCCGCTCGGCGACGTGCAGAACGCCGCCCTCGACCACCTGGCCGAGCGCATCGTCACCATCGCCGGCCGGCTCACGCGGTAGAGACGCCGAACCGGTCCCGGGCCTTGAGCCGTACGCTCGGCATCTCGGGCGCCGGCAGCGGCCGTGCCTGGCATCCGGTGACCGTGCCGAACCGCTGCCCGGCCATCCACTCGTCCCGCGCCCGCACGATCTCCTCGTGCGAGCGGCCGACGAAGTTCCACCACATGACGAGCGGCTCGTCGAACGGCTCGCCGCCGAGCAGGAAGAGCCGGGCGGCACCGTCGGTGTCCACGGTGAACTCGTCGCGGCCGGTGCCGAGATAGAGCAGCGAACCGGGCTCGAGCCCGGTGCCGGCGACCGAGGCGGCGCCGGACATCGCCAGCATGCCGTACTCGAAGCTCGGGTTCAGCGGCAGCCGTTGCCGGGCCGGGCCGTCGAACACCACCTCGGCGCCGACCAGTGGCGTATGGACGAGCGCGGGGGAGCGTTCCGTGCCGTACTCACCGGCGATCACGGTGACCGCCGCGTCGCCGCACCGCCACACCGGCAGGCTCGCGTGGTGCTCGAACCGGGCCGGGCCCCGCCGCGCCCGCTCCGGCAGGGCCACCCACAACTGCAGGCCGTGCATCCCCGCCGGATGTTCCGGCGGCGTGTACTCGGAGTGCGCGATGCCGTGCCCGGAGGTCATCAGGTTCAGCTGCCCGGGTTCGATCGACTGGTGGCTGCCCAGGCTGTCCCGGTGCTCGATCACGCCCTCGACCAGCCAGGTGACCGTCTGCAGCCCGGTGTGCGGGTGCGGCGGCACCTGTATGCCCGGCCGCCCGGTGACGTCGTCGGGACCGAAGTGATCCACGAAGCACCACGCCCCGATCATGCGCCGCCGCCGGTGCGGCAACAGTCTGCGGACGGTGGTGAACCGGCCAAGTGGTACGTCGTGTCCGGGCAGCAGCACGCTGTCCGGGTCGACGACCTCGGCCGGCGACGCGGAGTAGATCGCCTGTTCGGTGGCCATGCACCGACTCTAGAGGGCTGCCGGGAGGAAAGCGCATTCCCGCAGAATCCTCTACCTGTGTCCGGCCGCGGTCAACAGGACGACGGAGCCTTGTAGGCATTTGAGGTCATCTATGGAAATCGGTCGATCGGATGTTACGGTCCGATTAACCGCTTCAGTAGCGGCCCGCGCCTCCCCAGCGCGACACATCCCCGTCCCCGACCATGTTGGGATCCCCCATGCGACGCAAACTCCTGTGCGGCCTGTCGGTGGCCGCCGTCCTGGCCACCGCCGGCGCGGTCCCCACCGCCGCCAGTGCCGACGACGCGACCACCGGCGCGACCGCCGCCGTCGACAATCTGGACCGCGGACTGATCAGCCTGCGCACCCCGACCGGGAACTTCCTGTCCTGGCGACTCCTGGCATCCGACCCGGCCGGCGTCGCGTTCAACGTGTACCGCGGCTCGACCAGGGTGAACACCGCGCCGATCACCAAGGGCACCAACTTCACCGACACCGGGGCACCGGTCGGAGCTTCGTACACCGTCAAGCCGGTGGTCAACGGCGCCGAGACCGCCTCGCTCGCGGCGGCCACCCCGACCGCCGCGCTCGCGGCGGCGTACCAGGACGTGCCGATCCAGATCCCGTCCGGCGGCACCACGCCGGACGGCGTCGCCTACACCTACTCGGCCAACGACGCCTCGGTCGGCGACCTGGACGGCGACGGCGCCTACGAGATCGTCCTCAAGTGGGATCCGTCCAACGCCAAGGACAACTCGCAGTCCGGCTACACCGGGCCGGTCATCATCGACGCGTACGAGCTGAACGGCACCCGGATGTGGCGCCTCAACCTGGGCAGGAACATCCGGGCCGGCGCGCACTACACCCAGTTCCAGGTCTTCGACTACGACGGTGACGGCAAGGCCGAGGTGGTCCTGAAGACCGCGGACGGCACCACCGACGGCACCGGCGCGGTGATCGGCAGCTCGAGCGCGGACTACCGCAACTCGTCCGGCTACGTGCTGTCCGGGCCGGAGTACCTGACCGTCTTCAACGGACAGACCGGCAAGGCGATGGCGACCGCAGACTACGTGGTACCGCGCGGAACGGTCTCGTCGTGGGGCGACAGCTACGGCAACCGGGTCGATCGATTCCTGGCCGGGACCGCGTACATCAACGGGTCGTACCCGAGCATCATCATGGCCCGCGGCTACTACACCCGCTCGGTGGTCGTCGCCTGGGACTACCGCAACGGCGCGCTCACCCGCAAATGGACCTTCGACAGCAACTCCTCCACCAACGGCTCGGCCTGGACCGGGCAGGGCAACCACCAGCTCTCCATCGCCGACGTCGACGGCGACGGCAAGGACGAGATCATGTACGGCTCGATGGCCGTCGACGACAACGGCTCCGGTCTCTGGACGAACGGGCAGGGCCACGGCGACGCCTATCACGTCGGCGACCTGATCCCGAGCCGTTCCGGCCTGGAGCTCTTCCACGTCGACGAGAACACCACGAAGCTGGCCGCCTACATGGCCGACGCCCGTACCGGCGCGATCATCTGGTCCAACGCCTCCTGCGGCTGTGACAACGGCCGCGGCGTCTCGGACGACATCTACGCCGGCAGTCCCGGCGCCGAGTCCTGGTCGTCCGCGGTCTCCGGCCTGTTCAACACGTCCGGGCAGAACATCGGGCGCAAGCCGTCCAGCGCCAACTTCGTCATCTGGTGGGACGGCGACGCCCAGCGCGAGCTGCTCGACGGCACCCACATCGACAAGTACGGCACCAGCGCCGACACCCGCCTGCTGACCGCCAGCGACGTGCACTCCAACAACGGCACCAAGGCCACCCCGTCCCTGCAGGCCGACATCCTCGGCGACTGGCGCGAGGAGGTCATCTGGCCGACGACGGACAACACCAGGCTGCGCATCTACTCCACCACGGACAGCACCAGCATCTCGCGCACGTCGCTGATGCAGAACCGGATGTACCGCGAGGCCGTCGCCTGGCAGAACACCGCGTACAACCAGCCCCCGCACCCCTCGTTCGCCATCTCGTAGCCCGGCCGTCGCCCCGGGCCGTTCCACCGGGCGGCCCGGAGCGCCCTGCTAGCCAAGGAGTGATCTTGCGTAACCTGCGAAGAACAGCCAGCGGGCTGGCGACCCTGATCGTGGTGCCGGCCGTTCTGCTCGGCGTCTCGTCCACGGCCTCGGAGGCCGCGACCACGCTGACCGTCGCCTCCGACGGTTCGGCGACGTACCGCACCGTCCAGGCCGCCGTGGACGCGGTCCCGGCCGGCAACACGAGCCGCGTCACGATCACGATCAAGGCGGGTACCTACCGGGAGAGCGTGGTCATCCCGTCGAACAAGCCCTACGTCACGCTGGAGGGCCTCGGCTCGACCGCCGCCGCCACGGTGATCGTCAACAACAAGCCCGCCTCGACCGCCGGTACCACCGGTTCGGCCACGGTCTACGTGCAGGCCAAGGAGTTCTACGGCAAGAACCTGACGTTCAGCAACGACTACGACGAGGCCGCCAATGGCTCGTCGCAGGCGCTGGCCCTGGCGCTCTACGGGGACCGGGCGCGGCTGGGCAACGTGCGGGTCATCGCGGACCAGGACACGCTGCTGATCTACAACAACGCCCGGGCGTACGTCTGGAGCTCGTACATCGAGGGCACCGTGGACTTCATCTACGGCAACGGCAGCGCGGTGTTCTACGCCTGCCAGATCTACGAGAAGCGCAGCACCGGCGGTTACCTCACCGCGGCCAACACGCCGGCCACCCAGACGTACGGCTTCCTGATCTACAAGTCGACGATCACGGGAGCGACGAACAACGTCACCTACCTCGGCCGGCCGTGGGGTGCCGCCGCCCAGGTCACGGTCCGGGAGTCCAGCCTGAGCGCCACGATCAAGGTCGCTCAGCCCTGGACCGACATGTCCGGCAACTCGTGGAAGAACGCCCGGTTCTACGAGTACAAGAACACCGGATCGGGCGCGACCACCAACAGCAACCGCGCGCAGTTGACGGACGCGCAGGCTGCCAACTACACCCCGCAGAAGTACCTGGCCGGCTCGGACGGCTGGAACCCCGTCGGCTGAGCGGTCCCGGACCCGCGCCCGCCACCGGGGGCGCGGGTCTCCGGCGAGTGTGACGCGGTCACATGTACAGGTCGACGCCTCTGCCGTCGCTGAGGGTCGACTGCACCATCTTCATCGGCAGGTCGGTGCTGACCAGCGCCTGAAGCAGGTCGGCCTGGGCGTTGACCTGGGCCTGCCGGGCCTGCGGGTCTTGCATCTGGCCCGCTGCGATCACGTTGAACGAGACGGGGCCGACGGAACCTACGGACATGGTCACTCCCTGGGGGTGGGAACAGCTGCAGTCCATTGATCGCCTGCTGCCACCCGGGCTTGAGGGAAACTTTTGCGTTGCGACTGCATTGAAAAGCCAGCTATCTTCTTGGCAATGCAGTCGCACTGCAACGTTGCCCGGAGGTAGTCATGCTGGTCGTCCCACTCGCCCACGCCGCGTCGATCGCGCTCGCCGGCGGGAAGGCCGCCGCGCTCGGTGAGCTGATCCGGGCCGGTGAGACGGTCCCGGACGGATTCGTCGTGACCACCGAGGCGTTCCGGGCGGGTGTGGTCCCGCGCGATGTCGTGGCCGGTCTCTTCCAGGCGATGGGCCCGGTCGCGGTGCGGTCCAGCGCCACCGCCGAGGACCTGCCCGACGCCAGCTTCTCCGGGCAGTACGACACGTTCCTCGACGTGACCGGGATCGACCCGCTGATCGCGGCCATCGAGAAGTGCTGGGCGTCGGTGCGCTCGCCACGTGCGGTCGCCTATCGGGCGACGCGCGGGCTGCCCGAGCCGGAGATGGCGGTGATCGTGCAGCGGATGATCACGGCCACCACCGCCGGCGTGCTCTTCACCGCGAACCCGGTCACCGGCAACCGCACCGAGATGCTCGTCGAGTCCACCGCCGGCCCGGGCACCGGCGTCGTCGACGGCACCGCACCGGTCGACCGATTCAGCCCCGCCGAGGGCACGCCGCTGCGCGCCCTCGGCGAGCGCCTGCAGCAGCACTTCGCCGCGCCGCAGGACGTCGAATGGGCGATCGACGACGACCGGAAGCTCTGGCTGCTCCAGTCCCGGCCGATCACCACGCTCTTCCCGGCCCCGCCGCGACACGACGGGCCGCTCCCGCGCGTCTATGTCGAATTCGGTCACGTCCAGGGCATGCTGCGCCCGGTCACCCCGATGGGCCTGTCCAGCCTGAAGCGCCTGATCTCGGCGATGACGGCCTCGCTCGGCGTGCGGGCCGAGATCGTCGACATCGGCGGCCGCCTCTACGGTGACCTCTCCGATCTGGCTCGCCATCCCTCCGCCCGCAAGCGCCTGGTCAAGCTGATGGCGGTCGACTTCGGCCCGCGCGCCCAGGCCGTCATGGACCACGTCCTCACCGACCCCCGCTTCGCTCCTACCCCGGCCGGGCCGAGAACCGAAAGATCAAAATCAGCCTTGGGTACGGGCTTCCGCGCCGTCACCGGGATTCTCCGGGCGCTGCGCAGTCCCGAGGCGGCGCGGCAGCGCGTACTCCACGCCGTCGAGCGACTCCGGCTGGACGCCGCCGCGCCGGCCGGCTTGAACACCGCACACGAGCGGATCGCCTTCGTCCGCGCGGACGGTCCCGGCGGCAGCGCCGACGACCTGACGTGGCCGATCGTGGCCGGCCTGCTCGCCACCGCGGTGCCGGGTGAACTGCTCAAGGGCGTCGCCACACCCGACGAGATCCACACCGCCCTCGGCGGGGTGCCCGGCAACGTCACGATCGAGATGGACCTGGCGTTGTGGCGGCTCGCCCGCGACGCGGCCGCACACCGCGAGCTGCTGCTCGCCACACCGCCGGCCGACCTGGCCGAGCTCTACCTGCGCGGCGGCCTGCCGCCGATCGGTCTGGACGGTTTCCTCGAGCGATACGGCCACCGGGGCCCGGCCGAGGCCGACCTCGGGGTGCCGCGCTGGTCCGAGGACCCGTCCGGGATCTTCGCGGCGATCGCCAACTACCTTCGGGTGACCGAGCCCGGCCAGGCACCGGACGTCCGGTTCGCCCGTGCCGCGGCGGCCGGAGAGGCGGCGCTGGATGAGCTGGCCACGCGGGTCCGCCGGCGGCGCCCGGTCCGCGGCCGGCTGGCGATCTTCCTGCTGCGACGGGCTCGAGCCCTGTCCGGCCTGCGGGAGTACGGCAAGTTCGCCGGACTGTACCGCCTGTCGTCCGTACGGGATCAATTGCTCTTGATCGGCTCTGATCTCGTCGAGAACGGTGCCCTGGCGTCTCCCGGGGACATCATGTTCCTGACCCTGGACGAGGCGGAGGCCGCCGTGCGGACCGGTGCGGACCAGCGCGATCTCGTGGCCGCGCGCCGGGCGACCCATCTCGCCGAGTCCCGGCGGCAGCACGTTCCGGTCGCGCTGCTCTCCGACGGCACCGACGTGGAGGCCCTGCTGCCGGCGGCCGGGGACGGCGACGGCTGGCGGGGTGTCGGCGCGTCCCCGGGAACGGTGACCGGGCGCGCCAGGGTCGTCCACGACCCGGCGACCGCCCGCCTCGACCCCGGCGACATCCTCGTCGTCGCGACCACCGACCCGGCGTGGACGCCGCTGTTCCTCACCGCGGGCGGCCTGGTCAGCGAGACCGGGGCGGTGATGGCGCACGGCCCCACGGTGGCCCGCGAATACGGCCTGCCCGCGGTGATCAGCGTCCGGGACGCCACGATCCTGATCGAAGACGGCCAGCAGATCACCGTGGACGGCGCGGCGGGGACCGTGCGCGGCGTCGCGCCGTGATCTGTGCTTCTTGCCATAGGTCAGGCGTCGCGCTGACTGATCGGCCATCGAAGTCAGGCCGAAGGGCTGGTGTCGGCCCGAATTGTGGCTGCTTATCCTGCCACGTCTTGATCTTTCTAGGTGACGAGGATTTCGCCTGATGCGACGCATCATCCTGGCCGCTACCGCGGGCGCCCTGCTGCTGACCGCTTCCGCCTGCGGGACGTCGTCCGACACCGACGCCGCCGCCCCGGCGACGACCACCGCGGCCGCGGTGGCCAGCCCGTCCGCCGACTACACCGCCGACACCAAGAAGGTGTGCGACGACATGGGCGAGCTCCTCGGGGGCAAGAAGATGGAGCAGTTCGGCGCGAAGCTGGGCGAGTTCATCGGCTACACGCAGGCGAAGGCGAGCAGCCCGGCGAAGAAGGCCCGCACCGAGGCGGGTAAGGAGCTGAAGGAGCTGGCGACGTCGCTGACCAAGCTCACCGGGGCGGCGCAGGACCCGGGGCTCCAGGCGGCCGGCGAGGAGACCCTGAAGCTCATCAACAAGAGCGCCGAGGACGAGGCCTTCTTCGCGAAGTTCAAGACCGTGGACGACGTCTCGAAGAAGCTCGAGCCCGAGGTCACCGCCTGGCTCGCGCCGCTGGACAAGTTCTGCGCCTGAGCTGAAACGCACTGACGGTCCCGCCTCGGTATCGAGGCGGGACCGTTTGCGTATGGCGGCCGGTCCCGACCGCTACGAGGACGCGGCGGTCAGGACGCAGCCAGGACGTCGACGACGAATCGCAGCGCACCGGCCGGTCGTCCGTCGCCCGGATTCTCGCCGTACGCCAGGTCGGCCGGGATGTCGAGCTGCACCCGGCTGCCCACCTTCACCCCGAGCAGCCCCTGGT
The DNA here is from genome assembly GCF_900188005.1 of Actinoplanes regularis. Lineage (GTDB taxonomy): Bacteria > Actinomycetota > Actinomycetes > Mycobacteriales > Micromonosporaceae > Actinoplanes > Actinoplanes regularis. The sequence continues at coordinate 4,694 of NZ_FZNR01000047.1, read as the reverse complement.
CCCAGCCCTTGATGACCCGGCCGGCCCCGATCTGGAAGCTGAACGTCTTTTTGCGTTCCCAGGACTCGTCGAACTGCTTGCCGTCGGCGTAGGTGACACCGACGTAGTTCACGTCGATCGTCTGACCTGACTGGACCGTCGCACCCGTTCCCTGGATGAGGGTCGTCGTCTTGAGCTCGGTGACAGTGCCGGTGCCGGCGGTCGCGGCCGGCCTCCTGCCCAGGGCCGGGTCGGCGCCAGCCGGCACCGGCGGCCACGTCGCACTCGGCGCGGCACTCGTGTCCGCGCTCGCGGCGGTCGGGCTCGGATCGGACGAGCTGCCGATCCACGTGATCAGCCCGACGACGAGGGCGAGCATGACCGCGGCCGCGCCGGTGACGGCGAACGCCTCGCGGCGTTTCCGCATCGTCCGGGCGCGCGCCTTGGCGGCCTTGGCCTCGGCCCGCTTCTCGGCCTTCGTCTTGGAGGGTGGTCCGCCGGCGGCGGCACGGTTGACAGCCGCGCTGCTGCGGCTCGTTACGGAATCGGGCACCGTCCGACGATACGACACTCGCCGTACCGCCGGAACCGCTGGTGAAACCGGCCGGGGCGACGTGGAGCCGCCGCCCCGGCGAAACGGTTACAGGGAGAGGGTCCAGGAGTCGATGCGGCCGGTGTCGATCGTGGCGGCGTCCTGGACGCGCAGCGTCCAGGTGCCCCGAGCGGTCTCGCCGGACAGGTTCACGGTGTAGGTCTGGTTGATGTTGTCAGTGCCTCCACCGGCGCGGTTGTGCAGGACGTAGGCGCTACCGTCCGGCGCGATCAGACTGACCACCAGGTCACCGATGTAGGTGTGGACGATGTGCACCTCGACCGTGCTGGTCGCGGACGGGGTGGTGAGGCAGTCGGCGACCTCGATCGTGCTCTGCACGGTGGTGTTGTCGGGGATGGCCACGTCGGTGCCGTTGGTGGCGGTGCAGCCGGTCGCGCTGTTGACGGTGACGGTGAGCGTCGCCGAGCGGGTGATCGACGCGGCGGTGGCGGTGATGGTGATCGGTGCGCTGCTGCGGGCCGCGTCGGCGGCCGCGGTGACCGTGACCGTGGCGGATCCACCGGCGGTGACGGTGGCCGGCTCGAACGAGACGGTCACGCCGGCCGGGGTGGTGCCGGCGCTGAGCGTCACCTCCTCGGCCTCGCCGTTGACCAGCACGGTGTTCGCGGTCAGCGTGGCGGAGGTGCCCGGGTCGATCGTTGTGGTGGGCGCCGACAGGGTGAAGGAGAAGTCGTTGCCCGTGGAGCAGACGTCGCTCCCGGCCACGTTCACCGCGGTCCAGGCGGCCTGGACGGCCTTGTACTCGCGGCCGCAGAAGCCGTACAGATCGGCGGCGGCCGAGAGGGTGTAGCCGCGCGCCGCGGTGTAGTTGGTGTTGGAGACGAAGTAGCTGTCCAGGGCGCGGAACCAGATCGCCGAAGCCTTGTCCCGGCCGATGCCGGTGACCGCCGACGCCGAGCCGCACAGCGGCGAGGTCCCGTACGGCGTGGCACCGCTTCCCTCGGCGAGGTCGAAGAAGAAGTGGTTGGCGACGCCGGACGAGTAGTGCACGTCGATGTTCTTGGTGGTGCTCGACCAGCAGCCGTGCGAGGAGCCGTCGAGGGTGGGGTTGTACATGTACCGCAGCGGCGCCCCGGTGCCCCGGATGTCGATCTTCTCGCCGATGTCGTAGTCGCCCGGGTCGACGGAGGTGTTCGCGTAGAACTCGACCATGCTGCCGAAGATGTCGCTGGTCGCCTCGTTCAGGCCGCCCGGCTCCCCGGAGTAGGTCAGCCCGCCGGGCACCACGTTCTCGGTGACGCCGTGCGACATCTCGTGCCCGGCCACGTCCAGCGCGACCAGCGGCTTCGCGTTGCCGGAACCGTCACCGTAGGTCATCTGGGCGCCGTCCCAGAAGGCGTTGACATAGGCGCTGCCGTAGTGGACGCGCGACGGCACGCCGGTGCCGTTGCCGAAGATGCCGTTGCGGCCGTGCACGTTCTTGAAGTAGTCGAAGGTGGTGGCCGCGCCGAAGTGCGCGTCGACGCCGGCCGAGGCGCGGTCGGTGTTGACGCCCGTACCCCAGATGTTGTCGGCGTCGGTGAAGGTGGTGCAGGTGCCCGAGGTCCGGTTGTTCATGTCGCAGGTGGTGCCGCCGCCGCGAACCGGGTCGGTGAGGCTGTAGGTGCTGCCGGAGAGCGTCGTCTCGATCGCGACCGGGCCGCTGTAGATGCCGGTCCCGGTGCCCGCGACGCTTTCGATCTCGTCGTACGAGCCGGTGACCTCGCCGGTCCGGGCGTCGGTGAGCACGTGCAGGCGCGACGGGGTCTGCCCGTCCGGCAGCCAGCCGCTGACCACGGTGTCCCAGGACAGCACGCCGGTGCCGCGACTGGCGTCGACGAACAGCTTCGGGGCGGCTGTGCCGGTGACCTTGCCGGTGAACGCGGCGGGGGCCGTCTTGCGTGCCTTGGCCGCGGTGACCTTCGGCGTCGTGCTCAGCGACAACGCTTCGGTCAGGCCGACCGAGCTACCGGTGTACGTACCGGCGGCGTCGGTCCGGATGATCAGGTCGCCGCCGTACACCCGCAGGCCGTCGTAGGTGCGGGTGTAGCGGACGGTGCCGCGGCCGGCGGCGTCGGTCTTGCTGCTGTAGACGTGGTAGGCGTCGCGGGGCGAGGCCTTGACGGCGGCCGGATGCTGGGCGATCGCCTGATCGGCTGCGGCCACCTGTGGTGATCCTGGTGAGACGGGCGGTGCGGCCGACGCGGTCGTGGCGGTCGCCGCCAGCCCTCCGCCGGCCAGCGCGATGACGCCGGCCAACGCGATTGCGATTCTCACGAAGTTCCTCCCTGAACTGAGAGAACAGGCATTCATTAATCGCTATCCTTCTATATAAACCCCTTCTGATACCGAGACATATGTGTAAATTTCATGTTCCGAACTGAAGGCGCCGGCGGGGTGGCGGCGGGCCGGGCCGTGGTGGTGGGATGGGTACGCCCCATGGGTCACGGAGCGGGGCGCCGGAGATCACGGGGGTGACGATGACCGGGCCTGTTGTCGCGGCGCGCCGGTTCGGGGTGGCGGACAGCTCCGGCGAGCGTCATGCGGACTGGCTGGAGCTCTTCTTCGACCTGGTGTTCGTGGTCGCCGTCGCCGAACTCGCGTCGACATTGGAGCACCACCCGTCCGGGCCGGGCCTCGTGCGGTACGTGCTGCTGTTCGTGCCGGTGTGGTGGGCCTGGGTCGGCTACACGTTCTATGCCGACCGGCTGCAGAGTGGACCCGACGTCACATACCGGATCCTGATGATCGTGGCGATGCTCGCCGTCGCCGCCCTAGCGGTAGCGGTCCCGCACGCCTTCGACGGCACCGGCTCGGTGCGGTTCGCGCTCTGCTATGTCGCGGTTCGCGCCCTGCTCATCGTCCTGTACGCCCGCGCGTTCCGCCTTGACCGGTCCGCCCGCCCGCTGACCGGCCGCTACCTGACCGGCTTCACCATCGGTGCCGCGCTCTGGCTGGTCTCGATCGCGGTGCCGACTCCCGGCCGGTACGCACTGTGGGCGGCCGGTCTGCTGGTCGAGCTGGCCGTCCCGCTGCTCTCCGCGCGCGCCATCGCCCGGGTGCCGTTCCACGTGTCGCACATCCCGGAGCGGTTCGGGCTGTTCGTCATCATCGTGCTCGGCGAGGCCGTGGCGCTGGGCGCCCTGAGCCTCGGCGAGGGCGGACAGGAGCCGCTGCCCCTGGCGGTCGGCGGTGCCGGGTTCCTGATCATCGGGGCGCTGTGGTGGCTGTACTTCGACGGCGTCGACGGCTCGTCGATGCGCCACTGGTGGGTGAGCGGCCAGGTCTACGTTTACGGCCATCTCGTCGTGCTCGCGGCGCTCACCGCGTTCGGAGTCGGTGTCCTGCTGGCCACCCACGCGGTGCACGACGCCGCGCTCGACGGCAGTGCCCGGTGGGCGGTGTGCGGCGGCATCGGGGCGTTCCTGCTGGCGATCGGGCTCATCCAGCTCTGCCGCCCGGATGGCTGGCGTGACCCATGCTCCTGGGTCAGGCTCGGTGCGGGCGTTCTGTTCCTGCTGCTGCGGCCCCTCGGCGCCGGTCTGCCGCTGCTCCTGCTGGAGTTGCTGGCCCTCGTCCTGCTCACCACGCAGATCATCGTCGAGCACCGGCTGCGCGCGGCGATGCCGGCCTCGACCGCCGGCGGATAGCCGGAGCCGCTCGGCCTCCTACCCGTGGGCGCGCAGCAGTCTGGCCGCTTGGTCACGGAGGATGCCGCGCTGGGTGTGGTCGAGTTCCGGGAGGAGCCGGATCGCGGCGTGCAGGGCCCGCTGCCGGGCCGGTTCGTCCGGGAGACGGCGGCCACCAAGTCGATCATCAGGTAGCCGCAGTGGTATCTGTCGCTGATCGTCTCGGCGATGTTCGCCGCCATCGCCGTGAGCCTCGCGTGCAGCGCGGCATCGACCGCTGAGGCGGCCAGTGCGGTGATCGTTTCCAGGAGGTTGGTCGGGTCCGCCTCGGCGAGGGCGGGTAGCGTCGCGGCGATCTCGATCTGGTCGTCGTTGAGGAACGGCGCGAGTGCCCGTACCAGCGAGGTCCGTTGGGAGAGCAGGTGCAGGCGGTCGACCGTGTCGAGTGCGGCATCGCGTTGGTCCCGATCGAGTTTGTGGGCCAGGGCGACCAG
>NZ_FZNR01000031.1 GCF_900188005.1 Actinoplanes regularis | reverse complement strand
TGAAACGCCTGGTCAACCGCGAGATCCTGACCGAGACCCAGCCCGGCCTATTCACCCTCAGCCAGAAACGGACGTAACCTCACGGACCGGCCTCTGAGGCCAAGATCTGCGCGTGTCCTCAGATATGCCTCAGCGGTCCTCCACGATGAAGCAGGCGTCCAGTGCCGCTCAGTCATCAAGGCAGGCTGAGCCATTTTCATCGTGACGGTGCAGGTCACGGACAGTGCGGGAGGCCGGTGTCGACATAGGACGAGGCTCCCGGTAAGGCAGCAATCGATCAAGATCAGATGCCTCAACCGGGAGCCTCGCTGTGCTGTCTTACCCTGCCGCGATTCCGTTGTCCACCCGCAGCCTGAACCACCTCGCCGGCCTCATCCGATCCCGCCGTTACCAGCGGCGATCCCGATGGCGGCGCCTCGACCCCGGCTGGCAAGCCCTGCCAGCCCTTGCCTACCTGGCAACGGAGACACCCTGACCCGTCTGGCCTCCGGGTTCGAGATCGGCGTCACGATGGCCTGGCGCCACGTCCGAGGAGCCATCGACCTGCTCGCCGTTACCGCCGACGACCTGACCACGGCGATGAAGAGCATCCGCCTGCTGGCCTACGCCATCCTCGACGGCACCCAGGTCCCGATCGACCGGGTCGCCGACCAGAAGCCCTACTACTCTGGCAAACATCGCCGTCACGGCGTGAACGTGCAGGTCATCGCCGATCCGGCAGGCCGACTGATCTGGGCATCGGCTGCCCTGCCCGGCTCCGTCGATGGCCTGACCGCGGCTCGCACCCACACCATCATCGACACGCTGACCAACGCGAACGTGATGACCTTCGCCGACAAGGCATACCAAGGCGCCCGCGGCAGCATCCGGACCCCGTTCAAACGCCACCGCTACCGGCCGAAACTCTCCCGCTGGCAGAAGAAGGTCAACCGCGCCCACGCGAAGATTCGCGCCATCGGCGAACGCGCCAACGCCACCCTCAGGACCTGGAAAGTCCTGACCAGGCTGCGCTGCAGCCCGCACCGGGCGACCCGCATCGGGAAGGCCATCCTCGTCCTACATCACGACGCGAACCCGACCTACCGAGGATACGGATCAATGCCTCGCGACCGGACCTTGCGCATCTGGCGGCATCGCTTCCCCGATTCGCTCGAGTCGGACACCATCACGACTTTGCCGGGGCTCTGGTCCTACATCACGCCGAGAAACCCGACCTGCCGAGAATGAAAAGGCTCATTTTATCCGTATCCAGGAATCCGACTCGTAGACGTAGTGTCGATAGTCGCCGTCAGATGGTGCGGTTACGAACGGCTTTCCATTGTTAGCCACTCGGTACGTAAAGTCTTTTCCGGCAACGGCGATGTCAAGGTCGAGAAACCAAGAGCAGTAGCATTTTCTCGTGGTTGCCTGCATGTAGATCGTCTCCGGCTCATCCGGTTTGATCGTGATATTGAACGGTGCGGGAGTGGCGCCGCCGTAGCGGAACGACAGTTTCTTGGAATCTAGGTCGATGTCAAGGAAGGATGCGATCGTCTCAGCACCTTGCTTGCACTCCGCGATATCGCCACCTGGATTTGCCAATGAGGTGGCCACAAGACGGCCTCCTAGCACCTGGACGACGTCGGAGGTGAGGGCCGTGATATTAACCGCAAGATTCGTTGATTCCAAGTCCGCCGCATTGTTGTTCCGTGCCCAGGAGTGCCAAGCGTAGCAGGCGTCGCCCGGCTTATCGACGGTCGCGAGGCTTCCTGGCGGAAACAGGAAACTGTTCACTGTGTTGATCTGATCCTGCGGCGCGACATAGATCTCCGGGTCTGTCAGCACCTTAACCGAGAATGGTGAACCCGGAACAGAATTGGTCGGTCCGGTGGCCGGAGAAGGTGTTGTGCCTTGATCATCAGCGCTTGGAGTCATGATTATCAACACTGCTGATACCCCGCCGACGACCACGAACCCGACGACGCTGACGATCAAGGCAAGGTGCCCACCGGTCAACCCGATGTTGCCGCCGGCCTGATATGTCCGGCCCTTGCCAGCGGCTGCGGCGGCCTGGACCGGCCCGGAAGCATCGCCGGACGGCGCCGCCAGGTCGCTCTCGCTGTTGTCGACCATGACAAGTCCGATCTGGATGACGACCGCGACGGCGGTCAGCACGACGAGCCCAACGACCCAGCCGGTGGTGGGAGAGTCGGTAGCGACATTGGTGGCTACGCCCACTGCCACGCTGACGAGGACCGCACTCGCGCCGCCCGCTCCGCGCCACGCTCGCTTCGACATGAATGCCCTTCAACTGGAGTGCCCCTAGTACTGGACGAACTGTTGCCCATTCCACCGCCACGAGAGTTCTCGATGAATCGAAGGACCGCAGGAATGGCAGTCTTCCGGGCCGTAGTACATGACTCCGACCGTTAAGCCTCCATCTTTAATTGCCAGTTCGTCGGATGCGAAGTCGACACCTGGGTAGAGGGCATCCGGCAGCGGTTCGACCACGATTTGCGCCAGCCGGGTGGGGCCTTCGGCGAATACCAGTATTTCCCAGACCGCGAAGTTGCTGTTCGATGGGTGACATGCCAACACCACCGCGGCTTCAGGACGATCGTCGCCAGTCAGATCGCCCACAGCCGAGCTCTCCACCCAAAATTCCGACGGAGCAAATCCCGGATCTGCAGGTGGCACTTCACCCACCCCGTCGCGTATGGTCACCGAAAGCTGAGTCGCGCTCTCACCCGCACAGTCACTCTGATAGCTCGTGTTGCGCCAGTCCGTACTTGTCAACGTCAGTTCCATTTCCGGCCTCCACCATAGCCAGACGGTCGTTCCCGCGACTCCCAGAATGACTAAAACAGCCGATATCAGTATCAGCGGACGGATTCGACGCAACACTTCTCTTCCTCCGGCATGGAGCGTAGCGATATTCGGAATCCATCCCCGCGCGGAGGTAACCGAAATTGTACGACTACCCGCTGACTAGGTACGCCGCTTCGGAGTGGATGTCGGGCCAGTCACCCAATCGAGGATAATCGAAGGAAAGGCGCCGGAGATCGTTAGTGAGCTGCGGGTTACCACCTCGTTTCCCCGGCTCCTGGAGGTAGTGGCGCACGCTCATGCCATTATTAGTGCGAAGTCGGAAATAGAATTGTCGGCTAGGAACGACACAGCTTTCGCCCGAGTCATTTAGAAGTTGGCCGAAAGCGTGCAGACCGCGGGACCCACTGACTAAAGGGATATAACCGTGACGTAACAGCGCGCATTGGATGCTGCGATGCAATTGAATCGCTATCGGCTGCCGTTGAAATTGAGCCCGAAAGTGACTGAAGGGTTGCCAGCCAGCCGCCGTCCCGCCCGGTAATACCTGCCCCACCCCGCGGGCGTTGTCCGGTGTGGCTAACTCAATCGCGACGAATCATCTACGCAATTCTGATGTCGGTCAAGAATCCATACGTAGACATTCCCTTGGCCAGGCGCAGGGCTGAATACGGGAAGTAATTACATCCCAAATATAGGACTTACTGTATTGCTTAGCGAAGGCGGATATTCGCCAGGGGTCACCATTGTCGTCTACGGCGACAACTGTTCCATCTGATAATGTTACATCAATGACGAACGCACACCTGCACGATGCAGTGTACGTCGATACTTCAAATTCCACGCGTTCGTCACGCGCCAAAGTCACGTGCACGTCTGCGAAGAATCTCGTCGTTGAAAGCGGTTTCCCCGGCTGGTCGAGTATTGATCTGGCCGACAAATCTCTGGAGTCGAGATCAAATCCCATCTTTACGTCATCCTCGACCCCCTCTCCTTCGATCGCCACGATGGTGCCAGAAAGTGGGGCGAGACGTGAGGTAACGCGCGCCTTCATGCCGACGATATCCACAGGCACCGAGCGCTGGCCAACAAGTGTAAACCCTTCATGCGCTACAACGATTGATGGGCTACCCCCGAGCGGGACGCCCACCAGAGTTTTGTCGTCGACAGGCGCAAATCGGTCGGGGTGTTCGGGGTCAACAGGAGTGCCGGCGATCTCAAGAATATGGCTACTTGAGATGGAATATTCGACGCCACCATCGTTGGATCCTTCGACCCGAAAGGGTGCGACGATTCGGTCGTGAGCCAGTTCATCGGCGTGGGTGGCGCGCTGAACTCGGACCTCTTGTCTCCCCGAGACGACATAGGTGCAATAAGTCCCAGCAACGCCGCCAAGTAGGGCCAGCGTCACCGCGCCAGCGACCTTCTTGGACGTGGCGATGCCTTGCCTAGGCCTGCTGGCGTCGCTGCGGAGTCGGCCGCGATTCGGCTGGCCGGGTCTTTTCTTGCGATTCTTGGCCATGGCTGCCTCTGGGACCGATCGAACCTAGCGCCTGCCCGGTGGGATCAATGCATAGCAGGCCAAGTGCAGGTCTTTCGGTTAACTATACAAGCCGTGCCCCGCCAACTTGACAAACTTCGGAATTTCGCCGGTCGGTATCTGGCACGGCACGGAGGACGCCAACGTTCCGGCGGAACCCGCCGACTGGCTGCTCGCCCACATTCCACGCGCAAGGTCACATGTACACCGGTCGGTATCTGCCTGGTCCGGACGTGTCTAAGAGGGCGTCTGATTCACGTAGTTTGTGTGTTATGCGGTTTTAGCCGTATCGCCAGGTTGGGGTGGTTTCGCCGGTGGCTCGCCGGGTGAGGTTGTCGATCATGGCGATGCGGATCATGGTGGCGGACGTGGTGGGCAGGGTTTTGTAGTCGCGTACCAGGCAGCGGTGGTGCATGAGCCAGCCGATCGTGCGTTCGACAACCCATCGCCGCTTGATCACCGTAGAGCCCTGACCTGCGGATCCTTGGTGACGATCTCGACGTCGACACCGAGAGTGGCGCCGTGTTCGACGACCTTCTTGCGAAACCCGGTATCGACCCAGGCCTCGTCAGGGTTGGGTATATCCGAGTGGCGTGGTCGAGTAGGTCGATGCCGATCGTGTTGTCGCTGGTGGAAGCGGCGGTAACGATGACGGCGAGTAGCAGGCCGAGGGTGTCGGTGATGACGCCGCATTTGCGACCGGCGATCTTCTTACCGGCGTCGATGCCCTGGGTGGCGGTCGGGACGTTGGTGGACGTCTTCGCGCTTTGGCTGTCCATGATGGATGCCGATGGGCTGGCTCTGCGACCGGATTTGTTGCGTACCAATCCGTTCAGGTCGTAGTTGAGGTCGGTGAACGCGTCGGGGTAGCTGTCTCCAGCTGTCCCCAACTGTCCCCCTGGCCCCGTAGGTTGGCGGCGGTACCAGGCCCGACGACCCCCCGCATACCGAAGAGGTCGGTCGTGAAGGCCGGAAAGCCAGCGGATATCGATCTACCTGCTACTTGTGCTCGGTACCCTTGCCGCCGCCGTTTGCCGCCGCCGCCGATACTTGACGAATGACCGGCGAACATGATGATCGAAAGTCCCGGGCTCTTGCTGCTCGTGCCGCTGCGGGAGCAGTCGGTGCCGCTGCTGGGTTGGCGGGACCGGGTGGGGCTCTAGCCGGTGCGGCACTGACCCCTGTACTCGAACGTGCCTTCGCATATCTGGACAAGCGGTTCTTCCAGCAGCGAATGGTCAACGCCGCCGAGACGCTCGCTGACGCGGCTCAGGCGGCCGGCGTCGAGGAGGACGGGTTCGAGATGTTCATCGAAAAGCTCGCCCGCGATGAACAACATCAAGAACTCTTGGTACGGGTGCTGAGCGCAGCGCAGGACAGCGCGATGCGCGACAAGCGGCGAGCCCTCGGCCGCGTCTTGGCCAACGCAGCCGATGAGACCGGGACCAAGGTCGACAGCGAACTCGCTGACGCCCGTGTCATCGCCGATCTTGACGCTGTCCATGTCCGCGTCCTGCGAATCATGAGCGAGGCACCACGACACCTTGCCGAGTACGCCACCGCTCACGGCGTCGACCCGCAAAGTGCTCGGCGCTGGTATCCCTACAGCATCGCGGCCGCTGATTCCGGTCTGGCGGATGCCGCGCCGGGAGCCCTTTTGGTCTTGGAACGACACAGCCTGATCACGAAGATCAGCGAGAACCACACACCCCACGGAGGCTGGGAACCTGAGTACGAGATCACGGGGTACGGCGACCACTTTGTCCGGCTACTGGCCACACCCGAGGCTGCAGCAGACTAATACGCTCGGCCAACGACTGGGCTTCAGGCGGTCGTCAGAAGCGCCGGGCGCGAAAGAGACTGCACGAGTGCTGCGCTGTCATGCCGGGCGATGCCGCTCCTCGGCAGGGCAAGGTAGTGGCTCTTATGCAGGCGGTGCGAAGCGATCGATGAGGTAGCGGGCGGCGGCGGTCAGCGCATGTGTGCGGAAGTAAGCCTCGCCGATGGGCGATGCGCCCGGGTGCGGACCGTTGGTCTGCACGATCTTCCACAAACCACGGATATATAGGCCGCCATCATCAGCGGGAAGATGCCCGTTGTCCACCAGGAAGGTGATCGCTCGGCCACCCGCGCCCTGACTGGTGCGGCTGAATCCCTGCTGCACGGCCAGGTAAGCGACGACTTCCTCAAACATCGCACGCAGTTGGCCGTTGGCCGCTTCGTGTCGCCCGTCCGTCAGGCTGTCCACAGCTTGCCGGTAGTGATTGTGGGCCACGGCCATCCCGAGGCGTTGAAGATCCACTTCGAGCGCGGAAACCGACTCTCCCAACGGAATATGAGGCTCGTCTAGCGGTAGAAGCCGGGCCTCACCGTCAGCACGGCGAAGATCGAAACCTCCGGATCGCGTCGCTTCACGCAGCCGGCCAAACTGATCCTCGTCGCACCGTTCCGCGACGAGGACAATCAGTTCCATGACGCCCTTGGCGACGTCTGAGTCCTTTCCGGCTGCCTTAACCGCCCCAGTGAGCGTGGTCGCGATCAGTTCGGTCTTGGCGTAGCGCTGGGAGCCGGAACGCGGCGGCGGCACGAAGAGTCCGAGTCCACACTCGAGGAACCGCAACTCCAGGTCGGAGCTGGTGAACATCGATGCGTACTTTCCAGCAAGCCCAGCCGCCCGCGCCAAGGTGAACGTCACAGATACATACTCACACAGCAGGAGCATCCGCAGGACGATCCAGTCAGGGATTCGTTATCCGTTGATTCGCGCGGCCGGCAGTGGTGAGCGGGCTTCGGAGCCGGGCCTTGCTCCTGTTAGCGCCGCGCCCATACGCTGGCGCAGTCGATCGGCGCACCTGCTCCAGCACCTTGCGCTCCTGACCGCCTCCGTTTAGCCCGCCGCCACATTGCCCACGAAGAACTGCCTCCCTATCATCGTTGGGGTGTCTGTTGATGAAAAATTCAACTTCCCGGACAATGTCGTGGCCATAGCTTTGGACACCAACTCCATGCCGCGCGGGCTACTAGACCTGAGCAAGATTGAAGACCTCGTAAATATTATCGAAGAGCAAGAGCGCGACATAGCGGTATGGATACTTGAGCCCGTCCTATGGGAGTGGGCCGAGCACCTACGCGACTCGATCTCTCGAACAGTCGAACCGTTCGAGAATTCGTTGGCCGCCGCACGACGGGTCGGGCTCGACGTACCCAACTGGCCAGGACTACCAAGCGGCGCAACAGAAATCGAGCATTTAGTAAAAGTCCTTTCCGACTCCCTCGAAGGGGCTGGCGCGGAGATAGTGCGCCTTGCTACTCACCCCCTGGCCGCCGTGCAGGGAATTCGAGATCAAATTCTTCAGACGGGAGCCGCGCGTCGGAAAACAGATTCGGGTGGAAATCAGAAGATTCTTGGCGGCTCACGGGTCAAGACGGGTGCAGCCGACTCCGCTTCATTCAACCTATTGGAGCAGCGGGCGTCTACGCAATTAAGAAATGTTGTTCTTGTCTCCGCCGATCGTGACGCAGTCGTCCACTTCAAAGGACGCGAGTCGCCGATCATGGCGAAAGACTTATGGCAGACGCGAAGAGGTCTGCTAACTTTGACTCCCGGAAGCGAACTTGCACTCAACGAGTTCTTAGGAAAGATATATGACCAACTTCCGGAAATCGATCAGGCGGCGCTTCGTCTGGTGCCGACTGACGACTACGGCAACTTGGTCCGCGCGAGCGGCTGGGATCTAGACCGATACCTGAACACCAAAACCTTTGTGACACAGATTGATTCTGTGGACGAGGTTTGGCGACATCGAGACGTCGCGCTCTTACGCATCAGCCTCGGTGCAGTTGAGGGTGTCTATCGTCATCGAGGGGACCTGGTGGGACACAGGCCGACTCGAAAATGACTTCGCTCCGGCTTACGATGTCGCCGCGACCGCCGAGGTGTATGGAGATAAGGATTCGTCCGAGTGGGTTCTGCATGTTGAGCATTTCTACTTGCACAGCATAAGGGGGTAGACGGTAAAAGCCCGGCCCGGTGAGACCCAAGGTGATGTACGCGACGCACTCATCGACAAATCAGCGCATGTGAATTGTTGCTGGTTTCAGTGCATGGAAATGTGTACGTGGTTGGTGTGCCAGCCGCCCGGGTCGTTGCCGCCCCACGGGTTGTCGTAGGCGTGCCAGCCACGGCCGTCGTCGGTCCAGATCATGCGATACCAGATGACGTACATAATCCCGAGCCGGTCGGCGTTAGCGACAGCCCACGCCGCCATCGCGGCGCCTCGGGCTTTCGCGGCGCCGTGGGCCTCCTCGCCAGGGGTCATCATGAAGTCGCAGGCCCGGCCCAAGGGGTGCTCGCCCTTGTCTCGGTCATCCCAGCAGCCCGGCTTGGGCCAGCCGGCGGTGGTAGCTTGCTGGACGAAGTGGAACGTGCGTGGGGTGAGGCAGCCGGTGCCGGTCGTCGGGTCGGGAACGATGGAGCAGGTCTCTTCGGGCCAGGAGCCGTCGGGGTTACGGGGTGCCGGTTCAGCGCTGCCGAACGGCATGTTTGAGCAGTCGAGCGCGATCTCACCGGTCCCGTACCGGTCGACGAGCGCGATGGCGTCGTTGGTCCACTTCGCGTACGCGCCGGGGTAGGCCGAGCCCTGGACGGCTTGGGCTGCCTCGGTAAGCGGCATCCTCTGCCAGCCGGGGATGGTCTTGAGCTTGTCGTAGAACTTGCCTGCCTGGTAAGCGGGGTCCGCCAGTTGTTCAGGGGTTCCCCACCCCTGGCTCGGGCGCTGCTGGAAGACACCGATGGAGTCGTGGTCGTTGGCGTCGCCGAGGTACGGCAGGTTCCGCAGCCCTGATTCCTGCATCGCTACCGCAAGCGCGATGGTCTGCCCCCAACTGCCGACGCCTTTGGTGACCCCGACCTCGATGATGGTCACAGTGATGTTGAGTTGGTCGGTGTCCCACTGCCCGGTGCCCGCCGGTTGCCCGGAGGCGTCGATGCTGGGCGCGACGGCAGGACTGCACGCACCGGAGCCGCCGCCCATCACGGCGGACATCAACAGCATGGGCAACCCGAAGCACGCGAAGATGACGACCACGACGATGCCGACGATGGCTTTGGTCATGAAATGTTGGCCCTTCGGTGAAGCAAAAAGGCCGGGCTTCGCCCGGATACCGCGGCCGGCCAGGGCAAGAACTGGGGTTTGATCAGAGGCGATGAGCCAGGAGCACAGTCCCTCGTTCGTGTCGCGGAGCAGGTCGGTGATCCGGTCGCTGGCCTCGAACAGCGGGTGCCCGGGGTTGACCCGGGTGGCGCTGCGCCAGTCCCAGTGACCTGGTTCCAGGCCGGGCACGAACCAGAGCACGTCGTCGGTGTCGAGGAACAGCGCGCCGTTGATCTGCGGGGCGAACAGAGTCATGGGTTGGCTGGCGCAGATGGTCAGGCAGCGGCAGCCCGGATAGTTGTAGGCCCAGCGCTGTTGGCCGCGGTGGACGGGGCAACGGCAGTCGCAGGCTCGATCGTAGGCAGAACGAGGAGTTCGGTACATAGCTGTCTCCCTTGGTGGTGAAACACGAAAAGACCCGTGGGCCGCCCACGTGGGCGGCCCACCTTGAGCGGCTGGGATCAGACGGGGGCGTTCGCGAGCAGGTACGCGGACGCGCGTAGTAGGTGCTCGATGACCACGCTGGCGTGGTAGAGGTCGTGTCGGGTGTCGACCTCTCCGGCGTTCTCCCAGTCCCAGGTGCCATTGGTCAGGGCCGGGACCTGCCAGAGGTCACCGCGCTGGTCGAGAAAGAACGCGTAGCCCCAGCGATCGGCGAGCAGCGTTAGGGGTTGGGTGGCGCAGGTGATGGTGCACGCACAGCCGGGCTCGTCGTAGGTGACGCGGGCCTGCCGGTCGTGCACGGGGCATCGGCAGTCGCACTGGCGCTGCCATGCCTGCAGGTAGTGGGGCATCGTGGCTCCGTTGGGTGTCGAGGGGTCGTCAGGTGGAGGGCGGGATGATGCTGGTGACGCCGGGGCCGAGGAGCTTGTCGTGCTGGACGGCGCGGGTTTCCTCGGCGGTGAGCTGGTAGGCCGGCAGTTGGGGTACGCCTTCGCGCCAGGCGTGGTAGAGCCGGTGGACTCCGTCGATCAGCAGCGCGGCGGGCGGATGGACGCCGATGCAGATCCGGCCGAGGAGCACGGGTTTGGTCAGGTCGGTGCTCATCGCGTAAAGCCGGTCGACGGCGTCCGAGGTGGGGCCGATGAGGTTGGCCGCCGTCCGGTGCGGGTCGTCGAGCTGGGTGAGGCCGTACGCGGTGGCCCAGGCCGTGACCGGGAGAGAAACGGTGTCGCGGGGCGCGGCGGCGATCAGCGCTTGGGCGGCGTCGATGGAGAAGACCCACGGCCCGAAGTGGAACCACTGTTCCTGGCGGCCGGTCATCGCTCACCTCGGGGCACGGTGACGTGGGCGTAGATGCGGACGCATTGAAGGATCAGCGCGTGGGACGGCAGCTGTAGGAGGCGCTGCCGCCGGTCATCGCGTAGGCGGTCCCAGATGGTGACGGTGACGCTGGCCGACCACAGGTCGATCAGAACGCCGTCGACCTTGGCGTGCTGGCGCTCGGCGACGATGCGTCGGAGCGTGTCGATGAGGGTCGCGTCGCCGATCGGGTGGTTGGCGTCGTCGGGGCGGGCCGCCTCCTCGTACTGGGTGAGGCAGTCCTCGCAGGTGTGGGGTCGGGGCGGATCTTCGGTCTCCCAGCGGCGGACCTTGTCGGCGGGGATTCCGCAGACAGATTGGCGTGGATCGCGGGGATGCAGCAGGTGAGGGGTTATCGGGATCATCGGCTCGTGTCCGTTCATGTGCGAGCCGGGGCACGTTGGCCCGCGTGGGCCAACGTGCCCCGGGCGGGTGAATGGGTGGAGGTGGTTAGACCTTCAGCAGGTCGAAGGCAGTCAGCTTGAGATCGCCGATGGCGCCGGTCAGCACGCGGTTGGCGCGGACCAGCTCGTTCTTGGCGGGCTGGTAGTGGTCCAGGTATTCGGTGATGGCCTGGTATCCGGCCCACCGGCTGCCCTTGATGGCCTGCTGGGTGTCGGCCTCGGTGATCAGGTACTTCAGGGTGCCGAGCCGCTGCTTGGCGTTGCGCTGGGTGGTCTCGGAGGCGTTGTCCTTGACCGGCCACACCTGGCCGACCACCTTCTCGAACTCGCGCATGGCCAGCTCGGTGTTGAGCATGCGTTCGGCCGCCTGCTCGAAGGTGTCCATGTACTTCCACATCAGGCCGAGGGCTTCACGGCACTGGATGATCTGGGAGCCGACGTTCGAGGTGTGCCGGAAGGTGTAGTGCCCGACGGCGTGCGCGAACGCGGCCCTCTGGGTGTTGGCGCACACGACCCGGATCGGGCTGGCGTCCACCCGCAGCGCGGCGGTGCCGTCGTGGCTGGTGGTGCCGATCAGATAGAGGTCCATCCGGTCGACTCCGGCGATCTGCATCGTGTCCGGGAGCTTGAGCGTGACAAACACGCTCTTGCCGCGTCGTAGGCTGCCGGCGGTTTCGAAGTGGGCGCCGCCGACCTGGTCCACGAGCTGGTCGAGCATCGCGGCGCATTGCTCGTTCTGGACCACGGTGTAGTCGGTGCCGACGATGCCCAGATACTCCGTGGCCCCGGTGACCGGGTTCCGGCGTACGGTCATCCGCTTGTCGTCGGCGGGGATCTGCACCTCGACGCCGTCGACGATGTCGATGCCGACCGCGCGGATCGTCCGTACGCCCCAGTCGCCGAGTTTGGCGGCGGCCATGATCTCTTCGGCCTTCATGGTGTTCTGGGTGACGGTGCCCAGCCGGTGCCAGGCCGACACGCGGGCACTGGCGAATGCGGTGGTGCCGTCGGCGAATCGGTCGAGTTCGTGTGGCACAGGGGTTCTCCTTCTCAAACGGGCGCGGGGCCGAGCACCAGCTCAGCCCCGCGATGGGATGTGGATAGCGGCCAGATCTGACCTACTCGTGCACGAGACGGCGGACGTCGGCTGGAGCGATGCCGCGGCTGATGACCTCGGCAAGGCGCTGGATCAGCGTGTCCTCGGGTTCGGCTTCCTGGGCCCGTTCGATGGCTAGGCGGGCAAGGTGGCCGTTGCCGCGCTGTAGCGCGGCGAGCGCGAGCAGGGTGGCGGGGGCAGCGGCGTGGACGGGATCGGCGCGGCGTGTCAGGTCGGTCCAGATGCGCACGTCGAGATCTTCGCCATGGACGTGCTTCATCACCGCGCCGGGAGCGTGAGGGCCGCTCAGCAGGGCGAGCAGGAGCGCAGTTGTGCTGTCGGCGAGTCCGCGGTGCTGCTCGTAGGTGGTGCGGGCTTCTCTCAGGAGCCTTTCGACGAGATCGTGGAAGGTTGTGCGGATCTGCTCCTCGCTGGAGCCGGCGGCGAGGTCGTCGAGGTGCCGATGTGCTGCGGCCAGGGCGGTCTGCATGCCTTTGCGCTCGTCTCCGGTGACCGGGGCGAGCCGTGTGGCGTAGGTGTGGACGTCCTCAGCGGCGACGTATCCCAGGAGGGTGGCCTGGGCGGCTACTGCGGTCGTGCTGACGTCGAACGGGATGCCGAGTTCGCACTCCGGGTCGTCGCAACGCAGATGCCAGAGCCAGTCGTCATAGACACGGAACGAGGCCGAGACAGCGACGTCGAGGGCGGTGAACGCGCCGATCGTTTGGTCGACTGCCGTGGCAACCGCTTCCCCGGGGCCGTACCCGATAAGGACGACCCTGTCCGGGCCATGCGCCGTGATCCGGGTGGCTACCTCGGTGGCGTCGCTGACCGGGTCGCTGGAGTACGGCAGGGGCGCGGCTGCGGCGAAGAGGACTTGGCTGTCCTTCAGCGCCAGGATGATGAGCTGGTCGTGCGGGTGGTACCCGAGCAGGTAGGGCACGACGGCGACGACGTTGGTCGAGTCTTTGAGGCTCAGTTCTGCGGGATGGGTCATGGTCGCTTCCCGAAGTCGATGGGGACCGGGAAACCCGGACACACGTCTGACCCGGTCGTGCCGGGAATGTGGTTCGAGTTTCCCGGCACGGGACGATGTGGAGGGTTCGAATTCTCGGTCCTGCTGCGGCTCGCGGCCGGGGGCAGGGTGCGGTCCCTGCCCCCGGGCGAACCGGCTAGGACTCCTCGGCGTCGTTGGTGTCCTGCTCGCCGCTGAGCTGCTCCACGGCGTCTCCGGTGCCTTCGGCGCTGTCGGCGGCATCGCCCTCGGCACCCGACTCTTCGCCGTCCGGGGCTGCCTCGGCGGAACTGCCGTCGTCGTGTGCCTCGAATACGAACGTCAGCGGAGCCTCGGAGACCAGCAGGATGCTGCCCGCAGCGGCGGCCTTGGTGCAGTTGTTGCGCACCGCGCCCGGGCTCACGGTCCGGCCACCGAGCCTCGCGCTGATCGCGGTGGCGATCTCCTGCGGAGTCATCAGCCGGCCGGGGTTCTCGGCCAGCTCTGCAATGGTCAGCTTCTCCAGTTCGCCCCGGGCGAAGGGCTGGTTGCCGTCGCCGTTGATGGTCACGGCGCTGCGCTGGCCCACGGTGCTCGGGCTGTTGTTCAGCGAGCGCGGGGGCAGCGGGGTGGGCAGGGTGACGACGCGGGTCTCGTCATCGGTGTCGAGGATGTGCAGCGTCCCGTCCGGCCGGATCAGACTCTGCACCGCCGCCACAGCGGCCGGGGTGCTCGTGACACCGCGGATCACCTGGAAGCACAGCGCGCAGCGCGGCGGCTCGGGGTTCGGGTCGACCTCGCTGGCCTTGGTCGGCCCGGCGATCCACCGCTCCGGTAGACCGGGCTTGCGGCGGGCGGCGTCGGCCTGCTCCATTGCGGCCAGCAGCCGGATGGTGGTCGGGTGGCCAATGCCGCTCTCGGCGACGATCACGTCGACAGTCGCACCGTCTTCGCTGTGCTCGGCCAGGACGCCCTTGATGGCCATGACCTTGCGGTCGCCGGGACGCGTCGGCGCGACAACGGTCGTAGGCGACCCTGCCGTGGCCGGAGCACCAGGTTCGTCGTCAACTTCGCCGTCGTTCTCGTCCTGGTCGGCCGCCTCCTGCCGGTCGTCGGTGGCCTCACCGTCGTGGTGACCGGTTTCCGGGGCCCAGTTGTCGGCGTCACCGAGCGGCTCGCCGTCGCCGGTGTCCGGCTCGTCCGCCGAGGCGGAGCCCTGGTCGGCGTCCGTCTCGTCCAGGCCGGCGGTGGGCTCGTCGCCGAGGTCGGCCGCCTCCAGTGCCGCGGTGGCGTCCTCCGATAGCGTCCATCGGGTGGGCGTGCCCTCGGCCGCGTCCGCGCCGAGGTCGACCGTGACGATCAGACCGACGTCGGTCAGGGTCTTGATGGCCTTGTCGGTGGTGGAACGGGCCTTGCCGGACTTCTCGGCCAGCTCGTGGACGTTGCCCTGGCCGAGCTCGGCCAGCGCCTTCAGGACCGCCTGCGTCGCAGGGGTCAGGGACAGGTGTTCCATGGGGTTCCCTCCTCGGGAATCAGGGATGATGCCCGGCACGGATGTGCTGGGCGGTGGTACGCCGGTGCGCGGGCAGCGGCTTCCGAGCGGGTGCGGGAGCCGCGTGCGTGCGATCCGGAGATCGGGATGCGTTGCCGCATCGGCCGGTCAGCGGCGGGAGATCCGCCGCTCGCCGGTGGCGCGCAGGATGTAGAGCCGGTCCTCGACGGGGTCGCGGTAGATCCCGGCGATCCCGTGGGAGAGCCGCACCGGGCCGGGGTACTCGGCGGGGTCGAGTTCGACGTCGGACTTATGGATCTGCGCCCG
The DNA here is from genome assembly GCF_900188005.1 of Actinoplanes regularis. Classification (GTDB taxonomy): domain Bacteria; phylum Actinomycetota; class Actinomycetes; order Mycobacteriales; family Micromonosporaceae; genus Actinoplanes; species Actinoplanes regularis. The sequence goes on along the minus strand of NZ_FZNR01000031.1, from coordinate 81,901 downwards.
TACGGCTCGCCCGGCGATCTGCTGCTGGCGGAGGTAGGTGCTGTGCGGCAGCACGATCAGGACGGTGTCGCCGGGGTTGACGTAGCGCCGGTGCACCGGCTGCACGGGGTTCGTGGCGACGTACACCGTGCGGTCGGGGTCGTTGATGAGCTTGTCGAGGTGGATGCGGGCGCCCTCGTAGTCGTTGACGTGCTCGGTGATCTCGCTCAGGGTGTTGGCCAGCACGGTGGCCGAGCCGGTCAGGTCGTCGCCGTTGATGAGCTGGGTGCGGAACTCGTCCACCGCGTTGAGCAGCACTTCGCGGGCGAGGCGCAGCGCATCGGCGGATGCCGGGAGGTGCGCGGCGGCCGGGACGGGATCGACGGCGTGCTGATCGATGGTCCGGCCGGTGGTCTGCCAGATCCATCTCGCCACCAGGTCGAGGTACGGCATGGGTGTCTCCTTTCGGATCGCGGACACGCCGAAGACCCGGTCGCAGCGGGGCTGCGACCGGTCTTCGAGGTGCCGGGAGTGGGGTGGGAGGTTAGGCGATGGCGACGGCGCACAGCCGTGCGTGGGAATTCAGGCCCCGCAGGTAGGCGCACGCCTCGTTGAGGAACCGGAACCGGTCAGCCAGGGAGTCGCTGGCGGGCCGCATGATGCGTCCGTCGGTGGTGATCAGCGCGTCGCCGATGAGCGCGATGCGCCAGTAGAGCCCGGCGTAGGTGGCTTCTCCGGCCTGGTAGAGCGACAGCTCGTAGGGGTCGAAGACATAGCCGCCGGCGTAGGCGAGCATGGCGAGCGCCCGAGGCTGCTGCTCGAACCGCCGGCGTGCCTCGGCCAGGGTGACCTTGGTCGGGTCGGCGTGGTGCTGAGCGAGGAAGTCCTCCCAGGCCCGGGCGGGCTTGGTGGTGGCGTTGATGTGCATGTTCCAGGCACGCCAGCGGGCGATGGCCTCGTTCGCGGCGACCTGCGACATGCCGGGCAGATCCAGGCGGCTCTTGCGGCCTCCGGCCGCGAGGGTGATGGCGCCGAACTTGCGGGCGGCGTCGAGCAGGTAGTACCCGAGGAACCGGGTCAGCAAGCCGATGAATCGGCGGTGGCGCACGCGGAAGCGGCGGGCCGGGGTGCCGTTGGCACTCAGTAGGTCGTTGACCTTCTCGCTGGCAGCGAACCAGTCGGCGTCGTCGCTGGGGTTGAAGCAGACGGTGACGATCTGATCGGTGAGCGGGCTGTTCGTGGGCATGACGGGGTGCTCCCTTTGCGAAGCGGGACGGGGTTGGGTGGTGCCACCGGATCGCGGCGTCTGGACCGGCGGGAAAGGCTGCCGAGAAGGTGCGCGGGGCGCAGATCACGAGCCGACCGAAGAGGTGGGCTGTTGGTGAACTGGGCCGGGCGCGGGCAGTCCCGCGAGGCGGGTCGAGACGGGCGACGGTGCGAACAAAGAATGAAAGGAAGCTGCACCGTAGCTTCGTGACCTGACAGCGCCGCCTCTGTCAGGATTCGCGATCATGCCCATGACCTGCGTTGACAGGTTCGGCGATGGAGCTGTCAGCGCCTGTCAGAGCAGGAAGACTCCGTTGTCGTAGTTGGGGTTCTCCGCGATGGGCGCGCCGTGATCGCTGGGCAGCTCGGTGAGCGGTACCCGGCTTGTGGAGCCCCGCGCCAGCCAGACGCGGGCGGCGGGATCGCTGGCGTGGGTGGCCGTCGCGACCGGGACGGTGGTGTGCTGGCCGGGCAGCAGCCGGTGGAGGTTCTCCTCGCGTTGCTCGCTGGCGAGCCAGAACAGCACCGGATACCGCGCGCCGCCGTGCCGGATGAGGTCGCCGTATTTCTTGAGTTTGGCGACCACCCGGCTGCCGAGGGCTTCGGTGCCGGTGTCGGTCTCCAGGAAGAACCCGACGGTGATGTCGCCGACGGTCCACAGGCCGTGCCCGTCGGCGGTGATGGTCAGGTACTGCTTGTGGGTGACCTGCTCGGACCACCACCGGTCGAGGCGGGCTTCGGCGTGCCGGCGGGCGTACTCGGTCAGGCGGACGAAGAAGTCGTTGGTCAGCACGAGGTGGGTCAGGTGCGGGTTCGCCGACAGCCGCTGCACGGTCTGGTTGCTGGATCGTGCGGTGGGCTCGGGTCGTTCGTGGGCGGCGGCTTGGAACCGCTGTCCGTTGTGGCCGAGCGTCCAATGCCACGGCTGGCTGCCGCCGCCGTCGCGCGGGAAACGGAACCGCTCGACCAGGCCCAGGGCGGCCAGCTCGTTTAGGCGTAGCTGGCAGGTCCGCCGGGCGGCGAACAGCATGCGGTGGATCTGGCCGGTGGTCAGAACCTGGTGGTCGTCGAGGAGCTGGAGCAGGAGCCGGTCACGGCTGGTGATGTGGGGATAGATGGCCAGCAGGCTGGCCGTCCGCGATAGCGGCATACAGCTCACCCCCCGTGGAGAGAGAAACCCTGTAGGGAGTCTGGACGTATGGATCTTGAATTCAGGGCCGCCGTCGGACAGGTTTGCCCAGCTCAGGTACCTGACAGGCGACATGTAGGGGGCTCGTCTGGGGACTCGTGTCGCAGACACCCCCAGACGAGCCCCCGATGACGCACCCAGGCGAGCCCTCGAACGCACCGCCTGGTCAGGGCTTGCGGTCGTTCATTCGCCGCTTCATCGCCGTGCGGGCGAGCTGCTGCATCGGCGGCTCTTCCCCGGCGGGACCGTTCGCGGCGGCACACGCCACTCGGATCGCCGTCGGATCGCCGTCGGGTTCGGCGGGCGGGTTGGTGACGAAGGTGAACGCCGGGAGTTCCCGGTTGCCGACCAGCAGCCGGGCCGTGGCGGTGAAGACGTCGAGGTGGGCGAGGTCGTGCTCGTCCACCTCGGGTTTGGTGTGCCGCGACAGTTCCCGGGCGTCGGCAGGGTCGACGTTGAAGAACACCTTCGAGCGGGCGTTCGCCGATATCGCCGCGGCGACGTCGTTCGGGAGCTGGGCGAGGTCCTGATGGGCGAAGGCCATGCCGAGCCGGTAACCCCGCGCCTCGGCCAGCATGTCCCCGACACTGCCGGGCAGCGTGAGGAAGTTCTGGACCTCATCGACGTACAACGTGGCGTCTTTGCGCTGGTCCTCGGGGATGGCGGCGCGGGCGATGGCGGCCTGCCACACCCGAGCGACGATCATCGAGCCGAGGATGCGGCTGGTCTCCTCACCGAGCTGCCCTTTGGGTAGCCGGCACAGCAGCACTCCGCCGTCGAGGATCTTGCGCATGTCGAACGACGAGTGGGCGTTGCCGATCACGCTCTTGACGAAATCCCTGAGCAGGAAGGCTCTGAGCCGGGCAAGGACCGGGGCGATGACCTGGCCGCGGAACTGCTCGTTGATGCCGTCGTACCAGAGCCAGAACCCACCGAGGCCGTCCGGGTCATCGAGACCTTGGGTGAACCGGCCCCGGAACTGCCGGTCCTGCAACAGCGACGGCACCAGGCTCAGCGTGGGTTTGGCATGGCGCATCAGCGTCAGGCAGGCCACGCGCATGGTGTCGTCCATGCGCGGCCCCCACTGGCCTTGGAAGATCTTCGCGAAGATCCCGACGAGGTTGTCGACCGCCAGGTGCGGATCGCCCTGGTCGTCGAGGGGGTTGAAGCAGCCTGGGTTCTCCTGGTCCGGGTCAATGATGACGATCTTGTCGGCGTAGGAGGCAGGCAGCCGGTCGAGGATGTCGTTGATCAGATCGCCACGCGGGTCGATGACCACCGTCCCGCGTCCGGCCTTGATGTCGCCGAGGATCAGGTTCAGCAGCAGCGTGGACTTGCCGACGCCGGTCTTTCCGACGATGTGCATGTGCTGCCGGGCGTCGGTGACCTTGATGCCGACGCTGTGGTGCCCGACCTGCGAGCGGCCCAGGATTTTCACCCCTCGACCGCCGCTGGGCACTTGCACCGGCGCCGGCACCGCCTTGGCCCGAGCCCGGTCCAAGCCGGGCACCGCCAAGTCCTGCGGTAGTGCGGCGAGGGCCGCGAGCTCCGGGACGGTGGCCAGAAAGCCGCGCCGCAGGCGGCGACCGGCGAGGGTGGCGACCGGGTGCGGCATCTTCATCCGGCGCAACCGGTTCGGGCCGGTGTACGCCGCGGCGGCCGAAGCGATCGTGTGCCCCAGGCCGACGAGCCGCTGCTGAATCTGCCTGGCCCGTTCTGGAGTGGGCGTAGTCCTGTCCGGCTGCGCGGCGACGGCGAACCGGACCGCGATCTCGAAGTGCGGCACCCGGACGGCCTTGTCCACCACCGTGCGCGCCTCAGCCCCGGCGACCGGATCCCGATCGCCCGCCCGTACCGCCGTGGCGTGCGGGGCACGGTGCCGGGAGGGGCCGGGAAGGAATATCTCGAGGAACCAGAGCAGCGGCTCGATCGCCAGGCGGGCCGCCCCGGCTGCGACGCGGGTCGCCGGGTCTGGTCGCCCGTGAGGATGGCCGCTCGTGGCCGCCGACCGGCGGGCCGCCCGCACCCGGCGGGTGGAGGCGGGCCGGGCCAGCACCTGGACGCACGCGTACTCCCGGTGCCAGACCTCGGCCCCGGCGGACAGCAGCGCCCGCAACGGGTCCGCGTCGTGCTCGGCGCGCAGCGGCAGCACGTCGGTGTGCTGGGGCCAGTGCGCCCCGCCTGCCTGCTCGCCCACCGTGGCCGGGATCGGCGCGTCCGCGTCCTCGGTGGTCATGGTCGCCGCTGGCCAGGCTGCGCGGACGGCGGCTTCGACCGCGCCGGGCGGGACCGTGCCGGGCACCCACACCCGGATGGCCAGGGCGCGGCCGGTCCAGGTGTACTCCCACCCGACGTGCGGGTAGCCGTAGAGCCTGCGCCGCCACACCGACGGCGTCAGCACGCCGACGACGGTGGTCCAGAACGCGGCGGCGGCCTCGGCGGTGACCTCCGGCGGCGCGGCGATCGTCACCCACCGCGCGCCGGTGAGGAACCGGCGGTGCCGCCAGTTGAGCAGCTGATCATGGCCGAAAACGGTCGCCACGATGAGCGCGGCGGCCACGAGCCCGAGCCACGGCCGGGCGACAACCCAGTGGCCGAGATCGGCAGGCCAGGTCGGCGCGGTGCTCATGAGGTCACCTCGCCGATCCCCGTTACCGGACTTGTCTGGAGTTCCTCAGACCCCATGGACCGATGAAGCGGCCTTCTGCAGGGCTGTAGGCAGCGAAACCGGGGCCCGGGTCTTGTTGACGTAGCGTCGGGAATCATGAACGATCTCCAATGTTCTAAGTGGATGGTCGAGTTCTCGGATCTGAGGTGTGCGCGTGGCGCTCGCGGTGGTGCGGTCGTTGCATGGGCCGCGGCGCCTTGCGACGGAGCAGGACGCGCAGGACTTCGAGCAGGAGCTGGTGGATCAGTTCCTGTTGTCCGGGGTTGCCGCTGGCTCATGCGACAGCACGGTCTCGGCGGACCGATACACGTTGTTCGAGTTCATCCGTTTCCTGGGCCGCCCGGTCTGGACGGCTCAACCTGGTGACGCCGACCGATTCCTCGCCCACCAGCGGACGTCGGGACGCGCGCGGCTGACGGTGGAGCACAAGGCCAGCTCAATCGGCAGATTCTTCGACTTTCTGGTCGAACGGCAGCAGGGCGACATCGCGGCGTTGACCGGCGTCGTCGTCGCGCAGGTGATCGACGAGTTCAACCGGCCTGGCCGCTCGGATTACGGCGCTGCGCGGGTGCCGCCCAGCGAAGACGAGATAGACGAGCTGTTCGCTGCGTGGCGCGACTGGCTGCCGAGCGCCCGCAAGTATCTGCCGGCCGCGCGGTGTTACCTTGCCGCGTCGTTGTGGCGCCGCGTCGGATTACGAATTCAGGAAACTCGGATGCTCGATATCAGGGACTGGCGCAGAGATCTGGGCGAGTTCGGATCGGTGCACGTCCGGTTCGGTAAGGGCAGCCGTGGTCGCGGCCCGAAGACTCGACTGATCCCCGCCATCAACTCGGTTGGGGCGCTATTGGACTGGTGGGTCACCGATGTCCGGCACCAATTCGGCGATGACTATCAGCGGCTCGATGCGCCCCTGCTACCGACTGAGCGGCTACCCGATCCGTTGACGGGTTGTGTCACCGGGCCGGGGACCAGGTGCTTCGAGACGGCCTCGCCGAGGCGGTGGCGCGCTGGCTGCCGCAGTGGAAAGGCCGTTTGACGCCGCATGTGCTGAGACATTTCTGCGCTTCGTCGTTGTATCGCCAAGGCGTCGACCTAAAAGCTATCCAGGAATTGTTGGGCCATTCCTGGCTTTCGACGACGACACATTACGTTCACGTGCCTGCGCATCACGTCGAGAAGGCATGGGTCGCGGCGAACGAGCGGACTGCAGCGCGGCTCGCGCGATTGGGAGGCTGAGACGATGCGATGGAATCTGCGCCTGCGCGCGGCCGAGAAGGGTATCTGGAAGTCCACCGAAATGCGGCGATTGCTGGCCGACGCGGGTCTGGAAATCAGTGCCGGGAAGATGTCCGGCCTGTGGACTGGAACACCGACGACGATCCGTCTCGACGATTTGGACGTCATCTGCTCGGTCCTGGGCTGCAGTCCGGCCGACTTGTTGATCTGCGAGCCCGAGCAAGTCGCGGCAAGACGGCCGCAACGGGTGCAAGCGGTCGGTGAACAGCAGCCCGTCGCGCCGGTGGCGCGACTCGGCCGACAGCGCAGTACTCCACCGGCATGACGCGACGTCCGAAACCATGCACGGTCTGCCGGGTCCGTCCTCCCGCGATGCGAGAGGTGCCGTTCTGCTTCCAGTGCTGGCCCGGCGGCCCCGTCACGCCGCCGCCCTGCCGCCGATGCAGGTCCAGCAAGGACTACTACACCAGCGGCTTGTGCGCCCGCTGCCACCCGCATGCCCCGGGCCAGCTGTCGCCGGTCTGGCGAGAAGCCGGGCCGCTGGCCAGCATTCCCGTGGTCATCGACTCCTGCCCACACTGCTTCGCCTGGGGCGTCACCCGCACCTACGGCTGGCAATGCGCGGCCTGCCGGAACTGGGGAGAAAGATTCCCGCAGCTCGGAGACTGTCCGACCTGCTCGCGGCACGCTCACCTCGGCGAAGCCGGACATTGCCGGCTCTGCTTCCGGCAACGCAGCATGATCGCGCGGCTGCACGGCGAGCGTCCCGATCGAGTGCCGATGGCCGACGCCAACCGGTACGGTCAGCAGCTGTTCTTCGCCGGCATGTGGACCGGATCCGGGCCCAGCAAGCCCTACGTGAAGAAGACCGTTCCGGCCGACATGAGCCTGCTGCGCCCAGTCGAGCACCGCCAGCTCGTCTTCTTCGACCTCACGCGAGACCTGTCCGCCCATCCCGGCCTCCAGCTGCCACCACCGCCGCTTCCAGGCTTGGAGGCGGCGCTCATGCAATTTGTTGGCGACCACGCCCGCCGCTACGGCTGGACCAAGTCCAAGGCGGAACGAGTTCGCCGCGCCGTCCGGATCATGCTCGCGATCCAGGACACTCCAGGAGCGCCGATCCGACGCAGCGACATCATGCTGCTGAGCCGGATCAGGCATCCGGCCCGCGTCGTCGCGGACGTCCTCGACGAAGCCGGCATGCTCAAGGAGGACCGCGCCCCCGCGATCGAGCGCTGGTTCCTGACCGTGATCAGCGACTTGCCCGAGCCCATGCGCAGTGAGCTCAGCGTCTGGTTCGACGTCATGCGGCACGGCTCCGAGACCACCCCGCGTCGTCGTCCCCGGCACGACAACACCACGAGCACTCAGCTGCGCTGGGCACTGCCCGCCATCCGCCAATGGGCCACCGAGCATCAATCGTTGCGAGCGATCACGCCGACCAGGTCCGCGCGGTCCTGCCCTCCGGCGGCACCGAACGCCCCACGATGCTGCAAGGCCTCCGGTCGATCTTCCGGATCCTCAAAGCCCGCAAGACCGTGTTCGTCAACCCCACCGCCCGCATGAAGAACCCGTCCAACATCAGGAAAGCGCCGATCGCCATCGATCTCGCTCAGGTCCGCGCGAACCTTATCGACGGTCGGCCCGCAACCGAAGCACTCACCGCCCTGCTCGCCTTCCACGCCGTGCGCATCTACCAGCTCGCCGAGCTGAAACTCACCGATGTGCAAGATGGCCGGCTGCACATCGACGACCGCGTCATCTTGCTCGCGGAACCCGCCCGCGATCGCCTCAACGCCTATCTCGAATACCGGCTGAAAACCTGGCCGACCAGCGTTAACCCCCACCTGTTCATCCACGCCCGCAACTGGACCACCCTCCGGCCATGCACCAACTGGTGGATCCGCAAACAACTCGGCACCTCCGGCGACCGAATCCGTCAAGACCGCATCCTCGACGGAGCCCACGCCAACGGCGGAGAACTGCGCGCTCTCTGCGACCTGTTCGGCCTGTCCATCAGCGGCGCCGCCCGCTACGCCAGCACCGTCAACCAGCCCGCTTGATTTCGTTCGCAAGAATCACGTTCTGGCGCGAATTTCGTGATTGATCTTGCTTACGTTGGTCCTCAACAGGCGTGACGCCAGCCCGGGGTCAGCGCCCAACTGGCGGAGTGCTGGCGATCAGGACAGCTCCGGCTGACGGCGTCGACGGTTCGAGAGTGGTGGGGTCAAGGCTGTGCTCGGCCGCGATGGTTGTTGCCCAGCAGTCCCCCCACGTCGCTGCCCAGGAGGATGCCAGGTCATCATCCGGGTCGAGATCTTCGGGCTTGCCGGTGATGCCGAATGCATCGAGCAGATCCCGTTCGATACCGAACGGCTCACCGATCGCTGACTCCGGGTACTCAGCGATCCACCGCCGAAGCACAGTGCCATGCTCAGCGATCAGCCACGCCTCGCCGTCATTCTGTTCGCTGTGAAAATACGCCTGGGCCTTGCCGAAGCGCGCGCTGAACTGCTCGCACAGCCGAGTGACCCGATCGGTGCATGCAAGATATGGGAGGCCGAGCCACGCGCCGAACACCAGGACCCATCCATTCAGAGCCGGAGTCACGACGACGGTGGAGAAACGATCGTTACCGCTGTGCGCGATGTCGTCGACTAGATCCACTCCGATCGACCAGGTACTCGCCCGTACATCTGTCAAACCGATCGACCGCACCACCTCCGCCTGATCAGAGGTAGCCACCGCAAGCCACGACAGCCAGCAGGCATGAACTGGGATCGGGTGGTCGGCAACGTCCATGATCGTCACTGTACGGCCGCCCATCTAAACGCTCCGGCAAGTGACGTCAGCGAGCAGTACTCACACACGGAGTGGAGGCCGGCCATTGGCTAGGCCTCCCGAGGTGCGACGTCGATGGGCATCGTAGTCACGACAGGAGAACTCGCTTCCTGAGCAGGTCGAAGCCGGCTCGGCCGTACATCTCGGGTCCATCACCTAACTGCCCAGCCCGATACACTCCGGACTTCGCCGAACTGAGGGACCAAAGCCGCTCTGCAACCCCCAAAAACCCCTCAGTTCGTTCACAAATCCCCCAGAGAAGCGACGAACTCCGGGGAAGTGACCGCGATCCGGTGCTCGGCCGCCGACCCCACGCTGCGAAACGGGATCCGCGACCGCCCGGCTACCAGGAGGCCCTCCCCTCGCGATGCGGCCAGCAGCATCCGGGCCTCTCCGGCGGTCAGTCCGAACGCCTCGGTGACCGCGTCGATCGACTGGGTGGACTGGCGCATCAAGACCTGGGTCGCGGCGTTGGAGACCACGGCCAGGCCGAGATCGGTCGACAGGACGTCGGCGGCGTCCTGGGTGATCACGCACAGCCCGGCGAGGCGCTTGCGGGCCGCCTTGGACATGCGGAACAAGAATCTCGCGCCTTCGCCGTCGCGCATCAGCAGCCAGGCTTCGTCGACCACGACGAGCTGCCGCCGCCGGCGCCCGCCGGTGGCCGGAGCGTCGATGCTCGACCAGATCGCGTCGAGGGCGAGCAGCGTGCCGACCGTGCGCAGCTCGTCGGGCAGATGCCGCAGCGACCACACCACGAGGTGACCGCCCGGGGCAGCGGTGGTGGGGCCGTCGAACAGGCTGGAGAAGTTCCCGACCGTCCACGGGGCGAGCCGGGCGGCGAGCTGTGCGGCGGCCGGATCATCGTCGGTGGCCAGCACGGCGGCGAGGTCGCGCAGCAGCGGTGCGGGCTTGCTCCAGGTGGCCGGGTCAGCGTTGATCCCGGCCTTGCTGTAGGTGGCGGTGATGGCCCGGTCCAGGGCCGCTCGTTCGGCCGGCGGCGGCGTCGCGCCGAGCATCACCGAGATCAGCGTGTGCAGGTAGAGACCGCGCCGGGTGAGCGTGTCGGGCCGGTCGTCGGCGGGCAGGTCGAGCGGGTTGACCCGTACGCCCGGCAGGCCGAGCTGCACGACCGTGCCGCCGACATGTTCGGCCAGAGGTGTGTACTCGTCCTCCGGGTCGATCACCGAAACGGTGGTGCCCTGGTACAGGTTGCGCAGGACTTCCAACTTGACGAAGTACGACTTGCCCGCACCCGAGCGGGCCAGGACCACGCTGTTGTGGTTGTCCTGCGCCCACCGGTTCCACAGCACCACGCCGTTGCTGGTGGTGTTCAGCCCGTAGAGCACACCGTCCGGGGCGGCCACGATCCCGGGGGCCGGGGCGGCGAGGTCCGCCGAGGCGAGCGGGAACGCCGCCGCCAGGGCGGTGGTGTCGAGGATGCGGCGCATCCGCAGCGGGTCCACGCCGATCGGCAGCGTGGAGATCCAGCCCTGCTGGTGGCGGAAGGTGGCCGGTTGCAGGTCCAGCAGCACGCTGGCGGCGGCCGACTTCACCCCGGCGGTGATGGTGCGCAGCTCGTCCAGGTCGCGGGCGTGGATGGTGACGTAGATGCCGGTGTCGAACAGCTTCGCCGCGCCGCGGGCGACCCTGTCGGCGAGGTCGGCGGCGTCGGAGGCCGCCGCGTCGGTCATCGGGTCGCCGAGGCGGCCCTGACCGGCGTCTAGGCGGCGCGAGGATTCCAGGCGGGCGCGCTGGCGTTTGAGCATCGGCGCGGCGAGCTGCGGCGCGACCGGGGTGATGTGGACGGAGACGTCGACGCGGCCGGGGTAGGACAGCAGCGGGTCGAGCCAGGCCGGCCCGACCTCGGCCGGGTAGCCGCACACGACGAACGTGGCGGCGTATCCGTCGCCGACACGTACGTGTGCCGGGGTGACCGACAGCGCGGCAGGGGAGGGCATGCCCTCCCCTGCCGCGCGGCTCTTCTTGGCTTTCAACGTCTTCATGGGGTGCTCCGCACGGTGATCGGGGCGCCGGGCACCGCACGGGGGCCAGGCACCGCAGGAGAGAAGGGGTCGACGGCGTTGGCCAGGGCCGAGGCGACGGCCGGCCCGTCTAGGGCGGCGGCTTCGACACCGAGGCCGGACAGAGCGCGAACGGCGGCATCGGCCGCGTGCTCGCCGGTGACGACCGCGAGGACCTGACGGCGCAGCGGATCACGCTCGGCGTCGAGATCGAGCAGGAACGCGGCGTAGTCATCGGCGGCGCTCTGCAGCGCCGGGTGTGGCAGGCGGGGCGCGAAGTCGGCGGTCGCCTGCGCGTACGCGGTGAGGTCGTGCCGTTGCGCCGCGACGAGCAGTTGCGCCGGGCCGGTCAGCGAGTTGAGGAACCGGCCGAACGCGTCTAGCAAAGCGGCCTGTTCGCTGTCGGTGCGCAGGTGGATGTTCGTGGTGCCGCACGCGATCAGCACCTTGTCGGTGCCTTCGCTGGTCAGCACCCCGGCCGGATTGACGCGCGTGACCGGGGAGCGCAGCGGCGCCGGAACGCTCGGCTTGCCGGCCACGGCCGCGACCGAGCTGGCCCGCGCCGTTCCGGGGGCGAGGGTGCGCGGGCTGCGCGACAAGGTGAAGCCGTGCCGCAGCCACACGTTCAGCGGCAGTCCGTCACGGCGGCCGATGGCCAGGACCACGGCGACGGAGAACACGACCATTCCGGCGGCGATCCAGGCCGCAGGCGGCAGGATCGGGCCGAAGGTGCGGTAGCAGCTGAACCCGGCCAGGGCCGGGCCGCCGATGATGGCGAGCTGCCGGAACGTCAATCCGAATGCGATCCGGTCGGGCTCGTTGATGTTCGCCGGGACCACGGCGCGGGGGGTGGTGGTGTCCTCGCCGGTCATCGGCCACCTCGCAGGATGGGCAGGCGGCGGGTGATGCTTTGGATGAACACGGCCCGGAGCAGGAATCCGCCGAGGTTGGGCGCTTTGCCCGCCGTCACGTAGCGGCGCATCAGGGCCGGGATCTTGATCGTGACCCAGAGCATCACCACGACGAGGACCAGGTTCAACGTGTCCGACTCCGGAACTCCGAGAACGATCGGCAGGTTCGCGTCCGGGTTAATGATCAGGTCGATGCCGGTGGTGAACGCGACGCCTTGCAGCGCCGGGGTGGCCAGGCAACCCAGCAGGGTCTTCCACCACAGGCCGGCGGCACCCTGAGTCCAAGGAGTTGCGTAGCAGGCCAGCGCGACCGGCCCGATCCCCGCGAGAACCAACAGCACGCCGATGCGCACGAACCAGCTCCCGATGAGCATGCCCATCAGCACGACGATCAGCAGCCCGATGATGGCCACGAGGAGCGCGTTCCCGTCCTCGGACATCGCTGCTTTGATGCGGGCCTTGACGAAGTCGACCGTTGCCGTGGTCGGCGCGCTAGCGCCGCTCATCGAGACCGTGATGGCGTTCGCGATGGTGATGAGCTGGCCGGTCAGCGGCACGGAGAACGCGGACAGCACGAACGCGACGACCAGGCGCGGGATCAGCTCCTTGATGCCTTGGCGCATCTGGATCGAGTCGCCGGTCATGGTCGCAATGCCCACGGCGAGGATGGCGAGGATGAAGCAGGCGTCGACGACCATGGCGCTCTTGTCGGCGATCGACTTGACCTGCGGCAGGACGGTGACGTCCGGCGATGCGAACAGTGTCGAGGCCAGCAACGCCAGCAGGCCGCTGAGAAGGTCGACGACCTTCTCGGCGAGCCAGCTGACCAGGCCATCCATGAGCCAGTCGGTCATAATGGATCAGCCGCCCAGGATTCCCTGAAGCACCTTCAGGACCACTGGGGCCAAGACGGCGAGGGCGTAGCCGATCAGCGCGGACTTGAAGTTGCCTTTAGCCTGCTCGACCTGGGCGGGATCGCCTCCGGCGGCCATGTAGCGCAGGCCGCCGATGACCAGGAACATCGTCGCGACGACCGCGATGATGCCCATGATCCAGCCGGTGATGCCGTCGATGACCTGCGGCAGGCTTTTCGGAGCCGCGAGCGGCTGCACCGCAGCCGCAGCGGTGAGATCGGATAGAAGGGTGAGAATCGTGAACATCGCGGCGCTCCACAGGAGTTCTACGGGGCCGCCTCGGCGGGGACCGGGCGAAAGGCCGTGCTGGTCCGGTTGGGGGCGCTCCTCTCTCGCGTGTGGCGAAGGGTTGCGGTGTCAGTGCGCCGCGCCAGCCGTGCCGGACCATTGGGCCTCGCCGCCGGGGTGGTCCCCGCCGCGCGGGCATGCCGTGGATGACATGCACCGCCCAGATCCGCGCTGTCAGGCCGATCGAACTCGGCGAACTCCTGTCACGCCCTGACAAGATCCGTCAACGGCTCCATGCCGCCGGCGAGACGACACGGCACAAGGACGTTGAGCACGAAGAAGGCCGCAGCGGGCGTCCCGCCCGGTGCGGCCTTCTTCGGCGGTGTCCTTTGCCATTGAGGTATGCCCCTCCTGTCTGGGAACTTGGGCCCCCGTGAGGGTTTCTGCCATCGAAGTTTGCCTGCGACCGCCGCTGGCCCGCCGAGCTCCGTCCGAGACATCGCAACCTGCCGCACCGACCGATCCGCAGGGCGAAGATCACTACAAGAGATCCATGATGCTGGCGAAGCCATGGGCACCTGGGACGTCGAGCCGTTCGACAACGACGATGCCACAGACTTCGCTGGCGAGTTGAACGACGCACCAGCGCAGGTTCGATCGAGATGATTGGCGCCGCCCTCGAACGCGTCGCTGACCCAGCCGACGACAACTCTCGGTTCCCGGACGCCCCGCGAGCCGTCGCCGCCGCTGCTCTGATCGCAGCCCGATTTACTGGCTGGCTTCGCACCCGTCGACCGCCGCTACAACGGTTGATTTCGGTACGTTGATCGAGCGCCGGAAGGGCGGGTTCTCTTGGTGCCAGGGTCCAGACCCAGGTATCGCTCGGTGTCCGTTGCCAGTGATGCTGGACTTCTTGCCACCAAATGTGGCTCGGCGCCGAATGCTGCCATGACGGATGTGCCACCGCTGACCAGGGCGGGCGACGAGCGGTCGGGTGGCGGGTCCGGATGTTCACCACGTGGTCAAGCAGAGTGCTGGCGGGCCGCCTCTCGTTGCCATCGAATCTGATCCGCCCTGGTCACAGCCTCGGCCTTGGATCAACCTCGGCGACAACGCACACTCGGCACCCCCGGTGTACCTCATGCGAGGCCTCGATAGGCCGAACGTGGTGATCTTGCTGCATGTCTTGTGGCATTCGAGGAGAATATGACGCCGTGACTGGCCCAAAAGTTCTGCTGGAAAATCCGGTCGAGGTCGGCCGTGGCCAGCTCTATCTCACGTCAGATGAATCTCTGTGGCCGACGGCAGAGCTCGCGTTTGCCGGGCAGCACAACGGATTGTGTGGTGCGGCGCAAGCCGGTGCGTTGTATCTAATGACTGGGCTGCGCCATGGGCTCGTCGGTTTCACCGTGGAGCTGCACGACCGGAAGCCCGCGCTTGACGACAAGTGGACTGAGGTCGTCGAGGTTTCGCTGACCAATCCCTTCGAGCAGATGGTTCTGAGCAACTTTGAGGGAGACGCGTGGATAGTGCCTCTACCGACCGGCGTCTACCGGGTGCGGTACTGCGCAGCAGGCATGCAGGCCGGCTGGGATTTGGAGACCAACGACGCGCCTACACCCATCGACTGCTATCTACTGGCAGTGTGGCCAGCTGCGCCAGCCGACGACGTGATCATTCGGCAGAGCAGCGCGGCTGCGGCGTACTGGCATCACGCGAACGGCGACGGCCCCGCCGACGAGGCCTCCACCGGCCGCCTTGCGCAAGTCGAAACGAACCTCGGCGTCATCCGCGAACTGCATGCCGGTTTGATCTCCGCGCTGGCCTGCTGTAGTGACGATGTCCATCGAAGTGTGGCGCGGTGGGCGGCGCTGCAAGCCCTGTCCGAGGCGGGTATTCGCGATTCTTCCGCACTGCGGGATGTCGTCGCCGATCTTGAGCGCGGCGTGCCGGTCTCGCCACCGTTCGACGACGAGATAACCGTTATGGGTGAGCCGGCTCGCCTCTTCGGCCAGACGCCGGTGCAGCCTGTCGCCGGGCTATACACCGAGGGCCGGCTTCCGATGCGGGAGTGGTATGCGCTGGTCGCGGTAAGCGCGACCGCCATCCCGGACTCGCTGGATGCGGTCTTTTACGCCCTGACCCAAACAATCATCGCGCACGGGCCGGACCACGCAGGCGACCTGCTCGAAGGCCTCTACAAGGCTTTTCCCCTTCTGCGGGACTGAGTAAGGTCGTCTCTTGCCGCCCGTTACGGCGGCAAGGGACGACCCTGAACTCAGCTGACCTTGACGTAGAACTTGTCGTTGTCGAGGATTCACTGGCCTCCGCCGGCTCTGCTGCAAAGCGCACGGGCAAAGTTCGATGGCAAAGGACAGGCGGCCAGGTTTCTCAGGCCGCCTCGCCCGTGCCGGTGGAGGAGCGGAACGGGCCGGAGAGGTCGCCGCGTGTCACCGCGGCCGCAACGACTCGTTCGGCGCGGCGGCGCCGCATCCGCAAGGCCGACGCTGAGGTGCCCTCCTCGGCGGCGAGTTCCTCGATCAGCGTGTCACCGAAGCGGGTCGCGCTGATCAGCTCGGCGGCTTCATCGGTGATCAGGCCGGCGGCGGCGGCCCGGCCGAGCAACAGGTCCGGGTGCCCGTAGGGCATGCGCGGTGAGCGCGAGCCGCTGGACAGATCCAGCGGCAGCTCCTCGCCCTCGTCGTCCTTGATCACGGCAGCCCCGGCCCGCCACGCCGTCCAGCACATCCGCAGCCACAGCCGCGGCCTGTCAAGGTCCGTGGTGCGCAGGGCCTGCAAGAACCCGGCCAGGACTTCGGAGTCGATGTCGTCGGCGAGCCGGGGCTGGCCTTGGCTTAGCCGCGCCGCCAGCTGGGTCAGGGCGGGCAGCGCGACTCCGATCGCGCCGACCACCCAGGCCGGCCCCCATTCGCGGGCGTGGCGGGCGAGCTGCCGCCACAGGACGTCGGTGGTGTCGCTGTCGTACCGCTCGTACACCAGCAAGGTGCGCAGTCGGTCCAGCGGCAGCGTGGTGTCCGGCATCCCCGGCACCGGCCGAGCGTCGAACACCAGCGGAGCCGGTTCGCAGGTCAGCAGCTCGAACGCCTTCTCCGCGCTGGTCAGCGCTGTGGTGGCCGTTCTCGTGCGGGTGGTCGTCGCCATGACGAGTGTTCCCCTCGGTGAGGAGCGTGTCGCCGGGTGCGAACGCTCCGAGGCACCGATTGGGACAGCCCGGCCTGACACCAGAAGCGATTGTCAGCTTCCGACAGGCCATGACCGGTCCGGACAGATTCGCCGCCCCGCCGACCGGTCCGCCGAGCCGGTCAGGTCGCCGGGGTGACCGGTCCTGACAGAACGGGGCCGAGTTCGATCGCCCTGACAGGCGCGCACTGGGGATCGTCAGTACGCCCGCCGGTCCGGGGGCCACCATGCCCATGACCGACAGAAAACGCCAGCAGGCACCGGTTCCCGTCGGGGACATGGTGTCCGGCGACCCGCCCGTGCCGATCACCGTCTGGCCGGTACCCGCCCCGCAGCGGGGCGAGACCATGTCCAATGCGATGGGCGTGCGACTCGTCCACAACCTCACCCACCCGTCCGACCTGATCACCGACCTCACCGCCGGGCCGCAGCTGGCCCGCGCGATCATCGCCGCGCACCGCCGTAGCCACCTTCAGGACACCCGGCCGCTCGGCTGGGAGTGGCACACCGCGACGCTGATCGTCACCGGATGGCCCACCAGCGATCCCGCCGAGCCGGGCGACTTCTTCGACCGCTGCCGCGCCAGCCTCGTGCCCGGCGGCTGCGTGGCCGTGCTGCTGCCGCACGGTGACGTCATCCTTCCGGTCGACGCCATCGCCGCGGCCAAGAAGGCCGGATTGGCGTACTTGCAGCACATCGTGGCGGCCGACCGACCGCCACAGCGAGGCAAGAACACCCAGCTCGACATCCACACCGACGTGCTGATCCTGACCCGCACGGCGGAGATCGGAGGTTGCGATGGCTGACAACGATGCGATGCCCGTCACCTCGGTCTGGCTGACATGCCAGCAGCCCGCCCGCGACCAGCGCCGAGGCCGCTACGTCCCGGCGACCTCCACCCACCCGGGCAAGATGCTGCCGAACCTGGCCGCTTACGCGATCAACTCGTTCACCGCGCCGGGCGATCTGGTGTTCGATCCGATGTGCGGCTCCGGCACTACGTTGGTCGAGGCCATGCATCTGGGCCGCGACGCGATCGGGATCGACATCGAGCCCCGCTTCACCGCCCTGGCCGAAGCCAACGTCGCCCTGGCCTCGTCGCAGGGCGCGGCCGGCACGGCGAAGGTCGTCACCGGCGACGCCACCGGACTGCTCGACCTGGTCCCCGCGTCCGCGGTCGGTCAGGTCGCGATGGTGCTCACCTCACCGCCGTACGGGCGCGGGACTCACGGGCTCGTACGGGCGGACAGTACGGGGGTACGCAAGCGGGACCACCTGTACGGGGACCGGGAACGCGGCAACCTCGCCTATGCGGGATGGTCCCGCTTGCTCGACGGGTTCGCGACGATCCTGGCCGCCTCGTATCAACTGCTGCGTCCCGGCGGGACCGTCATGATCACCTGCCGACCGGTACGCCGCCAACGGGACGACCTGATCGACCTACCCGGCGAACTGCTCGCCGTCGCCCGGTCGGTGGGGCTGGTCCCGGTGCAACGGTGCGCGGCGATGCTCGCCGCCGTCCGCGACGGCCAGATCGTGCACCGCGCCTCCATGTTCGGGCTCATGGCCGTGCGCCGAGCCCGCGCCGAAGGGGTCCCTGTTCACCTAATCGCGCACGAGGATGTCTTGGTTCTGCGCCGCTGCTAACCCCTGCGCCGAGCGCGGCAGATCCGAGTGTCCGGGCAGCTCAGACACTATTTACCGCCCGGAAGCCTCGTCACTGTATCCCGCCTGACGTAAAGTCGCGAGAAGACGGACGGGGACGGATCAGACTGTCCACCGTGGTAAGTCACCTTGTGGGCCGCTACCCCCAACCTGACAGGTATCGCGGGGCCGGATCCGGAACCTGACGGGTGCCAGGGGGTCAGAACCGGGAACCTGACCGGGTCGCCCAACGCTGTTTGGCGCGCGGTCCACTGCCCGCGCCAGCGGTCCCGGTCTCATCGGTCACCGGCGATCCGCCAGTGACCGGTGGGCCGCCCGTGATTCGTGACGGAGCGGGACCTGCCGGACCGGCAGCCGTCGAACGAGTCCCGGCGGGCGGTCCCGCTCCGCCTCGACCGTCCAGCGGGAGCGCCGGCTGCGGCAAGTCCCGTCGAGCGGGAATTCGCCGGTGTCCCGCATGGTCCCGCTCGAGCGGGAGACCTGACATGGACTGCGGGACTCACCGGCTGTCAGGTTCTGCCAGACGGGCGGATCTGACAGCCCAGCAGCCGGGACCGCTGGTCCCCATATGCTGGAGGTTCTCCTTCTTACTTCTGTGTCCTAATCCCCTGCCCTGCGCGACGGCATCGCGCCCACCAACACGGTCGGCCGCCGCCGCGTGCCTCGGATCTGGCACTCCACATGCTGACGCTCGCCGCTGACGCGCCAGGGCGCGGTAACCCACACCCCTTTTCCTACGGCTTTTCCTACGGCGGCCATCACCCGATGGCCGCCTTCTTGCTGTCCCCAGGAGGACGACATGCTCAAACCCGGCTGGTACCTGCCCGACACCGACTGGTTCGACCAGTTCCCCGCCGCCCCCAAGCTCGACCACGACCGCCAGGCCGTCATCGACCAGTTCGCCCAGATGATCAGAAGCGATCCAGGCGTCGGCCCGGCGGTCATCGTCGCGATGACCTACGTGATCCTGCTGGGCGTCGAGCATCTCGGCGACACCATGACTCACGCCGCCGCGCTCCAAGACCTCACCGAACTGGCCCGGCTGCTATGCGGTCTCAACCTGATCCAGGCGCACCTGACCCGAACGATCCAGCGCATCGCCTCGAACACCGACGCCCGCGCATACCTCGGCACCGCCGAAGCGCCGGGCGGGGTGCTACGAGCCACCACCGACAGCCTCAGCGCCGCCGGCGCCAACAGCGAGCTGCTCGCGGGCCACCTCAAAGAGGCTCTCCTACTGCTGCACGGTCTTACGCAGTAACCGGCACCACATCTTCGGCCGGCCCGGACTCCATCCCTCATGGACGGGGGAACCCCATGCCGTACCCCGACCTCAGCACGCCACCACCCCGCTGCGTCTTCCCGCCGCCGGCATCCGGAAGTCGCGCCGCACATCCTGGCGCTGCTCGGCCGCGCCCAGCTCGGCGACCGCGACGCTTTCGCCGAGCTCTACCTCACCTTCCGAGAACCGGTCACCCGCTACGTCAGCGTTCGCCTCCGGGGCCGCGATCGCGACGCCATCCCGGACCTCCGTGCAGGAGGCGTTTACCGGCGCCCTAGCGGACCTGTCCGCCGCGCTGCTCGACTTGCCCGGCTGGTTCATCTGGCACGCCGCGAAGGCACGCAACCAGCACGACTGGTCTCGCCGCCGGTACGTCCGCGCCGCGTACGCCGTCCGCGACCACCCTCCCGCACCCGCCGCCCCGGCCGCCGGTGGCGTGCCTGCCGCTCGGCCGGATCACCCTCGCCCACGCGATGGCACGGCTAACCCGAGCTCAGCGGCGCGCGATCCAGCTGCGATACCTCGACGGCTACCCGCGCGACGCCGCCGCCCGGCTCATGGACCGCAGCGCCGCAGCATGGAACGGCGAGCCCTCCACCACATGCAGGCCGCCCTCACCGCACCGGCGTGCCCGGCATGAATTCCGCTCAGACATCAGCGAAAGGCTCCATCATGATCCTGTTCTACATCGCCGTCTACCACAACCTTGGCACCCGCTTCCTCCAGTACCAGCCCGGCCACCCCCTCACGAAGGTCATCTCCCACTGGCGGCACCTACCCGCCAAGACCAGTCCGGAGCAGATCGCCGACTGGGCCTACCACGTATTCAACGCCGACCTCGACCAGCTACAGGGCCTCCGGGGAAGAACGACCAACGACGGAGAGATCGACTTCCTACTCGCCTGCACCTACCAGCTGCTGAAGCTACGTTCACTGTCGACCGGTGACGTCGTCACTGTCTTCCACCCGGACGCAGGAGCCACATGGCTGGCCTGCGAGTTCGCGGGCTGGCGACGCATCAGCGAACCGGCAACCCGAACCGGCCACGGGCTGATCCCCGCGACCATCGGCCAGCACCTGAGCCGAGGCCAGCATGCGTGATCACCCCTGCCACCAGCACCGCCCAGGTCACCACACCGACGCATGCCTCAACGGCGGCTGCGGCTTCTGCGGCACCCCACTCGACCGCATCGCATCGGGCGAATGCCGCGCATGCCTGCGCATCGCCTGCGAGGCATGTGACGCCGGATATCAGCCCGACCTCGGTCCGATCTGCCAGCCGTGCGCACCATCCGCGCCCACCAGCACGACCGCCGACGGCGAGGTGGAGTACCGGCTATGCGTATTCGAGTTCGACCTGTCCTGCGGCCACACCGTCACTGTCGCCCTGACCGGCTGGTATCCGGTCATCGTCCGCTGCTGCGACCGACTCGGCGGCACCATCCTGCGCGGCGACTACAGGCCGTTCGCCTCTGACATCGACTACGTCAGGGTCGTGTCCGAGCGCTACGAGGTGCGGCCCAAAGGAACCCCGCCCGGCTCCACAGAGGTGATCGGCCGACGGCCCCGCACCGACGAGCCCTACCACTCTCGGTACCTGGGCATCGATGGCTCCACCGGACGGTACCCGGCGCGCGTTGGCGCCACCTGGAGTCTCGACGGCTCGATCGCAAAGCCCGAGACCACCTGACCTGGGCCGCCGTACACGGCGACCCAAACATAAAAGCGGCCCGCCTTTGGCGGGCCGTCGTCGTATCCGAGACCCGGGACGCTCCGCCTGGAAAACGCGCGTCCCGGGTTTCTCCAACGGAATGGAGGAATCCAGTGTTCACCACGCCCCTCGTGATCGCCACTCTCATGGCGGCCACGCTCGGAGCCGTCATCGGCTTCCTGATCAACCACGGGGCCATGCGGCCTGTCATTACCGGGCTGCGCGACGAGCTGGCCGACGCCGTCTGGCAGCTCACCCACGACCCGCTCACCGGCCTGCACAACCGCACCGGCCTGCGCGCCATCCACACCGCCAACGCCGCATCCGCCGAGCCCCAACACATCGTCGCCATGCTGATCGACCTCGACCTGTTCAAAGAGGTCAACGACGCCCACAGCCACAACGCCGGAGACGACCTGCTCAAGGCGACCGCTGATCGGATCAGGGAACTCGCCGAACTCTACGGCGGACACGCCGCGCGGCTCTCCGGCGACGAGTTCGCGGCCATCATGCCCCTTGGCCGAACCCGCCTCGCCGGCATGGCCGAACACTTCACGGACGTCATCGCCGAGCCCGTCGAGGTCCGCGCCGACAACGGGCCGGTCACTGTCACGATTACCGCGAGCCTCGGCGTCGCCATCGCCACCAGCACCGACCTGCTCGACGGCGTCGCCCTGCACCACGCCGACATGGCCATGTACCACGCCAAGCAGCAAGGCGGGAACCGGCACGTTCTCCACCAGCCCGGCATGACGATGCCCAGCCACCGACCTCGCCGAGGACCCCGCCTGCGTGACCGGCGCCGCTCGCAGAACGGGAACGGCGCATGAACCTCGCGACTCTGATGGCCTGCGCCACCTGCTCCCACGCACTCACCGAGCACCGGCATGGTAGCCGTCTCGGCTTCCGTCATCCGGTTGCCGACGAAGAACACGAAGTCGTGCCGGTGGACGCCGTCCACGCTCCGCAGGTCTTCAACCGGTGCCACACCTGCTCCGGCGAGCTACCCGTCTGGAACTACCGGACCGGCCTCATCCAGGTCATGGCGCTCGACGTCGGGGCCGTCGCGACCTACAACGATCACTGGCACGTCTGCTACGCGTGCGCCCAGCACATCGAGGCCGACGACGTTGGCGCCCTCACCGACCGGTGCGCGTCCTTCATGCGGTGGCGTCGCGGCAGCACCGAATATGTACAGCTGAACCTGTTGCACCGCGGCATCGTCCTCGGCCGCGAGGGACGAACACTTCTCACCACGACACGATGGCCAGCCGCTCGGATTGCCGCCGAGATGCTCCCGAAGGTCCGCGACCGGTTCACCGGATTGCTCGGCAGCCCGGTCGACCTTCCCACAGCCATTAACGACCGTGAAGGCCGCCAGAGCCTGGCAAACCAGCTCGACCTGGCACCGATGTACTGGATCAACGAGGAGTTCACCGAGTTGGTCAACGCGGTCAGCAGGAACCAGCCGCCCGCCAGGCTCTCCGAGGAACTCATGCCCTCGTCAGCCGGGCTGATCGCCTGGCCGGGAGCAGTCGGTCCTGGGCAGCTCGCCGCCGTCTCGTGGACACCCCAGTTTGACGGCTGGCAGCTGCTCGGCTACCGCAGCATCGGCAGTGCCCTGCGCGAAGACCTAATGCCTGCCCTGCGACACGAGATCGGCTGGCTGCTCCCCGCCCACGCCGAACACGTACCGCGGCGCGGCGCGCTCGACGGCAGCCACCCACTCGGGCCGCTCGTCACCACCTGGCTCCTGATCAACCAGCAGATGGCCGAAGCGGTCCCAGCGAAACTCCCGAAGGGAACGACCAAGGCATACCAGCGCAGCAACCGCCCCGCGCCCGACGTCCGGATCGTACGGATCAAGCCCCGGAACAGCGCGCCGGGACCGAGATCGCCCCAGCCGGATGGAACCCGGTCGCGGGCGAAGCCCGATCACCGATACTGGGTCTCCGGCCACGAGCGACAGCAGGCATGGGGACCCGGGCGGACGCTTCGCAAGCCGATCGATATCCAGCCGTTCCTCAAGGGCGACGAAAGCCTGCCCATCAAATTGAGTACGACCGTCCGCGTCCTCGGCAACCGAACGGCAGTTAGGGACTCCTGACTCCGGATTGAGTCGATCAGAGTGGTGGGCGGTCATACCCGTCCACCACCCACGATCTCGCGATTCCGATCGTCAGGGGTCAAGGCGGTGGCCAACATTTGCAAGCACTCCCGCCAGACCATCGACGTCGACCGCGACCACCTGGTGCGATACCTGGCCGACCTCGGCAAGGCCTCGGGCGCACACGACACCATCGCCAAGGCCGAGGCCACGTACGCCGCCGGCAGCTACGACAACATTCTCTCCGACCGGCAGAACCCGCACGCCGACATCAACGGGAACCTACGCGCGATGAGAACCAGGTCTCCGGCTACCCGGGGTAACGGGACTGACCGCCCCGTCCCGGCGGCATGTCAGGTCCGGGCGGGCGCGGTCTGGAACTTGGGTCGCCGGTTCGGGTGAGCTCGCCCTGGTCACCCGGGAGTCGAGCGTCGATACTCGAAAAATGACGCGGCGGCTGATCATCTTTCTGATGTCCGCAGGTGTGGGGCTGGCTGGGCTGGTCGTCCTCCTCGCAGGCGAGGGTCTCGACCGCACCGAGAAGATCATCTCTATCGTGGTCGGCGTGCTGTCCCTCGGTCTGGCAATGTGGGTCGGGCGCGGCGGGCGCCCCGCTCGTGTGCCCCCCGGGCCATCGCAGGGGTCCACCGCACTAACCCAGCCGGCGCCGGAGCGCGCCGACCTGCCACCGCCGATGGCGTCCGGGGCGGAGACCACGGGCGGATCCGCGCCCGTGGCCGGTGTCACCACTAACGTCGTGCAGGGCAGTCACGTCGAGAACCTGGTTCAGGCGAACCAGATCTCCCACCTGAATATCGGCGACGCACAGCGGGAGGGGATGTGACCGGCGTCGGCGACGCCGACGAGACGCGCATGGTCGAAGCGCTCGGCCATTGGCTGGATTCCGTGCTTCAGGCGGTCGGCATCCCGCTGTGCGAGCAGCGAAAAGACTGGTATGAACTGGTGCGCGCGCTGGGGACCGCCGTCCACGGTGATGAACTGAGCTGGGCCTTCCCCTACCGGCGAGGCAAGATCTGCCGGGACCTGGCCGACTGCTTCGCAACCTCCCACCCCGCGGCGTCGATCGACCTCGAGGACGGCGACCAAGCGCTCAATCGGGCGCTCGCCCGGCAGTTGGAGACGCTGACACCCGACCCGTTCTACGTCTCCTACTTCCACGGCAACCTCGCTGCGGTGCTGTACCGGGTCTGCCTTCGGGCGGTCCAAGAGGTCATCGCCCGCGGTCGCCTCGCGAACGCGTCGGAGCAGACCGATCCACGCTCGGTGGGCGGCCGGCTGCGCCGGCTCGGCTTCCAGACTCCGTTTCTCGCCCCCGACCCGTTGGCCGGTGCCTTGGCGAACAGCGTGGTCGACTCCACTGCGGGCACGATCATCCAGGCCGCCCAGATCGGCGAGCTGCGGATCGGCGGCGAGCCCAATCCAGCGATCCGCGGCGACCCCATCGTGGTGACGGTTGAACAGGCAGCGAGCTTGTACGCCGACGACACACCGATCAGCGGCCACTCGGTGCTACGAGTGCTGGTGGAGGCGGTCGGAGCCCGGACCGTGGTGCTGCAGTCGCTGCGGGCGCACGTCCTGTCCCGCACGCCACCCGCCGACGTTAGGAACATCTCGCACGTCTTGGGCATCCTTGAGGAGCGGGCCTTCGCGCTGGATCTCGACGAGGACCCACCGCGGCTCACTCCCGTACCGAATCAGAAATCCGCCCGCAGCTGGTCACGCTTCTTTCCGACGAGGCTGCGGGGCCCCCACCCGCCGGACTTCCCATTCACCGTCAGCCCGCTGGACCCGGAGCAGCTCGTCATCCGCCCGCACACCAGCACTTTCGCGGTCACCTGGAACCTCGAACTGAACTGGATCTACAAAGGCCAGCGCGGCTCCATCGTGCTCGACAACGCCGGCAGGCCGTTTGGGCTGCGCCCGCCCGGCTGACGCCGACAGGCGCGACGTCGGGATCCCCTGTAGGGGTACGGCGACTGCCGCAAGCGTGCGTGGTGGGTCGAGTTGCAGCTCGACCCACCATCCCCTGGTGACGTGATCAAGGGCGGGATCGGATGCGCAGGTTCAGCGCCATCGCTGCGAAGGTCGGCGAGTCGGGGAACGGCCTCTTCGAGCCGGCCGTGACCCAGCCCCACCTGCGGTACGCGGCAAGCGCGGGCGTGTTGTCGTCGCGAACGAGAAGGTGTGCGGCCTGCTCGGGACGATCACGCATCAGTTCGTCATGGATGGCGGCACCGTGGCCACGCCGCTGGTGAGCCGGCGTTACGGCGAATTCGCGGAAGATATACACCGGCCCAGTAGGCATGAGGTCGGGAAAGACAGCATGAATCTGCGGCCAGAGATCCTCGTCGTCGCGAGGGCTGCCAAACGCATACCCGACGCAGTGATCACCGGTCCAAGCGGTCACAAGGTCGAAGTCACGCGTCTTGGAGTAGATCTCGGCAAGGCGAGACCACCAGTCATCAGGGGAATACCACGGCTGGTCCAGGAGGTGCACGTGGGTCTCTGCGTAGATCGGCACGAGTTGCTCGCGCATCTGCAAGGCCTCGTCCGGGCCGGAATGCCGCAGGGTCAGCCGGTCATCCGCGCGAACATCCATCGTCAGCTCCGAATCTGTGGGGTTGCCGTCAGGAACTCCCGGTAGCTTCGCACTTCCGGCAGCCGATCCGCCGACGCGGGAATGGCATTCAAAACCCGGTGAGACAAGTCGACGATCGGTCGGATGTAATCCGCGCCCGGCAAACCTTCCAGCACATCCTGGGCGTGTCGGGCCGCTCCGGAGGCATCACCGATCTTCGCCAAACACATCGCCGCCTGCAGCTCGATCTGCGCGGGTCCTCGCCGGTAGGTATCGGGGTACAGCTCGATCGCGGCACGGCGTGCTTCATCGGCCTTCGCGAAGTCTCCGTTGAAGGAGTGCACGAACGACTGGGTGAACCGGAGCCTGTCATGGGACCATCCGAATACGGACCTGCCCTGTTCCATGACGGTTCGTGGCAGAGCGGCGCACACCTCCTCCAACTTGGGCAGGTATGAACGTGCCTCGGCCGCCCGACCCGCGAGCGCGAGTGCCTGCGCCTTTCCGCCAAGGAGCTCGGGCAGTGCTTCCGGCGCCGCATCCCCGAACATCTCCTCGTATTCATCTGCCATCGCGATGACCGTCTCGACAGGTCGCTGCTCGTACAATGCCCGAACGACCTCACGGCCGCGGACCCACGTACTCACCACGGGATCACCGGCGCCGTCGGCGAGATCGCGGGCAGTCCTCCACCACCGGCGCCCCTCGCGGAGCTGACCGAGGTTGGCGACCGTCATCGCGGTAAGCGCAGACAGCAGCGCGCCGGCTCGGCGGAGTTCTCGGGCGGTGTCCTCGTCAGTCTCCGCGGTCGCGTATTGGATCGCGATCATGTCGATCATGAGAATCTCGAGCAACTCGTGCGGCGGCATGGTCATGTAGTTGTAGCCGTGTTCGAGGGCGATCTCTTGCCACTCTTCGACGGAGGTGTCCGCACGCTCGCTCATGGCGGTCCCCATGCCGTGGCGGGTCACTTCAAGGGCCAGCACGGGGAAGATCAATCCTGTTTGAAGGAACGAACGTCGTTCCACTGGTTCAGCACCTCCGGGATCGCTCCATGCTGTCAGGAGGGTGGAGCCGAGGTCGGTGTAGCGGTTAGGCCCGGTGAGCAGAGCTCGGGTTGCTCTCGGCAGGGCGGCGATCCGGTCCCGGCTTGCGGCCGTGACCAAGGTTATGCCGGAACCGAGAATCGCATCCAGCGCTCTGGCGTCGTCTGGGTCGACGTTTCGGCCATTGGCGCTCTCCAAATAGCCGATCTTGGTTTTGGACATACGCACAAGGTCCGCCAGTTGCCGAACTGACAGGCCACGCGCGTCGCGAAGACGCCGTAACGCCTGGCCGAAGTGCTCCTCTTTGTCGATCATATCGACCCCCGGTCAGAGTCGCGATTGTCCCGACCGTCCGGGACGCAAAAAGGGACGGCAAGGTTCTTCCGGGGGCACACCGTACTCGGGACGATCGAATCACGAAACGTTCCGGCGCAAATTCACGTCGCCATTTCACCTAGCGGGGTTGCCGGGAACGCGACGCCTGCC
This sequence comes from Actinoplanes regularis, assembly GCF_900188005.1. GTDB lineage: Bacteria > Actinomycetota > Actinomycetes > Mycobacteriales > Micromonosporaceae > Actinoplanes > Actinoplanes regularis. Next base: position 54,545 of record NZ_FZNR01000031.1, on the reverse strand, counting down.
GTGCTCAGCTACGTGACGGTTCTGATCTCGGAACAGGCCATGTGCAACAGGTCCAACTCAGCGAGCACCTCCAGCGGAAGGAACACGCGCATGTCCTTCGACCGGCACTCGGTACGGGCCCCAACGGCCTTGTGGAAAGACACCGAGCGGCAACTGACGGCCTACCAGGCCCCACCACCCGGCACGTCCCGACAGTCCCAGGCCAGCGGCGGAAGACACTCCGAAGACCCCGCACGTCCAGAGGACAACAAGACCGCGCTGCTCGTTTCGGAACAGGGCGATTCTTCGCAGCCCATCGTCGTATCGGCGACCGTGCCAATGGCAACAGTCGCACGGCGTCGTGCTCATGGAGCCGTACGAAACGCACCGCTCGCGGATGACGTGTTCCGGCTGGTGCATGCTGAGCGAGACGGGCTGCTGCTCCTTCACGAGGATGTGGCTGGCCTGGTCATGGCTGGTGCGCTGCTCGGCGAGCTTGTCCTCAGCGGGCACCTGACGATCTCGGCCGACCATATGGCGAGGGTTTTGACTCGCCTGCCGCCGGCGGATGCGCTCGGCCACATCGTCATCGATCACCTCACCCGCGAAACGCATCCGGTCCCGATCTGGTTGCCGTTCCTGGCCGGAACCGCCTACGCCCAAGTCGCTGATCGGATGATCCGCAGTGGCCATGTCGAGCAGGTCTTTACCCGGCGGCTGTTCGTCCGCCGGACCGGCTATCTCCCGGCGGACGGGAACAACGCTGCCTGGCCATGGGCGCGGCTGCTGAGCCGCCTCGAACGTCGCGAACCCCTCGATACCTCCGATCGGCTTCTCGGCGGGCTCCTGCTCGCTTGCGACTGGCATCGCACGGTTCTGCGGTCCGCGGACCTGAACGTGTCGTTGTCGCTGCGTCACGAACTGCAGCAGGCGCCCGGACCGGTGCAGCTTCTCGCTGCTCTCACCGAGGCTGCCGTTCGTTCCGCGGTCACCTCCCACCTCCGGTAGCCGCGGCCCTCCCCCTTCTCCCATCTGTCGAGGAGACACCAACCGTGTCCCACCCCCCTTACCCACCCCAATCGAGCGTCGTTCTACGGACGTTGGCCGGCGGCAAGCTCGGCGTGTGGCCGCTCGTGTTTACCGTGCTGTCCGCGGCCGCGCCGTTGACCGTCGTCGCCTCGGGCGCCACGACCGGCTGGGCTGTCACCGGTGTCACCGGCATCCCGATCGGCTACATCTCGGTCGCGCTCGCGTTGAGTTTGTTCGTCGTCGGGTTCGTCGCCATGTCCCGGCGGATCTCCAATGCGGGTGCCTTCTACACGTACGTCGCACGTGGTCTCGGCCGGCCGTTCGGTGTGGCCACCGCTTTCGTGGCGGTGCTGGCGTACAACGCGATGCAGATCGGCTGCGTCGGCGGGTTCGGCTATATCGCCGTCGACTACCTGAAGCAGCAGGGCATCATCGCCCTCCCGTGGTGGCTGATCGCTCTGCTGGGTATCGGCATCGTCGGCGTTCTGGGCGTCAGCCGTATCGACCTCAACGGCAAGGTCCTGGCCGTCCTGCTCATCGCCGAGATCGTCGTCTCGATGATTCTGGCCGTCGCCCAGGTACTGCACCCCGCCGGCGCAGCGGTCACCTACACCACCCTGAACCCGAGCAGCCTTGCCAGCAGCGAAGGCGGCACCGTCCAGGCAATCGCCTTCGCCGGTTTCGTCGGCATCGAGGGCACGGCCGTGTTCTCCGAGGAAGCCAAAGACCCTCGCCGGACCGTCGCCCGGGCCACATTCATCGCGCTGTTCCTGATCGGTGCGCTGTACTCGTTCTGCTCCTGGGCACTGTCAGTCGCAACCGGACCCGACCAGATCGTGGCCCGAGCCACCGCCGAAGGACCGGACCTGACGTTCAACCTCGCCGCCCCATACGTCGGCGCATTCATCGTCAACCTCGGGCACCTGCTGCTGATCACCAGCCTGTTCGCGGCCATGCTGGCGTTCCACCACTGCACCGCCCGCTACTTCTACTCCCTGGGCCGCGAGGAAGTCTTCCCCCGCTTCCTCGGCACCACCGCGCCCCGCTCGAAGGCTCCGCTCGGCGGATCGCTGGCCCAGACCGGCCTGGCCGCCGCCATCATCGCCCTCTACGCGACCGCCGGCTGGGACCCGCTGACCCAGCTGTTCTTCTGGCTCACGGTCCTCGGCGGGTTCGGGGTCCTGGCGATGATGGTTCTTACCTCCGCCGCCATCGTCCGCTTCTTCAACCAGGTGCCCGGGCGCGAGCGTGACAACGCCTGGCGCACCGTCTTCGCACCGTCGCTGGCGTTCATGGTCCTCGGCTGGATCGGCTGGGAGACAGCCACCGACTTCGCCCGGCTCCTCGGCGTATCGCCCGGGCATCCCGCCGCCACGCTCCTGCCACTGTCGTTCCTGGCCGCAGCCGCCGCCGGGCTGCTCTGGTCGGGATGGCTCGCCCTGTGCCGGCCGCACGTCTACCAGGTGATCGGCCGCGGCGCCGAGACCGCCCTCGCCACACTCGACCCGGCCACGCACCGTGCGGCGGTACGCCGATGACCACCGCTGACCGCACCGGGACCAGTGACGCGATGACGCATCCGCCCGCCACCGTTCGCCGTGCTGAACCAGGCGATGCTCTGGTCATCGCCGAACTGCTGGCCGAGGCGTTCCTTCACGGCGATCTCGCACCGTGGCTGATCCCGCATCCCGGCACCAGGGCACGCATCTACCCGCCGTACTTCGCGCTTCTCGCCGAGCACGCGCTCACCCACGGCGAAGTGGAAACGACCCGCGACAACACCGCCGTAGCCGTCTGGTACCAGATCGATGACGGCCCGCTGCCCGAGTTGCCGGGATACCGTCAGAGGCTGGCAGAGATCACCGGTGAGTTCCTGCCTCGATTCGCCGCGCTGGACGAGGCCATGCATGCCCATCACCCGTACGGGCAACCGCATCACTATCTCGCCTTCCTCGCCGTACACCCTGATCGGCAACGCCAGGGCCTGGGCACAGCGTTGCTCAACCACCACCACGCGGACCTCCATGCCGCCGGCATCTCCGCATATCTGGAGGCCACCAGCACCCGCAACAGCCGCCTCTACGCCCGGCACGGCTACCGGCCGCGACCCGTCTACCGGATCGCCGGTGACGGGCCTTCCCTGTTCCCCATGTGGCGATCACCTCCCGGCCCGACCACGCATCGGTAGCCGCCACATGGTCGGCCGGTCCGGCACGCCCCCGCGCCGGACCGGCCACCCCCACAGCCCCGCACCCAACAGCGCTTGACCTGCCGACGACGAGGCCCGAGCCATGACCGCCGAAGAGCTGAACTCCCGACTCGACACCACTGTGGCCAATCCCGCACGCCGCTACGACTACTGGCTCGGCGGCAAGGACAACTTCGCCGCCGACCGCGAGTCCGGCGACGCCATCGAGGCTGTCTATCCCGCCATCCGCACCGCCGCCGTAGAGAACCGGATGTTCCTACGCCGTGCTGTGCGCTACCTCGCCACAGAAGCCGGTATCCGGCAGTTCCTCGACATCGGCACGGGCCTGCCCACCGCCGAAAACACCCACCAGGTGGCCCAGGAGATCAACCCGACCTCCCGCATCGTCTACGTCGACAACGACCCACTGGTCCTGGCACACGCGCGAGCTCTACTGACCAGCCAGCCCGCCGGCCGCACCGCCTACATCGAGGCCGATCTGCGTGAGCCCGCCGAAATCTTCAACGCCGAGGAGTTGGTCGACATCCTCGACTTACGCGAGCCTGTCGCGCTGCTGCTCGTCGCGGTCATGCACTTCGTGCCGGATGACGAACAGGCCTACACCGTCGTCAAGACTCTGACGAACGCGCTACCCGCCGACAGCTGCCTCGTCGTCTCACACGCCACCTACGACTTCCTTCCCGCCGACATCGCAGACGTGTTCACCGCCAAGAGTCTCCCGGGAGCAGGCGACTTCACCGGGCGCAGCCGCGAGCAGTTCCTGCGCTTCTTTGACGGCTTGGATCTGATCGCTCCAGGCGCCGAGATGGTCAGCCAATGGCGTCCCGAATCGAGCAGCGCATCACCCCCAAAGCCTGTGTCGGTGTACGGCGCAGTCGCGCGCAAACCGTGACCGCTGTTGTCCAGAACAGAACCGAGATCCTGAGGAGACGTAATGACTGAGGCTCCCAATGATGCTGTGCCCGGCCCGACTGACAAGGGATTGGCGGATAAACCCATCTCGGCTGCCTATGCGGAGCGGGCGGGAGAGTTGCGCGACGCGTTGGTGGGGGAGCTTCGCGCCCGGGGAAAGATCACCAGCCAAGCGGTGGAGGCCGCGTTTCGGGTCGTACCACGGGAACGGTTTCTTCCCGCTGGCACACCGCTCGAGACAGCGTACGGCTACGACTCGTCGGTGGTCACCAAGCGTGATGAGAATGGGGCTGCGATCTCCTCGGTCTCTGCGGCCTACATCCAGGCCCGAATGCTGGAGCAGGCCGAACTACGGCCCGGAATGACGGTGCTGGAGATCGGCTCGGGAGGATTGAACGCGGCGTTGATCGCAGAGATCGTCGGCGCCGAGGGCCGAGCGGTCAGCGTCGACATCGATCCTGAAGTGATCGATCGTGCAGCGAAGTTCATGGACGAGACTGGCTACAGCAGCCGGGTCCGGGTACTGGTCGCGGACGCCGAGAACGGCGTGCCGGGTGAGGAATTGTTCGACGCGATCATCGTGACGGTCGGTGCATGGGACATCCCGCCGGCCTGGCTAGAGCAACTGGCCCCGACCGGCACGCTGGTCGTACCGCTGATCATGAACGGTGTCACCCGTACCTTCGGCTTCCGCCGCGAGGGTGATCACCTTGTCAGTACCTCGATCGAGGTGGCCGGCTTCGTTCCCATGCAGGGCATTGGCCGCCACAGCGATACTCCGCTCACCGTGGTCGACCCGGCCGGCAAGACGGTGACCTTGCAGTTCGACACCGCAGCAGCGCTGGCGCTGAACGACCTCGACGACGTCCTTCGCACCGAACCGACCGTCGCATGGTCCGGCGTTCTGTTCCCCAATGCGACTTCGTGGGCGGGCCTGTACGTCTGGTTCGCCTGGTACATGCCTGGCTTCTGCCGGCTGAGGGCCGAAGACGGCAGCGTGCTGGACGAGCACGGCAGGTGGTTTCCGTTCGCGACTGTCCGCGGCACCGGGCTCGCCTATCTGGTGATCCGTCCGGCGATGCAAGACCAGGGCGTCGAGTTCGGCGCCTGCGCCTTCGGGCGCGACGGCAAGATCGCCGCCGCCACGCTGGTCGAACAGATCAAAGCCTGGAATCGCGACGGCCGTAATACCGAGCCGACGTTCGCATACTGGCCTACCGGCAGCGACGAAACCCAACAGCCGGCCGACGCCGCCGTGCTGGCCAAGACGCACGGCGTCATCACGATCTCCTGGCCCGTTGAGGAATGAGCAGCGCGCGGCTCAATCCCGTACCGGCCAGGCGGAATAACCCCTTTTCACCGTAAGGAGTGATGTCGATGGCACCGACCACTGCGACCCTCGCCCCGCCCACGGACGTTCTCACGGACGAGGACTTCCAACTGGACATGCGGATCGTCGAGACGACGACCACGCTGGTCCGCGGACAGTGCAACACCGACGACGGCTGCGGCGACACGTGCAACACCAGCGCCTGCAACACGTCCTCGTACGACCCTGCCTGATCAAGCCGATCAACTCCTGCTGCCGGAGCTCCCATTCGCTGTGGGCTCCGGCAGCCCACCTCAATTTCCCTCGCCTACGGAGGTGCGGTATGCCAGCCGTTCACCACCGCTACGCCCCTGCTGGTCCGGTCCTGGTGCGGGCAACCACATATCCACCCAGCCAAGGCGCCACGGTGCCCCTGGACCTTGCAGCGAACGTGAACCGGGCGCGAGCCTGGCTGGCGGGCGCCTGGGCCGACCCCCGTGTGGCCGAAGCGATCACACTGGCCAATCCGGACCTCGCCGCTCGCACCCACCAGCTGCTACACACCCCCGACTCGAACTCGCGCGACATTCACCGGGCCGCCTCCGCCACGATGTCGTACCTGGTGCGGTGGCAGCGGAGGGCCACGCCTTTCGGTCTATTCGCGGGGGTAGCCACCGCTGCTGTTGGTCCTGCTCAAGCACGGTTCGGCGACCAGCACGATGTAGTTGTACGTGCCGACGGCGAATGGCTTACCCGGGTCTTGGAGAGCCTTGAACAGCATCACGACCTGAGGCGTCGTCTCTCAGTGGTAGCAAACAACGACGTTGTGGTCCGCGGCGACCGGGCCTATGTCGCCTGCCGGCCGCGGCCGGGCCAGAGCAAACCCGTTCCACTTCGGGAAACGTCGACCCGCTACACGAGAATCGTTCAAGCAGCACTCACGCACGCGGCCCGTCCGATCCCCTTTGCCCACCTTGCTGCTGCGCTGCGCGACCTTCTACGTGCTGATGGCCGCAGGGTCGACGCGCTGCTGCACGGCCTGATCGACGGGAACATTCTTCTCACTGACCTCCGGCCGCCGATGACCGCCTCGTCCGGACTTGCGCACGTAAACGCCGTACTGCTCGCGGTGAACGCCGACGACCTGCCGGAGGTCGCAGAGATAGCCGCTGGACTTCAGCGTGTCCATGCTGTGCTTGCCCGGCACAACGCCTCCACTGAGCGGGACGTCGCCGCAGACCTTCGATCCGTGGCCGCCGAAGTCATGATCGGCCTCGCGCCGCCCGTCCGCCATCCGCTCGCAGTCGATGTCCGACTTGATGCCGCCGTGAGCCTTCCCCGGCATGTCATCCACGAGGCCAGTCAAGCCGCTGGTCTGCTACTGAGGCTCAGCACGCAGCCGTTCGGTTCGCAGGCGTGGGTGGACTATCACGTTCGATTCCGCAATCGGTACGGCCCCGGCGCCCTGGTCCCGGTCCGCGACCTCGTCGCGGACTCCGGGCTGGGCTACCCGCATGGCTACCTCGGCACTCCCGATGAACGTCCGACCTGGCGGATCGTCACCGAGCGCGATGTCCACCTCATGCGGCTCATTCAGGAGGCATTGCTCGATGGAGATGAGCAGATCGTGCTGACGGACGCCGACATCAGAAAGCTCACCGTCGGCGACCCCTCAACGGCAGTGCCACCGGCGCGTGTCGAGCTGGGCGTCACCGTGCATGCTGCCTCTACCGAAGCGCTGGACCGCGGTGACTTCGAGCTACGGATCATCGGTGCGCCACGCACCCCGACGAGCATGGCCGGACGGTTCGCCTACCTGCTGCCTCCCGCCCACAGAGAGGAGCTCACCCGCTCCTACACCACGGCCACGGACGGCAAAGACGATGTGATCGCCGTCCAGGTGTCGTTTCCGCCCCGGCGTGTCCACAACCAGAACGTGGTGCGAGTCGGCCGCCTGGTGCCCACCGTCGTGGCGCTGTCCGAACACCCGCACGGCGACACAATCGACGTTGACGACCTCGCGGTTACGGCAGACGCTGACCAGCTCTACCTAATACGTCGCTCCACTGGACAACGAGTGGCCCCGTATCTTCCGCATGCGCTGGACCTTCGGGCTCAGACACCGCCGCTGGCCCGGTTCATCGCCGAGGTCGCTGAGGCCCGCAGCGCCGTGTTCGGGCCGTTCGACCTCGGTGCGGCGGCACGCAAGCTGCCTTACACACCGCGAATCCGGTACGGGCGTACCGTGCTGTCTCCGGCCCGCTGGCTGTTACACGCCACCGATCTCGAACCCTCTGCCGCCGACAACTTCCCTGACGAAGGTGCCTGGGAGACGGCGTTGCAACGGTGGAGGCAACGATGGCGCGTGCCAGCCCAGGTCATCGCCTGCCAGAACGATCTACGCCTTCCTCTCGATCTTGAATCTCCAGCAGATCGGCGAATGCTGCGGATGCGACTGGAACGGGCCGGCCAACTGGAGGTACGTGAAGACGGTCCCGCCGACGGGAACCGTTGGATTCGCCGTGCCGCTGAGTTCGTCATCCCGATGGCTCTGGAAGCGCCGTCACCTCGTGCTCTGCCGCACACGGACCCGCCCGGCGAAGTCCTCCGACCCGGTGACTCCGCCCTCGTACACGCCCGCCTCGCCGGCAACCCAGCCCGCTTCGACGAACTCCTCGTCTCTCAACTGCCTGCCCTTGTCGAGGATCTTTCAGACGTCGGCATCGTCCGTTGGTGGGTCCGCCGGCACCGGGACCTGAGTCGCCCGGAAGCCAAGCAGCATCTCGCCCTCCTGATCCGGCTGAAGGACGCCTGCGCCTACGGCGAAGTCGCGGCGCGCCTGGCCGCATCAGCCACAGACCTACAGACCCACGGCCTACCCGCGGATCTCACCCTCACCAGCTATTACGAGCATCCCGGCCGTTACGGATACGGCGCGGCACTGGACGCGGCCGAGCAAGTATTCTTCGCCGATACCACCGCGGCGATCACCCAATTACGCATGGCCCAGCAGACCGGCCTGCCCGCCCAGGCACTCGCCGCCACGTCGATGGCCCAGCTCGCGGCAAGCTTCGGCCCGGACCCGATCACTGGGCTGAAACGCCTTCTCCAATGCCTCGACCGCCAAACCGCGCCAGTCGATCGGAAGCTCAGCGAGACCACGCGGCAGCTCGCCGACCCCAGCGACGACTACTTCTACCTGAGAGCCCTCGACGTCGGCAACGACGTCGCCGCCGCCTGGCAGGCCCGGGACACCGCCCTACATAGCTATCACGATCACCTTCTACCTCAGCGCGATCCAGCCGGCGTTCTGCGCACTCTCCTGCACGAGCATCACATCCGTGCGGTTGGCATCGATCCGGAGACTGAACGCACCACCGGTCACCTCACGCGCGTTGCCGCCATGCGCGCCCTCGCGGCGGCAGGCGCCCGATGAACACGACCACCCTCACTGCGGAGCAGGCTGCCGCGCAGTCGCTCGCCTCCGGTATCGCAGGCGAGGCGCTGTTGGCAATCGAACGCGCCACCACCGGGTTCGGCAGCTGGGCCACCGCCAAGCACCTCATCCGAAAGGCAACGGCCGTACCGATCGACGCCGGTGCGCACAGCGGTCTGTACTACGGCGCACCCGCAATCGCCTTCGTACTACACCGCACGGACGCCGACGGCCAGCAACGGTACGCCGCCGAGAAACAGACTCTCGATCAGCGCGTACGGCAACTCGCCCGAGCCCGGCTCGGCATCGCACACGAGCGGCAGCGGACCGGCGCAGCATCCATTTTCAGTGAATATGACCTGTTCACCGGGCTGACCGGCCTCGGCGCCCTGTTGCTGCACCAACCTGCCACCGATGAGATGGCCCAGATCCTGCGGTATGTCGTTTCGCTCACCGAGCCGCGTCGCATTGACGGAATGACCGTGCCTGGTTGGTGGGTGGACCATCACCCCGATCCCCTCCTGCCCACCCCGGGCGGCCATGCGAACAACGGCATGGCCCACGGCGCAGCCGGGCTGCTCGCCCTGCTCGCCCATGCCAGCCTCCGTGATATCCGGGTCGACGGCCAGACTGACGCAATCGGCTACCTCTGCGCGTGGTTCGACCAATGGCGGCAGGAGGCTCCGACCGGAACCTGGTGGCCCCAATGGCTCACCCGCGAACAGGTCCGCACCAGCCGCCCCGGTCCCGGCCCCAACCGACCATCTTGGTGCTACGGCGCCGCCGGGATCGCCCGTGCACTGCAACTCGCCGCTCTCGCCACCGGGGACCGCATCCGCCAGGACATTGCCGAGCAGGCCATCGCCGCTTGCCTCACCGATCCGCAACTCGACCGGCTCACCGATGCTGGCATCTGCCACGGATACGCAGGCCTCTATCAGACCGCGCAACGCGCCGCCGCCGTCGCCCACGATCCGGCCATCGTCCAGCGGCTACCTGCACTCGCCACACGGCTCACCGCGGCCGCACCGTACGGCAGTAACGCCTTTCTGACCGGCAACGCGGGCGTCGCCTTGGTCACCGAAACCATCCGGGCCGGTCAGCCGCCCCGAACGAGGTGGGACGCATGCCTGCTCATCGCCTGAACCCCGACACCAAGGCGCTGGCCGACCGCGTCGAGGAACTGATCAGCGGCAAGGCCGACACCAGCCCTGTGCCAGCAGATCTCGCCGAGGCGGTCGACATCTACCGCGAAGCCGGGAGGGTGGCCCTGCACCGCCGCCAGGAACATGCCTGGTTCCAGGCCCACGTCACCCCCCTCGACTGGACCACGGCCGAACGTGTCTTCGCCACGCACATCACCCCACGCCTCGACGAACTGGTCCAAGGGCAGATGACATGGTGGTTCCTCCGGAAACATCCGTGTTGGCGAATTCGCGTACACACCAGCAATCACACCGCTGCAACCAGCCTTTTCGACGAACTGGCCACGTCAGGCGCCATCGCCGAATGGCGGCCCGGCATCTACGAGCCCGAGGCAGCCGCATTCGGCGGACCGACCGGCATGGACATCGTCCACGACCTGTTCTGCGCCGACAGCCACTGCGCACTTGCCATGTTCCTCCGAGACTCTCCGGACCTCGGCCGCCGGGAGCTGTCTCTCCTGCTCGTCCGCGCTCTCCAGCAGCATGCCGGCCTGGATTGGTTCGAAGCCGCAGACGTCTTCGCCCGGGTCGCTCAGATGCGACCCATTCCGGCCGACGCCGACCGCATCGACGCGCTCGCCATGACGATGAAGCCGCTCTTGACCGTTTCCGTCACCAACGGGGCACCGTTCACCGACGCGGCGACAGCCGCGTACGCAGAGCCTTGGATCGCCGCCTTCGCCCAAGCCGGCCAGAAACTGTATGACGCAGCCGCGACCAACCGCCTCGATCGAGGGCTGCGAGCCGTGCTCGCCCAGATCGTGATCTTCCACTGGAACCGACTGGGTCTGTCCGCAGCAGCCCAAAGCATCCTCGCGCAGGCGGCAAAGGCCGCCATCCTCCCCCGGAGCTGACCATGCACCCGAGCGCCCGAGCCGCCCTTCGGCACTTCCCACTGATCGGTCGGCCCCGCCCCGCCTGCCCCAGCCTGCCCGAACGCATCAAGGTCGTCACCGACGCAGTACAAGCCGCGGCGGAGAAAGCCGAAGGCGGAATGCACGACGCCGCTCACGCCCTGAACAAAGCCGCCCTGATCGCCAGCGACGGCGGCCATCCCGACCTTGCCCGGCAGCTCTGCTGGCAACACATCAACGCCTATCGGCAGATCGGACGACAACTGACCTACCTCGAAGCCCGCTACCTGCTCGAGCCCGTTCACAACCTTGCCCGCCAGCAGATCCGCGCGGACCATGGCTCCCCTGCCCTGCGCCTGCTCGAGGCCATGCACCGGGCGATCACCGGCAACCGGAACCTTGTTGTCGACACTCGCACCCTGCCCACAGCGGACCTCACGGGTGACCGGCGGGACAAGGAGATGCTCCATCGCTGGATCTGGCTTCAACTCGTCGGTGACGGCGTCCGTGCCCTGGCGCTCGGGGACCGTTGGACCCAGGCTGCAGACCACGCTCGGCGCCACAACGGTGTCGGCGACCATCTGCTCGAAGGCCGGCAGGCCGCGATCATCGCCCACATCATCGACGGCGACCGGGATCAAGGCCGCGAGCTCTTGAGCCGCAGCACACCGACCGAGCCGTGGGAACGCGACGTCATTCCATGTCTCCACGCCGTCATAGCGGACCTACACGCAGGCACCGCGGCGCAACACCTGGACACCGCCGCGGCCCGCTACCGGGCAACGCCAAACACCGGGCGTCCCTCCTATCGGGCGCAGTTTGGGCTCACCATCGCCACCCTGGCCACCGCACTCGAACCCGAGAAGGGTATCGACATCCTGGGTCTGGTCGCTGACGAAGCGGTCGCCTCCGCTGACGGCTACGCCGCTCGCGACGTCGCGAAACATTCTTCAGCAGCCAGCGGTCTCACGGACCAGCAGGCCAAGCAGCTCAACGAGTTGGCTGCGGAGTCCGGACTCGGCTTCGACGCCTTTCCCGGGTCCGCGCAACGAGAACTCGTGAGCGCCGCCCGCGAGGCGACTCACCGACTGGCATTCGCTCTCAAAGTCCACAACCAGCATCCATAGCAGCAAGCGGATCGAGCGACTCCACGCCGACGAAAGGACTGAACGCCAGCCATGCCCGAGCGCCCGAAACTGATGGGCACCCGCGAGGTCCAACAGCGGCTCCGCTTGTCCCGCCAGCGTATCCAACAGTTGACCGAGCGCGCCGACTTCCCGCGACCGTGCGGGGAACTGGCCATGGGCCGCGTGTGGCTCGCCTGCGAGGTTGAGGCATGGATCCACACCTACCGCCCCCGCCAGGCGAACACCGGGGAAGAGGGCTGCAGCTGAAGGATTCCGGCTCGCCGAAAGGCTCTGCTCGCGAGGCACCCGAGCGCTTCTCCGGCTGGGCCTACCCCGCACGTCAGGCCGCAGACCAGAGCCTTTCAGCGTTTCTGGTCGTCGGGTGTCCTTCGCCATTGAGCATGCCCCCGTGCAGACTGGCCCGGCTGTCGCGTCCGATTGAACGTTGCGGGCGATTCACCAGCCGAGATGAACCGGGGCATCGGTGTTGCTGTATGGCCTATAGAGTGCAAAGTTCGCATACACGGGGAGGGTGTCGATGCAGCCTACGCAGCTTGAGGTTGACGTTCAGGCCCTGCGTGGGATCGGAACAGAGGTCACCGCGGCCGCGACAACGTTGCGCAACACCGCGAAGAACGCCGAAGCGGGACTTGCTCCTACGCCTCAGGCCGGCTCGGAGGCGGCCAGGGCAGCCCAATCGGCAGCGATGGCCTGGCTTGCCGACCTGCACCGGCTGACCAATGATGTCGATTCCTTCGGCGCACGTTTGACCAAAGCGGCTCGAGACTACCGGGCAACTGATCACACAAACGCCGACGGTCTCCAGGGGAGCCAGTACCGGGTGCCCCGATGAGCGAGATGACCCTGGAAGACCTTCTGTCGTTCGACGCGGCGCCGTGGCATTCCGCTGTCGACCATTGGCACCGGCTCGCCCAGGGAATCGACGACGCCGCAGAGCAACTGATCCGGGGAACCCGTGACCTGCCCTACGCCTGGTCGAGTGGCACCGGCTCGGAGGCGGCGGCAGAGAAAGCTGCCGATCTTCGCGCTGAGGTCAGCAACACCTACAACCCGGCCAAGCGCGTCCACGATGCGATGGACCAGCATGCCTACGGCATGAAAGCCCTGCGGCAGCAGGCGGAGAACATCGTCGCCTCGGCTCGTCAGTCTGGATACACCGTCGATACCGCCGCTGCCACCATCACCGCGCCGGCAACGGCGTACTCCGCAGGCAACCTGGATCACACCGCGCGTGAAACCGGAGCACTGCTGAACGACCTGCGGGCTGTCCTGGAAAGCGCACGAGCGCTCGACGATTCCACCGCCAACGCCATCACTGTCAACGCTCCCTCGCCCAAGGCCGGCTTCGGGACGACGCAGCTACCGGCCCTTTCCCGTACGGACCTTGAGGCACAGGCCAAGCGGTCCCCGGCCGAGGTCCGCGCCTGGTGGGAGTCACTTACCCCGCAGCAGCAGGAGCAGGCGATCTTGGATTTCCCCGAGCTCGTCGGCTGGATCGACGGTATCCCGATCACCGACCGCGACGTAGCCAACCGCTCTGTACTGCAGCGCGACACCGACAGCCTCAAGCAGCAGGCCGCGTCGGTCGACGCTCGTACGCAGTATTTGAAGAGTATGTACGACCAGGGCCGGATCACTGAGGTGTATCCGGACGCATTCGACGCCAAGACCGCCTTGGACGCCGAGCTCGCCCAGTTGGGAACGCAGCACGACGATCTCGCCGGCAAGTTGCGAGGTCTCGAAGCCATCAGCTCTCGACTCGCCGATCCCAACAAGCCCGACGCATACCTGATCGGCCTTTCCACCGCCGCCGACGGCAAGGCAATCGTCTCTGTCGGCAACCCCGACACATCGAACAACATTGTTACCTACGTACCTGGCACCGGAGAAGACCTCTCCAAAGCGGCAGGCGGAATGAGCCGCGCTGGCATCATGGCGAGTGACGCAGCCCTCCAGGATCCGACAAGGAGCACCGCTGCGGTCTACTGGTACGGCTACGACGCCCCGAACGCGATCCTGCCGGACGCGGGTTTCAGCTCCTACGCCGAGGACGGCGGCCCGGCGCTCGACAACTTCCAGACCGGGCTGCGAGCCACCCACGAAGGCGACATCCCGTCCCGTAACACCGTCCTGGGACACAGCTACGGCTCAACCGTCATCGGGCACGCCGCGATGAGCCCGAGCATCAGCGCCGACGCCCTGGTATTCGTCGGCTCCCCCGGCGTCGACGTCAACCAGGCATCCGATCTGACCGGCGTACGGCCGGACCAGGTCTATGCGACCCGCGCGGAGTACGACGCGATCCGTAAAGTTCCCGACTGGGACATCGCCCATGGCAACGACCCGAGCGACCTGGACTTCGGCGCCCGGGTATTCGCCAGCGACCCCGGCAACTCCAACGCCGAAGGCGACACCCACTCCGCCTACTGGAACGACAACAACATCGCCCGCAAGAACATCGCATTGATCGTCACCGGCAAGCTGTAGCGAGGTGTACTGACATGACAATCCGACGGCTCCGCTACACGCTGATGGCAGCGGTCACGACCTTGACACTGGCCGCATGTGCCGGAGAGGACAAGAGTTTGCAGCCCACCGCGACCAAAGCTCAGGCCGTCCAGCGGGTAGAAGAACTCGTTCACGAGGCTTTCGGGCAGCTACCATCCGGCGCCACCCTCAAGATCAACGTTGACGAGGACAGCCTGCCGTGCGACGACGCCACGGATGGCGGCCCCGCCGGCCGCATCTTTGCTGAGAAGCGTTACCTCATCGTCCCGCCCGGCACCGGTGCGTGGCCGACTGAGCAGATCATTCCGACACTGGTCACCTTCTGGCAGCAGAAGGGCTACAAGGTCCACACGGACAAGCGCAGCGAACCGGAGCCGCGCTACAGCGTCGAGACGCCCGACGGCTACTTCGTGACCGCCAATGCCTGGAGCCGCGGCGACCACCTCGACATCACGCTCAGCAGCGACTCCCCCTGCATCTGGGAAAACGGCACCCCGGACCCGCAATAGTCTTCCTTCGCCAGCCAACAAGTCGAGCCCGATATCAACATCATCAAAGGCGGGCCCCGGACAGTCACCGTCGGACCCCCATGAACGGAGCATCACAGTCCACCTTCACCCCCGAGCCTGCCGCGGTGACCGAAAAAGCCAAACAGCATCAGTTGCGGGGTGGCGCCAGCCGCCACGGAGCCCGGTCGCGATGACCGGGAACGGGCACGGGCACGGGCCTCGGTGGTGGTACCGCGAGCGGACTTGCCGTTACGGAGCCCGGTCACGGCGACCGGAAACGGCTCGGCTCCATCGAGCACCGGGCCGACGACGCAAGGCCGCTACGGAGCCCGGTAACGGTGACCGGGAACGGAGGCCCTCAACCAGTCCGGCCTGGTGGCGATCCAGTTGCCGCTACGGAGCCCGGTCACCTTGACCGGGAACGGACGCTGGCCGCGATCAAGGACGAGAACGTCCACATGCCGCTACAGAGCCCGGTCACGGTGACCGGGAACGGTCGCCTGGTTCGGTGCGATGCACACCCAGATCTAGCCGCTACGGAGCCCGGTCACGGTGACCGGGAACGGTGCCGCGCTGACGCCCGGGAAGCCGAGGAGACCGCATGCCGCTACGGAGCCCGGTCACGATGACCGGGAACGGCACTGACCTCGCCACGTGGGCTCCTGCTCGGGGCACGCCGCTACGGTGCCCGGTCACGGTGACCGGGAACGGACGGGCAGCGATGCGACTCGGTGGTGGCTGGACACGCCGCCGCTACGGAGCCCGGTCACGGTGACCGGGAACGGTTGGGTGTTCCTCTTTACGGTCGCCCTTGATGGTCGTGCCGCTACGGAGCCCGGTCCGGTGACCGGGAACGGCCGGGCAATCACGACCAGGCCGTGAGGATCGCGGGGCCGCTACGCAGCCCGGTCACGGTGACCGGGAACGGTGGTCGGACCGGATGGTCAGGGCCTCGGCCGATACGGGCCGCTACGGAGCCCGGTCACGGTGACCGGGAACGGCCGTGACCCCGACGGAGTTCCGCCTCACGATCCTGCGGCCGCTACGGAGCCCGGTCACGGTGACCGGGAACGGTCGGCTCGATGTTCAACGCTGACAAGCTGACCTTGCCGCTACGGAGCCCGGTCACGGTGACCGGGAACGGGCGGCTACCGCAAGGTCGCCGGCGCGGTGAAGCGGCCGCTACGGAGCCCGGTCACGGTGACCGGGAACGGGGGCCAGCGTGTTGTACGGCCGTGGGATCTCACCAGGCCGCTACGGAGCCCGGTCACGGTGACCGGGAACGGCGGTGGCCGAAGGCGTTGTGGCGCGCTCGGTTGCTGCCGCTACGGAGCCCGGTCACGGTGACCGGGAACGGGCGAACAGGTCAAGTACTGGCGCCGTAAGCGCGGCCTGCCGCTACGGAGCCCGGTCACGGTGACCGGGAACGGCCGACGCGCACGAGTAGGTCGATCGCCTGGAGGTTGCCGCTACGGAGCCCGGTCACGGTGACCGGGAACGGCCAGCTCGGCGCCGTAGTAGTACTCGTCGCCGTGCTGGCCGCTACGGAGCCCGGTCACGGTGACCGGGAACGGGATCCAGGGCATCGCCAAGCGGGAGCTGGCGGCGTAGCCGCTACGGAGCCCGGTCACGGTGACCGGGAACGGCACCACAAGACGCGGGAGGTGACCATGGCCTGGCCCGGCCGCTACGGAGCCCGGTCACGGTGACCGGGAACGGGTCGGCAAGACCTGCTCGAGGTGCTTGGTCCTGGCCGGGCCGCTACGGAGCCCGGTCACGGTGACCGGGAACGGCTTCCAGTTCTCGGACAGGCCCATCGTGCCGAGCTTGCCGCTACGGAGCCCGGTCACGGTGACCGGGAACGGTCGTCGGAGGACGTGACCGTCTGGAGTTACACGGTGCCGCTACGGAGCCCGGTCACGGTGACCGGGAACGGGCGAACATAGGTACGGACCTGGTCGCCGCAAAGCCCGCCGCTACGGAGCCCGGTCACGGTGACCGGGAACGGGCTGGACGCTGAAGGAGACGACGTGACTGCGATCGCGCCGCTACGGAGCCCGGTCACGGTGACCGGGAACGGGCGCGGGCGTTGCGAGCGGCGTAGTAGGTGATCTGCGAGCCGCTACGGAGCCCGGTCACGGTGACCGGGAACGGTTGCGATTCGCTGCCTGACGCGCACGCATGGCCTCGCCGCTACGGAGCCCGGTCACGGTGACCGGGAACGGAGGAGCGGACCACCTGGCAGAACCGGGAGTCGCAGCCGCTACGGAGCCCGGTCACGGTGACCGGGAACGGGCCCGGTGGTCTTCGGTTTTGATACTGGCGAGCCGGACACCGCCGCTACGGAGCCCGGTCACGGTGACCGGGAACGGGCCCGGTGGTCTTCGGTTTTGATACTGGCGAGCCGGACACCGCCGCTACGGAGCCCGGTCACGGTGACCGGGAACGGGCCCGGTGGTCTTCGGTTTTGATACTGGCGAGCCGGACACCGCCGCTACGGAGCCCGGTCACGGTGACCGGGAACGGGTGTTGTCGACCAGCGCGGCGTGCCGGATGCCGTCGCCGCTACGGAGCCCGGTCACGGTGACCGGGAACGGTCGAGACGCTGCCGGACCTCACGGCCCAGCTCCTGCCGCTACGGAGCCCGGTCACGGTGACCGGGAACGGCGGCCGCGGCGGAGCGGCGGGAATGCCACCGGCGATGCCGCTACGGAGCCCGGTCACGGTGACCGGGAACGGGCGGTCGTCGTCGCGGCCTGGCCACAGCTGACCGGGCCGCTACGGAGCCCGGTCACGGTGACCGGGAACGGCTCCCCAGTGCGGGGGTGGACACGCGAAGGATGCCGCTACGGAGCCCGGTCACGGTGACCGGGAACGGGCAGCGGTCCTCGGCCTGGGTCGCCTCGACCAAGCTCGCCGCTACGGAGCCCGGTCACGGTGACCGGGAACGGCCGCGTGGAGCCAGGGGAGCGGCTGTGGTGGGAGCGGCGCCGCTACGGAGCCCGGTCACGGTGACCGGGAACGGATCTTGTCTTTGGCGCCGCTGGCGAGGCTCGCGCCGCCGCTACGGAGCCCGGTCACGGTGACCGGGAACGGGACCGACGAGGCCCAGGAGGCCGAGACCGGCGCAGAGGCCGCTACGGAGCCCGGTCACGGTGACCGGGAACGGCGGTCTCAGGAAGCGCGGCCTCGGCGAGCATGGACTTGCCGCTACGGAGCCCGGTCACGGTGACCGGGAACGGAGTTCTGGGAGTCGATGCGCCGGTCTACGTCCCGACGCCGCTACGGAGCCCGGTCACGGTGACCGGGAACGGGGCTCGCTTGGATCATGGGTCTTGAACTGCTGCTTTGCGCGCGCTCGCGAGGGCTACGTCGGAGAACCTCCCTTTGATTCAGGTATTTGGATGTGATTTGGGCCTGGGTGCGGTGTGACCTGGGCGCGAGCGCTGCCCAGGGATTGGGGTGGGACTGGAGCGCTCGCATCAGATGATTCTTGTCGCCTGTGATGGCAGCGGACGTTTCTTGCCAATGAAGGTGAAGCGGGCGGCGTCCGTCTCGCCGAGGTCGACGATCACGATGGAGTCTTCGTTGAGTTTCATGTGCCGTTCGACTTCGGCACGGGCGTAGACAAGCTCTGTACGGCTGAGGTCGCAGATGAACACGGAGTATTGGAGGCGTTCGCCGTAGGACTCCATGGTCTTGCAGACTTGCCGGAGTCGCTGGGGTTCACAGATGTCGTAGGCAATGAGGAATCGTCGTCGGGCCATGGGTCACCTTGTGGTGAAGGGGGTGTAGGCGGGCAGTTCTCCGGTGAGGTGGGCTGCGAGGATGCGGCCTTGAACGTCGAGGGCTCGGCGGTAGTTGACGCGGTAGCCGAAGACGGGGTGTTTGATCTCGTGGGCCATGCGGCGTTCGTAGGCGGTGATGACGGCTCGGCGGCCGTCACGGTCGAGTTGGCAGCCGCCGGTGAAGTGTGTTGGCCGGATTTCGCCGTTGTTGATCAGCTGGATGACGGTGCTGTCGGCGATAAGGGGCCGGAACTCCTCAGCGAGGTCGAGGGCGAGGGCGGGTCGTCCGTATCGGGGGCGGTGGAACACCCCGTAGTAGGGGTCGAACCCGATGGTGGCCAGTGTCGAAGTGAGGTCTTTGACCAGTAGCGCGTACGTGAAGGACAGCAGGGCGTTGACGGGGTCCGGGGGTGGTCGGCGGGCCCGGCCGTTGGTGTCGAAAGCGGTCGTGTCGAGGCCGGTGTTCTCGCTGAGCATGCCGCTGAATCGGGAGAAGTAGATGCGGGCGGCGGTGCCTTCGAAGCCGAGGAGGCTGGGATAGCCGGCCGGGGTGGTGGCTGCGGTGGCAAGGTCGGCGAGCTGGTCGATGGCTTGTCCGGTGGGAGTACGGCTGTTCCGGCGCAGCAGAGTGCGACAGTTTTTGATCTTGCCTTCGATCATGCTCCCGGCGGCGGCGAGCAGGGTTTCTGGTGTGGCGGTGTATTGGCTTCGGCGCAATTCGACGTGTTTGCTGGGTAGGCCTTGGGCCATGCCGGAGAACCAGCCGCCGTAGGAGAACCAGCAGACGGGGATCTCGCGGGCGAGGAGTTCGCGCATCGCCTGTGGTGTGACGGTGATGTTGCCGTAGAGGCAGAGTTGCTGGACGTCGATGAGCCGGTAGCTGGCGAGTTTCTCGTCCTGTTTGTAGGTCTCGAGGCGACCTCGGCGGATGCCGACGACGGTGCCTTGTTCCATGACGTAGACGGGGCGGCTGTCGGGGTCGGCGGCCATGACGCCGCGGGGTCGTTGGGCGGTCTGTTGTCGAATGCGCAGGGTGTTGATCTCGTCGGGCAGACAGAGTCCGACCAGTGAGCACCGGGGACACTTGGGGCTGTCTTGCAGCGGCGCGGGCATGGTGTCGCTGGCGGCGGTCTGCCAGAGGCGTTGCATGAGTTGGTGAACGTCTTGTAGGCGGGTTTCGTCGATCGGGATCTCGACGCGGCGGCGGGTTTCGGCGTACCAGATTTCGGCTTTTCGTACGCGGTAGCCGGCTTCCTGCAGCAGCAGAGCTTGGAGTACGGACTGGATTTCGTCGGCGGGCCAGGCCTTGCCGTGCCGGTCGGGCGCGCCTTTCTTGTAGTCGACGGGTATGACGGTGCCGTCGTCGCTGATCTCGACGATGTCGATTTTCGCGCTGACGCCGAGGTCGGTAGAGGTGATCCAGAAGCTGCGTGAGGTTCGTCCGGCGAAGCATTCGAGGTCGGTTTCGGGGTCGGGTAGGTCACCGCCGGGTTCGTCGACGACTCGGTGAATCCAGCGTCCTTCTTCGACGTCGTCGCTGGTGGCGAAGCGTCCCTGGACCCATTCGAGGTAGAACAGGCGTGGGCAGTAGACGAATTTGTTGACCATGCGGGCGGGGACGGTTTCGGGAAGTCCGGGCTGGGGTGGGCGGGCCGGGCTCACCATGGTTGCGCCTTGCGGCGTGCCGGTGTCCGCGGGGCGGTTGTGGGGGTGAGTACGCCGGCGAAGTTGCGGCCCGGGATCCGGCGGCGGGCTGCGTGCACGACGAGGAACATGGACAGCAGCAGCGCTTCGGGTGGCGGGGTGCCGCTGTCGGCGCCGGCAAGGATTGGGTGTGCGAGCAGCGCTTGGACCGATGCGGTGTCAAGCGGCGCTGACCACAGTGGGTAGATCATGCGTCGGTCGATTCGAGGGCCGCAATCTTGCCAGCAGGTGCTGAGGCTTTGTCCGGATGCGGCGGTGGTGCGAAACAGTGGGTAGGCCATGAGGGCGAGCCAGGTGGCACCGGGCACGCCGCGTTCGGCTGGTTTGCCGTCGGGGGCGTCGACGGCGTCGAAGAGGACCCGGTGGTCGAGGTATTCGCCGGTCACGCCGGGATAGCGCCGCCATGAGGTGAGGGCTTCATGAAGCAGCGCCGGGTTCTTGCGGATGTCGGCGAGGGGTTTCTCGAGCATGGTACGCATGGACTGCTTGCCGGAGGGTGCCGCGTAGGGGGTGATGTCGGTGCGTTGCTTGTCGTCCAGGCTCAGATCGGTGACGAGCATGCCGAGCCAGTCCTCGGCGGCGGGGTCGTCGTGGGTGACCTGCCAGGTATAGCGGGTGAAGTCGGCCCGGGACAGTCGCAGCTTGTCCGGTGCCTCGCCGGGCGGAGGAAAGGTGGGGCCGAGCTGCGGAAGGACACCGTTGTTCGGTATCGATTCGACGATGGCGGTCAGGTCGGCGGTGAGGGTGTCGTGGTCGGGTTGTGCGTCGTGCAGGATGGCGGTGCAGTCGCTGGTTGACCAGGACAGCCGGGCGGGGTGGCCGGTGAGGTCGGTGGTCAGGCGCAGGATGCCCAGGGCGGCGAGGAATCCCAGTGGTGTGCGGCCGTCGAGGGCGGGCAGTGGGAGTTCGGTCATGAGCCTTCCTCCGAGACGGTCATGTCGGCGCAGCGCACGATGGTTTCCAACAGGGCAAGTCCCCACCGCCCGTACCGGTGGTTGAGCCGGGTGAAGCGGGTCGGCTGGTCCAGGTCGACGGTGTGTTCGGAGCCGATGCTGACCTTGTGTCCGTCGATGAGCGCTTCGATCGGTCTGGGCGCGGGGTCCGCGACGAGCCGGGCGTACGGGCGGGCGTAGCCGTGATGGGCCGCGATCAGGTGGATCAGCAGCTCGTCATCGCCGTCGTAGCCGTGGTGTCGCAGGTGTTCGGCGACAAGAGCCGCGGACCACGCTTCGTGCCGGGCTCCGGCCGGTAGGCGGCTTTGCCGGGCGGCGTTTCGCCACGCCTGCCGGTCGAGCGGGTCGAGACCCGATTTGGCCAGTACGTCGGTGGCGAGCAGTGCCTCGTAGGCGTCGCCGCCGTGCAACATGATCTGGAAACGTTCTTCGGATTTGCCGAGATCGTGCCAGCCGGCAGCGTCTTGCAGCACGGTCTTCAGGTCGGTGGGTAGACCGAGTGCCGCAGCGATCTGGGCACATCGTGCGCGGACCGCGGCGTGGTGGACGTCCAGGGTGACCGGACGGGAACTGACCGAGCTGGCGGCGGCTTCTTCATCGTCGCGCTCCGGCACGCTCTGCCCGGACGACCGGTCCGGTTCGGGCACCAAGCCGGTCAACAGCCACCCCTGGGAGGTCGGTTCCCTTCCGTCAACGCCCCATCCGATGGCGGAGTCGAGGATTTCGATAGTGCGCAGATTCCCAGAGCCAAGCCAAGCGCGCAGGCGTTGCCAGGCGACAACGGACCAGCCTCGATCGGGTGGAGCAACGTCCGGCAGCAGCTGCGCGAGGTGCTGTCCGATCTGCTGCAGGCGTACACCGGTGCGGGCGGTCTCGTTGGTGAGCAGCTCGTCGACGACCGCGTGTGCGTCGGCGGGTAAGCCGAGCCGATCGGCGAGGCGACGGTCCATGCGCAATGTCGCCGCGCGAGCTCGCCGGGACGGCTGGAAGGTGGCGGGTTCACTGGCGTCAACGACGCCAGTCTGCTGCTGGGGTGCCCAGCCGTAGCGGTCGAGGCCGCCACGCTCGGTCGGGACAATGATCTGGTCCGCAGGCCGGAGCTGATCCGCGTTGATCCACTGCCAGCACAGCTCTGGCCCGGTTTGGTCACCGTCCTTGCGGCGGCGGTCGGGGCGCAGCGCCAGGGCCCGGAACTGGTCTCGGTCGTCGCTGGGCCGTCGGTCGTCTATCGCGGCCTCGGTTTCCAGATCGCTGACCGCCTCGGTGGGCTGCCCGCGCATCCATTGCCGGACCGCATGCCAGGGAACTTCGACAACCTCCGCGGTACGCGGCGGGAAATGAGCCAGCATCGCCGCTACAGCCGTGGCGGGCAGTTCGGCGCCGTCATCGTTGAACGGATCGTCCAACGCCTGGTCACTGATCAGACCCTTGCGCCACAGCACCTGCACCGGTGCGGTGCCGGTGTCGAAACCGTGCAGGAACGGTTCGATCGGCGGATCCAGCAGCGGCACCGGGGCCGTCTGCGTCCACGCGTCGAGAGTCGGACGCAGCAACACCGGCACCGCCGTAGGTTTGCGGTGCACCTCCGGGTTGCCCAGCGGCCCGTCGCGGAGATCGCGGCAGCTGAGCGGTGATACGTCGATCGGCGCGCCGGATGTCGCCTCGGTCAGTGCCGTCCAAGTTTCGTCGCGTGCCACGCCGTACACCGGCGCGTCCTTCTGCCCGTCGTGCACGACGACCGCGACCGCGGCATTGGCGGCGGGGAACCGGTCACGGAAGCGGCCGAGCCGGTTGAGCCGGCCGAGGCGCTGCACCAGCGCATCCCACGACGCCGATTCGGTGATCAACGCATCTGCGTCGAGGTTTACGCCGACCTCGACGGTCTGGGTGGCCACAAGCACGGCCGGTCCACGGTCGGTCTTCCGGGCTACCCCGAAGCGGGCAAGGATGTCGTCGTGCAACGACGGCCGATCGATCGGCCGGGACCGGCCGATCAGCAGGTCACAGTCAGCTTGCACAACGGCCTTGGACCCGGCGAGCAACTTGCCCAGCTGGTCATGCACGGCACGAGCCCGATCCACCGTGTTGCACACGACGAGCACCGCCGCAGCCACATTCGGTGGCGATTGCTCGGTGAGGGCGACGAGTTGTTCGACGGTGGTCGCGGCCAGAACCCGTACGACGTCCTTCGTCGTGCAGGACTTGGTGGTGAGGGTCTTCGCGGCGGTCAACCGCCGCCACGCCTCGACGTCATCCCGGTGTGTCTGTTGGTCGAGGGTGAACGGGTTGTCGACACGTGTGCCGGTGGCGGTCAACTGCACCATGCTCAGCCCAGGCAGCGGCAGTTGCAGGCGGTCTCGTTCGTGGGCGGCGGTCAACGTCGTCAGCAGTGCCGTCGCCAGGTGTGCTTCGTCGACCAGTAGCAGCGCGTCCGTGCCGGTCAAGGCCGCGTCGATGGGCCGGCGCCGGTCGCTGACGCCGTAGCCACGAAACAATAGGCGGCTACCGACCTGATCGACCGTGCCGAGCACGATGCCCGGACGGTCCGGACGGTCGAGCCACGCCGACGACCACGTCGCGCCGCCCCGCATGCGGGCAACTGGCAGTAGGTCGCCTCCCGCCTGCGGCGCGTACGCACGCAGCCGTGCTGCGACTCTGCCCAGCACCCCGGTGTCCTGATCACGTTCTGCTGCGGTCAGCGCATCGGAGATCGCAAGTGCGTGATCGTAAGCTTCGTCGACGACGAGGCGCCGGTCGACCACGAAGAAGCAGCGGCGCCGTCCCAGCCGATCCGGTCCGATCTGGTCTGCGGTGGCGGCGGCAACGAATATCGCGATATCGATCATGGTGGTCTTGCCGAGGCCAGTCGGTACGTCCACCAGGTCCGGCCAGCGGCCGGTAGCGAGCACCGTGGCGGTCAGTTCGGACTGCCACGGGAACGGCTGATAGCCGTGGATCGCGTGTACGAACGCCGGAAAGTCCGCCGCCGTCAGGGGCGTGTCCTCAGACATCGGCGCCGCCCACCGGGGCGAGTAGCCCGACACCGAGATAGCGGCCGGCCCCAACCAGGACGGGGCCGCTGACCTGCCGGTCGAAGGTCACCCCGATATGCCGGAACAGCTTGCCCCGGCTTTGCCGGGGAAGGTCGACCGGGCGCAGTCGTGCCGCGCCCGGCAGCAGCGGCTCGACGCTGACCTGCACCTGCAGCGGCTCCGGCAACCCCACGGTGCGTAGGCAACGCAGGACCTCTTCGGTCACCTGCTCGGGGCGCTTCGGGTAGCGGTCCAACACCACCGGGGTCGCCGAGACCCACTGCTTGCTGCCCCGCCGCCATCGCTGCGGCGACGCACCCCACGGACGTACCAAACCCAGGTCGTACAGCAACTCGATCTGTCCCAGCCGCGGCACCGGCAACGTCACCACTCCATTGCCGTTCCGGTCGCGCAGAGCAAGCACGGATCGGACCACAGCGGCCCGCTCAGGCCGGGGCAGTTCCGGCACCGCAACCGCCAAGCCCAGCAGATGCCCATCAGCGTGCTCGTGACCCACATCCGGCAGCGCCAGGAACGCCACGTGCGGCCGCCCAGGTGCATGGTGACCGTGCAGAGCCGTCGGGGCCGTACCGCCGGCAGCGCGCAGCACCGCTGATCGCAATGCCTCGGTCAACGACACCGCCAGCTGCGCCTGCGGCCGCAGCCCCGAGAAACGAAACACCAGAACGTCCTCGTACACCGACGGCGTGATCCCGCCGGTCGCGGCAGCCACGGCCTGCTCCCCTACCGGCCGGCGCCGGTACGCCCGCGACCGAGAAACCTCCCAGGCCGGCCGATCCGCTTCGAACTGCGAGTCCAAGGCGTCCACAAAGCCCAGGTAAGGCACCCGCAACGACATCTCGCTGTCCATCAACTCACACGGCTCGAAAACCACATGCCCGTCCGGCACCGTCGACTGCGCGGTGCTCGACGCCGACACCAGGGCGACCCCTGTGGACCGGCCCAGATACGGAATCCGGCGGGCCATCTGGTCCACCCGCGCGATCTGCTCCGCATCGGCCTGCGCCGGCCAGGCTAACTGGACCATCGGGTTCGAGGGCAACGCGCGGACACGGGACCGCAGCCGGTTCGCCCGGCCCGGATGAAACTGGCTACCGCCCTTGGGTTCGAGCCTGTTGGTGACCACCCACGACTGCCGGCGATGCTCCACAGCCAACTCGCTAGCGATCACCACCGGCGGGGGCTGCGACTCCAGCCACCGCAGCACCCCCAGATCCTGTTCACCGCGGGCTGCCGCCCGCAACGCCGAAAACACCCGAGCCGGGTGTGGTGGCCATTCCGAACGCTCCCGGTCGTCCACGGTGGCCGCGTCGTAGGAGCCGGTCAGCAACTCGATCGTGATTGCCAGCGTCACGGCTCAGGCCTCATCCGCAGCCGGGGCAGCCTTGGTCAAGCTGAAGTCGATCGCCTGCGCCAGCGCCTTGCCGGCCGTCAACCGCACCGTCTCCGTCGCCACCGCCATTCCCGCCTTCTCGGCGTGCTCAGCAGCCATCGCGAACAATGCGATCGCCTCGTCCCGGCTGATCTCGATCTGCTCGGTCTGGCCGCCGCGGTTGACCCACTCGATGCGTTCGGTCTCCACGACCAGTTCGCATCCGCTACGCAGCCACAACGTCGGATCCCCGAACGCCAACCGGTCCGCGACGATCGCATACGCCGCCAGCAACGCACGGGCGGCCAGCGCCGCCTGTGCATCAACCGGACCGAACCCGATCCGGTCCAAACCCGCCAACGACAGCGTCGCGATCCGCTGGGCCGACGTGATCGTCACTCCCCCGTGCTGAGAGTTCGGCGCCACGTTGCCATGACCGATCTCGCTCAACTTCTCGCCCTTGGCCTTCGTCGACACCGGCGAGAAATCCCAGCCCTGGCCGTCCTTGCGGGGCTTCTGTGCCCCCTGCAGGTTCAGCGGATCCATCCGACCCGCGTTCCGGGCACCGACCACCGGATCCCAACCGATCACCTCGCTGGCATACACCCGAGGAAACTTCTGCTGCCTGCCCTTGCGATGGCTGTTCCACGCCCCGAACACCAGCGAACCGGGGTCATGGGAATACAACTCCCGCGCGTCGTCGGCCGAGGCCGCCAACAGCGACTGCCCAAGGTCCGACTTATCGAAGGGCAGCCCATCCAGCAGGCTGTCACGCAGATAAGCGTCGGCATAGCGATGGGGGAACTCCAGCGAGCTCAACGTCACCGGCGCATCGCCCGAGTGCTCCATCTCCAGTAGCGGCACCTGCACCAGACCAGCCCGACGGGCGCGAAGCAGCGCCTCCTCCGCACGGTTGGCCTGCGACGGCGTCGAATCAAGAAGGACACTGGACCGCGGCTGACGGTCCACAACTCGATCCTCGATCACATACGGAACACGCCGCTCTCCCGAAACCGGATACGTCGGCGGAAAGATCTTCGCACCTTCCCCACCCGCCGGTTGATAAGTCGACACCACCCGCCACACAGCACGATCGCCAGCCAATGTCACAGCCGACAAGACGTCCTCGAACACACTCTCCACGCCCACCGAGCAACCCTCCAGCGGAGAATTTGGATATGACCCGGCCACTATCGCGCCTACCACCGACAAATTTTTCCGCCATCCACCACGACATGATCTATCTGATTTAAGATCATTTATCTAAGTCGGGCGGCACTGCGACCTCACGCAGGAAGAATATCTAGATCATTACGGCTAGCCGCGGGCTGCTCGCCGGTACCACGAGCCGAGCCAGAATCACCTAGAAGAGGTAGAACACCATTGCTGGTGTCAGCGCTACTGCCCATGAAAGGCTTCCGCTCAACATCACATCAGGGCGCACGCAAGACGAGGCAATCGCGATCTAGACAACCACGGAGCCCGATCGCGATGACCGGGAACGCATCTAACCAGAAATGTGACCAGCGCTGCTGCCCATACCGCTAAGGAGCCCGGTCTTGGCGACCGGGAAGAGTGCGACCGTGCTCGCCGCCCTCGCCTCGGCAGGGCTCGAGCCGCTACCGAGCCCGGTCTTGGCGACTGGGAAGAGCTGCGTCGGCTGCGGTGGGTGCTGCACAGGATGACCTGCCGCTACGGAGCCCGTCTTGGCGACCGGGAAGAGTTGGCCTCGTCGATCTCCAGCGCGGAGATGAACATCTGGCCGCTACGGAGCCCGGTCTTGGCGACCGGGAAGAGCCGGGCCCGGGACCGGCTCCGAGCTTCCGGGTCGGTGCGGCCGCTACGGAGCCCGGTCTTGGCGACCGGGAAGAGTGAAGATCGCCGGGAAGTCCTACACCGCGCTGCGGATGCCGCTACGGAGCCCGGTCTTGGCGACCGGGAAGAGCCGACAGCGGAAGTGCGGCGATGGTCTCGGACGTGCCGCTACGGAGCCCGGTCTTGGCGACCGGGAAGAGATGTCCGCGTACAACGCCACGACGCGCTTCTGGCCGTAGCCGCTACGGAGCCCGGTCTTGGCGACCGGGAAGAGGCCCTGGCCGCTTTGGACCATCTGGGCCATCGCGGCGTCCGCCGCTACGGAGCCCGGTCTTGGCGACCGGGAAGAGGAGGGTGCCGCGCCAGGTGTCGCCGTCGCGGTAGCCGCTACGGAGCCCGGTCTTGGCGACCGGGAAGAGCGGTGCCCTGGATGCAGTAGTTCGGGGCCTTGTGCGGCCGCTACGGAGCCCGGTCTTGGCGACCGGGAAGAGGCCGAACAGGCGTCCGGTCCGCGCCGCCATGTGCACGAGCCGCTACGGAGCCCGGTCTTGGCGACCGGGAAGAGGGCTCGCTAAATTCACAGCACTTGAGCTGCTGTTATGCATGATCTCGCGAGAACTCCACCCAACTATCAGCATCTAATCCAGGCATCTAGATGGAGGTGCGCCTAAAACCCTGCCTGACATGGGCGCGAGCGCTCCCCCGGAAAGAACGTCGGATTTGAGCGCTCGCATCAGACTTCTTTCACTCCGGGGGCTGGAGGAGCCGCGCTCGCCTTGCCGACGTAAAGCTCCTAACGCGATCTCTATGCGGTCCATTTGATCAACCGGCGCCAGCAGATCATGACGCAGGCGAGGCTGACGAGGCCGTCGTGGATGTCGAGGCGGCGTTCCCAGCGCACGGCCAGGCGGCGGAACTGATGAAGCAGGGCGAAGGTCTGCTCGACGACGTAGCGCAGACTGCCCAGGCCTTTGATACCGGGTGTCTTGGGTTTGGGGATGATCGGTTCGGTGCCGCGCTCGCGGCAGGCCTGACGGAAGGCCTCGCTGCTGTAGCCCTTGTCTGCGAGGAGGGTCGTGAAGCGGCGCCGGGGCCGGCCTGGCCGGCCGGCGATCGGCGGGTAGCAGTCGAGCAGGTCGAGAGCGCGGCTGATGTCGGGAACGTTCGCGCCGCTGGTCAGGACGTAGATCGGGGTGCCGTAGCCGTCGCAGATCAGGTGATGTTTGGAGCCGGGTTTGCCGCGGTTGACCGGCGACGGGCCTGTTCCGGCGCCCCCTTTTTCGCGTCGATGTGACTGCCGTCCATCGCCGCTCTCGACCAGTCGATCCGGTTCGCCGCGTTCAGCTTGGCGAGGAGTATCTGATGCATCTGGTCGAAGACCCCCGCCTCGGTCCAGCGATGCAATCGGCGCCAGCAGGTCATTCCGGAGCCGAAGCCGAGCTCCTGCGGCAGGTCTTCCCAGCCGATCCCGGTGTGCAGCACGAACAGGATGCCCTGCAGACATTGGCGGTCCGGCACCGGCCGCGGACCCGGAGCCTTCTCCGGCCACGGCGGCAGCAACGGCTCGATCAGTTCCCACAACCGGTCATCGACGTCCCACGGTCTGCCCACGACGAGCGAACGAGACTGATCTTCACTTCGTGGCGCTGATCATCATCGATTCAGCAGATCGTGTTAGGAGCTTGTAGCCCTCGCAGCAGCCGATTGTAAGCGTGGTTGTCGGGTGTGAACCGGCTGCCGTCAGCGGGTTGCTTGACCAGGGTCCGCCCTGGCGACATGGATCGACCCGCCGACCACCCGCCGTTAGCTACGGGCTGACGGCACTGCTGGAAGCCGTCAAACCCCGCGCCGCGCTCCTTGGATGACCACTCGGGTACCGCTGCTCGACGCTGGCTCCGACCTGATGCCTACTGTCCCGACTGCCCGGAGCCACCTCATCAGTGAGCGCCCGCCCGCCTGTGCCGAACGCCCACGGCTGGTGCTCTCGGCGCTCATGGCCGTGGTGGTCACCGGCAACACCGTCCGCGACTTCGACGGCGTCACTGACACCACGAAACTGCTCGCCGATCTTGCCGACCCCGACGACGAACTACTGCACCACATCACTTGTTACTCACCAGCGACCAGATCATCCGTGGCGGCCTGGCCGTCGGGTTCATATGGATCGACGAGGCGATCAGCGCCCGCCTGGCAGCGGTACGCGACCGCCTTCCGGCGCGCACCCACTGCCCGGCCTCAAATGAAAGTGGATCCGACGATGGCCGCGACAAACGTGAGTCGTCCGCCGCCGGGCGGCACTATCCGCGCCATATCAGTAAAACGATCCCAGTGCAGCTGACTCGCCAGCTGCATCATCGAATTGAGCCACCGGGTATTCGGGCGCAGCGGCAGCGAGACTGCTTATCCTGTGGCCTGGCGTTCTTTCTGGCGAGGTAGGTCTGCGGAGGCTCGGCATGACAGCGATCTACAGCGAAGGCCCTGATGGCTGGCAGTTGATCACTCCTCAGGGCTTTCCGAACGAGCGCACTCTGCAGGAGTTGGTGGCACAGGCACCTGACCTGCTTCCGCTTAGCGGTAATCCCAGAGTTGTCGTGCTGGGCAGGGAGGTCCTGATCGGAAGTGGCTACGTTGATGTCATAGCCATCGAAGCAACCGGCGAGCCTGTTCTCATCGAGGTCAAGCTACACAACAACGCTGAGTCTCGCCGCGCCGTCGTAGCACAGATCCTCTCCTACGCCGCTGGCCTGCACGGCATGACAGTCGATGAATTCGAAGGAAAGGTGCTCGCCAAATGCCTCGCCGGGCGCAGCTTAGTGGATCGGATCCGCGATGCGGCGCAGGCAGAAGCCCTCGATGCCGATGAGCTGCGGCAGAACGTGCACGACACGCTGCAGACAGGAGGCTTCCGGCTGGTGCTCGTGCTCGACCAAGCGCCCCCTGACCTGGTTCGGCTCGTGGGGTACTTGGAGGCAGTGTCAACACAGGACCTCGTGATCGACTTGATCACGGTCTCGTCATATGACATCAATGGGCAACGTGTCGTGGTTCCTCAACGGGTCCAGCCAGAGACTCCTCCGCCGGTTGAATACTCCCGCCCGGAGGCCGGCGGCAGCCCGCGCTCGCAAGCCGGTGGATTCGCGTACGGTGTGGAGCCGTTTCGCGAACGCGTGACCACCGCCCCCGCCGAACACCAGAGTTCCTTGCAGAAACTGCTCGCCTGGGCGAAACGGATCGAGGAAGCCAACCTCGCCGAGATAGGAACATACTTCGGCAAACGTGGCGAAGCCGTACTTCTACCCCGGCTACTGCCGGAATCAGCAGGGCTGGCATCGCTGTACTGCTGGCCGGACGGGCGACCAGCAATCCAGCTATGGCGTTCGGTATTCGAGCGCCGAGCCCCACACAGCATCGCGGCGGTCACCGATGCCGCCGGTACAGACATCGGACAGGGAAACATGGTGCAAGCTGTTAGCGATGGTCTGCTTGATGCTTTGTTCCGGGCATATCAGGAGGCCTCGGAAACGCCGAAATAGCCGTGTCAGTTACGGCCGAGGAAGTGCGCGACGGCTAGCAGGATGCTGATGGCTGGGGCGAACGCAGCGCCACCGGCGAGGATAGCGTTCGGTGCCGACGCTCCCCCGGCGTATGCCAGGAGCCCGGCGACACCACCGACCAGAGTGGCGACGAGAACCATCAGGGCCATCAATATCCACCGAGGAGCTCTTTCAAGGGATTGAGATCCGCCACCTTCCTTTGGCGTATCCGGTGGAGGCGTGAGGATAATTGGCATAGCTTTCTACCTTTTTATCGTCTAGAATTGCGGATCAGCAGGCCGCCAGAAACATATTCCGACGGCAGCATTTGCTTGTCATGCCTGCACGGTTACAGTGAACATGACGCAATAAGAATGTTGCACTTGACTCGATCAGCTCACTCAATTCCATAGCCAGCCCCCTATCCAAAGTTCGGCACACCTAGCAACAGCAACATCTAAACCATAGGGGACACGACAATGAAGGGAGCGAAAGCAACCAAGAAGGCAGGCTTACTGATTCATCAGATGCTTTCACATCTCCTCAGTTCGATTAACAGAACGAAGACCATCGCAACGATGACAGCTAGTTCCTGCCCCGCCACCGACCCACCTTCCGGCCAACAGACCGCCGAGCAGAGACGCGCCTCCCCGCCCGAGGGAGCGGTGGTGTCGCTCG
Source organism: Actinoplanes regularis (assembly GCF_900188005.1). Classification (GTDB taxonomy): domain Bacteria; phylum Actinomycetota; class Actinomycetes; order Mycobacteriales; family Micromonosporaceae; genus Actinoplanes; species Actinoplanes regularis. Next base: position 22,551 of record NZ_FZNR01000031.1, on the reverse strand, counting down.
CGTGAGCGGCACCACCGAAAGAACGGGCGTCTTAGCGCGCCGCCCACCTACGTTCGAATATCCGCAATGGAGCTGGTAGGCCCTCTTCTACCAGAAGCTCGATAAATCCATAAGGGAGTGTCATCTCAGGAGCACGGTTTGGCCAAGGTTTTCAATCAACGCACATCGCTCTATCGGGCGATGCATCCACTACCTCGACCGCCGGGATCACCGGCGAGCCGGCTAGACATCGCGAGCAGGATCGTACGACGAATGACCCAAGAGGGCAATCATGACCCTTAGAGAGAAATCGAATTAACACGCCGACCACAGTACATTTGAATAGAACGTACATTGGACCTCTACGCCCCCAGCCAGGGGAAACAAGAAAATTTGCTGATCTGCGGCCCATACCGACTGGGCTATCGAATCACTCGTTCGAGGCCCGAACACGTTAACTCCCAAAGAGATCATTCACATTCTTCTGGATCTCGATGGGGGTTTTGTTTCCCGCTTCCCGATGGGTTTCTTCAGGCCTGACGGCGGAGCCCGTCCGGTCGTCATCGGCAGGATGAGCTGACCGTTCGCCAGGGCCTCGCCCGTCGGCATGACATCCGGCTGCGACCGGTCGGATGCGGGATCTTCGATCGCGACCCTGTTGGTCCCGCACACGAGCACCGTGTCGCAGGCCCGGAGCCACGCCGCCAGCGGGCCGGCGTCGGCAAAGCCTGTCAGTGCACCGCCGTCGGCTCCGGTGGCCTCCTCAACGATCCGGGCCTGTGACCAGTACACCCGGCGCGACTCGTCCACGGTCGTGTCGCGTTCGCGGTGGTGCGGCGGTGCCGGCAGCGGTATCCCGGCCCGCTGGTTCACCCAGTGACCCTCCATCCAGCGCCCGCACACACCGCAGATCAGCAGCCCGACCTTCACCCCCGCCACGCTCACCGCAGCCCAACTGTCACACCAGCGGACTACAGTGGGGGCGTTTTCGGCGTTTTCAGCCAACCCATTGTCAGGACCGAGTCCGGTTCGGCGGGTCTCCGAGGTCAGTACGGCCCTGTCGCAGCCTTGGTGCGGAGAACATCCACCGCCAGCTGAATGTGCGGCGGAATGACCTTCTTACGCTCGTAGTCCTTGGCGCGCAGCAGGAGCTGGCGCTGCCCGGTGCCGATCTCTTTGTCCAGCAGGATTCTGAGGTAGCGCACCGCAGACTCGGCGGTGGGCGAGGAGTCGTGTTCCAACGTGGCGAGGCCGCGCAGGAGCGTGGTCTCGGCATCCGGCAGGTACAGGTAGTCGTCGCCGGCCGGGAGTCTCTGAGCTGTCAGATCGACACCGAACCGGAAGTTGACGTCGATCAGCTCCGCTGCGGTGAAGTCGTTGTCCCGGATCTCGTTACGCTCGCGCAGCGCCAGTCTTCGGTAGCCGGGCGGCTCAGATCTACCCTGCCGAGCCAGGGATGCAACCACGGATCGGTATCGGTTCTCGGCAGAGGGGAAGGCACCGTACATCGTCAGCGCGGTGATCCGGCCGGTGAAGGTGCAACCGACGAATTCCAGGTAGTTCGCGATACAGCCGGCGAAGCGCGCGTTCCGGAAGGTGCAGTTGATGAAGCGGGTGTAGCCGCCGAGCGACGTCAGCGACGCCCGGTCGAAGGAGCAGTTGATGTACTGGGACTGTTCCATTCCCGACCCGAAGCCGGCATCGGCGACCTTGCTCCGGTCGAACACGCAACCTTCGAAGGTGGATCCCTCCGCGCTGAACTTGTCGAGCGTCAGCCCTGAGTAGTCGGCGCCCACCACATGTTCATGCTTGACGACGACTCGTCCCATGCTTCCACCCATCTTCTGCTGCCGATGGACACTGTACCCAGAGACGTTCGCCGGGCGACGGACGTGCCGCCCCGGCGTGCGGATTCAGTCGGCCGGTTACTCGCCCTGCTTCGGCCACTTGTAGGTGGCGTACGCGCAGGTCGAGTACTTCGGATCGTACCCGGGAAGCTTCTTGTCCCGGCCTTTGCGCTTATGGCCCGCGACCTCTCCCGGGGTGGTCAGTTCGATCCACTTCTGGGTCAGGTTGTCGAAAAAGTCGGGGCCTTTGTTCCGGTTGTAATCGAACCGGTCCCCGTATTCATCCCTCAGCCGATCAGCGGTCTGCTGATGGACGATGTGCCCGCGTGCCCACCAGATCCGCCAGAAGTTGTCCGGCTCATTGATCCTCTCCCACTGTGCGGGTGTGATGTCCAAATCGAGGACGGCAGTTCCCTGGTCGGCGACCGTCTGAGCCATCTCCTCGACGATCTTGCGTGCGGCCTCCTCCTCGCTATCGCACTGCGGGCCGTTGCCCCCGCCGGAGCCGACCACCGCCGCGAGGATCGCCGCGGCCGCAGCGGTCTTGGTTCCGTCTATGAGACCGCCGGTGGCCACTGCGGCATTGGCTGCCTGGCTCGCGTCGGCCTCGGCCACCACGATCGACGGAATTCGGAGCGCGGCCGGTGTCGCCACCGTCGCCGTGTTTTGGACGAACTGTCCGGCGGGCAGCAAGGCGATCGTCGTTGCGATGGGGATGTTGCCGAGGGTCTCGCCCATACTCGGGATCGCCACCGGTTCGACCGTGGGTGTGGTGGCGGGGACCGAGTCTGCGTACGTGCCGGCTGCGGTGCCGGCGGCCGGTGCCACGACGACGATCGGGGTATATCCGAGCACCGGCGCCGCGATCGAGACGACTCGCAGGTCGGTGGGGAATGCGTTGTACAGCGCTTGGAGAGTGTCGACCGCCGAGGTGCCGGCGGCGTGCATGCCGTCGAGCATCGCTGTGACACTGGCGTTGCCGATGGCGTACAGCGAGCGGATCGCGTTCTCCGCAGCGCCCGACTTCGCCCAGTAGTCGACGGCGGCGTAGGCGACGAGGGCGCCGAGTGCATAGGCAGCCAGTTCGCCGAGCGGGACAGCGCAGATCGGGCAGTGGCCGCTGGGGTCGTCATAGGTGGCCGGGCTGCCGTTGGCGTACGCGTATCGGTTGCTCTGCGAGGTCGGGTCCGGGGTGAGCGTCAGCGGGTCGCGGGTGGTGAAGCCTGCCTGGGCGGGCTCGTACCAGCGGGCTAGGGCGTTGACCTGACCGGTGGCCGGGTCGGTCCAGCCGCCTTGATATCCGGTGGCGAGTTCGCCGTTGCTTGCGGCGACCTCGCCGTAAGGCTCGTAGCTGCGGCTCGCCACGACTGATCCGGTGCTCGTGTCGAGTGCGGCCAGGGTGTCGCCGTGGATCGGATCGACGGCCAGTGTCCTGGCCGGACCGGTCTGTTGTTCGGACAGGGGGTTGCCGACGGGGTCGCGGAACAGTGCAGCCTCGCCGGTCGAGGTCGGCACTCGGACGGGGTTGTTGGTCAGGTCGGCGTAGCGGACGGCTATCCCGTTGCGTTCGGCCAGGCGGCCGAGCGAGTCGTACGTGTAGTTGATGGTGGTGCCGGGTTGCTGGACCTGTACCGGCTTGTCGAAGCCGTCGTATCGATAGGTGGTGACCGCTTCGCCGAGGGAGGCGGTGAGGAGGTTCCCGCCTGCCGACCAGGTGTTGGCCAGGTCCGCTTCACCGCCGCCGGTGGCGGTGACGAGTTGGTTGCGGGAGTTGTAGTTGTAGGTTCGGGTGCCCTTCGGGCTCGTCTCCGTGGTGCGGTTGGAGGCCCCGTCATAGCCGTAGGTGACCTTGACGTCGTCGGGCCCGGTCGACGAGGTGAGCCGGCCCAGACCGTCGTACCCGAAGCTCCTGATACCCGCACCGGCAACTCCCGTGACGGTGCGGGAGGTCACCAGATCGTCATCGTCGTAGGCATAGCTGGTGCTGAAGGTGGTTCCTCCGACGGGCGCGGTGACCGTCTCGGTGGCTGGGCGGCCCAGCGAGTCGTACTGATAGGTCCGCGCCGGCGCGCCGGCGCCGTAGGTGATCTTCGCTAGGTCGCCGGTGGCGGACGTGTAGGTGTATTTGGCTTGTTGGGAGGTCAGCGGGTCGTCGATCGTCTTGGGGCGCCCCGCGTCGTCGTAGGCGAAGGCTCCGGTACCGGACGGATCGGTACGGCTGGTCAGTTCGCCGTCGTCGTTGTAGCCGTACTCTGTGGTCACTCCCCCGTCGGTGGCGCTGCGCAGCAGGCCCCGATCGTCGTACTGGTAGGTACGAGCGGCGCCTGGGCCGCCGATCTCCACAGGGCGTCCCAGTGCGTCATAGTCGACGTACCGAGTGGCGGTCTGTACTCCGGCGCCGCCGCCTGTCTCCTCGACGATTCGGCCGAGGCCGTCGTATCTGCGGCTGCGGCTGATGCCGTCCGGGGTCTGCTCGGCGATCGGTTGGCCGGCCGCGTCGTAGATCTCGATCCAGGTGCGCTGGGCCTCGGCCTCGGGTCCGGGCTCCCGCGTCGCGACGCGGGCGCCCCAGGAGTTGTAGAGGTAGTCGGTCGTGTTGTTGTTGCCGTCCGTCATCCGGGTGCGGCGGTTCATCGCGTCGTAGCCGAGGCTGACGGAGACATCGGTGCCGGTGGCGGCGGTCTCGGTGACCGAGGTGGGGTCGGGCCCGGGGCCGTATCCGTACTTGGTGATGCGACCGGCGGCGCTGGTCACCACCGTGGGACGGCTGTCCTGGTCGTAGGCGGCGGCGGTTTGTCGCAGCGCGGCCGATAGCACGCCGCCGCTTACGGTGTGATCGGCCTGCGCGACCTGCCGACCGGCCGCGTCGTACTGGTAGCTGGTGGCCCGGGTGCCGCCCGTGATCTCGGCGACCACTCTGCCGAGCCCGTCGTAGCGGGTCTCCCGCCGCACGCCGGTCGGGTCGATCTCCGCAGTCTGTTCGGCTGCTTTGTTGTATTCGTAGCGGGTCTGGTGGCCGAGCGGTGTGGTAGTGCTGCTGAGCAGACCGGCGTCGGTGCGGCCCAGCCGGGTGATGAAGAACGTGCCGGTCTGCCGGTCCCCGACCGTGCTGGTGATCTGGCGGCCGAGGTCGTCGTAGGTGGCGGAGGTGACCGCGTCGGTTGCGTCCTTCGTGGTCAGCCTCTCGCCGACCCGGTCATATGTGTATCGCTCGACCGGCGGCGGCTTGGGTCCATCACCGTCCGGGTCGGCGCCGGTGATCGAGGCCAGCCGACCGTACGGGTCATATTCGTTGGTCGTGGTATGGCCCAGCGGGTCCGTCGTGGTCAGTGGCTGGCCGTCGGTGGCGTACGTGGTCCTGGTCGTCGGGACGATCGTGGTGCCGGGCGCCGGTGAGTAGGCGGGCAGGGTCACGGCGGTGGCCCGGCCCATCGCGTCGTATGCCGACGTCGTGACCGCGCCGGTCGCGTCCTTGAGCTGCGTCACGTCGCCGAAGGTGTTCCGGCCGTACGTGGTGACCGGGGTCACCCCGTCGGTGCGGACCCCGTCGGTCCAGACTGTGCGGGCCGCCCCGGTCGTGGTGCTGAGGTGGCCGAGCGCGTCGTAGGTGTTGACGGTCGTGATGCCGGCCGGGTCGGTGGTCTTCGTGACCAGCCCGCGTGGGTCGATCTGGTTGGTGGCGACGAGGGTGGCCGGTGTCGAGCCGGAATTGTCGACGGTGGTGGTGGTCAGGTTCCCGTTGGTGTCGTATGCGTAGGAGGTCTTCGTGCCCTTCTGGCCGGTGCGTTCGAACTCGACTGCGACCCGGGACAGTGCCCCTCCCCAGCCGTCGGCCGGCTGACTGTCGCCGATCTTGACGTAGAGGGTCTTACTCTGAGCGACGTCAGAGGTGATGTTGGAGAACCACTGGACTCGGTTCTCGCCGGTCCGGACGTTGTTGGTCTCGCGCTTCTTCTCCGTCCACGTCTTGTTGTCCGGGCTGAACTGGATCAGGTATTGGTTGCGGACCTCCAGCGAGATCTGTGCGGTGGCCGTGTCGGCCGGGAAGGTGAACTTGTAGGTCATGGCTGCGCTGCCGTCGGCATACCGATAGCCGGCGTTGTCGACAAGTGAGCCACCGGCGGAAGACAGATAAGGCTGCTCCGAGGTCAACCCGGCGGCGAAGGTGTATCCGTTGGTGGAGCGCTCGGTCACGGTTGAACCGTCCGCGGCGAACGAGCGCACCGTGGTGCGGGCGACGCCTGCGGCATCGAGGGTCTCCCTGTTCAGCAGTCCGGCGTCGTCGTAGTCGTAGTCCGAGACCACACCGCCTGCCTGGGTGACCCGGCTGATGTTGCCGCCGAAGTCGTATTCGTAATGCTCCAGCTCGGTGGCGGAGACGATCTCGCCTTCCGCGTCCCGGCGGACCCGTTTGGCCGTCTCCTTCTGGCCGTCGTTGTAGTAGGTGTAGGCGGTCTCCCGGCCCATCGCGTCGGTCATCGAGGCGAGTTGACCGGCCGGGTCGTAGGCCCGGGATTCGACGACGAGGTGTGTGCTGCCGGGGTCCATCGGGTCGACGCCGGTGCCGGAGGCGACGGTCTCCAGCAGGCGCCGGTTGTCGTCGTACCGGTAGTCGAGGACCAGGCCGTTGGCTTTGGTGATCTGTGCGACGTCACCGGCGGTGTTCCAGACCCGCTTCTCGGTGGCGCCGTCCGGGCTCGTCTCCTCGGTGCGTCGGCCGGCAGCGTCGTAGTGGTACGTCCAGGTGCGGGCCGGGTCGCCTCCGGTGATGTCCGCGATCACCTTCTGCTCCAGCTGACCACCGGGTACGGAGTACGTGTATCGGGTCTGCTGGGTGTTGGTCGCTGCGGTCACCGGGTTGACGACCCCCGGCGCGGTCTCCTGGGTCACCCGCGACAGCGGGTCGAATTCGGTGGTCCAGGTGCCGTACGTGACCGTCGCGCCGCCGATCGCTGCGCTGTCGGTCCGGCTGATCCGGCGACCGAGCAGGTCATAGCCGTAGTCGCTGGTCAGGCCGATCGGGTTGATCACCCGCAGTAGGTCGCCCTTGCTGTTGTACGAATTGGTGGTGACGCCGCCCAGCTTGTTGGTGGTCGTGCGAGGCAGACCTGCGGGCATCACGCCGCCGCCGAGCGCGGCCTCCGTGCCGGTGGTGAAGGAGACCTTCTCCGTGGGTGAGGTGGGAGGTCCTGCGGGCGTCGGATAGGTGACCGTCGTGGTTCGGCCGGCGGTGTCGAGGTCGTACCGGATGCGGTTTCGCGGGTCCTTGTCCCAGCCGGTGCGAGTACCGGACTGCCAGATCAGCTTGTCGTTGCGCGGATCGAGCGGGTCCGCGGTGTTCAAGTAGTAGCCGTAACTCTTCCATCTGGTGACCAAAGACTGGTTCACCGTCTCGTCGACGACGTTGCCGCGCGCGTCGCGGAAGAAATACTTGTCGCGGCTGTTGGCGTCGATGTATTTGAAGGCGAAGCCGTTCGCGTCGTATTCCCAGCTCTCGGTTCCTGCGTCCGTGGAGCGCTGGGACAGCCGGTCACCGTGTACGGCGTCGTATGTATAGGTGACCGAGTCGCGATCCTCGGAGGACAGGGCCACCCGGTGCACGCCGGTGGCCAGTACGGGTTGTGTGAGGGTCCAGGTGGCGCCGTCGTTGTCACGGATCGTCGCGAGTCGGCCGGAGTTCGGGTTGTAGGTCAGGTGGGTGGAGACGTATCCGGTGGACTGTGTCACGTCGGACAGTCGTGCCGAGGCGGTCCGGGCGGCGTAGTGCCCGGCGACCTGCAATTCGCCGAGCGGGTGCCGGTAGACCGCTACGTCGTCGATCTGGCCGGTGAATGGCAGGTATCCGGTCGAGCCGCCGGCGTACGAGTTGGTGTAGCCGTTACCGATCGTGGCTTTGCTCAGGTCGGAGCGATACACCTGGAATCCGGTGAAGCCGCCGATCCGGACGCCGTCGAGGTAGATGTCCTGCCTGTCGAGGTTGACGGCGATGGCGGCGTGGTGCCAGGTGCCGTTGTCAACCCGGGCCGCCGAGACCGTCTGGGTTCCGCCGGTCGCCCAGGCCCTGCCGTGCAGCTTGCCGTCGGTGCCGACGTAGAGCGCCGGACTCCAGCGCTTGGGTGTGGTGCCGAGTGTGGTGTTCTGCTCGCCGTACAGGACGCCGGTCGAGCCGGAGGCTGCTTTGAACCACAGTTCGACGGTGAACGCCATGGTCGAGGTCAGCAGATTGTCCGGCAGCATCATGGCGCTGCTGTTCGCGCCGGTGAAGGTGCCCGCTCTGTCGCTGGTGCCCTGCAACGCGCCCGCCTGATTGAGGGTCACCTTGCTGTAGGTGGCGTTGAGTTCGCCGGGCTTGGTCGCGGTCAGGTTCGCCGCGGAGCTTCCGCTCGTCTCGGTCATCGGCCAGTAGGCGACCGGGTTGTCGTCGAGCACTACGGATCGGTAATGCGACGAGGGGGCCGAGAGGTAGCTGGTACAGGCGTTGAGTGGGTTGCAGGCTTGGACCAGGTTGTTGCCGTCGTAGGTGTATCTCCAGGTCGACGGTGCGGCACCGGCGGACGGCGCGTCGGTCGTGACCTGAGCCACCTTGCCGTCGACCCAGGTCAGATAGAGAGAACGGCCGCTCGCCCCATCGGTGATCTTGGTGGCTTGCCCGGCGGTGTAGGTGAGGGTCTGCGTCTGGCCGGCGGCGTTGACGATGCTGGTCAGGTTGCCCAGGTTGTCGAAGATCCGCTTCTCACCGGAGGAATCGCGCAGGGTCCAGTTCGAAGTTCCTCGCACCAACGAGACCGACTGACCCAGTGGCGAGGTATAGGTGCCGTTGGCGTTGCGCCCGAATCGCGCCTGCCGTCCTGACTCGAAGGTGACGACCACGTTGCCGCTGCCGTCCGGGTCGGTGGCGACGGTCTGGTCCAGTGGTGTCGACCAGCTACCGCCGAAGGCGCCGGTTCTGCCTTTCACCTCGAGCTCGTAGATCCGGGCGGTCGCGTCACTACCCTGTGTGGGGGTGGTGATGTTGAGTTTGACGTAACGCGCCGTCTGCGCCGCGATGGTGCTGGTCGTGATTTTGGCGGTGTTGCCGCTGACGGTGGCGGCCGTGGTCCACGAGGTGCCGTTGAGGGAGGTCTGGATGTTGAAGTTCTTGGTGTTCAGCTGATCCGACTCGCCGCCGGCGCCGGCATGACGCACCACGAACGACGAGAGGGTCCGGGGTGCACCGAGGTCCACCTGCAGATACGGGCTGGCCGCCGAGGAGCACCACTTGTCGGCGGCATTGCCGTTGACGGCCTGCGCCGGGGTGTCGGTACTGGTGCAGGCCGTCGACCCGGAGGCCGCTCGGTCGAGGGCGATGTTGTTGTCCGTGTAGCCGTTGACCTCGAACTCGTAGATCCGGGCGGCCGTGTCACTACCCTGCGTGGGGGTGGTGATGTTGAGTTTGACGTACCGCGCCGCCATCGCATTGATGGTGCTGGTCGTGACGTTGGCGGTGTTGCCTCTGACGGTGGCGATCGCTTTCCACTGAGTGCCGTCGAGAGAGATCTGGATATTGAAGTCTTTGGTATTCAACTGACCCGACTCGCCGCCGGCGCCGGCATGACGCACCACGAACGACGACATTGTCCGAGGCGCACCGAGGTCCACCTGCAGATACGGGCTGGCCGCCGAGGAGCACCACTTGTCGGCGACATTGCCGTTGACGGCCTCCGCCGGGGTCTGGGTACCGGCGCAGGCCGCCGACCCGGAGACCGCCCGACCGAGAGCGAGGTTCCTGTTGGGCCCGCTGTTGCGGTAGTCCTGCGAGTTGTACGTCCGCCGGATCTCCAGCGGTGGTCCGGGCACCGGCACCGATGCGTCGACGACGCTCGACGAGTAGTTGCCGACCTGTGGATTGACTCCCGGTACGGCGGCGTTCTCGGACGCCGTCGCGAGATGAGAGGTGACCGGAGGCTGCGCCACCACCGGCGTCACGGCGTAGGGCCCCTCGAAATACGTCATGTTCGTGCCGTCGTAGACCGCGACGTACCAGAACGACGTCTTCCCCCAGGCGAATTTGCCGGCTGGCACGGTATACGTCGATGACGTGATCCAGTCGGTGTCTATGCAGTCGACCGGGGCGTCGTAAGTGCCGTTGCACACCTCGAACCAGTAGTGGGCCACGTCCGGGGCACTGTCCGGGTCGTAGTACTGCGCCCACAACGTCGGGCGCAGCGTATTGACCTGCGCGTTGTTCGGTGGATGAAAGGACAGGATCTCCGGCGGAGAGTTCGGGAGGACCTTGAAGGAGAACGTCAACGTGGGAACGCCGCGTTCACTGGCGAGACCGTTGGGCCCGACGAGGTCCAGCACCACCCGGTAGGTTCCCGCGGGCAGGGCTCTGACCTGCAAGGTGAATGTGCCGGCCTCGAGCGGGTCGATCTGCGAGCTCGGCTTCATCATCTTGAACTCGGAGAGCTGGTTCGCGCTGTTGTAGACGTCCGCGGTGACCTGGTAGCCGTTGGTCGGTGTCCAGATCACGACGCCGAGGTTCTTCGCCCGGATGTCGATCTCACCGGCCCGATCGGGCCTCACCGCCGGGTCGAACGCCATGCTGGGTAGCGAGTAGGAAGCCGCAACCTCGGAGTAGTACAGATCCAGGAACGGGGCGGCGCCGCCCGCGCCTTCGGCGGAGCGGAACCATTTCTCGGCCTTGTTGTCGGTGGACGACGAACGCAGGGTGAAGCCGTACCAGTCGTGGTTGTTGTCCAGCAACTCGGTCAGCTCAGCCGCGTCGAGGGTGATCGTCTCCCAGCCCATCGCCTTGCTCGTGCAGCTGCCACCGCGGTTGAACGCCTTCGAACCGAGCGAGTCGGTCGAATAGGCGGGACCCGGCCACTTCTGCGAGTTACTGCTCCAGGGCGCCCAATAGGCCGTCACCGGGTAAACCGTCATGGTGACGTTCGTGCAGGTCGGCGCCCACACCTGGTAGAGGCTGAGCGCGGCACCCACGATGTAGCGCTGCTTCAGGCTGTACTGGGTCTGATAGAAGCCGAGGTAAGAGGCAGCCTTCTCAGAACCACCGTTGTACGTGCCGACCTTCAGGAAGGTCTCCGAGCTGTTGTCGCGGTTGGCGAAGTCCTTGCTGGAGACGAAGGTGTCCTGGTAGACGGTGTCGCGCAGAGCAAGCGGGGGGTCGACGGTGACCGGGTAGACCCGCTGCGGGCTTCGCAACCACTCGGCGTCCAGGGTGACTTCGAGCTGCCAGCTGTCGCCGTCCTTGAGCAGCTGATAGACCACGTCATTGGACCGCACGCCGGTCCCGGTCTTCGGGTCGGGCTTCGAGTCGAACATGAATCCGGGCGGGATACTCGCCCGGATCTGGCCTTCGGCGTCTTTCAGGTTCACCCGGCAGGTGCCCTCCGGCAGTTCCGGGGTCAATCCCTTGAGACGGAGCGGGAACAGGTACCGGGTGGGAGCCTCTGCGGATTTGATGATCAGCTCGTCCTTGAACCCGTCCCGGGTGGCGGTGACGACCAGGTCCGAGCCGGGCAGGATCTCCGGGTAATGCACCTCCGAGCCGGTCGCCGCGCCGTCGACCGGGGCGGCGCCGGCCACGCCAAATCCTGCCTCGATGCCGGATTCCAGGGTCAGCGTGGCCAGGCCGTCCTCGGTGGCCACGTCGCCGAACGAGACATCCATCGCGGCCGCCGGCCGGAACCGGCGGTCGGCCCCGCGAGTCAGGCGGGTGTCGATCGGCACCATGGCGCCGGTCTTGTCGCGGGCGTAGGTACGCTCGGAGAATTGCCGAGCGGTCTTGGTTCCATCCGGGTTCGCGAAGACCGTAGAGGTCGGAGTGCGTTCCTCGACCAGCTCCCGCGACTTCCCCTCTTCGAAGCCGGTGACCTCTTCGCCTGCAACCGGCTGCAGCGCCGTTGCAGGTTGCTCGGCATCCTCGGCAGTCTTGGCCGCCTTCGCACCGGGCTCGACCCGCTGCGGCTGTGTGCCGGCAGGACAGTCGACACACTGCGCGCCGTCGACCGTCGGAGGGTCGGGATACGATTCCTCCTGACCGACCACGTTGTCGGTTCCCGGGGGAAGTTCCGGCGCACCGTTAGGCTTCGAGCCTCGGGCCGCGGTCTCCGCCGCAGTGACCTCATGCTCCCGACCGGCAGCCGATCCCACCTTCTGTATCGGGGAGCTGCGAGATCCGCCGGACGGATCGGCTGACGCCGCGCCCGGGAATCCGATCAAGATGGACGCGACTACGGTCGCGGCCACCGAGGCGGCGATGAACCGACGCCGCTCCCGGGTTCGGTTCTGCCACCTATCTGGTGACAAACGAATGCGTTCCCGTCGATCGCTCACAGCCAACCCCCGCCGACCAAGATCGAAGAAGCTAAGTGGATCGATCCTCTGGTACAGAGCGGCAACTTTCAAGATCGAGCTGTGAGATTTATTCGAGTTCCCTTTGAGGTCGCTGTGAGCCTGGACGACTTCTCGCCGGCGCGGCACACAGAGAAGGGACATCCGACGCTAACGACACTGCTTCGACACAGAAGCGCCTGCGCTGACAGTTGACCCGTAGCCGACGAGAACCTCCCAAAACCGCATCAATCCTATGTGCGCAGCAAAGGTCCACATTGCTGCTTGAGTACGGACTTCCGCAGCATTGCCTCTGGCTAGCAGGGCCTTGCGCTGCGGAGGCGCGAGACCGTCCAGGGCTCGTTTCGCCTCATCGAAGGCGACGATCGCTTCGCCTGGTCCCGGCCCCGAAGGAACAACGGTCTCCGCGGTGAGCTCGACGCTCTGATGACCTTCCTGGTCTCGCAGCAGGGCTCGGAACTGATTAGGGGATTCGCCGATGCAGATCCGCAGAAAGAAAATGCTCATCGTGGAACCGCCAGTCGGTGACCGCCCTCGGTCGGCACGCGCGTCGTCCTCGAACCGCGCACGGCCTTGGCAAGAGCATCTGCTGCAAGCTCCTCTTAATCTTCCTGGAGTCACATATCCGGTCGGCGCAGATTGATGATTGGCTTGTGCTGCCGGCGCCACTGAAAGATCAGTCCGCTACCGATGGCCGACCGCATCCGCGGCATGGCATACCGAAACACTTTGATCGACGAGTTCAACCCAAAGCTTGCCACGAAAGCCAGCCCGCCCTACGGCCTCCCATACCCGGATGTCCCAGGTCAGCCGCTCTGGATCCGCCTCTCGCGCCCCAAAGCCGCCGCTGTCGCTGGTGGACCCCATCCAGCCTCCCCCTCCTGTGGACCCACGGTGCTTGTGCGCCGATTCCTCTGTCACCGGCCACCGCGAATCCCCCTGCGTCAGAGCGGAGATGCTGGCAGGGCTGGCCCGAGGCGGAGATACCGGGGCCTATGAAGAACTGAGGCGGCTCGGAATCGAAGCCGGAGAGGACAGCCCTCTCGCCATGATGGCCGACGCTGCTAAGAGGGCATCTGATCCTCTAAGTGAGTGTTTGAGAGGACTGTTATCCGGGCGTGTTGAATGTTCGGCGGCTCTGGCGGATGGCGGGTCGGCCGCGGTCGAGGCGGCGGACCATGGTGTTGATCGCGGCCCAGCGGATCAAGGCCTCGGACACCGCGGGATCACGTTCGTAGTCGCGGGCCAGGCGACGGTGCGCGGTCAACCAGGCATAGCTGCGCTCGACGACCCACCGCTTCGGATGTACGACGAACCCGCGCTGGTCGGCGGGCTTGCGGACGATCTCGACGGTGGTGTTGAGCGTTTCGGCGGCCCAGCCGACCAGCCGACCGGCGAAGCCCTGGTCGGCGAACACGTGCCGGATCGGCGAGAACAGATAGGTGCTGAGCAGGGTCGTCTTCGCGCCGTCGCGGTCCTGCCACGACGCCGACATCACGCAGACCACGACCAGCAGGCCGAGAGTGTCGGTGACGATGAACCGTTTCCGGCCGTTGATCTTCTTCCCAGCGTCGTAGCCGCGGGTGTCGCTGCCGACCGTGTCGGCTGCCTTGACCGACTGCGAGTCCATGACGCCGGCCGACGGCTCGGCCTCGCGGCCCTCGGCCAGGCGTAGCTGTTCGCGTAGTTCCTCAACGATGCGTTCGGTGACCTGGCGTTTCTCCCACTGCTGGAACTGCCAGTACACGGTCTGCCAGGGAGGGAAATCGATCGGCAACTGACGCCACGAGCAGCCGCTACGGACCACGTACAAGATCGCATCGACCATCGCCCTGCGTGGGTGCTTCGGGATCCGCCCCGGCGACTTGATCAACGGAAGCATCGGCTCCACGATCTCCCACTGCTCATCGGTCAGGTCCGACGGATATCGACGCTCACGCTCCACCAGATCAGCTTCGGACCGCCTACACCCAAGCCAGGGACACGCCGTGCGACAGCACTCTCAAACACTCACTAATACTGCAACGGCACTCAGCTGGCGGAACGTATCGATGATCGGATCGTTGAGTGGTGCGTGACGGCGATCGAGGTTGATCAGTGGTCGGGTGAGCTGGACCGGTTGCATGCCCGGTTCGCAGACCGGTTCACCCGGTCTGAGCCGCGGCGGCGGGCCCGGCAGTACCTGTCCGGGCTGGTCGCTGGTCTCGACCGCAAGAACGGCTGGACCCTGGCCGAGCAGGCCGGTGACCTGTCACCGGACGGGATGCAACGGCTGCTGCGGTGGGCTGACTGGGACATCGACGCCGTCCGCGACGAGGTGCGTGACTACGTGATCGAGCACCTCGGCGACCCTCGAGGTGTGCTGATCATCGACGACACCGGCTTCCTGAAGAAGGGCGTGAAGTCGGCGGGTGTGGCCCGGCAGTACTCGGGAACGGCCGGACGAATCGAGAACTGCCAGATCGGCGTCTTTCTCGCCTACCGATCAGCCCGCGGACACGCGCTGATCGATCGGCAGCTGTATCTGCCCGCGGCGTGGACCGATGACCGGGACCGCTGCCGGGCGTCCGGGATCCCGGACGAGGTCGGCTTCGCGACCAAGGTGCAGATGGCCCGGCAGATGCTGGAGCAGGCGTTCGCCGCGGGAGTGCCGGCGGCGTGGGTGACGATGGACGAGGCCTACGGGCAGTCGAAATCGTTGCGAGTCTGGCTGGAGGAACACGACCAGCCGCATGTGGTGGCCACCCGCTGCAACGACGACGTGGTCACCACCGACATGGGCCGGGCCCGGGTCGACGAGCTGATCGCCGGCCTGCCAGGCCGGGCCTGGTCGAGAATCTCGGCCGGACCCGGTGCTCACGGACCTCGCGAATACTGGTGGGCACGAGTACCGATCCGGGTGTTCTGGCGTCCTGGCCGCGGGCATTGGCTACTCGCCCGTCGCAACATGAGCACCGGTGAGCTGGCCTACTACGTCTGTTACGGACCGAGGAAGACAAGGCTGATGGACCTGGCCCGCATCGCCGGGACCCGGTGGGCGGTCGAGGAATGCTTCCAGCAGGCCAAGGGACAAGCCGGCCTCGACGAGTACCAGGTCCGCGACTGGCGAGCCTGGTACGCCCACATAACCTTGTCGATGGCCGCCTACGCCTGGCTCGTCGTCGCCCGAACGCTGACCGCAGCAGAGCAAACAGCAGCAGTGACGACATGATGATCGGCTACACGGTACCGGAGATCCGGCGCCTCCTCGCCGCACTGTTCGTCCGCCGTCACCAGCCCAAACACATCTGGTGGTGGTCACGCTGGCGACGACGACGCCAGCACCAAGCCCGCCTCAGCCACTACAAACGCCGCGGCTACCCACTCCGATAAGTGCCGTTGCAGTACTAATACTGCAACGGCACTCAGCTGGCGGAACGTATCGATGATCGGATCGTTGAGTGGTGCGTGACGGCGATCGAGGTTGATCAGTGGTCGGGTGAGCTGGACCGGTTGCATGCCCGGTTCGCAGACCGGTTCACCCGGTCTGAGCCGCGGCGGCGGGCCCGGCAGTACCTGTCCGGGCTGGTCGCTGGTCTCGACCGCAAGAACGGCTGGACCCTGGCCGAGCAGGCCGGTGACCTGTCACCGGACGGGATGCAACGGCTGCTGCGGTGGGCTGACTGGGACATCGACGCCGTCCGCGACGAGGTGCGTGACTACGTGATCGAGCACCTCGGCGACCCTCGAGGTGTGCTGATCATCGACGACACCGGCTTCCTGAAGAAGGGCGTGAAGTCGGCGGGTGTGGCCCGGCAGTACTCGGGAACGGCCGGACGAATCGAGAACTGCCAGATCGGCGTCTTTCTCGCCTACCGATCAGCCCGCGGACACGCGCTGATCGATCGGCAGCTGTATCTGCCCGCGGCGTGGACCGATGACCGGGACCGCTGCCGGGCGTCCGGGATCCCGGACGAGGTCGGCTTCGCGACCAAGGTGCAGATGGCCCGGCAGATGCTGGAGCAGGCGTTCGCCGCGGGAGTGCCGGCGGCGTGGGTGACGATGGACGAGGCCTACGGGCAGTCGAAATCGTTGCGAGTCTGGCTGGAGGAACACGACCAGCCGCATGTGGTGGCCACCCGCTGCAACGACGACGTGGTCACCACCGACATGGGCCGGGCCCGGGTCGACGAGCTGATCGCCGGCCTGCCAGGCCGGGCCTGGTCGAGAATCTCGGCCGGACCCGGTGCTCACGGACCTCGCGAATACTGGTGGGCACGAGTACCGATCCGGGTGTTCTGGCGTCCTGGCCGCGGGCATTGGCTACTCGCCCGTCGCAACATGAGCACCGGTGAGCTGGCCTACTACGTCTGTTACGGACCGAGGAAGACAAGGCTGATGGACCTGGCCCGCATCGCCGGGACCCGGTGGGCGGTCGAGGAATGCTTCCAGCAGGCCAAGGGACAAGCCGGCCTCGACGAGTACCAGGTCCGCGACTGGCGAGCCTGGTACGCCCACATAACCTTGTCGATGGCCGCCTACGCCTGGCTCGTCGTCGCCCGAACGCTGACCGCAGCAGAGCAAACAGCAGCAGTGACGACATGATGATCGGCTACACGGTACCGGAGATCCGGCGCCTCCTCGCCGCACTGTTCGTCCGCCGTCACCAGCCCAAACACATCTGGTGGTGGTCACGCTGGCGACGACGACGCCAGCACCAAGCCCGCCTCAGCCACTACAAACGCCGCGGCTACCCACTCCGATAAGTGCCGTTGCAGTACTAAGGGGATAGTTCACGTTTGCGCACGTCATCGATCGCCGACCGGCCGGGCCGGCCCCGGCGCCGCTTCACGACCCTGCTGGCTGACAAGGGCTATAGCAGCGAGGCCTTCCGGCAAGCCTGCCGCGACCGCGGCACCGAACCGATCAACCCGAAGCCTAAGACTCCCGGTATCAAGCGTCTGGGCAAACTGCGCTACGTCGTCGAGCAGACCTTCGCCCTGCTTCATCAGTTCCGCCGATTCGCCGTGCGCTGGGAGCGTCGCCTCAACATCCACGACGGCTTCGTCAGCCTTGCGCGGGTTCGACGCCGCCACCAGCCGGGAGGACGTCGCCCCAAGGGCCACGAACAGCGGAGATGAACTGATCTCGGCACGAGTACGCATCGGTCGATTCTGGCCGGCCGTGACGCTCCGTGGCGCGCGGATCGTGGCTACTTATGCGGATCATGTTCGCCTGGTACGCCCGCAAGGGTGGATCATCGATCCGACGTGCCGCCGTGGCGCGGCTGACGGCTACTGACAACGGGGCTGGCATGGAGCTCACGGTTCGAGATGTGATGGGCTGGGCGGCAGCCGTCGACCGCGACGTCGAACTGGCCGACGTTCATGCGATCTTTCGGCACGGCGGTCCCAACCCGGTCGCGGGCCCTTCGAAACTGGATGCGCTCAGGCAGCGCGTCAACCTGCCCCCGTCACATGCGGAGTTTCTGACCTACTGCGATGGTTGGATCGGACTCGACGGGCAGACGGACCTGTTCCCGATCCGAGAGCTGCTCGACGGGCCGGCGACCGAAGAAGCCTGGGTGATCGCCGAGGCGTACGACGAGGGCAGCGGCTGGCAGTTCGGACTCTCCCGCGATCGCTACCTCGTCATCGGTGCGGCCGAATCGAGCCTGAGCGTCGTCCTGCTCGACCTCGTATCGCCGCCTCGGGTGTGCTGGCTGACTCAAGCGGGCGTGGAGGAGTTCCCGGCCCTGGAGGCACTCATTGCGACTGCCACCGAATACAACCTGGAGACCCTTGCCGCCCTACGGGCGGACCCGTGGCTAGGCATCTCAGACGATGCCGGAACGCACTGACATCAAGCAAGAGCGTGTCCCGGACTCTTGGCGAGTCGTACGGAGCGTAACGATTGCACAGGTCACCGCCCGCGTGGGGCCGGGTAGCGACGGCGCATTGCTGCGCCGCCGCCCCCTCAGAACCGTGCGTGCCAGTTTCCCGGCACACGGCTCAAGCAAGCCCTGTGGGCCGCTGGCGTGCAGTGTTCTGGCCTGCCGTTTTGCCGGTCGCCCGGCGGTGGCAGTGGGTGTGCAGCAGACGGAGTCGCGGATCGTGAGGGCTGCCGTCCTGTCGTAGGCTGATGGCGTTGTGGTCCACAGCTTTCCGCAGGCCGCCGTACCATTGTTCCCATTCTCGTGGGGTTTGTGGTGGGCGGTCGGAGTGCAGGAGGAACTCCCCGCAGTAGTGGCACCGGCCCTGTTGGCTGTCGAGCAGCTGCTGGGTGGTGCGGTCGACCGGGGGTTGCATCCTCGGGCGTCGCCGTCGGGTGTTCCAGTAGTCGGCCAGCGCCGCATCGTCGAGCGACGCGGTGCCGGGGACCAGCTGGTGCCGCACGATCCTGGTCCAGGCGAATTTCTGCAGGTAGGCGCCGCTGTCGCGGTCACCGAAGACCCACTTGTTCTGCCGAGACCTGTTGAACATGCCGAAGTAGCGGGCGACGACCCAGCTCGTCGGCTTGTTCGGGTGGCTGTGCCTGGCCCATTTGTAGACCAGTTTCCACAGGTATTGGTCCAGCATGGTGAAGATCTCGCTGGACACCACCGTCCGGTAGTAGGCCGCCCAGCCCCGGATGATCGGGTTGAGCCGGGCGATCACCGCGGCGGCGTTGCTGCCGCGCGGTGCACGCACCTCGGTGCGTAGCCGTTCCCGGATCCGTCTGACCGCCGTCTTGCTCGGTTTGATCAGCAGCAGACCACGGTAGCGGCGGACATTGAACCCGAGGAAGTCATAGCCCTCGTCGAGGTCGACCACGCGGGTCTTGTCCTCGTTGAACGCCAGACCCCTCGGTGTCAGCCACGCGGCCAGCCGTGCTCTGACCTGCATCGCCTCGTTCCTGGTCCGGCACAAGACGACGAAATCATCGGCGTATCTGATCAGCACCGGGCTGCCCGGGACGCTGGCCGCACCGTCGGAACCGACGGTGCGGTAGCGGACCCCGGCGGCGTGTTCCATCCCGTGCAGCGCGACGTTCAACAACAGCGGGCTGACCACCCCGCCCTGAGGAGTTCCCTCCTCGGTCGGGGTGAACCGGCCCTGCTCGACCACCCCAGCGGTCAGCCAGTCTGCGACCTGTTCCCTGGCGGGGAACCCGCCGAGCTGACCGAGCAGATGAGAGTGGTCGATGCGGTCGAACGCCGCTTTCAGGTCCGCGTCCAGCACCCACCGCCGGACCGGATTACGGCCCTTGACGGTTGAGAAGATGGCCTGGATCGCGTCCAGACAGCTGCGTCCGGGCCGAAACCCATACGATCTCGGCTCGAACCGGGCTTCCCATTCCGGCTCCAACGCGGCCGTCACCCGAGCCTGCAGGACCCGGTCGACGATCACGGGAATGCCGAGCGGCCGGCGTCGGCCGTCCGCTTTCGGGATAGACACCCGTTTGACTGGACGGGCTTGCCAGGGTTGCTGCCGACGCTGGATAACGTCCGCCAGCGCGGCTTTGTCCTGGCCGTCGAGGACGATCCTGCCGTCCACGCCCGCCGTCAAACGCCCAGCGTTGACCTCCGTGACCCGCCGGACCGCCAACAGCGTGTTCGACCGGGAGCGGAGCATCAACTTCTGCAGATTCCGGACCCGCTTGTGGTCCTGCGCCTGCGACGCCGTGAAGATCCGCTGACGCAGACGCCGTACGTGTCCCTCGCAGGCACGCCAATCGATCGCGTGCCAGTCGAGGACGTCCTCCGGTCCGTTCACCACCACGGCCGAGGCCGCAACAGTGTCCAACTTGTCCTTCGGTTCCAGCCTCGTCGTCATCATCTCTTTCACGGGCTCACCTGACCCGCGTCAGCCTGCTTCCGCAGCCGGGCACCCGGGCCCGGTATCCGGCCAGTTATCCAAGAACCCCTGGTAGAAGGACCAGGACACGGCCCTTGGTTTCCTGTCGCCTTTCGGCCACCGGCATTCGCTTCTCGGGTCATCCTGTTCCCGCCCGGGGAGCTGGGCCTTCCTCACGGTCGGCTTACCACCCACCGAAGCGGGCGGACCCCGTCGGGGTTTCCACGTTCCACACTCACGAGTCACGACCGGGTTGGGTGCCCTCTCTACCCCGGGGACCAGCGGTGCTCTCCTGGCCGAATGCCGTGCCCGACCAGCGCCTGCCGCATCACAACGGCCTGTCCCTGCACCCCGCCCATGCATCCCACCGCGCGGAGTTCCGTTTTACGAGGCATCAACGAGGGTTCACGCAATTCACCCGTCCGGTCTGCCCCTCACCCGTGGCCCCCTCGAGGGGACGAGGACTCCTCCGGCTTTCCCCTCGGGCTTCGCACCCCACCGTTACCAGCAGCGCACGCCAAGGGCGGGGCCAGGCAGCAAGCACGCGCCCGGGACTACACCACCGACATCACGCCGGTCCTCCTAACTGCGAGTCCACTCGCAAAGTGCGACATCGTGTCGCAACGGCAAATCCGGAAGAGGTCCGGTCTCCGCGACTCAGGCCGTCCGCTGATGACCTTCCCTGGTCGCATCGGTGGAGGATCAACTCAAGGGACCGGTAGGTCGACTCGACGTCCCATTCCGAACTCTGACGCTTCGTCGTCGGTGATAATCGCGAATGTGCCGGCCGGTACCCCGCCGAGAACCGCCACACGCGAGGCCGCCGACAACAGGGCGGCCTCGTCCGCTCCGG
Source organism: Actinoplanes regularis (assembly GCF_900188005.1). Taxonomy (GTDB): domain Bacteria; phylum Actinomycetota; class Actinomycetes; order Mycobacteriales; family Micromonosporaceae; genus Actinoplanes; species Actinoplanes regularis. The sequence goes on along the minus strand of NZ_FZNR01000031.1, from coordinate 1,702 downwards.
TGATGAAGAAGATGTAGACATCGCCATACTCTTCACCGTCGTCGTACACCTCGACCGTGCCTTCCTCCTCCAAACCGGCCAGAAGATCCTCTACCTGATCGATCCACGGGAACGGATAGGCGCCGGGAGCAAGGCCCTCAGTCGGTACCAGCGGAACGTGAATCTCGACGATCTCTGCCATGACCACATGATCCATCACGGGACGCCCCTCGGAGGAAGCTCCGGGATCGGGCATTCAGCGGGCGGCACCTCCTGCACCGGCTCACGAACCGTCAACGGTCCGATCCTGGCGACCAGTTCGTACTGTGCGCCACGGCGTGCCTTGACGCCGCCGGCGGCCGGCTCGACACGGAAGCCGCTGCGAATCTTGATTTGCCAGGTCAGCACGGCCACGGCCACCGCCTGCCACAGCTCAGCTCCCTTGCCAAGGCACACCGATCGCTCGAAGCAGCGATAACCGGCCGGCCGCTCGAGCCAGCGTTCCTGCGCTGGGCGCGTCTGCCCGACGACGTCGTAGCTGAGCCCGAGCACTACACGATTCTGGCAGGCGAACTGCCGCGCGGAGAGTATTTGGCACCGCCTGCACGGCGGTGACGGGAGTAGGCCGACCGGCCCGCACGATTGGCGGCAGGAGAGTAAGACTCGCAGGCCAGAGCGTCGTTCACGCGGTCGTCCAGGTAGGTTCGGGAACTCGCACTACACTTCGCCGAGGACGGCTACCGCGAAGCGGTCGGGGCCGGGCTGCTTGTCGGGGCGGAGGCCTTCGGCGAGATGGTTCCGGCGCTGGTGCAGCTCACGGCGCCAGCCTGGTCGATGTGTTCTGCGGCCGGGCGGGTGAGCGTGTCGGAGCCGGTTCAACGGCGCAGCGCGTCGCGGATGGCTTCCAGGTCGTGGATGCGTGCGGGTGGCTGGCCGCGGCCGGTGCCGTGCCACAGTTGCGCCGACCGGGTCGCCAGCAGCACGGCGCGTAGCGGCTCGTGACCGCTGAACTTGGCGTGCATCGCGTCGCGCATCACCGTGTTCTTGAGCTGGTCCCACCGGCGCAGGTGCTCGTCGTCGAGCAGCACGAGCTTGCGGTGCCGGCGTGCCGTGGCGCCGTCGCCGTGGGCCAGTTCGGCGCCGCTTTCCAGCGCGAACTGTCCGGCCAGCCCTGCGTCCACCAAGGCGACCTTCGCCGCTTGGAACGCGTGCTCGACCGTGCGATAGGTGCGCCCGCCCAGCGTGAACTGCGCCGGCCAGAAGTTCGACAGCATCCGCCGCCAGTGCCGCACGCCCGCCAACTCTGCATAGCAGGCCGCATCGGCGACTCGCTCGTGGGCTCCCTTCCCGGGAAGCCGGTCCGCCGAGCCGGAGAAGAAGTACAGGCGATCTTCTATCGTGGTCACGGCCGGCACACTACGGCCGGGGTACGACACGCAGTCCGCGATCAGTGACGCCGCACGGGCGGTTCCGGCGCTACGGCACCCACCCATCCCGGCCGGCCAGCAACGGCATGGCCCTCGTACTGCGATCATATCGGTGGGTCTGTACCCCGTAACCGCCCGCCGGCTCTCCGCGCCCAGCGCAGTCGCCCGCGAAGTGCACTACCTCGAAACCGCGCATTATCAGCGGCATGAGAATACGTCGGGCGAAAGGCTTAGCTTTCGGGGGCTGAAGTGCGCAACCCGACTCTCCTGGGGGTCGTCGGTGCTGCCGTCTGGAA
>NZ_FZNR01000022.1 GCF_900188005.1 Actinoplanes regularis | reverse complement strand
CCCTACGTCGCCGGGTACTGGCAAGCCTCATGACCAGCCGGAACACCACGCCATCGAGCGATGACGAACTACCAGAAACTCACAAACCGGCCTCTGAGGACATCGCCGTTCACGAGAGCCCCCCTTGGGGTAGCGTCTGGATAAGACTCCGAGCTACTAACAGACCAGGGCGAGAGACGGCAAGAAAAGTTCGAGTGATTATCTCCAAAGTGGAGCCCGAGAAGGGATCCGTATTGCCTGAGAACACACTTGCCCTTCGGGAACTCTCATGGTCAGAGGTCAGGACGGGAGAACTTGATCTTCCGGCTGGGATGCAGCGTCGAATAGACGTCGCTCATGTCGAAAAGAAGCGAGCGGCAAAGAAGAGTTTGGTCAGTCCTTGGCCGGATCTTGGCATGGGTTTGGCTGGGTGGCCTCAGCGTAATGATGGGCGCGATTATTTGGGGGAGGGGGCGTTTCGGATCAAGCTAACTGTCGCAGGCGAAAATTTGGATGCTTCTGAATGGGAGATACGCGTTTCCTTCAAAAAGGTCGGCCTGTCCAACAATTCATCGCTGGCGAGAATTCGGGACGCCATAGAAGTGTCTGATCCTGTACTTGTATCCAAAGAGACTTCGCTACGCCGCCGCCGATGGCTCGCGGACGGCTAACATCCCGTCACCCTCGACCCGCCCATAGTGGGAGCGGGCTGCCGCCGGCGCCCGCCGCGTCAAGACGGCCTTGACACTCGGCACCCAGGCCGGCGGGCGCCGGCGGCGGTCTGCTCGGCTTGCCCGGGTCAAGGGTGACGGGATGCGCGCATCCCGGATCCGGAGAGCCCCCGCCGGAGGCGCACTAACCGCGCTGACCGACAGCCTGCGCCGCGCGACGGGCTGACGGAGGCACTCGACCGCGTGGCCTACGCCGAGCTGGTCGACGGCCTTCCACGGTTTGAGCCTGTCTGATCCATCAGCGGCCCGTAATCGTCCGCATTTCACGCCAGCCGACGGGCGATGGCATGGCCGCCGCCGCCCGGCTTGCCAGGCGGCGGTCATGACGCCCTGGTCAGCGGCGTGAGCGGCCCGTTCAGGGCCGTTTTAGAGACGTACAGAAAGTTTGAACAAGATCCGGCATCGCAGCCGACCGGCTTTCACAGTGTCCTCATCTGCGGCGCCGCTTCACCGATTCCTGCTCTCCAGCCTCGGCGGCGCTCATAGGGTCAGCACAGTCACTGCGAGGGGAGCGACATGCCGACCGACTGGTACCGAACGACGGAGTGGCACGAGTCGGCCCGAGCCGAGTTCGAACGGCGCCTCGCGAGAGCGCGGCCTTTGAGCCGCGGTCAGTACCTTCGGATCAAAGCGGTCAGCCTGGCCGGGGCGGGAGTCGTCGATGGAGCCCGGGAGCTCTGCCGACGCGTCTTGACGCTTGATCCCGAGGGCTTTGAAGCGGCATCAGCCACCGAGCTGCTCGGCGACCTGGAACGAGCGCAAGGCAACGCTGCTGTGGCCGAACAGCACTACCGAACACTGCTCGGCCGATGGCCGTCCCTGAACGGCACGAGCCACCTGGCGGAGCTCTCGCTTGCCGAGCTGCTCACCGAACATGGCGAAGCAGAGCACCTGGCGGAAGCGGACGCGCTGCTGACCGCGTGCGCGGAACGTGGCAGCCTGAGGTTCAACGACGCCATCTTTCGCTGGAACGTCGCACGTGCGCGACTCGCCGACAAACTCGGCGACGAGCAGGCCCGGACGGCAGCCGCAGCAAGGGCGCTGGCCTTGGTCGGTAGCGGACCACAACTACCTCGCCATCCTGGCATCGGCGTGGTCCAGGCCGACGAAGCCACGCTGCGTTGGCTGAAGCAGCTGGCGAACCACGCCGGCCGGTAGCCTGACCTCCAGGACCGCGGACCGCCATCATTTCCTAGACCACCTGTCGCGCATCACCTGGCAGATCCGCGTCGCACATCAGTCGTCGGGTCACACCGGCAGCCGACCGGCCTCAGGTCGGAGGGACGTCTTACGACGTCCCTCGGTGTGCTGGTCCGACTCACGGTTCCATGCAAACCTGATGTGGTGAGCGAATTGATCAAGAGGGCCGCGATGCTCGCTGAGTCCTACCTTGCCGAAGCGCCACCTACGCGCTGGCGACATGTCCAGGCAGTTGCAACCAAGGCCACTCGGGTTGCCTCAATGCTGTCCCCCGATGATGCCGAGGTACTGGTCGCGGCTGCATGGCTCCACGATGTTGGATATGCGCCACACGTCGTCAACACCGGTCTTCATTCGCTCGATGGGGCTCGGCAGCTCCTGCGGGATGGCATTCCTCGCCGAGTGGCCGACCTGGTGGCGTATCACTCGTGTGCGACTTTCGAAGCCACAAAACGCGGTCTGGCCAGTCTCTTGACTGAGGAGTTCACCGACGAAAAGTCGTCGGTTACGGACGCTCTCTGGTACGCCGACATGACGACTGGGCCTTCTGGGCACAGCCTGTCTGTCAGTGACCGGCTCGGCGAGGTCCGCCAACGCTACGGGCCGGAGCACGTCATCACTCGCTTTTGGGCACAGGCAGAGCCGACTCTGGTCGCAGCAGTTACACGTACGGAAGAACGGTTAGGTACTCAGCCGAGGTAGGGCTTGTCCCGGTGCTCGAAGCCGTGGTCGATCCGAAGCCGCATCGACGGGTGGATAGGACCGCACTACGCCAGAAGATCCGCGAGTATGAGGACGGCATGTCGATCGCCACGACCGGCTACACGGTCGCCGACGCCGTCACCGACTGGCTCACCTACGGACTCACCGACGTCGACCAGGAAACGATCAAGAACTACACCCTGCTCGCCAACAGCCACATCATCCCCGCGATCGGCGCACGCAAGCTGCGTGACCCACGCAAACAGCGGGACCTCACTGCCACAGACGTCGACAGATGGCTCGCCGACAAAGCCAAGATTCTCAGCACCCGAACACTGCGACTGCTGCACTCGATACTGAACCGCGCCGTCACCCGGGCCATGGCCCGCAACCACGTCATGCGCAACGTCGTCGACCTGTGCAAGGTTCCGACCGGTACCGCTGGGCGACCGTCCAAGTCACTCACCTACGAGCAGGCCAAAGCGCTCCTCGCCGCTGCCGAGTCGAGCACCCTGCACGCCTACGTGGTCCTGTCCCTGCTGACCGGTGCTCGCACCGAGGAACTGCGGGAACTTACCTGGGAGCACGTCGACCTGATCGGACGACCGGACGCCGATCCGCCGATTCCGCCGGCCATCCACGTATGGCACTCGGTGCGAGCCCACGGCGACACCAAGACCAAGAAGTCACGGCGATCACTCGCCCTGCCCATCCGCTGCGTCCGGGCCCTCGAAACGCAACATGCGGCACAGGGAGATCCCCGACCGGGCGACTACGTCGTCGCCAGCAGAGCCGGTACCCCGCTCGACCGGCACAACGTGCTGCGGGCCTTCCGCGCGATCATCGCGGTCATTCCCGGCATGAATCCGGCCGACTGGACCCCGCGCGAATTGCGGCACAGCTTCGTTTCGCTGTTGTCGGACAACGGCATGAGCATCGAGGAGATCGCCGACCTGTGTGGGCATTCCGGCACCTCGATCACCGAGACCGTCTACCGTCACCAATTGCGGCCGGTACTGCTGAACGGGGCGGTGGCCATGGACCGGATCTTCGGTCCCGGTGACACTCCTGGGGCTTAGTCACCCAGTTAGTCACCCAGACATGCAGAGAGGGTATATCCTTCGATAGGATATACCCTCTGACCTGCGTCGGGCTGACAGGATTTGAACCTGCGACCCCTTGACCCCCAGCATTTGGGAGGCCCAGCGACGTGCTAACAAACGTTTTACCAGGTCGCCGATAAGTATACTCGGCCGAGTAAAGGGGTCCACACACATCACCTCTTCGAATCTGCACTCATCCTACCTGACCTGCACGTATGCGCCGCAGGCTGCGACAGAAGGATCCTCTCAGCGTTTCCCGGCGCGCCGATGTGACCGGCTTACGCGCGTGCCGACCCGCGGGCTTCGGCAGTCAGCACTCAACTACCGCGACCCCGGCGCTTCTGGTGTATTCGGCAGCACTGGCTTTGAACTCGGCAGGTACTGCTATCGCGAGCAGTCGGCGGGCGCGGGTGGCTGCGACGTATAGTACGCGAATTGCTTCGCTGTCCATGTCGTCAGCTTGTAGCCATTCCTCCATGACCGCCTTGGCTTTGCCTTTGCCAATATCGGCTTTCTTTTGTTTATTCTGGGCAGACAGATGAGTACTGCTTCTGCTTCGTCGCCTTTCACCTGATGTACTGTGCTGATTCGAGGCAGTCCGGCTGCAGGCGGATAGGCGGCGGGGAGTCCAGCCACCTTCCGGGCGATGGTATTTGCTTCGTTTGGCGGACAAGGTTTAGCGTCCGTTCGCGCCAGGCCCTGTTTGGGCGGGTTCTCGTTGAGGATTTTGGTGGCTTGAGCGAGCCAGCTTTTGGTGGGGATGTCGAGGGACGGCATTGCGGTACGGACGCGGTGAATGATGCGTTCGAACGCTGTCGGGTCGAGTGCGTTTTCGTTGAGTGTCCTGTCAACCTGCTCCTCGAACGCCTTCGCCAACACAAGATGCAAAGTCCGCAAGGTGGTGCGGGAGTAACCGGCGATTTCCAACTCACGGTAGGCGCGCTCGACCATCCGGGCGCTGAGCCGCGACGCGCGCACCGCACCAACGTACGGATAGATCAGGCCGAGCAGCCACCGGTAGCCGTGCAGGCTCGGGGTGCACGGCTGCGATCATGATGGCGTCCGCCACAAGCCCCGCAGGTGGCGGCTGAGTAACCCGGCGAGTTCCACTTCGACGCCGTGCGTCGACGGTGCGCCGAGTGGGCCCATGCCGGGCGGGGCTGGGTCCGCCGATAACGGTGCGGCCGGCCGGCTGTCCGCGACGCGTCGTTGGAGGATCTCGTCGATCCACACCATGGCATCGGTGTCCGGATCCAAATGGCATCCTGCGAGCCACCACACCTCGACGAAGGTTCCCGCGACAATGCCTGCGGCCCGATGCCGGTCCGGTACCTGACGGCGTAAACGGCGCGACAACAGGCCCGAGTACTGGTCGAACAGTTCGGCTAACGCATCACGGTCGTTGTCGGCGATCCGGCGGATCAGCCATCGCAGTCGCTCTGGGCCTTCGGGCGGGCCGGGTGACGCGGATTCGCGCAGACGGACGGCCCGACAGAAACTAACGTGATGGGTCAAGGCTGGCACTGAGGCTCCCCGGGGGCGACGTGGAGACGTGCGCCGCCGGGGACTGGAGCGACAGATCGTGAGCATGGACTCACGCCACCCAGAACGCTACGACATCACCAACATGCGCGGTAGGGGCCCGCCACGAACGAGTAAGGCGCCAGTTGGGCCCGGATCAAACCGTCACGCCTCGTTCTTCGAACCGCCGCTGAAGCCTGATCAACCCTGGGCGTCAGAACCTGTGCGGTCAATGCCAGGACGGTGCTCGAACACAGGCTCGCGCCGGTTCAGGCGCGGTCGATGATTTGTTCGGCGGGCTGGCGGGAGGTGCGCGGCGTGCCGGTGTCGGCCGGGTCGATCGTGCCGAGGCGCAATACCAGGTAGGGGTAGCCGGTGCTGGCGATCATCGCCCGCATCGCCTGGCGGGTGGCGATCACTTCGATCGGGGCGCTGTGCGGCACGACGGAGATACCGTTTTCGGTGGCGGTGAGCCAGCCGGCCGACAGCGCTTCGCCGGCACGTAGCCAGGCGAGTGGTTCGTCGGTGTTGCCATAGAGCATGACGAACACGGCCGCCTTGTCGTGTTCGGCGCTGACCGGCAGCTCACCGCGGTGGCCGAAGTCCCTGCCCGGCACCGTGGTCTGTGTGGCGCGATCGGGGATGACGGCGTCGGGGACGCCGGTCCCGGCCGGCCGGGCGGCGCCGGTCCAGTAGGCGAGTTCGGCCTGCCAGGCGGGGTCTGCCGCTTCGCTGCGCTGTGCGTAATCGGCGGCGGCGGCCAGTTCGAGGACCTGGTCGGGTCGCAGCGTGTGCAGTGCGGTGTCCTGGGTCTCGACGGCCGCGGTGATGGCGGCCAGAGCGGCCGGGTCGACCGGCGTGTCGGTGAGCGGGCGCCGGTCGGTGTGCCGCAACGGAATGGTTCGCAGGTGCAGCACCGACGGTGGGTCGACGAGTGCTCGGCGTTCTATATGAAGGCGGGCGAGCAGGTCCGGTCCGATGTCGCGGGGCATCCGGGTCACCGTGACGTGCCATCCCTGCGCGGCGACTGCGACGCGGGCGTGGTGCAGCGCGACCCCGCAGCTCAATGTCGCCAGCCGCGCGTCAGGATCGCTGACCTGCAGGATCCGGCTACGTACGAGATGCAGATCCAGCGTGTCACCGGCGAGCCGCCACCGCCATGGCTGAGTGTTGTGGATCGACGGGGCGTACCCGGCGGCGGATGCCGCATCGGCCAGGGCATGGGTGGCGAGTTGAGGATCGGTGGGGTGGGTCAGGGCGTCGCTGTCCATGACAGGCCTCCTTCTTGCCTCGACCATGTGGCCGGCCAGGTCCAGTCACGGATCTTGGGTAGGTCCTCGTCGGTGCGGCGGACGTACGCGGGGCGTTCGGCGCGCCTGTCGACCATCTGCTGTCGCAGGACAGCCAGCCCGGGGGGCGAAGAAACGCAACTGATCGCCGCAGCGACGAAGGACGTCAACGTGCTTAGAACGGCCAACTGCCGGCCGCCGGGGTCCAGAGCTACACCTTGACCTTACGCCTGCTCACCGTGGCTGGAGGTGCGGTGGCCGGCGACGCCGGCCACCGCGAAATGCGTGTACGGTGAGACTTGTCGCTCGAGACCCCGGTGGCTGCCAACCCGTCGCCGTCGATTTCGCCCCCTCAGCCGGGGTGACGCTGCAGAGCTGACCAGCCTGTCATTCGGTTGCGGGTGCTCCGGCCGATGAACAGCGTCGCCTTCTGCTCCGTCCGTAATCGCGTTCGACGTGCCGCGGAAACATGGGCGACGACCAAGTACGAAGGAACGTGAGCGCGATGGTCAACATCGCCGATTCTCGGCATCGGCCTGCGGGTCGCCGCGGGCGCCGGCGGTGCGCTGACCGCGCTGATGTGGACCGCTGTCCCCCGGTCCAGCAACCCGTTCATGGACGGCCACCTCATCTACGCCGTCGTCCTCGTGGTTCTGGCTCTGCTGGGCGCCGGCACCATCCTTGGTCTCGGCTGTTTGTGGGCGGTCACCCCAGCGGTACGACGCAACACCTGGCTCACTTAGGCCGGCGCGCTGGCCCGGGCCGCCTGCGCCCCACCCGCCCCGCCATCACCGGAACATGAAGGGGCCTGACGAATGACAACGACGGCAGCGCCCAAGGATCGCGGGGTCTCGGGCGATGGCGCCGGTCCACCGGGTGGGCCTGCCGGCGCCGAGGTCAACGCGCGGGAGCCGCTCGCGGAGCTGTTCCGCGACCTGCGGACCTCGCCGCAGGGGTTGGCCGGACGCGAGGCCGCCCGCCGCCTCGTCGTCTACGGACCGAACGGGCTGACCCGGCGTACCGTCCGGCGCTGGCCCGCCGAGTTGCTCGCCCAGTTCACCCAGCCGCTGGCGATCCTGCTGGCCGTCGCCGCTGCCCTGGCCTGGGCCGGTGGCACTCCGGCGCTGGCGATCGCCGTCGTCGCGGTCATCCTGCTCAACGCCGGGTTCGCCTTCGTGCAGGAAATGCAGGCTGAACGTGCCGTTGACGCCCTCGCCGCGTTCCTGCCCGCGACCGCCAGGGTGGTCCGTGACGGCCTCCATGCCGAGATCCCTGCCCGGGACCTGGTGCCCGGCGACGTCCTGATCGTCGCCGAGGGCGATCGGGTCTGCGCCGACGCTCGCATCATCGACGGTGCCGTCACCGTCGACCTGTCCGCGCTGACCGGCGAATCGATGCCCGTCGTCCGCTCCAGCGAACCCGCCGAGGTGACCGGTTCGGCGCTGGACGCGCACGACCTCGTCTTCAGCGGCACCACCTGCACCGGCGGTGAAGCCCACACCGTCGTGACCCGCACCGGCATGCTCACCGAACTCGGCCGCATCGCCGCTCTGTCGCAACGCGGGCCCACCCAGCGCAGCCCGTTGGAGACGCAGGTCCGGAGGGCGACCTGGATCATCGCCATCGTCGCCGTCGTGGTCGGGGTGGCGTTCCTGCCCATCGGCGTCTGGGCCGGCCTCGGCTGGAGCGCCGCGATCGGTTTCGCCATCGGCCTGATCGTCGCGAACGTCCCCGAAGGGCTGCTGCCCATCATCACCCTCGCGCTGGCCGCCGGCGTCCGGGAACTCGCCCGTAAGGGCGCCGTCGTCAAACGGCTCTCGGCCGTGGAGACCCTCGGGTCGACCACCGTCATCTGCACCGACAAGACCGGCACCCTCACCGAGAACAGGATGACCGTCACCCGCATCTGGCTGCCCGGTGCGGAACTCGACACGGGCGGACCGGTCGACGACCCCCGCGCCGGCGTCCTGGCGGCCGCCGCGGCATCCTGCACGACCGCCCAGCCACCGACCGGCACTCAGCCCGGCAGCGGGGATCCCACCGAACTGGCCCTGCTAGGCCTGGCCGCGGATCTCGGCGTGGCCGTCACCCCCGCCGCGCGGGACTCGGGACGCCGCGCCGTCTTTCACTTCGACGGTCACGTCAAGCGGATGTCCGTCGTGGACGAAACAGCCGGGATCCTCGCCGTACGCACCAAGGGGGCGCCCGAGACGGTACTGCCGTGCTGCACGCACCTGCTCGGCCCGGACGGCGACAGCCGACCACTCGACGATGCGGCGCGCCGCGAACTGCAACATAGCCTGGACCGGTACGCGGCCGGCGGCCTGCGTGTCCTCGCCGTCGCCCAGCGGATCCTCGACCCGGGCGAGTCCGCACCGGCGAGACGCGAGAACGCCGAAGCCGGGCTGACGCTGCTGGGCCTGGCCGCGATGGTCGACCCTGCCCGGCCCGGCGTCGCGGAGGCCGTCGCCAGCGCGCATCAGGCCGGCATCCGCATCCACGTCATCACCGGCGACTACGGGCCCACCGCGGCCGCGATCGCGCACCAGGTCGGTGTCGGCCGCGACGGCGGCCGCATCGTCGCCGGCGAGGAGCTGGACCAGCTCAGCGACACCAGCCTCGATGAGTTGCTGGCCGGTCATGACGAGATCGTGTTCGCCCGGGCCTCACCTGAGGCGAAGCTACGGATCTGCGAGGCGCTGCGCGCCGGCGGACAGATCGTGGCGATGACCGGCGACGGCGTCAACGACGCCCCGGCACTGCGCCACGCCGACATCGGCGTGGCGATGGGCCGCTCCGGCACCGATGTCGCCCGCGAAGCCGCGACCATGGTGCTCACCGACGACAACTTCGCCACCATCGTCGTTGCCGTCGACGCCGGCCGGCGGGTGTTCGACAACGTCCGCAAATTCGTGCTCTACATCTTCGCCCATGCCGTACCCGAGGTGGTGCCGTTCCTGATCTTCGCGCTGTCCGGTGGGGCGGTCCCGCTGCCGCTGACGGTGCTGCAGATCCTCGCGATCGACCTCGGCACCGAAACCCTGCCCGCGCTGGCGCTCGGTCGCGAACCGGCTGAGCCCGGCCTGATGAACCGCCCGCCCCGGCCGCGTACCACCGGAGTGATCGGCCGGACCCTGCTGCTGCGAGCCTGGCTGCTGCTCGGCGGGGTCTCCGCGGTCCTGGTCATGGGCGGTTACTTCTACACCCTGTGGCAGGCCGGATGGCATCCCGGTGACCCCACCGGACCCGGCAGCGGCCTGCATCACGCCTACCTGCAGGCCACCACGATCACGTTCGCCGGGATCGTCGCCTGCCAGATCGGCACCGCGTTCGCCGCCCGCACCGACCGGGCGTCCCTGTTCACCATCGGACTGTTCACCAATCCGCTGCTGCTGTGGGGCATCCTGTTCGAACTGGTCTTCACCGCAGCCGTCATCTACACCCCACCGCTGCAGCACATCTTCGGCACCGCCTCGCTCAGCTGGACCCAACTCGCCGTCATCGCCCCGTTCCCGATCATCGTCTGGGGCGCCGACGAACTGGCCCGCTGGGTGATCCGGCGCCGCCCAGCGGTAAGTTCGCCATGAGGTGGGAGGCGCAGCGGTGGACCGTTCCCTCTGGCCGGCAGCCATGACCACGGTCGAAGCGGCCGGCTATGGCGTGGACGCGCTCACCGCCGACGGCGGGATCGTTACCCTCCGGCCCGCCCGCCCCACCGACCGTCGCGCGCTCGCGGCGCTGTACGACACGGCCTCGGCGGACGACCTGCGCCTGCGGTTCTTCACCCGGCCCGGCTCCAGTGCCCTGGCAGCCGAGGTGGACCGGATGTGCCTGCCGGACACCGATCAGCACCTGGCGGTCCTCGCCTTCGAGGGCGACGACCTCGTCGGAGTCACCTCCTGTGAGCGAATCGGCCACCGCGCGGAGTTCGCCCTGTTCGTGGCCGAGCCGCAGCGGGGCCGTGGGATCGGCACCCTGCTGCTGGAGCATCTCGCGTACCGGGCCCGCCGGTGTGGCATCAGAGAACTGGTCGGCGAGGTTCTGCTGGGCAACAGCAAGATGCTGCGCGTCGCCAAGAGCCTGAGCGCTCAGGCCTGGTCCCGGTTCGACTACGACGTCGTCGACGTCGGGTTCGGCATTGACGTCGACGACGCGACGCAGCTCACCATCGACAGCCGGGACCGGACCGCCGAACGCGCCTCGCTGCGAGCGCTGCTCTCGCCCACCGCGGTGGCGGTGGTCGGCGCCGGCCACCGGCCCGGCGGCATCGGCCGGGAAACCCTGCTCGCGCTGCGCGACTACGGCTTCCCCGGCGCCCTGTACGCCGTCAACCGCACCGGTTCCGACGTCGACGGTATCGGCGGCTACCGCTGCGTCAGAGAGCTGCCCGGACCGGTCGACCTGCTGGTCATCGCGGTGCCCGCCGACGAGGTCCCGGGCGTCCTGACCGACGCGGGCGCCGCGGGTGTCCGCGGCGCCGTCATCCTCAGTTCCGGACTCGGCGAAGCCGGTCCGGACGGTGTTCGCCGCCAGCAGCAGGTGCTCCGGCTGGCTCGCGCCCACAGCATCCGGCTGGTCGGGCCCAACTGCCTCGGCGTGATCAACACCGATCCACGCGTGCGACTCGACGCCAGCTTCGCCCCCGCGCCTCCGCCACCGGGCGGGCTCGCGGTCGCGTCACAGTCCGGCGCCGTCGGCATCGCGCTGCTGGAGAACGCCATCCGCACCGGACCGGGCATCTCCACTTTCGTCTCGCTGGGTAACAAGGCCGACGTCAGCGGCAACGACCTCATCGCCTACTGGTACGACGACCCCGCCACCACAGCGGTCGCGCTCTACCTCGAATCATTCGGCAACCCCCGCAAGTTCGCCCGTACCGTCCGCGCCCTCGCCCGCCGTAAGCCGGTCCTGGCGCTCAAGAGCGGCCGCTCCGACGCGGGCCGGCGGGCCGGCGCCTCACACACCGCCGCCGCGGCAGCCCCGGCCAGCACCGTCGACGCGCTGTTCGCCCAGGCCGGCGTCATCCGGCCGGAGAACCTCGGCGACCTGATGGACGCCGCGCGGATCCTCACCGATCAGCCCCTGCCCACCGGACGTCGCCTGGCCGTCGTCGGCAACGCCGGCGGCCTCAACGTGCTCGCCGCCGACGCCGCGGAGACCGCGGGGCTCACCGTGGCCGCGCTGAACTCCGCGACCCGCCTGCTGCTCGAGCAAGCCGCACCAGGCGCCACGAGCCTCGACAACCCGATCGACCTCGGCGCCGGCACGTCACCCGCGGCCTTCGCGGCGGCCACCGCCACCGTCGCGGACAGCGGCGAGGCCGATGCGGTGCTCCTGGTCATCATCGGAACACGGGCGAACCGGCCCGGCGAGATCCTTTCCGCGCTCGCACCCGTCGTGGACGCGCACCCCGACCTGACCATCGCGGTGACACTCGCCGGCTGCCCGGACACCCCGGCCAGGTTGGGCCAGCGCGAAGCCCCGATCTACGACGTGCCGGAACGGGCGGTGCGGGCGCTCGGCCACGCCGCGGCGTACGCCCAATGGCGCAGGCAACCGCTCGGCCGGCGTCCGGACCTCGCCGGCGTCGACGCCGCGTCGGCACGGGCCGAGGTTGACCAGGCCCTGGCAGCCGGCGCGGGATGGCTGCCCTACAGCCGGACGGCGCAGATCCTCACGGCCTACGGAATCCCTGTCCTTCCCGCAGTGACCGTCGCCGACGCCGACGCCGCGGTCGCCGCCGCGGATCAGGCCGGCTACCCCGTGGTGCTCAAGTCCGCGGACCCCGACCTGGTCCACAAGAGCGACACCGGCGGCGTGCGGACCGGCCTGACCGACCCGGCCGCGGTGCGGGCAGCCTTCCCGACCGTCGCCGCCGCCGGCCGGGCCGGCGCAGGCGTCCTGGTGCAGAAGCAGATCGACGAGCCGGTCGAGCTGTACGCCGGTGTCGTCCACGATCCGTTGTTCGGTTCGGTCGTGGTGCTCGGCCTCGGCGGCGTGCGGACCGACCTGCTCGGCGACCGCAGCCTACGGCTGGTCCCGCTCACCGACCTGGACGCCGGGCGAATGTGGCGTGACCTGCGCTCGGCGCCCCTGCTCACCGGCTTCCGCGGTGCCCCGCCGGTGAACACGGCCGCGCTCGAGGACCTGCTGCTACGGCTCGGCCGGCTCGCCGAGGACCTCCCCGAGGTCGCCGAACTCGATCTGAACCCGGTGCTCGCGGGTCCCGGCGGCGTCATCGCGGTGGACGCCAAACTCCGGCTCGCGCCGGTCGGCGCCGAGCCGGACCCGACGCTGCGTCGGCTACGCGCGGCAGGCAGCTGCTGAAGGAGACACGGTTCCAGCTGGGCAACACCGTCTGTGCCCGGAAGCCTTCGTCGCCTCCTTGCGCCGACAGCCACACCTACGCCTGTACACGTTCGGTGCCGTCGACGAGAGCCTGAGCGAGGTCGGACAGCTTCCGATTGTGGTTCCGGGCGGTGCTACGCAAGATGGTGAACGCCTGCGCGACATCGATCTGCAGCCGTTCGGCCAGCAACCCCTTGGCCTGTTCGATCAACACGCGGCTGTTGAGTGCGGCTTGCAATTGTTCGGTCAGCACGTCGCGGGCGTGGATGGCACGCTGTTGAAGCAGGCCCACGGTGGCGATGTCCGCCAGCGCCTGCCCGACCCGCAGCTTCTCCTGGTCGAGCGCTCCCGGCTCGGTCTCGAACAGATTCAGCGCCCCGATGACCTCGGTACGCAGTTTCATGGGCAACGCGTGTACCGCGGCGAAGCCCGCCTGGGAGGCGGCGGTGGTGAATCGGGGCCAGCGCCTCGCCGTGGTCAGATCGTCGACGGACACCGCCGTGCCGGTGCGGAAGCAGTCGACGCAGGGACCTTCGTCGGTCTGCAGCTGAAACAGTTCCAGTAGCCGGGTCCGTTCGGAGGACGCGGCGACCACCTGCAGATTTCCGGCACCGTCGGTGAGCATGAGCCCGGCCGCGGTGACGCCGAGCAGTTCGACGCATCGTTCGGTCAGGGTGTGCAGGAAATCGAGGACGTCGAAGTCGTCGACGAGGGTATCGGCCATCTCGATGAAAACGTCCGACAGCGGGGGCTGGGCCATGTCACTCACCTTTGTCATGCACTGTGGTGGTCACCGGGGTCGGTAGCGGCTCTGGTCTCGGGTGGGAACCGCAGGCGGCGTGCGACCACATTGGCGGCGACGTCGCGTAACCGCTGGTCGTGGGCGTACGCGTAGGCGCGCAGCCGGACAAGCGCGATCGCCGCGCTCACCCCGATCTGGGCGACGATCATTCCGGTCGCCTGGTGCACCTCGGGGTGCTGCAGTCCGGCTTCCTCGGGGCGTCGGCCGTCTCCGGCGCCGACACCCGCGTCGAGCAGCAGCGCGCAGGCGGTGTCCGCCAGCAGCAAGGCGTCGGTGAACTGCTCTCGGTCCAGAGATCCCGGCTCGCTCCTGTAGAGATCCAGAACGCCGAGGTGGATGCCACCGACCTGCAGGGGTAGGGCGAACACCGCTCGCACGCCGAGTGCCACCGCCGCCGGCGCGAACATGGGCCAGCGCAGTTGGCAGGACGTGTCGTTCAGGTCGGCGGCCAGTGCGGGGCCATCGGTCAGCGCATCGACCCCCGGGCCCTCACCGAGAGTCATCGTCAGTTCCTCGAGCTCCTCAGCGACCTGATCGCTGGTGTAGACGACCTCGCGGGGTGACGCGGCGAGGGTCACTGCGACGGCGGTGGCATCCACACAGACGACCGCGATGCCCACGGCGCCGACATGGCCGACTGCGGCGGGCGAGCCTCGGGCCTGCTCCACCACAAGATCCCACAGCTGCAGCCTGCGATCAGAAATCGGCATGCGAGCCGCCGAACGGGTAGGTCGCCATCATGGATCTCCTCGGAGCCCGTATCGAGTCCTGCATCGGATCAGCCACCGGGTCCAGGGCGACACCATGACTCTACGCCCGCTGGTCCGCGGCATTCGCCGGCGAAGACGCCCATTTGACGAATGGCGCGTTCGGTGCGGGTGCGGCGGGGATCCGCCCGGGACACCGCCGCGACCGTGCCGGTAGCAGCGACTCAGCCCGGCCGCGAGGCGGCGTCGGCGGGCGAGATGCCTGCGGGGTCGACGCCGAGCATGCGGAGCAGGGCGGTGTTCTTGTACGTGTCGACGAGCCCGGGCAGTTCCCGGTCCACCCAGTCGGCCCTGGCGTTCAGCCCTCTGGACCGCAGGGCTGAGATGATGTCAGCTTTGTCGATGTGAATGGGATTCTCCTCATTCTCGTTCTGTGGCTTCGCGGAACGGCGGACGGCAACGCAGTTGATCAACGATCGTGGTCGGCCGCCGGACAGCCATATAGGGTGCGGTAGCGCAGCACGCCCGACACCAGTGGTCCCAGCACCGCCACGGCCGCGACCGCGGTACCGAGAAATATCAGTCCGGCGCCGAGCAGGCCGCTTCCCGTCCGTACCGTCGCGGTTTGTTCCGTCTGTTGCGAAGGATCGCGCGTGACGTGAAAGACCGGGTATCGCGCGGCCACGCGGTCGAAGTCGGTCAGCGGTGCCCGCCGGTCGACGGCGATGTGCGGTCGGGCTCCCGGGGCGACAGCGACATAGCGCCGCAGAATGGGACCGCGCGCATCGGCGTCGACGTCCTTGAGCAGGACGTTCTCGCGAGTCCCGTGATGGATGACGGCGTGACCGTCGGCGGCCCGCACGTTGGCCACCCAATTTGTGTGTGCCCCCAGCATCGATACGAGGTAGCGCTCGCCCTCGTGGTCTGCGACGACGAGGGGGAAGGTCACGGGCTTGCCGCTGCGGCGGCCGAGAACCTCCAGCGTCACCCAGTTGTGCGGCGTCAACATTCCACTACGGAATTGGAGGGCGGATATGCGGTTCAAGATGCGAGCCAGCCGATTGGGGCGGCCATGCTGGTACATCCACTGAGCGAAATGATCGCGGATCGCCATCAGAAGTTCTCTCTTGTCGGTACGACGGCGCTGGTTTCACCGTGATGTGTCATGCAAGCGCCTTGTGACGCGGAGGACGTCGCCGGGTACCGGTTCTCGGGCTGGGATCTCCGCTCGGGCGCCGTCGCGGATCACCTGGGCCACAGTTGACCGTCGGGCAGGGCCTATTTCGGGATGACAAGAGTGGGGCAGGTTGCGTGCTGGACGCAGTGCTGGCTGACCGAGCCGAGCAGCATTCCGGCGAAGGCGCCGTGGCCGTGGCTACCGAGCACCATCAGTTCCGCGCCCTTGCTCGCATTCAGAAGGACCTGTGCCGCCGGGCCTTCCATGACGCGGGTGGTGACGGGCACGGGGTGGTCGTCCTCGCCCTGCACCTGTGCCACGGTCTCTGCCAGGGTCTTCTCGGCGTACCGGATGATGCCGGCGTCGTCGATGCCCGTGGGTGTCCAGCCGTAGGCGTAGGCGTACATGGGCGGGATCTGCCAGGCGGTGACGGCCTCGACGGAGCCGCCGGTCAGCCGTGCGTGGGCGAGTGCCCAGCGCAGCGCTTCGGCCGAGCCGGCGGAATTGTCGACGCCCACGACGATGCGACGGTCCTGTACCTGTTCCTGGTCGATCATGACGAACTCCTGAGATGGGGAACCCGCTCGAATGCGGGTGCGGTGACTCGGCTGATTGACGGGACCGCTGAGGTGACGGCGTGCGCGATCCGGGAGGCGCATCCCGCACGCCGTGCGGGTCTACGTGAGCCAGGTGTTGCGTCGCACGAGCGGGGTCGCCGTCCATCGGCGGCCGAGGCCCCAGGTGTTTCCGGCGCCCAGCAGGGCCAGCAGGATGAGGACGGCGGCGTAGATGAGGTGGTCGTCCATGAACGGGTTGGTGGCCGGCGGCAGCACAACCGTCCACATCAGGACGGTCAGCAGCGCGCCTGAGGCTGCGGCGATCCGCATGCCGATGCCGAGCAGCAGTGCTGCGCCGACACCGAGCAGGGCTGTCATGAACAGCACGTCGACGACGAGGTTGCCGGCGATGGAGTGGTAGAAGCCGGCGAACGGGCCGGTCGCGGCTTTGCCGAGGAAGCCGGCGGTGGGGCTGCCGCCGTCCAGCCAGGCGTTCGCAGCGAGGGTGCTGCGGCCGAGGCCGAACAGTTTGTCAAGGAATGCCCACAGGAACACCCAGCCCAGCGCGATCCTGATGCCGGCGAGCAGGTACCGCGTCGCGGTGGCGGTTCTGCCGGTCGTGGAGCGCACCTTGTCCGGGACGGCCGCAGTGCCGGAATAGTGCCTTGAGTTTCGTTCTTGCCGTTCTGAGGTGGTCACGGGAGAAGACTCGTGATCGTTGGCGATGTTGACCATCGCACTCACTTTCCTTCACGTTGTTCATGACGCATGTTCCGCGGCGCGTCCAGCGCGCCCACGGATCGATCGAGAGCAGCGTTGCCTGCCCAAGGCCGCAACCGCGCCCGGTGGGGGCTTCGACGCGCGTTGGTGGCAACGGCCTTGCAGACACGGCTGACGGGAGACAACAAAGGCGGCGGAGGGCTCATGCCACCGGGGTCCCGGGCGACGCCTTCACCGTACGCCCGATTCATCGGGTCCGCTGAGCAGGCTGGACGACCCCCGCCGGCGGATGTTGCGAACAGGCGTACGGTAAGGATGCCGCCCTGGACCCCGGTGGCCTGGTAGTCGGCCGCTGTGAGCGTCCCGGCGTTTCTTCGCCCCCACAGCGATCGAGTGCGTTTCTCACGCAGACTGCTCGGCCGGCCGCACGTCGTGCTGCGGTTCAGCACCGGCGATCCGGCCGGCACCGCCGCCCCGCACACACCACGGCTTCCCGCAGACCAGGTCATCGAACGGTTCTGAAGCGGGGCACGCGGAGCTTCCACCACGATCCAGCAAGGCGAGGAACGCCATGACCGTACGCAATCTGCCGGCCGCTCCGGATGCATCGGGCATCACCCGGCCACCCGCGAGGGTCGGCGCCACGCACCTCGCCACGCCGGATGCGGGCGGCCTGTCCTCGGGTGATGCCGCGCAGCGGCTGGCCCGCGACGGCGGCAACGTGCTGCCGTCGCCGCGGCCCACACCACTGTGGCGAAGAATCGTCACGCAGTTGCGGGACCCGCTGGTACTGGTCCTGCTCGCCGCGGCCGTGTTCACGCTCGCGACCGCCGACTTCACCGACGCGAGCGTCATCCTGCTGGTCATCGTCGTCAACACGACCGTCGGCGTGCTGCAGGAGATCAAAGCCGAGCGCGCCATCACCGCCCTCTCAGCTCTGACCGCCCCGGCCGCCCGGGTCATCCGCGACGGCCGGCAGGGCGAAGTCCCCGCCGCCGACCTCGTCGTGGACGACCTGCTGGTCCTCGCCGAAGGCGACGTCGTACCCGCGGACGCCCGCCTCGTGGAGTCGGTCGCGCTGCTCGTCGACGAGGCAGCACTGACCGGCGAATCCGCACCCGTCGACAAGGCCGCCACCACGGACCCGGCGGCATCCACATCGAACGTCGTATCGGCCGGCACCGTCGTCGTCCGCGGCCGCGGCCACGCGGTCATCACCGCCACCGGCACGGCCAGCGCCCTTGGCCGTATCGCCGCCATGCTGGTCACCGCCCCCGCACTGACACCCCTGCAGCGGCGCCTGGCCGGCGTGGGTCGGCAGCTCGCCGTCGGCGCGCTGCTGCTCTGCATCGTGGTCCTGGCCCTCGGCCTGTTCCGGGGACAACCGCTGCAATTGATGATCATCACCGCGATCAGCCTGGTGGTCGCCGCGGTCCCGGAGTCCCTCCCGGCCGTGGTCACCCTAAGCCTGGCCCTGGGCGCGCGTCGGATGACGGCCCGGAACGCGGTCGTCCGGCGACTGCCCGCCGTGGAAACCCTCGGCTCCGTGACGATTCTGGCCACCGACAAGACCGGCACTCTCACCGAAGGCACCATGGTCGTCCGGCAGCTGTGGACCGCGCACGGCGACGCATCGGTCAGCGGCTCCGGATTCGGACCGGACGGGCGGATCAGCCGCGACGGAAACGTCGTATCGCCCGATCAGGCACCTGATCTGGTGGAACTGATGCGGGCGGCGGTGCTGTGCGGCGACGCGTCGTTGCGGCCACCCGGCGCCGACGGCGACGACTGGCTGGCCGTCGGCGACCCCACCGAGGCGGCGCTGCTGACCGCCGGCGGCAAACTCGGCATCGACGTCGACGCATTGCACCAGGCGACACCGCGCGAGGCCGAGGCGCCGTTCGACAGCGAGCGCAAACGGATGAGCACCGCCCATCGCCTGCCCGACGGGCGCGTCCAGATCATCTGCAAGGGTGCCCCCGAATCGATCCTCGACCCAGCAATCCTCAACGATCACCCCGACACGCTGCGCCGCACAGCCGACCGCGCCGACGCGTTCGCCGCGGGAGGGTTCCGGGTCCTCGCCGTAGCGCAGGCGCAACGCGACACCGTGCCCGCCGACGCCGCCGGCTACGAACACGACCTGCGACTGCTCGGCCTCGTCGCGATCCTCGACCCGCCGCGCGCCTCCGCGGCCACCACCATCGCCGCCTGCCACGACGCCGGCATCATCCCGGTCCTGATCACCGGCGACCACCCGGCCACCGCCTCCGCGATCGCCGCCGACCTGGGCGTCATCGCTCCTGGCGGCGAGGCGGTCGACTGCCGCACCACCGACCCGGCGCCGGCGGCCGCGCGCGGCGTGCGGGTCTTCGCCCGTGCCACCCCACAGCAGAAGGTCGTCATCATCGACGCGTTGCGCGGCGCGGGGGAAGTCGTCGCGATGACCGGCGACGGCGTCAACGACGGCCCCGCCCTGCACCGCGCCGACATCGGCGTGGCCATGGGCAGGCGCGGCACCGAAGTCGCCCGGCAAGCCGCCGACCTGGTCCTCGCCGACGACGAACTCGGCACCGTCGTCGCCGCCGCCGAGGAAGGCCGCCGCGTCTACGCCAACATCCGCCGCTTCCTGCTCTACGCCCTGTCCGGCGGCGCCGCCGAGATCACCGTGATGCTCGCCGGCCCTTTCGTCGGCCTCGCGTTGCCGCTGCTCCCCGCCCAGATCCTCTGGATCAACCTCGTCACCCACGGCGTACCGGGCCTGGCCATGGGCAGCGAACCCGCCGACCCGACCGCCATGCACCGGCCCCCTCGCCCACCGGCCGAAACGGTCCTCGGCGCCGGACTATGGCAACGCATCCTGCGCGTAGGTGCCGTCATCGCCGCCGTCACCATCGGCGTCGGCATGTGGGCGCACGCCACCGACCGGCCGTGGCAGACCCTGTTGTTCCTGGCCCTGGGCCTCACTCAGCTCGCGGTCGCGCTGGGATCCCGGGCCCGCCCCGGCAGCCGGGCCAACCCGATGCTGTTCGCCGCCGTCGGCGCCGCACTGCTGCTGCAACTCGCCGCCATCTACACACCGCTGCTCCGGGAACTGCTCGGCACCGAACCGGTTGCCGTCACCGATCTGCTGATCGTCGCGGCCGTCGCCGCGTTGGGCTACGCCGCCATCCGTCTCGACCGCCGCATTCATCAGTCACCTCGCCCATACCCGAACAAGCCCGGCCACGCCGTCGAGGAGGTGCCCGCCCGATGATCACGCCGATGGCCGTCGAGGTACAAGGACTGGTCAAGCGATTCGGCCGCTTCACCGCCGTCGACGGGCTCGACCTCACCGTTGTGCCCGGCGCGGTACATGGGTTCCTCGGCCCGAACGGAGCCGGCAAGACCACCACCATCCGGGTGTTGCTCGGGCTCTACCGCCCAGCCGCGGGGAGCATTCGGGTGCTCGGCATGGACCCGGCCCGCCAGTCGGCCGCCATCAACCGGCGGATCTCGTACGTGCCCGGCGACGTCCACCTCTGGCCCAACCTGACCGGGCACCAGTGCCTCGACGCGCTGGCCGGCCTCCGCGGCGCCCGTGACGAGGCAGCGGAGCGGCGGCTCACCGACGACTTCGCGCTCGACGTCCGCAAGTCCGTGCGCGCCTACTCGAAGGGCAACCGGCAGAAGGTGATCCTGGTGGCGGCGTTCGCGGCCCCCACCGATCTGCTGATTCTGGACGAGCCCACCACCGGGCTGGATCCGCTGATGGAGGAGGTGTTCCGGCGCTGCGTGGGTGACGCGGTCGCCGCCGGCCGTACGGTGCTGCTCTCCAGTCACATCCTCGGCGAGGTCGAGCAGCTCTGCGATGCCGTGACGATCGTCAAGGACGGCCGGCTGGTCGAGTCGGGTCGCCTCGCTGACCTGCGGCACCTGGCCGCCTCACGGATCACCGCCCAGCTCACTGGCACGCAGTCGACGACGGTGACCAGCGGGCTGCGCGAACTCGGGCTGGCCAACGGCGACGGCGCGGGCACCGACCTGGTGCTGAGCGTGCCCCGCACGCAGGTGCTGCCGGTGCTGGCGCTGCTGGCGCGGGCCGAGGCGGGCGACATCACCTGCACCCCGGCGAGCCTGGAAGAGCTTTTCCTGCGGCACTACCGGGTCGCCGCGCGATGACCATCATGCGGCTCCTGCTGCACCGGCACCGGCTGATGATCGGGGCGTGGCTGCTCCTGCTGCTCACCCTTCTCGGCGGCACGGTATGGGCCTATCAGGACACCTACCTCACACCGGAGCAGCGGGACGCGGCGGTCGCGCTGGCCCGTGCGGACACCGCCACCACGCTGCTCTACGGCGAACTGCCGCTGCCCGGCACGCCGGCACAGATGTACGCCTGGGAGATCGGCGGCATCACCACCATCCTCGTGTCCGTGTTCGCGGTGCTGCTCGCCGTGGCACTGACCCGAGCAGCCGAGGACGACGGGACTTTGGAACTGATCCGTAGCTGCGGCGTCGACCCGCGGAACCCGCTGCGCGCGGCCGTCGCTGTCCTGGCCGGCGTCGCAGCGGCCCTGACCATCGGCGGATCCGTGGTGATCGGCGCCTGGGCCGGCGGCGTAGACGGGGTCACCTGGCTCGGCGCCACCATGTTGGCCGCGGCGCTCGGACTGACGTTCCTACTGGTCAGTGTCGTGACCGTGACACTCGCGCAACTCGCCTCGACCGCGCCGACGGCACGGCTGCTCGGTCTGGCCATCGTCGTCGCCGCGTTCGGGCTGCGGGCTGTCGCCGACGTCCGGGACGCCGGAGCGCTCAACTGGCTGAGCCCGCTGGCGCTGCGGGCCAGCATACGACCGTTCACCGACGACCGCTGGTGGGTCCTCGGGGTCTATCTGGCCGTCGCGGCCGTCCTGGCGTGGCTGGCCGCAGTGCTCTGCGGACGCCGGGAGTACGGCGCCGGGCTGATCACCCGGTCCGGGATCCGGGACGTACGCCTGCCGGTGCGCTCTGCCCTGGGCCTGCGGCTACGGCTCGCCCGGCGGTCCACGATGATCTGGACGGCGGGGGTGGCCGGCCTCGGAGCCCTTTTCACCGCGATGGGCTCCGGCGTCGTCGAGCAGAGCCGCGACGGCGACGTCGGCGGGTTCCTCGGCGCCCAACTGGACACCACCGACCCGGTCGTGGGGTACTGCGCCTACACCGCGACGCTGCTCGGAATGGTGGTGTCCGCCTACGCGATCCTTCAGGTGCTTCACCACCGCCAGGACGAAACGGCCGGTCGCACCGGCCTGATCGTGGCCGGTGGCGTACGCCGTTGGGCACTCCTGCTGGCTCAGGTCACCGCTGCCGTGGCCGGCAGCGCGATCATCCTGGTCATTGCGGCAGTCACGGGTGCGGCGATCGCGTCGGTGACGATCGGCGGCGACAGCACCGCCCTGCGAATGTTCACCTACATCGCCGGGCAATGGCCCGCGACCGCGGTGATGGCCGCCAGCGCGGCGCTGCTGGCCGGAATCTGGCCACGCGCAACAGGATTGGCCTGGCTCCCACTCCTCGCCGCCGGCACACTCGCCCTGCTCGGCCCGCTGCTCAACGTTCCGCAGCAGATCCGCGACCTCGGCCCCTTCCAACAGGTCGCCGATCCCGTCACCGTAAACGCCGACTGGTCCGGGCCGGCCGTCCTGCTCCTGATCGCCGCCACGATGACCGCCTGCGGCCTGGCCGGCATCAACCGGCGAGACCTGCTCGCCGGTTGAGGAGCCGGCCCGGCAACCATGGGGCTGACTCACCGCAGTCCCCGCAAAGCTCGCCGACCGACCGGTATGTCGGTCCACGCTTCATCCAGTCGTTTCCAGGGTTCGGGCCGGTGGTGCCCTGGGTGGGGATCCGCCGGGGACCACTACGAACCGGGCCGGCAACCAGTACCGGATGGACTCGTCTGGTGAGGCGAAGCATGGTGGCAGTCGATCGGGGATGCCGGCAGTCTGATCGCCGCGCCGCGAGGTCACCGATCGAAACGTATTGCGGGTATTCTGCAGTTGCTACCGCATCGACGTGCACACCTTGTCGAGCCTGCAACACCCGCGATCTACCGGTTGTTGCCTCCCCGGCCATGGGTCCAGACCCTGCCCACCCCATCACGCATTCCCTGGAAGCCGTTGGGCTGGAGGAACCATGCTCACCTCACTCACGCCAGTGACCCCGTCGTCGCAGCTGACCATCAATCCGAGTTGCTCATCGGCGGGCGCCGTCCGGGTCGCCGTGGCCGGCGAGATCGATCTGTCGACCACCGGCATGCTGCAGGCCAGGCTACTCACCGTCCTGTACACACTGCATCCCCACCGCATCGAGGTCGATCTCGCCAATGTCCCGTTCATGGACTGCAGCGGGCTCACCGTCCTCGTCGCCGTGGGTCTTGCCGCCACCCGCACCGGATGCCAACTGCGGATCACGAACCCGCAGCCCATCGTGCTTCGGGTCCTGGACCTGACCGGGCTGCGCGGTTCCCTCACCGCAGAGTTCGACCCGGCACCGCTCGTGGCCACCGCTGCGGAGGTGACCGTGTCGGCCGGCATCCTGGTCGCCGCCTAATCCGAGCCGCCGCGCCCCGGCGGGGCTGCGACACCCGCTGGCACCACCGTTCACCAGGCCGCACGCACCGCCGCTCTCCTCCAAACTTTGATCACACGCATCGTCGGTCATCCATCGATGCGTCCGCCGGCGTTCACACCGGCAATGCCTCTCGCCGCCCGGCCCCCGCGGTCAACGACCAGCGACTCCCGGCGCTCCACCAGAGGCGCCGCCCCGGCCGGCACCCCTGCGGCGTGTCCCACAAAGGCGTCCATCACCATGACCTTTACTCTCGCCGCGCCAACAGCGAACACCCCGTGTGCCACCTCCCCCACCAGACCAGCGACGCCCGCCTATCAACCTCGCGAGACCACGGTGGATACCGGACCCCGGCCCGACCGCGGCCAACCGGCTGACATTCACAGCGGCGCGCCGACGGCCGCAGAAGAACCGCCGCGCCGCCGCGCCGACCGCCCACCGCGCCGGCCCGACTCGGTCGGGCCGCGTGTCGCGGCGGCTCCGACCTCGCCAGCCCTGCGTCCGACGGACACTCGCCCGCTTCGCAGGACGGACCCGGTCAGTGTGGACGGCTACCGATTGCTGTCGCGCCTCGGTTCCGGCGGGATGGCCGACGTATACCTGGCCGATACACCCACCGGCCGCCCGGTCGCGGTGAAAGTCCTCCGCGCCAACACCGGCGCGACCGAGGCATGCCGGAGGGAATATCGAATAGCATCCACCATCGACGCGAAAAGCACCCCGCCAGTACTGGCCTACGGAACGTCGGAGGCAGGCTCCTACCTGGTCATCGCCTACCTTCCCGGCTACCGGTGCGCCACCACCTTGGCCGGCGGACCGATCACGCCCGGCCGACTGTGGCGGTTCGGATCGGCATTGGCCCGTACCCTCGCCGCAGTCCACACCCGAAGTGTCGTGCACTGCGATGTCAAACCGTCCAACCTGCTGGTCCGCGACGACGACGTACGCATCATCGACTTCGGCATCGCCCGGCACGTCGGGCAACACGCCCACGGCGGAATCGTCGAATGCAGCCGCGGCTGGGCCGCACCGGAACAACTCTGGAACACCGCGGCGACGCCGGCAGTGGACGTCTTCGCCTGGGGTTGCCTACTCGCCCAACTGGCCAGCGGCATCCACCCCTTCGCCAGCCAGAGCGAACAAGAATGGATCCTGCGGCTGCAATCAGCACAACCGGACCTGTTCGACCTGCCACCAGGCCTGGACAACCTGATCCGCGCGGCACTGGCACGCAACCCGCGTGACCGGCCCACCGCCCACGAACTGACCGCGATCTGCCAGCACCGCGTAGACAACCCCGCCGCAGGTCGGCCCCGCGACAGCTCGGCGCGCCAGCACCTTCAGACCCGATCCGGCGACTGTCACGTTAACGGCTCTGTCTCGGGAAAAGGCCGACAAAAAAGGACCCACACCATGGGCACCTCGCTGGCGGCCCACTTCACTCGGCGAGAGGTCCAGGGAAACGGGCCGGGAGCAATCCCGACGCCGCGCCCTGGGTCAGAAACCTGGATGGAACGGCAGCGATTCAACCGGCCGGGGCGATCTGGGCGATTCTGACGGGTCCGTCACGTACAGCGTGGTGTTGTCGACCGTCATACGGTTGGCTGTTACGCGGCGGGCCCGATGACAACGGTGTACTGGCTGAACGCGCCGCATCGGCGTGCACGGTTCGGGCAGACCGACCGCGCACGCTGTGTGGGACTACGTGAGCCAGGTGTTGCGTCGCACCAGGGGGGATTCGCGATCGTTGGCGATGTTGACCATCGCACTCACATTCCTTCGGAGTGTTCATGGCGCAGGTTCCGCAGCACGTCGAGCGCAGCCACGGATCGATCGGATATCGGCGCCACCTACTCAGGGCGGTAGCCGTGCTCCTGTACGGATTTCGAAGCCGTTCGAGACCACCTCAACGGCGGCAGGATCCACGCTCGGTGGAGACGTCGACGGTGACGGCGGGCTCAACGGCCACCGGGATCCAGGGCGACAATTCGACCGTACGCGCATCACGCCGGGACTGCTCGGCCGATCGGCGCCCGCTGCCGGCCAGCGTGAACAGGCGTAGGGTCAGAGTGTCGCCCGAGACCCCGGTGGCCCGGTATTTGGCCGCTGCGAGTGTCTCGACGTTTCTTCGCCCACGCAGCGATCAGGTGCGCACCTCACCCAGACTGTTCTCGGGCACGAATATCCGGCTGCGGCCGAAGTCAGGATCTCCACCATGTGGTACCTGTGGCTAGCCCTCATCCTCATGTTGCTCTTCATCGTTGCGTCCCTCGCGGTGAAGGTCGTCAAGCAGTATGAGCAGGGCGTCCTGTTCCGCCTCGGCAAGGTCATCGGGGTTCGCCAGGCCGGCCTCACGTTGATCATCCCGTTCGTGGACGTGCTGAACCGGGTGAGCCTGCGGATCGTCACCATGCCGATCCAGTCGCAGGGCATCATCACCCGCGACAACGTCAGCGTCGATGTCTCCGCCGTCGCCTACTACCGGATCGTCGACGCCGAGAAGTCCGTCGTCGCGATCGAGAACGTCGGCGCGGCGATCAACCAGATCGCCCAGACCACCCTGCGCAAGGTCGTCGGCCAGCACACCCTCGACGAAACCCTGTCCGAGACCGACCGGATCAACATCGACATCAAGACGATCCTGGACGTCGCCACCGAGGACTGGGGCGTGCAGGTCACCCTGGTCGAACTCAAGGACATCCAGCTTCCCGAGAGCATGAAACGGGCCATGGCGCGACAGGCCGAAGCCGAGCGGGAGAAACGCGCGAAGATCATCGCCGCCGAGGGTGAGGCCCTCGCCGCCGACGCGCTCGGATCGGCCGCGGACATCATGATGGCCCACCCCCTCGCGTTGCAGCTACGCAACCTGCAAACCCTGGTCGAGTTGGGCGTCGACAAGAACAGCACCGTCGTATTCCCGGCGCCGCTGATGAGCACCATCGGCGAACTCGGCACCTTCCTGGCCCGCGAGAACAACGCAGCGTCCGCCGTCGCGCCGTCCACCTCCGGCCGAGGCGTCACGCCGGTGGTCAACGGCACACCACTGGCGACGACAACCCCGTGAGCATCGCGCACGCGACCCGGCCGTGCCCGCTCCATGCCGGCACCAGCAGGAAGACGGCGGTTTCCCGATGACCACGACCCGAACCACATCCTCGGACGACACCCGCGCCCTCGGCGTGGTCGCAGGTGAGCCGCTGAGCGCCGAGGAGCTCCGGCGGATCGACGCGTACTGGCGGGCCGCCAACTATCTGTCCGTCGGGCAGATCTACCTGATGGGCAACCCGCTGCTGCGCGAGCCGCTGCAACCGGCCCAGGTCAAACCGCGGTTGCTCGGGCACTGGGGCACCACCCCCGGCTTGAACCTGCTCTACGCCCACCTGTCACGGATCATCGCGGCCCGTGGCAGGGAGGTCATCTACGTGACCGGGCCGGGTCACGGCGGTCCCGGGCTGGTCGCGAACACCTGGCTGGAAGGGACGTACTCCGAGGTCTACCCGCGGATCTCCCAGGACCTCACCGGCATGCAGAGGCTGTTCACCCAGTTCTCGTTCCCCGGCGGCATCCCGTCACACGTCGCACCCGAGACACCCGGCTCGATCCATGAGGGCGGCGAACTCGGCTACTCGCTGTCGCACGCCTACGGCGCCGCCCTGGACAACCCGGACCTCGTCGTGGCCTGTGTGATCGGCGACGGCGAGGCCGAGACGGGCCCGCTGGCCGCGTCATGGCACTCGAACAAGTTCCTCGACCCGGTCGGCGACGGCGCGGTCCTGCCGATCCTGCACCTCAACGGCTACAAGATCGCCAACCCGACGGTGCTGGCGCGCATCGGCGACGCCGAACTGTGCGCGCTCCTTGAGGGGTACGGTCACAAGCCGTACCTCGTCGACGGCGACGACCCGACGACGGTCCACCAACTGCTCGCCGCGACCCTTGACACGGTCTTCGACGAGATCACCGAGATCCAGCGGGCCGCCCGCGAGGGCGACGTCACCGACCGCCCGCGCTGGCCGATGATCGTGCTGCGTACCCCGAAAGGTTGGACCGGCCCGAAAGTCGTCGACGGCCTCCCGGTCGAGGGAACCTGGCGCGCCCACCAGGTTCCGCTGACGGCGGCCCGCGACGACGCCGCGCACCTCGACGCCCTGCACGCCTGGATGACCTCATATCGGCCCGACGAGCTGTTCGACACCGACGGCACCCCGCAGCCCTGGATCGTCGACTGGCTACCCCGCGGTGACCTGCGCATGTCGGCGAACCCGCACGCCAACGGCGGCCGGTACCCCCGCGACCTGGAACTGCCCGCCTTCCGCGACTACGCGGTCAAGGCCGGCGAGACCGCCGAGGCGACCCGGGTGCTCGGCGGCTGGCTGCGCGACGTACTCACCGCGAACGCCGAGTACCGCAACTTCCGGTTGGTCGGCCCCGACGAGACCGAGTCGAACCGGCTCGGCGCGGTCCTCGACACCACCGGCAAGGCCTGGCAGGCCCGGGTCGACGACGTGGACCAGCACCTGGACCGGCACGGCCGGGTCATGGAGATCCTGTCCGAGACCACCTGCCAGGGCTGGCTGGAGGGATACCTGCTGACCGGCCGGCACGGCCTGTTCTCCTGCTACGAGGCGTTCATCCACATCGTCGACTCGATGGTCAACCAGCACGCCAAATGGCTCAAGACCACCCGGCACCTCGGCTGGCGCAAACCGGTCCCGTCGCTGAACTACCTGCTCACCTCCCACGTCTGGCGCCAGGACCACAACGGCACCTCCCACCAGGACCCCGGCTTCATCGACCACGTCGTCAACAAGAAAGCCGAGGTCGTCCGGGTCTACCTGCCGCCGGACGCCAACACCCTGCTCTCGGTCGCCGACCACTGCCTGCGCAGCCGCGACTACATCAACGTCATCGTCGCCGGCAAACAACCCGCACCGACCTGGCTCGACATGGACGACGCCGCCCTGCACTGCGCCCGCGGCCTCGGCATCTGGGACTGGGCAAGCAACGACGACGGCGACCCCGACGTCGTCCTAGCCGCCGCCGGCGACGTACCGACATGCGAGATCCTCGCCACGACGGACCTGCTGCGGCAGCACCTGCCCGACCTCAAGGTCCGGGTGGTCAACGTCGTCGACCTGATGCGCCTGCAACCGGTCTCCGAACACCCGCACGGCCTGCCGGACCCCGAGTTCGACGCCATCTTCACCACCGATCGGCCGGTCATCATGGCCTACCACGGCTACCCGTGGCTGATCCACCGCCTCACCTACCGGCGCACCAACCACCACAACCTGCACGTCCGCGGCTACAAGGAGGAAGGCACCACGACCACGCCGTTCGACATGCTCGTCGTCAACGACATGGACCGGTTCCACCTCGTCATGGACGTCATCGACCGCGTCCCCGGCCGCGGCCGCAAGGCCGCCGTGCTGCGCCAGCAGATGGTCGACAAACGCGCCGAACACCGCGCATACGTACGGCGTACCGGCGAAGACCTACCCGAGATCCGCGACTGGACCTGGCCGCACACGCCCTGACGGGCCCAACGTTCAGCACACCGGAAGGAACCCGATATGAGCACCGAAGCGTCGATCCGGGCCGACGACACCCGCGCCGAGGCCCGGGCGCTGTCGACCGCCGCGACCACGGCCGGGCACGCCCCATCGATCCACAACACACAACCCTGGCGCTGGCGTCTCACCAGCAACGAACTCAACCTCTACCTCGATCACAGCCGTGGGGCCGAAGTCACCGACCCCCACTCCCGGCTCGCCATCCTCAGCTGCGGGGCCGCACTGCACCACGCCCTGGTCAGCCTCACCGCCGACGGCTGGCACACCATCCTCGCGCGCATGCCGGACCCCGCACACCCCGATCACCTCGCGCGGTTACGCCTCGACCACCGGATCCCGGTCAGTCTCGAAGCGCGACGCCACCGGCAGACCATCAGGCTGCGGCACACCGACCGCCGGCCCACCGCGGGCACCACAACAGACGCCGACGAGCTGAACGCGATCGTCGCAGTCGTCAAATCCGCCGGCGCGGGCCTGCACATACTGCGTCCCGACCAGGTGCTCGAGCTGGCCAGCGCAGCCGACCAGGCGCAACGCGCCGAGAACGCGGACATCACCTGGCAGACGGAGGTCAACTACTGGACCGGCGGCACCCGGCCACTGGGCAGCGGCATCCCGGACGCCGCCATCCCGGACCAGGACGCCCAGACGACCGTGCCGGGCCGCGACTTCGGCCACCACGGCGACCTGCCCATCTCCACAGCGCACGAGAACGCCGCCACGTTCGCGATCCTCTACGGACCCGAGGACGGCGAGGTCGACTGGCTCCGCGCCGGCGAAGCACTGTCGGCCGCCTGGCTCACCGCCACCGAACTCGGCCTGTCAGTCCTGCCGCTGAGCGCCACCATCGAAGTGGCCGTCACCCGGGAACGCATCCGGCACCTGCTCGCCGGCCTCGGCCACCCGCACCTCGTGCTGCGGATCACCACCGGCGATCCGGCCGGCACCGCCGCCCCACACACACCACGACTACCCGCGGACCAGGTCATCGAACGGTTCTGACGCGGGCCACGCGGAGCTTCACCACGATCCAGCATGGCGAGAAACGCCATGACCGTACCCAACCTGCAGGTCGCTCCGGATGCATCGGACATCACCCGGCCACCCGCGAGGGCCGGCACAACGCACCTCGCCGCGCCGGATGCGGACGGCCTGTCGTCGGGTGACGCCGCTCAGCGGCTGGCTCGCGACGGCGGCAACGTGCTGCCGAGCCGCCGCCCGCCGCCGTTGTGGCGCCGGGTCGTGTCCCAACTGCGTGACCCGCTCGTGCTGGTCCTGCTCGCCGCCGCCGGTTCCACGCTGGCCACCGCCGACTTCACCGACGCGTCGGTGATCCTGTTCGTGATCGTCGTGAACACCACGGTCGGGGTGGTCTCTGGCATGAACGCTCCTGTTTCCTCGGGCGTAGGGGTGCAGATCCATCGCGGCCCGCTGTCCGTCACCGACTGCGGTCAGGGACACAGGGCAATGTAATTCGGCGCGGAATGCCTAGCGACTTGGGACCGGTGTTTCGATCGACCGGCGCACGAGACGCTCGACGAAAATGCTGACAAAACTGCGGATACGGGCGGTAGCAAAGTCACGATAGAACCCGCGTACCCGGCTGTCGAGGTCGGCGCTTGAGATCTGATCTCTGGTATAGCGTCGCTCGAGCCGACCGACGATCTCATCGATTTGGTCATCGTCGGTCCGGTCAATTATCTGCGCGGCCATCCGGCCAGATTCTGTCCCGGGCGGAACTGGAAATGCAGGCTGGGCGGCATGTTGGCGGACACGTTGTTCCGGCATCGTTTCACGGCCTCATCTCGTTGGATTCAAGCCTTGCACGCCTGTCGTGTGCCGGCTCCGATGCGGGCATGAACAATGAAAGTTGGCAGGAGTTGACAAGGTCGATTCATTGAGGTGGATACCGGCCCGCCAGGGACGGGACTAAATCCTCTGCCTGACGTCGCGACGGCGGAAAACAGTGGGGATGTGACACCGGCCGCGCTGGAGAGCGTGAGGAGGCGTACGGTCAAGGCGTCACTCCGGTCCCCGGTGGCTGTCCGCACCGCCGCTCGCCGACCCTTCTGCTGAGCCGCAGGATTCATCGACCAAGTCGCCCACCATGGCGCGCTCTTCGCCGTAGGCGGCTTGTCTTTTATGACATGGCGCCATCACCTGGGCATCATCGACCTTTGAAAGGCTGGTCATGAAGGCACTCGTCTATCACGGTCCTGGACAAAAAAGCTGGGACGACGTTCCGGATTCCCGTATCGTCGACGACACCGACGCGATTATCGGCGTCGACGCCACCACGATCTGCGGCACCGACCTGCATATTCTCAAAGGTGATCTGCCGGATATCACGTCTGGCCGGATCCTCGGCCACGAGGCCGTCGGCACCGTCGAGGCCGTCGGCTCGGCCGTCACTACGGTCAAACCCGGTGATCGGGTTGTGGTCTCGTGCATCAGCGCCTGCGGTCGCTGCCGTTACTGCCGAGAGGCCGGCTACGGGCAATGCCTCGGTGGTGGCGGCTGGATTCTCGGCCACAAGATTGACGGCACCCAGGCCGATTTCGCGCGAGTTCCGTTCGCCGACACCTCGACCTACCTGATCCCTGCCGGTCTGGACGACGAAGCGGTGCTGATGCTCTCCGACATCCTGCCGACCGGCTACGAGGTCGGTGTCGTCAACGGCGGCATCCGGGCCGGTGACACCGTGGTGATCGTCGGCGCCGGACCGATCGGACTGTCCGCGATCATGAGCGCCCGGCTCTACAGCCCCAGTCACATCATCGCTATCGACCTCGCCGACACCCGGTTGGAGGCCGCGAAACAGTTCGGCGCGGACGTCACGGTCAACCCGGCCCGGCAGGATCCGGCACAGATCATCGCCGGGCTCACCGAGGGACTCGGCGCCGACGTCGTGATCGAAGCCGTCGGGCTGAGCGACACCTTCGAGATGTGCACCCGCCTGGTACGCCCGGGCGGGCACGTCGCCAACGTCGGCGTCCATGGCGGACCGGCGACGCTGCACCTGGAAGACCTGTGGACGCGCAACGTCACCATCACGACCGGCCTCGTCGACACCTGGTCCACCCCGACGCTGCTGAAGCTGCTGCGCACGGGACAACTCGCCCCGCAGAAATTCATCACCCACCGGTTCGCGCTCGAACAGGTCGTCGACGCCTACGAGGTGTTCAGCCGCGCCGGCGACACCGGCGCACTCAAAGTTCTGCTGCACAAGTAGCGGCCCGTTGCAGGTGCGGCAACGCCGACCAGCTCACCCTGTCGGTCAGCCGGCAGCGGATGCCAGCATGCCCACACCCACCTGTAGGCGACCACGACGTCGCGCGCCGCACCGTTGGCGTTACGGACCCGACGTCACCGCTGGTCGCCCGCCGGATGTCCCGGGTGGACGGATGAGGCGGTCCAGGCGGCTGGCGGCGGCGCCGACGATGAGCAGGTCCGTCATGTCGACCGGCTGGGTGCCGGGAAGGTCGCGCAGTGCCGGTAGGTACACGGCGGCGAGTTCGCGCAGCGGTGCGCCGGCGACGGCCGCCATCAGCCTCGGGTCTGCCCGGCTGCCGGGCCCGGCGCGTGAGCCGAGGGTTCCTCGATTTGGTGGTCCTGGTGCGGCACGTGGCTCACAGTTGGCGGGCGACGGTGGTGAGCATGGTCTACACGATCAGTTCGCTTTGTTGTACGCATTCGGGTTCGGTGCTCACGTTGGTCCAGAAGGTGCCGGCGGTCGGATAGTGCGCGGTGGTCCGCCATGCGTAGCCGGGATGCCGGTGTTGCATCCGGCGGATGGCCAGCGTTCCGAGTCCCAGGCCACGATATCGGTCGTCGACCTCGAGTTTGCGGACCAGGCCGCGCGGCCGCCACCTGCCGCGGCCGCGTCCAGCAGCGGCTGTCCGCGCCCTCGGCTGAGCTGGCAGCCCTCGGGCGATCCTGTTCATGGACAGCGCGCTGGCTATAGCAGCCCGTCCCTATCCGGCAGGCGTTGTCCGTGGCGTTACCGCCACGGTGTCACGGCCAGCAGCAGGCGCATCTGTCCGTTTACCGTTGGCCGGATCGGTTGAGGTAGGCGGCCAGGCCGCCGAGTTGTTCGCTGGCGATGAACACCGACCGGACGTTAATAATCGCTTCCTCGACGTGGGTGAGGCAGCCCCATGCCGAGTCGCCCCACGAGTCAGCGATCTTGATCTCGGCGGGTTCGGTACAGTCAGCGGCGCCGCCGAGCTGGCAGTGCTTCGGGTGGGGCCGGTCGGCCAACGCGGCGGCGGCGGCGCGCATCCGGGCATTGAGTTCCGCGGCGGCCTCGGCGCGCTGCTCAGCCTCCGCGCGTAGTTGGCGTTCGGCGCGGACGGTCTTGGCCAGCTCCTGCAGAGCCGATTTGGCACTGGCCTCGGCTGCTTGTTTCGCCTGTTCGATGTGGTGTCGTTCGATCGCCAGGGCCGCGGTGCCGGCGAACAGCCGGGCCAGGGCGAGGTCGATGTCCTCAGGGGTGCGTGGGATGCGGTGGTACATGGCGAAGGTGCCCAGCAGATGGCCGTCGCGGGCCAGGATCGGCATCGACCAGCAGGCGGCCAGGCCGGCCGCCTCGGCCAGGTCCCGGAACGCGTCCCACGCCGGGTCGGTGGTGATGTTGCTGGTGATGACCGGTTCACGGCGGTGGGCTGCGGTGCCGCAGGAGCCGATGCCGTCACCGGTGGCGATCCCGTCGATGGCCTGGTTGTAGAAGCCGGGCAGGCTCGGTGCGGCGCCGTGCAGCAGGTGCCGGCCGTCGGGGTCGGCGAGCAGGATGGAGACAAGCGTTCCGTGTGGGGAGAGGTTCTCGATGCTGCGGGCCATGCCGTCGAGCACCTCGGGCAGTGGCGCTTGCCGGGCGATCTGCTCCAGCAGGGCGCGGTGTTTGGTCATGAGCCGTTGCGCGTGTTTGATCTGAGTGGTTTCCACGCCGATCATCCGGATACCGGTCACGGTGCCGTCGGCTGCGCGTCGCGGTTCGAAGGTGAAGTCGAAGTATGCCTCCCGCGCCTGCGCTCCGCGGCCCAGCAGCATGCGGGCGTCGTGGCCGGTGTAGGGCTCACCGGTGCGGTACACCTGGTCGAGCAGGTCGAGGAAGCCCTGGTCGGCCAGTTCAGGCATCAGGTCGGCGAGCGGGATCCCGGCGCGGGCCCGGTCCTCGCCGAGGGCGGCGAAGAACGCGGGGTTCGCGGTCTCCAGCACGTGCGCCGGCCCGGACAGCACGGCGAACACGGCGATGGACTGGCCGAACAGGGCGCGCAGGTTCGCGTCGGCTGGCTGCCCGCCGCTTACCGGGTTCTCGTGAGCCGATCACTGGTCTGGTAGCGCCGTCATGATGGTGGTGCCTCTCGTCTGCGAATGCGCGGGCCTGGCCGATGGCCGGTCGGCCCTGTGCGGGTGGCCGGGGAAGGTCACGGTGCTGAGGCCGAGGCGGCGACGCGTTCCACGACCCGGTACACGGCGGGCCGGAGACGGCGAAAAGTCCGGCGAGTTCGGCGACGGTGTGCACCGCCCGCGGAAATGCCGAACGGCGGCCCGCTGAACCAGTCGGGCCGCCGTTCGCAGAATGTGGGTCAGAGCGGGCGGATGTTCTCCGCCTGCAGGCCCTTCTGGCCCTGGGTGACGTCGAACTCCACCCGCTGGTTCTCATCGAGGCTGCGGAAGCCGCTCGACGCGATCGCGGAGAAGTGGGCGAAGACGTCGGCGCCGCCGTCGTCCTGAGTGATGAAGCCGAAGCCCTTGTCGCCGTTGAACCACTTCACGGTACCTGTAGCCATGTCTGCTCCTTCGCAGGCTGTTCGAGACCGCGGTGTGCGGACTCTTACGCCGCCGCGTTGATCGCCCGCGCCGAACCGACACGACAAAACGAAAAAGCGCCTGGAAGGGTTTCAGATAACCCCATCAGGCGCTGGAAACGTCTACGGAAATCAAAACTGCAACACGGAGACCGTAGCACAGAACGGGTAGCAGTCCCGGTCTCCCTGTGTGCGTCTCTGTCCTGGCGGCGCAGCATCGCGGCGACGAACGGTGGCGGCAGGACACCTCGCCGTGTGCACGCAGGATCCCGGTGTCCGCGTCGACCAGGTCGACGTGCAGCCGCAGATGCAGGTTCCGGGGGCGCTTCGGTGCCGGGTAGCCCGGACGGATAGCCGGCCTCCTGCCGGCACGCATGCCAGGGCTGGCATTGCCGGCTCAGGCCTGCGCCGAGGCGGCAGCAGAGCATCAGCACATTGGGCTCGACAATGAGCGCGAACTCCGCCGCGCCGGTACGCCCGTGCACCGCGTCGATCTCGGCCTGGCTCGGCAGCACGAACGACAGCAGCGGCTCCACGCCGCGGGTGGACAACCGCCACGACAGGCCCTCCGGCAGACCCGGCCGGGTCGGGTCGGGTCGTAAAGCTGCCCGATCGCGAGCGGCAGCGTCTGGGGCACCCCGCCACGGTAGACACAGCCCGCAGTTGGTGTCCGCCGATCGGCCAGGGTCGGGACCGGTCATGCCGCTCGACAGCTCGCTTGATGTAGGGGCTCGGCGCATCGCCGCAGGGGTAGGGAGGGTGGTTATCTTCTTCTGGTCATCTTCTTCTGGTTCCCGCCCAGCCGCGGCGCGGTATGACACGCACGGATTGCGGGAAGGGCGGGCAGATGGCGGGGCAGGAGTTCAGCGGCCGGGAGAAGATGCGTACCGCTGCGGTGATGCGATCGACGGCACAGCAACTGCGCCGCGCCGCGGCACGGCTGCATGCCGGCGCGGTCGCCGCGCGTAGCGGGAGAGCAGCGGCACGGTTGCGAGCTCTCGGTGATGCGGTACTGGTGCAGGCGGACGCGATCGCGCAGCGCGCCGATCGTCTGGCGCCGGCGGCCGGTGACGACGGGCAGACGTTCCTGCCCGTCGACGAGGATCGGCCCCTGCCCTGACAGCGTTGAGAGCAGGGGGCGGCTGGTTCGCGTCACCTCGGGGATTACCTGCCCGCGTGTGATGGGCAGGACGGTGGTCAGTCGTCGGGCCGGCGGGACTGATTGAGGCGCAGGGCCTCGGCGAGCTGGTCTTCGAGGATGATGATGCGGCAGGCGGATACCAGGTCGGTGCCCTGGTCGCACATCTCCCGCGCCCGGCCGGCCAGCCGGAGTTGGTAGCGGGAGTAGCGGCGGTGCCCGCCGCCGGACCGCAGCGGGTCGATCAGTTTCGCGTCGCCGAGCCGGCGCAGGAAATCCGGCGTGCAGCCGATGATCTCCGCGGCGCGGCCCATCGTGTAGGCGGGGTAGTCCTCATCATCGAGCATGTCATCGGGTTGGCCCATGAACACCTTCCATCACGAGGGCCCCGGCGCTTGAAAGCGCCGGGGCCCAAGGGTTGCGGGTCTTACACCATCTACCGACAGGAGCGTCGGCTTGTCGTTTCCGCACCAGCCCAGGGTTCGGACCTCGGGTGCGAGGATCGCGTAAGCGTGACCGGAGACCACCTCTCGTTCGATGGAAACTGCGGTGTCCGCGCCCAACCCATCACATGCGGCCGGTAGCGGGCGATCCAACGGTGCGCAGCCCTCCCTTTCCTCTGACTTCCATCTATATCTATCCACAACCTTGTACCGGTCCGCCGGTGCCGGAACCCCACGCGACTTCATGGCCCCGAACACGTGCGACGAACGTTCCCTGCCTGCGGCGAAGCCCTGACACCACTTCGGCCCCGCCACCTCGAGCACCCGGGAAACCTGCACCAACAAACCCGGGATCCTGCTGAACTCTGCTGTCACTGCGTCGTGCCTGGTACCTCGAACTGCGACATGCCTGAACCGGATCGTTGTCGGTCCAGTTCCTTCGCCTCAGCAGGGCGGTTCTCGTCCGCGTCTTTTGTGATGCTTCGTTCTCGACCAGAGGAACGTTAACCGACGACGGCGAGCATGTCTACTCGCTCCGGCATAGATTTTGTGAACGGCGGTGCTTGGTGTTGCGAGCCCCCGGCGCCCATGCGCTGGTACGGATGGGCGAGCGCATCATGCGGGTCGGTCATGAACTTGGCGAAGGCCGGATCCCCCGGCCCGTGTGCCTCGCCGACGAATACGCCCTGTCGATCGTCATCATGAACACCGACCCACCAAGCGCCGGCGACGTTCTCGACATGTATCGGGGCCTCAATCACCGCGATCCGCAGGACTGGGATGACGACGAGGAGTCGGTGTGGGACTGGCGCGATCAGATGCTCAGCGCCCTACTTCCTCCGGAAGAAGCAAATGACTATCGGCGCCACGACCTGCTAATCATGGAAGCCCACGGCCAGGGCATCTACGACACCGCCCACCCGCGCCATCCCTTGCGCTGGTTCGACCGCGACGACCTACGCGAGCGGTGCGAGTCGTCACTCGCCTACGTGAGGCTGTCCGGGAAGGAGCAGGACGCACTGACCACGAAAGCGCTGAAACGTGTCAGCAGTTCGATGAAGCCGAAGCCTCGAGAAAAGCCGCAAGCAGCGAGGACGGCATTCATGACTTCTTCCCAGGTTCCCACCCAGTCGCGGCACCTACGTGACGAGATCGAGCAGACCCGCACCGGCCTCGGTGACACCGTGCAGGCGCTGGCGGCCAAGACCGACGTCAAGACCCGCGCCCGGCAGGCGCTCAGTGGCACCGGTGGCCGGATCCGGCAACAACTGGCAGCGGCGAAGGGCAAGACCGGGCAGGCCGCGAGCACCGTGAAGGGCCGGGCTGTCGAGGCGAGCCGGAATCCCACGGTGCGCCGAGCGCTGCCGCCGACGGCGATCGCCGCTGCTGTCGCGGCCGTGATCGGCACGGCGGTCGTCGTCACCCGGCGGCGGCAGGCCGCGGCACGCCGTGCCCGCTTGCGGCCTACGTCGTGGCTACGACTGCACCGCTGAACCGCCCCAGGGCGCATCCCAGCAGATCTCGTCCCGCCCTCCTGGTGCGTCGTTC
This sequence comes from Actinoplanes regularis, assembly GCF_900188005.1. Lineage (GTDB taxonomy): Bacteria > Actinomycetota > Actinomycetes > Mycobacteriales > Micromonosporaceae > Actinoplanes > Actinoplanes regularis. The sequence continues at coordinate 101,384 of NZ_FZNR01000022.1, read as the reverse complement.
CTTAAATCTTGTACGTGGCTTTCAGGCGGTTGACGCGTTCGGTGGCGGCGGTCGCCCCCCAGATCCAGGGTTTGGCCTTCGCGTTGAGCTGACCGGTGGCTACCGCTGTCACGGTGCGGATGTCGCTGCCGCTGGCTAACTGCTGGCCGGCGAGTCCTTGCCGACGGAACATCCGCCACCATGGCTCCTGCAGATTGAGCCAGCAGGCGTTCTCGGGGATGAACACCTGCCGGATCCGCGGATGCCCGAGGGTCCATTCGCGGGTCGATACCGAGGTGTGCGAGGACAGGTTGTCGGTGACCACAACGATCTCTCCGGCCGGATTGCCCTTCTCCAGCAGTGTGAGAAAGTCCTGGTAGCAGAGGCTGTTACGCCGGTCGGCGCACATCGTGACCGCGTGCCCGTCACGGATGCGCAGCCCGCCGTAGACCTAGGTCTTGGCCGGTTCACGCCAGTAGGCGACTTCTTCCTTGACCCGGTTGCCGTCGGCGGTCCAGCCGGGCTGAGCCGGGTAGACGCGCGGGATCAGTGGGCCGAGTTCGTCGACGCAGACGACCGTGGTGTTCTCCGGCGCACGGGTGTAGAGCTCGATGACGGCTGTTCTTTTGGGACGAACTGCGGGTCCTTGGACACCGCCCATGAGCGGACCTGTCGCCATCGGGCCCCGTCGGCCAACAGTATCCGCCGTACCTGGGAACGCCCGACCTGGATGCCTTGGGCGTTGGCGGCCTCGGTCAGCGCGTCGGCGCCCGCATCGCCCAGCGACTGTTCGCCATGACCGCCGCGATCTGGCACAACCGCACCACCGGACAGCCCCTGACCAGGTCATTAATCGCGTGCGACCACTGACTTCCGTTAGGACTTACTCGTCTAGCTGGACCTCACGCTCGTCGTCACTCCTGCCGGTACTTCCGCCAAGTTTCAGACGCGGTCATGATTCCCAGCGTCCAAGGATCGGCGCTCCCGGTATCGATCTCGGCCCATACCTTCGCGTTGGCCTCAGCAAAGGCCGTTACGCCCCGAACTGTCGCGGTCCGCCAGGTCGGTACCTGCTCGGCTTGCTTCGGGGTGCGGCCGGCAACGATCAGCCAGCTCATCCAGCCGTCGCCTTCGCCCTGGAACGCATTCGCCCCGGCGATTCGCCGACGACCATACACACAATACGGTTGCCGCGCTCCCGTTCGACCAGTCTTGCATTCTTACGTTTGATTTATATGATCTTCGTGATTTGCCCACGTGACTTTCCGATCGCTCACGTCGTTACCGATACCGAGTGGCCGACATCGCTTGTTCCGGAAGAACCGGAGTATTAAAGCGAGGCCGACGGCGAGGGGTGAGGCCGATGCCGGGCCGGAGGGTCGAGCGCACGCCGCGTGCGGCGTCGGGTGCCGTGGCGGCGGTGCTCGTGAAGGCGAGCGGCGGCATCCGGGCCTTCCGTGCCCTCGCCGGCCACAGGCCGACTCGGCGCGCCAAGCCCCCTCCCCGGGCACACGCCCATCGGCATGCCCCGGCCGCCCGGCCGGTCGCGCCGGAGGCGATCCCGGAGGACCTGCCCGGTGGTGACGGATCCGCGCCGACGCGGATGAACCTCGGGGCGGTCAGCGGCATCCCGGCCGGTGGACCGCGATCCTCCACGGAGAGCGGCCCGTCGGCCGTTCCTCCGGCCGGAATCGCGAGCGCTCCGGTGGCCTGCCACCGCTGCCCGGTCGCGCCCGGTGACGACCGTCTCACCTGACTGGTGATGGCCGCCGGCGGCGTACCTCGGACAGGCGCCGTGCTCTCCGACGGGCCGTGATTCCCGAACCGTTTACGCACGAGGGCGAATCGCGCGCGCCCGAGCCATTACCGCAGCACCAGGCGACACCTCATGGGCGCACCTCGACGAGCGGGTCCCCGGACAGACAAAACGCCCCAGGACACCGCTGCACCAAAAAACAACGTTCCAGAATCGACAATTGAATACGCGGAAACCCGTACTGACCATTTGGAAAGGGAGCTCGTTCTCATGAAGAAGATGTGGGTTCGTAAGGCGCTGAGCGTCGGGATCATGACGGCCGGAGCGTTGTTGCTGGCCCCGGCGGCCGCCCAGGCCGGGACCGCCCTCGGCACGCAGTCGGTCAACCCGCGCGGCACCGTCGTCCGCGCGCCGGTGCCGGTGCCGGCGCCCCCACCGGTCGGTGGCCCGGTGGCCCGTCCATTCGGAGTCCCGCTGGCCCGCCCGGCCGGAGTCCTGGTGGCCCGCCCGGTGGCCCGCCCGTTCGAAGTCCCGGTCGGTGTCCCGGTCCCGGTGGCCCGCCCGGTCGATGTCCCGGTGGCCCGCCCGTTCGGAGTCCCGGTCGGTGTCCCGGCGCCGGTGGCCCGCCCGGTCAATGTCCCGGTGGCCCGCCCGTTCGAAGTCCCGGTCGATGTCCCGGTCCCGGTGGCCCGCCCGGTCAATGTCCCGGTGGCCCGCCCGTTCGGAGTCCCGGTGCCGGTGGCCCGCCCGGTCGATGTCCCGGTGGCCCGCCCGGTCGCAGTCCCGGTCGATGTCGCGGTACCGGTCGTCGATGTCCCGGTGGCCCGCCCGGTCGCCCGCCCGGTCGATGTCCCGGTACCGGTCGCCCGCCCGGTCAATGTCCCGGTGGCCCGCCCGTTCCGAGTCCCGGTCGATGTCCCGGTGGCTCGCCCGGTCGCAGTCCCGGTCGGTGTCCGGGTACCGGTGGCCCGCCCGTTCGGAGTCCCGGTCACCCGCCCGGTCGGTGTCCCGGTACCGGTGGCCCGCCCGTTCGGAGTCCCGGTGGCTCGCCCGGTCGCAGTCCCGGTCGGAGTCCCGGTGGCCCGCCCGTTCGCGGTCCCGGTCGGCGGCATTCCCCCTCGGCTGGCGCCTCGGAACTAAGACGCGTAAGTCATAACTGAGGTCAGTGGTCGCACGCGATTAAGGACCTGGTCAGGGGCTGTCCGGTGGTGCGGTTATGCCAGATCGCGGCGGTCATGGCGAGCAGTCGCTGGGCGATGCGGGCGCCGACGCCTTCGATGCTGCGGCCGCCATGCAATTCAAGATCGAGTTGGCCTCTGAGTGTCTTTGACCGACTCGATTAACTGGCGGACGGGTTTGAGCAGGGGTTCGTCGGGATGTGGGGTCCGGTTGCGGTAGGAGCGCCGCAGCAGCCGGGCTCCGCGTTCGGCCAGCCAGCGGTCGAGTTCAGCGGAGACGCAGCCCTTGTACGCGATGATCAGCTGTCCTGGCCGGGCGGTGAGCAGGCCGGGGTCGTCCTCCAAAGCGGCGATTAGGACCCGCAGCTGAGTTGGTGGCAGCGGACTGGGTGCCGCGGGCGCCCGTCCGGCCCGCGGCCCCTCCGGTGGTGTTCTCCAGCCCTGGCGCCGTCGACGGCCCAGCCACTGAGCTTCGGCCACACCCGAAAGTGCGCCGCTCGACTACCTGACCAATCCAGTCGGGTTCGTTCGTCCGCAGCGTTTGAGGCGGGCGGGCTCTGTCAGCCGACGAGGGCGGGCACGCCCATACCCGGCGCGCATTAGCCGTTGGCGCCAGCCCCGATGTTGCTTCGGCCGGTGACGCCCGTCCACGGGCGCTTGGTTGCACGGTTCGTCGCGGAAGATCAGATCGAGGCTGCGTCGGATGGGCGACCGGGCAGGAGCGCGGTATGGGACAGCCGCTCGCTGAGTTCGAGCCAGCCGACGCTGCGGATTCAGCGGGTCGGCGCGGCTTCACCGGCGGCCGGGTGCCGCGGGAGCTGCAGGGCGTGATCGGACGAGTCGGGGTCATCGACGTACGAGACCGGCGGGTATTCCGTGTCGGCCGTGAGCCGGCTGCGGTGGGTGTCCCGGAGGTCCCGGGCGATGATCTGGATGATCCCGGCGACCGGGATAGCCAGCAGCGCACCCAGGATGCCCGCCAGATCCACCCCGATCAGGATCGCGAGGAGCACCGCCAGCGGGTTGAGTTTCACCGTCCGGGCGAAGATCAGCGGCTGCAGCAGATGGTTCTCCACCTGCTGATAGACCACGAAGAAGACGATGACCACGATGCCCGCGGTCACCGACTGGGTGAACGCGGCAACAACGCCGACCACCGCCCCCAGCGTCGCACCGACCAGCGGAATCAGGTCGACCAGCCCGACGAACAGGGCGATCAGCCCGGCGAACGGGACCCCGAGGACCGCCAGTACGGCATAGGTGAGCAGGCCGCAGACCACGCTGATGAGCAGGTTACCGGTCAGGTAGCCGGTCACCGTCTTGGCGCAGTCGTGGCCGACCCGGCGAATCCGCTCCGCCCGCCGCCGGTCGAACAGGCCGAGGAAACCGTCGACGACCTTGTTGGCCTCCAGCACCATCAGATACGCCAGAACGAAGATCGTGACCACAGCCGCCACACTGGTCGCAGCGCCGCGCAGCACCACCAGGGTGGGCGCACCGAGACCGGCAGCGTAGCCGCGCAGCTGCTCGGCGTGGCTCTGCAGATAGTCCAACACATGGAACCGCTCGGCCAGAGCACCGACCGGGCCCCGCCCAGCACGGACGTCCGTGATCAGCTTCGGCAGATCACCGGCCAGCTGAGCACCCTCGCGGGCCAGCGGAACGACGAAGACCGCGATCAGCCCGCCGATGAACGCGAACGCCAGCAGGAACACCAGCAGGGTGGCGAGCCACCGCCGGCGCCGCACCACGCGACGCTCCACCCAGCTCGCCGCCGGATGCAGGGCCACCGCGAAGAACACCGCGATCACGATCCAGGTCAGCACCTGCCGGGTCTGGTATGCCAGCAACAGCAGCAGCACAGTCGCGAGGACGAGGCCGATGACGACCATCGTGTACCGCGCGACCGTACGGTTGTCGACGGGACGCACGCCCTCGATCTACCCGGGCTGTGAGCAGGCAAACGGAAACAGTCTCGCTGGTGATGTCGCGGGTACCGCACGCTCGTCACCAGCGTGAACAGCCGGGAAAGCCCGGCGGATCATCCGCCTGCCGGGGCCGGCACGGCGCCGCGCCGGCCAGCGCATCGATGCGGGACGGGCTCGGCCATCGACCCGGCCCTGGTCGATGAGGTGCGCCATCTCGGTGATGGTGAGGACCAGGCTGATGAGCGGCTGAGGGTGGCGTATCGCCAGGGACGAGCGGCCGTGCAATTGGTCTTGCGTTCTGGCCAGCCAGTTCGGCAGTGCTGATCCCGCGAAGCCGAGTTGGCCGAGCTCGACGACGACTCGCAGCGGGGCCAGACCGATCAGATGGTCAGTGACCTCGGCCAGCATGGGCGCGGCGTCCAAATCGAGCTCGCCGGCGACGCAGATCTCTACCACCTGCGCTGAACTTGGATTGCTCACCGTGACGGTGCAATCGGATGACATGTACTGCGGCATATCTCACCCCACGAGCGGCTGGTTGTGCGCCAGGGTCTGGGGCCGCGGCTCGCCACGAGCCGCATCGTTGACGGTACGCGTCTGCAGTGTGCTGGTCGATCCCGATCTCCCGTCAGACCTGAACCTGGTCGACGACCGGACGACGGTGGAGACAGGTGCCGGTCGGAGTTCGGTCTGCATGCTGACATTGCCACCCGCATAGTCCAGCGAGGTCGACCCGAGCGCGAACCACGGAGGTAGTCAGACGGCGGGCAGAGAGTGACGGTCACGCATTCGTGGCGTGCGGATGTCGTCGGCGGCGCGACTGGTCGCCTCGGCGTCCTGGGCGAGGTCGGGGTCGGCGGCCGGTTGCGGGACGCACAGCAGCAGCGCCTGCGGGCGTACGGTGACCAGTAGCTCCTTACCGGGATCGATGAGGTCGCCGTCGAGTTGGCGGGGTTGCACGTGCTTGCTGCGGATCTCGACCCGGGTCGCGGTGTAGGTCTCCATGCGCGGCACGGTTTCCTTGCGGCGCAGCACACTCCAGCCGAGGGTGAGCCAGTGGCGCAGGGTCCGCGGGCTGAGGATGGCGACGTCGAGCAGTCCGTCGTCGGGCTGGGCGTCGGCGAGCAGTCGCAGGCCGCCCTGGAGCCGTCCGACGTTGCCGACGATGACGGTGCGCGGGCGGCGGGTCAGCGGCGGCCGGTCATCGAGGGTGATGCGTACGCGCATGGGGCGGTCGCGCAGGTGGCGGGCGGCTCCGGCGGCGTAGGCGAGCCAGCCGATGTGCTTCTTGGCGGTGTCGTTGGTCGCGTCGAGCATGTGGGCGTCGAAGCCCATGCCCGCCATGACCGCGAAGCTCTGTTCGCCGACGGTGCCGACGTCGATGCGGCGGCGCCCGCCTTGCAGGACGACCTCGATGCCGGTCGCGAGGTCGCCGGTGAGCCCGAGGTTGGCGGCGAGCAGATTGCCGGTGCCCGCGGGCAGCACGGCCAGCGCGATGTCGGTGCCGGCAAGGGCGGTGACGCAAGCCATCACGGTGCCGTCGCCACCGCAGGCGAAGACGAGTTCGGCGCCGTCGCGGGCGGCTTGGGTGGCCTGGCCGGCGCCGGGGTCGTCGGCAGTGGTCTCCAGCCACATCGGCTCCGGCCACCCCTTGGCGGTCAGCGCGCCGGTGATGGTCCGGCGCAGCTCATCGAGGTCGGCGACCTTCATCGGGTTGACCACGACGGCGCAGCGCAGGGAACGGGTCGATGGCAGTGCGTTCACAGCAAGTCCTCAAATTCGGGAAACGGGCAGCGGCTCAGTGGTCACAGGCCATGAGGAATCGCACGGTGTCAACGGGGATCACGATGCGGTGAGCAGGTCGCGCCAGTGCGATTCGGCGTACCGAAATGGTTTCGTCGTGTCAAGGAACCGGTACAGAGCGGGCAGGAGCCGGTCGGCGGCGGTCTCGTGCGGGTAGTGGCCGGCTCCGCTGATCTCGAGCAGTTGCGGGTCGGTCAGCAGGTTCGCCGCGGCCCGGTGATGCGCGGGCGGGATGGTCCTGTCGTCGCTTCCCCAGGCAAGCAGAGTGGGCAGGCCGGTGAGTTGTCGCAGATGCCGGACGGCGCTGACGGTCTGCCCACGCCAGTCGATCACGGTCTTGGCGGTGCGGATGAAGGTACGCCGCTGTCCCGGGTGGATGAGGCGGTGCAGCCCTTCGGCCAGTGGGCGGGCATCGGGTCCGGCCAACAGCCACGGCGTGACCGCCGACGCCAGCGACAATGCCCGCCGGGTGAGCGGTTCGGGCATTCGGGCCAGCCCGGCGACGACGGTTTCGGCGCCGGGCAGGGTGGCGGCGCGCAGCATCGGGGTGAGCTGCGGGCCGAGGCCGCCGCTGCTGATCAGCACCAGTCGTTCGATGCGTTCGGGGAACTGGTAGGCGAACTGCAAGGCGACGCCGCCGCCGAGGCTGTGGCCGATGACGGTGGCCGAGGAGTGGCCGAGGACGACCAGCAGGTCGCGCAGCGACGCGGCGAGCGCCCCGAGGGAGTAGTCGCCGGCCGGCGCGTCGGATTCGCCGTGTCCGGGCAGGTCGGGCGCGATGACCGTGTACCTGGTGGCGAGATCGCCGAGGAGGTGGTCCCAGGTGCGGCGGCTGCCGCCGAGGCCGTGGATCAGGAGCAGTGGTTCGCCGGCGCCGGCGACGGTGTAGGCGATCGCAGCGTCACCGATCCGGGCTCGGTCGTCGCGGCGTGTCCGGTCGCGGTCAGGCGTCATGGTCACCTGTTCCGCCGGTGGTGGGAGCGGCGGTCTGCTGGTGGCCGCCCGGGGCGTACCGGCGCAGCGGTACGGCCGGCGTGCGGATCAAGGGCTTGGAAATGGCTCATGGTCAGATCTCCGTCGTGGCGGGCCGGGACGCGGTTCGCAGGAGTGTTCGCCCGCGGGCGTCGGGTGCCGGCCAGCCCGGGACGGCATCCCCCTCGGCTGCCGCCCCGGGCTGGTCGACGGAGTAACGCAGACGAGCCCGGGTCCGGGCAGACGAGGAACGAAGCGGCCATCGGCCGGAGATTCCTGTGTTCAGGGCGTGCCTCCTCGAACGATGGCCGACTCGGTCCGCTGCCCGGCTGGAACCGGCGGCGGAGACGTGGTCGAGCTGACGAGCGAGGCCGCGAAGTCTGGACGGCCCACCGCCCGGTGCGTAGTCACTCACCGCGGTGGCGTCTATCTCGGCCGCCATTGTTCCCCGTTACAGGCGGCGGCAAACCAGCGTTCCCCGAACCGCCCGCGATCCCGCTGCTCCCTCGTCGTCCTCAAGCCGGCTGGAAGTCGAGGATGAGCGATCTGGACGTACCGGATGAGGATTCATCAAAGCGGCTAAGACGGGCGGGGATTCGCGATGGTCAGCCATCGTGTTTGTTGCCGTAAGGCACGGGTATCGAAATCCCTGTACCCGGTTACACGCCGCCCAGACTCCTGCGGCTTTCCCGCGCCTCCGCCAGCTTTTCGGCGGACGAGCCCGCGCAACTCAGTCTCATCAGGAGCCTTTTATGTCCAGTGCAACCGGAACAGTCCGTCGTGACGCCGTCGTGAGCCAGGACCGACCTCACCGCCGGTCCCTCGAGACGAAGCCTGCTTTCAAACGACCGAATTCATCGCCTACGTGGTCGCCGTCCTGGGCGTCCTGGTCACGTCCATGATCGTGGACGGTAACGGCAACGGCGACAACGGCGCCGCGGGCGACTACTTCCGCGCTGACCGGACGTGGTTCTACGTCGTAATGCTCACCATCGGATACATGGCCAGCCGCGGGCTGGCGAAGGCCGGCAGTCGCGACTCCTCCGACGGCTGACCTTCGGTCCGGTCACGGACGCTCGGAGCGGCTGCTGCCCGGCAGGGTTCACCGGCCCGGGTGGGAAAGGACTTCTCCCCCTGCCCGGGCCTGACCAACCGGTATCCCCGCGGCAGTGATGCTCGGTCACGTCACCGCGTCCTCGAAGGACGGCGTCGCGACGGTCCGCAGCGCGGTGTTCGCCGCCGGGATGGTGCCCCTGTTGATCGCCCCGCACGGCGGTCTGGTCGGCGGCCTGGCGGTGCAGCGGACCTTCGCGACCGCCCGCTCGGTGGAGTTCGACGCCGTCCTGCTCGCCGGGGCTCCGGTTCCGGCCCCCGACGCGCCGCCCACCCGCGACGCCAAGGCCGATGGTCCCGGCTCGCCCGACGTGGATCCCCGGGTGCTGCTGATCGTCGACGAGTGCTGGCGGCACGCGAAGACGATCGGAGCCTGGGGCGCCGGAGCCACCGTGTTGCAACAGGCGGGGGTCGCCGGTACCCCCGGGGTCGTCACCGCCGAATCCGGCGAGGAAGCCCTCGCCGCCGTCCAGCAGTTTCTCGGAGCACACCGAGTCTGGGAGCGGTTCGCCACCCTGGTCGCCTGAGAACGAACCGGTGGCCCGTTCCGCACCCGACGGAACGGGCCACCGGCTCATTCACCACTGCGAAACCAGCAGCGCTCAGCTCTTCGCCGTATCCCGCCCACCGAGCGATCGCATCGCGCCTTCGCGTAGCCACCACGCCCGCGGTCGATGTACGCCGGCGTCACCGTCCCCGGCGAGTGACATCATCGGCGAGTGGCCGGCTGATGGAAGTCGGTCAGGCTCGGCATATCGGTGACGACCAGGTAGGCGATCTCGCTGAGGCGACGGTTGGTCCGGCGGGCGTACCCGCGGATGAGCTGAAACGCGGCGTCGACGTCGACCTGATAGGTCTGTGCGATGGCGCCTTTGGCCTGTTCGATGACGATGCGGCTGTTCAGTGCGGCCTGTAGTTGTTCGGTGAGGACCTCGGCGCGGCTGATGGTCCGTTCCTGCAGCAGGCTGATGGCCGCGACGTCGGCCAGCGCTTGCACGATCCGTACGTCGCCGTCGCCGAGGTCACCGACGGTCCGGCCGAACAGTCCCATCGCGCCGATGATCTCGTCTCGGAGCCGCAGCGGGAACGCGTGCACCGACCGGAACCCGAGGGCCGCGGCATGCTGCGCGAACTGCGGCCACGACTCGGCGGCGGCGGGGGCGTTCAGATCGGTGTTCACCACCGGCCGGCCGGTGCGGAACGCGTCGAAACATGGCCCGTCCTGCTGCTTCAACTGCAGCAACTCGAGTAGCTTGGCGCTCTCGTCGGAAGCCGCCATGAAATGCAGACGACCGTTCGGATCGGCCAGCAGGATGCCGACCGTGGCGTGGTCGGTGAGTCCGGCGACCCGGTCGGCGAGCATCTGCAGAAATTCGATCAGGTCGAACTCGTCGATGAGAGTGTCGGCGACCTCGACGAAGACCTGCGCGAGGCTATCAGCGGAAACGGTCGTCATGGCTGGCTGCCTCCCGGCTTGGCGGTCATAAGTCTGGTGTTCACAGCTGCGGCGAATCGAAACGCAGTCGGCGGGCCACTATGTCGGCGGCCACCTCGGACAACGGGCGGTCCTCGGCGTAGGCGTAGGCCCGCAGCCGGACCATCGCCTCGGCGAGAGAAATCCCCATCTGAACCATGACCATGCCCTGAGCCTGGTAGAGGCGCGCGCGGTGCTCGACGGCCTCGTCGAGTTCCTGGTCGTTGGAGAGCTGATCCTGGCCGTCCAGCAAGATCGTCACCGCGCGGTCGGCGAACATGACAGCCTGGCCGAGCTGGTCTCTCGACAACTGCCCGGCATCGGTGCGAAATACGTCGAGCACGCCCAGACGGACCGCTCCGACCTGGAGAGGGAAGGCGAACACCGCCCGGATCCCCTGCTGGTGGACCGCTGGTGCATAGGCCGGCCATCGCCGCATGGCGTGCTCGTCAAGATCAGGAATAAAAATCGGACGGCTGGTGGCGTACGCATCGACACACGGGCCCTCCCCCAAGGTGAACTGGAGCTCTTCGATGCGTTCAATGATCGGATCCGACGCGGCGGCCACACCACGGACGCCGCCGTCCGCCATCACGCTCACACCCACTCCGGCCGCCGAGAGCGCCTCGGTCGCGTCCGAGCAGATTCTCCGAAGACGCTTCAATGCGCCCTCACCTGCCGACGAAGACGGCACTGCCGGATCCGCGCAGCACTTGAGGCGTCATCCACGTCGGCTCGAACCTGGCCGCTGTATGCCGGTTAGGGAGGCACGAGGGAACGCCCTGTCTCCCCTTCGACATCTGCGCATGACCGCACCTCCCCGTCAACACCGCCGGGGTCTGGGGCAGCAGCAAACGACCAATGAATTCCGCACTGACTCTAGCCCCCGGGCTTCGCCTCGGCACGCCGGGACGGACAAGGGACCATAGCGTTTGACTTCACCGGCCCGGGCCCGACGTCGCGATCAGACGCTACGCGCTCTTCTGCGGCGAAAGGTGGCAGTGGCCGCTTCGGCGACGGGGGCCGAGCAAAGGCGGCGGCGATGACGCGGTCCAGTGTCGTCATAGGAGCAGTGCCTGCATCGGCTTCACCGGCGCCGGGGATTAGTCCTCGATGCTGATCGTGCTGCGGATGGTTACCGCGTGGAGCACAGTCGAACTACCGGGGCCGGACACGGAGCACCTCCGGTAGGGAGATAACGATGCCGGGGTTCGGGGCAGCATCGTCACCTTCACCAAAGGCCTCGCGGCGAACCTGGCGGAGAAGGGCATCCGGGTCAACGCCGTAGCGCCTGGGCCGATCTGGACACCGTTGATCCGGGCCACCATGCCGGAGGAGAAGGTGGAATCGTTCGGTGCGGACACTCCCATGGGCCGGGCAGGTCAATCGGTCGAGCTCGCGCCCGCGTACGTCTTCTTCGCCTCGCAGGAGTCCAGCTACGTCAGCGGCGAGGTGCTCGGCGTCACCGGCGGCAAACCCCTGCCCTGAGGCCCGGTTCGACGAATCCACCCGAAGGCGGGCCACCATGCCGAACACAGACCGTCGGCGTTACGTGCCGCTTCCGAGCGTCCCCCTTGCGGGCGATGCCGTGCGAACCAACAGGATCCGCGTCGGCGGCATACGCGACTCTAGGGTCCGCACCTCGAGAAGTTTGACCGGCTTTGCGCCGGCTGTCCGCCAGGCGTTCGCTGATCGGAAGGAGACCGGGGATGGCCCCGCGCAAGCCCGTCGAGAAAGTCAAGGATGTCGTGGCGGCGGCCGCGGCCAAGGTGGCCGATGCGCTCAGCCCGGACGTGCCCGGCGCCCCGGGCAGCGGCACGCCGACGCTGGAGGAACCGACCACCCCGCGCGACCCGCTGCCTCCCAAGGGAGAGCAGGGCACGCCGGACACCCGGACCCCGACCGGCGTCGAGACCGGCGTGGCGCCCACCGCGCACGGGCAGCAGGGCGCCTTCCTCACCACTGCGCAGGGGGCGCGGCTGCGCGACACCGACCATTCGCTCAAGGCCGGTCCGCGCGGTCCGGTGCTTCTCCAGGATCACCACCTGCGCGAGAAGATCACGCATTTCGACCATGAGCGGATCCCCGAGCGGGTGGTGCACGCTCGTGGCGCCGGGGCGCACGGGCTGTTCACCTCGTACGGCACGGCGGAAGGGCTCACCCGGGCAGGATTCCTGAAGAAGGACGCGCAAACACCGGTCTTCGTCCGGTTCTCCACCGTACTCGGCTCCCGCGGCTCGGCCGACACGGTCCGTGACACCCGCGGCTTCGCGACGAAGTTCTACACCGGCGAGGGCACCTTCGACCTGGTCGGCAACAACATTCCGGTCTTCTTCATCCAGGACGCGATCAAGTTCCCGGACATCATCCACGCCGCCAAGCCCCACCCCGACCGCGAGATCCCGCAGGCGCAGAGCGCGCACGACACGTTCTGGGACTTCGTCTCGCTGCACACCGAGGCGCAGCACCACACCATCTGGAACATGTCCGACCGGGGCATCCCGCGCTCGTACCGGACCATGGAGGGCTTCGGGGTGCACACGTTCCGGCTGGTCAACGACGCCGGCGAGACGGTCCTGGTGAAGTTCCACTGGAAGCCCAAGCTCGGCGTGCACTCGCTGACGTGGGAGGAGGCACAGCTGATCTGCGGGCTCGACCCCGACTTCCACCGCCGCGATCTCTACGACGCGATCGAGGCCGGCGCCTACCCCGAGTGGGAACTTGGCCTGCAGGTCTTCCCGGACACCCCCGGGGAGACGTTCGCGGGGATCGACCTGCTCGACCCGACCAAGATCGTGCCGGAGGAGTTGGCCGAGGTGCAGCCGGTCGGCCGCCTAGTGCTCGACCGCACGCCGACCAACTTCTTCGCCGAGACCGAACAGGTCGCCTTCCACCTCGGAAACCTGCCACCAGGCATCGACGTCACCAACGACCCGCTGCTGCAAGGCCGGCTCTTCTCGTACGTCGACACACAGCTGACCCGGCTCGCCGGGCCGAACTTCCCGCAGATCCCGATCAACCGCCCGCATGCCCCGGTCAACGACATGCTGCGCGACGGCTTCCACCAGCAGGCCGTCCACGCGGGAGTCGCGCCCTACCGGCCGAACTCGCTCGACGGCGGCAACCCGTTCAAGGCGGGTGACGCGGAGAACGCCTTCCTCGACGTGCCGGTCCGGGTCGCCGAGGCGCCCAAGATCCGGGCCAACCCACTCTCCTTCGACGACCACTTCAGCCAGGTCCGCCTCTTCTGGCAGAGCATGTCGCCGGTGGAGAAGGAGCACATCATCGCCGCGTACACCTTCGAGCTCGGCAAGTGCTACGAACAGGCGATCAAACAACGGCAGCTGCAGTGCCTGGCAAACGTGGACCCGGTGCTGTGCGAGCAGGTCGCGACCGGTCTCGGTCTGCCCGTTCCGAAGCCGACGCAGCCGGTCGCCGAGGTCGCCCCGAGCCCGGCGCTGTCGCAGATGGGCCAGGTGTCGCCGGTCGACGGCCGGGTCGTCGGCATCGTCGTCGGCGACGAGGAGCCCGACGGGGTGGCCTCGGTGCGGGAGGCGGTGTTCGCCGCCGGCATGGTTCCGCTGATCATCGCGCCGCACGGCGGGACGATAGGCACGGTCACCGTACAGCGAACGTTCGCCACGGCACGGTCCGTCGAGTTCGACGCCCTGCTGCTCGCCGCCGCGCCGCCGCCCGCCCCGGACGCGCTACCCGCCCGCGATGCCAAGGCCGCAGCCGCCGGCGACGTCACGATCGACCCGCGCGTGCTGCTGATGGTCGACGAGGCGTGGCGGCACGCCAAAGCGATCGGTGCCTGGGGCGACGGCGCATCCGTTCTCGAGCAGGCCGGCATCACCGACACGCTCGGTGTGCTCGCCGTAGGGTCCGGGCCGGAGGCTCTCGCTGCCGTCCAGCAGCTTCTCGGCTCCCACCGGATCTGGCAGCGGTTCCCCACTTCCGTGGTATGACCGACCATTCCCCGAACCTGCACGGCACGGGCAGCCAACGACGGCGCTGGCGTTGAAAGGCCGGGCATTTTGATCCGCGCGACCGCTGGCGGCGCTGAGGCCGTTACTGTCTGCCACCATCGGAAGTGGGCCAGAGGAAGGCAGACTGGACAACAGAAAGCTGACCGCGCCGACCAGAACGGTGGCGGGCGCGCCGAGCCCAGATCCCAGCAGTCCGCAGCCAAACCGTCTCAGGCGATCCGCCCCAGCGGGCACTGGGATCCGTACGGTGCCATAGCACGCGCGGCTGACCCTCGCCCCCCGGTCGATGAGTTGCCATTCACCTCGGCGATGCGCTTCGAGAGTGATTGCCGCGCCGGCGGGTAACCGCTCGGTATCGCCGTACTACTTCGCGGGGGGCTTTGATGGGCAGCCGCAGAACTTTCCGTGACGCCACGGTCCTGATCACGGGGGCATCGAGCGGAGTCGGCCGTTCGGTCGCGCTGGCGTTCGCCGCTGAAGGTGCCAGTCTGATCCTCGCCTCGCGCAGCCCGCAAGCGCTCGCGGAGGTGGAACGCGAGTGCCGGGCACGAGGTGGGCAGGTGCTGATCGTGCCGACCGACATCGCGGATCCGGTGGCTGTCGAACGGCTGACCGGCTTGGCCGTGCAGCGATTCGGGCGGATCGACATCTGGATCGAAGCGGCGGCCGTCGGCCTCGCCGGGCCGCTGGACTCGGCGCCGGTGGACGAAATCCGCCGGCTGGTCGACACCAACGTCTTCGGCACCACGCTGTGCGCCCGTGCCGCCCTGACCACCTTCCGGACGCAAGGGCACGGGATCCTCGTACTCGTCGGGTCATTGTTGTCACTGATGCCGAATCCGCAGGTCCCGCTCTATTCCATGAGCAAGTTCGCCATCAGGGGGCTGGCGCTGAATCTTCAGCAGGCGGTCGCCGGGCACCGCAGGATCCGGGTCTGTCTGGTGGTGCCCGGGCCCATCGACACCCCGTTCTTCCAACGCGCCGCCAACCACACAGGCCATCAACTGCGTGCCATCCCGCCCGCGTACGCACCGGAGCGAATCGCCGCCGGAATCCTCGCTGTCGCCCGCCACCCGCGCAGGCAGGTGACAATCGGGGTGGTCTCACACCTGGCGCTGGCCGCCCACCGCCTAGCGCCACATGTCACCGAGTCGCTGGTCGCCCTTTGGAGCGCGACGTTCGTGACCAAGCCGGCCACCGCCGCGTCCGGGCCGGGATCACTGTTCGACCCACCACTCACCGGAGCGGTGCACGGCGGATATCGCCGTGGCCGGACCCGCCGCCGGCTCGGCGAATGGCTGGGCGACGCGCAAGCACACGCGAGCCGGTGACGACCCCGCCGCCGCGGAGTCTCCGCTGATCCCGGCCGTGGCGCTCGGACCCGCAGTGCTGCTCCGGCGATAATGCACCTGCGGTTCTCGTGGGCGTGTCGACTCGAGTTGCTCAGGCCATCGGCGGTGATGTTCGCATCCGCTCTGGGTGACACGGCGGACGTGGTGGCGTTGTCGGCGACGCTGGTGACCCGTTCGGCGAGCGCGGCGTGTTGTTGTGACTGCAGGTATTCCCGGGCGTCCTTGAGCAGCGGCAGCAGGTGGCCAGGTGTCGGCGATCCGGTCAGGCATCTTGCGGGTCGCCGGGCCGCGCGGGCGGGTGGTCGCGGCCGGTGCCGGCTTTGAATCGGAACGTCTTGTGGGTGCCGTCGCAGAACGGTTTGTCGGCGGATCTGCCGCACCGGCACAGAGCGATGGTGTCGCGTGCCGCATCGATCGGTTCGCCCTCCGGGGTACGCAGCTCGAAGTCACCGCGCACGATCAGCGGACCGTCCTCGTACGGTGTGATGATCGACGTCATGGTCGCCTCAATTTCCGTTTCACGGCGAGCCAAACGGGCATCCGCCCGGTCATGAAACTGCCGTCACCGCGCGGATCCCTGTCCAGCGCCCTGATCGACACCCTCAACGGCGGTTCCGGTGATCTGACCGGTGAACCCGGCGACGCCGAGGACCTCCAGCTGTCGCTGTTCATCTGTTACGAACTCGCCTACCGGGGCTGGGACGGCGTCGCCGACGACTGGGAGTGGAACCCTCGGCTGCTGCGGCTACGCAGCGGCCTGGAACGGAACTTCGAGGCGTGGCTGGGTGACCTGGCCGGCGTGCCGCAGCCGGCCGATCCGGACTCGGTGCCGGCCGAACTCGCGGCGATCGTGGCCGCCGACGACGGACCGTCGCTCTCCGGCTACCTGCGCGGGCAGTCCGCCACCCATGAGCAGTTCCGCGAGTTCGTGATCCACCGCTCGGTCTATCAGCTGCGTGAGGCCGACCCGCACACCTGGGCGATTCCACGGCTGGCGGGCCGGGCCAAGGCCGCGCTGGTCGAGATCCAGCTCGACGAGTACGGCGCCGGCGTCACCGGGCGGATGCATCAGGAGCTGTTCAAGCAGACGATGACCTGGTTCGGCCTGGACCCGGCCTACGGCGCGTACGTCGACCGGGTGCCCGCCACGACCCTCGCCGTCAACAACCTGATGTCGTTCTTCGGCCTGCACCGCGCCCGCCGCGGCGCGATCCTGGGCCACCTGGCCGCCTACGAGATGACCTCGTCACTGCCGAACCGAGCGTACGGGACCGGCCTGCGCCGCCTCGGCGGTGACGCGGCCGCGACGGCGTTCTACGACGAGCACGTCGAGGCCGATGCGGTGCACGAGCAGATCGCGGCCCACGACCTGTGTGGGACGTTCGCCCGCACCGACCCGGATCTGGCCGGCCAGGTGCTCTGGGGCGCCCGGTGCGCGCTGGCCGTCGACAACCTCTGGGCACACGGCGTCCTGGACGCCTGGGCGTCGGGATGGTCGTCACTGCGCGACTGAGGCCAGCATCTCGGGAACGGCGAGCTTCTCCAGAAGCCGGCGCTGCCGCTCAGCACCGGTGCCGTCGCGGCGGATCCGGTCGAGCCCGGCGGTCACGGTGTCCAGGTCGCCGTGCCGGCGCAGAGCTGGGGTGATCCGGTCGACCAGATCGCCGACCAGGTCCCAGGCCGGATACGCCTGTCCGGTGACCGGGTCGAGCAGGGTCTCGCGCATGCCGGTGCGGGCGGCGTTGCCGTGCGCGGCGTCGAGCAGCACGCCGGACATCCGAGGGATCGGGCCGGGGGCCGCGGCGGCGGTGTCGACCAGGCCGCGGACCAGGGCGGCGATCAGAACCGTGTCGGCCGGATCGAGGCAGGTGTCGGCGACGCGGACCTCCACGGTCGGGAACGACGCCGACGGCCGGGCCCACCACAGGAGCATGGTCGCGTCCATCATCTCCCGTGAGGCGACCAGCGCCGCCACTGTCGCCTCGAATTCCTCGACGGTGCGCAGATGCGGCCACGGACCCAGCGCCGGCCAGTGCTTCAGTTGTACGTACCGCCAACTCGCATAACCGGTGTCGGCGCCGTCGAACAACGGCGAGTTGGCGGCGAGCGCCTGGATCAGCGGCAGGTCGCCGCGCAGCCGGGTGCAGATCTGCACCGCCTGGGCCCGGCTGGGCACACCGACGTGCACGTGACAGCCACACAGCGCGGGATCCCGGGCGATCGGCCGATAGTGGGCGGCGATCGCCCGGAACCGGGCGTCGTCGGTCACATCCAGGACCGGCTCGCCGGCCGGGGTGGCACCGATCGCGACCAGCGCCGCGCCCACCTTCCCGGCCGCGACGCCTGCGGCCTCTCGCCCGTCGTGCAACTGCCGCAGAAGTTCGCCGGTGCCGGTGCAGACGTCGGTGACCATCTCCACCATGCTGGGCCGGAACTCCCGGCGGCTGCGCCGGCGCATCGGCTCCGGCAGCCCGGCGACAACCCGCTCGGCGAGCGGCAGGTTCACCCCGCTTGCCGGGTCGAGCAGCAGGAACTCCTCCTCGACCCCGAAGGTCCTCACGTCGGCCGGGTCGCGGTCAGCAGCACCACGTCGATCCGCTCGGCCCGGGCATACGCGACGCCGTCCAGCTCCTCGCCGTACACGTCCGGATCCACCTCCCGATACGTCCAGCGCAGATCCGTGCCGGCGAGGCGATCGGCGGCCGCGGCCCGCAGCGGATCCTGGCCCTCGACAATGCCGGTGCCGCTGAACAGCACCAGCGCACCACCGGGCGACAGACGTTTCGCGGCGGCCCCGATGATCCGCAGCGACAGGTCGTTGCCGTCCGGGCCACCACCATCGCGGTACATCCGCCCCGCCGGATCGATCATGAACGGCGGGTTCGCGGCGATCAGATCGAAGCCGCGGTCGACGTCATCGAGCAGGTCACCGCGGCACACCCGGACGTTCCCGGTGCCGGCGAGGCCGGCGTTGACCCGGGCGTAGTCCAGGACGGTGTCGTTGATGTCGACCGCCAGAACCTGCGCGTCCGGCGCTCGCTTCGCGATCGCGATCGCACCGGCCGCGGTGCCGCACCCGACATCGACCGCTCGGCCGATCGGTTCGCGACGATCTTCCACGTACGCGGAAACGGCATCCGCCATCCGATACGTGTCCGGGCCGAAGAAGACCGCGTCGGTCGCGTCCGTCGGAAACGCCGAATGAACGAAGAGATCCCGGTCGTACGAGGAAAATCGCACCCTGCTGCGCCACAGCGAACCGCAAGCCTCGGCCGCACCCGCAGCCCGCAAGAGGTCGAAGACCTCGCCAGGCACCGACTCCGGCCGAAACGGCCGCCTCCATCCGAACACATCCCGCAGATCCCGGGCGACGGCGTTCTCCGGCCGCCGGTTGACCCGGGCCTGCGTCGCCGGAGTGACCGTCGTGAACCGGTAGCCGCAGTCGATCAGCTCACGACCGAGAACCACAAGCGCCTCCCCGGCGTTCACAACAGGTCGGCCGTGTCGGATGACGTCAAGGTGCACCGTGTACCCCGCAACCAGCAGCTTCAACAACGGGTCAGTCGCGGGAGGACGCCCAGGCGAGAGCGATCGCGGCGCCGTCCTCAGCGATCGCACCGGGCAACGCGAAATCGTGCTCCACCGCGTAGGTCCGCCACCGCGCCCCGGCAAAGCTGGCCGCAGCCGCGGCGAGACCGGCGACGACCGCCGGTCCGGCCATCCCGGCACCCCGCCTCCGGGCGAAGGTCGCCCCGGCGATCGCACCGAGCACCACCCGGCCGGCCAACGGCGCCGGCCGCAACCGGCTCGGCGCCTTCCGCGACTTGTCGAACGCCATCTCCCCCAGCGCGGCCGCACCCGCGGCAACCCGGACCCAGCCGCGTCTCCGCAGCGCCAGCTGAGCCAGTGGGGTCATGCTGCGGGCGCCGGCCGAGGCGCCGAGAACCGCGGATCGAAGCAGAACGGTGTCGGTCATGACCTGCGAGTGCCCCTACAACCAGCGGTCAAACGGCTGATCCAGGGACACGGCGGTGCCCCGCCATGTTCAGAAAGGGTCGCTGACGGCGTGAAGCCTCCGGCCGGCTCGCGTCTGGTCAGGGCTTGAGTACGACTTTGATGCAGCCGTCCTCCTTGTTGTTGAACAGTTCGTAGGCATGTGGTGCGTCCTCCAGCGACATCCGGTGCGTGACCAGGTCGTCCACGCCCAACGGGTCGTCATCACCGGTCAGAAGCGGCAGGATGTCGTCCACCCAACGTTTGACGTGGGCCTGGCCCATCCGCAGGGTCACACCTTTGTCGAACAGGTCCATCATCGGGAACGGGTCGGCCTGACCGCCGTACACACCGATGATCGAGATCGTCCCGCCCCGGCGGACCGCGGCGAAGGCGGTGCGCAGCGCGCCCATCCGGTCCACGCCGACGGTCTCGACGGCCTTACGCGCGAGGGCATCGGGCAGCATGCCGGCGGCCTTCATCGCGGCCGCCTGAAACGGCGTGCCGTGCGCTTCCATACCGACCGCCTCGATCACCGCGTCCGCGCCGCGGCCTCCGGTCAGCTCCAGCACCGCCGCCGGCACGTCGTCGACCGATGCGAAGTCCAGCGTCTCAATCCCGTGCCGACCGGCCATCGCCAGCCGTTCGGGCACCTCGTCGACGGCGATCACCCGCTCCGCACCGAGATGCCGGGCGATCCGCGCGCTCATCTGCCCGATCGGGCCCAGGCCGACGACCAGCACCGTGTCGCCGGGTGCGATGTCGGCATATTGGGCTGCCTGCCAGGACGTGGTCAGGACGTCGGAGAGGAAGAGGTAGCGTTCGTCCGGATGCCCGTCGGGCACCTTTATCGGGCCGAACTGTGCCTGCGGCACCCGCAGGTACTCGGCCTGTGCGCCGGGCACCTGGCCGTACAGGCGGCTGAAGCCGAACAGGGCCGCGCCCTTGCCCTCGCTCTTGACCTGGGTGGTCTCGCACTGGGCGGTCAGGCCACGGCTGCACATCCAGCAGTGGCCGCAGGAGATGTTGAACGGGATCACCACGCGGTCGCCGGGGCTGATCTGGGTGACCTCGGAGCCGACCTCCTCGACGATGCCCATCGGCTCGTGCCCGAGGATGTCGCCCGGATCGAGATACATGCCGAGGACGTTGTAAAGGTGCAGGTCGGAGCCGCAGATAGCGGTCGACGTCATCCGCACGATCGCATCGGTCGGATCTTGAATAGTCGCGTCGGGAACGGTCTCGACCGAGACCTTGCCGGTTCCTTGCCAGGTGAGTGCTCGCATACTGGCCGGGTTCCCAGGAAGTAGTTCGGTAATCCTCGGTCATGACGCCACAACCAGCGCCTGCGGGGCGGCCTGCTTCATCCGGATCCGTAGTCGCTTCAGCTGGATGGCCGTCTCCGCCTCGCAGGTGGTGACGGTCTCGAGCAGGTCGTGGTCACGGGTGCCGTTGGCGGCTTGACCGACGACGGTCCAGCAGATGTCGCGCTCGGCGGCCATCAGGTATAGGTCCTGCAGGTCGCGCAGGGGTCCGAGGCCGCCGGTGCGGGTGCCCCGGAACAGTTCGGAGTGCAGCCGGCCGGGCTCGTCCGTCGCCTGCTCGGAGTACCGCCGCGCGACGGGCCGGGACCCGGATGGCGCCGCGCTGCGAGGAAACCTGGACCAGGTCGCCGCCGGCGACCCCGAGCCGATCGGCGTCTACGGATTCAGCTCAACCCACGGTTCGGGCGCTGCGCCGGATCGGCGGTCCTCGGATTCATACAGTCGGTCGCGGCCGGAACCATTGCCTCAATCGCCGGCCTCGGCGGAGAACCACCGCCGCATCTACGGCTATTTGTTGAACGCCGGAGCCGCTCGCCAACCGAGGCCGGATCCGGCGGCGATGACCGTTTACCCGTTCATAGGGCGGGTACGTCTGGTGGTTGTCACCCGCTTCACCGGGAGGTACTCATGTCCACGGATGCCATCGTAATGCTCAAGGATGACCACAAAACGATCAAAAAGCTGTTTCGCGAATTCCAAAATACCGGCGGAAATGGCAACGCCGCGAAGACGCGCATCGTGAAGCAGATCATCGAGGAATTGACGGTGCACACGTACCTCGAGAACGAGGTCATGTATCCCGAGGTGCGCAGGATGCTGCCCGGCCTCGAGGACGACGTGCTCGAGTCGTACGAGGAACACCACATTGCGGACGTGCTCTGTGCCGAGCTGTTCGCTATGGATGGCGACGATGAACGGTTCGACGCCAAGGCCACGGTGCTCATCGAGAACGTCACGCACCACATCGACGAGGAGGAGCAGGACTGGTTCCCCCAAGTTCGCGACGGCCTCGGCCGTAAGCAACTGCAGGAGATGGGCGCCCGGATGGCCGAGCTGCGGGAGAACGCCCCGCGCAGCCCCGCCCAGCCCTCGGCGCTCAAGAAGGCCGTCGACGCGGTCGTCGCCTAACCGGCATACGGCGGCTCCGCCGCCAGAGCGCAGAACAATGTGGCGCACCCGGCCGGCACTCGACCAGCAAGCCCGGTGCCGGGCATGACCATGCCGGACAAAGACCTACCGGTAGCCAACTCGAGCGCGGGTACGGAGAAGACATGACGGAGTTGGCGTGGCTGGGAATACTGCGCCACGGACAGAGCAGCGGCAACGTGGCCGCGCAAGCCGCGGAGACGGCCGGTCTGGACGTGATCGACATCCCGGAACGCGACGCCGACGTACCGCTGTCGGACATCGGTCGAGAGCAGGCCCAGGCGGTCGGACGATGGTTCATCGACCTGCTCGAGCAGGACCGGCCTGAGGTGGCCGTGGTGTCGCCTTACCTCAGGACACGGCAGACCGCCGACCTGGCACTGACCGAACTGGACATACCCGTGGTGATCGACGAACGGCTGCGCGACCGCGAGTTAGGAGTGCTCGACCTGTTGACCACGGCCGGTGTCACGAACCGGCTGCCGGACGAGGCACTACGGCGACGCCGGTTGGGCAAGTTCTACTACCGGCCGCCGGGCGGTGAGTCCTGGGTCGACGTGCTCCTACGGCTGCGCAGCCTCCTGCACGACCTACGCGCCGATCACCCGGCAGGGAGGGTACTGCTGGTCGGGCACGAGGCGATCGTCCTGCTCGTGCGATACCTCATCGAGTCACTGACCGAGGCGGAACTGATGGACATCGTCCGCGGCACCACCGTCGCGAACTGCTCAATCAGTGTCTGGCGTCGCGACGGTGCCGTCCTGCGCCCCGAGCTGTTCAATCATGTCGAGCACCTGCGCGTCAAGGGCGTGCCGTCGACCCGGCAGGAGGACGTCCATGCCGAACCAGTCTGAACAGGCTCAGGCCGAGCAGGTCATCACGCCGCGGCTGCTGCGGGAGTGGCCGCTGCCGGCCCCGAGCGGCGGAAAGGAATCCAGGGGAACGGTCCTCGTGGTCGGCGGCTCCCGGTTCACCCCGGGCGCCGTGCTGCTGGCCGGTGTCGCCGCGCTGCGCGCCGGCGCCGGGCGGCTCCAACTCGCAGTCACCTCCAGCACGGCCGCGGCGCTGAGCATCGCCGTCCCCGAGGCGGGGGTAGTCGGGTTGCCGGAGACCGACGAAGGTTCGGTCTCCGGTGACGTGCCGCAACACCTGCTCGATCTGGCCGCGGACGCCGACGTGATCGCGATCGGGCCTGGTCTCGACAACGTCGACGAGACCGCGGCCCTGATGCGCCGGGTCCTCGCCGCGGCCGACGCGAAGACCGCCGTCGTGCTCGATGCGTACGCGCTGGGTGCCCTCGCCCGCCACCCGCGGTTGCTGGCCGGCCGTTCCCGGCGGGTCATCCTGACCCCGAACGTCGTCGAGGCCGGTCATCTGCTCGGCCGTGACCCCGGTGACCTGGCCGCCGAGGCGATGACCTTGGCCGGCAGCTACTCGGCCGTGATCTCGCTGTACGGGCACATCGCCGCACCGGACGGCCGATGCTGGCGGGAGGAGAGCGGCGACGTCGGGCTCGGCACGTCCGGCAGCGGCGACGTCCTCGCCGGAATCGTGACCGGGCTGGTCAGCCGCGGCGCCGACACCGACCAGGCCGCCTGCTGGGGTGCCTTCGCACACGCGGTCAGCGGCCAACGGTTGGCGCCACGCTTCGGCCGGACCGGCTTCCTGGCGCGGGAACTGGTCGACGAAGTCGCGTACACGATCGCCGGGCTCTGATGCGCCAGCGGGTGCGGCCCGCCGGTCAGCCCGGCCAGTGCAGTGGCGACCTCCCGCAAGGTCGCCTTCATATTGCGCACGTTGTGGTGTCGGCATCATTCGGTGTTCCGCGTGGCCGGAGAGGGGAGGGCGTAGCCGTAGACGCGTTCGAACCAGGTGAGGGTGGTGTGGCGTTGTCAGTGCGCGGAGATCAGTGGGTCGTTGTAACACCGCTTCTCTGCACTGGTTCTCAGCGCGAGTAGCGAACCAGTTTGGTCGGGAGTTCGGGTCTCGGTATCTGCATGCGGATTTCATTGGGCGTGAGTTTGGGACCCACTCTGATCTGGCGTTGAGTTGACGGTCGAGCCAGCGCCCCTCACATAGAGGGTTCCCTCGCTCGATGCCGTGATGTGAGCAGGCGGCGTTAATCCCACCCGCCGACTTCCCGTGGGGCAGGAGGGTTTGTTGGCAGGGGAAGTGGATGCAGTACCGTCGCGCGTATGACCAGGTCGACCCGCCCCGCTGGACGTCAGCGTCCCGGTGGCGCATTCGGGCCTGCCCGTGACGAGACGCGGAATACCCGCATCATCGAGGCGGTCCTGGACCTGATCATGGAGAGCGGGTACGCGGATCTGACCATGGGTGCGGTGGCCGCGCGCGCGGGGGTGGCCAAGGCCACCGTCTACCGTCGCTGGGCCTCGCGCGAGGACCTGGTCGCTGACGCTTTGGAGAGCCTCCTGCTCCCTGCTGTGCGGGCCGAGGTGACGGCCGCCGGGACACTGCGCGAGGACCTTGTCGCGACGCTGGCCGACAGTTCCGGCTGCCTGCAGCCCGGGTGGCGTCGCTTCTCGGCTGTGCTGGCCGCTGCCACCGCCTCTCACCCTCAGATCACCGACATCCTGCGTGAGCGGTTCATCGCCGGGCAGCGCGAGGGAATCGCCTCCTGTCTGCGCCGCGCGCAGGAGCGTGGCGAGATCACTGCGGAGAGGGTTGAGCTTCTGCTGGCGCCGGGCCGGCTGGAGATCGCCGCAGTGGTTGGGGTGCTGGTCCTGCAGGAGGACCTGCTCGGTGCCGTTCTCGATGTCGAGGGGATTGCTCGTCTGGTGGACCAGGTGCTGCTGCCCCTGGTCGGCGGCACCCCCACCAGCTGAAGCCAGTCTGGCTCGCTGCTCGATTCACGCCATGTCTGCGCGGCCGGCTATCGGCCGACCTCCGGTCAGGCAGCTCACAAACCCGATACGCCATCGACTCGATACGCTAGTGTCTCTAGTTGACGGGTCGTCGTGACCGTCAACCGTTTCCATGTGATCGACCGAAGGCAGGGTGTGCTGTGACTTCCGAGAACAAAGCGAAAGTGCTGGTCACCGGGGCAACCGGGATGCAGGGCGGCGCCGCCGTCCAGGCACTGCTGCGCGCCGGTCACTCCGTGACCGCGTTCGTGCGTAATCCCTCCTCGGCCGCCGCCCAGGCGCTCGCCGACCAGGGCGTCGCCCTCGCGACCGGCGACTTGGACGACGCCGCATCCCTGGAGGCTGCCAGCGCCGGACACGATGCGGTCTTCTCCGTGCAACTGCCGGGCGTCGACCCGGCCGATCCCGGCGCGGAGCAGCGCAAAGCCCGCAACATCGCCACCGCCGCCAAGCGGGCCGGCGTCACTCAGATCATCCACACGTCCGTGTCCGCGACCGGATGGCGCAGCCAGCACCCGGACATCGAGGTGACCGACCCGGTGATGAAGGCGTACTGGGACGAGAAAGAGGCCGCCGAGGACGCGATCCGGCAGGCCGGCCTCGACCACTGGACCATCCTCAAGCCCGCCTTCTTCATGGACAACTTCCTCCCGCCCAAGCAGGCCACCCAGTTCCCCGAGCTGCCTGAGGGCAAGCTGGTCACCTCCGCGAGCCCGCAGTCCTTACTGCAGCTCATCTGCGCGGACGACTTCGGAAAGGCTGTTGCCGCCGCCGTGGCCGAGCCCGGCAAGTTCCACGAAGCCGAGATCGACCTGGCCGGCGACGCGCTGACGCACACCGAAATCGCCGACACCCTCACCAAGGCCGCCGGCCGCAAAGTCGAGGCCGTCTTCCTCTCCCGGCAGGAACAGGAGCAGCGCATGGGCGCACCCACGGCGTGGGGTGACACCTGGACCAACCGCGTCGGCTACCCCGCGCGGCCCCACCACGCCGCCCGCTACGGCCTGACCACGACAACCCTCGAGCAGTGGGCAGCGCAGCACGACCTGAGCACTCTCGCTGTCTGAACTCCGGCAGTCCTCCGGCTTCACCAGGGCAGCGGTGTTCCTGACGCCCCGCCGCCAGGAACACCGTCTCGCGGCGCGAGGGCAGCATGCAGCCGGACCCGCCTGGCGATGACCCTCTCCCGCCGCTACTGCTCAAGGCCCGCGAAGACTACCTCGCTCAGGCTGACCCAATCAGCCACTAGTCGTACTCACCGACCAGCGCATCGCTGGCAATGTTGAGCACCGCAAGGGTGTCGGGCAGTGCCAGCGGGTGCGGCTCGCCGGTCAGCCCGGCCAGTGCGGTGGCGACCTCCTGCAAGGTCGCCTTCACGTATCGGGCGGTGGTGCCAGCGTCGTTCGGTGTTTCGGCATGCCCGGCGTAGGCGAGGGCGATGCGCCGCGATCCGCGCCCGCCGGATCCGCTGCCGCTCGGTCAACGCCATGCCCGTCCTCCCCCAAGGTCAGATCCGGTCGCCGATACGCAGCCGCACATGCACCAGCTGCGCCCGCTCCGCCGCCGCGCTCGCCCCATAGCGGCGCGGCATATCGTCCGAGGCCCAGCCCAGAACCAGCATCAGATCGCCGGTGTCACCGCCGGCCAGCTTCCACTCGTGCGCGAAGTTGTGCCGCCATCGGTGCGCATGAACGTTCGCCACCGAGGCTTGCTCCCCGCGACGCCGGAGCATGATCTTGATGCCGTTCGAAGACCGCGGCGTCTCGCCCCGCTCCGGCAACCACAACGCCGGCGAACCGGCCGCGCGCCGACGGGCACGCGAACGCAGATACCGGCTCAACGCCCGCCCGGCCTTGCCGCCGAACCGCACCCGGCGGTCCTTCATGCCCTTGCCGTGAAACAGCAACGTGTCGCTGTTCATGTCGACGTCGTCGAGTTACAGCCCGGCGACTTCCGACAGCCGGACGCCGGTGTTGTAGAAGACCCGGATGATCGCCTCGTCGCGCAGCGACAGGAAGCCTTTGTCCTTGCACGTCGCCAGGATCTTGGCGGTCTCGGCGTCGCCGAGGATCGGGATCAGCGTCTGCGCGGTCTTCGGCTGCTTCACCCGGTCCAGCGGTGACCGCTCGAGGTCCTCCTCCTCAACCAGCCACTTGAAGAACTGCTGCAAGCCCTTGTGCTTGTTCAACGCCGTCGACGCCGACCGCGTCGTCACCATCCACGCCTGGAACTCCTCGACGTGCCCACGCTCGACCTCGGTCGGATCCTGCGCCGCATCCCCAGCCTCCAACTCGTCGGCGTTCTCGATCAGGTACCGGCCGAGTTGGGCTACGGCGAGCAGGTAGTTGTACCGGGTCGTCTCCGGATAGTTCCCGCCGCGCAGCGTGCGGTCCCAGTCGCGCAGATAGTCAAACCAGGCAGGGGTGAGGCCGTGGCAAACCCTCTGAAGGTCCATCACAGCCTCACCCCCGGCAGCGGTAAGCCCCTCGCCCGAAGCAAGGACGGACACCTTGACTCGATGAAAGGGCACGCACCGCCTCCGCGGTCCGCTCCTTCATCCTCGGACGGGACCCGTCGCAGGTGAAGTTGTCTACGGTTGTCTCGGAACGCCCCCCTTTTCCGTCAGGTCAGCCGTACTCGCGGTCAGACGCGCTGGCCGATGCCCATCTGGACCTGGAGCTCCTGAGCCCGTTCCGCAGCCGCGCTTGCCCCGTACCGGCGCGGCATGTCCTCCGACGCCCAGCCCAGCAGCAGCATCAGGTCGCCGGTGTTACCGCCGGCCTTGTGCCACTCGTGGGCGAAGTTGTGCCGCCACCGGTGCGCGTGCGCGTTCGTCACGCCAGCCGCGGCCCCACGCCGCTTCAGCATGATTTTGATCCCGTTCGGCGCCAGCGGCTTCACGCCTCGTTCGGCCAGCCACAATTGAGGAACACCGTCGGCACCTTTGCGTTTTGCGCGGGCCCGTAGATAGCGCGCCAGCGCCCGGGATGTCTTCGGCCCGAATCGCACCCGGCGGTCCTTGGCGCCTTTGCCGTGCAGGTGCACCGACTCGCCGTTCATGTCCAGATCGGTCAGCAACAGGTTCCCGATCTCCGACAGGCGGGCCCCGGTGTTGTAGTACAGCCGGATCAGCGCCTCGTCACGAAGGGCCATGAACGTCTTGCCTTTGGCGTTGTCGAGCAGTTTCTTCGTGTCGTCATCGCCCATGATCGGTACGAGTTTCTGCGGGGTCTGCGGCTGCTTCACCCGGTCCATCGGCGACTTGTCGATCTCCTCTTCCTCGAGGAGGTACTTGAAGAACTGCTGCAGACTTTTGTGTTTGTTCAAGGCGGTGGACGCGGAACGGGTCTCGATCATCCAGGCCTGAAAGGACTCGACGTGTGCCTTCGACACCAGGGTCGGGTCCTTCGCGGCATCACGGGCGTCGTAGTCCGGGGATTCCTGCGCCAGATATTTGCCCAATTGGGCGGCGGCCAGGAGGTAGTTGTAGCGGGTCGTTTCTGGATGGTTAGCGGCCCGCAGGCTGCGGTCCCAGTCGCGCAGGAAGCCGGCCCAGTCACCGTCTTCCAGGTCTACAAGCGGCGTGCTCGATCCCGGTGACGTCGTCAGACACGAAAAAGGGGCTTCCGCAAGTCTGTGACCTGTGGAAACCCCTTCGCTGTCGGGCTGACAGGATTTGAACCTGCGACCCCTTGACCCCCAGGCAACTCATGATCTTGAATGAGCTTGGTCATCATTCCGCTGACCTGCCAACATCAGTCCTCAGTTGTCCATGGGCGTCCACCGTGATCACCGACGATTGTCACCCAGTTAGTCACTCGCCTGCTTGACCTGAGTGTGGATCATCCCCAGCATCCTTCGGCATGTGCCGTTGCAGGGTTTCGATAACAAACCGCGTTGTTGCGACGTAGTCCGCCGCCCGAGCTGGAGTGATCTCTTGAGTGTCAAGTCCCTGCGCATGTGCCACCTGATTGCGAACCTTAGAAAGACTTTTCACTAGATCCGCTACCTCACCCGAGATGATTCCACCACGTAAAGCAGCCGTCGCCAGTGTCATGATCCCCGCGTAACGCGGCAGATCATGACGCTGAGATCGGACGCTCTGCAAGAGTGCTCCTTCGAGCTGCTGACTTGCCAGCATAATTGCAGCTGACGGATGGACTTCA
This sequence comes from Actinoplanes regularis, assembly GCF_900188005.1. Taxonomy (GTDB): domain Bacteria; phylum Actinomycetota; class Actinomycetes; order Mycobacteriales; family Micromonosporaceae; genus Actinoplanes; species Actinoplanes regularis. The sequence goes on along the minus strand of NZ_FZNR01000022.1, from coordinate 72,325 downwards.
GCGAGACTCAGTAGATCCGAAGATTGCTCGTTCTCGGATATGGCACCTGGGATTTCTTCAGCAGTTTCGGGATCGCTAGCGAGAGCGTTGGCCCGAGCCTCATCAAGGGTCGCCCACTCAAGATCGATAGGGCCAAGTTTCGCTTTCTTGAGATGTCGCCCGTTTACCGCATCCGTCACGATCCGCATGATCGTCTTACGAAACACCAAGGATAGGACCACGACAATGACCGGCCAGGCAAGTGATTGAACCAGGGATGCGATGAACTCAGGCCAGGACATAGATGGACTCTATTCGCTGTCATGAGTCAACCCAGCCTTGACACGCCGGGCTCGCGACGACACCGAGTCGGTGACGGGGTTGGCGGCGCGCATCCTGAAGGGCAGGCCATCGGCCTGCCCACGACACCTGCCCGAGGGTCGCAGAGGCTCCGAGGTCCAAGGGCGGCCGGGTTGTGGCCGTCGCTTGCGACGCGAAGCGCCCTTGAGCTCGGAGGAGCGGCCCGGCACACTGCGCGCCGCCAACCCCGACGCTCGACGGCAGCGACTCGCCCGGCGGCCCGGCGCGGTCCGCTGGCCGCCGCCCACGCCGCCCCCGGTCGGCAGCCGGCCAACCTCCCCAAGCCTCAACTGCCTATGGCCCTGTCGTCGCCGCGGCCCGATCCGCTCCTGCACGCCAGCCGACGGGCTGCCTGCGTGGCCGTCGCGTGCGCCAGCTAAGCGACGGACGCGCGCCCAGGCGGCGGCGTTGGCGGCCCCGCTTCGGGCCGCTTTAAAGACGTACAGAAAGTTTGAACAAGATCCGGCATCCGACCGGCCAGTTATCCGCTGTCAGCACTCCCGCTATGGTCTAGACATGTCTCTGATCAGCTGGGCCTACGAGACGTCCGAAAGGACGCTTGCGTCGGTGCTTCCCCGTCGGTGGGCTCACGTACAAGGCGTGGCTCTAAAGGCAAGGGAACTGTCTTTGGTTGCGGGTGTGGATGCCCCATTGCTTGAGGCAGCGGCTGTTCTCCATGACGTTGGCTATGCGCCTGAGTTGAAAAAGACAGGCTTTCATCCATTAGATGGGGCCTATTTTCTGCGATCGATTGAAGCGCCATCTCGTCTCGTTAATCTTGTAGCCCATCATTCATGTGCGATTCGAGAGGCACGACTTCGAGGTCTTGAGGACCAACTCGCTGCCTTTGTTGATGAAGAGGGACCAGTCCGAGATTGCTTATGGATGTGCGACTTGACGACGACTCCCGACGGGACGCCCACCGACTTCAACAGCCGTGTAGCCGAGATAAAGCAGCGTTACGGTCCGGAAGATCTGGTGACCACCTTCATAACGAGCGCAGAGCCAGACCTTACGGCTGCGATCGCACGTACCGCCCAGCGGCTCGCCAGAGCAACGGGCGTCTAGCCGATGTAGGGCTGCCTCGACTCAAGACCATGCTTGATTCGGATGCGCATCGACGGATGAATCTCAATGTCGTCTAGCTCGCCGGAGGTAAACCAACAGACCTGCGTTGACTCAACACTTGGCTTCAATTCGCCACCGATTACCGATCCACGTAGACATATCGAAAACTCCTGCCGAACCTCGCCATCGTCGTAGGCGATTACATGGTTCGGATCAGAGTAGATTCCCACAATGCTTTCGATCTCTACACAAAGCCCGGTTTCTTCTTTAACCTCTCGCTTAGCTGCATCATGGAGGCTTTCCCCGAGATCTTGCGCGCCACCAGGCAGAGCCCAAAGTCCGTTATCAGCCCGCTGGATGAGCAATATACGGCCTTCGCTGTCACGGAGTACAACGGCAACTGCAACGACCAGGGAGTTAGCCCTTGGCGCCGCAGGGTCGTTCAGGTAGTCAGTTTTCGGCACGACGCGCTCCCGCTAGCTGTTGGACGAATCCCAGACAGCCTCGAAGCTGTCCGCGTAGGTGTCAAAGAGTCCGTGTGTCGATTTCTTTCGTAGATGCATCGCGGGAGCCATCGGCGCAGTTTTCCCGTACACGTGCGGGTTAACGATCATGTCGCCATCGAAGCGGTATACGGAGTTGTAAAGCACCGTTTCGTGAGTCCTGACTTCGATGTTCGTTGCGCCCCGTAGCGGTCGGAAGAATGCTTGCGCCTGGTCGATCTTGGCTGAAATCGTGTCGCGGCCGATCCCCTCATCGATGCTGCGCTGCTTTACCGCCGCGCAGTCGCGATCACCGAGAAGCACCCGGACCCGTGCGCCGGCTGCCGCTTTGGACCGAAGGCTGCCGATGAGATCCGGTTTCTCGGTCAGGAACATGCCCACGTAGACCAAGATTCCAATCTCGGCCGTCGCTTGATCAAGCAACCTGTCCCAAAGAGTCGGCGGGACCAATCCCCGGTTTGAGTAAAGCTGCACGACTCCGGACGCGTCAGTTGACTCGGATTCCATCCTCCGCGCACCAGGCCAAAGGAAGTCCTCGTCCTCTTTGAGCCGCTTGGCGATCTTGAAACGGGTACGTGGGTGCGGAACGCGGCCTCCGAGCCAGCGACTGACTGTCTTGACATCGCTTTCCGTGTAGAGCGCCAACTCGGCAGGCGAAACGTGGGCTCGATCGAGCGCATCTCGTAGGCGTTCGTTGGCCACTTCGAGCTCCCTCCACCACCGGGACGTTTCTCTAACTATAAACGTCCCAAGCGTCACGGCAAGGCCGTTCCGACGTCACCTTTCTCGGGGTCTGCTTGATGTGCGAGCAAATAGCCGCACCGAGCAAGCATCCAAAGGGGATGCGCTCACTACCAGGGAGGAACCTCTCGTGAAGATCTACGTGGACACCACCGGCATCACGTTCACGGTGGCGAAGAAGGCTCAGCCGAAGGTGGACGAGAAGGGCAATCAGCGGTCCGAGAGAGGAACGGGCCGTCTCATGTGGTCAACCCAGGTCGTCGCGCTCGACGAAACGGGCGGCGAGGTCATCAACGTCACGACGGTAGGAGAGATCCCGTCGGTGGAGGTTGGTCAGTTCGTCGCGCTCGAAGCGCTGGAGGCCAAGGCATGGGCGACCAACGGACGTAACGGCACTGCGTTCCGCGCGGCGTCGCTGAAGCCCCTGACGAGTACCTCGGCAAGCAAGTAGCACCTCAGCAACACCGGAACATCCAAGCCACAGTGTCCGTGGCAACCCTTCGACCGTTCGCGGTCGTCATCTCCACTGATTCAACCTGACGGTCCAGGAATCCCGCTGGTTCTCCAGCATCCTCGACCACCGGCCGTTAACGGCCACAGCATTTCCGAAGTGTGGCGCGGGGCCGGTACTGGGCTTACTGAACCTGCTGGCCTCGCCGCCTTCCCAACCATTATCCCCTGAGAGGGGCGGTTGATCATGCCCGAATACACCACTCCGGACCACGATATCGACGCCGTCGAGCGTCTCATCGTGCGTTTCAACGAGGCAGCGGCCGAAGACGACACCAAACGTCGCCGCTACATTGCCGAGCTAATCGTCGAAGACATCCAGATGAATGCACTTCTGAACGAGCTTCGCTGCCTGCGTGAGCGCGTCCTGTCGCCGTGCGCCGATCCTCTGGGGCACACGCACGCACGCGAGGCCTGACAGAACAAGCGCGGGGTCGGAACTGGGCTACCAACCTGCCGACCCCACGCCTTTCCAACCCATCCCACCCCTCAGCAGGGAGGACAAGTCGTGTCCAAATCTACCCGAGGTTTCGGTTTCGGCAGAAGGTCCGGAACCGTCACCGTCATCGAACAGAAGGCGCTGCGCTCCTCGGCGCGTAACGCCCGGATCGCGTTCATCATCACCGCGTTGATCGTCGGCATCCTCGCCATGACCGTGGCTTCCGACCACATGCACCCGATCCTGGCCGGGCTCCTTGCTATCCCGATCGCCCTCGTAGCCGGCGCTTTCGTCTGGATCATGTTCCGGATCTGGCCGGTCCTACGGCTGATCTGGTGGTGGCTCCCGGAAATCAGCGCCGGTATGGCGCTCGTCTACGGCTGGATCGCCCTGGCCAACGCCACCCCCGCCCTGGTCACCCTCGCCATCATGGCGCCGCTGGTCGGTATTCCGGCCGCTGTTCCCGCTATCCGTCGCCGGGTCATCGCCCTCGGGTGGTGCTTCATCGTCCGGCACCGACTGCGTGTGTGCTTCTCGCAGTTCATCATCGCCAACAAGTCCGGCAGCCTGCCGCTGATCCTGTGGGCACGCCCGACCCCTGTCGGGGAACGTGTCTGGGTCTACCTGCGGCCCGGCCTGTCGCTGTCCCGGCTGCAAAACCGCCTCGAAGAGATCGCGGTCACCTGCCACGCCAAATCGGTACTGGTGGAACTCGCCAGCGAGAGCGAGAAGGCCGCCTACCTGCGGTTCGACATCAAACGACGCGAAGTCCTGACCGCCAAGGTCAGTTCACCGCTGCCCGGTGTCATCGACACCGAGAACATGCCATTCGCGTACACGGCACCCACCGACGTGCCGACCGCACTGGACCTGCCGGACGTTCCCGCCGAACCTCCGCTCGCTGCCGCTGGCAAATCGACCGCCAGCCCGAACGGCAAGAAGCAGGGCAAGGCGGCCCCGGCCGCCGACACCTTCGACGACGACCCCTGGGACTGAAAGGACACCTGCCATGCAGGACAACCACGGCAACGAGATTCCAATCGTCTATTTCGTCGTGGCCTTCGACCACGATTACGGCATCGGAGCCCTTGAGCTCGGCGGACACGACTATCCGCGCAGCCACGACGACCTCGTCAGCTGTATCGACGGAATCCGCCGCGCCGGTTTCCGCCATGTGGCCATTACTTCCTGGATCGACGCCACCGGCGTCGTCCACCCGGTTGAGCCGGCCGTCGAGCAGTCGCCCCTCGACGTGATCCGCCTACTCGACGCCGATGGCAACTTCGCCTGCGGCTGTCACGGCTCACAACGCGAGCACACCTGTAGCCCCCTCGACTGACAAGCGAGGTACCTCCGATGACCCTCGACCTGTCCGGCTACGACCGGCCCGAATACCGCGGCTGCCTCACCGCCCGCGACCTCACCCGGCACAGCGACCAGTACGCGCTGACGTACCTGTGCACCGACAACCGCGCCCTGGTGGCGCACCTGTTGCAGACCGCCGCCGACCTCATGCTCGGCGCGCAGACGCTCATGAAGCTGTTCCTGATCGACGGCTATGACTCGTCCTGCGACACGAACCCCGGCCTGACCGAGGCGCAACGCCTCCAGGTCCTCACGCTGGCGTCGACCTGCGCCTACAACGCGACCCTGTTCGTCCAGGAAGCGCAGCGCCGTCGTATTCGGCGTGTCGCCACGGGCTGGGACCCGATCACCACACCCGTAACCGCCTAGATCGGAACCGACGCGAAGGCCGCAACGGCCTCCAAGCACCAGCGTCCTCCGCGTCGGTATCCGCAGCTTATCGCCTACTGGAGGCCACTTCCATGTCCATCATCGCCCGTGACCCGCTCGGCACCGACCGAGTACCGGTCGCACCCGGCCTGTCGATGTTCGACCCGATGTTCATCGGCATCGACGAATTCGGCCATCACGTCACCCTCGACACCGTCTATCACAACCTGCTCGTCGCCGGAGAACCCGGCGGCGGCAAATCCGGACTGATCAACCTCGCCGCCGCGCACGCGGCCCTGTCCGACAACACCCGCCTGGTCCTGCTCGACGCCAAGTACGTCGAACTCGGCCCCTGGCGCGACATCGCCGACGCGTTCATCGGCAACGACATCGAAGCCGCCATCAGCGTCCTCAAACGGCTGCTGATCGTCGCCACCAACCGCTACATGTGGCTCCTGGTCCACCGTCGCCGCAAAGTCGACCGCGACGACAACCTGTCCACGATCGTGACGATCATCGACGAACTCGCCATGTTCTCCACCGTGCTCGGCACCAAGGAACAGCGCGAAGAGTTCGCCACCCTGCTGCGCGGCCTCGTCTCGCTCGGCCGGGCCTGCGGTATGCCGGTCATCGCCGCCACGCAGCGTCCCTCCTGGGACATCATCCCCGCCTCGCTGCGGGACCTGTTCGGCTACCGGGCCGCGTTCCGCTGCACCACCAACGGCAGCTCCGACGTGATCCTCGGCGCTGGCTGGGCCGACCTCGGCTACTCCGCCACCGACATCGACCCCGAGAACCGGGGAGCCGCCTGGCTTCTCGCCGAAGGACGCCTGCCGTACCGGATCAAGGCCGCCTACCTGTCCGACACCGACATCTACAACATCGCCGACTACGCCGCCTGGATGCGACGCCCGTCCGGCATCACCGTTCCTGCACCGTCCACCACCATCCAATGGGAGATGGCCGCATGACCACACACACCACCACCGGTCGACCGGCTCCTCAGCCTGCCGGCCACTACATCAACCGCGACCACACCGTCACCGGTACCGCTACCCAGCTCGCCAATCTGCTGGCGAACCACCGCGCTGCCGGAACCCTCATCGCCGTCAGGCCTCCTCGCTGGATGACCGGTGACCGCTTCCAGGTCGACATCCGTATCCGCGAGCTACAGCCCACCCGACCCGCCGTCCGGGTCACCTCGGCGGGCCAGTACGCCCGCACCCGTGTCCGGCGACCCCGCCGCACCCGGATCGCGGTCATCGTCACGGCCATCACCGGCACCATCGCCGGACTCGCCGCCGTCGCCACCTACCTGATCGGCCAGCTCGTCGAGCTCATCGCCGCCCACGCCGCACAGATCCTCGGCGTCCTGGCCCTGGCCGCCATCCTCGCCATCGCTGCGGCCCGCCGTAACTCGTCCGGTCGTCGGCACTGCCCCGGCTGCTGAACGGCCGCGAACCCACAACTGCATATGTGACGGACGACAGGACCGGCTCAACGCCTGCAAGCAAGACCGGTCCTGTCCATCACCGAACGCCCATCCGAAGAAAGGGACGTGGCTGCCATGAAGGCTACCCACCAACCGACCACCACACCCACAACTGACCCCGAAAGGCCCTCCACGCTGCTACGCGGAGCCGCCGATTACCTGAGCACCCACGGCTGGACCCAGCACCAGTTCTACGACCTGACCGCCGACACCAAAGGGCCGTTCCCGCCCGCCTGCACCTCCGGCGCCATCATGACCGCCGCCACCGGCCGCTGCCTCGCCTCCGGCATATGCACCCTCGACGGAGACGAAAACCCCGAAACCCTCACCGCGATGCGCGCCATGCGCTTCTTCGCCGACTGGATCGACGGCGGATACATCCCCGCCGAGGGATACCCGGCCAGCTCGATCGACGTCATCGGCGACTGGAACGACTACGACGGCCGCACCCTCGACGAGGTCATCGAATGCCTCACCGACGCCGCCAACGATTGGGAGACCACCAACCACACCGGGGGCACCCGGTGAGCCTTTCCTACGTCAACCCCGCCCTGACACCGCAACCGCGATCCGGCGATAGCCGGCCGTCCAAGCCGCGCCGCCGCGACGTCGTCGAGAACGACGAATACGCCGCCTTCGTCAAGCGCATCATCCGCGCCTACGCCCGACGCATCGCCACCGGCGACGTCGAAGCCCTCACCGACATGGTCGGCCTCTCCTCGCTCCTGGACGAGGCCATCACCGAAGCCGTCAAAGGCCTCCGAGCCCACGGCTACTCCTGGGCCGAGATCGCCGACCGGCTCGGCATCACCCGCCAAGCCGCCCACCAGCGCTGGGGAGGCGACAAATGACCACCTCCGCGCTGACCAGCGAATTCCTTGACGCTCTCGGTGCACGCACCGGTATCCGCGTCGAGTTCTACGACCCCACCGGAACCCGCTACGGCTTCCCCACCTTCCCCTTCCGGCTCGCCCCGGACGCCCTGGCCACCCGCCGCCAACTCCGGGCCGACGGACTCTGCCCCGGCGGCTTCGACCCCGTCGCCCAAATCCTCTGGCGACACAAGAAGCAGCGCCGCATCGCCTACCTCTACCGGCGCGACCTCGCCAAGCCGAAACGCATCGCCAGCCCGGCACAGCTTGCCGTCATCGAACGGATGCTGATCGCCCGCCGCACCTGCGGCACCTGCGGCAACACCCGCGACTACTACATCCCGCGCTCGATCGGAACCTGTCTCTCCTGTGCTGCCGGAGGCCACCGATGACTGCCACCTCATCCGAGAACGTGACCTGCCTCTGCGGCGACTACGGCTGCGAGGACACCTTCGGCAGGGCCACCGCTGGTCAGGACCGATCCGACTGCTGCCAGTACTGCGGCTACTACGGCTGCGACGTCTGCGGCTGGAGTGATCCCGCTCGCAACATCAACCCGGCGACCGACAGTGACACCCGGGGAGGCACCGAATGAGCCTCATCGACTTGGGTGCACACCTCGCCGCCGACGACTGCCTCTGGTGCATCGGCGGTATGAGCCCCGCTGGAATCCACGACGATCTCGGCCCCGTCCTGTCGCTGTGCCCCACCCAGGAGTGGTGCGACGAATGCCAGGACCTGTCGCTGTTCCCGGCCGAATTCGAAACCCTCGACGACCGCGTCAACGACATGCTCGACGACGGCCTCGCCGCCGTCTGGTGTTCCGCCTGCATGGGCGTGACAGCGGTCATCCCCGTCACCAACGACGGAGGCATCCGATGACCACCACCAGCCTCACCCAGCAATTCGCGACCGAATACGCCAAACGGGCCGTGCCCGGCATGCTCAAAGCAATCCGGATCATCAAGCTGGCCAACAAGGGCATCGTCGTCGGTGCCGTCGCCGCCAGCTACCTCCACCAGGCCCACTTCCTCGACCACCTAGGCGCGGGCATCTTCTCCTGGATCGTGCCCGCCGTCTTCGACCTGGCCATCGTCTCCATGCTGACCATCACCCAGACCGTCGGCATGGCCGCCGACGCCAAACGCGCCGCCCTCAAAGTCCTGATCGTCGTGGTCGTCATCTCCGGCGCGGTCAACGCCGCCGCCCCCGGCCCGATCGGACTGCGCATCATCTTCGCCCTCGTCGTCGGCCTGGTCGCCGCCGTCGAATGGGTCGCCGGAAAAATCCGGCCCGACTTCACCGCCATCGAACACCGCGAGAACGAACTCACCCCCACCAGCACGGTGGACGACACCAAGACGGTCGACGGCACTACCGCCGTCCCCGCACCGGTACACACCGCACCGCCGGCCGACACCGACCGTCACCGCACCGAGGACATTCCGGCCCGGCTCGTCTCAGCCGCCCGCATGATCACCATGCAGCACCGGCAAACCTCCACCCAGCCCATCACCGACGACGAACTCGCCGCCCGGCTCAACACCACCCCAGCCATCGCCGGGCAACTCCTCTCGGCCATCGACAACCCGGCCCCGACCCGGATCAACGGCCACGCACCCGTGCTCGGCGGTACCCGATGACCGCCGTCCAGGTCGACGTCCACCACCTCACCCACACCTGCCCGGCCAACCCCGACGAACCGCACCCCTACGACACCCGGCGCACCATCGTCGCCATCGCTCCCGGCGGACCCTGCCGCAACCCGGTCACCGTCCGATTCGGTGACACCACCGCCGTCATCGACTGCGGACGCCGCCTGCCCCGCGAACAGCGGTGCCCGGCCTGCCGGATCACCGTCATCGAGCACACGGTGACCTTCACCCACCCCGGCCACCACGGCCCGCAGCACCCGACTACCGGAATCGCTGCCTGATGAGTTCGACGCTGGACCTCGCACCCCGGGAGCAGTCTGCCCGGGGTACGGGATCGAACATCGAACCCGCCTGGACAGCCCCAGCCGCCGCGTCGTCCGCCGCCGGGCAAGCCCTCGCCCGCGCTACCCAGCCCGACTACTTCGAATGGCTGTCCCACGTTCAGGCCGCCTCCGGCTGCACCCGCCCCGTCCGGCTGTCCGGCAGCCTCGACACCTTCGACCGGGCCGGAACCCTGCTCGACTCCCGGCACACCGACCAGCTCCCCGACGCCGCCATCTACAAGGCGTGCGGTACCCGGCTCGCCTCGGTCTGCCCTTCCTGCGCCCGTACCTACCAGCGCGACGCCTTCCAGATCCTGCGGTCATTCCTCGTCGGCGGCAAAGGCATCCCGGCCACGGTGGCGAAGCACCCCGCCGTGTTCCCCACCTTCACCGCACCCAGCTTCGGCACCGTGCACACCCGCGTCGTACGCAAACACACCTGCACCAACCGGAAACGCTGCGACTGCCGTCCCGAACCCTGCCACGCCCGCCGCGACACCGGCCTCTGCGAACACGGACACCCGGCCGTCTGCTGGACACGCCACACCGCCGACGACCCCGCCCTCGGACGACCGCTATGCCTCGACTGCTACGACCACGACCACCACGTCGTCTGGAACCTGTTCTCCACCGAGCTATGGCACCGCACCAAACAAGCCGCCGACCGCTACCTCGCCCAACTCTGCAAAGCCCGCGGCCTGCCCCCGGTCGCCAAGAGCACCCCGAGCGGCAAGATCCGCAAGGTCCCGGCAGCGCAGCTCACCCACGGCAAGGCCGCCGAGATGCAACGCCGCGCCGTCGTCCACTTCCACGCCCTGGTCCGCCTCGACGGCGTACACCCCGACGACCCCGACGCCGTCCTCATCCCCCCGCCCGGCGTCGACGTCGACGACATCATCGCCGCCTTCCAGCACGCGGTACGGACCATCTCCTTCACCACCCCGGCCCACCCCGACCGCCCGCAAGGCTGGCAGATCCGCTGGGGCGACCCCGACAAAGGCTTCGACATCCAACCGCTCACCCTCGCCGGGGACGGCAGCATCACCGACGACATGGTCAGCGAACAGGTCGCCTCCCAAAAGGCCGGCTACCTCGCCAAGTACACGACCAAGAGCACCGAAGCCACCGGCTTCTCCTCCACCCGCATCACCGACGACACCATCGGCCAATACGACCCCGACGGCGACCATATCTCCCGCCTCGTCGCCGCCTGCTGGAACCTCGGACGCCCCACCAGCCCCACACCGATCACCGGCCACCTGCTCGACGTACTCATCAAGCGCGTCAGCGACAAGGCCGCCTCGATCGCGGACGTACTCGGCATTCTCAGTGCCCTGGCCGCCACCTACGTCCGGCAGAAGCTGATCGACAGGCCACGCCGGGCACCGCAATCCGGCGAACGTCGGCAGCCCTTCGACACGCCCTGGGACTGCCGGGACTGCGGCGCCAACACCCGGTACACCGTCTGCCCCTGCTGCGTCGCCGACCGTCAAGCCAGCCTTGACACCAAACCGGCCAGCAACGGGACAGCCACCAATCCCTACACACGGCTGCGCCGATGGGCTCACCGCTTCGGCTTCGCCGGACACTTCCTTACCAAAACCCGCCGCCGCGTCGTCCGCTTCGGCACGCTGCGCGACACCCGCATCGCCTTCCGCCGAACCGAGCAGCAGACCGACGCTGACCCCGGCACCGTGCGCGCTGTCGACCACCCCGACGAGACGACGCTGATCGTCGGGACGCTGTCCTTCGCTGGAGTCGGCTGGCACAACAACGGCGACGCCCTACTCGCCAACACCGCCGCCGCCATGGCCCGCGCCCGACACGAAACCGGCCGCGAAGAACTCGCCTACGAAGCCGGGTTCGCCGTGCTGCCCGCCCTGCAAGCCGCTTAATCACCACCGCCCATTTAGGAAGGAACGCCGTTGAACGAGCCCCAGCGGAAGGCCCTGTACCGCATCCCCGAAGCGATGCGGCAGCTGAGCCTCAGCCGCTCCGTGATCTACGAACTCATCCGCTCCGGCCGACTGCGTACCGTCAAGGAGGGCCGCACCCGACTCGTCCCAGAGTCGGCCATCACCGAATACGTCTCCCTACTGGAACGGGAGAGCACGAGAGGAGTCGCCGCATGACGAAACGCCGTAGCAGGGGCGATGGCGGGCTGCACTGGGACGAAGCGCGCCAGCGCTGGATCGCCTCGGTCACCGTCGGCTACACCCCCGCAGGCAAGCGCATCGTCCGCAAAGCAAGCGGCAAAACCAAAACCGAAGCGAACACCGCACTCCGGCAGAAGATCCGCGAGTATGAGGACGGACTGTCGATACCCACGACCGGCTACACGGTCGCAGACGCCGTCACCGACTGGCTCACCTACGGACTCACCGACGTCGACCAGGAAACGATCAAGAACTACACCCTGTTAGCTAACAGCCACATCATCCCCGCGATCGGCGCACGCAAGCTGCGTGACCCAAGCAAGCAGCGTGACCTCACTGCCACTGACGTCGACAAGTGGCTCGCCGACAAAGCCAAGATCCTCAGCACCCGAACGCTGCGACTGCTGCACTCGATACTGAACCGTGCCGTCAACCGGGCCATGGCCCGCAACCTGGTCATGCGCAACGTCGTCGACCTGTGCAAGGTCCCGACCGGCACCGCCGGACGACCGTCCAAATCACTCACCTACGAGCAGGCCAAAGCGCTCCTCGCCGCTGCCGAGTCGAGCAGCCTGCACGCCTACGTGGTCCTGTCCCTGCTGACCGGTGCTCGCACCGAGGAACTGCGGGAACTCACCTGGGAACACGTCGATCTGGTCGGACGACCGGACGCCGATCCGCCGATTCCGCCGGCCATCCACGTATGGCACTCGGTACGAGCCCACGGCGACACCAAGACCAAGAAGTCACGGCGATCGCTCGCCCTGCCCATCCGCTGCGTCCGAGCCCTCAAAGCGCAGCATGCGGCACAGGGAGATCCCCGACCGAGTGACTACGTCGTCGCCAGCAAGGCCGGTACCCCACTCGACCGGCACAACGTGCTGCGAGCCTTCCGGGCGATCATCGCAGCTATTCCCGGGATGAATCCGGCCGACTGGACCCCGCGCGAACTGCGGCACAGCTTCGTCTCGCTGTTGTCGGACAATGGCATGAGCATCGAGGAGATCGCCGACCTGTGTGGGCATTCCGGCACCTCGATCACCGAGACCGTCTACCGTCATCAGCTGCGGCCGGTGCTGCTCAACGGGGCGGTGGCCATGGACCGGATCTTCGGTTCGGGTGACACTCCTGGGGCTTAGTCACCCAGTTAGTCACCCAGACATGCAGAGAGGGTATATCCTTCGATAGGATATACCCTCTGACCTGCGTCGGGCTGACAGGATTTGAACCTGCGACCCCTTGACCCCCAGTCAAGTGCGCTACCAAGCTGCGCTACAGCCCGATCCCGCCCCGAACCCCAGCCCGGCGCGACATCTCCTAAAGACTACCAACCTCAACCGTGGGCTTTTCCGCGACCCCCCGGCCCTGTCTTCTTCCGGGGCTTCACCGACACCTCGATCGGCGTCCCCTCGAATCCGAACTCTTCACGGAGTTTGCGCTCGATGAACCGCAGGTATCCGGCGTCGAACGGCCCCGTGGTGAACAGGACGAACCGGGGCGGTGACACGCCGGCCTGGGTCGCGAACAGGGTGCGAGGGGCCCGGCCGCCACGGACGGGGTGGGGGGTGGCCTGGGTCAGGGCGGTGAGCCATTGGTTCAGGGCGCCGGTCGGGATTCGCTGCTCCCAGGAGGCCAGGGCGCGGCGGATCGCCGGGGCGAGCTTGTCGACCGCGCGGCCGGTCTTCGCGGAGATGTTGACGCGGACGGCCCACGTCACCCGTTTGAGGTCGCGGTCGATCTCCTTGTCCAGGTAGAACCGGCGGTCCTCGTCGACCAGGTCCCACTTGTTGAAGGCGATCACCAGTGCGCGGCCGGCCTCGATCACCTGGGTGATCACTCGCTGGTCCTGTTCGCTGATGACTTCGCCGGAGTCGAGGAGCACGACGGCGACCTCGGCGGCCTCGACCGCGCCGGCGGTGCGCAGGGCCGCGTAGTACTCGGTGCCGGAGGCCTGGTTGACTCGCTTGCGCAGGCCCGCGGTGTCGACCAGTTGCCAGACCTCGCCGCCCATCTCGACCAGGCTGTCGACCGGGTCGACGGTCGTGCCGGCGACCGAGTCGACGACCGCGCGCTCTTCCTTCGCGATGCGGTTGAGCAGGCTCGACTTGCCGACGTTGGGGCGGCCGACGAGGGCGATGCGGCGCGGGCCGCGGGGGGCGCCCTCGATGATCGCCGGGGTCGGCGGGAGCGCGTTGAGGATGTCGTCGAGCAGGTCGCCGGAGCCGCGGCCGTGCAGGGCGGAGATCGGGTGGGGTTCGCCGAGGCCGAGGGACCACAGCGACACCGCCTCGAGTTCGAGGTTCTGGTTGTCGGCCTTGTTCGCGACCAGGATGACCGGCTTGTGGCTGCGGCGCAGCATCTTCACCGCGGCCTCGTCGACGTCGGTGGCGCCGACGGTGACGTCGACGACGAAGATCACCACGTCGGCGGTCTGTACGGCGATCTCGGCCTGGGCGGCGATCGCCGCGGCGCGGTCCTTGGCGTCGGGTTCCCAGCCGCCGGTGTCGACGACGGTGAACCGCCGGCCGGTCCACTGCGCGTCGTAGGGCACCCGGTCGCGGGTCACGCCGGGGACGTCCTCGACGACCGCCTGGCGGCGGCCGATGATCCGGTTGACGAGCGTCGACTTGCCGACGTTGGGGCGGCCGACGACGGCTACGACCGGCACCGGCCCGTTGTAGGAGTCGTCGTCCGGCGCGCCGGAGGAGGAATCGGAGGGGAAATCTAGCCCGCCCTCGAAATCGTTGAGATCGAGGCCGGCGGGAAAGTCAGTCACTTACTTACCTTGCTGTCGAGCAGACTGAGGAGTTGCTGGACGACCTCGTCGATACCCATTCCGGTGGTGTCCACCTCGATGGCGTCGGAGGCCTGGCGCAGCGGGTCGGTGGCGCGGCTGGAGTCCAGCCGGTCACGGCGGGCCAGGTCCGCCTCTGTGGCCGCCACATCGGTGGCGTTCTCGGCGCTGCGCCGGGAGGCGCGGGCCGCGGCCGAGGCGGTCAGGTACACCTTGAGGTCGGCGTCGGGTGCGACGACGGAGGCGATGTCGCGGCCTTCGACGATGATGCGCGGGTGTGCCGCGATGATCGCTTGCTGGAGCGCGACCAGGTGCTTGCGCACCGGTGGCACCGCGGCGACGGCGGACACGGCGCCGGTCACCTCCGAGCCACGGATCTGTGCGTCGACATTCGTCCCGTTCGCGGCGAAATGCGGCGAGGTGGGGTCGGTGCCGATCGATAGTTCGGTCTCCAGCGCGATCTTCGCGATCGCGTCCGGGTCGGCCAGGTCCGCCCCGGCTTGCAGCACGGCCCAGGTGACGGCGCGGTACATCGCACCGGTGTCCAGGTAGACCCCGTCGACCGCGGTAGCCAGGCGCCGGGAGACGGTGGACTTGCCCGAGCCGGACGGGCCGTCGACTGCGACGACGCACCTCTCCGGCCGTATCTTCAGAGCCACCGTTCCTCCTCGTCCCCGCGGCAACAACCCTCCCATTGTGCCCGCCGCCGCGTCCCCCGACGAACCTGGGGCTCTCCCCCCACGCTACCTGCCGCTGGCCCGGGCAGCCCCGGCCAGCGTCAACACACCTCATCGACAGCGGCGGCACCGCGCGCAGGCGAACGACCGGGCGAGTCCCGGCGAACCGCCCCCGGCCATTCCTGAAACAGCGAAAACCTCCGAATCGCTTCCGGTGGGCATCGCTCCAGGTCATTTGGGAGGTACGACCTACGACTCCCCCATTCCAGGCAGAGCCGAGCGACCGGATCCACGGGCCGCCCCGCCCACAGCCGAGCCGAGGCCCTCCGCCGATCGGGGTGACCCGGCGACGCGGTCCGGACGGATCCGCTCGGACCGTGTCGCCGGCGCAGATGTCGATCTCAGGCGAGCGGTTTGTACATCGAGGTGAGCCGCTGAACGGTCTCGGCCGGGCTCGGCAGTGCCCGCACCTCGGCCTGGACCTCGCGCGCGGCGACTCGCAGCCACTGGTCGGACAACAGTCGTTCCAGCATCGACGTGTCCAGCTCGTCGGGCTCGGCCGCCAGGCCGTTGCCACGCTTCTGAACCCCGTCGGCGGTGTGGTAGCGATCCGCCCCGTTCGGCAGCACGAGCTGTGGCACTCCCGCCACGGCGGCGGTCAGGGCGGTGCCGGCTCCCCCATGGTGGATGATCGCGTCGCAGGTGGACAGCAGCGCGTTCATCGGCAGCCATTCGAACGCCCGGACGTTCGGCGGCAGGTCGCCGAGGCTGGCCGGTGGTCTGCCGCCGAGGGCGAGGACGAACTCCGCGTCGAGGCCCGCCGCCACGTCGACGATCCGGCGCATCAGGCCCGGGCCCTCCACGGCCGGGGTGACGGTTCCCAGGCTGACCGCGATCCGCGGCCCGGACCGTTCCGAGAGCCAGTCGGGCAGCACCGCGCCCCCGGAGTAGGGCACGTACCGGACCGACCAGCCGTCGGGCTCGGAGACCATGCTCGGCGGGGCCGGGTCCAGCGTGACGGCCGGCTCGGTGGGCCGCGTCAGACCGTGCGCGTCGTACAGGTCGGCCAGGGTCTCCTGCAGCCCCCGCCACAGGTTGCGGGTGCGAACGAAGCCGCAGTCGTGGTGGATTCCCGGAACGTTCAGGCTCGTTGCCGCGAGCGCGCCGGCGGCGCCGAGCTCGTCGTAGATCACCAGGTCGGGTTGCCAGGCGCGCGCCAGGCGCAGCAGCCCGTCCGCCAGTCGCCGGTTCACCGGTCCGAAGAGAATGACCGCGAAGTTCACCTGTCGGTGTCGCGCGGCCTCGTGCTCCTGGGCCGGCAGGCCGGGATCTTTCGTGAAGAGTTGCCGCAGGTAGTCCTGCACCTGGAAGCCGGGCGCGATGTCGACGACCGGCAGGCCCGCGTTCACGCTCGGGGTCAGCCCTTCACCGCAGGTGCCGACCATCACGTCGTGCCCGGCGGCGCGGAACGCCCAGGCCAGGGGGACGAGGGGGAACACGTGCCCGGCGCCGGGCATCAGGACGAAGAGGACCCGCATCTTCGATGCCTTTCTCCGGATGCGCTGCTGTGAACGGTCTTTGCAAAGGTTGTGACGGGTTCACCAAGGATAACTGGACAACTATCTGATTTCGGGCAAAACCGGAACCTGCGACGGCGGGCTCGGTCAGGCCGCGTCGACCAGTCGCTGGACGATCTCCGCCGGGCTCGGCAGGGCCCGTATCTCGTCCTGGACCTCGTGGGCGGCGACCCGCAGCCGCCCGTCGGACAGGAGTCGTTCCAGTAGTGGCGTGTCCAGCTCGCCGGGCTCGGCCGCCAGGCCGTTGCCACGCTTCTCGATCGCGTCGGCGATGACGAAGTGGTGCTTGCCGAACGGCAGGACGAGCTGCGGCACCCCGGCTACGGCGGCCGCCAGCGCGACGTCACTCGTGCCGTGATGGACGATCGCCTCGCAGGTGGGCAGCAGAGCGCTCATCGGCAGCCATTCGCAGGCCCGGACGTTGCCGGGCGGGTCACCGAGACCGGCCCGCGATTCGTCACCGAGGGCGAGGACGAACTCCGCCTCCATGCCCGTCGCCGCGTCGGCGATCCGGCGGATCGGGCCGGGGCCCTCCGTGCCGGGGACCGCCGTGTCGAGGGCGACCGCGACGCGCGGCCGGGACCGTTCCGAGAGCCAGCCGGGCAGCACCGCGCCCCCGGAGTAGGGCACGTACCGGACCGGCCAGCCGTCGGGCTCCGAGACCATGCTCGGCGGGGCCGGATCCAGCGTGACGGCCGGCTCGGCGGGCCGCGCCAGACCGTACTCGTCGTACAGGTCGGCCAGCGCTTCCTGCAACCCCAGCCACAGGCTGCGGGTACGAACGATCCCGTAGTTGTGATGCACTCCCGGAACGTTCAAGCCCGCCGCCGCGAGCGCGCCGACAACGCCCAGCTCGTCGTAGACCACGAGCTCGGGTCGCCAGTCGCGCGCCAGGCGCATCAGCCCGTCCGCCAGACGCCGGTTCACCGGCCCGAACGCGGTGACGGCGAAGCTGATCTCGCGGCGCCGCGCGGCCTCGCGATCCCGCGCCGGCAGGCCGGGATCGCTCGCGAAGAGTTGCCGCAGGTAGTCCTGCACCAGGAAGCCGGGCGCGATGTCGACGACCGGCAGGCCCGCATCGGCCGCCTCCAGGCTCTCGCCGCAGGCGCCGACCAGAACCTCGTGGCCGACGGCGCGGAACCCCCAGGCCAGCGGGACCAGAGGAAACACGTGCCCGGCACCGGGTGATGAGACGAACAGAACCCGCATGACCACATCCTTCGGTTGATGTCGGATATGCGGTGTCGGACGACAACAGACTCGAACGTGACGTCAAATTGATCGTTGCGGAAACCGTGCGCCTCGCGCGGACACGCCGACGCACCGCCATTCCGTGACGCGGTGTCGAGTCGACGCCCTCACCGGAATGCTCGCTGACCAGAAACGAGCCGATTGCACCGGTCGATGGCAATCTTACGCTCATTCACTCCCGCGATCGTGGACAACGAAGGCCCGGCGGAACTTGGAGCCGCCGATATGGGCTCCGATCGCAGACTCGGGGCTTTCAGTACGAAACGGTTGCGCTCGGCGTTCTGATTCGCGAATCGGTCACCAGACGTCCCCGTCCCGCCAGTCGCAGACCAGCGGGGCGTTCTCGTCGGCGAACAGGCCGCCGACGGCACGGACCAGCGTGCTGTCGTCGTCCGCCGCGGTGCGGGTCACGCCGTCCGGGGTGAGCACCGCGGTGCCGCCCGGCCAGGCACGCCACCCGCGCGCGAGGTAGAAGTCGAGGGCCGCGCTGGACGCGGAGAGGGCACCCAGGTCGTACCCGTTGTCGATGAGCCGTTCCGCCTCCATCATCACCGCCGAGGCGACGCCGCGCCGCCGCTGCGCCCGGTGCACGGCGACGGCTTCCACATAGCCGCACCGCAATGACCTACCTCGATTCAGGAACCGTCGCTGAATCACCGAGCCGTGCGCGATCAGCGTGCCGTCCACTGTGACCATGATGTGCGATCCACCGAGCGCGTGATTCCAGTCATGATCGTCGAATCGGCCCTCGAACGCGTCGTCCAGCAGGGCCCGAATCCGGGTGCGATCGTCCGGGGTCAGGTCGGCGGTGTGCACCGTACGCAGAACGGTCATGCCGCATGATCGCAGAATTCCGCCGGGAGCCCGGGAAACGCCACGGATACGCCGCGTCACGATTCCGCACGGAACACACCGCGGGCCGGGTACGACCGATCCCGGATTGCATTTCCAGTGCGCTGCCGGAACAAATCCGGCAAACATCGGCGCCCTCCTCGACGCGGGGCCGTCCCGACCCGGGATATTGCGGCGGCGGCCGAACCGTCGCCCCTCTACCGTGGCCCCATGTCCGTCTCCGCCGCCCCCGCCGAACGCGTCCGCCCGCCCCTGACCGTCCTGGTCGCGGTCGTGATCACCGTCGTCGCCTGGGCCTCCGCCTTCGTCGCGATCCGCGCCGTGCACGCCCACTTCGGTGCCGGGCCGCTCGCTCTCGGCCGCCTCGCCGCCGGCACGGTCGCACTGACCGTCGCCCTGCTCGCCACCCGGAGATGGGTCCGGCCGACGGCCCGCGAATGGGCACTGGTGATCGGCTGCGGCGTCGTCTGGTTCGGGTTCTACAACGTCGCCCTCAACGCCGCCGAACAGCGACTGGACGCCGGCACGTCCGCGATGCTGGTCAACGTAGGACCGATCCTGATCGCGATCCTGGCCGGCGCCCTGCTCGGCGAGGGCTTCCCGCGCAGCCTCCTGACGGGCGCCGGGGTGGCCTTCGCCGGGGTGCTGCTGATCGGCTTCGCCGGCCGCGGCGGGACCGCCGCCGACCCGCTCGGTGTGGCGCTCTGCCTGCTCTCCGCCGCCGCCTGGGCGATCGGCGTCACCCTTCAGAAACCCGTGCTGCGCCGCCTGCCGGCGCTCCAGGTCACGCAGATGGCCTGCGTCGCCGGCATGATCACCACGCTGCCGTTCGCCGGCGGCCTGATCGAGGACCTGCGATCGGCTCCGGCCGGTTCCATCGCCGGGGTGCTCTACCTCGGCGTGGTTCCGACCGCCCTCGCGTTCGGCACCTGGGCCTACGCGCTGACCCACATGAACGCCGGACGGCTGGGCGTCACCACCTACCTCGTACCGCCGCTGACCATCCTGCTCGCCTGGCCGATCCTGTCCGAGACCCCGCACCTGCTGGCGATCGCCGGCGGGGCCGTCGCCCTGCTCGGTGTGGCCCTCGCCCGCCGCCGCTGACCCAGGGTGGTCCCGGCGTCCGCCTGGACCACCCGAACGCTCGATTCGGGCAAATTTTTCAAAATTCTTCGAACACGGCTGTGACCTGCCGTTTCGTTCCCTGATCCACACTCCCGAACCGGCCTCTCGGCGAATCGGCGTTGAACCGGCCGCCCGGCGGGACCCGTATGGCCCCCCAACCGGTGAACATCGACGTCCAACGACGAGGAGTGATCATGAGGTCGCGCACGTACCGACGGAACCTGGGCAAC
The DNA here is from genome assembly GCF_900188005.1 of Actinoplanes regularis. Classification (GTDB taxonomy): domain Bacteria; phylum Actinomycetota; class Actinomycetes; order Mycobacteriales; family Micromonosporaceae; genus Actinoplanes; species Actinoplanes regularis. The sequence continues at coordinate 51,987 of NZ_FZNR01000022.1, read as the reverse complement.
CGGCGTAAGGCGATCGGCGCGGTAGTGGTCGCGGGGGTGCTGGTGGTGTCCGGCGTCGCCGGGGTGCAGCTCGCGAACGCGAGTACGGAGCCCAAGGCGGCCAATCTGGTGAGTGTGGACGGTCAGCAGTTCGACGTCTCCCAGTGCAAGGAACTGCAGGTCAACGCGGGCAGTGTGATCTGCGACGGCGAGGAGTTGCAGCCGGTCGCGGCGCAGGACGCCGGCCAGGCCGCCGTCGCGTCGGCGCAGGCGCTCGAGGCGGCGTGCGACCAGTTCGCGGCGGACGCCGCCGCGGCCGCCGGGGAACAGACTGGCGAGGCCGCGCAGCAGAGCGCGGCGCAGAACAAGGCCGCCAACAAGAAGCTGACGAAGAAGTACCTCAAGTCGCTGAAGGCCGCGGGCAAGAAGGGCGGCGCCGGCAAGGGCGCAGCCGGGAAGGGCGCGGCCGGGGAAGGCGCGGCTGAGGGAGGCGCGGCCGAGGAGGGCGCGGCTGGTGACCAGGGCGCTGCGAACGACCAGGGTGCGGCGGCGAACGACGCCGCGGGCGCCGCGGCCGCCGCGGTGACGTCGGCGCAGGCCAGCCTGCTGCAGTCGTGTCTGGCGCTGGCCGACGCGAAGGCCGTTGCGGCGGCGGCCGGCGCTGCCGGCGCCAACGACCAGGGCGCCAACGACCAGGGCGCCGACAACCAGGGCGCCGGCGATCAGGGCGCCGGAAATGAAGGCGCCGGCGATGAGGCCGCCGGGCAGGACGAGCAGGGCGCGGCGGACGACGCCGGCGCGGCCAGCTCGGCTCCCGCCGCCGGCAAGTGAGCTCCGCGGGTGAAGCGCTCCGCCAGCCACTGAGGCGCTGAGGTCGTACGGGAAAGGGGTGGGCATCTCGCCCACCCCCGCTCTCGTCCCGAGCAACCTTCCGCATTCCCCCACGCGGACCCGGCCGCGATTCCTAAAATGAATCCTCATGCGCCGAATCACCCGGCTCCTGGCCACGCTGACGACGGGCCTCGCCACCGCGCCCATCCCAGCACCACCACCCCTGCACCAGGGCCAGATCTTCACCAAGGCGGACCGCGGCCGGTGCCTGACCGGCGGGCCGATCGGGACGGTCGTCAGCACCCGCCCGTGCGACAACGCAACACCGGGGCAGCAGTGGTTCCAGGCGAGCACCGGCACGTTCTACAACGGTGAGAACTGCATCAACGCGGAGGGCACGACCGTCCGGGTCACCGCCTGCGAGGGCGGCGAACCCGCCCAGAACTGGTGGTTCGTCGAGGTGATCCGTAACGGTCGCTACGGCCCGTGCCTCACCGAGGAGAGCAGATCCGCCGACATCGGCAAGGTCCGCCTGCGCACCTGCACGTGGACGCTCAACCAGAAGTGGATCTCCAGTTCCTAGACCCGATCCCGGATCGCGTGATCAAGCGGCGAAGCCCCCGTCGACGTCCACCGTCGCGCCGGTGATGTAGCGGGCGTCCGGACCGGCCAGGAACGCCACGGTCGCCGCGATGTCCTCCGGATCCGCGTAATGCCCGACAGCGGTGAAACCGTTGACGGTCTCGGCCATCGGCCCGTCGGACGGGTTCAGCTCGGTGTCGGTCGGCCCCGGATTCACCAGATTGACCGTGATCGCGCGCGGTCCCAGCTCCCGGCCCAGCGCCTTGGTCAGGCCGATCAGCGCCGTCTTGCTCATCGAATACAGGGAGAAGCCGGGAAAGGCGGCGCGCACAGCCACGTTGCTGCCGATGTTGATGATCCTGCCGCCGGATTCCATGTGCCGGACCGCGGTCTGCGCGGCGATGAACGGCGCCCGCACATTGACCGCGATCGTCTGATCGAGGTCGTCGGGCCCGAACTGCTCGATCGGGCCGACCGGGAACGCCGCGGCGTTGTTGACCAGGATGTCCAGCCGCCCGAATTCGGTGACCGTCCCGTTCAGGGCGTCGACCAGCGCGTCCGGGTCGGCACTGTCGGCCCGCACCGCGACGGCCCGCCGGCCCTGTCGCCGAATCAGTTCGACGACCTCCTCGGCCCGGTCCTTGTTCTGCTGAAAAGTGATCGCCACGTCGGCGCCCTCGCTCGCCAGCCGCAGCGCGACAGCCGCACCGATGCCCCGGCTCCCACCGCTGACGAATGCCACCTTGCCCTCGATCGTTTTTCCCATGCCGAGAATCCTGCCGAAAGAAAGGGGCCCGATCTGGCGGCGATCGGACCTCGCATTCCCGTGCGGAAATCGCGCGTCACGCCGGTCCGTGGTGGGGCCAGTACCACCCCCGGGACTGGCGCCAGCGGGATCGTGCCGGACCGGGGCGGTCAATAGCGTCGTTCCTGTGCGGACATTCAACAGGATCATCGCGGCAGTCCTGTGCACTGCCGTCGCGGCCGTGGCGCTCGCGGCGCCGGCCGCCGCCAGCCCCTCGTCGCCCACCGCCCGGCCCATCGCGACCTACGAAACCCGGGCCGAGGTCGACGCCGTGCTCACGGCCGGCCACTTCACCGCCGAGACGAATCGATTCGGCGTACGCCTCTATCAACTGATCTACCGTACGAACGACGCGCACGGACGGCCCACCACAGCCAGCGGCCTCCTGGTGCTGCCGATCAACGACGCCCACCACCTGCGGACGGTCTCGTTCGCCCACGGCACGTCGGTGTACCGCGGTGACGCCCCGTCGGTCGCCGTCGGCGACACCTTCCTGACCGGCCCCGCGATCACGTTCGCCTCCGCCGGTTTCGCCGCGGTCGCACCCGACTACCTCGGGCTCGGCGCCGGCACCGGACCGCACCCGTGGATGGACGTGCCCACCGAGACCAGCGCCTCGCTGGACCTGCTCCGGGCGGCCCGCACGGTCGCCGCGCGGCAGGGCGTCCGCCTGGACCGGGAGGTCTACGTCTCCGGGTTCTCGCAGGGCGCGTCGGCCGCCCTGGGGCTGGCCCGGGCGCTGCAGGACGGCGCCGACCCGTGGTTCCGGGCGGCCGCGGTCGCCCCGATCAGCGGCGCCTACGCCATGCGGCGGGTGGAGATCCCGGCCACGTTCACCCCGGAGGTACAGCCCCGGCTCGCCGGCGTCTACCTGGCGTACCTGCTGACCTCCTATGACCGGCTGCACGACATCTACCGCGATCCCCGCGACGTGTTCACCGCGGACCATGCCGGCATCGGTGATCTGCTGGACGCGAGCCACCCCGGCGAGGAGGTGCTCGCCGGCGCCCCCGAGTCGGTCGACGCCCTGCTCACGCCGCGCGGCCGTGACCTGCTGCTGAATCCGCAGGCCCGGTTCGCGGCGGCGCTGCGGGAGGCGGACAGCGTCTGCGAGTGGGCGCCCGGCATGCCGCTGCGGCTCTACCTCAGCCCCGGCGACGAGCAGGCCGTCAACGGCAACACCACGGCCTGCCGGTCGTCGTTCGCCGCGCGCGGCGTGCGCGTCCCGGTCGTCGACGTCGGCGTGGACACGTCCTACAGCGGGATGGTGCACGAGGGCTCCGAACTGCTGGCCGTCCCCCGGATCGCCCGCTGGTTCACCGGCCTCGCCTGATCTCCACCGCGCCCGTGCCCGCCGCCCGGGGTTCAGGCCGCGGGCGCGGCGCCGACCAGGATGCTGCTGGCGTTGCCGGCGGCCACCAGGCCGAAGAGCCCGAGCAGGCTGGCGCGTTGCTGGAGCAGCCCGTCGGCGTATCCCAGCAGGTTCTCGATCGTGGTGCTCGCGGCGACGCCGACCAGGTCGCTGAGGAAGACGACGAGGGCCTCGGGGTCGTCGCTGCCGCCGGCGACCAGGTCGACATACCGACGGGCCAGGAGGTCGTCGCCGGCGAGCAGCACACCGGCCGGGATGATCGTGCGCTCCAGCACGAACCGGGGGTCGAGACTCGTCAGGGCGTCGTCGCCCAGCACCACCGTCCCGGCCCGGTGGATCTCCGTCACGCAGCTCGCGCGCGACCGGGAGCGGCCGTTGCCGCCCGGCTCCCCGAGCGCGGCCCGCAGTTCGCGGACGACCCCGGAGTTGTCCTGACCGGGCCGGGCACCGGCGAGGATCCGCGTCACCCGGGCGGAGCCGAGCGGGTCGTCCTCCGGCACCTCCGCGATCCGGATGTGCACGTGATCGACCGGGGTCAGCTCGCAGGTGCCGGCCGCCTCGGTCGACGTCGAGTTCAGCGCGTGCACGGTGTTCGGGGGGAACATCAGCCCGAGACCGTAGGTGCCGGCCCGGTCGTCGTCGAGACCGGCCGCCGGCAGCACCACGGTGTGGTACTCCGGGCGGACGGAACGGGCGCTGGAGAAGCGGAGCGGGTAGCCGCGCAGCGGCCGGGCCTCGACGTCGAGGCCCTGCCGCTCCAGCTCCTCCTGCCGGAGCATGCGCGAGAGACCGAAGAGGAGCGGGCCCGATCGCGGTTCGGGCTCGCCGATCCGCTTCCCTGAGCTGGTCGGGAAAATCAACAGCTCGATGGACGACGGCTCCACCACAGCCTCGTCCTCACCCAACTCGAACAACGGTCACTCCCACGGTCGACAGGCTTCATCGAGCCTGACAGATCAGTGGCTGCACGGACAGGGCCACACGGTGGAAGTTCCAGATCATCGCCGCCCGGGCTCACGGCCGGCACACCCGCGTGGGGTTGCCACGCACCAGGTCGTCGTGCACGCGCCAGCGGGCGGTGATCGTCTCCTGTCCCGCGTCCGCGTCGGCCTGTTCCAGGCGTTCGCGCAGCAGGCGCAGGGCGATCCGGCGGTTGAGGGTGAACTGGCGTTCGGTGTCGACGACCACGACCGCTCCGGTGGGGCGGTGGGTGGCGCGGACCGCGGTGCTCGCCTTGTTGCGGTGCTGGCCGCCCGGGCCGCCGGTGCGGACCCCGACCACGTCCACGTCGGACTCGGCGAAGGCCGTGTGCGGGGCGCCGACCTCACAGGGCTGGGCGGTCACGTACCAGTTCTTGCGGCCGGGGCCGGTCCGGTACGGGCTCGGAGCCTGCCAGCACAGCGTGCCGGTCCAGGACGCGGCGAACTCGGCCGCCGCGTCGCCGGAGAGCCGCAGCAGCACCGAGCGGAACGTTCCGGGCCGCTCCCCCGTGACCGTCTCCACCCGCTCGACGGTGACGGCCCGGCCGCGGGCGTCCGCTTCCAGCCGCCGCAACAGCTGGGCGAGCGCCCACGAGCACTCCTGTGGCCCGCGCCCGGCCGACATCAGCAGGTGCGCGCTCATCGCCGCCCTCCGCGCCGGCGCGGCTCGACGTCCGCGGTCTTGTACGTCACCAGCGGAACCGTGCTGACCACCTTCGTGGCCAGACCGTGCTCGACCAGGTCGCCGATCACCTGCTCGATGCGCTTGTAGGCGGTCGGCGCCTCCTCGAAGAGCAACTGCCGGTCGCCGCAGACCACGAGCGAGCCCACCGGCGTACGCCGAAGCTCTTCGACGGTGTGCTTGGCCTTGCCGCGCCGCAGCGCGTCGGCCCGGGACATCTTGCGCCCGGCGCCGTGCGCCACGGAGTAGCCGGCGTCCGCGCCGGCGTGCCCGGCCACCAGGAACGACGGCGTCCCCCGGGTGCCCGCGACCAGCACGTCGCGCCCGTCGCCGTTGGCGGCGCCCTTGCGATGCAGGTAGAGGCCGTCACGGACCTCCACCGAGTTGTGGCACTCGTCCACGATCGGCGGCTCGTGCTCGGCGCCGAGGGCGTCGGCGACGCGGGCCGCCATGACCCGCCGGTTGAGCGAACCCCAGCGCACCGCGTCGTCGTGCGCCGCGAGGTAGGCCGCCGGATCCTCGGCCGGGCCGGCGCCGTGCACCTCGGTGTGCGCGCGCAGGATCCGCTCGCCGAGCCCGCGCGAGCCGCTGTGCACGATCAGCACCAGGTCGCCGCCGGCGAGCCCGAGCCGATCGGCGTGATCAATATCGAACACGGTGCCGACTCGCGCCAGTTCGACGAAGTGATTGCCACGGCCGACGGTACCCAGACTGTCGGTACAGCCAGCGGGAACGTCGGCCTCGTCGAAAAAAGAACGGTCGGGTACGTCCAGGTCGGGGAAGCGCGTGGCGAGCTTCTCCGGCACGGGGCGCTTGAGCTTGAACGGGAAGACCGCGATGCCGCAGCCGATGTCCGAGCCGACCAGGAACGGGTAGAGCACGGACGAGGTCATGGCGGCGCCGATCGGGGCGCCCTTGCCGGGGTGCAGGTCGGGCATGCCGGCCACGTGCCGCATGCCGGGCAGCGCGGCGACCTGGCGGCACTGGTCGAGCGCGCCGGACTCGATCCAGCTGGTGGGTGAGGCGAAAATGGACACAGTCGCAGACAGGGACTGATCAGACAAAACGGATGCTCTTTCCACGGAAAGCGGCCGCGCGGCCAACGACCGCCACGGTGCGGGACCGGGCCGGGGGCGCGCGAAGAAAGGGACCTGGGTGGCGGCATCAGTACGTCATGCCGGGCACTCTTCCGGATCACCTTCCGTGCGGCAACCGAATATCGTCGTGCCCATGTCCGACGTCTTCCAGATCCGCATCGGTGTCCGTGGCTACGAGCTCGACATCCAGGGCCACGTGAACCAGGCCGTCTACATCCAGTACGGCGAACACTCCCGGTGGGAGTGCTTCCACGCCGCCGGCATCAACGCGAACGTGCTGGTCGAGGCGGGCGTCGGCCCGGTCGTCCTGGAGACCACCATCCGCTACCTCAAGGAGCTGCGCGACGGCGACGAGGTCGACGTCACCTGCCGCTTCGTCTGGGGCGAGGGCAAGACGTTCCAGGTCGAGCAGGACTACACCCGCGCCGACGGCACCCCGGTCGCCAAGCTGACCAGCGTCTGCGGTGTCCTGGACCGCGCGACCCGCCGGCTGGCCCCCGACCCGGCCGCCCGCCTGCGCGCCGTCGCCGCCGACCCGGCGATCCTGGGTCTGTGAGCTAAACCGCGCCACGCTGCCCGTCGGAGGCGGGAGGTACTCAGCGAAGACTGGCATGATCCACGCATGCCTCTGCTCTCCGCGTTGCTCGCGGACGCCGACCGAGCCGACTTCGTGGTCACCCCGGACCAGAAGGTCGGTCGCGACGACCTGCTCGGCTGGGCGGCCGGGCTGGCCGCCCAGTTGACCGGAGCCCGGATCGTCGCGGTGCACGCGGCGCCCGGACTGCCCACGGTGGTCGCGGTGACGGCCGCCCTGCTCGCGGGCGTGCCGATCGTCCCGATCCCGCCGGACGCCGGCGAGTTGGAGCGCGCGCACATCCTCACCGACTCCGGTGCCGAGCTGATCCTCTCCGACGATCCCGGGGCGGCCGGCTCCTCCGCCGTACCGGTGCGGAGGATCAGTGGGGTGCGGCCCGGCAGCGTGCCGCCGGAGCCGGACCCCGGCCTGCCCGCGCTCGTGCTCTACACCAGCGGAACGACCGGCGCCCCGAAGGGCGTCGTCCTGTCGCGCGCCGCGCTCGCCGCCGACCTGGACGCCCTGGCCGCGGCCTGGCAGTGGACCGCCGGCGACACGCTGGTCCACGGGCTGCCGCTCTACCACGTCCACGGCCTGGTGCTCGGCGTCCTGGGCCCGCTACGGATCGGCTCGCGCCTGATCCACACCGGAAGACCGACCCCTGAGGCGTACGCCGCGAACCCCGGCACCATGTACTTCGGCGTCCCGACGGTCTGGTCCCGGATCGCCGGCGCCCCCACGGCGGCGCGCGCGCTACGCGATGCCCGCCTGCTCGTCTCCGGCAGCGCCGCCCTGCCCGTCCCGGTCTTCGACGCGCTCGCCGGGCTGACCGGGCAGGCCCCGATCGAGCGCTACGGCATGACCGAGACCCTGATCACGGTCAGCGCCCGCGCCGACGGCGAACGCCGCGCCGGCCACGTCGGCCTCCCGCTCGACGGCATCCACACCCGGATCGTCGACGAGGTCGGCGATCCGCTTCCGGACGACGGGGTCAGCATCGGCCTGCTCCAGGTCTGCGGACCCACCCTGCTCGACGGCTACCTGCGCACGGGCGGTGTCCGGCCGGCCGAGCTGATCGACGGCTGGTACCCGACCGGGGACGTGGCGACGATCGGCCCGGACGGCTGGCACCGGATCGTCGGCCGCGCCTCCACCGACCTGATCAAGAGTGGCGGCTACCGGATCGGCGCCGGCGAGGTGGAGGACGCGCTGCTGCTGCACCCGGCGGTGCACGAGGCCGCCGTCGTCGGCACCCCGCATCTTGATCTCGGCGAGCAGGTGACCGCGTTCGTGGTGGCCGACCCGGTGACACCGGAGGAGCTGATCACTTTCGTGGCCGAGCGCCTGGCCACGCACAAACGACCTAGGACAGTTCATTTGGTGACCAGTTTGCCGCGCAACGCCATGGGTAAGATCCAGAAAAAGCGCCTCTTGGACGGTTAGCGTTCGTTTTGTGACTTTTACGGTCGACGACTTCAGCGAACGCAACCACGAACTCCTCTCCCGGCAGCCGGTGACCCGGCGATCGCTGCTGCTGACGGCGATGACGGCCGGCCTCGGCGGGTACGCCCTCGAACAGTTCCGGCTGGCGGAGCGCGCCTTCGCGTTCGCCGGGGGCATCGCCGGGAAGGCCGGAGTGGTCGTCTCCGGCCGGCACCTGTCGTTCATACCGGGGGCCGGCGACGTGCCGCGCAACGCGATGGCGGTGACCGCCCAACTGGTCAGCAACACCGGGAAGCTGCCGGCCAAGCTGCGCGCGTTCGTGGACGTCGGCGACGCCCCCGACCGGTACGGCACCCAGGTCGAGGCCGGAATCCGGCACCTGACCGGCCAGTACGCGATCCCCGGCGGCCCGGTCGGCAGCCAGTTCTACGCCAAGGCGAAGATCACCGGGCTGAAGCCGGACACCGTCTACCACTACCGGGTCCGGCTCTCCGACGGCACGGTCAGCGGCGACGCCCACTTCACCACCGCCCCGGCGGCCGCGAAACCGTTCACCTTCACCGCGTTCGCCGACGTCGGCACGAACACCGCGCCGAAGGACCCGAAGTTCGCCTGGCACCAGGACCCGGCGCGGGTCACCCAGGCGAACGGGACCTGGCCGAACGCGGTCTTCGACGACAACGGATACCTGGAGGACGACCCGATCGCCGGCGACAAGCCGACCGACCGGACGCCGGCCGCCACGATGACCCGGCTGATGGGCACCCAGCGGCCGGCGTTCACGCTGCTCGCCGGAGACATCTGCTACGCCAACCCGTCCGGGACCGGGCTGCCGGCCGACGACACCACCGCGCTGCTGACCGGGAAGGCACCGGCCGGCCGGAACCTGTTCAACCCGTACGTCTGGGACGTGTTCCTGAACCAGATCGAGCCGCAGGCGGCGTTCACCCCGTGGATGTTCGCCACCGGCAACCACGACATGGAACCGATGTACGGCAACACGACCTACCTGGGCGGCAGCCCGACCCACGGCTACGGCGGGCACGTGCAGCGCCTCGACTTCCCGGTCAACGGGCCGAAGGACTGCCCGTCGGTCTACCGCTTCGTCTACGGCAACGTCGGGCTGATCTCGCTGGACGCCAACGAGCTCTCCTGGGAGCTGCAGACCAACACCGGCTACTCCGACGGAGCGCAGGTGCGGTGGCTGACCGAGACGCTGAAACGGTGGCGGGAGCCCGGGTCGGGAGTGGACTTCATCGTGGCGTTCTTCCACCACTGCGCGTTCTCCACCGCGCACAACCACGCCTCGGACGGCGGGGTGCGCGCCGCGGTCGACCCGCTGTTCACGAAGTACCAGGTGGACCTGGCCGTGCAGGGCCACAATCACCTGTTCGAGCGGACCGACCCGATCCGGCACGGCAAGCGCACCAGGGCGGCGCCGGACCGCTCGACGGTGCACCCGGAGACGGACGGGGTGACGTACGTCTGCGTCGGCTCCGGCGGACGGGCACGCTACCCGTTCCGCCCGGCGCCCGGCGTGAAGGCGCCGCCACCGAAAGGAGTCACCCCGAAGGGTGAGCAGAAACTGCCCGAAGGGGAGCGTTATCGCGGGCACAAGCCGAACGGGAAGGAGAACACCACCTCGACCGTGACGAACAGCTACTTCTGGACCAAGGAGCGGCACAAGCCGAAGAAGGACAAGGCCGCGCCGACGGGCGAGCGGGTGCCGGAGGCCGTGGAGTGGTCACAGGTCCGCTACGACGGGTACGCGTTCATCGCGGTCGACGTCGTCCCGCCGGACAAGGCCGGTGACAGCACCACGCTGACCGTACGCACGCTCGCCGACGCCCTGCCCGGCAGTCACAAGCCGTACAAGGAGATCGACCGGATCACGCTGAAGCGGAAGTCCGGGCTGCGTATCGCCCACTGATCGCGCCCGCCACTGTGGCCCATGGGTCCGGTCACGGCCACAGTGGCGGTATTGGATCTTCCCAACCGGGGCCCGTTTCCCTACCGTGGGGCCATGACTCGCACGGCAGAGGTCAACGGGATCACGGTCAGCTACGACGACGCGGGCTCCGGTCCCGCCTTCGTGCTGGTGCACGGCCATCCGTTCGACCGTTCGATGTGGTGGCCGCAGCTGACCGCACTGACCGCCCACGGCTATCGGGTGATCACCGCCGACCTGCGCGGGTACGGTCGCAGCACGGTGGTGCCCGGTCTCACCACGTTGGAGACGTTCGCCCGGGACACGTTCGCCCTGATCGACCACCTCCGCATCGAGGAGGAGGTGGTGCTGGGCGGCCTGTCGATGGGCGGGCAGATCGTGATGGAGTGCTACCGGCTCTTCTCGGAGCGGATCGCCGGGCTGCTGCTGGCCGACACGTTCCCGCAGGGCGAGACCCCGGAAGGGCATGCGAAACGGAACCAGGCCGCCGACCGGTTGCTCGCCGAGGGCATGGGCTGGTACGCCACCGAGAACCTGTCGAAGATGATGGCCGCCTACAACGTGACGGCGATGCCGCAGGTCGCCGAGCACGTCAGCCGGATGATGCTGAACACGTCGCCGGAGGGGGCCGCCGCGGCCCTGCGCGGCCGGGCCGAGCGGCAGGACTACCAGAAGGTGCTGACCACGGTGTCGGTGCCCACCCTGATCGTGGTCGGGCGCGACGACGAGTTCACCCCGGTCGCCGACGCCGAGCTGATGCACCGCCTGATCCCGGAGTCGATGCTCAGCGTCATCGACGACGCCGGCCACCTGCCCAACCTGGAGCAGCCGGCCGCCTTCAACGCCGCCCTGCGCGAGTTCCTGGATCAGTGACCGGAGCAGGCCACCGAATCGACCACCGACCCGCCGGAGAGCCGGCGGGCCGGTCGCGTCGCAGAGCTGTCAGGCCTCGTCGCCGACGGCCTTGAACAGGGCGGCGACCTCGGCGTTCGACAGGTGGCGGAAGCCGCCGGGCCGCAGGTCGCCGAGGCGGATCGGGCCCACCGCGGTACGGATCAGCCGGGTGACCGGGTGGCCGACCTCGTCCATCATCCGCCGCACGATGTGCTTGCGTCCCTCGTGCAGGGTGATCTCCACCTGGGCGGTCTTGCCGATCGCGTCGACCAGGCGGAACGAGTCCACCTTCGCCGGGCCGTCCTCCAGCTCGACGCCCGCCTGCAACCGCCGGCCGACGTTGCGCGGCAGCGGGCCGACCACCTCGGCCAGGTAGGTCTTGGCGATCTCGTACGACGGGTGCATCAGCTTGTGCGCCAGCCCGCCGTCGTTGGTGAGCAGCAGCAGGCCCTCGGAGTCGGCGTCGAGGCGGCCGACGTGGAACAGCCGCTGCTCGAAGTTGTCCTGCAGGAAGTCGGCGAGCTCGGTGCGGCCCTTGTCGTCGTCGAGGCTCGAGACGACGCCACGCGGCTTGTTCAGGGCGACGTAGACCAGCTTGGTGTTGGTGATCACCCGCGACCCGTCGACGTAGATCTCGGCAGTGGCCGCGTCGACCTTGTCGCCGAGTTTCGCAACGCGACCGTTGACCGTGACGCGCCGCCGGAAGATCAGGTCTTCGCAGGCGCGCCTGGATCCAACACCGGCCGAGGCCAGGACTTTCTGGAGGCGTTCGGCGGTGTCAGCCTGAGGCATCGAGCACTTCTTCCACATCGTCGGGCAGGAAAGGGGCGAGCGGGGGCAGCTGGTCGACCGAGTTCAGCCCGAGTTTCTCCAGGAAGAGACCGGTGGTCCGGTACAGGTATGCCCCGGTTTCCGGTTCGGTGCCGCACTCCTCGATCAGGCCGCGAGTGACCAGCGTACGCATGACGCCGTCACAGTTCACACCGCGGATGGCCGAGATGCGCGATCTGGTCACCGGCTGTTTGTAGGCGACTACTGCGAGTGTCTCCAGGGCGGCCTGGGTGAGACGCGTGGACTGGCCGTCGAGGACGAACCGCTCGACGTACGCCGCGTACTCCGGGCGGGTGTACAGGCGCCAGCCACCGGCCGCCCGCCGCAGGTCGAAACCGTGGCCGGCGGCGGTGTAGCGGGCGGAGATGTCGTCGAGGGTCCGGGCCACCAGCTCGACCGGCTGCTCCAGGATCTCGGCCAGTTTCAGCTCACTGGTGGGCTCGTCGACGACGAGGAGGATGGCTTCGAGGGCGGCGGCCAGTTCGGCGCCGTCCATGACCCTCTCGGCGGGCTCGGCGTCGGCCGGAGCCGGAGCCGGCCGGCGTGGGCCGGTGGGCTGTGCGGGGACCGCCGGGGCGCTGGGCTTCCCGGGGATCGCCTCCACCGTGACGTCCGCGACATCTTCCTCGGCGGGCTCGACCGGGGCGTCCTCCCCGACGGAATCGACGGGGAAATCCTCCTCTGCGGGCTCGGCCGGAAGATCCTCACCCGTCGGCTCGGCCGGAGCAACGTCGGTCCCGGTGAGTTGGGCGTCCGTGTCGTGGTATCCCGCCAGATAGCCGATCGCCTCCGCCTCGGTACGCGCGGGCTCGGCGGCCGGGATCGAATCCGGGGCCGCGGACGAATCCGGGACCGGGGCCGCGGGCGAGACCGGGGCCAGGGCGGCCTCCGGCTCGTCGTCGGTTTCGGCGGTGACGGCCGCCTGGAACTCACGGCCCGGCTCGTCGCGCGTGCGCTCCCACGGCGGCACCCACACGCCCATCTGCGCGGCCAGGGACTCGGGACGCTCGTCGCTCACTGCTGCTTCTCCTCCAGGGCCGCCTCTTCGCCCACGTCAAGATCGCCAACCACGGCGGATGAGTCAAGCTCGCTCGCGGGCGAATCGTCCGAAACGGTGCCGACCTTCCCGTCATCATCGGACCCGGCACCCACCGGACGGTCCGATTTGTCGGTGATCTTCTCCGGACTGCCCTCATAGTCGTCCACGGTCAGCTCAGCCTCCTGGTCGCCGCCGATCCAGCGAACGGTCAGCTCGTCCAGCGACACCGGCTGCTCGAAGTCGATCAGATCCTGCCGGTACAGCTCCAGCAGCGCGAGGAAGCGGGCCACCACCTCAAGTGTGGACTCGCAGTCGGCGACGAGCAGGCTGAACGTGGCGACGCCGGCCCGGCGCAGGCGGTCGCGCAGCAGCTCGGCGTGCTCGCGGACGCTGACCCGGACCTCGTGGATGTGCGCGATCGAGACCTGCGGCGGGCCCGGTTTCGGGGTGAACTGCTTGAGCGCCAGCCGGAACAGCCGCTGCGGGCCGACGCCGAGGACCAGCTCGGGCAGCGCCTCCGCGTAGCGCGCCTCCAGCGTGACCAGCCGGGGCCAGCGGCGCGCGCCGGTCGCCTCGAGCTCGGAGAGGTGCGCGGCGGCCTCCTTGTAGGCCTTGTACTGCAGGAGGCGGGCGAAGAGCAGGTCGCGGGCCTCCAACAGGGCCAGGTCCTCCTCGTCCTCCACCTCGGCGGCGGGCAGCAGGCGGGCCGCCTTCAGGTCCAGCAGGGTCGCGGCGACCAGCAGGAACTCGCTCGCCTCGTCGAGGTCCCAGTCGTCGCCCATGCCCCGGATGTACGCAATGAACTCGTCGGTCACCTGGTGCAGCGCGACCTCGGTGACATCCAGCTTGTGCTTGCCGATCAGCTGCAGCAGCAGGTCGAACGGGCCCTCGAAGTTGTGCAGTTTGACCGTGAACTTCCCGGAATCGGCCTCCGCGGCGGCGGGCGCCACCGCACCATCGGAGGCGGACTCCTCGGTGGCCACGGCACCGCCGGGCACGGCGGATTCCCCGACGACGACCGCACCGCCGGGCACGGCCGGCTGCGCGCCGGCCGGGAAGTCAACGCCGAGGATCGGCTGGTCAGGCTCTTCAGGCACGTGCCGACCGTAGACCATGGCTGTGACAACCTGCTCCTGGCTCACGTCCGTACCAACGCCATAAGTCACGCACGGTTGCTGGCCGGACGGCGGGCAGTCGACATCTCGCGGTTCACGAAGCCCGGAATCACCGGCCGGAGTCGCAGAGGCGGCCCGAAATCACCTCGGGGCACGTGATGGAGACGTGCGCGTCACGCTTCCGGCGCGGAACCGGCAGGCGGAGGCTTGGGCGGTTCCGGCGCAGAACCAGCGGGCGGAGACACGGGCGCGTCCGGCGTGGCGGCGGCAGGTGGGGGCATCGGCAGGTCGGGCGCGGCAGGTGGGGGCATGGGCGCGCCGGGCGCGGCAGGGGCGGGCGAGGGCATGGGCGCGCCGGGCGCCGGGCCCTCCGGCATCTGCGGTCCTTCGGGATGCCGGCCGTACACCGGAGCCGTCCGCACCCGCAGGTCCCGCACCGGAACCTCGGCGCCGAAGGCCGACGCCGGCGGCACCAGCACCCCCTGCGCCGCCACCTCCGCCCCCTCCCGGACCGCGGCGTGCACGGCCTCCCGCAGCGCCCGCACCCGCTCGGTCCGCAGCATCCGCTCGATCGACCCGGTCCGGCCGGACATGCCGGCGACCAGGTCGGTCAGGAACCGGCCGAGCAGCCTCACCCCGCGCCGGCCACGCGACATCGTCCAGCCCAGGTAGAGGCTGCTGCCGTACGGAAAGACCGTGACGTGGATCCGATATTCGCCATCCATGATCACCAGACGGTTGTCGACGACCTCCGGCGGCAGCAGATCGCTTCGCACCCGTACGGCGTCGACCGCCACCGGAAACCCCCGGCGCCGCAGAGTGCCGTAGATCGCGGCGTACGCCGAGTCCGCACCGTGCCACTGCTCCTCGATCAGCGTGTTCCACTCGGCGACCGCCTCGTCGACCCGGGCCGACAGCAGCACCGTCCAGAAGATCACGAACCCGAACAGCGAGCCGGCCGCGACCAGCCCGTCCCCGGGCGTGCTCCCGCTCAGCAGGCTCGGCTCGGAGAAGCTGAAGACCACCAGCCCCAGGAACGCGAAGACGGTCCAGACGATGAGCGCCGGGACGACCGCGCCCAGCACGAGCCGGACGATCGTCCGGACCGGGATCGACTCGTCCAGCCCGATCTCCACAGTGCCGTGCCGCAGACCCTGCATCCGGTACGCGACGTCGCCGTTACCCGGGCCGAGGGCGGGCATGCTCATGAATCCTCCATCACTCGCGAATCAGATCAGGGACACCTGGATGCCGGTCGGCGTCGCCTGGGCGTTGCCGTTGATCCGGAAGCTCAATTCACCGCTCTGCGACTTCTTCTTCCCGCCGAGGTCGGTGTAGTCGGCGTTCCAGTGCACCCGCCCGGTGCCGTCGTCGACCAGCTGAACGGCGGCGCCGCTGAACCACATCACGCTGTCGGTACGCACACTGACCAGCGGATACGTCGTGATCGACCACTGCACGGTGACGTCCGTGCCGGGCACGTTGAGGCCGAACGGGCAGTTCGGCGGCCGCGCCCGGGCGCTCTGGGCGCACTCGTCGAGGGCGGTCCGCGCCTGCCCCTGGATGTTCTGCTGGGCCCCGGGGGCGAGGTCCGGCACGCCGAACTGCAGCGGGGCCACCTGCTCGACGACGCCGTTGGCCTGCGCGACCGCGGTCGCCCGGCTCTCCGCCAGCAGCGCGTTGCCGGCCGCGACCGCCTCGTACGCCCCCGGGAACGCGGCCGTCGCCCGCTCCGCCCCGCCGAGCCCGATCCCGTTCACGGTGACCTGACGCCCGCGCTGCCCGACGACGGCGAGCAGCACGAACGGCAGCCGGAGCCGCCACGAGCCGTCCTCCTCGACGGCCACCACGTCCTGATCGACCGTCCGGTCGCCGGCCCGGTAGCTCACCTGGACGGTCTGGGCCGCGGTGCCGAACTGGGAGCCGGCGTCCACCGCGTCGCCGACCTCCACGTCCCGCGGGCGGTACCGCTTCTCCTCCAGGGCCGCGTCGCTGAGCAGCGGGTACCGTCCGCTGTCGATCTGACCGCCCGAGGAGACCAGGTCCAGGGCCGCGGACGCGTCGCCGTCGGCGAGCGCGTCGAAGTAGTGCTCGGCGGCCGCCCGCGGGCTGTCGCCGCGCAACTGGGTCACGACGGTCACGATGCCGCCGGCCACCAGCAGCAGGCCGGCCACGGCCAGGATCAGGACGACGCTCGTCCGCCGGGTGCCGGAGGGCGCGGAGTCGAACGTCAGCGACGGGCCCGGGAAGGGTGCCGCGGGCGCCGGCGACACGGGCGGTGCGGCGGCGGCGACCACCGGCGCGGCGCAGTAGACGCACCACTGCTGGTCCGTCGGTATGTCACCCCCGCAGCGGAAGCAGAGGACCTTCTCCATAGCCGCACTCCCGGGACTATCACCACAAGTCACCGGAAGGCTACAGGAATCACCGCGTAGCGATCATATGGTTGCGAAACGGTCAGCCTCGCGTGCGGCCGGTCATCCCCAGACGCGGAGGAAGAAATTACCCAGGACGTCGAGGATCGCGAGGACCAGCGGATTTCCACCCGGGAAGAGGCTGAAGATCAGCAGGACCAGGATGCCGATGTTCTTGTCCTCGAACCACAGCCGCATCCACTGCATCCCCGCACCGGGCCGGGGCAGCGCGTTGTAGAGGATGCCGAACCCGTCCAGCGGCGGGATCGGGATCAGCGCGAGCAGCCCGAACGCGAGCAGGCCCACCCCGAGCGAGAGCAGCACCTGCTCGCCGTAGGGCAGCCCGTCGACGC
This sequence comes from Actinoplanes regularis, assembly GCF_900188005.1. Classification (GTDB taxonomy): domain Bacteria; phylum Actinomycetota; class Actinomycetes; order Mycobacteriales; family Micromonosporaceae; genus Actinoplanes; species Actinoplanes regularis. The sequence continues at coordinate 35,048 of NZ_FZNR01000022.1, read as the reverse complement.
CGTGCAGCACCAACCCGACGCTCAGGAATCGGAACAGGTCGGGGTCGGCCCCCGTCAGCGCGAACACCGCCAGCAGCAGCTCGCCGGCGAGGATGCACGTCACCGGGCCGGCGACGAAGACCGCCGCGGCCCGGCCGCGGCCGCGCCAGCGCGGGACGTCGTCGACGGTGAGGATCCTGCCCCAGCCCATCCCGCCGATCGCGGCGGCGACCGCGCCGAACGGGTCGACGTCGCGTCGCAGGCTCGGCCTCATCGGCTCGTTCCGCTGGGCCAGGCCGACCGTGCGCGCGGTGAACCGGATCGCCAGGGCACGCAGCATCAGGCCGCACAGGAAGGAGACGACCAGCGCGGCGAACGCGACCGGCGTTCCGAGCGCGAACAGCACGGAGCGGGACCCTACCCTCGTTCTGCCTTGGCGGCGATGACCTCGCGCGCCAACTGACGGTAGTTACGGGCGCCCGAGGACGCCGGATCCAGCGTAGTGATCGGCGCACCGGCGACGGTCGACTCGGGGAACTTCACCGTCTTCGTGATCACCGTCTGGTACACCTTGTCGCCGAACGCCTCGACGACCCGCTGCAGCACCTGGCGGCAGTGGGTGGTGCGGGAGTCGTACATGGTGGCCAGGATGCCCTCGAGCTCGAGGTCGAAGTTGAGCCGCTCGCGCACCTTGTCGATGGTGTCCAGCAGCAGGGCGACACCGCGCAGCGAGAAGAACTCGCACTCCAGCGGGATGAGCACGCCGTGCGCGATGGTGAGCGCGTTGATCGCCAGCAGGCCCAGCGAGGGCTGGCAGTCGATCAGGATGAAGTCGTACTCCTTGCGGACCGAGCGCAGGGCCCGGGCCAGGGCCATCTCCCGGGCCACCTCGTTGACGAGCTGGATCTCGGCCGCGGAGAGGTCGATGTTGGCCGGCAGCAGGTGCAGCCCGGCCACATCGGTCTTGATGATGACGTCCTCTGTGGCGACATCGTCCTGCATCAGCAGGTTGTAGATGCTCAGGTCGAGGTTGTGCGGGTTGACGCCGAGCCCGACCGAGCAGGCGCCCTGCGGGTCGAAGTCGACGAGCAGCACCTTCCGCCCGTACTCGGCGAGGGCGGCGCCCAGGTTGATGGTGGTGGTCGTCTTACCGACACCACCCTTCTGGTTCGCCAGCGCGATGATCCGGGCGGGGCCGTGCCGGTCCGTCGGCATCGGCTCGGGAATCGGCCGGCGCATCGTGTACGCCGTGGGATCGGCGGGACCGAGATCGGCGCCGAGGTCGAGGGAGTTCTGCTGGTCCCGGAGCGCGGAAGTCCAAGCCTCCGCACGTTGGCCGTGCCCTGACATCGCCCTCGCCCCCTATCCGACTCTCAGTCGGAACCGATGCCCGACTGTACGCCACACGTGCCGCACCTTCGGGGTCAGCCGTTCGGCGTGTCGCACCTATGGATGCGTACCTTCTAACGAGCACGCGGGTGAGAGGTCGCGTAGACCTCCCGCAGGCGCTCGACCGTCACCAGGGTATACACCTGCGTCGTGGTAACCGAGGCGTGTCCCAGCAGTTCTTGGACCACGCGCACATCCGCCCCGCCGTCGAGCAGATGCGTGGCGTACGAATGACGCAGGGTGTGCGGACTGACCGCATATGGACCGTCCACCGGGAGACCGGCCGCGAGGGCGCAACGGTGCAGCACGGTCCACGCGCTCTGCCGGGACAGCCGGCCGCCCCGGGCGTTGAGGAAGACCGCCGGGGTGCCCCGCCCGGCCTCCGCCAGGGTCGGCCTGGCCCGCACCAGATAGGACTCCAGCGCGGTCCGGGCATAGCCGCCGACCGGTACCAGCCGCGTGCGCCCGCCCTTGCCGCGCAGCACCGCGGTGCTCTCCCCGGTCAGCTCCAGGTCGTCGATGTCGGCGCCGACCGCCTCGGAGATGCGCGCCCCGGTGCCGTAGAGGAACTCCAGCAGCGCGCGGTCGCGCAGGCCCAGCGCGGTGTCCGCGGCCGGTGCCGCCAGCAGCCGGTCGACCTGCTCCACCTCCAGGGCCTTCGGCAGGCGCCGGGGCGGCGCCGGAGGGTGCACGTCCGCGGCGACGTCGTGCGCGACCAGCCGCTCCCGCACCGCGAACCGGTGCAGGCCGCGCACCGCGCTGATGGCACGGGCCGCGGAGGACGAGGCCAGGCCGCCGTCCCGCAGCGACGCGAGATGCCCGGACACGTCGGCCGGGCGCACCTGGGCCAGGTCCGCGATCCCGGCGGCGCTCAACTGCTCCGCGTAACGGGCCAGGTCGCGGCGGTACGACACGAGCGTGTTGCGGGACAGGCCACGCTCCACACCCAGATGGTCCAGGTAGGCCTGGATCGCCCGGTCGAGTGTCAGCTCAGCACCTCCGTCAGCGGCGTCACCCGCATACCGTGCGCCTCGGCCACCGGCCCGCAGACCACCTGGCCGTCGTGTGTGTTCAGACCCGCGGCCAGCGCCGGATCACGCCGCAGCGCGGCCCGCCAGCCATGGTTGGCCAGTTCCAGAGCGTACGGGAGGGTCACGTTGGTCAGGGCGTAGGTGCTGGTGTGCGGGACCGCCCCGGGCATGTTCGCGACGCAGTAGAACATCGATCCGTGCACTCGGTAGGTCGGCTCGTCGTGAGTGGTCGGCCGGGACGCCTCGAAGCAGCCGCCCTGGTCGATCGAGATGTCCACCAGCACGCTGCCCGGCCGCATCCGGGCGACCAGGTCGTTCGAGATCAGGGTCGGCGCCTTCGCGCCCGGCACCAGGACCGCGCCGATGACCAGGTCCGCGTCGAGCACGGCACGTTCGATCTCGTACGCGTTGGAGGCGATCGTCTGCAGGTGACCGCGGTAGTCGGCGTCCGCCGCGCGCAACCGGGCGATGTTCTTGTCCAGCAGCAGCACCTCGGCCCGCATGCCGAGCGCGAGCGCGGCCGCGTTCATCCCGGAGACGCCGGCGCCGATCACCACCACCTTGGCCGCGTACACGCCGGGCACGCCGCCCATCAGCACGCCGCGCCCGCCGCCCTGCCGCATCAGGTGGTACGCGCCGACCTGTGGCGCGAGCCGACCGGCCACCTCGGACATCGGGGCGAGCAGGGGCAGCGAGCGGTCCGGCAGCTCGACCGTCTCGTAGGCGATCCCGGTCACCCGGGCGTCCACCAGCGCGTCGGTGCACTCCTTGGACGCCGCCAGGTGCAGGTAGGTGAAGACCACCTGGCCCGCGCGCATCCGGTGGTATTCGCTGGTCACCGGCTCCTTCACCTTGAGGATCAGGTCGCCCTCGGCCCAGACGGCGTCGGCGTCCGGCAGGATCGTGGCGCCCGCGTCGCGGAAGTCCGCGTCGGTGATCGACGAGCCGAGGCCGGCGGCGCTCTGCACGAACACCTGATGTCCGGTCCGGGTGAACTCGAAGACGCCGGCCGGGGTGATCGCCACGCGGAATTCGTTGTTCTTGACCTCGCTGGGAATGCCGACTTTCACATCATTCTCCCTGCGTCACCGCGACGTTGCGCTGCGCGATATGTCCTTATCCGCCGCAGACTACCGCTGAGCAGCGCATCTTTCCCGGTTCATACGACTTGATCCCCTCACTAACGCGCAGTAACCATTAACCGGTACGGTCGCCCGATGACCGGCTTCCCCTGGCTTCTCGTCGACCAGAACATCGACGACGGCGACGCGGTGGTGGCGGCCTGCGCCGCCGTCGACGGCCTCTTCGCCGACCCGGGCGAGCCACCCGTCGAGCAGTACTCCCTGCTCGGCTGCGCCCCGGCCGGCCGGCTGCGCGCCGCCTGCGACGGGTACGGCTCGCCATGGCTGGGCAATATCGGCCTGGAGACGATCCACCGGCCCGACTCCAAGCATCCCCGCGAATGCTGGGAATGCACCGAAGAGTTACTCGACGTAACCGTGATCTCGGTCAGTCCCGCCGGATTCGGGGTCTTCGACGTGGTCCTGGAGGGCCGGCTGCGGATCGATCCGGAGCACCGCAAGCGGCGGCGCCGGCCGTCCCGTGCACCGGAGGCCGACGGATACGTGCTGACCGGGATCACCGGTGAGGGCGAGGAGAAGTTCGGCACCTGCCAGGACGTGTCCGGGGTGTTCCGGCCCAGACCGGAACCGCAGCCGAAACCGGCCACCCTGATCGGCTGCCGGCCCGAACCCCGCCTGCAACGGGCGATCGACGCGCTGGAGCGCGGTGCGGCCAAGCACCGGCGCATGATCATCGCCTCGATCTTCAGCGTGGCCTACGACGGGACCGCCACGCACATGCTCGACAGCGGGCTCGGCGCGGAGGTGTCCGACGTGCGGCCGTCCGTGGTCGGCGAGGGACTGCTCGACGTGACGTTCGAGAGCTCGTACGGCGACGCGATCAAAGGCGGACGGCCGACCGGGGCGCGGGAGATCTGGGAACACTGGCGCGGCGGCCGGCCGACCGAGGCGGGGCGGTGGGCGACGTACTCACCGGCGCAGCGGCACGAGTGGGCCGGGGCGGCGCTCGCCCACCACCGGCCGGGACCGGACCGGCCCAGCGGTACGACGTACCACCTGGACGGACGGCACGTCACCGACGAGGACGGGTTCTACTGCGCGATCGGCGAGGCGATCAACGGGCCGGGCGGGTACTTCGGGTGGAACGCCGGCGCGCTGCACGACTGCCTGCTCGGGGACTGGGGCGCGGCACCCGGATTCCGGCTGGTCTGGCACGACTCGGACGTGGCCCGCGAGCATCTGGTGCCCGGTTACGACCGGCGGGACTGGTGCCCGGCGGTCACCATGGACCATCTGCTGGCCTGGCTGGCCGAGGACGGGGTCGACGTCGACCTGCGCTGAAACCACCGGGACGCGGCGTCCGCGTCCGCGGTAGCGCCGCCGCCCAGGACCTCCGGAATTTCCCCGAGGCACGGTAGAAACCGGTCGCGGGGGTGCCGTCTCCCCCGCGACCGGCCGTCTCTCTCGCGATCCGCCGCCGGCTCCGGCGTAAACCTCCGGAACGTTCCGGACCGCTGCGGCTTTCTACCGCCCTTTTCCCGTACGTGCGGTGGGGCACCGTGACCAGGCGACACGCCAAGTCCCGTGACACCGCGGCGCGAGACCGTGCCCCCTCCGGTCCGCGGCGCGAGTCCAGGCCCGCTGCGCGCTGCGATCTCGAGCTCGGCGGACGCCGCGCGAGACTGGCACGGGACTTGGCGCGTCGCCTGGCCACGGGCGGATCAAATACGTACCAAAGCATGGGTTGACAAGGCGCCGGGCGGACCCGGCGCCTGCCGGGTGGTCGGTCGGCGACGCGGACCCGACGCCTGCCAGGTGATCAGGTACAGACGCGGGCCCGGCGCCTGCCGGGTGGTCAGTTGGAGACGCGGGCCAGACGGTCCTTGATGCCCTGGCCGAAGTTGGTGGCGGTGCCGTTGTGGTTGCTGATCAGCGACGGCCCGCTGGAGCAGTCCCAGGTGTTCCAGGTCCAGCCCAGGTAACCGACCTTGTTCGTGTCGGCCCAGTCCATCAGGCCGTCGATGAATCCGTGGGCGCAGTCGTTCTCGCCGATCTCGCTGAGGGTGAGCGGGACCTGGGCGGCGACCGGGGCGAGCTGACTGTTCCAGCAGGTGGTGTTCGCGCAGGTGTTGAAGTTGTAGATGTGCGAGAACGCCGCGAGGTTGTTCAGCGGGTCGGTCGGCTTGTAGGTGAGCCACTGGCTGAGGTCGTTCGAGTAGGCCAGGCCACCGATCATGATGACGTTGGTGGCGCCGGTGGCCCGGACCGTGTTGACCAGGCCCTGGAAGCCGGCCACCTGGTAGCCGATGCCGTTGCAGGTGCCGCCGTCGCGCCAGCACTTCCAGCCGCTGGTGGCGTCGCCGGTGGCCCGCTCCGGGTACGGCTCGTTGAACAGGTCGAGGATCACCGCGTCGTTGCCCTTGAAGGCGGTGGCAACGCCGGTCCAGAACGACGGGGCGTACTGGGCGTCGGGCATCGGCTTCTGGCAGGTGGCCTTCACGTCGCTGCAGCCGGACGAGGTTCCGGTGTAGAGGCCGTAGTTCCAGTGCATCTCGACGATCGGCGTGATGCCGTTCTGCACCAGCAGGTTCACGTAGTTCTTGACGGCGGTCTGGTAGTTGGCGCCGCCGTAGGCCGCCGGGACGTTCGCGGTGCCGAGCCAGCACTCCTCGTTCAGGGGCACCCGGACGGTACGGATCTTCCAGCCGCGCATCGCGTCGATCGAGGACTGGTCCATCGGGCCGTCCCAGATGCCGTTGCCCTGGATGCAGGCGAACTCGCCGCCGGAGCGGTTCACCCCGTACAGCCGCCGCTCCGCACCGGACGTGGTGACGAACTTGTTCCCGGACACCTTGAGGGCCGGGGCCGGACCGGTGGGAGTCACGGTCGGGCTCGTGCTGGGGCTGCCGCTGGGGCTGGTGCTGGGACTGGTGCTGGGCGTCGTGACTCCGCCGGTGCAGGCGACGCCGTTGAGCGTGAAGGCCGTCGGGACCGGGTTGCTTCCGGTGTACGACCCGGTGAAGCCGATGCCGGTCGAGGCGTTCGTCGCCAGGGGGCCGTTCCAGCTCATGCTGGCGGCGGTGACGTGCGCGCCGGACTGGCTCCAGGTGGCGCTCCAGCCCTGGGTGACCTTCTGGCCCGAGTCGGGGAAGTCGAAGCCGAGGGTCCAGGAGCTGAGCGGATCACCGAGGTTCTTGATGGCGACGTCGCCCTGGAAGCCGCCGGTCCACTGGCTGGCGATCTTGTAGGTGACGGTGCAGCCGACGCTGGCCGCGGACGCCGGGGGCAGCGCCGCGACCAGGGTGCCCGCGGCCGTCAGGGAACCGGCCGCGAGCAGCGCCATCGTGCGGAGTCTCATGGGGATGCCAATCGACGGAGACGGATTGGGAGCGCTCCCATTCTGTCCGGCGCCAACACCGCTGTAAAGAGCTGGAAACATCAAGCGGTCAGCCGGGCGTGCAGCGCCGCCGTCCCGCTGCCGGACAGCTCGCCGAGCACCACGGGGCGACCGGTCAACGCCAGCAGCAGCGCCTCCCCGGTCCCCCGCACGGTCAGCAGCCCCTCACCGCCCGCCCAGTCCAGGTCGGTGGCGACGAACCGCAGGCCGTCGAGCCGGCCACGGGGCACGAACGAGCCCCGCGCTCGCGGACCGACCAGGAACTCCAGGGACAGCAGCATCCGCTCCGGAACCAGATCCCGGGTCAGCCCGAGCGGGCGGCAGATGTCCTGCCCGTGCACCTGCAGGTCGGTGAGCTGCCCCAGCGGCCCGACGATCGGCGGGTTGAAGACGAACTCGGCATTGGCCCGCAGCTGCAGCCCGATCTCCTCCGCCGTCAGGTCCACCGCCAGATCACGGACCAGCTCGGCGTTGGCCCGGTGCACCCGAAACCCGTGCCGGAGCACGGCGGGAACGATCCGGCGGGCGCCGAAGATCCACGGGGCACACAGGTGCGCGGCGACCTCGTGCACCGTCCAGCCCTCGCAGAGACTCGGCGTGTACAGCTGGCCCGGCGTCAACGACTCGATGAGCTCCGCCATCCGGCGGCGCTCATCGGCGATCATCGACATGAGATCCACGGTGGACAAACTACCGTGCGAATCCGTCCGGTCACCGATGGACGGGACTAAGACTCGACGAAGATGCAGAACGGGTGACCGGCGGGATCGGCGTAGACCCGCAGCGGCTCCTCCGGGTCATCACTGCGGTCGAAGCGCAGCGTGGCGCCCAGACCCAGCGCCCGCTCGTGCTGCCGCTCCAGCTCCCGCACCGAGGAGACCGCGGTGTCCAGGTGCAGCTGCTGCGGCACGGCGGAGTCCGGCCACGTGGCCGCCTTCAGCTCGGGCTGCTGCTGGAAGGCCAGCCGCACCCCGCCGTCGCCGACCAGGACCAGCCAGTCGCGGCCCTTCTCGTCGTCCTCGCCGGGCGCCGGCGGCTCGTCGCCGGGCCGGTACTCCAGCCCCAGCAGGCGACGGTAGAACTCGGCCAGACCGCGCGCGTCCGGCGTGTCCAGCACGACCGACCGCAGCTTCGGAAAATCCACATTCCCTCCCTCGGCGATGAACGACGTCGGCGATGAGCGACGCCAAACTACTACCCAGGTCCGACGAAATGACGCGGCCGCCGCCGTCAGACCGTCGAGTGGGTGGCGGACAGCTCGGCGGTGCGCGGGGTGCGCTCGATCCAGGACATCACCGGCCGGACCGCGAGAGCGCAGGCGGCGAAACCGGCGCCGATCACCCACCAGCCCCAGCCCCCGGTCTGGATCACCAGAAAGGTGAGACCGGCCGGTCCGGCCAGCCGGGTGACCCCCTGCACCGACTTGTCCAGGCCGGAGTAGAGGCCACGCCGGGCGGGCGGCGCGATCTCGGTCTGCACGTACCACTGGGCGGCGGAGACCCAGAGCTCGGTGGCGGTGAACAGGGTGACGGCGAGGCTCAGCAGGACGACCGTGAGCCAGCCGCGGGTCAGCCCGGTGGCGGCGGCGATCGGGCAGGCGATCGCCGAGCTCAGCGCCGCGGCGCGGGTCAGCCGCACCACGCCCGGCAGGCTGCCGGCGCCGCGGGTGGCCCGGACCTGGAACGCCACGGCCAGCACCGTATTCAGCGCGACCAGCCCGCCGAGCACCGGCTTCGGCACGTCGGTTCGGGTGATCACCCAGAGCTGCAGCACATCGTTCCAGAGGATCGCGTGCAGCCAGAGCACGCCGAAGACCACCGAGCCGGCGCTGTACGGCAGGTCGCGGAGCACCTGCCACGAGCCGGACCGCGGGCCGGCGGCCACCGGCTCGGCGGCGGGCATCCGGGCCACCCCGGCCGCGTTGACCGCGCAGACCGCGGCCGCGACGAGGACCAGGAGCAGCAGGCCCGGGCGGGAGTCGAGGGCCAGGGCTCCGGCACCGAGGCCGGCGCCGAGGGTCCACCCCACGTTCAGGTACGCCCGGCTGAACGCCATCACCCGGACCCGGTTCTCCGGCGGCACCACAGCCGCGGTGTAGACGACCCGGCCACTGGTGGACAGGGTCTCCGCGGCGGTCTGCACGCACATCAGCAGCAGGAACGACCAGAAGCCGGCGGCCAGCGGGTAGGCCGCGAAGGCCAGCGCCCGGATCGCCGTGCCGACCGCCCAGGCCCGCCGGCCGCCGATCACGTCGGCGAGGTGGCCCAGGGGCATCGAGCCGACCAGCGCGACGAGGCCGGCGGCGGAGAGGCCAAGGCCGATCTGTACCGGTTCGAGTCCGACGTAGAGGGTGTAGAAAACCACGCTGCCGGCCAGGAATGCGCCGGTGCCGGCCCCCCACAACGCGTTCTGGACGGCCAGCATCCGAGGTAGTCCGGCTGGGGGAAGAATCTTTCCGATAGCTACCTTTGAATGCGTCACCGGGACCTATCGGATCATGAAACCCGCAAGTGGGCAATACCTACCGGGTGGCGGTGAGGATCGCCAGAAGCGGGACGACACAATCACCGGGCACCGCGTACTGACCACGGGACGGCACCCGGAGCCAGCCGGCCGCGACGAGTTGTCGCAGATGGTGATACACCTGGCCGGTGGTGCCCAGTTCGGTGTCCTCGGCCAGTTCGGCGGCCCCACGCGTACCGGAGAGGATCTTCTGCAGCAATCGCAGGCGAACCGGATGGCCGAGCGCGTTGAAAACCGGCGCCGCCTCGGTCCAATCGGTGGCGAGAATCTCGTCGAGGTGGAGGGCGAACTGCCAGTCGTAGTGTTCGCCCGTGGGCAGGTCGACGACTCCGGTGTAGAGGACCGCGCCGGAGGTCTCGGCGACCCGGCTGCGCAGGCCCTCCAGGGCCCAGAAAACTTCCGCGTGGGCGGCAGAGGGTAGCCCGGGGGCCGCCGGCTTGCTGGCCTGCTCGACCAGGTCGGCGACGGTGCGTTCGAGAACGGATAGACGTTCGTTCAGGTCATCGGTCATGTTTCGAACGTACGCATGTACGTAACTACGATCTATGTCAATTCACTATCTGCACGACAGTGCCTGACGGAGATTAGGGGGAGATCCGGATAGGACGGTGAGCGGCCAGAGACAACGATGAATCGGCAACCATCGCCGGAGCCGAGGAGTCGCCGTGCAGCTGGCCGCCCTGATCACCGCCCTCGCCCTCGCCGTCACGCCGCCGACGGCCCATCCGAGCCCGGGGCTGGACTGGGGCGCGTGCCCCAACGACATCCCGGGCCATCCACCCAGCTCCGCGGTGACCTGCGCGACGCTGACCCTGCCGGTCGACTGGTCGGATCCGCACGGCGCGACCTTCGGGATGGCCGTGGTGAAACGGTTCGCGCGGGCGCCCGAGCGCAAGGTCGGCACGCTGGTCTTCGGGCCGGGTGGCCCGGGCGACTCCGGCGTCGACCGGGTCCGGAAGGGTGACCGGTTCAGCGACGAGCAACTGGACCGGTTCGACCTGGTGAGCTTCGACCCGCGTACGGTCAAGCGAACGGCCGCACCCGGCTGCGCGCCGGAAGCAGACCGCCCACCGGTCATCCTCGCGGACCAGACGCAGTTCGACGCCGCGGTGGCCACGAACCGGGCCTACTGGGACCGGTGCCGGGCGAGCAGCCCGCTCCTCGACCATGCCGACTCGGTGACCCAGGCCCAGGACCTGGACGCGCTGCGGCGGGCGCTGGGTGAGCGGCGGCTGACCTTCCACGGCTCGTCCTACGGGACACTGCTGGGCGAGATGTACGCGGAGCGGTACCCCGATCGGGTACGCGCGATCGTCCTCGAGAGCGTCTTCGACCACCACCTGCCGCTGACCGAATTCGTTCGCTCCGAGGCGGCCGGGCTGCAGGACTCGTTCGACGAGTTCGTGGCCTGGTGCGGGCGGGTCACCGTGGACGAGTGCGTGCTGCACGGCACGGACGTCCGGCAGACCTGGCGAACCGTCCTCCAGGACGCCGACCGGGGCAGATATCCGTCGCTGACCTCGTTCGAGGTCGCCGCGATCCCGTTCGGGCTGACCCCGCAGTGGGGCCGGCTGGCCACGGTGATCGACCAGCTCACCAAGGGGACCGCGCCACCGGCGCCGGCTCTGGACGTGGCGGCCGGGGTGTTCTGCGCGGACTTCCCGGCGGACGTGCGCGACTACCGGGCGTACCGGAGGCTTCTGGAGATCACGGAGAAAGCGGCGCCGGACGCACGGTACGGGGCCGGGATGCTGGCGATCCGGACCTGCCTCGGCTGGCCCCAACCGGTCGCGAATCCCCCGCACCGGCTCGACGTGCGCACACGCACCCCGCTGCTGCTGCTCAACGCCGTGCACGACCCGCGCACGCCGTACGGCTGGGCCCGCCACGTCGAGGCCGAACTGGGGCGTGCCGGCCGGCTCGTCACCTACCTGGGCTCGGGCCACGGGGCGTACCGGAGCAGCCCCTGCACGATCGCGGCGGTCGACCGCTACCTGATCGACCTGACGGTTCCGCCGCCGGGCACCTCGTGCCCGGCGGCGGAGTAGCGATCAGCGCACCCGGGCGGCGGCGAGCAGACCCGCCACCGCGGCCGCGTTGGTGATCTCACCGCGGAGCACCATCGCGACCGCCTCGTCGAGGTCGACCCGGGTCACCTCGAGGTCGGCCTCCTCGTCGTGCCGGGCGAAGCGGTCCGCGTGCGGCACCGGCGCCAGGTCACGGGCCAGGTAGACCAGCACGTGCTCGGTGCTGAAGCCGGGCGAGGTGTGCACCTCGACCAGCTTCTCCATCCGGCCGGCCGTGAGGTCGGCCTCCTCGGCGAGTTCGCGGGCCGCGGTCAGCGCCGGGTCCTCGTCCTCGACGTCGCGCAGCCCGGCCGGCAGCTCCCAGATCCGGGCGCCGAGCGCGTGCCGGTACTGCTTGATCAGCACCACCCGGCCGGCCTCGTCGAGCGCCACCACGACGACCGCGCCCCGGTTGCGCACCACGTCACGCTTGGCGGTGCCGCCGTGGGACATGGTCACCTCGTCGGTGACGACATCGAAGATCGGACCCCGGTAGCGCTCGATCCGGGCGACCGTCTCGTGCTCGAAACCCATCAAGATGCTTCGACCGGCAGCTCGTCCGCGGCCGCGTACGCGATGGCGGCCTTGATCAGGCCGTCGAAGAGCGGGTGCGGGCGGGTCGGCCGGCTCTTCAGCTCCGGGTGCGCCTGGGTTGCCACGAAGTACGGGTGCGTCTCGCGGTCCAGCTCGATGAACTCGACCAGGCGGCCGTCCGGCGAGGTGCCGGAGAAGACCAGGCCGGACTGGGCGAGCTTGTCGCGGTAGTCGTTGTTCACCTCGTAGCGGTGCCGGTGCCGCTCGGAGATCTCCGTCGCGCCGTAGACCTCGGCGACGATCGAGCCCTCACGCAGCTTCGCCGGGTAGGAGCCCAGGCGCATCGTGCCGCCCAGGTCGCCCTTGCCCGCGACGATCTCCTCCTGGTCGGCCATCGTGGAGATCACCGGGTAGGTGGCGGTCTCCTCGAACTCCAGCGAGTTCGCGCCCGCCAGGCCGGCCAGGTTGCGCGCCGCGTCGATGGTCATGCACTGCAGGCCGAGGCAGAGGCCCAGGATCGGGATGCGGTTCTCCCGGGCGTACCGCGAAGTGTTGACCTTGCCCTCGATGCCGCGGACGCCGAAGCCGCCGGGGATGACGATGCCGTCGACGCCCTTCAGAGCGTTCGCGACGCCGGCCGGGGTCTCGCAGTCGTCGCTCGGCACCCAGCGGATCTTGATCTTCACGGTGTTGCCGAAGCCGGCCGCCCGGATCGCCTCGCTGACCGACAGGTACGCGTCCGGCAGGTCGACGTACTTGCCGACCAGCGCGATGGTGATCGTGCGCTTCGGGTGGTGCACCCGCTCCAGCAGGTCGTTCCAGGTCTGCCAGTTCACGTCGCGGAACGACAGGCCGAGGCGCCGGACCACGTACGCGTCCAGGCCCTCGTCGTGCAGCACCTTCGGGATGTCGTAGATGCTCGGCGCGTCCGGGCAGGCGATGACGGCCTCGACGTCCACGTCGCAGTAGAGCGCCAGCTTGTGCTTCATCTTCTCGGGGATCTCCCGGTCACTGCGGCAGATCAGGGCATCCGGCTGGATACCGATGTTGCGCAGCGCGGCCACCGAGTGCTGGGTCGGCTTGGTCTTCAGCTCACCCGACGGGGCGAGGTAGGGCACGAGCGAGACGTGCAGGTAGAAGACGTGGTCCCGGCCGACCTCGTGGCGGACCTGACGGATCGCCTCCAGGAACGGCAGCGACTCCATGTCACCGACGGTGCCACCGACCTCGGTGATCACCACGTCCGGAACGAGGCCGTTCTCGTCCGGGTCGGCCATCGCGAAGATCCGGCTCTTGATCTCGTTCGTGATGTGCGGGATGACCTGCACGGTGTCGCCGAGGTACTCACCACGCCGCTCCCGGGCGATGACCGCCGAGTAGACCTGGCCGGTGGTCACGTTCGCCTTGCCGGAGAGGTCCCGGTCCAGGAAGCGCTCGTAGTGCCCGACGTCCAGGTCGGTCTCCGCGCCGTCCTCGGTGACGAAGACCTCACCGTGCTGGAACGGGTTCATCGTGCCCGGGTCGACGTTCAGATAGGGGTCGAGCTTCTGCATCACGACGCGGAGCCCGCGGGCGGTGAGCAGATTGCCGAGGCTGGAGGCGGTGAGGCCCTTGCCCAGCGAGGAGGCGACGCCCCCGGTGACGAAGATGTGCCGAGTGTCACGCACTGTTGAGGCCAAGGCCCGCTCCCGTGGTCGCCGTCTTGCGGATCGTGCAGACCGGGGCTTCTTCGCCCCATCCACGGGAATTCACCGTAACACTCATTGCCGGACCCACTACGTTCGGGCTGGTGGGCATGCGTGTCAGCCTGCCGATTCGGTTACCGAGAGTTGATCATCGTCGGCTTTGCGCAACAACGGGCCGCCCGGACCCTCGGTCACCCCCGGCGCCGGAGTGCGGTCCGCGGCGTGCAGCAACACCCGCAGAGCGGTCAGAACGGCGATCGGCACCGCGGTCGCGGCCGCCGCGCCGGCCACCCCGAGCGCGGTACCACCGAAGACCCCGGCGGTGACCGACGCCACCACCGTGCCGGCGATCGCCGCCCGGATCGCGGGATGCAGGCCGTACACCCGGTTCAGCCCGCCCCACGGCGAGAACTGGCCGAACGCCAGCATCAGCGCACCCGCCAGGGCGAGCAGGGTCAGCGGACTGTCCAGCAGCGCCTGACCGTTCGCCGCGGCCGCCCGCTGCATCGCCGGCCCGGCCGTGCCACTGCCCAGCGCGCTCAGGAACCGGCCCAGCGTCCCCTGTTCGAGGGTCGTGCGATGCAGATCCAGTGCGGCGAAACTCACGGTCACCGCGATCGCGCCGACCGTCGCCCAGGCGATCCGGGGAAACGTCAGCCAGCCACCGGAGCTCATCGCCGCCGCCACGCACACCCCGGCGGTCACCGCGATCGCACCGACCGGGTCGGCGCCCAGGTACGGACTGCCCACCATGACCACGCCGAGACCGCCGAAGAGCACCATCACCACCGGCCGCCAGGTCCGGCCCACCCACTGGGCAAGGCAGCCGGCCGCCAGCAGCAGCCCGGCGATGAAGACGCCCAGGCCGACACTGCCCAGCCCGGCGTACCGGATGCCGTGGGTCGCCGCGTAGCCGGCCACGCCGTTGAGTTGCAGCCGCGCCCCGGACAGCAGGTCCACCACGATCACGATCGCGCTGAGCGCGGCGGACGCGCCCATCGGCCAGAGCGTCATCCGGTAGCGCGGGGCCAGCCGGACCGCCAGCATCCCGAGGGCCATCAGCACGAACGTCGCGCCGCCGAACATCCAGGCCGGATGGTCGGCGTTCCACCACGGCGCGACGTCGGCGATCAGAGCCGCCGGGATGGCCAGCGCGACCGCGATCAGGGCCGCCTCCAGCGCCGCCACCAGCCTCGGCGGCGGCAGCGGTGGCGCGACCGGTCCGGCGTGCCGGCGCGCCCGCATCAGCACCGGCACGAGCGCGGCGAAGAGCAGCACCTGCACCACGGCCAGCACGGTGAAGAAGATCGACGCCACGCCGTGCTGGGCGATCGCCCGCTGGTCCGCGTTGTTGCGGCCCTGCATCGCCGCGGCCGGGTCGTCCGGCCGACCGGGCGAGACGGTGGCCGCATACCCGGCGAACAGCTTCTCCGGAGCCGCCTTGCCGAGCACCGCCAGCACCGTCGGGGCCAGGTCGATCAGCTGGAGGTAGCCCTGCCGGCCGGTGCCGGCCGAGGTCAGCCAGCCGCCCTCCCAGCCGTGCCCCTCGGCGATCGCCACGTGCAGGCGGGAGGTGCTGTCGGTGTCCGCGACGCCGGCGATCAGCAGCAGCGACCGCTCCGGGCGGGCGGCCAGGACCCGGGCCAGGTTCGCGTCGGCGGCGGCCGCCGCCTCCTGCCGCTGGACCCCGGTGCCGGAGACGGTGCCCAGGTCGACGACGCTCAGCACACAGTCGGAAAGCAGCTTGCGCGGGTCGTCGGGGAGAGTGTCGGCGTACTCGTCGACACGGCCGAACGGGCGGGCGGCGGCGAGCGCGGCGTTCCGGCCGACCGCCACGGTGCAGCGGACCGATTCGGCGAGGGCGCCCGGGGTGGTGCCGTACGGCAGCCGGTCCTGGTTGTTGCGCACCACGGTGTTCTGCGCGTTCACGTTCGCGCCGATGTTGTCCGGACGGGTCAGCTCCGGCTTGATCGGCGGGCATTTCCCGGGCACCGGCCGGGTGTCCCAGGCCGCATAGTTACCGGCGCCCAGCGTCAGCCAGCCGTCCGACGGGCAGGTCGCCTCGTGCGCCGAGCGCACCGACAGCCAGCCGATGGAGCCCTTGGTGGCCTCCCGCCACAGCGCCGGAGTGCGTTGCGGGTCGAGATCGTCCCAGCGCAGCCCGGCCGCGCCGGCGACGATCACGTAGTCGGCCGTGCCCCGGTCGGCCTGGCCGGCCGGGCGGATGGTCAGCCCGAGCAGAGTGGCCGCCACGACCAGGACGACGAGCAGGAAGGGCACCCAGGCCGCGGCGCTCCTGCCGCGCGGGGTTCCCGGCGGGCGAACCCGACGGATGCGGTCGAGACGGCTGGTCATGCCGCCACCTCCGCTGCGCTCGTCAGGTCGCTCATGCGGCGGCGACCTCGGCGTACGCCGAACGGACCGCGTCGACGACGGCGGTCTCGTCCGGCCAGGTGGCGGCCTGGACGGGTCCGCGGGCGGCGAGGTCGGCACGCAGCCCCGGATCCGACAGCACCGTCCGTACGGCGTTGTCCAGCGCGTCCAGGTCCCCCGGCGGGATCAGCACCGCGGCGTCCCCCACCAGGCCGGGCAGCCCGCCGACGGCGGTGGTGATCAGCGGCACGCCGGCCCGCAACGCCTCCTGGGCGAACAGCTGCCGCGCCTCCCAGTCGCTGGTGACCACCGCCAGGTCGGCGCCGAGCAGCAGGTCCGGCACATCGCTCCGGTGCCCGAGCAGGTGGAACGGGGCGTGGGTCCGGGACGCCCGCTGAGCCAGCGGCATGTAGCTGGGCCCGGAGCCGGCGACCACGACCACCGGAGCCGGATCGAGCTCCCGCCACCGGGCGGCGGCGTCGACCAGCAGGTCGTAGTGCTTCTGCGGGTGCAGCCGGCCGACCGACAGGATCAGCGGGGTGTCGCCCTTGATCCGGAACTCGGCGCGGACCGCCTGCCGGGTGCGCTTCGGCGGCCGGTGTTCCGGGGCGGCCACCGGACCGAGCCGGGCGTTCTTCGCGCCGAGCGCGACGGCCCGCTCCACCAGGTCCTCCGAGGCGCCCAGGGTGAGCTCGGCGTTGCGGGCGACGATCCGTTCTACCAGGGCACCGGCCTGGCCGCGCAGGCCCTTGGCGAGCACGGCGTTGTGCCAGGTGACGACGAGCGGCACACCGGTACGGGCGAGCGAGACCACGAAGGCCGCCCGCAGCCCGTGGGCGTGGATCACGTCAGCCTGGCGGCCGGCGATCGCTCGGCGCAGCGCCCGGATGGCGCCGGAGTCCTGCGGGCCGGGGTCGGCCGGGATCTCGACCGGGCTGTACTCCACCCCGGCGGCGGTGAACCCGTAGTGCTCGTCGTTGGCGGCCGGCCCGCAGACCAGCACCCGGCAACCGGCCGCGACCAGGCCGCGGGCCAGCGACAGGACGTGCCCACCGGTGCCGCCGGTAGCGGAACCCAGCACCAGCACGACCGTGCCACGCCACCCGTCGTCGCTGCTCACGAGCGGTATACCCCTCTCCTCGCACGCACTGATCGGCGCGCGGACCGAAATTAACAGGCGTCCGCCGGACGCCGGCCGCATGGCCGAAGTTAACAACCACCCAACCGATCCGGTGCGCCGGACCGGTTGGGTGGCCTCGCTATCTCCGCAAACGCCGCACCAGTGTCCCGGCGAGCGGGCCCAGATCGCGCCGGTCGAGCGCGAACGCCACCGTGATGAAGACCACCACGACCGCGATCCCGCCCAGCAGGCCCTGCAGCAGGCTCCCGGACACGCCCCCGGTATGCCCGGCCAGCCCCGTCGCCACGCCCCACCCGGCGAGAGCGGCGACGGCGGCCGCGCCCACCGCGGCGGCGACCGCGCGGAACAGACCGGCGAGCGCGGCCGGACCGGCGTGCCGGCGCACCGCGAGGACCAGCAACAACCCGGTCACGGACATGCCCAGCGCGTTGGCCAGGCCGAGCCCGGCCAGCTCCGCCCCGCCCTCGGTGGTCGCGGTGACCGCCACGACCGCGATCCCGGCGCAAAGCCAGCCGACGCCGGACGCGACCGCCGCCGCGACCGTCGCGCCACGTGCGTAGAGCGCCCGCGAGAGCAGCGCGAACAACGCGTAGCCGAGCAGGCCGGGCGCGAAGCCCACGATTCCGGGAGCCGCGCCCTTCGCGTTCATCAGGTGGGCCGCGGGGACCGCCAGCCCGGCGAGCGCGGCCATGCCCAGCCCGGCCAGCAGCACGACCGACCGGGCGGTGCCGGAGAGCGCGCCGGCGTAGGCGGTCTCGTCGCGCCGCACCGCCGCGTCCGCCAGGCGGGGGTAGACCGCGGTGGCCAGCGGCACCGCGAGCACCGCCCAGGGCAGCAGGAAGACCGTCTGCGCGCCGTTGTACCGGGCGAGTTGCTGCGCGCCGAGCGTGACGATCAGGGCGACCACCACCTGCTGCGCGCCGACGGTGACCGCGCCCGCCCAGCCGAGACGGACCGCCTGACGGCCCTCGCCGCCGGGGAACCGGAAACCGGGGCGCAGCCGCAACCGCAGCCGGTACAGCGGGATCAGCAGGCAGAGGCTCAGCACCACGACGCCGAGCGTGGTGCCGGCCGAGAGGGTCAGCTCGCCCGCGGTGGAGAGCCCGGCGAAGTCGGTGCGGGCGCCGTCGATCCCGGCGTACGTCAGGTAGGCCGCCATCACGGTCACGCTGGAGAGCAGGGGCGCGATCACCGGCCAGGCGAATCGGTGATGGGCCTGCAGCACACCGGTCAGCACGATACCGATGCCGTAGAGCGGCAGCTGCGGCGCGAAGATCCGCAGCATCCGGGCAGCGACCTCCTGGTGCTCGGGCGGCACCCCGTGCAGCAGGCCGGTGATCGGCCCGGCGGCCAGCGCGACCGCCACGGCGAGCGGGACGGTCAGCGCCACCATCCAGGTCAGCAGGGCGGACGTGATCCGGCCGACCCCGGCGCGGTCGCCGTCGGCGACCGCTCGGGCGAGCAGCGGCACCACGAGGCTGGCCAGGGCACCGCCGGCGACCACCTCGAAGACGATGTTGGGCACCGTGTTGGCGGCGAAGTACAGGTCGGGCAGGCCGCCGTGGCCGCCCTCGCCGACGGTGTAGAAGAAGACCAGGGTGCGGCCGAAGCCGGCGACGCGGGCCAGGATGGTGAGCACGGTGATCAGCGCGGCGGCGCCGGCCACCTTCGCCGCGGTGGTGGCGGGGCTTTTCGCCGTACGGCCATTCGCGACCCCGGAAGCGCCCGGCTGGATCACGTTCGGGGTCGCCGGAGTCGCCGGAGGCGCGTTCGGGGTTGCCGGAGGCGCGTTCGGGGTCGCTGGGGGCGCCGGAGTCGCGGACGCGGCGCCGGAGTCGTCGGTCGAGGTCACGCCGGCCGGCGGCCGATCTCGTCGAGGTACCGCAACCACGGCGTGTCCTGGATGACCCGGGTGAAGCTGACCTTCTCGCTGGCGGCGGTGAGCGAGGCGATGGCGGCCAGCGCGGCCAGCCGGCCGACCGTGCCCGTACGGGCGGTGAACGCGACGCCGAGCAGCGCGCCGAGGGCGTTCGCGCCGGAGTCGCCGAGCATGATCTCTTCGTTCAGGTCGGCCGGGAGCAGGGCGGCGCTCGCGCCGAGCGTGCCGGCGGTCATCGCGGCGCCACGGCCGACCGCGAGCGGTGCGCCGAGGATCATGCCGGCTTTCAGGGCCCGGCCGGGGCGCAGATCGAGCAGGTTCAGCAGGTTCGCGGTGCCGGCGATGACACCGGCGCCGAGCAGCACGTCGACGCCGCGGCCGAACCGGCCGGTGCGGCGGCTGCCGATCAGCGCGGAGGCGGCCAGCCCGGCCGCACCCACCCCGCCGATCTTGACGAGACCGCTGGTGACCCGGCCCTCGCGGAGCGCGCCGAGGTGGCCGGCGAAACCCTTCGCGGCCTTCTGCTCGGGACGGTTGCCGACGAGGTCGTCGTAGAGCCCGACCGCGCCGCTGACCGCACCGGCGGTCACCGCGGCGGCGGCGAGCCGGCTGTTCGCCGCACCGGTGGCCGCGCCGATGGTGGCACCGGCGGCCAGCGCCGGCCCTCCGGCGAGGGTGACCGTGCGCCCGTGGAAGTTGGTCCGGCGCAGGCCGGCCGCCTTCGGGTCGCGGCTCACCCAGCCGAGCACGGCCCGAGCGACCGAGGCGCCGGTCCCGAACGAACGGAGAAAAGCCATGGCTGAAGAGTCTGCCTTACGGAGCGGCCGACGGCACCAGCGAGGTGGCACCGGCGGCAAGGCCGTACTGGCCGGTCTTGTTCAGCACCAGCCGCTCGTGGGTGGCCATCGCGGTCGACAGCTGCCCCTGCACGGTGCTCGCATTGTCCACCGTGGAGATCAGCTTCACCAGGGTCGGGTCGCTGCGGATCTCGGCGACCAGGTTGTTGTCGCCGGCGCTGGTGCCGGCCACCACCAGCGGCCGGTTCTTGCTGAACTGGGTGGCCACGGTCACCGTGTTCTGGATTTTCTTCGTGGCGTCCTTGTCGGTGGCCGGAGCGCCCGCGATCAGCACGATCGCCTCGGCGCCGCCGACCGCGCCGTCGCCGACCCAGATGTAGCCGGGCTTGGCGAGCGCGGCCAGCACCGCGGTCACGTCGCCCTGGCTCGGCACGGTCGCGCCCTGCAGCAGCGTGAGCGCGAGCAGCGCGGACGCCGTCTCCACCCCGTCACTGTTCGACGGCAGGCCGGCGGCCGGGATGCTCGGCTGCGACGACTGATCGGCCAGGTCGAGCAGTTCGTTGGCGTTGGCCGGGTCGATGAACTTCTCCTCGAGGGTGACCCGCGCGGTGATCGTCGCGCCGGCGACGTTGAGCATCTTCACCACGCCCTCGGCCGAGTCCTTGCCGCCGGGCAGCGCCACCACCGCGACCTTGCGGGTCGCCAGCTTGCCGGTGAGGGCGAACGGCGCGATCTCGTTGGCGAAGGCCTGATTGCTGTTCAGCTCTTCCTTGTACTGGTTGAGCTGGTCGCGCATGACGTTGTTGTCCTTGTTCAGCGCGGTGACGCGCTCCTTGAGGTTCTCCGAGACCGGGCCGTTGAGCGCGGCGGTGCCGACGACCAGGCCGATCGCCAAGGCGAGAAAGACCGCGGTGAGCGACACCACGTGGTACCTGAAGTTGATCACAACGCCCTCAGAGAAGATTGCCCAGCTGGAAGACCAGATTGTCCCACCACTCGGACACCACGGTGAGGTATGCCTTCCCCACCGTGGACACCGCCACCGCCGACGCCATCGCGGCCATCGCCGAGAGAATCAACAGCAGCAGCGCCGAGCCGGAGATGTTCTGCCGGTAGAGCCGGCTGACGCCCTTGGCGTCGACCAGCTTGCCACCGACCTTCAACCGGGTGAGGAACGTCGAGGCCATGCCGCCGCGCCCCTTGTCGAGGAACTCGACCAGGTTGGCATGCGTGCCGACCGCCACGATCAGCGACGCGCCCTTCTCGTCGGCGAGCAGCATGGCGAGGTCCTCGCTGGTGGCCGCGGCCGGGAAGGTGAGCGCGTCGACGTCCAGGTTGCGGACCCGCTCCAGCCCGGGCGCGCGACCGTCCGGGTAAGCGTGGACGACCACCTCGGCGCCGCAGCGCAACACGTCGTCGGTGACCGAGTCCATGTCCCCGATGATCATGTCGGGAGTGTGGCCGTTCTCCACCAGCGCGTCGGCACCGCCGTCCACGCCGATCAGCACCGGCTTGTACTCCCGGATGTACGGCCGGAGGACGTCCAGGTCCTCCTTGTAGTCGTAGCCGCGGACCACGATCAGCACGTGCCGCCCGGCGATCCGGGTCTGCACGTCCGGCACACCGACGCCGTCGAGCAGCAGGTCCCGCTCCTGCTTCAGGTAGTCCATGGTGTTCGCGGCGAACGCCTCGAGCTGCACCGACAGGCCGTCCCGGGCGTCGGCCATGGCCTTGGCGACGCTCTCCGCGTCCTGCCGGGTGCCGGTGGCGACCGGCGCGCCGTCGAGCAGCACCTGGTCGCCCTCGATGCTGACCACCTGGCCCTCGCGCAACCCGGCGAAGATCTCCTCGCCGAGGTTGTCGACCAGCACCACGCCGCCCTGGACCAGCACCTCCGGGCCGAGATTCGGATACCGCCCCGAGATCGACGGCTTGACGTTGAGCACCGCGGTGACGCCGGAGGCGACCAGCGAGTCGGCCGCGACCCGGTCCAGGTCGACGTGGTCGATCACGGCGATCTCGCCGGGCCGCAGCCGGCCGGTCAGCCGCTTGGTACGCCGATCGAGCCGAGCCACCCCGGAGAGCGGGCCTGGCTCGCTGGTGCGCACACGGCGCAAGGTGGGAAGTCGCATCCCGGCCATCCTGACACGCCGCTTCACGCGGCCCCCGTTAGACATGCACTAGCTCATTGACAAAACGGACGTTTCATCCGTCGTTCTGTCACATTTTTCTCTCGTGTTTCCCCCGCCACGTTTCACTCAACCACGCTTCTCCCGTCCCGCGACCGCCAGCAGTTCCTCCGCATGGGCGATGCCCAGATCGGAATCCGGCAGCCCGGCCAGCATCCGGGAGAGCTCCCGAGCCCGCTCGTTCTCCTCGACTATGCGCACACCGCTGGTCGTAATCGCGCCACCGGTGTCCTTCGCCACCACCAGATGGCGGTCGGCGAACGCCGCGACCTGCGGCAGGTGTGTCACGACCAACACCTGATGGGTCCGGGCCAGACGGGCCAGCCGCCGCCCGATCTCCACCGCCGCGGTGCCACCGACACCGGAGTCCACCTCGTCGAAGACCAGGGTCGGCGGGCCGCCCGCCCCCGCGAAGACCACCTCGATGGCGAGCATCACCCGGGACAGCTCACCGCCGGACGCGCCCTTCTGCAACGGCAGCGACGGCGCGCCCGGATGGGCCAGCAGCCGCAGCTCCACCTCATCGGCGCCGTCCGCCCCGGCGGCCAGCTCCCGCCCGTCGACCGTGACCGACGGCTCGTCCCGGCTCGGCGGCCGGGTGACCACCACGACCTCGACCCGGGAGTGCGGCATCGCCAGCCCGGCCAGCTCCACGCTGACCTCCTCGGAGAACCGGACGGCCGCGTCACGCCGGGCCGCGGTCAGCCGCCCGGCCAGCTCACCGACCGTGGCGGCGAGCCGCTGCCGCTCCCTGTCCAGCTCCTCGAGAAGCTCGTCGGAGGT
Organism: Actinoplanes regularis; assembly: GCF_900188005.1. Taxonomy (GTDB): domain Bacteria; phylum Actinomycetota; class Actinomycetes; order Mycobacteriales; family Micromonosporaceae; genus Actinoplanes; species Actinoplanes regularis. The sequence goes on along the minus strand of NZ_FZNR01000022.1, from coordinate 12,200 downwards.
GTCCAGCTCGGCAAGCTTCGTCCTGGCGGTCTCCGCCCAGACGATCACGCCGTCGATGTCGTCCGCGTACTTCCGGGTCAGCCCGCGCAGTGCGGCCCGCCGCTCATAGATCGCCTCCAGCCGGGCCGGATCGGCGTCCAGCCCGCTCAGGTAGGCGGAGAGCTCCGAGGAGACGTCGCCGACCAGGGTTGCCGCCTCCTCGATGCGCAGGGCCAGCTCGCCCAGGCGGGGATCGACCCCGGACTGGCCCTCCAGCGTGCGCCGGGCGGTGCCGAGCAGCATGGTCGCGTCCGCCGTCTCGTCGGCCGCCTCCACCCCGCCGGCGAGAGCCTGCGCCGCCAGGGTGGCGGCCAGCCGAAGCCCCTCGGCGTGCTCCAGCCGCTGCACCTCGACGCGCAGATCCTCGTCCTCATGCGGCTGCGGGTCGACCCGGGTGATCTCGTCGAGGCCGAGCTTGAGCAGGTCGGCCTCCTGCGAGCGCTGGCGGGCGTTGCGCCGCCGGTCGGCCAGGTCGTCGACCACCCGGCGCCAGCGCGAGAACGCCTCACGGTAGCTGTCCAGCAGCTTCTCGTGGCCCGGGCCGGCGAACCGGTCCAAGGCGGACCGCTGCTCGCTCGGGCGCAACAGACGCAGCTGGTCGGACTGCCCGTGCACGGCGAGCACCTGCTCGCCGAGCTCGCTCAGCGTGGCGACCGGCATGCTGCGCCCGCCCACGTGCGCCCGGGACCGGCCCTCGGCGGTCACCGTGCGGCTCAGCAGCAGCGAACCGTCCTCGTCGGTCTCACCGCCGGCGTCGGTGATCCGGGTGCGGACCGCGTCGCCGAGCATGCCGTTCAGCCGCAGCCGGCCCTCGACCACCGCCCGGCCCGGGTCGGCCCGGACCCGGCCGGCGTCGGCCCGGCCACCGAACAGCAGTCCGAGACCGGTCACGACCATCGTCTTACCGGCGCCGGTCTCACCGGTGATCACGTTCATCCCCGCGGAAAGCCGCAGGGTCGTGTCGTCGATGACGCCGAGCCCGGTGATGCGCAGTTCCTCCAGCACAGGGCAGAGGGTAGTGGGGCCCCCTGACAATTGCCCAGCGAGGATGTTTCTGATCAGCGGCGGTTTCCGCGCCAGCCGACCACCGGGAGCTCGAACTTCGCCACCAGGGTGTCGGTGAACGGCCGTGGGGCCAGCCGGACCAGCCGGACCGGCAGCTGTCCCCGCTCGACGGTCACCCGCGAACCGGGCGGCAGGTCCCAGGTGCGGCGCCCGTCACAGCAGAGCACGGCGAACGACGTGTACGGGTCGACGGTCAGCACGAACGTCGAGGTCGGTGCGGTCACCAGCGGCTTGCTGAACAGCGCGTGCGCGCTGATCGGCACCAGCAGCAGCGCCTCCACCTCGGGCCAGACCACCGGCCCGCCCGCCGAGAACGCGTACGCGGTCGAGCCCGTCGGTGTGGCGCACACCACACCGTCGCAGCCGTAGCGGGACAGCGGCCGCCCGTCCACATCGACGAGCAGCTCGAGCATCTGCGCCCGCTGCCCCTTCTCCACGGTCACCTCGTTGAGCGCCCAGGACTCGGCGATCAGGCGGCCGTCGTACTCCGCGCGTACATCCAGGGTGAGCCGTTCGTCCACGGTGTAGCCGCCCGCGACGATGTCGGCCACCGCCTGGTCGATGTGGTCGATCTCGGCCTCGGCGAGGAAGCCCACCTTGCCCAGGTTGATACCGAGCAGCGGCGCCTTCACCGGCCTGGCCAGCTCCGCGGCGCGCAGGAACGTACCGTCGCCGCCGAGCGCCAGCACGATCTCCACGCCCTCGGCCGCCTCCGGGCCGTCGAGGGCCTTCAGCTCCTCGGGCAGCCCCAGGTCGGCCACCTCGTCGGCGATGACCCGGACCTCGAAGCCGGCGGCGATCAGGGCCAGCGCGACCGTGCGGGCGTGCTGCGTACTCTGCCGGCGCCCGGTGTGCGTCACCAGCAAAGCCGAACGAGTCATTTGTCCTCCATCTGGGCAACCGGCTGCTCCGCCGGCTCCGATCGTTCCTGATCCCGCCCAGCGGGAGGCTCCGTGACAGCTCCGGCCGATTCCGGCCCCTGGCCGGTCGAGCCGGTCGATTCCGGATCCTGGCCGGTCGAGCCGGCTGATTCCGGATCCTGGCCGGACGGGCCGGTCGATTCCGGATCCTGCCCGGACGGGCCGGCCGCGACCACCGCTTCGACACGGTCCCGATCGGCGGCCGGGGCGCCGCGCCGGAACCAGACGAAGAATTCCACGTTGCCGCTCGGCCCCGGCAGCGGGCTGGCGGTCACGTCCACCACGCCCAGGCCGAGCTCGGCCGCGGCGGCCGCGACGTCCAGCACCGCCTCGGCCCGCAGCCGCCAGTCGCGCACCACACCGCCCGCGCCGACCCGCTCCTTGCCGACCTCGAACTGCGGCTTCACCATCAGCGCCAGATCGCCGTCCGGCCCGGTGCAGGCGGCGAGGGCGGGCAGCACCAGGCGCAGCGAGATGAACGACAGATCCGCCACGGTCAGGTCCACCGGGCCACCGATCGCGTCCGGCGTCAGCGTCCGCACGTTGGTCCGCTCATGCACGTCGACCCGCTCGTCGGTGCGGATCGGCCAGGCCAGCTGGCCGTAACCGACGTCGACCGCGACCACCCGCCGCGCGCCCGCGCGCAGCAGCACATCGGTGAAGCCGCCGGTGGAGGCGCCCGCGTCCAGGCAGCGCCGGCCCTCGACGCTCAGGCCCCGAGCGCCGAACGCGGCGAGCGCGCCGGCCAGCTTGTGACCGCCCCGCGAGACGTACTCGGTCTGCGGGTCCTCCCCCGTGACGATCACCGGGTCGGCCGGGTCGACCATGGCCGCCACCTTGTGCGCCACGGTCCCCCGGACCTGCACCCGGCCGGCCGCCACGAGCTGGGCGGCCTGTTCCCGGGAACGAGCGAGCTTGCGACGGACGAGCTCGGCGTCTAGACGCGCACGGCGGGCCATCAAGATCCTTTTTTGGTACGTCGGTCAGCGGTCGATGCCGGCCAGGGTTTCCTGGAGCACCTGGTGCGCGGCCTCGTACTCGGCGATCTGCTCGACCGGGGTCAGCCGCGCGGCGTTGGCCAGCGAACTTAGCACCGCATCCACTGCCGGGTGACCGGTCTCCTCCACCATCTCGTCCTCACCGGTGCGATAAGGGGACGGCGTCACGCCCTCGGCCGGCATCGGCGGACGCGGCCCACCCTGCGGCGGACCGGGACGGTAGCCCCCCTGCGCCGGGCCAGGACCTAAACCACCCTGCGGCGGGCCAGGACGATAGCCACCATCCGCCGGGCCGGGACCCAGGCCACCCTGCGGCGGGGCAGGACGGTAGTCACCCTGCGCCGGGCCGGGACCCGGGCCATCCTGCGCGTGGTTCGGGAACGTCACGGGATCACGCCTCCGGGCTCTCGGCCCCGCTGGGGCGCTCTGTCACCGACGCTGACTTACTGGGCTGTGGCCGACTCGGAACCTGAGCGGCCTTCTTCGCTGCCCGTTTGACCGGAGCGTTCTTACTCGGCGCGGCCTTGCTCGGCGCGCTCTTGGCCGGCACGCTCTTGCCTGAAGCGCCGACACTCGGCGTGCTCTTGACCGGCGCGCCCTTGCTTGAAGCGCCGACACTCGGCGTGCTCTTGACCGGCGCGCCCTTACCTGAAACGGCCTTGCTCGGCGCACTCTCACCCGGTGCGGCCGCACTCGGCGCACTCTTGACCGGTGCGGCCTTGCTCGGCGCACTCTTGACCGGTGCGGCTTTACTCGGCGTGCTTTTGACCGGTGCGGCTTTACTCGGCGCGCTCTTGATCCGCGCGGCCTTGCTCGGCGCGTTCTTACCCGGCGTCCTCTTCGTCGGCGCGATCGCGCCCGGCTCACTCACGCTGGACCCGGCGGGCGACCCCGATGTGGACTTCCGTGCCGCCTTCTTCGCGACCGGAGCCTTCTTCGCAGGCGCGGCCTCCAGAGCCGGCGAGGCCACCGGCGCCGATGAAGCCGCCGTGTTCGCCGACAATCCACCCGGCGCTGTCCCCGCCGACGGCATCGCGTTCGGCGTGGCCTTCAGGGCTTTCTTCGCGACAGCCTTCTTCGCCACGGCCTTCTTCGCGACGACCTTCTTCACGGGCCCCGCGTTCGAAGCGGACGCCGGACTCGCAGCGCCAGTCGGGGCCGAAGCAGACGCCGGGGCCGCAGCAGGCCCAGAAGCCGAGGCGGACGTCGGAGCCGAAGCAGACGTAGAAGCCGAGGCGGAAGCTCGGGAATCAGCTCCCACCGCACCCAACCGCCCCTGCGCCTCCCGCAGCCGCTTCTCCAGGTCATGCACCCGAGCCGTCAACTCGGAAACCTCGTCGGCAGTGGCCAGCCCGACCCGGCCGAGCGCCCGGTCCACCTCGTAACGAACGATGTTGGTCAGCGCCTCACGGTTCGCGATGCCCGCCGAGAGCAGATCCTCGACCAGCCCCTGCACCTGCGCCGCCGTCGCACCGCCCCGGCTGAGCAACTCACCGGCGACCTTCTGCGCCCTCTTCCTGGGCGTCTCGGTCAGCCCGAGCGCCAGGTCCAGATAAGCCCGCCATGCATCCGACATGATCCCTCCTCCTCTCGTCGCGCCGGGTGCCACGCTACCGGCAGCCCCCGACAACTTCCTGAGGTACGGTGCTGGTGTCGCGAGGGGGGATGCCGATGGCCACCGTGGACGAGTGCCGCAAAGCATTGCACGACCTGGCCGCCAAGCTCGCGGCGAACGCGGAGGCACGCGGCAAGCTCGATCTGGACCGCACACTCGCCTGCCGGGTCACCGACCTCGACACCGCCTTCCACGGCCGGATCGCGGGCGGCCTGCTGCTCGACATCACCGACGGCGACGACCCGAAAGCCAAGATCGCCCTGATCGCCGCGAGCGACGACCTGCTCGCGCTGGTCAACGGCCGGCTGGACGTCACCCGCGCCATCGCCTCGCGCCAGATCACCATCAAGGCGAACCCGTTCGACCTGCTCAAGCTCCGTAAACTCCTCTGATCACGCCGAGTGATACGACGCCGAAGCCCAGATCGTTCAAGCCCGCCTGACCGGCACCGCCCATCACCCGAAGCCGCCTGGCAGGCACCGCCCATCACCTGAAGCCGCCTGGCAGGCACGGCCCTCCAGCGCAGGCACCACCCGCAGCCACCTTTCGGGCGCAGTCGCCCATCCCGCGCACCATGCGCGACCGCCTGGCGGTCGCGACCGCCAGGCGAGCGCGACCGCCAGGCGAGCGCGACCGCCAGGCGAGCGCGACCGCCAGGCGAGCGCGACCGCCAGGCGAGCGCGACCGCCGATGCGCGTCGCGAAGGTTCCACCGATCGGGCACCGTCCGGCCGCGAATAGTGGCGACACGAACGGCGGCGGCGAGCCGCGCCCGGCCGGTCCGGATTCTTGCAATCCGAGCCATCACCCGGCTAGCGTCCGCGAAATGCTGATCCGTCCCGAAACCCCCGCCGACCAGCCCGCGATCCACCAGCTGGTCAGGGACGCCTTCGGCACCGACCACGGCCCGGTCGTCGCCGACCTCGTCGACGCCCTGCGCCGCGACGACCCGGGATACCTGTCGTTCGTCGCCGAGGACGAGGGCGCGCTGATCGGGCACGTGATGTTCACCCGGAGCCTCCTCGACGCCCCGGAACGCCTGGTCCCGGTGCAGGTGCTCAGCCCACTCTCGGTAACCCCGGCCCGGCAGCGCCAAGGCATCGGCAGCGCCCTCATCCGCCACGGTGTCGCCGAGCTGGACAAGCGGGACGTCCCGGCGGTCTTCCTGGAGGGCGACCCGGCGTACTACTCGAAGCAGGGTTTCACCGCCGGCGAAGACCACGGGTTCCGCAAGCCGTCGCTGCGCATCCCGGACGCCGCCTTCCAGGTCATCCCGCTCACCGCCCACCGCCCGTGGATGACCGGCACCCTGGTCTACCTGCACACTTTCTGGGACCTGGACTGCGTCGGCCTCCGCTGACGATTGCCGGAGACAGCCTTCCAAAAACCGGGACCGCGCTGACAGCTTCCGAAGGCATCCGCCAAACCCGGATCACGCTAACGGCTTCCGGAGGCGGCTGTCAGTGCCTGCAGACCCGCCAGCACCTGATCCGCCGACGCGGTAGCGGTCGAAAGCTGCTTGGTCACCTCCCCCAGCACCTTCGCCTGCTCATCCACCGACGAAGCGATATCCAACTGCAGGTCGTGAATACCGTCCACCGCCCCGGTCGTCCTGGCGAACGTCTGCGCCACGTCATCGGTCTCCGAGATGATCGCGGTGATCACGGTGTTCACCCGCTCGACCGACGTCGCCGTCTCCCGCGCCAGGTCCTTCACCTCCGAGGCCACCACCGCGAACCCCTTGCCGATCTCCCCGGCCCGGGCCGCCTCGATGGTCGCGTTGAGCGCGAGCAGGTTCGTCTGATCGGCCAGGGACGCGATGATCGCGTTGACGTCGGCGATCTCACCGACCGACCGCTCCAGCGCCCGTACCTTGTCCCCGGCGGAAGCGGCCGCGTCCTTCCCGCCGGCCGCGGCTCCGGCCGCCTCCGCCGATCGCGACGCGATGTCGTGCACCGACGCGGTCAGCGCGGCGAGTTCCCGGTCCACCGCGGTGACCGCGGAGATCGCCGTACGCGCCTGCACGCTGATCGCCGCGACCTCCTCGGTCATCCGCCGGGTCTGCTCGGCGGCCTCCGCGGATCGCACCCGCAGCTCCTCGGCGGCCTGTTCACGCGCCTCCCGCTCGGCCCGCTCGGTCTCCTCCCGGGCCTGCGTGGCCTCCTTGGCGAGCTGCTCGTTCTCCAGCTCCGCCTGCTCCGCGAAGTGCCAGAAGATCACGATGCCGACCACCTCGACGGCGGCCAGCCCGGCGTGGATCGCGACCTGCTCGATCGCCGCGGCGACGCCCATGTGGTGCATGCCGAACACCCGCTCCGGGGAGATCAGACCGACCACCCCGTGGTGCACCACGACGACCAGAACGGCCCAGATCAGCGGCGCCCACATCTGGTAGAGCGCGATGTAGATCAGGATCGCGTACAGATGGATGTGCGCGGTCATCGAACCGCCGGACAGCTCGATCGCCACGAACGTACAGGCGATCAGGCCCACGCTGGTCTGTGACGCCTGCGCCCGATGGGTCGGCAGCAGCGGTGTCAGCGCTGCCCAGCCGGCCACCCCCGCGGTGAGCGCAACGACCTCCCAGCGTGGCCGCGGCCCGAGCATGCCCAGCACCAGGAAGGCGGGGACGTGGAGCCAGAGCAGGCGGCTGACGATCATGTGCCGGGCGTGCCACGACGCCTCCGAGAGCCGCGCTCCCCGAGGCAGCCTGAAGGAAGTCACGTCCCCATGATCGGCCGCCACCTCGTCCGTTTGGCCCGAATCGCGCCAGATGCGATTTCTCCTGGCCGGACCCGGTTCCCTGGTGGGACGATTGTTCCGAGAACGAGCGACCGCCGGACGACGGCCGCCCCGGGTCACTGGGAGGCAATCATGATCCACGTCCGCCCCGATGTACCGAACATCGACAACACGGTGAACGCCGACAACGTCCACCAACGGGCCGAACGAATCGCGGTGCCAGATTTCGACTACATGAGTTCGCCCCTGGTGGCCATGATCGACGGCATCTTCCGCATCGACCCCGAGGCGCCCCCGCTCCCTCGCCGCCGACACCGGCCCAACCCGCAGCAGTACCACAAACCCACCGCTGAGGACGTGGCCCACCCGTTCTGACCACCGTCGCGCGCCCACTCCGCGGCGGTGGGCACGCGATCCGTTCCACCCACCCTCAGATCAACCCCATTCGGCGGTACGACCTACGCCTCCCGTGACCAGGCCTCTCGGCCGAGCCCCGTGCCGATCTCGCGCGACGCGACACGTACTCGAGGCCGCGACGCGGCCCGAGGCCCGGAAACAGAAAAAGCGCAGCCCCGGCCATCGGCCGGGGCTGCGCTTCAAATAACGGCATGCGCGGCCGGGTCAGAAACCCAGCCGCGCAGTAACTCGACGGCGGCGCCAGGGTCAAAGACCCCAACCACACAAGAGCCCGACAACGGCGCCAGGGTCAGAGACCCCAACCGCGCACGAGCCCGATGGCGGCACCAGGGTCAGAGACCCCAACCGCGCAAGAGCTCGATGGCGGCGTCGGAGCCGGCCGAGATGTTGGCGACCGGGACACCGTCCCAGGTCACGCCACACAGCAGCCGCAGTGCGTCGACCGGGTCACCGGCCCCGGTCAGGACCGCGCGGTCCCCGTCCCGGGCGACCTGCCAGCCGTCCACCTCGGCGACCGGCACGCGGGCCTGGTCGGCGGAGCGGAACAGCCCGGACAGATCGGCCGCCACGAACCTGGGCCGCCGCTCGACCGGCGCGGCCAGCAGGTCCTTCGGACCGCTGACACCGGTCAGCACCAGCAGGCTGTCCATGCCGGCACCGACCGCGCCCTGGATGTCCGTGTCCAGCCGGTCACCGATGGCCAGCGGCCGCTCCGCCTTGGCGAGCGACGCCGCCGTGGTGAAGAGAGCGGGCTGCGGCTTGCCGACCACCACGTCCGGTTCCCGGTCCAGGGCGGTCCGCAGCACGGCGACGAGCGAGCCGTTCCCCGGCAGCGGGCCACGCGGGCTCGGCAGGGTGCGGTCGGTATTGGTGGCGTACCAGGTGGCGCCCGCGCGAACCGCGAGCGCCGCCTCCGACAGGATCTTCCACCCCACCTCGGGCCCGTACCCCTGAACCACCGCGACCGGCCGCGCGTCCGCCGAGTCCACCGGGGTGAGCCCGGCGTCGCGGACCTCCCCGCGCAGCGCCTCGGCGCCCACCACCAGCACCGGCGAATCGGCCGGCACGTGCTCGGCGATCAGGGCGGCGGCCGCCCCGGCCGAGGTCAGCACCTCGGCCGGTTCGGCGCTGACGCCCATGCCGGTGAGCAGCGCGGCGACGTCCGCGGCACGGCGGGACGCGTTGTTCGTCGCGAAGGCGATCGACGTCCCGTCCGCCCGCAGTCGCTCGACCGCCTCGGCCGCGCCCTTGATCGGCTTGTCGATCAGGAAGACGACGCCGTCCAGGTCGAAGATGGCCAGGTCGTAACCGCCGGCGAGGTGGTCGCTCATGCCTGCGGCCGGTCGGCGGAGTCGTCGCCGTCCTTCTCGTCCGGCTCCGCCTCGTCCTTCTCGGTCTCCGCCTTCGGCTCCTCGAACACCGCCGCCGGCACCTCGGACTTCTCGGCCTTCAGGGCGTCGGTGTTGATGTCGGTGTCGGCCACCCGGGCCGGCTCCTCATCGTCCTCGTCCTCGTCGTCCTCGAAGTCCTCGTCGTCGTCCTCGAACTCCGCCTCGGGCTCGTCGTCGAGATCCTCGTCGTCGTCCTCGTCGTCCTCGCGCTCGTCGTCGTCCTCGTCGGCGCGGGCCTCGTCGGCCAGGTCCTCGTCGTCCTCGTCGTCGTCACCCTCGATGGTCACGCCGTCGAGCTCGAGGATCCGCTCCGCCGCATCGGTGAGCTGCTCCTCGTCGACCGCCGCGGCCCGCCCGAACCACTCGCGGGCCTCCTCACGGCGCCCGGCGGCGAGCAGGGCATCGGCGTACGCGTACCGCAGGCGCGCGGCCCAGTCCGCCGTCTCGTCCCCGGTCAGCTCCTTGACCTGGAGCATCGCGACGGCCGCGTCGTGCTGGCCGAGGTCACCGCGCGCGCCGGCCGCCACGATCAGCAGCTCGATCGCCCCGGACTTCTCCAGCTTCGCGACCTCGGCGCCACGGTAGAGGTCGATCGCCCGCTCCGGGCGGCCCAGGGCCCGCTCGCAGTCCGCCAGCTCGGCCAGGTGGGTCTGCTTGCCGGTCATCCGGTGGTAGGTACGAAGCTCAGCGATCGCGCTGGTCCAGTCACCGGCCGCGTACGCCGCCAGGCCGACCGCCTCGCGCACCACCGAGATCCGCGAGGCCAGCCGCCGCGCCGCGATCGCGTGCTGCAGGGCCAGCTCGGAGTCCTCGTCGATGATCGTGCCGGCGGCAACCAGGTGCCGGGCGACAGTGTCCGCGACGTCACGGGCCAGGCTCGCCAGCTCCGCGAAGACCTCCTGGTCCAGGTCGGCCGCGACGACGTCCTCGGGAAGCTGCGGGGCCTGGAAAGCCGCCTGGCCCTCCTGCTCCTCGTTCCGCGAGCGGTCACCCTGGTAACCACCACGGTCCCGGTCGCCACCACCCTGGTAGCCGCCCCGGTCACGGTCGCCACCACGGAACCCGCCACGGTCGCCACCACTGGGCCGGTCGCCACCACGGAACCCACCGCGGTCGCCACCACCCTGGTAGCCGCCCCGATCACGGTCGCCACCACGGAAGCCGCCGCGGTCGCCGCCACCCTGGTAGCCGCCACTGGGACGGTCGCCACCACGGAAGCCGCCCCGGTCGCCGCCACCCTGGAAGCCCTCGCGCGGACCGCTGCGGTCACCGCCACCCTGGTAGCCACCGCTGGGCCGGTCACCGCCACGGAACCCGCCACGGTCGCCACCACCCTGGTAACCACCACTGGGACGGTCACCACCACGGAACCCGCCACGGTCGCCACCACCCTGGTAGCCGCCCCGATCACGGTCGCCACCACGGAACCCGCCACGGTCACCGCCACTGGGACGGTCGCCACCACGGAACCCGCCACGGTCGCCACCACCCTGGTAACCACCACTGGGACGGTCACCACCACGGAACCCACCGGAACCGCCCTGCGAACCACCGCGGTCATCACGACGGAAGCCCGGCCGGTCACCGCCGCCTACGGCACGGTCACCACCACGGAACCCGCCACGGTCGCCACCACTGGGACGGTCACCGCCACGGAAGCCGCCACGGTCGCCGCCACCCTGGTAACCACCGCTGGGACGGTCGCCACCACGGAACCCACCGCGGTCGCCACCACCCTGGTAGCCGCCCCGATCACGGTCGCCACCACGGAACCCGCCACGGTCGCCACCACTGGGACGGTCACCGCCACGGAACCCGCCACGGTCACCACCACCCTGGTAACCACCACTCGGACGGTCACCACCACGGAACCCGCCACGGTCACCACCACCCTGGTAGCCGCCCCGATCACGGTCGCCACCACGGAACCCGCCACGGTCACCGCCACTGGGACGGTCACCGCCACGGAAGCCGCCACGGTCGCCGCCACCCTGGTAACCACCGCTGGGACGGTCGCCACCACGGAACCCACCGGAACCGCCCTGCGAACCACCGCGGTCATCACGACGGAAGCCCGGCCGGTCACCGCCGCCTACGGCACGGTCACCACCACGGAACCCGCCACGGTCGCCACCACCCTGGTAACCACCACTGGGACGGTCGCCACCACGGAACCCACCGCGGTCGCCACCACCCTGGTAGCCGCCCCGGTCACGGTCGCCACCACGGAAGCCGCCACGGTCGCCGCCGCCCTGGTAACCACCCCGGTCGCCACCACTGGGCCGGTCGCCACCGCGGAACCCACCGCGGTCGCCACCACCCTGGTAGCCCCCACGGTCGCCACCGCGGAAACCGCCCCGGTCGCCGCCACGGTCACGGTCGCCACCACGGAAGCCACCGCGGTCGCCGCCCCGATATCCGCCTCCATCGCCGCGGCGGGCGTCGCCGCCATCGCGACCGCGGCCCTCCCGGGCCTCGTCGCGCTTGCTGGAGCCGCCGTCCTGCGGTCCTGTAGTCACGGATCATTCCTTCCAAGTACGGCGGCGGGCCCACGGTGCGGGCGGCCTGGTCTCAAACACAAAGTTACTAGGGAACCGAGTCTTAAACGCAGTCGAGGGCCGACCCCGTGCGGGGCGGCCCTCGACCGTTACGTTGAGTCCGGCGGCGTCCTACTCTCCCACACCCTCCCGAGTGCAGTACCATCGGCGCTGGAGGGCTTAGCTACCGGGTTCGGAATGTAACCGGGCGTTTCCCCTCCGCTATGACCACCGAAACACCTGTCAGCGCGGAACACCAGCAATCCGACATCAGAGCCGACTCGAACCGAAACGGTTCGTGTCCGGACCGGAAATACTCCGGTCCGCTCCCAGCCGACCCCATCCCGGGCCGGCCAGCAGAACTCCGACCATCAGAGTGGTCGTTCGTTTGCTGTGAATCACACAGTGGACGCAAGTAAAATGTTTAGGGTGGTTAAGCCCTCGGCCTATTAGTACCGGTCAACTCAACACGTTACC
>NZ_FZNR01000028.1 GCF_900188005.1 Actinoplanes regularis | reverse complement strand
TTCCCGTAGCCTGGGCAGATCCTCCGCAGGCGGGGAAGCGAGTACCGCCAGCAGTTCGCTGCGATCGGCCGGTGAGAGTGCCCGGGCCAGTGCCGAGATCCCCCGGCCCGTTCCGCGGCCGTGCCGCAGGGCGTCAAGGGCGAGCGGGGCGGCCTCCGGCAGCACGGCGGTCAGCGCCGGCAGCACCTCGGCGCGGGCGTTGCGGCTGAAGGCCGTCACCATCGGCAGCAGTCGCCGGGCCTCGTCCGGGCTGAGATGCGCGACCCACTCGTTCTCCAGCACGCGGGCCATCGTCCAGTCGTCGGGGGCGACCGTTCGAAGGAGCGCGAGGGCGGCGGAGCGCACCTCGGCGGGCAGCACCGGGATCCAGGACCGGAGTCCCTGGATCGCGCGCTGCGGGTCGTCGTCGGCGAGCAGCAGACGCCCGATCCGGCCCGCTTGTCCGGCGGAGAGCAACGGCCGGAGTGGGGTCATGGAGCTGACATCCCGCTCACCGGCCTCGGCTTCCCCGAGCAGCTTTTCGATCAGTTCCGCCTGCTGCTCCCGGGGGAGCCGGGGTGCCAATGTGATCAGCAGATCGGTCGGGATGCCGGCCGGCTCGGTGAACGCGGCCAGGTGTCGTGCGTCCAGGTACGGAGACAACTCGGCGATCAGGATCTCGCGAGACCGCTCGTCGGACATCTCCACGGCGAGGTCCCAGACCCGGTCCAGTTGCCCGGAATCCAGATGAGGCACCAGGCCGATGATGGCGAAGGTGCGGTTCCGTGGCCCCGCCTCGGCCAGGGCCGACTCCAGCAGTGCGTCCACAGTGATCGGAACGGAGCGTGGCGGCACGGCGATCATCATGCCGGAGCGTCGGATCGTGTGCTGCGGCAGAAGCGTTGCATAGTTGATCTTGAGTACCTACGGTTGCCGATGGTAAACGCCGTGGATCACGGGATCGGCGATGCTCTTGTGCTGCGAACCTGCTGCGTCGCGCGGCTGCAGCGTCACTTCTCGACGCGCCGAGCATGCATCCGGGTCGAACCCCATGAATCAGGGCGTCGGCCGTCCATCCTGTCGACCTCTGTCTCGGAGTGTTGTGTGAGATCACCAGTGCTCGCCGGTTCGCCGCCGGCGAGAAAGTCCATGTTCAAGAGACGTACAGCCAGATTTGCGGCGGGTCTTGTCGTCGCGTTGTTCGTCGGTCTCGCTGAGACGCCGGAGGCGTCGGCGGCACCGAAGCCGTACTCTCCGGGATCGGGTAAGCCGGTGCCGGAGGTTCCGGTGAAGGCTGCGAAGATCGCCTCGGAGCCGAAGGCCAAGGAGCCGCCGTCGGCGTCGAAGCGGCCGGCGCCGAGTTGGCCGAAGGCGGCCGGTGCGATTCTGGATGTGCCCGCGGCGGGTGCTCCTCCGGCGTGGGCCGATGGTCTGCCGGTGCGCGGTCGGCTCAGCCGGGGCCGGCCCGTGTTCAGGTCGAGGTGCTGGACCGTAAGGCGACCGATCGTGCCGGGGTCCTTGGCGTGCTGCTGCGCCTGGCCGCGCGGATGGTGTGACGGCCGCGGGCAGGGCCCGGGTGACCCTGGACTACAAGTCGTTCGCGACCGCCTACGGTGCGGACTGGTCGAGCCGTCTGCGTCTGGTGACCCTGCCGGCGTGTGCGCTGTCCAGACCCGAGCGCGCCGAGTGCGCGGTGAAGCCGCTGGACTCGGACAACGATGTGGCGGCACAGACCGTGTCGGCGGAGGTCGCGGTCGCCGGCGTGTCGACGCTGATGGCGGCCACGGCGGCGGCCTCCGGTCCGGCGGGTGACTACTCGGCGAGCACGCTGAGCCCGTCGTCGACCTGGTCGGCCGGCGGCAACAGCGGTGCCTTCACCTGGTCGTACCCGCTGCGCATTCCGCCGTCGCTGGGCGGCCCCGCCCCGCAGCTGGGGCTCTCGTACTCGTCGCAGTCGGTGGACGGCCGGCACGCGGCGTCGAACAACCAGCCGTCCTGGGTCGGCGAGGGCTTCGAGGCCTCCGCGGGCGGGTTCGTCGAGCGCCGCTACATGTCCTGCTCACAGGACATGAACAAGGACGCGAACAACGACAAGAAGACCGGTGACCTGTGCTGGGAAACCGACAACGCGACGCTGTCGCTGGCCGGCCACTCGGGCGAGCTGATCTACAACGCCACCGAGAAGCGCTGGCACCTGCGCGGCGACGACGGCACCCGGATCGAGCGCAAGACCGGTGCCACCAACGGTGACAACGACGGTGAGCACTGGGTGGTCACCAGCGCCGAGGGAATCCAGTACTGGTTCGGTACGAACCGCCTGCCCGGCTGGACGGCCGGCAAGCCGGTGACGAACTCGGCGTTGACCGCTCCGGTCTTCGGCAACGACCCGAGCGAGCCGTGCCACGCGACCGCGTTCAAGGATTCGGACTGCGTCCAGGCGTGGCGCTGGAACCTGGACTACGTCGTCGACCTCTCCGGGAACTCGATGTCCTTCTGGTACCAGAAGGAGACCAACAAGTACGGCCGCAACCTCGACGAGGACGACGCCGCGTCCTACGACCGGGAATCCTGGCTCGAGCGCATCGACTACGGCACGCGCAAGATCAGCGGCGTCGACTCGGTGCTCGGCACCCTCGCACCGATGCGAGTCGACTTCACGGTGGCGAACCGGTGCCTGACCGACTGCGACACGCACAACGCGACGAGATGGCCGGATGTGCCCTGGGACCAGGAGTGCACCGGCGACAAGTGCAAGGACGACTTCTCGCCGACGTTCTGGTCCACGAAGCGGCTGGCCGGCGTCACCACGCAGGTGCGTAACGGAAGCACCTACCGGAATGTCGACCGGTGGACGTTCACGCACACGTTCCCGGACCCGGGTGACGGCACCCGCGCCGGACTGTGGCTGTCGAAGATCTCCCACACCGGCCTGGTCGGCGGCAGCATCACCCTGCCGGACGTGGAGTTCACGCCGGTGCAGATGCCGAACCGGGTGGACCGGATCGGTGATCATTCGGCGGCGATGAACTGGATGCGGGTCTCCCGGATCCGTACCGAGTCGGGTGGGTCGGTCAGCGTCGTCTACTCCGCGCAGGACTGCGAGGCGGACGGTCCGAAGCCGGACCCGGCGACGAACACCCGGCGCTGTTACCCGGTGCGGTGGGTTCCCGAGGGCTACGAGGAGCCGGTCACCGACTGGCTCAACAAGTACGTGGTCACCTCGATCTACGAGAGCGACAACACCGGCGGCGCACCACCTTCGGGTAGCCCGCGAGTGGTCTACAAGTACGACTACTACGACGGCGCGGCCTGGCACTACGCCGACGACGACGGCGTCGACAGGGCGCGCGGTGAATTCCGGGGCCTCGAATGGTGCGACGGATGGTGTGAATACGACACCATCAACATGATCTTCAATGCCTGCGCCATGGAGTACGTCAAGTGCAGCGACAAGTACATCGCGAAGGTGCAGTTCGACCGGATGGTCGCGATGTGCATCGACATCGGCTGCGGCAACAAGGGTGGCAAGGCCAAATACAAGACCAGTAAGAAGGCGGCCTACAAAAAACTCCGCGACGAAGCCCTCGATGACGACGACGAGGAAACGTGCGATGTCGGTTGGTTCAGCTTCGGTGCCGACACCGAGGTCCTCATGGCGGACGGCAGCACCAGGAGGTTCGCCGAGCTGAGGGCCGGCGATGAGGTCTTGGCCAGCGATCCCGAGACGGGTGAGCAGGGGGCGCACCGGATCGACGCGATCTGGGTCCACGACGACGACCTCTACGAACTCGGGGTCGACGGCGAGCCGATCGTGACCACCGAGGATCATCCCTTCTGGAACGAGACCGATCGGGACTGGCAGGACGTCGACGACCTGGACCAGGGCGATCTGCTCCGTACGCCCACCGGCACGGCGCGGGTCACCGCATTCCGCCCCGGGACGCTGGGCTGCGCCGCCGCCTACAACCTGACGATCGACGGCCTGCACACGTACTACGTGCTGGCCGAGGATGTTCCGGTTCTCGTTCACAACTGCAAGGGCCGGTACAAGTCGGCTGACTGGCAGCACATCTTCAATCGCCATGCGGCGAGCAGTCGCTGGCCCGGCAAGGGCAAGTTCAAATCGGACAACGCCATCACGATTCGCCGGCAGGTCGAGGATGCCCTGCGTTACGGCGACCGCAAGTCCAACGGCCTCAAGGGTGGCCATCTTCATGAGTATGAAAGGATCATCACTGCGTTCCCGATCAAGATCGGAGGGACGAGCGTCCCGTGATAACGGTCGATTACGTATTGTCCGGCGATCCCCTGGTGACACGCGACGAGCGGTCTTTCGATCTCGCCAAGACCGATTTGACCGACCTCTGCTACTCCTGTTTCGGCGGAGACCTCACGCTGAAGATCGCTGGTGTCGACTTCAGTATCGTGACGGGTGACGGCGTGCAGATGCTCGACTTCGCGGTGGGCTTCTTCGGGGCGAGTCGCTCGGTGGCCAAGGGTGAGAGTGTGCGCGTCGACTTTGCTGGGATGGCCGACGAGATCTACCTCGCGCCCGCGGGCGAGAAGGTCAGGGTCGGCTCCAACTATGTGGAAGACGTAGCCGAGGTTCGGGCGAGTGAGTTGTCGTCGGCCGGCCGTGAGCTGCTGACGAAGCTGATCGTCGAGCTGCGGGGGAAGTATCCGGCGCTCGCCAGGAACAAAGACGTCAAGAAGCTCGCTGCCCGGGTGAATCTGACGCTGTGAGGTGCGTGCGGCTGACGGATCAGCGTCGACCGCGATAGCGCGAGTGGTGCCCGGCCCCAGGCCGGGCACCAAGTTTTCTGCGAGGCGTCCACCTCGGGCGCGGCGTGCCCGTCGTGATCGCGACGCTCCGACGGGCCTGTGGCGGCGCTGATATGCATATGTGTCGTTATTATGGCGCGCTTTACATCCGTGATCGTGGTTGTCTACAGTCCATGATCAACTGGCATTTTTCGATTACGGGGTAGGCTTGATGAGTTCTGTCATCGTGCCGTCTTACCAGCGTGTGGCCGCTGTGGGCGTTGCCGCGCTGTTAACTTCGGGACTTTCTATAGTGGCTTTGCCGCGGGCTGCTTCGGCGGCTGAGGTGAAGCCT
The DNA here is from genome assembly GCF_900188005.1 of Actinoplanes regularis. Lineage (GTDB taxonomy): Bacteria > Actinomycetota > Actinomycetes > Mycobacteriales > Micromonosporaceae > Actinoplanes > Actinoplanes regularis. The sequence goes on along the minus strand of NZ_FZNR01000028.1, from coordinate 99,725 downwards.
TCGGCGTGTGTGCGGGAGCAGGCTGATCCGGTCGCGGCGCGGCGGATGGTCGATGTGTGTAAGGCTCCGGTGGAGATTCTCTCGGAGCGGACCGAGTATGCGCAGTTGTTCCTGAATCCGGACGGGACGAGCACTCTGCAAGAGAGTGTGGAGCCGCAGCGGGTGCGTCAGGGTAAGAGCTGGGTGCCGGTCGACACGACACTACGACGCGGTGTGGGTGGTTTCTCCCCGCGTGCGGCGGTGCTGCCGATGACGTTCTCCGCCGGTGGGGACACCCTGGTCGGCAAGCTCGGCACCGGTTCGAAAGAGATCGCGCTGCGCTGGACGAAGAAGCTACCGGCACCGGATCTGCGGGGTGACACCGCGACCTACCGCAACGTGCTGCCGGACGTCGACCTGCAGGTCACCGCGTCCGCGACGGGCTTCTCCGAGGTCCTGGTCGTGCACACGCGTAAAGCGGCCGCGAATCCGCAGCTCAAGTCGTTGTCATTCGGCTTGAACACCAAGGGTGTCACGATGAGCCCGGCCGCCGGCGGCGGTCTGCGCGCGCGTGACAGCAAGGGCGCGGATGTGTTCACCGCCCCGGCACCGTTGATGTGGGACTCCTCCGAATCGCCGGAGCAGCAGGCGCTTCGGACGCCGACTGCCGCCCCGTCCGAGAGCCAGGGCACTACCGCGGATCCTCGGGGTGAGTTCGCTCGTCGTGCGGTGATGCCGGTCAAGGTTGCCGGTGGTGCGGTGACGATCACGCCGGACAAGGCGATGCTGACCGATGCGCGGACGAAGTTTCCGGTGTTCATCGATCCGTCGGTGACCGGTGGTATTTCCGGTAACGCGTGGACGTCGGTGTGGAGTAAGTATCCGACGAAGTCGTTCTGGCAGAACTCGACGGCGTTGACCGACAGTGCGATCACCGGCTCCGCCGGCGTGGGTCGGACCGAGGACTGTGTCGGCTGCGCGGATCACATCATCCGGTCGTTCTTCCGGATGGACACCTCGAAGGTCAAGGGCAAGGTTTCTGCGGCGCAGTTCAGTATTGAGCAGCGCTGGTCGTGGACGTGTAGCCCGGCCAGTAACGCGAAGGTGTGGCAGACCGGTGCGATCTCGTCGGCCACGACGTGGAAGAACCAGCCGACCTGGTATTCCAAGACCGCGCAGGTGTTGGGTAACCGGAAGTATGGTGCGGTGCACGGGTGTAAGGGGCCGGGCACGATCGAGTTCAACGTGACGAACATGGTCACCGCCGGCGCCAGCTCGGTCACCCTCGGTCTGAAGGCGATCGATGAGGGCACCAAGAACCAGTGGAAGCGGTTCAAGCACTCCACCGCGAAGCTGTCGGTCACCTTCAACCAGGACCCGACCGCACTCGCCGACCGTAAGTCCGACGGCGGGGCCTGCGTAGTCGGTGCGAGCCGTCCGTGGGTACTGCGCACCGACGGGGTGAAACTGACCGGTTTCCAGCAGGACCCGGACCTGCCCACGAGCCTGACCACCTACTTCTACTGGTGGGCCAAGGGCGGCGCCCGCAGTGAGAGCAACCGGGTGTCGCAGGCCAACGGGAACAAGGCCACGGTGACCGGGACGATCCCGAACGGCAAACTCGTCGACGGCACCACCTACGTCTGGCAGGCCAAAACCTCCGACGGCACCACCGAGACGTGGTCGGGTACGTGCGAGTTCACGGTCGACAAGACCCCACCACCGTCCCCGGGTGCGATCACCTCGACGGACTATTCGGCGACCGCCCCGAGCGGTGGTGTCGGTCTGGCGGGCACGTTCAAGGCCGCTATCCCGGCCATCCGTAAGGAAGACGTTGTCGGGTATGTGTGGACGCTGGACGCGGGTGAGTATCTGGCGGCGAAGCCGGCGACGATGAACGCCGACTACAGCGCGACCCTGTCACTGGCCCCGGCCCACGACGGCATCAACACCCTGCGGGTATGGGCCAAGGACCGGGCCGGCTGGTACTCCGCAACACCCGCCACCTACACGTTCACCGTGCGGGGCGGAACCGGCCCCGCCGCGGAATGGATCTTCGAGGAGGCCGCCGGCACTACCACCGCCGCCGACAAGCAGCTCCACGGCAACACCCTGACCTTGGGCGGGGACGCGACCAGGTCGCCCGGGCGCGGCAGCACCGAAGGCGGCGCCCTGTCGCTGAACGGCACCACCGGCTTCGCCGCCACGAGCGGCCCGGTCACCTACCCGCACCCGGACACCAACGCGACCACCCCGGTCCGGACCGATGCCACGTTCACCGTGACCGCGCGAGTCAAACTGACCGCTACCGGCGGGACCGGGCAGCGTGTCGCGGTCGCCCAGAGCGGCAGTCGGACCTCGGCGTTCACGCTGGGCTACTCCGGCAGTGACAACAAGTGGCGTTTCGCGATGGCCGGGACGGACACCGACGGTGTCGCCTATGTCCAGGCGTTGTCGACCGCCACGGCGACGGCAGGTAAGTGGGTGCATCTGGCCGGGGTCTACGACTCCTCGACCAAGAAACTGACCCTGTACGTCAACGGTGTGGCACAGACGACCGCGACGCTGACCGGTGGGTTCAACGCCACCGGTCCGCTGACTGTCGGTAAGAGCCGGGTGAGCAGCGCCGACAGCGGTTTCTTCAACGGTGACATCGACGACGTGCGGGTCTACGCGTTCGCGGAGACCGCGACCAAGCTCATCGAGTCCGCCATGCCGCTGCAGCCGGCGATCACCTTCCCGGGCGAGTCGCAGGTGTGGGCGGGTGAGTCGCTGGCGGTCAAGTTCGACGCCGGTGGCGACACCAACGTCACCAAGTTCCGCTACAGCATCGACGGCACCGGCCTGGGCACCACCGTCAACGCCGATGTCCCCGGTGGAACGGCGACGGTCAACATCGCCGTCGGTACCACCACCGGTGTCCGTCCGATCTACGCGGTCGGCGAGGACAGCCTGCGGGTCGGACCGATGAAGCCGGCCCAGTTCAGCGTGCACGGCGCGGACCTGTCCGGCACTGTTCTGGACGCCGCTACCTGGCTGGGCACCGCGGGTGCCACGGTCACGCTGCAGCCTGGTGGCTACACGGCCACGACGGAGGCCGACGGTGGCTACAAGTTCGAGAACCTGCCACGCAACAACTACACGATCAGTGCCGCCTCCGGTGGCCGCTGCGGTATGGCTGGCACCCAACCGTTCCTGATCGACAAGCAGGGTCTGACCCTGGAGTTGTATCTGCGTCGCAAGAAGGACGAGGCGAACCACACCTGTCTGGAGCGGACCACGACGTTCGCGACCGGGACGACGGTGCTGTCGCTGACCGGTGATGACGCGGTCACCCCGGTGACTCTGCCGTTCGCGTTCCCGTTCTACGGCGGCGCGTACCGCACCGCCTGGGTTGACACCAACGGTGTGCTGTCGTTCACCGACCCGGGTGGGTCGCACCCGTACACCGGCACCAACGACCTGGTCACCGCGGCCAACTCGATCCCGGTCATCGCCGCCTACTGGGACGACCTGGTCGTCGACGCCTCCGCCAGCGTGCGGACCGCGGTGATCGGTACCGGCGGCAGCCAGCAGGTGTTGATCGAGTGGCGCAACGTGTACCGCAAGGCCAACACCGCCCAGCGGTTGAGTTTCGAGGTCACCCTCGGGCTCGACGGCACCGTGACGACCAACTACAGCGGCATGGACAACGCCGCCGAGCAGGGCGACAACGCCCTGGTCGGGATCGTGGCACCCGCCGGCGACGACGTGTTCGTCTACTCTGCCGGCGACCCGGTCCTGACCAATGGCAAAGCGATCGTGTTCACCCCGGACGGCGCTACCCAGCTGGAGGTCCACAACCTCACCGGCAAACTCACCGACCAGGCGGGAGCCGCAGTCGCCGGACTGAACGTCACCCTCGACCCCGGCGGCCTGACCGCTACCACCGCAGCCGACGGCACCTACTCCTTCACCGGAATCGAAGCCGACAGCTACACCGTGGTCGCCCGCAAACCGGCCCGCTGCGGCAGCGCCGCCGAAGCCGTTGTCGATCTGTCCATCGACACCGTCTACAACCTCAAACTCGGCCCGGACTACGGCGACATCGGCTACGCCTGCAACACCGGCACCGCAACCTGGATCGCCGGGACAACGACGGTTCCGCTCACCGGCAACGGCGTGCGCGCCAACGTGCAGCTCCCGTTCCCGGTCCGTTTCCACGGCGACACGTTCACCGGCGCGTCCGTGTCCGATGACGGCTACGCCCAGCTCGGCTCAGGATTCCTGCTGCCCTTCTGGACCGACTTCACCGTCGACAGCTCGGCGGGAGTCTGGACCCAGTCCGGCGGCACCGCCCCGAACCGTACGTTCGTCATCGAATGGCGCAACGTGCTGTTCACCGGCACCACCGAACGGGTCACCTTCGAGGTGGTCATCCACGAGGACGGACACTTCGTCTACCAATACGGCTCCGGTGGCACCACCGACCGCCAGAAGGGCAGCACAGCGCAGGTCAGCCTGCAGGCAAACGGCCTGGCGACGTACTATTCGGCTTCCAGCCCCGTCCTGACGCCGAACAGCTCGCTCACTTACACACCCGCCCCGGTGGGTGTCATCAGCGGGGTCCTCACCCAGACGGAGACCAACGAGCCGATCGCCGGAGTCACGATCACGCTGAACCCGGGTAACCGGACTGCGACAACGGCCGAGGACGGCAGCTACGGCTTCACCGACGTACCGGTCGGCAGGTACACCCTCCAGGCCGTCGGGGGAGCCGACCTGTGCTGGGGGTCTTACGCCTCGGCAAAGGTCTCCAAGGCGTTCCTCAACGAAACCGTGGACCTGTCGGTCAACCCGCAGAACGACTACTACTACAACTGCACCACCAGCACACAGGACTTCACCCATGCGGCCGACGTGCAACAGGGCTGGACCGGCGACGACGAGACGTGGCGGACCCAACTGCCCTTCCCGATCAAGCTCTACGGCGAGTCCTACAAGACCGCCTGGGTCAGCAGCAACGGCATGATCGCATTCCAGGTGCCCGAGGAGGGAATTCCCGCACCTGAGAACGCGACGCGTGACCGGGAGAGCTCAGTGTCGGTCTTCTACGACAACTGGGTCGTCGACAGCGAAGCGGCGATCGCCATCGAGGCGACCGGTTCGGCACCGGACCGGCAGTGGACCGTCGAATGGCGCAACGTCCACGCCGCCGGCGACCCCACCACCCGGGTCAGCTTCGAAGCCACCTTCGACGAGTCCGGCGGCATCACCTTCAACTACGAAGGGATCAACTCCGCGAACCTCCGCGAACGAGGCAGCAGCGGTTCCGTCGGGATAGCCTCCTTCTGGGACTACGACCTCGGCCAAGGAGCGACATACCTCCGCTACCTTGACGGCGGCGACATCCTGGCCGACAACCTGAGTGTGCACTTCACACCCGCCGCCACCGAGAACTCCATCAGCGGCACGGTGACATGTGACGATGCTCCGGTAGACGGCGCCACGGTGACGGCGGCAGGGCAGTCCGCCACCACCGGCGCCGACGGCACCTACCAGCTCGACGGTGTTCCGACCAAGTACTGGGCCGTCTTCGCCACACAGCCCTCGGGCCCGTGCGTGGGAACCGGCTCCGGAACCGTCAAGCTGGGCAGATTGCCAGGCGTGCAGGATTTCAGGTGGGAGGCCAGCGCGGCCGACCCCATGGGATACACGATCAGCGAAGTGCCGAACGCCTACGTTCCGGTCGGTGCCGACAAGGTTCTACCCATCGGCGAGAACGGGTGGGCGGAAATTGACATGCCGTTCCCGATCACCGTTTTCGGCGTCGTGCGTGAGCGCGTCTCCATCGAGGAGTGGGGCGCCTTCGAGTTCGGCAACACGTATAACGGAGAGTTCTTCTACGAAACCTATCTCGAAGTGCTCTCGGGCCATTGGAAGGTGGACGACCAGGCCAGCGTGCGGACCGAGGTTCGCGGTACCGCGCCGAACCGGCACTTCGTCATTGAATGGAACAACGTGATGAGGGATGGTGATCCAGGCACCAGGACCACCTTCCAGGCGACCATCGACGAGACCGGCGGCTTCACCACCGCCTACCCCGACAACGACGGCTCGTTCTACCTCAGCGGCGGCGACGCGCTCATCGGCCTCTCGGGTTACGACGGGAAGGGGTACCACTGGAATGACTACGGCGACCGTGAGCCTCTCCTGCGCCCGGGATACGGCCTGCGATTCGAGCCGGAGGCGTCCTGACTTCGACCGGCTTGTGGTCCAGCACCACGGCGTCGGCCGGCGGATGACCCCCGCCACCGCCGCCTGATCCATCCGTAACGACAACCACCGAGGGCCGAAGCCCGGCCCTCGGTGGTTGTCGGACTGGCTCGTCGAGCTGATCCGGGTCCCGGCCTTTACATCCGCAACTGTCACTGCCTAGAGTCCATGATCAACTATCACTCTTGGATCACGGGGTAGAGCTGGTGGACTCCTTTGTCGTGCCATCTGGTCATCGCGTGGCCGCCTCGAAACCTCCCATGATGGCTCTGCATCATGCTGCGGCGAGGCCTCCCCGATCACGTCCCTCCGGGCAACGGCGGCAAGCTGTTCTCCCGTGTCCAGGACGCGACCTGCGGATGACCTCCGCGGTCACCGGCTGATTCATCCGAAACGCCATCACCGAGGGCTGGGTTCGACCCAGCCCTCTGTCCGTCCCTACCCATCACCAGCAATGGAGTATCAGGTGAGTTCACCTGTTCCCGCCGGCTTGCCGCCGGCTCGGAGATCCCTGTTCAAACAACGTACCGTCCAACTGGCGGCGAGCCTGGTCGTCGCGTTGTTCCTCAGTTTGGCCGAGACGCCGGAGGCTTCGGCGGCGCCGAAGCCGCATTCCCCGCCGTCGGCGAAGCCGGTGCCGGAGGTTCCGGTGAAGGCGGTGAAGACCGCGCCGGCGGCGAAGGCCGGGCAACCGGCGCCGGCGTCCAAGCGTCCCGCGCCGAGCTGGCCGAAGGCGGCCGGCGAGATCATCGACGTGCCGGCCGCGGGTGTGCCCGCGGCGCAGGCGGAGGTCCTGCCGGTGCGGGTCGGGCAGCCGGCCCGGTCGGCGGCCGCGCGGTCGGCACAGCCGGGGCCGACGCGTGTTCAGGCCGAGGTGCTGGACCGGAAGGCGACCGATCGTGCCGGGGTCCGTGGTGTGTTGCTGCGCCTGAATCGCGCGGATGGTGTCAAGACCGCGGGCAGCACCAGGGTGACCCTGGACTACAAGTCGTTCGCGACCGCCTACGGTGCGGACTGGTCGAGCCGGTTGCGCCTGGTCACGCTCCCGGAGTGCGCGCTGACCACTCCCGGGAAGGAGGGGTGCGCGGCCACTCCGCTGGAGTCCGACAACGACCTGTCGGCGCGGACCGTGTCCGCGGACGTGGCGGTCTCCAACATGTCGACCCTGGTCGCCGCCACCGCGGCGGCGTCCGGTCCGGCGGGCGACTACTCGGCGAGCACCCTGAGCCCGTCCTCGACCTGGTCCGCCGGCGGCAATGCCGGCGGGTTCACCTGGAGCTACTCGATGCGCACGCCACCCGCGCTGGGTGGCCCGGTTCCGAACGTGGGGCTCTCGTACTCGTCGCAGTCGGTGGACGGCCGGCACGCGGCGTCGAACAGCCAGCCGTCCTGGGCCGGTGAGGGCTTCGACGTCGCCGCGGGTGGCTTCGTCGAGCGTCGTTATCACTCCTGCGCCGAGGATATGAACGGCTCGGCGAACAACGACAAGAAGACCGGTGACCTGTGCTGGGAGACCGACAATGCGACGGTCTCGCTCGCCGGTCACGCCGGTGAGCTGATCTACAACGCCACCGAGAAGCGCTGGCACCTGCGCGGCGACGACGGTTCCCGGGTCGAGCGCAAGACCGGTGCCACCAACGGTGACAACGACGGCGAGTACTGGGTACTGACCACCACCAACGGTGTTCAGTACTGGTTCGGCGTCAACCGCCTGCCCGGCTGGACGGCCGGCAAGCCGGTGACGAACTCGGCGTTGACCGCTCCGGTCTTCGGCAACGACCCGAGCGAGCCGTGTCACGCGACCGCGTTCGCCGACTCGGACTGCGTTCAGGCGTGGCGCTGGAACCTGGACTACGTCGTCGACCCGTCCGGGAACTCGATGTCGTACTGGTACCAGAAGGAGACCAACAAATACGGCCGTAACCTGAAGGCCGACGATGCCGCGAGCTACGACCGTGAGTCCTGGCTGGAGCGCATCGACTACGGCACGCGCAAGATCAGTGGCACCGACTCGGTGCACAACACCCTTGCTCCGATGCGGGTCGACTTCGCCGTGGCGAACCGGTGCCTGAGCGACTGCGACACGCACAACGCGACGAAGTGGCCGGATGTGCCGTGGGACCAGTCCTGCACCGGCGACAAGTGTGAGGACGACTTCTCGCCGACGTTCTGGACCACGAAGCGACTGGCCGCCGTCACCACTCAGGTCCGCGACGGCAGCGAATATCGCAACGTGGATCGGTGGACGCTGACGCACACGTTCCCGGACCCGGGTGACGGCACCCGCGCCGGGCTGTGGCTGTCGAAGCTGTCGCACGCGGGTCTGGTCGGTGGCACCGCCACGGTGCCGGATGTGGAGTTCACGCCGGTGCAGATGCCGAACCGGGTGGACCGGATCGGTGATCATTCGGCGGCGATGAACTGGATGCGGGTCTCCCGGATCCGTACCGAGTCGGGTGGGTCGGTCAGCGTCGTCTACTCCGCGCAGGACTGCGAGGCGGACGGTCCGAAGCCGGACCCGGCGACGAACACCCGGCGCTGTTACCCGGTGCGGTGGGTTCCCGAGGGCTACGAGGAGCCGGTCACCGACTGGTTCAACAAGTACGTGGTCACCTCGATCTACGAGAGCGACAACACCGGCGGCGCACCACCTTCGGGTAGCCCGCGAGTGGTCTACAAGTACGACTACTACGACGGCGCGGCCTGGCACTACGCCGACGACGACGGCATGACCAAGAAGAAGTTCAAGACCTGGTCGGACTACCGGGGGTACGGCCGGGTCGGCGTCACCGTGGGCGATCCGGGCGAGCAGACCTACACCGAGACCCGCTACTTCCGGGGCATGAACGGTGACCGGCTCAACGCCGACGGCGGCACCAAGCCGGTCAGCGTCGACGGGATCGCCGACGAGGACTGGTTCGCCGGCATGACCCACGAGAGCACGACCTTCAACGGTCCCGGCGGCGCGGTACTGTCTCGCGAACTTGCCACCCCGTGGGCGTCGGCGGCCACCGCGACACGCACGCTCAACGGCGACACGGTCTCCGCCCGGTTCGTCGGGACGGGTACCAAGGCGACCCACGTGACCCTCGACGGCGGCCGTGGCGAGCGGGTGACCAAGACGGTCACCACCTTCGACGCCTACGGCATGCCGGTGACCGTCGAGAACCTGGGTGTGGACGGCGTCGACGGCGACGAGCAGTGCACCAGGAACGATTACACCCCGCGCAACACCACCGCCTGGCTCATGGACCGGGTCCACCGGGTTCAGTCGTACGCGGTGAAGTGCTCCGCAGCCACGGGCACGCTGACCGAGGACAAGGTGCTGGGGGAGACCCGCACCCTCTACGACAACCAGGCCTTCGAGGCGACGCCGGCGAAGGGCCTGGTCACCCAGAGCCAGGCGAGTACGGCCTGGAACAGCGGTGCGCCGACGTTCGCCGTGCTGGGCAAGACGACCTACGACGCGCACGGCCGGCCGGTCTCCGTCACGGACGAGCTGGGTTACGCGACGACCACCACGTACACGCCCGCCACGGACGGGCCGGTCACCTCGACGCTGACCAAGAACCCGTTGCTGCACGAGACCACCGCGACGCTGGAGCCCGCCTGGGGCGTGGCGACGTCATCCGTCGACGCCAACGACAAGCGGACCGACAGCGTGTACGACCCGCTGGGCCGGGTCACCGCGGTGTGGAAGCCGGGCCGGGTCAAAGGCACCCACACGCCTGACGCCAAGTACCGCTACGAACTGAACACCGACGCCGCGTCGGTGGTCGAATCGTCGGCCCTGAACTCCAAGGGCGAGTACAACACGATCTACGACCTCTTCGACGGCTCGCTGCGGAAGCGTCAGACGCAGGTGAAGTCGCCGGCGGGCGGCCGGGTCATCAACGAGATCTTCTACGACAGCGCCGGCCGGCAGGTGCTGACCTTCGGCTCCTATCACACCACCGGCGACCCCGGTGGCACGCTGCTGACGGCCACGGACCGGGCCTTCGTCGCCAACCAGAACCGCACGGTCTACGACGGGGCCGGCCGAGTCGTCGCGAACGTCTTCCAGCCCTATGGTTCCGAACGCTGGCGGACCACGACCGCCTACGGCGGTGACCGCACCGACGTGACCCCACCCGCCGGTGGCACCGCGACGTCCGCGGTGCTCGACGGGCGTGGCCACACGGTCGAGATGCGCCAGTACCACGGGGCCGTGCCGACGCCCTACACCCCGAACAGCTGGGACGCCACGACGTACAGCTTCAATCGTCGTGGCCTGCAGGACAAGGTCACCGACGTGCTCGGCAACGACTGGACGTACGAGTACGACTTCCGGGGCCGGGCGATCGAGGTGGACGACCCGGACCGCGGCATCACCACCTACACCTACGACAACGCGGGCGACGTGCTGACCACGACCGACGCACGCGGGAAGAAGATCGCCTTCGAGTACGACAGCCTTCGTCGCAAGCGTGCCGCCTACGACAAGGTGGCCGGCGGCGTCCTGCGCGCCCAGTGGATCTACGACACCGTCGCCAAGGGGCAGCTGTCCCAGTCGACCCGGTTCGTCGGCTCGGCCCCCTACCAGGTCAAGGTCCTCGACTACACCGACAGCTACCAGCCGGGGAACACCCAGATCATCATTCCGGACAGCGAGACGGGGCTGGGCGGCACCTACAACTACAACAACACCTACAACCTCGACGGCTCGGTCAAGTCGACAAGCATCCCGGACACGAACACTGGCCTGCAGCCGGAGACGCTGTCCTTCGGCTACGACGAGTTCGGTCACCCCACCACGCTCGACAGCCTCTACGGCTCGCAGAACCTGTCGTACATCGCTGGAGCCGATTACAACGCGCTCGGCGAGCTCGACCAGATCGACAGGCACACCGGTGCCGGCGGTCACGTCTTCACCGCCTACACCCGCGACGAGGCGACCGGCCGGCTGACCGGCATCCGCACCGACCGTGACCAGGTGGCGCCGTTCATCCTGAGCGACATCACCTACCAGTACGACCCGGCCGGCAACATCACCAGCTCCGCCGACGCCGCACCCGGCCAGGCCGAGAGCCAGTGCTTCACGTACGACTACCTGCGCCGGTTGACGCAGGCCTGGACGCCCACCAGCGGTGACTGTTCCGGGACGCGGTCGGCCACCGAGCTAGGTGGTCCGGCGCCGTACTGGCACAGCTGGGAGTTCGACAAGATCGGCAACCGCACGAAGGAGGTCGTGCACTCGTCGTCAGGTGACGCCGTCACCGACTACACCTATCCGACGTCCGGAGCGACCGCGGTACGCCCGCACGCGGTGTCCAGCATGTCCGGTGCTCGTACCGGCAGCTACACCTATGACGCCATAGGGAACACGCTGACCCGGCCGACCTCGTCCGGAGCCCAGACCTTCACCTGGGACGCCGAGGGTCACCTGGAGACGGCCACCGACAGCACCGGGCAGACCAGCTACATCTACGACGCGACGGCAACCGCATCATCCAGCGAGATCCCACCGGACGCACCCTCTACCTCCCGGGGCAGGAGATTCGCTACACCACCGGCACGGCGAAGACGAGCTGCATCCGTGATTACGGCTTCGCCGGCTCGGTCGTCGCCACGCGCAACCCATCCGGGCTCTTCTGGATGGCCGGCGACCACCAGGGCACCTCGTCCGTGTCCGTCAACGCCGCGACGCAGCAGGAGACCGTCCGCCACCAGACCCCGTACGGAACGGCTCGCGGCGCCACGGGGGCATGGCCGAACACCAAGGGTTTCGTCGGCGGAACGAACGACACGACCGGCCTGACCCATCTGGGCGCCCGCGAATACGATCCCGTCGCCGGGCGCTTCATCTCCGTCGACCCGTTGCAGGATCTCGCCGATCCTCAGCAGTGGAACGCCTACGCCTACTCCAACAACAACCCGATCACGTTCAGCGACCCCACCGGCCGCATGCTCGACACCGGCAACGGTGATGGAAGCGGCCAGCGCCTCAATCCCGTGACTCAGCAGGTTCTCAGCGAGGGAAGAAACGGCGCCGTCAACAAGCACTACAGCAACAGGTACGGGCGTAACGGCACTGTCACCACGAGGTACCGTGACGGCAAAAAGCCCACGATCAATGGTGTCACGCCCCGCAAGGGTGCACCCGACATCGACGCGCTGGCCGCCGGCGTGGACCGTGCTCGCGGCGACCTGCCGTTGACGCTGTGCACCGAATGGTGCGAAGCCGACACGCTGGACATGATGTTCTATGCCTGTGTCAGGGAGTACGTCAAGTGCAGTAAGGATTTCAAAGACAACCTCGAAATCGACAGAATTATCTCGATCTGCCAGGAGATCGGCTGTTTCGGGCGCGGCGGCTACAAGAATTCGGGCAGGCGGAAGCCGGCCAAGAAGCGGAAACTCGACCTCGACCTCGATCTGGACAGCTGCGAGGCCGGATTCAACAGTTTCGGTGCCGATACCAAAGTGCTCATGGCCGACGGAAGCGCGAAGAAATTCGCGGATCTGAAGCCGGGTGACGAAGTCCTTGCCACCGACCCCGAGACGGGGGAGCAGGGGCCCCGCGAGATCGAAGCGGTCTGGGTCCACGACGACGACCTCTACGAACTCACCGTCGACGGCGAATCCGTGATCACCACCGAGGATCACCCGTTCTGGAACGAGACCGATCAGGAATGGCAGCACGCCGAGGCGCTTGATCCGGGCGACCTGGTGCTGACCGCCTCCGGCGTCGTGCGGGTGACCGGTTTCCACAAGTCGGCACACCGTGTCGCGCGGGCCTACAACCTGACGGTCGCGGACTTGCACACGTACTACGTGTTCGCCGGTGAAGCCCCGATCCTGGTCCATAACTGCGACCTCTACCGTGGCGATGACCGAGAACCGGGGGAAATCTTCAAGACCGGATTCGATGCCCTCGGCACGAACCTTGACATGGAAGATCACCTGTCACAAAAAAAGGGTGTTGCTCCCTCCGCATGGGTCTCCACGAGTAGCAAGAAGTCTGTGGCTGAAGAGGGGGGAAGATACGTTTACGTCATTCGGGGGGTAAATGGTTTCGACGTTAACGAGCACATGCCAGGCACTTTGTACGAAGAAGAGCATGAAGTGGCGGTCTACCGACGTATTGACCCGAAGAATATTGTCGGAGCTTATCTGCCGGGAGGAAGATTTGCTCCTAATCCAGCGTACGACGATTAACGTCGACCTGGCCTGAACGATGCTGTGATCCGGTTCGCCCTCCATGGGGGCGGGCCGGATCGCGGCCCTTGCCGCTCATCACTCGTTACGCCGTTGGGACTGGCGTCGACGATGTGCTGTTCAACAGGCCCTGCTCGGCCTCTTCGGAGGCCACTCGAACGGGGCGCTAGCATATTGTGATGCTCCGGACGCGGCGAACCTATCGATATGTCGACGAAATTCGCGTCGATGGAACATGGAAACATGTGTTCATTCGTGCTTGGAATGAGTACGAATTGAGCGACCTACTCATATATGCAGACGGATTGATCGACAGTCATAGCGGCCCTCTGATTGATCTGAGCGGGCTGCGCCAGGAACTCGATGCCGGCCGGATCGCCCCGCTTCCCGAAGAGGGTTCAAGGGCTTCGGCGGACGCGATCTCATGGCAGTTCAACGATGTCCGGACCAGAGTCGACGCGGATATGTTCGTCGGTGAGGTCGGGGACATCATCGACCGGCTCAATGGGCGACCCGACTCGGCAGGACGGTGTCTTGCGGCCGTCGCCGCCTACCTCGATGACATGAGTGAGGACAATCGCCTCCTGTTGCGCGAGCGGTACCTTGCCGTCCCCGAACATCGCCGCCGCCGTGCCCTTCGAGGGAGGGATGACGCGCTGCGCGTGTTGACCACGGATGTCGGCGACTCGTCCTCGGAAACGATCACGGCAGAGGATCATGCCGATGCCGTGGCGACCCTTCGCAGCAAGCTACGCCGGGATGCGGACACCGCTGCCACCAATGCCGCCGTCAGAACTCGGGTGCAGGCTGACGGCCCGGTCGAGGCTACGAACCCGCCGATCTACATCTACTCGACACGCCGTCCGGACCTGCGCGGGCTGTCCAACTATTTCCCCGCACCCATCGCGGTCGATGGACAGATCTATCCAACGGTGGCGCACGCATACTGGGCGCTGTCGACCGACGACGTGCAATGGCGCGACCGAATTGCCGCCGAGCCCAACCCGTTCCACGTGTCGGACCTGGCAGCCGAGGCTCCTCGCCGTCCGGAGTGGCCGAAACTGAGACTGGCGGTCATGCACCGCCTCCTGCACATCAAGTACGAGCAGCACCCCGAACTTGCCCGCAGCCTGCTCGTGACCGGTGACGCGCCGATGATTTGCGCGGAACACGGCGTGTCCGATTACTGGGGAGAGGGCGGCGGCAACTGGATCGGCCGGCTCCTCGAGGTCGTCCGCTCCGAACTGCTGGCGGCCGAGGCCCTTCGGCCGTCATCCCCATCACCGGCGGAATGAAATGGAGGACCGTATGCCGGCCGGCAGCCGCGGCGATCGTCAAGTGTTCGTGTACCGCTTCGACTTCGGCGGTGGCGAAAGGGAAGTGGTGTCCCTGCTCGAGTCGGACTGGGCCTTCCGTCATGGACTGCGGGCAGACGGCATCCTGGGCTCCGTGAGGGCGGGTGCGAACCCGGACGACCTGGGGCCGGCCGACGTGGAGGAGAACGACGTGTTCGTCAGGCTGCTCTCCACGGTTGTCCAGGACAACATCGGGCAGAGCGACTTCCTGCGGAGAGAGGCGCGGAAACAGGGCGCCGGCTACGTCTACCTGATAGATGGGCGCACGTCGAATCCCGGCGGTCGGGTTCCGCCCGAGGACATCCTCGGCGCGGTCGAGGTGAAGGATGGTCAGGGCGTGGCCGGCTCCTACCGGCACAACCCGCGCCACCGCCTGCTCACCGCCGCGGGGTGGTTCCGCCTACCGGACGAACTCGAGTCCGCGCTGCAGCGCCGACTCCGCGTGCGGACGGCCGATTGACCGGGCGCCGCCACTTACCGTGGGGATGACAACGCTCATCCCCACGGTGGTTCGCAGGATCGTCCCAGGTCAGCCGGGCAGGGCGGACGCCGCGAGCGGTGCTGCGGCGCGGTGTTCCCGTACCCAACCGGTCACGATCAGGGCGAGTGCGGCCACGTACGTCGTCATGACCAGCGCGCCGTGCGCCGGCGCCCGAAGGCCCGCCGCGCCCATCCCGATCAGCAGGTCGGAGACCACGAAGAGCGCGCCCCCGACGGCGACCCGCCGGGAGACCCCCGCCGCTGCCGCGGCCATCGCGATCAACGCGAGGCTGTAGAGCAGCACGGGTACGCGTAGAGCACCCAACCGATCCCACAGCAGCGCGTTCGCCAGCACCCAGATCAGCCCGTACCCGGCGAACGCGAGCCGCACCGGCCGGGCCCGCCGCAGGAACGCGACGATGAAGCACACCTGTGCGCCGAGGAAGCACAGCATCCCGGCCAGGAAGGCGCTCTGTCCCGGTATCAGCAGGGCGATGTCCCCGGCGGTGGCGAAGCCGAGCGCGACCACGACCAGGCCCGGCCGCTGGTACCGCAACAGGTACACGATGAGCAGCGGCGCCAGCAACGGCTTGGTGATCCACTGCAGAACGGTCCAGTCGGCTGCCACCGAGATGATCTCGGCGATGGCGACGGTGACGAACAGGGGGATCATGCGGTGGGCTGCCAGCCGGGACGGCCGAACAGGTAACCGGCCCGGTCCCGCCAACTGTTCGCACCGCGCAGGTCGTGCCAGATCGCCGCGTACTCGTGGGTGGCGACCTTGAGGGGGTTGAAGGTCTGGATGTTGCTGGTCAGCCCGTACCGGACGCGCTCTCCCTCGGGTTCGAAGCTGCCGAACAGCCGGTCCCAGACGATCAGGATGCCGCCGTAGTTGCGGTCCAGGTACGGGTCGTTGGAACCGTGGTGCACCCGGTGATGCGACGGGGTGTTGAAGAACCATTCGATCGGCCGGGGCAGCTTGCCGACGCGCTCGGTGTGCAGGAAGAACTGGTACGCCAGGCTGATCGACTGCTGCAGGAAGATCATCCACGGCGGGAAGCCCAGCGCCGCCAGGCCGAGCCAGAACGGCAGCGAGGTCATCGGCGTCCAGCTCTGCCGCAGGGCGGTGGAGAGGTTGTAGAACTGGCTGGAGTGGTGCACCACGTGCCCGGCCCACAGCACCCGCACCTCGTGGTGAAGCCGGTGGAACCAGTAGTAGGCGAGATCGTCGGCGAAGAACAGCAGCACCCACACCCACCAGTCGTGCGGGTCCAGTTTGAACGGTCTGATCACGTAGAGGCCGGCGAAGGCGATCGCGGTGAACAGCTTCCACGGCACGCCGATGATCTGGCTGCCGATGCCCATGGACAGGCTGGTGGCGGTGTCGCGGGCCTCGTAGCCGCGCTCCTCGTCGTCCGGCAGGAAGCGGAACGACAGGAACTCCATGGCTATCAGCAGGAGGAAGGCGGGAACGGCGTACAGAACGGCGGGGATCATGAGTGAGGGGCTCCGATCTCTCCGGTGGCGGGGGTGGTCTCGGCGGTGGTTTCCGTGGCGAGCAGGGCGCGCGCGACGCGCTCCGCGCCGGCGGCGTCGCCGGCGGCGATCAGGTCGGACAGCTTGCGGTGGGCGCCGACGTCCAGCAATTCGGCGGTACGTTGCTGCGCGGGCACATCACCGACCGCGAGGGTGCCGGCCGTGAGGCTGTTGAACGCGAGCAAATAGGTGATGTTGCTGGAGCCCTCGATGACCCGGCGCCAGAAGGCCAGGTCCGCAATCCTCATCCGGGCCAGGTCGGGCACCGCCGCGGCGTACTCGTCGACGGCGCGCGCGATCGCCGCACGGGCGGCCCCGTCGGCTCGCCGGGCGCAGAGCCGGGCCGCGTCCGCGCCGATGCACGCCCGCATCTCCAGCACGTCACGCGCCAGGGTGGCGATCGGCAGGACGTCCCCGGCCATCGTGAGCACCATGGCGAGGTCGAGGCCGGCGGTGGCCCGCCAGTCCAGGACCCGGGTCGCCCCGCCCTGGCTCACCTTGACCAGGCCGAGTTGCTGGAGGCGTCGCAGCGCCTCACGCACGGCGTGCCGGTTGACCGCGAAGGTGGTGGCCAGGTCACGCTCGCTCGGCAGGACATCGTCGGCGGCGTAACGGCCGCCGACGATGGCGTCGCGCAGCTGGCCGAACACGTGGTCCGAAACGGACTGCCGGGGTGCCGGCTCGAAACTCATGGCGGCAGCGTGCCCCACCTCACATCAACCCGTCAACTGGTTGGACCAGTTATCGCCGCCGATCGGAAGATTCGACAGTCAGCCCTCCGAAGCAGCTCTTCCGGCAACTCGACCGGGACGCGTGCGTCGACAGCGGCGCTCCGGTCGCGTACCGCGGACGGAGGGCGAAACGTCGTGTGCGGTGTTGACCTCAACCTTGGTTGAGGGCGCAGGCTGGTCCGCATGACCTTCAGCGCAGTGGAGCTCGAGTATCTGGCGGGGCAGGTCCTGGGACGGCTGGCGACGGTGCAGCCGGACGGCTCACCGCAGGTCAACCCGGTCGGGTTCCGATGGAACGCGGCGACCGGGACGATCGACATCGGCGGCTACAACATGGCGGCCAGCCGGAAGTTCCGGAACGTGGCGGACAACGGGCGGGTCGCGTTCGTCGTCGACGACGTCCCGTCGACGAATCCGTGGCGGGTGCGGTGCCTGGAGATCCGCGGACGCGGCGAGGCGATCACCGAGCCGGACGCGATCATCCGGATCCACCCGCAGCGTATTCTCGCGTTCGGCCTCGACGAGCCCGACCGGGAACCGCACCGCCTCGCCGTGAACAAGCGCAACGTCGCGGAGGCACATGGTTAACGCGGTGCGTGCACCGTGGCGACCTCTGAGCGGGCGTAGCCGGCGGCGACGCGGGCCAGCTCCCGGCCTCGTCCCTTCATGTACCTCTGCCGCACCCAGGAGGTGAAGGCGGTGAGCGCGGCCGGCGACGAACTCGGCGACCAGGGCTCCTCCTTGGTGAGGTCGAAGTAGGTGAGCAGTTTGAGGTCGGGGTACGCATCCGAGCGCAGCGTCGTGTCCATCTCCCGGAACCACCGGGCCTTGTCGCCGCCGTCCTCGCTGGACGCGAACTCGCCGAGCATCACGGGCCGTTTCGGCGCGATGGTGCGGGCCTTGGCGTACGCGGTGGCGAAGGTCGTGTCGAAGGTCGTCCAGTGGTCGCCGGCCGGATCCCAGGACGGGCCGAATCCCCAGTTGTATCCGTCGATTCCGACCCAATCGACGTACCTGTCGCCGGGGTAGGCGGCGGCCGGGTCGTTGTAGGCCGCGTCCGGCGACGACCCGTTGTTGTACGCCCACACCCACTGCACGTTGCGCGCCCCGGTGGCCGTGACCAGGTCGTGGACGTGCCGGTACGCCCGTACGTACAGCGAAGGGTCGGTGTTGTTGTTCGCGATGCCCCACGGGTACCAGTTGCCGTTGAACTCGTGTGCCCAGCGGACCATGATCGGCGCCCGGACGGCGGCGAACTCCCTGGCACGTGCCCTGATGTAGGTGTCCCAGGCGCCGTCGACGATGTCGGTCAGGTGGATCTGCCCGGGGTCGGCGGGGCCGAGCGCGGTATTCCAGGGCTCCCAGGTGTAATGCGGCATGACGCCGCGCCGCCAGAGCGCCCTGGCGGCGCTCACCGGGAACGGCAGGCCGCTTGCCCAGCTGTCGAACCACATCACGCTCGCGGGAGTGACGCCGTACCGCCTCTCGACGTCGGCCGCGATCGCCGCGGGGTCCTCCTCGCGGAACATGCCAAGGTATCGAGGCGTGTCCGGGCAGGCCGGCGCCGCGTGCGCACCGGTGGCATCGGACATCGCCGCGGTCACCGCGGCCGCCGCCGTACCCAGCAGGGTTCGCCTTCGCATGTTGCCTCCAGACAGTCCTGAGAGCGCTCTCGCGGTCTTGGAAGCGCTTCCAGCGAAAAGATAAGACTCGCGGTCATCGATGTAAAGACCGGATGTCGTTGCTGATGAGACGGGGCGGGTCCCCCGCGCTGCTGGATGCCGATGAGCGGTCATTCATGCAGCTACAGCGATTTCGCCCACGCTGGATCCTTGACAAGTTTCATCGTGCGGTAACAAACTCGCCATAGATGTTGCTGGATCGTCTGCTTGGAAGCGCTTCCAGTTTTCCCGGATCCAGCCACGGGTCGATGTAGACCCTCCCCGGCGTCGGCCGCGCCGCGCGTCACCCGCGGTCCGTATCGCCCATCCCCGTTCGTCATGCACGACGCGACCTCCCCCCCCGGCATGACGGAACCCGCACGGAAACCGGAGACGTCAATGCTCATCACTCGGTCTCGCGTTCTGACGGCGTCAGCCGCCGCCGTCGTCTGCATCGTCGCCGCCCTGACCGGAACCGGCGCCGCGCCGGCCGAAGCCGCCATCGGCCCCAGCTTCACCGACAACTTCGACGGGTTCGACACCGGCCGCTGGTACAAGGCCGACGGCTACAGCAACGGCGGCATGTTCAACGCCGGCTGGCGCGCCGATCACGTCTGGTTCAGCGGCGGCGTCATGGGGATCAACCTGGACACCCAGTCCTGTCCGGGCGGTTGCTCCGGCAAGCCGTACGCCTCCGGCGAATATCGCACCACCGACCTGTTCTCGTACGGCCGCTTCGAGGCGCGCCTGAAGGCCGTCAAGAACCCTGGCACCGTGACCTCGTTCTTCACCTACACCGGGCCCAGCGACGGCCAGCCCTGGGACGAGATCGACGTGGAGATCCTCGGCAAGAACACCACCCAGCTGCAGCTCAACTACTTCACGAACGGCGTCGGCGGCCACGAGACCGTCATCAACCTGGGCTTCGACGCCTCGACCGGCTACCACAACTACGCCTTCGAGTGGTGGAACGGCGGCACCATCAACTGGTTCGTCGACGGGGCGCTCGTCCACCAGGAGAACGGCTCGCGCGGACCGCTGCCGACCCACCCGCAACGCATCATGATGAACCTCTGGCCCGGCATCGGCGTCGACAGCTGGCTACAGCCCTTCACGTACCCCGGCACCAAACTGACCGCCAGTTACGACTGGGCCAGGTACACCAGGTACTGACCGTTCCGGGGCCGGGGCGGGGAGCCCGGCTCGGCCCCGAACCGGGCCTCGAACCGCCCGAACGACACGCTAGCCTGGTGATCGGTTCGAGCGGAGGGGGCACGGATGTCGTCACCGGACCCCGCACGGCCACCGACGCTCGACGAGGTCGCCGAGCGGGCGCGGGTGTCACGCACGGTGGCGTCCCGGGTGATCAACAACGGGCCGCACGTGAGCCGCGCGAAACGCGACGCGGTGGAGAAGGCGATCCGGGAACTCGGCTTCACGCCGAATCGGGCCGCGCGGGCTCTGGCGACCCGGCAGAGCGGTCTGGTGGTGCTGGCCGTCTCCGGTGACGGGCCGGGAGTGTTCGCGGACCCGTTCTTCGGGCAGATCATGGTCGGTGCGTCCACCGCGCTGGAGAAGACGGACCTGCACCTGGTGCTCAGCCTGGCCACGACCGGTCACGGTCAGCAGCGGCTGGAGAGGTTCCTGCAGACCCGGGGAGCCGACGGGGTGATGCTGGTGGCGCTGCGCGGTGACGACCCGCTGATCGGCATCGCCACGCGATCCGGACTGCCCACCGTCTTCATCGGGCTGCCGATGGCGGGGACACCACCGTTCTACGTGGAGGCCGACAACGCGGGCGGGGCGCGAGCGGCCACCGAATACCTCCTGCGCGGCGGGCGCCGGCGGATCGCCATGATCACCGGTCCGGACGACACCGCGGTCGGCCGGGAGCGCCGGCGCGGCTACACCGAGGCGCTGACGCTCGCGGGCCTCGGGCCGTACGCCACCGAACCCGGGGATTTCATGGAGGCCGGCGGCGCCACGGCGATGCGCGCGCTGTTGAGCACGCACCCGGACCTCGACGCCGTGCTCGCGGCGAACGACAACATGGCGGCCGGGGCGTTGCGGGTGTTGCGTGACGCCGGGCGCAGGGTGCCCGAGGACGTGGCCGTGATGGGCTTCGACGATCTGCCGATCGCCTTGCAGACGGATCCCGAGCTGACCACGATTCATCAGCCGGTGCAGGCGCTGGGCCGTGAGGCCGCCCGCATGCTGACCGACCTGCTCGACGGCGTCCAGCCGGAGCCGTTCATCCTGCCCACGAAGGTGGTCGTCCGGGGATCGGCCTGACAGCGCCGCGAGGCCGCGCCGGGCACCCGGTCAGGGCCGGCGGGAGTCGAGCTCGGCCACCCTGCGCGCCCCGGCCGTACGCCGGTAGCTGGCGTCGAGCAACTCCCCGACCTCATCCCAATCGCTGTCGTCGGCCAGGTCCACCCCGATCCATCCGGAGGCACCGAGGTAGGCCGGTAGGTAACAGCGGTCCTCCGCCAGCAGGGCGTCCCGTTCGCCGGGATCGGTCAGCACCAGCAGCGACTGCTCGTGTTGCCGGTAGACGCCGTCGATTTTCACCGAGCCCCCGTAATAGGCGAAGACCTTGGTGGTGAAGAAGGCGGGATGCCCGTGGGAGATCTTCTCGGCCGCTCCGGGGAGGGCCAGCGCGAGCGCTCGAAGCCGGCGCAGCAACGGGTCCGCCTCGTCGAACATGATGGGATGCGGCATTCCGAAAGGTAACCACACATCGGGACGACGGTGCTGGCACATGACGGCGAGGCCAGGCCGGCCCGACCAGGAACATGCGGTTGATAAAGGGTAAATCGAACATCGTCCGGGTTGTACTCATAGCCTCTTTTGTGCTCATCGTGATCTTCTCGTGATCTTCCAGGGCAGAGGAGTCCGCCACGAAGCATTAGGTTCGTGAGCCAAATTCAAATTTGGTTCACGGGGGAAATATGTACGTGGCATTGGCCTGGTTCAGCGACCGTCGCCTACCCGACGGGGCGATCCGGGCGGCGCGGGAGCGCTTCGACGCTGCCGTCTCCGCGGTCGCGACCGACACGTACGTCCGCCACGAGTTCGGCGGCGAGGACTGGGGAATCACGTTCCTGACCAGCGCCAAGGTGGGTGGGTACCGATGGCCGCTGGTCGCCGCCGAGGGCCCCGTGACCGCGCTGTCGCTGGGTCTGCCGGTCGGTGTGCAGACCACCGGGCCGGTCGCGCTGGCCCGGGACCTGCTCGGCGGCGCGGACATCCACCGTGACGTGCTCCCGCCGTTCGGTCTGATCGCGCTCGACGGTGACCAGCGCGTCGTGATCCAGCAGGACTGGCTCGGCATGTGCCGGCTGTTCACCGGCACGGCCGACGGCATCACCGCGTTCTGCAGCCGGCCCAGCCTGCTGACCACCTTCCTGTACGGCAGGACGGAGCCCGACCTCGAGGGCTGGCGCTCGTACGCGGTCAGTGGGTTCTTCGGCGCCGACCTGTCGCCCGTGCGAGGCGCCCGCCTGATGCAGCCGGGCCAGCGGATCACCAGCCGGCGGCGGGCCGACGGCGGATGGGACCTCGCCACCGAGACCCGGTACAACGTGGACGACCTGGTGGTGTCGGGGTTCGCCGGGCAGGGCCGGCCGGTCGAGGAGTCCCTGGACCTGGCCGCCCAGGCGTT
This sequence comes from Actinoplanes regularis, assembly GCF_900188005.1. Taxonomy (GTDB): domain Bacteria; phylum Actinomycetota; class Actinomycetes; order Mycobacteriales; family Micromonosporaceae; genus Actinoplanes; species Actinoplanes regularis. The sequence continues at coordinate 76,867 of NZ_FZNR01000028.1, read as the reverse complement.
CACGGACATCGCCACCAGCGTCGGCAACCTGTACGACGGGCCGATCAGTCTCGGCCTGTCCGGTGGCAAGGACTCGCGGCTGATCGCCGCCTCGCTGCTCGCGACCGGACACCTGCCGAAGTTCCACACCAACGACGACACCGTGGTCGAGGGTGAGACGGCGGTCCGGCTGATGCAGATCCTGCGTGACGAGCGAGGCCTCACCCCGGAGCACCGGCTGGCCAAGACCGGTGCGCCGGCGAACGTGCTCACGACCGGCCTGTTCGAGCGCACCGAGCGGCTGCAGCGCCGGTACGACTTCCAGTTCCCGTCGAGCTACACGATCCGCCCGGCCGTGGAGACGCACCTTCCGCACGCCCTCGGCGCGGTCAACTTCAGCGGCGTCGGCGGCGAGCTGGCCACCGGATACTGGTACCCCACGGTCGAGGGCAAGACGCCGGAGGAGGAGGTGCTGGGCCGCCTGACCAGTGCGGTGCCGCGGAACGGCGTCGCTCCGGAAGTGATCGACATCGAACGGGAGCGGGTCGCGGCCCTGTTCGACCGTGCCCGGGGGCTCGGGCTGCGCGACCTGCACCTGGTCGACTACCTCTACCTGATCGAGCGGGTTCGCCGGTGGTACTCCTCGGCGTACGTCATCGGCAGTATCACTCCGTTCCTGTCCCCGGGCTTCGTCGCCGCCACGTTCGGCGTCACCGCGGAGCAGAAGCGCGACTACCTCCTGCACACCAGCCTGATCGGGCGGTTCATTCCGGAGTGGTCCGAGGTCCCGTTCGTCACCGCGTTCCACGGCACGACGACCGCCACCCGGATCTGGGACGGCGACGGCGTCAAGGCGATCTCCGATCTGCTGGAGACGGCGCAGGGCCCGATCGCCCAGCTGATCAAACGCGACGTGGTCGAGAAGACGCTGACCACCGCGGTCCGGACCGACAAGTCCTCGGAGCTCATCCTGCGCCACTTCACCTACCTGGCGGTGGCCTCCACGCTGCTCGAACCGGAGACCGTCGAGCCGGCGACCGGCGAGACGTACGCCCGGGTCACCGCCCCGCCCCGCGCCCCGGCGCCGAAGACCCGGCCGGCGGACCGGTCCCGGCTGCGGCGGCTGAAGACGACGTGGCTCTGGAGGGCCGCTCGGCGGGTCCTCAAGCCCGCCCTGCAGAAGGTGAGATCGTAGCGACTCCGTACGGCCCCGCACCCAGGCAGGACGGAGGCGGGGCCGTGAGCCCGGTGCCATGATGATCGGGTGTCTGTTCTGACCGACTACTTCGCCACCGGCTCCGACGGTGTGGCGGCGACCGCCCTCGACTACGTCGAGGGGCAGCCGAGTCTGCTCGATCTCCCTGCCGAGGAAGTCGCGGCCGGCAAGGTGCTGTACCGAGTCGCGCCGCACGAAGCGACAAGGCCCCGGGTGCAGGTAGCGCAGTCGGGGATCCTCGTCGTGCAGAGCAAGGGTGTCGACCCGACCTGCCTGGCGCGGCTGGAAGAGATTCTCACCGGGCGCCCGTATAACGAGGTGAACGCCGATCCGCGGCAGGCCACTCTGATCGCGCCGGCTCGGAACGAGGACATCGACGGACGGATCGTGCTGTCGGTGACGGACACGCTCCGCGACGCCTTGGCGTCGCTGGAACCATCGGCGCAGGCCCAGGTGGCGCGGCGGTGGGCGAGCGCGGAGTTCGACGGTGCCGCCGAGGACAGCCTGACGTTGTTTCTCGCCGCTCTCACGGATCTGGCGCGACGAGCGGTCGTCAACGAGGACCGGCTCTACTGCTGCGTCTGCTTCTGACCAGACGCTCCTGAGTGCTTCAGAGTCGTCTCGACAATGCGGAACTCGACATGGAGATCGTGTCCGGCTCGCTCAGCCGCGTCGGCAACGGTAGGTGACGTCCGTGCTGGACTGGAGCGGCGACGGTTCGATGATGTTGACGGTGGCGGTCTCGGTGGTCGTACCGACGCCGGTGAACGTCCATTTGAGGGTGAGGGTGGCGATGCGCTGGCCGCTGCCGACCTGCTCGGTGAGCAGGGCGCCCGGCCCCGCGTCCGAACGGAGCCACTGGTAGCGGATCACGCCGCGCCGGCCGTTGGTGTGCACGGTGGCGACCACGTCGACGGTTACATTGCAGCGGTTTCCGGCAGGCTGGGGTACGGCCACCGCCGCGCTCTCCACGACAAGCGGGCGGAACTGCTGCCAGACGTAGAGACCGATCACCACGACCAGCGCGAGGGTCAACAGGGTGGAGAGCAGGGACACCACCCGGCGCCACAGCGGACGCGGGCGCCCGGCCGTGGCGGTCTCCGGCCAGGCGGGGGTGGCCACCGGGGCCGGTGGCACGCCGGGCCCGAAGCGCGTCTCGCCCTGGGCGCGCACGGTCTGCGCCGTCACATCCGCGTGCAGGGTCGGAGCGGTCGGCGGGATGTGCACCGTGGAAGCGGTCGGGTTCGGCCCGGGCAGGTACGCGGTCCGGTCGGCCGGGCTGACGTGGACCGTCGCGTCCGGATCGCCGAAATTCACCGTGGGGACTGGGCGGTCGATGGTCTTCCACGGATCGGCGGGCGCCGGCAGCGTCCGGTCGTCGATGGGTTCCTCCGGCCGGGTCACGCCCGCCGTCCCCGCGTCGACAGGTGCCTCTGTGCAGCAAGCACTGACGTGCTCCTAACCGGGAGTGCAGATGTTGTCGAGGGTCACGTACGTCGGTGACGCCGACCGGGCCGTATTGCCCGCCGCGTCGACGGCGACGACGGAGATCGGTATGCGGGTTGCCGTCTTCGGCATCGGCAGCGGGCCGAGCGTACCCCGGAACGCGTTCCTTCCGACCGAGCTCATCGTGACGGTCGAGGTGGTGCCGCTCAGGGTGTAGCGGAAGCTGACCTTCAGCGCGGCCGGGCCGCTCCGGTCGTCGGTGACGCTGACCGCGACGGTGCTCGTGCGATTGCCGTACTGGCAGCCCTCCGCCTCCAGCGCCGTCGGTTTCGCACTGACGGTGCCGACCGTGGGAGCGGTGGTGTCGGGCCGGGACGACGGGGAGGTGCTGGTCGACGGGCTCGGCGTGGGGGAGGTGGTGGTGGGCGGGGCGGACGGGGACTGACCGGACGAACCGCCAGGTTCCGTCGTCGGTGTCGGGCTGGTCGTCGCGGTCTGCGTCGCCGAGTCGCTGGGCGTCGACGAGGCCGACGATGTCGGCGAGGTGGCCGGCGGAATCGTGCTGGACGGCCCGGTCACCGCCGGACCGGCGCTGGTCGGGCCGGCCTCGCCTCCCGCGATGACCGGGCTCTCGTCGGCGGCGTAGCGATATCCCAGCCCGGCGACCAGCAGGGCGGCCGCGAGGGCGCTGGCGGCCACCGCGGTCCACTTGCGATTACGGCGGAAGCCGCCGGGGCGGCCGGGCGTGGTGTCGCCGAGCGTCGTGGTGGCGAGGCTGGTGGCGCCCGCGTTGCCGTCGGGGAACGGCCACAGCGCGGCGAGCAGGGCGGCCCGGCGTGCCAGGTCGCGCAGCCCGCGGTCCTCCCATTCCGGGCCGTACGCCGCTCCGGCCACCTGCTCCAGGATGTCGAGGAAGGCGATGGCGTGCTGGGGCCGGTCGGCGGGCTGTTTGGCCATGCCGTGCCGGAGCAGGTCGTGTACCGGTGCCGGGGCCGGATCCGTCGGGATGGGCGCGTTGGTGTGCTGTTCGTGCAGGGCGAACAGGTTCTGTCCGTCGTACGGCGGTTTGCCGGTGAGGCACTCGAAGAAGGTGGCCGTGGCGGCGTAGATGTCGCAGGCGGGCGTCGCCGGGGCGCCGGTCCACTGCTCGGGGGCCATGTAGCGAGGCGTGCCGGTGACGACGGTGCCGGTTCCCCGGCCGACCGGCGTGGCGATGCCGAAGTCCGCGAGTTTGCTCTGCCCCTCCCCGGTCACCAGCACGTTCTCCGGCTTGTAGTCACGGTGCACGACACCGTGGGCGTGTGCCGCGGCCAGCCCGGCGAGGGAGCCCTTCAGCACGCACAGCGCCGACTCGGGGGTGGTCGGGCCGTGCTCGCGCAGCATCTGCCGCAGCGAAACCCCGTTGACCAACTCCATCACGATCGCCGCACCGTCGGCGGACTCGACGTATTCGTACAGCCGGGAGACGTGCGGGTCGTCGATCTCCCCGAGCAGCTGCGCCTCGTTCCGGAAGGCGGCCCGGAACGAAGCGTCGTCCCCGAGGGAGTTCACCAGATACTTGATCGCGACCGGGGTGCCGGTCTCGTCGTGGGTGGCGAGTACGACGCTGCCCGACGCGCCGGCGCCGAGCGGGCGAACAGGCGTGTAGCCGGACAGCTGCCAGCCGCTCATTCGAGGCACTCCACCAGTGAAGGGGCGGATGTCTGCCTCCGCCACGCCGATCAGTCTGGCCCCGTAGAGACGACTGTGGATCCGCGCATCGGATGTTTTCGCCGACCGGAAGGCCGACCCCGGACGCGTCGGCCCCGCGGTCAGGGACGGGTGGCTCGATGGGACAGCACGGTCGAGCGGACGCGCCGCGCCGGAACACAGCGTGGCCGTGACATCGTCGCGTCACCCGCGGCCGGAGTGGAGCGTCGTAGCCGCAACCAGGAGAGCCAGCCCACGCCGATGATGAATCCGAAGCTGATGACGCGGTAGAGGACGACGGCCGTGACCGCGGCGGGGGTGGTGACGCCGCCGGCGATCAGCCCGAGAACCAGGGCACTGTCGATGACGCCGAAGCCGCCCGGCACGATGGTGATCGTTCCGGCGGCCATCGCGGCGCAGAAGGCGAGCAGGGTCGGGGTCAGGCCGGGTGTGGGTGCGCCGACGGCGCGGAAGCACAGCCACAGCCCGATCGCGTCGAGGAGCCAGTTGGCCAGGGCGAGGAGCGTTGCGGCCAGGCCGAGAACGGGACGCAGCCGGGCGGTGCGCAACTGGCCGAGGAAGCCGTGGATGCGTTCGTGCCCGTGATCGGCGGGGCGGCGGCGGAGCCGGTTGACGGCGGTCAACGGGGCGCCGGCCAGCTTCGCGATGGTGTCCGGACGCCGGGCGGCGTGGCGGACGCCGAGGATGAGCAGCGTGGCGGCCAGCAGCAGTCCGGCCAGGTGCGGCCAGTCGGTGTCGCCGCCCGCGGCGATCGCGGCGGCGGCGGTGATGGCGGCCAGGGCGGCGGCGGACAGGATGCCGCTGAGCGCGATGACCCAGGACGCGACGGCGGGGGTGGCGCCGAAGCGGCGCATCTGCTGGTAGTTGAGCTGGGTGGAGAAGGCGGGGCCGCCGGGGAGCGTTTCGTTGAGCGAGTGCGCGGCGTAGGCGAGGCGGGTGTTGTCCAGGTAGGGGGCACGGACGCCGGCGGACTGCAGCAGCCGGCGCTGCATGCGGGCGTAGGCGTTCATCGAGAGGATCTCGGCGGCGGTCGCGAGGGCGAGCCAGCCCGGGTGCGGGCGGTGCAGGTGACGCAGGGCGTCTGTCAGCGAGGGCCAGCCGAGCACCAGTTCGACGGTCAGCAGGGCGAGGACCGCGGCGATCGCGGTGCAGCGGATCCAGCGGCGGCGAACGGCTCCGAGGCCGGGCGGGGCGCTGTTCATGACGGGTCTCCCTGGCCGACGGGTGCTTGTCGCAGCCAAGTATCGGCAGAAACTTGCCCATCATGCAAGTTTTCCCGATGGGAAGCTAAGCCGGATGTGATCCACGGCTCTGCCCGGATCCTATTTCCATAACCTCATTATGTATCTACGGTTGGCTGGCTTGCGTTCCTCATCCCATGGAGGTGATCCGGGTGGGCCCTGCCGCGTCCGGACTTTCCCTGTTCAAACAGCCCAGAGCGGTCTTCGCGGTCGCCTTCGCCTGTGTCGTCAGCTTCATGGGCATCGGCCTGGTCGACCCGATCCTGCCCGCCCTGTCCGCGAAGCTCGACGCCACGCCGAGCCAGGTGAGCCTGCTGTTCACCAGCTATCTCCTGGTCACCGCGGTCGCCATGCTCTTCACCGGCTGGATCGCCAGCCGCATCGGCGCCAAGACCACGCTGATCGTCGGGCTCTGCCTCATCGTCGTCTTCGCCGCCCTGGCGGGTCTGTCCGGCTCGATCAACGGCATCGTCGGCTTCCGCGCCGGCTGGGGCCTGGGCAACGCGATGTTCATCGCCACCAGCCTCGCGGTCATCGTCGCGTCCGCCACCGGCGGGTTCGCCGGGGCGATCGTGCTCTACGAGGCCGCGCTGGGTCTGGGCATCGCGGCCGGTCCGCTGCTGGGCGGCCTGCTCGGCGACATCAGCTGGCGCGGTCCGTTCTTCGGCGTGGCGGTCCTGATGGCGATCGCCCTGCTGGCGACGATCACGCTGGTCGAGCCCCTCCCGAAGCCCCCACGGCCGACACCGCTGCTCGCCCCGATCAGGGCGCTGCGCCACCGCGCCCTGCTCACCATGGGCATCACCGCGCTGCTGTACAACTGGGGCTTCTTCACCATGCTGGGCTACGCCCCGTACCCGATGAAGCTCGACGAGATCCAGCTCGGCTTCGTCTTCTTCGCCTGGGGCCTGCTGCTCGCGTTCTTCTCCATCACCGGCGCGCCCTGGCTGCAGCGGAGGTTCGGCACCGCCCCGTCGCTGTACGGCGCGCTCACCGCGTTCGCGGTCCTGATCGTGCTGATCGGCGTGTTCACCGACAACCGCTGGGTCGTCATCACCTGCGTGATCGCCTCCGGCATCGTGGCCGGTGTCAACAACACGCTCACCACCCAGGCGGTCATGCTGGTCGCCCCGGTCGAGCGGCCGGTCGCCTCCGCCGCCTACGGCTTCGTGCGGTTCATCGGCGGTGGCCTGGCCCCGTACGCGGCCGGCAAGATGGTCGATCACTGGAGCATCCACGTGCCGTTCGTGGTCGGCGCGATCGCCGTCCTGATCGGCGTCGCCGTGCTGACCACCGGGCACGGACCGCTGTCGCGGGCCGACGCGGCCATGGCCGCCGACGGCGCCCACGGCTCGGCTGACGACGTCGCCGGCGAGATCGCCGACGAATTCGGCGGGGCTCCGGACGCCATCGACTTCGAGAAGGAGGTCGGGCGGCGCTGACCGCGCCTGCACCCCACCGCCGGCCGGTCGTTGCGTCCACTCCAGGCGGAGGGCACGATCGGCCGGCAGATCAAGATCGGTTTCCGGTACGGCGGCAAGCCGTCGCCAGCGGCCCTCGCCGGCGCGTCAGCCCCGCATCGCCTTCTGCAGCAGTGCCGTCAGCTGCTAGCGCTCCGCTTCGGTGAGGTTGGCCGCGGCCGCTCGCGGAAACTCGAAGGACTGCTCGAACTCGCCGTAGAGGTCGTCGCCGCTCGGCGTGCGCACGATCTGCCGGGAACGCCTGTCCTCCGGGTTCGTCTCGCGATGGAACAGCTCGCGGGCCTCGAGGCGGGCGACGATCTGAGGTCGTCACATTGCCGGAGGCGCTTCGGGATTGAGCGCGTTTCGCGCGGCTGTCCACTGGTCGAGGCCGGTGGCTAGGCGCGGCGTGCCCGGCAGAGCAGGATCGCGGCGTAGCCGTGGGAACCGTGCTGGGCTGTCGGTATGACCTCGATCCCCTCGTGCAACGGTTCGAAGTCGGGCCGGAGGGCCGCTCGGAGGTCGCGTTCGTCGATGTCGGCGCCGGGGAACGTCTTGCCACCGACCGTGTAGCCGCGGCACCGGCGCAGCGCCGCGGTGAGGAAGAGGCCGCCGGGCTGAACCAGGCCGGTGATGTGGCGCATGAACAGTTCCCACGTGGCGAGGTCGTTGGTCGCCGAGTCCGCGCAGTAGGCGCTGACCACCGTCGGGTAGCTCCGGTTCACCGGACGAGGCCGGCGGGCGTCCACCCGTACCAGGGTGGTGATCTTTGCCCTGGTCAGGTCTTCGCGCGCGGTCACCTCGTCGTCGGTCGGACTGGTGTTGCCCTCGCACTGCAGGGTGTAGCGGACGAACGGCCGCCAGTCGTGGGCGCCGGGTGCACGCTCGATCCACCGTTGGATCTCGGCCAGGTTCCCAGGCAGATAGTCGCCCAGATGGATCTCGGATGCCGTCTCGGCGCACGCGAACACGTGGTGGAGGGTGGGACCGGTCCCGAAGTACAGGATCGGCTGATCGCGTTCGGCATGGCGCATCGCGTCGACGAGGAACGCGATCGTGGCGATCTCGTCCGGTTCGACGGTGCGGTAGTAGTCGGTGAGGTACTCGGCCGGCACCCAGTCGGTGTCGAACGACGCGTGTCCGCGGGCCCTGTCGAGGACGGTCCGGGTGAGGCGGGCAAGTGCGGCTTCGTAGAACGCGGCGCCGAGGTTGGCACCGGCGAGGAAGATGAGTGCCTCGTCGGTGGTGATCGAGTCGGTCGTGACCGCGGCACCGAACGCGGCCAGGTAGTACGGCACCTCCTTGGCGATCTCGGTGCCGGTGTAGGCCACGGCAGCGGTCAGCCGAGCGGCGGGCTCATTGCCGAACCGGCGCCGGGTGATGTCGTACGCCAGTTTGGACAGCACGTTGGTGCTCGTCCCCGTCGCCGCCAGCAGACTTCCGTTCGCTCTCAGGTTGACGCGCAGCCCGGACATCCAGACCGCGTAGCTCGCCAGGAGGAACGCCACCACCGATCGATGGCCGAGGTCGGCAAGCAACCCGGAAGCGACCAGACCGGCGCCGGTGGCCGCCGCCAGAACGTCCAACGCGTAGGTGGACGCCGCGGTGGCCGCCAGGCTGACGGCCCAGGCGGCGATCGGCGACATCGTCGAACCCCTGGCGGTCCTCACCGGCGGAACCAGCGATCGGACCATGGGGCTCCGCCGGGAGGTGATAGTGCGCGATGCCTGGAGAGCGCATCGCGGTAGGTGTGCCGGACCCACTCGCCGCGGCGGCCGGCGGGCGTGCCGGCCCTCGCGGCCCGATCAGCCGCCACACCACGGCGACCGCGCCGTCGTTCAGAATGGCCTCCCACGGCCGGCGCCGCCGCAGCCGTGGTCACCGCCGCACCGGACGTTGCGTTGTATCCATCGCTCCTCCTCGGCAGAGACGTCGTAATGGAGAGGGCGGGCGATGCCCGCTTCGTACGTCGCCTTGCCGACAGCATCGAGCGACCGGGCGCGCGGAGGCTCGCTGACGACCGTTACTGCCGGGCGGTTCGAATGAAATCTGGCACGCTGAAAGAACGCGGGACCCTGCTTATTACCGCCGGGTAGGGTCGGTGTCATGACCAAGAAGGCGTGGGGCCTGGCCGCCTTGCTCACCACATCGGGCGCGCTGCACTTCGCGAGGCCCGAGCCGTTCGACACGATCGTGCCGCGCAGTCTCCCGGGCAGGCCGCGCACCTGGACGTACCTCAGCGGCGTAGCCGAACTGGCGGTCGCGGCGGCGCTGGCCAACCCGCGCACGCGGCGGGCGGGCGGCGTCGCGGCGGCGGTGTTCTTCGCGGCCGTCTTCCCCGCGAACGCGAAAATGGCGTACGACTGGCGCGGGGCGTCGCCGGTGAAGCGGGCGGTCGCGTACGGCCGCCTGCCGCTGCAGCTTCCACTGATCTGGTGGGCGCTCGAGGTCGCCCGGGATGACACCGAGTAGGACTCGACCGTCCGGGATTCCCGATCCGGCTATCGCGTCGACTCGAGCCGCATCAGGCTGATCGGCGAAGCCTTGCGGTGCGGTTACCCGTGACAGCGGGTCGGCGACGCCTCTGACCCAGCGCCCGTGATCAGGCCGGTGAATCGTCGACTGCAGTCTCGGGCGGCGTGCCCTCGGCCGCGGCAGCAAGCTCGATCCGCTCGGTTTGGTTCGCTCCGATGACTTCGATGCCTCGCGTTCCGACATGGCCGGTCAGGTCGAGCTCGACGACGTAAGGGACGATCGCGGGCTGACCGATCGCGGGGGTGCATCCGACAACCTCGATGCCCCAGTATTCCGGCTTCTGCACATAGTGCCGCGGGTTGAGCGAGACCTGCGTGTTCGCGAACAGTTTTTCCCCGGCGACGACGAGCATCGGAGGCGGCGGGGGATAGATCATGAGGGAGACGACGTCGGCCTTCTCGAAGTCGATGACGCGGCACGACAGGTTCTCTGATGGGGGCACGCCTTGCTCCTTCGATGATTCATGCTGATCAGCCGGTTTGCTCGAAGTCAGGGCAGGATCGCCGCGTACGCCGCTGCGTGGCGATTCGGGGGCGCGGATGCTATTCGTTCGCAGTGTGCTGAAGGCCGACCACGAATTCGAGCGCCAGCGGCAACGCCGTCCAGGTTTTCTGGCCGACCACGCCGTCTACCGGAAGGTCCGCCCAGCCCTGAAAGGCACGCACCGAAGCGTCCGTGTTCAGTCCGAAATGCCCATCGATTCCCTGTGGCGTCGTCTCCCACAGGCCCGCAGCGCCGAGGGTCAGGGCCTGCTGCAGGTTGCGGACCACGTCACCCTGCGAGCCTTGTCGCAGCGTCGGCATCGCATTGCCGTCCGGAAGCACCTTCCACGTCGCCTCATCGACGACGCCGGTCACCGGCAAACCCTCCACCGCCTGGAAGTCCCTCGTCGCGGCCTCCGTCTTCGGCCCGAAGCTGCCGTCCACGACGAGCGTGGTGTTCGGGGTGCGCCGCAGCGCACGCTGCGCCTGACTTACCGTGTCGCCGGTGGCGCCCGGACCGACCGTCGGCATTCCCTCGTTGGCCATGATGCTCCTCGTTCGGCGGACTGGGTCGTTCCTGCAGGTCGATGCCCCGGTTGGAGCTCGGTGCCGCTTCGGCTCCGGCCCAGTGGCCGCGCATGCCGGGACAAGACTTCCATCATCTTCAATGTCTATGGTCTGGTCAACCACCCAGCCTCCCGTAGAGGAACCGAAAGTTTCGGAACGATTCGAGGAATGTGGCGGTAGAGCTATGAGGTAGTTCATAGTGATGCCAAGATATTCATGCGCGTAGTGACAGCTGATCGAGCATGCAAAGTCGCCGGAGGAGTGCGCGGCGATACCTCGCGCATCGGTCTCGGAAGTGCCGATATATTGGCCGAAACTATCGGAGGTGTGGCTTGCCGACAGGGTCCTTTGAGAGGCATCTTGGCGAGGTCGTGGCCACCTTCAGCATGATCCCGCGTAGGAGAGGCAGCCGTTGACCATCGAAACCGTCATCAACGTGGACCTCGACGGCCCGCGGATCAACCGGCACGTCTACGGGCACTTCGCCGAGCACCTGGGCCGCGGCATCTACGGCGGCTTCTATGTCGGCGAGGACTCCGACGTCCCCAACGTGGGCGGGATCCGCCTCGACGTCGTCGAGGCGCTGCGCGACCTGAACATCCCGAACCTGCGCTGGCCGGGTGGATGCTTCGCCGACGAGTACCACTGGCGGGACGGCATCGGGCCCAAGGACCGGCGGCCGACCATGGTCAACACGCATTGGGGCGGGGTGGAGGAGAACAACCACTTCGGCACCCACGAGTTCATGGCCCTGTGCGAGTTGCTCGGCGCCGAGCCGTACATCAGCGGCAACGTCGGCTCCGGCACCGTGCGCGAGATGAGTGAATGGGTCGAGTACCTGACCCGCGACGGGGACTCGCCGATGGCCCGGCTGCGCAAGGCCCACGGCCGGGACCAGCCGTGGCAGGTCCGCTTCTGGGGCCTGGGCAACGAGGCCTGGGGCTGCGGCGGGAACATGACCGCCGAGCACTACGGGCAGGAGGCCCGCCGGTACGGCACCTACTGCCGCGACTACGGCGACAATCGGCTCTACAAGATCGCCGCCGGGGCCAACGCCGACGACTACGCCTGGACCGAGACGCTGATGAAGCAGGTCGGGCACCTCGGCTGCCAGCGCGTCCGCAGCACGGCCTACCACGCACTGTCGGTGCATTACTACACGATCACCGGTCCCACCTGGGAGGAGAAGGGCTCGGCCACGGTCTTCGACACCGGGGAGTACTACACCACGATGGCGGCCGCGGCCGGTGTCGAGCAGGTGCTGGCCGGGCATGCGGCGGTGATGGACTGCTACGACCCGAACAGGACCGTCGGCCTGGTTCTCGACGAGTGGGGCACCTGGTTCGACGTCGCCCGCGGCACCCATCCGGGCTTCCTGTTCCAGCAGAACACGCTGCGCGACGCGCTGGTGGCGAGCGTGCACTTCGACATCTTCCACCGGCACGCCGACCGGCTCGTGATGGCCAACATCGCCCAGACCGTGAACGTGCTGCAAGCCATGATCCTGACCGACCCCGACTCGCAGGCCATGGTCCTGACCCCGACCTACCATGTTTTCTGGATGAACCGGGACCACCAGGACGCGACGTCGCTGCGGGTCGACCACCGCACCGCGCCGCCCACGCGCCCGGTCGGTGACACGACCCTGACCACCGTCTCGATGTCGGCCAGCCGCAAGGACGGCCGCCTGCTCGTCTCGCTGTCGAACCTCGACGCCGCCAAGGCCGCCGAGGTGGAGATCGACCTGCGCGGTGGCGGCGTCGAGAGGGTCGACGCGCTCATCCTGACCGCCGCGGCGTTGCCGGACCACAACACGCCGCAGGCGCCCTCGGTGGTCGCGCCGCGCCGGTACGACGGCGTGTCGGTGACCGGCGACCGGCTGCGCGTGCATCTGCCGGCCGCATCGTTCGTCACCGTGAGCGGCGCGCTCACTCGCCCGGCGTGAGCAGGGTGGCGAGCTTGCCGCATCAGGCCGCGGCCAAGGATCGCGGCGCCGTCGTACGAGGCTCCCGGCGGCCGCGTCGCGCGGCTGCCGGGAGCTGTCGGCGGTGACTCGGCGGCCGTTCGGCCGCCGCGGGCGCTGCCGTTGAGCGCGAAACCGGTCGGCATCCCGGAGCCGGGCGACGAACGTGGGTCATCATGGCGCCGGAGGGGGACCCGCTGACGGCCGCCGGCTCAGCTCAGAGCACAGGTCAGCGTCGGTGTGGTGGCCGCGTTGCCATTGGCGAGCAGGCCGAAGCTGGTGCCGGCGCCGGGTGCCAGCGAGCCGTTGTAGGTCGCGTTGGTGACCGTGGCGGTGCCGCCGCCGGTGGTCAGCGAGCCGTTCCAGACCTGGCTGATCGACTGCCCGGCCGGCAGGGTCCAGCTGACCCGCCACCCGGTGGTGGCGGCCGAACCGGTGTTGGACACGGTCACCTCGGCCTGGAAGCCGCCCTGCCAGCTGTTGACCACCCGGTACGTGCTGGCGCAGGCGCCGGGCTGGCCGCTGGGGGTGCTGGACGGGGTGACCGACGGCGCCGGTGAGGTCGGCGTCGTGCTGGGCAACTGCGAGAAGAAGTTCCAGATCTCCCCGCCGGTCCAGGTGCGGGCGCCGTTCGTGCTGGTCGAACCGTCCACCGGTTCCGGGGTGTGATCGCCGTCGAAGGCCGCCCACCGCACCGGATAGCCGGCCCGGCAGCCGGTGTAGGCCGTGACGACGTGGGTCAGGCTGCCCCGCGCCGGCTCGGGCGGGCTCTGCGGTGTGCAGCCGTTGTTCCGCACGAACGTGTCCCGCAGGCCGCGCCCGAGTGAGATGTCGAGGACGCTGTCGTGGGTTCCGTGGATGCCCAGGTAAGCGACGGGCTGGGTGCCGCCGGCGCAGCCACTGAGGTTGGCTCCGGACAGGACCGCCACCGCGCGGAAGACGGTCGGGCGGGCACACGCCACGGCGTAGCTCATCGCGCCGCCATAGCTCCAGCCGAGTGCGAACAGCTGCGAGGTGTCGACGCACAGGTCGCCCTCGATCAGCGCGGTCAGGTCGTCGACCAGGGTCAGGTCCCGGCCCCCGGTGTTGGCCCAGCCGTTGTCGATGCCCTGCGGGGCGACCAGGATCGCGCTGTTGTCCGACAACCGCTGCTGGCCGTAATAGGCCCAGGTGGTGCCGGCCGTGCCGCCGGTCGCGACGTCGTTGGCGGTGCCGTTGAGCCAGTGGAAGGCGAAGATCAGTTTGTACGGGCGGGTGCGGTCGTAGCCGTCCGGGATCCGCAGGATGTAGGTGCGGTTCTGGCCGCCGCTGCGGATGGTGCGGGTGCCACTGGCCAGCGTCGGGGCCTTGCCGCACCCGGCGGTGGTGGCCGCGGCGCCGGCCTGCGCCGCGGAGGCGGTGTCACCGAGGACACCGGTGAGCATGGCGGCGGCCATCGCCAGCATGGCGGCGACCGCGGTCAGGGGCGCGAGATTTCGTCGGGACATCGCGGATTCCTTTCCCCGGTGCCGGCCGTGGTGGCCGGCACCGGGATCGGCTTGATGGAGGTGGGTCAGCCGGCCGAGCAGGCCGGCGTGGCGGTGGGTCCCGCGCCGGTGCCCTGGAAGCCGAACTCAGTGGCGCCGCCGGCCGCGAGTTGTCCGTTGTAGGCGACGTTGCGGAAGCTGACCGTGCCCGTGGTGCCGGTGTTGGTGGCGCTCCACGCGCTGGTCACGGCGCTGCCCGAGGGCAGGGTCACGGTGACGGTCCAGCCGTTGATCGGGGCGGATCCCGCGATGACCCGGACAGTGGCGACGAACCCGCCGTTCCACGAGTTGAGCGACACCGACGCGCCGCACGCGCCACCGGATTGCGGCGGAGCACTGGTGCTCGAGGACGGCGTGGTGCCGCCGGCATTGAGTGCGTTGAGCACGGAGGTGTAGGCGGCCTTCTTGTTGCCGGAGTTGTCGAACAGCAGCGGGTTCTCGCCGGTGCGCCACGAGTCGCTGTCTCGGATGCCCCACACGGTGATGCCGGTGCAGCGGGACACCGCCATGCAGGCGCGGGTGACGCTCGCGTAGACGCCGGCCTGGTTGCCGCCCTGCGCCACGTCGAGTTCGGTGATCTGTACGTCGACGCCGAGGTCGGCGAAGCGCTGCAGGTTGGCCTGGTAGTCGCCGGGGATCCCGGTGCCCAGGTGGGATTGGAAGCCGACGCAGTCGATCGGCACGCCGCGGGACTTGAAGTCGCGGACCATGTTGTAGATCCCGGTCGACTTCGCGTTGACGCCGTCGGTGTTGTAGTCGTTGTAGCAGAGTTTCGCGTTCGGGTCGGCGGCTCGGGCGGCGCGGAACGCGGCTTCGATCCAGTCGTTGCCGGTGCGTTGCAGGTTGGAGTCGCGTCGCCCGCCGCTGCCGCCGTCGGCGAAGGCCTCGTTGACCACGTCCCAGGCGTAGATCTTGCCCTTGTAGTGGGTGGCGACCTGGGTGACGTGGTTGATCGCCGCGGTGCGCAGCGCGCTGCCGGACAGCGACTGCGCCCAGCCCGGCTGCTGGGCGTGCCAGAGCAGCGCGTGGCCGCGGACCTTCGATCCGTTGGACAGGCCCTGGTTGAGGATCCGGTCGCCGTTGGTGAAGGTGAACCGCCCCTGGGACGGTTCGGTGGCATCCCACTTCATCTCGTTCTCGGGAGTGACCGCGTTGAATTCGCGGGTCAGGATGCCGGTATAGGTGCCGTCACCGAGCTTGCCGGCGGCGATCGCCGCGCCGAAGTAGCGGCCGGACTGTGCGGCTGAGGCGCCGAGCGTGCTGGCGGCCTCGGCGGTGCCGGTCACGGCGACGCCGGCCGCGACGACGATCCCCGCGGCGGCCGAGGCCAGAAGCAGGGAGCGGCTCTTCCTGAAGAGGGGCATGGTGGGGAACCTTTCCGAGCGGGGGAGGACTCGAGCCAGATTTGGGAGCGTTCCCATCAGTGCGATCCAATGTTGCCAGTGCATTTCGCGGAAATGCAAGACGCGACCATTGGTCCGGTGCCGGCATAACGGTTTGTGCGTGCCGATACGGTGACTGAAAGATTTGCCGAGAAAAGTTGTCGCCCCGGAAGTGTTATGTGAGCGGCTGCTGCCGGGTCGCCCCTGCGATGCCGCGGAATTCTTTGCACGACGGAAGCCTCTGACCAGGAGATGCGCGTCTTGAGGTGGCGGATCGCCGCGCCTTTCGGGGATGTCCGACCATGCGACGTCAAAGGACCTCTTGAATGTCTGGAAACATCCTGGCAATCTTCCAAATCAAGCTGTTAGCGCTCCCATCTGAGGTCGTTATCCCCCTCGTCCAGTCCTGGACCAGTGGGCGAATCGGTGTGAGCGATAACAGAAACAGCTCTGGATGAGGCGATGATGAAGAAGATCAGAAACGTGCTCGCCGCGAGCCTGCTGCTCCTCGCCGGCATCGCGGCCACGCTGCCCGCAACAGCGGCCCAGGCCCTCGACAACGGTGTCGCCCGCACCCCGCCGATGGGCTGGAACAGCTGGAACACCTTCGGCTGCAACATCAGTGAGACGCTGATCCGGCAGATGGCCGACGCGATGGTCAGCAGTGGCATGCGCGACCTTGGTTACCAGTACGTCGTCGTCGACGACTGCTGGTTCAACCCGAACCGGGACAGCTCCGGCAACCTGCAGGGCGACCCGACACGTTTTCCCAGCGGCATGAAAGCCCTCGGTGACTACCTGCACGGCAAGGGCCTGAAGTTCGGCATCTACCAGGGACCACTGGACAAGACCTGCGCCCAGTACTTCAACAGTTATCCCGGCGCCACCGGCAGTCAGGGCCACGAGGCGCAGGACGCCCGCCAGTTCGCCGCCTGGGACGTCGACTACCTCAAGTACGACTGGTGCTCACCGACCGGCACGATCAACGACCAGGTGACCACCTTCGCCAAGATGCGTGACGCGCTCGCCGCCACCGGCCGGCCGATCGTCTACAGCATCAACCCGAACAGCATCCACGCCAAGACCGGACCGCAGCGCAACTGGGGCGACGTCGCCAACATGTGGCGCACCACCGAGGACATCAGCGACGCCTGGGACACCGGTCAGACCAACGGCTACCCGATGGGCGTGAAGAACATCGTCGACATCACCGTCCCGCTGGCCGGTTACGCCCGGCCGGGACAGTTCAACGACCCGGACATGATGGAGGTCGGCCGCGGCGGCATGACCGATACCGAGCAGCGCAGTCACTTCGCGCTCTGGGCCATGATGGCCTCGCCGCTGATCGCCGGCAACGACCTGCGCTCGATGAGCACCGCCACCCAGACCATCCTGAAGAACCCCCGGCTCATCGCGATCAACCAGGACACGCTCGGTCTGCAGGCCACCCAGATCTCGTACGACGGCACGCGCCGCGTCCTGGCCAAGAGACTCGCCAACGGCGACGTCGCGGTCGCCCTGTTCAACCAGGGCAGCTCCAGCACGACCATGTCGACCAGCGCCGCCGCGGCCGGCAAGTCCGGCACTTCCTTCACACTGCAGGACGCCTGGACCGGTGCCACGACGACCAGCACCGGGACCATCAGCGCCACCGTCCCCGGCCACGGCACGGTGGTCTACCGGATCAGCGGCGGGACGAGCACCCCGTCGGACACCACCACGATCGTCAGCGCCGCCTCGGGACGCTGCCTCGACGTACCCAACGGGAACACCGCCAACGGCACCCAACCGGTCATCTGGGACTGCAACGGCGGCACCAACCAGCGCTGGACCACCTCCGGATCGAGCGTCCAGGCGCTCGGCAAATGCCTCGACGCGCCGACCGGCGCCACCGCGGGCGCCAAGGTCCAGCTCTGGGACTGCAACGGACAAGCCAACCAGCAGTGGACGACCCAGTCCGACGGCACCATCCGGGGCACCGCCTCAGGACTCTGCCTGGACGTCGACCACAACCTCACCGCCAACGGCACGCTCGTCCTGCTGTGGACCTGCACAGCCGCCGCCAACCAGCGATGGAGTCGCGTCTGATGCCCAGGAAACCGTTCGCCGGCATGCTCTGCACGGTGGCCGTGCTGCTGCTGAGCGCCGTGCTCCCGACCGCCGCCCGGGCCGACAACCCGATCGTGCAGACCGTCTACACCGCCGACCCGGCGCCGCTGGTGTACAACGGCCGGGTCTACCTCTACACCGGTCACGACGAGGACAACTCGACCTACTTCACCATGAAGGAGTGGCGGGTGTACTCGTCGGCCGACATGGTCAACTGGACCGACCACGGATCGCCGATGAGCCTGGGCACCTTCAGCTGGGCCAGCGCGAACGCGTGGGCCGGTCAGGTGGTCGCGCGCAACGGCAGGTTCTACTGGTACGTCCCGGTCACCAACCGCGCGACCGGCCGGATGGCTATCGGTGTCGGCGTGGCCACCAGCCCGACCGGCCCGTTCACCGACGCGATCGGGCGCCCGCTCGCGGAGAACGGCGAGATCGACCCGACGGTGTTCCTCGACGACGACGGCCAGGCCCACCTCTACTGGGGAAACCCCAATCTCTGGTACGTACGCCTGAACCCCGACATGATCAGCTACAGCGGCGCCGTCACCCAGATCCCGCTGACCACCTCCGGATTCGGTACCCGTACCGGCAACGCCGGCCGGCCGACGCTGTACGAGGAAGGTCCCTGGGTCTACAAACGCAACGGGCTCTACTACAACGTGTTCGCCGCCAAATGCTGCTCGGAATTCATCGGTTACTCCACCGCGCCGGGCCCGACCGGGCCGTGGACCTACCGCGGCACGGTCATGCCGACCCAGGGCAGCAGCTTCACGAACCATCCCGCCGTCATCGACTTCAACGGCGGCTCCTACTTCTTCTACCACAACGGCGCGCTGCCCGGCGGAGGCGGATACACCCGCTCGGTCGCCGTGGAGAGATTCAGCTACGACACCGACGGCACCATACCGGCGATCAATATGACCACCAGCGGCGCGCCACAGGTCGCAACGCTCAACCCGTTCGTCCGGCAGGAGGCCGAGACCATCGCCTGGAGTTCCGGCGTCGAGACCGAGCGCTCCGGCGAGGGCGGCATGAACGTCGGTTACCTCGACAACGGCGACTACATCAAGGTGAAAGGCGTCGCCTTCGGAACCGGTGCCACCTCGTTCTCGGCACGGGTCGCCTCCGCGGCCGCGGGCGGCCGCATCGAACTACGGCTCGGCAGCGCCACCGGCACACTCGCCGGGACGTGCACGGTTCCGGCGACCGGCGGCTGGCAGATCTGGACCACCGTCAGCTGCCCGGTCAGCGCTGCTACCGGCACCCGGGACCTGTACCTGCGCTTCACCGGCGGCAGCGGCTACCTGTTCAATCTCAACTGGTGGCAGTTCGCCGGGGCATCGATGCGTTAGGGCAGGATCACCGGTGATGACAGGGACGACATGGGAGTGACCCGTACGAGCGGACCCGACCTGGTGCGGGCGGCTCAGGCCGGTGACCGCGCCGCGCTGAGCGAGCTGGTCACGGCGCACCTGCCGATGGTGTACACGATCGTGCGGCAGGTCCTCGACGGACACCCTGACGTCGACGACGTCACGCAGGACGTCATGGTGCGTGCCCTGCGGCAGCTGCGGTCGCTGCGGTCCCCGGACAGGTTCCGGTCGTGGCTGGCGGCGATCGCTCTGCGGCAGGTCAGCACGCACCGGCACCGCATCGACCGGGACGCGGCGCGGGTGACGCCGCTGCAGGACGCGGCGGAGATTCCCGACGCCGACGCGCGGTTCGAAGAGGTCACCGACCTGCGCGTCGAGCTGTCGGTCCAGCGCCGCCAGGTGCAACGGGCCGGTCGCTGGCTGGACCCGGACGACCGGATCCTGCTGTCACTGTGGTGGCTGGAGGTGACCGAGCGACTGTCGCGTCCGGAGCTGGCGGACGCGCTGGGCATCACGGTCGCCCACGCCGGTGTCCGGGTGCAGCGCATGCGCGCTCAACTGGAGCTCAGCCGGGCGATCGTGGCCGCGCTCGACGCCAAGCCCCGCTGCCCGGCGTTGGGCGCCGAGCTGGCCGGTTGGAGCGGGACGCCCGGCCCGCGATGGCGCAAACGGCTGGCCCGCCACGTCCGAACCTGCGCGGTCTGCGCCTGGGCGACCGGCGACCTGCTGCCGGCCGACCGTCTCCTGCCCGGCCTGGCGCTGATCCCGGTGCCGGCCACGCTGACGGCGGCGGTGCTGGCCAAAGGCGGCGGCGCGGGCGGGGCCACCGTCGCCGCCGCCCCGGCCGGGGTGTTCGGGCACCTGGCCCCGCTGGCCGCGGCGCATCCGGTCCTGGCCACGGTCGCCGCCGGAACGCTGATCGTCGGCGCCACCGCCGGCGCGGTGACCCTGGCCGACCCGGCATCGCCGCAACCGGCGACGATCGCGCAGACCCCACAGCCGAGATCGATCGCGGCGCCGACACCCGGCCCGTCGAGCATCGCGGCGAGCGCGCCGGCCTCGGCTGCGGGAACCGGCGTCCTGCGGACCGGACCGGTGTCGCTGGAGTCAGCGAACGCCACGGGGCGGTATGTCACGGCGGCCGGCAGTTTCGGCATGCTGACCCAGGTCGACGCGGGTAACACGGTGACCGCCCGCCGACAGGCGAGCTTCCGGGTGGTGGCCGGGCTCAACGATCCGCGGTGCTTCTCGTTCCGGGCGGCCGGCGGCGGCGGTTACCTGCGGCATGCGTCCTGGCGGCTACGACTCAACCCAGCCGACGGCTCCACACTGTTCCGTGGGGACGCGACGTTCTGCCCGGGGCCCGGTCAGACCGCCGGCTCCATCACGCTCGAATCGTCCAACTATCCCGGCTGGTTCCTGCGGCACCGCGGCGACGAGCTGTGGGTCGATCAGTCCGACGGCACGGCGGCGTTCCGCGCCGACGGATCTTTTCTCGTCCGCCCCGCCCTCGCGGATTGATCCGACTCCGGCCCGGGCCCGCACATAACAGAACCGCCGACGTCTCTTTTCGCGCGAATTGACGGAGAGAATCCGCAAGAAACAGTTATGAGAGTGCATCTGCGCTGGTCACGCGGTTAAGGAATTGAAACGGCTGAAATCGTGTGGCAATATCGCCTCGCGAATGTTAGCGCTCTCATTTAGGTGCCGGCCTCCCACTCCGGTGCCGAGACCCGCATGTGCACCCGATTCGAGGAGTAGACGATGAGGGCTCGCCCCGACCTCCCCCGCAAGCTGTGGCGCCTGCTCGCCGCCGCCCTGACCACCGTCCTCAGCGTGGCGCTCACCCTCACGACCGCGTCGCCGGCGTCCGCGGCGACGATCGACACCAGCGCGTCGTACGTACTGGTCAACCGCAACAGCGGCAAAGCCCTCGACGTGTACAACCTGGCCACCACCGACGGAGCGCGGATCACCCAGTGGGCGCGCAACGACCAGGCGCAGCAGCAGTGGCAGTTCGTCGACTCCGGCGGCGGCTACTACCGGCTCAGGTCCAAGCACTCGGGCAAGGTGCTCGACGTCTCCGGCGCCTCGACCGCCGACGGCGGCGCGATCGTGCAGTGGACCGACAACAACGCCGCCAACCAGCAGTTCAGCGTCCAGGACCTCGACGGCTACATCCAGCTGATCAACCGCAACAGCGGCAAGGCCGTCGAGGTCCAGGGCGCGGCGACCGCCGACGGCGCCAACATCGTGCAGTACAGCGACTGGAACGGCGCCAACCAGCAGTGGCAGCTCGTCAAGATCGGCAGCACGCCGTCCGCCGGCACCTTCGCCAATCCGGTGGTGTGGCAGGACTTCGCCGACGGCGACATCATCCGGGTGGGGGACGCCTACTACTACTCGGCGTCGACCATGCATTACTCGCCGGGTGCGCCGATCCTGCGCTCGTACGACCTGGTCAACTGGGAGTACGCGGGGCACTCGGTGCCACGGCTGGACTTCGATTCCAGCGCGTACGACCTGTCCGGCGGCCGCGCGTATGTCAAGGGCATCTGGGCGTCGGCGTTCAACTACCGGCCCAGCAACAGCACCTACTACTGGCTCGGGTGCACCGAGTTCAACCGCACGTACGTCTACACCGCGTCGGCGGTCGACGGCGTCTGGTCGAAGAAGGCCCGGATCAACAACTGCTACTACGACGCCGGCCTGCTGTTCGACAACGACACCCCGTATGTGGCGTACGGCAACGGCACGATCAGCGTGGCCCAGCTGTCCTCGGACCTGACATCGCAGGTGCGGTCGCAGACCGTCTACACCACACCGTCGAGCATCGGCACGCTCGAGGGCTCACGCATGTACAAGCGCGGCAACTACTACTACATCTGGCTGACCCGTCCCGCCAACGGCCAGTACGTGCTGCGCTCCACCAGCCCCTGGGGTCCGTACGAGCAAAAACAGGTTCTTCTCGATCTTCCCGGGCCGATCTCCGGCGGAGGAGTGCCGCACCAGGGCGGGCTCGTGCAGACGCAGAACGGTGACTGGTGGTACATGGCGTTCACCGACGCCTACCCCGGCGGACGGGTGCCGACGCTGGCCCCGATCACGTGGAGCAACGACTGGCCGGTCCTGACCACCGTCGGCGGCCGCTGGGGGAGTAGCTACCCGAAGCCGAACATCACCACGTCGAAGACCGTGCAGTCGATGATCGGCCCGGACACGTTCACCGGCAGCACGCTGGGACCGCGCTGGGAGTGGAACCACAACCCCGACACCAGCAAGCTCAGCGTCGGCAACGGACTGCGACTGTCGACCGCGACGGTCACCAACGATCTGTACAACGCCCGGAACACGCTCACCCATCGGATCCAGGGCCCGACCTCGACCGCCACCATCGAACTGGACTACTCGCAGATGGCCAACGGCGACCGGGCCGGCCTGGCGATGCTGCGCGACTCCTCGGCCTGGATCGGCGTGCGCAAGGACAACGGCGTCACCCGAGTCTCGATGACCAACGGGTTGACCATGAACTCCACCTGGGCCACCACCGGCACCGGCACCGAAGCCGCCGGCGCGACCGTGACCGGCGGCCGGATCCGGCTACGGGTCACCGCCGACATCCGGCCCGGCTCCGGCCGCACCGCGACGTTCTCCTACAGCACGAACGGCAGCACCTTCACCACGCTCGGGCCGGCGTTCACCCTCAACAGCGCCTGGCAGTTCTTCATGGGCTACCGCTTCGGCATCTTCAACTACGCCACCCAAGCCCTGGGCGGCGCCGTCACGGTCGCCAGATTCGACCTCACCACCCCCTGAGGTACGCCCACACCCCTCCGTCCCCAAGGAGACCGACATGAAAGTGCGCTATTTCCACGTACCGGAAGAGAAAGCGCAGGCACAGCCATCGGTGACGCGCCGCCGGACCTGGCGTGGCACCCTCGCCGCGCTGGTCCTGCTGGCCGCCACCGGAGGTGTCGCGGTGACCACCCTGCCGGCGTCCGCGGCGACGATCGACACCAGCGCGTCGTACGTACTGGTCAACCGCAACAGCGGCAAAGCCCTCGACGTGTACAACCTCGCCACCAACGACGGGGCGCGGATCACCCAGTGGACGCGCAACGACCAGGCGCAGCAGCAGTGGCAGTTCGTCGACTCCGGCGGCGGCTACTACCGGCTCAAGTCGAAGCACTCCGGCAAGGTCCTGGACGTCTACAACCTGTCCACGGCCGACGGCGGTGCGATCGTGCAGTGGACCGACAACAACACCACCAACCAGCAGTTCAGCGTCCAGGATATCGACGGCTACATCCAGCTGATCAACCGCAACAGCGGCAAGGCCGTCGAGGTCCAGGGCGCGGCGACCGCCGACGGCGCCAACATCGTGCAGTACAGCGACTGGAACGGCGCCAACCAGCAGTGGCAGCTCGTCAAGATCGGTAGCGGTACGCCCAGCTCGCCGCCGCCCTCCGGATCGTGCACCCTGCCGTCGACCTACCGCTGGTCGTCGACCGGCGCGCTGGCCACGCCGAAGTCCGGCTGGGTGTCGCTGAAGGACTTCACCGTCGTGCCCTACAACGGCAAGCACCTGGTCTACGCCACCACCCACGACACCGGGTCGACCTGGGGCTCGATGAACTTCAGCCCGTTCACCAACTGGTCCGACATGGCATCGGCGAGCCAGAACAAGATGAACTCCGGCACGGTCGCGCCGACGCTGTTCTACTTCGCGCCGAAGAGCATCTGGGTGCTGACCTATCAGTGGGGCGGGACGGCCTTCTCCTACCGCACCTCGAGCGACCCGACCAACGCCAACGGCTGGTCGGCGGCGCAGCCGCTGTTCACCGGCAGCATCTCCGGGTCGGGCACCGGGCCGATCGACCAGACGCTGATCGGCGACGGCACGAACATGTACCTCTTCTTCGCCGGGGACAACGGCAAGATCTACCGGGCGAGCATGCCGATCGGGAACTTCCCGGGCAGCTTCGGCTCCTCCTACACCACGATCATGAGCGACTCGACGAACAACCTGTTCGAAGCGCCGCAGGTGTACAAGGTGCAGGGCCAGAACCAGTACCTGATGATCGTCGAGGCGATCGGGGCCAACGGCCGCTACTTCCGTTCGTTCACGGCCACCAGCCTGAGCGGTTCGTGGACCCCGCAGGCGGCCAGCGAGAGCAACCCGTTCGCCGGCAAGGCCAACAGCGGCGCCACCTGGACCAACGACATCAGCCACGGTGAGCTGGTGCGCGCCACCGCCGACCAGACCATGACCATCGACCCGTGCAATCTGCAGCTGCTCTACCAGGGTCGCTCGCCGAGCTCCGGCGGCGATTACGGGCTGCTGCCGTACCGGCCGGGCGTGCTCACCCTGCAGCGATAAGCGACCCCGCCATCCCGCCGACGGGTCGTTCCCGGACCGCCGGGGACGACCCGTCGGGGGACCTTCCCAGGAGCTCACCATGACCACGTTCCCGATCAGCCGCCGCCGGCTGTTGCAGGCCGCCGGCGCCGGCGCCGTGGCCACCACCTTCGGTGGAATCTCCCGCGCCGAGGCCGTGGTGGCGCCGGCCCGCCCCGATCTCGGCGTCGCGGCTTACCCGTTCGACCTCGGACAGGTCCGCCTGACCGTCGGGCGCTGGCTGGACAACCAGACCCGCACCCTCAACTACCTGCGCTTCATCGACGTCGACCGGCTGCTCTACAACTTCCGGGCCAACCACGGCCGCTCCACCGGAGGCGCCACCGCCAACGGCGGCTGGGACGCGCCGACCTTCCCCTTCCGTACGCACATGCAGGGCCACTTCCTGACCGCGTGGGCGCAGGCGTGGGCGGCTCTGGGCGACACCACCTGCCGCGACAAGGCCACCTACATGGTCGCCGAACTGGCCAAGTGCCAGGCGTCGAACGGCTACCTCTCGGGGTTCCCCGAGTCCGACTTCACCGCCCTCGAAGCGCGCACGCTGACCAACGGCAACGTGCCCTACTACTGCATCCACAAAACGCTCGCCGGGCTGCTCGACGCCTGGCGGCTGATCGGCGACACCACCGCCCGCGACGTGCTGCTGCGTCTGGCCGGATGGGTCGACACGAGAACCGCGCGCCTGAGCGCCGGCCAGATGCAGGCCATGCTCGGTACGGAGTTCGGCGGCATGAACGAGGTACTGGCCGACCTCTACCAGCAGACCGGCGACAGCCGGTGGCTCACCACCGCCCAGCGGTTCGACCACGCCGCGGTCTTCACCCCGCTCGCCTCGGGCGCTGATCAGCTCAACGGGCTGCACGCCAACACCCAGGTGCCCAAGTGGGTCGGCGCCGTGCGGGAGTACAAGGCGACCGGAACGACCCGGTATCGAGACATCGGACTCAACGCCTGGAACATCACCACGGGCGCGCACACGTACGTCATCGGCGGCAACAGCCAGGCCGAGCACTTCCGCGCCCCGAACGCGATCGCCGGGTATCTCACCAACGACACCTGCGAGCACTGCAACACGTACAACATGCTCAAGTTGAGCCGGGAACTGTGGCTGACCGATCCCGGCCGCTGCGCCTACTTCGACTTCTACGAGCGGGCGCTGCTCAACCACCTGATCGGTGCGCAGAACCCGGCCGACAGCCACGGGCACATCACCTACTTCACGCCGCTGAAGGCCGGTAGCCGGCGTGGTGTCGGCCCGGCGTGGGGCGGCGGCACCTGGTCGACCGACTACAACAGCTTCTGGTGCTGCCAGGGCACGGGCGTCGAGACCAACACGAAGCTGATGGACTCCATCTACTTCTTCGGCGGGACGACGCTGACCGTGAACCTGTTCACGCCCTCGGTGCTGAGCTGGGCCGAGCGGGGCATCACCGTCACGCAGTCCACGTCCTATCCGGTCGCTGACCTCACCACGCTGACGCTGTCCGGCACGATGAGCGGGTCGTGGAGCATCCGGATCCGCATCCCCGGCTGGACCTCCGGCGCCGCCCTGATGGTCAACGGCGTGGCGCAGAACGTCACCGCGACGCCCGGAAGCTACGCCACCGTCACCCGGGTCTGGGCCGCGGGCGATGTGCTGACCGTCAGGTTGCCGATGCGCGTGATCATGCAGGCCACTCCCGACAACCCGGCGGTGCAGGCCATCACGTACGGTCCGGTGGTGCTTGCCGGCAACTACGGGGGCACGACGCTTACGGGTAACCCGTCGCTGGCCGTGTCCTCGATCGCCCGCACGGGCAGCGGCAGCTTGGCCTTCACCGCGACGGCCAACGGTGCCACGGTCAACCTCGGGCCGTTCCACGACGCGCAGGGCTTCAACTACGCCGTCCACTGGAACACCTCCGGCGCCACCGAGGCGACGTACAAGCTGGTCAACGTGGCCTCGGGGTTGGTCCTGGGCGTACAGGACATGTCCGTCGTGGACGGCGGGTCCGCCATCGTCTGGGGCGACACCGGAACCGCCGACCACCAGTGGACTCAGATCGCCGACGGCGGCGCCGTGCGGTTCCGCAACGTCAACAGCGGCAAGGTGCTCGGCGTCGAGAACATGGCGGCCACGGACAACGCCCGCGTCCTGCAGTGGGCCGACAACGGCACCGCCGACCATCGCTGGACGCTGCTCGCCAACAGCGACGGCTCCTACCGCATCCGCAACGTCAACAGCGGCAAGGTCCTCGCTGTGCTGGGGGCCTCGAGCGCCTGGGGGAGCCAGGTCGTCCAGGAAACCGACAACGGCAGCGCCGACAACAGTTGGCGTCTGGTACGAGTCGCCTGACACCGCGGGGAACGGAGCCCGGCCGATCGGCCGGGCTCCGTTCTGTGTGAACCATGGAATCGTTTTCTGTTATATCCGGGCGTCATCGGGAGTCGGGACCGACGCAATTCTCGGATTTCTCTCCGAAACTTTCGGAATCATATTTTCAGATGACCCGGTACATAGATCTCGACCCTGCAGTGTCTTCCATAAATCAGCATGTCATCGTGAGTGACATGCACTTCGAGTATCTCTGATAGTTCCGGAAGTTCTCCGGAACTACTTGTTTCGGTGTTGTAACCGTGCCAGCATCACTCCATTGAAGCCCATCTTTTAACGATGGCTCTGTGCACCCACCGACCCCTTTGCCGCGCACGGTGACCCCCTACCGTGCGTGCGATGCTCGGCGGCCCGGCGCAGGGCCGAGGAGGAGGAAGCCTTGGTGGCAACCAGATCCCCAGCCAGTTCCACCGGCTCGATGCGGAGGCGAGCGCTGATCGCCGGGGCTGCCGCCGCGGTCGCGGCGTTCGGTGTCCTGACGGTGGCCCCGGACGCGAACGCCGCGGCGAGCACCCTCGGCGCCGCGGCCGCCCAGTCGGGCCGCTACTTCGGCACCGCGATCGCCGCGAGCCGGCTCGGTGACTCGACGTACAGCTCGATCGCCGGCCGCGAGTTCAACATGATCACGGCCGAGAACGAGATGAAGCCGGACGCCACCGAGCCGCAGCGTGGCCAGTTCAACTTCAGCTCCGGCGACCAGATCTACAACTGGGCGACCCAGCGCGGCCTGAAGGTCCGCGGCCACACCCTGGCCTGGCACTCCCAGCAACCCAGCTGGTGGGGCAGCCTGAGCGGCAGCAGCCTGCGCCAGGCGATGATCGACCACATCAACGGCGTGATGGCCCACTACAAGGGCAAGCTCGCCGCCTGGGACGTGGTCAACGAGGCGTTCAACGAGGACGGCAGCCGCCGTCAGTCCAACCTGCAGGCCACCGGCAACGACTGGATCGAGGCGGCGTTCCGCGCCGCGCGCAGCGCCGACCCCTCGGTCAAGCTCTGCTACAACGACTACAACATCGAGAACTGGTCCTACGGCAAGACGCAGGGCGTCTACAACATGATCCGGGACTTCAAGTCCCGGGGCGTGCCGATCGACTGCGTGGGCCTGCAAACCCACTTCACCGGCGGCAGCTCTCTGCCAGGCAACTTCCAGACCACCCTGCAGAGCTTCGCCGCCCTCGGCGTCGACGTGGCACTGACCGAGGTCGACGTCACCAACGCGTCCACCTCGCAGTACTCCGGGCTGACGCAGGCCTGCATGAACGTCGCACGCTGCATCGGGATCACCGTCTGGGGCGTGCGCGACAGCGACTCATGGCGTTCCAGTGAGAGCCCGCTGCTGTTCGACGGCGGCGGCAACAAGAAGGCCGCCTACACCTCGGTGCTCAACGCCCTCAACGCCGCCGGCCCGGGCCCGTCCTCACCGGCGCCCAGCGGCAGCGGCAACTCGCCGTCGCCGTCCACGTCGGTGCCCTCGGGCACCGGAGGCCGGATCGTCGGCGCCCAGTCCGGCCGGTGCGTCGACGTGCCCAACGCGTCGCAGGACAACGGCACGCGGGTCCAGCTCTACGACTGCCACGGCCAGACCAACCAGCAGTGGACGCTCACCTCGAGCAAACAGCTGACCGTGTACGGCGGCAGCCGATGCCTGGACGCGGCCGGTTCCGGCAACGGGTCGGCCGTGCAGATCTATGCCTGCAACGGGCAGGCCAACCAGCAGTGGAACGTCAACAGCAACGGCACCATCACCGGTGTGCAGTCCGGGCGCTGCCTGGACGTCTGGGGCACCGGCAACGGCCAGCAGGTGCAGATCTACGACTGCAACGGCCAGGCCAACCAGCGGTTCACGCTGAGCTGATCCGATCGCGGCGTGGTGGGCGGCCTCCGCCCGCCACACCGCCCCGGTCCACCCGGCCTTGCCCTCTCCGGCCAGTCGACTGACCCCCCCAGCGAATTCCTGCCCGCGGATACGGCGACGGTCGCCCGAGTGGGTGTGGTGCTGCTGAAACGGCAGTGGGACTCCGGTAGAAGTCGACCTTGCTCAGCAGGCCCTCGACAGCCGCGTCCGTCGTCAACAGAGGACGCCCCCACCTGGCTCCGGCTGGGTGGGGCGCTTCGTCGTGTCCGGCTACGTGGTGACCCGGCGAGCGCCCACGCCTCGAGCAGGCGTCTTCAACCTCTGCGCGACCGACGCGTACGGCCCAGGCCGCAAGCACCTCAACCACGTCGAGCTGTGGCGGCACATGTTCCTCGGCGACGACCTGGCCGACCAGATCCTCGACGCGGCCAGCCTGCGCCACGTCTACGATCTGCTGCACGGCTACCCGCTCATGGGCGACTTCATGTCCTGCCAGACAGCGATCGACCTCAACTACTTGGATGCTCGACCGGCAGGCCGACGAGATGGACCGCTTCGGGCTACCGTTCAGTGGCTTGTACGGGCGGCCTCTGCATGCCATCGACTGCCAGGGCCTGTTCTGCGAAACCGACAAGTACTGCCGTACGGAGCCAATGTCCTTCGCCCGGGCGGCCTGCACCGCAGTCAGCCGGTCTACCACGGTGGTCCGGCGCACTCTGTCCGGTGCCGCCAGGTGTGCTACGCCCAGGCCGAGGCCCATCCAGCCGAGGCTGCCCCGGTATTCGAATCGCTCGGCCGTGCCTCCCTGGCCTACGGCGGCCGGGCTGCGCGGCCCCATCCAGGGCCGGCACACCCCCGAGAATCCACCGAAGCCCGCCAGCCGACCGTGGTGCGGAGAGGACACCGCCTACCGTGCTTGGTGGCGGATGACTGGTTCCGGTGTCGGGCTGCGATGGTGCCGGCGATGACTCATGCCTCTGTGACGCGGACCAGGCACCCGCGGGGCCGACCTATTTCGGTTTGATCGGGATTTCGATGGTGAAGGTGGTGCCGGGTCCGTCGTGGTCGCTGAGGGTGATGGTGCCCTGGTGGCGTTCGATGATGGTGCGGGCGATGACCAGGCCGAGGCCGGTGCCGGGGATGCGGCGGTCGAGCGCGCTGGAGGCGCGGTAGAAACGGCGGAAGAGGCGGGGTCGTTCAGCGGCGGGGATCCCGATACCGGTGTCGGTGACGGACCAGGTGATGTTCCGGTCGGTGTCGTCGAGGGCGGCGGTGATGGTGATCGTTCCGCCGGCGGGCGTGTACTTGACGGCGTTCGACACCAGGTTGTCGGCGACCTGGCGTAGCCGGTCCGGGTCGGCGTGCAACTCGAGTTGTTCAGGCAGCTGTGTGGTGATGGTGAGGTCTTTGTCGGCGGCCGTTGAGGCGGCGTCCACCGCTTGCCGGATGATGGCGCACAGATCGGTGCTGGTGGGGTTGATGGCGAGGTGCCCGGACTCCAGCCGGGCCAGGTCGAGCAGGTCGTCGGCCATGACTGACAGCCGTTCGGCGTTACGGGTGACGATGTTCAGGTAGTGCCGTTGTTCGTCGTGGGTCAGGTCGTCGAATGCCTCTTGCAGGAGAGTGACGGTGCCGGTGATCGCTGCGAGCGGGTTGCGTAGTTCGTGGGTGACCATGGCGAGGAACTCGTCCTTGGTGCGGGCCAGTTCGATGGCGAGCTCTTCGGCACGGCGCCGTTCCACGTACTGCCCGATCTGGGCGGCGAGGCCGCTGAACAGGCCCAACAGGATGTCTTCCGGGTCTTCGACGCGGTCGCCGTAGACGCACAGCGCGCCGATGGTACGGCCGGCCGCGCACAGCGGGACGCCGATGGCGACACGTAGTCCGATCCGGGCGGCGGCCCGGCTGCGCGGGGATCTTGTGTCGGCGCCCAGGTCGGGGATCCAGTGTGCCGTGCCGTCGGCGCATACCCGGCCGGGCAGCGTGATGCCGGGCTCCAAGGTGTCGACGGCGAAGTCGTGCAGCCGCCGGCCGGTATGGGCGTAGCGGGCAACGCAGTTCAGCAGTTGCCGGTCGTCGTCGACGACCCACAGCTCGGTGACCGGCCAGCCCATCTTGACGCCGAGGGCCTCGACAACCCGGGCTGCGGCGGTGGCGCTGGAGTCGGCTTCGGCCAGGCCGCGGGTGACGGCGGCTTCGGTGGCGGCGAAGCGGCTGGCTCGCTGGGTGGTGGTGATGTCGTGGGCGAGGACGTGGAACACCCGGCCGGTGGGCTCGTCGGTGGCAGTCATTGTCATCTCGATCGGGACCACATAACCGTCGGCGTGCCAGGCGGCCCACTGCAGCCGCCGATCCTGCGTCTGCCCGGGCAGTCCGCTGGCCAGCGCCGCGAGTTCGGCCCGGGCGGCGTCCCGCGCTTCTGGCTGCACGATGAGCTCTTCCACGGACCGGCCGCACGCCTGCGCTGAGGTGTAGCCGAACGTGGTCTCCGCGGCGGGGTTCCAGGCGAGCACCCGCCCGGTGGTGTCAAAGGCGAGATAGGCCTCCAACACCGCGGCAAGCACGGCCGGAAGGCGGGGCAGCGCGGCGCCGGAGTCACCGAAACTCTCAGATTCTGCTGGCATCGGCTTCCCCTCCCGTGAATACGGTGCGATCGACCTGGCCGCATCGCCCCTGCCCGCAACGCTTATCGCCTACTGGACCGGGCCGGGCCTGGTAAGGGGTCATGCCTGGGCGGTATCGGCTGTTGGCATCGAGTCCGCGTTCGGCCTCTGGGCGCAGCAGCGGTGAAATAATCTTTACGGTGACCAGATCTCCGAGCCCTCCGGTCCGGAAGGCGATCTCGCCGGCCATCGATGCCAGGGTGATGATCAGGGAAAAGACCAGTACGCGGAATGCCATGATGACGAGTCTTCGCCCGATCGGCCATGGCTGACAGCGGCAGAGATGCCATAGACCTTCAACATCCTGCCAACCCGCAGTAGGCTGCGTCACATGCTCCGTAACGTGGCCGTGATCGCCCTCCCCGAGGTCGCGGCCTTCGAACTGGGCGTGCTTTGCGAGCTGTTCGGATATGACCACAGCGACGAGGGCCTGCCCGCCTACGACTTCGCCGTCTGCTCGCTCGACGGGCGCCCGGTGCCCACCCAAACCGGCTTCGACATCAGGGTCAAGAACGACCTGTCCCGGGTAGAGGCGGCCGACCTGGTCGCCGTCGCGCGCTATTACCGCAACGGCTACGCGGTTGACCCCGAGGTGATCGGGGCGCTGCGCCGGGCGCACGAGCGGGGTGCCTGGGTGATGAGCGTGTGCACCGGCGCGTTCGCGCTGGGCGAGGCCGGCCTGCTTGACGGCCGCCGCTGCACCACGCACTGGCGGCACACCGACGAGCTGGCGCTACGTTACCCGGCCGCCAAGGTCGACCCGGATGTGCTCTATGTCCAGGACGGCAAGATCCTGACCAGCGCGGGCACGGCCGCGAGCCTGGATGCCGGGCTGCATCTCGTACGCCAGGAGTACGGCACCGCGATCGCCACGGCCCTCGCCCGGCGGCTGGTCGTGCCGCCGCACCGGGACGGCGGCCAGGCGCAGTTCATCCAGACCCCGCTGCAACCGGTTCATTGCGAGACGCTGCAGCCGGTGCTCACCCAGGTGCTCGGCACGCTGGACCAGCCGCACAGCGTCGAGACGATGGCCGAGTTCGCCCACATGGCGCCGCGCACGTTCGCCCGCAAGTTCCGCAACGAGACCGGCGCGACCCCGCACGACTGGCTCACCACCCAGCGGCTGCTGCTCGCCCGCCGGCTGCTCGAGGACTCCGACCTCGGCGTGCACACGATCGCCGAGCGGGCCGGCTTCGGCAGCGCGGCCACCCTGCGGCATCACTTCGCCCAGCGGCTGAGCACCACCCCGCAGGCGTACCGGGGAACGTTCCGGTCACACTCGGTGTGAGCCGCCCCGGCCGGGGGAAGCTGGCGGTCATGACCGTGTTCGTGCTCTTCGGCGCCACCGGCGATCTGGCCGCCAGGATGGCGCCGCCGGTGTCCTGGACCCTCGCGAACGAGGGCCTGCTCCCGCAGAACCGGATCCCGGTCGGCGGCGGCCGCGGCGACGTCTCGCATGAAGACTCCATGCCCACGTGCACCAATTGAGAGGCGTTAGGCCGGTGGTCCGGGCGGGCCGGCGGCCCCGTGTGCCTTCAGATCTTTCACCCCCTTTCCAACCGAACTCCGGCCCGGCATGGCAGAGCCCAGGCGACGGGGTGGCACCTCGGCGGGATGTGAGAGAAAACGAATGTCGTTGCCGGATCGCGCTATACATAAGAGGATCAAGACAACGATGGAGATGATTCGACGCGGCAGCGATCACGCCGTGCGGAACAGCTCAGAAAGGCTGGTGCGGTGGCCGACGACAGCAGTTTCTCCTCAGCGCAGGGTGACCTGCCGACGTTCGCATGGGACTCAGAAGCCGCAATCCGGTTCGAGGTGGCCGTCGAGGCGATCAGCCAAGCGGTAGCGGCCTACACCGCGCTGATCGAACGGGCCAACGCCGCAGGTGACAGCTCCCGCGCGCAGGAGTTGGCCGGGCAGCGCAGCGCCTGCGTCCAGGCCCGCGAGGCGCTGAACTCCGAGGACACCGACGCCGTCAGCGAAGCGATCCGCACCTACCGGCAGGTGACCGAGGACCTGCGGGCCCAGGATCGATGAGCGACATCGATCAACGCCGGTATTTGCTGGACGAGCGGGATGCGCACCGCATCTTCACCGAGTAGATCGTGCCGGCCGAACTGGCCCGCGGCGTGCGGCAGGCCAATCCGATCGTGGTGTTCGTCGCCGGCCAGCCCGGCGCGGGGAAAGACCCGTATGACCGAGTCAGTCAAACGCCGGCTGGACCGCCGGGGCGGCGCCGTCATCGTCAACAGCGACTTCTGCAAGCCCTTTCATCCCGAGTACAGCCGGTTGCTGGCCGAAGACGACCGCAACGCCGCCCTCTGCACCAGCCTCGACGGCCGACGGTGGATGGCAATCGCCGAGCAATACCTGATCGAGGCGCGCAGCGATGTGATCATCGAGACCACGATGCGCGACCCCAGTGACTTCGTCGAGCCCGCCAAGATGTTCCGCGCCGCCGGCTACCACGTCGAGGCCGCCATCATGGCCGTGCCCGAGTCGCTGAACAGGCTCGGCATCGAATACATCCGGCCCGGCGACGCGCTCACCGTCGTCTCCCTCGACCGGCTCGGCCGCTCCCTGGAAGATCTGATCACGATCGTCGGCCGGCTCAAGCGCCTCAACGTCGGCTTCCTGTCCCCGCACGAGAAGCTCGACACCACCACCCCGGGCGGGATCTTCGTCTTCCACGTCTTCGCCGCCCTGGCCGAGTTCATCCGGACCATCATCGTGGCCGACACCAACGAGGGCCGGGCCGCCGCCCGCGCCGCCGGCCAACGCCTCGGCCGGCCGCTGGCGATGACCCCGGAGAAGATTGCCTACGCGCTGCATCTGCTCGGCGAGCCCGACCGCACGATGACCTCGATCGCCAAGCTGCTCGGCGTCTCCCGCAGCACCCTCTACACCGCGCTGCCCGAGTTGCAGGCCGCCAAGCGCGACCGCGGCGGCCTGGACGGCGTCCTCGCTCAACTGCCGTCAGACTCCCGGCCCGGGCCGTCGACGGTCGATTCGTACGACGCCTTGCTTACCGGGACTGGCCGGTGACCTCGCCGATGCCTGATCTCCCTGCCCCAGAAGAACTGCCGCTTGAGGTGTTACTTCGGCTGGCGAGGCGGGAGATCGAAGACGACTACGGTGACGCGCCGAGGCCGGCGCTTGTCGCCCTGCACCGGCGGCCTACCCAGGAGGTCTTCGACCGCGCCGCCGCGCTGGTCCGCAACAGCGACGCCACACAGCGGGAACTGGGTGTGCAGGTCCTGCGCGAACTCGGCGATGAACAGCCTGATGGATGTCGGCCCTTCCGCGATGAGACGGTCGCGCTGCTGCGAGCCCGGCTTCGTGACGAGACCGATCCTGCTGTCGTGCGCTGGATTGTCTCCGCGCTCGGTTATCACCACGGCGGGGAAGCGTTGTCGCAAGTGGTGGCCCTTGCCGGCCACCCGGACGATCGGGTGCGGTTCCACGTGGCGGCCGCCCTGCCGAGCCTGGTCGATCTTGACCATGTGGAACCTGAGGCAGCCGATGCGCTGATCCGGCTCTGCCACGACGAGGACGACGAAACCCGCTTTTACGCCCTGTATGCAGCAACCCGCGAGATCGCGGGTCTGGACGTTCAGGCAGTCACCGAACTGACGGCGCGGCTTGCGGACGATTCTGACGAGCAGGTCCGCGCGATGGCCGTCGCGCACCACGAAGCGATCCGCGAGGTTCGCGAGCTACTCACCGGTGCCTTCGAGCCCGGCGACACCACCGGCTCGTATGACCATCTGATCGGACCCGTCCTGGTCACACTTGACTGGGCAGGCGATGCCGACGACGCCCGGCTTTGGCTCGATGACGAGATCCGCCGCCACCTCGGCACAGCAGCAGAACGACTCGACACCTCGAGCGTCGCGGACCGACTTGTCACCTGGTGGGCCGACAAGGAACGTCACACATGGACCTGACACGGTCGGCAGTGACAGCCCGTGGGCGAGAAACAGCCAGGAAAGCACTACGCAAACAACCTGAAAAGGCCCTCGAAGTACGTGAAGGGCTCCAAGTATTTGAAGCCGGCTCCACCAGTGAGCCCGTCGTCGGTGAACTTGGCGAGCAGCCCGAGCGCGACTCGATCACCTTCGAGAACGAGATGCCGAACGACACCATCTATCCCGCAGCACCGGCCAGACACCGCGGCCGACACTGCGCCCGTTCGATGATGGCCTGCCTCCTTCACCACCTGCCGCCCCTGACCCGTCGCCGTGGCGGTGATCCGATGATCCGGGTGCGGAGCCGGGGTTGTGGGATCGGTGATTATCGCCCGGTCGCGCAGCGGGCGGCTCCCGGCGCCGCCGCGTGACCAGTGTGGTTTTAGGCCGTGACGCGGGCGGTGTTCACGCACTCGGCGACGTCCAGCACCAGCAGCAGCCGGCCTTCGGTCTTGTAGGCGCCGGTGACCAGCGCCCGTGATGGGCCGGTCAGTGTTGCCGGCGGCTCCTCGAACAACTGCGCGTCCAGGTTGGCGACCTGTCCGATGCGGTCCACCAATAGGCTCACCGGCTCATCGGCGTACCGCACGATCACGTTCATCACCAGGCCGGACATGTCCCGGCGCGGCAACCCGAACTGCACACGCAGGTCCACCGCGGCGATCACCTGCCCGCGCAGATTGAACAGTCCACCGACCGCGTTCGGTGCCATCGGCACCGGCGTGTACTCGCTGTACGACAGCACCTCCTGCACGGCGTCCACGTCCACGCCGAAGAACTGGCCGGCGACCTCGAAGGTGACGAACTGACGACTGGACATGTGTGACTCCCGGGGGTAATGACCGCCGGGGACATGCCGCGACGGGTCGCCGGATTTATCGGACGGTCGAGTATCCGAACCAAGGAATCCGGCATGATCAATCGGGAGCCATCTCGGTGTTGTTGAGCGCCAGCTAACTGACCGCCGGTGCGCCGGGTAAGTGTCCGGGCGTCAAGGCCTCGGTTAGAAGCCGGGCCGCCGACTCAGAACAAACCGGGCGACGGCGGCTGTGACGGTGGTTGCCGCCCTGTCGCGTTCGTGGGCATCCATCCCGTCGGCCGTCGCAGGCGCCGCAACCGGCGGTGGGGCGGCCATGTCGACCAGGATGGCCTGCACCGGGCAGGCCGCCGCGGCCCGCAACACGTCATCGCGCAGCACGTCGTCAGGAGCCGGATCGAACATCAAGGCCTCGTCGCCGACCATCCGCATCCGGAGCCAGGTACGCACACTGGGCATACCCCTGGCAACGAGCGAGATCGACAACCACCCGCATGGTGTCCTCCGCGCACAACGATGACTTCGCCGATCCGACCGTAGCGGCGATATGGGGTGGCTTCGCCGTAATGCCGGAATCCGGCGGATACCGCCATTCAGGGGCCTGGACGGCACCGTAGTTGACGGACCGTCGAATTGAAGCGGAACCCGCTCGCGGCCGTCCGCCTCGCGAGATCGCCGAACTGGCGCAGTCCGGGCGACTAACCTGATCATCGGTCATGCAAATAGCGAACGATCGTGAGTAAAGGAGCGCGATGGCCAAGTACAAGGTCGGCTACTTCGTGGGCAGTCTCTCATCCACCTCCGTCAACCGTGAGCTGTCCAAGGCGCTCGTGCGTGTAGCTCCCGACGACCTCGAGTTCAGCGAGATCCCGATCCGGGATCTGCCGCTCTACAGCCCGGACTACGACGCGAATTACCCACCCGAGGCCGTCACCTTAAAGGACGCCATCCATCGGGCGCAGGCCATTCTCTTCATCACGCCCGAATACAACCGGTCCATCCCTGGCGGCCTGAAGAACGCCATCGACTGGGCGTCGCGCCCCTGGGGTCAGAACGCCTTCGACCACGTGCCGACCGCGGTGATCGGGGCCTCCATCGGTGACATCCGCACCGCGCTGGCGCAGCAGAGCCTGCGCGCGGTGCTCAGCTTCTGCAACGCCCGTCAGATGACCGCGCCGGAGGCGTACATCAAATACACCCCGGAGCTCTTCCCGGGAAACGGCGCGGTGACCGAGAAGTCCACCGAGGACTTTCTTGCCGCCTTCATGAAGGAGTTCCGCGACCACATCGCCCGGGTCCTGACGGTGCTGCCACGCGGTTAGCGCGCTGTGGCTGCTACCGCCAACGCGGTCAGCGGGGCCGCGACGACGCGGATCGCCGTCACTGGAGGATGAATCCGTGGCAGACCTGAGATCTCGCTGGTCAAGACGGCTGGGCCGGCCGCCGGAGACCGTGGCGCGCGCCTGCCGGAGCGACCTTGACGTTGCCACCTAGCGCAGGGCGGTGGCGGGCGCTGGCGGTCAGCCAGGTCGCCGCGTTCATGGCGCTGCTGGACGTCAGCATCGTCAACGTGGCGCTGCCGTCCATCGAGCGTGGGCTGGGTGCGTCGGCGGCGAGCGTGCAGTGGGTCGTGTCCGGCTATGCGCTGACCTTCGGGCTGGCGCTGGTGCCGGCCGGCCGGCTCGGGGACGCGTTCGGCCGGCGTCGGATGTTCCTGATCGGCCTGTCGGCGTTCGTGGTGACCAGCGCGCTGACCGGTGCGGCGCCTGCCACCGGGCTGCTGATCGCCGCCCGTCTGCTGCAGGGCGTCGCCGGCGGGATGCTGGTCCCGCAGAACTCGGGGTTGGTCCAGGAGCTGTTCCGGGGCGCCGAGCGGGGCAGGGCGTTCGGAATCCTGGGCGCCACGATCGGGTTGGCCACCGCAGCTGGTCCGGTGGCGGGCGGGCTGATCCTGGCGGTGTTCGCCGGCGCGGATGCTTGGCGGTGGGTGTTCTACGTGAACGTACCCATCGGCGTGGGCGCGCTGGTGCTCGCCGCGCGGTTCGTGCCGTCCGCGGCGGGTGGCGGTTTACGCGGTACTCACCTGGATCTGGTCGGGTCGCTGCTGCTCGGCGGTGGGGTGCTCAGCCTGCTCCTGCCCTTGGTGGACGCGGAGAACGGCGGCCTGCGGTGGTGGCCGCTGTTCGGGGTGGCCGCCCTGCTGCTCGCCGGGTTCTGCTGGTGGGAGCTTCGAACCGTACGTCGGGGGCGCCAACCGTTGCTCGACCCGCGGCTGGCTCGTACCTCGGGCTACGCCGCCGGCTCGGGCATCGGGCTGGTCTACTTCATGGGGTTCACCGGCATCTGGCTCGTGCTCGCGCTGTTCTTCCAGGACGGGCTGGGCTACACGCCGCTGCGCTCCGGCCTGGCTGTGACCCCGTTCGCCATCGGGGTTGCGATCTCTGCGACGGTCGCCGGCCGTCTGGTGCCCCGGGCGGGGCGTTGGCTGACCGTGTCCGGGCTGATCGCGACCGCGGCCGGCTGGCCGCCACCGCGCTGCTGCTGCGCCATGTCGGCGGGAACCCGGCGGCGTGGGTGACCGCGGGGCCGCTGCTGCTGGCCGGGCTCGGCGGCGGCATGGTCACCTCACCCAACATCACGCTGAGCCTGGAGAACGTACCCGTGGCGATGGCCGGCGCGGCCGGCGGTGCGCTGCAGACCGCCCAGCGCATCGGCGGAGCGATCGGCGCCGCTGCGCTGGCCACGATCTTCTATCACGTGCTCCTCGGCACCGGTCACGACTACGCGGCAGCGGTGTCGGATGCGTTGCTGTGCGCCTGTGGCCTGATGGTGCTGGCCTTCTTGCTGGCCCTCGCGGAGTTGACGCGGCGACACCACGGCCGCGGCGAGTCGGCACCGGCCCCGCGGCCCGAGCACCACCTGAGCCACCTCTGAATCGATGAGACGCTCGTCCCGTACCGATCCGGCCATCGTGTTTTTCCAGGTGAGCACCCGGCCGCCGACCTATGCTCAGGCGGGAACGACCTGCGACGGGGCTGGAGGGTTCATGGGCGGCGCCACGATTGTGCCCGCGGTCGAGACCAGTTTCACGGTCAACGGTCAGACGGTCCACATGGCCCTGGACCCGCGTGAGTCGCTCCTCGACGTGCTCCGCGAGCGGCTCGGGTTGACCGGCACCAAGAAGGGATGCGATCAGGGTCAATGCGGCGCGTGCACGGTCCACCTCGACGGCCGGCGGATAGTCGCATGCCTGATGCCGGCGGTGCAGGCGAACGGACGGGCGGTTGCCACGATCGAGGGTGTGGCTTCTCCGGACGGGGTCTTGCATCCGCTGCAGGAGGCGTTCATCGAGCACGACGCGCTGCAGTGTGGGTACTGCACGCCCGGTCAGGTGATGTCCGGGTTGGCCTGCATCGCCGAGGGGCACGTCGGCAGTGACGCCGAGATTCGCGAGTACATGAGCGGGAATCTGTGCAGGTGCGGCGCGTACGCCGGCATTGTGGCCGCCGTCCGGCAGGCCGGCCGGTCGGGGATCTGAGCTGGTGCGCGCGTTCGCCTATGCCGCGCCGGCCACCGTCGCTGAGGCCGTGGACGCGTTGGTGGCGTTGGGCCCCGGCGCCAAGTTCCTCGCCGGTGGCACCAACCTGTACGACCTCATGCGGCTCGAGGTCGAGACACCGCCGGCCGTCGTCGACATCCACCGGCTCGCCGGCTTCGAGGCGATCGACACCGCCGGCGCGACTGAGCTGATCTTCGGGGCCGGCGCACGCATGTCCGATGTGGCAGACGACCCGGTGGTCCGAGCCGAATATCCGGCCTTGTCGGAGTCCTTGCGGCTGGCGGCGTCGCAGCAGCTGCGCAACATGGCCACCGTCGGTGGAAATCTCTTACAGCGCACGAGGTGCGGCTACTTCCGTGGTGGCTCGCAGTATCCCTGCAACAAGCGGGAGCCGGGCAGCGGGTGCGCCGCGCGTGGCGGTATCGACTCAGGTCATGCCGTGCTCGGCGTCAGCGACGCGTGCATCGCGACCTATCCGGGCGACTGGGCGGTGGCGCTGCTCGCGTTCGACGCCACCATCGATGTCGCCGGGCCGCACGGTGAGCGGAGCGTGGCTGTCGCGGAGCTCCACCTCGAGCCGGGCGACACACCCCAGCGCGAACACACCCTCGCGGCCGACGAACTCATCCTGCGCATCCGGGTGCCCGTGAGCCGGGCCGGCGCCGGCTCCACGTACCTCAAGATCAGGCCCCGTGAGTCCTACGCCTTCGCGCTCGCGTCGGCCGCGGCCGGACTCTCCCTTGACCCCGGCGGCACGGTCAGCGACTGCCGGATCGCTCTGGGCGGGGTGGCCACCCGGCCCTGGCGCTGCACCGCCGCTGAACAGTCGTTGCTCGGTGGGCGGCTCACGACAGACGCCGCCCGCCGAGCCGGCGAGATCGCCTTCGCCGATGCGCGGCCGGGCCGACACAACGCCTTCAAGATCGAGCTGGGTATCCGCACCGTCGCCGAGGCACTGCGTATCGCAGCCGAACGGGCCGCCCGATGACCGCGGCCGCTGCCCGGCCGCGGGTGGATGCCCGCGCCAAGGTCACCGGCGCAGCACGGTACGGCACCGACCGTACCCCCGAAGGTTTGGCGTACGCGGCGATGGCTGTCGCGACCGTCGGGAAGGGGCGGGTCGTCGAGATCGACACCGCCGCGGCGGCCGCGGTGGCGGGTGTCAGGTTGGTGCTGACCCGTTTCGAAGCGTCGGAGCTCAAGCCGCCGGTGTACATCATGGCTGGTGGCCACGCGGTGCAGAGCCTCCAGCCGCTGCTGAGCGACCACATCGCCTACCGGGGACAGCCGATCGCGCTGGTCGTGGCGGACACGCCGGTCGCCGCCACCGAGGCGGCCAACCGCGTGTGCGCCAGGTACGAGGCGGCGCCCTTCGCGCTGGAGCTCGACGACGAGGACGCCGAGAAGCTGCGGCAACCGGAGGCTCTTCCGGTGCCCGCCCTCGCCGACATCGCGGTGGGCGACGCCGAGGCCGTCTTCGCGGGCAGCGAGGTGCGCGTCGACGAGGTGTACGACCATCCCAAGCAGGCGGCGACGCCGATGGAGCTGCTGGGCTGTGTCGTCGAGTGGCGCGGGGACACCGTCGTCGTTCACGAAGGCACCCAGAACGCGGGCGCGCTGCGCAACGGCCTGGCACTGCAGCTCGGTATCGACCCGGCCGACGTCGAGGTGATCTCGCCGTACCTCGGTGGCGGCTTCGGCCAGAAGAACTCTCTGCAGCCGCACCTCGGACCGGTC
This sequence comes from Actinoplanes regularis, assembly GCF_900188005.1. Taxonomy (GTDB): domain Bacteria; phylum Actinomycetota; class Actinomycetes; order Mycobacteriales; family Micromonosporaceae; genus Actinoplanes; species Actinoplanes regularis. Next base: position 35,474 of record NZ_FZNR01000028.1, on the reverse strand, counting down.
GCGCTCGCGGCCAGGCGGCTGGGCCGGCCGGTCAAGTTCGTCATGACCCGGCCGCAGACGTTCCACCAGGGCAGCTTCCGCCCGGCGAGCCGGCATCGCGTGCGGCTCGGCGCCGACGGCAATGGGCGCCTGACGGCTGCGATCTACGAGGTCGACCAGGAGACCTCCCGGCATGACCTGTTTCCCGCCATGTACACGGAGGCCATGTCGCGCTTGTACGGCGTACCCAACTTCTCCGGCCCCACGCGGCTGGTCCGCGTCGACACCCAGACGCCCGGGTACATGCGCGCGCCGTTCGAGTCGCCCGCGTCGTTCGCATTCGAGTCAGCGGTCGACGAACTGGCGTACGCGGTCGGCCGCGACCCGGTCGCGTTGCGCCTGGCGAACGACACCGGCACCGACCCGATCACCGGCCAGCCCTTCTCCTCCCGGCATGTCGCCGAGTGCCTGCGGCGCGGCGCCGAGCGGTTCGGCTGGGCCGCCCGCGACCCGGCGCCCGGCTCGATGCGCGCCGACGACGGATCGCTGATCGGCTGGGGGGTCGCGATCGGCGCGTACCCGGCCTGCGTAGCGCCGGCGATCGCGCACGTACGCGCGGGCGCCGACGGCCGGGTCGTCGTCGCGGTCGACGGGCACGAGATGGGGCAGGGTATCCGGTCGGCCATCACGTTCCTGGTCGCCGACGACCTGGGCATCGCCGTGGACCGCGTGACCGTCGACATCGGCGACACCCGTGTAGCACCGCAGCACCTCACCGCGGGCTCGTGGGGCACCGCGAGCGCGCTCCCGGCGGTGCACGCCGCCCTGCGAGAACTGCGGGCCCGCCTCGGCGTGGCGGAGACCGGCATGCTCGACGTCGGCGCGGCCGTCGCCGCCGCCGGTCAACCGACGGTCGAGGCCGAGGCGGCGACGCTCGGGCCTGGCCAGCCGCCGGAGATGCTCGACCGGTCGCGCGCCGGGAAGGTCGCGTTCACCGGTCCGGTCTACCCCGGGTTCACGTCGTTCAGCTTCGTCGCCCACTTCGTCGAGGTCCGGATCGAGGCGACGACCCGCCGGGTTCGCGTGCCACGGGTGGTGAGCGTGGTGGACTGCGGCCGTGTCGCGAGCGCCGTGACCGCGGCCAGCCAGGTGAGAGGCGGCGTGGTGTGGGGCCTCGGCGCGGCGCTGCGAGAGGCAAGCGAGCCCGAGCGGCGATACGGCGGCTTCTTCAACGCGACCATGGAGGAGTACGTGATCTCGGTCAACGCCGACATCGGCGAGATCGAGGTCGACTTCATCGACGAACCCGATCCGCTGCTCAATCCCGTAGGAGTCAAGGGGCTCGGCGAGGTCGCCCTGGTCGGCGTGGTGCCCGCAGTCACCAACGCGGTGTTCCACGCGACAGGTCAACGGCTGCGGCGGGTGCCCATCACGATCGCCGACCTGCTGTGAACGGTCCGGACAGCGGTTGCCCGGGGGCCGGGCGTTGGTGATGCCCGGTAAGAACGGTGACGGTGCCGGTTGCAGTGCCGTTCGTGCTCGCGCAGGGCGTGCAACAGGTGCGCCTGGTTCCAGACCCGGGTGCGGTCGAGCACGTCGGGAGTGCTCCGTCAGGGCTGGTGCAGAGCCCATTTCGTGCACTCCGCGCCGTACTTCGCTTGGCGGTCGACATCGGGATCGAACACCCGGTCGGCGAGCCAATGGCGCTCGCCGTCCCCGGACTCGACGTTCTTCATCACGTACGACTGGACGGTCCCCCGCTTCGTACGGACCTTGGGATTTTTCTGCTCAACCTCATGCCAGTATCCCAGGTCGGTACAGAAGATGACCGTCGCCTGGTCCGCGCCGGTCCCTTCGACGCCGATGGGCTTGACCCAGATCGGACCGATCGACGGGTTGTCGCTCGTCGTGTTCGCGAGCGGCGCGAAGACCTTCTCGAAGTATTCCTCGGTGTAGAGGAACCGTCCGATCGGGGTGATCGGACTCCAGTCGCTCGAACTCATCTGCCAGTAGATGAACGCGAGACTCCGCCGGGCGGCAAGGACCTCGTCGGTGTCCGGTGCCCCCGCCAGGTCCCAGGTGATCGGTAGATCTGTGGTCCCGTCCATCGGCAGTTTGCGGTACGCCTCCTCGAACGTCATGGAAGGCGCGACGGCGCTACTCGACGCCACGGATGGCGGCACAGTTGCGTCACCGCCTGGGTCGTCGTTGGTGCAACCCGCTGTGGCAAGCCCCACGGTCACGGCGACGACCGCCGCGGCGAACACCTTCAGCCCGGACGAGCCCACATCACTTCTCACCGAGGATGTCTCCCGCCCACTCGTAACCGTTCTGATAGGAATCTCCGGCGCTGGCGGCAGCGTTGCCCACCGTGCTCATGCCGTGCCCGACCTTGTACTGCTGCCATGCCAGTAGATCCGAGCCTTCCCACTGACTCACCGGCTTGAGTTGACCATCCAAAGTGAGCCTGTCCGGCAGGCCCTCGAGTTTACCGCTGTTGTAGAGGGCAAACTCGGTGAGTTCGACCGAGGTGGTTCGGCCGGCGCCGAGCGCGGTGCCGACCTCGTAGGTGGCCTGGCCGTGGTTGTCGACCTTCGCCTGTTCCTCGGCTTGCGACATCAGGTCGTTGACGTACTCGGTGGCCAGATCGCCGACGACCGGCACAGGTATCTTGCCGGTTACTTTTCCCATGACCTGGTCGACGATGCCACCGGCGATTTTGTACCGGTCCTCGACGTTCTGGTTGTAGATCTCGTCCTGCTCGGCGCTGGTCGCGTGGTGGGCCTGGGCCGCCCCGTGGTCGAGAGCGCCCAGCACGCTGCCGTAGTTGTGCGAGACGGTTTCCATCGCGTTCAAATTGCCCTGGAAGTTGTCGTGCGGATTCTGCCGGCCGGAGAGAATGCTGTCGTAGGTGCCCGTGGCGTATGCGACCTCGGCCTTGGCGATGGTGTCGTGCGCGCCCGGGTCCTTGCCGAGATCGGCCAGGAACTTCACCAGATGGTTGCGGTCGACGTCGATGGTTTCGGCACCGGAGATGACGTTGTTCACGTCGAAGATGTACGCCGACGTGATGTTGGCCATCGGCTGGCGCAGCTGCGGATTGATGATCACCGGGTCGCCGGTCTTGCCGTGCCCCGGGGTCACGCCGTTGTCGTAGCCCATGGCCTGCTCATCGACGTTGCTCTCATAAATGATCGACTCGACGATGTGCCGAGCCTGCGGCCCGGGATGATCGGTGGCGGCATGTTCGAGAGCCACACCGAACTTGTCCAGAGCCCCGTTCTTGAAATCGTCGCCGTGCTGCATCAGCTCGACCGTCCAGCCCGGGCCGCCCGGGACGTCCGCGGTCGCGTCCCAGTTCCGGTCGGTGAGCAGGTAGTCGAGCCTGGGCAGCCGGCCGTCGGCGGGCCCGTCGCCGGTGAAGCTGGTGACGCCGGTGAGCAGGTCCTGGGTGGCTTCACCGTTGCGGGACAGGGCGTCCATCAGGCCGTTCATCGGGTCGTAGCCGGCCGGTACGGTGTTGTCGTCGTGGCCCTGGGTCCAGTCCAGGCGCAGGTTCTCGCCGCGCGCCCCGGTCCACAAATCGCTGTTCTCGCCCTGCGACATCTCGAAGTCGACCATGTCCCCGCCGACGGTGGACAGGAACCCGGCGTCATATTCGCCGTTGTGCAGCAGCGGGCTCAGCAGCTGGTAGCCGTAGACGTCCTCCACGTACCGTGCCGGGCTGTAGGGGTCGCCGATGTCCATCTTGCTGCGCCCGGCGGCCATCAGGTCGGTCATCCACTGACTGGACAGCTCGTACTTGCCGGGGATGTAGGTTTCGCCGCGCAGGCCGGTCCTGGTGCCGGTTTCCGCGGTGGCGGCGGCCAGCATGACGCCGAGACCGTTCTGCAGATCCCGCACCATGTCGGCGGTGCTGTTGCTGAACAGCGCATCGTCGACGTCTCTGCCCGGATTGTCGAGCTGGTAGGTCGCCAGCGTGCCGTTGAGCTGCAGCAGGCCCTTGGGCCCGAGAGCGTTGAGGAAGTCGTGGGCGAAGGCCTTGTCCCTGCCGTACAGCGTGATCAGATTCCGCAGCTCGTCGAGCTCGGCGGCGGTGGGCTGGTACGTCGGGTCCTTGAGCTTGTTCGCCAGCTCCTGCGCCCGGGCGATCGCGCCGGGCGGGCTGGCCCCGAACCCGGTCTGCGGCGACGGCACATTGCCGTCGATGATCTCGGCCGTCGAGTCGTCCTGCGCCCGTGCGTACTCCACGACCGAACGCAGATCACTGAGCAGCGCACCGGTCTCCCGGCCGGTGCGATCCAGATTCCCGCCCATGTACGCGGACGCCGGCGCGGTGATCGTCACGGCTGCCGTGTCCACGGTGTATCCGGCCTGCCGCGCCGACGCGACGATCCCCTCAGCCTGACTTCGCAAACCCTTCATCGCGTACGCATGCTGGTCGAAGGCATCGGCCAGGCGCTTCGCCGGCAGGTACGTGTTCTCCACCTCGGCCCGCAGCATGGCCGCCTTCTGCAGCGCCGCGGTGGACCCGCTACCCGACGGCCACACCGCACCCAGATCGCGGGTGCCACTGATCAGCTGCTCCGACGCGGCATCGAGACCCCGGGCCACCCGATGCCAGACCTCGGCCGCGGAGTGCCATGGTCCGGCGTCGAACTCGAGCAGATCCTGCAGGGTCATGCCACTCATCGATCCGCCCCCGCCCCGCCGCGTCGCAGGTCGTCGGCACCCGCCTGGTCGGTGGCCCGATACGTCTGTGCTGCGGTGGTCAGGCTTCGGCCGTACTCGTCAGCCTGGCCGGTGAGCCGCCGCAGGTCGGCGAGCCACGCCTTCTCGGCCTTCTGCGCGGCGGCGCCGGCCGCAGAACCCGGCCGCGGTACCGGTGCCAGACCAGAGCCGGCCGCCCTCGCCGCCTCCCGCAACGTCACGGCGGCCTCCGCCACGTCCCGCCCGACGCCGCGCAACGCCTCGACATCAACCTCTACACCCCGAGGATGCACCGGCTACTCCCTCCCCCAGGGAACTTCACGGCGGCCAGCACCGTCACGCCCGACTCCAAAACGGCCGGTGCAGCGAGCAAGAGAAGGTCAGTCCGCCACTGCGCTGTGGCCTGACCGATTCTCTTGGCACCTGACTACCTCCGAAGCGCGAATAGGTCAGGATGTCCGATCTCAAAGAATCGAACAACCCAGATGTCGGAAGATGGATCTACCGACCGGAGTTGTTGTGGACCCTTGAAGTGGTTGGGATCCCCGCCGACCAGATTCGCCGCTGGGAGACCGAAGATCCGCCCCGAACCCACACCTGGGAGGACTGTCGGGGTGCAACGGCAGTACACCGGAACCGCCGGGAAGATCGATAACTGCCAGCTCGCGGTGCACCTGTCCTACGCCTCACCAGCCGGGCACACCCTGGTCGGCGTCGCGCTCTACCTGCCGAAAGCCTGGACCGACGACCCACCGCGACACACGGAAGCAGGGGCGCCCGACACCGTCACCTTTGCCACGAAACCGCAGCTGGCACGCCATCTGATCGAGACCGCAGTGGCCGGCGGGCTGCCGTGCCGATGGGTCGCCGGCGACGAAGCCTACGGCGGTGACCCGCAACTGGCCGCCGCACTGCGTGGCCACGATCTGGGTTACGTCCTCGCGGTCGCCTGTTCACATCGGGTGCCGACCGGCCTCGGTGTTCAGCGGGCCGACCAGATCGCGGCGGGCCTGCCGAAACAGGCGTGGCAGCGGATCTCGGCCGGAGCCGGCGCGAAAGGCTACCGCTACTACGACTGGGCGTTCATTACCCTGCCGCACACCGCTGACCAGCATCAAGACCATCACTGGCTACTGATCCGCTGCAACCGCACCACCGGCGAGCTGGCGTTCTACCGCTGCTGGTCACCGCGACTCGTCAAGGGTCTGGTCTATTGCGGGCTGTGCCACCGCAAGATGCAGGGCCAGCGCTCGAACGGCGAGGCCTACTACCGGTGTCGCTACGCCCAGGAGTACGCCCTAGCGAACAAGATCGACCACCTGCGCAACGTCTACCTGCGCGAGTTGGACGTCGTCACCGACCTCGATGCCGCGCTGGCCGGCGCGTTTGTGCCCGACCGCATCAGCGACACCGTCGCGATGATGGCCGCCGCCCAGGACCCGGACCCTGTTGAGGAGGAGCCCATACGTCAGGCTCGTGCCCGGCTGGCTGATTGTGACGCGAGGCTCACCAAGTACCGGGCGGCGCTGGACGCCGGTGCGGATCCGGTTGTCGTCACCGGCTGGATCAGTGAAGTCCAAGGCTGTAGCGCAGGAAGGCGCTCTAGGTGCTGAACACGCCTCGGCCCCAGCCGGCCCCGCGGATGAGCTCGGAACAGATTTCCGACCTCGTCGATCAACTGGGTGACATCGTCGCCGTTCTGGGTGAGGCCGACCCCACTGACCGCGCCGAGGTCTATCAGCAACTCGGGATCCGGCTCACATATGATCAAGAACAGCAAAAAGTCCGCGTACAGGCACAGCCTGTGGCGGACTCTCATGGGGATTTGGTTTGTGTCCGGAGGGGGACATGATCCCCCAAAATGCCGCACCGAGCCTGTAAAACTTCCTTCTGTGTCATAGCGTCGCATGAGCGCCCAATTACCGCACGGCTGCGGTGCCGGTCATGGGCCGGTGATGGCCTGTGGTGAGAACGATTCCGTTGCCGCCGCTGGTGCCCAGACTGTCGCTTTCCGACCGGGAGGGCCAGCGCCGCGAAGCCGGGCGTGGTCCGGTCCAGCGGCGATCGCTGCCGTTGCCGAAGGTGCCGCAACTGCCCCGCCGAGACGTCGTCTTCGGTATGGCCGTGCTTGATCGGTCCGGCCGGATCGCCGACAAGGCCATCATGGAGAGCCTCGGCTGGAAGCCCGGTCTGCGAGTGAAGTTCGCGATCCGTGAAGGGCTGATCGTGGTCGCCGCCGACGAGACGGGCAGCCGGGCCCTGGATGAACGCTGTCACGTCCTGCTGCCGATGCGAGTGCGCCGGGCCTGCCGGATCGACGGTACGCCGCGGGTGGTGCTGGCCGCGCTGCCGGGCAGGCAGCGGCTGATCGTGCATCCGCCCGCCCTGCTGGGCCAGCTGACCTTGGCCGTCCACACCGCTGCGCTCGGCGGTGAGTTGTGAGCGCCGTGGCGAAACCGGAGGTGGTGCAGGCGGCGCGGACGCTGTTGCAGCAGATGGGCATCACGCCCGCCGATCTGCTCAACACCGCGGTGCCGGGAAGGTCGACGCCGACGTTCGCCGAGTATGTGCCGATCGTGGCCGCGGCGGTCGCGCCCGGCTCGCAGCGCATGTACGGCACCTACTGGGCCAAGGCCGTCGAACGCTGGGCCGACCGGCACATCGACGAGGTGATCCCGTCCGAGATCGAAGTCGCGATGCGCGAAATCCAAGCGAACGCCCTGCGACGGCGTAACAATCGCGGCGGCCGCAGCGCCGCCGAGCACTTCATCTCCGCCATGCGCTGCTTCTACAAACGAGCCGTAGCCGACGGCTACATCGGCGAGAGCGACAACCCGGCCCGCAAGGTCTCGAAGCCGGCCCGTCACGCTTCGACTCGTTCGGCGCTGGCTGACGACCGACTCGCCGAACTGACCGCGACGGCCGGCACCTCGGGCAACGACCCGGAGCTCGACACACTCATCCTGCGGTTCCATATCGAGACGGCCTGCCGCCGCGGCGGCCTGCTCGGGCTACGGCCGATGGACCTCGACGTCGAGCAGTGCCTGGTGCTGTTGCGAGAGAAAGGTGAGACGTTCCGGTGGCAGCCGATCTCCCCGACGCTGATGGCGTTCCTACGACAGCACGCCCAGGAACGCGGCTCCCCGCAGAACGAGACGCTGCTGCGGTATCGCAACGGCAAACCGGTCGGCCGGCGCCGCTACGACTACCTGTTCACCCGCGTCGGTGAACTCCTTCCCTGGGCCAGAACGCAGATGATCTCCGCGCACTGGCTGCGGCACACGACGCTGACCTGGGTCGAACGCGTATACGGCTACGCCGTCGCACTCGCGTATGCCGGGCATGCTGAAACGCCGAACGATGCCGGCACCACGGCCCGGTACGTCAAGGCGACCTTGCAGGAGGTCGCCACCGCAATGGCCGGGCTGACCGGCGAGCCACACCCGCTGGCACTGCCCGACACACTTGCGGTGCTCAACTTTGCCAGCGACGCGCTGGTCGGTGAGTACGACTGACAGCTGTCCGGTCTGGCGGTGGAAAGCACCCCCGCCGCCAGACCGGTGGATCCATGGCGATCTCATGCCCGGCAATGTGCTGGTCACCGACGGTCGACTAACCGCGATCATCGACTTCGGCACCGCCTGCGCGGCCGATCTCCGCAGCCGACCTGCTGGCCGCCTGGTACCTGTTCGACGGCGACTCCCGGTGTGCCTTCCGCGAGGCGTTGAAGGTCGACGAGCACGCCTGGACGCGCGCCCGCGGCTGGACCCTGTCTTTGACGATGATCTCGCCGTCGTACTACCGCGCCCGCAACCCCGCGCTGGTCCGCACCGCCGTCAGCCTCATCAACGACCTCCTCGCGGACTTCGCCGCGGACTGAGCCGCATATGTGCAGAGGCGCAGCGGTATTCTGCCCAAGCTCGCGCCGCTCGGGAGGATGCATGGTGAGTGTCCGGCCAGCTGCGGGGCGACCCTCTGCGAGTGGGGTGAGGCGGCAGGGCGACGAGTACCAGGATCTCGCGGCGTGGATCGCGGCGGTCGAGTTGCTGGATCCGAACGGCGACTACGACCGTGTCGAGATCGAGGCGCGCGAGTCGGCGCACGTCGACGATGTCGTCCGCAGAGCCAGGGCCGGTCAGGACTGCTATACGCAGCTCAAATGGGCGACAAGCGCGGCAAGCCAGATCGATTTCGCCTTTCTGACTCGTCGGCGCGCCTCGGGAAGCAAATCCTTGCTGGAGAAGTTTCTGGCGAGCTGGCGCCTTATCCGCCGCGACGGCAGCGAGCCGCTCATGGAACTGGCGACGAACCGCGTGCTGGATCCGCGAGATCCGTTGCTGGCTGTGGTGGACAGCCGTACCGGGCTGTTGTCGGCACGAGGGCTGTCACCGAGATCGCAGGCAGCCAAGCGATTGGCCGAGTTGGTCGGGCACCTGGGCTGTGAGCCTGACGAGCTGCTTGATCTGTTCGACCATCTGATCTTCACGGTTGGCGTGACGGTGAGATCAGCCCAGGATCAGGCCAAGCACGCTATGCGGGCCAACGGGATGCGCTGTGACGACCGGGCGCTGCGGACCGCCGTCAGCGTTGTCGGGGCCTGGGTCCGCGACGGGCGTCGTGTCCTGACCGCGGACAACGTTCGTGCGGAAGTGAAGCGGCTCGGGCTGCTCGGCGAGGACCGTCCCGGCGGTGGCCAGGAGGCTTCGGTGAAGTGGTGGGCCAGGTCTGCCTATGTCGAGCAGATCCGCGACATCGCACCTGTCGGCGGGCTTCGGGACCGGGCTGACGAGTTGGAAGAGCTGGCCCGGTTCTGCGACGGCGAGAGCTCATACCTGTGGTGGCAAGCCGGTCCGTGGGCAGGCAAGTCGGCGCTGCTCGCGACGTTCGTGCTGAACCCGCCAGCCCACTGCGATGTGGTGTCCTTCTTTATCAACGCTTGGCAGGCCACGCAGTCCGACTCCGGCGCCTGCGCCACGGCGTTCATCGACCAGTTGTCGGCGCTCACCGGTGAGGAACCGCCAGCGTCGATGAGCGGTTCCGCGCGCGACGGGCACTGGCGAAGACTGCTGCGCGCTGCCGCCGATCAGGCGAACGCCAAGGGCCGGCGGCTGGTGCTGGTAATCGACGGACTCGACGAGGACCGTGGCGCCGGGCCTGGGTCGGGCATGCTCAGCGTGGCGGCGCTATTACCCAAGTCGCCGATCGGCGGGCTGCGGGTCATCGCGGCGAGCCGCGCAACGCCGGCCCTGCCCGACGCCGTGCCGGCGGATCATCCTCTGCGGTCCTGCCAGGTCAGGCAGCTGATCCCGTCGCCCCATGCGCGGGATGTGGGCCGCTGGGCCAAGCGGGAGTTGCGCGAGCAGCTCGCCGTGGACGGTGCGGGACGGGATGTTCTCGGCCTCATCACCGCCTCGCTGGGCGGCCTGAACAGCGCGGATCTCGGCGAGCTGACCAACCGGCCGCACTACGAACTGGAGGCGTTGCTGGACGGCGTGCTTGGCCGGACAGTCGGCGCACGGACGGGCGTGGCAGGTTCGCTGAGCTTCATGCACGAGACGCTCGCCGCAGAGGCTGCGGAGCGTTTCGGCAGGGCGCTGACCACATATCAGGGGTGGATCCATCAGTGGGCCGGGTCCTACCAGGATCGGGGCTGGCCCGCAGAGACACCGCAATACCTGCTCCACGGTTACGCCCACATGCTGGCAGCAATCCCTGATCTTCCACGCCTCGTGGACGCGGCCACCGATGCCAGCCGGCATGATCGGCTGCTGCACGCGACCGGCGGGGACGCGGTGGCGCACGACGAAGTGCTCAAGGCGTACGAGATGGCGGTTGGCGAGGGTGGAACGGACCTGGTTTTTCCAGCTCGGCTGGCTGTCCGGCATCGGGCCTTGGCCTCGCGGAACGCGGATTTGCCCTCGGAACTGCCGGCCATCTGGGTGAACCTTGGGCAGCCCGACCGGGCAGAGGCGCTGGTCCGGGGCATTTCAGACCTCGGCGGGCGAGGAGCAGCGCTCGAATGCATGATCGACGCACTTGCCGAGAAAGGCGATCTCGAGGACGCGGAGGCTCTGGCACGCAGAATCAACATCCCTTCCTGGCGTACGAGCAGACTGCATTTGCGGCTTTCAGAAGTTGCGGCCGATCGCGGAGACCTGGCGCGCGCTGCACGCCTGTTGGACTCCGCGCTTATCGATGTTGGCCAATTGGACATAAGTCCACGAGCGCGTTTTCTCGCCCGCGTCGCCGTTGTCCGCAGCGCCCTCGACGATCTGGAGTCGGCGATGCTCCTGATGGAGGAAGCAGCAACGGCCACTGAAGAAGTGTCTGGTTGGGAAGACATATCGCACACAGAAGTATCCAATGTGGCGGTTGCCTTCGTGAAGCTCGGCGACCTTGACCGCGCCGAGCGGATGGTCCGAGGCCTCCTTTGCCCGGCCGACATACCCGCTGGTCTTGCTGATCTCGCTGTCGCAGCACGTGATTGCGGGTTGCCGAACGAGTCCCGGGCGGCCTTTGCTGAAGCGACCAGGGCGGCTCAGTCCCTGACCGATGCCTATGAGCGGGGAACCGCCCTCGCGGCACTGGCGAGATCCTGCATCGCTGCCGGAGACCAGGAGCACGCTCGCCGATTGCTGCATACAGCGCTGGAGACGGTGGACGCCGTTGATGACGAGTTGGAGCAGTACCTTTGGCTCCTGGAGGATCTGGCCAGCCTTGCCGGGCAGATGGGTGCTGTCGCTGAGGCGCAGGCAATCATCGATCGGGCCTATTTCCTCATCGATGACGAATACGAGCGTGCTCAGGTGGCGCGGGCCTGGGCAGTAACCGGTCGTCTGGACCAAGCCGAGAAGATTTCGGAGGAATTGACCCGGCCGCACCACCGCGCTGACTTGCTCGCGAAGATGGCTGCTCTCTTGGTGCATGACGTGCCGTCCGAGGCCGAGCGCCTGGCGCTGCGAGCAGAGGAGGCCGCACGGGGGAACCGCCACGATCACTGGCGGCTGCTGGGCGCGTTAGCCGCGGCAACCGCATCCGTCGGCGATGAAGAACTCGCAGAGGCTGTTGCCCGCACCGTCGATCCGGAGCACGAGCAATCAGCTGCGCTGACCGGAATCGCTGCAGCCCTGAACACTCTCGGTGGCTGGTCCCGCGCGCAGAAGGCGGCCGAGACGGCGGAGGCTTCCCTAGCGGCCATTTCCGCTCAGTACGTTCGCGATGAGCAAACGGTAGGCCTGGTGACAGTGCTCGCCGCCGCAGGACAGCTGGACGGGGCGGAACGACTCGCCATGACGGTCTTCCGGCCGGCATACCGGATCGACGCGCTTCGTGCCGTCGCTGTGGCTTCTGAACCTGGGCAACGCGCCATGGCCCTGGCTCGGAAAGCAAATGAACTCATCGATCGGCTCTACAGACGAGAGGAACGAGATTACGCCTTCGGCGACCTGGCCGAGGCTTACGCGCACGCCGGCGAGCGTAGCGATGCAGAAGCCGCTGTCAACCGCATCGTCAATGACATCATCAGCGACAGGGCGACGTTCGAGATCGCGAAGGCCGCTGTGGTCATCGGTGACTACGCCACTGCGGAAACCATCACCCGGACGATCGCCGACGAATACGTACGCGACGACGCCATCGCCATGACCGCGGAACACCTGGCGGACACCGCCGACCTGGAATCTGCCAGTAGCCTGCTGCACCAAATCGTCGATCGTGGCTGCCGGGCCCGCGTCGCCACAGCGATCGCGGCCAGCGCCGGAAAGCAGGGCGACTGGGCAACCGCCGAGCAGCATCTCGATCAGATCGACGAGCAGTACCTCAACCGGTTCCTGGCCAGACTGGCCCTGACGGCGGCGAAGGCGGGCGACTCAGCCAGGGCCCGGCGCTATCTCCTCCGGGCCCTTCCCAGTGCTGACCTGACGATGTTCCTTCCCGCGATCGCGGCCATCGACCCTGCCACGATTCTCTTCCTGGCCCGCCAGGCCATCGCAGAAGCAGCCACGAAACCACAGGTGCATGCCACCTGACCGATGTGGTCCTCACGAGCGGTCCGCCCTGCCGGTGGTCATGATTGTTCCTCGTCTTGCTCCAAGAACGCCGAATCCGTATGTCGTTCGGCTGTCAGGGACATCTCGTTCTTGACAGGTCCGCTGCTGCAGGCGGCCATCGCCGTGCAGGCTGCCGGGCAGTGCGTTACGTCTGCCTGCTGGTTTCGCGCAATGTCCCGGACTGGCTACCGACGTCCGGGAGGTTTGGCCAGCGCGGCGGAAGGAGCTCGAGGCGTCTATTTGCGGGCTGGACGGTTTGTTGCGAGTTCACATGGTGCCATGTCGTAAGGAATTGTTTGTAGAGGTCCGCCTGGGTGGCTTGGAGGGCAGCGATCAGACGCAGGGCGTCGCTGGCGAGGGCTCCAGCGAGGCGAGCCCGTCGTTCGGTCGGGGCGGATGCCCCGGTGCTGGAGAAGCACCTTTCGAGGTCAGCAAAGGTGCGATCGATCGCGGTCACGAGGGTCGAGATGGGTTCGTGGTCGATCGCTTCGAGGGGTGAAAGATCGGCGGCGGTCAGTAGATTTTCGAATCCTTTAGGCCCGTCGCTCCAAGTATCGCCGGGTCGTTGGGCCGGGAGGTCGGGAATTGCTGCGCGGTCGATGTCGGCAAGGTAGCTGAGGTACTTCAGGGTGTAGACGTACAGGTCGACGGCCGTGTCGATCGTGTTCTCGTCCACGGCGATTTCGAGCTTGGTAGCGACGATGTTGAGGCGGTCGACCTTGCGGGCGATGTTGGCCATGATGGAGATCTGCTCGCCGCGACGCTTCCATGAGTTGCCGTAGGAAGCGTCCTTAGCGCGGTGAAGATCGGATACCGCAGCACGAAAGGTGGTGACCGCCGAAGACTCCTTGCGAGGCGATGAGCCCGGGTCCAGCACGGTCAAGGTTTGGGCATCGAGGTCCAGGCGGACAGTGCCGCCGCCGAGGCGTCGCAGGGTCCTCCACGCGGTGAAGCCGGTGAGGATTGCCTGCTCCCAGTCGGCGGTTCGATGGGCGGAGACCTCCAGGTGCGCAACCATGCCCTGAATGGTGTCCAGGACGTCGTTGTCGACGTGGTTCTTGCCGTCGAGATATTCGTGCCGACTGGCGTAGGCGAATACCAAGGCGGAGATGCCCTCCTCGATGGCGATCGCGCGGCCCCCGTCTTCAGCTAGGTCGGTCTGCGGGTTGCTGCGGCGTTTGCGTTTGAGTAGGGCGCGCATGACCGGCGACCAGCCGAGGACCGCGGCGTACGACAGATGGAAGAGGTCATGGAAGTTGTACCCGTCGGCGACGTGGGAGGCGTCGGTGATCGGGTCGCCGACCTGCTGGCCATCACAGGTCAGTACAGACACTTCGCGTCCGTCAGCGTTGCGGGTCACGGTGAAGGTGAAGTCGGCGTGCCGGGGGAGTTGTTCGGGGGGATCCAGGTCGGCGTCGAACGGGATCGCGGGGGCTGGGGTGGGGCGCCAGCGGTCAGCGATCTTGCTGAGGTTGGCCGTAGCGAGCTCAGCAAGGTCAAGGTTGAGCTGATGCGCCACCGTGGATAGGTACCAGAGGACGTCGCCTAATTCCTCGCGCATGCGTGCGCGGAATTCCGGGTGTGCGGGGCCGTCGCGCAGGTGCTTCTTGTAGGCGGTTAGTGCGGCTCCGGATTCGCCGGCCAGGCCGAGTAGGGCGACCACGACGGGGTCGCCGCCGTTGGGCAGGGGCTGGATGGTCTTGGCGGCGGAGCGTTGGTAGGCGGTCATCTCCACGGTGGGTCCCCCAGGAAGCTGCTGGATCATCCGACAGGTTCGACGTTCCTGTTTGAACATCCCACACAGGAACCTGTACAGTCCAGCAGGATGACGGAATTCCCGACAGCAGCGAGGTGGGTACATGCAGAGCATCACCGGCCCGACGGTGGAGGAGATCGTCGACGTGATCGTGCGGCTGCTCGCGGACGAACAGGGTGAGCCCGAAGCTGATGTGCGCGACGCGTTGGAGGAGGGCGGCTGGGAACTGCCGATCGACTCCCTGCGAATCGTTGAGATTCTTACCCGGGTCGAGCAGGAGTTCGGCGTCGAGGTTGCCCCCGACGTGGACTCCGCCCGGTCGATGCGCTCGGTGCGTGACTTTGCGCAGGTCGTGAGGACCGCGTGCACTATTGGCGACAGGAGCTAATGATTATGACGACCTCCGGATCTGAGGCTGGCCGTCTCAGTGACGCGACCCTTCTCAGCGAGCGGCTGAAGACCACTCGCGAATATCTCAACTACTCCCAGCTGTGGGTTTCCGAGCGCACGGGCATTCCGCGATCCGCGATCAGCGAGATCGAACGTGGCGCCCGACGGGTTGACAGCCTGGAGCTGAAGAAGCTGGCCCGGCTCTACCGCTACCCGGTCGGCTACTTCCTGGACGAGGACGTGGATGCGATCCCCGCCGAGCATGCCCTCGCCGGGCTCCCGCGGCGGCTGAACAACCTCAAGATGGAGGACCTGAACCAGGTGATGAAGTTCGCCCAGTTCCTCGAGATGTCCTACCAGGCCAGCACCGAGGCTGGTGACGATGATCTTCCCGTTCCCGAGCGCCGGGGAGCCGCTTCGTGAATTGGCTGATGGCCCACCGGACGGCCAGCATCGCCGCCGCCAACCTGCGGCGTCGCCTCGGCGTCTCCGAGGACAGCTACATCGACGTATTTGCTGCCCTGCGCCGTTGCGGACTGGCGGTCATGGGACAAAACATGCCGAACCTGTTCGGCGTTTACCTCCCTGCCGGTTCTGGCCGCCACGGGGGAATCTTCCTCAACGCGGCCATGGGGGAGGCGACCCTCCGGCACACCGCCGCGCATGAGATCGGTCACGCCGAGTTCGGACATGAGCGATGCCTCGCCGACGAGCCGGACTCGTTCCTCGGGATGCCCAGGGACAAATGGCCAGAACAGGAGAAGCAAGCGGAGGCGTTCGCCGCCTGGTTCCTGATGCCGATCCGCCTGGTGAAGGCAACGCTGACTCGGCTGGGTCTGGACATTCCCCGCGAGGCGGCCGACGTCTATCAGTTGTCGCTGCATCTGGGAGCCTCGTACCTGGGGGCGCTGCGCCATCTAAAGCACCTGCGGATGGTGCAGCCACAGGTCGCCGACGGCTGGGCGAAAGTGCAGCCGGGCCGGCTACGGACGCGTCTGAGCGGTCAGCGGGTTCAGACCCCGCCGCGGGTCTGGGACCTGACTGCTCTGACGGAGGGCAGCCGCCTCCCGGTCGAACAGGGTGACCGGCTCATCGTCCGGGCGCCGTGGCTGGGTTCCGACCCGGAGTTCATCGGTCCCGACGCCGTGCACATGCTGGCCGCTCCCTATGCTGTTGCGCCGGGAGAGGGCGCTGAGTTCGACGTCACCGGCGTCATCGACACTGAGTCGCAACTGACGGTGACTTCTTTTGATCGTCGGCAGGCATGGTCGGTGACGCTGATGCCTACGCCC
Source organism: Actinoplanes regularis (assembly GCF_900188005.1). Lineage (GTDB taxonomy): Bacteria > Actinomycetota > Actinomycetes > Mycobacteriales > Micromonosporaceae > Actinoplanes > Actinoplanes regularis. Next base: position 19,299 of record NZ_FZNR01000028.1, on the reverse strand, counting down.
GACGATCATCGTGGCCTTATCGCCGCGCCGAGTATGCAGGTGCTGGTTGGCCCGGCGAGCGGAGTCCGACGATGAGCTTGATCAGTGTAGAAGCAGCTGACGTCTCAGCGGCTTGGCTGGCTGCGGCGCGGCGGCTGCACGAAGAGCCCAAGCGGAAGGCCATCCACACCGTCGTCCGGATCAACCACCCGGTGGCAGAGACAGCCGCGGTCCGAGACTCCATGGACAAATTGCTGGCTGACCAGGACCTGCAGTGTGTGGACACGGTCGCCAACACGATCTTCCCCGAGGCCATTGCCCGCACCAGCCGAGACCACGCGCAGTTGGTAGAGCGGTACGTGCGGATGTATCCGCTACTACGGAAACGCTTCTCGAAGAACGATCGAGGAACCTACTTCGGTAGGTTGATCCAGTACCCGACTCGGAAGGAGCCGTTCGACCAGATCGGCGCGGTGATCGACCGGATCCTCATCGAACGCAAGGGAGGTGTCCCTAAGCGGGCTCGATACGAGGCTACTGTGTCCGTCCCCGACGACGCGACCAGCGTGCCCATCTATGTGCCAGGTCGCGACAACAGTCCGATGGCATTCCCGTGCCTGAGCCATTGCTCATTCCAGACCGACCCCGACGGGCAGGTACACCTACTGGCTACCTACCGTAGCCAGTATCTCGTCCAGCGTGGCTACGGTAACTACCTGGGACTGGGCAGGTTGCTCGCCCACGTTGCCCGGCAGACAGATCTGCAAGTAGGGCACTTGACCGTCGTGGCCGGTCTGGCCCACTTGGAATCCCCGATCATCCCGGTGCGGACCATGTTGGCCCGGTTCCCCGACGGCGCAGCTTGGCAGTGATGCGCGGCCGGGCTATGAGTGCCCGGAGGTCCGGGCGGCCAGAGCACTCGTGACGGCCGGGTTGTCCAGCGCCGCAAGACATTCGTCGGCGTAGGCGGAGAATCCGGTCAGGGTGGCAGCCAACCGCGGGTCGCTCAAGTCGATGTGGCTGCTGTCGACGTGAAGGTCACGATGGATCCGGGCGCCGAGGCGGTCCAGCGCGGTGGCCAGAACGGTCACCGCATCGACGTGCGCGGTGTTGGTACTGGCCTGCGGGCTTGAAGACATCGGGCTCTCCTGCGGATGGTCGGATGAAGGTGTGATCATGCCGCACTTGGCGGCCCGCCCGTGAACCGGTTGTTGATCCCCCACTTGGGCGGAAACCACGCGGTCAGCGGCGCGAAGTCGCGGCGGAAGTGTTGCTTGATCTGGGTGCGCCCGCTGATTCCGGCCACGTCCGGGTGAGCGAGCCGCGCATACTTGTCGACTTCGCAGAACAAGTTCTGGCAGTCGATCAACTGCAGGCGACGGCCCCCCAACGTGGGAAACGACAGGTCGAGCCTCGCGAAATGCTCCTCCTGCGTATCGGTGACGTAACGGATGACGTCGGCCTCGATCCCGTCCGCAGCGGCGCCGAAGCATTTGCGGATGCCGTCACGGGCGCCGGGACCGGGCACGACGAACTCCATCTCGTCGAAGCTGAGCGCGCTCGCGTAGTTCAGGTCGATCGCGAACTGATACGCCAAGAAGTTTCCAAAAGTCGGAAACGCCTTCAGGATGGCGAAGACCTCGCGGAGGCTGCCTGCGTCGGCGATCCGGGCCGGTGCCGACGCTGCCATCATCGTCTCGAGCAGACGCAGATGGTTGCGGTGCTTGCGGCCTTCACCCAGCTGCGGCGGCGGAATCACGTACGCGGCTGAATACAGCCGGTCGCCGGCTGCCATGGTGTTGCTCAAGACCGTGTCCAAGTCGTTGAACCGGTACCCATCCCACGTTGGGGTGCCGATGGTCGAGCACAGCAGATGCCAGGTTGAGGACCGGTTGAAGAGCTTGAATAGCACCGCACGGAAGAAGACTTCGTCCCAATCCTGATCGCCCTGATAGATGACGTCTCGGATCAGGTGCTGACTTACCCGGTCGGCCGCCCGGTAGCAGTTGGTGAACCGGTACTGCTCAAGGATCGGGTCGCGCGTCCATGGGCGAGGCTCGTCGTGCAGGCGGGCGAAGTAGACCTGTTGACGAGCCACAGCGAACCGCCAGTAAGTGTCGAACACCGGGGTCGGCGTCAACCGGCGCCCGCCGATCAAGGTGGCGCCAGATTCAGAACCGCGTTCGACCTGGTTAATTGCTACCGCCGTCATGTATCTAATATATATTAGATAGTCATTGGGAGATAGAGAGGCCGAGCGTGGACCTTCTGAAAGACTCGGACCGCCGTACCACGTCGGTGCAGTGGCCCGATGAGGTCGATGCCCACCTCGACCTGCTTGTGCGTCTCGCTGCGAACGAGGGAATCCTGATCAGCAGGGCGCAGATGCTGTCTGCTCTCGTCGCGGACGCGAACCTCAACAGGACAGTCGTGGCGAAGATCGCCCGCCGCTACTTGAGCCAGCTCAAGGCGGGAGACTTGGTGCGTGCCGCACCACCGGACGACGTGCTTCCGGCGGTCCGGCATCGCGGAAGGCAGCGGACTCCGAGAGCCTGAGATCGACCGCGCGACGGCACGTGCGGGCCAAGACGCTTACCGCACGGCACCGACCCGAACCGCCAGGCTACGTAAGCCGCTCGGCGTGACCGTTGGCGCATACAACATGCGGGTGATGATCTCGTGGGACGACGGACGCCGCAGTTCCTCCGGCGCCTGGCTCTCGGCAGCGTGCAGAGCCTGCGTGGCACGGTCGTGGCGGCCGTGTTGCTCCCACGCCCTGGCCGTGTCGATGCAGTACCGCGCGTACCGCTCGGGAGTCTCCAAAAGCTGCACGTCCACGGTGCTGGCATGATCGAGAGCAGTGGCACTGTCACCCAGCGCTGTGAAAACGCCGATCCGGTACACGACGACATGCGTGGGGCTGAAGGCGATTTCGCCGGCGATGACCGGGGCGCTGATCCGCCCGGCAGCCTCGGCTGCCTCACCGAGGAGCGTTTCGGCCTCGGCCCGCCGTCCCGCTTGGGCACCGGCGTACGCGGCGGTGCACAGCATGGAACCGTAGGTGGCCAGGCCGGCGTCGCTCGGGTGTGAGCCGGGCTGGATCTGCGCTGCGCTGGCTGACAGAAGCGAGATGGCGTCGCCGTGGTGCCCGGCGCGGCGCATCGCGATCGCGACTGACCGGCTCGCGTGAGCCACAGGTCCGGGGCTGCCAGTAGCGCGCGCCGCGTTCAGTGCCCGGTCGGCGAGTACCCACGCCAGTGCGTCGTCGTTGCGCTTGACGCACAACTCCGATGCCAGCCGGTAGCCGGCGGCGAGGACCACGGCGGCAGCGTCACGGTCTTGGTCCCGGCCGTCTTGCCGAGTCGACGCGGCGCCGGCGATCAAGACTGCCAGCTGGCTGGTGAGGTCGTCGTAGTGGCTCGTGTTGAAGGCACGCCGGGCGGCGGCGAGCATGTCAGTGAGGGACTGGGGTGCGAGTGCGGGCGCCGCTACCGATTCGGCGTTGAGGAGGTCCGTCAGGCTGACCTTGGCGGCGTCGCGCTGGACGGGCCACGGCCACACGGTGGCTGCTGCGGTCGCGGTCAGGCCGGACAGGACATCGCGTCGTCGCACCGGATCACTCCTCCCATCTGCGGTCGCAACGACCCTAACGCCACAGTGCCCTGTTTGGGAGCTATCCACGCGGGTGGGTGGTGTAGACGGGTGACCTGCTTCGGGGGCCAGGCCGAGGCACTGCGCCGGGATGTCGAGCGCTTGAGCGATTCGGCGACGTACGTGAATGTCGTGACTGGGTGGCTGCCCGCGCTCGATGCGGGAGATGGTCGACACCGAATACCCGCAGAGGTCGCCGAGTTGGGTCTGGCTCAAGTCGGCGGCGCGGCGAGCGCAGCGGATAACCGTGCCGACGTCATCGACAGACATTGCGGCGCGGATCGGTGCTGATGTCCAGAGCGAGCTGTTGACGTCCATGCGGGCCTCCACATTTCGGCAGCCGCGGTTACCGACAGTGTGTGGTGGTCGAGCAGGTGTTGTCGATGCCTGAGAATCGGTTCTCTCTGATAGACAAAGCTCTTCCCGTCCTTATCGGGCTGGGCGTTGATGGAGACATCAACCCGATCCGTCGCTGAAAGTGATCAGCGGCGGTACGCCCAGAAGAGGGAAGACGCGGTGGATCTCCTCCAGTTTCAGAACCATGTGATTCACGCTCACGCGCAGGCGTGCGCTGCTACAACAGGTCCGCTGACGGCTTGCCGGCTGACTGCGGCGGCCGGTGACGTCGCAGCAGCTGTCAGCCGTGGGCACGACGGGACGCTCGCTGGCCGGCCCCTGCGTCTGTTGCTGCAGGATCGGCTTGGGCATCTCTTGGGTGCGACTGCCGCGCTGGCGGCCTCGGTGGGATTGAACCTCAGCGACGTCGCCGCCGCAGGCCTGGCAGCCCTCGATGACTTCCACGGTCCCGACACAGATGACGTCCGCTGGTCGGCGCTCGCGGCGTTCGACGCCGGATATCCCGAACCAGAACGGTTCCCGAGACAGCTGACCGTGGCCCTGCGCCAGCACGAGAACGACCGCGGCCAGCACGTCGTAACCACAACTTTGCGCCCGAACGCTCTCCTGGAACCCGCCGGAGACCAATCGGAGCAACCGCTTGGCGATCCACTGACCGACAACGCCCACCAGCCGGACGGGTACCGGTTCCACGACGCGATCCATCTCGGCTTCCTGGCCGTCCTGAACTGGTCACCGAACCTACGCGCCCTGCTGCGACGCAAACGCAAGTCCGACCCGGCTGTCGACGAATGCGAAGACGGCGCCCGCGCCGTCTTCGCCGAGGAAGGCCTGGCTGCGGTCCTCGCCCGGCTCGCCACCGACCACAACGAGTTTGGTACGTACGAGGCGGTTCCCCGCGACGCGGTCGCCATAGCCCGAGCGGCAACGGTCGGTCTTGAGGTCCACATCGTGCCTGGATGGCTGTGGCGGCGAGCCATCTGGCAGGGCTTTGCCGCGATGCGCCAGCTGACCAGGCACAGCGGCGGCACCCTCGTCGCCGATCTCGACGCTCGCACTCTCACCTACCAGAAGCCGGCAGTACCACCGGTCCGGTGAACCCGTGTCCGACCTGTCCGGAGACACAGAAGAACTCCCTCGATCAAACCGCCCCTGCCTGCGACATCAACACACGGCCCCCTGGAGAGCCATGCACGACAACGACTTCGTCAAACTCGCCGAGGACCTCGAAGCCGCACTGCTCGAGGGTGCCACCTCCGTAGCGATTCTCGGCGCCACCCCAACCACCCTCAGGCTTCTCGCCCGGCTCACCACCATCGGATTCGATGGCTGCCTTCACGGGATCTATACCGACGAGCCGCGGACTCCGGTGCTACGCATCCCGGTGCGGCCGCTACAGCAGCTGTCTCGCGACCAGCTTGATGTAGTGGTTGTCGCCGACGACCAGGACAAAGAAAGCTTGCTGCGCGCCGCACTGCCGTACATCAACGGCACACCCAAAATCATCGTCGCCGGCTACGGCCACCTCGCCTACCGGAACCCGGACTATCACCAGCAACTCGCCGAGCTGCTGGTGCCGTCACTTGCCAACGGCTATCCGAACACCCTGCCGCACCTGCATCAATGCCTCACCAACGCCGCCCGACTCGGCTTGCACGGCGTCGTCGCCGAGTTCGGCATGTTCAAGGGCGGCACCACCATGTTCCTGTCGCGCACCATCGAACAGCTCGGCACTGACTGGCCGGTCATCGGCTTCGACACCTTCAATGGTTTCCCGCCCCGACGCAGCCCACTCGACATGTACGACCATCCGGACTGCGTGTTTACCGACCTCGATGCAGTACGCCGCTATCTCACCGGTCGCGACGTCGAGATCGTCGCCGGCGATATCGCCGCTACCGCGCATCGCCTCGACAACGAAGATGTCGTCTGCGCGTTCGTCGACACCGACAATTACACGCCGGCGCGGGCCGCGATCGAGGTGGTTCAGGAACGCACCATCGTCGGCGGCGCGATCGTGTTCGATCACTTCACCGGCGTTGATCGATTCCGCTACACGCTCGGCGAGCGGATGGCAGGCATACCCCTTCTGGAGGACCCGCGCTACTTCCACCTGCACGGAACAGGCGTTTTCTACCGACAACGGTAACTGGGGGGCTTGCCAAGACCGTTAGGTTGGCGTGATGACCCGGCGAGCGCCCACGCCCCGAGCGGGCGTCTACGAGCTGTACTGGTACTACGCCAGCCAGCGCCAGGCAATGTTCGAACAGCGCGTCGCCGGCAAACCTGCCCCTTGGACCAGCGACCCGATCCTGAGTGCCTATAAGTTCTGCAACGTGTATCGCGCCGCGGATCGGGTCAGCCAATACATGATCCGCGATGTCTGCTACCACGACGAGGACTGCACACCGCAAGACCGAATCTTCCAGATCGTCGCGTTCCGAACCTTCAGCAAGATCGAGACCTGGCGGACCGTCAGGCGACACCTCGGCCGTTACCCGACCCTCGATGACCTCGCCGACGGCAGATTCACCGCGGCGCTCGGTCACGCCGCGACGGTCAACCGCGGGCTGTACACCGGAGCGTTCATCCTCTGCGCGACCGACGCGTACGGCCAAGGCCGCAAGCACCTCAACCACGTCGAGCTGTGGCGGCACATGTTCCTCGCCGACGACCTGGCCGACCGGATCCTCGACGCGGCCAGCCTGCGCCACGTCTACGACCTGCTGCATGGCTACCCGCTCATGGGCGACTTCATGTCTTACCAGACAGCGATCGACCTCAACTACTCGCCGCTGGTCAACTTCAGCGAGAACGACTTCACCCAGGCTGGCCCCGGCGCCCTGCGCGGCATCCGCAAATGCTTCGAAGACCTCGGCGATTACAAACCGACCGACGTGATCATGTGGATGCTCGACCGCCAGGCCGACGAAATGGACCGCCTCGGCCTACCTTTCAACGGCCTGTACCGGCGGCCACTGCACGCCATCGACTGCCAGGGCCTGTTCTGCGAGACCGACAAGTACTGCCGCGAAGCGGTACCTGAGCTCGCCAGCGCCCGAAGTCGCATCAAAGCTCGCTTCATCCGCAACCCCACTCCCATCGCGCTCTTCTTTCCACCAAAGTGGGGCATCAACGATGCTCTACCGAACGTGGCCGTGTGCCCGTCGGATGAGACGCCCCTGCACCTGAACGCGCAGCCGACGCTGTTCAGCGTTCCTCGCTGAACCAATTCCCCACCGTCCTAGGCAATCCGGGTGGGCTCGGCAGAGAACAGCGATCCGCCCCTATCCCGCTGGGCCGCACCACGGCGTTCATGCTGCCCGTCTGTGAGCGTCGACGGCACCTGAATCTGGTCCGGGCGTTCTTAACACTCCTTAGCGACTCGCGCTCTCCATGCCGCGATCCGCGGTGACCGCACCCCTCGCCCCTGCAACACAGCGAGGTGATGGATATCCGGACCTTCGAGCCGGACATGGTGTGCGTCTTGCCCGTTCGATCACCAGGGAAGGTGATCACCGCGACGGACACCCGAGTCCGATCGGGTGAATCAGGGGCGGAAGACGTCATCCCGTGTAGCGGATCGGGTCGCCACAGCACTTCTTCCTCTGACAGCGGTTCGCGGAAGGGGACGATGGTGCCGACAACGATCGAGGACCCGGCGGATGATCCGGTCCCGGACAGGCTCGCGCCGCGACTCTGCTACGAGGACTTCGTCCGCAGGAACGGCAACCGGATCTTCGAGTACGGTCGCTGGATCGCTGACGTTCCCCAGCAGGGCGAGGATGCGGTCCAGGAGGCACTGGTCAAGGCATACACGGTCTGGCCGCGGGTCTCGGTCATGGAGGATCCGGTGAGTTGGGTCTTTCGGGTGACCGAGAACAATCTGCATCGGATGCGCCGAGCCGACCAGCGACTTCCCACGGTGCCGCTGGACAGTGGACGAAAGGCCGTTCCGGACCCTTCCGACCAGGTAGCGGCGACCCTCGACTTCGAGGAGGCCATCTCGCGGCTTCCGCCCCTGCAGCGACGAATCATGGTGCTGTCTTGGAAGTCGGACATGGAAGACGCGGCGATCGCGGCGACATTGAACATGAAGGTGTCCACCGTCCGCACCAACCTCGCCCGAGCCCGTGCGCGGCTCGGGGTTCTGCGGAAAGACGACTCACGATGATCGACGACGAGCTCAGCGTTCGGCGCTGGATGAGACTGGTGGAGACCCGGCACCCCCATCGTCCGCCACGCGTCGAGATCGACCTGTTCGACCAAGCGGAACAGGCGTTGGAGAGTGGGCGCAAGGCCGAACGCGACGGACGAATCAACGAGGCGCTGCGACAGTTCAGGGTTGCCGCTCGGGAGGGGGTCGGCGACTCGCTGCTGTTGCTAGCCGGGCTGCTCGTCCGTACCGGACGGTATGCCGAGGCCCTGGACTGGTGCCTGCGTGCCGAGGCGGAGGGGTTCTGTGAGGCCGCTGACCTGGTGGCCCGATGCCGGACGGCGCTGAGCATTCCGTTCCCCGAGCGGGCGGGCGCATCGTCACTCCCGGACCACACACCTGCTGCCCTGGCAACAGCCCCGGTCGCACTCGAGACGGAGCAGCGGGCGGCTCCCGGGCGGGGCATCGGTCCGACCGCCAGTGCGGACCTCGGGCTGACCCGCCGGCTCAAAGCCCTCGCGTGCACTCTCCCCCTCCACGAGTTGGACCACCACAAGGCCAAACTTGAGCGTCTCGACGCCTCGGTCTATCAGATGGCCGAGATCGCGATGCACATCATCGACCAGGTCACCATCGCGATGGACTTCGACACCGGAGTGGTCCATGAGGTCGTCGAGGACCGCGTCACCCCGTTCGTGGCTTCACAGGCCCCGGACCGGGCGTCCAGCGAGCACCGGCGCGTGGCTCGCTGGGTCCTCGAGAAGCTGATCTACGCCGGCACGGTCGATCGGGTGTTCCGGCACGTCTACGGGGAGATCGACGCCGACGGCGCTTACCAGCGTCACACCTTCGACTTCAAGCTGATCCGCGAGGTGCCCGGCACCCGAGGCGAGATCTACCTGCGCGCGACCGATGAGGCAATCAACGTGCTCGTCGGCGCGCTCGACACTGATGTCGAGTCCGCGCAGGTGGCGGCCGAAGTGAAACTCGACAACCTGATCAACCGAGGTCAGCTGGAGGACGCCAGGATCGCCGCGGAGCAGGCCCGTTACCGTACGGTGCAGTACGGCGAGATGCTCCGCCAGAAGCTCGACGCCACCCGCCGCAACATGCGGGTGGTGGATTGGGAGCACGACCTGCCAGAGATGCTCGACCGCGCACTCGCTCACATCGAGGGGCGGTTCAAAGTCGAGCACGCGATCCTGCGCAACATCACCGAGGCGCGTGACGGGTCGGACGATCCCGGTCACAAACGCCGGGCGGCGGAGCTCGTCGATATCGTCACGGACTGCATCAGACGGCACACCCAGCTCCAGAGCCGTCTTCAGTCCGCGCGTGGCGTGTTCCGTGCGGAGCAGGACCGTCAGCAGTTCTCCGGCCCGCCGCAACGAGCGGCACTCGACCTGCACGGGCAACTACTCAAGCCACTACTCGAGATGGCCGTATCAGAGGCGGTAGGTCCCTTAGAGACGTTCTTTCGGTTCGCCTCGGGCGTGCACCGGCCAGACGTCGCGGCTCTGCCGGCGCTGGTGTCGATGCTGCTGCGTCCGACGGCGGACCGTGACCCGACGGCTGGTCCGGTGGTCGTCCCCGAGGTGGACTCGATACCTGATGACCGCAGGTTCACCGACGAGCACCGGCGCAGAGCAGCCGCCCTGCTCGACCTCGGCAAAGAGGTCCGCGATCTCGGCTCGCTGCTGAGGGAAGCCGCGGACTTCGACGACGACCTACCGGTGCTGGTCGCGCTACGCGCCGCACACGCCTGCAGCCCGGGAATCGGCGCGGCAGCGTCTCGCGAGCAGCACCGGGTGCTGCTCGCCGTCCCGGTCGGCCGGCCGATAGATCCGGAGGTTGCCGGCGTGTCCGGTGACGATCTGCTTCTGACCACCGCCGAGGTGCTGACCGCCGCTGCCGACGAGCCCGGAGCGTCTTTGAAGGAGTCCGCGTGAACCGGCCCGATGTAAGTGATGCCGAGCAGGCGGCCCGGTTGGTCGGTATGGGACTACGTGGCAGGCAGGTGCCTGACCGTGACGTCGTCTACCGCGACCTTGTGCTGCGCTACCAGCAGGACGAGGTGTTCGCGGCATCCGTGGACGCGATCGCGGAGGGTTTGGGGCTGGCCGTGCTTGATGTCACCCGGCGCAGCGGCATCGTGCTGGCGGCACAGTCCGGCTCCGCGTTCGAGATCAAGATGGACGACTACGCGCGTCAGGCCAAGCTCCGGGAGAGACGCGATACCGAGAAGGTGCTTCATGGCATCGCGCATCTCGCCGTCGCGGCCCTGAGCTTTCCTCGGCCCGACGACCTAGCGAACGATCAATACGTCGGCCGGGTCTCGGTCGAGTCGGTGGACCTCGTGGTCCGGGAGACATGTCGGCTTCTGGACGAACGGGCTCACCGGGACTCTCTGAACGCCGACCCTTCGGCCGAGGAACCGGAGTTGGAGCGTGCATGGCGTGCCTACCAGCGGCGCCCGGAAGTCGCGGCCACGAAGGACAGCCGGCGCAACAGCGACAGCACCCGCGGCATGGTCAGCCGGGCGCTACGGTGGCTCGCCGATCGCGGGCTCCTGCAAGCAGTGGGCGAGGAGGACGACGAAGTCTTCCGTACCACCAGCCGTTACCAGATCCACGTTCGCCTGCTCGCCTCGCAGGCCGCGTTCCGCGAGTTGCTGGAGTTGGGTGTGGTGCCTCCGCCGACCGGCAGTGGCCTGGACATCGCCACCGGCCCCCAGATCTGAACCGAGGAAGCGATGTACGAACTCTCCAAGGTACGGCTGTACTCCGTTGGACCTCCCGGCGCACGCTACGAGGACGTCACCATCGACCTGTCGGGTGCGGGCAGCCTCGTACCGGATCAGCAGTTGCCGTTTGGTCTTCCGGAGCTTCGGCGACCGTCGCCGGCCTCGATTCTCTTCCTGGAAAACGGCGGCGGGAAGTCGGTGCTGATTAAGTTGATCTTCTCGGTCATGCTGCCCGGGCGACGTCACGTGGTCGGTACCTCCAATACGAAGGTGCTGGAGAACTTCGTGGGTCGGCATGACGTCGCCCATGTCGTACTGGAATGGATGCACACCCGGACCGGCCGCCTGCTGCTCACCGGCAAGGTGTCCGACTGGCGTGGCCGCAGCCCTCAGTCCGGCGCGGAGAACCTCGTCGACCTGTGGTACAGCCTGCGCCCCAATGACGTGGTGAACATCGCGACGCTCCCGTTCGCCGACGGTGGCCACAATCTCGTCGCCACCGAGTTCCGATCCCGACTCGACGACCTCGCCGACGACGATCCGGCCATCGAGCTTGAGTGGGCCGACAAACACGGGAAGTGGTCGGCCTGGCTCGTCAAACTCGGACTGGACTCGGAGTTGTTCCGATACCAGCGCGCTATGAACGCCGGAGAGGGCGAGGCGGCTGACGCCTTCACGTTCACTACCGACGACGCCTTTGTCGACTTCCTACTCAAGTCCGTGCTTCCACCCGGTGAGCTGTCGGATCTCGCCGACTCGATCGCCGGCCATGCGAGCAAGCTGGCCACCCGCGCCGACCTGGAGTTGGAGCGCACGTTCGTTGCGGACACCATCGCCCAGCTGGAGCCTCTCGACCACCACCGCGTGATCGCCGAGCAGGCCGACGAGGAAGCCACCAGAGCAGCGTCCGGCCTCGACGGGTTGGTCATGCGACTGATCGCCCGGGTCGATCAGGAGAACGGGTTGCTCGAGCATCGGGAGCAGCACATCGCAGACGTGGCCGCGGCGGTGGCGGAGGCTGAAAGCGCTCGCCGCCGTGCCGCCGACGTCCACGCCGCGCTGGAGCATCACACCGCGCGACTCCGGCGTGATGCGGCACGGACTGCCGAGCAGGCCGCAGCCGAGGCTAGAGGCGACGCCGAGCACGTCGTCCGTAGCTGGGCGGCGACACCAGCACTCCTAGATCTGCAGAAGGCCACCGGGCTGGCCGCTACGCTGCGGGAGGTAGTGGGGCAACGGCAGGACGCTGCCCGCGTGGCATTGTCCGCCCGCGACGCGCGCTCCCGCGACCTAGCTCGCGCCCTTCAGGTCACCGCGGATCACGCCGACACAGAGGCCGCGCGGGAGAAGAGCGAGCTCGATGGGGTACGAGACACGGCCGCGGCAACCGACGGCTCGTGGCAGGCAGCAGTCCGAGAGACCGCCGATGCAGATGCCCTGGCGGCGCGGCTGGACGAGAGCATTGCCGCAGTGGACGCTGAGATCGCGGAGGCGGTCCGGGCCAGCCTGATCACCTCACCGGCCACCCTCACCGAGGACGCAGCGGCACTCGCCAACAACGTCAGGGCTGACACGGCAGCGGTCGTCGAGACGGAACTGCTCCTGGAGGCACGACAAGCTGAGGCGGACCAGGCCCAGGCGGCGCTGGCACAGGCACGCGAGGCCCGGATCACCGCCGAGAGCCACTACACCAGCGCGCAGGCCGACCTCCAACGGGCAGAAGACGCCGCCGCTGCCCTTGCTCGGGAGCCCCGCCTGGTGGAGCTGCTGGATACCGCCGACGTCCTGTTGGATTATGACGCCGACACTCTGCTCGACCAGCTCGCATATTCCCAGGCGGACACCGACGCTCAGCGCTCCGAGCTGCGGGTCGAGAACGCCGCCGACGAACCCGCCCTGCTAGTCTGGGACGCCGATCGGGAGGCCCTCCTGCCACCCCATCAGGAGGTCATCCGCATCCGTGACCTGCTGGAATCGGAAGGGATCGCCTGCGGCACGGGATGGGACTACCTCGCTGACCGATCCGACGAGGCGATCCGTGCGGAACTCGTCCGGCGTCTCCCGCACCTGGCCGGCGGTGTGCTGGTCAACAGGCCTGAGCAACTGTCCCGGGCTCGGGAAATCATCGACGCGCACGGCTGTCACCCGACCGGCACCGTCTTCGTAGCCTCCTCGCATTCGTTCGATGTCGTGGTGGACGCGCAGATCGACCTCGCCGTCCCGGCGGCGGCCGGGTTTGTGGCCCCACCCAGCGCAGGACTGTACGACCGCACGGCCGCGCACGCGGAGTTCACACGGATCGTCGAAAGGCATGCGGTCCGCACGGCACAGCTGTCCGAACTGGACGCCCTTTACAGCGCCGACCGGACGCTCACCGCCAGGCTGCAGGAGTGGCGCCGCATGTACCCGCCCGGCGCTCTTGCCGGCCTCGCCGAGGCCGTGGCCACCGCGGAGGCAGCCGTGCGGCAGGCGGCCACCGGCGTGGACGACCATGACCGGACCCTCGGCGAGGCCGTCGCGGCACGCGAAAGCGTGAAGAGTGCGCTGACTGGCATGCGCCGCGAGCTCGACCTGCTCAAAGAGCGTTCCCGTGCACTCACCGCACTGGCCGGTCGAGGACGTGAGGCCGGAGGCTGGAGACGCGACGCCGCCCAGGCCAGGCTTCACGCCACAGCCGGGCGGCAACGGGCGGCCCGACTCGCCGACATCCTGGCCCAGCTACGTGGCGACATCGAGAACCGGCAGCGGCGAGTCGACGACCAGCGAGCGGTGGCAACGAGAATCCGTGAGGAGATCAATAGTCTTCCGGCCGGACCCACGGCCGACCCCCGGGAGCCGATGCCGGCAGAACCGGTTGCCGTGCTGCGAGCGGTCCTCCGCGAGGCGGAGCGCGTCTACGAGAAGGCGGAAGTCGGCGACGACCAGCTCAAGGAGCTGGCACAGGTTGAGAGCCGGGTGCACGAGCTACTCCAGAGCTGGGAGAACTACCCTGCCGGAGTCCGCGACACCGCCAAAGCGCTGCTGGCTTCCACAAACGGGGCGGATGCCGCCTCGCGTGCGGCAGCGATCAGCCACGCCGACAACGCTCTGCGAGCCGCGGCGGGCGAACACGCCCGAGCCACGGAGGAGGCCACCAGACTCGACGAGCGGCTGCGGCAACTCCCGGAACCGATCGTCGTGATGAGCCGGTCGGCCCAGCCGCGCGACGTCGCGCACGGGATGCGACTGACTGCCGAAGCCGCCGTGCAGGCCGCAGACGCCACCGCGAACCATGAGGAGCGGCTGGGCCAGCTCGTCGGGGCCCGCAAGGAAGCGGAACGGGCCAGAGCCACCGTCGACTCGTTCCGGACCATCGTCGACATGCACCATGCCGGACAGGGCGACCAGTTCCCGGCAGAGGCGGTCGGAGTCGAGTCATTCTCGGGAGATGCCACCGCGGCTAGCCACCAGTACCGCGAGAGCCGGCGCGCCGCCCTCAAGAAGCAGACGGCGGCCGTGGAAGCCAGGCGCGTCCTTGACGCTCTGGCAGAAAGCTTGCACCAGCTGGCCGCGGAGGCGCGGTTCACGCGCCTCGCCATTCCTTTCCGCACGCTGATCGGTGAGGTGCCTATCGCGGAGCTTTCCGGACACGCCGCGGAATGGGCCCGGCAACTGCGGCCGCGCATGCGGTCACTCTCGGATGATCTGGCACAGGTCGACCGGCACCGCGCGATCATCCTTGACCGGCTGACCGCCATCGTGGACGGGGCCCTGCGCAAGCTACGTGCAGCGCAGCGGCTGTCGCAGCTGCCTGAGGGACTGGGCGACTGGACCGGACTCGAGTTCCTGCGCATCGGCGGCACCCCGGTCGGGGGCGAACTGCTCGCCCACCAACTGGGTGTGGTACTCGACGACGCCGTCGAGCGCTACATCGCGACCGAGAAGCGCGACGGTCTCGGCGTGGTGCTACGGGCGGTCCGAGCCGCAGTGCCCAAGGGATTTACAGTGACGATGCTCAAACCGGACGCGGTGCTGCGTGCCGAGCGGGTCCGCATCTCCGACGTGCGGGACGTGTTCTCCGGCGGGCAACATCTCACGGCCGCGATCATTCTCTACTGCACGCTCGCCGCATTACGCGCGAACGACCTGGGCAAAACCCGTCGTCACCACTCAGGCGTGCTGTTCCTGGACAATCCCATCGGCCGGGCCTCCGCTACCTATCTGCTCGACCTGCAACGCGGAGTGGCGGCCGCCCTCGGCGTCCAACTCGTCTACACCACCGGCCTCTTCGAGGAGGAGGCCCTGGGCGGCTTCCCGCTGATCGTACGGCTGCGAAACGACGCGGACCTCCGGGCCGGCCGCAAATACCTTTCGGTGGACGAGCGGATTGCGCCGTACCTGAATACGCTCGCGGCGCCCAGCGGCACCGGCGTCGTCACCCCCACCAGAGTCGTCATACCGGAGCGGCGTCGTGGCGACGCGTAATGAACGGCTAGCGGACGCGCTCTACCGCGAGCTCAGGCAATGGGCAGAGTCGAGACGATGGCCCGGCACCACCCACAAGGGCGTACCGATTGATGAGGTTCGCCGCTGTTTCCACGCGGTCTACCAGCGAAGGAGTAGCGACAGCACCACTACCGAGATGCTCCGGGACAGCCTCTCCGTACTGACGGCCCGGGCGTTGATTGTGCCGGCCCGCACTACCGACGCCGAGCGGATTCCGCTACCCGTGCGAATCAGGATGGTGCCCTTCGCGGCACGATCACCGAAAGTCGTGCCGCAGATGCCGCGCTGGCACCCGCTTTTGAGCGACATCGAGGACGCGTGGCCCACTGCCACGGACAGACAGCGGGCCCGCTACCGGGCGATCAACATTTGGCTGTTGAGTAATCCCGACACCACCCCGGTTCCGCTCCGGGAACGCGCATTGGAGATCTTCAGCGCCTCCGGCGACGAGGAGAGCTTTCCGTCCCCGGAGAAGGCGCTGGACGGTGTGCGTGAAGGGCCGCTCTTCAG
The DNA here is from genome assembly GCF_900188005.1 of Actinoplanes regularis. GTDB lineage: Bacteria > Actinomycetota > Actinomycetes > Mycobacteriales > Micromonosporaceae > Actinoplanes > Actinoplanes regularis. The sequence continues at coordinate 3,418 of NZ_FZNR01000028.1, read as the reverse complement.
CGACCGGGAACGACTTCTGCATCTGCTGAATGCCGTCGCGACACCACCCCCGTTGTTGAGCAGGCGCGTGCTCGAGGAGGTGGCGGCAAATCATTGGACCTGCGTCGGAAGTGGCGACTTGCTGCTTGTGGTCGAGAACAGTGCAACCTGGTGGTCGCTTGTGAAAGCCCTGCCAGAAACCCACAACGTCGGGCACGTCGCCTGGGGCCTGGGCGCGAGCTTCACGGCATCAGTCCGGTCAATCGTGGACCATCATGAGATCCGCCGCATCCGCTACTTCGGCGATCTGGACCTCTCCGGGCTGCGGATCCCGAGTACCGCCCAGCGGGCAGCTCGCGCCGCTGGCCTGCCCCAGGTGCTCCCCGCGGTACATCTCTACGCGGAGCTCTTCGCGACGGGCCGGAGCTGGCAGGCCGGCGACCCGCCTGTGGACGAGGACCGAGCACGGCTGATCGCCGGATGGCTTCCCGAGGAGCACCAGGACGCGGCCGTTCGGCTGCTCATACAGGGACGTCGCGTAGCCCAGGAATGGGTCGGATATCGGCACCTCGTCACTACCAGCCGGTGGCACGCCGACGTCCGCTGAAATGCCGCCTGGAGACCAAAGATCGCTAGCTGGGCGCGGCCGGTGGCTGACTTCTTGCTCGGTCAATGACAGGCCGAGAAGGAAAGTCAGCGCCGGCCGGATTCTCAGCCCTTCTCGTCCCGTGGGGACTGGGCTGCTTCCGGGAGCAGGTCGAAGATGCGGTCCATCGAATTCGGTGGGTAGATTTCGTCTGCCTCGGCGATACCGGCCCAGTCGGAGCCGGTGAACTGAACATCCACAACGCGTCTAGCTCGAAGTCGCAGTGTGCCTCAGGAAGGTGTCTGTGCTCCTTTCTCGTAGACTCGACTTCGAGTCCGTTACCTTCCGATGTGGCCGTCTGGGTATGAGCGGGCTGCTTCGTCAATCATGAGCATTTCGGTGATGGGGTGCGGGATGGGAACCGTGCCTCGGGCGAGGGCATCGCACAGGTCGATACAGGTCTGCGCGAGCCGGACGAAGAACTTCGGCGACTGGGCGATCAACGACTTCGGGAAGCTAACCACGGGACCCGTATTGCCCCACATGGTGTTTTTTGGCATGTTCGAGGTGGATCGGGCGCTTGCGGGCAGATTGACCCACACTCGCATTGAGGTCCTGAATTAGGCGAGGAAGCCGAGTTCGTCGAGGCCGAGGGCAAGCGGGTGCGGTTCGCCGGTCAGTGTGCTCAGGGCTGCGGCGACGGCATGGATGTCGGCCTTGATGTAGGTGGTGGTCGCAGGGCCGGTGTGGTCGGTATGGCCGGCGTAGGCGCGGGCGATGCCATAGCTGAAGTTGCGTTCGACCCAGGTCAGCGTGGTGTGCCGCAGCCAGTGGGTGGAGATGCCTTGCGCCGCGACCCAGGGCAGGTGCTCACCGATGCGTGTCCAGAGGTGGTCGTAGCGGCGGCTGGTGATCGGCTGGCAGTTGCGGTAGCGCAGCAGTTGGTCTTCGGGAAGGACGGCACCGCGGAGTCGGGCGTGGTCGGCGAGGCGGCTGGCCAGGGTGAGGGTGATCGGCTGCCATCGCATCGTCTCGTTCTTCTCCCGCAGCCGGACGAGACCGGTGCCGGTGTCCAGGTCTTCTAGGCACAGGGCGAGTGCCCCGCCGCGGCGGCACGCGGTCTCGGTGTGCAGACGGAGCAGGATGACGTCGTTGCCGGTAGTCCGGGCGACCTCGATGATCGCTTGCAGTTCCCAGGGCAGCAGGGCGCGGCGGGAGTTGGGAAGCCGCCGCAGCTTGGGGACTTGTTGGGCGGGGCTGGAGCCGACGGGGATGATGCCGTCGGCTTCGGCTCGGCGGAAGTAGGCGCGGGCGGCAGAGTTGGCGTTCTCGCCGGCGTGGCGCCCGCCGCGATAGTTGCGTCTCCGTGGGCGGGCATGGGCGGCGCATTGCTGCTGTAGGGCTTCGACGTCGGTTGCGCGGATGCTGTCGACGCGCCGATCGCCCCAGAGTTCGACCATACGGGTCCAGTAGGTGCCGTAGGTTCGTCTGCTGGACGGGGTGGACGCGGCGACCACCTGTGGCAGGAATTGCCGCACGGTCAGGCCGTCATCCGGTGTCGCGACGACCGCAATGCCGAACTGGGCGAGCATGGTGAGCGCGGGGTCAGTCATCGTCCACGGTGTCCGGCTCGACGTAGTGCGCGGCGATCAGTTCGGCAATGCTGTGTTCGGCGTGGATGACAAGGGTGTCTTGTGTCGGCGCGGCGACGAGCACGACTTGACCGTCGGGATCGAGGCCGGCGAGGGCACGGGCGGTGGCGGGAATCATCAGGTCACCGCGGGTGCCGATGACGGCTCGGCCGGTGGGGGAACGGGTGACGACGATCGCCTGGTCGATGACGGTGTGGTCGACCCGATCGCCGGGCGACCAGCCTAGAGTGCGCAGCAGGTATCGCAGCGAAAGTCGGCCCGAGGCGTCGGGCCGGGCCATGCCGAGCCGTAACGACTCCGGACTCGCATCCACTGGCAGTCGCTGAACCGGCACCGGAGGCAAGGGCACTGGGGAACCCGGCGTCGGTCGCCGCCGTGTGGCGGGCGGAATCAAGGCGCCGATCAGTTGTTCGGCGTCTGCCCCTCGGCTGACATCGCGCAGGGCATGTTGCACGACTTTCATCGTCCGCCCCGTTGGGAGCAAAACTGCGAAAAGCAGCAAGGTCAGACTGATCGATCGGCACCCTGCCATCGACGGCGACCCGGAAAACCAAAAAGGTGGAAATCCACATAAGTCGTGAATTTCCACCGTAAATGGTGTCCGGAGCTCGACACGAACCTATTCCCCCATTCTAACTACAACTATATCGCTGGGATAGCGACAACGGGGTGCCGCCCGAGTCTTTCACTCGAACGGTACCCCTTTGTTTTGGCTGGTTGTATCCGTAGAGCGGCCCGTGGCCTCTTATCAGCGGGCGCGCAACAGTGCGGCCGCTTTGCTGCGGATGATGGTGCGCTCGGTGTGGTCGAGCTCCGGAAAGAGTCGGACGGCGGCGTGGAGGGCGTGCTGGCGGGCTGGTTCGGTGCGGCAGACGCGGGCCACCGGATCGACCATCATGTAGCCGCGGTGGTATCTGTTGTTGATCGTCTTGGCGATGTTCGTTGCTATTGCTGTGAGTCTCGCGTGCAGTGCACCGTCGATCGCCGAGGCGGCCAGTGCGGTGATCGTTTCCAGGAGGTTGGTCGGGTCCGCTTCGGCGAGGGCGGGCAGGGTGGCGGCGATCTCGATCTGGTCGTCGTCGAGGAATGGCGCGAGCGCCCGTACGAGCGAGGTCCGTTGGGAGAGCAGGTGCAGGCGGTCGACCGTGTCGAGTGCGGCATCGCGTTGGTCGCGATCGAGTTTGTGGGCCAGGGCGACCAG
>NZ_FZNR01000043.1 GCF_900188005.1 Actinoplanes regularis | reverse complement strand
ATCAAGGCCATCGTGCACTTCGACACGAAGAAGGACGACCAGGGCGACCGCGACATCAGCATCGACAGCACCAAGAACAGCCTCGCCTCGTTCAAAAAGCTCGCCGCCAACCCGATCTTCAACGTCAAGCTCGGCTGACCCACACGAACAACGCAAAGCGCCGCCCGGAACCCCGGGCGGCGCTTTCTGTCACACGGTGAGACCCTGGCCGCTGCGGCCCCGGGCGCCGGCGACGGGAGATCGGCCCGATCCCCGCGATTTCCACACTCTTGACTTGATCAATTATCGTGCGTCGGCACACCCGACGGAGGGACCACCGTGTCGAACCAATCCCGCGAGAAGCGCCGCAAGTCGCCGCTCTGGGCAAAGATCGTGCTCACCCTGGGCGTCGTGCTGATGGTCGTGGGCGGAAGCACGTTCGCGGTCGCCAAAGTCGCGGAGAGCAAGGTCAAGGACGCGATCCCCGACCATCAGCTGGTGGTCGACCCGACAGCCACTGCGGAGAAGCACGTCGACATCAAGGGTGCCAAGAACATCCTGCTCGCCAGCCTGGACACCCGGCCGAGCTGGTCGAAGACGCACAAGGCGAGCCACACCGACTCGATCATCCTCTTGCACATCACGGCGGACCACAAACGTGCGTACATGCTGTCCATCCCGCGCGACCTGCTGGTGGACATCCCGAAGTACGACAACGGGAAGTACAAGAACAACGAGCACCAGGACAAGATCAACGCGGCGTTCACCTTCGGCAGCCTGGGTCTCGACGGCGACGCCGCCATCACGCACGGCATGACGCTGCTCACCAAGACGATCAAGCAAAAGTTCGGCATCACGCCCGACGCCATGGCCGTCGTCAACTACGACGGATTCAAGGACATCCTCGCGCAGATCAAGAAGGTCTGCATGTACGTCGACGAGAACGTCACCTCGATTCACGTCGGCCGCACCAAGTCCGGCAAGCCCGCCGTGCCGTTCACGACGACGGCTGCCGGCACGAACCCGCGGCCCAACTACGTCGACGGCGAAAAGGTCATCCCGAACACCTACAAGATCGGTAACCGGTGCTTCAACCCCATCGAAGCGCTGGACTTCGCACGCCAGCGTGACTTCCTCAAGCCGTTGAATGACGGTGACTACGGGCGTCAGCGTCACCAGCAGCAACTGCTCAAGGCGATCATGAAGACCACCGTGAGCCAGGGCCTCAACTCGCCGGCCAAGCTACCCGGCCTGCTCACCGCGGTCGGCAAGGCGATGACCGTGTTCCAGGAGGGCATCCCGCTCACGGACTGGGCCTTCGGCATGAAGGGCCTCAACCCCGACAACATCATCACGCTGAAGACCAACGCCGGCAAGTTCCACGCGGTCGAGTCCGCACCGGGAGTCGGTTCGGCCGAGGGCCTCGATGCCGACAGCGTCGCGATGTTCGAGGCTGCCAAGAAGGACGCACTGGAAAGCTTCGTGCTCACACACCCAGACTTCGTCCCCAAGGGCTGATCCCCGGCAGATCTCGGGTACCCCGTTCCCAGGCAGGGCCTCGGCCCGCTCCGCCGCAAGGGCCTCGGGTATCCGAGAACTGGTCGAGTAGACAACCATTCGTGCTTGCACCCTCCACCATTCGTGCTTGCACCTGATTGTCGCCGCCCGAGACCGAAGGGATAACCTGGCCGTTATGCCCGGCTCGCGCACGCTCCGCATCGGCACCCGAAACTCACCCATGGCCCTGGCCCAGGTCGAACGGGTCCGCCAGTTGTTCGCCGCGCGGTATCCCGACCTCGCGGTTGAAGTCTTGTCGATGACCACCAGCGGAGATCGCTGGCAGGGCAGCCTCGCCGCTCTGGGCGGCAAGGGCGCGTTCACCAAGGAGGTGGACAGCGCGTTGCTCGCCGGGGAGGTCGACCTCGCGGTGCACTGCGTGAAGGACGTTCCCGGGGACCGGCCCGCGCCGGCCGGCACGGTGCTTGCCTCCTATCTGGCCCGTGATGACGTCCGCGACTGCCTCGTGCATCCGGGCGGCACCCGTCTCGAGGACCTGCCCGCGGGTGCCCGCATCGGTACGTCCGCGGTGCGCCGTGTCGCCCAGCTCGCCCTGCACTGGCCGCACCTGAATCCGGTGCCGATCCGCGGCAACGCCAACAGCCGCCTCGCAAAGCTCGACGCGGGCGAGGACTACGACGCGCTGATCCTGGCCGTGGCCGGGTTGGAGCGGATCGGCCGGCAGGACCGCATCACCCAGGTTTTGGACGTCGACACGATCGTGCCGGCGGTCGGCTCCGGCACCCTGGTCCTGCAGTGCCGCGAGGACGATCCCGACACCCGGGATCTGGCGGCCAGCCTCGGTGACCAGCGCACCTGGCAGGAGACCGTCGCCGAGCGCACGATGCTGCACATCCTGCAGGGCTCCTGCCATTCCCCGATCGCTGGTTACGCCCGGACCGAACCGGACGGCCGGATCAGCCTGCGGGCCCGGGTCATCAGCCTCGACGGCAAGATCGTGCTGGACGTCCACGAATGGGCGACCGATCCGATCACCCTCGGCACCTCCGTGGCCGCCGCCCTGCTGCGTCAAGGCGCCCGCGACCTTCTCGCCTGACGCACAGGCCACCCGGCCGCAGGCCACCCGGCCGCAGGCCACCCGGCCGCAGGCCACCCGGCCGCAGGCCACCCGGCCGCAGGCCACGCCCACCGAGGAAAGACGCAACAGGGTCACCCCACAAACGTCACGCACGCCCGGAGAAACACACACGGCCACCCTTGGCCGAGCGCCACACACGCCGGGCGAAGGCGCGCAAGGCCCCCCGACCAAGCGCCTTCGTGGCGGACCTGAATGGCGGCATCGTCGGCACCACACACGCCGAGCGAAAGCGCACAAGGCCACCCCCGACCAAGCACCTTCGCCGCGGACCCGGAAGGCGGCATCGTCGGCACCACACACGCCGAGCGAAAGCCCACAAGGCCACCCCCGGCCGAGCCCCCCACAGCCGCCGGGGGCAGAACACAGGGCACCCGGTCGAACGCCCTGCACCGCCGGGAAAGACGCTGAAGGTCACCCGGTCGAGCGCCACGCGCGCCGGAGACAGTCGAGCGCTGGACGGTAGCCTCACCGGATGAGCGGAACGGAAGACGCGGCCCAACTGGTCGAGGTAGGTTCGGGGATTCACGCCTGGGTCCAGCCGGACGGATCCTGGTGGCTGAACAACGCGGGAGCGATCACCACCCCGTCAGGGCAACTGGTGGTCGACACCTGCGCCACCGAGACCAGGGCCCGGCGGTTTCTGGACGCGCTGAGCACGGCCACCGGCCGGGCACCGAAGCTTGCGGTCAACACTCATCAGCACGGCGACCACACGTACGGAAACAGTCTTCTGCCCGCGGGGACCGTGCTGATCGGCCAGGAGAACATGCGCGAGGGTCTGCGCACCGACCCGATCATCGACGGGTGCCCGCCGTTCTGGAGTCCGGTGCCGGACTGGGGGGACGTGCAGCGCCGCCTGCCGGACATCACCGTCACCGACGCCCTCACCGTGCACCTCGGTGACCGGCGGGTCGAGCTGAGGCATCCGGGCGGGCCCGCCCACACCACCGGTGACCTGGTCGCCTGGGTGCCGGACGAGCGGGTGCTGTTCACCGGCGACCTGGTGTTCGCCGGGCTGACCCCGCTGGTCTTCATGGGTTCGGTGAGCGGCGCACTGGCGGCCGTCGACTGGCTGGCCGAGTTCGGGCCGCGGGTCGTGGTCCCCGGCCACGGGCCGATCCTGACCGGCGACGACATCGCCCGGGTGCTCGACGAGCACCGCCGCTACTACCGTCTGATCCTGCGGACGGGTGCCGCCGGCATCGAGAACGGGCTCTCCCCGTTGGAGGCCGCTCGCGCCGTGGACCTGGGTGAGTTCGCCGGGTGGGCGGACGCAGAGCGCCTCGTGCTGAACCTGCACCGGTTCTACGCCGATCACCACGGTTCCGAGCTCGACCTGATCGCCGCTTTCAGCGACGCGCTCAACTACAACGGCGGTCCACTCCCGACCCACGTCTGACGGGGCGGAGGACGTACCGAAAAAGCGATGTCGGCGGCGAGCGAACCGGCAAACGTACCGGAAACGAAGTCAACGGCGAGCGAAGCGAGGAACGGACCGGAAACGCGAAGTCAACCGCGAGCGAACCGAAGAACGGACCGGAAACGCGAGGTCAGCGGCGAGCGAGCTGACCCGCGCCGCCCCCACCAGCTGGGGAAACGCACCGAAAGCGAAGTCAGCAGCGCCGGGCAAGGTGGCCGATGATGTCAGCCTTCATCTCCACCTCGCCCGGCAGCACGCGAAGGATTCGTTCATACACCTCGCCGCGATCGGCCGCCGGAAGCGTCAGATACGCGGAGATGGTCGAGAGATGCCCGACATAGTCGCGCGCACTCACCCTCAGCCGCCGCTCGATCACGACCTGCCGCACGTCGTCGAAGTGCGGTGACTTCCGCAGCTCCGTACCCGGCCACTGCATCTCCTGCTCCGGCGGCGTCCCGTCCGGCGACGGGAATTCGTCGGTCTCCAGGTACGGCGCCCGGGCCGCCTGGACCGCCTCCCGGAGTTCCGGGTCGGCCAGTTCGGCCGGCCCGCCGAACGAGGCGATCACCCCGCCCGGTTCCAGCCAGTCCGCTACGCGCTCCCAGCGGCCTTCCGGCTTCGTCCAGTGCAGCGCCGCCGCCGCGTAGACCAGCCCGTAGCGCTGTTGCCCGACCGGAAGGTCCTCGAACGCCGCGCAAACGGTCCGGACGTCCGCCGGCACGTGTTTGCGCAGCTCGGCGAGCATGGCGGCGTCCGGTTCGCTAGCGGTGACCGCGATACCGGGCCGGGCGAAGAGCCGGGTCGCCTTGCCCGTCCCCGCCCCGATCTCGAGCGCGGTCCGGACGGGCCGCCCGGCATACGTCATCACCAGGTCGAACAGTTCCTCCGGATATCCGGGCCGGAACCGCTCGTAGGCTCCCGCCACGGACCCGAAACTCAACGCTCGCACAGGCACGCCGCGCATCCTGGCACAACCAGGGCGCCCGAGGCTCGGCGTTTTCGGCCGAAACAGGGAGGCGGCATCGGGTCTGGTGAATCTCCGGCCGACCACATAGGGTGATCGCGTGGACATCGACACGTCGGTGCCGCATCCGGCACGCAGGTACAACTACTGGCTGGGCGGCAAGGACCACTTCGCCGCGGACCGCGAGTCCGGGGACGCGATCGCGAGGGCGTTCCCGATCGTGGTCGAGCTGGCCCGGGCGAACCGGGCGTTCCTGCGCCGTGCCGTCACCTTCCTGTCCGAGCAGGGTGTCCGCCAGTTCCTCGACATCGGCACCGGTCTGCCCGCGCCGGACAACACGCACGAGGTCGCGCAGCGGATCGCGCCGGACGCACGGGTCGTCTATGTGGACAACGACCCGATCGTGATGACCCACGCCCGTGCGCTGCTGCAGGGCGACCCGCGCGGCCGCACGGCGTACCTGGAGGCCGATCTGCGCGACCCCGAGGCGATCCTGGGGCACCCCGCGCTCAAGGAGACCCTCGACCTGACCCGGCCGGTCGCCCTGCTGCTGGTCGCCGTCCTGCACTTCGTCCACGACGACGAGCAGGTCGCCGCGGTGGTCCGTCGGCTGCGAGACGCCCTGCCGTCCGGCAGCTACCTGGTCCTCACCCACGGGACCATGGACTTCAGCAGTCCCGAGGGGATCCGGGCGTACGAGCAGATGTTCGCCCGCGGCGGCACGGATGTCCGGGCCCGTTCCCGTTCGATGATCGAGACCTACCTGACCGGGCTGGAGATCGTCGAGCCGGGCATCGTCCGGGTCAGCGACTGGCGCGCCGAGGACCGCCCGGAGGATCGTCCGGTCAGCGACAACCTCGGCATCTACAGCGTCGTCGCCCGCAAGCCGTAGCGACGCATCACCCGGCTCTTCACTACTCTCTGTGATGTCGACCGTCTTGACATAGCAGGATTTTTAACCAATGCTGGATAAGTCCGATTCCCCCGGAATGCCTGGTCATCCCCCGCGCACGTCATCGCCAGGCTAAGGAGTTCCCGCATGTCCTACGCCCTCGACGAGGCAACGATGCACGCCCGCTGCACCGCCACGCTGGCCGAGCACTCCTCGCCGAACCGATTCGTCGCCCTGGCCCTCGGCACCTACGACCCGATGGCCGACGTCGCCCGCACGGTCGAGCGCATGGTGTTCGAGGAGTCGTTCGACCTGGACGAGGCGACCATGGTCGCCGAGTACTCCCCGTACGAGAAGTACAGCTACTTCTTCCTGGTTCTCGACCGGGAGACCGGACTGCCGGCCGGCGCCGCCCGGGCGATCGACGGGGGCGGCAAGACCCTCGACGACGCGCCCGCCCTGATCGGCCGCACGCTGCACGACGTCGTCTACGCGCACAACATGCACGACGGCGGAAAGATCTGGGACTTCGCGACGCTCGCCGTGCTGCCCCGCTACCGCGCCGACCGCAACGGCCTGACCGTCAGCGGCATGCTCTACCGCTCCTTCATCAACGCGGGTCACCGCTGGCATGTCCGCCACGTCGTCTGCATGCTGGACCAGGCCGCCTACCGCAACCTGGACATGTTGGGCACCCGGTTCAGCGCGCTGGCCGGCTCCGAGCCGTTCGAGTACCTCGGCTCGGCCGCCAACCGCGCCCTGTACATCCCGTTCGACGAGATCGCCCGCTCCATGGGTGACCAGGCGGAACTGCTGAACCAGCCGGAGGTCCCCGACGCCGACGGCCGCCGCCGCCCGGGCCGCCGCCGCGTCACGGCCCGCCTGGCCAGCCAGGTCTCCTCCGGCGACGAACTCGACCCGCACATCGACCTGCCCGGCTTCGAGCGCCGCCGCCACCCCCGCTGAAATTCAAGATCATTCGCCGGTACGGCCTGGGAGCCCCGCTTCCAGGCCTCGCGGCCCAAGCCCCGTGACGGTGGTGCGCGACGTAGTCGCCGCTTACCACCGCCACGCGACTCCCGGCGGTCTCCCGGCGACCGTGGTCACCACGGCACCGGACCGGCGTCCTCGAAGAAGCCGCCGGTCGGCCCGTCGTCGGGCAGCGTCGCGAGCCGGATCGCGGTAGCCGCACCCTGTTCCGGGGTGCGGTGACCGCTGAACCCGTTCAGATCGGTCGCGCAGTATCCCGGACAGGCCGCGTTGATCAGAATTTTGGTGCCGCTCAACTCCCTCGCGTACTGCACGGTGACCGCGTTGAGAAAGCTCTTCGACGGCGAGTAGGCGGCGGCGATCGGACCCATCTCGGCGCCCGGCGCGGTCTGCCGGGCCAGCGACCCGACACTGCTGGACACATTCACGATCCGGGGCGCCGCCGAGCGCCGCAGCAGCGGCAACATGGCGTTGGTGACCCGGACGACCCCGATCACATTCGTCTCCACCACGGTCCGGATGATCTCCGGGTCGACCAGGGTCGGCTCCTGCGGCCGCCCGCCGGTGATCCCGGCGTTGTTGACCAGCGCGTCGAGCACACCGAACCGCTCCTCGATCTCTCCGGCCGCCGCGCTCACGCTCGAATCGTCGGTCACGTCCAGCGGCACCCCGAAAGCGTCCACCCCCGCGGCGCGCAACTTCTCCACGGCCACCGCCAGCCGCCCCGCGTCCCGAGCGCCCACCCCGACGCTCCACCCGAGCGCGCCCAGGCCGGCCGCGATCTCGAATCCGATCCCTTTGTTCGCCCCGGTGACCAGCGCGATTCTCCGTTCGCTCATGTCATGATCCTGTCCGGTGACCGTGTCGGATGGCCAACACCGATCCGGTCACCGGCCATACCCCACGGGTATCGTGGCCGCCATGGAGACGCGCGAGCTGCGATACTTCGTCGCCGTCGCCGAGGAGCTGAACTTCGGCCGGGCCGCCCAGCGGATCGGGATCGCCCAGCCCCCACTCTCCCGGGCGATCAGCCACCTCGAACGACGCCTCGGCGTCACGTTGCTGACCCGCACCAACCGCGGCGTCACCCTCACCGACGCCGGAACGGTGCTGCTACGCGAGGCCCGCGCGGCGATCGACGCGGTCGAGGCCGCCGAACGCCGCACCCGCCGGGCCGCGACCGGCGCACCCGGACTGGTCCTGGTCGCGAAGGCGGGCGCCACCGCCGAACTGCTGGCGAAACTGCTCGACGCCTACGCCGCCGAACCGGACGCGGTCCCGGTCGACATCCTGCTCTGCGGCATCGCCGAACAGGAACGGATGCTCCGCGACGGCCGCGCCGACGTGGCCCTGCTGCACCTGCCGTTCGACTCGACCGCCGCCTTCGACACCGAGGAACTCGGCACCGAGAACCAGGTGGCGATCCTGCCGGCCGGGCATCCCCTGACCCAGCGTTCCCAGGTTCGCCTGGCCGACATCACCGATCTGCCCGGCCTGCCACTCCCCCGCTGGCCCCGCCGGGACGGCGGCTACCCGGACGGCCCGGGTCCCCAGGTCCGCGACGGCACCCAACTGCTCCAACTGGTCTCCCTCGGCCGCGCCTGCGCGATCCTCCCGGAGTCCTGCCGCGCCCAGCTTCACGCCGGCCTCACCGCGATCCCGGTCCTCGACGCCCCACCGGTCACCACGGTCCTCGCCTGGCCACCACACAGCCGCTCCCGCGCCCTGGCCGCCCTGGTCCGAACCGCCACCCGTCTCTGACCCGTTCGCCCTCCGCTACTTCCCGCTGGTCTTCGCCGGGCGAATGCGCCGCGCGCGAAGGCGCCGTCGCAAGAGAGGCAGCCAGGGAGACACTCCGATCAGGAACAGCAGCGTCAGCAGCGGCAGGCGCCACCACGGTGAGATGGCAGGTGCCGGTGCCGGCGGCATCGGCCCCGTCCACGGGAGCGCCGTCTTGGACCAGGCCAGGAAGGCATCGCCGACCGGGACGAAGCCGAGGGCGTACCGCTTGGTTCCGGGAGTGGAGAGTGGAAGACCGGCGAACTCACCGAAGCCGGCCAGCGCCGCGGCCAGGGAGTCGTCGCCCTGAGCCTGGGCGGCGCCGAGCGTGACCACCGTCGTGGAGAGGCTGACGCCGAGCAGCAGCGGGCCGGAGTCGACGTCCGCCGGGCCGTCCGAACCTCGCGGGTATTCGCGGATCGCCGGCCCGAGACCGAGTGGGCGAGCCAGGAACTTCTCACGGAACAGCAGGTACTGCGCGCGGGCGAAGGCCGGGTCGACGTCGACCAGGAACCGTTGGATGATCGCCTGGGAGGTCCCCCGGGCACCGGTCACCGGCGCGCCGGTCGACGCGTCCACGTAGTGCGGCAGCAGACCGGTCGCGGGATCGAGCAGGCCACGGGCCCGGTCCACCCAACGGTCCACGGTCGGCGCGAACCGCGACGTCCCGGTCACCGAGTCCGCCAGCCGCAACGAGGCGACGGCGACCGTCGAGTCGCAGGGCCACGCCTGGCCGGGGTACGCCGCGAGGAACGGCGTGGCCGACGCGTCGAAGGCGGCCGCCAGCGCCTGGGAGTCCGCCGCGAAGCGGGCCCGTTGGGCGGGATCGTCGCGCAACGTCAGCAGCCCGCCGCGCAGCCAGTTGGTCCAGCCCGCGTAGAAGACGCCGTACGGCGGGACGGCCGCCGGGTCGAACGGTGCCCGCCCGGCCGCGGACTCCACCCGTGACAGCGCCCAGGCGGCCTCGTCAGCGGCCCGGCCGGGGTCCACGCCACGCCGGCCGAGCTCCACCCAGGAGAGGCCGTAGAGGACATTGAGGAAGTAGTACCCCTCCGGGAAGAGCGCCTGAGCGTCGGTGTCGGCGCCGTGCTCCAGCTTGTCGCGAAGGAACGCGAGCTGACGGCGTACCCCCGGAGGCTCTTGATGGTGATCTTCGGCGATCGCGGGAGCGATCAGCCGGACCGCGCCGGCCAGCGCGATCAGGGTGAGGATCACGGGGATCACTTTCCGGAGCACTGGCACCGGATCACCCTACGATCCGGAAGGGTCAGGCGACCGTGGCGGGGAACCGTTCCCAGACGCGGTGCTCGGCCATCAGTTGCTGTACGGCGGCGAGGACCCCGGTCGCGCTCTCCTGGGTGACGACACCCGGGGTATCGGCCAGGCCGCTCCGCCGCAGCAGTTCGGCGCCGGCACCCCAGCCGCCGATCGCTTTGGCATGCCGCCAACACTCGTCGACCAGCATGTTCACGCGCGGGTCCACGTCGGCGGTACGCGAGGAACCCCGGGCCGGGGCCACGTCGGCCGCCGGTGGCGGCGCGGCGGCCAGCAGCAGCGCGTCGTACTCGATCGAGCGGGCGGTGGCGAACGTACGGTGCACGGTCAGTCCCCCGACCTTGCCGCCGCGCGGAGCGATGATCAGCGGAACCAGCCCGGCACCGGCGATCGTCTCGCGGATCCCGGCGACCGCGTCGTCACCGCCGGTCTCGTCGACGACGATGCCGATGATCCGGCCGTCGGCCGGCCACTGCCGGCCGATCTGCGACAGCGCCGGGCTCGGCGTGACGTCGGCGAGCGGGATCGCCGGTTCCGGCGCGGGCAGCCCGAGGCCGGCGGCGACCCGCTCGCACAGCACCGGGTCGATGTTGGCCAGGCAGAGCAACTGCCGCTCCCGGATCTCCTGGTGATAGCACTTGCTGAGCTCGAACGTGTAGGCCCGGATGATGTGCTCGCGCTCGACCGGGCTCATGCTCAGCCAGAACAGGCGTACCTGGCTGAAGTGGTCCTTGAACGAGACCGGCAGGTCCCGGACCTTGGGCGCCTCGGTGACCGTGACCGGCACGTCGAGGAACGCGTTCTCCCCGGTCGGGAAAGGGTTGCCGCCGTCGAGCGAGTTCGGTTTGTACGGTGCCACGCCCGAATGCACGGCGTGCTGGTGGAAGCCGTCCCGGAGCATGTCGTTGACCGGCGCGTGCGGCCGGTTGATCGGGATCTGCGGGAAGTTCGGGCCGGCCAGCCGGGTGAGCTGGGTGTCCAGGTAGGAGAAGAGCCGCCCCTGCAGCAGCGGGTCGTTGGTGACGTCGATGCCCGGCACGAGGTTGCCCAGGTGGAACGCGACCTGTTCGACCTCGGCGTGGAAGTTGGTCGGTGCCCGGTTCAGGACCAGCTTGCCGACCGGCTGCACCGGGGCGAGCTCCTCCGGCACGACCTTTGTCGGGTCGAGCAGGTCGATCCCGGCGAACGTCTCCTCCGGGGTGTCCGGGAAGACCTGCAGGCCAAGTTCCCACTCCGGGTACGCGCCGGCCTCGATCGAGTCGTACAGGTCGCGCCGGTGGAAGTCCGGGTCGACGCCGCTCGCGAGCTGGGCCTCCTCCCAGACCAGCGAGTGCACGCCGAGCTTCGGCTTCCAGTGGAACTTGACCAGGACGGTCCCTCCGGCGTCGTCGACCAGCCGGAACGTGTGGACGCCGAAGCCCTCCATGGTCCGGAAGGAGCGCGGGATGCCCCGGTCGGACATGTTCCACATGGTGTGATGCTGGGCCTCGGTGTGCAGCGAGACGAAGTCCCAGAACGTGTCGTGCGCGCTCTGCGCCTGCGGGATCTCCCGGTCCGGGTGCCACTTCGCGGCGTGCACGATGTCCGGGAACTTGATCGCGTCCTGGATGAAGAAGACCGGCATGTTGTTGCCGACCAGGTCGAACGTGCCCTCGTCGGTGTAGAACTTGGTCGCGAACCCGCGGGTGTCCCGGACGGTGTCGGCCGAGCCGCGCGAGCCGAGCACGGTGGAGAAGCGGACGAAGACCTCGGTCTCCTTCCCCTTCTCCCGGAGGAAGCCGGCACAGGTCAGGTTCGCCGCGCTGCCGTAGCTGGTGAAGACGCCGTGCGCGCCCGCTCCGCGGGCGTGCACGACCCGCTCCGGGATCCGCTCGTGGTCGAAGTGGGTGATCTTCTCACGGAAGTGGTGGTCCTGCAGCAGGATCGGGCCTCGCGGCCCGGCCTTCAACGAGTGGTCCGTGTCGCGGAGCCGGGCACCCTGGGCGGTGGTCAGGAAGGCACCCTGTTGCCCGTACGCCGTCGGCGGGGCACCGGTCTCCGCACCCGTAGGCGTGCGGGTGTCCGGCCGGCCCTGCGCCGGGTCGGGCGGCAGTGGCCCCCGCGGCGTGGTGGGCTCGGCGAGGGTCGGTTCGCCCGTCCCCGGTTTGCCGGGCACGTCCGGCTTCTTCTCACCCGTCATTGCCTCACCTGTCCCTGCAGAAACAGTATTTTTCACGGCTTCAGCAGGCGTATGCGATTCCATCGGGACGAACTCCTTGATACCGGGTATACGGCTGCCTCCGGATACCCGGCCGCTCCCGGCGCAAACTGGATTCGCCGCCGGACCGGCATGCAGCCCATGATCCAGTCGCATAGAGTGCTCCCAATTTCCGTCCCGACGAACCTGTGAGCATCGCGATGGCCGCTCTCTGCATCGACCTGCGGCGCCCCGCCGGCGCCTTCCTCTACGACATGACCAAACCCCGCCTGACCATCGACGGGTACGACGTACCGGTCCACGACTGGGGCCAGAACTACTTCGACGTGGTCGTCGGCGGGCCGCACCGCGTCGAGATCTACGTCCCGTACGTCTTCCCGCGGCGCGTCGGGCGCGCGAAGCTCGACGTCATGGTCCCGGAGGAGGGCGTGGCGCTGGAGTACATGGCCCCTTCGATCACGTTCGCCAAGGGCAGCCTCGGCGCGCCCGGCCAGCAGAAGTCCAGCGGGTTCAAGGCCGTCTGGGCCTTCACCATCGTCATGCTCCTGCTGGTCCTGGCCGGTGTCATCCTGCGGAGGTAGGGCCTCGACAGACGCGACGTACGATGCGGAATGCCTTTCACCGCGATTCATCCGGCCGCGGTGCTTCCCATCGTTCGTCGCGGACTGCCGGTCTCCGCCCTGGTGATCGGCGCCATCGCCCCCGACCTGCCGATGGTGGTGCCGTTCCCGGCTCTGGTTCACTTCGCCCACACCCCGCTGGGTCTCGCCACGGTGGACCTGGTGCTCGGCACGATCGCATTCCTGCTGTGGCAGGCACTGATCGGCCCGGCCACGGTCGCTCTCGCTCCTCGCGCCGTGTCCACCCGCATTCCAGCCGATGTCCCCAGAGGGCTCGCGTTCCACTTCTCCTCGGCGAACCGTGTCGCCCGGGTGCTCGCGGCGGTCCTGATCGGGGCCGCGACCCACCTCCTCTGGGACGGCCTCACCCACGACTGGATGTGGGGGCCGCGGTACGTCCCGTGGTTGGCGTCCCGCCACGGCGCGTTGCTGGGATGGCAGTGGATGCACCACGTCAGCGACCTCGTCGGCACGGCGATCGTCGTCGGCTGGATCGTCGCCTGGTGGCGAGGCGCGCCCGAGCGTACGACAGGCGAAGTGTTGTCACCGCGGATCCGCGTGCTCGCCTGGGCGGCGATCCTCGGCCCGGCTGCCGCCGGCTTCCTGCACGGGCTCCTCACCGACTCCCTGTTCGTCGGCTTCTCCCGCGGCGCCGCGCTGGGCGCCGGCGGCCTGGCCGCGGTCACCGCGGCCTGGTGGCTTCTCATATACAGATTGACTATATATAGAGATCGTCTATAGTTTCGTCGCATGACGATGCAGGAACCGACGTTCTTCATCCTTACCGCCCTGGTACGAACGCCCCTGCACGGTTACGGGATCATGCAGGCGGTCGAACGGCTGTCCGAGGGGCGGGTCCAGCTCAAAGCCGGCACGCTCTACGCCGCGCTCGACCGGCTCAGCTCGGACGGCCTGATCATGGTGGACCGGGAAGAGGCCGTCGGTGGCCGGCTGCGTCGTTACTACGTGCTGTCCGACGACGGTCGGACAGCACTCGAGGCGGCGGTGGAGAGGCTCCAGTCGAACGCGAAGGTGGCCGCGACCCGGCTGCGCGAGGCGTTCGGCTTCATCGGGGGAGTTCAGCATGCCTGAACTGGAGCTCTCCTACCGTCGGCTGCTTCTGGCGTACCCGCGGTTCTACCGTCGCGAGCGCGGCCTGGAGATCCTGACCACGCTGATGGACGCGGCCGAGCCGGGCCAGACCCGCCCATCCCGCGGCGAGGCGATGTATCTGCTGCTGATCGGCCTGCGCTACCGGTTCGTCCCGCCGAACTGGATCAGTGGAGTCGCGGCCACCCTGGTCACGATCTGGGTCGCCGTGGTGTTCAGCGGCGCCGGTGCCCTCGCCGTCTTCGCCGCCCAGCGCCCGGACCCGCCCCGGCTCGCCGCGCTCAGCGACGAACTGGCCGGGCAGCCGGCGGCGTCGTCCATGAACGACGCCGGCGGTCAGCCCGCGATGACGGCCTACTTCGCCGCGACCTCCAATGTCCTGCAGACCTTCGGCGACGAGGGCTGGAGCGGCTCGCTCCCGGTGCCGGAGGAGCAGAACCGGGGCTACGTCGTGCAGGACTCGACGGCCGTCGTGGATGCGGCGTACCAGCGGCTGCGGCGGGACGGCTGGACGATGGGCGCACGGGTGTCGGGCGTGTTCTGGGCCGAACGGGACGGCGCGCTGATCCGCGTCGCCGCGCCCCACGACGTCGCCGCGGTCGACATCAGCTGGTACCCGGTCGAGCCGCCGGGACTGCCGGCCGGCGCGATCGCCGGTTTCGTGATCGGCGGTTTGCTGGCCTGGCAGGCGATGACCTGGCTGGCGCATCGGGTGTCCCGGACCGCCCCGGCGACCCGGCGGCGGCTGTTGCTGCTCGGCGTTCCGGCCCTGGTCGCCTGTGTGGTGAACAGTCTCGACAGCGTGCTGAGCATGATTCCGCTGACCGGCGGCGGGACGACGTTCCTCAGCTCCACGCTGATGTACCCGCTGGGCAATCAGTTCGCGAACCCGCTGGCCCCGACGATCATCGGGCTCACCCTCTTCGGCGTGCTGGTGCTGCTGCGCGAGGCGGCGCAGGTGGACCGGCTCCAACCGGTGAACCCGGCCGAGCCGGTGGAGGGCTGACCTCGAATAGAGTGCTCAAGATCCCGTTCCGCCGAGCACCTGTGAGCAACTGATGGCTGGCCTCTCCATCGACCTGCGGTACCCCGCCGGCGCCTTCGTCTACGGCATGACCAAGCCCCGTGTGACCGTCGACGGCCACGAGGTCCCCGTCCACGACTGGGGCCAGAACTACTTCGACGTGGTCGTCGGCGGGCCGCACCGCATCGAGATCTACGTGCCCTACGCCCTCCCCCGCCGGGCCGGCCGCGCGCGCCTCGACGTCATGGTCCCGGAGCAGGGTGTGGCGCTGGAGTACATGGCCCCGTCGTTCACCTTCGCCAGGGGCAGTCTCGGTGCTCCCGGCCAGCAGGTTTCCGTCGGCCACAAGACCACTGTCACCGTCGTGGCGATGATCCCCGCGCTCGCCATCTTCGGCGTGGCCCTCTACGGGCTCTATCTGAGGGCCGAGCAGTGGTGGGGCTAGCACCACCATCGATGGGGTAGCCCACCCCATCGAATGCGACGGCGTCGATGGATAGCGTCCGGGTATGACCACGACGCAGCTCGACGCGGACCTCGTGCCCGCGCCGGCCGTGCGGTTCCTGCCGCGGGTCGGTGCGGACACTCGCTACGTACTGACCGGGCTGCCCCTGGGGCTGGCCTCGCTGGTCGTCGCGACGACCGGCTTCGCGGCCGGCGCCGGGACGGCGGTGCTCTGGATCGGCGTACCTCTGATGATCTTCGCCGTCGGGATGTCCCGCGGGTTCGCCGAGACCGAGCGCGGCCGGATCGCGCGAGTGCTCGGAGAGCCGCTCGCTCGCCCCGACTACCGCGCCTCCGGCTCCACCAACCCGCTCCGGCGGCTGGTCACCGCGCTCGGCGACCGGCAGACCTGGCGGGACCTCGCCCACGCGACGCTGCGCTTCCTTCCGAGCACCGTCGCCTTCGCACTGACCGTGACGTGGTGGGCCGGCATGCTCGGCGGACTCACCTGGGCGCTGTGGGGCTGGGCGCTGCCGGACGACAGCCAGGAACTGCCGGAGATGCTCGGCCTCGGCGACGCCTATCTGACCACGGTGGTCTGTTACCTGGTGGGCGCCGTGGCCTTCGCGGCCACGCTGCCGGCGGTCGTCCGCTGGTCGGCGACCTTCGAGGCCCGCTTCGCCCAAAGGCTGCTGACCGGCCAGCCTCGCTGAAGCCGAGCAGCACCGGAGTGGTGCGCTCGAGCCGGGTCGGGCCCGCCACGCGCGGTCCGCCGAGTCGGTCAGTTCGACGACCGCTTGCCGCTCGCGCGGCTCTCCACCGAAGCCGAGGTCGAGGTCGAGGTCGAGGTCGAGGTCGAGCCCGGATGACGATCATGGGGCAGGGGGCTCTCGGGTTCCCCGGCCCCTTCATCGTGTACCCAGCGGGTGAGGGTTCTCTCGAGTTCGTCGGCGTGGATCGGTTTGGACAGATAGTCGTTCATGCCGGCCGCGATGCACCGTTCCCTGCCCTCTTCAAAGGCGTCGGCGGTCATGGCGATGATCGGTATGGCCGCGGTGGACGCTTGAGCCCGGAGGCCGGCCGTCGCGGTGTATCCGTCCATTCGCGGCATCTGACAGTCCATCAGGATGGCGTTGTAGTCGTTCTCGGTCGCCTTGGCGATGGCTTCGATGCCGTCGGCGGCTATGTCGACGTCGTATCCCAACTGGTCGAGAAGGTCGGCGGCGACGATTTGGTTGATGTCGTTGTCCTCGACCAGCAGTATCCGGCCGGCGCCGTGCTTATCGAGGGGCGCGGAAATGGACTGGGGGGAGCCGGTGATACCGATCAGGGTGTCGAGCAGTGTGGAATGGTCGACAGGCTTGGTCAATGAAGCGCGGATCCCGGCTCGCGCGGCTTCATCCTTGGTTATCTGGTCACCCGAGGTAAACAGGATGATAGGGGTGGCCGGGATCTCCGCATGCTGGGAGATGGCCATACTGAGCTGTAACCCGTCCATCATCGGCATATGCATGTCGATGATGGCGAGGTCGAACCTGCGCCCGTTGGCGGCTTCGTCGCGCAGAAGGGCGAGGGCCTCGTGCGCGGATGACACGGATTCGCTTCGCATCCCCCACTGTTCGAGATTGTCGTTCAGAATGAACTGGTTGATCTCGTTGTCGTCGACGACAAGAATGCGCAGCGCCGACCGGGCCAGGGGATCGACGTGGGCGGTGTCGCCGGCGGCGGTCGTCAGCAGCACGGTGACGGTGAATGTGGCGCCGAGGCCCGGGCCACTGTCGACAGTCACGTCACCGCCCATCGCGTGGGCGAGCTGCCGGGTGATGGCCAGGCCGAGCCCGGTTCCGCCGTACACCCGGGTGGTGGAGGCGTCAGCCTGCCGGAAGGGCTCGAAGATCCGGGACTGCGTGGCTTTATCCATCCCGATGCCGGTATCTCGGACCGACATGGCGAGCATGAACTGGCCGGGCGCGACGCCGGCCGGCTGGGCGACCGCCTCGGCGCGGACGGTGACGCCGCCACGTTCGGTGAACTTGATGGCGTTGCCGATCAGGTTCAGCAGGATCTGCCGGAGACGACCCGGGTCGCCGTGCAGCCCGGATGGCAGTGCCGGATCGACCTCGACGTTCAAGTACAGGTTCTTGCGTCGTGCGCTGTCGCCGAGCAGCGCTGCGGTGTCGCCGATGAGGCGGGCCAGGTCGAAATCGCTCTCTTCGAGAACGATCTTTCCGGATTCGATCTTCGAGTAGTCGAGGATGTCGTTGATGATGTCCAACAGGCCGCTGCCCGCGGTACGGATCCCATCGACGTAACGACGTTGTTTTTCGGTCAGTGTGGTGCGCTCCAGCAGGTCGGCGAGCCCGATGACGCCGTTCATGGGGGTCCGGATCTCATGACTCATCGTGGCGACGAACTGCGTCTTCATCCTGGCCGTCTCGAGCGCCTGGTCACGCGCCAGCGCCATTGCCCGCTCGGTCTCCTTGGCCTCGGTGACGTCTCTGGCGACGCCGTACAGCATCTTGTCGACCTCGTCGATGGAGGAGGTCCAGCGCAGCCAGCGGTAGGAGCCGTCCTTGCATCGGTATCGGTTGTCGAAGAGGGGGTTGGTGGCGGCGTTGGAGACGGTTTTCGCGAGTTGCGCCAGTGTGGCCTCCCGATCGTCGGGGTGGATGAAATCGGTGTATGTGCGGGACAGCAACTCGTGTTCGGTGTAGCCCAACGTTTCGGTCCAGGCCGGGTTGACCCGCTTGAAGTACCCGTCGCTGCCGAGCATGCAGAGCAGGTCCTGAGAGAGTGCGAAGAACTGGCTGACACGTTGTTCCGCGCTCTGCCGTTGGGTGATGTCACGTACGAAGCAGTGGTGCCCGGTCGGACGCCCGTCGGCATCACTTTGGGTGATCATGGTGATTTCCTGGAAGAAGATCGTGCCGTCACGGCGAACACCACGCGCGGTTACGGTGGCCTTGCCTTCTCGCAGCATGGTCTCGTATGCGGCCCGTAGCGCCGGCACGTCGTCGGGGTGGACGGTCGACTCCCACGACTGGCCGACCAACTGTTCCGGGATGTTACCGAGGCTGGCGGCATAGGCGGGGTTGACCCGGACGTATCGGCCCTGCGGGTCGATGAAAGCGATGCCCTCGACAGCGAGGCTCATTGCTTCCGAGCGCTCGCGCAGCGTCCGTTCCGCGGTTTCGCGGGTAGCGATGGCGTGCGCTATCACCTGCGAGGAAAGGAACATGACGACACAGAAGCCTTGAACGGACAACATCCGGTCGTTCATGCTGGCCTGTTGCGCGAACGGCCCGTAGCCGCCCGCGGTACCCCCGACGACCGCGGTGGTCAGTGCCGCGGCGAACACGGTGGTGAACCTGAGGCCGAATCGAACCGCCGCCCAGAGCACAGCCGGCAGCAACACGAACGGCCATTGCCAGGTTTGGTATGGGCCGTCCCCTTCAGCCGCGAAGACCTTCACCAACAACGCGGCCTCGACCACGACCACCAAGAGCCCTTCGACCAACCTGAGCGCCGACCAACGATGCTGCCAGCCGATGCCGCTACATGCCTCCACCACGGGCAGCATCGCGAGCACACCGAGCGCGCCGGAGGAGAACCACAACCACCAGAACAGCCCGGCCGACGCCGCGACCCCGCTGTCGATCATCACCGTCGTCGTGGCCACCAGTGCTGCGGCAGCGGGCGGAAGCAGCGCGGCGGGAAGCAGGGCACGTGTGATCCACGAGGTGGTCCCGAATCCGCATTCCTCGCCGTTCGCCCGAGCACGCCGGACCAGGACCGCGCCGCCGACCACCTGGAGAGCGTTTGCCAGCGCGTAGATCACCGATCCCGGTACCGTGTTCCCATTCAGTATGTTTCCGACCAGGGTGGCCACCGACAGAAGGCCTACGTAGACGGGCCACATCCGGACAGGCACCCGGGCCAGCACGGCCATCGCGAAGCCCAGCACCGGCCAGAACACGGCCAACTCCACCGCGGACACCACCAGCCACAGGCCGATCTGCTGCAACACGACGTAGCCGACCAGGAACAGCGACACGGTCACGACAGTTTTCATCGGCCTGTTGCCGCCGCACCCGTGACCGTGCTCCGCTCGATCCGCCGACTGGTCGGGCATTCCTGCATCATGAACCATCGCCATTCCGGCGACTCACGCTTCTGATACTTCTGACCGCGAGAACGGCCGCGCTCCGCGACGCGGAATCCCGCGAGCGCTTGCCGGAAGGGACACGCCAATACGACATTCATGTTTCGATGACCTGGTGGATACTGGGGCCAACGGCGATCCGTCCCAGCACCGGGACACGCCCGGTGAGCACACCGCACCCTTCGACCTTCTCCGCGCGGCCGTCGACAGCTCAACCACCGGCGAGTGTGACCTGTACTCGGTCGCCCGGCACGAATTCAGCAACCTGATCAGCGGGATCACCGGACTCGCCGGAATCCTGCTCCGGACCGTCGAGCAACCCACCCCCGCCGAGGTTCGCGAACGGCAGCTGAAGCTGATCCTGAACAACGCCGACAGCCTGCAAGGAGCCTTGGACAACCTCCTGCTCGCCGGCCACCTGCGGTCCGGTGCCACGACGGTGCGGTACGAGGAGGTCGACCTCTCCGACCTGGTACGGCAGACCGTCGACAGATCCCGTGCCGCGGCCGACGACCGGTCGCTCACCCTCACCGTCATCGGCGGCCCACAAGCCCGTGTCGTCACCGACGCGTCGCTCGCCGGCGCGCTGATCGCCCGCATCCTCGACAACGCGATCACCTTCACGGACTCCGGCGCGGTGACCGTCACCGTGCCGGACACGGCCCCCGGCACCCCGCGTCGCGTGGAGATCCACGACACCGGTCGCGGCGTCACCTCCGGCGAGCGCGAGGACCTCACCCGCCCGTTCTTCCGCGGCCAGGCCGCCGCGGGCAGCACCGGGTGCGGTCTCGGCCTGCACGCGGCATCGGTGATCGCCGAGGTCCTGGGCTGCGGGATCGAACTGGCCGCCGAGGAGCCCACCCGGTCGGCTGGCACCACTTTCATCGTTACGTTCCCGGTCGGCGATCGGCGCGGCGACCAGGAGCGACCGTGATCCCCCGCGTCCTCGTCGTCGACGACCGGCCGGCCAACCGCGAGATCGCCCGCGCCTCGCTGGAGGAGGCCGGATACCACGTGCTGGAGGCGTCGGACGGGCCCGCCGCGTTACGGATCGCGCGCGACGACCACCCCGACCTCGTGGTGGCGGACGTCCTCATGCCCGGCATGGACGGCTATGAGTTCGTCCATGAGCTGCGCCAGGACCCCGGTACCACGGAACTGCCCGTGCTGTTCTACACCGCCAACTACCGCGAGGACGAGATTCGCGGGATCGCCGACGCCTACGGGGTGTCCCGGGTCGTGCTCAAGGACGACGGCCCGGACAGTCTCGTCCGAGCCGTCGGGGAGGCGCTCACCCACCCGGTCGCCCAGCCCGCACCCGACACGCTCGAGGCGACCCGGGACCACCTGCGTACACTGAACGCGAAGCTGGTCGAGAAGGTGCACGCCCTCGCGGAGAGCGACGAACGGTTCCGCGTCATCGCCGAAGCCGCGCCCGTCGGCATCGTGCTCGGCGACCGTGACGGCCACGCCACCTACGTCAACCCCGCGCTGCAGCGCATGACGCGGCGCACCGCCGACGAACTACTGCACGACGGCTGGCTGATCTGCCTCTCCGCCTCGAATCGGCGCCCGGCCCACCTGATCGCCCGAGGGCCGACGAGCCACACCCGGCGGTTCGACCGTCACCGCATCACCCTCTCCGACGACCACACGGTCTGGGTGACCTCGACCCTGAGCACCATCACAGACGACGACGAAACCACCGGATTCATCGTCGTCGTCGACGACGTCACCACCGAGATGATCGCCGAACAGCAACGCCGCGAATATGAGGAACAACAGCAGGAGGCGGTACGCCAGGAAGCCGCCGACCGGTTCGCCAGCCTCGCCCGCCTCGCCAGCGGCGTCGCGCACGACTTCAACAACGTCCTGAACATCGTCATGTCCAGCACCGACCTGGTCTCCGACATCGTCTCCAAGGCCCGCGACAGCCTCGACACGACCGACGCCGACGACGTGTTCACCGCCCTCAACCGCATGAAACAGGCCGGCAAGAGGGCCGCCGACCTCAGCCACCAGATGCTCACCATCGGCGGCGAAGAGATCGTGAAACCGTCCGTCGTCGACGGCAACGACGCCGTGCGCGAAGTCCGCGACATGGTCGCCAGCGTCATCGGCGACGACATCACCGTGCGGACCGTCCTCGACCCCGCGCTGCGCCCCACCCTGATCGACGAGGGCCGGCTCGGGCAGGTGCTGCTGAACCTCGCGATCAACGCCCGGGACGCCATGCCCGGCGGCGGTGAACTGCGATTCGAGACCGCCAATCTCGACGCTCGCGAGTCCGCGCAGATCGCCGGACTCGACGGCACCGAACATGTCCGGCTGTCGGTCATCGACACCGGCACCGGCATGCCGCCCGACGTCGCCCGCCGCGCCATCGAGCCGTTCTTCACCACCAAGCCCAGCGGCCGGGGCACCGGGCTCGGCCTCGCCACCTCGTACGGGCTGGTGAAACAGGCCGGCGGACAGCTCGTCATCGACACCGCGGAAGGCCGGGGCACCGCGGTACACCTCTACCTACCCGCCGCGTAGCATCGCGCGGTACACGTACGCACCGTAACTGACGCGTGACAGGCGTCCGCATCCCCCCATCGTGTGCCGCGGAACCGGTTTGCCCGAGGACCATTCCGGGCAAGGCCCCGGCACACCGCGACAGGGAGATGCGCTCATGGAATTCGGCTGCACGATCGGACGGCACGACGATCGGGTCGTCATCGTGCCCGAGGGCGACATCGACGCGGGCAGCGCCGCCGCGCTGCGCGAGATCCTGCGGCAGGCCGTCGAGAGCCCCGGCTTCGCGCAGCTCGAAGTGGACCTGCACCAGGTGTCGTTCCTCGACTCGATCGGCCTGGGCGTGTTCGTCGCCGCCCACCGGGCGGCACGGGCGCGCGGCATCGCCTTCCGGCTGCGCGACTACGGCCCGGTGGTCCGGATGCTGCTGCAGGTCACCAACCTCGAGCAGACCCTTACCGGTGGGGCGGCCGGCCCGGGGCTGCGGTGATCCGTACCGGTGGCCGAGACTGTCACGCATGCTGTTCTTCTGCTACCACCGGGACCGGCCGGGCTCCGGAGCCCTGCGCGGCGAGCTGCTCGAGGCGCACTGGTCGTACATGGACGGGTTCACGCTCATCGCCCGCGGTCCCACGTTCACCGACGAGGACGTCGCCACCGGCAGTGTGCACATCGTCGACCTGCCGGATGCCACCGCCGCCCGGGCGTTCGTCTTCGAGGAACCGTGCTACCAGGCCGGCGTCTACCGGGACGTGCTGCTGCGCCGGTGGCGCAACGTGCTGGGCCGCACCATGTGGGAGTTCCCCGGCGGCCGGGAGGGTGACGACCGGTACCTGGTGATCGGGCTCGGCGACGAGAAGGCCGGAACCGAGGAGGACGCCGTACCGGCGGACCGCGAGGACCTGATCGCGTACGGGCCGCTGCTGGCCGACGACGGCACGACCTGGCTGGGCACCGCCGCCCTGGTCCGCGCCCCCGGCCCGGACACCGCCCGGGCCGTGCTGACACCGGACCGGTACGCCTCGATCGAGGTGCACAACTGGGCCTTCGGCGGGCGCCGCTGACCGGAGGACGCGTCGCCCGGACGTTAATCGATGGTCGCGGGCAGGTCGTCTCCCTAGCGTGGGGCCATGACCTACCAGCATCCGCTGCACTATCTGCTCGGCCTCGAAGGGGTCGCGCTGCTGCGGACCTTCGGCGGTGACTTCGATCGCGAGTTCGGCGAGGCCCGGGTGGCGGAGATCCGCCGGTTGCTGGACGATCCGGCGTTCGACATGGACGGGGTCACCTCGGCCGCGGTGGACACCGTGACGGGCTATCGGATCTGGTCGCAGACGTACGACGAGCCGGGGAACGGACTGTTCCCGCTCGAGGAGCCGTTCGTCCACGGCATCGTCGACGCGTTGCCGCCCGGGGTCGCGCTCGATGCCGCCTGCGGAACCGGGCGCCACACCGCGTACCTGGCCGCGCGCGGGCATCGGGTGATCGGGGTGGACAGCTCCCCCGACATGCTGGCCCGGGCCCGCGCCCGGGTCCCGAGCGCCGAGTTCCACCAGGCGGACCTGCACCGCCTGCCCCTGCCGGACGACCATGTAGATCTCGTAGTGTGCGCCCTCGCGCTCGCGCACCTGCCGGACCTGAGGCCCCCGCTCGCGGAGTTCGCCCGGGTCCTGCGCCCCGGCGGCCACCTGATCGTGACCGACATCCACCACGAGATGGTCGCCCTCGGCTCGGTGCCGCGGGTGCGGTCCCTGGCGGGCGAGCCCCAGATGATCCCGTCCCACCGCTACCGGGCCGCCGACTATCTTGCCGCCGCCCTGCCCGCCGGCCTGCTCGTGCGCGCCTGCGAGGAGCCGCGGCCGGGCCGCGATCACCATGACGCACCGATGCCGGAGACCGTCGAGACCCCGCCCTGGGACACCTGGCCGTGGTCCCTGCTGGCCATTCCGCCCGCTGCCACCAGCGCCGCCTTCGGGGACACCCCGGCTGCCGTCCTCTGGCACTTCCAACTCGCGGATCCCGCCGGCTGACCGACGGTCATCGCCGTTTCGACCGGGGCGGCACCGGCGGCCCGCGAATCAGATCCGGCGCATCCGGTAGACGCGGGTGCGGTAAGGGATCTCGATGCTGTCCAGGCCGGCCAGGGCCGGATCGGTGGTGACCAACCGGCCGATCTCCCGCTCCAGGCGGGCCCGCTCGGCGTCGTCCGCGGTCAGGTAGTACGAGCGGGACCGCACCAGGTCGATCAGCCGGTCCGCCCGGATCGTCACGACATGCTCGACCAGGCTCATCTCGGGCTCGGCGAACCACGGCGTCACCGGCCCGAACCGCCAGGCGTCGTCCATGCCGGCCCCTTCGCCACCGACGATGCCCGACAACGCGGCCACCCACGGAACCCGTTCGTCACGGACGTTCCACATCGGAGCGAAGAGGCCGCCGTCGCGCAGCACCCGGTGGATCTGCGGCAGGGCGTCCCGCGGCGTGAACCAGTGATAAGCCTGACCGACCAGTACGGCGTCGACGGACGCGTCCGGCAACGGAATGTCCTCGGCGCTACCGGCGAGAATCCGCGTGCCCGGGCAACGTTCGGCGGCGACGGCACGCATCTGCTCATCCGGCTCAACCGCGACCACGTCATGCCCGGCCGCCCTCAGCGCCGCGGTGAGCAGCCCGGTGCCCGCCCCCAGGTCCAGCACACGCATCGGGCCGGCACCGAGCGCCGAAGTGATCGCCGGGACGGGGTAGGTCGGCCGGATGGAGTCGTAGAGGCGGGCCGCGGAACCGAAGGACAACGCCGCATCGATCATGGTCGCGAGCCTACCAACGGTCGCCTGTAGGGCCACGAATCCTCAACCGACCACAATCCTGTTGTGGACTCCCCCATCGAGACGAACCCGCTGTCGGTCCGAGCCGCGACCGTTGCGGACGAGACCTTCATCCGAGAGACGTTGAGCGACGCGTTCGGCAGCACCATGATGGCCGTGCATGACGAGTTGATCGACGCGCGCGGTGCGGCGGCGGCGATTGCGGAGCGGGGCGGCCGGCGGCTCGGGCTGATCACCTACCGCGAGGACCAAGCGGGCGGTTGGGAGATCGTGTCGTTGGCGTCGGTGGAGCCGGGGGCGGGCGCGGGAACCGCCCTGCTGACGTGGTTGACCGAGCAGGCCCGTCGCTCGCGGATCTCCCGGTTGTGGCTGGTGACCACCAACGAGAACGTGGACGCGCTGCGCTTCTACCAGCGGCGTGGTCTGGATCTGGTTCGTCTCGACCGGGACGCCGTCCTCCGGGCACGGAAGCTGAAGCCGAGCATCCCGCTGGAGGAGAACGGTATCCCGATCCGGCACGAGCTGGAGCTGGAGCTACGGCTCTGATCCACGCGGTCCGGCCGGCGGCGCGGCCGGGCCGTGCGCGGAGGCCCGCGCCGCGCGAGATGGCACGGGGCTTGGGCCGAAAGGTCTGGAGGTGGGACTCCATGGTCGTACCGGCGAATGGTTTTGAAAGGGAGCGGACCGTTCGCGTCCGGAGACATCGCGGTTCGGCGATGCCACGATGGACGGATGGGGGAGCTGCTCGACCAGGTGCAGGCGTGGCAGGCGGTCCTCGGGTTGCTCGGCGCGCTCGTCGGGGTCACCGGGTGGCTGGCCGCGCGGCTGCGGTCGGTCCGCCGCGGGGCGCCGGAGCCGCGCTACCGCGCCTGG
This sequence comes from Actinoplanes regularis, assembly GCF_900188005.1. Taxonomy (GTDB): domain Bacteria; phylum Actinomycetota; class Actinomycetes; order Mycobacteriales; family Micromonosporaceae; genus Actinoplanes; species Actinoplanes regularis. Next base: position 4,122 of record NZ_FZNR01000043.1, on the reverse strand, counting down.
TTCCTGCGGGAGTACGGCAGTTACCGCAATCCGTATCTCGACGCGCGCGACGAGCTACGGCTCGACCGGACCTACATCCCGCTGCTCGCGACGGCGCAGCACGACACGAACCAGGTGGACGGGGACGTGGAGCGGGTCGCGGACGGGCAGGGGCACGTGATCCTGCTCGGCGAGGCCGGTGCGGGAAAATCGACCGCACTGCAGGCGTACGGCGTGTCGCTGCTGCTGCGCCGCACCCGCGACGTGCCGTTCTTCGTGCCGGTACGGATCCTGGCCGCGCCCTGGCAGCACGAGCCGCTCGGCGACTACCTGGTGAAGCTCATGCACGCCGCGGACCCGGAGGGCTCGGAGCGCGAAGCGCGCGAGACCGTCGGCCGGCTGCTCGCCGAGCGACGCCTGGTGGTGCTGCTGGACGGCCTCGACGAGGTGGATCCGGCGCGCTACGAGCGGGTGCTCAACGACATCCACGCGTTCACCCGCAACGACAGCGGCGACTTCCCGACCGCCCGGGCCCGGTTCGTGGTGACCAGCCGCCGGCACAGCTTCCTGCGGATCAGCCGGGACTGGCTGGCCGCGGGCGGGCCGGACGCGCACCGCGAGGTGGCATTGCGGCCGCCGGCCGACGCGCCCACCCAGTTGTACGCGGTGTCGCCGCTGACCGAGACGCAGATCCTCGCCTACCTGGACCGCTTCCGCGAGCGCTTCCCCGACCCGGACGGCCCGGAACGGTTCCTGGCCGAGCTGACCCGGCTCCGGCTGGTCGAGCTGCACCGCAACCCGTTGGTGCTGTCGATGTCGGTGGGTCTGTTCGCCGAGCGGGTCCAGTTGGACATCCCGCGCTCGGTCGCCGCCCTCTACCAGACGATGATCGCGGAGATGCTGGACCGGCACAGCTTCCTGCAGAACGACCGGCAGGTCGCCGCGAACCGTTTCGACAAGGCCGACAAGTACGACGTGCTGCGCGGCTTCGCGCTGACGGCGCTGGACCGGGGCTGGTTCGGCGCGTTCCAGCAGGACGATCTGGTCCGGCACACGCGCATCACCCGGGGCCGGCTGGTCATCGCCGAGGACGAGGTCGAAGACCTGGCCCGGGAGATCTTCGACCGGTCCGGGCTGCTGACCCCGACCGGTGCGGGGCGGTACGGGTTCGCCCACCGCTCGATCCAGGAGCACCTCGCCGCCGAGCAGCTGATCCTGCTCGGCTCGGCGGGCCGGGCCCGGTTGCGCCGGCACGCGCTCGAGCAGGACTGGCGGCAGGTGTTCGTGTACTACACGGCGATGGCCGACCAGGCGCCGGTCACCCCGTTCCTCGCCGGGCTCGCCGGGGTGGCGCCGGTGCTGGCCTGCGCCTGCCTCGCCGGCGCGAACTGCGCCGACCGGGTCGGCGCCGACATCGTCGCCCGGGTCGAACAGGTCCTGGAGCGGGAGCCGGACCGTCGGATCCCGGCCCTCGCGGCGCTGCTGAGTGCGATGGCCGGCCGCCGGCCGGCGATCCGGCGCACCGCCCGGGACGCCGCGTTCAACTGGATCACGAAGATCAGCGAGCCGGGTGCGATCAACGCCATCGGCGGTACGTACGAGCCGGCGCTGGAGATCGCCGTCACGCTGATCGAGGAGTCGAACGACCTGGAGGCCGGCGACGACCTGGTGTCCCGGGTCGCGGAGCTGGCCCCGAACGACCCGCGACTGGTCGGCCCGCTGTGGCGGCAGCTGTCCCGTAGCCCGCGCGACGCGCGGCCGGCACCCTCGACGGACCGGGACAGCGGGCCGGCGGCGCAACCCCCGCCCGCTCCCGTCGCGCGGCTCGTCGACCGGCTGCTGCGGCTGGCGATGGACCCGGTCTGCTTCGCGGAGCTGCAGCGCCAGCCACCGCAGCGTCCACCGTTCGCCGACGACGGGCTGCGCCGGGAGGTCTACCCGTTCGAGCGGGGCCTGAGCCGCGACAGCAACCTGGTGACCCTGCTCTGCTGGGCTGCTGAGAAGGAGGTCACCTGCTCCGAGCCGAACCTGTTCCTGCGCGCCCGGTACGAGGATCCGGAGGCGTGGCGGCGGCTGGAACGCGACCGCGGCACGGCCGGCGGCCCGCACCGGCGACGGCGGTGGCCGCTGCACCGCGACCGGAACCGGGACCGGGACGAGCTGGTGGTCGGCGGCTTCCTGACGGTGGTCGCGGTGGTCGCCTTCGGGCTGATCGGCACCGGCCTGGTCGGCCCGGACAACCGTTTCGGCCCGCTCGGCGGCGCGCTGGCGCTGCTGCTCGCCGGGGCCGAGCTGGGGATCGCGCTGACCATGCTGGGCGTACGCCCGGGACCGGCCGCCGACAGCGCCGACGACGAGCCGTCGCACTGGAGCGAGGCCTACACCAGCGACGACAGCCGCCACTGGCTGGAACCCCAGCCGGCCGAGTAGGCCGGAGCGCCGGCCGGCGGTGAGCTGTCAGACGTAGCGCGGAACCGCCCCGCGTCGGCCTCGGCACCTCCTAGTGTTGATCAAATGCGCTAGCGTCGGCGCGCTGTCACCGGGATCCCGCTCGATGCGACGGCCGAAGATCGACTCGATGGGGGCAACGAACGTATGGACGAGACGACGTCGGAGCGGCATCCCGACGAAGGCCGGGAACCCGCACCGCAGCCTCGGGCGGCCGTCGAACGCGGCGGAGGACCGGCCCGGCTGGGCGGCAGCACCGAACTGGCGACGGCGTCGGCAGGGCTGACGAATGCGGCGATCGGCCTGCTCGGGCTGATGGTGACCGGCGGTGGGCTGTGGCTCGCGGCGCGGCAGGCGGAGACGACCGCGACCGAGGTGCTCGCCGGATCGACCGCCGGTGCGGGCGCGCTCGCGGTGGCGGTCGCCGTGTTCGGCGCGGTGCGCGCCATCAACTTGCGATCGGGCCTGGCGAGCACGGCGGTGGCCGGCGTGCTCAGCGTGACCGGACTGATCCTGGCCGCGGTGACCGGGCTGATCGCCGCGCACGACGAGCCGAGTGTGCCGGAGCGCCCACAGGCGAACGTCGCGCTGGCCGCGGGGGTCCCCGGCGCCTGGACGCTCACGGTCCAGGTGAGCATCCCCGGTCTGGCCCCCGGCGACATGATGGACGCGAAGCTGACCGGCATCGACGAGGCCGGTGGCGAGCTGGCGCTCGGCCGGTCTCTGACCACGGCCGACCGGGCCGGTGTCGCCACGGCGACCCTGGTGACAACCCAGGTCAGCAGCGGTGACGTGAAGCTGGACGTGCATGCGGGCGGCCAGGTCTGCACCCAGCGGCTACCTCTCCTCGACGCCACCAGAATCGCTCCCCTGAGCTGCGAGGCGGAGTGAGCCGCGCCGTCAGGGTTCGCTGAAGAACACGGCGGCGGCGATGGCACGCCGCCAGGTGGCATGCTCGGCGGCGCGCTTCGCGGGGTCCATGGTGGGTAGCCAGCGGCCGGCACGATGGCGGTTCGCGCGCAGGTCACGCGGGTCGGACCAGAAGCCGACGGCCAGGCCCGCGGAGTAGGCGGCACCCAGGGAGACGGTTTCGGCGACCATCGGCCGGGTCACCGGCACGTCGAGGACGTCCGCGACATACTGCATGAGCAGATTGTCGGCGGTCATCCCGCCGTCGACGTTGAGGGCGGTCAGGGCCAGTCCGGAGTCGGCGTTCATCGCGTCGACGACGTCGCGGGTCTGCCAGGCGGTCGCCTCGAGGACCGCCCGGGCCAGGTGAGCCTTGGTGATGTACGAGGTCAGGCCCACGATCACCCCCCGGGTGTCGCTGCGCCAGTGCGGTGCGAACAGCCCGGAGAACGCGGGCACGATGTAGCACCCACCGTTGTCGGCGACCGTGGCGGCCAACGTCTCGATCTCGGCCGGGGTGCCGATCAGGCCGAGCCCGTCGCGCATCCACTGGACCAGCGAGCCGGCGATGGCGATCGAGCCCTCCAGCGCGAACACCGGCGGCTGATCACCGATCCGGTACCCGACCGTGGTGATCAACCCGTGCGTGGAGCGCACCGGCGTGGTCCCGGTGTTGAGCAGCAGGAATCCGCCGGTGCCGTAGGTGCATTTGGCGTCGCCGGGTTCGAAGCAGGTCTGTCCGAACAGGGCCGCCTGCTGGTCGCCGATCGCGGCCGCGATCGGCAC
>NZ_FZNR01000004.1 GCF_900188005.1 Actinoplanes regularis | reverse complement strand
CGGACAACTCGCCGTCTCCCTCGACAACGCCCTGCTCTACGACTCCCTCGAAAACGAGGTCCGCGCCCGCACCGCCGAACTCGCCGACCGCAACCGCGACCTCGAAGCCGCCGGCCAACTCAAAACCGACCTCATCGGCATGCTCGGCCACGAGATCAACAACCCACTCGGCACCATTTTCGGCTACCTCGACCTCATCCTCACCGGTGACCCCATGCCACCGTCAACCGAAGAGCTCGTCACCAAAGTGCAGCGCACCACCCGGCGTCTCGCCGGCATCGTCGACGAAGTACTCGCCCTCGTCCGCATCGACGCCGGCCGGCTCACCGCAACCCCACGCCCGGTCCGCGTCGCCGATCACATCGAGGCCGCACTCAGCACCACCACCGCCACCAGCACGGTCACCGTCACCTGCCCACCCGGGCTGACCGCCGCCGTCCAGCCCGGCCACCTCGACCAGATCCTCACCAACCTCATCAGCAACGCCGGCAAATACGGCGGCGGCGTCGAAACCATCAACGCGTACGCCATCGACAGCGGCCCGATCACCATCGACATCACCGACCACGGCCCCGGCGTCCCACCAGAATTCCGCGACAAACTCTTCAACCGCTTCGCCCGCGCCGAAACCACCGCCGCCAAAGTCCCCGGCACCGGCCTCGGCCTCTACATCATCCGCGAACTAGCCCGCGCCAACAGCGGCGACGTCCACTACCACCCCGCACCCACAGGCGGATCCACCTTCACCATCACACTCCCCCCGGCCTGAGGTGACCGCTATTTCGATTGGTCGCTGTCGGTGCCGCTGCTAGCCTCGGGCGCCATGACTTCGCTGGATGGAGAGGTTCGCGCTGCCGTACGACGCGGCGACGTCGGCTGGCTCGCAGCCCGCCTCGACGCGGGGAACTGTCCCCCAGCCGTCGTGAGTCTTCTCGTTCGCCACGACCAAGCGCGAGTCCGGCATCTGGGCTGGATCCTTCTGACCGAGCGAATCACGCGTCCCCGTATTGATGAATCCGAGTCGGAAGCGCTCGCGGGTCTACTGCCGGTCGAGCCGGACGGACCGCCGGAGTCGGCCAGCGTCTTCGCCGGCCCGCCGCCGCACAGCAGTGCATCCGCCAACTCGAACAACGCGTCCGTCCGCGCGGTCAGACGGCGGTGGATCTCACGCCGGCACCCGGCCAGCCGCCCGACCACGTCGATCGGCACAGCACGAGCCACCGGTAGGTCGTCCGGCGCAGGATGATCAGCGTCAGGACGGATCCGGCCGCGATGAACCGCCACGAACCCGCCGGCGATCGAGGCTGCGCCGCCCACGGCGCCGCCGTTGACAATCCGCATGCATCCGGTCAGCGCCAGGAAGAGCAGGGCGAGCGCAACGGCGAACGCCGTCACGCGCTTGGTTAGCACAGATCCGATGTCAGACGTTACGGTCTCAGCGGCCGGACTCAAGCCCCGGAACGGGTACCCCCGCGCCGCCGTTCGTCCGTGACCCGTTCATGGTTTGGCACCCGATTGGCGATGGTAGGGCGACAGCCGCAGGATCGCGCCTCGCGCGAGCGGGCCGACCAGTGGCACCAGACGTCGCTTCCAACCGAGGCTCGCCGCGATGGCCTCGGCGATGTCGGCGAAGTCATGGCGCTGATAGTGCAGCAACGCCTCGCTTTCCGTGGTGTCGATCCAGTCGGTCGCGTAGACCGCGGTGCTGAACGCTTCATCCGGCAACGGCTCGACACCCATCGCCGCCAGCAGCCGGGTCAGGTACTCCCGATACGTGAGCTGGCACGACGATCCCCCGCCGACGAACAGAACGCGGCCCCAGACCCCCGGCGTCTCCAGCGCGTTGGCGATCGCCAGGCCGGCATCGCCGGCGTGCAGCGCCTCGATCCGGTTGTCCAACCCGATCTCGAACATGATCGGATGCGGATCGCGCACACCAAGGATCGGTACGTCGGCGAAGCGGAAGATGCACCAGGTCAGGCCGGACTCGCGGACGAGTTCCTCACACTTGATCTTGTGCTCCGTATACGGGTCCGTCGCGACCAGCGGATCGTCGACGCGACGCGGCGGCAGCTTGTCCAATGTGTAGCCATGGACGTCGAATGTGGATGAGAACAGCAACCTTGGTGGTGTCGGCTGCGCCTGGCATGCCGCCACGACGTTGGCCGTACCGTCGACATTGATGGCACGGGCGCGTTCCGGCTCCTCGTCCGCCGCTGGCGGGATGAGCGCCGCGAGGTGGACCACCGCATCCACGCCGGCGGTCGCGCGCAGGACCGCAGCGGCATCGGTGATGTCACCCCAGACGACCTCGACGCCCGGCGGCAGGCCGCGAGCCGAGCGCCGCTTGGCCGTGGTCGACCGCTCGAACCAGCGCACGGTGTGGCCCCGCGCAACCAACTCCGGCAGCGTGTGCGACCCGACGTTGCCGGCCCCACCAGTCAACAAGACCTTCAAGAGACACCTCCGTCCCATCCCATTCGCCACACTCTATGGTTCGCGATGCCGCTGCGCTGGCCGCACTTGACGATTCCGCGATCCTTGCTCGATCCGGTCCAGAGGTACCCGTGCCAGTGCCCGAGGGTCATCCCGCTTCCTCAATCTGTTGCCCGGTGCGATGGGCCGCCCTCCGGCGGCCCACCCGGTGTGAACTGGGCTTGCGGATCAGGCGTTGTCGCCCGGGCCGGTGATGGCGGTGACGAAGTCGGTCATCTCCGCCGCGCTGAAGCGCAGGGTCGGGCTGGCCGCGCCGAGCTTGGTGTCGCGGATGGCGTAGGCACCGGGCTCGCCGGGGATGTCCGCGAACGAGACGCAGGACTCCAGGCTGCCGCCGCACGGCGTGCGGAACGCCGTTTCCGGGACCTCGACCGAGTACAGGTCATCGGTGTCCATGGCATGCTCTCCTTTGCGTGTGCGCCACGAGGTCCGTCCTCGCGGGTGGTTCATTCGCCCCGGTCTGGTCGTCGTCTTTCGCAGGGAAGGCGACCGGACCGGGCGTCTGAAGGGGCCGAGAAGTCGATCGCTCGGCGTTCATGGAGAGGTGCTCTCGCTTCCGACTACGGGATGCGTCGGCTTGCCTACGCCGTGGGTGCCGTAACAGACGCGGCAACGGGGATGCAGGGCGTCGGCCGGCTGGTCGTCGCTGGGGACGTTGCAACGGTGCCGACTAACAAGAGGCTGCTAGCCGAGTTGCCCAAATGATCTGCGGGCAGCACTCTAGGTGGGCGATCAACGAACCCGGGCAGAATCCCGCTTGTCGAGCATTGATCTGACGCAGTTGGGTCATGCGGGCCAGCTAGAGGAAGATCAGGAAACTTTCTCAGGTTCTGGTGCTCGCTGGCCGGGCTGGGAGGCTGTCACAGCGCAGGCCTGAATTGCGTTGCCGTCGGCTGACTCAACGTGGCTGTAGCGGGCAGCGGCGGCTGAGTTGGGCGGCCGAGGTCTCCGCCGGAGCCAACTACTTGTCGGCTTGTCCGGCGAGGGATATTGCCATGTTTCACCCGCGTCTAGTATTCCGGCTGATGATCAACTGACGTTGTCCTTGCTCACCCCTTCGCCTCCGATCACGTCGTGAGCTGGCGAAATATCCCGGTAGCGGGTCGCCGGGGATAGCTGGGTGGTTCGCATGGTGCGACGTCCGGGCCACTTAGTGCTTGACCTGGGCGTACGCGCGGTCAAATGAGGCATTGCGCGAACCGCACTGGTTCGGTCGCCTGATTCGTGCGCGTTTGGAGCTGTCCTGCGGTGATTTCGCTGCCGCTCGGGCACGGTTCTCGGCGCCGGTGGCGAGCTCCAGCGTCGCGCGATGGCCGGGGTCACCCAGATGGGTTCTGGACATGCGGGGTTGTCGAAATGAATGATTTGCGCGGTCAGATGCACCAGGTCTGGGCGTGATAACTGAGCCACTCTGCGTCGAAGTGGATGGCTGGGGTCCCGTGGTCGGAGGGATGGTCCGAGTTGGGGACATGGTCGGACGACGGCGCGAGCGGACTGCTGGAGGCCGCCCCGGATGCCATCGTCGGGGTGTCGACCGATGGCCGGATCGTGCTGGTCAACGCTCAGGCGGAGCGCCTGTTCGGCTACGACCGCAGTGAGCTCCTCGGTCAGACGATGGAGTTGCTCGTGCCGGAGGAGGCCCGATTCCTGCATCCTCACTACCGGGAGCAGTACCTGGTCGATCCGCAGCCCAGGCCGATGGGCGCGGGTGTGCGGCTGGCGGCCCGGCGCAAGGACGGCAGCGAATTCCCGGCCGAGATCTCGCTGTCGGCGATCGGCGCCGGCGACAGCCGTCTCGTCGCCGCGGTGGTACGCGACGTCACCGACCGCGCCGGGGCGGAGGCGAAGTTTCGCGGTTTGCTGGAGGCTGCACCCGACGCGATCGTCGGGGTGGACGAGGACGGGCGGATCGCCTTGATCAACGTGCAAGCAGAGCGCATGTTCGGATACGACCGGCGAGAACTTCTCGGTCGGCCCATGGAGGTCCTGGTCCCGGCTGCCGCCCGCGAGCGCCACCCGCACCACCGGTCCCGCTATCTGTCCGATCCGGTGCCCAGGCCGATGGGCGCCGGCATGGAACTGGCCGCCCGCCGCCGGGACGGCAGCGAGTTCCCCGCGGAGATCTCGCTGTCGGCGATCGACACCGAGGACGGCACGTTGGTATCGGCGGCCATCCGCGATGTCAGCGAACGCCGCCGCGCCGCCGAGGCCCGCAACCGGCTGGCCGCGATCGTCCAGTCCTCCCACGACGCGATCATGGGAAAGACCCCGCAAGGTGTGATCACCAGCTGGAATCCGGGCGCCGAGCGGCTGTACGGGTACACCTCTGAGGAGATCATCGGCCGCGACGTCACGCTTCTGTTCCCGTCCGGCCAGGAGCCCGTCGAGAGCACGCTGCTGGACCAGATCCTGCGCGGCGAGCGGGTGGAGCAGTATCAGACCGAACGTCTGCGCAAGGACGGCAGCGTCATCACCGTTCTGCTGAGCATGTCGCCGATCGCCGACACGGCCGGCAACATTGTCGGTGTCTCCTCGGTCTCCCGCGACATCAGCGAACGGCAACGGGCCGAGGCGAAGTTCCGGGGCTTGTTGGAGGCCGCCCCGGACGCCATCGTCGGGGTGACGGCCGACGGCGCGATCGCCCTGGTCAATGCGCAGGCCGAGCGACTGTTCGGATACGGACGCGACGAGCTGCTCGGACAGCCGATCGAGATCCTCGTTCCCGAGAGCGTCCGCGCCGCCCATCCTGGCCATCGCCGGCAGTACTTCGCTCACCCGCGGCCGAGGCCGATGGGCGCCGGCATGCCGCTGGCCGCCAGGCGCAAGGACGGCACCGAGTTCCCTGCGGAGATCAGCCTCTCCGCACTGGAGACCGAGGACGGGACGGTCGTCTCAGCGTCGATCCGCGACGTCACCGATCGCCTGGAACTGCAGGCCGAGCGTGAGCGCCTGACTGCTGCCGCCGAGCGGGAACGCCTCGAGGCCCAGCTGCATCAGTCCCAGCGCCTGGAGAGTCTGGGCCAACTCGCCGGGGGCGTGGCCCACGATTTCAACAATCTGATGGCGGTGATCCTCAATTACACCGCCTTCATCGAGGAGGAGATCGTCAAGGCCGCGCAAGAGGGCGACCCCCGCTGGAAGGCGGCTGCCCAGGACATCGCCCAGGTCCTGCGCGCCGGAAAACGCGCTACTGCGCTCACCCACCAACTGCTCGCGTTCGGCCGGCGCGAGGTCGTACGCCCGCAGGTCCTCAATCTCAACGACGTGGTCACGGAGGTCGAACAGTTGCTGTGCCGGACGCTGGGCGAGCATATCCAGTTGACCACTGTTCTGGGCGACGACCAGTGGCATGTCCTCGTTGACCCTGGGCAGATCGAGCAGGTTCTGGTCAACCTCGCCGTCAACGCCCGCGACGCGATGCCGGACGGCGGGGTGCTGCGCATCAGCACCACCAACGAGGCTGTGACGGAGCAGAACGCCCGGCCGGGCCTGAAGGCGGGCCGCTACACGAAGCTTCAGGTCGCCGACACTGGCACCGGCATGCCCGTCGAGGTCGCCGAGCGAGTCTTCGAACCGTTCTTCACGACCAAGCCCAAGGGCGAGGGATCCGGGCTCGGACTGGCCACCGTCTACGGCATCATCGCTCAGGCGGGCGGCCACGCCGAAATCCGCTCCAGCCTCGGCACCGGCACCGAGTTCACCGCGCTGTTGCCGGCCACCGACCAGACTGCCGGCCCGGCCGAGCAGCCCGCTGCCCCCGGCTACATGCGACATGGCGGCGAGCGCGTCCTGGTCGTCGAGGACGAGGAGGCGTTGCGCGAGGTCACCCGCCGCATCCTGGACCGCAACGGCTACGAAGTGCTCACCGCTGCCGACGGCCCCGAAGCGATCAGACTCGCCGATAGTACGGACAAACGAATAGACGTGCTGCTCACCGATGTGATCATGCCCCATATGCTCGGCAAGGAACTCGCCACCACCATGCAGGATCTACGTCCCGGTATCCACGTGCTGTACATGTCGGGCTATGCCCAGCCGGTCCTCGCCTCCCAGGGCACGCTGGACCCGGGCGTCACCCTTGTCGAGAAGCCGTTCTCCGAGTCCGACCTGCTGCAGAAGATCCGGCAGGTACTCGACAGCGCCCCGACAACCTGACCGGCGAGGCGTACGTGGGAGATCAGCCCGGAAGACGGGCGCTTTGTTCGCGAGTTGACCGCCCGAGTGACCGGCCGTCAACCTTGAAGTCCTCGTCACTCGTCGCTCCTTGTCGGCGATCTGGGATAGCGCGAACTGGTCAAACGCCCTGGTAGCGGGTCGCCGGTGACGGTGGTGGGGTGGTTCGCATGGTGTAACGTCCGGCCCACGTTGATCTTGCGTGCGAACCGCGGCGATCGCCCTGGCATGCGGTGTTTACTCAACTGCGGGCAGCAGCGGCCGATGGTGCGCCCATGGGTACTCGCGGCGTACGGACCTTCCTACTGGCGACAGCGGGCGTGGTCGCCATGCTGTTTGCCGGGTACGGCACCGGTACCGGTGACATCGCGTACGCCGTGGTCTATCTGGCCCTGTGCGGCCTGGCCTGGTGGGCGGCGCTGCGCTTGGCCCGGCCCGCCGATCGCCGCCCATGGTTGCTGATCGCCCTGGCGCAGACGCTGTGGTTCCTCGGCGACACGATCGAGATCCTTTACACATACCTGGTCGGCGAAGTGCCCTCGGTGGGTCTGGCCGACGTGTGCTGGCTCGGCGGGTACCCACTGATGGCCCTCGCCCTGCTGCAGATGGCCGTTCGGCGCGCCCCGGGCCGGTTGCGTGGGGCGGTGCTCGACGCGGGAACCCTCACCGTGGCCGCCGCCCTGCTCGGCTGGGAGTTCCTGATCTCTCCGTTCCTGGGCCAGGGCTACTCGGTGATCGAGACGGTGGTGCCGGCGCTGTATCCGGTCGCTGACGTGGTTCTGCTGGCCGGGGTGCTGGTCGTCGCGCTGTCCCCGGGCACCCGGGGCACCCCCACCCGGCTGTTGTTCGCGGCGACCGCTCTGTACCTGGGCAACGACCTGGCCATCAACATCCTGCCGCTGCTGACCGACCAGGGCCTGTTGCCGAAATGGATCGGCTACGACGCCGCGGCGCGGCTGGGCACGCTTGTCATGTTCGGCAATGCGCTGATCAGCGCGGCCCTGCTGCACCCCGGGCGGGCCGAGCTGACTCGGGCCGGCCATCAGGTTCCCAAGCTGCACCCGGCCCGGGTGCTGTTCCTTGGCCTGGCGTTGATGACCACGCCGACGCTGACCCTGGCGCACGCGGGATTCAACGCCAGAACGCTCGTGGCGTTGGGTGCTGCTGCGCTGTGCACGATGTTCGTGCTGACCCGCTTCACGACCGCGGTCCGCGAGCAGGACCGCACCCAAGCCCGGCTGACTTATCAGGCGCAGCACGACCCGCTCACCGGATTGTCCAACCGGGCGGTGCTGGGTGAACGGCTCGCCCACCTGCGGCCCAGCACGGATGTCCCGGTCGCCGTGCTCTACCTCGACCTCGACGGTTTCAAGGAGGTCAACGACAGGTACGGCCACGAAGCCGGCGATTCGGTGCTGGTGGCGGTAGCCCAGCGACTTTCCGCCGTGGTGCGGGCCGGTGATCTGGTGGCCCGCCTCGGCGGCGACGAGTTCGTGCTGCTGTGCCCGGGAGTCGGGGAAGCGGACGCGGTCTGGCTGGCCGAGCGGATCCTCGCCGACGTCGCGCTGCCTGTGGAATTCCGCGGCCACCACCTGACGGTCGGTGCGAGCATCGGCATCGCCGCGACTGCGGGCGGCCCCGACGGGGATCGTGGCGGGACGGTACTGCGGTCCGCGGACGCGGCGATGTACCAGGCCAAGCAACTCGGCCGCGGCCGGTGGGTGCTGGCCGGCACCGAAGCAGGGCCCATAGTGCCCGCGTCCGTCCCGGCCTGATCAGATCAGCGACGGACATCGAGGTCATCCCCAAGCCGCTCAACTTCCGTCGGCCTCAATCCCTTGGCCCGTTCCGCTGCCCCGGCGGAATCACGGAGGTGCTCCGTCACCAGGCCGCTTCCTGCCGCCGAGTGCCGGAGATCCTGGTTCGTCTTGAGCGCACGGGTGTACCCAGATTCGTAGCCGATGCTGGCGTTCTCGGCGGCGTGCAAGGACCTCCTCGGTCATCGCCGATGCGAGGAGCGAATAGGGCATCGATGAGGTCCGTATGATCCGCGTTGTGGAGCGCACTGCCGGGACGAAGCCGTGGGACGAGGCCATGTCCGGCTGGCGATCCAGCTTCGCAGACCCGCCGACGCAATTGCGGAGTCAGCGGTCCGACCTGCTCGCGCTCGTCGGTCGGCGGCTGCAGGCCGGCTGGACCGGGTGGGATCCGGCAAGGAACGTGTGGCGCCCGGAATTCCCGGTGGTGCTGGTGTTCGAGGGCGGTGTTCAGCTGGAACTCGCCTGGCAGAAGTGGAACGACTTGTCGATCACCTGGAACACCGTCGACCTGGGGACACCCCCCACAGTGCTCAGCACGCCGTACGAGTGGTGCTCGTCGCAGCCCCACCCGCTCGCCGCGGTTGCCGGCCGCACCCTGACCGGATGGGCGGTGACCGAGAGCCCGTACTTCGACGGCGAGACGGACCTCAGCGGCGAGTTGCCGATGGACGCGGTTGCCGGCTGGTCCACGCAGGGGCTGTGGATCGAGTTCGCCGGCATCGGCTTGCACGTCTACAGCGGTGCGGATGCGAACGGCATTTCGGCCGAGCCCACGGTCCCGGGCGATGACGGCCATACCCGGGTGACGCACCCACAGCTTCCGGAGGACGACGCATACGTCTCCTGAGGGTCGTGCGTGCCAAGATGCGGTCATGTCGTCGGACCCGACCGGTAGCACTGCCGACCAGCCCAGCGTGCTGGTCGAACCGTACGATCCATCGCCGGAATCGTTGCGCGGCCTGATGGAGACCTACTGGGGGCCGCGAGGCTGGCGGACCCCGAGTCGCCTGCCGCAAACCGTGGCGGTGCGGCGCGCCATCACAGCCGGCTTGATGTTTCCAGAGCCATGGACCACGGACCACGACCGTTTGGTGGAACGCGCTCGCAATGCCGCCGCCGCGGTGTCTGTCGAGGAGGTTGGTCAGGCCTTTCTCGCGAGCCTGACCAGCCGAAGGCTCGACCTTCGCTCGGCCCTCGGCTCCTACGCGGTGGCCAGCCGGTTACCCGCCCACCCGTTCGAGGAGAGACCGGGCCACGGCACGTGCCGGATCTGCGAGCTGTATCCGGGCGAACAGACGGTGGATGTGAACGTCCTGAGCTTCGAGCGGTTCAAGTGGGGTGGCGTACGCCGCTACGACGTCGGATATCTCGCGTTCGACCTGGAGCAGTTCACCCGTGCGCCCAGACGGGCGCCCACCGATGCCGACCTCGAACTCGGCAGACAGGTTCTTGAGGTACTGCGAGACAACGGGCGCAAGGCCACCTCCACCTCTGTCCTTCCCGCACTGCGCATGGTGCCGGGCAACAAAGACGAACGTGGGACGCTGGTCGAGATTCTTGGTGCCTGCGGCATTCTGGAGACGCCTGACCATCGCGGATACGCACACGGCTACATCCCGGCCGACCAGCGTGAGCTGCCCTCCCGCCACCACGTCGACTGCGCGTATCCCGCCTGCTGGTGGAGTACCGCCCACGGCGTCAACGGCGACGGTCTCGCCGTGTTCTTGCCGCAGATCGCACAGAACACACTCTCATAGGCGCTCTTGCGGACGAAGTGCGGAGAGGAGGGTGTCGAGCTGTCCCCAGGCCCGCGCGCCGGCGACGTGGTCGACCGGCTTGCGGTTCAACGTCCGGGGAACCGGAGGTGGCGTGGTGAAGTGCTCGTGAAGTTCGCTCCGGCGGCGGGTGGAAAGGGTGACGGTGCCCTGATGGTCGAGGACCCGGCGGGAGGATCTCACACCAGGCGATGCCGCGGGTATCCCGTGAAGTCGCTTGAGGCACGATGGCGGCATGCCCGTGACCGTCACCACCCGCATCGCCGCCACGCCCGAGGTCGTGTGGGACCTTGTCGCCGACGTGACCCGCATGGGTCAGTGGAGCCCCGAGACCACCCGTTGCCGCTGGCTCACCGAGCCGCCCGGTCCCCGTGAGGGCGCCCGCTTCACCGGTACCAACGCCTACCGGGGACGGCGATGGCGCACCGAGTGCACGGTCCTGACCGCCGATCGGGGCCGCGAGTTCAGCTTCGACGTGGTCGGTGCGGGTTTCCTCGCCGTGGCCCGCTGGACGTACACGTTCCGCTCGGTCGACGACGGCTGCGAGGTGACCGAGACGTACACCGACCGCCGGGGGCTGGCACTCAAGCTCTTCGGGATCGCGACGTTGGGCATCACCGACCGTGACGCACACAACCGCCGCACGATGGTCGAGACGCTGGACCGGCTCCGCGTCGCCGCCGAGGTATCGACCGAAGCCGCCTGAACAGCCCTACGGGCGCCGGCGTGGCGAGTTGGTCAGGTAGCCGTGCGGGTACGGCAACGGTCGGTCCCCGGCGACAGTGAGACTCTCCAGGTGCTTGTCGATGAGGGACCAGCCCGACGCCCCCAGGTTGTCCTCGAGCTGAGTCACCGTACGGGCTCCGATGATCGGTGCGGTGACACCCGGCCGCTGCAGCAACCATCGCAGCGCCACCTGGGCCGGGCTGCGCTCCACCTCGTCAGCGACGGCGAGCAGCGCGTCGGTGACCGCCCACGTGCGCTCGTCGACGCTCTTCCGCCAGTCACCGAGCCAGGGCTGCTTGTCCGCCTCCCACCGGGTGTCCGGCGGCGCCGAGGTCATGCCGCGCCGGTACTTCCCGGTGAGCCAGCCGCCTCTCAGCGGCGCCCACGGGATCATGCCCACGCCCTCGTTGCGGCAGACCGGCACCAGCTCGTGCTCGACCTCCCGGTCGATCAGGTTGTACAACGGCTGCAGCGCCACGAACGGCTCCCAGCCGCGGTGACGCGCGACATCGACCGACTTCTGCAGCTGCCAGCTCGCGTAGTTGCTCACCCCGAGGTGCCGGACCGTTCCGGCGCGAACCAGCCCGTCGAGCGTCGACAAGGTCTCTTCCAGCGGGGTGGACTCGTCGAACGCGTGCACCTGGTAGAGGTCGATGTAGTCGGTGCCGAGCCGCCGCAGACTGGCGTGCAGGGCGCTGACGATGTGCTTGCGCCCGGCGCCGTGGTCGTTCGGGCCGCCGCCGGTCGGCCAGAAGAACTTCGTGGCGATGACCAGTTCGTCGCGGTCCCGGCCGGCCAGCCAGCGGCCGATGATCTCCTCGGAGACGCCGTCGACGTACACGTCAGCGGTGTCGATGAAGTTGCCGCCGGCCTCCACATAGCGGTCGAGAAGCAGCCGGGACACCGCCTCGTCGGCCTCGCCGCCGAACGTCATCGAGCCCAGGCACAGCTCGCTGACGAGTAGTCCACTGGCGCCAAGATATCGATATTCCATGCCGCCATTGTGGTCGGCCGAGAAGCACCCGGCACCCCGTCAGTGCTTACGCCCATCCCTCGGCTGTCGCCCACTTTCGCATTGGGCGACAAAAGTTCGGCCGACTCGGCGCGAAGGCATGGACGGAGGCAGCGGAAGGACCCTAACGTGACGACGAACACACGGGAAAGAGTGAGGTGTCCGTCGTGCTATCGATCCTTCGCGCCCTCCGAGACGACGGCCCGGTCTCCCGGGCGGAGCTCGGCGACCGGCTCGGGCTCACCCGCCCCAGGCTGACCGGCGAGATAGAGCGCCTGATCAAGGCCGGGTTCGTCGCCGAGGCGGGGATGGCCGCCTCCCGGGGCGGGCGCCGCTCCACGCTGGTCGAGATCCACCCGCGGCTGCGGTTCGCGG
The DNA here is from genome assembly GCF_900188005.1 of Actinoplanes regularis. Classification (GTDB taxonomy): domain Bacteria; phylum Actinomycetota; class Actinomycetes; order Mycobacteriales; family Micromonosporaceae; genus Actinoplanes; species Actinoplanes regularis. The sequence continues at coordinate 566,496 of NZ_FZNR01000004.1, read as the reverse complement.
CCGTCGACCTGGGTGCGGGGTCGATCGACGTCGAGGTGGTCAACGGGCGCCTCGAGCCCCTGGTGGCGTACCGGGAGAGCGCGGACATCCGCAAGGGGCCGAAAGCGATCCTGCACCGCGTCGGCGAACTGCTCGCGAAGGCTCGCGTCGAAGGTGTCTACGGCCGGCTCGACGCGGTCGGGATCGGCGTGCCGGGGCCGGTCAGTTTCCGCGACGGGGTGCCCGTGTCGCCGCCGATAATGCCCGGCTGGGACCGCTATCCGGTACGGGAGTTGCTGGCCCGTGAGCACGGCTGCCCGGTCGTGGTGGACAACGACGTCAACATCATGGCGGTCGGTGAACGGCACGGTGGGGTGGCGCGGTCGGTCGACGACTTCCTGTTCGTGAAGATCGGCACCGGGATCGGGTGCGGCATCCATCTGAGCGGCGACGTCTACCGCGGTGTGGACGGGTGCGCCGGCGACATCGGGCACATCCAGGTCGACGCGGGCGGGCCGACCTGCTCGTGCGGCAACACCGGCTGCCTCGAGGCGGTCTTCAGCGGGGCCGCGCTGGTCCGGGACGCCCTGGTCGTGGCCCGCTCCGGCGCCTCCCCCGCCCTCGCGGAGCGTCTGACCCGCTCCGGTGAGCTGACCGCCAAGGACGTCGCGGACGGCGCGGCCGAGGGGGACGTGGTCTGCATCAAGCTGATCCGCGACGGTGGCCGCCGCCTCGGCGAGGTCCTGGCCTCGCTGGTGAGCTTCGCCAACCCGTCGATGATCGTCATCGGGGGCGGGTTGGCGCAGCTCGGTCACGTACTGCTGGCCGAGATCCGCAGTGTGGTCTACCGCCGCTCGCTGCCGCTGGCGACCGGCAACCTCCCGGTCGTCCTCTCCGAACTGAGCGGCCGGGCCGGCGTCACCGGCGCCGCCGTCCTGGCCAGCGACGCGGCGTTCGAGCAGATCCCATGAGCGAGCTTGCGAGCGAATCAGTTGGCTCAGTGATCAGCTCATGTCGACGCCGGAGCGCAGCGGAGGTGGCGACATGAGCAAGCTTGCGACGGTCCTGCGACTCACGGATGTGGTGAAAACCTTTCCTGGAGTACGGGCTCTCGACGGCGTACATCTGGAGGTCGCCGAAGGCGAGGTGCACTGCCTCCTCGGCCAGAACGGCGCCGGCAAATCCACCCTGATCAAGATCCTCGCTGGGGTCCACCACGCCGACTCCGGCGAGCTGCTCTGGCGAGGCGAGCCGTTCGCCCCGGCCACCCCGCAGGCCGCGATGCGCGCCGGGATCGCCACCATCTATCAGGAACTCGACCTGGTCGACCACCTGAGCGTCGCCGAGAACGTGTTCCTCGGCCACGAACCGAGCCGCTTCGGTTTCACCCGCCGCCGCGCGACCGCCGCCGCCACCCGGCGGATTCTCGAGAGCCTGGGTCATCCCGAGATCCCGCCAGGCCGCCTGATCAAGGACCTCCCCGCGGCCGGGAAGCAGATCGTCAGCATGGCCCGCGCCCTCTCCCACGACGCGAAACTGATCGTGATGGACGAGCCGAGCGCCGTCCTCGCCCACGACGAGGTCGAGAACCTGTTCCGGATCATCCGGGAGCTGACCGCGAACGGCATCGCCGTCGTCTACATCTCGCACCGCCTCGCCGAGATCCGCGAGATCGGCGACCGCGTCACCGTCCTCAAGGACGGCCGCACCACGGCCGCGGGCCTCTCGGCCCGCACTCCCACCAGGGAGTTGGTGGGCAAGATGACCGGACGGGCTTTCGAGTACGTCTTTCCGCCGCGCGTCTCCACCGACACCCGGACCGAGCCGCTGCTCACCGTCGACCGGCTCAGCCGCGCCGGCGAGTTCGCCGACGTCAGCCTGACCGTCCACCCGGGCGAGATCGTCGGGATCGCCGGCCTGGTCGGCTCCGGCCGCTCCGAACTCCTCGAAACGATCTTCGGCGCGAGGCGGCCGGACACCGGCACGGTCACCCTGGACGGCCACCGGATCACCGGCGTCGGCACGGCCGTCCGGCACGGCATGGGCATGGCTCCCGAGGAACGCAAGAGCCAGGCGCTCCTGCTGGACGAGCCGGTCTTCAAGAACATGACCCTGGCCTCGTTCGCCGCTTTCGCCCGCGCCGGTTTCACCGCCGCCCGCGACGAACAGGCCGCCGCCCGGCGCACCGCCGACGACCTGGACCTGCGCCCGCGGGACGTGGACCGCCCGGTCCGCACCCTCTCCGGCGGCAATCAGCAGAAGGTCGTGGTCGGCCGCTGGCTGCTCGGCCACACCCGTCTGCTGCTGCTCGACGAGCCCACCCGCGGCGTCGACGTGGGAGCCCGTGCCGAGCTCTACCAGGTGGTCCACGATCTCGCCGCGGACGGTGTCGGGGTCCTGCTGGTCTCCAGCGAGGTGCCGGAGGTGCTCGGGCTCGCCGACCGGGTGCTGGTCATGCGGGAGGGCCGGCTGATCCGGGAGGCGCCGGCCGGCGATCTGGACGAGGACACCGTGCTCGACCTCGTGATGGCGGGGTCGCTGATGGAGGGCGAGGCCGCATGACCGCGCGGACGGCGCTCCCGAGAAGGACCGACAACGATCAGGTGCTGCGCAATCTGGGCCTGGTCGGGGTGCTGGCCGCCCTGGTGGTCATCGGCATCGTCACCCGGCCCGAGCTGTACTCCGACCCGGCCTGGGTGCGGAACAACATTCTCACGATCCTGCAGCAGGCGTCCGCGATCGGTGTGGTCACCGTCGGCATGACCTTTGTGATCATCGGGGGTGGGATCGACCTGTCGGTCGGGGCGATCATCGCGCTCGCCGGGGTCTGGTCCACCACCCTCGCCACGCAGGCTTACGGCGCCGCCGGGATGATCTTCACCGCACTGGTGGTGGGGCTCGCCGTCGGGCTGGTCAACGGGGTGCTCATCGCGTACGGCAAATTGGTCTCCTTCATCGCGACCCTCGCGATGCTCGTCTCCGCCCGCGGCCTCGCCGCGCAGATCTCCGGCAAGCAGACGCAGGTCTCCACGAACGACACCATCAACAGCATCGCCAGCAGCCGGCTGATCGGCATCCCGGTGCTGGTCTGGATCCTCGCCGCGGTGGTCGTGGCCGGCTGGGTGCTGCTGAACCGGACCACGTTCGGCCGCCGCACGGTCGCGGTCGGCGGCAACCCGGAGGCGGCCCGGCTGGCCGGGATCGACGTCAAGCGGCACACCATGCTGCTCTTCGTGCTCTCCGGGCTGTGCTGCGGCATCGCCGCGATCATGCTGACCTCGCAGGCCACCAGCGCCCAGGCGGCGATGGCCAACCTCTACGAGCTCGACGCCATCGCCGCGGCGATCATCGGCGGCACGCTGCTCAGCGGCGGTCGCGGCACCATCGTCGGCGCCCTCTTCGGGGTGCTGGTCTTCTCCACCATCACCAACCTGTTCGCGATCAACAACCTTGCCACCGAGGTCCAGAACATGGTCAAGGGCGGCATCATCGTCGCCGCCGTGCTGCTGCAACAGTTCCGCTACCGCTCCCTCACCAACCTCCTCAGGAGGAGAAATGATCCGGATATCTCGTAGACACGCCCTGCTCGGCGGCGCGACCATCGGTGCCGGCGTCGCGCTCACCGCCTGCACCAGTAACGATCCGGCCGACACCGCACAGGTGAAGACCGACACGAGCGGCAACGCGAACGCCGCGACCGGACCGAAAGTGGTCATCGGCTTCTCCGCCCCGGCCGCGGACCACGGCTGGATCGCCGCGATCACCAACAACGCGAAGGCACAGGCCGCGCAGTACTCCGACGTGGAACTGCGCACGGTCGAGGCCGGAGCGGACGCCGCTGCCCAGCGCGCGGCCCTCGCCACCCTGATCGCCCAGAAGCCGAATGTGATCGTCATGCTCCCGCACGACGGCAAGGAGCTGAACGCGACCGGCCTGGAGGCGATGCGGGCCGGGATCCCGGTCGTCAACCTGGACCGCGCGTTCCCGTCCGCGGCCGCGTACCGCCTGCAGATCAAGGGCGACAACTACGGCATGGGCCTGGCCGCCGGCCAGTACATCGGCGAGCAGCTCAAGGCCAAGGGCGTCAGCAATCCGATCATCGGTGAGATCCCCGGCATCGACTCCCTCGAGTTGACCCAGGAGCGCACCGCCGGGTTGAACGCGGCGCTGGCCGTCTACGGTTTCAAGGTCGCCAACCGACGGCCGGCCGAGTTCACCGCCGACTCCGGCCAGGCCGCCGCGACCGCGCTGCTGCAGGCGCTGCCCAAGATGGACGCGCTCTGGAACCACGACGACGACCAGGGCATCGGCGTGCTGGCCGCGGTCAAGCAGGCGAACCGCGGCGAGTTCTTCATGGTCGGCGGGGCCGGCTCGAAGACCGCGATCGAGGCCATCACCAAGGACGACTCGGTGCTCAAGGCGACCGTCACCTACAGCCCGTCGATGGCCTCCTCGGCGATCAGCCTGGCCCGCCTGATCGGCCAGGGCAAAGGCATGTCCGACCTGGTGGAGCTGCAGGTGCCGAAGGAGATCACGCTCGCCTCCGAAACGATCACCAAGGACAACGCTTCGAAGTACGCGAAGCTCGGCTTCTAGGGGTCCTCGTGTCGCAACCGCTGCGGGTCGGCATGGTCGGCTACGCGTTCATGGGCGCCGCGCACTCCCAGGCCTGGCGCACCGTCAACCACGTCTACGACCTGCCGGTGCCGGTCCGGATGCAGGTGGTGGCCGGCCGGTCCGCGGCGGCGGTGGCCGCCGCGGCCGACCGGCTCGGCTGGGCCGGGCACACCGACGACTGGCGCACGCTGCTCACCCGCGGCGACGTCGACCTGATCGACATCTGCGCGCCGGGTGACGCGCACGCCGAGATCGCGATCGCCGCACTGGCCGCGGGCAAGCACGTACTCTGCGAGAAACCCCTGGCCAACTCGGTGGCCGAGGCCCGCGAGATGGTCGCGGCCGCCTCCGCCGCCCACGATTCGGGGGTACGGGCGATGTGCGGCTTCAACTACCGCCGCGTCCCCGCCGTCGCGCTGATGCGGCGGATGGTCACCGAGGGCCGGCTCGGGACGATCCGGCACGTCCGCGCGTCGTACCTGCAGGATTGGCTCGTCGATCCGTCGTATCCGCTGGTCTGGCGCTTGCGCCGGGAGGTGGCGGGCTCCGGGGCGCTGGGGGACCTCGGCGCTCACATCATCGATCTGACCCAGTTCGTGACCGACCTTTCGATCTCCGCTGTCTGCGCGCTGACGGAGACCTTCGTCAAGTCCCGGCCGCTGCCCTCGTCCCCGCCCGGGACGGGTGAGGTCACCGTGGACGACGCGGTGCTCTTCCTGGCCCGGCTGGGCGACGGCGTGGTGGCGAGTTACGAGGCGACCCGGTTCGCGACCGGCCGCAAGAACGGCCTGCGGGTGGAGATCAACGGTTCGCTCGGGGCGCTGGTGTTCGACTTCGAGCGGATGAACGAGCTGTCGTTCCACTCCACCGAGGCGCCCGCCGACGAGCAGGGCTTCACCCGGGTCCTGGTGACCGAGCCGACGCATCCGTACATGTCGGCGTGGTGGCCGCCCGGCCATCTGATCGGCTACGAACACACCTTCACCCACCAGGCGTACGACCTGGTCCAGGCGATCGCCGCCGGCTCGGACCCCGCACCGTCCTTCGCCGACGCCCTCCAGGTCCAGCTGGTCCTGGACGCCGTGTCCCGCTCCGCCGAGACGTCCTCGTGGATCACCGTCGAACGCTCGTCAGCCGAGCCGTCCGGGTAGGACACCAGCCTCCACGGTCAGCGTCGCGGCGGCGGTGTCGATGGTGGCGCGGGCACCGAGCGGAACGGTCAGCTGGCCGTTGCCGTGGCCCACGCGCAGACCGCCCAGGACCGGGACGCCCAGGCCGCCCAGGCGATCCGCCACCGCTTGAGCCACGGTCCACTGACCGTCGGTGGTCGGGGCGTTGGTGAACTGGCCGATCGCCACCCCGGCGATCCGATCCAGCGCGCCCGAACGGATCAGGTGCGTCAGCATGCGGTCGTAGCTGTACGGCGACTCGTCGGTGTCCTCGAACAACAGGATCGCGCCACGCAGGTCGGGCAGATCCCGGGTGCCCAGGCTCGCCTGCAGCATCGTCAGGTTGCCGCCGAGCAGGGTGCCGGTCGCGACGCCGGGCACCGAGACCGCCGCGCTGGGCTCGGCCGGGTCCCTGGTCAGCACGATCGGATCAGTCGTCATGACCGCCCTGCGGAGCGACTCGATCTCGGCCGGGCCGGTACGCGAATCGGTCCAGTTCACCATCGGACCGTAGAAGCTGACCAGCCCCGCGCCGGTCCAGAGCCGACCACTGAGCACGGTCAGGTCGCTGAAGCCGACGAAGACCCGGGGGTCGCGGCGAACCGCGGCCAGATCGAGCCTGTCGATGATGCGCTGGACACCGTAGCCGCCGCGAGCGGCGAAGACTCCGCGCACGCCGGGGTCGCGGAACGCCGCGTTGAGGTCGGCCAGCCGGGCCTCATCGGTGCCGGCCAGGTAGCCGTACCGGTCGTGCAGATGCGCTCCGGGCTCGACCACCAGGCCGAAGCCCTCCAGGATCTGGATCCCGCGGGCGAGGCGCGTGTCGGGCACGCCGGCCGGGGCGATCACCCGGACCCGGTCGCCGGGCCGCAGCATCGGCGCCCGGACCACCGCCCGCGCACCCGCCCACGCGGACCTGTCCGGCACGGCGGCGGCGCCGGCCCCCGCAACTGCCACAGCGACAAGGGTACGGCGAGAGATCGTCACCCAGGGAACGTTGCCGCGACCGCCGCACCGAGTCAAGCACCGCTCAGATGGCCTGGCCGGAGATGAACGGCAGCCAGCCCGCGTACCAGCCGGACAGCAGTGCTAGGCCGCCGAGCACGATCGTGAGGTCCCGGTTCGAGGCGCGGGCCAGCAGTGCGGCCGGGACGAGCAGCACCGGGAACGCGGGCAGCAGGTGCCGTCCGATCATCGAGATGTGCGTGCTCGTGCCGGTCGCCAGCACCAGCATCGCGGCCGCGAAGACGGTGAGCTGCCACGGCGCGCGGAACGCCAGCAGCACGAGGAGCACGATGAATCCGGCCAGGATCACCAGCGACAGGACACGGATCGGTTTGGCGGCATTGTCGTCGTCGACCCCGATCAGGATGTCCGAGACCATCCCCCAGGTGTTCGCGCCGTGGTCCCAGCGCGCGCCGAAGGTGTTGTGGTGCAGGTCGGTGTATCGGGTGAAGCCGCCGAGGCGCGCGGAGGCGAACCCCAGGTAGGCGAGCAGGCCCGCCGGGGCGAGCAGCATCGCGACGTACGGCCGCCAGCCGCCCCGCCGGGAGACGGCGGCGATCAGGGCGGCCAGGCCCACGGTGCCGATCAGCGCGGCGGCGGTGGGCCGGCTGAGGCCGCTGACCCCGGCGAGCAGGCCGGCGATCAGCCAGCGTTCGGTGAGTACGGCGTAGAGCGCCCAGACCGCCAGCGCGGTGAACAGCGACTCGGTGAACGCGCCGTTCTGCGTCATGGCGGTGGGGACGACCGCCCAGACGGCGGCGAGCATGACGCCGACGCGGTGACCGCCCACCCGCCGGCCGACGGCGTAGAGGCCCCAGGCGGCGGCGATGGCCGAGAGGAGGGAGACGATCAGGCACGCGGTGACGGGCGAGACGAGCGGTAAGAAGGTCAGCGGGCGGGCCAGCCACGGGTAGAGCGGGAAGAACGCCAGGCGCAGTTCGTACGGAACGCCGTCGGCGTCGACCGCGCCGACCGGGCCGCCCAGCCCGCTGCCGGCGATCTTCGTGTACCACCGGCCGTCCCAGGACACCAGCGCGTCCGTGGCCGAGGTGAAGCTGCGCCATTGATTGTTGATCGAGCCGTCCGGGTAGACCTGCCGTCCCGGCGCCCGGGCGTGGGCCTGGGCCGCCAGCATGTACATGATCTCGAGGCTCAGCAGGCGCAGCAGTACGTACAGGCCGATCGCGGGGGCCGCGGTGCGAAGCGCGCTCAGCGGTCCACTTCGGTCCGCCTGCTCAGAGGGGGTCTCCTCCACTCTGTCCGCGCGGGCCGGGACGACGTCGAACATGGGGTGCGCCCTTTCTCGTCCCACACCCCTGGGAGCGCTCCCATATCCCGGCTGGAAACGATCGACTGAAATCGCTGCCTGAGCCTAGCGCATCCGCGGTAGCGGGATCAGCCGGCACGGGACGGTGCCGACGGTGACCCCAGGGCCCATTCCACAGTGACGCTCACCGCTACCCGCTGCCGGCCCGGCTCGATCGGCATCGGTGCGGCCATCAGCGCCCGGTGATCCTTCCAGACCGGCTCCTCCCCGCCGCCGGAGGCCCCCTCGGTCACCCTGACGACCCGGCCGAGCGACCTGCCCGCCTCACGGGCATACAGTTCGGCCTTTCCACGGGCGTCGGCGAACGCCTTCTTACGCGCTTCGGTGAGCAGTGCGGCGTCGTTCTCGATCGTGAAGGAGACGCCGTTCAGCCGCCCCGCGTCACCGGCCGCCGCGATCGCCGCGGACATGGTCGCCCCGGCCCGCGGCAGATTCCGGATCTTCGCGGTGAGCCCCTGGTTCACGGTGTACCCGGTGATCTTCTGATCGTCGTCCAGGTTCGAACTGATGTTGACGTTCGACGTCTGAAGATCGGACTTGGCGGTCCCGGCACGGACGAGCGCGTCCCGCATCCGGGTGGCCGCCGCGTCGGCGCGGCTCAGGGCTTCGTCGACTTTGGCCGCCACTGTCTGCACAGCGAACTCGGCGGCGAGCGTGTCCGGCTCACCGAACACCTCGCCCTCCCCGGTGACCAGCACACTCTCCCGGTCCTGATCGGCGGACGGGGAGTCCACCGCGGCGTGGGTGGAGGCGGCCGCCGGCTGGCCGCTGAGCGGCACGGTCGAGAGCATGGCGAGGGTCGCCAGGACGACGGGAACCGGCGCCGGAACGCGTGATCTATCCATTTGTACTATTTAAGCAGCTATGCAGCGCTTCATCGTGCATTCCGCGCCCGATCTCGAGACGGGTTTGCACCGGTTCGGCAACTCAATCTCCCCGCGTGGGTGCCGACCGTGCTGGTTGTGGAAAACGCTGCTTACACCTCCGCCTGGTACGTCCGCCACCCGGACGGCGCGCTGAGCGCGGTGTCCGACCTCCGGGCCGACGACACCGCAACACGCCGCCCCGGCACGGGACCGCGCGCCACCGACGTGGCCGGCAAGAAGGTTGTGGCCGAAGGTCCGGAATAGCCCTCCTCCCCCACCCCCGAAGGCCGATCATTGGGGGAATGGAGGGGGGTGCGCCATGCGCTGTTTCGTCGTCATGGTGATGGTGCTTGCCACGATGACCGCCTGCGGTGCGGACGAGACGGCCGTCGCGGAGCCGGACCGGGGGACCATCGGGATCGCGATGCCAACCACCACATCCATCCGGTGGGTCGGCGACGGCAAGAGCATGGCCCAGCAGTTCCAGCTGCTGGGTTACAAGACCGACATGCAGTACGCCGAGGATGTCATCGACGACCAGATCAGCCAGATCAAGGGCATGATCTCGAACGGTGTGAAGGCGCTGGTGGTCGGCGCGATCGACGGGACGGCGCTCAAGGCCGTACTGGCCGACGCGGCCAACGCGAAGATCCCGGTGATCTCCTACGACCGGCTGATCCGCGACACCCCGAACATCACCTACTACGCCACCTTCGACAACTTCAAGGTCGGTGTGCTGCAGGGCAACACGATCGTCAAGGCGCTCAACCTCAAGGGCACCGAGGGCACGGACAACATCGAGCTGTTCGCCGGGTCGCCGGACGACAACAACGCCACGTTCTTCTTCAACGGGGCGATGAGTGTGCTCAAGCCGTACCTTGACTCCGGCCGTTTGAAGGTCCCCTCCGGTGAGACCTCCTTCAAGGAGGTCGCCACCATGCGCTGGGACAACGCGCTCGCGAAGAAGCGGATGCAACGCCTGCTCGCGGGCCCGCTGAAAGGCATCAAGCTGAATGCGGTGCTCGCCCCGAACGACGGAGTCGCCCGCGCCGTCCTGGAAGCGTGCCAGGAAGCCGGATACAAGAAGCCGCCCGTGATCACCGGCCAGGACGCCGAGCTGGACTCGGTGAAGCTGATCGCCGCCGGGGAGCAGACCGAGACCGTCTACAAGGACACCCGGGAGCTCGCCAAGGTCGCGGTGCAGATGACCAACTCGCTGCTGCTCGACCAGCCTGTCCCGGTCAATGACGACAAGACGTACGACAACGGTGTCAAGGTGGTCCCGACGTTCCTGTTGCAACCGGTGAACGTGGACCGCGCCAACTACGAGCGGGTGCTGGTCGAGGGTGGGTTCTACACCGCCGACCAGCTCGCGGGGTGAGCCCGATGATCCAGCGCTTCCTCGACCTGTCGGTCCGCACCAAGCTGGCCATCCTGGTCGCCGCCAGCCTGGCCGCCCTGGCCACCTGCCTCGCAGTGACCATGGTCAACAACGGGCGGAACACCACCGCCGCCAATGAACTGGAGAACCTGAACTCGGCCAGCGCGCTGGTGCTGCAGCTGGACCGGTTGGCGAGCGAGATGCGCGCCAGCGGCTACCAGGCGATCCTGCGCAGTGATCCGGCCAAACAGGTCGCCCTGCTCAAGGACCAGGTCGACTCGGCCAACAAGATGATCACCGAGCTCGAGGCGATCGACCTGCCCGCCGGCCTGGACACGCCGGTCGCCCGGATCAAGGACGTGACCGCCGACTACACCGCGACGCTCACCCGGTTCGTCGCCGGCGCCGCCGCCGACCAGGCCGGCGCCCGGCTCGCCTGGGAGCAGGTCGGTGTCGACAACTACCTGATGAGCGCGGTGCTGGCGAACGAGCGGGCGCTCTTCCTGGACACCGTCGACCGGGCCAACGTGCTCGCCGAGCAGCGCCGGACCAACGCCCAGCGCGTCCTCTGGCTGACCGTCGTGCTCGCCGCCATCGCGGTCATCGTGCTCGCCTACCTGATCGTCAAGTCGGTCACCAAGCCGCTGGAGCGGGTCCGCGGCGCTCTGCAGGCGATGGCGGACGGCGACCTGACCGTCTCCGCCGACGTGCGCGGGCGGGACGAGGTCGGCCAGATGGCCCGCGCCCTCGACGAGGCGCAGACCAACACCCGCAAGATGATCTCCTCGGTGGCCGGTTCCGCCCAGGCGGTCGCCGCCGCCGCCGAGCAGCTCACCGCCACGGCGAGCACCATGTCGCGCTCCGCCGAGCAGGCCGCCACCCAGGCACAGACCGCCTCGACGGCCGCCTCGAGCGTCAACGAGAACGTCTCCAGCGTCGCCATGGGCACCGATCAGATGGGCGAATCGATCCGCGACATCGCCCACAACGCCACCGAGGCGGCCCGGGTCGCCGCGCAGGCCGTCACGGTCGCCGACTCGACCACGGCCCAGGTCGGCAAGCTCGGCGAGTCGTCCGCCGAGATCGCCACCGTGATCAAGGTGATCACCAGCATCGCCGAGCAGACGAACCTGCTGGCGCTGAACGCCACCATCGAGGCCGCCCGCGCCGGAGAGCTGGGCAAGGGCTTCGCGGTCGTGGCCGGCGAGGTCAAGGAACTCGCCCAGGAGACCGCTCGCGCCACCGATGACATCTCCCAGCGCGTCCAGGCCATCCAGGCCGACACCGCGGGCGCGGTCGCCGCGATCGGCGAGATCACCTCGGTGATCGCCAGCATCAACGACTACCAGGCCACCATCGCGGCCGCCGTCGAGGAGCAGACCGCCACCACCGAGGAGATGAGCCGCAGCGTGGCCCTGGCCGCCGCCGACGCTGGCGACATCGCGGCCAACATCACCGGCCTGGCCACCGCCACCGCGGTCAGCACGGAGGGTATCGCCCAGTCCCAGCAGGCGGTCACCGAGCTCAGCAAGATGGCCAACAACCTGCAGGCCATGGTCAGCCACTTCCGCTACTGAAAACCACGCGGTGCGGGCGCGGGCGCCTCACCTCCCGCTCAAGACCTTCCTTCCCGCGTACGAACAATGGGGCCGGCGTCCGTAGGCCTCGCGGCCACGCCCCGTGCGGATCTCGCGCGAGGGCCTCGCGGTGCCGGGCCGCAACGCGATCCCGGCCTCCTGCCGGTCCTTGAGCGAGGGCCTCCCGGCGCCAAGCCACAACGCGATCCCGGCCTCCTGCCGGTCCTTGAGCGAGGGCCTCGCGGTGTCGAGCCGCAACGCGCTTCCGGACACCGCGTGTCCGGATTCGATCACTTGTTGATCATTATCCAGGCGCGGACGGCGGCGAAGTCGGCGTCGACCAGGCCGTTGAACGGATGCACCCGGCGCAGCAGGGCACGGCCGGGATGATGCGCGGTGACCCAGCGCTGGTCGGCGTCGGTGACCTCGTCGTCAAGCCAGACGAACGGGCGCCCGGCCGCCCACCTGACCAGAAACGCCGTCTTCCAGTGCAGACCGTCCACCGGGCCCTCGTCGGGCCACTCGACGACGGGCAGTTCCGGCAACCCCAGCCGCGGCGAGATGACCTCGTTGGCCTCCTCCATCCAGGTGGTCGCCCAGACCAGGTCACCTGGGAGGGCCCGCAACCGCGGCCCGTCCGCCGGGTCGATCCGCTCCAGCAGCGGATTGCCCCCGGCGGGCTCCGCCGGCACACCGGGCACGACGCGGGCCCGGAGCGGGATCACGGTCCCGTCGACGTCGAGGAAGATCAGCGGACGCGTGGTCATCGCCGCATCCTCCTCGCTCGAGATCCCGATCGCCACGGTTGTCGCCGATCAGTTTCAGGCCCGGACCAGGGCCAGCAGGCGCTGACCCCACCAGACGGCGACAGCGAGGCCGAGCCCGACGCCGAAGACACCCACCGCCCGGGGATCGGCGATGAAGAACCCGAAGACCCCCAGCACCACCGCGGTGATGCCCTGCAGCACCCGGATCCGGAACAGCAGCAACGCGATCCCGACCCCGATCAGCGCCCCACCGACCCGGCTCACCACCGCTCCCCAGTTCTCCGCACCCGCGGGGAATGACTCCCGCACGGTCAGCGCGAACAGCAGACTCCCGACGCTCAGGATCAGCGTCGCGACCAGCGGAAACTCCACGAACACCGGGGGACTCAGCCGGCGCCGCACGAGCACGGCGACGGCGGCGGCCAGCAGGGCTGCCGGCAGGACCGGCAGCAACGCCCACTGCAGCGGCTCCGCGAACGGCACCACCAGGTACAACCCGGCGGCCACCGCGTACAGCGCCGCCACCGTGACCCCGAACGCGTCCCCGGTCAGCAGACCCGCCGACACCTGCCCGGCCGCGTCCCAGCGCCCCCGCAGCCCGGCGTCCCGGGCCAGCGCCGCCCCGATCCACGGCCCGGCGGCCAGGCACAACACCAGCGCGAGCACCCCCGCGATGGCCAGCTCACCCCAGCTCGACGCGGTCGCCCCGCGGGTCGTGAAGACGAAGTGCCCGAACAGCGCCACCGACACCAGCCCGGGCAGCAGCAGCCCGCAGGTCCGCAGGACGGTCAGCTTCGGCACCGCGGGCGCCGGTTCGCTCTCCGGCGCCGCCGCGCCCTCCGCCTCGGCGACCCCGAGCACGACGGCCGCCCCGGGCAGCGTCGCCACCCGCACCGGGACACCGAGCCGCTGTTCCAGCACCTGCGGCACGGCCGGCATCGCGGCGACCGCGCCGACCGCGTACACCGCGGCCAGGTCGGCGGGTTCCAACGCGGCCGCCCGGAGCACCTCCGACGCCAGCTCGGCCACGCGTGCCAGGACCGGTTCGGCGGCCCGCTCGACGAGGGTGGTGCTGAGCACGACCGCCGCTCCGGGCGCGGGCAGCGGCACGGTCACGGCCGGCTGTCGCGAAACCGCCTCCTTGCCGGTACGCAGCACCACCACCGTCCCGGGGGAAGCCGCCCGCAACACCGCCCCGGCCCCCTCGGCCGCCCCGCTGTCGGTCTTCAGGAGCATCGTCACCAGGCGATCGTCGATGGCGTTGCCGCCCACATCCGGGTCCGCGACCGTGGCCAGCACCTCGGCACCGCCCGGATCGGAGCGCACGACGCTGACCTCGACGGTCGCGCCGATGTCGCACACGAGAACGAAACGGCCCGCCCCCGGGTCCGGACCGGTCCCGCCCTCGATGGAGAGCACCGCCGCGACCGGCGCCTCGACGAGCTGCGGCCGGCCGAGACCGGCCTGATGCGCGGCCTGACGGAGCCAGGTCCGCCGGCCCGGGTCCCACCCCGCCGGCACGCTCATCCGGACGTCCACCGGCAGCGTCCCGGCGATCCGGACCGCCTCGTCCACGATCGGGCGCAGGCCGGCGGTGACCAGGTCCACGACGTCGACGACTCGGCCGCGCACCTTGACCGTCCCGATCCCCTCGGCCAGCGGCGCCGCCACGAACCCGCCGGGATCGGCCTCCGCCAGCCGCCATGCCGCGGCGCCCGCCGTGATCACGCCGTCCTTTCCGATGTGGACGGCGCTGGACGGCTCCGCCGTACCATCGACGACCAGCGCCGACCAGGGGCGATCCGGCCAGGTCAGCACCGCCCGGATGCACGCGGTGCCGTAGTCGATCGCCAGGCGCGGGCCGGTCTGCATGCAGCACAGTGAAACAGAAGATCACCGATGAGTCGATCGCGCCGACGGCCCCTTCTCGGATGATGTTCCGATGATCGAACGCGAGACCCTGACCGGCGGCATCAACGAGGTCGTCCGCATCGGCGACAAGGTCCACCGCCCCACCGGCCCGTGGTCACCACGAGTCCACGACCTGCTCCGGCACCTCGCCTCCACCGGCTTCACCGGCGCGCCGCGGTTCCACGGGGTCACCGAGGACGGCTACGAGATTCTCGACTTCCTGCCCGGTGAGGTGTCGAACTTTCCGCTGATCCCGGCCGCGGTCTCGGTCCCGGCTCTCGTGTCGGCGGCCGAGTTGCTCCGGGCCTACCACGACGCCACCGCCGGGTTCGCCCGGTCCGCACCCCGCGACGGATGGCAGCTACCGGCTCTCGATCCGGTCGAGGTGATCTGCCACGGGGACTACGCACCGTACAACTGCGTGCTGGACGGCGACCGGACAGCCGGGGTGTTCGACTTCGACCACGCCCGCCCCGGGCCACGCCTCTGGGACGTCGCCTACGCCGCCTACCGCTGGGCGCCGCTGACCGCACCGGGCAGCACCGACGCGCTCGGCGACCCCGCGGAGCAGGCCGCTCGACTGCGATTGTTCTGCGATCGCTACGCCCTCGACGCGCTCTCCCGCGCCGCGCTGATCGACACGGTGGTCGTCCGGCTGCACACGATGGTCGACTTCATGCGGGCCCAGGCCGCCGCCGGCAACGCCGCGTTCGCGGGTCACCTGGCCGCCGGCCACCACCTCCAATATCTGGGCGACGCCGACTACGTGCAGACCCACCGCTCGACCTTCAGCGTCTGAACCGGCGCTGGACGGGGTTGGGCCGGCGAACTCGGCCGGTCATCGCACTTGATTGGTGACAGCCTCTGGAGTTGCCGGCCGCTCCGACAATGACGCCATGACGGACGTCGATCCGGTGAAAAAGCCACGACTGACCGATCTCCTGCTCTACATGCTCGCATTTCTGCTCGGCGCCTTCGGCTTCATGTTCGTTCGGCGCTATATCCCGTTCCTGGTGGCGTCGATGTTCATATCGGACATGCTCGGCCAGGTCGGGGCCCGACCGGCGGCGTTCGCCGCGCTGATCACGCTGGTGGCGTTGCCGATGAACATCGCGTACTGGCTACCCTCCGCGTGGCCCGGCATCAGGTCCGTCTTCAACGGCACCGATCTGCCCGAATCACCGGTCCGAGCGAGATGGCAACGACGCGGCGACGAACTGGTCAGGATACTGCTGGGCGTCAGCGCGGCGTTGATCGTCTTCGAAGGCATCGCGGATCCGCGTGTCGCGCCGACCGCGCCGATCCTGGCGGTCGTCATCCTGGGCCCGATCGCACTGTCCCAATTGACGACCAAACTGATCGACCTACTCAAACGGGGCTGGCGCCGCTGGACCAGCCGGGGCTATCAGCCCCGGCACCTGGCGCCGGCCGAGCCCGCTCAGAGCGGCGATCAGCTCAGTACTTGAGATACTGCCGGGTCAGCTTGGCGACCTTTTCGACCAGAACGATGCCGCTCTCCTGGGACTTGTTGTTGTGGGAGAGCACGGCGACCGACACGTCCACGTCCTCGCCGTCGATGACGCGGCCGATCGTGTTGACCGCCCAGAGGCCGCCGTCCGCCGATCGGGTGTCCCAGCCGTTCTTGACAGTGAACGTCTCGCCGGTCTTGGCGATCGCCGGGACGCCCCAGTCCTGCTGAGCGTTGACCGTGTTCATCAGCTTGAACGCGGCCTTGCGGGAGTCAGCGTCCAGCGGGCCCTTGGTGTCGACGAGCTCGGCGAGCAGCTTGATCTGGTCGCGCGCGGTGGTCTTGGTCAAACCCCACGAGGTGACGACGTTGGTGTCGGTCAGCCCGAACCGCTTGTTGCACTTGGTGACCGCGGCCGTACCGCCGATCTTCGTGAACAGTGCGGTGGTCGCATTGTTGTCGCTGAGCTGGATCATCGGCTTGGCGAGGTTCATCTCGCTGGCGCTGGGCTCGCGGTCGGCGTCCTGGTCCTTGAGCAGCATGCAGGCGAGGATCTGCGCCTTGACGATGCTGGCGGTGTCGTACTGCTCATCGCCCCGGTAGGCGTACGTCTCACCGGTCTTCTTGTCCTGGACCGCGACGGAGAACTCCGGTGACGTGGCAGTCAGCTTCTTCAACGCGGCGGTGAGCTGTTTCTCCCGCTTGAGGCGCTCAGCCTTCGCCAACTCCTCGGGACTGGGCCCGGTCGGCGTGGGCGAAGCGGTCGGCCCGCCGAGGTTGAGCGCGCTCGGAAGCAGGCCCTCACCTCCGGAGCCGTCGCTGAGACCCGCATAGATCAGGCCGCCGCCGCCGAAGACCACGACCGCCGCCACAGCCAAGATTCCGACTCGGTAACGCTGCACCCGTGCATAGTGCCGCGTTCGGCGCCGATCGACAAATCACCATACTCTGGGCACATAATCGATCACGAACAGTGACCGCCCGGCGGCCGATGTCGCCACACCCCGCTTCCTATTAGGATCTTCGGCGTGACGATCGACAAGCTCGACACCGGGGTCCCGCACCCGGCCCGCCGGTACAACTACTGGCTGGGTGGCAAGGACAACTTCGCTGCCGATCGAGAGTCCGGCGACCTGCTCGCCAAGGCATACCCCGCTGCTCGCACAGCGGCCCGGGCCAACCGCGCCTTCCTGCGACGCGCGGTCGGTTTTCTGGCCGGCGAGGCCGGCATCCGCCAGTTCCTGGACATCGGCACCGGCCTGCCCACCGCGGACAACACGCACCAGGTGGCGCAACGCGTCGCCCCGGAGAGCCGGATCGTCTACGTCGACAACGACCCGATGGTGATGGTCCACGCCCGGGCGCTGCTGACCAGCACCCCGGAGGGCCAGACCCGCTACCTGGAGGCGGACCTGCGCGATCCGGCGAGGATCCTGACCTCGCTGGAGATCCTCGACCTGTCCCAGCCGGTCGCACTGATCCTCGTGGCGGTCGTACATTTCCTGCCCGAGCACGCCCGTTCCGTGGAGATCGTCCGCACCCTGGTCGACGCCCTGCCCTCCGGCAGCTACCTGACGATGACGATGGCGACCACCGACTTCCTGACCCCGGAGTTGAAGGCAAGCTGGGACGAATCACTGCGAACCGGGCGTTCGGACGTCCATCCGCGCACCCGCGCCGGCTTCGAGGAGTTCTTCACCGGCCTCGAACTGATCGAACCTGGCGTCTCCGCGATCAGCGAATGGCGTCCCGACCCGGCCGCCGAGGAGCACCCGACGCCGGTCGAGGCCTCCCTCTTCGGAGCCGTCGCCCGCAAACCCTGATCACGTTCGCCGGGGCCGCTCCGCCCACGGAGCGCCGGGACCATCGGTTCCAGCACCTCGGACCCCGGGGTCCGGCCAGCGCCAGGGCCATCAACCGTGGGCCCGGGCCCACCCAGCACCAGAGCAACCAACCGCGAACCCGAGGGTAAGGTCCCGCGCACCGCCAAGACCACCAACCGCTAACTCGAGGGTTTGGTCCCGCCAGGCGCCAGAACCACCAATCGCGGACCCGAGGGCTTGGACCCACCAAGTGCCAGAACCACCAACCGCAGACCCGAGGGTAGGGTCGCCAAGCGCCAGAACCACCAACCGCGGACCCGAGGGTTTAGTCCAGCCCAGCCCAAGACCACCAATCGGGGACCCGGGGGTCCACTCAGTGCCAGAACCGCCAGTTCCCCTCACCGCTCGCGCGGGAACGGATCCCTGGCGCCGCGACCGCTGGTTCCGGGACCATTGATTCCCGGATCGCTGGCGGTGGGACCGCTGGCGTCCGGACCGCTATCGTTGCCCGAATGGAATTAGAGCAGGGCCAGGCCGTCCTTCCGGAATGGGAGCGTCTGCGTTTGCTGCGCGCCGAGTCGGAATACGACGCAATCAAGAAGAACCCCAGGATTGCGTACGCGATCTGGTGCGCCGCCGGCATCTTCGGCGGCCACCGCTTCTATCTCGGCGACACCGGCCGTTCGATCGCCATGCTCTTCACTCTCGGCGGCCTCGGCGTCTGGTCCCTGATCGACGTCTTCTTCATCGCCCGCCGGGTCCGCACGGTCAACCACGCTCGCCGCGCCGCCGTGATGGCCCGATACGGCATCCTCGACGCGGCAATGGTCGGGGTCGCGGACCCCTCGAACTGACCTGCCCAGCCGAGTCCTCAGCACCGCCACCAGACCAGCCGAGACCTGACGGTCAACGCCCGGCCCGGCCGGGCCGGACTGGGGACAGGCGACCGACACGTTGCCGGACCGAACCCGACTGCAAACGAGCGACCAGCACCGTTGCCCAACCCGACCGGGTTCCGGACAAGCGACCAGCACCCCGCTCAGCCCAACCGAACCGCGGACGAACGACCAGCACCGTTGCCCAACCCGACCGGGTTCCGGACAAGCGACCAGCACCCCGCTCAGCCCAACCGAACCGCGGACGAACGACCGGCACCCCGCTCAGCCCAACCGGGTTACGGACGAACGACCGGCGTCCTTCTCAGCCCGACCGGATTCGGGACGGGCGACCGATAGCCTGTCCAACCAGACCGGATTGCGAGCGGACGGCGACACCCCGCCCGGCCAAGCCGGGCCAAGACCCGGCACCCAACTGAACTCCCTGCGCGTGGCCTCGAACCGGCGACGTTTCGGCATCCATGGCATCGAACCTATTCAGCGCGACGCGGGGCCGCATCAGACCAGGGTCTGATGTTCGGCGTACCACGCTGGTCCGATGCATTGGCCCATTCGCTTGCGCCAGGATTGGCACTTGGGACGGACGATTCCAGGCCCTAGCGTTGGCCCGGCAACTCAGTGAGGAGCATTCTGATGACCACTGTCGACCTGTATTTCGACGCCGCCTGCCCGTTCGCCTGGATCACGTCGCGCTGGATCCTCGAGGTCCGCCCGTTGCGCGACTTCGACCTGCGCTTCCGCCCCATGAGTCTGTACGTGTTGAACGAGGGCCGAGAGCTCCCAGAGTGGTACCGCGATCTCGTCGACCGCTCGCTCGGCCTGGCCAGGGTAGTGACCGCCGCCGCCGAGCAGCACGGCGAGCAGGTGCTCGGCGACCTCTACACCGCGCTCGGCACCCGCATCCACAAACAGGGCCAGAAGGACTTCACGGCGGTGATCCCACAGGCGCTCGCCGAGGTGGGCCTACCCGCCTCGCTGGCGGAGGCCGCGCACGTGACCGATTGGGATGAAGCCCTGCGCAAGTGCCACCACGAGGGCATGGACCCGGTCGGCGAGGATGTCGGCACCCCGACGATCCACATCGACGGAGTGGCCTTCTTCGGCCCGGTCCTCAACCGGATCCCACGCGGCGAGGAAGCCGCCCGCCTCTTCGACGCCGCCCGGACCATGGCGAACTATCCGGGATTCTTCGAGCTCAAGCGCACCCGGACGGGCGGGCTGCACTTCGACTGACAGGAAACGGCACAGCCGGACCACGGTCACCGCGCCAGCGCGCCAATTCCGCTCGGGGCCCGCCAAATCGCCGGGACAGATCCACTCCGGGAGCCTCCGCTCCAGCGCAACAAGATCGGCCCGGGCAGCCTCCGCGTCAGCGCAATAAAGCGACCTCGGCGACCTTCGTGTTCGTGTCACCGCGACAGATCGACCCAGAGAGCCCCGCCCCAGCGGGACAGATCGACCCGGGCAGCCTCCGCGTCAGGGCGACGATTCCACGAGCGCGGCCGGGACTCGCGGCCGCAAGACCGAAGCCATCGAGAAACCGATCGGCCGGGCTGGGATACGGCGCAGTCCGAGGTAGGTGAGCAGGCCGACCGGCAGGATCAGCCAGAAGGAGACGAGCCGGTAACCGAGGACGGCGGCGGTTGCGACGGCCGGGAAGGCACCCATGCTCAGGGCGGTGACCAGGCTCGCTTCGACGAAGCCGAGTCCACCGGGGCTGAGCGGAATCTGACGGACCACCTGCGCGACCAGATAGGCGGCGCCGACGGTTCGCCAACCCGCCGGAAGGTCGCAAGCCTGGGCGGCGGCGACCAGGCAGAAGGCGTCCGCGGCCCAGTTCAGCGCGGACCAGAGGACAGCTGTGGCGCCGTCGCGGGGACGGATCGAACGGGCGGCGGTCACTGCCGCCGTCCACTCCCGGCGGATCCGGGCAGCGAGTTTCCGGAACGCGCCGCTGGCCAAGCCCACAGGCAACAGCGAATCGCCGCCCTTCCACGCGGCACGCAGTGAGCCACTACCTTCCTTTACGGAAAGCAGCGAACCACCGCTGCCCGCCGCGGAAGGCTGTTGCCCACTGTCGTCCGTTGCGGAAGGCAGCAAGCCACCACCGCCCCTTTGCGACGGCAGCGAACCACCGCCACCCATTGCGGAAGGCAGCAAGCCACCACCGCCCCTTTGCGACGGCAGCGAACCACCGCCGCCCATTGCGGAAAGCAGCAAGCCAGCGCCGCCCGCCGCGGAAGGCAGCTGACCACTGCCGCCCGTTGCGGAAGGCAGCAAGTCACCGCCGCCCGTCTGGGACGGCAGCGGACCACCGCCGCCCATTGTGGAAAGGAGCGAGGCAGCGCCGTTCGCTGCGGAAGGCAGCTGGCCACTGCTGTCAGTTGCAGATGGCAGGTGGTTCGGGTGGGCTGGTCGCGGGTTGCGAGGGCGGGTGCGGATCGCTGTGATCAGGGCGGAGATCAGCACGACGGCGGCGGCGATCGCCTCGTAGGAGGCCGAGTGCCACCAGGTCAGGAGCACGGTCGGGCCGAATGCCAGGACGCAGACCGCGAGCAGGCCGGTCATGGAGGCGATCAGGGACAGGGCGGTGACCGTGGCGGCGGTGGCGGCGGTCGCGCCGCGGCGCCGGTACTGCTGGACGGCATAGGCCGCCGACACCGCCGACCCGGCCGGCAGGACCAGGCTGATCGCGGACCTGCTGTAGGTGATGGCCAGGGCCGTCACCGGGGAGACGGTCACCCCCGCGGCCCGGAGCAGGTGGCGTTGTTGCAGGGCGAAAGCGGCCTGCGACACCACCTGCGCGGCGAGCGCGGCGACCACCCAGCGCACGTCCGCCGTACGCAGGATGGCCCAGATGGCGCCGGGGGCCGGAAGGCAGCCGTACATCGTGACCGAGACGGCGGCCACGATGAGCACGAGCGCGGCGAATTTTGGCAGCCATCGCCATCTCCGTGGCCGATGTGCGGCGTCCCTCCCGGTGTTCACGCCACTCAGCCTCATCCTTCTTTGCACTCCAGGCAAGTTTGCACTTTGAGAAGTGGCCCATGTCGCACTAGGGTTGCGGTGTGGAGGAGAATCTCGGGCTGCGCGAACGCAAGAAGTTGGCCACCCGGATGGCACTGCACGAGGCTGCCGTCCGGCTGGCGGCCGAGCGTGGCGCGGACAATGTCACGATCGACGCCATCGCGGAAGCGGCGGGGGTCTCACGGCGAACGTTCACGAACTATTTCGCGAACAAGGAAGAAGTCTTCTACTACCGCGACGCCTACCGGATGCGCCGGCTGTGCGAGTCGATCCGGCAACAGCCGGCCGCCGACCCGTGGACGGTGCTCACCGGTGCGGCCCAGGGGCTGCTGACCGAGGCGTTCACCGACGCCGACACCACCTGGTTGAGCCAGCGTCGCGAGCTGCATCGTGACCCGAACCATCTCGCGCACCAGATCGCGGCGTACACGGCGATCGAGCGCGACCTCGCCGGCGTGGTCGCCGCCCGGGTTCCGGGCCCGGACTCGGAGCTACGGGCCCGGGCGCTGGTCGCAACGTTCATGACCGCGTTGCGCACCAGCGTCCAGTACTGGCTCGACCACCCGGAGACGTCACTGCCGGACACATTCCGCAAGGTCGCTGCCATGGTCGCCCCGACCGGCTGACTCTTACTCCTGCGCCGGTCACCACCGCCAGCGGAGTCGGCTGGCGGCGCAGTGCCGTCCGAACCGACGACACCACCAGGAGCACCAGCTCAAGGCCCGCCATCCCCGCCGCGAATCTCGTGAGGGATCCCAACCTCGCACCTACCCAAGGCGGCCGCTTTTATTTCGACCTTGGCAAGTTATGGCTGATACCTGGGCATAGGTTGCCAAGATCCGAAGCGGGTTGAGCGATCCGGCGAAGGCTGCACTCCGTGAGGAAAACGGGTTGGGCGACCCAGCGAAGGTTGCCCCCGCGAGGAAAGCGAGCTGAACGACCCAGCGGAGGTTGTACCCGCGAGGAAGCGAGCCGAACGACCAAGCCGAGGCAGCACCCGCAAGGAAGCGAGCTGAACGACCAAGCCGAGGCAGCACCCGCGAGGAAGCGAGCTGAACGACCATGCCGAGGTTGCGCCCCCGAGTAAAGCCGATCGAGCGACCCCGCAGGCGTTGCACTCCGTGAGGAAGGCGGTTGGGCGGGCCGGTGGATGTCGCGTCAGCGATGGAGGATCACCCCGAGAAGGTGCAGCGGCGCGGCGTTGACGTTGGCAAGATCAAGCGCTTGGCCGTACGCCGTGACGTCCGCCGCCGAGACCGGGCCGCGGACCAGGGGCAGTCCGGGGGTGGCCGCGTGCAGCAGGGATTCGAGCTGGCAGGAGGCGACGGCGCCCGGTAGGCGCCCCGGGTGCGCGGAGACCGGCAGGCCGGGAGCCATCGTCCGGGACGCCGGCCCGCAGTCGAGCAGGCCGCCGCCGACGATCAGGACGTCGTTCCGCTCCCGCATCCGGGCCAGCGCGCGGGTGGTGTCGAAACAGTGCGGGAACGAGTCGTCGACCAGGACGGTTCCGGGGCGGAGCCGGTCGACGTCGATGGTTTCCGCACCACCACTGGTCGCGGCCACGATGACGTCGGCCCGATAGACCGCTTCTGGGTCGGTGACGATCTCGATCGGTCCGGTGTAGCCGTGTTTCCGCAGGTCGGCGGCGAGGGCACCGAGACGGGCGGCGGCGGCCGGCAGATCGCAGAGCAGGAGAACGGCCGGGGGTTCGTCGGCCTCGGCGAGGAGGAGTGACAGCGACGAGGAGCCGATCGAGCCGACCCCGAGCACGGCCAGGACGCGGTTGCCGAGGTTTCGGCCGGCCGCGGCGAAGGTCGTGCGGACCACCGACGCGGCGGTCACCGCGTGACCGGTGGTGACCTGGACGTTCTCCGTTGTCAGGTCTGCCACGGCGGCGCCGTAGCCGGTGTGAGCCGGGATCATTCCGGCCAGTGAGACGGTACGCGCGCCGTGGGTGGCGGCCAGGTCGGCGGCGGCCGCGGCGTCGGAGGCAAGGCCGGGGATGGTCAGCTCGTCGGCGAACCGGGGCAGGCAGACGAAACCGGAGCGGCCCAGTGGTGTGTCGACGGTTTCGAGCAGCCGTGGGGTGCCCTCGGGGAAGATGGCGGCACGGATCGCTTCGCGTGACAGCTCGGGCAGCATCCTGCGTACTGCAGCCGGAAGGTCTCCTGCCAGGGCCGCAAGCTGCGCCGGCGCCGGTAGGTATCCGACCAGCGCGGCATCCAGTCGCCCCGCCGCCGTTGGCTTCCCGGAGCCGGCTTCCGGTTCGGCGCGCATCCAAGCAGCCTGACCGGAACTGACTTTCAGACCGGCGTCAACCCGAGCAGCCAGACCGAGGTCGGCTTCCCGATCGGCGTGAACTCGGACAGCCGGACCGAGGCCAGCCTCCCGATCGGCGTGAACTCGGACAGCCGGACCGAGATCGGCTTCCCGATCGGTGTGAACACGGACAGCCGGACCGAGGTCGGCTTCCCGATCGGCGTGAACACGGACAGCCGGACCGAGATCGGCCTCCCGATCGGCGTGAACACGGACAGCCGGACCGAGGTCGGCTTCCAGGTCAGCGTGAACACGGGCGGCCAGGGCGGCCAGTGTGGCCTCGGGTAGGCGGCCGCGGAAGGTGAGGCGTAGGCCGTCGTCGGTCGGGCGGACCGCCAGGAGCACATCGGTGCCGGGTGGGACGGCCATCTCGGCGTCGGTGTCGTCCCAGGTCAGGCGCAGGGTGTCGCCCCGCAGCGGGCCAAGCGCGGCGAAGTCCAGATAGGTGAGAAGGAACTGCCAGCCGTGTGGGGCGACGAAGCCGCGACCACGGGCCCCGGTCATCGCGGCCGCCATCCGCTCTAGGTCGGCCGCGGGTTCGGTGGGTGGGCCGGGACGGACGGCGACGGCCGTGGCGCAGGGGCCGAAGATCCGCGCCAGGTCCGGAAGCGAGTGATCGCGACCGGTCATCGCGACTCCGATGACCGGGTCTGGGCGGCCCAGGGTCGCGCTCAGTGCGCGGTGGAAGGCCGTGAGGACCGGTACCACCGGCGTAACTCCCGCCGTCATGGCTTGCGATCGCAGGCGGCTGGTCGCCTCGGGCGGGAGCGTGATCCCGGCCGTCGCGGTCGTCGCACCCCGGCCCAGTGGCGCGCCGTCGTAGGGGGCGGTCTCCGTCTCCAGCCCGTTGGTCAACGCCACATAGTCCCGGAACGAGGACCGCAACGGCGGCAGCGGTGACTGGTCGTAAACGGACAGGAGTTCCCGTGCCAGCAGCGCCACGCTGTACCCGTCGCCGATCAGGTGGTGGGCGTGCAACAGCAGGACGTGCTCCTCCTCGTCGACCCGCAGCAGGCGCAGCCGGACGAGCGGCCACCGCGCCGGATCGAACCGGCGTCGCCGTTCTGCGGCGAGTTCGTCGGCGATCAGGCCCGGCTCGGCGACGTAGTCGACGGTCAGCCCGGCGGTCGTGGCCAGCTCTCGCTGTGTCGGTGGCCGGGCCTGGCCGCGGAACACCGTGCGCAGCATCGGATGCCGTGCCACCAACGCGTCCACCGCCTGCTGGAACCGTTCGAGATCGATCGGGCCGTGCAGTCGCGGCGCGGCCAGCCAGGTCGACTCGGCACCGACCGCATCGGCGAGCAGGAATCCGCGCTGGCTCGGGCTCAGCGGAAACTCCGCGGCGCCGTCGAGCGCCGACGGCGACGAGAGCAGCGGCAACACCGGGGACGGCGGAGAGTGCGACGGCAACGCCGACGCCGACGCCGACGGCGACGACGACGGCGACGACGACGACGACGACGACGACGACGACGACGACGACGACGACGACGACGACGACGAGGACAACGGCGACGAGGACGACGGCGACGCAGCCTGTGATGCGGCGTCGATCTCGGCGGCGAGGGCGGCCAGCGTGCGGTGGCGATAGATCACCGTGGGCCGGGGCAGCACTGGAATCTCCGCCTCCAGAGCGCCGAACATCTCCAGCACACCGATCGAGTCGCCACCGAGCGCGAAGAAGTCGTCGCCGCGCCCCACCCTCGGCACGTCGAGGTGCCGCTCCCAGATCCGAGCCAGCACACGCTCCGTCGCTGTACGGGGAGGCCCGCCGTCACCGACCAGCACCCCATCCGCCGCCATGAAAGAAGGCCCGCCGTCACCGACCAGCGCCCCATCCGCCGCCATGAAAGAAGGCCCGCCGTCACCGACCAGCACCTCATCCGCCGCTGTGCCAGAAGGTTCGGCGCCGCCCGCCAATGCCGCACGGTCGATCTTGCCGGTCAGGGTGAGCGGCAACTCCGCCACGACCTCGATCCGCGCCGGCACGAGATAGAAAGGCAGAATCCCTTCGGCGTACGCCCGGAGCCCCGCCCCCGTCACCACCACGTCCCGCCGCGGCTGCACCCACGCGACGAGTCGCTTCCCGTCGACCCGTACAGCGGCCCGCTCCACCCCAGGATGCCCGCGTAACACCGCCGCGGCCTCGCCCGGCTCCACCCGGTACCCATGCAGTTTGACCTGATCATCGGCCCGCCCCCGGAACCACAGCACGCCGTCGGCGTCCCGGACCGCCCGATCCCCGCTGCGATACCACCGCCGCCTGTCACGCTCCACGAACGCCGCCGCCGTCTGTTCCGGATCGTCGAGATATCCGGCCGCCACCCCGGCACCGCCGATCCACAGCTCACCGGTCTCGCCGGGCGCACACGGCCGCCCTTCGGCCCCGACCACCTCGGCTACCGCACCGCCGACCGGCCGGCCGATCGGCACGTGCCGGACGTCTTGCGCCGGGCGCTCGCTGATCACATGGAAGGTCGCGTTGATCGTGGTCTCGGTGGGCCCGTACAGATTGGCGATCCGCTGCCCCGGCCCGAGCAGGTCAAACCACCGCCGCACCGGAGCCGGCGACAGCTCCTCCCCGCCGACGTGCACCCACCGTATCGCCGTCAGCTCCGGCCCGCCCCGGCCGGCCGCCTTCTCGGCCGCGCCCAGCAGCAGCTCCCACAGGGTCGGCACCGAACTCCACACGGTGACCCGGTCCGCGGCGACGCGGTGCACGAGTTCGTCCGGGTCCCGCACGGTGTCCCGATCCCACGAGACCACGGCAGCGCCGACCAGTAGCGGCCCGAGTAGTTGACGCACCGAGGCGTCGAAGCAGATCGACGCGGTCTGCGCGAGCCGGTCCCCGGCGTGGTACCCGAAGGTTTCGACGGCCCAGTCAAGGTAGCCGACCATGGCGCGATGGCTCACCGGTACGCCCTTGGGCCGCCCGGTCGACCCGGACGTGAAGATCACATAGGCGTCGTCGTCCGGCCCGGTGGTCACCTCCGGTGGCTCGCCCGGTGTGCCGTCCCCCGGATCCACCACGGTGAACGCGCCGGCCAGAACGGTTGAATCGCTGACGACCACCGTCACCCCGGCCCGCCGGAGCTGGCTCACCAGCCGGGCCCGCGGGTGCGCCGCGTCCAGCGGAACCCAGGCCGCGCCCGCTTTCAGGATCCCCAGCAGGCCGACAACCGTGGCCGGCCCCGGCTCCGTGATCAGCCCGATCCGCCGCGAGCCATACCCGGCCAGCCGTACCGCCAACCGGTCCGACGCCTCATCAAGCTCCCGATAGGTCAGCGGCTTCCCATCGGCAAGAACAGCAAGCCCATCCGGGGTACGACGACACTGCGCCCGAATCCGCCCCACGAGCGAAGCCGGCACAGCCAGCGAAGCTGGCGCACCCTGCGAAGGCAGCGCACCCTGCGAAGGCAGCGAATCCACCAGAGCCAGTGGCGGCACCGCAGGTGCCTCAAGCACCGCAGGCGCTCGAAGCACCGCAGGCAGCGGAGCCACCGGCTCGGGATCGGCGGGTGACGCCAGAGCGGTGATCTCGGCCAGATGTTCCGCGGCGAAGCGTTCGATGGTGCCCCGGTGGAACAGCGCCGCCGGGTAGTTCCAGGAGAAGTGCAGGGCTCCGTGCGCCTCGAAGCAGACCAGCCCCAGCCGGGTAGCCGCCGACGCGGTCCCGGCCGTGGTCGCGACCGTTCGCGGGACGCTCCCGCCCGTACCGGAGAAAGCATTTCGGTCTGTGCCGGGAAAGCGCGCGAAGCTGAAGCTGGCCGGACTCGCCGTCCGCGGCCCGGCCGCGTCAGCGGCCAGCAGCCGTGCGAGATCCATGGTGGAGACGGTCCCGTGGCGCTCGCTCTCCAGCCACGCTTCCCGGAGCCGCTCGGCGAGCACGACCGCGCTCTCCTCCGCGACAACCCGCGCGAGGAGCGGCAAGGTGTCCGCGAACGGACCGACCATCCGGTCGATCCCCGCCAGGCGCGCGGTCCGCCCGGCACGAGCGACCAGCACCGGTACGTCGTTCTGCCCGCTCCACCGAGCCAGACAGCGCACATACCCGGCGAGCAGCAGGTGGAACAGCGTCACGCCGGCCGCCCGGGCCCGCTCCTCGAGCTGTCGGGTCAGGTCGGCATCGATCGCCACCTGGTGCATCGCGTACGGCGGAGCCGGATCCGATCCGACGTCACCGTCGAACGGCAGCGCCAGCCGCGGGTACCGGCCGAGGGCGTCTCGCCACCACGCCAGCTCCGTCTCGCCGGGTTCGGTCCGCAGCGCCTCGTGCTCGGCGAAGGTGTTCTCCGGCGCTTCGGCCGGCTCGTTCCCCGCGTACAGCGTCCAGAGTTCATCCCCGAGAATCGCCAGGCTGTACCCGTCCACCGCCGCGTGATGCGCGACCAGGATCAGGTGCGCCGGACCGTCCTGCGGCACTGCCAGGACCGCCCGGACCGGTGCCTCCACCCGCAGGTCGAAAGGCCGGTTGCGCAGTTCGGCGTCGAGGTCCACCACCGGTTCCCGCGGTTCGACCGTCGTGAACCATTCCGGCCGTCCGTCGCCGGCCGCTTCGAAGCGCTGTCCTGTCGCCGCGAAACGCATCCGGAGCATCGGATGCCGCCGCTCCAGTTCGGCGAAGGCGGCCGCCAGCCGGTCCACGTCGACCGGCCCGTCCAAGGTCTGGTGCACGTGGGCGTACGCGGGAACTTCGGGATACAACCGCCCGTTGGTACGGAACGCCTGCTGCACCGGGCTGAGCGGAAACTCACCGATCCCGGCCGCCGGCGTCACGACTTCCCCACTGCTGAGCGGGCGCTCGGCGTCCGCCACCGGCAGCCTGCCCTTCCCACTGTTGATCGGGAACTCGGCGAGCGCGGCCGCCGGTGTCAGGTCCTCCTCGCCGAGGTGTCCGGCGAGCTCACCGATCGTCCGGAACTCGAAGAAGAGGGTGGTCGAAAGCGTCCGCCCGAGCCGGTTCTCCAACTCCTTGACCAGGTCCACCGCGGTCAGTGAGTCCAGCCCGAGCGCGAGGAACGGCTCGTCCGTCCCGATCGTCCCGGGTTCCCGCTCCAGGGCCTCTGCCAGTAGTTCCCGGATGAGCGCCACCAGTTCGCCCTGGCCGGCATGGGGCACCCGGTCCTCGGACGGCGTGCCGGCCGCCGGTGCTGTCCGCCGGGATCGGGCGGCACCCGGCTCCGAGGGTGTGACCAGCACCTGGGCGACCTCCAGCGCGGCGGCCGACCAAAGCAGCCCAGGCAACCGATCGAGAGGAAGACCAGCAGCACGAATCGCATGCCCGGTCGCAAGGCCTCCCCCGGACAGCGCGGGAAGATCGACCGCGACGAACCTGCGGCCCGCGGCACGTTCGGCGGCGGCAAAAGCGTCGAGGTACGCGTTCCCGGCCACGTAGTCACCCACCGCACCGGCCAGCCCCGGCAGGACCGCCGACACCGACGACAGCGCGATCACCAGTGGCCGGCTGCCCCGGAGGGCGCGGGTCAGTAGCTCGGTGCCACGGATCTTGGCGGCCATGCCCGCTGCCAGTTCGTCCCTGTTCTTCGAGCGCAGGCTGCCCGGGCGTACCACGCCTGCCGCGTGCACCACGACGTCGAACTCATGGCCGTCGACCAGCGCCGCCACGTCCGGCTCGGCCGTGACATCGGCGCGCCGGTACTCCACGATGGCGCCCGCCCGGCGAAGCTCGTCCAGCAGACCCGTCGGTTCCGGGGAGCGACCGGCCAGCAACAGGTTCGGGTGCCCGCGACGGGCGAGATGCCGGGCGATCGCGATCCCGGCCGCGCCCGCTCCCCCGGTGATCAGGTAGTTCCCGTCCGGCGGCAGGTCCAGCGGTTCGGTCGCGGGTGCGGGAACGAAGGCACGGGTGAACCGGCGCCCGCCCCGCCACGCCACGATCTGCGCCGGGCCGGGCATCGGCGGGTTCGCCGCCTCGCGCTCGACGGCGGCACGCTGTACGTCCTCGGGGTCGGTGGAGGTGAGGTCGATGACGCGTACGCCGAGGTCCCGGTTCTCGTCGGCCAGGGCCATCGCCAACCCGGACCAGACCGCATGGGCGGGGCTGGGTTTCTCCGTCCCGATCCCGGTCGCGTACAGGTCCTCGGTGACGATCAGCAGCTGCCCGGATCGCGGCAGCTCCGGCACGACCTCGAGCGCATCCCGGTCCTCCCGGCCGGCGTGCATCACTGTCAGCGTCCGGTCCGCGTCGACCCGCGCCCAGTTGCCGATCGCCGTCCCGCTACCGATCGCCGCCCCACTACCGACCGGCGCCTCACTGCCGACCGATGCCCCACTACCGACCGGCGCCCCACTACCGACCGATGCCCCACTGTTAACCGGTGCCTCGCTCCCAACCGGCGCCCCGCTACCGACCGGCGTTTCGACCCAGGTCGGCGTGGAAAGCACCGGCGGAGGCGGATCGGTCACCCAGTACCGGCGACGCTGGAACGGATAGGTTGGCAGCTCCACCCACCGGGTTCCGGCGTCCAGGAGAGACCGATCCAATACGCCCCCTCGCCGCCACAGCTCCCCGGCCGTCACCAGCAGTTCCCGAGTGGTGCTCCCGGCGGCCAGCACCTCTGGGATCGCACCCCGGACGCCGACAGAACCGGCCCCATCTCCAGCTCGGGCCCCGACTCCAGCCCCAGCCCCGGCCCCGGCCCCGGCCCCGACTCCGGCCCCGGCCCCGGCCCCGGCCCCGACTCCAGCTCCAGCTCCAGCTCCAGCTCCAGCTCCAGCTCCAGCTCCAGCTCCAGCGATGATCATCGTGTCGTAGCCGGCCACGGCCAACACGGTGACGTGGTCACCGGTGACCGGATCGAGTAGCGGAACTCGAACGGGCCGTGATGCCGATACGGGGTGATCGGGCGAGGCCGCCGAACGGATCGCCTCCGCCGGACTGAGCGCTCCGGCGAACACTGCGGCGGCCAGTGACCCGGGGCCGAGCCCGGTCACGGCGTCCGGGCGTACCCCGAAGGTCCACAGTTGCGCACCCACCGCGATCCCGAAAGCGACCGTGACCAGGTCGCTGATCTCATCGCCGATGTGCCAGGACCCGAGAATCCGACCGATTTCCACGGGTACCTGGTCGAGGACGGTACGGAATTCCGAAGCGGTCGCGACCTGGTCCGGCGTCGGCGCGGCGAACACGAGCACCGTCCGCGCGGGCCTCCCCACCGGCGGGCTGAAGGTCGCCGACCCCAGCCGTTCGGCGAGATCACCTTCGGCCACGATCGCCATCCGGTACGGACCGTCGTCACGTGCCGTCGACGCCGAAGCGCAAATGTCGGCCTCCCCGGCCGCAGGATGCTCCCGCAAATACCGGGCGAGGTCGTCAACGGCGGCCCGAAGTCCTTCTGCCGACCGCGCCGAGATCGTCAACAGAGCGGGCACGGCCGGAAACGGCGCGGCGGCGCCCGGCGCAGGGACCGCAGACGGTGCGGCGGCGCCCGGCGCAGGGACCGCAGACGGTGCGGCGGCGCCCGGCCCGGAGACTGGGGGCGGGGTGGCGGCGACCGGCCCAGAGACTGAGGGCGGGGCGGCGGCGACCGCAGACGGTCCGGTGGCGACCCGCCCGGAGACTGAGGGCGGGGCGGCGGCGACCGGCCCAGAGACTGAGGGCAGGGCGGGGACGACCGCAGACGGTCCGGTGGCGACCGGCCCGGAGACCGAAGGCGGTGCGACGGTGACCGGCACGGGGCCCTTGGGCAGTGCGGCGGTGACCGGTGCGGAGCCTGTCGGCGATACGGAGCCGTCCGGCGCCGCGACCACGGGCGGGGCGACGGTGAGCGGCGCGGAGACTGGGGGCGGGGCGGCGAGGATGGCGTGGGCGTTGGTGCCGCCGAAGCCGAAGCTGTTGACCCCGGCGACCCGTGGACCCGGCCACGGACGGCGTTCGGTGAGCACCTCGAAGCCCGCGCCCGCCAGGTCGAACCGGGGCGACGGGCGGTTGTGGTGCAGTGACGGCGGAAGCTCGCCGTGCCGCAGGGACAGGATCACCTTCACCAGGGCGGGCAGGCCGGCGGCGTTGAGCAGGTGCCCGATGTTCGTCTTGACCGAGCCGACGAGGCGGGGACGACCGTCCGGGCGGGGCGGGAGGGCGTGCGCCAGGGACCGGGCCTCGATCGGGTCGCCGACGGCGGTGCCGGTGCCATGCGCCTCGATGTAGGAGACCTCGGCCGGGTCCACCCCGCACTCTCGGTAGGCATCGCTGATCACTCGTTGTTGCAGGAGCGGGTTCGGGGCCATCAGGCTCAGGGAGCGGCCGTCGTTGTTGACGGCGGTGCCCCGGACCACGGCCAGGATCCGGTCACCGGTTCCCTCGTCGAGGGCGTCGGTGAGGCGGGTCAGGACCAGGGCGGCGCCGCCCTCTCCGGGTACGAATCCGTCCGCGTCCGCGTCGAAGGCCCGGCACCGGCCGGTCGGCGAGAGCGCCTGGGCTCCGGCGAGCAGGCGGTGGGCGGTACCGGTCAGGTTGAGGTTTACCCCGCCGACGACGGCGAGGTCGCAGTCGCCGGCGTTCAGACTGCGCCGGGCCAGGTGGAGTGCGACCAGCGCGGAGGAGCAGGCGGTGTCGACGGCGAGGGCGGGGCCGTGCAGGTCGAGGAGGTGGGCGACCCGGGCCGCGGTGAGGTTGCGCAGGGTGCCGGTCAGGGCGTGCGCCTGATCGAGATCGGTCTCGTCGAAGAGTTCGGGGTAGGCGCTCTCGCCGACCGCGACGAAGACCCCGACCCGGCGGCCGCGGCGGCGGGGGCCGGCGTGACCGGAGCGTTCCAGCGCCTCGTGGGCGAGTTCGAGGAAGATCCGGGCATGCGGATCGAGGTAGCGGGCCTCGGTCTCCCCGATCCCGAAGTAGTCGGCGTCGAACAGCGCGGGGTCGCGGAGGAACGCGCCGTGGCCGTCCCAGTCGGAGGCGCGGGTGACGCTGTCCCGGCCGGCGAGGAGGTTCTCCCAGAACTGCTCCGGAGTTTCCGCGTCCGGGAATCGGCAGGCCATTCCGATGACCGCCAGTTCGCCTGCGCCGACGGTGGTGGAGGCCGAAGCGCGTGCCGCCGTGGGCACGGGGCCGGCGCGGAGGAGGCGATCGGCGAAACCCGGGACGGTGGCGTAGTCACGGAGCAAGCGATCGGCGATGGCCGGACTGGCAGCGCCGTCAGCGAGATCCGCAACGGTAGCGCCGTCAGCGAGATCCGAGACCGTGGCGCCGTCAGCGAGATCCGAGACAGTGGCGCAGTCAGCGAGCAGGAGATCGGCGAGGTCCGGGACGGTCGCGCAATCACGGAGCAAGCGATCGGCGAGGTCCGGGACGGTCGCGCAATCACGGAGCAAGCGATCGGCGAGGGCTGGGACGGTGGCGCAGTCGCGGAGGGTGGCGGGATCGAGGGTGCGGCCGAAGGCGTCCTCCAGGTCGGCCAGTACCTCCATGGCCGCCAGGGAGGAGCCGCCGATCGCGAGGAAGCGGTCGGCGGGACCGATGCGCTCCGCGGGGATTTGCAGGACCTTCGCCCAGGCGGTACGGACTACTCGCTCGGCCTCGGCGCGAGTGCGCGGTGGACGTACCGGAGCAATCGTCTCGGACATCTCCGGCATCAGCCGCTCGTCATCGCCCGCCGCGCCCACCTCCGCCGCAGCCCCCGCAGCGCCCACCTCCGCCGCCCCTGCTGCCTCCACCGCGTCCACCGCGTCCACCGCGTCCACCGCGTCCACCGCGTCCACCGCGTCCACCGCGTCCACCGCGTCCACCGCGTCCACCGCGTCCACCGCGTCCACCGCGTCCACCGCGTCCACCGCGTCCACCGGCGGATTTTCCGCGAGGAGGCGGTCGCGCAACAGGTGGCGGCGCAGCTTTCCGCTGGTGGTGCGGGCGAAAGCGCCACGCGGCAGGACCTGGACGGTCACGCCGTCATACCCGAGCGCCTCGGCCACCCGGGCCCGCGCCAGCTCGGCGATTCGCGGATCCGCGCGGACGGCCGGTGCGGAGATGAACACCACCACCCGCTCCCGGCCCGACCCGGGGTCCGTCGCACCGACCACCGCGACGGGGCCGCTGCCCAGACCGGGTGTCGCCGCCGCGACCTCCTCCAGATCGGCGGCATGGAAATTGCGGCCGTGGATGAAGAGGACGTCCTTGGCCCGGCCGGAGACACAGAGGCGCCCGGCCCGCAGGAAGCCGAGGTCCCCGGTCCGGAGCCAGCCGTCCACCAGAGTTTCCGCAGTCGCCGAGGGATCCCGGTGATAGCCGCGCGTGACGTTCGGACCGCGCACCTGGATGTGGCCGACCAGGCTGTCCTCCAACGGCCGACCGCCGTCGTCGACGATCCTGATCTCGCAGCCCGGCACCGCGAAGCCGACATCCATCAGCTCGACCGCGCCCGCAGCAACGTTCATCGGCCCGCCAACACCGACGTCCATCAGCCCGCCCGCAACCGCGCCGCCATCCACCGGCCCGGCCCCGCCCACACTGATATCCACCGGCCCGACCGCGCCCAACCCGCCATCCACCAGCCCGGCCCCGCCCACACCGACATCCACCGGCCCGACCGCGCCCACACCGCCTACACCGCCATCCACCAGCCCGACGGCGCCCACACCGCCTACACCGCCATCCACCAGCCCGGCCCCGCCCAACCCGACAACCACCGGCTCGGCCTCGGTCGCGCCGCCGGACACCTCGAGGGCGACGCCGCGGGACAGCGCGGCCCGGCTCAGCCGGACCGGCCGAGCGCGCTCACCCAGCGGCGGAATAGCCACCGCCACCGTGGCCTCAGCCAGCCCATACACCGGCTGCAACGCCCCCGGCTCGAGGCGAGCCCGCCCAAGCTTGGCTCGAAACGCCCGCCACACCACCGGTGAGATCGGCTCCGCCCCCACCATCACCAGCCGCACCGCGCTCAGATCCAGCCCGTCGAGCACCTCGTCCCGCACCCGCCGCACGGTCAGCGCCAGCGCGAAGTTCGCCGCCGTCAGCACCGTGGCCCGGTGTTCATGCGCCGCCCGCAGCCACACCTCCGGCCGCTTCGCGAAGGTCATCGGGCTGATCCGCACCTGCCGGCACCGCGCGTACAGCGGCCCCAGGTGGGTCCCGATCAACCCCATGTCGTGGAAGTACGGCATCCAGGTCAGAATCACGTCGCCCGGGCCGGTCCCCGCCGCCCGCGACGCCTGCTCCAGGTTGGCGACCAGGTTCCCGTGGGTCAGCTCGACACCCTTCGGCGTCCCTGTGCTTCCCGACGAGTACTGCAGGAGCGCCAGGTCGTCCGGGCCGACCGGCACGGGTTCGGCGAGCCCCGGAGCGGACCGCAGCTCACCGACGGTGCGGTACACCGGAACCGGCTGACCCAGCCGGCGTTGGACGGCGGCGACCCGCTCCGGCTCCGGCGGGAGCGGCACCGGCACGGCCCCCGCCACCACCGCACCCCAGAAGAGCGCCACGAACTCCGCGCTGTCTTCCGCTACGATGATCACGCAGTCACCCTGAGTGATCCCGGCCGCACGCAGTCCGCCGGCCACCCGCAGCGCGTCCGCATAAAGCTCTGCGTAGCTGATCCGCCGCTCGCCGCCGTCTCCATCGACGTGCACCATCACCTGTGCGGGCACCCCGGTAGCAGCACGAACGAGCACGTCGATCAGCGTCATCAGGGCACCCTATCGGTGCCGATCAACCTGGCGTTGTCGCTCTGCGTAACTATGCGCTCGCGCGCCTAGGGGTAATAACTATGCGGCCGCCCGCGAAAAACGCACATGCCGGGGTCAGAACGGACGTACCGTACATCACACTGAGCAACCCAGATCCGTCGATCGCACCCGCGCGCCGGTAACCTTCCGACCCATGCGTGGATCCACCATCGCAGCTGTCGCCACGTGCACCCTCCTGGCGATCACCGGCTGCGCTAACAGCGAAGAGACCCCGACGACCGCTACCGCGGCCGGGGCAGCGAACATGGCCGGCCTCGACAACGGGACCGCCGGGGCGTGCACGGTGGCCGAACAGGCGGTCCGGGGGCAGAACGGGCGCGACCTCGACGTCGCCACCGCGAAGCAGATCGTCACTCTCGGTAAGACCTCCGAGAGCACGATCATCACCGCGGCCTCCGATCTGCTCGCCGGGGCCGTGCAGCGGGCGGAGTCGGCGGCCGGCAATCCGGACGAGGCTGTCCTGGTCGCCGGGGTCAGCTCGGCGATCCTCAAGTTCCAGACGTCCTGCAAGGACACCGACGCCGTCAAGGCGAGCATGACGAAGGCCGGCGAGAACACCGGCGGCGGGGCCGGTTCGGCCGACGACCCTTCGGTCAACGACGCCAAGGTCAACTGACCCGAACCACACCGACCGGGCCGGAACGCTGATGATCAGCGCTCCGGCCCGATCTTTCCGGCCGGAGCGCCGGTCGTGCCAGTCAGAATTCGCTGTTCGACCACCAGTGGTCGAGGATCGCCCGATCGCCGACGATCTCAACGCCCGCCGTTCCCACCGGCAGACGCCGGTTGAGCAGGAGAAGCAGCCGGCAGGCAGACCCACGTACCGTGACGTCCGCCGCGTCGTGGCCCTGCCGCCAGGTGACACCGGCCGGGCTGCGAGTGACAAGCCACTCGTGGTCCGCGTCCGTGGCGACGAACCGCAGGGACTCACCGGTACCCGCCAAGGCGGCGAAAGCGCTCGACACGCCGATGTCCGGCCTGGAGAGAATCGCGGCGGTATCCAGCATGTCGGACACCCCGTCGGCGGCCAGGTCCGCGGCCAGGTCTCCCTCGATGCCCAGCGCCAGTTCGGCGTCGAAGCGGTGCACCACCTCGTCGTGGAGCATCCTGCGGAGCCAGAAGCCCGCCGACCGGTCCTTCCGCCACGTCCACACCTGCTGCTCCGGCCCCGTGTCCCGCACCGCGTCGGCAAGCATCCGGGCGCCCTCGATCAACCACTCGCCTCGCTCATCCGGGCCGGCGGGGACGACCACCTCCCCCATCGGGATCGGCTCCGGCAAGCGCCGCCGGACGATCTCGGCCGCCCAGCGGTGCCCACGGCCGACATGCCCGACCAACTGCTCGAACGTCCAGCCAGGACAGGTCGGGATCGGCTGCTGAACGTCCGCGTCGCGCGCCAACTCGGCCAATCTGGCCGTTTCGGCTTCGAACTCCAGGAAGTACCGGTCGAGATCAAGCACGGATATCGCACATCCTCGGGGCCGAAGAAGGGTGACCATTCACCCTCAATGATCCACGCCAGCACCCTCCATCGGGTATGTCCGGTTTCCGTCCCCTCAACCGGACCGGCGGCTCACGCCGTGGCGGGGCGCCACGGGCGATCGGCGTCGGTGGGCCTGGCGCCCGCCGCGACCTCGACCCCGTAGGTGGGCCGATCTCCCGGAACCGGCCCGAGATAGGTGTGCCCGGTCAGGTGGCACCAGGCCGGCAGGTCCAGGGGTGCCGCCGGATCCATGGCGATCAGGTGCACCACCGCGCCCGGCGGCAGCGTCGCGATCAGGCGCCGCAGCTCGATCAGCAGCACCACGCAGCGACGGTCCCCGCCGTCGAGCACGGTCGGGCTCAGGTGAGCTTCCACCCCTGGATCATCCCCTCCCCGGTACGAGCCCGTCGGCCTGAGCGCCGAGAGTGACCTGGGTGATCAGCGGCCGGTCCCAGAGTGCGAGCAGCTCGTTGGCGATCTCCACGACCGGGATCGGGTGCTGGCCATTGCGCAGCTCGAAGCCGGCCGCGGCCAGGGTGCGCGGCACCGCCCCGGCGTCCAGCAGGGTCCGCCATTCGGCGAGTCCCAGGCTGAGGTATTCCAGGCGGGTCAGGCCGGCGATCTCCAGCGGATCGGCGAGGGCGCCCGGCTGCACGGTGAGCGTCCGCAGCCGTGGCAGCCCCGCGAGCGGAGCGAGACGGAGCGGCTCACCGTTCCAGAAGCCGATGTTCAGAACTTCCAGATCGGGGTGCACGGCCGCCTCGATACTGGTCGAATGCGCACTGTTGACGTGCGCCACAACCGGCGCCCCGGCGCGGTCCGCAGGCGGGTCCACCCGGCGGCCCTGCACAAAATCGGTCAGCGACGAGGCGACCAGCGAGGCTCCGACGTACTGCTCATGGTCGATCAGGATCACCTGGCCCAGGTGGCCGCCCGGGCCGGGGGTCAGGTCGATCGCGTAATGGTCGCCGCCACCGGTGCCACCGAAGGCGATCCAGCCGGGTGAGCCGGCCAGTCCCTGCACCTCGGCGCCGGGTGCGGTGACGGCGGCCTCCCTCGCCGCGGCCGCCCACGGGGCCGGTCGCGCGGCCGCGTCCACGATGGACAGCCCGTCGATCGGGTAGAGCTCGCAGCCGACCGCCCTGGCCTGTCGGTCCGAGGCGTCGTAGTCGTCGCCGTAGTCCTCCCATCGCGCTCGCGTCACCCGGTAGACCGCCTTGAGCTCCTCCGGTAGGGCGACCCCGAGCTGAGCCTCCGCCGCGGCGATCTCCGCCTCGGACGCGCCGATGGACGACGCAAGCCGCTCCCGCAACACGCGCTCCAGCAGGACCGGATCGGCGGTGGGTGCCGGCGCCGAGCCGGGCGCCGGATCGGGGAGCCGACGCCAGGGCTCCGGGACCGCGCCCTCGACCAGCAGAAGCGCGCCCGGGTGGGCGCCGGGGCCCGGCTCCACCGCGGGACCGGGGATGAACAGGTGCAGCGCCGACTCCTCCACCAGGTACGAGATGAGTTCGAGGCCATCGGCCGCCAGCGCGGACTGCAGCGACTGCAGCGCGTCCCACTGCTCCCGCATGTCTTCCACCAGCAGGGCCCGGCCGTTCCGCGGAACCGGCGCCGGCCCCGGCAAGCTGGCCGCACCGCGACTGGCGAAACCCGCGTAGAAGCCACCCTCGGCGAGCCCGGCGCGGACGATCCGGAGCACCGGCTCCCAGGTGGCGACGTCATAGATAGAAGGCACCCGAGGATTATTCCGGATACAACACCGGCGTCAGCAGGCGCAGCGCCGCGGTGACCGTTGTGGCCATCGCGGCGCGGGCCGGGGTCAGGTAGCGCCGGGGATCGATCAGGTCCGGCCGATCGTCCAGAGTCGCCCGCACCGCGCCGGTGAACGCGTTGTTGAGGGCGGTCCCGATGTTGATTTTGACCATGCCGGCCCGCACCGCAGCGACCAGTTCCGCATCCGGCACCCCCGACGACCCGTGCAGCACCAGCGGCACGCCGACCGCTTCCCGCAGCCGGACGATCAGGTCCTGATCGAGCCGGGCCGTGCGCTCCCGCATCGCGTGCGACGAGCCCACCGCGGCGGCGAGCGCGTCGACCCCGGTCGCGGCGACGAAGGCGGCCGCCTCCGCCGGATCGGTCCGGACGCCCGGCGCGTGTGCGCCGTCCTTGCCTCCGACCTCGCCGAGTTCGCTCTCGACCCAGAGGCCCGCGGCGTGACAGGCCGCGGCGGCCCGCGCGGTCGCCACGACGTTTGCCTCGTACGGCAGTCTGGACGCATCGAACATGACCGAGCCGAAGCCGTTAGGCGCGGCCTGCTCCAGCAGTTCGGCCGACTCGATGTGGTCCAGGTGCAGCGCGACCGGCACGCCGGCGGCGACGGCGACGGCCCGCGCCGCGGCGGCGATCGGGGCCAGCCGCCCGTGGTGGAAACGCACCGCGTTCTCGCTGATCTGCAGGATCACCGGGCACCCGGCCGCCTCCGCGCCGGTGACGATCGCCTCCGCGTGCTCCACGGTGATCACGTTGAACGCGCAGGCCGCGCCGCCCCGGGCCCGCACGTCCGCGACCAGTTCACCGGTCGGGGTCAGCATGTGCCGATCCCGGACCGCAGCTCCCGGTAGACGCCCGGGTCGAAGGCTCCGGCGACCGGGCTGGCCACCGCCGCCGCCCCCAGCGCGACGGCGTCGGCCAGCATCCCGGGCCACTCGGTCCCGTCCCGCAGACCTCGGGCCAGCGCCGCCGCGCAGGCATCCCCGGCCCCGGTCGGATTCCCGGTGACCGGAACCGGCGGTACACATCGGAACTCCGCGTCCGGCGTGATCGCGCGTAGTCCCGCCGCCCCGTCGGTGACGACGACGGAACCGCTGGTCAGAGCCCGCAGCGTGGCCGCGTTCCAGTCGGGGTCCAGCGCCGCCAGCTCGGCGGCGTTCGGCTTGGCGATCGCCGGGCCGGCGGCCAGACCCGCCCGGAGCGCGGGACCGCTCGTGTCCAGCAGGACCGGCACGCCCGCCGAGGCCGCCACGCGCGCCAGTACGGCGTACGCGTCGATCGGTATTCCCGGCGGGAGCGACCCGCAGAGCGTGACCACGGAGGCCTCGCCGATCAGACCGCGGAAGTGAGCGACGAACCGCGACCATTCCGCGGCCGGGACCACCGGCCCGGGTTCCCAGAAGCCGGTCGCGTCGACCTGGTCGACGACCGCGACGGTCCGCCGGGTGTCGCCGGCGATCCGGGTGAACGAGTCCGGCACCCCGTCGGCCTCCAGCAGCCCGGCGACGACGTCCCCGGTCGGTCCGCCGAGCAGCCCGGTGGCCAGTACGGGTTCGCCGAGCGCGTGCAGCACCCGGGCGACGTTGAGGCCCTTGCCGCCGGCGCGTTCGGCCACCTCGGTGATCCGGTGCGTGCGGTGCGGGACGAGGGCGTCGACCGGATAGGTCAGGTCGAGCGCGGGATTGAGGGTGACGGTGACGATCATGTCGGGCTTCCGCGGAGAGGATCTGCCCCGCCTCGGGCTGCAGGCAGAGCCCTGGCGAACGGTTGCCGGACTGGGTACCGGCTGGGCGATGATCGGCTGGCTCGATTGAAACTGAGCGAACGAGCAGTGTCAATAGAGGTTCGTGCGCGTATCGTGCATCTGGACTGTCCATATGAGCATTGGAGGCGTGGATGCGGGAATTTGACGTGCTGGTGGTCGGCGACGCCAACCCGGATCTGGTGCTGCGCGGCGACGTGCGCCCGCGCTTCGGCCAGCAGGAGCAGCTGCTGACCGGCGCCGACCTCGTGCTCGGCGGCTCCGCGGCGATCACCGCGACCGGGTGCGCCCGGCTCGGGCTGCGGACCGCCCTGCTCACCGCCATCGGGGACGACCTCTTCGGCGAGATCGTCCGCGACCAGCTGAGGGCCCGGAACGTACGGATCATCACCGCACCGGCCGCCGGCGTCCCCACCGGCCTGACCGTGATCCTCAACGAGGCGGACGACCGCGCCATGCTCACCCTGCCCGGGACCATCGCCGCCCTGCGCCCCGCCGACGTCACCGATGCTCTGCTCGGCCGCGCCCGGCACGTCCACGTCGCGTCGCTCTACCTGCAGCCGGACCTCGCCGAGGGCCTGGCCCCGGTCTTCGCCCGCGCCCGGGAGCTGGGGCTGACCACCTCCCTGGACACGAACTGGGATCCGGCCGAGCGCTGGGACTGGGTCCCGGAGATCCTCCCGCACACCGACGTGTTCCTGCCCAACTCCGCCGAACTGCACGCGATCACGGGCGGAGACGGCCCGGAGAAGCTGGTGGCCGCCGGCACGATCGTGGTGATGAAGGACGGGATCCGCGGCGCCCGGGCCTGGTGGCCGGGGGGCGAGTCCACCGCGCCGGCCCGCCCGGTCGAGGTGGTCGACGCGGTCGGTGCCGGGGACAGCTTCAACGCCGGTTTCCTCGCCGCCTGCCTCTCCGGCCGCTCGGTGCGGGAGGCGGTGGCCTGGGCGGCCGCGGCCGGCTCGCTGAGCACGCGCGCGGCCGGCGGCACCGCCGCCCAGCCCACCCTTGACGACTTCGCGGACTAACCTTTCAGGCCGGTCAGGCTCATCGTGGCGACGAAGCGACGCTGGGCCAGCAGAAACGCCAGGATCAGCGGCATCGTGGCCAGCACGTTGCCCGCCATCAACTGCGACCATTCGGTGTGCCGGGTGCCCTGGAACCCGGCCAGCCCGACCTGCAACGTGAACCGGCTGTCGTCGGAGATCGCGATCAACGGCCAGAGCAGGTCGTTCCAGCTGGAGAGCAGGGTGAACACGGCAAGGGTCGCCAGCGCCGGCCGGGCCAGCGGAAGCACGATGCTGCGGAACGTCCGCCAGCGCCCGCAGCCGTCGATCAGCGCCGCCTCCTCCAGTTCGGCGGGCAGGGACAGAAAGAACTGGCGCATCAGGAAGATGCCGAACGCCGACGCCAGCCAGGGCACGAACGCCGCCGCGAGGGTGTCGATGATGCCGATCCGGGCGAACATCAGGTAGGTCGGGATCATCAGCAGCTGGATCGGGATCATCACGGTGGCGACGACGGCCAGGAACGCCACGCCGCGGCCGGCGAACCTGAGACGGGCGAAGCCGTAGCCGGCGGTGGAGCAGAGCGCCAGGTGCGCGGTGACCGAGACGGCGGAGACGATGATCGAGTTCAGCAGCCAGCGCGGTGCCGACGTCTCGGCGAGCAGGGCCCGCCAGCCCGAGAGGTGCAGGCTGCTCGGGATCAGCTTCGGCGGGAACTGGTTGATCTCCGCGTTGCTCATGAACGAGGTGAGCACCATCTGGACCAGCGGCAGTACGAACAGCAGCGCGAGCGGCATCAGCAGCAGATGCCACGGGCTGAACGGGAGTTTCCGCATCGCTAGAACACCTCCGAGCCACGCCGTCGGCTGTACCAGATGATCCCCAGGGTGAGCAGCAGCGTCACCACGAACAGCAGGTACGCGGCGGCCGCGCCGTACCCCAGTCGCTGGGTCTGAAATGCCAGCTCGTAGATGTAGTAGACGATCGTCTGGGTGCTGTTTAGCGGCCCGCCCCGGGTGGTCGTGTAGATCAGGTCGAACAGCTGCACCGCGGTGATGGTCTGCCAGACCGCGGCGAAGACCGTCACCGGGCGCAGCTCGGGGAGCGTGACGTGGCGGAACACCCGCCACCGCCCGGCGCCGTCCATCGTCGCCGCCTCCACCAGCTCGCGCGGGATGTCCTGGAGCGCGGCCAGGTAGACGACGGTGGTGAAGCCGACCTCGCCCCAGAGCGCGATCAGGACGATCACGAAGAGCGCCTGGGACGGGCTCTCCAGGAACTGCTGGGCCGGCACGCCCAGGCGCCGCAACACCTCGTCGGCCGCGCCGAACTGCGGGTTGAAGACGAACGTGGCGAGGATGCCGGTGGCCGCCGCGGAGGCGACGTACGGCACGAAGATGCAGGTCCGGTAGAACCCGATGAGCCGGATCTTCTGGTTGAGCGCGATCGCCACGACGATGCCCAGGATGATCGAGGCGGGTACGAAGAGGACGGTGAGCAGCAGGGTGTGCCGGGCCGCGGCGAGCAGGTCCGGATCCTGGACGAGCCGCTGGTAGTTGCCCCAGCCGACCGGGACGCCGGGCGCGACGCCGTTCCACTTGGCGCGGGAGATGAAGAACGCCCACACCGCCGGGAAGAGCGAGAGCCCGACGACGACCAGGGTGGCGGGCCCGGCGAAGGCCCAGCCGGTCAGATCGAGGCGCCGCCTGGCCCTCGGCGCGGCGAGCGGCCGGGCGAGCGCGAAGGTGACTCCGGCCATCAGTTCACCAGGGCGGACTCGGACTTCTTGGCGGCGGCGTCGAGGGCCGCCTTCGGCTGCGCGCGGCCCTGCAGGACGGCGGCGATCGCGTCGCCGACGTTGCGGGACAGCTCCTCGTAACCGGGTACGGTCGGTCGGGCCTGCTTGGCGTTGGCCAGGTTGTCGAAGAACTTCTGCCCGCCCGGGTACTCCTTGACGTAGGCCGCGAACTCTCCGGTGTCCTTCTCGGTCGACCGCAGCGGC
Organism: Actinoplanes regularis; assembly: GCF_900188005.1. Lineage (GTDB taxonomy): Bacteria > Actinomycetota > Actinomycetes > Mycobacteriales > Micromonosporaceae > Actinoplanes > Actinoplanes regularis. Next base: position 522,643 of record NZ_FZNR01000004.1, on the reverse strand, counting down.
AGGTTGCCGACCGCGAGGTTCCATCGCACGTCCACGGCAGAGCTGGTCAGCCAGGTGATGAAGGCGCGCGCCGCACCGGCCCGGTTGGCGTCGGCGTGGTCGAACAGCACCCAGAGGTCCGGCCCCGAGACGGTCTGGTGGTCCCCGTCGACGCCCGGCAGGTTCACCACGGCGTAGTTCAGCTTCGCCTCCTTGGCGTCCAGCATCGACCACGGCCCGGACATCATCATCGCGATCCGTCCGCTGTTGAACAGCCGCCAGTAGCGCTCGTCGGTCTGGTCCAGGTACATCGACTTGTCGTCGACTGCCATCTGCCGCAGCGTCTCCAGGGCCTTCACCCCGGCGTCGGAGTTGAAGGCCGGCTTGTTGCCGTCGAGGATCTGCCCGCCGTTCTGCCAGAGCAGCGGCCACAGGTGCCAGGTGGTGTCCTCACTGCCGGAGACCGAGTACGCGGTGCCGTAGGTGTTGCTGGCGGGGTCGGTCAGCTTCCGAGCCGCCGAGCGGAAGTCCTCCCACGACCACTGGTCGGTCGGGTAGGCGACCCCGGCCTTGTCGAACAGCGCCGGGTTGTAGAGCAGCGCGATGTTGTCGACCAGCGCCGGGACGCCGATCACCTTGCCGTCCGCGGTGGCCACCTGCCGCGCCGCCGCCGGCATCTCCTCCCATTTGAAGGACGGATCCTGCACGTACGAGGTCAGGTCCTGGGTCTTCCCGCCCGCCCCCAGGTCACCGGCCCAGCTGCCGTAGGCGTACGAGATGTCGGGGTAGTTGCCGCCGGTGAAACCGGCGGACAGCTTGGTGAGCAGGTCGTCGGTGGTCGGCGCGCCCGACGAGGTCCTGATCGTGACGTTCGGGTGGGCGGCGTGGTACTCGGCGGCGAGCCGCTCGGCGACCTTCTCGGCCTCCTCGGTCTGCCCGGTCCACCAGGTGATCTCGACGGCGGCGTCCGGGTCCCACCCGGCGGCCGCGTCCTTGTCGGGGGCGGCCGTGCCGCCCATGCAGGCGGTCAGCAGCAACAGGGCGGCCGAGCCGCCGATCAGCAGGCCGGTCTTCATCTCGGGCATCTCCTCCGGTCAGGTGAGGACCACGGATCTGGTGAGAAGGCGGGGGCGGTCGGGGTCGAGGCCGCGGTGGGCGGCCAGGGCGAGGGCGAAACGGTGCAGCAGGACCAGCTGCGCGAGCGGGTCGAGGTCGTCGCGGTGCACGGTGGCGCCGGCCCGCCGGGCCACCTCGTCGAGCCCGGCGGGCACGTCGCCGAGCGACCAGATCAGGCTGCGTGGCCCGGCCACCGCGACCGGCCCGTGCCGGAAGTCCATCGCCGGGTAGGACTCCGTGTGGGCCTGGGCCGCCTCGCGGACCTTCAGCGCGGCTTCGTGGGCGAGGCCGACGGTCCATCCGGTGCCGAGGAACACCAGGTGGTCGATCTCCGCCGGGTCGGCCGGCAGCGGCGCGGCGAGCGCGGCGTCGCCGTCGGCGACGATCAATTCAAGATCTTTCTTCCCGTACGCCGTACGCGTGAGCGCCAGCACCGCCGTCGGGAACCGGGTCTGCACCACACTGCGCTCGTCGGCGAAGTCCAGCAGCAGCCGCGCGTCGGTCAGGTCGTCGACCGGCTCGCCGCGCACCGCGGTGACCGCGATCCGGCGGGTGCCCGCCGGAACCCGGCGCAGCGCCTCGAGCACCTCGGTCGACGTGCCCGAGCGGGTGATCGCGACGACCCGGTCGTAGCGCCGGCGCGGCACGTATTCGGAGGCGCAGACCGCGTCGGTCTCGCCGAGCCCGGCGCTCTCGCGCAGCTCGGCGATGCTCTGCGCGACGAACCACGAGGTGCCGCAGCCGAGCAGGAGCATCCGCTCCCCGGGAGCGCCCAGTTCCCGGCTCGCCCGGGCGGCGAGCTCGGCGGTCCGCCGCCACACGGCGGGCTGGCTGGCGACTTCGGCGAGCGTGTCATTCATGCTCATGGATTATGCTCGTTTGTGCTCGCTTTGCAAGATGTGCGCAGCAAACGAGCATTCGGCAGTGCGCGTTCAGGCTCGCAGTCCGGCCGGCAACAGGTCGCCGTGCGCGGTCGTCAACTCGTCACACAGTGCCCAGATGGCGTCCACGGTGAGGGTGGCGGCGGTGTTCGGGTCGGCCATCGCGGCCTGGCGGACCAGCCGCGGGTCGCCGTCGAGCGCGGCCCGCACGGTCAACTCGCCGACGCCCGCGAACGCGCGGTTCAGCACCGCGCACTGGGGTGGCAGGTCGCCGACGCGCTCGGGGTGCAGTCCGTCCCGGTCGACGGCGCACGGGACCTCGACGGCGTACCCCTCGGGCAGGTTGGTGATCAGGCCGGCGTTGATCACGTTGGCGTGGATCCGGCGCCGCACGCCGGTGACCATGCTGTGGATGACCTGCGGGGCGTACTCGGTGGCCGCGCGGGTCAGGTCGAGCGGCTCCCCGGCGAGCAGGGATCGGCGGGTCTCCCGGTACTCGGCGACGTTCTCCGCGCTGATCCGCAGATAGTCGCCGACCGGGATGCGCAGGCGCTCGATCTCGCTGTCGTGGTGCAGGTACCAGGGCACGTACTCGGACGAGTGCTCGCTGGTCTCGGTCGGGAAGTAGCCGAGCCGCCGGTACATGTCCATCCGCACCCGCCGGCCCAGCGAGTCGTCCCGCTCGAGCAACTCGTCGAGCCTCGGGTAGAGCGACTCACCGCGGTGCTCGAAGCGCAGCAGCCAGGCCTGATGATTGACGCCGGCACCGGTGTAATCGATCTCCTCGTGCGGGACGCCGAGCAGGGCGGCCAGGTCGTGCACGGTCCAGAAGACCGAGTGGCAGAGCCCGGCCACCTTGAGATCGGGGGCGATCGCACCCAGGTAGGCGACGTTCATCGCCATCGGGTTGGTGTAGTTGAGCAGCCAGGCGTCCGGGCACAGCTCACGCATGTCCGCCGCGATCCCGTCGAGCACCGGGAACGTGCGCAGGGCGCGGAAGATCCCGCCGACGCCGAGCGTGTCGGCGATCGTCTGGCGCAGGCCGTACCGCGCGGGGATCTCGAAGTCCCGGACGGTCGCCGGGTACATGCCGACCTGGATCGCGTTGACCACGAAATCGGCGCCCTCGAGCGCCTCCCTCCTGTCGAGGTGGGCGGTCACCACCGGGTTCGCACCGAGCTGCGCCGCGGTCCGCCGGGCGATCAGCTCCGCCGTCTCCAGACGTTCGGGGTCGATGTCGTGCAGGGCCAGGGTGACGTCGCGCAGCTCATCGAAGGAGAGGAGGTCCGCCAGCAGTTCACGTGTGAAGACCACGCTGCCGGCGCCCAGAAAAGCGATCACGGTCATTGGCGGATTTTCCGGCCGCATGCACGCTCGTGCAAGGATTCCTCGAAAACGAACTATATTGACTGCGCGTTTGATCATCCACTGGAAAAGGTCCCATGTCCTCTCTGCGCCGGGCCGACCGCGTGTCGGCCATCCTCGAACGGATCACCGCCAGCGGGTCGGTCGACGCCGGTCAGCTCGCCGACGAATTCGCGGTCTCGCCCGCCACCATCCGGCGTGACCTGCAGGCTCTCGAAGACCAGCGGCTGCTGTCCCGCACCCACGGCGGCGCGGTCGCCGTCGACGTCGCGTACGAGCTGCCGGTCCGTTACCGCACCGGCCAGCACCGCGAGGAGAAGACGCTGATCGCCCGCACGGTCGCGAAGCTGCTGCCCAAGGGCCCGCTCACGCTCGGCCTGACCGGCGGCACCACCACCCACCTGCTCGCCCGGCTGCTCGCCGAGCGGGTCGACCTGACCGTGGTGACCAACGCGCTGAACATCGCCGCCGAACTCGCCCTGCGCCCCCGGCTGAAACTGATCATGACGGGCGGGGTCTCCCGCACCCAGTCCTACGAACTGGTCGGCCCGATCGCCGACAACGCGCTGCGCGGCCTGAACATGGCGGTCGCGGTCGTCGGCGTCGACGGGATCAGCGCCCGCGGCGGCCTGACCACACACGACGAGATCGAGGCGAACACCAACGCCACGATGATCCACCGCGCCGACCGGGTGATCGTGGTCGCCGACGGCTCCAAGGTCGGCAAGGTCTGCCTGGCCGGCATCTGCCCGGTCACCGACGTCGCGACCCTGGTCACCGACGCCACCGCCGACCCGGCCGGCATCGACGCCATCCGTCGCACCGGCACCGAGGTGATCATCGCCGACGCCGCCTGAGTTCACTCCCCACGCAGGGCCGGCAAGATCCCCGGCGGTTTCACCTCCCGGATTTGTGCCGTTCCAGACCACGGCGACCCACCGAAACCCGCCGGCTTCGACATCATTGCCTGGCCCGGCGCCGGTCAGGTCCCCGGCCGGGCTGACTCGCCTCGGCCGCGGGCCGTCGTTCAACGGGGGACGGCGGACCTGTCGGCTGACGGCGCGGCTCGGGGTTCACCGCTCGACCACAGGCCGCATCCGGCGAGCCGGGCGGCAACGCGTTTCGCCGGACCGGCGTACCCCGCGAAGACGCCTTCGAACTGCTCCGGCGCGCCGCCGGAGCAGAGATGAGCGCCATACGAGCCGAACCTTGGCAACCCGGCTACTCATCTGAGTAAACGATTTCCGATCCCGGGAAGCGTCGTGCAGGGTGGGCCCCATGGACGTCCCCTACGCCTGTGTGTGCTGCGGATACCTGACTTTGTCGGGGCCACCCGGATCTCATGAGATCTGCGCGGTGTGCGGCTGGGAGGACGACGTCCACCAGCTCCGCTGGCCGTACCGGTCGGGCGGCGCGAACGAATCTTCCTTGATCGAAGCTCAGCGGAGCTTCGCCGCATCGGGCTCCGGCCGCGAGGCCGACGTCGCGGACTTCGACCGGGCACCCTTCTGGCGACCCATCGAGGCCGGCCGCGACCGGTTCGAGCCGCGGGGCGGGAGCCTGGCTCTCTGGCCCGAGGACCGAACCGTCATGTACTGGTGGCGGCGCCGCTCCGGTAAAGCCTGGTGGGAGGAGGTCACCCCGGTCGCCCCGCGATTCGACGGGCAGGACGGCGCGACAGCCGCAGCGTTCGTCGATGCGGTGAGTGCTGTCGCCGCCATGGCGCAGCCGGCGGATCCAGACAACCTGTCGGGCATGGAAATCGATTTCGACCACTACCTCTGGCGCTGCCCGTCGATTCGGAGGGTGACGGTGGAAAGCAGTCCGGAGCCGGCCCGTCAACTGACGGCGCGTTGCCTCGCTGAACAGGCGGCCTCACCGCACCGGGTGGCTACCGAGATCAAGGACGCGTGGCTGCGGGAACTTCGCTACTCGTACTGGGAGGCTCACCTGCTGCGGGTCAACGCGACCTCGGTCGAGCTCGACGTGGCGACACAGGTCGAGGCGAACGGCTACTTCATCACCGGCACGATCATCGTCAAATGGTCTGACTCGGCCGATGCCGCTGTGGTTCGGGCGTAGGTCGCGGGGATCACAGCGGATTCAGACGGCCCGGCGGTCGGTTCGAGCGGCGCCGCAACCGGTTGGCACTCATACGGCGTAGAGCGGCGGCCGATCGGTCAGAAGTCAACAGCCCTGACCGCGGAGGAAGTCCATGCCGCTCGTGAACCCGTTCCGGCGCCGCCGGGCCGGTCTGCTCGCCGCCGGCGCCGCCGCGCTGGTCGTGGCCATCGTCGCCACGGTGGCGCTGACCGCCAGCCCCGCGGTGGCGGCCATCTGGGAGACGCTGCCCGGGACGCCGACGTGCAACTGCGTGCTCAAGAACGGCAAGGACAACACCTACCGGGCGGTCTTCGGTTACACCAGCAACGCCTCCGTGCCGGGCACCATCCCGGCCGGCCCCAACAACCGCCTCGAGGTGACCAGCGGCAGCACGCCGAGCGCTCTGGGCCTGGTGACCACCGAATTCGAGCCGGGTGCCCACCCGGCCACCTTCGCGACCGACTGGATCAGCAAGGACACCACGGTGGTCTGGCGGGTCGGCGGCAAGACGGCCAGCGGCTACTGGAACCAGTCCTCCTGCGGCAGCGACGTCATGCTGCCCGCCGGCGGCAACGGTGCCGGCCCGCTGGTCGCGCTCCTGCTCGCCGGGCTAGTTGCCCTGTTCGTGCTCTGGCGTAAGCGTCGAAAGGCGGCCTGAACGTGATGATGCGCAGCGTACTGGCGGTCGGGGCACACCCCGACGACATCGAGCTCGGCTGCGGCGGCGCCCTCGCCGCGCACCGGGCGGCCGGCGACGCGGTGACCATGCTGGTGGTCACCGGCGGGCAGAACGGTCCCGGGCTGGTCGCCGGGCGGCAGGCCGAGTCCGAGGCGGCCGCGCGCAGCCTGGACTGCCTGCTGATCTGGGGGCGTCTGCAGGACTGCGCGGTGCAGGCCGACGCGGGGACGATCGCGCTGATCGAGGACGCGATCCGCCAGACCGAGGCGGACGTCGTCTACGTGCACGCTCCGGACGACTCGCACCAGGACCACCGCGCGATCGCCGCGGCGACGATCTCCGCGGCCCGGCACAACCGGCGGGTGCTGCACTACCGCAGCCCGTCCACCACCCGCTTCGAGCCGTCACTGTACGTCGACATCTCCGCCCACCTGGACCGCAAGCTCGCCGCGCTGTCCTGCCACACCAGCCAGGTGGAGAGCTCGGCGATGGTCGATCCCGAGGTGGTGGCCGCCTCGGCCCGGCACTTCGGCGCGCAGGCCCGGGTCCGGTTCGCCGAGGCCTTCGTACCGTCCCGCTTCGTGTGGGATCTGTCGCCCCCGCCTCAGCTGCCGCTGGCCCTCGCCGAGGTGCCGGCGTTCACGACGGCGTTGCAGAGGCATGGTTCGACATGAACACCGGCGTCCCGCACCAGGCGGGCCACGGTCCCGCGGCGCGGGACAGCTACCGGCGTGCCCTGGCCACGCACTTCGGGGTGCTCGTGGCGGCGCTGCTGCTGTTCGGCGTCGACCGGACGCTGGGCTGCCTCGCCACCACCCTGAACGTGGTCTTCCTGATCTTCTTCTTCCGGCACCTGGGATTCGCGGTGGCCGCCGCCCGGTGGGCCGAACACGATGTGAACGCGCCACTGGTCGGGATCGAGACCTACGTCCCGACGATCGCCGTGCTGGTCGCCTGCAAGGACGAGGAACTGGTGGTGGACGGCATGGTGGCCGCGCTGCTGGCACTCGACTACCCGCCGGACGCGCTGACCGTCGTGGTGGTCGACGACGCGTCGACCGACGGCACCGGCGCCCGGCTGGACGCCTGGGCGGTCGCCGACCCGCGCCTGCGGGTGCTGCACCGCGAGCCGGGCGCTGGCGGCGGCAAGTCCGGGGCGCTCAACGACGCGCTGGCGCTGACCGACTCCGAGATCGCGGTGATCTTCGACGCCGACCACCAGCCGGAGTCGGGCGTACTGCGCCGGCTCTCCCGGCACTTCCGGGACCCGCGGGTCGGCGCGGTGATGGGTCGCTGCGTGGTCCGCAACGGTGTCGAGTCGTCGCTGGCCTCCACGATCTTCATCGACTACCTCTCCGGCTACCTGGTCAACGAGTACGGCCGGCAGGCGCTGTTCGAGCTGCCCGCGTACGGCGGGGCGAACTGCGCGGTACGCACGTCGCTGATCCGGGCGCTGGGCGGCTGGAACCCGGACACCGTCACCGAGGACACCGACCTGACCCTGCGCCTGCTGCTGGACGGCTACCGGGTGCGCTACGACCCGTCGGCGGTCGACTTCGAGGAGGCGGTGCTCTCGTCGCAGCGCTTCTGGAAGCAGCGGTACCGGTGGGCACGGGGGCACCAGAAGTGCCTGCGTGACTACTGGCGGGCGATCCTGCGTACCCCGCACCTGTCGGTGATGGAAAAGGTCGAGACGATGCTTTTCCTGTGGGTTTACCACGTTCCGGTGCTCTGTGGGATGGGCCTGCTGCTGATCGCCCTGCACGCGATCGGTCTCGGCAACTCGTCGGTGATCCAGATGGTGTCGCTGTCCGCCCTGCTGTTCGCCGGCCCGTTCTGTGAGCTGGCGGTGGGCCTGGTGCTGGGCCGGGTGGAGCGACGCGCGGTGTGGACGCTGGTCGGCTTCATCCCGGCGTTCGGCATGTCGATCATGACGGCCACCAAGGCGTACTTCGAGGGCATGCTCGGCACCACGTACACCTGGTCGAAGACCGCACGCTCCGGCGCGACGTCGGTGGTCGCGGACGCCCCGGAACTCGAGTCGGTCGGATGAGCGCGCCGGAGATCGGGTGGCTGGACCGCACGCTGGAGCGGGAGGCCCGGCGCCGTCGCGCCAGTTCGACGGTCCGCCGTCGCCGGCTCGTGATGCTCGAGATGGCCGCCGCGGTGGCCGGCTGTATCGCCGGCTATCTGCTGCTGGTCGACCACCTCCGGCACTTCGAGGTGGCGCTCGCCGCGAACATCCTCGGTTTCCTCGGCGTGGACCGGATCTCCGGGGTGCTCGGCAACGCCTTCGTGGTCTTCGGGCCGGGGATGGAGCCGGTCGTCGCCGAGATGTCCGGTTCCTGCACCATCCTCAGCAGCGTCCTGGCGCTGACCGCGCTCGCCGCAGTGGCGCTGCGGGAGCGGCACCAGGCCCTGTTCGGTCTCCTCGCCGCGTGCTTCTTCATTCTCGTCGCCAACCAGGTCCGCCTGGTGCTGTCCCTGCTGGCCGGCCGCTTCTTCGCGGTGGACGCGCTGATCTTCTTCCACGACTGGATCGGCTCGGCTCTGAACTTCGCCTACACCCTTTTCGGATTGCTCATCATGATCGGACTGACTATGTATGACGCGCAGCTCGCCGAGCAGGACCGCTCCGGACGGCACACCGCCGACCGCCCCGCCGCCTGGGCCCGCCCCGGGCTGGGCCACCGGGTGCCGGTCGAGGCCGAACCGAAGGCACCGCGGGTTCGGGTCGCCGCGTTCGTCCACCGCCGGATCCTGCCCAAGGCGCTGTCGCGGCGCCTGGCCCAGAACCGTGAGCGGCGGCGCATCGACTACCGGGTGGGGCACGAGGGCCCCGGCCGCCGCGCCGAGATCGTCCGTGGGCTGGCCGCCAAGGGCCTGTCGGTGCACACCGCCACGCTGCTGGCGGTCGCCCAGTACGAGACCGAGCCGATGGTGCTGGACGCCCTCGCCGACGCGGTCGCCGAACGCCAGTGGGAGCCGCTGCACTCCGCCGACGTGCTCGCCCTGCGCCTGTGGGCCCGGGCCTGGCTGATGCGCGCTCCCCAGCAGCGGCCGTCCACCGGCCGGCTGATCGCCGTGACCGGTGCCGGCGGACCGGCCGGGGTCGCGGTGATCCACGCCCTGCGGGCGGCCGGCGAGGACGTGCTCGCGCTCGACGCGAACCCGGACGCCGTCGGCCTGCGGCTGGCCGGCCACGCCGCCGTGCTGCCCCGCGCCGACCAGCCCGGGTACGCCGACGCCCTGATCGCCCTGATCGCCGAGCACCGCCCGGCCGCCCTGGTCTGCACGGTCGCCGAGGAGTACGCCGCGCTGGCCCCGCTCACCGACCGGCTCGCCGAGCTCGGCACCCGGACCTGGCTGCCCGAGCACGCCGACGTCTGTCTCGACAAGGTGGAGTTCGCCGCCGCGCTGCACGCGGCCGGGGTGGCGCACCCGATGACCGCCGCCACTCCGGAGGAGGCGATCCGGGTGCCCGGCCCATGGGTGATCAAGCCGGCCCGTGGCCGTGGCAGCCGGGACGTCATGTTCGCCGACAACCTGCGCGAGCTGGCGCACGCCCTCGAGACCGTGCCCGGTGCGATCGTGCAGACCCGGCTGACCGGGCGGGAGTTCACCGCCGACGCGCTGATCGACCGGGACGGCACGATGGTGGCCTGCGTGCCCCGGTGGCGGGAGGAGACCCGCGGCGGCATCTCGGTGCAGGGCACCACGTTCACCTCGGACGCGGTGGCCGAGGCGGTGGCGGCGACGCTGCGCGCGGTGCGGCACGCCGGTCCGGCCAACGTGCAGGGTTTCGTGGCCGACAGCGGTGAGGTGACCGTCGTCGAGGTGAACCCCCGGTTCTCCGGCGGGCTGCCGCTGACGCTCGCGGCCGGGGCGGACGTGGTCAACACGTACGTCAAGGGCATCCTGGAGCCGGACGCGAAGCTGCCGGCGCTGTCCTTCCAGGACGGCCTGCGAATGGCCCGGCACTTCTCCGAGGTCTTCTACCCCGCGGAGGAGACTGCGGCCCCGGCCGTGACGTCCGAGTCGGAGCTCGCCCGATGAACCGCCGGATCATGGTGCCGTTCGGCACCCGCCCCGAGGTGATCAAGCTGGCCCCGGTCGTGCACGCGCTCCGCGCGGCCGGCCACCACGTGACCACGGTCGACACCGGCCAGCACCAGGACGCCGCGATGAGCATCGACGTGCAGCGGGCGCTGGGGCTGACCGCCGACGTGCGGCTCACCCCGGCCGCCGGCTCCAGCCGCCTCGCCGCGCTGGTCAGCGGCGCCACCGAGGCGCTCGCGGCGCACCCGGCCGACCTCGACCTCGTGCTCGCGCTCGGCGACACCCACACCGTGCCGGCCTACGCGCTCGCCGCCCGCGCCGCCGGCGTGCCGTTCGCGCACCTCGAGGCCGGGCTGCGCAGCTTCAACCCGCGCAGCCTGGAGGAGATCAACCGCCGGGTGGCAGCGGCCACCGCTCAGCTCCACTTCGCGCCGACCGCGCGCGCCGCCGCGTTCCTGGCCGGTGAGGGGATCGCCGAGGAACGGATCTTCGTGGTCGGCAACCCGGTCGTCGACGCGCTGCGCGAGCGCGGGATCCGCCCGGTCCCGCCCGCCGACCGCACCGGCGTGCTGGTCACCGCCCACCGGGCCTCCAACGTCGACGACCCGGCCCGGCTCGCGCGCCTGGTCGACGTGGTCGGCCGGCTCACCGCGATCGGCCCGGTCCGCTTCCCGATCCATCCGCGCACCCGCATGCGCCTGGCCCAGCACGGCCTGCTCGACCGGCTCACCGCGCTGCCCGGCGTCGTCTGCGAGGACCCGCTTCCGTACGACGACCTGCTGCCCGCCCTGGCACACAGCCGGGTCGTGGTGACCGACTCCGGCGGGCTCCAGGAGGAGGCGGCCTACCTGGGCGTGCCCGTGGTGGTGCTGCGCCGCTCCACCCCGCGCTGGGAGGGTGTCGAGGCCGGCGCAGCCGTGCTCACCGGCATCACCTCCGACGACGAGGCCGGCCGGGCGGTCGCCGCCGCGCACCGGCTCAGTGCCCCCGCCGAACTGGCCCGCATCGCACAGCTGCCGTGCCCGTACGGCGACGGCCACACCGGAACCCGGATCGCGCGGCTGCTCGCCGAACAGTCGATGGACGCGCTGCTCGCCCTGGACGAGCCGGACTACACCGACGGGCGGCTGCCATGGGCGGCCTGACCCTGCTGGGCCGGCCGCCGGCCGCCGTCGTCCTCGATCTCGACGACACGCTGTATCCGCAGGCCGCGTACCTGTACGGCGCGGCCCGCGCGGTCGGCCGGGCCGGCGCCGCCGCCGGGCTGGACCCGATCCGGCTCGGCCGGGCGGTCCGCCGCCAGCTCCTCGCCGGGTCCGACCAGGGCGGCACCATCGACCGGGCGCTGGCCGCCTACGGCCTGGCACCCGAACGGGCCGGCGAGCTGATCCCGGCACTGGTCGCGGCGTTCACCGCGTACCAGCCGCGGCGTCTGCCCCGCTATCCGGGCGCGACGGCGGCGCTCGCGCGGCTGCGCGAGCGGTACCCGCTGGTCTGCCTGACCGACGGCAACCCGCTGATCCAGCGGGCCAAGCTGGCCGCCACCGGGCTGTCCGGCTGGTTCAGCGCCATCGTCATCACCGACGAGCTGGGCGGCCGCTCCACCCGCAAACCGCACCCGGACGGCCTGCGGCACGCCGCCGGGCTCCTCGGCGTCGCTCCGGAGGACCTCGTCATGGTGGGCGACCGGCCCGGCAAGGACGTGGCGATCGCGACCGCCCTCGGCGCACGATCGATCCGCGTCCGCACCGGCGAATACGCGGCCGCCCCGGACGAACCCGCGGCCACCGCCGTCGTCGACGACCTGGCCGCCGCCGTCGACCTGCTGGTCTGACAACGACCGACAAGAGCTCAAGACCCATTCCCCGGTACGACTTGTGGAGCTCTGTGGCCAGGCTCAAGCCGAGTCCCGTGACGCTCTCGCGCGAGGCCCGCGCCACCCCGGTCCGCTGCCGCGCGTCACGGCTCGCCGCCGACGGCAGGACTGGCGGTCACCAGCTGTGCAGGGTTCCGTCGGTGAGGCGGTTGACCGGTAGGGAGGCCGGTCGGTACGGATAGCGGGCGGCCAGCTCCTCGTCGATGTCCACACCCAGGCCGGGTGTCTCGGACGGGTGCAGGTAGCCGTCCTCGAAGTGGTAGCCGTGCGGAAACACCTCGTCGGCCTCCGGCGGATGCGGCATGTACTCCTGCAGACCGAAGTTGGGGATCGCGAGATCCAGGTGGAGCGCGGCCGCCATGCAGACCGGGGACAGGTCGGTCGCGCCGTGCGAGCCGCTGCGGACGTGGTGGAGCGCCGCGAGATCGAAGATCCGGCGCAGGTGGGTGATGCCGCCGGCGTGCACGACGGTCGCGCGGACGTAGTCGATCAGCTGGGACGTGATCAGCTCATGGCAGTCCCAGACCGTGTTGAAGACCTCGCCGACCGCGAGCGGTGTCGTCGTGTGCTGCCGGATCAGGCGGAAGCCGTCCTGCAGCTCGGCCGGGACCGGGTCCTCCAGCCACGTCAGCGCGAACGGTTCGAGGCTCCTGCCGAGGCGGGCGGCCTCGATCGGGGTCAGCCGGTGGTGGACGTCGTGCAGCAGGCGCAGGTGCGGTCCGAACTCGGCGCGCACGTCCGCGAAAACCCGGGGCACCTGGTCGAGGTAGAGCGCGGTGTCCCAGACCGCCTCCTCCGGCAACGCCGCGTTGGCCGGCTCGTAGGAGTCCCCCTTGTGGCCGACACCGTAGACCGACGACAGACCCGGGATCCCGGTCTGCACCCGGACCGCGCGATAGCCCCGGGCGACGAATCGCGCGATCTCCGGCATGAGCTCCTCGGCCGTGGCCGCGTTCGCATGACCGTAAACGGTCACGCCCTCCCGTGACCGCCCGCCGAGCAGCTGATAGACGGGCAGCCCGGCCACCTTCCCCTTGATGTCCCAGAGCGCGGTGTCCACCGCCGCGATCGCGGTCATCGTCACCGGCCCGCGCCGCCAGTACGAACCCTTGTACAGGTACTGCCAGGTGTCCTCGATCCGGGCCGGGTCCCGCCCGATCAGCAGGGGAACGACATGCTCCTCCAGGTACGCGACGACGGCCAGTTCCCGCCCGTTGAGCGTCGCGTCGCCCACCCCGCTGACCCCGTCCTCCGTGACGATCTTCAGGGTCACGAAGTTGCGGCCGGGGCAGGTCACGATCACCCGGGCCTCCACGATCCTCACTCCGGATCCTCCTTCACCCGCGCCACCAACTGCGTCGGATTCACGAACCGCAACGCCACGACGAGCAGGACCAGCATCATCACGCAGTAGATGACCGCCATCGCGTCCACCGACTGCTGTGCCCGGATCCCGGCCGCCGACATCGAATAGAAGAGCGCCACCACGAGGGTCTGCGAATCCGGTCCCGCGGTCAGGAACGTCAGCTCGAACATCCCCACCGTGCGGACCACCACGAGGATCGACGCCGCCAGGATCCCCGGCACCAGCAGCGGCGCCAGAACCGAGGTGAAGACGTGCCGGGTCCGGGCCCCGCACATCCGGGCGGCCCGCTCGATCGACGGGTCGATCTGTTCGATGAACGGTGTCATCGTCAGGATCACGAACGGCACCGACGGCACCAGGTTCGCGAGCACCACGCCGGACAGGTGCCCGGCGAAGCCGTACTTGTAGAGCACTGTGGCCAGCGGGATCCCATAGGTGATCGGCGGCATCAGGATCGGCAGCAGGAACAGCAGGTAGACCAGCCGGCTGCCGGGGAATTTCCGGCGGGCCAGGACGTACGCCGCCGGCACCCCGACGAGCACGGAGATCCCCGCGACCAGCAGGCAGACCACGAGCGTGACGGTGAGCACCGGCAGCAGCGTGAAGTCCGTCCACGCCTGCCCGTACCACTGCGTGGTGTACGACTCGGGCAGCCAGGTGTCGAACCAGCGCACCCCGAACGAGTTGACCACGACCGACCCGATCACCCCGGCCAGCCCGGCGAAGAAGATCGCCACGAGCCCCCACACCAGCCAGGCTCCCGGACTGGCTACGATCCGGCCCCTCATCCCTTCCCTCCCGCCGTCGATCCGGTGTAGAACAGGCTCCGCAGCCCGAGCACGATGCTGATGACCACCAGTTCGACGGCGCCCATGACGATCGCGGTCGCCGACGCGGCCGCGTAGTCGTAGCGGACATAGGCGGCCTCGTAGGCGGCGATGCTGATCACCCGGGTGCCACCGGTCGGATCGCCGACCAGGATCGCCGACGGGAACACGCTGAACGCCAGCACGAACGTCAGGCAGAACGTGGTCGCCAGGCCCGGCGCGAGCAGCGGCAACGTGATCCGGAAGAAGCGCTGCGCCCAGCCCGCCCCGAGCGTGGCCGCCGCCCGTTCCAGGGTCGGATCGATGCCGGACAGGTAGGAGAGGACCAGCAGGAACGCGAACGGGAACCCGGTGATGACCAGCGAGAGACACACGCCCCAGTAGTTGTGGGTGAGCGTCACCGGCTGATCGACCAGGTGGGTCGAGAGCAGGATCCGGTTGAACCAGCCGGTCGGCCCGAGGAAGTTCAGCAGGCCCTCGGCGGTCAGCACGGTGCCGAGCGTGATCGGCACCACCAGCACGGTCGTGAGCAGGCGCTTTCCCCGGAACCGGCCGCGCATCCGGTAGGCGATCGGCACCGCGGCGAACACGTTGAACAGGGCCGCGGGCAGGGCGATGGCGAGGGTCGTGGTGATCGTGTCGCGCTGGTAGGCGTCGGTGAAGAACGCCCGGTAGGCGGCGAGCGCTCCGCCCTGCGCCGGCTGCAGCGACACCGCGATGCCGTAGCAGAACGGGTAGATGAAGAGCGCGACCACGAACACCGTGGCCGGGACCAGGAGGAACAACTGCGGGTCGATGCCCCGCTCGGCGAGGCGGTGCCGGACCGCGGGTGTCGAGGCGCTCACCGATTCGCTCGCAAGCCCGCTCATGCCGGGAACACCAGCAACCGGTCGGGTGGCAGCACCACGGAGACCTTGTCCCCCGGCGCGAGCCGCTGTGAGGTGCGCAGATGCAGGTGCAGGCCGTCGGCGGTGCGGGCCTCGGCGGCGATCTCGCGCCCGTGGTACGCGGCGACCTCGACGGTCACCTCGACGCCGCCGCTTCGCACGAGCACGTCCTCGGGGCGGATCGCCGCCACGATCGCGTCGCCGTCGCTGATCGGACCCACGGGCGTCCCCTTCGTACGTACGCCCAAGTCGTTGATGTTGATCTCGCCGTCCGCGAGGAGGGCGCCGGGCAGCAGGTTGCGGAACCCGAGGAAGTCGGCGACGTGCCGGTTCGCGGGCCGGGTGTGAACCTCCTCCGGGCTGCCGATCTGCTGCACCCGGCCGGCCCGCAGCACCACCAGGCGATCCGCCATGGAGAGCGCCTCCTCCTGGTCGTGCGTGACATAGACCGTGGTCAGGCCCAGGTTCTGGTGCAGCCGGCGGATCTCGGTCCGCATCTCCAGGCGCAGCTTCGCGTCCAGATTGCTGAGCGGCTCGTCCATCAGGACCAGCGACGGCTCGACGACGACGGCGCGGGCGATCGCGACCCGCTGCTGCTGCCCACCGGACAGCTGCCCGGGCAGCTTCCCGGCGTGTTCCTCGAGGTGGACCAGCCGGATCGCGTCGTCGGTCCGGCGCCGGATCTCCGCGCGCGGCAGGCCGCGCATCCGCAGACCGAAAGACACGTTCTTGCGTACGGACATGTGCGGGAACAGCGCGTAGTTCTGGAACACCATCCCGAAGCCGCGGCGCTCCGGTGGCAGCGTGTCCAGCCGGGTCCCGTCCCGCCAGATGCTGCCGCCGCTGAGTGGGAGCAGACCCGCCAGGCAGTTCAGCGCGGTCGACTTCCCGCAGCCGGACGGCCCGAGCAGCGCGATGAACTCGCCGCGCCGGATCTCCAGGTCGAGCCCGGCCAGGGCGTCCGCGCCGCCGAACCGGCGGGTCACCCCGTCCAGGCGCAGCGTCTCGAAGCCGGTCACTTCTTGACCTTTGAGCCGCCGATTTCGCGGTCCCACCGGTCGAACGCCGCCACCAGCGCGGACGCCTCGAGCGGCACCTCGATCGGGTTGTTCGCGATCAGTTGGAGGTACTGGGCACGGCCGTAGTCCTTGATCGCCTGCTGGCTCTCCGGCGGTGCCATCGAGATGGTCACCCCGTCGACCGCCGGACCGGGGAAGAAGTAGCCCTTGTCGTACGCCTTGGCCTGCTGTTGCGGGGTGAGCATCCAGGCGAGCAGGTTGAGGATCGCGGACTGCTTCTCGGTGGAGACACCTTTCGGCACCACCGCGTAGTGCGCGTCGGAGACCCAGTGGAAGCCGTTGAGCGTGCCGATCTCGGCCTCCTTCGGCACGGTCCCGAGCACTCGCGGGTTGATGTCCCAGCCCGTCGTCGACGCGATGATCTTCGCCGAGCCGTTCGCCAGGTTCTTCATGGTCTCGCTGGTGGTGGAGGGGTAGAGCGTGATCGACTCGCCCAGCTGCTTGAGGTAGTCCCAGGTCTTCGCCCAGCCGTTGACCGGGTCCTTGGGATCGGTGTCGCCGAGCAGGTAGGGCAGGCCCATCAGCAGCGTGCGGCCCGGGCCGGAGTTGGACGGGCGGGCGTACTGCACGGCGCCCGGGTTCGCCTTGGCGTACGCGAGCAGGTCCTGAGCGCTCCTGGGCGGGTTCGGCACCTTGGCCGGCAGGTACTCGATCAGCGGTCCGGACGGGTAGTAGGTGACGGTCACCCCCTCGTTGCCGGCGAGCTTCTGCATGGCGGCCGCGCCGGCCAGATAGTTGGCCATGCCGGGCAGCCGAGCCGCATACGTCGGCAGCAGCGACACCCACAGCTGCTGGGCGATCCCGGCGGCGAGCCCGTCCACCCCGGTCAGCACGAGGTCGATGTCCACCCGGTTCGCCGCCTGCTGCGCCTTGACCTTGCCGACCAGCTCCGGGGCGGTCGCCTTGGTGTAGGTGACCCGCTCGACCACGCCGCTGTTCTTCGCCACGAAGTCGTCGATCATGCCCTGGGTGAGCTGCAGGTTCCCGGCCACGTCCAGCACGTTGAGGGTGACCGCCTTCGCCGGCTTGTCCGGGACCGGCCCGCTGGCGTTCACCGCCGGGCTGTCGTTCGCCGGCGGACTGCAGGCGGCGACGGTGACGGCGGCGGCGCTGAGAGTGAGGAATTGGCGGCGACTGGGCGACATAGCGGTTCCCTTCCTAGCGAAAAGCGGGGCCCGTCGAACCACGCACGATGAGCTGGGTGGGCAGCACCCGGCGGGCGGTGCCGGTGGAGTCCCGGTCGGCCATCAGCTCGAGCAGCAGGTCCACCCCGACCCGGCCGATCTGCTCCTTGCCGATCGCGACCGTGGTCAACGGCGGGCCGACCAGCCCGGCGACCAGGATGTCGTCGAAGCCGACGACGCTGAGCTGCTCGGGGACGACGACACCCCGGGCCTGGAACCGTTTGATCAGGCCGAGCGCGACCAGGTCGTTGTAGGCGAGGACCGCGGTCACCGGGGCGGCGAGGACGAGGTCGGCGGCGGCCGCGCCGCCGTCCACGGTGGGCGCGACGTTGCCGGCCTCGACCAGGGTCATCCCACGGGCCGCGGTCGCGGCGCGCAGACCCCGCAGCCGGTCGCGGTTGGACCACGAGGTGCGCGGCCCGGCCACGTACGCGACGTCGCGGTGACCGAGGGCGTGCAGGTGCGCGACCACCTGCCGCATCCCGTCGGCGTTGTCCGCGGTCACCGAGGGGAACGGCGTGATCCGCCGGTTCAGCACCACGATCGGCTTCTCCCCCGCGAACGACCGCAGGTCCTCGTCGGTGGCCCGGGGCGAGCAGAGCAGGAAGCCGTCGACCTGCTTGGCGAGGGCCCGGATGGCCGGCACCTCGACCGCCGGATCCTCGTCGGTGTCGCTAAGGAAGACCGCGTAGTCGAAGCCGCGCGCCCGCGTCTGGATCGACTTGACGACGGTGGGGAAGAAGGGGTTGGCCAGATCCGGCAGGACCACGCCGATGTTGCCGGTCCGCCCGGTGATCAGACTGCGGGCGACCCGGTTGGGGTGGTAGCCGAGCTCGCGGGCGGCGCGCTCGACACGCTCACGGGTCTCCGGCCGGACGCGTGCGGGATCGGCCAGCGCCCGGCACACCGAGGACTGCGAGACCCCGGCGAGCCGTGCGACGTCCTTGATGGTCACCGCCACGGCCGACTCCTTGATCTTTCGATGACGATCGATCAATGGGGTCAGTCTGGAATCGTTTCCGGAATATTGTCAAGGCGTTGCCCGCAGCGTCTCGGACGGCTGTGGCAGGGTGTGCGCCATGCAGAATCTCGCCCGGATGGCCGGGTTCTTCGCGGCGCACGGCATGTGGTCCATCTCGGACGAGGGCGGTCCGATCACCCCGCTGTTCGGCTACGAGACGGCCGACGGCCGGCGCGGCGCGATCCGGTTCGCCGATGAGGACCTGCGGGTCGCGGTCGAGCGCGGGAAGGAGGCCCTCGACACCAACGCGGACGGCGCCGACCGGGCGGTCCTGATCTTCGACGGGTACGCGCACCTGGCCAGTGGGCGCATGGACGCGCTGATCATCGAGGGTGTCGAGTACGGCCCGTCGCCGCGCCGGTTCCAGATGGCCGTGCCCTACCGGCCCGAGCCGTTCACCGTGTTCCGCCCGAAATTCCTCAAGGCCGACAGGGTCGGCGCGGACGAGTGGCCTGCGCTGGGTGACGCCTTCTACGCGGGCGTCGACTCACATGAACAGGCCGGCCCGATCTGGAACGCCCACCTCGACCAGTCGATCTAGGTCCCTGAACGACTTGGACGCAACGTCATGATCTACCCGGGTGTCGTTGCGCACCCGGGCTGCGAGTGACGTCCGGCATGCTGGGGGCATGACTGAGGAGCCGAAAGATCATGCCGCCCCGTCCGGCGACATGGTGCCCCCCTCACCGCCAGTGATCTCTGTGATGCTGATCGTCCCAGATGCGGATGCTGCGGTCGCCTGGTACAAGACCGCACTGGGCGCGACAGAGCTGTGGAACCTCGGTGGCGTGGCCGGCCTTGAGATCAATGGCGCCGCCTTCTTCCTTCATGAGGTCAATCCCCAGAACCCGGCAGAGACCAGTCCCGGCCAGGCGGGGTTCACAAGTACCCGCGTCGAGATATTCACCGATGACCCCGATGAAGTTATCGAGCGCGCCGCCGCCGCGGGCGCTGCCACCGGAGCCGATATCGAGGATCATCGAATGCCCTGGGGGACCCACCGTCAAGGTGGCTTCACGGACCCGTTCGGTCACAAGTGGTCCGTGGGCGATAGGTCACCGCTGGCCCCGTTCCCACCGCGATGATTTCAACACCTTCGATGATCATCGTGGTCTAACGGTCAGGAAGGGCGGTCGCGAGCTGGGCGCGGCTCGTGACGGAGAGCTTCTGGAAGATGTGGGTCAGGTGGGTCTCGACCGTGCGGCGGGCCACGTACAGCTGGTCGGCGATCTCCCTGTTGCTGTGCCCCAGCGCGGCCAGAACCGCGACCCGGTGCTCGGCGGGAGTCAGAGCGCCCGGCCCGGAGCTCACCGCTCGCCGCGGGCGGCCACCCGCGGCGAGCAACTCCTGGCGGGCTCGGCGCGCGATCAGTCGCATGCCGCCGTGGTCGGCCAGGTCCAGCGCCTGGGTCAACGGTCCCCGGGCGGTGGCCCGCTGGTTCGCCCGGCGCAGGGCGGCGCCCAGTTCGGTCAGGACGCGGGCGTGCTCGAGACGCATCGGGGAGGCGGCGAGCAGGTGGGCGGCCTGGGTCAGCAGCGGTACCGCCTCGACCGGGGTGACCGTGCGGGCCAGGGCGCGCAGGCCGGCGCCGCGCGGGCCGGGCAGGCCCACCTGCCCGGCCAGGTCGAGATGTTCCTCGGCGAGGCGGCGGGCGGCGGGCAGGTCGCCGAGCAGGGCCAGGGCGATGCTGTCGTCGACCCGCCAGGCGGCGAACCCGGGATGCCGCACGCCGAGCGCCTGCCAGGTGGCGGCGGCCGCGGTCAGGTCGGCGTGCGCGTCGGCCGGGCGGTGCGCGGCCAGCCGCAGCCGGGCCCGGCGCTCCAGCAGCATCGCGGTGCGCAGCAGACCCGGTGGCGGTTCACCGGCCGGCTCGCGCTCGCCCCAGCCACGGGACCGGGCGGTGGTCAGGGCCGTCTCGGCGGCGTCCAGTTCGTCGGCCTCGGTCAGCGCTTCGACCAGCGGGAACAGTGTCCAGACCAGGCCGGGCGCGGGCGGGTTGGCGAGCTTGAACTCGAAGGCGAACCGGGCGTCCGGCAGCGCCTCGCGCACCCGGCCGGCCGGCACCAGGGCGTGGGCGCGGACGAAGCTGCCGTGCGCCAGCGCGGTCATCCAGCCGCGCGGGCGGGCCTCGTCGATCAGGGCGTCGCAGAGCGCCCGGGCGGTGTCCAACTCCTCCGCCGTCACCAGGCAGAACTTGAGCAGCGTCGCGAGCAGCGAGTCGACCTCGGTGTCCAGGACGCCTCGCAGGAGCGCCGCGGCCTCCGGGGCCGGCCGGGCGGCGGCGAGCGCCAGGTGGGCGTGGTGCACGCCCCAGACCGGCAGGACGTCCGGGCCTGCGTGCCGGGACGTACGCTGCCGGGCTTCCCCCGTGGTGGACGCGTCCAGCCAGGCGCCGCAGACCAGCTCCGCCTCGAGTCGTTCGAGGACGGTCGGGTCGGCGTCCGCCGGCCGGTCCAGCACGGAGTGGCACAGCCGCAGCGCACCGTCCGAGTAGCCGGCCAGGCCGAGCGCCCGCGCCCCGGACAGCGCGATCACGGCCCGCTGATCGGGATCGGTCGCGCGGGACACCGCTTCGGCCAGCAGCGGATAGCACTCCGGCTTGACCTGCTCGGCGGTGACCAGACCCAGACGGCAGAGGAGATCGGCTTCCGGGTGCGCCTCCATCGGCCCCTCGGCCAGGGCTCGCCGCAGGAAGGTCGCGGCGTTCTGCGGTGCGCCACGGCGCCAGGCCCGATCGGCGGCGGTGCTCAGCGCCGCCACCGTGCGGGACTCACCTGCGGGTTCGGTGCGCAGCAGGTGTAGCGCGACGGTCTCCGGGTCGGCCCGCTCCCGTCCCAGGAGCCGGGCCGCCCGACCGTGCCACAGCGCGCGCTCCCCCGGCGGCAGCCCGTTGTAGAGCGCGCCGGCCACCAGCGGGTGCACGAATTCGTACCCGCCGAATCCGCCCGCCAGGAGGCCGGCGGACCGCAACCGATCCGCCAGCAGCGCCGCCCGGGAATGATCGAAACCGGCCAGGTCGCGCGCCTGCCGCAGCGGCGCGCCGCGCCCGAGCACCGCGAACGCCCGGGCCAGCTCCAGCGTTCCGGAGGGCAGCCGGGCGAGCTGCCGGTCGACGGCCCGCGCGACCTGGTCCGGGCCGAAGTCGCTGAGCCCGGCGGCGACCTCGTCGGACGGCTCGACGCGTTCGGCGGCGAGGTGGTCGAGCAGCGCGCCGAGCAGGAACGGGTTGCCGGCGGTCGCGGCGTGGCACGCCCCGGTGAACGCGGGGCCGGCAGTGGGGAGGCGATCCAGCACGATCGACCGGACCGCCGCCGGGCCCAGCGGGGCCGGCCGCACCGGCACACCGGCGGCCGCGAGCAGCTCGGCGAGCAGCTCCGGCTCGGCCGGCGGCTCGCCGGACCGCACCGCGCACAGGATGCCGAGCGGCAGCCCGCTGATCCGCCGGGTCAGTTGACCGAGCCAGCGCAGCGACGGCGCGTCCGCCCAATGGACGTCGTCGACCAGCAACAACGTCGCCGCGCGGGCGGCGAGTCCACAGGTGAGCCAGGTCAGCCCGTGCGCGGCGGCGTGCATGGCGTCGCCGGTCGGCGCCGGCGTGGCGCCCTCGTCGTCCAGCGCCCGCCGGGCCGGGGCGGCGGCGCCGACGGCCAGGGCGTCCCACTCCGGCGTCCGGCGCAGCGGCGCGAACAGCTGCCGGGCGATGCCCCAGCCGGCGTCCCGCTCCAGCGGGCCGCCCCACGCGGACAGCACCCGCAGGCCGGCCGCGGCCGCGTCGTCGCCGGCCGCGGCGAGCAGGCTGGACTTCCCGATCCCGGCCGGTCCCTCGACGACGATCACCGCGCCGGTCCCGGAGCGCACCTGGCCGAGCCGGTGGTCGAGCATCGCCAGCTCCGCATCGCGCTGCAGCAACAGGCGCGGCATGCCGACGACCGTACGTCCTGGCGGTGTTCCGCGAAACCTCGTGGTCGGATCCACGATTGAACGGGCTCGCGGCGGCGCCAGCATCGGTGCATGGAGACCACTGAATACGCGTTGGGACGCACCGACGAGGAGTTCGAACGAGTCCGCGCGCAGGCGCGGCTCTGGTCGGCCGACACGGCCCGGCTGCTCGACAGGATCGGACTCGCCGCCGGCGCCCGGTGCCTGGACGCCGGGTGCGGGCCGGGCGAGACGATGCGGCTGATGGCCGAGCGGGTCGGGCCGGCCGGCGAGGTGATCGGCATCGACCTGGACCCGGTGATCAGCTCGCTGGCACCGGGCCGGGTGATCATCCATGACCTGACCGCGGACGAGCCGGTACCGGGCGGTCCGTACGACCTGGTCTACGCGCGGCTGCTGCTGTTCCACACGCCGCGGCGGGCGGAGGTGCTGCGCCGGTTGTGGGACGCGGTGGGACCGGGTGGTCACCTGCTGGTGCAGGACTATGACCTGCAGGCCGTCGGGCTGAACCCGACGCTGGGCATCGTCGACCAGATGACCGCGCTGGTGGTCGCGGCGTTCGGGGCGGCCGGGTGTGACGTGCGGACCGGGAGCCGGTTGCCGTACCTGATGGCCGAGGCCGGCATCGGCGCTCCGGACGGCACCGACGTCGCCGGCCGCCTGATCCCGGCCGCGATGGGCACGCCGATCCTGGCGAGCGTCTACCAGAGCCTGCTGCCGATCGCGTACGCGAACGGCCTGATCACGCCGGACGAGGCCGGGCAGGCGCTCGACACGCTGCGCCGGGAGACCGCCGCGAACCCCGACCGGTACGTACTGCTCCCGCTGCTCAACGGCATCTGGAAAACCAAGGGGGCAGCACGGTGAGGCAGGGGAAGGCGGGTCAGTCCAGCTGGACGCGGTCGAGGAGGCCGGCCGTGGTGAACGCCGCGACCAGGGCGTCGCGCCCCTCGGTGAAGTGCGCCCAGCTGTCGTGATGCACCAGCACGATCTGCTTCGCACCCAGGACGCGGGCCGCCTCGGCGGCCTGCTCGCTGTCCAGGGTGAGCAGCGCACCGCCGAACAGGCCGGTCCGGACGGCACCGGCGAACAGGATCGCGGTGTCGACCGGGCCGAAGCGCGCGGCGATCTGCTCGACCGCGTCGAGTGCGGCGTTGTCACCGCTGACGTAGACCGTCGGCAGGCCCTCGCCGGTCAGCACGAAGCCGGTGACCTCGCCGGTGAGCGGTTCGCAGCCCTCCGGGCCGTGCCGCGCCGGGACGCCGGTCACCGTCACGTCGCCGACCTTGGTGGACTCCCACGGCGCCAGGCCGCGGGCGGTGCCGCCGAGCCGCTCGGCGCCGCTCACCGTGGTGAGGGTCAGCGGGACGCGGCCGAGCAGGGCGCGGCCGGAGTCGTCGAGGTTGTCGGCGTGCTGGTCGTGGGAGAGCAGGACGACGTCGACGCGTCCGAGGGTCTCCGGGCCGGCCTTGGGCGGGGCGAGCTTGGTCAGGGTGGTGCCGCTCGGGGAGACGTAGCTCTGCGGCTCGTCGAACGTGGGATCGGTGAGCAGGCGCAGGTCGCCGTACTCGAAGAGCGCGGTGGGACCGCCGAAAGTCTGGACGTTGATCATGGAAACCTCACGGATAGGAGTGGTCTTATCCGTGAAGTTAGCCGTTTGTCACGGATGAAAGCAAGCAGTACCGTGAGGTTTGTGATCGACACCGCCCCGGGGGCAGACCTGCATCCCGGCCTCGACCTGGCCAACAGCCGCCTCGCCGCGCCCGGCGGCGTGGTCACCGACCTGCTCGACACGCCGGCGGCCGCAACCTGGTGGCTGGTCGAGCGGGGGCTCGCGCCGGCGGATACCCACCTGCACGAGATCTGCGCGGGCCGGCTGCGGGCCCTGCGGGAGCAGATCCGGGCCCTGCTCCGAGCTAGGGTGCGGCAGAGCACGCCACCGGCGGAGGCACTCGCCGAGATCAACGCGGCGCTGACCCGCGTGCCGACCGCCGCCGAGCTGCGCTGGGATCCGGCCCGCGGCCTGCATCGCTCCACGCCGCACCCGACCGATCAGGTGGTGGATCGCGCGCTCGGCGTGCTCGCGGCCGACGCGGCCGACCTGCTCACCGGGCCGGACGCCGGGCGGCTCGCGGCCTGCGGGTCGCCGCCGTGCCAGCGTTATCTGCTGCGCAGCGGACGGCGGCAGTGGTGTTCGGTTCGATGCGGGGACCGGGCGCGGGCGGCCCGCGCCTACGACCGCCGCACCCGCTGATCGGCGCGGGCCCGGTCGGCCAGACCTACCACCGCCGCACCCACTGACCAGGGCGGGCCCGGTAGTCCGGACCTACCACCGCCGGACCCTCTGGTCGGCGATCATCACGGATGGCCGGCGCCGGGCGCGGGCGCCGGGACGGACCAGACCCGGCCGGTGCGCTCTCCCCCGCCGCCCCACTGCTGACCGACGACGAACAGGCGGGGGCTCTCGCCGCGGCTCAGCACGCACGCGAAGGCGCCCCGGTCGAACCCGGCCGTGGCGAGCACCTCGCCGCCCTCGCGAACGCGCAGACAGCGCTGGTTGCCGACGTCAGCGAGCCAGACCGCGCCTTCGGCGTCGACGCAGATCCCATCCGGGTGATCACCAGGCGTCGCGGCCCACTCGCGGCGATCCCGCAGCAGACCTTCCGGATCGATCCGGTACGCCGTGAGCCGCTCCGCGTAGGACTCTGCCACGATCAGTGTGCGCCCGTCCGGAGTGATCGCCATCCCGTTGGGAAACGCCAGGTCCGCCGCCACCTGAACGACCCCGCCGTCCGGGGTGACCAGCGCGATCAGCCCCGGCGCGTACTCTCCGCCGGGAAAGTCGAAGCCGATGCTGTTGACGTAGGCGTTCCCCCGGTCGTCGACGACGATGTCGTTCCAGGGTTTGCGGGAGATGCCGCCCAGATCGGCGTGCGTGACCAGCGACCCGTCCGACTCCCGCCGAAGCAGACGCTGACGGGCGGAGTCGACGATGAGCAGCCGCCCGTCCGGCAGGAAGTCGATGCACATCGGAAAGGACGGCACACTCGCCATCACTTCCGGTCTGCCGTCCTCGTCGAGGGCGATCACCTGATTCGCACCCCAGTCCGAGAACCACAACCGCCCGTCATGCCACCGCGGCGACTCCCCGAACACCACACCGTCCAGCAGAATCTCCGGCTCGATCACCGGGC
The DNA here is from genome assembly GCF_900188005.1 of Actinoplanes regularis. Taxonomy (GTDB): domain Bacteria; phylum Actinomycetota; class Actinomycetes; order Mycobacteriales; family Micromonosporaceae; genus Actinoplanes; species Actinoplanes regularis. The sequence goes on along the minus strand of NZ_FZNR01000004.1, from coordinate 497,088 downwards.
GCCCCTTTCCGACCGCTTCGGCGTACGCAACCCGGCTGCAGCCGGGTTGCGTAGGTGTCAGGTGTTCACAAGTGGCATTCATCGTGGTCAGCGCTACCACCAAATTGAATCATTCACATGAGCGGGCCGGACCCGTACGGTGGCAATTCTGTCGATGACGTAGGCGTGGAGACGGGTGCCGTCGAATCACCGCATTTATCCGGGTTGGTCGGGCGCTCGTCAACATTGCCCTCGGCGTCGGTTGTCGGCTCGTTGCATTCCCCGGAGGCCTTCCTCAGGGTCTTGTTGACCTGCTGGTTCAGGTTTCGCCATGAGCCGGAGATCTGCCCGCCGGCACGCTTGCCGGCATCGGAGATCTGCCCGCCAGCACGCTTGCCGGCATCGGAAAACTGCCCGCCCGCACGCTTGCCGCTGTCGGAGATCTGCCCGCCCAGGTCACCGGCCGGGCCGGGAATCCCACAGCAACCCACTGGTCGGTAGCTGTCCGCAGGGCCGGCTGTTGCGGCCGCTACGGGGCCGGCCACCGCTGCCCCGCCGACCATCAGGCCTAAACCCGCGGCCAGTAAGCCAGTTGTCCGTTTCATGCCTCTTCCCTCCTCAATCGTGGCCATCTTGGCCGATCTCAGCCGACCACAAGCGGGAGGTGCTCATACCAGTTTCAGGACGAGACGGTGCGGCAAATCCAGACGTGCGTCGTGCCCGGGTCGCCGCGGCCGATCAACGGCACCGAGAGTCGTCGAGAGTCACGGCGGAGAGTGCCGCCGCAATCCGCGTCTCGGCGATGGCCCTGGCCCGGTTCGCCCACGAAGCCGGCAACCATGAGCTGGCCGGGTGCCTGACCAGGCTGGCCGCCGCGACCTGCCTGCTGCGGGCCCGCCGCGACGATCCCGACCGGCTGGAGACGCTGTATCTCACCTGCGACTGACGATCCGCAGCGCAAGGCCTGCAACAAACCTGCAAGTCAGAATTGTTGACTCTTCTCTCTCGACGGTGAGAGATTCGGTCACGGCAAACGTTTGTTCCCCGAAAACCGTCGACTTCCCATCCCCAAGCGTTGAAGCAACGGCGCAGGTCAGAGCCGCGCCGCGAAGCTGATTGCCGCGAAAAGCGCAACGCGTGGAATTGCTCGGCGGATCTCTTTCCGACAGGGAGAAGAATCGCATGGCACCATCCGTACGCCCTCGGCGCCTGCGCCGGCTGGCCGGAGCGGGCGCACTCGCCGCGCTGGTCACCGCGGGGCTCGCCGTGACCGTGGCGACCGCCGAGGCCGCGACGCTGTTCAGCGCCGACTTCGAGTCCGGATCGAGCGGCTGGTCGAAATCGGGCGGCACCTGGTCGGTCGTCACCGACGGTACGCAGGTGTTCCAGCAGTCCGACACGAGCAGTGAGCGGGCCCGCGAGTTCGGCGGCACCAGCACCTGGACGAATTACGCGGTGCAGGCGCGGGTCAAGGCGACCGCGTTCGGCTCCACCAGCGGGGTGGTCGCGCTGACCGCCCGGGCCAGCAGCGCCACCAAGATGTACCGGTTGTCGCTGACCGGCGCCAACAAGGTTCAGCTGGAGGCGATGAACGGCAGCGCGGTCACGGTCCTGGCGAGCCTGAGCCAGACCATCTCGACCAGCACGTTCTACACACTGAAGCTGACCGTGAGCGGCACCACGATCAGCGGCTCGGTCAACGGGACGAGCGTGGGTAGCGCGACCGACCCGTCGATCTCGTCCGGGCGGATCGGGCTGCTCACCGAGTACGCGGCCGGGCGCTTCGACGACGTCGTCGTGGACGACGGCGGGACCACGACGCCGACCAGTTCGCCGACGAGTTCACCGTCCTCGGCCTCCCCCTCGCCTTCCGCGTCCACGTCGACGCCGCCGACCACGGGCGCCGTCTACGTGGCACCGGGCGGCACCGACAGCGCCGCCGGCACCCAGTCCGCACCGACGACGCTGACCTCGGCGATCACCCGGATCGCGGCGGGCGGGACGATCTACATGCGCGGCGGGACCTACAGCTACTCATCGACGGTGACCATCGCGGCCGGGAACAACGGGTCGTCGGGTGCGCTCAAGACGCTCTCGGCGTACCCCGGCGAAGTCCCGGTCCTGAACTTCTCCGCGCAGAGCGAGGACTCGGCCAACCGCGGGCTCGCGCTGAACGGCAACTACTGGCGCCTCTACGGCCTGGTGGTCGAGCGGGCCGGCGACAACGGGATCTTCGTCGGCGGCAGCAACAACACCATCGAACGGACGGTGACCAGGTTCAACCGCGACAGCGGGCTGCAGATCTCCCGGATCGCGTCGGACACGCCCAGTTCGCAGTGGCCGGCGAACAACCTGGTCCTCAGCTCCGAGTCGCACGACAACGCGGACTCCGACGGCGAGGACGCGGACGGTTTCGCGGCGAAGCTGACCGTCGGCACCGGCAACGTCTTCCGCTACACGGTGTCGCACAACAACATCGACGACGGCTGGGACCTGTACACCAAGACCGACACCGGTGCGATCGGGCCGGTGACGATCGAGGACTCGCTCTCGTACAACAACGGCACGCTCACCGACGGCTCACAGGCCGGCGCCGGTGACCGCAACGGCTACAAGCTGGGCGGCGAGGACATCGCGGTGAACCACGTCGTGCGGCGCAGCATCGCCTACAAGAACGGCAAGCACGGGTTCACCTACAACAGCAACCCGGGCTCGCTGAGCATCTCGAACAACCTGAGCGTCGACAACGGCGAACGCAACTTCAACTTCGACGCCGGTACGTCGGTGTTCCGCAACAACACGTCCTGCCGCTTCAGCAGCGGCACCAACGACCGGATCATCGGCGACTCGGACAGTTCCAACCAGTTCTGGTCGGGCACCAACGGGTCCCGCTGCGCGAACTACAGCGGAGCGCTCGCCTGGTCGTTCAGCTCCAGCGGCGTGCTGGTGGTGACGATCGGCGGCAAGACCGTATCGCTCTGACCGGTCCGGCCGGGCCGGTGCGAATCCTCGCACCGGCCCCGGGCCGTCAGGCCTTCTTGTTGTTCGTCGGGGCTTCCATGACCTGGCTCGGCGCGGGCGCCTTGATCTCCGGGAACTCCTTGTCGAAGTCGGAGAAGACCATCCGGCTGCCGCCGATGTCGCCGACCTTCAGCAGGTACGGCTGGCCGGTGGTGGCCACGTAGAGCGACGCCCCCGAGTCCTCATCGGTCAGGATGATCACCGGGGTGCCGTTGAACTCGGTCAGCGCGCCCTTGGTCAGGCTCGAGCTGGCGGCCTCTTCGTCCAGCATCTTGTCGATGTCGACCGCGTCGAACCACTCGGTCGCGGGATTCGCCTTGCCCTTCGGCGACTTGATCCAGCGGCCCTTCATCTGCGCGGCCATCTTCTTGCCCAGTTCCGGCCCGAGCATCGAGGTCCAGAACTTCTTGTCCATCCGGCCGTACTCGACGCCATCGACCACGAGCAGTTCGATCTTGGCGCCGCCCATGGTCATGGTTCCGGTCTTGTCCTTGCCGGCGACCGTCATGTCGAACTCGATGGTGGCGCCCTCCGAGGTCACATTGCCGGAGACGCGGTACGTCTTCGCGGCCTTGACCTGGGTGGACGCCCGGTTCAGGATCTCCGCCGCCCCGAGGGCCGGGATCCCGTTGCCGATCGGCGCGGCCGACACCGAGGCGGACGGCGCGGCGTCCACCCGATCCTTCTTGGCGGGCTGGCATCCGGCGAGCAGCAGACCCGCCACGGCCACAGCGGCGGCAGCGGATTTATTGATCTTCACGTGTGTTTCCGTCCCCGTACTGAAGTCAGGATTTCCTGGTCTTGCCCGGCATTTCGATGATCTGTTTCGCGGCCGGCGCCTTGATCTCCGGGAAGTCCGCGCCGAACTCGGCGAAGAGCGCCCGTCCGCCGCCCACGATCTTCAGCGGGAGTGGCTCGCCGGTGGTGGCGATGTGCAGTTCGTCGTAGTCGCCGCCGGCGTCGACCAGGGTGATCACCGAGCGCTGGTTGCTCAGCTTGACCTCACCCTTGGTGAGCTTGCCGGCCGGCTTGAGGATCTTCCCGACGTCGAAGGCGGACGCCATCTCCTTGAACGACGCCTTGTCCGGCTTGATCCACGAGGTGCTCAGCCTGGGGGCGAGCTTCTTCGCCGCTTCCGCGCCGAGGCCCCCGGCGAGCATGTCCTCGTCCATCCGGACGTATCCCTGGCCGTCGACCAGAAGGACCTCCAGCTTCATGCCGCCGAACTCGGCCGAGCCGAGCATGTTCGCACCGGACTGCTTGAGGTCGATCCAGTAGTCCGCGTCGTCGTCGTGAACGTTTCCGGACAGGTGGAACGACTTCGCGTCGACGAGCGCCGTCTGCGCCCGCTCCAGGATCTGCGTCGCGGAGAGCGCGGCGACACCGTTGTCGGCCGGTGACGGCGAGACCGAGGCCGAGGCCCGCTGCGTCGGACCGGCCTCGGAACTGGTGGACTCGCACCCGGTGGCGAGCAGCATCGAACCGGCGGCCACCAGCACGGTGGCCGATCTGCGGACGTTCATATGTGGTGGTTCCCCCGTAAGCCCAAGTCGATCGAGGCGACTGTAGTGCCATCAGCGATCTCGGCGCGCGCCCATTTCGGCAACCTTTCGGCAACGGTTAGGGTGCTGCGGTGAAACGCACCGCTCTGGTCACCGGCGCCTCGTCGGGCATCGGCCTCGCCACCGCCACCGCGCTGGTCGCGCGTGGCTACCGCGTCCTCGGCACCAGCCGGAACCCGGCATCCGTAACGGAACCGGTGGAGGGCGTCGAATACGTCGCGCTCGATCTCACCTCGGACGATTCGATCGCCTCGATCGGCGCGATGCTCAAAGACGTCGACATCCTGGTCAACAACGCCGGGGAGAGCCAATCCGGGCCGTTCGAGGAGCTACCGGTCGACGCGCTGCGACGGCTGTTCGAGGTCAACGTGCTGGGGCCGGTGCGGCTCGCGCAGCTGGCGCTGCCCGGGATGCGCGAGCGCGGCTACGGCCGGGTCGTCATGGTCGGTTCGATGCTGGCGTCGTTCCCGCTCGCGTACCGGTCGTCGTACGTCGCCTCGAAGGCCGCGATCAAGGGCTTCGCGAACGGTGCGCGGCACGAGTACTCGCCGTTCGGCGTCTGGCTGACCACCGTCGAGCCCGGGTCGATCAACACCGGGATCAGCGAGCGGCGCACCAGGTACATCGCCGACGACTCGCCGCACCGGGCCGACTTCGACCGGATGCTGGCCGCGCTCGACCGCAACGAGAAGGCCGGGATCACAGCGGACCGGGTGGCGGCGACCATCATCAAGGCGATCGAGGCGGACCGGCCCAAGCAGCGGTACGCCGTGGGCAGCAACGCCCCGCTCGTCTTCGCGCTGCGACGGCTGGTCCCGGCACGGGCCGTAGAGAAGCTCACTCACCGTAAGCACGATCTGAGCCGCTAGACTCGTCGGGTGTCGCAGACAGGTGGGTTGCTGCTGGTCCTGGACGGCAACAGTCTACTGCACCGGGCGTACCACGCCAGCGACGGCTCACCGGAGCCCTCCCCCGCGCTGCGCGGGCTGATCGGTTTCCTGGCGCGTGCCGCGGCACAGCTGCGGCCCGACGCGGTGCTGGTCGGCTTCGACTGCCCGCACGAGTCGGCCCGGCGCGCCGACCATCCCGGGTACAAGGCGCACCGCCCGGAGAAGCCGGCCGAGCTCACCCGGCAGCTGACGATCGCACCGGAGCTGCTGCGCGCGGCCGGGGTGGGCACGGTGGTGCCCCGGTCGTACGAGGCGGATGACGTCCTGGCCAGCAGTGCCGCCGCGGCCCGGGCGAGCGGCTGGCGCTCGGTGCTGATGACCAGCGACCGGGACGCGTTCGCCCTGATCGACGACGCGACGTCGGTGCTGCGCATCCGCAACGGCGGCTTCGACCGGTCGGTCCTGGTCGACCAGGAGGCGCTGCCCGCGCTGTACGGCGTACACCCCTGGCAGTACATGGACTTCGCCGCCCTGCGCGGCGACCCCTCGGACAACCTGCCCGGGGTCCGCCGCTTCGGGGCGCGCACCGCGGCCCGGCTGCTGGCCGCGTTCGGCTCGGTCGACGCGGCCTGGCAGGCGGACCACTCCGCCGTTCGGGAGGCGGTCGGTGACCTCGCCGCCACGAGTTTCCGCGAACCGGTGTCCCGCGAGATCGTCGAGCGCAACCGCCGGCTGATGCGCATGCGCCGTGACCTTCCGGTCCCGGCCCCCGAAACCGCCCGCCTTCCACTGGACTACCTGGTGATCCGCCGCGCCCTGCGCGAGCACGGCATCAATCTCGGCCCGTCCCTGTGGGCCCTGACCGGCGGCGACGCCCCGGTCGAGGCGCTGCTCGAGGCGCCACCGGAGCCACTCCCGGCTTGGGCGAACACCCTGAAGCCACGGGTCCTGCACGGTTCGATGTCCGGGCGCCGCGACCCCACCCCGGGCCAGACCGCCCTCTTCTGAACCGCCGGACCGGAAGGTCAGGCGGGAGCCTCGCCCTCCGACTGTGACGACGGTTGCCCGTGCCGTGTAGACATGGCTGCGTCAAGTGCCGAACGGGGGTTCGCCCATGCGCAGCGTCGTCCTCACCGCCGGCGCCGTCGAATACGAGGACAGCGGCGGCGACGGCCCGGTCCTGGTCTTCCTCACCGGCATCTTCGTCGGGGCGACCCTGTGGCGGCACATTGTCGCCGACCTCGGCGCCGACCACCGCTGCATCGTCCTGGAGGTGCCGCTCGGCGCGCACCGCCTGCCGATGAACGCGGACGCCGACCTCAGCTCACCCGGCCTGGCCCGGTTGGTCGCCGATTTCCTCGACGCGCTCGACCTGCGGGAGGTCACCCTGGTCGGCTGCGACTGGGGCGGCGCGCAGCTGGTGGCCGCCCACGGCCTCGGCACCCGGCTGGCCCGGCTGGTGCTGCTGCCGCAGGAGTCGTTCGAGAACTTCCCGCCGGGGCTGCCCGGCCGCACCCTCTACCGGTCCTCCAGGATTCCCGGCGCGACGTTCCTGGCGTTGCAGACGCTGCGGATCCGCGGGCTGCGCCGCTCCCCGATCAATTTCGGCCTGATGTCGAAGCGACCGGTGCCGGACGACGTTATGGACGCCTGGCTGCGACCGTCCCTCACCTCCGGGCCGATCCGGCGAGACCTGCTCCGATATCTGCGTACGACCAGGGCCGGTGAATATGTCGAAGCCGCCTCCCGGCTGTCCGGCTTCGATCGGCCGGCCCTGGTGCTGTGGGCTCCGGAGTCCACGATGATGCGGCCGGAGAACGGTGCCCGGCTTGCCGAGGCGCTTCCCCAGGGGCGCCTGGTCGAGGTGCCGGACAGCTACACGCTGATGCCCGAGGACCAGCCGGAACTCTGCGCCGCCCAGATCCGCGAGTTCGTCGCGACAACCTGAATCGACGGCAGCGGGCCACCGGTCGGCGCTATCCGGCGTCCTCGACGAGGCGGTCGGCGAGGTCGGTGCGGCGGTAGAGAACCGACCGGCCGGACCGGGCGCTGACCAGCAGACCCGCCGCCCGCAAGGCCCGCAGATGCTGGTTGACCGCGGTGGGCGTGACCCCGAGCCGAGCGGCCAGTTCGGTCGAGGACCCCGGGGTCGCGAGCTGGATCAGCAACCCCGCCCGGTGCGCGCCGATCAGCCCCGCCAGCGCCCCGGGCGCGCGCAGCGGTTGCCGTTCCCACAGTGTCCCGAGGCCCCGCGCCAGATAGATGATCATCGGCGGTTCGCTCGGCCGGATCGGGGCCGAGGCGCTGCTGGTCCACATCGACGGGACCAGGGTCAGGGCGCCGTCCGCCGGGCGGGTGTAGTGCACATGGGAGCGTACGAAGACCTCGACCGTGTCGCCGGTGAGCCGGACCCGGCCGGCCAGCCCGGCGAACATGCTGGCCAGGCCGTTCTGAGCGATCTCCCGGCCGCGATAGGTGACGTCGCCCTCCAGCAGTGCCCGCATCCGCGACCAGTGCGGGGCGAAGCACAGCTCCCAATATCCGGTCAGCGCGTCCAGGACGCGGTCGAGGACCGCGGCACCACGCAGCGGCGCCGGCAGTCGTCCGGGTCCGTGCAGCAGCCGCAGATCACGATCGACGACCCCTTTCGCGGTACGGCGTACGACCGCCAGCTCGTCCTCCAGCGGAGTCAGCGGTGACCAGGGCCGCGGCGTGAGGAAGTCGGGCGTCCACAGATCGTCGTTGACCAGCTCGAACAGCAGGTCCGCGGCGAGCCGGTCGCGCAGTCGCCCCAGCTCCCGGATCCACGGCAGGTGCAGCGGATAGCGCCCCGGATCCCGCCACGCGTGCAGCGAGAGCACCAGCTCGTTGAGCGGCGAGATCGCGAAACGCACCCCGCCCAGGTCCCGCCCGGCCAACTGATAGCGCACGACCATGAAGCAGAACGCTACATCAATCGTGGCGACCTCCCGCCACCTGACAGAACTGGCGGGTGACTCTCACTGCCGCACGGCTGACCGGGAACGGCCCGGTCGAGCGGGCCCTGACCCTGTCCATCGCCGCCGCTTCCCTGGCCAAAGGCGTCCTGTTCGGCGTCAGCGCACTCTTCTTCACCCTGGTCATCGGCCTGTCCCCGGGCACCGTCGGCGCCGGGCTGACCATCGCGGGCGCGGGCGGCATGGCGGCCGCGTTCGGGGCTGGTCACCTCGCCGACAGGGTCGGCGCCCGGCGCGTGCTGGTGGTGTCCACGATCCTCCAGGGTGCGGCGCTCGCGGCGTACTGTTCGGCGTCCTCCGCACCAGCCTTCACCCTGATCGCCTGCGCCGCGGTCGGCGCGCAGGGTGCGCAGCGCACCGCCCAGGCGACACTGCTCGCGCTGCACTTCACCGGCCCGGACCGCCTCGCCGTCCGGGCCCGCCTCCGGGTGGTCACCAACGTCGCCGTCGGCCTGGGCTCAGCGGCCGCGACGGGCGCCCTGGCCGTCGGCACCCCCGCGGCCTACGTGACCGCGATGCTCACGGCATCGGCATTGGTCCTGGCCTCGACCATCCCGCTGCGCGGGCTGCCCGCCCCCGCCGAACCCGGCACAAGGCCCAGCGATCCGGCACGGCCGTCCCGTTCCCCGATGCGGGATCTGCGGTACGTCGGAATCGCCGCTCTCTACGGGGTCCTGACCATCCAGTTCGGCGTGCTCACGGTCGGGATGCCGCTGTGGGTCACGCTGCACACCCGGGCTCCGGCCACGACGGTGGCGCTGCTGCTGGTACTGAACACAGTCCTGGTCGCGGTCTTCCAGGTCCCCGCGGCCCGCCTGGTCACGGACGTGCGCGCGGCCGGCCGTACCGTGGCAAGGTCTTCGATCCTGTTGGCTTCGGCCTGCCTTCTCTATGCCGCCGCGGGTCCCCTGACGGCCCTGGCCGCCGTCGGTGTGCTGGTCCTCGCGCTGCTCGCGGCGAGCGCCGCCGAAGTCCTCTCCGAAGCCGGGGCCTGGTCGCTCGCCTTCGAACTGGCCGACGCCCGGAACGCGGGCGCCTACCAGGGGATCAGCCAGACCGGTTTCGCCGCCGGCACCATGCTCGCCCCGGCGGTCGTCACCGGGACCGCCATCGCCCATGGCACTACCGGCTGGCTCCTGCTCGCCACCATGTTCCTGGCCGCCGGCGCCGGCACCCACCGGCTCGCCACCCTGCGCTGATCCGGACCGTTCCTCGACCGGAGACACCGTGACCGATCAAGACACTGCCGTTCCCCGATCGTTTCAAGCCGGATATCGTGCCTTACCCGTTGGCAACGCGCCTGCCCGCTCACGTTCTGGCACAGAGGAACCTCATGACCGGCATGACCGAAATGAACCCCACGAGCACCACCATCCTGTGGACCGGGGCTTCTCAAGATCTCACGTCGCTTGCCACGGGCGGGCGCCTGCAAACCGGCTCGTACACGGTGACCGAGGACGCGATCCGCTTCGCCTCCGGCCTCATCTCCACACGCGAGGAGTCGATTCCGCTCTGGATGGTCATGGACGCCGATCTCACCCAGCACATTTCCCAGCGGGTGCGCGGGGTCGGAGACCTGACCCTCCGCCTCGATCCCCGGTACGCCGGCCGGTTCGGGCAGGCCCTGCTCATCCTCCGCTCGATCGAGAACCCCTCGGCGGTACGCGACCTGATCCTCCGGCAGGCGAACGCCGTGCGTCAGTTCTGGGCTCAGCGCAGTTATGAGCGCGACATCGAACTGCGCCGCGCCGGCGCGGTCTCGACCAACATCGTCGTCCCGACGGTGACCGCCGCGCCCGCCGCGCCCGCCGCGCCCGCGCTGGAACCTGCTCCGGCCTCGGGCGACCTGATGGCACAGCTGGTGAAGCTCGGCGAGATGAAGACCGCCGGCCTCCTGACGGACGAGGAATTCACCGCCGCGAAAGCGAAGCTCCTCGCGTAGCCGGCCGTCGGTCACCGCGCCCGGCGCGACCGGATCCACCACGTTCAGGACGGGCTGCGCGGGTTCTCTGGCTAAGGTCGGAGAATGGATGGGGCTCAGGCCGATCGTTTGCGGATCGCCGCGACGGTCACGCTGGACGATGTCGACCCGGACCACCCCGACGCCCAGCACTGTCTGCGGTCCTACTTCACCGAGCTGCAGGAGCGCTTCGAGACCGGCTTCGACCCCGCCCGGAGCCTGCTGCCCGACGCGGGCGAGCTCCGGCCGCCGCACGGGCTGTTCCTCGTCGCCCGGCTACGCGGCGAGCCTGTCGGCTGCGCCGGTCTGAAGCTGCCGGTCGACGCCCCCGCCGAGGTCAAGCGCATGTGGGTCGCGCCCCAGACCCGGGGCCTCGGCCTCGGCCGCCGGTTCCTGGCCGAGCTGGAAGCGCGGGCCGCCCGGCGCGGCTTCGACACACTGCGCCTGGACACCAACAAGGCGCTCAGCGCCGCGATCGGGCTGTACGGCTCGTACGGCTTCCAGGAGGTCACCGCGTTCAACGACGAGCCGTACGCCCACCACTGGTTCGAGAAGCGGATCACCGCAGCGCCACCGGAGTGACGGATCGCCGCCGTTCAGCGGAGGCCGTTGCGGATGGCGACCCTGATCAGCAGGTCCGGGTCGTCGGTGATGATGCCGTCGACGCCGAGGTCGATCACATGCTGCAGGACTGCGGCGTCGTTCACGGTGTACGGCACGACCGCGAGCCCGTACCTCTGCCGCAGCGCCGGCACCGCCGGGCCGTGATAGTAGGCCGGGTCCCGGCGCAGGTACCAGTCGGACGAGGTCACGGTCTGCTGGTCGGGGTCGTGGACCTGCCAGTTCGCGGAAACGGTCGTCGCACCGGCGGCGCGGGCCAGCGCGCCCAGGTCGCGATAGCGCCACCAGTCGAGCCCCCCGGTCCACGGGCTCTTGACGCTCGGGTCACCGTAGACGGCTTCCAGCGAGCACTCGTCGGCCAGGCTCGCGCATTCGGCGGGGCCGTACTGCCACACCAGCGCTACGGTCTCGATCCGGTGGTCCAGGGTGCGGGCGTACCGGATGGTGCGCCAGTCGAACGACTGGATGGTGGCCCGGCGGGTGAAGCCGGCGCGCTCGATCGCCCGTACCAGCTTGCGGGTGAAGTCCCGGTACGGCGCGGTGTCGTTCACCAGCGGGCTGATCTTGGTTTCGATGTTCATCCGTACGTCGGTCCGGCCGCTGCTCCCGACCAGTGCGAACACCTCGTCGAGCGTGGGGATCCGGGCGCCGGGAACCGCCACCTGCCGGGGAAACTCCGGCAGCGTCCTCGACCCGCAGTCGATCGTCCTGATCTGCTCCAGCGTCAGGTCGTGCACGAGCTTGCCGACGTACGGGAAAGCGGGATCGCCCACCCGCGCCGGGGCGGTGTCGACGCAGTGCGAGCCGTTGACCGTCCGGTCGTGCAGGACCACCAGGTGCCCGTCGGCGGTGACACCGGTGTCCAGTTCCAGCGTCGAGATGTCCGGGTTCTTCAGCGCCTCGGCGAACGCGGGCAATGTGTTCTCGGGGCGGGTCGCCCGGCCGCCACGGTGCGCCTGGATGTCGAACGGCGACGCGTGCGGTTTCGGCAGCGCGAATCCCCGCCCGGCGAGGACGGTGCGAAGCCGGTCCGGGTAATCGGTGATCAGGCCGTCGACACCGTCGTCGATGAGCTTGTTCATCGTCGGTACGTCGTCGACGGTCCACGGGACGACCTTGATGCCGTACCGGTGGGCGTGGCGGACCAGATCCCGGGTGACGTACGGCCGATAGGCGGGGTCGCTGACCGTGCCGTTCTGCGGAAAGCCGTGCACCGGTGAGAAGGTGGTGGCGCCGAAGCTGCGGATCGCCTTGATCGGGTCGCCACCGAAGTCGTCGATGTCGATACCACCCAGCCACGGCGAGGCTCCCGGCAGGCCCACCTGCAGAGAGTCGTAGTTGGTCAGCGCGACCAGCGGCAGGCGCGGCTGCACCTGCCGCATCCGCATCAGGGCGCCCCAGTCGAAGCTCTGCACGGTGACCTGCGCCGTCATGCCGGCCCTCCGGATCTCGGCGGCCGTGACCTGGACGAACTGCTCACGCGGCGCGGTCTCGGTGGGTGCGCCGGCCTCGACCTTGGTCTCCACGTTGAGCTTCACGTCGTCGGCGTGGTAGCGCTTGACCAGGTCGAACACCTCACGCAGCAACGGCATCCGGGCGCCCGGCACGGCCAGCTGTCCCGGCTTGTCCGCGAGGGCCTTCGAGCCGCAGTCGAGCGTGCGGACCTGCGCCAGCGTCAGCGTGTTCACATACTTGCCGACGTACGGGAATTCGGGGTCGCCGGGCGTGACGGGCACGGTGTCGGTGCACTTGGTGCCGGTGACCCGCCGGTCGTGGGTGACCACCGCCTGACCGTCCTCGGTGATCTGCACGTCGAGTTCGAGCGTGCTGACCCCGAGCCGCAGCGCGTTGCCGAACGACGCGAGCGTGTTCTCCACCCGCAGCCCGAGGCCGCCGCGGTGCGCCTGCAGATCGAACCGGGGCCCGGGCTGGGCAGCGGTCGCGGCGACCGGCGCGGCCAGCGTTCCCGCCACGGTCACGGCCGCCAGCAGCGCGGTTGTCATGCGACGAGGGCTCCCCACGGTCGTTCTCCCCTCAGCGGCGCGGTGGCAGCCGATCTGCCAGCGGTCAGCGTGCGTGCCACAGGCTGCGTGGGAACGAGCACGAAGTGACGTGGTCATGAACCGCTGCCGACATGCGGCAGGGTTTGCCGCAGGCCCTTTTCTGTCGTACCCCTGCCCTAGCATCCCGGCCATGGCGATTCCCGAACGCGTTCCGATCGCGCACGAGGACCACGACGAGGATCACGCGGAACTCGTCCCGGACGACCTGGGCTTCGATCCACCCTGGGACGGTTCCTACGACACCTGAGCCAGTCTCCGCCAGTGCTGCAGGTCATCCCTGGCCCGAGGCAACTGACCACCGGCGCTGAGGCCGACGTTCGCGGACAGGCGTCAGCATGTCGGGCTCGATCTTCTCCGTTCTCGCGCCCAAGATTGCGGAATGAACCGACGCGGACGCTTACACCATCTGGAACTCTGGATGGACGACGCAATCTGCGACGAGGGGCCCTGGCCGTGGCTCCTGCAACGGCTCGGCTACACCGTCGACAGCACGTGGGAGACCGGCCGCGGCTGGATCAACGGCGACGCCTACATCGTGCTGGAATCCGGGACGGACCACGTACGGGGCCGCCACCATCGGCTGCGTAGCGGACTCAACCATCTGGCCCTGTGGGCCGGCACCCGCGATGAACTGGACACGCTGGTAGCCGACGCTGTTCAGCACGGCTGGACCCTGATGTTCGCTGACCGGCACCCACACGCCGGCGGGCCGGACACGTACGCCGCCTACCTCGAGGACGCCGCCGGGTTCGAGGTCGAACTCGTCGCTGAGGGCGCGGATCTCGCAACCTGACGAGGATCCGCTTCGGACGGTCGTGCGCCGTGACAGCCCGGTTGCCGCTACCGGACCACCCGGTAGTGGGTCGTCAGCCGGCGGCGTTCGTCCAGGATGTGCAGGGCCAGCATCGGCGGCAGTTCCTCGTCGACCACCGCGTCGCTCTCGAAGGGCAGGACCAGGGTCGACACCACCCCAGGTGCGACCAGCAGGGGCTTGCCGCCGAAAGTGCTGGCGGCCGGTGTGTGGGCATGCCCGCACAGGACGGCGACCACGTTGTCGTGACTCTCGACCAGTGCAGCGAGCCGCTGCGTCGAGAACTGCCTGATGCTGTCGACGTACGGCACGCCGAGGGCGGCCGGAGGATGGTGGAAGCAGACAAAGGCCGGCATGTCGGCCGCCGCGCTGAGCTCGCCTTCGAGCCAGTCGAGCGTCTCGTCCGTCAGCACGCCGTCGTGACGTCCGGGAATGCTGGAATCGCACATCGCGAACAGCGCCCCGCCCACGCGGTACGCGCGGTTGACCGGCTCATCCGTCGGCGCCTCACCGAGGAGCACCTTGCGGAACGCCTCACGGGCGTCGTGGTTACCGGGACACAACAGGACCGGCCCGGGTAGATCGAGCAGGTCACGAGCTTGCTCATACTCTGCTTCCGCGCCGTGATCGGCGATGTCACCGGTCACGAGAACCACATCGACCGGCGTCCGCAGAGCCGCCAGATAACGCATGACCCGTTGCGTTCGTTCGGCGCTGCGCTCCGCACCATCGATGTGGACATCACTGAGATGCGCGATGACCATCACGATGCAACCGTATCGGCCGTTGTTCGGTCCGCGGACATCCAATCCGTGACCGGTGGCCCCCTGCCCGGATAACCGGAAGCGGACATGCGGCCTGTCCAGCTCGTCGAAAAGTGCCGCTGCCCGGTCGGCGCTGCGGGCGGCCCGGCGCCCGGTGCTGGTCAGTGCCAGGATGAGGATGGCGATGGCGAGCGCGAGAGTCAGCCACGACACGGTGTGCGCGGCGTCGGTGAACGCTGTTCCGCCACGGGCAGGGCCGAGGCCACCATCGTTCCGGAGATCGCGACGCCCAGGGCGGTACCGCTCTGGCGGGCGGCCGAGGGCAGCGAGGTGGCCAGCGCGGCCATCGAGCGGGGCATCCCAGCCAGAGCGATGGTGGTGATCGGTGCGAGGACGGTTCCGAGGAAGATCCCGAACAGCGAATAGGTCGCGAGTACGGCCGGCAGCGGGGTGTCCGGTCCCAGCAAGATTGACGTGCCGCTGCCCGTGGCCAGTGTGGCCCCGGAGATCACCAGTGGCAGCCGGGCGCCACGGGCGGCGACCAGCCGACCCGCGAGTGGAGCGACGATCGCGACCGATATCCCGACCGGGAGCAGGCTCAGGCCGGCCGTCAGCGGGGACATGCCGCGCACTGTCTGCAGGTACTGCGTGGTGACGAACAGGAAGGCTCCGAAACCACACATGCCGAACAGAGAGATCAGGATGGCCGCGCTGAATGGCGTACTGCGGAACAGGCGCAGTTCCAACAGCGGGTCGGCACGGCGCGGTTCGTAGGCGACGATGCCCAGGAAGGCGAGCGTTGCGGCGCCGAGCAGGCCGAGAAGGACCGGGGACGTCCACCCGAGCCTCCGGGACTCGATGATCGCGTAGACGACCCCGGCCAGGACCAGGACCACCAGGATCTGGCCGACCGGGTCGAACCGGCGTGCCCGCACGGCACGGGATTCCGGGACGAACCGGGCGGCGCACACCATCGCGACGGCTACGATCGGCGCGTTGATCCAGAAGATGGAGTGCCAGCCGAGACTGGCGACCAAGGCACCACCGATGATCGGGCCCAACGCCTGCGACAGGCCGGTCATCGAGCTGAACACCCCGATGGCCCGGGCCCGCTCGGCCGGGCCGGGGAAGCTGGTCGCGACGATCGCCGCCGCCACCGGGTTGAGCATGGTACCGCCGACCGCCTGCAGTACCCGCGCCGCGATCAACCAGCCGATGGTCGGGGCCAGGCTGCACAGCAGCGACCCGAACCCGAACGTGGCCAGGCCGAACTGGAACACCCGTCTCCGGCCCCATCGGTCGGCGGCGGATCCCGCCAACACCAGAAAACCGGCCAGCACCAGGACGTACGCATCGACGGTCCACTGCAGACCGGACACCGAGGCGTGCAGATCCCGGCGAATCGAGGGCAACGCGACGTTGACGGCGGCGATGTCCATCACCACAACGACCACGCTGGCGCAGCAGACCGCGAGTACCAGGTACGGGCGGCCTTGACGGACGTCGCTACGGACCGCCTCGGACTCCGGCGAGACCTCCACGGCAAACCACGTTAATGCCGTAACCAGGAACGGTCTCGCCACCGCGGCGTCTCGGGAAGGTGCTCACATGCGCTCCTGAGGTCGATCTTTCGGATCGAATCGCTTGGTGAGCCGGGCGCGTCACCGTCCGTTGCCGCGCACCTATACCGTGCAATGTTCCGCCGAGAATCCATAGGGGAGATGAATGTCGCGCCGTGCTTCCGGAATCGTGCTGTTCGTACTGTGCGTTCCGCTGTTCCTGCTCGGCATCTCCGCCTGGATGGACGCCCATCACGAAGCAGGCGTACGCGCAGGGCAGCTGTCGCAGGCCCGCACCGCGACCGACGCGCAGGAACGCGAGCGGTTCGCCGACTACGCCGAAAGCACGCTGTGGCGCCTGCAAGACGCCCAGTTCAACCGCAACACGCTGTTGGCGGCCGCCGCGGCCGGGCTGATCGGCGGCATCGTCGTGCTGGTCGCCGATCGAAGGCGGCGCGAGACCGAGCCGGCCGCCGACGAGAGCACGGCACCGCCGCCTCCCGCCAAGCCGGCGCTCATCGCCTGCCAGGCATGCCAATGGAAGATCTCGACCGCGGCGACCGCCTGCCCGCACTGCGGACACCCGCACGAACCCACGCCGTCCGCCCCGGAGTCCCCGGCGGCGGCGCCGATCCACAAGGGACAGCGAGCGTTCTATGTGATCCTGATCGCGCTGGGCCTCGGGTCCGCCCTGGTGATCTACACGGTGCTGTTCGACAGCCTGTCCGAGACCGAGCTGGTGCGCATCTCGCCGTACTGGGTCTTCCCGACAGTGTTCGGGTACTACGGTCTGGTGGCGCAGCGCATGGAGGCGCGCCTTCAGGAGAGCCACCTGGACACCGTCTCCGAGCAGCTGCTGAACGTCATCAAGGAGAGCGGCTCGCTCGGGCAGGTGTTCGCGCTCCTGATCCACGCGCCGTTCCTGCTGGTCAAGAGCCGTCAGCCGTGGGTGACCGCGCTCGTGGGCTCGCTGATCTGGGCGATAGCGCTGACGTTGTTCTTCAGCCTGGTGTTCCCCACACTCTGAGACCGGCGTCTCTCCGGAAGCGCCGCGATCGTTTGGTGAGCCAGGACATGACGTCGAGGGCGTGCGAGGCCGGGTCCTGGATCGGGTGGAAGACGTGCTCGACCACGTCGTCGGCGACGATCAGGGTGAGACGGTCATAAAGGGCCAGATCCGCGGAGGTACGGGTGGGCAGGCCGGCCGCGGCGGCCAGGGTCAGCTTCGGGTCGGGGATCAGCGGGTACGGCAACCGCAGCCGGTGGGCGAGTTCGCGCTGGTAGCCGGTCGACTGGGCGGACAGGCCGTACACCCGGGACGCCCCGGCCGCGAGCAGCTCCGCGTGGTGGTCCCGCAGCCAGATCGCCTGGTCGGTGCTGCCCCGCGCGCCGTGCACCTCGAGCAGGCCGCGGGGCAGGTCGACGCCCGGGCGCCCGGTCAGCGGGTAGACGAAGATGACGGTCCGGCCGGGGCCCAGGGCGTCCAGCGCCACCGGCCGCCCGTCGCTGGCGAAGAACCGCAACGCCGGCAGGGTCGAGCCGACCAGGGAGGCCGGCTCGGCGCCGGGAGCCGGAGCGCGGGTGACCACCTGGCGGGCGGCCTCGTCGATGCGGGCGTCGAGGGCGTCCCGCTGGGCGGTCAGCTCGCCGATCCGCTGCTGCAGGCCGGTGACGGTGCCGCGGAACGTCGCGAGGGCCGCGGCGCACACGTCACCGGAGCCGTCGGCGATCGACTCGACGAACGGGCGGGTCTCCTCGACGGCCAGGCCGAGGCCCATCAGCTCGCGGATCTGCGCGACCTGCCGTTCCGCGATCGGGTCGTACTCGCGGTAGCCGTTGCTCAGCCGTCGCGGCACGACCAGGCCGACCGACTCGTAGTACCGCAACGCCCGGACCGTGGTTCCGGTCCGGCGCGCCAATTCACCCACCCGCATGCGGCGACCCTAAACCTGTACCCCAGGGTCCGGGTCAAGCGCGGTCAGCCCGCACTCAGCCGCTGGCCGTAGACGTGGGTGACCTTGAGGGTGAGCAGCACCCTCCGGTCGGCGACCATGACCGAGCGGTACTCGTCCCAGTCCGGGTGCTCCCCCGCCGCCCGGCGGTAGTAGTCGACCAGGGCCTCCACCTCCGGGCCGTGCGGGTCGTCACCCGGGCCGATCAGGGTGGCGTCGCCGTCCGCGGTGGCCCAGGCCCGGCCGTCGGCGCTGGTCACCTCGATGGCGGCGCGCGGGTCGCGGCGCAGGTTGGTGGTCTTGGCGCGGCCCTCGACCATCGACACCAGGATCGTCTCGGTGTCCCGGTCGTAGAACGGCGTGATCGGCGAGAGCTGCGGGCGCCCGTCCTTACGCAGCGTGGCGAGGATCCCGAGGCGGCTCTCCGCGAGCAGCGCCCGCGGATCGAATACGGTCGTCATGTCTGTCGGCAAGTCCCCGCCCCGGGCCGGTATTCCCGCGCTCACCGCTCGGCGTGCGGGCCCAGCACCGGCTTCAGATCGAGGATCGGGGTGCCGTCCAGAGCCTCCAGGTTCGCCACCTCGACGCGGAGCCCGTCCACCGCCCGGACGGTCACGCGGTGCAGGCCGATCGGATTCGGACGATCCGGGGAGCGGGTGCTGAAAACCCCGGTCTCCGGGCGGGCCGCGTCGCCGCGCGGACGGACCCGCTGGACGGTACGGTCGGCCCGGTCCAGCCAGGTGAACAGCAGCAGGTCTGCGCCGGGCCGGACGTCGCTCAGCGCGTCGGCGTAACGGTCGTCGAAGACCAGCCAGGCCGGCGGCGCGTCCTCGTCGCCCTGCCGGGGCGCGGTCACGCGATCGGTCAGCACGGATTCGACCCGGCCGACGGGGGTCAGGGCGAGGTCGCTCATACCGCCGGAGATTACGGTACGCAGACCGGCCGGCCGATCCGTCACCCTTCTGCCGTCGGCTACCTCGACCCGGATAGCGTCCCGAACTGAGGTGCCGGACGGACCGCATCAGGCAAAAATGGAAAGATACCGATCATGCATCGCGGTGACTGGCTGACGGACCAGATCCGAAAGTTCGACCAGTTGCGCGGCCGGCGGATCGAGTCGTGGACGGGCGTCGAGATGGCGCTGCGCGAGGACGTCGGCGGTAGTCCCCGATTCGAGGACGCCACCGTGCCGTTTCTCCAGTTGGCGCCCCTGACAGCCAGGCTCGACGACGGGACGTTCTTCACCGTCGACACCGACCAGGGCGACCGTTCATGGGGCCTGCTGCCGAACCCGGGGGCTCCCGGCACGTCGACGGACCCGGGTGGCATCTTCCGTTTGCGGAGCCTGCCGGAGTTGCCTCTCGGCGAAGTCGATGCCGTCTCGGCGTTCCTCGACGACGACGTCCTGGCCGAGGTGCTCATCCGCATCCAGGGGCGGTCGTTGCTGCTGATGGCGGGCGAAGTGTACGAGCAGTGGGACGGCGGCCTGAGCTTCGTCCGCCACGACGAGTCCGTCCTCGTGTTCACCGACCCTTCAGCAGCCGAATCGATCGACTGGCTCCCCGAACGCCGAAAGCGCGACTTCGGCCAGCGCTGATGCTCGCCGGCCACCGCCCGCTTCTCGTCACCGCCCGGCCGCCGCTTGCGGTTCGCGAGTGGGCGCGCTTGCTTGCCGGGGGGTGTACGACGGGATTGCGGAAACTCACGGCACGGCTGGCACCGATGGTCGTGTCCCGACCCGGGATACAGCCGCCAGGCCCAGCCGAGCCACCTCGGCTGGGCCACAGCGTCGTAACAGCGGCGTCGATATGACCACGGCGACCAGCCGCGACCCCGCGCCAACCCTCGACCACCCGCCACCGTCAACGAGATCCTGGCAAGTTGTGGCAGCGGTTCGCCCGCGTTGAGCGGACGCCGGCGAGGTCAGGAGATGGGCTCCTCGAGGACGTAGCGCTTCGCCAGCCCGGAACCGAAGTCGACCTCGACCTCCCGCCGCGCCACCAGCACCGCGTCGTCCCCGCGCACCGCGTATCCGACCTCGGTCGACTCCGGCACCTCGCGGACCGCGCTCGGTACCCGGCCCCCGGAGGCGGCCCGGCGCAGGCGCCGCTGCAGCGCCTCGCCGAACAGGCCGTCGATTCCGGACTCCGCGGAGACCCGGGCGCGCGGCACCGGGCGCGGCGGCACGGCGGCGGCGTCGCGCAGGTCCGCTACCGGCCGGGTGGAGTCGGCGATCCCGGTCACGTTGCTCTCGTTGTCGACCCGGACCATCAGGCGGCCGCCGTCGGGGGTCACCACCGGAACGCCGTCGATCAGCTGGACGAAGCTGACCGTCCGTTCCCGGATCCGCTCCTCGACCCGCTCGTCGGCGCTGGCGCCGGCGTGCCGGTCGTAGCGGATGTGGTCGAGGGCCAGGTCGGCGTGCTCGGAGAGACGATACTGCTCGATCGCCCGGCGGGCGACCGCGACCGCTTCGTCGTCGGTGAGCTGCGAGTTCGTGTCGGCGGGTGCGGCCAGGGTGACCTCACGGCCGCCGTTCGCGCCGATCACAAGCTGGGATTCGCCGCCGAACCGGTCGGTCCAGGCGCCCGCCAGGTCGCGGGGGCTGGCCGGGCCGAACTTCGCGGAGCGCACCGCGGTCGGGATCTCCAGGCTGCGGGCCCGGAACGTGGCCATGTTGTACCAGCGCCACCACCACCAGGCGGTGCTGGCCCGGCCCCCGTCGAAGAAGCGCTCGTTGAACACCCGGTCGCTGGCCTCGGCCTGGGTCGCGCCGCACGCGGTCACGGCCGGTTCCTGGTTGTGGCTGATCCGCCAGGAGGCGTCCAGGAACGCGGTGCTGAACGACTTGTTCTTGTTCCACTCCTCGAAGAACCACCGGCCGTAGTTGCCGTTGTCGACGCTGACCGTCTCGTACCCGAAGATCATGCGCAGGCCGAGGTTGGCGGTCCCCCAGGTGCGGTTCGGGGTGTGCCCGTTCTTGACCCGCACCGACTCGCAGGTGGACCAGAACACGTACCGGGCGTACTCGTTGCCCAGGCGCATGTCGTTCGAGCTGGTCCAGTGGTCGCCGCCCCAGTCGTTGCCGACCGGGATGGAGAAGACGCCGTTGCTGGCCATCCCGCCGTGCCCGGAGTGGTAGACCACCTTGGCGGCGTCGAAGCCGTAGTCGTCCAGGTAGTTGTCGTACGTCTCCTCGTAGATCCACTGCCCCACGCTGCCGTCCTTGTACCAGCCGTTGGGCGTGTTGAACTGCTTCACGTAGTCGTAGAAGCCCTGCGCGTCGTCGTGCGTCAGGCCGAGGTCACCGACGCCGGGTGGGAAGTCCTCGATCGACGTGAAGAAGTAGATGTCCTGCTGGGTGCCCTTGAGGGCGTCGTCGGCGCCGCCGGCGTTGGGGTCGGTCCCGGACACCAGCCGGGCGTCGAACAGCTCGGTCATGCGAAAGGCTCCTCGCTCGTACAGGTTCAGACACCGGTAGGAGCGAGATCCGGGCCGGAAGATACCGGCCCGGCCGCAAAGAGGCACGATCAGGGCGAGATGCAGCCCGAAAGGCGGAAAGCCGAAGACCCATTCGCGGTACGACCGACCGGGTCCCGCCACCAGCCCTCGCGGGCCACGTCCCGTGCCCACCGCCCTCAGGAGCCCGGCGAACTCTTCGGACGGGGCATGTACTTGTCGCACTCCTGTCGCGCTGTCCGGAAGGCCACCGAGTCGGGGTCCGCGCCGAGCTTCCCCGCCTCGAGCCGGACGCTGCCGTAGGCGTCGGGGTCGGGGTACTTCTCGAATCCGTGCTCACGCATGCACTGCGACACCTGCCGGACCTTGTCGAGGTCCGCGGCGGGGATCGGGTGCTTCGGCCCCTCCCACGGGGCGTACTTCCGGCACGCCTGCTCCGCCTTGTCGAGCTTGCCCTGGTCGACGCCGTCGGGGTTGTGCACGGTCAGATTGCCCTCGGCATCCGGGTCGGGGAACCAGGTGAGGCCCTGGTCCCGCATGCACTGCGAGTACCGCAGGGCCGAACGCTCGCCGTCGCCGGCGCTCGCCTGCACCGCCCCGGGGCCGGCGCTCGCCACCGCCGGTTCCTCATCCTTGGAGCAGCCCGCTGTTCCGATAACGAAAAACAGCGTGATCACAGCAATAATCCTGGTATTGGTCGACATGCGTCATGTTCTACGCCCCGGCCGGTCACACCACGGGCACAGAAAAACGAACTCCGACCACCAGCCCGCCCTCCGGCCTGGCCCGCACGACCAGCTCCGCCGCATGCGCCGCGGCGATCGCCCGCACGATGGACAGGCCGAGGCCGTGATGCCCGTCCCCGGCCGTCCGGTCGAGCCGCTGGAACGGGTTGAGCAGCTGTTCCACCATCTCCGGCGGGACGCTCGGCCCGGAGTTGCTCACCGACAACCAGGAGAACGCCCCCTCGGTTCCGGTCACCACCCGCACCCATCCGTCCGGAACGTTGTAGGCCGTCGCGTTGTCGACCAGATTGGCCACCAGCCGCTCGACGAGAGCCGGGTCCCCGGTCGTCCACGCGGACCCGAGCTCGGCCTCGACCACGACACCCGGCCGCTCGCCCCGGACCCGCACCAGCACCTTCTCGGCCAGCCCCGCCAGATCGACGCTCTCCCGGCGATCCAGGCCGCGCTCGCTGGTCGCCAGGACCAGCAGCGACTCGAGGAGGCGGGCCTGCTGCTCACTGGCGACCATCAGCTCCGCGAACTGCGCCCGGTACGTCTCCACCGTCGCCTCCGGGTCGAGGACGGCCTCCTCCAGCAGCGCGTGTTCCAGCGTCAACGGGGTACGCAACTCGTGCGCCGCGTTGGCGACGAACCGCCGATGCGAGTCGAGCGCCGCCTCCAACCGGCCGTTCATGGCGTGCAGCGGCCGCAGCACCCGCCCGGCCACCACCCAGCCGAGCACCACCGAGACGGCCACCATCACGGCCAGCGCCACCCCGGACTGCACGAGCAGCCGATGCATGATCGCCGCCTGCTGCTCGGCGGCCAGCCCCCGGAGCGCCTCGGTGAGGCCGGCCGGCTCGCCCACCCCCACATAGGTGGTCACCGTCTCCCCCAGCCGGGACCTGCTCTGCGTCGACATCACGACGCTCGTCCCGCCGTGCGCGACCAGCAGGTAGGTGATGGCCAGCAGGCCGGCGCCGGAGACCAGGAAGAGCAGGCCGTACAGGACGGTCAGCCGCAGCCGGACGGTCATAGCCGGTACCCGGCCCGCGGCACGGTCTCGATCAGGGCCGGCTCGCCGAGCTTCGACCGCAACCGGTTCATGGTCGCCTTCACCGTCGTGGTGAACGGGTCGGTGGCCGCGTCCCACACCCGCTCCAGCAGTTCCTCCGCGGAGACCACCCGGCCCCGCGCGCCGAGCAGGTACTCCAGGACCGCCAGCTCCTTCGGGTTGAGCCCGATCCGCGTCCCGCCGCGGCTGGCGACCCGCTGGGCCGGATCGAACGTGAGATCACCGTGGGTGAGCACCGGCGGCAGGGCGGTCTGGGTGCGCCGGCCGAGCGCCCGGATCCGGGCCACCAGCTCGGGATAGGCGAACGGCTTCGGCAGGTAGTCGTCGGCGCCGATGGTCAGGCCGCGCACCCGGTCGGCGAGGGCACCGGCCGCCGTCAGCATCAGCACCCGGGTCCGCAGCGGTTCCCGCGTCAACTCGTGGCACACCCGGTCCCCGTGCACCCCCGGCAGGTCCCGGTCCAGGACCACGACGTCGTAGTCCACCTCCGCGGTACGCTCCAGCGCGACCGTTCCGTCGTACGCGATGTCGACCGCCATGCCCTCGCGCCGCAGCACCCGGGCTACCGACTGGGCGAGCCGCGCATGATCGTCGACCACCAGCACCCTCATCCGGCACACGGTAGGGAGGAGCCCGTCATCCGGCCGTCAACGCGGGGATCCGAGCACTTCCGCCCGGCGGGCGGAGCCGGTGGTGGATATCTTGAGGGTGACCCTGTTCCGGTGAGGGGAAGTCTGAACGGTGAGCGACGTCTTCGCAGCGGACGCCGAGGTCGGCCGCGACCTTGCCGCGGTCGATTGGAAGCGGACCCCGGTCGGACCGCCCGAGGGCTGGCCGCAGAGCCTGCGGACCGCGGTCAGCATCCTGCTGTCGTCACGGTTCCCGATGTGGATGGCGTGGGGCCCGGGGCTGACGTTCTTCTGCAACGCCGCCTACCGCCGGGACACCCTGGGCCGTAAGTACCCGTGGGCGCTGGGCCGCTCCGCCAGTGAGGTGTGGGCGGAGATCTGGGCGGACATCGGTCCGCGCGTCCAGAACGTGCTCGACACCGGCCACGCCACCTGGGACGAGGACCTGCTGCTGTTCCTGGAGCGCTCCGGCTATCCCGAGGAGAGCTACCACACCTTCTCCTACAGCCCGCTGCGCGACGACGACGGCGCCCTGGTCGGCATGCTCTGCGTGGTCAGCGAGGAGACCGACCGGGTGATCGCCGAGCGCCGGATGGCCACCCTGCGTGACCTCGGCTCCGATCCCAGCGTGGTGCGCACCGAGGACGAGGCCCTCGCCTTCGCGGCGCTGCAGCTCGAGGGCAATCGGCGGGACCTGCCCTTCACCGTGACGTACATCTTCGACGAGAACGGGCGGGCCCGGCGGCGTTCGTCGACCGGCCTGCCCCCGGGTCATCCGGTGGCGCCCGCGATCCTCGGCGACGACCACCCCTGGCTCACCGTGGCCGAATCGCGGCTGGTGCCGCTGGAAGGTCCCGGCCTGCCCACCGGCGACTGGCCGAAACCGCCCAGGGAGGCGCTGGTGGTGCCGCTGTTGCGGCAGGGCGACGCGCCGTACGGCTTCCTGGTCGCCGCCTTGAACCGCTACCGCCCGGCGGACGAGACGTACCGCGGCTTCATCGAGCTGATCGCCGGTCACCTGGCCGCCGGGATCGCCGGCGTCCGCAGCTACCGGGCCCAGCAGCGGCGCGCCGAGGAACTCGCCGAGCTGGACCGGGCCAAGACCACGTTCTTCTCCAACATCAGTCATGAATTCCGCACCCCGCTGACCCTGATCATGGGCCCGCTGGACGAGCTGCGCACCCGGCTGGACAGTGCCGATCCGGCGATCCTCGACGAGCTGGAGGTGATCCACCGCAACGGGCTGCGGCTCGGCAAGCTGGTCAACGCCCTGCTGGACTTCGCGCGCCTGGAGGCGGGCCGGATGCAGGCCCGGTACGAGCAGGTCGATCTGGCCGCCACCACCGCCGAGCTGGCCGGCGTCTTCCGCTCCGCGGTCGAGCGGGCCGGCCTGGCGTTCGAGGTCGACTGCCCACCGCTGCCCGAACCGGTGCTGGTCGACCGCGGCATGTGGGAGAAGGTCGTCCTCAACCTGCTCAGCAACGCGCTCAAGTTCACCTTCGACGGCTCGATCCGGGTCACCGTGCGGGCGGGGCGGGGCGAGGCGGTGATCACCGTCGCCGACAGCGGCATCGGCATCGCGCCGGAGGCGATGCCACGGCTGTTCGAGCGCTTCCATCGCATCGAGAACGTCCGCGCCCGCTCCAACGAGGGCAGCGGCATCGGGCTGGCCATGGTCAAGGAGCTGGTCGGCCTGCACCACGGCACGGTCAGCGCGGAGAGCACCCCGGGCGAGGGCACCACCTTCACCGTCAGGCTGCCGTTCGGCACCGCGCACCTGCCGCCCGACGCGATCGTCACCCCGGGCGAGGTGGCCCCCGTCCTGGCCGCCGCGAGACCGTTCCTGCAGGAGGCCGACCGGTGGTCGCCCGGCAGCCCGCCTCCCGGTCCGCGACCGGCCGGCCGGCCGGGTGGGGACGTGGCGGACATCGTGGTGGCCGACGACAACGCGGACATGCGGGAGTACCTCACCCGGCTGCTGTGCTCGGCCGGCCACCGGGTCGTCGCGGTCGGCGACGGGCGTCAGGCGCTCGACGCGGTCCGCACCGAGGCCCCGGACCTGGTGGTCAGCGACGTGATGATGCCCCGGATGACCGGCCTCGAGCTGGTCGCCGCGCTGCGCGGGGACAGTCGCACGGCCGGCGTCCCGGTGCTGCTGCTCTCCGCCCGGGCCGGCGCGGAGGCCTCGATCGAGGGGCTCGACGCGGGCGCCGACGACTACCTGTTCAAGCCGTTCTCCGCGGCCGAGCTGCTGGCCCGGGTACGCGCGAACGTGGAGCTCGCCCGGCTGCGCAACCATCACGCCCGCTGGCGTACCGCGCTGGTGGACTCGCTGCAGGAGGCGTTCTTCATCTGCGCCGACGACGGCGCGGTGATCGAGATCAACGCCGCGTTCACCGAGATCACCGGCTACGGCCCGGAAGGGCTCCCGTACGCGGCGGACCACCCGTGGTGGCCGGACCCGGAGATCGATCCGGAGGCGTACGCCGAGGTCATCGTGGCCTTCGACGTGCTGATGCAGCACCGGCAGGGCCGGTACACCGTCCCGCTCGTCCACCGCGACGGGCACCGGTTGTGGGTGGCGGCCGCGTTCAACCAGGTGCGGGACCCGGAGAGCGGCCGCCTGGTGATCGTCGGGACGTTCCGGGACGTCACCGACGAGCACTACGCGATCCAGCGGGAGACCGCCCTGGCCTCGCTGAGCATGCGGCTGTCCGAGGCCGACGACCTGGCCGACGCCCTGGCCGGGGCGTGCGACGAGCTGCGCGGATTGTGGCAGGCGTCGTATGTTCTGGCGGCGGTCTTCGACGGCGCCGATCCGCCCGCGCTGACCGTCACCGATCCGGAGATGACCTGGGAGAACGCCCCCCGGCAGCAACTGCTCTCGATCCGGGACCGCCCCATGCTGACCCCGGTCACCGAGCACACCACCGGCGCCGGGATCGCCCTGGAGCACCCGCGGGGCACCATGGTCCTCTGGGTCGGCTTCGGCAATCAGCGCCCGTTCACCGAGCAGGACCAGACCCTGCTCGCCCTGCTCGCCGGGCATCTCGGCCAGAGCCTGCGCCGGGTGCACCAGATCGACCAGCAGCGCGAGACCGCCCTCGCCCTGCAGCGCGCCATCCTCGGCCCGGACCAGCTGCCGGCCGGTTTCGCCGTCCGCTACGAGCCGGCGACCCGGCCGCTGAAGGTCGGCGGCGACTGGTTCGACACCGTCCCGCTGCCCGACGGTCAGATCGGCCTGGTGGTCGGCGACTGCGTCGGTCACGGCCTGCCGGCCGCCACCGTGATGGGCCAGCTCCGCTCCGCTTTCCGCGCCCTGCTGCTGCAGGATCCGAGCCCGGCCCGGGCGCTCTCCGCCCTCGACCGGTTCGCGGCGTTGCTGCCCGGCGCGAGCTGCGCCACGGTCTTCTGCGGGGTGCTCGACCCGGCCAGCGGCCACCTGCGCTACTCGGCGGCGGGCCATCCGCCGCCGATCATCGCCCACGCCGACGGCAGCACCGAGCTGCTCGATCAGGGCCGGTCCCGGCCGATCGCGATCCGGCCGCACGAGGCGCGACCCGAGGCGACCTTCGACATGCCGCCGCGCACCACCCTGCTGCTCTACACCGACGGCCTCGTCGAGCGCCGTCGCCGGCCGCTGACCGACGGCATCGACGAGGCCACCACCGCCGTCCGGCTGGGCCGCCGCACCCCGGTCGAGGACCTGGCCACCGAGGTGATGACCCGCCTAGCGCCGGAGGACGGCTTCGACGATGACGTGGCCCTGCTTCTCTACCGCCAGCCCGGCCCGCTGGAGCTGGAGTTCCCCGCCGAGTCGTCCCGGCTCTCGGCGATCCGCGCCGCCCTGCGCGGCTGGCTGGAGCGCTGCGGGGTGGACCCGGCCATCTCGCAGAACGTTCTCATCGCCGCCGGCGAGGCCTGTGCCAACGCCATCGAGCACGGCAACCGCGATCACGTCGGCGGGTTGATCCGGCTGCGCGCGGCCGCGACCGCGGACGCGCTGCGCCTGATCGTCACCGACAGTGGCCGCTGGCGGATCCCCTCTCCGGGTGACAGCCCGCACCGGGGTCGCGGCATCATGCTGATGCGGGCCTTCATGAGCGAGGTCCGCATCACCACCGGGGCCGCCGGGACCACCATCGACATGCAGACGAGGATCGCGACATGACCACCGCGCTCATGCTGACCACGTCCCGTGACTCCGACGGTGCTCCGGTGCTCACCGCGGCCGGGGAGATCGACATGAGCAACGCCGAGACGTTCGCCGCCGCGCTGGCCGCCGCCGTCCGGCCGGAGAGCCGGCCGCTGGTGGTCGACCTGACCGCGGTTGAATATCTGGACAGCGCCGGGCTGGCCGCGCTCTTCCAGCATGCCGACCGGATCGAGGTCGTGGCCGGCTCGCTGCTGACCCCGCTGCTGACCGTTTCGGGCCTCACCGATCTGACCGTCGTCCGCGGCCGCTGACCCGTCACGTGTGCGTTCATGTTCGGATACGCACAGTCACCTGAAGTGACCATTTGATCGCAGTCCATCCCGCGCTCGTTACGCACCCGTTAACGCGTGCGGCCTTGACGCATCCTTCAACCCGGGGTTGACTCTGCTTGCTCATGAGCGAACGCGTCGGAATTTGTGCGCTCCACATCGAGTCGGAACCTGCTAGGAGGAGCCGGATGCGTGCAGGCCTCACCGCTGGGCACTCGATCACCATCACCGTCGGCGACCTGCCCATCTGCACGTACGCCTACGGCGCCGCGCTGCCCCGGCTGGCGCGGCTCCGCACGCTCACCGGCGCTCCGCTCGCCTCGACCCTCACCTGGACCCCGCCGCACGCCGACCCGGGCCGCGCCGATCACCTGACGCTCACCGACCTCTCCGCCACCGCCTCCACCGCGACGGTCGCGCACCACCTGCGCTGGTCCGCCGTCGACGAATGGCGCTCCCTCACCGCCGCCCTGGCCGGCACCGACACCTGGCTCCTGCTCTTCGAGAACACCGTCACGAACGTCTCCGGCCGGCCACTCCCGCTGACCGGGCCGTCCCTGTCGCTGACCGGGACCACCACCGCGTCCAGCGCCGCCCGCACGGACTGGCGAGCGGCATACGACCCCGAGTTCACCCTCGTCGTCGTCGACGACACCGCCAACCTGCGGCACCCGCCCCGCTGGCCGAGCGGCCTCAGCCCGGCACCCTTCAGCACGGGTGCGGTCACCCTGGAGGCCGACCGCACCGTCGCCTTCCGGTACGCGGTCGTCGTCGCCCCCGGCGATCACGACCCCGGCCGCGCCTCCGCCCTGGCCGCCCTGGGCCGCGACGCACTGGCCGGCCCGCTCCCCACGGTCACCCGGGGTCACGTCTGTCGCAGCGAGCACCCGCGCCGCGGTCCGATCCACCGGACCCGGACACGCGTGCTCCTCCGGCAGTGCGAGAACCACGACGGCACCCCGCCGACGGCTTGGCCGGGATGAAGTCCCCCGATCGGGTCCCGGCGATCACGACCGGCCGCTACGGCCGGGTGTCGCCCTCTCCGGTGCGGCGCTGGGCCTCGTCGACGGCCTTGTCGATGTGGGAGGTGTACTTGCCACCGGTCCGGTCGTCGACCTGCTCGCCGGCCTTCTCGAGCAGCTTGTCGACCTGCTCGTCATGCTTCCCGACGAACTCCTTGGCCTTGTCCAGGAAACTCATCTTCCAACCCCCTCAGTGCTCCGACTGGCAGAGGATTCCCGCCCGGGACGAGCCGAAACCGCACGCCGCGTGGTGGGCACGGGACGCCCCGCTCATGGCGTACGGAATGAGAAGGGTGCGAGAATCGCCCGCGCCGCCGCCCTCTAGCATTTGCGGCGGTTCGGCACCCGGTGTGGAAACGAGGCGAAATGCGCTGGCTCCGAGGGCTCGGTAAACGCGGGATCCCGCTGGATCCCGCGCGGCAGCAGGAACTCCTGCGGGAGCTCCGGGTCCGGTTCGGGCCGCAGGCACCGGGCAAGCTCGGCGACCAGGTGGCGCGGGCGGCCGCCCTGCTCGACGGCCAAGACGGCGTCGCGGTGGCGGCGACCGTGCTGCGGGAGTTCGCCGACGGGGCGTACCGGGACTTCGCCGGGCAGAGCGCGGCACTCGGTCTGCCGACCGACCGGCGCAACTACCGGGCGTCGTGGGAGGCCGCGGGGAAGCGGTTGAGGTCGCCGCTGTTCGCGGCGCCGGCCGGCCTGCATCCGTACGTTCATGTCGCCGCGGCGGTCACGATCGTGGGCGAGCAGGCGGCCCAGACGGTGCGCGTTGTCCAGCCCGTCCCGCTGCTCTCGCACATGTTCGAGGTGCTCGACCTGACCCTCGCCGGCTGGGAGTTCGGGCGGGTCCTGGTCGACGTCGACGGCGCGACCCTGGCGGTGAATCTGATCACGGCGGCCACCGCGATCCGCGGCGAGATGTCCGACCCGCCCCCGCTGCCCCAGCCGGCCCGCACGCAGATGCGCAGCAACAAGAGCGTCAACGTGCTCGATCCGGCGGTCAGCCGGATCGTCGGCCAGTGGAACCCGGGCAAGCAGATGCGGGAATATCTGCTGGCCTGATCGCCGGCTTTCCTCAGCTCGGGATGCCGCGGACCGATGTTCGCGGCAGTCCACGGAGGGAGGAAACATGGTGCAGGAAGCACCTCGTCGGGTGCCAGCGCGCTCCGACTTCTGGCGACCCCAGGATCAGATCCTCAACGATCTGATCGAAAAATGCATCGAACAGGCACATCGCCGGAAATGGGAGAGCGGCGACCTGGCCGCGTTCTACGGTGGCGGCCTGATCCTGATGGTTCTTGCGGTGATCATCGCGGTCGGCACCGGGAATCCGCCACTGGCCTTGGCCGTGGTGGTCGTACTGGGCGCCGTCGGCCTGATGTACACGGGGCTGAACACCCCGCCGCCCACAGTGGACCCGCTGCGGATCCTCGAGGTGCTGGGTGGTCCGGGCAACCTGCCCGCCGGCTATCTGGTGTACGCCGGGGCGTGGCGGGCCGGGCTCCGGGAGTACCTGGCCGACGTCAGCGACCGGCAGCTCGCGGTCGCGGCCCGGCTGTGCCGGGAGCATCCCGGCTCGGTGGCCGACCTGATCCGACTGGTCGTCGCGGCGGAGCACCACGTGAACGAGCACGCATACGCCCGTTCGGTCTCCGACGTCGAGGTACTCCGGTTCGCGCACAAGGTCACCCTCGAGTGGGCCGAGCGAGCCCCGATACCGATGCTGCAGTCCAGCTGAACAACATGACGATGAGGCCCGGTCCTGTACAGGACCGGGCCTCATCGCGTTCTCCCCTCGTTCCGGGCCGGCGGACACGTCTCGACTGACGCCCGGAACGCATGCCAGGATGTCGATGCAAACGTTCCCACAATTTTCACGGACCGGGGAAGGCATCTCATGTCGGAGCACGCCGACCTGCGCGATGTGGCGCTGCTGCTGCGGGACGGCGACGACGTCGCCGTCGCCACCGAGGACCTGGCCGAGGGCCGCACGCTGCGGCACGCCCGCGGCGTCCTCACGGTCGCCGGCCGGGTGCCGCGCGGCCACAAGATCGCCCTGCGGGACCTGGCGGCGGGCACCCGGATCCACAAGTACGGCCAGGTCATCGGCCAGGCCACCGCCGTGATCCGGGCCGGCGACCACGTGCATGCGCACAACCTCGGCATGGACGCCGTCGACCACGACTACGAGTTCGGCACCGGGCTCGTCACGATCACGCCGGCCACGCAGATCCGCACGTTCCAGGGTTACGTGCGGGCCGACGGCTCGGTCGGCACCCGCAACTACGTCGGCATCGTCACCTCGGTCAACTGCTCCGCCTCGACCGCCCGGATGATCGCCGACCAGTTCCGCGGCCCGATCCTGGACGCCTATCCGCAGGTCGACGGCGTGGTGGCGCTCTCCCACGACTCCGGCTGCGGCATGGTCCCGGCCAGCGAGGGCGGCCGGATCCTGCGGCGCACCCTGCGCGGGTACGCCACCCACCCGAACATCGGCGGCCTGCTCGTGCTCGGCCTCGGCTGCGAGATGCTCGGCGTGCAGACGCTGCTCGCGGAGCTGGACGCGCCCGCCGACACCCTGATCGAGCGGATGACCATCCAGGAGAGCGGGGGCATCCGGGCCACGGTCCGGGCCGGGACCGCCGTCGTCCGCACCATGCTGGACCGGCTCGACGAACGCCGCCGCGAAGCCGTCCCCGCGTCGAAACTGGTGCTCGGGCTCAACTGCGGCGGCTCCGACGGCTACTCCGGGATCACCGCGAACCCGGCGCTCGGCCACGCCTCCGACCTGCTCGTCGCGCAGGGCGCGACGACCGTGCTGGCCGAGACGCCGGAGGTGTTCGGGGCGGAGCACCTGCTCACCCGGCGGGCGGTGAGCCGGGAGGTCGGGCAGCGCCTGCTCGACCGGATCGCCTGGTGGCACAAGTACGTCGAGGCCGGCGGCGGCACCCTGGACAACAATCCGTCCCCGGGCAACAAGGCCGGCGGCCTGACCACGATCCTGGAGAAGTCGCTGGGCGCGGTCGCCAAGGGCGGCGCGGCGCCGCTGACCGCCGTCTACGAGTACGCCGAGCGGGTCACCGAACCGGGCTTCACGTTCATGGACACCCCGGGCTACGACCCCGTCTCGGTGACCGGGCTGGTCGCCGGGGGCGCCACGGTCGTCTGCTTCACCACCGGCCGCGGCTCGGTCCTGGGCGGCAAACCCGCCCCGGTCATCAAGATCGCCACGAACTCCGAGATCTTCCAGCGGATGCGCGAGGACATGGACCTCGACACCGGCGGCATCGTCACCGGCACCACCACGATCGAGGCCGCCGGCGAGCAGATCTTCGAGACCGTCCTGGCCGTGGCCTCCGGGCAGCTCACCGCCAGCGAGGATCTCGACCTCGGACGCGACGAGTTCGTCCCGTGGCAGCTGGGAGCGGTGACCTGAGCACCCGGATCGCGCCGCGAACCTGAGAGGCTCAGCCGTCGCACAGCATCGACCGCCGACGATCGCGGCATGACCTCCCCGCAGAACTGGCCGGGTTGTGCCGCGGCCGTCTGGTCCCTGACCTACGCGATGCTCGGCCTCAACTGGTGGGCCGGCGGTGACGGATTCCCGTTCGCGCCCGTCGCCGACGATCGCCGCTCGGGATCCATCCTGGAGGGTGCCCCGGTGGATGTGGTGGCACCGATCATGACGATCTGGGGCCTGCTCGGCGTCCTGGTGGCGGTGGCGCTGATCCGATCCCGGCGGCGGCACGTCGCGCTGCTGGCCTTCGGTTGGGTGACCGCGGCCGTGCTGACCCTGGTGCTGCCCGACTACTTCCTGATCGGGCTGCTGGTGCTCGCGCCGGCGCTGGTGGTCTTCGCGTTCACCGGCGTGCCCGGCCCGCAGGACGGCTTGGGCGAAATCCTCTACTGGCACCGCGTCAACCTGGTCATCCTCTTCGTCGGTGGCGTGCTCTGGGCCGTCGCCACCCTGATCTACCAGCGCCGGGCGAGGGGCGCGTGCGTTCGCTGCGGGCGCGGGGCGGGAGTGCGTGACGCGTCGCCCGAGCGGCTGCTGAGGTGGGGCCGGTGGGCGGTCCTCGTCGCGGTGGTGGCCCCGATGCCGTACGAGATCACTCGCATCGCCTGGTATCTCGGGTATCCGATGGGCATCAGCTCGGACTTCCTCCGGATGATGCAGGACACCGACGGCATGCTCGCGATGGGTCTCGGGTTCGCTGTCGCCTCCATGCTCGGGGGTGTCCTCACCCACGGGCTGGTGGCGTCCTGGGGCGAACGGTACCCCCGCTGGATCTGGTGGAAGGCCGGCCGTCCGGTCCCGATCGCCCTCGCCGTCGTTCCCGGCACGCTGGTGGCCGTCCTGTTGATCCCGGCCGGGCTGATGAATCTGCGCATGCCGATCGAGGACGGCATGTGGGCGCCCACCGCGCCGAGCGTCCTCTGGGCGGTCTGGGGTGCGGCGCTCGGGGTCGCTGTCGGCGCCTACTACCTGCGCCGCCGCCCGACCTGCCGGAGTTGCGGGCGCGGTTCCACCGCCGGCGCCGACGAACGACCGGACTCCCGCGCGGAGTCCGGCTCCCGCCCGCCGGCGGTGGGCCGGGTCAGGCCAGCTTCGAGCCGCTGATCTTCGGGTTGCCGGAGCCGAGGTAGAAGATGCCCGGCAGGCCGGTCGTCTCGAAGCCGGCGCTCGGGTTCTTGCGGAGCTTCGAATTGCGGATGATCAGGGTGCCGGTGCGGTCGTTGCTGACGAAGAAGATCGCGCCGCCACCCTCGACGGCCTTGTTGTTCTCGATGACGGTGCCGTCCAGGGTCAGAGTGAACCTGTCGCCGTCCAGGTAGATGGCGCCGCCGCTGCCGCCGCCGGGCGTGCCGGAGCGGGCCGGGTTGGCGCCCTTGCCGACCGCCGAGTTGCCGGAGAACACGCTGTTCAGCACGGTCCAGGAGACGCCGATGCTGCTCAGTGCCGAGCCGTTCGAGCAGGTCCCACCGGTGAACGTGCTGCCGGCGATGTAGACCGGGGTGTCACCGCCCTGGTCGAGCACGCGGATCGCCGCCCCGCCGAGATCCGGGCCGGTCCGGTCGCACTTGTTGTTCGTGAACCGCGAGTTGATCACCTTGAGGTGCCCGCCGCGGACGAAGATCGCACCCCCGCCGCCGCCCTCGGTCTTGTCGCCGGTGCTGTTCCCCCCGGTGAACGCCATGTTCTGGATCGTCATCCGGGGCGTCTCCTGGTCCTGGCAGTGCGAGGTGGTCCAGCCCTGCGCCTCGTCACAGGTGTTCATGTAGAGGATCCGGCGCTTGCCGCCGCCGCTGAGGGTGACCTTGTTGCCGCCGTCGAGGACGAGCGTGGTGTGCGCGTTCTTCACCTTGGCCGTCGCCGTCATCGTGATGGTGACCGGCGCCGGGCCGCAGTCGAAGGTGATGATGCCGCCGGCCGCGACGGCCTTCACCACCGCGGCGGAGGTGCAGCTCGCCGGGGTGCCGTTACCGACCGTCCGGTCCGGCCTGCTCGTGTTCACCGGCCGCGCCGCAGCCGGGATCGAAGCCCGGCCCGCCGGGTTGCCGGGTCTGGGCAGCGTCGACTCCTTGACCGTCTTCGACGGCGACGGGGCCACCGAACGGCTGACCGACGGAGCGACCGACGGCGACCCGGGGCCCGGCGCGGCGGAGGAGGCCGGCGCGGCCACGAAATCGGCCGGCTCCTCCCCCGACTGCGAGGAACACGCACCCACCACCAGCAGGCTCAACGCCGCGGCCACCAGTTCCCGTCGAATTCGCATCGGGGGATGCTAGCCGGTGACGGAGATCATGTGGGGACCACGCCTGAGGAGGCCCGCACGACCAGGCCGGTCGGCAGCACCATCTCTGAGCCGGCCACCCCGGAACGGCCGAGCAGTAGGTCGAGGCCGACCGCCCCGGCCCGGTCCTTCGGGACGGCCACGCTGGTCAGCGGCGGGTGGCTCATCGCGGCCAGGCTCACGTCGTCGAACCCGACCACACTCAACCGCTCGGGCACCGCCGCCCCGCGCGCCGCGAGGCGGTGCAGGAGACCGAGCGCGACCAGATCGTTGTAGGCGAGTACGGCGGTCGCCGGGCTCGCCAGCACCAGATCTCCGGCCAGCAGCCCGCCCTCGAACGTCGGCCCCACCGACCCGAGCCGCAGGATCTCCAGCCCGTCGCCGTCCAGCTCGGCGAGCGCGGCGACCCGCTGGCGCGCGGCCCACGAGTCCTCGGGGCCGTGGACGTACCCGATCCGCCGGTGCCCGAGCGCCCGCAGATGCCCTACCGCCTGCCGGATCCCGCCGGCGACGTCCGCGACCACCGACGACATCCCCGGCACCCGCCGGTGCAGCAGCACGGTCGTCGCCGGCTCGGCCGCCGCCAGCAGGTCCGCGTCGGCCGCCCGGGGTGAGCAGAGCAGCAGCCCGTCGGTGTTGCGCCCGAGCACCGCGATCGCCTCCAGCTCGGCGACCGGGTCCTCGTCGGTGTCGGTGATGAACACCCCGCAGTCGACCGCCCGGGCCCGCGCGCTCACCCCCTTCGCGACCTCCGCGAAGAAGGGATTACGCAGATCAGGAACGATCAGACCCAGATTGCCGGTACGACCGGTGATCAGACCCCGCGCCGCCCGGTTCGGCTGGTACCCGAGCCGGGTCGCCACCTCGATCACGGCCTGCCGGGTGGCCGCGCTGACCGTTCCCCCGGTCAGCGCCCGCGAGACGGTCGACACCGAGACGCCGGCCGCACGCGCGACATCGTGCACGGTCGTGCGCACCAACCTGACCCCTCGTCCCGTCCTCGGCTCGCGCCAGCATAACGACCGCGACCGTTCCCCGGGCCGGTCAGGATCATCCTGTCAACGATCGTCCTCGATGCGCGCGGGTTGTCTGAATTCGTCAAGAGCTTGGCATTGCCGCCATACCGAACCGGGCGAAACGCTGTATCCGTGACGCAACGACGTGTTGTAGTGCTTGGGTACTCCGGCGCACATGCCCTCGACATCGCGGGCCCGGTCGATGTCTTCGACACCGCCAGCCGGCTGCTCGACCGGCCCGGGGACGGCTACCGGATCGAAGTCGTCTCCCCGGGTGAGCCCCGGGTCCGGACCTGTTCCGGGCTGGCGATCGAGACGGCGGCCCTGGAGACCGGGGACGGAGCGATCGACATCCTGCTCGTCCCCGGTGGCTGGGGTCTGGACGACGCCCTCGCCGACCGGACCCTGGTGTCCTGGATCGGCCGGGCCGCCACCCGGTCCCGCCGGGTGGCGTCCGTGTGCGGCGGGGCCTTCCTGCTCGCGGAGGCCGGACTGCTCAACGGCCGCCGGGCCACCACGCACTGGGTGAAGAGCGCGGAGATGGCACGCCGGTACCCGGAGGTAGTGGTGGACCCGAATCCGATCTTCATCTCGGACGGACCGTTCATCACCTCCGCGGGGGTCTCCACCGGCATCGACATGAGCCTGGCCCTGGTCGAGGAGGACCACGGCGCCGAGTTCGCGCTGCTGGTGGCCCGCTACCTGGTGCTCTACCTCAAACGACCCGGCGGGCAGGCACAGTTCAGCGACGTCCTCGACGCTCAGCTGGCCGAGCACACCCCGATCCGGACCGCCCAGGAGTGGATCCTGAACCAGCTCGGCAATCCGCTGCTGGTCGCCGATGTCGCCGAACGGGCCAACATGAGCCCGCGCAACTTCGCCCGCGTGTTCCGCCGCGAGGTCGGCATCACTCCCGGGCAGTACATCGAGCGGGCCCGCATCTCGCACGCCCGAGGGCTGCTGGAATCGACCGATCTGCTCGTCGGTGCGGTGGCTCGGCGCTGCGGCTTCACCGCCGTGGAGACCTTCGTGCGCGCGTTCGGCAAGCTGCTCGGGACGACGCCGACCGATTACCGTAATCGTTTCCAGACTCTCGGCAGCGCTGGGCTCGTCCTCGACGCGGAGCGGACGCGGTGATGGGTCCGACGGCACGCGTCGTCGACCACATCGTCGCCGAACTGGCTCGCACGGGCGTGGACCGGATCTTCGGCGTCGGCGGCGCCAACATCGAGGACCTGTACGACGCGGTCCACAGCAGCGGCGGAGCGATCCACGGCCTGGTGGCCAAGCACGAGTTCGCCGCCGCGACGATGGCCGACGGGTACGCCCGCGTGACCGGACGGATGGGCGTGGTCGCGGCCACCTCCGGCGGCGGGGCGATGAACCTGGTGCCCGGCCTCGCCGAGGCGCACGCCTCCCGGGTGCCCGTGCTCGCGCTCGTCGGGCAGCCGCCCACCGGATTGGAGGGACGCGGCGCGTTCCAGGACGCCAGCGGCAAGGCCGGGACCTTCGACGCCCGCGAGGTGTTCGCCCCGGTGTCGAGGTTCTGCGCCACGGCGCGCACCGCGGAGTCCCTCGTGGACCTGCTGCCCCGGGCGATCGCCGCGGCCCGGTCCCAGCCCCGGGGACCGGCGGTGCTGCTGCTGCCCAAAGACGTGCAGCAGGCGGCCGCGCCGGCGACCGTGCCGGGCCGATACCCGGCGACGGCCGACCCGATCGACGTGGACGCCCTCGAACGGGCGGTTGCGGCGCTGCGCGCGGCGGATCGGACCCTGATCATCGCGGGCGAGGGCGTGGCCGCCGAGGACGCCCGGGCGGAACTGGCCGCCCTGGCCCGGCGGCTCGGCGCCTGGGTGGCCGTGACCCCGGACGCGAAGGACGTGTACGACAACCGGGATTCACGGTTCGTCGGCGTGGCCGGGGTGATGGGGCATCCCAGCGTCATGGACTGCCTGCGCCGCGCCGACGTGTGCCTGCTCGCCGGCACCCGGCTGCCGATGCTGGCCCGTGGCGGTCTCGACGACGCCCTGGCCGGCACCCGGGTGATCAGCGTGGACCCGGAACCGCCGTTCGTCCCGGCCGTGGCGGTACGCGGCCCGGTACGCCCCGCGCTGCACGCCATCGCCGACCGGCTCGGCACCGGCGCGCGCCGGTGCCCGGAGCATGCCGGTCCGGTGCCCCTGCCCGCGCCACCGGCACGCGGGCGCGGAACCTCGTACGCCGAAGCGGTCGCCGCCGTCGCCGAGGCGCTGCCCGAGGACGCCCACGTGTTCATCGACGCCGGAAACGCGGCGGCGACCGCGATCCACCTGCTACCGGCCCCGCGGCACGGCCGGTTCGTGGTGGCCGTCGGGATGGGCGGCATGGGGTACGCGTTCGGCGCCGGGATCGGCGCGGCGCTCGGCAGCGGCCGGCGCACCTATGTGCTGGCCGGCGACGGGGCGTTCTTCATGCACGGCATGGAGGTGCACACGGCGGTGGAGTACGACGCCCCGGTCACCTTCGTGGTCTTCAACAACAACGCGCACGCCATGTGCGTGACCCGCGAACAGCTCTTCTACGGCGACACGTATACCTACAATATGTTCCGGCCGGCGTATCTCGCCGCCGGCATGGGAGCCGCGTTCCCCACCCTCGACGTCACCCGGGCGGGCAACGCCGCTCAACTGCGCCGGGCCCTGCTGCGCAGCAATTGCCGCCGAGGTCCGGCGTTCGTCTCGCTGGACTTCGACGTACGCGAAATCCCACCGTTCCTGCCGTTCCTGGCCGCCCTCGGCCTGGACGGCGCCGACCGCGCGACCGAAAGCAAGGAGACATCCGATGAGCACCAGCACATCCACGTCGGTTGATCGCATCCCCGGCCTCACGCGCGTGGAGAGCACCGCACCGGAGGACATGATCAACGAGTGCCTGGCGATGACCCGTCCGGCCTATCCGCACGAGCAGGTGTACGGGCGGTTCTGCACCCTCGAGGAGTATGTCGACTGCCCGCCCGAGCAGGTCTACGACTACCTGCGCCAGGGTCACCACCTGGAGGAATGGACCTTCAGCGTGCGCAACTTCGAACCCGCCGGCAAGCCGGGACTGTGGGTCGGCGACGACCGGCTCGAGGAGGGCACCCGAATCTTCTGCCGGGTGGCGGCCAACCCGGACGCGATGACGGTCGACTACCACTGCGCCTGGGACCAGAGTGATCAACTGTGGATGGTCTACCTGATGCGGGTGGTCCCCGCCATGCTCGTGCTGAACCGCCCCGGCAGCGTCGTCACCTGGACCAACTGCCGCCACCCGAACTACGACGCGAACCCGTACCCGCAGTCCGCGCCACGTCCCGACCGGCCCTGGATCGGCGAGTTCTGGGATCTCTTCCACGCCGGGCACCTGGTCGAGATGCGCAACCTCAAGACGATCCTGGAGCACCGGCACCGCAACGGTGAGCCGGTGAGCCATCCCCCGCTGCGGGCGGTGCCGCGTTGACGGCCGCGGCGACGGTCAGCCTGACCGATGTGGCCAGCTACCTGCCCGGTGAACCGGTCGGGCTGGACTTCTTCACCGACGGCACGGACGGCCTCCGGGACAGCGCGATGTTCCGGGCGCCTCGCTGGCGGCACCACGTGGCCGCCGACGAGACCAACGTCGACCTGGTAGAACGCGCGGTGCAGCCACTCGTCGAGCGACACGGTCACCGGGCGATCCGTGGCGTGGACGTCCTGCTGGTGCACACCCAGCTACCGGATCTGCCGATCGTAGGCGCCGGAACGGAGATCGCCCGGCGTCTCGGGCTGCGCCCCGACTGGCTCCTCGACGTCGCGAACGCCGGGTGCGCCTCGTTCGTTCACATGCTCAGGCTGGCCCGGCAGATCATGACCACCACGGACGCGAGAAGCGCGCTGGTCTGCAACGCCCAGACCGCCGCCGGTCAGCTCTTCACCCAGTCCCACGTACGCCGACTCGCCCAGGCGGCCATTCCCGGAGACGGCTGCGGGGTGGCGTACCTGACTGCCGGCGGGCCGTCGCCGATCCTCGACGTGACCACCCACCACCTCGGCGAGTACGCCGGTGACATGCGATTGGTGGCCGACGACGGCCGGCGGTACTGGGAGACGCGCGAGTCACAGCTGCGGATCGGCTTCACCGAGGCCGCCGTCGCGGCCGTCCTGGAACGCGGCAACCGGTTGGTGCCGGAGGTGGTGGGTGAACTCTGTCAGCGGCTCGGCGTGCCGACCAGCCGGATCGACGTGCTCATCACCAACCAGCCCAACCGCACTTTCCTGCACAACTGGCGGGAGGCCCTCGGCGTGCCGCCGGACCGGCACCCGGACACGTTCGCGGAGTGCGGGAACATGTTCGGCGCGGCCATGCCGGTCACCCTGGACCACGCGGTGCGGGCCGGCCGGGTACGCGACGGCGACCTCGTCGTGTTCGGCGGCTTCGCGCATGCCGGTGACTTCGCCGGCGCCATGGCCGTCGAGTGGCACGGCCCGGCCCGTTGAACGGGTGGTGATCACCACGCGCCGTGGCCCGGCCCGCTCGATATGGTTGCCGCATGGCAAATAGCAACCGCGTCCTGGACGTCCTGATCGTCGACGACGACGATGCCGACACCCTGATGATCGAGGAAGCGTTGCTCGCCGCCGCGCCGCCTCCGCAGGTGCACCGGGTCGCCGACGGCAACGAGGCGATGGAGTACCTGCGCCGGCTCGGTCGCTACACCGACGCCTGCCGGCCGGATCTGATCCTGCTCGATCTCAACATGCCGCGGATGAGCGGGCACGAGGTGCTCGCCGAGGTGAAGAACGACGACGGGCTCAAGAGCATCCCGGTGGTGGTGCTGACCACCTCGAACGCTCTGCCGGACATCACCGCGAGCTATACCCGGCACGCCAACGCGTTCGTCACCAAACCGATGGATCTTGACGGGTTCGAGGCCGCGGTCGGCAAGATCAAGCGCTTCTACAACGAGACCGCGGTCCTTCCGGGGGACAAGGACGAGTGAAACACCTCACGCTCCGTAGAGCTTAGGCGAGCCTAACCATGGCCGCCACCTGCGAAAACCGCCTCCAGGCGAGAACCCGACCGGTGGGACGAAACTTGATCTGAACCTAGGTTGAAGTTTTACAGTTCCTGTTCGCGCCCGGGATCCGATCTTGGCTGGGCTGGATTCGTAGACACGAGTGAGTGAGGACCGCGACCATGGACCGCCCCCTGAGGGTTGCCGTAATCGGAGCCGGCCCCGCCGGCATCTACGCCGCCGACCACCTCATCAAGGCCAACTCGGACGTCACCGTCGACATCCTGGACAAGCTGCCCACCCC
The DNA here is from genome assembly GCF_900188005.1 of Actinoplanes regularis. Lineage (GTDB taxonomy): Bacteria > Actinomycetota > Actinomycetes > Mycobacteriales > Micromonosporaceae > Actinoplanes > Actinoplanes regularis. Next base: position 455,392 of record NZ_FZNR01000004.1, on the reverse strand, counting down.
CTACGGCCTGATCCGTTACGGCGTGGCACCCGACCACCCGCGGATCAAGGAGATCATCAACGCGCTGTTCCGGGTGCTGGACAACCCGCGGATCCGGTTCATCGGGAACGTGGCGTACGGCGTCGACATCAAGCCGGAGGAGCTCAGCCGCTTCTACGACGCGACGATCATCGCCACCGGCGCCGAGAAGGACCGGGCTCTCGACATCCCCGGCATCGACCTGCAGGGCAGCTTCGGCGGCGCGGACTTCGCGTCCTGGTTCAACGGCCACCCGGACGTGCCGCGCGACTGGCCGCTGGAGGCCAAGGAGGTCGCGGTCATCGGCGCCGGCAACGTCGCCATCGACGTGGCCCGGATCCTCGCCAAGACCGCCGACGAGCTGCTGGTCACCGAGATTCCGGACAACGTCTACCAGGCCCTGAAGCGCAGCCCGGTGACCGACGTGCACCTGTTCTCCCGGCGTGGCCCGGGGCAGGTCAAGTTCACGCCGCAGGAGCTGCGCGAGCTGGACCACTCGCCGAACGTCGAGGTGATCGTCCACCCGGAGGGCATCGAGTTCGACGAGGCCAGCCTCGAGGCGATGCGCCAGACCCGGCACATCAAGATGTGCGTCGACATCCTGCAGAACTGGGCCGTTCGCGACCCGCGGGACCGGCCGCGCCGCCTGCACCTGTACTTCCTGCAGGCGCCGGTCGAGGTGCTCGGCGAGGACGGCAAGGTCGCCGGCCTGCGCACCGAGACCCAGGAACTGACCGGCGACGGCTGGGTCCGCGGCACCGGCGAGTTCACCGACTGGCCGGTCCAGGCCGTCTATCGCGCTGTCGGGTACCTCAGCAGCGCACTGCCGGACCTGCCGTTCGACACCAGCACCGGCACCATCCCGCACGCCGCCGGCCGGGTCCTGGACCTGGACGGCGAGCACATCCCCGGCATGTACGTGACCGGCTGGATCAAGCGCGGCCCGGTCGGCCTGATCGGCCACACCAAGGGCGACGCCGGCGAGACGGTCGCCAGCCTCCTGGAGGACGTCGACAAGCTCCAGCCGGCGCCGGTCCACGACCCGGCCGAGGTGATCGGCTACTTCGAGCAGCGCGGGCTGCCGTACACCACGTGGGAGGGCTGGCAGAAGCTGGACGCCCACGAGATCGCGCTCGGCGAGCCGCAGGGCCGCAAGCGCGTCAAGGTCGTCTCCCGGGACGAGATGACCGGCATCTGCAACACCGAAGGCTGATCACAGCCGGACATGGAGAGCGGCCGACCGCCCAGGGAGATCACGCGAGAACGCGGTTCTCAACCATGGGCGATCGGCCGCCACCTGGCTCGGCGACCCGAACCGGGTCACCGAGCAGCATTACTTATCAGAGCGGACGGATGTTCTCCGCCTGCAGGCCCTTGGCGCCCTGCGTGACCTGGAACTCCACCCGCTGGTTCTCCTCAAGGGTGCGGAACCCAGAGGTGGCGATGGCGGAGAAGTGCGCGAACACGTCCGGGCCGCCGTCGTCCTGCGTGATGAAGCCAAATCCCTTGTCGCCGTTGAACCACTTGACGGTACCGGTGGCCATGTTGTTCTCCTTGCAGCCTGGTTGAGGAACCACACCGTGCGGAACCTCGTGTCGCGGCTCTGATCACCTCGGAGATCCGTGGACCTGAAACAAAAACGCCTGATGGGCCGAGATGCCCAACAGGCGTTAAAAAACGTCCAAGGAATCAGAACTGCAACGGGGGTAACCGTAGCACGGTCACGGCCTACCGACGGTTTCCGAGTACCGACACCTCGGTGATCCCGGAGTCCTCGGCCGCACCGAGGCCGGAGATCCGGTAGCGGGCCAGCGTGACGAGCCAACGGTCCGGCAGGTGCCCCCGGTTCGGATCGCCGACCAGGATCCGCGCGCCCCGGGCGGCCGCGCGGCGCAGAAACGCGTGCATCCGCTCAGCCAGGTCGCTGTCGTAGAACGCGTCCCCGACCAGGACGACCTCGGCGTCACCGCCGGAGCCGTCGAGCAGGTCACCCTCGGCCGTTCGCAGGGTCACCCCGTTGACGTCGGCGTTCATCGCCGTGGCGGCCAGGGCGTACGGATCGATGTCGTTCGCGGTCACCGCGGCGGCGCCGGCCTTGGCCGCGGCGATGCCCACCACCCCACAGCCGCTGGCCACGTCGAGCACCCGCCGGCCGCTCACCAGGTGCGGATGGTCCAGAACGAACCGGGTCAGCGCCTGACCACCGACCCAGGCGTTCGTCCAGAACGGGGTGAACCCCGGCCCGATCTGCGCCTCCAGCCGGGCCTGCAGCACGATCGCGTCATCCGCCAGGTGCAGCCACAACTCCGGCAGGAACGGTGGTCGCACGAGACGCAGACCATCGTAGTTGTCGGCACGAGACGCGACAAAAGGGGCAAGCGAGGCCTCGGTCAGCCCTGGCACGGCACACTCCGATCATGAGGGCCGCCACCTGATACCCGGACGCACAACGGCTTTGTTCGACAATACGCGACCCGGCTCGCCGGCCTCGGCGAAGCGGCCCGCATAACACGCACGGGTGTACGACCGGCCGACCCACGCCGGATCGACGAGGATCGGCCGGTGACCGACGATCGGGACTAAGCGGTGCCCGGGTTGTACTGCAGGGTCCAGCGATAGGCCTGGACCAGACGGGTATCGAAGCCGGACGCCGACCCCCACAGGAAGATCCGGAAGCGCCGGTAGAGCTCCTCACCCCACCGCGCGACGATCTCCTCGCGCCGGGCGTCCAGCCGCTGCGCCCACGCCCGGCACGTCAGGTAGTAGTTGTGCCGGTCGTCCTCGACGCTGAGCAGGTCGAACGGCGAGCGGGCCACCTGCCGCAGGTAGGAGTGCAGCAGCAGCGGGGCCGAGCGCCCCGGGTAGACGTGCTGCTTGAAGAACGTCGACGCGGTGTGCTTGCGGCGCATCGCGAGCGCGTCGAGGTAGACGCGGCCACCGGGTTTGAGCAGCCGGGCGTACGTCCGCAGCGTCGCCCGGTAGTCGGGCAGGTGCTCGGTGACACCCATGTTGACGATGGCGTCGAAGCGCTGCTCCGACTCGTACTTCAGGATGTGCTGCCGGACCACGGTGACCGGCAGCCGCTCGCGCTGGAACAGGTCGTTCAGGAACTTCTCCGACTCCACGGCCAGGGTGACCGTGGTGACGTCGATGCCCCGGCGGGCCGCGTGCTCGGCGAACGCGCCCCAGCCACCGCCGACCTCCAGCACCCGGTCGCCGGGCTTGACCTGGAGGTCGTCGAGGGCGATGTCCAGTTTGCGGGTGATCGCGTCCTCCAGCGGCTCGTCGTCACCGGTGAAGACGCCCTGGGTGTAACAGCGGTGCCGGTTGTCGAGGAAGGTCAGGAAGAAGTCGGAGTCCTCGTCGTAGTGCTGGGAGATGGTCCGCCGGTCGTGGCCGGTGCGGCCGTGCCACAACGACGGGGCCCAGCGGCCGAGGAAGGCGACCGGGTGGAGGTCGGAGAAGAACCTGCGCATGTTCAGCGCCGCGGCGAGATCACCCTCGACGTCGAGGTGACCTCGCAGGTACGCCATCGCGACCTGCAGCTGATCGAGAGAGATCAGTGCGTCGTGGCCCGCGTCGTCGCGGACCACGACGCGGAACCGGGATGGGGTGGACTCGCTGACACCGAACGACAGGGTGGCGCCGTCGCCGGTCAGGATCTCGAAGGGAATCGGGGTGCGGTCACGGAAGAACTCGTCGTAACGCCGGCTGATGACGTCGGCCAGTGTTCGCCGCCTCATGCCGTGATCCTCTCACCTGAATCGATGGGTATCCAGGTGCGAACCGGCACGCGTCAGAGGCTGACCGCCTCTTTGACACCGGTCTGCTCGCGCAGGCCCCACGGGGAGCCGTAGCCGGTGAGCAGGTCCAGGAACGGTTGCGCCGGGAACGCCTCGGGGCCGAGCACCCCGGCGCCGGTCCAGACGCCGGTGGCCAGCAGTTCCAGGGCCACGACCGGGTTGATCGCGGTCTGCCAGACGACGGCCTGACAGCCGTACTCCGCCATCGACCAGTCGTTGTCGACCACGTGGTAGAGGTACACCTCGCGGGGCGCGCCGTCCTTCGAGCCGCGGACCCAGGTGCCGGCGCAGGTCTTGCCGCGCATCCGGGCGCCCAGGGTGGCCGGGTCCGGCAGGCTGGCCGCGACGACGTCCCGCGGGGAGACGGTCACCGGGCCCGCCGGGCCGGGGACGATCACACCGTCGGTGCGGTCGAGACCGATCTGGTGCAGTGTCCGGAGCGTACGGATGAACTCCTCGCCGAGGCCGTACTTGAAGGTGACCCGGCGCGCGCCCACCCACCTCGGGATCAGCAGCACCTCCTCGTGCTCCACGTTGACGCACTGCACCGGCCCGATGCCCTCGGGAAAGTCGAACACCTCGGGCTCGCTGAACGGCGCGGTGGTGAACCAGCCGCGGCCGGCCTCCCACACCACCGGCGGGTTCAGGCACTCCTCGATGGTCGTCCAGATGTTGAACGAGGGCGCGAACTCGTACCCGTCGACGGTCAGGTTCGCGCCGTCGCGTACCCCGATCTCGTCGATCTCGTCGAACAGTTCGTCGGCCGCGTAGCGGGCGAACACGTCCGACAGGCCGGGCTCGACACCCATGCCGACCAGCGCCAGGGCCTGCCTGCCCAGCCACGCCTCGTGCCGCGCGAACTGGGCGTCACCGAGCTTCACCCCCGGCTTCTCGTACGGCGTGTCGGGGTGCGGCTCGGACAGTGACATCGCCATGTCCAGATAGGTCGCCCCGGCGTCGGCCGCCGCCTCGAAGAGCGGCATCACGAAGCGCGGGTCGGTGGCGTTGAGCAGCACGTCACAACCGGTGCGGCCGAGCAGCGCGACGACGGCCGCGGGGTCGGAGGCGTCCACCCGCTCGGCCCGGAACCTCCGATCGCCGACCGAGGCCACCGCGGCTTGCGCCCGTGCCAGGTCGTAGTCGGCCACCACCATCTCGTCGAAGAACGGCCGCCGCGCGGCGATCCGCGCGATCGCCGTGCCGACGCCGCCCGCACCCACCAGCAGGACACGCATGACCTGCTCCTCTCCATCGCCTTTCACGTCAGGTTTCAGGGGCCCCACTACTGATCAAACGTTCTCCCCTCGCGTAAGGTCAACTGTGTTGGCATAAGAGAGGATGGGGTGACCGATGCCGAAGCCAGTGGTCAGCGAGGAGAAACGCCGCCGCCGGCGGTTGACCCGCAGCGGCAAGGTGCTGTCCGAACAGCTCATCATCGATACCGCGATGCGCCTGCTGCGCGAGCACGGCAGCACCGGCCTGAGCGCCCGCCGGCTGGGTCTCGCGCTCGACTGCGACCCGAGCACGCTGTACCGGTACTTCCGGGGCATGGACGACCTCACGCTCGCCATCGGCGACACCCTGATCGGCCAGGCTCTGCACGGCTGGTCACCGACCGGGGCCTGGCGGGCGGACCTGCGCGGGCTCGGGGTCCGCATCCACGCGGCGTACGTCGCCCACCCGCAGGCGGCCGTGCTCACCACCAGCCGCGTCACCGGCCGCGCGAACGAACTGGCCGCCGACGAGGCGGTGCTCGGTGTCCTGCGCGGCGCGGGCCTCCCGGTCGCCGACGCGGTCCCCGTCTACCACGCGTTCATCGACCAGACGCTCGCGTTCGCCGCCCTCGACGCCGCGTCCCTGGCCCTGCCGAACGCGGCCCTGCGCGCCGAGGACGAGGTGTGGCGCTCCACCTACGCCCACCTGCCCGCCAGCAGTCATCCGCACATCGCGGCCGCCGCTCCCCTGCTGGCGACGGAGATGGTCAACAGCGCCTACCCGTCCGCACTGGACCTGCTGCTGGACGCCGTCGCGGCCCGCCTGAAGGCCGCCGCTCAGCAGGGCTCAGACGGCCGTACCCGGGGGTGATTTCAGCAGCGCCGCGGCCTCGGGCAGGTACCCGCCCCGGCCCGAGCGCAGCGCGGCGGCCGCCAGCCGGATCAGGTCGATGTTCACCCCGGCGGCGCCGCTCGGGTCGTGCACCTGGAGCCGGACGTCCAGACTCACCGCGGTCCCGGCCCAGCCCTGAGCCTCGATGTTCAGGTGGGCGATCTTCTGGGAGCCCAGGTGCGGCAGGTATCCCAGCGGCGCGATCTGCACCCGGTCCGAGCCGAGGGCGTTCACCTTGGACTGCTTCTTGGTGTTCGGATTCTCCACGAGATTGCGGAAATCCTCGGTGCCACCGAGATTGACCTGATAGGAGCTGGTCAGCGTCAGTCCGCGCGCTTCGAGGAGCCGCAGCAGGGTGTGGTGCAGCACCGAGGTGCCGAACTGACTGGCGAGGTCGTCACCGATGAGCGGCACGCCGCCCGCCTCGAACCGGCGCACCAGCGCCACATCCCGGGCGACCGGGTCCGAAGTGGTGTTGACGAACGCCGCGCCCGCCGCGAGGGCGGCTTCGGCGTACGCCAGCGCGATCTCGGGCCGCCCGCTGGGCGCCGAGTAGAGCACGACCTCGGCACCCTTCAGCGCCTCGGCCACCCGATCGATCTCGGTCGCGTCCACCAGGCCACGCTGCACCGTCACTCCGGCGGGCGGCAGCCCGGCCTCGATGCGCGGAAAGTTGTTCGGCGCCGCGAAGATCGCCTCGTGCAGGTCCCTGCCCACCTTGCCGTCGGAGCGCGCGAACGCCGCCACCACCCGGACGTCACCGACACCCAACCCGTCGATCCGCGGGCGGCTGACACCCACCGCGCTTCCGGTCGCCCGGTAGAACGAGAGTCCCTGGACCAGCGCCGACGTGTTGTTCCCGACGCCGATCACCGCGACGCGCACCTCATCGATCATGGCCGGCACGGTAACCACAGAGCGCCACCGCCCGGGCAGCGCATCACGGCCCCGAGGCAGGGCCGTCTACCGTGGCCGGTAGCGGTTCACCACGATGCCGCAGTCGTACGCCCGGGAATCGGCCAGGTCCAGCAGCAGGCCGCCGACAGCGCTGTCGAAGATGGTCTCCCCGGCGCCGACGGCGGCGGGGTTGACGTAGAGCTGAAGCTCGTCGACCAGCCGGTTCTCGATGAGAGCGGAGGCGAACCCCGTCCCGCCGAAGCAGAGGATGTCCCCGCCTTCCCGCTGTTTGAGCGCGGCGACCTCGTCGGCCAGCGGCCCGTCCGCGATCCGGGTCCGCGGCCAGCGGGACTCGGCGAGTTTCCCGGTCACCACCACCTTGTCGGCCTCGCCGATGCGGGAGGCGAACGCCCAGTCGGGCTCGTCGCGGTGCCGCTCGGCCGCGCTTGCCCAGTGGTCCAGATAGCCCTCCTCGGCCATCTTGCGGCTGAGCAGGATCGTGTCGGCCCGCTCGATGGTGGTGTTGAAGTCCTCGCGCAGCCGGGCGTCCCAGGGCCAGGCCGGTCCCCAGTCCCAGACCTGCCACTGCTTCTCGGTGCCGTGCCCGGACACGAAGCCGTCCACGGACATCTGCATCTGCAGGATCAGTCGGCGCATGCTCACTCCTCGATGGGTTCGTTGCGGAGGGCGGCCTCGTACGCCCCTCGGATCTCGTCGGCCGCCCGGGGCGCGCACGGGTCGGGGCGCGCGACGCCGAGATGCAGCTCGCGCAGCTCGTCCATGAACCGGCCGACGAGCTCGGGGCCGCCGTCGCGGAGCAGCTCGGCGCGGATCCGCAGCCGCTGGTCGCCGGCTCGGTGCGCCAGCCCCCACGAGCCCAGCGCCACCATGATCGGCAACACCTGGACGCCCGCCTCGGTCAGCGAATAGGCGGCCCGCTGACCGCGCCGGGCGTCCTCACGGGTGAGCAGACCGGTCTCGACGAGCCGTCGCAGGCGGGCGCTGAGGATGTTGCTGGCGATGCCTTCCGCGCTGCCCGTGAGCAGCTCGCGGAAGTGGCGCCGGTCGCCGAACATGATGTCGCGCAGCACGAGCATCGCCCACGGGTCACCGAGCACCTCGACCGCCTGGTTGATCGGGCAGTCCGAGCGCGGTGCGGCGTCCATCGACGACATCCTCCTCAGTGATTGCAAACCACAACCACTCTACCTAGTGTGTCGAGTGTAGGCAGTTGCAGGTTGCAATCACTAGGAGGGTGCAATGCCGGGTCGGTTCGTGTACTGGATGAACGTGTCCGCCGATCTCAGGATCGAGTTCGCCCCGGACGAGAACGGGGCCGAGAAGTGGCTGCGGATCGGGGACAACCTGCACCGGGAGTTCAACGCGCGGGCCCGCGCGTTCACCGGCCTGGTGCAGGGGCGCAGGATCTACGAGACGATGGAGGCGTTCTGGCCCGCCGCCCGCGACGACCAGGCCCTACCCGACTACATGCGGGAGTACGGCGAGATCTGGACGTCGATGCCCAAGGTCCTGGTGTCCCGTACGCGCACGAGCGCCGGGCACAACACCCGGATCGTCGGCGGCGACGGCGACGCGGTGGAGGCGCTCGCGAAGCTGCGCGCCCGGGCCGACGGCGACCTGGGGGTGGGCGGTGCCACGCTGGCCACGCAACTGCTGCGAGCCGGGCTGCTCGACGAGTTGATGCTCTTCACCCATCCGGTCATCCTCGGCGCCGGCCGGCCGCTGTTCGACGAACCCACCGACCTGATCGACCTGGAGCTGATCGAGCACAAGTCCTTCGAAGAGGGTGTCACGCTGCACCGATACACTGTCGATCATCACTGAGGGCTACCGTCCGGTAACAACCCGGCGTAGCCTGACGGCCAGGCACGTCCGACGTCGGAGGGGTGAACCGATGACCACGACGCACGGGAAACCGGCAGACGTCTCGGAGAAGCAGGCCCGGCAGGTCGCCGAGGACGCCCGGGAGACCGGGTGGCGCAAACCCAGCTTCGGGAAAGAGCTGTTCCTCGGCAAATTCCAGCTCGACCTGATCGACCCCTGGCCGACGGCCCCGGAGAATCCGGATGCGGACGAGTTCTTCGCCGCCCTGACGCGGTATGTGCGGGACGACCTCGACGGCGAGCAGATCGAGCGGGACGCCCGCATCCCCGACGAGGCGTTCCATGAGCTGGCGAGGCTCGGCGCCTTCGGCATGAAGATCGACAAGGAGTACGGCGGGCTCGGGCTGTCGAACCTGCACTACTGCAAGGCGCTGACCCTGGTCGGTTCGGTCAGCGCGAGCACCGCCGCCCTGCTCTCCGCACACCAGTCGATCGGCGTGCCACAGCCGCTGAAGCTGTTCGGCTCCGCCGCGCAGAAGCGTTCGTTCCTGCCCCGGCTCGCCGGTGGCGAGGTCTCCGCCTTCCTCCTCACCGAACCGGACGTCGGCTCCGACCCGGCCCGGCTGGGCACCGTCGCCGAGCCGGTCGACGGCGGCTTCCGCCTCAACGGGGTGAAGCTGTGGGCCACCAACGGGACCCTGGCGACGCTGCTCGTGGTGATGGCACGCGTCCCGGAGAAGGGGATCACCGCGTTCGTGGTCGAGGGCGACGCGCCCGGGGTCACGATCGAGCGGCGCAACGCGTTCCTCGGCCTGCGCGGCCTGGAGAACAGCGTGACCCGCTTCCACGACGTGTTCGTACCGGCGGAGAACGTGATCGGCGGGCTCGGCAAGGGCCTGCGGATCGCGCTGACCACGCTGAACACCGGGCGGCTCTCGCTGCCCGCGATGTGTGTCGGCGCCGGCAAACGGGCGCTGGCGATCGCCCGCGAGTGGTCGGCGGACCGGGTCCAGTGGGGGCGCCCGGTCGGCACGCACGAGGCGGTGGCCAAGAAGATCGCCTTCATCGCCGCGACGACGTACGCGATGGAGTCCATGCTCGACCTCAGCTGCCTGATCGCGGACGACGCGCGCAACGACATCCGGATCGAGGCCGCCCTGGTCAAGCTCTTCGCCAGCGAGATGGCGTGGCAGATCGCGGACGAGCTGATCCAGATCCGGGGCGGTCGCGGCTACGAGACGAGCGAGTCGCTGCGGGCCCGGGGCGAACGCACCGCGGAGGCCGAGCAGATGCTGCGCGACCTGCGGATCAATCGGATCTTCGAGGGCTCCACCGAGATCATGCACCTGCTGATCGCCCGCGAGGCGGTCGACGCGCACCTCACGGTCGCCGGCGACATCATCGACCCGGACGCGGACCTGGCCAAGAAGGCCCGCGCCGGGGCGCGGGCCGGGAAGTTCTACGCGCGGTGGCTGCCCACCCTCGCGGTCGGCAAGGGCCAGATCCCTTCGGAGTACGGCCGGTTCGGCCCCCTCGCGACCCACCTGCGGTACGTCGAACGCGCGTCCCGCAAACTGGCCCGCTCGACGTTCTACGCGATGTCCCGCTGGCAGGGAAAGCTCGAGCGCAAGCAGGGTTTCCTGGGCCGGGTCGTGGACATCGGCGCGGAGTTGTTCGCGATGTCGGCGGCGTGCGTGCGGGCCAACGCGGAACGGGAGACGCACCCGGCCGGCCTGGAACTGGCCGACCTGTTCTGCCGGCAGTCCCGGTTGCGGACCGAGGCACTCTTCACCGCCCTCTGGGAAAACACCGACGCCCTGGACGTGAAGGCCGCGCAGCGGGTCCTGGACGGGCACTACCGCTTCCTCGAGGATGGTGTGGTGAATCCCGCGTCCGACGCGGCGTGGGTGGCCTCGTGGCAGCCGGGCGCGGCGACGGTGCAGGACGTCCGGAGGCGCATCCCGTCGGCCGAGTGACGGACCGGCCCTTGACAAAGCTCACAGTGCTCTCGATGCCCGCTCGGTTAAGGTTAACGAAGGGTGAATCGAGGGTTAATCAGCGGAGCAGCGGGGAGTCGTCCAGGGTGCGAGCCAACGATGTCGTACCGCCGTCCGCCCGGCGGCGCGGCCGCCACTCGGACCACGACCCGCACCGCCCGTCCGGTCGCCACCACGCCAGGAACACCGGCAAGTGGGGCTACTGGTCGCCGCCGGTGGACCGCTCCGGACGTACGCTAAAGCTCACCGACCAGGCCGAACGGGTCGAACTCAAGGTCGTCTCCAGCGAGCGGCAGTGCCGCTCCCTGGAGATCGAGCGGGCCGCCGCCCAGACCCGCCGGGTGTTCTTCCTGGACACCCCCGACCTGGCGCTGTACCGGAACGGGCTGGTCGTGCGGATCCGCGACATGGGTCACCGCTCCGACGACGCGGTCGTCAAACTGCGCCCGATGGCCTCGCACACGGTGCCGAAGTGGCTGCGCCGGCAGAACGCCCTCGAGGTCGAGATCGACGCCATGCCCGGGCACCGGGTCTGCTCCGGCTCGCTGAAGGTGCGTCTCGGGCGGGGCGTCGTCGCCCGCGCCGGTTCCGCCGCGCGGCCGCTGACGAAGCTGCTCGCGCAGCCGCAGCGCCGGCTCCTCGCCGCCTGCGGGCCGGACGACCTCGCCCTCGACGACCTGGTCGTCTTCGGACCGGTCGAGGTGCAGAAGTACCGGTTCCGGCCGGAGGGCTTCGACCGCCGGCTGGCCGCGGAGCGCTGGACGTTCCCGGACGGTTCGACCCTCCTGGAGCTGTCCACCCGCTGTCCGGTCGGCGAGGCACCGGAGGTCGCCGCCCGGTTGACCGACAGCCTGAGCGCCCACGGTGTCTCGCCGGCGCGGTCCCAGCTGACCAAGACCGAGATGACGCTGCGCTTCTTCACGGCGGACCGGGCGGCCTGATCCGGCCATCGAGGTTCGTCGTTTGCAATGTGGCATCAGAATGCTGACGAGCCCCTAATGAATCGTTGATCATCAATCATTGATTGGTTCCTAGCCTGATTTCAGACGCCATCACGGGCGTCGATATTCGGGAGGAACCCATGCGTCACCGAGCCGCCGCCGTCCTCACCGGCGTCACCCTCGCCCTCACCGCCACCGCCCCCGCCTTCGCCGCCGAGGCGACCGGCACCGTCCTCAACGCCGCCAGTGCCACCGCGGTGCCGGGCACCTATCTGGTCACCCTCAAGACCGACGTGGACCGGGCGCGGGCCGACCGCCTGGCCGCCCGCTACGGCGGCAGCGTCACCCGCGTCTTCGGCCACGCGGTCGAGGGCTACACCGCCCAGCTGACCGCCCGCCAGGCCGCCCGCCTCGCCGCCGACCCCTCGGTGGCGAGCGTGGAGGCCGACCAGATCGTCCGGATCACGGACACCCAGAGCTCCGCGCCGTGGGGGCTGGACCGGGTCGACCAGCGGGCGCTGCCGCTGAGTGGGACGTACACGTACGGGCCGAGCAGCGGGACCACGGTCTACGTCATCGACACCGGCATCCGGATCAGCCACCAGGACTTCGGCGGGCGGGCCGCCTACGGCTACGACGCGGTGGACGGCGACAACGTCGCGCAGGACGGCAACGGGCACGGGACGTTCGTCTCCGCGGTCGCGGTCGGCAGCACGTACGGCGTCGCGAAGAGCGCCAATGTGGTCGGCGTCCGGGTGCTGGACAACAACGGCTCGGGCACCACGGCCGGCGTGATCGCCGGGATCGACTGGGTCACCGCGAACGCCGTCGCCGGGCGCTCGGTGGCGAACCTCAGCCTCGGCGGCGGCACCAGCAGCACCCTCGACGCCGCGGTCCGACGCTCGATCACGGCCGGGATCCCGTACGCCATCGCGGCCGGCAACTCGGGCGCCAACGCGAGCACCACCTCGCCGGCGCGCGTCACCGAGGCGCTCACGGTCGGCGCGACGAGCAACACCGACGCGAAGGCGTCCTGGTCGAACTACGGTTCCGTGCTGGACCTGTTCGCACCCGGCGTGAACATCACCTCGGCGTGGCGGACCAGCGACTCCGCGACCTACACCGGTAGCGGCACGTCATTCTCGTCCCCGCACGTCGCGGGTGCCGCCGCCCTCTACCTGACCGCCCACCCGGGCGCCTCCGTCGCCACGGTGAACGCGGCCATCGTCGGCGCGGCCACCACCGGCGTCGTCACCAGCCCCGGCTCCGGGTCCCCGAACCGCCTGCTCTACACGGGCAGCCTGAGCTGATCAGGTCGTACGTGAAAAGTGCCCGGCGCCAGGGTGACCTGGCGCCGGGCGGCTGCTACCGGGGACCGCGCCGCTTGGCCGCCTTGAGCTGCTTTCCCGGCCGTTCTATGTAGTAGAAGATCGTCCAGTAGAGGATGCCGATCATGACTCCGCCACCGACGATGTTCCCCAGGGTGACCGGCGCAAGGTTGTGCAGCAGGAAGTCGGCCCAGGTCAGGTCCGCGAAATCCCCCTTGGCGAGCCCGGTGCCGCTCCAGAAGTCGGCGCCGGCGCTGTCCTTGATCAGCAGCCCCAGCGGCAACATGAACATGTTGGCCACCGAGTGCTCGAAACCCGAGGAGACGAAGAGCGCGACCGGCATGGTGACGGCCAGGATCTTGTCGGTGGTGGTGCGGCCGGAGTAACCGGCCCAGACCGCCAGGCACACCATGAGGTTGCAGAGCACGCCGAGCGTGAACGCCTCGAGAAAGTCGTGGTGGAGCTTCGCCAGCGAGGTGTTGAGCACCACCGCGCCCCACGCACCCTTCGCGTTGTGCCAGGTGCCGCCGAGAAAGACCAGGAAGACCATCGTCATCGCGCCGAGGAAGTTCGCGACGTAGACGACGCCCCAGTTGATGAAGAGCTGTCCCCAGGTGATGCGCCCGCTGGCCCGCGCGGTCAGCGTCAGCGTCGAGGAGGTGAACAGCTCCGCACCGGTCAGCACGACCAGCACCAGCCCGGTCGCGAAGACGATGCCGCCCAGCACTCGCGCTCCGCCCCACCAGGCCAGATTCGCCGCCCCGACCTGACTGGTCACGTAGAACACGAAGCCCAGCGCGATGTACCCGCCGGCAGTGAGGCCGAGCAGGAAGGACTTCAGCGGCTTGCCGGTCGCCTTCGCGTAGGCGGCGTCCTCGGCAGCCTGGGCCATCTGCGCCGGGCTGAGCATGAACGGCTCGGGGTTGGTCGCCAAGGGCACGTTCGTAGGCTAGGACTTGCCGGGTGCCCCACGGGCCCGATTCCCCGCGTTCAGCTCGCTGCGGGGACCCGCTCCACAAGCGCGTTGACCTGTGGAATCGCCATGAACCGGGCCAGCTCCGCCGCCGAGCCGATGGCCGGTCGCAGCTCCGGGCGGTGCGCGTACTCATGGATCGCGCGGGCCAGCAGCTCCGCGTTGACGCCCACCGCTGGTAGCAAAGCCGTGCTGCCCATCCGAAGGCCGCGCCTACGGACCAACCCGGGGTGAGCGAGAAAGAGGGTGACCCGCTGCGGGTCGTAGGCGAAAGCCGGATGCGGGAGGGCCAGGGCCTCCCATGGCACGAAGAGCGAGCCGTGCAATTGTCGATCGACGATCCCGTCAGGGCGAAGCCGCACGCCGATCCGGCCCAGGGCCGCCCGCCAGAAGGGGACCAGCAAGCCGATCCAGAGAACCCCGAAAATCATCAGGAACCAGAGGTCGCGGTCCTCCACGAATTCATGGATCAGCCCGCCCATTTGCTGGACGTACATGAAGCTGAAGGCCGCGCCGCAGAGAATCATGCCCGGATCCGCCGGAACATCGAATGCGGGCAGTTCGGGGCGCGCCACCAACTTCGCCGGGCGAAATGAGCGGCCTGCGAAGCCGACCGCCAGGAGCAGCACCATCGGCAAAACGTTGAGCGAGAAGAAGGACCTCGAGTAATAGTGGTCGCCGTTGGTCCGTCGAAACGCCTCGAGGACGACGGCGACCAACAGTGTGACGGCCAGCACCGCCACGCGCCGCCGCGCCACCCATTCGAAGAACCTGATCCTCACCGCGACAGGATAGGTCTGAACAGGCAATTGTCAAGATCATCATCGCACGGAGCGCTCCACCCATTGACCAAGACTTATTGGCCAAGATATCTTGGCTAAGTGACCGCCCGGCAGAGCAAGCAGATCACCGACCCGCAGGCGCTGCGCGCGCTGGCCCATCCGATCCGGCTCAAACTGCTCGAACTGCTGACCGTCGACGGCCCGGCGACCGGCCGGAGGCTGGCTGATCTGACCGGCGAATCGACGGCCTCGGTCAGCTACCACGTCAGCCAGTTGGTGCGATGGGGCCTCGTCGAGCCCGCCCTCGACCTGGCCCGCGGCCGGGAGCGGCCCTGGCAGGCCACCAGCCGGGGAATCACCTGGAGCGCGACCGGCGACGGCTCGCCCGAGTTCGCCGCCGCCTCCCGGGCGCTCCGGGAGCAGTTCATCGCCCGCCGACTCGCCGCCCTCGACGAGTTCCAGCGCCGCGAGGACGAGTTCGACACCGCGTGGCGGGAGGCGGCCTGGATCGGCGAGGACCTGGGCCACCTCGACCCCGCCGAGCTCACCGAGGCGACCCAGCGGATCAAAGCCGTCCTCGCGGAGTACACCGACACCGCCCGGCCCCGCAGGGAAGGCGCCCGCAAGGTCGCGTTCTTCGCCTACGCCGTGCCCGTCCCCGACGACCCGAGCTGATGCTTCGCACGCCGGGCCTGCTCGCGCTCTTCACCGCGAAGCTGCTGTCCACGTTCGGTTCCTGGCTGACTCTGCTGGCCCTGCCCTGGTTCGTGCTGGTCACCACGGGTTCGCCGGTGAAGATGAGCCTCGTGCTGACCGCCGAGTTCGTCGGTGTCGTGACCGTGGGACTGGTCAGCGGCAAACTGGTCGCCCTGCTGGGTGCACGGCGCGTCATGCTGATCGGCGACGCGTCCCGGGCGCCGCTGATGGCATCGATCCCCCTGCTGCACCTGGCCGGCGCACTGAATCTGCCGATCCTGCTCGCGGTCTCGTTCGGGCTGGGCATGTTCACCGCGCCGTACGTCGCGTCCCAGCGGTTGATCCTGCCCGAGTTGCTGGGTCCCGTGCGCGGCGCGGACGAACACCTGCTCGGCCGCGCCAACAGCCTCATCGACGCGGCGACCAGGATGGCCGCGCTCGCCGGCCCCGCCGCCGGCGGCATCCTCATCGCGTCGCTCGGCCCGGCCCAGGTCCTCTGGATCGACGCCGCGACCTACCTCGGCTCCTTCCTGATCGTGCTCACCTTCGTCCGGCCACACCCGACCACCCTCGCAACGGACCCGGGCGAGCGTCCCGCGAGCGGCAACGGCCGTCCCACGAGGAGCAGCGGCTTCCGTCAGGTGCTGAACGATCCCACCCTGCGCCTGTTCGGCGCCGCCCTGACCCTGGTGACCCTCGCGCTCCCGGCCGTCTTCCTCTGCCTGCCGGTCCTGGTCCTGCACGACCTCGGCGGCGATCCGCGCACCCTGGGCCTGCTCACCACGGCGAACGGAGCCGGTCTCGCCCTCGGCAGCCTGATCGCGGTGACCGCACTGAGCCGAATGGGCACCACAGCGCTGACCGCGGCCGCGGCCCTGCTCTGCGTACCGCTGTGGCTGCTGCTCGTCGAGCAGCCGATCATCATCGGAGCCGGTCTGTTCCTGACCGGAGTGGCCACGCCGGTCCTCGCGGCAACCCTCATCACGCATTTCACCCTGCGCACCCCGCCCGACCTGCGACCACACGTCCTGGCCGCGGTGACCACCACCGAGAACCTGGCCGGCTTCATCGGTTCGGTGGCCGCCGGGCCCGCACTCCAGTTCGCCGGCCCACGCACGGTCTTCACCACCATCGCGATCCTGGCCTGCGCGGGCGCCGCGATGTTCGTCAAAGGGTTGCGCGACCGCATCACACGGCCGGCACCCCTGGGCCGGCATCTCCCCGCGCAAAGCACTGCAGAACGGACGTAGCGGTCCGTCACGTACTGCTGCGACAGGCGGTTGATCGGTTCCCCGGCTCGCGCGAGCAGCGATGCCGGACTGTCGCCGGTTTTCGTGGTCAGGAATTCTTCACCCGCTCCGGTGGCCGGGCAGTGGCCCGTAAGACCGCGGGGTGCCGGTACGGCCCGCGCAGCCCCCTTCCCGGGGTTCGGTCCGATAGATTGATGCGCGCCCTCGATCGGTCGTGCAGGATGCCGAGGATGATCGTCGAGCCTGACCGGGACGCCCTCCGCGCGGCCCTGGACCGTGAAAGCCGCCGCCTGGTCGACCAGGTCCGCTCCGCGCGACTGGACACCCCCGTGCCCGGCCTGGACTGGAACATCGGCCAGCTGGTCGCCCACCTCGGCGTGGTCTACCGCGCCTTCGCGCTGGCCGTGCGCGGCGAGGACCTGACCCCGGACATCGTCGCCAACCTCGGCACCGGGGAGACCCTGCCCGAGGTGGTGGCCTCGACGAACGCCCGGGCGCTGGCCGTGGTGACGTTCGCGGAGCCCGGTGAGGCCGCCGGCACGCTGCGCGAATGCGCCGACGAGCTGCTCGCCGCGCTGGACACCGACCCGGATCTCCAGGCCGCCCGGCCCACGCCGTGGTACGGGACCGGCATGACCCGCACCGTCGGCACCCTCGCCGCGCTCAGCGTCAGCGAGAGCGTCGTGCACGGGTACGACCTCGCCAAGGCGTTGCGGACGCGACCGTGGCTCGACGAGCGGTCCGCCGCGGCGGCCGCGCCGGTCGTGATGAGCGAGATGCTGCCGCTGCTCGTCGACCCGGCCGGCGCGCGCGGCTTCGCCGGCAGTTTCGAGGTACGCATCCGGCGGGCACCCCGATTCGTCCTCCGGCTGGATGACGGCCAGGCCCGGGTGGTCGCGGCCGACGGCGGCGAGGTCGACTGTGTCCTGTCCCTGTCGGCGTGCGACGCCCTGCTGGTCGGCTTCCGCCGGCGCAAGCTGTGGCAGGCGATGGCGTCCGGCGGTGCGTTCGCCTTCGGCCGCAAGCCGTGGCTCGGCCTGCGCTTCAACACGTTGTTCCAGCTTCCGTGAGGGCGCTGGTCGTCCGGGGCGGGTGGGCCGGCCATGAGCCGGTCGCCTGCACCGACCTGTTCCGGGACTTCCTCGAAGGTCACGGCTTCGACCTGCGGATCGCGGACAGCCTGGACGTCTACACCGAGCCGGGCGTCTACGATCTGATCGTCCAGTGCTGGACCGGGGCCCGTTTCACCGCCGAGCAGGAGGAGGGCCTGGTCGCGCGGGTCCGGGCGGGCGCCGGTTTCGCCGGGTGGCACGGTGGTGTCGTGGCCACCGGGTTCGAGGCGCCCCGATATCAGTACATGGTGGGTGGGCGGTTCGTGTGTCACCCGGGCGACTTCGTCGACTACACCGTGGACATCACCGGCACACATCCCATCACGGCCGGTCTGAGCAGCTACGACGTACACACCGAGCAGTACTTCATGCACGTCGATCCGACGTTGGAGGTCCTCGCGACGACCACTTTCACCGGTGACCACGGTGCGCCGGAGACCGCCGGCGCCGTAGTTCCGGTCGTCTGGACGCGCCGTTTCGGTGCCGGGCGGGTCTTCGTCTGCACGCTCGGGCACAGTCACGCTGACCTGTTGGTCCCACAGACCCGAATGATCACGGAACGTGGAATGTTGTGGGCGTGTGGCATAGTCCGCGACCATGATCGAGACCATTGATCTGACCAAGGCCTACCGAAAGGTTCGTGCGGTGGACGGCCTCTCCTTCACCGCCGCCCCGGGCCGGGTGACCGGCTTCCTCGGCCTCAACGGCTCGGGCAAGACGACGACGCTGCGCATGCTGCTCGGCCTGACCCGGCCCACGTCCGGCACGGCGCTGATCAACGGGCGGCCGTTCACGGAGCTCCGCGACCCGTTGCGGGAGGTCGGCGCGGTCCTGGAGCAGGGCATCAGCCACCCGGGGCAGAGCGGGCGGGCGCACCTCGCCGGTCAGGCGATGCTGGCCGGCGCCGGCCGGGCCCGGGTCGACGCCCTGCTGGAGATGGTCGGGCTGGCCGGCGCCGCGCACCATCGCACGGGCGACTACTCGCTCGGCATGCGGCAGCGGCTCGCGGTGGCGACCGCCCTGCTGGGCGAGCCGCGGGTGCTGATTCTGGACGAGCCGGCCAACGGCCTCGACCCGGAGGGCATCGCCTGGCTGCGGCGCCTGCTGCGGGACCACGCGAACGCGGGCGGCACCGTGCTGATCTCCAGTCACCTGCTGGCCGAGCTGGCGCAGCTCGTCGACGACGTGGTGATCATCGCGAAGGGGCAGGTCCGGCGGGCGACGCCACTGGCCGAGCTGTCCGGCTCGGACGGTGTGCGGTTGCGGGTGCGCGGCCGCGATCCGGTGCGGTTGTGGCACGCCTTCGAGGCGGCCGGTGCCACGGTCGGCGGCGACGGTCAGGCCCTCGAGGTCGCCGGCCTCTCGGCCGAGCAGGCGGGCGAGATCGCCTTCGGCGTGGGGGTTCCGCTGTACGAGCTGAGCACGGACGCCCCGAGCCTCGAGCAGATCTTCCTGGAACTGGCGGCCGCCTGATGATCACTCTGATTCGCAGTGAGCTCTACCGGATGGCCACGATCCGCTCCAGCTGGGTGTCGCTCGCCCTGTTCGGCGCGGTGACCGCCGCCGCCGGGGTCGCGGACGCCACCTGGTGGGCGTTGTTCGCCGGGATCGGTGCCTTCGGCATCTCGGTGCTCACCGTCACCCAGCACTTTCAGCACCGTACGATCTCGCTGCTCTACGTGGCCCGGCCGAACCGGTTCCAGGTGCTGCTCGCGCAGGTCGGCACCACGGTCGCGGTGGCCTGGTCACTGGCGCTGCTCAGTGGTGTTCCCAACCTGCTCAGGCACGGCGGTCAGGTGTACTTCCGAACGCTCGTCGTCGTACCGATCATGGCGGTCTTCGGTGCCGCCCTGGCGGCGATCGTGCGCCGTTCCGCCTGGCTGATCAGCGGTTTCGGCATCTGGTTCGTGATCGTCGAGGGCATCGCCACCCAGTTCAGGTGGCCGCTGCCGATGACGTCCTACATGGACGCGTCCCGCGGTGACGGCTTCGGCATCGAGGTCTTCTCGGTCTGGGCCGTAGTCGCCCTGGCTGTCGCCGCCGTCGCCCTGCGCCGCGACCTCAGCGGCGACTGACCGCCCCTCGATACGATTCTGGCGACCCGAAGCCTCCTCAGGTCGCCAGGATCCGAACGGGCCGGGTCAGCCGCCGAGGATCGACACCTCGGCGCGGCCGCTCGCGGTTCCGGTCTTCTGCACCACGACGAGGTCCGGGCGCCCGTCGCCGTTCCAGTCGCTGACCAGCGCCTCGTGGCGGTCGTCGGTGGCGACGGTCGCCTGCGTCAGCGGCCGGCTCAGCTGCCCGGCTCCGTCGAGAACGCGCAGCCCGGTCTTGCTGACCAGGACGAGGTCGGGGCGCTTGTCGCCGTTCCAGTCCGTCACGGAGGCGCGAAGACCGTCGGCCGCGGCCTCCTTGGTCGTGACGGTGAGTCCGAGCGGCTGCTGCAGGTTCGCGGCCCCGTCGAGGACCTGGACCTCGACCTTCCCGCTCGCCGTGCCGGCGGTCCGCACCGCGACGAGGTCGAGCCGTCCGTCACCGTTCCAGTCGGCCGGCGCGACCTCGTTCACCCCGGCGAGCCCGACCGTGGTCTCCAGGAGCAGCCGCTGGAAGTTGCTGGCGCCGTCGACGATCCGCAGCTGCGTGCCCGCCTTCTGCAGCACCATCAGGTCGGGCCGGTTGTCGCCGTTCCAGTCACCGACCGAGTAGACGTCAGCGTCCTCGGCCGGGCCGAGCACGGTCGCCGTGTTGAGCAGCAGGGACGAGAGGTTGCCCGCCCCGTTCATGATGCGCACCTCGGTGCCGCCGGTGACGGTGCCCGTGCCCTTCACGACCATCAGGTCGGGCCGCTTGTCGCCGTTCCAGTCGGTCATCGCGAGGGTGTGCCGGCCGTCGAGGGGGCCCAGTTCGGTCGCGGCCGTGGCGATGGCGCGCTGGAACGGGCCCACCGAGGTCGTCGCCGGTTGCGGCTGAACCGTCCCGGGGTGCGCCGCCGGGACGTCGGTCCAGACCTTCGAGAGGATCAGGGCGGCGTCGTGGACCTCGCGGCCGTACGCCGCGGGGAAGGCCGAGGTCTGCACCCGCTGGCAGATCGCCCCGACGTCGCCGCTCAACCAGCTGTCACCCGGGTATTTGCGGATCATCGCGTTGAGGAACGCGTCGGTCGCGTAGACGGGGTCAACCAACTGCTCCGGGCGGCCCCACCCTTGCGAGGGCCGCTGCTGGAACAGCCCGAGGCTGTCGTGGTCGACCTCGGTGAGGTGGTTCTTCAGGGTGCTCTCGGTGATCGCCGTGGTCAGGGCGATCACCGCGGCCCGCCGGGGCAGCCCGCGCAGCTGGACAATCCGGACGATGACCCGGGCGCAGGCGATGCTGCGCCCGCTCACCGCCGCGCCCAGGCGCTGGCCGGTCATCAGCGGCCGCAGCCGGGTCGCGATCGCCCGGTCGGCGGCGGTGTCCGCACCGGGCAGGCATGACGCCGCGGCCGACAGCGGGGTCGCGGCTTGGGCGGCGGTCGGCAGCAGAACCGCTCCGGCAGCCAGCACCGCCGCGAGCAACAGCCTTCTGCCGCGGATAACCCTCACGTAAACGACCTCCCCCGAAAGTCAATGCGCTGCATCAATCTGCCATAGATCCAGGCCGACAAGAAAGGCTTAACCGACAAGATCAAGTTCACATTCCCGCCTTCGTACGCCCACAGCCGCCCGCCCGCGGGTGGCCAGACCAGCCCGTACCGCGTAGATTGCTCATCGATCGAACTAAATATGTCCTGCACAGTCAGGAGTGTTGAGCGTGAACCGTACATCCCCGCACCGGATCGCCGTGCTCGGTGTCGCCGTACTCCTCGGTGGTGGATCGATCGCCGGCCCCGCCTCCGCCGCCACCCCAACTCCCCCGCGCTGCACCGGTTACGTCGCACTGACCTTCGACGACGGCCCCACCCCGGGCAACACCGAGACGCTGCTACAGGTACTGCGGGACGCCGGAGCACGCGCCACCATGTTCAACACCGGCGCGAACGTGGCGGCGAACCCCGAGCTGACCAGGGCCCAGCTCGCGGCCGGCATGTGGATCGGCAACCACAGCTGGGACCACCCGCACATGACCCAGCTGACCCCGGCGGAACAGGCCGCGCAGCTCTCCCGGACCCAGGACGTCATCAAGCAGGTCACCGGCGTGACCGTCACACTGTTCCGGCCGCCGTACCTGGAGACGAACGACGCGTTGCGCACGGTGGAACGGCAGTACCGGCTGCGCGAGATCAACGCGGATGTGGACTCGAGGGACTGGGACAACACGTCCGTGGACCAGATCGTCGAGAACGCCCGCGCGCTCGAGGCCGGGGACTCCGTCCTGATGCACGACTGGCCGCCGAACACCCTGCGAGCGGTCCCGCGGATCGTCACCGAGCTGCGCGCCCGCGGGCTCTGCCCGGGACAGATCTCGCCCGGCACGGGGCGGGCCGTCGCTCCCGGGCCGATCACGCCGGTCCTCGGCCAGGTCCACACCGCCGGGCGGGTGAGCCAGGTCGGCACCGGGGTCGCGTACACCTGGCCCGGGGTCTACTTCGAGGGCCGGTTCCGGGGCACGAGCGTGGGTCTCGCGCTCGACGACGCCGTGAACGACTACGACGTGCGGATCGACGGCGGGGCTCCGACCACCCTGGTCACGCCGGGCACGACCACGCACTGGATCACCGGGCTGTCGCGCGGGATGCACACCGTACGGCTGGCCAAACGAACCGAGAGTCCCTGGAACCTCGCGGGATTCGGCGGTCTCGTCGCCGGTCCCGGCGGTGAGATCCTGGCGGCGCCCGCGGCCCGCCACCGGCAGATCGAATTCATCGGCGACTCCTGGACCGCCGGCTACGGCGACATGTCGACCAGCCGCGACTGCTCCGGCGCCGGGGTGCTGACCCGCAACAGCAACGCCGACCAGGCGTTCGCCGCCCGGACCGCCCGCGCCCTGAACGCCGACTACCAGGTCGACGCGTGGTCGGGCATCGGGATGGTGCGCAACTACAACGGCAGCAGCCCCGGCACCGACTACCGCACCTACTACGACCGGGCCCTGCAGGCCGTCGACGAGTCGGCGTGGCAGCGCCCCGCCTCCTGGCACCCCGAGGTCGTCGTCATCGGACTCGGGATCAACGACTTCTCCACCCCGGTCAACCCGGGCGAGAAGTGGGCCGACGAGGCCGCCCTGGTCACCGACTTCCACGACGCCTACCAGGGGTTCCTCGACAAACTGCGGCAGCGGTACGGCCCGCGGACCTCGTTCGTGCTGACGTATCCCGACCTGAGCTACCGGACCACCGCCCTGGCCGACACCATCCAGCGGATCGTCCGGGAGCGCACCGACCGGACCCAGGCCCTGTACTACGACAACGCGGCCCTGGGCCTGGACCTGCTCGGCTGCGACTGGCACCCGTCCCAGCACGACCACGAGATCCTGGCCGGCACGCTGACCACGTTCCTCCGCGGGAGTCTCCGATGAAACCGCTGCTCAGCTCCGCCCTGACAGTGGGCGTCGTGGCCGCCGTCCTCGCCGTGCCCGGGGTCAGCGCCGCGGCGTCCGTCTACTACGTCTCCCCCAGCGGCAGTGACAGCGCCGCCGGCACCGCGTCGGCGCCGTGGAGGTCGATCGCACGCGCGCAGAGCGCGGTCGCGGCCGGCGACACCGTGTACCTCCGCGCCGGCACCTACGGCTACACCAGCGCGACGAGCAGTTGCTCCAGCCAGACCGCCACCGTCGACGCGATCACGCTGAGCAGGAGCGGCAGCTCGGGCGCCCCGATCAGCTATCTGAACTACCCCGGCGAGAAGGTCCTGTTCGACTTCTCCGGGATCACCGCCAACTGCCGGATCAAGGGCTTCGACGTCACCGGCAGCTACCTCTACCTGCGCGGTATCGAGATCAGCGGGGTACGCCAGAACAACAGCCTGAACCACGAGTCGTGGGGCGTCTGGATCTCCGGGAGCAACAACACGTTCGAGAAGCTCAACACGCACAACAACATGGGCCCGGGCGTGTTCATCGCGAGCGGCGGCAACAACCTGGTGCTCAACTCGGACTCGCACGACAACTACGACCCGTACAGCTCCAACGGGGCCGGGGAGAACGCGGACGGGTTCGGCGCCCACATCGGCGCCGGCCGCTCCGGGAACGTCTTCCGGGGCTGCCGGTCGTGGTGGAACTCGGACGACGGCTTCGACCTGATCAACGCGTACTCCTCGGTGACCATCGAGAACTCGTGGGCGTGGCGCAACGGGTACCTGCCGCAGACGACGACCGCGGCCGGCAACGGCGCGGGCTTCAAGGCCGGCGGATACGGCGGGGTGTACGTCTTCAACGGCGTGAAGCACACGGTCCGTACCTCGGTGGCGTTCCTCAACCGGTCGCAGGGCTTCTACAGCAACCATCACACGGTCGCGAACGACTACTTCAACAACACCGCCTACAGCAACGGCGTCGACTTCGACATGCTCGGCATCAACTCCGGCGGTGCCGGGGTGGGGCTGGGCAATCTGCGCAACAACCTCGCCTACGCCGGCACCCTGACGGCGAACCTGAGCGGCACCAGCGCGTCGTACAACTCCTGGAACCTGGGTGTCACGATGTCGGACTCGCAGTTCCAGAGCGTCGCCACCACCGGCTGGAACGTGTCCCGCCAGTCGGACGGCAGCCTGCCCGTCCTCCCCTACCTGCACCTCGCCTCCGGGAGCACGCTGATCAACAAGGGGGTCAACGTCGGCCTGCCCTACAACGGCTCCGCACCGGACCTGGGCGCCTTCGAAACCTCCTGATTGTCCGAGCGTCCGTTCTCGGTGACCACGCCGGCCAGCACCCGCCGGCCGCTCACCGGCAACCGCTGGAGCCGGCGGAACCGTTGACCTGTTCCGTCGTGGTGGTCGGGCTTCCACCCGGAGGACCGACCACCACGCCCCGTCAAAGGATGTTCACCGCCCGGGCGATCACCAGGGCGACGGTCGCGAGCGACACGCACGACTGGGTCAGCATGAGCAGCTTGGCCCAGGGGGTCATCGGCAGCGTGTCGGTCGGGCTGAAGGCGGCCGCGTTGGTGAACGACAGGTACAGGTAGTCGACGAAGGACGGCTCCCCGTCCCGGTACGTGCCGTCCGCGGCCGCCATCTGGGCGAATTGGAAATCGGGGTTCGGATACGTGGCGTGGGCCCGGGCCGCGGGACCGCCCCGGTCGAACTCCCAGTACCAGAGCGCGAAAACGATGATGTTGGTCAGCCACACCGCACCGCCGATGGTCAGCAGGGCGGCGGCGCTCTCGCCCTCCCTGCCGTGCACCAGGTTGAGGATCAGGTGCCCGGCGGAGTAGGCGTTGGCCAGGGTCGCCACGCCGACCAGAATCAGGCCGAGCCGGCGTACCCACGGATGCCGGGTCGAGATCCGGCCCGGGTTGGCCACGATCAGCAGCGCCAGGATCGCGGCCTCCAGGACCGGCAGCAGCCACTGCGGCCTGATCGCCAACCGGCCCGGCACGCTCAGCTGCAACCCGATGGCCGCCACCACGGCGATCGCGGCCGGCCAGCGCGGCTCACCGGCGGTCGGGCGCAGCCACGCGGGTGTGCAGACCTCCACGGCGCGATCGAGCCCGCGCCGGCCGCTGTCGACCGCGGTCCGGACGGTCCCGGCCATCCGCTGCTCGACCTCGTCGAGGTGCTCGCTGAGGCGGTCGTGCAGCACCCGCTCGATCACCTCGACGAGCTGCTGGTGAGAGGCACCGGCCGGTACATCGGCGGGCGATGACGACGGTTGCGCGGGGACCGGCAGCTGCTTGTTCACGGCCGCATTGTCCTGCTGACCGACAACAGCACGACGGGGAGGCCGGGTCATCCGGCGATCCGCTCACGGGCGGCGATGACCGCGTCGACCAGCGTCTCGTCCGCGCGCATCTCGGAATCGGGGTCGCTCACATAAAATCCCGCCCGATGCCGCGAGGCCACGAACTCGTCCAGCCGATCGAGGATCGGCCGCGCGTGCGCCCCCATCGCGGTGAGGACCCGCAATGCTTTGGACGCGTGATAATCGTCGAACAGGTACTCCCGCAGAACCTCCAACAATTCGGCGGCAACCGCGGGACCTTCATGGAGCCACAGCGCGCCGGCCGTTTCCAACTGCCCGGATCCGGGAGTCCGGAACAGGCTCCGCAGTTGCCTGTGCTGGCGATCGGTGAGCCCGCCGTGCTCGGCCAGACAGGTAAGCAGCATCGACGAGATCCTGCTGCGGCGAAGCTCTTCCGGGCGGCCGGCGAGATACCGTTCGACCGCCGTCCGGTCCGACGTGATTTTGAGAAGGGCGAGCGCGGCGCCGGGTGTCGGGTACTGCCGCAGCAGCTCTGCCGCGGGCGCGGCGGCCGGGCCGATCCCGCCCAGAACGGAGATCGCCCGATCCGGAGTGTCATTCTCGGCCCCTTCGAGCCGGGCGATGAGCTCGGGCACCGCTGCGGCGGCAGCGGGACCGAACGCGGCCAGCACCCACATCGGTAGGTCCGGCGCACACGAATCCGGCAGCGCGGCCAGGATCTGCCGGGCGGCCGCCACCGGCGCCCGCGGGTCAGCGCCCGCTCGGGCAACCGCCCGCAACGCGTCGACCAGGCCAGGATCGTCGCTGCCGGAGAGCATCAACCGTGCCAGGTGCGGCACCGCTCGGTGGTCACCGACCCTGCCCAGCGCGGTAGCGGCCACCGCGCCGAGCTCAGGGTGGTCCAACATCGCCGCGAGATCGTCGGCCGCGAGGCGGGACGCGGTCAGGGACGCGGCCAGTGCCCGCAGCGCCGCCGACCGTACGTCCGAAGGAGGTTCGTTCAGGATGCTGGTCAGCATCGGTGTCAGCCGGCCGGGCGCGGTGCGCCACGCACGCATCGCCGCGATCGCCATTCGTACGCCGTCGTGCCTGACCTCGGACTTCTCGGTCGGGTTCGCCAGCCGTTCCGCCCAGGCGCAGCAGTCCTCCTCCCGGTCGAGGCCGATCAGCGCCTGTGCCCAGCGCTGACCGGCGGTCCACGAGAGACGGGATCCCGGCGCGCCGAGGACGCCGATGGTGGCTTCGAGGTCGGCACGGATCGCGGCGTCCAGGGCCGGCCAGGCCGCCGGGGACGCTCCGCTGAGGAGAGCGACATTGGCCAGCAGCCGGGTGGCCGGGACGGGATCCGACCGCAGGCGTTCCACGATGGTTCGGTGCCGCGGAACCTTCTGCCAGGGCATGGCGTCCACGAGGGCGGTCCGGACGATCGGATCGGTGGAAGCGTTCAGCGCGGCCACTGCTCGATCGAGTTCGGCGGTTCTCACCAGCAACGTCGCCGTGGAGCGCCGCACCTGCGGGTCCTCGTCGGTCAGGGCCGACTCGGCGGCGTCTGCCAGCAGGGGCCAGGAGGGACTTTGGGAGGACAGATCGTTCAGCAACTCGAAGACCGTCCGCCGCACCGGGAGGCGGTGGTCGGTCGTGAAGGTCAGCAGGCGACGGGTCACCAGCCCGTCCCGGTCGGCCCTGACCCAGTAGAAGATGTGGGTCCGCACCTCGCTGCCGGGGGCCAGGACCTCGCCCGAGACGATGCCCGATTCCAGCCATCCCCAGTCGCCCAGCGGCGATACCGGTGCCGGGCCGTTCACTCTGCGAGGCGCGGGGCGCCCTTTCCGTATGTCATGAACCTGATCTTCGTCCGCGGGCACGCCGGCGCGCAATGTGATTACCAACCGGCTTCCCGGGGCCCAGGTCAGCTGACCTTCCCGCTAGGCTGCGCCGATGTCCTTCGAGGTAGCCGTTCGTGACGTGGTGTGCGGCGGTGATGGCGGGAGCGTCGTCTGTGGTGGCGCCGGCAGTTTCCTCTCCTGGCTGACGATCGCCACCGCGTACCGCGACACCGTGTACGGAGACGACGTCGCGAGCGACGACAGCTTCGGCACGATGCGTATCCGTCCGGCGATCCCGTTGACCTGACGCAGCGTCCACGGCGGATCGGTCAGACGGCCGGTGGATAGGGTATGGCCGATGGAGTGGGAAGCGCTCGAGCAGTGGGGTGAAGACGTCGCTCGGATCGAGCCGCTCGCCGGCGGAGTCGCCAACGACGTGTGGAGTGTGCTCGTCGACGGGCGACTCGCGGTCTGTCGTCTCGGCACCAGGAGCGACGCTGATCTCGCCTGGGAGACCGCGCTCCTCCGGCATCTCGACCGCGAGGGTCTGACCGTGCCGGTGCCGATCCCGACGACGGACGGCCGGCTGTTCGTCGACGGTCTGGTGGTGATGACCTACCTGGAGGGCGGCCCACCCGAGACGCAGGCCGACTGGCGGCGCGTGGCCGGCACGCTCCGCGAGCTGCACCGGTTGACGCGGGGCTGGCCGCAACGCCCGGGCTGGCGATCGTCGACCGACCTCCTGCACGCGGAGGCTGGGACGAGGATCGACCTCGGCGCGATGCCGCGGGAGGGCGTGGCTCGATGCCGGGCAGCGTGGGCGCGACTCGCCGGACGTCAGGCGTGCGTCGTGCACGGCGATCCCAATCCTCGCAATGTTCGCATGACCGCGAACCGGGTCGCGCTGATCGACTGGGACGAGGCGCGCGTCGACGTCCCCGACCTCGACCTGGTGCTGCCCGGCAACGCCGCCGACCTCGACGACGGCGCGTACGACATCGCCGCGCAGGCGTCGGCGGCGTGGGAAGCCGCCGTCTGCTGGAAGGACGAGTACTCGGTCAAGCGGCTCGCCGAAGTCCGAGCGCTCTGAGACGAGTCGGCGACAACCGCTGAGGCTTGACCACTGTCGGCACGTCAACCTAATGTGTGCACGTTCACAGAAGATCGACAACTGTTCGCGCAGCGATGTGTGCACGTTCACAGAGGACCCGCAGCGGAGTAAAAAGCAAGGAGACAGCTATGCCCACCACTACAGCACGTCGTCGCCGGTTCCTACCGTGGGCGATCCTGTCGGTAGCGTTCGTTGTGGCGTCCATCGGGCCGTTCGCCAAATTCGCGCAGGCGGCCGCCCTGGAGTGCGGTGCCGCCAAGGGCGCCTACGTCTTCGTCCGGCCCGGCGGCGCGAATGGACTCGGCCACGTCGGCTGGGGTTACCGCACCGCGTGCAGCGGCTCCTACTCCTTCGGCTCGGTGGAGAACCCCAGGGGCCAGGCGCACATCGACCGCGGCGCCGACAACGGCTTCTGGCGACAGAGCGGCACCGAGTCGCAGATGCTCAGCGCGATGAAGTCCCGTGGCTACCAGTCGTACAAGACGGTCACGACGTCGCGCGCGAGCTTCGACCCCGGCCCGGCGAACACGGTGGCCGGCGCCTCGGCCGGACGTGGCTACGACGTCATCGGCAACAACTGCGCCGACAACGTGTGGGACGTGCTGCACGCTTACGGCGTGCCGGATCTGCCCTACCTCCAGGTTCACCCGGCACCCAACAACTGGTACGCGAGTTTGGGCAGTACCTCGAACGTCACCTGGTCAGGATCGACCGGGCTGTAGTTCCGCCGACGCGGCACCGGCCCGCAAGGGCGGAATGCCATCATTGCCGCTCCCCCTGGTGCGCACGGGTTCGCGCAAGGAGGGTCTGGTGCCAGCGGCGACCTTCGGGTCCGCAGTTCGCTCCGATGAAATCGCGCAGCCGGCCGGTCTCCACGATCAGCCGGCTCAGATCCTGCCGGTAGCGGTCACGATAGGTTCGCACCACATCCCGGTCGACGTGCAGAGCCTCCAGGGTCTGCCGCATCGCGGAGACGCCCCGGCCGCCTCCGGCCTGCTCCGTCTCGATCGCACGGTGGGTGGTGCGGATCGCCTCGCCGATCGTCTGCTCGGTCGAACGGGCACCGTCGAGTGACGCCTTCGCCAGCTCGGCGGTCTGCCACGACCGTTCGTGCAGGGCGCGCAATTCGGCGAAGTCGAGTGGTCGGCCCGGGCGCCTCAGCCTTTCGGCAACCCGCTGCTCCTGCTCCAGCACTTGGACATGCAGACGTTCCAACTCGGCCACTCGGACCGCGCCGAACATACGTGCAAGGACCGACCGGGCCAGGGCCTCCGTGAGCCCCGGCCCCGAGAAGGCGAACGTGCGCCGCGTCAGAGCGCCCATGAATTGCTGCCACCGTCCCCCGGCGACTCGCTCCGGTCCCGACACCGAGGTGAAACGACCCAGGGCCAGTAACAGCTGGCGGCCGAAAGAGTCGCTAGCTGACATCGGACGGCTCCGACTTCCACTGAAGCGGCGTGGCTCCCCCGGGCAGGACCGGCACAGCGGATTCAGCGGGCGCGGTGCCGACCTGGCGCAGAAGCTTCTCGACCACCAACGGCGCGGTGATCCCGAGCGCCCCAGCGGCAAAGGGACCCCCGATCTGCCCATCGGCGCCGATCAGGGCAGCCAGCCCGGCACCGGCGAAGAGCCGGAGCACGACCGAGGTCAAATAGGCGGACAGTCTCGGCTCACCCGGCCGCTTCCACGGCGGGGCCTTCGCCCGGCGTAGCGCGGCGGCGAGTTCGAGGGCTTCCACAATGAAGCCACCCAACAGTCCCCAGCAGCCGGCGGCAACGGAGGACAGCGGCTCAATCGGCATGAACCGACCGTAACGACCGAAGTTGACATTCGAACCGCGCCCGGACCACCGGCAGCGCCGTGAGCACTGTTCAGCCGTCCAGGCAAACCTGCAGGTCACGACTGCTGGAACCGGAAGGCGATCAGCTCTCCACGCACCGCGGGGTCACGACCGTGCCGCGCTGGAACCGTGGACAATCCCCCATCGGGGGTCAGACAAACCGATGCTCCGCTGAACGGTTCCCGTTCCTGCGATCTCGTACCGGCCGGCACGAAGCCCAAGCGCGGCATAGCCGCCTGGCGGGTCGCCGTCATCCATGCTGTTTACGATCTGGGGTGATGAGCGCCGAACCGCCCTCGAAGACGAACAGCCGCGCCCGGGTACGCGAGGCGCTCGTGAGCGCCGCTCGCGAGTTGACCGTGAAGCACGGATGGGAACGCGTGCGCATGGCCGACGTGGCGCAAACCGCCGGGGTCAGCCGGCAGACGCTCTACAACGAGTTCGACAGCCGGACCGGCCTGGCCGAGGCGCTGGCCGTACGGGAGATCCAGACGTTCGTGTCCGGTGTGCGCCTCCACCTGTCCGCGCACGGCACCGACCCGCGCGCCGCCGCGTACGCCGCGATCCGCTTCGCGCTGGAGGACGCCGACCGCAACCCGCTGGTACGCGCGATCCTGACCAGCGGGCGCGGGGGAGCCGACGAGCTGCTGCCCTACCTGACCACCCGGTCCGACATCGTGCTCGACGCGGCCGGCGCCGTCATCCGCGAGTGGGCCGCCGAGCATCTGCCCCAGGTCACCGCGCCGGTGGTCGACGTCGCCGCGGACGTCGTCGTCAGGCTCACCGTCAGCCACATCGTGCTACCGCGCCTGCCCGCCGCCGAGACCGCCGACGTGCTGGCCGACGTGTTCGTGCGCCTGCTCACCTGACCTCGGCTTCTTGACACGAAGGCCATCCGTGTAAACCATGAGCGTCATGGATGTCGCCGTACTCCCTTGGCGCGATACCAAGCGCCCACTCTGGCCGCTCGCCCTCGTGGTGCCGGCCCTACCGTTCGCCGCCCTGCTGCTCGCCGCCGCGACCCGGTCCCCGTGGGCCTGGTGGCTCACCCCGGTGGTCATCCTCGGCGTCATCCCCCTCATCGACGTGCTGGTCGGCGACGACCACACGAATCCGCCGGAAGCCGCCGTACCGGCTCTGCAGGCCTCGCCGTACTACCGATGGATCACCTATCTTTTCCTTCCCGCCCAGTTCGCCGCGCTCGTCATGGCCTGCGCGACCTGGACCCGCGGTCCCGGAGCGGCCGGTGCGGTGGGACTGGTGCTGACCATCGGGCT
The DNA here is from genome assembly GCF_900188005.1 of Actinoplanes regularis. Classification (GTDB taxonomy): domain Bacteria; phylum Actinomycetota; class Actinomycetes; order Mycobacteriales; family Micromonosporaceae; genus Actinoplanes; species Actinoplanes regularis. Next base: position 423,755 of record NZ_FZNR01000004.1, on the reverse strand, counting down.
GGTCAACGGCATCGCCATCAACACCGCCCACGAACTGGGCCACAAGCGGGAGAACGTGGAACGCTGGCTGTCCAAGATCGCCCTGGCGCCGACGGGGTACGGCCACTTCTTCGTCGAGCACAACCGCGGCCACCACGTCCGGGTCGCCACCCCGGAGGATCCCGCCAGTTCGCGACTCGGCGAGTCGTACTACCGGTTCTGGCCCCGAACGGTGCTGGGGAGCCTGTCCTCGGCGTGGCGCCTGGAGACGTCGCGGCATCGGCTGCGCGGCCGCAGCCCGTGGACCGTACGCAACGAGATCCTGCACGCCTGGGCCATGACCCTGGCCCTCTTCACCGGGTTGACGATCACCTTCGGCCCCCGCGTGCTGCCGTTCCTGCTGCTGCAGGCGATCGTCGGCTTCTCGGTCCTGGAAGCGGTGAACTACCTGGAGCACTACGGCCTGCTCCGGCAGCGCAACGCCGCCGGCCGCTACGAGAAGGTCGACCCGCGGCACAGCTGGAACAGTGACCGGCTGACCACAAACGTCTTCCTCTTCCAACTCCAGCGGCACAGCGACCACCACGCCAATCCGCTGCGTCGTTACCAGGTCCTGCGCAGTTTCGACGTCTCACCACAACTGCCGGCGGGCTACGCGACGATGCTGCTGCTCGCCTTGATCCCGCCCCTGTGGCGCCGGGTGATGGACCATCGGGTGCTCGCGCACTACGGCGGAGACGCGTCGCTGGCCAACACGACACGCGGATATCGCCGGCGATGAGTAGCTCGCGGATATCGTTCGGTGGATGAGCGAGCAGCTTCCGGGCGGCGGTTTCAAGGTGTCGACCGACGACATCGCGGCACTCGAAGCCCGTTGGGCGCGATGCTGGGAGCCCCACGATGTCGCACGCCGGCTGGCCGGAATCTCCACGCCCTGGTACATCGCGGCGGGCTGGGCCCTGGACCTGTTCCGAGGTGAGCAGACCCGCGAGCACCATGACCTCGAGATCGGCGTGCCGGCGGAGCGCTTTCCGGAGATTCGCGAGCGCTTCGCCGGTCTCGTCTTCGACGCGGTCGGTGACGGCCGGATCTGGGAGGCGGCGACGCCGCAGGTGCTGAGCGCCACCTGGCAGACCTGGCTGCGCGAGCCGGCCACGGGACATTATCTGCTCGATGTCTTTCGCGAACCACACGATGGCACGGTTTGGATCTGCCGGAGAGACCAGAACATCAGGATGCCGTACGCCGAAATCATTCGGTACACCCCGGACCGGATCCCCTACCTGAGCCCCGAATTGGTTCTCCTCTTCAAGGCCAAGCAGGTACGCCCGAAGGACCAGGCCGATTTCGACGGAGCTCTGCCTCTGCTGACTCGCACCCAACGCGAGACGCTGTCCCGGCTCCTGACGCAGGTCCATCCGGGACACGCGTGGCTGGCGTCCCTGTAGCGCCAGGGTGATGGATTATGACGACAGGGTCCGGGAACGCCATTCACGGGCCAGAACGGCGAACACGAGTTGATCCGCCCACTCGCCGTTGAACAGGTAACTTTCGATGTGGCGCGCCTCCTGGCGCATGCCGAGCCGGGCCATCAGCCGGGCGGACGCGTCATTACGCCCGTGGCACCGGGCGTAGATCCGGTGCAATCCGAACTCGTTGAATCCCCAATCGAGAAGTGCGGTAGCGGCTTCGGTCGCCAGCCCGCGGCCCCCATGCTCGGGATTGAAGACATACCCGATTTCAGCCGTACGATCGGACCGGCTGCGCCAGACCAGTTCCACGGTCCCGATGACCCCGGCGTCGACGGTCACCGCCAGAGTCAAGCAGTCCCCCTCCTCGCGAAGCGCGTCCTCACCCGTCATGGCGATCACCGAGGCTTTCGACTGCTCGCGAGTACGCGGCCCGGCGCCGAGCATCCAGCGGACGACGTCGGGCCGGCGCTGGTACGCGTACACATCTTCGAGATCGTCAAGCGTCACCGGACGCAAGGTGAGCCGCGCGGTACGAATCGGATACGTAGGCTGGAACATCGTTCCATCGTAAGTCGAGGTCGGCGAATGCTCAGATTCACGCCGTTTTGCTTCCCGCGGATGGTTCAGGTTCGCCGGAGGCCGGTCGTTGGTGAGGGCGGCATGGCCGTACGTCATCCGAGCGGTTGTCCTGAGATCAGGTAGAGGAGGCGCCGATGTCGGCTTTCAACACCCCGCGGATTCCGGAGCAGGAGCGTTGTGCCAGCTGCGGCGCGGGCGGACACGCCGAGGCTGCACTCGACGTATCCGTCCCGGACTTTCCCTGTCCCATCTGCCTGGAAAGTGCTGCCCCGGTCGCGGCGGAGAGCGTGGCCACGGTCTGGTCCTCGGTTGACGCCCTGCACCAGGCCGTGGACCGGCTGCTCGGCGAACATGACGGCGTCACCGTCCAGGTCCTGCGACCGGAGTCGATGGTCGCGGTCGTCCTTCCGTCGGGCTACCGGTGGCACGTGTACCCGCCGTACGCCGGCGTCATCAAGGTCTCCGCACCTCACGCGGCGCTGTACGGGCCGGACCTGGCACCCGTGCCGGGCGTACCGCTGATCACGCTGATCGCCGTCGAGGACCTGCTCGACCTGCTGATCTCCACCCAGGCGGGACCGGTCGCAGAGTTGATCGACGCTGACCTGATGGCCCGGATGGAAGCCGACCTGTTCGATCCCGACACCCTGCTGGGCGAGGGAATCTGAGGCTCGTACCGGGTCCGGCTGCGTCACAGGTGCTCGCGGAAGACCTTCAGAGCAAGCATCCCGAAGGTATCGGCCGTCTCGGGACCAGTGGTCGGTCCCGGTCGGTCGGCCCATCGGGATGCCCCAGCCGCCGCGATCGAACACTCTGGTGAAGTCGCGAACGTCTCGGGCGTAGTGCTGTCGTATCCGGGCCGCGTCGTTCGTTGCCACCGTGAGCGGCCCACGAGGGTGCCGCCACGACCGCAGGAGATGCCGACCGATGCCGCACCCACGGGTCAAGGTCCACCGCATGTTCGAGCTCGTCGAGCCGATCGCCGCCGTCACCTTCTCCCAGATTCCGAACGAGGCGTTCCTGGCCCTCGGCATGCGCAACTACTGGGACGGATACTTCGCGGGCCGGGCCGCGCCGCTCGGGCCGGCACCCGCCGCGGTGGTGCACGCGGTCTTCTACAACTTCGCCGACGGCGAGGTGGCGCGCCACATCCCGTGGGTCTGGGGGAAGACCACCCCGCAGGAGGCGATCGCCGTACGAGAGCGGGGCAGCGCCGCCGCGCTACGGCAGGTGCTCGGGGAACTCGCCGACTCCCCCGGTCTGGTGCGGGTCGCCGACCTCGCCACCCGAGCAGCGGTCAGCGCGCCGATCGAGGGCCGGGCACTGTACGCCGGGCTCCGGGATCTCGACGTGCCCGAGGAGCCGGTGGCCCGGCTGTGGCATGCGGCGACCCTTCTCCGGGAGCACCGCGGGGACGGCCACAACGCCGCCCTCCTCGCCCATGGCATCGGCGGCACCGAGGCCCATGTCCTGCTCGCGCTCTCCCTCGGAATGCGGCCGGAGGAGTTCGGCCGGGTCCACCACCTGCCCGGGGAACAGCTGGCCGCTGTCGTCGACGGGCTGCGTGGCCGCGGCCTGGTGGACACCGCCGGCGGGTTCACTGACGCCGGCCGGCAGACCAGGGACCGGATCGAGGCCCTCACCGACGAACTGGCGGCACCGGCCTACGAAGTGCTCAGCGCGGACGAACTCGACGAGCTGATCAGCGGCCTCGAGCCGCTCGCCACCGCGGCGCGGACCATCGATGACTGAAGGCAGCGAGCTCCGCACCTCCCGGGATTGCTCAAATCCGGTCCGTTTCGGCGCCTCAGGTCAATAAACCTGGCCATGGCGGTCGGCTTCGTCGTTGCGCTCACCCTGTCGAGTGCTATCCGAGACGCCGGGACAGCGAGCCTAGGCCACCCACCACCACCCGCCGCCCACTTCCCGTCTCGGATTTCCGAGGTCTCCCTCGGCGGTGTTGACCAAGGTCTGCTCGGTGGGCGGGACGGCGAAATACGCGAGACCGGTGCCCGACTCGTGCCGCCAGTTCTGCCACATCTGCACGAACACCGCGGTGCGGCTGACGTAGGCATAACCGGACGGGGACAGGGAGCGTAAATCGGGTGGCAGGGTGAGATCACCCTCCGGCAGGCGGCCGGCGCGGTAGTCCGCGGCCAGCTCGGCGAGCGCGGTGCGGTGTTCGCGGTACTGGTAGTCGATGACGTCGACCTGCGAATTCAGCCGGGTGGTGACGACGACGCCGGCGGCGGCTAGCGCCACGCTCGCAAGGGCGACTCCCCACGACCGTCTCAGGCAGGCGATCAGGATGGCCGTGACCGATACCGCTGTGGCGAGGAGGAAGCTCGCCATCCAGATCGGCAGGACGAGGTACGACCCGAGGAGAGGAGGCACCCGGGTGAGCCGAAGGAGCGGGATCGCCAGCAGCCAGCCGGAACAACTGAGGGCTGTCCGAAGGAGGCCGCGACGGCTCCACACCACCGTCCCGGGCTTGGCGCGCGCCGCGGAAGGCGCTTCCTGCCGATCGGCCAGGTCCCACAAGAACGTCATCTGGTTTCTCCACGATCGACTGCGGATGAGCCCTGCCCCGGCGCGGCGCCGGCATGTTCCACAGACGACGCGAGGCACTCCCGGAGTACCTGGCGAAAATCGTGCGTCCTCGGTCCTCGGCTCCGGAAGGCCCCACACAGAACCTCCACACGATTTCCTGAACGTCTACACCGGAGAGACCGACGTAGCCACCGTCGTCTCCCGCGCCCGGTCGAGCAATTTTCACTATCTGGAGTCGTTTGATCTGATCGTTGGGTTTTGCCGGATTCTCTCAGGGCACCGGTTCGCGCGACGACGTTCATCGATGAGAGGAACCGATCATGCGTCTATCGACCGTCCCGAAGGTACTGCTGGCCGGCGCGCTCGCCCTGACCACCATGGGTGCCGTGGCGGCACCGGCGGCCGCTTCCCCGGCCCGGCAGCCGACGGCATCGGAAGCCGCCGAAGGGACGCTGACCTCCAGCGTCCAGGGCACCTTCACCGATGCCGACGGCGGCCTCGGCCAGGCCACCGGAACCTTCACCCCGACCGAATTCGCCGTTCAGGACGACCGGCTGGTTGCCGTCGGCACCCTGCGCGCGGTGCTGACCGATGCGACGGGAGCCACCGTCGGCACCGCGGAGCAGGCGGTGACGCTGCCCGTGCAGACCCCTGAGACGGGCCAGGTCAGCACGCTGGCGGCGTGCACGATCCTGCACCTGGTGCTCGGCCCGCTGGACCTGAACCTGCTCGGCCTGCTGGTGCATCTCGACCGGGTCGTCCTCGACATCTCCGCGCAGCCCGGGCCGGGCAACCTGCTCGGCAACCTGCTGTGCGCGATCGCCGGCCTCCCCAACGGCGGCGGAGCGCTGTCGCAGATCGCCGCTCTCCTGAACCAGGTTCTGGCGATTCTGGGCCTCTGACGGACCGCAGCCGGAGCGGGAGACGTCTACGGGACGTCTCCCGCTCCGGCGCGTCGTACGGCCGCAGCGTGACGATCTGTCACCTAATCGCCTTCCTTCAGTAAAGCCGACAGCTCCTTGCCTTGACATCGATCGGCCTCTATCCTCCACAGGAAAGCGCTTTCCCCCCGCTCGAAGGCGCTGACCCATCCCCACGACGAAGGCGAGAGACCGATGAAACGTCCAGTCGCCCTGCGGTGGACGGCCGGAGGAGCCACCCTGGTCGCGAGTGCCGCGATCATGCTGGCGCTGCCGTCACCCCAGGCTTTGGCCGCCGACAACCTGAGCCTCAACGCCGGCGCGGACGGCTCCAGCAAGGCCAGCGGCACCAGCTACGGCAACGTCAAGGACGGCGACACCAGCACCTACTGGTCGCCGACCAGCTCGACCGGCTACGTCTCAGTCAAATGGAGCAGCGCCACGACGGTGTCCTCGGCCGTCATCAGGCAGGCCTCCGGCGGCGGCTCGATCAGCTCCTGGCGGGTGCTCAACGCCGACAACGGCGCGGTCCTGACCAGCGGCAGCGGCAGCCCGAGCACGATCTCGTTCACCTCGACCGCGCTGAAGAAGCTCACCTTCGAGATCCTCAGCGCGTCCGCCGCACCACGGATCGCCGAGTTCGAGACGTACAACGGTGGCGGTTCGACGCCGACCACCAGCCCCACCACCAGCCCCACCGCCAGCCCGAGCCCGACCGGCGGCACCGGCACCCCGACCGGCGCGTGGCCGACGTCGGCCGGCTCGGTGTCGATCTCCGGCACGATCAACGTCTCGGGGACGTTCGACGGTGGCATGAAGACCTACTGCTGCATCGGCGACGGCTCGCAGAGCGAGTCCCAGGACCCGATGTTCAGTATCGCCAACGGCGGCACCCTGCAGAACGTCATCATCGGCTCCCCCGCCGGTGACGGCGTGCACTGCGAGGGCACCTGCACCATCAGGAACGTGTGGTGGAACGACATCGGCGAGGACGCCGCGACGTTCAAGGGCACCGGCGGCGGCACCAGCTACGTCATCGGCGGCGGCGCGCGGTCCGGCAGCGACAAGACGTTCCAGCACAACGGCAACGGTACCGTCAGCATCTCGGGCTTCTACCTGAGCGGCTCGGGCAAGCTCTACCGTGCCTGCGGCAACTGCTCCAGTTCGTACCAGCGCAACGTGAAGGTCGACAATGTGCTGCTCAACGACATCGACATGGTCGCCGGCATCAACACCAACTGGGGCGACACCGCCACCATCACCCGGGTCACCCTGACCAACAGCTCCAGCGCCGTGGTCTGCGGCCAGTACAAGGGCGTCCCCAAGGGCAGCGAGCCGACCTACCTCGGCGAGGGCTGGAACAACAGCAACTGCAAGGTCACCCAGAGCGACATCACGCGCAAGTAGGACGGCCTCCGCCGGAAGCACGTACGCCCTGCTCAGCGGTGCACTTCGCCGCTGAGCAGGGCGCAGAACTCGTACCTACCGGCGGGCGACTCTCGGGAGGATGCCGTCTGAGAGTGGAAGCGCGAAGACGCCACGCGTATCGCAAGAACCGACGACGGCGGGCGCCTGACAAGCTGAGCGGATGAATCGCGATCCGCTGTCCGACGCGTGTGACCTCGTCACCGAGCTGTTTCCCCAGCATCGATGGGCAATGCTGGCCGGCAGTGTCACCACAGCGCACCGCACCGCCGGCTCGGATCTCGACATCGTCGTGGTCCTACCCGACGGTGACCAGCAGGCCCCACACCGTGGTTCCCACCGCTACCGCGGCTGGCCGGTGGAGCTGTTCGTCCACGACGAGCAGTCCCTCGTCCACTACCTGGCAAAAGATCTACCGGCCCGGCGGCCCGTCCTGCATCGGATGGTCGCCACCGGCATCCCGGTCTCCGGCGACCCGGAAGGATGGCCGGAACACTGTGCCGCTGTCCTCGCCGCGGGCCCGGCCCCGTTGCCCCTCGCCGAACGCGAGCTCGCCCGCTACCACCTCACCGACCTGCTCGACGATCTCATCCACGCCACCGACCCCGGCGAACGCACGGTGATCGCCACCACGGCATGGACCTCCGTCGCCCAGCAGGCCCTCGGTCTGGCCGACCACTGGACCGGGACGAGCAAGTGGCTCCTTCGTGAACTCCGTGACCTCGACGATGGTCTCGCCGACCGTTGGCTGGCCGCCCACGGCGACGCCACCGCGATCGAAGCGCTCATCCGCGAAGTCCTCGACCGGCACGGCGGCCCGCTCTTCGACGGCTACCAGGTCGCCGGGGAACGCCCCGCGCACAATGCGAACGCCGGCCCGGCGGGTCACTGACCAGGCACCGTCACGCCTGGGAAGCCCTGGTGATGCCGTCCAGAATGGTGCTCAGGTTGTGCCGGAAGGTCTCCTCGGCGCTGAGATGGGCGCCCTCGATGACGAGCCGGGCGACGGTGGGATAGCGGCCCGTTTCGAGCATCCGGGTCAGATAGGGACCGTGCGTGGCCTGCCAGGCGGAGACATCGGTGCCGGTCAGACGGGCGGTGCGCCGCTCGGTGATCTCCCTGCGGAGCGCCCCGACGATGAACCCGTTGAGAGCGCCCAGGGCCCGCTGGAGATCATCGATCCCGCGCACGCCGGGTGCCTGACTGAGCGCCGCCGCGGTCGATTCGCCCACGGCGAGCGCGTGCGGCCCCAGGTGCGGCCTTCCGCCGAGCAGGTCGGCGAACCATTCATGATCAAGAGCGGCTTCGCGGGTACGGTGAACGATCGCCAGCACCGTGGCACGCCACCCGGAGTGCTGGTCGGCCTCGGCGATCCGGGCATACACGGCGTCGACCATCAGATCGAGCAGCTCGGACCGGTTGATCACATAGTCGTAGAGCCGCATCGGGCCGACCCCGAGCTCCTTGGCGATCTTCCGTACCGACAGCCCGTCGAGGCCGTGCTCGTCGGCGATCCGGATCGCCGTGTCGGCGATCTTCGCGCGGCTCAGCGGCACCGGAGCCGCCCGAGGCTGGGGCTCGGGCCGTTCCCAGACGGGCAGCGGTGCGCTACCGTACGGCGTAGTCATGAGGTACATCGTACGGTAAGGGAGATGACGATGCGAATCGCGATCGCCGGCGGTGGGCTCGGCGGCCTGACGCTGGCCCGAGTCCTGCACCGGCACGGCATCGACGCGGTGGTGTACGAGCGCGAGGAGAGCCGATCGGCGCGTTCACAGGGCGGAATGCTCGACCTGCACCCGGAGTCCGGGCAGCAGGCCCTGGCCGACGCGGGCCTCACCGGCCGGTTCCGGTCGGAGGCGCGGCCGGAGGGCGAGGAGCTCCGGATCCTCGACCCGGCCGGACGCACCCTCGTGCACCACAGGCCGCAACCCGGCTCCTTCTCCGGACGCCCCGAGATCGACCGTGGCGTACTGCGTGATCTTCTGCTCGACTCACTTCCCGCGGACACGGTCAGGTGGCAGCACCGGCTCGCCGCGGCGACGCCACGACCCGGCGGCGGCTTCGACCTGACGTTCGAGGGCGGCCCCAGCGCCGGCTGCGACGTCCTCATCGGTGCGGACGGCGCGCGATCGGCCGTACGGTCGCTGCTCACCGACGCGACCAGGTCCGCCGTGGCCACCCTGGTCGAGCTCAGCATCGATGACGCCGACCGGCGCCATCCGGAGCTCGCCGAACTGGTCGGCCCCGGGAACCTCTGGTGCATCGGCGTGAGCCGGATCCTGGCAGCCCAACGCCTCGGCAACGGCGGCATCCGAGTCGGGATCTCCCTGCCCGCGGACGATCGCCCCATCGACGACTACCGCGGCAAACGCGCCCTGCTGGACATCTTCGACGGCTGGAGCCCCACCCTCACTGCACTCATCGAAGCCGGTGACGACGCGCCGACTCCACGCAGGATCGAGGCGATGCCCGCCACCACCCGTTGGGCTCATCAGCCGGGCATCACCCTCATCGGGGACGCCGCGCACCTGATGCCGCCGGTCGGCGAGGGCGCCAACCAGGCCATGCTCGACGGCGCGGAACTCGCCGCCGAACTCGCCGCCGACCCCGCCGACCCCGACTCGGCGATCCGGGCGTACGAGGAGGCGATGTTCGCCAGGATCCACCCGATCGCCGAGATGTCCGCGCGGGTCCAGGCGATGATGCTCGCCCCCACCGCGGCCGACGACATCGTCCGCTTCTTCACACGTCGGCCCGCCGAGCCGGCACCCGTGGATTGACTGGCTCGGATCAGTCCGGCGGAGCCGGGAAGCTGATCTCGACGGTCAGCCCGCCCCGAGGGGAGGCGTGGGCTGTCAGCACGCCGCCGTGGGCGACGGCGATCGCCCGTACGATCGAAAGACCCAGGCCGTGGTGGTTGTCGTCGCTGACCCGCCGCATGCGCTGGAACGGCTCGAAGAGCCGGTCCACCTCCTCGGGCGGTACGACCGGCCCGGTGTTCGTGACGACCAGGAGGGCGCGGTCCGCGTCGCGGTGGGTAGAAACCTCGACGACCCCACCGGGAACGTTGTAGTGCACGGCGTTGTCACACAGGTTGGCCACCAGACGCCCGATCAGCGCGGGATCACCGGTCAGGGTGGCCGGGTGGATCGCCGGGCCGACCCGTAGCCCGTGCCGGTCGGCCTCGGCCTTCCGGTCCCGGACCGCCTGCTCGGCGAGGGCGGCGAGGTCCACCGGCTCGGCCCGGCCCGCGCCGTGCTCGCTGCCGGCGAGGGTCAGCAGCGACTCGAGCAGCCGCCCCCGCGCCCGGTTGAGCGCGATGAGACTCTCGAAGTTCGCCCGGTACCGCTCGATGCCCGCGTTCGTGGCGAGTGGCTCCTCGAGCAGGGCGTGCTCCACGGTCAGTGGCGTACGCAGCTCGTGCGCGGCGTTGGCGACGAACCGCTTGTGCCCGTCCAGCGCGGTCTCCAACCGGCCGAGCAGCTCGTCGATGGTGTCGGCGAGATCGATCACCTCGTCGCGCGGCCCCTTCATCGCGAGCCGCTCGTGCACGTTGCGGTCGGAGATCTGCCGCAGCCGGCCGGTCATCGTGCGTACCGGGCGCAGCAGCCGGCCGGCGATCACCCAGCCCGCCGCCAGCGAGAGCGCGGCCATGATGATCAGCGCGATCCCCGGCAGCAGCAGGATGTCCGACCGGTAGGCCCGCAGCTGGGTCAGCAGGGAGTCGGGCACGTGGCCCGCCGCGACCGGACCGCCCTCCGGCGCCGGCGCGTCCGACGGCGGCAGGCCGAACGACAGCACCACGATGATCAGCAGCAGCACGAAGCCGGAGGCGACCGACGCCGCGCAGTACAGCAGCGCGAGACGCCGACGGAGCCGGTTGACCCGCATGTCAGACGCGGTATCCGGCGCGGGCGACCGTCACGATCAGCGGCGGGTCGCCGAGCTTGGCCCGCAACCGGTTGATCGTCGCCTTGACCGTCGTGGTGAACGGGTCGGCGGCCTCGTCCCACACCCGGTCGAGCAGCTCCTCCGCGGAGACCACCCGGCCCTGCGCGGTGAGCAGATGCTCGAGGACCGCGAACTCCTTCGGACTCAGCGCCAGCACGGCCCCGGCGCGGGTGACGGACCGCCGGGCTGGATCGAGCCGCAGGTCACCGTGCACGAGCACGGGCGGGGTGGCCGGCTGGGCGCGCCGGACGACCGCGCGAATGCGGGCCACCAATTCGGCGTACGCGAACGGCTTGGGAAGGTAGTCGTCGGCGCCCAGGCCGAGCCCCTCGACCCGCTGCGCCACAGTGCTCGAGGCGGTGAGCATCAGCACCCGGCTGGGCGCCCGGCGGGCGACCAGCGTGCGGCACACCTCGTCGCCGTGAACCCCGGGCAGGTCCCGGTCGAGCACGACGACGTCGTAATCGAGCACGGCGGTGCGCTGAAGTGCGGCGGCACCGTCGTACGCCACGTCGACCGCCATGCCCTCGTGGCGCAGCGTCCGGGCCACCGAGTCGGCGAGCGTCACCTGATCCTCGACCACGAGCACCCTCATCCACCGAGGCTATCCGCACCCCGGTCACCGCACGGTCACACCCTGACCGTGCCGTGACCAGCGGCTGGCTAGAAATCGCCGCATGATTACCGAATCAACGCCGGTCCTCGAGACCGAAAGGCTCGGCAAGCGGTACGGACACACGGCCGCCCTGACCGACTGCACCCTGCGAGTACCGGCCGGGCGGATCGTCGGCCTGGTCGGCCCCAACGGCGCGGGCAAGTCCACGCTGCTCGGGTTGACCTGCGGCGTCCTCGGACCCACCACGGGCAGCATCGAGGTCCTCGGCAACCGCCCCGGAGGCGACGCCGCCCAGCTGGCCAGGGTCGGATTCGTCGCGCAGGACGCCCCGGTCTACCGCGGCCTGTCCGTCGCCGACCACCTGCGACTCGGTGCCCGACTCAACCCCCGGTGGGATCGGTCGCTGGCCGAACGCCGGGTCGGATCGCTCGGCCTCGACCCGGCGCAGAAGGCCGGCCGGCTCTCCGGCGGGCAGCGGGCCCAGCTCGCCCTCACCATCGCCGCCGCCAAACGCGCCGAACTGCTCATCCTCGACGAGCCGGTCGCGGCGCTGGACCCGCTGGCCCGCCGCGCGTTCCTGCGCGACCTGCTCGCCTTCGTCGCGGAGCTCGGCGTCAGCGTGGTGCTCTCCTCCCACCTTCTCGGTGACCTGGAACAGGTCTGCGACCACCTCATCGTCCTCGCCGGGGGCCGGGTCCAGCTGGCCGGCGACGTGGACGACCTGCTGGCCGTACACCACCGGGTGTCCGGTGCCCTGCCGGCCGGGGCCGAGCGTGTTCACGAGGAGGTCGTGCGCTGTGCCGCCGCGCCGCCGGGCGCGCGACCGGTCGACCTCGAGGAGCTGGGCCTGGCGTACATGACCCGCGCCGCGGTCGCGTCGATCGGCGGTGCGGCATGATCTGGCTGACCTGGCGTCAGTTCCGCACCCAGGCCCGGGTCGCCGCCGCGGCCCTGGCCGCGATCGCGGTCTACCTGGTGTACCTCGGTTCCCGCATCCGCGACGACTACAAAGGCGTCCTCGGTTGCCGGCCCAGCGACTGCGGCACCACCCGGCACAACTTCGACGAGTCGTACACCGGCCCGTTGATGATCGCCGGCCTGCTGCTCCTCGCCGCCCCCGCCCTCATCGGCATGTTCTGGGGCGCGCCCTTGATCACCCGGGAGGTGGAGGAACGGACCGACCGCCTGGTCTGGAACCAGAGCCTGACCCGCACCCGCTGGCTGGTGACCAAGCTGGTGGTCCTCGCCCTCGTCAGCGCCGCCGTCACCGGTCTGTTCAGCCTCCTGCTCACCTGGAACGCGACCCGCTACGACCAGTTCATCGGGAACCGTTTCGGCGCGTTGAACTTCGCCTCCCGCAACGTCGTCCCGCTCGGTTACGCCGTCTTCGCGTTCGTCCTCGGCACCGTCATCGGCCTCGTCGTCCGCCGCACGCTGGTAGCCATGGCGCTGACCCTGGCCGTGTTCGCCGTCGTCCAGCTTCTCGTGCCCACCCTGGTCCGCGAGCACCTCATGACGCCCGTGACGGCCACCGTGGCCTTCGACGAGGTCACGCCGAGCCGGTCGGACCTCCTCGCCGTCAACGATCGGGGGGCCACGATCATCGGCTACACCATGGCCGGCACCTGGTCCCTGACGGACGAGGCGAAGGTGCTCAACGCCGACGGCACCCCGTACACCAGTCAGCAGGCGACGGCGTGCGACAAGAGCTCGCCGACCGGCGGCGTAGCCTGCATGGCCCGGCAGAACCTGCACTTCAGCTATACATACCAGCCGGCCGACCGTTACTGGCCGTTCCAGTGGATCGAACTCTGCATGTACCTCGCCGTCACGCTGCTCCTGGCCGCCTTCGGCCTCTGGTGGATCCGGCGCCGCTCCGGCTGACGGGACCGTGCCCGCCCTGCACCCGGGGCGGGCACATGGTGAACACGGTGAACTCGGGCCGCATACAGTACGCGGGTGTCGAACCTCCGTGAGCAGATCATCGCTGACCTGGGCGTCAAGGCCTCCATCAACCCTGCGGACGAGATCCGGCAAAGGGTCGACTTCCTGAAGGCGTACCTTCGATCCACACCCGCCACCGGGTACGTCCTCGGGGTCAGCGGTGGCCAGGACAGCACGCTGGCCGGCCGGTTGTGTCAGCTGGCCTGTGCCGAACTGCGCGCTGAGGGGGCGGCGGCGACCTTCGTCGCGGTCCGGCTGCCGTACGGCGTACAGGCCGATGAGGTCGACGCGCAGCTCGCGCTCACCTTCATCCAGCCGGACCGGGCCATCACCATCGACGTGCGGCCCAGCACGGACGCGGTCGCGGCCCAGGCGGCGGCAAGCCTGGACGAGCCGAGCCTGCGGGACTTCGTCCGCGGCAACGTCAAGGCCCGGGAGCGGATGGTGGCGCAGTACGCCGTCGCCGGTCAGCTGAACATGCTGGTCGTGGGCACCGATCACGCGGCCGAGGCGGTGACCGGCTTCTTCACGAAGTACGGCGACGGCGGGGCCGACGTGATGCCGCTGACCGGATTGACGAAGCGGCAGGGGGGCGCGTTACTGCGCGAACTGGGCGCTCCGCAGCGTACCTGGGAGAAGGTCCCCACCGGGGACCTGGAGGACGACCGGCCCGCGCTGCCGGACGAGGTGGCGCTGGGTCTGACGTATGTCGAGATCGACGACTATCTCGAAGGCGCCGTGCTGGCGCCGGAGGTCGCCGCGAAGATCGAGGCGACCTTCCTGGCCACGCGCCACAAGCGGGCCCTCCCGGTGACCCCGCTCGACAGCTGGTGGCGATGAAACGGCCGCGTCAGGGTTTTCGTGCCACCGCCCCGTAGGCGTCCAGCCATTCGGCTTCGCCGTCCGGGCGCCAGCCGGTGATCTGGACCAGGCCCGGCTCCACCATCTCCAGCCCGGCGAAGAGGCCGCCGATCTCGTCCGGGGCGCGCAGGATGTACGGCACGCCGCCGCTCTGGGCCAGCCGCGCGGCGCCTTCGACCACCGCCGGTGTGGTGTTGGTGCCGTCCCACAACACCAGGTAGCTGCCGGAGGGGGTCACCCGCACAATCTGGTCCACGATGGACGACACGACCTTCAGGTCCGGCTCGTAGCCCAGGACGCCCATGAACATCACGGCGACGGGCTGGGAGAAGTCGAGCACTTCGCGCGCCTCGGCGAGGATTCGCTCCGGCTCGTGGTAGTCGGCGTCCACGTGGACGGTGCGGCCGTCGCCGGCCGCCTCGGTCATCAGGGCGCGGGCGTGCACCAGCACGAGCGGGTCGTTGTCCACGTAGACGACGCGGGAGTCCGGTGCGACGGCCTGGGCGACCTGATGAGTGTTCTGCATGGTCGGCAACCCGGTGCCGATGTCGAGGAACTGCCGGATCCCGGCCTCGGCGGCCAGGTGACGCACGACCCGGATGAGGAACTGACGCGACTGCTTCGCCATCAGCACGATCTCGGGGTAGACCTGCGCGACCGCGTCGCCGGCGGCCCGGTCGGCGGCGAAGTTGTCCTTGCCGCCCATCCAGTAATTCCAGATGCGCGCGGCATGCGGCACGTCGGACTGAATCCTGGCGGAGGTGGGATCATCCATGGACGCCATGCCGATGTTTGTACGACAGACCCATCCGATGCACAAGCGTCGATGAGATCGCGGGGCGGCGGGCCGGGTGGTGACGGCCCGATACCGTGAGCACACGGTTGGGTAACGCCGATGAGACGGCGGTGAACCATGCAGCAGGAATCCCCCACGCTGAAATCAAAGATATTCGATGGACTTCTGACCGGGGTCGCTCTTCTCGGCCTCGCCGCCGTCGGCGCTGTCGGGGCCATCATCTTCTGGCAGGCGCTGCGGCCGTACCGCATGCTCGTGGCTGATCTGTGGAACCTGATCCCAGCCGGTGCCCGGGCCGAAGCCGGGATCGGGCTCGCGATCGCGGGCGGGGCCCTGCTGACCTTCTTGATCCTCGTGGGCATCTTCAGCAAGGACGAGCCCGGGCGGTACAGCGGCACGGCCCGGAGTGGATACGCCGGATTCGACGAGGACGGTGCCGGGAACGGTGCCGTCGAGATGGACTTCGACGTCTCCGACATGTAATTCATGACGGGACGAAGTTCCATTCCGCCGGCAGAGCGCCATCGCAAAGAGCACAAACAAAATCATTCTCTCGTACGATGTTGCGCTCGCCGCAGGCCGGACAGCGACGGAAGATGACCCTGTCGGTGAATTCGCCGGGATGCGGTACGCCGAGGCCGTCGAGGGCCCTGCCCATGGCCGGCCAGGAGTCAGGATCGGGGCAGTAGCCGGTGGACTGGTTGGTCACCTCGGCCACCCGCCACCCCGTCCCGGCGGAACCGAACCTCACCTCGCCAGCCGCGAGAACGTCGAGCCCGCCGGCGAGCGCGACGTGTTCACTGCGCCGGGGCGCCAGCCGCAGAACGCCGTCGAGCGCCACGACGAAGGTGAAGGGTTCGGCGAGTTCGCGCTGCTCGCGCCCCGCGAGCCAGTTCGCCAGGACCGCATATGTCCCGGCGACAACAGCGTCCACCACGATCGCCTGTCCGCACAGCTCGGCTGGGCCGACGTAGCGATACTGCCCATGACCCGTCACCGGGCGAACGTATCGGTCGCGAACACAGGGCGTCCACGCGATTCCGGACCGCGATAGGCGACGGCCGATTCACCGGGCAGGTGTCAGAGTTCCGGCAGAACGACGTCCAGCCGGTTCGGAGCATTACCGCTCAACCACCACAGCCATCAGTCGTGATCACGGTTGGGTCTGCGCATCGTCGTCGAGCGTCTTCGGCGGGCGGCCGGAAGGAATCCGAGGATCGATGGCACTGACCACCGCATCTCGTTGCTCGGGGTCGAGACGCTCGAGCCACGGCGGAGGCCATCCGGCGGCGAGCGGCTCTCCAGGAACGCCCAGATCTTTCCTCGCCGCACGATAGAAGGCCGTCCGGCTCTCCTCGAATTCATCGAGGGCCCGGCCCCATCCGGCCTGACCCGTCAATATTCCACGGGCGAAGAACTCCAGTTGCCAGACTGCCTGATGCCAGGCACGTGCCGCGGTGATCGTCTCCGGATCGCCCAGCAGCAGGACGGTCTCCCATGTTGCGGTGCGTTCGCCGGCCGCCTCGACGAGCTCCACCGTGCCGCGTTCCAGTGGCACCGCTTCCGAAGAATGCTGAAGGCCCCTCGCGCGAGCCATTCCAGCGGCGATGTGCACGATTCGCTTCACCGCGATGCAGTATTCCGAGTACGCCGACAACCGGGCCGCGTCCCACCGCACATTCTGGTCTCGTTGCCAGCGCGCCCGCTCTCCTAAACTACCGAGAACAAATGCCATGACCGCGCCGATAACGGCACCGATAAGAGCGGCGAACTGTTGCATGACAACCCCCTGATCGGCGCCCGGACCAGCCTCACCCACGCATGATGGTGCGGCGACGCAAGCTAATCTCCGCCGCCCCCGATGACCTTGCCGCCGAGCCCGGAACGGGTCGTGGGCTGGCCGACCAGTTCGACGAGAACCTCGTCGCGGCAGTCGTCGCCGAAAACGGTGGTGACGGCGTCGGTGAACGCGGAGATCAGTCGTGCGATGACGGTGGCCGCGTCCGCACGCGCGAACACCTCCTCGCGCATACCGAAGGTGACCGAGGGCGCGGCCGTGTCGACCGCCTCTCCGCCACGAGCCCATCGTCCGGCGGGGATGCCGATCAGCCTGACGTCGACCGAACTCCGGGCCCACTCGCCGTACACGGAGACGACGGCGTCGGTCAGCTCCCTGATCAGGCCGGGTTCGCGCCCGGCCAGCTCTGCTTCGAGCGCGTAGAGCGTCACGTGGGGCATCGGCAGCTCCTAAGTGTCGGGGTCAGCGAGCGGTCCAGCAGCATAGGACCGCCGTACGCCCGCCGGAAGCGATTTCCTTCCTACGCCAGACCGCCCTCCTCGGCATGACGAATCCGTTCTGGACGCCGCTACCCTGAACACCTCGCCGGCCCCATCCGACCGCTGGAGGGTGCGTAGATGAACAGGGTCGCGATCGTGACCGGTGCGTCCGCGGGGATCGGCGCGGCCACCAGTCGCCTGCTGCACGAACGTGGTTTCCATGTCTACGCGGTCGCCCGCCGACTGGACAAGATGACTCAGCTCGCGGCGCTCGGTATCCGTACCGTCAGGGCCGATGTCACCGCCGAGGCCGACCTGACGGCCCTGGTTGATCAGGTCGTCACCGAGTCGGGTCGCATCGATGTCCTGGTGAACAACGCCGGTTACGGATCGTTCGGCGCGCTCGAGGATGTGCCGTTGGACGAGGCCAGGAGGCAGTTCGATGTCAACGTCTTCGGCGCGGCTCGGCTGTGTCAGCTCGTGCTGCCCCATCTTCGGGCGCAGAACTCCGGGCGGATCATCAACGTCTCCTCGGTCGGCGCGAGGATGTACCAGCCGCTGGGCGGGTGGTACCACGCGACGAAGTACGCGCTGGAGGGTCTCAGTGACTGCCTCCGGGTCGAGCTGCGACCGCTGGGCATCGACGTCGTCCTGATCCAGCCCGGCGGCATCGACACCGAGTTTCCCCGGGTCGCCGGCGAGCGCCTGCTCGCCGCGTCCGGCGAAGGCCCGTATGCCGGCTACGCCCGCCGGTACGCGGCGTCGCTGACCTCGGAGGCCAGGGGGATCTCCGCCCCCGCCGTCGTCGCCCGGGCGATCGGCCGGGCCGCGACGGTGCGGCGACCGCGCGCTCGCTACGCGGTCGGGCGCGGCGCGAGGGCGGCGCTGCTCGCACGCTGGCTGCTGCCCGACCGCGTTTACGATCGCGTGCTGGTAGGGCTGTTCACGGCGATAGCCGATGCCGCCGCCCGAGGCGCCAAAACCTCCTCGTAAGGAGATCCAGGCACCCAGGGAATTGCGACCCATCCATGACCATCGCTGCTCCGAAGTGGATGCGACGGGAAGGAGCCGCATCCATGAGTGCACTGTTCAACGCGTTGCGCGAACGGACCGAGGTCAACGCGCGGCACGCGGTCGAGACGTTCACCAGCGAGGTCAGCGAGTACCAGGCGATGCCGACCGAGATCGGCAACCCGCTGGGCATGTACGACTTCGCGGTCTTCATCCGGCGCCGGTCGCTCGACCTCGCCGCGGCGGAGCGGCCGCTCACCGAGCGGGACCTGGCCGGCATCGCCGCGGTCGAGTCCGCGAAGAACGACATCATCGCCCACACCGACCGGATCGCCGCGGCCGATGTGCAGGCCTGCGCGCGGCAGCACACCATCGAGTTCACCGACATCGACAGCATGAGCCGGACCGTGCTGCAGCTGTGGGCACAGAGCGCGACCGGCTGCGCCACGCTGGCCACCTCGTACGCCAACGCGGTTCAGACGCCGCAGGCGGTCGACGACATCGGCGCCGTACTGCCGGCTCTGTTCGCGATCGTGATCGCCGCCCGCGGCCGGGCGGGCCTCGTCAACGGCATCAACCTCGTCGTCCAGGACCAGATCCGCGCCTACGAGACGGTCGTCGCGAAGCTCACTCCGACGAACTGTGTGAAGAAGGGCAACAAGGAGCCCGGCACCCCGCGCGAGAAGTGGTGGGAATGCACCGCCTACAACGGCGACTGGGGACAGTCCACCTGGGTCTACGCCCCGGCCGAGCCGGTCCGCGCGCAGGCCGAGAACGCGGCCACCCGCAACACCAGCCGTCCCCCGCTCCTGGACGGACTCCCGCGACTGCGCGCCCTGGGCGCCTGACCATCAAGGATCGACCCGCGCCGAACGGCCCGCCACGTCCGCACCCGCTCGTCGACGAGCCGGCGGACGTGGCGGGCTCAGGGCGCTGACGGGCCGGGAGCCGCCAGGGCCAGAGCGCTGATCAGTTTCTCCAGAACGCCGGGGAAGGGTGAGGCGGTGATCTGCGGCAGGTGGTCACGGACCGCCGCCAGGTTCGGGTAGTCCTCGGGCGAGAGGGTGGCGTACGCCCGGGCCAGCGCCTCCTTGTCCGCCTCCTCCTGCCCCGGGGCCAGCTCGGCCGCGTCCATCGCGGCCAGGGAGAGCACGGCGTCGATGAAGTCACGGAAGTGCCGGACCGCGTCCGGGGCGGAGAACCCGGCGCTGAGCAGCAGACCGATGCCGATGTCGTCGGCCCGCAGCTCGTTCGGACCGGCGGTGAAGCGGATCGCCCGCAGCTGCGCGAGGCGCGGGTGTCGCAGCATCGAGTCGTGCACGCCGCGGCCCATCTCCCGCAGCGCGGCCTTCCAGTCCGGTCCGGGCTCGAAGCCGGCGAGCGTCTCGCTGATCAGCCGGTCGGCGATCGCGATCAGCAGCGCGTCGAGGTCGCGGAAGTAGCGGTAGATCGCCGAGGGGTCGGCGCCCAGCTCGACGCCGAGGCGACGCACAGTGAGCGCGTTGCCTCCGGGCGCCTCGATCAGCCGCAAGGCCGCATCGATGATCATTTCCGGCTCGAGCACCACACCGCTGCGTGTCGGCCGCCTTCGGACCCGCCCGGAACTCGCTCGTGTTGTCGCCATCACCGTGACTCCTTATGTCAACGCATTGACCTAAGCGTACCACGCAGGGTTTCCTAAGGCTCTGACCAGGGAGGATCAGCATGCGGGCGGACACACCTGCCTACGACCTCGAGATCCGGACCGACGAGAAGCGCGTCCGCGCCAGCCTCGCCGACGCGGCCCTGACGCCGTTCTGGTTCGAGGATCCCGGCCGGCCCCTCCCGCGGCCCGCCCTCATCGGTGCCATCGAGACCGACCTGCTGATCGTCGGCGGCGGCTACTGCGGGCTATGGACCGCGCTGCAGGCCAAGGAGCAGAATCCCGGCCGCGACGTCGTCCTGGTCGAGGGCGAGGAGATCGGCTGGGCGGCCAGCGGCCGCAACGGCGGATTCGTCGAGGACAGCCTCACCCACGGCCCGGAGAACGGCCAGCGATACTTCGCCGGCGACCTGGACGTGCTGGCCACGCTCGCCGAGGAGAACTTCGCCGCGTTCGAGCGGTCGCTGATCACACACGGCATCGACGCGGAGTGGGAGGCGGGCGGCGCGCTCGACGTCGCCACCGAACGGCACCAGGTCGAGGAGCTACGGGCCGCGCCGGGCCGCTTCTACGACCGCGACGAACTTGCGGAGCTCGTCAGGTCCCCGCTGTACCGCGCCGGTTCGTTCCGGGCGACCGGCGCCGCGCTGGTGCACCCCGCCAAGCTGGCCTGGGGCCTGAAGGACGCGTGCCAGCGGCTCGGCGTCCGGATCTTCGAACACACCCCGGTGACCCGCCTCACCGACCGCGGCGGCACGGTCCGCGCCACCACCGGGATGGGCACCATCCGGGCCCGCAACGTGGTGCTCGCCACCAACGGCTTCCCGTCCCTGCTGCGCCGCAACCGGATGCTCACCATCCCGATCTACGACTACGTCCTGATGAGCGAGCCGCTCACGCCCGCCCAGCTCGACGAGATCGGCTGGTACGGCCGGTTCGGCATCGGCGACTGCTCGCGGCAGTTCCACTACTACCGCAAGACCGCCGACAACCGCATCCTCTGGGGCGGCTACGACGCCGTC
The DNA here is from genome assembly GCF_900188005.1 of Actinoplanes regularis. Classification (GTDB taxonomy): domain Bacteria; phylum Actinomycetota; class Actinomycetes; order Mycobacteriales; family Micromonosporaceae; genus Actinoplanes; species Actinoplanes regularis. The sequence goes on along the minus strand of NZ_FZNR01000004.1, from coordinate 402,707 downwards.
TATCACCGCGGTGGTGGCATCCGGCCCGAGTTCGACCAGCGGCCGGAGACGTTCGCCCGGCTGGCCGACCACTTCCTGCGCACCTTCCCCCAGCTCGGCGACATCAGATTCACCCACGCCTGGGGCGGCATGATCGACATGTCCACGCAGCTGGCCGCCTTCCAGGGGCTGGCGATGGGCGGCAAGGTCGCCTACAGCAGCGGCTTCACCGGCCTCGGGGTCGCGGCCACCCGCTTCGCGGGTTCGGTCATGCTCGACCTGCTCGCGGGCGCGGACACCCCGCTGACCCGGCTGCGGATGGCCACCCGGCGGCCGCTGCCCATCCCGCCCGAACCCATCGCCTGGCCCGCCGTACAGGTGATCCGCCGGGCGATCGCGCGTGCCGACCGCAACGGTGGCCGGGACGGCTTCATCCTGCGTACCGCCAATCTCTTGGGCTTTTCCTTCGATTCCTGAGCCCGCGCGGTCCGGCGGCCCGCCGCCGGACCGTCTCATTTTTTCCTTGTACGACCTACGCCCCGCGTCCCCACATTCCCATCCCGCCCCCACGGCGGGCCGACGGTTTGGGCCGGCCGTCGTGGTGGTATCGAGTCCACTGACACCACGATCAGGACCAGCCGGGGCCGTGACCTCCACGCCCGCTCTGCCGTCACATTCCGGGCGGCCGCCGCGTCGTAACGGCAGACGGAATGGAGGAAGTCGATGAGCGACTTTCAGGCGATCGCCGACCGCGTCGAGATCGACGCGCTTCGCGGTGAGTTCACCGACGCGGTGATGATGCGGGACCGCGCCCGCCTCGCATCCCTGTTCACCCCGGACGGCGTCATGCGGATACCCGAGGCCGGCGTCAAACTGACCGGCCGGGAGGAGATCCGCACCGGCGGCGAGCGGCTCCAGGCGCAGTGGGACTTCTTCGTGCAGAACACCCACCCGGGCATCATCCGGATCGACGGCGACACCGCCAGCGGCCGCGCCTACATGCAGGAGATCGTCAGCCTGCGCAACGGCCAGCAGGGCGTCAACTACGCCGTCTATCACGATCGTTATCGCCGTACCCCGGACGGTTGGCGATTCGCCGAGCGGGCCTACGAGATCAGGTACCTCGACACCACTCCCCTGGCGGGCCACGCGCCGCCTCCGCCACCCGGGGAATGAGCGAGCTCTCAGCTCATGCTGACGCCTCCGCCGCGACGGCGGAGGCGTCAGCACGTCGGCTCGCCGACCGGCTCGTCAAGCGGCGGTCTCGGTGGACTTGGCGCTGCGGCGGGCGGCCCACACGATCAGCCCGGCGCAGAGGGCCGTGAGTACCAGGGTCGCCGTGGTGACCGCGTTCTCGAAGGTGTGGATGCCGGCCGGGCTGACGCCCACGGTGATCAGCGAGCCGCCGAGGGCCGCGGCGACGATCGTGCCGGTGACGGCCATGCCGACGCTGCCAGCGACCTCCTGACTGGTGTCGCTCATGGCCGCGCCGATCGAGGTCTGGTCCTCCGGCAGCCCGCGCATCACGGTGACACCGGCGATGGTCGCGACGACGCGCATTCCGGCGGCGGTGAGCGCCAGGGCGATCGCGATCCACATGTACCCCTGCCGGCCGAGGACACCGTAGATGAGCAGGCCGAGCAGGAACGACGAGGCGCCGAGGACCCCGGCCCGGTGCGTACCGAGCTTGTCGACGAACTTCTCCACGAACGGGCCCATCGCGAGCATCACGACGACCTGCGGCAGGTTGCCGAGCGCTGCCTGGGCCGGCGACCAGCCCCAGACCAACTGCAGTTGCAGGGTGACGGTGAAGCCGATGACGGCCATGCCGAGGCCGAGCGCCGCCTCGTAGGCGAGGCTGGCCGAGACGGCCGGGCGCTTGAGCAGCTTGAAGTCGAACATCGGGTGGGCCGTGCGGCGCTCCCGGACGACGAACGCGACGGCGGCGAGCACGGCGCCGGCACCGGCCAGCCACGGTGCGGCCTCGCTCCAGCCCTCCTCGACAGCGAGGGTCGCGGTCCACAGGGCGAGGATGATCGTGACGGTGCCGAGCAGGGCGCCGGGCAGGTCCAGCGGTGAGCGGTTGCGGTGCGCCGGGTCGTCGGCGGGGATGCCGAAGCGGATGCACCCGATGGCGAGCACGGCGATCGGCACGTTCATCACGAGCAACGTCTGCCACGGCAGGACCTGCAGGATCAGGCCACCCACGGTCGGGCCGACCGCCATGCCGACCAGGCCGACCGTGACGATCAGCGACGTCGCCCGCATCAGCAGGTTCTCCTGGTCGAACAGGCGGAAACAGAGCGCCATGGTGCCGGGCGCGGTCATCGCGGCGGTGACCCCGATCGCGGCGCGGACCGCGATCAGCTGGCCCGGCGTGCTCACGAAGAGCACGGCGAGGTTGGCCAGGGCGAAGAGGGTCAGGCCGATCAGCATCATCTTGCGGGTGCCGTACCGGTCGGCGATCGCGCCGAACGCGATCATCAGGCCGCCGAACAGCAGCGAGTAACCCGAGGTGATCCACTGCAGGGCCGTCGTGGAGGCGTTCAGCTCCCGCGCGATGGTCGGCAGGGCCACGTTGAGCACGGAGTTGTCGAGCATCTCCACCAGGAAGACGACCGCCAGCCCGAGGATCGCCGGCCAGACGGCCCGCAGGGAGGCGGCTCGCGCCGGCTCACGCACTTCCACAACATCGACGCTCATCGGAATCCCCCTCGAACACGACTTAACTGGCAAAACTCTGGAACGCCGTTCCAGGATTCCTAGTTTGGAACGGCGTTCCAGGCATGTCAAGATGGGGGCATGGCAACGGGTGCACGTCACACAGACCGGCGCGAGGACGCTCTGTCCCGGGAGCGCATCGTCGACGCCGCCGTCGAACTGCTCGACATCGCGGGCGAGAGCGGGCTCACCTTCCGCGCCCTGAGCGCGCAGCTGAAGACCGGCCCCGGCGCGATCTACTGGCACGTCGCGAACAAGAGCGAACTGCTCGACGCCGCCACCGACGCCGTCCTCTCCGCCGCCACCACCGGCGACCACGCAGGCTCACCGGCGGAGCGGATCCGCGCCGTCGCCCTCGGCCTGTTCGACGCGATCGACCAGCACCCGTGGCTCGCCCCGCAGCTCGCCAACAACCCCTGGAAGTCGGTGACGCTCCAGCTCTTCGACCGCGTCGGGCAGCAGGTGCAGGCGCTCGGCGTCCCCTCCCCCGCCCAGTTCACGTCGGCGTCCGCACTGATGATCTACATCCTCGGCGCCGCCGGCCAGAACGCGGCGAACGCCGCGAACGCCCGCACCCAGCAGCCGGACGGCGACCGCGCCGCCCTCCTCGAGACCGAGTCGGCCGCCTGGGAGCGCCTCGACCGGGCCGGTTACCCGTTCCTCCACGACATCGCGGCCCAGTTCCGTGAACACGACGACCGCGCCCAGTTCCTCGCCGGCGTCGACCTCATCCTCGCCGGCATCACCGCCCTGCGCCCACAGGGCTGATCGACCACGGCCTGGTGGATCAGACCCCGGCCCACGCAGCGGCTCCCGCTGGATCCACGCGGCGCACGCCGGGCCGGCGACACATCCGGTTCGCACCGTGGCCCATGGCGATCGCGAACGGATGTCAGGGGCGCCAGGCTGTCCAGGACGTGACCTGGATGCGCAGGAACGGTCCTGGCGGCGGCTGCGACGAGTACTGCGGATACCGGGCGATCAGGGCGGGCTGGACCTGATCGGTGACCGTCGCGAGGCCGTCGGCGCGGATCCACCACAGCTGTGACCAGTCGTCATCGTCGTAGTGGTCGGCGAGCACGCTGACCCGTGGCTCGTGGGCGATGTTGGCGAGCCGCTGCAGCCGCCGGTGCCGTTTGGGTTTGGCGTCCACCGCGGTGACGATCACGTCGTCGACCAGGGCGAACACTATCGGGACCAGGTGGGGCGCGCCGGCCGGGGTGACCGTGGCGAGGCGCGCCACCCGTGCGCTCGCGAAGCGCTCGGCGGGGGTCATCGGCGGCCGTACTCGCCGATCGCGTGCTCCCACTTCGCCAGTTTCTCCTCGACGACGCTCCACGGGCCGGACGGCAGCCACGCCGTCGCCCGGTGGACCCCGGCCGCCTCCAGTCGTTCCAGGACCTTCGGGTCGGCCGGGACGCCCATCGCCTGGATCTGCGTCGGCCGCTCGGCGCGGGCGCGCAGTTCGGCGATCCTTGCCAGCAGGTCGTCGTCGTTGTAGCTGGGGAACCAGCCGTCGCCCCAGGCCAGCACCCGGTCGAGAACGGTCGGGCCGTACCCGCCGACGAGCACGGGCGGCCACGGTTTCTGGGCCGGTTTGGGCCACGACCAGATCCGTTCGAAGTTCACGAACCGCCCGGCGAACGACGCCTCCTCCTGGGTCCAGATCGCCTGCATGGCCCGGACCCGCTCGCCGAGCAGCCGCATCCGGGTACGCGGATCGGTCCCGTGGTTCGCCATCTCCTCCCGGTTCCACCCGGCGCCGACGCCGAACTCGAACCGGCCGCCGGAGAGGTGGTCGATCGAGGCCACCTCCTTGGCCGTGGTGATCGGGTCCCGCTCGACGACCAGGCACACCCCGCTGCCGATCCGCAGCCGCTTCGTTGCGGCGGCGGCGTCGGTCAGCGCGACGAACAGGTCGTACGTGTGCCAGTACTTCCGTGGCAGCAGCGGCCCGCCCTCCCAGGGGCTCTCCCGGCTCGCCGGGATGTGGGTGTGCTCGGCGAAGAAGAGCGCGTCCTGGCCGCGCTCTTCGACCCGCCGCGCCACCTCCCCGGGCCGTACCGCGTCATGCGTAGGGAAATATCCGACACCGAACTCCATGCCCGTAACGCTATTCGAAGATCGAGAAAGCGTGGACGGTAGTGGACGTATAGGTCTCGCCGGGGCGCAGCATCGTGGACGGGAAGGACGGCTGGTTGGGGCTGTCCGGGAAGTGCTGGGTCTCCAGGGCGAAGGCGTCGCCCTGGCGGTACTGGCGGCCGGACGTGCCGCGGAGCTTTCCGTCGAGGAAGTTGCCGGCGTAGAACTGCAGGCCGGGTTCGGTGGTCTCGATGGTGAGCTGCCGGCCGTTCCCCGGGTCACGCACCACCGCCGCCACGGTGCCGATGAGGACATAGTTGTGGTCGTAGCCGCGGCCGGCGGCCAGCTGCGGGTGGTCGTCGCGCAGCCGTTCACCGATCGGGTGGAAGGCGCGGAAGTCGAACGGGGTGCCGGCCACCGGCGCCAGCTCACCGGTCGGGATCAGCGTGCTGTCGACCGGGGTGTAGTGCGCGGCGTTGACCCGCAGCAGGTGGTCGTCGACCGTGCCGCTGCCCTCCCCCGCGAGGTTCCAGTAAGTGTGGTTGGTCAGGTTGACGATCGTGGTCTGGTCGGTCGTCGCGCGGTATTCGATGTGCAGGCGGTTGCGGTCGTCGAGGGTGAAGGTCACGGTCGTCTCGACGGTGCCGGGGAAGCCCTCCTCACCGTCCGGGGAGGTGTAGCTCATCCGTACGCCGGAATCGGCCGCCGAGGCGGACCAGACGCGCTTGTCGAAACCTTGCGCCCCGCCGTGCAGGGTGTTCTGCCCCTCGTTCTGAGTGACCTTGAAGGTCTGACCCTCCAGAGTGAACGCGCCGCCGGCGATCCGGTTCGCGTAGCGACCGACGGTGGCGCCGAAGTACGGGTTGGCCGGGTCGGTGTAGCCGGCGAGGTCCGCGAAGCCGAGCGCGACGTTGCCCAGGCGGCCGTCACGGTCCGGGACCAGGACGGACTGGATCGTCGCGCCCCACGTGAGGATCGACACCGACGCTCCGCCCGCCCCGGCCAGCGTCCACTTCTCGATCTTGGTCCCGTCGGGGAGTTCACCGAACGGAGTGCTGTCGATACTCGTCATGATCTGGTTTTACGCCGCCGCGCCGGTCATGACAACGGAGGCTCCGGGACTATCCGGACATCCGACGCCGAATCGCCGGTATGCAGGACATCCAGCCGGGAGACCGCGCGGGTGAGTACGACATAGAGTCGGTGCAGGCCACGGGGCTCGGCGGCGACGATCTCGGCCGGCTCGACGACCACCACGTGGTCGAACTCGAGCCCCTTCGCCAGCGTGGCCGGCAGCAGCGTCACCCGGCCGTCGGGGTCGTCGATCCCGGGCAGCGCGGCGATCCGCCCGGCTGTCGCGATCACCGCGATCGAGCCCTCCTGGTCGAGCGCCGCCCGGACGTGGCCGAGGACGGCCACGCCGAGATCCGGGACCGCCCGCACGTTCAGCTCGCCGTCGGCGCGCACCGATCGCGCCGCCGGAACGGCGACCTTCAACCGCGGCAGGAGCCGATTGGCGTACGACAGCACGACCGCCGGAACGCGGAAACCGAGCGTGAGGGCCGTGACCGGGGCGTCCGGCTTCCCCAGGTGGGTGAGCTGAGCGCCCCACTCCGCGGCGGCCCACGCGCTGGTGCCCTGGGCCAGATCGCCCAGCACGGTCAGTGACCCGTGCCGGCTGCGCCGCGCGAGCGCCCGGCACTGCATCGGCGACAGGTCCTGTGCCTCGTCGACCACGATGTGCCCGAATCCCTCCGGATGCTGGATCGCCCCGGCGATCTCGTCGAGCAGCACCAGGTCGGCCGCCGACCACTTGGCGCTCTTGAAGCTGCGCGGTGGCCGCGCCCAGAGCAGCGCCGCCTGCTCGGTTCCGGTCAGGATGCCGTCGGCGGCGGCTTTCAGGGCGGAGGCGTCACCGAGCAGGGTGGCGAGCAGTTCCTCGGGACGGACTCTCGGCCAGCACCGGTCGAGCACCCCGGTCACCGGACGCGACCGGCCGGTCCGGTCCAGCCACTTCCGGTTGGGTGACTCGCCGTGATATTCCAGCTGTCGCTGCAGCAGGGCGACGATGCGGGTGCGGAAACGTTCGCGGCCCACGCCGTACGGCAGGTCCTCGGACCGGACCAGCGCCAACTCGCGGGCCAGCGCGGAAACTGCGACCCGCAGCCGGTACGACCCGTCGGGCAGGACGATCCCCTCGGCCGGCTGCCCGATCAGCCCGGCCAGCGCCCGCCGCACCACCTCGGCCATCCGGGCGTCGTGCTTGACCAGCGCGGCCTCATCCGTGTCGGTCCCGCGCACCGGAGTCGACGCGAGCAGGTCCTCCAGGGTGCACTGCCGCACGTCCACCTCCCCGAGCGCCGGCAGCACCGCGGAGATGTAGTCCAGAAAGGCCGGGTTCGGCCCGACCACCAGCACGCCGGTGCGCTTGAGCTGCCGCCGGTGCGCGTAGAGCAGGTACGCGGCCCGGTGCAGGCCGACCGCGGTCTTCCCGGTTCCCGGCCCGCCCTGCACGCACAGTGACTGATCGAGATCGGCCCGGACCAGTTCGTCCTGCTCCGGCTGGATGGTCGCCACGATGTCCCGCATCGGCCCGACCCGGGGCCGCTCGATCTCCTCGGCGAGCAGCCGGCTGGTCGTGCCGAGCTCCTCGCCGTGGTCGAGACGCTCGTCCTCGAAACCGGTGAGGCGGATCGGGGGCCGGCTCGTCCACCCGTACCGCCGCCGCACCGAGACGCCGCGCCGATCGCCCACGCCGGCCTGGTAGAACAGCGACGACACGGGCGCCCGCCAGTCGATCACCAGCGGCGGGCCATGTTCTCCGGCGATCCGCCGGCGCCCGATGTGGTACCGCTGGTTCCGGTGATCGCCGGCGGCGGGCGTGTCCTCGAAGCCCAGCCGCCCGAAGTAGGGCGCGCCGTCCGGCTCCTCGGCCAGCTCCTTCACGTAGCTCTTCAGCATCCGGCCGAGCGTCTCCGCCGTGTACCGGTCTCCCGCGACCTGCTCGCCGGTCGTGACCCGCATCCGGGCGTGGTCGAGCATCCAGGCCTGCGCGGCGTGGACGCGGTCGAGGAACTCCAGCTCATCTTCAAGACCTGCCATGAGACACAACCTAGTTAAAAACGTAACCGGGTTACAAGTTTAACCGAGTGATATTGTCGGGCGGTGAGCGAGAAAGGGCTGCGCGAGCTGAAGAAGCAGCGCACGTTCGACGCGGTGTCCGAGACCGCGATCGGGATGTTCCTCAAGGACGGCTTCGACCGGGTCTCCGTCAACGACATCGCGGCCGCCGCGGAGATCTCCAAGCCGACCCTGTTCCGCTACTTCCCGTCGAAGGAGGACCTGGTCCTGCACCGGTTCGCCGACCACGCCGGCGAGCCCGCCCGCGTCGTCACGGCCCGCGCCGACGGCCAGTCCGCCGTCGACGCCCTGCACCTGCACTTCGTGGACGGGCTCGCCGCACGCGATCCGGTGACCGGGCTGAACGACGTACCGGAGGTGCTCGCCTTTCATGATCTTGTCTTCTCGACGCCGAGCCTCGCCACGCGGGTGCACGACTACCAGCTCCGGGACGAGGAGGGCCTCGCCGAGGCGCTGGTGCCGCTCACACCCGACCGGCTCACCGCGCGCCTGGCCGCGGCTCAGATCCTGGCCGTCCAGCGGGTCCTGGCCCGTGACAACTGGCACCGCCTGACGACCGGCGAGTCCGCCGCATCCCACCACCCCGCCGCGGTGGCGGCCGCCGACGGCGCCTTCGAACAGCTCAGGACCGGCCTACGGCTGTCCCGCGAAGGTTGAGCCGAACTCGCTATCGGAGAAAGTCGGCGAGGCCGGTGAGGAAGCGGTCGATCTCGTCGCTGGTGTTGTACGGGGCCAGGCCGACCCGGAGCGCGGGGTCGGTCAACTTCAGGGCAGTGAAGGGTTCGTACGCGTAGAACGATCCGGCCGGGGCGAGAATGTCGCGCGCCGCGAGATGAACCTTCGCCTCACCCGCGTCGCGGCCCTCCAAGGTCATCAAAACCGTGGGCGTACGGCCCGCCGCCGTCGAATGCACCGTCACCGCGTCGCCCAGAGCGCCCAGCCCCTCCTCCAGCCGATTTCGCAGCCCCAGCTCGTGCTCGTGCACCGCCGCCAGCGAGCACGCCAGCCGCTCACGACGCGTCCGCCCCGAGCCGGGCGCGATACCGGCAAGGAAGTCCACAGCCGCCGTGGCGCCGGCCAGCATCTCGTACGGCAGCGCTCCGAACTCGAACCGCTCCGGAACCGCGTCCGACGACGGCAGCAGCTTGTCCGGCCTGATCGTCTCCAGCAGCGCGGGATCCCCGGCGAGGACCCCGCAGTGCGGGCCGAAGAACTTGTACGGCGAGCAGACGAAGAGGTCCGCGCCCAGCCCCGGCACATCCACCAGCTCATGTGGCGTGTAGTGCACCCCGTCCACGAACACCAGCGCGCCGGCCTCGTGCGCCAGGTCGGCGATCCGGCGCACCGGCGGGATGGTGCCGAGCACGTTCGACGCGGCCGTCACCGCGACCAGCCGGGTGCGCGACGACAGCGCCCGCCGGTAGGAGTCCAGGTCGAGGTTCGGTCCGTCCAGTTCGATCCAGCGGGTCGTCACCCCGGCGTGCTCGGCCGCCTGGATCCATGGGCGGACATTGCTGTCATGCTCGAGGCGGCTCAGGACGATCTCGTCGCCGGGCCGCCAGGTCTTGGCCAGGTGCCGCGAGAAGTCGTAGGTGAGCTGGGTGGCGCTGCGGCCGTGGACGACGCCGGCCGCGGGCACGTTGAGCAGGTCGCCGTAGGCGGCGCGGAAATCCGTGACGGACCGTTCGGCGTTCCGCTCGGACGGCCCGGCCGTTCCGCGGATGGAGATCGGCTGGGTCATCGTCGCGACGATCGCCTCGGCGACCTGGCGCGGCGTCTGAGTACCGCCCGGCCCGTCGAAGAAGGCGATGCCGTGGTCGAGGGAGGGGAAGTGCGCCCGGAGCGCGGCCACGTCGAAGATCATGTGGACAGTATCCCGGAGCCGCCCCGTAACAAATGATGAAGTTTCTTTACAGAAATCTTGACTTCGTGGCACGGCATCTAGTTGAGTCCATATACCTCTTATCCCCCTCGCTCCAATGCGTCCCCCGACGCATGGAAGGTGAACTATGCCCAGAAGACGGCTTCTGTCGATTGTGGCCGCGGTGAGCGTCGCCGTGGCCGGCGCCGCCGCGGCGATCCTCCCGATGACCGCGTCGAACGCCGCCGAGGCCTGCGTCGCCGCATACAGCAGCTCGGCGGTCTACACCGGCAACATGCGCGCCTCGTACAACAGCCACAACTGGACCGCCAAGTGGTGGACCCAGGGCGAGGCGCCCAGCACCGGCGGCTCCGGCGTGTGGAGCGACAACGGCGCCTGCGGCGGCGGCGGAACAACGCCTCCGACCGGCGGCACGAGCTGTAACTACCCGAACTGGGTCGCCGGGCAGTACTACGCGGCCGGCTCGATCGTGCGCTACACCAACGGGCTGTACTACCAGGCGTCGCACGAGAACCCGGGCTACGACCCGGTCATCAGCACCTGGTACTGGTCGCCGTACACCTGCACCGGCGGTGGCACCACCACCCCGCCGCCCACCGGCGGAACCGGTGGCTTCCCGGTCAGCGAGGCGCAGTTCAACCAGATGTTCCCGAACCGGATCGGGTTCTACTCGTACGCCGGCCTGATCGACGCGATCAAGAAGTTCCCGGCGTTCACCACCACCGGCAGCGACACCGTCAAGAAGCAGGAGGCCGCGGCGTTCCTGGCGAACGTCAACCACGAGTCCGGTGGCCTGGTCTACGTCGAGGAGATCAACCAGGCGAACTGGCCGCTCTACTGTGACCGGAGCCAGTCGTACGGGTGCCCGGCCGGGCAGAGCGCGTACCACGGTCGCGGGCCGATCCAGCTGAGCTGGAACTTCAACTACAAGGCGGCCGGCGACGCGCTCGGCATCGACCTGCTCAACAACCCTGACCGCGTCAAGAACGAGGCGTCGGTCGCGTACCAGACCGCGGTCTGGTACTGGATGACCCAGCGGGGCCCGGGCACGATGACCCCGCACGAGGCCATGGCCAACAGCCGCGGTTTCGGTGAGACCATCCGCAGCATCAACGGCTCGCTCGAGTGCAACGGCGGCAATCCCGCCCAGGTGCAGAGCCGAGTGGACGCTTACAACCGGTTCACCAGCATCCTGGGCGTGAGCCCCGGCGGCAACCTCTCCTGCTGATCCGGCTGGCGAGATGATCGGGGGTACGGCCGGTGGCCGTACCCCCGTTGCGTTTCAGCTGCGGAACCTGCTGACGATGCTGGCCAGCTCGTTGGAGAGCCGGGTCAGGTCGACCGCGGCCTGCTGGGTCGAGCTGGCGCCGTCGGCGGTGGCGGTGGCGACCTGGGCGACATGGGCGACGGTGCCGGCCAGGCTCCCGCTGTTCGCGGCGACGTCGGCCACGGAGCGGCTCATCTCCGAGGTGGTGGCGGTCTGCTCCTCCACGGCCGAGGCGATCGTCGTGGTGTAGTCGCTGATCTGCTGGATGACCTGGGTGATCTCGCTGATCGCCTCGGTGGCGGTGCCGCTGGAGGCCTGGATCGCCGCGATCCGGCTGGTGATCTCGTCGGTGGCCTTGGCGGTCTGCTGCGCCAGGTCCTTGACCTCGCCGGCCACGACCGCGAAACCCTTGCCGAGTTCGCCCGCGCGGGCGGCCTCGATCGTGGCGTTCAGGGCCAGCAGGTTGGTCTGCTCGGCGATCACGGTGATCAGCTTGACCACGTCGCCGATCTCGGCGCTGGCCGTGCCCAGCTCAGCGACCTGCGCGGTGGTGCGTTCGGCGACGCTCATGGCCTGATTCGCGACCTGCGCGGCCTGCCCGGCGCTGCTGGCGATCTCGGCGATCGACGCGCTCATCTGCTCCGCGCCCGCCGCGATCGTCTGCACCCCGGAGTTGACGTCCTCGGTGCCCTGCGATGCCGCGCTGGCCTGTGTCGCGGCGTCGGCGGCACCGGTCTGCAGCTGTGCGCTGATCACGGACAGTTCCTCCGACGCGCCGGCGAGCGTGACCGCGGACCCGCCGAGGTCGGTGACGGTCCGTCGCAGGTTGTCCACCGCGGTGTCGAGCGCGCGACCCATCCGTCCCGGCTCGTCGAGAGAGTTCAGCCCGGCGGTATGCGTCAGGTCACCGTCGGCGAGGCTGTCGCACACGGCGTGAACCTCACGCAGCGAGCGGACGATCTGGCGCGCGACGAAGACGCCCAGCCCGACCGCGACTATCAGCCCGACCACGAGAATGACGATCAAAATGGTGCGGCTGGACTCGTACGACGACCGGGCCGCGTCGGCGTTCTTCTTGGCGTCGGCGGTCTCGGTGGCGCCCATCTGAGCGAGGAGTTGGGTCGCTGTCTTCGCCAGCGGGGTCACTTCGTCGTTTCGGACCTGCCGCCAGGTGGCGAGGTCGTTGCGCTCGCTCGCCGGGATGAGCTTCTGCGTACCGAGCTTCACGTAGTCGCTGTAGCCGGCCTCCAGCTTCTCGATGGTCGCCATGCTGTTGGCCGGGTGGCTGGCGCGGTAGGCGGCGAAGGCCGCCTGCGTCAACTTCTGATCGGCGGCGAACGCCTCTTGATACTCGGTCTTGGCCGCCTGGTCCGGGAAGACCACGTGCGAGGTCAGATCGAGGCGGGTCTTCGCAAAAGCCGTCTTGATGTCCGACAACGCGTTGATGCTGGCGACGTTGCTGGAGTACAGCCACTCGGCGCGCTCGTTGGTGTCGCTCAGCTCTTTCAAACCCAGGATGCTGATGATCAATGCGACGAGCGACGACACCGCCACCGCGCTGAGAATTTTGATGCTGACGCTGAGGTCGTTGAACGAGCGCCGTCGCGCGGGTGTCGCGGACATTTTCATCGTGCTGTCTGACGCACTCATGGAGGCTTCGCTTCCTCTCTCCATGTCCAGGCCGCTTTGGGCATATTCAGCCGATATTCGTGCCCACCGTCAGCTCTCCCAGCCAGCACCCGTGGAATCGGGTGTGGGAGCCTGGGCGCTCAGCGGAAAATGGTTGAAGGCGCCACACCCCTGAGGCTAGACCCAGCCCGGGCCAGCGGTGACCAAAACCGGCATTCGAGGGCGCGGCCGCCGTCAAGGCGACTCGAGGGCCACCGGGGCGATGCTTGCCGAGGTCCCCGCGATACGGGAGAGTCGCCCTATGGCGGACGAACGTTCCGAGGACCGGCCAGACGCCGGTTCCTCCGGCAGGGCCCAAACTCTCGCACTGCAAGGCGTCGCGAACTCGATCGTCCGGACCCTCCTGCGGATCCCACTGGTGTCGCGCGGGATCGGAAAACGTCTGATCACTTTGTACGTGGTGGGGCGCAAGTCCGGGAAGCTCTACGCCGTCCCGGTCGCCTACACCCGGCACGAGGGCACTCTGCTGATCGGGACCCCGTTCGGCTGGGGCCGGAACCTGCGTGCCGACGTTCCGCTGGAGGTCCGTTACAAGGGCGAACGGCGCCTGGCGGACGTCGTCGTCCACACCGACGAGGACGCCGTGGTCGAGGACTACGCGGTGATCGCGCGCGACAACCGCAACTTCGCCAGCTTCAACAAGATCGGTTTCGACCGGAACGGCGATCCTGACCCGGCCGACCTGCACCTCGCGTGGGCCGCGGGCGCCAGATCCTTCCGGCTGACCCTGCGCTGACACCACGATCAGGACCAGCTACTTCAGAGGTGGCGGTGACTGACGAGGGGGCCGGGGCGGAAGTCGGTGAAGGCCGGAGCGTCGCCGAGGTTCAGACGAATTGCGGCCTCCTGCAAGCCACTAGTGGTCGCCACCGCATCCCAGCGCCCGGTGACGGCACGGTGCTCGGCGGCCTGGATCGCCGCGACGAACTCGGACGGCGTGAAGGCGCAGTGCCCGCGCCGAGCCACATAGGACTGCCGCAGCAACGGCCCGCGCGCCTGACCCGCATACCGGTTCTCGAACTCCACGGGAGCAAGCTGGTCGTACACCGTGTGCATGGTCAGCATCGGCACGTCGAGGCGGCCACTCACCGTTGAGGTACGCCTCAGATCGGCAACGGCCGCACGGTCGGCCCGCACCGCGGCGTGCCGGGTCAGGTCGGCGAGGTCCGCGCGCAGGTCGAGGCCGGCGGCGCGGTACAGGGAGCGGACGACGTCCCGGTACGGCGAGCGGGCCAGCACCGCCGCATAGTCGACCCCGGTGTTCCAGGAGGCGTTCCCACCCGCACTCAGTTCGATGAAGTACCGCGCGGGCATGATGAACGGCAGCGCCGCGGTGAACCACTCGTACTGAGCCTGGGCGATCCCTTCGGCGTCCCGGGGCGGCGCGGGCTGCGAGGCGGACCAGGTGGGCATGTTCAGCAGCGCGGTACCGAGCGCCACCCGCGCCCGGCCGGCCGCCGTTTCCCGGGCCGCGGCCGCGACCGCCAGCAGCCGGCTCGCCGCCGCCGCACCGTCGGCCGGGCCGGCGTATCCGGTCAGCGGGAGGTCCTGCCCCGGCGCGAGCAGCCGGGCGAGCGCGTACTCCCCGTCGAGCTGGTAGTTGTTCAGGTCGATACCACCGCCGAGCAGCCCGCAGGTGGAGACGACCGCGTCCAGCCCGCCGCGCGCGTGCTCCGCCTCCTGGGTGCTGACCAGGCCGCCCATCGAGACACCGAGCGCGATGGTGGTCCGGGCCGGCCCGATGACCTTCTCGACGGCGGCCAGGGCGGCGAACTGGTCCCGGGCCGCGCTCTCCAGCGCCCACAGTGACCCGTTCGGGTCGTAGGAGGAGCCGACCAGCGCGTATCCACGGGCGAGCAGCGCCTGCCTGGTCGCCTCGTTCGGGGCGTCCGCGGCGGTCAGCGTGCCGAAGCCGTGGCTGTAGAGGATCAGGGTGCCGTGCCAGTCGGCGGGGACGTCCGCGATCCAGATCGCCCCGTCGGCGAGCGTCCCGGTGTGGTGGGTGGCTCCGGCGTACGCGGGGATCGGGACGAAGAGTGTGAGCAGGAGCGGCAGGACGGCCAGGAGACGCTTCACGGGGACCTCCGGCGAAGGGTGGGGACGATGCCCCTCGGGACGAAGAGGACGATCACGATCAGCAGCACGGCGTAGACCGCGTAGGACAGCACGCTCGGGGCGTAACTCGGCATGCCGGGCCGCGTCGCCAGCGTGGTGAGGAGCTGGACGACCAGGGTGATGAGGGCGGCGCCGAACAGGGCGCCGGAGATGCTGCCGAGGCCGCCGACGACGGCCATCACGACGTACTCGATGGAGAGCAGCACCGGGAACGAACCCGGCGCGAGATAGCCGACGTAGAAGGCGTAGACGCCGCCGGCGAAGCCGGCGAAGGCCGCCGAGACCGCGAAGACCAGCAGCCGGTACGCCCCGACCGGCACCCCGCTGGCCGCCGCCGCGACCGGGGCCGTGGCCAGCGCCCGCAGTCCACGGCCGACCCGCGAGCGGACCAGCAGGGCCGTGATCAGCGTGGTGAGCACGACGCCGGCCAGCACGAGGTAGGCGTATTCCAGATCCTCGTTCAGCTCGAACCCGAAGATCGACAGGTAGGGCAGTCCCTGCAGGCCGATCGCGCCTCCGGCCCAGTCGGCGCCGCCGAGCACCGAGAGCAGGATGAGCTGCAGGGCGAGGGTGGCGAAGGCGAGCTGGTGGCCGCGCAGGCGCAGGATGGGCACGCCGACGACGACTGCGGCCAGGGCCGCCCCGAGGGGCGCCGCGAGCAGGCCGAGCAGGGGCGGGATCCCGTGCACGGCGAGCAGCCCGGCGGTGTACGCCCCGATCGCGGTGAACGACGCCTGCCCCAGCGAGACCTGCCCGGCATAGCCCATCAGCAGCGACAACCCGACCACCGCCATCGCCGCGAGCCCGAGCAGCACGTAGACCGTGAGCTGCCCCGGGGTCAGCAGGACCGGCACGACTCCGGCGGCCACCAGGATGATCCACTTCATGCCGTCTCCACCGAGGACAGGCGACCGGCGCGGACGACGAGCACGACCAGCATGAAGATCAAAGCCACCTCCGTCTGGTACGACGTGTTCCAGTAACCGCCGGCCAGGGCCTGCACGACGCCGAGCAGCAGGCCCCCGGCGAGGGTGAGTCCGGGGCGGGTCAGGTTGCCGAGGATCGCCGCGGAGAAGCCGTTGACCACGAGCGCCACGTCACTGTCGAAGGTGACCTGCTGCACCGGCGTGATCAGCACCCCGGCCAGGCCGCCGAGCGCACCGCCGACGGTGAACGCGAGCAGGCCCATCCGCGCGACGTCGATGCCGACGATCCGGGCCGCGTACGGGTCCTCCGCGGTCGCGGTGAGCGCCCGGCCCAGGTCGGTGCGGGCGAACAGGACCGCGGTCGCGGCCAGGACCAGCGCGGTCACCGAGGCGATCAGGAGATAATGCGTCTGTACGCCGGCGGTGGCGCCGGGCAGCCCGGGGAACGATCGGGGCTGGTCGCCCCAGAACAGGATCTCCACCGCGTACGCGAGAACGCCCAGCCCGAGCGTGACGATCAGCGCCGCCTGCGGCGTGGTTCCCGGCTTGCCGGTCGCCACCAGGCCGGTGAGCAGCCCGGCGGCACCGGCCAGCAGCACGCCCAGCCCTTCCGCGAGGCCGTGCGGGAGGCCGGCCGCGAGCAGCGTGGTGACCGTGAGGGCGGCCAGCACCGCGACGGCGCCCTGCGCGAAGTTGACCACCCGGGTGACCCGGTAGATCACCACGAGACCACTGCCGAGCAGGGCGTACGCGCAGCCGACGCCGACGCCGGTGATCAGGTACTGGACGAGCTCGGCCATCACGCCTCCAGGCCCAGGTAGGCGGCGGCGATCTCGGGGCTGCCGGCGAGCGCCGCGGCCGGACCCTCGGCGACGACCCGGCCGGCCTCGAGGACGTAGGCACGGGTGCACAGCTCGAGGGCGAGCCGGGCGTTCTGCTCGATCAGCAGCACCGCGAGGCCATCCTCCGCGTTGCGTTGCCGCAGGTGGGCGACGAGGCTACCGACGATCTTCGGGGCCAGGCCGAGGGACATCTCGTCGATCACCAGGAGATCCGGACGGCTCATCAGGGCCCGTCCGAGGGCGACCATCTGCTGCTCGCCGCCGGAGAGCCGCCCGGCCGGCCGGTCCCGCAGCGGAGTCAGCTCCGGCAGCAGGGCATAGATGTGCGCCGTGTCCCGCTCCCGTCGGCGCCAGGCGCCGAGCCGCAGGTTGTCGTCGACGCTCAGGGAGGGGAAGAGGTGCCGGCCCTCCGGAACGAGAGCGAGCCTCCCCCGTACGTCGATCCGGCCGCTCGCCGGGCGCCGGATTCCGCAGAGCGCGTTGACCAGCGTGGACTTGCCGGCACCGTTCGGCCCGATCAGCGCGACCAGCTCGCCCGCCGCCACGCTCAGGGTCACGCCGTCGAGCGCGGTCGCCGCGCCGTAGCGGACGGTCAGGTCCCGCACCTCGACGATCATTCGGCGCCGCCCAGGTAGGCCGCGATCACCGCGGGATCCACGCGGATCCGCGCGAACGTACCGTGTGCGATGACCCGCCCCAGATCGAGAACGGTCACCCGGTCGGCGAGCCGGGCCACGAAGCCGACGTCGTGCTCGACCAGCAGGATCGACAGGCCCGAACCCCGCAGGTCCTCGATCAGCTCGGCGAGCGCGGACCGCTCCGGACCGCGCAGCCCGGACGCCGGCTCGTCCAGCAGCAACAGCCGCGGGCGCCCGCACAGCGCCCGGGCCAGTTGCAGCGCCCGCTGCTGGCCGAGCGGCAGGTCCTCGGCCGGCCGGTCCGCCCACCCGGCCAGCCCGACCCGCTTCAGGGCCTCCGCGGCGGCCGCGCGGATCTCGAGCTCCTCACGGCGGTGGCGGGGCGACCGCAGGATCGCGGCGAGCGGCCCGGCCCGGGTGACCGCGTGCGCGCCGACCATCGCGTTCTCGGCGACCGTCATCCCCCGGAACACCGGCGCGTCCTGGAACGCGATCGCTATCCCGCGCCGGGCCCGCTGGTGCGGCGGCAGCCGGTCGACGCGGGCGCCGTCGTAGCCGATCGTGCCCGCGGTGGCGGCCAGCTGCCCGCCGATCAGTTTGAACAGGGTGGACTTGCCGGCGCCGTTCGGGCCGATCACGGCGTGCGTCTCGCCCTCGCACACGTCCAGGGCGACGTCGCGCAGCGCGTGGACGCCGCCGAACCGCCGGGTGACGTTCTCGACCGTGAGCAGGGCGGTCACTTGGCCAGCTTCGACTTGGCCCAGTCCGTGGCGACGAACGTGCCGTCCTTCACCACGTTGATCGAGATGAAGTCGGCGGTCAGGCCGGCGTGGTCGGTGGCGGTGTACGCGTACGTACCGTTCGGGGTGGTGAGCGTCAGCCCCTCGAAAGCGGCCCGGATCTTGTCGCGGTCGGCGCTGTTCGCCTTGGTGACGGCGGCCGCGAGCAGCTTCACACCGGTGTAGCCGTCGGCGGCGAACTGTGGCGGCGGGTAGCCGTACTGGCTGGTGAAGGGTTTGGAGAGTTCCTCGATCGCGGATTTTTGCGGGCCGGCGGGCAGGGCGTCGCCGACGACGGCGATCGAGCTGGCCACGAAGACGCCCTCGGCGGCGGCGCCGACCGGTTTGAGCCAGAGCGTGCTGGCCTGCGCGCCGGTGAACATCAGTGGCAGGCCGAGGCCGGCGGTGGCGTACTGCTTGGCGAAGGCGACCGCGGGCGCGCCGGTCGACCAGACGGTCAGCGCCTGGGCGCCGGCGGCCTTGACGTGGTTGAGGACGGCGCTGAACTCAGTGGTGGTGGTCTGGAACTCCTCGTCGGCGACGAGGGTGATGCCGTACCGCGCGGCCTTGCTCTTCATTCCGGCGGTCCCGGCGTTCGCGTACGAGCTGCGGCTGTCGTGCGCGACGGCGATCCTGGTGTACCCCTGCGCCTGGTAGTACTGCAGGATCCGGTCGGCGTAGGTCGCGGAGGTGGCCGGGACCACGAAGACGTCCGGATGGATGGGGTTGACCTGCTCGTCCGCGGGGGTCAGCGAGACGTAGGGAATCTTCTCGCGGTCCACCTGCGGGATCGTCGCCAGCGCGGAGTTGGAGAACGGTGAGCCGATCACCGCGATGACGTCGCTGCCCTTGAGCTCGTTGAAGCTGAGCACGGACTGGTCGGGCTGGCTCTTGTCGTCGCGGACCAGCAGCTCGATCTGCCGCCCGAGCAGGCCGCCGGCGCTGTTGATCTGCTGGACGGCGAGGTCGACGGCTTTCTTGTCCTCGCTGCCCAGCGGCGCGTAGTTGCCGGTCAGCGAGAGGATCGCGCCGACCTTCAAAGGTCCGTCGCCGCCGGTTTCGTCGCCGCCGCACGCGGTTGGTGTCAGGAGCAGGAGCGCGGCGAGGGATGACAGAAGACGTTTCATGTCGCCCGCTTTCGTCGATGGGTGCCGCAAAGTTAGGCGTGCTTTTGACGGTGGTCAATAAATTGCCCGACATCGCTGCACATGCTGCCAACATCGGCGGTACGGTGCGCCCGTGCGCTCTACATCGGTCATGCTCACGTTCCTCGGCGACCACCTGCTCGATCGGGGCGTGTGCGTCTACTCCGGCAGCGTCATCGAGGTCCTCGGCCGGGCCGGCGTCTCCGAGGAGGCGACCCGCTCCACGCTGACCCGCCTCTGTGCCCGCGGGCTGCTGCGCCGGCAGCGGCACGGCCGCCGCATGTACTTCGACCTGACCGACCGCTCGACCCGCATCCTGCGCGACGGCTCGGTGCGACTCTGGGAGACCGGCGCGGTCAACCACGACTGGGACGGAACCTGGACGCTGCTGGCCTTCTCACTGCCGGCCGAGCGCCGCCGGGAGCGCCACGACCTGCGGGCGCAGCTCGCGTGGGCGGGCTTCGGGCCGATCCAGGGCGGCCTGTGGATCGCACCGGGCCGCCGGGACGTCACCCCGGTCCTGACGGACCTCGGCCTCGGCTCACACATAAGGATCTTCCGAGCCGAGGCCGACCCGGCGACCGACATCGCCGAGATGATCTCCCATGCCTACGATCTTCCGGCGCTCGCGGCCCGCTACATCGACTTCCGTACGCGGTGGGAGTCCCCGGCCGTCACGACCGACCCCCTGGCGGCGAAGCTACGGCTCGTCACCGACTGGCTCTCGATCATCCGCCGGGATCCCCGGCTGCCGATCCCCCACCTGCCGCTGGACTGGCCCGCCGCGTCCGCCCAGGAGTTGTTCTTCGCCCTCAACGACCGGCTGGCCACGCCGGCCGCCGAGATCGCCGCCGCCCTCCTCGACACTATCCCGTCCGCCGAGTGATCCCACGCGGCGGACGGTTCAGGAATGAGCGAGCAGGGCGGACCGGCGGGAGGGAGGTCAGGCCCGTGCGCGCTCCCACATCGCGGTGTACGCCTCCGCTCCGTTCATCAGGTGCTGACGCAGCAGCGGCGCGTCGGATCCGGCCTGCTGGATCAGGTCGGTGACCCAGTCGGCGTAGAGGCCGTACTGCGCGACGCCGTCGGTGTTGAGGTCGAAGGTCCGGCCGCCCATGACGTGCCGGTCGACGGTGGTGCCGTTGGGGGCGGTGAACGGGTACCGCAGCGGGTCGACGCCGGCGTTGTCGCGCGGTCGCGCCTGCGCGCCGAGACCGTTGACGTCGGAGCCGACGCCGTAGCCGTCGATGCGGTCACCGTTGGCGAGCGCCCGGTTGGCCCGCCACTCGCCGAGGAAACCCAGGACCGGGTCGGCGTACCCGGCGACGAAACCGCCGAGGCCCAGGATCCGGTTCACGATCGTCCGGTCGGACCAGCTGTGCACCGAGACCACGCCCGGGTACCCGGCGCGTTCCGCGAGGTCCAGGACCGCGTTCGCGGTCCGGATGCCCATGTGGTCGACATGGATGACCATGCCGAGGGCCATCATCCGGTTGATCAGGTACGTCCCCAGCGGTGTCAGGCTCCGGGTGTTGCAGACCGGCCCGCTCGGATAGACGGGCGCGATCGTGCCCGGTGGAAGGTTCAGCGGGCCGAGCGACAACAGTTTCACGATGTCATCGCTGACCAGGGGCTGGGTGTTGTCGGCGGGCCCGGTGCACGAGTCGGCGGTCCACCAGTGGCCGGTGGAGGCCAGGTTGCCGATGTTGACGGCCGCGGCGTTGAGCCCGGAGTCGAACCGGGTGCCGCCGAAGGCGTTGTCGAACTTGTGCACGGGGTAGAGCCCGCTCACCCCCATCGCCCGCAGTTCATCGAGGCCCGCGTCGACGTCCGCGGTGGTGCACTGCGGCACGCCCCGGATCTCCCGGCAGCCGAAGAGCTCCGAGCTCTCCACGCCGATCGTCACCGCTAGCTTTCCCTGTGCCGCGATCTGCCGCACCTCGGCCGGGGTGGCCGCCAGCCGGAACCAGCCCCGGCCCGGACCGCCGCTCTGTGCGTCCACGTAGTCCTGGATCGACCGGAGGTACCCGGCCTGTACCCGGATCTGCGTGGTCTCGTCGCACGGCGTGCTGCGTGACGGGTAGATCTCGCAGATGATCCGGTTGGCCACCAGCAGCGCGTTGAGCACCCGTTCGCCGGAGCGCCAGGCCCGCTCGATGCTGCGGAAGTACGCCTGCTCGTGCAGCAGCGTGTCACGTTGCGGCCAGCCGCCGAAGGTCGGCCAGCCGTCCGTGGGGGCGTTGAACACGTCGGTCCCGCCGACGATCGCCTCGAAGAGCGCGCCGACGCCGAGGGTGCCGTGCGAGGGGCAGCCGGCGAGCGCGACCTCGACCCCGCCGGGCGCGAAGACCTCGCCGCAGCGCATGTTGCTGCCGAACCCGGCTGCGGCGGTGGGGTGCGCGTGCGCGTCGATCCAGCCGACGAGCCGCCCGTCGGCGTCGACGCCCGGCGCGGCCGCGCCGGTGACCTGGGTGCCGATGTCCGGCACCGCCGAGCAGCCGGCGGCCGGGCTCGCGGCGAGGGTGGCGGAGCCGGCGCCGACACTGCCCAGGAAGGAGCCGACCTGTTGCCCGGTCGCGGTGGACACCAGCCGGTAGCGGCCGTCCGCGGAGCTGACCGTCCAATCCGCCCGGTCGCCATAGCCACGGCCGGCCATGACGAACCCGATGACGCTCTGATAGGCGTAGGCGCCGGTGGAGTCGCGCACGGTGTACCGGCCCAGTGCGGCGGCATCGAAGCGGAAGGGCTCGGCCGCGGAGGCGGTGCCGGTGAAGCCGTAGCCGAGCGCCACGCGTTTGAGGTAGCCGAGTGGCCGGGCGCCGTTGAACGCCTGCAGGGTCACACAGGCGTCGTCGAGTTCGTAGGCCGGGGCCCAGGCGGTGGCGCCCGGAGCGGGGGCCGGGAACGCGGTGACCAGGAGGAGCGCGAGGCAGGCGGTGCGGAGAGCCGGCCGGGCGAGGGAGCGCAGGGGCATGCGACACCTTCCTTGGATCGATCTGCACTGATCTACCAGGTGGGCAGAGCATAGGGACGCGGCGAGCATCGGCAGGCGCCGCCGAGAACAAGATGGCAAAACATGAATACTTTTCGTTCATTGACTTGCATGGATCTAAGGGTCTCCAGATGCTTGCGCGCAGCGGGCTCTCCCCCGAGCCCTACAGCAAGGAGGTCGCCATGATCCACCCGTTTCGCAACCCTCTCGCAGCCGGTGCGCTCGGCCTGGTCACGGCCCTGAGCGTCAGCCTCCCCGCGGTCGCCGCCCCGGCCCCCGTGACGTGGGACTGCCAGGCGCGCCCGCCGATCGGCGGAGCACAGCAGCTCAGTCTGGACACCCCGATCACCGGGTCCGCGCCGGAGAGCGTCGCGACCGGATCCGACTTCGAGATCACGGCCGAGCCCGCTCCCCTGACGATTCCGGCGTCAGCCAACGGGAACACCATCAGATATCTCAAGAACCTGCAGGTCAGAACGCCGGTACCGGCAGGGACCAGCTTCCGTGGTGTCACACTCACCGGCGGATCCAACCTCGGCACGGGCATCCCGACGGCCACCCAGAGCGGCGGCCTGATCACTGTCACCGTGCCGGGCCAGCTCACCGGCGGATCCACAGTCCAGCTTCCGACGATCCATCTCGCCGTGACGGCGACCGCCGCGGCCGGCAGCACCATCGTGTCCACCCTGGCCGGCACCTCGTACACCGATCCGGGTCTGTCCTTCACCGCCAACGTCAAGTTCCTGTTCACCGGGATCGATGTCCCAGCGAGCTGCTTCACCAGCCCCAACCCGGTACTGACCAGCACCGCCGTCACCGGCTGACGGCACGCCTATTCGCCCGGTGGGCCCGTCGTCTTCGGCGGGCTCGCCCCGCTGCCGTGGGCGGACACCGCCACGTGATCGCGCATCTCGCCGGTGCCGGCGCCCAGGGCCTGACGCACCGCGTCCAGCACCTCCTTCGCGGTGAAGGGTTTGTGGATCATCGGAATGCCATCGATCACCAGATGCCGCACCCGCGCGGTCTCCTCGTTGTATCCGGAGATCAGCAGGATCCGGATGCCGGGGTGATGCAGGCGCACCGTCTCGGCGAGCCGTGATCCCGACATCTCCGGCATGAGGATGTCGGTCATGAGCAGGTCGAAGGTTTGCCGGTGGATACGATCCAGGGCCGCGCGACCGTTCTCGGCCTCGGTCACCCGGTAGCCCGCGCCCTCCAGGATGCGCACGGTGATCCCCCGGACCTCGGCATCGTCCTCGGCGACGAGGATGTGCGATCGGCTGCCGCCCCGCGCCGTGCCGGCAGCTCCGGCCTCCGATGCCGCGACGGCGGTGACCTCCGGCAGCAGGATCCGGAAAGTGGTGCCGACCTGAGGCGTGGAGGACACCGTGATGTCACCGCCCGCCTCGGTCACGATGGAATACACGGTCGCCAGACCGAGGCCGGTGCCCTGCTGCTTGGCCTTGGTGGTGAAGAACGGCTCGAAGATGCGGGCGGCAACGCTCGGGGGCATGCCCTCGCCCGTGTCGCTGACCTTCAGCTGCGCGTACGGGCCGGCGGGCAGGGGCGGCAGCCGGTCGGGATCTTCGTCGAGTTGGACCGGACCGGCCTCGATCACGACCGTGCCACCGTCGGGCATTGCGTCGCGGGCATTGATCACCAGGTTGAGCAGCACCTGCTCGATACGGCCCCGGTCGGCGCAGACGGCGAGCGGTTGCGGCGATGGTCGGGCGATCAGCTCGACGTGGTCGCCGATGGTGCGGCGTAGCAGGGCGCAGGATTCCTCGATCACCGAATCGAGGTCGATGACTTTGGCGACGCTCGGCTCCTGGCGGGCGAACAGCAGCAGTTGCCGGGTGAGTTCCTGGGCGCGTTCGGCACTGCTCCGGGCGCGGGTGAGGTCGCTGCGTTCCTCGGCGTCGACGGTCCGCTCGAGGACGAAGTCGAGATAGTTGATGTTGATCGCGAGCAGGTTGTTGAAGTCGTGGGCGACCCCGCCGGCGAGCTGGCCGAGGCACTCCAAGCGTTCAGCGAGGGCCGTGCGTTCGATGATCCGCCGGCGTTGCTCCTCGGCCTCCTTGACCACGGTGAGGTCCCGCTCGATACGGGCGACGGAGAACACTCGGCCATGATCGTCGCGTACGGGCCACATGCTGGCCAGCACGACGACGTTCGAACCGTCCTTGCGGACCCGGCGGGCCTCGATCGGCCCCCTGCGCGCGCCCGCCCTCAACCCCGCCAGCGTGTCGGGCATCACGGAGATCTCGTCGCGTGTGTACACCAGGGCGATGTAGCGTCCGATCGCCTCGTCGGGCCGCCAGCCGTACTGGCGCGTGGCACCGTCGTTCCAGGTTGTGATGACGCCGGCGAGATCCGTCGTGATGACCGCGTCCTCGGAGGAGCGCACGATCGCGGCGAGGGTCGCCTCCTGCTCGGCACCCCGCTGCGCCCGGCGCTCGAGGACCCCGAGCCGGTGGGCGAAGCCCGTGCTGAGAAGCGTGATCCCGAGGATCGCCCCCAGCCGCACCGCCTGGTTCGTGGTGCCGGACGGACCGTTGCGCTCCGCCATGACCCAGACCATCAGCGCGGCGACCAGTCCGACCACGCCCACCGTCCACGGGCGCAGCAGAGTCGCCGCGAACATCGGCACCAACAGGATCAGCCAGAAGAACGCTGTTTCGGGCGGCGTGACGAAGTCCGCCGCGATGACCACGACCACGAGCAGCATCACGACCGTGAGCAGTCCGGCTCCCGCACCGCTGCGAAGTGCCGCCATGCGGTCCCGCGTTGCCGAAAAGCCCATGCGCAGCCCCAACCGATCGTCAGACCCGGGACGGGGTACGCCGGCACGGTTGGGCGAACCGGCATCGACCAGCAGTGGCATCCTCGCCGGGCTCGAGCGGGTGATCCTCCACGACCGCCAGTATGCTCCTTTTGTGTAGCTACATGTGCTGTATCGGCGCCTGGCCACCGACCAGCGGGTGTGCACCGCCCGCCCATGGGCAGTGCGGAGATCACACAGTTCGGCGACGTCAGCCGGCGATTTCCGGGACCACCGACCGGACGATCCGCGCCGCGCGGGCGGCGATCTCGTCGTCGGTGCCGGTCCAGATCTCGTCCAGCCAGGCCCCGGCGAACAGGCCCACCAGCGTCGGGGTGCCGTCCGCCCGCGTGGCGTCGAGCCACTCGCTGACGCCGGTGTCCGTGGGGCCGTGGATCCGGTAGTAGCCGTGTTCCGGCCAGAAACGCCGGTCGAAGCGGAGGATCACCTTCTCCACCCGGCCGGCGCCGAGGCGGGACAGCGCCGTTCGGTGCGTCTCAGGCAGCGGTGGGTCGAACGTGATCCCGCCGGCGGCCAGGACCGGCAGCGGGGCGGTGACGATGGCGGCGTCGACCTGGAGAGTCGTGCCGGCACCGGTCAGTACGACCCCGTCGGCGGCGACCCGGACGTGACTGACCGGGTGGTTCAGGTGGATCTTCAGGCCCTCGGCGAGGTGCCGGGTGAGCAGGCGGTAGCCGCCGACGATCCAGCGGTCGCCCTCGCCGACGCCGGGTTCGAAACCCTCGCGGGCGCTGAGCCAGTCCAGCGGGGCCCCGGCGTCCATGACGATCTCGGCGTCGATCAACCGGCGGATCTGGGTTCGCGTCCAGGGCGCCGGTTCGCTCAGCCATTCCCGGCGTACGTCGGCGACACTCGTCCCCGGGGCGGCCGCCGCGAGCCGTTTCCGCAGGTCGTCCTCGATCCCGTCCGGGTTCGGCTCCCCGTTGAACACCAGCGGGTCGTTGAAGTCGGTGGGCACCACGGTCAGGCCGAGTCGCTCGGCGAGGCGGGCCAGAGTGTTCTCCTCGTACTGCTGCAGCCAGTTGGCGCCCAGGTCGAAGGTGCCCCCGGTGACCTCGACGCCGGCGGTGCGGCCACCGATCCGGTCACGGGCCTCCCAGATCAGGATGTCGCGACCGAGGTCGTGGAGGGTGCGGGCGGCGCCCAGCCCGGCCATCCCGGCACCGACGACGGCGACGCGCCGGTGGCCCAGGTCGGCGGCCCAGGCCGCGGCCGCGAGGCCCTGCTCGTAGGCGCCGTGGGTCATGCCGGCGCGGGTCGGGTGGGTGGCCTCCCCCACGATCCGCAGCCGGTCATCGATCGGTGCGCCGAGCGCGATCCGGTCCGCGCGTGAACCGTGCCGGCCGATCAGGCTCCACGAGCCGCGTGCCCAGGGGTCGTCACCCCAGTGGGACACCGCGGACCCGAGGAGCCTGACCTTGGTCGACATGGCCGCAGGCTACCAACCCCTGCCAGGCGCTACCCGGCGCGCCCGCCGACACCGATCGATGCGATCTCGGCAGATCCGAACCAGGTCAGCCGGCGCGCTGGGCGGGGCGGCCGCCGCAGCCGTAGGCGCAGGCGCTGAACTGGGCGAAGCGCGGACGGCTGTGGTCGCCGAAGGCGGTGAACTCGCCGCCGAGAGTGACCACCTTGAGACTGGTGTTGGCGGCCATGGTGAGCACCCCCCACCTGCCGTTGCTGTGCGGGTTCCAGTCGAGCAGCTTGCCGCTGGCCGCGTCCCAGACCGCCACCTTCGGCTGCGGGCGCAGCTTGGCGGGGCACCAGGAGGTCGCCGTGCGAGACCGTTCCGGGCAGGCGACGGTGAAGTGCCCACCGGCGTAGACGGCGCCGTTCAGGTAGGCGATCGCCTGTATATCACCGTCGGTGACGCTGCTCCACTCCATGGCTCCGTCGGGCCGGTAGGAGACCACCCGGCCGCCCACACCGGCCAGTCCGGCGTAGACCCGGTCCGCGGTGATCGAGAGCGCCAGGACGGAGTACGGGGTGGCCGGGCGGAAGCTCGGGTCCAACTGCCCGTCGCTCATGCGCAGCGCGCCCAGCCGAGGAGTGCCCGCGCTGTTGAGGCGCTTGAACTTGCCGCCGACGTACAGCCGGGAGCCGGCCGCGGCCAGCGACTGCACCATCCCGTCGGCCGTGCCGCGGAACCCGGTGTCCAGGGTGGCGTCGGAGAGCTTGAACGCCGCCAGGTTGCGCTCCGGTTTCCCGTCCACGCTGGTGAACTCGCCGCCCAGGTAGAGCCGCCCGCCACCGGCCGCCAGCACCTTACCGCTGCCGCCGATGGTGTGCCGGAGCGGGCCGACCGCGCCGGTGGTCAGGTTGATGCCGGCCAGTCCGGGGCGGGACTGCCCGCCCACAGTGGTGAACTTGCCGGTGGCGTAGACCGACGACCCGGCGGCGGCCAGCGCGAAGACGGTGCCGTCGGTGGCCGGTGCCCAGGGCAGCAGGTCGCCGGTGCGGGTGTCGACCGCGGCGAGCCGCTTGCGGGCCACCTGCTTGCCGTTGACGATCGCGTTCCGGAAGCTGCCGCCCACGTAGACCGTGTCGCCCACCTGGGCGCTGGTGTAGACCAGGCCGTCGAAGCCAACGGTGTGCCGCGGCGCGGTGGAGGTCCGCGGGACGGCCGCGGTCGCGGTGGTGGCCGACCCCGCGGTGAGGAACGCGGCGACGAGCAGTACTCGCAGACACCGTCGCCAGAGGAGATTCGAGCGTTCGATCTGTACTTGATCCATTTAACTGAGAGTAAAAAGGAGGATGACCGCGTGATCCAATGATCACCCGGCTTACCTCCAAAGTGCGCATCTCGGTCCGCGGGACCTACTTCATCAGCGAGTGCGCGATGTCCCGGGCGACCGAGGTGATCTCCGCCTCGGAGGCGTCCAGGCCACGCGAGGCCATCAGCACGATGTTGACGCTGAGCAGCGCGGAGCGCACGCGCAACGCCTCCTCGACCGGGGCGTCGGGGCCGGCCACGATGTCGAACAGCTCGGTCATCTTGCCGAATGCGTTCTCCCGGCCCTTGTCGTGGTGCAGCTCGCGGACGATGTGCTGGTTGGCCATGGCGAACTTCATCGCGGCCATCCCGCTGCCGACGCCGAGCTCGACCATCCGGTCGACGGCGCGTGCGCGCAGCTCCGGGCCGGGCGGCTGCTCGCGGGCCCACTCGACGAGCTCGTCCAGCGCGTCCAGGTGGGCTTGGAAGATCGACAGGACGATGCTCTCCTTGCTGCTGAAGTGGTAGTAGAGCGCCGCCTTGGTGATCCCCAGCCGCTCGGCGATCTCCCGCAGTGAGGTCGCCTCATATCCCCGCTCGGTGAACAGCTCGATGGCCACCTTGCGGATCTCCGACTTCGTGTCCGCGCCTCGCCGCTGCCCTGCCGTAGCCATCGCTGCTCTGCCCCCTCGTGTGCTGGTGTCCGGCTCGATCCTGATCGGGACCGCCCACGTTTGCCAACTTACCGTGCGGCAAGTAATCTACTAACCGGCCGGTAAGCAAGACTACCGAAGGAAGTCCGCCGTGACCCAACCAACCCGCTTCACCCATCGCGAGATCATGGTGACCATGAGCGGCCTCGTGATCGCGATGCTGCTCGCCATGCTGGACAACATGATCGTGGCGCCCGCGCTGCCCACCATCGTCGGCGACCTCCACGGCCTGAACCACCTGGCCTGGGTGACCACCGGCTACGTGCTCGCCTCCACCGTCGCCACCCCGATCTGGGGCAAGCTCGGCGACCTGCTCGGCCGGCGGATCACCTTCCTCAGCTCGATCGCGATCTTCCTGGTCGGCTCCGCGCTCTGCGGCATGTCGCAGAACATGGGTGAGCTGGTCGCCTTCCGCGCACTCCAGGGTCTCGGCGCCGGCGGCCTGATGGTCGGTGTCATGGCCGTCCTGGCCGACATCGTGCCGCCCCGCGAGCGTGGCCGCTACCAGGGCGTGATGATGGCCGTCATGCCGCTCGCGATGATCGGCGGTCCGCTCGTCGGCGGCTTCATCACCGACAACCTGAACTGGCGCTGGGCGTTCTACGTCAACCTGCCGCTGGGCGTCGTCGCGCTCGCGGTCTGCTGGTTCGTGCTGGCCAAGCTGCCGCGCGGCGCCGGCAAGGTGCGCATCGACTGGCTCGGCGCGGCCCTGCTCAGCGTCTGGATCACCACGCTCGTGCTGATCACCACGTGGGGCGGCAGCGAGTACGACTGGGCCTCCCCGCAGATCCTCGGCCTGGCCGCGCTGACCGCCGCCGGTCTCGCCGCGTTCATCGTGGTCGAGCGCCGCGCCGCCGAGCCGATCATGCCGCTGTCGGTCTTCGCCAACCGCAACTTCGTCCTGGCCGGCGCGCTCAGCCTGATCGTCGGCTTCGCGATGTTCGGCGGCATCACCCTGCTGCCCCAGTTCCAGCAGTACGTGCAGGGCGCCTCGGCCACCAACAGCGGTCTGCTGCTCATGCCGATGATGATCGCCGCGATGGTGGTCTCGCTGGTGGGCGGCCAGTTCATCACCCGTACCGGCCACTACCGCATCCTGCCGATCATCGGCACCGTGCTGATGACCGGCGGCCTGGTCCTGTTCGCCACCATGGACATCGGCACCTCACGCTTCATGACCGGCCTGTTCATGGTCGTGCTCGGCGCCGGCATGGGCTGCCTGATGCAGACCACCATGCTGATCGCGCAGAACAGCTCCCCGGTCAACGCGGTCGGCGCCGCGACCGGTGCCGCCACCTTCCTGCGGAACATGGGCGGCTCGCTCGGCGTCTCGCTGCTGAGCACGCTCTACATCAACACCCTGCTCGACTCGTTCACCAGCACCACCGGCACCGCGGTGACCGGCGCGAACTCGGCGGCGGCGATGACACCGGCCACGCTGCGGGCCCTGCCGGAGCCGATCCAGCACGCCTTCGCGCTGGGCGTCAGCGACGGCATCCAGGCCGCCTTCACCTGGGGCGCGATCGCGGCGGCGGTGGGGATCGTGGTCGCGCTCTTCATCAAGCACGTGCCACTGCGCGGCTTCGCCGACGCCCCGAAGACCGAGGCCCCCGAACTGCAGAGCGCGTAACGGAACCGGTAGCCGACCTCTCGACCCACGGTCAGGAAGTCGTCGACCGGGGCGACGCGGAGGTCCGGATCCCGGCATCCGACAGAGCGGCCCGCCCAAGTAGATGGGCGGGTCGCTCTGTCGTCGAGCAGGCGTGCCGACCGCGTCAATCACCGGGATCGCTGTTGCTGTCGAGTGCGGTGCGGAAACTGTGTTGCAGGTCGGCCGGGATGATCTTGCTTATGGCGTTCTGGAACTGAGTCGGTGGCAGCGACGGCCGCATCAGTCGAAGCAGGTCGAAGGGTTCCGGAGGCCATGCCTCGGTGGTGCTGTGCCAGGCGAACGAAGCATGGAGCAAATTGTCAACGGCGTCGGCCCGGCGGTCCAGCTCGGAGTAGAGCTGCCCGAGCTGGTAGTAGGTGCTGGCGGCGCTGCGCCGGTCGTCGAACTCCAGCTTGATGTCGAGGGCCTGACGGTAGTGCTGCTCGGCTCGCTCGAAGGACCGCTGCTCCAGCGCGACCATACCGAGCTGGTGGTAGGTGCTGGCAGCGCTGTACCGGTCGTTGAATTCCAGGAGGATGTCGAGAGCCTGACGATAGTGCCGCTCGGCTTGCTCGAAGCGCCGCTGCTCCAGCGCGACCATACCGAGCTGGTGGTAGGTACCGGCGGTCTCGTACCGGTCGTTGAACTCCAGGTAGATGTCGAGAGCCTGACGATAGTGCTGCTCGGCTCGCTCGAAGCGCTGCTGCTCCTGCGCGACCAAGCCGAGCTGGTGATAGGTGCTGGCGGTCTCGTACCGGTCGTTGAACTCCAGCTTGATGTCGAGAGCCTGACGGTAGTGCTGCTCGGCTCGCTCGAAATGCCGCTGCTCCTGCGCAACCCTGCCGAGCTGGTGATAGGTGCTGGCAGCGCTGTGCCGATCGTCGAACTCCAGGTAGATGTCGAGAGCCTGACGATAGTGCTGCTCGGCTTGCTCGAAGCGCCGCTGCTCCTGCGCAACCATACCGAGCTGATGGTAGGTACCGGCGGTGTAGTGCCGATCGTCGAACTCCAGGTAGATGTCGAGAGCCTGACGATAGTGCTGCTCGGCTTGCTCGAAGCGCCGCTGCTCCTGCGCGAGCATGCCGAGCTGGTGGTAGGTGGGTCCTTGCTGTCGCCGCAAGCCGATGGCCTGCTTGATGGCGAGTTCGGTTTGGTGATGGCGGTAGGCGTCATCGAGGCGGTGTTGATCCAGTGCGGTGTTGCCGGCGAGATTGTGCAGGCTGGCCAGTTCGGCTTGCTGGTCGGGATCGTTGCTGCTGGGGTGCCGGTCGATCGCATTGTCGAGCAGTTGTCGTCGGGCGTGGTGCTGCTGCGTCTGATCGAGGAATTCCTCCAGCGCAAAAATGAGAGGCTTCACCGGTTGGGTGGTGCGTTGGGCATGGCTGAGTGCGGCGGTGAGGTTGGCGTATTCCGCTGCCACGCCGGCCTGACCGGCCGCGCGCTGTTGCCTGTCGGTGCCGCGCAGCATCTGGTGCAGAGCCAGGCCGAGATCGATATAGAGCTGGTAGTGCGCCTGCTCGGTGGCGGAGGCGAGGTCCGGTCGGTCTCGCATCCGGTTGCGCAGGAAGAACGGCAGGACTGGGACGACCTGTACAAAAGCGGGGAACAGCGGGTGGTCGGCGGCGAGCCCGACCCGCCGCAACTCCGCCACCGCAGCCGCCAGGTCAACGCCGTCGAGGTTGCTGTTTCCCAACTCGGCGCGAAGGGCGGCCATGTAGTTGATCAGCATGGGTACGGGGATGGTGGCGGTGAACGGGGCCAGTAGGAGCAGGGACTGCTGCAGGGCGGGGTCGAGCTTGCCGTGGCTGTACTCGATCGCCTTTCGCGCGACCATCGTCGAGTCGGCGCTGGTGTCGCCGCTGTGCAGTTCGGTCAGGACCTGGCTCGGCGGGGTGGTCGCCAGGTTGGGCAGGACGACGGTCATCGGCAGGGGGTAACCGTCCAAAACCCGGATCAGCTCCTGTAGCGCCTGCCGCTCCTGGCTGTCGGCGGTGTCCGACATCCACTGGCTGCCGCCGTTCCGCTTCAGGATCCGGTCGAGCAGGTCGGAGGCGGCCTGCGGATCCAGGCCGGGCAGTTCGTACACACGGTCGGTGAACGTGGCACCGGCCAGCCAGGCTTCGGCCTCCCGGGATCCGACCAGCAGCAGCGTCCGGCCACCACGCAGGCCGCCCAGCCAGCGGGCGAGCCGGTCGCGGTCGGCCTCGGGCAGGGCGTGCGGGATCGCTGCCGGGCTGGCGGTGATCGATTCGGCGTTGTCCAGCACGATCAGATGCCGCGACGCCCGCAGCATCGTGGTGATCCGGCCGGCTTTCGCGGCGTCGCCGAGCGCGTCCCACTGCGCGAACTCCACCGGCGTCAGCAGGTGCTGGGCGATGTGCCGGATGATCTGATCGACGTTCCACGCCCGCTGTTCGTAGGAGAACGCGAACACCTGGTCGATCAGGCCGGTGCGCTGCCACCACCAGCCGGCGTGGGCCAGCAGGGTCGATTTGCCCGCCCCGGCCATCCCCCGCACCAGCACCTGGGTCCGCTGTCCGTCGGTCAGCAGCAGCCGTTCCAGAGCGTGCAGGTCCAGGTCACGGCCGACGAACCCGTACTCCACCACCGGCGCCACCGCGACCTGGTCCCGCCGCCGATAGAACGCCTCCTGCTCGACCGGGGTCATCGGCCGGACCGTCAGCCGGGAGTCGCGCTGGGCGTACACCACCGGCAGGATCCAGTCCTCCAGCTCCAGCTCGTGCTCGAAGTACGCCTTCCGGGTCTTCACGTCGTGCAGCGCCCGTCGTGCCTCGAACGCCGCCCGCACCGGATCGTCCCCGGCGGCCAGCCGTCCATACAGCACCGGCATGGCCCGCGAGGCGGCGCTGACCGTCACCGAATACGCCATCCCCACCGCGACCGGTGCCCCCGCGGCGACCAGATCGTGCGCCAGGCTGGCCTCATCACCGGTCTGCATCGCCGACTGGCAGGCGTTCAACACCGCCACCGCCACCCGATGCTCCGCCAGCAACGCGGCGACCTGCGCCGACGGCACCGGCTGCGCCGTACCCGCCGTGCCCGTCTCGAAGAACAGGAACCCCTGCTTGACATCGGCCGCCGGGGTGTGGGCCGGGTCGAACAGATACCGGCCCCCGGCACCGCCGCTACCGGTGGTCATGCTGCTCGGGGTGCCGAAGCCGCCGTGCACGTCGAAGTGCACCACCTGATACCAGCCCTGGCCGTGCTTCCGTTCGGCCGCGCGCAACGCCTCCCGCAACGCCGTCCAGGTCCCCGGACGGACCAGATCCACTGTCACCGGTACGTCGGTCTGCCCGATCGCGTCCAGCAGCGGCTGCGAGATCGTCCGATATCCCACGTCCCGGCGCCCGAACGGCCGCGCCGTCAGCACCAGGATGTTCACCGTCGGTGCGGGCGCCGGCAGGTCGTACGGCAGCGGGTTCCGGGCGCTCTGGCGCACGACCGGCATCCGCAACGCGAGCCGATCACCGCTGTCCGGATCGCGCAGCGCCTCCCAGTGCAACCGCTGGAACTGCGCCGACCCGCGGACCACCAGCCGGTAGCCCTCGAACCCCACCCGGCGGGCATCCCGATAGCCGTAGGCGGCCTCCCCGATGAACACCTGCCGGAACAGCGACTGCCCGTACTCGCCGACCAACTCGACGGCTTTACGTTCCAGGTCTCCGTCCAGGAACGGATACCGCAAATGCTCCTCGAAATACCAGGCCATCAGCTTTTCGCCGGCATCGTCGGCCGGCATCGACACGCTGACGTCCGCACCACCGCGGTCCCCGAAGTCCACCCGGGCCGTGAACGAGCCGTCCGCGGCGGGCGCTGTTTCCCGCACCACGATGTCGATCACGACAATTCCCGCTTCGCCCGGACAACGACCACCCGGTCCGCGAACGCCCTCGTACTCACTCCGACCGACGCGTCGACCGCCACCAACGTCCGATTCATCGATCCACTGTGGCAGTCCCCGTAATCAACACCAACCCGCTCATTCATGATCCAGAAAAAGCGCCCGGTTCGGCGATCGATGGTCACCCAAAGAGACGATCCGAGACTGGGTGGAAATGAATCAATTTCACTTGTGGACAGTTCGATCGACCCTCGAATTGGACGCTGGTCAACAGGCAGCCCTTGACCTGAATCCTCTTCCCCGGTCAGGAAGAAGGATCGGTCAAGGGCTGCCTTCGTGATGCTATGAGCGGTACACGCCGAACTCGTAGAGCGAGTAGCCGTACGTCGTGGCCCGGGCCGTGTTGTTGACCCGGACGTAGCGGCCGGAGCCGTTGATCGCGAGGTTGTCGAAGCCGCCGTCACCCGCCGTCGTCGAGTGGACGGTGGTCCAGTTGATGCCGTCGTTCGACGTCTGGACCTGGTACGCCGTGGCGTACGCCGCCTCCCACGCGAGCTGCACGTGGTCGAAGGACTGCACCGAGCCCAGATCCACCTGCAGCCACGCGGTGTCCACCCACTCACTGGCCCACCGGGTGCCGTAGTCCCCGTCGACCGCGTACGACGGCAGCTGCGGCCCGTTCGTGCCGGTCGGCTGGTAGGTCGACGCCGTCACGGTCTTGCCGCGGGCCAGGTTGGTCCCGGCGACGACCGGTGGGACCACCTTGAACGAGCGCTGTTCGATGCCCACGTTGCCCTGACCGTCGAACGCGTAGACGTAGATCTTCCAGACGCCGAGGGTCTCCGGCGCCCGGACCGTGAACTGGCCGTTCCCGGTCTGGGTGAAATTCAGGTACCGCAGGCCCTTGTTGCCGTTGATGTGCTTGTCGCTGGCCATCAGGTTGTACCGGATGGCGTCGCCCTGGGGGTCGGAGGCGGTGGCGGTCACGGTGAACGTCCCGCCCGCCGGCACCGACGCGGGGGTCGAGACCGTCATCGCGGTGATCTCCGGCGGCGTGTTCGGCGCCGCCTGTCCGGTGTACGCCTCCCGCAGCGCGTGGTAGCCGAGCCGCCGCCAGCCGCCGGTCGTGGTGTTCAGCCAGACGCCGCCGAAGTCGTTCTCCAGGCCGTAGTGGAACTCGGTCGCCCCGAGCGCGACGCCCGGATGCCCCTTGATCGCGTTCCAGCTGTACGTGTACCCGGCCTTCTTGGCCAGGTCGGAGGGCTCGGTCGGCACCCCGTTGGCGTCGTTGGGCACCTCCCACTCGCCGGCCGGTCCACCCTCGGTGAGGATGTACGGCTTCGTGTAGCCGCCCGCGATCCAGTCCCGCTTCACGGTGTCGATCGCCCCGTACGAGTTGACCGCGAGCAGATCCAGCGCCGGCGAGTACTGCTTGTAGTACGTCCACGCGTACGTGTAGGCGTCCGTCGAGGTCACCGGGTGGTTCGGGTCGGCACCGTGGATCGCCTCGGCGAGCTCGTTGACGAACTTCGCGTACCCGACCCGTCGCGCCTCGACCTCGGCCGCGGAGAGCCCGTAGTTCTGCATCTCCAGGATGACCTCGTTGCCGACGTCCCAGAGCAGCACACCCTGCCGCCCCTTGAGCTGGTTGACCCAGTTGAGCACGTCGGCCTTGGCCGAGGTCTTGTACGCGGTGTCGTTCACGTAGTCCGCGCCGTGGTTGAGCCACAGCCCGACAACCACCTTGATCCCGAACCGTGCGGCTGTGTCCAGCAGGACCGGTGTGTTCGCGTCCGGTCCCCAGATCCGGATCGTGTTGACGCCCATGTTCTTCAGGTCCCGCATGTACCCGTCCGCGGCGGCCTGCGGCGGCCCGTACGTCATGCCCTTGACCTGCCACGGCGTGCCGTTGACGGTCAGCGTCCAGTTCCCCTGCGTGCCGGTGACCTTGACGACGCTCGGCCCGGCCGGCACGGCCGGATCCGTCATGGCCGCCGGTGTCGTGCCGGTCGCCTTGGACACCGTGACCGAGTCGACGCTGAGCACCCCGCCGGAGGTGGTGTCCGCGGCCGGTGTGGTGCTCCCGGCGATCGCGTTCGGCAGCGAGCCGCCGATCGCCAGGTCGAGGCGCAGGTAGAAGCCGTGGTGGACGGCCGCGTTCCAGGCGGCGACGCCGACCTGGGACTCGCGCACCACCCAGCTCTGCCTGCCGTCGAGGTAGAAGCGGATCTCCTCGTCGGTCTTGGTCCGGTCGATGACCTGCGAGTACTCGTGGTAGCCGGCCTGGCAGCCGACGCAGGACGCGAACCCCGAGGATCGTCCGGTGTACTCGGCGCACGGGCCGTCGGGCGCGGTGCCGCAGTGCAGGGTCTGTGCGAGCTGATCGCGGCCGTTGACGCCGGTCATGATGTCGGTCTCGCCGACGGACGGCCAGTTGTTGAAGTTTCCGCGGTACGCGGCGCCGGTCGCCCGGAAACCCGGCCAGTAGCCGAGGCCGTTGGCGACATTGGGCTGCTTGAGCACGGCACTGAACTTGAGCATCTCGCCGGGCTGCGGGGTGAAGTCGGTGCGCTGCGTCTCGATCCGGCCGGACGTCCACTTGCCGGCGCCGTCGCGGATCGCCTTGATGCTGAGCTTGCCGGTGCCGTCGAGCGAGACGTTGGCGGTGGAGTCGCTCGCGGTCTCGACCGAGCCGGTGCCCCAGTTCGCGGCGCCGCCCGGGTACTGCGTGCCGGTCCGCGTCAGCCAGTTCGCGCCGGACGGTGCGGTCCCGGTCGTACCGTCGAAGTTCTCCTGCCAGACCGTGGTGAAGTTGCCGGGATCCTGGGTGGGCGGTGTGGTCGGTGTGGTGGTTCCGCCGCTGGTCAGGACCTTGAACTCCCACAGCGAGTAGCCGTAGCCGGAGGCGCGCACGGTCCCGTAGAGCCGGACGTACCGGCCGCTGCCGGTCACGTTCAGGGTCTCGGTGCCGCCGGCGCCGTTCGTCGTGGAGTAGACGTTGGTCCAGGTGGCCCCGTCACTCGAGGTCTGGATCTGGTACGACTTGCCGTACGCACCCTCCCACTGCAGCACGACACCGCAGACCGAGGTGGTGGCACCCAGGTCGACGCTGATCCACTGCGGATCGGCGAACTGGCTGGACCAGCGCGTGCCGGTGTTCCCGTCGAACGCCTTGTCCGCGCTGACGTCCGCGCCCTCGGCCGACGAGGCGGTGGCGGGGCGTCCCTGGGCGGCGTTGGTCGTGCACTCACCGGCCGGTGTGGTCGAGCCGTAGACCTTGAACTCGTAGAGCGAGTAGCCGTAGCCGCTGCTCCGGGTCGTGCCGTAGAGCCGCACGTAACGCCCGGTGCCGCTCACGGTCAGCGTCTCGGTGCCACCGGTGCCGGCCGTCGTGGAGTGGATGGTGGTCCAGGTGGTCCCGTCGGCCGAGGTCTGGATCTGGTATGCCTTGCCGTACGCACCCTCCCATTGCAGGACCACGCCGGTGATCGTCGCGGTGGCGCCCAGGTCGACGCGGATCCACTGCGGATCGGCGAAGACGCTGGACCAGCGGGTGCCGTCGTTGCCGTCGAAGGCGTTGGCCGGGCCGACGTCGGCACCCTCCTGAGAGGAGGCGGTGGCCGGTTTGCCCTGCGAGAGCAGGGTGTCCGCCGCGTTCGCGGCGGTGGTGACGGCGACGGTCGTGAGGCCGAGGAGCAGGGCGAGGACCGCCGCGAGGACGTACGGTCTGCGGCGACGACGCCGATCCGGCCCGGTTGTCTGACTCATGATCACACCCCAACGGGGACTGTTGCGGACGGGGGCCTGTTTCCGGACGGGTCTGAATGAAGGCAGGCCGGTCTGAATCAAGGCATAGGGAAAGCGCTCTCCAAGCGAGAGCGATTGTTTCGCCCATGTTGCCCGAGGTCAATACTTGCCATTGACATCCCTGGTTCCGGAACTAGAAACTCCGGCCGTGAATGTGAACTCCCGGATCCTTCTCGCCGCCGCCCTGACGGCCGGGCTGCTGGGCGCGAGCGGCTGCGGAGCGGCCGGCGACACCGCCCCCACGGTGACCTCCCCCGCCGCCACGGCCTCTTTCGGCGGCACCGACCTCGCCTGGGTCGAGATCAACATCGCGATGGACGAGGAGCTGCTGCCGCTGCTCGAACTGACCCCGGCGAACAGCTCGAATCCTGCCCTGAAGGAGCTGTCCGCGCAGGTAGCGACGTTCACCGGCGAGGAGCTCGGCACGCTGCGGCAGCTGCACGACGAGGCCGGACTGCCGTCGGCGAACCCGCACAAGGGCATGCCGATGCCCGGGATGGTGACACCCGCGCTGGTCGCCTCGGCCGCCGCCCAGCGAGGTGCGGGCTTCGACAAGGTGCTGACCACGGCCCTCCGGGAGCACCTGGAGCAGGGGCAGCGGCTGGCGACCAGCGAGCGGTCGGCCGGTGCGGAAACGCGAACGAAGGAGCTGGCCGCCCGCATTCTGGAAAGCCGCGCGGAGGCGCTGGAGAAGCTCGAAAAAGAGTTCTGAAATCGTACGGGGAAAAGGTGTTATCGACGGCCTCGACGACCGTCGGCCGCAAGCTTGCGCGGCGGGTGTGGCGCCTCCGGCCGGGGGCTGGGGGGCACCCCGGCCGGAGGCGGTCGATCGGGGTCCGGGCGTGGAAGGCCCGGACCCCCGGCGTCACGGCAGTTCGTAGTTCTCGTTGAGGGCGGCACCGCGGTCCGGCTTGTACTGGTCGAAGCCGCGCGGGTTGCACTGGAGGCCACCGTTGATGCAGTGCGTCGTGAGCGCGGCCAGCACCGCCGGGTCCCAGGCGTTGAAGACGTCGTAGTGGAACGAGTAGCCGCGCCCGCTGGCGAAGTGGACGTTGGCCATGTTGCCACTGACCGGCCACGCCATCTTGAACTCGATCATCGGCACGGCGACCGGGTGGGATGTCGGGCAGACCCCGACGATCGGGTACGCCATGTGGCTCTTGTGGTCCGGGGTGTCCAGGTGCAGGCCGTCCCAGCAGCTCGGGGCCTGGAACCGGACGTTGAGCTGGGAGCCGGCGACGCAGTTTGCCGGGATGTCCCAGTTGCGGGTGCTGTCGCCGCACTCGAAGCCCTCGACCGCACCCGGGTGGTTGCGGAACTCGTCGAGCGTCGAGGTGGGGCTGCCGACCACGTAACGCAGGCCCGGCGGGAACGGCCGCACGCTGCGGTAGTCGATCACGCCGCTCTTGTAGTAGATGACCTGCGGACCGTCCGGCTGCACCGCGGTCGTGCCGTTGAGCAGGGTCGGCATCCAGTAGCCGGTGCGGTCACCGGGGGCGATGCAGGATGTGGTGCCGGCCTGCAGCGACGCCAGCGTGGTGGTGGCGTTGGTGGTGCGGTTGCCCATGAAGGTGTGCGAGTGCGAGGCGCCCGGCAGGCCCGGGAAGACGATCGGGTCGTCGTTCAGGTTGGTCCGGCTCACCGAGCAGTTCGCCTGGAATTCACGGTGGGTCACCGGCGGGTTCTGCGCGGGCGGGATGGCCGTGGACGGGACGACGCCGGTGACCGGCGGGTTCGCCATCACGTAGCCGGGGCCGTCGGCGGGCGGCGGGGTGACCGACGACGTTCCGTAGACCTGGAACTCGTACAGCGAGTAGCCGTAGCCGGTGCCCCGCTGGGTGCCGTACATCCGGACGTAGCGGCCGGAGCCGCTGACCGCGAGCGTCTGGTTGCCGCCCGTCGCGGTGGTGGTGCTGTAGACGGTGGTCCAGGCGTTGCCGTCGGGCGAGGTCTGGATCTGGAAGGCTTTCGCGTACGCCGCCTCCCACTGCAGCTTGACTTGCGTGATCGTGGCGGTGGCGCCGAGGTCGACGCGCAGCCACTGCGGGTCGGACCACTGGCTGCCCCAGCGGGTGTCGGAGCGGCCGTCGACCGCGGCGATGGCAGGGGACTCGCCGTTCTCGACCGAGGAGGCGAGTGCGGGTTTGCCCTGCGAGAGCAGGGTGTCGGCGGCGTAGGCGGACTGGTCGGCGGTGACCAGCAGGGCGCCGGCCAGGGCGATCGCGCTCAACGGCGCGAGGAGCCGTCGTAACGGTGTTCTGTTCACGGGGGGATCTCCCAAGGTTCGAGGACAGTACGCTTGGAGAGCGCTTTCCAGTTTTCGGACTTGTTACGACC
The DNA here is from genome assembly GCF_900188005.1 of Actinoplanes regularis. Classification (GTDB taxonomy): domain Bacteria; phylum Actinomycetota; class Actinomycetes; order Mycobacteriales; family Micromonosporaceae; genus Actinoplanes; species Actinoplanes regularis. The sequence goes on along the minus strand of NZ_FZNR01000004.1, from coordinate 362,584 downwards.
TCCGTCAATGCTTTGGGGTTCCGGAACGTGGCGGACCGGATTTTCCGCCGCTCCGCCGGGCACGAGCGGAAAGCGCTCTCCACCTCGTGCTATAACTTCGGCATGCAGAGCCAGCGGCTACCGACGCTCGAGGACGTAGCCCGGGTCGCCGGCGTCTCCAGGGCCACCGTGTCCCGGGTCGTCAACGGGATCCGCAACGTCGACCCGCAACTGCACGAGCTGGTCTGGAGCGCCGTCGAGCAGACCGGCTACGTGCCCAACCGGCTGGCCCGCTCCCTGGTCACCCGGCGCACCGGCACCGTCGCCCTGGTGGTCTCCGACTCCGAGACACACGACGACGACCCGTTCATGAGTCGATTCTTCGCCGACCCCTACTTCGGCCGGGTCGTCGGTGGGCTGATGAGCGTGCTGCGCCCCGCCGGGGTCCAGCTGGCCCTGCAGATGGTCGGCGCCGACGGCCACAAGCGGCTGGTCGGCGACCTGCGCAACGGCCAGGCCGACGGCGCGGTCGTGCTGTCGCTGCCCGCCCGCGACCCGCTGCCCGGCCTGCTCGCCGACGCGCGCATCCCGGCCGTCCTGATCGGCCGGCCGGCCGACCCGGTGCCGATCAGCTACGTCGACCTGGCCAACGAGACCGGCGCCGCGCTCGCCGCCGACCGCCTGGCCGCTCGCGGCTGCCAGCGGCTCGGCATGATCTCCGGACCCGCCGACGTGCCGGCCAGCCAGGACCGGATCACCGGCTTCCGGCGGGCGACCGCTCGGCACGGGCACGCCTGGGTGCCCCTGGTGAACGGCAATTTCACCAGGGAGAGCGGGGAACAGGCGATGCGTCTCCTGCTGGCCGAGCAGCCGCGGCTCGACGGCGTGTTCGTGGCGAACGACCTGATGGCGCTCGGCGCGCTGCTGGTGTTGCGCGACGCCGGCAAGCGGGTGCCGGAGGATGTCGCGGTGGTCGGCTTCGATGACAGCAGCGCGGCGCTGGCGGCACGACCGGCCCTGACCACGGTGCGGCACCCGCTCGAGGACATGGCGGCCGAGGCCGCGAAGCTTCTCCTCGCCCGCATCGACGACCCGGCGGCCCGGATCAGCTCGGTCATCTATGAGCCGACCCTCATCGCCCGGCAATCCGCCTGACCTCCCGCAGCGGAGTGTGACGTCTCCTATACTTCCGAAAACCTATAGGGTCGATATAGATTGACGGCATGACCACCTTGCAGACCCCCGCGGCCTTCGCCACCAACCAGGACCTCGACGCGATCCGTCTGCGCAGGGCGTTCGGCGTCTTCCCCAGCGGGGTCGTCGCCGTCGCGGCCGCCGTCGACGGCCGGCTCGTCGGGCTCGCGGCCAGCTCGTTCACCTCGGTCAGCCTGGACCCACCCCTGGTGTCGTTCTCCATCGCCAACACCTCCAAGACCTGGCCGGACCTGCGGCGCGCGGACCACCTCGGCGTGACCGTCCTCGCCGCCCACCACGGCGCGATCTGCCGGCAGCTCGCCGGGCCGGTCGCCCACCGCTTCGACGGCGTGCCGGCGTCGGTGAGCGAGGACGGCGCGGTGACCATCGACGACGGCCTGGCCCGCTTCGACTGCACGATCTACCGCGAGGTGGAGGCCGGGGACCACACCATCATCCTGCTGGAACTGCACGCGGTGGACCACCCGGTGGACCAGGGAGATCCGCTGTCGCCGCTGGTCTTCCACCGCTCCTCGTTCGGCCGCCTCACCGCCGAGTAGTCCCCGGCCCGTGGACGCTCGCGTATGCACCGGGGGTTCCTGACCATGGTTCGTCCACGCTCCAGCGGATGAACTCGAGGAATGACGGTCACATCCGAGCTCCGGGACCCCCGATGAAAGCGCTCACCTCGATCCTGCTCACGGCATCGCTCGTCAGCACCGGCCTGATGGCCGGCATCTTCCTCGCGTTCACCACCGCGGTCATGCCGGGACTGCGCGCCACCGACGACCGCACCTTCGTCGCCGCGATGCAGCAGTTCAACGCGGCCATCCAGAACGGACTGTTCTTCCTGGTCTTCCTCGGGGCCCTGGTGTTCCCGATAGCCGCGGCGGTGCTGCGGGCGCGGGCCGGTGAGCCGTACCTCTGGATCGCGATCGCGGCCGGGCTCTACCTGGTGGTGCTGATCCTGACGATGGGCATCTCGGTGCCGCTCAACAACGCGCTCGCCGGGGCCTCGCTGGCCGACGCGGCGCGGGCGCGGGCGGACTTCGAGGGCGTGTGGGTGCCGGTCAACAACGTACGCACGATCCTGAGCACACTCGCGCTGCTCTGCCTCGGACATGTCATGGTTGCGGGGTGGACACGCTGACCGGACTGCTCGACGGGGCACGCGCACGTGAGGCGTTCCTGCTGCGCACCGTCCTGGAGCCGCCGTTCGCGCTGCGCATCCAGGACGAGGCACCGCTGTCCCTGGTCACGATGCTCAAAGGGTCGGCCCAGGTGATCCGGGATTCGCGGATCACGCTGAACCCCGGGGACGTGGCGGTGATCTGCGGCCCGCAGCCGTACACGGTCGCGGACGACCCGGCGACGCCCTGGCAGACCATCATCCACCCCGGCCAGGTGTGCACCACCGTGGACGGAACACCCCGGGAACACCTGGGGGTCCGCAGCTGGGGCGACCCGTCGGGCGGCGGGACCGAACTGATCACCGGGACGTACCAGTTGCGCAGCGAGGTCAGCCGGCGCCTGCTCCGGACGCTGCCGTCGATGCTGGTGCAGCCGGCCGCCGGCACCGATCGAACGCTGGTCGGGCTCCTCTCGGCCGAGATGGGCCGCACCGCCCCGGGCCAGGAGCTGGTCCTGGACCGGCTGCTCGACCTGTTGCTGATCTCGGTGCTGCGGTCCTGGCTGGCCGGCACACCCACCTGGCACGACCCGATCGCCGGCACGGCCCTGCGGCTGCTGCACGCCGAGCCCGCGGCGCCGTGGACGGTCGCCGAACTGGCCCGCCGGGCCGGGGTGTCCCGGTCGCTGCTGGCCCGGCGGTTCACCGAACTGGTCGGCGAGCCGCCGATGGCGTACCTGACCGGGTGGCGGCTCGCCCTCGCCGCCGACCTGCTGCGGGACCCGTCCCTGACGCTCGGCGCGGTGGCGCGGCAGGTGGGCTACGGCAGCGCTTTCGCGCTGAGCGCGGCGTTCAAACGCGAGCGCGGGCTGAGCCCCCAGGACTTCCGGCGGCACTCCCCCGACATGCACTTCACCGCGTACGACCCCGGCCCCTCCCCGGTGGTCGTCCTCGCGTAGCTTCGCCCGACCCTGGAGGCCCTGCCCCCGGCCAGCTCGCCGGCGCCGTTCAGTGGTGCTTGGTAAGACTGTCTGCCAGCGGAATCGACATTTCCTCCGTCGCGGGCCACGGCGGATTCTCCGGTCCCTGACGCCAGGTGAGATGGACCTCGCCGTTCAGCTGCCTTCGATCGGCATGCTACGGGATCGATCTCCCAGCTGGTCGCGGCGGCGGGTCAGGTAGGCGATCTCGGCGGTGTTGCCCGCCAGTTCGATGGCTTTGTCGTAGGCCGCGCGCGCCTGCCCGCCGAGGCCCAGCCGACGCAGCAGGTGGGCGCGGGTCGCGTGGTAGGCGTGATAGCCGACCAGCTGGTCCGCGAGGCGGTCGACGGCCGCCAGCGCCACCTCCGGGCCGTCGATCTCGGCGACCGCGACGGCCCGGTTGAGGGCGACGATCGGTGAGGGATCGAGGCGAACGAGCTGGTCGTAGAGGGCGACGACCTGTGACCAGTCGGTGTCGCGGACGTCGCGCGCGGAGGTGTGCACGGCATTGATCGCGGCGAGGATCTGGTAGCGGCCCGGGGCGACGCCGGCGGCCAGGCGCTCGCGTACCAGCCGGTGGCCCTCGGCGATCAGCGCGGTGTCCCACGCCCCACGGTCCTGTTCCTCGAGGGTGACCAGTTCGCCGGTCGCCGAGACCCGGGCGGGGCGGCGGGCGTCGGTGAGGAGCATCAGCGCGAGCAGCCCGGCCACCTCACCGTCCGCCGGGAGCAGGGCGCGGATCAGGCGGGTGAGCCGGATGGCCTCGGCGCTCAAGTCGTGCCGGATGGGGTCGGTGCCGGGGCCGGTCGCCAGGTAGCCCTCGTTGAAGACGAGGAAGAGGACGGCGAGCACGCCGGAGACGCGATCCGGGAGATCCTCGGCGGACGGCACCCGGTAGGGGATCCGGGCCGTCTTGATCTTGGCTTTCGCGCGGGTGATCCGCTGCCCCATCGTGGTCTCCTGGACCAGGAAGGCGCGGGCGATCTCGGACACGGTCAGCCCGCCGACCATGCGCAGGGTCAACGCCACCCGGGTCTCCGGCGCGAGCGCCGGGTGACAGCAGGTGAAGATCAACCGGAGCCGCTCGTCCTCGATGGCGCCGGGCGGCTCGGGCGGGTCGTCGTGGTACACCGTCCGAGCCTCCCTCTGCTTGTCGTCCCGCTTGCTCTCGCGCCGGATCCGGTCGATGGCCTTGCGGTTGGCGGTGGTGGTCAGCCAGGCGCCGGGATTGGGGGGTACGCCGTCGGCCGGCCACCGCTCGACAGCGACCGCGAACGCCTCGGCCGCCGCCTCCTCGGCGATGTCGAGGTCGCCGAATCGCCGGGTCAGGGCGGCGACCACCCGCGCCCACTCGCCGCGGTGCGCCTGGGTGATCGCCTCCCGGACGTCGGCCCCGCTCACAGGAACGGCCGCACCTCGACCTTGCGGTTGCACGCCCTCGACCCCTCGGCGGCGAGCTTGAGGGCCACGTCGAGGTCGGCGGCCTCGATGATCCAGAAGCCGGCGAGGAACTCCTTCGTCTCCACGAAGGGCCCGTCGGTGACCAGTGCCCCGCCACCGCGGTTGTCGATGACGGTGGCCGTGTCGGGTCCACCGAGGCCACCGGCGAAGACCCAGTGACCCTCCTCCTGGAGCCGCTCGTTGAACCCGGCGATGGCGGCCATCTCGTCCGGGGTGGCGAGGCCGGGCCGATCGAAGATCACGGAAACCAGGTACCGCATCTGAAGATCATCTCCTGTGGTTCGGGGCGCCCCTCGATGGTGGCCGCTCACCTCTGCGACGATCACCTTCACCCGGATCCGACAGCGCCGCCCGGATTTCCCTCGAGATTTTTCCGGTACGCCGTGACGAGTGCTCCGCGTCAGGGTTTCAGCAGCGCCGTCATCGCGTCGTTCTCCGCAGTCTGCTCGTTGACGACGTGCTTGGCCAGGCTGTGGATGTAGGCGTTGCCGCCGGGGCCGTCCAGCAGCGACCGGGACATGGTGATCGCACCCCGGTGATGTTCGATCATGAGCCGGAGGAACACCGGCGCCGCGGTGCGAGCGTCGGCGCGGTCGAGCTCATCCAGCTGCGCCTGGGTCAGCATGCCGTGCGCCGAGCCACCCTCCGGGGTGCCCGCCGGCTGGTTCCAGGCGGTCAGCCAGTCGTTGGTCTGGTCGATCTCGCGTTGCTGGTCGTGGACGATGAACTCGGCGATCAGGCGGATCCGCTCCGGGACGTCGCCCTTGGCGATCAGCGTGCGGCTCATCCGGACGGCCTGTTCGTGGTGCGCCACCATCATCTGCGCGTAGTGCACGTCGGTCCCGGAGGGTGCTGCCACGGACTCGGACGCGACCTGCTGCTTCTCGACGTCGCGGTCGCCGGTGCGCAGCAGGACGACGGTCACGGCGGCGAGTGCGAGGACGAGCGCGGCGGCGAGACGGCGGACGGTCAAGAAAGGTCCCTTCTCCTCGGGAGAGCGGGGCCGGCCCGGTCGCGCTGACCGGGCCGGCCGGGGTTCAGCCCTGCGAGCCTTCGCCGCTCTGGTTCCCGTTCGCGCCCTCACGGCCGGCCGGGGTCAGCGGGTTCATCTCGGTGAAGTCGCGCGGCACCAGGTCGAAACCCTGCCAGTGCATCGGCATCGGGCTCTGGTCCTCGTCGCGCGGCACGTGGTGGAAGCCCACCCGGACCCACATCACCGGGTCGGCCAGCTTCTCCTTGTTCTTGACGAAGTCGATGACGGTGACGCTGTCCAGCGGGCACTCGGGGTCCGCGGCGTTGTCACTGGCCCACTTCTCGCACGCGTTCTTCTGGCTGAAGGTCACGTCCGGCTTGGTCTCCGGGTGCCCCTCGTACCTGTCGCTCGCTCCGCGCGCCAGCTCGTAGGAACGCTGGTGTCCGTCGGCGTTCTTGCTGGTCGGGCTGACGATGCGCCAGAAGCGCTGGTTGGCGGCGGAGAACGTACCCTCGTTGGCGATCGTCTTGTGCGTGGTCTTGAGCGCCGCGGTCATGCTGCCGCGGCCCGACGTCGTGGTGTCGAACTGCTCGACCTTCTCCCCGCCCTTGCCGGCGATGTTGAAGTCCACCCGCCAGAACGCGTTGTGGTAGTGCATGGTCGAGTAGTCCTTGGCGGCCTTGCCGATCGGCCAGCCGTTGTCGGCGGTGGAGTACTCGCTCGGCGCCAGGTCTCCGGTGGCGCCGAGACGCGCCGAGATCTGCCCGTCGTCGTGCAGCCGGTACTCGGTCACGTATTCGTACCAGCCGAGCTTGCTGACCGTTCGCAGCACCAGGTCGTGACCCTGCTGCGAGTAGACCTTCTCCTCCGACCCCTCGTAGTCGTGCAGCCGGTAGGCGAGGCCACGCGGCTCCGCGCTGACGCAGAGCACCTTGCGCTGCTGCGGGTCGCTGCCGCCGTCGGAGCCGAGGCGGATCGAGCCGCCCTTGCAGTCGTCGCCGGTGAGGGTCTCCAGGCCGTAGCTGCCCAGGCCGATGGCCGTGAGGTCGTTGTACTCGGTGTCACCCGTGTCGTACGGCACGTTGAGCTGTGCCAGCCGGATCGAGTCCAGCACCTGCACCGGCTCGGGATAGCGCTTCGTGGCGACGAAGACGTGGTCGAGGACGAGCCCGGCCTTGTCGTTGATCCGCCAGCAGAGCTGCCAGGTGGTCCCGTTGGGCAGGGTCTCCTTGACCATCGCCGACGCGCCGCAGGGCGTCGCCGCCGGGGCCGCCTGGGCGGCGGCGGGCGCGGTCAGGCTGAGCACGGCCGACGTCAGGAGCGCGACGGCCGCGGCGATCTTTCGGTACGTCATGCTGCCGGAATCCCCGCTCACTTGAGGCGGGCGACCTGGCGCCCGGAGAGGTCGACGATGAGGTCGGTGACATTGATGAAGTGACCGTCTCCGGTCTTCACGATGAGCTGCACGCAGCGGCTCTTGCCGCACTGGGACGCGCCCTTGTCCGCGGGTTTCGCCGTGTAGATGTGCGCGGTGGGGACGAGCCCCGCCGTGCCGTTCAGCTGCTCACCGGTAGCCTTGCGGTAGGCCTCCTTGAACTCCGCACTGAGCGGATCGTTGACCAGCAGGTCGAGCGCGGCCTTTGCCTCCTGCTCGGACGCCGGCGGCTGCATCCCGGTGGCGGAGTAGGACTTGAGGAGTTTGCCGGCCTTGAGGTCGACGACCTGCTTGAACAGCTTGCCGGTGCGGTAGTCGTAGTAGTACAGCTCCGCCTGCCGGCCGGTGCCGTCGACATCCAGCTCGGCCGCCAGGTACTCCGGACCGGCCTTACCGGTCACGTCCGTGGCGTTCGCCGCCAGTTGCGGGGTGAGCGCGAGCGCGCGGGCCTTGTCGACCTCGGTGCCGGTCAGCGGATCGCTGCCGGTCCCGGAGGCGGCCTCGGGCACGGGACTCGGGTTGGAGACGCGCGGCTGCTCGGCTGTCGCACCGGGCGTCGACGGCGTACTGGGTGCGGCGTTCGCCTGCCACGAGGCGAGCCCGAAGGCAGTCACCGCGGTGATTGTCGCGATGCCGAGGCCCCAGCCCCACTTTCGATGACGATCCACTGCTGATAATCCTCCCCGTTGTTCGACAGTGCGCCGTGAACAATCGCGGAAGGTGAGTGAAATTCGTGTGAGGCGGGCGGGATCCGCGGCCGTCAGCACCCTTTTGAGCGATCCAAAGTGCCTGGTCGTCGCGGTAATAGGCCACATTGGATGTGATGAAATCCGCTCCGAGACATTCTTCGAAATAGCCTACGCGGAAATGTCTGACTGACCGGAATTCGACAAATATTGCGCCCTGATTAAACAATCCGAGGGGCGGAACCGTGCACCGTTCCGCCCCCTCGTTCGCCGGCCGGCCTTGCCGCGGACCGGCCCCCGGTCAGGCGCCGGCGAGCGACCAGACCGCGGCGGCGATGGCGTTCGAGGCCAGGCCCATGCTGGTCGAACTGACGTCGGTCAGGTCGTCGCACGCCCTGTGGTAGCAGGCTCCGAGCGCACTGAGGCTGCGCACCGAACTGACACCGGTGACCTTGACGCCGGCGTTCTTGAACGCGGCGTGGTCGGAACGGTCGTCGGTGTCCAGGGACGGGTTGACGGTGATGCCCTGTGCGGTGAAGTAGGTCTTGAACGGCGCGTTGAGGCCGTTCGACTGACCCTCGACGTAGAGGCTCCAACCGACGGCGCGGCCGTTCTCCGGCTTGTTGCCGACCATGTCGAAGTTCAGGTACGCGTCGATCTTCTTCGACTCGCCGCTGGCCAGGTGCGACACGTAGTAGCTGGAGCCGATGTCGCCCTGCTCCTCCGCACCCCAGAAAGCGAATCGGATCCGCTTCTGCGGCACCAGCTTGGCCTGCGCGATCGCGGCGGCGTTGGCCAGCAGCGCGGCCACGCCGGAGCCGTTGTCGTTGATGCCCGGGCCGGCCGAGACCGAGTCGGAGTGGGCGCCCGCCATGACCACGTGGGTGGCGTCGCCGTACGGCCACTCGGCGACGACGTTGGACGCGGCCTTGCCGCCGGTGGTGAAGTTCTGCACCGTGGTCTTCCAGCCGAGCGCGTCGAGCTGCTGCTTGATGTAGGTGACCGTGGACGTGAAGCCGGGGGTGCCGATCACCCGGGTGTTGTTGCTGGCCGAGGCGAAGCTCATCAGCTTCTGCAGGTGTGCCATCGAGACGTCCGCACTGATCACCGGCGGGGCGACGGCGACCGGGGCGGCGGTGACCGCTGGGGCGGCGCCGGCGTAGGCCGTACCGGTGACCGCGAGGGTGGCGGTGAGCGCGGCGGCGACGCCGGCGTAGGCGAACTTGCGGACCCGCATTGTGTTCCTCCATGGGGGTGGTCGAAACCTGGGGACACGACGAAGCGCGCCGATCACGGCCGGTGTCGGGGTGGACGGCGGCGATCGGCGAAGTGCCCCGGAGTCGTACTGTACGTACAAATCCAGGAATGGACCTATATCAGTATGGTCCTACTGTCGGGCCGCCAGTGAAACGTGCCAAACAGGCCCGGACGACTGTGCGAAGGCACACATCGGAGTGCCTTCGTGAGGCGACCGGTGACGCGCGGGTGAGGGCGATCACGACCCGACATGACTCAAAGTCGCCGCCGACGGGATAACGTGCGGCAGGTCGCACGCGTGAGGCGTCGACGACGTGGCCCTGGGAGCGGATCTTGAGTCAGAACGTGCTGGCATCGGCGTCGGGTGTCGCCGTTCAGGCGAGCCGCAGGCGGACGTTCGCGGTGATCTCGCATCCGGACGCTGGCAAGTCGACGATGACCGAGGCGCTCGCCCTGCACGCGCGGGTGATCGGGCAGGCCGGCGCGGTCCACGGGAAGGGCGACCGCCGTGGCGTGGTGTCCGACTGGATGGCGATGGAGCAGCAGCGTGGCATCTCGGTCACCTCGGCGGCGCTGCAGTTCTCGTACCGCGACACCGTGATCAACCTGCTGGACACCCCCGGGCACGCCGACTTCTCCGAGGACACCTACCGGGTGCTGACGGCGGTGGACAGCGCGGTCATGCTGCTGGACGCCGCGAAGGGCCTGGAGCCGCAGACGCTCAAGCTGTTCGAGGTGTGCCGCCAGCGCGGCATCCCGGTGATGACGTTCATCAACAAGTGGGACCGGCCCGGCCACGACGCGCTCGCGCTGATGGACGAGATCGAGCAGCGCATCGGGCTGAAGCCGACCCCGCTGACCTGGCCGGTCGGCATCGCCGGGCAGTTCCAGGGCGTGATCGACCGTCGCACCGGCACGTTCGTCCGGATGGAGCGCTCCCCGGGCGGCGCCGACCTGGCCATCGAGGAGGAGATGGACCCGGCCGAGGCGGCGAAGCGGTACGGCGCCGACTGGGACACCGCGACCGAGGAGCTCGACCTGCTCGCGATGACCGGCGCCGACCACGACCAGGAGACGTTCCTGGCGGCGACGAGCACGCCGGTGCTGTTCGGCGCGGCGGTCGCCAACCTCGGTGTGCGCCAGCTGCTGAACATTCTGGTCGAGCTGGCTCCGCCGCCGGCCGCCCGGCCCACCGCCGCGGGCACGGACCAGCCGGTCGACGCCGCGTTCTCCGGGTTCGTGTTCAAGATGCAGGCGAACATGAACCGCGCCCACCGCGACCAGGTCGCGTTCATGCGGATCTGCTCCGGCCGGTTCGAGCGCGGCATGATCGTCACGCACGCCGGCACCGGGAAGCCGTTCGCCACCAAGTACGCCCAGCAGATCTTCGGACAGGGCCGCGACACGATCGACGAGGCGTACCCGGGTGACGTGGTCGGCCTGGTCAACGCGACCGCGCTCGGCATCGGCGACACCCTGCACGTCGGCGAGCGGGTGCAGTTCCCGCCGCTGCCGTCGTTCCCGCCGGAGCACTTCGCCGTCGCACGCACCTCCGACACCTCGACCTTCAAGCGGTTCCGGCGCGGCATCGAGCAGCTCGACGGCGAGGGCGTGGTCCAGGTGCTGCGCTCCGAGCAGCGCGGCGACCAGGCGCCGGTGTTCGCCGCCGTCGGGCCGATGCAGTTCGAGGTGGCCGCCTTCCGGCTCGAGACCGAGTTCGGGGTCAAGGTGCAGCTCGACCACCTCCCGTACGAGGTGGCGGCCCGCACCGACGAGGCCGGCCGCGAGATCCTGCGCACCGAGTCGAACGTCGAGGTGATGACCCGGGTCCGCGACGGCGCGCTGCTGGCGGTCTTCCCGCACCGCTGGCGGATGCGCACGGTGGCCGGCCGCCACCCCGAGCTGCGACTCGACACGTGACGCGGGGGCGCTGAGCCGCACGTCCGTGCTGGCTGGGCACTCCGAGACGGGCACCAGCGTCGCGCCCGGCATGAGTTCTTCCAGCTGGCCCGCGACCAGCTACCCGAATGGCAGTGGCGGGCCCGCGGCTTCCTCGACGACGTCTCCCGAGAGTCCACGCTGGACAGCCGATCGGGTTTCAAGACGCGGCCTTCCCGGAGATCGACAGCTATGATCCTCTTTTGTCGAGTTTGGCGGTGAGTGCTAGCCTCGCGCGCTGGTGAGCCGAACGGTTCATTGACAAAGCGCTGCGGACCTGTCGGCAGGGCGCATGGTGGAAGCGGAGGTCCCTGATGCCCGACGAGCCCAGTGCGACGACACCTGGTGACACCACACCGGACCAACCGGTCGCACCGACCACGGGCACAGCTCCCGAAGAGCCGACCGTCGCGCTGACCCCGGCCACAGCACCGGAAGAACCGACCGTCACGCTGACGGCGGCCACGGCTCCCGAGGATTCGACCGTGGCACTGACCCCGGCCGCAGCACCCGAAGAGCCGACCGTCGCGCTGACCCCGGCCACAGCACCCGAAGAATCGACCGTCGCGCTGACCCCGGCCACGACGCCCGAGGAACCGACCGTCGCGCTGACCCCGGCCACAGCACCCGACGAGCCGACCGTCGCGCTGACCCCGGCCACGACGCCCGAGGAACCGACCGTCGCACTGACGACGCCCCCGACAGCGGACGAGGTCACCGAGCCGGCGCACGTCAGCACCCCGCCGGACGAGGCGACGATCGCGTTGCCCGCGCACACGGACCGGGATGAGCTGACCGTCGCACTGCCCGCGGGCGCACTCCGGCTCCAGGACGACGCGACCGTCGCGCTGTCGGCAGGTGAGCCGCCGACCGGGCAGGCCACCGCACCGGTGCCGCCCGCTCCCGGCGTCACCGTCGCAGCACCCGCCGAGCCCACCGGACCCCGGCTCGGCGGCGTCGTCCTGACCCGGCGACGGCTGCTTCTCGGCCTCACCGGCGTGGCGGGCGTCGCGGGTGTGGCGGCGACGGCGACCGCTGTCGCCGGACGTTCCGCGACGCCCGAATCAGCCGGTGCCACCGCCGGGCCGGCGTCGGCCTCCCCCGCGACCACCAGGCCGAGGGTTCCGGAGAGCACCACCGTCCCCGCGTCCCCGGCTCCGGTCCTGCACCGCCCGATCGCCACGCTCGCGGAGTACACGAAGGCCACCGGAGCACCGGCGTTCCCCACCGACGCGATCGCACTGACCATCGACGACGGCCCGCACCCGGTCTGGACGCCGAAGATCCTGCAGCTGCTGGACCGCTACCACGTCCCGGCCCTGTTCTGCATGATCGGCAATCAGGTGCTCGGTCACGAGGACGTCGCCCAGATGGTCACGAACGCCGGGCACCAGCTCGCCAACCACACCTGGAGCCACCCCCTCAAGCTCGGCAGCAAGCCGAAGCGGGCCGCGGCGAAGGAGATCGAGAAGGCGCAAGCCAAGATCAGCAAGACCACCGGGCAGACTCCGAAGCTGTTCCGTTCACCCGGCGGTGACTGGTCCCCGCAGCTGCTGCAGGGCGTGGCACAGGCCGGGCTGCTGCCCCTGGACTGGAGCAACGACCCCCGGGACTGGGCCCAGCCCGGCGTCGCCTCGATCCAGCACCGCATGCTGTCCGCCCGCCCGGGGCAGATCCTGCTCTGCCACGACGGTGGCGGCGACCGGTCGCAGACCTACAAGGCCCTCAGTACGGTCCTTCCGGCCCTCAAAGCGCGCGGTCTCCAGTTCGTGGCCCTCTGATTCAGCTACTCCTCCGCCGTACCGGAAAGAAAGGGTTTTGCGCCTTTTGCGGCACCGGGCGATCGTGACCGGGCGCGGGACCTGTCCTACGGATCACCTCGGATACAGGGGCGTTCGTCAGTCGATCAGGCGCGGCCTAGCCTGGAGGGGAACCGAGCGCAGGAGGAGACATGGAGTCACGCACCGACCTCATCGAGGACTTGATGAGCCGCTTCCCGCACGTCCCGCGGGAAGCGGTGATCAAGGAGGATCTGCTGCGTGGCGGCCTGGCGTTCGATGACGCGGCGCTGACCGACAACGAGTCCGGCGACGTCAAGCCGAAGTCGTACTTCATCTTCTCGTTCGACCACCGGACCCTGCCCGAGCTGGGCGAGGCGGCGCTGCGCCGCCCGCCGGAGGAGATCGTTCTCACCGGTGGGCCGTATGAGCTGCGCCGCACGGTCGTCTCGGTCCGGACGAACCCCGACTCGCCGTACCGGGTGAAGCCCGACGCCGACGGCCGGTTGATGCTCTTCCTGGACGGGCGGGCGATCGCCGAGGTCGGCCTGCCGCCGATGCCGGACTACTACCGGCACACGCTCGCCAACGGCAAGCAGGTGATGGAGGTCGCCCCGACGATCCAGTGGGGCTACCTCGTCTACCTGACGGTCTTCCGCGTCTGTCAGTACTTCGGCGCCAAGGAGGAGTGCCAGTACTGCGACATCAACCACAACTGGCGCCAGCACAAGGCGGCCGGTCGGCCGTACACCGGGGTCAAGCCGATCGACGAGGTCCTCGAGGCGCTCGCGATCATCGACAAGCACGACACGCTCAAGACGTCGACGGCGTACACCCTGACCGGTGGCAGCGTGACCTCCCAGGTCGGCGGCAAGACCGAGGCGGACTTCTACGGGCAGTACGCGCAGGCGATCGAGGAGCGCTTCCCCGGCCGCTGGATCGGCAAGGTCGTCGCCCAGGCGCTGCCCCGGGCCGACGTGCAGCGCTTCAAGGACTACGGCATCCAGATCTACCACCCGAACTACGAGGTCTGGGACAAGCGACTGTTCGAGCTCTACTGCCCGGGCAAGGAGCGTTACGTGGGCCGGGAGGAGTGGCACCGCCGGATCCTGGAGTCCGCCGAGGTGTTCGGGCCGCGCAACGTCATCCCGAACTTCGTGGCCGGCATCGAGATGGCCGAGCCGTTCGGCTTCACCAGCGTGAGCGAGGCGATCGACTCCACCGCGGAGGGTCTGCAGTACTTCATGTCCCGGGGGATCACCCCGCGCTTCACCACGTGGTGCCCGGAGCCGACCACGCCGCTCGGCAGGACGAACCCGAACGGCGCGCCGCTGGAGTACCACATCCGGCTGCTCGAGGTCTACCGCGCGACCATGGAGGCGAACGGCCTGAGCAGCCCGCCCGGCTACGGCCCGGCCGGCGCCGGCAACGCTGTCTTCTCCGTCAGCTCGTTCATGGACAGCCTGCCCGCCGAGGACTGACAGCACCACTTTCCGGTGAAGCGTCACCGGGGTCCCGGCCGGCCGCTGGGATCCCGGTGACGCACCCCACGCCGCCCGCTCCCGATCCGCAACCTGATTGCCCTTAACTGATCATGCAATCCGAAGTGTGACCCGCCGAACGGAGGAGTGACCCGAAAAGCAACTGCGGCAAGAAAGTCTTCATGAACTCATCGCGCTTCCGTGTCCGCGCCGCCGTCCTGGCGGCATCGATCCTGACGAGCATGGTTCTTCCCGTCTTGCCGGCGCACGCCGCGTCCACCTCGCCCACCCTCAACAGCCGGATGGCCGGGGTGAAGGTGGCAAAGACGATCAACTACTACCCGTCGAACGCCGGCTGGTCGGCGATGTGGACCAGCTTCGACCCGGTCGCGATCGACGCCAGCCTGGCCGTGGCCGCGAGCCTGGGCGCGGACAACGTGCGGGTGATCCTCTTCCCGGACGCGTTCGGCTTCCCGACGCCGAAGGCCGAGTACCTCGAGCGGCTGCGCAAGTTCATCAGCATCGCCGACTCGCGCGGCATGACCGTCAAGCTGACCCTCTTCGACTGGTGGGCGGGTTACAGCGAGGTGTCCCGCAGCGTCACCTGGGCCCAGACGATCCTGGACCCGTACAAGGACGACCCGCGGGTGCTCACCGTGGAGCTCAAGAACGAGTTCCAGCCGGACGACGCGGCCGCGGTCGCGTGGGCCAAGCAGATCATCCCGGCGATCCGGGCCGTCGCCCCGGCCATGCCGCTCACCCTGTCGGTCGACGGCGGCACCGGGGCCACCGGGATGGCGAAGATCAAGTCGGCGCTGGCCACCACCCCGCTGGACTACTACGACTTCCACTTCTACGGAAACTCGGAGCGTTCGCTCGCCGAGATCCGTAAAGCGCAGGCCGCGGTCTCGCCGTCCCCGATCGTGATCGGCGAGACCGGCCTCAGCAGCGGTGCCACCAGCGAGGGCGAGCAGGCCGCCTACCTGGCCCGGGTGTACCGGGCGGCGGCCGAGGCCGGGGTCGGCTCGGTGTCGCCGTGGACGCTCAACGACTTCTCCGAGGGCGCGATCCCGGGCCAGTCGGCTGTCTCGGCGATCCCCGGGCAGTACACGTTCGGCCTGTACCGGGCCGACGGCACCGCCAAGCTCGCCGCGTCGGTGGTGCGCAGCGCCTGGACGACCGGCACCGTGCCGAACAGCTTCCTGAACCTGGGCTTCGAGGCGCCGGCGAACGAGCTGACGTGGAAGGCGAACCAGCCCACGGCGGGCATGGGTGTGGTTACCACCGAGATGCCACGCCTCGGTTCGTACTCGTTGAAGTTCACCGGCACCACCCGGACCAGCGCCGGCCTGCCGTCGATGCGTACCTCGCCGATCACCCCGGTGCAGGCCGGCTACAAGTGGCGGGCCGAGGCGTTCGCCCGCGGCTTCAGCGCCACCGGCATCACCGAGATCTCACTGAGCTGGTTCGACGCCACCGGCAAGTGGCTCAGCGAGAGCACCTCGAACCGGCTGCCGGTCGGCAACACCACCTGGACGAAGCTGGTCGTCGAGACGGCGGCGCCGGCCGGCGCCGCCGCCGTCCAGCTGCACCTGAAGTCGGCCGACAACACCGGCACGGTCTACTTCGACGACGTCGCGATCTCCTGAGGTCCGGTTACCCGGTAGATGGCCCCGGCCAGGTCGTCGCTCACATAGAGCGCCTGGTCGGGGCCCTGTACTGCCATGACCGGCCGCCCCCAGCGCCTGCCGTCGGCATCCTGGAAGCCACCGAGCAGGGTCTGCTGCGGGCCGAGGGCCCCGGCCCGCCAGGCGAAGAACGACACCTCGGGCGCCTGGGGCGGGTTCCGGTTCCATGAACCGTGGACCCCGACCAGGGCGCCTTCGCCGTACGACCCGGGAAGTTTCGCGAAGCTCAAGCCCAGCGGCGCGGAGTGCGCACCCAGCCCCTGCTCGATCGGCGGCAGTTTCGAGCAGTCGAGCTCGGTGCCGTTCCGGTTCATCTGGTAGTCGCGATCCCAGCCGCGATCGAGGTTCGGATTACAGTACGGCCAGCCCAGATCCCGCCCTTGGGTCAGCTTGGCGAGCGGCTCGAGGGGGTGGGTGTTGACGTACCCCCGTTTGACCTTGCCGTCGGCGGGATCGGCGATGTTGTCCCGGTTGTTGACCGCCGTCCAGACCGCGCCGTCCGGGGCGATCGCCAGCCCGGTGCCGTTGCGGACGCCGCGCGCGAAGACGGTGGGTGTGCCGCCGCCCGCTGGCGCCTTCAGGATGGTGGCCCGCTCGGGGCTGGCGTCCCGATCGGCGGCCGACACATTGCCGGTCGAGCCGACCGAGACGTAGATGGTGCCGTCGGGACCGATCGCGACGCTCTTCAGCGCGTGCGCGTAGGCGCCGCCCAGCTCCGGGCTCTTCTCGTCGGGCAGCCCGTCGATCACGACCTTCCGCTCGGAGAGCGCTCCGCCTTCGTACCGGAAGCTATCCACCTGATCGCTTTCGGCCACGTAGAGCGTGTTGCCGTGGAATGCCAGGCCGTGTGGCTGGTTCAGGCCGCCGACCAGAGTTCGCTGCCGCGGTACGGCGTCGCCCGCCCCCGGGGTCAGCTCGACGACGTCGCCGATCTTCGGGCGGGAGACGAGCAACCGCCGGTCCGGAGTCCACGCCAGCAGACGGGCATTGGGCACCCGCGCCCAGACGCCGGCCGACCAGCCGGCCGGCACCCGCATCTCCCGAGCCTGGTCGAAGGGGGCGGTGTCCGTGCCGGCCGGGACGCGCACCGGAACGTCGGCCTGCCCCGACGGCGGCGCGGCATCCGACTTCTCACCCAGGACCGAACACCCCACCAGGGTCAGCCCGAGTCCGCCGGCCAGCAGCGCGCGCACAACCGTGTTCACCCGACGACCGTACCGTTCCGGGTGCACCACGAGGACATCACGTTCCTCACCCGCGCAGCGCCGGAGCCGGATCCGCGGTTCCGCTCGGGCGTTGCGGGTCGCCGGCGAAGCCCGCCGCGGCCAGGGCCAACCCGACCGCGACGAGTGCCACTCCGACCCACGCCGAAGCCAGGTAGCCGAGGCCGCGGGCGATCACCAACCCGCCGAGGGCGGCACCGAGGCTGTTGGCCAGATTCAGCGCCGACTGGCTGACCGCCGCGCCCATCAGTTGGGCGCTGGGCGCGACGGTGATGAGCCGGGCCTGCAGCGCCGGGCCCACGAAGAGGCTGGTCCCAGACCTGCGGGGTACGCAAGGCCCGCAGTTCGCCCGCGGGCGAGCCGCCCGGCGTCGCGGCGACCTCGGGCACCAGGATCCGGACCGCGGCCAGAGGATTCCCTCTTCAGCGGAGTCCGGAACTCCCCAACCGGGCAAGCTAACCGGACAGGCAGGTCATGACCACACGTTCGTGGCACTGCCCTCAGCAGATCCAACTGGAACGATGGCCGGATGTCTTCACCGTCCGACGTCGCATCCGCATCCCGCAGAACCTGGCGGTGGATCGCCGTCGCCGCCACCGCCACCGCGGTCACTGCCGCCGGAATCACCTACGCCTCCGCGGCGACCACTGCTGCAGTTCCGAACGTTCGCTTCACCAAGGTCTACTACAACTCGCCTGGCGCTGACACTCGCACCAACGCGAGCCTGAACGCCGAATACGTGCAGGTCACCAACAAGAGCAGCAAAGCCGTGTCGGTCACCGGCTGGACGATCAAAGACGTCGCCGGGCACACCTTCAAACTCTCCGGAAGCCTCGCCGCAGGGAAAACCGTCACCATCCACACCGGCAAAGGCAAGAACGGAACACCTGCCGGGCACTCCTACTGGCAGTCCGGCAACTACATCTGGAACAACACCGGCGACACCGCCACCCTCCGCAACAAGACTGGGGCGACCGTCCATACCTGCAAGTGGGGAGCGACCGGATCGGTGACGACGTGCGCGCCGACACCGACACCCACGAAGCCAACGGCCGCGCCGACCATGCCGGCCACAACCAGGCCGACAACCGCAGCCCCGACCCCGACCACAACGGAGCGGAACGGAACGTTGACCCCCACGCCGACCGTCGAACACCCCGACCCGGTAGATCCCTGACCTGCCGACTCAAAGGGCCCGCCCTCCACGCGAGATGCGGGCCTTCGTCGTCCTACAGACACACATCGTTCCTGCGGGTGACGGCATCACCATTGGCCTGGCAGCGTCCCCGGGATGATCCGACGACTCGCACCTGCCGCGCTCACCCTTGCTCTTGCCCTGGCCGACTGCCGTGGCGAGCACGTCGTCATGATCGGCTAAGCTTCGCGGCCGAAGATCCACTTCGGAGTGGATCGGCTGACCTATGCGGAGGAAAAGTGGCAGTCACCGCCGACCTGAGCAAGATCGTCGACAAGGCCTGGCAGGACAAGTCCCTGGAAGAGATCCTCGACGCACCGGTCGAGGCGCTGGCCGGCGTCAGCGAGAACGGCGGCAAGCTGATCCGCGAGGCGCTCGGCGTCAAGACGATCGGCGAGCTTGGTCGTAACAAGTACTTCCGGGCGGCTCAGGCCCTCGCCGCCCTGGCCGACGCCAGCTGAACCCCGCCGTGGGGCATCCTCCGGGTGCCCCACCACGCCGGTCGGCACGCAGCGAGCGCTTCGTCGCCCGGGTGGATCCGCACCTCCCGGCGTCGGGTTCAGGACGGATAGGTCAAGGCGGTGGAGCGCTCCTCGGCGACGCCCGCGAGCCGGACCAGGTCGGCCAGGCCGACGGCCGGGTCGGCGCTGGACATCCAGACCATTGACCGCGGCGTCAGGTAGACGATCTCGGTGACCCCGTCCCGGCCGCGTTCCAACGTGGCCGGTGCTCCGTCCACCACGGTCAGGGCCTCGAACCCGCAGTCCTCGGCGGCCTGCTCGAACGATTTCGCGAAGGAACTCTCCGGCTCGTAGAGGACGACCTGTTCCCGTACGGACTCACCGAGGGTGACCGTGAGCCAGCCGCGACCGCCCAGCGCGTAGAGGTTCCGCTCGGTCGCCCAGGGGAACCGGTCGCACTGATCCGGCCGCCGGGCCACACCGGAGCATCGAGCCTCCGGCAGAACCACATACCGGCTGGACGCATCGCCGCCGGCCACCGGGACATCCTCGGCGCGCAGGGTCGCACCGTCCGGAACCGTCGCTTCGACACCGCAGGCTCCGACCGCCTGAGCGGACGCGGCGGCGGGCTCCGTCTCCTGATCGACGCAGGCCGTGAGCAGCAGCGCGGCGATCAACACCAGGGGCAGACCATTGATTGACATCTATTTACCTGACCACTGAGCCACTGGACGGGCCGAGCATACCGGTCGATGTCAGGATTGCCGAAGACATGGCCAGAAGTCGACTTTCAGGCCAGCAGTCGCCGGATCCGGGCCACGGACCGGGCGAAGTAACGGTGCTCCGGTGGGCGGGTGAGGAAGTCGGCGAGGGCGTACAGATCAAGCGCCTGGCTCAGGCTCCGCCAATCCGGCGGCAGATCGCCGCCGGCCTCCTCGAAGCCGGCGAGGAACGCCTCGGCGAAGCCGGGTGGGCGCGGATCACGCAGCATGTTGCCGACGTCGGTCAGCTGCGGGCCGCTGAAGGCGAATTCCCAATCCAGTACGGCCGAGACCCGCCATCGCCCGGCCTCCCGGACGACGAGCAGGTTCTTCGGGTTGAAGTCGCTGTGCACGAGTTGCCGCGATCCGTGCAGCGCCGTGAGAGCCGGCGTCGCCCGTGCCGCGTACTCCCGGAGCGCGCGCCGCTCGGAGCCGGTGAGGTGGCCGTCGACGTCACCTTCGGCCAGGCAACGATCCACCCAGGCGTCCAGGCCGCTCGCCGGCTCGACACCCGGCGGCCCGGGCGTGAGACTCCCGTCGGAGAAGAAGCCCGGCGCGCCGAACGACACCGTCCCGAGGCCGGCCAGCGCCCGCCCCACCACCGAACCCAGCTCCCCGGCGGTGCCCGGGTCCGCGGACATCAGCACCTCGCTCAGCATCCGGCCCGGCACGAACCGGGACAACAGGACCGGCTCGCCCGCGAAGCCGACGGCGATCACCTCGGGCACCGGAACCACTCCGGCCAGCCGCCGGGCCAGCGCCGCCTCGATCGCGGATTTGTCCGCCCTCAGGTAGCGGCGCAGCACGTACGCGCTCCCGTCGTCCATCGTGACCACGACGTTGTGGTTGCTGTACCCACCGGTCAGCTCGCGCATCCCGGAGATCCGCCGCCCGGGAAGCGCCTTCTTCTCGATCCAGTCCGAAATCATCGATCTCCACCTTTCCAGTGACGCTCCCGGGGCAGCTCGCCGGGGACGGGCTGTGGCAGGATCGAATAAGAGGTGAGGCATATGCGGACTCGGCTGCGGCATCTGCGACACGGCTCGCGGATGTTCACCTGGCGCGCGGAGATCCACCATGTTCGGGGCGACGCGGACTGTCACCGCTGCATCCGGGTCCGCGTCTGGGGCTCGGGGAAGACCGGCCAAGCGCTCCAGGCGGACCTGTTGTCGCTCGCCTGGCCGGCGCCGTGGGGCGCCTGCGCCACCGACGGCTCCTATCCGACCTCAGCCGACGTCCGCGCCCTGATCATGTTCGCGCTGCGCGCCGGCTGGCAGCCGGAACGGCGCGGCGGGACGTTCGCACTCACCGAGATGCAGCACGCCGAGGCGTGCACGCTGACGGGCTTCCTGCTGACTGATCGCTTGCGGACACCACACGGCGCCGACCCGACCCAGCGGGTGATCGCCGCCCACAACCTGCGCCAGCGCAGCTGACCCCGATCCCGGGTTCGGTGATCGAGCCTCCACGGCGTCGTCACCGCTCTCCTCTGCCGAATCGCCGCTTGGCGACCGGGTCGAAGTCCTCCGGGGTGGCGGCGTAGCGGTCCTCGAAAGCGGCCGGGACCATCAACCCGTCCGGGTCCATGTCCTGGAACGCGGCGTTCAGCCGCTCCTCGTCGTCCGCGGAAGCGGCCGCCGCCGGGATCTCCCGGAACAGGCTCGCCAGCCCGTTGAGGCCGAAGTACTCACAAGCCTCCACCGCGGCCCGCAGCTCGGCGGGGTCGAAGCCGACCACGGCCGTCCCCGCGCCACCGTTCAGCATCGCGCCGTGCACCAGCAGCAACGCGCTCAGGTGCCGGTCACCCACCCCGCCGCCCTGATGCCCGCAGGCCCGCTTCCACACCGCGTCGATCACGTTCATGCCCCGATCATCGCCGAGAAGGAAATCCTGTTGACCCTGATTCGCACGGATCGGTAGACCGGTCACATGTCCCTCATCACCGTGCGCGAACTGACCAAGGAGTACGTACGGACCAAGCCGGTGCAGGGCCGGTTCGGCACGGTGCGAACCCTGTTCACCCGGGAGAAGGAGCGCACCCTCGCGGTCGACCGCATCGACTTCACCATCGACGAGGGTGAGATCGTCGGCTATCTCGGGCCGAACGGCGCCGGCAAGTCGACCACGATCAAGCTGCTCACCGGAGTGCTCTGGCCGACCGGCGGGACCGTCGAGGTGGCCGGTCCGGACGGCCCGGTGGTGCCGTGGCGCGACCGGCGACGGCTCGCCCACCGGATCGGGGTGGTGTTCGGGCAGCGCAGCCAGCTCTGGTGGGACCTGCCGCTGATCGAGTCGTTCGACCTCGTCGCCGCCCTGTACGACGTGCCGGCCGACCGCTACCGGAGCAACCTCGCCCGCCTGCGCAAGCTCCTCGACCTCGAGCCGTTCCTGCGCACCCCGGTCCGGCAGCTCAGCCTGGGCCAGCGGATGCGCGGTGACCTCGCCGCCGCGCTGCTCTACGACCCGCCGGTGCTCTACCTCGACGAGCCCACGGTCGGGCTGGACGTGCTCGCCAAGGAGACCGTCCGTGGCTTCGTCGACGAGTCGAACCGCAGCGGCCGCACCACGGTGCTGCTGACCACCCACGACCTGGCCGACGTGGAGCGGTTGTGCCGGCGGATCCTGCTGATCGATCACGGCCGGGTGCTCTACGACGGGCCGGTCGACGGGCTGGTCGCGCGATATGCGCCGTACCAGGAAGTGCTGGTCCGCCTGGACGGCGAGCAGCCCGACGGCGGCCGCCTCGACCTGGGCGGATTCATCGGCGAACGGGAGCACGACGGCCGGTGGCGGTTCCGGGTGGGCCGTGACGAACCGGTGCACCGGCTGCTCGCCGCGGCCGGTGACGGGCGGCAGATCCGGGAGCTCGCGGTGGTCGAGTCGAACCTGGAGAGCGTCGTCCGGGAGCTGTACCGGGAACGGCGCAACACATGAGCGAGCTTGCGAGCGAATCGGCTAGCTCAGTTTTGGGCTCATGTCGACGCCGGAGCGCAGCGGAGGTGGCGGCATGAGCGAGCTTGCGAGCGAATCGGCTAGCTCAGTTGTTGGCTCATGCCGACGCCGGAGCGCAGCGGAGGTAGCGGGCATGAGCGAGCTTGCGAGCGAATCGGCTAGCTCAGTTGTTGGCTCATGCCGGCGCCGGAGCGCAGCGGAGGTGGCGGCATGAGCGTGCTGCGCGGTTATACGGCGTACGTCCGGACCGCGGTCGCCATCCGCCTGCAGTACCGGAGCACGATCCTCGCGTCGGTGGTGGTCACCCTGGTCTGGATCCTGCTGGTCACCCGGGTGTGGTCGGCCGCCTTCCAGGGCCGGGAGGTGGTCGCCGGGCTGACCCTGGAGAGCACGGTGGTCTACCTGACCCTCGCGAGCCTGCAGGCCGCCGTGATCAACACGCCGGTCACCTGGATCATGTCGAGCCGGGTCCGCTCCGGTGAGGTGCTCTTCGACGTGAGCCGGCCGCTCGGCTACCCGGGCCAGATGCTCGCCCTGCAGGCCGGCCAGTCGATGATCCAGGTCGCGGTGATGGTGCTGGTCACGCCGGTGGCCGGACTGCTGGGTGGGCTGTCCGGGCCGGCCGGGCTCACCGCCGGCCTGCTCTACCCGGTGGCGTTGGTGCTCGGCTGGGTGCTCAACGCGCTGCTGACGCTGCTGATCGGACTCTCGGCGTTCTGGACGGTCGACAACGTGGGCATCACCGTGCTGTACCGGTTCGTGGCGGCGTTCCTGGCCGGTGCCACCGTGCCGCTGATCTTCTTTCCCGGGCCGCTGCGGACGCTCGCCGAGGCGCTGCCGTTCCGGTTCGTCGTCTACCAGCCGGCCGCGATCTACATCGGTCAGGTCGACGGGGCCGAGGCGCTCGGCGGGTTCGCCCTCTCGCTGGCCTGGATCGTGATCCTCGCCGGGGTCGTCGGCCTGACCTGGCGTCGCGCCTACCGCAGGATCGTGGTGCACGGTGGCTGAGATCAGGCGGGAGATCCGGCTCTACCTGAAACTCCGCCGCGCCGCGCTGCGCGGCGCGATGCAGTATCGCGGAAACATCCTGATGATGGTGCTGGCCGGCGCCGCCTATCAGGGCAGCGGCTTCGCCTTCGTGTGGGCGCTGTTGCACACTTTCGGCACGGTCGCCGGGTGGGGCCTGGGACAGATCGCCTTCCTGTACGGCATGAGGCTGCTCTCGCACGCGCTGTGGCTGGTCACGCTCGACGGCGTCATGCAGGTCGACTACGCGATCCGCGAGGGCCACCTCGACCGGATGCTGCTGCGACCGGTGAACGTCCTGTCCCAGCTGGCCACCACCACCCGCTCACTGCTGCCGTTCGGCGACCTGTCGATGGCGATCGTCGTCTTCGGTGTCGCGGTGAGCGTCGCGGACCTCGACTGGTCGCCCGGCTCGGTGGCGTTCCTGGTCCTCGCCGTGATCGGTGGCGCCATGATCGAGGGGTCGGTGGCGGTCACGATCGCCGGGTTCTCGGTCCGGGTCCTGGACACCTGGGCGTACCGGCTGATGATGTTCGACGCGATGGACACGCTGGGGTCGTATCCATTGAGCATCTTCGGGAGCGGGATGCAGCGGACGCTGACGTACGTACTGCCGGTCGCGTTCGTCGCCTTCCTGCCGGCCAGCGTGATCCTGGGCAGAACCGGCCAGCTCGCGGTTCCGGCGTGGCTCGGATACGCGACGCCCGTGGTCGGCGCGACCCTGTTCACCGTCGCCTACCGATTCTGGCGCCGCCAGCTCCGCGGCTACCAGGGTGTCGGCCACTGACCCCCAGCCGGCCCACATGGCTGGCCGAGGAGGCGGTGCAGGAGGGTGGGTGCCGCCGGCTCCGTGAGGGAGAGGATCACCCGGACCGAGCCGGGGCCGGCCTCGATCGTCCGGCCGTCCGGGGTGACGGTGATCGACAGCAGCGGAGCGTCGGCCGGGGTGACCTCGCCGGCCATGATCGCGGCGGCCAGCGGGTCGTGCAGCGGGATCTCCTGCCCGCCGAGGCGCTGCCGATACCCCTCGAAGTAGGTCGGCAGCATGTCGGCGAGCGCGGCGTGCAGCGGTGTTCCGTCCGCTTTCAGCGCGGCGGCGTCGGCGACGGTCCAGCGGTGCCGCATGGTGACATCGAGCGGGACCAGGGTCACCGGCCAGGGCGCCGCCAGGACGGCGGCCGCGGCGGCCGGGTCGTGGACGATGTTGGCCTCGGCGTGCGGGGTGCGGTTGCCGGGGACCCGGACCGCCCCGCCCATCACGGTCACCGAGGCGACCAGGGTGGGCAGGCGCGGTTCGGCCTGGAGGGCGGCGGCCAGGTTGCCGCACGGCCCGGTGGCGAGCAGGTGCAGCTCACCCGCGTGCCGGCGGGCCAGCTCGACGAGCAGCTCGACCGCCGTACGGGAATCGGGGTCTTTGCCCGCGGGGAGGCGGACCTCGCCGATGCCGTTGCCACCGTGCACCGAGGCCACCGAGTGCGGATGTTCCCCGGAGCCGACCGCGACCGGGACGTCGTCGTGGCCCGCGAGGGACAGCAGCCCGAGGGTGTTCGCCGCCGCCCGCGGTGCGGTGGTGTTGCCGTTGACCGTGCCGATGCCGGCGAGCGTCACGCCGGGGTGGGCCAGCAGGTAGGCGATGGCGATCGCGTCGTCGATGCCGGTGTCGCAGTCCAGATAGGTCAGCATGCTCCTATTTCTACCGAAGTCAGACCCGATCGTCGGCTTCGGGAGCGCTCCCAAGAGATTCTACAGATGCTGCACGACGGCGATGAGCCTCGGCGGAGGCTGAAGTCGCAGGTCAGCGTGAACCAATTCGGGACAGGCCGGAAACATCCTGGAATCAATCATTGACAGAGCTGGATGCCGAGCCTAGTTTCGGCCCAGGAAAGCGCTTACCTGCACGTTGGGGCCCCACCCAACTCTCCCCGACCCGTTCCCCGACGGAGGAATCCCCATGTCTCCATCGCGTCGCACCGTCCTCGCCGCGGCCACGGCCGGCGTCCTCGCCGCCGGCACCGGCCTGGTCGTCGCCCAGAGCGGTCCCGCCTTTGCGGCGGAGTCCAGTCCGGTCGGTTTCGCCAGCCTGAACGGCGGCACCACCGGCGGCTCGTCCAGCACCGTCGTCACCGTCACCTCCGCGTCGGCGCTCAAGTCGGCACTCAGCTCGAGCACGTCGCAGACCGTACGGATCTCCGGATTGATCACGATCTCCGGCATGTACAGCGTCGCCTCGAACAAGACGGTCATCGGCGTCGGCTCCGGCTCCGGCATCACCGGCGGCGGCTTCAACCTCTCCGGTGTCAAGAACGTGATCATCCGGAACCTGGTGTTCAAGAACGCCGGTGACGACTCGATCAACGTGCAGGAGAGCACCACGAACGTCTGGATCGACCACAACGACCTGTCCAACGGGTACGACGGTCTGATCGACATCAAGCGCGGCTCGGACTACATCACGGTCTCGTGGAACCACCTGCACAACCACGACAAGTCCATGCTGCTCGGGCACAGTGACGACAACAGCTCCCAGGACCTCGGGCACCTGCGCGTCACCTACGTCCACAACTGGTTCGACGGCACCAACCAGCGGCACCCCCGGGTCCGTTTCGCGAACCCGGTCCACGTGCTCAACAACTACTACAGCAACATCGGCTCGTACGGCGTCGCCTCCACCGAGAACGCGGGCGTCTACGTCGAGCGCAACTACTTCGAGAACGTCGCGAACCCGACGGTCACCCAGACCGGCGACTCGGACTCCGGCAACCTCAAGGTCCTGAACAACTACAAGGTGAACTCGGGCACCGAGCAGGTCCGCAACGGCGCCAGCGTCGCGGCGATCCCCTACTCGTACACGCCCGAGGCGAACAGCTCGGTCAAGGCCACCGTCACGGCCGGAGCCGGCACCGGCAAGATCTGACGTTCCCGCACCCGACGGCGCCCGCCCCAATCCCCAGGCGGGCGCCGTCCCCTTTTCGCGAACTCCCCCGTGGTAGCCGCAGCGACCGGCAAGTGAGCATGTCCTCCGGCAAGGCGGAACGCCGGCCGCTCGGGCGGCCGGCGTTCGTAAGCTGCCCTACTACGGCTTGAACGCCGACCCGGTGGACGAACCTGACGTCGGCTGGGCGACGCAGTGCAGCAGCCACCCGTGGCCCGAGTCCACCGGCCAGACATCCCGCCGCCACCCCTTGGTCGCCGCCGGATCCTTGCTGTGCTGGGCCATCGCCTCGGCCGAGCAGGTCTTCGCCACATCCGGCTGCTTCATCAGCGGCGCGGCCGAGTCGAGCACCGGCGGCCCGGCGGGCAGCGTGATCGCCACGAACGTCTCCCACACGTGCGCGCCCGGGCAGAACCGCGACACCGGCGGCATCGCCTGCGTCCCGACCTGAACGAACCCGTTCCAGCACATCGGCGTCTCCGGGCAGAACACGTCACCGCAGGCGACGAATCCGCCCGGGACGCCACCGGCGGTGGCCGTGGCCTTGGGTTTGTTACCGGCGGCCGAGGCGCCGTCCGAGTCACCACCGCGGCCGCGGACCACGATTCCGGCGATGATGGCGCCGACGATCAGGACCCCGGCGACGGCCGCGAGGACCGCGCGGCGCGGCGACTTCCCCTCCCCGGTACGACCGGCGGCCACCGGCGTGAGCTCGACCCGCCGGGCCGCCTCGGCCAGCGACAGCGCGGACGGCAGGCGCTTCTCCGGATCGGCCTGCAATGCTCGCTCGACCAGGAGGAGGACGGCCGGCGGCAGGTCCGTCCCGAGGGTCTTCGGCTCCTCCTGGATCCGTTGCAGCGCCACCGCGTACGGGTTGTCGCCGACGAACGGCTTCTCTCCCGCGAGGCATTCGTAGGCGACCAGGCCGAGCGAGTACACGTCGCTGCGCCGGTCCACGGGCTGCCCGAGCACCTGCTCCGGGGAGAGATAGGTGGGCGTGCCGAGGACCGCGCCGGTGGCGGTGAGCCCGGGCGAGCCCGGGTGCCGGGCGATCCCGAAGTCGGTGATCAGCACCCCGCCGTCGGCACGCAGCATGATGTTGGCCGGCTTGATGTCACGGTGCAGGATGCCCTGGTCGTGCACGGCCTGCAGGCCCTCGGCCGCGGCCGCGATGATCCGCATCGTCTCGGCCGGGGCGAGCCGGCGCTCCCGGGTCAGCCGCTGGGCGAGGGACTCGCCGTCGATGAACTCCATCACCAGGTAGGTGATGCCGTCGGACTCGCCGACGTCGTGGATCGCGACGACCGCGGGGTGGTTGACCCTGGCCATCGCGGTCGCCTCGTCGGCGAACCGTCGTACGAAATCAGGGTCCTGGGCTGCCGTGGGCAGCATCGTCTTGACCGCGACGGTCCGGTTCAGAGCCTCGTCGAAGGCCCGCCACACCTCGCCCATCCCGCCGGCGCCGAGCCGGTCCTCGAGGCGGTAACGGCCGCCCAGCCGCATGCCGGCCCGCAGGCCGAAATCTGGTTGCACGCGCGCATCGTAGGGTCTATGTGTCATCAATCTGTAGAGCGTCCGGCGTGTTTTCTCAAATGGCCCGGGCCAGGCGCCGGACGGCCTCGTCCATCAGGTCCGCCGGGGCCGCCGCATAGGTCAGCCGCAGGTGCGGAGCGGGCGGTTCGGCGGCGTACCAGGGCCGCCCGGGAAACACGATCACGCCCTCGGCCGCGGCCGCGGCGGAGACCGCCGTGTCGTCGGCACCGTCCGGCAGGCGAACCCAGAGGTGCAGGCCGCCCCGCGGGACCGCGGGCGGGATCAGCGCGGGCAGCCGCCGGTGCAGGGCGGCGAGCAGCGCTTCGCGCCGATTCTTCAATTCCTTGCGGAGGGTACGCAGGTGGCGCGCCCACGCCGGCCCGGTGACGAACTCCAGCGCGACCTGTTGCAGCGGCCCGGCCACGAAGAAATCGTCGAGCAGCCGGGCCGAACGCAGCCGGGCGCCGGCCGGACCGCGCGCCCCGATCGCGGCGATCCGCAGCCCGGGCGCCGCCGACTTGGTCAGCGACCGCAGGTAGACGACGTGCCCATCGGGATCGTCAGCGGCCAGCGGCGGAGCGGCGGCACCGTCGATGACCAGGTCACGGGCGTAGTCGTCCTCGATCAGGAAGGCGCCGCTGTCGCGGACGGCGGCCAGCACCGCGTCGCGGCGGTGCGCGGCCAGACTCGCGCCGGTCGGGTTCGCATAAAGCGGCTGGCAGTAGAAGTGCCGCGCGCCGGTGCGAGCGAACGCCGCCGCCAACTGCTCCGGCAGCACCCCGTCACGGTCGGCCGGGACCGGCACCACGCGCAGGCCGGCAGCCCGGGCCGCGGCGAGCGCGCCCAGGTAGGTCGGTGACTCGACGAGCAGGGTGTCGCCGGGCGCGGCCAGCGCGCGGAACGCGGACGAGAGCGCGGCCTGCCCGCCCGGACAGATCACCAGGTCGCGGGCGCGCAGACCGGCGCCGGCCTGCCGGGCGAACCAGTCGCGCAGGTCCTCCCGGCCCTCGGCGGGGCCGCGCTGCCAGGCCGCCGGCTGGCGGGCGATCCGGGCCAGCGCCGTCCCGAGCGCGGCGGCCGGCTGCAGGTCGGCGTCGAGGTATCCACTGGAGAGCGGGATCGCGCCCGCCGGCGGTAACGCCAGTAACGCCTGCATCTCGTCCTCACCGGGTCGGCGGGCACCGAGCGCGACGGTCTGCCAGGACAGGTCGGCGGTGCGCGGCGGCTCCGGTCGCGCCGCCACGAACGTCCCTTTGCCGGGCCGGGCCTCCACCAGCCCCTGCGCGACCAGGACGCGGATCGCCTCGGCGACCGTGACCGGTGAGGCGCGGTGCCGGGCGGTCAGTTCCCGCACCGAGGGCAGCCGGGTACCCGGCGAGGCGGCGGTCACCCGATCACGGAGATCTTGGATAACGCGGGCCGCTGCGTTACCGTCATTCATGAGAGAAGAGAGTAGCGCTACTGCCCGCAGCACGGTAACGGCCGGCCTGGTCCTCGGAGCGGCGGGCGTGCTGGCGTTCAGCATGTCGCTGCCGGCCACCCGGATCGCCGTGCACGATCTCGATCCGTGGTTCGTGGCGTTCGGCCGGGCGGTCGGCGCCGCCGCGCTTGCCCTCTGCTACCTGCGCCTGGTGCGTGCGCCGCGGCCGACCCGGGACCAGTGGCGCCGCCTTCCGGTGGTCGCGCTCGGCGTCGTCGTGGGTTTCCCGCTCTTCACGTCCCTCGCGCTGACCAGCCAGACCTCGGCACACGGCGCCGTGGTGATCGCCGTGCTGCCGGCGATGACGGCCGTGTTCGCCGCGCTGCGGGCCCACGAGCGCCCGCCGCTGGTGTTCTGGCTGGCCAGCGGTGGCGGGCTGATCGCCGTGCTGGGCTTCCTGGTCACGACCGGGGTGGTGCACGGTGCGCTGACATCCGCCGATCTGTTCCTGCTCGCCGCCGTGGTGCTGTGCGGGCTGGGCTACGCCGAGGGCGGGGCGCTCGCCCGGGAGCTCGGCGGGGCGCGGACGATCTGCTGGGCGTTACTGCTCGCGCTGCCCGCGACGCTGCCGATCACGCTGGTCGCCGTGCTCCGCGAGGTGCCGCGCGCTTCAGCGACCGGCTGGGCCGGGTTCGGCTACCTGACCGTGGTCTCCATGTTCCTCGGGTTCTTCGCCTGGTACGCCGGCCTGGCCAAGGGCGGCATCGCCAGGGTCGGGCAGATTCAGCTCGCCCAGCCCGTGCTGACCCTCAGCTGGTCGGCGCTGCTGCTGGGCGAGCCGGTCACGGCCGCCTCGATCGGGGCGGCCGTGGTCGTGCTCGGCTGCGTGGTGCTGACCCAGCGGACCCGTCAGGGCTTGCGGGTCAGCTTCCACCAGAGGGAGGGTTCGCTGGTCGCGGCGTCGGCGCGCAGCGGCACCCGTACCCCCGAAGCCTGAACCTCGCCGACGGTCTCCCCGGCGGTGACCCGCGGGCCGGGTGTGGTGGTCGTGGTCTTGACCTTGACCGCCAGGCCCGGCCAGCCGACCACCTTGAGCGCGCTCGCCGGCGTCACCGTGGTCGACGCGCCCCAGGCGGTCTCGACCTGGCCGACCGGTTTCGCGGCCAGCAGCTCGTACTCCTTCACCGTCGAGCGGACCGAGGCGAGCAGTTTGCGGACGACCTTGTTGACCGCGGCCAGTTGCTCCGGCGTGTTCGCGCCGGGCTGGTTGAAGACCGCGCCGACGATCACCAGGTCGCGCGAGCCGGCCTTGAGCCGGGCCGCGAAGACCAGGTTGCCGCCGGCCTGGTCGGTCGAGCCGGTCTTGATCCCGAAGACCCCGTCGACGCCGAGCAGCGCGTTGTAGTTGAGGATCTTCCCGGCCACCGGGATCTGCGCCTCCCGCAGCTCGACGATCTCCGCGAACACGTCGAACTTCAACACCGCTCGAGCCAGTTTCACCTGGTCGGAGGCGGTGCTGATGGTCGTGGGCAGGAAGCCGCTCGGGTCCGTGTACTCGGTGTCGGTCATGCCGAGCTCGTCGGCGGCGGCGTTCATCTTCGTCAGGAAGCCGTCGACGTCGCCGCCGCCCCAGACCGCGAGCTGGTGGGCGATGTTGTTCGCGGACGGGAGCATCAGCGCCTCGAGGGCGTCGCGCTCGGAGAGCTGCTCGCCCTCCTGCACCGCGACCAGGGACTGCCCGCTGGGAATCCGGGACTGGTAGTCCGCGACGTCCGCGGCGGTGACCGTGAGGGTCGGACCCTCGTCGTCGCCCTCGAGGGGATGGTCCTTCAGGATGACGTAGGCGGTCATGACCTTGGCGACGCTGCCGATCGGCTGCGCCGACTTGCCTCCGGAGCCGCCGATCCGGCCCAGACCCTCGATCATCAGCTCCGCGGAGCCCTGTGCCGGCCAAGGGATCTTGGGCAGCGCGCCGGGGATCTTGATCGTGGTGGCGATGCCGGTGGTCAGGGTCGCGTTCGGCAGATCGCGGGTGAGCTGCACCGCGGCGCCCGAGCCGAGCAGAGCGACGAGAAGGAGGACCGCGACCAGGACGACGGCGAGGCGGCGCCCCTTGCGGCCTTTCTTCGGTACGTCGTTCTGGCCGCTCTGATACGTGGTGGGAGCACTCGCGGGCACCGAGGCGCGGCCCGGTGCCGAGGGTTGATGCGGTAGCGCCGTCACAGGGGCGTTGAAGGCCGCCGGCACCGGCGGCGGAACAGCCGCCCGGCCGGGAGCGCTCGCGGGCGGCACGACCGGCGCCTGCGGCGCGGGAACGGTCGCCCGGCCGGGGACGATGGCGGACTGCGGCGCCGGAACAGCCGCCCGGCCCGGAACGGGCACCGAGGCGCGTCCCGGCTGGACCGGCACGACCGGCTGGACCGGCACGACCGGCACGACCGGCTGGACCGGCTGGACCGGCACGACCGGCACGACCGGCTGGACCGGCAGGACCGGCTGCACGGACGGGCTCGGTTGTGCGCTGTCGGCCGGCCGCGGGATCGGGACCCGCGCCGAACCGGCTGCCGGGCGACCGTCGCCCTCCGGCGGCACCGGCGTCTCGCCGGCACCGTCGTTCGGCTCCGCCGCCTGCGTCATCAGCCTGCCCCCTCCACGGCCCCGGCCCGCCCGGACGCCCGGTCAAGTATCACCGGACCGCACAAATCCCCGCTGTCAGCACGTTGACCAGCGCAGGAGTGGACTTTCGCGCGGTTTCCCCGGATCGGGTCAACCCACGTACGCCCCGTCCCTGAGATTCGTCAGGCCCCGCGCCCATCTGACGGAAACGACACGGCCGGGTGTCCTGACCGACCTCCCCCGTGATCCGGCCGCCTCCCCGGTGGACACATCGAAGCGCATGGGTTCCACTACGGGTGGCAGGCTCGCCGCAACCGTCAGGGGGGAACCGGATGAGTGCCACCGACGTCGTGATCACCGGGATGGGTGCCACCACTCCGCTCGGCGGGGACGTGCCGACCCTCTGGCAGAACATGCTGGACGGCCGGTCGGGAGTCCGCCGCATCGATGAACGGCTCGAGACCTACCCGCACTGGGAGCAACTGCCGACGCTGATCGGCGCGCCGATGGCGATCGAGCCGGACTCCGTGCTCCCCCGGGTGCAGGCCCGCCGCCTGGACCGCTGCGAGCAGGCCGCGCTGGTCGCGGCGAAGGAGGCCTGGGCGGACGCGGGCACCCCGCAGGTCGAGGGGGAACGCCTCGCCGCGGTGATCGGCTCCGGCGTCGGCGGCATCTCCACCATCCTGAACCAGGACGACCTGATCGAGGAGAAGGGTCCGCAGAAGGTCTCCCCGCTGGTCGTGCCGATGATGATGCCGAACGGGCCGGCCGGCTGGGTCAGCATCGAATTCGGGGCGAAAGCCGGCGCCTACGCGACGGTGTCCGCGTGCGCGTCCGGTGCCGAGGCGCTCGCTCTCGGCGCGCGGCTGATCCGCTCCGGCGAGGTCGACGTGGTGATCGCGGGCGGCGCGGAGGCGTGCATCGCGCCGCTCACCATCGCCGGGTTCGCCCAGGCGCGTACGCTCTCCCGCCGCAACGACGCCCCGGAGCGGGCCTCGCGCCCGTTCGACACCGACCGGGACGGTTTCGTGCTGGGCGAGGGTGCCGGAGTGGTCATCCTGGAACGGGCCGACTTCGCCACCGCCCGTGGCGCACGGGTGCTGGGGCGGCTGGCCGGGTTCGGGGTCACCTCCGACGCCCACCACATCACCGGCCCGGACCCGAACGGCGACGGCCAGATCCGGGCGATCCGGACCGCGCTGCGCGTCGCCGGCCTGGGCCCGGACGACGTCGACCACGTGAACTGCCACGCCACGTCGACGGTGGTCGGCGACATCGGCGAGGCCGCGGCGATCCAGGCGGCGCTCGGCGACGAGGTCGTGCTAACCGCGCCGAAGTCCGCTTTCGGTCATCTGGTCGGGGCGGCCGGTGTGGTCGAGGGCATCATCACGCTGCTGTCGGTCCGCGAGGGGGTCATCCCGGCCACGCTGAACCTGGAGAACAAGACCCCCGAGGTGAGGCTGGACGTGGTCGCCGGCAAGCCACGCCATCAGCGGGTCCGTGCGGCGATCTGCAACTCGTTCGGCTTCGGCGGCCAGAACGTCTCCCTGCTCTTCACCCCCGCCTGACCGGTCACCCCACCCCCTCGAGGACGCCCGCGAATGGTCATCGGCATGTTCTCTCGCCCCGTCACCCATCGACCCTTGCACAGCGCCGCATGACGCGGCCGACAGCGAGTTAACCTATAAAACCGGTGGGTTTTGTGGTTTGCTTGGCAAAGCGTCGACCTGCGGGAGAGTTGAATGTCGAGCCTCGTCGAAGTCGTGGTGCCCGCCAGTCGGGAAGCCACGAGGGACCGGACCGTGGCGATCATCGGCGGGGGTGCCACCGGGGCACTGCTCGCCCGGGCCCTGATCCTCCGGACGGACCTGGACGTCGTCCTGATCGCACCGGATCGCTTCCCCGGCCGCGGCGTCGCCTACGGCGCGGCACAGCCCTGGCACATCCTCAACGCGCGGGCCGGCGCGATGAGCATCTGCCCGGACGACCCGATGCACCTGGTCCGCTGGGCCCGCCTGCACGGGCACGCGATCGAGGGCACCGACTTCCTGCCCCGCGCCCTCTACGGCGACTACCTGGCCGATCAGCTCGCCGAGATCGTCGCCACCTCCGGCGGCCGGCTGCGGCACCACGTCGCCACGGCGACCGCGCTGCGCCGGGATCCGGACGGCTACGTGGTGCTGACCGACGCCGGGCCGGTCCGCGCGGAGCAGGTGATCCTCGCCGTCGGCAACCCGGAGCAGCAGAGACTTCCGGGGGTGCGGGCCACGGGGCCGCACTTCGTGGCCGACCCCTGGTCGGCGTATCCGAAACCGCACCCCGACGAGCCGGTCCTGCTGATCGGCACCGGCCTGACCGCGGTCGACGTCGCCCTGAGCCTGACCGAGAACGGCCACCGCGGCCCGATCGAGGCGATCTCCCGGCACGGCCTGCTCCCGCTGGCCCACCCGCAACTGCCCCCGTCGTCGGCGCACCCCGACCTGATCCTGGACGGCGCCCTTACCCTGCGACGGCTGATCCGGCGGGTCCGCGCCGCGATCGCCGGCGGCGCCGACTGGGTCGCGGTGGTCGACACGCTGCGCCACCACGCCGACCGGCTCTGGGCCGAGTTCGACGACTGCGACCGGCAGCGGTTCCTGCGACACGTGGCCCGCTTCTGGGACGTGCACCGGCACCGGATGGCGCCGCCGGTCGCCGCGCGAATCGCGGAACTTCAGGAGCGAGGCGCGCTGAGCTTCACCAGTGGACGCCTGCGCTCGGTCGAGCCGGACCCGCGCGGTGGCCTGCTGGTCGAGATCGAGGGACGGGCGGCACGCCGGTTCGGCGCGGTGATCTCCTGTACCGGGCCGGGTTCGCTGCCCGGCTCCGCGAGCCCGTTCCTGGCCACGCTGTTCCGCGACGGCGTCCTCCGGCCCGGACCGTACGGCCTCGGCGTCGACACGGATCCGGACGGCCGCATCCGGCGGGGACTGTGGCTGGCCGGTCCGCTGCGCCGCGGCCACACCTGGGAGACCACCGCGGTCCCGGAGATCCGCGCCCAGGTCGACCGGCTGGTGTCCGCCCTGCACACCGCGACGGTCGTGCGTTGAGCCGGCGGCCTCCCCGCGCCGCGGTGCCGCGCACGGCTCAGGACAGGCGCAGGCCGCCCAGGGTCGTCACCACGACCAGGCGCAACTCCCCGATGTGCAGCAGTTTCGCGACCGCCAGATAGCCGAGCGCGCCGACACCGGCCGCCGCGGAGATCGCCAGGACCGGTATCGACGTACCGACCAGGAAGAGCGCGCCGACGGCGCAGGCCGCGCCGGCGGAAACCGCGATCAAAACCCTGACGTGCGTACGCATCAAGCGTCTTCCGTCGATCCAGCCGAGCCGCCGCCGCAACACCACGACCGTCGTGAGCAGGCCGATCGTGTAGGCGATCGTGTAGGCGATCGGCACCCCGACCACGATGGACCCGGCCGGCAGCACGAAGCCGGCCACCGCGCACC
Source organism: Actinoplanes regularis (assembly GCF_900188005.1). Taxonomy (GTDB): domain Bacteria; phylum Actinomycetota; class Actinomycetes; order Mycobacteriales; family Micromonosporaceae; genus Actinoplanes; species Actinoplanes regularis. Next base: position 326,998 of record NZ_FZNR01000004.1, on the reverse strand, counting down.
CGGCGATCCCGATCACCGCCACCCCGGCGGTGATCAACGCCGGCGTCCGGGTGTCCTGCAGGGCGTAGAAGCCGCGCTGCAGGATCGAGTACGCGCTGAACGGCACCAGGGCCAGCCCGAACGCCGCCAGCACCGTCCCGAGCAGCCGCACCGTCGGCGCCGCGCTGTTCCCGTGCTCGAAGAGCAGCGTCGCGACCGGCCGCCCGAGCAGCACCATCGCCACCGCGATCGGCGCCATCACCACCACGGCGACCCGCACCGCGAGCGAGAGATCACGGACCATCCGGTCGTGGTCACGCCGCGCCGCGTTCCGGCTCAGCCGGGGCAGCATCGTGGTCATCACGGAGAGCGCGATCACCGCGAACGGGACCTGAAAGACAGCGAGAGCGTTCTGGTACGCGGTGACCCCGCCCGGCCCGCTCAGCGACGCCACCCTGGTCGCCGCGATCAGGAACGCCTGCGCGCCCAGCACCGACAGCAGCACCCAGCCGGCCAGCCCGCCGATCCGCCGGATCGCGATGCCCCGCGGGTCCAGATGCAGCCGGATCGGGAAACCGGACCGGCCGAGCGCCCACACGACCAGAGCCATCTGCGCGAACACGCCGAGGCTGGTGCCGGCCGCCAGCAGCGTGAAACTGCCCGACAGCACGTAGAGCAACCCGACCACGATCACCACCAGGCTGTTGCAGAGCGGCGCCCAGGCCGGCGCCGCGAACCGGCCGCGGATGTTGAGCACCGCGCCCGCGGTCGCGCTCACCCCGTAGAACAGGATCTGCGGCAGGAAGTACCGGCTGAAGACGACGGCCATCTCGTGCTGCTCGGCGGTGAAGCCGGGTGCGACGAGTTCGACCAGCCACGGGGCCAGGACCACGGCGAGCAGCGTGACCGCGCTCAGGCCGTAGACCATCAGCGACAGCAGCCGCTGGGTGTAGAGCACCCCGTGATCCGGATCGGTCAGCGCCGCCCGGGTCAGCAGCGGCACGATGACACTCGCCATCGCACCGCCGATGAGCAACTCGTACACCGCGTTGGGGAGCGTGTTCGCCACGTTGTAGGCGTCCAGCAGCCGGGTGCCGAGTCCGAGCGCCGCGGTCAGCACCAGGACCCGCAGGAACCCGGCCACCCGCGAGGCGAGCGTGGCGAACGCCATCCTCCGCCCGGCCTGAGAAATCGTCGCCACCAGCGCCCCCGTCCGCCGCCCAAGACCCTCATGGTGCACCATCGGCGCACCGCACGCCCGGGCCGCGGGTCCCGGCCGGTCACGAACCACCCGGGCGATCGTCGGACACGTCGGCGTCGACCGGCCGCGGCGCCGGGACGCACTGGCGGGGGCGCCAGGCAGGCGTCGGGCCGGTCGATCCGCACCTCCGTTCGGAAAATCATTTGCGGTCGGCCCGCAGGACTTCATCGCGCCCGGCGGCGTCCGCTACGGGTTGACCGACCTCACCAGGCCCAGGGACCTGCGCCATACCAGCCGCCCACCGGGCAGCAGCCGAGTCCGGCGCCGTACAGGCCGTTGCCCCACAGGCCAGGCAGGCCCGCGTCGATACCTGCCACGCCGACGAAGCCGACGCCCGGGTACCACGAGTGAACAGCCGCCACCTCGGTGCCGCCGGGAGCCGCGCTGGCTGCCGTGGCCAGCACGGGTCCGGACCCGAGGGCCGCACCGGCCACCAGGCCTACACCGATCATCAGTATTCGTGCCGATGTTTTCATCTCACCATTCCTCTCCAACGCCGAATCCGTTTCGATGACAGTTGGCGGCTCGGCATCGGTGCCCGAGCCTCTCGCAGGCCGCAGCGCGCGGTCGGCCGACCGCGCGGGCCTGCGTGTTATTCGACTGCGGTCGTTTCGCCGGTGCTACCACGGGATCCGACCGCAACAACGCCAGCAGAGACCGGCGCCGGATATTGGCTCCAACGACCCTTTTTCAGACCCATGCCTGTAATGGCTGTTCGCAGACGTGCGTCAGCCGGTCACCGCAGGGGTGACATTGAGCGTGTCAGCGACCGGAAAAGCGGTGCCCGGAAACGGCGACCGTTGCGGTCGGCGTGCGCGTCAACTCCGCAACAACAAAGAATCTTCCTCATCACAATACCTCTGATCGACCGACGAGGGCAGTAGACGATATGCATTTTTAAACTGTTTCAGCGGCTTTCTCATGCGCCCACAGTCAACGCCTGTTATCGGTTCAGGTCCGACACGTGAGGAGTCAGCTCACCGGGCAATACCCGAACCCGCGTGCGGATGTGGTCGCGGTGGGGCCATCGGCCGGAATTTTGTCATGTGACAAGCTCGCACTCATGACCATCGTTGCCGCGCGGACCGCGCTCATCGTGATCGACCTGATGCCGCGGATCGTGTCGCAGGACCTGGGACCGCATCGCGGCGCTGACGTGGTGGCCCGGTCGGCCTCGCTGGCCTCGGCGTTCCGGGCCGCCGGCGGCGTGGTCGTGCCGGTGCGGGTCGAACGGCCCAACGTCGCCGAGCAGCCGCCGGGCAGCGACTTCGTGCCGGAGATGGCGCCGCGGCCGGGGGACGTCGAGATCGTGAAGCGGACGATCGGGGCGTTCTACGGAACAGGGCTCGCCGAGGCGCTGCGGGATCGCGGCGTGGACACCGTCGTGCTGGCCGGGATCGCGACCACGATGGGGGTGGAGTCGACCGCCCGGGCGGCGGCCGACCTCGGGTTCGAGGTGGTGTTCGCGTCGGACGCGATGAGCGGGATGACCGCCGCGGAACACGAGCACGCGCTGTCGGTCGTGCTGCCCCGCTTCGGTGCGGTGCTGACCACTGCGGATCTCCTGGCCGAGCTGCGATAACCCGGTTCTTGTCGGACCCCGGGTGCAGGATGACGGGGTCGGTGGGAGCAAGGGAGTGTGCGGTGGCGCTGCGGGTGGACCTGACGTTCGACTGTGTGCGGGCGGAGCCGTTGGCGGAGTTCTGGAAGGTCGCGCTGGGGTATGTGGACGAGCCACCACCGGCCCCGTTCAAGACCCGCGACGAGTGGGTGGCGTCGTTCGGGGAGCCGGCGGAGGACGAGGGCGGTGGCGCCTGGCTGCACGATCCGGACGGGGTCGGGCCACGGTTGAGCTTCCTCGAGGTGCCGGAGCCGAAAGTGGCGAAGAACCGCCTGCACATCGATGTCCGGGTGGGCAGGCACGGGGACCCGTGGCCACGGATCCAGGCGAAGGCCGAGGAGTTGCGGGCGATCGGCGGCCGGGTGCTGGCGACGTTCGAGGGGCATCACGTGCTGATGGCCGATCCGGAGGGAAACGAGTTCTGCATCGCCGCCTGAATGCATTTCCCGTGCCGGAACCCCGGCCGTGGAACTGTTGACAATCGCAGGCACAGGTCTTTCATAGCCTCTGATGCTCTTATTGCCGTACGCACGTTCGGATCCTCGTCGGATTCCGTTCGTGATGCCGGCGGAGCAGGGACGATGCCACCCGCGACCGCCGGAACCGGCACGCGAACCGGCTCGGCGGCAGTTGTCGCCGGCCGTCAGGAGGATCAGTTCAATGAGTCAATCGTCTTATCAGGGGCGGCCCCTTCCGAAACCCGACGAGGAGGTGTTCGATCAGGGCCTGGGATTCGACCTCGGAACCCTGATGGGGCGTCGGCAACTGCTGCGTGGTTTCGGCATCGGCGCTGCGGTCCTCGGGCTGGCCGCGTGCGGCGACACCAAGTCCTCCACGTCGACCTCATCGACGACTGCCGCCTCGACCTCCTCGGGGGAGATCCCGGACGAGACCGCCGGCCCGTACCCCGGTGACGGGTCGAACGGGCCGGACGTCCTGGAGGAGAGCGGCATCGTCCGCAGCGACCTCCGGTCCAGCTTCGGCAAGTCGACCACGACCGCCGAGGGCGTACCGATGACCCTGGAACTGACCGTCAAGGACCTGGCCAACGGCGGGAAGCCGTTCGCCGGGGTGGCGGTCTACGTCTGGCACTGCGACCGGGCCGGCGGCTACTCGATGTACTCCGACGGGCTGACCGGGGAGAACTACCTGCGTGGCGTGCAGGTCGCGGACGACACCGGCAAGGTGAGGTTCACCAGCATCTTCCCGGCCTGCTACACCGGGCGGTGGCCACACATCCATTTCGAGGTGTACCCCGGGCAGGCCGACATCACGGACTCCACCAAGGCGATCGCGACCTCGCAGGTGGCGCTCCCCAAGGACGTCTGCGACACGGTCTACCAGGAGAAGGGCTATGAGGCCTCGGTCACCAACCTCGCCCAGGTGACCCTGCAGAACGACAACGTCTTCGGCGACGACGGCGGCGCGAGCCAGCTGGGCACCGTGACCGGCGATGTGACCAGCGGATACACGGTCTCCCTGTCGGTCGGCGTGGACACCGGCACCAAGCCGACGGGCGGCGCGGCCCCCGGGGGCGGCGGCCGGCCCGGCGGCGCCCCGCCGTCGGGCGGTCCCGGTGGAGCGCCGCCGAGTGGCGCCCCGGGCGGTCCGGGTGGCCCGCCGCCCAGCGCCGCGTCATGATCGATGGTGGGGAAACAGCCCAGCCCTTCGGCCGTTTCCCCACCCGCACGGGTCAGCGGAAATTCAGTACCTCCGGCCTCGCGCCACCGGCATCCTTACGCGATGAGCTCCCGGGAAGAACGCATGGCGACATCACGAGTCGTGGCGGACAGCCTGCCGTTCCGATGGGACCTGGTTACGCCGGATCAGCTGGGCTCGCTGCTCGATGATTCCGTAGCGCCGGATCTGTCGTTCCTCGATGATCTCGTGGCGTGTACCGGAAAGGTGCTGGCGCGAAGCGGCGACGGTGATCTGATCTTCGTCGGCAGGTCGCTGGACTCGATGTTCGACCTGCTGGGTGGGGTGCTCGCCGGGTCCGCCCGCGCACAACGGCTGCACCGGCTGCCGTTGTCGTTCCAACGACCGGCGATCGGGTGCGACCCGCGATACAGGCGGTTCCGGCGGCGTCCGTTGACCTCCGAGGAAGTGGCCCAGGGACGCCGGTTCCTGGCGGCGGTCGGCTTGGCGCCGCATGCGCTGGCCCGCCGGGACCGGCCGGCGGTCCTGGTCGACGTGGTCGACGGTGGCGGGACGTTCACCGAACTGTTCACCCTGGTACGCGACTGGATCGACGAGGAGCGCGAACCATGGCCGGTGATCCGGCGCAAGCTTCGCTTCGTCGGCGTCACCAGCCGGTGCAAGACCAGTCCGAACACCTACCGGTGGCAGCAGCACGCCGCCTGGACACAAACCCTGCCCGCGGCGGCGGTCGCCAACGTGTCACTGGAACGGTGGGTCTGGTCGTATTTCGGCGATCACCAGGTGAAGCTGACCCGCTCGTTTCGCCCGGACCGGTGGACGGCCGAGGCCGAGGGCCCCGACCGGGACGAGCGCACTCGGCAGGCCCTCACCGAGGCGGCCGCGCTGGTGGCCTACGGCCGCAGCCGCGCGGGCCGACAGGCCGTCGCCCGGGCCGTGGGGCGCGATCCCGCGCTCAGCCACCCCTGGCTACGCACCCTCGTCACCAACCTCGCCACGGGCTGAGAACGAGCCCCGCGGTCAGCAACATCAAGGTAGACCGGACGACAACCTCGAACACGCGCTCGAGAGGATCGCTTCGGCGTTGCAGGCAGCTTCGCCGAACTTGTCAATCTCGGCGACGGCGATGCAACAGCGACGCCAGCTCCAGCTCGAACGGAAAAGGCTCCTTGGAGACAAGCGCCTGACCAGGGCTCGCGACCGCAGCCGGAAGGTAGTGGCCGCCGACAAGCCTCTGGCGTTTGCTCGGCGCCGGACTGATCCACAGGCTCTCATCGATCAGCTCGATACGGTTCGGGGTCTCGCCGAGCGCGAAGAATTCGTCCTCGCTCCACGGCTCCGGATGTTCCAGCACTGTCACGCTCATCGGATCGCCTCACCTCTCGGCGGATGCTGTGGTGAGCGTGCCCCGTCAGGCCCCACCCGAACGACAGGAACCGTCGCGGCCACATATTGTCGTCAGACGACCTGTCATGAGACTAGTAACGCCGTCAAATCTCGGTCCCCGGACGGGTGCGACGGTTACGCTGCGGCATGCGTATCGACAAAGGACCAGAACCGATCAAAGGGGTCATCTTCGACTTCCACGGCACGCTGGTCGAGGGCGGCGACGCCGGTCGTTGGATCGATGCCGCTCTTCGCCGTCTGGACGAGGACGGCAGCCCGAAGCCGGACCTGAGCGCCGACCAGATCGCGGGCCTGCGGGCGTATCTCGACCAGATCTGGCAGCATGCCCACGCGATCGATCCCCGAAGCGAACGGGATCTCAGCCGGGACCGTCATTGGGACGTCTTCAACCGGACGGTCGCCCTGTGTCCCGGGGTCAAGCCCGATCTGATCGCCGCGCTGTACGCGGTCATGCCGGATCAGTGGTTGCTCTTCGACGACGCCCTGCCCGTCCTCCGGGAGTTGAAGTCGCGCGGCGTCAGGACCGTGGTGCTGTCCAATATCGGGCTGGACATCCGCCCCCTCCTCGATCGGTTCGGGGTCAGTGGTCTGCTCGACGGCGTACTGCTGTCCTATGAGGTCGGTCTGGTCAAGCCCGACCCGGCGATCTACGCTCGCGCGCTGGAGGTGCTCGGTGTTCCCGGCGTCCAAGCCCTGATGGTCGGCGACAGCCCGCGGGACGACGTCGGCGGAGTGCCGTTGAAGATTCGGACTTTTATTCTGCCTCGAACGGAAGGCCCGGTGCACGGCCTGGGCACAATTCTGCAGATGATCGGAGACGGCGAAATCCTGTGATACAGGACGGCCCTCGAATCATTGGCAATTACGCAATCTGCGGACGGCAAGGATGCCTGACGTGCATCCTTATTCGAGGCGCAACGGGCTTTATTCGACAGACTATTTCTGGCCGGGATTGCGCCCGCCGTGAGGGCCGACGTGGCCACCTCACGCACACCAGAGGGAGACAATTGATGAAGACTCGGAGTTGGGGCGCCGCGCTCAGCGGGGCGCTGTTCCTCGGATCGTTCGGACTGGCTCAGGGGCTGAGCGCAACATCGGCGACAGCCTCTCCTCGGAACTCTGTGGCGGTCTCCGGCCATCTCACGCCTGCCGACCCGAAGGACTACCGTCAGGGCTACCGCGACGGCGTCAAGGACGGCAGGCTGGCCGGGCAGCAGGATTGCAAGCAGACGAATGTCGGCGCCGGACTCGGGCTCGATGCGGGCCCGACCAAGGCGGAGTCGGACTATCAGCGCGGCTATGACGCCGGATACCAGAAGGCTTACGACAAGGCTTTCGAGGAATTCTGTTCCTGACGTGATCAGGTCATAGTCCCGCGCCTACGGGAATCCGGGAGTGCCTTTCGATCGGACGATTCGGAAGGCACTCCCTCGCGTTTGGAAAGGTCAGCCGATTCTGATGGTTCGCGCCCATTCCGGTGGCGCACAGTACGATTCCGCGTCATCACCGGGACTGAACCTGCGGCGGAAAAGGCCGACCACCGTCCGGCACGGCGGCTGCGTGCCCGGCCACGGCGTCCAGCCGTCGGTCAGCGCCACGATCACATCCGGTCGGCTCCGCAGCGCCTGCGCGAACCCGGCCCGCAGGTCGGTACCCCCGCCGCCGATCAGCGGAATCCCCTCGGCCCGGCACAGCGGATGGGCGACCCCGGCCGCGGCGTCGCAGGAGACGACGCTGACCCGCCCCCGACCGCCCACGGCCCGACCGATCGCGGTCACCTCCAGCAGCGCGACGCCCAGCTCGGCATCGCTCACCGAACCCGACGTGTCGATCACCACGCAGACCCGGGGCGGGTTGCGGCGCAGGGCCGGCAGGATCACTCGCGGCAGGGCGGTGGCTTTCCGAGCCGGTCTGCCGTACGAATAATCGCCTCCTCCCCCGGACGATCCCGCCGCCGCCCGGACCGCCGCGCCCAGCAGCTCACGCCAGGGCTGCGGCTGGTGGAACGCCTCCTCGGCCCAGCGCCGCCAGCCCGCCGGCACGTCTCCCCGGTGCCCGTTGATCGCTTCCGTCACCCGGAACCGGACCGCGTCGCGTTCCTGATCGGTCAGACCGTGCCCGCCGTCCGGCCCGAGGTCCCACACCCGGTCGGCACCGTCGGCGCCGCTGCCGCAGTCCAGCCATGCGAAGGTGTCGGTGAACGGGCCGAGCCGGAACAACGCCAGGTAGTCCTCCATCAGCTGACCGGCCGCCATCCGCAGGTTGACGGGGTACACCGCGCTGCGCGGGAAGGGCAGGCCGTCGCCGAAGATGTCGTCGTTGATCTCGCAGTCCGCGGCGATGTTCATCCGCAGCCGCTCGCCCGGGCCGCTCAGGTCGTGCTTGCGGGCATACCGGTCGCCGCGCCCGTGATGGTCGCGCAGCAGGTGGGAGACCTCATGCACCCACACCGCGGCCAGCTCCTTCATCGGCGTCAGAGCCACGAACGCCGGGTTGACGTAGCAGCGCCAGTAGCGGTCGACCGCCATCGTTGGGGTTCTCGGCGACTCGACCACGTGCAGCGCGAACAGCGCCGACGCCAGATAGGGCCGGACCCGGGTCGCGTGCAGCCTGGCCGCGTACAGCTTCTCGAGGTCCAGACTCGTGGCGCCGCCTCCGGTCCGCCCCGGCGCCGACGTGGGCTGCCCGCTCATGCCGCCTCCGATCCGCCCCGGCGCCGGGGCAAGCCGCCCGCTCATGCCGCCTGCCGGGAGATGCTCACGGCCCCGGCCAGGCGTTCGATCCCGGCCGGCAGCGGCCAGTCGTCGCGGCGCAGCTCGGCCAGGTTGCCGGCGGGCACCACCACCAGGTCCGGCGCACCACCGTCCAGGGCCTTCACCAGGACGCTCCAGGCCGCCTCCCACCGGTCCCGGTCGGCTTTCCGCCGGACCGCTTCGACGACCGCCTCCAGTACGGCCTGACGAAGGTCACCTCGTTCCGGAAGCTCCGCGGCGCCCGGGTCGGCGAGCAGCACCTCCGGGTCGGGCAGGTCCATCCGGTCCAGGGCGGCCAGCAGTTCGAGCCCGGGACCGTCCCCGACCACACCACGGACCAGCATGGACAGCACCTCGCGGGAGGTCCCCGCCGCGGTCGCGAAGGCGATCAGCCGTACCGCCATGTCCCAGGTCCGCGGGGACGGCCAGGCCCCGCCCCGCTTGGTCTCCGTCTTCGGTAGCTGGTGCACCAGCTTCGGCCGGGCGGCCAGCAGCTCGCACACGCCGCGCCGGGCATAGGTCACCGCGTCACCGAGCCGTCCCGGATCGAGCCGGGGCAGCGCGGCGCGCGGCCACGTCCCGCCGAGTCCGCGCACCACGACCTCGTGGTCGTGGATCCACTGCAGATGGACGAACCGGTTCGCGAGGGGCGCGCTCAGCTCCCAGCCGTCGGCGGCCGAGCCGCGCGGGTTGGCCGCCGCGACGATCCGGACGCCCGGCGGCAGGGTGAGCGCGCCGACCCGGCGCTCCAGGACGAGGCGGAGCAGGGCGGCCTGGACCGCGGGCGGCGCTGTGGAGAGCTCGTCGAGGAAGAGCAGACCGCGTCCGGAATTGGCCAGGCGTACGGCCCAGTCCGGCGGGGCCATCGGCACGCCGTGCACGGCCGGGTCGGCGCCGATCACCGGCAGCCCGGAGAAGTCGGTCGGTTCGTGGACGCTGGCGATGACGGTGGTCAGCGGCAGGTCGAGGGTCTCGGCGAGCTGGGTGAGGGCGGCCGTCTTGCCGATGCCGGGCTCGCCCCAGAGCAGCACCGGCAGGTCGGCGGCGACGGCCAGGGTGAGCGCTTCCAGCTGGGTGTCCGGTCGGGGTTCGGTGGTGGTGTCGGCGAGCAGGCGGAGCAGGTCAGCAGCGATGTCCAGGGTCATTTAGTCACCTTTGGGCGGCGTCGGGGCAGGGGAACGTTCTTGGGCGGGCAGTGGCCGGTCAGTCCGGCGCGGTACAGCCCGTACGTGAGGTGTCGTTGCTCGGTCCGGGCAAGCTCGTCGCGGAGCGGGCCGTCGCGGAGCACGGCGTCCGGTCCGAGCAGGTGCTCGACGGCGGCGAGGGCGCCGGGGAGGTCGCCGTGGTCGAGGCGGGCGCGGATGTCGGCGAGCGACTCCGGCCGGCGCAGGGCCCTGTCGATCATCTGGAGGCAGGGCAGCGGGGTGCCGCCGAAGGCCACCAGAATCTCTTCGCGGCGCAGTTCGCCGGGGTCGTGGTCCAGCGGGGAGAGAACGCCGTCGACCAGGCCGATGCGGTGCTGTTCGCCACGGCAGTCGACGACGCGGGGTACCGCAGCCGACGGGCCGCGCGTGACGGACGGGTGTCCGGGCGCGAGGGCGTCGGCGACCAGGGGATGCAGCTGACCGGGTTCGATCAGTCCGGCCCGGAGCAGTTCGAGGTCGGGCGGCACCCGGGTCGCCGCGTCCGGCAGCACCAGTGACTCCCGATCGCGGACCCCCTCGGTACGCAGCGGGCGGTATTCGCGGGAGCTCACCCGTACGAAAACCGGCTCCTCGGCCCGGCCCTCGGCGTGCCGCAGGAGGTCCGCCTCCGCCCGCCACCGATGGACGGCGAAGCCGTCCGGGTCAACCGGCCAGGTCTCCGCACCCGCGCGTTCGCGCAGTTCAGCCGCGTGGCGGGCGTCCCAGAGGTGGCGGTGCAGGTCGAGGCGGAAGCGGCGGTTCGGGCGCGGGTGCGGGTGCACCCCGCCCAGGCCGCCGTCCCACAGTGCGAGGGTGATCCGCTGGTCGGCGTCGGCCCAGTCCGGGGCGGTTCGGGCGACGAGGTGCAGGCGTGGCGTGTACCGGGCCAGCGAGACCGTCAGGCCCGGCCGCAACCGGCCGGTCGCCACCCGGGGCAGGTGCCAGCGCAGCAGGTCCGGGGCGAGATGGTGCAGGTCGGCACGGATCTCGGCGGCCTGCTCCCGGCCGTGGCGGCGGCCGATGGCGCGCGGGTTCAGCTCGGGATCCACCCGGGCCGCCACGCAGGCGCCGGCCCAGTCGCCGGCGAGCCGCCGGGCGGTCGCGGCTTCGATCATCGAGGGCGGCACGGCGAACTCGCGCACGTGTCGCCAGGTGACAAGACGGGGGTCGCCGTCCACCAGGGAGCGCATCAGCACTCACTTCGGGTGGACATTGCCCCCTTTCCGAGGTTCGAGGTCATCATCGGGAGGCAGCCTAGCGGTTCCGCGCCGACCCGGCATCCCCGATTTTCGTACCCGCGGTTCGCATCGGGTATCTAACGGACGACTGTGTTCACACGACAAGATGACGCATGACTATAGTTGGGGCGTGCCGCGATATCTCATGGGAGCAGGCGAAATCGCCAAACGGCTCGGGCTCAGCCGCCAGCGCGTCCAGCAACTCGCCGAGCGCGACGACTGGCCCGAGCCCTACGACGAGCTCGCCATGGGCCGGGTCTGGCTGATCGCCGACATCGAGGGCTGGATCCAGCGGCAACGCACCGGCCAGCAGCCCGGCGAGCCGCCGCCCGATGACTGAGGCGACGTCCAGGTGCACCCGGGCGGAAACCGCCGGCGCGTCGCCCGGGCAACGCGCACGGCACAGCCCGGTCGGTCAGCCTTTCACGGTCAGGATCGGTCGCAGTTCCGCGACCGGTCGGGCGACGTCGGCCCCGCGCAGGCTATCGACGACCGGGCCGACCTCCTTGTACGCCCACGGGGCCTCCTGCTTGAGGTCGCGGCGCCACGCCTCGATGATCTCTCGCCGGCCGGCCACCGCCGGGTCGCGGTGGTTGAGCGGCGTGACGACCCGGAACTCCCGCAGAAACGCGTCCAACTCCGCGTCGCCGCCGCGGGACGCGGCACCCCGTGGGATGCTGCGACCCGCGCCGTGGCAGGCGCTGCCGAGCGCTCGGGTGTTGCCGAGGCCGCGCAGCAGGTAGCTCGGCGCGCCCATGGAGCCCGGCACGATGACCGGTTCCCCGTACAGGTCCGGGGTCCGATGCTCGTGGTCGGTGACGCCGCCGGCCGGGGTGGCGCCCTTGCGGTGCACCACCGTGCCGTCCGCGCCCGGCCACAGCAGGTTGTGCGGGGCGTCGTAGATCAGCCGGGAGTCGAGGTCACCGGCGACGCCGGCGAGGCCGGCCCGCATCATCATCGCGAGGAAGAACCGGTTGCCGATGGCGAAGTTCGCCGCGTTCGCGAAGGCGGTCAGATAGCGTTCCCGGCCCGCCGCGGTGCGCTCGTCGAGCAGCATCGGCAGGATCCGGTTGGCCGGCAGCGGGACCGTGCGCGGCCAGGCGGCGCGAGCCTGATCGCGGCCCGTGGCGTTGGCCTGGTGGCCCAGCGAGAGCGAGCCACTGTGCACCATCAGCACCACGCGGCCGGGGGCGAGGCCCCACGCGTACGCGGCGGGACCGTCGTGAATGGCCGAGACGTACTGCAGTTCGGCGAAGTGATTACCGCCACCGACGCTGCCGATGATGCTGTCGTAGCTCGTCCCGCCACCGCTGGTGACCCAGTCCTGGAACGCGTCCGCGGAGGCGACCGGGTATCCGGCGGCGTGCAGCCGCGCACGGAGGTCGGTGGTGTCGTCCGGGCCGATCTGGCGCCACACGCCGTCGGCGTCGGCCGGCGGTCCTTCGGCGAGCAACCCGGGCAGCCCGTACCGGAGCAGGCCCTCCCGGTGTGCCGGGGTGAGGCCGATGCGGCGGCCGCCCTCGAAGAACAGGTGCCGCAGGCGCCGCTCCACGGCGTCCAGGTGCGGGCGCAGCCGGTCCACGCTCAGCGAGGTGACCTCCACCCGCATGCCGCAGTTGATGTCGTTGCCGACCGCTTGCGGGACCAGCGCGCCGACCGTCTGCAGCACCGTGCCGATCGGGATGCCCGCGCCCTTGTGGAAATCCGGGGTGCACACCACTCGCTCGAGGCGCGGCTCGAACTCCAGGCCCGGCGTCGCCGCAGCCAGGTCGCTGAGCGTACGGGCCGTCTCCAGCACGGTGAGCAGCTCGTCGATCGCCGCCGACTCGATCGGGACCTCGGGGCCGGCGCAGATCTCCACCGGCACGTCCACCGGGTTGGGCAGCGTGAGCCACGAGTCGTCGGTACGGACCAAACGCCGGTCTGCTCGCTTGGAGACGGGCAAGGAGAACACCTTTCGGGAGTCCTGGGAGGGAGTCGCCACGGGTGGATCGCCCTCGCGGCGAAGGTCACTCTAGGGACGCGGACCCCGACCGGCCATCGATTTCCGGGCCACCGGCCAGCCCAGGGCCGACGACGCCGCGCGCCCCTCAGATCGGTTTCCGGCCGCCGGCCAGCTCGGGGCCGACGACGCCGCGCGCCCGCCAGATCGGCTTCCGGCCGCCGGTCAGCCCGGGGCCGACGACGCCGCGCGCCCGCCAGATCGGTTTCCGGCCGCCGGTCAGCCCGGTCGGCGGCGCCGTGCGCCCGTCGCGCGGGGACGAGCCGGACCCGGGAGGGCGATGGCGGTGAAGCCGCCTGAAGCCGAGATCGACCGGGTGATTAACTGGCGCCATGGGGCTGTTCACGCTAGGGGAGGCACGGGCGGAGCTGGAGCGGCTGCGGCCCGTCCTCGAGGAGATCGTCCAGGTGCGGGCGGACATGGTGGAGCTGTCCGCGGCGCTGGTCCCGGGTGGTGAGCCGACCTCGCTGGGCGGTCTGCCGGAGCGGAAGGCGGCGGAGGCGCGCCTCAACGAGCTGATGACGTTCGTGCAGGAGTCCGGGGCGGAGCTGAAGGGCGTCGCGCCGCTGCTGGTCGACTTCCCGGCCGATCTCGACAACATGCCGGTGCTGTTGTGCTGGCTGGAAGGCGAGACCGAGCTGGGCTGGTATCACCGTCCGGACCTGGGGATCGCCGGGCGGCGCCGGCTTCCGCCGACGGTCTGACGATCGCTTCCGCTCTCCGCCGGCAGGTCGGTCCAGACTTGCTCATCTTGCGGCGAGGTCATCGGCTATGGAACCTCGGGCCGATGGCAGCGTCACCCCCATGACCGTCCCCGGGTCTGCGGGACGGAAGTGGGCCTGGCCACCATGTGCTCGGGCAAGCTGGTCGACGATCCACAAACCCAGGCCGACCGATTCGGCTACCCCATCGTCGCTCTGGAATCTTTGGAACAATCTGGTCCGGCGGTCCGATGGCACGCCTTTGCCGTGGTCGCGTACTTCGATGCGCACCCCTTCTTCGATCTCGTACGCATGCACGACAATCGGCGGACGGCCGTGGCGGACGGCGTTCGCGATCAGGTTGACCAGGATTTGCTGGAGCCGGTCGACATCTGCCAGTACGGTCAGACCAGGCGCCACCTGCACGGTCACCGGAGTGCCTACGAAGGCCGCCGCCTCCGTTGCGGCCTCCGCGAGTGGCACGGTTGCCAGGTCGAGCCGAAGTTCACCCTGAGCGTCGATTCGCGCCATGTCCATGAGCCCGGCGACCAGTCGGCTGATCCGCCCGACCTGTCGCAGCGTCCGACCGAGCAGATCGTCCAGGTCCGGCGGTAAGTCGGTCTCGGCCTTCACCGTCTCCACGGACAGCTGAATTATCGACAGGGGCGACCGTAGGTCATGGGCGAGCGTCGCGGCCAGGGCTGCTCGCCATCGCTCAGCCGCAGCGATTTGTTGGCGCGCGATCAGTTCGCGACTTACGTTTTTCGCCAGCGCGACGCCAACGAATATCGCGATTACCGCTGTGGTGAGAGCCTTCCACAACCCCGCGACAGGTTCGTTTATCAAGGCCAGCGATATCCCGTAGGAAGCCACGACCAAGGGGCTCGCGATGTAGACGAGCTTCACTGGAAAGTTCATGCCCAGCCAGGCCATTATCACCACGTAGTAGCCGCCTCCGGCAGAGGCGATCCCGTGGTAGGTGCCGTAGCTTTGAATGGCCAAGTGGGGAACCACCAGTAGAGCTGGTGTCAACGGATGCCAGCGATGCCAGGGCAGCCACAAGGCGAGCGCACTCATGACAAGACCGGCGATTATGATCGTAAAGTCTGCGCTTTTCCGAGGGCTGGCGAATATGACCACCAGGTTCATCAGGCATCCCGCGAGTGTCAGCGCGGCGGCCTGCCTGGTAGCCCGCTTCACATTGACCGTCGCGTAGCCCTGCCCGGCATCCATTGCACTTCGAGCTTACGCCGACGCTGGCCTGACACTGGGCTTAGCAGGCTGTATACCGGCGTCGTTGCCAGCGCTTCCCACTGGAAACATCTTGGCTGATACAGACGAAGAGCGGCCGGTGGGCGCCGCATATCCGGTAGTGTATAGCGGCTATTACGTGGGCGTAGGTTCGGACGGGTTACGGCCGGGCGTTTCAGAGCCCTACGATATCGCACGACCGATCTGGCCCATGAAGACCAGTAAGAGGATCATTTGCGGGCCGGTCTCAGCTGATGCTCAGAAAGCCGAATGCTGATCATGGCAAGCGTCGGCCGTGACAGCACGATCATTCTTCCCGTTGCGGCCGGTCGGATTCCGTTCCCCGTCAGGAAGCCAGAGCGACGCCCGCGGCGGCGTGGACCCTGTCGCGCCCGGCCGACTTCGCGGCGTAGAGCGCACCGTCGGCCCGCTCCAGCATCCGCTCATAGGACTCGACGCCGTCCCAGACCGCGTAGCCGATGCTGCACGTCTCCGTCCCGACCGTCGCCGTCCGCAGCCGATCCAGGATCTCCGCCGCCTCCGCGTCACCGCAGTCGGGCAGCGCGACGACGAACTCCTCACCACCCCAGCGGGCGATCAGGTCGCCGGTCCGGAGCTGTCCCCGGAACGCCGTGGCGACCGCCGTCAGCAGATCGTCCCCGGCGACATGACCGTGCGTGTCGTTGTACCGCTTGAAGTGGTCGAGGTCGGCGATCGCCACCGTCAGCGGCCGTCCGCTCGCCCGCGACGCGGCGAGCAGCTCCGCGACACCGGCCTGCCAGGCCCGGCGGTTGGAGAGACCGGTCAGCGTGTCCGTGTAGGCCATCTGCTCCAGGCGGCCGAGCAGCCGCTCGTGCTCGAGGGCGAGCGCCGTCTCGTCGGCGAGCAGCGCCACCGCGCGGGCCCGCAGGTCACTGACCGAGGTGATCCGCGTCTTCCAGCTGACCACCAGCAACGCGACCGACCCGCCGTCGGCGACCACCGGCTGCCACATCATCGACCTGCCGTCGACCAGCTTCAGCAGCGCCGTCGACACCCGTGGATCCTGGCCCGGATCGGCGAGGAAGACCGGCTGGCCGTCCAGGTAAACGTTCGCGATCATCGAGGTGCCGTTCAGGGGCACCCGGGTGCCCAGCACGTCGGCGCCCACCACACCGATGGCGACCAGATCGGTGCCGTCGGGTTCGAGCATGATGACGGTGTCCGCCTCGGCCAGCTCCCGGACCGCCTCGATGATGGTGCCTCGGGCGTCCTCGCCGGTGCGGATCCGCCGGGCGGCGGCCGAGACCGCGGCCAACAGCCGGTCCGACTCACGGACGGTACGTTCGGCGAGGTGCCGGTCGGTGACGTCGCTCAGGTGGATGAGGGTCCAGCGCCGGGTCTTGGCGCGGTCCAGGACACCCGCGCGCCCGACTGTCAGCCAGAACCAGCGGGTCGAGCCGTCCGGACGAACGTAGCGGATCTGGCGGCCGACCGTGTCGTCAGCGGCGGCCAGATCGACGTAGTCGTTGCTTTTCGCGCCGATCAGCTCCTCCGCGGGCCGCCCCGCCAGCTCGCAGAACGCCGGGTTGACCGCGACCAGCACGCCGTTCTCGTCGGCGATGCCGACACCGGCCGGCGACGCGTGGAAGAGGTTCTCGAAGCGGTCCATCCCCGCGGTGAGCTGGTCGCGGGCCATTTTCAGCTCGCGTTGGCGGCGCCGCAGCGCCTCGTGGAGGATGCAACCGAGCAGCCCGGCCATGACCAGCTGCCCGGCGTAGTGACTGAGCTCCGGCGTCCGCAGCCCGTCCTGCGCGATGACCGCCGCCGCCCAGCCGGCGCAGCCGAGCAGGTTGGCCCACATCGCGGTCTTGCGCGTGGTGACCGCCGCGCCGACGCCGACCAGGGTCAGCAGCAGTGCGGTGGTCTGGTTCAGCTGTCCGGTGATCGCGACCTGGGCAACGGCCTCCAGGATCGCCACGTAGCCCAGCTTCTCCCAGCGGGCGCTTCCGGTGCCGCCGCTGTTGCCCGTGCCCACGCTGCCCGAGCCGCCACGCCACAGGGCGCCCACGAACAGCAGGAATCCGGCCAGGCCGGCGAAAGCGGTCAGGATCACCCGCGCGGCACCGGTCAGCAAGGCCAGGTTCGCGATCATCAGCGCGATGTAGTACATGGCGAGGGCGCCACGACGCCATCGCGCGGCGGACGCGTCGTCCGGCCGCTCGGCGAACATGCCAGCCGGGCCACGGGCGCCGCTCGGGTCGTCCCGGTCAGTGCTCAACATTCCTCCCTCGCTGCCCAGGCTTGTCGGCTGCGGGCTGACCGAGTTGAGGAACGTGAACTGTAAGACCGTTACGGCCGGCCGCCCGGAACGCCCCCTCGCGCTCCGGGCGGCCGCCTCAGGCGCTCACCAGTGCGGCGACCGCGTCTGCGGTGGCCGGAAAGGCGGTGAGCAGGGCCGACCGACCGCTCGCCGGTACGGCCACGGCCGGCGCCCACTCCCCCGGACAGCCCAGCAGCTCGGCCACCGCGTCCGTGCTCGCGGGATGCGCGGCCAGCAGCGTGCCGGCCGGGCCGCCCGAGGGCTGACGCGCGCCGGTGGCGGTCGCCGTCGCCGGACGGCGGGCCAGCCACGGTGGCGTCCACGAGTCGATCGCGGCGAGGGTGCCGGGAAAGGTCCGCCCCGCTTCCCGGGTCAGCACCGGCACCAGCTCCGCCGCCTGCTGCCGCAGGGTGGTGATCAGCGTCGGCAGCCACGGGAGCAGCACCGGGTCCGGCAGCCGCCCGAAGGCCTTGGAGATCGTCTCCACCACGAACGGCGCCAGCCGCGGGACCGGTTCCAGAGCCTGCACGAATCCGCTCACGTACTGCGGGACCGCCGGCACCACCAGCGGGTTGCCGAGCAGCTCGTCCACCCGCAGCCGCAGGTCCGCCAGGGGCAGGTCCCCCAGCTGGTGCCGGGCCGCCCAAAGCAGCGCGACCTTGGCGGGCGACTCCGGGTGTGACTGGCGGACCGCGATCTCCAGCTGGGTCCGGTCGCAGCCGAGCGAGAGCGCCAGGCTCTCCATGCCGAACAGGAAGCCGAGCATCGCCCCGACCTGCCGGACCCCGGTCTCCTCGTCGACGAACGTGGTGGGCAGCAGGGTGCAGTAGTGCGCGTATCCCCCGGTCACGAACCGCTCGCACCAGGACGGCAGCACCGGCGTGGTGGCCCGGTAGTGCCCGAGCAGCCGCCGGATCCGCCGCAGCACCGCCGGTGCGTCGTCGACCGTGCGCTCGGCGGAGAGCAGCTCGACGGCCCGGGCGCCCAGCTCCTCGGTGAGCCGCGGGCTCTCCAGGAACAGCATCGAGTGCTCCACCGCCTTGAGGGCGCTGGCCGCGGTCGCCTTCGGGTCCCAGGCGTCGCGGCGCAGCCGCTGCTCCAGGACCTGCTCGACGGTGACCCCCTCGTAGCCCAGCTCGATGATGGTCCGCTGGTGGCGGCCCAGATCGAGGTCCCAGCTCTCCTGGATGTGCTTCTCGCCGAGCTTGCGGCTACCCATGATCGGGCGGACCGCCTGGTCGGGCAGCAGGTAGCGCAGCATCCACAGCAGCTGGGAGCAGGGCGCCAGCTCGGGGCGGGCGGCCAGGTCGAGCAGCGCGCGCTGGATGCTGCGCTGTTCGAGGTTGAGCCCGAGCGGGGCGAGCCGGTCGTACACGTCGCGGGCCAGGGGTGGCAACGCGTCGTAGCCGACCTGGCCGATGCGGTCGCCGCCGAGCAGGATCTCGCAGAGCCGCTTCACATCACGGCGCCCGGGCACCGTGTCCTTCTCGATGCAGGTGACCGCGGCGTCCTGGAAGTCGTACGGCGTCGGCCGGGTCCGCCCGCGCATCCCGGCGAGCAGTACGGAGGTCTCGAAGACCGCGATCGCGTCGGCGGTGCTGGCGAGGTATCCGTTGCGGCGGGCGAGCCGGACGATGTCGACGCACCAGCCCCGCAGCTCCTCCTCGTCCAGTCCGTCGAGCGTGGGTGGCCCGGCGAGGTATCCGGTGAGGTGGTCGGTGACCGGCCCGGTCGTGACGGACGGCGGCGGCAGTGCCCGCTTCGCCTTCTTCTTGCCGCCCTTCTGCCCGTCCAGCTGGAACGGCGTGAGCCGGAGCCGGCCGAGCTGCTTCTGCCAGGTGGCGGCCGCGATCGACACCGAACCCGGCGCGAGCCCGAACTGGGCCTCGATCGCCGAGTGGCTGGACGGGATCAGGCCGTAGAGCCAGGTCGTGCCGGTCCGCGGGGTGATCTCGAAGTCCGGGGTCCCCGGGGCGGAGCCCACCTCCGCGAGCCGGCTGGCCGCGTGGAAGGCACCGCAGATGTACAGGCAGTCGGCCGGGTCGGCGCCGGTGGCGGCGAGGTGCTCACGGATCCGGGTCCACATGTAGCGTTCGCGGTCCTCGTCACTGGCGTACCGCTTGCTGTCGTGCGGTGCCAGTCGCCGGAACAGACTGCCGATCATGGTCATGACCTGCCGGTACGTCTCATGATCGGCACCGGCCAGCGGCTGCTCGACGTACTGGTCCCACCACTCGGACCAATGCCGCACCTGCCCATGGTGCAGCAGGTGCTCCTCCAGCTCGGCGAAGCGGGGCCGCAGGTCGCCGATCTCCACCCCGACCGCGTCGCCGTGCAGGTCCTCCTCCGGCTCCGGCGTCTCGGCCGGTGACGACGGGTCGGGCTGCCACTGGAAGACGTGGTCGGTGGACCGGTCCACCAGGACGAGGGAGACCCCGGGCGTGTCCAGCGCGTACGAGATCGCCTGGTACTCCGCGGACGCCTCGGTGATCGGCGCGATCACCGAGAGCGGCGCCGACTCCTTCGGGAAGTCCATCAGCTCGGAGGCGAAGGCCTGCAGCGCCACCGGCAGCCGGCAGTTGTGTAGCTCGCTCAGCAGCGGTTGCAGGTCCTCGCAGAGCTCCAGGTAGATGACCTTGGGCTGCTTCTCCCGCAACCGCCGCAGCATGGCGAGCGCCGAGGCCGGCGAGTGGTGACAGACCGGGAAGATCTCCAGTGGTTCGCGCAGGGCGTGGTCGACGTCGTCGACGATCCCGGCGAGGATCTCCGGCAGCGCGGCCGGCCCGTCCGCGAGGGCCTCGGCGGCGCTCAGCAACTGCCCGCGGAGCGGGGCGAACGGGCTGGTCAAGACAGCGTCGCAATCGCCTGGCGGCCGCCCTCGAGGAACCCGGACCACGCGCCGCTCTGCTCCTTGCTGCGCGGCTCGACCACCCCGTGCCAGTACTTGTTGAGGATGGCCAGATCCTCCGGGCTGCGCCGGGCCAGCGAGCCGACCAGCGAACCGGCCAGGGCCTCCGCGGTCAGCTGGCTGGCGCCGAAGAAGTTGCTGTGCAGGATGGCGTCCTCCAGCACGCCGATCTGCTCGGCGGTGGAGAGCGCCGACTCGAGGCGCTCGTCGTCGCTGGTCGCCGACGCGGAGGCGGCGCGCAGGTCGGCGAAGCTCTGCAGGAGCACGTCGAGCAGGGTGGGCGGCACCTCAAGCTCGATGTTGTGCCGGCGCAGCAGCTCCTCGGTGCGGAACCGGACGATCTCCGCCTCGCTCTTCTTGTTCGTCACCACCGGGATGCGGACGAAGTTGAAGCGCCGCTTGAGCGCGGAGGAGAGGTCGTTGACGCCCCGGTCGCGGCTGTTGGCGGTGGCGATGATGCTGAAGCCGGGCTTGGCGAAGACGATGTTGTCGTCCTCCAGCTCGGGGATCGACACGTACTTCTCGGAGAGGATCGAGATCAGCGCGTCCTGCACGTCGCTGGTGGACCGGGTCAGCTCCTCGAAGCGGCCGATCACGCCGTTCTCCATCGCGGTCATGATCGGCGACGGGATCATCGAGGCGCGGGACTGGCCCTTGGCGATGACCATCGAGACGTTCCACGAGTACTTGATGTGGTCCTCGGTGGTGCCGGCGGTGCCCTGCACCACCAGGGTGGAGTTGCGGCTGATCGCGGCGGAGAGCAGCTCGGCGAGCCAGCTCTTGCCGGTGCCCGGGTCGCCGATCAGCAGCAGGCCGCGGTCGGAGGCGAGGGTGACGATGGCCCGCTCGACGAAGCTGCGGTCACCGAACCACTTCTGCGAGATCTCCCGGTCCAGGCCGTCGGCGCGCTCGGAGCCGAGGATGAACAGGCGCACCATCTTCGGGCTCAGCCGCCAGGAGAACGGCTTCGGGCTGTCGTCGACCGACTCCAGCCAGTCCAGCTCCTCGGCGAACTTGACCTCGGCGGGGGCGCGCAGCATGTCACTCATCAGGGGGTCTCCTAAAGAAATCAGACGAGGAAGTTCTTGAGCTCGGTGACGAGCTTCTTGATGTGGCCGGAGAGGACCGGGGTGCCCTGGTCCTTGAAGCGCTGCCGGAACCACGGGTTGACGCTCTGGTGGCCGCCGCTGCTGACCGAGCCGACCGGGATGAACTTGACCCCGGCGCGGTGGATGGCCTGCATGCCGTCCCAGACGGCCTGCTCCTGCCACTCGTAGAAGTCGGAGATCCAGACGACCACGGTGTTCCGCGGGTCGGCGATCTTGGGGCGGGCCAGGTCGAGCGCGACCGTGCCGTCGGTGCCGCCGCCGAGGTGGGTGTGCAGCAGCACCTCGAACGGATCGTGCACCCACGGGGTCAGGTCGAGCGCGCGGGTGTCGTACGCCACCAGGTGCACGTCGACCTTGGGCAGGCCGGCGAAGATCGAGGCGAGGATGGTGCAGTTGACCATCGCGTCGACCATCGACCCGGACTGGTCGACCACCACGATCAGCCGGGCCGGCTCGATCCGCTTCGCGGTCTGCTTGTAGTAGAGCCGGTCGACGTAGAGCCGCTCGTCCTCCGGGCTCCAGTTCGGCAGGTTCTTCCAGATCGTGCGGTCCAGGTCCAGGTTGCGGAAGATCCGTTTCGGGGGCACGGACCGGTCGATGGTGCCGGTGCTGGCCTGGGCGACCTGGGTGCGCAGCACCTCGGCCACCTCGTCGACGAACCTGCGGATCAGGGCCTTGGCGTTGGCCAGGGCGACACCGTCCAGGTTGTCCTTGTCCCGCAGCAGCTGCTCGATCAGGGACATGCTCGGGGTGAGCTGGCTGGCGAGGCGGTTGTCGGCGAGCACCTCGCGCAACCGCATCCGGCTGATCAGGTCGCCCTCGATCCCGGCCAGGGTCTGTCCGAGCCCGGGCGAGTTGCCGGCTGCGCGGCCGCGCAGCTGGCCGGGCTGGCAACCCATCGCGCGCTCGAACCAGCCGGCGTCGCTCTGCCAGCGCTGCAACTGCTCGGCGGTCACGCTGCCGGAGCCGGTCGCGAACACGTTGAGCAGCAGCTTGGAGGCGAGCGCGGCGCGGCGCACCTCGCCGTCACGGTCATCGCCCGGGTCGCTCATCAGGCCGTCGAACTCGGCTTCCAGCTGCGGGAACCGCTGCACCAGCGTGTCCACCGAGACGGCCGGGTCGAGCAGCGCGGCGGGCAGGCCGAGGTCGCCGACGATGGCCATGCTCCCCGACTCGAGGGTGGCCTGCTCCTCCGGGTCGAAGAGACGCGCGAGCAGCCGCCAGTAGAGGATCTGGCGCTGGGTCTCCGAGGATGAGGTGCTCATTTCCGCAGCAGCCTTCCCGCGCGCTCGCGCAGCACGTCGACCGCCGTGCCCGCGGCCGCCTCCGCCTTCGCGGCCTTGGCCTCGGTCGGGCCCAGCGCCCAGTCCCCGGTGTGCGCCGCGACCGGCTTCTTCCGCACCACCGCCTGCACGGCGAGCGGCTGCAGCAGCCATCGCCCGTCCCACCGGAGCAGCCCCAGGCAGGCCGTCGAGCTTCCGACCAGCGCGGGCGTGAGCGGGCCGGCGGCGGGCAGCCGGTCCAGGTCGAGCGCCACGCTCACCCCGCCGCCGAGGTCGAACGCGTTCTCGGCGTGCCCGTAGCCCTCCAGCAGCACCGGCTCGGCGAGAGCGCCGGGGTGCCGGTCGAGCGGCGCGGCCGGCAGCGCCGTGGCGGAACCGAGCCGCACCCGGGCCGCCGCGAACGGATCGGCCGGCTCGCCGGCCGCGGCCCGCGACTCGTCCCAGATCAGGTCGCCGGCGGGGGTGAGCCCCATCCCGGACACCTCGACCGTGCGGTGCTCGGCCACGACGCCCCGGAAGATCGGGAACGCGCTGAGCATCCGCCACGCCGACGGCCCGCTGATCGTGTCCACTTTGGCGGCGGCGACGCTGGTGCGGACCAGCCGGACGGTCCCGTCGGGCGTCTCCAGCAGCCCGTGCGCCTGCGCCTGGAACACCGTCGGGTGCTCGTGCAGGTCGACACCGAGAAGGACCAGCCGCCCGTCGATCGGCGTGGCCTCGAAGTGCGGGTAGCCGTCCTGGGACAGCAGCAGGGCCCGGGTCCACAGGTCGGCCCAGCGGCGCACCGGGATCCGCGGCAGCGTGGCGACCGGCGCCGTGGCCTTCAGTTCGGCGGCGAACCCGTCGAGCAGCACCGCGAGGCGGCGTGTGCCCGGTGCGGCCAGCAGCGACTGGACCGCCTGCGCGGCGCCGCCGGCGAGCTCGTGGTCGACGCCCCGCCAGCCGGCGATCGCCAGCTCCCGCAGCCAGGAGCGACCACCCGCGAGCAGATGACCATTGTCGGACACGACGGGTGAGTCGGACCAGGCCGCACGGGACCGGCCGAGCGCCGCGTCGAGGCTCACCCGCAGGGCGTCGTGGGCGGCGCCGAGCAGAGCGGCCCGGGCCCCGGCGAGGACGACCAGGTGTTCGTCGGTCACGGTCCCCGCGATGATCTTTCCGATCGTGTCGGCGATCCGGTCGGCCAGCGGCGACCCGCCGAAGGCCGCGGCGAACGACTCGAGGACGGTGGCCCGGTCCTCGTCGATCCGGGCCAGGCCCTGCACGAGCGCGTCGTCCAGACCGTCGACCAGGGTGAGCGCCTCGGCGAAGCCGTCCGGCGTGGAGTTGAGGGCGTCGGCGAGCATCAGCGCACCGCCCCGGCGGCCGGGAACCACTGCAGCTCGGGCAGCGGGTCGGTGGCCGGCGCGACCTCCAGGTAGGAGAGGTGGCGCAGGAAGCTGGCGAACACCTCGGCCGCCCGGTTGGGCGCGGTGGTGGTGTGCAGGCCGGACCAGAGGTCGTCACCCCCGTCGGCGAGATCGGCCTTCAGGTAACGCGCGACCCGGGCCAGACCGTACTGCGCGACGGCGGCGTCGGCGAGCGCGCGCAGGTGGTTGCAGGCCCAGGAGCCGCCGGAGAGGCCACCGCACGGGCGGTTGTTGTTGGTGTTGCAGCTCAGCCCGTGATCACCCGCCGTGATCGACGAGACGTAGACCCGCTCGATGTCGGAACCGCTGGACACCACCCCCTGAAGGCGCCCGTCGGCCAGCTCCACGAACGGCACCTTGGCCAGTTTTCGCGGCCCCACCGGCGCGATGACGGGTGCTGAGCCGCGCCGTTCGAAGTCGGCGCCATCCGTTGTCACAACCAGTCCCTCCCTCAGGATCAAGTGGAGGTATTTGTATCGGAGCGGTATGACAAAAACTTGCCCGGGTCCGCCGACGCGGCCGGCGAAAACGGCGTAGACAGTGGTCAGAGGCCTGAAAATCGGATTCCGGCGGCGGTCAGCCGCTCCGGGACGGCATGCCGGCCGGCCGCTGCCACGATCCGGTCCGGGCGGATCAGGAGGGCCTCGGGCGTACCGGAGCCGACCAGTGCGAACCCGTCGCCGAGCCGCGGGTCCAGCGCGGGCGGGCAGAGCCGGCCGCCGCCGGGACCGACCAGCGGGCCGCGGCGCAGGGCCGGCCAGGCGACGGTCGTCGCCCGGCGCTCCACTCCCGGCAGTCTGGTGACGGTCCGTAGCAGCGATCGGCGCAGCGGCGCGGTGCGCCGGCTGCCGCCGGTCATCACCCAGCCGATCAGCATCGCCATCCGGATCATGGCTTTCGCGTACGGCCTCCGCTCCGTCTCGTACGTCGTCAGCAGCCGATCCTCCGCCCGCCCGTCCAGCACCATCGCGAGTTTCCACGTCAGATTGGCCGCGTCCCGGATCCCCGCGCACATCCCCTGCCCGATGAAGGGCGGGGTCAGATGTGCCGCGTCGCCGAGCAGGAACACCCTGCGGTCGCGCCACCGGTCGGCGACGGCTCCACGGAACGTGTACGGTGCCTGCCGCAGGATCGTCAGCGCACCGGGATCGGTCCCGCCGAGCCACGGCCGGATCCGCGCCCGGACATCGAGCGGGTCACCGCCGTGCAGGCGGAACTCCCACCGGTACCGCCCCGGCGTGACCATCATGAACGTCGCCGCCCGGGTGTGGTCGCAGACCTGCTGCACGCCGTCATAGGCCGCCAGTGGCTCCGGTGAGACCGCGTCCACGACCAGCCACCGCTGCTCGGACCCCAGCTCCTCCCACCCGGCGCCCAGCGCGGCCCGGACCACGCTGTTCGCCCCGTCGCAGCCGAGCACCGCGTCCGCCCGCACCTCCCCCTCGGCACCCGACACCACTGATCGATAGCGGACACTCACCGGTCCCGACGGCGGCTGCGCGACGTCGTACACCTCAATCCCGCCGCGGATCGTGGCCCGCGGCAGTCTTCCCAGCCTGTCGCGAAGCAGGCGTTCCAGATCGGGTTGGTCGAACATGTTGGCCTGCGGGAATCCGTGCGGCCCCAGCGGATCACGGGTGAACTCGGCGAGCACCCGCAGCCGCCGGTCGACCAGCCGCATCCCCGGCGCGGGCCGGGAGATCTCCCGCAGCCCGCCGGCCAGCCCGAGACCGGCGAGGATCCGGAACACCTCGTCGTCGAAGTGGACCGCGCGCGGCAGCGGGTACGGCTCCACGAACCGCTCCAGGACCAGGCACTCGACGCCGCGCCGGGCCAGCATGATCGCGGCCGTGAGGCCGGTCGGACCGGCCCCGACGATCACCACCGGCACATGTTCCACTACGACAGAATGCGCAGAAGGAGCAGCGATCCGCCGGCCAGAAGCACTCCGAACAGGCCGAACCCCACGATCAGGCGGCGGCCCAGCCCGAGGTCGTCGATCCGCGCGGCGATCGCCTCGGCCCGGGTACGCGTGGTGAAGTAGCTCGGGACCAGCCCGTCGGCGGTGGCCCGGCCCAGCGCGAACACCTCGACCCCGCGCGGCAGGCGCACCTCGGTCAGTTCCAGAGTCTCGCTTCTGCGCAGTCCCTCGACGATGTCCGGCGGAACCACGGCGGGCAGCGGCACCGGATCCGACCGGCGATAGACGATCCGGGTCGACTCGGTGGCGGCCGGATCGCTGTGCAGCGGCTGTTCCAGCCGCCCCGGATCGACCGGCACCCGGCCGCTGGAGTCCGTGATCGCCGGACGGCCCGGTGCGGTGATGTCGAGCAGGACGTCGTGGCTGTCATCGGACGAGCGCCGGCTGGGCTCACGCAGCAGACGGACGTGGTACCAGGCGCAGTCGGCACCGCTGACCGGACCGGTCTGCCGGCCGGCGGGTCCGAACTCGGTGCGGGCCTCGACGGCCACCCGGCCCCGGCCCCACGAGGCGATCGGCACCGGCCGGACCCGGCGCAGGGTGCGCAGCTCGCGGTGGTTGCCGAGATGCAGCAGGACGAAGATGGCGGCGCCGCCGACGAGCAGCGCACTGAGACAGAGACCGATCGTTGCGACCGTGACCACCCGGTCAACATAGAGCGACGGGGCAACCGGCGGATCCATCGATCGAACCCGAAATCACAACCGGCCGGCGTTAAATCGGTTGCGGCCGATCGGGACGGCCGATAGAACGGTGCGACCCGACGAGAAGGGAGGACGAGCAGATGTACGCCATGCACAGCCGCCCGTGTCCTCCAGGACACGGCGCCTCCTGAAAAGGGAACGCTTTGACCCAGCACCACCCCGGCCTCACCGTCCGCCCGATCAGCGGACCGGCTGAGGCAGACCTGTTCAACACCCTTTCCAACCCGCTCAACGACGAGGTCGCCGCCGACCTCGAGCAACTGCGCCGCCGCCCGGAGTGGCTGTGGATCGCGCTGCGCGACGAACGCGTGGTGGCCCGCGCCGGCTGGTGGTCGCGACCCGGCGACGCGGACCCGCTGCTCCTGGACATCTTCGACACGACCTCGCCCGCGGACGGTCGCCTGTTGCTGGAGACGGCCCTGGCGGCGGTCGTACCGGAAGGATCGTCGCCGCCGGACTACATCCGCTTCCTGCCGCCGGACTGGCGGGAACGCGAGGACGTCCGCCGGGACGCCGAGGCGCGCTTCGCCCTCGTCGAACAGGCCGGAGCCAAGCTGTTCGTGGAACGGTTGCGGCTCGAATGGCTTCCCGGTACGCCGGTGGGCGAGGTGCCCGCACGGCTGGAGTTCCGCCCGCCCCACGACGCCGACGAGCTGATCGGTCTCATGGCTCTAGTGCTCGACGGGACGCTCGACGCGTACAGCCGGGACGAACTGACCCGGATGACCCCGCGCGCGGCCGCCGAGTACCAGTACCGCGAGGAGTTGGAGAGCTACCGCAGCCCGCACGACTGGTGGCGGATCGCGACACTGCCCGGCGGCGAGCCGGTCGGCTTCGTCATCCCGGCGCACAACGGCTACAACCCGATCATCGCGTACATCGGGGTGCTCCCGGCCCACCGCGGCCACGGCCACATCGACGGGATCCTGGCCGCCGGCACAGCGGTCCTCGCCGCTCAGGACGTGCCCCGGATCCGGGCCTCGACCGACGTCGGCAACGCGCCGATGGCCGCCGCCTTCGCCCGGGCCGGTTATCGCGTCTTCGAACGCCAGGTCAACTTCACCTGGTCCTGACCGATCCTGATCATCGACGGCGCCACCGCGGTGGCGCCGTCGGGCCCTTTCGGGTGGCTGGAGGCGGCTGTCGCGAGCAGAGTTCGTCGCGTCCTCGTCCTGGGCGTGGTGCCGATCCCGGACCTGACGGACTACTGGGCACCCCTGCTCTCGGGCCCCGCCATGGCAGCTGCGGCATCTGTCGCGCGTGAGGCTCTTCGGCAGAGAGGCGAGACGAAACGCGAAGAACTCCGGCAGAACGGCGAAACAGCACGAACGGCCTTGACCGGCGAACTGCCGAAGACAAAAGCGATCGAGCCGCCCAGCGATGAAGAGAAAAGCTAGGGATCCCCGGTACTCAACCGATGACGGTCCAGGTCGGATCGAGGTCGACCAGGTCACCGGTGACATCGTCGAGATCGGCTGCGAGCCCCGCCTTCTCGTACCGCTGACCGAAGCGTTCGTCCAGGTAGAGCTGGTGATCGTCAGCCGTTCGCCAGCCTGACAGGACCAGGCACTCCGACTCGCCGTTCTGCGCGAAGACACCGCCGCACATGCCGGGTGCTCCCGCCATCCCAGGGTTCCAGAGCTCTGCCTGGGTCTGGATGAAATGGGCCGCGCGACCCTGCCGCACGTGGCAGTGCGCGAGCCGCAGCAGCGAAACCGCGGGCAGGCCGGCAAGTAGGCCGGAACCGATGACAAGTCTCTGATCCAGGACGCGTACCCGAACCTCCTCGAAGGTTCCGGCCTGAGCGGCGGCGAGGCGGTCGTGCGTGCCGTTCAGGAACTCCTCATGGCTGGAGCGGCTGCTCCAGAACCCGAAGATCTGCGCGACACCGGCTGTCCTCCTGCTCCAGCCACCGCACTGGCCGAGGAATCCAGGAACGCCACGAAGGCCGGCCCACGCTTGCTGACCGAGGTCGAAGGCCGCGCGGTCCGTCGCCCAGCACGTGATCCACTTGACTGTCACGGAAGGACGGTAGTCGAGACAGTCACCACGATCGCCGCCGCTGCGGGCCGCGCCCTGATCCGAGGCTGATCATCGCCGTACCGTGCAGGAGGTGGTGGTTCTGGCGGCCGGATCGCTCTCCGACCCGATCGTGATCGCCACCTTCGAGGCGCGGTCGACATAGACCTCCACCGAGGAGGTCCGGCCGCCGGGCACGGCGACGACCGTACGCGGCAAGGTCGCACCCGGCGCCGAGACGCGCAGGACATCGTCCCCACGGCCCGTGTTGCGCACCGGGATCGTGCATCGCGCCCAGCCGGACCGGTCGAGGCGGGCGGACGCCGGGTGCGCCTTGACCCCGCGGGCGGACGGCCCGGCCCCGTCGAGGGAGCGCACCGCCACCTGGTAGGACAACACCCCGTCCCGGTCCCGCTGCCGGTCGAGCACGTAGAAGTGCAGCCGGTTGGCCGTGTCCACGTACTCGAACTCGCTGCCCGACCCGGTCCCGGCGTGGAACAGCGCGTCGGACAGTTGCCGGTAGTCGCCGATGGTCATCTTCTGCGGGGTGCCGTCCGGCAGCACGAAGTCGACCTTGTCGATATCCTGTGGATTGGCGTCGACGGTCCAGATGAACGGCGCGTTGTCCGCGTTCTTGGTCTTGGCCAGCAGCACCCCGGAGTCGGGTGTGAACGAGTCGAAGCCCATCCGGTCGACCACCTCGAGGGTGTAGTTGTCGTACCCGCCACCGTCGCAGTACGGATCCGTCGCGGGATCGCAGGCGGCCGTGCGGTCGCCGCCGTCCAGGGTCACGTTGATCCCGGCCAGCCGCCGCCCGCCGGGATCCACCTCGCGCGCCGTCACCCGGGTCACCACGACTCCGGAGCCGGCCAGCGCGTCACGGGACAGCTTCAGCACCGCGGCGTCGTCGACGATGCCGAGCTTCAGCTTGTTGCGCAGCATGTGTTGCGCGCCCATGGACGATCCCCCGGTGCCCGGAATGAGCCACCGGCTGTGCGGGCCACCGGGCCCGTTGAACGTGCCCCGGCTCAGCATCTCCCACGGCCCGCTGTAGTCGCGGCGGGCCGGGATGCCATACGGATTGTTGTAGTTGTCGCCGACGCCGAGAATGTGGCTGAACTCGTGCGCGTACGTCGACATGCCCGAACTCTCCGCCTGCAGCGAACTGCCCCGGGCGGCGTTCGGCCAGATGTTCGACGAGGCTTGCCAGGAGGTCCAATCGACGTAGCGGGTCGCGTTCCAATTCGGCAGTGCCACGTCCGGCGGCCCGAACTCGTCGGAGACGTCGTCCTTGGAGGCGAACTTCATCTGCCCGAACTCCTGCCAGGTCGACGATTCGTCCTGCCCCGCGGAGAGGAAGAAGACGAAATCGTAGGAGGCCGCCTCTTCGGCACCGACCGCTGCGATCCAGGAGGCTTGCGCGTCGGTACGAAGGTCGCGCCCGCACCGGTCGCCGGCGGGGCAGCCCATCCCGCGCTGCATCGAGTTCTCGATCCCGTACTCGTGACTCTCGGCGGGCATCTGGTAGACACCGAACGCGCTCAACTCGATGCCGAACCGGCCGTTCGAATCCTCCATCCAGTACTCGTGAATGGTGTGACCGCGGTTGAGCGCCCCAGGCTTGTTGAGAAAGTCCCGATAGAACGCCGGAACATCATCACGAGCCAGATTCTGTACGCCGGACGGGTTGCCGTAGATGGTGGAGTTCGCCGGCTGGGTGACCACGAACGGCTGGTTCGGAAAGTCGACCAGCACGAGCGCGCCGTTGAAGTTCCGCTCCGTCCCGCGCACCGCCGGGTCCGCCCAGTTCGTCCCGGGTACCTTGGTGTAGTCCGACCAGGTCATCGTGTCCGGCAATTCGTACCGTTGCGGATCGATCGGCTGCGGCCCGCCGCCCGGCCGGGCCAGCGCGGCCGCCTCGTTCACCTGCCACGGCTGGGTTTGCGGCCAGTGCCGGGCCCGCCACGGCGTCTCCGGATCGACCTCCCCGGGTGGCGCGGCGCCGGCCGGCGTCACGGCGAGCCCACCGGCCACCATCAACAACACAGTGGACATGACCGAGCCCAGACCCCGCGCCGTCAACATCCCGCCATCCTGACAGCAGAATTGACACTTATCAATCAGTGGACGGCTCGCTGAGCCGGTTGCTTCGGTCCTTCGCTTCCAGCCACCTGCTGCCCGGCGCAGGGCAAGATGGCATATGCGGAACCGCGCCGCCCGGTGGCGTGCTCAGGCCGGCGTTCGAGCCTTCGCTCCATCCGGTTTCATCAGCCGAGCCATCGGCTATTCGGAGACATCGCGGTCGCGATAAACGCGGGGAAGGCGTTCGCGTGGCGTCCCTGCGATGACACGGTTGCGTCCTTCGCGTTTGGCGGCGTAGAGGTTGCGGTCGGCGGTGGCCAGCACGGCGGACTGGCTGGGGGGCGAGGTTTCGCTGATTCCGGCTACGCCGACGCTGATGGTGACGGGCAGGTCGCCGATGATGTCGTGCCAGTGGTGGGCGCTGATGTCCTGCCGCAGGCGGTCGAGTGCGCCGGTCGCGACAGGAACCGGGGTGGCGGGTAGCACCAGGAGGAACTCTTCACCGCCGAGGCGGGCGACGAATCCGTGCGGTACGGCTGCCGCCAGACCCGTTTCCAGTAGTTTCGCGATTCTCACGAGGACCTGGTCGCCGGTGTCGTGCGACAGCATGTCGTTGATTCGCTTGAAGTGGTCGATGTCGGCGACCGCCACGCTGAGGCGAGGGTCTCTTGCGATCAAGACGGGCAGTTCCTCGTCGACGAAGCGGCGGTTCCGTAGCCCGGTGAGCGGGTCGCGGCGGGCCTGTTCGCGGAACCGTTCGGCCTGTTCGCGGGCTTCCGTGGTCTCGAGCATCGCCTGGCGGGCCTGCGCCTGCGCCTCGCGTTCCTGCGAGCGCAGGCTTTCGCGAGCCGCGATGAACGTCTTCAGTTCGGTGAACGCCGAGGCGTGGTCGCCGCGGGCCGCGTACAGGTTGGCCTGTTCCTCGTGCACCTGGACCAGAATGGCGGGTAGTTCGAGTTCGATGCACAGCTCACGGCAGGCGTCCAAGCTCTCCTGGGCCCCGACGACGTCGCCGAGACCCCGCTGGGCACGGGCCAAGGTGAGCCGATAGCTGGCCAGGTCGGCGACGTGCTCGACGAATCCGGCCGCGTACCGGGCGATACAGGTCAGCATCGTCTGCTCGGCCGCGGCGAACTCGCCGCCGGCGACTTGGACCTCCCCCACCGTGTGCAGGGTCGGGGGATCAAGCTCGAGGCCGTGTGTTTCAGCGTGCCCGATCATCCGATCGATGACCTCGCGGGCCTGGGCTACGTCGCCGCTCTCGAACTCGTAGTAGGCCCAGTTGTTGAGCAGGATCCGCAGCAGTTCCCATTGCTGCCTCCGCTTGGCCAGATCCTCGGCCTGCCGGTAACGCAGCCGCGCCGAGTCCATCTCGCCTGTCTCGGCCAGCGCGTCGGCCAGCCTGGCGCGATGCCAGATCTGCATGAAGTGGGTGGCGGTCTCGTCCAGCAATTCGACCGCGCTCAGCGAGTGCTCCAGACGCTTGGCCGCGTCACCGGAGTATTGATGTACGGACGCGGCCGCCGCGTGGGTGCGAGATTCCAGCAGGCGGTCGCCGTGCTCGGCGGCCCATTGCTGGATGGCGTAGATTTCCCGGGCGGCGGCCGTGATCTCTCCGGTCCGCACGTTCATGCGCGCCCGGCAGAGGCGGGCGCGCATGACAAGACCCTCGTCGCCCGACAGCGTGGCCTGTCGTTCCAGGTCGACCGCGGCAGCGAGGGCGGCCGTGGCGTCGGAGACGAACTGCTCCTCCATCGCCAGCAGGGCTGCCGACAACTCTTCTGCACCCAGCACGCTACCGTCCATCAGCCCACTCCCGCCCGTACCTACCGCCTTCCATCGGCCCCGGGCGCCGCCCCCTTAGCATCTCGATGGCTGCACCGCCATCGACATGCGGCTCTGTTCAACCGGCGTGCTGCGGCGGCGCGTCGGGGACGGCCGCCGCGCCGAGGCCGGGTCGCTTCCGTCGTCGGCGAAGGCCGCACCGTCCGTCAGCCTGTTCCGGCAGGTTCATCGCGAGATCAATTGATCTTCAACCCGACCCCAGGTGGATCAACACCAAAGTCACGGACCGCCCCATCGCGACAGTGGGGACCGTCCGCGCTGAGCTACGCGAGGAAGGCGCCGCCGATCGAGGCGCTCGATCTCAGCGGCTACCGGCGCGCTTGACCGCGAGCAGGATGCCGATGCCGAGGACGGCCGGAACTCCGATGAACGCCAGATCTTCCAGCCGGCTGTTCAGGTCGTGTTCGAGGAACGGCTCGTCGAGAACCAGGGTGTAGAGCGCGAAGCCACCGAGCGCCACCAGGGCGGCGGCCAGGCCGATCAACGTCCTGCGCCGCGATACCAGCAAACCCCACACGACCAGGGCGGTAAGGACGACGGCAACCAAGAGGTGCCAGTACTGGAACACCATGGAACTTCCACCTCGATATCGATCGTCCTGACGGCAGGCACCGTAGCACCGACGCACTCGTCACAACGGTATGGTCGCCGCCGCTGGGCACCCCGGGCCCGCGGCGGGCCTGCGCTGTCGCAGCACCGCCGGCGATGATGTCACCATGCCGCCGGACCAAGATTCCTCCCGCATGACACCTGGACCGACCGATCGACGGAGCCCGGTCAGACTCCTCGGATCCGGGGTCGACGAGGTCGACGACCGCACGGTTGCCGGCCTCCTCGCCTATCACGCGTTGATCGAGATCCGAGCCGCCGCCAGGAAGCCTGGCCGCCAGCCTGAGACGTCGACCAAGGAGATCCTCGAGTCGATCTCGTTCCTGTCCGATCTAGCGCACAACCTGCCGTTGATCGCCCAGCCCCAAGGCCGCCGGCGACCTTCCCACCCCGGAAAGATCAGCCGTCGCGAACGAGCGATGCGAGCCCGGCCGATGAGCTGGACCTGGAATACGACCGGAGAGCCGGGAAGACGGTGGATGCTGCGCCACATCGCCGCCGCGGGTCACCGGTGGACGCCACCGCCCCCGTTGCCGACCCCGCGCAAGGACTTCGCCGACTGGAACCTGCGGCGACGGCTCCAGGTGCTGGCCGGCTGGCCGGTTCGAACGCCGCCTGGGCGGCAGCCCTTACCCCGGCCAGCCCGGGTCCTGAAGGCACTGGGACGCGATCAGATGCATTCCCTGTACGAGGAGGCCGGCCGCCGTCGGCTCGGGCTGGGATCGGGCAGCCCCGCGTTCCGCGCTCATCTCAGTCCCGAGGCCACGCACTACCTGTTCCCCGACCCTGCGGACTATTACTGGCCGGGCGAAGACCGGCCATGGTGGGAGTGCCGGGTGCTCCTGCAGATGGTCGACGGGGAGCGGATCACCGGCTCGCTGGCGGTGCTCCCGGAGATGTTCACCGCGCTGCCGTCGAACGTCCCCAGGATGCGGCAACGCCGCCTCGTGTTGTCGGCTCGAATGTTGGAGCGCGATTCCTACCTCTGGTTCCGGGACCACGAGGACGCCTGCACACCGCGGCGATGCGGCTACCCCGAGGAGCCGACCGGGCAATGATCTGCCGCCCGGCGTCGGCAAGGGCTACCCGGCGGGAATGGGTGACCTGATCGCGGGAATGGTCGAAGGCGCGTCCGTACGCCCCTCCTCGCTCGGCGGTGGAGTGTCGACCAGTGGCGCGACTCGCTCGCCGGTGTCGGCGGGTACCACTTCGGCGGGGCGCGGAGTGGGTTCGGCCGGTACGACGAGAAAGGCCCACAGGTCGAACACGATGTGCAGGACGATCGCGGGAAGGATGCTTCCGGCCAGCAGGGTCAGACCGGTGAACCAGAGGCCGAGGACACCGGCGTTCAACACCCCGGCGCGTCCCTGGTAGGCATGGAAGGCGGCGAAAAGCACCAGGCTCAGCGCGGCGATCACCGGCACGGGCAGGTGGAAAACCTCGATGCCGAGCGCGATCAGCGCGCCGCGGAAGACGATCTCCTCGGTGATGCCGGCGGTGACCGACAGCGCCGCGGCGTACCGGCGTTCGCCGGTCGTCCGCGGGATCAGCGGCGCGATCCTGGCCCGTTTGGGAAAGACCCGCCCGGCACGCATGGCGCGGCGGATCCGGACAGCGCCGACTCCCGTGGACACACCGATGAGGATGGCGGCCGACCAGGCGAGGAGCCAACCGTTGGGCGCCCCACCGGTGGGGCCACCACCCGGCCCGGACATCCCGATCTCGGTGAGCGAGAGACCGGCGATCAACGCCACCAGCGTCGCCATGGCAGCCCGGACCCAGCCGACGGCGAGGGCGCGCCGGTAGAACCGAACCCGGTTCGCGGGCGCGGCCGCCAAGGCTGCCAGCACGCTCCTGGCGCGGACGGCGCCCAGGATCGCATCCGCCAGGAGCATCAGGATCAGGACGACCGAGAGAATCAACGGGGTCACGGTCGAAGATCATGATTAGTTCCCGGCCGGACGGCAACCCCGCATCCGCTCAGCGCGGACGGGGCAGCAGGGGACGGTCACCTCGTTGGTCATGGCTCCCTGCCCAGGCGCCGCACATGGAATGGCCGATCCTCGCCCCGAGCGAACCGGTCGGCCGAGAGCAGCCCGAAATCGGGGTTGCTGCCGGCGAAGGCGTGCGGGAGGGTCGTGGCGTGCTGCCGGTTCTCGCCGCTCTCGCCATCGATCCGAGCCCACTGGCTCGGCGGTTGTCGGTGGCCGGCGCACCATTCATCTTCCGCGCCCTGCGCAGCGGGGACGCGGCCGCGCTGACGTCGTTCCTCGCCGAACTGTCCGACACCAGTCGCCGGTTCTGGCACGGCGACACCGACCCCGCCGTCGAGGCCGCGGGATGGATCGAGGCCATCGGTCGTTACGACAAGCTGCGGCTGGTCGCCCATCGGCCGGACCGGGCCGGCCACCTCGACGCCGTGGTCGACCTGAGCTTCTCGTTCCCGGCCGACTTCGAACTCGCCCGGTACGCGAGCTACGGCATCGACCTGGATCCCGTACGAGCTGTCCGTTTCGGACCATGTGTCGCCGACGCCTGGCACGGCTCCGGCCTCGCCGCCGCGCTGCTGCCGCCGACCTGGGCCGCGGTTCGACTCCTCGACCGCGACCGCGTCGTCCTGTTCGGCGGGGTGCACGCGGACAATCACCGCGCCCGCCGTTTCTACCGTCGCTGCGGTTTCCTCGAGGCGGGTGCGTTCACCGACGCCGGCGAGGAGAACATCGACATGTTTCTCGACCTGTGTTGACGCTACGCCGGTCGAGGAAGAGCGTGCCCGTTAGCCGATGGTCACGAGATCCCGCATGTCGTCTCGGCCGCCCGAGAGGTCGATGATCACCTGATGGTCCCGCACCGCCAGCTCGACGCATTCGGTGGTCCGGTCCAACAGCCAACCGGCGGGGCGGCATCCCGTGCCCCATCCGCGCTCCTTGACGTGTCGTCGCACCTCGGCATATAGATCATCATCAGCTTGCCCGGGACGGCCGGTGACCGAAATCAATTGCATGCACCATCCTGAGCCGCAGGCCCCGTCGCCGGTGGGATGGACGGTGGCATGCAGGCCCTCCGGCAACGGCAGCACTTTGTCGGTCGCCGGGAAGAACGGCGCCGGCTTGAAGAGAAGCACTCCGCCGAGCAGCAGCATCAACGACCAACCGGCAACAAGAAACGTCGCTACCGCGACCCTGGTCTGCTTCGGCGGACCGAGCCTGCCCCGTTCGATCAGACGGCCGGTAAAAACCGTGGCCAGGCCCAGAACCAGGGCGGCCAGGGCGATCTCGGCGGCACCGCGCGGAAAGACGTGAAGAAGCAGGGCTGCGATGGCCGCTTGACCGGCAAGGCCCGCGGCGATGGTCCACCGCGTCCGGGACTCCCGGGACATCACGAGCCAGAGAAACACGATCGGCACCAACACCATCCGATGATCATGCCGAGCGTGCGCAACCGGTATTCGCCGCCCTCAGGTGATCGGGATCCGGTCGAGATCGATCCCGAAGTGGTCGCGGTAGGCGCGGAGCAGCTCCGCATCCGATTCGAGCAACGTCTCGGTGCGCTCGCCGGCCACGCGGCGGATCAGCGTCCGCCCACTAAGCGTGATCCGGTCGTCGCCGTCCAACCGGCTGCAGACCAGGCTCTTGCGGAAGCGTGACTCCGGCCAGGTCTGCTGCCACCAGCAGGCCGGCTCGAAGTCGGTGAGCGGGCGGGCCCGGCGTTCGATCCGGTACTGCGGCTCGCCGTCACGCAGGACGTCGAGGTCGCCTCCAGCCGCCTCGGCCAGCCGGAAGCTGCCGCCCGGATCCGTCTGCTCAGCACGGTCGTCAAGGCGTAGCGGGTACGACGAGTGCCGCCCGAATCCGACGTCGACCAGCCACCGCCCGTCCACGATCAGCGCCAGGTGATCGAGGATCGGCCCGAAGCGCGCCCCTCCGCGATGCACCCGGCAGGCGACCCTGTCCACGGTGTAGCCGAGGCCCTCGAGCAGCAGCGCGAACAGCCCGTTGAGTTCGTAGCAGAACCCGCCCCGGCGACGCCGCACGATCTTGTCGAAGAGAGCACCGGGGTCGATCGAGATCGTCTCGCCGAGGTGGATGCTGAGGTTCTCGAACGGCACGGCGGCCTGATGCCGCCAGGTCAGCTCGCGCAGCGCGGCGTCGTCGGCGACGGCCGGGCGGGGCTGGCCGATCCGGTCCAGGTATGCGGTCACGTCCATCCGGCAAGCTTCCGACATGAAGCCGGCTCGAAGTCCACCGGAACCACGACAAACAGATGCCCGTGAATGCTCTTCGATTTGTTGCCAATGCTGTCAACCAATGCCAGGGTCGGACCAAAGCCCCGCCACCACGGGAGATGGCGCATGAGCGTTGATCATCCAACCCCCACCGACCACGCCCGCGAACTGGTGATCGGCGGATACGACACCCACGTGCACGTCGCGCCGGACGTGATGGAACGCCGGATCGACGACGTGACCCTGGCCCGGCGATTCGCCGAGGTGGGGCTGGCCGGCTTCGTGCTCAAGTCGCACTATGTCCCGACCGCCGAGCGCGCCGAAGTCGTCCGCGGCGTGGTGCCCGGCGTCGAGGCGTTCGGCGCGCTCACCCTGAACGGCTCGGTCGGCGGCCTCAATCCGGTGGCCGTGGAGATCGCCGGACGGCAGGGCGCGCGGGTCGTCTGGCTGCCGACCGTGGACTGTGCGAACGAGCGGGCCGGCCTCTCCTCGATGCCACCGGGCGCGACCCGGCCGATGTGGGCCGCGCTCCAGGACGAGCTCGCCGAGCAGGGCATCGTCGCGCCGCCGATCGAGGTGGTCGACGAGGCCGGGAAGGTCGTGCCGGCGCTGCACGAGGTGTTCGCGGTGATCGCCAAGCACGACATGGTGCTGGCGACCGGGCACCTGAGCGGGCCGGAGATCGTCGCGGCGGTGGACGCGGCCGCCGGCGCCGGGGTGCGGCGGATCATCGTGACCCACCCCGAGTTCACGTCGCAGCAGCTGGACGTCGACACCCAGCGTCATCTCGCCGGACGGGGCGCGCTGCTGGAACGGTGCTTCACCACGGCGTACACCGGAAAGGTCTCCTGGGAACTGCTCTTCGAACACATCCGCGAGGTGGGGCCGGAGCATTCGCTGCTCTCCAGCGACCTCGGGCAACCGTTCAATCCGCCGGTCGAGGACGGCCTGGCGCTGCTCGCGGATCGGCTGCTCGGCGCGGGCTTCAGCGACGACGAGGTACGGACGATGGCGGTCACCAACACCCGCCGGGTTCTCGGGCGACAGCGCGACAACGCCTGTCCCGGAAGTACGCGGTAATCACCTCGCGCGGACCGGCGGGATCGGGAAGGCTCCCGGAACGCGGCCCGCCACCTCGCCCCCGGCGGTCACTTCGTCGTCGAGCTCTGGGTGCCGGACCTCCGCCGGCTCCCGCCGGGACAGACCGCCGTCCCGTTCGCGGTGAGCGAGCGGCACACCGGCTTCGACACCCTCGACGTGGTCACCCAGCAGGGCACCTCGCATCACTACTCGCGCTCGCCGGACGGGAGGGTCCGCTACAACTACAGCAACTTCCGCTTCCTCTGGCCGTCCGAGTGTGACCTGATGGGCCGCCTGGCCGGACTGATCCTGCGACAGCGCACCGCCGACTGGAAGGGCTCGCCGTTCACCGCGGAGAGCACGGACCACGTGTCGATCTGGCGGAAATAGCGCAGGGCTTGTGCAGGTCCTGTGTGCGAGAGGGCCTCGGCACATCCGGGTGCCCTACGTTGCCGATCATGAAAGCGATCCGCGCCTGGCTGCTGCTCTTCACCATCGGACTGGTGCTCAGCGGGGTGACCGCGTTCCCACTGGTCACCGAGATGCGATTGCTCTCCGAACTGATACACGGAGTGCCGGCACCGGAGGCGGTGATCGTCTGGGTCGACCGGGTCCGGGACGGCCTGGTCGCCACCGACGCGAACTACCCCTTCGTCGCGTACGGCACGGATTGGCTGGCCTTCGCCCACCTGGTCATCGCGATGGCCTTCTGGGGGCCGTGGCGTGACCCGGTACGCAACCTCTGGGTGATCGAGTGGGGAATGATCTGCTGCGTTGCGATCATCCCGCTGGCCCTGATCGCCGGGCCGGCTCGGCACCTCCCGTGGGGGTGGACCGTGATCGACATGTCCTTCGGAGTGCTCGGCGTCGTTCCGCTGATCATGGCGCGGCGTCTCGTCAAGCGCCTGCCGACGGCCCACCCGTAACACCGGAAAGACGGGTTCACAGGCGAGTCAATGCGCCGTCGAGGATCCGGACAGGCTCATATAATTCAGGTGATAAGACGCGGCACGCGGAACGGGGGTGCAGCGGTGGCAGGCATGCCCAGGATCGACATGGCAGTGCTCGATGCCCCGGCCCGGCTGCATGCCGTCGCCCAAGCCCGCGGCGCCTTCGCCGGCAAGCCCGCCGGATTCGATGCCGTAGCCCGGATGTCCGCCCGTCTCGCGAACGCCCCGATCGGGATGATCTCGCTGCTCGGCGCCGCTGAGGAAGAGCTCATCGGGCGGTACGGGGTTCCCGAGTGGTTCGTGCCGGGCCGGCGCGGTGCACGCCGGCACGCGCTCTGCGCCTACGTCGTCTGCGTCAACGAGGTGCTCGCGATCGAGGACCTGTTCGCGGACGAGGCCACGGCCGACGATCTGCTCCAGAACAACCCACTCCTGGTCGACGGTGGGATCCGCTCCTTCGCCGGCGCCCCGCTCCGCGATGAGGCCGGCCGGCCGCTGGGTGCGGTCGCGGTCGCCGACACCGTGACGCGCGCGTGGCACCCGAGCGACCTCGCCGTGCTCACCGAGTTCGCCGAGCTGCTCCGATTCGAGCCGGACGGGGAGGCCATGGGCGCCACGCTCGCCATGCTCGCCAACCGGCCGCCCCCCTCTGTCCCGGCCGACCAGGTCTGGCCGCCGAGCATTCGGGCCAGCCTGCAGCGGCAACGCCAGGTCTTCGCCGCGCTCCTGGACAGCCTGCAGGTCGGCGTGGTGGTGGCCGACAGCGCCGGCCAGCCGCTATTGGTCAACCGCATGGCGCGCGAGCTGAACAAACTTCCCGCCGGCCTCTCCCCCGAGGAAGCCATCCAAACGGTGCTTGGCCGGCTTCGCCACCCCGACGGCACTCCGTTCCAGCGACACGAACTGGTGCACGTACGCGCGCTCCACGACGAATTCGTGCACCGAGCCGAGTCGATCATGCACGATCGCGGGGTCCTCGACCAGCACGTGGTCGCCTACGGCAAGGCGATCCGTACCGACGACGGCAACCTGCTCGGCGCCGTCACGACGCTCCTCAACGTCACCGAACGGTGGCGCGCCGACCGGTTCCGCGAGTGCAATCTGCGGGTCGCCACCATGCTCAACCACGCCGGCACCGTCGAAGAGGCTGGTCCGGAGCTGGTCAACGCGCTGGGCGAGGCCCTGGGCTGGCCGTGCGTTGCGCTCTGGCTGGCCAACCCCGCCGAGCAGCTGCTCAACCTCGTCGCGCACCGCATCGCCCCGGGCATCGTGCTCGCCGCACCGATTCCGGCGCGGATGGGCCGCGGCACGAGCGTGACGAGTGAGTGCTGGCAGAACGGCACGCTCCTGTGGGTGCCGCACTATGCCGAGTCCCGATATGCTCGCGAGCCCGGAGCCCAGGAGTTCAGCCCGGCCGATGCCGGATCGCATCCGTGCACGGTTGTGGCGGTGCCGATCCGCGATGGAGATGTCGTCGTCGGTGTGCTGACCTGCTTCGCCGACACGGTCGAGTACGACAGGCCATTGCTCACCGACCTGCTCGAGTACCTCGCGGAACAGGTCGGCTACTTCCTCGCCCGTCGCCACAGCCTGGAGCTGGCGATGCAGCTGGTTCGCGCGAAGGACGACTTCATCGCCCTGGTCGGACATGAGCTGCGCACGCCCCTGACCTCGATCACCACCTGCAGCGACCTGCTGCTGGAGGACGAGCAGCTGCCCGACGACGCGCGTGACCTGGTCGAAATCGTCAGTCGCAACGTCCGATCCGTGCACACGATCATCGACGACCTGCTCGACCTCGCCGCGCTGGAGTCGGGCCACCTGGGCCTGCAGCTGCGGCCGGTGAACCTCGTCGCCGTCATCTCCGCCGCGATCGCGGAGCTCGGCAACCCGGTAGGCATATCGCTACGTGCCATCATGCCGAGCACGGTCACGCTGGTCGGCGACGCCGGGCGGTTGCGCCAGATGGTGGACAACCTGCTTTCCAACGCCGTCAAATACAGCCCGGACGGCGGTGAGATCCAGGTCGAGATCGTCGCCGGGGAGGACTGCACGGAACTCGCCGTCACCGACCACGGCATCGGCATCCCCCCGGACGACCGGGACCAGCTGTTCGACCGCTTCTATCGAGGTAGCAACGCCCGCCACAACATCCCCGGAACAGGGCTCGGCCTGACCCTGGTGCGAACCATCGTCCAGGCGCACGGCGGCACCGTGGCCCTGGACTCCGGCAACGAGGACGGGACCCGCATCCTCGTATGCCTCCCGCTGCACGCCACGCAGACGACCTCGGCCGAAGGACAGCCCGGCATCACGCCGCGTTACCCCCTGCGGAGCCTGTTCCGGCCGCTGGCACCCAGCGCCCGCGAGTCCGTCCGGCGCGAACCGGGTTAGCGATTGCGGGTGAGCCAGAAGGTCAGGCCGATCGACTCGTCCGTGAACGCGCGCGGCTGCGCCCACTCCGGGTCGCCGGCGGCGAGATCGGTGGCCAGGACCTCGTCGGCGACGAGCGCGCCGTGCTCGGTCAGGGCGAGAACGATGTCCCCGCCGGCTCGGTAACGCAGCCGGATCCGGTCGGAGACCTCCAGGCCACTGGCCTTGCGGGCCTCCTGGATCCGCCGGATCGCGTCGCGGGCCAGGCCGGCGCGGCGTAGCTCCGGCGTCAGGTGCAGGTCGAGCGCCAGGGTCGCGCCCGCGTCCGACGCGACCGCCCACCCCTCGCGGGGCGTCTCGGTGATCACGACCTCGTCCGGGGCGAGGACGATCTCCTCGTCGCCGACCGTCACGGTCGCGGCTCCGGCCGTACGCAGAGCAAGCTTGATCTCCGCGGCGTCAGCCGCCTGGATCGCGGCCGCGACCTGCTGCACCGCCTTGCCGAACCGCTTGCCGAGGGCGCGGAAGTTCGCCTTGGCGGTGGTGTCCACCAGGGAACCGGCCAACGGCTCGACCGCGTTGACGTTGAGTTCCGCGGCGATCTCGCCGAGCAGCTCCGCGGGCAGGTCCGCGGCGCCGGACACCAGCGCCCGGGCGAGCGGCTGACGGATCTTGAGACCGGACTCGGCGCGGGCGGTGCGACCCAGCTCGACCAGGCGGCGGGTGGCGGCCATCCGCGCGGCGAGTTCGTGGTCGATCAGCGCGGCGTCCGGCTCGGGGAACACGGCGAGGTGCACCGAGGCCGGCGCCCCCTGATCGACCGGGACGATCAGGTCCCGCCAGACGCGCTCGGTGACGAACGGCGTGATCGGCGCCATCAGTAGCGTGACGGTGCGTAGCGCCTCGTGCAGGGTTGCGAGGGCGGCCGGGTCGCCGCGCCAGAACCGGCGACGGCTGCGGCGTACGTACCAGTTGGAAAGATCGTCGATGAAGGCGGCGATCAGCCGCCCGGTCTCCTGCAGGTCGAACGCGGTCATGGCCGCGTCCACCTCGGTGATGAGCCGCTGCGACTCGGAGAGGATCCAGCGGTCCAGCGCGGGCCGCCGCGCCGGTGCGGGATCGCCGCCGCTCGGCGTCCAACCGGCGGTACGGCCGTAGAGCGCCTGGAACGCGACGGTGTTCCAGTACGTCAGCAGGATCTTGCGAACCACCTCCTGCAACGCTGTGTGACCGACCCGGCGGGCCGACCACGGCGAACCGACGGCGGCCATGTACCAGCGGACGGCGTCCGCGCCGTGCTGGTCCATCAGCGGGATCGGCTCGAGGATGTTGCCGAAGTGCTTGGACATCTTGCGGCCGTCCTCGGCCAGGATGAGACCGAGGCAGACCACGTTCTGGTACGGCGAGCGGTCGAAGACCAGCGTGCCGACGGCCATCAGGGTGTAGAACCAGCCACGGGTCTGGTCGATCCCCTCCGAGATGAACTGGGCGGGGAAGCGCTGTTCGAACAGCTCCCGGTTCCGGTACGGGTAGCCGAACTGGGCGAACGGCATCGACCCCGAGTCGTACCAGCCGTCGATGACCTCCGGCACCCGGGTCGAGGTCTCCCCGCACTCGGGGCACG
This sequence comes from Actinoplanes regularis, assembly GCF_900188005.1. Taxonomy (GTDB): domain Bacteria; phylum Actinomycetota; class Actinomycetes; order Mycobacteriales; family Micromonosporaceae; genus Actinoplanes; species Actinoplanes regularis. The sequence continues at coordinate 283,439 of NZ_FZNR01000004.1, read as the reverse complement.
CGAACGTCACCGCGTCGATGAACGGCCGGTGCGGATCCAGATCGGACAGATCCCGATCCGCCCGGCCGCCGAGCTCCTCACGGGAGCCCACGCAGGTCAGATGGCCGGCCGCACAGCGCCAGATCGGCAGGGGTGTCCCCCAGTACCGGTTGCGGGACAGCGCCCAGTCGACGTTGTTGTTCAGCCAGTCGCCGTAGCGGCCGTGCTTGACGTTCCCCGGCTGCCAGTTCGTCTGCTCGTTCTCCCGCAGCAGCGCGTCGCGCACCGCGGTGGTCCGCACGTACCAGGACGGCTGGGCGTAGTAGATCAGCGCGGTGTGGCAGCGCCAGCAGTGCGGATACTTGTGCTGGTACGGCTCGTGCCGGAACAGCAGGTTCCTCCGCGTCAGCTCGGCGACCAGCGGTTCGTTCGCGTCCCGGAAGAACAGGCCGCCGACCAGGTCGAGTTCCGGCTCGAACGTGCCGTCCCGGCGTACCGGGTTGACCATGGGCAGCCCGTACGCCCGGCAGCTGGCCAGGTCGTCCGCACCGAACGCGGGCGCCTGGTGCACCAGCCCGGTGCCGCTGTCGGTGGTCACATAGTTCGCCAGGATCACGATGTGCGCGTCCGGCACCTCGACCAGGTCGAGGGGGCGCCGGTACGTCCACCGCTCCAGCTCTTTGCCCGCGAACGACTCCCCGGTCGGCGTGAAACCCTCCAGGATCAGCTGCTCCGCGACCACCAGACGCTCGACGCCGTCCGTGACGACCACGTAGGTGACCGCCGGATGCACCGCCACCGCCGTGTTCGACACCAGGGTCCACGGCGTGGTCGTCCAGACCAGCAGCGAGGTGGTGCCGGCGAGCGGCCCGGAGGTCAGCGGGAACCGGACGTGGACCGACGGATCGACGTCGATCTCGTAGCCCTGATCCAGCTCGTGATCCGAGAGCGTGGTCTGGTCACGCGGGCACCACGGGGCCACCCGGAAGTCCTCGACCAGCAGCCCCTTGTCGAAGATCTGCTTCAGCGACCACCACACCGAGTCGATGTAGCCGGGATCCATCGTCCGGTACGCGTCGTCGAGGTCGACCCAGTAGCCCATCCGCTCGGTCAGCTCGGCGAACGCGTCGGTGTGCCGGGTCACCGACGCCCGGCATCTGGCATTGAACTCGGCGACGCCGTACGCCTCGATGTCCTGCTTGCCGGTGAACCCGAGCTCCTTCTCCACGGCCAGTTCGACCGGCAGCCCGTGGCAGTCCCACCCGGCCTTGCGGGCCACGTGGTAGCCCTTCATCGTCCGGTAGCGGGGGAACACGTCCTTGAAGACGCGCGCCTCGATGTGGTGTGCGCCCGGCATGCCGTTCGCGGTCGGCGGGCCCTCGTAGAAGACCCACTCCGGACGGCCCGCGGACTGCCGCAGGCTCTGCCCGAAGACGTCGTGCTCCCGCCAGAAGCGCAGGATGTCGTGGTCGAGCGCGGGCAGGTCGACCTGAGCCGGGACCGGACGGTACATGCCGCAGGACTCTACTCACCCGGTCCGGGGACTCATGAACGGTTTTCGGCGCGTTTCGGGGCTGTCCGCGCCCCGATCACTCCACCACGTCGGCCGCCGACGCGGCCAGCACGCCGCGCACCGCCGTCAGCACCTCGTCGTCGACGCCGAGACCGGCCAGCACACCGATCAGGTAGGCGCCGACCAGGTCGTAGTGCTCGGGCACGATGCCGAGGCCGAAGTGGGCGCCGCGCAGATCGCGGCCGGAGTACTCGGCGGGGCCGCCGAGCACCTGGCTGAGCAGGGCGACCATGTGAGACTTGAGGTGGTCCAGGTCCGAGCCGTCGAAGTAGTCGACAAGGCGGTCGTCGGCGAGAACGACCCGGTAGAGCGCGTCGACCGCGGCGGTCACCGCGGGTTGCCCGCCGATGCGGGCGTAGAACGAGGCATCCACGGAATAGAAGATAGAGGTCCGGCGATTCGTTGTCTCGCGACGATTTCCCTCGTACGCCGGAGGGGCCGAATTTTGTGTCGGGGGGTCCCGCTAGGTTGCCAGGCATGACCGCCGATCTGACGTTCGAGCAGCTCGCCACCGCGATCCAGCGGGGCGAGGTGGAGGCGATCGCCGACGCGCTGCTCGCCATGGACGAGCCGGCCCGCCGTGCCCTGGGCAAGTCGCTGCCGGCGTTCGCCGCCGCCCGGATGCCCCGCATCGACCTGGCCCCACCGGAGTCGTGGCAGCTCATGCGGCGGCGCAACGACGCCATGCGGGTGGCCGGCGCGGGCTGCCTGACCGGCGCCGCCAAGGTGGTCAGCTGGCTGCGCAACTTCGGCAACGGTGACGATTCGACGCTGGCCAGTACGTTGATCCGGGTGCTGCGGGCACCGGGGCGGCCGTCGCTCGCCGTGGTCGCCCGGGGCATGGCGACCAGGCTGCGGTCCAACCAGATCCACCAGCAGTGGCGTCTGATCAGCCGGTTGCTCGACGCCGCCGGCGAGCCGGTCCCGCCGACCGAGGCGACGTTGCGCGGCTGGTTGCGGGAGACCGGCTGCAGCTCCGCCGCGCTGCGGGACGATCCGCGCACCCCGTACCTGCTCCCGCACGTCTTCACGATCCCCGGGCTGGGCACCGAGGTGAGCGCGGGCGGCCTGGCGAACCTCGCCGAGCAGCGGGACGTGGTGTTCTCCGGGTGCTTGTTCCGGCTCGCCGAGGGTGACCGGGCCAATGCCGTCCGGTCGTTCGTGGAGCTGCACCGGATGCTCGCGCCCGGCCTCGACGAGTGTGCCGAGCACCGGCAGTCCTATCTGGTGATGGTGAACAGCCCGCACAGCACCGTGGTCACGGTGGCGCAGGAGTCGCTGCGCGCGGTCGACGACGCCGGACTGCTCGACACCGAGGCGGTGGCGGACGCGGCGCTGTCGGTGCTCGCCCGCCGGGAGAAGAAGGTGGTCCGTGCGCAGCTCGCCTGGCTGGATCAGGCGCTGGCCCGCAAGGCCGATCCGGTGCTGTTCGAGGCCCTCTTGACCGGTCTGGCCAATGAGTCGACCGACCTGGCCGAGCGCACCCTGCGCCTGGCCGGGAAGCATCTGCCCGCTTTCGGGCCGACCGGCCGGGAGCGGCTGGCGAGCGCCGCGGAGACCCTGACCGGAGACCTCCACCGCCAGGTCACCGAACTGCTGCCGGAGATCGCTCCCGCTCCCCCGCTGACTGACGGTCGCGTCCCGGCGGCCGCTGCCGTTGCGGCGGCCGCGGCGCTGGAGCCGGTCCGGTCCATTCCCGAGCTGGTGCCGGTGGTCGTTGAGCTGCTGCGGCTCAACCAGGAGCCGCTCTTGACGGAGCAGGTTCTCGACGCGCTGGTCCGGTTCGCGAACACCGATCGGGAGGCGCTGGCCGCCGCGTTGAAGCCGAAGGTTCCAGATTGGTCGGGTGCGCTGACCAACCTGCTGCGGGCGGTGATTCAGCGGAGCTGGACGGTCTGGCAGCCGAGTTACTGGGAGATCAACGCCGGCCCGCTGTTCTGGATGCTCGCGGAACGCCTCCGGGAACTGGGCGGGCAGATGGCCGGCACCCTGCCACCGGCGTTGCTCGCCACGCCCGCCACCCTGGACGGGCACGTCGATCCGGAGCGAGTGTTGTCCCTGCTCGCCGCCGGGGAGCGTGACGGCTGGCAGCCGGGGCCCTACGACCTGTCGCAGGCGATGCTGCGGCTGCCGCGCACGGTCGATCCGGCGGTCCTGGCCGGCGCCGAGCGGCTGACCGGCCCGGCCGGACGGCTCTTCGCGGCCTGGTTGCGCGGCGGTGGCCTGCCGGATCCGGTGGTGGTGACGCTCACGACGATCTGGCACCGTTGCCCCGACCCGGACCGCTGCACCTGCGAGCAGCCACCCATTACACGCCGGACCAGCGCATTCGACGCGATCCCGCTACCCGTGCCGACCTGGCACGCCGGGCCGGGCAGCGTGGATCCGCTCGCTGATGCGGACGGCCCGGATCCGCAAGCCGGGACGAATGGGCGGTTGGGGCTTCCGGCGGCCTCGGCGGCGCGCCCAGCCGGGCACGCCCCAGAGTTCACGCTCGCCGTGCCACCCGGTCTGTTCGAGATGCCGGCTGATCCGGATCGGACCCGGGGGAACCGGAGCAATCATGCGGTGATCAGCTGGCCGATGGTGCTTCCGGGACATCCCGAGATCGTGGCCGCGCAGGCGCTACCGCAGATCACCATGGCGGCCGACGGTAACTTCCCCCCACAGCTCGACATCCTGCCGGCCCTGGCCGCCTCGACCGGCCCGTTCGGTCCGGCGCTGGCGCTCTGCCTCGCGCGCGGGCTCAGCGCCGATCACCGCAGCGGCCGGACGTCCGCCACCGACGCGTTCGTCGAGCTGGCGGCGCGCGGCAAGCTGGACGGGGCTCTGATCGGCCGAGAGATGGCGCACCTGCAACGCGGGGGCTGGCTGAACGTCAAACGGGTGGCCGGTTGTCTCACCGACGCGCTGCGCGCCGAGGTCACCACCGAAGTCTGGACCACGGTCCGTGAGCTGCTCCCGGCCGCGCTGGCCGCTCCCGACGCGGGCACGCCCGCGCTTCTCACGCTGGCCGAGGCCGCCGCGTCGGCCGTCCACGCGACCGAGGACCTGCCGGAGGTCGCAGAGGTGGCCGGGCGTTCCGGCCGCACGCGCCTGATCACCGAGGCGGCGCGGCTCGCCCGGACCCTGACCGCCAACCGGACCCCTGGAGGTGCCTGACGCGCCGGCAGCTGGCGGGCCATCTCCGCCTCCGGCCCGGACATGCTGCTGGTCACGGCTCGAAGCGGACCGGGCACGCTGCTGGCCGGCGGCCCGGGGCGGCTCGGGCGCCGGGCGATCACGCCGGAGGCGGCGGGGCCGGTCGGGCGTAAGATTGCAGGTCAGGTGGCAATGGCTGAGGGGTGTGGGTTTGGAACGGTCGTTCCTTCTTCTCAAACCCGATTGCCTGCGTACGGGCCGGACCGTGGCCGTCGAGGCAGCGGTGGCCGAGGCCGGTCTGCGGATCGTCTGTCGTCATCCGGTCTCGCTGACCCCGTCGGAGGTCCGTTTCCTCTGGTCGGAGTACACGGACGGGGCGCACGTGCTGATGCTGGCGTTCCTGGAGCGCTACCTGGGCGACGGGCCCTCCGAGGTGCTACTGCTCGCCGGCCCCGACGCGTTCGAGGCGGCTCGGCGGGTCAAACGGGCGATCCGGTCCCGCTACGCGAACGGCCCGTTCGCCAATCTGATCCACACCGCCGAGCGCCGTGGCGAGTTGGCCCGCCAGGCGAATCATCTCTTCGGACGCTGCGCGGCCTGCGCCGACCCGTTCGTCTCGGACGAGCCCCTGGTGAACGCGCCTCGCCCGGCCGGGCGGGACTTCCGCCGGGAGGTCGACGTGCCCGGCCTGGTGGAGTCGCTGTGGCCGGCCCTGCAGTCCGCCGATCCCCCGGCACCCGCCCCTCACCGCCTCGGCGGGCGGGCCCCGGAGTCCGCCCTCTATCTCGGCGCGGACCCCGCCCACTCGCTCGACTCGACGGTGACCGCGGTGTGGTCCGCGCTGCCCGGCATCGCCCTGGCCCACGCCGTGACGCTGATGCTGTACGCGGGCCGGGTCGGCGGCTATCCGATCGCGGTCGGCGGGCAGCGCGCGGTGAGCCGTGGCCACCGCACGCTCATCGCCCACGGCATCACCGCCTGCGGCATCGGCCCAGCCCCCGTGCGGCACGGTGCTTGAGGCGTCGCTGCCGCGGCGGAGAGGAACACCCCCCGGATGGTGAACCTGGGAATGGCACCGGGGTGACGGAACGGTTCGCCGGTCGGTGCGTCCAAACCGGCGTGAAGAACGAGTGGAGCGGCCGGGGCCGCCTGTTGTTCCTGCTGGCCGCGCTCGCGGCGACGATTCCCGCCTGGCCGTACGTGCAGCCGCACAGTCCGATCCTCGACGAGATGCTGCGGCCGGCCGAGGTCGCCGTGCTGGTCCCGGTGGTCCTGCTCTTCCCGGTCGCCTGGGCGCTTGTGGGCCGCACCTGGAAGGCCGGCGTGCCGCTGGTCCTGCTGGTGGCGGGCTGGTCGGTGGGCACGGTGCGGTTCGCGTCGTACGCGACGCCGCCGACCGTCGACGACTTCCTGCGCTGGTATCTCGTGGCCGCGGGGCTGACCGTGCTGGTGGCCATGATCGTGACGCGTACCGGCGTACGGCGGATCGGGTTTCTGGTGTTCCTGGCCGGCTGCGCGGCGGCCGTCGCCGTGCCGTTCGTGGGCGAACCGCCCACCCCGCCCGGCGCCTCCCTGCCGCCCGGCGTCGTCACGGACGAGAACCGCCTCGACTGCAACAACGTGGCCTGCACCCGCGTGATCACGGTCCGGGCGAGCGACACCGCAGACGCCCGCGCGCTGACCCGGCGGATCGGCGAGCATCTGGAGCGGACCGAGGGCTGGCGGATGCGGTGGTATCCGTTCACCGCGGAACCCGACATCGAGTGCAAGTCGTCACGTCGCCCGACCGATCCCTATGCCCTGTGCCTGCAGCTGCGGTCCATCGGCGACCCCGATGCCAGCGTGCAGGTGCGGCTCTCCTACAGCAACCGGCACGATCCGGTCTACCGACCGGCTTCTTGAATTCGCACATTCGAATGTACGGGTGGACTTGCTGAGTCAGAATGCCAGCCGTGACCGCCCGTATCCTCGTCGCCGACGATGACCCCAAGCACGCCCAGCTGATCCGGCTCTACCTGGAGCGGGACGGCCACCAGGTACTCACCGTCGGCGATGGCCGGGCCGCCCTGGAGCAGGCCCGCGCGCGCCGCCCCGACCTGCTGGTCCTGGACGTGATGATGCCGCTGGTCGACGGCCTGGACGTGTGCCGGATCCTGCGCGCCGACCCCGACCGGGAGCTGGCCGGGGTGGCGATCCTGCTGGTCACCGCCCGTGCGGCGGAGAGCGACATGCTGCTCGGCCTGGACATCGGCGCCGACGACTATCTGAGCAAGCCGGTCAGCCCGCGCGAGCTGACCGCCCGGATCCGGGCTCTGCTGCGCCGGGTGCGCGGCGGCGAGAACCCCGAGGTGCTGCGGGTCGGTGACCTGGAGGTAGACGCGGCCCGCTTCGAGGTGCGAATCGACGGGAACACGGTGCGGCTGACCGCCAAGGAGTTCGCGATCCTGGAGCTGCTGGCCCGGGAGCCGGGCCGGGTCTTCACCCGCGGTCAGATCATCGACAAGACGTTCGGGTTCGAGAACGACGTCTCGGAGCGCACCGTCGACGCGCACGTGGTCAACCTGCGCCGCAAGATCGAACGGAATCCGGCCGAGCCCCGCTACGTGCAGACGGTTTACGGCAGGGGTTACCGGATGGGCGAGCGATGACCTTCCGTCTGCGGATCTTCCTGCTGGTGCTGATCGTGGCCGGCACCGCGATCGGCGCGACGGCGTGGCTCACCCTCAGTCTCACCTCCCGCGAGGTCTACCGGCTGGACGCCGCCCGCGACAAGCACGAGGCGGAGATCACCGACACGATCCGGCGGTTCGGGGTCACCAACGGCCGGTGGAACGGGATCGACACGGTCGTCGGCGACCTGGCGCGGCGCACCGGGCTGCACATCCGGGTGGAGGCCGACAGTGAGACGCTGACCGACTCGGACGTGCTGGCCAACCGGGCCGTCGGGCCGATGCAGCGGCGGTACACGCCGGTTCACCCGTACCCGGATCTGGACGGCGAGACCCAGCGGCAGGCCGGCCTGCTGACCGCGGACGCGGCACGGAACCCCGCCGAGATCAAAGCGCTGGAGCACTGGCGTACGAACCCCAAGAGCCGCCCGGCCGCGCCGAAGCCGGCGCCGAAGCGGCCCGTTCTGCCCGCCGGCCTGTTCGTGGCCACGCCCGGCGGCTCCGGGTTGTCCACTCCGGAGGGACAGGCGCTGTTCCAGGTCGCGCAGTACCGGGCCGCCCTGGTCGTGGTGCGCTGCGCGGCCGATCGGCGCACGATCGGCGCGCCCGCGCTCGGCCTGGAGGTTTCGCCGTACCTCACCGCCGGGCAGCTGACGGCCGCCGGCGACTGTGTGCGCGAGGGTACGGCCAAGGTTCTCGGCGACTCCGGGTGGCTCGACCGGTGGTGGGCGCGGCTCGCCGAGTGCCGCGACGAGCCGATGCTCTACTTCGACCAGTGTGTCCCCTCCGGCTTCACCGAGGCGGTCGCGAGCACCTCGGCCGTACCTGTGCGGATCTTCTTCGGTACCGGCCGGCTGGAGCTGAGCGGTCTGAGCCGGTCGGCCGTGTTCGGTGTGGCGGGGCTGCTGGTCGTCGCGGCGCTCGGCACCGCCTGGATCGCCCGGCGGGTCAGCCGCCCGGTGCGGGCCCTGACCGGGGCGTCGCTGCGGCTCGCCGCCGGGCAACTGGACGTCCGGGTCAAGACCCCCGGCAGGGACGAGTTCGCGCTCCTGTCGTCGTCGTTCAACGCGATGGCCGAGGCGGTGCAACGCAGCGAGGAGCGCCAGCGGCGGCTGGTGGCCGACGTCGCCCACGAGCTGCGTACGCCCCTGTCGAACCTGCGCGGATACCTCGAGGGGCTGGCCGACGGGGTGATCGAACCGTCCCCGGAGCTGTTCGCCTCCCTGCACGAGGAGACGCTGCTGCAACGCCGGATCATCGACGACCTGCAGTACCTCGCCCTCGCCGAGGCCGGTGATCTGGCCTACCATCCGGAGCCCCTCGACCTGGCCGAACTGGCCGCGACCGCGGTCACCGCGCACCGGGCGGTCGCCGCCAACGCCGGGCTGGAGCTGATCGTCGAGGCGCCCGGGCCGGTCCAGGTGCACGCCGACCCGGGCCGGATCCGGCAGGTCCTCGGCAACCTGCTCAGCAACGCGATCCGCTACACCGACGCCGGCGGGCGGGTGGAGGTCGGGGTGACGCGTGACCCGCTGATCGCGATTCTGACCGTGCGCGACTCCGGGGTGGGCATGACCGAGGCGGAGGTGTCGCGGGTCTTCGACCGGTTCTGGCGGGCCGACCCGGCACGCCAGCGGGCCACCGGCGGGTCCGGCCTCGGGCTCACGATCGCCCGGCGCATCGTCGACGACCACGGCGGCAGCATCGTCGCGACCAGCGAACCCGGTCTCGGGACGACGTTCACCGTCCGTCTCCCGGCCCAGGTGCGCTGATCAGCTCTCCGTCATGATGCGGTGCAGGGTGCTGCGGCCCAGCCGGGCCATCGGCGGGTTGCTCTCGACGTAGTGCCAGACCAGGCCCATCGCCTGCTCGAACGCCCAGGCCCGGCCGCGTTCCCACTCCAGGTCGCCGCAGCCGAGCGCCGCGCGCAACACTCCACGGGTCCGGTGATCGAGCAGGTGCCAGGCGCAGACCAGGTCGAGGGCCGGGTCGGCTGGGCCGAGGCCACCGACGTCCAGCACACCGGCCAGGCGGTCGCCGTCGGCGAGCAGGTTGCCCGGGATCAGGTCACTGTGGGTCATCACGTCCGGGGAGTCGCGGGGCAGTTCGCGCAGTTCGGCCCAGAGCCGGCGCAGGGGCGGAACGTCGAGCAGGCCCTCGCTCTCCCGCAGGCAGGTCTCCATCCACTCGTCGTGCGCCGGCAGGTGACCGCCGCGGCCCTCGCCACGGAACGTGCGGCCCCGGGTGTCGAGAGCGCGGACGCCGTGGATGAACTCGGCCAGGTCGTACGCGAAAGCATCCCCTCCGGCGTGCGAGTCCTCGCTGGTCACCGCGCCGGGCAGCCAGGTCTGGACGGCCCACGGGCGCGGGAAGCCGGGGCCGGGCTCGCCCATCGCGACCGGTTCCGGGGTGGCGAACCGGGTGGCGCCGAGCAGCTCCCGGGCGGCCGCGGCCTCGGTCGGCAGGTCCTGCTCCACCAGGGGGAACCGGGCGGTGAGCCGGTCACCGAGCCGGAACACCGCGTTGACCGTGCCGTGCACGCCGACCCGTTCGACCGGCAGGCCGGCCCAGTGCGGGAACTGGGCCGCGATCAGGGTGCGGGCGGTCTCCGGGGTGATCGTCATCGGCGCAGCCTTCCAGCCCGGCATGATCCCGGCCACCTGATTAGCTCGTGGGTTGCGAGCGTCGGGCACGCCTGACAAACTCCCCCGGATGCGTCTGAAACGGTTGTGGGACAGGTACCACGAGGCTGCCAAGTTCCTCGTCGTCGGCGGGATCTGCTTCGTGGTCACCACCGCCGTGAACTACCTGCTGAAGCTGACCGTGCTGCACGAGAAGCCGGTCACCGCCCTGGCGTTCGCGACGGTCATCGCCACGATCCTGTCCTACGTGCTCAACCGGGAGTGGTCGTTCCGTACCCGCGGTGGGCGTGAGCAGCATCATGAGGCGGCGCTGTTCTTCGCCGTGAGCGCGATCGGTATCGGTCTCAACCTGATCCCGCTGGCCGTCTCACGGTATGTGCTGGAGCTGCGTGTGCCGGACGTCAGCCGTCCGGTGCAGGAGATCGCCGACTTCGTCAGCGGCATCGTCCTGGGGACGCTGGTCGCGATGGTGTTCCGGTTGTGGGCGTTCAAGCGGTTCGTCTTCCCGCACGCGGATGTACGGCCGGCCCGGTCGCGTCCTGGGCCGCGCAGCAAGCTGCTCCGGCACGAGCCGCGGCGCCCCATGACGCGGAACCGCCCCAAACGGTAGGTCCGTCGGCTCCGCGGCTCGTCCGGGCGGTGCCATCAACGCCTGGGATACGGACATCGGGCCCAGCTGGGGAACCGGGGGCGCGGCCGGGCCGGGGGCGCGCGGACGTCGCGCGGGATTGTCACTAGGCTCGGCCCGAAAGGCCCGGTCACGGGGCTCCATGTTCGTACCGCGAAAGGCTCTGCCGAGGACCACGGCGGACCGGAAGCGAACCGGGGGTTCGTCGTCGGGGACGGGCATGGCAAGGTGTGCGGGTGGAGATCGAGTTGGCTGATGACGTCGCAGGTCACGAGCCGGTCGCGGCGCCGCGGGGCGCCGGGTACGCCGACGCCGTGCAGGTCGGCCGTGTGGTCGGCGTGGAAGCGCCGGGGCGGCGCGGGTCCGGATATCTGATCGCCGGGCGGCTGGTGCTGACCTCGGCCCACACGACCCCGGAGGTCGGGGCGGCGGTGCGGATCCATCCGATCGCCTCCGGCCGGAGCTTCGCCGGGGTGGTGACCTGGCGTGGGACGCCGGGTGGACGGCAGGACGCCGCGCTGGTCCAGGTGGATGATCCGGCCTGGATCGAGCCGGACGGCCGGGATCCGGCATTCGGACGGCTGGCGACGGGACGACCGCACCTGCCGGCCGAGGCGTGGGGGTTTCCGCGCTGGACCGAGCGGCCGGAGTGGCCCACCGACACCTGGCGGGTGACCGGTTCGGTGAGTCCGGGCAGTCGCTTCGAGGGTGACCGGTTCGTGCTCGACCTCACCCATCAGCCGCCGGCCGGGGAGGCACCGTGGGCCGGGCTGCCGGGCGGCGCCGTGTTCTGCGGCGGCCTGCTGATCGGCGTCGTCGCCGGTGACCTCGACGTCGGTCCCGGGCGGCTCGAGGTTGTGCCGGTCAGCACCCTGTGCCGGGAGCCGGGCTTCGCCGACGCGGCCGGGCGGGCGGTGCCGAGGCTGTCGCCGGTCGAGCTGACCGAGGCCCAGCTGACCGAATCGGATCAGCTGCTTTCGCCCGCGGCGCTGCTGCGGGCCGGCGCCGAGATCGTCGGTTTCCGCGGCCGGCATCGGCTGATGGACGACATGGACGACTGGTGCGCCGGGAACGGCTTCGCGGCGCTGCTGCTGCACGGGCCGGGGGGCCAGGGCAAGTCCCGGGTCGGCTACGAGCTGACCGCCGAGCGGACCGCCGACGGCTGGGCGACCCTGTGGCTCGACGCGGGCACCTCCGACGAGGCGATCGCCGCGGTCAGCGGCGTCGTGGTGCCGCTGCTGATCGTGGTGGACCGTGCGGACAGCCGCCCCGAGCAGGTCAGGACATTGCTGCGGGCGTGCGCCCGGCACGACGGCGCACAGCCGCTGCGGGTGCTGCTGATCGCCCGGACGGCCGGCGACTGGTGGCGGCTGCTGCGGACCGACCGGGTCGCCGAGCAGCTGCTCGCCCACGCCTCCGTGGTGGCGCTGCCGCTCCTGGACGACGACGCGTCCGGCCAGCTCGACGCCTATCAGCAGGCGGTCCACGAGCTGGCCGCCGCGCTCCCGCGGGTGCCCGGATACGCCGGACATGACTGGCCGGCCATCGCGGCCCGGCTGATCGCCGTGTCCCACGAGCCCGGCGGCCCGGTCCTGGCGGTGCAGATCGAGGCTCTCGCGGATCTGCTCGACGCGGTCTGGCCCGGCTCGGCGGCGAGCGCGCGGCAGAGCGCCGAGGACCGGGTGCTGGCCCACGAGCGGCGCTACTGGGCGTTCACGGCGGCCTGGCACGGCCTGCCCTTCGACGAGGCGGTGTTGCAGGATCTGCTGGCCGTCGCGATGCTGTTCAGCCCCGCCGACGACGACCAGGCCGACCGGTTGCTGAGCGGGATCGCCGCGCTGGACGGGCAGCCGCGGGAGTGCCGGGACGCGGTCCGGGGCTGGCTGGCCGACCTCTATCCGGGCACGGACGGCGAACCGTGGGGCAGCCTGCAGCCGGACCGGCTCGCCGAACGCTTCGTCGGCCTGCGCCTGACCGAATCGCCCGAGCTGCCCGAGCCGCTCATCCCGGTCGTCACCGAGGGCCAGCGTCGACGCATGCTGACGGTCTACGCACGCGCCGCGCGGCAGCCGGGCCTCGCCGACCAGCTGACCGACCTCTGTGTCCGGCACGCCGATCGGCTCACCCAGGCCACGATCGACGCGGCCGGCCTGGTGGAGACGCCGCAGCCGCTGGTCGCCGCCCTGCGGCGGATCAGCGCCGACCCGGGCGCCGAGGTCGAACGGCTGGCCCCGATCGGCGAATGGCTCCCCCGCCACGGTCACGACCACACCGTGTGGGCGGTCGAGATCACTCAGCGCATCGCCGAGCTGCACCGGCGCGCGGGCCGGGAGGCGGAGCTGGCCACCGCCCTGAACAACCTCTCGGTGCGCCTCGGCGACCTCGGCAGCAACGGGCCGGCGCTCGCGGCGATCGAGGAAGCCGTCCTGATCCACCGCCGGCTCGCCGGACAGCAGCCGGAGACGTTCGAGGCTGATCTCGCCAGGTCGCTGAGCAATCTCTGCGTCCGGCTCGGCGAGCTGGGTCAGCTCGAACCGGGCCTGACCGCCGGCGAGGAGGCCACCGAGCTCTACCGGCGGCTCGACGACCGGGAACCCGGCACGTTCCTGCCCGATCTGGCCATGGCACTGCGGAACCTCGCACTCTGCCTCGGTGCGCTCGAACGGTTCCCGCAGGCGCTGGCCGCGATCGAGGAGTCCGTCCTGCTCTACCAGCGGCTCGCGGAAGAACGACCGGACGAGTTCCTGCCCGATCTGGCCGTGTCGCTGAGCATCCTCGGCATCAACCTGGGCAGCCTCGACCGGGACGAGGAGAGCCTGCACGTGGCCGAGCAGGCCGTGCTGATCCGCCGGCGGCTCACCGCGCGGCGACCCGACGCGTCGCTGCCCGGCCTGGCCACCGCGCTGACCGACCTGGCCGTCCGGCACGTGGTGCTCAACCAGCGGCCGGAGGCGCTCGCCGCCGTCGAGGAGGCGCTCGCCATCCGGCACCGGCTCGTGGAGAAGTGGCCGGAGACGTTCGGTGAAGACCTGGAGTGGTCACTTCACGTACAGAAGGTGATCCTGGAAGCCTGAGGTCGCCTACCAGTCCGCCTACCAGGAGATGCTGGAGGCCCAGCTCGACAGTTCGGTGCGGGCGGTCGTGAGCGTCGCGGCCGGGATGCCGGCCGCATCGGAGGTGTTGACGATCAGGGCGACGTGCACGGTGCCGGACGCGGAGCCCGAAGCGGTCAGCAGGAGGCGCTGGGCGGTCGAGGCCCCCGTCTCGGTCGTGGCGGCGATGGCACCGGCGGAGGGGATGCCGGAGACGGCTCCGAGATCGCTGACCACGGTGGTGCGGGCCGGGACGAAGGAACCGGGGAGGTGCAGTTCGGTCGGGGCGGCGACGGCGGTGTCGCGCCAGACCAGGACGCCGTACTGGCGGGAGGCGACCAGCGAGGCGATGGTTCCGAACCGGGAGGGAACGGTCAGCCAGGCCTTCTGGGTGCCGGAGCCGGCGAAGCCGTCGCGGGCCAGATCCTCGTAGGCGAAGGCCAGGGTGTGGCCGGCCACCGCGGACGGGTAGAGGCGGTCGAGGACGCGGCGGTCGAGGCGCAGGGCGCCGTTGGCGATCACCGAGTGGTCCTCGCCGTTCCAGGCGTCCCCGCTGGTCTGCACCTTGTTGGGATTGCCGTTCATCAGCTCGGAGTGGCGGCCGCTGTAGACGTCCCAGTGCCACTGGGTGGCGGAGAGGACCGTGCCGGAGGTCGCCGCGCTGTTCCAGAAGCTCGCGCCGGACAGGCGGGAGTCCAGGCCCTGGTACATGGCGCGGACCATCCACGGGGTGCGGGAGTTGCTCATGGCGTTTCCGAATTCGGAGACGAAGCCCGTGGTGCCGAGGCCGGCGGCGCGGTCACGGATGCGGTTCATGGCCGCGGAGTAGGTGCCGTCACCGGCGGCGGTCGGGTCGATGGTGATGCGGGCGCCGTCGTAGTAGTGGCTGTTGAAGACGTAGCGACCACCCAGCGCGGGGATCGTGCTGAGACCGCCGGCCTCGCTGAACGTGGTGTTCCAGAAGACCAGCGGCTCGGCGTAGAGCGGGAGGGCGGACCAGCCCGCGCTGTCCATCACGGCGCGGAACCGCTGGTAGAAGGGCAGTAGGTAGTTCTGCTCCCAGGTGGTGCCGGACGCGCCGTCGAGGCCGCCGTCGAACGGTTCGTTGAACGGGTCGACGCCGAGCATCAGGTCCTTGGGCAGCGTGTTGCCGAGGTGGGTCAGCGCGGCGGCCGCCTGGGTGAGGTACGCGTCCTGTACGCCGTAGTTGTTGTGCCAGAAGTCGTACGCGGCCTTCCGGACGGCGTTGCTGGTCAGCATGTTCTGACCCCAGAGCACGCAGATCCCGCACGACTCGGTCGGGTAGGCCCCTTTGTCGATCACCCACTTCGGCGCGCCGTCGCCGGTGTACCAACTGCCGGTGTTGAAGAGGTACGACGAGTAGAGATCCTGGTGGTAGTCGAGCAGCACGTGGATGCCACGGTCGGTGAACTGTTTGATCTGAGCGGCCGCCCGGTCGAGATAGGCCGTGTCGATCGTGTTCGGGGCCGGCTGGACGCCCTCCCAGCTGATCAGGAAGCGGATCGCGTTGGCGCCGGTCTGCTCGCGCATCACCGCGGCCGAGGCGGCCGCGTCGGCGGTGCTGCGGAACGGCAGCAGTCCGGTCTCGTGGAGCTTGGCGCTGCCGGAGACGTTGAAACCACGGAAGGTGAGTTCGCGGCCGTACGGGTCGGTGAACCCGCTGGCGGCGGCGAACGCGGGCTGCGGCACGGCGACCGCGAACCCCAGGAGCAGCAGCACAAGTAACAATCGCGCTCGCACCATGTATCGAAGTTAATAACTTTTCAATGTTCCGCAAAGGACCCGAATACGCATCACCTGGCGCGACCCGAAGTCCTCCGTACGGGATGAGGGCAGGCGGCCCGGCAGGCGCTCCACTGGACGAACGAGAAGTCGATCCTGACGCCGACGAGGTCGGCGCCCACCTCGGAAGGGAAACCGTCGTGTTCGACGACAACGGCTCGTTCCTGCTGGCGATGTTCGAGTTCTTCATCTTCTTCGCCTGGTTCATGTGCCTGTTCTGGGTCTTCGGCGACCTGTTCCGCAGCAAGGACCTCGGCGGCGTGGCCAAGACGTTCTGGACCCTGTTCCTGATCTTCCTGCCGATCCTCGGCATGCTGGTCTACCTCATCGCCCGCGGCGGCGGCATGACCGAGCGCGCACTCGCCGCCCAGGCGGAAGCGGTGCGCCGGCAGGACGCCTACATCAGGTCGGTCGCGGCGCCGGGCGGCGGCAGCGTCACCGATGAGATCGCGTCCGCCAAAGAGCTTCTCGACTCCGGCGCCATCAGCGCGACCGAGTTCGAGTCGCTGAAGGCGAGCGCCCTGACCAAGGCCAAGAACACCACAACCCCGGTCGCCTAGGCGGTCCATGAGGCGGCACCCGGTCGCACCCGGGTGCCGCCTCAGGTCAGATGCAGGGCGCCGGTTCGCTCAGGACGCGTACGCCGAGTCCGCGCAGTGCCGCGATGCGCTGGTGAATCACCGCCATCGACTCGTCCTGCAGCCGGGACCAGCCGGCCTGGCCGGTGATCTGGCCGGAGTGCCGCCGGTACAGCCAGGTGACGTCCGGCGGCAGGAAGCCCGGAGTCGTCTCGGCCAGCGCCACCAGCAACGCCAGATCCCCGCCGCGCGGCGTGGCCACCCAGCCGCCGAACGCGCGAACGGTCCCGGTGCGCGCGGTGAGCCCGGCGCACGGCGCCGCGGGCCTGCCGCTGTCGAGGATCAGCTGGGTCAGCACGCCCTGCTCGATCAGTCCGGGTTCCAGCGGTGCGGGGAACGACAGGCGGGAGGAGTCAGGCAGCAGGTCGTGAGCCTGTCCGGTGACCCAGTGGATGCGCGGGTGAGCGTCGAACGCTTCGATCGCCGTTCGCAGCGCGTTCGGGAGCAGCAGGTCATCGGAGTCGAGCACGTGCACCAGCGAGCCACTCGCGCGGGCGAGGGCGACATTCCGTGCGATGTTGACGCCCAGGGACTCACCGTTGGCCTGGTAGCGGGAGAACGGGAAGCGCTGCGCCACGACGGCCGGCGTCGAGGCCGAACCGTCCTCCTGGATGAGCCACTCCAGCTCCCAGCCGGCCGGCAGGTCCTGCGCGGCGAGGCTCTCGCCCGCCTCGGCGAGGAACTCCGCCCGTTCCGCATGAACGGGGGGTGAGGACGGAGATCAACGGCATGGGGCACCTTTCCTGGGTGGTTCACCGGAGGGCACGGAAGCCTCGGTCGGCCGGTGCGGCGCGGACGACGGTACCGCAGCCGCGGTCGCGGCCGATCCCACTCATTCGGCGTGATCGCATCCTCGGTTCGGCCCGGTCTTCGAGCGAGGGTCACCCGCTGGGTGGTCCTTGCCTGATCGAGGCCGGCACGAGCGCGATCGCCGCCTCCGTACGCTGTGGTTCCGTCATGGCACCCAGGAGCGCGGTGCGGGGGCCGGGACCCAGCCCGATCAGGATGTCGGCCGCCGCGGCAGGCGGTAGTTCGGCCAGCAACGCCGCGCCGTCGGTGGCGGAGATGGCTGACAGCAGGGTCACCGCTTTCGCGTGCGGAAGGCTCCTGATTATCTGCGATGCCCTGGCATCGGGGATCGCTGCCATGGTTTCTCTCAGCTGGGAGTCCGAGAGACTGCCGAGCAGCCCGGCGGCCGGGTCGGCGTTCATGAACGCCATCAGGTTCGCCCTGCGGGAGATCGGCAGTGAGTCGATGAGTCGCAGACTGGCGCTGTGGTCGAGCGTGAACAGTAGATCGGCGGCCAGCGCGACCGGTACGGCGGCATCGGCGATCAGCGAGCCGGTCCAGTCCGCGGGCATCTTCGCCACCAGGATTTCCGCTTCGTGGCGTGGCATCAGCACGAGCCGCTGCGACAGGACGGGCACCGGCATGCGGGGAAGCAGTTGCCGAACGGTGTAGGTGCCGAGCAACTGGAGGTGCTCGGCCGCCATGGAAGGGTCCTCGGCCTGCAGCAGCGTGGCGGCCACGGTCGTATCCAGTTGTTCGATACACCCGGCGGCCGGTTGCGGGGACATGGCATGCAAGCATTCGACGGCCGCTTCGGTCGGCATGTCGGCGAGGTATCGGGTGCATCGGTCGGATGGGAGTGCGTCCAGGACCTTGCCGAGGTTGCCTCCGGTGACGTCGAGTGATTCGGCGCTGAGGAAATCGAAGACCGCCTGCAGCGAAGCTCGCTCGGAGTGATGGGCGAGGCGCTCGACGACAATCTGTGCGGCTTTGAATTGATTTTCGCGACGCCGATATCGGGCGGCGTGGGCGATCCGGTTTCTCGCCTGAGTCCATAGTGGAATCTGATCCGGTGGGATGCCGCATCCTTCGGCGAACCGGTAGACGACGCTGGCGCGAGGCAGCACCCGCCCCGACTCGGCGTTACCAAGGGTGCTGCGTGGGATACCTGTGCTCTGTGCCAGCTCCCGCAAGGTGAGCGGCTCGTGCGCGGGAGTCGGGCGGGGTGCCGTCAGCCGAAGCAGTGCCAGTTGCCGCCCTAGATCGGCGATCGTCCTCACCGACGCGGGGTCCGGTTCCTCGGCTGCTGATGCAGGGTCAGGCGGTCCTGTCGTCTCTGCGGTCAACACCGTCCCATGATGGCCACGGGAGGCCGGCCCTGTCCCATCTGTAGCCCGAATAGGTGAATCCCGATAGGACGGTGTTTCGTCGAACAGAAGCCTGTTCGGGGTGCCGCTCCGGCCGTCTCCCCCGGCCGCCACGTGCACCTGGACGGCGGTTTCGACGTCGCTCACCGGATCGGACAGCAGGTACGTCGCAGCTGAAGGCGGCTATTCCAGGGTGAGCGTCACGTCTACATTGGCGAAAAGCTCGTCTCGTGACTACAGACGTGCGCAAGAAGGGTGGCAGCCGCTGGAACGGCCGCCACCCGGACTCCCGTACCCGTGCTGCGAGTTAGGAGTTGTCATGGACTTTAGCCGTTACTGCGGCTCCGTGGCACCGTTGTCGCCCCCTCAGGGTGAGAAGGACGATGACCGTGCCACAACCCGATGACGACAGTGTCGACAGTGATTCCGTAGTCGGCCGCAAGCGTCGATGGCGAAGGCCGAGCCGGGGCACCGTCCTGTTGGTCGTCGAGGCCGCCGGAGTGGTGGTTGCGGTGATCACGCTCGTCAAGAGCTGGATCTCGTGATGTGCGTCCGGCCGGCCCGCGGCCGAGGGATTGTGAGGATCCGGTGAAGAAGTTCTGGGTGAAACGGTGGGAGGGAAGAAGCGTGCAGGAACCGCACAGGTTCTTCACAGAGTGAACCTACGGTCGCCCCCTCGAACGGAAAACGAGGGGGCCGTCATGTGTGGTCTGAGTGCGTACTTCAGCAGCCGGTCCGACGCTGGGCCGGTCGACGAGGCGACGACCGCGGCGTTCGCGGCCGCGTTACAGAGCATGCGGCACCGGGGTCCGGACGACACGCAACTCGAGTACGGGGACGGGTACGCGCTGGGCTTCAACCGGCTCGCGATCATCGATCGGGAGCACTCGGTGCAGCCGCTGCGCTACGCCGATCGGTGGTCGGTCGTCTTCAACGGCGAGATCTACAACTACCGGGAGTTGCGGGCCGACCTGATCCGCGAGCACAACGCGACCTTCGCCACCGAGGGGGACACCGAGGTCCTGGCGGCCGCGTTCCACTACTGGGGTGAGGCGGCGCTGCCCCGGCTGCGCGGCATGTTCGCGTTCGTCGCCTACGACCACCGGACCGGCACCGTGCACGCCGCCCGGGACGCGTTCGGGATCAAGCCGCTCTATCTGCTCGAGACCGCGGACGGGCTGTGGCTGGCGAGCGAGCGCAAGGCGCTGGACCGGTTCGCCGCGCCGGCCGGCGGGGCGCTCGATCTCGACTCGGTCAGCCACTATCTGACGTACCAGTATGTTCCGGATCCGCGGACCCTGCACCGGCACATCCGCCGCCTGCCGCCGGGGCACCGTCTGGTCTGGACGCCCGGTGGCGGGGTCCGCGAGCACCGCTGGTTCCGGCCGTCGCTGCGGCCGCTGCGGCTGCAGCCGGAGGTCGCCCACCAGGCGATCCAGGACGCGCTGCGGGCGAGTGTCCGCAAGCACCTGCACGCCGAGGTCCCGGTCGGTACGTTCCTGTCCAGCGGGGTCGACTCGTCCGCGATCACCGCGCTCGCGGCCGAGGCGCGGCCGGGGATCCACGCGTTCACGGCCGGGTTCGCGGCCGACGGGTACTCGGAGATCGAGATCGCCGAGGACACCGCCCGGCAGCTGGGGGTTCCGCTGACCCCGACGGTCGTCACCGACGAGCAGGTTCTCGCCGAGCTGCCACGGATCGTCGAACTGCTGGACGATCCGGTGGCCGACCCGTCGCTGATCCCGCTCTACTTCCTGGCCCGCACCGCGTCCCGGTACGTCACCGTGGTCCTGTCCGGCGAGGGCTCGGACGAGCTGTTCGGCGGGTACACGATCTACCGCGAGCCGCTGTCGCTGGCCGGGGTGGACCGGCTGCCGCAGGGTGTCAAACGGGGGCTGAAGCAGCTCGCGCACGTACTGCCCGAGGGGGTGAAGGGCCGCTCGTTCCTGGAGCGCGGGACCACCCCGATCGAGCAGCGCTACTACGGCAACGCCCGGATCTTCGATCCGGCGGAGAAGGCGCGGATCATGCGGTTCACCGCCGAGCCGCACACGGCGATCACCTCCCGGTTGTACGCCGAGACCGCCGACGTGGACGAGGTCGCGTCCATGCAGTACGTGGACCTGCACACCTGGCTGCCCGGCGACATCCTGGTCAAGGCGGACCGGATGTCGATGGCGCACAGCCTGGAGCTGCGCGTGCCGTTCCTGGATCAGCAGGTCTACGCCGCCGCGGCGGGCCTGTCGACCGAGCTGAAGCTGCCGGCCGGGTCCCGCACCACCAAGGCCGCGCTGCGTGAGGCGATGCGCGGCGTCGTACCGGAGTCCGTGCGCGACCGCGCCAAGCTGGGCTTCCCCACGCCGACCCGGTTGTGGCTGCGCGGGGTGATCGGCGACTGGGTGGATCACCTGCTGGCCACCTCGCAGACCGGTCACCTGCTCGACCTCGACTATGCCCGCGGTCTGCTCGCCGAGCACCGGGCCGGGACGGCGGACCGGTCGCGCAAGGTGTGGACGGTCGCGATGTTCTGTCTGTGGCACGCGATCAATGTGGAGCGCAGCATCACGGTTGCCCGGCCGGAGCAGCACCTCACGGCTCATTGAGCCTCCCGTACCGCGGCGCCGCCCACCCTCTCCCCGGGCGGCGCCGCATCTATTGCGAAGAATTCTTTGCATAGATATCTTCTCATACATGACCCGGAATGAGCCGCGCGTCCTCGATGTGGACGCGCTCAAGGCCCTCGCCCACTCGCTGCGCCAGCGGATGCTGACCAGGCTGCAGCGGGAGGGCCCCGCGACCTCGGCCGAGCTGGCCGCCGAGTTCCGCACCGATCGCGGCGCGACCAGCTACCACCTGCGCCAACTCGCCCGGTTCGGGTTCATCGAGGAGGACGCGGGACGGTCGGCGGGGCGCCGCAGGTACTGGCGTGCCGTCCCTCAGGACCTGCGGCTGCCCCGCCGCTCCGACGACCCCGAGGTGGCCGCGGCCGCCGAGGAGGTCAGCCGGCAGTGGTTCGACCGCGGCAAGCAGGAACTCGAGGACTACCTGCGCGACCGGGAGACCTACAGCGAATGGGCCGAGGCCGTCATGCACTCCTACGGCGGCACCCGGCTCACCCCGGAGGAGCTCAAACAGTTCGGCGAGGAGTACATCGCCTTCCTCAAACGCTGGCATCGAGGGCCCGGCGAGGACACACCCGGCGCCCGGCACATCACCGTCCTCTTCAACGCGTTCCCCTCCACGGTGGAGACGCCCGAGGAGAAGCCGGCCGGGAGCCCGTCATGACCGCTCTCTGGCGCAACCGGGACTTCACCGCCCTCTGGGCCGGCCAGATGGTCTCCGCCCTCGGCGCCTCGATCACCAGCACGGCCACTCCCCTGCTGGTCCTGGCGACCACCGGCTCCGCGAAGGACGCCGGCCTGGTCGGCGCGGCCGGCACCCTGCCGTTCCTGATCGGCAACCTGCCCGCCGGAGCCCTCGTCGACCGCTGGAACCGGCATCGCATCCTGCTCGTCAGCGAGCTGCTGGCGGCGCTGTCGATCATCACGGTGCCGCTCGCGATCTGGTCCGGCCGGTTGACCGTCGCCCAGCTGTGCGTGGTCGCGTTCGTACAGGGAATGTGCTTCGCGTTCTTCGATCTCGCCGAGCGTGCCGCCCTCCCGCGGGTCGTCGAGCCCGAGCAGCTGGCCACCGCGATAGCGAACAACGAGGCCCGCAGCCGGGGCGCGACCCTGGCCGGGCCGCCGATCGGCGGAGCGCTGTTCGCCGCCGGGCGCGCGTGGCCGTTCCTGGTGGACGCCGTCACCTATCTGCTCGCGGCCATCGCCCTGCTCTGGGTGCGCCGGGATCTCAACAGCGAGAACCCGCCCCGGGAGCCGGTGTTGCGATCGGCGATGGAGGGCCTGCGCTGGGTCTGGCGCCATCCGCTGATCCGCACCGGGATCCTGCTCGTCGCCGCCAGCAACCTGACCTTCCGGGCGCTGGTCCTGGTCCTGGTGGTGCTCGCCGGCAAGCAGGGCGCGAGCCCGGCCACGATCGGGGTGATGCTCGGGATCTACAGCACCGGCGGGCTGCTCGGCGCGATCGCCGCCGGACGCCTGCACAAGCATTTCCAGCCCCGCACCGTGATCATCGGGGTGAACTGGGTGTGGGCGGCGTTGCTGCCACTGTTCGCGTTCGCCGTCGTGCCCTGGCAGCTGGGCCTGATCGGCGCCGTCACGGCGTTCGTCGGCCCGCTGTGGAACGTGGTGATCGGCGCCTACGCGGTCACCCTGGTCCCCAACGAGCTGCTCGGCCGGGTCAACAGCGCGGGCATGGCGCTGACCTGGGGTGTGATGCCGATCGGTTCGCTCGCCGCCGGCTACCTGCTCGACGGGGTCGGCCCGACCGGGGCGATCTGGACGCTGTCGGCGTTCATGCTGCTCACCGCGGTGGCGGGTACGGTCAGCCGGGCCGTACGGAAGGCGCCGCCGCTGGTCAGCTCACATACTCCCGAAGGTGCTGAGCGGTGAGAGTCTCCGACTTGGCGACCAACTCGTGCGGCGTACCGGTGAAGACGACCTGGCCACCGTCCTGCCCGGCGCCCGGCCCGAGATCGATGATCCAGTCGGCGTGGGCCATCACCGCCAGGTGATGCTCGATGACCACCACCGTGTTGCCGGTGTCGACCAGCCGGTCCAGCAGGGACAGCAACTGATCGACATCGGCCAGGTGCAGGCCGCTGGTCGGCTCGTCCAGCAGGTACGTCGCCGGCGACCCGCCCATGTGCACGGCCAGCTTGAGCCGCTGCCGCTCACCGCCGGAGAGCGTGTTGAGCGGCTGGCCGAGCGTGACGTAGCCGAGGCCGACCGCGGACAGTCGCTCGAGGACGGCCCGCGCGGCCTTCTCGGTGAAGAACTCGAGGGCCTCGCTGACCGGCATGGCCAGGACCTCGCTGATGTCCCGGCCGCGCAGCTTGTACTCCAGCACACGCGCGGTGAAGCGGCGGCCCTCGCACTCCTCGCAGACGCCGGCGACCCCGGCCATCATCGCCAGGTCCTGATAGACCAGGCCGATGCCCTTGCAGTTCGGGCAGGCACCCTCGGAGTTCGCGCTGAACAGGGCGGCCTTGACCTTGTTGGCCTTGGCGAAGGCGGTGCGGACGGCGTCGAGCAGGCCGGTGTACGTAGCGGGATTGCTGCGCCGGGAGCCACGGATCGCCGACTGGTCGACGACGATCACCCCGTCACGCCTGGGCAGCGACCCGTAGAGCAGCGAGCTCTTGCCCGAGCCGGCCACGCCGGTCACCACGGTCAGGACGCCCAGCGGGATGTCCACATCGACGTCGCGCAGGTTGTTGGCGCTCGCTCCGCGGATCGGGATGCTGGTCGACCGCTCGCGGCAGAGCTCCTTGAGCCCGACCTTGTGCCCGAGGTAGCGGCCGGTCAGGGAGCTGGAGGACCGCAGACCCTCGACGGAACCCTCGTACTGGATCCGGCCGCCGTCCGGGCCCGCACCGGGTCCGAGATCGATCACATGGTCGGCGATCGCGATCGTCTCCGGCTTGTGCTCCACGACCAGGACCGTGTTGCCCTTGTCCCGCAGCCGCGCCAGCAACCCGTTCATCCGCTGGATGTCGTGCGGGTGCAGCCCGACCGTCGGCTCGTCGAAGACGTACGTGATATCCGTCAACGACGACCCGAGGTGCCGGACCATCTTGACCCGCTGCGCCTCCCCGCCCGACAGCGTCGCCGACTCCCGGTCCAGCGACAGGTAGCCGAGTCCGATCTCGACCAGCGACTCCAGGGTGTGCCGCAGGTTGCGCACCACCGGCGCCACCGACGGCTGGGTGATCTCGGCGAGAAGTTCGGCCAGGTCGCTGACCTGCATCGCCGAGCACTCGGCGATGTTCCTGCCGGCGATCCGGGACTCCAGGACGGCCGGTTTGAGGCGCGCGCCGGCGCAGTCCGGGCAGGTGGTGAACGTGGCGATCCGGTCGATGAAGGCCCGGATGTGCGGCTGCGCCGACTCCCGCTCCTTCGACAGGTACATCCGCTGGACCTTGAGGACCAGCCCCTCGTACGTCGTGTTCACCCCGGCGATCCGCAGCTTGACCGCCGGCTTGTGGAGGAAGTCCGCCCACTCCTGCTCGGTGAAGTCACGCAGCGGCTTGTCCGGATCGAACAGTCCGGACTCGGCGAAACCCCGCACGTACCAGCCGCCGGGGCTGAAGTTCGGCACGGTGATCGCGCCCTGGTTGATCGATTTGTCGCGGTCGACCAGCCCGTCGACGTCGATGCTGGACACCCGGCCCAGCCCCTCGCAGGCCGGGCACATGCCCTCGGCGTTGAACGAGTACGCCAGGGCGCTGCCGGCGCTCGGCTCGCCCAGCCGGGAGAAGAGGATCCGCAGCATCGTGTACGCGTCGGTGACGGTGCCGAGCGTGGAGCGGGCGTTGGCGCCCATCCGCTCCTGGTCCACCACGATCGCGGCGCTGAGGTTGTGCAGCGCGTCCACGTCCGGCCGGGCCGGACTGCCCATGAACGACTGCAGGAAGGCGGAGTACGTCTCGTTGATCAGCCGCTGCGACTCGGCCGCGATGGTGCCGAAGACCAGCGAGGACTTGCCCGAGCCGGAGACGCCGGTGAAGACGGTGAGCTGGTGTTTCGGGATGTCCAGCGAGATGTCGCGAAGGTTGTTCTCCCGCGCGCCCCGGACCTGGATCAACTCGTGTTGGTCAGGATCAGCCAGCACGCCGGCGAGCCCTCCTGGCCGCGAGTTCGTCACCCGCGGCGGGTTCCTCGGGCAGTTGACCCACCGGCTGCGGCGCGGCCGGCTCGGCGGGCAGATGCGACAGCGAACCCTGGATCTCCTTGAACGCACCGCCGATCGCGATGCCGAACACGCCCTGGCCACCCTGCAGCAGGTCGACGACCTCCTCCGGGGAGCGGCACTCGTAGACCGTGGTGCCGTCCGAGATCAGCGTGATCCCGGCCAGATCCTCGACCCCGTGTGAACGGAGCGTGTCGATCGCCCGGCGGATGTTCTGCAGCGAGACCCCGGCGTCCAGCAGGCGCTTGACGACCTTCAGAACGACCAGGTCACGGAACGAGTAGAGGCGCGACGTGCCGGAGCCGGAGGCGTCCCGCACGCTCGGCACCACCAGGGTGGTGCGCGCCCAGTAGTCGAGTTGCCGGTAGCTGATACCCACCGCCTGGCAGGCCGTCACCCCGCGATAGCCGACCGAGCCGTCCTCGCCGACGAGTGGGCCCTCAAGAGGCTGCTCGTGCACGCGACTACCTCCCCGCTGCCCATGATCAAACAATCTGGGCGGTGCCGGTTCACCTGGACTTCACGAGCGTATATCTCACTCGCTGGCGAAACATGGAGGTAACGGCACGACACGCCGCGTTCGGACGAGCGACACGCCGACACGCCGTAACTCTCAGCACCGCCGCTAGCCGGCGAAGTCCTCCGGCCGCACCTGGTCGAGGAACTCGCGGAACTTCTCG
This sequence comes from Actinoplanes regularis, assembly GCF_900188005.1. Lineage (GTDB taxonomy): Bacteria > Actinomycetota > Actinomycetes > Mycobacteriales > Micromonosporaceae > Actinoplanes > Actinoplanes regularis. The sequence continues at coordinate 257,628 of NZ_FZNR01000004.1, read as the reverse complement.
ACCTCGTCCTCCTGCTCGTCCGGTATGACGATGCCGGCCTCGGTCAGCACCTGGTCGGCACAGCGGATCGGCGCACCCACCCGCAACGCCAGCGCGATCGAGTCACTCGGCCGCGCGGAGACCCGCAGGTTCTCCCCGATCAGCAGGTCGGCGTAGAAGACGTTGTCCTTCAGCTCGGTGATCTCGACAGCCTTCAGCGGCTGCTGCAACGCCGCCAGGATGTCCCGCAGCAGATCGTGGGTGAGCGGCCGGGCCGGTTTCACACCCTGCTGCTCGTACGCGATCGCGGTCGCCTCCACCGCGCCGATCCAGATCGGCAGGTACCGGTCACCATCGACCTCTCGCAGCAACACGATCGGCTGGTTGCTGGGCAGCTCCACCCGAACCCCGACCACGCTCAGCTCGCGCACCGCCGCCTCCGTGTTCGTTGTTGTCGCCGCCCCCAGACGGCCCGCCCCTTACCCTGCACGGTACACGCACGCCGAGCCGATCTGCCCCGCGCGGGATACCCCGCACAGGGTAGGCCGAACCGGGTCAGCGCCCCAGTTCGCCGCGCAGGCCGGTGCGAACCAGCGCCGCGTGCAGCCGCTGCGACAGGGCCTGCAGCTCACGGGCGGTGTCACTGGCCCGGGCGCGGGCCGCGGGGTCCTGCTGACGGGCCAGCGGCGCCAGCAACTGCGTGAACAGGCCGACCTCCCGGTCCGCCGAGTTCTTGAAGGCACGCAGGTGACGCACCTCCAGACCGAACCGGGTCAACCCGGCCACGGCCTCCACGATGATCACCGCGTCGGCGTCGTACCAGCCCGGCGGGCGCGCCACGACCAGACCGATCTGCTCCAGCTCGGCCAGCAGCGCCTCGTCGATCCCGGTCCGTTCGACCAGGTCGTCCTTCGGGATCCGGGAATCCGCCGGATCGGTGGCCCGCTGCGCGCCGACCGCCACCAGCGTCGGGCGCTGCGGAACCACCGGTTCCTGCTCCATCCGGTCCAACTGCTCCCGGATCACCCGCAGCGGCAGGTACTGGTCCCGCTGGGCGGTCAGTACGAAACGCAGCCGGGCCACGTCGTTCCAGGAGTACTTGCGGTACCCGGAGGCGGTACGTTGCGGGTCGACCAGACCCTCCGCCTCCAGGAACCGCAACTTCGAGATCGTGGTGTCGGGGAACTCCGTGCGCAGGTGAGCCAGCACCTCCCCGATGCTCATCAACGCACCCTCGCGCTCGCCCTGGGAGCGCGAGGCCCCCGGGTCGCGTGCGGCGGCCCCCGACGGGTTCACGCCCGGCCGCCCTCGCCCTCCGGCCGCGGGCCGGCGATGAACACCAGACGGAACTTGCCGACCTGGACCTCGTCGCCGTTGCTCAGCGTCGCCGCCTCGACCCGCTCACGGTTCACATACGTCCCGTTGAGCGAGCCGACGTCGCGGACGGTGAACACGCCCCCGTCACGGTGGAACTCGGCGTGGCGGCGGGAAACCGTCACGTCGTCCAGGAAGATGTCACTGTCCGGGTGCCGCCCACTGGTCGTCACATCGTGGTCCAGCAGGAAGCGGGCACCGGCGTTCGGCCCACGCCGAACCACCAGCAGCGCCATCCCGGGCGGCAGTGAGCCGGACATGCGACTGGGCACCACGTCAGTGTCGGGACCTTCGAGCACCTCGTCGAGGGCGCCAAGGTTCAGCGTGGACGTGACGTCGAGTGGGGGAAACTCGTCGTCTGGGCGCGTCATCGGACCACCTCACGGATCAGTTGGTCGTCGCCTCGACCGGCAAGGTCATGATGTTGCGACCTCGCCGAGGCCATCAAGGCCCGACGCACGACTATCGGGTTTGGGTAGGACAGTTTCAAAGACATAACAGTTCTGCTTGCGTCCCGCGAGCCTAGTCAGCGCCAATATCGCAGAGCAACCGGACGCGCGGGCGAGCTCGAGATCCGGGTCGATGCCCGAATGCTCAGTGGCCCTCGGTCAACGCCTGGTACGCCGCGGCGTCCAGAAGCTCGTCGAGCGCCGTGGGGTCGGCCGGGGTGATCTCGACCAGCCAGCCGGCCGCGTACGGCTCAGCGTTGATCAGCTCCGGCTCGTCACCCAGCGTGTCGTTACGGGCCACCACGGTGCCGGAGATCGGCGCGTAGATCTCCGAGACGCTCTTGGTCGACTCCACCTCGCCGAGCGAGTCGCCGGCCTGCACGACCGTGCCCTCGTCGGGCAGCTGCACGAAGACGATGTCGCCGAGCGCGTCCTGCGCGAAGTGGGTGATCCCCACCCGCACGGGGCCACTGCCGTCACCGGCGATCCATTCGTGCTCCGCGGTGTACCGCAGATCCTCAGGAATCAACACTTCCTCCGTAGTCACGAAACCGGACGTGCGTACTGTAGGGCAGTCGCCTTACGCACCGCGGTCACCTCGACCATGGCGCGCGAGTCCATGGTCACGCTACCGCCGTCACTCTTCACCGACGCCACCACCCCGCCCGGGATCTGCAGCGCCGTTCTCATGGTCTCCGGAGAACCGATCACCAGGAGCCGGAACGGGCCGGCCAGCTGCTCACCGTCCGCGATGATGCCACCACCGGACGCATCGACGAAGTACGTGGACGCGACGATCCGCACGGACGTCCCGTTCGCCCCGCTGATCTGCATCACCTCGCCGCCCGAACCGCGCAGCTCCTGCACCGTGTTCAGCACGTCGGACGACTTCACACCATCGAGCACGATCTCCAGGCCCGGGCCCTGACCTGCGACCGTACCGGCCAGCAGGCCCAGCTCGACGGTGCGCTTGCTCGCCTCCTCCAGCGCCGCCTCACGACCGGCGACACCCGAGGTGAGCTGCTGCTTGCTCTGCTCCAGCGCCGCGATGTCGGTGTTCAGCCGACTGTCGCGGGCCTCCAGGTCGCTCAGGATCTGCACCAGATCCTCCTGACGGACGGTGGCCAGACCGCTGTCGGCGTCGTTGCTGCGCAACTGCACCACCAGGGTGAAGCCGAGCAGCGCGAGGAGCACCCAGATCAGCGTCCCGGCCGGCGACGGCCGCTTCAGGCCGGAACTCTTCTCCTTCGTCGCGCTGCGTTCAAGATCACTTTCCGCGGCGGCGGTCTCGGGCGTGTCGGACATCGACGGAACGGGTGACGTGGCCGATATCTCCTCCGGAACCGACTCACCCTCCCGGGTGTCCTCCGGCTCCGGCACCGCCAGCTCCGGCACCGCCAGCTCCGGCACCGCCGACTCCGGCACCGCCAGCTCCGGCACCGCCGACTCCGGCACCGCCAGCTCCGGCACCGCCGGCTCGCTCGCGCCGGAAGAGACCGAGGGCCCGGTCTCGTCGGAGGAGACCGGCGAATCCAGACGCGGGCGGTCCGCCGCCGGCTCATCCCGCTCCGATCGCGGTACGTCGGCAGCGGGCGGCTTACGCCCCGCCGTGGGCAGGCCGAAGCCCGCCGGCGCCTGCTCGCGGCCGTTGTCCTCGCGGTCGGTCATCGATTCCCCACGTTGTCTCACCCGGCCTACGCCGAACCGTGCGCCTACGCCCGGAAGAGGTGCCGGCGGATCGCCGCGACGTTACCGAAGATCCGCACGCCGAGCACCACCACGACACCGGTGGAGAGCTGCGTACCCACCCCGAGTTGGTCGCCCACGTACACGATCAGGCCGGACACCAGCACGTTCGAGATGAACGAGACGACGAACTGCTTGTCGTCGAAGATGCCGTCCAGCTTGGCACGCACCCCACCGAACACCGCGTCCAGCGCCGCCACCACCGCGATCGGCAGGTACGGCACCAGCTCCGCCGGCACCGAGGGGTGGAACACGATGCCCAGCAGGACACCGACGAGCAGGGCTAGTACGGCGATCATCGGCCGCCTTCCGACGGTGAGCCGGCCGGCGACGGCGAGCCCGAGGGCGCACCGGAACCGGCCACGAACGGGACACCCGGCGGAGCGGGCGAAGGGGTGCTCTGCGACGCGGACCGCAACTTCAGCTCCGGCGCCGCGTCCAGGGTCACGTTACGGATCTTGGTCGCCTCGAACGTCATGCCGTACTGCTGCGCCAGCGTCTGGAAGAACTTCCCGGCATACCCGTTCCGGAAGTCGTCGGCGAGCTTCGGCGGGCCCAGCGCGACCACCTCGTACGGCATGCCCACCGGCCGGGTGTCGACCAGGATCGCCTCACCCGCCTGCCGGATCGTCGACGTCGCGGTCAGCCGCTGCCCGTTGATCGCGATCGCCTCGGCCCCGGCCGCCCACAACGCGTTCGCCGCCAGCTGCAGATCGGTGTCCTTGACCTGGGCCACCGTGCTGCGCTCGCCGGTCACCGCGTCCACCGACGTCGGCCCGTCCGCCAGCGCGATCCGCGCCCCCGAACCGCGCACCGGGGCCTGCCCGGTCGCCGCCTCCAGGTTGTCGATCCCGGCCACCGCCGCGCCACCCAGCTGCCGCTCCCGCAGGTCGGCGACCTGGTCGGCGAGCAGGTCCGCCCGGGCCTGCAGGTCCTCGGTCTGCGCGCGCCGGCTCTCCACCTGCTTGATCAGCGCGTCCCGGGCCTGCGTCCGGCCCGGCTCGTCCGCCACCGTCGTCTGGTAGCCGATCACCAGCAGGAACCCGATCGCGCCAAGGGTCAGCGCCGCGAACCCACCGGTGAGCCGCTTGCGGACGCCGGTGCGCCCGTGGCCGGCGGCACGGCGCGCGGCCGCGTCGGCGTAGCCCGGGTCGAGGGGGTTCTGGAACAACGCGGTGAGGAAATCCGGCCCGTACGTCCGGCGCCCGGCCGCGGTGCCGTCCGGATCCGGGGTCGCGGCCTCGCCGCCCACCGCCCTCCCGGCGTGCTGCCCGGGAGACTGCGGCGTGGTCACGGCGTGACCGTCCGCGGCGCCCCCGGCTCGTCCCGGTCGGCGCGCAGCAGCCGCGCGATCTGCGTCAGGTAGAGCGCGGCGGCCGCCCAGTACAGCCCGAGGGCCCACCAGGCCAGGCCCCAGCCCACCGGCGCGGCCCAACCGTCGATCGACGGCACCGCCTTCGCCAGCAGGATCACCGGGAACGCCGCGAGCAGCACGAACGTGCCGGTCTTGCCGACGTAGTGGACCGGCGGCGGGCCGTAGCCGCGGCGGCGCAGGACCAGCAGCGCCACGCCCATCACCGCTTCCCGCAGCAGCAGCGCGCCGGTCAGCCACCAGGGCACCACGTCGCGGATGGTGAAGCCGATCAGGGTGGCGAGGATGTAGAGCCGGTCCGCGAACGGGTCGAGCAGCTCGCCGAGGCGGGACACCGAGTTCATCCGGCGGGCGACGTAGCCGTCCACCCAGTCGGTGGTGCCGCCGATCGCCAGGACGATCACCGCGGCGATGTCCTGCTCCCGCACGAGCAGCAGGTAGAGGAAGAGCGGGACCCCGAGCAGCCGGATGAAGCTGATCACGTTCGGAATCGTGAAGATCCGGTTGGAGGTCTCGATGGACGGCGCAGGCTGCTGCGACATCGCCACGACTTCCTCTCCTGTTGTCCGATTCCTCGGGCGCTGATGCCCGGGTCGCTCGCCGAGCACTATAACCACCTGTCTACCGCCCGCCGTCGCGCAGTCACACTCGCCACACCCGGTAAGTCGTCCTAGGAGGCTAGGTATCTCACCTTCGACAGCGGACGCGGTGCCCGGCCGGGGGTCAGGAGAGGTCGAAGAGGCTCCAGAGCGAGGGCTGGACCGGCGCGGGCAGGCCCCAGCCGGTGGTCTCCAGCCAGGTCGTGGTGTTGATCACCCTGCCGCCGTCGATGTCGAGGATCACCAGCGCGAACGGGGCGTGACCCGCGCCGTCCGGCCGTAGCTGCCAGAACGCGGGCTGGCCGGAGGCCGCGACCGGAACGAGCCGGTGCCCGACGCACGCCGCCTCCGGAGCCGCCATCGCCAGGCCGATCTGGTCCCGGCCGCGCAGGCCCCACGCGAACGGCGGCATCGACGTCGTCGCGTCCTCGTGCAGCAGCGCCACCAGTCCGGCCACGTCATGGCTCTCGAACGCCGCGCAGTACCGCGTCAGCAGCTCCCGCTGCGCCGGATCCGCCGGATCCAGCACGTCACCCGGGCGCGGTCGCACCGAGCGCAGCGTCGCCCGCGCCCGCTGCAGCGCGCTCGTCACCGACGCCGGCGTCGTCTCCAGCAACTGCGCGACGTCCGCCGCCGACCAGCAGAGCACGTCCCGCAGGATCAGTACGGAGCGCTGGCGGGCCGGCAGGTGCTGCAGCGCCGCCACGAACGCCAGCCGCACGCTCTCCCGCCGCACGACCAGCGTCGCCGGGTCCTGCGCGAGGTCGAGCACGAGCCGATCCGGGACCGGGCGCACCTCGGCCCCGGCGGGCAGCAGCCGGCCGAACGGCTCCCCCGCCCGCCCGGCGGTGCTCAGGTCGAGGGGCAGCGCCCGCCGGGAGGCCCCGCGCAGCAGGTCGAGGCAGACGTTGGTGGCGATCCGGTAGACCCAGGTCCGGAGCGAGGCGCGCGCGGCGTCGTAGCGGTCGGCGGCCTTCAGGACCCGCTCGAAGGTCTCCTGCACCGCGTCCTCGGCCTCGTGACCGGAGCCGAGCATCCGGTAGCAGTACCCGGTCAGCTCGGTCCGCAGCCCCGCGAGCACCTCTTCCACACCCCGACCTTAGACAGCGGCTGGGCCCGGTCGCCGCGACAGAGGCTCTTTGGCGACCGGAGAGCCGGGCGGATCGCCGTCCGGCTCGGGGCGTGGCCGAGGCCCTCGGCGGGGCGCGTAGGTCGTACCGCGGAAAATCGGACCGATTAATCCGCGGACCCGCAGCCGTATCTCCTTCCGGGAAGCGCGCCGCAGGCGCCCCCCGGAGGGAGAGAAGATGCAGACCGAGGTACGCACCGAGATCGCCGCGCAGCGGACCGAGCTGGCCGGGCTGCTCGCCGGGCTGACACCGGAGCAGTGGGACGCGCCCACGCTCTGTGCCGGCTGGCGGGTCCGGGAGGTCGTCGCGCACATCACGCAGCCGTTCCGCACGTCGCTGCCGAGGTTCCTGGCCGACTTCGCGCGGGCCGGCGGTAGCTTCGACCGGATGGCGGACCGGGTCGCCCGCCGCGACGCCGCCGCGCTGAGCTCCGCGCGACTGCTCGACGCCGTCCGCGACAACGTGGACCATCCGTGGTCGCCGCCGGGCGGCGGACCGGTCGGGGCGCTCTCCCACGACGTGATCCACGGCCTGGACGTCACCCTCGCGCTCCTCCCGGAGCTGACCGTCCCCGCCGGCCGGATGTCGGTGGTGCTCAGCGGCCTGAGCCCGAGATCCATCGGATATTTCGGCACGGACCTGTCCGGCGTCCGGCTGGTCGCCACCGACCTCGACTGGACCTTCGGTGACGGCGAGTCCCTGCACGGGCGCGCCCAGGACCTGCTGATGGTGATCTGCGGACGCCGGCTGCCGCCCGGTCTGCTGACCGGCGCCCCGGCCGGGCGTTTCACCGCTTGACCGAGCGTTTCACCGATCGACCGAGGGCAAACCGCCCGAACAGGCCCAGGGTGGCGGATTCAACACCGCTTGGCAGCGCCCCGATCGGGGGGCGAAGCTGTTTGGCGTGCGAGCGACGACTCATCAGATCAGCAACGTGGACGAGGCACTGGACATCCTGCGGCGGAACTTCTACGCCCTCGATGCCGACGTGCTGCGACCCGCGAGGAACTGGACCGCCCGGTTCGCGGTCGGCGGCAGCGCGGGGATCACCCTGGGTGATCTTGAGTTCGGGCTGGACGTCCGGGTCGTCGCCGGCGAGCTCGGCGCCTACCACGTGAACCTGCCGCTGACCGGTGGCCTGAGCTGGCACCAGGGACGGGACGAGCCACGCCGGGCGCTGGCCGGGCAGACCGCGGCGGTGTTCGAGCCGGTCGGCGACACGGTGGTCGACCAATGGGACAGCGACTGCCGGATCCTGGCCGTGAAGATCACCCGTGCTGAGCTGGAAACCCAGCTGGAGCGGATGCTCGACCGGCCGGTCCGCGGCCCGGTCGGCCTCACCCCGCTGCTGGACATCAGCCGCGGGCCCGGGGCCAGCTGGGCCCGGCTGGCTCGGATGATCGCCACCGACGTCAACAACCCCGACGGACTCACCGAGCACCCGGTGATCGGCGCCCGGATGCGGGAGACACTGGTCACCGGGTTGCTGCTGGCCACCGATCACCGGTATCGCGGTCCGCTGGACCGGCAGACGCCGGCGCTCGCCGCGCCGGGCGCGATCCGGCGGGTGGTCGACGCGATGCGCACGCAGCCGGGCCGCCCGTTCACGGTGGCTGATCTCGCCGAGATCGCCGGGGTGGGTTCGCGGGCACTGCAGCAGAGTTTCGCGCGGTACGTCGGGATACCGCCGATGACCTATCTCAAACAGCTCCGGCTGGCCCTGGTCCACGACAGCCTGCGCGCCGCCGACCCGGCGGCGACGACCGTGGCCCAGGTGGCGTACCGCTACGGGTTCACCCACCCGGGCCGCTTCGCCGCCGCCTACCGCGAGCGGTACGACACCTCGCCGTCGGAGACGCTGCGCGGATGACGGCTCAGCGCCGGCCCCGGCGGGCCCGCACGTAGTCGTCGATCACGTAACGGCCCAGCTCGGCGGCGTCCGGGCTGAACACGCGGCCGCCGTTGCGCTGGGCCACCTCGCCCATGAACCGGCGCAGGCCCGGGTCCTCGCCGAGCATGAACACGTTCATCGTGGCGCCGTACCGGGTGAGCAGGTCGACCTCCCGGACGGTGGCCCGGACGGTCTCCGGCAGCGGCGGCCACCAGAACATCGCCTCGCCGCCGTCCTCCAGATGGGCCGTCGGCTCGCCGTCGGTGACGACGAGGACCACCGGCTCGGCCCCGGGGTGCCGCCGCAGGTGTCGGGCGGCCAGTTTCAGGGCGTGCTGCAGATTCGTGCCCTTCTCCATGGTCGGCTCGATGGCGGCCAGCTCACCCTGCGACAGCGACATCGCGTACCGGCCGAAGCCGATGATCTGCAGGGCGTCCTGCGGGTACTTCGTGGCGACCAGGTGGGACAGGGCCAGCGCGGTCTGTTTCATCGGCCCCCATCGGCCGTCCGCGAACATCGAGTAGGACAGGTCGACGCAGAGCGCGACCACCGCGGACGCGCGACGCTCGGTCTCGGCGACCTCGAAGTCCTCCGGCTCGAGACGGACCGGCAGGGTGGCCGCGCCGCGCGAGCCGGCCCGGCGCCGGATCGCGTTGCCGAGCGTGCGCACCACGTCGAGCGGCTGGTCGTCACCGAACTCCCAGCGCCGCGACGAGCCGATCAGGTCACCGGCCGCGCCCGCGTCGCGCATGTCGTGCTCGCCGCGCTTGCCCGCGAGGTCGTGGAAGATCTTCGACAGCGCGGTCCGGCCGAGCCGCCGCAGCGCTTTCGGCGAGAGGGTGAGCCCGTCGGCGTCGCGCTCCACCCAGCCCTGGCGGCGCAGCTCCCGCTCCAGCTCACGCAGCCGGCGCAGGTCGTCGGCGGCGGAGCGGCCGAGCTGGCGCTCCACCGCCTGCACGTCGACGTCGTCCAGGGTCGCGCCCGGGTGCTCCTGGCCGAGCTGGTCGATCAGCTCGTCCAGGTCGGCGATCTCACCGAGGGCGGCGGCCGCGTCGCCGTACCCGAGCTCCTCGCCGCCCCGCATCCGCTCGCCGCGGCCCCAGTTGAGGCCGGGCCGCAGCGCCTTCAGATTGTCGGTGAGTTCGGACAGCCGGCCCCGCAGCGGGCCGTCGCCGAGCGCCTGCTCCATCAGCTGCCGCAGCTCCTCGCGCTGCTGCGGGCTGAGCGAGCGCATCAGCCGCTCGGCCGCGGCCGCCTGGCGGGCCAGGGAGTCGATCAACTCGTCGATGTTGCGCGGATCGTCCGGGAAGAACCGGCCGTGCTTGGCCATGAAGTCCCGGAACGCGTCGTCGGTGTCCTCGCCCCGGGCGTGTCTGGCCAGCAGGTCGTTGAGGTCGGCGACCATCGCGGACACGGCCGAGAGGTCGCCGTCACGCAGGCCGTCGCGCAGGCCGGCGAAGCGCTGCTCGACGACCTCCCGCCGCAACCCGTCGAGGATCTGCTGGTAGAGGGCCCGGGCCTCGGCCGAGGCCCACTCGTACCCCGACAGCTCAGCGATGGCCTGGGAGGTCGAGCGGGGCAGGTTGTCCAGCACGGCCTCGTTGAACCGGGCTGCCGGGTCGTCGCGGGCGCGAAGCGCGTCGCGCTCGGCGGCCAGGGCCTGATCGAGCTGCTGACGGGCCCGGGTGACCGCGCCGTCCAGGTTGCCCCGGCGCAGCGCGTCCCGCCGCAGCCGGCGGGCCCGGTCACGCAGGGTGTCCAGGCCCCGGCCGTCGCCCGGCCCGCGCCGGATCAGGTCCCGCAGGGCGTCGCGCAGGCTGTCGCCCCGCAGGACCCGGTCGCCCATCTCGTCGACGGCGGCGCGCACGTCGTACGGCGGGGCGAGCGGGTCGGGACCGTCGCGCCACGCGCCGTACCGGAAGACGTTGCCGCTCGAAGGCGCCATGATCAGCTCCCGTAGAGGGTGCGGCCGTCGCCGGTCAGCTCCTTGGCCAGCCGCCGGGTCAGGTGCAGCCCCTCCAGGGCGAACTCGATCCCGGACGCCGCCTGCCCCGGGCTCGGCGCGTCCCCGAGCCCCAGCCGCTCGAGGACCTTGGCCAGCCCCGGCACCGTCCCGATCTGGTCGAGCAGCTCCTCCGCGCTGACCAGGTCACCGGTCTCGATGATCGCCCCCTCGGCGACCAGGCCGGTGAACCCGGAGAGGTCGAGACCGGCGAGCCGGGCCCGGAACGTCTCCGCGGTCGCGACCCGCAGCAGGTGGGCGAGGATCTCGGTCTCCCGCCCCTCCTCGCCGCTCTCGAACTCGACCTTGCCCCGCAGCGTGGAGGTGATCGACACGGTGTCGCAGATCCGGGCCACCGCCTCCCGCTCCCCGCGCAGCCCGCTGCGGCGCAGTGCGGACGCCGCGACGGTCTCGGCCGCGGCGATCGAGAACCGGGCGGAGACACCCGAGCGGGAGTCCACCGACGACGACTCGCGGACCGCGCGCGTGTACCGGGCGAGCACGTCGAGCAGGTACTCCGGGACGGCCGCGACCAGGGTCGCCTCCTGCCGGATCAGCGCGGTCTCCAGCTCCAGGTCGACCGGGTAGTGGGTGCGGATCTCCGCCCCGAAACGGTCCTTGAGCGGGGTGATGATCCGGCCCCGGTTGGTGTAGTCCTCCGGGTTGGCCGAGGCGACCAGCAGCAGGTCGAGCGGCAGCCGCAGCTGGTAGCCGCGGACCTGGATGTCGCGCTCCTCGAGCACGTTGAGCAGCGACACCTGGATGCGCTCGGCGAGGTCGGGCAGCTCGTTGACGGCGAAGATGCCCCGGTTGGTGCGCGGCACCAGACCGAAGTGGATGGTCTCCGGGTCACCCAGGGCACGCCCCTCGGCGACCTTGATCGGGTCGACGTCGCCGATCAGGTCACCGACGCTGGTGTCCGGGGTGGCGAGCTTCTCGCCGTACCGCTCGGAGCGGTGCAGCCAGGAGATCGGCAGCAGGTCGCCGGCCTCGGCGGCCAGCCGCCGGATGGCCGGGGTGAGCGGATGGTACGGATGTTCGTGCAGCTCGGAGCTGGTGATGTAGGGCGTCCACTCGTCCAGCAGCCCGACCAGGGCACGGATCAGGCGAGTCTTGCCCTGGCCCCGCTCACCGAGCAGGACCATGTCGTGGCCGGCGAGCAGCGCCCGCTCGACCTCGGGAAGCACGGTGTCGTCGTAGCCGACGATGCCGGGGAAGCGCTGCTCGCCGGAGGCCAGCCGGGCGAGCAGGTTGTCGCGCAGCTCCTCCTTGACCGTGCGGAACACGTGCCCGGAGGCGCGCAGCTCGGCCAGGGTGCGCGGGAGGTGGGTGGGAGGTTCGGAGATGATCGCGGTAGGACCCTCTGTCACCGCAGGAACGGTACTCCGCGGAGGTGACGAGCGGCGACCTTGATCGCGGAACGTGGCCAGGGCCGTGGGATTGGCTGTCGCCCGGGTTGCCGGCGTGCGACAGGCTGGTTCCCATGATCGAGAGATACGCCGCGTTCACCGACGACCCGGCCGGCGGCAACCCGGCCGGAGTGATCCGGGACGCTTCCGCGCTGGACGACGCCGAGATGCTGAAGATCGCCGCCGACCTGGGCTATTCCGAATCCGCCTTCGTCACCGGGCGGGACGGCGACGGTTACCGGGTACGGTATTTCAGCCCGCTCGCCGAGGTACCGTTCTGCGGGCACGCGACGGTCGCGACCGCGGTCGCGCTCGGCCCCGGCGACCATCTGTTCGTGACCAACGCGGGTGCGGTGCCGGTGACGGTCGACAGCACCGGGACCGCCACGCTGACCAGCGTCCCGCCGACCGTCGCCCCGCTGGCCGACGCGGACCTCGCCGCCCTGCTCCACATTCTCGACTGGCCGGCCGCCGACCTCGACGCCGCGCTGCCGCCACGGGTCGCGTACGCCGGCGCGCACCACCCGGTCCTGGCCGTGACCACCCGTGAGCGCCTCGCCGACCTGAACTACGACATGCCGGCGCTGAAGGCGCTCATGCTCGAACGCGGCTGGACCACGATCCAGCTGGTCTTCCGGGACGGTCCGTCCACCTTCGACGTCCGGAACCCGTTCCCGGTCGGCGGCGTCTACGAGGACCCGGCCACCGGCGCGGCGGCCGCGGCCCTCGGCGGCTACCTGCGGGAACTCGGCCTGGTCGGCGACGACGCGACCCTGCACCTGCGCCAGGGCGACGACCTGGGCCGTCCGAGCCGGATCACGGTCCGGCTGGTCCCCGGCGAGCCCGGCGTGCGGGTCAGCGGCAGGGCGGTCCCGATCACCTAGACCAGGTCGTCGACGGTGCGGCGGAAGGTGTGCAGGTTCTCGTGGATCCGCACGACCAGCCTGGCGAACTCGTCCGCCCGTACCCGGAGATCATGGTTTTCGCCGTCGGCGGTGAGCCGGGCCGTGGTCCGGCTCACCGCCCGCACGGTGACCGTCGCGAGCCGCCGGTAGGGGACGCGGACGCGGGTGCCGTCACGGGACACATGGATCAGCTCGGTGTCGGTGAAGACGGCGAACGCGGCGCGGATCGCGATGGCGGGCCGGGCGACGTGCAGGGCCGTCGCGCGCGGTGGCAGGCCCGCGCGGATCAGGTGGCGCGCGCTCGGCGGTTGCGGCGGCAGGTCCGACAGGACGCCGGCGACGATCTGGGCCTCCGGCCGCCAAGCCGCGTCGACCCGCCGCCCGAGCAGCGTCGCGGCGTGCCGGTGCAGGCCGGCCTGGTGCAGGGTCGTCACTAGCGCGCAGCAGCGCGGTTCGGCGAGCGTGGCGCGGAGCCGTTTCAGATAGCCGGCGGCGGCCGGATCATCCTCGTCGAGGTGGCGCAGGATCTCCAGCTGGGTTCTCGGGTCGGCGCCGCCGGCGACCGCGTCGAGGATCCGCCGGCCGGCCGGGATCAGGGCGACGATGTCGGCGACCGGGCGGCGGATCACCGACTCGACGAGCATCCGCTCGGAGCTTGCTTCGGCGAGGGCGAGAACGTCCGCGAGGCGGGCGCCCGGATGGCCGAACCGGCCGGAGAGCGCGTCCTCGATCACCGTGAGCGGCCATCGGATGCCCGGGGGCAGCGCCATCAGCCGTTCGCGCCGGGCGCCGCCGAGGCCCAGCACCCCCAGGGCGACCCGCGGGTCGTGCAGGAGAGCGGCGTCGACATCGTCCGGCAGGGTCGCCAGCAGCCACATCCCGGCCTCGGGAGGCAGCGCGGCGGCCAGCTCGACCCGTTCCGGCACGGCCTTCTCGCCGAGCGCCGGTTCGGCGTACCGGCGCAGCTCGGCCGGCAACTCGGTCAGCAGCTCGGCGGTGAACGCCTCGCGCACCAGGCGTTCGGCGTACTCGGGTTTCCCGGCCGCGACGAAACCGGCGACCACGGCGACGATCCGGTGCGTGGGGTCGCCGCGGAGCTGCTCGACCAGGCCCTGCGACTCGACCGGATAGCCCGCCCGTTGCAGCGCCAGCGCGAACCGCACCGTGGCCTGCGGATCCCGATCGGCGAGCGCGGCCACCATCAGCTGCCGGCCGCGCCGGTACCGGCCCAGCGGATACAACGCCAGCACTGTGGCGAGCAGTGTGTCCTCGTCGAAGTGGGTCAGGTCCTCGGCCGGGCCGGCCGGCACCTGCGCGCCCCACAGCACGTCGAGCAGCTGGGCCCGCTGTTGCGGCTCCTGGTGGCGGCCGGCGAGGCGGACGAGCAGGTCATGTGCGTCCTGGTCCCGGCCGGTGCGGTGCATGCCGGCGATCAGACGCACGGTGGCGGTCACCGGGCGGTCCGCGACGAGATCGGCGATGCTGCCGTACAGGCGGTAGGCGACGGTCTCGTGACCGGCGGCGCGGAGGGCGTCGGCGAGACCCTCCACTCGCGACCCCGGCAGTCCGGCCTGGATCCGCCAGAGCGTCTCCTCGACCCGCTTGCCCAGGTCGCGGCCGAGCAGCGTCACCGTCATCGCGTGCAGGTCGCCGGCGTCACCGGCCCGGGACAGCAACGCCTCCTCGATGAGGCCTTCCAGGCTCCGGTGCGCCTCGGCGTCACCCTCGACGTGCAGGCGCTGGGCCAGGGCGCCCACCCAGAACGGTTCGCGGTTGCGGGCGTAGGTGGACACGAGGTGGTCGGCCCACCGCAGCTGGTCGGTCTTCTGCAGGGCGGAGAGCAGGATCACCACCGAGTCGGGTGGGCGCTGGATCGCGGCCAGCAGCACCGCCCTGGCGTACTCGACCATGCGCGCGCCGGTCAGTTGCTCGACGACGGCGGCCACCCCCTGCTCGGCCCGGGTCAGCCCGATCGCCTGCCGGATCCGGTCGGCGGCCGCCTCGTCGTGCGGCTCACGCAGCGCGGCGCAGACCTGCGTCGGCGGCGCGACGACGACCTCCCGCTCCCTCGGGGTCAGCCCGATCTCCCGCCGGATCAGGTCGGCGGCGTGCACATCACGGTCGTTGAAGTAGTACGCGTTGTGCAGCAGCGCCACCTCGCCGCCCTGTCCGGTCATGCGCTGCTGGGGGATCGGCCGGTTCAGTCTCGCCAACTTGTCGCGGACCTGGTTGTGCAGCAGCGGGAGGCCGACGAGCGACGGGCCGTCCGGGATGCCGGAACGCGCGGCCTCGATGAAGGCGCCGGTGAAGTCGGTGAGGTCCGCCTCCGGCCGGAAGGTGGCCCGGATGGTGCCCGACGTCGCGGTCATCACGTAGGTGCCGTGGATGGCGACCTGGTCACCGATCTCGCTCTCCCCGGCCATCTTGTTGATGGCTGCGCCGGAGTAGCAGCAGTCCAGCAGGACGATCTTCGTGGCCGGCCTGGTGACCTCCGAGAGGATGCGGCGGATGTCCTGGTACGGCAGGGCGTGCCACCACCGGTGGCGACCGGACTTGGGCAGCGCGAGGAAGAGATCGTCCGAGTCGGGCTGGACCCATCCGTGCCCGGCGAAGTAGAAGACCACCGCGTCGGTGGCCTCCTCGACAGCGGTGATCAGAGCGTCCAGGACCTTGCCCGGATGCCGTGGGTTGTTCAGCACCGTGCAGTGCTTCTCGCTGAGCCCCCACATCCGCGGATCGGTCAGCAGCGCAGCCATTTGCTCGGTGTTGTTCGCGACCGTCGGCAGCGGCGTCATCGTCGGTGTGTCGTAGCTCGACACACCGACGAGGACAGCTCGCGACGCCTCCGGGTCAGGCTGCCGGGCCATGCTCCTCGCCGGGGAAGAGCTCGCGCAGCTTCCGGACGACCTCCGGATCGGACAGGTCGACGGTCACGTCACCGATCGTCACGGTGGTCGCCGGCGGCCGGGTGCGGTTCCCGTGCCACGCCTGACAGGCCCCGAGGACGTCGGTGAGCGCCGAGACACCGCTGACGACCAGGGCGATCACCGCGATCGTGTCGTCCATCGTGTCGGTCCGGGCGCCGGCGATCTCCCGGAGGTCACCGTGCCGGGTCACCTCGGGAGTACGTGACAACCAGCGGTGCAGGGAGGCCAGCGCGAGCGGGTCGTCGTCGGCGATCAGCAGAGTGCTCATGCCGTCACCTCCGCTTCGCTCCGGCGCCGACATGAGCAATCGACTGAGCTGGCCGATTCGCTCACAAGCTCGCTTATTGCCGTCACCTCCGCTTCGCTCCGGCGCCGACATAAGCAATCGACGGAGCTGGCCGATTCGCTCACAAGCTCGCTTATTGCCGTCACCTCCGCTTCGCTCCGGCGCCGACATAAGCAATCGACGGAGCTGGCCGATTCGCTCACAAGCTCGCTCATAGGTTTCCTCAGAAGGCGGATGGCAGCAGGGCGGGGGCGGGCAGGGCCGTGGCGGCCTTCCCGAAACGGATCACCGGGACCGGGCGGCCCAGCGGCCACAGGTCGTTGCCCGGTTTCTCCCGGAAGTAGAACCGGCCCGACGCCGCCGGAACGGTGTCGTTGGCCGAGCTGAACAGCGCGTTGCGGACATCCGCGCCGTTGGTCGTCTCGGTGAGCCGGTCGGCGTCGGCGCGGCCGCCGTTCGCGGCGGTCTTGGCCGCGATGTCCCGGCGGGTCGCCCAGATCGCGGCGACCACGGCGTCCCGTTGCATGATCGCGTAGCCGCTGTCCAGGGACTTGTCGGGGAAGCCGAGGCCGGCGAACTGCTTCGCGAACGCCGCGTACTCGGCTGGTGTGCCCGCCACGTTGCGGCGCCAGCCGGCCAGGTCGGTGCTGGCCGCGTCCAGGATCCCCACCTGGGCCGCGTCGATCTGCCGCTCGGTGATGGTCAGGCCGGTCGCGCCGGTCGCCAGCAGGATCGGGCGGACCTTGCGCTGGCACTGGCCGCGATGCCCGAGGGCCTCGACGAAGGCGCGCAGGTCACGGTCCCGGCCACTGTAGAAGATGATGTCCGGGTCGACGGCGCAGATGTCGCGGACGATCGGGGTGAACAGCTGCGGTGTGCCGTCGTGCGGCGGCTTGCTGCCGTTGAACCCCTGATTGTGCTGGTCGAGGTTGTAGTCGACGCCGAACTCGCCGATCAGGGCGGTCCGCAGGGTGGCGACGTAGTTGTCGGGGTTGCGGTCCCAGACCAGGAAGCCGGTGACCGGTTTCCGCGTGTCCAGGCTGTCCAGGTAGCCGTCGAGGGCCGCCGCGTACTGCCGGTTCGACGGGCTGACCTTGAACATCCAGTCGCCGGCCGTCATGTCGTCGGCGGTGACGACCGAGCCGATGCTCGGAATTCGCAGCTCACCGAGGCGTTTCCCGGCCTCCGCGGTGGCCGGGATGCTGATCCCCAGGCCGGTCACCGCGACCAGCGGATGCGCGCCGCCGGTCAGCGGGACGAGCGCATCCACCGCCGTACGCCATCCGCTCTGGTCGGTCGCCTCGTTGATCAGCACCAGCTGGAACCAGGGTCGCGCGTCGCCGAGCGCGGTCGGGCCGTCGGTGTTCGCCTGCACCTGCGCGGCGTAGGCCCCCTGCAGCGAGTTGCGGATCTCGGCCGCCGCCAGCGCGCTCCCCTGGGTGGCCGTCATCGGCATGAGAAGACCGATCCGGACGTACGGACGAGCGGCCGGATCGTCACGGACCCGGATGTTCTCCTGGACGATCCGGCCCAGCACGTCGTTGACCTCCGTGTCGGTCGAGCCGAACCGGTAGTCGTCGTCGATGAGCCAGCCGACACACTCGGGCCCGTTCACCGTGCCGTGCGGGGTCAGCGCGAAACCGTCGCCGTGCGTGGTGGTCAGGCCGGGGCACAACGCCTGTGGCGGATCGGGATCCCGCCGCAGGACGCGGTAGACGATCCCGGCGAGCACGACCAGCACGACGGTGGCGGCGAGCGCGGTGACGAGGCGGCGACGGCCACCCCGGCCACCGTTGAGCTCGACCTTGATCGGCGGAGTCTCCTCCGCGACCGGCGGAGCCTTCTCCCCGGCCGCCGGAGCCTTCTCCTCGATCGGCGGCGCCTTCTCCTCGCTCACGACTGGCCCTCCCCGACCCCCGCTGTGCTCCGGCCTGGAAGTGAACCAACAGCTCAAAGCCCCTTCAATCACCGTCAGGTTGACCGCACCCGGAAGGATTAGGCCGCAACGGCGGCGCGTCCGGCGGATTCGGCCGGTTGCGGAGGACGGGTGACCACCGTCATGACGGGTTCGGCACACGCGCTGCATAGGATGGCTGCCTGATGAGCGCCACACTGATCGCCCGGGACCTCGCCGCTGGGCACGGCGACCGCGCCCTCTTCACCGGGCTCGACCTGGTGGTCGCGCCGGGTGACGTGATCGGCCTGGTCGGGGTCAACGGGGCGGGCAAGACCACGCTGCTTCGTACGCTGGCCGGAATTCTGCCCGCGGAGAGCGGCAGCGTCGGGCTCAACCCGCCCACCGCCAACGTCGGCTACCTCCCGCAGGAGCGGGAGCGGCGCGCCGGGGAGAGCGTGCGCGACTTCCTGGCCCGGCGCACCGGTGTCGCCGCCGCGCAGGCCGCGATGGACGCCGCCGCCGAGGAGCTCGCGACGGGCGCCGACGGCGCCGACGACCGCTACTCCGTGGCCCTGGAGCGCTGGCTCGACCTGGGCGGTGCGGATCTGGACGACCGGGCGGCCGCGCTCTCCGCGGGCGACCTGAGGATCGACCTGGACCTGCCGATGACCGCCCTCTCCGGTGGCCAGGCGGCCCGGGCCGGCATGGCGTCGCTGCTGCTCAGCCGCTACGACACGTACCTGCTGGACGAGCCGACGAACGACCTGGACCTGGACGGGCTGGCACACCTGGAGCAGTTCGTGGCCGGGCTGCGGGCCGGCGTCGTGGTGGTCAGCCACGATCGTGAGTTCCTCACCCGTACCGTCAACAAGGTCCTTGAACTGGATCTTCATCAACAACAGATCCGGCTGTACGGCGGTGGCTACGCGTCCTACCTCGAGGAGCGGGAGCGGGCGCGCTCACACGCGCGCGAGCAGTACGAGGAGTTCTCGGACAAGAAGGATGATCTGCTCGAACGCGCCCGGATGCAGCGCGGCTGGATGGACAAGGGGGTCCGGAACGCGCGGCGCAAGGCCCCCGACAACGACAAGATCGGCAAGAACCTCCGCGGCGAGACCAGCGAGAAGCAGGCCGCGAAAGCGCGCCAGACGGAGAAGATGATCGAGCGCCTCGAGGTCGTCGAGGAGCCCCGCAAGGAGTGGGAACTCCGGATGGAGATCGCCGCGGCGCCCCGGGCCGGCGCGGTGGTGGCGACGCTGCGGGACGCTCACGTGCGACGCGGGTCGTTCGACCTCGGCCCGGTCACCCTGCAGATCGACTGGGCCGACCGGGTCGCGATCACCGGCGCCAACGGGGCCGGCAAGTCAACCCTGCTGGCCGCGCTGCTGGGACGGCTCCCGCTCAGCTCCGGCTCCGCCTCTCTGGGGTCGGGCGTCGTGGTGGGCGAGGTCGACCAGGCGCGCGGCCTGTTCCTCGGTGACGAGCCGCTGGCCCGGGCCTTCGGCGACGCCGTACCCACGTTCAGCGACGCCGACGTCCGGACGCTGCTCGCCAAGTTCGGGCTCAAGTCGGGCCATGTGACGCGCCCGGCGCAGTCGCTCTCGCCGGGTGAACGGACCCGGGCGGCGCTGGCCCTGCTGCAGGCGCGCGGGGTGAACCTGCTGGTGCTCGACGAGCCGACCAACCATCTGGACCTGGCCGCGATCGAGCAGCTTGAGTCCGCGCTGGCGTCGTACACGGGGACGCTGCTGCTGGTCACCCACGATCGCCGGATGCTCGCCGCGGTCTCGACCAACCGCCACCTCGAGGTCGCCGACGGCAAGGTCACCGGCTGACCCGGTCCGATCCCGGACGTCGAGGGCCGACTGGACGGTCGGCGGCCGAGAGCGCTCCGCTAGATTGGTGCGGTGAGCACCATCATCACCTTCTACACCGCGGCCAACGACGACGCCGCGGAGCGCGGCCCCGGCAAGGACTCGGTCGGCTTCGGCAACTTCGATGTCTTCGCGTCGCTCGAGGAGTGGGAGAGCTTCCTGCTGGACCGTCCCCTCGACGACGTGGACGGGCCGGAGCAGGTCAACGACGAGGAGTCGCCGCTGATCCTCGGGTTCCTGCCGAAACTCACCACTGCCCTGGCCAGGGCCGACGCCGCGACCCTGGCCGGTGTCGCCACCAAGTGGGTGGCGGCCCGTGCCGCGGACGGGGAGAAGGTCGATCCCGCGCAGGCCCGCCGGATCCTCACGGACCTGGCCGCTCTGGCCCGCTCCCGCCGCCCCCTCTACTGCCACGTCGCCTGACCTCAGGTCCGCGACGCCCCACCGGTTCCCGGCCGGTTCCGGTCCTGGCAGTCTGCGGGGGTGACGGGCTCAGCCGGCTGTTTTGATCTTTGATTGCAGGGTGGCCGCGTCGGCCGGGGAGAGTTCGGCGGTGAGCTGGACCGAGGGGATCATGAGCGGGTAGGCGCGCCCGGCGTTCCAGGTGCGGGTGTACGGCGGCGGGTCTACCACCGCGACTCGGACACCGTCGAGGTGCGGGATGTCCGCGGGCCGGCCCTCGTTCCAGATCCACTTGCCGTTCGCGTCGGCGAGGTTGAAGTTTCCGCGGATTCCGCCGGGCGGTTCCAGGTCTCCGGTCGAGGCGGCCGCGACCTCGGCCGCGCTCGGCGGCGAGCCGGGCAGCACCTCGGCGGGCAGGGCGGCGGCCAGCAGGGTGTGCAGCTGGAAGTTGTCGCCGATGCCGGAGATCGTCACGCGGAACGCGCGACCGGAAGCACGGTCGAGGACCAGGAGCGTCTCCTCGTCGAGGACCTGGAGCAGGCCGTTCAGCCACCCGGCGGCGCCGACGAGCTCGGTGGTGGCGGTGACCGCCGCGGTCAGTTCGGCGCGGCGCGGCAGGGCGGCGCGGACGTCCTTGCGCTGGCACAGGAAGAGCACCGGCTGCACCCACTCGTTCGCGGTGAACCAGGCCTCACCGAGGGCGTGGCCCTCGTCCGAGCCCGTCTCCGGGTGGGCGACCCGCTCCAGGGTGGGAAGGACCGCCGCCTCGTCCTCGGCGTCCGGCGGTTCCTCGCCGAATTTCTCCTGGTAGAAGGCGTGGAAGCGGACCGCGGCCGTCAGCACGGCGATCGCCCGGTCGACGAGCACCGGCAGGACCGGGCGGAAGTCACCCTCGAGGCCGACGATGCCGCCGGCCAGACCCGCCACGGGGTTGCCGATGCCGAACGGGATGCTCTCCAGCACCGGTGCCAGCCGGGTCAGGGCCGTGTGGGCCTGCTCCGGTGTGGCCTTGCCCGCGGAGCGGGCCACGTTCTGCACGGCCTCGTGAAAGCGGTCGCCGTCGCGGGCGGCGTTCGCGGCCACGAGATCATCGACGTATTTAACGATATTCTTCCGGAACATTCGATCAAGCTACCGGCACGGTCAACCCGAGGCCGATCGGGCTTCCGATCAAGCCGCCGGCACGGTCAACCCCGGGCTGAGCGGGCTTTCGTTGCCGGAGCGGTCGACGGCGCTCAGGCAGTACGTCGCGTTCGCGGCCGGCTTCGGGTCGGCGATCTCGGCCCCGGCGCGACCGGTGGCGACCAGCGTGGCCGGCCCGCCCCCGGTGGTCCGGTAGAGGGCCCAGTTCGTCGCGCTCAGCCCGTCCGCGGCAAGGACCAGCCGGCCGGAGGCGTCCGGGTTCGCGGCGGTGAGCCGCGGGTTCGCCGGGACTGCCGCGCCGGTGAGGCGGGCCGGCCGGGGCGGCAGCGCCGGGGACGCGTAGTGCGTCTTGCGATAGCGGGTGACCGCGCCGAGCTTGTCGTCGCGCACCTGCTCGGCACTGAAGTGGATCTCTCCCTGCACGCCGTACCGGTTGTTGAGGGTCATCTCCCGGTCGAGCATGGCGGGATCGCTCCAGTCGCCCTTCTCCCCGACCCGGTAGTCGGCCATCCCGATGTAGAGCTGGACCTTGGTGCCCTTGGTCAGGGCCGTCCACCACTTCAGCATCCTGGTGTAATCGGCCTTGTCGAACCCGATGGTCCAGTACAGCTGCGGCGCGATGTAGTCCAGCCACCCCGCCCGGACCCATTTCCGGGTGTCCGCGTAGATCGCGTCGTAGCTCTCCAGGCCGTTCGAGTCCGAACCCTGCGGATCGGTGTCCCGGTTGCGCCAGATCCCGAACGGGCTGATGCCGAAGCTGACCCACGGCTTGATCTGCTGGATCCGCTCGTGCATCTCCCGCACCAGCGTGTTCACGTTCTCCCGGCGCCAGTCCGCCTTCGACTTCCCGCCGCCGTACTTCGCGAACGAGGCGGCGTCCGGGAAGTCCTGACCCTCCTCCGGGTACGGATAGAAGAAGTCGTCGAAGTGCACGCCGTCGACGTCGTACTTCTCCACCGCCTCCAGCATCGAGTCCTCGACGAACTTGCGCGCCGCGGGGATCCCCGGGTCGAAGTAGAAGCGCCCGGTCTCGCCCTTCGGGTACGCGAGCCGCCACTCCGGGTGCTGCCGGAGCGGATGGTTCGGGGCAAGCTTGGTGGCATCGGTTCCGACCCCGCTGGGGGCCGGCTGGGTCCCGCGGTACGGGTTGAACCAGGCGTGGAACTCCAGCCCCCGGGCGTGCGCCTCGGCGACCATGAACTCCATCGGGTCCCAGCCGGGCGACTTCCCGTCGAACCGGCCGGTCAGCCAGTTCGACCAGGGCGCGTAGGCGGACGGCCAGAACGCGTCCCCGCTCGGCCGGACGTGCACGAAGATCGCGTTGTGGTTCTGCTTGACCGCGAGGTCGAGCCACCCCTTGTACTCCGCCTCGATCCGGTCCTGGCCGAGCCCCGGCCGGCTCGGGAAGTCGAGGTTGTAGACCGTGGTCAGCCACATGCCGCGCAGCTCCCGCGCGGCCTGGACCGGCTGCCCGGCGCACTGCCCGGCCACCCCGGCCGGCGTGCCCGCGGCGGGGATGGGTGCGGCGGCC
Organism: Actinoplanes regularis; assembly: GCF_900188005.1. Taxonomy (GTDB): domain Bacteria; phylum Actinomycetota; class Actinomycetes; order Mycobacteriales; family Micromonosporaceae; genus Actinoplanes; species Actinoplanes regularis. The sequence goes on along the minus strand of NZ_FZNR01000004.1, from coordinate 234,712 downwards.
GAGGCCTGGTAGAACGCGGCCCGGACCAGGCCGGCGCCGATCGCCAGGGCGGCGATCAGCACCGCCGCCAGCAGCATCCCGAGGCGCAGCCGTTGACCCCGGCTCACAGCACCGACCGGTAGACGGAGAGGGTGTCCTCGGCGATCCGCGCCCAGCTGAAGTGCTCGACCGCGCGCCGCCGGCCGGCTCGGCCGAGCTCCTCGGCGAGGCCCGGGTCCTCGAGGACCCGGGTGAGGGTGGCGGCCAGGTCGGCGACGAACCGCTCCGGGTGCACCGGGGTGCCCGTGCCGTCGTCGGCCTGCTCGATCGGGACCAGCAGGCCGGTCTCGCCGTCCGCGACCACCTCGGGGATGCCGCCGGTGGCGGTGGCCACCACGGCGGTCTCGCAGGCCATCGCCTCCAGGTTGACGATGCCCATCGGCTCGTAGATCGACGGGCAGACGAAGACGGTGGCGTGCGTGAGGACCTGGATGACCTCGTGCTTCGGCAGCATCTCCTGAACCCAGACGACGCCGTCCGGGTCACGGGCCGCACGCAGCTCGTCCGCCAGGGCGGAGACCTCCGCGGCGATCTCCGGGGTGTCCGGCGCGCCGGCGAGCAGGATGATCTGGGTGTCGGCGGGCAGGTCGTGGCAGGCCCGGATCAGGTACGGCAGGCCCTTCTGCCTGGTGATGCGGCCGACGAAGACGACGCTCGGGCGGTCGCGGTCGATCCCGAGCCGGTCGACGACGTCCGTCCCCCGGTCCGGTGCGTACAGGTCGGTGTCGATGCCGTTGTAGACCACGTGGATCCGGTCGGGGTTGACCGTCGGGTACGCCTTCAGCACGTCCCGCCGCATCCCCCCGGAGACCGCGATGATCGCGTCGGCGTTCTCGATCGCGGTCCGCTCGCAGAACGACGACAGCGCGTAGCCGCCGCCGAGCTGCTCGGCCTTCCACGGGCGCAGCGGCTCCAGGCTGTGCGTGGTCATCACGTGCGGGACGCCGTGCAGCAGTTTCGCGGTGTGACCGGCGAAGTTCGCGTACCACGTGTGGCTGTGCACGACGCTCGCGCCCGCGCAGCCGGCGGCCATCGCGAGGTTCACACCCATGGTCCGCAGCGCCGCGTTGGAGGCGGCCAGCCCGGCCGGTTCCGGGTACGCCGTGACGCCCGCCTCGGAGCGGGGCGCGCCGAAGCAGTGCACCCGCACGTCGGCGTGCGACCGCAGGTCCCGGGCCAGGTATTCGAGGTGCACGCCGGCGCCCCCGTACACCTCCGGCGGGTACTCGCGGGTCAGCAGGTCCACACGGAGAGCTGGAACATCGGCCACGATGCGCACAATAGCCCACCGGTGTCCAGCACCCCGGGTCTGTGATCATCGAGTCACCGGACCGTCGGCCAAACTTCGTCACACTTTGGGTGGCGAACGGCAGGCCGGGATATTAGCGTCCTTCCCATGGCTGTCAAGGTGCTTGCGATCGTTCTGGCCGGTGGAGAAGGCAAGCGCCTGATGCCCCTTACTGCGGACCGGGCCAAACCCGGGGTCCCGTTCGGCGGCATCTACCGGATGATCGATTTCGTCCTCTCCAACCTCGCCAACGCGGGCTACCTCAAAGTCGTCGTGCTGACCCAGTACAAGTCGCACTCGCTGGACCGGCACATCTCCAAGACCTGGCGGATGTCCACACTGCTCGGCAACTACGTCACCCCGGTGCCGGCCCAGCAGCGGCTCGGCCCGCGCTGGTTCGCCGGCTCGGCCGACGCGATCTACCAGAGCCTCAACCTGATCAACGACGAGTCCCCGGACTACGTGATCGTCTTCGGCGCCGACCACATCTACCGCATGGACCCGAAGCAGATGGTCAACGACCACATCGCCTCGGGCGCGGCGGTCACCGTCGCCGGCATCCGGCAGCCGATCAGCCTGGCCGACCAGTTCGGCGTCATCGAGGTCGGCCCCGACGGCAAGAAGATCCAGGCGTTCCGGGAGAAGCCCCGCGACGCGGTCGGGCTGGCCGACTCCCCCGACGAGATCTACGCCTCGATGGGTAACTACGTCTTCACCGCCCGCGCGCTCTGCGAAGCGGTCACCGCCGACGCGCAGGACCCGGACAGCAAGCACGACATGGGCGGCAACATCATCCCGATGCTGGTCGCCCGCGGCGAGGCGAACGTCTACGACTTCCGCGACAACGACGTGCCCGGCGCCACCGACCGCGACCGCGGCTACTGGCGGGACGTCGGCACGCTCGACTCGTTCTACGAGGCCCACATGGACCTGATCGCCACCCTGCCGGTCTTCAACCTGTACAACCACGAGTGGCCGATCTTCACGAACTACGGCTCGTGGCCGCCCGCCAAGTTCGTGCACGGCTACGACGACCGGCAGGGCCGGGCCATCGACTCGATGATCTCGCCCGGCGTGGTCGTCTCCGGCGCCCTGGTCGAGCGCTCGGTCATCTCGCCGAACGTGCGGGTCAACTCCTGGGCGCACGTCGACGGCGCGGTCCTGATGGAGGGCGTCTCGGTCGGGCGCCGCGCGGTGATCCGCAACGCCATCATCGACAAGAACGTGAACGTCCCGGAGGGCGCCCAGATCGGCGTGGACCTGGACCGGGACCGCAAGCTCTACACGGTCAGCGACAACGGCGTGGTCGTCGTCGGTAAGGGCCAGAAGATCGAGCTGTGACGGCTGCGCACGGCACGCCGTCCGTCCAGTGGATCGGGCCGGACGGCGAGTCGGACATAACCGACGATCATCGACTAGAAGTCATCTAATCGTCTAATTGTCGATAACAGGGCACGATCGTACGCTCCCTTATCGTCAGCTCGACGATAAGGATATGCATGCACGCGCCGTACCAACGCACCGGCGAGCAAGCACCCGCCACCGCGCCCTTTCCGGAAGATCCGACCGCCGCGACCCGGCACCTCTGCGCCGCCGCCTACCTCGACGAGGATTTCCGCGCCGCCGCCCTTCGCGAGGTCTACCTGCAGCCGCACCGCGCCATCGCCCCGTCGTACGGGTTCCACCTCGTGTCCGTGCTGTCGCACTGCCTGCGCGCGCGGTCCGTCGCCATCTGGCGCGACGCCGCCATTCTGGCCACGTTCCTGATCATGCTCTGCGCCGCGACCGACGCGGTACTCACCGTGGTCTTCCTACTCACCGGGTTCCACGCGCTGGTCGCCACCATCCGCCTGGCCCGCGACCTGATGGGCGGCGTGCGCGCCGGCACGTCCGTCGACCTGAACACCCTGGCCACCCAGAGCGTCCTGCTGGCGATGCTCTGGGGCGCCGCCGGGACGGCTCTCACCCTCGGCTACGCCATCAGCGCGTACCAAAACCTCGACTCGATAAACGCGGCGACCGCCTCGGGCGACCTGAGCTCGCTCGAGAACCTGGACATGGGACCCGGCTGGTTCGCGGTACTGGCCACCGCCCTGCTGCTGTTCGGTTTCTCGATCGCCTGGGGCCTGTGGGTCCAGTACGAGCTGGACGGCCTCGGCCCGGGCCGGACACCCTCGATACCCAGGATCACGGCCCGGTTGCAGGAGATCGACGGCCAGGGCCGGGGGAACACGGTCGTCTACAGCGGCTTCCGGCCGTACGTCGGGGCCGGCGACCTCGTCAGCACGTGGGGTTTCGCTCAGCGGCTGGTGCGGCCACAGCCCGACGAGATGGCCGAGGCGCTCGTGGGTTCGTACCGGGCGCCGGAGGAACTCCACCGCAGACAGACCGAGGGCGAGCGCGAGTTCGAGCACGCGCCGTTCAGCGCGGCGGAGCTGATCGCCCAGCTCCGCGCCCACCTGACCGCCCTGACGTTCTACGGAAACCGGAACGCCGCCGGCCCGGAGGACCTGCTCGCCACGATGACCGTGACCGATCAGGTCTCCCTGGCCGGCACCGAGGTCGCCCGCCCCACCTCGACGCTGCCGCCGGAGGTGGTGGCCGGCGTGATCCGGTTCCCGACCACCCCGGCCCGCCACCACCTCGCCTGCCAGGTGGTGTCCTGGGGCGGTGAGCTGGTCACCACCGTCAACGTGCACGTCGCGGTGCAGGGCCGCTCGCTCTACCTGGAGGTCACGACCACCGCGCTGTGGCCCACCGCGGACCCCTACCGGGTGGTCTCCTCGATCGACGGCACCGGGCCGGTGGCCTGGTGGCGGGCGCTGCGCTCGGCGGTGGCGAACACCCCGGCCACCGTCGGCCGCGCGCCGGGCAACCTGTTCCGCGCCGCGGTCGACGCGGTCTTCGGCGCCGGCCGTGGACCACTGCGGCGCGGCCTGGACTACGGCGCCCGGGTCGGGGTCCGTGAACTCGGCACCCGGGCCGACGGCGGCCGCAACCTCACGCAGTACCAGGACGTCGGCAAGTACCAGCGGCTGATCGAGCGGCGCGTGCTCGCCGCGGTGCTCGACTTCCTGGACAGCCGGGGCGTCGACACCACCGAGTACAGCAACCGCGTCACCAATCTGAACGTCGGCGGCAGCGTCTACGGCGGCTCGCAGAACAACTACCACAACACGGTCGGCCGCGATGCCAACAACAGGAGCAGGTCATGAGTGGCACCAACAACATCGGCGGCAGCGTCTACCAGGGCGAAGGCAACACGTACCACAACCCGGTGGGCCGTGATCAGATTCGCGAGCGGCCCGTGGTGAGCGGATCCGGGACCGCCGGCGCCTCCACGCGGGCCGACATCGGCGTGCTGACCGTGCTGGAGCAGGAGACCCGGGCGGTGGTGGCGGCTCTCCAGGGGCTGTCCGGTTACCGCACCGTGCTCCTGCCCTCCGGCGCCACCGCGTACGAGGCGGAACTCACCACACCCGACGGCCGGGTGCTCCGGATCGCCGCCATGCAGATCCTCTCGCCCGGGCTGACCGCCGCCGCGCTCGACCACCGCACCCTGGTCGAGCGGTACTCCCCCGAAGTGATCCTGCTGGTCGGGATCGCCGGGGGCGTGTCCGACCGGCTGCGGATCGGGGACGTGGTCATCGCGGACGAGATCATCTCGTACGACGCCCGGAAGGAGACGCCGGACGGGACACGGCGCCGCGGCCGGGCCCAGACCGTCGCGGCGCCGCTCGGCCGGCGGCTCAACACGTTCCGCACCGCGGCCGGATCCGACTTCACCGGACCGGACGGTGTGCCGTTCCGGCTGCACGTCGGCCCGATCGGATCCGGCAACGCGGTGGTCGCCGACGCCCAGTCGGAGATTCGCACGTGGCTGCACACCTTCCACGACAAGGTGCTGGCGGTGGAGACCGAGGCGGCGGGCGTCGCGGAGGCCTTCCACGATCAGCGGGGACCGTACGGGTGGCTCACCATCCGCGGCATCTCCGACCTGGCCGACACGCGCAAACCCCGGGACGACGCGTTCCACGACCTGGCCTCACGCCACGCGGCCACGGTGATGATCGAACTGGCCGCCTACCTCGGCTCGAGGTGATCTAACCTCGACACCTGTGATCGAGCGGCCGCACCTCAGCTTCGAGCTCGCCGTGGACCTGGTGGTCTGCACCGTCCGGGGCGCCGCGTTCGAGGTGCTCCTGGTGGAGCGCGGGGTGGAGCCGTACCTGGGCCGGCTCGCCCTCCCCGGCGGATTCCTGCGCGCCGGGGAGGACCTGATCGACGCCGCGGTGCGGGAACTGGCCGAGGAGACCGGACTCAGCGGGCTCGACCCGTACCTCGAGCAGGTGCGCACCTATGCGGCGCCGGACCGTGATCCGCGCGGGCGGGTCGCCACCGTCGCCTACCTGGCGATCCTCCCGGACCTGCCGATGCCGACCGCCGGCACCGACGCGGCCGGCGCCCGCTGGGAGCCGGTCCGTCGCGGCGGTCTCGGCCTCGCCTTCGACCACGACCGGATCCTGGCCGACGCGGTGGAGCAGGCCCGCCGGCTGCTGGAGAACACCCCGCTGGCGACCGCGTTCTGCCGGACCGAGTTCACGATCGCCGAGCTGCGCGCGGTGTACGAGGCGGTGTGGGGCGTGCCGCTCGACCCGCGCAACTTCCACCGCAAGGCCACCGGCCTGCCGGGCTTCGTGGTGCCCACCGGGGAGATGCGCAGCCCGCCGACCGGGCGCCCGGCCGCGCTGTTCCGCCGGGGCCCCGCCACCGCGCTGTATCCGCCGCTGCAACGCCCGGCTTGACCCTCCACCTGCTCGAGGGTGAATCCTCCGTGGGAGGAAACGGGAGGACACATGATGACTGTGACGTTGCTGGAATCGGTTCTGCGGACGGCGTGGGGGCGCGACACCTGCGACCCGCACGATCTGGCCGACTGGACGCCGGAGAACCCGGCCCGTGGGCAGTGCGGGGTGACGGCGCTGGTCGTGCAGGAGTTGCTGGGCGGCGAGCTGGTGGTCGGCGAGCACCTCGTGGACGGGACCCGGTACGGGGACCACTACTGGAACCGGCTGCCCGGCGGACGCGACGTCGACTTCACCTTCGAGCAGTTCGGGCCGGGCGAGACGGTCGTCGGCGGGGCTGTCCAGCAGCGCCCCGCCGGTCCGCCCCAGCGCTGCCGGGAACAGTACGAGCTGCTCCGGACCCGGGTGACGGCCGCGCTCGGGGATCAGGAAGGGTCACGGAGCGTAGCGGACGGGGAGACGCCGAAGCGCGACCGGTAGGCACCGGCGAAGCGGCCCAGGTGGGTGAAGCCCCACCGGTACGCGATCTCGCTGACGCTGGCCGTGCCCGGGTCGGAGCGGGACAGCTCGGCGTGCACGCCGTCCAGCCGGAGGCGGCGCAGATAGGCCATCGGGGACATGCCGACGTGCTGACGGAACGCGTCCTGCAGGACCCGGACGCCGACGCCGGCGATCGCGGCCAGCTCAGCGGCGGTGTACTGACGCCAGGGCTCGGTGTGCAGGACGTCCAGCACGCGCTTGACCGTGCGGGGGCGCATCGGGCCCTGCAGCCCGGCCGGTTCCTCACCGTACGGATGCTCGACCGTCAAGGCGAGGCCGCTGACCACCATGTCGCGCCAGCGAGCGGCCATCCGGGGCTGGCTGGCCAGGCCGTCCGTGCCGCGCAACTCGGAGAGCAGCAGCCGGACCAGGGCGAGCCAGGTCCGGCCCGGGCCGTCGACCAGGTCGAAGCTGGCGCCCAGCGGCATCGGGGAGACGACCCGCTGGTCCAGTGCGGCGTCCAGTTCCCGCTCCAGGGCACCGCGCTCGATCTTGACGCTGAGCAGCCGGCAGTTGCCCGGCCAGTCCAGCTCGATGTCGCCGGTGGGGCGGTAGACCACCGCCCGGGTCGGGTCGGCGAACACCACGGTGCCCCGGTGCCGGGATCGCAACATCCCGGTCAGCGGGGCCAGCACGTGGTATGACGTCTCCAGCCCGTCGCAGAGAACCCGGATGTCGGTGCCGTACCCCACCTCGCCGACCGTGATCGGACCGAGCTCGACCACGTCGGCGCTGAAATCGAACCGGCCGGGGTCACCGACCGGTTCGATGCGCAGCGGGGCGTAGTAGAGCTTGCGGCAGAAGGCGCGGGCCTCCTCCACGTCCGTCGTTCGCAGCCCGGCGCGGACCGGGACCTCGGCACCCGGGTAGACCATGCGGTCCACCTTAGACCGAGAGGAGCTTCCTTCCGGGTACGGCGTTCTCCGGCCAGGTGAACTCGGCGACCGCGCCACCCCGGACCTCGACCTCGGTCAGCGGCTCCGGGCCGTCGGCCCAGATCGCGTACCGGCCCTCGGCCAGGTTGTCGATGACCACGCAGTAGGTGACGCCACCCCGGACGTAACGGGCCCGGACCGCGGCGTGTTGCCGCTGCGAGGGCGCGTCGACCGGGCTGACCTCGATCTCGTGGCCGTGCAGCCGGGCCGGCGTGCCGATGATCAGCGCGCCGACGTTCCCGCCGATGTTCAGCATGACCGTGCCCTGCCCGGACGGGGCCATCGTGTGATGGTGATGCGGATGTCCGTGGTCATGCGAGTGGCTCATGCCGCCGCCTCCGCTTCGCTCCGGCGTCGGCGGGAGCTGACTGATTCGCTCTCAAGCTCGCTCATGACGGCACCGAGAATCCGTCGAACGGGGTACCCAGGTACGGGAAGCTCTTCAGCAGCCCCGAGCTGACGTTCTTGATGCTCAGCCCCTGCTCGACCAGAGCGGCCGCGGCGTCCGGCTTGAACGCCTTGTCGACCAGGGGCACGGTCACGCCCGCGATCGCCCGCAGCGAGATGGAGACCACGTCGTCGGCGATCCGGCGTCCGTTCGGGAAGCCGGCCACGTCGCCGCCGACCACACCGAACGCGTTCGGCTTCGCGGCCGGCGGAATCGCGGTGTTCAGCCGCAGCATGTCGGCCTGCACCGCGCCGGTGTTGTTCTGGAAGCCGTCGATCAGCCCGCTCGGGATACCGGTGAGCAGGATCGCCAGCAGGTCGGCGCGGTCCTTCTTGGCCTTGTTCAGCGCGGCCAGGTTGTCGAACAGCCCCGGGTAGAGCACCGGCAGCAGGGCACCGAGCTCCGGGGTCGCGACGAACTCGGCGAACTTCTTGTCCTCGCTCGGCGGCAGGCTGTTCCACTTGTCCTTCTGCGCCATCGGGACGATGACCTCGTTGAACAGCGGGTTGCCCAGCCGGGACACCTGGACCTGCGGGCCCACGTAGACGTCGGCGTTCTTGCTGTCGCCGTTGCGCACCTGCACCTGGCGGCGGCTGGCCGAGGTCCACACGCCGATCACGGCGCCGGCGTCGGTGGCCTTGACCCGCTTCTTGCCGTCGCGGCGGACCATGTGCAGCGGGATCTTGATCGCGATGCTGTGCACGTTGGTCTGGTCGGTCGCGTTGACCGCCTTGCCGGCGTAGTTGAACAGCTTCTGGCCGACCAGGTGCTTGTCCTGGAACGGGCGCAGCGTGCCCAGGTCGAAGATGGCGCCCAGGTCGACGAAGAACGCGTCGGCGCGCTGGCCGGCGAAGACCGTCTCCCCGGACTTCAGCTTGTGGACGGCGTCCTGGGCCAGCTTCTCGTAGTGCGGGATCGAGATCTTGCCGACGTTGCAGGGCGGGCAGGGCAGCTTCTTGGCCAGTACGGTCTGCTTGCCGTGCCGGTCGACCTTGGTGACCGAGAAGAACTGCCGCCGGTTCCAGTTCTCGCTGTCCAGCGACTCGATCTGGCCGGTGTTGTAGAGGAAGGTCCGGTCGTTGCGCAGTTCGGTGACGAACCGGAACTGGTACGTGATGTCCGGACGGGCATCGCCGTTCGCGTCGATGTGGACCTCGTAGAGCACATCGTCGCCGAACTCGAAGAAGTTCGGTCCGCTCGCCGGGATCTGCAAGGGGACGTAGTTGGCGATGATGGTGACCGTGTCGGCATCGTCAGGGCTGACGAACGCGTACAGGTCGGAACTGTCGGCGACCGGGTCTTTGCTGATCTCCGGCGCTTCGCGGTGAGAAGACATTTACGCGATTCCTCTGAGGTCAGCGGGCGGCTTTGAGCAGCTGCGCGGCGAGTTTCTTGTCGGTCACGGTCTTTTTGGAACTGCCGGAGAAGATGTCGAGCGTGCCCTTCTTGGCGTCCCGTACCGAGATCACCAGCGGCGCGCCATCGGACGCCGAGGCGGTCTCGTTCTCGCTGGCGAGACTGAGCCCGGCAACCCCGGCGGCCGAGACGCCCACACCTGCTGCGGTGAGCGCCAGCAACCGCCGGCGATTGAACCGCGGGAACGCCTGGGCTCGGTAGCGACTACGACTCATGCTGGGCCTTTCGTCTGTTGGGGGCCGGACGGGCGTGCATTGTCGACGCCGGTGATTACGTGATCCACGAACGAGGGGTTCAAAAGTTTTTTCGAGCCATTTCTCCGGGGACTCACAGATTCGTGCGGCGACGGCGGCTGAGCAGGGCAATCATGATCGTCAGCAGGCCGACACCGAGTGCGCCACCGATCAGCCAGTGGCCCACGTTCGTGTTGTCGTCGCGACTGTCCGCGGACGCCAGCACCGGGTCGACGCTCGGCTCCGCGGCCGTCTCCTCGGCCGGCTCCACGGCCGCCTCCGCACTCGTCGTGGTGGCCGGCGACGTGGCCGGCGCGGCCGAGCCGCGGACCGGGGCGACCGACGGCTTCGCGCTCGTCTTCTTCACCGCGGGAGCCGCCGGGAAGACCAGGTCGGAACACGAGTAGTAGGTGTCCGGGGTGCTGGAGGTCTCCCAGACCACGTAGAGCATGTGCCGGCCGGTCCGCTGCGGCAGCGTCACCGACATCCGGTACGACCCGTCGGTCAGCGCCGGGTCGGTGAACGACGCGAGCGGCTTGCTGCCGAGGTCGTCCCAGGTCAGGCGCTTGGTCGGGTCGTACCCGGGCTTGGTCAGGAAGATCCGGAATTCACCCTTGTGCGGGATGGTTCCCCGGTAGGCGATGGGCAGCTTCTGCCCGGAGCGCACCGCGGTCGACGGGAAGTCCTCGCGAGGCAGGTCGAGCCCCTTGTACGCGTCGAGCCCGCCGCTGCAGAGCTTCCCGTCCGGCACCGACACGCGGTCGTCCTTCACGTTCGCGATCCGCAGGTTGTCGAACGCCCCGATGAACCCGTTCGTGGCGGTCTTCGCCGCCTTGCACGCCGCCGTGGAAGTCTTGGTGCCGTTCCCCGCGCAGGCGGCCGACCGGCTGATCGGCGTGATCGGCGTGCCGTGCGCGTACCCGGGCACGGCCGGTACGGCGAACACGGCAGCCGCGGTGAACAGAGCGGCGGCACAGAGGCGGCGGACGGACACGGGATTCCCCCAGGCGGGTCACACGACCGGGACGTTCCCGGTCACCCGGGGATACGGAGATCCGGCACCGCTCGTTCAGCGGGCCCGCGGTTGTGATTGCATGACCGGGTCCGGCAACACAAAACGGGAGGACTTCATGAACAAGCCCGACGTCGGTCCCATCCCCGACGAAGCCCCCAGCGATCTGCTGATCGAGGACCTCGTCGAGGGCACCGGCCCGGAAGCCACGCCCGGCGAGTACGTCAGCGTTCACTACGTGGGCGTGGCCCAATCCACGGGCAAGGAGTTCGACGCCTCCTACAACCGGGGCCAACCGCTCGGCTTCCGGGTCGGCGCCCAGCAGGTCATCTCCGGCTGGGACCAGGGCGTGGCCGGCATGAAGGTGGGCGGCCGCCGCAAGCTCACCATCCCGCCGCACCTGGGCTACGGCTCGGCGGGCGCCGGTGGCGTGATCAAGCCGAACGAGACCCTCATCTTCGTCGTGGACCTCGTCGAGGTCCACTGACCGCAGTCCGGCCGGTCAGGCCCGGGGGCTGTCCCCGGGCCCGCCCAGCAGCCCGGAGAGCCCGGCGGCCGCCTCCGCCTCGATCCGCGCGGCGGCGGCCTCCTCCTCGGCGATCCGCGCCTCCTCGGCCAGCACCTCGGCGGCCACCTCGGCCACGTGCGCCGCCCGCCGCTCCTCGACCGCCTCGACCAGAGCCTCCTCGTACCGCAGCTTGGCCTCGGCGACCTCGAGGTCGACGCGCTCCAGCGCCGCCTCCTCCGGCCGGGTGTGCTCCCAGATCCGGTTCAGCTGATCCACGGAGAGTTCACCGCGCCGGTACGCCTCCAGCGCCGCCCGCTCCACCAATTTGCGGCCCTCGTCCTTCGGGCCGGTCCACGCGTCCCACCGCGCCTGCTGATAGTGCTGCTCGGCCTGGGCGCGCACATCGTTCGCCTCGGTCGCCCGGTCCCGCGCCGCGTCGGCGGCCTCCACCGCCCGCCGCGCCGCGGCCCAGACCTCGCCGGCACCGGTCTCCAGTTCGGTCACCTCCGGCGCCACCTCGGGCACCGGCGCCGCGGGCGCGCGCCGCCCGGCGATGACGGCCATCCCCCCGAGCGCCAGCCCGGCGAGCAGGAGCAGCGCCAGCAGGATCTGCGCCGCTTCGATCCCCGTTCCACTCACGTTTTCCGACGCTAGTAGGAACGTGAGTCAGACGCACATCGGGGCCTACGGCATTGGCTGGGGTGGTGCGGGCTCCGGATCCGGCTCCCACGGCCAGTCGATCGGGATCACCTGGCCCCCTTGAGGGCCGCGCAGCCGCCGGTCTCGTCCGGCAGCAGCGGCCGGAAGGTGACCTGCCACTGCTTGCCACCCGACTTCCACGGGGTGCGCAGGTTCGCCTTGGCCGCGGCGGCCAGCACGGCGTCCTTCTCGGCGCCGGAGACGGCGAGGCAGTGCAGGCCGGCACCGGTGGACAGCTCGGCGCCGGGCAGCGCCGGGCCGGGCCAGTCCTGCGCCACCTGCTTCAGGCCGTCGTCGGCGGCGACGTACGGCTGGGCCAGCGCGGCCAGGGATGCCGGTTGCCATGCGGTGGGGGCGGGGGATCCGGACTCAGCGAACGCGGTCAGGTCGTCGGCGAACGCGGCCAGCTTCTTGCGGGCCGACTGCTGGACGGCGGAGAGCTTCGGGTCGTTCGGCAGCGCCTGGTGCAGGGCCATGACCCGCACCATCTGGGTCTTTCCGGCGGAGGTGGCGGTGATCACCGTGTCCGGGATGTCGGCGACGCCGGGCAGGCCGAGGTCGGCGCCGGTCTTCACGCCGGCGGCGACGGCGTCGTCCGCCCACTTGCGCGCCCGCTCCGGGGTGATCTTGATCATCTGCAGGTTGGGCAGGGCCGGGCCGGGCGCGATGGCGGGCACCGGGCCGTTGCTGATCACCCGGCCGTCGGCGTACACGGTCACGTCGGGCAGCCGGCCGTACGCGTAGCCGGCCGGGACGAAGCCGCCCTCCTGGGAGATCCGGACCAGAACGGTGGAGTCCTGCACCGGGGCGCTCTCGGCGATCGGATCGGCGGCGGAGCCGGCTTCGCCCGGCTGGGCGCAACCGGCCATCAGGATCAGGGGGACGGCGGCGGCGGTCAGGAGGCCGCGGGTTCGGGTCATGACCGGTACGACGAGACGCCCCGCCCCTCGGTTCCGTGCCCGCCGAAGAAACCCGCCGAAAGAGTTGATCGTGGCTACGGTGCGACCCGGGCACGCCGGCCGAGCACCTCGACCACGTCGCCCGGGTGAAGCTGACGGCCCCGGCGGGTGTCCACCTCGCCGTTCACGAGAACGTCGCCGGAAGCGATCAGGATCTTGCCCTCGCCCCCGGTGTCGATGAGGTCGGCCAGCTTGAGGAACTGACCCAGCCGGATCATCTGACCGTCGATCGACACGTCGCGCATCCGGACATCATCCGTCACCACCCGATCGCCCTCGGCGCCAGGGGACGTGAGACAGCTGAAAAGACCCGGAAAACTTTTGTCCGGGCATTGAACCATCGGGGCGCGTGATCCGAACTACCTCCCGTGAGGTATTTGGGAACAGCGCTGACCCTCGTGGCGACCGCCGGGGCGATCGGGATGGCCGGTCCGGCGTTCGCCGGTGTGACCGTCAGCCCGGCCACCGTGCCGCAGGGCAGTGGGCAGAACCTGACCTATCACGTGGTCAACGACGGCGCGGCGGCGCTGACCCGGGTGACCCTGCGGATCCCGGCGGACAGCCCGATCGCCGAGGTCTATCCGCTCTCCGTGGACGACTGGGCGCCGACGATCGAGTGGCAGAATCTCAGCACACCGCTGAAGACGATCCACAACGGCACCCCGGTCACCCAGGTGCCGAAGTCGATCACCTGGATCGCGGTGGGCGGCAAGTCGATCGCGCCCGGCGGCTCCGCGGACCTGAGCGTGGCGCTGGGCCCGCTGCCGACCCTCAGCTCGATGCAGTTCTCGCTGGTCGGGACGTACGCCGACGGCAAGACCGCGCCAGCGATGACCGCGAGCCTGACGCTCACCCCGGACGCCACCGGCACGGCGGGCCACGGCCACGACACCACCGGTGGGGACGCGACCGCCGACGAGGACGAGCTCTTCCGGCAGGCGGTGGCGGACGCGGAGCAGAACGCCCGGGGCTACTCGGTGCTCGCGATCGCCGGCTGGGTGGTCGCCGGGTTCGCGCTGCTCGGCGCCGGCTGGATCGTTCTGCGCAACCGGCACCGCGCCAGCGAGGAGCCGGACGACTCGCCCTCCCCCGAGGACGAGGCCGGCGAGGACAGGTCCGAGGAGAGGGCGGCGACGGACGACGAGCGGGAGGTCGTAGCGGCCGGCCGCTGGAGCCTGCGCGACTGAGACACCGAGTGCGGTTGCGTGAGCACCGCCGGAGAACTCCCCGCAGGGCAGGGTCCTTGCAGCGGGAAACCTCACGCGGGTGGGCGTGAGGCTGGTCGTGGGTACGCGCGTGGGGCGCGGGCCACGACAGGCGGGTGGGGCCGCGGGCAAGGCCCATGATCCGCGCACGGAGCGGGCGGCGAGGACACTCTCCGCCCGCTCCGTGTTTGCCCGGGTCTTGTTCCGCCAGGCTCCGGCGCTTGTTCCGCCAGGCTCCGGCGCTTGTTCCGCCGGGCTCAGGCGTTTGTTCCGCCAGGCTCAGGCCGGGACGACGCGCTCCGTGCGGAGGGCGTCGATGATCTCGCGCTCGATCCGCTCGGACTCGTCGTGCGGGACCTGGCAGGTACCGGCCGCGATGTGCCCGCCGCCGCCGTAACGCAGCATCACCTCGCCGATGTCCACCGGCGACGTGCGGTCCAGGATCGACTTGCCGCAGGCGAAGACCGTGTTCAGCTTCTGCCGCCCCCAGAGGACGTGCATCGAGACCCGGGCCTCGGGGAAGAGCGCGTACACCATGAACCGGTTGCCGGCCTCGATGATCTCCTCCTCGCGCAGGTCGATGATGACGACGTCGCCCTCCATCCGGCTGACCCGGTGCAGCTGCTCGACGAACCGGGCCGAGCAGTCGTGGAAGAGGGTGGCCCGCTCGGCGACGTCCGGCAGGGCGAGGATGTCCTGCACGTCGGGGTGCTCGATGCAGGCGTCGATGAGCATCATCATCAACTGGTAGTTGGAGATCCGGAAGTCACGGAACCGGCCGAGCCCGGTCCGGCTGTCCATCAGGAAGTTGAGCAGCGTCCAGCCGGTCGGGCTGAGGATGTCCGTGAGTGAGTAGTCCGCCGAGTCGGCCTGGTCGACCGCGGTCATCAGGTCGTCCGAGATGGTCGGGAAGCGCTCTTTGCCCCCGAAGTGGTTGTAGATCACCCGGGCAGCGGACGGTGCCTCCGGGTCGATCACATGGTTGGGGTGTTCGCCCGGGTTGCGCAACGTCTCCGAGTGGTGGTGGTCGTACACCCGGTGCGCCCGGGGATCGTACGGCAGGTTGGTGAGGATGTCCTGTTCGGTGATGTTGACCGCGCCGGTCTGCACGTCCCTGGGATGCACGAACGTGATCTCGTCGATCATGTCGAGTTTCCGCAGCAGCACGGCGCAGACCAAGCCGTCGAAGTCGCTGCGGGTCACGAGCCGGTACTTCACGGGTTCCCCCTCAATTGCCAACCTTATGTGCCCATTTTGCCCTTTTATCGGTTAGGTCTGCCCAGCAATCAAGGGAAGCTGCCGCATTGTGCTGGGCGGCACACATCACGATGAACCGCGGACGGGGGCTGCTGCGTAAGGTTCAAACGGACGCAACAAACCCGGTCGGAGGACACGGAGACGATGGACCAACCTCAGCTCATCCAGGAGCGCAGCGCGCCGCCGGCCACTCTGGTGATCTTCGGCGCCTCCGGTGACCTCACCCGCCGTAAACTGCTGCCTGCGGTAGAGAGCCTAGCCCGCCACAACCGGCTGCCCGACCAGTTCGCGCTGGTAGGCGTCGCCCGGACACCGATGTCCGACGAACAGTTCGCGGAGAGCGCCCTCGGCGGCCGCAGCCTGAGCGAGAAGCGACAGCTCGCCGGCGGCATCCGTTACGTTTCGGGCGGCTACGACGATCCGGAGACCTACAAGCGTCTGGCCGAGACGCTCGACGAACTCGACGCGCAGCGGGGCACGTCCGGAAACCGGCTGTTCTACCTCTCGACCCCGGCGAACGCGTTCGAGCCGGTGATCTGCGGCCTCGCCGCCGCCGGGCTGAACCAGGCGAACGAGGGCTCCTTCTCCCGCCTGGTCATCGAGAAGCCGTACGGGCGGGACGTGACCACCGCTCGCGAACTGGACGGCGTCGTGCACGCCGCGTTCGACGAGTCGAACGTCTTCCGGATCGACCACTACCTGGGCAAGGACACCGTCCAGAACGTGCTGGCGCTGCGCTTCGCCAACTCGATCTTCCAGCCGATCTGGGACCGCTCCTGGGTCGACCACGTGCAGATCACCGTCGCCGAGACGCTCGGCGTCGGGACCCGCGGCGGCTTCTACGAGTCGGCCGGCGCGATGCGCGACATCGTGCAGAACCACGTGCTCCAGGTCCTCGCGCTCGCGCTGATGGAGCCGCCGGCGTCGTTCGGCGGTGAGGGCCTGCGCAGCGAGAAGGTGAAGCTGCTCCAGGCGATCCGGCTCCCCACTGACCGGGACATCGCCGACGCGGCCGTCCGCGGGCAGTACACCCGGGGCGGTACCCGGGAGGAGCTGATGGCCGGTTACCGCGAGGAGATCGGCGTCGACCCGCTGTCGCGGACCGAGACGTACGCCGCCATGCGCCTGAACGTGGACAACTGGCGCTGGGCCGGCGTCCCGTTCTACGTGCGCACCGGCAAGCGCCTGCCGGCCCGGGTGACCGAGGTCGCGCTGCAGTTCCAGCGCCCGCCGCACCTGCCGATCCCGACCAGCCAGCTCACCGAGCTGGACGCGGACGCGCTGGTCCTGCGGATCCAGCCGAACGAGGGCATCTCGCTGCGCTTCGGCGCCAAGGTGCCGGGTCACTCGTTCCGGGTCCGGACCGCCAGCATGGACTTCTCGTACGACCAGACCTTCGTCGAGGAGTCCCCGGAGGCCTACGAACGCCTGCTGCTGGACGCGCTGGTCGGCGACGCGTCGCTGTTCATCCGCAGTGACGAGGTGCAGCAGTCCTGGCGGGTCGTCGACCCGATCATCGAGCACTGGGCGAAGGACCACTCGCCGATCCCGACGTACGAGGCGGCCTCCTGGGGCCCGTCCGACGCCGACCGGCTGATCGGGCGCAACGGCCGCAGATGGCGTAACACGATCTGATAAATGCGGGGGTGGGCGTGCTCGCATAGGGTTGTCAGCAACCCTGACGCCCGCCCCCGACCCGAAAGATCACAGCGAAATGCAGGTATCGGTCGCGCACCATCCACCGAACACGGCCGTCCTCGTCCTGCGCGGTTCCCTCGACATCGACACGGCGCCCGCTCTCAAGGCCAACCTCGGCCGCCTGGTCGAGCGGCCCGCCCCGCGTGTCGTGGTCGACGTCGCCGGGCTGGACTTCTGCGACTCGATGGGCGTCGGCGTCCTGGTGACCGCCCACGGCCGCGCCATGGAACGCGGCGGATGGGTCCGCCTCGCCGCGCCGTCCGGCTTTCTCCGGCGCCTCTTCGACACCCTCGGTCTCAGCGACCACCTGCCGATGTTTCCGGACGTGGCGACCGCCCTGAAAGAGGAATAAACCCTCCTCCGGTACGACCCGTCCAGCGCCGCCGCAGCCACCGGCCGGCTACACCGATGCGAGCCAGCCCACCGCCGCCTGCGATCCGCAGGTGAGGACAGGTCAGCGGGAAGCGACGGAGACCGCGTCGAGTGCGGCGACCGCTGCTCCCCGGGCGCCGGCCATGTCGAGGTCGGCGACCAGGGCGAACGCCGCCGACTTGGCCTGCTCGTCGCGGAGCTGGGTGCTGTCCCGCACGGTGTTCAGGAACCACTGCCGGAAGTGGGGAGCCGCCTCGACCACCCCGCCGCCCAGGAAGTAGGCGTTCGGGTCGGTGAAGTTGGCGGCGATGGTGAACAGCTTGCCGATGGCCCGGGCCTGCTGGGTGAAGACCGCGATGGCCATCGGGTCCTCCTTCTCCCCGTACCCGCGCAGCAGCTTGGCGGCCTTGCCGATCGGCTCGGCGGCGAGCGGGTGGTCCGGGAAGCGGGTCAGCCAGTACGGCAGCAGGTTGTTCTTGATGCCGGTGAGGGAGGCGATCGACTCCACGTCGCCCGCGAAGCCGCAGTTGCAGGTCGGCACCGGCTGGCCGTCCTCCAGCACCCCGTGCAACGGGATCTGCACGTGGCCCAGCTCGCCGGCCATCCCCGCGGTGCCGCGAATGACCTTGCCGTTCTCGACCACTCCTCCGCCGAGGCCGGTGCCGACGATCGCGGCGACCGACGACGTCTCCAGGGCGGCGGCGCCGAAGTGGCGGTGATGGGCGTAGAGGGCGGCGGCGTTCGCGTCGTTGTTGTAGATCACCGGCAGGCCGAGCCGGGCCTCGAGGGCGCCGCGGATGTCGAAGCCGTGCCAGGAGACCTGGTTGAAGTTGGTCGCGCCCTTGGAGGAGATCACGCCGTGGGCGCTGGCCGGGCCGGGGGTGTCCAGGCCGACCGCGCGGACCAGGGACCGCGGCGTGCTGGTCAGCTCCAGGATGCCGGTGAACGCCTCGGCGAGGGACTCGACGGCCGACTCCGGGCCGTCCAGGACCCGGCTCGGGTTCTCCACCAGGTTGTTCACCAGGAACTGGCCCGTCGCGTCGAGGACGGTGGCGTTGTTACAGGTCCCACCGTTGTCGAGACCGACGACGACCCAGGACGAGGGGGTGCGTACCGCTTCAGCCTGATCCACGGGAGGAAGCCTACGTCCGTCACCCGTGTCCGGTCACGGGTGCGCCCGGATTCCGGACGGGTCGGGTGACGGTTACACCCGCGCGGCACCCGCGTGAACCACTGCCGTCCGTTGCAACAACAAAGTCAGCCGTGGCCCTCCGCTGAAACAACGGAGCCGGCCGCGGCCGTCCGCCGGAAGAACGACGGCAGCCGTGCGGATCTCCGCACGGCTGCCGTCGTTGTCGCTACCGGGAGGACCGGCTCACTTGGCGCGAGCGGTGCGGCGCTTGCTCCACACGTCGAAGGCGACCGCGAGCAGCAGCACGAAGCCCTTGAAGAGCATGACCTCTTCCGGCGCCCGGCCGAGCAGGCCCATACCGTTGTTGATCACACCCATGATCAGGCCACCGGTGATCGCGCCGACGACCTTGCCGACGCCGCCCTGGACCGCGGCGCCGCCGATGAAGGCCGCCGCGATGGCGTCCAGCTCGAAGCTGTTACCGGCGGTCGGGCCGGCCAGGTTCAGGCGGCCGGCGAAGATGATGCCGGCGACCGCCGCCAGCACGCCCATGTTGACGAACAACCAGAACACGACCGACTTGACCTTGACGCCGGAGAGCGTCGCGGCCTGCAGGTTGCCACCGACGGCGTAGATCTGGCGGCCGAACACGGCCCGGTTGGTGACGAAGGTGTAGCCGACCACCAGCACGGCGAGCAGGACGAGCACCCACGGCAGGTTGCGGAACCGGGCGAGCTGCACGACCAGGAACATCACCAGCACCGCCGGGCCGGCGACCTTGAGGAGGAACAGCCACATCGGGTCGACGACCTGGTTGTAGCTGATCCGGCCGGCGCGGGCCCGCCACTGCACGAAGGCCAGGGCGACCACGACGACGACGCCGACGATGATGCTGAACAGGTCGGCGCCGCCGAGCGCGCCGAGCCCGATGTTGCCCATGAAACCGGGGATGAAGCCGTTGGCGAGGGTACGGATCTCGTCCGGGAACGGGCCGATGCCCTTGTTACCGAGGATCATGTAGGTGACCGCGCGGAACAGCAGCATGCCGGCCAGGGTGACGATGAAGGCGGGGATGCCGAAGTACGCCACCCAGTAGCCCTGCCAGGCGCCGATCGCCGCACCGACGGCCAGCGTCGCGATCACCGCGATCGGCCAGGGCAGATCCCAGTTCACCATCAGGACCGCCGCGATCGCACCGGTCGCCGCGACCACCGACCCCACCGACAGGTCGATGTGCCCCGCGATGATGATCAGCACCATGCCGATCGCCAGCACCAGGATGTACGAGTACTGGACGATGATGTTGCTGAGGTTCTGCGGCGCGAGCAGGTCACCGCCGGTCGCGACGGTGAACCCGAACACCAGCAGCGCGAGCGCGATGTAGATTCCGCTCTGCTTCAGGTCGAAGCTGACCCTCCGCGGCGCGTTGTCCTGGGCACCGGCCGGACCCTTGCTGACCGACATGTCAGCGTTGGTAGGTGCGACGGTCACGGCGCCACCTCCTGTTCTTCCTTCGTCATGAGAGTCATCAGGCTCTCCTGCGTGGCCTCGGCACGGGGCACCTCGCCGGTGATCCGGCCGGCCGAGAGGGTGTAGATACGGTCACAGATCCCGAGCAGCTCGGGCAGCTCGGACGAGATGACCAGGACGGCCTTCCCCTCGTCCGCGAGCCGGTTGATGATCGTATAGATCTCGTACTTCGCGCCGACGTCGATCCCTCGGGTCGGCTCGTCGAGGATCAGCACGTCCGGATCAGTGAAGATCCATTTCGACAGTACGACCTTCTGCTGGTTGCCGCCGGAGAGTTTGCCGACGATCGCCCCGACGTCCGGCGCCTTGATGTTCATGCTGGCGCGGTACTCGTTGGCGACCTTGAACTCCTCGTTGCCGTCGACCCAGCCGCCCTTGGCAAGCTTGGACAACGCGGCCGCCGAGATGTTGCGCTTGATGTCCTCGATCAGGTTCAGGCCGTACCGCTTGCGGTCCTCGGTCGCGTACGCGATGCCGTGGTCGATCGCCTCGCGTACCGTCCGGGCCTGGATCTGGATGCCGTCCTTGATCAGGCGGCCGGAGATGTTGACGCCGTAGGAGCGGCCGAAGACGCTCATCGCCAGCTCGGTGCGGCCGGCGCCCATCAGGCCGGCCAGCCCGACGATCTCGCCCCGGCGCAGCGTCATGTTCGCCTTGCGGACCAGCGCCCGGTCGGGCTGGGTCGGGCTGTAGACCGTCCAGTCCTCGATCCGCAGTGCCTCTTCGCCGATCGTCGACTCGTGCTCCGGGTACCGGTGCTCCATGTCACGGCCGACCATGCCGGAGATGATCTTCTCCTCGGAGAGGTTCTCGATCTCGTCGGTCCAGATGGTCTTGCCGTCGCGCAGGATGGTGACCCGGTCCGAGATTCCCATCACCTCGTTGAGCTTGTGCGAGATGATGACGCAGGTGATGCCCTCGTCACGAAGGCCTCGGAGCAGGTTCAGCAGGTGTGCTGAATCCTCGTCGTTGAGGGCCGCGGTGGGCTCGTCGAGAATCAGCAGCTTGACGTCCTTGGAGAGCGCCTTGGCGATCTCCACCAGCTGCTGCTTGCCCACGCCCAGCTCGAGCACGTGGGTGACCGCGCTCTCGTTCAGGCCGACGCGGCGCAGCAATGTATCCGCCGCCGCGTTGGTCTCGTTCCAGTTGATCCAGCCGCGCTTGCTGCGCTCGTTGCCGAGGAAGATGTTCTCCGCGATCGAGAGGTTCGAGGCGAGCGCCAGCTCCTGGTGGATGATGACGATGCCGCGGTGCTCACTGTCGCGGATACCGGAGAACTGGCAGGACTCGCCCTCGAACTCGATGTCGCCCTCATAGGTGCCGTGCGGGTAGACCCCGGAGAGCACCTTCATCAGGGTCGACTTGCCAGCTCCGTTCTCCCCGCAGATGGCGTGGATCTCGCCCCTGCGCACGTCCAGGTTGACGTCCTGCAGCGCCTTGACGCCCGGGAACGTCTTGGTGATGCCGCTCATCCGCAGGATCGTGTCGGTCATGCAGACCCTCCTATGGGCCGATCAGTTCCGCGCCCCGCCCGTCGGACGGGCGGGGCGCGGAGCTCAGATCACTTCAGCTGGTCAGCGGTGTAGTAGCCGCTGTCGATGAGGACCTTCTGGTAGTTCTCCTTGTTGACGATGACCGAATCGAGCAGCATGGCCGAAACGATCTTCTTGCCGTTGTCGTAGTCGGTGG
The DNA here is from genome assembly GCF_900188005.1 of Actinoplanes regularis. Lineage (GTDB taxonomy): Bacteria > Actinomycetota > Actinomycetes > Mycobacteriales > Micromonosporaceae > Actinoplanes > Actinoplanes regularis. Next base: position 212,947 of record NZ_FZNR01000004.1, on the reverse strand, counting down.
TGTTGTTCGTCTTCGGGGTCTCGCCCTTCAGGATGGCGTTGGCCATCTCGCCGGTGACCTTCGCCAGCTCGCGGGTGTCCTTGTAGATGGTGGAGTACTGCTCACCCGCGATGATCGACTTGACCGACGCCAGCTCGGCGTCCTGGCCGGTGACGACCGGGTACTTCTGGGAGGCGGTACCGTAACCGGCCGACTTCAGCGCCGAGAGGATACCGATCGAGATGCCGTCGTAGGGCGAGAGAACGCCGTCGACCTTGGCGCCACCCTTGTAGGTGGAGGTCAGGATGTTCTCCATGCGCTTCTGCGCGGTCTCCGGGTCCCAGCGGAGGGTGGCGACCGTCTTGAAGTCCTTCTGACCCGACTTGATGACGATCGTGCCGTCCTTGATGTACGGGTCGAGGATGCTCATCGCGCCGTTGAAGAAGAAGGTCGCGTTGTTGTCGTCCGGCGAGCCGGCGAACAGCTCGACGTTGAACGGGCCCTTCACGTCGCCCTTGCTGCCGTCGGCCTTCAGCACGCCGAGACCGGTCAGGAGCGAGGTCGCCTGCTGCACACCGACCTTGAAGTTGTCGAAGGTGGTGTAGTAGTCCACGTTCGCGTTGTCGCGGATCAGGCGGTCGTACGCGATGACCGGGATGTTCGCGGCCTTGGCGTTGTCCAGCTGGCTGGAGAGCGCGGTGCCGTCGATCGACGCGATGATCAGCAGCTTCGCGCCCTTGGTGATCTGGCTGTCCAGCTGCTGGGTCTGGGTCGGGATGTCGTTCTCCGCGTACTGGAGGTCGACCTTGTAGCCCATGCCCTCGAGCTGCGACTTGAGGTTGTCGCCGTCGTGGATCCAGCGCTCCGACGACTTGGTCGGCATGGTGATGCCGATCAGGGCGCCGGCGGTGTCGCCGCCGGAGGCAGCCTTGTCCGTGCTCTTCTCGCTCGAGCCACAGGCGGCCATGGTCGTCACCAGCGCGACGGCACTCAACGCCGCCGCGAACCGGGTGTATTTCACGGTGGTTTCTCCTCTTTGAGAGCGGTGTTACAGGGGGCGGGCCAGGCGGTGGTATGCCTGGTTCCACCGCACCCGGTCGGCGAAATCGTCGGTCGTGGTGCGGTCATCGATGAGCAGGAGCTCGGTCTGGGCCATCGTCGCGAAGTCCCGGAGGACCTCGGAGCCGACGGCCTGGGTGAGGACCGTGTGGTGCGGTCCTCCTGCGGTGAGCCAGCACTCCGCCGAGGTAGAAAGCGACGGCGCAGGCTTCCACACCGCACGAGCAACTGGCAAATTAGGCAGCGGCTCGTCCGGCGGAACCACTTCGATGACGTTCGCCACCAGGCGGAACCGGTCGCCGAGGTCGGCGAGTCCGATCACCACACCTGGTCCGGACGTGGCGTCGAACACCATGCGGACCGGGTCCTCCCGGCCGCCGATGCCCAGTGGGTGGATCTCCACGCGAGGCCGCGCGGACGCGATGGTCGGACAGACCTCGAGCATGTGGGCACCGAGGATCTTCGGTTCGCCCGGACCGAAGTGGTATGTGTAGTCCTCCATGAAGGACGTGCCCCGGCCGGTACCGGCGCCCATCGCCTTCACGGTGGCCAGCAGCGCGGAGGTCTTCCAGTCCCCCTCGCCGCCGAACCCGTACCCGTCGGCCATCAGCCGCTGGACGGCCAGGCCGGGCAGCTGCCGCAGACCACCGAGGTCCTCGAAGTTGGTGGTGAAGGCACCGAAGCCACCGTCGGTGAGGAACTGCCGCAGGCCGGCCTCGATCCGGGCGCCGTAGCGCAGCGAGTCGTGCCGCGCGCCGCCCTTCGCCAGCTCCGGCGCCAGCTCGTAGAGCTCCGCGTACTCCCCGACGAGGTCGTCGACGGCCTTCTCATCGACCGCGTCGACGACGGCGACCAGGTCGTTCACGCCGTACGTGTTGACCGAGACGCCGAAGCGCAGCTCGGCCTCGACCTTGTCGCCCTCGGTGACCGCAACGTCGCGCATGTTGTCGCCGAAGCGGGCCAGCCGCAGGGTGCGCAGGCGCTGCAGGCCGGCCGCCGCCTTCGCCCACCCGTCGATCCGGGCCACCACCGACGGGTCGGACACGTGCCCAGCCACCGTCTTGCGCGGCACGCCCAGTCGCGCCTGGATGAACCCGAACTCCCGGTCGCCGTGGGCGGCCTGGTTGAGGTTCATGAAGTCCATGTCGATGGACTCCCAGGGCAACGAGATGTTGTGCTGGGTGTGCAGGTGCAGCAGCGGCTTGCGCAGCGCGTCGAGGCCGGAGATCCACATCTTGGCCGGCGAGAACGTGTGCATCCACGCGATCACACCGATCACGTCGGGATCGCTGTTCGCCTCGAGCATCACCCGCTTGATCGCGCCGGAGTCGGTCAGCACCGGGCGGGTGACGAGTTCGGCACCGAGGCCGGCCGCCAGGGTGCGCTGGATCTCAGCGGACTGGTCGGCGACCTGCTGCAGGGTTTCCGGCCCGTACAGATGCTGACTGCCGGTCAGAAACCAGATCTGCGGTTTCATCGTATTTCCTTTGGTGTCGACGGTGGTGCTGTTACCGATCCCGGTCAGGCTTCACTCAAAGTAATCGTGCAGCACCGCACAGTCGCCGATCTTGGCTGTTTCCGAATTGCCACCGAAGGCCACCCCACCCCGTGACCGAACGGCGATTCGGGACCGTTCACGGTCCCGGACGCCGCTCCGGCAACGGGGGTCACGCTCGACTCAGCGGGCACGGGTGGCACCTCCACGAGGGGGGCCGACTGCGGCGACAGCCACACGGCGGCGGGGCGAACCCAGTGTTATCGCTAACAATTGTTGTGTCAACGGATCTTCGCAACAACGCGGTAACGGCCGCTTAACCGGACCGTCGTCACCGCTCAGGCGGGCGGTGCCACGCTCTCACGTACCACCAATTGTGCCGGAACGATCACCGTGTCCGCTGCCCCGGGTTCCTCTCGCAGCTGACCCAGCAACAGCGTCAGGGCGGCCCGGGCGACATCGCCGAACGACTGCCGCACCGTGGTCAGCGGCGGAAATGAAGTACGCCGCCTCGGGCACGTCGTCGAAGCCCACCACGCTGACGTCGTGCGGCACCCGGCGGCCGCGCTCGTGCAGCGCTCGCAGCACACCCAGGGCCAGGTGGTCGTTGGCCGCGAAGATCGCGGTGACCTCGGGCATCCGGGCCAGCATCTGGCCGGCGCGGTAGCCCTCGGCGGCCGACCAGTCCGCGCTCAGCAGCGGCGGCACCTCGCGCCCGGCCTCCAGCAGGGTCTGCCGCCAGCCGTGGATGCGGCCTGCCGAGTCGAACCACTCGGTCGGCCCGGAGACGTGCCAGACCGTCTCGTGCCCGGCCTCGAGCAGGTGCCGCACCGCCGCCCGGGCCCCGGCCACCTGATCGACCGTGACCAGGGAACGGCCGGCCGCCGGGTCGCCGTCGATGAAGACCACCGGCACGTCGGCCGGGATCTCGGCGAGCGCCTCGGTGGCCGAGGCGACCTGGGCGATCACGACCAGGCCGGCGACCCGCTGGTCCAGGTGACGGTCGACGACCGCGGAGATCGAGTCACGGTCCAGCTCCCGGACACTGCCGACGCTCACCGCGAAACCGGCGTCCGCCGCCGCCTGCTCGAACTCGGTCAGCATGGACGCCGGGCCGTAGAGCATGCTGTTGCGCGCGACCACGCCGATCAGCTGCGAACGGCCGGTGACCAGGGCACGGGCCGCTCGGTTGGGGCGGTAGTTCAGCTCCGCGATGGCCGCCCGCACCCGCAGCCGGGTCTGCTCCTTGACGTTCGGATGATCGTTCAGGACGCGGGAGACGGTCTGGTGGGAGACCCCGGCCAGCCGTGCCACGTCCGTCATCGCCGGGGAACGGGATCCCTTGGTCTCCACTTGCGCACCTCGCCAGGTCCGGATCTATTGGAGCGTAGCGGCAGGCCGCGCGTCTCCCGGTATGGGAAATGTTATCGATAACAATGCCTGCGCCGCGAGCCCCTGCGGCGACGGTTGCCGCGCGTCCCCGTACTCTCGGCACGGATGGACGCGACATCAACGACCGGCAGCCCCGTCGTTATCGGCTCAGCGGGCGACGAGGGTTTCACCTCCCTGCGCCGGCCCGCACGTCCGCGCGCCGAACGATACGAGATCGGCCGCTCCCTGCGCGAGCGGTCCCCCCGTTCGGACATGGCCCAGTGGCAGGCCCCCGCCGGCCGGCCCGATCCGGTGGACCAGGTGATCCAGTCCCATGAGGGCCGGCTCCCCTGGCTCGTCCCGGTCCGCATCGGCCGGATGATCACCAGTCCGTACGCGTTCCTGCGTGGCACCGCCGGCCTGATGGCGGACGACTTCGCCAGCCTCGCACACACCGGCATCACCCCGGTGATCTGCGGCGACGCCCACCTCGGCAACTTCGGCTTCTACGCCTCCCCGGAGCGGGAGCTGGTCTTCGACCTCAACGACTTCGACGAGGCGCACCCGGGCCCCTGGGAGTGGGACCTGCGCCGCCTGGTGGTCAGCGTCCACGTGGCCGGCCGGGTCAACGGCTTCCGGGAGAGCGCCTGCTCCCAGGCGGTGCAGCACTGCGTCGAGGAGTACCGGCACCAGATCGCCATGCTGTCCGACCGGCCGCTGCTGGCCCGCTCGTTCGACCAGCTCGATGTCGACGCGATGCGCAGCGCCGCGAGCCGGTCCAGCTTCCGTGACGAGATCGAACGGGCCGCCCGCCGGGCGCGGCGGCGCACCAGCGACCGGGCGCTGCCCCGGTTCACCGAGCGGCGCGACGGCACCCGCCGGCTGGTCGAGGAGCCGCCGGTGATCACCCGGCCCCCGGACGGCGACCGCGAGCTGCTGGACGAGGCGCTGGACGGTTACCTCAACACGCTCAAGCCGCACTGGGCACGGATCCTCGGTGGGTACCGGATCGTCGACGTGGCGCACAAGGTGGTCGGCGTCGGTTCGGTCGGTCTGCGGGCGTACGTCGCGCTGTGCGAGGGCAGCGACCCCGAGGACGTGGTGTTCCTGCAGCTCAAGCAGGCCCGCCGGTCGGTCATCGCGAAGCACCAGCACGGCGCCCTGGCCTGGCACCGGCACCAGGGTCAGCGGGTGGTGGAGTACCAGCAGGCGCTCCAGACGGTCAGCGACCCGCTGCTGGGGTGGACCACCGTGGGCGAGCACCAGTACTACGTGCGGCAGTTCCGCGACATGAAGGGCGCGATCCTGGTCGAGGACATGAACGCCGGGGCGCTCGCCGACTACGCCGGGATCTGCGGCTACCTGCTGGCCAAGTCGCACGCCAGGACCAGCGGCGCGTCGATGATCGCCGGCTACTGCGGGAGCAGCGACAAGCTCGACGAGTCCCTGGCGCGGTTCGCCCGGCTCTACGCCGACCAGGTGGAGCGCGACCACCAGGCACTGGTCACCGCCGTACGGCGCGGCGAACTGGCGGCGGAGACGGCATGAGCGAATCGATCGGCTCGACTGGAACAAGGATGTACCGATGAGCGGAGTGGTTTCCCTGGCGTCCGCGAGGTTGCGGGAGTTCTGGACCGAGCGGCACCTGTGCACGCTGACCACCCTGCGCGCGGACGGATCGCCGCACGTGGTCGCCGTCGGCGCCACCCTCGACCCGGTCGCCGGGATCGCCCGGGTGATCTCGTCCAGCGCGTCCGCCAAGGTCCGGCACGTACGCCGGGGCCAGCAGCGGGTCGCCATCTGCCAGGTGGAGGGCCCCCGCTGGAGCACCGTGGAGGGGATCGCGATCGTCCGCGACGACCCGGACTCGGTCGCCGAGGCGGTACGGCGGTACGCGGAGCGCTACCGGACGCCCCGGCCCAACCCGGCGCGCGTGGTCATCGAGGTCGAGGTGACCCGCGTGCTCGGCTCCGCCTCGATCATCGCCTGACGTTCCCGCTCCCGCGCCGGCCGGCGCAGGTGGCTGACGGCCAGGTAGATCAGGTAGATCGTGACCAGAGGCGCGCCCGGGAACTTCAGCGAGCGGACCAGGCCGGAGCCGTCCGGCAGCACCGAGAAGGCCGCGACGATCGTGATGACCATCACCACCTTGGTACGCAGGGTGGTGGCGGCCAGCAGGGTCAGCGGCCAGAGCGTGTACCAGGGCAGGAAGACCGGGGCCAGGGCCACCGTGGCGACCACCGCCGCCGCGGCCCCGCAGAGCGCGGCCCGGCCCGGGTCGGCGCGGTCCAGCAGCGCCCGCACCCAGATGACCACCAGCGCGACGGCGAGCACGGCCAAAGCGGCCGCGCGGACCGCCGGGACCGCGTCGAAGCCGGGGTCGAACAGCTGTCCGGCGTAGGTGATCGTCATACCCACCGCGGTCGGCATCGAGCTGAACTGGACCAGCGCCTCGCTGTCCCGCATACCGGCGATCCAGCCGAGGTCGAGCCCGCCGGCCACGGTGATCCCGGCCAGGGTCGCGGCGGCCGCGCCGATGACGCCCGCCGCCCCGATCGCCAGCCCGCGCGGGTCGATCGCGCGTCGCCGGGTGTGGGCGGCGGCGACCGCCAGGACCGCGAACGGGACGGCGATCAGCGCGGTCGCCTTGACCGCCACCGCGCCGCCGAGCAGGACACCCGCGCCGATCATCGCGGCCGGACGGCGCGGGAACCGGGTCGCCAGCGCCAAGCCGGCGACCAGCAGGCCGAGCATCGCCGCGTCGTTGTGCGGGCCGCCGATCAGGTGCGCGCCGATCAGCGGGCCGGCCAGCGCCAGCCACAGCGCCCGGGCCGGCGGCACCCCGCACCGCCGGGCCAGCACCGGCAGCCCGGCCGCCATCGCCAGCACGCCGATCAGCGCGACCAGCCGGAACAGCACCAGCGGCAGGATCAGGGAGCCGAGCTGCGGCGGCAGCGCGTCGACGACGCCGGGAGCGAGCGGCACGGCCTGCCCGGCCGCGACGACGGCCGCGGCGAGCAGGATGAAGAGCGGGCCGTACGGCGCCACGGTGTCCCGCCAGATCGGCGGCACCGCCCCGACCCAGGTGCAGGGCAGCGTCTGCGCGGTCGACGAGTACGGACTCAGGCCGTTCGCGTAAAGCTCGCCCTGGCAGCTGTACGAGTAGAAGTCCCGGCTCCCGACCGGCGGCAGGAACAGGAACGGCGCGGTCCAGAGCGCGATCGTGCCGAGCACCCACCGCGGGCTGTGGTCGCGGTCCCGGCCGGTCCACCAGGCGTACCCCATCAGGGCGGTGCCCACCAGCCACAGCGAGGTGACCACGATGTTGTGGTTGCCCTTGGCCGGCAACGCCCCACCGAGCAGCCCGGCGACGAGAAGCAGGACGGAACCACCGAAACCGACCCAGCGCAGGGCCCGCGACGTCAACACCGGCAGATGGTCGCGACAGCGGGTGAGCAGCAGGCCGAGCCTGGGAGAACGGCAGGCGTCCAGCAGACGATGAGGTGACCCGGTTCGGTCGATGTTCATCCCGGCCTCACGCCCCCGTCACGCGGCCCCGCTCGGATCGAGACCGGCGGGTGGAGACTGCCACGGCGACGCAAGCCGCCGGAACCCCGGCCGCGACCACGCCGGGGGCCGCTCTGCGGTTTCAGGCCGCGGCGCGGCGGCCGGGTGCGATCCGCAGTACGGCGGGCGGCCGCACGCCGAGCACCTCGGCGTAGTGACCGAGCAGCTCATCGCCGACCGCCGCCCAGCTGCGGCCCGCGATCGCGGCGCGACCGGCGGCGCCCATGCCGCGGCGCAGCGCCGGATCGGCGGCGAGCCGGGCGACCGCCGCGGTGAACCCGGCCGCCTCGTGCGGCGGGACCAGCAGGCCGGTCCGCCCGTCCGCGACCAGGTCGCACGGGCCGCCCTTGGCCGGAGCCACCACCGGGACGCCGCTGGCCATCGCCTCCTGAACGGTCTGGCCGAACGTCTCGAACGGGCCGGTGTGGGCGAACACGTCCAGGCTGGCGTAGATCCGGGCGAGCTGGCCGCCGTGCCGCGCGCCGAGGAACGTGGCGTGCGGCAGCGCCCTGCGCAGTCGCTCCTCGGCCGGACCGGCACCGACGATCACCAGCCGCACGCCCGGCAGGCACGAGACGCCGGCGAGGAGGTCGACCTCCTTCTCGACGGCAAGCCGGCCGACGAACCCGACCAGCACCTCGTCGTCGCGGCAGAGCGCGCGGCGCACCCCGGCGCTGCGCCGGCCGGGGTGGAAACGGACGTCGTCGACACCACGTCGCCACAGGTGGACCCGTTCGACACCGTGCCGCCGCAGCGCGGACATCGACTCGGTGGAGGGCGCGAGGGTGCGGGCGGCACCGTTGTGCAGCCGCCGGATCCAGCGCCACGACAGGTCCTCGCAGACGCCCAGGTTCCGGGCTCGGGCGTACGCGGCGACATCGGTCTGGTAGACCGCCACCGTGGGCAGGCCCAGCGACGCCGCCGCGGTACGACCCCACGCGCCCAGCACGAACGGGCTCGCCAGGTGGACCACCTCGGCACCGTGACCCCGGATCGCGGCACGCAGCGCCGGCATCGGCAGGCCGAGCCGGATCTGCGGATATCCGGGCAGCGGGATCGAGGGGATCCGCACGACCGGGTACGGCAGCGTGGCGGGCATCGGGGCCGGTGCGGGTACCGGTGCGATGACGATCGGTTCGTGGCCGGTGCGGATGAGGTGCTCCGCGGTCCGCACCACCGAGTGGGCGACGCCGTTGACGTCCGGCATGAAGGACTCTGTGACCAGCGCGATGCGCATGCCCCCAGGGAAAGGCCGGGCCCGGACCGCTGAGCACCGGCCCCATGACGCGCAGTTTAAGCGTGGCTTACATCACTGATGTTCGCCTCGCTGTCGCTTGTATTTAGCTGAAAGGTTCCTGAATGCCTCCTCACAACCGCCATGGGCGTACGTCGATTGACGGCAGTCGCACAAAGGGGCGTTGACGGTGCGCCGATCCGGACGGAGGGTCAGGTGAAGAAGCAAGCACGGGCATCCGGAGTGTGCCGTGACCCTGTTCGACGCCAGTCGCATCGCCCTGATCATCGCCACGCCACCGCTGGCCCTCGCCGCCGTCCGGCACGCGCCGCGGTGCTGGCGCACGCTCACCGGGCGGGTCCGGGAGCGGCGGCCGGCCGAGCCGCGACCCTACGGGCTGCCGATCGAGCGACTCGCCGCCGACCTGCGCCGGTTGCTGCGACTGCACGGGGCGCTGACCGCGTCGGCGCAGTCGGCGCACTGCGCCCACCGGGTGTGGGCGGTGGAGGCGGCGATCGAGGCCCGGGCGATCGAGGCGGCCACCGCGCTCGGCGTGCCGCATCCGTGGCCGGACGGGGCGGGACTGTTCACTCGCACGCAACTGTCGGCGCTGCTGACCGACCTCGCCGAGGCCGGCCTGGTGCTGCCGGCGGGCGCCTGCCCGTTCACCCCGGACGGCCGCATCTGAGCCGTGGGGCAGTTGGTCCGCGGGCAGCCGGTCGATGGGGTGGCGACAAGAACGGCGGCGGGATCACTCCCGCCGCCGTCTCTCGTCCCGGCCAGCGCGCCCTGATCCGCCAAGCACCCGGAGAGTCGGGGGGCGGTCCCCGGGTGGGTCGTTCACAGGCGCCGAGAAGCGACCGCCAAGATTGGGGGGCGGCGGCCGCTCGGCCGGGGAGCTCGGAGGCTCGTCGTCACCGCGGCCGATCACCGGCGCGGCGGGCGGCCGTTCCGTCCTGAACCCGGTCTCCCTCAGGAGATCCGATCCGCTGTGGACCCGGCCGCACAACAACCGTGCCAGGCCCGACCCCCAAGATCCGCGGAAGGCGGGGGTGTCCTTCACCACGCCCCGTCACCTGTTCAGGGTCACCCGCGAGTCTGTTGCTCTTCTGAAAAGGACCTTAAGAAATGATTAAGTCGATCAGCCCGGAGCCGCCGAGGGCCAATCATGCGGATTGATGAGCAGGCGTTCCGGCGCGCCCGCCGCCCCGCCGCCGGAAACCCGGCATAGTCACTGCTCACAACATTGAACCGAATGCGTTCGGTGGACGTATCTCTGATCGACCGAGTACACCCGGCGGGCTGCGGCGCCGGGTCGGTCACCGGCCGCGGTGCCTACGCGTGTCCGGTCAGGGGGATCCGCAGGGCGGTGGCGCACTACGCAAATCCGTGATTAACCTTCCACATCCACCAGTGGCGGGCGGTTGATCCGGGTGCGCGAGGGGCGGGCATCGGGGGGCGCGGAGGTGGTCCAGGGTGAGGACGGTGGCACAGATGCGGCGACGGGGCGGTGGGATTTTCCCCAGCCGTGACGGAGCCAAGTCATGAGCTTCGAGGACGACGAGTACTGGGACGAGGAGTACAACGAGTACTCCTTCATGCCGAAGTACGCGGTGGCCCAGGAGCGCCACTTCGAGAAGCGGTCGGCGCCGGATCCGGTCATCCCCACTCGACGCCCTACGGAGGGTGACGAGCTGGCCGCGCGCCGTGCGCGGCGCGACGCCGGCAAACCGGCCACCCCCTTCGACGGCGAGCGTCCGAGCTGGCTGAACGACCCGGACTTCGTGCCGATCGACACGTCGGTGGACAACCTCGCCGGCGACTACTTCGACGACATCGACTTCAACCGCCCCGAGCTCGGGGTGGACTTCGACAAGCCGGACTTCCCGATCGTGGACCCGGCTTCGCTGCGCAACCCCGAGCGGCAGTCCCGCCGGCCCCAGGGCGACGAGCGCGGTCGGCCCGCGCGGCCCGACGACCGGTATGCCGCGCCGAGCCGCGACGGCGCGAGCCGCGACGACCGGGAGCGTGGACGCGGGCGGGACGAGCGCTGGGACGACGACCGGCGCGGTACGGACGAACGCCGGGGCGAGAGCTCGGCCGGGCGGCGGCCCGCGGATCGCTGGGACGACGACCGGCGCGGCGGCCGGCGCGAGGACGAGCGGCGGGACGTCGCGGCCTCGTACCGCCGGCCCGCGGAGGCCGGGCCGGAGGGGCGCTGGAACGAGGACGACCGCGGTCGCCCCACCCGCGACGGCTGGAACCCGCCCGGCGAACCGCGCGGCACCGGTCCAGCGCCGCGACGGGACGAGCGCGACGGCCGGGACCTGCCCGGCGAACGGCCCGGCACCGGCCCGGCGGCCAGGCCGGACGAACGCGACAGCCGAGACCTGCCCGGCGAACGGCGCGGCACCGGCCCGGCGGCCCGACCGGACGAACGCGACGCACGGCCCGCTGCGGCGCGGCCTGAATTCGGCGACGAGCGCGGCCGAGGCCCGGTCCCGCAGCCGTGGCAGGAGGAGGACTTCGGTCCGATCCGTCCGGCGGGTGGCCGGCGGCCTCGGCGCGACGACGAGGACCCGCGTCGCGGTCCGGCGCCCCGCGACGACCGGGCGGCCGCGTCCGGGCGGGCGCAGGTGCCCGGCGGACCCGATGACCCGTACGACGTTCGTGGGCGTCCGCAGGACGCGGAGCCGGCCCGCGGCAGTGGCCGGCCGCGCGACGACGAGCCGGTCCGCGGCGACGGGCGCGTGGCCGAGGACTGGGCGGCGAGCGAGCGCTCGGGCAGCCGGCCCGACGCTCGGGACGACCGTTCCAGGGGTCGGGACGACGAGCAGCGGCCCCGCCCCGAGCCGATCGTGCTGGACGGCGAGTACTACGAGACGCCGCAGGAACCGGCGCAGCCCGAGCCGCCCACCGACGAGGACGGCAAGCCCCGCGTGCTGCGGCGCGCGGAGCCGCCCGCGCAGCCGAAGGTGGTCAACCGGGCCGCTCCGGCGCCCGTGCCGCGCGTCATCAAGAGCGAGCCGCCGGTCGCGCCGCGGGTCATGGCCGCTCCGCAGCCGACGGCCCCGGCCCGGGTGGTCGGTCCGGACGGGCCGCAGGTTCCGGTGACGCCGCCCGCGGCGTCCGCGCCGGCCGCCTCGGTCTCGCCGGCCGCGTCGCCTTCGGCCGCTGCCATGCCACCGGTCCGTCCGCAGGATGCGAACCCGGCCGATTCCGGTATGCCCGGCCATTCCGGTACGCCCGGCCGCGACGAGCCCGGCAAGCGAGCCGGTGCGCCCGATTCCGGCCCGGCGGCCCCCGTGTCGCCGGCGGCCGGCGCGAACCGTCCCGCCGCCCCGACCGGCGCCGAGCCCGTCCGGCAACGGCCGGAGCCGATGCCCGGTGCGGACCGGTCCGGCGCGAGCGCGGAGCCACGTCCGGCCGGCGCGTCCGCTCACCCCGACACCCCCGCCCGCCCCAGCGACGCACGACCGGCCGCTGGCCCGACACTCCCCAACGGCCCGGCGCCCGTTGGGGGCCCGGCATCCGTTGGCGGACCGGCGCCCGTTGGCGGACCGGCATCCGTTGGCGGACCGGCATCCGTTGGCGGACCGGCGCCCGTTGGCGGCCCGGCATCCGTTGGCGGCCCGGCGCCCGTAGGCGGACCGGCGCAGGCCGTCCCCGGCATGACCGATCCCCGGCAGGCCGGTGCGCCGGGTCAGGACCCGACCGGGCGCCCCACGGCTTCCGCTCCCGGGGGTTACCCGGCGCCGGGCATGCCTCAGCAGCGGGCCGGGCGCAGCCCGCGCACCGCGCACGTCTTCCTCTCCGACGGCGACGGGCCCTGGGCGATCGTCCCGGACGAGGTCCCGCCGATGCCGACGCCCACGCACGCCCGTCCGGCGCGGGGGCCCGCGCCGGCGGACCGGCCGACCGTCCCGATGCCCGGCGCGGGCCGGCAGCCTGCGCAACCGGCCGCCCCGACCCCGCCGAACACGGCCCAGCCGGCCACACCCCCGCCCGGATTGGTCGCCCGACAGCCGGCCCAGCCGGTCATGCCACCCCCCGGGCTCGTCGCTGCCCCGCCGGTCACGCCGCCCGGGCCGGCCACGCCCCAGCCGGTCGCGCCGCCGCCGGGACTGGTCACACCTCAGCCGGTCACGCCGCCACCCGGACTGGTCACACCCCAACCGGCCCAGCCAGTCACGCCGCCCTCCGGACTGGCCACGCCCCAGCCGGTCGCGCCGCCGCCCGGACTGGTCACACCCCCACCGGCCCAGCCGGTCATGCCACCACCCGGACTGGTCACACCCCATCCGGGTGCCGGGCAGCAGCCTGGATACCCAGCACCCGAGGGTCGGCAGGGCGCTCCCGCAGGGCCGTGGGAACCCGTGCAGCCGGTTCCCGGCCGGCCGCAGGCATCCGGCGCCCCTCGGCCGGTGTCTCCGGCAGCCCAGTGGGCACCGCAACAGCCCACAGCGCCTCGACCGGTGTCGCCGGCAACGCAGTGGGCACCGGAACAACCCACCACGCCTCGACCGGTGTCGCCGGCAACGCAGTGGGCACCGGAACAACCCACCGCACCCCGACCGGTCTCCCCGGCAACGCAGTGGGCACCGGAACAGCCCGCCGCGCCTCGGCCGGTGTCGCCCGCAGCGCAGTGGGCACCGATCGCACCACGGCCGGTGTCGCCCGCAGCGCAGCCGGGCGTCCCGGGTGGGCCGATGCCCGCGCAGCCCGGCTCGGCTCGCCCGGTCTCACCCTCCGGACCTCCGGCGGCGAACGGCCCCTGGGCACCCGCCGCCACCCCGAGCGGACAGCCCCAGACGGCGCAGCCCGGACAGCGGCACCCCGAATGGGCGGCCGAGGGAGGCTGGGCGCCCCGGGCCGGGCATCGGGCGGCGCCCGACCAGGCCGGCGAGCCCGGCCGGCCGACGGCCGGCGGGGGTACCGGCAGCACGGGGACGTCGCAGGCCGGCGCTCACGCGGCCGGTGACCTGCCGACGGGCGAACTACCGCTGGCGGCGCCGACGGACGCCGACGGCTGGGGACCCCGGGCCGGTCAGCGGCCCGTCTCACCGGCGCCGGTACAGCCTATTTCCGGACAACCCACGCAAGGGCGGCACAGCCCGGAGCAATTCGCACCAGGGCAGCCTCCCGCCGGACAGGCAGCGCCGGGACAGCCTCCGGCCGGACAAGCCGCCGCGGGCCAGCCCACGCCGGGAAGGGCCTGGCTGCCCGCCCCACGACCGGGCACCGTCCCGGCGCCCGAATCGAGTGCTCCTGCGGCCGATGGCGGTCGGCCGCAGGACGGTAACCCGGCCTCGCCGCAGACCGACGCGGTCACCGGCCGCGGCCCGGCGGAGAGCGGGAACGGAATTCCGGCACAGCGGCCCTCCGTCGACGGAGCCACCCCGCAGGCGCCGGCCGACGGAACCGGACTCCTGCCGGACGGCAATCCCGCGCCGTACATGGACCCGGACGGCACCCTGCACAACCTGAGGCCGATCGCGCGTCTGGCGGTCTCGGGCCCGGACCAGGAGCCACGGCGGTACACGGACACCGCGTTCGGCAGCGGCTGGTTCGTCGCCAACGCTCCGGCGACGCCGACAGCCGAGGCGCCGGCCGGGGACGACGCCGGCACCCCGGCTGTGGAGAGCGACGACACGGTCGCGACCGGCGGGGACGAGCAGGGCCGGGGCTCCGGCGAGCGGGGCGACGACCGTACCGGCGAGCAGGAGGAGACCGCCGCGGAGCCTCCGCAGGAGGCGAACGACCTCGGCAAACACCTGCCCCTCTCGGCGGCCGACCTGGACGCCATCCGCTGGCGGCTGGACGGCGGCACTCTCCGCGAGGTCGTCGACGACCGCGACGCCCTGCGTGAGCTGGGCGAACGCCTGGACGGGCCGCTCGCCGACGAGGCCGACAACATCGTCAAGGCGGGGCTGCTGAGCGTCCGCGCGGAGGTCTACCGCCTCCTCGGCGAGCTGGGCATGGCCGCCGCCGCGAGCCGGCTGGCCCTGGCCCACGCGGAGTCCGCGAAGGACGAGCAGTCGATGGTGATCGCCCAGGCCGAACTGGCGCACGTGTTGCGGCTGCGCGGCGACTGGATGGAGGCCGACCGGCTCTTCCAGCGGGCTGTCGACTCGAAGGTGTCCGCGGCGGTGCGGAGCGTGGTGCACGAGAACGCCGGGCGCAGCGCCTTCGACCAGGGCCGGCACATGGAGGCGCTGGACCACTTCGCCCGGGCGATCCGGCTGGGTTCCCCGGAGGACTCCGATCTGGTGGAGCGGATCGGGGTGTGCCTGGAGGCCGTCTACATCCACGTGCTGCGGGACGGCTGGGGTCCGTACCCGAGGCGCGCGGAGGAGGTCCTGGCCCCGCTGAGCGGACGGAACGCGGAGGAGACCGCGGCGAAGAAGGCCGCGCCGAACCAGCCCGCGGCGAGGAACGAGCCGGACGCCTTCGACGAGCCGACCGCCGAGCGGCCGGTCGTCACCAGGAGGGACTGACACGGACGGTGGCCCGCTCCGCGGACGCGGGGCGGGCTCACTCCGTTCGCAGCGCCACCACCGGATCGAGCCGGCCGGCCCGCTGAGCCGGGACGACGCCGAAGATGATGCCGACGCCCGCGGAGACCCCGAACGCCAGGGCCATGGACCACCAGGTGAGCGCGGCCGGGACCGGGCTGAGCCCGTCGACCAGCAGGGCCGTGCCGGCGCCGAGCAGCATGCCGAGCACTCCCCCGGTGGTGGTCAGCAGCACCGCTTCGAGGAGGAACTGGACGCCGATGTCGCGGGGCCGCGCGCCGACCGCCTTGCGCAGGCCGATCTCCCGGGTCCGTTCGCGGACCGAGACCAGCATGATGTTGGAGACGCCGACCCCGCCGACGAGCAGGCTGATCCCGGCGATCGCGGCGAGCACGCCGGTCAGGACGCCGAGGATGTCGCCGAGCACGCCGAGGATCTGCTCCTGGGTGACCGCGCTGAAGTCGGTGTCGGGGTGCCGGTCGGCGAGGGTGGCGACGACGTCCCGGCCGAGCTGGTCGATCCGGTCGCGGTCGGGGGCCCGGATCGCGAGGCCGTCGATGCGGTCGGTGCCGAGGAGCCGCTGCGCGGCGGTCACCGGTACGTGCACCTCGTTGTCCCGGTCCACGCCGAGGCTCTGCCCGAGCGGCTCGAACGCGCCGATCACCCGGAACCGCACTCCGCCGATGGTGATCTGCCGCCCGATCGGGTCGCGGTCGCCGAAGAGGGTGCGGGCCACCCCCGCGCCGAGCACCGCGACCCGTCGCCCGGTGCTGACGTCGGTGCGGGTCAGGTAGGCGCCGCGGTTCAGTTCGCGGACGAAGACCGTCGGGGTGGTCTCCAGAACGCCCTGCATGCTGGCGAATCCGCTCCGCGACCCGGCGCGTACGGTCTCGCCGGACGCGATCGTCACGGCGACCCGCGAGCGGTCGCCGACGACCCGGCTCACCGCGTCGGCGTCGTCCAGCGTGAGGGGCGAGCTGGTCGGCGCGGCGCCGGCTTCGAGCCGTCCCGGTACGACGATCAGCAGGTTGCTGCCGAGCCCTTCGACCTGGCGTTCGATCTGCTGCTTCGTCCCGGTCCCGATGGCCACGAGAGCGACGACGGCGGCGACCCCGATGACCACCCCGAGCATGGTGAGCAGGCTCCGCATCCGGTTGGCCCGCAGCGCGTCCAGTGCGACCCGCCACGCCTCGGCGACCCTCACCGCCGGCCGTCCGCCACGATCAGTCCGCCGTTCCCGGGACGCTCTCCACGATCAGGCCGTCCTTCATCAGGATCTGGCGGTCAGCCCGGGCCGCCACCTCGCGATCGTGGGTGACCAGGACGATCGCGACGCCCTCGGCGTTCAGGGACTCCAGGAGGGTGAGGATGGACCGGCCGGTGGCGGAGTCCAGGTTGCCGGTCGGTTCGTCGGCCAGCAGCAGCGACGGACCGGTGACCAGGGCGCGGGCGATCGCGACCCGTTGCTGTTCGCCGCCGGAGAGCTGGTTGGGGCGGTGGGTGACGCGGTGGGCGAGGCCGACCCGGTCCAGCATGGCGGTGGCGCGGGCACGGCGTTCGCGACGGCCGATCCCGCGGTAGACCAGTGGCAGGCCCACATTGTCCTGGGCGGTGGTCCGGGCGAGCAGGTGGAAGGACTGGAAGACGAAGCCGATCGTGCTGTTGCGCAGTTCGGCCAGCTCGTTCGGGGTGAGTCCGGCGACGTCGCGGCCACCGATCAGCAGGGTGCCGCCGGTCGGCCGGTCCAGGCCGCCGAGCAGGTGCATCAGAGTGGACTTGCCGGAGCCGGAGGTACCGACGATGGCCAGGTAGTCGCCCGGTTCGACGGTGAGCGAGACCCCGCGCAGCGCCGGCACGGAGAAGCCGTCCAGCTGATAGACCCGGGTCACCCCGGTCGCGACGATCGCCGGTGTCGTCACGGGGCCCCGGCGCCGTTCTCGACGCGGTCGGTGCCGGCGACGACGATCCGCTGGCCGGCCGTGACGCCCGAGACCACTTGCACGGTGTCCTCCCCGCGCACCCCGAGCCGGACCGGGATCGAGCGGTAGTGTCCGTCCTGGACGGCCCAGACGGTGTCCCGTCCGTCCACACTGACCACCGCCGAGGCCGGCACGGTCACCGCCGCGTCGGCCTGGCGCACCCGCAGCCGGACCACCGCGCTCATCCCGGGTCGCGGTGTCGGTGCCGCCCCGCTGCCGTCGGTGTAGGCGCCTTCGCCCAGGTCGAGCCGCACCCGGTAGGAGACCCCGCCCCGCGCCGAGGTGACCGGTAGCAGGTCCACCGACCGTACCGTGGCCGGGTAGGTGGCCCCGGTCGCCGCGTCCAGCTCGACGTCCGCCGCCACTCCCGGCTTGACCAGCAGCACATCGGTCTCGTCCACCTCGGCGGCGAGCCCGAGCCGGCCCACGTCGACCACGGTCAGCACCGGCGTACCGGGGGCGACGTAGGCTCCTTCGGCGACGGCCGGGTCCACCCCGGCCGTGGGGTTCCGCACGCTCTCGGCGCCGTCCGAGAGCAGCGCGGAGAGGCCGCCACCGGCCGGGTCGGGCGCGGGCCCGCCGAGTTGGACCACCCCGGACACCGGCGCCTTCAGCGTGAGCGCGTCCACGGCCGCGTCGGCCAGGTCGTACGCCTGCTGAGCCTGCAGCCGTTGGGCCGCCGACAGCGAGCTGACCGCCTCGCTCAGCGAGGCGACCCCGTGCTGAACGGCGCGGACCGCGGCGTCGGCGGCGGCCGACGCCGCCCGGTACTGCTTGCGGGCCGCGTCGACCTGCCGCCGCATCACCTCGCGCAGTCGCGGGTCGGCGATCTGGTCAGCGGCCTCGAGGGCCAGTTCGAACGCCTGGGCGGCCTGCTCGTCGGTGGTCCGCCGGACCTGGGTGAAGGCCGCCGTCCCGCCGGTCGGCGCTCCCCCGCCGGACGGGGCCTGGGCCAGCGCTTTCCGCGCGGCGTCCCGGCGCCGCCGGAGTTCGGGCGAGTCGAGGACCGCGAGCACGTCGCCTCTGGCCACCCGGTCGCCGGACTCGACGCGCAGGTCGGCGAGGGTGCCGGCGGCGGGTGCGGTGAGGGTGGCCGCGGTCCGGGCGGTGACCGAGCCGGGGGCCTCGACGATCTCACCCACCGTGCCGACGGTCGCGGTGCCCAGGCGTACGCCGGTGTCGTGGTCGTCGCAGGAGGCCGCGGTCAGCAGCAGGAGCACCAGGATGCCGCCGGCGAGCAGGGCGCTCCGGGAGTGGGTCCGAGACACAGACGCCACTCTATGCCTGGAAGAACGGAACGGGCCGCCCCCGAGGGGACGGCCCGTTCCGGGTGAGCGGTGGATCAGGTGCCGGGACGGCGCCCGATCACCTTCACCGTCATCCCGATCTTGCCGATGCTGTAGTACTGCTTGGCATCCTGCTCGAGCAGGTTGACGCAACCGTGCGAACCACGCCACTTGTCGTGGATGTACGTGGTGGTCTGGTGGAATCCGCGCCCGCCGATGAAGCGCTGCCAGTACGGCAGCCAGACGTGGTACGGGTCGGACCATTCCTTCTTCGTACGCTTGTTGATCTTGAAGGTGCCGGACGGGGTCCGGTAGCCCTTCATGCCGGTACGGGTGATCGTCGGCTTGACGAAGACCTTCCCGTTCTTCATCACCCACGTCGTCTGGTTGGTCAGGTCGACACAGAAGGTGATGCCGGTCTTGTTCGGCTTGCACGCCGACGTCTTCGTGGCCGCCAGACGCTTGGCGACGTCGTAGGTCGTCGGGCCGGCCAGACCCTGGGCCGGCTTGATGCCGAACCGCTTCTGGAACTTCACGATCGCGGCACAGTCCGCGGCCGACTGCTTCCCGTCGACGGTGATCGTGCCGTACCCACCCAGCTTCTTGAGGTAGCCCTCAACCTGCTTCTGGTACTTGCCGGTCGCGCACGACGAGGCGGCCGCCTTGGTGACCACCGCGGTGGTCAGCGGCGCGGTTCGCACGGCGGCGCCGGCACCGGCCGGCGTCAAGGCGAACGCGCCGAGACCGCCGCCCACCACGACGGCCATCGCCGCCATCGCAAGACGTGCGGTAACACGTTTCACTGACAAATCACATCCTCCCCAGGAGTGTCGTTCGCACATCGAAGCACAGCGGCCCCGCGAAAACGATCAGGGGAGGGGACCATGACATGAAACCGGGATGCCGATGGCATCCCGGTTCTGTGTTCGAGGCGAACTCCCGTTCCGGGGAGTCGTGAGTCAGCTACCTAGGGGTGGCGAAGTCCTGCACCCAGTACGGGGTGTTGTAGCGGTCGATGGCCAGGCCGACACCCATCTGGTCGAGCCGGCAGTCGAGGATGTTCGACCGATGGGACGGGCTGTTCATCCAGTCGGCCATCGCGGCCCACGGGCTGTCCTGACCGCGGGCGATGTTCTCGCCGTACCAGCGCCAGTCGTAACCGGTGTCGCTGACCCGGTCGCCGGCCCGCTCGCCGTTCGGGGACTCGTGCTCGAAGTAGTCGCGGGTGGCCATGTCGGCGGCGTGCCGGTTGGCCGCGGCGATCAGCCGCCGGTCGATGGTGACCTGCCCGCAGCCGGCCCGCGCGCGATGCCAGTTGACCAGGGCGAGGATCTGCTGCTGGACCGGCGAGTCCGGGCTGAAGGAGATGCTCCTCGCGGTGACGGTGGTGTGCGAGGCCGCGAACGGATCGGCGACGGCGCGCCCCCGCCGGCCGGCGGGCTCGAGGTCGACCGGCGACCGGCGCGCGGACGGGCCCTGTGGGGCGCCGCTCCCGGGGCGTGCTCCGGTGGGCGCGGCGGCCGGCCGCCCGGCGGGCGTCCCGGGTGGTGTCGCGGATGGCGTGCCGGACGGTGTCACGGCCGGTGTCCGGTCCGGCTCGGCGGCGCCGAAGCCGGACCGCGCGGAGGCCGGTGGCTCCGTCTCCGGCACGTCGTCCTCCCCGGAGAGCCGGGGCAGTCCGAAGACGTTGAAGCCCGCGGAGTCGTTCGGTGGCTCCTGCGCCGTCGCGCGTGCCGCGACGGCACCCCCCGCGATCAGAGCAGTGGCGGCCACGGCGAGCACAACCAGAGGCTTACGCATAACTGAAGGCGATCCCATTCCGTCGCGCGCCCCGGTCCACCCGGGGCACTCCCGGGTTTGACCAACGCCACAGACGCGGAAGAGTGACTTCGCCGCCGGGCCGGCAACGGTGCGAGGTCGCCTCAAGAACCCTCGGATGTACGGCCTGAGCAGGCAAAACGTGGATCATGCCGAAACGGCGACGTCGCACAATCGCACTGAGATCGGACACACTTCCCGCTATCGGGGTAATCCGGCAGGGCGTTCTTGCCGACCGGCCGGATGTCCCGGACCCGGGTGTGTCGTGGCTACGGTTCCCCGGTGCGTAACCGATACCTGGACCTGCTTCGCGCCGCGGCAATCGTCCGGGTGATCGTCTACCACCTCTTCGGCTGGTCCTGGCTGTCGATCGTGATGCCCGCGATGGGCGTCATGTTCGCGCTGGCCGGGTCGTTGACCGCGGCTTCGCTGGAGAAGCGGCCGGCCGCCCAGGTGGTGACCTCCCGGTTGCGGCGGCTGCTCCCGCCGCTGTGGCTGCTCGGGCTGCTCGCCGTACCGGTGATGCTCGCCCTGGGCTGGACCCGCGAGGAGGACGGCGAACACCCCTTCACACTGTGGAAGCTCGCGTTCTGGATCCTGCCCCTCGGCGACCCACCCGGCAGCGAGCTCGGCATCGACTCCTGGGAGCCGCTCTGGTACATCCGGGCGTACGTCTGGTTCATCGTGCTCTCGCCGGTGCTCTGGTTCTTCTGGAAGCGCCTGGGCCCGGCGTGCTGGCTGCTGGTGATCGCGCCGTTCGCCACCATGTTCGTCCTCGACCGGACCGGGTTCGAGCTGCCGGAGACCGCCGACGTGGTGATGTGGGACTTCGTCACCTATGCCGCGTGCTGGATCGCCGGCTTCGCGCACCGGGACGGCCGGCTCCGGAAACTCTCTCCCGTCACCGTGTTCCTCCTGGCCGTGGTGCTCGCCGGCGCCGCGCTCTACTTCCAGAGCGGTCACCAGGGCGAGGACGCCTGGGATCTCAACGACGTCTCCGAGTCGCAGGGGCTGTACTCGCTCGCGTTCGTGCTGCTGTTCCTGCGCTGGCAGCCGGACATGTCCTGGCTGTCGCGCAAGCGCCCGCTGGATCGGGCGGTCACCCTGCTCAACGCCCGCGCGGTCACCGTCTATCTGTGGCACAACCTGGCCATCGCGGCGATCTGGCCACTGCTCACCCTGCTCGGCTTCGATGACCTCGGGCACCTGGAGAAGCCGGTCACGCTCACCCTGGCGCTGGTACTGACCGGAGTGGCGGTGCTGCTCTTCGGCTGGGTGGAGGACGTGGCAGCGCGGCGACGGCCACGCCTGTGGCCGGACATCGACACGCCGCCCGGGGCGACGGCCCGTCCGGCGGTGGAGCTAGCCCCGGTCCCGACCGTCCTCGGCAGCGACGGCCAGCCGCACGCGGGCTGGAGCGAGGCGGGCCGCGACGGCGAACCGTACGCCGGGCGGCCCCCGGCGAGCGAACGCGCCGCCCGGGACGCGGTGACGGAGAAGCTGGAGCTGCCGGTCGCCCGGAGTCACGTCCGCCAGCGCTCCCGCAAGGAGACCAAGCGCGAGGAGAACTCCCTGATCCCCACCTGGTGGGACCAGAAGGACTGAACCCCGCTCGGCCGGTCGGCCTACCCCGCCTGAGCGGGGCAGGCCGACCGGACTTCGCCGGATCAGTCCGTCCCGAGCGCGTTCACCGGGCTGACCCGGGCCGCGCGCCGGGCCGGGAGGACGCCGGCGAGCGCGGTCAGGACCACCAGGATCAGGAACGCACCGGCCAGCTGCCAGACCGGCACCGCCAGCGGAGCGTTCGCTCCGGTCGCCCGCAGGGCCAGCCAGGCGTACGGAACGCCGAGCAGCAAGCCGAGGACCGCGCCGATCACGCCGTACAGGGCCGATTCGAGGGTGAGCATGGTGCGCAGGCCGGCCCGGGACATCCCGATCGCGCGCAGCAGCCCGGACTCGCGGACCCGCTCGACCACCGACAGCGCGGTGGTGGCGCCCACGCCGACCACGGCGATCAGCACGGTCAGGCCGATCAGGCCGAGCGCGATGCCGAGCAGCGTGGCCAGCTCGGCGTCGAGGGCGTCACGCTGGTCGGCGAGGACGACGACGCTGAACTCGGTCTTCCCGCCGGCGGCCGCGCGCATCGCCCGCAGCGCCTCGGTACGCGCGCTCGCCCCGTCCCGAGCCGCGTCGGCGAGCATCCCGGACCACCCGCCGCCCGCCCCCATCGCGGTCAGATCGGCCGGTACGACCAGCAGCCCGGCGTGCAGCGGCGCGTCGTCGCCGAGCACCGCGACCACCTGCAGGCTGACGGTTCTGCCCTGGTTCTCCACCCGCACGGTGTCACCGAGCCGGAGACCCGCCATCTCGGCGAGGTAGCCGGCGACCACGGCCGTGCCCGGCTTCAGTTCGTCCACCGAGCCGGACCGGACGTCGAGGTCGCGCAGCCGGGGCAGCGCCCGCACGTCCAGGTCGGTGACCGCGGTGCCCTCGAACTGGGCGATCTTCGCGCTGGTCAGCCGCCGGTACGGCGTCACCCGGGTGAGCTCCCCGCTCGCCTTCGCCCGGGTCACGATCTCCTCCGGCAGGGTGCTCCCGTCGCCACCGGTCATCTCGAAGTCGGTCGGCGCCGCGGCGGCCAGTTCCCGGTCACCGAGGGCCCGGATCGAGGCGCCACCGACCAGCACCCCGGCGACCAGCGTGACGCCGAGCGCGACCACCACCGACACCGCGGCGGCCCGGCGGGCGCTGCCGCCCACCCCGCCGACCGCGAGCCGGCCGACCGGACCGAGCCGCCGCAGCGGCCAGCCGGTGACCGCGAGCACCGGCCGGACCAGCACCGGCCCGAGCGCGATCAGGGCGGCGAAGGCGAGTGCGCCGGACGCGACCACGGCCAGCAGCATCATCTGGGGGTCGTAATCCCGCTCGTCCAGTCCGGGCAGGTTGGTGTAGACGTATCCGGCCAGGGCCAGGGCGGCGGCCAGCGGGAGCAGCCCGGCGATCCAGCGCGGTACGCCGATGCCGGTCCGCGCACCGGTGCCGGCCGCGGTCCGCAGCGCCTCGAGCGGCGCGACCCGGGCGGCGGAGACCGCCGGGGCGAGCACCGCGACCACCGAGATCACCACGGCGAGCAGGATCGTGCCGACCGCCCAGAGCACCGGGATCCCCGGGTTCAGCACGTTCCAGCCGATCCCACGCAGCAGGGCCGGCACCGCGAACCCGGCCCCCTGCCCGACGGCCACCCCGACCGCGCCGGTGGCCAGGCCGGTCAGCGCTCCCTCGGTGGCCAGCGCGCGGAACGTCGCACTCCGGCCGGCGCCGATCGCGCGGAGCAGGGCGAGTTGCCGCATCCGCTGGGCGAAGACGATCCGGAAGGTGCTGGCGGCGATCAGGCCGGCCGCCGCGACGGCGATCCCGACGAACATGCCGACCACCGCGAAGACCTGGTCGATCTGGGAGGCGGCGTCGCGGGCCTCGGCGAGCCGGACGTCGGCCCCCGTGACCACCTCCGGCCGGTCCTCGTCCTTGGCCCCGGCGAACAGCGCCTCGATCCGGTCGCGCACCGGCCCGGCGTCGGTCCCGGCGTCCACGTCGACGTAGATCCCCTGGACGAAGTGGTCAACGGTGAGCGCGAGCACGGTGCTCGCCGGAGCGTACGCGTCGTTCCCGAAGTCCACCGGCGGCTTGACCACGCCGACGACCCTCAGCGCCACCTTCTTCCCGGTGCCCGGATCGACCGAGGCGGTCGATCCGACCTTGAGGCCGAGCAGTTGGACGGTCCGCGGCGTGACCGCGATCTCGCCGGCCGCGCTCGGGTACCGGCCCTCGGTGACCGAGACCAGGGCGAGCGGGCCGCTGCCCGGGTCGCCGCTGATGTTCAGATACTGCCCGCCCAGCTGGGCGCCGATCTCGGTCTGGGCGGAGGTGCGGGAGACGCCGGGGATCGCGTTGATCGCGGCGAGGTGCCGGTCGTCGATCGACCCCTGGCGGATCACCAGGTCGACCGCCTCCGGCGTGCCGCTGAGCCCGTCCACGATGCTGCGCTGGGTGATCTGCTGGGCCAGGACCGTGGCGTAGACGACGAACGACGCGACCAGCACGGCGAGGCCGGTGAGCAGCATGCGGGCCGGGCGCCGGGCGACTCCGGCCAGTTGGGTACGCAGGATCGGGTTCACCGGCCGGCCGCCAGCTTCTGCAGGGCGTCGGTGACCGACGTGATGTCCGGTTGGTAGATCTCCCCGGCCAGTCGCCCGTCGGCGAGCAGCACCACCCGGTCGGCATACGCGGCCGCACCGGGGTCGTGGGTCACCATCACGATGGTCTGCCCCAGGTTACGGGCCGAGTCGCGGAGCAGGCCCAGCACCTCGGCCCCGGAGCGGGAGTCCAGGTTGCCGGTCGGCTCGTCGGCGAAGAGCACCTCGGGGCGGGAGACCAGGGCGCGGGCCAGCGCGACCCGCTGCTGCTGGCCGCCGGAGAGTTCGCTGGGCAGATGCCCGAGCCGGCCGGCCAGCCCGAGCGTGGTGACCAGCCGGTCCAGCAGCTCGGCGTCCGGGCGGCGGCCGGCCAGGTCGAGCGGGAGGGTGATGTTGCGCAGCGCGGTCAGCTGCGGCAGCAGGTTGAACGACTGGAAGACGAAGCCGATCCGTTCCCGGCGCACCTTCGTCAGCACCTTGTCGGACTGCTTGGTCAGGTCGGCGCCGCCGAGCAGCACCTGGCCGGAGGTGGCGGTGTCCAGGCCGGCCAGACAGTGCATCAGGGTGGACTTGCCGGACCCGGACGGGCCCATGATCGCGGTGAACCGGGCACGCTCGAACCCGACCGTGACCCCGTCGAGCGCTCGCACCGCGGTGTCGCCGGCGCCGTACACCTTCACCAGGTCGACGGCCGCGACCGCCGCCAGGGCGTCGTGGCCGACCGGGGGTGAGGACTGCGTCTGCATGAAAGCTCCAAGAAGGCTGTGAACCGGGCAGAGTGATCCTCATCGACGCCGGCAAGTGGCACATCGGCTCGCGGTCGGGGTTCGCGGTCCGGCGCCTCTAACTTTCGGCCGATGGGGCCGGGGCCCCGGCCGCCTACGCTGGCTCACGATGAATCGTGTTCTGGTAGGCCTCATGCAGGTCGGCGGGCTGGCCCTGCTGGCCCTGATCGGCTTCGTCGAGGTGGCCGGCGGCAGCGGGGAGTCCAGCCCGCTCCTCCCGGTCCAGGTGCTGCTCGCGATGGCGGCCGCCGCGGTCTGGCTGCCGCATTACCGGCTCGGATCGCTGTGGCTGCCGCTGAGCGCGATCGCGGTCTCGGCCGCTTCGCTGCTGGTCACCGGGGTGCTGGCCCTCCTCGACCCGTACGGCGGGCTGTGGGGGCTGGCCGAGTCGACCGCGCTGCTGATCGTGCTGGCCGTGGTGGCCCGCAACGCCACCCCCGGCTGGGCGCTGGTCGCGCTCATGGTGACCGGCACCGCGGTCAGCGTGATGCCGCTGCGGGCCGGCCACTCCACCATCTACGGCACGTTCTGCCTGATCCAGGCGCTCGGCGCGGCCGGCGCCATCGGGGTGGGTGTCGCCCTGCGGATGATGGCCACCAACCGGCTGCGCGCGCTCGATTCGGTCCGGTCGGAGCAGCGCGCGGAGTTCGCCCGGGACCTGCACGACTTCATCGCCCACCACGTGACCGGGATCGTGGTGCAGGCCCAGGGCGCCCGGTTCATCGCCGAGCAGGACCCGCACCGGGTGCTGCTCGCCCTGGAGCAGATCGAGCAGGCCGGCACCGAGACGATGGCGTCGATGCGCCGGATGGTCGGCGTGCTGCGCGACCCGGAGTCGAGACCGGACGCGCCGCTCGCCCCGATCGCCGGGGTGCCCGAGCTGGTGCCGCTCGCCGAGCAGTTCACCGCGGCCGGTGGCCCGCCGGCGCGGCTGCTGCTGGAGGGCGAGGTGCACGGCCTGCCGGTGGAGGTGTCGACGTCGGCGTACCGGGTGGTGATGGAGGCGCTGACCAACGCCCGGCAGCACGCGCCGCAGGCCACCGCGGTCGACGTCCGGGTCCGCCGGACCCGGGACCAGCTGCTCGTCCGGGTCGCCAACGACGGTCCGGTCCCGCGCCCGTCGCCCGGCTCGCCGGGATACGGTCTGGTCGGCCTGACCGAGCGGGTCCGCGCGGCCGGCGGGCGGATCGTCGCCGGGCCGGGCGTCGACGGCGGCTGGGTCGTCGACGCGGTCTTTCCGCTGTGAACAGGAGTTTCTGACGGTGATACGGGTACTCGTCGCGGACGATCAGGCGATGGTCCGCACCGGCTTCGGCATGATCATCGGTGCGCAGCCGGACATGGAGGTGATCGGCGAGGCGGCCGACGGTGTCGAGGCGGTCGAGGCGGCCCGCCGGCTGCGGCCGGACGTGGCGCTGCTGGACATCCGGATGCCGAAGATGGACGGCCTTCAGGCGTTGCGGCTGCTCGCCGGCCCCGGCGTGACCGACCCGGTCAAGGTGGTCGTGGTCACCACCTTCGACCTGGACGAGTACGTGCACCAGGCGCTGCACAACGGCGCGGCCGGGTTCCTGCTCAAGGACTCCGGGCCGGCCCTGCTGGTCGAGGCGGTCCGGGCGGCGGTCTCCGGGGACGCGCTGATCAGCCCGTCGATCACGGTCCGGCTGCTGCAGCACCTGACCGCCCCGCGGCCGAGCGCCGACGACGGCGGCCTCTCGCCACGGGAGCTCGAGGTGGTGCGGCTGATCGCCCGCGGCCAGACCAACGCGGAGATCGCCGCGGACCTGTTCATCTCGGTGGGCACCGTGAAGACCCACCTGGGCAGCGTCCATCAGAAGCTGGGGACCCGCAACCGGGTCGAGATCGCCGCCTGGGTCTGGGAACGCCGCCTGATCAGCTGATCAGCCCACCGGTACCGGTTCTTCGGCGCGGGCCCGGACCGGCCGGGTGGAGAGCCAGCAGCCGGTCACGATCAGCAGGAAGCCGGCCGCGGTGCCGACGCCGACCGGTTCGCGCAGCAGCACCACCCCGAGCAGCACCGCCACCACCGGGTTCACATAGGTGACCAGGCCGGCCCGGTTCGACCCGGCCAGGGCGATCAGCCGGTAGAACGCGAGCATCGCGAGGGCGGTGCAGAGCAGGCCGAGCCCGGCCAGGGCCAGCCAGGAGTCGACGCCGACGGCGCCGGCGTCCGGCAACCGGAACAGGACGAACGGGGTCAGCACCAGGGTGCTGACGGTGGTGGTGCCGACGGTCAGCGCGTCCGGCGGGACGTCCGAGAGCCGCTGCTGGACCATCCGGGTGGCGTAGGCGTAGCTGAGCGCGGCGAGCAGCACCATGGCGGCACCGAGCAGGCCCCACCGGTCGCCGGAGACGTCCAGGCCGACCAGCACCACCACTCCGGCGAACCCGGTGACCAGGCCGACCGTCCGGATCCCGGTGATCGGCTCGGAGTTCGCCATCAGCAGGGCGATCACGACCGGCTCGATGGCGATCAGGATGCCGGTCAGGGACGAGCTGATGTGCGTCTCGCCGTACGTGATCAGCAGGAACGGCCCGACGATGTGGACCGCCGCGAGCCCGGCGACCACCCGCATCCGGCCGCGCAGCGCGGTGAGCGTGCCGCGCAGCGCGGCGACCGGGATCAGGGCCGCCGCGCCGATGGCGCAGCGACCGGCGACGACCAGCATCGGCGAGAGGTCGTCGATGGCGATTTTGATCAGGAAGTACGGAATGCCCCAGAGCACGGAGACCAGAACGAAGAGGAGCCAGGCACGACGATTCACAGACAACAGCCTTCCGCCGTACGGTAGTAAGCGGTAGTGCTGACTTACTGATGGCGTCGTAAGCGTTTCTTAACAGGGGGCAGAGCCGATGATCGACTCGAGGCGGTTGCAGGTGCTCTCCGAGGTGGCCCGGCACGGCAGCTTCAACCGGGCCGCCGCCGAGCTACGGCTCACCCCGTCCGCGGTGTCCCAGCAGATCAGCGCCCTGGAGCGGGGGCTGGGCACCCCCGTCGTGCGGCGCAGCACCCGCGGCGTCGAGCTGACCGAGGCCGGCCTGGTCCTGATCGACGCCGCCGAGGCGATCTCCGCCGAGCTGCTCACCGCCCAGCGGGAGATCGACCGGCTGGCCACCGCGCGCACCGAGCGGCTCACCGTCGCCACCTTCACCAGTGGCGGCCAGCGGCTGCTGCCGGCCGCGCTGACCCGGTTCACCGCGGCCCACCCGGGCGTCGAGCTGACCGTGATCGAGAGCGAGCCGCAGGAGAGTCTGCCGCTGGTCCGCGCCGGGACGGCCGAGCTCGCCCTCGCCTACCACTTCACCGGCCCGCCGCCGGTCGTCGACGGGGACCGTTCCGGGCTGGTGTGGACACCCGTGCTGGAGGACCCGATGTGGGTCGCCCTGCCCGCCGACCACCCCCGTGCCGGGTCGTCCTCGCTGGCGATCGCGGAGCTGGGCGACGAGCGGTGGGTGCAGGGTTGCCTGGACCAGAGCGACCTGCTGGAGCACTACGCGGCGCTGGCCGGGTTCGAGATGCGGACGGCCTGCCGGGGAACGGACTACCAGTTCGCACAGTCGCTCGTCCGTGCCGGGGTGGGGATCAGCACGATCCCGGAGGTGGCGCTGACCACCGACCCGGCGGGCATCGTCGCGGTGCCGTTGCGGCCACCGGGCCCGTGCCGGTACATCGGGGTCGCGATGCCGAGCCGGCGGCCCTCGGCGCTGGCCACCGCGCTGCTGCGGACGTTGCGGGAGGCGGTCGGCACGCTTCCGCCGAACCCGTTGGTCCAGGCCTTCAGAGCGCGATCCAGTAACGCTTGAGGGTGCCGATCTCGGTCTCCCGGATGTCCTCCAGCACGCCGCCGCGCCCCTCGATGGTGCGCGCCGACCCCTCGTTGGCGACGTTGCAGGTGATCAGGACCCGGTCCAGCCCCAGCGCGCGGGCCTCGCCGAGCATCGCCCCCAGCGCGAACGAGGCCAGCCCGCGGCGCCGGGCCGACGGCCGAACCCCGTATCCGATGTGTCCGCCGGCCCGCAGCAGGAAGTCGTCCAACTCGTGCCGCAACGCGATCGCCCCGAGGTAGCGGTCCCCCTCGACGATCCACCGGAACGTGCAGTGCACCCAGCCCTCGGGCGCCGGCCGCAGCCGGTCCGCACAGCTGACCAGCCACTCCACCCAGGCGGCGAACCCCGCCGGAGAGTCCAGATCGGTCCCGAACCGCAGTCCGCTGCCGTCCTGGTGCACGCCCTTCCCCCACTCGTCCCGGGACTCGAGCCAGCTGTCCCGCAGCCGGACGGTGGGAACAATCAACTCAGGCATCCCGCGACCCTATCGGGCACCACCGGGGAACATGCCAATCGGAGAACTCAAGGCCGGCCAAATGGTTTTGTCGGTGGGCTCCGTTAGCCTCGCCCCGTCCACATCGGATATGGGGGACGAATGGATCCGAACCAACAGCCGGACCGGACGCCGCCGGGACCATGGTCGTCACCGCCGGCCAACCGGCCTCAGCAGCCGGACCGGACGCCCCCGGCCGGACCATGGTCGTCACCGCCGGCCAACCGGCCGGATACGCAACCGGTCTGGGGCCCACCCGCCCCGGGTGGGGAGTCGCCCGCGCCCCCGGTTGAGGAACCGCCCGCGATGCCGGTTGAGGAACCGCCCGCGATGCCGCCGGATGCGAGCCTGGTGGCCGCGCCGGTCCGGCCCCGTCGGCGGGCCGTCCTCCCCGCGGTCAGTCTCGCCCTGATCTGTGCGGTCACGACCACGCTCTTCCTCCTCACCCGCGAGAAGACCGGCGCCGATGCGATCGGCGCGGCAGCCGACCGGCTCCACGACCAGTCCGCCACCGCGGTCGAGGTCACCTACGCCGACCCCGACGGCGAGTCGATCAGCGGGAAATTCACGCTCGACGACGAGCTCAACGCCACCGGCACCATCACCGACCCGGTCGCCGGCACCGCCGACCTGGTCGAATACACCGCGTACTCGGCCGTCCGCGGCGACGCCGACTGGTGGTCGCGGCGCAACCCCGACCAGGCCGGCGCGCTGCGGAAGAAGTGGGCCACCCCGTCCGCCGACCCGTTCCCGGTGGAGCTCACCGGCAATTTCGACCCGGGATCCCTCGCCCACCTGCTCGCCCAGGTCCGCGACCACGGCACCGTGATGCCCGTCGAGGACCCGTTCCGCGGCCGGCGCGTCGCCGGCATGACGTGGAACGGCTGGTCGGTCCTGGTCACCACGGAATCGCCGCAGACTCTCGTCTGGCTCGGCGGCCCGATCACCAGATCCGGCCCGATCAAGCCGGTCTCCTGGGCACGACCGCAGGCCGGCCCACGGTCCGCGACCCCCACCGCTTTCCACCCCACATCGGCGTACGCCGGAAGCCCGCGCCCCGCGCGTTACGCGCTCGCTCCGGTCGCCGTGCCGCAGCCGCCGTACGTCAGCGTCACCGTCAACGACGCCCCGGACGGCGCGGCGCAATCCGTCCAGCGGGCCGTCGCCAAGGTTCTTCCGGAGGCCGCCAGGTCCGGCGGGCTCCCAGCGCCCGAGGAGCCACCCGTCGAGGGGTCCGTCCTCCCGAAGCTCCCGCACTTCGAGACCACCGTGAACGCCACCAACTGCACCACCCCCACCTGCCGGTGGACGGTCACCGTGACCAACACCGGCACCGCCGCCGGCCGCGCCTCGGTCGTCGCGACGGTTAGTCCCGGCATGCCCACCCGCACCATCTCGATCGGCACGCTCCAGCCAGGTGAGAGCCGCACCACCGCGCCGATGACCTTCGCCAACCCGGCCCCGCGGGTCGCGGGCCGCACCACTCAGGTCCCGGTCGACTACACGGCTGACATCTTCAGCCCCGACCTGGCCGGAGCCTCCGCGGCCGTGATCAACCGGCTCCGCTCGCGCGGCATCGAGATACCCAACGCCTCGATCCTGAACAACGGCGACGAGGTGCAGAAAGCCATCGCCTACCGGGCCCTCGACGTGATGTCCGGCCGGGCCGGCTTCCGCCCCGGCAAGGTGCTCGCCGCGGTCGAGAACGCGTTCCGCCAGAACGCCGTCCCCGAGTTGCAGACTCTCACCCAGTCCGGGCGCCTGGAGAATCCGCAGGATCTCGCCGAGAAGCTGAGCCAGCTCGACTTCGAGATCGATCCCGATCCCACGGCGCCCCAGCCGGACAAGGGCAGGATCGGCTTCCGCCGTGAGGTCCAGGTCGCCGTGACCACGCTGCGCGCCGATCCCCGGGCGCGGGTCCTGCTCGACGGCGTCAAGGAGGTCGGCGGCCGGAGATACAGGGTCGACCTGCTGGTCGAGCGGGCCGTCTCGGGTCGTACCGAGACCGAGGCGTTCCAGATCAAGACGGTCAGCAGCGACAAGTTGTACGCCAACCTGCGAACCGCGTTACGGCAGCTCAACGGGCGCAACCCGGCCGCGTCGTCGACCGGGGTGGCCGAGCACGCGCCGCCGGACAGCAGACGGATCGCGCTGATCTACCTCGAACCGGCGGCCGGCTGGATACAGGCCGCCGACCGGGCCGGCCTGGAGCGCAAGCTCACCGGCAGCGGCCGGAGTTCCCTGCTGGCAGACTGGTGCGTGGACGGCACGGCCCAGGCCGACGAGGTGCTCATCGTCAACCAGCTCGGCACACATCGATGGTCCAAGGAGCAGATGAATGCCCTCCTCGACGTCTCCGGGCAGTGCGTCTGACGTGAACAACTGGAACTCGTTCAAGACCGACGAAGGGTTCATCTGGAGTTCGCACATTCCGCGGGTCACCGCGGGCGAGCGGGTGACCGCATGGCAGGACACCGTGCTGCGGGCCGGTGAGCGGCACGGCATCCTGCGAGTGGTCGAGGCCCTCGACGGGGAATTCCGCCGGGACCGCGACGGTTCCATCGCCGACTGGCTGGTGGCCCACGGCGACCGCGTCGAGCCGTTCGGCACCTTCCCGGCCGGCTTCCTCCTCGGCCGGCCCGACCTCTACCTTCCGGCCGCCCGCTTGGCGTACGCCACCGGCGACGGCATGACCGAGGCCTGGTTCACCAACGTCGCCGACCTCGCCGGGGCCGCCGGCCTGCCCCCGCACGGCCGGGTCTATCCGCCGCTCTCCATCGATCCGAGCTTCTGGGACGAGGACGACAGCTTCACCGTCAGCCTCGCCACGGCCACCGACATCTGGTTCCCGCACAATCATCCGGCGCACCGCGTCCACGACGGCCCGATCGACAACCGTGTCGTCTCCGCCCGCAACGCGCCCCGGCTGAACGCGTTCCTGACCGAGGTCCGGACCGCCTGTCAGGCCCTGGGCGGCGACTGGCGGTGGACCAGCACCCCGGCCGGCGTGTGGGAGGTCGACGACGAGGGCCTGATCAGAGGGTGAGCCGGCGGGGATCCGGCTTTCAGGCGGCCAGTTTGAGCAGACGCTGGATCTGGGCCTGGCGAGTGGTGGCCATCCGCGTCGCGAGGGCCCGCGCCGGCGGGTAGGAGCCCCCGGCGGCCTCCATCCGCAGCGTCTCCATGCCGTTGTGCAGGTTCCCGAGCAGCAGGCTGACCGCCGTACGGTCGAAGTCCGCGCCCTGAACGGCGCGCAGCTCGCCGAAGTCCGACGGGCGCAGCGCGTGCAGGTCGCCGTGGCCGGCGTGCGCGCCCGCCGACGGATCGGCCGTGACCGGTTCTGCCCAGCCCAGCAGCCAGCGTTCCATGGTGCCGCTCTCGGTCTTCCACTGCTCACGCAGCTCGGCCGCGACGGCCCGGACCTCGCTGTTGCCGGCGCGCTCCTCGGCGAGGGCGGCGATCTGCTCGCCCTCGCCGATCTGCGCCAGGCCCATCTGCAGGAACATCACGTCGACCTCGTTGACCGCCGCGGACGCGGCCGGTGCGGCTGCCGCGGATTCGGCCGGGACGACTGCCGTGGGCGGTGACGACGCGGCGGGTGGGCTGGCGCAACCGGCCGGCAGGAAGGCGACCGCGGACAGCACAATCGCGGCCACGGCACTCGGGGTCCGTACCGGAGAAAGGGCCCGCGCCGGGGAAGGAGTGCGGGCCGAGGCGGCCCGGCGAACCGGGCCGCTCGGTTCCATCGGAGAGGACATGGCTTACAGCGCGGTCCAGAGAGCCGGCACGTTCGGCGGCTCCCAGCCGTTGATCGCGGTGTGCGCCTGCC
Source organism: Actinoplanes regularis (assembly GCF_900188005.1). Classification (GTDB taxonomy): domain Bacteria; phylum Actinomycetota; class Actinomycetes; order Mycobacteriales; family Micromonosporaceae; genus Actinoplanes; species Actinoplanes regularis. The sequence continues at coordinate 179,495 of NZ_FZNR01000004.1, read as the reverse complement.
GGCACTGGTACGACTTGCCGGCGTAGGTGACCCGGTCCCCCACCTTGTAGGTGGTTCCGGCCGCCCACGTCGTGGTGCCGGAGGTGGGCGGCGTCGTCGGGGACGTGGTCGGCGGAGTGGTCGGCGAGGTGGTGGGCGGAGTGGTCGGCGGGGTGGTGCCGCCCCCGCCACCGATGTTCAGGTCCACGCAGGAGTAGAACGCGTTGACCGTGTCCGCGATGTTCCACCGGGCCAGCACGGTCTGCCGTCCGGTGAACCCCTTCATGTTGACGGTGTGCGACTTGGTCGCGCCCGGCTGCGCCCCGCCGTCGTTGAACGACGCCAGCAGGGTGCCGCCGATGAAGTACTCCCAGGTCGCGGTCGAGTGCCGCGCGGTGAGCACCCAGTTGAAGGTGACCGACTGCCCGACCGTGGCGGCCGGCCAGTTCTTGCTGTTGTCGTTGAGCACCGCGAAGCGGCTGCCGCCGCCGTTGCACTGCGTGGAACCCTTCGGGGCCTCGACGCTCTGCGGTTCGTAGATGATGTCGCCGCAGTTGGCGACCGCACCGCTGGCGCAGTTGGCCTGACGGCTGGGCGGGGATGAGATGTAGCCGTGCGCGGACGCCGGACTGACGGCCACGAACAGCGATCCGACGACCGCCGCGACGGTCAGCAGGGGCAGGGTGAATCGGCGTCTCATCAGGTACTCCTTGGTGAGGATGAGGGGACGACGTGTTCACCAACGTAAATGAAATGTTCTTAACAGTAAACACTGTTAAGGAATCTTTAGGGCAACACCCAAACCCACATATTTCGTACAATCATCGGCGTTCTCCACGGCAAGCTGCTCTGGGCCCATGTCCGGGAACAAACGGCGGACGGGGCCGGTCCGGACGAGGTCGACGAGCGGTGGCTCGTGCTGGATCCGGTCGACGGCATGACGCCGCTGTGGTCGGCACCGAGGAGCCCCGGCATTGGCTGGTCGACCTGGCGACGATGGCGGCGCGCGGACCCGATCACCTACCCGCCAGGCCCGGTGGACCGAGCTGTCCCGCTCAACCCACCGGGCCTCGGCTGTTCCTACACGCGCGCGAGCGCGGCACGATGCCGCTCGACGTCGATCGCGATCAGCCGGACCCGGACCGGCGTACCGACCTCCGGACCGGTGGCCTGCGGCAACAACCCGTCGGCGTCGTCGGCGATCCGGACGAACACACCGAACGGCACGACCGCCGTCACCTCGCCGTCGACCACGTCACCGACGGACAGTTCCTCGAAGCTGGACATGCGTTTCCTCTCTTCTCCCCACAGTGGATTTCGCAACACCGGGGAGAGCGGGCGGGCCACGGGCCCGCCGGAGGATCAACGCGCGGCCGGGAAGCCGCTCTGTGCACGGCGCGAGGCCGACCCGGCAGTCATGGCCGCAACATTAGTCGCTCGCGGCGGACGGGGGGCGCCCCCTACCCTCGGCGACATGATCGACTACGACGCGGAGGCCGCGGACTACGATCGCACTCGAGGCGGGGAGCCCCGGGCCGCTGCCGCGGCGCGGGCGGTCACCGCGCTGTTTCCCGCTTCGGTACGAACGGTTGTCGACGTCGCCTGCGGAACCGGCATAGTCACGACCCGGCTGGCGGGGAGTCGGCGGACGGTACTGGGCATCGACCGTACGCCGGCAATGCTCTCGCGGGCCGCCACGCGCCTGCCCGGCGGCGTCGCAAGGGCCGACGCCACCGCACTGCCGCTGAAAGCGGCGTCGGTCGACGCCGTGGTCGTGATCTGGCTGCTGCACCTGCTCCCCGACGCCGCCCCGGTGATCGCCGAAGCCGCGCGCGTCCTGCGCCCCGGCGGCGTCCTGATCACCACCGTGGACAAGGACGAGGCCCCGTTCGCGCGGCCCGGCGGCGACCTCGCGGTGGCGACCGAACCGTTCCGCACCAGGCACGCCGCACGCCGCGCCGACAACGCTGATCGAGTTCTGGCGCTGGCCGCCGAACACGGCCTGCACCCGGCCGGCGAATCCGCCTTCCGCGGTGTCGGCCAGGGCCGCACCCCCGCCCGCTGGCTGGCCGCCGCCGAGGCGAACCGCCTGAAGTGGGCACCGCCGGCGGAGCTGGAAGCGGTTCGGGCCGCGCTCACCGCCCTGCCCGAGCAGGACTCGCCACGCCCCGACCCCACCTACCGGCTGCTCGCGCTGCGGGCACGCACCACGGGCCGCTGAGCCCGTCGCCCCTCACCGGCCTCCGGGAACCGGATGCAGCGGCTGCCCGGCGAGTTCCGTCTCGCCGGCCTGACCCCACCAGATCTCGCCCGTGACCGTGAGGTACGGATGCCAGCAGCCGACCCGGCCACCGGTCTCGAGTGCTTCCGCGACCAGCGTCAGATACCCGCCCAGCGACGGGTACGCATTGGAGAAGTCTCCGCCGTCGCTGTTCGGCGCGAGTCCCAGCCGCCCCCGCTCCGGCCCCGGCCGCAGGTCGATGACCTGCAGATTGCTCGCAAACGCGCCGAACGGGACCCAGAGCTCGTGCCACCAGGGCTCATCGTTCGGCGAGTGCGTGTCGAAACCGTCGACGTCCGGGGCGATGTCCATCCGGATCTCGTACCACTCGACGATCTCGTCGAGGCTCTGCGGATCGGCCTCCGGGAGCAGGCTCGCCCACTCGGTGAGCCCGTTGTGCCGCAGCAGCGACTCGACGAGTTCCTCGGGAAAGGTGAGCCCGGTCCGGCCCTGCGCCGCGGCGATCGCCTCGGTGGTCGCCGGTCCCGCGAGCTTGGCCGCGCTCATGGGCGCGTTCCGCCCCATCCACCGCTCGACGCGTTCCCAGGCCGAGGTCACCACCGTCATCAGCGAAGTTTAAAGCGGCCGATCCCTACCTCCGGGTACGACCGATGGAGCCCCGTCGCCAGGCTCGAGCCAAGTTCCGTGACCTTCCCGCGCGAGGCCCGTGCCACCCCCGGTTGCCGCCGCGCGTCGCCGCCGTCACCGCGAACGCGGAAACCTTGCGCACCTAGCGCCGCACCGGGCCCCGCAAGCCCCCGACGTCGGCGCAGCGGCCCGCCTACCAGGAGCACCCGCCCACATCCCGGAACGGCCGCGCCCACCAACCGCGAGCGGCGCCACCAGCCGCAACCCGCAGCTGGGAGCGGGCCGTGACACGCGGCCGGGAAGCGGGCCGTGACACGCGACCGGAAAGCGGGCCGTGACGCGCGGCTGAGGGCCGGATGGCGCGAGCCCCGCGCGAGATGTCACGGGACTTGGCCTCGAGCCTGGCCACAGCGCTCCATCGGTCGTACCCGGAAATGATCTTGAAGATATTGCCGGTCGATGTAGGCGCCGCAGCCGTTTCGAAGATCAGGATGCGGCGCTCGACAGCGTGGCCAGGATCGTCAGGCGCGGCGCTCCAGGAAGTCGTAGACGTCGCGGTTGTCGACGCCGGGGAAGGTGCCCGGGGGCAGCGCGGCGAGCAGGTGCGAGTGCACCCGGGCCGAGGGCCAGGCGTTGCCGGCCCAGCGGTCGACGAGCTGCGCCGGCGGCCGCCGGCAGCAGTCCGGGTCGGGACAGGTCGAGACGGTACGCCCGGACACGTCCCCGCCCCGGAACCAGCGCGCGTGCTCGTACGGCGTCCCCACGGTCACCGAGAACTCCCCCGATCGGGTCGACTCCACGTGCACCGTGCACCAGTACGTCCCCGCCGTCGTGTCGGTGAACTGGTAGAACGACGAGTACGGGTCCTCGGCCTCGAACACCGTCCGGGACGCCCACTTGCGGCAGACCGGCTGCCCCTCGATCGCCCCGGTCACGTCGGACGGGAAGCGCACGTTGTCGTTCTCGTACGCCTTGTAGACGATCCCGCTCTCGTGCACGCGCGCGAAGTGCACCGGGATTCCGAAGTGGTGCGTCGCCAGGTTCGTGAACCGGTGTGCCGCGGTCTCGTACGACACCCCGAACGCGTCCCGGAAGTCGTCGATCGCGAGTGCCCGGTCGGCTTTCGCTGCGGCGAGGAAGTCGACGGCGAACTTCTCCGGCATCAGCAGCGCCGCCGCGAAGTAGTTCACCTCGACCCGCTGCCGCAGGAAGTCGCCGTAGTCGGCGGGGTCGTTGTGCCCGAGCACGAAGTGCCCGAGGGTCTGCAGGACCACGCCGCGCGGGTCGTGTCCTTTACCGCTGGCGACCTGCGGGAGATAAATTCGGCGATTCTTCAGGTCGGTGACCGAGCGGGTGGAGCTGGGCAGGTCGTTCACGTAGTGCAGGGTGAACCCGACCTGAGCGGCGACATCCAGGATGCCGCGCTGGGACAGCGGGCCGGTCGTGTGCCGTACGGAGAGCAGGATCTTGTTGGCCGCGGACTCGATCTCGGCGAAGTAGTTGTTGCGTTTGCGCATGTCAGACCGGAGCTGTGCATTGGCCCGGCGGGCCACCTCGGGGGTGGCGCTCTGCTCGGTGAGCACGCGGTTGAGCTCCCGGTGCAGGCCGATCAGGGACTCCAGCGCGTCCGGCGGGAGGCGCCGGCCACCCTTGACCAGGGGCAGACCGAGCGCGGAATAAGCGGGATTCTTCTGAAAGTGCGTCAGCTCGATCTCCAGAGCGGCCCGCCGCGAGGGCGCCTCCGCGCGGAGCAGGTCCTGCATCGTCACGCCCAGGGCGGCTGCGATCGCCTGCAGGACGGAGAGCTTGGGCTCCCGTTTCCCGTTCTCGATCAGCGAGAGCTGCGACGGCGCCCGGCCCACCGCCTCGCTGAGCTGGTCCAGGGTCATGCCCTTGGTACGCCGCAAATGCCGCAGACGCTGCCCAAGGGTGACGAGGTCGACTGAGTCCGAAGGTGAAGCGGTCACGTGTTTCAACCTAGCAGAATTTTTGCGTTTCTTCTTCTCACAAGGGCCTTCTATGGGGCTGGTGGGATCCCTGAGAGTGAAGTTCTTCCGAACAGAAGCGCGGAAGAACGCGACAGGGCACGAAAGGGAATTTCTGATGACTGAGCTTGCCGAAACCCGGGGCGGTACCGCAGCGGACCTCACTCAGGCCTGGGCCAGCGACCCTCGTTGGGCGGGTGTCAAGCGCACCTACTCCGCGGAGGACGTCGTCCGTCTGCGTGGCACCTTGCAGGAGCGTCACACCCTCGCCGAGCGGGGCGCCGCGAAGCTGTGGGAGCTGCTGCACACCGAGGACTACATCAACGCTCTCGGTTCGCTGACCGGTGGCCAGGCGACCCAGATGGTGCGCGCCGGCCTGAAGGCGATCTACCTGTCCGGCTGGCAGGTCGCGGCGGACGCGAACCTCTCCGGTCACACCTACCCGGACCAGTCGCTCTACCCGGCGAACTCGGTTCCCGCGGTGGTCCGCCGGATCAACAACGCCCTGCTGCGCGCCGACCAGATCGACACCTCGAACGGTAAGTACGAGCGCGACTGGTTCGCCCCGATCGTCGCCGACGCGGAGGCCGGCTTCGGTGGCCCGCTGAACGCGTTCGAGCTGATGAAGGGCATGATCGCCGCGGGTGCGGCCGGTGTGCACTGGGAGGACCAGCTCGCCAGTGAGAAGAAGTGCGGCCACCTGGGCGGCAAGGTTCTCATCCCGACCCAGCAGCACATCCGCACGCTGAACGCGGCCCGCCTGGCGGCCGACGTGGCCGGCGTCCCGACCCTGGTCATCGCCCGCACCGACGCCCTGGCGGCGGACCTGCTCACCACCGACGTGGACGAGCGCGACCAGCCGTTCCTGACCGGCGAGCGCACCGCCGAGGGCTTCTTCCGGGTCACCCCGGGCGACGACGCGGCGATCGCCCGCGGTATCGCCTACGCCGACTACGCCGACATGCTGTGGGTCGAGACCGGCAAGCCGGACCTGGAGTTCGCCCGCAAGTTCGCCGAGGCCGTGCACGCCAAGCACCCGGGCAAGCTGCTCTCCTACAACTGCTCGCCGTCGTTCAACTGGAAGAAGAACCTGGACGACGCCACCATCGCCCGCTTCCAGAAGGAGCTCGGCGCGATGGGCTACAAGTTCCAGTTCGTCACCCTGGCCGGCTTCCACGCCCTCAACCACTCGATGTTCGAGCTGGCCAAGGGTTACTCCGAGACCGGCATGACGGCGTACGTGAAGCTGCAGGAGGCCGAGTTCGCGGCCGAGGTCGACGGCTACACCGCGACCAAGCACCAGGCCGAGGTCGGCACCGGCTACTTCGACGCCGTCTCCACCGCCCTGAACCCCGAGTCGTCCACCACCGCCCTGTCCGGCTCCACCGAGGCCGAGCAGTTCTGATCTGAGAGATGGGCAGGGAGATCTGATCATGGGTGCCGAAGAGATCACCATCACCGGAACCACCGCAGACCGATACTCCGAAATCCTGACCCCCGAGGCCATCGAATTCGTGGTGGCGCTGGACCGGGAGTTCGGCGCACGCCGGGTGCAGTTGCTGGAGCGCCGCCGGCGCCGCCGGGCCACTCGCACCACCGACCTGGACTTCCTGCCCTCCACCCAGCACGTGCGTGACGACGCGTCGTGGCAGGTCGCGGCTCCGGCCGCGGACCTGCTCGACCGGCGCGTCGAGATCACCGGCCCGCCCGAGCGCAAGATGACCATCAACGCGCTCAACTCCGGTGCCAAGGTCTGGATGGCGGACTTCGAGGACTCCACGTCTCCCACCTGGGAGAACGTCATCCTCGGGCAGGTCAACCTGAAGGACGCGCTGGACGGCACGCTGGGCTACACGGCCCCGGACGGGCGGCTGTACCAGGTCGGCGCCCAGCTGCCGACGATCATGGTCCGCCCGCGCGGCTGGCACCTGCCGGAGTGCCACCTGCGCATCGGCGGCCGCGCGGTCTCCGCGGCGCTGTTCGACTTCGGCCTGTACCTGTTCCACTGCGGGCAGAAGCAGATCGACCGGGGCAGCGGACCGTACTTCTACCTGCCGAAGCTGGAGTCGCACCTGGAGGCCCGCCTCTGGAACGACGTCTTCATCTTCGCCCAGGAACTGCTCGGCATCCCGCGCGGCACGATCCGGGCCACGGTCCTGATCGAGACGATCAACGCGGCGTTCGAGATGGACGAGATCCTGTACGAACTGCGTGAGCACTCGGCCGGCCTCAACGCCGGCCGGTGGGACTACCTGTTCAGCATGATCAAGAACCGGCCGGACGCGGTCCTGCCTGAGCGGTCCCAGGTCACCATGACCACGCCGTTCATGCGGGCCTACACCGAGCTGCTGGTCAAGACGTGCCACCGGCGCGGCGCCCACGCGATCGGCGGGATGGCCGCGGTCGTGCCCAGCCGTGACCCGGTCGCCGCGAAGCGGGCGCTCAACCAGGTCCGCCAGGACAAGCGGCGCGAGGTCGGCGACGGCTTCGACGGCTCCTGGGTGGCACACCCGGGCCTGGTCGAGACCTGCCGTGAGGTGTTCGACCAGTGGCTCGCCGACGAGCCGCACCAGATCGTGCGCAAGCGCGACGACGTGCGGATCGGCGCCGCCGAACTGCTCGACGTCAAGTCGCTCGGCGTGTCGGTGAGCGAGGTGGCGTTGCGTACCAACGTCAGCGTCGCGCTCCGGTACATCGCCTCCTGGCTGGGCGGGCGCGGCGCCGTCGCGCTCGGCGGGCTCATGGAGGACGCCGCGACCGCCGAGATCTGCCGGGCCCAGCTCTGGCAGTGGATCTCCTCGGGGACACTCACCGACTACGGCGTGCCGGTGACGGCCGCCATGGTCACCCGGATGTTGCGCGAGGAACTGGACGTGCTCAGCGAGACCGGTGCGCTGGACGAGGAAGCGGCCCGGCTCTTCGGCCAGGCCCGGACCCTGCTGACCGTCCTGCTCACGGAAAGAACGTGCCCGGAGTTCCTGACCCTGCCGGCATACCTACGGCACCTGTCGGGCGGGTCGATTCCGGTCACCGCTCAGGCTCCTGTCGCGGCCTGAAAGGTGAGATGAAGCCCGGGGCAGCCCTCCGACCTGCCCCGGGCTTCATCGCGTCCGTCTAATCACGCTCCTGCCAGGTACACAGACAGACCCGGTTGCCGTCCGGGTCGGCCAGCACCCAGAAACTCGGCGCGAACTCGTCGGTGACCAGGGTTCCCCCGGCCGCGACCGCCGCGTCGATCCGCGGCCGCACCTCGGACGGATCCACCCACAGGTCCGGATGCCAGCGCTGCCGCGGCTCCTCGCTCCCGGACCGCTGAAACCAGATCGTGGGCACCGCCCCGGCCGGGTCCCGTACCTCGTCGTCGGACCCGTTGTGATCCCGGTGCTCCCCGCCGAGCACCGCTGCCCAGAACCCGCCGAGCCGCTCCCCCGCCGGCGCGTCCAGGCCCAGCTCAAGCACGGCGACAGCGGCCTTGTCCAGTGCGACTCCGGCCTTCGCCGCCAGCTCCGAGATCGTCCGGGCCAGCCGCAGGTCCCGCTCGGTCACCGCGCCCACGTCATGGCTGCTGGTCCGCACGTCCAGATGCCCGTAACGCAGATCCAGGTCCGGATGGTGGTCCATCTCCTCGGCCGCCGCCCCGATCGCGTTGACCAGCGCCAGCCCGGTCGCGAAGTCCCCGGTCCGCAGCCGGGTCTGCAACCTCTCCAGCAGGTAGACCCACCCTTCGGGTGCCTGCTCCGCGATCTCCCGCCCACTCAGCTTCGTCATGCCCCCCATGCTGTCGCGGCCCGCGCCCGTCGGCACCCCGCCACTCGAAGTTCCTCCATTGGCCCACCACGATGCTCGAACGTGAGGATGATGAGGTGACCTTCCCCCTGGCGCGAACCTGAGGGGTGCGGTGTGGGCTTTCACGTGTGGGCCCGAAGAGGCCGGGAGGTCAGCGCCTGGGCCGCCATGATCATCTGGATCTGCATCGGCGTCCTGGTGACGGTGGCCGTGATCGCGATCTTCGCCTTCCACTGCAAAGGGACGGTTCAGCCGTGCGGAACCTGGGACACCTTCGCCACCGGATTGATCGTCGCCGCGGCCGCGATGCTGGTGGGCGGCCTGGTCGGGTTCATCTTCGGCGTGCCGAAGGTGTTCTCGTCCGACGGTTCGGGGCACCGGCCGCTGCCCCCGCGGGAGGTCGTCGCGAACACCAACCTGGAGCAGGTCAGTGACTGGCTCACCAAGATTCTCGTCGGCATCGGGCTGACCCAGTTCCAGGCCATCGGCGACGCGGCACACGACCTCTTCGAAGCGCTCGCGCCGTCCTTCGGTGGCCGGCCCACCGGAACGATCTTCGCGGGCGGGTTGACCGTGTTCGCGGCGGCGTTCGGCTTCGTCACCGGCTGGCTCTACTCGCGGCTGCTGCTCGGGGAGGCGATGGCCCGGGCCGACCAGCGCGGCTACGTGGCGGCCATGTATGAGCAGGAAGCGGTCCAGGCCGAGAAGGACGGCGACAGTCAGGGCGCGGTCCAGCTCCGTAACCGGGCCCGCGACGTCCTGCACGGCATGACCGACATCGGTGCCGCCTATGAGGACGCGCGCCGCTCGATGCCGGTCGGCCTGGGCCGGACCGGAGCGTTCGACCGCCTGGCCGAGCAGGCGCGGAGAATCGCGAGGTTCGGACACTACGACGCGGCCGGCGTGAAGGCGGCGCTGACCGACGGCAGCGACGGTGAGCGGATCGCCGCACTCGCGATCATGGAGGTCCAGACGGACATCGCGGATCTGGAGACGGTCAGGTCCGTGCTCGCCGCGCCCCGGTCGGCCAACGAGCAGTATCTGGCGTTGCGGGTGATCAGAAACCTGATCCCGCACCTGCGCGGCCAGGACCGGGAGCGGATCCGCGCCTACATCGACGGGATCCGCCCATCGATGTCGCACGGCGTTCAGCCGAGACTGCTTGCCGACGACATCATCCGGCTGCTCGACCAGAGTGGCTCATGACAGTGCGCCCCCTGGTGATCCTCCACGGTTCGCGGGGAGCCAGCACACCCCGGGCCATCACCACCAGGCAGAGGGAAGCGTTCAGGAAGGCGGAGAGCACGTCGCTCGGGTGATGCATGCCCCGGTACAGCCGAGCCGCGGCGACCGTGATCGGGACCAGGACGAGCAGCCAGCACAGCGCCTTCAGCCAGTCGGGCCGGGCCAGCATGGCGAACACGACGGCGAGGCCGACGTAGAGCGCGAAGGACGCCGATGTATGCCCCGAGGGGAAGCTCGAGGTCGGCGGAGACGGATCGAGCCGGTGCACGTCCGGGCGCGGCCGATCGATGGCGAGCGTGGTGAAGAAGAAGACAACCGCCTGCGCGGTGACCGAGAGGCACAGGAAGGCCGCCTCCCGCCAGCGGTGCAGGGTGAGCCGGAGAACCGCGGCCATCAGCGCGGTGACCGCGATCACCGAGGAGGTGTTGCCGATCCCGCTGAGGAATACCGAGACACGGACGCCGGTCCCGGTGCGGTGGCTCTCGAGGTACCGGTTGACCCCGTCCTCCACGGTGAACGGCCAGGTGTGCGGCAGCACGTGGGTGAGCAGCAGCCCGAGACCGATCATCAGCACGAGGATCGCGGCGACCGGCAGGACGATCCGGCGGAGGACCTGATCAATGAATGTGGACACGGCCGCCTTCTACCCCGGCGCGGCGTCCTTGGAACACGGAGACGGTGATCGCCGGCACCGCCGAGCCGAGCAGCAGCCCGGCCACCACGTCACTGGTCCAGTGCACGCCGAGCAGCACCCGGGCGTACGCGGTGATCAGCGGCAGGATGACCGCCCCCGCGACGAGCGCCGCCCGTTTCCGGCGCCCCCGCGTGCGGGGCAGCAGGACCAGCAGAAACACCACCGCGCCGAGGGCGGCGTTGAGCGCGTGCCCGGAGGGGAACGAATACCCGGTCGCCTGGGCCACCGGGTCGAGCAGGTCCGGCCGGTGGCGGCCGAAGAGCAGCTTCAGCACGCCACCGAGGATTCCCCCGGCTGCCATGGTCGCCACCACCCACCAGGCGAGCGCCTTCTTCCCGCGCCGGGCCAGCCCGATCGCGAGCACCACCGCCGCGATCCGCCAGGTGTTCGGGTGCAGCAGCAGGCTCCACCAGTACATGGCGTCGACCAGGCCGGGTTGCGCGAGGGCCACCTCGTGCATCCGGTCGGCGATCCGGACGTCCAGGTCGCGCGGGACGGTAGCGTTCGCGGCCACGAGCGCGGCGATCACGCCGAACGGCACCAGCAGCGCGACGGCGGCCACGGTCGCCTGGGCCGTTCGTACCCCTAGGTCGATCTCCCGCGTATGCCGCATTCGCGGCTTATACCCAGCGTCCCCGCCGCGATGCGCGGCGGGGACGAGCCGGACCCGGGATCAGCGGGCGGCGAGGGCGCGGCCGGCCTCGGTGGCGGCCGCGTGCGCGGCCTCCTTCATCGCGGCCGCGGTCTCGGTGAAGGCGTCCAGCGCCGGGTTCACGCCGACCAGGGTGAACTCGCGCTCGACCAGGGTGAGGTCGGCGCCCCAGATGTCGGCGACGACGCGGCGCAGGTAGTCGGTGTTGTGGTCCCAGCCGTCGCGCGGGGTGCCCGGGCCGTACGCGCCGCCACGGCTGGTCACGACGATGACCGGCTTGCCCTCGAGGAACTTCTCGCCCATGGTGCCGCCGGCCATGGCCAGGTCGAACCAGGTCTTGACGTGCTGGGAGACGCCGTAGTTGTAGAACGGCAGGGCGAAGATGCCACCCTCGGCGTCGCGCAGCTCGGCGGCGAGCTCGCCGGCGAGGGCGACCGCCTGGTTCTGGGCGTCGCTGCGGTCGGCCTCGGGGACGTAGGCGGCCGAGACGGCGAGCTGCCAGGCGTTCGACGGCAGCGGCTCGTTGCCGATGTGCCGGCGGACGATCTTGGTGTCCGGCGCGGTCTCGAGCCACCCGGCCTCGGCGAGATCGGCCAGCGCGCTGCTCGCCGAGTTCGGGCCGAGGATGCTGGCGTCGATACGAAGAATGGCCATCGGTACTGCTCCCATTGCTTTCGGACTTGAACCGTCAACTCAAGGTAGGCCCTGATGAGTTGAAGCGTCAAGTCGCAATGGTCACGGTCGCGGTTGACGATTCAAGCTAAGGTGGTGCCCATGAGCACCGAGGAGCCACGCTGGCTCGACGCCGAGGAGCAGGCCACCTGGCTCGCCATGATCAAGATGATCACCCGGTTCCCGGCCGCCCTCGACGCCGACCTGCAACACCACGCCGGCGTGTCGCTCTTCGAGTACCAGGTGCTCGCCGGCCTCTCGATGAGGCCCGACCGCACCCTGCGGATGAGCACGCTGGCCGAGTTCAGCGCCTGCTCGCTCTCCCGGCTCTCGCACACCGCCCGCCGTCTGGAGTCCAAGGGCTGGCTCTACCGGATCCCCGACCCCACCGACGGCCGCTACACCCTCGCCGTGCTCACCGACGCCGGCTGGGAGAAGGTGGTGGCCACCGCGCCCGGCCACGTCGCCGAGGTCCGCCGGCTGCTGATCGACGCACTCACCAAGACGCAGTACAAACAGCTGCGCCAGATCAGCGAGCGGGTCAACGACGCCATCGGTCACGAGCCCTGCCCCGGCAACGGGAACGGTTGTTAGAAGAGCCCCGATCCGGCCACCCCACTGTTGGTTACCGGGGAGTAAGGTGCGGGCGTGACCCACGAGGTGTTCAACCAGGCTCCCCCGCTCGCTGGACATGACGTCACCGCTGACGCCGCTCTCGTCGCGGCCCTCGAGCGCGAGGGCGCCGGCTGGGCCGCCGGCGACCTGCACAAGCTCGGCCTGCGCGCGGGCACCGCGGAGACCTCGCGATGGGCCGACGAGGCGAACCGGTACGAGCCGCGCCTGCTCACCCACGACCGGTACGGTCACCGCCTCGACGAGGTCGACTTCCACCCGTCCTGGCACCGCTTGATGGACGTCGCCGTCTCCGAGGGCCTGGCCGGCGCCGCGTGGGCCGACCCGCGCCCCGGCGCGCACGTGGCCCGCGCGGCCGGCTTCTACGTCTGGTCGCAGCCCGAGGCCGGGCACGCCTGCCCGATCTCCATGACGTACGCCGTGGTCCCGGCCCTGCGCAACAACGCTGAGCTCGCCGCCCGCTACGAGCCGCTGCTGACCAGCCGCTCCTACGACCCCGGCCTGCGCACCCCCGCGTCGAAGGGCGGCCTGCTCGCGGGCATGGGCATGACCGAGAAGCAGGGCGGCTCGGACGTCCGGGCGAACACCACGACGGCCGTGGCCTCGGCGGACGGCACCTGGCTCCTGACCGGCCACAAGTGGTTCACCAGCGCCCCGATGTGCGACCTGTTCCTGGTCCTCGCGCAGGCCCCGGGCGGCCTCTCCTGCTTCCTGGTCCCCCGGATCCTGCCGGACGGCACCCGCAACACGTTCCGGATCCAGCGGCTCAAGGACAAGCTCGGCAACCGCAGCAACGCCTCCAGCGAGCCGGAGTTCGACCGCACGGTCGCCTGGCTGGTCGGCGGCGAGGGCCAGGGCGTCCGCACCATCATCGAGATGGTGTCGATGACCCGGCTGGACTGCGTGATCGGCTCCGCCTCCGGGATGCGCGCGGCGCTCGTCCAGGCCATCCACCACGCGACGCACCGCTCCGCGTTCGGCGGCCCGCTGATCGGCAAGCCGGCCATGCGCAACGTCCTCGCCGACCTGGCGATCGAGTCGGAGGCGGCGACCGTGCTGACCATGCGACTGGCCGGCGCGGTCGACCGGGCGGTCCGCGGCGACCGGGCCGAGCAGGCGTTCCGCCGGCTGGCCATCCCGGTCGGCAAGTTCTGGGTCTGCAAGCGGCAGCCGGCCGTGGTCGGCGAGGCCCTGGAGTGTCTGGGCGGCAACGGCTACGTCGAGGACTCCGGGCTGCCCCGGCTCTACCGGGACGCGCCGCTCAACTCGATCTGGGAGGGTTCCGGGAACGTACAGGCGCTGGACGTGCTCCGGGCGATCCACCGCGAACCGGAGAGCCTGGAGGCTTTCTTCACCGAGGTCGCCGCCGCGGGCGGCGCCGACCGGCGCCTCGACGAGGCGGTCCGCGACCTCCGGGCCCAGCTCGCGGAGAAGAGCGATCCGGAGGTACGGGCGCGGCGGATCGTCGAGCGGATGGCCCTGGTGCTGCAGGGTTCCCTGCTCGTCCGGCACGCACCGGCCGAGGTCGCCGACGCGTTCTGCGCGAGCCGGCTGGGCGGGGACTGGGGCCACACGTTCGGCACGCTGCCCGCCGGAGTGGACACCGCGAGCATCGTGGAGCGCGCCGCACCCGCCTGACCCCGGACCCCGGCGGGCGGGACGGCTCGGTCAGACGTTGCCGCGCAGGTCCCGCACCGCCGCCAGGAGCTCCGCCTGGGAGATCGGCTCGGCCCGTCCCGTCCGGGCCTCCTGCATCGCCTTGGTCATCTGCACCCGGCGCAGCGCCTCCTTGATGTCGGCGCCGGTCATCCCGGTGCTGGCCACCCCGAGCGCGGTCAGGTCCAGCTCGTCGGCGAACATCCGGAACCCGCCCCGCTCGTGCGCCGCGACGAGGCCCTCGATCATCTTCCGGAAGATCTCCGCGCGGCTCGCCTCGTCGGGCTTCGGCACGCTGATCTTGACGTCGAAGCGTCCGGAACGGATCAGCGACTCGTCGACCCGCTCCGGGAAGTTGGTGGTGGCCACCACGATCACGTCCGGGTTCGCCTCGATCAGATCGTTCATCTCCTGCTTGAAGATCCCGGCCACCGCGTTGAGCGCCTGGCTGGCGGCGTCCCCACCGGCACCGGCATAGCTCACGATCGAGTCGAACTCGTCGAACAGCATCAGCGTCGGAACCCGGTAGCGGCGGGCGTCGCGGAAGATCTGCTTGATGTTGCGCTCCGAGCCGCCGAGCCACTTGTCCAGGATCTCCGGGGTGCGGATCTCCCGGAAATCCGCGCCGATCTCGTTCGCGAGGGCGCGCGACAGCATGGTCTTGCCGGTGCCGGGCGGCCCGTACATCAGCAGCCCCTGCGGGCGGCGCGCGCCCCAGCGCGCCATCGCCTCCGGATGCCGGAACGACACCGCGATCTGCCGAAGCTCGGCGACCACGTCCACCAGACCGCCGACCATGTCCAGGGTGACCTGCTGGGTGGTGACCGGGGCCGGCGGCGGGACGGCCTCCCGGCTGAACACATAGCGGCGTCCGCGCAGCGCGTCCGGTTCGGCCAGCTCGACCACCGCCTGCAGGGTGAGGGTGACGAAGGCGCGCAGGTGGTTCGCGGTCACCTCGTCGCGCGGCACTTCGGCCCGCAACCGGATGACGTCGCCGTCCGCCTCGTGATCCACTTCGGCCCGCAGCCCGACGGCGGCGTCCGCGAAGACTCCCGGTGAGCGGTCCGGCGCCGGGCCGTTCGCCTTGTCGAAACCCAATTTCCGGTACGCCGCGGCCGCCGCCGCACCCACCCCGTCGACGAGCCGGGTGGCGACCGGATCCCCCTCGGCGATCCGCTTGGACAGCAGCAGGCCGATCGGGTCGTGGCCCAGCACCATCCCCCGCATCCGCTCGGTGGTCATCGGCTCCGCACCGGCGTGGAGCCGCGCGACGAACACGTGCGCCGGGTCGGCCGCGTCGGCTGTGCTCGACACGGTGAGCTCGACGCGTTGAACCGGAGCCGGCCATTCGGCGTGGTGCACCAGTTCGACCGGATTAACCCGGGCGGCCGCCAAAATCGTGGACGCGTCGACCAGTTCGACAGCTGCGCCAAAGTACTCGAAGATCTCCCGGTTCATGGCGCCACCTCCGCTTCGCTCCGGCGTCGACACGAACCAACAACTGTGCCAACCGATTCACTCGCAAGCTCGCTCATACCGCCACCTCCGCTTCGCTCCGGCGTCGACATGAGCCAACAACTGTGCCAACCGATTCGCTCGCAAGCTCGCTCATGGGGCCACCTCCGCTTCGCTCCGGCGTCGCCACGACCTTTTGACTGAGCTGACCGATTCGCTCGCAAGCTCGCTCATGGGGGCGCTTTTCCTCCGCTTTCCAACTTTCCCCAGAGTGACACGGTGGCGCTTCCCCGTCACATTCAGGTCAGTTAATCTTCGGACGCTGATCACCCTCGATGCCGTGGGCGCGGCCGGCGACCCCGGCGGCGGCACGCGGTCGTCGCGTCCGTCGAATGTGGAGGAACCACGTTGCGTAAACGCATTCTCGCCGTTCCGCTCACCGCCGCCCTGATCGTGACGCTGGCCGCGCAGCCGGCGTCCGCGGTGGATGAGATCAACACCAAGAAGCTGCGTGACGCGGTCACGGTCTCCGGGATCCTGGGGCACGAGCGCGTGCTGCAGCGGATCGCGACTCAGAACGGCGGGACCCGGGCCTCGGGCACGTCGGGCTTCACGGCCAGCGCCGCGTACGTCAAGGATGTCCTCCGGAAGGCCGGTTACCAGGTCAAGGAGCAGAAGTTCACGTTCCCGTTCTACCGGGAGCTGACACCCGCGGCGCTCACCCCGGTCTCGCCGGCCGGGCCCGCCTACGAGACGGTCACCTACGACTACTCGGGTAGCGGCGACGTCACCGGCCGGGTGGTGCCCGCCCTGAACAACGTCCTGCCACCCACCCCCGCGCCGAGCTCCACGGCCGGTTGCGCGGTCACCGACTTCGCGCCGGCCTCGGCGACCGCGCCCGAGATCGCCCTGATCCAGCGGGGCGGCTGCAACTTCTCGGTGAAGGCCGCCAACGCGGTGACCGCCGGATACGACGCGGCCATCATCTTCAACGAGGGCCAGCCCGGGCGGACCGAGCTGTTCCAGGGCACGCTGGGCGGGCCGGTCGGGATCCCGGTGGTCGGGCTGAGCTTCGCCGACGGCAGCGCGCTCGCCGGAGCGGCGTCCGCCGGCACCGTCAGCGTGCGGGTGCAGACCAGCACCGAGATCAACCTGGACGCGCAGACCAGCAACATCATCGCGGACACCCCCGGCGGCAACCCGGACCGGGTGCTGGTGGTCGGCTCGCACCTCGACTCGGTGGTCGACGGGCCGGGCATCAACGACGACGGCAGCGGCACCGCCACCGACCTGGAGATCGCCGTCCAGCTGGCCAAGCTGAAGATCAAGCCCCGGCAGAAGGTCCGTTTCGCCTTCTGGGGCGCCGAGGAGGCCGGCCTGCTCGGCTCCGAGCACTACGTCGCCAACCTGAGCGACACCGAGCTCACCCAGATCTACGCGAACCTGAACTTCGACATGCTCGGCTCGCCGAACTATGTCCGCTTCGTCTACGACGGTGACGGCTCGGCCACCGGCGCGTCCGGCCCGTACGGCTCCGACCAGATCGAGGCGCTGTTCAACAAGTACTTCGCCGCGCAGGGCCTGGCCACCGACCCGACCGCGTTCGACGGCCGTAGCGACTACGGCCCGTTCATCGACGCCGGCATCCCGGCCGGCGGACTGTTCAGCGGCGCCGAGGGTGTCAAGACCGCGGAACAGGCCGCGGTCTACGGCGGCACCGCCGACGCGCCCTACGACGCCTGTTACCACCAGGCCTGCGACGACATCAACAATCTGAACACCAAGGCCCTGGCCGAGCTGGGTGACGGCGCCGCGCACGCGGTGCTGACCCTGGCCCTCACCAAGTCCGGCTTCTACCCCGACGGCAGCCTCCGGGCCTCGGCCCGCGCCGCCGCGCCGAAGCTTCCCTACCAGGGCGACCACCTCGCCCGCTGACCCCACCAATGATTCCGGCCCCCGTCCCACCCGGCGGGGGCCGGTCACCCTGATCGAAAATCGCTCGCCGGCGGCGGCACCGCCCGCGAGGATTCGCCAGATGGATCAGGTGAGCTCCGAGATCATTACCTTCTACGAGAACCGCTACGACGAAGCCGCCCGGCTGGAGAGACGCCCGCAGAGCCGGCTGGAGCGGATCCGCACCCTCGAACTGCTTCGCGAGGTGTTGCCCGCCGCGCCCGCCAGGATCCTGGACGTCGGCGGTGGCCCCGGCGCCTACGCCCGGGAGCTACTCGCCGACGGTTACCGGATCCGGCTGGTCGATCTCGTGCCGGCGCACGTCGCGCAGGCCCGCTCCGGCGAGCCGCCGATCGACGCCGTCGTCGGTGACGCCCGTGACCTGCCCGAGCCGGACGCCTCACAGGACGCCACCCTGCTCCTCGGCCCCCTCTACCACCTGCACGAACGCGCCGATCGCGTGCGTGCGATCCGGGAGGCGATCCGGGTCACCCGCCCGGGCGGCCCGATCGCGGCGGCGGCGATCAGCCGGTTCGCCGGGCCGGTCGACTTCGCGGCGACCGCGCGGTTCGACGAGCGGATGCTCGCCGAGTCGCGGCGCCTGATCACGGACGGGGTCAACGACTCCTCGATCGGCTTCACCGTGGCCTACTTCCACCGGGTCGCCGAGCTCCTCGCGGAGTGCCGCGAGGCCGGCCTGGCGGACGTCGTCATCCATGGGATCGAAGGCCCGGCCTGGCCCGCGACGGAGGCGGCGGGGACCGGCCCGAACGCCGAGACGATCTTCGACGCCGCGCTGCACCTGGCCCGTGTCTACAGCAGCGAGCCCGACCTGCTGAGCGCGAGCGCCCACCTGCTCGCCGTCGGGACCGCCCCGCTCGGCTGAGGCGCGGGGCGGCCCGGCTGCCGCTACTTCACATAGGTGACGGCGACGTTCGCATCGGCCGCGTCGCCGGTGCTGTAGACGTAATCCTTCGCGGCGGAGTCGCCGAGCTGGGCCAGCAGCCACTGCGCCGACCAGCGCGCGATGGTCTCGACGCCGGTCGCCTGGCCGAGGGTCTGCGCCGATCCGTCCGGGGCCGCCCCGGCCGGGTTCTGCACGTCGGTGATGCCGTAGTGGTTGGCTCCGGACACCTCGATGAACGCCTTCGGGGTACCGCTGGTGAGGTTGTAGGTGGACCGGCCCTCGGCCGGGGCGGCAACCCCGTCGGCGGTGCCCTGGAGGTAGCCGACCGGCACGGTGTTGAGCACCGGCAGGACCAGGGACGTGCCGTACAGCGTGTTGTTGCCGCCGTAGGTCACCACCGCCTCCAGCTCGCTGGGTGCCGCGTTCGCGACGGTGCAGAACGGGATGACGCAGAGGCCGGTGCTCAGGCTGAGCGCGGTGGCCGCGCCGAACGAGTGCCCGGCGAGGACCAGGGTGTGCTCGTCGATCCGGTGGTACAGCGGCGAGTCCGCCCGGGAGTCCTCGGCGTCCGCCCAGTCGACGGTCCAGCCGGCCTGGGCGCCCTCCGGGTAGAGGCCGCTCGTGCCGAACAGGGAACGGCTGTGGTTCGGGACCACGACGACGAAGCCGTAGGAGGCGAGCGTCGACGCGTACACCGAGTAGTAGGACTTGTCGACGTTCGCGCCCTGCAGCAGCAGCGCCACCGGCAGCCGCTTGCCCTGGACCGGGTGGTAGACCTCGGCGGCGTCGCCGTTGATCGTCGTGGGGTAACTGGCCACGGCCGCGCCGGCGGCCTGTGCGGAGACGGGCGCGAGAAGCGACCCGGCGAGTGCGGCGACCGCGGCCACCGACACCAGTCGTTTCCAAGAACGAAACAGTGTCACATTCATGGATACGGACTATGTCCTCAGGGGCGGGCCCCGTCAAGAGCCGTTCCATCGATCGATCACGAGATCCTCCAGCGGCATCGGGCCGGTGACCGGCCACGATCCGGGCAGCGTGCGATGATGCGAACGTGGGCACCGAATCCCGGCATCTGAGCGAGCACATCGACCGCCCGGCCCAGCTCGTCTACGAATACGCCGCCGACCCGGCCAACCTCGCCCACTGGGCACCCGGCCTGGGCGCCTCGGTCCGGCTGGAGGCCGGCCGGTGGCTCGTCGACGTGCCGGGCGGCAGCGCCGAGGTGGTCTTCGTCCCGCACAACGACCTCGGCGTCCTCGACCACGAGGTGCACCTCCCCGGCGGCGGGATCGTCCACGTCCCGTTCCGGGTGCTCGCCGACGGCGAGCAGTCCGAGGTGGTGTTCACGGTCCGCCGCATGCCCGGCATGACCGACGCCGAGTTCGACCGCGACGCCGCCGCCGTCGCCGCCGACCTGGCCCTGCTCAAGGAGATCCTGGAGACCCGGCCCCGCTGACCCCCTTCAGGCGCCGGGGTCATCCCAGCCGTTGCTCCAGAACCTGGCCGGGCCAGCGGGCGTCGCCCTGGGGGACCGTGAACCGCTGGGTCGCGGTGAAGCCCTGGCCCTCGTAGTACCGCACCAGCGCCTGATCGTCCCCGGCATAGCAGTCGACCCGCAGCAGGCTCACCCCGGCGGCCAGCGCGAGGCTCCGGGCGTACGCCAGGAGCCGCCCGCCGACACCCTCGCCGGCATGGTCCCGATCGGTCACCAACAGCATGATGTACAGCTCGGGCTCGACCGCCGGGGTGACCCAGGCCGGGGGCCGGCCGATGCCGAGCGCGCCGACGACCTCGTCACCGCGAACCGCCAGGTGGAGGCCGCGGTCGGCGGCGATCCCGGAGATGAGGGTGGTCAGCCGCCGGCTCCCGGAGAGCGGTTCGGTGCCCCACTGGCCCGGCCGGTCACGCGCGGTCAGCCACCGCACCGCGCCGTCGAGCAGCGCCATCACAGCCGGGACGTCGTCCGTGTCACCCTGCCGGATGTCCGTCCACTCTGCACTGTCGCCCATCTGCCCCATTGTGCCGCAGCGACCGTCAGTGGCAGTTGTCGCCGATCTCCAAGGGGTGATCGGGCTTCGCCAGTGACTCCTGATCCTCGGTGCCGGCCAGGCCGGTCCCGGTCGCGTCCTTCGGGGTCGGCGCGAGCAGCCCCTTGTCAGCCGCGGCGCAGTCCAGCCAGGCGCCGTACGACGTGGCGTTGTGGACCCACATCCCCCGGTCCGCGTCGCGCAGGTTCCTGGTCTGCGGGAAGTCCCAGTCGATCTGATCGTGCCGCACGGCGAGCGGCCCGCTCAGGAACTCGCCCTCGAACGCGTACACCCAGACGAAGTTGGTGGTGATCCGGAGGGTGCGGATGCCGTCCTCGACCACCGACCGGTAGGTCACCCGCCCGCTGACCCGCGGCTCGTTCTTCGGGTCCAGCCTGACCGCCGGGTCGATCCAGGTGGCGAGGCTGACGAACGTGTCGCCCTCGAACCATTTCGCGATCTGGGCGCGCGCGCTCGGCGCGAGCATGAGGAGGAAGTCGTCCGGCCGATGACCGACGGTCATGTCCGGGTCGAGGCGGCCGGCCACCATCGCCTTGCGCACCAACTCCAGGTCGGCCTTCACCTGCGCCGCGCTGAAACCGGTCACCGCTCTGGCCGGCGGCAGCGTGATCCCCTTCTCCCCGACGGGGTACGTCGCGGCGGCCGTCCCCTCGAACGGGCTGGTGGTCTCGGCACGGGTCGCGGTGGTCGCGGTGATCCCGCTCGGGGTGGGCGCCGGCGCGGCGGACTCGCGGGGCCACACCTCGCGCACGAGCGGAACGCTCGCCCAGATCAGGGCTCCGAGCGTGACCGCCGCGACGACATACCGCAGTTTCGATACGACCCCGCCGAATCGGCGCTGCCGCTTGACCTTCCGCTCGGTCCTGCGCGCCCAATCCTGGAGGTTGACGATCGGATCGAGGTCGTCATGCTGGCTCACTATTGCGTTCCCCGTGTCACACGTAGATCAATGCCGCCACAGTATGGACGCTCCTCTCTGTTAACAGAAGACCGCTTTCGATCATCAGCTCGACGGCCGACGACGCCGGACCGCCGGCGACCTCGCGCCGGGTCCGGTTCCGGTTGATCTGGAGGGAAATTTACGGAGGGCTTGACCAGCGCGCATCCACGTCTACCGTTTGGTTATGGACGGCGAGGAGTTCATCCACACGGCCCTCGTCGTGGCGTTCACGGCTGACGCGGGACACCCCCGCGGTCTCCAGCACGCCATTGACGAGATCTACCGGCTGTTGCACGAGGCCCCGGCGGGCCATCCTGATCTCGTCATCGGGTGGGGAGTCCTCTTCGATCTGCTCCAGGAGCGGGCCGAGCGCTCCGGCGACCTCGGCGACTGGGACGCGCTGGTGGACGCGGCCGGCCGCATGGTCCTGGTCGCCGAGCCCGGCACCGAGCTGGCCGTGCGTGCCTGCCGCCGGCAGTGGCAGGCGCTGCTGCTGCGCCACCAGGTGACGCGCGACGCCGCCGACCTGAGGGACGCCGAGGTCGCCGCCGCCGCACTCGCCGCCGCGGCCGCCGCCGTTCCCGCCTCCCCGCATCAGCTTCGGCCGCGCCGGCCGTGGCGATGCGACTGACTGTCTTTACACGGGCCCGAGGGCGGGGTTAGAGTCGTCACCCTGAAGTGGGAGCGCTCCCAGATGCGCCCTTCTCAAAAGTTTCCCCTGCGTGCGGGCCGGGACCCTACTCCCGGCCCGCACGATTTTCCTCAAGGCCACGCTTATATAAGCGACTCCTGATAAGGTGGGCCCCGTGCATGCGTTCGACGTGCTGGGCGACCCGGTCCGGCGCCGGATCCTGGAGCTGCTCGCCGACGGCGAGCAGTCCTCCGGCGCGGTGACCACCGTCATCCGCGCCGAGTTCGGCATCTCCCAGCCGGCCGTGTCGCAGCACCTGAAAGTGCTACGCGACAACGGTTTCGCCACCGTCCGCCCGTCCGGCGCCCGCCGGCTCTACGCGGTCGACGACACCGCGCTGCGCCAGGCCGACGAGTGGCTCGGCCGGTTCCGGCGGTTCTGGACGCCACACCTCGCCGCGATGGCCACCGAGGTCGCCCGCGGCCGGCGGATTCGGCGCCTGACCGCGACCGACGACATCAGGAGCATCGATGATTGACGTGACCGAGCAGATCAACAGCGTCCGGCGCACCCTCGGCGACCGGGTCCTGGAGGCCGGGCAGGCCCGGGTGCTGACCATCAGCCAGGCCTACGACACCGACCTCGACGACCTGTGGGACGTGGTGACCGACCCGGAGCGCATCGCGCGCTGGTTCCTGCCGGTCTCCGGCGACCTGCGCGAGGGCGGGAAGTACCAGCTCGAGGGCAACGCCGGCGGCACGATCACCCGTTGCGACAAGCCCCGTTCGTACGCCGCCACCTGGGAGTTCGGCGGCCAGGTCAGCTGGATCGAGGTTCGGCTGACCCCGGAGGGCGACACCCGCACCCGCTTCGAACTGGAGCACACCGCCCTCGTCGACGAGCACTGGGGACAGTTCGGACCCGGCGCGGTCGGCATCGGCTGGGACTCCGGCCTGCTCGGCCTCGCCATGCACGTCAGCGCGCCCAACGCGCCGCGCGACACCGACGCCATCATGGCCTGGCTGGCGTCCGAGGACGGCAAGAGGTTCATGAAGCTCAGCGGCGACGCGTGGGCGGCCGCGGACGTCGCCTCCGGCGCCGATCCGGAGACCGCCGCAAAGCAGGCCGCGGCCACTTACGCGGCCTACACCGGCGCCGAGTGATCCGCTTTTCTTCCCCGTACGTCGTTCAGCGCGTCGTTCGCCCCGCTCTCCAGCGACCGTGCACTCCGCGGAGCGAAGGACGCGCCCTACTTTCACGGGCCTCCCCGCGAGGTTGACGCCGTGTCAGGCTTGCCTCCATCGGCCGGATGCCGTATGCCGGGCTCCATGGACCCGGAGAAGCTGTTGCGGTACTGCCTTGCCAAACCCGGCGCCTGGCAGGACGAGCCCTGGGAGGGCGACGTCGTCGTCAAGGTCGGCCCGAAGATCTTCGCGTTCCTCGGCACCGGCGAGGCCGTGGGCGTCAAGTGCGGCAAGGGCCGCGACGCCGCCGACGAGTGGCTGGTCCGCTACCCGCAGGACGCCACGGCCAGCGCCTACATCGGCCGGCACGGCTGGAACACGCTTCGCCTGGGCGGCGCCATCCCGGACGACGAGATCCTCGAGGCCGTCGACACCTCGTACGACGCCATCGTCGCCGCCCTCCCCAAGAAGGACCGCCCCTGACCTTCGTGCCGTACCCCGCGGCCGGCCCGAGCGGGGGCCGCCGTCCGTGACGGCCGCGTGCCTAGGCCCGGGTGGAGGTGAGGACGAAGTCGACCAGAGCGGTCGCGTACTGGTCGGCACCGGCGGCCACCTGGTCCCGCAGGTGCGGGGGCGTGGCCAGCACATGGTTCATGACACCGCCACAGACGCAGTCGAGGAGGAGGGTGACGCTGGTGTCGGGCCGCAGCTCGCCTCGGTCGATGGCCCGGCGGACGACGGCCCGGGCGGCCAGGACCTGGGATTCCTGGAGCCGGTGGAAGTGGTCCCGGACCTCGGGCACCCGCTGCGCGTCCACGCGTAACTGCAGAGCCGCGCGCCCGGATTCGCCCAGGTACGAGCGCTGGATCTGGCGGGCGAGGCTGATCAGGTCGTCGCGGACCGAGCCGGTGTCGATGTCCTCGATGCCGTTGAGGCGCGCGGTCAGAGCGGCGGCCAGCAGCGCCTCCTTGTTGGGCCAGCGGAGATAGATGGAGGCTTTGCCGACACCGGCCCGGCGGGCGACCGAGTCGACGGTGAACCGGTGCCAGCCGTTCTCGCCGAAGACCTCGGCGGCGGCGCGGGTGATGCGGTCGTCGACCTCGGGATCGCGAGGCCGGCCCTGCGGGCCCGCCGGCGCGGGGCGAACGGCGGGCGCTGAAGGCGGGGCGGTAGGGGGCTCCGAACTGGCACTCTGTGGGGTTGGTGACATCGAGCGGCCTCCCATTGCTGGCTGATCATGCCCACTATAGGGTCGGCTTCCTAGACGAGACTCGTCTAGGAAATGGGGTTCGGATGGCACCGATGACCCGCGCGAGCGGCGACGAGATCGTCGTGACCGGTGTCACGCAGCGTGAGGCCTGGAAGGCGCGCGTGCTGCCGCCGGTGGAGCGGCTCGCCGGCGGGATCTGGTCGGTGCCGGTGCCGATCCCGGACAGCCCCTTGCGATACACGTTGTGCTATCTGGTTCCCGGGGACGACGGGCTTGTCGTCGTTGACCCGGGCTGGGACAGCGAGGACGGCTGGGCCGCCCTGGAGCGCGGGCTGCGGACCGCCGGCGCGACCCGGCAGGACGTGCTCGGCGTGGTCGTCACGCACGTGCACTCGGATCATCACGGGCTCTCCAAGCGGCTCCAGGAGGGCGGGGCCTGGGTCGCCATGCATCCGCAGGAGCAGGACGCGCTGGTGCCGAGCGGGTCGCCCGCGGACTGGCTGCGGGCGCACCACGTTCCCGAGGGCGAGATCGCGGTGCTGGCCGGGATGATCGGGCAGCACCGGCTGGCCGGGCCGGCCGAGCCCGACGTGCTGCTCGAGGACGGGGACCGGGTGCCGCTGCGGGGGCGGAAGCTGACGACGGTCTGGACCCCGGGGCACACACCGGGGCACATCTGCCTGCTCGAGGCGGAGGCGGGGGTGCTGCTGACCGGGGATCATCTGCTGCCCCGGATCAGTCCGAACATCGGGCTGCAGCGGCCCGGCTCCTCGCCGCTGGGATCGTTCCTGGACTCGCTCGACAAGGTGGCAGCGTACGACGAGCTGGACGCGTTGCCCGCTCATGAGT
This sequence comes from Actinoplanes regularis, assembly GCF_900188005.1. GTDB lineage: Bacteria > Actinomycetota > Actinomycetes > Mycobacteriales > Micromonosporaceae > Actinoplanes > Actinoplanes regularis. Next base: position 154,144 of record NZ_FZNR01000004.1, on the reverse strand, counting down.
ACCGGTTCCGCGGCATCGGCGCGCGCGCCCGGCAGTTGCGGGTCCATCATGACCTGCGGTGCGAGGAGATCGTGGCGGCGGTCGAGCGACTGGGGGCGCCGACGGTCTGGCAGCTGGCCGCCGAGCTGACCTGGTCGCGGCCGTGGGAGGAGATCGGGCCGATGCGGGTCGGCGCGGTCGCGGAGACCATGGCGCACGTCCGCTATCTGGCCGATCGTGGCGCTCTGCGCTGGTCGGGCGCGGTGGTGACCCGGCCCGCCGCCGGTTAGCGGCGGGCCGGCCGGAGCATCAGGCGAGCTTCTTGGACTTCGTGATCGCCGCGGTGATGGCCTCGATCAGCGGGGCGGCGCCGTTCCAGGAGTAGATCGGCACGGCCTGCCACGGGAAGACCTGGTTGGCCTTGACGGCGGGCAGCGCGTTCCAGGTCGGCTTGGCGGCCAGGTCCTTCGGCTGCAGGGTGCCGGTCCGGGCGTCCAGGAAGATGATGTCAGCCTTGTACTTGTCGGCGTTCTCCCAGCTCAGCGACTCGTAGTAGTCCTGACCCTTGACCTCGGGCATGATCAGGTCGACGCCGAGCTCCTTGAAGTACATGAGGTCGGAGCTGACCGCGGCGCTCGAGACGTAGAAGACGTCGGCGGCGCCGGAGCCGAACAGGACCTTGATGCCGCCGGACGCCTTCGCGGCGGCGCTCAGGTCGGCGGCGGCCTTCTCGAAGCGGGCCTTGGCCTCGGTGACCTTGGGGGCGTTCAGGTCGGCGCCGAGGGACTTGGCCAGCTCGGCGTACCGCTCGATCGGCTTGTTCAACGGCACCCGGCCGACGGTGACCAGGGCCGACGGGGCCACGGCGAGGATCTTGTCCTTCGACTCGTCCGGCACGTACCAGTAGGCGCCCGCGTCGAACTGGTGGGTGACCAGCAGGTCCGGGGTAAGCGCGGCGTACTTCTCGACGGAGAACTCGCCCCACGCGTTGCCGATGATCTGAACCTTGTTGATGTCCAGGTCGCCGGCCTGGTCCTCGGCCGTACCGTCGGCCTTCTTGGTCTCACCGAAGACACCGACGATCTTGTCCTGGAGACCCAGGTCGACCAGGGCGGCGGCGGTGCCGGTGAAGGCGACGATCTTCGACGGGGCCTTGTCGGCCTTCAGCTCCTTGGGCTGGTCGTCGGTGAAGGCCCAGGGGCCGGCGGCAGCGGCGGTCGTGGTGGCCGGCGAGGACTTGTCGTCCTCCTTGCCGCCACACGCGGTCAGCATCGCACCGAGAGCAGCGGCACCGCCCGCTGCGAGCAGGCCACGACGGGACAGGGGAAGGGAGGAAGCAGACATCGTCACATCTTTCGCGGGACAAACAGGCCGGTCACTCGACCGACTGGATGGTTAGGCTAACCTAACGAACCGAACGCGCGTCAACAGGATCCGCCGAAAGCTGACGGGAGCCCGCAACTGTCCACCATCGACACCCTCTCTGACCAGCGGGTTCGCACCGAGCCACCACCGGCGGCGCGGCGCGCGTCCGTTCGTCTGGCCGGGCTCCTGGTCGCGCTGGCGGTGCTCGCCGTCGTGCTGGTCCTCGGCATCGGTTTCGGGGCGCGTTTCCTCTCCCCCGGCGAGGTCTGGGCCGGCCTGGTCGACCCCGATTCGCCGTACTACCGGATCGTCCACGAGATGCGGCTTCCCCGGACGCTGCTGGGCCTGCTCGTCGGCCTGGCCCTGGGCCTGGCCGGCGCGATCATGCAGGCCCTGACCCGCAATCCGCTCGCCGATCCCGGCCTGCTCGGCATCAACGCCGGCGCCTCGGCCGCCGTCGCCAGCGCCGCCGCGTTCCTGGGCATCACCACCTTCTCCGGGTACGTCTGGTTCGCCCTGCTCGGCGCGGCGATCGTCACCGCGCTGGTCTACGCGGTCGGCGGCGGACGCGCGGCCACCCCGGCCCGGCTGGCCCTGGCCGGCGCCGCGCTGAACGCCGCGCTCTACTCGTACGTGAGCGCCGTCCTGCTGGCGAACACCGAGTCCATCCAGGCCGTCCGGTTCTGGACGGTCGGCTCGCTGGCCAGTGCGGACTTCGACACGCTGCGGCGGCTGACCCCGTTCGTCGCGATCGGCGTGCTGCTCGCCGTCGCCATGGCCCGCCCGCTGAACGCGCTGTCGCTCGGCGACGACGCGGCCCGCGCCCTCGGCGCCCGCCCGGGACTGATCCGGGCCGTGGTGATCGTGGCGGTCACCCTGCTCTGCGGTGCGGCCACCGCGGCCTGCGGCCCGATCGTCTTCGTCGGCCTGCTGATCCCGCATTTGGTGCGCCCGTTCACCGGCCCCGACCTGCGCTGGATGCTGCCCTACACGGCGGTGCTCGCGCCGGTGCTGCTGGTCGGCGCGGACGTGCTCGGCCGGGTCCTGGGCAGCCCCGGTGAGCTGCAGGTCGGCGTGGTCACCGCGGTCCTCGGCGGTCCCCTCTTCCTCTACCTCGTGCGAGCGGCGAAATGATGGTCCTCCGTTCCCGCGCCGTGGTCACCGGCGGCGTCGCGCTGCTCGCCATGGCCGCCGTTGCCGTGCTCACCCTGGGCACCGGCGAGTTCCCGATCGCCCCGGCCGACGTGGTCAAAACCCTGGTCGGGCAGGGCAACGCGGCCCAGTCGTTCATCATCAACGAGTTGCGGCTGCCCCGGGTGATCACCGCGATCCTGGTCGGCATGGCGCTGGCCGCCGGTGGCGCGGTCTTCCAGTCGATCACCCGCAACCCGCTGGGCAGCCCGGACATCCTCGGCATCACCAGCGGCGCGGGCACCGCGGCGCTGGCCGTCGTGATCGTCGGTGGCAGCAGCACCCAGCTCTCCCTCGCGGCGGTGGCCGGCGGCATCGCGGTGGCCCTGCTGATCCAGCTGATCGGCGGCCGCCGCGGCCTGCAGGGGTACCGGTTCATCCTGATCGGTGTCGGCATGACCGCGATCCTCAACGGAATCATGGGCTGGCTGCTGACCAAGGGTGTGCAGATGGAGAACGCCCGGGCGATGCTCTGGCTCACCGGCAGCTTCGACGGCCGGGGCTGGGAGGAGGCGCTGCCGCTGCTCGGCGTGCTGGTCGTCACCATCCCGATCCTGGCCGTGGCCTGCGGGCCCGGCCTGCGGATGCTGGAGATGGGTGACGACATCGCGGCCGGTCTGGGCGTCCCGGTCAAGCGGCTGCGCAACGGCGCGCTGCTGACCGCCTCCCTGGTGGTGGCGTGCGCGGCGGCCGCGGCCGGGCCGGTTCAGTTCGTCGCCCTGATCGCGCCGAATATCGCCCGGCGGCTGACCCGGGCGCCGGGGCCGAACCTGCTGCCCTCGATGGCGATCGGCGCGCTGCTGACCGTCGGCGCGGACTGGCTGGCCGTGCACTCGGGGTACCCCCTGCCGGTGGGCGTGGTGACCGGCGCGCTGGGTGGCGGCTACCTGATCTGGCTGCTGGTGAGCGAACGCAAGGCGGGCCGGATCTGATGATTGCGAAGAGTGCGGGAGCAGGAGAATGAGCCGACTGAGCGGTACCGGGATGACCCTGGCGTACGACAAGCGGGTCATCGCGGAGGAGCTGAGCGTCGAGATCCCGGACGGCTCGTTCACCGTGATCATCGGCCCGAACGCGTGCGGCAAGTCGACCCTGCTGCGAGCGCTGTCCCGGCTGCTGAAGCCGACCGCCGGCACGGTCCTGCTGGACGGTGCCGACGTGCACTCGCTGCCCACCCGTACCGTCGCCAAGACGCTCGGCCTGCTGCCGCAGTCGTCGACCGCGCCGGACGGGATCACCGTGGCCGAGCTGGTGGCCCGCGGGCGATACCCGCACCAGGGCCTGCTGCGCCGCTGGTCGGCCCAGGACGAGCTGGTGGTCACCGAGTCGATGGCCGCCACCGGCGTCGGGGACCTGGCCGACCGCAACGTCGACGAGCTCTCCGGCGGGCAGCGCCAGCGGGTCTGGATCGCGATGGCGCTGGCCCAGCAGACCCCGCTGCTGCTGCTCGACGAGCCGACCACGTTCCTGGACATCGCGCACCAGATCGAGGTGCTGGACCTCTGCGCCGAGCTGCACGAGCGGCAGGGCCGGACGCTGGTCGCGGTGCTGCACGACCTGAACCACGCGGCACGCTACGCCACCCACCTGATCGCCATGCGCGGCGGCCGGATCGTCAAGGCCGGGCGGCCGGGCGACGTGCTGACCGCCGCCCTGGTCGAGGAGGTGTTCGGGCTGCCCTGCCGGGTGATCGACGACCCGGAGACCGGCACCCCGCTGGTGGTCCCGGCCGCGCGCCGGCGGGCCGCGGAGGCGGCGAAGGCCGAGGTCTGAGAGCCGGAGACGGTACGACGGAACGCCCGGGCCGTACGGTCCGGGCGTTCCGTCGTTCCTCAGGCCGGTGCCGGCACGCCGAGCTTCTCGGCGGCGACCTTCAGTTCGGCCCAGACCTTGGCGGCCACCGGGATCCCGTTCGCGGCACGGTGCGCGGCGACCGCCGCACTGCGCTCGCCGGGGTAGTGGATCTCCTCGTTCTCGTCCGCGCGGGTCAGGCCCTTGAGGGTGTCGAGGGTCTCGGCGACGGCCGGCCCGAACTCGGCGCCGCCGCCGAACGCGGCCGGGTCGAGCGCGATGATCAGCGCGTTCTGCCGGTGCACCCGGCCCGCCGGGTCGCCGGAGTGGAACGGGCTCAGGATCGGCGCGCCGACCAGAACGCTGGTCAGCAGCTCGAACATCAGCGACATGCCGGCGCCCTTGACCCCGCCCAGCGGCAGCGGCAGTTTCGCCAGGTTCGGGTCGGTGGTGGGCACACCGTCCGCGGTCGCCGCGGTGCCCTCGGGCAGCGGTTCGCCGGCGTTGCGGAACTGCGCGATCCTGCCGAGCGCGATGCCGGCGGTGGCCATGTCCAGCAGCGCCGGGGCGTGGCCGGGGGCCGGGACCGCGATCGACAGCGGGCTCGTGGCGACCGCGATGCCTTTGATTCCGGGGTACGCCATGTTCGGCATCCCGGCCACGAACGCGATGCCGACCAGGCCCTGCTCGGCGATCTTCGAGGTGTAGTACCCGATCGCCCCGGTGTGGACGGTCCGGCGTACCGCGACGACGCCGGCACCGCCGCCGCGGGCCCGGTTCACCGCCTCGCCCGCCGCCAGGCTCAGCGCCACCGGGCCGGGCGCGCGGTCGGCGTCCACGACGGCGACCGCCGCGGTGGTCGACTCGATCCGCAGGCCGGGCGCCCGATTCGCCTCGCCGGAGTCGAGCAGTTCCAGGTAGCGGGGCACCCGGGAGGCGCCGTGCGAGTCGACCCCGCGCAGGCTGGCCCAGGTGAGGACATCGGTGATGGTCTCGGCGTGGTCCGCGCCGACGCCGGCCCCGGTGAACAGGGCGGTGACGAAGGAGCGCAGCCGGTCGGCGGGGACGACTACCTTGGGTGCGGGCATGGCGGGCTCCTAGCGCGTGACGTGGACGTTGACGATCGCGGTCGTGCCGCCGCGGACGGCCTTGAACGCCCGGTCCAGCGCCGGGGCCAGCTCAGCGGCCCGCTCGACCGTCTCACCGTGCATGCCGAACGGTTCCGCGAACGCGGCGAGTTCCGGCTGGTCGCTGAGGTCGTTGCCGAGGAACTCACCGGTTTCGGCCGCCGCGCCGTGCGGGTAGAACCGCAGGTGGTTCAGCTTCATCGAGCGGTATTCCGCGTTGTTGAAGACCACGATCAGCAGTGGCAGGCCGTTCACCGCGGCGGCCTGCAGCGACTGGACGATCGGGTTGTAGAGGAACGCCCCGTCGCCGATGGTGAGGACCACCGGCCGGTCGGCGGCGGCCAGTTTCACGCCGAGGGCGACCGCGAGGCCCTGGCCGAGGCCGCCCTGCACGTAGAAGTACGAGTCGGGGGTGGTGGCCCGTAGATGCCGCTGGACGATCCGGCTGTGGGTGATGGTCTCGTCCACCACGATCGCGTCCCGCTCCTCGAGGAGGGCGCGCAGCGCGGCGGCGACCAGCACCGGGTCGATCCGGTCGGACGAGCGGGCCCGGGACTCGGCCTCCTCGATCGCCATGAGCTCGGCGGTGTGCCGGGTGGGGTCCACCGGTCGTACCGCAAAGCCCTGCTCGGTGTAGCGGACCGCGAGTTCCCGCAGCGTGGCGGCGACGCCGCCCTCCAGATAGAAGTCGGCGCCGAGCACCTGGTAGGCGATGTGCGGCCGCTGCGGCACCTCGTCGATCACGACGATCCGGGCGCGGGCCGGTTCACGGCTCGGTGGGTAGAACGGCGCACGGCAGTTGAGCAGCACGATCACGTCGGCGGTGTCCAGGAACGGCTCGATCTCGCCGCCACAGTGCAGCTCGTGGTCGCGCGGGAAGTTCACGCAGACCGCCGAGTTCGGTTCGACCACCGGGATGCGCAGGGTCTCGGCGAACTCGACGAGCGCCGCCAGGCCGCCCGGTTCGCGTCCGGTCGTCTCCGTGATGATCACCGGACGCTCGGCGTCGGCGAGCAGTTCGAGGACGGCATGCATGTCGTCGGCCGAGCTGATCGTGGCGCCGCGGGCCGCGACCGGTTTGGGCGCGGGGCCGGTCCACTCGTCGAGCAGCACTTCCAGGGGGATGTTGAGGTACACCGGGCCGGCCGGCGCTCGGGAGGCCAGCTCCGCACCACGGGTGATCATGGTGGTCAGGGTGTGGACGCTCGCCGCCTGGTTGGACCACTTGGTGAACGGGGTCGCGATCGTGTGCGGGCCGCCGACCACCGAGAGGTTGCGGTACCACTGGCTGCCCGGGTCGGGTCCCGGACCGTCGCCGTAGGTGATCGACTCCGAGGAGGCCACCACCATCGGGACACCGGCCAGCAGGGCGCCGTGCACCGCCATGGAGCCCTGCAGCAGGCCCGGCCCGGCGTGCAGGAGGACAGCCTGGGTCCGGTGGGTGACCAGGGCGTATCCGGTCGCCATGCCGACCGCAACGGTTTCGTGGAGCAGGTCGAGATATCTGGGGCAGGGCAGTCCGTCCCGGTGGTGGCGGGCCAGCGACTCCCACACCGGGGCCCACTCGGACCCCGGTGAGGAGAAGATGTAGTCCACCCCGACCGCGTTGAACGCGCTGACGACCGCATCGCCGCCATCGGTCTGGTAGGTCATGTCGGGGCTTTCAGTTCCCGGTCTCGATCGGCCAGCCGAGGACCTCGCAGATCCCCCGGCCCATGATCCACTCAAGCTCCTCGGCGGTGAGGTCGAAGTGCTTGGTGAACTGCTCGATGGTCTCCACATAGGTCAGCCCATGGCCGAGCAGCCGGGTGATGTCGGTGCCCCAGAAGCAGCGCTCCGGGCCCATCTTGTCCACCATCTCGCGGACGTACTTCTCGATGTTCAGGTTCGGGAACGGATGCGTCGAGTAGCCGGGCAGGGCCGACACCTTGACGTAGATGTTCGGGTGCTTCGCCAGGTCCGCGGTCTCCGAGACCCAGTAGCCGATGGCGTCGTCCACGCACCGGGCCATGATGCCCATGTGATCGATGATGATCTTCAGACCGGGGTGCCGGGCGGCGATCGCGCCCAGCTCGGCCTTCCAGATCGGGGCGTGCACCATGGTCGGGATGCTCAACTCCTCGGCGAGCGGCCAGTACCAGTCGTTGGTGCCGTCGATCATCCAGTTGCGGTCGACCGGGCGGTGGAAGGTCAACCGGGTGCCCTTGACGTACGGGTTCTGCGCGAAGTCCCGCAGCATGGCCGCGCCCTCGGCCGGCTTGTTCTGCGGGATCCGGGCCATCACCCCGAACCGGTCCGGGTGCGCCTCGCACGCCTGCAGGGCGTAATCGATGCGGTCGCCCTCCCAGGACGGCGGGAGGATCAGGGCCCGGTTGACGCCGGCCTCGTCCATCAGCGCGAGGCACTCCTCGTACGAGAAGGGGTCCTCCCGGTGACCGTTGAGCCGGATCCGCTCGCGAGCGCCCGGAACCCAGGGCCGGTCCGGGGTCTCTTCCTTCCAGACGTGCACCTGGGAGTCGACGACGAACATAGGAGCTTCCTTTCGATCCGGGCTTCTCGCCGAGAAGATGTGCTGAACGCTATGTGGGAAAAACCGCGGTGCGGAGTGCGCGCCGTGCAATCGGTTCTTGCAGGAACACGTCAGTCGAAAATCGCGTCCACGATGTGCTCGGCGATCGCCAGGGACGACGTCGCCGCAGGTGAGGGCGCGTTGCGAAGGGCTGTGACGGCACCGACGCGGTGGATCCGGAAGTCGTCGACGAGGCTGCCGTCGCGGTCCAGCGCCTGGGCCCGAACGCCGGCTCCGCACCGGTACACGTCCGTCGCGCCGATCTCCGGGACGTACTGCCGCGCCTCGGCCATGTAACGACGCTTGGAGAGCGAGCCGCGGACCTCCTTGACGCCGGTACGCCAGTGCCGGCCCGCCATCCGCCAACTGCCCGGCCAGGCGGCCAGGGCGGCCAGGTCCCGCAGCGAGAGATCGGAGCGCCGGTAGCCCTCCCGCGCGGTGGCCAGCACCGCGTTCGGGCCGACCTCGACGACCCCGGTGACCCGGCGGGTGAAGTGCACACCGAGGAACGGGTACCGCGGGTCCGGGACCGGGTAGATCATGCCGCGGACCAGGTCCGCCTTCTCCGGCCGGACCCGCATGTACTCGCCGCGGAACGGGATGATGACCGGTTCGGGCGCGTCGCCGGCGAGCCCGGCCACCCGGTCGCTCTGCAGGCCGGCGCAGACGATCAGCCGGTCGGCGACGAGGTGGCGCTCCCCCGAGGCGACCTCGATCCGGCCCCCGCGCTCGGTGATCCGGTCGACCGGCCAGCCGAGGCGTACCTCGCCCCCGGCCGCGACGATGTCCCGCGCGAACGCCTTCGCGACGCCGGGGAAGTCGGTGATCGCCGTCTCCGGGGAGTGCAGCGCGGCGAGGCCGGCGGCGTGCGGTTCGATCTCGCGGATCCCGGCCGGGTCGACGCGGCGCAGGCCCGGCACGTTGTTCTCGCGCGCCCGCTTCTCCAGGTCGTCCAGGCGCCCCAGCTCGTCCGGCCGGACCGCGACGACGAGCTTGCCGCATTCGTCGTACGCGATCGAGCGCTCCTGGCAGTACGCCTTGAGCAGCAGCCGCCCCCGGGTGCACAGCTGGGCTTTGAGGCTGCCCGGGGTGTAGTAGATGCCGGCGTGCACCACCCCGGAGTTGTGCCCGGTCTGGTGCAGGGCGACGTCGTTCTCCTTCTCCAGCACTACGACCCGGGTGCCCGGCCGCCGCAGCGTGATCTCCCGGCCGATCGCCAGCCCGACGATGCCGGCCCCGACGATCCCGATGGTCTCGTCAGCCATCATTTCCGCCTCTTTCGATAGGTCGACGCGTTCACCCGAAGTGGACGGCGAACGTCTTGACCTTGGTATAGAACCGCAACGCCTCGGCGCCCTGCTCCTTGAAGGCCGAACCGGAGTCACGGAAGCCGCCGAACGGCTGATGCACGTCCCAGCCGCTCGTCGTGGTGTTGACGGCGATCTGTCCACAGTCCACCTCGGTGAGGAACCGGTGTGCGGCGGAAAGGCTGTCGGTGAAGACCGCGGCGGCCAGGCCGAACCGGGTGTCGTTCACCGCGGCGATCGCCTCGTCCAGGCCGTCGATCGGGCGGACCGCCACGACCGGGCCGAAGACCTCCTCCCGCCACACGGCCATGTCCGGGGTGACGCCGGTCAGGAGGGTCGGCTCGACGTGGCAGCCGGGTCCGGGCACCGCCGCGCCGCCGGTCTCGACCCGGGCGCCCCGCTCGACCGCCCCCGCGATGTACGCCAGCACGCTGCCGCGATGGGCCCGGCTGACCAGCGGGCCGGTCCGCAGGCCGGCGACCTTCGCCCGGAGCAGGGCCAGGAGCTCGTCGTGGATCGCGCGGTCGGCCAGCACCCGGCTGGTCGCGGTGCAACGCTGGCCGGCCTGGCCGAACGACGCGGCGACGATCGCCGTCGCGGCCTTCTCCAGGTTCGCGTCGGCGAGGACCACCGAGGCGTTCTTGCCGCCGAGCTCGGATTGGAAGCGGACGCCCCGCGCGGCCAGCCGTACCCGCAGCGCCTCACCGGCCTCGTTGCCGCCGGTGAAGGTGACCGCGGCGATCCGTGGATCGTCCAGCAGGGCGGCGGAGATCTCCACGGTACGGCCGGTGACCACGTTGAGCACGCCGGCCGGCAGGCCCGCGTCGTGCAGGGCCCGGGCCAGGTGCAGCGCCGAGGTGGGGGTCTCGGTGGCCGGTTTGAGGACCACCGCGTTGCCGGCCGAGAGGGCCGGGGCCAGCTTGCGCGCCGGGGTGATCATCGGGTCGTTCCACGGGGTGATCGCGAGGACCACGCCGAGCGGTTCACGCTGGTAGCCGGTCCGGGTGTCCGGACGGGCGTCGTGGATCAGCGAGCCGTACTCCGCGCGGCCGGCCGCCGCGTAGTACTCGAAGAAGTCGGCGACCTTCTCCGCCTCGCCGGCGGCCTCTGCGGCGGTCTTGCCGTTCTCCCTGGAGATGGCCCCGGCGATCTCGGCGGCCCGGGCCCGCAGCAGCACCGCGGCCTTCGCGAGGATCCTGGACCGCTCGATCGCGGGGGTGGCCCGCCAGGTCTCGAAGCCCTCCCGCGCGGCCCGGTAGACGTCGGTGACCTGGGCGGCGGTGAGCGCCGGGACCCGGACGAAGGGCGCCCGCACATCGGCCGGGTCGAACACGTCGACCCAAGTCTCGGCGCCGACCCAGTGTCCGCCCGCCAGGGTCTGCATCGTGCGAACGGGCATCGCTACTCCTTCTGGACCGACTTGGCGTATCGCGAATGTTAGGAACCGTGGAATGGGCCGGACCATGCGTTTCCGAGGAAGCATTGATTGCATCCGGCGCACCCATTTCTCTGTTGAAATCCCGGCACCGACTTTCACGCCCGGGAGGACTTTCATGGCGTACGCCGTCATCGCGCACTACCGGTGTTCCCCATCGGACGCCGGTCTCGTCAGGGATTCACTGCTGAAGATGCGCGAGCACACCCGGGAGGAGCCCGGGAACCTGGCTTACGTGGTGCACGCGGAGACCGGGGAGGAGGGCGGATTCGTGCTCTACGAGGTGTACGTGGACCGGGCCGGTTTCGAGGCGCACGCCGCGAGCGCGCACTTCGCCGAGTGCATCGTGAACACGGTGCGGCCACGGCTGGTCGACCGGCGGGTCACCTTCGCCGAGGTGCTGTGAACCGTGCCGGGGCCGGCCCGAACCGGCCGGCTCCGGCGTCACAGCTCGTTGCCCCAGCACATCCGGGCGATCGTCTCGACGTGGATCAGCTTGCGCCACTGCTCCTCGGCCCCGATCAGGTTGCCACCGGCGACCGGGGAGAAGCCGGCGCTCGGGCTGACCGCCACGTCCTCGAGGTCACGCACGGCGCCGGCCACATCCATCCGGTCCATGATCAGGTCGATCTCCTCGAGCTCCGCGACGGCCGGGTCGACGATGCCGAGACAGACGTCCTTCTCCGCCGGGACGGCCCGGAGCAGGGTGACCTCGGCCTCGGTGCCCTTGTCGAACGGCAGGTTCCAGCGGTCGACGGGCACGCTCGCGAACAGCTTCTCGGCGACGGCGCGGTCCGCTCCGGTCGCACGGAAGAGCGGACAGAGCCCGATCCGTACGTCGGAAGGCTTGTCCCCGAGAGCGACCGCGAGCGAATCGATCTCGATCGCCTCCTCCAGGTCGATGCCGCCGCCCGCGCCGGTGAGCGGGCCGGCGTAGCCGGGATTGTCGATCTGGACGTACCGCACGCCGGCCGCGACCACCGCCCCGATCTCGTCCCGCACGATCGCCGCGAGCGCCAGGCCCAGCTCACGGACGCTGCCCCAGACACCCCCGGGAACGTACGTCCGCGCCGCGAGCCAGGCCGGCGAGGGCAGCGTCGCCTTGGCCGGGATCCGGGTCAGCTCGGTCAGCGCCGCCACGTCGTCGGCGACCAGCGACCGCTCCGGCTTCAGCTCGCCCTCGGCGGCCCATCGATCCGCCTCGACGTACCGGAAGCCACGCACCGCGTCGAACACCGCGCCGCGGAGGTCGGCCCGCCGGAACTCGCCGTCGGTGACCGCGGTGAGGCCGAGTCTGCGCTGTTTACGGACCGCCTCGGCGATCGAGGCGTCCTCGACCGCGCGCAGCCCGGCGGCGTCGAGCCGTCCCACCGCGAACGACGCGCGGGCGGCGAGCAGCTCGGGCGGCCGGACCAGGCTCCCGTGGTGGTCGATCCGGAACTTGAAGGTGTCAGCCACGGTTCTTCCCCCACGCCGCGAAGGTGAGCTCGTATCCCAGCCCGGTCAGCACCTCTTCGCAGACCTTCTGATCCTCCGCCGGGGTGCCGCCGGAGACGCCGAGCCCGCCGAGAATCTCCCCGTCCCGCTTGATCGTCACGCCGCCCTCGGTGGCCACGATCGGGCGGGCGGCCAGGTTCGACAGTTGCGCGAAGAAGCCCGGGTTGCTGTCGGCCCAGTCGTAGAGCATGTTGGTGGGCCGCTCCATGATCGCCGAGCTGTACGCCTTGGCGATCGCGATCTCCGGGGTGAGCGCCCGGGCGCCGTCGGAGCGCTTCACCGCGATCAGGTGTCCGCCCGCGTCGACAATCGCGACGCTCAACGCCTTGCCCAGCTCCGCGCCCCGCTGCAGGGCGCCGGCCAGGATCTCCTCGGCCTCGACCAAGGTCAACCTCATGCCGCCACCTCCGCTGCGCTCCGGCGTCGGCATGAGCCGACAACTGAGCTTGCCGATTCGCTCATGAGAGCTCCTCCCGGATCCTCGCCACGGCGGCGTTGTAGAGGTCGGGCGACTCCCAGTACATCGAGTGCGGGGCGCCCGGCACGATCTCCAGCCGCGAGCCCTTCACCAGGTCGTGCGCCCGGCGGACGGTGGCGGCCCTGAGCACCGCGTCGCTCTCCCCCGCCAGGAACCAGACCCGCACGCCGGACGCGACGACCTCGTCGATCGTCGGCCCGCCGGTCGACAGGTTCCGCAGATCGGCCATCCTGGCCACGTTGAACGTGCCCATCTGCTGGAAGAGGAACGTCTTGGCGGGCTCCTCCCGCTGGAACTCGCCGCTCATCAGCCGGTCGAGGACGGGCAGCTTGACCGCCTCGGCCCGATCGGCGGCGACCAGCTCGGAGAGCTCCGGGTGGTCGATACCGCCGAGGGAGTGGCCGAGCGCGACGCCGGCGACCCGGTCGGAGCGGCTCAGGGCGGCCCGCAGCGCGGCGACCGAGCCGATCGACTGGCCGACCAGCAGCACGTCCCGCAGATCCTCGGCGTCCAGGACGGCGATCAGGTCGCCGGGGAAGTCCTGGCCGTCGAACTCCGGCATGGACGAATCGGACCGGCCGAAGCCGCGCAGGTCCACGGTGACCACGGTGTACCGGCCACGCAGCGCGGCCACCTGCTGCCACCAGGCGGCGTGGTGCCCGCCCGAGCCGTGCACGAACACGATCGCGGGCCCGGAGCCGTGCCGCTCGTAGTAGATTCCGGCCCCGTCCGCGGCGGTGGTGATGGGCATCAGGCGGGCCGCTTTCCGTGGTGGACGAGCTCGATCATGGTGTGGTCGGGGTCGTGGATGTAGCAGAACTTCGACTGGTTCTCCGGGCGCTCGATCGGCCGGGTGTGCCGGATCCCGAGCTCCTTCAGGTGTGCGAGGAACCCGTCCCAGTCCTCCACCTCGATGGCGAAGTGGTAGGGCGCCATCCGGTCCATCTCCTCGACCGGGGTGAAGTGCAGATCGAAGTTGCCCCGGGTCATCAGCACCACCCGGGTGTTGCTCTTCGGGGTGATCGCCTTGAGGCCGAAGACCTTGGCGTACCACTGTTTGGTGCGTTCCGGGTCGGTGGTCGGGAAGTTCACGTGGTGGATGTACTTCGGAGCGTTGCTCATCGGGGGATGCCTTTCTCTACTCCGCGACGACGGGGTTCGACAGCGTGCCTATGCCGCTGATCTCGATCTCCACGACATTGCCCGGTTCCAGCTGGACGGTGCTGTCCGCGCCCATCCAGAGCACGTCGCCGGGGTGCATGGTGAGGTACTTCGTGGTCTCGACGATGAAGTCGAACGGATCGAAGATCATGTCGCCGGTGGCGAACCCGGCCCGGATCCCACCGTCCACGCGGACCGTGGTGGTCTGCGCCAGCGGGTCGACACCGGTCTCGATCCAGGGGCCCATCGGCTTGAACGTGTCGCTGTTCTTGCTGCGCCAGAACGAGCGGTCGGCGTGCTGCCACTCGCGGGCGGAGACGTCGTTGCCGATGGTCCAGCCGAAGACGGAGGCTTGCGCCTCCTGATAGGAAGCCCGCTTGAGGGTACGGCCGATGACCGCGACCACCTCGCCCTCCGCCTCGAACCGGCCGCTCACCCCGGCCGGCCGGACGATCGGCGTCCGGTGACCGGTCAGCGCGTTGTTCGCCCGGTAGCCGACCTCGGGCCGCGCGGGCGCCTCGGCCCGGTGACGTTCGACGTGGCCGCGGTAGTTGAAGCCGACCGCGTAGAAGACGCCCGGGATCACCGGCGGGAGGAAGTCCACGCCCGCCAGCGGGACGCGTTCCCCGGTCCGGCCGGCCCGCCCGGTGATCGGATCCGCGTCCAGGACGTGCGCGAGACCGTCGGCGACCTCGGCGAAGACCGGGCGTCCACGCAGCTGGATCCGGCTGTACCGCACGTCAGTCCACCAGCAGGTGCGAGACGCGCTTGGTGACCAGGTACGCGTCCAGGCCCTCGGGACCGCCCTCGCGGCCGTAGCCGCTGGACTTGACGCCGCCGGAGGGGGCCTCGTGCACCGAGCCGCCACAGTGGTTGATCGACAGGATGCCCGCCTCGAAGCCACGGACCAGCCGCTCGGCCGTCCTCGACGACCTGGTGAAACCGTAGGCCGCGAGCCCGTACGGCAGGGAGTTCGCGATCCGCAGGGCCTCGTCGAGGTCGTCGAATCCGATGATCGGAGCGATCGGGCCGAACGGCTCGTCCCGCATCACGCGGGCGTCCAGCGGGACCCCGGTCAGCACCGTCGGCGGGAAGAAGAACCCGGGCCGGTCAAGGCGCTCCCCACCGGTCTCGATCTTCGCGCCACGGCTGACCGCGTCGGTGACCAGCTCCTCCAGGGCCTTGAGCCGGCGCGGGTTGGCCAGCGGTCCCATCGTGACGCCCTCGTCGAGGCCGTCGCCGACCACGATCCGGGCGGTAACGGCGAGGAACGCTTCGACGAACCGGTCGTGGACGCTCTCGTGGACCAGGAAGCGGCTGGGCGAGGTGCAGACCTGACCGGCGTTGACGAACTTGGCGACGGCGGCCCGGCCGGCGGCCCGCACCGGGTCGGCGTCCGCGGCGACGATCACCGGGGCGTGGCCGCCGAGCTCCATCAGCGACGGTTTCATCGCGGCGCCGGCCTGCGCGGCGAGCAGCTTGCCGACCGGGATCGAGCCGGTGAACGCGACCAGGCGGATCCGCTCGTCGGCGATCAGGTGCCGGGACACCGCCGCCGGGTCACCGAAGACCAGGTTGAGCACGCCCGGCGGCAGCCCGGCGTCCTGGAAGCAGCGGGCCAGCTCGACCGCGGTGCCCGGGGTCTCCTCGGACGCCTTGATGACGATCGAGCAGCCGGCCGCGATCGCCCCGGCCATCTTGCGCATCGGCGAGCCGGCCGGGAAGTTCCACGGGGTGAACGCGGCGACCGGGCCGATCGGCTCCCGCCGCACGCTCAGCACGGTGTCGTCGGCGGACGGGATGATCCGGCCGTACGCCCGGCGGGCGTCCTCGGCGTCCCAGCGCAGCGCGCCGGCCACCCGCAGCACCTCGCCGCGGGCCTCCGGCAGCGGTTTGCCCTGCTCCAGGGTCATCACCCGGGCGACCCGGTCCGCCCGGGAGGCCAGCAGGTCCGCGGCGTTCAGCAGGATCGCGGTGCGCCGCGCGACCGGGGTGGCCCGCCAGAGGGCGAAGCCCCGCACGGCGGCCGCGATCGCGCGGTCGAGGTCGGCTCCGGAGGCCAGCGGCACCCGGCCGAGGACCTCCTCGGTCGCCGGGTTCAGCACCGGTGCGCCGCTTCCGGTCGAGCACCATTCGCCGTCGATGAGCAGCGACAGGTCCGGATAGGTCATGAGTTGCTCTCCCGGGAGGAGCGGAGGGTCCAGATGTGGTGCGGTGGCGTCGTCTCGTGCACGCGGGTGCCGTACGAGTCGTCGACCCGGTCCATGTCGGCGGCGAGTTCCACCCGGCCACCGCACGGGGCGTGCACGAACCGGAAGACGTTCGAGCCGACGGTGTGCCGGCCGAGCCGGCGCGCCTCCTGCCAGCCCTTCTCGATCATGTGGTTGCCGCCCTCGATCACCTCGTCGAAGCCGGCCACCTCGTACGAGACGTGGTTGATCCCGGCCCGGTCGGGCCGGTGGCAGAGCAGGAAGTTGTGCTGGTCGGCGTCACCCTCGACGCGCAGGAACGTGCCCATCGGCTTGACCACGTCGGTCGGGATGAACTCGAGGCGCTCGACGTAGAAGGCGACCGCCCGCTCCTGCCCGGCCTTGGGGATGTTCAGCGCCACGTGACACATCCGTAGCGGGTGGACCCGGCCGGCCGGGGCGAGCGCCTCGTTGATCCGGTGCACCGCGCCCATGGTGTTCGACCTGCGGGGCGGCGCGGGTTCGTACGCGGAAACCCCCGCGAGCGTCAGGCCCACGCCGAACCCGGTCTCGTCGACGGTGTGGAAGACACCTCCGGCGTCCTCGCGGACCTCGCGGTCCACCCCGGCCCTCGCCACCAGCCGGGCCAGCTCAGCCGGGGTGTCGACACCCCAGACGATCTCCCGCACGGTCGGGCCGCTCTCCACCGGTGGCGGCAGGCCGGGCCGGTCCCCGGTCTCGATCCGCAGGGTCTGGCCGATCCTGGTGCGGAACACCGCCACCGCCTCGCCGGCCGATTCCAGGGTGAGGCCGAAATCGGAGAAGAATCGAATGTTCACGGCCAGATCGCCGACGGTGTAAATCACCGACTCGATGCGCTGTACTCCCACTCCTCGCCCGCCTTTCCGGTCAGTCGTTTCCGATCGTAGGAGCGATTTCGCCCGGTCGACCCCCGTGAGATCCGCAATCGTTCATTGCGGATTCTGTTCGAATACCGGGAGCGGATTCTCGGCGAACCATCTGGTGAGGAAGCCCAGGAAGACCTCGACCTTGCGGGGCACCTGTGCGGACGGGCCGTAGATGGCGTAGAGCGAGCGGCTGGGCACCGGCAGCCCGGGCAGCAGCACCCGCAGCCGGCCGTCGACCAGGTCGTCGTAGGCCGATCGGCTGGGCAGCAGGGCGATCCCGCGCCCGTGCACGGCCGCCTTCAGAAGCGCGATGTACGAGTTGGACTGGAACGCGATGTTCCGGATCTTGTGCAGCGTGCTGGCGTGGCCGTGCCCGATCCGCCAGACCGGGTCGTTGACATGCACCAGGCAGTCGTGGTCGGCCAGGTCGTTCGGGTCGGTGAGCAGTCCGTGCCGCTCGATGTACCCGTCCGACGCGCAGAGCGCGAACGGCAGCGAGGCGACGCGTTTCAGCCGGACGCTGGAGTCCCGCAGGTCACGGGTGTGGAACGCGACGTCGAAGCCCGAGTCCAGGAAGTCGTAGGTGCGGTCGGACATGCCGCCGAGCTCGTACCGGACGGCGATCCTGGGGTGGGCGACGGCGAACTCGGCGATCGCGTCGCCCAGGTCCAGTCCGCCGATCCACTTGGGACAGATGATCGAGAGCGGGCCCTCGGGGCGGTCGTGGGCCTCGGCGATCCGGGCGTCCTCGGCGTCGATCTCGTCCAGGATCCGCTGGGCGAACTCGCTGTAGCGGACGCCCGGCTCGGTCAGGCTGACCGACCGCGCGGTGCGGTTGACCAGGTGGACGCCGAGCTGCTTCTCCAGGTCGGCGACGTGCCGGGAGATCAGCGAGCCCGAGGTGCCGAGCTGTTTGGCGGCGCCGCTGAAACTGCCGACCTTCGCGACCGTGACGAAGCTGCGCATGACCAGAATGCGATCCATGGGTCCTCCAGCGCGTTCCCGGCTCCTCAGCCCTTCAGGCAGTACTGCGGCGCGGTGTCCAGGTTGTCCTTGGTGATCAGCGAGATGGGGGTGTGCGCGATCTTCTCGGTGCCGCTGCCCGGCTTCAGCAGGGCGAGTGTGTTCTTCACGGCCAGCTGACCGGTGACCGTCGCGGAGTTCGCCACCGTCGCCGCGAACCGGCCGTCCCGCACCGCGGCCAGGCCGTCGTCGGTGCCGTTCACCGTCACGATCTTGACGCTCTTGCCGGCCGCCTGGAACGCCTGGTAGGCACCGAAGGCCATGTCCTCGTTGGCGACGAACGCGTACTTCAGGTCCGGGTGCGCCTGGATCAGGTTCTCCGCGACGTCCTGGGCCTTCTGCCGGTTGAACATGCCCGGCTGGTTCGCCACCACCGTGATGTTCGGCGGCAGCGCGTCGGAGAAGCCGCTGACCAGCAGGTCGGAGGCGGCGCCGGGGGCACCGGCGATGATGCCCGCCTCGGCGGTCGTGGTGCCCGCGTCCCTGCCGACCCATTCGGCGTCGAGCTTGCCGACCCCCTTCAGGTCGACCACCACGGCGCCGAGGATGTCGCTGGTGTCGTCGGTGACCACCGAGGTCAGGAAGATCGGAATGTTCGCGCTCTTCGCCTTGGCGATGTCGTTCTTGAGCGCGTCCACGTTGACCGTCTGCACGATCATCGCGTCCACGTTCCGCGAGATCATGTCCTCGATGTTGCTGAGCTCGGTACCCGGGTCCTGCTTCGAGTTGGCCGAGACGACCTCGGTGTTGTTCGCCGCGGCCTCGCTGTTGACGGCCTTCTCCAGACAGGTGTGGAACTCGGTGGTGGCGCCGTTGACGAAGCCGAGCGTGACGCCGTCGCTCTCGTCGGCGGCGCTGCCGCTGTCGCAGGCCGCGACGGACACGACGCAGAGGGACGCGGCGAACAACGTACCCAAAAATTGTTTTCTCATGAGATATCCGCCTTCCGGAGGGTGTGCGGGGTTATTGGAAGAGGAGAGGAAGTTCAGTGCCGGCGTCGCCGGACCAGGTTCGCGATCGCCGCGATGAGCAGCACCGCGCCGACCGAGATCTGCTGGTAGTACGACGAGATCTGGAGCAGGTTCAGGACGTTGGCGACCACGCCGAGCAGCAGCACGCCGAGCACGGTGCCGCCGACCGTGCCGCGGCCGCCGGCCAGCGAGGTGCCGCCGATGACCACCGCGGCCACCGCGGTCAACTGCAGTTGCAGGCCGCCGGTGCCGGGGCTGCTGGCCGCCAGCCGGGAGAGCAGCATGATCCCGGCGAGGCCGGCGAGGGCGCCGGCCAGGCCATAGAGCAGGAGCTTGTCGCGTACGACGTTGATGCCGGACAGCCGCGCCACGTCCTCGTTGCCGCCGATCGCGAACGCGTCCCGGCCGAACGTGGTGTACCGCATGACGAGCGCGGTCAGCCCCAGCACCAGCACCGCCACGAAGACCAGATTGGGCAGGCCGAGGGTGCGGCCGTTGCCGAGGGTGGACAGGTGCTCGCCGATCGAGACGCTCATCCCGTCGATCACCAGCAGCGCCACGCCGTCCAGCAGGGTGGCGGTGGCCAGCGTCGCGACGAACGGGGCCACTCCGGTGAACGTCACCACCGCCCCGTTGACCAGGCCGATCACGATGGCCAGGGCGATCGAGACGAGAAGGGTCAGCCAGGCGGGCCGCCCGTGCGCGAGCAGTTGCGCGGCCACCGCGGTGGTCACCGCGACGTTGCCGCCCATCGAGAAGTCCATCCCGCCGGCGGTCATCAGCAGGGTCAGCCCGGCGGCGATCACCGCGACCACGCTGACCTGGCGCAGCACGTTGATCAGGTTGTTGGAGCTGAGGAACGAGTCGGTCGCCACGCCGGCGTAGGCCACGATCAGCACGAGCACGACCAGCAGGCCGGCGTGCTGGAAGGATCGCGGAGTCACTCTCGGCAGCGTCCGGGCCGCGGTCTCGGTCGTCATCGCAGTGCTCCTCCCAGGGTGGTGGCGATCAGCTCGTCGCGGGTGATGTCGTCGACCCGGTGCTCGGCGACGCGGCGCCCGTCACGGACCACCACGACCCGGTCGGCGAGGCGCATCACCTCCTCGGCGGACGAGGATGCGAGAAGGACGGCGACACCCTCGGCGGCGAGCGCGTCGACCAGGGTGTGGATCTCGGCCATGGCGGCCACGTCGACCCCGTTGGTCGGGTCCTCGAGCAGGACCGCGGCCGGCCCGGTGCCCAGCCACTTCGCCAGCAGCACCTTCTGCTGGTTGCCGCCGGAGAGCTGCTCCACCGGCGGGTTGCGGACCAGCGAGACGACCCGGTAGTCGTCCCGCAGCGGGGCGGCCCGCTCGGCCAGCCGGCCCCATCGGTGCAGCTTGCGGCGGTCCAGGCGGTCCTGGGCGAGCAGCAGGTTCTCGTCGACGGTCAGGCCGGGGATCAGGCCCAGTCGCCGGCGGTCGCCGGTCACGCAGCGCAGGCCGCCCGCCAGCGACCGGTCGATGCTGCCGCTCCGGATCGCCCGGCCGGCGATCGAGACCGTGCCACTCTCCGGGCGGCGGCGCCCGGAGAGCAGGTCGAAGAGGCGGGACTGGGCGTCACCGGCCGGGCCGAGCACCGCGACGATCTCGCCACGGCGGACCTCGATGTCGAAGTCCTCGATGAAGCGGCCCTGGCAGAGCCGGCGGATGCTCAGGCCGACCTCCGACGGTTCGGCCGTGCGTGCCGGTCGCCGGGACACCACGTCGCGGCCGACCATGTCGCGGACCAGGCCGCGCTCGTCGGTCTCCTTGGCCAGGCCGCTCCAGGTGACCCGGCCGTCGCGGAGCACGGTGATCCGGTCGGCGAGGCCGAGCACCTCGGAGATGTGGTGCGAGATGAAGACGACGGCCACGCCGCTGTCGCGCAGGCGGGTCACCAGTTCACGGATCTGGGTCGCGGCCTCCGGGCCGAGGCAGGCGGTCGGCTCGTCCAGGATCAGCACCCGGCCGCCCCGGCGGACCTCGCGGGCCACCTCGACCATGGTCTGCTCGGCCACGGTCAGGTCACCGGCGACCGCGTCGACGTCGATCTCCAGGCCGAGGGCGTGCAGGGCGTCGCGGGCGGTCTGCCGGATCGACCGCCAGCGCACCACCGGCCCGCTGGTGGGCAGGTCGCCGAGCATGATGTTCTCCGCGACGGTCAGCGTCATCACCAGTTCACGGCGCTGCGGGACGACGGAGACGCCCAGTCTGCGGGCCTGCCGGGGATTCCTCGGAGTGTGGCCGCCGATCTCGAGGTGTCCCGAGTCCGGGCTCAGGACCCCGCTGAGGATCTGCACCAGGGTGGACTTGCCGGCGCCGTTCATCCCCATCAGAGCGTGCACCTCGCCGGGGAGGAAGTCGGCCGAGACGCCCTTGAGGGCGGCGGCGCCGCCGAAGCTCTTGGTCACGTCCCGTACCCGGAGTACCGCCTCTTCCGCACGCATCCCGGCTGTCCGCTCCATCATCGGGAGGCTCATGCCTCGACCCGGGCGTAGCCGCGGATGTCCGGGAACGGCGGCTCCCGGTCGGCCTGCAGGTCCACCTCGAAGGCGTTGAGGCACATCGCCAGCATGCTGAAGTTGCCGAGCGAGCCGACCGTGTCGACCAGGCCCTGATCGCCGAAGTACTTCCGGGCGTTCTCGAAGGTCTCCGTGGAGACGAAGTGGCTCTCCAGCAGCTCCACACAGAACCGGTGGAAGGCGGCGTCCTCGTCGCGGTCGAAGGACGGCTCGCGGCGCTCGGCGATCGCGCGGACCGCCTCGTACGGAATCCCCTCGGCGACCGCCTTCTCGAAGTGCGCGTTCCACGAGTACTGGGCGTCGAAGTGGCGGGCCGCGATCAGCAGCGACAGCTCGCGCAGCCGCAGCGGCAGGCTGGAGTCGAAACGGAGGAACGCGCCGAGCGACTCCACCCGGTCACAGAGCTCGGGGCTGCGCAACCAGACGCGGAACGGCCCGCGCACGGCACCCCGGCGGCCGGCGATGCGCTCGGCCACCTCGCGCTGCCGCGGGGACATCTCATCCGGGGAGATAACGGGAAGTCTCATCGACGACTGACCCCTCTTGTTGCGTGTGATCCCGCACACTCGGGCTGGGTGTTCGCAAGAACGTAACAACGTGGTGTCAGGGCCTCACACATCGTCGAGTGCAAGGTAAGGCTGCATCTCACGTCGCTTCGGCGGACCTACAGTCGCCTGATGACCGTGATCATCAAGGCCTCGCTCGTGCCCACCTTGGACCGTGGTGGCGCCGTCGTCACCACCCCGTTGATCACCACCACGTCGGCCGGCGGCGAGAACCGGATCACGAGCGGGATCAGCGTCTACCCGGCCGGCACGGGCGCACCGATGCACTCGCACAACTGCGACGAGCACGTGACGATCCTGGACGGATCGGCCGAGGTGGTCGTGGCGGGTTCGGTGACCCGGCTGAGCCGGTACGACACGACGTACATCCCGTCGCCGATCCCGCACCTGTTCCGCAATGTCGGCGACACCCCGCTGCGGATCCTGTGGGTCTACACCTCCGGGCACGTGACCCGGACGTTCACGGAGACCGGGGTCACGGTCGAGCACCTGTCCGCCGAGGACCAGATGGTCAAGGACTGACATCCCCGCACCCCACTCCCGCCCGGTGACCCGGGACAGCGCCGATCCAGCCGAGACCCGGCCGGGGTGCCGTCCGACGGGCGTATCCGGCACGTTACGAACGGTTGTCATTAATGTCAACAAAGTCGGTGACGTGCTTGCGACCATCGGTTCCACCAGGGGATCAGGACGACGGGGCGAAGACGTGGCCGTCGAGCAGCAGGCGGGCCGTGCTGACGACGGCGCAACCGCCGATCCGAGCGGCACCGGCCCGGCCGGACACCTCGGCCCGTACGTCGAGGTAGCCGTCCGGCAGTTCCAGGCGCAGCACGTCGCGTGGCACCCCGGCGGCCGCGGGCCGTCGTGACCAGGCCGCCGCGCTCCCCGGCAGGGCAGCGGCGGCGGCGACCGCCAGCGCGGCGCCGATGCTGATCGACGGGTGCACGCGGCGCGGCGCGAACAGCCGGACGCACAGCCCGCCACCGGCGCCGGGCGGGGCGATCAGGCAGATCTCCGGTTCGGGACGGGCCGAGACGTCGCCGAGCCCGAGCCGCTCGCCCGCTCGCAGTCGCAGCGTCTCGAGGCCGGCGCGGAGCCGTTCGTCGTACTCCAGGCGGGCCGGTGTCTCGTACCCGGTCACGCCGAGCGCGGCCGCCGCGACCAGCGCCACCGGCGCCCCGTTGCCGATCAGCGTGACCGGCAACCCGGCCACCTCCTCGACCACCCGGCCGGTCGGCAGCAGGGTCGATCCGGCGGCGGGCGCGAACTCGATCAGGACGCGCGCGGCGGTCCCCGGCACCCCGCTGATCGCGGTGTCGCCCGCGTACTCCGGCCGCCCCTCCCGCGTCGGCACGTGGACCGTGGCGACGGTCCCGGTCGCGGGTATCCGTACCCGCACCGGCACGACCCCCGGCCCGGCCCGGACCAGCTTTCGTTCCACCGCGAACGGCCCCACCCCCGCCAGCAGCTGTGACCAGTCGGGCGGCTCCCCCGGGAACCGGCAGTCCACGTCCGCGTCCGGATCGGTGGACGGCCCCACCACGACCGCCCGCGCCGTGCCGATCCCGTCGACCGGGGCCGCGCCGAGCAGCGTGCCCAGCAGCCGGTCCCGCTCGACCGGGTCGGCGGGCAGGTCGCCGGCCAGGAAGTACCCGGCCTTCGCCGTCCCACCGCGCATCACCAGCACCGGGATCCCGGACCGGACCAGCATGTCGTCTCCCCTCCGACGAACCGGCGCGGGCGCGTCTCCGCCGGAACCTTCGATGAGTGTTACCGGTGGAGGTAATTGTTGACAATCTTGTAAGCGCTGGGAAGACTTTCTGACATCGATCCCCCGGAGCTGCGCGGATCGGCACCGCTCAGGCATGATGAGGGGTCGGCACCGGCATCGACAGGAAGACGACGAGTACAGATGGCGTCTGAGCACGACACCGATCGGCGCACGGCACGGATCAGCGCCCCCAGCACGGCGTCCCAGGCCCGCGACACCCTGCGCGATGCCATCCTTCGCGGTGAATATCTTCCCGGCGAGCGCCTCGTCGAGGCGCAGCTCTGCGAGCGACTGCAAGCGAGCCGGTTCAACGTCCGCGCGGCCCTGCAGGACCTGGCGGCCGAGGGCCTGGTCGAGGTACAGCGCAACCGCGGCGCCCAGGTCCGCAAGGTCTCGATGGCCGAGGCGGTCGAGATCACCGAGGTCCGCATGGTGGTGGAGGGCCTGATCGCCGCGCGCGCCGCCGAGCGGGTCACCCCCGACCAGGCCACCGAGCTCGACGAGATCGCGGTGCTGATGCGCCGCGCGGTCGAGGCCGGCGAGTACCGGCGTTACAGCGACCTCAACGTCCGCCTGCACGCCCTGGTCCGCGAGATCGCCGGCCACCAGACCGCCGACCGGATCGTCGAGACGCTCCGTGGCCAGCTGGTCCGCCACCAGTACATGCTGTCGCTGCTGCCCGGCCGCCCGCAGATGTCGCTGCCCCAGCACGAACGGATCATCGCCGCGATCCGCGACCACGACGCCAAGGTTGCCGAGGCGGCGATGCGCGAGCACATCGCCAGCGTCATCGAGGCCCTGCGTTCCATGGACTACCTCGGGCCGGCCTGACCCGCGGCGGACCGGGTCAGACCGGCAGGCGAATGGTGATCACGGTGCCGGTGTCCGTGGCCCGGGCCGCGGTGGCGGTGCCGCCGTGCTGGGTGGCGGTCTGGGCGACGATCGCCAGGCCCAGACCCGAGCCGGGCATGGACCTCGCCGCCGTCGCGCGATAGAAGCGGTCGAAGACGTACGGCAGATCCTCCTCGGCGATGCCGGGACCGCCGTCCGTCACCGTCAGGACCGTCCAGTCCGGCTCCTCGGCGCTCAGCCGGATCTTGACCGTGCCGCCCGGCGGGCTCCACTTCGCCGCGTTGTCCAGCACGTTCACCACCATTCGCTCCAGTTCACCGGGCCGGCCGGGGACGGTCACCGGCTCCAGCACCGTGTCGTAGGTGAGCCCCGGCACCCGGATCCGGACCCGGGCCACCGCCGCCGACACCACGTCGGCGAGGTCGACCGGTTCGACCGCCCCCCGGGTGGCCTCCTCCCGGGCGAGCTCGACCAGTTCGGTGGTGAGCGTGGCGAGCTCGCGCACCTGGGCGTCCAGGTCGGCGAGCAGTTCGGCGCGCTCCTCCGGCGGCAGCCGGTGCGCCAGCTCGGGCCGCCGCTCCAGCTCGAGAAGCAGTTCCACATTGGTACGGATGCTGGTGAGCGGGGTTCGCAGCTCGTGCCCGGCGTCCTCGACCAGGGTGCGCTGGGCGCGCCGGGACGCCTCGATGGCGGCCAGCATCGCGTTCACCGACCTGCCCAGCCGGGCGATCTCGTCGCTCCCGTGCACGTCGATCGGATGGTCCAGGTCCTGGGTGACCGCGACGTCCTCGACGGCCGAGGTGAGCCGATCGACGGGAGCCAGCCCGGCGCGGGCGACCGCGCGCCCCAGCAGGGCCGCACCCGCGATACCGGCGGCGCAGCCCAGCGCGAGCAGCGCCCCGAACGCGGTAAGCACCCGCTCGCCGGCGTTCTCGTCCATGCCGACCTGGACCGCTCCGCCGCCGGCCAGCGGGAGGGTGAGCATCACGTAGTCGTCCGGGCCGAGCGCGATCTTCTCCTGCACGGACTGCCGCCGGGAGCCGGTGGCGATCTCCCTGGCGGTGTCGGTGACCGGCAGCGTGGTACGGCTGCCGCCGGCGGCCGCACCGCTGGAGTCGAGGATCTGCCAGCACGGGCCGATCTCCCGCTCCCGGCGGCCCGGGCCCCAGCCCCGGTCGAACGGTGGACGCTCGCCGGGGCCGCGGGTGCGCGACGACTCGGTCGCCAGCCACTGCGCGGGATTGGCCGCGATCGACGCGGCATCGCTGCTCAGCTCGAGAGCGACCTGGTGCCGCTGGATCTCCCGGACCGCGATCCACGCGCCGGCGGCCACCAGCACCACGGCGGCGCCGACCGCGCCGGTGACCAGCAGGGAGAGCCGTGCGTGCAGCGACCGCGCACCCCACCACCGGCCGGGCTTCACAACGGCTCCTCACGCAGGACGAAACCGACGCCGCGCACGGTGTGCAGCAACCGCGGCTCGCCCTCGGCCTCCAGTTTGCGGCGCAGGTAGCCCAGGTAGACGTGCAGGCTGTTCGAGCCCTCGCCGAAGTCGTAGCCCCAGACCTGCTCGAACAGCGCCGCCCGGGTGAGCACCCGGCGCGGGTGGCGCAGGAACGCCTCGAGGATGTCGAACTCCGTACGGGTCAGGCGCAGTTGCCGCGTCCCGCGGTGGACCTCGCGGGTGCGGGGATCGAGTCGTACGTCGGCGAAGGTCAGCCACTCCCCGGCCGGGGCCTCCGCGGGCGCGCCGCCCGGCGCGGTCAGCGCGGAGCGGCGCAGCAGCGCCCGGATCCGCGCCAGCAGTTCCTGCAAGGCGAACGGCTTGACCAGGTAGTCGTCGGCGCCGGCGTCCAAGCCGGCGACCCGGTCGCCGACGCTGTCGCGGGCGGTGAGCATCAGCACCGGCAGCAGCACGCCGTCGGCGCGCAGCCGCCGGCAGGTCTCCAGACCGTCCATCCGGGGCATGCTGACGTCGAGGATCAGCGCGTCCGGCTCGCCGGAGCGGACCGCGTCGAGGGCCTGCAGGCCGTCACCGGCGATAGCCACCTGATACCCCTCGAAACGCAGCGTTCGGGCGAGCGAGTCGCGCACCGCCGCGTCGTCCTCCACCACCAGGATCCGCATGCCCTCCACCCTGCCAGCCCGCGCCGGAGGTCAGGCGGGCGCACCGGCGTCAGCGCACCGGTGCGGGATGGCTGTCGCGGTCATGTCTCAAGATTCGGGTCGCTGATTAAGACCCGGCCCATGGGAAGCGTAAGTGTTCTCTAAGAAGCCGTCGCACCACCGAGAATCGTGCAACTATCCACATATCGGTCGAAATGGGAGATGGTGGTTGCGGTGGCCAGGTCGGCGAGGCGGCGGATGCCGCGATGGGCGCGGTTCGGGGTCGCCCTCGGATGTCTGGTGACGGTTCCCGCCGGGGGTGCTCTCGTCGCCGGAACAGCGGTGGCCGGCGTGTCCCTGCCAGGGATCCCGGCGGTGGCGCCCAGGCCACTGAACATCCTGCTGGTCGGGATCGACCCGCGGGACACCCACACCGCCCCGCTGGCGGACTCGATCATCGTGGCGCACGTGCCGGCGGACCGCAGCGGCACCGTGCTCTTCTCGATCCCCCGAGATCTGGTGGTACGGATTCCGGCGTTCCCGAAGTCCGGCAGCGGCGCGCAGCGGACGAAGATCAATGCCGCGATGGCGCTGGGAAGCCGGATCGGTGAGCGTTCGTACAGCGTCGCCCAGGGGTTCGAACTGCTCGCTCAGACGGTCGGCAACGTGACCGGGATCAGGAGCTTCGACGCCGGGGCGGTGCTCAACTTCGGCGGATTCCGGAAACTGGTCGACGCGATGGACGGCATCAGCGTGGTCGTCGACCAGAACGTGGTCTCCGAGCACCGCAAACCGGACGGCGAGCCCCGGGACCGGCTGCCGCAGTGCCCCGGGCACGACAACTGCCACCGGCCGTACGTCGGGGCGCAGAAGAGCTATCCGAAGAGCACCGGGCCGGTGCACTTCCGCGGGTGGGAAGCGCTCGACTACACCCGGCAGCGGTATGGGCTGCCGCGCTCCGACTACGACCGCCAGCGGCACCAGCGGCAGTTCGTCCAGGCGCTGGCGAAGAAGATGAAGCGGAAGATCCTCACCGAACCGGGCCGGCTGGTCCAGGTGACGATGGAGGTCGGTAGGTCACTGACGTTCATCGGCAACGGCCGTGACCTGGCCGGCTGGGCGCAAATGCTGAGGATCCTGCGGATCAGGGAGATGATCTCGGTCGGCCTGCCCGGGCACGCGCTCTTCGAGAACGGCCTGTACCGGGGGGAACAGCTACCCGCGACGGTCAGCCCGTTCTTCGCGGCCGTCGTGCAGGACAGGGTGAAGCCGTTCCTGGTGGCGAACCCGGGCGTGGTCGACCTCGGCTGACTCAGGCGCCGAGGGCGCCGCGCTCCGCCTCGATCGTGGTGTCGTCGCCGTGGCCGGTGTGGACGATCGTCTCGCCGGGGAGCGCGAACAGCTCGGCGCGGATCGACGCGACGATCAGGTCGGCGTCGGAGTAGGAGCGGCCGGTCGCACCGGGGCCGCCTTGGAACAGGGTGTCCCCGGTGAAGACACAGCCGAGGTCGGGGGCGTGGAGGCAGACCGCGCCGGGGGCGTGACCCGGGGTGTGCAGGACGGTCAGGATGGTGCCGGCCACCTCGATCCGGTCGCCGCCGGAGAGGTCCTTGTCCCAGGTGATGCCCGTGCCGTGGGTGAGTTCCCAGAGCGGCGACTCGGCCGGGTGCAGCAGGATCGGCGCCCCGGTCCGCTCCCGCAGCGCCGGCGCGACCCGGACGTGGTCGTCGTGTGCGTGGGTGCAGACGATCGCGGTGACCCGGCGATCGCCGACGACCGCCAGGATCGCGTCCACGTCGTGCGGTGCGTCGATCACCACGCACTCGGAGTCGTCGCCGACCACCCAGATGTTGTTGTCGACGTCGAAGGTCTGCCCGTCGAGGCTGAACGTTCCGCTGACCACACCGTGATCCACCCGTGCCCGTCGCATGCCCCGATTCTGCCCTCCCCGCCGGAGTGGGTCTCCCACCTCCCCCGGTTTTCGGGCGGTGACACCGACTACAGCGAGACACCGAAGCGGAACGGGTCTCCGGTCTTCGGTTACAGCGCCAACTCCGGCGAGACACCGAAGCGGGCCCGGCGGCCCCGGGCGAGGGCCGCCGGGGCCGGATCAGCCGGCTGCGCAGGCGGCCTTGAGCTCCTTGACCGCGGCGTCCAGGTCGGCCTTGCTCGGCGCCTTCTTGGGGTTCGCGTTCCAGGCCTTGTCCAGATCCTCCATGGCCGCGTTCACCTTGTCCGCCGCCGCGGCCACCGTCTCGTTGGCGCCGATCGAGTAGGCGCTCATGGCGGCGGAGCCGGCGATGTACTGGGTCGAGACCGCGACGTAGCCGACCGGCGGGCCGATCTTCTCGGCGTCGGCGGCGTTCTTGGCGGTCTCAGCGACGGCGTTGAGCAGCTCGCCGCAGGCCTTCTTGGTGGTGGCGTCCATGGCGGGGGCCGCCGCGGAGGTCGCGGTGGGGACGGCCGCGGAGCCCGCACCCACCTTCGGAGCGGGCGCGGCCGCGGGTTCGGAGGCCGGATCACAGGCGGTGAGCGCCGCGAGGGCCAGAGCGGACGAAAGGACTACCCCGTAAATGTTTCGCACTGCGTTCCTTACATTCAGCGAATTTTGCGGGGAGAACCTAACAGATCTTCATGTTTGGCGGCATGTGACTTTCCACCGGCAGGGGTCGATGGCGACAGCACGGCGGACGCCGATCTCAGCCCCAGATCTCGGCGGCGGTCTCCACGATCAGGCGAAGCTTGGCGACCTGCTCGTCGTAGGTGAGGACGTTGCCCTCGACCGTCGAGGAGAAGCCGCACTGTGGAGAGAGACTGATCTGGTCGAGCGGTACGTACTTGGCGGCCTCGTCGATGCGGCGCTTCAGCGTGTCCTTCGACTCGAGCTCGCCACGTTTGGTGGTGACCAGGCCGAGGACGACGGTCTTGCCTGCCGGGACGAAGCGCAACGGGGCGAAACCGCCGGAGCGTTCATCGTCGAACTCCAGGAAGAAGCCGTCCACCGCGAGCTCGCTGAAGAGGGCCTCGGCCACGAAGTCGTAACCGCCCTCGGCGGCCCACGAGGAGCGGAAGTTACCCCGGCACATGTGGGTGGTGACCCTCAGGTCGGCGGGCCGGTCGGCGATCGCGGCGTTGATCTGCCGGATGTAGCGCAGATGCTGGTGCTCGGCGTCGTCGCCGCGCTCGGTGAGCAGGCGCCGCTGGTCCGGATCGTTCAGGTAGGCCAGGCTGGTGTCGTCGAGTTGCAGGTAGCGGCAGCCGAGGGCGTGGACCCGGCGGGCCTGTTCGGCGTACGCGGCGCTCAGGTCCGCCCAGAACCGCTCCTCGTCCGGATAGATCGCCGGATCGATCGCGGCCCGCCCGCCCCGGTAGTGGACCATGCTCGGCGACGGGATGGTCAGCTTGGCGGTGACACCCGCCCGGACGGTCTCGGCGAGGAACGTGAAATCGTCGCCGAAAATTGTCTCGGTCAGGCGGACCGGCTCGTCGATGGCGAGCGCGGCCGACTCGAAGTCCAGCTCGCCGCCCGCGTTCCGGAAATGGACCTGGATCTTCTCGTCGGTCGGGTGGATGCCACCGAGCCGATAGATGAAATCCATATGCCAAGCCGTACGGCGGAACTCGCCGTCGGTGGCCGAGAGCAGGCCGACGTCGTGCTGCATCCGGACCACGTCCCGGATCGCGTCGTCCTCGATCGCGCGTAGCTCCCCGGCACTGATCTCGCCGGTGGCGCGTCTGGTGCGGGCCTCGATGAGGTGCGGCGGGCGGAGCAGACTGCCGACATGATCCGCCCGGAACGGTGGCGTCATTCCCTCACTCAACACCCGGAACCGCCGATTGAAAAGAACTTCATCGATCTGATGCAGGCGGGAAATTCGTACCTTTTTAAGCATCTTTGTCTGGTTTTTAGGGTTAATTGCCCTCGCAAATTGCGCCTTCCCGAGATTCACGAACAGGCCCTGCGCCGGCATTTCGGCGATCCTCACACCAGCAGCGACGGCCTGGCGGGCCGACCGGATAGCGTGCCGCCCATGACCTTCTCGATCGTGGGCCGGTCCGCGGACGGCGCGGCCCTGGGTGTGGCGGTGGCCAGCAAGTTCCTCGGCGTCGGAGCGGCGGTGCCGGCGGCCCTCGCGGATGTCGGAGCGGTGGCGACCCAGTCGTACGCGAACCTCGCCTACCGGCCGCAAGGGCTGGCGCTGCTCTCGTCCGGGGTGACGGCGGAGTTCACGGTCAAGGCACTGATCGCCGGGGACGACGGACCGGTGGGCCATCGGCAGGTCGGGGTGGTCGGCGCCGGCGGGGACGGGGCGACCTTCACCGGGGACGACTGCCACCCGTGGGCCGGCGGGACAGCCGGGGACGGGTACGCGATCCAGGGAAACATGCTGGCCGGGGCGGCCGTGGTCGCCGACATGGAGACCGCGTGGCTGGGGTCCTCCGCCGAGCCGCGGTTGGCGTCCCGGCTGGTGGCGGCGCTGCGCGCCGGAGACGAGGCCGGCGGGGACCGGCGCGGGCGGCAGAGCGCGGCGTTGCTGGTCGTCGCCAAGGGCCTCGGGTACGGCGGAACCAGCGACGTCCTGGTCGACCTGCGCGTCGATGACCACCCTGATCCGGTCGGCGAGCTGGAGCGGCTGCTCACCATGCACACGCTGTACTTCGAGCGGCCGGAGCCGTCGACGCTGCTGCCCCTGAGCGGAGAACTCGGGACAGAGGTGTCGCGGCGGCTCACGGAGCTGGGGCACGTGGACGTGGACCTGGACAAGGCGCTCGCGTCGTGGGCCGGCGTCGAGAACCTGGAGATGCGGCTCGTGCCGGGGGCGATCGATCCTCTGGTCCTCGCCCACCTGCGAAAGGCTTAGCGCTTTCCACTTTCGCGGGTCCGACCTCTCGGCGGCCCTTGGGCCTCTGGTGCACCCACCGACCCAGCAACACTCAACAACCGGGCCCGGCAGCGACCCCGACAGCCCAGACACACCCACCCAACAACCGCACCAGCCAGCGACCTCGACAGCCCTGACACACCCAACCCAGCCAACAGTCAACAACCGGGCCAGGCAGCGACTTCGACAGGCCGGAGACCGCTACCCGGCCCAGCCGACGTTCGACAGCTGGGCCGGGTAGTGGTTTCGTCGGCACCAAAGCCACAATGGAGCCCAGCCGACCAAATCCGGCTGGAGCGATGGTTGTAACCACCGGCGCCAGATCGATCGCGGCCGGTGGCGAAACCCGCGATGAGCCATTGCCGAACGACCGTCGCCGCCTCACGGAAAGGTCCCGATCGCAGGCCGGCCTTGTCAGCGTTACGTCGAAAGCAGCCTCGGGCCGCTATCCCGAGTTCTTCCCGATTCCGGCAAAACACGTGAATAACGCTTTCTACCCTGCAAGGATCATTTATGGGATGTAATGGTCAGGGGACGGTAGGCGTAAATGAGACAACAAAGGCGCGCCGCGCCGGCGACGAGTCGGCGCGACATCATCACGCTGGATTTTCCGGGACCGGCACAGGCGATCTGCCGGCTCCGGCCCGCAGGCCCAGCCCCTGAGAATCGATTCGTGGAGCGGCGCGAACTGGCGCCCGCCGACGCCGGGGTCCCCATGATGCTGCGGGTCCGGGTCCTGGACGCAGTCGACCGGCCACTGCCGGGCGCGGTCCTGGAAATCTCGCATCGACTGCCGAAACCCTCCGGTCCACTCGCGCGCGGCGCGCAGGTAACCGATCCCCACGGATACGCCGAATTCAAGACGGTGTTCCCCGGTTGGGACACGAACCACCCGGCAGGGATCGACGTGATGCTCCACCTGGCTGGTTCCCGGGAGAACGGCCGGCTCCACTTCTCGGCTCAGGTCACCGAGCAGGTGGCGGCACTAGCGGAGTACCAGGACAACCCGGCGCCACTCCCACCACCGGAGGAGCCAGCCGGGATCACGCACACAGTCCCCCGGGACCGCTACGACTTGACCGCCGGACTGCTGGCCACCGTCAACGCCCTCACCGACCGGTAGGCCCTCCTCTCCGGGGCATGCCTCCGTTCCATGCGCTTCTTCGTTCCATGCGCTTCTTCGCTTCGGACGCTCCTTCGCTCCAAGCGCTTCTCCGCTTCATGCGGCGGCGCGGCCAACGCACTCCTCCGCTCCGCGCGGCCGACCCACTCCTCCGCTCCCGCGGCCAACCCACTCCTCCACCTCACGCGTCTACGCCGCCAACCCACTCCTCCACCTCACGCGTCTACGCCGCCAATGTGCTTCGCCGCTCCACGTGGTCCACGCGCTTCACGCACTCTCCATTCCCTCCGCTTCACGCGTCCACGTGCTCCTCTACTCCACGTGATCTACGCGCTCTCTCTGTTCCATCGCTCCGTGCGCTCCTTCGTTTCCGGGTACTTCTTCACTCTGGGCGTTCGCGGTCAACCGCGTAGGTAGGCAAGGACAGCTCGGACGCGGCGATGGTCGTCAGCCCCGGGCGGGAGATCGAGCTTGGTCAGCAGGCTGTTGATGTGCTTGGCCACCGCAGCTTCGGTGACCACCAGGTCACGTGCGATCGCCGCGTTCGACCGGCCCTCGGCCATCAGCCCGAGCACCTCGAGCTCCCTGGCCGTCAGCCGATGCAGCGGGGTACGACGCCTGGACAGCAACTGGCGGACCACCTCCGGATCGACGACCGTCCGCCCGGCAGCCACCGCGACCAGCGCGTCGACGAACTCGGTCACCTGGCCGATCCGGTCCTTCAACAGGTAGCCGACCCCGGACGAACGGCCCGAGTCGAGCAGCTCGGCCGCATAGGTCTGCTCGACATACTGGCTCAGCACCAGCACCGGCAGCTCCGGGTCGGCCGCCCGCAACGCGATCGCCGCTTGCAGTCCCTCATCGCTGAAGCCGGGTGGCATGCGCACGTCGGTGACCACCACGTCCGGCTTGTGCCGCGCCACCGCCGCACGAAGCTCGTCGGCATCCCCCACCGCGGCCACCACCTCATGGCCGAAACGCTGCAGCATCCCAGCGACGCCCTCCCGCACGATCACGCCATCCTCCGCGATCACGACCCGCAGCCCGCTCACGCCCGCACCCCCACATCCCGACCGGCCCGGACCACCAGAGCCAAACACCGCCCCACAAGACCCGAGGCCACAACACCCAGCCCAGCCACGGCACCCACACCCCGACCAGCCGGGACCACCAGAGCCAAACACCGCCCCACAAGGCCCGAGATCACAACACCCAACCCAGCCACGGCACCCACACCCCGACTGGCCCGGACCGGCAAAGCCGAACACCGCCTCACGGGACCCGGGATCACAACATTCGGCCGACCGCTCACCCGGACACTCCCGACGATTGATCAGCGTGGAAGGCGGCAGGGAGTGGTGGCTCGTCTCGCGAAATCGGGATCTCCAGGCGCAGCACGGTGGGACCGCCGGGCGGGCTGGCAATGGCGACCGTGCCATCGACGACGGAGACGCGGTCGGCCAGGCCGAGCAGGCCGGAGCCTGCCGCCGGGTCGGCGCCGCCGCGGCCGTCATCGCGGATCTCGACGACCAGACGGCTCTGGTCGACGCTGCCGGAGATGCTGGCGCGGGTGGCGCCGCTGTGCTTCGTCACGTTGGCGAGCGCCTCGACGATCACGAAGTAGGCGGTGATCTCCACGGGAGCCGGGAGCCGGCCGGGCAGGGAAAGCTCCAGGTCGACAGGCAGCGGCATGGTCGACGCCACCTCACCGGCCGCCGCGGCCAGGCCACGGTCGGTCAGCACCTTCGGGTGCACACCTCGGATCAACTCCCGGATCTCGGTCAGCGCCTGCTTCGCCAGATCCTGCGCCTCGGCCAGGTATTTCTCGGCTGGGCTGCCGGCCGGCAGATCCAGCCGGGCCATGCCGAGCTGGATGCTCATCGCAACCATCCGTTGCTGTGCGCCGTCGTGAAGGTCTCGCTCGATCCGGCGGCGCTCCAGCTCGAACGCGTCGACCAGGCGGGCCCGGGACCTGGTCACCTCGATCAGTCGCTCATCGGCGTCATGCGCACGCGGCGCCAGGATCGCCCGGGCCATCGCGGCACGTGCCCCGGCCCAGGCCGTCACCGGCCAGGCCAGCACCAGCGTCAGCGGCACCCCGGCCGCGGCCAGGACCATGCGGTAACCGAGCTGCTCGTCGAGCATGTAGAAAGGCGCGCCGAAGGTGCAGAGCACCTCGAAGACCACACCGCCGACGACCAGTGAATCCATCCAGCACAACAGGCCCGCGGAGAGCATCGTGTAACCCAGCTCGCGCCAGGTGGCCTGCTCGCGGAGCCGGGTCGTCAGCCAGGCACGCACGCCGGGCTGGGGCACCGGCCGGTGCGGATCGGGCAGCTCGTCCGTGTCGACCAGACGCATCCGGCGTCGCTCCAGGCGGGCCACCACGACACCCGACAGGACCATCGCCACATAGGCGCCCAGCCCGATCACCACGATCGACAGCAGCGCGCCGACCAGCACCAGAGCGATCACCCCGAGCATCGTGGCGAACCCGAGCAGGGCACCCCCGCTCAGATAGACCAGCGAGCGCCACGGCCAGGCCGAGCGCAGGAACTCGGTCGGCCGGAGAGTAAGCGCTTCGAGCGCGTTGCGGACCGGCATGGGGGCACGGTACCGCCGTGTTCCGGCTGGGTCGGTAGTGCTGGCGTTACCTTCGAGACTCCACCCCGGATGACTGTGCCAGGCCCCGCGAACCGGTTGTCTGATCGGCATGACGACGACGCCACCAGAGACAGCCGCCGTGGAACTCCGCGCGGTCACCAAACGGTATGGCCACGCCGAGAATGCCGTCACCGCGCTCGACGCGGTGGACGCGCGGTTCGCTCCGGGCACCTTCACCGCGGTGATGGGCCCGTCCGGCTCCGGGAAATCCACGCTTCTGCAGTGCTCCGCGGGTCTGGACCGGGTGACCGGCGGCGAGGTGCGGATCGACGGCGTACCGATCACGGATCTGAGCGAGCGGGCCCTCACCCGGCTACGCCGCAGTCGGGTGGGCTTCGTCTTCCAGACGTTCAATCTGATTCCGGCTCTGACCGCGGCGCAGAACGTGGTGTTGCCGCTACGGCTGGCCGGCCGCCGGCCGCAGCCCAGCGAGGTGACCGCAAGGCTGACCGAGGTGGGCCTCGCCGAGCGTGCCGGGCACCGGCCCGCAGAGCTGTCCGGCGGCCAGCAGCAGCGGGTGGCGATCGCTCGCGCGCTGATCACCCGGCCTGCGGTGATCTTCGCGGACGAGCCGACCGGTGCGCTGGACGCGCGTTCCGGGGCCGAGGTGCTGCGCCTGCTGCGCACCGCGGTGGACCGGCACGGCCAGACCATCGTGATGGTCACCCACGATCCGGTGGCCGCCGCGCACGCCGACCGGGTGCTGTTCCTCGCCGACGGCCGGGTGGTGGACGACCTGACCGGACCGGTCGGCTCCGAGAAGATCGCGGTGCACACCGCCCGGCTCGAGGAGTCGGCCCGATGATGGCGTGGGCGATCGTCCGACACAGGTTCGCGAGCTTCGCCGGCACCTTCGTGGCGATCGCGCTGGGAGTGGCCGTGGTGGCCTGTTCGGTGACGCTCTACCTCTCGTCGCGACCACAGCCACCGGAGCGCTATGACGCGTCACCGGTGATGGTGCAGGCGCCGTCGGTCGGCACGAACGACTTCAGCGAGTCCGAGATCCGCTCGTGGACCACATCCGAGCTGACAGATCTGGCCACAAAGCTGCGACCGGAGCCACGTATCACGAACGTCATCCCCGACCCAGTCTTCTACGTGCAGGAACTGGGCACCGAGGACATGGGGACCGCGCAGCTGGACGGGCATTCCTGGTCGTCGGCCGCGCTCGGCGGCTACCGGCTGACCGCAGGCCGTGCGCCGGAAAAGAGGGGCGAGGTGGTCATCGGTACGTCGCTCCGCAAAGGCACCGGGGCGGGCGGCAGCATCGAGGTGCTGACCGCCGTCGGCCCGGAGACCTGGACCGTCACCGGCACCACCGACGGCGGCGGCTACTACGTGACGGACAGTGATGCGCTCGCACGATCTTCCGGCGTGCGGGTGATCGGCCTGACGGTGACCGGTGACCCGGAGCGGATCGCGGACAGCGCCCGGGCTCTGATCGGTACGTCCGGGACGGTCCTCACCGGCCCGGATCGCGCCGCCCTGGAGCCGGCCAAGGTGACCCGGATCCGCTGGATCGGCGCACAGTTGCTGATCGCGATGGTCGTTCTGGGCGCCTTCGCCACGGTCTTCGTGGTCGCCTCGACGTGCGCACTGACCGCTTCGCAGCGGCGACGCGAACTGGGCCTGCTGCGCGCGGCGGGTGCGACCCCGGCGCAGGTCCGCCGCTTGATGTACGCCGAAACCGCGCTGATCGCCCTGCTGGCCGGTCTGGTCGGCGCCCCACTGGGCGCCGTGCTCGCCCCGCTCGTGGCCGGCCCGATGGTCTCCTTCGGCCTGGAGCCGCCCGGCTACGAGGCGACCTGGCAGCCGGCCGCGGTCGGCGGGGCGGTCCTGCTCGGACTGGTGGTCGCCCTGGCCGGGGTGGCAGTGGCGGCGCGGCGGGCCAGCAAGGTTCCGCCCCTTGCCGCACTGCGTGAGGCAGCCGCCGAGACCCGTTCGATGACGCCGTCCCGCTGGGTGTTCGGACTGCTCAGTCTGGCCGCGGGAGCGGGGTTGCTGGCCGCGATGCCGACGATGGCCACGGAGAGCAAGACGACTGCCGGGATGGGCGCCGCGATGCTCCTGCTCACCACGGCCGCGCTGCTCGCCCCGGTTGTGATCGGCCCGCTGGTGCGGCTGGCGACCGGTCCGTGGCGCGGCTCGGCGACCGGGATGCTGGTGCGCGAGGGGACCCTGACCGGGGTCCGCCGGGTCGCTTCGACCGCGGCGCCGGTGCTGGTCACCGTGGGCATGACGGTGCTGCTCACCGGCATGGTCGCGACGATCGACGAGGCGGCGGGAATCGACGAGGCCGCCGACATTCCAGCGGCCACTGTGCTCGCTCCGGACGGTACGCCCGGCCTGGGTGAGACGGCGGTGAGCGCCCAGACCGGCACCTCGCGGCTCGACACCCGGGTGCTGGTGACGCACGGTTCGGCGGTCACCGGCGAGGATGCCACCGGCGTCGCCGGCGCACCCGTCACGCTCAGCCCGGAAGCAGCCAAGGAGCTGGGCGCCTCGATCGGTTCGGCGATCAACCTGCGGTGGGCCGACGGCACGGTCGCCTCGCTGCCGGTAGAGAAGATCGACGTGAACGCCGCCGCGCCGGTGGTCCTCCCCCGCGACCTGGTACGCCGGCACGACCCCGATGCGCTCACCGCCCTGGTCGTGTTGAAGGGCGATCCGCAGCCGGCCGCCGGAGGGCGGGTGCTGTCCGCTCGTGACTATGCCCGGGAGCAGGTCGATGAGGAGGGTGACCTGGTCGATCTGTTCCTGTGGGTGCTGATCGGGCTGACCGCCGGGTACACCGCTATCGCGGTGGCGAGCACGTTGCTGATGGCCACCGCGGCACGTGGGCCGGAGTTCCGTGCGCTGCGGCTGGCGGGCGCTGGGCTCGGCCAGGTGCTACGCGTCACCACCGCCGAGGCGCTGCTCGCGGCGGTCGTCGGGGCGCTTCTGGGTGGGGCTGTGGGCGTCTTCTCGCTGACCGGGGTACGCGCGGCAGTCGAGGACGAGATGGGCCGGGAGGTGGCGTTGATCATCCCGTGGGCTGCGGGGATCGGCGTGGCGATCCTGTGCGCGGTTCTGGCGGTGGCAGCCACAGCGGTGCCGGTCCTGCGCCGGACCGAACTCGCCCGGTGAAATGAACCGGCCCGATGAAACCGGATCGCCCAGACAAGGGACCCGCCCAGTGAAACAGGACCCAGGCAAGGAGCCCGCCGGAGGGAGAACAGGACACCCGGATGGACAGCCCGTCCAGGAAACAGGACGACCCGCCCGGCGAAGCGGGCAGCACGGCAAGGCGCCAGTCCGGGAACGGGGATCGCCCCTGCAAGAGGCCCGCCGGGCGGAGCGGGCCGCCCGGAAAAGCCCGTCCGGGAACGGGACCGCCCGGGCAAAGGCCCGCCGGGCGAAGCAGGCCGCTCGGAAAGGCCCGTCCGGGAACGGGACCGTTCAGGCAGGAAGCCCACCGGGCGAAGCAGGCCGTATGGCAAGGCCAGTCCTGGAACGGAACCCTCCAGGCAGGACGCCCGCCGGCGAAGCAGGCCGAATGGCAAGGCCAGTCCTGGAAACGGGTTTGCCCAGGTGAATCGGGTTCACCCGGTGAGCAGATGAGACCGGTGGGCGCATGCAACCGGTGGGCGCCCGAGATCGGTGGGCGCATGGGACCAATAGGCGCCCGAGATCCGTGGGCGCATGAGATCGGTGGGCGCCCGAGATCGGTGGGCGCCCGAGATCGGTGGGCGCCCGAGATCGGTGGGCGCCCGAGATCGGTGGGCGCATACGACCACCGAACGGATGAGGCTGGTGAGCGCATGAGACGAGCAGGCCCGGTCGTGGCGAGCACGGCCGGCCTCCCGCTGGCTGGACGGGGGTCAGCGAGGGGTGAAGCCGTGGGCGTCGGTGAGCGTGCGGGTGGACCAGCGCATCGCGTCCAGGGCCGGGACGGCCAGGTCCTCGTGGCCGCTCTCGCCGGCCTCGTAGGCGCGGACCGCGTTCAGCACCGCGCCGAGGCGGCCGGTGCCGCTCGTGAGTGCGTCCGAGACGTCCGCGGTGAGCGGGAGCTGCTCGGCCATCGCGGCCGCGGTGCAGCCCGTCAGCCGGGCCATGCCGGTGACCAGGCCGGAGATGAAGGCGGCACCCGGGTCGGCGCCGAAGCGCGGTGCCAGGTTCTCGCAGAGGCGGGCCAGGGTCAGCGCGGTGAGCAGCTGCTCCTCGGGCGCCTCGGCGACGTCGTCGACCACCATCAGGGTGGCCCAGCGGCGGATCCGGGTCAGGCCGACCAGCATCACGGCCTGGCGGACCGAGGAGATCTTGCTGGTCACGCCGGCCGCGGCCGAGTTGCTCACCCGGAGCACGCGCAGCGCCAGGGCCGGGTCGCTGACGATGATCGAGGTGATCTTCTCCAGCGGCGCGTCCGGGGACATCAGGGCGGCGACGAGCTCCAGGCGGCGCATGCGGGACGGGGAGAGGCTGGGCGTGCTGAGCACCTGGGGGCGGCTCAGGGCGTACCCCTGGCGCAGCTCCATTCCGTAACGGTCGGCCAGGGCGACGTGCTCATCGGTCTCCAGGCGCTCCGCGACCAGTTGGAGGCCCGGGTGCCGGCGGCAGGCGGCGACGATCTCGTCGAGCCGGGTCAGGTCGCCGTCGAGCAGGTCGAGCTTGACGTAGGAGGCGAGCCCGAGCAGCTGCTCGTGGCCGGAGCCCCAGACGAAGTCGTCCAGGGCGATCCGGTAGCCGGCCTCGGCCAGCGACGTGATCCCCTCGATCACGTCGTCGTCCACCGCGACCGTCTCCAGGACCTCGAGCACCACCTGCTCCGGGCCGAACGGCAGGGGCAGCCGTCCGGTCAGGAACTCTCGGGTGAGGTTGATGAAGCACGGCCTACTGCCAGCCACCTCGGCGATACCGAACTCGGTGAACGCGTTGATCATGACAGTGCTGGACGCATAGGTGTCCTGCCGGCCGGACTCAATGGCGTCCATCTGACCGCGGAAGAGCAACTCGTACGCGAATACAGCGCCCTGAGCGTCAAAGATCGGCTGACGACCGACGTGCACCGCATCCATCACCGGTATTCCCACGTCGACGCCATCGGCCTGAAACGGGCCGACCTGATGAATCCGAGCGAGGAATCAAAGCCGAAACGGTGGTTCCGCCGCGGCTGGCGCCCGTGTTGGGATGAGACCGCCATCACAAGGCCAGTTGAAAGGGAATCACCGGATGCTCAACCTCTCCATCCTGCTGGAGGACAGCGCCCGCCGCTACCCGGACCGCGCCGCCGTGGTGCTCGGCCCGCAACGCCTGACGTACTCCCAGGTGGAGGCCGCTGCGAACCAGGTGGCGAACATGCTGGTGGCGCGGGGCATCCAGCCGGGCGACAAGGTCGCCCTCTCCTGCCCGAACCTGCCGTACTTCCCGATCGTCTATTACGGCATCCTCAAGGCCGGCGCGGTCGTGGTCCCGCTGAACGTGCTGCTCAAG
The DNA here is from genome assembly GCF_900188005.1 of Actinoplanes regularis. Classification (GTDB taxonomy): domain Bacteria; phylum Actinomycetota; class Actinomycetes; order Mycobacteriales; family Micromonosporaceae; genus Actinoplanes; species Actinoplanes regularis. The sequence continues at coordinate 113,177 of NZ_FZNR01000004.1, read as the reverse complement.
GGCCGCGAGATCGCGTACCACCTGAACGACTCGCAGGCGAAGGCGTACCTCTGCTTCCAGGGCACGCCCGAGCTGCCGATGGGCACCGAGGGTTACGCCGGCTTCGGCGGTGCCGACGGGTGCGAGCACTTCTTCCTGATCACGGCGGACCCGGCGGCCGCCTCGCCGGTCGAGGGCGCCGAGACGCTCGGGCAGGCTCTGGCCGGGCACGGGCCGGTCTTCGAGACGGTGCTGCGGGCCGAGACCGACGCCGCGGTGATCCTCTACACCAGTGGCACGACCGGCCAGGCCAAGGGCGCCGAGCTGTCCCACTCGAACCTGCTGCTCAACGCGCTGACCTGCAACCGGCTCTTCAACTCGCAGCCGGCCACCGACACCCACCTGCTGGTGCTGCCGCTGTTCCACTCGTTCGGCTCGACGGTCAACATGAACGCCGGCTTCTCGGTCGCGGCCACTCTGGTGCTGCTGCCGCGCTTCGAGGCGAACGCCGCCGTGCAGCTGCTGCAGAGCGAGGAGGTGACCTTCTTCGCGGGCGTACCGACCATGTACTGGGGTCTGTTGAACGCGCTCAGCGAGAACGAGGGCGTCGACGTGGAGCGGATCGCCGCCAACATGCGGGTCGCCGTCTCCGGCGGCTCCAGCCTGCCGGTCGAGATCATCAAGGCGGTCCGGGAACGCTTCGGGGTGACCATCCTCGAGGGGTACGGCCTCTCCGAGACCTCCCCGGTCGCCACGTTCAGCAATCCGGCGAGCGAGCCGCGCCCCGGCTCGATCGGCATCCCGATCTGGGGTGTCGAGGTGAAGCTGATCGACCCGGAGTGGAACACGGTCGGCGGCGTCGACGAGATCGGCGAGATCGCGATCCGCGGCCACAACATCATGAACGGCTACTACAACCGCCCCGAGGCGACTGCCGAGGTGATCCGGGACGGCTGGTTCCGCACCGGTGACCTGGCCCGCCGGGACAAGGACGGCTTCTACTACATCGTCGACCGCGCCAAGGACATGATCATCCGGGGCGGCTTCAACGTGTATCCCCGGGAGATCGAGGAGCTCCTGCTCACCCACGAGGCGGTCTCCCTGGCCGCGGTGATCGGCGTGCCGCACCCGCAGCACGGCGAGGAGGTCAAGGCCTTCGTGATCCTGAAGCCCGGCGCCACGGCCACCGAGGTGGATCTGGTCGCCTGGGGCAAGGAGCAGATGGCCGCCTACAAGTACCCACGGATCGTGAAGGTCGTCGAGTCGCTGCCGATGACCGCCACCGGCAAGCTGCTCAAGCGTGAGCTGAGCTGATCGGACAAGAAGCGGACAAGAAGAGCTAACGAAAGCCCAACCAGCGCCCGGCGGGTATCCCGCCGGGCGCCGGTGCTCCATAGACTCGCAGCCACCGAAGACCTCCCGTGATCCCTTGCACCGGTGACGCACAGTGGACGGGCAGGTACCCCGGCCGTACAGGAGGCAAGCGTGACCACAGCCCTGGCGCAGCGGCCCCCGGCGACCGCGGCCTATTCACCGCCGTCCTACGGTCTCGTGGACCGGGTCGCGGGGCTCCGTCACCACTCACCCGGCCGACTTCAGCTGATCCTCACCACTCTGCTCACCCTCGGCCTGCTCACCGGCCTGGTCGCCGGCCTGACGGCGCACTCGGCCAGCGCCGGCACCGCCGATCTCGGCAACCGCGCCCAGCCGCTGATGGTCGAGGCCGAGACGGTCTATTCGGCGCTGGCCGACGCGGACACCACGGCCGCCCAGGCGTTCCTGGCCGGCGGTCTGGAGCCGGCCGCGCTGACCCAGCGCTACGACGACGACCTGGCCCGCGCCGGGACCGCGCTGACCAACGCCGCCCGCCTGGTCCCGGACGACAGTGACGCCGCCCGGGCGGTCGCGGCGCTCTCCACCGGCATCGCGCGGTATTCCGCCCTGGTCGCCACCGCTCGTGCGAACAACCGCCAGGTCCTGCCGCTCGGCGCGTCCTACCTCGCCGCCGCCTCCCAGTTGAACCGCGAAACCCTGCAGCCGAAGGCGCAGGCGCTGTTCCGGCTCGCCACCGACGAGATCAGCGCGGGTTACGACGCGGCCCGCAGTTCGTGGTGGCTGATCCTGCTGCTGGTGCTCAGCGTGGCGCTCGGCGTCGCCCTGTTCTGGAGCCAGATCTACCTGAGCCGTACCACGCACCGCACGTTCAACGTCCCGCTGGTCGCCGCCACCGGCCTGTTCGCGGTCCTGATCCTGGCCGTCGGGGTGCTCTTCGCGAACCAGCGGACCCACCTGGACAGCGCCGCCCAGAAGGGGTCCGCCCCGGTCACGGCGCTGGCCCAGCTGCGGATTCTGGTGCTGACCGAGCGGGCCGACGAGGCGCTCACGCTGGCCGCGCACGGCTCCGCCGACAAGGAGGAGGACTTCGAGCGGGCCAGCGGCGCGATCTACTTCGACGATCCCCGGCTGGCCTACGCGGAGCGGTTCACCACCACCCTGAAGGACCGGCACGAGGCATACCTCACCATTCACGGCCAAGTGCGCAAACTGGACAAGAGCGGCGACTACGACGGCGCGGTCGCACTGGCCATCGGCGAGCAGGCCACCACGACCTTCGGCGACCTGACGACGACGCTGGACCAGGCGATCGACAACCGTAAAGCCGCTTTCACCGACGAGATCGGGGACGCCGGCGACGGGCTGGACCTGTTGTCCGTACTGGGCCCGCTGCTCGCGATCGCGGCCTGCGTGCTCGCCCTGCTCGGCATCCGCGCCCGCCTGGAGGAGTACCGGTGATGCGTACCCGTCTCGCCCCGATCGTCGCCACTCTGGCCCTGCTCCTCGGCGCCGCAGGCTGTGCCGGCGACTCGTCGCCGCGCTACGACGAGGTCACCGCCGCTCCCACCGGGCGACAGCCCGGGCCGGGATCAGCCACGCCGGGCTCGTCCACACCGGCGAAACCGGCCGTGGAGAACTGCAACCCGCGGGCCAGCCTGCGCCCGGCCGGCGCGCTGCCGCAGCCCGGGAAGATGCCGAGCGGCACCTGGATGGCGAAGGTCCACGCGCGTGGCCGCCTCGTCCTCGGCACCAGCCAGGACACCCTGCTGTTCAGCTCGCGCAACCCGCTCACCGGCAAGGTCGAGGGCTTCGACGTGGACATGGGCCGGATGATCGCCCAGGCGATCTTCGGGGACCCGGATCGACTGCAGATCAAGGTCATCGGGTACAACGAGCGGGTCAATTCGGTGCTCAAGGGTGAGGTGGACGTGGTCGCTGACACGATGACCGCGAACTGCGCCCGGTGGAAAGACGTCGATTTCTCTTCGATCTACTACGAAGCCGGGCAAAAAGTACTGGTCAACCGGGATTCGACGGCCAAGGGGATCGAGGACCTGGGCGGCAAGAAGATCTGCGCGGCGGCCGGTTCGACGTCGTACGACAACATCGGCACCGTGAAGAGCAAACCGATCGCGGTCGCGAAGGCCAGTTTCGGCGACTGCCTGGTCGCGTTCCAGCAGAACGAGGTGGACGCCATCTCCACCGACGACACCATCCTGGCCGGCATGGCGGCCCAGGACCCGTACGCGAAGGTGATCGGCGAGCGGTACACCGAGGAGCCGTACGGGATGGCGATCAGCAAGGGGCATCCCGAGTTCACCCGCTTCGTCAACGCGGTGCTGGAGAAGGCGCGGCAGGACGGCACCTGGGCGAGGACGTACGAGAAGTGGCTGGGCAGGTTCGGCCCGGTCCCGCAGCCACCGGGTGCTCAGTACCGATGACGGCGCCCTCGGTAGCCCCCGCCGACGCCGAGCTGGCCCGGCTCGAGACGGCGGTCGAGGCCATGTCCCGCAACCTCGTCGAGCTCGACCAGCTCCCGGCCCGCCGGGACCTGGACGGCAAGACCCTGACCGGCCACACCGCGACGGAGTGGGCGGACGCGAGCGTCGCGATGGCCACCCTCTGGGACGGCTACCGGATGCTCTCCGAGTCGATCGCGCGCGCCCAGTCGCTGCGCGGACAGCGGCGGCTCAGCGACAGTGACCGGGCGAAATACGTGCACGAGGTGCTCGGCCCGTCGATTTTGCTCTCCACCAGCGTCGTGCCGCTCGCCCAGCGCGGCCTGCTCGGCGCCGGCCAGATCACCACCACCTGCTCGCCGGCCGAGCTGCTGGCCGCGATGGACCGGTCGTTCACCACGGCGGTCGACGTGGCCACCCGGGCGGCCGACGCGTGGCAGCGGCTGCTGCCGGCCGCCGCGGAGGTCGCCGCCGCGCTCGAGCAGGGCCGCCGGCTGTCCCGCGAGGCGGGCGCCCCGACCACCCTGCTGGACCAGGCCGACCGGCTGCTGGGCGACCTGACCGGCGTCCTGGCCGGCGACCCGCTCGGCGCCGATCCGGCGATCCTCGACCGGGTGCGGGAGCTGATCCGGCGGGCGGACGCGGAGCGGACCTCCGCCACCGAGCTGCGTGACTCGCTCACCCGGCGGCTCTCCGAGGCCCGTGCCCGCGCCGACGAGCTGGATCAGGCCGAGCGGTCCGCCCTGGAGGCGCGCGCCCGGGTCGACGGCCGTTTCCCGGGAGCGCAGATCGCCACGGTGCGGGCCGTGAACCTGCGCCCCGACCTGGCGGCCGTCGAGGCCCTGGCGGCCGCCGGGCAGTGGGCGCTGATCAGCCCTCGGCTGGCCCGCTGGGCCCGGGACGCCCGGGAGCGGCTGGAGGCGCTGGCGCTCGTCCGGACCCACAACGACAAGCTGCTCGCCGACCGTGACGAGCTGCGTGGCCGGCTCAGCGCCTACCAGGCCAAGGCGTTGCGACACGGGCTCAGCGAACATCCCCGGCTGACCCCGCTCGCCGAGCGGGCCCGCGCCCTTCTGCACACCGCGCCGTGCGAGCTGGAGCAGGCTCGGGCGGCCGTCAACGCCTACCAGGAAATGCTCACCGCCACGATCGCGAGGGATGCCCGGTCATGAAATGCCAGCGGAACTGTCCCGGGACCATCGAAGACGGATACTGCGACACCTGCGGGCTCGCGCCGGCCGCCAGGACGGCCGCCCCGCCGGTCACCGGCGGGGCCGGTGCCGCAGGCGGCGGATGCCGGCGTGACGGGTGCGACGGCGCCATCGAGGACGGCTACTGCGACACCTGCGGGCTCGCGCCGGTCAACGGTGCCCCGGCCGGCAACACCACGGTGCCGAAGCCGCGGGAGGCGACCCCGGGATCCACCCGCACCGGAACCCAGAGCTCGTCGCGGAGCACCGGTGCCCTGTCCACCCGTACCGGTGGGAGCCGCCGTGGCAGCGGCCGCACCGGCTCGAGCCGCCGCTTCGGCAGCGGCCTGGTGGAGATCGCCCCGATTGCCAAGGTCGACCCGGCCAGCACCCTGATGGCCGATCCCCAGGTGCCGGAGGCGAAGCGGTACTGCGCCAAGTGCAACAACCCGGTCGGCCGTTCCCGGGGCGACCGTCCCGGGCGTACCGCCGGCTTCTGCCCGCACTGCGGCGAGGGCTTCAACTTCACCCCGAAACTGGCCAAGGGCGACGTGGTCGGCGGCCAGTACGAGGTGGCCGGCGCCCTCGCCCACGGCGGCCTGGGCTGGGTCTACCTCGCCGTGGACCTGAACGTGTCGCGGCGCTGGGTGGTCCTCAAGGGCCTGCTCAACTCCAGCGACGAGGACGCGCTCGCGGCCGCCCTGGCCGAGCAGCGGTTCCTGGCCGAGGTCGAGCACCCGAACATCGTCAAGATCTACAACTTCGTCGAGCACGACGGCGCCGGCTACATCGTCATGGAGTACGTCGGCGGCAAGTCCCTCAAGGACATGCTCAAGCAGCGCCGGGAGGCGAACGGCGGGGAGGTCGACCCGCTGCCGCTGGACCAGGCCCTGGAATACCTGATCGAGATCATGCCGGCCTTCGGCTACCTGCACGAACGGGGCCTGATCTTCTGCGACTTCAAGCCGGACAACGTGATCCAGTCCGGCGATCAGATGAAGCTGATCGACCTCGGCGGTGTGGTGCACGTCGACGACGAGGAGGCGGCGATCTACGGCACGGTCGGTTACCAGGCGCCGGAGATGGCCACCGACGGCCCGTCGATCGCCTCCGACCTCTACACCATCGGCCGCACCCTGGCCGTGCTCACCACCGACTTCCGCGGCTACCAGAGCACGTTCAAGGAGAGCCTGCCGGACCGCGACTCGTTCGACGTCTACAAGCGGCACGAGTCGTTCTACCGGCTGGTCGACCGCGCCACCCGGCCGCACCCGGGCGACCGCTTCGTGGACTCCGCCGAGATGCAGGACCAGATGCTCGGCGTGCTGCGTCAGGTGGTCGCCGCGCAGGGCTCGCCGAAGCCGGCGCCGTCCAAGGTGTTCACCGGCGAACTGCGCACCGACCTCAAATCGGACGCCCCGCGCTGGCAGGACCTGCCTACCCCACTGATCGACCTGACCGACCCGGCGGCCGGCTTCCTCGCCTCGATCACCGTGACCGACCCGGCCGAGGTTCTCGCCCTGCTCAAGCACGCCTCGCAGGAGACTGTCGAGGTGCGGCTGCGGGCGCTGCGGGCGGAGATCGACCTGGGCGCCCGGCGCGGGCTCTTCGGCGACGCGCAGCAGGCCCGGGACCGGTTCGCCGCCGCCGACGCGGCGGACTGGCGACTGGCCTGGTACGACGGCCTGCTCGCACTGGCCGTCGAGGACTGGGCGACGGCCCGGACCAGGTTCGACGCGGTCTGGGCGGCCCTGCCCGGTGAGCTCGCGCCGCAGCTCGCGATCGGTTTCGCCGAGGAGCTGGCCGGTCGGCACGGCGCGGCGGCCGGGTACTACGACGTGGTCAGCCGGACCGATCCGGCCTACACCACGGCCGCGGCCGGACTGGCCCGCTGCCGTCTCGCCGGTGGCGACCGGGCCGGGGCGGTGGAGGCGTACCAGCGCGTGCCCGGCACCTCCTCGGCGTACGCGATCTCCCAGGTCGGCGCGGTGCGAGCGCTGGTCCGGGCGCATCCGGCGGCCCACCTGGACGTCCAGGCGCTGGTCGACGCCGCGGCCCTGATCGAGCGGCTCGAGGTGGAGCGGGCGCAGCTCGCCGAGCTCCGGGCCGAACTGCTGGAGCAGGCGCTGACCTCGCTGCGGGGCGGGGTCAAGGTGCCGGCTTCGGTGCTGGGCGGGACGCGGAGCGGCGACACGGCGGAGAAGGACGTACGGTTCGCGCTGGAGAGCGCCTACCGGGAGATGGCCCGCGCGGTCCACGGCGCGGACCGGATCCGCCTGGTCGACCTGGCGAACGCGGCCCGCCCCCGCACACGCACCTGAAACACCTGCACCACCTGAAAGATGGCACCGTCCCGAGAGAAGGCAAGTTGATTCTGACCGAGTGCGACTCCTGTGCTGAGGGGCGCGCCTCCGGCGCTTCGTTCTGCGAGGCGTGCGGGCGCCCGCTGGACGAGACCGCCGCCGTCGGCTCCACCGACGGACTGTCCGGCAACGGTGAAGGCGGCGAAAGCGCCGGCCCGGCCGATTCCGGGACGAACGGGATGGCTGCCGCGGTCGCTAAGCGCGGCCGGAACTGCCCGCACTGCGGAGCTCCCGGAGCCGTCGACCCGGACGGCTACTGCGAGCAGTGCGGAATGCTCGCCGGACGGCCGCGCGACCACACCGAGGCGGACGGTGACCTGGTGGCGGCCGCGGTCAGTGACCGGGGGCGCCGGCACAGCCGCAACGAGGACGCGATGTGGCTGGCGGTCGGCGTGGACGCGGCGGACGTGGTGGTCTGCGACGGGGTGTCGTCGTCGTTCGACCCGGACGCGGCCTCCGAGATCGCCGCTCGGACGGCCGGCGAACTGCTGTCCCGTGCCCAGCACCCGGCCGAGCCCGGCACCGCCGGCGAGCCGGGTGCGGAACCGGCGGAGGGAACCGGTCCGGGGACCCCGGCGCTGGAGGACGACGGACCGGAGAAGCCGGAGCCCGCGCTCCCGATCGCCGAGATCGTCGGCATGGCGATCCAGGGCGCCGGCCAGGCCGTGGCGGCCCTGGCGAGCACCGGCGACCCACGCCGCAAGATCTCCAACCCGGCCTGCACGATCGTCGCCGCCGCCGTACGCGGGCCGCACGTGGGGTTCGGCTGGGTCGGCGACAGCCGCGCCTACTGGGTGAGCCCGACCGGCCCCGCCGCGCAGCTCACCGAGGACGACTCCTGGGCCCGGCACGTGATCGCGATGGGCGTCGACCCGCGGACCGCGATGAACGACCCGAAGGCGCACGCGATCACCGCGTGGCTGGGCGCCGACGCCGGCCCGATCATTCCGCACATCGGCGCGTTCACCGCCGGCACCGCGGGTCACCTGGTGCTCTGCAGCGATGGGCTGTGGAACTACCTGACCGACCCGGCCGACTTCGCCGACGCGGTCCGCTCCGCGCTGGGCCTGGCGACCGGCCCGCGGCCGCTGCTCGAGGCGGCGCGCGCGCTCGTGACGTACGCGAACTCCGCCGGAGGCGCCGACAACATCACCGTGGCCATCGTCCCGGTCCACCCGCGGTTCGAGGCGGAGACCGACAGCGACGCCGAGACCGAACCCATCGAGACCGCGACCGAAGCCAGCGACAACGAGCCCAGCGAAGCATAAGGAGTCCGAGTGTCCTACAGCGCCGAGGCTTTCCAGAACGAATACCTCGCCATGGGGGCGAGCGAGGTCAACGCGATCGTCACCGTCACCTCCTCAGGCGGCGAGGGTGGCCGCCGCACGGCCGAGGCGACAGAGATCATCATTGTGGACGCCTCCGGGTCCATGCAGGCCGAGGGCCGGATGGCGGCCGCCCGCCAGGCCGCCAAGGCCGCGGTGAACGCGATCGACGACGGCGTCCGGTTCGCCATCATCGCCGGGGTCAGCACCGCACAGCAACTCTTCCCGGACCCGGGTCAGCTGGCCGTCGCGACGCCGCAGAGCCGGGCCGACGCGCTGCGCTCGATCGACCGGTTGCAGGCCAGCGGCGGCACCGCGATGGGCGCCTGGCTGCTGCTCGCGACGCAGCTGTTCGACCAGCGGCCGGGCGACATCAAGCACGCCATCCTGCTCACCGACGGCGACAACGGCGAGCGGCACGGATATCTGGAGAGCGTCCTGGCCCAGATCGCCGGCCGGTTCGTCTGCGACTGCCGAGGTGTCGGCACGAACTGGAAGGTCTCCGAGCTCCGCAAGATCGCCACGTCGATGCTGGGCACGGTCGACATCGTGGCCCGCCCGGAGGGGCTGACCGCCGCGTTCGAGCAGATGATCACCGGGGCGATGGGCAAGACCTCCGCGGACGTCCAGCTCAAGGTCTGGACCCCGGTCAACGCGACGGTCCGGTTCGTCAAGCAGGTCGAGCCACAGGTGCTGGACCTGACCGGCAAGCGGACCGAGGACGGCCCGCGGGCCGGGCGTTACCCGCTCGGCTCCTGGGGGCAGGAGAGCCGCGACTACCACATCTGTGTCGACGTGCCGCCGGGCAAGTCCGGCGACGAGATGCTGGCCGCCCGGATCTCGGTGGTCGAGGGCGACACCGTGCACGCGCAGTCCCTGGTCCGGGCGGTGTGGACGGAGGACGCCGCGCTCTCCACGCGGATCAACCGGCAGGTCGCGCACTACACCGGGCAGGCCGAGCTGGCCGACGCGATCCAGGAGGGCATCGCCGCCCGGGAGGCCGGCGACGACCGGACCGCGACGCTGAAGTTCGGCCGGGCCGCGCAGCTCGCCCATGCGAGCGGCAACAAGGCCACCGAGGATCTGCTGGCCAAGGTGGTGGAGATCGAGGACGCGGCGACCGGCACGGTCCGGCTGCGGCGCAAGGTCAACGCGGCGGACGAGATGGCCCTGGACACCCAGAGCACCAAGACGGTCCGGGTTGGGCGGTCGCAGTGAGCTCGTTCACCTGCCCGAGTGGGCATGCCTCGACCGAGGCGGACTACTGCGACACCTGCGGGGCGAAGATCGGGGGTCCGCCGCCGCCATTGTCGTCATCGTCATCGTCGGAGGAGTCCGCACCCCGGACGGAGCTTCCGAAGGGCGAGCTGTGCCCGCACTGCGGCACTCCGCGCGCCGGGTCGGCCCGGTTCTGCGAGGACTGCGGCTACGACCACACCACCGGCAAGCTGCCGCAGCTCACCGAGGCGCTGCCGGAGCCGGTGACGCCCGGGGAGTGGACCGCGACACTCTTCGCCGATCCGGCGTACTTCGCGATGAACGCGGTCGAGGGGGTCACGTTCCCGGCGGACACCGGGGAACGGATCGTCTCGCTGACCCCGCCGCAGATGCGGATCGGACGTAAGAGCTCGTCGAAGGGCACCAGCCCGGAGATCGACCTGGCCGACACCGACCCCGGGGTGTCGCACAACCACGCGCTGCTCACGCTGAACGTGGACGGGGTCTGGCTGGTCACCGACCTGGGCTCGACCAACGGGACGTACATCGGCGACGAGGACCAGCCGCTCTCCGCGGGGCAGTCCCGCGCCCTCAAGGACGGCGACCAGGTCCACGTCGGAGTCTGGACCACGCTGACCCTGCACGCTCCCTAGAGCGACGCCGGAACGGTCCGGCCCGTGCGGGCCGGACCGGTGGGCAGGTCAACCGGCCCAGACGTACGTGGCCGGGGCCACCGTCACCGACGTGCCGAAGCTCCGGTTGACGGTCGCCGCCTCGGTGGCGTTCGGGTTGGCGTTGGTGCAGCTCACCGGCGCGCTGCTGCCGGACATCAGGTCGGCGCAGAGCCCGGTGCGACGGTCTGGCAGGCCAAGGATGTGGCCGAACTCGTGCGCGGCGATCCGCGGCTTGTAGTAGCCCTGGTTCACGGCCTCACGACCCATGTACCAGTAGCCGTTGCCCAGTGACGACGTGTACGTGCGCGGCCAGCCGTTGTCGGCGTACACCCGGATGTTCGGGGTCCGTCCGGATGGGACCGGCTCCAGCCGGACGTTGGTGACCTTGGCGTTCCAGATCTGCGCGCCCTGGTTGACCACGGCGACGAACTCCTGTGCCTGGCTGGCGTCGTAGTAGAGCACCCGGACCGCGGCGTTCGCCGGAGTGGCCCAGCCCAGCGCGAACACGAAGACGAGCGCGGCGGCGACTCTTCTCAACAGCATCGATGGCCTCCTTGGTGGGGACCTCGACCCTATGAGAGACAGTTATTGATATCGATGGGTTGAACCATACCGACTGGGGCCTCCCGGCAACGTGATGTCCACCGCGATCGGCACGCTAGGCTGCCCGGGCACATCCGTCTACGCAAAGGGGTTGAGCATGCGCCTCCACCTGGACACGGTCACCGTCTCGCCGCGAGAGCGCGCCGTCTGACCGGAAGGCGCCGACTCCTCGCCGCGAGCGGTCTCTCTTTCGACCGTTCATCCTTGGCTTGAGGAGCACTTTTGCTTGCCCTTGAACACCCGCGCCCCGGCGCGGGATTCGCACGTCTCTGGACTGCCACGGCGGTCTCCAACCTGGGCGACGGGGTCACCATGGTGGCCGGCCCACTCCTGCTCGCCACCGTCACCGACGAACCGGCGCTGATCGCCGGCGGCGCGTTCGCCGCACAACTGCCCTGGCTGCTGTTCGCGCTGGTCAGCGGCGCTTACGTGGATCGCCTGGACCGGCGCCGGCTGGTGGTCGCGGTCAATCTGCTGCGCGGGCTGATCCTCGCCGGGGTGGCGGCCGCGGTGGCGACCGGGCACGCCTCGGTGCCGTTGATCTACGCGGCCTGGTTCCTGCTCGGGGCCGGTGAGACCCTCGCCGACACCGCGTACGGCGCGCTGCTGCCCTCGGTGGTCGCTCCGGAGGAACTGGAGCGGGCCAACGCGCGGCTGGGCGCGACGTTCACCATCGCGAACCAGTTCGCGGCGAAGCCGTTGGGCGCGTGGCTCTACGGGATCGCGGCGGCGGTGCCGTTCGGCCTCGACGCGGTGACGTTCGTGGTCGCGGCGGCGCTCATCGCCGGGCTGCACCGCGTACCGGCAAGATCCGTGGCCGTCCCCGACGCGGTGCGGTCCAGCCTGCGGGAGGAGATCGCCGAAGGCCTGCGCTGGCTGTGGCGGCATCGCCTGCTGCGCACCCTGGCCGTCGCGATGGGCGTCGCGAACATCGCGTTCTGCGCCGCTTTCGCGGTCTTCGTGCTCTACGCCCGGGAGCGGCTCGGTCTGTCCGATGTGGGGTACGGCTTCCTGCTGACCACGTTCGCGGTCGGCGGGCTCGCCGGCGCCGGCCTCGCGGCCCGGCTCGCGCGGAGATTCGGGACGGCGGCGGTGCTGCGGGCCGGTCTGATCGTCGAGGTCCTCACCCACCTGACCCTGGCGATCAGCACGAATCCCCTGCTCGCGGGCGGCGCCATCATCATTTTCGGGGTGCACACGATGGTGTGGGGCGTGCTCGTCTCGGCCATCCGGCAACGGGCCGTCCCCGAGCACCTGCGCGGGCGGGTGGGCAGCGTCCACGGGCTGCTGGAGACCGGCGGCGCGGCGCTCGGCTGGCTGCTCGGCGCCGCGCTCACCCAACTCCTGGACGTCACCACGCCGTTCTGGATCGCGGCGTTCGCGATGGTCGCGGTGACCGCCGCGGCCTGGCGGACGCTCTCCCTCGCAAACCCTCTTCCGGTACGGGGGTAATCGTCAGGTTTCGACACCACCCTGACGGCCGGCCGCAGCAGCGCGGCCGGCCGTCAGCCGATCCGCGCAGCCTCCCCACGGAGAATCCGCAGCGACTCATCGAGCAACTCGGCGTCGCGGGCGAAGACGAACGGCCCCGCCCCGGGCCGATCCTGGCCGTTCAGCCCCCGGTAGCAGCCACCCGCCTCCGGAATGATCACCGAACTGGCCGCGAAGTCCCAGATCTGCCCGCCGGTCTGCACCGCCACATCCAGGTCCCCCTGCGCCACCAGCAGCGGCGGGTGCACCGGCCACGGCCGCTCGTCCGCCACCGCGATCAGCGGCTCGGCGATCTCCCGCCCCCAGTCCAGCGGCACCACCCCGAGCCGGCTCCCGGCCGCCCCGGACGATCCGCCGGCGACCTGGATCCGCTCCCCGCCGACGATCACACCGTCCGCGACCCGGCCCCGGTACGCCCCCTGGCCGCGCACGGCCCACCAGACCAGCCCCTGCACCGGCACGATCTGCACGCCGACGGTCACCTCGCCGTCCACCTCGAGGGCGATCAGCACCAGCCAGCGGTCGTCGCCACGGACGAAGAGCACGGTCCCGTCGATCGGGTCGATGATCCAGCGGCGGCCGTTCGCACTCGCCGTCTCGCCGTGCTCCTCGCCGAGGATCGCGTCGTCCGGCCGGGCCGTGGTGAGCACGTCGCGGATGGCGTGTTCGACGGCCCGGTCCGCGAGCGTCACCACGGTCCCGTCCTTCTTCGTCTCCTGCGGCAGGTCGGCCAGCACCGCGAAGTGGCGAAGCGCCTCGGCGGCGCCGGTCAGTGCGGCCCGCTGGGCCAGTTCCAGATCCGTCTCCACGGTTTCATCCTGCCGAATCGACGCGGAGCACTTGTCGGGTGACGCGAAACGGCATGCAAAGATTGGAGTAACAATGCGTACTCAGATGGGGAAATCTTGCCGGACCGGATCGCCAGCGGCGTCGTCTTCACGACGCCGCCAGCCCTGCCGCGCGGCCGCCACGAGCTTCCCCGCGAGCGGATTCTCGCCGCTCAGCGGGAAAAAATGCTGATCGCCGCGACCGAACTGCTCGCCGGCGAGGGCTACCGGGGCTTCGGGGTGCGGGAGATCTGCGCGCGGGCGGCGGTGTCCCGGGCCGCGTTCTACGAGTGCTTCGCCGACAAGGACGCCTGCGTCTACGCCGCGTACGACCGGTTCATCGAAGTGTTCCTGGAGCGGCTGGCCGACAATGCCGGGACGGGTGGGGACCGGGCCGCGGTCGTGGGTGGCTTCGTCACGACGTACCTGGAAACTCTCGATCGCGACCGGGTGACGGCCCGGGCCTTCCAGGTGGAGATGGACGCCCTCGGGCGGCCGGCGCGCCAGCGCCGCCGGCAGGCCGTCGAACGTCTCGCCCGGTTCGTCCGCGACCTGCGCGGCGACACGCCCGGGGCACCGCTCAGCGCTTACGTCGGAGCCATCTACGCACTACGGCAGATCGCCTCGGACGCCCTGGACAGCGGCGACGAGCCGGACCTGACGGCGCTCGCGCCGGAGCTGACGACCTGGTTGACCCGCATGGTGGAGGAGAACAGATGACGCGGACCTGCACCGCCCCGGCTGCCGAGGAGCAGACCCTGGCCCGCCTGCGGGAGGACGAACCGGCCTCGTTCGGCGCGATGTTCCTCGATCGTGCGGCGAAGCAGCCGGATGACGTCGCCTACCTGCGGCCCGGGCCGGACGGCTGGCAGGAGCAGACCTGGGCGCAGACCGCGCGGGCGGTCACCGAGATCGCGGCCGGGCTGCTCGCGCTCGGCCTGCGGCCCGAGGACCGGGTCGCGATCGCGAGCGGCACCCGGGTCGAATGGATCGAGGCGGACTTCGGCGTGATGTGCGCCGGGGGCGCGACCACCACGGTCTATCCGTCGTCGTCGCCGGAGGAGGTCGCGCACATCCTCAGCGACTCCGGCAGCCGCTTCGCCATCGTCGAGAACGCGACGCACCTCGCCAAGATCCTGCACGACGGGTCGCCGGTCGAGCAGGTGGTGCTGATCGATGGGGAGGCCGGCGCCGACCCGCGCGTGCGTACCCTCGCCGACCTGCGCGGACTCGGGGAGGTCGGCCGGGTCGAGGAGGCCGTGGCCCGGGTCCGCCCGGACGACCTCGCCACCCTGATCTACACCTCCGGCACCACGGGCCTGCCCAAGGGCGTCCGGGTCGCCCACCGCGCCTGGATCTACCAGGGCCTCGCGATCGAGGCGATGGGCATCGTCCACCCGGACGACCTGGGCTACCTCTGGCTCCCGCTCTCCCACGCGTTCGGCAAGGCGCTGCTGAGCTGCCAGCTCTCGGTCGGCTTCCCGTTCGCCGTGGACGGCGACGTGAGCCGGATCGTCCAGCGGCTCGCCGAGGTACGACCGACGATCATGCCGGCCGTGCCGCGGATCTTCGAGAAGGTGTACGCCGCGGTCAGCGCGTCCACCGGCCCGCAGAAGCTGCTCCTGAACTGGGCGGTCGGCGTCGCCGAGCAGCGGCGGTCGGGCCTGCGGTTCCGGATCGCGGACCGCCTCGTACTGTCCAAGGTCCGGGCTCGCTTCGGCGGCCGGATGCGGTACTTCATCTCGGGCGCCGCGGCCCTCTCCCCCGACATCGCCCGCTGGTTCGGCGCGATCGGCCTGCCGATCGCCGAGGGCTACGGCCTCACCGAATCCTGCGCCACCACCGTCTTCAACCGGCCGGACGGACCCGAGTACGGCACCGTCGGCATGCCCCTGCCCGGCACCCGGGTGCGGATCGCCGAAGACGGCGAGATCCTGCTCCGCGGACCCGGCATCATGCAGGGCTACCACGGCCTCGACTCGGCGGCGACGCTCGCGGACGGCTGGCTGCACACCGGCGACATCGGCGAGATCACCGCGCGCGGCTCGCTGCGGATCACCGACCGCAAGAAGGACCTGATCAAGACGTCGAACGGCAAGTACGTCGCGCCGCAGTCGATCGAGGCCCGATTCAAGGCGATCTGCCCGCTCGCCGGCCAGTTCGTCGTCCACGGCGAGAAGCGCAAGTTCATCACCGCGCTGATCGACATCGACCCGGACGAGGCCGGGAAGTGGGCCGCCACGCACGGCCTCGACGGCGCCTCGCACGCCGAGATCGCCGGCTCCGACGCGCTTCGCTCCGCCCTCCAGGGCCACATCGACCAGCTCAACGGCGCCCTCAACTCCTGGGAGACGATCAAGAAGTTCGTCGTCCTGGACCACAATCTGACCATCGAGGACGGTTCGCTGACGTCGTCGATGAAGCTGCGCCGGCGGGTGATCGAGGAGCGCTACCGGCCGCTGCTGGACGATCTCTACACGTAGAGTTCCTCCCATGCATCGAAGCCGGTTGTTCGGCGTCCTCATCGACTCACCGGCCGCCGACGCGGACGCCGCGGTCGCCTTCTGGGCCGCGGCGCTGGGCGGTCCGACCCGGAGCTCCGCCGAGGAGCCGGAGTACACGCGGATCCACGCCGGGCCGCCGGACCTCGCCCTGGTCGTCCAGTCGGTGGACGACTCGCCCCGCTACCACCTGGACATCGAGACCGACGACGTCGCCGCGGAAAGCGCCCGCCTGATCGGTCTGGGCGCCGAGCTCGTCACCGACCACGGCGGGCACAAGATCCTCCGCGCGCCGGGCGGCCACCTGATCTGCGTGGTCCCGGTCCAGAGCGCGGAAGATCTCTTCGCCGCCGACTCCCTGGCCTGGCCGTCCGCCTGAAACCCTGATCGGCGCGAGGCCGACTCCGGGCACGATCAACCCATCCATCCGGTACGACCGATGGGGCACCGTGGCCAGGCCTCTTGGCCGAGCTCAGTGCCGGTCCCGCGCGGTGTCCGCCCCAGTCAGGACTCCAGCCGCGCTCAGCGTCCGGCCGTCCTCGCTCCGCCGCGCCTACCGCTGGAGACAGCAGGCGCCAAGGGCGCCCTTATCGCAGCTCTTCGGCCCGCGGCGCCCGGACGTCCTGAGCGCAGCACTTCGGCCCGCGGCGCCCGCGACCATCGCCCCGCGGTGACTCGCCCTAGGAAAGCGAGGAGTGCACTACGCACCTGCTCTGACGCGAACACGCGGTCCGAGATCCGTGGAGGCCGAATCCGTCCCTGGGCGCTGCCAGCGGGTGGCGGGCTGCTTGCGGCCGGCGGCCGGCCGGGGAGCGTCCGCGGCGATCTTGGCGGCACCGCGGTTGGGCAGCGAGAGCCGGAAGACCTTCGCCCAGGCCGAGGCGACCTGCTTCAGAAACGGGCCGCTGACGTAGTTCAGGCCGTAGCGCTCGAACAGGTCGCGGACCCGTGGCGCGATCTCCTGGTAGCGGTTGCTCGGCAGGTCCGGGAAGAGGTGGTGCTCGATCTGGTGCGACGTGTTGCCGCTCATGATGTGCATGAGGCGGTTGCCGTCGATGTTGGCCGAGCCGAGCATCTGCCGCAGGTACCACTCGCCACGGGTTTCGCCATCGATCGAGGTGCGCTCGAAGGTTTCGACGCCCTTGGGGAAATGGCCGCACATGATCAACGAGTGGCTCCACAGGTTGCGGATCAGATTGGCGGTGGCGTTGGCTGCGATGGTGGTCAGCCAGGATCCGGTCAGCGCGGACAGCGCCGGGTGCAGGCCGTAGTCCTTGAGCACCTGCTTGCCGATCTTGCGAAGGAGTTGCTTGAGCCGGGCCTTGAACTCCGGCGACCGCCGCCGCTTCCTGCTCCTCAAGTTGCGGGCCAGTTCCATGTCGTAGACGGCGAAGGCGTACTCGTGGAAGCAGGCGCTGATGAAGTTCCAGAGCGGCTGTCCCAGGTAGAGCGGGCGCCAGCGTTGGCCCTCGTCGACACGCATGATGGTAAAGCCGAGGTCGTGATCCTTGCCGACCACATTGGTATAGACGTGGTGCAGCTCGTTGTGCGCGCGCTTCCAATGCTCGGACGGCGCCGCGTTGTCCCACTCCCAGGTGGTCGAGTGGATCTTCGGGTCGCGCATCCAGTCCCACTGGCCGTGCAAGACGTTGTGCCCGATCTCCATGTTCTCGAGGATCTTGGCGACCGTCAGGCCCGCCGTGCCGAGCAGCCAGGCCGGCGGGAACAGCGAGAAGAGTAGGACCGCGCGGCTGCCGAGCTCCAGATGCCGCTGCACGCTGACCACCCGCCGGATGTACTTCGCGTCGCGCTCGCCCCGGCTGGCCAGGAACTCGTCCCGCAGGGCGTCGAGCTCGCGACCGATGGCCTCGATGTCTTCAACGGACAGGTGCGCAATCGGGCTGACGCTCTTACGCTGCAACGTGGTCACGGCGATCCTCGTTTTCTTCAGGTGTGGCAACGGGGGAGAAAGCTCATGTAACGAACGTGCCTGGGTTTTCCGCCGCGGGTGGGCTCAGACGTCCAGCAGGCAGCGGCCGGCGGCGGCCGAGATGCAGGTCTGCACCAGGACGTTGTCGCCCTCGACGGCGGTGGTGATCGAGCCGTCACGCAGGTCACGGACGGCGCCCTCGGTCATCGGCAGCACGCAGCCGAAACAGATGCCCATCCGGCAGCCCGACGGCATCAGCACGCCGGCCGCCTCGCCCGCCTCAAGGATCGGCACGTCGCCGGCGGCGTCGACCACGCTGCAGGAGCGGGCGAAGGTGACCTTGCCGCCGTCGCCGGCCGCGACCACGGCCGGGCGGAAGCGCTCGACGTGCAACAGCTCCATGGCCCCCGCCTCGGCCCAGTACACGCCCAGCTCGTCGAGCATCTCGTTGGGGCCGCAGGCCCAGGCCTGCCGCTCGAACAGGTCGGGCACGAGCTCGGCCAGCTCCGCCGGGGTGATCCGACCGTCGGCGCGGGTGTGCCGCTCGATCAGCCGGATACGGCCGTCAGCGGCGATCCCGCGCAACTCGGCGCCGAAGACGACGGCGTCGCGCTCCGGCGCCGAGTGGACCACGACCACGTCGCCCAACTCGTGCAGGGCGCTGCGCAGCATGCCCATCACCGGGGTGATACCGCTGCCGGCGGTCACGAACAGCGCCCGCTCGGGCCGGGGCAAGCCGAGGGTGAAGTCACCGGCCGGGTTGTCCAGGTGCAGGATCATCCCGGGCCGGGCGTTGCGGATCAAGTGGTTGCTGACCACACCGTCGCGTACGGCGTTAACGGTCACCGACAGCTGCCCGGGCGCGCAGGTCACCGAGTACGCGCGCCACAGCCGTACGCCGTCGACATCGACGCCGAGGCGCACGTACTGGCCGGGCTCGTGCGGGCGCCAGCCGCGGCCGGGCCGCAGCATCAGGGTCACGCTGTCGGCGGTCTCGGGTCGGACGGCCACGATCCGCGCGCGCAGCACGCCGGCGTTACGCAGCGGCGCGACCGTGTCGAGATAATCGGCCGGCGCCAGAGGCGTCGTCAGCAGCTCGACGACGCGCCACGCGCCTGATCGCAGGGTCCGGGTCACCGTCATGCCCACCAGCTTGCGAGATTTGCGGGACCACCATCCGGCCTAATCTACGCATTCACCTCTCCAGCTATGAATCGATAGCAAATGGTAGGAAACCACCGCGATTGATGCTATTGCTCCCGACTGCGGATCTTGAATGGTTGGGTTGGTCGATGGATTGCCGAAGACGCACATCCTCACCGTCGTGGACACCGCCGGCCAGGTGAGCGAGCCTATCCAGCGCGGCTTCACCGACGCGGCGGGTGCCGAACGGGACGACCGGTCAACGGTCGTCATGCCGGAAGACCAGGAGGGCGTTGGCCGGGACGGTCAGCGTGGCTGAGCCGTTGGCCGCTTCGATCGAGCCCGAATTTCCGGACACCTGTGGGTTCGGGAAGTGGTCGAAATAGTCGGTGTTGAGCACCTCGCGCCAGCGGCCCGAACGTGGGAAGCCGAGGCGGTAGTCGTACAGGGTGGATTCGCTGAAGGTCAGTACTACGACGACGTCGCGGCCCTCGCCGGGTACCCAGCGGTGGAAGGCCAGGAGTCGGTTCTGCTCGTCGGCGGCCAGGACGGCCAGGCCATCGGCGCGTAGGGCGGGCAGGGAGCGGCGCAGCCGGATCAGGTCGCGGGTGCAGCGCAGGAAGTCTGCCATGTGCCGGTCGGCACCGAGGGCGCCGTCCCACCAGATCAGGTGGTCGGTGTGGCCGGGGCTGTCCGACCAGAGCTTGTCTTCGAGGAACTCCTGGCCCATGAAGAGCATCGGCACGCCGGGGGCGGTCAGCAGCAGTCCGGTCGCGACTCGGGAGCGGCTGCGGGCGTACCAGGAGCGGGGGTTCGAGCCGTCGGCGAGGCGGGCGATCCGCGGTGAGCGGTGATCGTCCATGTCGAGCACCACGTCGTGGTTCTCCAGGCAGTGGTAGGAGCGCCAGGACTCAAGCTGGAAGCGTAGCCCGTCGGCGAGGCGGGCGATCCCGGCGCCGCGGTCGGCCAGTACCGCCCGGACCGCGTTGCGCAGGTGGTCGGAGTAGGCGATGTCGAAGCCCATTCCGGTGGGCGGGGGCTGGACGGCCAGCCGGGGGAACTCGCCCCAGTATTCGGCGATCTGCACCGCCTGCGGTTTCGCGGTGCGCAGGGTCCGGGTCAGCTCCTGGCAGAACGCCCAGCCGCCCTTCGCGTCGATCACGCTGACCTCGTCGAACCGTAGCCCGTCGGCGTGATAGTCGTTCAAGAACATCAACGCGTTCGCGGTGAGGAACTCGCGGACCGGCTCGCGGTCGAAGGCGAACACCCGTCCGCCGGCCCAGCCCTCCGACGAAAAGTATGCGTTGTTGTACGGCCCGGGGTCGGCCGGCAGGTCGATGTAGTCCAGGCTCTCCGGGTCGAGGCCGCCGCCGGCGTGGTTGTAGACGACGTCGAAGATCACCGCCAGGCCGTGCAGGTGGCAGATGTCGACGAACGCCTTGAGCTGGTTCGCCTGCCCGGCGAGCTGCTCGAACTTGAGCGGACCGGCGCCCTTCGCGGCGAGCAGGTCGTTGATCGCGTCCAAGTACGGCGCCAGTGCGTGCGGGTCGACGCAGTAGTCCATCTCCGGGGAGAACAGATCCGTGCCGTTGTAGCCGAGGCTCCACTCCCCCTGGAACTCGACGACCGGCAGCGGCTGGACCGCGGTCACCCCGAGCCCGGCGAGGTAGGGCACCCGCTGGGCCGCGTCGAGCAGTTTCGCGGTGCGGTGTGCCCGCCGGTCGCGCCCGTTCGCGTCGGTCGCGGGGAACACTCCGACGTGGAACTGGTAGACGATCAGGTCGGCGAAGTCCGGTGGTGTCCAGTCCTGGTCGTGCCACGGGTACGCGTCGTCGTCGAGGACCAGCGCGTCGCACTCGGGATACCCGTACAGCTCCAGCTCACGGGCGCGCGGGTCGCGCTTGAAACCGGCGCCGCCGGGGCCGATCACGTGGAAGCGGTACTTCGTGCCGGCCCCGGCGCCGGGGAAGAACCCGGTCCAGTCGCCGGTCGCGGGGTCCTTCACCAACTCGTCGCCGGGGTCGGGGAGATAGCTCACGGCGCCGTCCAGCGCGACGTACACGTGTTGCGCGGCGGGCGCCCAGAACCGGAACGCCACGCCACCGTCCATCAAGGTCGCACCGCGCGGCAGGCCGGCGGTGATGTGCTCCTGCGAAGCCGCCATCCCAACACGGTAGGAGCCCGGCCGGGAATAAGCCGTCGGGTCTACGACTGCATCGCCGCCGTGAGCCCGGCGTGGTCGTGGTAGTCCCGGGACTCGACGATCAGGCCGTCGCGGACACGCAGAACCTGGATGTTGGCGACGCGGAAGCCCGGGCCCGCGTAGTCGTACTCCGCGATGATCACTTCAGGGTCTGCGGTCTCGTGCACGCGCACCCGGTCGGGTCGCATCGTGATCGGCAGGTTCGCCGCCGCCGCGAAGTGGCGGGCGACCTCCTCACGGCCGCGAAGTTCGGTGCACCGCGGGTCGAACGGCATGGTGACGACGGCGTCCGGGGCATAGAGATCGCCGAGCGTGTCCCACTCGCCGCGGCCGATGCCGCCGGAGAGCCGGGCGAAGATCTCGCGGGGTGTTTCCATGGTCCACCTCCGTGCAGAATAGGAGTGCGTACTCCGTTTCATCATACGGAGTGCCTACTCCGGTTAGGAAGGGTGCTCGGGTGCCACGTGCGGACGCGCAGCGAAATCGGGCACGGCTGCTGGAGGTCGCCGAGGCGATCTTCGCCGAGCGGGGCACGACCGTGGCGACCGAGGAGATCGCGCGAGCCGCCGGGGTCGGGATCGGCACGCTGTTCCGGCACTTCCCGACCAAGGAGGCGCTGCTGCGGGAGGTGTACCTGGCCCGGCTGCGACGCCTCACCGAGGACGCGGCCGGATCCATGACGCTCGCCGCCTTCCTCCGGCACGCGGTCGAGCAGTCCCGCGTGAAGAACGCGTTCGCCGAGGCGCTCACCGCGGCCGGGGTGGACCCGCTCGGCGCGGCGGCGGAGATCCATCGGGAGCTGCTCACGGCACTGGAGACGATGTTGCACCGGGACCAGGCCGCCGGGACGGTCCGCCCGGAGCTGCGGGTCGGTGACATCATCGGCCTGCTCGCCGGCACCTCCCGGGCGGTCGAGGTGGCCCCGGACAGCCGCGACCGCATCCTCGATGTCGTGCTGAGCGGGCTGAGACCCTAGTCCAGCCGGAACAGGTCGCCGGCCCGGGTCGCGTGCAGCAGCCAGCGCAGGTGCGGCTGCGGGTTGCGCAGGTGACAGGTGGCGTCCCGGGCGCCGGCCACGCAGCGCGCCGCGATCAGCATCCGCAGGCCGGCCGCGTCGCAGAAATCCACCTCGGCCACATCGATGTGGATCTGGCGGACCGGGACGGCCAGGCCGAGCAGGTCGTGCACCCGGGTCAGGTCGTAGAGCTGGGTCTGCAGAGCGGTCACCGACATCGCGTCCAGACTGCCCTGCAAGCGGATCATCAGGCGGTCACCGTGCCGGGCACCGTCGATCCTGGTGCCCGCGAAACGGGGGTCGGAACTCATCGCGCCACCTCCGCCGCGCCGACCGATTCACTCGCAAGCTCGCTCATGACAGCGCCTCCGGCCGGTTGCGCAGAATCGCCCACACGAGTTTTCCGCCCCGGGCCGGCAGCGCGCCCCACGCCGACGCGGCCGCCCCCACGATCCGAAGACCCAGGCCCCGGTCGGTGAGCGACATCCCGAGCGGCCCCGGCACCGGGTCCCGCACCCGCGGCAGCGCCGGATCGCCGTCGTAGACCGCCAGGTGCAGGGCCGCCGTGGCGCCCTGACCGCGCGGCGACACGATCATCTCGATGTCGGTCCCGGCGTGTTCGGCCGCGTTCACCACCAGTTCGGAGGCGACCAGCCGGCCGCGCTGCAGCAGGTGCGGCAGGTCCCAGCCCTGGCAGGCGTCGCTGATCAGGGAGCGGGCCAGCGCCGCGGCGGCGGGGTCGGGCGGCAGGGCCAGGTGCATCCGGTCGACCAGCGGGCGGCGGTGGGCCAGGGCGGTCCGGGCCTGCGCGACCGACGCGTACATCACCAGCCAGTCACGGGCGCCGAGCCGGCGCAGCCGGCGGGCGAGCGAGATGGGCGCCGGCAGGCAGACCCCGATCGCGATCGGCGGCTGGAGGGCGGCGCCCTGCGCGCACAGGGTGAGCCAGAGTGGTGCGCTGACCGCGTGCGGGTCGCTCAGCCGATGCAGGTCGACGATCATACCGGTCGGGTGCTCGGCCAGGCATTTGTCCAGCACCGCCCGCGCCCGCCAGGACAGGCGCCGGTCCCAGTGCCCACGCAGGGTCACCTCGATGACCGCGGTGTCCGGGTCGATGACGGCCATCACCGATTCTTCCAACGCGTCTCCGGACCACCCGATCAGATGCGGCGAGTCCGCAGCCATGTCCCCTTCTTCCGGAAGACGCACTCAGCAACATCAATCATTGTCGACGCAATTCTTGATTTGTCCCAAAGACACCGTCAACGCAGATTCACCATGCGCCGATGATCGCTCAGCCGTCGAGTCGCGCCCGGAGCGCTCTGGCAGCCGGACCGCGGTAGTCCCGGTCGAGGATCTCCGCAAGCTCCGCGCGCACCTCCGGGTCGGGGTGTTCTGCGAGGAACGCGAGAGCGGCCACCTCGCCGCGACCCCGCAGGCTCCATAGTGCCCCGAGGACCTCGTCCGAATCCTCGGCGTGCAGGGCGGTGAGGATTTCCGGGTACGGCGTACGGCGCTCGTCGTAGTCGAACCGCCGCCGCAGGCGGGCCGCGCCGAACTCACCGCGGCCCAGGCAGGCCGGGCAGGCGCAGGGGGCGCGGCCGTGCGCGGCCGGCAGGTACCGCCAGCCGGTGATCCGCGGAGCCGGGCGAATCGTGCGCACCTCGGCGGCGGTGACCCGGCGCGGCACGATCACCTCGTACCCCGTGGGGTCTTCCATGGCGCGCAGCAGCCCGACCGCCTCGGCTGCCGTGACGGTCGCCCGCTCCCGCCCGTAATGCCCCACCTCGACCGGCTGCGAATCCGGCAGCAAGAAGGTCACCGCGACCCACTCCCGCGCGCCACGCCGGCGAAGTTCCCGCGCCCACTGGTAGGTCACGGTGTGTGCGGCCAGCACCGGGAAGCAGTAGACCGGGCCGGCGACCCCGGCACGGCGGACCTTGGCGGTCAGCCGCGCCGGAGTCAGGTGCACGAAACGCGCCATCGGCGTCAGAGGCCACCCTGATAGGCGAGGACACCCCGGTTGACCGCGGTGATCGCCTTGCGGGCGGTCTCCTTGACGCTCGGCGACGCCGCCGACGCCTCCTTGACCTGGCCGAGCAGGTCGAGCACCTGCCGGGCCCACCGGACGAAGTCACCGGCCGGCATGTCCGCGTCATACTGATGCCCGCTGGCGAGCACCCGGGCGAGGGGCTCGCCACGGGCCCAGCGGTACATCGGCCAGACGAAGCCCGGGTCGGGCTCGCGGGTCAGGGACAGCCCGTACTCGCTCTCGTCCGCGGCGATGTCGCCCCAGAGCTTGGCGCAGGCGTCGACGGCCTCGGTGACCGGGCCCTTCGGCACCGAGGCGCGGTCCTCGCCCTCCCGCCGCGACTCGTAGAGCACCATGGACACCGCGGCGGCCAACTCGTCGGGGGCCAGCCCGTCCCAGACGCCCTGCCGCAGGCACTCGGCGATGAGCAGGTCGGCCTCGGACCAGATCCGGCCGAGCATCCGGCCGGCGTCGGTCACCTCACCGTCCTCCGACAGGTAGCCGCGGGCGGTCAGCACCGCGCAGACCTGGTCGAACGTGCGGGCCAGCGAGCCGGTGCGGCCGGCCACCTTGTCACGCAACGTGTCGGTGTCGCGCAGCAGCCGGTGCCGCCGTTCGGCCCAGCGGGCGTGGTCCTCCCGCTCCGGGCAGGCGTGGCACGGGTGCTGCCGCAGTTGCACCTTGAGCAGGGCGATCTCGGCATCCTCACCCGGGTTGGCGCGGCTGCGGCCGGAACGGCGGCGATCCGGGTGCCGGTCCAGCCCGGTCGCGCTGACCTGGGCGGCCAGGTCGCGGCGCGCGCCCGGGGAGCGGTGGTTGAAGTTCTTGGGGACGCGGACACGGGTCAGCACCTCGACCTCGCCGCCGAAGTCGCCCGGGCTGACCCGGCCGGCCCAGCGGTCCTGGGTGAGCACCAGAGGACGGGGCTCGCCGAAGCCGCTGGTGGCCGGCTCCAGCACGACGGCCAGGCCGGCGCGACGGCCCTGCGGGACCCGGATGACGTCACCGATCCGGAGTTTCTCGAGGGACGAGACGGCGGCCGAGCGACGCTGGGCCACGCCCTGCCGGGACAGCGACTTCTCCCGGTCGGCGATCGCCACCCGCAGGTTGAAGTACTCGTCGAAGTCGCCGTGGTGGCAGGCGGCGTCCTCCCCGTACGTCTGCATGGTCTCGACGTTGCGCTGCACCTGCCGGGCCAGGCCGACCACCGAGCGGTCCGCCTGGAACTGCGCGAACGACGACTCGAGCAGCTCACGGGACTTCTCCGCGCCGACCGTGCCGACCAGGTTGACCGCCATGTTGTAGGACGGCCGGAACGACGAGCGCAGCGGATAGGTCCGGGTGGAGGCGAGGCCGGCGACGTGGCGCGGGTCGACCTCGGGGCTCCAGAGCACCACGGCGTGCCCCTCGACGTCGATGCCGCGGCGCCCGGCCCGGCCGGTGAGCTGCGTGTACTCCCCCGGGGTCAGGTCGACGTGGGCCTCGCCGTTGAACTTGACCAGACGTTCGAGCACCACGCAGCGGGCCGGCATGTTGATGCCCAGCGCCAGCGTCTCGGTCGCGAACACCGCCTTGACCAGGCCGTTGACGAAGCACTCCTCAACCGCCTCCTTGAAGGCGGGCAGCATGCCGGCGTGGTGGGCGGCGACGCCCCGCTCCAGCCCGTCGAGCCACTCCCAGTAGCCCAGCACGGAGAGGTCCTCAGGGGGGATGCCGGCCACCTTGGCCGCGGCGATCTGCCGGATCGCGGCGCGCTCGTCGGCGTCGGTCAGCCGCAGGCCGGCGCCGAGGCACTGCTGCACCGCGGCGTCGCAGCCGGCCCGGCTGAAGATGAACAGGATGGCCGGCAGCAGGCCGGCGCGGTCCAGCCGGTCGACGACCTCGGTCCGCAGCGGCGGCTGCCAGCGGCGGCCCCGGCCACCCCGCCCGTTCCAGCCCGCGGCGCGCTCGCCCAGATCCAGGCGGCGCTCCATCTCCCGGGTGTAACGCAGCAGCTCAGGGTGCACGTCGTGCTTCTTCGCCGCGTCGGCGTCGTGGAACAGGTCGAACATCCGGCGGCCGACCAGCATGTGCTGCCAGAGCGGGACCGGCCGGTGCTCGCTGACCACCACCGACGTCTCGCCGCGGACGGTGACCAGCCAGTCGGCGAACTCCTCGTAGTTGCTCACCGTGGCGGAGAGCGAGACCAGGGTGACCGAGGCCGGCAGGTGGATGATCACCTCTTCCCAGACCGCGCCGCGGAACCGGTCGGCCAGGTAGTGCACCTCGTCCATCACCACGTAGGCGAGGTTCTTCAGCTGGTTCGACCCCGAGTAGAGCATGTTGCGCAGCACCTCGGTGGTCATCACCACCACGGGCGCGTCGCCGTTGATCGCGTTGTCGCCGGTGAGCAGGCCGACCTTGTCCGCACCGTAACGCTCCACCAGGTCATGGAACTTCTGGTTGGACAGCGCCTTGATCGGCGTCGTGTAGAAGCACTTGCGCTCCCCCGAGCGCAACGCCAGGTGCACCGCGAACTCACCGACCACGGTCTTGCCCGCGCCGGTCGGAGCGCAGACCAGAACCCCGTTGCCGCGCTCCAGGGCCTCGCACGCCTCACGCTGGAAGTCGTCCAGGTCGAAGCCGACGTCGGCCATGAAGTCCTCGAGCGCGGGGAACTCGGCGACCCGCGCCGTCCGCCGCTTGGATTCCGCATACCGTTCGGCGGGACTATTCATGAGCACAAGGCTAGTGCGCGGGTGTGACAATTTGCGACACGGTAGTGGCCGTCAGGAGCGACAGTGGGCATCGGTAAGGTGCACGAGTGCCGCAGACCACCGAACCTCCCCCGTCCGCGCGGCTCGTGGAAGCCGTGCTGTTCGACTTCCACGGCACGCTCGCCCAGGTCGAGGACCCGGTGACCTGGGTCGTCGCGGCAGCCGCGGCCTGCGGCGCCGAGCTCGACCGCGCCAAGGCCACGATTCTCGCCGACCGGCTGGTGACCGCCGGGCGCGCCGGTGGCCCGCTGCCGCACCGGGTGCCGCCGCGACTGGCCGATCACTGGGCCGACCGGGATCTCGACGCGCACAGCCACCGGGCCGCCTACACCGGGCTCGCCGAGACCGTGCACACCGATGTGGAGGGCCTGGCCGACGCGCTCTACGAGCGGCTGCTGATCCCCGACGGCTGGCTGCCGTACCCGGATACCGAACCCACCCTGCGCAAACTGCACGACGCCGGGATCAAGGTGGCCGTGGTCAGCAACATCGGCTTCGACATCCGGCCGCACTTCGCCCACTGGGGTCTGGACGGGCTGGTGGACGCGTTCGCGCTGAGCTACGAGGTGGGCCGGACCAAGCCCGATCCGGCGATCTTCCTGCGGGCCTGCGGGATGCTCGGCGCTGATCCGGAACGGACGCTCATGGTGGGCGACACCCCGGCGGACGCCGGCGCGGTCAAGGCCGGCTGCGCCACCCTCGTCCTGCCGGCCGCGGAGCCGGGCCGCAACAACGGATTGGGTGCCACCCTCGCTCTGGCCGGTTGCGTCTAAAACCATTTGGACGGTACGAACAATGGGGCCCCGTGACCAGGCCTCCCGGCCCAAGCCCCGTGGCGGCCTCGCGCGGCGTCCGAGCGACTCCGGGTCGCGGCCGCGCTCCGGCGCGCTTCCGGAGGCCGGCCGGCCTCCGGGGCGATCCGTCAGAGGTAACGGTCCAGAACCGTGCCGCGGCGCGCGTTCTTGCCGGCCACCGGCCCGGAGCCGGCCCGCTCGGCGTCGGAGTGGGCGTTGGTGGCCGCGTCGGCCATCGCCTTGAACGCCTGCCGGGCGTCGCCGAAGACGGACGTGGCCAGGGACGCCACCGAGGCCGAGTTTCCGGATACCGAGTTCATCGCCATGTACTCAGCTTCGGCAACGCCCGCGGAATCTGACACTCGGCTCAACGGAGCAACCGGATCGCACCCGGCACACATTTCAGGTCCAGGGGCAGCGGGCCGAGCCGCTCGCCGTCCGCATACCCGATGATCCCCTCGGCGGCGACCCGCACGTGCCGGGCCCGCAGCACGGTCACCCGCGCGTCGGTGACGTGCGTGCCGTGCCGCAGCCGCGGCTTGAGCCGGGTCAGCCCGCCACGGCCCAGCGGCCGCGCGTAGATCACGTCGAGCAGCCCGTCGGCCGGGTCGGCGTCCGGCAGGATCCGCATCCCGCCGCCGTAGCTGGCGGCGTTCCCGACCGCGACGATCTCGGCCGTTACGGTCAGCACCTCGCCGTCGATCTCCAGCGTGTAGGTGCGCGCCCGGAGCCGGGCGAGTTCGAGCACGATGGCCAGGTCGTATCGGCGTG
The DNA here is from genome assembly GCF_900188005.1 of Actinoplanes regularis. Taxonomy (GTDB): domain Bacteria; phylum Actinomycetota; class Actinomycetes; order Mycobacteriales; family Micromonosporaceae; genus Actinoplanes; species Actinoplanes regularis. The sequence continues at coordinate 84,568 of NZ_FZNR01000004.1, read as the reverse complement.
GGCCACGTGGCCACGCCATCCGGTTGGCCCGCTCGTTGACCAGCGCGTCGAACCCGGCGGCCAGCACCGCGCAGAACCAGCGCTCGCGCCCGGCGGCGTCCACCGCCAGCGCGGCGTCGACCCGGTGGTCCCGGCCGGCCGCCAGCGCCGCGGAGATGCCGGTGGCGGCCGCGATCGGATCCCCGGGTACGCCCACCGCGCTCGCGAAGTCGTTCCCGGTCCCGGCGGCGACCACCCCGAACCCGACCGACGCTCCGGCGGCGGCCTGCAACGCCCGGTGCACGGTGCCGTCCCCGCCGACCGCGACCAGTGCGGCGGCGCCCTCGGCCACCGCCCGGTGGCAGGCCTCCTCGGCCGCCGTACCGCTCCCCGCCTCCAGCAGCCGCACCGGATGCCCGGCGGCGCCCAGCGCCCGCACCACCCCGGGAAGCAGACCGCGGTGCCGGCCGCGCCCCGCGTAGGGGTTGGCCAGCACCGCGATGAAGTCGCTCGTCACAGCCGCGAACCGTACCCGCCCGCGAATCGCCACCGTCTCCGGGGCGGCCGGCGTGCCCGCCCCGGAATCCGGCCGAGTGCGGGCGAGGTCAGGTCATGTCGTCGAAGCGCTGTTCCAGCGAGCGCGGGCTCTCCACCGGGGTGGGCGACTCGATCGGCGTGGGTTCCGCGATCGGGTCGGACGCGCCGACCGGGATCCGCTCCTCCTCGAGCGTGGAGATCTCGTCGTCGGACAGGCCCGCATAGATCTCCTTGCCGCGGTTCTTGCGCCTGTCGTTGATGAACGACACGCCGACGGCGACGAAGTACAGCGCGCTGATACAGGCGGCGAGCAGGGTCATGCCGAACGGGCCGGGGTCGGGGGTGGCGATCGCCGCGAACGCGAACGCCAGGAACACCACGGTCCGCCACCAGCTGAGCAGCCGGCGGCCGGTGACCACACCGGTGAAGTTCAGCATCAGCAGCAGCAGGGGGAACTCGAACGCGCAGCCGAACAGCAGCAGCATGTTCATCACGAAGCCGACGTACGACGTGACCTCGAGCTTGGTCGGCTCGCCGAGGACACCGGCGTCCATGATGAAGGCGAGGCTGTGGCCGACGACGAAGTAGGCCAGCACCACACCGCCGGTGAACAGCGGAACGGCCAGGCCGACGAACACGTACGCCCACTTGCGCTCGTGACGGTGCAGGCCGGGCGCGACGAAGGCCCAGAGCTGGTAGAGCCAGACCGGTGAACCGACGATCAGGCCGACCCAGAGCGCGATCTTGAGTCGCAGCATCAGCTGGTCGGTGACCGCCAGCGTGATGAACTCGCAGCCACCCGTGTTCGGGTTGAGCGAGCTCGGCAGAACGCAGTATGGGGCCTTCAGGACATCGAAGACCCAGTTGGAGATGATGAAGCCGACGATCAGGCCGGCGACGATGCCCAGCGAGGCGAAAAAGAGCCGACTGCGCAACTCCCGGACGTGCTCGATGAGGGTCATCGAGCCGTCGGAAGCCTGCTCGAACTTGCTGGGTCCCTTGTTACGGCGCAGGCTCAGTGCCATCGCCGGGGATCAGCGGTCGTTGGTGCGCTGCACCGGGTCCACGTACGGCTGGGCCGGGGGCTGCTGGTAACCGGGCTGCGCCTGCGGCTGGCCCGGCTGCTGCACCTCACCCTGCAACGGCTGGCGCGAGTGCTGCGCGTCGGACTTCTCCGCCAGGTTGTCGTTGCCGTCGTCGACGAGCCCCTTGGTCTCGGCCTTGATGATCCGCAGCGAGCGCCCGAGGGAACGCGCCGCGTCCGGCAGCCGCTTCGCGCCGAAGAGCAGCACGAGGACGACGACGAGAAGGATGATGTGCCATGGCTTCATAACGCCCATGGGAGGACTCCAGTCGGTCGGATCAGGTTGCGGGGTCCATCGTACGTGTCAATTCCGGTGATGTTGCACGCCGGAACCTGCGAGATTCTTACGCATTCGCTTCAGGTCCAGGACTTCGGGGCCGGAACTCCGCAGTTCACCGACCGAGGCCGGCCCGGATCTGTTCGGCCTGCTCCTGGGCCTTCCCGGCGCGCTGCTGCACGGCGCGCAGGGTCTGCTCCAGCTTCGCCGCGTCGGCCCGCAGGCGCATCGCCTCCTCCTGCCGGCGCTGCAGCTTGCCGGCCGCCCGGCGCAACTCGGACAACCGGCCGAGCAGCCGAACCGCGGCGACGACCAGGACGATCAGCGCGATCGCCAGCACGGCGATCCAGACCCACATCAGCACGGCGCAACCCTATCCGCCGGCGGGCGGGTCCGCCGCGAGCGCCTGCGGTGCGGCGTACTGGTCGAGGGCGGCGTGGGCCGTCGCGCGGATCTGCTCGACCAGTTCGGGCGGGCCGACCACGGTCACGTCCCGGCCCAGGCCGACCAGGAACCGCTGCGCCCAGCCCAGGTCGGTGACCCGCATGGTGACGTGCCACTCGCCGGGCTCCTTGAGCACCTGCTCGACCGGGTAGTACTCGGTGATCCACCGGCCGGTGCGCCCCACCCGCAGGGTGACCAGGGGCAGCTCCGGCCCGGGCCGGAAGACGCCGCCGCTGACGTCGTGCGGGACCGCCTCGACCGGCGGCCGGGAGGGCTCCGGAAGCTCGAGGAAGGCGTCGATCCGGTCGATCCGGAACATCCGAGTCGCCTCGGCCCGGCGGCACCAGGCCTCGAGGTAGGCGAAGGTGCCCACGGTCAGCATCCGCATCGGGTCGACCACCCGTTCGGTGGTCTCGTCCCGGGCGGGCGTGTAGTAGGTCAGCCGCAGCGCGTGCCCGGAGTCGACCGCCGCCCGCACCTTGGCCAGCTTCTCCTGGTCGGCGGGGAGCTTCACGGCCACCGGGGCGTCCGCCAGGTCGCCGGCCGCGCTCTCGATCTTGGCGAGGGCCCGCTCGATGGCGTCCCGGGAGCCGATCCCGGGTGTCTCGGCAAGCATCCGCAGCGCCACCACCAGGGCGAGCGCCTCGTCCGGGTTGAGCCGCAGGGGCTTGTCGATGCCGGCGTCGTGGCTGATCGTCACCCGGTCGCCGTCGAAGGCCATGTCGATCAGGTCGCCCGGTCCGTACCCGGGCAGGCCGCACACCCAGAGCAGCTCCAGGTCCTCGCGCAGCTGCTTCGGGGTGACGGCCAGGTCGGCGGCGGCCTCGGCGATCAGGATCCCGGGCCGGGCCAGCAGGTAGGGCACCAGGTTGAGCAGGCGGCCGAGCCGGTCGGCGGACGGGGTCCGCGGCGCGCTCACTTCGCACCCGCCGGGGCGGTCCGGTCGTGCCGGGCGGCGAGCTCCTTGAGCTGCTGGATCACCGCGTCACGCAGCTCGGGTGGGCCGTCCGCGCGGGCGTCCGGGCCGTAGCCGGCGATCCGCGAGGCGAGCCACTCCGGATCCCCGTACGAGATGAGAAGTTTGTCGGCATCCGGCCCCGGGACGACCTCGCGCGCCAGCCGGCGCAGACCGGCGGCGCGGCCGTGGCGGACGGTGACCGTCGCGCGGCCGGTGCGGGCGATCGGCCCGGAGCTGCGCGCCACGTGACTGATCAGGTCGGCGTCCTCCGGCGGGGTGAACGCGTCCGGCCGGCCGACCGCGCGGACGTCGCCGACGATCCGGGACAGCCGGAAGCAGCGGGTGGCGCCGCGGTCCTTGTCGTGACCGACCACGTACCACCGGCCTCGCCAGCAGACCACGCCCCACGGCTCCAGCCTGCGGGCACTCGGCTCGTCGACCTCGGGGACGCGATATTTGAAGGTCACCGCGCGGCGCGCCCGGGCGGCCGCGGTCAGCGGCCCGAACGCCGGGTCGACCGTGACCACCGGCTCCACCCCGAGGGTGGCCTGCGGATCCACCTCCACGCCGGCGGCCCGCAGCTTGGCCAGCCCCGACGACGCGGCGGCGGCCAGCCCGGCATGCTGCCAGAGCCGCGCGGCGATGCCCACCGCGGCGGCCTCGTCCGGTTCGAGCAGGATGTCGGGCAGCGCGTACTCACGCTGCGCGATGCGGTAACCCGGCTCCTGGTCGAAGACGCTCGCGGTCCCGGTCTCCAGGGGAACACCGAGTTCCCGCAGCTCGGCCTTGTCCCGCTCGAACTTGCGCTGGAAGGCCTCGTGGTCCCGCGGATCGTCGGGATCGTGCTCGTAGCCGGGCACGGTCGCGGCGATCTGCACAGCGGTCAGGAACCGCCGCGTGGACAGGAGGCAGATCACCAGGTTAACCAGGCGCTCGGTGCGAGTGCGCGACACGACAGGAAACCTAGCAGCCCGCGCATCCCGACCGTTATTCGTGACCCGGGACGCGACCGCATCGACGCCCGCCTCGACCGATAGGGTCCCGCACATGGTGCGGTGGCGGTCCGGGACGGTTCTCGCGGTACGGCGCGGCTGGCGGGGCGCCGTCGAGCTGGACGTCGTCTGCGACGGTGAGCCGACGCGGGCCCTCGCCTACCCCGCGCTCGTCGGCTCCCCCGAGCCCGGCGACCGGGTGCTGCTCAACGTCGGTGCGCTGGTCATGGGCCTCGGGACCGGTGGGTATGCGCTGGTGGTGGCCCTGCCCGACCGGCTCCCCGCGGATCCGGCCGACGACGGGACGACCCGCGCCCGGGGGCATCTGGTCAAGGCCCGCTACACCCCGTTGCAGCCGATCCTGCTCGGTGTGGACGAGGAGGCCTCGCCGCACCGAGCCGTCATGGAGGCGGCCGAGTCCCTCGACGGGATGCCGGTGGTCACCGCGGACCTGCACTCGGCGCTGCCGGCGATCCTGGCCGGGATCCACGCCGACCGGCCCGGCGCCCGCGTCGCGTACGTGATGACCGACGGCGGGGCGCTGCCGGCCTGGTTCTCCCGCACCCTCGACGGCCTCGCCGGTCACCTCGTCGGGACGGTCACCACCGGGCAGGCGTTCGGCGGGGACCTGGAGGCGAGCACGGTGCACACCGGGCTGCTCGCCGCCCGGCACGTCCTGGGCGCGGACGTGACGATCGTGGCGCAGGGGCCGGGCAATCTGGGCACCGGCACCACCTGGGGGTTCTCCGGGGTGGCGCTGGGCGAGGCGGTCAACGCGATCGCGGTGCTCGGCGGGCGTCCGGTGGGATCGCTACGGATCTCCGACGCCGACGGCCGCGACCGGCATCGTGGGGTGTCGCACCACAGCCTCACGGCGTACGGGAAAATCGCTCTGACCAGCGCGGACCTGCCGGTGCCGGAGGGTCTTCCGGCGGACCTGGCCGCCTCGCTGGAACCGTTGCGCGAGCGTCACCGCATCATCGGCGTTCCCGTCGACGGCCTGGACGAGGCGTTGCGGGCAAGCCCGGTGCCGCTCTCGACGATGGGCCGCAAGCTGGACCAGGACCATGTCTACTTCCTGGCCGCGGCCGCCGCCGGGCGGCACGCCGCGGCGCTCCTGGCGTCCCGCTAGGCCGCCAGGGGCATCTCGATCCGGTTCCGTCCCCGGTCCTTGGCCAGGTAGAGCGCCTCGTCGGCCCGTTGCAACAGCTCGTCCGAGGTCTCCTCGCCGTTCCAGACGGCCAGACCGGCCGAGAACGTCTGCCCGAGCGGGGTCACGGCGAGCATCCGGGTCAGCACGAAGTGCCCGTGCGCCGCGTCGGCCCCGGGCAGCAGCACGACGAACTCCTCGCCGCCGTAGCGGGCGATCAGGTCCACCTTGCGGAGCGTGCCGTGCCAGGCCGCGCTGGCCGCCTTGAGCAGCCGGTCACCGGCCGGATGCCCGAACGTGTCGTTGAAGTGTTTGAAGTGGTCCAGGTCGACGATGGCGACGGCGACCGACTCGGCGCCGCGGCGCGCCCGCTCCAGGGCGTGCGGCAGTTCGTCGTTCCAGGCACGCCGGTTCGGCAGCCCGGTCAGCTCGTCCGAGCGAGCCAGGGCGCGCAGCTGTCCGGCCTGCCGCTCGACCTCCCGGAGCAGCCCCGCCATCCGGCCCACCACCAGCAGGAACAGCACGGTCGAACCGACCACGATGCTCCAGCCGTTGGCCAGTTGCCCGTCGCCCAACTGCACCGCGAGCAGACCGGGCGCGATCAGCGAGGCACCGGTCAGCAGCGCCAGCAGCCCGGGACCGAGCCGGGTGGTCTGCTTCTGCGCCGACTGGCCCAGGCGGGTCGCGGCGGGATCCAGGGCGGCGATCCCGAAGAGCGCGAACGCCACCAGGAACACCGATTCCAGCAGCCGCCGGAACCACGGCGTGTCCTCGAGCGTCAGGCCGACGGTGCCGAGATTGTCCAGAACAACCCAGGCGCTGTCGCCGATCAGCAGGGCGGCCAGCGCGCCGCCCAGCCACCACAGCGACGCGCCCCGGCTGCCGCTGCTGCGCAGCAGGCGAACCATCATGGCCAGCAGCAGCAGGTCACCGATCGGGTAGGCGACCTGGGTGGCGTGCGCCCATCGGCCCATCGACTCGTCCAGGTCGATCGGGGCGATCACGTAGATCCAGGCGAGCAGGCCGAAACCGGTGGTGATGGTGGCCGCGTCGAGCAGCGCGCTCCGGTTGCGCCACTCGTCGCGGCGGCGGATCAGGAGGCCCATCCCGACCGCGCACAGCGGGTACAGGCCGAGGAAGAACGGGTCGGCCGGGGTGGGCAGGTCGTCCAGGTGCCAGACGTTCTCACTGATCTTGGCGACCGCGATGCCGGAGGCGTTGCAGAAGACGCCCGCGGCGAAGAACCACCAGGGGGTACGGTCGCGGCGCGGCAGCCGGCGCGCACCGAGCACGATCGCGGCCGCGGCGGACCAGCCGATCGCGATCTGCCAGGTGCAGGTCCACCAGTCATTGTCCGGAATGAACTGGTACGCCGCGAGGGCGAGGAACACCAGCGCGGCGAACGTCGCCTGCGTGGCGAACGCCGCCCGCGCCCGGCGGTGGCGGCCCGCCGTCATCACCGTCTCGAACGTCACCGGGCCAAGAACACGTCGGCCCGGTTGCCGGCGGGTTGCGAATACGCTGTTTTCCGGTCGCGGTCGTCTCCGTCGCCGGGCGCGGCCCGGCCCGGTTACCTGCTGGTGATGATCAGGTAGAGCCAGCCGGCCAGGAGGAGACCGAGGATCAGCGCCATCACCCAGGTCGGGACGATGTGGCGTCCGTGGCGTGCCTCGTGGATCTGCTGGCGGATGCGCTCCCGGCGGCGCTCGGCCCGGCTGAGCCGAGGCTTCTTCCCGGAACCGGAATCTCCGGGCGGTCCGGGCTGGCCGGAGTAGGACGATGTCATAGCCCGGCCAGCGTAGCTCCCGTCACCCGTGGTCGATCAGTCGGCCACATCCGTTGCCAGGTGCCTCACATGCTGGCGATGAGCCGCTCCACGCGCTCGTCGTAGGCGCGGAACGGGTCCTTGCAGAGGACCGTGCGCTGCGCCTGGTCGTTGAGCTTGAGGTGGACCCAGTCCACGGTGAAGTCCCGCCGCTTCTCCTGGGCGTGCCGGATGAACTCGCCGCGCAACCGGGCCCGGGTGGTCTGCGGCGGCGTCTCCTTCGCCTCGAAGATCTGCAGGTCGTTGGCGATGCGGTCGACCTGCTTGCGCTTCTCCATCAGGGCGTAGAGGCCCCGGCCCCGGCGGACGTCGTGATAGGCCAGGTCGAGCTGGGCGATCCGCGGATGCGACATCGGGATGTCGTGCTTGGCCTGGTAGCGCTCGATCAGCTTGTACTTCGTCACCCAGTCGATCTCGCGGGCGACCGGGTCGAGGTTCTCACTCTCGATCGCGGTGAGCACCCGCCCCCAGAGCTCGACGACGCGCTTGGCGACCGGGTCGCCGCCGCGGCGCTCGACGAACTCGGTGGCCTTCGCCAGGTACTCCTGCTGGATCTCGAGCGCGGAGACCTCCTTGTTGTTCGCCAGTCGGATCTTGCGGCGGCCGGTGATGTCGTGGCTGACCTCGCGGATCGCCCGGATCGGGTTCTCCAGGGAGAGATCGCGCATCACCACGCCGGCCTCGATCATGCGCAGCACGATGTCCGCACTGCCGACCTTGAGCAGCGTGGTGACCTCGTTCATGTTCGAGTCGCCGACGATCACGTGCAGGCGGCGGTAACGCTCCGCGTCGGCGTGCGGCTCGTCGCGGGTGTTGATGATCGGCCGGGACCGCGTCGTCGCGCTGGAGACGCCCTCCCAGATGTGCTCGGCGCGCTGGGACAGACAGAAGACCGCGCCGCGCGGCGTCTGCAGCACCTTGCCCGCGCCGCAGATCAGCTGCCGGGTGACCAGGAACGGGATGAGCACGTCCGCGAGCCGGCCGAACTCACCGTGCCGGGAGACCAGGTAGTTCTCGTGGCAGCCGTAGGAGTTGCCGGCCGAGTCGGTGTTGTTCTTGAAGAGGTATATCTCCCCCGCGATGCCCTCGTCGTGCAGACGCTTCTCCGCGTCGACGAGCAGGCCCTCGAGGATCCGCTCGCCGGCCCGGTCGTGCGCGACCAGGTCGGTGACGGAGTCACATTCGGCGGTGGCGTATTCCGGGTGGGAACCGACGTCGAGGTAGAGGCGGGATCCGTTACGAAGGAAGACGTTGCTGCTGCGACCCCACGAGACGACTCGGCGGAACAGGTAGCGGGCCACCTCGTCCGGCGACAGCCGCCGCTGCCCCCGATAGGTACACGTGACTCCGTACTCGGTCTCGAGGCCGAAAATTCGCCGTTCCATGACGAAACACTAGCCGTATCCGAGTCGTAACGGCAGTCACCACGAGGCCCCAGAATCAGGCTTCCGGTAGCTTTTGCCGGGATCGGTCCATGCAGAAACGGGCGCGGCCGGAAGGCCACGCCCGTCTCCTCGATCGTTACTCGGTGTCCTCCGAGGCGGCCGACTCGACCGGCTTGCTGTCGGCCGGTGCCGGCGGGGCCGCGTCGGTCTCACCGAGGTCCGCGTCGGGCACCGACTCGTGCCCGAGCAGGGTCAGCAGAGCGGCGTCGGCGATCCGGCGGAACGTCCGGCCCACCCGGCGCCGGTCCAGCACCGCGACCTCGAGCTGCTTGGCGGTCAACGTGCGGGTCTGCCCGTTCTCCCCACCGACGCTGCCCAGCGCCTCGGCGGCCAGGGCGAGCGCGGTCGGCAGGTCGGCGTTGACGTCGTGCCGCTCACGCAGCACGGCGGAGATCGCCTCGGCCTGCCCGCCCATGGCCATGAAACCGGGCTCGTCGAGCGCCGAGCCGTCGTACATGATCCGGTAGAGCTCGTCCTGGTCCGGGGTGGCGCCGACCTGCGCGATGCAGATCTCCACCTCGTACGGCTTCTGCGTCTCCGAGAAGATCGCACCGAGCGTCTGCGTGTACGCGTTCGCCAGCGCCCGCCCGGTGACGTCCCGGCGGTCGTAGGTGAGCCCGGTCATGTCCGCCATCCGCACGCCGGCCCGGCGCAGGCTCTCGAACTCGTTGTACCGGCCCACCGCGGCGAACGCGATTCGGTCGTAGATCTCGCTGATCTTGCGAAGGGTGGTGATGTTCTCGGCGACGAGCAGGATGCCGCCCTCGTACGAAAGCACCACGGCCGAGCGGCCGCGGGCGATGCCCTTGCGGGCGTACTCCGAGCGGTCCCGCTGGACCTGCTCGGGCGATGCGTAGAACTGCATGGCCACGGGTGGCTACTCCTCTTCTTCCGTAGTGCGGATCAACCGCCCGGGTTCTCCATGCGTCCCGAGACGACCTGCTCGGCCACCGTGGTGATCTCCGCTTCGCTGAGCCGGGTGGTTCCGTTCGCCGTAGCGGTCATCACCACCGGGTAAATCTTGCGGGTGAGGTCGGGCCCGCCGGTCGCGGTGTCGTCGTCCGCGGCGTCGTAGAGCGCCTCGACCGCGAGCCGCACGGCCTCGTCGGTGCTGACGCCCGGCCGGTACTTCTTCTTCAGCGCCGCCTTGGCGAACAGCGAGCCGGAGCCGATCGCCTCGTAGCCGGTCTCCTCATAGAGACCACCGGCCACGTCGAAGCTGAAGATGCGGCCGGCCCGGGCCGAATCCAGCGGCGAGAGGTCGAAGCCGGCGAAGAGCGGGACCACGGCCAGGCCCTGCATCGCCGCGCCCAGATTACCGCGGACCATCGCGGCCAGCCGGTTCGCCTTACCGTCGAGCGAGAGCATCGCGCCCTCGGTCTTCTCGTAGTGCTCCAGCTCCACCTGGAACAGCCGGATCAGCTCGATGCCGATACCGGCGGTGCCGGCGATGCCGATCAGCGAGTAGGAGTCGGCGGGATGGACCTTCTTGATGTCCCTGCTGGCGATCAGGTTTCCCATGGTCGCCCGGCGGTCACCGGCCATCACGACACCCTCGGCCGTCGCGATCGCGATGATCGTGGTGCCGTGCGGCGCGGCGTCGCCGGCGGAGAGGCCCGGCGGCAGCGGTCGTCGGCCCGGCAGCAGCTCCGGGGCCGCCGCGCTCAGGAACTGCGTGAAGGAGGACGTCCCTGTGTTGAGAAAGATGTCCGGCAGACGTCCGGATGGATCAAAGCCCGTCGCCACGTGGTTCCTTTCAGATACGTGATCGCACCGGCGCGGAAGGGCCGCCGCTGCGGTTGAAGAACCATATCCCGCACACCCATCCAGTGCGATGATCTTTAATTCCCGTGTCGTCCACGTCTATGACAGCCGGGCGCCCGAAACGGGCGCCCGGCTGATCCTCGTCCGATCCTGTCGAATCGGACAAACGCTGCTATTCCCCACCCTTTTGCACGTATCCCCGCACAAATTCCTCGGCGTTTTCCTCGAGGACGGAGTCGATCTCGTCCAGCAGGTCGTCCACGTCCTCGGTGAGCTCCGCGTGCCGCTCGGCTACCTCGGGGTTGGCCTCGACGGTGACGTCCTCGATCTCCTGGTCGCTACGACTGCGGTCGCTCTGCGACTGACCACCTGTGTCTCGGGTTGCCATGGATGTCCCCCTTTTCAGCCACCCGAAGCTCTTACAACATCGGGTACCAAAAACCTACCTCGCGGCTGTGACGAAACACCCCCGCCGCAACGGGTGTTTTATTACCGACTGGTGATCATCTCGAGCAGGTCCTTGGCGCTCTCACAGGTGTCGAAGAGGGCGCCGACGTGCTTCCTGGTCCCGCGCTCCGGCTCCATCATCGGCACCCGGACGAGCGACTCCCGCCCGACATCGAAGATCACCGAGTCCCAGCTGGCGGCGACCACTTCGGAGGCGAACTGGGCGAGGCAGCGGCCACGGAAGTACGCCCGGGTGTCCTCCGGCGGCTCGTACATCGCGCGCTGGGTCTCGTCCGGGTCCAGCAGGGTCTTCATCGACCCCCGGGCCACCAGGCGGTGGTAGAGGCCCTTCTCCGGGCGGACATCCGCGTACTGCAGGTCGACCAGCTGCAGCTTGGGCGAGGACCAGTTCAGGTTCTCCCGCTCCCGGTAGCCCTCCAGCAGCCGCAGCTTGGCCACCCAGTCCAAGGTGTCGGAGCAGAGCATCGGGTCCCGGCCGAGCTTGTCGAGCATGTCCTCCCAGCGGTCGAGCACGTCGGTGGTCTGCTCGTCGACGTCGTCGCCGTAGCGCTCGTCCACGAACGCCCGGGCCCGCTCGTAGTACGCCCACTGCAGGTCCAGCGCGGTCAGCCGGCGGCCGTCCCGCAGCCGCATCAGGTGCTTGAGCGACGGGTCGTGGCTGACCGCCTTGAGCTCGCTGACCGGGTCGGCGATGCCCAGCTCGCCGGTGAACACCTTCTCCTCGATCATGTTGAGCACCAGCGAGGTGGTGCCCATCTTGAGGTAGCTGGAGATCTCCGAGAGGTTCGCGTCGCCGATGATCACGTGCAGGCGCCGGTACTTGTCGGCGTCGGCGTGCGGCTCGTCGCGGGTGTTGATGATCGGCCGCTTGAGCGTCGTCTCCAGTCCGACCTCGACCTCGAAGAAGTCGGCCCGGGAGGAGATCTGGAAGCCGGCGCCGCTGCCGTCCTGGCCGAGACCGACCCGGCCGACACCGGTGAAGATCTGCCGGGTCACGAAGAACGGGGTGAGGTGCGCGACGATGTCCGCGAACGGGGTCTGGCGACGCATCAGGTAGTTCTCGTGCGACCCGTACGACGCGCCCTTGTTGTCGGTGTTGTTCTTGTAGAGCTGGATGCGGTGCGCGCCGGGGATGGTGGCGGCCCGCCGGGACGCCTCGGCCATCACCCGCTCGCCGGCCTTGTCCCACTTGACCACGTCGAGGGGGTTGGTGCACTCGGGAGTGCTGTACTCCGGGTGCGCGTGGTCGACGTAGAGCCGGGCGCCATTGGTCAATATCACGTTGGCCAGGCCCAGATCCTCGTCGGCCAGCGCCTCGGCCGGGTCGTAGGCGGCGCCCGAATAGGTGAACCCGCGCGCGTCGCGCAGCGGGGACTCCTCCTCGTAGTCCCAGCGTGCGCGCTGTCCCCGGTTGAGCTCCGGCCGGGCACCGTAGGCGTTGACCACCTGGGACGAGGTCACCATCGGGTTGGCTCCGGGCTGACCGGGCACCGAAATGCCGTACTCGACCTCGGTTCCCATAATTCGTCGAACGCTCATGCGACCACCCTGTCCGCCACGAAGCCAAGCCTGCTCATGCATCGAGCCTAGACGCTCTCACGTTGCAAGCCGAAGCTGCCCGTGCTCGGCGTGCCACCTTCCGTGTTGGCGATGGACACCCGTGTGGCCGGGCCGAACCGGCCCTCCAGGTAGCTCTCGACCCGCCGGCCCAGCTCCTGACCGGGACGTTCGACGAGGTGATAGGCCGCCCAGGAGACCACCAGGGTGCCGACCACGAAGGCGGCGAAGAGCTGGAACGGGTGGTCCCGCAGGAAATGCTGCGCCACGGCGAGCACCGGCATGTGCAAGAGGTAGACGGAGAAGCTGACCAGGCCGAGCCAGGACAGGAAGGCCGGGAAGGCCCGGTTCCGCAGCAGGAAGGCGATCGCGAAGCTGCCGGCGACCGCCCCGGCGACCAGACAGTTGCGCAGCAGCTGAGTCCCGTCCAGCAGCCACTGGTTGATTCCCTGAACGACCGTGACCAGGGTGAGCACAGCCGCGGCCACTCGCCGGTCGAGCTGCCCGTGCTGCGCGCGGTAGATGACGGTGCCGCAGAACATCACCGCCAGCATCAGGGTGGCGTTGCTGGACGACTTGGGGGTGGCGTACCAGGTGGGCTGACCGTTCAGCAGCGGCAGCAGAACCATGCCGAGACCGACGACACCGGCCACCAGGGCGGGGCCGCGGCGGCCGCTGAGGTACGCGGCTACGCAGCCCAGCACCAGCACGACCAGTACCGCGCCGGTGATCCGGCGCCCGTCGAAGGTGCCCGCGAACAGCCCGGGCGGCAGCGCCCGACCGGCGACCAGGACGATCAGCGCCAGACCCGCGGCCCACCACGCGCTGTCCCGGTGCCGTCGCCACACGAACAGTCCGGCCACGATCAGGTAGAAAATCATCTCATAGGAGAGTGTCCACATCGGACGGGTCAAGGTGCGCATGCCGAGTAGATCCGAAAGCATGGTGACGTGCCCCAGGACCGTGGCGACGGTGTCCTTGTAGAACGTCGGCTCCAGCCGCTGCCAGCCGGCGAACACGAGGATCAGACTGACCCCGCCCGCGAGCAGGTAGGCGGGGTAGATCCGGAAGAGCCGGCCGACCCAGAAACGGCGCAAGGAACCGTGCCGTTCCAGCGACATCGGGATGACGTAGCCGCTGACCACGAAGAAGAGCAGAACGCCGTAGCGGCCGAAATCGAAGTGCTCGTGCATCGCCAGGTGCCGCTCACGACCGATAACGGTCGGGCTGAGATGGAAGAGGGCGACGACCACGGCGGCGTACCCACGAAGCGCGTCAAGCCAGGTCAGGCGGGATCGGATCACGCGGGGCAGAATAGCTTGAAGGGTGGCGGGTATCGCCCGCCACCCTTCAGCCTTTAGGTCCGGTTACAGGTACTGACCGGTATTGCTCGCGGTCTCGATGGACCGGCCGGCCTCCGCGCCCTTGCCGCCGGAGACGAGCGTACGGATGTAGACGATCCGCTCACCCTTCTTGCCGGAGATCCGGGCCCAGTCGTCCGGGTTGGTGGTGTTCGGCAGGTCCTCGTTCTCCCGGAACTCGTCGACGCAGCTGTCCAGCAGGTGCTGGAGACGCAGGCCCTTGGTCCCGGAGGTGAGGAACTCCTTGATCGCCATCTTCTTGCCGCGATCGACGATGTTCTGGATCATCGCGCCGGAGTTGAAGTCCTTGAAGTACAGGACTTCCTTGTCACCGTTGGCGTAGGTGACCTCCAGGAAGCGGTTCTCCTCGGACTCCGTGTACATCCGCAGCACGACCGCCTCGATCATCGCGGCGACCGTGGCGTCCCGGTTACCGTCGTGCTCGGTGAGGTCGTCGTCGCTGAGCGGCAGATCGGCCAGGATGTACTTGGCGAAGATGTCCTTCGCCGCCTCGGCGTCCGGCCGCTCGATCTTGATCTTCACGTCGAGACGGCCGGGGCGCAGGATCGCCGGGTCGATCATGTCTTCCCGGTTCGACGCGCCGATGACGATCACGTTCTCCAGGCCCTCGACACCGTCGATCTCGCTGAGCAACTGGGGAACGATGGTGTTCTCCACGTCGCTGGAGACGCCGGAGCCACGGGTCCGGAAGATCGAGTCCATCTCGTCGAAGAAGACGATCACCGGGGTGCCCTCGCCGGCCTTCTCCCGGGCCCGCTGGAAGACCAGGCGGATGTGCCGCTCGGTCTCACCCACGTACTTGTTCAGCAGCTCCGGGCCCTTGATGTTGAGGAAGTAGCTGGTGTGCTTCTCCTCGCCACGACGCTCGGCGATCTTCTTGGCCAGCGAGTTGGCCACCGCCTTCGCGATCAGGGTCTTGCCACAGCCGGGCGGGCCGTAGAGCAGGATGCCCTTCGGCGGGCGCAGCTGGTGCTCCCGGAACAGGTCGGCGTGCAGGAAGGGCAACTCCACCGCGTCGCGGATCTGCTCGATCTGCGAGTGCAGGCCACCGATGTCGGTGTAGTCGACGTCGGGAACCTCCTCCAGGACGAGCTCCTCGACCTCGCTCTTCGGGATCCGCTCGTAGGCATACGCCGAGCGGGGCTCGATCATCAGCGAGTCACCGGCACGGAGCTTCGTGATCTCCAGCGAGTCGGCGAGGAAGACGATGCGCTCCTCGTCGGCGTGGGAGACCACCAGCGCCCGGTCGGCGGGGCCACCGGACGGGTTGTCCAGGACCTCTTTGAGCAGGACGACCTCACCCGTACGCTCGTAGCCGAACGCGTCGACCACGTTGAGCGCGTCGTTGAGCAGGACCTCCTGGCCCCGATTGAGCTCGTCGGCCGCGAGCGACGGCGAGACCGCCACGCGCAGCTTGCGGCCGCCGGTGAAGACATCCACCGTGCCGTCGTCGTGTGCCGAAAGGAAAACACCGTAGCCGCTGGGCGGCTGGGCGAGTCGGTCAATCTCTTCCTTGAGAGTGACGATCTGGGTCCGGGCTTCCTTGAGGGTCGCCACGAGCCGCTCATTGTTCTCTGTCACTCGGGAGAGCTGCGCCTGCGTTGCCGCGAGCCGTTCCTCGAGCTGCCGGACGTGTCGGGGGCTCTCGGTCAACTTTCGCCGAACCAGAGCGAGTTCCTCCTGCAGGAACGCGACCTGACTGGAGAGATCGTTGGCCTCTTTCTCCCATCGTGCGGCGCGGGAGTCCGCTTCGTCGCTACGTGCCACGTCCCACCTCCCCGGGGGGCTCGAACGTCTTGGGTCAACATTAGCTGTTGTGACGCGGATTTCGCCCCATGCAACACCCTCGTCACCGACTCTTGATCGATTGGTGCGACCGCCCATGAGCCGCTCGGATCGGGTTCCGGTACCGTCGGCCGCAAACAGTTGCGGGAGGTAGGGGTGTCGTCAGACACTGATGAGCTGCAGGTCTGGATCGATCAGGACCTGTGCACCGGTGACGGACTCTGCGTCCAGTACGCGCCAGAAGTCTTCGAGTTCGACATCGACGGCCTGGCCTACGTCAAGGACGACGCCGGCGAGTTGCTACAAAACCCGGGGGTCCGCACCGGCGTGCCCCGGCACCTGCTCCTCGAGGTCATCGACTCCGCGAAGGAGTGCCCGGGCGACTGCATCCACGTGGTCCGCGCGGCGGACGGCGTAGCGGTGGCCGGTCCCGGGGCCGAATAGGGGGCTCAGAGCGTGGGGCGTCCCACCAGGGACGCCACCACCCGGGAGAACTCCTCCAGCCGGGCGATCTGCCCCGGGCCGCCGTCGTCCAGGGTCTTGCCGAAGCGCAGCGCGTCGTGGCGCAGCGGCGCCCGGCCCTCCTCCTCGACCAGGCCGGGCGGCGGCACCGCGTCGTCCACCGAGCTGAGCAGCAGGTAGACGTCGATGCTGTCGACCCGGGCCTGCCCACCGGAGGTGCGGGTGAGCCGCCGCCGGCAGCCCACCTCGGTGATCGTGGAGAGCGGCACCACCCGCAGCGACGAGGTCATCGAGCCGGCCGGCCCGTCGCCGGGCGCCACGTCCTCACCGTGCCAGAGCACCAGCCGGCTGCCGTCACAGACGACGACCTCCTGCCAGACCCCGTTCACCTCGTTGACGAAGCGCTCCAGCGTGAAGCAGAGCACCGAGGCGCCGCGGAGCACCCCGAAGAGCGCCTCCAGGGCGACCTCGGGATCACGCAGGTAGGCGCGGGCCGCCGAGTCCAGGTCCGGATAGGGCGACCAGTCCGGAAACACCGCCGGCATCTCGTTGTTGCCGCCGAACGGTGGAGAACTCATCGCGCCCACTCCCTGTCCCCCCATCGATGCCCTGGCGAAAAACTACCGGACTCGGCGGATCCGGTCACTCCCCGGAGGTGTCCGCCGGGCCCTCCTGGCCGGTCTGCTCCTCGCGGCCGGCCGCCGCGGCGGCCAGCGCGGCCTGGGCGGCCCGGCGCAGTGCGTACGCCTCGGCGCCCTTGCTCGGCTTGCGCCGCCGCGCCGGGGCGGTAACCCCGGGCGCCAGCTTGCGTGACGAGATCAGGAACGCGGTGTGCGCGATCATCCGGTGGTCCGGGCGGACCGCCAGGCCGTCCGCGTGCCAGTCGCGGATCAGCGACTCCCAGGCCCGCGGCTCGGTCCAGCCACCCCGCTCGCGCAGCGCCTCGACCAGCTCGGAGAGCTGCGGCGTGGTGGCCACGTAGCCGATGAAGACACCGCCCGGGATCAGTGCGCGCTCGACCATGTCGAGCGCCTCCCACGGGGTCAGCATGTCCAGGACGATCCGGTCGAACCCGGTGATCTCGTTGTCCGCGACGTCACCTTCGTGCAGGTGCCAGGCCGGGTGCGGGCCGCCGAAGAACGCCTCGACGTTCTTGCGGGCGATCGCGGCGAAGTCCGGCCGCAGCTCGTAGCTGTGCACCTCGCCGGTCTCGCCGACGGCACGCAGCAGGGAGCACGTCAGCGCGCCGGAACCGGCGCCCGCCTCGAGCACCTTGGCGCCCGGGAAGACGTCGCCCATCGCGACGATCTGCGCCGCGTCCTTCGGATAGATCACCTGCGCGCCGCGCGGCATGGAGAGCACGTAGTCGCTGAGCAGCGGGCGCAGCGCCAGGTACTGCGTACCGCTGGTGGCGGTGATCACACTGCCGTCCGGCAGACCGATGAGCTGGTCGTGCTCCAGCGCGCCGCGGTGGGTGTGGAACGCCTTGCCGGACTCCAGCACGATCGTGTGCATCCGGCCTTTCGGGTCGGTCAGCTGGACGCGGTCACCCGCCCGGAACGGGCCGCGGTGGGCCGGCAGTTGTTCGTCGACGGCGGTGGCCGGGATCGTGGTCACTGACTCTTCTCTCAGTTCTTCGAGCTTCTCAGGTGCGCTGGGCCCGCCGCGGTTCGAGGACGGCCGCGACGTCGGCGACCCGCAGGACGCCGATGACATCCTCGCCTGCCGTCACCAGGTACTGCGCACCCGGGTGGGCCTGCAGCTCGCGGACCACCTGCTCACCGGTGAGCTCGACCGGCAGGCTGGTCAGCCCGTCCCGGGACCGGGACACGCTCTCCACGCTCACCCAGGGGCGCCGGTCGACCGGCACTCGCTCGGCGGCGACCGGATCGACCAGAGCGGTGAGGCTACCCGCCGAGTCGGTGACCGCGAGCACCACGTCCGGCCGCGGGTCCTCGGCCCGGCGCCGCTGCGCCTCGCCGAGCGGCGTGCCGGCCGGCACCGCCAGCAGCGGCCGGGCCAGCCGGCCCAGGTCGATCAGCGGGAAACGCCCGGTCATCCGGCCCAGCCGGATCGACTGCCCGGCCCCGTGCCAGAGGGTCAGCGTGACCAGCAGCACGAACAGCATCCCGAAGAGGGTGAGGATGCCCAGTTGGTAGAGGGCCAGCACGACGACCGCGGCGCCGAAGGCCAGCACCCGCCCGGCCCAGCCGGCCATCACGGTGGCCCGGTTGCGGTCCTTGAGCAGCGCCCACATGGCGGCGCGCAGGGCCCGGCCGCCGTCCAGCGGCAGGCCCGGCAGCACGTTGAAGGCCGCCACCAGCACGTTGCTGACCGCGAGCTGGAAGGCGATCTGCCCCGGCACGGTGTCCTCCGGCAGCACCAGCGCGGCTCCGGTGGCCACGCCGCCGAGCAGCAGCGACACCAGCGGGCCGGCCAGCGAGACGAGCGCGTCGACGCGGGGGCTGGGCGCGTCGCGCTCCATCTCGGTCCAGCCGCTGAGCAGCTCCAGGGTGATCCGGCGCACGCCGATCCCGTTGCGCCGGGCGATCACCGCGTGGCCCAGCTCGTGCAGCAGCACCGAGCCGAGCAGGCAGGCCACGAAACCCAGACCGATCAGGTACGCCCAGGGCTGCTCGAGGCCCAGCTCAGCCCGCGCGTAATTGCCGTAGACCACCGTGACCAGCAGCGCGAGCAGCACCATCGAGCCGTTCGCATGCACCGGGATGCCCAGCACACGCCCCACCGGGCGGCCCCCGGGCGGCACCGGCGGCCTGCGCGTCGCGCTCTCCTCCATCCGATTGATGCTACGGACCCGCCGCGTCTCGCGTGGATCTTGCATTTGCCTGGCGGGTGTCCACCGTTATCGTCGTACCCCTGCCCTAGCCTGGCTGGCATGACGGCACAGACGGTGTTTCCTCCCCCGCAGCCTCGGCCCGGCGGTCCAGCCGCCGCTTCCCCCGCCACGTCGGCCGGGCGACCGGGCCTGGGTGACCGGCCCGCCGGGCCGTCGCTGTCACCGTCGCGCGCGGCCGACTTCAAGACCTGCCCGCTGCTGTTCCGCTTCCGCACCATCGACAAGCTGCCCGAGCGTCCCTCCGCCGACCAGGTGCGGGGCACGCTGGTGCACGCCGTGCTGGAGCGGCTCTTCGACCTGCCCGCCGCCGGGCGCACCCCCGAGGCCGCGGCCGCCCTGGTCGCGCCGGAGTGGGAGCGGCTGGTCACCCACGAGCCGGAGCTGGCCACGCTCTTCGCGCAGGAGCCGGGTGTGGGACACGCCACTGACCCGCTCCGCGATCCCGCCGCCGTGGCCGCCGAGGCCGACGCGGCCGGGCAGATCTCCCTCGTCGACGCCCCGGCCGGCGCCGCCGAGGCGGCTCGGCTGGCGGCCTTCCTTGCCGGCGCCCGCAACCTGCTCAACGGCTACTTCGCGGTGGAGGACCCGCAGCGGTTGGAGCCCGCCGAGCGGGAGACGCTGATCGCCACGACGATCGACGACGAGCTGCTGATCCGCGGCTATGTCGACCGCCTCGACGTCTCCCCCGCCGGTGACCTGCGCGTGGTCGACTACAAGACCGGCGGCGCGCCGCGCGAGGCCTTCGAGGGCCGGGCCCTGTTCCAGCTGAAGTTCTACGCCCTGGTCCTGTGGCGGACCCGCGGGGTCGTGCCCCGCGTCCTGCGCCTGCTCTACCTCAAGGACGCCGAGGTCCTCGACTACAGCCCGGACGCCGGCGAGCTGGAGCGCTTCGAGCGCACCCTGGTCGCCCTCTCCCAGGCCGTCGAGCGCGCCAAGCGCGACCAGGACTTCCGCCCCAAGCGCAGCCGTCTCTGCGGCTGGTGCAACCACCAGGCGCTCTGCCCCGAGTTCGGCGGCACCCCGCCGCCGTTCCCGTCGGCCCCTGCCGACGGCCTGCCCACCGACTCCGAGCCCGACCGTCTGGCCACCGCCGTCCGGGACGATCTCGTTGCCTGACCATCCGCCCGTCCCGCCCGGTGACCCGCGGGCCACGACGAAGCCGGACCCGCCTGGCGACCCGCGGGCCACGACGAAGCCGGACCCTCCCGGCGACCCGCGGGCCACGAAGAAACCGGACCTAACCGGCGACCCGCGGGCCACGACAAGACCGGACCCAGCCGGTGACCCGCGGGCCGCCAGGAGGCCGATCCGGCTGCTCCTCGCGGATTCGTCGGCTCTGCACCGGGCCGGGCTAAGGACCGTCCTCACCGGCTCCGGCACGGAGGGCGGGGCGGAGCTGGTCGTCGCGGGCGAGGCCGCCGACGGGGCGGAAGCCGTGGAGCTGGCCCGCCGGCTGCTGCCGGACGTGCTCGTCGCCGACGTGGCACTGCCCAGGATGGACGGTGCGGCGGTGGCACGGGCGATCGTCGCGGCGCGGCTGCCGGTGCCGGTGCTCGCGCTCACCGCACACGACGGCGACGAGGAGCTGATGGAGCTGCTCGGCGCCGGCGCCACCGGCTACCTGTGCAAGGACGCGCCCCCGGAGGAGCTCTCCACGGCGATCCGCGCGGTCGCGGCCGGTGGCGCGGTGATCACGCCCCAGGTCCTGGCCCGGGCCCTGCCGCGCTTCGTCGCGGCGGCGTCCACGACCGGTGCCGGGAAGGTCGTCGACCTGCGCTCACTGACCGGACGTGAACGGGAGGTCCTGATGCACGTGGCGCGCGGTCACACCAACGCGGAGATCGCCGAGGTGTTGCGGGTCAGCGAGACCACGGTGAAGACCCACGTCGGTCACATGCTGGCCAAGCTGCGGCTGCGCGACCGGACCCAGGCGGTCGTCCTCGCCTACGAGACCGGCCTGGTCAAACCGGGTGGCTGATCAGAACGGCCGGCGCAACCCGGCCAGGTGAGCCAGGTCGACGCCGGCCAGCGACGAGCGCAGGTGAACCCCGTCGGCCGACGGCAACGCGACGTCGGACGGCACCGCGACCACCACCGCCCCGGAGGCGACCGCGCTGGCCACCCCGCTCGGCGAGTCCTCGATCGCCACGCACTCCGCGATCGGCACGCCGAGCATCCTGGCCGCGGTCAGGTACGGCTCCGGGTCGGGCTTCGGCGCACGCACCTCGTCGCCGCAGACCGACACGTCGAAGTTCTCCGCGCCGAGCGTCTTCAGCGCGACCTCGGCCAGCCGCCGACCGGTCGAGGTGACCAGCGCGGTCGGCACGCCCGCCGCCCGGACCGCCAGCAGCAGTTCCCGCGCGCCTGGCCGCCAGACCAGCCCGTCGGCGAAGAGCTCCGCGACCCGCTCGGTGAGCCAGGCGGCGTCCTCGGCGTACGGCCGGTCCGGCTGGCCCAGATCCTCACGGAAGATCGCCATGCTGACCGGCATGCTGTTGCCGACCATGGCCAGTCGCGCCGCGGCGGAGAGCCGGCCACCGGCGTGCACGGCCAGGTCCTCCAGCGCGACGCCCCACAGCTTCTCGCTGTCGACGAGCGTGCCGTCCATGTCGAAGAGCACCGCGGCGGGTCGTGTCGAGCTCAGCGGAATCTCCCCAGGTCGGCGAAAGCAGAGCGCCTATTCTTCGGCTCCGCGACCGCCCCGGCCGAACGAATGTCTCAGAGGTCACACACCTTCAGCGAGTCCTGGTAGCCACCGGCGAACGAGTTGATCCGCTGTTCCGGGGAGCCGTGTGAGCCCTCGGCGAACCACGGCTGCCCGGGGGCGTCACCCACCGACTCCAAGCCGCTGGCGAGCTCGGCGGTGTCGCCGCGGTCCAGGGTGAGCCGCCCGACGCGCACCTCGTCACCGATGAACGCGCCGGCCATGCAGTCGGCCTGCAGCTCCTGCTGGATGGTGAACTGCTTCTCGATGCCGAGCCGGGCCTGGATGCCGTGCGCGTACTCATGGCCGAGCAGGTAGTACAGGAACGCGTCGCCGATCTGCCGGTACATCCCGAAGGCCCAGTTCACGTCGTACGCGATGAAGTCCCCGGCCGAGCAGTACGCCGCGTTGTTGCGGGGCAGCGGGTCCCGGCCACAGCTGACCTCGCCCTCCCGCTCGTACGGAATCAGCTCCCGTACCGCCCGGAACCGCTGGTTCTGCCCGTCGAAGACCTGGCCCCAGTACGCCTCGGCGACCTGCTGCGCGACCTGGATGTCGGCGACGAACTCCTCCCGGGTGTCGGTGCCCTCGAGGGTGGTCGATCTGCTGACCTCGGGGGCCGGAGCGGGACGGTCGTCGGGCGGCGGGACCGTGCCGCAGCCGGCGAGCAGCAGAATCGTCAGGAAAGCGGCGAGTCGAGCGGACATGACGGTCCTCCTGAGCGGCCGGGAATTCCACCCTAGACGGAAGACCCCAACCTCCGCCGTCGCGGCGAGTCCATCGCTAGCAGTCAGGGGCAACCCTGAATCCACCTAAGGACCTCCCCCAGCGAAATCTCAGCGTCGGGCTACTCCACAGGACGGACGCCGCCCTCCGATTCCACCGTGAGACTGGGCTGGCCGACCGGAGCACCGTGCTCCGGCCAGGCCAGAGTTCAGGGGGATGACGACGGTGACAGCGACGAATGCCGGCGGGCCGGTGGCGGCGCGCGCGGACGAGATCTGGAAGATCTACGGCACCGGCGAGGCGCGGGTCACCGCGTTGCGCGGGGTGTCCGCCGAGTTCGGACGGGGCCGGTTCACGGCGATCATGGGTCCGTCCGGCAGCGGCAAGTCGACCCTCATGCACTGCCTCGCCGGACTGGACACGGTCGACAAGGGCACCGCGCACATCGGCGGCACCGAGATCAGCAAGCTCGGCGACAAGGCGCTGACCCGGCTGCGCCGGGACCGGATCGGCTTCATCTTCCAGCAGTTCAACCTGCTGCCGACGCTGAGCGCGGCGGAGAACATCAGGTTGCCGCTGGCCATCGCCGGCCGCAAGGCCGACCCGCAGTGGTGGGACCTCGTGATCGACACGGTCGGCCTGCGGGACCGGCTCGGGCACCGGCCAAGCCAGCTCTCCGGCGGTCAGCAGCAGCGGGTCGCCTGCGCCCGCGCGCTGATGGGCCGGCCCGACGTGATCTTCGCGGACGAGCCGACCGGCAATCTGGACTCCCGTTCCGGCGCCGAGGTGCTGTCGTTCCTGCGCGCCTCGGTCCGGGAGCACGGCCAGACCATCGTCATGGTCACCCACGACCCGGTCGCCGCGAGCTACGCGGACCGGGTGGTCTTCCTCGCCGACGGCAGCATCGTCGACGAGCTGGCCGACCCGACCGCGGAGACCGTGCTGGACACCATGAAGCGGCTCGACACGCACACCGACCCGGTGATGCTCTGATGCTGCGCGCCACCCTGAAGAGCCTGCTCGCCCGCAAGCTGCGGCTGGTCCTGTCCGGGCTGGCCGTGGTGCTGGGCGTGATGTTCGTGTCCGGCTCGTTCGTGGTCACCGACACGCTCAACCGCACCTTCGACTCGATCTTCGCGGACGCGTTCTCCGCGACCGACGTCTCGGTCCGCGCGAAACCCAAGATCGAAGTCTCCGAACTGGACGGTGAGGAGGTCGCGGCACCGCTCCCGGCGGCGACCGTCGACAAGATCAAGACCATTTCCGGGGTACGGTCGGCGACCGGCCGCGTCGACGCCGACGGCGCCCGGGTGATCGGCAGCGACGGCAAGGTCCTCACCTCGATGGGGCCGCCCCGGCTGGGCGGCAACTGGACCGGCGCCGACGGGCTGATGGAGCTGCGCGAGGGCCGCGGCCCGACGGCCGACACCGAGATCGCGGTCAACGCGAACACCGCCGAGCTCGCGGGCCTGAAGGTCGGCGACCGGGTCGGTGTGCTCACCCTCGAGCCGAAGCACGAGTTCACCCTGGTCGGCATCTGGGGCTACAGCGGCGGCCGGGACAGCATCGGCGGCGTCCAGGAGGTCGCCTTCACCACGCCGGTCGCGCAGAAACTGATGCTCGGCGCGCCCGGCTCCTTCACCTCGGTCGTGGTCGACGCCGCCGACGGGGTGACTCCGGAGCAGGTGCGCGACCGGGTGGCCGCCGCGCTCGGGGCGGACTACGAGGTGAGGACCGGCAAGCAGCTCGCCGAGGAGAGCGCCGACAGCATCCAGGAGGGGCTGGCGTTCTTCAACCAGATCCTGCTCGGCTTCGCCGGAGTTGCGCTGTTCGTCGGGATCTTCCTCATCCTCAACACCTTCTCGATCATCGTGGCGCAGCGGACCAAGGAGCTGGCCCTGCTGCGTGCGATGGGCGCGAGCCGCCGCCAGGTGATCGGCTCGGTGCTGGTCGAAGCGGTCATGATCGGCCTGATCGCCGCCGTCCTCGGCCTGGCCGCGGGCGTCGGGGCGGGCGGTGGCCTGGCGTACCTCTTCGGCTCCTTCTCCGATCTGACCCTGGCCTCGATCAGCGTCCCGCTCTCCGCCGTGATCAGCGCCTTCGTGGTCGGCCTGGTGGTCACCGTGATCGCCGCGGTGCTGCCCGCGCTGCGCGCCTCGCGGATCGCCCCGATCGCCGCGATGCAGGAGGTGAGCATCCCGGACCGGCCGCTCACCCGGCTCAGTGTCGCCGGCGGCCTGGTCTTCTCGGCCGGTGCGGCCACCCTCGGCGTCGGGCTCTTCGCGGACGCCGGTGACGCCACGCTGTGGCTGATCCTCGGCGGCGTGCTCGTCTCGTTCATCGGGGTCGCCCTGCTCACGCCGCTGATCAGCAAGCCGGTGATCGGAGCGCTGGGCCGGCTCTTCTCCTGGTCGGTGCCGGGCCGGCTGGGCCGGCTCAACTCGGGCCGCAACCCGCGCCGGACCGCGATCACCGCAGCCGCGCTGATGGTCGGGATCGCCCTGGTCACCGGGGTCACCGTGATCATGGACTCGGCGAAGAGCAGCCTCAAGGCGGAGGCCGCGGAGATCCTCAAGGCCCAGATCATGATCAGCGGGGATCAGACCGGGCCACGGCCGCCGACCTACGACCCGGCCGTGATCGACAAGACCGCCGCGCTGCCGGGGGTACGTGCGGCCGCCGGGCTCTGGAACGACATGGTCACGATCGACGGCGAGCAGCAGTACGTGACCGCGACCAAGGATCTGAGCACGCTCGCCGAGGCGTACGGGACGACCGCGACGCCGCTGACCGCCGACCAGATCGCGGTCAGCCGGCCGACCGCGGACGAGGAGCACTGGCAGGTCGGACAGCAGGTGACCGTGCAGACGGCCCGAGGCGACCCGCACAAATACACGATCGCCACGATCTTCGCCAAGGACTCGCTACCGGGCAGCGTCATCCTGCCGTCCGCCGCGATCAGCGGCTTCGGGCTCACCCAGCCGCTGCTCGGCTTCGTGCGGCTCGACGACGGTGTCGCGATCTCGTCGGTGCTGCCGCAGGTCAAGCAGTTGCTGGCGGACAGCCCGGAGGTGTCGGCGACGGACGCGGCGACCTTCGTCGACCAGCAGGCCGCCCAGTTCGACCAGATCATCACGATGATCCAGATCCTGCTCGGGCTGGCCATCCTGATCGCCGTGCTCGGCGTGGTGAACACCCTCGCGCTGTCGGTGCTGGAACGCACCCGTGAGCTGGGGCTGCTGCGCGCGGTCGGGCTGGGCCGGGCGCAGACCATGCGGATGATCACCGTGGAGGCGGTGGTGATCTCGGTCTTCGGAGCGCTCCTCGGAGTGGCGGTCGGAGCCGGGATGGGCACGGCGGTGGCTCACGCCCTGGCCGACGACGGCATCACCGAGATCGTGCTCCCGTGGGCCCGGATGGGCACCTATCTGGGGCTCGCCGCCCTGGTCGGCGTCGTGGCGGCGGTGGTCCCGGCGATCCGCGCCGCCCGGCTCAACGTCCTGGGCGCCATCGCCCACGACTGATCGCTCCAGGACGGGGCCGAGCACCGTGGCCCGGCCCCGGACCCCCGCTCAGCACCGGCCGAGATCATTCGGCCGGTGCTGAGCGCGGTTCCGTCACGACGTGGGGCCACCAGGCCCCACCCCGGCCCGGAGCCGCCTGACCCGAATCGCGGCCCGGAGCCACCTGGCCCAGTCACGCCCGGAGCCACCTGGCCCAGTCACGGCCCGGAGCCACCTGGCCCAGTCACGGCCCGGAGCCGCCTACGCGAGGAGCTTGTCGAGCTTGGTGAAGCTGCTGCCCCAGCCTTCGCGGGCGCCGGTCTCCATCGCGGCCGGGAACGGGCTCTGCGTCAGGACCAGCCGGGTGCGACCACCCTCCTCGTCGAAGAACTCGATGCGCATACGCAGCTTGTCGGCGCCGAAGTCGGGGATGTGGCTGACGTCTTCCTCGCCGACCAGAAGCTCGTTCTCGACCACCTCGACGAAGGTGGCGGCGACCGGCGACGTCATCGACGGGTCGTCGTCGTTGACCATGGTGAAGGCCTGCTTGCCACCCGGACGTGGGTCGATCTCGACGCTGTCGCGCGGCACCGACCAGCCCACCGGGCCGAACCACGCGGCCACCTGATCGGGATCGACGAAGGCGCGATAGACCATGTCACGGGGCGCGTCGAAGACACGGGTGATCACGAGGTCTGTCATGACTTTTCCTCCTGCAAGCGCTTGAGGTGGGCGTCCAGCCGGGCGAAGTTCTCGTCCCAGAAGCGGCGGTACCGCTCCATCCACGCGGTGGCCTCCCGCAGCGGCTCCGCCTCGAGGCGGCTGGTACGCCACTGCGCGGTGCGGCCACGCGAGATGAGACCGGCGTGCTCCAGGACCTTGAGGTGGCGGGAGATCGCCGGGAGGCTGATGTCGAACGGCTCGGCGAGCTCGGTCACGGTGGCCTCGCCCTCGGCGAGCCGGGCCAGGATGGCGCGACGCGTCGGGTCGGCCAGGGCCGAGAAGATCACACTGAGCCGGTCGGTCATTTAACCCTCTCGTTACTTAACTGATCGGTTAAAGACCTTAGCCGGACCCCCGGCACGCGTCAAACCTTCGAGGGAATCCGGCGGTGCAGCTCCGCCAGGAGGACCTCCGGCCCCGGCGACATCAGACCCACATCGACGACGTACGCCATCTCCTCGCCCCGGTGACGCGTCCGCGGATCGAACCCCGGCCCGTCGGCGACCCGCGCGTAGTCCGCGCCGGCCGGTGTCACCACCAGCACGGTGAACGGCCCCCAGCCGTGCAGGGCCACCGACCCGATGCCCGACCACGGCAGATGCACCGCCCTGCGCCCGGTCGCGGCGAAATCGATGCCGTACACCGACGTGTGCAGCCAGCCCAGCCGCCGGTACAGCACCAGGAGCACGACCGCGGCCGTGATGACCGGGGCGATCATCGCCACCTCGGCGTAGATGACGAGGGACGGCCGCGCCCCGATGATCACCGAGACGATGAGGCAGAGCGCCAGGATCATGGCCCAGACCGCGGCGACCACCCAGAGGACCGTCACGTAGAACAGGGCACGCGGCTGCATGAACGACACGGTGTCGTCGGACGGCCCGAGCACCTGATCCACATGGCTGGTCACGCCGGAAATTATGCTCGGTTATGCGCGGTTTCATGGCGAAAACCGCTCACGACCTGCGGAGGACCCCGGCGCGGCCAGCGGGTGCACCTCCAGCGCCGCACGTAGGCTGTTCACCATGACTGAGTTCGACGGCCTCCCGCTGCTCCGCTCCCCTGTGGCCATCGCCGCCTTCGAGGGCTGGAACGACGCTGCGGACGCTTCCACCGCGGCCGTGGAACACCTCGAGCAGGTGTGGGAGGCCCGCGAGGTCACCACCATCGACCCCGAGGACTTCTACGACTTCCAGGTGAGCCGCCCGACGATCACGATGGGCGACGGCGAGACCCGCAAGATCGAGTGGCCGACCACCCGGTTCACCGTGGCCAGCCCGCCCGGCAGCGACCGGGACGTGGTGCTGATCCGCGGCATCGAGCCGAGCATGCGATGGCGCACGTTCTGCGAGTCGGTGCTGGAGATCTGCCACAGTCTCGAGGTCAACCGGATCGTGCTGCTGGGCGCGCTGCTGGCCGACGTGCCGTACACCCGCCCGCTCCCGATCAGCGGCAGCGCCTCGGACAGCTCGATCGCCGAGAAGTACAACGTCGTCCCCACCCGCTACGACGGCCCGACCGGCATCGTCGGTGTCCTCCAGGAGGCCACCACGCACGCCGCGCTGGACGCCCTGTCGTTCTGGGTGCACGTGCCGCACTACGCCAACAACCCGCCCTGCCCGAAGGCCACGCTCGCGCTGCTCAGCCGGATCGAGGACGTGCTGGACCTGCCGGTGCCGATGGCCGACCTGGCGGAGCAGGCCGACGAGTGGGAGAAGCGCGTCCGGGCGGCCGCCGAGCAGGACGCGGAGCTCGGCGAGTACGTGCGGGAGCTGGAGGAGCGGGTCGGCGACGCCGGGATCAAGCCGCTGACCGGCGACGAGATCGCCAGCGAGTTCGAGAAGTACCTGCGGCGCCGGGGCGGCTCGGCCGGCCCGACCGCCGGCTCCTGGTAGGCCCGAGGGGTCGCCGGCGTCATCGATGCCGGCGACCACGGTGAGCGTCAGGCCGCCGGCTCCGGACTGCCCGGCTCCTGGTCATCAGCCGCCGGGGGAACCTCGGCCGCAGGTCCGGCCAGAAGGCGCCGGCCGATATCCGTGGCCAGGGCGATCGCGGCCACTCCCGAGTGGCCGTAGGTGAGCACGGATTGCAGGACTCCCCGGCCGCCACGAGGTCCACAATGCTCCCGCCGGCGTGGACGAAACGCGGACAGGGATGCCGCAGGTCCCCTGCCGTCGCGGACCAGGACGGTGTCGCCGCACGGCGCGACCTCGACGCACGTGGCCGCTTCGCAGAACAAGCTCCGCCGCCGCTCCATCATGGTGTCGTTCATTCCCGACGACCCCTTCCTCTCGCTGTCTTCGACATGTGACGCGGGCAGCCTCCGATCACTCGCGTAGGCCCACCGCTCTCAGGAACCGCCGGCCCCTGCCGGACTCGGCTCGCGTGCGGCGGGCTCTCAGCCAGTGGGCGCGGGCCAGGATGAGCACCCGGCTCGCCTCCTCGGCCAGTGACCGCCGCCAATAACGCGCGAAGACCCGCTGGTGCACCGCAACCTCTCCCGGGCCCTCGACCAGCTCGTCACGGACGTAGATCTCGCGATGGAGGACCGCGTCCTCGCCCAGCTCGATGCATTACAGCTTGCAGAGGGACCAGGAGAGGTCTCATCTCGCGGGCTTGCGGAGCGCCAAGCGGACCCGTCGCCGCGAGACGGCGGGCGGTCCACCCTGCACAGCCGGCACGCGGCCCCCGACATCCGCGTCACCGGGTGCGACGGATGGGATGCAGGACCAACGTGGGGAGTCGTGTCGCCGGTTGCCACAGCGGCGTGTCGCGTTGTCCACGCCGCACCGTCCAGGTCATCCTAGGAACCTAGCTAGGGACTGCCCTTGGAGGTTGTCATGACGATCAATCCGGGCGCTGCCGAGTTTCCGCACCGGCAGATCGCGGCGCAGCTGCGGGAACGAATCCGGCGGGAGGAGTGGCAGCCCGGTGAGCGACTGCCCTCCATCCCGGCGATCGCGGAGATGTTCGGGGTCGCCAAGCAGACCGTGCAGCGGGCCGTCGACCAGTTACGGGTCGAGGGGGTCCTGATCACCAAACCCGGGTCCGGCACGTACGTCCGCGGCACCCGGCGCCGCCTGAACCGGCTGTCGCGGGGGCGGTACGGCGCCCACCGCGGGTATCACGCCGATCTGGCCGCCCGGTACCGTCAGCAGCTCGCCGGGGTCGGGCGGGAGGCCGCGCCGCCCGAGGTGGCCGACGCCTTCGGGGTCCGGGACGGCACCGAGCTGTTGGTCCGGCGGCACATCGTGCGCACCGACGACACCACTGTGGAGCTGGGTGCCTCGTGGTTCCGGGTGACCGACGTCAACGGCACCAGCCTGGAGCGGGCCGAGGCTTTCGGGCGGCCCCTCTACCAGGAGGCCGAGGAGGTGCTCGGCCGGCGCTACACCACCGCGACCGACACGATCACCGCGCGGCAGCCGAGCCGGGAGGAGGCGGAGATCCTCCAGATCCGGCCGGACACACCGGTGTTGCACCTGCTGCATGTCGCGTTCGACGAGGCCCGCAAGCCGATCGAGGTGGCCCAGGCGACCTGGCCCGGTCCGATGACGACACTCACCGAGGAGTACCGGATCCCGGCTCCGGCCCCGGAACCCGACCCGGATCCGGGCCTGGCCCTCGCCTGAACGAGCCGGAGGGCCCGAGTGCGCATCGGCCCTCTGGGAAACCACCGCCGGGAGCAAGACGCCACAGATGCCGCAGACCCGAGGAGCCTGTGGCTCCTCGGGTCTGCGGCTTTTATCGGCTGGCCCATGAGACCGGACGCGCCGCTCTCACCGGGCCGACTTCCCTCAGAAGCCGAACGGCCCGTCGTTGACGTTCACCAGACCGACCTGGCGGGTCGACGAGTAGAGGCGGTCGTTGCCGATACCGCCGTTGTAGAAACCGTTTCCGTAGCCGAGACCGCCACCGTAGCCGAGACCGCCACCGTAGCCCAGACCACTGCCGATACCGCCGATGCCGTCAATGGCCCCCGGGTACCACCCGCCGACACCAGGGCAGTAGGAGCCGGCAGCGGAAGCGGGAGCGGCGAGGGCGAGGCTCGCGCCGGTGGCCAGAAGAAGGCCGGCGAAGTACATAGCCGGACGACGCATGATAGTTCCTTTCGGACGTTGGTTTGACCTCCGAAATCATGTCGCGGCACCAACCACAATGCAGGGCGTTTGCTCCGAATAGCACCGCTCCGTGCGTTGTTTTGGCAAGTGACCTACAGGACCTCCGACCAGGGTCTAAGGTCCTGAACGGGAGGCCGCGTCCGCGCTGGTAGATCGGCGTCCGTACCCCGTCGTTCGGGCTGAAAAACTGCGCAATCGAATGCTTTTCCGGCCACCCGGGACGCCCCGGTAGAAAAGTCCGACAATTGACGCGTAAACGCCGGTAAAAAACAACTGGGCGGCCCCGGAAAGGGACCGCCCAGTATCAGAAGAACCAGCGACTAAAGGCGCACACCGAGAAGTGCGTCGACGGCCTGGGCCATCGTCGCCGGCGCCGAGGCGTCGTCACCCACGCCGGTCAGCGCCGCGTCCGCCCACGCGTCCACGACCGCCAGCGCGGCCGGCGCGTCGAGATCGCTGGTCAGCGCCTCCCGTACCGCCGCGAGCAGCCCGGCTCCGGACGGGCCGGACGGCGCGGCCGCGGCCTCCCGCCAGCGGGCCACGCGCTGCTCCCCCACCTTGCGCACCTCGTCGGTCCACTCCCGGTCGGCGCGGTAGTGCCCGGAGAGCAGCCCGAGCCGGACCGCCATCGGGTCCACCCCGTCCGCGCGCAGGCGGGACACGAAGACCAGGTTCCCCTTGGACTTCGACATCTTCTCGCCGTCCAGGCCGATCATGCCGGCGTGCACGTAGTGGCCGGCGAACGGCGCCACCCCGGTGAGCACCTCGGCGTGCGCCGCCGAGCACTCGTGGTGCGGGTAGAGCAGGTCGCTGCCGCCGCCCTGCACGTCGACGGTGTCACCGAGCAGGTTGAGCGCGATGGTCGCGCACTCGATGTGCCAGCCGGGCCGCCCGGGCCCGAGGTCGCCGCCGTCCCAGACCGGCTCCCCCTCGCGGGCCCCGCGCCACAGCAGCGGGTCCAGCGGGTCGCGCTTGCCCGCGCGGGACGGGTCACCGCCGCGCTCCGCGGAAAGCTCGGTCATCTCCGGCCGGGACAGGTTCGACTCGTATCCCCAGTTCGGCGCGGCGGTGATGTCGAAGTAGACGTCGCCGGTGCCGTCCTCCAGCCGGTACGCGGCACCGCGGGCCAGCAGCGCGGAGACGTGCTCGACGATCGACGGGATCGACTCGACGGCGCCCACGTAGTGGGCCGGCGGGATGATCCGCAGGGCCTCCATGTCCTCGCGGAACAGCGCGGTCTCGCGCATCGCCAGGACCACCCAGTCCTCGCCGTCACGCGCGGCGCGCTCCAGCAGCGGGTCGTCGATGTCTGTCACGTTCTGCACGTAGGTCACCTGGTGGCCGGCGTCCCGCCACAGACGGTTGACCAGGTCGAAGGCGATCATCGTGGCGGCGTGGCCGAGATGGGTCGCGTCGTACGGCGTGATGCCGCAGACGTACATCGTCGCGGTCTGCCCCGGCGTGACCGGATGCACCGACCGGCGCGCCGAGTCGTAGAGCTTCAGCGTGGGGGCGTCCCCCGGCAGAGTCGGCACGTCATGCCCGGTCCAAGCGTCCATGTCCGGAGCCTATCCAGCGTCCCCGGCGGATCCCTCGGCCGCGTGACCTAAACCTCTCGACGAGCCATCAGATCGGCGGCCACGGGATGGCTGGCCAGTCGGTGGGTGGCTTCGGGAAACACCCGGCCCGCAGCAGCCTTTTCACCCGCAACTGGACATGCTGCACCTCGGAGTGGGTGAGATGCTCCTCCAGCACCGCACCGAGCGGACCGGCCAGCTCGGCGCTGAGCCGCTCCAGGACGGTGACCGTGTCCGGCGGCAGCGGCTTGCCGGTCCAGCCCCACAGCACCGTACGCAGCTTGTTCTCGACGTGGAAGCTGACGCCGTGATCGACCCCGTGCACCGATCCGGTGGCCGGATAGAGCACGTGGCCGCCCTTGCGGTCGGCGTTGTTGATCACCGCGTCGAAGACCGCGAGCCGGGCCAGGCGGGGGTCGTCCGCGTGCGCGAGCGCGTACGCGTCACCGTCGTCGTCGCGGGCCGCCGCCACCGGGAACCAGCCCTGCGGAACGTCGTAGGCCGGGACGAAGCCGATCAGCCCCTCGGCCGCCTCCGGCTCCTCGATCCAGAGCTGCAGGGCGCCGGGACCGAGCGGCCCGTCCCGCAGGATCGTCGGCGGCACCAGGCCCCAGCCGGTGGCCCGGGACACCAGGTAGGCCGACACCTCCCGGCCGGCGAGCGTCCCGTCCGGGAAGTCCCAGAGCGGCCGCTCGCCCCGCACCGGCTTGTAGACGCAGCGCCGGGTCATCCCGTTCAGGCTGATCCCGGCGCGCAACGTGGTGTTGGAAGCGTCGACCAGGCGGCCCTCGATCTCGATCCGGCCGCGGCCCAGCAGCTCCAAGGCGTCAGCCTCGGTCAGCACCTCCGTCGGCTCGGCTGTCACCGGTGATAGCCGTTGTGCCGGGGGCAGAGATGACCGGCCGGGTCGAGCGGCTGGCCACAGAGCGGGCACGGTGGCCGGCCGGCGGCCACCACCCGGCGGGCCCGGTCGATGAACGCCCGGGTCGCCTCGGGCGTCAGCCGGACCCGCAGGCGGTCCAGGTCGTCGTCCGGCTCGTCGTCGTCATCGTCGTCATCGCCGTCGTCGGTGAGCGGGTCGCCGCTCAGGTCGGCCTCGGGCTCACCGGCCTCGATCGCCTCGATCACCACCGTGGCGGTGTCGACGTCGAAGGCCAGCCCCAGGGTGCCGACCCGGAACTCCTCGTCGACCGGGGTGTCGAGCGGCTCGTTGTCGTGCACGGCCAGCAGCGGGGCCTCCGGCAGGGTGACCCCGAAACGCTTGTTCGCCTCCAGGAGCAGCTCTTCGAGCTTCTCGGCGAGCAGCGAAACCTGGACCTTCTCCAGGGCGACACTGACCACCCGGCCGCCACCGCGCGCCTGGAGGAAGAACGTCCGGTCCCCGGGCTCGCCCACCGTCCCGGCGACGAACCGCTCGGGCGGCTCGAAGGCATGCACTTGGTGGGTCATGAAGACAACCCTATCCATCCCCGGGCCCGATCGCGCTGCCCGACAATCCCGGTTCGCCGAGGGCGCAATGAGGTGCACGCTGCGGCTATACACCCATCACGGAGGGTTGTCAGACGCCCCCTCCGGCACCACCGCCGACGGCCGCGTCGCTCTGCTCGGCGGGCCGCTCGCCATCGTGCTTCTTCGGTACGAGGGACCCCAGTTCACCGGTGTCGTTGACCCGGACCAGGAACGGCCGGGTCGGCGTGTACCGGATCGCGGTGATCGATGCCGGGTCGGCCACGATCCGCTGGAACTGATCGAGGTGCAGCCCCATCGCGTCGGCCACGATCGCCTTGATCACATCGCCGTGGCTGCACGCCAGCCAGATCGACTCCGGCCCGTGCTCGGCGTTGACCCGCTCGTCCCAGGCCCGGATCGCGGCGACCCCGCGCGCCGACATGGCCGCCATCGACTCACCGGCGGGGAAGGTGACCGCGCTCGGGTGGTGCTGCACCACGGGCCAGAGCGGCTCCTTGGCCAGCTCCTTGAGCGGGCGGCCCTCCCACTCGCCGTACCCGCACTCGATCAGGCCCTCGTCGAGCTCCGGGGTCACCCCGGGCAGCGCCAGCTCGACGGTCTGCCGGCAGCGGATCAGCGGGCTGGAGACCACCGCGGCCAGCGGGAGCCCGCGCAGCCGTTCGGCGACCCGGGCGGCCTGCCGGCGCCCGGTGTCGTCGAGCTCGACGGGGCGACGCCCGGCCAGCTCGCCGGTGGCGTTCGAGGTGGTACGGCCGTGCCTCAGCAGCAGAACGGTGGCCACTAGCGGGCCACGCCGGACTCTTCGTAAGCCTCGGCCACCACCCGGAGGGTGTCGATGCCGGATTGGAGATCACCCACGTACGGGCTGATCGACAGCGTGCCGACGCCGGCCGCCGCGTACTCCCTGATCCGCTTGGTGATCCGCTCCTTGGTCCCGATGATCGAGGTCCGCTCGATGAACTCCTGCGGCACCGCCTCGGCGGCCTCCGCGACCTGCCGGTTCAGGTACAGGTCCTGCACCTTCGCGGCGGCCTCGCCGTAGCCCATCCGGACCGCGAGCTGGTTGTAGAAGTTCTGCTCCCGGCTGCCCATGCCGCCGATGTAGAGCGCCGCGTACCAGCGGATCACGTCGGCACAGGCCGCGAGGTCGTCGCCGACCACCACCGGAACGGTCGGCGCGACGTCGAATCCGGCCAGCCCGAGCCCGTGCCGGGCCCGCCCGGCCGCGATGTGCCGCAGCTGGTCGTCGGCGGCGTCCGGGGCGAAGAAGATCGCCAGCCAGCCGTCCGCGACCTCGCCGGCCAGCTCCAGGTTCTTCGGGCCGACCGCGGCGAGGTAGAGCGGGATCTCGGTGCGCGGCGGGTGGAAGCCCAGCTTGATCGGCTTGCCGGCGCCGCCGGGCAGCGGCAGCTGGTAGTGCTCGCCGTCGTACTGCACCTTGTCGCGGCGCAGCGCCATCTTCACGATGTCGACGTACTCCCTGGTCCGGGCGAGCGGCTTGGCGAACTTGACGCCGTGCCAGCCCTCGGAGACCTGGGGGCCGGAGACACCGAGGCCGAGCCGGAACCGGCTGCCGGAGAGCGTGTCCAGGGTGGCCGCGGTCATCGCGGTCATCGCCGGGGTGCGTGCCGGGATCTGCAGCACGGCCGAGCCGATGTCGATCTTCTCCGTCTGGCCCGCGATCCAGGCCAGCATGCTCACCGTGTCGGAGCCGTAGGCCTCGGCGGCCCACACCACCGAATAACCGAGACGGTCGGCCTCCCGCGCCATGGCGAGATGGTCGGCCGGCGTGCTCCACGCCGTCTGATAACCGAGGCTGAGTCCGAGCCGCACTGCCCTACCCTTCCGAAACGAACGAGACCGAACGGGACCGAGATCTTGGGGGTACCGGGGGCAAGCCTACTGATGGGAACCAGTCAGGTTTCCGTCCGGTAACCGACGCACCCTGACGAGCTGGAGGATTTCCTTGCCGACCAGGTCTGAATAAAGTTCACTCATGCATCAGCGACCGCTCGGCCGAAGCGGGCTAGCGGTCTCGCGGCTCGCCCTCGGCACCATGACCTGGGGACGGGACACCGATCCCGACGACGCGGCCGAGCAGATGAAGCTCTTCCTCGAAGCGGGCGGCACCCTGATCGACACCGCCGACGTGTACGGCGCCGGCGACGCCGAGACGGTGATCGGCTCGCTGCTCGACCATCTGGTCCCCCGCGACGAGGTGGTGATCGCCACCAAGGCCGGTCTGACCCCGCACGGGTGGCGCGCCCGGGACGGCTCGCGCGGCAACCTGCTGCGCTCGCTGGACGCGTCGCTGCGCCGGCTCGGCACCGACTACGTCGACCTGTGGCAGGTGCACGGCTTCGACGGGCAGACCCCGTTCGAGGAGACGCTGTCCGCTCTCGATCACGCGGTCAACAGCGGCCGGGTGCGTTACGCCGGGGTCTCCAACTTCGCCGCCTGGCAGACCGCCCGCGCCGCCACCTGGCAGTCGGCCTACCCCACGCGCGCGCCGATCGTCGCCGCCCAGATGGAGTATTCGCTGCTCGAGCGCGGTATCGAGCGGGAACTGCTGCCCGCCGCCGCGGCGCTCGGCTTCGGCGTGCTCGCCTGGTCCCCGCTCGGTCGCGGCGTACTCACCGGCAAATACCGCAACGGCCGCCCATCGGACTCCAGGGCCGCTTCCGAACACTACGCGCCGTTCGTCCGGACGTACCTGGAGCCGCGCAGCTCCAGCATCGTCGAGGCGGTGGTCATCGCCGCCGGCGGCCTCGGCGTCTCCCCGCTCGAGGTCGCGCTGGCCTGGATCCGCGACCGCCCCGGCGTCGCCGCCCCGATCCTCGGCGCCCGCACCGCCGCCCAGCTCCAGGGCGCCCTGCGCAGCGAGGACCTGACCCTGCCGGCCGAGATCGCCCGCGCCCTCGAGGACGTCTCCGCGATCGACGTCGGATACCCCGAACGCGAGGGCACCGGAGATCCACACGGGACCCTGTGAGCGGTCCACATCGACCCCTCGTCCGCCGGCGCCGCCGCGGGTCGGTCTCAACCCTTTTCGCCGGTACGAACGATGGAGCCCCGTGCCCAGCCCTCGCGGGCCACGCCCCTGCCGATCCCGCGCGGCCGCCACCCTGGTCAGGGCCCCGGCGCGCTCCGGCGCCCGCGGCCGGCCCGGAGAACGGCGGCGCGGACCGAATAGCCGCTGGTCAGCGCTTGTCCTCCGCTATCCAGGAGGGGCATTCTAGTCGGCATGGACTACGAATACGCGCCGCTGCGGTTGCCTTCGAATGTCGATCGCCTGGCCGCAACGGCGCAACTCGCCATACAGGCCGAATTCTCCGGTTGGGAACTGGCCAGGGTCCAGCTGTTCGCGGACGGCACCCGCAAGGTGATGCTGCGCCGCCGGCTCCAGCCCAACCCCCAGCCCGGCCTCAGTTACTGAGGAGCCCGCCCGGCAGCAGCCGGACGGGCTCCTTTCATCGCTCAGTGGTTGTGACCCGCGTGGTCTTCCTCGTCGTCGGGGAGGAACGGGTGCTCGTCGAGGCGGCCGACCAGCTGGTCGCCCTCGGCCGGCGCGAACGGGCCGAAGCCGTCGGCGTCGTCGAACGCCTCCAGGTCGAGGGGCTCCTCGACCTCGGTCACCGTGAGCAGCCCGTCGAGCGGCTCGAGCTCGGGCACGTCCAGCGACGCGAGCGAGCCGTCGCCGGCCTGCAGCAGCTCCAGCACGGCCTCGCCGACCGACTCGACCGGGCCGACCTCCTCGTCCTCCGGCACCGAGCTGCGCCGGGCGGTCTCCGCGACCTTCAGCAGCGCGGCGACGCTGGGCACGCGGTAGTCGCGGCGCTGACGGACGGAGATGACCTGCGGGTACGGGTCACCGGCGCCGGCCTCGCCCGCCTCACCGGCCAGGAAGCGCTGGTCCGCCTCGTCCGGGTCGATCGACTCGACGTCCCACGGCGTGACTTCGCCGAACGCGTCGAGCAGCTTCTCGTCGTACGCGAAGGAGGCGTTGTTGAGATCGACGTACGCCTGCCAGACGTCGTCGTCGTCAATGCGGCCCGCAGCCGCCTTGACGGCCGCGAGATGCGCCCGCGCCGCCTCTACGACCCGCTCGAGGGCGGCGTCGAGCTCCGCGTTCTGGTCGCTCATCTGTTTGGGGGTCCTTCCGGATCTAGCTCTAGCTGTTTCGGAGCAGTCGGTCGAGCACACGCACGCCGAACTTTAGCCCCTCCACCGGCACTCTCTCGTCGATGCCGTGGAACAGGGCGGCAAAGTTCAGGTCGGGCGGCAGCTGCAACGGGGCGAACCCGAAGCACCTGATGCCGAGGGTGCTGAACGCTTTCGCGTCGGTTCCCCCGGACATCAGGTACGGCACGGTACGCGCTCCGGGATCCTCGGCGCGCAGCGCCGCCGCCATCGCCTCCACCAGCGGCCCGCCGAACTCGGTCTCCACGGCCGGCTGCCGGTGCACGTGCTCGATCTCCACGTCCGGCCCGATGATCGCCCGCAGGTCGGCGAGGAACGACTCCGCCTGACCGGGCAGGGTGCGGCAGTCGATCGTGGCGGACGCCCGGCCGGGGATGACGTTGTCCTTGTAGCCGGCCTCGAGGCGGGTCGGGTTCGCGGTGTTGCGGATGGTGGCGCCGATCAGGTTGGCGATCGGGCCGAGCTTGGCGATCGCCTGTTCCGGGTCGTCCGGGTTCAGCTCGATCCCCAGCGCCTCGCTCACCTGTTCCAGGAACGCCCGCACGGTCGGCGTGACGACCACCGGGAAGCGGTGCCGGCCGACCGCCGCAACCGCCTCGGCCAGGGCGGTGACCGCGTTGTCGTCGTGGATGAACGAGCCGTGGCCGGGCCGGCCGTGCGCGTGCAGGCGCAGCCAGTCCAGCCCCTTCTCGGCGGTCTGCACCAGGTAGAGCCGCAGATCGTCGTTGACGGTGTACGAGTAGCCGCCGACCTCGCCGATCGCCTCGGTGCAGCCTTCGAAGGCGTCGGGATGCTTGTCCACCAGCCACTGCGAGCCGAACTCCATCCCGGCCTCCTCGTCGGCGGTGTACGCCAGCACGATGTCCCGGGGCGGGGTGTAGCCGGTGCGCTGCCACTCGCGGACCACGGCGAGCACCATGGCGTCGAAGTCCTTCATGTCGACCGCGCCGCGGCCCCACAGGTAGCCGTCCTTGATCTCGCCTCCGAAGGGGTCCACCGACCATTCGCGGGCGTCGGCCGGCACCACGTCGAGGTGGCCGTGCACCAGCAGCGCGCCACGGGACCGGTCGGCGCCGGGGATCCGGGCGACCAGGTTGGTGCGCGTGGGCGCCGACTCCAGGATTCGGGACTCGATGCCGACGTCGGCGAGCTTCCCGGCGACGTACTCGGCGGCGACCCGTTCCCCGACGGTCGTCCGCGGGTCACCGGTGTTGGTGGTGTCGATGCGCAGCAGGTCCTGGCAGAGGCCGGTGACCTCGTCCACGGCGGAGGTGTTCATCCGCCTTTCTTACCAGCAAAGTGTTGCCGACCTTCACCCGCGCCCGCGGGGGTGGGTTTGGCTGGAGGGCCGGACGGGGTACCGGCGCGGACATGTCCGATCTGAATCTTCCCCCGCTGCCGCCGATCGGTGACACCATCTCCGGGCGCAGCGTCGTCGATGTCCTCAACGAGCAGCACCGGGAGATCACCCGCCTGGCCGAGCAGGTGACCGCCGAGGAGCCGGAGCGGGTCCGTTCCGCGCTGATCGCGACCCTCTCCCGGCACCTCTCCGCGGAGCACCAGTACCTGTACCCCGCGGTCCGCACGGCCGTGCCCGACGGTGACCGGATCGTGGACCGGGGGCTGGCCGAGGATCACGAGCTGCTCGAGCTGATGCGGTCCACGGACCGGACGCCGGAGCTCGTCGCCGCGGTCCGGCGGCACGTGCGGGCGGCCACCGGCGAGCTGTTGCCGATGCTGGAGCAGATGGCGCCGGTCGAGGACCTGATCAGGCTGGGCAATCGGGTGGAGACCGCCGAGGAGGCCGCGCCGACCCGGCCGCATCCGGCCACGCCGGCCACACCGCCGTGGAACAAGATCGTCGACCCGATCGTCGGTGTCGTCGACAAGGTCAGGGATGTGGCGACGGCCCGTACGACGTACGCCCGAGATATTTGAACTTATCCCGATTGTCACATTACTTAACAACTTTGTCACGTGTCGCAGGGCTAGCCTTCGATCCCGTTCTAGTCCTAACGTCACGCTATGAACCTGGAGCTGCGGCATCTGAAGGTGGTCTG
Source organism: Actinoplanes regularis (assembly GCF_900188005.1). GTDB lineage: Bacteria > Actinomycetota > Actinomycetes > Mycobacteriales > Micromonosporaceae > Actinoplanes > Actinoplanes regularis. Next base: position 44,518 of record NZ_FZNR01000004.1, on the reverse strand, counting down.
CGCCATCGCGGAGACCGGCAGCGTCACCAAGGCCGCGTCACAACTCGGCCTTGCCCAACCGGCGCTAACCGCCCAACTGCAGCGGATCGAGCGCACGCTCGGCGGACCGCTGTTCGACCGGGACCGGCGTGGCGCCCGTCCCACGGCGCTCGGCGAACTCGTACTGTCCCGGGCCCGGGTGCTGCTACCGGCCATGAAGGGGCTGCAGGACGAGGCGGCCCGGCTGGCCGCCAGTGGCACGTCCCGCATGTCTAGGTACCGGATCGGAGCGATCGGCGGGCCGGTCTTCGCCCACCTGCTGCACCGGCTCTCCGCCGCGCAGCCGGAGTCGGCGATCTCCACCTACGCGTCGTACTCCGTCGACGAGCTGGCCACCATGGCGCTCAACGGCAAGCTGGACTTCGTGCAGGTCGGGGTCTGCGGCGACGCCCTGCCCTCCGCCGATTTCGGCCTGGTCTGGGACACCATCGCGGTCGACGCGGTGTGCGTGCTGATGACCGAGGACCATCCGCAGGCCAAGGGGACCGAGGTCGACCTGGCCGAACTGGCCACCGAGCAGTGGGCGGCGGCCCCCGGCGACGGCTGTTTCGAGACCTGCTTCGCCGCGTCCTGCGCCCGGGCCGGGTTCACCCCGCGCCGGGTTCTGGAGACCGACGTCCGCGCCTGCATCGACATGGTCGAGCTGGGCGTGGCGATCGGCCTCTGTCAGCCGACCTTCCGCCCACCGGCGGGGCTGACCACCCGACCACTCAAGGGGGCGCCGCTGCGGTGGCGCCTCATCCTCGGCTGGCATCCGGAGTCGCCGGCGGCGCGGTACGCGCCGAAGGTGACGGAGCTGGCCCGGGACGCCTACCACGACGTGATCGCCCGCAACGAGGGGTACGTGACCTGGACCCGCGACCACCCGACGCTCGGCGGCCAGCACCTCGCCGCGGCGTAGGCGAGCGGCGCCGGGCTCTCGTCCCGGCGCCCCCGCCCGCTCAGCTCATCTGGTGCTCAGTGACGCCGACTCGATCTCGAAGGTCAGCTCGCCGTCCCGGACGTCCACCCGGACGATCCGCCCCGGCGCCAGGTCCGCCGCGAGCAGCATCTTCGACAGCCGGTTGTCCAGCTCGCGCTGGATGGTCCGGCGCAGCGGCCGGGCGCCGAACTCGGGCTGGTAGCCCTTGTCCGCCAGCCAGTCCACCGCCGCCGTGGTGATCTCCATCCGGACGTCCTGGGCGTCCAACCGGCGCCGGGTGGACTCCAGCAGCATCTCGGTGATCTTCCGGAGCTGCTCCGTCTCCAGCTGCCGGAAGATGATGATCTCGTCGATCCGGTTGATGAACTCCGGCCGCAGCTGCTCCTTGAGCCGCCGGTCCAGCCGGTCCCGCAAATCGTCCTCCGGCGAGCGGCCGTTCTCGGCGCCGCCGAACCCGACGCTGCGGGAGCTTCCGTTGATCAGGTCCGACCCCAGGTTGCTGGTCATGATCAGGACGGTGTTCTTGAAGCTCACCGTCCGGCCCTGACTATCGGTCAGCCGCCCGTCGTCGAGCACTTGCAGCAGGATGTTGAACACATCGTGGTGCGCCTTCTCGAGCTCGTCCAGCAGCACCACGCTGTACGGCCGCCGCCGCACCGCCTCGGTGAGCTGACCGGCCTCGTCGTAGCCGACGTACCCGGGCGGGGCGCCGACCAGCCGGGACACCGCGTGCCGCTCCTGGAACTCGCTCATGTCCAGCCGCACCATCCGGTCCGCGTCGCCGAACAGCGCCTCCGCGAGCGAGCGGGCCAGCTCGGTCTTGCCGACCCCGGTGGGGCCGAGGAACAGGAAGCTGCCGACCGGCCGGCCCGGGTCGCCCAGCCCGGCGCGCGAGCGGCGGACCGCCTCGGCGACCGCGGTCACCGCGTCGTCCTGGCCGACCACGTGCTCGTGCAGGTGCTCCTCCAGCCCGAGCAGGCGGTCCCGCTCGGTCTCGGTCAGCTGCGCCACCGGGATGCCGGTGGCCCGGGCGACCATCTCGGCGATGTCGTCCGCGGTGACCCGCGGGACTCCGTCGGCGCCCGCGCCGGCCCCGGTGATCCGCGCCTTCAGCTCGTTGATCCGGTCCCGCAGCTGGGACGCGACCTCGTAGTTCTCCGCGGCCACGGCCTGGTCCCGGTCCCGGCTGAGCTGCTCGAGCTGCCGCTCCCGCTCGCGCAGGTCGGCGTCCGGCATCTTGGTGCGCAGCCGCACCCGGGCACCGGCCTGGTCGATCAGGTCGATCGCCTTGTCCGGCAGGAACCGGTCGGCGATGTAGCGGTCCGAGAGCAGCGCCGCCGCGTCCAGGGCCTCGTCGGTGATCCGTACCTGGTGGTGCGCCTCGTAGTTGTCCCGCAGCCCGCGCAGGATCGCCACGGCGTCCTCCACGCTCGGCTCGCCGACCTGCACCGGCTGGAAGCGCCGGGCCAGCGCGGCGTCCTTCTCGATGTGCTTGCGGTACTCGTCCAGGGTGGTCGCGCCGATCACCCGGAGCCGGCCCCGGGCCAGGGCCGGCTTGAGCATGTTGCCGGCGTCCATCCCGCCGCCCTCGCCACCACCGCCGGCGCCGACCAGGGTGTGGATCTCGTCCAGGAAGACGACCAGCCCGTCTCCGGACGCCTGGATCTCGTCGATGATCTTGCGCAGGCGCTCCTCGAAGTCGCCGCGGTACCGGGTGCCGGCCACCAGGCCGGCGAGGTCCAGCTGGACCACCCGCTTGTCCTGCAGGGTGAGCGGCACGTCGCCGTCCACGATCCGCTGGGCCAGGCCCTCCACGATCGCGGTCTTGCCGACGCCGGCCTCACCGATCAGGACCGGGTTGTTCTTGGTACGCCGGGACAGGATCTCCACGGCCTGCTCGATCTCGTCGGCCCGGCCGATCACCGGGTCGATCTCGCCGCGCCGGGCCATCTCGGTCAGATCCACGCCGAACTGCTCCAGCGTCGGCGTCGGCGTGGCCGGCGCGGCGCGCCCGGTGACGCGGGATCCGCCCTGGCCACCGGCGACCGGGCCGGTCGGCGTCTCCGAGTTCGGGATGGCCCGCGTGTCGAGCCGGCCGGCCAGCAGCCGCCCGGCCACCGAGTCGGTGTTCAGGCCGAGCGCCATCAGGATGTGCTCCGGCCCGATGTAGGAGGCGCCCATCGCGCGGGAGATCTGCAGGCTGTCCAGCAGCGCGCGCTTGGCCGCCGGCGTCAGCGACACCTGTTCCGGCTGGTCGAGGCCGACCGCGCCCATCTCGGCACGACGGTTGGCCGAGGCGATCCGCGCCGACTCGTCGCCCACCCGCAGCTCCAGTTCGCTGAGCAGGATCTGCGGGTCGGCGCCGGCGCGACGCACGGTCTGCTTCATCGGTTCCTGCTGCAGGACGGCCCAGAGCAGGTGATCGGTGTCGAGATCGGCGGGTCCGCCATCCCCCGGGCCGCTGTCGGCGGCCCGCCGGGCGGCGTCGGCCAGCACCCGCCGGGCGTCGTTGCTCATGTAACGGGCGATGTCGATCCGCTGCGCCGCCCGGCGCGGCTCGGCCGCACCGAAGAAACGCGCGAACAGGTCGTCCCACTGGCCGGGTCCACCCGGCCCCAACGGTCCGATGCTCATCAGTCTCTCTTCCCTGGTACTCCACCAGCGGCCACCTCCGGGGCTACCCGGGGTGGCGCGGGGCAAACGCCCACCGCTGACTGTTCGAAGCGCGTGAGACGGGACGGGGATTCCCAAATCTCGCGAAAAGTTGACTGGAGTACGCTCAACTTTATGCTCGAATCCCAGGAGCCCGCCTCAGGACCCCAGATGCCGCTGTTCCGGGAACCCGCGCTCCCCGAGCCCGCGCCCGCGTGTGCGAAGTCCCCGTCCCAGGGAGCCACATCACAGGCGGCCGTGTCCGGCGAACCTGCCGTTTCCATCACGGCGCCGCCACCGCTGGTCCCGCTGATCATCGTGGACGCGGCGAACGTGGTGGGCTCCGTTCCGGACGGCTGGTGGCGGGACCGGGCCGGGGCCGCGATCCGCCTTCGGGACCGCCTGGCGGCGGTACCCGCCACGGGGCTGAGCGGCATCCCGGCCCCGGTCGAGGTGACCCTGGTGGTCGAGGGCAAGGCGAAGGACATCCCGCAGGACCCGGACGGGGTACGGATCGAACGCGCCACCGGCTCCGGCGACGACAAGATCATCGATTTGGTACGCCGTGAGTGCGGCACCCGCCCGATCGTCGTCGTCACCGCCGACCGGGGCCTGTGCGAGCGCGCCCTCGCCCTGGGCGCCGAGAGCCGCGGCCCGTCCTCGGTGCCCCGCTGACCGCATCCGCCCGATCAGCGCCGGGCGCGGATCACCGGTTCCGGGCGTTTCGGGCACGCGGAAGCGGGGGCGCCGCGGGCCCGGTTCGCCACATGATCCACAATGGACTACGCTGGAAATCCAGTGCCACCAGGGCGATCATCCGCCTCGGTCGCCGGACTCGTGGTGCGTCTTTTGTCTCCGTGGTGTGCGAAAAGGCGCGGCCGAGGCGAACGCGAACGAGGCTGGGCGTTACGCTGGAGTCGCAAGTGGGTTGAGTTACAGGAGGCCGAACGAGTGGCCAGTGTCGCCGAGTTGAGAGCGGCCGTGGACGCCGCCGTCCAGCAGGTGAACGAGGGACAGGCGGCGATACAGGCGGCTCGGGAGAAGCTCGGCGAGGCACAGCAGAGCCTGGCCGCCGCGCTCGACGGGGGCGGACATGAGGCGGTCGGCACCGCCCATGCCTCGCTGTCCCAGGCCGACCAGCAGCTCGAGGAGTGCTTCAGCGCGACCCAGCTCGCGATCGAGGCCGCCCAGAACTACACGGCGATGCTCTGACGCGATGTCGGTGCTGCAGGAACTCGGCGCCCGGCTCCGGGCCGCCTCCGACGAGCTGCCCGACGGCCTCGTCGTCGTGGCGATGGAGAAACTCCGCACCGCGACCGAGCTGCTGAACTGGGTGCGCGAGGCGTCGGAGCAGAAGATGGGCGTGCCGGAGCTCGGCAACGCCACCGAGCACGCGGAGCGCGCCGCCGCGGCCCTGCGGCTCGCGGAGGACTCGATCGAGGCCTACCTGGCCGCCCTCGGCCTGGGTGGTGAGCCCGGCCGCGCGCACGGCCAGGAGTGGCGCACCGCGCTGAAACCGGAACCGGAGCGGCCCCGGCCCGCCCAACCGGGGCCGGCACAGCCTCCGACGGAGAAGCTCGGGCCGTGGTGGCAGGAGCGCGTCGCCCAGCTCACCGGCGAACCCGCCCCGCCGGACCGGAAGGCGAGCGAGACCAGCGACGCGGACACCGCCGAGCTGCTGAGGCGGATCGCCGCCGGGGTCCGGGCCGGTGACCGCGCCCGGCTCGGCCGCGAACTGCACGCGGTGAACGCGTCGACCGGCCTCGGGCTCTCCGCGGTCACCGCGCCGGTACTGCACCGGCTCGCCGGCGACCTGCTCGGGCACGAGCCCCGGCCGGAGGACGTGCCACGGCTGCGCACCGCCGCCGAGGGCCGGGTCCGGGCCCTGCTGCCGGGCACCACGCCGGCCGTGCTGGAGACGCTGATCGCCCGGATCTGCCGGGTGCCGGTGAAGCAGCGGGACGATCGGGCGGCCGAGGAGGCGGTGACGCATCCGGCCGACAACGCGGTGACCTCGAGCGTGCTCACCGGGATCCTGCTCGCCCGGCTGGGCCGGGATGCCGGGGCGCTCGACCCGGACGCGCCGGAACCGTTGCGGCCCCGCACCGAGGCCGGTGAGCAGCGCAGATGAGGCCCTCCCTCTCGATCCCCACCACTGCGACGATGCCGGCGGGTCATGGCTGAATCCACCAAACAGCAGGTCATGGAAGTCCGGGCCGGGCTGTCACACGCGCTCGGCGTCGCTGAGAACGCTCTCGAACGCGCCGAACGTGAGCGGGACACGGCGGTCGCGCACTGGGAACGGGTCCGGGCGGCCGCCGAGGGGCGCGAGCGCAAGCTGGCCGCGGCCCGCGACGAGCGGCTGCGCTCGATCGAGAAGTGGCACGCCACCGAGCTCGGCGCGCTCTCCGGGGCGGCGGCGGGCGCGGCCGACCGGGCGGCCCCCGGGGCGGCCGGCGAGCCGTGGCACAGCTGGGACACGACCCCCCTGCCGGCCGCCGCCGAGTTGCGGATCGGGCGGTTGCTGCTGCCCACGGCCCCGGGCGCGGCGGAGGAGACGCCCGGGCGGCCCTGGCAGTGGGACTCCCCCGAGCCCGCCGCTCCGGAGTCCCCGGAGGTCCCGGCCCTGGTGCGGCTGCTCGACCACGGGCACGTGGTGGTGCGGGGCGACCGGAGACTCGGCGACGACGTGGTGGCCGGGCTGCTGCTGCGCGCCCTGGGCACCAGCGCGCCGGGATCGGTGCAGGTGATCGGGTACGACCCGGAGCACCTCGGCGGTGGGCTGGCCGGGTTCGCCGCCCTCGCGCCGGCCCGGGTGCTCACCTTCGTCGCCCCGAACGGGCTGGCCGCGCTCCTCGACGAGCTGGTCGGGCACGTCCGGCGGATCAACGAGACCGTGCTGGCCGGGGAGTACTCGTCGCTGCGGGAGCTGCACACGGCGACCCGGCGGCGTCCGGAACCGTGGCGGGTCGCGGTGCTGCTCGGCGCCGGGGAGCTGAACCGGCACGAGCGCACCCAGCTGGACCGGCTGCTGCGCACCGGGGCGGCCTGCGGGGTGCACCTGATCGTGCACGGGCCGGAGGTGGAGCCGGCGGCCGGGATCGAGTTCGTCACCGCCGCCCCGGGTGCGGACGCCCGGATGAGCAGCGGCGGCGATCTGCCCGTACGGCTGGACCCCGGACCGCCGCCCGCGGTGCTCACCGCGACCTGCCGGCAGATCGCCGAGGCGGTCGCCGCAGGCCCGGCACCGGTGGCCCTGGACAGCCTGCTGCCGGACCCGGGCGAGGAGTGGCGGGAGAGCTCGGCGACCGGCCTCTCCGCGCCGCTGGGCGACAGCCCACAGGGCACCCGGGTGCTGGTGACGCTCAGCGACTACCCGCCGCACGCACTGATCGCCGGCCCTTCCGGCACCGGCAAGACCAACCTGATCTACGCCTGGATGGGCGCGCTCGCCGCCCGCTACTCCCCCGCCGAACTGGCTTTCTACCTGCTCGACTTCAAGGAGGGCGTGTCGTTCGCCCGGTTCGCGCCGGGCCGGCGCGACCAGAGCTGGCTGCCGCACGTGCGCCTGGTCGGCGTGAACGTCAACACCGACCGTGAGTTCGGCCTGGCCCTGCTCCGGTTCCTCGGCGCCGAGCTGCGGCGGCGGGCCGACGCGGCGAAACAGCACGAGGTCACCAACCTGGCCGAGCTGCGCGCCGAGGATCCGAGCGGTGTCTGGCCGCGGATCGTCGCCGTGGTCGACGAGTTCCAGGTGCTGCTCGCCGGCCGGGACTCGGTCACCACCGAGGCCGTCGACCTGCTCGAGGACCTCGCCCGGCGGGGCCGCTCGCAGGGCATCCACCTGGTCCTGGCCAGCCAGGACGTCTCCGGCATCGAGGCGCTGTGGGGCCGGCCCGCGCTGGTCGCGCAGTTCACCCTGCGGATCGCGCTGCCCCGGGCCCGCCGGGTGCTCGCCGAGCAGAACACCGCCGCCGACTCGCTGCCCCGCTACCACGCCGTGATCAACCCGGACTCCGGGGCGACCGACGCCAACCAGATCGTCCGGGTGCCCGCGGCCGGCGACCGCGAGCAGTGGAGCACGCTGCAGCACCGGCTGTGGCGCCGGCTGCCGCAGAACTCGCCGCCGCCCCGGCTCTTCGACGGTGACGTACAACCCCGGCTCGCGGACAGCCCCGACTTCCGGGCGCTGGCCCCGGAGGACTCACCCGCGCCGATGGCGCTGCTCGGCGAGACCATCGACGTGATGTCCCGGTCGGCCCGGACCGTGCTGCGCCGGGCCCCCGGCCGCAACCTGGCCGTGCTCGGCACCCGGGTCGAGGAGGCCTGCGCGGTGCTGGCCACCGCCGGGCGGTCGCTGGCCGCCCAGCACACCCGGGACGGCGCGCGCTTCTCGATCGCCTGCTTCGACCAGGACGCCCAGGCCGCCGCCGAGGCGCTGCACGCCCGGATCCCGGACTGCGGCTGGTACGACGCGTCGAACGTCGCCTGGCTCCTCGAGGACGCGGCGGCCGAGTCGACCGCGGCGCTGCCGGCCGACCGGCCGCACTTCATCCTGCTGTACGCGGCCGACGCGCTGCCCGGTGGCAAGGTCGCGGGCGATCAGCTGCGGACCGTGCTGCGGCAGGGGCCGGAACGGCGGCTGCACGTGCTCGGCTGGTGGCGTGGGGCCGGGCTGCTGCGCGACACGCTCGGCGGGCAGGCGTCCCGGACCGACCCGATCGGCGCCTGGGTGGCCCTGGACGTGCACGGCAGCGAGCTGGCGCCGTACTACCCGGGGGCCGGGGCGCCCAACTGGTACCCGCGGCCCTGGCGGGCGCTGCACTTCGACCGCTCGGTGCACCGTGGCGCCGAGGTGATCATCCCCTACGGTGCCTCATGACCGACTCGACCACCCACCCTCGCCGCATCGCTCAACCCGCCGCGATCTTGGCAACCTACGCCCACACGACAGCCACGACTCGCCAAGATCGCGTTCTTCGGCGGGGCGAAGCGGAGGGGGCGGGCATGAGCGAGCCTGCGAGCGCATCGGCTGGCTCAGTCCTGAACTCATGCCGACGCCGGAGCGAAGCGGAGGGGGCGGCATGAGCGACCTGCAACCGGTCGACTTCGAGCGGGCGGACTACCGGACCGTCCTGCGCCGGCTCACCACGCTGGATCAGCGCGCCGCCGGTCTGCGGGCCGAGGCGGTCGAGTGGCACGCGACGCAGCGCGCCTCGGCCGACGAGGCGGTCCAGGCGGCCGAGGAGCAGGTGCGCGTCGCCCGGCGGGCGGCCCGCGACGCCCGGCGCGAGCTGGAGGAGGTCGACGCGCGGGCGGCCGGGCTGTGGGCGGATTACGCGCACCGGGCCGGTCCGGTCGCGGAGCGGTTCGGAAGCCTGCCGCCGGCCAGCATCCCCCGGCAGCGCGACGATCAGCGGGCGGCCGAGGACTACCTCGCCGAGGTGGAGAAGCGGATCAAGTGGACCGACCCGGCCCGGCCGCTCACCTTCGGCGTCAAGGTGCTCTTCGGCGTCTTCGGAGTGGTCGGCGGGATCCTCGGCGCGATCGGGAACCAGGTCCTGCGGGGAGCCGGGGCGGCGTCGGCCGGTGACTGGCACGAGGCGGCCCCGGTGGTGGCGCTGCTGGTGCTCCTGGCCTGTCCCGTGCTGGCCGTGGTCCTGGCGAAGCTGGTGGCGGACCGGCGCAAGGTGGGGCTGGACACCGCCACCGTGGTCACCGTGCTGGTGACCGGGCTGGTCACGGCGATGCTGCTGTTCACCGCGACGCAGTACGCCGGTCACTGACCTCGGTCCGGCGACTCGCCCCGCGCCGATCGGTCGACGGCTTCCCGATCGCGGCGGAAGGGACCGGGGCCGGCGACCTCCGGGTGGTTCAGGCCGACCGGGGTGGGGCCATCGCGCGGCGGCGCTCGGCCTCCTCGGCCAGGGCGGCGGGCACGTCCAGGTGGGCGCCGGCGCCGTGGGCCTCGTCGTAGGCGAGGTCGCCGCCCGGATCGTACTCAGGCCCGCTCTGGTCGCCCGCCGGTGAGATTTCGTCGCCCGGCTGCGAGAGGCGGTCGGCCGGCTCATCGTGCACGTCGGTCATATCTCTGGTTCTACTCCCGCGCGACCGATGGCACCACTGTTCATCGCGGATTCCCTCTCGCCGGCGCGGTTGCCGGACCCGGCCGGAGGAATCAGGGATGTGCCCGCGCCGTACGGCGAGCGGATCGGTTGGGTGCGGAATTCCGCTGCGAGATAATCGCCGGCGGCAATTGTTCGGCGTCCATGGGTGTTCTTCGTCTCAACGGGGCCGGCCGCGAGAGCGCGCAGTTTTGGCACCCGGTCTGCAAATTCCCTCTCGAATTAGCGACAGCCCGGCGGATATTTCTTGCCGGATCCGCTCGGCAGAGCTGCCGGTGCCCGCTTCCGCCCCCACGGAAACGGGCACCGTCACGCCTCAGCTGGCCCGGCGCTCCCGGACCTGCTTGCAGTTGACACAAGTGGTGGCCGAGGGGAACACCTCGAGCCGCTCCACCGGGATCGGGTTGGAGCAACCCTCACAGTTGCCGTAGGTCCCGTCCTCGAGCCGCTGCATCGCGTACTCCGCCTGGGTGCGGCGGTCGAGCAGGGTCCGCAGCAGCGAACCGGCGGCGTCCCGCTCCGCCGTCTTGGATCCGCTGTCGGCCTGGTCGTCGCCGGCCGAGTCGCCGATCTCCACCAGACGCAGCCGATGGCTCTGCGCGACGGCCTCTTCGTACTCCGCGTCGAGCTCCTCGAACCTGGTCCGCAGGAGCACCCGGATCTGCTCGACCTCATCGGTCGAGCGCCCCTTCACCGCGTTAACGCCCTTGCCGGCAACAACCGCTCCGTTGACGAGCATGCAGTCCCCCTGCCCTTCCCTAAGCCCCAGCCGATGGGCGATCCGGCTCGATGTGTGGTGCCGCCTGATACCCACCGCCGGAGGTCCCAAACGGGGCCCCCGCGAAAAAGTAACCGGAGCATAACTGTCAGTGGTTGAATCCGCCACGGACTCAGCACACGGGTCTTGTGCCAGAGGTCACGCCACACCTCAACTCAAGGCCGTGACCAGGGCAGGATGCCGGGGATCGTCGAGCCGCACCACCACATCGGCGAAAGTTTCCGGGGCCACCTCGTCCACATAGCGAGCGAAGGCGGGCAGGGTCCAGCGCTCCCCCGGTTCGGTCCGCCGATCCAGCGCGGCGGCGGAGACCGCAAGGTGGACGGTGAAGTCGAAAGGCAGCCCGGAGCCGAGCAGCAAAGGGCCACTGACCAGCAGAACAGCGTTCTCCGGGAGCGTCTGGTAGGGCTCGCGGACCGCCCGGTCGACGGCCGCGGTCCGGAGCCGGGTGACGATCCGGCCGGTGCCGCCCGGCCCCGCCGGATCGAGCACCTCCCGGATCAACCCGGCCTCGTCGAACCAGCCAGTGTAGAACGAGTCCGGGTTGTTCCGCCCGAATTCCAGCCGCAACGACGCCGGACGAAGGAAATCTCCGGTATCGATGCGCACGGCCGGGCGACCGCGCACCCGCAGCGGGTCGACCAGGGCATCGGCGAGACGCCCCGGGCCGGCCGCGTCCGCCCCGTCCACAGCCACCCGGATCCTACTGTCGGATTCCCGACTCGCCAGCCGATCGGCGAGATCTTCGACGAGGACGGCGAACGAGACGGGACGCACACGCATGGCTCAATCGTGCGGCATGATCGTGATCCGGGCCTCGTCGGCCAGCCGGTAGCCCACCCCGTAGACGGTGGTGACGGCCGGCACGGCGGAGCCCAGCTTGAGGCGCAGCCGGCGAACGTGCACGTCGACCGTGCGCTCCCCGGCGCGCTCGTAGCCCCACACCCCGGCGAGCAGCTGGGCCCGGCTGAAGACCCGGCGCGGCCGCTCGGTGAGGTAGAGCAGGAGGTCGAACTCGAGACGGGTGAGCGGAACCGGCTCACCCTCCAACAGAACTTGACGTGAACCGGTGAGCAACCGAACCTCCGGGCCGGTCGGTTCCGGCTCCGGCTCCGGCTCGGGTGGCGGCGCGACCGACTCCACGGTCACCGTGCCCCGGCTCAATTCGACCAGTTCGCGGACGGCGGCAAGCAACCTGTGCGCCTGCGGCGAGACCGCGTCACCGGTGAGCGGAATAGCGAGCGTCACTGTCAGCGCCGGTTCGGGGCGCCGGCCGCCCGGGCCACGGCCCGGTCCGGCAGAACGACGATCGGCTCGCGGCGACAATGCGCTGACCGGCATTGATTGATCCCCCAGATTTTGCTGTCGCAAGCGAATATGAACGATCACTGCGCGTAAAGCGGGCCTGATATTTCCGGTCCGCGGCTTTGCGGGTCAAGTCGCCATCCACAGTGTGAGAAAGACGTTCCATATTGTTCCCGGTAACACGAATGCATTCTGGGAACGCTTTCTGTCGGCCTCATTAAACATTGCCGAACGACATGGGGCTGACCTGCGCGGGAACACAACGAAGGGGCGCCGCGGATCCGCGGCGCCCCTTCGTGTGAAACTTCAGTGAAACCCGAGTGAAATCAACCACCCGATGTGAGACGGCGGCCGACGGCCGCGATCAACCGGTCCAGCTCGGAGCCGAACGGGTTGTCGTGCACCAGGTACGTCCACGTCGCGTTCGGCCGGACGATCTCCGAGCGCTCCGGCTGCCAGCCGTCGCTGAGGTCGACCTCCTCGAACGCCTCGATGGTCCGCGCCTCGACCTGGATCAGCAGCTCCTGGAAGGCCGGCACCGCGGACCGGTGGAACTCGTCCAGCGGGTCCAGCTTGCCCAGCGCGCGCAGGTGCACACCCTCCCGCACTTCGGACAGGTACGCCAGATGGTCCGCCCAGAGCTTGTCCAGGTGGTACAGCGCGATCGCCCGGGCCGAGTCGGAGAGCACGTCCTCGTCGGTCTCCTTGGCCTTCTCCGGCGACTTCTCCAGCAGCATGATCGCGGCCACCTCGGAGGTGAGCAGCCGCTCCCGGCGCTCGGCCAGCAGCAGCCGCTGCTGCTCGATCACCACGCTGTAGCGCCAGGTGTTGCGGTGGATCTCGTGGTTGACGCCCTCCGCGACGCGCTGGGCGTGCTCGACCGCGTAGTCGACCTGCGAGTCGTGCACCACGCCGTCCATGTCCATCCGCGGCGAGCCCGGCAGGATGTCACCGGCGTGCCGGGAGACCAACTCGTCCTCGAGGCTCACGAAGAAGACCGAGGCACCCGGGTCGCCCTGCCGCCCGGCCCGGCCGCGCAGCTGGTCGTCGACCCGGCGGCTGTCGTGACGGCCGGCGCCGATCACGTAGAGCCCGCCGAGCTCGACCACCCGCTCACGGTCCTTCTCGTCGCTGCCGCCGAGGCGGATGTCGACGCCGCGACCGGCCATCTGGGTGGAGACGGTGACCGCGCCGACCGCGCCGGCCTCCGCGATGATCGACGCCTCCTCGGCGTCGTTCTTCGCGTTCAGCACCTGGCACGGCACGCCGACGGCCTTCAACTGCTCGGCCAGCCGCTCGGACGCCTGCACGTCCAGGGTGCCGATCAGCACCGGACGGCCCTTGTCGTGCGCGATCTTGATCTCTTCGACCAGAGCCTCGTCGCGGGTGTCATGCGCCGAGTAGATCCGGTCCGGGTCGTCCTCACGGATGTTCGGGGCGTTCGACGGCACCACCGCGACCTCGAGCTTGAAGTACTCCCGCAGCTGCTCGCCGACGTGCACCGCGGTCGCGGTCATGCCGCAGACGGTCTCGTAGAGCGCGATGTAGGCCTGCACGGTGATGGTGTTCAGCACCTCACCCTCCGCGGTCGCGGAGAGCCCCTCCTTGGCCTCCACAGCCGCCTGCAGGCCGTCCGGCCACCGGCGGCGCTGGGCCACCCGGCCGCGCATCTCGTCGATCAGCTCGACCGTGCCGTTGCGGACGATGTAGTCGACGTCGCGGCGCAGCAGGGCGTGCGCGTGCAGCGCGACGTTCACCGCCGACAGGTGCTCGACCTGGTCGTCGGCGTACAGATCGATGCCGCCGAGCTGCTCCTCGATGTTCTTCAGGCCGGCCTCGGTGAAGGCCACGCTGCGGCCGTCCTCCGCCACCTCGTAGTCCTTGCCCTTGCGCAGGCTCTTGACCAGGTCGGCGGCCTCGTGCACCGGGTCGCTCTCGACGGCGACCGAACCGGCCAGCACCATCGGCACCCGGGCCTCGTCGATCAGGATCGAGTCGGCCTCGTCCACGATCGCGGTGGCCAGCTCGCGCTGCACCCGGTCGGCGACGTCGGTGACCAGCTGGTCGCGCAGGTAGTCGAAGCCGGCCTCGGAGACCGACACGTAGGTGACGTCGGCCGCGTACGCCTCGCGGCGCTCCTCCTGGGTCGACGCCTCGGTCACCCAGCCCACGCTCAGGCCGAGCAGGTTGTAGACCGGCTCCATCCACTCGGCGTCACGGCGGGCCAGGTAGTCGTTGACGGTCAGCACGTGCACCGGGCCGTTGCCCAGGCGGGTGTGACCGTAGGCGGCGATGGTCGCGGTGAGCGTCTTGCCCTCACCGGTGGCCATCTCCGCGACCCGGCCGGAGAGCAGGGCCATCGCGCCGAGCAGCTGGACGTCGTACGGCCGCTGACCGATCGTGCGGCGCGCGGCCTCCCGCCCGACCGCGCAGATCTCGGTGAAGTCGGCCGTCTCCCGTGCGGCGTCGGTCAGAGCCGCGTCGTCCAGCTCCTTCAGCGCCTCCTCACGGGCCTCGATCGGACCCAGGCGCTCCGACAGCGGGCCCAGGTTCACGGTCGTCCCGGGACGCTGCAAAAACTTGCGGAAACGGTTCTTCAACCGCTGCGACACACCCATGGCGCGCAACGGTACTTTATTTCGCCGCCGTCCATTGGGCGGACTCCCGGCGCGGCGCCCACGGAAGATCCGCCCCGGCCGTTGGTTTGCCTCCCGCCAAGGCCGGGCACCTGCTCACTCGACCCATCTCACCAGCAAGGGAGGACCCGATGCCCAGCCAGCTCGTCTGTCGGCCGGAGCGGGATCTCCCGGTCGCGGTCCTGACCGTCAGCGGCACCCTGGACCAGCTCACCGGCGACGCGCTCGGCGTGGCGGTGCGCCGCAGCCTGGCCGTGCAACCGGTAAAACTTCTGCTCGACGTGAGCCGGTTGACGGTGAGCGACCCGGTCGCGTTCGGCACGTTCGGCTCGGTGGTCTGCCAGACCGCGGAATTCCCGAACGTACCGATCGTCGTCTGCGGGGCCGGCCCGGACATCTCGGAGGCGCTCGCTGCGGTCCCCGGATGCGCCGACGTCGAGATGGCCCGCGACTGCGCCACCGCCCTCGCCGAGGCGGACCGGCAGCCCGCCCCGGAGCGCGTCCGGGCCCGGCTGCGCCCGGTGCCGGAGGCCTGCCGTCAGGTCCGTCAGCTGGTCGACCAGGCCTGCGCCCGGTGGCACCACTCGGAGTTCGCCGCGACCGCCGCGCTGATCGCCACCGAACTGGTCGCCAACGTGGTGCGGCACGCCCACACCACCATGGAGTTCACCCTGAACCACGGCGACGGCCGGGTCACCATGGCGGTCCGCGACGGCAGCCGCCGGATGCCCGAGACCCTCGATCCGGGGTACGCCGACGCCGGCGGGCGCGGGTTGCGCCTGGTGAACGAGCTCTCGGCGGCCTGGGGAGTCCTCCCGGTCAGCGACGGCAAGGTCGTCTGGACCCGTCTCGTCCCCGGCCTCCCCTGACCCCGGTCCCGCCCCTACCCGACAAACCACCCCGCCCGGGTCCCCGGCCCGACAACCACCCCGCCCAGCTTCCCCGACCCGACAAATCACCCCACAAGGGTTATTCGAAACGCGGCACACCGACGCCCGACCACCCGGCGCCCGCTCCGAGCAGGCGCCGGCCTCGCGGACGACGCCGGGATCGCCCGGGTTGAAGCGGCCGTGACACCACCACCGGCCCCAGCCAGGTCACCACAGCTGGACCCGACGGACGCGACCCCAGCCACGACACCACCACCGAACCCAGCCAGGTCACCACAGCTTGACGCGGTGGTAACGCTGGTCCCGGCCGACCACGCCCAGGTGGCAACGACGTTCTAGCGACCGGGCAGGCCGCTGGGGGCGTCGGAATGGTCGTCCGGGTTCGCCTCGGCCGCGGGAGGATTCGGGCGCGTGGCCCGGCTGGGCAGCCCGGACGGCGTGCTGGGGTCGTCGGCTGATGCGCCCGCAGGCTCCTGCCGGCTCGGTGCCGCCGCGGGTGCGTCGTACTGGCCCAGGTCGGGTGCCTGCAAGCCGGGTCGCGGAGTAGCGGCCACGGCAGGCCCGCTCGGCTGGCCCAGGTCCGGCGCCTGCAGACCCGGACCAGAAGCCGCCCCAGCGGGCGGATTCTGCTGGCCCATGTCGGGCGCCTGTAGACCGGGACGAGACCCAGCCACAGCAGGCGGATTCTGCTGACCCAAATCCGGCGCCTGCAAACCCGGACGAGACCCAGCCACAGCAGGCGGATTCTGCTGACCCAAATCCGGCGCCTGCAAACCCGGACGAGACCCAGCCACAGCAGGCGGATTCTGCTGACCCAAATCCGGCGCCTGCAAACCCGGACGAGACCCAGCCACAGCAGGCGGATTCTGCTGACCCAAATCCGGCGCCTGCAAACCCGGACGAGACCCAGCCACAGCAGGCGGATTCTGCTGACCCAAATCCGGCGCCTGCAAACCCGGACGAGACCCAGCCACAGCAGGCGGATTCTGCTGACCCAAATCCGGCGCCTGCAAACCCGGACGCGGGGCGACCACGTCCGGAACGGCCGTGGGAGGGATCGGCGAAAGCCTGTCGGAAGCCTGCGGGCTCGGCCAGTCTGTGTCCGGCGCCGATCCAGCCGGAATCTGACCGCCTGGGGTCTGGCCTGCGGGGGTGTGCGCGGACGATGCTGCGTCGCCTCCGGTGCCGGGCGACGCCGTCTCCGGGCCGGGGGCGGGCTGGGTCGCCGGCGGATTGAACGCGGCGGGTCCGCTGCCGGCCGGTTGAACGGTTCGGGGCGCGGAACGGGTGAAGCGCGGCGCGTCCAGCGGACTGTTCTGCTGGCTGTACGCCGACGCGACAGGCGGCGTGACCTGCGACTGGGCAGCCGGTGCGGCAGGCCGCCCGGCGACCGGCGGCCCCGCGATAGGCGGCCCGGCGACAGGCGGTCCAGCGACAGGCGGGGCGGTGACAGGCGGGGCGGTGACAGGGGACCCAGCGACAGGCGGCCCGGCGACCGGCGGCCCAGCGACAGGTGGCCCGGCTACCGGTGGCCCGGCGACAGGCGGGACGGCAGCCGGCGGGTCGGCAGCCGGCCGCGCAGCACCTGGTGCAGCGGCAGGCAGCGCGGCGGCCGATGCAGTGGCAGGTGGCGCGGCAGGCGGTGTGCCAGGCGACGTGGCAAGGGGTCCAGCGAATGGCGCGGGAGTTGGTGCGGCCGTAGGCAGTGCGGCCGTAGGCGGTGTGGCCTCGGCGACCGGCTCAGATGCGACGGCCGCCCACGACAGCGGGGTTCTCTCACTCAGGCCGGTTGGCGCGGTCGGAGGTACACCCGGGGCCATCGTCCCGGCATCCGGAGCGGGCCCGGCCGGACTCGTCGAGGGCTCGGCCGGAGCGGCGGTCGCCCACGGCGGCGTGGTCGGCATCGACCCCACCGGCTGAGCTTTCCCGCCCTCGGCCGGGGCCAGCGGCGGCCAGGGGCGAGGCTCGGCGCTCGCCCCACCGCGCCCGGCCATACCGCCACCACCTAGACCGGACATGTCACCGCCAAGCACGGACGCGTCATCGCCGAGACCAGGGGTGCCGACACCGCGACCAGCAACGCCGCTGCCCGGACCAGCCACACCACCACCAAGACCAGCCGCGCCACCACCGCGACCAGAGGTGCCGACACCGCGGCCGGGCTCGCCGCTGCCGGGAACAGCCATTCCACCGCCGAGACCGGACATGTCACCGCCAGGACCGGGCACACCGCCGCCGAGACCGGACGCGTCACCACCGCGACCAACCACACCGCTGCCCGGACCAGCCACACCACCACCAAGACCGGACGCGTCACCACCGCGACCAGAGGTGCCGACACCGCGACCGGGCGCGCCGCTGCCCGGACCAGCCATTCCACCGCCGAGACCGGACATGTCACCGCCAGGACCGGGCACACCGCCGCCGAGACCGGACGCATCGCCACCACGACCAGCAACGCCGCTGCCCGGACCAGCCACACCACCACCAAGACCGGACGCGTCACCACCGCGACCGGGCGCGCCGCTGCCCGGACCAGCCATTCCACCGCCGAGGCCGGACGTGTCGCCGCTGAGAGCAGTGGCGCCGCTGGCGGGACCGGGTAAACCGCTGGTGGCGAGGCCGGCGGATCCGCTGGGCCCCGCTCCTGGTGAGGCCGGCCCGGCGTCCGGCGGAGGCCAGGACCGCAAACCGCTTCCCGGTACGGAATCGCCCCCGGTCGGCTCGACCGGGGGCCACGACCGGGGGCCGTCATCCGTCGCGGAACGCTTTCCCGCCGGCTTCGGCTCGGGCCAGGGGGTCGGGGTGGACGACGCGCCGGGTGCGGCCGGCGACGACGGAGCCGCGTGCGCGCCCCGGCCGGGTATCGCCGGGCCGGCGGTGGTCTTCGGCTCTTCGGGGGGACGCAGGGACGGCAGCACGATGGGCTCCGGGGTGAGGCCGCTCGAGCCGCTTCCGCTGACCGCACCGGGTTCGCCGTTCAACTCCGGTTCGGCGTGCCGACCGCGTCTCCGGCCCGTGTAGCCGGTGCCCGTGCGCGGCGTGGAGGCGGTGTCTGCCGGGACGCCACCGGGGCCGGCCAGGGTCGGTACACTCGCGTCGGGCGTCCTGTTCGCACCAATATTCGCGGTCTGCGAGAAAAGACCCGAACCGGCGTCGTCCCCGGGCCGCCCACCGACAGCGGGACCACCCGGACCGGCAGCGTCACCCAGCCGCCCACCCGTTGTGGCACCACCCGGACCCGCGGCGTCACCCAGCCGCCCACCCGTAGCGGGACCACCCGGACCCGCGGCGTCACCCAGCCGCTCACCGACGGCAGGACCGCCCGGACCGGCGGCACCGGTCGGCCGGTCACCGACGGACAAACCGCTCGGAGCGGCGTTGCCACTGGAAAGACCTCCGAGCCGCGCTTCGGTCCACGACTCCTCCGGCGAGGACCAGGGTCGTTCGAAAGCCCCGGTCGGTTCCGTCGCCCAACTGGGCGCCTCATCGGAAAGCGGACCACCGACCCGATCCTCGGAGTGCGAGCCACCCAACCGACCCTCGGAAAGCGGAGCACCAAGCCGATCCTCGGAGAGCGAGCCACCCAGCCGATCCCCGGAAAGCGGACCACCAAGCCGATCCTCGGAGAGCGAGCCACCCAGCCGATCCCCGGAAAGCGGACCACCAAGCCGATCCTCGGAGAGCGAGCCACCCAACCGACCCTCGGAAAGCGGACCACCAAGCCGATCCCCGGAGAGCGCGTCGCCCAGCCGATCATCCTCGGAGGGCGGAGCACCGAGCCGATCCTCGGCGGCGCCGGAACCCGCCCCGAGCCCGCCCAGCCCCCAGTCCGCCCCCGCCAACGACATGCCTCCCCCGGTCGTACCCTCAGCAGTCGATCCGGCACCCAGCGGCCCGGAACCGGACCCGCCGCCCGAGTACGCCGAAGGCGCCGAGGATTCCGCGGACCGGGAGGGCATGAACCCGGGCGAGGACGAATGCGGGGCGAACGCCACCCGGGTCGCCGCGATCAGACCGGACGCCTCCATCAATCCGGCCGCCGCGAGCACCTCCGCCGCCGCCTGTCCCGAACGGCAGGGCAGCGGCTCGCCGCAGGCGGGGCAGCGGGTGAGGCCCTCGCCTCCGGCATGCGCGGCGACCATCTCGACCGCGGTGCGCGCCAGGACACTCTCCGGGTTGACGTAGTTCGTCGGTGCCACCGGTCTCCCCCCGTCCGCGATTTCGCGCGATCCGTCGTCCAGTTCACCCCGGCGGACACCCCCGGAGGGCGAGTTTCCGCAGATCGGCGGGTCACCGGAGGGAATTGCCTGGTATCGGGCGCGGGTGGGGTGGCCCGTTGGTAAGAGAAGGAGATCAAGATTTCATCATTCACTCACGGTGCGTGGCCCAGACCACTCCGTAACATTGAGGAACATCCAGGAGGTGACCCCCCATGGACGACACCGAGCTGCACCGCGAGCGAATCCTCCGCCACGTCAGTCCGATCATCACCGGCCGGTTCATCGGCTATCAGGCGTCGTACACGCGGGAGGTGCGGGTCGGGCGCCCACTGGCGGTCTCCGTGTACGTCGCCGCCGGCATCGCTCAGCTGCTGGGCTCGCTGTTGCGGATGAAACCGGCCCGGCGCAGCCTGAAGGAGCTGCGCATGGGCCCGGAGTTCCTGGTCACCCCGGTCCGGCTGCGTGACGATCTCGGGCAGACCTACGAGATCGAGATGCACGGCCAGCTGCCGCAGTCCGCGCTGCACCGCGGCGACCTGGTGCAGGTGCGCACCGAGCCGCAGAAGGACCGGACCCTGCCGGTCAAGCTGATGCAGGTGGTGAACCTGACCACGATGCAGCCGCTCACCCCGCGCATCCCGACCCGGTGGTCGCACCTGGGCCCGGCGGTGCTGCTGCAGGCCGCCGCGGGCCTGATGGTCACCGGCCTGCTCGTGGCCGCGCTGCTGCGCTGAGGCGGCGTGAGAATTTCGACGATCGGGTACCGGATCGTCCATGTCCGACGAGCCGTTCGCCACCACCCGCCAATGCTGCCTCGCCGAGATGAGATCAGCCATCGACAGCGGTCATCATGATGCCGGGGGGACCGCTGCGATGACGCCCGCTCTCCCTCGTCGCTGACGGCTCGAAAGGTGGTGCCCGGTGGGCGAGAAGGTCGAGCAGACACAGTTTTCCCGGGAGGACCGGACCCGGTACCGGCAGAAGATCCGCCGCAGTCTGGACGTGTTCGCGACGATGTTGCGCGAGTCCCGTTTCGACTTCGAACGGCCGATGACCGGCATGGAGATCGAGCTGAACCTGATCGACGACGGTGCCGATCCGGCGATGCGCAACGCCGACGTGCTGGGCGCGATCGCCGATCCGGATTTCCAGACCGAGCTGGGCCAGTTCAACATCGAGATCAACCTGCCGCCGCGGCGGCTCGCCGGTGACGACATCGCCGACCTGGAGAGAGGGCTGCGGGCCAGCCTGAACCACGCGGAGGGCAAGGCCCGCACGGTCGGCGTGCACATGGTCACCGTCGGGATCCTGCCCACCCTGCGCCGGGAGCACCTGACCGGCGCGGCGCTCTCCGCGAACCCCCGGTACGAGCTGCTCAACGAGCAGATCTTCGCGGCCCGCGGTGAGGACCTGGACATCCGGATCGACGGCGTGGACCGGCTCGCGGTCACCACGGACACCATCGCCCCCGAGGCGGCGTGCACCAGCACCCAGTTCCACCTGCAGGTCAGTCCGGCGCAGTTCGCGGCGTACTGGAACGCCTCCGAGGTGATCTCCGGGATCCAGGTGGCGCTGGGCGCGAACTCGCCGCTGCTGTTCGGGCGGGAGCTGTGGCGGGAGACCCGGATCCCGCTCTTCGAGCAGGCCACCGACACCCGGTCGGAGGAGATCAGGGCCCAGGGCGTACGACCAAGGGTGTGGTTCGGGGAACGCTGGATCACCAGCGTCTTCGACCTGTTCGAGGAGAACGTCCGCTACTTCCCCGCGCTGCTGCCGATCTGCGACGAGGATGACCCCGCGGACATCCTGGAGCGCGGCGACATCCCCGAGCTGAGCGAGCTGCGCCTGCACAACGGCACGGTGTACCGCTGGAACCGGCCGATCTACGCGGTGGTCAACGGCCGCCCGCACCTGCGGGTGGAGAACCGGGTGATGCCGGCCGGACCGACGGTCGCCGACACCATCGCGAACGCGGCGTTCTACTACGGCCTGGCACGCAGTCTCGCGGAGGCGGAACGGCCGATCTGGACCCAGCTGAGTTTCCGCGCCGCGGAGGAGAACTTCCACACCTGCGCGCGGCACGGCATCGACGCCAGCGTGTTCTGGCCCGGGGTGGGGACCGTACCGGTGACCGAGTTGGTCCTGCGCCGCCTGCTGCCGCAGGCCGCGGACGGCCTGGACCGGTGGGGGGTCTCCGCGACGCAGCGCGACCGGCTGCTCGGGATCATCGAGCAGCGCTGCCTGCGCCAGCAGAACGGCGCGTCATGGCAGGTCGACACCCTGCATGAGCTGGAGAAGCAGGGCATGGACCGGCAGCGGGGATTGCACGAGATGCTACGGCGGTACCTGCCGCTGATGCACGAGAACATCCCGGTCCACGAATGGCCGGTCGGGGCCTGACCGATTCTGGTCATTGTCGCCACCGCCGCTCCCGGCCGGCGGTGGCGACAGGTCAACCCCTTGCGCCGGTACGGGCGACCGCCACCGTGACGCCCCGGAACCTCCGCTTGGGCAGCACGAGTCCGGCCGCCGGACCGGCCGCGAGCAGGGCGGCCGCCTCGGCGACGCTCGGCGTCCCGACCGCGGCGGCCACCACGCCGCTCGGGCCGGGCACCGGTTGCGCCGCGAGCCGCGCCACGGTGAAGGCGGCCAGCCGCCAGCCGGCGTCCCGGGCGAACGCGCGCACCCCCGGCTCGGCGGCCCGGCGGTCCACAGTGGCGAGCACGACCACCTCCGCCGGGTCCAGACCGGCCGCGTCCAGCGCGGCCGCTACCGCGGCGGCCAACTCGGCCGCTCCGGTGCCGGCGCGAGCCCCGAGCCCCACGACGAGCCGACCGGTCACGGCCGAAGCCTCACTCCGCCGCCGTGCGGACCAGGCGTTCGGCCAGGCCACGCCGGCCCGCCCAGTGCAGGTGCAGATAGGACGCGTGCACCCGGGGCGACGCGAAGCCCTCCGGATCCGCGCCCCGCCACGCCCAGGCGGCTCCCCCGGCCGGGGAGAGCAGCAGCCCGGACCGCGGATGCACGGTGGTCCGGTGGAACTCGTGCCCGGTGACCCGGGTGCCGGCGACCGCGAGCGGGCTGTCCGAGAGCGCGACCGCGTCCCGGTACCCCAGCGTCAGCGTCGGTGTCATCGTCGCGTCCGCGTCCAGCACGCCGCACATCGGTGCGCCGTCCAGGCCGCGGCAGAGCCACAGCAGGCCGGCGCACTCGGCGGTGATCGGACCGCCGGCCGCGGCCAGGTCCCGGACCGACTTGCGCAGCGGCTCGTTCGCGGTGAGCTCGGCGGCGTACACCTCGGGGAAGCCACCGCCCACCACCAGCGCGCGGGTGCCGTCCGGCAGCGCCTCGTCGCGCAGCGGATCCACGAAGACCACCTCGGCGCCGGCGCCGGCGAGCAGTTCGGCGGTCTCCGCGTACGCGAAGGAGAAGGCCGGACCACCGGCGAGCGCGACCGTCGGGCGGCCCGGCACCGGATCCGCCGAAGCCGGGGTCCACGGGGTCGCCGGCAGCGACGGCGCCGAGCGCGCGACCGCGGCCACCGCGTCCAGGTCGACCGAGCCGGCGATCAGCTCGGCGAGCGCGTCCACCGAGGCGAGGGCCTCGGCCCGGCGCTCGGCGGCGGGCACCAGCCCGAGATGGCGCGAGGGCGCGGCGACCGCGTCGGCCCGGCGCAGCGCGCCCAGCACCGGCGTGCCGACCTCCTCGCAGGCGTCCCGCAGGAGCTGCTCGTGCCGGTCCGAGCCGACCCGGTTGAGGATCACCCCGGCCAGCCGGACGGTGCCGAAGCTGCGGAACCCGTGCACCAGCGCGGCCACCGAGCGGCCCTGCGCGGCGGCGTCGACGACCAGGATGACCGGGGCCGCCAGCAGCGCGGCGACCTGCGCGGTGGAGCCGGTCTCGCCGGCCCCGGTGCGCCCGTCGTAGAGGCCCATCACGCCCTCGACGACGGCCAGTTCGGCGCCGCGCGAGCCGTGCGCGAAGAGCGGGCCGATCAGTTCCTCCCCGACCAGCACCGGATCCAGGTTGCGGCCCGGCCGGCCGGCCGCGAGGGCGTGGTAGCCCGGGTCGATGTAGTCCGGCCCGACCTTGAACGGGGCGACCGGCACACCGCGCCGGGCGAACGCCGCGAGCAGGCCGGTGGCGACGGTGGTCTTGCCGTGCCCGGAGGCCGGCGCGGCGATCACCACGCGCGGGATGGTCACCATTCGATGCCCTGCTGTCCCTTGCGGCCGGCGTCCATCGGATGCTTGACCTTGGTCATCTCGGTGACCAGGTCGGCGGCCGCGATCAGGTCGGGGTGCGCGTCCCGGCCGGTGATCACCACGTGCTGGTTGCCGGGCCGATCCGCCAGGGTGCCGATCACGTCGGCGACGTCCACCCAGCCCCACTTCATCGGGTAGGTGAACTCGTCGAGCACGTAGAAACGGTAGGTCTCGGCGGCCAGGTCGCGCTTGATCTGCGCCCAGCCCTCGGCGGCCTCGGCGGCGTGGTCCCGCTCGGTGCCCGGGCGCTGGATCCAGGACCAGCCCTCGCCCATCTTGTGCCAGGTCACCGGGGTGCCGTTGACGCCGTCGAGCGCCTTCAGCGCGGTCTCCTCGCCGACCTTCCACTTCTGCGACTTGACGAACTGGAAGACCCCGATCGGCCAGCCCGCGCTCCACGCCCGCAGCGCCATCCCGAACGCGGCGGTGGACTTCCCCTTGCCCGGCCCGGTGTGCACGGCGAAGACCGCCTGGCGCCGGCGCTGGCGCGTCGTCAACCCGTCGTCGGGCACGGTGGTCACTTTCCCCTGTGGCATCTCACGCCTTTCCGGTACGTGTGGCGGGCATCAGGCGGCCCGGCGGTAGGCGCGGTCCGCGGGATTCACGGGGCCGGCGGCCGGACGGTGCCCGGAGGTGGCGGCCTCCAGCCGGTCCAGGGGCATCACGTCGGCCCGCAGGGCGGTGGCGAGTCGCCGCGCCAGGCCGAGCCGGATCGGGCCGGACTCGCAGTCGACCACGACGGTCGTGACCCCGGACAGGGCCGTGGCCAGCGGCAGCGGGTCGGGTCCGCTGGTCGCGCGGCCGTCGGTGACCAGGACCAGGAGCGGGCGGCGGCGCGGGTCACGGCGGCGTTCGGTGGCAATCGTGCGCGCGGCGGCGCGCAGGCCGGCGGCGAGCGGGGTGCGGCCGCCGGTGCGCAGGGCGGCGAGGCGCAGGACGCCGACCTCGTGGCTGGACGTCGGGGGGAGCACGACGTCCGCCTCCGCGCCCCGGAACGTGATCATGCCGACCCGGTCCCGGCGCTGGTACGCGTCGCGTAGCAGGGAGAGCACGGCGGTCTTGACCAGGGTCATCCGCTTACGCGCGGCCATCGACCCGGACGCGTCCACGACGAACAGGACCAGGTTCGCCTCGCGCCCGACGTGGATCGCCTCCCGCAGATCCCGCGGCTGCACGTCCATGCCGCCGGTGGCCTGGAGAGCGCCCCGGTGCAGGGCGGCCCGCAGGGTGGCCGGGAGGTGCGGGGCGCCGGAGAGCTTGCCGGTCGGCCTGCGGGAACCGATCACGCGGCCGCGGCGGGCGTAGGCCGGGGACCGCCTGCCGGTGTGGCCGCCGTCGCCGCGGGCGGAGATTCGCAGCGTACGCGGGCGGAACGCGGC
The DNA here is from genome assembly GCF_900188005.1 of Actinoplanes regularis. Classification (GTDB taxonomy): domain Bacteria; phylum Actinomycetota; class Actinomycetes; order Mycobacteriales; family Micromonosporaceae; genus Actinoplanes; species Actinoplanes regularis. The sequence continues at coordinate 19,304 of NZ_FZNR01000004.1, read as the reverse complement.
CCCGGGCCGAGCCGGCGGCGCGGCGGGGGTCTGGTGTCCCTGTCCCGTCGCGTCGTCCTGTTCCGTGCGGGCGGGGGCGCCGCCACCTTGCGGACCGCGATCGGGCCCGTTCTCCGGGCCGTCCCCCGGTCCGTTGTCCGAGCCGCCGTCGGGGTCGCTGTCCGGATCCGGGTCCGGGTCGTCCGGGGCCGCGTCCCGCTCGGCCTGGCGTTCGGCTTCGGCGAGGGCCTCGTCGAGCTTCTCCTCGTCGGTGCCGGGCGGGTCGAGCGGGTCGGTGCGGCGGCGGTGCGGCAGGGCCAGCCGGGCGGCGTCGCGGACGTCGTCGGCGGTGACCCGGACGCGGCCGTGCCAGGCGGCCATCGCCACGGCACAGCGGGCGACCACGATGTCGGCGCGCATCCCGTCGACGCCGTAGGCCAGGCAGACCCGGGCGATCCGGTCGAGTTCGGCGTCGGGCAGGACGACCGTGGGCAGGAGCGCGCGGGCGGCGGCGATGCGGGCCGCGTACTCCCGCTCGTCGGCGGCGAAGCGGGCCGCGAAGGCGGCCGGGTCGGCCTCGTAGGCGAGGCGGCGCCGGACCACTTCCGCGCGCAGGGTCGCGTCGCGGGGCGCGGCCACCGTGACGACCAGGCCGAACCGGTCGACCAGTTGTGGCCGTGGCTCGCCCTCCTCCGGGTTCATCGTGCCGACCAGCAGGAACCGGGCCGCGTGCTTGACCGAGACGCCGTCCCGCTCGACGTGCGCGCGACCCATCGCGGCCGCGTCCAGCAGCAGGTCGACCAGGTGGTCCGGGAGCAGGTTGACCTCATCGACGTAGAGCACCCCGCGGTGCGCGGCGGCGAGCAGGCCCGGCTCGTACGCCTTGACCCCGTCGGCGAGCGCCCGCTGGAGGTCCAGCGTGCCCACCACCCGGTCCTCGGTAGCCCCGACCGGCAACTCGACCAGCGCCGACGGCCGATGCTCCGCCGGGCTGTCCACGGCGTGCGGGCCGTCCGGGCACTGCGCGTCGGGTGCTGCCGGGTCGCAGGCGAACCGGCAGCCCCGCACCACGGTGACCGCGGGCAGCAGGCCGGCCAGGGCGCGCACCACGGTGCTTTTGGCGGTGCCCTTCTCGCCGCGGACCAGCACCCCGCCGACGGCCGGGGACACCGAGGTCAGCAACAGGGCCAGGCGCAGGTCGTCGAGGCCGACCACGGCCGAGAACGGGTATGGAGTCGTCACAGGGGTTCCCTCCCGGCGGGTGTCCACGCCCGCGCGTCGGTCGTCACGAGCGGCCGGAGTCTCCTGACTCCCGGATCGCCGTTCCCCGCTCGCCTTCCCGCCTGCCGGCAGTGGCGATGTGTCAGCGGGTCGCTCCCCGGTCACAGTGGCGGGACCGTCCCGGAATTACACCGGGTTCCTCCCTGCCGCTCGGAGGCAACTCTTTCCTACCGCCGGGCGTCCGTCAAACGGTGACCCGGAAGGATCACATCGACGACGGTTCCCGCGCCGCCGGCCCAACGGAAAACGCCCCACCGGAAAGCCCGGTGGGGCGCATTGTGACGTCTTCTCCGCCAGTTTCCGGCGCCGAACCCCGCCTCTGAGTCCGTGCCGGGTCTTTCCGATTTCTTCAGCGCTGCGACATCGGAACGAAGTCGCGCACCGGCGAGCCGGTGTAGATCTGCCGCGGACGGCCGATCTTGTTCGCCGGGTCGTGCATCATCTCGCGGTACTGGGCGATCCAGCCCGGCAGACGTCCGATGGCGAACAGCACCGTGAACATCTTCGTCGGGAAGCCCATGGCCTTGTAGATCAGGCCGGTGTAGAAGTCGACGTTCGGGTACAGCTTGCGGGAGACGAAGTAGTCGTCGTTGAGCGCGATCTCCTCGAGCTCGAACGCGATCTCCAGCAGCGGGTCCGGCGTCTCCAAGGTCGACAGCATCTCCTTGGCGGCCTTCTTGACGATGGCGGCGCGCGGGTCGTAGTTCTTGTAGACCCGGTGGCCGAAGCCCATCAACTTGACGCCCTTCTCCTTGTTCTTCACTCGCGTGACGAAGGAGTTGACGTCGCCGCCGTCCTTGCGGATCTGCTCGAGCATCTCGAGCACCGCCGCGTTGGCGCCGCCGTGCAGCGGGCCGGAGAGGGCGCCGATACCGGCCGAGATCGACGCGAACAGGTTGGCCTGCGCGGAGCCGACCAGCCGGACGCTCGAGGTGGAGCAGTTCTGCTCGTGGTCGGCGTGCAGGATGAACAGCATGTCGAGGATCTTGGCGACCTTGGGGTCGACGTCGTAGTTGACGGTCGGCAGGCCGAAGGTCAGACGCAGGAAGTTCTCGACGTAGTCGAGCGAGTTGTCCGGGTACGGCAGCGGGTGACCGATCGACTTCTTGTAGGCGTACGCCGCGATCGTCGGAAGTTTCGCCATCAGCCGGATTGCGGAGATATCAACCTGCTCGTCGTCCAGCGGGTCGAGCGCGTCCTGGTAGAACGTGGAGAGCGCGGTCACCGCGGAGGAGAGCACCGCCATCGGGTGCGCGTCCCGGGGGAAGCCGGAGAAGAACGTGCGCATCTCCTCCTGCAGGAGCGTGTGCACCCGAAGCTTGTCGGCGAAGTCGCGCAGCTGCGCCTCGGTCGGCAGCTCGCCGTTCATCAGGAGGTAGGACACCTCCAGGAACGTCGATTTCTCGGCCAGCTGCTCGATCGGGTAGCCCCGGTAGCGCAGAATGCCGGCGTCACCGTCGATGTAGGTGATCGCCGACGTGGTGGACGCGGTGTTCACGAAACCCTGGTCCAGGGTGACGTAACCGGTCTCCTTCAGCAGAGCACTGACGTCGATGCCGCCCGGCCCGTCGACGGCCTCGCGTACCGACATCGACAATTGGCCACCAGGGTGGTCGAGCTTGACATCCGTCATGTATTTCCCTCACTTCACCGGCAGATGTCCCAAAGATTTTGCCGTTCACCGTAAACCCTCAACCTGAATGGGTCATCAGGTGGCCACCTGTTGAGGCATTGGTCACCAGTCCGTATGGACCGTTGCGCCATAGATAACGATCGGTATATTGCGAGAACGTTACGGGGAGCGGAGGTCGGACCGATGCAGATCCCGAATCAACCGCCCGTGGTGGTCGGGGTCGATGGGACCGCGGCCGGCCTGGTCGCCGTGCGCCTGGCCGCCCGGGAGGCGGTCTCCCGGGGCACGCAACTGACGGTGGTACATGCTTTCACCTGGCCGGGAACCGGCGCCGAATGGGCTCCGGCCCGCCGTGCCGCCTCCCATGTCGTCGACGAGGCGGTCGCCACCGCCAAGCGTTCCACACCCGGCGCCGACGTGCGCGGTCAACTCGTGGATGGGCCCGCCGGACGGGTCCTGCGCAAGTTCAGCCGGACCGCGGCGCTGCTCGTCGTCGGCACCGACGACCTGGCCCGCACCGGCCGCGTACCGCCCGGATCCACCCTGCTGGAGGCGGCGACGCAGGCGTGGTGCCCGGTGCTGGTGGCGCGCGGGCCGCGGCCGCCCTCGGCCCGGGTGCTGGCCGCCGTCGACGGCTCCGGTCCGTCCGTTCTCGCCCTGCGGTTCGCCGCCGGGGAGGCCCGCCGCCGCGGCCTTCCGCTGGCGGTCGCGCTCGTGGTCGCCGAGGGCGGCGAGACCGCCGGTGAGCGGGTGCTGGACGAGGTGATCGCCGCGGTGCCGGACCTGCCGCCGCCGCACCGCGAGCTGTTGATCGGCACGCCGGCCACGGTCCTGGTGCGCGCCTCCCGGCGGGCCGGGCTGATCACGCTCGGGCCGCGCGGGGCCGGCGGCGCCGGACGATTCGGTTCGGTCGCGTACGAACTGCTGCGACGGGGTGGCTGCGCGACCGTTTTCGTGCATGGACGCCGGGACCCCGCCGGGAAGTCGAAACCCGGCCACTCAACCAACCACGCGTTGCTACGGTGAGCAAAAGATTAGTCTCAGGGCAAAACGGGAGGAATGGCCGGTGCCCTTCGCACTCCCGCCCGCCGTTGCTCGCCGCCAATGGCAGATCATGGCAGCATTCGGGATCCTCACGACCGCTGTCTACACGGCCTACTCGTCGACGAATCTCGGCTCGGCGAGCCTGGTTCTGCTCGGCGTACTCACCGTGGCCGCCTGCTATGTCGGCCCGCGGAGCTGGGGAGCCCAGCCACCGCGCGCGTGGCGGCTCATGGCCCTGGCCGCACTGCTCTTCCTGATCGGGCTGGTGATCCGGCCGTCGGTCACCGACATGCCGATGCCGATGCCGCTGCTCGCCGACCTCGCGAGCTTCAGCGGCTACCTGCTGCTGGGCATCTTCCTCTTCATGCTGCTGCGGGCCCGGGAGAGCCTGGAACGGCACGCGGTGCTGGACGGACTGATCGTCTTCGTGGCCGCCGGGTTGACCAGCACGCTGCTGCTGGCCGCCCCGGCCGCGGCGTTCCCCGATCGGCCCGCGCTGCTCTCCATCATCCAGGCCACCTATCCGCTCCTGGACGTGGTGCTCGCCCTGCTCGTGATCAACCTGGCCTTCACCACCAATGTCTGGCCGGTCAGCATGATCGCGCTGCTGGTGATGATGGTCGGGCTGTTCATCGGCGACACCGCCTACGCGATCGTCGGCGTGAAAGGCCACATCTACGCGTCGCCGCTGCTCAACCTGCCGTACGTGCCGGCGTACACAGCGCTGGGCGTGGCCGCCCTGCACCCCTCCGTGGTGGAGATGAGCCACGCCGACCGGCCGCCGGTGCAAGCCTGGTCCTGGCAGCGCCTGGCGGTCCTGCTGCCCGCCCTGCTGGTGCCGTTCGCCCTGCTGCTGACGACCCGCGCCGGCACGGCCTCACAACGCCTGCTGATCGCGATCGGTGGCGCGCTGATGGACGTACTGCTGATCGCCCGGGCGGCCTCCGCGGTGCACGGGCAGGTCGCCGCCCAGTTGCACTTCGAGCACCAGGCCGCCCACGACCCGCTCACCTCGCTGCCGAACCGGCAGTCCATCGGCCTCGCGATCGAGCGGCTGGTTGCCGCCGTGGACCCGGAGGGGCCGGAACGGGTCTGGGTCTACCTGCTCGACCTGGACGGATTCAAGTGGGTCAACGACTCGTGGGGCCACGACGCCGGCGACGAGCTGGTGATGGAGGTCGCCCGGCGGCTGCGCGCCACGGCGCCGGAGAGCGTGCCGGTGGCCCGGGTCGGCGGCGACGAGTTCCTGCTCGCCTACGTCGGTGACAAGGCCGGCGCGCTGCGCATGGTGGACGACATCCGCAGCTGCTTCGTCCGGGCCCTGCCGGTACGCGAGACCGAGGTCGTGATCACCGCCTCGATCGGCATCGCGCACGCCAGCGGCGACCTGGAGCGCGCCACGCTGACCGCCGAGGCGCTGATGCGCGACGCGGACACCGCCATGTACCGCGCCAAACGGGAGGGCCCCGGCCGGTCCACCATGTTCGACACCTCGATGCACGACCAGGCGCGCCAGCGCATCGAGCTCGAGGTGGCGCTGCGCCAGGCGCTCGGCCAGAACCAGCTGCACGTGGTGTACCAGCCACTGGTGCGCCTGGAGACCGGGATGCCGGTGGGCGCCGAGGCGCTGGTGCGCTGGGAGCATCCGGAGCGCGGCTCGATCCCGCCGGGGCTCTTCATCCCGATCGCCGAGGACTCCGGACTGATCTCCCAGATCGGCGGATTCGTCCGCGCCGAGGCGCTCCGGCAGCTCGGCGAGTGGCGCGCGCAGGGCATCGTCTCGGACAGCTTCTACATGTCCGTCAACGTGTCACCCCGCCAGCTCAACGAGCCGGAACTGCCGCTGGTGATCTCCGGAGAGCTGGCCCGGTACAACGTCCCACCGCAGTGTGTGGCGCTGGAGATGACCGAGTCGGTGATGGTGGACGGCTCCAGCGTCACCGCCCAGGTGCTCTTCGAGCTCCGCCAGCTCGGCGCGAAACTGCTGGTCGACGACTTCGGGACGGGCTTCTCCTCGCTCGGCTACCTACGCCGTTTCCCGGTCACCGGGGTCAAGATCGACCGCTCGTTCGTGACCGGCCTGGGCAAGAACGAGCAGGACGACGAGATCGTCCGCGCGGTGGTCGCGATGAGCCACGCGCTCGGCCTGTTCGTAATCGCCGAGGGCGTCGAGACACCCTTGCAACGCGACGCGCTCTTCCACCTCGGGGTGGTCAACGGGCAGGGCTGGCTCTGGGGCAAGGCGGTCCCGCCAGGGGAATTCGCCGAGCACTGGCACCTGGCGGCGACGCTTCCCGACGTGCCGCCGATCGCCGCGGTCACCGAAAACAGGCAGCATCATCACTCGAGTGCCGGGGAGTAGCGGTTCGTCCCCCGTGAAGTTGCCTTGCTTCCGACAAACCTCTCCGTTCCACTGGTGCCACGCGGGCAAGTCGGGCATTATCGCTCACGGGTTTGCCGGGTGAGTCAGATCACCGTTGGGAGGCGAGATGACCGACCTGATCGGCACCGAAGGGCGGGCGCTCTGGCTCGCCGCCCTGCTGCTGGTGCTCGCCGCGGGCCTCGCCGCGGCCCTGATCGCCGCGACGCGCGGCGGCCTCCCGCCACGCCGCTGAACCGCGGACGCCACGGGGACGAGCCACGCCGCGCCGCTGAAACGCGGGCGCAGCCAGGACGGGTCGAACCGCCGGGCCGCAGGGGCGGGCCGCGACAACGAGCCGCAGGCACGCCGCTGAAACGCGCCGCCACGAGGACGAGCCACACCGCCGAGCCGCAGGCACCGCAAGGCCGAGCCGCGACAACAAGCCGCAGGCACACCGCTGAAACGCGGGCGCGGCCAGGACGGGTCGTACCGCTGGACCGCAGGCACCGCAGGGCCGAGCCGCGCCACTAAATCGCGGACCCGCAAGGGCGAACCGCGCCTACGAGCCGCAGGCGTGCCACGGAACGTGGCGCCGCGAAAATGAGCCGCGCCGATTGGTTGCGGCATCGGGAAGATGAACCGCACCGCCGGGCCCGCTGCTGAACAACGGGCGTGGCGAGGATGAGCCACGCCGATGGAACGCCCGGGCGGGACGAACCGCGCTGGATGGGGCAGGCTGGGCAGATGCGCTTCGCCACGTGGAACGTCAACTCCGTCAAGGCCCGGCTCCCCCGCCTCCTCGAATGGCTGGAGAACACCGCCCCGGACGTGGTCTGCCTCCAGGAGACCAAGGTCGGCGAGGACGGCTTCCCCACCGACGAGGTCGGCGAGCTGGGTTACCAGACCGCGGCGTACGGCCAGGGCCGCTGGAACGGCGTCGCCCTTCTCTCGCGCGCCGGCCTCGCCGACGTCCGCCGGGGTTTCCCCGGCGAGCCGGGCTTCCCTGACCCGGAGGCCCGCGCGATCAGCGCGGTCTGCGACGGGATCAAATTCATGTCCGTGTACGTCCCCAACGGCCGCACCCCGGACGACCCGCACTACGTCTACAAGCTGGAATGGCTGCGCGCGCTACGCCTCGTGCTCGCCGAGGACCTCGCCGCCGGGCCTCTGGTCGTGGCCGGCGACTTCAACGTCGCGCCCACCGACGCGGACGTCTGGGATCCGGCGGTCTTCGTCGGATCGACGCATGTCACGCCGCCGGAGCGGGAGGCGATCACCGCGCTGCGCGACCTCGGGCTGACCGATGTGCCGGCCCGGGCGATGAAGGGCGACCATCCGTACACGTACTGGGACTACCGCGCCGGGATGTTCCATCAGAACAAAGGCATGCGGATCGACCACGTCTACGCCAGCGCCGACCTGGCCTCCGCGGTGACGGACGCCGTGGTGGATCGGGAGGCCCGCAAGGGCAAGGGCCCGTCAGATCACGCCCCGGTCGTCGTCGACGTGAAGCGCTGATCGCCCGTTCCAGGGACACCACCGCCGCAGACCCGGCAGAACCGGTCGCAACGCCGTTCAACTGAGTTGATCTTGGGCGAAAGTGGCGGGTGGAAGCCACGGCCTCCCTGGAGATTGCTCGCGGCGGGCGGCGGCTGGTCACCAGGCGGCGTGGCCGATGGGTTGTGCCAGCAAGGCGGCCAGCAAGACGGCCAGCAAGACGGCCAGCAAGACGGCCAGCAAGACGGCCAGCAAGACGGCCAGCAAGACGGCCAGCAAGACGGCCAGCAAGACGGCCACCGGGCGCTGTCGCGCCGGTGGCCGCCGTTGCCTGTCAGCTGCGACGGAAGGCGTAGCTGCGGCTACCGGCCGCCGCGGCGGCGCGCCCCGCGTGGGCGCGGTCCGAATGACGCCGGGCCGTCTGACGGCTGTCGTCCGCACCGTGATGGGCGGCACCGCTGGCGCCGTTCTCATCGCCGGTGGTCGCCGGCCGGGCCAGCGCCGCGGCGATGTCCTGGCGGGCGAGTTCGTCGGGGTCGAGGCGTACTGAGAAAGGCCGCACGGGCATGTCGTTACCTCCTGAGGATGCGAGTCCGATGCCGCTTCGGGGAGCGGGCGGGAGCCGGCGGCCGGCGCGACGCGTGAGGAGGTAGTCGTGATCGGAAGGGCCGCGGAACTCGTCCACGGAACCCGCACCCCGGGCACGACCCCTCGGTCGACAGACCAGGGGACCGGCGCGGAAGGCACAAACCCCGAATCACCGGGGGTGCCTGGTGCGGATCACAGCATGCGGCCACCCTATGTCCCCGGATTCGCGACGCACCACCGAATTTCGGCGGGCTTCCGGCGTACCGGAAATCGGCTCTTCGCCAGGGCCTGGAGCGGCTGGGCCGGAGGGCGGGCAGGAAGGGTGAGCCGAAGGAAGCGACCCGAGCCTGGACGGCGGGCAGAAAGAACCAGGCCGACCGGAAAACCGGGCCGGGCGCGCCCGCAAGGAAACCGGCCTGCCCTGGGGCGGGCAACAAGAAGCAGGCCGACCGAAAGACCAGGCCGAGGGCACCCACAAGGAAACCTGCCAGCCCGGAGGGCGGACAGAAGGAAGCGGCCGACCCGGAAGGCCGGGCCGGGAGGGCTCATACGGAAGCGGGCCGGCCCGAAGGCCGGCCCGCGGTAACGAGAAATCCTCAGCCGACCTGGATGTAGACGTCGTCGAGCTGACCGTGGAACATGTCGCTGCTCGCACCGAAGTTCGGCCCGCCGATGCGCAGCGGCATCGCGTTCTCCACCGCGAGGGTCGCCGGGACCGTCGCGCGCGTCCCGGGAACGCCGTCCACGGAGATGCTCAGGTTGGTCCCAGCGCGCTCACAGACGACCTTGTGCCACTCACCGTCAGCGACCGGGCGCGCTGAGGTGGCGCTGAAGGACTCGGTGGCGCCCTTGCCCGTCATCACGCACTGCGCGCGGCCGGTCTTGCCGGTGAGCTGCAGCTTCCAGACGCTGTCCGCGCCGGACAGGCCCTTCTGCATGATGTTGGACTTGCCCTTCATCTGCTCCGCGGTGAGCCGGACGCTGGCCGCCCACCGGAACGGGCGGACGCCCGGGTTCAGGTCGGGGGCGTTCGGGGCCTCCAGGATCGCGCGGGCGCAGATGTCGCTGGCGCACGGCGCCGGGAACGCGGCGTACCGTCCGGCGCCCTCGGTGTTGATCGTGATGGTGCCGTTGTCCTCACCGCGGACGGTGAGGTGGGAGCCCTTGCCGGAGAGATCGGAGATCTTGTTGCCGACGGCGCCGCCGTCGAAGTTGTAGCGGGCCACCAGCGTGGGAGCACTGGGGGCCGGTTCCTCGACGGGGGCGGCGACCGCGGGGGTGGCCAGGACCGGAACCGTCAGAAGAACCAGAGCGGAGAGTTTGAACATCCTCATGCATAAGAAGATGCCTGATAAATCCGATTTAGCCGGTAAAAACCCGTCTAAGTAGATCGTACGGTTTACAAGAGCCCTGCGGACTCCGCGATCAGGCAGACCGCGAGCAGGCGCAACAGCGGCCACCCGGCACCGCTCCAGCCGGCGACCGTGGTCGGCGCGGCCCCCTCCCCGGGCAGCGGGCTACCCATCCGGGCCGCCGCGAAAGCGACGCTCCGGGCGTACGCCACGAGGCCCGCCGCGCCGATCGGGCGGCCCGCGTCGCGCAGCGACTCCCGGACGGCGGCCGCGTGCTGGTCGACGACGGCCAGCAGTCCCGGCTCGGCGAACGCGGCCGCGAGGCCGTCGACACCCACCCAGGCCATCAACCCGTCGAGGTACGCGTCCGCGGAAACGGCGGTGGTCGGGGCGAAGGCGAGGTTCTCGTTCGTCATGCCGAGACCATATGAGCCGCCGTCCGGCCACGACAGGGACGTGACCGAACGGCACCACGGACGAACCGACCTGCAACCTGGCGACCACTACAGCGGCAGGGCGTCCATCGCCTTGAAGATGCGCTTGTCGGAGACCGGGTAGGCGGTCCCGAGAGTCTGCGCGAAGAAGCTGATCCGCAGCTCCTCGATCATCCAGCGGATCTCCCGCAGCCCCTCGGCGGCCGGCCCGCCCGGCGGCGCCTCCGCCTTCAGCTCCCGGTACTCCGCCTCGATCTCGTGGATCTGGGTGGTCAGCTGCCGGTCCCGCCCGGCGGCGCCGCCGAGCCGGTCCAGCCGGTGGACGACGCCGCGCAGGTAGCGGGGCAGGTGGTGCAGCTGCCGCCACCCGGTCTCGGTCACGAACCCCGGGTACACCAGGCCCTTGAGCTGCTGCCGGATGTCGGCGAGCGCGGGCAGCAGGGCCGGGTCCTTGACCAGGCGGATCCGCTGGTCCACGTCGTACGTGGTGGCCAGCACGGCCTGGACCTGGGTGACGACGTTGGCGACCGCGTCCACCAGGTCCTCGCGGACCGTGTCGCGCAGCGACGCGAACTCGACCGACGACCAGACCGGTCCCCCGGCGTCCGCGACCAGCTTGTCCACGGCCGCGCCCGCGCAGTCGTCCAGCAGGTCCGCGATCGACCGGTACGGGTTCGACCGGGACAGCTCCAGCTTCGCCCGGTTGTCCAGCCGCCCCTGCAGGAAGCGGGCCGCGGGCGGCAGCGTGAGCAGCAGCAGCCGCCGGGTGCCGGCGCGCATCGCGACCCGTTGCTCGGCCTCGGTCTCGAACACCTTCACGCCGACGGAGGCGCCCTCGTCGACCAGCGCCGGCCAGACGTTCACCTCGTAACCGCCGCGGTTCTGCGCGACGCGGTGCGGGATCGCGCCGAAGTCGTTGGTGGTGATGCCGGTGCGTTCCAGGTTCCCGGCCGCCCGGGAGATGGTGGCCCGTACCTTCGGGGCCAGTTCGCGGCGCAGCACGTCGAGCTCACGGCCCTCGGCGACGACCTCGCCGGCCTCGTTGACGACGCGGAAGTTCATCCGCAGGTACTCCGGCACCTGGTCGGGCCGCCACGCGTCGCGGGGCACGATGGTGCCGGTGAGCCGGCGCAGCTCGTTGCCGATCGCGTCGGGCAGCGGCCCGCGCCGCACCGGCACCCGGTCGAGCACCGCCTCGGCCCAGTCCGGGACCGGGACGAAGCTGGTCCGCAGCGCCTTGGGCAGGGCCCGGATCAGCGCGATGACCACGTCCTTGCGGAACCCCGGCACGGACCAGCCGAAGTCGTCGGCGTCGATCTTGTTGATCAGGTCGAGCGGGACCTTGACGGTCACGCCGTCGGCGTGCGAGTTCGGCTCGAACTCGTACAGCAGCGGCAGCTTCACGCCCGAGGCGAGCCAGGCGTCCGGGAACGCGTTCGGGTCGACGGTGTCCCGGCCCGCGTTGACCAGGTCGTCGCGGGTGAACGTCAGCAGCTCCGGGGTCTCCCGCTGGGCGCGCTTCCACCAGCCGTCGAAGTGCCGGGAGGAGACCACCTCGGCCGGTATCCGGGCGTCGTACAGCGCGTACACGGTCTCGTCGTCGACCGCGATGTCCCGCCGCCTCGCCCGGTTCTCGATCTCGGTGATCTGCCGCAGCAGCCGCCGGTTGGCGTCGAAGAACTTGTGGTGGGTCTCCCAGTCGCCCTCGACCAGGGCGTGCTGGATGAACAGCTCGCGGGAGACGACCGGGTCGACCTTGCTGTACCCGACCCGGCGCCGCGGCACGATCGGCAGGCCGTACAGCGTGACCTTCTCGAAGGCCATCACCGCGCCCATCTTCCGATCCCAGTGCGGCTCGCTGTAGGAGTGCTTGACCAGATGCGGGGCCAGCTTCTCGGCCCACTCGGGCTCGATCCGGGCGTTCACCCGGCCCCAGAGGCGGCTGGTCTCGACCAGCTCGGCCGACATCACCCAGCGCGGCTGCCGCTTGAACAGCGCCGACCCCGGGAAGACGGCGAACTTGGCGCCGCGGGCGCCCAGGTATTCCCGCTTGTCGGTGTCCTTCAGCCCGATGTGGCTGAGCAGGCCCGCGAGCAGGGCGGTGTGCACCGGCTGCGGCGCGACTCCCGCTTCCCAGTCCTCCTTGAAAGACAGATTGAGGGTACGGACGACCTGCCGCAGCTGCGCGTAGATGTCCTGCCACTCGCGCACCCGCAGGTAGTTCAGGAACTCGGAGCGGCAGAGCCGGCGGAACTGGTTGCCGGAGAGCTCCTCCTGCTTCACCCGCAGGTAGCGCCAGAGATTCAGGTAGCTGAAGAAGTCCGATTCCTTGTCGGTGAACCGGGCGTGCTTCTCGTCGGCCTGCTGCTGCTTGTCGGCCGGCCGCTCGCGCGGGTCCTGGATCGACAGCGCCGCCGCGATCACCATCACCTCGGCGACGCACTCCTGCTTGCCCGCCTCGATGACCATCCGGGCCAGCCGGGGGTCGACCGGGAGCTGGGCCAGCTGCCGGCCCAGCGGCGTGAGCCCCCGCTCCTTCAGCGCGCCGAGCTCCTCCAGGAGCTTCACCCCGTCGGCGACGTTGCGCTTGTCCGGCGGGTCGATGAACGGGAACCTGCCCAGGTCGCCGAGGCCCAGGTTGGTCATCTGGAGGATGACCGAGGCCAGGTTCGTCCGGAGGATCTCCGGCTCGGTGAACTCCGGCCGCCCCTCGAAGTCCTCCTCCGAGTACAGCCGGATGCAGATGCCGTCCGAGGTGCGCCCGCAGCGGCCCTTGCGCTGGTTGGCGCTGGCCTGCGAGACCGCCTCGATCGGCAGCCGCTGCACCTTGAGCCGGTGCGAGTACCGGCTGACCCGGGCGGTGCCGGGGTCGATCACGTAGCGGATGCCGGGCACGGTCAGCGAGGTCTCGGCGACGTTGGTGGCCAGCACGATCCGGCGGCCGGTGTGCCGTTCGAAGACCCGGTGCTGCTCGGCGGCGGAGAGCCGGCCGTAGAGCGGGACGACCTCGGTGTTGCGCAGGTCCTTGCGGTTGAGCGCGTCCGCGGTGTCCCGGATCTCCCGCTCGCCGGAGAGGAAGACCAGGATGTCGCCGTCGCGCGGCAGCTCGTCCACGGCGGCGGCGATGCCCTCGATCTGGTCGATCGGCTCCTCGCGCACCTCGTCGTCGTCGATCACCGTGGTGGTCACCAGCGGCCGGTAACGGACCTCGACCGGGTACGTCCGGCCGGACACCTCGATCACCGGCGCCGGCTTCCCGGCGGCGTCGGCGAAGTGCTCGGCGAACCGCTGGGTCTCGATCGTCGCCGAGGTGATCACGAGCTTGAGGTCGGATCGCTTGCGGAGCAGGTCCCGGAGGTAGCCCAGGATGAAGTCGATGTTGAGGCTGCGCTCGTGCGCCTCGTCGATGATCAGCGTGTCGTACCGGCTCAGCATCCGGTCGTTCTGGATCTCGGCCAGCAGGATGCCGTCGGTCATCACCTTGATCATGGTGTCGTCGCTCACCTGATCGGTGAACCGGACCTTGTAGCCGACGGTCGAGCCGAGCGGCCGGTCCAGCTCCTCGGCGACGCGCTCGGCGACCGTGCGGGCCGCGATCCGGCGGGGCTGGGTGTGCCCGATCTGGCCGCGCACGCCGCGGCCCAGCTCCAGACAGATCTTGGGGATCTGGGTGGTCTTGCCGGAGCCGGTCTCCCCCGCCACGACCACGACCTGATGGTCCCGGATCGCCGCGGCGATGTCGTCCCTGCGGGCGCTGACCGGCAGCGACTCCGGGTACGAGATCGGGGGAACGGCGGCGAGCCGGCCGGCCAGCCGCGACTGGGCCCGCTCCACCTCCCCGGCGATCTCGGCGAGGGCGGCGGAGCGCGCGTCGGCGTCCCGGATCCGCCTGGTCCCCTCGAGGCGGCGCCCGAGCCGGTGCGCGTCACGGGGAAGGAGCTGTGAGATCCGGTCGCGGAGTTCGTGCACGGCGGCCGGCGGGGCGGAGGGCGATGTCGACATGGCGGGCCAAGGATAGGCGTAACGGGCCCGGATCGCCTGGTGATTAACACCGCCCTCGGCCGCGCTCAGCTTCCCGGCTCGCGCGGCGGGTTCTCCGCCAGCCAGCGGTCGATGGTGTCGTCCCTGACCGCGGCGAACATCTCGGCCGCCGCCTGGTCGTCGAGCTTCACCGCGCTCCCGGCCGGGGTCTTCAGACCCGCCGAGGTGTACGGCACGGTGGCGTAGGTGATGTTCCGCGGCCGGATGTCACGCACCGCGAAGACCAGATCGCGCAGGTCGAGGCTCTGGTCGACGGTGAGCGAGTCGGCCGCGATGCCGAGCAGGGTGTCCAGCTCCAGCGGCTTGTAGAGCAGGTTGTTCCTGGCCACCTTGCTGATCACCGCCTGCACCACCAGCTGCTGGTTGCGGATCCGGCCGAAGTCACCGCCGGGCACGTTGTAGCGCTGCCGCATGAACTCCTCGGCGATGGCGCCGTCCATGGCGTGGCAACCCTGCTTCCACTCCCGGTCGGAGAAGGTGGACTTGACGTCGTACGGGACGCAGACCTCGACGCCGCCGACCGCGTCGACCAGATCCCGGATGCTGGCGAAGTTGGCGATCATCGCGCCGTCCAGCGGGATGCCGGTCAGCTTCTGCACCGTCGTGGCGGTGAGCGCCGCCCCGCCGAACGCGAACGCCGCGTTGATCTTGTTCTTGCCGCCCTTCCAGCTCCCGCCGGCCGGCACCTCGACGTAGCTGTCCCGGGGGATCGAGATGATTGTCGCCTTGTCCCGGTCACGCGCGATGTGCACCAGCATGATGGTGTCGGAGCGCTCGCCGATCGGGCTCGTCCCGCCGGGCTCGGTGGCCCGCGAGTCGGAGCCGAGCAGCAGCAGGTTCAGCGCGCCGGACTCCCAGTTCTGCTTACTCCGGGCGGCCTCCTCGGCCGGGGCGGACGGCAGCAGCGCGGCCCGGTCCACCTTGTTCTCGTACCGGCTGACCAAAAGGTAGGCGCCACCGGCCACCCCGGAGGACACCAGCACCACGAGCACCCCGAGCATGATCAGCGCCTTCACCCAGCCCGACCGCCGGCCGAACCACCCGCGGCGCTTCGGCGGGACGTCGGCGGTGGTCGTGGGCTCGTCCGGCGCGATCGGAGCATCGTGGGGTTCTGCATTCACGCGCCTCACTGTGCCGAACGGTCAAGATGGACAGATCATCCGTTCGGACCATTCGCACCGGGCGAGATGGACGGTGACAACCCCGTGTCTTCGGGATGGCCTGACTCGATATCCCGGATGACGGGGTACCGCAAGACCGAATCGAGGCCGAGGGTGATCGTTGTCGCGGAGGACCACGACGACATCCGGTACGTGTTGCAGCGTTCGCTGGAACGCGCCGGTCACCGGGTGGTGACCGCCGCCGACGGGGCGGCCGCCCTGGCCGCGGTCCGCCTGCACTGCCCGGATCTGGTGGTCACCGACATCGACATGCCGTACCTGAGCGGCCTGGACCTGTGCCGGGCGATCCGGGCGGACGACGACCTGCGGCACATCCCCGTGGTGGTGGCCAGCGGATCACTGGTGCCCGGGGACGAGCGAGCCAGCGCCGCCGGCGCGTCGGCGACGCTGCTCAAACCGTTCGTGCCGGCCCAGCTGCTGGCCCTGGTCACGGCACTGCTGCCGCGGGCCGCCGCGGACGGCGTGTCGTGACCGACCGGTCAGTAATGGTGCTGGTGGTCCGGCACCGGGGCGCGCAGGCGGGCCGCCCCCGGGTGGTGCGCGGACGGCTCGGCGGCCGGCAGCGCCACCAGCCCGGGCAGCCGGCTGTCCATGATCGCGGCCCGCTCGGCCAGGGCCCGCTCCAGCGCGGCGCGGATCTCGGCGTCTTCTTCTTCCGCAGGTTCGGGTGGGATGTGCCTCATGTCGGATTTCTCCTTCCCCTTCACCACGGAGAGCGTAAGCCGCGAAACGCCCCCGTCGGCCGGACTTCGGCCAACGGGGGCGGACGGTTACTTCCAGGTGTCGTACTGGTAGAGGTTGTGCGCCGCCATGATCCCGGTGACCTTGGTGTAGTAGTTCGGATCGGTGGCGTACCCGGCCTTCCAGACCTGCCAGATGAAGTTGTTGGCGTCCCGGGTGTAGGCGAACGCCGGCGTGTACCGCTTGTTCACCTTCAGGAAGTACCCGTGGTCGCGGAACGAGTCGGCCATCGTGGCGTACGTCCGGAACGCGTCCGACGTCGGGAAGCACTTGCCGGCCTTGTCGCACTCGGTGGTCGGGTAGACGTGACACCCGTTGGCGATCGTCCCGAAGCTGCCGCCCTGACACTTGATCCCGAAGTAGTTCTTGTCCACCGACGCCAGGCCACTGCGGCCCCAGCCGGACTCCAGGACCGCCTGGGCGATGGTCACCGACGGCGGCACACCGAACTGACGCCAGCCGAGCTGGGCCCCCGGCACCGCGGCCGAGATGAACTCGGACTGGCTCACGGTCGGCGTCACCGGTGCGGTGTCCGGCGCGCCCGCGCAGACCTTCAGCGCGGCGGAGACGACGTACGCGTGCGAGATGTACCGCCCGTCGGTCAGCCGGTCCCACTGTTTGGTGGTCCGCACGGTGCCCCGGACGGTGGGACCCGGCACGGAGCAGACCAGCTGCAGGGTGCCGCCGTTGGGGACCTTGCGCACCGGCACGCCCTGCGACGACGGCGTGGTCCGCACGTTCACCGCGCCGTCCCCGCTGCGCACCTTCCCCGTGACGTACTGCGGCGTGGTGCCGGTCTCCTTCGGCTTGGCCTTGGCCTTGTCGCCCACCGGGGCACTGCCGCAGGACGGGGCCCGCTTCGCGGTTCTGAGGTACGAGTCGGACACGTAGTAGCCGTTGCCGAGCCTGGCCCAGACCGCGGTGGTGCGCAGCTTGCCGCGGACGTTCTGACCGGTCACCGTGCAGGCCACCGTGATCTTCTGGCCGTCGCGCAGGGTTCCCTTGATCGGGGACGCCAGTGACGGCTTGGCCCGTATCTTGAGCTGACTGTTCACGTCGACGGTGGCGGTGACCCCGGTAGCCAGGGCGGCCGACGGGGCGACGCCCAGCCCGGCTCCTGCGGCGAGCACCAGCAGAGCGCTGGTGAGCAATCGTCGGGAGCTGTGCCTCATGAAAAGGTCCCCTTCGTTCCGGCCGATTCCGTACGAAGATCCGGTCTTGCCGTTGCGCTCCCGGGCCGCGCGCGGGTGCGGAACGGTTGTGATCCCCGGCGCGCTTGGAAATCACCGAGACTGGGAATTGCGTGACCACGTTTCCACCGCTGAGGACCAGGGAGAGTCGATGACGGCGGTCGCATCACGGCAGGCACACGCGGACACCACCAGGACCGTCTCCGCGGGCGGGTGGCACTCGATATCGCCGCTGCTGGTCGCGGTGCTCTCGGCCACGGGCGCCTACCTGGTCCACCGCGTCTTCATCCGGACCACCCTGGGCCAGAGCGTGGACACCGCCGCGATGCGGGGCGGCGACGTGCGGCACGAGCAGGTGACCGAGGTGCTCAGCCGGACGCTCGGGGCCACCCAGCTCGCCGTGCTCGCGGTGGTCTGCCTGGTCGCCGCTGTCGTCGGCGCGCTGCGCCGGCGGTTCGACCTCTCGATCGGGGCCGCCCTGCTGGTGGTCGCCGCGAACGTCGCGTGCCAGCAGTTCAAGGCCCACCTGGACCGGCCCGACCTGGACGGCTCCGGGATGCCCAACTCGTTCCCCAGCGGGCACACGGCGGCCGCCGCGTCGGTCGCGTTCGTGCTGATCCTGGCGTTCCCCCGGGCGCTGCGCGGCGCGATGGGGCTGATCGGCGCCGCCTACGTCACGCTCGTCGCGGTGGCCACCGTGTGGGCCGAGTGGCACCGCCCGAGCGACACCGTCGCGGCCCTGCTGATCGTGCTGGCCTGCGGTGCGCTGATCACCTGGGTGATCCGGCTGCGCCGCTGGGGTGGCCCGCGCCCGTCCAGCACGCCGGCCCGGGTCGCCACCCTGCCGCTCGCCCTGGTCGGCGCGGTCTCCGCCGCGGCGTTCACGATCGGTCTGGCCGCCCTGGTGCTCTCCGAGCGGGTGCTGCCCGACCTGGTCACCGGCCGATTCGCGTTCTTCACCGGCGTGGCGGGGATCGTCGCCGCCGTCGCCGTGACCTTCCATCTGTGGGTTCGGGTCACCGCGGGTGACCCGTTGTCCGGTTCCGATAACGGAGGAAATGCCCGATGAGTGCACCAGATGATCACACCATCAACATCACTCCGGCCACAGGCGTCTCACCCAACCCGGGCACTGGAGTCCCGCCTGTGGATGACCCCCGGACGACCCCGCCGCAGGCAACCGGTGGCCTCCCGCCGGGCCCGGCCGGGGTGCCGCACCTGCCCGGCGAGACGCCGGACCAGGCGGCGCGGAGCGGCCCCACCGTGGTGGTCGGCACCTACTCCGAGTACGCGCAGGCCCAGCAGGCCGTCGATCACCTCGCCGACAACAAGTTCCCGGTCGAGCGCACGTCGATCATCGGTACCGACCTGCGTCTGGTCGAGACCGTGCTGGGCCGCCTGACGACGGGCCGGGCGGCGGCGGCCGGCGCGGGCGGCGGCGCCTGGTTCGGCCTCTTCATCGGCGTGCTGTTCGGCCTGTTCGGCAAGTCGAACTGGTTCGCGGTGATCCTGACGACGGTGCTGGTCGGCGCGGTCTGGGGCGCGATCTTCGGCGCCATCGCGCACGCCGCGACCGGCGGCCGCCGCGACTTCACGTCGCGCAGCTCGCTACAGGCGGCACAGTACGCGGTTCTGGCCGACGCCGAGGTCGCCGACGAGGCGAAGGCGCTGCTGATCCGCCTGAACTGGCAGGTCAGCGGCGCTCAGTGACGCTTGCGGCCGGCAGCGGCGCGGGACGACCCGCACCGCTGCCACGAGGGCCGGCCGGCGGAGCTCAGATCTCGCTGTGCAGCTGGTTGCGCAGCTTGGCGAGGGCCTTGGTGAGCAGGCGGGAGACGTGCATCTGGGAGATGCCGATCTGGTCGGCGATCTGCGACTGGGTGAGATTGCCGTAGAAGCGCAGGGTCAGGATGCGCTGTTCGCGCTCGTTGAGGGTGGCGAGGGCGGGGCCGAGGGCGACGCGGGTCTCGGCGAGTTCGAA